>NZ_JAGIAG010000010.1 GCF_017744955.1 Dokdonella sp.
GGCCAGCGCGGCGTCGCCGGCGTCGAGCGCGGCGCGCGCGGCGATCGCCTGGGCGCGCGCCAGCGCTGTCGCGTCGGCCTGCGCCTCGGCTTCGCCGCGGACCTGCTGCAGCAGCGCGGCCGCCTCGCGCAGGCGGCCGTTGGCGCACAGCACCTCGACGCGGACCAGGTCGGCCGCGTGGCGACGCAGCGGATCGTTGACCCGCTCGACCAGATCGCGCATCCGCGCCTCGTTGGCGAGAGCGGCGAGCGGATCGAGCAGCGCCAGTTGCGCATCGGCGAGGTTGATGCGTGCGTTCAATTCGGGAGCGTGCGCGCGGAACATTGCGAAGCGCTCGAGCGCGCCGGTAAGGATCGGCACGGCTTCGGCGAAGCGCTCGCGCGACACCGCCGCGGCGCCGACGTTGGAATCGATGATCGCCAGCCCGAGCGCGTCGCCGGCCGTCGCCAGCGCGATGCGCGCCTGCGCCAGGTCGGCCCGCGCGCCGTGGCGGTCGCGCAGCTCGTCCCGTGCCGCGGCGCGGTTGTTGTAGGCCTTGCCGAGCGGGCCGTAGGCGCGCTCGCGGGCGAGCAGTTCGATCGCGCGCTCCAGGTCGGGCAGGGCGGCGGCCGGCCGGTTGCGCTGCAGCTCGATCCCGGCCAGCGCGTTCAGCGTGCGCGCATGCAGCACAGGGTCCGCGGAAGGCGGTACGTCGCCGGCGAGGCGGCTCAAGGTGGTGCGCGCGGCGTCGAAGTCGCCGCGCTGGAACTCCGCACGCGCGCGCTGGAAGCGCAGCAGCGGCTGGTCGCGCCGCGCCGGCGGCGCCTGCTCGATGAGCTCGCGCACGCGGTCGGTGCGGTCCTCGAGCAGGGCCGCTTCGATCTGCTGCAGCAGCGGATCTCCATCGGGTCCGTTCGGCGCGGGAGCGAGCCCGAGGGAGATGGCGAAGCGGTCGCCGGCGCTGCGCGCGGCAGCGAGTACGTCGGCGCCTTCGCCGACGGCGGGCGCGGCGGCGGAGGCGCCGTGCACGGCGCGCAGCGTCACGCGCCAGCGTCCTTCGAGCGCTTCGGCGCGGGTCTCGATCATCAGCGCCGCGCCGGCCGCGGCGGCGAAGGCGGTCCGCTGCGTGGGATCGGTCGCCACGCGATCGTAGGCGCGCGCCAGCGCGACGACGTTGTCGCTCGGCACGACCTCCTGACCGGCGGCGCGCAGGCGGCTGGCGATCAGGTCCATCACGCCGAAACGGATCCAGCTCGCGTCGGCGTCGCCGACGACCGTGACCGGCAGCACCAGGACGGCCTTCGAAGGGGCCGGCGCGGCAACGGCGGCGGCACTGTGTGGCGGCGCCGGCGGTCGCATCGACACGAGCCCGACGATCGCGGCGAGCGCGCAGATCGCCAGGATGGCGACGACGCTCCCGCGTGACGGCCGAGGCGAAGCCGGGGGCGGCGAGAAAAGGCTCTCGAGATCGACGGGGCGCTCGGGCGTCGCCGGTGGCGGGGCGAGCTCGGTCGCATGCTCTTCGACGTGCGCCAGCCAGTGATAGCCGAAGCGCGGCACGGTGCGGATGATCTGCTGCTCGCGGCCGGTGTCGTCGAGCGCCTTGCGCGCCTGCAGGATGGTCTGGCCGAGCACGCCGTCGCCGACGTCGACCTTGCCCCATACCGCCGCGATCAGCTCGTCGCGGCCGACCGCGCGCTCGCGATGGCCGACCAGGTAGACGACGCAGTCGAATACCTTCGGCGGCAGCGCGACCGGCTCGCTCCCGCGCCGCAGGGTGCGGGTGGCGGTGTCGAGGCGGAAGTCGCCGAAGCGGTACTCGATGGGAGCGATCATTCGTCGGTCGTGGCGTGGGCGGCGCCTCGTCGATGATCGGGAAAGCGCGGGGAATCCTATCAATCGTTCACAACTGATTAATTCAGTTATGAACTATAATGCGGCATGCACAGTCGAAAAACGCCCGCCGCGGACTCCGGCAGCTTCGCCGCCACCGAGGCGCGCATCCGCAGGACGCACCAGCGCTTCCCCGCGTTTCGCCGCGACGCCGCCGTGCTGGTGCGGCTGGTGCGGCACATTCAGGCGCAGGTCCACGACGCCGCCAACGCGATCCTGCGCGAGCACGGCCTGAACCATACCGACTACAACATCCTGATCATGCTGTACGGCAGCGCGGACCACGCCATGAACCCGTCGCAGCTCGGCGGCGCGGCAGGGGAGAAGTCCGCCAACCTCACGCGCATCTGCAACGGCCTGGTCGATCGCGGCCTGGTCGACCGCGTCGCCGATCCGCACGGCGACCGCCGCAAGGTGCTGTTGTCGCTGACGCGGCGCGGCGTCGAACTGCTCGAAGCGCTGCTGCCGGGCATGACGGACCTGCTGGACCGCTGCATGCTCGGCTTCGCGCCGGCCGAACGCGACCAGCTCGAACGGCTGCTCAAGCGCCTGCTCGGCAACGTCGAGGCGCTGGTCCATCCGGCATGAATGCCTACCTGCGAGCGCGGGTGCCGGACGGAGCTTTCGCGGAGGCGGCCGCATTCGCACGCGGCGCCGCGCTGGACTGGCTGTTCGTCGCCAAGGCGGCGCTCGCCGTGCTGCTTACCGCCTGGCTGGCGATGCGGCTGGGCCTGGAGCAGCCGAGCACGGCGATGCTGACGGTGTCGATCGTGATCCATCCGCACAGCGGCATGGTGCTCGCGAAGAGCTTCTATCGCGCGCTCGGCACCCTGGTCGGCTGTCTCGCGGCGCTGGCCATCGTCGGCGCGTTCGCGCAGCAGAGCGTGCCGTTCCTGCTCGCGATGGCGCTGTGGATCGGCCTGTGCGCGGGCGGCGCTTCGCTGCATCGCAATTTCAAGTCCTACGGTTTCGTGCTGGCCGGCTACACCGCGGCGATCGTCGCGCTGCCGGTGGTCAATCATCCGCAGAACGTGTTCGACTCGGCGGTGATGCGCGTCAGCGAGGTCCTGCTCGGCGTGTTCGTCGCCGGCCTGGTCAGCGACGCGATCTTTCCGCAGCGGCTCGGCAACGTGCTGCGCGAGAGCATCCGCGCGCAGTTCGCCGGCTTCATCGTGTTCGCGCGAGAGAGCCTGCGCGGCGCGCTGCCGCGCGGCGATCTCGAGCAGGCGCACCTGCGCTTCGTGCGCGAGGTCGTGCAGATCGAGAACCAGCGCAGCTCGGTGGTGTTCGAGGACGCCGGCGTGCGCGTGCGCAGCCCGCGCATGCGCCTGTTGAACCACGCCTTCATGGCGGCCTCGACCAGCTACCAGTCGCTGCATCATCAGCTGAACCGCCTGCAGGACGAGGCGCAGCGGCCGGTGCGCGAGCGGCTGATGGCGCTCGCCGGCGAACTCGGCGCCGAACTCGCCCCGGTCGAGAGCGCGCCGTTGATGGGACCGCAGGCCGAAGCCCTGACGCGGCGGCTGGCAGCGCTGCGCGAACGCTTTCCAGCCAGCATCGCCGCGCAGCGGCAGGGCCTGGCCGGTCGCGCCGAGCGGCTCGACTTCGACACCGGCGCCGAGCTGATCGGCCGCATCGTCGGCGAGCTGCACGACTACGCGCAGGCGTACGCGGCGCTGGCGTCACCGCAGGCCGCGCGCAGTCCGGCCGAGGTGCCGGCGCCGTTCAGCCGCTCGAACGATTGGGCCGGGTTCCTGATCGCCGCCGCGCGCACCACCGCGACGATGCTCGCGATGGGTGCGTTCTGGCTCGCCAGCGCGTGGCCGGAAGGCGCCAGCGCGATGCTGATCGCGACCGCCTTCAGCGGCGTGATGGCGACCTTGCCCGACCCGCTGCGCGCGGTGCGCGCGATGCTGGTCGGCTACGCCGCCGGCACGCTGGCCGGACTGCTCTGCAGCTACGGCGTGCTCGTGCGCATGGACGGCTTCGCGCTGCTGGCGGCCTCGCTGCTGCCGTTCCTGGCGATCGGTTTCTATCTGATGGCGCGCCCGGCATTGGCCGGCATCGGTTCCGGCTACCTGATCGCGTTCTTCAGCACATTGCCGCTGAAGAATCCGATGACCTTCGACGCGCTCGCCGCGATCAACAGCAGCCTCGCGCAGGCGATCGGCGTGGTCTGCGCGGGATTGGCGTTCATGCTGTTCGCCAGCGCTTCGGACAGCCCGTGGCTGCAAGCGCGGCTGCTGCGCAAGTTGCGATTGCAGGTCGCCAGCGTCTGCCGGTTGCCGCTGGCCGGTCTGCGGCAACGCTTCGAGAGCGCCAGCCGCGACGCGGCGGCGCAGATCGTCGCGCACACGCGTGCCGGCAGCGCCGAGTCTCGATCCCTGCTGGCCTGGTCGCTGGCGGTGCAGGAAACCGGCCACGCGGTCATCGAACTGCGCAAGGCGCTGGCCGCGACCGACGCGCCGGCGGCGCTGCGCGCGCCGATCGAATCCGCGCTGGCGGCACTGGCCATGTTCTACGCCGATCCCGGCCACGAGCGCTATCGGCGCGCGCGCGAACGGTTGTCCGCCGCGCTCGACGAGGCGCGCGGGCACGCGCCTGTGATGGCACCGCTGCATCTGATCAGACTGGCATTGCTCGACCAGCGTTCGGCGCTGGCGGACTTCGTCGAACCACCGCCGCAGGAGAACCCGCATGCCGCGTGAGATCGCGCTTCTCGACGCCCTAGTGCCGGGGCTGTTCCTGGTCTTCCTCGCCAGCCTGGCGCTGCAATGGGCGCTCGACTGGCTGTTCGGCCGCTTCGGCCTGTATCGCCACGTCTGGCATCCGCCGCTGTTCCGGCTCGCGCTGTTCGCCTGCGTGTTCGGCGGCCTCGGCCTGATCGCGATGCGCTGACGCGCCACGCAAGCCTTTCGTCAACGGATACGACCCATGAAAATCCAATCGATCTCGCGTTTCGTGCTGACGGCGCTGGTCGTGCTGGCCGCCGCCGCGGTCGCGCATGCGCTGTGGAAGCGCTACATGTACTCGCCGTGGACGCGCGATGCGCGCGTGCGTGCCGACGTGGTGCGCATCGCACCGGACGTGTCCGGCATCGTGACCACGGTGGCGGTGCGCGACAACCAGGAAGTGCGCAAGGGCGACGTGCTGTTCGCCATCGACCAGGAGCGCTTCCGCTACGCGCTCGAACAGGCCGAGGCGACGCTCGCCGCGGCCGAGGCGGCCGCCCGCGCGGCCGGCGCGAGCAGCGACGCGACGGACGCGGCGATCGCGGCGCGGCGCGCGGATTACCAGAAGGCCGCCGGGCAGTCGGAGCGGCGCCAGAAGATGTCGAACAACGTGATCTCGGCCGAGATGCGCGCCGACGCGGCCGCGACCGCGAGTTCGGCGCGCGCCAGCCTGCACCAGGCCGAGGCGACGCATCACCAGGCGACCGCCTCGCGCGAGCAGGCCGTCGCCGCCGTGCAGCAGGCCGCGGCCGCGCTGGCGCGCGCGAAGCTGGAGCTGGAACGCACCGAGGTGCGCGCCCCGGTCGACGGCTACGTCACCAACCTCGACGTCCATTCCGGCGACTACGCCGCCGCCGGCGCCGCGCGGCTGGCGCTGATCGACCGCAACTCCTACTGGATCTACGGTTACTTCGAGGAAACCAAGCTGCCGTACGTGCACGTCGGCGACGACGTCGAGATCCGCCTGATGGCCGGCGGCGCGCGGCTGCACGGTCGCGTCGAGAGCATCGCGCGCGGCATCGGTGACGTCGACAACCCGACCGGCGCGAACCTGCTGGCGAACGTGGCGCCGACGTTCAGCTGGGTGCGCCTGGCGCAGCGCGTGCCGGTGCGCATCGCGATCGACCTCGAGCACCTGCCGAAGGACCTGACGCTGGCGGCGGGCATGACGGCGACGGTCGTCCTGACGCCGGTGCAGCAGCGCTAGGGTTTGCATCGCCGGGCGAAAGCAAAGGCGTTTCTCGCAGAGGCGCAGAGGCGCGGAGAAAGGCAACGGCAGTATTTCCTTATTTCTTTCTCTGCGTCTCTGCGCCTCTGCGAGAAATCTTCTTAGATCTCGCCGGGTTCGGATGATCGACGCAATGGCGCAACCCCTCAGAAATCCAGTTCCACCGCTGCGCACAGATAGTCGATCATCGGCGCGATGCGCTTGAACGTGTCGACGAGATACGGATGCAGCTCGTCCGAACACGCCAGCGCGTCCGGGAAACCCTGGCCGGCCGCGTAGTTCTTCAGCTTGATGTCCTCGATCAGCTCGTGCGCCGGATCGAAACCGCGCGGCGGGCGCGTCAGCTTCTCGCCCCAGAATTCGAAGCGCTGCTCGAACGCCTTCGTGCGCACGGCCTTCTTCCAGGCCGCCGGATTGTCGGCGAGGAAGTCGCGGATCTTCTTCAAGGTCGCCGGCTCCGGATGCCAGATGCCGCCGCCGGCGAAGCAGTCGCGCGGCTGCAGGTGCATGTAGAACGACGGCGCCTCGATCTCGCGCCGGCGTTCGTGGCCGAAGCGCGCGCCAGCCCAGGTCTTGTACGGCGTCTTGTCGTTGGCGAAGCGCGTGTCGCGATGGATGCGGAACAGCGAACCGCCCTGCGCGCGCGGATCGGCGCGGTAGTGCGCGCTGATCTTCGCCAGCGGCGCCTGCAGGTCGGCGATCAGGCGCAGGTACGGATTGCGCAGTTCGTTCTCGTAGCGTTGCTTGTTGGCGGCGAACCAGGCGCGGTTGTTGTTGGCGGCGAGGTCGCGCAGGAACGCGAACGTCTTCTTCGAAAAATAGGTTTCGGCCATCGTCAATCCTGCGGGAGTTCGTCGGCCCAGCGCTGCAAGGCGTCGAGCAGCGGGACCTTGGCGGGGGGCAGTGCCGGATCGGCGCGCATGCGTTCGATTGTCGCCGAATACTCCTCGCGCGTCAGTGCGGTCAGCGGCGTCGCGGTGTCGAGGCGACGGCGGCAGAACGCCTGCCAGCGTACGCGCTCGTCGGCGTCGAGCGTTTCCGGCCAGTTGCGTGCGCGATAGCGGAACAAGAGCTCCGCGTAGCGCGAGTCGCGGAACGGAAACACGCGCTGGCCGAGCTCGCCCGGCGGCGTTTCGCGCACCAGGCGCAGCAGCTTCTTGTCGGTGTCCGGCAGGAAGCCGTCGTAGAGCGCGAGTTCCGGATCGAGCGCGGCGGCGCGCGCTTCGCCGCGCGAGAACACGCGGTGCAGCTTGGCGATCAGGCCGTCGGCCGCACGCAGGCGCTCGAGGTGCGCCATCGCGCGCTGCGGGTCGAGCGCGATGCGCGCGAGGTCGACGCCTTTCAGTGTGCTGACCGGCGCCAGCGCCGGCGAGCGGTTGGCGTGGATCGTCTTCAACGGGATGCGCTCGATGCCTTCGGGCAGGTCGGCGCGCGCGGTGAACACGCGGTCGGCGACGTCGTCGGCGTCGAGGTCGAGCAGGGGCGTCGGGTCGGCGTCGAGGTCGTAGGCGATCACGCCGTTCGGCAGGCTCGGATGCATCGCCAGCGGCGCGATCATCGCCAGGCAGCCGCGGCTGGCCGGGTAGCGCGAGGAGACGTGCAGCAGCGGCGTCATCTGCGCGACGTCGAGCAGTTCGAACACTCGCTGCTTGCGGCGCAGGGCGAAGTAGAACTCCCACAACCGCGGCTGGCGCACGCGCAGCAGGCGCGCGAGGCCGAGCAGGGCTTCGACGTCGGACACCGCGTCGTGCGCACGCGCCTGCGCGATGCGGTTGGCGGCGGCGAGATCTTCCAGGCGGAAGCTCGGCGTGCCGTCGTCGCGGCGCGGCCATTCGATGCCGTCGGGGCGCAGCGCGTGGCACATGCGCGCGAGGTCGATCAGATCCCAGCGCGAGTTGCCGTCCTTCCACTCGCGCTCGTAGGGATCGTGGAAGTTGCGGTAGAGCAGATTGCGCGTGAACTCGTCGTCGAAGCGCAGCGAGTTGTAGCCGACGCTGCAGGTGCGGGGTTCGGCCATCTGCTCGTTCACCAGCGCGGCGAACTCGGCCTCGACCACGCCCTCGCGCAGCATGCGCTGCGGCGTGATGCCGGTGATCAGGCAGGCTTCCGGATGCGGCAGGACGTCCGGCGCGGGCCGGCAGAAGATCGACAACGGCTCGCCGATCGGTTCGAGGTCCAGCGTCGTGCGCCACGCCGCGAACTGCGCCGGGCGGTCGCGGCGCGGATCGGCGCCGGTGGTCTCGTAGTCGTGCCAGAGGAAGCTCGCGCTCATCCGGGCGAGCATAACGCAGGGTTCTCAATCCGCGCCGGGCCGCCTACACTCGCAGCGGGTTTCGGGGAGCAGCGCATGGCATCGACGAGCGACGAGAATCTGATCTGGATCGACCTGGAGATGACCGGGCTCGACCCCGACCACGACTCGATCCTCGAAATCGCCACGGTCGTCACCGACAAGGACCTGAATCCGCTCGCCGACGGGCCGGAGTTCGCGATCCGCCATCCGCTCGAACGCCTGGAGGCGATGGACGACTGGAACCGCAACCAGCACCGCAAGTCCGGGCTGTGGCAGCGCGTCCTCGAATCGGACATCGACCTCGCCACCGCGGAGGCGCTGACGGTCGATTTCCTGTCGCACTGGGTGCCGCCCGGCAAGTCGCCGATGTGCGGCAACTCGATCTGCCAGGACCGGCGCTTCCTGTACCGGCTGATGCCGCGGCTGGAACGCTACTTCCACTACCGCAACCTCGACGTCTCGACCTTGAAGGAACTCGCGCGCCGCTGGGCGCCCGAGGTGAGCCGCGGCTTCGCCAAGGAATCGGCGCACACCGCGCTCAGCGACGTGCGCGATTCGATCGCGGAGCTGCGCTACTACCGCGTGTTCATGGGTTCGCTCGGCGGCGCGAAGGGCCCGGCCTGAATCGAGCGGCCACGGGAGACGCGCCTACGCGACTCCGCCTGCCCGTGCGTTCCCGCGCGGGAGCCGCCGTCTCCGCAACCACCCCGGCACGCGCGCGGCGAGCAGCACCAGCAGGATCGCGAGATAGATCACCGGCTCGCGCACGGCGATCGTGTTGCCGGACTTGACCAGCCACATGAAGTGCAGCGCGCCGCACAGGCCGACCACGTAGACCAGCCGGTGCAGTTGCAGCCAACGCGGTCCGAGCCGGCGCATCATCGCCTTGGTCGAGGTGACGGCGAGCGGGATCATCAGCAGCCACGCGGCGAAGCCGACCGTGATGTAGGGCTTCTTGGCGATCTCCTCGAACAGCTGCGACCAGAAGCCGCCGAGGTCGACGACCAGGTAGATCGCCAGGTGCACGCTGGCGTAGAAGAACGCGAACAGGCCGAGCATGCGCCGGTAGCGCGTCAGCCAGTGCCACTTCGTCAGCAGGCGCAGCGGCGTGATCGCCAGTGTCGCCAGCAACAGGCGCAGCGCCCAGATGCCGCTGCGATGTTCGAGCCGCGCGACCGGATCGGTGCCGAGCTGGCCGTGCAGCGTGTCCCAGGCGAGCCAAGCCAAGGGCAGCAGGCACAGCGCGAAGACGAACGGCTTGCTGAGGGCGATGCGGTCGACGCGCTTTCGCGGCGAGGCGGCGCGCGCGGTGGCGGTTGCTTCCATCAGAAATTCCTGTGCAGGTCCATGCCCGCGTACAGCGAGGCGACCTGGTCGGCGTAGCCGTTGAAGGGCAGCGTCGCGACGCGGTTGCCGATCAAGTTGAAGCCGCCGCTGCCGGCGATGCGGCGCTCGGTCGCCTGGCTCCAGCGCGGATGGCTCACGTCCGGATTCACGTTGGAATAGAAGCCGTATTCGCGCGGTGCGGACAGATTCCACGAGGTCTTCGGCTCGTGCGTGGCGAACTCGATGCGCACGATCGACTTGATGCCCTTGAAGCCGTATTTCCACGGCACCACCAGGCGCAGCGGCGCGCCGTTCTGGTTCGGCAGCGCGCGGCCGTACAGGCCGACCGCGAGCAGGGTCAGAGGATGCATCGCCTCGTCGATGCGCAGGCCTTCGCGGTACGGCCAGTCGAGCACCGGATAGGCCAGGCCCGGCATCTGCACCGGCCGCCGCACGGTGGTGAAGGCGACGTACTTCGCTTCCGAGGTCGGCTTGAAGCGCTTCAGCACGTCGGCGAGCGGGATGCCGACCCAGGGAATCACCATCGACCACGCCTCGACGCAGCGCATGCGGTAGACGCGCTCCTCGAGCGGATGCGGCTTGAGCAGGTCCTCGAGCGTGAAGGTGCCGGTGACTTCGGCCTTGCCGGTGATCTCCACCGTCCACGGCTGCGGCTCGAAGCGGCCGGAGTTCTTCGCCGGATCGTCCTTGTCGGTGCCGAATTCGTAGTAGTTGTTGTAGTGCGTCGCGTCCTGCCAGCTGGTCTGCGCGTCGGGCAAGGTGTATTCGCCGCGCTTGGCGATCGCCAGTTCGGGCGGCGGCGCCGCGGCAGTGGACGTCGCGCCGCCGTTGCGGCCGCAGCCGGCGAGCAGCGCGGGCACCGCCACGGCGAGCCCCTTCAACAGCTCGCGGCGGCGCAGGTAGACGCTTTCGGACGTGATCTCGGATGGGCGGATGTCGGCGGGCCGGCGCAGCAGCATGGGACGATTCCTCGCAGGTTCTGCACGTACAGACCGCATATGCGGCGAAATGATTTCGCCGGCGCGCGGCGATGATCTAGGTTCGGACCTTGCCGGGAAGGGCATGGCGGGGCCGTGACGGACGGAAGTCGCGCCAGTTGCCAGTTTGTTGCGGCGCGGCATAATGGGGTCGAAAACCGCAGTTCCCAATCTGCCTCCCAGGGAGTGTCCAGTGAGTCGTCAGTACAACTTCAGCTCCGGTCCCGCGGCGCTGCCGGAAGCGGTGTTGCAACAGGCACAGGCCGAACTGCTCGAATGGAACGGCGCGCGCGCATCGGTAATGGAGATCAGCCATCGCGGCAAGGAGTTCATCGCGCTGGCCGAGGAGGCCGAGCGCGACCTGCGCGAGCTGCTGGCGGTGCCTTCGAACTACAAGGTGCTGTTCCTGCAGGGCGGTGCGACGCAGCATTTCGCGCAGATTCCGCTCAACTTCGCGCAGCGCGGACAACGCGCCGACTACGTGCTGACCGGCGACTGGAGCGAGAAGGCGGCGAAGGAAGCCAAGCCCTACGTCGACGTGCGCATCGCCGCGAGTTCGGCGGCGACCCACTACGACCGCATCCCGCCGCGCGCCGAATGGGATCTCGATCCGTCCGCCGCCTACGTGCACGTGACGCCGAACGAGACGATCCGCGGCGTCGAATTCCACGACATCCCCGACGTCGGCGGCGTGCCGCTGATCGGCGACGTCTCCTCGACGATCCTGTCACGCCCGCTCGACGTGTCGAAGTACGGGCTGCTGTATGCCGGCGCGCAGAAGAACATCGGTCCCTCGGGCCTGGTCGTCGTGATCGTGCGCGACGACCTGCTCGAGCGCTGCCCGAAGGACATCCCGAAGATCCTCAACTACGCCGAGCACGCCGCGCAGGGCTCGATGCTGAACACGCCGAACACCTGGGGCTGGTATCTCGCAGGTCTGGTGTTCAAGTGGGTCAAGGCGCAAGGCGGCGTCGCCGCGATGGCCGAGCGCAACCGCGCCAAGGCGGAATGGCTGTACGACTACATCGACGGCTCCGGCTACTACAAGAACCCGGTCGAGCGCTCCGCGCGTTCGTGGATGAACGTGCCCTTCACGCTGCCGCGCGAGGAGCTCGACGCGCCGTTCCTGAAGGAAGCGGAAAAAGCCGGCCTGCTCGCCCTCAAGGGACACCGCACGGTCGGCGGCATGCGCGCCTCGATCTACAACGCGATGCCGCTCGAAGGCGTGCAGGCGCTGGTCGATTTCATGAAGGACTTCGCGCGGCGCAACGGATAAGCAGCCGACGATCCGCTCCGCCGCGCCGGCCCGCGCCGGAGCGGCGAGACACAGCTTTCCGAATCCCGATTCTCCAATCCCCAATCCCGGCCTTCCCATGTTCACCATCCAGATCCTCAACAACATCTCGCGCAACGGCCTCGATCGCCTGCCGTCGACGCTGTACAGCGCGGCCAACGAGGTCGCCGAGCCGGACGCGGTACTGGTGCGCTCGGCCGACATGCACAAGACGCCGATTCCGGCCAGCGTGAAGGCCGTCGCGCGCGCCGGCGCCGGCACCAACAACATCCCGGTCGCGGAGCTGTCCGCGCGCGGCGTGCCGGTGTTCAACGCGCCGGGCGCGAACGCGAACGCGGTGAAGGAACTGGTCGTCGCCGGCATGCTGCTGGCCGCGCGCAATCTCGCAGACGCGCTCGGCTTCGTGCGCAACCTTCAGCCGGGCGAGGACCTGCATCACAAGGTCGAGGCGGAGAAGAAGCGCTTCGTCGGTTCCGAACTCGCCGGCAAGACGCTCGGCGTGGTCGGCCTCGGCGCGATCGGCGTCAAGGTCGCCAACGCGGCGCACGCGCTCGGCATGCGCGTGATCGGCTTCGATCCGCACATGACCGTCGACGGCGCCTGGGCGTTGTCGTCGGAAGTCGCCAAGGCCGGCTCGCTCGCCGAGCTGTTCGCCGGCGCGGACTACCTGAGCTTCCACGTTCCGCTGAACGACAAGACGCGCGGCGTGTTCGGCGCGCAGGCACTGGAGGTGGTGCGGCCGGGCGTGGTGCTGCTGAACTTCGCGCGCGAGGCGATCGTCGACGCCGCGGCGCTGCGCCAGGGGCTGTCCGACGGGCGTATCGGCCGCTACGTGTCGGACTTCCCCGACGGCGACCTGCTCGCCAATCCGCGAGTGATCGCGCTGCCGCACCTCGGCGCCTCGACCGGCGAGGCGGAGGAGAACTGCGCGGTGATGGTGGTCGACCAGCTGCGCGACTTCCTCGAGCACGGCAACGTGCGCAATTCGGTCAACTTCCCCGAGACGCGCATGGCGCGCGCCGGCCAGGCGCGCATCTGCATCGCCAACAGCAACCGGCCGAACATGATCGGCCAGCTTTCGCACGTGCTGGGCGAGGCCGGCGTCAACATCGCGCAGATGCACAACGCCTCGCGCGGCGAACTCGCCTACAGCCTGATCGACGCCGATTCGCCGGTGCCCGACAGCCTGGTCGCGGCGATCGCTTCGATCGACGGCATCCTTTCCGTTCGCGTGATCCAGAACTGAGCAACCGATGGCCGCCAAGCAGAAGAAAACCGAGACCTCCGCTCCCGCGCTGTCCGAGGTGCGCGCGCGCATCGACGGCATCGACCGCCAGATCCAGGCGCTGATCGCCGAGCGCGCCGGCTTCGCGCTGCAGGTGGGCAAGGCCAAGGGCAAGCTCGCCGCGGCGGTCGACTACTACCGGCCCGAGCGCGAGGCGCAGGTGCTGCGCATGGTGGTCGACCGTAACGAGGGGCCGCTCAGCGACGAAGTGCTAGTGCACGTGTTCCGCGAGATCATGTCGGCCTGCCTGGCGCAGCAGGAACCGCTGAAGGTCGGCTACCTCGGCCCCGAGGGCACGTTCAGCCAGCAGGCGGTGCTGAAGCACTTCGGCCGCTCCGCGCACGGTTTGCCGATGGCGAGCATCGAGGAAGTGTTCCAGGAAGTCGAAGCCGGCAACGCGGATTTCGGCGTGGTGCCGGTCGAGAACTCGGGGCAGGGCACGATCCAGGTCACGCTGGACATGTTCCTGACCTCGAACCTCAAGATCTGCGGCGAAGTCGAGCTGCGCGTGCATCAATACCTGCTGTCGCGCTCCGGCCGCATCGAGGACATCGAGCGCATCTACGCGCATCCGCAGTCGTTCGCGCAGACGCAGGCGTGGCTGCGCGGCAACCTGCCGAAGGTCGAGAAGATTCCGGTGTCGAGCAACGCCGAAGGCGCGCGCCGCGCGCGCAACGCCGACGACGCCGCGGCGATCGGCGGCGAGTCGGCCGGACACGTCTACGGCCTGAAGAAGGTCATCATGAAGTCGATCGAGGACCACGCCGACAACACCACGCGCTTCCTCGTGCTCGGCCGCCAGATCTTCCCGCCGTCCGGCCACGACCGCACCTCGGTACTGGTGTTCATCAAGGACCAGCCGGGTGCGCTGTTCAACGTGCTCAGTCCGTTCGCGCGCCACGGCATCAGCATGAATCGCATCGAGTCGCGCCCGTCGCACCAGGCGAAGTGGGAGTACGGCTTCTTCATCGATCTCGACGGCCACGTCGAGGACGAGGCGATGAAGAAGGCACTGGCCGAACTCGAGACGCACGCGGCGCAGATCAAGCTGCTCGGTTCCTACCCGGTCGCGGTGCCGTGAACGCGCGACCGCAGCGAAGCGAGCCGCCGTTCGACGCCGCGCGCCTGGCCAATCCGGCCACGGCGGCGCTGCGCGCCTACGATCCGGGCCACGACCTGCCGGCGCTGCGCCAGCGCTTCGGTGCGGCGATCGCCGAACTCGGTTCGAACGAGAACGCGCTCGGTCCCAGTCCGCGCGCGATCGAGGCGATGCGCGCGGCGCTGGAGGAGAGCTACCGCTATCCCGATCCGCGCGGCGCGGCGCTGAAGGCGGCGCTGTCGGCCCACCTCGGCGTCGATGCCGGACGCATCGCGCTCGGCAACGGGTCGCACGAGCTGTTGATGCTGCTGGCGCAGTGTTTCGCCGATCCGGCGCATTCGGTGGTGTTCTCGCAGTACGGCTTCGCGGTGTTCCCGATCGCCACCGCGGCCGCCGGCGCGCAGCCGATCCGTGTGCCGGCGCTCCCGCGAGAGCATGCGACGGCGCCGTTCGGCCACGATCTCGACGCACTGGCGAAAGCGGTGCGCGAGGACACGCGCCTGGTCTATCTCGCCAATCCGAACAACCCGACCGGCACCTGGTTCGGCGACGCGGCGCTGGCCGACTTCCTCGCGCGCGTGCCGCGCGAGGTGCTGGTCGTCGTCGACGAGGCCTACCACGAGTTCGTCGACGCGCCGGGCCTCGGCAGCGCGCTGCACCTGGCCGAACGGTATCCGAACCTGATCGTCACGCGCACGTTCTCCAAGGCCTACGCACTGGCCGGCTTGCGCGTAGGCTACCTGGTCGCCGATCCCAGCGTCGTCGCCGTGATCGAGCGGCTGCGCGAGTCGTTCAATCTCAACAACGTTGCGCTGGCCGGCGCCGAGGCCGCGCTGGCCGACCGCGAACATCTGCAACGCTCGCGCACGCTCAACGCGAGCGAGCGCGAATGGCTGGTCGCCGAACTCGCGCGACGCGGCTACGCCTGCCTGCCGTCGCAGACGAACTTCGTGCTGGTCGATCTCGCGCGCGACGCGGCCGAGCTGGAAAACCATCTGTTCGAACGCGGCGTGATCGTGCGCCCGATGGGCGGCTACGGCTTGCCGCAGACCTTGCGCATCAGCGTCGGCAGCCGAGACGAGAACCTGCGCCTGCTGGGCGCGCTGCCGTGACGTTCGGGCGCATCGTCGGCGCCGCCCTGCAAGCGATCGGCGTCGCCGCGCTGCTGGCCGTCGCCGCCGGCGCGTACTGGATCTACGGGCCGGCATCGGTGGCGGAACGCCCGTCGCCGATCGTCGAGCCGCTCGACGGCGGCGACCTGCGCACGGCGCTGGCCAGAGCCGGCGTCGATGCCGCCCAGGACTGGTCGGTGATCGCCTCGCTGCACTCGGAGACCGGCCTGGTCGGCCGCAGCCGCTTCGACTACGCCTGCATCCAGCTGCAACGCTTCGAACCGTCCGCCGACGTCGCGCAGGACTGGGCGCGCGAGCCGGAGACCAACCCGCTGCTGCAGCAGGCGCTGGCCGCGGCGCTGGATCAGGCGGGCGCGCACGGCGCGCGCTGCCTGCCCGACGCGACCCGCGCCAACTCGACCGACTTCGCGCGCAATTTCGCCGCCGTCGAATTCGATCGCCGCCTGCCGAACGCCGCCGTGATCTTCCTCTACGAGTGGACGACGCGGCGCCTGTACTACATCGATTTCGCGAGCTGAGCGGACACATGGATTGGATCAGTTCCCCGACCTCCGGCCTGCACGGCGAGCTGTGCGTTCCCGGCGACAAGTCGATCTCGCATCGCGCGATCATGTTCGCGGCGCTGGCCGAAGGCACCTCGCACGTCGACGGTTTCCTCGAAGGCGAGGACACGCGCGCGACGGCGGCGATCTTCGCGCGCATGGGCGTGCGCATCGAAACGCCGTCGGCCTCGCGGCGCGTCGTGCACGGCGTCGGCCTGCACGGCCTGGCCGCGCCGGACGGCGTGCTCGACTGCGGCAATGCCGGCACCGGCATGCGCCTCCTGGCCGGCCTGCTCGCCGGGCAGCGCTTCGATTCGACGCTGAGCGGCGACGTGTCGCTGTCCAGGCGGCCGATGCGGCGCGTGATCGAGCCGCTGGCGGCGATGGGGGCCCACGTCGAGTCGGAGCCGGGCGGCCTGCCGCCGCTGCGCATCCGCGGCGGCTCGGCCTTGCGCGGTATCGACTACGAGCTGCCGGTGGCGAGCGCGCAGGTGAAGTCGGCGGTGTTGCTGGCCGGGCTGTACGCGCAGGGCGAGACCGCGGTGCGCGAGCCGCACCCGACGCGCGACTACACCGAGCGCATGCTGGCCGCGTTCGGCTGGCCGATCTCGTTCGAACCCGGCTGGGCACGCCTGCCCGGCGGGCATCGGCTGCGCGCGACCGACGTCGTGGTGCCGGCGGACTTCTCCTCGGCGGCATTCTTCCTCGTCGCGGCGAGCTTGGTGCCCGATTCGCGCCTGCTGTTGCGCGCGGTCGGGTTGAACCCGCGCCGCACCGGCCTGCTCGACGCGCTGCGCCTGATGGGCGCCGACATCCGCGAGCACGACGTGCGCGAACAGGGCGGCGAGCGCGTCGCCGATCTGGAAGTCCGCCATGCGCAGTTGCGCGGCATCGACGTGCCGGTCGCGCTGGTGCCGGACATGATCGACGAGTTCCCGATCCTGTTCGTCGCCGCGGCGGCGGCGGCGGGCACGACCGCGATTCGCGGCGCGGCCGAGCTGCGCGTGAAGGAATCCGATCGCATCGCGGTGATGGCCAAGGGCCTCGCCGCGCTCGGCGTGCGCATCGCCGAGACGCCGGACGGCGCCGTCATCGAGGGCGGGCCGATCGGCGGAGGGGAGGTCGACAGCGCCGGCGACCATCGCTGCGCGATGAGTCTCGCGGTCGCCGCCGCGCTCGCCCGCGCGCCGGTACGCATCGGCGACTGCGCCAACGTGGCGACCTCGTTCCCGGGATTCGTCGAACTCGCGCGCGGCAGCGGGCTGCGGGTGGAGATCGCCACCGGACGCTAGGCACGGCGAGGGCGGGGCTTCTGGCGTGCGGTACGGCGAGTAAGTACCATCTCGCGCTTTCCGCCGACCCGGCCATGAGCAGACCCGACTCCACCGTCCCCGTGCTGGCCGTCGACGGCCCCTCCGGCTCCGGCAAGGGCACGATCAGCCGTGCGGTCGCCGAGGCGCTGGGCTGGCACCTGCTCGATTCCGGCGCGATCTACCGCGCGGTCGGCTACGCCGCCAGCATGGCCGGCATCGACCTGTCCGACACGGCGGCGGTCACGCGCTGCACCGAGACGGCGAAGATCGTGTTCCGCGATCCGAAGGACGGCGGCGAGACGCGCGTGATCGTCAACGGCCACGACGCCACCGACGAAATCCGCACCGAAACCTGCGGCGCGGCGGCCTCGGCGATCGCCGCGATCCCGGCCGTGCGCGCGGCCCTGCTCGACAAGCAGCGCTCGTTCCGCAAGCCGCCCGGCCTGGTGGCCGACGGGCGCGACATGGGCACGGTCGTTTTTGCCGACGCGCCGTACAAGGTGTTCCTGACCGCGAGCGCCGACGAACGCGCCCGCAGGCGCTATAAACAGTTGAAGGAAAAGGGTTTGGCTGTTACACTTTCAACCCTTTTGCGCGAAATCGAGGCGCGCGACGAGCGCGATGCGACCCGCAAGGTCGCTCCGCTCAGGCCGGCGACAGGGGCGTTGATCATCGACACGACCGGAATTCCGGTGGGCGAGGTCGTCGCACGCGTGCTGGCCGTCGTCCAGTCCGCCTGATTCGAGATTTCGCCGGTTCTACCGAAGGAATCGCCCGTGAGGGCAAACATCCGGCGTCGTGCCGGAACGCGTTCGATGCGGGCGTTTCCGCATCCACAGAAGGTGGGCTGGCGCTCCGTACGGACTCCGGCCTGATCATTTCACTGGAAATCAACATGACAGAAAGTTTCGCTGAACTGTTCGAACAGAGCCAATCGCTGGCCAAGCTGCGCTCCGGCGCGATCGTCACCGGCACCGTCGTCGAGATCCGTCCCGACGTGGTCGTCGTCAACGCCGGCCTGAAGTCCGAAGGCATCATCCCGATCGAGCAGTTCAAGAACGAGCGCGGTGAGCTCGAGATCAACGTCGGCGACGACGTCAAGGTCGCGCTCGACGCGATCGAGAACGGCTTCGGCGAGACCATGCTCTCGCGCGAGAAGGCCAAGCGCTCGCTGGTGTGGGACGAACTGGAAGAAGCGCAGACCGCCAATGCCGCCATCACCGGCCGCATCTCCGGCAAGGTCAAGGGCGGCTTCACCGTCGACATCAAGGACGTCCGCGCGTTCCTGCCGGGCTCGCTGGTCGACGTGCGCCCGGTGCGCGACCCGTCCTACCTCGAGGGCAAGGAACTCGAGTTCAAGATCATCAAGCTCGACCGCAAGCGCAACAACGTGGTCGTCTCGCGCCGCGCGGTCGTCGAGAGCGAGTTCAGCGCCGAGCGCGAACAGCTGCTCGACCGCCTGCAGGAAGGCGCGGTCGTCAAGGGCGTGGTCAAGAACCTCACCGACTACGGCGCGTTCGTCGACCTCGGCGGCATCGACGGCCTGCTGCACATCACCGACATGGCGTGGAAGCGCGTGCGTCACCCGAGCGAAGTCGTCAACGTCGGCGACGAGCTGGAAGTGCGCGTGCTGAAGTTCGACCGCGAGCGCAACCGCGTCTCGCTCGGCCTGAAGCAGCTCGGCGAGGATCCGTGGGTGCAGATCGCGCGCCGCTATCCGACCGGCACGCGTCTGTTCGGCAAGGTCTCCAACGTCACCGACTACGGCTGCTTCGTCGAGCTGGAGCCGGGCGTCGAGGGCCTGGTGCACGTGTCCGAGATGGACTGGACCAACAAGAACGTCAACCCGGCCAAGGTCGTGCAGGTCGGCGACGAGGTCGAGGTCATGGTGCTCGACGTCGACGAAGAGCGTCGCCGCATCTCGCTCGGCATGAAGCAGACCAGCGCCAATCCGTGGGAAGCGTTCGCCGCGATCCACAAGAAGAACGACAAGGTCGCCGGCACCATCAAGTCGATCACCGACTTCGGCATCTTCGTCGGCCTGGACGGCGGCATCGACGGCTTGGTGCATCTGTCCGACATCTCCTGGCAGACCACCGGCGAAGACCTCGTGCGCAACTTCAAGAAGGGCGACGAGATCGAGGCCGTGGTTCTGGCGGTCGATCCGGAACGCGAGCGCATCTCGCTCGGCATCAAGCAGCTCGAGCAGGATCCGTTCGGCCAGTTCATGGCGGCGCATCCGCGCGGCAGCATCCTCACCGGCACCGTGCGCGAAGTCGACGCCAAGGGCGCGACGATCGACCTCGGCGACGGCGTCGAGGGCTACCTGCGCGCGAACGACATCGCCAAGGAGCGCATCGAGGACGCGACCCTGCACCTCAAGGTCGGCGACTCGGTCGAGGCGAAGTTCGTCGGCATGGACCGCAAGGGCCGCAGCCTGCAGCTGTCGATCCGCGCGAAGGACGAGGACGAGCTGCAGAGCACGCTGGAGGAATACCAGAGTGCTTCCGGCGGCACGACCAAGCTCGGCGCGCTGCTCAAGGAACAGCTGAACCGCTGATGCAACCCGGCGGCGCGCGGATCGGTCCGCGCGCCGCATCGCACGATGCGCGCATCTTCACCGGTGCGCGCTTTTTTTCACGAGAAACAAAGCTGATACCGCGATGACCAAGTCGGAGTTGATCGAGGCACTGGCCGAACGGCAGAAACATCTGGCCGCCAACGACGTCGAGCTGGCCGTGAAGAGCGTGCTCGAGCAGATGAGCCAGTCGCTGTCCAACGGCGAACGCATCGAGATTCGCGGTTTCGGAAGCTTCTCGCTGCACTACCGTCCGCCGCGCATGGGCCGCAACCCGAAGACCGGCGACTCGGTCGCGCTGCCCGGCAAGCACGTGCCGCACTTCAAGCCCGGCAAGGAACTGCGCGAGCGCGTCAACGAGTCGGCCGCCAAGCTGACCGACGCGGCCTGATCCCCGCGTGGTCCGAGCAGGGCCGCGTTCGAGCGCGGGCGCGTCATGCTAACGTTGACGCACTGCCGCATCCCGGCGGCACCGGTCCGAAATCGGCACTGCAGAGCATGCGTCTGATCCTGATCCTGCTGATACTTCTCGTCGTGGTCGCCGGCGCCTGGTTCGGCGCGCTGAACGCCACGTCGACGCCGCTCGATTTCCATTTCTTCCGCCTGGAGGCGCCGATCGGCTTCGCGCTGCTCGCCAGCCTTCTGCTCGGCTGGCTGCTCGGCGGCTTGGTCGCCTGGCTCGGCCCGACGGCGCGCCTGCGCCGCGAACTGCGCCGGCTGCGGCAGGAACTGCGCGAAGCGCGCGCGCAGCCGGCGAAGACGGACCCGGCATGAACGAACTGGCGTTGTTGTTCCTCCTGCTGCCGGTCGCCGCGTTCTCCGGCTGGATGCTCGGCCGCCGCGGCGGCGAACGCACCTCCGGCGCGCGCGTCAGCGAGCTGTCGACGAGCTACTTCCGCGGCCTCAACTACCTGCTGAACGAGCAGCAGGACAAGGCGATCGAGGTGTTCCTCAAGCTCGCCGAGATCAATCGCGACACCGTCGAGACCCATCTGGCCCTCGGCAACCTGTTCCGCCGCCGCGGTGAAGTCGATCGCGCGATCCGCGTGCACCAGCACCTGATCGCGCGGCCGAACCTGAGCCAGGAGGAGAAGACTATTGCGCTGCTCGAACTCGGCGAGGACTACATGCGCGCCGGCCTGCTCGACCGCGCCGAGACCCTGTTCACCGACCTGGTCGCGATGGACGCGCTGGCGCCTTCGGCGCTCAAGCACCTGATCGCGATCTACCAGCACGAGCGCGACTGGAACAAGGCGATCGAGCACGCGCGCCGGCTGGAGCAGCTCACCGGCGAGTCGCAGGGCGCGACGATCGCGCAGTTCTACTGCGAGCTGGCCGAGCAGGCGCGCGCACACGGTGCGCACGAGGAGGCGCGCGAACGCGTCGCCGACGCGTTCGCGGCGCAGGCCGATTGCGTGCGCGCGAGCATGATCGAAGGACACATCGAATCCTCCGCGGGCCATTTCGACGCGGCGATCCGCGCGTTCGAGCGCGTCGCCGAGCAGGACGTCGACTACGTCCCGGAGATCCTCTCGCCGCTGCTCGACTGCTACGCGCGCGCGCAGCAGATGCAGCGCGCCGAGCGCTTTCTGCTCGACATCACCGAACGCTACCAGGGCGTGTCGCCAGTGCTCGCCCTGGCCAAGCTGTACGCGACGACGCGCGGCGAGGCGGCGGCGGTCGAGTTCCTCAACCGCATCCTGCGCCAGCGACCGTCGGTGCGCGCGCTGATGGCGCTGATCGACGTGAACCTGCACACCGCCAGCGGCGACGCGCGCGACAACTTCCTGATCCTGCGCGATCTCACGCACAAGCTCGTCGAAGGCAAGGCGATGTACCGCTGCAACCGCTGCGGCTTCGGCGCCAAGGCGCACCATTGGCAGTGCCCGAGCTGCAAGAGCTGGGGCTCGGTGCGACCGATCCACGGCGTGGTCGGCGAATAGGCCTTCATGGCGTCGATATCGCCCAGCGTCGCGATCGCGCTGATGGTCGCCGCGGCGCTGCTGTCGGCGACGCTGACCTGGCTCAGCATCCGCTATGCGATGCGCGTGCGCCTGATCGACGAGCCGGGCCGGCGCCGCTCGCACTCGGTGCCGACGCCGCGCGGCGGCGGCATCGCGATCGTCGCGACGATCGCGCTGTGCGTCGGCGTTCCGCTTGCGTTATGGAGTCCGCCGCAGCTGTTCGTGATCGCGGCGCTGCTGCTGGTCGCCGCGGTCGGCTGGATCGACGACCATCGTCCGCTCAGCGCGCGCCTGCGCCTCCTGGTGCACTGGGCGTCGGTGCTGCTGCTGTTCGTGCCGGTGCTGTTCGATCCGGCGCTTTCGCCCGGCACGATCCGCGGCATGGGGTGGGGCTACGGCGGCGCATTCCTGGTGATCGGGCTGGTCGTCGTCTGGAGCATCAACCTGCACAACTTCATGGACGGCATCGACGGCCTATTGGCCATGCAGGCGTTGTTCTGCCTCGGCGTCTTCGCGGTGCTGCTGGCGCAGGCCGGCGACGTCGGTCCGGCCTTGGCCGTGGGGGCCGCCGCCGCCGCGGTACTCGGCTTCCTGCCGTTCAATTTCCCGCGCGCGCGGATTTTCATGGGCGACGTCGGCAGCGGCGCGCTCGGTCTGGCGATCGGCCTGGCCGCGATCGCATTCGCCGGGCACGGCTGGGCAGCCGCGGCGGGAGCGGCCGTGGTCGTCTCGGCCTTCGTCACCGATGCGACCTGCACCTTGCTTTCGCGCATGCTGCGCGGTCGGCGTTGGTATAGTGCGCACCGCGAACACCTCTACCAGTGGCTGGTGCGCAGCGGCTTCTCGCATGCGCAGGTCGTCGCGCTGTACATGACGTGGAACCTCCTGCTCGTGCTGCCTGTCGTCTACTGGATGAATCGCTCGTCCCCATCTCCTGCGGTCTGCGTCGGCATCGCGACGGCGGTCTATGCGTCGGCGGCCGCCGTCTGGTGGCGCGGCAAGCGCTGGTGTCTGGCGGCGGCAGGCGTACGAGGCGACCATGCTGCGTAAGCTGATCGCAGCCATCCATCCGCGGCTCGCCGTGGTCGCGCACGACATGCTGATGGTCTGGCTGGCCTGGACCGCGGTCAGCATGCTGCGCTGGTCGCTGGCGCCCAATCCCTCGCCGGTGTCGCTGTTCGACACCGAGGTCTGGCTGGTGCTCGCCGCGCAGGGCCTGATCTTCTGGTGGACCGGTCTCTACCGCGGCCTCTGGCGCTTCGCCAGCGTGCCGGACATCTGGAACATCTTCCGCGCCTGCATCCTCGGCGCGTTCGCCGCGGCGATCACGCTGTTCCTGTACAACCGTCTCGTCACCGTGCCGCGTACGGTACTGGCGATCTATCCGCTGGTACTCGCGGTGTTGCTCGGTGGACCGCGCCTGCTGTACCGCTACTGGAAGGACAGCCGGCTCGACTTCGTCACGCGCACGCCGAGCCAGCGCGTGCTGGTGCTCGGCGCCGGCAAGGCGGGCGAGGCGCTGGTGCGCGACTTGAAGCGCGAGAACCGCTACGCGCCGGTCGGTTTTCTCGACGACAACGCGCAGCTGCGCGGCGCGCGCCTGCACGGCATTCCGGTGCTCGGCACGCTCGACCAGTTGCCGCAACTCGCGCGCGAGACCGCGGCGGAAATGCTGGTGATCGCGATGCCGGCGGCGAACAAGGTGCAGATGCGGCGCGCGGTGGAACTGTGCGAGAACAGCGGCCTGCCGTTCCGCACCGTGCCGCGGCTGGAAGACGTCGTCGCCGGGCGCTCGAGCTTCAACGAGTTGAAGAAGGTCGCGATCGAGGACCTGCTCGGCCGCGAGCAGGTGCAGCTCGACTGGACCGCGATCCGCACGCGCCTGGCCGGCAAGCGCGTGCTGGTCAGCGGCGGCGGCGGCTCGATCGGCGCGGAACTGTGCCGCCAGATCGCGCGGCTCGGCGCCGAATCGCTGACGGTGCTGGAACTGTCGGAATTCAACCTGTACACGATCGAGCAGGAACTGCGGCGCGATTTTCCCGATCTGCTGTTCAACGCCTGGCTCGGCGACTGCGGCGACGCCGCGGCGTGCGAGCGCGTGTTCGCGATCGCCAAGCCGCAGATCGTCTTCCACGCCGCCGCCTACAAGCACGTGCCGCTGCTGCAGGGGCAGATCCGCGAGGCGTTCCGCAACAACGTGCTCGGCACCAAGGTCATCGCCGAGGCGGCCGACCGCAGCGGCGTCGAGAGCTTCGTGCTGATCTCGACCGACAAGGCGGTCAACCCGACCAGCGTGATGGGCGCCTGCAAGCGCGTGGCCGAGATCTTCTGCCAGAACTTCGCGCAGGCCTCGCAGACGCGCTTCATCACCGTGCGTTTCGGCAACGTGCTCGACTCGGCCGGATCGGTGGTGCCGCGTTTCCGCGAGCAGATCCGCGCGGGCGGCCCGGTGACGGTCACGCACCCGGAGATCACGCGCTACTTCATGACGATTCCGGAAGCCTGCCAGCTGATCCTGCAGGCGTCGGTGCTCGGCAACGGCGGCGAGATCTTCGCGCTGGACATGGGCGAGCCGATCAAGATCCGCGACCTGGCCGAGCAGATGATCCGTCTCGCCGGACGCCAGGAAGGGCACGAGATCGCGATCGTCTACACCGGGCTGCGACCCGGCGAGAAATTGTTCGAAGAACTGTTCCATGCGCAGGAGCACTACAGCGACACCGCGCATGCGAAGATCTTCCTGGCGCAGCCGCGCAGCATGGCCTGGAGCCTGCTGCTGGCGCAGCTGCGCCACGGCGAGCAGGCGATGCGCGACTTCGACGAGGACGGCCTGCGCCGCGTCGTCGAGCAGCTGCTGCCGGAGTTCGCCACAGGCGGCCACAGCAACGAGGCGACCGTGGTCGCGCTCGACACACGACGAGGATAGGGAATGAGCAAGCGCTTGCGTAAAGTCGTCTTTCCGGTCGCCGGTCTCGGCACGCGCTTCCTGCCGGCGACCAAGGTCGTCGCCAAGGAAATGCTGCCGGTGCTGGACCGCCCGCTGATCCAGTACGCGGTGGACGAAGCCGTCGACGCCGGCGCCGACACGCTGATCTTCGTGACCAACCGCTACAAGCACGCCATCGCGGACTACTTCGACAAAGCCTACGAGCTGGAGAGCAAGCTCGCGCAGTCGGGCAAGAACGAGCTGCTGGCGATGGTGCAGGGCACCTTGCCGAAGAACGTGCGCTGCGTGTTCGTGACGCAGCCCGAGGCGCTCGGCCTCGGCCACGCGGTGCTGTGCGCCAAGCCGGTGGTCGGCGACGAGCCGTTCGGCGTGATCCTGCCGGACGACCTGATCACCAACGGCAAGGGCGCCGGCGCGCTGCGCCAGATGTCCGAGCTGTCGCTGCGCGAGAACGGCGCCGGCGTCATCGCGGTCGAGGAAGTCGCGCGCGAGCAGACCGACAAGTACGGCATCGTCGATGCGAGCCCGTTGTCCGAGCGCGCGGCGAAGATCAACCTCGTGGTCGAGAAACCCAAGCCCGACGTGGCGCCGTCCAACCTCGCCATCGTCGGCCGCTACGTGCTGCCCGGCCGCATCTTCGAGCTGCTCGAGACGACCAAGCCCGGTGCCGGCGGCGAGATCCAGCTCACCGATGCGATCGAGGCGCTGCTCGCCGAGCGTTCGGTGCTGGCCTATCGCTTCGAGGGCACGCGCTTCGACTGCGGCAACAAGCTCGGGCTGGTGCAGGCGACCTTGCACATGGCGCTCGCCGACGCGCAGATCGGCGCCGCGACGCGCGAACTGCTGCGGAATTCGCAGGCGTGAAGCACTGGCTGCTGTTGGCCGGCCTGTGTGCGCTCTCGGCGCAGGCGGCCGAGCCGGCCGCGGCGGATCGCTTCGAGCGCCTGAAGGCGCTCGCCGTGGGCGAATGGCAGGGCGAAGCGGCGAACGGCGCGACGCTGCACGTGAACTACAAGACGATCTCGCGCGGTTCCGCGCTGGTCGAGATCTGGCAGCCCGGCACGCGCGCCGAGACGATGACGGTGTTCCATCGCGACGGCGATCGCGTGCTCGCGACGCATTACTGCGCGCAGGGCAACCAGCCGCGGCTGGCCTTGCGGCAGGGGGAAACCGATTTCGCGTTCGAGTACCTCGACGCGACCAACCTGCAGGACAGCGCTTCGCATCTGCACCGGCTCGTGTTCGCGCCGGCCGCCGACGGCGGTTTGCAGCGCGAGGAGACCTATCGCGGCGCGTCCGGCGAGGAAACCAGCCGGCTGCGCCTGCGGCGGACCGCGGCGGTTCCCTGAGGCGGCGCATGGATCTGAGCTACATCCTCAATCACCTCGGCGAGGATCGCGAGCGCTACTTCGGCGCGGTCGCGCCGCCGATCGTGCAGTCGTCGATCTTCGCCTTCCCGAGCGTGGCGAAGATGCGCGAGGGCTTCCGCGACGAGCTGGGCGAGCACGTCTACACGCGCGGCAACAATCCGACCGTCGAGATCCTGCGCAAGAAGGTCGCCGCGCTGGAGGGCGCCGAGGACTGCCTGATGTTCGGCAGCGGCGCGGCGGCGATGTCGGCCGCCGCGGTCGCCTGCGTCGACGGCGGCGACCACGTCGTCTGCGTCGCGCGGCCCTACAGCTGGACGCGCGCGGTGCTGCGCGACCTGCTCGGCCGTTTCGGCGTGACGACCAGCTTCGTCGACGGCACCGACGTCGCCCGCTTCGAGGCCGCGCTCGGCGAACGCACGCGCCTGATCGTGCTGGAAAGCCCGAACTCGATGACGTTCGAGCAGCAGGACCTGGCTGCGGTGGCGACGATCGCGCACGCCCGCGGCATCCGCACGCTGTGCGACAACAGCTACGCGACGCCGCTGAACCAGTCGCCGCTGGCGCTCGGCATCGACCTGGTCGCGCACTCGGCGACGAAGTACCTCAACGGCCACAGCGACGTCGTCGCCGGCGCGCTGTGCGGCCGCTCCGAATTGATCGCCGAAGTGTTCCGCGGTCCGTACATGACGCTCGGCGCGATCCTCGCGCCGCACGACGCCTGGCTGATGATCCGCGGCCTGCGCACGCTGCCGATCCGCATGCAGCGCATCGCCGCGACGACGACGGACGTGCTGGCCTACCTCCAGGCGCATCCGCGCGTGCGCCGCGTGTACTCGCCGCGCGCCGGCGCCAATCCGCAGCTCGCCCTCACCGAGCGCCAGCTGCGCGGCGCCAGCGGCCTGCTGACGATCGAGCTGGACGCGCCCGACGTCGCCGCGGTCGAACGCTTCTGCGACGGGCTCACCCGTTTCCTGATGACGGTGTCCTGGGGCGGCTACGAGTCGCTCGCGTTCCCGGTTTGCGCGGTGTATCCGCGCGATTCGCCGTTGCATCCGGCGGGCGCCTTGCCGCTGAGCCTGGTGCGCCTGTCGATCGGGCTCGAGGACGCCGAAGTGCTGATCGCCGACCTGGAGCAGGGATTCGCGCGGCTGTAGGCGATGTGCGCGCGGGCGCTCAGGCGGCCAGCGCGAACAGGCGCCAGCTCAATAGGCCGACGCCGAGCGCGAGCAGCAGGAGCACCACGGCGATCCCGTTGAGCAGGCGACCGAGCCGCAACGCGGCGTCGCCGCGGCGGATCGGCGTGTCGCGCAGCACGCGCGCCCCGGCCAGCGGCCAGCGCCGCTGTTCGGCCACGCGCCGCGCGGTGCGGGCCGAATGGCCGGCGAGCAGCAGCAGGCAGAGGCCGCTCGCCGTCGTCGCCAGGCCGATCCACAGACGCAGCCGTACGATCAACTGTTCGGTGGACAGCGCAGCCGATTGATGCAGCATCCATTGGTGAAACGCGAACACGCCCCACACGGCGGCGATCGCCGCCGCCGTCAGCACGATGAAGGTCGTGCGGCGCAGACCCGCATCCGCGCGCTGGATGTCGATGCTCATCGGCGACTCCCCCGGAACGCTGCGACTATAGTCATCCGCGCGCGCGGGTGGTGTGCCGTCCGTCGCCGATTCCGCGCCGCTGTTATCCTTGCGCGATGAAACGACTCCTATTGCTCGCGCCGCTGTTTCTGGCGGCGTGCCAGTCCCAGCCGCACCGATCCGACGAATCCGCATCGACGTCCGCGCCGACCTCGATCGACGGGCAGTACGACAATCACGAGCAGGTCTGGGCCATGCGCGAAGGCGGGGCGAGCCCGCCGGCGCACGTCGTCGTCGCGATCGAGCCGACGCGGCGTTCGGACTGGACGATCTGGCACGTGCGCCTGGACGCCGTACCACCGCTGTCGGCGGCGTGGGCGATGCAGCGCATCGATGCGACGACATGGCTGCCTCACCGCGCCCTGGTCGCCGCAGCGCCGGGCGGCGACGCTTTCGATGCGCAGCAATGGGCGCCGCTCGATGCCTGCGTCCTGCGCGGCGAATCATCGCCGGGCGGAATACGCGCCAAGGCGGACGTGGCGGCCTGCAGCGCGCTCGCTCCCGGGATCGGCGCGCAGGCGGCGCTGCTGCCTATCGCGCTCGACGCCGAAGGCGAATGGCTGCGCCTGCGTCTGTACGCCGACCAGGCGCGCGGCGCGGAGGCGCGCACCGACGCGCGTCGCGTCGCGTACTTCGGCGGCTGGGCCGCGATCAACGGCGGCGGCCCCGGTGCGGCGGCCGACAGCCGCGACTGGCACATGGATCGCAACATCCGACTGGGCAGCGAGGGCGGGCGCGCACCGCTGTTGTGGCGCGACGGCAAGCGTTCCGGCTACTCGCTGTCGCTGGAACGGTTGACCTATCGCGACGGCAACGTGCCGGTGCTGAAGCTGTCGATCCTCGACGACGCCGACGGCCGCACATTGGCGTACGCCTGGGCGAATCCGCAGGCGACGCGGATCGGCATCAATCTGGGCTGGGTCCAGGTCGGCCTGGATCGTGCGTCTTCTTCGCCGTGAAAGGCGGCCGCGCGTGATACGGAGTGTCAAGCCTTAACGGCCGCTCCTTCGTATTCTCGGCCTCTCGTCCCGTCCGCAAGGCCATTCCATGGAACCGATCACCTGGAGCGATTTCGAGAAGGTGCTGATCGTCGCCGGCACCGTGCTGCGCGTCGAACCGTTTCCGGAGGCGCGCAAGCCGGCCTACAAGTTCTGGGTCGATTTCGGTCCGTACGGCGAGAAGAAGACCAGCGCGCAGGTCACGAGCCTGTACGCGCCGGAGCAACTGGTCGGCCGGCAGATCGTCGGCGTGATCAATTTTCCGCCGAAGCAGATCGGCCCGTTCGTGTCGGAATTCCTGCTGACCGGTTTTCCGACCGACGATGGCGTCGTCGTCACCGCGATCGAGCGGTCGGTGCCGAACGGGACGCGGATGGCGTAGCGGAAGAGCGGTTGGACGCGGATTCGGCAGATAGACACGGATAAGAAAAGACCATTCGGAAAATGCTCTATCCGCGTTGATCCGCCGAATCCGCGTCCAATGCTTTTCGTGTGATCAGACCGCCTCGAAGATGCCGGCGGCGCCCATGCCGGTGCCGATGCACATCGTGACCATGCCGTACTTCTGCTTGCGCCGGCGCAGGCCGTGGATCAGCGTCGCCGCGCGCACCGCGCCGGTGGCGCCGAGCGGGTGGCCGAGCGCGATGGCGCCGCCGAGCGGGTTGACCTTGGCCGGATCGAGGCCGACGTCGCGGATCACCGCCAGCGCCTGCGCGGCGAAGGCTTCGTTGAGTTCGATCCAGTCGAGCTGGTCCTTCTTGATGCCGGCCTGGTCGAGCGCCTTCGGGATCGCCGCGATCGGGCCGATGCCCATGACCTCCGGCTTCACGCCGGCGACGGCGAAACCGACAAAGCGCGCCAGCGGCGTCAGGCCGTAGGCCTTGATCGCGTGCTCGCTGGCCAGCAGCAGGGCGCCGGCGCCGTCGGACATCTGCGAGGAGTTGCCGGCGGTCACGCTGCCGCCGTTGCGGAACACCGGCCGCAGCTTGGCCAGGCCTTCCAGGCTGGTGTCCTTGCGCGGGCCTTCGTCGGCGGCGATCACGCGCGCGTCGTCGCGGATCGTGCGCGTGGCGAGATCGGGGTAGTGATCGGCCAGCGTGAACGGCGCGATCTCCTCGGCGAACTCGCCGGCGGCCTGGGCGGCCAAGGCCTTCTGGTGCGAGCCGAGCGCGAAGGCGTCCTGGTCCTCGCGGCTGACCTTCCACTGCTCGGCGACCTTCTCGGCGGTGATGCCCATGCCGTAGGCGATGGCGACGTTGTCGTCGGTGAACGCGGCCGGGTTCATCGCGATCTTGTGGCCCATCATCGGCACCATGCTCATCGATTCGGTGCCGCCGGCGAGCATCAGGTCGGCCTCGCCGAGGCGGATGCGGTCGGCCGCCATCGCGATCGCCTGCACGCCGGACGAGCAGAAGCGGTTGATGGTGGCGCCGGGCACCGTGTCCGGCAGGCCGGCCAGCAGCACGCCGATGCGCGCGACGTTCATGCCTTGCTCGGCTTCCGGCATGGCGCAGCCGATGATCGCGTCGGCGATGCGCGCCGGGTCGATGCCGGGCGCCTGCGCGATCGCGGCGCGGATCACGTGGGCGAGCAGGTCGTCCGGTCGCGTGTTGCGGAACACGCCGCGCGGCGCCTTGCCGACCGGCGTGCGCACGGCGGAGACGATGTAGGCGTCCTGGATTTGGCGGGTCATGTCGTTCTCTCTCGTAAAGGTTGTGAGTGAGCGGCCAAGCGGTGAGCGGCGAGCGGAGAAAGCTTCTTCCGCTCACCGCTTGGCCGCTCACCGCTCCCTGGCTAGTTCCTGAGGGGCTTGCCGGTCGTCAGCGTGTGCTGGATGCGCTCCTGCGTCTTCGGCATCTGCGCCAGTTCGAAGAAGTGCTTGCGTTCGAGGTCGAGCAGCCACTGCTCGTCGACCTGCGAGCCTCGCTCGATCCTGCCGCCGCAGAGCACGTCGCCGATGCGCGTGGCGATCTCGTTGTCGTGCGCGGAGATGAAACGGCCTTCGAGCATGTTGACCAGCGCCATCTTCAAGGTCGCCAGGCCGACGTCGCCGGCGACCGTGACGGCGTCGGCGGGCAGGGCGGGGCGGTAGCCGGCTTCGGCCATCGCCAGGGCGATGCGCTTGGCGACGTAGAGCAGTTCGAACGCGTTGAACACGACGACGTCGTCGGGGCGCAGCAGGCCGAGCTGCTTGGCTTCGAGCGCGCTGCCGGACAGCTTGGCCTGCGCGACCGTCTCGAACAGGCGCTTGACCTCCGGGAACGGATCGCCGTCGGCGGCACGCTGCGCGGCGCGCACGGCGATCTCCTTCAGGCCGCCGCCGGCCGGCAGCAGGCCGACGCCGGCCTCGACCAGGCCGATGTAGCTTTCCAGCGCGGCGACGGTGCGCGCGCAATGCATCTGGAACTCGCAGCCGCCGCCGAGGGCGAGGCCGCGCACGGCGGCGACCACCGGCACCAGCGCGTACTTGATGCGCTGGCTGGTGCGCTGGAAGTTCGCGATCATCGATTCGAGCAGGTCGATCTTGCCGGCCTGCACGAAGCCGAGCATGCCCTTCAAGTCGGCGCCGGCGGAGAACGCCTCGCCGGTCTGCCAGATCACCAGCCCCTTGAGGTTCTTCTCGGCGTAGCCGATCGCGTGCTGGATGCCGTCGAGCACGGCGTCGTTGACCGTGTTCATCTTGGTCTTGAACGAGACGATGCCGATGCCGTCGTCGCCGAGCTGCCACAGGCGCACGCCGTCGTTCTCCCACAACGTCGTGCCGGTGTCGAACTTCTCGCCGAGCAGGGCGTCGGGGAACAGCTGGCGCGCGTAGACCGGATGCTGCGAGCGCGGCTCGTCCTTGCCGCTCTTCGGCGAATACGAACCGGCGGCGTGATGCACGCCGTCGACCCTGCCGACCCACTCGGGCAGCGGCGCCGAACTCATCGCCTTGCCGGCGGCGATGTCCTCGGCGATCCAGCCGGCGATCTCGCGCCAGCCGGCGGACTGCCAGGTCTCGAACGGGCCGAGCTTCCAGCCGTAACCCCAGCGGATGGCGAAGTCGACGTCGCGCGCGGTCTCGGCGATGTCGGCGAGGTGATAGGCGCTGTAGTGGAACAGGTCGCGGAACACGGCCCACAGGAACTGCGCTTGCGGATCGGCCGACGCACGCAGCTTGGCGAACTTCTCGACCGGATTCTTGATCGCGAGGATCGCCGCGACTTCCTCGCTCGGCTTGGCGCCGGACGCCGCGTAGTCCTGCTTGGCGAGGTCCAGCACGACGATGTCCTTGCCGCGCTTGGTGTAGATGCCGGCGCCGCTCTTCTGGCCGAGCGCGCCCTTGGCGATCAGCGCGGACAGCCACGCCGGCGACTGGAAGTGGGCGTGCCAGGGATCGTTCGGCAGCGTGTCGGCCATGGTCTTGATCACGTGCGCCATGGTGTCGAGGCCGACCACGTCGGCGGTGCGGTAGGTCGCGCTCTTCGGGCGGCCGATCGCAGGTCCCGTCAGCGCGTCGACGAGGTCGAAGCCGAGGCCGAACTGCGCGGTGTGGTGCATCGTGGCGAGGATCGAGAACACGCCGATGCGGTTGCCGATGAAGTTCGGCGTGTCCTTGGCGTAGACGACGCCCTTGCCGAGCGTGGTGGTCAGGAACGCTTCCAGGCCGGCGAGCACGTCGCGGTCGGTTTCGCGGTCCGGGATCAGCTCGACCAGGTGCATGTAGCGCGGCGGATTGAAGAAATGGATGCCGCTGAAGCGCGCGCGCAACTTGACTGGCAGCGCGTCGGCCAGTGCATTGATCGACAGGCCGGAGGTATTGCTCGCGATCACCGCAGAATCAGAAAGATACGGGGCAATCTTCTTGTAGAGATCGAGCTTCCAGTCGAGCCGTTCGGCGATCGCCTCGATGACCAGATCGCAGCCGCGCAGGGCCTCCAGGTGTTCGTCGTAGTTCGCCGGCGTGATTCCGGCCACCTTGGATTTTTCCGCCAGCGGCGCCGGCGACAGCTTGGCCAGATTCGCGATCGCCTTCTGCGCGATGCCGCTCTTGTCGCCCTCCTTGGCCGGCAGGTCGAACAGCAGGGTTTCGACGTCGGCATTGGCCAGGTGCGCGGCGATCTGCGCGCCCATGACGCCGGCGCCGAGTACAGCGGCCTTGCGGACGCGAAGGGGCGGATGACTCATGGAAAACTCCGGATTGAATGGAATGGAATGAAAAAGGGGTTGATGAAAAGCCGGCCATGAATGGCCGCGGGTGACATTGGGAAAACCGTGTGCGTCGGATCTGTTCTCGTCGAATCGAAACAGCGCTGAGGACGATCGCAGAGGGCGAACCGGCGACTCCGGCCGGATCGCCTCGACGCTATGCCCTGAGGCCGGCGGCGGCGAAACGGATCAGATGTTCGGCGGTGCGTTCGCGATGGGTCGCTTCGGACGTTTCGCCGCGGCGCTTGATCATGCCGAAGTCGGCCATCGCATAGGTGAGGGCACCGGCGACGATGTCGAGCCGCCAGTACAGTTCCTCCTTGTCCAGGTGCGGCAGCAGATGCGCGAAGGCGGTGGCGAATTCGCGCAGCACGTGGCCGTAGTTGTCGGACAGGAACTTGCGCAGGCGCTCGTCGTGCTCGGCATAAGCGCGCGCCAGCACGCGCACGAACGCGGCTCCGCCGGCGCTGTCCATGGACTGTTCCAGCGCGGGACGCACGAACGCGTCGAGGACGTCCTCGAGCACGTGCTCGGGATTGGCGTTCACCGCGGCGAGCGCAGCGAGGCGATAGCGGTTGAGTTCGTCGAGGCGGCGGCGGAACACTTCCTCGATCAGGCTTTCCTTCGAGCCGAAGTGATAGTTCACCGCGGCGAGATTGACCTTCGCCGCGGCGGTCACCTGGCGCAACGAAGCACCGGCAAAACCATGGCGCGCGAACAGGGTTTCGGCGACGCCGAGGATGCGTTCCTTGGTGGAAAAATTCGGCTGGCTCGGAGGCATGGTCGATCCGATGCGGTCAAACGACCGTTTGAATACTAGGTCAGTGGGCGAGCGGAGGTCAAATCGGCACGATGCGCGGTGTCAAATTGCGTGAAAACTAGCTAGAATCTTGCACGATAATGTGAGCTAAGCCTGCGGATCGCCGCGGATTTGGCGTTATAACGGCAACTCGCCGCCCCTTCGATTCAATCCCACGGAGACACCTTGCAATGGCGCTGGAGCGCACCCTTTCCATCATCAAGCCCGACGCGGTCGCGAAGAACGTCATCGGCGAAATCTACTCCCGTTTCGAGAAGGCGGGGCTGAAAGTCGTCGCGGCGAAGATGAAGCATCTGTCCCGGCGGGAAGCCGAGGGTTTCTATGCCGTGCATCGCGAGCGTCCGTTTTTCGCGGCGCTGGTCGATTTCATGATTTCCGGTCCGGTCATGATCCAGGCGCTCGAAGGCGACAACGCCGTGCTGAAGCACCGCGATCTGATGGGCGCGACCGACCCGAAGAAGGCCGCATCGGGCACGATCCGTGCCGATTTCGCCGATTCCATCGACGCCAATGCCGTGCACGGCTCCGACGCGATCGAGACGGCAAAAGTGGAAATTGCGTACTTCTTCGCAGAAACCGAACTCTGCCCGCGCTGAGCATCGGGCCTTTCGTGAATCGCATTCCGTGACGACGACCAAAGCCAACCTGTTCGACTACGACCGCCAGGGTCTGCGCGACTTGTTCGCGCAGCTCGGCGAGAAACCGTATCGCGCCGATCAGGTGATGAAGTGGATCTACCACCGTCACGTCACGGATTTCGCGCAGATGACCGACGTCGGCAAGGCCTTGCGCGACAAGCTTGCCGACGCCGTCGAGATCACGCCTCCGAAGACGCTGTTCGAGAAGCAGGCCAGCGACGGCACGTACAAGTGGCTGCTCGGCATGGACGGTTCCAACGCGATCGAGTCGGTGTTCATCCCGGAAACCTCGCGCGGCACACTGTGCGTGTCCTCACAGGTCGGCTGCGGGCTGAACTGCCAGTTCTGCTCGACCGCGACGCAAGGCTTCAACCGCAACCTGTCCGCCGCCGAGATCATCGGCCAGGTCTGGGTCGCGGCCAAACACCTCGGCAACGTGCCGCATCACCAGCGCAAGCTCACCAACGTCGTCATGATGGGCATGGGCGAGCCGCTGCTGAACTTCGACAACGTCGTCACCGCGATGAGCGTGATGCGCGACGACCTCGGTTTCGGCCTCGCCAACAAGCGCGTCACGCTGTCCACCGCCGGCCTGGTGCCGATGATCGACAAGCTGTCGGAGGCCAGCGACGTCTCGCTGGCCGTGTCGCTGCACGCGCCGAACGACGAGCTGCGCACCGAGTTGGTGCCGCTGAACAAGAAGTACCCGATCAAAGAACTGCTCGACGCCTGCGCACGCTACGCGGCACGCCGCCCGCGCACGACGATCACGTTCGAATACACGATGCTGAAAGGCGTCAACGACCAGCCCGAGCACGCGCGCCAGCTGATCAAGCTGATGCGCAAGGTGCCGTCGAAGGTCAACCTGATTCCGTTCAACCCGTTCCACGGCACGCGCTTCGAGCGCTCCGACGAGAACGTGATCCGCGCGTTCCAGAAGATTCTGCTCGACGCCGACGTGCTCACGATGGTGCGCCGCACGCGCGGCGACGACATCGACGCGGCGTGCGGGCAGCTCAAGGGCCAGGTCGCGGACCGCACGCGTCGGCAGGCGGAATTCCGGCGCAAGCTGGAGCAGGGAGTCGCCGATGCGGCTTGAGCGCGTGCTGGCCTCGCTCGCGCTGGCGGCGGCTGCGCTGCTGCTCGCCGCCTGCGGCAGCGGCTCGATCGGCAACGTGAAGAAGGAGAGCGCGGCGACGCAGAAGCAGGAAGCCGCGCGCACGCGTACCGACCTCGGTCAGAAATACATGCAGCAGGGCAAGCTCGAGATCGCGCTCGAGAACCTCAACAAGGCGCTCGAATATGATCCGAACTACGTCGACGCACACACCGTCATCGCCGTGCTGTACGAGACGATCAACGAGCCGGCCAAGGCGGGCGAGCACTACAAGCGCGCGACCGAGCTGAAGCCCAAGGGCGGCGGCGAGGCGAACAACTACGGCTGGTTCCTCTGCCGGCAAGGCCGCTACGACGAGTCGCAGACGTATTTCGATCGCGCGCTGGCCGATCCGTTCTACCAGACGCCGACGCTCGCGCTGACCAATTCGGGCACCTGCTACGCCAGAGCCGGCAAGCGCGACGAGGCCGACCAGCGCCTGCGCCTGGCGCTGGAGCAGAACCCGCACGACGGCGAAACGCTGATCCAGCTCGCCTCGCTCGCGTACGACAAGGGTGATTTCCTCAAGGCGCGCGGCTTCATCCAGCGCTTCGAGGCGCTTTCGCCGCAGCCGCGGCCGGATGCGCTGATGCTCGGTCGCAACATCGAACTCCGGCTCGGCAACGGCAGCGCGGCGGGCGACTACACGCGCCGTCTGCTGCAGGCCTTCCCGGATTCGGAGCAGGCACGCTCGCTGAACGTGCAAGGGTCCTCGTGATGTTCGCAGAAGACCGTCGACCGATGACGGGTGTTCCACCAGGGGTGAAGCCGGCAACCGACGAGCACGCACGCGACGTGCCGGCGGCCGGTGTAGAGAACGCGGGAGGGGGCGGCCAGATGACGCTGCCATTGTCCGGAGAAATCCACGTCATGAGAGCCGCAGAGGCCAACGAAATGAATGAACTGAGTTCCGAAATGCGCGACGAGGGTGCCGTCGCCGCACACGAAGGCGTGGATCAGATGAATGTTTCGCTCGGCCAGCGGCTTCGCGACGCGCGCGAGGCGCGCGGCTTGAGCCGCGCGGACGTCGCCGCGCGCCTGAAGCTGCCGTTGAGCCTGATCGGCAAGCTCGAAGGAGACGACTACCAGGGCCTGACCGAAGGCGTGTTCCTGCGCGGCTATCTCGGCAGCTACGCCAAGCTGGTCGGCGTGCCGATCGAGCACGCCACCGACGTCGCCGCCGCGCATGCGCGCCCGGCGCCGCTGGTCGCGACCGGCACGGTCTCGCGCTCGCGCTACCTGTTCGATCGCTACTCGGTCAGCGCCACGTACTTGATCCTGACCGCGATCATCGTCGTACCGGCGGTCTGGCTCGCCACGCACGGCGGCCTCGAGCAGAACCTTGCCCGCACCACGCCGCTGGACCCGCCGGCGACCGTGTCCACCGCGTTGCCGGATCCGGCGACGCAGTCGGAAACGGCGAACGTGGATCCGACGGACGCCGGAACCGCGGGAGCCGCCGCGACGACGACCGAAGCCGTGGCCGCGCAGACGCCGCCGCCGGCGCCAGTCGAGCAGGCGCCGGTGATCGCGTCGATGACCCCGTTCACCACCGCGTCGAGCACGCCGGCCGCCGAGGCGCCGAAACCGGCCGAGGCGGCGGCCGCGGTCGGCAGCGGCGAGCACACGCTGCAGCTGAAACTGAGCCAGACGAGCTGGGTGGAAATTCTCGGTGCGAACGGACAGCGCCTGGAATACGCCACGCTGACCGCCGGCAGCGAGCGCAGCTATCGCAGCGACGGTCCGATCTCGGTCCGCCTCGGCAACGCGCAGGGCGCCGAAGTGCGCTCCGACGGCAAGCCGGTCGACCTGGCACCGTTCCAGCGCGGCAACGTCGCGCATCTGAAAGTGTTCGATGGCGGCGGTAGCCGCGTCGAGCAGTGACCTCGCCAATCTGAACTCTTCCGCACCTGCGGCCGCCACCGGCGGCCGCGCTGGCGCGGTTTCCTGATACCCTTCGCTGTCCCGTCCGGCGGCCGCGCATCGCGGCGTCCGGCGCGCGCGTTTCCGCATTCCCAGGTGATGAGCATGGCTTTTGACGATCTCGACGAACACGAGCAAGGCGAACTGGCCCGCAAATGGCTGCGCGAGAACGCAGTCTCGATCGTGGTCGGCGTACTGCTCGGCATTGTGCTGCTTTTCGGTTGGCAGCAATGGAAGGCGCGTCAGGCGCGCCACACGCTCGAGGCCGCCGCGCAGTTCCAGGCGCTGAGCGACGCCGTCGAGGCGAAGCGCGACGACGACGTCGGCAAGATCGCCGAGACCTTGCGCAAGGATTTCCCGAACAGCGCCTACGCCGTGTTCGCCGCGATGCACCAGGCCGACGGCGCGAGCAAGAAGAACGATCTCGCCGGCGCCGCCGCTGCGCTGGAATGGGCCCGCGCCAACGCGGGCGCCGACAGCCTGAAGGCCCTGGCGTCGCTGCGCCTGGCCCAGGTCAAGCTGGCGCAGGACGACGCCAATGGCGCCCTCGCGCTGCTCGACGGCATCACCGCCAAGGGCGAGTACGAAGGACTCGGCAACGAGATCCGCGGCGACGTCCTGGTCAAGCTCGGCCGCACCGACGACGCGCGCAAGGCGTATCAGGACGCGCTGACGAATCTCGACGCGCAGGCGCCGAACCGCAACTACGTGCAGATGAAGCTCGACGACCTCGGCGCTTCGGCGGCCGCACCGGCCAGCGCGCCGGCGAAGGAGAAGCTCGGCTCATGACGCGCGCTCCGTCTCTCATCAAGAACGTTCCCGTCGCCGCCGTTCTCGTCGTCGCGCTCGGCGCGACGCTCAGCGGCTGCAACTGGATCAAAGGGCTCGGCAAGAAGGACAACGTCGAGCCGCCGACGCCGCTGACCGAATTCGCGCCGACCGTGCAGGTCGACCGCGTCTGGAACGAGAGCGTCGGCAAGGGCACCGGCGACTCCGGTGCGCGCATGGCGCCCAGCTCGGCGAATGGCCGCCTGTACGCGGCCAGCATCAACGGCACCATCGAGGCGTTCGACGCCGCCACCGGCCGCACGGTATGGCAGCAGCAGCTCGGCAAGCGCTCCGGCAGCGGCTGGCGTTTCTGGAGCCGCGGCGACAACTCGCTGCGCTGGAGCGGCGGCCCGACGGTTTCCGGCGACCTGCTCGTCGTCGGCGGCCTCGACGGCCAGCTCTACGCGCTGTCCTCGCAGGACGGCAGCGAGCGCTGGAACGTGCAGATGACCTCCGAGATCATCGCGCCCCCGGCGATCGCCGACGACACCGTCGTGGTGCGTACGAACGACGGACGCCTGAGCGCAGTGAGCGCCAGCGACGGCAGTCCGAAGTGGGTCTTCGAGCAGCAGGTGCCGGCGTTGAGCCTGCGCGGCAGCTCGGCCCCGCTGATCGTGAACGGCATCGTCTACGACGGTTTCGACAACGGCAAGGTCGTCGCGGTGCGCCTGCAGGACGGCGCGCCGATGTGGACGCAGACGCTGTCGAACGCGGAAGGCCGCACCGAAGTCGAGCGCCTCGCCGACGTCGACGGCGACCTCGTCAGCGACGGCGGCAACGTGTACGCGATCGGCTATCGCGGCCAGGTCGCCGCACTCGCGCCCGACAGCGGTCGGCCGTTGTGGCAGCGCGATCTGTCCAGCTACGTCGGTGCCGCGGTCGGCGGCGCCACCGTGGTAGTGGTCGGTGCCGACGGCAATGTCTGGGCGTTCGACCGCGAGACCGGCGTCAATCTCTGGAAGCAGGACCAACTGAAGTACCGCTGGCTCAGCGCGCCCGCGATCGAAGGCAAGTACGTGGTGGTCGGCGACGTCGAAGGCTACGTGCACTGGCTGAATCTCGAAGACGGCAAGTTCGCCGCGCGCGAGCGCCTCGGCAAGAAGCCGATCGAAGGCGCACCGCTGGTGGTCGACGGCACCGTCTACCTCGAAGACGTGAAGGGGCGCATCGGCGCGTATCGCGCCCGGTAGGCCCTGGCAAGAATTTTTCCTCGCAGAGACGCAGAGATCGCGGAGAAAAACGAAGGACGATCCTTTTTCCTCTGCGATTTCTGCGTCTCTGCGAGAGGACCGCTTTTCCCATGCCCGCCGACACGCTCTGGAGCCCTCGATGCTTCCGGTAGTCGCCCTGGTCGGGCGTCCCAATGTCGGCAAGTCGACGTTGTTCAACGTGCTCACGCGCACGCGCGACGCGCTCGTGCACGATCTGCCCGGCGTCACGCGCGACCGCCACTACGGCGTGTGCCGGCTGGTGGAGGAGAGGCACTTCCTGGTCGTCGACACCGGCGGCCTGATCGACGATGCCGCCGGGCTCGACGCGCAGACCGCGCGCCAGGCCGAACTCGCCATCGAGGAAGCCGACGTCGTGCTGCTCACGGTCGACGCGCGCGACGGTCTGCTGCCGACCGACCGTTCGATCCTCGATCGCCTGCGCCGCTCCGGCAAGCCGACGCTGCTGATCGTCAACAAGGTCGACGGCCTCGACGAGCACGGCGCGCTGGCCGAATTCGCCGCGCTCGGTCTCGCTTCCGTGTTCGGCGTCTCGGCCGCGCACGGACGCGGCGTCGACCCGCTGCTCGACGCGGTCGTCGCGGCGCTGCCCGAGCCGAGCGCCGATCCGCTCGCGGCCGAGCCCGACGACGGCATCCGCGTCGCGATCATCGGCCGCCCCAACGCGGGCAAGTCGACCCTGGTCAACCGCCTGCTCGGCGAGGAGCGCGTGATCGCCTCCGACGTGCCGGGCACGACGCGCGACTCGATCCGCATCGCGCTCGAACGCGACGGCAAGCGCTACACGCTGATCGACACCGCCGGCGTGCGCCGCCGCGCGCGCATCGAGGACGCGCTGGAGAAATTCAGCGTGATCAAGTCGCTGCAATCGGTGGAAGCCGCGCACGTGACGGTGCTGATGCTCGACGCGCGCGAGGGCGTCTCGGACCAGGACACCTCGCTGCTCGGCCACGTGCTCGAATCGGGCCGCGCGCTGGTCGTCGCCGTCAACAAGTGGGACGGCATGGACAAGTACCAGCGCGAGCAGTGCGTCGCTTCGCTCACGCGCAAGCTCGACTTCGCCGCCTGGGCGCGCCAGGTCTTCATCTCCGCCTTGCACGGCAGCGGCATCGGCGAGCTGATGAAGGCGATCAACCGCGCCTACGCCTCGTCGAACCACAAGTTCACCTCGTCGGAGCTGACGCGCGCGGTCGAGACCGCCTACCAGGCCTACCAGCCGCCGCTGGTGCGCGGCCACACGCCGAAGCTGAAGTTCGCCCATCCGGCCGGCACCAATCCGCCGACGATCGTGATCCACGGTGGGCGCACCAAGCACATCGCCGACGGCTATCGGCGCTACCTGGAAAACTTCTTCCGCAAGCGCTACCGGCTCGAAGGCACGCCGATCCGCATCGAGTTCCGCGACAGCGACAATCCCTACGCGGGCAAGCGCAACGAGCTCACCGAAGGCCAGCAGCGCCGACGCACGCGCATGATCCGCAACGCGAGACGCGGCAAGCACTGACGCGATGCGCGCGGCGCTGACGATCGCGATCCTGGCCGGCGGCGCGGCGACGCGACTGCAAGGGCGCGACAAGGGACTCGAACCGCTGTGCGGTCGCCCACTGGTCGCCTGGACGATCGAGGCCGCCGCGGCGATGGCGGCGGTGCCGATCCTGATCGTCGCGAACCGCAATCCGGACGCCTACGCGGCATTCGCCAGGACGATTCGCGACGATCTGGCGGGTTTTCGCGGACCACTGGCCGGTGTCGCTGCCGCGCTCGCCGTGTGCGACACGCCTTGGCTGATGACCTTGCCGGTCGATTGTCCGCAGCCGCCGCGCGATCTCGCCGTGCGCCTGCTCGATGCGACACGGGCCGAGTCCACGAAGGCGGCAGTCGCGCACGACGGCGAGCGCCGGCAGCCGTTGTTCGCGATCTATCGACGCGAGCTGGCGCCCGACGCCGCGACGGCGGCGGCGCAAGGGCAGGGCGTCTGGCAATGGCAGAACGCGATCGGCGCGCGCGAGCTTGATTTCGCCGACCGCCGCGCGCAGTTTCGCAACTTGAACACGCCGGAAGATTTCGCCGCCTATGCCGCCGAGCACGCCCGCTGAATTCGAGACTCGACTGTCGGTCGCCGCTGCCCGGCGATACGTGATCGAGCTGTGCGCGGCGCGACGCTTGCCGAGCGAATCGGTCGCGCTGGAGTCCGCCTTGGGTCGCGTCCTCGCAGAGGACGTGATTGCTCCGCACGACCAGCCGCCGTTCGCGAACTCCGCGATGGACGGCTTCGCCCTGCGCGGCGAGGACCTGCCCGGAGCCGGCGAACATCGCTTCCGGCTCGTCGGTCAGGTGCTGGCCGGCGCCGCCTCGGCGCCCGCCTGCGGGCCCGGCGAATGCGTGCGCATCACGACCGGCGCGCCGTTGCCGCCGGGAGCCGACAGCGTGGTCGTCAAGGAGAACGTGCACGTCGACGGCGACACGGTCGTCGTCGCGGCCGGCGAGGCCGCGTTCGCCAACGTGCGGCCGGCCGGCGAGGACTATCGCGCCGGCGACGTTGCGCTGCGCGCCGGCGGACGACTGACGCCGGCGCGACTCGGCGTGCTCGCCTCGCTGGGCCGCGTGCACGCGACGGTCGCGCGCCAGCCACGCGTCGCATTGTTCGTGACCGGCGACGAGTTGGTGCCGCCGTCGCAGCCGCTCGGTTTCGGCCAGATCCACGACAGCAATCGCTACAGCCTCGGCGCACTGCTGCGCCAGCTCGGCATCGAGCCGCAGCCCATCGCGCATCTGCGCGACGATCCGGTCGCGCTGCGCGATGCCCTGCGCGACGCCGGCGAGCGCTGCGACCTGGTGATCAGCAGCGGCGGCGTGTCCGCCGGCGAAGCCGACTTCCTGCCGGGACTGGTCGCCGATCTCGGCAAGGTCCACTTCTGGAAGGTGCGCATGAAGCCCGGCATGCCGGCGCTCTGCGGCGAGATCGGCGGCGCGCTGGTGTTCGCGCTGCCCGGCAATCCGGTCTCCACGATCGCGACCTTTCTCGCCCTGGTCCGGCCGGCCTTGGCGGCGTTGCAGGGCGCGACCGACGATGCCGCGCCGGTCTGGCGCGCGCGCCTCGCCGCGCCGTTGACGAAGAGGCACGACCGCGCCGAATTCCTGCGCGCGACGCTGCAATCGCGCGAAGACGGAGCGCTGTGGGCGATGCCGCTCGCGAAGCAGGGCTCGGGCATGCTGCGCGGCGTGGCCGAGGCGAATGCGTTGATCTTCGTGCCCGAGGAGACGCGCGAACTCGCCGCCGGCGCGGTGGTGGAAGCGTGGCCGCTGCCGGGACTATGCTGAGGTCATGAACGCGTTGCCCAATTCCGTTGCTCCGCAGGACACGCTCGAGATCGATCCCGTCGACGCGCTCGAGCGCCAGCGCGGCGGCGCCTTGCTGATCGACGTGCGCGAAGACGACGAGCGCGCGGCCGGCCTTCCCGCCGATGCGGTCGGCCTCGCGCGCGGTTCGATCGAGGCGCGCATCGGCGAATTCGCGCCCGACCGCGAGCGCGAGATTCTCGCCATCTGCGCCAGCGGCCGGCGTTCGCTGCTCGCGGTCGAGACGCTGCGCGCGCTCGGCTACGCGCGCAGCCGCTCGGTGCGCGGCGGCTTCCTGCGCTGGAAAGGCGAGGGGTTGCCGATCGAGCAAGGCTCACTCGACGCGGATTCCGCCGAGCGGTACGCCCGGCATCTGGTGCTGCCGGAAGTCGGCGTCGCCGGCCAGCGGAGGCTGGCGCGGGCGCGCGTCGCATTGATCGGTGCCGGTGGACTCGGCGCGCCGGCCTCGTTGTATCTGGCCGCGGCCGGCGTCGGCCGCATCACCTTGATCGACGACGACCGTGTCGAGCGTTCGAACCTGCAACGCCAGGTGGTACATGCCGACGCGCGCGTCGGCGTCGCCAAGACCGAGTCGGCCAGGATCACGCTGAATGCGTTGAATCCGGGCGTGCGCGTCGACACGATCGAGGAGCGCGTGCAGGCGGCGAACGTCGAGCGCCTGCTGCGCGATCACGACGTCGTCCTCGACGGCGCCGACAATTTCCCGACGCGCTATCTGCTCAGCGCGGCCAGCCAGCGCCTGCGGATTCCGCTGGTCTACGGCGCCGTGCACCGCTTTAGCGGTCAGGTCAGCGTGTTCGATCCACGCCGGGCCGATTCGCCGTGCTACCGCTGCCTGTTCCCGCAGCCGCCGTCGGCCGCGGAAGCGCCGAACTGCAGCGAGGCCGGCGTGCTGGGCGTGCTGCCGGGCATCATCGGCCTGCTGCAGGCCAGCGAAACGCTGAAGCTGCTGCTCGGCATCGGCCAGCCGCTGGTCGGACGGCTGCTCTGCCACGACGCGCTCGCCGGCAGCTTCCGCGAGCTGCGCCTGCCGCGCGATCCGGATTGTCCGGGCTGCGGCGCGAACGCGCGCTTCGGCGGTTACGAGGACGTCGCGCAGATTTGCGCGGGACTCTAGAAAGCCGGTTTCTCGCAAATCCTTCTTGCTCAACTCCCATGCCGCTTCTGCGCGGCATCAAACGCGGCGAGCTGCTCCGGCGTCGCCTCGGGCTGGTGCTTCGCTTTCCACTGCGCGAACGGTTCGCCGTAGATGCGCTCGCGCGCGGCATCCTTGTCGAGATCGAGGCCGCGCTCGGCGGCCGCTTCGCGGTACCAGTCGGCGAGACAGTTGCGGCAGAAGCCGCCGGTGATCATCAGGTCGATGTTCTGCACGTCGGTGCGCGTGCGCAGGTGGTCGAGCAGGCGCCGGAACGCGGCGGCTTCCAGCTCGGTAGCGGTGTCGGTCATTGCGGCATACCTCGATGCGGGAACTGCGGGCCAGGTTTGAGCGCGCCGCGGCGGGCATGGGATAATGCGCGTTTTACACCGGATTCCCAATGGCCGCGCGACTGCTGGATGGACGCCGCATCGCCGACGACGTGCTCGACGGCGTCGCCTCTCGCGTCAAGGCGCGCCTCGCCGCGGGCCTGCCCGCACCGGGACTCGCCGTCGTGCTGGTCGGCGCCGATCCGGCCTCGATGGTCTACGTGCGCAACAAGCGCCGCGCCTGCGCTCAGGTCGGGTTCCGCTCGTTCGACTTCGACCTGCCGGCAAGCACGCCCGAATCCGAGCTGGTCGAGCTGATCGACCGCCTCAACGCCGATCCGCAAATCCACGGCATCCTGCTGCAGCTGCCGCTGCCGCCCGGCATCAACGCGACGGCGCTGATCGACCACATCGACCCGCACAAGGACGTCGACGGCTTCCAGGCCGTGAACGTCGGCCGCCTGGCGCTGCGCCAGCGAGGACTCAGGCCGTGCACGCCGAAGGGCGTGATGACCTTGCTCGCGCACACCGACCGGCCCGTGCGCGGATGCAAGGCAGTTGTCATCGGCGTGTCCAATCATGTCGGCCGACCGTTGATTCTGGAGCTGCTGTTGGCCGGTTGTACGACGACGGGTTGCCACCGCTTCACCGCCGACCTCGAAGCCGAGGTGCGCCAGGCCGACATCGTCGTCGTCGCCGCCGGGCGCCCCGGGCTGGTCAAGGGCGCGTGGATCAAGCCGGGCGCGGTGGTGATCGACGTCGGCATCAACCGGCTCGACGACGGGCGCCTGGTCGGCGACGTCGAATTCCAGCCGGCCGCCGAGCGTGCCTCGTGGATTACGCCCGTGCCGGGCGGAGTGGGGCCGATGACGGTGGCGACGCTGATGGAAAACACGCTGGAAGCCGCCGAAACCTTCTTCGACCATGCCTGACCTCAACCTCCGTTCACGCACGCCGTGCAACGCTGCGGGCCGGCCGCATCCGCGCCGCGCGCCGACGGAAACTCCTCGAGCCATGCCACGACTCTCCGCCTCTCGTTTCGCTCTCGCGCTCGCGCTGCTCGCACTCGGCGGCTGCGCGACGATCGTCAACAATGCCAGCCAGAAGCTCGCCGACAACCTCACCGCCGGCATGCTCGACCAGGAAGACGTCGACACCGCACGCGACGGCATCCCGGCCTGGCTGCTGCTGGTCGACGGACTGATCCAGGGCGACCCGCAGAACGTCGGCATGCTGACCGCCGGCGCACGCTTGTACGGCGCCTACGCGGGCGGTTTCGTCGACAACCCGGAACGCGCGACACGCCTGTCCGCGCGCGGCTTCGACTACGCGCGCCGGGCGACCTGCATCCAGCTGCCGGCGTTGTGCAAGCAGATCGACCAACCCTTCGAGGGCTTCCAGGCCGAGGTCGCCAGGAGCGGCAAGAGCGACGTCGGCGTGCTCTATTCGCTGGCGTCGGCCTGGGCGGGACGCATCCAGAACAACAGCGCGGACTGGACCTCGATCGCCGACATCCCGAAGGTGCAGCTTTTGTTCGAGCGCGTCGTCGCGCTGGACCCGAACTACCAGCAGGGCGAGCCGTACATGTATCTCGGCGTGCTGGCGACGCTGCGCCCGGCCTCGCTCGGCGGCAAGCCGGAAGAGGGCAAGGCCGATTTCGAGAAGGCCCTTGCAATGTCCGGCGGCAAGAACCAGATGGTTCGCGTGCTGTACGCGCAGCACTACGCGCGGCTGACGTTCGACCAGGAACTGCACGACCGGCTGTTGAACGAGGCGATCGCCGCCGATCCGCACGCGCCGGGGCTGACGCTGATCAACAGCCTGGCGAAGGAACGCGCGAAGAAGCTGCTGGCTTCGGGCAAGGATTTCTTCTGACGATTTTTTCCGACGAACGGTTCGGGCGGTCCGAGAGCGTCATGCCGGCGAAAAAGCCGGTTCCGCTTTCCCGGGCAGCCAAGCAGAGCCGGATTTCCGCCTGCGCCGAACGACGAACGATTCAACGAGGACGACGATGAACCACTTCAGCAAACTTTCCCTGAGCCTCGCGCTCGCCCTGGCCGCTTTCGGAGTGAATGCCGCGACGATCAAGATCGCCACGCTGGCGCCCGACGGCACCAGTTGGATGAAGGAAATGCGCGCCAGCGCCGAGACGATCAAGACCAAGACCGAAGGTCGGGTCGAGCTCAAGTTCTACCCCGGCGGCGTGATGGGCGACGACGCCACCGTGCTGCGCAAGATCAAGATCGGCCAACTGCAGGGCGGTGCCTTCACCGGCGGCGAGGCCAGCGTGATCACCAAGGACGCCGAGGTCTACACGGTGCCGTTCCTGTTCCGCAACCAGGAAGAGGTCGACAAGGTGCGCGCCAAGGTCGATCCGCTGATCAAGGAATCGTTCCGCAAGAACGGCTTCGAGCTGCTCGGCATCAGCGGCGGCGGCTTCGCCTACCTGATGAGCACGCGCGAACTGAAGACGCGCGACGACCTGAAGAGCGCGAAGGTGTGGGTGCCGCAGGGCGACGAGATCGCCGCGGCGACGTTCAAGGCCGCCGGCGTCACGCCGATTCCGCTGCCGCTGTCGGACGTCTACACCAGCCTGCAGACCGGTCTGATCGACACCGCCGCCAACACCACCGCCGGCGCGATCGCGTTCCAGTGGCACACCAAGATCAAGCACGTCGCCGACCTGCCGGTGATCTACGTGGTCGGTGAACTGGCGGTCGACAAGAAGGCCTTCGACGCCCTGACCCCGGCCGACCAGAAGGTGCTCGGCGACGAGATCGGCGGCGCCTTCGATCGCATCGACAAGCTGGCGCGCAGCGACAACGCGTCTGCGCGCACGGCGCTGCAGCAGCAGGGCATCACCTTCACCGCGCCGAGCGAGGCCGAGCGCAAGAACTGGGAAGCGGTCGGCGCCGAGGCGAACAAGCAGCTCGCCGCCGGCGGCGCGTTCTCGCCGGAGGTGCAGAAGGCGCTCGACGCATCCCTGGCCGAAGCGCGCGGCGGATCGAGCAAGTGAGCCGGCCGGCCGGCCGCGCCCTGGTCTGGCTCGATCGCGTCGAGACCGGCCTGATCGCCGTGCTCGTGCTGGCGATGGTGCTGCTCGCCGGCGCGCAGATCGTGCTGCGCAACTTCTTCGAGACCGGGCTCGGCTGGGCCGATCCGCTGCTGCGCGCGATGGTGCTGTGGACGGCGATGCTCGGCGCGCTCGCCGCCGCGCGCGACGACAAGCACATCGGCCTGGACGTGCTCGCGCATTTCGTGCACGGCAAGACGCGACGCGCGATGCGCGTGATCACCTTGCTGTTCGCGGCCGGCATCTCGGCGACGATGGCCTGGTACGGCTACGGTCTGGTCCAGCTCGATTTCGGCGGCGGCAACACCATCGCCGGCATTCCGAACTGGCTGATCGAGGCGATCATTCCGTTCGGCTTCGGGCTGCTCGCGCTGCGCTTCGCGCTGCGCGCGTTCCTGCCGCCGCGCAACGAGGACATGCCGGTGCTGGCGCCGGAGCTGCCATGATCCTGCTCGCCGTCGTCGCGTTGCTGATCCTCGCCGCGCTCGGCGCGCCGCTGTTCGCGTTGATAGCGGCGGTCGCGCTGCTCGGCTTCCACGCCGCCGGGCAGGAGGGCATCGCGGTCGCGGTCGAGTTCTACCGCCTGGCCGACATGCCGGCACTGATCGCGATCCCGCTGTTCACGCTGGCCGGCTATCTGATGGCCGAGAGCCAGGCGCCGCAGCGGCTGGTGCGCGTGACGAACGCGCTGCTCGGCTGGCTGCCGGGCGGCCTCGCCATCGTCGCGGTGCTCGCCTGCGCGATGTTCACCGCGTTCACCGGCGCGACCGGCGTGACCATCGTCGCGCTCGGCGCCGTGCTCTATCCGGCGCTGCTGCAACAAAAGTACGGCGAGCGCTTCTCGCTGGGGCTGCTGACCGCTTCCGGCAGCCTCGGTCTGATCCTGGTGCCGTCGATGCCGCTGATCCTGTACGGCGTCGTCGCGCAGCAGTTCCACACCACGCCGCCGGTCACCATCGACGCGCTGTTCAAGGCCGGCGTGCTGCCGTGCGCGCTGATGGTCGTGCTGCTGTCGATCTACAGCATCTGGCATGCGCGCCGCGTCGGCGTGACGCGCGAGACGGTCAGCGGACGCGAGCTCATCGAGGCGCTGAAAGGCGCCGCGTGGGAGCTGCCGCTGCCGTTCGTGATCCTCGCCGGCATCTATTCCGGCAAGCTCGCCGCCTCGGAGGCGGCTGCCGCGACCGCGCTGTACGTCGCCGTCGTGACCGTGCTGATCCGCCGCGAGATCCCGCTGCGCAAGCTGCCCAAGGTCGCGCGCGAGGCGATGCTGCTGGTCGGCGCGCTGCTGATCATCCTCGGTTTCTCGCTGGCGCTGACGAACTGGCTGATCGATGCCGAGGTACCGGAGAAGCTGTTCACCGCGATCCAGGACAGCATCACCAGCAAGGGCATGTTCCTGCTCGTGCTGAACGCGTTCCTGCTCGTCTTCGGCATGCTGCTGGAAGGCTTTCCGGCGATCATCATCCTGGTGCCGCTGGTGCTGCCGGTCGCGCTGAAGTACGGCGTCGATCCGATCCATCTCGGCATCCTGTTCCTGGCCAACCTGCAGCTCGGCATCTTCCTGCCGCCGGTCGGCATGAACCTGTTCATCGCCAGCATGCGCTTCAACAAGCCGGTGCTGACCCTGGTCCGCGCGAGCGCGCCGTTCTTCCTGATCCTGCTCGCCGCGGTGCTGGTGATCACCTACTGGCCCGAGTTGTCGCTCGCGCTGGTGCGCTGACGGCCTCCGGCCGGCGGCGCCGCAGACGGGCGGCGCCGATCAGTCGCGGTCTCAGCTTCCGTTCCGGCTGCCTCGCCACAGCGCCAGCGCCGCGTCCAGCGGCTCGCGATGATGCGGGATCGTGGGCAGGCTCTCCTTCGCCGGCAGTCGCTCGATCAGCGGCTTGGCGAGGTCGCGCTGCCCGTTGGCGATGCGGCAAGCGGCCAGCGTCGCCTGCGCGCGGAGCGCGTCGACGGGCTTGGGCGAGGTCTCGCCGAGCTTGGCGGCCTCGATCGCATCCTCGCAATCGCGCGACGCGTGGCCGCGTGCGACGGCGAGCCAGCTGCGCTCGATCAGGCCATCCATGCGCGTGCCGCTCGCGGACGCATCGGACGCGTAGCGCGCGAAATAGTCCGCCAACGAGGTGTCGGCGGCGTCGTAGCGACTGGCGCGGCGCTGCGACCGGGCGGTCATGAGCAGCGTCCGTGCGCGGTCCTCCGACGTCGCGCCGGCCAGGGTCCGTTGCTGCTCCCGGATGCGATCGAAGACGCCGATCGCGTCCGCGCTGCGCCCCGCGGCATCCAGGGCCAGCGCATAGCCGCGCAGGAAGAGGTCGGGCCGGCGCAGGTTCTCGCGTGCGGGATTGGCCGCGCGCCATTGCATGCAGCGCTCGAACGCCTGCACCGCTTCCCCGGCCTGGCCGGCGTGATACAGGGCGACGCCGAGGTTGTTGAGCTGCGTGTAGTAGGACGGATGGTCGGCGCCGTAGACGCGCTCGACGATGAGCAGGGCTTCGCGTTGCGCGGCCACGGCTTCCACGTGGCGGCCAGCCCGGGCCAGCGCATTGCCGCGGGCGTCGAGCAGGAGGCGGCGCTCCGGCGCGCCGGGCTCGGTGCGAGCCGACAGCGCCTGCCAGGCCGGCTCGAGCAGGGTGAGGGCTTCCTTCGCGCGCCCCATCGCCGCGAGGTGGAAACTCCACGGCTGGACGACTTCGTGGTACGCCTCGCTGTCGATGCCGAACAGCTGCGAACGCACCTGCGCGCTCCTGCGCAGGCGCGCTTCGGCTTCCTCCCAGCGATCGAGGTTGGCGAGCTGGATGCCGGCGGAAAGATCGGCGGTCGCCCGCAGTTCGACGGCGATGCGCGACTGGCCCCGGCCGAGTTCGTAGGCGTGCTCGGCTTCGGCCAGCGCTTCCTCGTCGTGCGATTGACGGCTGAGGACCGGCACCAGCGCCAACCGCGCGCCGGCCTCGGCGAGAGGATCGCCGCCGGCGATGCGCAGAGCGAGCGCTTCCCGCAGCAGCGGCAGGGCTTCCTCGTAGGTGCCGAGGCTGGCGCGGGCGCGACCGAGCGCCTCGAGCAGAGCGGCACGCTGCTCGGGTTGCGCACCGAGCTTGCGCCGCACTTCGCGTTCGCCTTCCGCGAGCAGGTCGGCCGGCGTGACCGCAACGCCAGGGTGCGTGCGCGGATTGGCGGCGTCGAACACGCCGACCAGCACGTCGACGGTCCGGCGCGCGGTTTCCGACTCCCGCAGGGCGACGTCGCGCTGCGCGGCGGCTTCGCGCATCTGCCACAGCGCCGCGCCGAGCCCGGCGGCCAGCGCGAGCACGCCGCCGGCCGATGCCGCCAGCGCCCAGCGATGCCGGCGCACGAAGCGCCCGCTGCGATAACTCCAGCCGTCGCGTCGCGCCCGCACGGGACGGTCGCGCAGGTGCCGCTCGACGTCCGCGGCGAAGTCGCCGACGCCGGCGTAGCGCTGCGCCGGTTCGACGCGCAGCGCCTTCATCACGATCGCGTCGAGGTCTCCGCGCAGGCGCCGCCGCAGCGCACCGGGCGCCAGTCCGCGCCTCGCCGCCAGCGGTTCGGCGTCGGAGGCCTTGCCGTCGCGCAGCGTCGTCGTGCTCGGGCGGGGCAGTTCCGCTGCGCCCTTCGCGTCGTCGCGCGCTTCGCGCGGCCGCCGGCCCGTCAGGAGTTCGTACAGCAGCAAGCCGAGCGCGTAGACGTCGACGGCGGTGGTGATCGGCTCGCCGCGGATCTGTTCGGGTGCGGCGTAGTCGGGGGTGAACACGCGCGTCGCCGTCGCGTCGCCGGCCTGGTCGAGCAGCTTGGCGATGCCGAAGTCGAGCAGCTTCAAGGTGCCGTCGCGGCCGACCAGGATGTTCGACGGCTTCAGATCGCGATGCACGACCAGGCGCTGATGGGCGTGCGCGACGGCGTCGCAGACGACCAGGAACAGCTTCAGGCGCTCGGCGATGCCGAGGCGGCGCCGGTCGCACCACTCGAGCACGCTTTCGCCGTCGATGTATTCCAGCGCCAGCCACGGCTTGCCGTCGGCGGTGACGCCGCCGTCGATCAGGTGCGCGATGTTCGGATGCTGCAATCCGGCCAGGATCTGCCGCTCGGCCAGGAAGCGTCGCTGCGTGTCGTCCAGGTCCCAGCCGCTGCGGATCAGCTTGATCGCGACGCTCTGCGCAAAACCGCCGTCGACGCGCTCGCCGAGCCAGACCGCCCCCATGCCGCCGCGGCCGATCTGGCGCACGAGGCGGAACGGGCCGAGACGCAAGCCGGTGCGCACGGCCGTGCACGCCGCGTCTTCGACGTGGATGCGTTCGGCCAGATCCGCGATCATCTCGGGCGCGACGTCGGCGAAGCCGGTGCCGGCGGTGATGCTGAGGTCGGCGCGCAGCAAGGCGAGCGCTTCCGCCCGGGTTTCCGCGTCCTCGGGGCAGGCCTCGGCGAGGCGTTTCTCCCACCCGGCCGAAGGCGCGTCGACGAGCAGGTCGAACAACGCACGCGCACGGCGCCAGCGTTCCGCGTCCATCATCGGCTCCGAGATTTCCCCAGTTTGAGGCATTCTATACATTGCGCTGCGGTGTTCCGGTGCGAGCGTCCAGACCCCGCCGCGTCGAGCCGACCGAACGAGGGAAAGGCATGCCCGAGACTCCGCAGGACCTGACCCGCGTGATCGCCGACGGCGTCGGCGATCCGGCCGCGCGCGAGCACGCGCTCGGCCTGGTCTACGACGACCTGGTACGCATCGCGCGCGCCGAACTGGCGCGGCATCGCCGCGGCGACACGCTGAACACGCGCGCGCTGGTCAACGAGGCCTACCTGAAGCTGTTTCACGGCAACGGCGGCGCGTTCGAGAACCGCGTGCATTTCTTCGCCACGGCGGCGCGCGCGATGCGCCAGGTCGTCATCGACTACGCCCGCGCCCATCTGGCCGGACGCCGCGGCGGCGGCGCCGAGCACGTTTCGCTCGAGGCACTCGAAGGCGCGCCGCTGCCGGTCGACGCGCAAGCCGAGCAGTTGGTCGGCATCGACCGCGCGCTGGAAAAGCTCGCGGGACTCGATCCGCGCCTGGTGCAGGTGGTCGAGTTGCGCTTCTTCGCGGGCCTCGAAGTCAAGGACATCGCCGAACTGCTCGGCGTGTCCGAGCCGACGATCAAGCGCGACACGCGCGCGGCGAAGGCGTTCCTGCAGAAGGAGCTCGACGCGGCTTGAAGCGAAGGCTTGCGCACGCTGCGTATCGCGACGGTCGACCTCGAAAAATCTCGAATGCCGTCGTTCCCGCGAGCGCAGGAATCCATCCCGCTCGGGCAAGTATCAAAACGGTTCCTCGCTCTCGCGGGGACGGCGAGGTCCGCCGAGACTTGCGATAGCAGCGGGATCGCCGGAAGAAAAAACGGCGGAACCGAGTTGGCGCGCGGCATGGAACGATTCCAAGAGAGACTCGTACTGCCTTACGCACAATCGCGTGCGCAGGGATCACGCGCGCGACGGGCCGGCCTGCCGTCACGCTAGACTTCGGCGATGACCGCCACCGAACCGCTGCAACTCCTGCATCTCGACGAACACCTGGTAGCGGTGAACAAGCCGCACTCGCTGGCCGTGCATCGCAGCCGCCTGGTCGGCGACGACGAGGACTACCTGATCGACCGTCTGCGCCTGCAGGTCGAAGGTCGGCTGCACGCGGTGCATCGACTCGACCGGGCGACCAGCGGCGTGTTGCTGGTGGCGCGATCGCAGGACATCGCGGCCGAGCTCGGGCGGCAGTTGATGGCACGCACGGTCGACAAGTCCTATCTCGCGGTCGTACGCGGCTGGCCCGCGGAGCAGGGCGAGATCGACTATCCGCTGTCCGGCGCGAGTCTGCGCGGCGAGGCGAAGCCGGCGCTGACGCGCTGGCGCCGGTTGGCGACGGTCGAAGTCCCGATCGAATCCGGCCGCTACGCGCAGCAGCGCTACGCCTTGCTCGACGTGCAGCCGGAGACCGGACGCTATCGGCAGATCCGGCGCCATTTCCACCACGTCTCGCATCACCTGCTCGGCGATACCAGCCACGGCCGCGGCGACCACAATCGGCTGATTCGCCAGCACTACGGCGTGCACCGGCTGCTGCTGCATGCCTGGCGGCTGCGCGTCGTGCATCCGGCGACGCGGGAGAGCCTGCGCCTCGAGGCGCCGCTGGACGAGAGCTGGCAGCGCCTGCTGCGCGCCTTCCAGTGGAGCGGGGCGCTGCCGGGCGACGACGCCTTGCGGCATCCGGACGCAGCCGCCGCGAGCGAGTAGCGAGGCGGCTGCGCAGTCTGTAGAATAGGGCATGCGCATACTCTCCGAAGCTCTCACCTTCGACGACGTTTCCCTGGTTCCTGCCTTCTCCGCCGTGCTGCCGCGCGACGTGAACCTCGGCGCTCGTCTGACCCGCAACATCCGCCTGAATCTGCCGATCGTGTCCGCCGCGATGGACACGGTGACCGAAGCGCGTCTGGCCATCACGATGGCGCAATGCGGCGGCATCGGCATCATCCACAAGAACATGTCGATCGAACGCCAGGCCGCCGAAGTGCGTCTGGTCAAGAAGTTCGAGGCCGGCGTGATCCGCGATCCGATCACCGTCGATCCGCAGACCTCGATCCGCGAGGTGATGCAGATCACCCGCGCGCACAACATCTCCGGCGTACCGGTGGTCGACGGCGAGCAGCTGGTCGGCATCGTCACCAACCGCGACCTGCGCTTCGAGAAGAAACCCGACGACCCGGTCAGGAACATCATGACGCGCAAGGAGCGTCTGGTGACGGTCAAGGAGGGCGCCGAGGACGACGAAGTCCTGGCCCTTCTGCACAAGTTCCGCATCGAGAAGGTGCTGGTGGTCGACGACGCGTTTCGCCTGCGCGGCCTGATCACCGTCAAGGACATCCAGAAGGCGCGCGACAACCCCAACGCGTGCAAGGACGACCGCGAACGGCTGCGCGTCGGCGCCGCGGTCGGCGTCGGCGGCGATACCGAGCAGCGCATCGCGGCGCTGGTCGAGGCGGGCGTCGACGCGCTGGTCGTCGACACCGCGCACGGCCATTCCGCCGGCGTGATCGAACGCGTGCGCTGGGTGCGCAAGAATTTCCCGAAGGTCGATCTGATCGCCGGCAACATCGTCACCGGCGAAGCGGCGAAGGCGCTGGCCGACGCGGGCGCGGACGCGGTCAAGGTCGGCATCGGCCCGGGCTCGATCTGCACCACGCGCGTGATCGCCGGCGTCGGCGTGCCGCAGGTGTCGGCGGTCGACATGGTCGCCACCGCCCTGCAGGGCAGCGACACCGCGCTGATCGCCGACGGCGGCATCCGCTACTCGGGCGACGTCGCCAAGGCGCTGGCCGCCGGCGCGGACTGCGTGATGATCGGCGGCCTGTTCGCCGGCACCGAGGAAGCGCCCGGAGAAGTCGAGCTTTATCAAGGGCGTAGCTACAAGAGTTACCGTGGAATGGGATCCCTGGGCGCGATGCAGAAGGGCTCCAAGGATCGCTATTTCCAGGACGACGAAGGCGACGCCGACAAGCTCGTGCCGGAAGGCATCGAGGGGCGCGTGCCGTACCGCGGTCCGCTGCGCAACATCGTCCATCAGCTGAGCGGCGGTCTGCGCGCGGCGATGGGCTACGTCGGCTGCGCGACCGTCGAGGAGATGCGCACTAAGCCGCAGTTCGTGCGCATCACCTCGGCCGGCGTGCGCGAGTCGCACGTGCACGACGTCACGATCACGAAAGAACCGCCCAACTACCGGCCGGACTAGTCATCTGAAACCGACGTCTCCGCTCCGCCAATACCTGCGCGCCGCCTTCCGCTGGCGCGCGGGCAGGCAGCGGTCGGGGTACGACAAGATGTTGCTGTTGCAGTCGATGTGGCCGTTGCTGTTCGACGTCTACGTCCTGCGCTTCCGGACCGGAAGCGAGATTGCGCCGCATACCGACCCGGTCTCGATCGGACGCCACTTCCGCTGCAACATCGTCCTCCGATGCGCGAAGGAGGGCGGTGAATTCGTCTGCGCGAATCCGATCTTCGCGACGAAGCGCATCAAGCTGTTCCGCCCGGACGCCTGCGAACACAGCGTCACCCGCGTCGTCCGCGGCACGCGCTACGTGCTCAGCATCGGCTGGGTACGCCGCTCCGACTCCCTGTCCGCCAGCCCACCTGCCTCCTGAATCATGGCCATGCCGAACATCCACACCGACAAGATCCTCATTCTCGACTTCGGCGCGCAATACACGCAGCTGATCGCGCGGCGTATCCGTGAGATCGGGGTGTACTGCGAGATCTGGGCCTGGGACCACGACCCCGCCGAGATCGCGGCATTCGGCGCCAAGGGCATCATCCTGTCCGGCGGGCCGGAATCGACCACGCTGACCGATGCGCCGAAGGCGCCGCAGCCCGTGTTCGACAGCGGCCTGCCGATCCTCGGCATCTGCTACGGCATGCAGACCCTGGCCGCGCAGCTCGGCGGCGCGACCGAGGCGGCCGATGCGCGCGAGTTCGGCCATGCCAGGGTCGAGGTCGTCGCCCAGGACCGCCTGCTGCACGGCCTGACCGACCACGCGCCGGCGCAGGCGCTCGACGTCTGGATGAGCCACGGCGACCACGTCGCCGCCGCGCCGCCGGGCTTCGTCGTCACCGCGAAGACCGAGCGCATTCCGGTCGCCGCGATGGCGAACGAGGACAAGCGCTGGTACGGCGTGCAGTTCCATCCGGAAGTCACGCACACCAAGCAGGGAACGGCGCTGCTGCGGCGCTTCGTCACCGAGATCTGCGGCTGCGCCACCTTGTGGACCGCGGCGCACATCATCGAGGACCAGATCGCGCGCGTGCGCGAGCAGGTCGGCGAGGATCGCGTGCTGCTGGCGCTGTCCGGCGGCGTCGATTCCTCCGTCGTCGCCGCGCTGCTGCATCGCGCGATCGGCGATCGCCTGACCTGCGTGTTCGTCGACACCGGCCTCTTGCGCTGGAAGGAAGGCGATCAGGTCATGGAGATGTTCGCGGCGCACATGGGCGTCAACGTCATCCGCGTCAATGCGGCGGACCGTTACTACGCCGCGCTCGCCGGCGTGACCGACCCGGAAGCCAAGCGCAAGGTCATCGGCCGTCTGTTCGTCGAGGTGTTCGACGAGGAAGCGCACAAGCTCGAAGGCGTGAAGTGGCTGGCGCAGGGCACGATCTACCCGGACGTGATCGAGTCGGCCGGCAGCAAGACCGGCAAGGCGCACGTGATCAAGTCGCACCACAACGTCGGCGGCCTGCCGGAGCAGATGAAGCTCAAGCTGGTCGAGCCGCTGCGCGAACTGTTCAAGGACGAGGTGCGCCGCATCGGCGTCGAACTCGGCCTGCCGCGCGCGATGGTCTATCGCCACCCGTTCCCGGGGCCCGGCCTGGGCGTGCGCATCCTCGGCGAGGTGCGGCGCGAATACGCCGAGATCCTCGCCCGCGCCGACGCGATCTTCATCGAAGAATTGCGCAAGGCCGACCTGTACGACCGCACCAGCCAGGCCTTTGCCGTGTTCCTGCCGGTGAAATCGGTCGGCGTGGTCGGCGACGCGCGCGCCTACGAATGGGTGGTCGCGCTGCGCGCGGTCGAGACGATCGACTTCATGACCGCGCACTGGGCGCATCTGCCGTACGACTTCCTCGATATTGTATCTCGCAGGATAATCAATGAGATATCGAATATTTCTCGTGTGGTTTATGACATCAGCGGCAAGCCGCCGGCGACGATCGAGTGGGAGTAAGGGGAATAGGTTCTCCTATAAAAAACAACGACTTGAAAAATATTCTGAGAGTAGTCAATTAGAATAAAACCCTTCTAAGGTATTGATTTTAAAGACTGTCATAGGGGAGCTTTCACTCGTTCGGCGCCGCTAGGCGGAAAATTTGACGGTAAAACTGACGGGACGTGTGAGTTCCTTCGGCTATGCTTGAATCTTGCCGATAGAGCAATACCGTTGGCGACGGTAGTGATTGATCTCAGAAGCATAGGTTTCCTGCGGGTTTGCGGAGATATGCAGGGCTCTCGATAGGTGACGGCAACCGGCCGTCTCTATCAGGAGACCCAACTTCATGCTCACAGACCTTGCCTTGCGGAACCTCAAGTCGCGCGCCGCTCTTTACAAGGTTGCAGATCGCGATGGCATGTACGCGGCCATTTCGCCGTCAGGAGTCATTTCCTTCCGGTACGACTATCGAATCAATGGCCGACGCGAGACGTTGACCATCGGTCGCTATGGTTTCGGTGGTATCTCACTTGCCACGGCCCGGGACAAACTGCGAAATGCCAGGCGGCTGGTAGCTGAGGGTATTTCGCCAGCGCTACAGAAGCAGCGAGAGAAGGCGCGTGGACCTGAGACGCAGACTTTCAGTGACCATGCGAATCGCTGGCTTTATGGAGCCACGATGGCCGAGTCAACTCGTTCGATGCGCAAGAGCGTACTGGATCGAGACATCCTGCCTGCTTTCAAGAAGCGTCTTCTGGGCGAGATCCACGGAGAGGATCTGCGTGCACTATGTATGCGTGTGAAGGCGCGAGGCGCACCTGCGACTGCTGTACAAATCCGCGACATCGCGAAGCAGATCTATGGTTACGCAAATCTGCATGGGGAGAAAGTAAAAAATCCAGCTGATAGCGTAGATGCAGCATCCATTGCAACCTTCGTTCCGAAGGATCGCGCGTTGTCGCCGTTAGAAATCCACCTGATGTCAAAGCAGTTGGAGTCTGTTGCTGCCTATCCGACCCTCCGATTGGCATTGCGCATGATCCTGCTGACCCTGGTGCGTAAGAGCGAGCTGATCCAAGCCACTTGGGATGAGATCGATTTCGGAAATGCGATTTGGACGATTCCGAAGCATCGTATGAAGGGGCGCAAACCCCATGTGGTCTATCTGTCGCGGCAAGCTCTCGACATCTTCATGGCCCTCCGTGTCTATGCAGCCGGCTCCAAGTTCGTACTGCCGTCGCGTTACGACGCTGATCGCTGCATATCGAACGCAGCCTTGAACCGGGTCACGCAACTCGTAGCAGAGCGAGCCAAGACTGCGGGCGTGCCGCTGGAGCCATTCACCGTTCACGACCTGCGCCGCACTGGATCGACATTACTGAACGAAGTGGGCTTCAACCGGGACTGGATTGAGAAATGTCTGGCACACGAGGAGGGACGATCCTCGCGCTCGATATACAACAAAGCTGAGTACGCCGAACAGAGGCGTCACATGCTGCAGGAGTGGGCCGACATGGTGGATGCCTGGGTCGATGAGCGGGTACCCGCCCATACAAAGCCAATGAAATTGTATGAAGAGGGGAGGCCCTGATGGTTACTGCGCTCTGGACCTAGGGCCGCACGATTTGGCCGACGCGACCTACGTGAAACGGTTTCGCCAGCGCGAGCGCAACGGCGGTGACGCATCCGCCGCCGGCAAAGCGCATCCTTGAAGCGTAGCCCGGCGCAGCAGAAAGAAAGGTGCGTCGCTCCCGAAGGAACGGCGTACCGAGGGCGGCGCGGCGCGAAGCCTGCTTGTCCGGGATCGGCATGTTGAACACCAGCGCGAAGGCCGTGCGCCGCACATGGGCCAGCCGGCCCGTGCGATATGCCTACTCGGGCTTGGTGCAGCCACTGGCCTACGAGCCGCTGCGCTGCGGATCGCATTCGATCAGCGCGACAAAGCCATCGTCGAACAGCTTCTGATGCTCGGGGCACAGGCCCCAGCCGGTCGCCGTATGGCGCCCCATGCTCGCCCGCAGGCGCCGATCCAACAAGATGGCGCCGGTATCGAATGCCGTGCAGTAAACGATGCAGACATGCTGTTCGATGGACACATACGATTGTTCGTTCATGACGATCTCCGGTTGCGCGGGCGGGACTGCCCGGAACCGAAGCCCGCACGGCGCAGCGCAGCCGTCAGGGGTCAGCGACGGCCATCGGCCGCAAGCGAGCCTGCACGCGCCGCCCTTGACGGCGAGAACGCCGTGATACGGTGAAGGGAGCAGCAAGACCGCCCACACCCGCCCACTGCATACGGGCTGCTTTTGAGGCAAGCGGAGCGCGCAGGCCCGGGGAGGGCCGGAGGCGTCAGGGGTCAAAGCCGAATGGCCGTGACTCGGGACGAGGCGCGGGGCGCAGCCTGCGAACCCGACGGCGGCACGCCGGGACGTCTGTTCGTCAGACTCGCCTATAAGGTGTTTACGATGGAGAGGAGGGCACACCAGTACTGTTCTGACCAGCGGGGCAAAGCCTGGGCTCTTCCACGCCGGATGAATGGCAAGCTATGAACGCGCGCAGGAATGAACTTAGATTGGCACATCGCCACTCGGCATCGTGACCACGAACGGAGCCAACGTAATGAGCTACTACTACAGCGACCGTCAGAACGGTCTATCCGCACCATTCGATCAGACCCTTCTTCACCCAAAAGTGACAGGAACATGCCCGATGCTGGTGGATTGACGGCGATACGGTCGGTCTTCCCCAGAAGTCTGCCTCAACAGACCAACGGGGTCTTCGATCCGGATTGAGTGATAGCGATATCTGTACGCCGCAGCCGCCCGGGCAGCTCATGCAGGCCCACTTCTTGACACCGCTATCGATGACGAGGCGCAACTCGCCCGGAGGCACAGCATTCTTGCCTGGATGCTGAGCGGTCGCAGAAACGAGCAGGTCATAGCGCAGCCACCCGAGCCCGTGCAGCGCGCGCGCAGTAAGTCGTTTCATGGTCATCCGATCACGCCGAGGAATGGATTGACATCGCCGCGCCCCCAACTTGCTTGGCTGGCACATACCGGACAAGAGGCAACAGGCCGACAGGTCATGGCGCGATCCTCCACGCGGTCGAAACGGCGAATCCTATTGTGCGTCATGCCCTGAGAGCCGCGGAAACTGGTCAGGCCTTGAATGAGCTCATCGACAGCGGCGCAGGCGATGGTCGTGGTGAATGTGACCACGGCGGGCGCCGGGTCGGCGCCGCCGTCCACATAGGCTTCTGCCTTACGCCACTCGAACTCGGTCGGGTCGCTGCGCTGGAGACCCTCAGCCGCAGCGCGGCGCGGATCGGCCACCCCCAGACACATGAGGCAAGGGCTGCCAGGGCGAATCGTCGACACGCGGCCCGTCATGTCGTAGTCCGCGCCGCTGCGTGCCGCGCGCATGCGCAGGCCGACATCGATCAGCGGGATGCCGTAGTAGTGCGCCAGGCGATTGAGCGTCAGCCGCCCCTGGTGGTCGTCGGTACAACCAAACAGCACATCGCAGGAGCGCAACAGATCGCGCAGATCAGGGTGGCCGACCCACTCCTTCTTGGTGACGACCTGGGTGCCGAGACCCGCTGCGCGAATCTCGCGCGCGAGGATGTCTACCTTGGCGAGGCCGGCGACCACATCTGCGGCGCGCGAGCCGTGTACGCGGTTGAGGTTGGTGACATCGATGATGTCTTTGTCCACCAGCCCCAGAAAGCCGACGCCCAGTCGCGCCAACAGCATCGCGACAGCACTTCCCGTTCCCCCGCTCCCTATGACGCCGACCCGCAGCCCGCGAACGACCGGATTGAACTCTCTGCCGAAGAGCGCGGCCTGCCGCGCCAGAAAGTGATCTTCGTCGACCGAAGCTTCCGCACGCGCGATCTTGATCTGGCCGCCTATCAGCGAGATCGAGGATGCCGTGACCGTCTCGCCTGGTGCGATCCAGAGCCTCCCCACCATACCGTCATCGCGGCCGAAAACCATGCTGGCCAGGCTGGAAACGCCCTTGTTGAACGTCGTCCGGGCAAGTTCTGCTTCATTTCGGTCATCCTGCTCGGAGAAGAACGCTGCCGCGTTCGGATGCGTATGCACGAGGCCCGCAACCAAGCCGCGTTCCTTCGCGACGCCAAGAACGCGCATGAAGCCGCGAGTGGACCATGTGACGTGGACGGGCGATGCCGAGACCATCTCATCGGCGGCGACAGGGATGACCTCATGCGAGATCAGCCTGGTGCGAGCTAAGCCCGACCAGGGGTCCGCCGAAATCTCGGCCTTGCCGAACAGCACATAGGCGGACGACTCGGCCCCGTTCTCGCTGTGCAGCAGCGATCGCAGGGCCGCTTCGTGCGGCTCCAGCAGGACGATGTCCAGAGCGGCCGGCGACATCACTTCGCCTCCGCCAAGGCGTGCTCGACGCGCTTGAGCATGGTGTGCAGGCCGTCGATGCCCGGGCGCCACGCCGTGTTGTGGCGCGACCAGCGCTGCCAGTTGCGCCCCTGGAATGCGTGGGGCTGGTCGGCGCAGCTCGGGTAACGCCCCACGCTCTGCAGCGTCAACCAGGGGTCGCAATAGAACATGTCCGGCGCCACATCAGGATAGCCAGGCGGCAGAAGAATGAGCACGTCGGCCGCAGCATGATTGAACTTTCCGGTGGACAGAGGCAGTTGCTTGAAGATGACACCCGTGTGCGGACCGTCGCTCACCGTCTCGAAGACCACGCCATGGCTGTTCAGATAGCGTTCGTCCGCTTCGGGGAGCGCGAACAACCCTTCCGTGGTGTCGCGGATCAGCGTGATGAAGCGCTCGATGCCCGGCTTTCCCAGATCGATTAGGTCGCCGTCGCGGATCAGGATGTCCTGACCGCCGCCGCGAACTTCAAGGTAGACATCGTAGGTCTCCGGCGGGACGCCAGCCAGCGCTTTGAGCACACGGCCACTGATGCTGGGTTTGCCCCACTCCAACTGGCGGTCGTCGATCGTGAACTTGAACGCGCGATCGGTCTGGAAGATCACGAAGCGCTCTGCGCCGCGGCCGCGCAGATCGTAGGTTTCGTCCAGACGCAGGTCCTCGAACTCGCCGGGGGTCAGGATCGCGTAGACGCTATAGCCATCGACCGGGCGCAAGCCCGCGGCTTGGAGGATCTGGCGCGCAGTCGGCACCGGATCGGCGAGATCGATGTGACGTTCCCGGAGCTGTTCGTCCAGGACGACGATCCGGTAGAGCGCAGCCGGGCGCAGGTTGCGGCCTTCGCGGATCGCCGCGGCGACATCTTCGACATCAGAGCGGTCATCGCCGCTGTTGGTTTGGTTCTGCATTTGATTGCCCTTTGTGGGGGTGTCATCTGCGGGATTGCAGACTTTCTGGCCCCTCACTAAGTCAATCGCAGCCCGGCGCCAAACCGGAAAGGATGGGTTAGATTTTTTCTTGCAACCAAGCCCCTTCGGGCAAGTCGCCGCATAGAAAGAAGCTCGGGCAGCGTGGACAGGTGCGTGCTTCAGGCCTGGCGGGGAATTGCCCCACCTGCATCGCGCGAAGAAATGCCTGCAGTTTCTCGCGCCTGGACTCAAGCTTGCGCGCCGAGATCTCCATTGGTTGGATGGTTTCGCTGGTCAAATAGGCCACCTCAACCTGGGCGTGCGAGCCATACGCTTGAACCGCAGCAAGATGAAGAATCGTGTATTCCATGTCATCGAAGGCGTTCGAGCGCTGCCTGCCCGTCTTAACGCGGCGCACCATGACGCGCCCACCGTCTTCGCGCGCCACACCATCAGGGCTGACCAGGATCTCGCCCTCTGCCCAACCTAGTGAGATCGGAGGTGCTGATGCCAGCATTCCACGGCTTCGGCTCTCGATGAGAAAGTCGACGAGACGTTTCCCGATGCGGCGGTAATCCTCCGCATAACCGTGCTCCGTCGGCCCTTTAGAGCGCCACGCCGCATCGAAATACCCTGATAGTTCGTCGGCGGAGGGAGTGGTCGTCTCGTGTTCGCGTTTCAGCCACTCGAAAACCTCGCTCACGACATTGTGCATCTTCATGAACGCTGTCTCAGATCGCCGACCACCGAGCTTCAACACGTGCGTGTACAAGAAGCGGCGAGGGCAGCGCTCGAAGAGATTGACCTGTATATCGGTCCATTGAGGGCGTCCTTGCCATGTGATGGACAGAGCCGGGTTCGTCGATGTCGGGCTGGGAAGCAACGGCACTGAAACCGGACGAACAAGGAGTCGGTCGAGCGGAGCGACAAACTTGGACGGGCTACGCGCACGCCCATCGGCCTGCCTCGTGTACGCATACAGCTGCAGCCTGTCGCGGGCACGCGAAAGTGCGACGAAGAACAAGCACTCCTCTTCTTCGTCGTGACCAGCCTTCACTGCCTCAATGCCGGTCAGGTTTTCCGAGCCATGGATCAGTCCATCCGGTGGAAGACAGCGGGGCGGTACGTTATTGCGGGGCAGGCCGGACGCCACCATGCCTGGCAGATGAACGACGTCGAACTCCAGACCCTTGCTTCCGTGGATAGTCATCAAACGCACTGCGTCGATGTTCTCGGCGCTGTGGGGCAGTTGGTTCAATCCACGATCCTCAGCGAGTAGTACCAACCGCCGGACGCGATCGAGCAGGCGAAGGACCGGGACGCCTTGCCCTCTTGGTTGCCGGCGACAGAAGTTCAGGAACTGCCAGATGGCTAGCCCTTGCATGCGGCTCTGTGGATCACCAGCCAAGTAAATTGTCTTCGCGAGTCCGAGGTGATCGATCACCCAGTCAGCAAGCAAAGGCCAAGGGTTGGTCGATGAGCTCACACCCGCAAAAAGCGCGGACAGGCGAAAAAGCGTCTCGCGAGTGCCTTCTGCGAGATGATTCACTTCGGCGTGCATCGTCAGCCAAGCCAGGGGAGGCGGATTCGCTGCTCGCAGGTGCTCGATGACCCGCATGACGTCCTGCAATGGCATCTGGTATCGAGCCATGGTTGCCACTCGCACCAGTGCGGTCGCCCGTGGGTCGGTCGCCAGTGACAACAAGACCAGAAGATCCTTGATTTCTGGCCTCTCGAAGAGGCTGCCCAGGTGCAGTGCCGGTACGCCAATGGCCTCGAGGCCTTTGGCAATGGTGTTTAGACGCGCATTAGATGCGCACAGAATCACCTGGTCACCGTAGGCAATGCCTTGCGCGTGCAAACCCTTTATCGAAGCGGCGAGGGTGGATATTTCATCCCCAGCCGACTCGGCAATGCGGAGCTCTACCCGTTCTCCATTGGCGGCGCGGGCAGCTTTCAGCTTGAGCGGTAATGCACCGGCGGAGGCTTGCATACCGCGCGCAAACTCGGTGAATACATCGATGATGTGCTCGTCGGAGCGATAATTGACGCCCAATTGAGCGGTCTGAGCGCCAGGGAAGTCGACCGCAAAGCGCGCGATGTTCGTTGCAGAGGCGCCGCGGAATCGATAGATAGACTGGCGCGCATCGCCGACAACCCATAAGTTGCGACCTTCGCCGACGATGGCTTTCAGGAGCCGAACGGACGCGCGGTTGACATCTTGGTACTCGTCTACCAGCACATGCTCATGTCGAGCACGCAGGGCGTCCCTTACCTCGGCTCTACTTTCGACCAGTCGGACCGGGAGTGCAACCAGATCGCCGAAGTCCAACAACTGCTGCCTAGCCAGAAGTCGTTCGTATGCTTCAAAGAGCGTGGCGACCTCCAGGCATTTCTGGGCACGGACTAGGGCGTCCTGGTCGGTTCCCGCGCTGGTCGCCATGGACTGCGCGAGGGCGCGATATCCTGCAGAATCGATGACCTCGTCCTTGGCGCGTGAAATCGCGCTGAGCATGTCGCTCAAATCCAGGGTGGGATCCCAAAGGTTGCGATAGTGCTTTAAATCGAGCCGCGGAAACTCTTCCTCCAGTAGCTCAATAGCCTCCGTCCTGTCGATCAGCTGCGGGTCTGGGGGAAGCCCAAGTTGGTCATGGAAGCGGCGGACGATGTCGAGGCCGAACGCATGGAACGTTCCGATCCACATGGCTGCTGCTGCGACAGGGTTGCTTGCGGCAATCCTCTCGCATAATTCATTTGCCGCCTTATTCGAGAATGTGAGAACCAGGATTGTCGTTGGGTCGACACCTTCCGCAAGTAACCCCTCAATGCGGCGAACAAGCGTTCGCGTTTTGCCAGTGCCTGGCCCTGCCTGTAGCTGGAACGCCAAGCCACGATGTGCGGCCGCCTGAATCTGACTGGGTTCTGGGGCAAGCGGTGTAGCAGTGGCACCTGTGCCTACAGGTTGCAACTCTTCGGCTGGTGGGACTAGCAAGGCATCCAGCAACTGTTGCTGCACCACGGCGAGCGGTGCGCCGAAGCGTTTTGCAATCGAGTCGGATGCCAGCCCTTCGTTGATATGTAGTTCGCGCAGCACAGCGCGCGGCAGCAGGAACTCTCGCGCAAAGAGATCCATCTTGATCTCACGTCTTTCGCGCGCTCCATAGTCAAGAACGCGGTCGATGCCGACCGGTGCGTCCTCCATCGACCGTTCGGGCTCAACATCCACAGTCACCACGTCCAGCGTGCCACCTTCCAGCACGACATGACCGAGTTCATGCGCAATCAAGAAGGCGCGCTCGAATTCCGATCCGAGGTTCTCATAGAGGATGCCTCCGGCCTGACTGTCGAAAGTGGCTTTGCCACCCTTGAGTTGCGGGTCTCCGGCCTGCAGTGGATACACATCCAAGCCGCGACGTGTGGCCTCATGAAGCGCAAACATCAGGGGGCTGGTCGGATCGCCACCGGCCGCGGCGTTCGCACAGTGCAGGCGTTCTGCTTCTCGGCGGGCGGCCTCGGTGGCGTCCATTGCTCAGTCCGACAAGGACTTCAACGTGGCCTGCTGTTCCGGCGTGAGCTGTGACGTTTGGACCGCTTGGTCGAACGTGATTTGCTCGCCCACACTCGGCTTCACACTTGACCGAAAAGCCTGTCCGGAAACCATCCGCGGCGGAGCCTGCAGGTACGCGCCCATAGCTTGAACGGTGGTACCCAGCTTCGATGCAAGCTTCTCGGTGAATCGAACAGGAATGGTGGAAGCACGGATGGCCCGATCGCGCACACGCATCAGGAAGAGGTTGCTGACGTCCAGGCTACGTGCGAGCGACTTGAAGCTGCTCGTACTGAGCTTGGCGAACGTATTGGCGACCTCCGCGTCGGGCTGCTGGATAGTCCGCTCGAATCGCTGCCAAGCCTTGTCCACCGCACTGTCCGGCACCTCAGGCGCCTGAACATCGTCTACCGACGGCTCATGAACAAGATCGATCGAACAGTCGATAAGCGCAGTCGTATGCTGCGGATACTCCCTGATATAGCGTTCAAGCGTCTCCCGGCCATGGTTGGGTTCCATGGAGAACGCCATCAGCACGAATTCCTCGTCCGCAGCGAAAGGCTTCGGCGTATTCATGCATCCTCCTGTAGAACAGAATTGAGGGTCCTGAATGCACGATCGCGGCGATTGCGCACGGTTCTCTCATCGCACTGGAGCATCTTTGCGATAGTCATGATGTTCGGGTCCTTCGAGTCGATCTGGAAGCCTTGCCTTAGCAAGCCCACGACCCGTCTCTGATCGTCTGGTAATTCGTCAATCGCTGCGTCCAACTCCAACCGGAAAGCCGGGTCGTCAATTTTTTGCGGATCCCCTCCCATAAATTCGGCCGCCGCTTCCTCGACCTCCCGAGAAATCTCCTGACCCGCTTCTCCGTCCGTTGACAGCGGCTCGGTGAGTACCGACGAGGGACCGATCTGCCTTAGCACGGATTTCCGGAATCGGTCGAACGCCATGTCGAACCGCACTTCGAAGAAATCCAGCATGGCGAATCGGCCGTTGCAGTCCTTGGCGATTCTCTCGGCGAACCGGCCCATGATCTCTTCTCGAATGCCTTGCGCCCCGGCCATGCGGGAATCCGAGACCGTTGCAAACAAGGACTGGCCGATACGTTTCATGAGCAGTCCGAATATCTGTTTGAACTCGTCCTTTGCACCCGTCGCGTGGGCGCGCCGCAGAAAATGCATCAGCGCTTCGGACGACACGTATCCGCTGCTTTTCCTCGACGTGATGGCGAAGGCCTGCAGGCGTGCCGTGGCATCGACCGCCTCCAGCCTTGCGAGGCAGACCTCGATCTCCGGCGGTCGAGTGAACGGCAACCCGTGTTTGTCTTTGCTCTTCAACGGCTCCGGCATTGATCTCCTCCTTGCCCGTCAGTCCACGATGTCCTTCTTTACCCCGTCCACCGTCATCGAGCGCGGATCGGCAAGGACACCTGGGGCTGGATCGGCACGAGGGTCCTGGCATAGGCACGTAGGATGTCGTTGTAGAGATCCGCGTGCTTCGGGGCCTCCACTGAGAGGATCAGTGCGTAGCGGATCTTCTCGGCACTTGCGGCTCGGCCGCCACCATCGCGGGCGTTGTAATGGATGTCGAACACTGGGTTTTTGAGGCTGGAGCCGCGGAAGGTCTTGGCGCCGTGCAGCACGGTTTCCCACTTGCCCTGATCCGAGCGGCGCTCCTGCTCGGTTGCGAACTTCTTCAGGTCAAAGAAACCCTTGGTATCGGCGTTGCTCTTGCCATCCTTGATCTTCTCGTCATTGGGGCGGAAGACGACTTCAAGACCGGCCTTGGTGTAGGCCGCTGCATCCTGCGGATCGGTGGGGGATGCGTAACAGAAGGTGGCCTTCAGGCGGACGTTGCCCGTCAGGCCCTCCCTCGGTATTGGAAGGCTGGCGCGCAGGTACTTGCTGGGCTTGAGCTCCCCCTGGTAGACCACCCGGGCCACGCCGTCTGGGCAGGTAATGATGTCGAGGGTGTCTTCCGGGATCTTGCCCCAACCGACTTCGATCGGGTCGTGTTCGCCGGGGTCGGCCGCATGGACCAGTAAGGCCTTAATGGCGAGAGGCGTCAGGTTTGCGCCTAGGATCGCGCGGATACCGATTGCACTGCGCAGTAGGTACGGCGCCGCAAAGCTGGTACCAAGTTGTGGCGTCAGCACTGGTTTCGCATTCGGCGTCAGAACGTGGAAGTATCTGGATGCTGGATTCCCGCCGAAGGCCATTAGGTCCGGTTTGACGACGCCGGGGCTACGGCCTGGCCCGATGGCGCTGTAGGGTGCGCGGGCCCAGCCCGCACCGGTGTCATCTGCGGCGCCGACCGAGAGAGCGTTGACGCAGTCCGACGGAACCTGCACGCGGTTGTAGCCGAGTTCGCGGTCGCGTTCCCCGTTGTTGCCGATGGCTACGGTCATGAGCGTATCGCCGTCGCTGAGTAGTTCGTCGATAACAGAGGTCCAGGCGTGGACTTCCTGATCCTCCACTTCGAGGTCGGGCCCCAGACTCAGGTTGATGAACTCATAGGATCGCGATAGCAGGACCTGTTCGATGAGGCCGAGCGTGCGATACAGCTCCAGCGGGTCTTCGTCGTTCGATTCCTGGTCGAGCACGCGCAAATGATCCACCGGAGCGAAGGGGCGACCAGCCGTTCCATTGGGCTGGATGGGGCCGAACAGCACCGCAGACGTCACACCCAAACCGTGTTCCGGGCCGTGCGGGTCATCGTCGGCATCTTCGTCGAGCTTGCGATACGAACGCAGCCAGGGGCCGATGGGGTGGTGCTCGGGCAGGCCACCGTCCAAGATGGCGACACGAGGTTCGGACGAAAGGGCCTGCTCTGTTGGTAGGTTGCACCCCACCGAGGGTCCACCGCTGCGTTGCATGGGGCGGATGCCCCGCAGCTTGGGCACCGGCCGGATCACCCGGACGAAGGCAAAGCTGGCCAGCTTCTCGACTTCGCGTGGCTTGCCCTCCACTGGCACGAACCACAGGTTGCCGGCGACGAAATCGACTTCACTGTGGACCTTCACGCCTTCCCGATGGGCGAACTTCACGAAAGCCTTCTGGATCAGTCCCGGCTCTTCATCCGGCAGCAGGTGTAAGCCGACCTCGAAAAAACGGTCCTTCGGGCTGCCAAGGCTCACGATCCGTTCCACCGGCGCGAATGCTGCGAACTGCTCGATATGAGTCAGGTCATCGCCCTCGTCCGATTCTGTCTCGACGGTTTCCATCCACTGCGAAAGGTTGCGGAAGGCCTGCCGCTTGCCGGCCACAAAAAGTTCGGTTGTCGTGGTCTCCTGCGGCTGCCCCTTGCGAGTCCAGGCGTCCGGCTTGACCTTGACGGTGCGGCTGCCGATGGACTCCAGCCCCGTGCTGCGCAATAGCCCGGTCGGAAAGTACGAGCGCGCGATGAAGCTGGGGTTCATCATCAGCCGGGCAACAGCGAAGTCACCCGGACAGGCGTCAGCAGGCAGTGCGTCCAGCGCCTTGGCAGCACTACGGAACTGAGGAGCCATTCTTTCCCGCGCTTGCGCGAGGGTGTAGACCTCGGCCTTGCCGGGCATGCGCCTCGGGCCGACGATGTCATGGGTCAGGAGCTCGCCACGACCGATCAGAAAATTGGTTTGGCTCATGCGTCAGCCTTTCTCCGGGGCGCGGCCTTTCGTGCCGCAGGCGTGTCGTTGGTGTACTTGCGGATCGTGTCCCGGCTTACCCCGGTGATGTCGGACACGGTGTGTTGGGACAGACGGGTCTGCTTGGCCAGCATCACTGCCAGGTCGATGCGGCCCTGCCTGTCCAAAGCCAGAGCGCGGGCCTTCATGAAGTCCTCGACCAAATCGGCATCAGTGGTCGTGCCGAGAGCCACGGCGCGCCGGAAACGCTGCACATCGCGCTCGATGTCACTGAACGAGTGTCCGGCGAATGCAAACACCAGGATGTCGATCCAACGGGCAAAGAGGGCATAGTCCGGCCCCAGAAAGCGCTTGATGGCATCCTTGATTGCTCTTGTGTCAGGCGTCTTGAACTGGACCACGAGGTCGAAGCGGCGCCAAAGCGCTGGATCGATCAATTCCGGGTGATTGGTGGCTGCTAGCAAGACGCTGCTGGCAGGCCATTCATCGACTTCCTGAAGAATCACCGTGACCAGGCGCTTGAGTTCGCCCACGTCGGTGTCATCGCTACGTCGTTTGGCAATGGCGTCGATTTCGTCCAGTAGCAGCACGCACGGCTCGCGCTTGGCGAAGTCGATCGCCGCCCGCAGGTTGGCACCGCTCTTTCCCAGCAGGCTGCTCATCACGGCGGTCAGGTCGAGCACGTACAACGGCACCTTAAGCTGCGCGGCAAGCCAGCGAGCAGTGAGTGTCTTGCCGACCCCGGGCGGTCCCACAAAGATGGCTGAGCGGGTCGGCATCAGTCCCATGGTCTGCAGTCGAGCGCTCTGCCAGCGTTCGGCGATGAGCTGCCCCAGAACATCCTCGACATCGCTGGATAGCAGTGGCGCATCTTTTGTCGGCTCGTCCTTGAACACCTTCAGGAGCGAGAGGCGGGATTCGTCATCTACCGGCAGAGGTTGGGCCGCCAACGGCTGAGAGGGCAGCTTGCGCATGGGGGAAACACTGCGTGCTGGCTTCATCCTCAAGAACAGCTCGAGCTGCTCCGCCAAGTCAGGCGCCGTTCCTCGGTACTTGCGGACCAGCCGCGCCGCGAACAGGCGCACGTCTTCCGTCTGCTCGGCCAGCGCTAGGCGTACCACCTGGGCTAGATCTAGTTGCTCTTCTTTCATTTCGTCCAAGCAGAAAATAAGTGATTGATTTAAATTAAAAAATTTGCATTTAACATTGGACTACGCTTATTGTCTCACAAGTCGGCCTAGAGTTGCACAGGGCGCCGAATCAGAGGGCGCAATCTGTCCGGCCGGCTAGGCCGGTCTCGAAGATGACGTGGACTGGCATCGGAAACGCATCGCCACGGGCGCCGTGCTGACGACGCTGCTGGGCGTCGGCGCCGAGCTGGCCGCGCCGGAGAACCGCCAGGACGGCAACCGCATCGTCATCGCCGGACGCGACGGCGCGCAGGACGGCATCAACCAGGTCGGTCAGGAGATCTCCCGGCGCAACATGAACGTCCAGCCGACCTTGACCGCGCGGCCGGGCCTGCCCGTGCGGATCATCGTCAGCCGGGATCTGGTGCTGCGGCCGTACCAGCCGCTGTCCCTCAACCGAGGAGCCACGCAATGAGCACGAAGAGATTGCGGCTCGGGCCGCTGCCCAGGACCGAGAACGTCAGGCTGACCTTCGCCCGCCCGGTCGGCCTGAAAGCCGACCTCGACCACTACACCGCGCTGCACGCGTAGGCAAATGGCGAGGCGGTCGATGCGGAGAAGTTGATCCCGCACATAGCGAAGGATCGTGATTTCAAGAGAAGGGCAGGCAACGCTAAAGCCACGGGCGAAGCGAGGCTCGACGAGGACCGGTGTACTTGTCTGCGCTATGCTTAAGGGGGACTAACGATGGAGTTTCCGCCCTTGGATCTCTACATCTTTCGCACCATAGGAAGCTTTTGTTGAATGACGGTAAAAGCGACGGTAATGGCACATGCCAATCATCGCAAAACCCTTTAACCACGAGGACTTGCGAGACGTGTTGATGATCGAGTGGGAGTGAGGATCGCTCGGAGACTATCGCCGGCCAGCGGGGATCGACGTAAGAACCGGAGGCCAGATTCGGACCCTCCCTTTCACCATCCAGACCAAACCGGCTTTTTCCTTGCTCCGTTCTCGCCGGGAGTCGACGTCCGGCCCGGGATGTCCACATCCGGAGTCCCACACGAGCGTGCCGGAAACCGCAATCAATCGAAGCCGTCCGTGAAGATGCGATCGACGACGACCGGTTGCGAGAGTTCGAACGCACCGATGTCGGCATCGGCGCCGAACACGCGCGGGTAGTCGGCGCCGCGCTGGTCGCTGGCGAAATGGCCGGGATTGCTGCCGCGATCGATCGCGAGGCTGCCCGTGGCGAGCGCATGCGTCGGCGTCGGGCCGCCGTAGTCGCCCAGCGGCAGCAGGCCGGGGTCTCCGGTCAGCGTGTCGGAGGGCGGCGTACCGTTCATCGCCGTGATGATGTCGTGGTCGCCTTGGATGACGAGGCTCGTGAGACTGCCGATGTCCGCGGCGGGGCCGGCGCTCGTATTGGTCGCGACGATCGAACTCGCGATCGTGATCGCCGGCGCGAGCTGGACGCCGTTCACGACGTTGCGGACGAAGATGCCGCCGCCGGCAACCGTATCCAGCGCCGCATTGGCCGCGATGGTGCTGTTGCGCACGACCAGGTTGCCGTAGGTCACGTGCACGCCGCCGCCGTTGGTGCCTGCGCTGTTGCCGCTGATCGTCGAGTTTTCGATCGTGGTCGTGAATTCGCCGACCGTGCAGACGCCGAAGCAACCCGGCGCGAACACACCACCGCCTTCGAGGTCGCTGTGGTTGTCCGACAGCGTACTGTTCCTGATCGTGACGTCGCCGACCAAGGCGCAGATGCCGGCGGCGCGGCCGTGGCTGGAATTGCCCGACACGACGGATTCGTCCAGCGTGACGTTGCGGAGTGCGTAAAGCCCGCCGCCGCCGATGGCCAGCGCGTTGTCGGCCGGACCGCCGATCATGCTCCGGGTCACCTTGCTGCTGGCGAGCACGATGCTGCCGCTGGAGAACACCGCGCCGCCGGCATATTTTCCGTCGTCGACGTAGCCGCGGGTGATGTCCAGATGGTCGAGTGTCAGGATGCCGCCGCCGCTGTGCAGGATGACGCGGTCACGGTGGTCGCCATCGAATATCAGCGTGCGATCTGCCGGACCGATGATCGCGATGTTGTCCACGTTGGATGTGAACGCGCCGTCGGCTAGCGTGATCGTGCAGTGGGACAACGGCGACAGGTCCACGACGCCGCCGTCCGAGGCATTGGCGATGGCGGCGCGCACGACTGCTTCCGAACAGTCCGTCACCGGTGACGGCGGCGTCCCGGACTCGAACGCGCCGATGTCGGCAGCGGCGCCGATCGTACGTGGGAAGCCGGAGCCGCGCTGGTCGAAGAACAGGCCGGGATACGGCCGGCCCGCGTCGACGGCCACGCTGCCGGGCGCGAGGGCATGCGTCTGCGTCTGACCTCCATGATCGGCCAGCGGCAGCAGACCCGGATCGGCGGCGATCGTGTCCGGCGGCGCCGCTGGCGACGAGCTCATGACGACGTTGTGGTCGCCGGCGATCGGTGGCGTCGGGCCGGCGATGTTGAACAGAGTGATGTCCTGACCATTGTTGTGGGCGGTGTTGTTGGCGACGATGCTGTTGGTGAGTCGCAGCGAGTAGCCGTTCACGCACACTCCGCCGCCGCCCGCACGCCACCCGTCGAACGTCTCTCTGGACGCGGTGTTGAAGGCGATCGTGCTGTCGGACACATCCACGGGGCTTCCGTACAGGGACGCCAGGCCGCCGCCGTCCATCGCGGTGTTGCCGCTGATGGTGCTGGCCCTGACGGTCAATCTGACCAGCGTATCGCCGATGGGCTCGTCGCCTTGGCGGATGGCCACGCCGCCGCCTTTCTGCACCGCCCCATTGCCGGTGATCGCGCTGTGGACAAGGGTGATGTTGCCTTCACCGTATACGCCGCCGCCGCCCCTCGCGTACGCCTGATTGCCGCTGATCGTGCTGTACGAGACGTACAGATGGCCGCCCGCGAAAATGCCGCCGCCCGCGCCGCCGTGGTAGCTCACGATACCGAGGACGGAGGGCACGATGGAGCCACATGCGGTATTGCCGGACACGGTCGACCGGATCACGGAGACATTGCCTTCCGCGAACATGCCGCCACCATATCCCTCGTTGTACTGGTTGTTCCCGACGGGGTAACAGACCGAGGAGTTGGTCAGCGAACTGCTCGAAAGGGTCACGTCGCCGTCGGAATGCACCGCACCGCCGGTACCGTAGTAGACGGTGTATTTACCCTCGTCGCGGGGCATCGTGTCATTGCCCGCCGTGATGGCGAGATGGTCGAGCGTCAGCAGGCCATGGCCGGTGTGGTGGAAGACGCGACTCGCATGGTTGCCGCTCAGTGTCAGCGAGATGTCGGCCGGGCCTTGCACGGTGAGGTTGTCGACAGCAATGGCGATTTCGCCGGCAGCCAGCGTGATCGTGCAACTGGACAGCGTGGTCAGGTCGATGGTGTCGCCATTGGAAGCGCCGTCGACGGCGTCGCGCAATGCGCTTTCGCTGCACGTGGTGACCGAGAGGGTCGAACCGATGCGGGCCGCGACCGGTGCGTGCGCATGCGCGTCACGCGCAAGCGGGACGGCGGCGAACAGGGCGGCGAGCGCCGCTGCCAATGGCCGCATCGGAACCGAGCGGTGAACGCTTCCAGTCGCACGCATGGGTGGTCTCGGCGAGACGGCTCAGCGCCGCATCGTACGCCCATCGAAACCCTCGCGCCCTGATCGTCGCAGGGACGCGGATGCTTCGCGACCATTGTGTGGGTGCCCGCCTGTTCGGCGGGGCGTGACAAGTCGCGGGCGAGACATTCGTTATCCTGGCAAATCGGTTTGCCGACGGGGCATATGCTTAGATGGCGTTCGTTGCACGAGATCCAGGTTGCGATGAGCGTGCTGGGCGAGGGTGACGAGGAGCTTTCCCAGAGATACCTCCAGCATCACGACATCGATCTGTACGACGAGGCAAAGGCCACGTCCGGCAGCCTGTTGCGCATGAGCCATGCGTCGCAGCTCACTCACTGGCACGGCATTCCGAAGACATGGCGTGATAGCCGGCGCGGATCAGCGCGGTGTTCCGCGCGAGAGCGGCATCGGCCACGCCGCACGCACGGCGCGGCGGGTCACCTGGTGCTCGAGTGGGAACGAGCGCCGTGGGCGCCCGCTACCTCTCGGTGCTGCCGGTGACCTGCCGTCATCGCCGCCCGGCACGAAGGCGATCAAGCCGCAGCGTCATCTCCACCAGGTCGTAGCCGGGCACGAAGCCGTCCGCGACGACACGCCCGGCGACGAAGCCGTAGCGCTCGAAGAACCCGCGGCTCATCGGCGTCGTCTCGATCACCACCGATTCGAAGGCCGGATTCGTCGCGATCAGGTCGAGGCGCGCGACGAGCAGGGCCTCGCCGAGGCGGCTGCCGTGCAGGTCGCGACGCACCATACCCCAGCACAGCGCGGCGATCGACGGGTCCTTGCGGTCGGCCTGGAAGCCGCCGCAGGCGACTACGGCGCCGCCGTTCCCGACGACGAGGTACGGTCCTTCGAGATTGTCGAGCTGGTCGATGAAGTCCGCACGTTCCGCCTCGGCGAAATACTCCGGTACGTTGCTCTCGAACAGCGCGAGGCAAGCCGCACGGTCCTGTGGCCGGTACTGCCGTACCTGTTCGTCGCCGGAGCGGAGCGGCTTGGCCATGAACACCGACAAGCCTCCGGAATCGAATTCCTCGTCCGGCCGTCTGTCGATCTCGACGTAGCCGGCCTTGCAGTAGAACTTGAACGCGCGCGTGTTGAACGCCTCGACCTGCAGCCGCGCGACACGATGGCCTCCGGCGGCGATCCGCCGCTCACATTCGTCCAGCAAGCGGCGACCGATCCCCAGCCCCCATACCGCGGGATCGACGTGCAGTGAGGCGATCAGCGCCTCGTCGGCGTCGGCGAAACCGACGAGGTCTCCCTGCCGTTCGGCGACCACGAATCGTGGCCATTCCTCGTCCACATAGCGTTCCGCGACCGCGTCGGCGAAATAGCGTTGTGAAGCACCGTGCGGAAGCTGCGGCGCGAAGGTCCGTTCCCAGGTGCGATGAAGCAGCTGGACCAGCGCCGCTCGATCTGTGGAGTGCGCCTGGCGCAGGCGCAGCGTGTCCGACGGCGTTCGCATCGCTCGAAACGATCCAAGGGCGAGACGACTTCGTATGCGGGCGCACCGTCGAGACGACAAGCCCGGCACTGGTATCCTTGCGTATGCACGTCGCGACCGAGACTCCCCCCGTCGATCCCGCCGAACGCGACGCGTTCTGGATGACGCGCGCGCTCGAGCTGGCGCGCCGCGCGGAAGGCGAGGGCGAGGTGCCGGTCGGCGCGATCGTGGTGCTGGGCGGCGAAGTCGTCGGCGCCGGCTGGAACCGCAACATCGGCGCCTGCGATCCGAGCGCACATGCCGAAATCGTCGCCCTGCGCGAAGCCGGCCGGCGACTCGCCAATCACCGCCTGCTCGGCGCCGAGCTGTACGCGACCCTGGAACCGTGCCCGATGTGCGCCGGCGCGATCATCCACGCGCGCATCGCGCGCGTGGTCTACGCCGCCGCCGACCCGAAGACCGGCGCCGCCGGCAGCGTCTTCGACATCCTGCGCGACGAACGGCACAATCACCGGGTCGAGCTGACGAGCGGCGTACTGCAGGAAGAAGCCTCACGGATGTTGACGGGCTTCTTCCGCGCGAAGCGCACGAACGGACGCGACTGAAGGCGCTGCGGCAAGCGCGATCGAACAGGACTGGCATGAAGGCGGCGGCGACCCGGATTCCCTTGCGATTGAACCTGGTGCTGGGCAGCGCGCTGCTCGGCCTGAACCTGTTCGTGCTGATCGCGCTGCCGCTGCTGCATGCGCCGCTGGCGTGGACAGCCGCGGCGCTGGCCGTCGTCGCGCTGCTGAGCCCGACGCTGTGGGCGTTGGTGCACGAGGCGATCCACGGCCTGCTGCATCCGCAGCGGCGCTGGAACCACCTCGGTGGCCGCGTGCTCGCGGTCGCCTTCGGCTCGCCGTTGCGCGCGATGCGTTTCGCGCATCTGCGCCACCATCGCTACAACCGCACGCGCTGGGGCAGCGACGAGATCTACGATCCCGTCACGCAGCCGCGCTGGCTCGCGTATCTCACGCACTACGTACGCATCACCTTCGGCCTGTACGCTGCCGAGATCACGGTGCTGTTCGCCTGCTGGCTGCCGCGCTCGGTGCTGTTGCCGCCGCTGCGCGAGGCCTGCCCGGACCTGCCCGACGGCAGCGCTGGCATGGCGAAGATGCTGGAGCGCGACCTGCTCAGCGAGGAGGGCCTGCGCGAGATGCGCATCGATTCGCTCGGCGTGCTGGCGCTGTACGGCACGTCGTTCGTGCTGTACGGAAGCGCCGCCTGGCTGGTCGCCGCCTTCCTCGCGCTGCGCGCGTTCCTCGCGTCGCAGCTCGACCACGCGCCGCACCACGGCACGCCGGTGGAGCAGCGCGATCACGCCTTGAACCTGACCGCGCCGCGCTGGCTGCATCGCCTGCTGCTGAACTTCCCGCTCCATCGCACGCACCACCAGAACCCGCACCTGCCGTGGACGTCGCTGCCGCAGGCGAGCCGCTTCGACGGCGAGGACATCCCGTTCGTGCGCGGCGTGCTGCGCCAGTGGCGCGGGCCGGTCGCGATCGGCGACGCGCCGCGGGCGAGTCCGTCGTCCGCGGCATGAGGCTCCGTCTCAGTTCAGCGCATGGCCGCGCCCGTAGGGCGGGTGGAGATCGCGCTTGATCCAGTCGGCGAGCAGTCGCAGGTAGCCTTCGGTCACGCGCGTGATCGTGCGCGAGCCGTCCGCGTTGGTGGTGAATTCCATCATGCCGTGATCGGTGTCCGGGAAGACGTAGGCGTCGATCGGCCGTCCCGCTGCGATCTGCTTGCGCAGGATCGCGCGCGTTTCCTCGATCGGCGCCTCGCGGTCCTTCTCCGCCAGCACCCACAGCAGCGGCGACTTCAGCCGCTTCAGCACGGCGACCGCGTCGTAGTCCCAGATCAGTTCCAGATTGTCGAAGCGCGCGCGGCCGACGCGGCGCAGGTCGGCGTCGCTCATGCGCAGCATGTCGCCGCTGTATTCGCCCTGGATCTTCTCGACCCAGGGCTGGCCCGCGACGTCGCGGCGCAGGCGCTCGAGCTCCTCGAAGCCGCCGGTGAAATGCGAGGAGACGATCCGCGCGGTGGCCTTCGACAGCCGCTTGATCGAGGCGACAGCGGCTTCGTCCAGTTTCGCCTCGGCCGCTTCGCCGAGCATCTGCTCGCGATCCTCGTCGATCGGCGAGGCGACCAGGCCGAAGCCCACGGTGACGAAGTCCGCCGGCGAACGCGTCGCCGCCAGCGGCGCGACCCAGCCGCCCTGGCTGCCGCCGAAGTAGCCGCTGCGTCCGAAGCGACCGGCGGCCAGGCGGCGCCCCTCGACCAGCGCCGCCGCGGCGTCGTCGGCGAGCAGTTCGAAGTTCTGCGTGTATTCGCCGTCCGACTCGCCGGTGCCGCGCTTGTCGTAGACGAAGGTGGCGATGCCCTGCGCGGCCATGACGTAGGAATAGACGCCGCCGATCGCCGCGCGGCGCTCGGAGCCGTGCACCATGACCACCAGCGGCGGACGCGCGTCGTTCGACGCGGCCGGCTCGATCAGGAGGCCCGTCAGCTTCGTCGCGGCGCTGGAGAACGTCGTCGGCGTCTCGCGCAACGGCAATCGCTTCCAGCTGGCGGTTCGACCGTCCGCCTCGCGCACGTTCACCGATTCGCCGGCGCAGTCGACCAGCGCGTCCGCGCTCCCGATCGCGCCGCGACGGCCGTCGACGAACAGGTAGCGCGCCTGCCCGGTCGTTCCTTCCGCAGGCGTGGAGACGGCGAGGAAATCTCCTTTGCCGGACGTGTATGCGCCGCGCACGCATTCCGCCGCAGCGGAGCCGGTTGCCAGAACCGAGGCGATCGACAGGAAAGCGAGCCGTTTCATCGGGAGGACTCGAAAGGAAAGGGAAGGCCGGACTTTGGAGCGGCCGGCGAATTTGCAAGGAGGGATCGAGTCGACGGATGCATAGACGTCGGCGCGACTCGCCGATGAACGGTGCGCAGCGTTCGCGACGTCGTACGTCTCGATCGCGACGCGACGGCGCGGATTCGCGGAATGTGCCGGCATGAGCCCTCCTGGGATCGGAATCGTCGGGTGAGGATTCGATCTCGCGAAGGGCGGAAAAGGTTGAAACGCGCGATGCGTTTTCGTGCTTCGTCGCGACGGCCTCGCCGGATCCGCGGGCGACGAGGCGACCGCCTGCGGCGCACCGGCCGCCTGGCGATTCCGGCTCAGCGAGCGGCCGCGGCGTTCCACGCGGCGACTTTCTTCCGCGTGGTGTCGAGCATTCCGTCGAGGGCTTTGCGGTCGTAGACGCGCCCGCGCAGGATCACCGCATCGATCGCGCGCGTGGCGTCGATGTCCTGCAGCGGATCGCGCTCCAGCAGCACCAGGTCGGCAGCCTTGCCGACGGCGACGCTGCCGTAGCGATCGAGCTTGCCGAACCAGGCCGGGCCGGCGCGGGTCGCCGCCGAGAACGCCTGCGTCGGCGTCATGCCTTTCTCGACGAACAGCTTCAGTTCGTCGTGCAGACCGATGCCGGGGTAGTTGAACGAATTCAGGAAGCCCGCGTCGGTGCCCGCGATGATCGTCACGCCGGCGCGTTGCAGCATCGGCAGCACCGCCGCCATGCGCTCGAAGTGCGCGTGGCGCGCGGCGATCGCCTCCGGACTCGCCTTGCTCGCACGCTCGATGCGCCAGTCGTAGGTCTTGCGCAGCTTCGGGCCGATGTAGGCGAGATAGGCGTCGTCGGCGTGCATGTCGCGATCGAGGTAGGCGAGGATGCGGCTGCCGTTGAGCGTCGGCGTGACGTACACGCCGCGCTCCGCGAATCCGCGGTAGGCCGTCATCGCCGTGGCTTCGTCGAAGCCTTGGTCGATGCGCCGGTTCGCCTCGGCGCGGTCGATGCGCCCGGCGGCGAAGTCGGCGGCGATGGCGGCTTCGTCGCGCACGCCGGCCTTGAAGGCGTAGTCGATGTGCTCGATGGAGCTGATGCCGGCATCCACCGCCTGCTCGACGGTCAACGCCATTGGGATGTGGCCCGACGAGCGCAGGCCGGCCGCCTTGGCTTTCGTCAGGGCGTACAGGAACAGCTGCGGATCGAGCGTGCTGTCGGTGATCTTCATGAAGTCGACGCGGTCCTTGCGCAGGCGCTGGATCGCGGCGTCGACGTCCGCTTCGCTGCCGACCTCGATGGTGCCTTTCCAGACCGGCTTGATGCCTTCGAGCTTCGCGCCGGAGGTGAACAGCTGCGGACCGGACAGCGTGCCGGCGGCGATCTGGTCGCGCCAGGCGAGCACCTGTTCGGGCAGGTCGCCGGAGCAGTCGCGGATGCTGGTGATGCCGTGCGCGACGTACAGCGGCAGCAGCGCCTGGTTCTCCTCGATCAGCTCGGGGCCGCCGCCGAAGTGCACGTGCATGTCCCACAGGCCGGGCGCCAGAAAGCGCTTGCTGCCGTCGACCGTGCGCTTCGCGCGCCACGTGCGCGCGATGTCCGCGTCGGAACCGACCGCGGCGATGTCGCCGCCGCGCAGCACGACGGCCTGGTCGGCGATCGTGCGTGCGTGCTCGACGTCGACGATCGTCGCGTGGCGAACGATCACGTCGCCTTCGGAGACGGCGGCGAAGGCCGGCGAGGCCGACGCGACGGCGATCGCGAGGAGGATGGATCGAGCCTTCATCACGATTTCGCTCCTGCCGCGACGAGGATCCGCTCGATCTGCGCGTAGCCGCGTCGGCGCGCGTGTTGCAGCGGCGTGACGCCGTCGCCGTCGGCGAGATCGACGTCGGCTCCGGCTTCCACGAGCAGCTGCACGATGTCGCTGTGCTGCTTGCCGCCGTTGCCCAGGATGATCGCCTCCAGCAGTGCGGTCCAGTTCAGGCGATTGACGTGGTCGACGTCGACGCCGGCCTCGATCAGCATGCGGACCGCCTCGACGTGGCCGCGCTCGGCGGCGGGAATCAGCGCGGTGCCGCCGTAGCGGTTCGTGCTCTCGAGGTTCGCGCCGTGGTCCAGCGTCAGGCGCAGGATCTCCAGGTGCCCGCGCGCGCCGGCGTAGAGATAGGCGCTGTCCTGGATCGCGTCCTTGGCGTTGACGTCGGCGCCGGCGTCGACGAGGACGCGCGCCGCGTCGACGTGATTCAGGCGGGTGGCGACCAGCAGCGGCGTCTGCTGCGTCGCGTCGCGCGCGTCGACGCGCGCTCCGGCCTGCAGCAGTGCCCGGATCGCGGGCACGTCGCCTCTCGCCGCGGCGGCGTGCAGGCGCGGTTCCTGCGTTGCGGCGGAGATCGAAGGGGTCGACGCGATCATCGCGAGCGCGACCGCGTGCGTGACGGACAATGACTTCATGGATTCACCTTCCTTCGCGTGGGCGCCGCGACGGCGCACGGCCGCTGTTCGGTGTCGACCGATCATGCTAAAAGCGCGGTCGGGCATTTGACAGCGAAATATTCGAATGAACCCCAGTGCGAAACCGAATAGACCGCTCTTCGATCTCGACCTGCTCAGGGCCCTGGTGGCGGTGGCCGATTGCGGCAGCTTCACCAGCGCCTCGGCGCGGCTGCATTCGACCCAGTCGACCGTGAGCCAGAAGATCCGGCGGCTGGAGGAGATGGCCGGCCACCGCCTGCTCGAGCGCGGCAATCGCGACGTCCGGCCGACCGATTCCGGCGAGACGCTGCTCGGTTTCGCGCGCCGCATGCTCGCCTTCAACGACGAAACGCTCGACGCGCTGTCCGGCGCGGCGTTGGCGATGACCGTGCGCCTGGGCGTTCCCGACGACTTCGCGGCGGGCCGCACCGTGGATCTGCTGGCGGCGTTCAGCCGCAAGCATCCTCACGTCAAGCTCGAAGTCACGACGGGCCTCAGCCGCGACCTCGGTGCCAGTTATGACCGCGGCGAGCTCGACCTGGTCCTGCTCAAGCAGAAGCGCCACAGCCGCGAAGCCGTCGCGCGCTGGCCCGAAACGCTGCGCTGGATCGACAGCGCGAAGCATCCGGCCTTCGACGCGGACCCTCTGCCGCTGGTCGCCTTCCCGCTGCGCGGCCTGTATCGCGACGAGATGATCCGCGTCGCCGAGGGCCTCGGGCGCGGCTGGCGCATCAGCTTCACCAGCTCCAGCCTCTCCGGCATCCAGTCGGCCGTTGCCGGCGGGCTCGGCATCAGCCTGCTGCCGGCGCGTGCCGTCACGTCGGATCACCTCGTCCTGACGCGGAAGAAAGGACTGCCGACGATCGACACGATGGACGTCGCCTTGCTGCATCGTCCGGCTGCGGACAGGATGGTCAAGGAACTCGCCGAGGAACTGCGCCGGATGCTGGAACGCGAGCGAAAGTAGCTTCCGAGCCTTCAGTTCCTCGTTCCGGCTCGGGGGCGGGGCGAGCCGGCAGCCACTCGCCGCGCACGACCACGCGTCTGGATCTCGGCACGCCGGCGACCGCGGCGGCGCCGTTGCAGGCCTCCAGCACGACGAAGGAAGCCTCGTCGCCGACGCCGAGGCCGTAGCCTTCGCGGCCGATCACCGACGCGGGTGCGTGCGTGATCATGTCGAGCGCGGTCAGCAGTTCGTCGTCCGTGTAGAACCCCGAGCGATAGCCGATCAGCATCGCGCGCTGGAGCATGTCGCCGTTGCCGTACGGCCACCAGGCGTCGCGGATGTTGTCGTTGCCGGAGAACACGCGCACGCCGGCCTCGCGCAGCCGCAGCACCGGCGGGAACGGGCGGTCGCCGGGCGCGTTGGTCATGATCGAGACGCCGGCGGAGGCGAGGGCGGCCGCGGTGCGCTCCGCGGTTTCCGGCGGCACCTCGCCGAGGGCGTAGGCATGGCTGACCGCGACGCGGCCGGCCATGCCGGCGGCGGCGGTGCGCGACGCGATGCGCAGCAGTTGCTCGATGCCCTGCAGGCCGGGCTCGTGCAGGTGGATGTCGATTTTCGCGCCGTGCCGTTCGGCGATGCCGAAGACGATGTCGAGCTGCGCGTCCGCATCGCCGTCCAGCGTGGTCGGATCGATGCCGCCGACGACGCCGGCGCCTTCGCGCATCGCGGCGTCGAGCACGTCGGCGGTGCCCGGGCAGGACACGACGCCGGCCTGCGGGAAGGCGACGATCTCGATCGCGATCCTGTCGCGCCACTTCTCGGCGGCGTCCATCACCGCATGGAGATGCGACAGTCCCGTGGTCGCGTCGACGTCGACGTGGCAGCGCATCGCGACGGTGCCGAACGAGGCGGCCTGGGCGATCAGCGCGTCGGCGCGCCCGGCCATCGGCTTCGAGGCGGCGAGGAGCTTCTTCTCCGCGGCCAGCCGCTCGCGCAAGGTCGCGGCCGGCAGGTGCGCGCGCCAGACGTCGCCGACGAAGCTCTTGTCGAGGTGGATGTGCCCGTCGACGAAGCCCGGCAGCACCAGACTGCCGCCGAGGTCGACGACCTCGGCGGTGGCGGGCAGCATACCGGCGTCGACGAAACGCCCGTCGCGGACGACCAGACGCAGGGGATTGCCGTGGACGTCCACGGCGTTCGTGAAGACACGATCGGCCATTGGATGCTCTGCGCAAAGGCGATTGCTTCGACGAGGCGCGCGGGGCGCCGGAGGCGATCGCATGGGAATCGAGTCTCCAGCCTAGCGCCCATCCGCTGCATTTCCCAATGAAATGGACGGATCGAAGTCATTCATGTATCGAATACCTTCGATCCGCCCGTGCGGGGCCGAAAGCGCATCGCCGCGTTCGCGCGCGGCGATGCGCCGGGCCTCAGGCCGCCTGCGCCGACGCTGCGCGCAGTCCTCGCGCCGCTTCGACCATCGCGACCAGCGCGGCGCGCGTCTCCGGCCAGCCGCGCGTCTTCAGCCCGCAGTCCGGATTGACCCAGAGCTGGCCGGCGTCGAGCACCGCGGCGGCCTTGCGCAGCAGCGCGGTCATTTCCTCCACCGACGGCAGGCGCGGCGAATGGATATCGTAGACACCGGGGCCGATCTCGTTCGGATAGCGGAAGCGCACGAAGGCGTCGAGCAGCTCCATGCGCGAGCGCGAGGTCTCGATCGAGATCACGTCGGCATCCATCGCCGCGACCGCGTCGATGATGTCGTTGAACTCCGAGTAGCACATGTGGGTGTGGATCTGCGTGTCGTCGGCGACGCCGGCGGCGCTGATGCGGAAGCATTCCACCGCCCAGGCCAGGTACGCCGGCCAGTCGGCCCGGCGCAGCGGCAGGCCTTCGCGCAGGGCCGGCTCGTCGATCTGGATCACGCGGATGCCGGCCCGTTCCAGGTCGAGCACCTCGTCGCGCAAGGCGAGCGCGATCTGCCGGCAGGTCGCCGCGCGCGTCTGGTCGTCGCGCACGAACGACCATTGCAGCATCGTCACCGGGCCGGTCAGCATGCCTTTCATCGGCTTGGCGGTCAGCGACTGCGCGTACTGCGACCAGCGCACGGTCATCGCCGCCGGACGCTGCACGTCGCCGTAGATGATCGGCGGCTTGACGCAGCGCGAGCCGTAGCTCTGCACCCAGCCGTTCTGGGTGAAGGCGAAGCCGTCGAGCTGCTCGCCGAAGTACTCGACCATGTCGTTGCGCTCGAACTCGCCGTGCACCAGCACGTCGATGCCGATGTCCTCCTGGAAGCGCACGCAGCGTTCGGTCTCGGCGGCGAGGAAGGCGTCGTAGCCGGCGTCGGACAGCTTGCCGGCGCGATGCCTGGCGCGTGCCTGGCGCACGTCCTTGGTCTGCGGGAACGAGCCGATCGTGGTGGTCGGGAACGGCGGCAGGCGCATCCAGGCCTGCTGCGCGGAGCGACGTTCGGGGTAGGACGAGCGGCGACGCGTGTCGTCGGCCTTCAGGGCGTCGACGCGCTGCGCGACCTGCGGCTTGTGCACCTTCCTCGACGTGCGGCGCGACTCGCGGCGTTCGCGCGCGAGTTCCAGCGTCGAGGCGGTGTAGAACGCGTCCTTCGCGGCATCGACCAGCACGCGCAGTTCGTCGAGCTTCTGCGTCGCGAAGGCGAGCCAGGCCAGCATGTTCGCCGGCAGCTCGGTCTCCAGCTTGGCGTCGACCGGAACGTGCAGCAGCGAGCACGACGGCGCGACCTGCAATCGATCCGCGCCGACGCGCTGCTGCACCTGCCGCAGCCGTTCGAGCGCGCGATCCAGATCGCAGCGCCAGACGTTGCGGCCATCGACGACGCCGATCGACAGCACGCGATCGGCGGGCAACGCGTCCAGTACCGCGTCCAGCTGTTCGGGCGCGCGGACCAGGTCGACGTGCAGGCCGTCCACCGCCAGCTCCATCGCCAGGTCGAGGTTGTCGCCGAGCGCGCCGAAATAGGTCGCGAGCATCAGCTTCGGCCGGTCGGCCGCGGCGAGCGCGGCGTACGCGCGGCGATAGGCCGCGTGGTCGTCGGCGTCCTGGTCGAGCACCAGGCACGGCTCGTCGATCTGCACCCAGCTCGCGCCGGCGTTCTTCAGCCGCTCGAGCAGTTCCGCGTAGACCGGCAGCAGGCGATCGAGCAGTTGCAGGCGGTCGCTACCGTCGGTCGTCTTCGACAGCAGCAGGAAGCTCACCGGACCGAGCAGCACCGGGCGCGCGTCGAGCCCGAGCTGCCTGGCTTCGAGGTATTCGGCGACCGGCTTGTCGCCGCGCAGGCGGAAGGATTGCCCGCCGTGCAGCTCGGGCACCAGATAGTGGTAGTTGGTGTCGAACCATTTGGTCATTTCGAGCGCCGGCAGGTCGAAGCCGCCGGTCTGCACGCCGCGCGCGAGCGCGAAATAGCCGGCCAGCGGATCGCGGTCGGCCAGGGCGCGGTAGCGCTCGGGAACGGCGTCGAACAGGAAGGCCGTGTCGAGCACGTGGTCGTACAGCGAGAAGTCGTTGCAGGGCACGACGTCGGCGCCGGCTTCGCGCTGCACGCGCCAATGGCGCTGCCGCAGGTCGCGGGCGACGTCCTGCAGCTCCTGCGCGGAGGCTTCGCCGCGCCAATGGCTTTCCAGGGCGGATTTCAGCTCGCGCTTCGCACCGATGCGGGGGAAGCCGAGATTGGTAACGAGTGTCATGGATACGTTTCCTCATGCGTGATGGGCAGTGAGGAACGAAGGAACCGCGCGCCGATTCCCGTCCGTCGGGAGGCGAACCGCCACGCCAGCGACCTTCGCCCCCTCGGGCGATCCGGAACGAAGCGAGGCGGGCACGGGAAGACGCGCGCGAAGGATCGCGCGTGCGTTCCGGCGCCTCCCCGCGGAGGCTCCAGGTCAGACAGGGATTTCTCCCAGGCCGGGGCAGGTCTTCGGGCTCATGGACGAGGAACGCGTTCGCGTTCCGCCTACTGTCCGCCGCTTCCCGGCTCCGATTCGGGAGCCAGTGCTGTTGGCGAAGGTCGTTTCCACACACCGCTGCGGGGCAGCGCCGGAATAGGTCCCGAAGGACCGCACCGGCTTCCCTTTCAATTTCATCCTTCTATACGGATAGAAGGATGAAAACCGTCGGCGGGCGGAAGCTACGTGGATCGTGCGGCGGCGTCAAGATTGCGGCTGCTCGGCGAGAGTCCGCGACTTCCGATCTCCGCGCTCGCGAGCATGGTCGCGATTGCGTCGAGCGGCCGGTGCCGATGGGAAGCGCGCCGAAGAAGGCGCGAATGGGCGGGCTTCACTCCGCTCGCCCTCACCCCAGCCCTCTCCCGCAAGCGGGAGAGGGAGAGGGAGCATTGCGGAGCCGCGCAACGGAAAAGAATTGAAGGTGCTACTGCGCTTTCGCCTCTCCCATCTGCGGGAGAGGCCGCTCCGCGGGCGCGGGGGGGGGGGGAAGCCCGCGACGGCGCCTCAACCGCCCAGCGACTCAGGGCACGAAGCTGAGGAACAGATACGCTGCGAACATCACCAGATGCACCACGCCGGGCAGCACCGTCGTGCGCCCCGTGCGCAAGGAGATCGACACGACGAACAGCGACAGCAGCAGCAGGACGGTGGACTTCGTGTCCAGGCCGAGCGACAGCGGCCAGCCCATCGCGACCGCGAGCACCGCCACGGTCGGCACGGTCAGGCCGATGCTGGCGATGGCCGAGCCGATGGCCAGGTTGAGGCTGGTCTGCAGGCGATTGGCGTGCGCGGCGCGCACCGCGGCGACGCTTTCGGGCATCAGCACGATCGCGGCGATCAGGATGCCGATGGTCGAGGCGGGCGCGCCGAGGGTGTGCAGCAGCGCCTCGATGGACGGCGAAATGCCTTTCGCGCTCAGCACCACGGCGACCAGCGCGACCAGCAGCAAGCCCAGGCTGGCCAGGGCCTCGCCGCTGGTCGGCTGCGCGGCGTGCTCGTTCGGATCGGCCTCGTCCTCGTCCGTCGGCAGGAAGTAGTCGCGGTGGCGGATGGTCTGGAACACGGTGAACGCGGCGAACAGCACCAGCGTCGCGACCGCGACGAAGATCAGCTGGCTGTCGGTGTAGACCGGACCCGGCGCGCTGGTGGAATAGTTCGGCACGATCAGCGTGAACACGACGATGACCGTCAACGTGCCCAGCGCCGCGTTGACGCCGTCGAGCTTGAAGCCCTGCACGCGATGCTTGCGGCCGCCGACCAGCAGGCTGGCGCCGATGATGCCGTTGAGGATGATCATGACCGCGGCGAAGACGGTGTCGCGCGCCAGCTCAGAGCTGGCTTCGTCGCCGGACAGCATCATCGAGACGATCAGCGCGACCTCAATCACGGTGACCGCGAGCGCCAGCACCAGCGTGCCGAACGGCTCGCCGACGCGATGCGCGATCACCTCCGCGTGATGCACCGAGGCGATCACGCTGCCGACCAGGCCCAGCACGAGCAGGAAGGTGAGGCCGGGAAGCGCCGGCACCGCCCAGGACAGCCCGAGGATGGCGAGCCCGATCGGCGGGACCGCGATCGACCAGAGGGGATTGTGTTGGATTTGCTGGCTCATGCGATCGGCTTTCGGCAATTCAGGCACCGATCGTAACCCAGTGGCGCTGCATGGGTCCGCTCGAATCCGGTGCACCGAAGAGGAGCGCGGCTATCGCCGGCACGTTCGCCGCACGCGGTGCATGCCCAGGTGCATGCCTTGCGCTTCGCACGACAATTTCCGCTGACGCGGCCGTCACGGCCGACGGCAAGGTCCGGCCTCGCGGATTTGTCCTATACTCGGAGCCGTTTCGTGCCGTCTATGGTGAGTATCCGAATACCGTCGGACGCGAGTACGTTCGACACGCGAATGAACCGAGCGGACAGGGAGTCCGCGCAAGTTCGATCGAGGAGAACGTCATGTCTGCAATGACTCGACGTCAGTTCTTGAGGGTCACCGGGGCAACCCTGGGCGGCTCCAGCCTGGCGCTGATGGGTTTCTCTCCCGGCGAGGCGCTGGCCGAGGTGCGGCAATTCAAGCTCGCGCGCGCCACCGAGACCCGCAACACCTGCACCTATTGCTCGGTCGCCTGCGGCATCTTGATGTACTCGCTCGGCGACGGCGCCAAGAACGCGCAAGCGAGCATCTTCCACATCGAAGGCGACCCCGATCATCCGGTCAACCGCGGCACGCTGTGCCCGAAGGGCGCCGGCCTGATCGACGTCATCCACAGCAAGACGCGCCTGAAGTACCCCGAATACCGCGCGCCGGGTTCGGACCAATGGCAGCGGCTTTCCTGGGACGACGCGCTCGACCGCATCGCACGCCTGATGAAGGCCGATCGCGACGCGAACTTCGTGGCGAAGAACGAAGCCGGGCAGACGGTGAACCGCTGGCTCACCACCGGCATGCTGGCCGCCTCGGCGACCAGCAACGAGACGGCCGTGCTGACGCACAAGGTCGTCCGTTCGATGGGCATGCTCGCATTCGACAACCAGGCGCGCGTCTGACACGGCCCGACGGTGGCAGGTCTTGCCCCGACGTTCGGCCGTGGAGCGATGACGAATCACTGGGTCGACATCAAGAATGCCGACGTCATCCTGATCATGGGCGGCAACGCCGCCGAGGCGCACCCGTGCGGCTTCAAGTGGGTGACCGAGGCGAAGGCGCACAACAAGGCGAAGCTGATCGTCGTCGATCCGCGCTTCAACCGCTCGGCCTCGGTGGCCGACGTCTACGCGCCGATCCGCGCCGGCACCGACATCGTCTTCCTCGGCGGCCTGATCAGCTACCTGCTGACCCACGACAAGATCCAGCACGAGTACGTGCTGAACTACACCGACATGTCCTTCCTCGTGAAGGACGAGTTCGCCTTCGACGGCGGCCTGTATTCGGGCTACGACGCGCAGAAGCGCAGCTACGACAAGTCGAGCTGGGACTACGTCTTCGGCGACGACGGCTACGTCAAGACCGATCCGACGCTGCAGGACCCGCGCTGCGTCTACAACCTGCTGAAGTCGCACTATTCACGCTACACCATCGACATGGTCGAGCGCGTCTGCGGCACGCCGAAGGACAAGGTGCAGCAGATCTTCGAGATGATCGCGTCCACGTCCACCAAGGACCGCGTGATGACGATCATGTACGCGCTCGGCTGGACGCAGCATTCGATCGGCGCGCAGAACGTGCGCATCGGTGCGATGGTGCAGCTCCTGCTCGGCAACATCGGCGTCGCCGGCGGCGGCATGAACGCGCTGCGCGGGCATTCCAACATCCAGGGACTGACCGACATCGGCCTGATGTCCGATCTGCTGCCCGGCTATCTCACGCTGCCGAGACAGGACGAGCAGGACTACCACGCCTACCTCGCCAAGCGCACGCAGAAGCCGCTGCGCCCGAACCAGATGGCGTACTGGCAGAACTACCCGAAGTTCCACGTCAGCCTGATGAAGTCGTGGTGGGGCGAGGCGGCGACGGCCGACAACAACTGGTGCTTCGACTACCTGCCCAAGCTCGACAAGCCCTACGACATGCTCCAAGCCTACGAGCTGATGAACGAGGGCAAGATCAACGGCTACCTCTGCCAGGGCTTCAACCCGCTGGCGTCGGCGCCGAACAAGGGCAAGCTGATCAGCGCGTTCTCCAAGCTGAAGTTCATGGTCAGCATGGATCCGCTGGAGACCGAGACGATCGCGTTCTGGCAGAACCACGGCGCGCTCAACGACGTCGACCCGAGCAAGATCCAGACCGAAGTATTCCGCCTGCCGACGACCAGCTTCGCGGAAGAAAACGGCGCGGTGGTGAATTCTTCGCGCTGGCTGCAGTGGCACTGGAAGGGCGCCGACGCGCCCGGCGAGGCGCGCAGCGACATCGAGATCATGGCCGAGCTGTTCCACCGCATGAAGGCGCTGTACGAAAAGGACGGCGGCGCCTGGTGGGATCCGATCCGCGACCTGGCCTGGAAATACGCGAACCCGCATCTGCCCACGCCCGAAGAACTGGCGATGGAATACAACGGCAAGGCGCTCGCCGACCTCGCCGATCCGAAGGATCCGACCAAGCTGGTGCGCAAGGCCGGCGAGCAGGTGGCGGGATTCGCCGAGCTGCGCGACGACGGCAGCACGGCCTGCGGCTGCTGGATCTACGCCGGCGCCTGGGGTCCGACCGGCAATCAGATGGCGCGGCGCGACAACTCCGACCCGACCGGAATCGGCAACACGATCGGCTGGGCCTGGGCGTGGCCGGCGAATCGGCGCGTGATGTACAACCGCGCCTCGTGCGATCCCGCCGGCAAGCCGTTCGATCCGAAGCGCAAATTGATCGCCTGGAATGGCAAGGCCTGGAGCGGGGCGGACGTTCCCGACTTCAATGCGGCGTCCAACCCGGAAGACGGCATGGGGCCGTTCATCATGAACCCCGAAGGCGTCGGGAGGTTCTTCGCGCGCGGCGGCATGGCCGAGGGACCGTTCCCGGAGCATTACGAACCGTTCGACACGCCGCTGGCCGAGAACCCACTGAGTCCCGGCCAGCCGCTGACGCTGAACAATCCGGCCGCGCGCGTGTTCAAGAGCGATCTCGCCCAGATCGGCAAGCCGGACGAGTTCCCGCACGTGGCGACCACTTATCGCCTCACCGAGCACTTCCACTTCTGGACCAAGCACGGCGAGCTGAACTCGATCACCCAGCCCGAGCAGTTCGTCGAGATCGGCGCATCGCTGGCCGACGAGATCGGCATCGCCAACGGCAGCCGCGTGCGCGTCAGTTCCAAGCGCGGCCACATCGAGGCGGTGGCGATGGTGACCAAGCGGCTCCGGCCGCTGACGATCGAAGGCAAGACCGTGCACCAGGTCGGCGTGCCGATCCACTGGGGATTCCTCGGCGCGGCGAAGCCGGGCTACCTGGCCAACACGCTGACCAACGCGATCGGCGACGGCAATTCGCAGACGCCGGAATCCAAATGCATCCTGGTCAAGGTCGAGAAGGCCTAGGAGACGGCGCATGGCACTGCAATCGCTCGACATCATCCGCCGCTCGGCCACGACCCTGCCCGAACCGCAGGCGCGCGGCGCGCACACCGGGCAGGTCGCCAAGCTCATCGACGTGACCAAGTGCATCGGCTGCAAGGCCTGCCAGGTCGCCTGCATGGAATGGAACGACCTGCGCGACGAGATCGGCACCTGCACCGGCCACTACGACAACCCGCACGATCTCAGCGACCAGTCGTGGACGCTGATGCGCTTCGCCGAATACGAGAACCCGAAAGGCGATCTGGAATGGCTGATCCGCAAGGATGGCTGCATGCACTGCGCCGATCCGGGCTGCCTGAAGGCCTGCCCGTCGCCCGGCGCGATCGTGCAGTACGCCAACGGCATCGTCGATTTCCACGAAGAGAACTGCATCGGCTGCGGCTACTGCATCACCGGCTGCCCGTTCAACATCCCGCGCATCTCCAAGAAGGACCACAAGGCCTACAAGTGCACCTTGTGCTCGGACCGCGTCGCGGTCGGCCTGGAGCCGGCCTGCGTCAAGACCTGTCCGACCGGCGCGATCGTGTTCGGCACCAAGGAGGACATGCAGCAGCACGCCGCCGAACGCATCGAGGACCTGAAGTCGCGCGGCTTCGAGCAGGCCGGCCTGTACGATCCGGAAGGCGTCGGCGGCACGCACGTGATGTACGTGCTGCACCACGCCGACCAGCCGCAGCTCTACAGCGGCCTGCCCGAGAAGCCGAAGATCAGCGCGATGGTCGGCCTGTGGAAGGGCGTCGGCAAGCCGCTCGGCCTGTTCGCGATCCTCGCCACGGCGGCGGTCGGATTCCTGCACTACCTGCGCGTCGGCCGCAACGAGACGGACGAGCGCGATGAGGAGGCCGCGCGCCGCGAACTGGAGAAGACGCCATGAACGTCGAACGCAAGAGCGGCGAGATCGTCCGCTACGAGTTCTCCACACGCCTCAATCATTGGATCGTCGCGATCAGCTTCATCCTGCTCGCGCTGTCCGGTCTGGCGCTGTTCCATCCGGCGCTGTTCTGGCTGACGACGCTGTTCGGCGGCGGACCGTGGACGCGCATCCTGCATCCGTTCCTCGGCCTGGTCATGGTGCTCGCGTTCGCCTTCCTCGCCGTGAAGCTGTGGCGCTACAACGTGCTCGAACCGCGCGACCGGCAATGGCTGCGCCAGATCGACGACGTGCTCGACAACCGCGAGGAAAACCTGCCCGACGTCGGACGCTACAACGCCGGCCAGAAGCTCCTGTTCTACGCGATCGTGCTGTGCCTGCTCGGACTGTTCGCCTCGGGCATCGTGATGTGGCGCGCGTATTTCGCCTTCCCGGTCGAGGTGATCCGCTTCGCCTCGCTGCTGCACGCGGTCTGCGCGCTGGTACTGATCTGCGCGATCGTCGTGCACATCTACGCCGCGATCTGGGTCAAGGGCTCGATGCGCGCGATGACGCGCGGCACGGTCAGCCCCGGCTGGGCGTGGAAGCACCATCGCGCTTGGTTCCGCGAGGTCGAGGGAATCGAGCGCAAGTAGAACTTCCGCGCGGCACCGCACCGGCGGGCGAACCGCGGCTGATGGGTCGGAAATGGAGGGGGAGAGCATGTGCGTGCGATTCCAGCGCCTGGTGTTTTTTTGCTGGATGTCGCTGGCGGCAGTCGCCGCGCGGGCGGCGACCGGATCGCTGACCGTGTTCGACGACGCCGACGAGAACGGCTTCAACCGCTTTACCTGCGCCTTCGGCAACGGCGCGCGGGCCGAGCAGGACACGGTGCACAGCGGGACGACCGCCATCGGCGTCACCCTGGCCGACTTCAACTCGGTTTGCTGGCAGGCGCCCGCGGTGCTGTCGAGGCTGAATGACTACCGCTCGATTTCGCTCTGGGTCAATGCCGGCCCATCCGCTCCGCAGGACTTGCGGTTCCTGCTCTATCGCGGAGAAGACATCGTCGCCAAGATCGACCTGGTGACCGTGTACGGCGCTCCGCTTCCCGCGTCCACATGGATTCCGCTGCGCATTTCGCTCTCCGACCTGGTGCCGGACCCGAATGCTCCCGCGGACCCGAGCCTGTTCGACGACGTCGTGATCCGCACCTACACGATGGGCGCGGGCGGCGCGGATCGATTCTTCGTCGACGACGTCGTATTGCTCGGCACGGACATCTTCGAGGACGGCTTCGACGGCTGAGCGGCCGGCGCTGCGCTCGCAGGCTGGACGGAGCGCGCGGCAGCGGCGAGGATAGGCGCTGGTGCATCGACAGCCAGCCCATGAGCCAGCGCATCCTCGAACCGGGCCAGATCGAAACCCTCGCGCAGCGGTCGATTCCGCGCATCCGCCTGCCGGCGCGCGAGAGCCTGTTCGTGCAGCGCGCCGCGCGCCTGCGCGCGCTGGCACCGACGAGCCGGATCGCCGACTACCTGCACCTGTGCGCCGCGATCGCCGACGCGCAGCACGCGGCACTCGCCGGCTGTGCGCCGACGATGCCGAGCGCGGCGGAACTCGCCGCGGCGCGCGAACACCGCATGCCGCCGATCCCGGCGACCGATTGGCCGCGCAAGCCGCCGTGGCGCAATGCCCTCGAGACGATCTGTACCGCAGTCGCCGCGCAGCCCGGATTCCCGCCGGAAGTCGCGCGGCTCGCCGAGCGCGTCGCGGCCGCTGCCGCCGCGCAACTCGAGGCGCAGGCCGACGTGCTGCTCGGCACGCGCGAGGGCGCGGTCGACGCCGCCGCAGCGCCGCTCCTGGTCGCGGCCCTGCAGGTGCACGGCGTCGCCGCATCGAGCCGCTTGGCGGCCGGCGAGGTCGCGCCGCTCGACGTGCCCGGCGTCTGTCCGCTCTGCGGCAGCCTGCCGGTCGCCAGCGTGGTGCGCGCGCAGGCGCAGTACCAGGGCTATCGCTATCTGCACTGCGCGCTGTGCGCCTGCGAGTGGCACCTGGTGCGCGTGCAGTGCAGCCAGTGCGGCGCGTCCGGCAAGGACATCGCCTACCGCTCGCTGAGCGGGGAGGACGACGCCGACGACGCGCCGGCCGACGCGGCCCTCCGCGCGGAAACCTGCGATGCGTGCCACCGTTATCGCAAGATCCTCTACCAGGAGAAGGACACGGCGATCGAGCCGGTCGCCGATGATCTCGCCAGCCTTGCGCTGGACCTGCTGCTCGCCGACGCCGGCTACGCGCGCGCGAGCGGCAATCCGCTGCTGTGGGCGGCGGACGAGGCGTGAACCGCGTGGATGCGAAGGGCGGCCCGGTCGACGCGCGCGAACTGCCGTCGATCGGCCGGCTGCTCGACACGGCGGACTTCGCACCCTCGATCCAGACCCACGGCCGCACGCGCACGCTGGCGGCGCTGCGGGCCGAACTCGATCGCCTGCGCGCCTGCGCGCTCGCCGGCGAACTCCAGCGCGACGCGGTGCACGCCGGCGCGATCGCACGCCGCGTCGGCGACGCGCTGAGCGAAGCCGCGCAGCCGCATCTGCGCGCGGTGTTCAACCTCACCGGCACGGTGCTGCACACCAATCTCGGCCGCGCGCTGCTGCCCGAGACGGCCGTGCAGGCGGTCGCGCGCGCGCTGGCCGCGCCGCTCAATCTCGAATTCGATCTCGACGGCGGCGTGCGCGGCGACCGCGAAGCGGCGGTCGAGCGACTGGTCTGCGAACTGACCGGCGCGCAGGCCGCGACCGTCGTCAACAACAATGCCGCCGCGGTGCTGCTGCTGCTCAACACGCTGGCGAACCGGCGCGAGGCGATCGTCTCGCGCGGCGAACTGGTCGAAATCGGCGGCGCGTTCCGTATTCCCGACGTGATGCGCAGCGCGGGCGCCAGGCTGACCGAAGTCGGCACCACCAACCGCACGCACCCGTCCGACTACGCCGACGCGATCTCGGCGCGCACGGCGCTGCTGCTCAAGGTGCACGCCAGCAACTACGCGATCACCGGATTCACCGCCAGCGTCGCCGCCGCCGAACTCGCCGCGCTCGCGCAGGCGCGCGGCCTGCCGCTGGCGATCGATCTCGGCAGCGGCAGCCTGGTCGACCTGACGCGCTGGGGCCTGCCGAAGGAGCCCACCGTCGGCGAAACGCTGGCGGCGGGCGCCGACCTGGTCAGCTTCAGCGGCGACAAGCTGCTCGGCGGTCCGCAGGCCGGCATCGTCGCCGGTCGCGCGGAGCTGATCGCACGGCTGAAACGCAATCCGCTCAAGCGCGCGCTGCGCCTCGACAAGGCGACCCTGGCGGCGCTCGAATCGGTGCTGATGCTGTACCGCGAGCCCGACCGCCTGGCCGAGACGCTGCCGACGCTGCGCCTGCTGACGCGCCCGGCGTCGGCGATCGAGCAGCAGGCGTTGCGTCTGCTGCCGGCCGTGCGCGAGGCCTTGCAGGGCAAGTTCGACGCCAGCGTGACGCCGATGCACAGTCAGATCGGCAGCGGCGCCTTGCCGGTCGACCGCCTGCCGAGCAGTGGCTACCGCGTGCGTCCGGCCGAGGGTCGGCGCGGCGGCGTGAGCCGGCTCGAAGCAGCACTGCGCGCGCTGCCGCGTCCGCTGCTCGGCCGCGTCGCCGACAAGGCGCTGTGGCTGGACCTGCGCTGCCTGGAAGAACGCGACGAGGCCGAGTTCGTCGCGCAATGGCGTCTGCTGCACGCATGATCGTCGGCACCGCCGGGCACATCGACCACGGCAAGACGACCCTGGTGCGCGCACTGACCGGCGTCGACACCGACCGGCTCGAGGAGGAGAAGGCGCGCGGCATCTCGATCGAGCTCGGCTACGCCTACATCGGCGTCGACGGGCCGACGGACGGCGATCCGGTGCTCGGCTTCGTCGACGTGCCGGGGCACGAACGCCTCGTGCACACGATGGTCGCCGGCGCCGGCGGCATCGACTTCGCCTTGCTGGTGGTCGCGGCCGACGACGGCGTGATGCCGCAGACGCGCGAACACGTGGCGATTCTCGACCTGCTCGGCGTCGCGCGCGGCGCGGTCGCGCTGAGCAAGGCCGATCGCGTCGACGCCGCACGCCTGCGCGGCGTCGAGGCGCAGATCGCCGCGCTGCTCGCGCCGACCGGCCTGCGCGGCGCGCCGATCTTCCCGCTCGACGCGACCGCCGCCGCCGATCCCGGCCTCGCGGCGCTGCGCTCGCATCTGCACGCCGCCGCGGCGACGGCGGCGCGGCGCAGCGAGGCGGGATTGTTCCGCCTCGCCGTCGATCGCGTGTTCACCTTGACCGGCCACGGCACCGTGGTCACCGGCACCGTGCGTTCCGGACGGGTGCAGGTCGGCGACACCGTGCGTTCGATGCCGAAAGGCCTCGACGTGCGCGTGCGCGGCCTCCATGCGCAGAACCGCGAAGCGCCGTCGGGGAGGGCGGGGCAGCGCTGCGCGCTCAATCTCGCTGGCATCGAAAAGAGCGCGCTCGAGCGCGGAGACTGGCTCGCCGACGCGCGCCTGCTGCAACCGAGCCGGCGCATCGACGTGCGCCTGCGGCTCCTTCGCGACGGCGCCGCGACATTGCGCAACTGGACGCCGCTGCACGTGCATGTCGGCACCGCGCATCAGGTCGCGCACACCGTCCTGCTCGACGGCGAACGCTTGTCCGCCGGCGAATCGGGGCTCGTGCAACTGGTCTTCGAGCGGCCGATGTGCGCCGTCGCGGGCGATCGCCTCGTGGTGCGCGACGCGCAGGCGATGCGCACGATCGGCGGCGGTGTCGTACTGGACGCCTGCGCGCCGGAGCGGCGACGGCGCAGCGCGCCGCGGCTGGCCTGGCTCGCGGCGGTCGAACGCCTGCTGGACGGCGAGGGCATTGCGCCCTTGCTCGAACAGGCGCCGCACGGCGTCGCGCTGCGCGATCTGGTGCGCCTGTGCGCCGCCGAGCCGGAGCGCATCGCGCTGCCGGAAACTGCGCATCGCATCGACACCGCCGACGGCGCGCATGTTTTCCACATCGCGCGCTGGCAAGCGCTGCGCGAAGGGACGCTCGCCGCACTGCACGCGTTCCACGAACGCCAGCCGGACGAGCCGGGCATCGACGGCGGACGCCTGCGTCGCCTGGTCGAGCCGGCGCTGGCCGACGCGGCCTGGCGCCGGCTGCTCGACGACCTCGTCGCCGAGCGCGCCGTGCGACGCACCGGTCCGTGGCTGCACCTGCCGGAACATCGGGTCGATCTGGACGAGGACGAGCGACGGCTGATGCGGCAGCTGCATCCGCTGATCGAAGCGGGCCGCTTCGACCCGCCCTGGGTACGCGATCTCGCACGGCAGACCGGCGCCGCGGAAGACCGGGTGCGCACGACGCTGCGCAAGGCCGTCACTGGCGGCGAAGTGCACCAGGTCGTCCGCGACCTGTTCTACACCGGCGAGCGCGTCGACGAACTCGCCGCGATCCTGCGCGACCTCGTGTTGCGGCACGGTCCACTCGAAGCCGCGCGCTATCGCGATGCGATCGGCCTGGGCCGCAAACGCACCGTCCAGATCTTGGAGTTCTTCGATCGCGTTGGCTACACTCGCCGCGTGCGCGACGCGCATGTGCTGCGCGCCGACAGCAGCTGGCTCGAACGGAACGGAGCGACTCCGCATTGAGGCCGGCACACGCGATTCGGAAGGCAGGCGCATCCGGTGATGCGGCCGGGCTTCAAACCCGGTAGGGGGCGTCGACCGCTCCCTGGTAGGTTCGACTCCTGCTACCTTCCGCCACTAGCTCTTGCGATCGTCCATGATCGCTGCTTCGTGGCGGTTTTCGAAGGTTGTAGTGGCCGGCAGCTTCGGCGGGTCCAGAAGCGGCCATCCATGGCCGCGCTTCTCACGAACATCCGGCTTCGTCGGGGCTCGTCGGTGATTCGCAAAGCGGAAGCCTCCAACCCATTGGCTCTTGCGATCGTCCATGATCGCTGCTTCGTGGCGATGTTCGAAGTTTGTGGTGGCCACCAGCTTCGGCGAGTCCAGAGCAGCCGTCCATGGCCGCGCTTCTCACGAACATCCGGCTTCGTCGGGGCTCGTCGGTAGTTCGCAAAGCGGAAGCCTCCACTCATTGGCTCTTGCGATCGTCCATGATCGCTGCTTCGTGGCGATGTTCGAAGGTTATGGTGGCCACCAGCTTCGGCGAGTCCAGAGCAGCCGTCCATGGCCGCGCTTCTCACGAACATCCGGCTTCGTCGGTGATTCGCAAGACGGAAGCTTCCAATTCCTCCGTGGCAAGCAATAGCCTTTCGTTGCTGCGCTTCTTGCAGCGTCCTGTGTCGTTGCAGTCGGCTGGAAATCCCGCGAAGCTAGCCGTGCTTTCACTGCTCCCGCCGGCGAGAGAGGCGGCGCGCACAACGCCGGGTGAGGGAATGCGCAGGAACTTCTCGGGTCGCGAGCACCAGCCATGGACACCACCGACACCGCCACGCCACGCCTGACCTCGCTCTCCCACGGCGGCGGTTGCGGCTGCAAGATTTCGCCGGGCGTACTCGCCGAGCTGCTGAAAGGCGTTTCCGCGCCGGCCGCGTTCGCCGATCTTCTGGTCGGCCGCGAAACCTCCGACGACGCGGCGGTGTATCGCGTCAGCGACGAACAGGCGATCGTCGCGACCACCGATTTCTTCATGCCGATCGTCGACGATCCGTTCGACTTCGGCCGCATCGCCGCGACCAACGCGATCTCCGACGTCTACGCGATGGGTGCGCGGCCACTGTTCGCGCTCGCCATCGTGGGCATGCCGATCGACCGGCTGCCGCGCGAGACGATCCGCGACGTCCTGCGCGGCGGCGAGGCGATCTGCGCGCGCGCCGGCATTCCGATCGCGGGTGGCCACAGCATCGACTCGGTCGAACCGATCTACGGCCTGGCCGTTGTCGGCATCGCGCATCCGCAGCGCATCAGGACCAACGCCTCGGCCCGCGCGGGCGACGTGCTCGTGCTCGGCAAGCCGGTCGGCGTCGGCGTCTATTCCGCCGCGTACAAGCAAGGCAAGCTCGACGACGAAGCGTACCGCGCGCTGATCGACACCACGACGCGGCTCAACGACGTCGGCGTCGCGCTCGCCGCGCTCGACGGCGTGCACGCGATGACCGACGTGACCGGCTTCGGCCTGCTCGGTCATCTGCTCGAGGTGTGTCGTGCCAGCAATCTGGGCGCACGTATCCAATCGCGTGAGATTCCCGTGCTTCCCGCCGCCGCCGCCTTCGCGCAAGCCGGCGTCGCGACCGGTGCCTCGGCGCGCAATTGGCGCGCGTACGGCGAGCTGGTCGAACTGTCGCCGCCGCTCGCGCCGTTCGAGCGCACGCTGCTGACCGATCCGCAAACCAGCGGCGGGCTGCTGGTCGCCTGCGCGCCCGAGGCGGCAGCGGAAGTGATCGACACGTTCCGCCGCGGCGGCTTCGCGCAGGCGGCGGCGATCGGCACGATGCAGGCCGGGACCGCGCGCGTCGTCGTCGAGTGAACGGTCCCCGCATCCGTCGAGGCCTCGTCGACGACGTCGCGACGAGGGCGACGACGATCGCGACGCGTCGCAGCGGCCATTCCTTTCCACGCTTCCGCCGCATCGATCAGTGCATTGGTACGGCGAGGCGAATTTGTCCAATGGTGCACTTCGGCGCATGCACTTAAGGTATGCGACAGACGTCCCGACGAGGCTTGGAGTCGACAGGCCGAAATCGATGCGTTCGACGAGTACCCCATGCGAGTCGATCGCTTTTCCACGCATCGCCGCGGCGTTCAATCGAAAGGCCCCTTCGCGGGGCCTTTCTTTTTGCGCGATCGGTGGCGGCACGTGTTCGCGCGTCCTCTCGTCGGCTGCGTGTTCGACGAGCCTCGTGCAGGGCGATCGGGCTGCTCACCATCGCAGCCCCGCGCAAACGAAAGGCCCCTCGCGGGGCCTTTCGTGTCTGCGTGAGCGGCTGCGGCGCGTGGCGCGCGTCACCTCGTCCGCGACAGGACGATCTCGTGCTCGGACACGCGCTGCGCACGCAGCGACCAGCCGGTCTGCAGCGCCTGCAGCAGGGATGCCTGGTCGTCGACGCGGAAGACGCCGCTGACGAGCAGCGTGGACAGTTCCGGATCGTCGACGCGGATCTTCGTTTCCGAATAGCGGTTCATTTCCTCCAGCAGGTCGGCGAGGCGGCGCTCCTTGAACGCCAGCACGCCGCGCGTCCAATCCGAGGCGGCGTCGAGATCGACCGGCTCCGGCCGTCCGAAGCGGCCGCGATCGTCCAGGCGCAAGGTCTCGCCGGGCGCGAGCACGACGTTCTCGGCGGCCGCCGCCGGCTCCGCCAGCGCCACGCTGACCAGGCCGGAGAACAAGGTGACGGTGACGCCGCCGTCGCGGCGTTCGACCTGGAACTGCGTGCCGATGTCGTGCACGACGCCGGGCCCGCTGCGCACCGACAGCGGCCGCTGCGCGTCCTGCGCCACGTCGATGCGGACGCGGCCGCGTTCGAGCGTCAGTTCGCGCGAGGCCGGACCGAATGCCGCGCGGACCTCGGTGTCGGTGTCGAGCTGCAGGCGCGTGCCGTCGGCCAGTTCGACGGCGCGCCGCTCGCCGACGGCGGTGGCGTAGCGCACCGGTTCGATCTTCCTGCCGCCGATCATCCACCACGAGCCGGCGGCGACGGCGAGCATCAGCACCGCCGCCGCGGCCAGCCACGGCGCGCGCGCCGGCAGGAAGCGGCGGCCCGACGAGCCCGCCGAATGGCGCGCCGCACGCGTCGCGGCGCGCACGCGCAGGTCGTCCTTCAGCTCGGCAGCGGCGAAGTGGCAGTCCGCGACCGCGGCGAACGCGGCCGCGTGGTCGTCGCTCGCGGCGCACCAGGCCTCGAAGTCCTCGCGGTCTCGCTCGCTGCAATCCGGCGCGAGGAGTCGCGCGAACCAGGCAGCGGCGGATTGGTCGATTCGGTCAGATGACATCGTCTGGATTCCTTGCGGACGTCGCCTCGAACTGCTCGCGCAGCAGACGCAACGCACGCGAAATGTTCTTTTCCACGGCCTTGGCGGACACGCCGCTGCGGCGGGCGATTTCGGGGTAGGTCATTCCTTCGATACGATGCAGCAGGTATACCTCGCGGCACCGCTGCGGCAGTTGCTGCACGGCCGCCTGCATGCGCACCAGCGCCTGCCGGTGGCTGGCGTGCTGCTCCGGCGACGGCTCGTGCGAAACCGCCTCGTTCGCCACCACGCCGAAATCCACGCCGCTGCGCCGTTCCTGCTCCGTCGCGGAGCGCCTTTTCCGGTCGCGCAGCAGGTTGATCGCGATCCGGTACAACAGCGCCTGCCACGCCTCCGCCGGCTCGCTGCGGCTATAGCGGAGCAGGCGCACCATGCTCTCCTGGGCGATGTCCTGCGCGTCGTGCTCCGGTACGTTCATGCGCAGCAGGAAGCGCAGCAACGGTTGCTGCCGTTCCCGCACGAAGCGCTCGAGGCGGCCATCGTCCTGGCCCCATTCCGAGGGCCGCGGCGAATCGGGCATGGCGTCACTCGTGGAACGTGAAGAGGGGATCGGAAGCCCCACTTCGAAGGAAGCGAGCGTGCTTGTCAATGGCGGAAGTACTCCGATGTGGACATGGCGGCGTGGGTGTGGCGCGCATCCGTGCGGTTGGGGGCGTCGATGCGTCCGCCGACGACGCGGAACGGGCGCGCCGGCGCGGCGTCGACCCGTGTCGGCGTGCGCGGCTCGGCGAACAGGCCGGGGATGCAGCGCGCCAGGACCGGTTCGAGCAGGGAAGGGCCGAGCATCAGCAGCATCCATTGCAGCGAGCGGCGCGACAGATCCGGCTCGCCGTCCTGGTGGTGCGGCGGCTCGGCGACGACGCTGCGCGCGATCCCCAGCAGCGAGGCCAGCAGGGCCGCGCCGTTCGGGCCGCCGTCGATGACGATCATGCGCCGGAGGTAGGCGCGCACTTCGGGCTTCGCGTCGAGGATGCCGCCGACCGCGTCGGCGAACGAGCGGCAGCGTTCCTCGCTGGAGCGGCCGGCGTGCGTCCGGGTGATGTCGCGCGCGATCTTCTCGAAGGTGTCCACCACCCAGACGTCGATCGCGTGGCGCAACTGATGCTTGCTGCCGAAATGATGGGCGATCAGCGCCAGGGAAACCCGCGCCTTCTGCGCGATCGATCGCAACGAGGTCTGCGCGTAGCCGTCCGCGCCGAACAAGTACAGGGCGACGTGACGGATGCGGGCCCTGCCCGTGAGGTCTGCAAGCTGGGTGTCGATGGCGTCCACTGGATCTCCTGCGTTGCGCCGAACGACCGCCAACGATTGGCGGCCTGGTCGCTGAACGCATAGACGTCGCAGTGGGCATTCCACCCTACCTCCCCCCGGAACGCGGTCGGGAACCGGCCGCGCGAAAAGCGCTTCGCGGCGACTCGGCGGCGAAACGCCGCCGGGTCGCCGTGCGTCCTCAATGGCACATGTAGTCGCTGCCGCCGCCCTGTTCGAAGCCGTTGGCGAAGATCACGTCGCCCGCCGTGCTGCCGTCGCCGATGCGCACCTCGTCGAGCCAGAAGCCTGAGAAATCCGAGGCGGGGTCGGACGAGAAACGCCAGCGGATGCGCACGGTCTGGCCGGCGTACGCGGCCAGGTCCGAACCGAACGAAAGGAACGCCGGCGTCGCGTTCGCATTGTCCGGATCGGCCGGATTGGCGGCCGTGCTGACGCCGTTGAACGCACCGTGGGTGTAGACGTAGCCGCAGGCGTTGGCCGGCGTGTCGGTCTGGTTCTCGCCCTGTGTCTGGGCGAAGGTGCTCGGATAGCCGCCGGTCGGCGGCAGATCGGTCCAGGTCGCGCCGTCGTCGGTCGAGATCTCGGTGACGACGCCGTCCCACTCGTGCTCGAGGTTGTACTGCGCCTTGTAGTTCAGGCTGGCTCCGGCCGCCAGCCGCAGCGCCGGCGTTTCCAGGCTGGCACAGGTGCTGGCGGGGTAGGTGCTGCCATCGGGCGCGTTGTGATAGCTCAGACTGCCCGCGCTCGCCGCCGTGTTGGTGACCCGCCACGGCGACTCCAGCGTCGCGTAGGTGTGCGTGTCGACGTCGTCCAGGTAGGCGGCCGGATCGGGGCCGTCCGCGCCGGTCGGTGTCGTGCCGACGACGGTCGACACCTCGCTCGTGTTGCCGGCCGCGTCCTTGCCGAAGACGCGGTAGAAGTACGGCGTGCCGTTGCCGACGGTGCTGTCGGTGTAGGCCGGCGAGGTCAGGTTGTCGGCCAGCGTCGTCGGCGCGCCGAAGTAGGGATCGGTATCGCGCACGATCGTGTAGGTGATCGCCGGCGCCGCCGGGCAGAGCGAGGAGGCCGCTCCCCAGGACAGGGCGATGCTGCAGCTTGCGTTCGCACCGTCGGCCACCAGCGACTGCGTGTCGAAACTCGGCACGAGCGTGCAGGCGTCGCGCGAAACCACCGTCACGCAGCTCGAGGACAGCTCGCCTTCGACGTCGCCGCGCACGCCGCGCACGCGGTAGGCGTAGGAGTAGCCGCCTTGCGTGCGATCGTCGGTCAGCGGCGCGGTGGCCCCGCTCGCGACCATGTGGAAATCCGCCGCGCTCGCGCCGGTGCAATCGCCGTCGGCGCGATAGAGCTGGAAGCTCTGCGCGCCCGCCGCGGCGGTGAAGCCGATGCCGATGCCGCCGAGGCCGTTGCTCGCCTCGGTCAACGCGGTCGGTGCCGGGAACGGCGTCGGATCGGGCATGCCGAACGCGGCCGACAGCGCCAACGCGTAGCCCTGGCGTTCGGAGCCGTTGCTGCCGTCGCCGGGCACGTTGCTGGCCTTGACGCGGATCGTGTAGCGGCCGGCGACCGGCGTCGGCAGGCGCACCTGTTCGACGGTGTCCTTCGCGTTGGCGCTGCCGCCGGCGGTCGACACGCCGGCCTCGAAATGGTTGCCGAGGTAGGTGGTGCCGTCCGGCGCGACGACTTCCAGGTCCAGATCGTTGATCAGCGCCGAGGCCGCGCCCGGTGCCGCCGCGATGTCGAACCAGGCCAGCGTCGCGCGCAGCTCGAGGCCGGCGGCGACGTTGTCGACGACGTACTCGTTGACGTCGCCGGTCTCCAGGCCCGCGGCGTTGACGCGCTCGAACAGGCGCAGGCGGCGGCTGTCGTCGCCGCCGGCCATGGTGTTCTTGAACCACAGATTGCTGTCGAGCCAGGCGCGGCCCCAGCCGTTCTCGTCGGTCGGCCAGCCCGGCGAGGCGAGCGGATTGGTGCCGTTGAGCAGCACCGCCTTCATCATCGCGCCGGTCGGATTGAGCCGGTCGGCGGCGCTGCGCTCGCCGCGCGGATAGAACCCGTCGGTGAAGAACTGCCGCACCAGCGTCGCGTTGCCGGTGATCGTCGGCGCCGACATCGAGGTGCCGGAGTCGGGGCGCGACACCGGCGCGCGCACGGTGGCCGATACCGGCGACGACGCGGTGGTGTTGCGCGCGGAAATGATGTTCGAGCCCGGCGCGGTGATGTCGGGCTTGATGCGGCCGTCGGCGGCGGGGCCGAGGTTGGAGTAGCCGGCGTGCTGCGTGCTGCCGGCGTGCTCGAGCGCGGCGACGCTGATCGCGTTCTTGGCGTTGCTCGGCGAGCCGGTCTGCGTGCGGCCCGCGTCGTCGTTGCCGGCCGAGACGATGACCAGCAGGTCCTCGAATCGACGCGTCGCGCGATCGACGGCCGCGTCGTCGGCGACGTAGGCACCGGCAGTCGGCGCACCCCAGCTGTTGTTGTGCAGGCGCGCGCCGCCGGCATGGGCCTGCTCGAGCATGGCTTCGACGTCGCCCGCGTTGACGTTGCGCCGATCGGTGCCGCCGATGTCCTGCATCAGCAGCTGCGCGTTCGGCGCCATGCCGTCGGCGAGGTCGTGGTTGGGCAGCAGCGGCGTCGACGGCATGTAGCTCGACGCGCCGAACGTGCCCGCGGCGTCGCCGAGCACGGTGCCGGTGGTGTGCGTGCCGTGGCCGGAGTAGTAGTCGTAGGCGACGTTATCCGGCTGCGTCCAGTAGGCGATGATCTTGTTCTCCGGATACAGGCGGCCGATCGCCGGGGGCACCGGCGGCGGGTCGTCGGCGAAGGTGACTTCGGTGTGCGGACCGCTGCCCTTGTCGAGCGTGGCGAACCAGGCCGCGTCCGGCGTCGTGCCCGAATCGGCGACCGCGACGATCTGGCCGTTGCCGACCAGGCCGTGATCCCACAGCGGGCTCGGGCCGCAGACCGCGCCGCTGCCGGCGCAGGTCGCGGTCGAATTGGCCTGGATCGCACCGACCGAGCCGGAGTTGTGCAGGATCGTCTGTACCCATGGCGTGACGTAGCGCACGCCTTCGATCGCGCTGGCTTCGCGCACCAGCGCATCGAGCTGCGCCGCGTCGGCGCGCACCCGCACATAGGGCGTGGCGCGGTCAGGTTCGCTGCGCGCGGTGATCGTCGCGCCCGGCACGCGCTTGCGCAGCGTCGCGGCCATCTGCGCGGACGAGACGCCGTCGAACGCGTACAGCACGATCTCGCGGCTGCCGTCTTCCTGCAGCGCGGTCGTCGCCGCGCGTCGCGCGCGCCACAACTGCGGATCGAGCTTCATCGCCGGCTGCACGGGGCCGGTCCAGCGCACGCCGGGAATCGCGCGCACCTGCTCCAGCGTGACGGCGTCGAGATGCGCGTAGTAGGCGTTGTTCGGCACGTAGCCCAGGAGCTTCACGCCGCGCGCGCGCAATTCGCGGCGCGCGTCCTTGATGCGTGCGGGATCGAGCTGCACGATCGCATAGGAAGTCGGCTGCGATGCGTCGGCCGCGCCGACGGCGGAAGCGTCCAGCTGCTGCGTCACCGGATCGAACGCACCGACCTGCAGGATCAGCCGGCGCGAATCCGCGCGGGCGGAGTCCAGCGCGTCGATCTGCAGCGGCGCCGCGGTGACGGTCGGCGTCGCGGCGCTCGCGCCGGGAGCGGGTGCGCTCAGCGCGAGAACGAGCGCGGAAGCGAGAGCGGTACGGGTCGGGCGTACGAACATGGAAGGTCCTCGATCTGGGCTTGCGGAAAGTCGGAGAGCGGCGGCGTGCGCGCGGCAGCGCGCCTGCGAGGCGTCGGCGATCGACGATATCGGCCGGCGGCACGCTCCACCATTGAATGAAAACGGGTCTCTCGCGCAGCGGACTGGACGATCGCCGGCGATTCCTACAGGCGTGGCGCGCAGCGCGCGTGGCGTCGACGCGAGGCGAGACGATGGCCGTCCATGGCTATGAAGATTCGTCTTGAAGCGGATGCTCACGCATGCGGCGCTGGGGACCGGCTCCTGGGTCTGAAATCGGTCACGATTTCCGGCGCGCGGCGACTGTAGGGCGAGCGCGATCGTCGGCGGAACTGCACAAAAACTTCCGATTCGTACAAGACGTCGACGCATCGGCGGCGCTGCTGCGCGAGAGAATCGAGTGACGCGTGCGACGCGCGAATCCGGCGACGGCATCGGCTGCGCCTGCGATTCGCCGACGTGCGCAAGACGACGGGCGAATCGTTGTCCGTATGCACGATCGGCCATCCGGCATTGTCAATAATCGTTTCGCGCGCGCGTGCGCGGGTGCCGCGCGCACACCGGCGTCATTCTTCGCGAGGGCGGCGGAGCGCACGGCGGAGCGCCGCCACCGCTGCGCATCCGCGCGACGCGCACGGCGCGTCGCCGCCGCCGCCGTTCCCATTGGGCTATTCCTCACAATGTGTACTTGCGCCTAAGATCGCCTGGCTCGCCGGCCGAAGTCCGAGCGAGACGAGCGGCGAACCCGAGGATCGGACTCGCCGGGATACGCGAGCAGGATGCCCGCCCTGGGGTCGAGGGCCGCCACCGCGGCATACGTGAATGGGGCAACGCGAGAGAGTCGGTCGGCGCACGCATGGGAGCTTGTGCGCGAACGGAGCAGAACGCCGGAGTTGACGCATTGCGCGCGAACGTTTTCGTGCTCGCAGGAATGGTTTTCCTCTCGCACGTCTGCGGCGCCTTCGCTTCGAACGTGCCGGCGTCCCGGCACGCCTATCGTCTGCCCGGCGGCGAACTGGCCGGCGTCCTCGGCGAGCTCGCCGAGCGCAGCGGAATCCAGATCCTGTTCGAGGCGAAGCTGCTCGCCGGCCGCCGCAGCGCGGGCCTGGACGGCGACTACTCGATCGAGTCCGCCTTGGCCGAACTGCTGCGCGGCAGCGGGCTGGAAGCGGTGGCGGTGACGCCGAACACCTTCGTCGTCAAGCGCACGCCCAAGCCGGCGACGAAGGCCGAGACGCGCGAACTGCACGTGACCTCGCCCGAACCGGTGCGGCCGACCGAGCTGTCGACCGTGACCGTGAAGGACGCGAGCCTGCAACGGCTGGCCGTGCAGGGCGTGATGCCGGTCACCGAGATCACGCGCGAGCAGATCGACAGCAGCGGCTATCTGACCTTGTTCGACCTGCTGAAGGCGCAGCCCGGCATGCAGGTCGCCAACCAGCCCGAGGCGATGGCGTCGGCGAGCGATTCGAGCTTCAAGACCGGCGCCTCCGGCGCGGCCGCCGTCGCGCTGCGCTGGCTCGGCAGCAAGAGCACCTTGTTCCTCGTCGACGGACGGCGCATCGCGGGCTACGGCCTGCCGCAGGACGCCACCGGCACCGTGTCCGACTTGAATTCGATCCCGCTGGCGATGGTCGAGCGCATCGAAATCCTGCGTGACGGCGCCTCGGCAATCTACGGCTCGGACGCCGTCGCCGGCGTCGTCAACCTGATCCTGCGCCACGATTTCTCCAGCGCCGAATTCAGCCAGTCGATCGGCCAGTCCAGCCGCGGCGACGCCGCTACGCAGCAGTCCTCGTTTCTGTGGGGCAAGCGCACCGAGAGCGGCATCGGCCTGCTGCTCAACGTCGCCTATCTGCACGGCGATCCGCTGCTCGGCGACCGGCGCTCCTGGTACACGCTCGACCAGCGCCGCCAGGGCCTGCTCGACGCACGCAGCCAGTATTCGTTCCGCGGCAACTATCTGTACCTGAACAAGGACAACACCCTCCGCCGTGCCGCCGCGCCCGGTTGCCAGGGCACGCTGTCCGACGACGGCCTCTGCCTGCTCGACGGCGCACGCTACACGACCTTGCAGAACGGCAAGGTGGGCAAGTCGCTGCTCGGACGCGTGGAAATGCCGCTCGGCGAATCGACGCGCGTCTACGCGAATCTGCGCGCCAACGACCTGCACCAGAGTCAGCAGGCGGCACCGTCCGCCGCGACCGTCCTGCTGCCGTTCGAATCCGACCAGGACCCCGTCGCGCTGCTGTATTCCTTCAACGACATCGGCCCCGTGCGCGAAACGACCGATTCCAATCTGCTCAGTGTCGACACGGGCGCGCGCGGCTCCGTCGGCAACTGGTCGTGGAATCTCGACGCCAGCGCCCAGCGCAATCGCGTCGACGACCGCATCGACGGGCTGGTGCGCTCGAACGTGCTGAGCTTCGGCGAGGAGTCCTACAGCTTCGGCGAGGTTCCGCCGAGCCGCGCACTGCGCGATGCGATGGCACCGCAGGTCCGGCGAAAGGGCGTCACCACGTTGAACGCGCTGTCGCTGGAAGCCTCCGGCGCCGCCTTCGATCTGCCGGCGGGAGCGGTGTCGACGACCGCCGGCGTCGAAATTCGCCGCGAGGGCATCGAGCAGCAGCCAGACGAGACGCTGACGGCCGGCAAGCTGCTGAACCAGCCGGCGGAATACGTGCAATCGTTCGATCGCAACGCTTCCGCCGCGTACGTGATGTTCGAGCTGCCGATCGCCGAGCGCTTCGACGCCTCGCTCGCCTGGCGCCAGGAAAAGACCGCCGGATTTTCCTCGCACGGCTCGCCCACCTTCGGCCTGCGCTGGAATCCGCTCGACAGCCTGATCCTGCGCGCGTCGAGGTCGTCGGGCTTCCGTGCGCCGACGCTGTTCGAACTGCACCAGCCACGCAGCGTGGCCGCCGCCAGCTCGGTCTGGGTGCCGCAATCGGCGGGGCCGTGCGAGCGGGAGCTGGTGGCGAGCGAGGGACGCAGCCTGTGCGAGCTCGACGTCAGCACGAGCGGCAATCTCTCGCTGCGTCCGGAGAAGACGCGCACGACCGCCTTCGGCGCGGTGTGGGCGCCTTCGTCCACCTTCAGCCTCAGCCTCGACGTGTATCGCAGCGTCCGCAACGACGAGATCGCGATCGCGTCGCCGGCCTACGTGCTCGATCACCCGGAACAGTTCGGCGACATCCTGCAGCGCAACGGCACCGGCCAGCTGACGGCCCTGCGCAACAAGCTCGCCAACCTGGCACAGACCACGACCAGCGGCTCCGACCTCGACGCACGCTGGGACTTCGGCAGCGAGAACGTCGGACGCTTCCAGCTGACGCTGGGGCTGAACTACCTCGACCGCCTCGATCGCCGCGTCGCGCCCGGCGTCGCCACCGCGCGCAGCGCCGGATACGCCGACACGCCGCGCCTGACCGGCGTGTCGTCGCTTCGCTGGACGCGCGGCGACTGGAGCGGCGCGGCGCATCTGCGCTACGTCGGCTCGTATTCGCTCGAGCCCTATGCGGAGGCCGGAACGGGCTGTCCGGAGTACAAGAACGTGCAGGGCAAGTGCTCGATTCCGCCGTTCTCGCTGCTCAACCTCAATCTCACCTACGGCGGCGTTCCGCGCTGGGCGTTCACGTTGAGCGTCAACAACGCGCTCGATCACACGCCGCGCTACTACGACGAAGCCGCCGCCGGATTCAACGCCGCCTTCGACGACGCGATCGGCCGCTACTACGCGTTGCGCGTCACTCATCGCTTCTGACCGCCGCCTGATCGCGATCGCCGTCGCGGGGTAGGGGATGCGCGCATCCGCGCGTCTGTCCCGTAGGGGATTCGGAAGCACGGCCTGCGGCGAGGCGCGACGACATGAGTGAACCCCGATCCGGCGATTCGGCCGGACGCGGACGCATCCTGCGAGCTGCGCTGCATCGGTTCGCCGCGGACGGCTACGAACGCGCGTCGCTGCGCGCGATCGCGCTCGACGCGCAGGCGTCGGTCACGCTGATCACCTATCACTTCGGCAGCAAGCAGCATCTGCTCGACGCGGTCGACGACTGGCTGCGCTCGCTGTTCGAGCAGGCGGCGGCCGCGTCAGCGGCGTATTCCGGCACGAAGAAGCTGGACACCTTCGCCGCGTCGATCGGAAACCTGCTGGCGTCGCAAGCGGACGTACGCGACTATCTGCGGCGCATGGTCGTCGTCGACCAGTCGCCCAACGGCACGCGCCTGCTGCAATCGCTGCTGACGCTCACGCGCGATCTCTCCGGCGATTCCCCTGCGGCGCCCGACGATCCGCCGTGGGCGGAGCGCTCCTTGCGCTTCCTGCTGCTGACCTTGGGGCCGACCCTGGTGGGGCCCGCCTTGCAGCGATGCGTGCCCGACGTGTTCCAACCGCCGGCGACGAATGTCCCGTCGACTCGCCGGGCGGGAATTTCCGACATCGGCGGTGGCGAAGATTCCGCCTCCATCCGCAAGCGCGGACCGCGTCTTCCGAGGCAGCGGACGTGACGCGCGCGGCGCCGCTTGGCCTGAATGAATCGCGCGATTTGTACAGTGCCGCGATCGGAAACGCGGTGCGATTATCAAACGGATGCCACCGTTCCCGCCGCAGCGTTTCTCGCAGACGGATATTTCCATCGAAACCGATCGAACCATCGTCGAAGCCCGCTCTCCGATCCGCATACGAGGCGATTTCGTCGACGCGTTCCTCGATGGCCGAAGTCCCGAGCGGAATCGTTCGACGAGGCGGACGGACCGTAGGGCGGGCGGTCCGCGAGCATCAAGGCACTGGAGATCCTGACAGTCGCGGACACGGAACCCGTTCTTCGTCGCTTCGCGCCGGACCGCGCGTGCAGCCGCAACGACAGCAGTCAGCTCCTTCGGCTGCTCGAAGACGAACCGCGCCGATTCGATCTCCCGCATGAACGTCTCACCGTGCCGCAAACGGCCAGAGCCGTCGCGAGCACCTCGATTGGGGATCAATGCATGAGGATGTATCAAAGAAGCAAGCGCACGCACGCTTGGTCGAAGTCGCTCGGACTCGCAGCGGCGATCGCCGGCGCGGTGTTCGCGTCCGGCGTCGTACAAGTCCCTTCGGCGCAGGCGAGTACGGCGTCCCGACCTCCGGCGACGGCGGGAGCCGGCAACGGCATCTACACTTCGCCCGCGCTGAACAAGGTCGTCCCGCAGACTTTCGACGGCACCACGATCAACTGGGTCACCGGCGCATTCGACGACAGCGGCCCGATCACCGGCAACTGGGATCTCAATTTCTGGGCATCCGGCGCCGGCAACGCGACCTTCGACATGACCGCCGTGGACGACCAGGGCGATGAGATCGTCGTCGACGCCTCCGGCAAGTTCGTCGTGCTGCAAGCGGGAGCCGTGATCGGCCCCTCGTCGACGTTCCTGGACGGCGACCAGGCCGCATCGGCGGATTGGCTGGCCGGTGCCGACGGCTACATCGGCTTCAAGTTCAACTGCGACGGCCGCCTGACCAACCCGGTCGCCGGCGGCGTGTGCTACGGCTACGCGCGCGTGACCACCACCGGCCCGAGCGGCTTCCCGGCGACGATCGTCGAGTATGCCTACGACGGTGACGGCAATCCGATCACGATCCCCGGCGGCACGACCTACACGGTGACGCCGAGCGTCGGCACGCCGTCCGGCACGATCTCGCCGGACACCGCGCAGACGGTGAGCTCCGGGACGACCACCAGCTTCACGCTGACACCGGCCTCGGGCTTCCACCTCGACAACGTCGGCGGCACCTGCGGCGGCACGCTCGCCGGCAACGTGTACACGACGACGGCGGTGAGCGCGGACTGCACGGTGATCGCGAACTTCGCGGCCGGCGATCCGGTTCCGGTCATCGCGGTGACGCCGTCGCCGCTGGCGATCGCGGTCGACGCGGGCGCTACCGAGACCGGCACGCTCACCGTCGCGAACACCGGCGGCGGCACGCTGACGTATTCGATTTCCGAAGCGGCGGCCAAGGCGACGGCCAATCGGAAAGCGACGCGAACCAAGCATGCGGTGCGCTCCGGCGTACAGCTCGGCCAGGGCAAGTTCGCCCGCGCGCTTCCGTCCTCGATCGTCGTCGGCAAGCGTCCCGTGCAGCCGGTGGTGCTCGGCGGCCTGACGATCTCGCAGATGCCGGACAACACGATGGGTGACAGCGGCATCGCCTGCGGCGAGAACGGCGAGGAAGCGCCGGAGCAGACCTTCGACAACAGCTGGTGGCGTCGCTTCTACTTCAACGAGCATCCCGAAGTGGGCGCGAGCGCGAACGTGGCGAGCGTGACGATCGGTGCCGGACAGAACGGCGGCAGCGGCGGCGTCGTGCTCGACGGCCTGCCGGTGACGATCAACCTGTTCACGATTCCGCATTCGACCCCGGTCGACACGATCGACCGCGCCGCGCTGACGCCGATCGGGACCGCCACGGGCACGATCAGCGGCGGCAACGTGACGGTGACGATCCCGGTCACCGGGGCCATTGCCGACACCGCCGGCAACGACCTGGTGGTGGAATTCCACACCGACGGCAACGAATCGGGTGAAGGCTTCCTGCTGCCCGGCGCCAACGCCTCGCCGCAGACGCATCCGTCGTTCCTGTCCTCGGACCGTTGCGGCCTGGCCGATCCGACCTCGACGGACGAGATGGGCTTCGAGGATTTCCACCTGGTCATGGTCGTGACGTTGGGTGAAGGCGGCGGCGCCACCTGCGACAACCCGAGCGACGTGCCGTGGCTGAGCGTGGCGCCGGCCAGCGGTTCGCTGGCAGGCGGTGCATCGGCCGATTCGACGGTCACCGTCGATGCGTCCTCGCTCGCCGCCGGCAGCTACTCGGCGAATCTGTGCGTCACCAGCAACGATCCGGCGACGCCGCTGGTGACGGTACCGGTGAACGTCACGGTGGCTCCGGTCGCGGTCGATCCGTGCTCGGCGAAGGACACGATCTTCTGCGACGGCTTCGACGGCGCCGGCGGCGGTCCGTTCGAGCAGCCGGTCAAGGATCCGAGCTTCGAGGCCACGCCCGGCAGCACCGAGCCGAACCCGGATTGGACCGGCGTCGACGACAACTCCAGCTCCGGCGGCACGCCGTTCTACGACTTCAACGACACCACCCTCGCCGACGGCGCCCACAC
>NZ_JAGIAG010000011.1 GCF_017744955.1 Dokdonella sp.
CATGCTGTAGGTCTGCTTGGTGCCGTCGCCGTCGTCGTACTGACCGATGTAGGCGCTGGCTTCCGCACCGTCGTAGTTGCGACGCGTGATGATGTTGACCACGCCCGCGATCGCGTCGGAACCGTAGATCGCCGAGGCGCCGTCCTTCAGGACTTCGATGCGCTCGATCGACGCCACCGGAACCTGCGAGAGATCCTGCAGGCCATCGCTGGTCGCGCCGAGGCGCTTGCCGTTCAACAGGATCAGCGTGCGGTTCGGGCCGAGGTTGCGCAAGTCGATGTAGTAGCCACCGACGTTCTCACCGGAGGCCAGCACGCTCGAGCGGCTGATCGGCGGCGAGCCGGCTTCGGTCAGGTTCGACAGGATGTCGACGACCGAGTTGAAACCCTGCTTCTCGATCGCGGCGCGATCCAGAACAAGGATCGGCTGGGCGGTTTCGACGTCCGCCTTACGAATGCGCGAACCCGTCACCGTGACGGTTTCCAGCGACTGCGTTTCGCCCTGCGGATCTTGCGCGAAGGCCGGTGCCGCGGTCAGGGTGACCGCTGCAGCGGCACCCGTGTACAACGCATAGCGCACGGCTTTGAAAAGCTCGTTGCTCGATAAATTCATTTCACTCTCCAACGTCAGAGTTGTGTCACAGCTCGGGACATGTGCTCTCCCATCCTGGGAACGACCAAAACGGTCCACCAAAACCCTCGGCAGTTGCCGATACTAACAAGATTCTTACGACATGGGAATCCCTGAGCGAGGGCTTAACGAATCTGTAAATTCTTTTTACTTCAATGATTTACAACTTTCAGCCGAAGCGGTCGGGCTCACGCGACCGGCGCCGAACGGAAATGCGGCCGGCGCTCGAATCGAGCCCGGATTACGTCCGTCATCGGCCGCCGCATCACATCGAGAGGGAGTTCGCGACGACGCCGGAAGAACGGCCGCCATCGAATCGACAGCGTCCGCCACGGACCGTGGCGAGGTCGATGCAATCACGCGAATGAGGAAGAGAGAATCGAGGGGCTTGCGCCCTCAGAGATCCTGGCGGTACTGGATATACGGCGTGCGGTTCTGCTGCCCGTCCGCATCGCGCGGAGTATTGAGCGGGGCATTCAAGATGTTCTGCGTGCCGACACTGAGTTCGCCGCTCCACGGCGTGCGCCACGAGACGCCGAGGTCGAGCGTGGTCCAACGCTTGCCGGCGAACATCGGATCGTCGCTGCGCAGGACGTGCCCGACGATCGCACCGCGCAGCGAACCTGCGCCGAGGCCCAGACTCAGCGAAAGCTGATCGAGGTCGATGCCGGGCAATCCGCCCTGACCGAGCGCGGAAAGACGTCCACGACCGTAGCTCGCCGACAGATCCAGCGCAGGACCGTTCTCGAACTGCCAGCGACCGCGCGCGTACAGCGAAGTCTCCGAGTCCAGCCCGTAGGAATTCAATCCGCCCGGCAAGGTCAGCACCGGCACGACACCGTCGCCGAGCGAAAGCGGCTGCTGTCCGAAAGCACGAACATTGCTGGGCTGCGATTGCAGCCAGGACAGGCCATAGGAGAGATCCAAGGCGCCGTCGACTCCGGTCCAGCCCAAGCCGACCGCACCCGTCATCGAATTGCGCGCCCACGGCGTGACCACTGCCGCATTGCAGTCGCTCGACGTGCAGTTGGCCGATGGCGTGGCCAGATACTGGCCGAGCACCGCATCGGCACGAAAGCCATTGCCGAGCTGCCAGCTCAAGCCACCCGCACTGGCGGTCGAGCTTCCGGCGAGATACCAGCTCGACGGACCGGCGTAGCCGGGAGTCGGATCGATCGGGGAGTGATTCAATTCGCGCGGCAACGCCACGACCGCCAGCAGCTGGCCGTCCGCGCCGGACCAGATCGGCACGACCGGCGCGCCTTGCGGCAGCGTCGACGGCGAGGCATCCAGCGCGAGCAGCTCATCGACCAGCGGCGTCTTGCCGTGCGCCTGCACCGGCGCCAGGGACGGCAACGGCTGCTGCGCCGCACCCGCAAGCGGGAACAGCGCAATCAACAGCCAACTGGCGAGGCGGGATTTCATCGATGCCGCTACTGCTGCAACCCTGGGAAAGACGTTAAGGAAAGAGTACTTGCGAACCGCCGAGTTCCCTGATCCTTTGGTGGCGGAGTATAGCTCATTTACGAAAACCTAACAGGGGCCTGAGGGCTCGAGCTTTGCGAAAAATCGCGTCGCAGCTCACGAAACCGCTCTTCCAAGCGCCCGTGCGGCGGGCTGCAGGCTTCTGCCGAGCGACCGTCAAGAAGAGCCGCGCCATTGCTACTCTGCCCAAGCCAGAGCCGAGCACCTCCAGCCGGATCGAGGATTCCATCTGGAGGCCTATGCCGAAACTCGAACCTCGTCGCATACTCGACCAGTTGTCGGCTCACTTCCTGGGGAACACCACATGCTGAACCTGCCTGCCCGCACCGCGCTCGCCGCGGCTCTTGCCGTCGCCTTGAGCGCCGGCGCACCCGTCGCTTCCATCGCTGCAGAAACAGTGGCCGCCGCCGCGCCGTCGATCGAGGCCATCGAAGCCGCGCGCGCGAATCCGAATCTCATCATCCTGCGCAGCGGCGTCCTGAACCCCGCCACGCAACAGCTGGACGCCAGCGCCGTCGGCGCGGCTCCGGACGCTCCCTCGGCCTACGCCATCGTGCAGTTCCAGCCGGGTCAGCTGCGCCAACAGAAAGCGCTCGCCGCCAGCGGCGTGCAGTTCCTCGGCTACGTGCCGAACAATGCCTATTACGTGCGCTTGAACGGACACGGCATCGAAGCGCTCAAGGCGCATCCGGGAGTGCGCTGGGCCGGAACGCTGCAGCCGGCGATGAAGCTCGATCCGCAGCTGTGGACCGCGAAGCGCCTCGCCTCGGCCGCCAAGCAGGAAGGCGGCAGCTATGAGATCATCGTGCACGCATTCAATGGCGTGTCGTCGGCGAACATCGCCGAATCGCTGCGCAAGGCCGTTCCCAGCGTGACCATCACCGCACGCAGCGAGCGCGCAGAGGCGACGCCGTACGTGCGCGCCGAAGTCGACGCGGCGAATCTCGACGCATTGGTGCGTGCCGCCACCGCCGTCGACGGCGTCAGCTACGTGATGCCGTGGATCCAGCCGCGCACGATGAACTCCGGCTCGGTCGGTGCCATTCAGGGCAACTCGACCGCGGCCTGCGCCGGCAGCGGCGTGATCTGCGGACCGTCGCCGATCTGGGATCATGGCCTCACCGGCAGCGGTCAGATCGTCGCGGTTGCCGATTCCGGCACGACCCCGAACGCAGCGTGGTTCGCGACGCTGGACAAGGGCACCGGACCGCACACCGAAGTCACGTTCGCCGACAACCCGGCGCCGACGCTGCCGAACATCGGCGCGCTGTACCCCGACAACAAGATCATCGCGTACTGGACGCAACCGGGCGGCGCCGTCGACTACGACTACACCTCCGGCCACGGCACGCACACCACCGGCACCGTCGTCGGCGACGCCGCCGGAACGTTCGGCGCTTCCACATATGTCGCGTCGACGCCGGCGTTGCCGAACCACGAACTGGCCGACGGCATGGCGCCGAACGCGCAGCTGCTGATGCAGGATATCGGCGGCACGTCGCCGACCGCCGTCATCGTCACCGACTTCCAGGGCACGCTGGAGCAGGCGCACGCCGGCGGCGCGCGCCTGCACAACAACAGCTGGGGCGCGCCGACTGCCGGCCAATACACCGGCAACGACGCCGACCTCGATCACATCACGCGTCGCCACGAGGACCTGCTCGTGATCGTCTCGGCCGGCAACGACGATCCGGGCCCGACGCAGACCGGATCGCCCAGCAACGCGAAGAACGCGCTCAGCGTGGCCGCGCTCAACCATGCGGGCAGCACCGCACACGCGAGCTACTCCAATCTCGGACCGGCCGCCGACGGTCGCGCCAAGCCGGACATCGCGGCGCCCGGCAGCAGCGTGGTCTCGGCGCGCAACAGCACGTCGGCGACCCCGGTGACTTCGACCGTATTGGCGCCGCAGACGCGCTCGATCTCCGGCACCTCGATGGCGGCGCCGACCCTGACCGGCAACGCCGCGCTGATGCGCCAGTACTTCAGCGAAGGCTTCTATCCACGCGGCGAAGAGACCGCGGCCGATCCGCACAATCCGACCGGTGCGCTGATGAAGGCGGTGCTGCTCAACGGCACCAACCCGTTGGTGAGCACGACGTGGCCCACGGTCGAGAACGGCTGGGGACGCGCCTGGCTCGACGGCAATCTGTGGTTCAAGAACACGATGCCGGGAGGCGACGACAGCCGCCGCCTGCGCCTGTTCGAGCGCACCAACGCCGCTGGCCTGGAGACCGGAGACGTCAACGAATACACCATTGCGAACGTGGCCGCCGGCGTCGAACTGCGCGCGACGCTGACCTGGTTCGACGTCGACGCCGCACCGGGCGTTGCCTCCGCGCTGATCAACGATCTCGACCTCGAAGTCGTCGGACCGGGCGGCACCTATCTCGGCAACCACTTCGCTTCCGGCGTCTCGACTCCGGGCGGCTCCGCGAACGCGAAAGACACCGTCGAACAAGTGCGCCTGACCACGCCGGTCGCCGGCAGCTATACCTTCCGGGTCAAGGCGGCCAACGTGCCCGGCGACGGCAGCTCCGGCTCCGATCGCCAGGGTTACGCGCTGGCGGTCTCCGGCGCCTTCGGCATGCCCGACTCCGCTGCGTTCCCGGCACCGACGGCGTTGAGCGCGGCCAGCAACGGCACCGGCGGAATCGGCATCGGCTTCACCGGGGCGGCCGGTGCGCAGAGCTTCCAGCTCTATCGCGCCGACGGCACCTGCGCCAGCGCGGCGGCCGGGGACTTCCACCTCGTCGCCGCCGGCGCCGCCTCGCCGCTGGTCGACACCCGCACGCAAGGCGGCTACAGCTATGCCTACAAGGTGCGCGGCGTGCAGAACGACGTCGAGGGTGAGATCTCCGCGTGCTTCAATGTGGTTTCGCAGGACGAGTGCACGCTGTTGCCGTCCTTCGACACGCATTCGCTGGTCGCCGACGGCGCCAATTCCAGCTGCAGCGTCGATCTGAACTGGGCGGCCGCGACCTCGCAATGTCCGGCCGCGACCGACATCCAGTACACCGTGCTGCGCGATACCGATCCGTACTTCGGTGCGCCGACCACGCTGACCAGCGCGTTGACTGCGACCACGTTCGCCGACACCGGCGTCACCAACGGCACGCCGTACTTCTACCGCGTGTTCGCCAAGGACTCCACCGGAAACACCAGCGTGGTGTCGAGCACGGTGGCCGCGACGCCCAGCGGTGTCGACGGACCCGATCCGGCCGCGTTCCTCGACGACGTGGACACCCACGCCTATATGACGATGCAGGCGCCGTGGCAGATCACCGACACCGCGGCCAGCGCCGGCACCTTCAGCTACCACAACGCCGCCGACGGCGCCCTGTATCCGGCCGGAGCATGCGCCAGCATCGAAACGCCGGCGTTGACCCTGCCCGCGAACGCGAGCCTGAGCTACAAGGCGCAGTACAACATCGAGTATCAGTGGGACGGTGCCGTCACCGAAATCTCGACCGACGGCGGCGCGACCTGGAACGATCTGCCGCCGACCGGCGGCTATCCGAGCAGCTTCGCGCAGACGCAGGGCAATGGCTGCAATTTCCCGACCTCGCGCCGCGCCTTCAATGGCGTCAGCACCGCCAGCAACGCGGCCGACCCGAACAACGACACGGCGACGCCGGTGTTCCGCTCGTTCGGCTCGGACCTGGCGTCCTACGCGGGCCAGACCGTGAAGATCCGCTGGCGGTTCTCCAGCGACGGCGGTGCCGAGTATTCGGGCTTCTGGCTCGACGAAGTCAGCATCGGCAACGGCGGCCCGACCGACGTGATCTTCGCCAACGGCTTCGAGCAAGCCAGCGGCAGCGGCGGTGAATACATGTGCCACTGAGACGAGTACCGCCCGCAGCGACGGCGGGCTAAGCTGCAAGTCACCGGCGCGGACCTCCGCGCCGGTGTCGTTTTCGGACCGCCACACTTCCGATGTCCACCGCCCGCTCCTTCACGCGTCGCCTGCTTCGCTGGCTGCTGCTCGCCTCGGCGGTGTGGCTCGCCGCCAGCCTGCTCGCGGTGCTCGCGCTGCGCTTCGTGCCGCCGCTGACCTCGGCGGTGATGCTGCAGGACTGGCTCGGCGCCCGGCTCGCCGGCGATCGCGACTTCTCGCTGCACTATCGCTGGACGCCGTGGGAACGCGTGTCGCCGGCGCTGCCGATCGCCCTGGTCGCCGCCGAGGACCAGAAGTTTCCCAGCCATCACGGTTTCGACTTCGACGCGATCCAGGACGCGCTGGCCGAGGCCGAGGACGGCGAGCGCCTGCGCGGCGCCAGCACGATCAGCCAGCAGGTCGCGAAGAACCTGTTCCTGTGGAACGGCCGCAGTTTCGTGCGCAAGGGCCTGGAAGCGTATTTCACCGTGCTGATCGAGGCGCTGTGGCCGAAGCGGCGCATCCTCGAGGTCTATCTGAACATCGCCGAGTTCGGCGACGGCCTCTACGGCGCGGCGGCGGCGAGCGAACGCTATTTCCACGTCGCGCCGGCGCAGCTCGACGCGCGCCAGTCGGCCCTGCTCGCCGCGGTGCTGCCCAATCCGGCGCGCCTGCGCGTCGATCGGCCCTCGCCGTACGTGCAGCGCCGTGTGGCCTGGATCCAGCGCCAGGCGAACCAGCTCGGCGGCGCAGGTTACCTGCCGCGTTGATCGCACGATTCCGCGCGTCATCGCGGTCGGCTAGCATCGGCGCTTTCCAGGATGGTCGCTTCCATGCCGAAACTCACCGTCGTCGTGCCGGCCTACAACGAGAGCGAGGGCTTGCGTGAGTTCCACGCACGCCTGGCCGCCGTACTCGATCAACTCGATGTGCAATCGGAAGTGCTCTACGTCGACGACGGCAGCCGCGACGACACCTACGCGGTGATGTCCTCGCTGCGCGAGGGGGATGCGCGCGTGTCGACGCTGAAGCTGTCGCGCAACTTCGGCAAGGAGCTCGCCCTGACCGCCGGCCTCGATTACGTCGACGCCGACGCCGCGGTCGTCATCGACGCCGACTTGCAGGATCCGCCCGAATTGATCCCGACCTTCGTGCAGCACTGGCGCGAAGGCTACGACGTCGTCTACGGCACGCGCGCGTCACGCGCCGGCGAGACCGGCTTCAAGAAGTTCACCGCCTCGGGCTTCTATCGCGTCATGGAGAAGCTGTCCTCGACGCCGATCCCGCGCGACACCGGCGACTTCCGCCTGCTCTCGCGCCGCGCGCTCGACGCGCTGAAGCAGGTGCGCGAGCGCCAGCGCTTCATGAAAGGCCTGTTCACCTGGGTCGGTTTCCGCCAGATCTCGGTGGTCTACCACCGCGACCCGCGCTACGCCGGCGAGACCAAGTGGAACTACTGGAAGCTGTGGAACTTCGCCATCGAGGGCATCACTTCGTTCTCCGGCGCGCCGCTGAAGCTGGCGACCTATTTCGGCCTGCTCACCGCGATCGTCGCCTTCCTGTTCGGCCTATGGGTGCTCGGCAAGGCGCTGTGGCTCGGCGACCCGGTGCGCGGCTACCCCTCGCTGATGGTGGTCGTGCTGTTCCTCGGCGGAGCGCAGCTGATGGCGCTCGGCGTGATCGGCGAATACCTCGGCCGCCTGTACGTCGAATCCAAGCAGCGTCCGCTGTATCTGATCGACGAATACCTCCCCAGCAGCTGACCTCGCCGCCCGGGCGGGACGCAGGCACTGGACAAATCCGCCGGCGCGTACAGCAGGTCTGCCACCTGCCTTGCAGCGGAATATGATCCGCTGCGAGACGGATGGATGCTCAGCCCCTGAGCGACTGGGAGAGAGTCGATGCGGAAGTTCGCTGGATGGATGGCCGCGGGAATCCTCGCAGCGGCCGGCGGCTGGTATTGGCACGCAGCCGAAAGGCCGTTCGCACGCGGAGGGTTCGAAGAAGCGGAGGAAGGCGGGCGCCCGCCGGTGGAAGGCGACTACTGGGCGACGCGCCTGGCCTACGCCGGCGATCCGCACCACATGCGCTTCGAGCCGACCTGGCTGCTCGATGCAGCCAAACAGGACAAGCGCATCGCGTCGGCCACGCCGACCGGCAAGCGCAGCTACTCGCGATCGCAGAACCAGGCCTTCGCGCTCGATCCGGACGCCTTCACCCTGCTCGGCCCGAAGCCGCTGGTCGGCGAAGGCTTCGGCAACGGCAGCAACGCCGGACGCACGAACGTGATCGTCAGCGATCCGAGCGATCCGGCGGTCGCCTGGATCGGCTCCGACGGCGGCGGCGTCTGGAAGACCACCAACTGCTGTTCGGCGGCGACGACCTGGGAAATCAAGACCGACTTTCCCGAGATCGCCAGCATGGCGATCGGCGACCTCACGCTCGATCCGAACAACCCGGCCGTGCTCTACGCCGGCACCGGCGACCTGCGTTTCGGCTCGTTCTCCTTCGGCGCGGCCGGCATCCTCAAGAGCACCGACCGTGGCGAGACCTGGAGCCTGCTCGGCCTGGACGTGTTCAATCCGATGTACGGCCCGTCCGCCGGCGGCTTTCCGCAGTACCAGGCGATCGGCAAGGTGGTGGTCGATCCGAACGATTCCGACAACGTCATCGTCGGCACCAAGACCGGCCTGTACTTCTCCTACGACGCCGGCGCGAACTGGGCCGGCCCCTGCTACACCAACGCCTACAACACGGCCACGCCGCCGCAACGCCAGGACATGACCGGCCTGGTCGCGGTGAATCGCAGCGGCAGCACCGTGCTGTACGCCGCCGTCGGCACGCGCAGCCAGCCGACGCCGGTGCAGCCCGACCTCGTCAACAACGGCGCCAACGGCGTCTATCGCGCGAACATGCCGGCGAGCGGCTGCCCGGCCGTCTCCGACTGGTCCCTGCTCGCCAACGGTTTCCCCAGCGGCACCGGCAACGGCACGCCGAACACCTCGCGCGGACGCCTGGAAATCGCCGTCGCGCCGAGCGACTCGATGACGCTCTACGCGATGTTCGCCAACCCGTCCGACAGCGGCATCACCGGCATCTGGAAGACCACCGACGGCGGCGACACCTGGGCGCAGACCGGCAAGCCCGGCGATCCGGGTTCGCAGATGTGGTACGACGCCGGCATCACCGTCTCGCCGACCGATCCGAACGTCGTCTTCCTCAGCACCGTCGACCTGTACCGCTCGTCCAACGGCGGCACCACCTGGACCAATCTGACCGGAGCCTACGACAACGGCCCGGTGCATCCGGACAACCATGCGCGCGCGATCGTCGGCGGCGACGCGAACAAGGTGCTCAACGGCAACGACGGCGGCGTCTACTACCTTAGCAACGCGCTGACGGCGACCAGCTACGACAACGCCAGCTGGATTTCCCTCAACGACACGCTGCCGACGATCGAGGTCTACCACGGCGACATCACGGCCAACTTCGCCACGTCCGCCAGCTCGGGCGTGACCGCCGGCTTCCAGGACAACGGCAGCGCGGCGGCGGTGTTCTCCGGCACGCCCGCAGCCAGCGCCTGGAACGCGACCAACGGCGCCGACGGTATCGTCTCGCGCATCGAGCCGGTGCTCGGCCAGCGCTGGTACTACTCCAGCCAGAACGGCAACGTGGTCGTCAGCACCGACGGGCCGAACGACGCGGACGCTTTCGCCTCCGGCGACTGGGGCGGCGACACGCTGAGCTTCATCTTCCCGTTCGACATCTACCGCTACGGCGCGCTCGACGTGGCCGGCAGCGGCTGCACCAGCACGCAGGGCTGCACGCACCTGATCGCCGGCTCCAATCGCGTGTGGGAAACCACCACCGGCGGCGTCAACGGCGACGGTTGGGCGGCCAAGACCGCCGACCTGACCAAGGGCTCGCTGCAGGCGCGCTCGTTCATCAATAACGTGCACTATTCCGTCACCGACCCGAGCATCGCCATCGTCGGCACCAACGACGGCAACGTGCAGTACGTGTTCGGCCTCGGCACCTCCGGTGCGGCGACGGCGGTCGATGTGACCGACGGCAACGTGGTGCTGCCGAACCGGCCGGTCATGGACGTCGCCACCGATCCGCTGAACCCGCTGGTCGGCTACGCTGCGATCGGCGGCTTCACCGCGAACGCGCCGGCGACTCCGGGCCACGTGCTGCAGGTGACCTGCACCGCACAATGCGCGAGCTTCGACTGGGTCGACAAGAGCGGCAACCTGCCCGACATCCCGGCCAACGCGATCATCGTCAATCCGCACATTCCCAGGCAGGTCTTCGTCGGCATGGACTGGGGTCTGTACTTCACCGACGACATCACAGCGGCGACGCCGGTCTGGCAGCGCTTCGACAGCCTGCCGCACGTGATGGTCTGGAGCCTGTCGATCGACCGCGGCTTCACCACCCTGGCCGCCTACACGCGCAGCCGCGGCGTGTGGGCCTGGCCGTTGCCGGTCGGCGAGGTCGGCGAAGGCGCCGATCTCGCCGTCACGCTGACACCGCCGAGCGGCGTCGAGCCCGGCATGGAGTCGAGCTATACGATCAGCGTGACCAACAACGGTCCCGCCGCGGCGACCAACGTGCAGCTGACCAGCGCGCTGCCCGCGGGCCTGACGTTCAAATCCAACAGCGGCGACTGCACGACGGCGTTCCCATGCGCATTCCCGACGCTGGCCTCCGGCGCGACGCTGGTCGTGACGACCCATGCCTGCGTCGCACGCTCGCTGGCCGGGCCGGTCACGCTCGTCGCCTCGGCGACCTCGGCCAGCACCGATCCGGTCGCCGCCAACAACGACGCCAGTGCGGAGGCGCCGCTGATTCCGGTGCTGTTCGCCGACGGCTTCGACTGCCCTTAGCCCCGCCGACTCGCCGCCGCGTGCTGCGCGGCGGCGAGCCTCGTCCGCGCGGCGGCGCTACACTTCCCGTCGCGGCGCAAGGCCGCGCTCCGGCGGAGGACGCATGCTTCAGGTCAAGCATCTGCTCGCGGAAAAAGGCAGCGACATCTACTCGGTCGGCCCCGACGCACCCGTCCTCGACGCCATCCGCACCATGGCCGACCACTACATCGGCGCGCTGCTGGTGATGCGCGGCGACGAGCTCGTCGGCATCGTTTCCGAGCGCGACTACGCGCGCAAGGTGATCCTGATGGGCCGCCACTCCAACGACACGCCGGTCAGCGAGATCATGTCGCCGAACGTGCTGACGGTCGGCCCCGACGACACCGTGGAAACCTGCATGCGCCTGTGCACCGACCGGCGCGTGCGCCATCTGCCGGTGGTCGACAGCCGCAAGGTCGTCGGCGTGGTCTCGATCGGCGACCTGGTCAAGGCGTTGATCAGCGAGCAGAGCACGCAGATCGAGCAGTTGCAGCGCTACATCGCCGGCTGAGCGGGAATGTCGCGAGTTCTGCTCGCCTCATTGGTCGCCGCAGCCGTCTTCGCAATCGCGCAGCTGCTGGAGTTTGGCAACGATTTCCCATGGCTGCTCGCCGAAAGCGCATTCCTTTTGACCTTCATACGCTTTCATCGGGACCGGGAAGTCGCGCTCGGTCTGCTCGTCATCGGCCTTTATCTGTTCGGCAGCGGCATACGTGCAGGGTTTCTGGCGCCCCATTCATTGGCCGCCGTGATGTCGCTGGATCCGTCGACGCCTCTGAAATGGCGGAGCGCTACGACAGCCGGCTATGCGTTTCTGCTTTGCAGCGCTGGCAGCTACGCATGGAGCGTGCTCGGAGGTGCGCCAATGACGGCCGCTCCGCGCTGGCGAAGAACCCCCTTGAGCGTCGAATCAGAAGCGCCGGACCACGTGATCCACGTGGATCGGACCAGGAACGACTAGGTGCGCCTCATGCGGCGTCCGGCTGCCGCTCCGGCCGCGCCGCATCGAATGCCGGCAGCGACAGGCAATGCTCGTTGACGCGCCGGATCGTCGGGAACGGCGCCAGATCCACGCCGAAGCGGTTCGCGTTGTAGACCTGCGGAATCAGGCAGGCGTCGGCCAGGGTCGGCGTATCGCCGTGGCAACAAAGACCGGTCGCGGCGTCGGTAGCGAGCAGCGCTTCGAAGGCGCGGAATCCTTCGGCCATCCAGTGCCGCATCCAGGTCTCGCGCACGTCCGCCGCCGCGCCCAGTTCGCGTTCGAGGTACTGCATCGCGCGCAGGTTGTTCAGCGGATGCACGTCGCAGGCGATCAGCAGCGCGAGCGACCGCACGCGCGCACGCGCGAGCGGGTCGACCGGCAGCAGTCTCGGCGCCGCCGGACCGGCGACTTCGTCGAGGTATTCCAGGATCGCCAGCGATTGCCGGATCACGTTCGCGCCGTGCACGAGCACCGGCACCGCGTCCATCGGATTCAATGCGTGATGCTCGGCGCCGTGCTGCTCGCCGCCGTTCCTGACCAGGTGCACCGGCTTCTGCGCGTAGCGCAGTCCTTTCAGGTTCAGGCCGATGCGCACGCGATAGCTGGCGCTCGAGCGCCAGTAGTCGTGGAGCGTGAAGTCGTCCGGCTCGGCGTCGGCGCTCATCGCCTCACACCGCCTGCTTCGTCACGACCTGCTCGATCGCGCCGAACAGGCTCTTGCCGGCGGCGTCGGTGATCTCGATGCGCACCGTGTCGCCGAACTTCAGGAACGGCGTCGACGGCTTGCCGTCGCGCAGCGTCTCGACCGTGCGCTGCTCGGCGAGGCACGAGGCGCCCTTGGAGGTGTCCTCGTTCGCGATGGTGCCAGAGCCGACGATCGTGCCGGCCGACAGCGGCCGCGACTTCGCCGCGTGTGCGACGAGCTGGGCGAAGTCGAACTGCATGTCGACGCCGCATTCGGCCTCGCCGAACCACTTTCCGTTGATCCAGGTGCGCATCGGCAGGTGCAGCTTGTTCGCGCGCCAGGCGTCACCGAGCTCGTCCGGCGTGACGAACACCGGCGACAGCGCCGAGCGCGGCTTGGACTGCAGGAAGCCGAAGCCCTTGGCCAGCTCCGCCGGAATCAGATTGCGCAGGGAGACGTCGTTGACCAGACCGATCAGCTGCACATGCCCCGCCGCATTCTCGGCCGAGACGCCCATCGGCACGTCGTCGGTGACGACGACGACTTCGGCTTCGAGGTCGATGCCCCAGTCCTCGCTGGCGGCGAGGATCGGATCGCGCGGGCCGTAGAAGCCGGCGCTGGTCGCCTGGTACATCAGCGGATCGACGTAGAAGCTCTCCGGCACTTCGGCGCCGCGCGCGCGGCGCACGCGCTCGACGTGCGGCAGGTAGGCGCTGCCGTCGACGAATTCGTAGGCGCGCGGCAGCGGCGCGGCCAGCGCGGCCGGGTCCAGCGCGAACGCGCCCTCGGCCTTGCCGTCGTTCAAGGCTTCCGACAGCGCGTTCAGCCGTGGCGCCACGTTCGACCAGTCTTCCAACGCCTGCTGCAACGTCGACGCGATCGCCGTCGCGCGCACCGCGCGCGCGAGATCGCGGCTGACGACGATCAGCGTGCCGTCGCGGCCGCCTTCCTTGAGACTGCCAAGCTTCATGGTCGGACTCCGTTTTCGAGGATGTCGCCGATGGTCGCGGCTACTGCGGCGACCGTCTGCGGGAAGAGTGTGTGTCGATGTCGCGATCCGCGAGTGCCGGGGCTTCCCGTCACGCCGCCGGGAAATTCTTGCGCAATCCCTGCCAGCACGCCTGATAGTCGCGCTGACGATGCGCCGCGTCGATCGCCTGCACGGTCGGGCGGATCACCGCGCGCGATTCGAACATGAAGGCCATCGTGTCCTTGATGTAGTCCGGTTTCGAGGTGTCCGCCGCGCTCGCCTTCTCGAAGGTCGCCGCGTCCGGACCGTGACCGGTGAAGCTGTTGTGCAGCGAGCAGCCGCCTGGCGCGAACCCTTCGGCCTTCGCGTCGTAGGCGCCATGGATCAGTCCCATGAACTCGCTGGCGACGTTGCGGTGGAACCACGGCGGACGGAACGTGTCCTGCATCGCCAGCACGCGCGGCGGGAAGATCACGAAGTCCATGTTGCTGACGCCCTCGTGCTCGCCGGGCGAATGCAGCACGAGGAAGATCGACGGATCGGGATGGTCGTAGCTGATCGAGCCGATCGTGTTGTGGCGGCGCAGGTCGTACTTGTACGGCGCGTAGTTGCCGTGCCAGCCGACCACGTCGATCGGCGAATGACCGATCGGTGCGCGCCACAGGTGGCCCTGGAACTTCGCGACGAGTTCGAAATCCCCTTCGACGTCTTCGTACGCGGCGTTCGGCGCGAGGAAGTCACGCGGATTGGCCAGGCCGTTGCTGCCGATCGGACCGAGGTCGGGCAGCTTGAGCATCGCGCCGAAGTTCTCGCACACGTAGCCGCGCGAAGGACCGTCCGGCAGCGCGACGCGGAAGCGCACGCCGCGCGGAATCACGGCGATCTCGTGGGGAACGACGTCGAGCACGCCGAGTTCGGTCTCGATGTGCAGGCCGCCCTGCTGCGGCACGATCAGCAGTTCGCCGTCCGCGTCGTAGAACCAGCGGCCCTGCATGTCGCGATCGGCGGCGTACAGATGGATGCCGATGCCGGTCTGCGCGGCCGCCGACCCGTTGCCGGCCATCGTGAACAGGCCTTCGACGAAATCGGTCGGCTGCCGCGGCAGCGGCAGCGGGCTCCAGCGCAGCTGGTCCGGCGTGACGGGGCCGTCGCCGAAGTCGTTGTGGAAGTACGGCTGCGCGAACGGCACGAACGTGCCGTGCATCGCCGCCGGACGGATGCGGTAGAGCCAGCTGCGTCGGTTGGCGTGACGCGGCGCGGTGAACGCCGTTCCGGACAGCTGCTCGGCGTACAGCCCGTGCGCGACGCGCTGCGGCGAATTGCGCCCGACCGGCAAGGTGCCGGCGACCGCCTCGGTGACGAACTCGTTGCCGAAGCCGGATTGGTAGCCGTTGCTGACGATCGACATCGGAAGTCTTCCTGCCGGCATCATTCCCGCGATGCGGGAATCCATGGCGTTTCATCGCCGCCTCGAAATGGATGCCCGCGTTCGCGGGCCTGACGCCGAAATGGTGCGGTGGAAGGAACGAAGGATGCTGCGGTTCGCGTCGAGCGCGGCGATTACAGCACGCCGCGCTTCATCTGGTCGCGCTCGATCGATTCGAACAGCGCCTGGAAGTTGCCTTCGCCGAAACCCTCGTTGCCCTTGCGCTGGATGATCTCGAAGAAGATCGGCCCGAACGCGTTCTGGGTGAAGATCTGCAGCAGCTTGCGCTGCTTGGTCTCCGGGTCGGCGTCGATGAGGATCTTGTTTCTGGCCAGGCGCGGCACGTCCTCGCCGTGGTTCGGCACGCGCACGTCGATGACTTCGAAGTAGGTGTCCGGCGTGTCGAGGAACTCGATGTTCCGCGCGCGCATCGCCTCGACCGTCGCGTAGATGTCGTCGGTGAACAGCGCGATGTGCTGGATGCCCTCGCCCTTGTAGGCGTCGAGGTATTCGTTGATCTGCGACTTCGGATCGCTCGATTCATTGAGCGGAATGCGCACGATGCCGTCCGGCGCCGTCATCGCCTTCGAGACCAGGCCGGTCTTGGCGCCCTTGATGTCGAAGTAGCGGATCTCGCGGAAGTTGAACAGCTTCTCGTAGTAGTCCGACCACTTCTGCATGTTGCCGAAGTAGAGGTTGTGGGTCAGATGGTCGATGAAGGTCAGGCCGAATCCGGCCGGATTCGACTCGGCGCCCTCGACCGGCACGTAGTCGGCGTAGAGGTCGTCGCGGGCGCGGTCGACCAGGTACAGCATGCAATCGCCGATGCCCTTGATGACCGGCGCGTCGACCGCGCGCGTGTCGGCCTTGTCGACGATCTTCTCGCCGCCGTTGGCGAGCACGGCGTCGAGCACTTCGCTCACCGGCTTGTTGAAGCCGATCGCGAAACCGCAGGCGCTCGGACCGTGCGCGCGTGCGAAGTCGGCCGCGAACGAGTCGGGCGACTCGTTCAGCAGGAAGTTCACCCGGCCCTGGCGGTACACCGTGATCGGGCGCGACTGGTGGCGCAGCACGGCGGAAAAGCCCATGCGGCGGAAGTAGTCGTGCATGAACTCGCCCTGGCCTTCGGGCGCGGCGAATTCGACGAACTCGAAGCCGTCGATCCCCATCGGATTGTCGAACGTGGTGACCTGCATGCCGAGATTGGGCTGGGCGTTCATGGCGATACTCCGAAAGATGGGAGGATGCGGCTTCTGACGGCCGCTCCTGCGCGACAATGGATCGACCCGGACAGACTAGTTACAATTGAAACCATTTTCAAGGCGCGCCGCCGCATGACCGATCACACCCCGCTCGAGCTCGAACGCTTCCTGCCCTACCGGCTGTCGATCCTGTCCAACCGGATCAGCCAGGCGATCGCGCGCGAGTACCAGCAGCGCTTCGACCTGACCATGACCGAGTGGCGCGTGATCGCGGTGCTGGCGCGCTTCGACGGCGCCGGGCTGTCCGCGCGCGAGGTGGCCGAACGCACCGAGATGGACAAGGTCGCAGTCAGCCGCGCGCTGGCGCGCCTGGTCGAGGCCAAGCGCGTCGTGCGCCGCACGCACGACGGTGACAAGCGCCGCTCGGTACTGCTGCTGTCGGCCAAGGGATGGAAGATCCACGACGTCGTCGCGCCGCTGGCGCGCGAGCACGAGCGCGAACTGCTGGCGCGGCTCGACGCCGACGAGCGACGCGCGTTGCAGCGCGTGCTCGACAAGTTGGCGCCTGTCTGAAGCGAAGGAGCGAGTTGGAGAAGCGAGGAACGGGGGCTGGTGCGTGCGACTCTCGTTTCTCACTCCGCCGTTTTCTCGTTCCTCACTACCTCACCCCGTGCATCAACCGATTGATCAGCGGCGCGATCAGGAACAGCAGCACGCCGGCACCGACCAGGGCCCAGAAGCCGAAGGTGTAGCCGCCGAGGGCCGATTCGACGGTCATGCCGCCTTCGCCGCTGACGTGGCCGGCGAAGATGCCGGACAGGTTGTTGCCGATGCCGGTGGAGAGGAACCAGCCGCCCATGCCGAAGCCGACCAGGCGCAGCGGGGCGAGCTTGGTCACCATCGACAGGCCGATCGGCGACAGGCACAGCTCGCCGACCGACTGGATCACGTAGACCATGAACAGGGTCCAGAACGGGATCTTGCCCGCGTCGCTGACCAGGCTCGACAGCGCGAACATCAGCAGCAGGAAGGCCAGGCCGTTGAAGATCAGGCCGAGGCCGAACTTGCGCGGGATCGACGGCTCGACGTTGCGCCTGCCCATCCACACCCAGATCACCGCGATGATCGGCGCCAGCGCGATGATCGCCAGCGAGTTGACCGATTGGAACCAGGCGTTCGGGAAGGTCCAGTCGCCGAACTCGCGGTTGACGATGCGATCGGCGAGGAAGGTGAAGGAGCTGCCGGCCTGCTCGAAGAACATCCAGAACAGCACGTTGAAGGCGAAGATGATCAGCATCGCGATGGTCTTGTCGCGCTGCACGGCGCCTTCGCGGACGCCTTCGACCAGCAGCAGCGCGCACAGCGCGACGAACATGATGCCAAGGATCCAGGCCAGCGTGCCGGCGCCCATCGCGAGCAGGCCGTACATGACCGGGATCGCGGCGATCACGCCGATCAGCACGTACAGCACGCGCGCCCTCGAGGCGCCGTCCTGCGGCGGCCGGCCGATGCCCTCCAGCTGGCTGCGGCCGATCCAGAACCAGACCAGGCTGATCAGCATGCCGATGCCCGAGGCGATGAACACCATCTTGTAGGCCGGCATCGCGGCGGTGCCGAACACCTGTTCGGCGAGGATGCCGGTCAGGATCGGCGACAGGAATCCGCCGAGATTGATGCCCATGTAGAAGATCGTGAAGCCGGCGTCACGACGGCCGTCGCCCACGCCGTAGAGCTTGCCGACCATGGTCGAGATGTTCGGCTTGAACAGGCCGTTGCCGCAGATGATCGTGGCCAGGCCGAGTTCGAAGATGTGCGGCTCCGGCAGCGAGATCATGAACAGGCCAGCCGACATCACGACCGCGCCGAGCAGGATCGAGCGCTGGTAGCCAAGCACGCGGTCGGCGATGTAGCCGCCGAAGATCGCGCTGGCGTAGACCAGCGCCAGATACGCGCCGTAGGTGCGGTTCGCCGGCGCCTCGCCGCTCGGATCGCCGCCGTGAAACTGCGCCACGATGTACAGCACCAGCGCCCAGCGGATGCCGTAGAACGCGAAGCGCTCCCAGAATTCCGTCATGAACAGCATCCACAGCGGGCGTGGATGCCCCATCTTCTGCGGGAAATTCGGCGGCGCGGCTGCGTCGGTAGCGGTCGTGGACATGGGTTTCCTGGAAGCGAACGTGAACAAACCGTTCACGTGTAACCGCTCGCGGCGGCGAGGTCAAACCGCAGCGCAATATGGACGCGGGGAATCGGACGAGCCGGGGCGCCGCGGATTCCCCGCCCGCGGTGGTGGAAAGTTTCCCAGCACCGATCGAACGCCAACGCGTCAATGCGCCGCGCTCGCGCAAACGAACGTTCGAACCGGTCAGCTGCCGATCTCGGTGCGCACGTCGATCAGCTCCGGGAAGAAGGTCAGGTCGAGCGCCTTCTTCAGGAACGAGACGCCCGACGAGCCGCCGGTGCCGCGGCGATGGCCGATGATGCGCTCGACAGTCTTCATGTGGCGGAAACGCCAGAGCTGGAAACTCTCCTCGATGTCGACCAGCTGCTCGCACAGATGGTATTCCGGCCAGAACTCGCTCGCGTTCTCGTAGATGCGCTTGAACACCGGCACCAGCTCGGGCGTGCGCTCGTGCGGCCGCGTGACGTCGCGGTCGAGGCAGGCCGCCGGGATCGCATGGCCGCGCCGCGCGAGATAGCGCAGGAACTCGTCGTACAGGCTCGGCGCTTCCAGCTGCGTGCGCAGCTCGGCCTGCGCGGCCGGATCGTGGTCGAACACCTTCAACATGCCGGCGTTCTTGTTGCCGAGCAGGAACTCGATCGCGCGGTACTGCAGCGACTGGAAGCCCGACGACGGCCCCAGCACCGGGCGGAACTGCATGTACTCCGTCGGCGTCAGCGTCTCCAGCACCGCCCACTGCTCGAACAGCTGGCGCTGCACCTGCTTCACGCGGGCGAGGATCTTCAGCGTCGCGTCGACGTCGTCGGCGCGCAGGCGCACGATCGCCGCGCGCAGCTCGTGCACGAGCAGCTTCATCCACAGCTCCGCGACCTGGTGCTGGACGATGAACAGCATCTCGTCGTGCAGCGGCGGATCGCTGAGCGGCTTCTGCGCCGACAGCAGCGTGTCGAGCTGCAGATAGCCGCCGTAGGTGGTGCGTTCGCGCAGGTCCGTTTCGATCCCGCTCTCGAGCGGACGCAGGTTGATCGGTTCGTTCATCGTGGTACCGGCGAAGGGAAGCTTGCAGTGTAGCGCGCGAGGCCACATGCCATGTTGCGTCGGGCCTTGCGAAGCACGGCGCGACTTGGCTACCGTTCCGGCCCCCGCCAGCCGAACGGCGAAGCGCTTGCCGGCGCTCGCCCCGAACGCCAGCCATTCGGCTACGTATTGAAAAAATGCGCTCTGCGCGCCGCTGTTTTCGGAGGCTTCTTGTCCACCGCCGCCACTTTCGAAATCGAATTCCTGCAGTACCTCGACGCCGACGGCAAGCTCGTCCGCGACGACCTGCCCGCGATCGCCCGCGACATCCGGCAACTCGTGGAACTGTACAAGTTGATGTTGTTCACGCGCACCTTCGACGCCAAGGCCGTAGCGCTGCAACGCACCGGCAAGCTCGGCACCTACGCCTCCTGCCTCGGCCACGAAGCTGCGCACGTCGCGATCGGCAGCGCGATGCAGGAAGACGACGTGTTCGCGCCGATGTATCGCGAGTACGGCGCGCAGTTCTATCGCGGCGTCCGTCCGCGCGAAGTGCTGCTCTACTGGGGTGGCGACGAGCGCGGCAACAATTTCTCCGGTCCCGCGCACGACTTCGCCTGGTGCGTGCCGATCGCCACGCAGTGCCTGCACGCGGCCGGCGCCGCGCTGGCGTTCAAGACGCGCAAGGAACCGCGCGTCGCCGTCACCGTGGTCGGCGACGGCGGTTCGTCGAAGGGCGATTTCTACGGCGCGATCAACGTCGCCGGCGCGATGACGCTGCCGCTGGTCGCCGTCATCGTCAACAACCAATGGGCGATCTCGGTGCCGCGCAGCATCCAGACCGGCGCGAAGACGCTCGCTCAGAAGGGCATCGCCGCGGGCCTGGAATGCCTGCAAGTCGACGGCAACGACCTGATCGCGATGCGCGCGGCGATGGACCACGCGATCAAGCGTGCGCGCCACGGCCACGGCGGCATGGTGATCGAGGCGGTCACCTATCGCCTGTCCGACCACACCACCGCCGACGACGCGCGCCGCTACCGCGGCGAGGCCGAGGTCAAGGACGCCTGGAACCGCGAGCCGTTGCGGCGCATCAAGAACTACCTGATGTCGATGAACGCCTGGACCGAGCAGGAGGAAGAGGCGTGGAAGGCCGAGTGCGCGGCGAAGGTCGACGCCGAAGTCAACGCCTACCTCGAAACGAAATCGCAATCGGTCGAAGCGATGTTCGACTACACCTTCGCCGAAGTGCCGGCCGATCTGGCCGCGCAGCGCGCCGCAGCGATCGCTGCCGACAAAGCCGCGCACTGAACACGGATACGAGCCCATGGCACAAATCACTCTCATCGAAGCCGTCACCCAGGCGCTCGCCCACGAGATGCGCGTCGACCCCAGCGTCGTCGTGCTCGGCGAGGACGTCGGCGTCAACGGCGGCGTGTTCCGCGCGACGCAGGGATTGCAGGAGAAGTTCGGCGCGGCGCGCGTGATCGACACGCCGCTCGACGAAGCCAGCATCGCCGGCCTCACGGTCGGCCTTGCCTCACAAGGCATGAAGCCGATCGCCGAAGCGCAGTTCGAAGGCTTCATCTATCCGATGATGGAACACATCGCCTGCCACGCCGCACGCATGCGCACGCGCACGCGCGGCCGCCTGACCTGCCCGGCCGTGTTCCGCGCGCCGTGGGGCGGCGGCATCCGCGCGCCGGAGCACCATTCCGAAGCGAACGAGGCGCTGTTCACCAACATCCCGGGGCTGCGCGTCGTGCTGCCGTCGTCGCCGGGGCGCGCCTACGGCCTCCTGCTCGCGGCGATCCGCGATCCGGATCCGGTGATGTTCTTCGAGCCGAAACGCATCTACCGCCAGTACAAGGAAGAAGTGCCCGACGACGGCGAAGCGCTGCCGCTCGACGTGTGCTTCGTGCTGCGCGACGGCAGCGACGTGACCCTGGTCAGCTGGGGCGCGCAGGTCAAGGAAACGCTCGAAGCCGCCGACGCACTGGCCGAACAGGGCATCAGCGCCGAGGTCATCGACGTCGCCACGCTGACGCCGCTCGACTTCGACACGATCCACGAATCGGTGAAGAAGACCGGGCGCTGCGTGATCGTGCACGAGGCGCCGCGCACGGCCGGCTTCGGCGCCGAGATCGCGGCGCGGCTGGCGGACGAGGCGATGTACGACCTCCTCGCTCCGGTCGAGCGCGTGACCGGCTACGACACGCACATCCCGCTGTACCGCCTGGAGATGAAATATCTGCCGAGCGTCGAGCGCATCGTCGCGGCGGTGAAGCGCACGCTGGCGGCGAGCTGAGCAGGAGGCCGCGCGTGAACGCGATCGCGAACCTCCTCGTCGGCCTCGTCGCCTTGCTGCACGGGTACTTCCTCGTGCTCGAGATGTTCCTGTGGACGACGCCGTTCGGACGGCGCGTGTTCTCGCTCACGCCGGAGTTCGCGCAGGCCTCCAAGGCGCTGGCCGCGAACCAGGGCCTGTACAACGGATTCCTCGCCGCCGGCCTCGTCTGGGGCCTCGCCGCGGGCGGCGAAGGGTTCCACATCAAGATCTTCTTTCTCTCTTGCGTGATCGTCGCCGGCGCCTACGGCGCATGGACGGTCAGCCGCAAGATCTTCTACGTGCAGGCGCTGCCGGCGATCGCCGCGCTGGTGCTGCTGCATCTCCACTGACGACGCCGCGCGCGCCGCACCAGGACGAAACTTCATGGCCGACATCAAGACCTTCCACCTCCCCGACCTCGGCGAAGGCCTGCCCGACGCGACCATCGTCGAATGGCTGGTCGCCGAGGGTGCCACCGTCAAGCTCGACGAGCCGCTGGTGTCGATGGAAACCGCGAAGGCGGTCGTCGAAGTGCCCTCGCCCTACTCGGGCAAGCTGACCAAGACCCACGGCAGCGCCGGCGACGTGATCGCGACCGGCGCGGCGTTGGCCGAATTCGAACCCGATCCGAACCTGCCGCAGCGCTCCGAAGCCGAATCGACCGGCCACCATCACGCACCGCCGAAAGCGGCCGGCGCGCCGGCCAAGGGCGCCGGCGCCGAGGCGCCGGATCACAAGGGCGTGGTCGCCTCCGACGAGGGCGGCGAGATCGCCAGCGGCGGCGCCGCTCAGCGTGCCGACGAAGGCACCGTGGTCGGCGCGATGGAATCGAGCGGCCGCGTGCACGCCGAGCAGGCGACCAGCATCGGCGGCGTCAAGGCCGTGCCGGCCGTGCGCGCGCTGGCGAAGAAACTCGGCGTCGATCTCGCACGCGTGCGCCCCAGCGGCGCCGACGGCGTCGTCACGCTGAAGGACGTCAAGGACGCCGCAGCGGCCGGCACCGCAAAACTCGGCGCGGCGCCCGCCGCACCGGTACGCGCCGAAGCGGCCCCGCCCGCGGCCGCTGCAGCACCCGCTGCGGCCGCGCGCCGCGACGCCGAACGCACCACGCTGTCCGCCGCCGGCAAGCCGATGCGCACCACGCCGCCGACGGTGCAGGCCAGCGGCCAGCCGGAACAACTCAAGGGCGTGCGCCGCAACATGGCGCGCGTGATGGCGGCGGCGCACGCGCAGGTGGTGCCGACGACGCTCTGCGACGACGCCGACATCCACGCCTGGCTGCCCGGCAGCGACGTCACCGTGCGCCTGATCCGCGCGCTGGTGCGTGCGTGCAAGACGGTGCCGGCGCTGAACGCGTGGTTCGACGGCGAGAACCTCACGCGCACGCTGCATCCGCAGGTCGACATCGGCATCGCGGTCGACACCGAGGACGGACTGTTCGTGCCGGCGCTGCGCAACGCCGACGTGCTCGACGCCGCCGGCCTGCGCGCGGCGGTGAACCGGCTGCGCACGCAAGTCGAGGAGCGCTCGATTCCCGCCGACGAGCTCAAGGGCTACACGATCTCGCTGTCGAACTTCGGCGTCTTCGCCGGACGCTACGCGACGCCGGTGGTGGTGCCGCCGTGCGTGGCGATCGTCGCGGCCGGCAAGGGCCGGCACCAGATGACGCCGGTGATGGGCGGTTTCGAATCGCATCGCGTGATTCCGCTCTCGCTGACCTTCGACCATCGCGCCGCGACCGGCGGCGAGGCGGCGCGCTTCCTCAAGGCGATGCTCGACGACCTGGCGCTGGCGCAGTAACCGCAAGATGCGCGTGCAACGGGAAGTCCCGTTGCGCGAACTTCAGGCGCTGGCGGCTACAGTCGTCGGGCGGTCGCACCGCGAGTGCGACGCGCGCCATCCGGGGCTTTGACGGTCAGGAGGTTCCCATGTCGCATCGCAGCCGTTTGTGCAGTCTCGTCATCGACTGCCACGTCGACGATCTCGGCCCGGCCACGGAATTCTGGAGCCGGACGCTCGGCAAGAAGATCGCCAGCGTCGATCAGGACGGCGACGGCAAGTACGCCGAACTGGAAACCGCGCCCGACGAGCCGATGATCCTGCTGCAGAAGGTCGACCACGCCTCGCGCGTGCATCTGGACATCGAGACCGACGACCTCGAGGCCGAGGCCGAGCGCCTCGAAGCGCTCGGCGCGAAACGCATCGCCTTCGTGCATGAGCGCTGGTGGGTGATGGAAGCGCCGACCGGCCATCGCTTCTGCATCGTGCGCCGGCAGCGCGAGAAGTTCGGACCGCATCTGAACGAGTGGCCGGACTGAGCGCACCGTCGCGCGGACGGTCGGCGCTGCATCGAAGCGGAAATCCGGGTCCGGCGACTGCGCGACTCGACAAAAAAAGAGGCGGGGTTTCCCCCGCCTCCGGAAGCGCCTGGCGCGATCGTCTTCCTACGGAATCACGATCGGCTCGCCGGCCTTGTTGTACCAGTACTGGTTCAGCGTCGCCGGCGTGCCGTTCGGCCCGGTGGTGGTCAGCTTGACGTAGCCGTAGTTGACCGCGCTGGTCTCCGTGTTGACGAAGCTGAAGCCCAGGTACTTCTCGCCGTCCGTGCGGAACAGGGCGGCATCGCTGTCGTCGAACGTCGAGGACGGACCGATCTCGGCACCCGAGGCCAGCACGGTGCAGCTGGTGCCGTCGCCGACGCAGAAGCTGGTGTCGGCGATCGCCGTGCCCCAGAAGAAGTTCAGCGTCGAACTGCCCCAGGCGTTGAAGTCGTACGCCTGCGCCACGCTGCCGCAGCCGCCGCCGGACGCCGTGCTGCACGTCGCGCCGGTCAGCCAGTTGATGTAGAGGCCGTTGGTGTCCTGCGCGATGGCGATGTCCAGCACGCCGCTGTCGACGATGTTCGGATCGACCTGGTCGCCGTCGAAGCCGTCCTTGAAGATCTCGTCGCCCGGCGGATCGACCGTGAAGGTGACCGGCACCGCGACGACCGCCGTCGCGGGATCGTTGCTGTGCACGCAGAGGTTGGTCGTGTACTCGCCGACCGCGAGCGAGGCCGAGTCGAGCGTCACGGCGACGTCGGTGTCGGCGGCGCCCTGCGCGACGGTGCCGCTGGTCGGTGCTGCGCTGAGCCAAGCCACCGTCGAGGGCGTGGCGCAGCTCGCGTCGTCGGAGGTGTCGATGTTCCAGGTCAGGTCGCTGCCGCCGGCGTTGCCGATCGCCAGTGTCGCGCCGACGCTGGCGCCGATCTCGGCGGTCGCCTCGAGCGTGGTCGGGTCGACGCGCACGACCGGGTCGTCGGTGACGATCGGCACGGTGACCGCGTAGGTGCATCCGGTGTTGCCGCCCTGGTTGCCGGAGTTGTAGGCGGTGGCGATCGCGTCGATCTGCGCCTGCGTATAGCCGAGCGTGGCCGCGGCGTCGATGACCGCCTGCGCGGCGTCCTTCTGGTTGGTGCTGGCGCCGGTGGTCGACAGGCCTTCGAGGAACGCCTTGTCGAAGGTGCTGCCACCGTTGGCCGCGTCGAGCACCTGCAGATTCTTGCGGGCCTCCAGATTGCACGAGGACCAGTACTGGCCCGCGGAATGGATCGCCTCCGTGCGCGCCTGCGCATACGTGCGTATCGTCTGGTAGTTCAGCACGCGCCCGGCCCAGAACGGGTTGTGGCCGTCCCAGCTGTAGACCCAGTTGTAGGCCGTGTCCGCCGGCGTCCACTGGTCGGGGAAGTCGCGGCTGTACGCGCCCGCCAGGTAGTCGCCGGTGCCTTCCGAAAGACCTTCGGTCTGTGACAGGTGGCCGCCGGTGACCCAGTCGTGGATGCCGTGACCGAGTTCGTGGATGAGCACGTCGGCGTCCTGCGCGTCGTCGACGCCGCCCTGGCCGAAGGAGAGATCCTCGCCGGACGGCGAGTAGCGCGAGTTGTCCTGACCGCTGAAACCGTGCGGATCGACGTGCACGCCACCGGGATGGTTGCGCGGCATCGCCGTGACGCCGAGCGTCTGGTTGACGTACTTCAGATAGGTCGAGATGTGGTAGTAGGCCATCACCGCGTCGAAGGTCATCGCGCTGCGCGTGACCGAGAAATCGGTGCCGGGCTGCGACGGGCAGGCGGCATCGTTGGGCGACTCGATGTTCGCGCAGACCATGTACGGGCCGGACAGCTCGTAGTTGGCGCCGTTCTGCGTGATGTTCGGCAAGGTGACCGTGACCAGCGCGTCGGTCAGCTGCTGCGTGTCGGCGTTGTTGCCGTCGACGTAGCCAGTCTGGCCGTAGGTCGCGCGTGCGTGCGAGAGCGGATCGGGAGCGTGCACGGTGCCGGTGCCGTCCACGTAGGCGGCGCGGTCGCGCGCGAGCAGCACGTCGCCGGAGTTCGCGTCGACCAGCACTTCCCAGTCGCCGGTGAACGTGTCCCGGCCGATCGCGTTGACGCGCCAGACGATGCGGTTGCTGCCGTCCGCAGCGACGAACACCATCTGCTTGGTGTTCTGCAGACGCAGCTCGCCGAGACCGAGGTATTGCCTGGCGGCCGCCACGGCATCGTTCGCGCTCTTGCGGACCGAAGCCACGGCGTTCTTCGCCGCCGGACCGGTCAATTCGACCACGCCCTGCACCGACGCGTTGGCGACGTGGACGATCCTGCCGTTCGGCTTGACGGTGACCGCGATGTCGCTGCCGTAGACCGGCAGGCCGCCCGTGCTCTGCGTGAAGCGCACCACCGAGAAATGACGCCCCTCGCGCAGCGAGGTGCGCACCAGCGTGCCCGCCTGCGCGCCGGAGAGGCCGAGCTGGGCGGCGCGGCTGGCGAGGAATTCGCGCGCCATCGCTTCCGGCGCGGCGACGCGCGCGGTGAACTCCGGCCGATACAGCGAAATCGGTACGCCGCTCGTCGAGTAGCGCCCGTCGGCGCGTTCGATGCCGGCCTCGGGCGCCTTGACGCCGCGGGTCAGGGCGGCGCTGGCCGGCGGTGCGTTTCCGAGCGCGGAAACCTGAGACGTGAAACCCAATGCAGCGGCGATGGCGCTGGGCAGTACCGCCGCGCGAATCCAACTTGGCATGATGTTTCCCCATGACTGAGTGAGTGACGAAACCGGCGGTCCGTTCACGCTCCGAATGGCGAACGGGCGCCGTCGCGCCTGCGAGCTGCCGGCGCTGCCCGAGAATATCCCAGGCGTCTGCGCCTGCAATCAGACTCGTGTATGATGCGCGCCCTTTCATCCATCCATCCGTATTGAAGGATATTTGCCGCGATGAGCAACTACCTGTTCACCTCCGAATCGGTGTCCGAAGGTCATCCGGACAAGGTCGCCGACCAGATCTCCGACGCCGTGCTGGACGCGATCCTGGCCCAGGACAAGCGCGCCCGCGTCGCCTGCGAGACGATGGTCAAGACCGGCGTCGCGATCGTCGCCGGCGAGATCACCACCAGTGCCTGGATCGACCTCGAGGCGCTGACGCGCAAGGTCATCCTCGACATCGGCTACAACAGCTCCGAAGTCGGCTTCGACGGCGCCACCTGCGGCGTGCTGAACCTGATCGGCAAGCAGTCGCCGGACATCAACCAGGGCGTCGACCGCAAGAACCCGGAAGAACAGGGCGCCGGCGACCAGGGCCTGATGTTCGGCTACGCCACCAACGAGACCGACAGCTTCATGCCGGCCGCGATCCACCTGTCGCATCGCCTCGTCGAGCAGCAGGCCAAGGTGCGCAAGAAGAAGAACTCGCCGCTGCCGTGGCTGCGCCCGGACGCCAAGAGCCAGGTCACGCTGCGTTACGAGGACGGCAAGGCGACGGCGATCGACGCCGTGGTGCTGTCGACCCAGCACGACCCGTCGGTCAAGCAGAAGGACCTGGTCGAGGCCGTGCGCGAGTACATCTTGAAGCCCGTGCTGCCGTCCAAGTGGCTGCACAAGGGCACCAAGTACCACATCAACCCGACCGGCAAGTTCGTCATCGGCGGCCCGGTCGGCGACTGCGGCCTGACCGGCCGCAAGATCATCGTCGACACCTACGGCGGCTGGGCCCGCCACGGCGGCGGCGCGTTCTCGGGCAAGGATCCGTCCAAGGTCGACCGTTCGGCCGCCTACGCGGCGCGCTACGTCGCCAAGAACATCGTCGCCGCCGGCATCGCCGACCGCTGCGAGGTGCAGGTGTCCTACGCGATCGGCGTGGCGCATCCGACCTCGATCTCGGTGACCACCTTCGGCACCGGCAAGATCGACGACAGCAAGATCGAGAAGCTGATCCGCAACCACTTCGACCTGCGTCCGTACGGCATCATCAAGATGCTCGACCTCGTGCACCCGATGTACCAGGCCACCGCGAGCTACGGCCACTTCGGCCGCGCCCCGGTGCAGGTCAAGCACGCCAACGGCGACAGCTTCACCGCGTTCTCGTGGGAGAAGACCGACAAGGCGGCCGAGCTGCGCAAGGCGGCCGGCCTGAAGTAAGACCGGCGTTCCATTGCCGTGAAACGGGCCGCCGCGTGCGGCCCGTTTCGTTTGCGCGGTCTCGCGACGATCGGCAGACTGAAGTAGCCTAGCGGGCTAACCGCACTCCGCCCGACGCGGGGACGGACCTCCGTCTTTCCACTGATCAGGACCGCCGCCGATGCCGTCTCCAATCCGCTCCGTTCTGTCCAGGCTCGCCTGGGCGGCCGCTGCACTCTGCCTCGGCGCCTCCGCACTGCAGGCCAAGCCGGTCGACCCGCCGCTGGAGCTGCTCTATTCCGACGACAATCGCCTGGTCGCGGGCTCGCTGATCGAGATCAATCCCGCCGGCCGCCTGGTGTTCCAGCGCAAGGACGTGCTCGACGGCAAGAAACCCCGCCCGCCGGAGAAGATCGACGTGCGCGTGCCGAGGACGCTCCTCGATCGGGTCACGCTCGGCGAGCGCTACATCGTCGGCTACGCGACCGGACGCAAGGATCCGCGCGATCCGCTGCACCGGGCGCAGAATCCGGACGGCCCGCAGATGCTCGTCAGCATCGGCCTCGATCCGGCCCTGTTCCGCGACACGCCGCAGGTGCGCGCGCTGCTCGCCACCGCGCGCAGCGAGCGCGGCCGCGAGTCGCGCAAGATGTTCGATCAGCTGATGCAGGCGCTGGCCGGTCCCGATCGCGCGCTGCAGGATCTCGCCGCCGGCCAGATCGCGCTCGACGCCGAACTCGGCGAGCGCCTGCGCGAACACGGCCATGCCACCGTCGAGAAGGTCGCGCGCGATGCGGGCACGCCGCCGGACGTGCGCGCCTCGCTGCTGCAGTCGGCTGCCCTGCGCCCCGCCGATCTCGGCGGCTGGTGGCAGGAGGTCGGCATCAACCTAGTGACAACTACGCCTGTAGGCGGATATTCTGAGGCGTCGCCAGACCCATCGAATTTGGTGCTGACGACGCTCGAGCTGCTCGATCAACACGCGGTCAAGGTTCCTTCCGACGCACTCAAGCGCTGGGTCTGGAGCGCGAATCCTGCGGTGGCCGAACGGGCGAGCCTGATGTTGAGGCGGCAATCCGCGGCTTTGGAGCGTTCGACGATTCAGCAAGCCCTGGCCGACCCGGCGCTGCCGGCGACCACACGCAAGTTCCTCGAAGGCCATCTGCGCCGTCTCGAACGGCTCGATGAGCGCGCCAAGGCAGGAACCGGCTGATCAACGACGGCAGTGGCGACAGGCCACCCCCACAGCGAACGGTAGCCGTCACCTGGGTCAATCGCTGAAGGGGTTCGACAATGAGTAGGTCCTGTTTCGCTCTCGCCGCGCTAGGCGCGGCTCTCCTGTTGCCCGTCGCGGCGCAGGCCAGTGGTACACGCCCGGCCGAGCCGCGCGATCCGCACGCCGCTCCCGACGTGATCCGCGCGGTCCGCCACGACGTCTCCGCGCCGATCCGCGACATCCTGCGCGCCAATCCGCCGCTGGCGCAGCCGAAAGGCACCGAGCAGGAGCCCTACGAGATCCCCAACATCCTGCTCAAGCTCAGCGGCCAGGTCGACAAGACGGCGCAGACGCCGGGCCAGCGGCGCGTGCAGAACGCGCCGAACGGGCTGCCCGCCCCCACGATCGACCTCAGCTTCCAGGCCATCACCTCGACCACCTCGGCCTGCGGCTGCCTGCCGCCGGACACCAACGGCGACGTCAGCGACCTGCACTACATCCAGTGGGTCAATTCGGCCTGGCAGGCCTTCGACAAGACCACCGGCACGCCGGCGCCCGAGACGCCCGCGCCAGTGCAAGGCAACTCGTTCTGGACCGGCTTCGGCGGCAAGTGCGAGACGACCAACTCCGGCGACCCGATCGCGCTGTGGGATCCGCAGGCGCAGCGCTGGGTCATGAGCCAGTTCGTCACCAGCGCGCCGTATGCGCAATGCGTCGCGGTGTCGACGTCGCCGGACCCGTTCGGCACCTATAACCGCTACGAGTTCAACTGGCCGCGCTTCGGCGACTACCCGAAGATGGGCATCTGGACCGACGAGGGCGGCAGCCAGAATTCCTATCTGCTGATCACGCACGAGTTCAACACGTCCAGCCAGTATCAAGGTTCGGCGCTGATCGCGATGGACCGCACCAAGATGCTCGCCGGCGATCCGACCGCCGGCATGGTGCGCTTCCCCGGCTTCGACGCCTACGGCGTGGAACCGCTGCACCTGCTCGGCACGATGCCCGCGCCGGCCAACGCCTGTCCGTCGTTCGTGCATTTCGACGCCGGCACCAGCGAATACCTGTTCTGGGACATGTGCCTGGACTGGACCACGCCGGCCAATACGACGATCACCAATACGCCGAACCGCGTGCAGGGTGCGCCGTTCGTTCCGTTCTACGGCCCGGTCGCCCAGCAAGGCACCGCCAGCGCGCTCGACGCGTTCGGCACGCACATCATGTACCGCGCCACCGCGCGCGCGTTCTCGGCCGATGCGCCGACGCGCGTCTCGCTGGTCGTGAACCACACGGTGACCGGCGACGCCGACCAGGGCGGCATCAACTGGGTGCACTTCAATCTCGACAACGGCGGCACCGCCCCGGCCACGCCGGCCGCGCTCAGCAAGACCATCGTCGACCAGGGCACCTACGCGCCGGACGCGGAGACCCGCTGGATGGGCGGCATCGCCATCGACGGCAGCGGCAACATCGGCGTCGGCTACTCGAAGTCGAGCGCCGCCTCGCGCCCGCAGATCGAAGTCACCGGCCGCACGCTGGATGATCCGCTCGGCACCCTGCGCGACGAGGCGAACTGCACCGACGGCGTCGCCGCCGGCTCGCAGACCAGCAGCAGCGGCCGCTGGGGCGACTACTCGTCGATGAGCGTCGACCCGGTCGACCAGTGCACGTTCTACTTCACCACCGAGTACTATGCGACCACCGCCAGCGGTTCGTGGCGCACGCGCGTGTGCTCGTTCAAGTTCCCGGGCTGCGGCGATCCGAGCTACGCGCTGGTCGCCCAGACGCCGACCCGCATCGAGATGTGCGGCGCCACGGCGACGACGGATCCGTCCTACTCGCTGCGCCTGGGCGTGCTGAACGGCTTCACCGGTGCGGTCAACCTGAGCGCCAGCAACGTGCCGAGCGGCGCGACCGCGCAGTTCTCGTCGAATCCGGTCAACGCACCGGGCAGCACCGACCTGACCATCGCCGGCGGCATGAGCCTGCCTTCGGGCGAGTATTCGATGGACGTCACCGCGACCAGCGGCAGCCAGAGCCGCCACATCGGGCTCGAACTGGGCGTGTCCGCCGATGCGCCGTCCGCGGTGCAGCTGATGGCGCCGGTCGACGCGGCCGGCGACGTCAAGATCCGTCCGCTGCTGAGCTGGGGCGGCATGAGCAACGACCGCATCTTCGGCGACGGCTTCGACGGCACTTCCCTGCCGCCGCTGGGCGGACCCACCGACGCGCTGAGCTACACGGTCGAAGTCGCGACCGATTCGGCGTTCACCAACATCGTCGCCAGCGCCACGGTGCCGACGACCTCGTGGTCGGTCGATCCGGCGCTCAGCAACTCCACGTCGTACTACTGGCGCGTCACGCCGCACAACTACTGCGGCGACGGTCCGGTCTCGGCCACGTTCTCGTTCACCACCGGTGTTCCGGGCCAGTGCCCGGCCGGCACCACGGCGACGACCGTGTTCGAGGACGATTTCCAGAGCGGCGTCAACGGCTGGGTCGCCGCTGGCACCGGCGGAACGGGCTGGACGCAGGGCACGCCGCCGACCGGTACCGGCATGACCGCCACGGTGTGGAAGGTGCCGGACAACACCACCAGCAGCGATCGCACGCTGACCACGCCGGCGATCACCATCCCGAGCGGCGCAGCGGCGGTGTTCCTGTCTTTCGACGCGTACCACAAGTCCGAGCAGGATCCGCCGAGCGGCTGCTGGGACAGCTCGTCGATGGAAGCGAGCACCGACGGCACGACCTTCACCTACCTCGACGGCAGCCATCTGTTCACCGATCCGTACAACGGCCTCGCCTCGCCGGGCGCGCCGCTGGCCGGACGCAAGGTGTGGTGTTACGTCGGCCCCGGTGGCGCTTCGGCGCCGACGCGCTCGATCGTCGACCTCGACAGCTTCGCCGGTTCGAACCTGCAGCTGCGCTTCCGCATGGTCAGCGATTCGAACACGGCGGCAGCGGCTCCCAATGGCCTGGTCATCGACAACGTCAAGGTCGAAGCCTGCCAGTAAGCCGCAGGTTCCAGTGCAATGAAAACGGGCCGCGCAAGCGGCCCGTTTTTTTTTCGTCCGATCACCGCGCGTCTCGACGCGGTGCCGGGCCGCGCGGCGAATCAGTCGCGCGACGCGCGCGGCAGGATCTCGAGGCGCCGGCCCGGCTGCCGCGACGTCGGCGCGGCCTGGAAGCCGTCGGCGAAGATCTGGTCGGTGATCACCGACTCCTCGACGAGCACGAAGATGTCGGTCCCGCCGTTGTGGTCGTCCGGGTCGATGTTGCTCGCATCCGACTCCCACGCCATCGACAGGCCCGACGCGTTCACCGCGAGCGAATAGCCCGATTGCGCGTTGCCGGCCTGGCCCGACGCGTTCGCCGACAGCAGTTCGGGCGCGCCCTGGCCGGGAACGTAGAGGAACACCTGCGGAAAGCGGTTGACCTCGCCGGGGAGCGTGTAATAGCACTCGAGCATCACCGAGCCGATGTCGGAGACGGACGACGTGCGGCAGATGTCGTAGTCGTCTGCAGACACGGCGCCCGGGCGTGGAATCGCCACCGTCGTGCCGCTCTGGCGGTCGCGCAGGTAGACGCCGCTGTTGCCCGTGCTGTCGACGCCGTTCGCGTAGCCGAGCCCGGCGTAGCCGCGAAGCTGGAACGTGATGAAGCGGCCATTGGGCGAGATCGCCGGGCGATACGCGAACGCGCTCGTTCCTGAGGGATGGGCATTGTCGCGGCTGATCAACTCGGTCGTATTCGCCTGCAGGTCGCGCACGTAGATCTGCCCGCTGGTCGCGCCGGGAACCATCGCGGTGCCGCAGTTCATGACGAGGTAGCGGCCATTGCCCGACAAGGCATGCGGCATGAAGGTGCAGCTGCCGCCGCCGTCGGGCTCGTCGATCGATGCGGCCGAAGACGTCGATGCGCTCCCCTCCAACGGGCCGCTGCCGGATGGACTGCCGTCGGACCGGACCGACGCCATCTCCACCGCGCCGGTCTGCATGTCCTTGACGAAGATCTGCGTCCCGGCGCCGGGCGACAGGTCCGGCGAGGACGTGTCGAACACGACGTAGCGGCCATCCGCGGAAATGGCCGGATTGTTGTCGTTCGTACCGCCGCTGACCGCCACGCCGGCCGCGGTCGAGCTGGCAACCACCAGCGCGCCGGTCTGCCGGTCCTTGCGCAGTACCTGCCAGTTCGGGCCATACGGAGTGCTGTAGGTCAGGAACGCGACGTAGCGTCCGTCGCCGGACACGACAGGCGCTTCGCCGCGGAATGCCCCGCTTCCCGAAACCGACAGCTCTTCGATCACGCCGGTATCGAGATCCACGGCGACGGCGCGGTCGCCGTGATAAGTGGAACCGGCCGACGACCAGTTCATCGCATCACTGGAAAACACCACGGTGCGGCCATCGGCGGACACGTCGACGGCGCTGGACGATCCATCGGCCTCGAGGCCGGGGCCGGGCACGAGGCGCGCGTAGAGGAAGTCGGCGCGCGCCGGGACGGACGCAGCGGCGAGCGCCGACAGCGTCAGCGAGGAAGCGAGAAAGCGGCGAGCAGTTGCGAGGTCCATTGCGAGCTCCGGCAGAAAGGTCTCGGACTCCGATACGCGGTTCCGCGCGCGATCTCCGAACGCGGGGCGCGAAAAAAAGGGCCGCGCGAGCGGCCCATTTTTTCCCTTGAGTCACGCCGTGGATCAGTCGCGCGGCGCACCGTCGGCACGCCGTGCCGGCATCACCGGCTTGACCTGAAAATGTCCGGCCCGCGAGCGCAGCGTCGGCGCGGGATCGAAACCGTCGGCGAAGATCGTGTCCGTGACGACCGATTCCTCGACCAGCACGAAGATGTCGCTCGCGCCGTTGTGGTCGTTCGGAGCGATGTCGCTCGCGATCGACTCCCACGCCATCGACAGACCCGACGCGTTCACCGCCAGCGTGTAGCCGGAGGCGCTGTTGCCGGGCTGGCCCGCGCCGTTCACGCTGAGGACCTCGGGCGCACCGGCGCCGGGAACGAACAGCAGGACCTGCGGAAACCGACTGACGCCGCTCCAGTTGTACAGGCAGCTCATGACGACGCTGCCGATGTCGGAAACGCTGGTCAGGCCGCAGCTGTCGTAGTCGTCGACCGGAATCGCGCTCGGGCGTGGAATCGGAATGATCGTGTTGTTCTGGCGGTCGCGCAGGTAGACGCCGCTGTTGCCCGCGCTGTCGGCGCCGTTGGCGTAGCCCAGCCCGCCGTAGCCGCGGTTCTGGAAGGTGACGAAGCGGCCGTTCGGCGAGATCGCCGGCCGGTACGCGAAAGCGCTCGATCCGTTGGGCGCGGACGTGCTGCGGCTGATCAGTTCGGTCGTGTTCGCCTGCAGGTCGCGCAGGTAGATCTGCCCGCCGCTCGCCCCCGGCACCATCGCGGTGCTGCAGGACATGACGAGGTAGCGCCCGCTGCCCGACAGCGCATCCGGCACGAGCCCGCACGCGCCGCCGCCGGTCGGGCTGTCGATCGAGCCGCCGGACGCCGTCTCCGCCGGCGTGCCGCCGTCGTTACCGGCCGGACTGCCGTCGGACCGCACCGAGGCCATTTCCACCGCGCCGGTCAGCATGTCCTTGACGAACACCTGCGTGCCGCCGCCGGCCGGGACCAGGTTCGGCGCCCCGGTATCGAACGCGACGTAACGGCCATCCGCCGACATGGACACGTAGTTGTCGTTGGTGCCGTTGCTGGCCGGCTCGCCGGCGGCGGTCGCGCTGGCCACTTCCAGCGCGCCGGTCTGGCGATCCTTGCGCAGCACCTGCCAGCTCGGGCCATACGAACTGCCGTAGGTCAGGAAGGCGACGTAGCGACCATCGCCCGACACCACCGGCGATTCGCCGCGGAAGACCGTTCCGCTGGGGGTGGCGGAGACGATGTCGATCGCGCCGGTGTCGAGATCGACGGCGACGACGCGATCGCCGTGATAGTCCGAACCGAGCGACGACCAGTTGGTCGCGCTGCTGGAGAACACCACCGTCCTGCCGCTGGAGGAAACATCGACGGCAGTCGAGTCGCCGTTCGGCTCCGAACCCGCCGGTTCGAGGCGGCCGTAGAGGAAGTCGGCGTGCGCCGGATTCGAAGAGGCCAGCGCAGCGGAAAGCGCCAGGAAAAGGGCGAGCGGGCGAGCGGGGACGGCGGACGACATGATGAGCTCCGGATTGGGTTCCGCAGCCTTCTACGCAGTTCCGCGGCGATTCCCCGAATCGACGTCCGCACTGACGATTTTGCGCATCCTGCGCGCTTGCGCTGCCTGCGCGATCCCGCTGATAGCTTTGCCCCCGCAGCCGCGTACTGAAAGGACATTCCCCTGTCGCGGAGTCTTCCATGCTGGCCCCGTTCGTTCGCGCGAGCGCCTTCCTGCTCGCCGCACTCGTCGCTCCATCCCTCCTTGCGCAGAGCGCCGACGCCGATCCGGACCTCGGCCTGCTGCGCGACAACGGCAGCGCGCAGCTCGTCTCCGGCCAGGTGCGCGCGCTGGCGATGCAGGGCACGCGCAAGATCCTCGTCGGCGGCGACTTCGTGCGCACCGCCGACGGCAGCGCACGCACCAGCCTGCTCCGCCTCGACGCGGACGGCACGCTCGATGCGGACTTCCACGTCGAGCTCGCCTCCGCCGGCATCGTCCAGGTCAACGCGATCACGGTCGCGGACGGCTTCATCTACGTCGGCGGCCGCTTCCAGAGCGTCAACGGCGAGCCCCGCTCCAACATCGCCAAGCTGACCGCCGACGGCGAGCTGGTGCCGGGCTGGAACGCCGCCCTCGACGGCCCGACCGACACCGTGCACGCGATCGCCGTCGGCGCCGATGCGGTCTACGCCGGCGGCGACTTCACCGCGCAGGACCTGTGGGGACTCGCGCGCCTCGATCGCGCGACCGGCGCCGTCGATCCGGTCTGGCGCGCGCAGACGCAGGCCTTCGTCACCCCGACGCCGAGCGCCAGCGGTCGCGGCAACGTACGCAGCCTGCTGCACACCGGCACCGATCTGATCGTCGGCGGCTACTTCCGCCAGATCGCCGGGCAGGCGCACGCCAGCGTCGCCCGTCTGTCGCTGACGGCGCCGACCACGCCGGCGGCGGCGTTCCAATCGCCGATCAACGGCGGCGAGCGCTACGTCTACGCGCTGGCGCTGAGCCGCGATCGCAACACGCTGTACGTCGGCGGCGATTTCTTCGCCGGCGCCCAGCAGCACCTGCTGCGCCTCGACGCGCGCCTGGCGACTTCCGACGTGAACTGGAAGCCGCAGCCGAGCGCGCCGGTGCGCGCGCTGGTCCTGCTCGGCGAATGGCTCTACGCGGGCGGCAGCTTCGGCGGCACGCAGCCGCAGGCCTACGCCAACCTCATGCGCGTCGCCTCCGGTGGCGCCGGCGCGCGCGACACCGGCTGGCTGCCCAATCCCGACGGCCGCGTCGGCGCGCTCTACGAGGACGGCGTGCGCAAGCGCCTCTACCTCGGCGGCGAGTTCGCCAAGGTCGGGGTGAGTTCGCGCAATGGCCTGGCGCGCATCGGCCAGGTCGTCGATCCCGACGTGATCTTCTACGACGGCGTCGACATCGAGTAACCGCCGGCCGCCGGCCGCCGCCCGGAACGCCCCAACCTGGCGGCGGCCGGTCGGCCGGCGCCTCCGGCCGCGCGCGATGCGCGCCGAAGACAGATCCGGCACGCCCGCCCGCTGAGCGGCGCAGGGCGAATCCCCGCCCGGCTGCGCGGCGCTCCCGCAGCGAGCGGCGCCAAGCCGCCGGACGGAATAAATCTCTTTATCCGGAACAAGCGATATACTCCCGCTCCAGCCTTCCGCCGAGGGGCGCTGCAGCGGGTTCCCCGCGACGCTCGGCGGACATGCATCCCATTGCAAGGGCGCCCGGTGGGCCTGCGACACGCACGCCGCCACTCGATCCGGAGACCACCCGATGAACGCCGTCGTCAAGAACACCCCTGCGCACGATTACAAGGTGCGCGACCTCGCCCTGGCCGACTGGGGCCGCAAGGAAATCGACATCGCCGAAGCCGAAATGCCGGGCCTGATGTCGATCCGCAAGAAGTACGCCGCCGCGCAGCCGCTCAAGGGCGTGCGCGTGACCGGCTCGCTGCACATGACGATCCAGACCGCCGTGCTGATCGAGACGCTGAAGGATCTCGGCGCCGACGTGCGCTGGGCTTCGTGCAACATCTTCTCGACCCAGGACCACGCCGCCGCCGCGATCGCCGCCGCCGGCACGCCGGTGTTCGCGTGGAAGGGCGAGACGCTCGAGGAATACTGGGACTGCACGCTCGACGCGCTGTCCTTCCCCGCCGGCAAGGGCCCGCAGCTGGTCGTCGACGACGGCGGTGACGTGACCTTGCTGATCCACAAGGGCTACGAGCTGGAGAAGGGCGACGAGAGCTGGGTCAACAGCGCGTCCGGCAGCCACGAGGAGCAGGTCATCAAGAACCTGCTCAAGCGCGTCGCCAAGGAGCGCCCGGGCTTCTGGACCGCCGTGGTCAAGGACTGGAAGGGCGTCTCCGAAGAGACCACCACCGGCGTGCACCGCCTGTACCAGCTCGCCGAAGCCGGCAAGCTGCTGGTGCCGGCGATCAACGTCAACGACTCGGTCACCAAGAGCAAGTTCGACAACCTCTACGGCTGCCGCGAATCGCTGGCCGACGGCCTGAAGCGCGCGATGGACGTGATGCTGGCCGGCAAGGTCGCGGTCGTGTGCGGCTACGGCGACGTCGGCAAGGGCTCGGCGCATTCCTTGCGCGCGTACGGCGCGCGCGTGGTCGTCACCGAGATCGACCCGATCAACGCGCTGCAGGCGGCGATGGAAGGCTTCGAGGTCAACACGGTCGAATCGACCCTCGGCCGCGGCGACATCTACGTCACCACCACCGGCAACAAGGACGTGCTGACGCTCGCGCACATGCAGGCGATGAAGGATCAGGCCATCGTCTGCAACATCGGCCACTTCGACAACGAGATCCAGGTCGACGCGCTGAACACGTCCGGCGCGACCAAGCTCAACATCAAGCCGCAGGTCGACAAGTACACCTTCAAGGACGGCCGCGCGATCTTCCTGCTCGCCGAAGGCCGCCTCGTCAACCTCGGCTGCGCCACCGGCCATCCGAGCTTCGTCATGTCCAACTCGTTCTCGAACCAGACGCTGGCGCAGATCGATCTCTGGGCGAACAAGGACGCCTACGAGGCCAAGGTCTACATCCTGCCGAAGAAGCTCGACGAGGAAGTCGCACGCCTGCACCTGGAGAAGATCGGCGTGAAGCTGACCACGCTCACCGCCGAACAGGCCGCCTACCTCGGCGTGGCGGTGGAAGGTCCGTACAAGCCGGATCACTACCGCTACTGATCGACTTGCAGGTCACTGCAACACGCAACGAGACGGGCGCCGCGAGGCGCCCGTTTTCGTTTACGGCTCCGTCGCGCCTACGGAGCGCAGGCGCGCGGGAGCGAATGACCTTCGGCGAGAGGCGGTGCGCCGCTTCTCATTGTTTCGGAGAAGGCAGCATCCCGATCGCATGCAACCAGGTTTCGACCAACGCAGGCCAGCGCGTGATCGGCTGCGCGGTCGGACGCAGGCCGAACGCATGACCGCCGTGCGCATACAGATGCAGTTCCGTCGGCACTTGCGCCTTCAGCAGCGCGAGGTAGTAGACGATCGATTCGTGCACGTCGTCGACGGGATCGTCCTGTGCCTGCACGATGAACGTCGGGGGCGTCGCCGACCCGACGGGAGCGAGGTTCGTCACTTTTTCCAGATGCTTGCTGTCCCACAGATGGCCTGGGTAGAGCACTATCGAGAAATCCGGTCGCGAGCCCTGCTCGTCTGCGGCGTCCACCGGCGCATAGCGACGCGTAGGCTCGTTGCTCACCGCCGCCGACAGGTGGCCGCCAGCGGAGAAGCCGAGCACGCCGATCCTGTGCGGATCGATACCCCAGTCGTTCGCGCGCGAACGCAACAGGCTGATCGCGCGTTGCGCATCCTGCAGGGCCATCGATACGGGCGGCGTACGTCGGCAGTTGCAGCGCCTGTCCCAATGGTCGCCGGAGCCCGGCACGCGATACTTCAGCACCGCGCAAGTGATGCCGAGTGGCACGAGCCAGTCGCAGACCTCGGTGCCCTCGAGATCGATAGCGAGCACGTTGTAGCCGCCACCGGGAAACACGACGACGGCAACGCCGGTATTGATCCCCTTCGCCGGGAACACGGACAAGGTCGGCCGCACGACGTCCTCGACCGCAATCCACGGTCGACCGGCGACGAGCGACGTCTGCTCGACTGCCCGCTCTTCGCCGCTCACTTCGGGCCGCAGAATGGCCGCGTCTTCGGGCCATAGCGCGATCTGCTCAATGCCGGTCGGGGGCCTCCATTCCGTAGCGTGGACGATCGGCGCGCCTGCAACAGACGCGTTCGCGAGGAGGCAGAGCAATACGAACGATCTGATCACGGCTCGGGCTCCGGACGAGATGCGCAAGCATGCCACGCGAGCATCATCGACGATGCGACAGCAAGCGCTCTGGTGCGCCTCGCCACTCGACGCGAGCCGGGGACGGAAACGGAGGCCGAGCCATCTCTCCTCGCTGCCGGCAGGCGGGCCCAGATGAAGTCAGCATCGGGGTCCAGCCGCGCCACGGCGAAGCCGATGCGAGGGACCTCGATGGCGGTTGCCTGGAAGAACGTACTTGGCTCGCGCCAGGGGTCGTCCATCCGAGCCACCGCCGCAGCGAAACCGTGACAACGGCGCTTCGCCGAACCGGCTTCCTCATCCGCGACGACAGGGGATGCCAGGCAACTCACCGGCCCATGCGGAGCGTCCGCACGATTCGCGCACGGCGACGCCGCTAGCGCCAGTTCGCATTCCGCTCCCAGAACGCCACGCTGCGCCGGTAGGCGGCGCGATCGATCGGCACGCCGGAGCCGCCCTCCTCCACGCCGAGCGCGTTGCGCATCATCGTGATCGGCGCCATCGGGATCTCCTCCGGCTCCATCGTGTAGAGGCAGCCGACGATGCCCCAGTCGGCGTCGATCGGCGCACCCTCCTTCGCCAGCTGCTCGCGGCTGTAGAGGATCGCGACGAGGTAGTTCGCGACCGGCGGCTCGACGCCCTCGAACCAGCGCACCAGCACCGGCAGTTCCTCCGACGAGCGCGCCTCGTAGGCCGAGCGCAATCGATCGCGGTTGTCCTCGGTGACTGGAACGGTCAGGCAGCGCGTCGACGTCCAATTGCGATGGACGTGCAATGTGCAGAATGGCGCGTAGCCGTCGAGGATCTTCAACGGCGGCTCGCTGCCGAGGCGCCGCTCGAACGCTTCCGGCGTGCAGTCCTGGATCGTGTTGCGGCGCGACTCCTTCGGAAAGAGGCGGGTACGGGCGAACGGCGTCAACACGATGGACATGCGGCGAGCGGGCTTTCCGGACGGACTGTGCGGAAGATAGCCTGCGCAGCAGCGCCAGACCTAATATCGCTTCATCGCGACGAAGAGATATATACTTCGCGTTTCCGCTCTTCCGACCCGCCGCGATGCCGCCGATCAGCTTCGAATTCTTTCCGCCGAAAACCGACGAGCAGAAGGCGACCCTGGAAGCCGCGCTGCCGAAACTGAAAGCGCTCGATCCCGACTACGTCAGCTGCACCTTCGGCGCCGGCGGTTCGACGCTGTCGTACACGCCGGAAACCGTGCGCCACCTGCGCGAGGAACACGGCCTCGACGCCGCGCCGCATCTTTCCTGCATGGGCGGCACGCGCGAGGAGATCCGCCGTCTGCTCGACCAGTACAAGGCGATGGGCTGCAAGCGCATCGTCGCGCTGCGCGGCGACCTGCCGTCCGGCATGGCCAGCTACGGCGATTTCCGCTACGCCAGCGAGCTGGTCGAATTCATCCGCCGCGAACGCGACGGGTGGTTCCACATCGAAGTCGCCTGCTATCCGGAAGTGCATCCGCAGTCCGACGACGCGCTGGCCGATCTGCGCCACTTCAAGACCAAGGTCGCGGCCGGCGCGGACGGCGCCATCACGCAGTACTTCTACAATCCCGACGCATATTTCCGCTTCGTCGATGCCGCGCGCCGGCTCGGCGTCGAGGTGCCGATCGTGCCCGGCATCATGCCGATCGCGAACTTCACCCAGCTGCGCCGCTTCTCGGACATGTGCGGCGCGGAAATCCCGCGCTGGCTGGCCAAGCGCCTGCACGCCCTCGGCGACGACGTGGAGTCGATCCGCGAGTTCTCCGCCGACGTGGTCGCCGAACTGTGCCGCCGCCTGATCGAAGGCGGCGCGCCGGGCCTGCACTTCTACACGCTCAATCGCGCCAAGGCGACGCTGGCGGTGATCGACCGCATACGCGCGTAGCGCACCGGACTCCTCGCTTCACGGCGAGGAGCCGTCCGGCACGGCGGCGAGTCCGCCGATTTCGTCCAGACGCCGCTTCGCCTCGGCGATGAAGTTGTCCTGCCCGCGCGTCGCGCGGAGCCGCTCGTAGGCCTCGCGCGCCAGCGCCAAGCCGGCGGCCGCGTCGCCGGTGTGCGCCTGCAGCCAACCGAGCGCGCTCTGCGCGTCGAGCAGTTCGCCGTAGTCGGGCGCGTAGCGCGCCTGATACAACGCCACCGCCTTCTGCGCGATCGGCAAGGCTTCGGCGTGCCGCGCGGCCAGACCCAGCGCGAGCGCGTACTTCTTCGCCGCGCGCGCGGTGACGTAGTTGGCCATCGGCTCGGCCAGCGCGTAGGCGCGGCCGGCGTACGCCAATGCGCCCTCGCGATCGTGCTGCTCGATGCGCAATTGGGCGAGCTTGGTCAAGGCGTCGATCACGCTGCGGTGCGACTCGCCGTACAACTCGATCTTCATCGCCAGCGAATCGCCGAGCGCGCTTTCCGCCTCGGCGTAGCGGCGCAGGCGCGTCAGCATCGCACCGCGGTTGCTGAGCTGGGTCGCCAGCGCGAGTCCGCCGCGCGGGCGATCCCGGCGCAGCAGCTCGATCGAACGGCCGTTCAAGTCGAGCGCGCGCTCCAGCACGCCCTGTCCGTACTCCACCGAGGCGAGATCGCCGAGCGCATAGGCGCGCGGCTTGATGGCGTCGTCCGGCAGCAGGTCCAACGCGCGCAGATGCCATTGGCGCGCCTGCTCCGGACGGCCGCTGCTGAATTCGACCTCGCCGATGCGATTGGCGATCTCGCCGCGCTGCCGGGCCGTGCCGGAACGCTCGGCGAGGACCTGCGCCTGCGTCAGCGCCGCCGATGCCTCGGTGTACTTGCCCTGGTTCCACAGCGTCACGCCGAGCACCAGGCGCGCGTCGATCTCGGTGGCGACGTCGCGTGCGCGCAGCGACGCCTGCACCGCGCGCTCGGCGCTCTGCAGCGCCGGCTCGTAGCGGCCGAGCTGCTGCAGCGTCTGCGCCAGCGTCAGCTCGGTCAGCATCGCGCTGGCCGGATCGTCGCGCAGTTCGCGCTCGACGCGCCGCTGCGCGCGGTCGAGCGCCTCCGCCACGGTCGCGTCGCGCCCCATCTCGGCCGGATCGCCGGCCGCCAGGACCGAATTGAAGAACTCGTTGATGCGATCGGCGCGCTCGCGCTGCGCCTGCGCGCGCCGCAAGTCGAGCAGGGTCAGCGCGACGAAGGCGGCCAGCAGCGCGGTCGCGCCGAGCGTGCCGGCGAGCGCGTAGCGATGACGCCGCACGAAGCGCCGGCACCGATAGAGGAGGCTGCCGCGGCGCGCAAGCACCGGCCGGCTGTCCAGATAGCGGCGCAGATCGTCGGCGAGTTCCGCCGCGCTCGCATAGCGCCGCTCCGGTTCGCGCCGCATCGCCTTCAGCACGATCGCCTCGACGTCGGCCGGAACGCGGCCGAGGCGCGACGGCGGCGTCGGCTCTCCTCGCGCGATCGCCTGCAGCAGCGCCGCGTCCGATTTCGCGGCGTCGAACGGTCGCACGCCGGTGACCAGCTGGTACAGCAGCGCGCCGAGCGAATAGACGTCCGTCGCCGTGCCGAGCGCGCGGCCCTCGATCTGCTCGGGGCTGGCGTAGGCCAGCGTCAGCGCGCGCGTGGCGGTGCGCGTCTGCTCGGCGCCGGCTTCGAGCGGGCGCGCGATGCCGAAGTCGAGCAGCTTCGGTTCGCCGGCCGCGGTGACCAGCACGTTGCCGGGTTTCAGGTCGCGATGGATCACCAATTGCGCGTGCGCGTGGCTGACCGCCGCGCAGACCTTGAGGAACGCCTCGATCCGCGCCGGCAACGCGCGCTCCGCGCACCAGCGGTCGATGGCGCTGCCGTCGACGTACTCGACCGCCAGGAACGGCTGGCCGTTCGCCAGCGTGCCGGCATCGACGAAATGCGCGATGTTGTCGTGGCGCAGCCCGGCGAGGATGCGCTGCTCCTCGCGGAAGCGGCGCGGGCTCGCGCTCGCGGCGGTGCGCAGCAGCTTCAGCGCGACGAGCTGGCGCACCTCGCCTTCGGCGCGCTCGGCCAGATACACCAGGCCGGAACCGCCCTCGCCGAGCGGACGCAGGATGCGGTATTCGCGCGGCGCCAGCGCGGCCAATGCGGTGCCGTCCAGCGGCCAGTGCGCTGCCCCGACGATGCCGTCGCGCTCGTCCGCGGCATCGCCCTGCGCGGCGCGCAGCATCCATTCCGCCTCCGAACGCAGCGCCGCGTCGTCGGCGCAGGCGCGATCCAGCGCGGCGGCGCGCTCGGGCTCGGGCAGGTCCAGCACGGCGTGCGTGATGCGCAGCGCGCGCGCGTAGCGATCGGCGGCCGGATCCTGCGTCGCGCTCATTCGCCGGCCATGCGCTGCGCGAGCCAGGCACGCGCGATACGCCAGTCGCGCACGACGGTGACGCGCGCGACGCCGAGGACGTCCGCGATGTCCTCGATGCCCATGCCGGCGAAGCACTTCAGCTCGACGATGCGCGCCTGCCGCGCGCTACGCTGCGCCAGCTCGCCGAGCAGCGCGTCGAACAGCAGCACGTCCGCGCGCGCGCCGGTCTGCGGCAGGTCCGCCAGGTCGAGCGGCGGCTGGCGCTTGCGCGCGTCGCGGCGGCGCGCCTCGTCGACGAGGATGCGGCGCATCGCCTGCGCGGCCATCGCGACCAGCGCGCGGCGCCCCACCTTCCACACTTCGTCGCGCTCGCGCAGGCGCAAGTAGGCCTCGTGCACCAGCGTGGTCGTCTGCAGGCCCGCCTCGCGCCGGCGCAGCGCGCGCGCCGCGATCGATTTCAGCTCCAGGTAGACCAGCGGCATCGCCGCATCGAGCGCGGCGGCATCCGCCTTGCCGGTCCAGCCGGCGAGCAGGCGGTCGATCGCCTCGATGTCCTCGGTCTCCCCCATGCCGGGATGGTAATCCAGTCGTCGGCGAGTGCGGACGCGGCGGGACCGTTGCCGTCGCCACGCGCGCGAGCGCCGTCGTCGACCCGGTCCGATCGCGGCGCCGATGATCCGGTTTTCGCCCGGTTCGCGATGTATGAGGGCAGGCGCCGACGCGCCTGCCACGCCACAGGGGGAAAACCAATGTCGACCGATCGCTTCCACGAAAATCTTCACCACGCCGCGCGAGGAACCCGGCGCGCGGCGTTTCGTCCGCTCGCCGTCGCGATCGCGTTCGCGCTGCTCCCGGCGCCGGCGGCGCGCGCCGCGACGATCGTCGTCACCAACCCCGGCGACACGACGATCGCCGCGCCCGACACCTGCACGCTGCGCCAGGCGATCCAGTCGATGAACACCTCGACCCTGAGCGGCGACTGCGTGAACAGCGGCGGCGCGTTCGGCAGCGGCGACACGATCCGCTTCGCCGCCGGCATCCACACCGTCACGCTCGCCGACGCGCCCGCCAACCAGCTCACCGTGCTCGACTACGACCTCACGATCGACGCCGGCGCCGGCCGCAACGTCACCGTCGAAAGACCCGTCGACGCGCAGAACGAATTCACCGTGATCGCCGCGCGCAACTGGCGCCAGGTCACGCATTGGCAGGCGCTGCCGGGCCGGCTCACGCTGATCGGACTGACCGTGCAGAACGGCGTCGCCAACCAGGACACGACCAAGTACGGCTATTCCGGCGGCGGCGTCGCCGGCCTGCAATCGCACCTGACGCTGGAACGCTGCGTGGTGCGCAACAACCAGGCCACCGCCGGCGGCGGCGTGTTCGCGGCCGGAGGCTCCAGCTCGCTGACGCTGCGCTCGAGCCTGATCAGCGGCAACCGCGCCGAGCAGATCGCCGGCGGCATCGGTTCCAACAACGCGATCTCGATCACCGACTCGACGATCGAAGGCAACTGGGCCGACGACATGGCCGGCGCGATCATGACCACCCGCGGTCCGCTCACCCTGGTCAACTCGACCGTCAGCGGCAACATGGCCGACGACGCCACCGCGATCCAGGTGCGCGATCCCCGCCATCCGGTGACCCTGCTCAACAGCACGATCGCCTGCAACAGCGCGTTCGCCGGCCCGAGCAGCACGCGCGCCGCGATCGACGTGCTGAGCACGTCCTACACGAGCATCAACGCGATCAGCACGATCCTCGCCAACACCAGCAACACCGCGTGCACGACGGCCACCGCGCGCGAGATCCGCGTCCCCAACGGCTCGACGCAGATCGCCGGCGAGCGCAACCTGCTGGTCGGTGCGAACGCGATCGACGCCAGCGCTCCGTTCGCGAACACGCCGTCGTTCGGCGATCCGAAACTCGGCGCGCTGCAGGACAACGGCGGCGCGACGCCGACGCGCGCGCTGCTGCCGGGCAGTCCGGCGATCAACGCCGGCAGCAACCCGTCCGGCCTCGCCCACGACCAGCGCGGAGGCGACTACGCGCGTGCGGTCGGCGGCAGCGCCGACGTCGGTGCCTACGAGTTCCCGTACGCGGGCCTGTGCGGCAGCGCGCACGGCGGCAGTTTCGTGAACCTCGGGCCCGCTTCGCCGGGGCTGTGCTCGTCGAGCGCGTTCCTGCAGGGCGGCCTCATCGGCTCGGGGCCGTGGGTGTGGTTCTGCGCCGCCAATGCCGATCCGTCCAGCAACGAATTCTGCCGCGCGTCGGTCGCCGCGACCGCCGCCCTGGGCGTGACCAATGCCGCCGGCAATCCGATCGGCACGTCGATCTACGGCGAGCCCCTGCGGCTCACGTCGATCGTGAGCGGCGGCGCCTCGTCGCCGACCGGCTCGGTCTCGTTCTTCGACGCGACCGTCGGCAACTACGTCCCTCTGTGCGTCGGCGTCCCGCTCGGCAACGGAGCCGGCGCTTCGTCCGCGCTCTGCGACGTGCCGGTCAACGCGCTCGGCGTCGGCCCGCGCGTACTGAAGGCCGTCTACGGCGGCAGCACCGTCTACGGCAGCACCAGCAGCGCAGGTGTCCCGCTGACGGTCCAGCCGGCCTCGTCGACGACGGCCTCGCCCGTGCTGACGCCCGATCCGGTCACGATCGGCACCCCGCTCGGCGTGACGGCGCAGGTGACCGCGAATGCGCCGAGCCTCGCCGGCCCTCTTGGCGAGGTCACCGTCGAAGACCAGACCGACGATCTCTCGTGCCGCTACGACCTCGCCGATCCGGAGCCCGGCTGCACACTCACGCCGCTCAGCGCCGGCCTGCACACCGTGCTCGTCACCTATCCGGGTGACGGCAACATCGGCTCCAGTTCCGCCACGACGATCGCGACGGTCCTGCGTGCGGGCACGACGACGACGATCGCGGCGCCGGCGGCGATCGCCTTCGGCCAATCGGTCGAGGTCGCGGTCGACGTCGCCGGCGCGGTCGCGATCGGCGCGCCGGGCGGCAGCGTCCTGGTCAGCGCCGGCGCGAGCTCGTGCTCCTTCGACCTGGCGAGCGCGACGCGATGCACACTGACTCCGCTCGCGCACGGCGCGCTGGCCTTGCAGGCTTCCTATGCCGGCGATGCACGCTTCGAGGGCAGCGACGCGAGCGTTGCGCTCGACGTCGTGCCGCACACGATCGGCGGCACGCTCGCCGGGCTGACACCGGGCAACAGCGTGGTGCTGCGTCTCGCCTACGACGGCGGGGCGGAAGAACTGTCGCTCGCCGAGAACTCGGCTTTCGCGTTCGGCGCCGCGGTTCCCGCTGGCGCGAACTACACCGTCAGCGTGCTGACGCAACCGGCCGATCCGCCGGAGGTCTGCACCATCGCGAACGGCTCCGGTTCGATGGGCGTGGAGAATCGCGACGACGTCGTGGTGACCTGCATCGATTCGATCTTCGCCGACGACTTCGATCCTTGATCGGCACCGGCTGAGGCCGCCGGTGCCGGCACCGAGGTGCTAGCCTGCGCGCATGGTCCGTTCGTTCCTTCTCGCCGGCTGGATGCTCGCCACGGCCATCGCCGTCCCCCGCCCCGTCGACGCGCAGGAGTCCGGCCAGCGCGTGCACCGCTGCGTCGGCGCGCGCGGCGAGATCGTCTTCTCCGGACTGCCGTGCGCGACCGAAGCCGCGGCGGCGACGCAGTTGCCGGTCGGAGAGGCATCCGCGACGGCCGCCTGCCCGGCTTCCTCGGCCGAACTGCGCCAGCGCATCGGCGCGGCCATCGCGCGCAAGGACGCCAATGCCCTCGCCGGCCTGATCCGCTGGCAGGGCATCGGCGGCGGCGAAGCCGGATCGCGCCTGGGGCAGCTGCGCCAGCTCGCGCAGCGCCCGTTGCTGGCGATCGAGGCGGACGGCGGCGAACCGGACGCGGCGGCATCGGCTGCCGATTCCCTGCGCGTGCGCACCGGCAGCAACGAGCAGGACGGCGTGCGCGAGCATCGCTTCGGCGTCCTGCTCGAATCCGGCTGCTACTGGCTGACCTGGTAGGCCGCCGAACCGCCGCTGGTATCATGGGCGTTTCCCCACGCCCGGCGGGCCCGCACATGGCGCAGCAGTATCCCGATCACATCTGGCACAACGGTCGCATCAAACCCTGGGCCGAAGCGACCGTGCACGTCATGGCGCACGCGCTGCACTACGGCTCGTCGGTGTTCGAGGGCATCCGCAGCTACGAGACGCCGAACGGCCCGGCGATCTTCCGGCTGACCGATCACATCAAGCGCCTGTTCCTGTCGGCCAAGATCTACGACATCGCCATTCCGTACACGCTGGAGGAAATCAACGCCGCGTGTCGCGAGGTCATCAAGGCGAACGGCCTGACCAAGGCGTATCTGCGCCCGGTCGCCTACCGCGGACTCGGCGGATTCGGCCTCAGCGCGGAGACGCCGACCGACGTCGCGGTGGCGTCCTGGTTCATGGGCCCCTATCTCGGCGCGGGCGTGCTCGAACAGGGCATCGACGCCTGCGTGTCGAGCTGGCAGCGCTTCGCGCCGAACACGATCCCGGCCGGCGCCAAGGCCGGCGGCAATTATCTGTCCGGCCAGCTGGTCGCGCGCGAAGCGCGCCGGCTCGGGTTCGGCGAAGGCATCGCGCTGGCGTCGACCGGCCTGCTCAGCGAAGGCGCCGGCGAGAATCTGTTCCTGGTCTTCGACGGCGCGCTGCACACCACGCCGGTCAGCGCGGCGCTGCTCAACGGCATCACGCGCAACACCCTGATCACGCTCGCCCGCGAAAACGGCATCGAGGTCGTCGAGCGCGACCTGCCGCGCGAATACCTGTATCTGTGCGACGAGCTGTTCATGTGCGGCACCGCGGCGGAGATCACGCCGATCCGTTCGGTCGACGGCAAGCCCGTCGGCGCTGGCAAGCCCGGCCCCGTCACTGCGCGCATGCAGAAGCTGTTCTTCGGCCTCTTCGAGGGATCGACGAAGGATCAGTGGGGCTGGCTCGAGCCGGTCTGAGATTCGAGCGTCCTAGCTTACGGGCGCGGTCGAGCGGGAGCTTTTTCTCGCAGAGGCGCAGAGAACGCGGAGAGAAGATCAGGCTTTGTCTTTTCCCTGCGTTCTCTGCGTCTCTGCGAGACATCTTCTTGTTCGCCCCTGAAGAGCAGCGCTCGCCACTAACTGCGATCGAACTCCAGCGTCGCCGTCGCGCCGCCCTGCGGGCGTGGCGCGAGCGATACCTTCCAGCCGTAGAGGTCGCACAGCCGGCGTACGATCGCCAGGCCCAGGCCGCCGCCCTTGCCGACGGTGGTGCCGCGCACGCCGCGCTCGAACAGCTTCTCGGCGTCCTCGGCGTTGATGCCGGGCCCGCTGTCCTCGACCGTCACGCGGCCGTAGCCGACCGTCACGATGACCTCGCCGGCCGGCGTGTACTTGAACGCATTGCCGATCAGGTTGCTGAGCGCGACCGCGACCACCGACGACGGCGCCGCCGTCGCCAGCGGCTGATCGATCTCCACGCGCACCTCGACCGGCTTGTTCGCCAGATGCGGCCGCTGCGCGTCGACGACCTGCTCGACGATTCGGGCGACGTCGGTGCTGTCGCCGTCGGTCGGCGCCTGACGCTCGCGGCGCGACAGCAGCAGCAGCGCGTCGATCAGTTCGCTCGACTGGCGCACCGCGCGCTCGATGCGCTTGAGGCGCTCGCGCAGCTTGTCGCTGAGATCGGGCGATCCTTGCAGCAGTTCGGTCGTGCTGGCGATGACCGACAGCGGCGTGCGCAGTTCGTGGCTGACGTCGGCGTTGAACTCGCGGTCGCGCTGCACGATTTCGGTCAGGCGCGTGGAATAGTCGTCGAGTACCGAGGCCAGCTCGCCGACCTCGTCGTCGGCGAAATGCTTCTTCAGCAGTTCCGGCTGGCCGCTGCGGCTCATCGCGCGCACGCGCCGCGCCAGGGCGATCACCGGACTCATCACGCGCGCCGACAGCCAGAAGCCGATCACCAGCGAGAAGATCGCGAACAGGAAGACCGCGGCGCCGAGCGCGGTGAGCAGCTGGCGCTCGTTGAGCTTCTGCGTGCTGAGGTCGAAGCGGAGATAGGCCCAGTAGTCGGCGTCCTTGTACACGGCGAGCCGGTACGGACGGTTCTTGCCTTCGCGCCCGATCTCCTCGATGTCGTAGACGCCGGAATCGAACTTCTGCCACGTCAGCGGCAAGGTCGCGGAACGGCCGGCTCTGACGATCACCGCGTCGTACAGGCTCATGCCCCAGAGCGCGTTCGGATCGGGATTGTCGCGCTTGAAGTCGACGAAGTTCTTCAGCTCGCGCTGCAGCGTGTTGTTGATCAGCTGGTCTTCGAGCCGCGCGCGCAGGTAGATCGTCGCAGCCGCGAACAGGGCGGTCAGGCCCAGTCCGAACAGCGCGAACGAGATGATGATGCGGCTGCGCAGCCTACGTCGGTAGCGCATCCGGATCGACCATGCGGTAGCCGATGCCGTGACGCGTCTGGATCAGCGGCTTGTCGAACGGCTTGTCGATCGCCGCCCGCAGGCCGTGAATGTGTACGCGCAAGGAATCGCTGTCCGGCAATTCCTCTCCCCAGACGCGCGTCTCGAGTTCCTGTCGCGTGACGACCGACGGCGCGGCTTCCATCAGCGACTGCAGCAGCTTGAGGCCGATCGGATTCAACTGGATCGGCTTGCCGGCCCGGCTGATCGTCAGCGTGTCGAGGTTGTAGGTGAGATCGGCCAGCTGCAGCAGTCGGCTCTTGTTGCCCTTGCCGCGGCGACCCAGCACTTCCAGCCGCGCCGCCAGCTCCTGCAGCGCGAACGGCTTGACCATGTAGTCGTCGGCGCCGGAATCGAAGCCGGTCAGCTTGTTGTCCAGCGTGTCGCGGGCGGTGAGCATCATCACCGGCGTCTGCCGCTTGGCTTCCTGCCGCAGCTTGCGGCAGACCTCCAGGCCGTCCATGCCGGGCAGGCCTAGGTCGAGCACGATGACGTCGAAGTCGTTGACCACGGCCAGATGCAGGCCGGTCACGCCGTCGCCGGCGAAATCGACCACGTGGCCCTTGTCGGCGAGGAAATCACCGATGTTCGCGGCGATGTCGCTGTTGTCTTCGATAACGAGAATGCGCATGGTGTTTACTTTAACGCGGAAATCATCCGGATGCGGAGCATGGTTGTCCGGGGAAAGTTCCGCGTGAAATGCGAACGATTCTCCGAAAGGTCAACCGCTGGCACCCGCTCGAAAATGCGGGCAATGGGAAATGCGACGGGCGGCCGCTGCTGGATCCAGCGAAAGCGAAGACTTCGGTGGTGGATCAGCATCGAGGCCGGCGCGATCCGTGACGAATCGCACGGATGCGTCTACACAAAAGAAAATGGCCCAAGGAGGCGCCATTGGGGGAACGCGCCTCGCTTGGGCCAAAAAGCTACTGCCCCGATTACCGTAATTCGCCAGTCACCTGACCTGACTTAGGAGTGTCGAGCAAACTACAGTGGACCGACTATAGGCATCCGGGAATTAAGGTGTCGTTAAACCGCTCTGAGCCTTCCGTTAACCGCCCCGGGTCGTGCCGGAATAAGGCGACTGCACGACCTGCTTGAGGTTGTCCATGACTTGAATGTTGAGCTTCACCGAGCCGTTGCAGATGCGCGAGCCGAGCGACCGATCGCACGTGGCTTCCGTTTCGGCGGTACGGCTGTCGTTCTGCGGCGCCAGCGCGTCGATGCCCGATTCGTTCGGACGACGGCACAGGCGCGAACCCGTGCGGCGCTCGCAACCGGCGTCGGCGGTTTCGCCCTCGCTCCGCGGCGAAGCGAACACGAAGGTCTGCGCATAGCGCTTCTTGCCCGACTGGGCGAACGTACCCGGCTGGAACCGCCACTGCTTCAATGCGCGCTCGGCCGCGCGAGCGAACGCGATCGGCTGGTCGGAAGCGACGCGCACGTCGCGCACGCTACCGTCGGAGGAGATCGAGAACTCGAGCTTGACCCGCTCGGCCCGACTCGACGGGGAGGACTCCGGATATTCCGGCGAGACCGTGTGGATCGCCAACGGCGCCGACTTCTTCTCCTTCTCCACCGGCGCAGGAGCGACCGGCGCCGAAGCGATCTGGGTCGACACGTCGGCGACCGCCAGTGCCGCGGGGGCCGCGTCCGGCTGCGTCGGAGCAGGCGCATCGGCGGCAGCCGCCATCGTCGCGGTCGGAGCCGTGGCGATCGCCGCGTCTTCCTTCACGGCGTTCTGTGACGGCGTCGGCAATGCGGCTTCGGCCTGCGGCGACGTCGCGGCAATGCGCGGCTCTTCGAGCTTCGCCGGCGGCGGAGCGTCGATCCGCGACGCTTCGCCCGGATGGTGCTGCGGTGGATCGCTGTCGCGCACCGGCAGGAGCAGACGTGGGCGAACTGGCTGGGCCGCAAACCTCGTCGGAACCAGCTCGGCCAGCACCGGACGCTCCAGCAGCAATTCGAATCCGGCGACCTGCACCGGCTCGCGCTGCTCGACCCGCATCGCCACCAGGAAGGCGATCGCCGCGCCGGCAATCGCGAACAGCCACGGCCAGCGTCCCGAGCGCTTCATCGTGCCGCGCTGGCCGCCGAGGATGCGGCGCACGCGATCGAGCAGAACGCCGCCGGTCGCCGCCAGCGCCAGCTGGGCCGGCGGTTGGCGAAGCTCCTCCAGTGCAGCCAGCGTGCGCGCGTATTCGCGCGGATCGCTGGAGGTCTTGTGCAATACCAGGGTGTCGCAGCAGATCTCACGCTCGTTGCGGACCTCGCGCGAAATCCAGTGCACGACCGGGTGATAGAAAAGCAGCGTCTCGACCATCGCCTGCACGAGATTGACGACGTGGTCGTAACGGCGCAGATGGCCGAGTTCGTGAGCGAGAATCAGTTCGATTTGCTGGCGCGGAAAACCCAGCACGACCGCGGTCGGCAGCAGGATCACCGGCTTGAACCAGCCGATCAGGATCGGCGTGTCGATGTGGTCGGAAACCAGCACCTTGATCCGGCGCATGAATTCGAAGCGCCCGGCCAAGGCGAGCAGCGCCGCTTCCAGTTCGGGATTGGACTGCGACCACTTGCGCGCGATCTGCACCAGCGAACGCCACTGGTACCAGGACCGGTACGCCATCAGCAGCACCCCGGCCACCCATAGGCAGACGATCCATTGCAGTGCAATGTCCATCATCGACAACGCAGTGGAGTGCGTCGCCGCAGCAGCGACCGTGACGGTCGACATCGCCTCCGCCGCGCCCGGCAACACCGCTTCCGACTGCATTTCCGGACGCAGCATCGCGAACAGCGTGATCAGCGGGAAGGCCAGCAGAAGCGCCAGTGCGGCCAGGCCGTTGGCATACCGCGCATTGCAATGGCTGGCGGGAATCAGCGAACGCAGGCCCGCGAATACGACACCGACCAGAGCGCCCTGCCAGATGAAGTGCAGCAGGGTCCATCCCAGCGCCTGCATCCATGGCAGCTGCGCCATCTGCGACAAGGTCATGATTTGCCTCCATCCAGCCGGTCGAGCAAGGCGCGGATCTCGTCCAGTTCCTCGCGTGTCGCGCGTGGCCGGCCGCCGAGCGCCTGCAGAACCAGTTGCGAAGGCGAACCGTCGAACACGCGCTGCACCATGTCGGTCAGGAAGCGCTTCTGCGTACGCTCCTTGTTCACCGCCGGTCGGTAGACGTGGGCGCGCTGCGAATCGTCGCGCTCCACCAGGCCCTTCGCGTGCATGATCTGCAGCAGCTTCAAAGCCGTCGTGTAGCCGCCGCCGTCGTCGCGATACAGCTCCTGGTAGACGTCGCGTACCGTCCCTTCGCCGTTTTCCCAGAGGACGTTCAAGATCGCCAACTCGGCTTCGGTCGGCTTGGGAACTTCGATCGGCTTGCGCGGTGGAGTCATCGGAAAGGTCTCCCTTGGCGGCGGCGATGGGGTGGGTTGCAGATGGTAACCCAGAGCGGACCTATCTCTGCTTCAAATCCGGAACCGGCTGCTGGCGGGTCAGCCGGTCCATTCCTTCCTGGCTCTTCTGACGGGTGCGCTCGCGCTCGCTGGCGGTCATGCAGTTCTTGTACTTGAAATTCGAGCCCGAGCGCCGTTCATACGTACAGACCAGCCGGTCGCCGTCGTTGCGGGTCAGGATCGCGTTCACTCGCTCCTGGGCATTGGCCAGTTCGACCTGCTCGCCGTCGCTGAGCGCGCTGGCCGAGCCTTTTCGCTCGAGCAAGGCGCCGATTTTGTCGAGTTCGGATTCCACCACGCGGCGATCCGAGGCGCTGATGCCGGCATAAGGTCCAGACGGGCGCATTCCTTCGCGCACCTTGGTCGCCTGCTCGGCGAAAGCGGCCGGTGTATCGGCCTTGAAGGTCCAGGCCGCCTCGCCGCGTTTCGCAACCGCTGTGCTTGCGAACCCGCATGCAATGAGCGCCACCGCGAGCCCAAGCGATTTCATCGTCATGTCGACCTATCCTCGTGGATTACGGGCTGGATCCGCCGATCCAACCGGCTCAATCGCTCGACGATTCGAGTCGGCTCGCTCGACGAGACCTTCGGAAAGCACGGCCGGCGGCAGCCGGCCTCGTCGCCCGCGACGACGATCCAGGCGCGTCAGTTGCCCATCGCCTGGCTGCCGCCGCCCTTCATCAGCTGGTTCTGATAGCCGTCCTGGCTCTTGCGGCGCACGCTTTCACGCTGGCTCGCCGTCATGCAGGTCTTGTACTTGAAGTTCGAACCGGAACGGCGCTCGTACGTGCAGACCAGGCGGTCGCCGTCGTTGCGGGTCAGGATCGCATTCACGCGCTCCTGGGCATTGGCCAGTTCCACCTGCTCGCCGTCGTTGAGCGCATTGGCCGACCCCTTGCTCTTGAGCAACGCGCCGATCTTCTCCAGGTCGGCTTCCACCGCTTTGCGGTCCGCCGCGCTGATGTCGCCGTACTGCCCCGACTCCTGCATGTCCTCGCGGACCTGCGCGGCCTGCTCCTCGAATGCCGCCGGCGTATCCGCCTTGACGGCCCACGACGTCTCGCCGCGTTTCGCGACCGCCGGCCCAGCAAAACCGCAGGCGACCAGCGCCAGAACGAGCCCGAACGACTTCACCGACATACCATCCTCACTGAATTCAAATAGACCACTGAAAACGGGGCGTTCGATCGAACCGGCCCCGCCGACCTTTCCCGCTAGTCCCCATGCACCGACTGGCTGCGCTTCTTCATTTCCGTGAAGTAGCGATCCTTGCTGCGCCGCTGCCGCTCGATCTCGCCGTAGGTGCGACAGGTCTTCACCGGGACCAGCGCGCCGATCGGCGCTTTCTTCTCGCAGACCAGGCGCTGGCTGTCCGAACCGGTCAGCACGCCGTTCAACTTTTCCTGCAGGTTGAACAGCTGCAACCGTTCGGGCTCCCGCATCGCGGCGACCGAACCGTCCTTCTCCAACATGCCCTGCATGTCGTGGAACAACGCTTCGACCTGCTGGCGCTTTTCCGGCTCGATGAACTCGTACCGCCCTCCGGCCGCCATTTCACCTTCGACCGAAGCCTTCGTTTCGGCCAGCTTCTGCGGCGTGTCCGCATTGACGACCGCCTCCGGCGATTCCGCCAGCGCCGAACCGGCGCAGGCCAGCGACAGGAGCAGCGTCAGCGAGCGGAGTTTCATGACATTCCATCGTACGACCAGCCTCGTATGCATGCTATGCCTCCCTTGAAAAGGTGTCAACGACATACTTCGTAGGATTGCAAGCCCTTTACTTCCGGCTCTTCAAAACGGGCTTCTTTTGTTGTAGGGCGCGCTCCAGGCTCTTGACGATCTTGGCCGCGACGTCGACTCCCGAAGCGCCCTCGATGCCTTCCAGCCCCGGCGAGGAATTGACCTCGACCACCAGCGGGCCACGGCTCGATCTCAGCAAATCGACGCCGGCGATTCCCAGTCCCAGAAGTCGTGCCGCGCGCACGGCGGTGGTCGCTTCGATCTCGCTCAGTTCCACCGCGCTCGCCTTGGCGCCGCGGTGCAGGTTGGCGCGGAACTCGCCGTCCGGCGCCTGCCGCTGCATCGCGGCGATGACCTTGCCGCCGACCACGAAGCAGCGCAGGTCGGCGCCCTTCGCCTCGCGGATGAACTCCTGCACGAGGAAGTTCGCGTAGAGGCCGCGGAAGGCCTCGATCATGCCCTGCGCGGCGGAGCGCTTCTCGGCCAGCAGCACGCCCTGCCCCTGCGCACCTTCGTTGAGCTTGATCACGTGCGGCGGGTCGCCGAGCATCGCGAGCAGGTCGGCGGTGTCGTCCGGGTTGTCGCCGAACACCGTGGTCGGCAGATCGATGCCTTCGCGAGCGATCAACTGCAGCGTGCGCAGCTTGTCGCGCGCGCGCAGGATCGCGTCGGAGCCGTTCGGCGTATACACGCCCATCATCTCGAACTGGCGCACGACGGCGGTGCCGTAGAACGTGATCGACGAGCCGATGCGCGGAATGACCGCGTCGACGCCGCGCAGCACGCGGCCCTTGTAGTGCATCTCGAACTTGCCGGCGGCGATGCGCATGTAGCAGCGCAGCGGGTCGAGCACGCGCGCGCTGTGTCCGCGCGCGCGTGCGGCCTCGACCAGGCGTATCGTCGAGTACAGACGCGCGTTGCGCGACAGGATGGCGATCTTCATAGGGAATTCTTCAGATGGGAATTCGCCCGATCCGTGACGGTCGGGGACAGGAATAGGAAAGCGCCGGATCGACGGCGAAACGGCCGCCGAGCGCGCTGCGACCGAGCAGCAGCGGAAACAGCATCGCGCCGCGGTCTGTCAGATTTATTTCGGTGACGAAACGCCGGCCGGCGAGTTCGACGTCGGTTTCGATGAACCACCGCTCACCGCGATGCCCGCCGGAATCGGTCACCATGCGCCGGTCGCGCACCGGCGCCTCGCAGGCGACCAGACGACTGCCGCGGCGACGCGGGCGCACCGCGAAACGCACCTGCAGCACGCCGTCGCGATGGAACGTTTCCAAGGCCTCCACGTGCAGCGCCGACGAGCGCGCGCCGGTATCCAGCTTGGCCTTGATCGAGGCGATACCGAGCGCCGGCAGCGCCAACCATTCGCGCCAACCGAGATTCGTGCAGGAAGCCGCCGAGGCAGGCGACAGCAAATGGGAGTCGTCGGAGGACACAGCTGCGCGCCAGGAGGGGGGATGAAGCGAACAGCTTTCGCCACTTAACTCTATGAAAAAACGAAAGTTTTATGGCTTCTGCCGCAGCTGTGTGCGGGATGATGGACCGGCCGCCCGGATCGGTCAAGCAGAGGCTCGAGGGCGGCGGGTCCAGCGGCGGCGCGATGAAAATCCTGGTGCTCGGAAATCCGCGCGGCGGGCACCCCGGCGCCGGCGGGTCGCACGCCGACGTCGGGGTACCTGCCTGCTTTGTTGCCTATGACATCTCAGGCCGCTTTCGACGACTCGATCTGCCGCGTTTCCCCGCGTGGGATCGCGAAGCCTTCGCCTTGGATTTCGATCTTGCGCGGCTTCAGCGCCTCCGGCACCTCGCGCCGGAGTTCGACGGTGAGCAGGCCGTTCCGAAGCGAGGCACTCGCCACCTTTACGTGGTCGGCCAGTTCGAAACGCCGCTCGAACTCGCGCTCGGCGATGCCCTTGTGGAGATAGACGCAATCTTGCGTGCCGCCCTTCTTGGCGCCCGACACGACGAGCAGGTTCGGACGGTCGGTCAACGTCAGCTCGTCCCGGTCGAAGCCGGCGACGGCCATGACGATGCGGTAGCTGTCCTCGCCCTGCCTGATGATGTCGTAGGGCGGCCAGTTGTCGAACGGTTGAACGCGGCTCGCGCTGTCCAGCGCGTCGAAGACGCGATCGAAGCCGATGCCGGTGCGAAACAGAGGCGAAAAGTCGAGTGTGGTCCTCATAGCCATATCCTCGAAGAACAAAGCAACATGGGCATGAAGAAGCGCCGATCGTCGACGCCCTCACGGCGGGCCCGAATGGCGCCCGCAGATCGCCATCTGAGAACGCTCCGGAAGTTTTCAAGGGCACGTTTTCTCGACCCCGCCACCGCGAGACGCTCCTTCCGGATTTTTCTTCGACAGGCCAAATTTTCGGGAACCCGAACGCATCGCCGCTGTCTTTCCGGACGCGTATCGTTGAGCTCTGAAGAGAGTGCTTCCTCATGAACCCGACCGTCCGCTTTCAACCTCCCCAGTGGTGTCTCATGGCGACGATCCAGGTCGCCGAAGGCGCGCCGAACCTGGTCGACATTCTGGCCGACCTGAGTTTCGACTTCCGCTTGGATCCCGCTCCGGCGTCGCCGCCCGGATTCATCTGGTTCCAGCTGTTCGTCGATGCCCGCCGCGGCCAACGACGATGCGAGCTGACTGCGCATCGGCTGCTGTCGGCGCTCCAGCGCATCGCCGAGGGCGGCGACCTGCCCGGGTTCCGCGTGGTGGCCGGCGAGCGATGGCTGGAATACCCGGCGTCCGATGCACCGCGCGAAGGCGCATCCGCGCTTCGGTCCGCACCCGGCAATGAACGGGGGAAAGCACGCGCACGTACCGACGGACACGCGGGACAGGAGAGCGAAGGTCGGCCGACGCGGTAGCGGTCTCGGCACCACCGGTGACCTGCTCCCGGAAACGCAGGCCTTCGGGCAGCGCTCCTCCACCGAGCGCGCGCGCCGATACGTTTCCGGATATGCGAATGGAAACGTAATGGAGCGGGTGATGGGAATCGAACCCACGTTCGCAGCTTGGGAAGCTGCTGTCTTACCATTAGACGACACCCGCGGACCGCGCAAAGCGTAGCCGCAGCCGCGGGCAGCGACAAGCCGCCGGGCAGCGCCTCTGAACCCGCGCTAAGCAGGCCTGCAAGGACTTGCAAAGGCCCCGTGGCGGAAAGTCGTCATTCAGCCGAATTGCGCTGATATTGTGCACAGCCTGTCAGCGCGGGCGGCTGATGCGTTAAGGGGAAAGCGAATCCCACCGCAACCGCGTCTGGCGTAGGCTCCAGGAGAGCATTCATGGTCATCACGCGTCATTCCATTTTCAGGGTCTGGTACGCCGCGGCGACGCTGGCGTTCGCCCTGTTCGCCGGCAACGCGCTGGCCGACGTCGATCCGCCGGACCGCGTCGCGCGCGTGAGCTTCCTGCGCGGCAACGTCAGCTTCCAGCCGGCCGGCGACGACCAGTGGGCGGAGATCTCGCTGAACCGCCCGGTCGTCACCGGCGACAAGGTCTACGCCGACCGCGACTCGCGCGCCGAGCTGCAGATCGGCGCCGCCGACATCCGCCTCGACGAGGGCAGCACCTTCAACCTGCTCAATCTCGACGACAACATCGCGCAGATCGAGCTGACCGAGGGCACGCTGAATCTGCACGTGCGCCGCGTGCTCAGCGGCCAGTCCTACGAGATCGACACGCCGACGCTCGCCTTCGTGGTCGACCGCCCGGGCGACTACCGCATCGACATCTCGCCGCAAGGCGATTCGACCATGGTGACCGTGTTCGACGGCGCCGGCGACGTCTACGGCGAGAACAACGCCAGCTACAGCGTGCGCGCCGGCAATGCCTACAAGTTCCACGATTCCGCGCTGCGCGACTACGAAACCTTCGACCTGCCGCGCCGCGACGACTTCGACCAGTGGTGTTCGTCGCGCAACGACCGCTACGAGCGCTCGGTGTCGAGCCGCTACGTGTCCGACGAGGTGATCGGCTACGCCGACCTCGACGACTACGGCAGCTGGAGCGAGGAACGCGACTACGGCTCGGTCTGGTACCCGACGTCGGTCGAGGCGGGCTGGACGCCGTACCGCTCCGGCCACTGGTCGTGGGTCGACCCGTGGGGCTGGAGCTGGGTGGACGCCTCGCCGTGGGGCTTCGCGCCGTTCCACTACGGCCGCTGGGCGTACATCGGCAATCGCTGGGGCTGGTGCCCGGGCGCGCGCCGTCTGCGTCCGGTCTATGCGCCGGCGCTGGTCGGCTTCGTCGGCGGCAGCGGCTGGGGCGTGTCGGTGAACATCGGCGGCGGCGGACCGGTCGGCTGGTTCCCGCTCGGCCCGCGCGACGTCTACGTGCCGTGGTACCGCGCCTCGCGCAACTACTTCACCAACGTCAACGTGCGCAACACCACGATCATCAACAACACCTATATCACCAATGTCTACAACGACTATTCGCGCGGCCGTCCTATCCGGAACATGAACTACGCCTACCGCACGAACGTCAACGCCGTCACCGCGGTGCCGCGCGACGCGTTCATCGGTTCGCGTGCCGTGGCCGCCTCGCGCGTGCAGATCAACGAAGCGAACCTGCGCAACGCACAGGTGGTCAGCCGCGTCGGCATCGCGCCGGAACGCGCCAGCTTCGCCGCCACCGCCGGCCGCGGCCGCCCGGCGCCAGCCGCCGCGCTCGACCGCCGCGTGATCGCGCGTACCGCACCGCCGGCGCAGGCGGCGCCGATCGCCTCGCGCATCCAGGCGATCCAGCGCAACGACGCGCAGCCGCTCGCCCGCAACCAGCTGCGCGAACTCGCCCCGGCGCGCCCCGGCGCGACCGCCGGACGCGCCGCGCCGCCCTCGCGCGTGCAGGTGGTCGGTCAGAACGCGCGCAACGCGCCGCAGCCGCTGCCGATGCGCGGCAACGCTGCGACGCAGCGTGCGGGCGACACCGGCAACGACCGCGGCGCGCCGAACACGCCGCCGGCACGCGGCAATGCGACCCCGCCGAGCCGCGAGGCGATCAACGCGCCGCGTGGCGATGCGCGCGGCCAGCCGGGACGCGGCCAGCCGGACCAGTCGACCACGCCGGCGGATCGCGCCGGTGCGCTGCCGTCGTCGCGCTTCTCGCCGCGCGCAAACCCAGCCGGCGACAACCGCGCACCGGTTTCGCAGCCGCCGGCACGCGGCGCCACCGACACGCCGAATCGTTCGGTGACGCCGGCCAATCCGCGTCCGACGCCGGACGCCGGTGCGCGCGGCAACACGCGCGACGGCGCGCTGCCGTCGAGCCGCTTCTCGCCGCGCTCGCAGCAGACCCCGAACGAGCCGCGCACGCAGCCGCAGCAGGCGCCGCGCTCCACGCCGTCGTTCGACCGCGGCTCGACACAGACGCCGCGCAACGCCCCGCAGCCGCGCACGCAACCGGTGCCGCAGCAGCCGCGCAACACGCAGCCGCGTAGCGCGCCGGCGCAGGAACAGCGCAGCATGCCGCGCACGGAACGCGCACCGCAGCCGCAATACCAACCGCGCAGCGCACCGCAGCCCCAGTACCAGCAGCGCAGCGCGCCGGTGCAGGAACAGCGCAGCATGCCGCGCATGGAGCGCGCACCGCAGCCGCAATCCCAACCGCGCAGCGCGCCGCAGCCGCAGTACCAGCCGCGCAATGCTCCGGCGCCGCAGCAGCGCAGCATGCCGCAGCCGCAGCAACAGCGCAGTGCGCCGCCCCAGCAGCAGCAGCGCGCGCAGCCGCCGCAGCGTAACCGCGACGGCAAGGACAACGACCGGGATCGTCGCTGATCGGACAACGCACCAGGAGACCTCGACGCCGCGCACTGCGCGGCGTCTTTTTTTGGCGAGTTCGAGTCGCGCGATACGCTCCGATACAATGGCGATCATGAAAATCGCACTGAACGGCGAGGAGCGCGAGGTCGCCCCCGCCACCTCGATCACCCAACTGCTGCGCGATGCCGGCTACGCGGACCGACGCGTCGCCGTGGAGATCAACCGCGAAATCGTCCCGCGCAGCCGCCATGCCGAGCAGTTGCTGCGCGCCGGCGACCGCGTCGAGATCGTCCACGCGATCGGCGGCGGCTGAGCGCCCGGCCTCGCGCGTGAAGCCGACCCGCCGCAGCCGGAAGCAGGAAACCGCACGCACCGGTCGCCGCCGTCTTTCCACGCGCTCGGCGAACGCGATCGGCACCCGTCGACGCGCCTCCGCGAACTTCTCCTCACGAGCTTCATCATGAACGCACGAACCCACGCTCCGATCACCGGCGACGACGTCCTCACCATCGCCGGCAAACCCTACCGCTCGCGCCTGCTGACCGGCACCGGCAAGTTCAAGGATCTGGACGAGACGGAACGCGCGACCGCGGCCGCCGGCGCCGAGATCGTCACCGTCGCGATCCGGCGCACGAACATCGGCCAGGATCCGCACGCGCCGAACCTGCTCGACGTGCTGCCGCCGTCGCGCTACACGATCCTGCCGAACACCGCCGGCTGCTACACCGCCGACGACGCCGTGCGCACCTGCCGCCTCGCGCGCGAACTGCTCGACGGGCACCAGCTCGTGAAACTCGAGGTGCTCGGCGACCAGAAGACGCTGTTCCCCGACGTGGTGCAGACGCTCGCGGCGGCGGAAACCCTGGTCAAGGACGGCTTCGAGGTCATGGTCTACACCTCCGACGATCCGATCCTGGCCAAGCGCCTGGAGGAGATCGGCTGCGTCGCCGTGATGCCGCTGGCGGCGCCGATCGGCTCCGGCCTCGGCATCCAGAATCGCTGGAACCTGCTCGAGATCGTCGAGAACGCCAAGGTGCCGGTGCTGGTCGACGCCGGCGTCGGCACCGCTTCGGATGCGGCGATCGCGATGGAACTGGGCTGCGACGGCGTGCTGATGAACACCGCGATCGCCGGCGCGAAGGATCCGGTGCGCATGGCGCAGGCGATGAAGCTCGCGGTCGAAGCCGGCCGCCACGCGTTCCTGGCCGGACGCATTCCGCGCAAGCGCTACGCCTCGGCGTCGAGCCCCGTCGACGGGCTGGTCGGCTGAACGCGATGACCGGACCGACCGACGAGGAAGTCGCCGAGGCAACGCACGATCGCCGCATCCGCAGCTTCGTGCTGCGGCAGGGCAGATTCACGCCGGCGCAGCAGCGCGCGTTCGACCAGCATTGGTCGAGCTACGGCTTGGACTGCTCCCCGGCCGATCGCGACGGCGCGCCGCGTGATTTCGCCGCGGCGTTCGGACGCCGCGCACCGCTGGTGCTGGAAATCGGCTTCGGCAACGGCGAGCAGCTGCTGCATTCGGCGCAGGCCGAGCCGACGCACGACTTCATCGGCATCGAGGTGCACCGCCCCGGCGTCGGCCGGCTGATGAACGGCCTGGCCGAAGCGGGCGTCGCCAACGTGCGCCTGTACAACCACGACGCGGTCGAGGTGCTGCAGCGGGAGGTCGGCGATGCGGCGCTGGCGCAGGTGCGCATCTATTTCCCGGATCCGTGGCACAAGAAGCGCCACCACAAGCGCCGCCTGATCCAGCCGGAGTTTCTCGAACTGCTCGCGATCAAGGTCGAACGCGGCGGCCGCTTGCATCTGGCGACCGACTGGGCCGACTATGCGGAGCAGATGCGCGAGGCGCTGGCCGCGACACCGTCGTGGCGAGCCGATCCGCGCCACGACGATTCGGCGATGCGACCGCCCTGGCGCATCGAAACGCATTTCGAACGCCGCGGCCTGCGCCTCGGCCACGGCGTGTGGGATTTCGTCCATGAACGCACCTAGGATCACCAGCGCGGCCGGGGACCGCCGCGACGGCATCGTCGGAAGGATCGAGCCGGCGCAGAGGATCGACCCGGTCGGAGCGTGGCGGTCCTGGACCGATCGCAAACCCAAGACGTCCTGATCACGGTCAGGCACTGAATAAGAACCCAGCCCCGAATGGACGCCGGCCTGCCCCTGACCACCAACATGATCCTCGTGTTCGTGCTGCTCGCGTTCACGGTGCTGATGCTGGTGCTCGAATGGATTCGCGCCGACCTGGTCGCGCTGCTGGTGATCGTGGTGATCGGCGTCACGCGCCTGCTGCCGGTGGAGCAGCTGTTCGACGGCTTCGCCGGCAACGCCGTGATCTCGCTGATCGCGGTGATGATCATGGGCGCCGGCCTCGACCGCACCGGCGTGCTGAGCAAGGCCGCTTCGTTCATCCTGCGCCTGGCCGGCGGCGTCGAGGCGCGCGTCTCGCTGCTGATCAACGCGATGGTCGGCAGCCTCTCCGCGGTGATCCAGAGCCAGGCCCTGTCGGCGCTGTTCCTGCCGGTGGTCAGCCGCATCAGCGCGCGCACCGGACTGCCGCTGAAGCGCCTGCTGCTGCCGATGGCGTGCATGATCCTGTGCGGCACCAACGTCACGATGATCTCCAATTCGCCGCTGATCCTGCTCAACGACCTGATCGCCAGCGCGAACCGCAACCTGCCGCCCGGCGCGCAGACGATCCAGACCTTCAGCCTGTTCGCGATCGCGCCGATCGGCATCCCGCTGCTGCTCGCCGGCCTCGCCTATTTCGCGCTGTTCACGCGCAAGCTGCTGCCGAGCGACGAGGAACGCCAGAAGGTCACGCCGGGCCGCACCGAGACGTACTTCGCCGAGACCTACGGCATCGACGGCGACGTCGCCGAACTGATCGTCAGCACCGACAGTCCGCTGGTCGGCATGAGCGTCGGCGAGGTCGAGCAGCTGCGCGGCGCGCCGCTGATCCTCGCGCTGAAGACCGGCAACGAAGCGCGGCTGGCGCCGCCCGGCGACCAGATGATCTGGGTCGGCAGCGTGCTCGGCGTGCTCGGCAAGCGCGAGGCGGTGGCGGAGTTCGCCAACAACCAGCTGTGCCAGGTGCAGACGCGCCTGCGCAACTTCGCCGACCTATTCAATCCGAGCCGCGCCGGCATCGCCGAGGCGGTGATTCCGCCGAGTTCGCGCTGGATCAAGAAGGCGGTCGGCGAGCTGCGCCTGCGCAAGACGCACGGCATCTCGGTGCTCGCGGTCAACCGCGGCGAGCAGGTGTTCCGCGAGGACGTGCGCCAGGTCGCGCTGCGCGCCGGCGACACGCTGGTGCTGCACGGCTTCTGGCGCGACCTTGCGCAGACGGCCGAGTCGCACGACTTCGTCGTCGTCACCGACTACCCGAAGGACGAGCAGCGGCCGGCCAAGATCTGGCACGCGGCCGCGTTCTTCGCGCTGGCGATGGGCCTGGGCCTGTTCACCGACCTGAAGCTCTCGGTCGCGATGCTGGTCGGTGCGGTCGGCATGCTGCTGACCGGCGTCCTCAACATGGACGAGGCCTACGGCGCGATCAACTGGAAGACGATCTTCACCCTCGCCTGCCTGATTCCGCTCGGCTGGGCGATGGATTCGACCGGCGCCGCCGCCTGGCTGGCGCAGGAAGTGCTGGTCTATCTCGGCGACTGGCCGCAATGGGGCCTGCAGGCGGTGGTCGCGATCCTGGCGCTGCTGTTCTCGCAGATCGTCTCCAACGTCGGCGCCGCCGTCATGATGGTGCCGATGGCGATCAACGTCGCGCTCGCGTCCGGCGGCAACCCGGCCGTGTACGCGATGGTCGTCGCGGTCTCGACCTCCAACACGTTCATCATGCCGAGCGCGAACCCGGTGATCATGATCGTGGCCGGCCCGGGCGGCTACCGCCGGCGCGACTTCCTGCGCGTCGGCATTCCGCTGACGGTGCTCATGCTCGTCGTCATGCTGCTGGCGGTGAACCTGGTATTCGGGCGCGGTTGACGATTTCGCAATCGCGGCAACACGCAACGGAGTACGCTAGCGGCGGAATGGCCCCGCAGGGACGCGATCTGACGGAGAAATCCGATGATCATCCGCTTTGCATCCGCTCTGTTTCTCGCCTCGTTCGCATGCAGCGCGCCGGCTCTGGCCGAAGGCTGCAAGGTCACCGGCACGGTCTACGATTTCGAGGGCCGGCCCCTGCGCGACGCCGTCGTCCGGCTCGTCGATCTCGACACCCGCCAATCGCTGTTCGCGGTCGCCGACGCGCAGGCGGCATTCACCGTGCACGGTGCCGCGCGGCCGGGCACGGAGGGCTATCGCGTCGACGTCCTGAGCGAGCCGACGCGCGTCACCGGCTCGCACATTCCGACGCGTTCGATCCTCGGCATGACCGAGCCGTTCACCTGCGACGCCGGGCAGCTCGCGCGCCAGGACGTGCGCGTGCAGGTCGACTGAGCCGCCGCTCAGCGCAGGACGACGGCGCCGTCGACGACCTCGATCGGCGCCGGCGCCAGGCGGCTGCCGCGGCACGGACCTGCGATGCACTCGCCGCTGTCGACGGCGAAGGTCGCGCCGTGCGCGGCGCAGATCAGGCGGCCGTCGCGGACCAGGAACCGACCCGGGGCGTAGTCGAGATGGCGGCCCTGGTGCGGGCACTCGTTGTGGTACGCGAACGCCTGCTCGCCCTGGCGCAGCAGGATCAGCTCGCAGGCGCCGGCCGGCGCCTCCACGCGGGCGGCAATCGCATCACCGTCGGGAATGTCCTCGAGCCGGCACAGCGGCGGGTTCGCATTCATACTTTCAGCACTTGTCCCGGCGCCGTCCGTTCCCATACTGGACGTTCGGCTCCTCGAAACGGAAGACGGGGCGCGATTTTCGCATACGGAGTACCGGCATGATCCTGTTCCGCACCTTTCGTCCGCGCCATCCGCTCGCGCGGTTCGCGGTGGCCGTGCTCGGCGCGGTCGTGGTGGCGGGATTCATCGCGCTCAGCCTGTTCGCGATCGTCGCGCTGGCGATCGGCGGAGGCGTCTTCCTGCTGCTGAAAGCCCTGCGGGGGACGCCGCGGCCCGCCGCGGCGAAAGCGGCACCGTCGCGCGGCTCCGCTCCCGGAGTCATCGAGGGCGAGTACGTCATCGTGCAGAGCGCGCCGGCACGCGAATCCGCGCGCTGATCGCGCAAGATTCCGATAGTCCGGGTGCCGGCGCGGGCGTAGGCTGCGCGACATGGACGCTCGAACACTCATCGGAAACAGCCTGCGCGATGGGATCCCGCGCCTGACCCGGTATCTGCACGAACGACGAGCCGGCGCCCCGGATCGCAATCCGGCGCGCCAGCGATTCGAACGCAGAATGGCTCCTCGCTGGACGCAGACAGTGGAACTCGCGAGGAACCATCACCGCCCCTATCCTCACACTCGGCCCTCTCTCCGCCCAACGAGCCTTCGGCGCCGCCGCGCCGCATTCCGATGAACGACACTTCGTCTTGCGCCTCCGCCGAGACGGCGCCGCCGTCCGCGCTGCTGACGCCACGCGTGCTGGTGCCGCTGGCGCTGATCGCGCTGTACCTGGTCTGGGGTTCCACCTATCTGGCGATCCGCGTCGCACTGGTCAGCTATCCGCCGTTCCTGATGGCCGGCGTGCGCTTCCTCTGCGCCGGCTTCGCGCTGTACGCGTTCCTGCGCTGGCGCGGCATGGCCGCGCCGACGCGCGCGCAGTGGCTCAACGCCGCCGCCACCGGAACCTTGCTGCTCGGCTTCGGCAACGGCCTGGTCTGCTATGCGGAGCAGAGCGTGAATTCGGGGCTCGCCGCGGTCGCCGTCGCGGCGATGCCGCTGTTCGCGGCCTTGTTCGGCGGCATCTACGGCCATTGGCCGCGGCGCATGGAATGGCTCGGCCTCGGCGTCGGCTTCGCCGGCGTGATCCTGCTCAACTTCGGCGGCGGCATGGCCGGCACGCCGGTCGGCGCGATCGCCTTGATCGTCGCCGCAGCCGCGTGGGCGTTCGGCTCGGTCTGGAGCAAGCGTCGCGACATGCCGCCGGCGGCGATGAACACCGCCGCGCAGATGCTGGCGGGCGGCACGATCCTGTTCGTCGGCGCCCTGCTCGCCGGCGAGCGCCTGCCCGCCGCACCGACCTTGAGCGCGACGCTGGCACTGGTCTATCTCGGCGCCTTCGGCTCGATCATCGGCTTCACCGCGTATCTGTACCTGCTCAACACCGTGCGTCCCGCGCTGGCGACCAGCTACGCCTACGTGAATCCCCCGGTGGCGGTGCTGTTCGGCGCCCTGCTCGGCGGCGAGGCCGTGCACACCTTCGACGTGGTCGCGATGGCGGTGATCCTCGGCGGCGTCGCGTTGATCGCTCTTGCGCGCGAGCGCAAGGCGTAGCGGCCGGAGGGCCGGGAAGCGGTTTCTCGCAGAGCCGCAGAGGACGCCGAGAAGGGCAACAACCCGAGTCTTCATCGCGCTTCCGCGAGAGACTTCTTCCTGAGCCTTCCGAAAACGCCTCTCGCGGAGCCGCAGAAAGCGCCGAGAACAGCAAAAGCAGAATCTTTACCTCTGCGTCTCCGCGTCTCTGCGAGAGCGCTCTTTTTCTCGAGACGAACGTAGCCTGCGAACGAAACCCACCCCGGGACGATATCGTCCCGGGGTGGAAAGCGGCTACAGCTCGCGCAACGCCGTCGTCACCGGCAGGCGCGCCGCGCGCAGCGCGGGATACAGGCCGCCGATGAAGCCGATCGCCAGCGCCCACTTGAGGCCGGTCCACAGCAGCGAGGGCGACACCTTGAAGTCGAACGTGAGCTGGCCGACGCCGGACATCGTCGAGGCGGTGTAGCCGTTGAAGAGCGCCCACGCGATGGCGCCGCCGATCGCGCCGCCGATCAAGGCGAGCAGCATCGTCTCGAGCATGATCGCGATGACCACCGGCAGGCCGCGGAAACCGATCGCGCGCAGCGTGGCGATTTCGCGCGCACGCGTCGCGACCGCGGCGAACATCGTGTTGAGCGCGCCGAACACGGCGCCGATGCCCATGATCGCGCCGACCACGATGCCGATGAAGGTGATCACCTTCGCGATCTGCTCGGACTGCTTGCTGAAGTACTCGATCGTCGTGCTGGTATCCACCTGCAGGCGCGGATCGGAGGCGAGCGACGCCTTGAACGCGTCGAACGCGTCCGCCCCGGTCAGGCGCACGAACACCGAACTCAGGCTGTTGCCGCTGCGGTAGGCCGGACCGATCACGTCGGCGTCGCCCCACAGCTCCGATTCCATCGCGTCCTTCGACTCGAAGATGCCGACGATCTTCCAGGTCTGGTTGCCGAGCTTGATCTCGCGATCGACGTCGATGCCTTCGAACTGGCGCTGCGCGCCCTTGCCGGCGACCAGTTCGCGCAGGCCCGGCTGGAACTTGCGCCCGGCGACGATCTTCGCGTTCGGCCGCAGCTTCCAGGCACCGTCGCCGATGCCGCGCAGCTGCACGCTGCCGAAGTCCTCCTCGACGTTGCCGCCCTTGATCGGCAGGTTCGCCGCGACGACCAGCTCCGCCGAGGTGATCGGCTTGCCCTGCTCGTCCTTGGCGATGCCCGGCGCCTGCTCGATCACCAGCGCGTTGTCCTTCGACAGCACCGAGGCGACCTCGGCCGCCGAGGCGCCGCGCATGACGATCGCGGTGTCCTCGCTGCCGCTGCGGCGCAGGGTTTCGCTGTAGCCCTCGGCCATCGCCAGCATCGCCACCAGCACGGCGACGACGCCGGCGATGCCGATCACGATGACCGCCGACGAACCGAGCCGCTGCGGCAAGGTGGCGACGCCGATGCCGGTCACCGAGGCGGCCTGGCGGCCGCTGCGCGCCAGCAGCATCCACGCCGCCAGCACGACCAGCAGCGCGAGCAGGGCGATCCACGGCAGATTGAGGAACACCGCGACGCCAACCAGGACGGCGAGGAAGGTGATCAGACCGATCAGAAATTTCATGGTGGATTTCCTCCTTGCGATCGTCCTGATCGCAAAAGCCAGAGCGGCCGTCCTGACCGCACTTTTAATTAGGAAGAACTAACGTCCGGCCAGGGCGTCGACAATGTTCAGGCGCATCGCGCGCAGCGCCGGCAGCGCACCGATGACCAGGCCGATCGCCAGCATCAGCGCGATGCCGAGCAGCCAGCTGCTGAGGCCCACCGGCGGCAGGTTCAGCATGCCGTTGCTGTTCGCGGTGATCGCCGGCGCCAGCAGGCTGACCAGGCCGATGCCGATCAGGCCGCCGAGCAGTAGCAACAGGATCGATTCCGCGAGCACCAGGCACAGCACGCTGGTGTTCGAGAAGCCGATCGTCTTCAGCACCGCCAGCTCGGACGTGCGCTCGCGCACCGCCTGCATCATCGTGTTGCCGGTCAGCAGCAGCAGGGTGAAGAACACCGCACCCATGATCGACGTCACGATCAGGCCGATGTCGGCCACGTTCTTCATCCACGACGCCATCGCGGCCTGTTCGGTCTGCGTCTTCGTCTCGTGGTCGGAGTTGGCCGACAGGCCGTCGATCGCCTTGGCCACGCGGTCGGCGTTGGCCGGGTCGGTCACGCGCGTGACGTACCAGCCGACCGTGCCGCGGTTGTACGGCGTGGTCTCGTCGAAGTTCTTCCAGTGCAGGAGGAACATCTGGTCGTACCAGGAGTTCTTCTCGTCCTTGGAGTGGATGATGCCGACCAGATCGAAGTTCCAGTTCTTCGAGCCTTCCTTGTTCGGGAAGATGTTGGACTGCAGCGGGATCTTGTCGCCGACCTTCCAGCCGTACTTCTGCGCCAGCACTGCGCCCACCACCGCGCCGTTCGGCGTGGTGTCGAACGCCTTGCGCTCCTCCGGCGCGATCGAGATCTCCGGATACATGTCGATGTAGTTCGGCGCGACCGCGAAGGAGAAGATCTGGTTGTGCGGATCCTGGTACGCGCCGCCGAACCAGTTCGCGTAGGTGACCATCTCGACGCCGTCGACCGCGCCGATGCGCGCTTCGAGCGACAGCGGCAGGGTCTGGATGAACGACAGGCGCGAGCCGGTCTGCAGGCGCTTGGCGCCGTTCGCCGACTTGCCCACGTCGTCGAAGGAGATGCGCACGGCGTCGAGCAGGCCGAACAAAAGGAAGGCGGCGACGATCGAGACCAGCGTCAGGATCGTGCGCGTCTTGCGCCGGAACAGCGCGGCCCAGATGAGATGCAGGTATTTCATGTGTTACCTCGCTAGCTTTCCCCCTTCTCCCGCTCGCGGGAGAAGGTGCCGAAGGCGGATGAGGGCGCTCCTGGGACGACGCTTCCCGCGTGCGGACCGAAACGCCGTACTCCGATCGCCCTCACCCTGCCCTCTCCCGCGAGCGGGAGAGGGTTTGGTCGTCCGCGCTACGCCGCGACGGATTGTTCGACCAGCGTGCCCTTGTCCAGATGCAGCGTCTGCCGCGCGTACTCGGCCGCCTTCGGATCGTGCGTGACCATGATGATGGTCTTGCCGTGCTCGCGATTGAGCGTCTGCAGCAGGCCGAGCACTTCCTCGGCGGACTGCCGGTCCAGGTCGCCGGTCGGCTCGTCGCAGACCAGCAGCTTCGGATCGGACACGATCGCGCGCGCGATCGCCACGCGCTGCTGCTGGCCGCCGGACAGCTCGGTCGGCTTGTGCGTGGTGCGCTCGGCCAGACCGACCAGCTGCAGCGCGATCGAGGCGTTCTTCTTGCGCTGCGCGGCGGAAAGCTTGGTCAGCAGCAGCGGCAGCTCGACGTTCTTCTGCGCCGTCAGCATCGGCAACAGGTTGTAGAACTGGAAAATGAAACCGACGTGGTTCGAGCGCCACTTCGCCAGCGCGCCCTCGCTCAGGGTGTCGATGCGCTCGCCGCCGACCGACAAGGTGCCCTCGCTCGGCGAGTCCAGCCCGCCGATCAGGTTCAACAGCGTCGTCTTGCCGGAGCCGGACGGCCCCATCAGCGCGAGAAAGTCGCCCTCGGCGATGTCGAGGTTGATGTGGTGCAGCACCTCGACCTTCTGCTTGCCGCGTTCGTAGGTCTTGCTGAGATTGCGGATTTCGACAAGGTTGCCCATCGCTGACTCCTCTTCTTTTAGCTTTCGTGCTTTCCCCGGCTCCGGAGCCTCGGGAGAGCGCCTTTGTGTCTCGACGTTCGAGAAACCTCGATTTCGACAGGCCGCGAAGACTTATTTCGCGCCCTTGATCCGCACCTTGGCGCCGTCGGCCAGTTCGGCCGGCGGCTGCCGCACTACCTGCGCGCCGGCGGCGACGCCTTCGGCCAGGCGCAGGTCGCCGACGCTCTGCCCCGGCGTGACGATCTTGGCGCGCGCGCGGTCGCCTTCGACCGCGAACACGGTGTCCTTGCCGTCGCGCTTGACGATGGCCGAACCCGGTACCAGCGCGCCCTTCGGTGGAGGCGGCGGCGCCGCGCCGGCGGCCCTGGCCTCCTCCATGAACGAGACGCGCACGCCCATGTCCGGCAGGATGCGCGGATCCTTCTGTTCCAGCGCCACGCGCACCTTGACCGTCGCCTTGCCGCGGTCGGCGCTCGGGATGATCGCGATCACGCGGGCCGGGATCTGCCAGTCCGGATAGGCGTCGAGCACGGCCTGCGCCGGCTGCTTGGGCTGCACGCGGTTGATGTAGGACTCGGTCACGTCGACTTCGACCTCGAGCGAATCCATGTCGACGATGGTGCCGACACCGGTGCGCGTGAAGCCGCCGCCGGCCGACAACGGCGAGACGATCTCGCCGACCTGCGCCGCCTTCGCCGTGATCACGCCGGCGAACGGCGCGCGCACGGTGCAGTAGTCGAGCTGCACCTGCGCCGCGCGGACTCCGGCCTCGGCGACCTCGACCTGCTTGCGTTGCGTTTCCAGCTGCGAGACCTGCGTGGCGACCTGCGTGCGCGCGACTTCGACCGACTGCGTCGACACCAGCTTGCGCCCGACCAGATCCTCGGCGCGCGAAAGATCACGACGGCTCTGCGCCAGCTGCGCCTGGTACAGCGCGAGCTGCGCCTGCGCCGCGCGCAGACCCGCCTGCGCCTGCGCCAGCGCGGCCTTCTGCGCGGTGTCCTCGAGCGTGGCCAGCACGTCGCCGGCCTCGACGCGTTCGCCTTCCTCGATCAATACCTGGGTCAGGGTGCCGGTGATCTGCGCCGACACGGTCGCCTGGCGCCGCGCCGTCACGTAGCCGGTCGCCTGCAGCACGGCGGCCGAGCCGCCGGCGCCGGCGGCCGGCGAGGTCGCCGTCGCGACGTCGACTTCGAGCGCTTTCGCGCTGTGCAGCGCCACCCAGGTACCGACACCGATCGCGATCGCCAGCAGCACGGCGGCGGCGATCCAGATCGGCGCGCGCGAGCGCGCGGCCGGTTCGCTGCGATCGATGCGCAGCTGGTGCAGCAGATCCTTGTTTTCCACTCGACTGTCTTCCCCGTGCCGCTGCACTGTTGTGTACAACTTGCAAATTGGCTATTTGTTCGAATCGACGCCGTTTCGTGCGTTCGATCCGTCCGCTCCGGCGGAGCGTCGCCGCGGGCAGGGCACCCGTCCGGCTCGACGGTTGCGTCGGCGGAAGCGTGTCGCCGATCCGCCCTCCCAACCATCAAGTTTGCCATAGACTGATGGAGACGCCGCGGCCCCTCAAGGCGTCGCAGTCATGCCGTGGAGATGACAGATGTCAGCAGGTGCCGACGCCGGCTACTCCGGCAAACCGGCGTGGCAGAAACTCGGCCTCGCGCCGCACATGCGCGTGCGCGTGCTGCACGCGCCCGGCGACTACGCGGCGCTGGTCGGCGCCGACGCCGGTACGATCGCCCCGGTCGGCGCCCGCGCCGCCTACGACCTCGCCCACGTGTTCGCCGTCTCGGCCGCGAAGCTCGCCGCTGACGTCACCGCGTTGTCGAAGACCCTGCCCGCCGCCGGGGTGATCTGGGTGTCGTGGCCGAAGAAGGCGTCGAAGGTGGCGACCGACGTCACCGAGGACACCGTGCGCGCGATCGCGCTGCCGCTCGGCCTGGTCGACGTCAAGGTCTGCGCGATCGACGCGGTGTGGTCGGGACTGAAGCTGGTCTGGCGACGCACGGAACGCGCGACCAAGCGCTGAGGCGTTCTTTCGCGCGCCGTCGATCCGACTGCCTACCCGCCGGCTTCCACGGTCCGCCGGCATGCCGGACGAGCCGCCGGCACGCCGCCTCTCCGACAGGCGGGAGAAGCGGCTTCACGGCGATTCGCCGGCGCCGGACTATTCCTCGATCGGAACCGTCATCGTCACGGGCGCTTCGGCGCCCTCGAGCAGCAGCGTGACGGTGCCGTCCCGCGAAGGCAGCGCCGAGATCGCGAGCACCGCGTCGGCCGGGGCTCGCATCCACGGCGACACGCGTTCGACCTCGTGCGCGCCGCACAGCGACAGCCGCACCAGCGCACTCGCGCCGTCGAGCCGGCCGCGCTGGACCTCGAAGGTCTTCTCGTGGCCAGGCAGCACGAGCACGCGCTCGAAGGGCAAGTCCGTCACGGGCGGCAGCGCGAACGCGTGCACGCCGCTGCCGGAAAGGACCGACCTCGCGTCCACGCTGTCCATTGCGACACTGGAGGCGTACGCCTCGTCGAAACCGTCGCGCATCAGCACGAGCACGCCGCTGTCGGCGACGTGCAGCGGCGCGGGTCCGCCGACGTCGATCGTGAACACCGCGTCGGACTCCGGCGTGTCCGGCAGCACCGGCGCACTGACCAGGAACGTGAGGCTGCGCCCCGGCGGAATCGTCACGACGTCGTGCAACGGACCGGTACCGGCGGCAGTACAGGCCGCTCCGCCGTCGCCGCCGAAGCATTGCCAATGCGCGAGCGCGACGTCGAACGCCGCCGACCAGGTCGCATCGACCGGAACCTGCATCGCCGGACCGGGGCCGTCGTTGCGCAAGGTCACCGCGTAGTCGACGAAACGTCCGTAGCGCACGTAGGCCCGTCCACTCGACAGGCTCGACACCAGCGATGGCCGCTCGAAGACGGCGACCGGCGCCGACGCCTGCGATTCGCGGAAGTTCGCATCACCCGAATACGTCGCGACCAGCGTTCGCGTCCCGGCCGTGAGCGGCGTCAGGGCGCATCCCGTATCGGTATCCAAGGCGTACGTGCAGGACACCTCGCCGTCGCTGATCGTCACGCTGCCGCTCGGCGTGCCCGCGCCGGGCGCGATCACCTCGAGGGTGACGCCGGCGCTGAGCGGATCGCCGATCAGGATCCATGCCGGGGCGGCGATCGTCGTCTCGGTGGCGGCGCGATCGACGACGAGATCGAGCGGATCCGACACCGAGCCGGCGACCAGACTGGCGGCATCGCCTGCGTAGTGCGCGCTGATCGCGTGCACGCCGACCGCCAGGCCGGAGGCGGTGAAGGTCGCCTCGCCGTGCACGATCCCGCCGCTGCCGAGCACGTCGCCGCCGTCGCGGAATTCGACCGTGCCGCTTTCCAGCGCCGCGCCGCCCTGGTCGCCGACCTGCGCCGTGAAGATGACGGACTGGCCGAACACGATCGGCCCCGGCGCCGCGAGCGTCGTCGTGCTGCCGCCGTCGACGATCACCTCGAACGTGGCCGAGATCCGTTCGTCGCCCCTGCTGCGCACGGTGATCGTGCGCGGCCCGGTCGAGCCGAACGTCATCGCCAGGTTCGCGCTGCCGTCGGTGCGCTGGATCTCGCCCGGCATCGTGTCGGACGCATCGCTGCTGGAGAACCGCCATCTCGTCGTGTCGTCGATGTTGGCGTTGACGACCGCGTCGTCGACGCGCAGCACGAACGGATCGGCCGCATCCGCGGGCACCGTGACCGCGACCTGCCCCGCCGGAAGCACGACCCGCGCCGGCCCCGACAGCGACGGCACCGGCAGCGGCAGGTTGGTGAAGTCGATCGCAGCACGCACGTTGTGGCCGGGCATGCTGATGACGCCCTGGAAGGAACCGACCGCGTCGTTGGCACGGCGCACGGCGAGGTAGTAGCCGGGCGCGTCGGCGATGCCGGCCGCCAGCGCCTGATCGTCGGGGTCGGGATCGGTGTCCATGTCCACGCTCGCGCCCATGGACGGCACGTCGACGTGGATCGGCGCGGCGTAGGGAACGTTGCTGTCCGCGTCCAGCGAGCGGATGTCCACGATGATCGGCACGGCGGGATACGGCTGTCCGGCGCGGGCGCGCAACGACAGCGTGGGCGTGTCGCACAGCGCACCGGTGACGGAGGTGCCGATGCAGTACTTGAGCGCGCGCGTGCTGTCGTTGACGTCGAAGGCGTAGAAATTATTGGTCGGCACCGGCGTGATGGCCGAGACGAAGCGCGGCGCGCGCGCCGCTTGCGCGTTGTAGCGTGCCTCGAGCGTGAGCGGCCCCTGCACATTGGTCTTGCCGGCCACGGCGAATTCCTCTTGCGTATCCGTCGCGTAGGCGACGCGCAGCGCATCGACGTAGCTGCTGCTGACCTCGGTCAGCAACGGTTGCGACGGCACCGTGCTCGACAGGAGATTGGTGGCGATCAGCGCGCCCGGCGGCGGCTCGCTCCAGCCGTTGTTCCAGGTGATGACGTGATTGTTGTTGGCGGGATTGAAGAGCTTGCCGCGGCGATACCAGTCGATGCGGGCGGGATCCTGGGCGGAGACCGGTACCGGTGCGTCGACCGAGGTCGTCATCGTCATCTTGTAGGCGCGCGTGCCGATCTGGTTGAGGAAGGCGCGCATGTTGACGCCGCCGGTCGGAAGGCCGCGCGGCTGGGCGATCGCGTAGGCGATCTCCGTCGGCACGCCGTTCATCAGCATCTGCGGATCGCGCGAGAAGTCGCGGTCGGCGAGTGTGGGATCGCTCTGCGAATTCTGCACGCTGGAAGTGATGAATGCGCTGGACGTCATGCCGGCCGCATCCGTGAGCGTGACGAGCAGCTGCGGCTGGTGGTGATGGACGAAGGCATGGCCCATGACCTTCTCCTTGCTGGCGAACCGGAACCGGCCCCACGCGTTCGACTGCGGATCGAGCACCGACTGCACGCGCAGGATGCCTGCATAGCCGTTGCGCAGCCGGTCCTTGACGAGTTCGGTGACGTCGAAGCTGTAGTAGCCGCGCTGCGTGATGCGCAAGGTCTGCGCCGGTGCGTCGGCATCCGTGGCGACCGGCGCGCCGGCCACCGTCTGCGCGCACGAGGGCGGCGTCGCCTCGTCGGCGAAGCAGTCGCCGCCCGGCGCGTAGGCGCCGTCGACGCGGACGTATCCCGCCGCGAGCACGTCGTCGACGAACAGCACCAGGCGCGCGCGAAACACCTTCTCCGGCGTCAGCGCGTAGTTTTCGCTGCCGATCGTCGCCGTGCCGTCCTGGATCACGAGCTTGGACAGCAGGCCGTTCGGCAGCGTGTCGAGCGAGAACTTGAGTTCGGCGTAGGCGTCCTCGCCGACCAGCAGCGATTCCTCGAACGGCCGGCCCTGCCCGGTGCCGGCGACGTCGCGCGAGGTGTCGGCGAGCAGCGGAGCGGGGATCCACACGGGGCCACTGCCGCCGCAACCGGCGAGCATCAGCAGCAGGCACACCAGCGCGAACCACCTCCGCCCGCTCGCGCAAACCCGGCTCGCCATCGTCCACATGTCGGCATTCCCCCGTGCAAAAGCCTCGAAGACATGCGCGATCGCCTGCGGCTTCGCGCTCCTCGTCGCCTCTACGCGCAAACCTGCGGCGCCGAGGATCATCGGCTCGCTCACGGAAGCCGAGCGATCGGTATCGGGAAATTCGGCCAGGCCCGCGCGGCGGCGCGGCACTCCGCGTCCGCGCGATGGCCGTCGGGGCTGCGCCCACCAACAAAGACCTTCAAATTAATATAATTATTTCAATAGCTTGTGATACTCCTACCAATCTCCTACCGATTCCTATATGTTTCGGTAGCAAATCGGTAGAACGCCATGAAGCTGCCCCTGCCCCCTCCGTCCTTGCCGGAATTGTTCCAGCGGCATGGCCGCCACATCGACCGGATCCTCGCCCATCGCCTCGGCGCGGAGCCGAAAGGCGTCTACGAGCACTGGGACCATCTCAGGCACCTGACTCCGCCCGCCGGACTCGATCTCGAGCAATGGTGGCTCGGCATCAAGCTGGCTCGACAGATGCTCGGCAAGGAACTTCCGCTGCGCGACAAGAACGGAGCGCCCTTCACTTTCGCCGCCAGCGACAGCATCCAACGCCGGCTGTTCCTGGTCGCGCGCGATGCGGCGGGTGCGCTACAAGGAACCGATGCGACTCCTTCCGCCCCCATGCGCGAGCGGTACTTGATCCGCTCGCTGATGGAGGAGGCGATGACCTCCTCGCAATTGGAAGGGGCGGCCACCACTACCCAGGTCGCCAAGGAAATGCTGCGCTCGGGCCGCGCTCCGCGCGACTATGGCGAGCGCATGATCGCCAACAACTTCCAGACCATGCGCGAACTCAAGCGCTGGCTGGGGCGGCCATTGACGCCCGACACCGTGTTCGAGATCCATCGCATGCTCACCGACGGCACGCTGACGGATCCCGCTTCAGCGGGCCGCTTTCGCCGCGCGGACGAAGACATCGTCGTGCAAGACGAGACAGGCGCCATCCTGCACGTCCCACCGCCAGCCGCCGAACTTCCGCAGCGGATGCAGGCGCTGTGCGACTTCGCCAATCAGGGTGACGACGGCGAATACTTCATCCACCCCGTCGTGCGCGCCATCGTCATCCACTTCATGATCGGCTACGACCATCCGTTCGTCGACGGCAACGGCCGTACCGCGCGCACGCTGTTCTACTGGTCGATGCTGCGCGCCGGCTTCTGGATGACGGAGTACTTCTCGATCTCGAGCATCCTGCGCAAAGCGCCGTCGCAGTACACGCGCTCCTATCTCTACACCGAATCCGACGACGGCGATGCGAGCTACTTCCTCTCGCATCAACTCGACGTACTGCTGCAAGCCATCGAGGGCGTGCACGCCTACATCGCACGCAAGCAGCGCGCGCAGCACGAAGCGGAAGTCCTGCTGAAACCCGGCAGCCGGCTGGCGCGAATGCTCAACCACCGCCAGCGCGCCGTGCTGCTGAATGCCGTCAAGCATCCGGGCAAACCGTTCACGATCGCCGTGCACCAACGGACCCACGCCATCGCCTACGACACCGCACGCTCCGACCTGCTCGGCCTGGCGAAAGCGAAGCTGATGCGGCAGCACAAGCAGGGCAAGGCTCACGTGTTCGTGGCGAGGCCGGATTTGCCGGCGGAGCTGATGCGCTGAGGAAGTCGCTCCCAAGCGTCACGCCCGCGCGTTGGAACCGTTCGTCCGCACTTCCTCCATCGCGGCGGCAGCGGCGCTATCCTGCGTACTTTTCCAGCACGACGATTGCGCATGAACTACGCGATTCCCGCCCCGGCCACGCCGGTGATTCCCGTCGCCGGCAGCGACGCGTTCTTCCCGGTACGCCGCATCTTCTGCATCGGCCGCAACTACGCCGAACACGCGAAGGAAATGGGGGCGGTCGCCGATCGCGCGCAGCCGATGTTCTTCTGCAAGCCGGCCGACGCGATCGTCGCCGGCGACGACGTCGACGTTCCCTATCCCGTCGCGACGCAGGACCTGCATCACGAGGTCGAGATGGTCGTCGCGCTCGCGCGCGGCGGTTCGGACATCGCGGCCGGACAGGCGCTCGACCACGTGTTCGGCTACGGCGTCGGCCTCGACCTGACGCGCCGCGACCTGCAGGCCGCAGCGAAGGCGAAAGGCCATCCGTGGGACGTGGCGAAGGCGTTCGACCATTCCGCGCCGGTCTCCCGGCTGCATCCGGCCGCCGCGATCGGTCATCCGGCGAGCGCGCGGCTGACCCTGCACGTGAACGACGAGCTGCGGCAGGAAACCGACATCGCCACGATGATCTTCCCGGTCGCCGCGATCGTCCACGAACTGTCCAGGCTGTGGACGCTGGCGCCGGGCGACCTGATCTACACCGGCACGCCGGCCGGCGTCGCCGCGCTGCGGCCGGGCGACCGCTTCGTCGCCCGCCTCGGCGATCTGGCCGCTCTGCAAGGGCGCATTTGTTGACTTTTGCACGCGGCGATTTGTGCGCCGCGCTGCGCTAGGATGCGCGCGTTGCAACCAAGCCCCTGGGAGGAGCCATGAGTCTCGCTTCGGAATTCAAAGCCTTCGTCATGCGCGGCAACGTCCTCGACCTCGCCGTCGGCGTGGTCATCGGCGCGGCCTTCGGCAAGATCGTCACCTCGCTGGTCGACCAGATCATCATGCCGCCGATCGGCCTGCTGATCGGCGGCGTCGATTTCTCCGCCTACAAATGGATCCTCAAGGCGGCCGGCCCCGACGGCAAGGGCGAAGTCGCGATCCAGTTCGGCGCCTTCCTCAACACGATCATCCAGTTCGCGATCGTCGCGCTGGCGATCTTCCTGGTGATCAAGCTGGTCAATCGCCTCGTCAAGAAGCAGGAAGCCGAGCCGGCGCCGCCGGCGGCCGACGTCGTGCTGCTGACCGAGATCCGCGACCTGCTCAAGAAGAACTGAATGTCGGGAAGTGCGGCCACGGACGGCCGCAAGCAGACCTCGGGCAATCGGCTCGACGAATCCCGATCGCCGTCGCTCCCGTGCATGGCCTCGCTCGATCGAGGCGACGATCCCGAACGCCTCGCGCAGGCCCCGCTGGCCCCGCCCGCGACGTGACATTTGGCCCAATCCGCTGGTGCGGGCGCGGCGCATAATCGCCCTTTTCCTCCCAAGGGACATGCCATGCGCCCATCGCCGCTCGCCCTCGCCCTCGCCTTCTGTTCCATCGCCCCCGGCGCGCTCGCCGCCGGCAAGCCGACCACGATCGCGCCCGCCGACATCGCGATCGCCGAGCAGCTGCGCGACCGCGCGCTGCGCGACGACACCGCCTGGCAGTTCACCGAAGGCCTGACCACCGAGGTCGGCCCGCGCCTGGCCGGCAGCGACAACGATCTGAAGGCGCGCGACTGGGTCACGGCGAAGTTCAAGGCGCTCGGCTTCGACAAGGTCTGGAGCGAGCCGGTCACCTTTCCGAAGTGGGTGCGCCGCAGCGAGCACGCCGCGATCCTCGCGCCGTTCGCGCAGCCGCTCGCCGTGCTCGCGCTCGGCAATTCGCCGGGTACGCCGGCCGGCGGTCTCGACGCCGAAGTGGTCGGCTTCGATTCCTTCGACGCGCTGAAGGCGGCGGATCCGGCCAGCGTGCGCGGCAAGATCGTCTACGTCGGCGCGCGCATGCACGCGCGCCAGGACGGCCACGACTACGGCATCGGCTCGCAGGTGCGCGTGGAAGGTCCGCCGCTGGCGACGCAGAAAGGCGCCGCGGGATTCCTGCTGCGCTCGGCCGGCACCGACAGCGATCGCCTGCCGCACACCGGCGTGACGCGCTTCGAGCCCGGCAAGCCCTCGATTCCGGCCGCAGCGCTGTCCAATCCGGACGCCGACCAGCTCGAGCGCGTGCTGAAGAGCGGCCAGCCGGTGCGTGTCCAACTCGCGCTCGACTGCGGCTTCGACGGCGAGTACACCGGCGCGAACGTGATCGGCGAACTGCGCGGCTCGAAGAAGCCCGACCAGTACTTCGTCATGGGCGGGCACCTGGATTCCTGGGATCCGGGCACCGGCGCGATCGACGACGCCGCCGGCATCGGCATCGCGGTCGGCGCCGCGCGCCTGATCGCGCAGTTGCCGCAGCGTCCGGCGCGCAGCATCCGCGTGGTCGCGTTCGCGAACGAGGAGTCCGGCCTGTTCGGCGGCAAGTCGATGGCCGAGAAGTACAAGAAGACGATCGGCAACGCCGTGCTCGGCAGCGAATCGGATGCCGGCGCCGATCGCATCTGGAAGATCACCGCCACGGTCAAGCCCGAGGCGCGCGACGCGATCGGCCAGATCGCCGCGGTGCTGAAGCCGCTCGGCGTCGAGTACGACCCGAACGCGGGCGGCAGCGGCGGCTCGGACCTGTCGGCGCTGCACGCGGTCGGCATGGCCGGCCTGTCGCTGCACCAGGACGCGACGCGCTACTTCGCCTGGCACCACACCGCCAACGACACGCTCGACAAGGTCGACCCCGAGCAGCTGCGCCAGAACGTCGCCGCCTATGCGGCGGTCGCCTACCTCGCCGCGCAGGCGAACGGCGACTTCGGTTCGGCGCCGGGCGCGTTCGCCAAGGACAAGGGCGAGGACTGAGTTGCTCCGCGCGCGTCGTGAGGCGTGCTCGGGAAGAAATTTTCTCGCAGAGGCGCAGAGAACGCAGAGGAAAAGCCACTAGAAAAAAGCTTTTCTCCGCGTTCTCTGCGTCTCTGCGAGATCCCGCTTCTAAGTTGGCGCGCCGGCGCCCGCCTCAAGCCCCGCGCTGGCGCCAGTATTCGCCGAGCACCACCGCCACGCTGGCGGCGACGTTGAGACTCTCGACCGCTCCGCTGCCCGGAACCGTCAGGCGCAGGTCCGCCGCCTCGATCATCGCATCGCTCATGCCCGCGCCTTCGGCGCCGAACACCAGCACCAGTCGCGCCGGCAGCTCGGCTCGATACAGCGAAACGCCGTCGCGCGGCACGGTCGCGGCGATCGAATAGCCGCTCGCGCGCAACGTGGACAGCGCCTGCGCGGCCGACGGCGCGCGCGCCAGCGGCACGACCTCGGCCGCGCCTTCGGCGACGCGCGCGGCAGCGCCGGAAACCTCGATGCCGTCCGCCGCCGGCACGATCGCGCCGTGCACGCCGAAATGCGCCGCGCTGCGCAAGAGCGCACCGAGGTTGTGCGGATTGCCGACGCCGTCGAGCCACAGCAGCAGCGACGGCGCGGGCGCCGGCGGCACGCGCGCGAGCAGATCGGCCAGCGCCAGCGGCGCTTCGCGCGCCAGATCGAAGCAGACGCCTTCGTGATGCCGCGAGGCGGTCAGCTTGTCGAGATCGGCTTCCTCGACCACGCGGTAACCGAGCCGATGCTTGACGCACCAGGCCAGCACCGGCTTCAACGCCGCGATGCGCGCTTCGGTCAGGTACACCTTGCGCAACGCCTCCGGTCGCCGCGCGAACGCGGCGAGACAGGCGTTGAGACCGTACAGGCGCGCCTCCTCGTTGCGCGGCGTCGCCGGCTTCGGCGGCGCTGCTCCAGTCGGCGCTGCCCTGGTCGGCGCAGGCCTGCGCGCCGCCTGCGCTTCGCGCCACGGCGAGGTGTCGTTCTTGCGATCGGGTCGGTCGCGATTCATGCGTGGTTCTCCAGTTCGCGCCGCACCAAGGCGTAGACGTACAGATCGAGCAGCTCGCCGCGCTTGACCACGGCCGACTTCTGCACGCCCTCGCGCGCGAAGCCGGCTTTCTCGAGCACGCGCGCGGAAGCGGGATTGGTTTCGTACACGGTCGCGTAGAGCCGGTACAGACGGAACGCATCCATCGCGCGCGGCGCAAACGCACGGATCACCGCGGTCATGATGCCGTGGCCCCAGTGGCGCTGCGCGAGCCAGTAACCCAGCTCGGCCGAATGCCGATGCACGTCGACGCCCGGATGCAGGCTGACCCCGCCGACCGCGCTGCCGTCGATCTCCAGCGCCCAGGCGCGATCGGATTCGTCGACGGCGCGCGTCAGCCAGGCGCGGCCGTCGTCGCCGGTGTACGGATACGGAAAGCGGTCGCGCAGGCTGCGCGAAACGCTGGCGTCGTTCGCGCTGGCGACGAGGCTGTCGAGATCGTCGAGCCGCCACGGACGCAGCACGGCGACGCCGCAATCGAGCCGCGGCAGCGGCAAGGAGGAATCGGAAGACATGGCCGCATGCTACACGACGACGATGTTCCGACATTCGGATTGCGGGGATCGTCGCGCTTCCGATCCCCGCTCACCGTGACCGCCGAATGTCGCTTGCAGCAGCCCCCGGGACGGTGATGCTCCCGGGAGCTCGATCGCAGCGGCCCCTAGCGCCGCCTGCGCAGGGCCGGAACGCCGGCCAGCATCAGCAGCACGCCCATCAGCATCAGCATCCAGCGGGCGTCGACGGGTACCGGCCTGACGGACGCCGGCGGATTGCCGGTGACCGGCGTCGACACGGTGCTCGTGTTGTTTTCGGGTTCCGGATCCGGAACCGTCGGCGACTGCGCATCCGCGACGTTGCTGATCGTGCCGCTGTAGCCCTGCTGCACGACGTAGGTGACCGTGAAGGTCACGCTCGCGCCGTTCGCCAGCGGCGGCAATGCGCACGGGAAGCCGCCGGCGCACGGCGCCGTCGACGAGACGTACTCCAGGCCCGCCGGCGTCGGATCGTCGAGCACGGCATCGGGCACCGCGTCGGGACCGTGGTTGGCGACCTGGATCGAGTAGCTGATCGTCTGCCCCGCCGTCGCGCTGGCCGGACCGGTCTTGGTCACGACGAGATCGGCGGCCGGCGTGCCGGCCAGCGGCGTGATCGCCGTGTCGCTGTTGTTGGACGCGTTCGGATCCGGCGTATCGCTGCTCGCGCTGGCCGTGTTCGCGATCGGATTCGGACCGGCGTAGGCGGCGGGCACCGCGTAGGTCGTCGTGATCGTCGCGCTGGCGCCGCTGGCGAGCGTACCGATTGCGCACGGATACGCCGTCGCGCACGCGCCGGCGTTCGACACGAACACCAGCCCGTTCGGTGTCGGATCGGCCACGACCACGTTCACGGCCGGATCGGGACCGTGGTTGGTCACGACGATCGTGTAGACCGCATCGCTTCCCGCGGCGACGCCGGCCGGACCGGTCTTGGCCACGACGAGGTCGGCGGCGGTCGGCGTCTCGACCACGTCCGTGTCGACCGAGTCCTGGTTGTCGCTCGGATCGGGATCCACCGTGCCCGAAGGCGGCTCCACGCCGGCCGTATTGGTCAGCCGGGTCGCGTTCGCCGGCGCCGTGCCGCCGATGGTGAAGGTCACCGATCCGCCGGCGGGCAGCGCGGTGATCGTGCTCGTCACCGTGTTGCCCGCGACGCCGACCGCACCGCAGACGGCGCCGCCGGTCGGACTTCCGCACGACGCGGCCACGGCCGTGACGCCGACCGGAACCGGATCGCTGAACAGTGCGCCGTCGGCATTGCCCGGGCCCGCGTTGGTGACGACGACCGTGTAGCCGATCGCGCCGCCGGTGCCGACGATCGCCGGTCCCGTTTTCACCGCCGCCAGGTTCGCCTGCGGCGTGACCGGAATCGTCACGCTGTCCTCGTTGTTGCTCGGGTCCGGATCAGGCGTATCGCTGCCCGCGGTCGCCGTGTTCACGAGGTCGCCGGTGGCACCCGCGTCGACGGCGAACGTGACCGTGACGATCGCGCTCGCGCCGTCGGCGAGCGTCCCCAGATCGCAGGGGAAGCCGGCCGCGCAGGGCGGTGTCGCCGAGACGAAGCTCAGGCCCGGCGGCGTCGGGTCATCCAGCGTCGCGTCGACCGCGTCGTCCGGCCCGTTGTTGGTCACCGTCAGCGTGTAGGTCACCTGCGTGCCCGGCGTCGCGCCGGCCGGGCCGGTCTTCTCCACCACCAGGTCCGCCATCGGTGTGCCGACCGCGGTGTCGACGTCGTCCTGGTTGTTGCTGGGGTCCGGATCGTTGACGCCCGACGGCGGTGTCACCGTCGCCATGTTGCTGAGCGTCAGCGGTCCTTGCGGAGCCGTGCCGTTGATCGTGACGAGCACGCTGCCGCTCGACGGCAGCGTGCCGACGGTGCCGGTCACCGTGTTGCCGGTGACGGTCGGCGGCGTCACGCAGGCGGCGCCGCCCTGCTCGCCGGCGCACGTCGCGGTGATGCCGGTGATGCCGGCGGGCACCACGTCGCTGTAGCTCGCGCCGTTGGCCGGACTCGGCCCGTGGTTGACGATCAGCAGCGTGTAGCTGATCGCGCCGCCGGAAGCGATCGCCGCGGGACCGGTCTTGGTGATCGCGAGATCCGCGTTGCCCGGCCCCACGCCCGTCTGCGCCGAGCCCTGGTTGTTGGTCGGATCCGGGTCGGGCGTGTCGCTGCTGACGATGGCGGTGTTCACGATCGGGTTCGCGCCGCTGTAGTTCGCCGGCACGCTGTAGGTCGTCGTGATCGTCGCGCTGGCGCCGTTCGCCAGTGTGCCGATCGAGCACGGGTAGGCCGTCGTGCACGCACCGGCGTTGCTCACGAAGACCAGCCCCGCCGGCGTCGCATCGGCGACCACGACGTTGGCGGCGTCGCTCGGGCCCTGGTTGGTGACCACGATCGTGTAGACGACGTCGTCGCCCGGCGTCACCGTGGCGGAGCCGCTCTTGGTCACGCGCAGATCGGCCAGCGGATTGCCGTTCAACGACGCGCTGTCGCTGTTGTTGGCGGGATTCGGATCGGGCTGGTCCGCGCCGGTCACCGTGGCCGTGTTGGTCGTCGCACCGGCGTCGACGACGGTCGCCGTGATCGTCAACGTGGCGGTCGACGTCGGTCCGGCCGCCGTGAGCGTGCCGACGCTCCACAGGCCGGTGGCCGGGGCATAGCTGCCCTGCGACGGCGTGGCGGACACGAACGACAACGTCGCCGGCAGCTGGTCGGTCAGCACGACGCTGGTCGCGTCCGACGGTCCGTTGTTGTGGATCGTGATCGTGAACACGACGTCGTCGCCGACGGTGGGGGCCGCGTCGTCGACGGTCTTGGTCACCGCGAGATCGGCCGACTGGCCGTTGATCGTCGTGCCGGAGCTGTTGTTGGTCGGGTTCGGATCGAACTGGTCCTCGTGCGTGACCGTCGCGGTGTTGCTGATCGAGCCCGCCTGGTCGACGTGGACCGTGATCGTCAACGTGGCGCTGGCGCCGTCGGCGAGAGCGCCGACGACCCACACGCCGCTGGCGCCGTCGTACGACCCCTGCGACGGCGCGGCGCTCACGAAGCTCACGCCGGCCGGCAGGTGGTCGGTGATCTCGACGCCGGTCGCATCGCTCGGACCGTGATTGGTCGCCGTCAGCGTGTAGGTCACGTCGCTGCCGACGTTCGGCACCGTGTCGTCGACCGTCTTCAGGACGCCGATGTCCGCGCTGGGTTCCGCGTTCACCGCCGCCGCCGCGCTGTTGTTGCTGGTGTCGGGGTCCGGCTGGTCGGAAGCGCTGACCACCGCGTGGTTGGTCAGCGCGCCCGCCACGTCGACGGACACCGTCAGCGTCAGCGTCTGGCTCGCGCCGTTGGCGAGATTGCCGATCGTCCACAGTCCGCTGGCCGGATCGAACGTGCCGACCGACGGCGTCGCCGAGACCAGGCTCAGCCCGAACGGCAGGCCGTCGGTGATCGCCACGCCCGTCGCGTCATTCGGGCCGTGGTTGGTGGCGGTGATCGTGAAGGTGACCTGCTCGCCGACGTTCGGCGCCGCATTGTCCACCGTCTTCAGGAGCGCGATGTCGGCGACGCGCGTCACCGGCACCACGACGGTGCCGACGCAGCGCGTCGCCGCGGGGCAGCCCGGATCGCCGCCGCCGCTCGCAGTCGCCGTGTTGTCGCCGTTCGCCGCGCTGGCGGCGACGTCGACGTCCAGCGTCAGCGTCGTGCTCGCGCCCGCCGCCAGCGTGCCGCCGAAGGTGCAGCTCAGCGCCGTCGTGCCGGTGCACGTCCAGTTCGCGCCGCCGAACGTCGCCAGCGTGATGCCGGCCGGCAGCGTATCGGCGATGGTGATCGGCGCGCTGGTCGGCGTGCCGCCGGAGTTCGTCACGGTGATCGCGTAGCTCGCCGGCTGGCCGACCAAGAACGGATTGGGCGTCGCGCTCTTCGTCACGGTCAGCTGCGGACCCTGCGCGTCGGTATCCGTCGCGCTGTTGTTGCCGGGCACCGGATCGGTCGTGCCGCTCGGCGCCGTCACCGTCGCGGTGTTGGACAAGGACCCGGTGGTGCCTGCGCCGACGGTGCCGGTCACCGTGAACGTCGCCGTGCCGCCCGCGGGAATCGTCACCGTCGCGTTGATGTTGCCGCTGCCGCTCGCCGGTCCGGATGCGCCGGCCGAATAGACCGCGGTCCACGTCGCCCCGGTGATCGCCGCCGGGATCGTATCGGCCACGGTCGCGCCGACCGCGGTGCTCGGTCCCGCATTGCTGGCCACGATCGTGTACGTGATCGGATTGCCAGGCGTATAGATCGCGCTGCCGTCGGTCTTGGTGATGGCGAGATCGGCGATCGACGAAACGGGCACGACCACCGTTCCGGTGCAGCGGGCGGCCGCCGGACACGCCGGATCGCCCCCGCCGCTCGCAGTCGCGCTGTTGTCCGCGTTGGTCGCGCCGGCGTCGACGGTGACGTTGATCGTCAGTGTCGTGCTCGCCCCCGCGGCGAGCGTTCCGGCGAAGGTGCAGCTCAGCGTCGGCGCGCCCGTGCAGCTCCAGCCGGTACCTGCGGCACCGGCGAACGTGACGCCCGACGGCAGCGTGTCGGCGATCGCGATCGGCGCCGTGGTCGGGCCCGTGCCCGCGTTCTGCACGGTGATCGCATAACTGCCCGGCTGCCCGACGACGAACGGATTGGGCGTCGCGGTCTTGGTGACGACCAGCTGCGGCGGCTGCGGAGCGACGGTTGCCGAGGACGTGTCGTTCGCGGAATTGGGATCCTGCTCGTTGCCCGTCACCGTCGCGCTGTTGGTGACGGCGGCGGTGAACGGGTTCGGCGCGTTGCCGGTGATCGTGATCGCGAACGTGCCGCCGCTGGCGAGGGTGCCGCCGACGCAGGTGACCGTGTTGCCCGCGACGGTGCAGCCCGGGGTCGGCGAGGCGACGCCCGTGACGCCCGCCGGTACGACGTCGCTGACCGTGAAGCCCGAACTTGTACCGGGGCCGTGGTTGGTGACGACGAGGTTCCACGACAGCGCGCCTCCGGGCGCGACCGTGGCGGGGCCGGTCTTGACGATGCCCAGGTCGACGGGCGGCGCGACGCAGGAGGTTCCGTCGTTGTTGCTCGACGAAGGTCCGGGCGAGGAAGACACCAGCGTCAATGTCGGCGTGCCCGACGGATTGGTCACGGCGATCTGGTAGATCACGCCGCTGACGTTGTTGCTGAGGCCGAGGTTGCCGTTGCCGAAGGTCCAGATAGCGCCGTATGTGCCCGCCGGAATGAACGGTATGGGGAATTGCGAGGTGTTGCCCGTGGCCGGGTCGATGCGCACCAGCGTCTGCGCGCTGTTGGTCACGCCCCACAGGAAGCCGTCGGCGTAGGTGAAGTCGCTGACGTTGATCGCCTGGGACGGAACCAGATTGACGGGCGTCGCCACATGGGTCGTGAGGTCGAGACGGTAGATCGCGGTGCCGGCGCTGATGGCGATCCAGTAGTTGTCGGACGAATCGAATGCTCCGATGTTCGCGCCGCTGGTCGCGAGCGGGCCGGTGATCGTGCCGAGATCCACGGTCAGGCCGGTGGTCGGATCGATTCTCAGCAGGTGCCCGACCGGGTTCGCGGCGTTCCTGGCCTGAGTGATCGCGTAGATGAAGCGATCGGCGTCGCGATAGGCCACGGCGTTGTAGATCCAGTCCGAGGCGGGCCCGATCGGATTGAAGGTGGCGGCGCCGCCGGCGCCGTAGACCGCCGCGTTGAGCTGGGTGGGACTACCCTGGCCGACGAAGATCGTCGACACGTCACAGACGAACGGCGAACCCGCGGCGGTGTCGGTGTCCGTCGCGGAGTTGTTGCCGGGCGCGGGGTCGGTCATGCCACCCGGCACGGCGATCGTCGCGGTGTTGACCAGATCGCCGCTCGCGCTCGCGCTGATCGTGCCGGTGACGACGAAGGTGGCCGTGCCGCCGACCGGGATGTTCACCGACGCGCCGATGCTGCCGGCACCGGAAGCCGGGCAGCTCGCGCCGCCGGCGCCGGTGCAGGTCCAGGTCGGGTTGACGATGCTCGCCGGAATCGTGTCGACGACGCTCGCGCCGATCGCGTCGGCCGGACCTGCGTTGCTCGCCACGATCGTGTAGGTGATCGGGCTGCCGGCGACGTAGGTCGCGCTGCCGTCGGTCTTGCTGATCGCCAGATCCGCGCTGAGGCCGGTGTTGGTGTAGGTGCAGACGATCGACGAATCCGTAGCGCCGACGGTCAGCGTGTCGCCGACCAGCGGATGGGCGTTTCCGGTACACGTCAGCGCGCTGCCGTAGCCGGCGGCGGTGCCCGCGGTGAACGTCTCCGCGAAGTCGATCACGTCGCCGTCGTACACGGTGATCGGCGTGGTGTCGGTCGTGGTCTGGTTCGAGCTCGCGACGACCGAGTCCATGCTGTCGATGAGGTTGCCGTCGATGCTGGCCTGCATCGAGACGGCGTCGCCGACCCGGGCGCCGACCCAGGTCTTCTGCAGCGTCAGCACCGCGGGATTGCACACGCTGTCGCCCGCGTCCTGGGTGGACGTCGCGCCGTAGAACGGCAGCGCCGTGTTGACGACGAGGGTCGACGGCAGCACGTCGGTCGAGGCCGTGGTGGGAATGGATTCCACCCGGTACAGCTCGCCCGCCGAACCGATCAGGTAGAGATCTCCACCGGACATGGCGGCGCCGAACGTGGAGCCGACCGTGCCGACCTGGAAGATCGCAAGATCCGGCGGTATGCGGTACACCGCGACCGAGCCGTCGAGCTGGGCGCCGAGGGCCAGGATGTCTCCGTCCGGCAGCGTCACGAAATCGCCGGCCGACACCACGTCCGTCGGGAAGCCGGCGCCGAACCGGGTGCTCGCTCCGGTCGTCGGGTTCACGAGGTAGATGTTGCTGGAGAGGTATGAGCCGGCCAGCAGCATGCCGTCGGCGCGTACGCTCAGCCCGTTGATGGCCGCGACGTCGTCGGTGGCCATGTCGCCGGTGATCTGGAAGCTGCTGATCACCGCGCCGGTGACCGGATTCACCCGGTCGATCGTTCGCCCTTCCGGCAGGTTCTGGGTGAATCGCACGCCGTAGAGAAGGCTGCCGTCACCCGTGAGGGCAATGTCGCCGTACGACTCGCTTAGCGGCGCCGAACCGAGTTCGGTGCCGTCGGTCGGATCCCACGCCTGCAGCATCAGTGGGTCTTCGCCCGTGTTCGTGTAGATCGGCACTTTCCGGCAGCCGGTTCCGACCGTCGACAGCACGGCGAGTGTCGCGTTGGCCGGCGGATTCAGGCCGATCGACGAGGTGATGTTGGCAGGCCCGTTGGCGTACAGGCCGAGCGCGGCGGCGGTCACCGGCACGGCGACGGTGCACGAGGCTGCGCCCGCGGCCAGCGATCCGCCGGTCAGGGTGACGCTGCTGCCGCCGGCCGCTGCCGTCAGCGTGCCGCCGCAGCTGTTGCCCGGCGCCGGCGTGGCGGCGATCGTCAGGCCCGCCGGCAGCGAGTCGGTGAAGGAGAATCCGCTCTTGGCGGCGCGCTCGTCGGTATTGGTGACCGTCAGGGTCAGCATCGAGGTGTCGCCGACGGCGACGACCGCCGGTGTGAACGTCTTGTCCAGCTGCGGCGTCGCGTCGTAGACGCGGATGTTGTCGAACGCGGCGTCGTTGCCGCTGCCGCTCCCCTGCGTGTTGCGCATCAGGACGCCGAGCGAGGTTCCCGTGAACGGATAGGACTGGTTGGTCGTGAAGCGCGCGGCGTTGATGTTGTCCACACCGTTGCCGCCGATCGCCTCGACCGGCCGGGTGGGCGTGCCGGCAGCGCACGGATTCAGCGTGCTGCCGACCGGAATCGGCGCGCCGGCGCCGGTGAAGATCGCGAACTGGAACGCCGGATGGGCGGCGAAGCAGCTGACCGCGGCGGCATCGACGCTGAAGGTGACGAAGCGCGTGGAGGGCGCCGAAAAGGGCACTTCCACGGACGTTCGAAACTGGGTCAGGTTGGCGCCGGGATTGGCTTGCGTGAACGCGGCCACGGCGAGGTTCTGCCGCGCCTGCGCCTGCGTCATCCCGTCGACCTGACCCAGCGCCTGCGCCAGTTGGCGCACGTAGGCCCAGCCGCTGGTTCCGCATTCGGCGGGCGTGGCGCCGCCCGAATTGAACGACAGCACCATGCCGTTGCACGCCGTGAGCCACGGCGCATCGGCGGTGTAGCTTTCGCCGGCGGGCTTGGGCGGAAGGTTCGGCGTGCTGCCGGTGCCGGGGATGTCCGGTGCATACGTCGTCAAACGTACCCAGGTCGCCGGATTGGAATTCTGGAAGTTCTCGATGAAGATCGGGGTGGCCGGTTGCGGCGTGCCCGGCGTTCCGGGAGTCGTGGCGCGAACCGGGCCTGCAGCGAGGACGGCCAGACAGACGACCGCGAAGGAAAACTCCCTGTGAAATCGAACCGGCTTCCGATAGGACGCCGTTCCTGCGAACTTCAAACGCACGATTCCCCCTTCGCCTTGTGAGCGTCTTTGAATGTCAGCGGCACACGAACACTGCATCCCGGCCCTTTCAGACGAAGCGACACGCTCGGGAACGCATCGAGTCGCGCGGAAGCGTCTGTTTTCCGGCGCGCCGTCGAACAAACCGGATCGCACAGGAAGCCTTCCCGCCCTTCGCGACGCGACCGCATCTCGACGGTCCGTTCGCCTCTTCACCCTTGGCCGATGCGCGTAGTTCGCAAAAGCGCGGCGAATCCGGACACGCTGGGCGGCGCGGCGGGAAGATTTCCCGTCGGCGACGGGTCCCGGCTGGTGCGCGGCGACGGATCGGCCTTCCGCAAAGCCGTCTACTGATCGCCGATCGGATGCTTTGCGAGCCGCTACAATGACGCGAAGTAGACTTTGGAACTCTGCATGTCCCGAGCCGGTGACTCAGCCGACGACGTCGTCCTCGATAGGTTGCGGGAGACCCTGGACAGCGCGATGCGCGACCGGTCCCACAGCCTGGCCTCGATGATGACGCAGGCTTACCGGAACCTGCTGCGCGTGGCGCACGCGCAGCGCCACGCCTTCGGCGCGAGCCCCACCCTGTCGACGACGGCGCTGGTCCACGAGGTCTATCTCAAGCTGCAGGAATCGCCGGACCTGGTGGTCTCGGACATCAACCACTTCCACTACCTGGCCACGCGCGCGATGCGCTTCGTGCTCACCGACCATGCGCGCAGGAAGCTCGCGCGCAAGCGCGGCAGCGCCGTGCCGATGGAATCGCTGGACGATCACGCCGCCCCGGACCTCGACGGACGCCACGCCGAGCAGGTGCTGGAGATCAACGAAGTCATCGATCAGCTCGCGCAGATCTTTCCGCGCATGGCGCAGATCGTCTCGCTGCGGTTCTACGTGGGATTGGGCGACGCGGAAATCGGAGAGGCGCTGGGCATCGACGAGCGGACCGTGCGGCGCGACTGGATCAAGGCCAGGGGCTGGATGATCGGCCGCCTGCGCGAGGCCGATTGACGCCGGGCGGACACGTCCGGCGTCACGAACGGCGGCATCAGGGGCCGTCGGCATGTCCAGGGGGACTTGCCGGCATGGAGGCGACACAAGCGAGCAGCGCAAGAACGCCGGCGGAAGGCGTCGTCTCGGCAAAGGCAGCGGCAGCGCCTGCGATCGGAATCGCGCCGCAGCCCTGATGACGCAAGGCGCGTCGGACGGAACCGGAAACAACGAATGAAGGCTCCCGCGCCCGCTCGCGCGCACGGACCGGACGTCTTCTCACTGGCGGGCGATGCCCGCCTTTCGCACCGAATTTCGATATTCCCTCGGCTTCTCTCCGATCCAACCACCGATTTCCCTCATGTCGACGTCCCATTCCTCCCTCGATTGGCACCTGCTCGAAACGCAACTCGACGCGATCCTGGATCTGCCGCTGGAGCTGCGTGCGGTGCGTCTGGCCGAACTGCTCGACAAGGACGAATCCGCCCATGCCCACGCGCTGCGCCAATGGCTGGCGGACATCGAGCAGGCGGAACGCGATCCGTTGGCGCACACGCACGACGGCGAGCGCGTCGGCCCCTGGCGCGCCATGCACCGGCTCGGCCGTGGCGGCATGGGCGACGTGTGGATGGCCGAGCGCAGCGACGGCACCTACGAAAAGCGCGTCGCGATCAAGTTCCTCTACGGCGACACGCCGAAGTTGCGCGCGCGGCTGGAAATGGAGCGCCACCTGCTCGCGCAGCTGCAGCATCCCAACATCCCCCGCCTCATCGACGGCGGCGTGACCGCGGGCGGCCAGCCCTATCTCGTCACCGATTTCGTCGAGGGCATGTCGCTGGACCTGTGGAACCTGACCCCGCAGGCGGCGGATTTCGATACGCGCATCCGCCTCTTCCGCCAGGTCGCCGCCGCCGTGGCGCACGCGCACGAGCACTCGGTCGCGCATCGCGACCTCAAGCCGAACAATGTGCTGGTCGACCGCGAAGACTGCGCGCACCTGCTCGACTTCGGCGTCGCGCGCCTGCTCAACGAAGAGCGCCGGGCCGACACCATGCAGCCGCTGACGCTCGAATACGCCTCGCCCGAGCAGGTCCGCAACGGCAAGGCCAGCGTGCGTACCGACATCTACGGCCTCGGCGCGCTGTTCTACTTCCTCGTCGCGAGGAAGCCGCCGTTCGACTTCCACGACCTGCCGATCGCCGCCTGCGTGAAGCGCATCAGCGAAGACACCCCGGCACGACCGAGCATGGCGGGTGACGTCCCGAACCTGCCGCGCGCATTGGCCGCCGATCTCGACGCGATCGCGCTGAAGGCCCTGGCGAAGTCGCCGGACGACCGCTACGCCAACGTCGAGGACATGCTGCGCGATCTCGACGATGCGTTCGCGCATCGCCCCATCGAAGCGCGCAAACTCGACGGCGGCGTGTATCGCGCGCGGCGCTTCGTCCGCCGCAACGCGCTGGCACTCGGCGTTTCCGCCGCGATCGGCCTCAGCCTGGCGACGGGCATGGTGCTGGCGCTGTGGCAGGCGCACCTCGCATCCGAGCAGCGCGACGTCGCACAGGCGGCGCGCGCGGTCGCGGAAACCGAGCGGACCAACGCGCGGACGCAAGCGGCGCGTTCGGACATGACCGTCGACTTCCTGCTCTCGGTGCTCGGGTCGGCCGCGCCGAACAACCAGGCGATCAAGATCGACGATCTGCTGGCGCTGGCGGCGCAACGCGTCACCCAGGCCGCGGAGAGCCACCCCGAACTCTATCCCCGACTGTTCGACACGCTCATGCAAGCCTACGAACAGCGCGGCAACGCGCGAGCGCTCGAACCGCTCCTGCTGGCCCTGCTCACCGATCCGAAGAAGAACCTGCCGCCCGCCGTCAACGCCGAACTCTCCTGTTCGCTCGCCGATCTGGAATGGACGATCCAGAACTGGAACGAGGCGCGCCGTTGGGCCGAGACCGGCCTGCAGCAGACCGCAGCGCTCGCACCGGAGCAGGCGCGCGACATTCAGGCGGGCTGCCGGCGCATATTGGCCGAGTCGCAGTTGCTGTCGGGCAAGCTCGATCAGACATTGAAGTTCTATCGCGAGGCGGTCGTCGCACTGGGCGACCCACCGCACGACACGCGCAAGAACGCGCAGCTCCTCGGCACCTATGGAGTGAAGCTCGCCATGGCCGACGATCTGGTCGAAGCGCGCGCCCAATTCCGCAAATCGATCGACATGTACACGCGTCTCGGGCGCGAGAACAGCGCAGACGCCCTGGCGACTCTGGGCCAGATGGCGTATTGCACCGCCCGCGTCGGCCTGGTGGTCCAGGGACTCGACGAAATGCAGCGCAACATCGAGCTGAACCTGAGAGCCACCGGTCCCACCGCCGACATCGCGATGATGATGTACGGCCAGGCGCAGATCACGTTGGACTTGTCGCGACCGCAGGAAGCGGCGGCCCTGCTGGAGCGGTCGCAGACGATGGTGCGCGACTTCGCGCCCGAGCAGACGAAGCGCTTTCGCGTCCAATGGGCCGCTCTGGGCGTCCGCATCGCGACGCTTTCCGGCGACGAGCGCTTGCGGGAGGCGAAGATCGCCGAAACGCGCGAGGCGCTCGACGACCTGAAGCTGCCGCCGGAAGCTCGCCTGCGAAGCGCGCTGCGAGAAGCGGAAATCGCCAGCGCAACCCTCATCAAGGCGGCCAGTCCCGAGGAGACCTTCGACCGATTCGAGCACGCGGAGGGAGAGCTGCGCGCGATGGGAAGCGGATCGAAATCGGCCCTGGCCCGGGTCATGCTGGGTGGTGCCGAGGCTGCGCTGGATATCGGCCGGGACGATCTGGCCGGAAAGAAGGTTGCGCAGGCGCGCGAGATCTTCGGCAATTCGGTCGATCCCGAGAGCTGGCAGCTGGGTGTTTACGATGCCGTCGCCGCCGTCGTCGACTGGCGCGCGGGCAAGGACCGGCCACTCGCGCGCGCCGGCCTCGAACGTGCCCTGGCGCGCATGCAGGCGGCACTCGGTGCGGATCATCCGCGCGTCGCTCGCTGGCGAGACCGCCTGCGCAGCCTCGATGCGTCATGACGGCAGCTGCTCGCCGGATGCACCTTCCGCTGGCTCCGCTCACCCGGCCGGCGGCGTGATCGCAGCGTGCGGCATCGAGGGCGGATGCCGCGACTGAATCACTGAGCTCCGCTGCCGGAGGTTTCGCGTTTCCCGCACGGCACCCGCGCCGGCCGGAGACGCGCGGCGAATCGCAGCCGCCGCGCTCCGTTCGCGGCGCGCGACCCGATACGGATCGCGCGCCTGTCGCTTCCTGCCGTCAGGACCGGCGCCGGCGCCAGGCCAGGCCGAACAGGCTGAGCGCGATCAGCAGCTGCGCCCAGACGTGCACGGTCGGCACCGGTAGCGGCGCCTGCGGCTGTACGACCGTACCGATCGCCGTCGCCGGACACGGCGGCGTCGTGCCGTCCGCGCAGGTGGCGATGCCGCCCGGCGTCACCGTCGCGGTGTTGTTCACCGTCGCCGGCGGATTCGCCGACAGCGTGGCGCTCACCGTGTAGACCACGCTCGCGCCGATCGGGAAGCTCGCGATCTGCTCGGTGATGGCGCCGCTGCCGCTGGCGTTCGGGCAGACCACGCCGGTCGCCGCGCAGGTCCAGGCGTAGGCGTCGATGCCGGCCGGAATCGGATCGCTGACGACGACGTCGCTCGCATCGGCGGTGCCGACGTTGCGCACCGTGATCGTGTAGACCACCGTGCCGCCCGGCTGCAGCACCGCGCTGCTCGCCGTCTTGGTGATCGACAGCTGCGGCACGCCGGTCTGCGGCGGCACCTCGATGTCGACGCAGCTCGGCGGCCGTCCCTTGTCGTTGCAGTTCGGCGGCGTCGTGCCGGTCTGGTAGGCGACGTTGCCGATCAGCGACACGCCGGCCGGCAGCGGGTCGTTCACTTGCACGACCAGGGTCAGGCTCAGCGTGCCGTTCGCCGGCACCGTGAGGCCGCTCCAGTTCACCACGCCGGCCACGTGCACGCCGCCGTTGTCGGCCGAGACGAAGCGCGTGTTGGCGTCGAGCGGATCGGTGACGGCGTAGTCGGTCACCGCGCTGCCGCCGGTGTTGGTCAGCGCGATCGTGTAGGTCAGCTGCTCGCCGGGCTGGGCCAGGCCGTCGCCGCTCGCGTCGGCGACCGACTTCACGATCGTCACCGCACCCGCGGTCGGCGTGACCACGCACTGCCCGCCGGCCGGCGGGCACGACGGCGGCGTGGTGCCGGTCTCGTAGGCGACGTTGCCGATCTGCGTCACGCCGGCCGGGATCGGATCGACCACCTGCACGACGACGGTCAGGCTCAGCGTGCCGTTCGCCGGAATGGCCAGGCCGCTCCAGTTCACCACGCCGGCCGCGAACGCGCCGCCGTCGCTGGCGCTGACGAAGAGCGTGTTCGGATCGAGGCGATCGCTGACGGCGTAGCCGCTCACCGCGCTGCCGCCGGTGTTGGTCAACGTGATCGTGTAGGTCAACTGCTCGCCCGGCTCGGCCACGCCGCCCAGGCTGCCGCTCTCGCCGCTCAGCGTCTTGGCGATGACCACCGCGCCTTCGGTCGGAATCACCACGCACTGCCCGCCGGCGGGCGGACAGGTCGGCGGCGTCGTGCCGGTCTCGTACGCGACGTTGGCGATCTGCTCGACACCGGCCGGCAGCGGATCGGCCACCTGCACGACGACGGTCAGCACCAGCGAACCGTTCGCCGGCACGGTCAAGTTGCTCCAGGTGACGACGCCGGCCGCGTGCACGCCGCCGTTGTCGGCCGACACGAAGCCCGTGTTCGGATCGAGCGCGTCGGTCACGCCGTAGCCGGTCGCATCGCTGCCGCCGGTGTTGCTCAGTGTGATCGTGTAGGTCAACTGCTCGCCCGGTTCGGCCACGCCCGGCAGCGCGCCGCTCTCGCCGGCGAGCGCCTTGACGATCGTCACCACCGACGGCGTCGGCGTGCTCGTGCAGTTCGGCGGCTGCGGCGTCGTGCTGCAATCGGGCGGACCGATGCTCGGATCGTAGGCGACGTTGCCGATCTGCGTGACGCCGGCCGGGATCGGATCGGCCACGCGCACCGTCACCGTCAGCGCGAGGCTGCCGCCGGCCGGTACGCTCAGGCCGGTCCACTGCACGTTGCCGCCGACCAGGGTGCCGCCGTTGTCGGCCGACACGAACGTCACGTTCGGGTCGAGACGATCGGTGATGCTCTGGTCGAGAGCGTCGCTCGAACCGCTGTTGCTCAGCGTGATCGTGTAGGTCAGCTGCTCGCCCGCTTCGGCGACGCCGGCCGCGCTGCCGCTCTCGCCGGTCAGCGCCTTGGCGATCGCCAGCAGCGGCGTGCCGGTGCAGGTGCGCGCGTCGCCGGCGGCGCTGCCGCCCAGCGCGGCGGTATTGCGCAGGCCGCCGTTCGGGTTGGCGCAGTCGTCGGCCAGGTCCGCGTCGGTCAGCGTGAACGTCACCGTGTAGGTGTAGCTCTCGCTGCCGGCCGCGGCGATCGTCTCGGCAGTGACGATGCTGCCGCCACTCGTGCCGAGCGTGCCGAGCGCGGTCGCCAGCGGATCGGGGCCGGCGTGCGTGACGGCGCTGACGGCGTCGATCGTGGCGCCGGCGAACGCGAACGCGTCGGCGAGATCGTAGCTGCCCTCCGCGCCGCCGCCGTTGTCGACGGCGACGGTGTAGACGATCGCGTACTGGTTCGGCGTGCCGGTCGGCGTCGGACCGCTCGCCGACTTGGTCACCGTCACGTCCGGCACGTCGCTGCAGGTCTCGACCTGGCCGGCCGAGCTGCCGCCGAGCGCGGCGTGGTTCTTCAGGCCGCCGCCGTTCGCGCAGGTGCCGATCGCGGCGACGTCGTCGATCGTGAAGACCACGCTGTAGGTGTAGTTCTCGTCCGCACCGGCGGCGATCGACTCGCCCGTGACGATCGTGCCGCCGGCCGCGCCGAGCGTGCCGAGCGCGGTCGCCAGCGGATCGCTGCCGCCGTGCTGCACGGCACCGACCGAGACCACGTTGACGCCGGCGAAGGTGAACGTGTCGGCGAGGTCGTAGTTGCCCGGCAGCGTACCGTTGTTCTGCACGTTGACCAGATACGTCAGGCGGTACTCGTTCGGATTGCCGGTCGGCGTCGGACCGCTGGCGCTCTTGCCGATCACTACCGCCGGCGCGCCGGTGCAGGTGGTCGACTCGCCGGCGAGCGAACCGCCGAGCTGCGCGCGGTTGCGCAGGCCGCCGGACGGATTGGCGCAGTCCTGCGCCGTCGCCGGATCGGTGACGGTGTAGGTGACCAGGTACGTCCAGCTCTCGGTGCCGCCGGCGGAGATCGCCTCGCCGGTGACGATGGTGCCGCCGTCGGGCGCGGCGAACGTGCCCGGCGTACCGTCCTGCGTGTCGCCGCTGCCCGAGCCGTAGGCCGGCGTGCTGATCGTGTCGACCGTGGCGCCGTTGAAGCTCAGCGTGTCGGCGAGGTCGTAGCTGCCCGGCAGCGAGCCGGTGTTGGCGACGTCGACGACGTAGGTCAGCGTGAACTGGTTCGGGCTGCCGGTCGGCACCGGTGCGCTCGCGGTCTTGACGATGCTCACGCTCGGCGCGCCCGTGCAGGTGCCCGCCGACGGCGTGCCGCTCGCGGCGCCGCCGAGCGCGGCCTGGTTGCGCAGGCCGCCGTTCGGCGCCGCGCAGTCGGCGGCGAGGTCGGCGTCGTCGACCGTGTAGGTCACGGTGTAGGTCCAGCTTTCCGTGCCCAGCGCGCCGATGCGTTCGTTGCCGACGATGCTGCCGCCGCTCGGCGCGCCGATGCCGCCGAGCACGCCGTCCTGCACTTCGCCGGCGCTGCCGGCGTAGACCGGTGCGCTGATCGCGGTGACGGTCGCGCCGTTGAAGGTCAGCGTGTCGGCGAGGTCGTAGCTGCCGACGCTGCCGCCGTCGTTGCGCACGGTGACGACGTAGGTGATCGCGTACTGGTTCGGTGCGCCGGTCGGCGTCGGCGCGCCGGCGCTCTTGTTCAGCGCGAGCTTCGGCGCGGTCGGCACGACCACGCACTGGCCGCCCGCCGGCGGACACGCCGGCGGCGTCGTGCCGGTCTCGTAGGCGACGTTGCCGATCTGCGTCACGCCGGCCGGGATCGGATCGACCACCTGCACCACGACCGTCAGCGTCAGCGAGCCGTTCGCCGGCACCGTCAGGCCGCTCCACGTCACCGCGCCGCCCGCGGCGCTGCCGCCGTTCGACGCGCTGACGAAGGTGACGTTCGGATCGAGCGTGTCGGTGACGCCGTAGTTGACCGCGGCGCTGCCGCCGGTGTTGGTCAACGTGATCGTGTAGGTCAGCTGCTCGCCCGCCTCGGCTTCGCCGGGGCGGCTGCCGCTCTCGGCGGTCAGGGTCTTGGCGAGCGTCACCGACGGCGCGGTCGGTACGACCACGCACTGGCCGCCGGCCGGCGGACACGTCGGCGGCGTGGTGCCGGTCTCGTAGGCGACGTTGCCGATCTGCGCCACGCCGGCCGGGATCGGATCGACCACCTGCACCACGACCGTCAGCGTCAGCGAACCGTTCGCCGGCACCGTCAGGCCGCTCCACGTCACCACGCCGGCGGCGGCGCTGCCGCCGTTGTCCGCCGACACGAACGTGACGTTCGGATCGAGCGTGTCGGTGACGCCATAGCCGGTCGCGGCGCTGCCGCCGGAATTGGTCAGCGTGATCGTGTAGGTCAGTTGCTCGCCCGCCTCGGCCTGTCCGGCCAAGGCGCCGCTCTCGCCGGTCAACGCCTTGGCGACGGCGACGTTCGGTGCGCTGGTGCACACCGCCGCGTCGCCGCTGGCGCTGCCGCCGAGCGCGGCGCGATTGCGCAGGCCACCCGCCGGCGCGGTGCAGTCCGCGGCCGCGGCCGCATCGGTGACGGTGAAGGTGACCGTGTAGGTGTAGGTCTCGTTCGCCGACGCGGCGATCGTCTCGCCGGTGACGATCGTGCCGCCCGTCGCGGTCAGCGTGCCGAGCGGGGTCGCCAGCGGATCGCTGCCGCCGTGCGCGACCGCGCCGACCGCGTCGATGGTGGCGCCGGCGAAGGCGAAGGCGTCGGACAGGTCGTAGCTGCCCGCGGCCGCGCCGGCGTTGTTCACGGTGACCGTGTAGGTCGTCGTGTACTGGTGCGGCGTGCCCGTCGGCGTCGGTGCGCCGGCGGTCTTGCTGATCGCGATGGCCGGCACGTCGCTGCAGGTGCCGACCTGACCGCTCGAACTGCCGCCGAGCGCCGCCTGGTTCTTCAGGCCGCCGCCGGCCGCGCAGGTACCGACCGCGGCGACGTCGTCGATCCGGAACACCACGCGGTAGGCGTAGGTCTCGCTCGCGCCGGCGGCGATCGTCTCGCCGGTCACGATCGTGCCGCCCGTCGCCGTCAGCGTGCCCGGCGTCGTCGCCAGCGGATCGCCGCCGCCGTGCGTCACCGGGCTCACGGAAACGACCGTGACGCCGGCGAACGTGAACGTGTCGGCGAGATCGTAGATGCCGGGCAGCGTGCCGTTGTTCTGCGCCGTGACCAGATAGTCGAGCGCGTATTCGTTCGCGTTGCCGGTCGGCACCGGACCGCCGGCGCTCTTGCCGATCACCACCGCCGGCGCGCCGGTGCAGGTGGTCGACTCGCCGACCAGCGAGCCGCCGAGCTGCGCGCGATTGCGCAGGCCGCCGGACGGATTGGCGCAGTCCTGCGCCGTCGCCGCGTCGGTGACGGTATAGGTGACCGTGTAGGTCCAGGTCTCCGCCCCGCCGGCGGCGAGGCTCTCGCCGCTGACGATGGTGCCGCCGTTCGGCGCGGCGAAGGCGCCGAGCGTGCCGGTCTGGGTGTCGCCGGTCGAGGAGGCGTACGCCGGCGCGCTGATCGCGCTGACCGTGGCGCCGTTGAAGCTCAGCGTGTCGGACAGATCGTAGACGCCGGCGAGCGAGCCGCTGTTGCTCACCGCGACCGTGTAGGTCATGGCGAATTCGTTCGTCGCGCCGGTCGGCACCGGCGCGGTCGCCGTCTTCACGACGCTGACGCTCGGCGCGCCGCTGCAGGTGTCCGCCGGCGGTGCGCCGGCCGAGGCGCCGCCGAGCGCGGCGTGGTTGCGCAGGCCGCCGCCCGGCGTCGAGCAGTCGGCCGCGACGTCGGCGTCGGTGATCGTGTAGGTGACGACGTAGGTCCACGTTTCGACGCCGCCGGACGCGATCGTCTCGCCGCTCACGATCGTGCCGCCGGCCGGCGCGCCGAACGTGCCGGGCGTGCCGTCCTGCGTGTCGCCGGTGCTCGAGGCGTGCACCGGCGTGCCGACCGCGGTCACGGTGGCGCCGTTGAAGCTCAGCGTGTCGGCGAGGTCGTAGCTGCCGGTGCTGCCGCCGACGTTGCTGGCGGTCACCACGTAGGTGATCGCGTACTGGTTCGGCGTGCCGGTCGGCGCGGGCGCGCTCGCCGTCTTGGCGATCGACACGTCCGCGGCGGTCGGCAGCGGGCAGCCGGTCACCGTCTGCGGCAGGCCGAAGCTCGTGCTCGCGCCGGCGGCGAGCGGATAGCCGCCGGCGACGTAACCGGCGCTCGCGTCGTCGGGCGTGTTGACGACATTGAGCGAGGTGCCGCCGATGTTGCCCGGGATGTACATGCGATCGTCGGCGCCGCGGCGCACGTGGCCGCCCTGGTTCGAGCCGGTGGCGCCGAGGAATTCTTCCGTGGCGAGCACGTCGGCGGCGGTGTTCGCGCCGGCGATGCGATAGCGGTAAAGACGTCCGCCGCTGAAGATGCGCGTGGCGTAGACGTAGTCGCCGGCCGGCGAGAAGTCGGCCGTGTAGAGAACCGAACCGGCCGGCACGCCCGTCACGCCCGGACGCCAGGTGAAGCGCTCGAATGCCTGGCCGGTCGCGCCGTCGAAGGTCAGCACGCGCAACTGGCCCGAACCCGGGTTGTCCGACGTGGCCTGGACGAGCTGGTTCAACTTCTTGTTGAAGTACAGCGAGCCGTACCAGCGGCCGTTGCTGGTCGACAGCGCGCTCGCGACCGGTGCGCCGACCGGGCCGTTGTCGTCGAACGCGTAGGCCAGCAGGGTCGGCGCGTTGTTGGTCGCGGTCAGCACCCAGAAGCCGGTGCCGTCGGCGTTCGGCACCGCCGTCAGCGATTCGGAGGCGGTACCTGGCGCACCGAGCGGCAGGTTCTTCTGCCCGGCGACGATGTCGCCGAGTCCGCCGTTGAGCGTCATGTCGACCACCGAATAGCGCAGCTGGCCGTTCGGCGCCGAACCCACGTCGGTGTCGGTGGTGACGATGAAATAGCGGCCCGGATGGCCGATCGCCGGGAACGCCGCCACCGTCTGCGTGGCCGAATCGTTGCCGAGCAGGCCCGAACCGTTCGGCATCGGCGTCTGGTTGCGCGTGTAGGCGACCTTCGCGTTGGACCAGAACTGCAGCTGGCCGGCCGTGTCGGTGACCACCGTGCTGCCTTCCGGCGTGACGATGTTGCCCGGATTCAGCACGGCGGTCGCGGCCGTTCCGCTGACGCCGAAGTCGATGCCGGCGCGGGTGCCGAAGAACCACCAGCGTTCGGTGGCGCGCGCGTCCTGCTCGGAGCAAGCGAGCGGCGGATGGATCGTCGGCACGATCACGCACTGCCCGCCGGCCGGCGGACACGCCGGCGGCGTGGTGCCGGTCTCGTAGGCGACGTTGCCGACCTGCGTCACGCCGGGCGGAAGCGGATCGACGACCTGGACCACCACGGTCAAGGTCAGCGAACCGCCCGCCGGGACGCTCAATCCCGACCACGTCACCGCGGCGCCGGACGCGACGCCGCCGTTGTCGGCGGAGACGAACGCGACGTTCGGATCGAGCGTGTCGGTGACGCCGTAGCCGGTCGCGGCGCTGCCGCCCGAGTTGCTCAGCGTGATCGTGTAGGTCAGCTGCTCGCCGGCTTCGGCGAAGCCCGGCAGGCTGCCGTTTTCGTCGACCAGTCGCTTGACGATCGCCACCTTCGGCGCGGTCGGCACGACCACGCACTGGCCGCCCGCCGGCGGGCACGCCGGCGGCGTCGTGCCGGTCTCGTAGGCGACGTTGCCGATCTGCGTGACGCCGGCGGGGATCGGGTCGGCCACCTGCACGACGACGGTCAGGCTCAACGTGCCGTTCGCCGGCACCGTCAGGCCGCTCCACGTCACCGCACCGCCCGCGGCGGCGCCGCCGTTCGACGCGCTGACGAAGACGACGTTCGGATCGAGCGTGTCGGTGACGCCGTAGTTGGTGGCGGCGTTGTTGCCCGAGTTGGTCAGCGTGATCGTGTAGGTCAGCTGCTCGCCCGCCTCGGCCTGGCCGCTGCGGCTGCCGCTTTCGGCGCTGAGCGTCTTGCTCACGACGACGTTCGCCGGCGACAGGTTGGTCGCCGTACAGGTGATCTGCTGGCCGTAGGCGAGGTCGCCCGGCGCGATGGTCAGGATTCCGCCCGTCGCGTCGAAATTGCCGATCGGCGTGCCGTCGCGCAGCTGGCAGGCGACGTCCGACAGCGTCCAGCCGGCCGGCAGCGCCGACTCGGCGACAGTGACCGGCTGCGCCAGGTCGAGCACGTCGAACACGCCGGCCGAGGTACCCGGCGCGCCCGGCGCCGTCGTGGTGACGGCGGCCGGATTGGGCGCATTGGTGTTGGTCAGTCCGAAGCCGAAGCTGCCGACGCCGCCTTCGCTGACCTTGATCAGCTCGATCGTCGGCATCACCGCGACGCACTGGCCGCTGATGCCGTTGTTCAAGTTCGGCGACAAGCCGCTGATGTTGCCGAAGCCGTTGGTGACGGCCGAATCCGGGCAGTCCGGCGGCGTCACGCTGACGCAGGTGTACTGCTCGATCTGCGCGATCAGGTTCTGCAGGCCGACGAGGTTCTGGTTCTCGTTGGCGAAATTCGGGTTGTAGCACAGGCCCGAGAAGCCGGGCCGGTTGGTGATGTTCACCGACACCGTGCAGAAGCCGCCGGCCGGCACGTTGCCGCCGGAGAAGACGATGCGGTTGTCGCCCGGCGCCGCGGCGATCGTGCCGCCGCAGGTCGTGCTCGCGTTCGACGGAGCGGCGATCTGCAGGCCGGTGGCGAGGTTGTCGGTGAAGGCGATCGGGCGATCGATCGCGCCGGCGCCGGAATTGTCGACGGTGAAGGTCAGCGTCGTGCTGCCGCCGTACGGAATCGTGTCGGGCGCGAAACGCTTGCCGATCGTCGGCACCGCCTCGTCGGTGATCGTGTAGGTCGAGTCGGCGACGCCGGTACGACAGCCGCTGGCGCCGGCGATCGACAGGCCGGCCGATGCGTTGGCCAGGCGCAGCACGATCGTTTCCGCGCCCTCGACCGCACTGTCGGTGACGATCTGCAGATACGGCGCCAGCGAGATCGCGGTCGCCGCGGTGCCGTCGTAGGTGCCGGCCGGGATCGTCACGACGATCGTTCCGCTGGCCGGATTGGTCGTGTAGTCGCCGCCGCGCGTGGCGCTGCCGCCGACGATCTGCAGTTCGATGGTCTGGCCGGCCGTCACCGGTCCGTTGACCAGCAGCTTGGGCAGATTCGCCGTGGCGACCGATTCCGGTCCGGTGGCCGCTCCCGCACTGAATTCGACCGCGGCGGTCAGGCCGGTGACGCTGACGTTGTCGATGAAATTGCCGTAGCCCGAGCCGCCGGACGAGGAGATCGCCGCGAACTCGAACGTCATCGCCTTCGGCTGCGGTTGCGTATTGGTCCAGTTGCCCTGCCAGCGGCCCCAGCCGGTGGCGGTGGGCGAGCCGGCCTGCGCGGTGCAGTTGAAGCCGGCCGCGGGCGCGCAGGTGTGCTCGTCAGCCTGCGTGACGCCGTCGCGGAACGTCGCGATGTCCTGCCCGTTGATGCGCAGGCGCGCCACGTCCGTCACGCCGGCGGCGCCGCGCGCGCGATGCGAGACGCGCCAGCTGAAGGTCTCGCCGGGATAGACGCACAACGGTGCCGGACTGAGCGTGCCGTTGTTGAACGCGTTCAGCTCGACGAACTGGCTGCCGGCATCCGCGGTGACGCCGCCGAAGCCGGTATTCCACATCTCGATGTTGCCGCCGGTCAGGAACGCCGTGCCGAAGCCGGCATTGGGAACCGCGACCGGTTCGGTGGTCGACCAGCCCGGCACCAGCGTCTCGGCGATCTGCGCGTTTCCGCCCGCGTTGATGCCCGGCTGCTCGAAGCTCGGGTTGACGATCGAGCGCGACGGCGGCGCCCCCTCGAACACCTCGATCTCGGCCAGGTTGAGGACGGTGTTCGCCTTCATCGTGTAGATGCGCACGTAGCGCGCGATGTGCGTGCCGACCTTCATGTCCAGCGAAGTCCACGGATCGCCCTGGCCGGTGCCGTAGATGCCGCCCGCCGTGCTGGTACCGGCGCCGTAGGCGATCTTGTTGACGAACGGCGCGTTCGGATTGAGCGCCGAGTTGAGCGTGGACAGCGGATCGGACGTGACGCCGGTCAGGCTCGACGGCCGCGTCGTCACGGCGAGCCAGCGCGAGAGATCGCCGTTGCTGCCGTCGGTGCGGTTGGACAGCCGCACGCGGTCGATGATGTAGTCCTGGCCGAGATCGACTTCGATCCACTCGCGGTTCGCGCCGGTCTGCGTCGCGCCGGTCCAGCAGATGCCGTCGGTCGGATGGTTGCCGTTGCGGTTGCCGTCGGTGCAGTTGGCGCCGACCAGGGTCGGATCGCTGGTCGTGCCGGACATCGTCACCGGCTTGCCGAGCGCGATGTTGTCGCCCTGCGCCGCCTGCGCGGTGCCGGCGACGAGCGCTGCCGCGCCGAAGCCGAGCCATGCGGCGATGCGCGGCAGCGTCCGCAGCGACGTCATGCCGACGATCCGCCTCGGGACCGTCGCAAGGGAACGCGTTTCCTGATCGATCGATTTCATCACCATCCCCTTTTTCATGGCGCGCTGCCCACGCGCACGGTGAAACTGCAGTCCGTGCCGGCGGCGGCGTTGCCGCCCGCCAGCGTGATCGCGTTCGTTCCGGCCTGCGCGGTGACCGTGCCGCCGCAGGTATTCGCACCGACCAGGGCGCTCGGCGGCGCGCTGCCGTTCGCCAGCACCAGTCCCGGCGGCAAGGTGTCGGTGAACGCCAGGTTGTTCTGCGCGCTCGCGCTCGGCGCGCGGTTGCTGATCACGAAGGTCAGCAGCGCCGCGCCGCTGCGCGGGATCACCGGCGGCTGCGGCGCCGGATCGCTCGGCGGATCGGTGTTGAAGAACTTGGCCAAGGTCGGCAGCGCGGTCGGCGCGTTGGTGTAGGTGCAGGTCACCTGGTCGCCGAAGCCGACCGTCACGTTGGCGGTGTCGTCGCCGCGCTCGAAGCCGCTGCTCGGGTTCGCCGTCGCGCCGATGTAGGTGAACGTCGCGGCGCCGGAGGTGTTGCTGCAGGTGATGTCGATCAGCGCCCAGCCGGCGTTGCCGCCTTCCTCGATCGCCACCGTGCCTGCGCCGGCGTAGAACGTCCGCGTCAGTGTCGTGCCGCTCGACAGCGTGAACGCGTCGTTCGGCGCTGCTGCCGTCGTGGTGAATGCGAACGGCGTGTCGTCGAGCGCGGTCGGCACCTTGGTCACGGTGATCTGCGCCGCGATCGGCACGCGGTGGTCCTCGACTTCGCCGTCGCGCGCCAGGCCGGCCGGCGCGGCCACGTCGGCGGCCTGGGTGGCGATGCGGAAGCGCGCGAACGTCGACGCCCCGCCGGCGATCGGCGGCAGCCCGCTCCAGTTCAGCGTGAACGGCGTCGGCGTGGTCGTGTTCGCCGGCACCGTGATCTGGGCGCGCTCGGCGGCATCGAAGCTGCCGTTGCGATCGACATCGATCCAGCCGGCCAGCGTGACGGGGCTCGCCGTCGCGTTCACCGCGCGCACCGTCGCCTGCGCCGTGGTGGCGCCCGGCACGAGCAGCACGCTGCCCGGCACCAGGCCGTCCTCGTCGGCGAGGCCGGTCGTATCGTCGGCACCGGCATTCGCGCTCGGCTGGTTCGCGATGTCCGCGTCGACCAGATCGCCGAGGCGCACCGCCGGCATCCGCAGCGTGCCGAGCGTGAAGTTCGCGGCGAAGATGTCCTGCGTGGTGTTCGGCGCAACCGTGCCGCCCGACCACGAGGACTGCAGCAGATGCACGGCCTCGCCGTAGCCGGCCGGCGCGTCGCCGTAGTCGGCGCCGTCCATCATCACGCCGAGCGCGACCGCGGTGACGCCGCCGCCCAGGATGCCCACCGTGCCGCTGGTCGCGCCGTCGATGAAGCCGACCATCATCGGCCCGGCGCCGCCGACGCAGTAGTTGTCCGGAGAACTCGTGGTGTAGGTCGTGCCCGCCGCGTCGGCGGTCACCTGGTAGCGCCCCGTGCAGCCGGCGCGATACCGCTCGATCGCGCGCAGCGTGCTGCCGGCCGGAATCGTCGCGCGGATGTACTCGTTGCTGCCGTTCGTTTCGGCGTCCGCGAACACCAGGCCGCCGAGCGCGAACGGTTGTCCGTCCAATGTCGCCGAGCAGGTGAAATTGAACGTGGCGAGCTGGGCGGAGGTGGCCACGCCGATGATCAGCGCGTTGGCGCCGCCACCGCCGCCGATGTTGTAGAGGTCGTCGAGGCCGTCGCCGGAGAACTGGCCCGGCCGGTAGCTGTAGATCGCCCCGGAAATGCTGCCGATCGAACACTGCACCGAGAGCGGACGGCCGGCGATGCTGTAGTTGTTGGTGACCGTGGTACCGGCCGCCGGAATCGCCTGCCCGTTCGATCCCCAGGAGAACCAGACGATGTTGCCGCGATAGAGCCCGCTGCCGCCGGTGGCGTACTGCGCCAGCGCCGGTGACGGCATCAGCGCGAGCGCGATCAGCGTGCCCGCGCCCGCGAGCGAACGCGCGAGCGCAAGGCGCATCCGCGCCGCGGCGGATGCGCTCCGTTTCTTCGAGCGTCGGTGCGGCGTCGTGCGGGAGGTTCTCATGGCGCAGCCGCGACGCGCACCGTGAAGCTGCAGTCGGCACCGGCCGCGACGCTGCCGCCGGCGAGCGAGATGGCGTTGGTGCCGGCCTGCGCGGTGACCGTGCCGCCGCAGGTGTTCGCACCGACCAGGGCGCTCGGCGGCACGCTGCCGTTCGCCAGCACCAGCCCCGACGGCAAGGTGTCGGTGAAGGCGAGTGCGCTCTGCGCCACCGCGCTCGGCGCGCGGTTGCTGATCACGAAGGTCAGCAGCGCCGCGCCGCTGCGCGGGATCACTGGCGGCTGCGGCGCCGGATCGCTCGGCGGATCGGTATTGAAGAACTTGGCCAAGGTCGGCAGCGCGGTCGGCGCGTTGGTGTAGGTGCAGGTCACCTGGTCGCCGAAGCCGACCGTCACGTTGGCGGTGTCGTCGCCGCGCTCGAAGCCGTTGCTCGGATTCGCGGTCGCGCCGGTGTAGGTGAACGTCGCGCTGCCGGACGCGTTGGTGCAGACCAGGTCGATCAGCGCCCAGCCGGCGTTGGCGCCCTCGCTGATCGACACCGTGCCCGGCGCGGCGCTGAAGGTCCGCGTCAGCGCCGTGCCGCTCGACAGCGTGAACGCGTCGTCCGGCGCCGCCGCCGTCGTCGTGAACGCGAACGGCGTGTTGTCGAGCGCGGTCGGCACCTTGACGATCGTGATCTGCGCCTGCGCCGGCGGATTGGAGACCGTGCTCGTGCACGGCGGCTGCGTGTTGTCCGGCAGGCACAGGCCGTCGGGCGGCGTGACCGCGACCGTGTTGACGACCTGCGCCGGCGGCGCCGCCGCGACCGTCGCCGCGATCGTGTAGGTCACGCTGCTGCCGGGCGGGAAGATCGCGATCGTCTCGTTGAGCAGGTCCGCCGGCGGCGTGACGGTGCCGCCGCTGCCCGCGTTCGGGCAGGCGGCGCCGCCGGTCGCGGCGCAGGTCCAGGTCGCCGAGACGATGCCGGCCGGGAAGGTGTCGACGACGTGCGTCGCCGGTGCCGGCACGCTGCCTTCGTTGAACGCGGTCACCGTGTAGGTGACCGTGCCGCCGGCCGTCAGCGCGCCGGGCGGATTGGCGCTCTTGGTCACGCGCACCTGCGGCGCCGCCGGCAGGATCACCGTGCTGTCGCACGGCGGCGCGCTGCCGTCGCTGCAGATGCCGCCGCCCGGCGGCGTGGTCGTCGCCGTGTTGGCGATCGCCGCGGGCGGATTCGCGTCGACCGTCGCGGTCACCGTGTAGAGGAGTTCGCCGCCGGCCGGAAACACCGCGATCGTCTCGTTGATCGCGCCGCTGCCGCTCGCGTTCGGGCACAACGCGCCGCCGCTGGAAACGCAGGTCCAGCTCGCACCGCCGAGCCCGGCGGGCACCGGATCGGCGATCGTGGCGCCGTCGGCCGCGATGCTGCCGGTGTTCTGCACGCGAATCTCGTAGGTCAGCGTCGCGCCCGGAATCGCCTGCGTGGCGGTGGTGGCCTTGGTCACCGCGATCACCGGCACCGGCGGGTTGGCGACCGAGGCCGTGCACGGCGCCTGGCCGTTGCCCGGATAGCAGGTACCCGTGCCGGGCGGGGATGCGCTGGCGGTGTTCGTCACGCTGGCCGGCGGACTGCCCGCGACCTGGCCGACGATGGTGTAGGTCGCCACGCCGCCGCCGGGGAAGGTCGCGATCGTCTGGTTCAGCGGCATCGTGCCGCTGGCGCTCGGGCAGACCGCACCGCTGGTCGCCGCGCAGGTCCAGGTGCCCGAGACGATGCCGTTCGGCAGCGGGTCGGTGACGATCGTGTTCGGTGCGGAGACGTTGCCGGTGTTGGTCGCGGTCACCGTGTAGGTGACGGTGCCGCCCGGCGTCAGCGCGCCCGGCGGATCGACGCTCTTGTCGATGCCGACCTGGATCGGGCACAGGCTGGTCGAGGTGACCTGCGCGAGGAAGCCGACGAACGGCGCGCCGCTGCGCACCTGCACGACGATCTCGTTCGGGCCGGTACGCCAATTGCGATTGAGCTGCAGCTGGGCGCGATTGGCGGTGGTGAAGCCCGCATACAGGTACGAATTGGTCGGGCTCTGCGGCAGGCCCGCGACCTGTCCGCTCTGCGCCTGGCCGTTGACGTAGACCTCCCATATCGAGTTGTCGGCGTAGAAGTCGATGCCGAGCGCGAACGTGCTCGGATCGACCGCGCCATCCAGCGTGAAGCGATAGCGGTGGTACTCGTCGACGTTGCCGCTGGCGCCCTGATTGGCGTTGGAGTAGTAGGAAGTCCAGTCGGCATTGCCGAACGGCGAATTCGCCCAGGTTCCCGGCACGGCGTTGCCGGTGACGTACGCGTCGATCCAGCTCGGCACGCTGGCCGGTCCACCGGCCGGCGTGCCGAGGCCGACGTCCCAGTTCCGGTCACGCGTGCCGGGCGCGAGCACGCCGTTGCCGGCGGCGTTGATCGCGGTGTTGAACACCGACGGACTGGTCGAGCAGCCGATCGGCTGGGTGATCGGCACCAGGTAGTCTTCGACTTCTCCGTCCGACGCCGCGCCGACCGGATTGGCCACTTGCGCCGCCGTGGTGGCGATGCGGAAGCGCGCCGCGCCGCTGAAGTTCGCCGCGATCGGCGCCAGGCCGGTCCAGTTGAGCGTGAACGGCGTGGCCGCGGTCGTGTTCGCCGGCACCGTCGCCTGCGCGCGCTCGCCGGCATCGAACGTACCGTTGCCGTTGAAGTCGATCCAGCCGGCGAGTGTCGCCGGCGTTCCTTTCGCGTTGATCGCGCTGACGACGGCCTGCGCCGTGGTAGCGCCGGTAGTCAGGATCAGGCTGGTGGGATCGAGGCCGTCGTCGAACGTGTCGAGCGCCGCGTTCGCGTCGGGCTGGCCGTCGGCGTCGGCGGTGATGCGGCTGCCGAGCATCAGCGTCGCCGTCTTCGCCGCCGCGTTGTAGCCGGGGATGCTGTGGCGCGCGCCGTTGTTCGCCAGCAGGGTGCCGTAGCTGTTCGGCGCGTCGCCGAAGTCGACCGGCACCGGCGCGTTGAAGCAGCGTGCGCCGTCGTTGGTGCCGCTGGCCGGGCCGGTGGAGAACAGCACGCCCGTGTTGTTGCTCGTGTTGACGCGGTAGATCTCGCCGGTGACGTTGTCGCTGGCGTAGATGAAGCCGCCGGCGTCCGCGTAGTTCGCGCCGATCAGTGCGTTCACGTTGACCGTGACGCCGGCGACCGGGCCGAGATTGGTCAGCGCGCCGGTCGAACGGTTGTAGCGGAACAGATGGAGCCGGTTGGTCGTCGTGTTTCGCGGCGTGCGATAGAGGAATCCGTCGACCGGGTTGTAGGCCCAGTCGGCGCTGGTGCCGCTGAAGCCCGCCGGCACGGTCATCGCCCGCGAATTCACGACGCGGAAGTACGTCGCCGAGCCGGGCTTGAGGTCGACCTCGTAGACCGTGGTGGAATCGGCCGAGGTCGTCACCCAGTAGTGGCCGTTGCCGTCGAACTCGCCGATGTTGTAGCCGGCGGCCGGCAGTCCGGTCGGCAGGCCGAGGTCCTGCACGCTGAAGTCCGCGCCGACGCGGTAGACGCGGCCGAGCGTGGCACCGGGCGTGTTCGACACGCCGTAGACGTAGTTGTCCAGCGGGTTGTAGGCCACGCCGTTGAGGTTCGGCGGCGCGATGTTGGTGCCGACCTGCGTCGACGCGCCGGTGACCAGGTCGATCGCGACGACGTTCGTCGGCGTGCCTTGGAACAGGAACGCGCGCGTATCGCAGCCCGGGAATGCCGGCGGCACCTGCGCCATCGCGGGCGCCGCCCACGCGGCGGCGAGAAGCAGCAGCAGACGGATGTCGCGCCGCCATCCTCCGCGCCGGGCGCGGCGGATCGAGTCGTGCGGCGCACGCGCGCCGGTCGACGAACGCAGATCGTCAGTTTCGCGATTCATAAGCCCCTTCGCCCCTGCCGTGAACACCTTCGCGATGCGAGCCGACGCGCGCCGGCGTCCTCACGGGACGTCCGCAAACGACGTCATCGACCTCGGAACTGCCGCCGACGCGCACCGTCCCCGCCGTCCGCGCACGCCCTCTCGGCGGACACGACGACTCGGTTTCGCGACGAACTTTTCCGCGCGCGGCGACCTGCCGCGAGCGCGGCCGGAAAGTACTAAATGCGTGACGGGGAAATCACTCGCGTTCGCTCACGCTCGCTCACGTCCACTTACAAAAATAGATACAAATACCTGTTGTATCTAAGTTCCTATGTGGAATAGCGACGATCCGGAACTGTGAAGCCGCGCACATTGCCTTTCGCGAGCGGGACTCAGCGCTTGAGGCTGCGCTCTTCGACGACCAGCATCATGTAGCCGACGCCGCGCACGGCGCGCAGCGGGAGGGACAGGCCGAGCTGGCGGTCGGCCTTGCGCCGCAGCCGGTGGATGACGATCTCGAGACGATGGCGGTCGAAGTTCTCGGCCACCGTGGACAGGTCGGCGATCAGCTCGTCGTGCCCGACCGGCTCGCCGCCGGCGGCGAGCAGGCGCGTCAGCAGGCGCCGCTCGAGCAGGTTCACGGCGATGCTGCGGCCGCTCGGCGCGTGCAGGCGCCAGCCGGACTCGGACAGGCGCCAGCATTCGATCGTCGGCTGCCCGGCGCGGTCGCGCGCGCTCAACTGCGCGCGGCGGGCTATGCCGCGCAAGGTCGCCACCAGCAGTTCGATCTCGATCGGCTTCGGCAGCCAGGCGTCGACCAGGTCGGCCACCGCGCGCAGTTTCTCGTCGTCGCTGCCGCGGCCGGTCAGCATGACGATGCCGATGCTGGAGACCTCGCCGAGATAGCGCGCGACCTCCAGCCCGCTCTCGCCGTCCAGGCGCAGGTCGAGCACGAGCAGGTGGAACGGCACCGCGACCATGCGCCGGTACAGCTCGGCCGAACTGGCGAAGCCCTCGACGTCGAAGCCGGCGTCGGCCAGTTGCGGCACGAGGATGTCCTCGCGCAAGGCCATGTCGTCTTCCAGTACCGCAACCTTCAACTGCACGCGCGGATTCCCTGATTCCGCCGCCGCGGAACGCAAATGCGAGTCCCGATCCGGCTCGCCGCGGCGTTTCGCGACACCTCGGGGAGCGGTTCGGACTGCGAGTGGAGATTTTCGAGAGCGCCGGCGACGACGTCCACGGCGAGCGCGGCGCGACGGCCCGCACGGGCCTCGCGACATGCATTGCCTGCCGGCAAGTGTTCAACTCTACGCTAGCGGCATCAAGGGAAAATGTCACGATTTGTACTAATCAAGAGACGGTATGCGCGCGTATGCGCACTGCCTCCGCTCGCGGTGCGCCGTCGAGCGCGCGAGGAATGTCGACGCTCGACCGGCGAGCGCAGCGATGCCGCCTCGGTGTCGCACGGAAAATTTTTCCGAAGTCGACATGACCGAAGCGCATGTCGGCACGAGCGCCGACGCAGTCGAAGGGAACCCGCTCCCGCGCGAAGGGAAGACGGCGACGCTCGTCCACGCCGCCGCTCGCCCGCACGGCGAGCGGCGAACCGGGTTGCATGATCGGCAACGGAGCGCGAACCTGGCGGCGACTCCACGCCGACATCCCCATGCATCCCGCACTGGACATCGTCGAAGCCGACATCACCACGTTGCAGGTCGACGCGATCGTCAACGCGGCCAACGAAAGCCTGCTCGGCGGCGGTGGCGTCGACGGCGCCATCCATCGCGCCGCCGGCCCGGGCCTGCTCTCGGCCTGCCGCGCATTGCCGCAGGTCCGCCCCGGCGTGCGCTGCCCGACCGGCGAAGCGCGCATCACGCCCGGCTTCGCGCTGCCGGCGCGCCGGGTGATCCACACGGTCGGCCCGATCTGGCGCGGCGGCGCCCACGGCGAGCCCGACCTGCTCGCGAGCTGCTACCGCGAATCGCTGCGCCTCGCGCGCGAGCACGACGTCGCCTCGATCGCATTCCCCGCGATCAGCTGCGGCGTCTACGGCTACCCGATCGATCCGGCCGTCGCGATCGCCGTGCGCGAGGCGCGCGCCTGGCTCGGCCGCGGCGAGGCGCCGCGTTCGATCGTGTTCTGCTGCTTCGGCGCGCCGGTCGCGACGATCTATCGTGCCGCGCTCGCCGGCGACTGAAGCGTCATCACGCGGCGGCATGTCGACAGTCGTGCAGACCATGATGACGCGCCCCACTTGCGGCTTCCGTTTAGCCGGCGTTTAACGCTCGCCGTGGTGGCATGCGCTCCGTCGAATCGAACGAGCGCGCCACATGCCCTTCCATCCTTTCACACCGAACCGGAGCTGGCTCGACGCCGTGCGCGGCGATCTTGCCGGCCTCGGCGACGTGCCGACGGTCACCGCGATCGAAGCCCTGTCCACCCGCCTCGCCGCGCGCGCCTTGCAGATCGACGCGCCGCGCGCGTCGGCGCCGGAGCGCGACCGCTACCGGCGTCATCTGCTCGACGGTGGCGGCGCGCATTCCTGCCTGCTGATCGAATGGCCGGCCGCGCACCGCACGCCGATCCACGACCATGCCGGGCTGTGGGGCATCGAGCTGGTGCTCGACGGCGTGCTCGAAGTGGAGGAGTTCGCGCTCGGCGGCGATCTCGACCAGCCGACGCTGACGCCGACGCGCACCTTGATGCTCGGCGCCGGCGACGCGGCGACGTTCACCGGGCGCCGCTACGCCCACCGCTGCCGCAACCTGTCGGTGACACGGCCGGCGTTGTCGCTGCACGTCTACGGCGGCGCGCTGGACCGCTATCGCGCGTTCCAGGCCGATCCGCGCGGCGGCCATCGCGCGCACTCGCAGCACGCGCGCATCGACGCGACGCTGACCCTCTGACCCGCACGCCTTCCGCGAGGACGATATGCCACGCATAGCCATCATCGGCGGCGGCGCCGCCGGCGCGGCGGTCGTCGCGCAGTTCCTGCGCGACGCGGCCGGCGAAGAACGCTGCGCCGACCGCGCGCTGACCTGGATCGTCGGCGACCGTGCGCCCGGCCGCGGAGTCGCCTACGAAACGGCGGACGAGCAGCACCTGCTCAACGTGCGCGCGGCGAACATGGGCCTGTTCGCCGACCGGCCCGGCGACTTCCTCGACTACGCCGCCGCGCGCGGCATCGCCGCCAGCGGCGGACAATTCCTGCCGCGCGCGATCTACGGCGACTATCTCGAGGCGACGCTGGCGCGCCTGCTGGCGACGGCGCGGCGCCGCGTCACGCTCGCCGCGCGCTCGACCGAGGCGATCGCGATCCGGCCGCGAGCCGACGCCGGCTTCAGCATCCACACGCGCGACGGCGAGGAGATCCGCGCCGACGGCGTCGTGCTCGCGCTCGGCGCGCTGCCGCCGGCGAGCCTGCCCGGCGTCGACGCGGCGGCGGCCGCCAGCGGCGCGTACGCGGCTGACGCGTGGCGATGGCCGGACCTGGCGCGCGCGCCCGGGCACGTGCTGGTGATCGGCAGCGGGTTGACCGGCGTCGACACCCTGCTCAGCGCCGCCGCGCGCTGGCCGCAGGCGCGGCTGACCGCGGTGTCGCGTCGCGGCCGATGGCCGGCGCTGCATTCGGATCAGCCTCTGGCGCCGTATGCCGATCCCGCTGCGTTGATCGCGCGCCTGCGCGAGCGCAGCCACCTCGGCCACTGGCTGCGCACGATCCGTGCGGCGGCCGGCGCACCCGATGCCGACTGGCGCGCGGTGCTCGATGCCGTGCGGACGGAGACGCCGCGCCTGTGGCAATCGCTCGACGCGCGCCAGCGCGCGCGCTTCCTGCGCCACCTGCGTCCGAGCTGGGAGACGGTACGCCATCGCATGCCGCCGCAGACCGCGGCGAAGCTGCGCGCGCTGCAGGATGAGGGACGGCTGCGCCTGCTGGCCGCGCGCGTGCGCGGCATCGAGGTGGATGCGACGACGGCGGACGGCGGAGCGGGCGAGCGTGGGACCCCGCGCCTGCTCGCGCGCCTGCAACCGCGCGGCGACGCGCGCGAACGGACGCTGGCCGCGGACTTCGTGATCCAGGCCACCGGCCTCGAGTCGGCGGCCGCCTCGACGCCGCACGCACTGGTGCGCCAGCTGGTCGACGACGGCGTGGCCGGCGCGGACCCGCTCGGTCTCGGCCTCGCCGCGCGCACGGATGGCCGCCTGCTGCGTCCCGACGGCCGCCCGTGGCCGGGCCTGTACGCGCTCGGCACCCTGCTGCGCGGCGCCGTCTGGGAATGCACCGGCCTGCCGGAGATCCGCGCCGCCGCGCGCGACATCGCGCGCGAACTGCCGACGGCGCTGGCGAACGCCGATGCGGCCGCCTCCTCGGAGCGTTGCGTCGCGACGGCCTGAACGGCGCGAAGCCGGCTTCCCGCACTGCGTGCGGCCGCAAGGCCGCGGCGCAGATGCACCCTGCGCATGTGCGCATAACCAGGCATTCTTTCCGCGACTTTCGGCAGCGGCCTAGCATGCGAGGCTCATGGACGTTTGGACGTCCAAACGGAGTCGCACCGTGTCCGCACTGCCCGCCCTGCCGCTCGCTCCGCTGACGGAAGACAAGACCGCCGAGATCCGCCGCGCGCTGGAAGGGCTCGAGCCGGCCGCGCTGTGGTGGCTGTCGGGCTACACCGCCGCGCTGGCGGCGCAGGCCGACGGCGCCGTGCGCGCGCCGAGCGCGCCGGCCGCACGCGAAGCCGCCGCGCAGGAGCGCCTGACGGTGGTCTACGGTAGCCAGACCGGCAACTCCAAGCGCCTCGCCGAGAAGCTCGCGCGCGACGCGGAGAGCGCCGGCCTCGCCGTGCGCTTGCTGCGCGCCGACGCCTATCCGCAGCGGGAGCTGAAGAACGAACGCCAGCTCGCCATCGTGATCAGCACGCAGGGCGACGGCGATCCGCCGGACGACGCGCGCGGCTTCGTCGAGTTCCTCGCCGGCAAGCGCGCGCCGCAGCTGCCGGACCTCAAGTACAGCGTGCTCGCGCTCGGCGATTCGAGCTATCCGCAGTTCTGCGCGATCGGCCGCAGGCTCGACGCGCGCCTGGCCGAACTCGGCGCGACGCGGCTGGCCGCGCTGGCCGAGGCCGACCTCGACATCGACACGGTGGCGACGCCGTGGCTGGAGCGCACGCTCGGCCTCGCGCGCGAGGCGCTGAAGGCGAGCACGCCGCGCGCGGCCACGGTGACGCCGCTGCGCGCGGTCGCCCAGACTCATGCGAGCGAATGGACGCGCGAACGTCCGTTCGCGGCCGAGCTGCTGGTCAACCAGCGCATCACCGCGCGCGACGGCACGCGTGACGTGCGGCACGTGGAATTGTCGCTCGAAGGCAGCGGCCTCGCCTACGAACCCGGCGACGCGCTCGGCGTGTGGCCGACCAATCCGCCGGCGCTGGTCGACGCGGTGCTCGACGTCCTGCATCTCGACGGAGAGACGACCGTCGCGCAGGCCGGCGAAACGCGCAGCTTGCGCGACTGGCTGCTCGGCAAGCGCGAGCTGACCAAGCTGGCGCGCCCGTTCGTCGCCGCGCACGCGGCGCAGGCGCGCGCCGCCGATTTGAATCGCCTGCTCGCGCCGGACCGGTCGAGCGAACTCGGCGCGCTGCTGCAGAGCCATCAAGTCGTCGACCTGCTTCGCGCCTATCCGGCCGAGTGGCAGGCGGAGGAGTTCGTCGCCGCGCTGCGCCCGCTGACGCCGCGCCTGTATTCGATCGCCTCCAGCCGCAAGGCGGTCGGCGACGAAGTGCATCTGACCGTCGCCAAGCTCGAGTACGAAGCCTTCGGCCATACGCACCTCGGTGCGGCCTCGGCCTTCCTCGCCGCGCGCGAAGACGGCGCGAACGTGCCGGTGTTCCTCGAAGCGAACGAGCGCTTCCGCCTGCCCAGGGACGGCGCGCGCGACGTGATCATGATCGGCCCCGGCACCGGCGTCGCGCCGTTCCGCGGCTTCGTGCAGGAGCGCGCGGCGGTCGGCGCGCGCGGACGCAACTGGCTGTTCTTCGGCAATCCGTACTTCGATCGCGACTTCCTCTACCAGCTCGAATGGCAGGCGGCGCTGAAGGACGGCTCGCTGCATCGCCTCGATCTCGCGTTCTCCAGGGACCAGGCCGAGAAGATCTACGTGCAGCAGCGCCTGCGCGAACGCGGCCGCGAGCTGTACGACTGGCTCGAGAGCGGCGCGCACCTGTACGTCTGCGGCGACGCCACGCGCATGGCCAAGGACGTCCACGCGGCGCTGGTCGACATCGCCGTCGAGCACGGCGGCAAGGATCGCGAGCAGGCCGTCGAGTACGTCGATGCGCTGCAGCAGCAGGGGCGCTATGCCAGAGACGTCTACTAGGAACCGCAAAGCGGGAGAGCGGCGAGTCCGAGCAGATCGGCTACGCCACGCAATCACCACTCCCGCTCGCGGGAGCGGTCGCGCCGAAGGCGCGAGTGAGGGCGACCCGAGCGTTGCGCTCCGCCTGCCCTCACTCCGTCCCTCTCCCGCAAGCGGGAGAGGGAGACCAGCCGAGATCATCGAGTACCCATGACCGCCCCACTTTCCCCCGTCGAAAAGATCAAGACCGACAGCCGCCACCTGCGCGGCACATTGACCGAAAGCCTGCTCGACCCGGTCACCGGCGCGATCGCCGACGACGACACGCAGCTGATCAAGTTCCACGGCAGCTACCAGCAGGACGACCGCGACCTGCGCGAGGAACGCCGCCAGCAGAAGCTGGAACCGGCCTACAGCTTCATGATCCGCACGCGCACGCCGGGCGGCGTGGTGACGCCGGAGCAATGGCTGAAGCTCGACGCGATCGCGACCACCTTCGCCAACGGTACGTTGCGCCTGACGACGCGCCAGGCGTTCCAGTTCCACGGCGTGGTCAAGCGCGAGCTGCGCGCGACCCTGCAGGCGATCAACGCGTCGCTGATCGACACGATCGCCGCCTGCGGCGACGTCAACCGCAACGTCATCGTCGGCGTGAACCCGCACGCCTCGCGCGTGCACGCCGTCGTGCAGGACGCGGCGATCCGCCTGTCCGAGCGGCTGAAGCCGAAGACGCGCGCCTACTACGAGATCTGGCTCGGCGAGGAGAAGATCGCCGATTCGGAAGCGGCCAATACCTGGGAGCCGGTCTACGGAAAGACCTACCTGCCGCGCAAGTTCAAGGTCGCCTTCGCGCTGCCGCCGAGCAACGACGTCGACGTGTTCGCGCACGACCTCGGCTTCATCGCGATCGTCGAGCGCGGCGCGCTGATCGGCTTCAACGTCAGCGTCGGCGGCGGCATGGGCGCGACGCACGGCGACGACAAGACCTTTCCGCGCCTGGCCGACCTGCTCGGCTTCATTTCGGTCGAGCAGCTGCTCGCCGTGGCCGAAGCGGTGGCCACGACGCAGCGCGACTTCGGCGACCGCAGCGACCGCAAGCACGCGCGCCTGAAGTACACCATCGAGGATCGCGGCATCGACTGGTTCAAGCGGGAAGTGGAGCGCCGCCTCGGCTTCGCCCTGCTGCCGCCACGACCGTTCGCGTTCGACCACGTCGGCGACCGCTTCGGCTGGAGCGAAGGCCACGACGGCCGCTGGCACCTGAACCTGCGCATCGAGGCCGGCCGCGTCGCCGATCGCGGCGAGCGTACGCTGCTGACCGGCCTGCGCGAGATCGCGCAGATTCTCGGCGACGGCGAGTTCCGCCTGACGCCGAACCAGAACCTGATCGTCGCCAACGTCGCGCCGGACCAGCGCGCGGCGATCGACGCGCTGGTCGCGCGACACGGACTCGACGGCTTCCGCACCGCCTCGCCGCTGCGCCTGAACGCGCTCGCCTGCGTCGCGCTGCCGACCTGCGCGCTGGCGATGGCCGAGGCCGAACGCTATTTGCCGAACCTGCTCGAAAAGATCGAAGCGCTGCTCGCCGCGCACGATCTCGCCGACGCGCCGATCGGGCTGCGCGTCTCCGGCTGCCCGAACGGCTGCTCGCGGCCGTACCTGGCCGAGATCGCGCTGATCGGCAAGGCACCCGGCCGCTACAACCTGATGCTCGGCGCCGACGCGCGCGGGCAGCGCCTGAACCGTCTGCATCGCGAGAACATCGACGAAGCCGAGATCCTGGCCCAGCTCGACGCACTCTTCGCGCGCTACGCCGACGAACGCGAAGCCGGTGAAGGCTTCGGAGATTTCCTGCTGCGCGCGGGCGTGATCGCCCTACCGCGGCGCCTCGCGACACCGCTGGAGACGACGACATGACGCCCCCCGACCTGGTCAGCGCCGCGGAAGACGAGCGCGCCCTCGAAGAACTCAACGCCTGGCTCGAAGCGCAGAGCGCGCAGGAGCGCGTCGCGTGGGCGCTCGACAGCCTGCCCGGCGAGCACGTGCTGTCGTCGAGCTTCGGTGCGCAGTCGGCGGCGCTGCTGCACCTGACCACGCAGCAGCGTGCCGACATCCCGGTCGTGCTGGTCGACACCGGCTACCTGTTCCCGGAGACCTACCGCTTCGCCGACGAACTCACCGAGCGCTTCGGACTCAACCTCAAGGTCTACCGCCCGCAGCTCGGCATCGCCTGGATGGAAGCGCGCCTCGGCCGCCTGTGGGAGAAGGGCCTCGACGGCATCGAGCGCTACAACAGCCTGCGCAAGGTCGAACCGATGCGCCGCGCGCTGAAGGAACTCGACGCGCGCACCTGGATCGCCGGCCTGCGTCGCGCGCAGAGCGACACGCGCCGCAACATCCGCGTGCTGGAACTGCGCGAGGGCCGCTGGAAACTGCATCCGCTGGCCGACTGGAACGACCGGCACGTATGGGACTACGCGCAGGAGCACGCCCTGCCCTATCACCCGCTGTGGGAGAAGGGCTACGTCTCGATCGGCGACGTGCACACGACGCGCGCGCTGGCGGACGGGATGCGGGCGGAGGAGACGCGCTTCTTCGGGTTGAAGCGCGAGTGCGGCCTGCACTTCGATCACGGCTAGCGCTGCGCGATACCGGACGCGAAATACCGAATGCGCTGGAACCGAATCCGTCCCTCCCTTCCTTGAGCTGCCTGCGGACCTCGCGATCAGGGAGTCCGTGCGAGATTTCGATGTCGGCCGCTACTGCTTCCTCGCGGGCGCTCGCTTCGCCGCCGGCTTCTTCTCTGGCAGAGGCACCAGCAACGCAGCGACCTTCTGCGGCTCGGTCTCGCGGATCTTGGCCAGGCCGTGCGTAACGATCCAGCGCGTATTCGCATCGCCGCCGCTGATGCGCAGCCAGCGCTCGCACGTGTCCAGCACGAGCATGGGGTTTTTCTTGCCGCCGTCGCGAAGCAGGTTGGCGACCGACTTGCGCACGTACGGGCTGGCATCCGCATTCAGCGTCTCGAGAATCGGCACCACGCTCTCGAAGCGCGTACGGGCCAGTCCGCGCAGGCCTTCGCTGGAGGCACGCCGGACGTTCTCGTCCGAGGCGCGCGACCACGTGCGCAGCTCGGCGATCACCGCATCGGGGTGCTTCTTGGACAGCTCCACCAACACCGTGGCGGCCACCTCGCGCACCTTCCAGTCGCCGCTCGCGGCGAACGCGCGGATCTCCCCGAACACGGGTTTCGGGTCGGCCTTGCCGGCCGCCACCAGGGTTGCGACGTCCGCTACTTTGGTGATCATGGATTCTCCGTGGAGGATTCGAAAAGGGGTCCGAACGCGGCGGGACCGACGGCGCGGACGCGCTGCCGGCTTTGCGCCGGCCATTCGGCGAGCCAGTGCTCGATGTCCCGCGCGACGGCGTCGTCGACGTCGGGCAGCTGCTGCAATCCGGCGCGGGTCCGGCGGTGGATGTCCGCGACGCTGTGCGGCAGAGCGTCCACCGTCCATGCGGCTTTCCGGTACGCCCAGACGCGCGAAGGGCTGGCCAGTTCCAGGTCCAGCTCCCAGCACTTCAGGAAAAGCTGCTCGGCGATCCACCGGTTCACTGCCAGCGGCCCCGCGGGAACGTACCGCGGCATGCGCGAGTGCAGCCCGTGGCGCTCGCACAGGTCGCGCACCTGCCGGCCGAGTCGCGCCTGATGCTCGCGCGGAGCGCTGGAGCGCGGAGTGCCGTCGGGCTCTTCACCGTACAGCGTTCGCCACCGTTCCGGCAATCGCGGATCGAGCCGCGCGGCGGCCTCCCAGGTGAGCGTCGCCTGTGCGCCGCTCATGCTCATGCCGGCACCGAGCACGAAGCTGCCGCCGTGCGCGGCCGTCATCCGTATCGCTTCGTCCAGATGCGCTTCGTCGTCGCCGACGAACGGAATGATCGGCATCAGCGACGCGCCGACGAGAATACCGGCGGAGGCGAGACGCTCCATGCAGCGCAACCGGCGTCGCAGGCCCGGGCTGCGCGGTTCGAAGGCGTCCTTCAATTGCGGGGACAGATTGCTGAAGCTGATGACCACGCAGGCCCAGGTGCGCCGTCCGATCGCCGCCAGCAGGTCCAGGTCGCGCTCCAGCAGCGGAGAGCGCTCGACGACGAACACCGGGAAGGCGAGTTCGAGCGCCACTTCGAGCATCCGGCGCGACAACCGATAGCGCGTCTCCGCTGGCTGTTGCCAGTCGCCGCAGGCGAGCACGTCGCGCGGCAACCGAGACAGCTCGGCATGCAGTTGCTCGACCACGTTGGTCTTGACCTGGATGAGCGTGTCGAAGGTGTCCGGGTTTCGCTTCCCGAGGTAGTCCGCGCTTCTCAGGTAGCAGAAGGAACAGCCGCTGCGGCAGCCCACGTACGGATGCGCGCTGTAGCGCGTCCAGAACCACGGGCCATCCACGTGCCGATGCACGCGGACGATCTGGCGGGCCTGGTATTCCTCGAAGGTGAGCTTCATTGCGTGACCGGCAAGTCGAAGAGCGCCATGGTCGGAGCGGATCGTGGAGTCCGTGCGAGACTTCGCGGCCGGCCGCTCATCCGGCGCCGATCCGGCTGCCGGCGCCTTCGGTCAGGCGCGGTCGCCCGTGACGCTCCATAGCAGTGTCCCGCACTCGCCGCCGAACGCTCGTGAAACGATGCGTATTCGTGCCATCGCATGAGCGGGCGGTGCTTCGCTCCGCCGCCTTTTCAGTGCGGCATTCGGAGAACCGTCGTGATTCGAGGCGATCGCGCGGCCAGATCTCGACCAGTATCCAGTTGCGACGGCGCGCGCCTGTCTGCGCCGAGCAGATTGGTGACGGCGGGAAAGCTGGGGCCGACGAAGCGGTGCAGCTAGGCGATGCTCGACGATGCTCGCCAAGCGCGACCCGATTTCTTCAAGCCCGAAGATCGCAGAAGCCGGTCCGCGCGGAGATCGGCGACCGCACCGCTTCGAGGAAATCCTCGCATCATGCCGCCGCGCCTGTCGGCGGCGATGCGGCGCGAGCGCGGCCGGCGGGCTACGCCGCCAGCTTGTTCTCGTGCAGCTCGCGCCAGCTCGGCGGCGCCGGCCATTCGGCCTTCGCGTTGCCGGCCAGCACGCGGCGCAGCTCGCGGCCGTCGATCTGCGGCGCGACCAGTTCGACCAGCGCGGTGGCGTAGTCGCGCAATACGCGGTCGCGGCGCAGCACCAGCCAGGCGGTGCATTCCGGCAGCAGGTCGACCGAGTCGAACACGCGCAGGTCGGCGGCGTCCTCGGGCGTCATCGCCATCTCGGCCAGCACGCCGACGCCGAGGCCGGCGCGCACGTAGGTCTTGATCAGGTCGGCGTCGCGCGCGGTGCAGGCGAAGTTCGGGATCAGGCCGGCCTGCGCGAAGGCATGGCGCAGCGAGGAATCGGTGCGCAGCGAGGATTCGTAGCTGACCAGCGGGTGACGCGCGAGGTCGGCCAGCTTCGGTGCGCGGCCGAGCTTGGCGAGCGCGTGGTCGCGCGGGGCGATCACCGCGCGCTGCCAGCGGAACAGCGGCACCGCGAGGCCGTCGGACGGCGGGCCGCCGGCGGTGCTGACGATGGCGAGGTCGACCTGGCCGCGCTCGAGCAGCTCCATCACCTGCGCGTCGCCGTGCGGTTTCAGGTGCACGCTGACTTCGGGGTAGCGCTTCTTCAGCGCGCCGACCGCGGCCGGCAGCACGAAGCGCGCCTGCGTGTGGGTGGTGGCGATCGACAGCTCGCCCTGCTCGTCGCTGCGCAGGTTGGCCGCCAGCGCGCGGATGTTGGCCGCCTCGGCCAGGATCGTGCGCGCGCGCTCGATGACCTGCTTGCCCTGCGAGGTGACCGCATCGAGGCTGCGCCCCTTGCGGGCGAACAGCTGGAAGCCGAGTTCGTCCTCGAGCTGCTTGAGCTGCTTGGACAGGCCGGGCTGGGTCGCGTGCACGCGATCGGCCGCGAGCGTGATGTTGAGGCCGGAATCGGCGATCGCGACGATGTAGCGGAGCTGGGTGAGGGTCATTGCGAATCCAGAGGCCGCGCCGGTCCGGGCGGCAGGTCTCATGCAGACTAGCGTATGAGCGTTTAGCCGTCCAGATGTCCATTTAACGAACGGACGACGCCGGACCGGCTTCATGCGCCCGCGGAATATGCTGCTTCCGCGCGCTCATTTGTCCTTTCCGCCGCCGCGGCGGAGCATCGAGGCCTTCACTCCGAGTGTGTGTCTTTCCCTGCCGCCGCGTCGTGATTCGAGCGAAACGGCGGCTTTTTTTTTGCCTCCTCCGAGCATCCATGGCCCTGTATCCGTTGTTCGCCGATCTCCGTTCGCGCGCCGTGCTGGTCGTCGGCGGCGGCGCGGTGGCCGAACGCAAGGCGCGCAGCCTGCTCGCCGCCGGCGCGGCGGTGACCGTCGGCGCGCCGGACCTGAGCCCGTGGCTGCGCGCGGAAGCGTCGCGCGGCGCCCTGCGGCACCTCGACGGACGATTCGAACCGGCCTGGCTCGACGGCGTCTGGCTGGCGATCGCCGCCACCGGCGACCGCGCGGTCGACCGGCGCATCGTCGAATGCGCCGAGGCGCGGCGCCTGCTGGTCAATGTCGTCGACGATGCCGAGCTGTCGACGTTCCACGTGCCGGCCGTGGTCGAACGCGCGCCGCTGGTGGTTGCGATCTCCAGCGGCGGCGCGGCGCCGGCACTGGCCAGCCACGTGCGTGCGCGCATCGAAGCCTTGCTCGAACCGTCGCTCGGCGCGCTGGCGGCGCTGGCGCAGCGCTTCCGCACGCGCCTGCGCGAGCGCCTGCCCGACCCGGCCGCGCGGCGGCGCTTCTTCGAACGCGAGGTGCTCGGCTCGGTCGCCGATCTGCTGCGGCGCGGCCGTGCGCAGGCGGCGGAGGCCGAGTTCGCGCGCGTGCTGGCGCGAGCGACGCCGGCGACGCGCGGCTCGGTCGCGCTGGTCGGTGCCGGACCCGGCGATCCGGGCCTCCTGACGCTGGCCGCGCAGCGCGCGCTGGTCACCGCCGACGTGATCCTGCACGACCGCCTGGTCAGCGCCGAGGTGCTCGCGCTGGCGCGCCGCGACGCCGAGCGGATCGACGTCGGCAAGCGCGTCGGCGACATGCGGGCCGGCGGAAAGCACGTGCAGCAGGACGAGATCCACGCGCTGATGCTCGAGCACGCGCGCGCCGGACGCCGCGTCGTGCGCCTGAAGTCCGGCGATCCGTTCGTGTTCGGGCGCGGCGGCGAGGAGCTCGAATTCCTGCGCGAGCACGAAATTCCCTACGAAGTCGTGCCCGGCGTCACCGCCGCGCTCGCCTGCGCCGCCTACGCCGGCGTGCCGCTGACGCATCGCGACCACGCGCAGTCGGCGCGCCTGGTCACCGCGCACTGCCGCGAATCGCTGGACACGCTCGACTGGCCCGCGCTCGCCGCCGAGCGGCAGACGCTCGCGGTCTACATGGGCGTGGCCGGGCTCGAAACCCTGCGCACGCGCCTGCTCGAGCACGGACGCGCCGCGGAGACGCCGTTCGCGCTGGTCGAGAACGGCTCGCGCCGCGAGCAGCGAGTCGTCGTCGGCACGCTGGCGACCTTGCCTGAGCGCGCCCGCGCGCACGCGGTGCAGGCGCCGGCGCTGCTGATCCTCGGCGAAGTCGCCGCGCTGGCCGAGCGCCTGCACTGGTTCGGCGCCGAACCGCTCGGCGAGCCGGCGCGGGAAGCGCGCGCCGCGTAGGCGTAGGATGACGCCAGGCTCGCTTTCGAGCGCCGCGAGCGGCATTCGGCGCACCGCGGCTGTCCGAACCGCTCGCGGAACGGCGTTCAACTGCAATGTCACGGCACGATCATCGGCCGTCGCGAAACCGTCCGCCGCATCCGGCGGAAAGCCACTACCAGGAGCCCCTCCATGATCCACGACTCCATTCTCGGCACCGTCGGCCACACGCCCGTCGTCAAGCTGCAGCGCGTAGCGCCGAAGCACGTCGACCTCTACGTCAAGATCGAGGCCTTCAATCCGGGCGGCTCGGTCAAGGACCGCCTCGCGCTGGCGATCGTGCTCGACGCCGAGCAGAAGGGCCTGCTCAAGCCCGGCGACACGATCGTCGAGGCAACCTCGGGCAACACCGGCGTCGCGCTGGCAATGGTCGCCGCCGCGCGCGGCTACAAGTTCGTCGCGATCATGACGGAAACCTTCTCGATCGAGCGACGCAAGCTGATGCGCGCGTACGGCGCCAAGGTGATCCTGACACCGGCCGCCGAGCGCGGCAGCGGCATGGTGAAGAAGGCCGAGGAACTGGCGGCCAAGCACGGCTGGTTCCTCGCGCGCCAGTTCCAGAGCCCGGCCAATCCGGCCTATCACCGCAACACCACCGCGGCCGAGATCCTGCGCGACTTCGCCGGCCGCCGGCTCGACTATTTCGTGTCCGGCTGGGGCACCGGCGGCACCCTCACCGGCGTCGGCGAAGTGCTGCGCCTGGCGCGGCCGGAAGTGAAGATCGTCGCGACCGAGCCGGCCGGCGCGCCGCTGCTCTCGGGCAAGGAATGGAAGCCGCACAAGATCCAGGGCTGGACGCCGGACTTCCTGCCCGACGTGCTCTCGCGCACGGTCGCGCACGACATCGAGCTGGTCGACGAGGTCGTCGCGCGTGACACCGCGCGCCGGCTCGCCGCGGAGGAAGGCATCTTCGCCGGCATCTCCTCCGGCGCGACGCTGGCCGCCGCGCTGAAAGTCGCCGAAGGCGCATCACAGGGATCGGTGCTGCTGGCGATGCTGCCCGATACCGGCGAGCGATATCTGTCGACGTTCCTGTTCGAAGGCGTCAACGAGGGTTCGGACGACGAGTGGCTGGCGTCGCTCGGCTGAGCACGGAACGTCGACGCCGCGAGTGGCGGATGCGCGGAAGACGATCTCGTTGTCCGACTCGATCGCCGCTCGGTGCTTCTCATGAACAGTGCGGCCAGGGATGGCTATGGGACGATCCGAAGCCGCAGCCTCCCCGCAACGCCCCCCGCTCGATGCTTCTCGTGAAATGTGCGGCCAGGGATGGCCGCGGGTAGACGATCGGAAGCCGCGGCTCTGCCGTCCTCGATCCCCAGCAGAGCGCCGCGATCCCGGACGGATCGCCAAAAAAAAGGCCTCCCCGAAGGGAGGCCTTTGAGTTGGCGGTGCAGC
>NZ_JAGIAG010000012.1 GCF_017744955.1 Dokdonella sp.
ACCTGGCGCAGGTTGTCGCGCGTGTCGTAGACGTAGCCGGTGGTGGTATTGGCCGTGGCCGTGTCGACGCCGGCGAGGTTCTGGATCGTCTCGACCAGGCGGTTGAGGCCGTCGTAGCGCTGTTTTGTGGTGACGCCGAGGCCGTCCTGCTGCAGCACGCGGTTGCCGTTGCCGTCGTAGCCGTCGGCGACGCCGGTGGCGGACAGGCCCTGTGACAGCTCGACCGCGGTGCCAGCCGCGTTGTTCAGACGCACCAGTTGGCTCAGTGGGTTGTAGCTGCGGCTCAGGGCGCGCTTGATCGTGCCGGACGGATCCTTGACCTGCTCGACGCGGCGGTTGCCGGCGGCGTCCAGGCACTGCGCGCTGCCGAGGCCGCCGGGGCAGTAGTCGATCGTGTTGTTCTGGTTGTCGGCGATCTTGATCAGCCGGTGCGCGTCATCGTAGGTGTAGGCGAGGAAGGCGCCGTCGGGCTGGGTGACCTTCGTGACGTTGCCGACCGCGTCGTAGTCGAGGTGCGTGGTCGCATCGCCCACGCCCGGCGTGGCGTTGGCGCGCACGCTGCGGTCGGTCAGCCAGCCGCGCACGTGATAGGCGAAGTCGGTATACGTTCCGTTGGCGTCCTGGGTGCGCGTGACGCGGCCATTCTTGTCGTAGGTGACGTAGGTCGTGACCTGGCCGAGCGCGTTGGTCGCCTTCCACAGGTCGCCCTTGCGGTGCGGGCAGGCGCCGTTGCTGGCGCAGGTCGCGTCGTCGGTCAGGTAGTAGGTATAGGTGGTGAGGTCGTCCTGGCCGGCCGTCATGCCGGTATCGCTGGCCGGGCGCGGGCCGTTGACCGAGCGGACCAGGCCGACCAGCGGGCAGGTGCCGGCGGTGACGTCGGCCGGTTCGCAGTAGGTCGTCACCGTGCGGCGCACCTTCGCGCCGGCGGGCGGGGCGCTCGTCGCGCTGCAGGGGTAGCTCATCGCCGGGGCGTCGGCGGGGTCGAGTTCGCAGCGCGCTGTGGCCTGGCCGCGGGGGTTATAGGCCCAGGTCGTCTTGGCTTCGACGGCGCCACTGGCATTCTTCGTCTTGCGCGAAACGGGGACGCGGAAGTCCGTATGCCACTGGGTCTCGATCGTGCGTTTCGGTGAGCCAGTACCGGAGGTATTCGAGGCCTCGACGCGCGAGGTCTCTTGACCGCGCGTGTTATAGCCGTAGTCCGTCGTCACGCCGTTGAAGTCCGTGACCAGGTCGCGATTGCCGTTGGTGTCGTAGGTGATGTTCGAGCTGCGGGTGATCGAGGAGCAGTTCGCAGTGGCGCAGTGGTCGGTGCCGGCGTCGCGCAGGATGCCGTTGTTGGCGATGAAGCGGCGGCGTTCGACCTGGCCGGACGGAGTGACGAGGATGGTGGAGCCGGTCGCCGACGTGTAGGTACCGTTGTAAGTCAGGGTCAGCAGGTCGGCGCCGCTGCCGTGGTATTCCTGGTAGGCACGACCTTGCGTGTTGTACTTGTAGGTGCCGTAGCGCTGCGCGCGCTCGTCGACGATGCCGGTCAGCAGATTGAAATAGGCGAAGTTGGCGGGAACGTGAGCGGCCTCGTCGTAGCGATACTCGCGCGTCGAACCGTCGGCGCGATCCACGAACTGAAGCAAACCGCTGTTGGTCGCTGGAAATCCGGGCGACTGGTTCGTCACATACCGGAAGTCGACGGCGGCGCCGGCTGGATCGGTGACCTGGATCAGAAACCCATCGGCGTCGTAGCGGAAATACAAGGATCGACCTTGCGCATTGGTCACGCGGACCAGAAGCCCCGGCCGCGGCGCTATCGCGGGCGGCGTCGAACCGTCGCTATACGTCAGCGTGGTGATTTGTCCATAGCGCTCAAGTGACTGCCAGACGCCGTGAGCGTCGTAACGATAGATGGAATCGTCGGCGGCAACATAAATCCAGCCGGCACGGAGCCCACCGGATATGACCTCCTGCAAGGATTCCGACTTGTCCGCTCGCCCCACCCAGACACCACCGCCCAACCGAAAGTGGCGATAGTCCCCGTCCGGGCGCACGACGTAGGCGTAGGTATCCTGACCCGCCGCCAGAGCGGGTTCCACCACAATGGAGCTCTGCCAGGAATGCCGCCAGTTCTGGCCAAGCTCCTCGAGGGCACGCTCGGCACCCGCCGACGAATAAAATCCGGTGCTCGAGTAGTAACGAAGAAAAGCCAGGGAAGCCGAACTGGAGGAGATGATATCGACTTCCGTCTCCATCTTCTGCCCACCTGCGCATTGAATGGGATTTCCTACCGGGCATACTTCGGGTTTGATTCGCATACAAAGTGAATCAAGATGAGGTGAATATCCAGGAGGACAACCCACATCTCTATCCTGCTGAGAGAGCCCCAAAGCTTCCGAAGTATTTGTGCAATTTTCCGCACTCCCATAACCAATATTTATGTCATAATTATTGGCCAAGAAACTATCTATCCGCAGAGTCCTCCCTACGACTTTTGTGCATTCATATGTTCTCACTGGCTCTTGACATACAGGTATGTGGATATTGGCTCGCCAAGCCTGCCACGCCATATCCTCTTCTTGGCATAAATTCTCAGATCCTGTAAGCGGCAAATTGCACTCAGGAGTACTGGTAGAATTCGAGCTAGCTGCGAACCAATACCAAGGCCCTGTCAAAGGACTCACGCATTCGCTCTTTCCAATATCCAAAACCGGGCATGATTCCGGCGGTGACGGCGGGAACGAGCCTTCGCAATATACGACATTGTCAATTTCAGCCCTGGATTCGACCGAGAAGAACACTCCAAAGATCGCGCATACAGAAACAAGTATCGCGCTCGTCAAGCGCCGAATAAGATTGTTCTCCAATTCAATATTCATATTAGAACTTCCCTGCTCAATTAACGGCCATAGAAGAATAATTTCTATTCCATCTTCTCAATACTCAACGAAAATCTTATTGCCCTCGTATTCACTACTTGAAAATCTCCTTGTTCTTCGCGTACTGCCCCGCCTGCTGCCGCGTCACCAACCCCCGCTTCACCAGATCCTGCAAACACTGATCCAGCGTCTGCATGCCGTACTGACTGCCGGTCTGAATCGACGAATACATCTGCGCGACCTTGTCCTCGCGGATCAGGTTTCGGATCGCGGGAATGCCGACCATGATCTCGTGTGCAGCGATGCGGCCGCCGCCGACCTTCTTCAGCAGGCTCTGCGAGATCACCGCGCGCAGGGATTCCGACAGCATCGAGCGCACCATCGGCTTCTCGCCGGCGGGGAATACGTCGATGATGCGGTCGACCGTCTTTGCGGCGGAGCTGGTGTGCAGGGTCGCGAATACCAGATGGCCGGTTTCGGCCGCGGTGAGCGCGAGGCGGATCGTCTCGAGGTCGCGCAGCTCGCCGACCAGCACGTAGTCCGGGTCCTCGCGCAGCGCCGAGCGAAGCGCCTCGTTGAAGCCGTGCGTGTCGCGGTGCACTTCGCGCTGATTGATCAGGCACTTCTGCGAGGTGTGCACGAACTCGATCGGGTCCTCGACCGAGAGGATGTGCGCGTACTCGTTCTTGTTGACGTGATCGACCATCGCCGCGAGCGTGGTCGACTTGCCCGAACCCGTGGGACCGGTGACCAGGATCAGGCCCTGCGGCTGGGCGATCAGCTCCTTGAACACGCGCGGCGCGCCGAGGTCTTCGAGCGTGAGCACCTCGGCCGGAATGGTGCGGAACACCGCCGCCGAACCGCGGTTCTGGTTGAACGCGTTGACGCGGAAGCGCGCCAGGCTCGGGATCTCGAAGGAGAAATCGACCTCGAGGAATTCCTCGTAGTCGCGGCGCTGCTTGTCCGACATGATGTCGTAGATCAGCGCGTGGATCTGCTTGTGGTCGAGTGCCGGGATGTTGATGCGGCGCACGTCGCCGTCGACGCGGATCATCGGCGGCAGGCCCGCCGAGAGGTGAAGATCGGAAGCCTTGTTCTTGACCGAAAACGCCAACAGCTCGGCGATGTCCATGCGATTCCCCTAGCCCCTTCAAGCGATGGATTACGGCAGTATAGCCCGCCCCACCCTACGCAGACCGGCGATGGATTTCTGCGAAACAGCCTACCAATCGATCGGCACGCGCCTCGCCGCCGCACGCGCGGAACAGGGCCGCGACGTACGCCTGCTCGCGGTGTCGAAGACGCAGCCGGCGGCGGCGATTCGCGCGCAGTACCGCCTAGGCCAGCGTGCGTTCGGCGAGAACTACGTGCAGGAGGCGATCGCCAAGCAGCGAGAGCTGGCTGCGCTCGACATCGGCGCGGAAGCGATCGAATGGCATCTGATCGGACCGCTGCAATCGAACAAGGCGCGCGAGGCGGCGCGGCATTTCGACTGGCTGCAGAGCCTGGACCGCGAGAAGCTGATCGAACCCTTGTCGCGCCACCGTGCCGGTGCGCCGACGCCGTTGAACGTATTGATCCAGGTGAACGTCGACGACGAGGCGAGCAAGTCCGGTTGCGCGCCGGAGGTGGTCGCCGACCTCGCCCGCCGTGTCGCGCAGGCCGAGCATCTGCGCCTGCGCGGCCTGATGGCGATTCCCGAACCCGTCCCGGATGTCGATCGACGCCGTACCGCGTTCCGCCGCATGCGTGCGCTGTTCGACGCACTGCGCGCCGAGCATGCCGGCGTCGACACCTTGTCGATGGGCATGAGCGATGATTTCGAGCTCGCGATCGCGGAAGGCGCGACCATGGTGCGGATCGGGTCCGCCCTGTTCGGCGCTCGCCCCGCTCCTTCTCCCGCGCATGGAAGATGAGGGCGTTCGGAACGTAGCTGCGACTACCCGCGGCTGCGCCCCGGTATAGCCACGCAATCCCGCATCGCGTCCGCTGCACGACCCGCTCCCGCCTCGGATGGACCTCTCCCGCCGCCGGAAAGGCGACATCGTGAACCAGCGCATGGCCTTGCTATGCTTGCCGGGAACATCGAAGACCGCACGGAAACATGCCCGTCAATCCCCAGCTCCCCCTCTCCAATCCCGGCCCCGCCATCACCTTCATCGGCGGCGGCAACATGGCACGCAGCCTGATCGGCGCGCTGGTACGCGGCGGCGCGCAACCCGCGTCGATCGCGGTGGTCGAGCCGAACGCCGACCTGCGCGGGACGCTCGCGCGCGATTTCGGCATCGCCGTCCACGAGCGCGCGGAGCAGACCTCCGGCGACGCGGACGTGATCGTGCTCGCGGTCAAGCCGCAGGTGCTGAAGCAGGTCTGCCTCGATCTCGCGCCGCAGGTCGCGCAGTCGCGGCCGCTGATCCTCTCGATCGCCGCCGGCGTGCGCATCGCGCAACTGCGCGAATGGCTCGGCGTCGAGCTGCCGATCGTGCGCAGCATGCCGAACACGCCGGCGCTGATCGGCGCCGGCGCGACCGGATTGATCGCCAACGCGGCGGCCGACGAAGTGCGGCGCGCGCAGGCGGAGGCGATCCTCGCCGCCGCCGGACGCACGGCGTGGATCGAGCGCGAGGAACTGATGGACACGGTGACGGCGCTGTCCGGTTCGGGTCCGGCGTATTTCTTCCTGCTGGCGGAAGCGCTCGAGGACGCCGCCGTCGCCCAAGGCCTGCCGCGCGAGACCGCGCGCGCGCTGGCGACGCAGACCTGCCTCGGCGCCGGCCGCATGCTGGTCGAAAGCGGCGAGGCGCCGGCGACGCTGCGCGAACGCGTGACCTCGCCCGGCGGCACCACCGCGGCGGCGCTGGATGCGTTCGCCAACGGCGGCCTGCGCGAACTCGCCGCGGCGGCGATCGACGCCGCCGTCGTGCGCGGACGCGAACTCGCCGCGGCGCAGGGCTAGGAGCGCAACGATGGGCTACCTCGCCAGTGCTGCACAGATCCTCGTCAACTTCGCCTTCGTCCTGCTGATCTCGCTGATCGTGCTGCGCGTGCTGCTGCAGATCGTGCGCGCGAACTTCTACAACCCGGTCTGCCAGTTCCTGTACAGGATCACCAACCCGGTGCTGATGCCGATGCGCAAGCTGATTCCGGCCTGGCGCAATCTCGACCTCGCCGGCGTGCTGCTGGCGTGGCTGCTCTGCGCGCTCAAGCTGTACCTGCTCTACGTGCTCGACGGGCGTCATCTCGGCCTGGCCGGACTGCCGCTGATCGCGCTGGCCGACCTGCTCGACTTCCTGCTGATGCTGTACTTCGGACTGATCCTGGTGCGCGTGCTGCTCAGCTTCGTCAACGTCGACCGCGCCAATCCGGTGGTGCCGCTGATCTACCAGCTCGCCGATCCGGTGCTGCGACCGATCCGCAAGCGCCTGCCCGCAGTCGCGGGGCTCGACCTGTCGCCGATGGTCGTCATGCTGGTGATCCTGCTCGCGCGCGTGCTGCTGGTCGGGCCGGTGCTCGACTTCGGCTTGCGCCTGTCGCAGGGCGCCTGAGGCGAACGCGATGGACCCGGTCGCGATCACGTTCACGTCGGTCGCCGCGCAGCTGTTCGTCGCCGACGTGCGCGCCTCGTGCGCCTACTTCGCCGGCACGCTCGGCTTCACCGTCGACTTCGTCTACGGCGAGCCGCCGTTCTACGCGCAAGTCTCGCGCGATCGCGCGCCGCTCGCGTTGCGGCTGGTGCACGGGCCTGTCTTCGTCGACGACGTGCGCATCCGTGAGGAGCTGCTGTCGGCGGCGATCACCGTCGACACCACGGCGGAGATCGAACAGCTCTTCCTCGACTATCAGGCGAGCGGCGCGCGCTTTCATCGGACGCTGCGCGAGGAACCCTGGGGTGCGCGCACCTTCGTCGTGCTCGATCCCGACGGCAATCTGATCCTGTTCGCCGGCCCCGCCGGCTAGCGCTCGAAGGCCTGCTCGCGCGCGTCCACGTCATGCCCGCGAACGCGGGCATCCATGGAAGCGCTCGAATTTCCCGCGCCCGTAGGCAACGCACTGAGCCGGGCGCTCGAGCGCGCCCGTCATCCGGCGCTTCGCTGCGCCCATGCGGCCACGATGCGGTGGATCGCATCGAGTCCATCGAACAGCGCCGCCGGTCCCGGCTGCAGGATGATCGGCGACTTGATCTCGTGCAGCTCGCCGTCGCGCACGGCCGGGATCGCATCCCAGCCCGGTCGCGCGGCGACCTTGTCCGGCCGGAATTTCTTGCCGCACCAGGAACCGAGGATCAGGTCCGGCGCACGCCGCACGACTTCGTCCGCATCGGCGAGGATGCGGTCGCGGGCGAGCGGCCGCTCGGCGCGTTCGGGAAAGACGTCGTCGCCGCCGGCGATGCGGATCAGTTCGGCGACCCAGCGGATGCCGGTGATCGGCGGCTCGTCCCATTCCTCGAAATACACGCGCGGACGCCGCGGCAGCGCGGCGGCGGCCTTCCCGACTTCGGCCAGGTGCGCCTCGGCGCGGCGCGCATACGCCTCCGCGCGTTCGGACGCGCCGACCAGCGCGCCAAGGCGGCGGATGTAGTCGACGATGCCGGCGACGCTGCGGTGGTTGCTGATCCAGACCTCGACGCCGGCCTTGACCAGATCGCGCGCAATCTCGGCCTGGATGTCGGAAAAGCCGATCACGAAATCCGGTTCGAGAGCGAGGATCGCGTCGATCTTCGCGCTGGTGAACGCGGAGACCTTCGGCTTCTCCTTGCGCGCACGCGCCGGCCGCACGGTGAACCCGGAGATGCCGACGATGCGCTCCTGCTCGCCGAGCGCGTACAGCACCTCGGTCGGTTCTTCGGTCAGGCAGACGATGCGGCGTGGGCCGATGAGGGAAGACATGCGGCGATTGTCGCACGCATCACCGCTCGTCCCGTTCAACCGTCGATCGGATACAACCCGTCGGCGAACGCGTCGCCGTGATAGCCCTTGATGCCGATCGCCTGCGCCAGCGGGCTGCGCGGATCCTCGCCGGCACGCAGCCGCGCGAGCAGGTGCGCGAAGTCGTAGCGCGGACGCCAGCCGAGTTCTTCGCGCGCTCGGGCGTTGACGTAGACGCGATCGATCGACGCGTGCATGCGCCAGCCGAGTGGCGCGTAGGCCGCTTCGTATTCCGGTACGCGCCGGCGCACCACCGCGGGCGCGTCGGCGCGCAGCTCGGCCAGGTCTTCAGGCAGGAACGGCGTGGTCGCGCTGAGGATGTAGCGGCCGAAGCCGATCGCCGGCGCGCGCTCGATCGCGAGCAGGTGCGCGTCGACCAGGTCCTGCACGTCGGCGCGGCGATAGAGGAACTCGTTCGCCTTCAGGTTCGCGTCGAGGTAGACGTCGCGCCGCTGCGGATCGTCGTCCGGCTCGGGAAAGAAACGCGAGGTGCGCAGCACCAGGCACGGCAGGCGCTGCTTGCGATGGAACAGCCGGCACAGGTCCTCGGCCGCGGTCTTGGTCGCGCCGTAGATGTTCTTCGCGACCGGCGCGACGTCCTCGGTGATCCACGCCGCCGGCGCGCCGGGTGGCGGCACCAGGGCATCGCCGAACGCGCTGGTGGTGCTGGTGAACACGAACGCGGCGACACCGTTCGCGGCGGCGGCTTCGAGCAGGTTCAAGGTGCCGCTGATGTTGGTGTCGACGAAATCCTGCCGCGCGTGCGTGGCGACGTGCGGCTTGTGCAGGGTCGCCGTGTGCAGCACGGCCTGCACGCCCTGCATCGCGCGCTCGACGAAGGCGCGGTCGACGATCGAACCGACCCGGTCGGTGTACGGCGAGGCGACGAGGTCGAGCCCGATTGCTGCACGCCCCTGTGCGCGCAGACTGCGCATCAGGGCTTCGCCGAGGTGGCCGGCGCTGCCGGTGACGAGAATGCTCATGGTCGACTATCCACGGACGATCTTCCGGAAATACACCACGCGCTCGGTTTCCTCGAAACCGTAGGCGGCGTGCGCGGCATGGCTGGCGGCGTTGTCGAGCAGCGCGTCCGAGGCCAGCTCGGCGCAGCCGCGTCCGCGCGTCCAGTCTTCGACGGCGGCGACCAGGGCACGCCCCACGCCGCGCCGGCGCTGCGCCGGGACGACGTAGAGGCCTTCGAGGAAGCCGACCGGCGAATCGTCGGTGCCGTTGACGTAATCGTGCCGCAGCGTCGCCTCGACGAAACCGACCGCCGCGCCGCCGGCGTCGAATGCGAGATAGGCGACGGCGCGGTCGGGTCGTTCGAGCGCGTCGAGCGCTTCGCCGAGATGCGCCGATGCGTCGTCCTCGGGCCACAACTGCGCACGCAGCTCGGCCAGGGCGGCGGCGTTGCCGGCGTCGACGGCGCGAATGTCCACCGCCGTCGTCACGGATACAGCAGCCGCTTCGTCCACGTCGGCGCGTCAGCTTCGTACAGCACGCGTTCGTGCAGGCGGAAGTCGGCACCGTACCAGAACTCGATGCGCCGCGGCGCCACCACGAAACCGCCCCAGTGCGGCGGGCGCGGCACCGGTCCGTCGACGAAGCGCGCTTCGACCTCGGCGATGCGCGCCTCGAACTCGGCGCGATCGCGCAACGTACGCGATTGCTGCGAGGCCCAGGCACCGATCTGGCTGCCGCGCGGGCGGCTCGAGAAATAGGCGTCCGACTCCTCCGCCGGCAGCTGCGTCACGCGCCCCTCGACGCGCACCTGCACGCCGTGGCGCAGCGTCTTCCAGTGGAAGCACAGCGCGGCGGACGGCTCGGCGGCGAGCTGCGCCGCCTTGTCGCTTTCGTAGTTGGTGAAGAAGCGGAATCCACGCTCGTCGACGCCTTTCAGCAATACGACGCGCGCGGAAAGGCGCTCGCCGTCGGTCGTCGCCAGCGTCATCGCGGTCGGCTCGGGATCGCCGGCGGCGGTGGCCTCTGCGAGCAGAGTGCGGAAGGTGTCGAGCGCCTCTTGGTAGAGTGCGCCGGAGTCAGCGGAGGAGGAAGTCATGCGCGAGGATGCTAGCACGCGCTCCGCCTATCCCGAGGCGGTGGTGAGCGCGACGATCGACGCCGCTGTCGAACGCCTGCGCGCGCGCCGCTCGCCGTGGCTGGTCGGGCTTTCCGGCCTGCAAGGCTCGGGCAAGAGCACCTTCGCGCGGCAACTCGCCGCCGCGGCGAACGCGCGCGGCATCGCCTGCGTCGTGCTTTCGCTCGACGACTTCTACCTCGGCCGCCGCGCGCGGCGCGACCTCGCGCGAACGGTGCACCCGTTGTTCGCCACGCGCGGCGTGCCCGGCACGCACGATCTCGACCTGCTGTCGCGCACGCTGACCGCGCTGCGCCGCGCCAGCGCACGAAATCCCGCGTGGCTGCCCCGCTTCGACAAGGGTCGCGACACGCGCCTGCCGCCGTCGCGCTGGCGGCGCGTGACCTCGCCGCCGCGACTGATCCTGCTCGAAGGCTGGTGCGTCGGCGTGCCGCCCCAGCGCGAAGCCGAGCTGCGACGCCCGCTCAACGCGCTCGAACGCGACGAGGATCGCGCGCTGCAGTGGCGCCGCCGCGTCAACCACGAGCTCGCGCACGGCTACGCGAAGCTGTGGCGTCGGCTCGACCTGCTGATTCTCTTGCAGGCGCCGAGCTTCGACGTCGTCGCCCGCTGGCGCGATCAACAGGAACGCGCCCTGCGCCGCCGCGGCGCGCCGCAGGCGATGGATCGCCGGGCGCTCGCGCGCTTCCTGATGCACTACGAGCGCCTGAGCCGCGTCGCGCTGCGCACGCTGCCGGAGCGTGCGGATCTGCGTTTGCGGCTGGATGGGGAGCGTGTGGTGACGGGGGAGCTAGACGCGGATCGACGCGGATGAACGCGAATAGAGCGAATCGATTTTTTGGCGGATTGCCTGATGGACCGGGCTACGCGATTTGAACGTAGGCGTCCGAAGAAGAACCGACGAACAGCCGATCAATCAGCGCTTCTGATCCGCGCTCATCCGCGTCGATCCGCGTCCGGGTTCTGCCCTGAAGCCTCCCCCTGCAACGCCCGCTGCATCACCCCGACGAACTGGTCGAGGTTCAGCGGCTTGGTCAGGTAGTGATCCGCGCCGGCGCGCAGCGAAGCGTCGCGCGCGTCGCCGGTCGAGGTGGCCGACAGCGTGACGATGCGCCCGCGGTAGCCGTGCGAGCGCAGCTGGAACACCGCCGCGTTGCCGGACAGGCCCGGCAGTTCGACGTCGATCAGCAGCACGTCGGGCGGCTGCCGCGTCGCTTCCGCGATCGCCTGGGACGCGTTCTCGGCCACGCGCACCTCGAAGCCGAGGTCGATCAGCAGCACTTCGAGCAGCTGCGCGATGTCCGGATCGTCGTCGACGACCAGCGCCTGGACGCCGCGCGGAAACGGCGCCGCGTGCGAAGCCGCCGACTTCGCCGCCGCGCGCGCCAGCGGCGGCAGCTCGACGCGAAAGCGCGTGCCGCGGCCGAGCTCGGATTCGAGTCGCAGCTCGCCCCGCATCTGCTCGATCAACCGGCGCACGATGCTGAGGCCGAGGCCGGCGCCCTTGCTGCCGGACTGGCCGCCGCGATTGAACGGCTTGAACACGCTGTCGCGGAATTCCGCCGAGATGCCGATGCCGCTGTCGGCGACGTCGATCGAGAGCCGGCCGTCGCGCCAGACCAGATCGCAGGCGATCTCGCCCTTGGTCGTGTAGCGCACCGCGTTGGAGAGCAGATTGACGACGATCTGGCGCAGGCGCACCTCGTCGAACACCGGCGGCGCGGTTTCCTCGACGAGCAGGTCGACGCGAAACGCGACGCCCTTGTCCTCGGCGAGCGGACGGAACATCGCGTCGAGATCGCGCGCGAGCAGCGTCAGGTCGACCTCGACCGGATTCAGCAGCGCGGCGCCGGACTCGCCGCGGCCGTACTCCAGCAGGTTCTCCGCCAGCGTGAACAGATACGTCGCGTTGCGGCGCACCGCCTGCAACGCCTGCGCCGCGTTCCCGCTGCCGTCGAGGCGGCGTTCGAGCAGATGCAGATAGCCGAAGATCGAGGTCAGCGGCGTGCGGAACTCGTGGCTGAGGGTCGCGATCAGCGCGTTCTTCAGCGCGTTCGCCTCCTCCAGGCTGGCACGCTGGCGTTCGAGTTCGTTGCGGATCTCGGTGAGGCGGCCGATCGCCTTGGACTGCTCGTGTCCGGTCAGCACGGCATCGTGGCCGAGCTGCTGTTGCGCGCGCTGGCGCTCGCGCTCTTCCTCGGCGTCGAGCAGCAGCACGTGGAAACCGGGCGCGTCGGCGATCAGGTGCACGTGCGCGCTGCGACCGTTGGAGAACTCGACGAACGGAAGATCCTGGTGGCCGTCCAGCGGCAGGCCGATGAACAGGTCCTGCAATTCGCGCAGGCCGTGCTCGGCATCGAGGCCGTAGACCGCCGGATCGCCGTGCAGCTCGCGCAGTTGCCAGTCGTCGCCGAAGCTGAGCAGCAGCGGATGCGCGCGCCGCATCAGCGTGTCGCGCAGATAGTCCTCGACCGCCGACGGCAGCGCAGGCATCGGCGTCACGGTGCCAGCCTCGCGGCGAGGTCGGCGAACGCGGCTTCGACGCCGTCGCCGGACAGCGCGCTGGTCTCGAACACCGGCAGGGTGTTGCGCAGTTCGGCCAGGGTCGCCGGTGCGACTTCCCAGCGATCGACCAGGTCGAGCTTGTTGACCGCCAGCGCGACGACCGCGTTCGGCAGGCTGCGGCGCGACTGCATCAGAAGATTGAGCGCCGAAGCGAGGCTCGCCTCGCGCGTGCCGTCGGCGACCAGCAGCAGCGCCGAGGCGCCGCGCAGGTAGTTCTCGCCGACGCCGTCGAGCGCGCCGCGGCCGGCGATGTCCCACACCACCAGCTTGAGCGGTTCGCGCCCCGGCAGGGCGACTTCCTTGCTGTCGACCTTGACGCCGACGGTGGTGAGGTATTTGGCCGAGAAGGTGCTGCGCACGAAGCGCGCGACCAGGCTGGTCTTGCCGACGCCGAAGTCGCCGAGCATGCAAAGCTTGTGCGTCCGCATGTCAGGGAGTGTCCTCGACCGTCAGGCGCAGGTAGGCGACGCGCCGGTTCAGGCCGGCATCGCCGTCGGTGGCGAGCGCGCCGCCGTCGGTGCCGCCGACGCCGCGTGCCGCCAGCGCCAGCGCCAGCCATTGCGCGCGCGCCGCGCGCAGGCGCTGGTTGGTCTGCCCGCTGCCGACTTCGGTGTTGGCGCCGACGCAGGTCAGGCGGACGCGGACCTTGCCGATCTTCGCCAACTCGATCGCGCGCCGGGCTTCGCGCGCGATCGTGTCGACGGCGTTCGCGGCGTCGTCCGCCGGTGTCGCGTCGTCGAGGAATCCGACCTGGGTCGACGGAAACTCGCGGACCAGCCGCTGCAGCTCCGCGCGCGCGGTCGCGACGGGATCGATTTCCGGCGTCAGCGTCGATGCGACGCGCGCCACGCCGGCGATCCACCCGGCGCGCTCGGTCGCCGTGTCGAGCCAGGCCTGCGGCGCGGCGCCGGACAGGTTCAGCGCGCCGTCCTTGACCGCGATGCGCACGCCGGCGGGCGGCTGCAGCAGGCGCTGCGCGCGGCGTTCGACGACGGCGTCGTCGGTGGAGAGATAGCCGGTCGCGTCGAGTTTCGGCTCGACGCCGCCGAACGCGGACGCGTCGAGCAGCGGCGCCAGCGGCGCGGCGTCCGGATCGAGCAGGCCGTGCACGACCAGGCGGCTCCACGGCTTGGCCTCGATGCCGTTCAGCACGAAACCGGGATGCGCTTCGAGCTTGCCGCGCAAGTCGTCGACGCGCGCCTGCCAGCGTTCGCGGCTGAGCAGGAATGCGAACAGCAGCGCAGCCAGCACGAGCACGATCAGCAGCAACGGCCAGCGCGAAGGCGATTTGCGCTGCTCCGACTCGGCGCTGCGACCGGCCTCTTGGATCAGTGCCGGCGGCTGCAGCGCCTCGTGCCAGATCGTCTGGTTCTGCGGCGTGCGCGGATCCTCGTCCGCCGCGGCGGCGAGCCGCGCGTGGATTTCCTCGAGCCGCTGTTCGAGCAGACCGTGCAGGGCCTGCGGCGGCACGCCGCGGATGAAGCAGGCGAGGTTCGCGCGCGGACCGTGCAGCATCCACACCAGGTGCTCGCCGACGCGCACGGATTCCAGCGTGCCGCCGCCCTCGCGGCCGACCGAGTCGCCGACGAAATCGCCGAGCGCGGTCAGCATGCCGGCGATCGCGTCCTTGTCCAGCTCGGGCAGGCCGGGCGCGGCCTCGTGGTGCAGCACCAGGCCGGAGTCGCGCTCGATCAGGAACACGTGGTCGATCGCGTAGGCGAGGCGGTGCTTCAGCACGACCTGCGCGTAGGGCACGCCGGCGCGCCAGGCTTCCACGCGCCATTTCAGGCCGCGCAGGGTGAAGCTGCTCTCGATCGCGCCGTTGAGGTCGGCGACCAGGTTGCGCAGCGCTTCGGCGATCGACTTGCGGATCAGCGGGCCGATGATCGGGAACAGCACGTCGATCAGGCTCTGCCGGTTGCGCTGCACGGCCGCGCCGAGCGCCTGCGAGACCGGCGCGGCCAGCGCGTTCGCCACGCGCGTGGTCGATGCCTCGTCGGCGAGCGCCTCGAGCGCGCCGGGCAGGCGCTGCGAGAGATTGTCCTGCGTGCGTTCGAGCTCGGCGATGCGCGCGCGTGCGGCGTCGAGCGCGCGGCGTTCCTCGCCGAGCAGGAGTTCGCGCAGACGCTCGAACTCACCGGGCGGCGGGCTTTCCTCGAGCAGGTCGGACACGACCGCGGCGGCGTCCGCCGACGGCTCGCGCGAGTCCTGGCCGGATCCTGACGAGGTCACGTCGGCGGTCGGTCGGCGGCGGGTCCGCGGATCACTTCAACGTCGGCAGATCGAAATCGCCCTTGAGGCGCAGCGCGAACTCGGTCAGCAGCGCGGCGAGATCGTCGCGGCCGACCTTGTCGGCGCGCAGCTCGGCGTTGCTGCGCGACAGCGCCGCCTCGGTTTCGCCGGCGCGCGCGCTGGCGCTGGCCTGCAGATCGGCGAGCGCGGCGCGGTGGCGCTCGTCGCCCGCGTTCAATTCCTGCTCGAGCGCTTCGAGCGCCTTGTTGACCTCGCCGCGCGCGGTGCGCGCGGCCTGCTGCAGGCGCGACTCCAGGTCGTCGACCGCGCTGTTGCGGTCCTGCACTTCCTGGCGCACCAGCTTGCCGAGCTTGTCGAGCTGGTCGTCGATGCGCTTGTCGATCTGCGCGAGCCGCTTCTCCTGCGCATCGCGCATGCGCGCGAGCTCGGCTTCGAAGCGCTGGTTGAGTTCCTGGAAGCGGCGCTCGTAATCGCGCATCTGGCCGCCGAACAGGATGTCGCGGATCTGGTCGACATTGCGGTCGGCGCCGGCGTCGGCGGCCGGCTTCTTCGGGTCTGCCATCGGTTTGCTCCTGGGTTGCGGACGCGGCGCAGCCGGCCGGCGCGCTGCCGCCGGCACGCGCGAGCGCGAGCCGGTCTTGCTCTTGCGTGGAAGCGACTTCGCTGCGGTTGCCACGGTTCCCCCCGGCGGTGTCATGCCAGCATTGTGGCATTCATGCGCGCCGCCATGCATCCCCGGATCAGCTCGTATCGCGCTAGACCTGCTCCAGGCGATAGCCGTGCTGGTAGATCGCCGCGAGGCGCCAGCCGTTCTCGCCGTTCAGGTCGAGCTTCTTGCGCAGGCGGCTGACGTGGGTGTCGACCGTGCGCGTCGACACCGCCGCACTGAGATTCCAGACGTTCTCCAGCAGCGCGTCGCGGCTGACGATGCGGCCGTGGCGGCGGAACAGGAAATTGGCGAGGTCGAATTCGCGCTGGGTCAGGTCGATCTCGCGACCGTCGATGCTGACCTTGCGCCGCTTGGAGTCGACCAGGTACGGCGCGAGTTCGACGGTGTCGCCGGCACCGGCCTCGGTATCGCTGCCGTGCCGGCGCAGCACCGCGCCGAGGCGGGCGAGCAGTTCGCGCCGCTTCGGCGGCTTGACCACGTAGTCGTCGCCGCCGCTGGCGAGGCCGCGCACGATGTCGTCCTCGGCGTCGCGCGCGGTGAGGAACACCACCGGCAGCTTGCCGTTGGCCGACGAACGGATCGTCCCGATGACTTCGATGCCGGTGCTGTCGGGCAGCATCCAGTCGAGCACCAGGAGGTCGATCGCCTCGGTGCCCTGGCGGCGGCGGAACTCGGTCGCGTTGCGGAACAGGCGTACCGCGTAGCCGGATTCCTCCAGCCACTGGCCGACCAGGGCAGCCATGTCGGGGTCGTCCTCGAGCACGCCGACGACCAGACCGAGCTTGTTCATGCAGTCGCCCCGCTCGCTGCGAATTGCGTCGAACTATGGTGTTCCGCCATCACTCGACGATGAAGTTGATGCGCATGTTGACGCGCCATTCGGTGACGCGGCCGTCGTCGTCGGTCATCACCTTGATCTCGTTGACCCAGGCGCTCTTGATGTTCTTGACCGTCTGCGAAACCTTGCTGAGACCTTTCTGTACCGCATCCTCGAGACCTTTCGGCGACGAGCTGCTCAGTTCGATGACCTTGGCAACGGACATGGCCTTTCTCCTCAGGCGGGAACGCTGACACTACTGGAACGCCGACACTATAACAAAGCCGAAACGGCGCGAAAGCCCGCCAACCGGCGGCGGAATCGCCCCAATGTGAACCTGTGCGCAACCCGGTAAAGCGCGACGATGTGGAGAATGCCGCGCAGGAACCCCTCCGCTCCCGAAGCGGGTTCTATTGCGCCGCCGTCGGCTGCGGCCGTTCAGGAATCACCGCCCGCGCCGCGTCGCGCGGCAGGTAGCGCAGCCAGACCAGGAACACGACCAGCGCATCGAGCACGATCAGCGCCTGCCACAGGTACAAGTGGAACCACTCGAACCAGAGCCGGCTCCACTGGCCGAGATAGAACAGGCTGATGATGCGCACCAGGTTCAGCGTCTGGATCGCCACGAAGCCGACGCCGATGCCGGCCAGCTTGTACTTCCACGGCGCCGGAAACGCGAGCATCGCCGAGACCAGGATGATGACCGCCTCGACGCCGTTGCAGCCGCGCTCGATCGAGATGGCGAAATCGCCGCTGGCGGTCTGCAGGATCTTGCCGTAGGCGACCGCGTTCGGGTCGAACAGGCCGACGATCCCGACGCAGACCTTGGCGATCGCCGCGGTGAACGGCAGGATCACGTACTGCTCCACCGGCTGCAGCAATTCGAGCACGAACAGCGCGGCGAGGAAGAACAGGAACAGCAGGACGAAACGCAGCATGAGACGGACGGATCGCAGGGCGCCAGAAAGATCGCCCAGTTTACGCCAGAGACGTGTCCGCATGAGGCGCCGCTGCTAGCATTCCGGCATGAATCCCGCGCCGAACCTGTTCCTGATCGGGCCGATGGGCGCCGGCAAATCGACGGTCGGCCGCCACCTGGCCGAATTCCTGCGCATGCCCTTCCTCGACCTCGACCACGAAATCGAAGCGCACACGGGCGCCGCGATCAGCCTGATCTTCGAACTCGAACAGGAGGCCGGTTTCCGCCGCCGCGAGAGCGCCCTGCTGGCCGAAGTCACCGCGCGCGAAGGCATCGTGCTGGCGACCGGCGGCGGCGCCGTGCTCGACGCCGGCAATCGCCGCCTGTTGCGCGAACGCGGCTACGTGATCTGGCTCGACGCCAGCGTCGACGCCCAGCTCGCGCGCCTCGCGCGCGACCGCCATCGTCCGCTGCTGCAGGCGCCGGACCGGCGCGAACGGCTCGAACAGCTCGCCGACCGGCGCAACGCGCTGTACGCCGAGATCGCCGACCTGCACCTCGACTCGGTCGGCGTCGGCAACAGCATGCACGCCGCGCACGACCTGCTCGACCTGCTCGAAGCGCGCTGGCGGCGCGGCCGCGCGGAGACGCTGGCATGACCACGGTCGACGTCGCGCTCGGAACGCGCAGCTATCCGATCTGGATCGGCGCCGGCCTGCTCGGCGACGCCGCCCGCTGGCGCACGGCGATCCGCGGCCGTCACGTGCTGGTCGTGACCAATGCGACGATCGCGCCGCTGTACCTCGAACGCGTGCGGGCCGGGCTCGACGGCTTCGTCCACGAAGCGCTCGTCCTGCCGGACGGCGAAGCGCACAAGACGCTGGCCAACGGCGGCGAGGTGTTCGAAGCGCTGGCCGAGCTCGGCGCCAGCCGCGACGCCACCCTGCTCGCGCTCGGCGGCGGCGTGATCGGCGACCTCGCCGGCTTCGCCGCCGCGTGCTGGATGCGCGGCGTCGACTTCGTACAGATGCCGACCACGCTGCTGGCAATGGTCGACTCCTCGGTCGGCGGCAAGACCGGCGTGAACCTGCCCGCGGGCAAGAACCTGGTCGGCGCGTTCCATCAGCCGCGCGCGGTGGTCGCCGACACCGCGACGCTGGCGACGCTGCCGCCGCGCGAATACCGCGCCGGGCTCGCCGAGGTGGTCAAGTACGGCGCGATCGGCGACGTCGCGTTCTTCGATTGGCTGGAAGCGCACGCCGCGGCGCTGAACGCGCGCGACGACGCCGCGCTGATCGAGGCGATCGCGCGCAGCTGCCGGCACAAGGCCGGCGTGGTCGCGCGCGACGAGCACGAACACGGCGAACGCGCGCTGCTGAACTTCGGCCACACCTTCGGCCACGCGCTCGAAACCGAGACCGGCTATAGCAACCTGCTGCACGGCGAGGCGGTCGCGATCGGCATGGTCCTCGCCGCCAGGCTGTCGGCCGATCTCGGCCGCGCGCCGCGCGAAGACGCCGGGCGGCTCGAGCGCCTGCTCGCCGCGCTCGGCCTGCCGACGACGCCGCCGGCCTGCGATCCCGGACGCCTGCTCGCCCTAATGCAGTTGGACAAGAAGAACCTCAGCGGCCGCCTGCGCCTGATCCTGTGGCGCGGCATCGGCCGCGCCGAGATCGTCGCGGACGTCGACGAACGCGCGATTGCCGGGGTGCTCGGCGGAAAGACTTGACGCGGATCGACGCGGATAAAGGCAGATAGAGCGAATCTCCGTTTTTCGTCTGCCTCTTTCTCATCCGCGTCCATCCGTGAGATCCGCGTCCGACGCCTTTTTCTTCCTAAGTCCGCGCCCCGCCGCCCGGGCCGGTACGGTTACAATCCGAGACGACCATGCGCCTCTTCATGCAAACCCAGGCCGCCGGCGCCGAAGCGCCGCGCTACTACCAGATCGTGCTCGAGCAGGACCTGCTCGGCGGCTGGACGCTGTTTCGCGAATGGGGCCAGCAAGGCGCCCGCTCCAGCAGCAAGCGCGAGCTGTTCCTCGAGCGCGACGCGGCGATCAACGCCTTCGAGCACGCGCGCGACACCCAGCTCAAGCGCGGCTTCCAGGTCATGTTCAGCCAGGGCTTCGACGGACGCCGCGCGAGTTGAGCGTGCCGGCTCCGCATCCGGCCTGAGTCCAATCGCCGCGCCCCGCGGCCGCATCGGTGCGGCGACAATGGCGCCCCCCGCTTTTCGACGATCCGTTTCACTGATTAGTTTTCACCGATCCCGCATCCCGAGGCCGACATGTCCACGCCCGACCACCGTTTCCTGCGCGCGCTGCGCCGCGAGCCCGTCGACAAGACGCCGATCTGGATCATGCGCCAGGCCGGGCGCTACCTGCCCGAGTACCGCGCCACGCGCGAACGCGCCGGCAGCTTCCTGAAGATGGCGCAGACGCCGGAACTGGCCTGCGAAGTCACACTGCAGCCGCTGGCGCGTTTTCCGCTCGACGCGGCGATCCTGTTCTCCGACATCCTGACCATTCCCGACGCGATGGGCCTGGGCCTGCACTTCGTCGACGGCGAAGGCCCGAAGCTGCGCCATCCGCTGCGCAGCGCCGCTGACGTCGACAAGCTCGGCGTGCCGGATCCGGAAACCGACCTGCGCTACGTGCCGGACGCGGTGCGCCTGATCCGCCGCGAACTGAACGAGCGGGTGCCGTTGATCGGCTTCTCCGGCAGCCCGTGGACGCTGGCCTGCTACATGATCGAAGGCGAAGGCTCGTCGAGCTTCTCGCGCGCGAAGGCGCTGGCGCTCGACGATCCGGCGACGATGCACCGCCTGCTCGACACGCTGGCGCAGTCGGTCGCCAGCTACCTGGCCGCGCAGGCCGCCGCCGGCGCGCAGGCGCTGATGGTGTTCGACACCTGGGGCGGCCTGCTCGCACCGGGAGCGTTCCGCGACTACTCGCTGCGCTACCTGGCCGAGATCGTGGCGCTGCTGAAGTCGAATCCGGCGTCGCGCAAGGTGCCGGTGATCCTGTTCTCGAAAGGCGCCAACGCGCACCTGGAAGCGCTCGCCGCCACCGGCTGCGACGCGCTGGGCCTGGACTGGACCATCGACATCGCCGAGGCGCGCGCGCGCGTCGGCGCGCGCGTCGCGCTGCAGGGCAATCTCGATCCGGCCGTGCTGGCCGCCTCGCCGGAAGCGATCCGCGCCGAGGCGCGCAAGGTCGTCGACGGATTCGGTCCGCATACGGGCCACGTGTTCAACCTCGGCCACGGCATCACGCCGGACATCGATCCCGCGCACGTCGCGGTGCTGGTCGACGCGGTGCACGGGCAATGACGCGGCATCGCACGAACCGGTAGCGAAAACGCGGCGCGCGGAATCGCGCGACGCGCACCCGACCGTCCTCCGCGAACCGGCGCGCGACCTCAGAGGCGGGCCGCGGCGGTGATCGCTTCGCCGAGCGACTCCAACGTGGTCGGCTTGCGCAGCAGCAGGTCCATGCCGGCGGCGCGGATCTGCGCCTCCTCGTCGCCGACCGAACGCGCGGTGAGAGCGATCAGCGGCAGGCGCGCGGCGCTCCCGGACGCGCGGATCATGCGCGCCAACCGCAGGCCGTCGAGGCCGGGCAGATCGAGATCGAGCAGGGCGAGATCGAAGCCCGCTTCGCCCGCCGTCGTCGCGCACTGGAGTTCGGCCAGCGCGGCGAGCCCGTTCGGCGCGTGCAGGGCGCGATGGCCGAGCCGGGCGAGCAGTCCGACCACGACGTCGGCCACCGTCGCGTCGTCTTCGACCAGCAGGACGCGCAGGCTCCGTGGCGCGGCGGCCGGCACCATCGCGGAAATCGCCGCGGCGACATTCGGTGCTTGCGCCAGCGGCAACGTGACACTGAACGTGCTGCCGGCGCCGGGCGCGCTGGCGACGTCGATGCGTCCGCCCATGCGCTGCGCGAGTTCGCGGCAGATCGACAGGCCCAGCCCGCTGCCGCCGTGCCGCTCGGCGACGCCGTCGGCCTGCTCGAAGCGTCCGAACAGGCGCGCGCGTACTTCCTCGCTCATGCCCGGGCCGCTGTCGGCGACGCGAAACACCAGGCCGTCGTCGGCCCGCGCGAGACCGAGCGTGACGCCGCCGCGCTCGGTGAACTTGAATGCGTTGTTGGCCAGATTGAGCAGGATCTGCTTCACGCGCAGCGCGTCGCCGAGCACGCTCGCCGGCACGCCGGCGGCGACGTCGAGCGAGAGTGAAAGTCCTTTGCGTTCGGCCAGCGGCTTCTGCACCGCGGCGACCTCGCGCAGCAGCGCAACCGGATCGAACGGCGCCACGCTCAAGGCGAGCTTGCCGGCCTTGATGCGCGCCAGATCGAGACTGTCGTTGACCACGCGCAGCATCAGCTCGCCGGACTGGCGGATCGCATCGACGTAGCCGCGCTGGCGTTCGTCCAGCGACGTCGCCAGCAGCAGCTCGCTCATGCCGAGCACGCCGGTCATCGGCGTGCGGATCTCGTGTCCCATGGTGGCGAGGAAGGCGGACTTGGCGTCGACGAGCTGCTCGGCGCTGCGGCGGCGTTCCTCCGCCAAGGCCTCGGCGTGGCGCCGGCGCAGGCGCGCGCGCCAGCCGCCGAACACGGCGTAGCCGGCCAGCGCCGATGTCAGCGCGTACAGCGCGTAGGCCGTCGGCGTCTTCCACGGCGGCGAGGCGACGCGCACCGGCAGCGGCGGCAGTTCGCTCCAAACGCCGTCGGCGTTCGCCGCGCGCACGCGCAGGCGATAGTCGCCGGGCGGCAGCTGCGAGTAGATGCGTTCGCCGCGTTCGGCCTCGATCCAGTCGCGATCGAATCCGTCCAGTCGCACGCGGTAGCGGTTGGCGGCCGAGTTGGCGTAGGACAGCAGGCGTGCCTCGACGCGGAAATCCAGGTCGTCGTAGTCGAGTTCGACCGGCGCGGCCGGATCGAGCGGGCGCGTGACGCCGTCGCGGCGCACGTCGAGCGCGGTGCGATGCAGCGGCGACGGCGGCGAATCGAGTTGCAGCGCGAGCGGGTCGAATCCCGCCACGCCGTGCAAGGTGCCCGCATAGAGCGCGCCGTCGGCGGCGCGGATCAAGGCGCCGGCGAGGAACTCCGAACTCGGCAGGCCGTCGCGCTCGTCGAAGCGGCGGATCGCGCCGCTGCGGCCGTCGACGCGCCACAAGCCGCGCGGCGAGGTGACCCAGACGCTGCCGTCGGCGGCGACCGCGAGCGCCGAGGCGGTCAGGGTCGGCCAGCCCTGCGCCGCGCCGAGACTTTGCATGCGCTCGGCGGCGCCATCGGGGCCGAGGCGGTAGCGCTCCAGCGCGCCGAGCCGATGCAGCCAGAAAGAGCCGTCGGCGGCGAAGTCGAAGGCGGTGATCTGCTCGCGCGGTACGCCGGCGACGACGACGAAGCGGTCCTGCGTCGCGTCGTGGCGCTCGATACCGCCCATCGTCGCCAACCACGGACTGCCGTCGCGATCGAGCGCCAGCGCGAACACCTCGGCGTTGTCGAGCCTGCCGCCGCTCGGCGTGTAGCGCGCGAGCACGCGCGGCGGATCGGCGGCCATCCGCGCAACGCCGCCGCCGCGCACGCCGACCCACACGCTGCCGTCGCGCGCGGTCACGAGCTGATCGACGATGCCGGGCGGTAGCGCATCGGCGCGACGCAGATCCATGGGCACCTCGACGGCGCCGAGATCGCGCAGCGAGTACCGCCTGAGCGCGGACGCCGTACCGACCCAGACGTGCGCGTCGCCCTGCGGCAGCACCGCCGACAACGGCGAGCCGGACAACCGCAGGCGCTCGCCCCAGCGCTCGATGCGGCCGCTGTCGGCGTCGATGCGGTCGAGGCCGTCGCTGCCGCTGCCGACCCAGATCGCACCGGAGGCATCCTGCATCAGCGTCTTCGCGCGCGGACGCGCCAGGCTGCCGTCGTCGCCCGGCACGTGGCGGAACACGGAGAAGTTGCGCCAGTGCGGCGGCAGACGCGCGACGCCGCCGTCGTACAGGGCGAACCAGGTGCCGCCTTCGCCGTCGTGCAGGATGTCCATCGTGCGCGCGCCCGGATACGCGCCCGGCGAGGACTCGACCGCGCCGTAGCGATGCAGCCCGCGCGCGTCGCTGCGCATCAGTCCACCGCTGACGCCGATCCACAGCGCGTCCAGGTCGCCGCGCGCCATCGACAGCACGCGCAGCGGCGCCGGCGTCGCGCCGATCTCGCCGCGATAGCGCAACTGCGCGTCGACGCGGAACAGCCCCTTGGTGGTGCCGACCACCACGCCGCCGTCCGGCTCCGCCACCAGCGAGGACACCTTGGTCGGACCGGGGCGCTGCGCGGTCGGCGGCAATTCGACGTGGAGCAGGCGACCGTCGGCGTCGAGCACGTCGACGCCGTCGTCGGTGCCGATCCACAAGCGCTTGCGCGCGTCCGGCAGCAGGCTGATGACGCTGGTCGAGCGCAGGCTGTCCGGATCGTCGGCGTCGTGGTCGTAGCGCTGGAAGCTGCCGTCCGGCAGCAGGCGGTTGAGGCCGCCGAGATAGGTGCCGACCCAGATCGCGCCGTCGGCGTCCTCCACGATGGTGAACAGGTCGTCGCTGCCGAGCGTGCCGAGTTCGTTCGGTGCGTGCATCCAGTGCCGGAAGCCGCGGCCGTCGGGTTCGAGCCGATTCAGGCCGCTCGCCTCGCCGCCGCACCACAGGTTGCCGGCGCGATCGACCAGCAGCGCCGAGACGTCGTTGGACGGCAGCGAAGCCGGATCGGCCGGATCGTGGCGGAACACACGGAAGCCGAGGCCGTCGTAGCGCGCCAGGCCGTCCTGCGTGCCGATCCAGATGAAGCCCTCGCGATCCTGCACGGTCTTGTAGGCGACGCTCGACGGCAGGCCGTCGGCGACGGTCAGCGAGACGAACTGCGGTGGCGCCGGCGGCGGCGCTGCGGCGGCAGTCGATACGGCGAGCATCGCCGCAATCACACCCAGAGCGAGCGATCCATGCATCCCCTCATCCCCACTGCAAGCCCCAATGCCCTTTGCTTCACTTGAAAAGTGCGGCCATGGATGGCCGCTCTAGACTCCATAGAGGGCTCGACCGACACGGACCCCGAAGCCTCCAAGCCACAGCGATCACGGACGATCGCACAAGCAATCCCACTAGAATGCCGACGTTCACCGGACACGTCCATGCCGCAGCCACGCCTTCCGCTACGCCTGATCCTGTTCGCGGCGCTCGCCGTCGGCGGCGCCATCCTGATCGGTCTGGTCGTCGCGACGCTGAACAGCCTGCTCGAGTTCTATCAGCGCCTGGCCGAGCTGCCGCTGTGGCTGCGCCTGCCGTTGATCGCCGCGGTCGCGCTCGCGTTCGGCGCATTGCTGTGGCTGCTGTGGCGGCTGGCGCGGCCGACGTCCAAGTCCGCCGTGCCGACCGCGATCCCGGTGTCGCGCGGCGAAGTGGACGCACGCATCGACGCGCTGCGCGAACGCCGCGCGGAAACCGCCGCGCTCGAAGCCGAACTCGCCGAACTCGACCGCCGCCGCGCCGCCGGCGAGGTCTACGTCGCGTTGTTCGGCGAGATCTCCACCGGCAAGTCCAGCCTGATCCGCGCGCTGGCGCCGGAGGCGCTGCCGGCGATCGACGTGCGCGGCGGCACCACGCGCATCGTCGCGCACCATCGCGGCCGCCTGCCGGACGGCCGCGAGCTGATCCTCGCCGACGTGCCCGGCAGCGGCGAGGTCGACGGCAAGGTGCACGAGCAGCTCGCGCGCGACGAGGCGCTGCGCGCGCACGCGGTCGTCTATCTGTGCGCCTCCGACCTGACCCGCGCGCAGGACGCCGAGCTGAACTGGCTGGCTCGTTTCGGCAAGCCGCTGCTGCTCGTGCTGAACAAGGCCGATCTCTACAGCGACGCCGAGCGCGATGCGCTGCTGCGGCGTTTCGAGCAGCGCTACGCCGCGCAGGCGCGCGCGGTCGTCGCGATCAGCGCCGGCGGCAGCGAGCGCTACGAGCGCACGCTCGCCGACGGCCGCCGCGAGAAGGTCGAACGCGAGCGCGTACCGGAGATCGGCGCGCTGACCGGCGCGCTGGTCGACCTCACGCGCGCCGGCGCGGCGGCGCTCGAACCCGCGCGCGAAGCCGCCGTGCTGGCCGAGGTCGGCCGCCGCGGCGACGAACTCGCGCGCGCTGCCGCCGCGCGCGAAGCGGTCGACACGGTCGCCAAGTACACGCGCCGGGCGGTGGTCGGCGCGCTGGCCGCGGTCGCGCCGGGCAGCGACATCCTGATCCAGGGCGCGCTCGGCACCGCGCTGGTGCGCGAACTGGCGCGCATCCACGGCGTGCCGGTGCGCGAACTCGACGTCGAGGCCCTGCTCGCGCGCGTCGGCCTGACCGTGCGCAACACGACCGCGATCGTGCTGGCGATCGCCGGCAACGCGCTGAAGGCGTTCCCCGGCCTCGGCACGCTCGGCGGCGGCGTGCTGCACGCGATCGCCTACGGGCTGGTGTTCGACAGTCTCGGCAACGCGCTCGCCGCGACGCTCGCCGAGCGCGCCTCGCTCGACGCCGCCGACGTCGAGGCGCGCGTGCGCGCGCTGCTCGCCGAGCCCGCGCGCGAACGCGTCGAGCGCGTCGCGCGACTGGCGTGGGAGGCGGCGCGCGGCGATCGCGGCAACGGCGCTGAATCCTAGGCGGCGCTCCGCCGTTCCGTTCCCCAGCGGCGGAACGGTGAATGCAGCGTTCACGCCACGGCGCTAGTCTAGGCTGCCGCTTTTTGCCAAGCTGTCGGCCATGTGCCTCTGCCGCCCGATCCTCGCCGCGCTTGCTCTCGCCCTGCCGGGCGCCGCTGCGGCCGCGCCGGAAACCTACCGCTTCGATCCGGTGCACACGCAGATCTGGTTCAGCGCCGCGCACCAGGGCTTCTCGCATCCGCTCGGCCGCTTGCGCGTGAAGGACGGCTGGTTCGCGTTCGACGCCGAGGACTGGAGCGCGAGCCGCGTCGACGTGACGATCGACCTCGCCTCGGCCGACCTCGGCGACGAGAAGTGGAACCGGACCGTGACCTCCGGCCAACTGCTCGACGTCGAGCGCTGGCCGACCGCGCGCTACGTCAGCCGCAGCGTGGAAAAGAAAGGCGAACGCGACGGCGTGATCCACGGCGAACTGCAGTTCCGCGGCGAGAGCCGGCCCGTCGACGTCGCGTTCACGCTGAACCGCGTCGCCAACGACCCGTATCTGTTCAAGCGCAAGGCCGGCTTCTCGGCGACGGCGACGTTGCAACGGTCGGCCTTCGGCATGAAGCGCTACGCCGAGGTCGTCGGCGAGGACGTCTCGCTGCGTTTCGAGATCGAGGGCATCCGCGACGGCGACGCCGCCAAGCCCACCACCGCCGACGGAGGAAAAGATGGCGCTGAAAAGTGACGCGACGCGCTGGGGAAGCCTGGCCAAGTTCTTCCACTGGACGATCGTGCTGCTGATCCTCGCGCAGGCGATCATCGGCCTGGTCATGGTCGAGCTGCCGAAGCGGCCGAGTTCGATTCCGGTCTACTCGTTCCACAAGTCGCTCGGCATCACCATCCTCGCCCTGGCGGTGCTGCGCCTGGGCTGGCGTCTGTTCGATCCGCGCCCGCGCGAAGTCGCCGGCATGCCGCACTGGCAGGCGCTCGGCGCGCGTCTCGGCCACGTGCTGCTGTACGTGCTGATCTTCGCCGTGCCGCTGTCGGGCTGGCTGTTCGATTCCGCCTCGAGCCTGCGTCCGCTGTACTGGTTCAACCTGTTCCCGCTGCCGAACCTGACCGGCGGCAAGAACGAGGCCGTGAAGGAGTTCGCCGAAGGCGCGCACGAGCTGCTGTTCTGGGTGCTGGTGGTGGTCGCCGCCGGGCACGCCGCCGCCGCCCTGATCCATCACTTCCACAATCGCGACGAGACGCTGGTGCGCATGCTGCCGTGGCGCAATCGCGCCGGGCGCGCGCCGTCATCCGAAGTTTCCTGATCCGCACGAGGAGTACGACATGCTGCGTTCCATGATCTGCGTGGCCCTGCTGCTGCCGCTGTCCGCCGTCGCGCGCGACTGGCAGGTCGACACCGCCAAGAGCACGCTGGCCTTCAAGGGCAGCTACCAGGGCGAAGGCTTCGACGGCACGTTCAAGAAGTTCGACGCGACGATCGCCTACGACGCGAACGACCTGTCGAAGTCGAAGTTCGACGTCACCATCGATCTCGCCAGCGCCGACACCGGCAACGGTGATCGCGACGACTCGCTGCACGGCTCGGACTTCTTCGACGTCAAGAAGACACCGAAGGCGCATTTCGTCACCGAGTCGTTCGCCAAGGCCGCCGACGGCGGCGTCGAGGCGAAGGGCAAGCTGACGATCCGCGACAAGACCGCGCCGGTCACGCTGAAGGTCAAGTTCGCCGAGACCGGCGACGCCGCCACGCTCGACGTCGACACCGTGCTCAAGCGCGCCGACTACGGCCTCGGTGCGGGCAGCGACTGGTCCGACGTCGGCGCCGACGTGCCGGTGCACGGGCATCTGCAGCTCGGTGCCAAGAAGTAGCCGGCGGCGCCGCCGGCTCAGAACACGCGGCTGAAAAGATAGATCAGCACCAGCAGACCGGCGGGAATGCCGAGCAGCCACGCCAGGACGTACTTGCGCATGGTTCGTTCTCCGTGTGTGTCGATGGTGCAGCGGCGCGGGTGCCGCTGCGTGCCTGACGGCGAGATGGCGCGAGTGCCGTCATAGGCCTGATGGCGCGGCGGCAAGGACGTCGCCGTGTGCCTGATGGCAGGACAATGCAAATGCCGCCGCATGCCTCTGACGGCGGAGCAACGCAAACGCCGCCATAGGCCTGATGGCGGGGCGGCGCAAGCGCCGCCCCGCGTCCATCACAGACCGCGCTGGAAGTCGTCGATCTGCTTCTTCGCCTCATCCTTGGCGATGCCGTAGCGCTCCTGCAGCTTGCCGGCGAGGTATTCGCTGTTGCCTTCGGCGACGGTGAGGTCGTCGTCGGTCAGCTTGCCCCACTTCTCCTTCAGCTTGCCGGTCAGCTGCTTCCACTGGCCCTTGATCCTGTCTTCGTTCATGGCTTCTCTCCGAATGGTTGAGTGAATGATCGACGGCGCTCAGGACTTCGCCTTGAGCCCCGCCGCGTCGACTTCCTTGACCCCCTTCACCGCCTTGGCCGCCGCGACCGCCTTCTTCACCGCCAGCTCGGTCGACTGCACGCCGGTCAGCGTGACGACGCCGTTGACGGTGGTCACGCTGATGTCCAGGCTCCGCACGCCCTCGGTGGTGGCCAGTTCGGCCTTGACCTTGCCGGTGATCCAGCTGTCGGTCACCGGCTGCGCGGAATCGGCTTCGTCGGCGTTGCGATCCTGCGGCGCCGCCTGCACCGGCGTTGCAGGAGCGAACGCGAGCAGCGCGCTCGCGACGGCGCTGCACAAGGCAAGCGACGCGGCGGCCATTCCGCTGCGGCGTTGCTCGCCGCCACGCTCCGGACGATCTTTGTCCGGTTCGCCCCGACTCGGACGACGCTGCCCGGATCCTCCGCGATCGGCCTCGTCCTCGTCGCGGCCTTCGTCGTCCCGCTCGCGGCGGCCGGGACTCTCGTGGGCGGGATGCGGCTCGGTATGGCCGGTGGCACCGGCGTGGGCAGCGGTCGAAAAAGGCTTCGGTGCGGTTTTCGGTGGCACGTTCATCTTTCGTCTCCTTCCTGTCGATGTCTGCCGTCGTGCGGCGAACGCCACAGAAACTAGACGCCGCCGGCGATGCCCGACAGAGCAGCCCTACTCCCCCGCCGTGGTAGTTTTTGCCCTCCCACGACGGATGCACCCCCAACTGGAACGCACGATGCGCAAACCCGCCACGCCTCCGGTCGACCGGCGCCAGCTGGAGCAGCTCGTTTCCGGCCTCGCAGAAGGCGTGGTGCTGCTCGATCCGGGCGGCAGCGTCGTCTGGGCGAACACGACCGCGCTGACCGCCCACGGCGTCGATTCGCTGCCCCAGCTGGGCCGCAACGCGGCCGAATACGCGCGACACTTTCGGCTGCGCTACCGCAACCACCACGCGCTGCCGGCGGCGCAGTACCCGCTGCGGCGCCTGCTGCGCGGCGAATCGTTCGGCGATCTGGTGGTCGACGTCGAACGCCGCGACGGCGCCGATTTCCGCCGCATCCTGCGCATGCGCGGCATCGTCCTCACCGACGTTTCCGACAGCACCGAATCGCTGGCGCTGACGATCGACGACGTCACCGAGCGCTACGAGGCCGAACAGCGCTTCGAGAAGACCTTCGCCGCCAATCCGGCGCCGGCGCTGATCTGCCGCATCGCGGATCTGCGCTACGTCAAGGTCAACGCCGGCTTCCTCGAGATGACCGGCTACCGGCGCGAGGACGTGCTCGACCACTCGGTCTACGAGCTCGACGTGCTGGAAGGCATCGCGCGGCGCGAGGAGGCGATCGCGAACCTGCATGCCGGACACACCGTCGCGCAGAGCGAGGCGACGCTGCGCCTGTCGGACGGCTCGACCAAGTTCGTCATCGTCGCCGGCCAGCCGATCGACATGGACGAAGACGCGTGCATGCTGTTCACCTTCATCGACCTCGACCTGCGCAAGAAGGCCGAAGACGCGCTGCGCCACAGCGAGCAGCGCTTCGCCACCGCGTTTCGCCTGGCGCCGGTACCGATGACGCTGATCGCGCTGTCGCCGCCGCGGCTGCTCGAAGCCAACGACGCCTTCCTCGCGGCGACCGGCCGCACGGCCGCGGAACTGGACGGCGACGCCACCGCGCTGACGGTATGGCGGGAACCGCAGGCGTTCGCCGACCTGCTCGCCGCGGTCGCCGGCGACGGCGGCGCGCGGCATCGCGATTTGACACTGAGCGACGGCGACGGCGGCGAGATCGACTGCCTCGCCTCGGCCGGCATGGTGCGCATCGACGACACGCCCTGCGCGCTGTGCGTGTTCCAGGACATCAGCGAGCGCAAGCGCTCGGAAGTCGAACTCGTCGCCGCAATCGAAGCGGTCATGCAGGACGCCTCGTGGTTCAGCCGCACGGTGATCGACAAGCTCGCGCAGGTGCGCCGCGGCACGGTCGCCGGCAAGGGCGAACTGGCCGACCTCACGCCGCGCGAACTGGAGGTGCTCGGCCTGCTCTGCGAAGGGCGCAGCGACGCGGAGATCGCGCGCGCACTGCGCCTCTCGCCGCACACCGTGCGCAACCACGTCGCGACGATCTACTCCAAGATCGACGTGCATCGCCGCGGCGCCGCGATCGTATGGGCGCGCGAGCGCGGCATCGTCGGCTACGAGCCGCCGCCGAAGCGGTCCTCGCGCGCGCCCGCGCGCTCCGGCCGGCGCGGTTGAGCCGATGCGCCCGAATCAACGCGATTGAATCGGGCGCGATTGAAGCGGGCGCGATCGAATCGGGCGCGACTGAATCGGCGCGCTTGAACCGACGCGACGGGACCGGCGATTGAAGTCCCGCGCGGCGCCGGCATACTGGCGCCGCGGCGGACGGCCAACCGGACCGGCGCGCCACGCCAGGAGGAAACGTTCGCATGGGTCAACTGGGCACGCTCTGGCGACGCCTGCAGCGGAGCTTCGCGCGCGAGGCGGCGCCGTCGATCGATGCCGACGCGCCACGCGGCGAGGCGCACCACGCGCAAGCCGCGGCGAGCCTGCGCGCCCTGCTCGACGATCCGCAGATTCCGTCCGCCGTGCGCGGCAGCCTCGCGGCCGATTTCGCGCGGCTCGAAGCGATGCTCGGCAAGCTCGAGCGCGGCGAGCTGCACATCGCCGTGTTCGGCCGTGTCAGCGTCGGCAAGTCGGCGCTGGCCAACGCGCTGCTCGGCGAGGACGCGTTCACCGTCGGCGTCCTGCACGGCACCACGCGCGAAGCCGGACAGCGTCCGTGGCGCGAGGTCGCCGGCAGCGGCGTGCACCTGATCGACACTCCCGGCATCGACGAACTCGACGGCGAGGCGCGCGAACGGCTCGCCTTCGAGGTCGCCGGCGTCAGCGACCTGGTCGTGTTCGTCGTCGACGGCGACATGACGCAGCGCGAGCGCGACGCGCTGCAACTGCTCGCGCGCACCGAGCACCCGCTGCTGCTCGCGCTGAACAAGTCCGACCGCTACGGCGAGGACGAGCGCGAGCGCCTGCTGGAACGCCTGCGCGAACACGCGCACGGCCTGGTGCGCGCGGACGACGTCGTCGCGATCAGCGCCCAGCCCGCACCGCACAAGCGCATCCGCGTCGACGCGAACGGCGTCGAGCACGCCGAACTCGCCGAGCGCGCGCCCGACCTGGAACCGTTGCGCGCGCGCCTCGGTGCGATCGTCGAGCGCGAAGGCAAGACGCTGGCCGCGCTGAACGCGAGCCTGTTCGCCGGCCGCGTTTCCGACCAGGTCGGCGCGCGCATCGCCGAGGCGCGGCGCGATCTCGCCGCGAAGGTGATCCGCCAGTACTGCCTGGCGAAGGCGGTCGCGGTCGCGCTGAATCCGATTCCGGTCGCCGACCTGCTCGCCGCCGGCGCGCTCGACGCGGCGCTGGTCATGCACCTCGGCCGCGTCTACGGCCTGCCGCTGACCAAGGTCGAGGCCGGCTCGCTGATCGCGGTGATCAGCGCGCAGCTCGCCGCACTGATGGGCGCGATCTGGGGCGTGCATCTGGTCGCCTCGGCGCTGAAGGGCGTCAGCGCGGGACTGTCGACGGTGGTCACCGCCGGCGCGCAGGGCGCGCTCGCCTGGTACGCGACCGAACTGGTCGGCCGCGCCGCCGAGAAATACCTCGTCGCCGGCAAGTCCTGGGGCGAACAAGGCCCCAAGCGCGTCGTCGCCGGCATCGTCGAGGACCTCGACCGCGACTCGATCCTGCGCGAGGCGCGCGCGGAGATCCTCAAGCGCCTGCGCGGCGCGTCCGAGCGCGCCTGAAAATCCGCCGGTCGCGGCGGGCGCGTGCGACAATCGGCGGCGAGGCCCCTGCTCACCGGCGGTGACGGCCTCGTCCATCAGGGGAGGCTGTCATGCGTAACAGGCTGCGTTCGCTGCCGTCGCTCGTTTTCGTTCTTTCGTCCGCCTCGTCGCTCGCCGCCAACGGCGATCTCGACCCGACCTTCGGCGTCGGCGGGACGACCACTGCGGGCGTGAGCCAGGCGGGACTCCAGTTGCCCGTCGCACCCGTCGTCATGCCCGACGGCAGGATCCTCACCTGCGCTCCGCTGGGCGCCAACGGGCCTTCCGGCACCGATTTCCTCGTCGTGCGCTATCTCGCCGACGGCGGACTGGACACCAGCTTCAGCTTCGACGGGAAAGTCACCGTGGACTTCGGCGGCAGCAACGATCAGTGCAACGCGATCGCGCTGCAAAGCGACGGCAAGATCGTCGTCGTCGGCTCGACCAACGCCGCCGGCAATTCCGATTTCGCGATCGCGCGGCTCAACGCGGACGGCACGCTGGACACGAGCTTCGGCAACGGCACAGGCAAAGTCGTGGTGGCGTTCGACAACGGCGGCACAAATGCCGACATCGGCGGCGGCATCGCAATCCAGCCAGACGGCAAGCTGGTCGCCGTCGGCATGGCCAATTCCGCGTCCAACGGCGACGATTTCGCGATCGTGCGGCTACTGCCGGACGGCACGCGCGACCCAGCCTTCAACCTGACCGGGCGCGTCATCGTCGGCTTCGATTTTCCCGCCAGTTCCAACAAGACCGACGAGGCCAGCAGCGTCGCCGTCGACCCCGCCGGACGCATCCTGGTCGGCGGCGTTGCACAGACCGTCGGAAACGGTCTGGACTTCGCGGTCGCACGACTGCTGCCGAACGGGCAGCTCGATGCGGATTTCGACGGCGACGGTCGCGCGACGATCGGCTTCGATCTCGGCGCCAGCGGCAACGATCTGTGCTATCGCATGCTGCTGCGGCACGACGGCCGCATCGTGCTGATCGGCGCCGCCGACACCTCCTCTTCGAGCGCGGTGAACAACGACATGGCCGTCGCGCGCCTGATGCCAGACGGATCTCCCGACGTCACCTTCGGTATCGGCGGCAAGACGGTGCTGAGCTTCGACCTGATCCCCAACGGAGCCGACGGCGCGTTTGCCGGCGTCGAGCAGTCCAACGGCAAGCTGATCATCGGCGGCATCGCCCAGCACAACCTGTCGCCGCTGGGCATGAAAGGCGCGCTTGCCCGCCTGAACGCCGACGGCAGCCTCGACGGGCAGTTCGGCACGTTCGGCAAGGTCCTGCTGGATTTCGAACGCACCAGTCCGTCGCAGCAGTTCGTGCTCGGCCTCGCCCTGCAGGGCACGCAGATCATCGCCACGGGTGTCGTCACCATTCCCGGCGCCGGCGATCCGCCGCCGCAGGACGTCTATGTTGCGCGCCTGCAGAACGATCTGATCTTCGCCGACGGCTTCGATTGACCTGCCAACGACACGTCGGCTTCACGTCTTCCTAAGGCGACGACGAGCACAGTCCTCTTCCGCCGCGCGGCATGGTGCCGCGCGGCGCTTCCGAAGAGAGGTCATCGCCATGAAGTCGAAGATCGTTCTCGCACTCGCCGCCGGTGGCTGCATCGCCCTGTGCGGAACCGCCGGCGCCCAGGATCTGGGCGCTCTCAAGGGCGCCGTCGGCGGTGCGGATTTGTCCTCGCTCGCGTCGGGCAGCGCCGGCAACGCGGCCGGCGTCATCGAGTACTGCGTGAAGAACAACTACCTCGGCGGCGATGCCGCCGGCGGGCTGAAGGACAAGCTGCTCGGCAAGGTGGGTGGCGACGATGCGTCGGAGGCCGACAAAGCCGACTACGCCGACGGTGCCAATGGCATGCTGAAGACCGGCGACGGCAAGAGCGTCGACCTCGGCAACCTCGGCGGCGGACAGCTCGGCGGGATGAAGGACAAGCTGACCAAGAAGGCCTGCTCCAGCGTGCTGGATCACGCCAAGTCGCTGCTCTAGCTTCTCGTCGAAGGCGACCTGTTAGCCGATCCAGATTAGCGCCAGCATCCCTCGCGCGTTTCGATCGGATCAGCCGGGCATCGGTGGCATCGAACATACCGATCGCGCAACGACGAGTCCGCCGCCGCCTTCAAGCCTCACCGCGCAGCCCGGATGGCAACAGCCATCCGGGCTGCGCGACGTCCGCTTCTTCCCTCCCTTCGCGGCGCGCCCGGCGGCTCGAAGAACCGTCCTCGCCCTGTCGCCGAGAAGGCTCCCGTCGCGCGCCTCCTAGGGCAGACCCTAGCTAGGGAACATGCGGATGGGCGGAGCGAAAAAGATATGGCCAACTTGCGAATCACTACATTCCGCGAGGCCCGACCCCATGTCCGTCAGTGCCGTCTCCAGCAATCGAGCGTTCTCCGCGCAGGCCTCCCAGAACGACTACACGATCCAGCGCGGCGATACGCTGTCGGGCATCGCCGCGCGTCACGGCGTTTCGCTGCAGAGCCTGCTCTCCGCCAATCCGCAGATCCGCAATCCGGACGTGATCTATCCGGGCCAGTCGCTGTCGATCCCCGGCGGCGGTGGCGGACGTTCCGGCGGATCGGACGGCGCGGTGCAGGGTGCGCAGGGACCGAGCGGCGTATCGGGCACCACGCCCAATTCGCTACAGGGGCGCATCAACGAGGCGATGGGCTTCTTCGAGAGCCAGGGTTGGACCCGCGCGCAGGCCGCCGGCATCGTCGGCAACCTGCAGGCCGAGAGCGGCGTCGATTCGAACCGCGCGCAGGACGGCGGCGGCCCCGGCTACGGGCTGGCGCAGTGGGAAGCGCCGCGCCAGGCGGACTTCCGCGCCTGGGCCGGCAAGGACATCCATCAGTCGACGTTCCGCGAGCAGCTCGAATTCATCCAGCACGAGTTGACCACGACCGAGCGCGGCGCCGGCAATGCGCTGAAGGGCGCCACCACCGCCTCCGAGGCGGCGCAGATCGTCTGCAACAAGTACGAGCGTCCCGGCATTCCGCACATGGAATCGCGCATCGCGAACGCCAACGCGATCTTCAACAACGCCACGCCGTCGCAGCCGGGCGGCAACAGCCCCAAGCCGGGCGGCGACACGCCGTCGACGCCCAAGCCGTCGACACCCGGCGCGGGCGGCGGCAACTACACCGTGCGCAGCGGCGACACGCTGAGCGGCATCGCCGGACGCAACGGCGTCTCGCTGTCCGCGCTGATCGCGGCCAATCCGCAGATCAAGAATGCGAACCTGATCTATCCGGGCCAGACCGTGCACATCCCGGGCGGCTCGCCGAGCGGCGGCGGCAACAACGGCGGCAGCTACACCGTGCGCAGCGGCGACACCATGAGCGGCATCGCCGGGCGCAACGGCGTCTCGCTGTCTGCGCTGATCGCGGCCAATCCGCAGATCAAGAATGCGAACCTGATCTATCCGGGCCAGACCGTGCACATCCCGGGCGGCTCGCCGAGCGCCGGCGGCAACAACGGCGGCGGCAGCTACACCGTGCGCAACGGCGACACCATGAGCGGCATCGCCGCGCAGCACGGCGTCTCGCTGTCGGCGCTGATCTCGGCCAACCCGCAGATCAAGAATCCGAACCTCATCTACTCGGGCCAGGCCGTGCACATTCCGGGCGGCGGTTCGTCGTCCGGATCGCAAGGATCGTCCGGCGTCAACGGCTCGACCGGCCCGTCGGACGTGAAGGGCGTCAACAGCAGCCAGCGGCTCGCGGATGCGGCACGCTCGGCGGCGATGGGCATGGGCGGCTACCAGTCGCAAGGCTTGTGCGCGACCGGTGTGAGCCGCGCGATCCAGAACACGTACGGCATCAAGGTCTGGGGCAACGGCAATCAGATCGACGATAACCTGCCGCGCGACAAGTTCAAGCAGATCAACATCCCGCTGTCGGAGGCGCTCAAGATTCCCGGCCTCGTCCTCACCTGGGAGCACACCTCGACCGCGCTCGGCGCGAAGTACGGCCACACCGCCATCACGCTCGGCGACGGTCACAGCTCGGCGTCGGACTTCATCGAGAGAAATACGCTGGCCGGCGACGCCAGCCGCACGGGCCTGAAGATCTTCATGCCCATCTGACGCCGGCGGACTTCGCGCCGAAGAACGGCCCGGTCACCGACCGGGCCGTTTTCTTTTGTCCGAAGATGCTTTCCGCCGCGACACATCGGCGGCGGCGATGCGCGAAGCCGCCGGCGCATCGCGCCGCTGTCGCCGATCACTTCGTTCGGAGCTTTACGCTCAGGCGACCGAGCGCAGTTCCGGCAGGGCGCAATCCTCGATCATCGCGCGCAGCGCCGGATGGCGGACCTCGAACACGTCGAACACGCCGGCCGCGCGCAGATAAGGCACGCGGCGCAGGAGCTCGTCTTCGCAGAGGCGGCGTTCCTGTTCGTCGTCCTCGGCGGCCAGGGCGCGCTGCGCCAAGGCGACGAATTCCTCGATCCAGATCAGGGCGGTGAAGGCTGCGCCGCGGTCGGCGGCCGGCGGCGGTTCGGGCAAGGGAGTGGTTTGCAGGCGCAGGGGGATGGGAGAGTTCATATTGGTCTTCTTGTATACCGTCCGGACGGTACAGTATATAGTTCGATTTTCGCCGTCAACCCGCAGCCGCCTCATGCCCACGAAACGCCGAGCCAGCGCCCGCGAACGCATCCTCGCAGCGGCCGAACACGTCGTGATGGAGGTCGGCGCGGGCAATCTGACTCTGGACGCGGTCGCCGCGGCCGCCGGCGTCAGCAAGGGCGGCCTGCTGTACCACTTCGCGAACAAGGAAGCCCTGCTCAAGGGCATGGTCGACCGGCACATGGACCAGGAGGCCGAACGCGTCGCCGACGTGCATCGGCGACTCGGCGGCGCGCCGGCGACGTATCTGCGCGCCTTCATCGAAGCGGCGGTCGAGATGAGCGGCAAGGATCTGCACTCGCCCGCCGCCTCGCGCTCGTTCCTCGCCGCGGCGGCGAACTTTCCCAGCCTGCTCGACCGGCCGCGTCGCGAGATCGCCGAGCATTTCGACCAGCTGCGCTCGGCCGGCGGCAATTTCCTACTGGCGGCGGTGGTCAGCCTCGCGCTCGACGGGCTCTACTTCAGCGACATCTTCGAGTTCAGCCCGCTGACGGCGAGCGAGCGCGATCGACTCACCGCGGAACTGCTGAAGCTCGCCGACCAGGCCGCGGGCTGCTGATCGGCGCAGCGGTTCGCGCGCGATCGAACGCGACGACTTCGAGGCGGCGCAGCGCCGAAAATCGAACGAGACGGCTCTAGGGAAAACCCTAGCTAGGGCCGACACGGATGGGCAGGTACGACCGAAGGTGCTGAAGTCGCGAGCACTGGTTTCCGTACTTTCCATCGAGGCTCGCCATGGTCAGTCCTGTCTCCGCCACCCGTTCCTTCGCCGGCAACGGCGCCGCCAACAACGACTACACGATCCAGCGCGGCGACACGCTGTCGAAGATCGCGGCCGAAAAAGGCGTTTCCCTGCAGGACCTGCTCGCCGCCAATCCGCAGATCCGCAATCCCGACGTAATCTATCCGGGTCAATCGCTGTCGATCCCCGGCGGCGGCGGAAGCGCCGGCGGCGCCAACGGCGCCGCGCAGGGCGCTCAGGGACCGAGCGGCGTGTCGGGCGCCGCGCCCAATTCGCAGCAGGGCCGCATCAACGAAGCGATGGGCTTCTTCGAGAGCCAGGGTTGGTCGCGTGCGCAGGCCGCCGGCATCGTCGGCAACCTGCAGGCCGAGAGCGGCGTCGATCCGAATCGCGGCCAGGACGGCGGCGGCCCCGGCTACGGGCTGGCGCAGTGGGAAGGTCCGCGCCAGGCCGCGTTCAAGGCCTGGGCCGGCAAGGACATCCATCAGTCGACGTTCCGCGAGCAACTCGAATTCATCCAGCACGAACTGACCACGACCGAGCGCGGCGCCGGCAATGCGCTGAAGGGCGCGACTTCGGCCTCCGAAGCGGCGCAGATCTTCTGCAACAAGTACGAGCGCCCCGGCATTCCGCACATGGAATCGCGCATCGCGAACGCCAATGCGATCTTCAACAACGCATCGCCGACGCAGCCGGGCTCCGGCAATACGCCGGTCGGCACGCCGTCGAAGCCGAATCCGGATGCGGCCTCGCCGGCGGGCGGCAGCTACACCGTCAAGAGCGGCGACACGCTGTCGGCCATCGCGGCGCAGAAGGGCGTCTCGCTCGCGGCGCTGATCTCGGCGAACCCGCAGATCAAGAACCCGAACCTGATCTTCCCCGGCCAGAGCGTGAACATTCCGGGCGGCGGCAGCGCGGCCGGCGGCAGCTACACGGTGAAGAGCGGCGATACGCTCTCGGGCATCGCGGCGCAAAAGGGCGTTTCGCTGGCGGCGCTGATCTCGGCCAATCCGCAGATCGGCAATCCGAACCTGATCTTCCCGGGCCAGCACGTGAACATCCCGGGCGGCGGCAGCGGCACGCGCGGCACCGACGGCGCGAACAGCACCGGCGGCGTCGGGCAGACGCCGGGCGCGGGCAAGCCGACCGGCGGCAACCCGGCGGCGATCGCCAACCAGTTCCTCGAGCGCAACGCGTCCGAGCTCAAGAAGAGCGGCGCGCTACCGATGAATCCGAACGTGCCGAGCGACGTCTGCTGCGCCAACTTCGTCACCGCCTGCCTGCAGAAGGCCGGCCTGATCAACTGGCACTCCGACGGCGTCGCCGACATGGCCTCGCGCCTGAAGGCGCAGGGCTGGAAGGTCGTCGATGCGGCGCACGCCAAGCCCGGCGACGTCGCCGTCATCAACGGCAGCCAGCACACAGAACTGGTCTACAGCAACGACGGCGGCAAGCTCACGCTGATCGGTTCCAACAACCGCAATGCGGACGGTACGCAGCGCATCACCTACGGCAATCCGTACGGCAATACGTATTACCTGTCTCCGCCGTAAGTTCCGAGACGACGACGCCCCGGCATGGCGAAAGCCTGCCGGGGCGTTTTCGTTTGCGCGCAGCCCGGGATTTGCAGCGCTAGCCTGCGATCGCAGCGACGGCAGAACGCGGCAGTGGACCGCAACGATCTCCTGTGAGGCCGATGTGAATTGGAGCGGCTCGCGATCGGAGCGGCCCGGCAGAGACTGGTCTAGTCGGCGGGGAGCTCGAAGATCGCCGCTGGCGCGGAGTACTGGCGTGCCCAGTCGGTCCAGGCGACGTCGGTCGGACCGACCACGCTCGCCACCAAGGTCCAATGCTCGCCGCTGCCGCGCAGCAGTCCGGCGTAGACGTGCGACTTGAGGCCGGCCTCCGCCTCTTCGGCGAACGGCGTGCCTTGGTAGTCGATCGGTCGGCCGCCGGCGCCCTGGATCGAGGCGTAGACGAAGGCCCATTCGCCGGACACACGCAGGCTTTTCACGTCGAGCTGGGCGGGCTTGCCGAGTCCGGCGGCGAGTTCGACCAGGGCGGAGTGCAGGATCGCGCGACCTTCGGCGGAAGTCGTGGCCGGCGTGCGCGGAGCTTCTTGAGCTGGGGTGGCGGTCATGAGGAAGGCGCTCAGGATCAGGGGGATCGTTCCGATACGCATGGACGCTCTCGCTGCGAGTCGCGATGAAGCGGAAAGTCTATGTACCGCGCACGCCCGGGGACTGCAAGCGCGTGCCGGCGAAGCCTTGCGCGGCTGCGCGCACGGCGAAGCAGCGTCAGCTCGGGTTCGTCGCCGCACGCTTTCCGGGGCCCGCCGCAGCCGCACTGAAGCGGCGATCGCCGACACGTCGCCCGCGGTGCGCCACATCAATCGCGCGCGTCGACGAATGCGCGCACGCCTTCCGCGTCGAACGGCCAGTCCAGCTCGCGTCCGTCGCGGTCGTCGCGCAGCACCGGCACGCGCGCGCCGTAGCGCGCCTCGAGGTCGTCCGCGTCGTCGATCCAGCGCGTCTCGAAGGTCGGCAAGCGCGCGGCGGCGAGCACGGCCAGCGCCTGGTCGCACAAGGGACAATCGTCGCGCTGGAAAAGAATCCACCGCATGCGGTGCGTCTCCGGCAAAACCGTAGAATAGCCGCACCTTCTTCCGCGGCGGCGTGCGCGTGCCGTCCGCATCTGCTTCGAGGCATTCATGGCTGTCAGCGTCTTCGACCTGTTCAAGATCGGCATCGGACCTTCCTCTTCGCATACGGTCGGACCGATGCGCGCGGCCGCGCGCTTCGGCGAGCGCTGGCTGGAGCAGGCCGGCGTACTCCAACGCGTCGCACGCGTGCAGTGCGAACTGTTCGGCTCGCTGGCGCTGACCGGACGCGGCCACGGCACCGACAAGGCGGTGCTGTGCGGCCTGGAAGGCGCGCAGCCGGACTCGATCGACCCGGATTCGATCCCGGCCACGCTCAAGCGCATCCGCGGCGAGAAGAAGATCCACCTGCTCGGCCGCCAAGAGATCGCCTTCGACGAGAAGAAGGACCTGGTCTTCAACAAGCGCCAGCGCCTGCCCTACCACTCCAACGGCATGCGTTTCAGCGCCTACGGCGCCGACGGCGAGCTGATCGCGACGCGCGACTACTACTCGGTCGGCGGCGGCTTCGTCGTCAACACGGACGAGGCCGCCGACGATCGCATCGTCGCCGACACGACGCCTCTCCCGCATCCGTTCCACTCGGGCGAAGAACTGCTCGCCATCTGCGACCGGACCGGCAAGACGATCGCCCAGGTCATGCTCGACAACGAGAAATCCTGGCGCGGCGAAACGGAGATCCGCGCCGGCCTGCTGATGATCTGGAAGGCGATGCAGGACTGCGTCGCGCGCGGCATCCGCGAGACCGGCACCCTGCCCGGCGGCCTGCACGTGCAGCGCCGTGCACCGGCGATGGCACGCGAACTGCGCGAACGGCCCGAGGCGTCCCTGCGAGATCCGCTGACGATCCTCGACTGGGTCAACCTGTACGCGCTCGCCGTCAACGAGGAGAACGCCGCCGGCGGCCGCGTGGTGACGGCCCCGACCAACGGCGCCGCCGGTATCGTGCCGGCCGTACTGCACTATTACGAACGCTTCTGCCCGAAGGCGAACGAGGACGGCGTGATCGAATTCCTGCTGACCGCCGGCGCGATCGGCATCCTCTACAAGGAGAACGCCTCGATCTCCGGCGCCGAGGTCGGTTGCCAGGGCGAGGTCGGCGTGGCCTGCTCGATGGCCGCCGGCGGACTCGCCGCCGCGCTCGGCGGCAGCATCTACCAGGTCGAGAACGCCGCCGAGATCGGCATGGAACACAACCTCGGCCTGACCTGCGACCCGATCGGCGGCCTGGTGCAGATTCCCTGCATCGAGCGCAACGCGATGGGTTCGGTCAAGGCGATCAACGCGCAACGCATGGCGATGCGCAGCGACGGCAAGCATCGCGTCTCGCTCGACAAGGTCATCAAGACCATGCGCGAGACCGGCCGCGACATGAAGGACAAGTACAAGGAAACCAGCCGCGGCGGATTGGCGGTGAACGTCATCGAGTGCTGAGGACACCTCGACCGCAGCGCCCGAATTCGCGCTCGCCGATGGTCGGCGGACCGGCTGCCGACAAACCGGTCGCCGACGAAGAAAAGCGCCGCCCATCGGGCGGCGCTTTTTCTTCTACTGGACCGGCACCTTCGGACTCCGAACAGAGTCCGAAGGCCGTATCAGCTCGGCCTACGGGTTCTGCGTGATGTGGATGTCGTCGTAGTAGATCGCGCTCGCGCCGTTCGCGTAGAGATCGATCGAGCCGATGTTCAGGCTTCCCGGCACGTCCTGATTCGGGAACTGCTGCGTCCACGATCCCGAATAGAGCTGGGCACCGTTGTAGTAGAACGTCTGCAGGTCGTTGTCGAGATCGACGTCGAGCTTGATGTCCACCCACTGGCCGGTCACGTACGAAGCACTGCCCGGATTCGCCGCGCCGTCTTCGTTCGCCAGGGTTCCGGTGGCGCTGTCGAAGTACACCTGCGTCGACCAGCTGATGATGCTGGTGTCGGTGTCGGAGTACACGTTCTCGAAGATGAAGTACGACTTGCCGGAGAACGTCGCCGGAATGTACTGCTTCGCGGTGATCGTGTACGAACCGCTGGTGTAGCCCGTGAACTCGTGGATCAGGTCGCTTCCTTCCTTGATCTCGATCGAGTTCGGCGCGCTGACGCTCTGCGTGGTGACCACGGTCGCGCCGGCGGCCGCGTCGTTCGCCCAGCCCTTCCAGCCGCCCTGGCCGTGCACGTTGTTGCCGGCCGTGTAGCTGTCCCAGTTCTCGGAGAATCCGGCCGAGCCGGACGAGCCGTCGAAACCGTCCTTGAAGATCTCGTCGTCGGGCTGCGGGTTGCCGCTGCCCTTGACCGCGACGTACATGTGCGCGTCGGGCGCCAGGCCGTTGGCTTCGGTGAACACGACTTCGGCGAACGTGATGTTGCTGAGCGTGGTGGTCGGCGTCGCCGTGACCGTGATCGCCTGCGTGTCGGTCAGGGTGCCGTCGAACGAGAACGAAGGCGTGTCGACCGAGACGTCGAGGCCGTCGGGCGCGTTGACCGTCACCGTCCAGCTCGACGGCTGGCCGAGCGTGTTGCGCAGCGTACGCGTCCAGTCGCACGAATCGGTGCAGCTCATGTTGCGCATGCTCGCCACATTCAGCGTCTTCGGATCGCCCGAAGAGGCCGGATCGGCGGCGAGGTAGTTGGCGAAGGTCTCGTCGAGCACGAAGCCGGCCTTCGCGACCTTGGTCATGTCGATGCGGCCGCCGCCGACGTCGTCCGGATCCCACGGCGTGGTCGTGTCTTCCTTGTGGCCGTCGGTGAATGCGGTCAGCATCATCGCCGACTTCACTTCCGACGGCGTCCAGTTCGGCTGCAGCGCGCGCACCAGCGCACCGGCGCCGGCCAGATGCGGCGAGGACATCGAAGTGCCGCTCATGTAGCCGTACTGGCCGGCCGTGCCGGTGTCCATCGCGGCGTAGATGCTGACGCCGGGGCCGGTGATGTCCGGCTTGGTCTGCGTGACGAGACGGCTCGGACCGCGCAGGCTGAAGTCGCCGAGCACGTCGCCCTGGACGATGCCGGGCGTGAACGTGGTGGTGACGGCGGTCGGCGCGCTCGAGTTGATGAACGAGGCGATCGCCTGGCCGTCGGTCTGCGGGATGCCGTAGGTCGGCAGCGTGGCCGAACCGACGATCGGGCTGAGGCGGCCGGCCGCGTTGTTGTAGATGATCGCGACGACCGCGCCGGCGGCCTGCGCGTTGTTGGCCTTTTCCTCGAACGTGCAGTCGCCGCGGCTGATCAGGGCGATCGCGCCGGTGAACGTGCCGGCCGGAATGCCGCCGGTGGAGGTGCAACCGGTGTTGTTGGTGGTGTAGTTGCGAATCGGCAGATCACCCGCGGGTCCCGTGTCCGAACCCGAGCCCGGATCCAGCACGATGTTCTGCAACTGCGCCGGCGGCGTGCCGGGGCCGGTGACCGACAGCATGCCCGTCGCAGCGGGGTTGCGGTTGTGGGTCGAAGCGGCCACCGTGGTGACCCACGGGCCGAGGTGGTTGACCTGGCCGACCGGATCGGGCGTCTCCGCACGCGTGTTGCCGGCGGAAGCGGCGACGAAGATGTCCGCATCGACCGCGTCGAGGAAGGTGCGATCGCCGTCGTTCCACGGATCGTCGCCGCCGGAGATCGAGAAGTTGATGACGTCGACGCCGTCGGCGATCGCGTTCTCCATGCCGGCCAGAATCCAGGTACCGGCGCAGTTGGTGGTCGCGCAGACCTTGTAGGTGCGCACGCTGGCGCACGGCGCGACGCCGGACATGAACGGCGCATCCGTCGGCAGCGCCGGCGGCGGAACGGCGGAGGTGGTCAACGTGTTGCCGGCCGCCGTGCTGGCGGTATGCACGCCGTGGCCGTTGCCGGCGTTCGCTTCGGGGTTGGTGCCGGTACAGACGCCGCCGCTGCTGGTCGAGCAGTCGGCCGAACTCACCAGCTTGGGATTGCCCGCGTTGAAGCCGCAGGCGGCATCGTTGGCGAACGAGGGATGAGCGGCGTTGCCGCCGGTGTCGATCACGCCGACGACCACGCCCTGGCCTCGCGTGCCGGTTCCGCCGGGAACGTTGCTGCCGTCCCAGATCGAAGGTGCACCGATGAATTCCGGACCGCGGAAGGTGTCGACGCGCTCGTCGCGCGCACGCACCACCTTGCTCACGCCGGGAAGAGCGGCGATGGTGCGCGCCTCGCTCATCGTCAGATCCAGACCGACGCCGTTCATCGTGATCGCGTAACTGTGCGTCGGCGTCAGCTCGCGGCCGAGCGCGCCCGCGATCGCCGCCATGTGCGTGTCGCGCTGAGTGGAGAGATAGGCCTTGTAGGCGACCGCCGCCGGCGAATTCGCGGCGAGCTTGCGCGTTCCCAGAGACGACGGTGCAGTCGCGGCGAGCCCGTTGGCTTCGCCCTTGTAATGCAGCAAGCCGCTTTCGACGAAGCTGACGATGTAGGGCCGACGAACCGACGTGGCCTGTTCGCTAGTGGCGACCTTGTCGAAGGTCGCGGCGTGGATCGGCATCACCGCGCCGGCCAGCGCGAAGCCGATCGATGCAGCCAGTGTTTTGATGTGCAGCGACTTCCCCATCTCGATTCTCCAGTTCAGCAGCAGCCAAAAAACCCGGAACACCGCGCCGTTTCGGCGCGGTGTTCGCGGACGTGACGAAGCTAAAGACCCAGGACGCTCACGGCGGGTTATAGCACTGGCTCGAATATGCCGCCAACCGGTGGCAGTACGCGGGCGAATGGTCACGCATGGGCCACCGCGCATGGCGCGCCGCAGCAAATCTTCCCCGTCGCTGCCCTGGAAGCAGGGAATGACGCTCTTCGAACGGTTTGTCCGAAAAAGAAAAAGCCGGCGTGGAAATCCACGCCGGCTCGTCAAAGGACGACTCTGAATCGAACGCTTACTGCAGGTGGATCGGCTGTCCTGCCGCGGACGTGCCGTGGCCGCGGATGATCCAGTTGAATGTGAATCCGGACACGGCGGCGCTGGTCTTTTGCAGGTTCAGCGTCGCAAGGTTTGGATCGCCGGCGGTGATGATGTTGATGCCGCTGATCCACGAGCGCTGCGCGTCCGGTCCCATATCCGCGCTGGCCGGATAATGGCCTTGACGACCGCGGTTGACGATGCCGATCAGAACGTCGCCCGGGCCGTTCAGCGTAATGCCGGGGCTCGGAATCGTGACCGACTGCATGTCGTCGAGCACGGTCACCGCCGCGCCTTCGACCTTGCCGACCAAGGTCGCGCCATTGGCCGGATTGGTGTCGTTGTCTTGGAAGACGTAATAGTCGAAGGTCTCGCCCATCACGGCGCCGTCGGAGCCGCTGCTGGTCTGACTGCCGAAGATCGTCTCCAGCGAGGTCAGCGTGATCGGATAGCTTGCCGGGTCCGGCGTGAAGCGATTGAGCCAGAGGAACTGCAGCGGCGGATTGGAAGTCGCGCTACCGAGCAGGTTGAAGCCGCCGCTGCTGAAGGTGTCGACCTGCAGGTCGACAGCGTTGCCGGCATCCACCGTTCCCTTCACCGCCGCCGTGATGTGCTGGCTCGGAGACTGGCCGTTCGCCTCGACCAGGTCGACCTGACCGAACGAGATCACCGGCAGGGCGGCAGTGAGGTTCGCGGTGATGGTCAGCTCCTTCGTCTCGCCCGGAGCCAGCGTGAAGCTCGACGGCGACACCGTCAGGCCGAAGCCGTTGCCGGTCGCGGTCGCGTTCCAACTGCCCGAGGTCGCCAGCCGGTTCTTGACCGTACGCGTCCAGGTGCAGGTCGTCTGGCAATTCGAATTGCGCACGGACGGGATGTTGAGGTCCTTCACCGCCACCGTGCCGCCGCTCGGATTCGCGTCGACGAAGCGCTGATAGGTCTCGTCCAGCGTCAGGCCCACCTTCGCCGCCTTGGTCAGATCGACGCGACCGCTGCCGACCTGATCGGGCGTCCACTGCGTCGTGCCGTCTTCCTGGAAGCCGGCCTGGAACGAGGTCGTCATCAGCGCCGACTTCACTTCCGCCACGGTCCAGTCCGGATGGATCTCGCGAACCAGCGTCGCCGCGCCCGCCACGTGCGGGCTGGCCATCGACGTGCCGCCCATGAACAGGTAGCTGTTGTCGGCTGCGCGGCCGGCAGCGTAGATGTTCACGCCGGGAGCGGTGATGTCCGGCTTGGTGACGTCGGCCGCGGCGCCGGAGGTCGGTCCGCGGAAGCTGAAGGAGCCGAGCACGTCGCCCTGCACCGTGACCAGCGAAGCGCCCTTGACGAAATCGCCGACCGTACCGCTGGCGACCACGTCCTCGAAGCCGTTGGCGAAGACCACGTCCGGGTCGACCGGCGCGCCGTTGTTGGCGTTGACGAAGGCGATCAGCGCATCGGAGGTCGCCAGGTCGTTGATCTTGAACGACGGCAACGTCGAACCGGTCGTGTCGATGCCCTGCGCGTCGTTCTTGTTGTTGGCGATGACGACCATGACCGCACCGGCGCCGGCCGCGTTGTTGATCTTCTCGGAGAAGTTGCAGGCCTCGGTCGCCGGCGGCGTCGCGCCGCGACGGATCACCGCGATCGCGCCCTGGAAGTAGTTCGCCGGGAATCCGCCGGTCGCCGTACAGCCGGCGATGTTGGTCGGATAGGTGCGGAACGGATAGCCGGTCAGGTCGTCGACCTGATCCATGTTGGTGGTGGTGCCCTTGGTGCCGCCGAAGCTCTGCAGCAGCGGCGGCACGGTGCCGGGGCCGGTCACCTTGAACGTGCCCTGGCCGATGGTCTGGTCCTGCGTCGAGGCGGCCACCGTCAGCATCCACGGACCCACGTGCGACACGCGGCCGACCGGGCTGGTGCAGTTCGCGCGCGTGTTGCCGGCCGAGGCGGCGATGAACACGTCGGCGTCGATCGCGTCGAGGAAGTCGCGGTCGTCGTCGTTCCACGGCGAGCCGCCGCCACAGGTCGGTCCGATCGAGAAGTTGGCGACGTCGAGACCGTCGGTGACGATCGCCTCGATCGCGGCGCTGATCGCCGAGCCCGGCAGACTGCCGGAGGCGTTGGAGACGCGATAGGAGTACACCGTCGCGCACGGCGCCACGCCGGACATCGTCACGCCGTCCGGCAGATCAGGCGGCGGTGTCGCGGTGTTGTCGAGGGTGTTGCCTGCCGCGGTGCTGGCGGTGTGCACGCCGTGGCTGAAGCCTTCGTCCGCGCCCGCCGGTGCCTCGGGGTTCGGGCCGGTGCAATGTCCCGCCGAGCTCGTGTTGCAGTCGAATGCGTACAGCTTCTTGTCGGTCGCATTGAAGCCGCAGGTCTCGTCGTTGGCGAACGACGGATGCTGGCTGTTCGCACCCATGTCGATGATGCCGACCTTGATGCCCTTGCCCATCACGCCGACGCCGCCGGGCACGTTGCTGCCGTCCCAGATCGTGTTCGCGCCGATGAACTTCGGGCCGCGGAACGTATCGGGCGAGTAGAGCTTGACCGGCTTGACCGAGACCACGCCCGGCGTCGCGGCGACCGCGGCCAGTTCGTTAGGGCTCAGGCTCACGGCGATGCCGTTGCGGATCACGCCGTAGGTGTGGGTGATGTCGAGCGGGCGTCCCAGTCGATTCTCGATCTCGGTGACGTGCGCCGTGCGCTGCGCGTCGAGATAGGAGGCGTACGCCTTGGCCGCCGGCGACTGCGCGTCGAGCTTGCGCACGCCGAGCTTCTTCGGCGCGGTGGCGCTGAGTTCCTGCGCGCCGTTCCTCGCGCCGCCTTCGTAGCGGAGCAGGCCCGACTCGGCGAACGTGACGATGTACTGGCCGATGCTGCTCACTTCCGCCGTGGTCGAAACCGCAGCTTCCAGGCTGGGCTGCGCCGCCGTCACCGACGACGACAAGCCGATGCCCATCAACGCCACGCCGACGGCCGAGGCCAGCGCATTTACGTGAACCAACTTCTTCATCTCGATTGCTCTCCGACGCGGAACGCGACAAAACGGAGCCACAGCGACGTCCCTGCTTCGTCGCGCAGCTGTAAATGAACCAAAGTGGAAACCCAGGAGGCTTTGGTGCAGTGGTTGTAACACTCCGGCTCGGGCGCCGAAATGTGCAGAAAGTCCCACATTCAATCCGATTCGGAGCGACTTCGTCACGCTGCTCTGCAACGACGAATGCCGTACGCGGACGTATGTTCTTTTTCGTACGATGACTTACGTCACCGATGAACTTTTTGTCACGAAGAACGCTGAGGCATCGGCCAGCGAGCGCGTGCGCGGCAGCGGCGGCAGGCTGGACAGGAAGATGCGCCCGTAGCCGCGCGAGGTCAGGCGCGGATCGCACAGCATCAGCACGCCGCGATCGTGCACGTCGCGGATCAGCCGGCCGGCGCCCTGCTTCAGCGCGATCACCGCAGCCGGGATCTGCCAGTCGGCGAACGGATTGCCGCCGGCCTCGCGCAGCGCGTCGAGGCGCGCGACCAGCACCGGATCGTCCGGCGCGGCGAACGGCAGCTTGTCGATGACGACCAGGCTGAGCGCCTCGCCGGCGACGTCGACGCCTTCCCAGAAGCTCGCCGCGCCGAGCAGCACGCCGTTGCCGGATGCGCGGAATTCGGTGAGCAGGCGATGTCGCGGCGCGGTGCCCTGCACGAACAGCGGAAATCCCACGCGCAGCGGCAGCAGCTCCGCCGCGCGGCGGAGCGCGCGATGCGAGGTGAACAGCAGGAACGCGCGGCCGCGCGAGGCTTCGAGCATCGGCACCGCGGCGTCGACGACGCGATCGACGTAGTCCGCCGCGCTCGGATCCGGCAGCCCCTGCGGCAGATAGGCCAGCGCCTGGCGCGCGTAGTCGAACGGACTGTCGAGGTTCAAGGTGACCGGATCGTCGAGCCCGAGCTGGCGCGCGAAATGGTCGAAGCGGCCGGCGACCGACAGCGTCGCCGAGGTGAAGATCCACGCGGCGCGGCTCTGCTCGCGCAGCTCGCGCAGCGGCGCGGCGAGGTCGAGCGGCGTGGCGTGGAAGGCGAAACCGTGCGTCGACAGCTCGTACCAATGCACCGCGTCGCGCGTGCCGCCGTCGGTCAGGTGGGTGAGCTTGGCCGCGTGCTCCGCCGCACGCTCGGCGAGGCTGGCGAGGCCGCGGCTGCGTTCGGCGTGCTTGCCGACGACCTCGTTGAATTCGTTCAATGCGCTGCGCAGCGTCTCCAGCTCGCGCTCGACCTCGACGTCGCGTTCGATCAGGGTGAACGCGCCCTTGGCCGGGAAGCGGTCGAGCGCGAGCCGCAGTCGCTTGATCGTCGCGTTCAAGGCGTCGATCGGCGCCTGCAGCGAAGCGAACGCGCCGCTGACGTTCGCGCATTCGGCCACCGCGTCGCCGCCGAGTTCGGTCAGCTGGCGCGCCGACAAGGTGGTCGAGAAGAACTGGCCGGCCAGCTCCGGAATCTGATGTGCCTCGTCCAGGATGAACGCGTGCGCGCCGGGCAGGATCTCGCCGAAGCCTTCCTGCTTGATCGCCAGGTCCGCGAACAGCAAGTGGTGGTTGACGACGACGAGATCGGCCTCCTGCGCCGCGCGCCGCGCCTTGACCACGAAGCAGTCGCCGAACAGCGGACATTCGGCGCCGAGGCAGTTCTCGGTCGTCGAGGTCACGCGCGGCCACAGCGGCGAGTCTTCCGCCACCTCGGCAAGTTCCGCGCGATCGCCGGACGCGGTGCGCGTCGACCAGACGTGGATCGCCTGCAACTGGGCGACCTGCTCGCGGCTGGCGAAGCGCCCTTCCTGACGCGCCTGGTCGAGCCGGTGCAGGCACAGATAGTTCGCGCGTCCCTTCAGCAACGCCGCCGACAGACGCGCACCGAGCACGCTGCGCACCTGCGGCAGGTCGCGATGGAACAGCTGGTCCTGCAAGGTCTTGGTGCCGGTGGAAACGATCACGCGCCGCCCCGACGTCAGCGCAGGCACCAGGTAGGCGAAGGTCTTGCCAGTCCCGGTGCCGGCCTCGGCGACGAGCATCTGCCGCTCGTCGATCGCCTCCTCCACCGCCGCCGCCATCGACTGCTGCGAAGCACGCGGCGCGAAGCCGGGCACTTCGCGCGCGAACGGGCCTTCGGGGCCGAGCAGATCGGCCGCGCTAGTGGCGGGTTGCGTGTCGATCATCAGCGGAAAAGAGCTTTGGACGCGGATCGACGCGGATGAACGCGGGGCGAGTGCTTGAGTTCAGGAACATCTTGATTCGCGATGGTTCGCGGCCTGCGTCGACGGGAAGAAAAGGCTTTGACGCGGATTGGACGGATGAAAACGGATAAAGCGTGTGCATCAGAAAAATCGCTTGATCCGTGTCGATCCGCGCTGATCCGCGTCCCGCTTTTCCCCGAGCGTCACATCCGCAGACGCGGCGCCACGCGGCATTCCTTCAGGCGCTGCTTGGCCTGCGCCACCGTGGCCGCGTCGTTCAGCGCGGTGCGCGCCTCGACCACGGTCTGCCAGTTGCGCGCGCACAGGCTGCCGACTTTCGGGCCGAGCGTGAAGCTCTTGATCGCGGTCTGCTCGGCCGGCAGCCAGTTGCCGCGCGCGATCTCGAGCTCGGCGACATACTGCAGGATGTCCGGCGCATCCGGCGCCAGCTTCAACGCGGAATTCGCCGCGGCGATCGCGCCGGCGTAGTCCCTGGCCGCCTCCGCCGTGTGCGCCTTGGCGAGGAAACCGTCGATGGCCGGATCGCGCAGCGGCTGCACCTGCACCGCCGAATCGAGCCCCTCGCCGGCGGCGCGGATCGCCTTGACCGCGGCGACCGGATCGACCGTCACCGTCGGCTTGACCTCCGGCGCCGGCGGCGGTTGCGCGCAACCGGACAACACCACGGCGATCGAAAAACCGATGTTGCGAAGCTTCATGTTCATTCGTCGCTACCGAAAACCAACCCCGATTCTCGCACGTCAGCCGCCGTCGCCGCCGAAGAACTGCTTGAGCTGGTCGAGCGGGCAATGCTCCTCGTCGGTCGGCGCGTAGCCGCTGGCGAACGGCAGCTCGCGCGCGCCCGAGCAGGCCGAGTCGGAACGCTTGCCTTCGGCGCTGACCCAGACCCGCTCGATGCCGTCCTGCGGCACCGACAGCGGCGCGGTCGGCAGGCGCTTCATCAATTCGATCCAGATGCGCAAGGCGCCGGTCGAGCCCATCAGCCGCGTCGGCTTGTTGTCGTCGCGGCCGACCCAGGCGACCGCCAGCGTGCTGCCGGTGAAGCCGGCGAACCAGGAGTCGCGCTGCGTGTCGCTGGTGCCGGTCTTGCCGGCCGCACGCAGATTGCCCAGGCCCGCCTCGGTGATCGAGCGCGCCGTGCCGCTGACCGCGACCTGCTGCATCGCGTAGATGACCAGGCGCGTCGCGGTGGTGTAGTCGCCGCCGCCCGGCTTGACCGCGTAGCGCGTCAGCGGCCGACCCTGCGCGTCGAGCACGCCGCGCAGCGCGCGCAGCGGGATCGCGTGGCCATCGGCGGCGAGGTATTGGTACAGCCGCGCCACGTCGAACGGGCTCAGCTCGACCGCGCCGAGCAGGAGCGAAGGATTGGGATTGATCTCGCGGCCGAGCCCGAAGGATTGCAGGAATCCGCGCACGCGGTCGACGCCGACGCGCAGGCCGAGGTGTACGGTCGCCAGGTTGAAGCTGCGCACCAGCGCGTCGATCAGCAGCACCTGGCCGTGCGTCTGGCGGTCGTCGTTCTGCGGCTGCCAGCGCTGCCCGTTCGGCTGCGCCATGTCGACGGTGGTGTCGTCGACCGGTGTCGCCAGCGAGTAGCGCTGCGGTTGCGCCAGCGCGACCAGGTTGACGAACGGCTTCACCAGCGAGCCGATCGGCCGCAGCGCGTCGAGCGCGCGGTTGAAGCCGGGCTCGTCGACGTTGCGGCTGCCGATCATCGCCTGCACCTCGCCGTCGCGCGCGCCGGTGACGACGACGGCCGACTCGACCGAGTCGCCACGCTGTCCGAGCCCGGTCAGCGCCTTGTCGACCGCATCCTCGGCCATCGCCTGCGCCGACGGCGCCAGCGTGGTGTGGATGGCGAGCCCGGCGCTGTTCAGTTCGGTGTCGGGGTAGTCCTGCTTGAGCTGGCGGCGGACCAGATCGAGGAAAGCCGGATAGCGATCGCGCGGCAGCGTCGCCTGCGCCGCCGTGCCGATCGGCTGCTTGACCGCCGCCGCGTAGCTCGCCTCGTCGAGCAGGCCGGTGCTGCGGAACATGCCGAGCACCAGATTTCGCCGCGCCAGCGCGCGCTCGGGATTGCGGCGCGGGTCGTACAGGCTTGGGCCCTGCACCATGCCGACCAGCAGCGCGATGTCGGCCGCCTGCAACGTGCGCACGTCGCGGCCGAAGTAGAACTCGCTCGCCGCGGCGAAGCCATGCACGGCCTGACCGCCCTGCTGGCCGAGGAAGATCTCGTTGACATAGGCCTCGAGGATCGCCCGCTTGTCGTAGCGCGCCTCGATCAGCAGCGACAGCAGCGCCTCGTTGAGCTTGCGCATCAACGTCTGGCTGCGGTCGAGGAACAGGTTCTTGACCAGCTGCTGGGTCAGGGTCGAACCGCCCTGCACGACGCGTCCGGCGATCAGGTTGGCCCAGGCCGCGCGCAGGATCGCGCCGAGGTCGATGCCGTGGTGATGCTTGAAGTCGCGATCCTCGACCGCCTGCAGGCCGCCGAGCAGCAACGGCGGAATCTCGCCGAGCTGCACCACGCGCCGGTCCTCCTGCTGCGTGCCGTACAGCGTCGCGATGCGCGCCGGCTCCAGCCGCACGCTGGCCAGCGCCGCGCCGCTGTCGGCGTCGACCAGTTCGCCGACGCGACCGCCGGCCAGGGTGACCGCGATGCGCTTCTCGCGCTCGCGTCCGTCGAGATAGATGAACGCGCGCCGCGCGATCGTCCAGCGCGCGCCGTCGCGATGGAAGGTGCCGGGCGTGCGCGCCACCGCGTCGTCGAGATAGCGCGCCGCCTCCAGCTCGAGCGCGAGCGCCTCCGCGCTCAGCGGCAACCCCGGTGCGAGCTGCAGCGATCGTGCGTAGACGCGGCTCGGATATTCCCACGACAAGTCGTCGAAGCGGCTGCGCACTTCGCGGTCGAGATAGAACGTGTACGGAACCAGGAACCCGATCGCGAAACCGAGACCGATCCAGAACGGAATCCGCAACAGACGCCAGAGCGTGCGCAACACGTTCAGAAAACCCGCGGGAAAAGACGGTGGCTCATTTCGCTACGGCGGCACACTAGACGGAACGGAAGGCGGAATTCGGGCGATCCGGAGCCGGATCGAGGCGCGCGCAGTGTAGCCGCGCCGCGTCGCGCGTGGCGAGACGGTTCGCGCCGGGCCGGCAAACTCGGCGATAATCACAAGGCTTGCGCCTTTCGTACACGGAGCCCGGATGCACGTCACGCCGATCGCCGCGAAGCCATCCGCCGGCGACGGTATGGCCGAACGACCCAGCCTCGAACCCGCCGCGCCGCCGTTGCGCGTGTGCGTGTACGCGGCCGACACGGCCTCGCCGGAACGGCTGGACGCGTTGCGCGAACGCCTGCCTCGGGCGGCGGCGTTCACGCTGCTCGGTACGCCTGCGGCGGCACCGGGCGCGCAGAACCTCGCGGACGATCCGCTGGAACTGCTGGCCACCGCCGCGCGCGCCTTCCCGCACGAGCATCTGATTCTGGTTCGCGCCGACCTCGACCTGCCGCGCTTCGCCGGCGAACGGTTGCTGCGCGCACTCGATCGACCCGACGTGCTCGGCGCCTTGCCGCTGACCGAATCGAGCCTCGACCCCGATCGCAGCGGCGTGTTGCGGACGGCCGCCGAGCACGCCGCGGACGCGCATCGCGTCGACGCGCTCTGCTACGCCTATTCCGCCCGCCGCATCGACGACGATGCGGATTTCCCCGACGCCCTGCCGGCCCTCTCCGCCTGGCACGGCGAGCGCCTCGCCAGACTCGGCGCGGACCGCCTGCGCGAGCGCGACGCGCTCGAGGCGGGCGGGCTGCGCGTGGTGCGCCTGGATCACCTCTACGTCGAAACCGGCGCTGCCGATGCTCCGGCACGCGAAGCGGTCGTGCCCTCGCCGCTCGATCCGTTGCGCGAGCAGGTCGCGGCCGCGCTGGCCGCCGGTCTCGCGCCGGCGCAGCCGGGGCTCGACGCCAAGCCCGTGCTGCTGCACGTGCTGCACGGCTGGGGCGGTGGCGCCGAGCGCTGGGTGCGCGACTACGCCGCCGCCGATTCCGCCGCGCATCATCTCGTGCTGATCGCGCGCGGACGCTTCAAGCACCGCCGCCACGGCGAATGGCTGGAGCTGCACGACGGCGCCATGAACGGCCCGCCGCTGCGCCGCTGGCCGCTGCCGCGGCCGATCGCCGACACCGCGATCGGCGACGCGACTTATCGCCGCCTGCTCGCCGGCGTGCTGCGCGACTACGGCGTCGACGCGCTGATCGTGTCCTCGCTGATCGGCCACAGCCTCGACGCGCTGCGCACCTCGCTGCCGCTGTACTGCATCGTCCACGACCACTATCCGCTGTGGCCGATCCTGCATCGCGATTTCGGCGATCCCGCCGTCGCCTTCGACGAAGCGCAGCGCGCCGCCGATCTCGCCGCCAACGGCGACGACGCGGAGTTCGCCGAACGCGATCCACGCCATTGGCGCCGCCTGCGCGACGCGACCGTCGCCGCCCTGCGCGAAGCCGAAGCGACGCTGATCGCGCCGAGCCGCTCGGCGCTGGCGAACCATCTGCGCCTGGCGCCGGAACTCGGCGCGCTGCCGGCGCACGTGATCGCGCACGGTCTCGCGCCGTGGCCGGACGGCAGCCCGCAACCCGCATCGCCGCCGCCGCGCGAGCGGCTCCGCCTGCTGGTGCCGGGCCGCATCCGCCGCGGCAAGGGCGCCGAACTGCTGCGCGCGGCGGTGCCGCGTCTGCGCGAACACGCCGAGCTGTTCCTGCTCGGCGCCGGCAGCGACGCGCACGCGCTGTTCGGCGAACACGGCCTGCACATCGTGCTCGACTATCGCCGCGACGAGCTGCCGCGCCTGGTCGGCGAAATCCGCCCGGATGCCGCGCTGCTGCTGCCGACCGTCGCGGAAACGTTCAGCTACGCGCTGTCGGAAATGCGCAGCCTCGGCCTGCCGGTGATCGCCACGCGCGTCGGCGCGCTGGCCGAGCGCATCGAGGACGGCGCCGACGGCTTCCTGGTCGACGCCGACGTCGAGGCGATCGTCGCGCGCGTCGACGCGCTCGCGCGCCGGCCCGATGCGCTCGCCGCCGTGCGCGCCCGCCTCGCCGGCCTGGCACCGGCCACGACCGCGGAAGCGGCGCGCGCGTACACGACCCTGCTCGACCTGCCGCCGCGCGCCGGCGTGCGCTATCCGCTCGATTCGACCGATGCCGCTTCGCTGCACGACGCGGCGCTCGCGCACACGCTGGCGCAGTTGCGCGAGCGCGAGCGCGACGCGCGCGCGCAGCTGGCGGTCGCGACCGCGGAAAGCGCGCGGCGCGGCGACTGGGGCCACGGCCTCGACCGCGAGCTTTCGGCGACGCACAAGCGGCTGAAGAAGCTCAACGACGCCCACGACGCCCTGCACGAGGAACTCAAGGACCGCACCGACTGGGCGCTGCGCCTGGACAGCGAACTGCAGGACGTCAAGCCGCGCTACGAACAGATCCTCGCCAGCACGTCCTGGCGCCTCACCGCGCCGCTGCGCCGCGCGAACGCGGGCGTGCGCAGCCTGCGCGCGAGCCTCGCCTACCGCGCTCTGCACCTGCGCAACATCGCCGGCCGCGTGCGCGGCAGCCTGGCCCAGCGCGGACTCGCCGGCACCGTGAAGCGCATCGCGCAGGAATTCGGTCGCGGCGGCGGTCCGGCGCCGGCGCGCGTCGTCTACGCCGAACCCAGCGACGACTTCGCGCCGTTCGCCGTGCCGAGCAGCACCACGCCGCGCGTCTCGATCGTGATCCCGGTCTACAACAAGATCGCCTACACGGTCGCCTGCCTGCGCTCGATCGCCGCGCACGCCGGCGCGACCGCGTTCGAGGTGATCGTCGTCGACGACGGCTCCAGCGACGCGACGCCGCAGCGCCTGGCCGAGATCGCCGGTATCCGCGCGCAGCGCAACGCCGAGAACCTCGGCTTCATCGGCTCGTGCAACGCCGGCGCGGCGGCCGCGCGCGGCGACTACCTCCTGTTCCTCAACAACGATACCGTCGTCACGCCGGGCTGGCTCGACGCGCTCGTGCGCTGCCTCGAGCAGGCGCCGCACGCCGGCCTGGTCGGCGCCAAGCTGGTCTATCCCGACGGACGCCTGCAGGAAGCCGGCGGCATCGTTTTCGACGACGGCTCGGGCTGGAACTACGGCCGCTTCGAGGATCCGGCCGACGCGCGCTACGGCTTCCGCCGCGAAGTCGACTACTGCTCGGGCGCGGCGATCCTGCTGGGCCGCGACCTGTTCGAGCGGCTCGGCGCGTTCGACCGCCGCTACGCGCCTGCCTACTACGAGGACACCGATCTCGCCTTCGCCGTACGCGATGCCGGCCTGAAGGTGTACTACGAGCCGGCCTCGACGGTCGTGCATTTCGAAGGCATCACCTCGGGCACCGACCTGGCCAGCGGCACCAAGCGCTACCAGGTCGTCAATCGCGAGAAGTTCCAGGACAAGTGGAAGGACGCGCTCGCCCGCCAGCCCGCGCCCGGCACGCCGATCGGGCGCGCGGCGACGCATCGCGCCGGCAAGCGCGTGCTGATCGTCGACGCGACCACGCCGACGCCGGATCAGGATTCCGGTTCGCTGCGCATGGTCAACCTGATGCGCGTGCTGGCCGATCTCGGCTGCCAGACCAGTTTCCTGCCCGACAACCGCGCCTGGGTCGAACGCTACACGGCCGAGCTGCAGGAGCTCGGCGTCGAGGCGCTGTACGGCGCGCACGCGGCCGATCCGATCGCGCTGCTGCGCGAACGCGGCCGCGAGTTCGACCTGATCGTGCTGTCGCGCCACTACGTGGCGGCGAGCTACGTCGGCCTGGTGCGCCTGTACGCGCCGCAGGCGACGCTGGCGTTCGACACGGTCGACCTGCACTACCTGCGCGAACAGCGCGCGGCCGAGCTGTCCGGCAAGCCCGAACTCGCGCGCCACGCCGCGGCGACGCGTGCGCAGGAGCTGAAACTGATCCGCGAGTGCGACGTGACGCTGGTGGTCAGCCCGGTCGAGCAGGAGCTGCTCGGCAAGGAAGCGCCCGGCGCGCGCGTGGAGGTGCTGTCGAACGTGCACGAGGTCTACGGCTGCCGCCGACCGTTCGACGCGCGCCGCGACCTGGTCTTCGTCGGCGGTTTCCAGCATCCGCCGAACACCGATGCAGTGACCTGGTTCGTGCGCGAGGTGTTTCCGCTGGTGCGCGCCGAGCTGCCGGAGCTGAATTTCCACGTGATCGGCAGCAAGGTGCCGGACGCGATCCGCGCGCTCGCCGACGAACACGTGCTGGTGCACGGCTACATCGAGGACATCGCTCCGTACATGGACGGCTGCCGCATCTCGGTCGCGCCGCTGCGCTACGGCGCCGGCGTCAAGGGCAAGGTCAACATGGCGATGAGCTACGGCATGCCGGTGGTGGCGACCACCGCCGCGGTCGAAGGCATGTACGTGCGTGCCGGCGAGGACGTGCTGGTCGCCGACGAGGCGGCCGCATTCGCCGCCGACGTCGTGCGGCTGTATCGCGATCCGGCGCTGTGGAAGCGGCTGTCGGCGAACGGCCTCGCCAACGTCGAACGGCATTTCTCGTTCTCCGCCGCGCGCGAAGCGCTGCGGCAGCTGCTGCCGTAGGGACCTTCAGGATTCCCGCACGCGGATCCACAGGCTGCCGCCGCCGTAGCCGTGCTCGCTGCGCACGGCCTCGCGCACGAGCTGCGGGAAGCGGTGGAACGCGTAGTTGCAGCCGAACTCGACGACGTAGCGGCGCGAATCCATCAGCAACGCGCGCACGAGGTACTGTTCGTTCCAGCTGCGGTTCTCCGTGAGCACCCAGTCCTTGGAATACTCGTGCGGCAGATGGATGTCGTGGATGTGCACGCGCACGCCGTCGGCCAGCCGCGGCAGGATTTCGAAGTAGATGAAATTGACGTCGCTGCCGGTCTTGGCGACGTGCGAGGAATCGACGAACAGCACGTCGCCCGATTCGAGCGCGGCGAATTCGGCCAGGTCCACGTCCTGCACCTTGGCCTGCAGCAGGCGCGACACGCCGGGAACGCCCTGCAGCAGGAATTCGCGCGGATACGGCTCGATGCAGGTGACGTCGAGCTGCCCGTCGAGGAAGCGGCGGTTCACGTCGGCGGCGAGCAGGGTCGAGAATCCAGAGCCGATCTCGATCACGCGCCGCGGCCGCCAGTGCCGCAGCAGCACGAAGTACGCGCGCGCGTCGAGCCAGCTGAACTGCGAGTTGCGGGTGAAGAAGTCGGTCAGCTGCGGCGACTCCTCCAGGGTCTCGGGATAGTCGTAGTCGGGCATGAAGCGCGGGAACGCGCGGCGCAGGATGTCCTCGTGCGAGGCGTCGTTGAAATCGATGCCGACGATCCGCGGCGAGTCCGGCCAAAGAAGGCTCTCGCGCTCGGCGAGCTCGGCGGTGTCGACGACCGGGGAATAGAAGTGTCCGTTCGGATGCGCCGTGGTCGTCGTCGAGACGGGCGCTTCCTGCGTCGCCGCGTCGGCTTCGTCCGCCGAGCCTGCGCCCGGCGCATCCGCCTCGACGGTGACCGGCGTCGACTCGGGCCGCGCGCCGCGCAACAGATTCTGCAGCCGCTCTCGCAAGACCATCCGTTCCCGCACCTCGTTCGTCCGCGCCGGCGCGCGCCGCTGCCGCGATACTACAGCGGCACGCCGACGAAGCCACCTTCGGCGCCGCCGCGCCAGAGCGATTCGCCTTCCGCGGCAGCGAGCGGACCGAACCGCCGCTCGCGCAAGGCGACGGTGCCGTCGCCGGCGCGAAGCACCAGGCTGCTCGCGCGCGTTCCGTAGCGCTCGCCGCGGATGAAGACCGGCGCGAGCACGCGCTCCAGCGCCTGGCCGACGCCGGTATCCGGCAAGGCCGCGTCCGGCGGCTGCGTCTCGTCGTACAGCAGGTCGAGCAGGCGCGCGTCGTCGATCGCTCCGGCCGCCGCGAGTTGCTCGAAACGCCGCTGCAGCCGCTCGGTCTTCGGCCAGTGCACGCCGATCGGACCATTGCTGATCACGTGCACGCCGGCACCGAGTTCGCGCACGCGGCGATCGCTGCTGCCGAGCGCGAGCGCGCCGGCGGCATCGCCGACGACGAGATTGAACGGCCCGAAGTCGGCGGTCACCGCGCGCAAGGATTGCAGATAGCGCTCCGGCGCCTCGTCGCCGAGCACGAAGTCGCGCACCAGGTCGCCGCGCGAACGCGGCGCCGTCGCCGGCACGCCGGTGCGCAGATTGGTGACCGCGGCGAAGCGGCCGTCGCCGCGCACGGCCAGCCACGATCCGCCCGCGACCAGATCGCGACCACCGACCACGCGCGCGTCCTCGCTCCACGGCTGCGACGGCGCGGTCGCGCGCGCGTGGAATTCGTCGCGGTTGCCGAGCAGCAGCAGCGGCGCTTTCGGTACGACGTCAACGGCAATCAGGAGCAGGCACATGGGGGGAGCGGTGATTGGTGATTGGCGATTGGTGATTGGTGATTTGGAAAAGACTGACGCGAATCGACGAGGCTCCCCGGAGACGGCAAGCTTTCAGGGTGAAAGCTTTGTCCAATCACGAATCACCAATCGCCAATCACGGCTTCTCCGCCAACGCCTGCACCCGCGCCTCCAGCGAAGCGAGGCGCGCATTGCCCGGGCTGAGTTCGCGCGCCGAGTTCAGCGCGCGCGCGGCGTCGGCGCGGCGGCCTTCGCCGATGCGCAGGTCGGCCTGGTCGAGGAAGGCGTTGGCGAGCTTCTCGCTCATCGAGGCGATGGCGGGATCGTCCGGCGCAATCTGCCGCACCGAATCGAGCAGGGCATGCGCGCGCTGCGGCGCGGCGTCGGTCAACGCCTGCGCGAACAATTCCTTCGCCCGCGCCGGCAGGCGCGCGATGCCGTCCAGCGCGGCGCGGTCGTTGCCGTCGATGGCCAGGGCGGCGCGGTACTTGTCGTAGGCGCTGTCGCCGGGCGGAATCATCACGTTGCCGGCGGCGGCCGCCGCGGACGCCTCGGCGACGAGGCGATGCACCTGTTCGGTCTGCGCCGGGGTCAACGCGGCGCGCTGGGCGCCGATCGCCAGACGCTCGCGCAGCTCGCGCAGGTTCACGCGCGCGGCACGCAGGTCGGGCAAGTCCGGCGCGAGTTCGGCGGCCTGCGCCAGCAGCCTGTCCGCGCTGCCGGCGTTGTCGTCTTCGATCGCCGCGCTGGCCTGCACGACGAAAGCCTGCGCGACCTTGCGCAGACCGGCCTTCGCGCGCGCGTTGGCCGGATCCTGTTTCAGCACCGCGCGGAACTGGTCGAGCGCGCCATCCTCGCCGCCGGCGATGCGGCCGGCGCGCAGCTGCGCCTCGGCGCGCGCGACGGTTTCCTCCAGCGCCGCGCGTTCGGCCTCGCGCGCTTTCGCGATCTGGCCGAGCAGATCCGGCAGGCCGGCGTAGGCCGGCAGGATGCGCGCGATCTCGTCGCTGCGCGCCGCCGCGGTCGCCACGTCCTTGGTCGCCAGCGCGTCGCGCGCCTGCGCGGCGAGCGCGTCGGCCGCCTTCTGCAGTCCGGCCTGCGCCAGCGCATTGTTCTTGTCGCCGGCCAGCACGCGCTGATACAGCTCGGCGGCACCGCCGCTGCCGCTGATCTTGCCGGCATCGAGCGCGTTGCGCGCGGCGGCGAGCTGGTCGGAGACCTCGTCGCCGTTCGACTGCCCCTGCTTCAAGGCCGCCTCGAGCCGCTCCACCTCGCTGCCGCCACCGAGCAGCTCGCGCGCGTCGCCGAGCGCCTGGCGCGCCGCGACCGGATCGTTCGCCTTCAGGGCCTCGTCGGCGCGATCGAGCAGCTTGTGGCCGACGGCGTCGAGACCGCGGCGAGCGACGTCGTTGTCGGGATCCTGCGCGCGCGCGGCGAGGAACAGCTCGCGCGCGCTGTCGTTGCCGGTCAGCTTGCCGGCGTCGAGCGCACGCTGCGCGCGCGATAAGGTATCGTTGAACTCGGTGCGCGGCAGCAGCGCGCGCAGGCGGTCCTGGTAGTTCCACGCGACCAGCGCGCCGATCGCCAGCACGGCGACCGCGCCGGCGGCGAGCAGGCCGTTGCGCGGCGCGCGCTTGCGCGGAGTGCGTCCGTTGCCGCCGCCGTTGCGCTCGGCGCGCACGCCGTCGCCGTCGAGCGCGGCGACGATCTGGTCGATGCGTCCGAGGCTCGGCTCCGCACGGTCCGCGCCGGCGGCCGGTGGCGGCGGTGACGGCTCGGTCGCGCGAAACGATTCCAGCGGCGTGTCGCGGCGGAACGCCGGTTGCGCGTGGTCGAGCTCGGGCAGCGCACCGTTCGCCATGCGCCGCTCGATCTCGGCGATCGCGACGGCGGCTTCCTGACCGTTCTGATAGCGCTCTTCCGGCTGCTTCGCCAGCAGCCGACTGACCAGCGGCTGCAGCACGGCGATCGACTCGGGCAGCGTCGGCACCGGCTGGGTGATGTGCATGATGCCGATCGCCAGCGAATCGTCGGCCTGGTACGGCACGCGTCCGACCAGCATTTCGTACAACACCACGCCGAGCGCGTACAGGTCGGAACGGCCGTCGACCGATTTGCCGCGCGCCTGCTCCGGACTCATGTAGTGCGGCGTGCCGACGACGGCGCCGGTCTTGGTCATGCGCAACGTCGAGTCGAGCGCGCGCGCGATACCGAAATCGGTCAGCGCGGCGGAACCGTCGTCGCGCAGCAGGATGTTGTCGGGCTTGACGTCGCGATGGACGAAACCTTTTTCCTGCGCGTAACCGAGCGCGCCGGCGATCTCGCGCGTCACGCGCAGCGCGAAGGCGGGCTCGCGCGTGCTGCCGTCCTTCGCCAGCACCGCGCCGCCGCCCAGATACTCCATCGCGATGTAGTGGTAGTCGCCGGCGCGGCCGACGTCGTGGATGCCGACGACGTGACGATGATGCAGGCGCGCGGCGATCTTCGCCTCGCGCAGGAAACGTTCTCCGAAGTTCGGATCGGCGAGCAGCGCCGGCGACATGATCTTCAGCGCGACCTCGCGGTCGACCGATTCCTGCACGGCCAGGTAGACCGTCGCCATGCCGCCGCGGCCGAGCTGGCGCAGCAGGCGGTAACCGGGAATCTCGATCACGTTGGCGTCATGTCCGCATGGGGCGGCGAGCCGCGTTCCGGGGTGGTTTTTCAGGATAGCACGCAGCCTGCGTGCCACGAGCGCGGACGCGGCCTGCCGGCCGGCGCAAATCCCCGCTCGGCCGGGCTAGCCGACGCGGCGCGCTTCGATCACGTTCGGCACGGCGAGCAGTTGGTTCAGGAGGCCGCTCAGCTGGCCGAAGTCGGCCACGCGCAGCGCGTAGTCCATGATCGCCACGCCGTTCTTCGCGTCGACGCGCGCGTTGACCGCGATCACGTGGGCGTTGGCCGCCGCGATCGCATTGCTGACGTCCTTGTGCAGCCACTTGCGGTCGTAGCCGCGCACGACGATGTCGACGTCGTAGGCGGCCTGCTTGCGCGTGCCCCACTCCACCGCGACCACGCGGCTGGCGTCGCGCTCGCGCAGCTTGCCCAGTTGGGCGCAGTCGGCGCGGTGCACCGAGACGCCGCGGCCGCGCGTGATGTAGCCGGCGATCGCGTCGCCCGGCAGCGGATGGCAGCAGCGCGCGAGCTGGGTCAGCAGGTTGCCGACGCCGTCGATGACGATCGCGCCCTGCTCCGCGCTCGGCACGCGCGTCGGCGGCGGGGGCGGCACGGTGCCGGGGTCCGGCGGCGGCGCGCTCAGTTCGTGCAGCGCGCGCGCGATCTGGCCGGTGCTGACGTCGCCGAGCGCCAGCGCCTCGAGCAGGTCGTCGAGGTTCTTCAGCTGGAAGCGTTCGGGCAGGCCGTCGAGATCGGCGTGATGCAGGGCGAGCCGCTTGAGCTCGCGGTCGAGCAGGGCGCGGCCGGCGGCGAGGTTCTGCGCCAGGTCGATGCGCTTGAACCAGGTGCGCACCTTCTCGCGGGCGCGATGCGTGGTCAGGAAGCCGTGGTGCGGCGACAGCCAGTCGCGTCGGGGTTCCAGCAGCTTGCCGGTCATCACCTCGACGCGGTCGCCGCTGCTCGGCTGGAAGCTCAGCGGCACGATGCGCTCGTTGACCTTGGCGCCGCGGCAGCGATGGCCGACGTCGGTGTGGATCGCGTAGGCGAAGTCGAGCACGGTCGCGCCGCGCGGCAGGTCGATCACCTGCCCCTTCGGCGTCAGCAGGTAGACCCGGTCCTCCACCACCTCGGTGCGGAAGCCGGCGAGCAGGGCCGCGTCGTCCTCGCGCGCGTCCTTGTTCTCCAGCAGCTTGCGCATCCAGGCGATCTTGCGTTCGAAGCTCGCGTCGCCGCCGCCACCCTCCTTGTAGCGCCAGTGCGCGGCCACGCCGAGTTCGGCGTGGCGATGCATCTCGTGCGTGCGGATCTGCACCTCGAGCGTCTTGCCCTCGGGGCCGATCACCGCGGTGTGCAGCGACTGGTAGTGATTGCCTTTCGGTCGCGCGATGTAGTCGTCGAACTCGCTCGGGATCGGCGGCCACAGCGCGTGCACGGCGCCGAGCGCGCCGTAGCAGGCGGCGAGATCGTCGACCAGCACACGCAGCGCGCGCACGTCGTACAGCTCGGAGAATTCGAGCCCCTTGCGCTGCATTTTTCGCCAGATCGAATAGATGTGCTTCGGCCGCCCGGCGATGTCGGCGCGCAGGCCGGCCTTGGCCAAGGCCGCGCCGAGCTGTTCCTTCGCCGTGGCGATCCACGATTCGCGATCGCCGCGGCGCTCGTCGAGCAGGTTCGCGATGCGCCGGTAGACCTCCGGCTGCAGGTAGCGGAAGGCCAGATCCTCCAGCTCCCACTTGACCTGCCAGATGCCGAGCCGGTTCGCCAGCGGCGCGTGGATGTCGGCGCTGAGCTGCGCCAGCGCACGCCGCTCGGCGTCGGGCAGACGCTCGGCCGCACGCATGCGCACAAGCTGGCGCGCGAGCAGGATGAAGACCACGCGCAGGTCGCGGATGATCGCCAGCAGCAGCCGGCGCAGGCCTTCGTTGCCGCCGGCGCTACTGCGGTTGGCGTGCAGCGCCCAGACCTTTTCCGCGGCCTGCTGGCCTTCGACCAGGGTACGCAGGTCGGGCGGAAACGCCGTGAAGTCGGCCTCCACCAGCGCGACGCCGTTCGCGGCGAGCGCGTGCAGCACGCAGGCGGCCTGCGCTTCCTCGCCGACGCCGAGTTCGTCGAGCAGGTCGAGCACCGCGACCAGTTCGACCTGCACCGGCGGCGGCATCGCGCTGCCGGCTGACAGGCGATCGAGCGCCAGGCGGCAGGCACGCAGCGCCGGCCCCGCATGCGCGGCGGCGCGCTGCTCGCTCGAAGCCCACGCCGCCAAGGCGGAAGCGACGTTGCCGGGCGAACTCACGGATTTGGCGGGGAGGTCGACCATGAACCATCGCTACCACGAAAATGCGATCGGCGCCCGCAGGCGCCGATCGGAGGACTTCCTTTACTGCGCGCTTCGGCTTATTGGTTGCCGCGCATCCAGCCGAAACCGCCAGAGGTAGGCATGAAACCGAACACGACATTGTCGCCGATGAACTTGTCCGCTCCTTCGCCGACGCCAGCGCGCTCCACCAGAATGGAGACACCGACCACGGGAGTCTCGAGAGTCAAATGGCCGCCCACGACACGTCGTTTGACGGCGACGTAGGAATGAACGACCGAGCCGGACAAACCACCCGCGGAATCAGAAATCTCCAGCGGCTTCCCGCCGCTCAGCGGCGTGAAGGTTTGCCCAGCACAAACGTTGCTGTCGAGCACGGCCGGAACGTCCGGAAGAACGCAGTATCCGTCCCCTGCATTGAGCGTGCTGTTGTTCAAGTACTTGCTGTCGAATGCGTCGCGGACCGTGAAGAAGAGCTGTCCACTGCTGTTGACGGTCCCGCCGGACGGATCGACTCCGTTCGCGGCAAGGGGCACGGGAGATTCAGACGTCTGCGGACCGAAGCGTACGTCGACCTGGAAGAAGTAGACGAGATAGGTCCCATCCGTATACGTCCAGAGTCTGCTTGCGCGGGTCGGGGTATTACCGCCTTGCGCGGACGGGCGCACAGCAGTCACGGCGGCACAGCCTACGTCCTCCACCACACGTGCAGGATGATTTGCGTCAGGACTGCATGGAGCGACGGGTACTTCGCTCCAGTCTGGAGCATCCCAATCGAAACCCACCGACGGAATCCAATTGATCAGTCGGTTGTAGTTTATTTCCGTCGCAGAATCGTAGCCGTTGTCGAAAATGCCTTCACGAGTGCTGCTGGCCATCGCACCATCAGCCGTGCTGCTCAAGCACATCAGGGACGTTTCCTGACTGGGATTCAGATGCAGCGAGCCATCGGTATACGTCAATGCCGGTAGATCACTGGACTTCGAAAAAACCCAGGATTGCGGCGGATTCATGGTCTGGTCTTCGTGCTTGACAACCAGATCCATCGGCGTGTTCGTGCCGCCGCCCGGATTGCCGCAGAACAAGAAGCCTTCGGTATAGACCGTCAACGTGCTCTCCGAAGCGCTGGATTGCACGTACGAAAACCCCACCTCAGGCACCGTCGGCGTCTGCACTTCCTGCGACTGCTTGTCGACGAACAGCACAGGTTCAGCATGAGCGACCGAGCCACAAGCGACCGCGCCGGCGGCCAAACCAACCATCCAACTCTTGACAGACGACATTCGGGAGTTCTCTTCCTGCTACGACTTTTTCGGTGGCTCCCGCACGCTCCAGAACCGAAGCCGCCGGGGGGAACTCGATCCACGAGGGAGTGGACCATCGCTCGCTGAAATTCCTCGTCGAACCTTGGCCCGACGAGCGTGCTACACTCAAATTCGCGCCATCGTACTCGTTTCCGCGCCCGAGCGCACCTGTTAACTTCGTGTAAGAACAAGGATTTTTGCGGCCGCGGTCACGAACCGCCCTGCAGCAGCCAAACCTATGCGCCCGATTTCCAGCCTCGCCCTGATCCTCCTGATCGCCGTCAGCGCGGTCGCCGCCCAGACCCAGTCGCCTACGCTCGAGGAGCGAATGTCGCAGGCCGACTTCCGCGCCGCCGGACTCGACAAGCTGTCACCGGAGGAATTGCAGCGGCTGAATGCCTGGCTGCAATCGCACGGCGGCACCCAGACCAAGTACGTGACCGCCAGCGGCGCGCCGGTGTTCTATCCGGACATGAACAACCGCGACGTGATCGAGACCCGCATCGCAGGCCTGTTCACCGGCTGGCGCGGCAAGACGGTGTTCAAGTTCGACAACGGCCAGGAATGGCAGCAGACGGAATCGGGCGCCTTCTCCGCCGGCGAGTTCAACAATCCGGCGGTCAAGATCAAGCCGATGATCCTCGGCAGCTGGCTGATGGTCGTCGACGGCTGCAACTGCAGCGTCCGCGTACAGCGCATCAAGTAGCCGGGAATGGCGCGTCGCCCCGCGAGGGGCCGCGTCGGCCGAAACCTGCTGAGGAACGCATGCCCGCGCGAGCGGGCATCTTTTTTGGGCAGTCGGCCCTCGGCCGCTGAAAGCCTCCCCCTCATGCGGAACCAGGTCCGAGGCCAGCCCTTCACGCCCGCCTGGGCGCGCGCAGCGTCTCGACCAGCTTGGCGATCCGCTTCGGCGACACCGATTCGGCCGTGCGCAGCTCCTGCGCGAAGGTCGACACGCGCAATTCCTCGATCGCCCAGCGCAGCTCGCTCAGCGCAGCGTCCTCGCCGCCACGTTCGGCGCGCAGCTTCAGGTAGTCGCGCCAGTAGCCCTGCAGCGCGAGCATGCGCGCCTGGTCGCGCGCCGGATCCTGGCGCAGGCGCTCCGCGCGCAGCTTCATCGCCTTGAGGTAACGCGGGAATTGCGCGAGACGAGGCTTTTCCACGTCGCGCAGGAATCCGGGGGAGAGCAGCTCACCGAGCTGCTCGCGCAGGTCGTCGTAGTTCGCCTTGGCGAAGCCCATCAGCGGCGGCTGCAGCAGCGGCTGCAGCTCGGCGTAGGCGGCGATGATCGCCTCGGCCTGCGCCAGCCGCTCGACCGCGGCCGGGAACAGGCCGCGCGCGACGGCCTCCTTGGCGTGCTCGAACGCGGCGCGCGTGCGGATGTCGGGATCCTGCGCCGCGAACAGCTCGAGCAGCGCGGCTTCGACGAGATCCGTGCGCAACGCTTCGGCCGTGCCGATCGCCGCCCATTTCAGCATCAGCGCATTGTTCAGCGGCAGCTGCCGGCGCGCCTGCTTGATGCGGTCGGCGAGTGCGCGGCGCAACAACCGTTCGACGCCGCGCCGATGCTCGAGGCGCGCCTCGTCGTGACGCTCGAACACGCGCAAGGCGACGCTCTCGCCGAGGTCGACCAGCGCCGGGAACGCCGTCAATCCACCGCTGGAGACGATGCTGGCCGGAATGTCCTCGACGTCGAACGCGTCGAGGCCCTCGCGCGTCAGCTCGACGTCGGCGCGCTGCGAAAACGCGACACGCGCCGCGCCGGTCCACTGCGCCTGGATCGCGGCGAGATCGCGGCTCTCCACCAGGGTCGCGCCGCGCTCGTCGTAGACGCGAAAATTCATCGTGAGGTGCGGCGGCAGCTCGACGCCGGCGAAATCCGCCGCGCCGACCGCGACGCCGGTGACCCGCTGCAGATAACGCGCGAGCGCCGCGAACAGCGGCTCGTCGCGCGGCGCCTCGGCTTCGGCGAAGGCGCGGGCGAAATCCGGTGCCGGCACGAAATTGCGCCGCAGCGCCTTCGGCAGGCCGCGGATCGCCTCGGCGACCTTTTCCGCGAGCAGACCCGGAACCAGCCATTCGCAACGCGCCGCCGGCACCGCGTTCACCAATGCGAGCGGCACCTGCATCGTCACGCCGTCGGCGGGGTCGCCGGGCAGGAAGCGGTAGGACACGCGCAGCGGATGACCGGCGAGTTCGAGCTGCGCCGGGAAATCGCGCGCTCCGACACCGGGTGATTCGCCCATCACGTCGGCCAGCGACCAGTGCAAGGCCGCCTGCTCGGCCGGCGACGCCCTGCGGTACCAGGCGTCGAGCGCCACGCTCGTGTACACGTCGTCGGGCAGCTTGCCGGCGAAGAACGCCGCCAGCTCCTCGTCGCCGAGCAGGAGGCCGCTGCGGCGACGCTTGGCCTCGATCTCGCGCGCCTCGGCCAGCACGCGCGCGTTGGCACGCACGAAATCGGCGCGCGCGTCGATCTCGCAGCGCGCGAGCGCTTCCCGCGCGAAGATCTCGTGCGCGCGGTGCGGATCCTGTGCGCCGAACTGCACCGGACGCTTCTCCACCAGCGTCAGTCCGAACAGCGTGACCTGCTCGAACGCGATCACCGCGCCGCGCTTGCGCGACCAGTGCGCATCGCGCCAGCTCTTCTTGACCAGATGCGCCGCCTGCTGCTCGATCCAGATCGGCTCGACGCGCGCGCACAGCATCGCGTAGACCTTGGCGAGGTCGAGGATCTGCCCGGCCAGGAGCCATTGCGGCGGCGACTTGGCCAGGGCCGATCCGGGAAAGATCGCGAACTTGCGCTCACGCGTGCCGCGGTACTGGTTGCGCTCGTCCTTCAATCCGACCTGGGTCGGCCAGCCGGACAGAAGGCAGCGGTGGATCGCCTCGTAGTCGTCGGCGACCGGGTCGGCGGCAGCGGCCGCCGCGCGCGGCTGCGCGACGGCGCCTTTCGCCGGCTTGGACGTGGCTGCCTGCGGCTTGCGTGTTCCGCCGACGCCCGCTTCCCCGCCGCCGATTCCCGGTTCCTGCGCCAGCACCAGCAGCTGCCGATGCAGCTCGCGCCACTCGCGCATGCGCAGGAACGACAGGAAGCGCGCGTGGCACCAGTCGCGCAGCTTGGACTGCGTCAGCTCCTCGTGCGCGCCGGCGTACGCGACCCACAGCTTGAGCACGCTCATGAAATCGGATTTCGGATCGACGAACTCCGCGTGGGCGGCATCGGCCTGCTGGCGCGCGTCGGCCGGACGTTCGCGCGGATCCTGCACGCTCAGGAAGGCGGCCAGCACCAGCAGTTCGCGCGTCGCGCCGCGGCGTTCGGCTTCCACCAGCATGCGGCCGAGCGCCACGTCGATCGGCAGGCGCGCCATCACGCGGCCGATGTCGGTGAGCTGCTTCCGGTCGTCCACAGCGCCGAGTTCGGCCAGTCGCCGGTAACCGTCGCCGATCGCGCGCTCGCCCGGCGCTTCCACGAACGGGAAGTCGGCCGGGTCGCCGAGCTTCAGCGCGAGCATGCGCAAGATCACGCCGGCCAGCGACGAGCGCAGGATTTCCGGATCGGTGTAGCGCGGCCGCTGCAGGTAGTCGTCCTCGCCGTACAGGCGATAGCAGATGCCCGGACCGACGCGGCCGCAGCGGCCCTTGCGCTGGTCGGCGGCGGCTTGCGCGATCGGTTCGATGTGCAGGCGTTCGAGCTGGTTGCGCGGGCTGTAGCGCTTGACGCGCGCGGTGCCGGTGTCGATCACGTAGCGGATGCGCGGCACCGTCAGCGAGGTCTCGGCGACGTTGGTGGCGAGCACGATCCTCCGCTGCGGACCGGGCTTGAACACGCGGTCCTGTTCGGCCGCGGACAGGCGCGCGTACAGCGCGAGCACCTCGGTTTCGCGGTATTTGCGCCGCGACAGCGCAAGGTGCGCGTCGCGGATCTCGCGCTCGCCGGGCAGGAACACCAGCACGTCGCCGCGAGGATCCTCGTGGGTGATCTCGTCGGCGACGGCGATGATCTGCTCGGACAGCGAAAGATCGTTGCGGCCTCCCCTCGCCCCGCCATCGGCGTCCGCCTCGGCCGTGCGCGACGACTTCGCCCCGCCCTCCCGCTCGGCGGCGGAGGGACGGCTGCGGCGGCCGGCGGCCGCGATCTCCTCCAGGGGTCGCCAGCGCACCTCGACCGGGTAAGTCCGCCCCTCGACCTCGACCACCGGCGCGCCGCCGAAATGTTCGGCGAAGCGCGCGGTGTCGATCGTCGCCGAGGTCACGATCAGCTTGAGGTCGCGCCGCTTCGCCAGCAGCCGCTTCAGGTAGCCGAGCAGGAAGTCGATGTTGAGGCTGCGCTCGTGCGCCTCGTCGAGGATGATCGTGTCGTAGGCGCTGAGCCAGGCGTCGCCTTGCGTCTCGGCGAGCAGGATGCCGTCGGTCATGAACTTGATCAGCGCGTTGTCGCCGACCTGCTCGGCGAAGCGCACCTGGAAGCCGACCAGCTCGCCGACCTGGCCGCCGAGCTCGCTGGCGACGCGGCGAGCCACCGTGCGCGCGGCGATGCGGCGCGGCTGGGTGCAGCCGATCAGGCCGGCCGTGCCGCGGCCGGCGGCGAGGCAGAGCTTGGGCAGCTGCGTGGTCTTGCCCGAGCCGGTCTCGCCGGCGAGCACGACGACCTGGTGCTTGCGGATCAGCTCGACGATCTCGTCGGCGCGCGCGGCGATCGGCAGGGATTCGTCGATGCGGATTTCCGGTGCGCGCGCGGCGCGCGCGGCACGGCGCGCCTTCGACGCGGCGACGTCGGCGCGCAGCGCTTCGAGCGCGGCGGCCTCGGGTTTTTCGCGCAGGCGGCGCCAGCGTGCCAGCAGGCGACCGAAGTCGCGCGCCATGACGTGGTCGAGTTCGGCGCGCGGAAGAAAGGAATCGGGCATGGAACGGATCGTGGAACGCGAGCGGTGCATGATAGCCGCGGTCGATCGCCGCGATACGAAGGTTTCATTTCCCAGGCGATGGCCGGCACGCTAGGCTTCCCGCCTCTTCACGCACGGAGGTCGCGTCATGGCCATCGACATCGGCATCGCCAAGAAGGACCGCGAGAGCATCGCGAAGAACCTGTCCAAGCTGCTCGCCGACACCTATTCGCTGTACCTGAAGACGCACAGCTTCCACTGGAACGTCACCGGCACGATGTTCAACACGCTGCACCTGATGTTCGAGACCCAGTACAACGAATTGTGGACGGCGGCGGACGTGATCGCCGAGCGCATCCGCGCGCTCGACGTCTACGCGCCCGGCTCCTACACGCAGTTCGGCAAGCTGACCGCGATCGGCGAGGAAACCGGCGTACCGGACTGGAAGGGCATGGTGCAGCAGCTCGTCGACGGCCACGAGACGGTCGCCCGCACCGCGCGCGACGTGTTCAAGGCCGCCGACAAGGCCGACGACCAGCCCACCGCCGACCTCGCCACGCAACGCATGCAGGAGCACGAGAAGACCGCCTGGATGCTGCGCTCGCTGCTGAAGTGAACCGCGCGCCGCCGCGTCAGAGCTTGCGGCGCGGCGGCACCAGCAGATCGCCGAACAGCAGCCCGGCGACGATCGCGATCAGCAGCGTCACCAGCGTGATCGCGGTGTGGAAGCCGAGCTGCACGTCGTTCTCGAACACGAAACTCAGCGTGCGGAAACCGACGCTGCCCGGCACCAGCAGGATGATGCCGGGCTCGCGCACCAGCGCGCCGGGCCGGTCGGTCAGGCGCGCGAACAGGTTGCTCGCGGCGCCGATCGCCACGCTGCCGAGGAAGGTGCCGAACGCCGGCGACACGCGCGTGCCGGCGAGCTGCGTGCAGGCGTAGCCGAGCAGCACGGCCGCGACCACCACCGGCACGTGGCGCAGCGGGCTCTTGAACAGCACCGCGAACGACAGCGCCGCCGCGACCACCGCGCCCCATTCGATCGCCGAGCTCAGCCCCGCGCCGTCGTGCTGCCGCGGCAGGATGCCGAGCAGGGTGCAGGCCTGCACTGCGACGACGGTGCCGAAGGTCAGCTTCAGCAAGGTCGAGACCGCGCCCATCATGCGCGCGGTGCCGGAGATCAGGTGCTGGGTCGACAGTTCGCGCACGGCGGTGGTCAGCGTCATGCCCGGCATCAGCACGATCAGGCTGGCGATCACCACCGAACGCAGCGCCAGCGGCACGATCCAGGCCGCCACCGCGGTGGCGATCGCGGTGGCGAGGAAGGCCGACACCGCCTCGGCGGCCGGACTGAACGAGGCCCAGCGCTGCGCCGCCAGCGCGACCAGGCCCATGAAGAGGCCGATCAGGCCGGCCACGCCGGCCTCGACCCAGCCGGAATGCAGGATGATCGCGATCGCCGCCGCGGCGACGCCGTAGCTGAACACGGTGGCGACGTTCGACAGCAGCCGCGGCCGCCGCACGCCGACCTCGCGCAGCAGACGGCGGCCTTCGGCCAGACCGATCTCGCCGGCGATCACGCGATTGGCGATCTCGTCGGTGCGGCACAGCGCCTTCAGGTTGACCTCGCCCGGCGGCAGGCGCACGACCTGGGTCACCTCGGCCACGTCGTCGTCGCTGCTGGCGAGGTCGGAGAACGACATCACGATCGAGGTCGGCGTCGACAGCACGTTGCAGACCAGCCCCAGGCGCGCGCTGACCAGATTGACCACGTCTTCCAGGCGCGGCGCCGCCGTGCCGTACTCGTGCAGGCGGCGCGCGAGCTCGACCACGAAGCCGATGCGTGTCTTCAGCGGAACTTCGCCGCCGATCGGTTTGCTGATTTGGCCGTTGCCCATCCCTGCAATGATGCCGTGAATTCGCTCGACGACACCACGCATGAAGCATTGTTGAAGAATTCGGTTGGGCAATCTCCCGGTCCGCGCCGCACCCTGCTAGCCTTGCGCGATGACGACGACGGGCACGGCCACGCTTCAGCGCAGTGCGGACGGCGAATTCGTCGCCGCCTCCGGCGATTGGACCTTGGCCGGCGCACCGGCGCTCGGCGCGCTGGTCGCCGACCTGCGCCGCCGTGTCAGCCGCGGCGTGCGCATCGACGCCGCCGGCATCGGCCGCATCGACACCGCCGGCGCCGAGCTGCTGCTCGACCTCGCCGACGGCGGCGAAGTCGGCGGCCTCGACGCCAATCGCCGCGCCCTGCTCGACGCCGTCGCCAAGGTGCGCCACGCGCCGGTTTCCATGCCGCCGCGGCGGCCGAGCCTGATCGCCCTGTTCGAACGCACCGGCCGCGCCGCCGAACAGGTCTGGTTGAACGCCTATCGCCTGCTCGGCTTCATCGGCCTGATCCTGGTGACGCTGGTGCGCACCGTCCCCGATCCGCGCCGCTGGCGTCCGACCGCGCTCGCGTTCCATCTCGAGCAGGCCGGCCTCAACGCGGTGCCGATCGTGGTGCTGCTGAACTTCCTGATCGGCGCGGTCGTCGCCTTCCTCGGCGCGACGGTGCTGAAGGATTTCGGCGCCACCATCTTCACGGTCGAGCTGATCGGCTTCTCGTTCCTGCGCGAGTTCGGCGTGCTGCTGACCGCGATCCTGATCGCCGGCCGCTCCGGCAGCGCGTTCACCGCGCAGATCGGCTCGATGAAATCGCGCGAGGAGGTCGACGCGATCCGCACGCTCGGCCTCGATCCGATCGAAGTGCTGGTGCTGCCGCGGCTGCTCGCGCTGCTGATCGCGCTGCCGCTGCTGACCGTGCTGGCGATGCTGGCGGGCATCGTCGGCGGCGCGGTGGTCGGCGCGTTCGCGCTCGACATCTCCTCGACGCTGTTCATCACGCGCCTGCAGGACCTCGGTGCGGTGAAGCACTTCTGGGTCGGCATCAGCAAGGCGCCGCTGTTCGCCTTTTTGATCGCCGCGATCGGCTGCCTGGAAGGCTTCAAGGTGTCCGGCAGCGCCGAGTCGGTCGGCACGCACACGACCTCGAGCGTGGTGCAGGCGATCTTCGTCTCGATCATGGTCGATGCGATGGCGGCGATCTTCTTCATGGAGATCGGCATATGACGCTACCCGTGACGGCGCCTAGATGCGTTCCGTCCGCGGGGATGGCGGCCGCGTTCTCCGTCGTCTTTCCCGCGCCCTGCAAACAGGTCGCTTTCCGGCCGTCGCGCCGACGGCAAGGAACGCCAGCGTGACCGCGCCCGAGAACGTGATCACCGTGCGCGGCCTGCGCAACCAGTTCGGCGCGCAGGTCGTGCACGAGAACCTCGACCTCGACATCCGCCGCGGCGAGATCGTCGGCGTGGTCGGCGGCTCCGGCTCCGGCAAGTCGGTACTGCTGCGCTCGATCATCGGCCTGAACCGACCGGCCGCCGGCAGCGTCGAGCTGCTCGGCACCGAGATGACCAGCGCGAGCACGGCGCAGCGCAGCGAGGTCGAGCGCCGCTGCGGCGTGCTGTTCCAGAACGGCGCGCTGTTCTCGTCGCTGACCGTGGCCGAGAACACGATGGTGCCGATGCGCGAGCATTTCCGCCTGCCGCAGGCGATGATGGCGCGCTTCGCCGCGCTGAAGATCGCCCTGGCCGGCCTGCCGGAGAACGCCGGCGCGAAGTATCCGTCCGAGCTTTCCGGCGGCATGGTCAAGCGCGCCGCGCTGGCGCGGTCGCTCGCGCTGGATCCGGACATCCTGTTCCTCGACGAGCCGACCGCCGGCCTCGACCCGATCGGCGCGGCGGCGTTCGACCAGCTGATCCTGACCCTGCGCGAGAGCCTCGGCCTGACCGTGTTCCTGATCACGCACGATCTCGACACGCTGTACACGATCTGCGACCGCGTCGCGGTGCTGTCGCAGAAGCGGGTGCTGGTGATCGGCCCGCTGAGCGAGGTCGAACGCTACGACGATCCCTGGGTACAGGAGTACTTCCAGGGCCCGCGCGGCCGCGCCGCCGAGGCGGCGCAGCAGCGCCTCCACGCCGCACAGCCGCACTGAGACCTTACCGAATCCCGAGAGCCCTATGGAAACCCGCGCTCACTACGTCATCATCGGTGCCTTCACGATCGGCGTGTTCCTGCTCGCGCTCGGCTTCGTGATGTGGATGTCCAAGTCCGGCACCGACCTGCGCTTCAACCAGTACGAGATCGAGTTCACCGAGGCCGTCACCGGCCTCTCGGTCGGCGGCCTGGTGCAGTACAACGGAATCAAGGTCGGCGAGGTCTCCGCGCTGCGGCTGGCGCCCGACGATCCGCGCAAGGTCATCGCGCGCGTGAGCATCGACGCGAACGCGCCGGTGCGCACCGACACGCGCGCCAAGCTCGGCATCCAGGGCGTCACCGGGCTCGCCTTCATCCAGCTTTCCGGCGGCGCGCCGGGCAATCCGCCGCTGCTGCCGACCAAGGACAATCCGATACCGCGCATCCCGTCGGAGGAGTCGGCGCTGTCCAAGCTGCTCGCCTCCGGCTCCGACGTGGTCACCAGCGTCAACGACCTGCTGCTGCGCATGAACCAGGTGCTGTCCGAGGAGAACGTGCGCCACGTGTCGGCGACGCTCAGCAACATCGACCAGCTCAGCGCGTCGGTGGCCGAGGAGCGCGGCAACATCACGCTGGTGCTCAAGCAGCTGTCGGAGGCCACCGGCGAGCTCAAGCGCACGCTGGCGGCGGTCAACACCACCGCCGACACGACCAATGCGCTGCTGCGCGACGACGCGCGCGCGGTGCTGCAATCCACCCAGCGCGCGCTGGCCTCGGCCGACAAGGTGGCCGCCTCCGCCGCGATCCTGCTCGACGACAACCGCGGCGCGATCGACCGCTTCACCAACCAGGGCCTGCGCCAGATCGGACCGACCGTCGCCGAGCTGCGCGAGACCCTGCGCTCGCTCAAACAGCTCAGCGACAAGCTCAGCGCGTCCGACAGCCTGCTGTTGGGCCGCGACCAGCCGAAGGAGTACAAGCCGCAATGAGGACCGCACGCTTCGCCATCCTGCTGTTCGCCCTCGCCTCGCTCGCCGGCTGCTCCTCGCTGCTCGGCGTGCAGAGCCGGCCGTTCACGGTCTATTCGCCGAGCTACCACGCACCCGACCCCAGGCCGGCCGGCCCGAGCGTCGACTGGCAGCTGGCGGTCGAGACGCCGCTGTCGAGCGAGGCGCTGAACACCTCGCGCATCGTCGTCATGCCGAGCCGCGGCGTGATCGAGGTGATCCCCGGCGCGCGCTGGAGCGATCCGGCGCCGACCCTGCTGCGGCACATCGTCGTGCAGGGCTTCGAGGAGTCCGGCCGCATCATCGGCGTCGGCAGCTCCGCGGTCGGCCTGCGCGCGGACTATTCGCTGGTGCTCGACCTGCACGACTTCCAGGCCGAGCTTCGCGACGGCACGGCCTACGCCAAGGTCGGCTTCCATGCGCGCCTGCTCGACTACAGCACCAACCGCGTGCTCGCCGCACAGGGTTTCGCGGCGGAAATCCCGTTCTCCATCGCCGACCAAGCCGGCGCCTTCGCCGCGTTCGAGACCAGCGTGAGCCGGACCGTGACGGAGCTGGTCGAATGGACCCTGCGCGAAGGCAACGCGGCGCGCACGAAAACCTCGCCGAAATAGTTCCCCGCCGGGCGGATCGCAGCGACAATACGCCGTCCGCCCGCTTCGCCTTCGCCGCTTTCTTCGCGCGAATGCGGAGGCGGTCGGCGTCCTCCACCGGGTGTCCCCGCTCCGTTCGCGCCCTCCCGCCAGGCGGCGGGAACGCATCGGCACGGCATCCGGCCAGATCGCGCGAGTCCCCGACAGCCCCATGAGCGAAGCCGAAGCCACCACGCCGCACAGCCTCCTGCAGGCCCAGCTCGCGCGCGTGCACGAACTGCTGCGCCGGCAGCGGCTGGTCGAGAGCCTCGCCCACCGCGAGTACGGCGACCATCGCGACCTGGTCGAAAACCTCGTGCATCGCCAGCACGTGGCCGAGCTGCAGCGCGAGATCGACGGCCTGCACCCGGCCGACATCGCCTACATCCTCGAGGCGCTGCCGCCGGCGGATCGCCTCGAGGTGTGGAACCTGGTCAAGGCCGACCGCGACGGCGAGATCCTGCTCGAAGTCTCCGACGCGGTGCGCGAGTCGCTGCTCGCGGACATGGACAAGCCCGAGCTGCTGGCTGCCGCCGAGCAGCTCGACGCCGAGGAGATCGCCGACCTCGCCGAGGACCTGCCCGAGGACGTGCTCGCCGAGCTGATGCACCGGCTCAACGCCGAGCAGCGCGAGCGCGTGCAGGCGGCGATGTCGTGGGAGGACGACCAGGTCGGCGCGATCATGGATTTCGACATGGTCACGATCCGCGAGGATGTCAGCCTCGAAACCGTGCTGCGCTACCTGCGCCGGCTGAAGGAACTGCCCGACCACACCGACAAGCTGTTCGTCGTCAACGGCGACACCGTGCTGACCGGCGTGCTGCCGATCCGCTGGCTGCTGGTCAACGATCCGGCCAAGCGCGTCAGCGTGGTGATGGCCGAGGACGCCAACACCTTCCATCCGGAGGACGACGTCACCGAGACCGCGCAGGCGTTCGAGCGCTACGACCTGGTCACCGCGCCGGTGGTCGACGCCAACGGCAAGCTGATCGGGCGCCTGACCATCGACGCGATGGTCGACGTGATCCGCGAGGAGAGCGACGCCGAGGTACGCGAGCGCTTCGGTCTGCGCGAGGACGAGGACATCTTCGCCTCGGTGTGGAAGTCGCTGCGCAACCGCTGGGCCTGGCTGGCGATCAACCTGGTCACCGCCTTCGTCGCCTCGCGCGTGATCGGCCTCTTCGAAGGCTCGATCCAGAAGCTCGTCGCGCTGGCGGCGCTGATGCCGATCGTCGCCGGCATCGGCGGCAATTCCGGCAACCAGACCATCACGATGATCGTGCGTGCGCTCGCGCTTGACCAGATCCAGCGCGACAGCGCCAAGCGCCTGCTGCGCAAGGAACTCGGCGTCGCGCTCGTCAACGGACTGATCTGGGGCGGCGTGATCGGCTTCGTCGCGTGGCTCCTGTACAAGAACGTCGCGCTCGGCTTCGTCATGACCGCGGCGATGACCTTGAACCTGCTGCTCGCCGCGCTGATGGGCGTGCTGATCCCGATGACCCTGCTGCGCTTCGGCCGCGACCCGGCGATGGGATCGAGCGTGATGATCACCGCGCTGACCGACAGCGGCGGCTTCTTCATCTTTCTCGGGCTGGCGACGCTGTTCCTGATGTGAGCGGCGCGCGACCGGCGGCGCGTGCGGCCGGCTGCGGCTGCTTGCGGTAGACGCCGCCGAACGTCACGTTGACGCCGCCGCAGCGGCCGTCAAGGAAGGAAGCGCATGCCTGCGGTCTCGCGAATCGAGCGGGAATCGGATGGCGAAGCGGTTCCGACGTGCATTCTGAGGACGATCTACGGTTCCGGCTCGGCCATCAGCGCCTCCTGGACACGCCGGTTGCCCGCGTACTTGCGCCGCAGCCCGGCGGCATCGCCGTCGACCGCGTCGCAGCTCGGTCATGGTGCGATTGATTTCCGCATCCCTTTCCGAACGGTCTCCGCTGCGCGCACGAACGCGCCTAGTCGCCGCCACCGCTGCTGCCGCCATCACCGCAACTGCCGCTGTCGGTCGCGGAATCGCTGCAGTCGGACACGTGCTGCGCCACCCAGCTCGCATCGCCGCCGTCCAGGAGACTGGAATCCGACGCGCTGCTGCGCGACGGTCGCGGCGACCAGAACACGAAGGCCAATATCGGCAGAATCGCCAAGGCGATCAACAGAGCGACGACGTACCCCATGAGAACTCCCGATCCGTACGAAACTTCTCGACACCGTGTGGAAGGTCAGCGCGACGGCATGCTATCGCGTCGACCGCACACGCATCAGCGCGTTCTCCACCTAACGCAGCTCTTTCGAAAACAGGATCTGCACCCGATCCGACTTGTGCTTGAGCCCGCAGACCGCGAAACCGTGGCGCAGATTGGCCTGCGTCATCGCCAGGTTGTCGCGGTTCGTCGCGGTTTCGACCGCGATGAAGCCGCGCTCGTACAGCCACGCGTGCTGGTGCCGCAGGAGTTCGCCGGCGATGCCGCGGCGGCGAAAGTCCGCGCGCACGCCGCCGAGCCAGCTGTAGTAGCGCGTCCGGCCGGTGGCGTAGCCCGCCTTGAAGCCGACCAGGTCTCCTGCCTCGCTCGCGCAAACGACGCTCGCCATCGGCATGTGGGCGAGCCGCCAGGCGAGATCGTCCTTCGGCGCGCCGAAGACCGCTGCGCCGAGCTTCCCGAGCGCCTCGACGAAACCCGCCTCGAACGGCCCGGCGTGTACGGAATACTGCAGAGACATGACGCGCACCATTCGCGAAGCGAAATGATCGAAGGAGGCAATTGTCACACCTCGAGCCGGACCACGAGCGGCGCGATCCGAAACCCTAGAAGAACGTGCGCAGAAATGCCGCCGCCTGCGCCGAAATCCCGACGATCTTGTTCGTCGCCTGCCGATAGAACTTGAAGTTGAGCTCGGTCTCCGGCCTGCCGTCGTTCCAGTCGGAAAACCGCTTCAGCTCGTTCCGCCCCAGACGGCGCTTCGCTATCGCATCGCCGCGCACGAGGATGCTCACGCGCGGCGTCTGGCGGACGACGCCGGGCTTCTTCGCGACCGCCCGCGCCGACACCACCACGCCGCGGGCGACCAGCCCCCGCCCGCCTTCGTTCTCGCTCGCGAACAGGAAGACCGTATCGCCGGCGGCGATGCGCTTGCCTGCGTACATCGTCTTCTGCGCCTCGAACGCGAACGTCGACGCGTGCGGATCGTGGATTTCGGCTTTGATCGCGAACATCACGGCTCCCGATGGGGACGCCGGCGCGCGCCGGCTGCGGCCACCCTCGCCGGCGCGCCGGAAGGCGCCGATCAAGCGTATCCGACGCGCGGGTGCCGGCATCCTACGACGAACCGGCAACGCCCTTGCGCATCGGGTCCACCTGCCGCATTGTGGGGAGGCGATCCGTCGGGAGTTCCACATGCCCAATCCACTCACCAATCCTCTGTTGCGCTGGGCCGAAGGCCTGCGCTTTCCGCGTTTGGCGATGCTGACGGCGGGCCTGTTCCTGCTCGACCTGGTGATCCCGGACGTGATTCCGTTCATCGACGAAATCCTGCTCGGCCTCGCCACGCTGCTGCTGACCAACCTGCGCCAGCACAAGCCCTCCGTCAAAGCTCCCTAGCATGCGCTATCTGCTGTGCCTGATCGGCGGCGCCCTGATCGGCGCGCTGCTCGCCTTGACCGCGGCCAACTCGCTGCAGCGGCGCAATGCCTGGCCGCGCGCGATCATGCACGTGATGCAGCACGAGCTCGGCCAGTCGCGCGAGAACGCGCGCCAGGGTCGCTGCACCGATCCGTCGATGGGCACGGCGCAGGCGCACCTGACGTTGCTGTCCGGCGACCTCGAACGCGCCCTGCTCGATCCGGCCGCGAAGGACCGCGTGTTCGGCAAGTACGCGCAGGACCTGCGCAACGCGGTCGCCGCCTGGGACGTGAATGCGGACTGCCCGCACCAGGCCGCGCGGCTCGGCGAGATCGACCAGGCCTGCGACGCCTGCCACCGCGACTATCGCTGAACGGTCGCCGCCGCGGCCCATTGTCCGCAATTACAGAACTCTGTAGTATCGTTTTTTCGGCGCATGCCGCGCCCGCTTCGCCGATCCCGAGTCCGCCGATGACCCGCGTCGCCACCCGCCTCGCCGTCCTGACTGCTGCGCTCGCCTTGGCGAGTTGCTCGATTCCGCCCAAGCCCGACGCGCCGCCGCTGCGCAACGAGGCGCCGTTGGCCGGCATCGGCGTCGCGCACGGCGGCGCGTGGCCGGAAACGGAGTGGTGGAAGCGCTACCGCGACGCGCAGCTCGACGCGCTCGAACAGAAGGCCCTCGCCGCCGCGCCGACGCTGGACGAAGCGCGCCAGCGCTTCGGCACCGCGATGCGTTCGATCGACATCGCGCGCGCCGCCGGCGGCGCCTCGGTGCAGGCGAACGCGCAGGTGCAGCGCCTGCGCATGAGCGAGAACGGCCTGATCCCGAGCCAGTTCCTCGGCTTCACCTGGTACAACCAGGGCGACCTCAGCCTGCAGTTCCAGTACGACTTCGACTTCTGGGGCAAGACGCGCGCCGCGGTCGCCGCCGCCGTCGACGAAGCGCGCGCGGCCGAAGCCGAGCGCAGCGCCGCGGCGCTGATGCTGACCACCGCGGTCGCCGACACCTATTTCGGCTGGCAGGCGGACCAGACGCGCCTGGCCCTGGCGCGCGAATCGGTCGCCGCGCTCGAACGCAGCCGCCTGCTGACCGAGAAGCGCACCGCGCGCGGCATCGACACGCCCGACCTGCTGCACCAGGCCGACGCCCGCCTCGCCGGCGCGCGCGAACTGGAAGCCGCCTACGCCGGCTCGGCGCCGATCCGCCTCGCCGCGCTCGCCGCCCTGCTCGGCGTCGCACCGGCCGAACTGCCGGAATTGACGGCGAAGCCGCTGCCGACGGTCGACGCGGCGCTGCCCGACGACGTCGGCATCGACCTGCTCGCGCGCCGGCCCGACATCGCCGCCAATCGCTGGCGCGTGGAGGCGGCGCTGCGCCGCGTCGACCAGGCGCGTGCGGAGTTCTATCCGGACATCAGCCTCGGCGCGATGGCCGGCTTCTCCTCGATCGACCTCGACAAACTCGTCAACGCCGACAGCCGCGTGTTCGGCGTCGGCCCGGCGCTGCACCTGCCGCTGTTCGCGCTGAGCCGCCTGAACGCGCAGTACGGCGCCTCGCAGGCGCAGCTCAAGACGGCCGCCGCGGCGTACGACGCCAGCGTCGTCGACGCCGCACGCGACGTGGCCACGCAGGCGCTGAACCTCAAGCAGCTCGACGCGCGCCGGCACGAACGCGAGCGACAGGTCGACGCGACGCTCCGTCTGCAGGGCGTGGTGACGGCACGCGCGCAACGCGGCCTCGTCGACGACCGCAGACTGCTCGAAGCCCAGACCGACCTGCTGCAGCAGCGCGACGCCGCCGCGACCCTGGCGGCCGACGCGATCGCCGCCGAGATCGCGCTGACCAAGGCGCTCGGCGGCGGCTACCGCCGCGACGAGGCGACGCGGATTTCAGCGACCGAGACATCCACCGGCGACGCCGCGCCGCCGGCCGACACCCCGACTCGTTCCCAGTGAGCACGTTCCGATGAGCGACTCCAACACCGCCACCACCGCCGACGACGACGGCCGCGAGAACGGCAAAGGCAACGGCAAGCGCCGCGCGATCCTGATCACGATCGCGCTGGTCTTCGTCGTCGCCGGCATCGCCTGGTATCTCCTGTACCTGTTCGTGTTCTCGCTGCGCGAGGTCACCGACGACGCATACGTCGCCGGCAACCAGGTCGCGATTTCCACGCAGCAGCCGGGTACCGTCGTCGCGGTGCTGGTCGACGACACGCAGCGCGTCGAGACCGGCCAGGCGCTGATCAAGCTCGATCCGACCGACGCGCAGGTCAACCTCGCCAAGGCGCGCAGCGCGCTGGCGAACGCCGTGCGCCAGGTGCGCCAGCAGACCGAGATGGCCTCGCAGTACGACGCCGCGATCGTCGCGCGCAAGCTCGACCTCGCGCGCGCCGAAGCCGACCTCAAGCGGCGCCAGCCGCTGCTGGCCGACAAGGCGATCGCACCGGAGGAAGTCGCGCATGCGCGCGAGGCGGTCGACACCGCAAAGGCCGCGCTCGATCTCGCCACGCGCCAGGCGGCCGCTTCGCACGCGCTGGTCGACGGCACCGACGTCGCCTCGAACGCCTCGGTGCAGCAGGCCAAGGCCGCGTTCCGCGAGGCCTGGATCGCCAACGAGCGCAATACGATCGTCGCGCCGATCGGCGGCTACGTCGCGCAGCGCAGCGTGCAGGTCGGCGCGCGCGTGCAGGCCGGGCAGCCGCTGATGACGATCATTCCGCTGCACGACCTGTGGGTCGACGCGAACTTCAAGGAAAGCCAGCTCGCGCACATCCGCATCGGCCAGCCGGCGAAGATCGAGAGCGACGTCTACGGCGGCAGCGTCGAATACCACGGCAAGGTGGTCGGGCTCGGCGCCGGCAGCGGCTCGGCCTTCGCGCTGCTGCCGCCGCAGAACGCCTCCGGCAACTGGATCAAGGTGGTGCAGCGCGTGCCGGTGCGCATTGCGCTGGACGAGAAGCAGCTCGAGCAGCACCCGCTGCGCGTGGGCCTGTCGACCGCGGTGACGGTCGACACGCACGACCGCTCCGGCAAGGTGCTGGCGGCGACGCCGACGACGACGCCGGTGGCGCAGACCACCGTCTACGAGCGCGACCTCGCCAAGGCCGAGACCGAGGCCGACGCGATCGTCGCCGCGAACCTTCCCGCCGCGCGCTGAAGAAATCCGCCGATGGCCGCCGAGCAAGGCAAGCCGAACCTGCCGCCGCTGCACGGCGCGCCGCTGGCGCTGCTGACCATCGCGGTCGCGTTCGCGACCTTCATGGAAGTGCTCGACATCACGATCGTCAACGTGTCGGTGCCGCACATCGCCGGCAGCCTCGGCGTGAGTCCGCAGGAAGGCACCTGGGCGATCAGCTCCTACTCGCTGGCCAGCGCGATCATGCAGCCGCTGTCGGGCTGGATCGCGCGCCGCTTCGGCGAGGTGCGCAGTTTCTGCGTGTCGGCGTTCCTGTTCGTCGCGATGTCGATGCTGTGCGGCCTCGCCACCAGCATGCCGATGCTGGTCGTCGCGCGTCTTCTGCAGGGCGCCGGCTCCGGCCCGATGGTCGCGCTGTCGCTGAGCCTGCTGCTGAACGCCTACCCGAACGAACGCAAGGGTCTCGCGCTGGCGCTGTGGGCGATGACCGTGGTGGTGGCGCCGATCTTCGGCCCGATCCTCGGCGGTTATCTCACCGACAACTATTCCTGGCCGTGGATCTTCTACATCAACGTGCCGGTCGGAATCCTCGCCGTGATCGTCACCTGGTTCCTGCTGCGCCATCGCGAGACGACCATCGTCAAGGCGCCGATCGACGCGGTCGGCCTGATCCTGCTGGTGGTCGGCGTCGGCTGCCTGCAGTTCATGCTCGACAACGGCAACGACAAGGACTGGTTCTCCTCCACCTTCATCACCGCGCTCGGCATCATCGCGCTGGTCTGCCTGACCTTCTTCGTCGCCTGGGAGCTGACCGACAAACATCCGGTCGTCGACCTCAGCCTGTTCCGCAAGCGCAACTTCGCCGTCGGCGTGGCCGCGATGTCGTTCGGCATGCTCGGCTTCTTCGGCATCAACGTGGTCTATCCGCTATGGCTGCAGACGGTGCTGAACTACACCGCCTCGTGGGCGGGCCTGGCGACCGCGCCCGTCGGCATCCTCGCCTTCCTGCTGTCGCCGGTGATCGGGCGCAACATCCAGCGCCTGGAACTGCGCTCGGTGGTCACCTTCGCCTTCGTCGTGTTCGCGGTCACCTCGTACTGGTTCGCGAGCTTCCCCGACAACGCCTCGTTCGGCCAGCTGGTGTGGCCGCGCTTCATCATGGGCATGGCGATCCCGTGCTTCTTCATTCCGCTGAACCAGGTGTTCCTGTCCGGCCTGAAGCCGCACGAGATCGCCTCGGCCTCGGGCCTGGCGAACTTCTGCCGCACGCTCGCGGCGAGCATCTCGACGGCGGTCACGGTGACGATCTGGCAGCACCGCGGCGACTACCACCACGCCGTTCTGGCCGAGCATTTGAACGGCGCCAGCGCGGCGACGACCGGCTACATCGACGGCCTGTCCGCGCTCGGCGGCCCGGCGCTGCGCAGCTGGGCGATCGTCGAAGGCATCGTCACACGGCAGGCGCTGACCTTGGCCGTCAACGACGTGTTCCTGCTCTGCACGTTCCTGTTCCTGGCGATGATCCCGGTGGTCTGGCTGGCCAAGCCGCCGTTCGGCAACGTCGCCGCCGGGCCGGGGCACTGAGTCCGGCGGCCCGAGCCCGCCTGCTTTCCCTCGTCTCCCTTGGAAAGCAGCGATCGGACGGCACCGTGATCGGCGTGGAACAACAACTGGACGTCGATGTCGTCGTGAAGGCGCAGCGGGCGTCCGACGAATGTTCGATCGCATAGCCGCCGGCTATCCACCACGCGCGGGAACCTTCGCCTTCTTCCTGTTTCGCACCGGCGGCGGACGTGCGGCGAATCCGCCAGCGCGGCTGTCGCGTGTCGTCCACGCTTACAGGGTAATCCCTAGCTAGGGATAGTCCCGGCTGTCGGGCGCGCGCCGAAATTTGCAGATTTACACTGGTTCATCATCGACCAATCCAGCGAAGGGGGCTTCCATGACCGGCATTTCCACTCTGCGCAACTTCACCGAGAACACGCAGTTCCAGGGCAGCATCGACAGCTCGCTGGGGCGCGTGGATCCCAGCCTGGGCGCCACGCGCATCCGCGCGACG
>NZ_JAGIAG010000013.1 GCF_017744955.1 Dokdonella sp.
CATGTACTCGGCGCCGAACTCGCAGTTCTCCTACTACGGCGGTTTCGACATCGGTCGCTTCTACTACCTGCGCTACACGCAGAAGTTCTGATCGAACGGCTGTCTGTCGTCAGTTGGAACGGCCCCGGAAACGGGGCCGTTTTTTTTCTCCGAGATCCGGCGCGATCGCCGCGCTTCCCGGCTGAATCTCCCTCCAGCGTCGTCGCACGTCCCACGTCCGGAGCGGCTTTTCCACGGCCGTCCTTTCCGTGAAGTCGAACGCCGACATCGCCTGGATACGAGGGTGACTTTTGCGGCTTGCGCCGCAGCGCGCCCTCGGGGAGCATAGCCGGCCCTTCGCCCGTGCCCGCCCATGCCATCCTTCGTCGATCCCGTCCACGCCCGCCTCGAAGAGCTGTTCAGGGCCTACGGCGCGCGCGTCAAGGGCCTTTTGTCGACCTACGGGCTGGACAAGCACGGCATCGACCCGGCCGACGTGGAGCAGGAAGTCCGCATCCGGCTGTGGAAGGCGCTGGAGCGTGACCGGTCCGGGGCCTTTCATGCGTCTTATGTGCAGAGGGTGGTCGCCAGTACGGTCATCGACGCGCTGCGGCGCGCCGAAGTCCGTGCCGCGGAGCCGCTGCCGGAGGAGGAAGACGACGCTCCGGTCGACCTCGGCGAGGGTCCCGTCGGACCCGAGCAGAGCGCCGGCGACGTCGAACGCATGCAGGGCATCGAGCGCTGCATGAACGAGATCCCCGAGCGGCGGCGCCTGCCGATCGCCCTTCATTTGCAAGGATTTTCCTTGCAGGAAATCGCCGATCTGGCCGGAATCGCTTCGGCCGAGGCGGCGAGGAAACTGGTCTCGCGCGGATTGGAAGAACTCAAGTCCCGCCTGCGCGAACTCGGTTACGGCAATTTCGAAGATTGAGCGCAGAACCCCTGCGCACGGGTGGCCAGGACGGCCGAGGAGACACTGCGATGAACGACAATTCCCTGTCCCGGCTCTACCGTCGGCTCACCTCGGCGCGCAGCGCCGATCTCGCTGCCGACGAACTGGTCGCCGCCGTTTCCGGCGAAGCGGACGCCACGCGTCGCGAGGCAGTCGCCGCCAAGCTCGCCACCTCGGCGCGCGAAGCCGATCTCGCCCGCCTGCTGAACGCGTTGCAGCCGGCTTCCGCCGAGCTGGCCGAAGGCGTGCGCCGCCGCGGTTCGGCGCATCCGCAGCGCAGCCGTGAGGCGCGTCCGGCACATCACGCGCGTCGCGTTTCGCATCGCCCGCTGCGCTGGGCCGGCGGCATGGCGGCTTGCCTGGCCGTCGCGCTCGGCATCGTCGGCGTCTGGCACGGCAAGGTCGACGCACCGCATCACCGCAACGTCGTCGCTTCGGCCTCGACGGCGCAGATGCCGGATCGCATCTTCACCTCGCAGGACCGGATCTTCTCGTCGAACGACGCTTCGGAGCATCACCTGTCCTCGAAGCACGGTTCCGACAAGCTGTTCCGCACGGATTTCTCCGGCGGCTGAGAAAAAGAAATCTTCTGTCTCGAGCGACGCCCGGCCAAGTGCCGGGCGTCGTCGTTTCAGCCGGCCACCTCGACCGCGCTGGCATGCTCGCGCGTCGCGGCGAACGTGACGGTCGGCCAGCGCTCCTGGGTCAGCTGCAGGTTCACGCGCGTGGGCGCCAGGTAGACCAGCTCGCCGGCCGCGTCGACGGCGAGGTTCAACGCGTTCTTCTCGCGGAACTCCTCCAGCTTCTTCGCGTCCCCGCAGTGCACCCAGCGCGCGGTGACGACGCCGACGTTCTCGAACACGGCTTCCACGCCGTATTCGTCCTTGAGCCGGTACGCGACGACGTCGAACTGCAGCACGCCGACCGCGCCGAGGATCAGGTCGTTGGACATCAGCGGACGGAAGAACTGCGTGGCGCCTTCCTCCGACAACTGCGCCAGGCCCTTCTGCAGCGCCTTCATCTTCAGCGGATCCTTCAGCCGCGCGCGGCGGAACAGCTCCGGCGCGAAGTTCGGGATGCCGGTGAACGACAGCGACTCGCCGGCGGTGAAGGTGTCGCCGATCGAGATCGTGCCGTGGTTGTGCAGGCCGATCACGTCGCCGGGATGGGCGGTGGCGGCGATCTCGCGGTCCGAGGCCATGAAGGTCAGCGCGTTGGCGATGCGCACCTCCTTGCCGCTGCGCACGTGCAGCATCTTCATGCCGGCGTCGTAGCGGCCCGAGCACACGCGCAGGAAGGCGACGCGGTCGCGATGCATCGGGTCCATGTTCGCCTGGATCTTGAACACGAATCCGGACAGCGCCTCCTCGTCCGGCTGCACCGTGCGCGTGGTGGTCGCGCGCGGCTGCGGGGCAGGGGCGTGCTCGACGAAGAAATCCAGCAGCGGCTGCACGCCGAAGTTGTTGACCGCCGAGCCGAAGAATACCGGCGTCTGGCGTCCGGCCAGGTACTCCTCGCGATCGAACGGGTGCGAGGCCCCTTGCACCAGCTCGAGTTCTTCACGCAGTTCCGCCAGCATCGCCGCGCCGATGCGCTCGGCCAGCGCCGGATCGTCCAGGCCCTTGAAGATGGTCGAATCCTGCCGCGTGAAGTTGCGGCCGGGTTCGTAGACGTGCACCTCGTCGAGCAGCAGGTGGTAGACGCCCTTCAGGCGCGAACCCATGCCGATCGGCCAGGTGATCGGCGCGCACGGGATCTTCAGCACCGACTCCACTTCGTCGAGCAGTTCGATCGGCGCGCGGCCCTCGCGGTCGAGCTTGTTGATGAAGCTCATGATCGGCGTGTCGCGCAGGCGGCACACCTCCATCAGCTTGATCGTGCGCTCCTCCACGCCCTTGGCGCAGTCGATCACCATCAGCGCCGAGTCGACCGCGGTCAGCACGCGGTAGGTGTCCTCGCCGAAGTCGGCGTGGCCCGGCGTGTCGAGCAGGTTGACGATCTTGCCCTCGTACGGGAACTGCATCACCGACGAGGTGACCGAGATGCCGCGCTCCTTCTCCAGCGCCATCCAGTCCGAGGTCGCGTGACGCGCGGCCTTGCGGCCCTTGACGCTGCCGGCCATCTGGATCGCGCCGCCGAACAGCAGCAGCTTCTCGGTCAGCGTGGTCTTGCCCGCGTCGGGGTGGGAAATGATCGCGAACGTGCGGCGGCGGTTGGCTTCGGAGAGTTGGTCGGACATGGGGGCGGTGCCGGCGCGGCGGCGAGGGCAAAACGGCAATTATAGCGGGCTGGCGGCGTCGGGCCGCGGCAGCCGGTCCCGGCGAGCCGGAAGTGTCGTCGCCGCGCACGACGACCGCCCATTGCGCGCGAGCCGAGGGTCCGGTCCTTTCCTGGCACGGGAGTCGGCGATGGCTTGCCTCATGTGGCTGCCACATCGGCAGGGCGCTACGGCTCCGATGGGCCTGCGCGCCAGACGAGCGACGGGCTCGGGCGAGTTCGACTGAGCAGGTCTGAATAAGGGCAGGAAGGCCAAAGCGGGCCACGTATTCGAGCCGTCGGGTACCCATGGCACCCGCACGTCCGAGCTTCCGCCGCGGCGCAACCGCCTTGGCGACCAGTCCGGCTGATGAAGATTGGACATATAGCCGTCTAAACGTCTATTGACGGCATGAGCGCGTGCCGATAGAGTGCGCCCCACTGCTCATCAAGACCGGCTGAGGGACAGGCCCTTTGAAGCCGGGGCAACCTGCGGGATCGAACCCGTCACGGTGCCAACTCCCGCGGGGACGCGCGTCGCGCGATCCGCCGAGAGATGAGTGCGAAGCCGACCTGCGTCGTCCGACGCGGGCCGTCGACGCAGTCTTCTCCGGAATCCCGCGGTCGATGGGCGAAACGGAGAGCCGCGATGACCTTCCAAGTCCACGCCGACGTCCACGCCTTCGAGTTCGAGCGCGCGCCGGTTCCGTTCGCCGCTTCCGAGCCGCCTGCCGTCGACGCGACCCTCGACTCGCGCGGCGAACTGTCCATCCGCCTGCATCCGAAGCACGCCGACGGCACGCGCGAGCTGCGCGTGCGCTACGCGCTGCACGGCGCCGCCGGCGCGCCGGTGGTGATCGTGCAGGGCGGTATCTCGGCCGATCGCCACGTCGTGACGACCGCCGACGGCGGCGCCGGATGGTGGAGCGCGATCGTCGGACCGGGGCGCGCGATCGACACGCGCGGTTGCCGCGTGCTGTCGATCGACTGGGTGGAGCTGGCCGATCTCGGCGGCGCGCACGCGGTCGACAGCGCCGACCAGGCCGACGCGCTCGCCGCCGTGCTCGACGCGCTCGGCCTGCGTCGCGCGCGCGCCTTCGTCGGTTCGTCCTACGGCGCGATGGTCGGCCTGGCCTTCGCCGCGCGTCATCCGCAGCGCATCGGCCATCTCGTCGCGATCGCCGGCGCGCATCGCGCGCATCCGCTCAGCGTCGCCGTGCGCAACATCCAGCGCGAGGTCGTGCGCCTTGGCGCGCGGCTCGGCGACGCTGCCGCCGGCCTCGATCTGGCGCGGCGCCTGGCGATGACGACGTATCGCGGCGAGCGCGAGTTCGCCGAGCGTTGCGCCGACGCGCCGGTATTCGCGGACGGCCGCTTCCAGTTCGCCGAAGAAGCCTGGCTGAAGGCCGCCGGCGCGAGCTTCGTCCAGCGCTTCGACGGCGCGCGCTATCTCGCCCTGTCCGAATCGATCGATCTGCACCGCGTCGAGCCGGAAGACGTGCGCGTTCCGACCACGTTGATCGGCATCTCGACCGATCGCGTCGTGCCGCTCGCCGACCTGTGCGAACTGCAGCGTCGCTGCGGCGCCGCGGCCGCGCTGCACGTGATCGACTCGCGCTACGGCCACGACGCCTTTCTCAAGGAAGACGCGCAGATTTCCGCGCTGATTTCGGAAACCTTCACTCTCATCGGAAACGCCACATGAGCACTGCATCCTGTACCCGCGCCGTGCGCGCCGGCATCGAATCGGACACGCAGCACGGCGCCGTGGTGCCGCCGCTGCACCTCAGCACGAACTACACGTTCGAGGGATTCGCGCGCAAGCGGCAATACGACTACTCGCGCAGCGGCAACCCGACGCGCGACCAGCTCGGCGCCGCGCTGGCCGACCTGGAGGAGGGCGCCGGCGCGGTCGTCACCGCCAGCGGTATGGCCGCGGTCGCGTTGGTGCTGGAACTGGTGCCGGCCGGCGGCCTCGTGCTGGCGGCGCATGACTGCTACGGCGGCACCTGGCGCCTGCTCGACGCGTGGGCGAAGAAGGGGCGTTTCCGCGTGCTCTTCGCCGACCTCACCGATCCGGTCAAACTGGCCGAGGCGCTGGCGCACAAGCCCGACCTGGTCTGGGTCGAGACGCCGTCCAATCCGCTGCTGCGCATCACCGACGTACGCCACGTCGCACAGGCCGCGCACGCGGTCGGCGCGCGTTGCGTGGTCGACAACACCTTCCTGTCGCCGGCCCTGCAGCGTCCGCTCAACCTCGGCGCCGATATCGTCGTGCACTCGACCACCAAGTACATCAACGGCCACAGCGACGTCGTCGGCGGCGCGGTGGTGGCGAAGGACAAGGACACCGCCGACCAGCTGGTCTGGTGGGCCAACTGCCTCGGCCTGACCGGTGCGCCGTTCGACAGTTTCCTGACCTTGCGCGGCCTGCGCACGCTGGCGCCGCGCCTGCGCGCGCACGAGGAGAACGCCGCGCGCATCGCGGCCCTGCTCGACGCGCATCCGGCGGTCTCGCACGTCTACTGGCCGGGTCTCGCCGCGCATCCGGGCCACCAGCTCGCCGCGCGCCAGCAGTTCGGCTTCGGCGCGATGCTGAGCTTCGACCTCGACGGCGGCCTCGAGGCGATCGAGACCTTCCTCGACGGCCTGCGCTACTTCTCGCTGGCCGAATCGCTCGGCGGCGTCGAAAGCCTGATCGCACATCCGGCGACCATGACGCACGCCTCGATGGCGCCGGAAGCGCGCCGCAAGGCCGGCATCAGCGACGCGCTGCTGCGCGTCTCGGCCGGCATCGAGGACGGCGACGATCTCTGTGCCGATCTCGACGCGGCGCTGGTGCGCGTCGAAGCGCTCAAACGCACGCGCAAGGTGAGCGCATGAGCGCCGTCCCGCGCGAAGTGGCCGCGACAGGCACGGACACGGCCGTCGTCCTGCTCGGCACCGGCGTGGTCGGCGGCGCGCTGCTGCGCCTGCTGGCGACGCCGGCCGCGTCGACGCTCTATCTCGTCGGCGCGGCGAATTCGAAACGCCAGATCGCCAACGCGCGCGGCCTGGTGCCGGGGCGCGTCGTCGCGGCGCTGGCGGAATCGGCCTCGGGCCGCGACGATGCCGGCCTGCTGGCCGCGCTCGACGACAGCGGCGCCGCGCGTCGCGTGGTGGTCGACGCGACCGCGTCGGCCGACGAGGCGGCGCGCCATGCCGACTGGCTCGGCGCCGGCTATCACGTCGTCAGCGCGAACAAGGCCGCCACCGGCGAGACGCTCGCGGCGTGGGACGATCTTCGTCGCGCCGGTCGTCGCGGCGGCGTCCTCTACGGCGACGCGGCGACGGTCGGCGCCGGCCTGCCGGTGCTGTCGACGCTGCGCCGCCTGCGCGACTGCGGCGACCGCCTGCTCGCGCTCGACGGCGTGTTCTCCGGTTCCCTGTCGTGGCTGTTCAACCAGTTCGACGGCAGCCGGCCGTTCTCCGCGCTGCTGCGCGAGGCGCGCGCGTTCGGCTACACCGAGCCCGATCCGCGCGTCGACCTCGGCGGCGCCGACGTCGCGCGCAAGCTGCTGATCCTGGCGCGCACCGCCGGGCATCCGATCGACACCACCGACGTCGCGATCGAAAGCCTCGTGCCGGCGGCGTTGCGCGACGTCGCGGTCGAAGAGTTCCTCGCGCGCGCGGAGGAACTGGACGCCGATCTGGAACGCCGCCGCGCCGACGCGGCGCAGCGCGGTCGGCTGCTGCGCTTCCTCGCACGACTGGACGAGCACGGCCGCGCGCGCGTCGGCCTGACCGAGGTCGCGCCGACGCATCCCGCCGCGCGCCTGGCCGGCACCGACAACCTGTTCGCGCTCACCACGCAGCGCTATCGTGCGCAACCGCTGGTGATCCAGGGACCGGGTGCGGGGCCGGAAGTCACCGCGCAGGCCTTGCTCGGCGACGTGCTGGCCTTGTCGGCAGCGCAGGAGCGCGTGCGCGCCTGAGCGGTGTCGCGTCCGGGATTGCCGCAGTCCGCATGCGAAAGCTTTAGCGAAGAAGAAGATCGCTGCGGATACCTTCCCCAGCCGGTGCGCTGCGCGCGCCGACCTGTCCCATGAGCAGGCGTGGCGAGGCCTGGTTCAGGCCCCGCTTCTCCGACGCACGGTCCACAGCAGCGCGATCGCCAGCGCCGCGCTGAACAGCCGCAGCCCATTGCCGGTCCAGCCGAACACGGCTTCGTCGGGAACGGTGAACACGTTCCAGGCCGCGTTCAAGGACACGTGGAACACCCAGCCGCTCCAGATCGTGTAGCCGTCCTGCGCATCGAGCACGGCGAAGATCACGCCGCCGAGGGCGGTCATGCCGAAGATCGTCAGCGCCATGCCGCCCGCGCCCCACCAGTGCACCAGGCCGAAGGCGACGGCCTGCACCAGTACGGCGGCGGCGAAGCGCCAGCGCAGGTCGTTGCGCGCGAAGACGAAGCCGAAGCCGCGGAAGACGATTTCCTCGGCGAGCGGAAACAGCGCGGCGAGGAACAGCAGGTCGCGCAGCGACCATTCGTCGGAGACCTTGCCGAGCAGGGCCAGCCCGATCCAGCACGGCGCCGTCGCCAGCGCCGTCAGCAACGGGCCGCGCCAACCGTTCCAGGTCAGACCGAGATGGCGGGCCAGGTCCGCGCGTCGCCGGCTGAGCAGGAGCGCCGCGGCCAGCGCGATCGCGACGGCGATCAGGTTGTCGAGCAGCGAGCCGCCGTAAGGCATCGGCAGCGGCGGGATCTTCACGCCGAGCGCCGGCGCGATGTCGCGCACTTGCAGCGCGAGGCCGAGCACGAGCAGCACGACGATCCCGTGGACGGCGTTGCGCAGGCGGCCTGACGGATTCATGTGCGGATTGTTCGATGGGAGACCGGATGCGCACACGACCGGGCGCCGGCTGGTGCGGGCGCCCGGTCGCGATGCGGAAATCACTGCCGGCGGATGTCGATGTCGCCGCTGAAGGTCTCGACCTTGACCTGGCCCTGGCCGGCGCCGTTGCTCGCATCGAGGTTGCTGCCGGGGCCGTGCTCTTCGTGCTTGACCGTGCCGAAGTCGCTGCGGATCGAGCCGCTGAAGCTCGACGCACGCAGGCGCGTGGAGACTTCGCCGGGCAGGTACAAGTGCACGCTGCCGCTCATCGATTCGACGTCGATGCGCAGGTCGCCCTCGGGCTGGCCGCGCAGGTCGATGTCGCCGGACACCGTGCCGGCGTTGATCTCGCTGTAGCGGGCGTTGTCGGCGTCGATGTCGCCGGAGACGGTTTCGTACTTGAGGCGTCCGCCGAGGCCGCGCGCACGGATGTCGCCGGAGACGGTCTGCACGCGGGCGCGGTCGGCCTTGCCGTCGATGTCGACGCCGCCGCTGACGCTGTCGATGTCCACTTCCTTGGCGTTGGTGGACAGGCGCAGCTTGCCGCTGACGCTGTCGACGTCGAGCAGGCGTCCGGCGACGCCGGACAGCGTCAGATCGGCGCTGACCACGCCGACTTTGAGCTCGGCGGATTTGGGGACCTTGATGTCGAGATCGGTCGGGCCCATGCGCGAGTCGGCGCCCCAGCTGAACCAGCCTTGCTTGTCCGGCGCTTCGATCTTGATGCGCAGCTGCGAACCGCCGCCTTCGATGGTCGGCCTGGCGCCGCTGCCGAGTTCGCCGCTGATCGCGACCTCGTTGCGGTCCCAGCCGCTGATCGTGACCGAACCTTTCGCGTTCGAGATCTCGATGCGCGCGTCGGCGTCGACGGTACGTTTCTCGTCGATCGGCGTACCGGCGTGGACGCTGCCCGCGGCGGTCAGGACGAGCAAGGCGAAGGGAACGGATCGGATCATCGGAGGGGCTCCAGACATCAACCGGCGTTGGCGCCGTAGTGATCGAGTTTCATGCGGCGTGCGTTGGTGCGATTCAGCAGGCCGACCAGGAAGGTCGCGTCGGGCCGTTCGGCCAGCGCCTGTTCGAGTTCCGCCTGCGCGGCGTCGAGTACGACGCCCGCACCGGCCAGGCGCGGATCGCCGCCCGGCGAGCGCATGCGCAGGTCGGCGTCGCTCGGCGACACGTGCGGAAGCTCGCGCTCGAACGCACGCGCGTCGCGCATCGCCGTTTCCGGCGCCGCGCCGCGCTGCTGCCATCCGAGCACCAGCACGCCGGCGCTGACCGCGACCAGCAGTCCGGCCGCCGCCGCCAGCGGCAGCCAGCCGCGGCGGCGCGGCGTGACCGTCGCGCGCTCCTCGTTCGCGATGCGCTTCTCGATCGCCGGCCACAGGTCGAGCTGCGGCGCGCGCGGCGCGTTCATCTCGCGCAGGCGGCGTTGGATTTCGAAGTCCGTCATGTTGCGTCTCCCAGCATCGTGCGCAGCAGACCGCGCGCACGATGCAATTGCGCTTTCGACGAGCCGACCGCCATGCCGAGTTCGCGGCCGATCTCCTCGTGTTTCCAGCCTTCCACATCATGCAGGACCAGCACCGCGCGCGCACGCGGCGGCAGCTTGGCGACGGCCTGTTCGAGGTCGGCGCGCTCGCCGGCGCAGAACGGCGTGACCGGGTCGCTGGCCGCTTCGAGCACGTCGTCCTCGACGGCTTCCTCCGGATCGCGTCCGCGCAGGTCCATCAGGGCGACGTTGACGGCAAGCCGGTGCAGCCAGGTCGAGAACGCGCTTTCGAAGCGGAAGCTGCCGAGCTTCTGCCAGGCGCGCACGAAGGCTTCCTGGGTCAGCTCCTGCGCGCGCGCCTCGTTCATGCCGGACAGGCGCCAGACGGCACCGTGCACGCGGCCAGCGTGGCGTCGGTACAGCGCTTCGAATGCGCGCATGTCGCCGTCGGCCGCACGGCGGACCAGGTCGGCATCGGGTGAGTCGGCCACTTCGGTACGTGGCGTAGCGCTCATCGGCAGGGGCATGGCAAGGCAGGCGTTCATCTTGCCAGCTTGGATGCGTGGGAGGGATGAAGGGTTTAGCCGGCTGGGGTGGGAGTTTGCGGCGGGGGCGAGGTGACCGGCTTATGGCGAAACCAAGCCCAGGCTTCCGCCGGCAGGACTGCCGCCAGCGCAGGGAGCAGGAGCATGCCTGGCCAGAGCTTGTAACGTGTGAAGAAAGGCACCCAGAGACAGACCATACCGATGCCGACTTGGACCAGCAATGGCGTTCGTAGCGGCTGCTCGCGCCGCTTGTCGGCGTGGCGGTACAGGCGCAAGAAGAAAAGATGGATCGAGTGGAGAAAAACCGCCAGGACAATCAAAAAACTGGTCCAGAACGCCGTCCAGCGCAATACGTTCCACCAGCGTTCCTGCCTGGCTGTTCGCTCGAATGTAAGCCTTTCGGCTCGAAGTACCTCGTCGGAGGTGCTGGCATCCCTTCGCGAAATCCAGTTGGAACCGTATGCCTTGTTCATCCACGTTACGACCTCGCCGATCGGTGTGGACGCAAGATCCAGGATTTCCCCGTCTTCCGAGACTCCAAGCCTGCGCAGGTAAAGGTCGTTCTTCAGTGCCGTGATCAGGCCTTGCCCGATCTCCGGCCAGTACAGCCGGAACTTCAGTTCGAACAATCCATTCGCGTGAGGATTGGAGTGCGTCAGCACCGGAGCCAGAAGCCGAGTCGTTGTTGCATCGGCAGGTGCCACATCGGTGCGTCTTCCGCAGCTTCCGAACGCACGGATTTCAGAGACGCGAAACACGCCTTCGCAGACACCGCTGCGGCAGCGCATGAAATATCGTTCCAGATAGGGACTGCACGAGGTTGCCGAGGCAATCCATGGCTCGCCGAGTCCACACAAAGCCAGCGCCATGACAGCCAGCCAGCGGATCGACGATCGCGTCATCGGGGCGCCTGCATCCAACGATGGGGTCCTCGTTGGATGAGGCTGGCGAGCGCAAGTTCCGCGCTGCGACGACCGATGTCGTCGGTCGCCACAGCATTTTCCAGTGATGGTTATCCAGCAGCGACTTTACGTACAGATGAGCCGGCCTTTTCTAGCTCCGCCGCCACGCGCCGCTGCTCCTCGCGCAACCGCGCCGGGGTGCGGGCGCCGAACGAGTCGAGGTAGCGGCCGATGTCCTCGATCTCGGCGCGCCAGCCGTCGGCGTCGACGTCGAGCAGTTCGTCGACGGAGCGGTCGCCGAGGCCGAGCCCGGCGAGGTTGATGTCGTCCTTGCGCGGCAGGTAGCCGATCGGCGTCTCGGTGGCGCCGACGGTGCCGTCGCAGCGGCCGATGATCCATTCCAGCACGCGCAGGTTCTCGCCGTAGCCGGGCCAGAGGAACTTGCCGTCGGCGCCCTTGCGGAACCAGTTGACGTGGAAGATCTTCGGCAACTTCGCGTCGGGGCGGTCGAACGACAGCCAGTGCGCGAAGTAGTCGCCGTAGTTGTAGCCGCAGAACGGCTTCATCGCCATCGAGTCGCGGCGCAGCACGCCCACCGCGCCAGTGGCGGCGGCGGTCGTCTCCGAGCCCATCGCCGCGCCGACCAGCACGCCGTGCGCCCAGTCGCGCGCCTCGAACACCAGCGGGATCAGCGACGGCCGGCGGCCGCCGAAGACGATCGCCGAGATCGGCACGCCCTGCGCATCCTCGGCACGCGGCGACCAGCTCGGCGCCTGCCTGGCCGACACGGTGAAGCGCGAGTTCGGATGCGCGGCCGGGCCGTTGGCCGGGTCGTACGGGCGGCCCTGCCAGTCGGTGACGGGCTTGCCCGGCAGGCCTTCCCACCAGGGCTGGTTGTCGGCCGTGACGGCGACGTTGGTGAAGATCGTGTCGCGCTGGATCGAGGCCAGCGCATTCGGATTGGTGTCGTTGCTGGTGCCGGGCGCGACGCCGAAGAAGCCGGCTTCCGGATTGATCGCGTAGAGGCGGCCGTCGGCGCCGGGCTTCATCCAGCAGATGTCGTCGCCGATCGTCCACACCTTCCAGCCGGCCTCGCGATAGCCCTGCGGCGGGATCAGCATGGCCAGGTTGGTCTTGCCGCAGGCGGACGGGAACGCGGCGGCGATGTAGTGGGTCTCGCCCTGCGGGTTCTCGATGCCGACGATCAGCATGTGCTCGGCCAGCCAGCCTTCCTGGCGCGCCTGGAACGAGCCGATGCGCAGCGCATGGCACTTCTTGCCGAGCAGGGCGTTGCCGCCGTAGCCCGAACCGTAGGACTTGATCGTCAGTTCCTCGGGGAAGTGCATGATGAAGCGACGCTCGGGATCGAGCTCGCCGATCGAATGCAGGCCCTTGACGAAGGTCGGCTGCTCGCCGCGCGCGAGGGCGGCGGTGCCTTCACGCTCGATGCGCGCCAAGGCCGCGGCGCCCATGCGCGTCATGATGCGCATGTTGGCGACGACGTAGGGCGAATCGGTGATCTCCACGCCGCAGCGCGAGATCGGCGAGTCGATCGGACCCATGCAGTAGGGGACGACGTACAGCGTGCGTCCCTGCATGCAGCCGTCGAACAGCGCGTCGATCTTCGCGTGCGCTTCGCCCGGTTCCATCCAGTGGTTGTTCGGGCCGGCGTCTTCCTGATGCTTCGTGCACACCAGGGTCAGGTGCTCGACGCGCGCGACGTCGGACGGATGCGAGCGGTGCAGCCACGCGTTCGGATGCGTGTCGGGGTTGAGCGGGATCAGCGTGCCGTCCTGCTGCATGCGTTCGAGCAGGGTCTGGTATTCGGCGTCGGAGCCGTCGCACCAGTGGATGTGGTCGGGGCGGGTCAGTCGAGCGACGTCGTCGACCCATCGGTTCAATGCTTCGAGTTGGCTGGCCATGGGGCAATGGCGCCGTGGGGCGCCGGTTCAAAGGAGGGTACGCGGGACGGTAGCCGCGCCCTGCAGGCAATGCAAGGCGGCGTGCCGCAACCGGGAACGGCCGCGGCGGCGCGGATCAGTCCTTGTCCGGACGCAGGATTTCGAGCAGCGCGGTGCGGCGCTTGGCCGGCAGCGCGCGGTAGCGCAGCAGCAGGGCCTGTTCCTCGCGGTTGCGCGCCTTGAGCGAGGGATCGCCGTAGGCGGCGACGTCCTCGCGCACGCCGAGCGGGGTCAGCGGGCCGCCGCAGACCAGTTCGTCCAGTGAGCGTCGCAGGATCGAACGCAGCTGCGGCAGCAGGCGGAAGCTCGGCGTTTCGCGGTCGTTCTCCCAGGCGGAGACCGACGACTTGGTGACGCCGAGCGCGAAGCCGAGCTGCTCCTGCGTCATTCCTGCCGCGACTCGCGCTTCGCGCAGGCGATCGGCGAACCGCTTCATCCGAGAAAAACTCCGCCCGACGGGGCTTTGGACGGTATGGGCGGAACGTTGCGCTGTCGTGCGGAAACGCTTGACAGATTAAGTTCGGAAATACGATACTTTTAATCGACCATTTAATCGCCGGCGCAATCCGGTCCCGAGGTGGCGGGACTGCCGCCGGCGCCTCGCAGGCGCGGTACGCGAGGGCCGGAGAACGGCGAACGGTCGGAGGACGCGGCGGGAGGCGGACTCCAACGGAAGCGATGCGAAGCGGCGGCGCGGTCGATTTCCCCGGCCGATTTCCGCTTCCGGCAGACCGCCGGCGCATCGATCGAGAGCGACATGGAACGCGTGCTCGCCCCCGGAATGTGGGATCCGGGTTCGGGCCAGGAGCGATGGGGAGGGGACGGTCATGGAGATCGACGTCGGCGCCCGCGAAACGATTTCGGCGCACCGCGAATTGCAGGTCATCGAAGCCTCGCTCGAGGATCACGAGCTGCGGCTGCGCCTGATCACCGATCCGAAATCCGTGCTCGGCACGGAGCGGCTGCTGACCGCCGAGGTCAAGCGGTTCGCCGAACTGCTGATCGGCAATCCGATTTTCCGCAAGGGCCTGCAGGAAAACCCGCGCGCGACCACTGAAGCCTTCGGCCTGCGGCTCGATCCGCTCCAGGTGCGCGCGATGTGGGACGGTCAGGCACTGCGCGAAGGGCGCCTCACCGACGCGGACCTGCAGCGCGACGGCATCCGTTGCCTCAACGCGTTCAACGAACTCAAGCGCGCGTTCGCCGGACGCATGCTGTCGGCGGTGTCCTCGAACGTCGCCTTCGACGCCTGGCGCCGCCGGCAGATCGCGCGCTGCCGCACCGAGGTCGATCCGGCCAACGCGTCGGCGATCGTGCACGCGCCGGCCACCTTCGAGCTCGCCTCCGGCTGTTCGGTCGGCTGCTGGTTCTGCGGCGTGTCGGCGGAGAAATACCGCGGCGCGGTGAGCTACGCGGCGATCCGCGACGACTGGCTGGCCGCGCTCGCGGGTCTGCGCGACGAACTCGGTCCGATCGCCTCCAAGGCGTTCCTCTACTGGGGCACCGAGCCGCTCGACAACCCCGACTACGAGAAATACTGCCTCGACCTCAAGGCGGTCTGCGGCGAATTCCCGCAGACGACGACCGCGATTCCGCTGCGCGACGTCGAGCGCACCTGGGAGGTGATCAAGCTGTCCACGCGCGAAGGCTGCCAGATCAACCGCTTCTCGATCCTGACACCGCGCGTCCTGCACGACACCCTCGCGCATTTCACGCCGGCGCAGCTGCTGTTCGTCGAGCTGGTCCTGCACAACCGCGGCTCGCTGATGGTCAAGGCCGATGCCGGGCGCGCGCGCAACAGCAAGCGCTTGCGGGAAGACCGCGAGTTCGTCGCGGTCGAGCTCGGCGAATACGCCTCGCCCGCGCTGCAGGCGGCGCGGCCGAGCACGATCGCCTGCGTCAGCGGTTTCCTGATCAACCTGGCGCACAAGGAGATCCGCCTGATCTCGCCGTGCTCGGCCTCCGACGAGCATCCGGACGGCTACATCGTGTTCGAGCGCGCCGCGTTCGCCGACGGTCGCGAAGCGGTCGCGCGCCTGCGCGAGCTGATCGCGCGGCACATGCCGACGCAGCTCGACGCCGCCACCGCGCTGTCGTTCCGCGGCGATCTGCGCTACGCCGCGGAAGACGACGGCTTCGTGCTGCGCAACGAATTCGACACGATCGCGATCCGCAACAAGGCGCATCCGGCGCTGATGCAGCGCATCGGCCATCTGATTCACGAAGGGCTCTGGAACGCCGATGCGATCTCCGCCGCGCTCGGCGGCGAATTCGGCGTGGCCGACGCGCAGGCGCGTGGCCTGCTCAATCTTCTGTTCGACAAGGGCGTGCTGCGCGAGCGCGCGGCGACCTCGTCTTGACCTGAAACGAAGGGCTTGCGGGCCGGGGTGGGGTGACTTTCCGCCCGCGGGGTAGGTGCCGTCGCATCCGCGGCGGCGTGACGTCGACCAAAGGAGGAAGGTACGTGAATGCCATGAACGATCTGTTGGGCTCCGTCGAAATCTCGGTGGAAGAGTCGAGAACGACGAATTTCGATCCGGCCATCGCCTGCGCCGTCGTGTGCTGCTGCGTGGCGGCGACGGCCTGCGCCATCGGCTGCGTGGTGACGCAGGCGAACTGACGCGACCGAAGTCTCGCCCATATCGGCGGTGCAAGCCGCCGATATTCCCTCCGAGGAAACATCCGATGACTGCGACCACGACGCCGGCGATCTCGACGCCGACGACGAGCGCCGATTCCGGCGTCCCCGATTCCGCGCCGATGCTTCCGCTGCGCGCCTGCGTGCTGGCGGTGGCGGCGAGCGCGCTCGCGATCGCGCTGATGCAGTACGCGATCATCACGCATTCCGACATCGAAGGCCTGCTGCGCCTGAAGGCGCAGCAGAGCGCGCTGGGCGCGGCGGAGATCGACGAACTGGTCGCGCGGCAGGCGCAGCAGCTGCGCTATGCGCCGTTGATGAGCCTGTTGTTCTGGCCGCTGTGCCTGGTCGTCGGAGCCGGCGTCTACGCCGCCGTCCTGCGCGCGCTCGGCGGCTCGCGATTCGTGTTCGCGCCGACGCTGCGCGCGTTCACCGTCGGCATCGCCGCCGCCTATGCCGTCTATGCGCTGGTCGGCGCGGCGATCGCGGTCGCGACCGGCGCGCCGACGTTCCCCAACGGCCCCGACGTGTTCTTCGCGCAGGCCTCGGTGCCGTGGAAGACCGCGCTGCAGACGTTCGATCTGGCCAATCTCGGCGCGGTCGCCGTCGCCGGCTTCCTGATCTTCCGCGCCGTCGACGCGCGCCGCACGGCGTTCGTCGCGATCGTGCTCGGCGTGCTCGGCGTCTACGCCGGCGCGAAGGCGGCGCTGGTGTCCTTGAGCGTGCCGGCCGACAAGCCGGTGGTGTGCGAGCTGTGCAAGCTCTCCGCCGAACCCGGCGAGCGTTCGGAGGCGCGCCCGTGAGCACGCTGCGCGCGCTGCTGGACACGCTGCTGCCGGCGATGGCGCGGCCTTCGCGCAGCGCGGCGGTGGCGATGGAGGTCTGGCGCGCCGCCTTGCTTGCGTGGCTGCTGATGGTGCTGGTCGCGGCGATCTTCTACGTCCGCTACTACACGGCGGTCGACTACGAATGGATGCACACGTTGGCGCTCGGTCAGGCCGCCGCGTTCGGCAAGCTGCCGCCGGACGCCGAAGCCGCGATGGCGCGCTTCCTGTCGCCGGCCGTGATGGCGCCGCTGGCGACCGCCGGCATGGCCCTGCAGCAGGTGCTGGTGCTGGTCGCGCTGTGGAGCTATCTGCGCCTGGTCAGCGTGCTGGCGGGATCGCGCGTGTCCTCGGCCGGCTGCCTCGGCGCGGCCTGCGTCGCGCTGCTGCCGACGGCGCTCGATTCGTTCTGCGCGCTCGCCGCAAGCTTCCTCGAATCGATGGCGACGACGTCGATCGAGCGCCTCAATCCGCTCTCGGCCGACGCGCTGGTGTTCCGCCTCAGCGAGCAATCCGTCTGGCAGAAGCCGCTGGCGGCGCTGTCGCCGACCGTGCTGTGGAGCATCGCGATCCTGTTCTACTGGCTGCGCGATTCGGTGCGCCTGCGCGCGGCCTGGGCCGCGGCGCTCGCCGTGGCGCCGTTCGCCGCGGTGTTCGCGGTGTGGGGCCTGCTCGTCGTGCTGTCGAGCCGCGTCTAGCGCCGTGCCGACGCGTCGCCTCGGCTGGATCGCCCTCGTCGCGCTGCTGGCGATCGCGCTGTTCGCCAGCCATCGCCAGCGCGGCTACGGGCGGACCGTCGTGCAGGCGGTGCCGGTCGCGCGCGGCGTGCTGGCCGGCAAGCTGTCGCTGACCGGCGCGTTCGACTACGCCAACGTCACCGAGATTCGCGCCGAGGTCGTCGCGCCGGTGGCGAAGCTGCTCGTCGCCGACGGCCAGTCGGTGCGTGCCGGCGATGCGCTGCTGGAACTGCGCGCGCCGGACGTCGACGCCGAGGTCGACCGGCTCGAGGCGACCGTCGCGCGCGTCGCCGCCGAGCTGGCGCGCGCCGAGGTCGCGCTGCGGCTCGCGCGCTCGAACGAGAGCCGCGTGCTGCGTCTCGGGCACACGCATCTGATCCCGCAGGATCGCGTCGAGACGGCGCAGCGCGAGAGCGAATCGGCCGCGGCCGGCGTGAGGGCGGCGCAGGCGTCGCTGAAGGAGGCGCAGCTCGCCGTGCGCCACGCCAGGGCGATGCAGCAGAAGCTGCACGTGACCGCGCCGGTCGACGGCACCGTGGTCGACGTCTCGATCCGCGAGGGCGAGGTCGCCATCCCGACCAGCGCGGCGCTGCCGGGCTCGCTGCTGCTCAAGCTCGCCGACACGCATCGGTTGATCGCCCGCGTCGAACTGTCCGAGGCCGAGCTCGGCAAGCTCAAGGTCGGCGACAGGGCGCGGGTCCGCTCCACCGTGCTCGGCGGAGCGCCGCTGCCCGGCGAATTCGTCGCCTTGCGCGCGCGTGCCGCGAGCGGCGAGCAGGGCAGGTTCCAGGGCGAGATCGCCTTCGCCGCCGACGCGCTGCCGACGCGGCTGGTGCACACCTCGTGCATCGCCGATGTGGACCTCGACGGCGGCGAGCCCGGCCTGATCGTGCCGCTCGAGGCGATCCGCTATCCGGGCCAGAACGTCGGCTCGGAGGCGCTGACCGCGCCGTACGTGCTGCGCGTCGGTGCGGGCCGGATCGCGATGGTGCCGGTCGAGACCGGCCTCGGCGACGACCGCCACCAGCGCATCGAGCGCGGCCTGCGCGAAGGCGATCTGGTCGTCACCGGTCCGGCCAGCGTGCTCGCCACGCTGGTCGTCGGCCAGGACGTCGTCGTCGACACTGCGCACGGCGTGCGGCGATGAACCTCGACGCGCCGGTCGCCTCGCTGCGCGGGGTCGCGAAGACCTACGCCACCGACGGCGGTCCCGTGCACGCGTTGCGCGGCGTCGATCTGGACATCCGCCGCGGCGAGCACACCGCGATCGTCGGCGGCTCGGGTTCCGGCAAGACCACGCTGCTGTCGCTGCTCGGCTGCCTGGATCGTCCGAGCGCCGGCTCGGTGGCGATCCACGGCGTGGTCACCTCGCAGCTCGACGACGAGGCGCTGGCGAGCTTGCGCAACGAGGGCATCGGCTTCGTCTTCCAGCAATTCCACCTGATCCGCTCGGCCAGCGTCGCGCAGAACGTGGAGCTGCCGCTGTACTACCGCGGCGTCGCCCGCGCGGAGCGCCGCCGCCGCGCCGCCGCGGCGCTGGACGCGGTCGGCCTCGGCGATCTCGCGCAGCGCTTTCCGCAGCAGCTGTCGGGCGGGCAGCAGCAGCGCGTGGCGATCGCGCGCGCGATCGTCGGCGATCCGCACCTGCTGCTGGCGGACGAGCCGACCGGCAACCTCGACGCGGAGAACGCGGCGCTGTGCCTGCGCATGCTGATGGCCGACGCCGCCGGCGACCGCACGCTGGTCGTCGTCACCCACGACCTCGACCTCGCGCGGCGCTGCCGCCGCGTCGTCACGCTGCGCGCCGGCGAGTGCGTCGATGACCGCGTCGATTGAACCGCGCCGCGCGGTGGTGCCGTTCGCCGACCAGCTCGCCGATGCGCTGCGCGAGGTGCGCGCCAACGCGCTGGCGAGTCTGCTCAGCGCGCTGGCGGTGACGATCGCCACGCTCGGCGTGCTGCTGGTCGCCTCGATCACGCAAGGACTGGGGCGCTCGTTCGAGCGCCTCGCGTTCAGCGGCGGCCCGGTGCTGACGATCGCGCCCGATCCGCGACCGAGCCTGTCGGCGCTGCGTCCGACGCGCCGCGACTACGTCGCCTTGCGCAGCGCGCTGCCGGACGCGCGGCGCGTCAGCCTGGTGCAGAGCCTCGGCACGCAGACGCTCGCCTCGGCGCGCGCGACGGCGGCGATCCCGACCGTCACCGCCGACTACAGCTTGTTCCAGACCGGCCGCTACGACGTGCTCGCCGGCCGCCCGCTGGTGCCGAGCGACGGGCCCGAGCAGCGCCGCGTGATCGTGCTCGATCGCGCCGCCGCCGAGCGCCTCGGGCTCGACGTCGCCGACGTCGGCAGCCGGATCCGGCTCGGCGGGCAGTTCGTGCACCTCGTCGGCCTGGTCAAGGCGAAGGGTCTCGGCGCCGATTCGAGCGGCGGCGACGGCCTGGCGATCGTGCCGGATGCCGTCGTGCCGGAAGCGTCGGCGTCGCCGTCCGCGGCGGCATTGCCGCTGGTGATCGAAGTGGAGGTCCCGCCCGGCGCCGACCTCGACACTTGGCAGGCGCGCATCGGCATCCTGCTGCGCCGCGAGCGCAACCTGGCCGGCGCGCAGCAGGCCGGCTTCGCGATCAGCTCCTCCGAGCGCGTGCGTGCCGGCATCCGCAGCACGACCGCGCTGATCTCGCTCACCGCCACCTTGCTTATGAGCATTTCGCTGGTGGTCGGCGCGGTCGGCATCGTCAACGTCTCGCTGATCAGCGTGCGCCACCGCTATTTCGAGATCGGCCTGCGCATCGCGGTCGGCGCGACGCATCGCCTGATCATGCGCCAGTTCCTGCTCGAGAACGTCATCGTCGCCGTCGCCGGCGCGCTCGTCGCGATCGGCGTGTTCGCGCTGCTGGCGGCGGGCGCGAACGATCTGCTCGGCGGCGTGCTGGTGCTGGATGCCTCGCCGCTCGTGATCGGCCTCGCGGTGCTCGCCGCGGTCGCGGTCGGCGTCGTTTCCGGCGTCGCGCCGGCGCTGCGCGCGGCGAATCTCGATCCCGCCACGGCGCTGCGCACCTGAGCGTTTTCTTCCCGAGGAGATCTCCATGCAAGGATGGCCTTCATTCGCCGAACTGACGAGCAAGGCGCTGCTGCCGCTGCTGCTGACGCCGGTCATGCTGGTCGTGATGCCGCTGCTGCTGCTCGGTCGCGCCGACGCGGCACGCCCGCTGACCGTCGGCATCTGTCCGCAGGGCGCGACGCCGCCGGCGATCGAGGCGATCGACGGTCGCGCGCTGACGGTGGTGGTCGATTCCTGCGCGCATCTCGCACGGGAGCTGCGCCTGAACACCGTGCAGGCGCTGATCGAGGCCGATCCGTCGGCGACCGCCGCGGCGCCGAACCGCGTGCTGTTCAAGGCCTCGCAGACGCGCGGCCGCGAGTCGCTCGCCGCGGCGCGCAAGGTGGCGTTCCTGATGCGCGATCCGGCGCATCGCCTCGAGGACTGGCCGCGCGCGGTCGCGGTCGACAGCGACCTCGAACTCTCCGTCGGCATGCTGCTGATCGTCCTGCCGGCGCTGCTGGTGCAGTGGCTGATGGGCGCGGTCGCGCCGCCATTGGTGCAGATCGTCGACGGCAGCACGCCGGATCGCGCGGCCCGGCTGCGGTTGCACGCGCGCGTGGCGATCCTCGGCGGCGCGAGCATCGTCGGCTATCTCGCCGGAATCTGGATCGCGACGGTGCTCGGCAACTATGTCAACAGCGGCACCGTGCAGATGATCCGCGAACTCGACGCGAGCGTCAGCCCGACGCCGTCGCTGACCTCGGACGTGGAGATCGTCGCCTCGTTCCTGGTCACGAGCGCCTCGTTCCTGCTGCTGATCGCGCCGGCGGTGACCTGGCTCGCGCTGGCGAGCCGTTCGCGCATGAGTTTTTCCAATCTCTACCAGGTGCTCGCGCTGTCGCTGATCATGATCGTGATGGCGACCGGCTACGCGGCCTCGTCGCACGCGCTGCCGTACGCGAGCTACGTGCCGCTCGCCTCGGCGGCGCAGGGGCTGGCCGAGCTGGTGCGCGGACCGCTGCGCTGGGAGTCGCTGGCGCTTCCGCTGCTCGTCAACGCGCTGGCCGGCGCGGCGTGCTTGTTCGCCTCGCTGCGCATGCGCGGCGCGATCGCCAGCGAGGCCGCGGTGCATCCGTGAACGCGTTCGACGAACCGCTCGAAGAGTCGCTCGACGAGTCCGTCGACGAGGCCATCGACCACGGCGCGGCCGACCGCTGCGCGCTCGAAGGCGCCGCCGCGTTCGCGCTGCAGGCGGCGCACCGTCACGGTGCGGACAAGGCGGCGGTCGCGCTGGCGCGCACGCGCACGCTGCGCGTGCAGCTGCGCGGCGGCGAGCTGGAGAAGATCGAGCACGTCGTACGCTCGGTGCTGGTGGCGAGCGTCATCAAGCAGCGCCGCCACGGGCGCTGCAAGATCGCCTCGCTGCGCGACACGGACATCGCCGACGGCCTGCGCAACGCCTGCGCGATCGCGGATTTCGCCGATCCCGATCCGTGGATCGACCTGCCCGATGCCGCGCTGCATCCGACGCGGTTCGAGGATCTCGACATCTGGCATCCCTCGTCCGACGGCGCCGCGGCCGCCGCACGCAAGCTCGCGCGATGGAGCCCGCTGGGATCGCGCGGCAGCGCGCGTTCCAGGCTGACGGCGCTGTTCTCCGAGTCGCAGTCGTGCAGCAGCGTGCTGGCGACCTCGGCCGGATTCCTCGGCTTCGAGGCGGCGACCCTGCACGCCGTCGGCGGCGAATGGATCGCCCGCCGCGGGCACGAGGCGCAGCGCGCGGCCGATCTTCGGCATTTTCGTCGGCCGCTCGCCGCGACCGCCGTCGCGGATCTCGTCGCCGACCTGTCGCGCACGGCGGAATCGCTGCTCGGCGCACGTCCGATCGCGACCGGGCGCTGCCGCGTGCTGCTGGCCCCGCGCGTCGCGGCGTGGCTGATGCAGGCGGCGTTCTCGGCGCTGTTCGGTTCCGCGCACCTGCGCGGCCTGACGTTCCTGCGCGACTGCGTGAACCAGCGCGTGTTCGCGCCGGGCACGTCGATCGTCGACGACGCGCACGAGCGCGGCGGGCTCGGTTCGACGAACTTCGACAACGAAGGCGTCGCGACGGGCCGCACGCGGATCGTCGAGGACGGATGCGTGCGCACCTTGCTGCTCGACGGCTACTCGGCGAGACGGCTCGGGCTGCGCTCGACCGGGCATGCCGGAGGCGTGCACAACGTGCTGCTCGAGGGCGCGATTCCGGAAAGCGCGCTCGCCGCGGCGCTGGACACCGGCTTGTGGGTCGAGCGCATCCACGGCAGCGCGCCCAATCCCGTCACCGGCGACTTTTCCGTCGCGGCGACCGGCCATTGGGTCGAAGGCGGCCGCGTGCGCCATGCCGTCACCGGCGTCGCCATCGCCGGCAATCTGCGCCAGCTGCTGCCGCAGCTGCGCGTACTCGGTACCTGTCCGATCCGGCGGCCGAAGATTTCCGTCGGCGCGATCCTGCTGCCCGGGCTGATGGTCGCGGGACGCTGAGCTATGCGCTCACTGCGGAATCAGGATGCCGATGAAGTCGCGGATGTAGACCTCGAACTCGTCGTGGTTCATGCGCGGCTGGCCGATCTGCGCGAGCTGCACGAAGCCGACGTAGGCGGAGTAGGCCAGGCGCGCGCGGTTCGCCGCGGCGGCGGCGTCGAAGCCGGCCTGATGGAAGGCTTCGGTGACGAAGGCGAGCCGGCGCTGCGAGACGCGTTCGATCAGCGGCCGGATCAGCGGCTGGTCGATCGACTTGATCAGCGCGGCGAACACCGCGTGCGAGGGATGCTTGTGGCTGACCTGGCGGATCAGTTCGCGCAGGCGCTCGCGCGGGTCGGAGGCGGCGGCGATCGCGGCTTCCAGTTCGGCTTCGTCGGAACGCTCCCAGCGCTCCAGCGCGGCCTGCAGCAGGGCCTCGCGCGTGGCGAAATGCCAGTAGAAACTACCCTTGGTCACGCCGAGCCGGCGCGCCAGCGATTCCACCGCCACGGCACCGACGCCGTTCTCCGCCAGCACCTCCAGCGCCGCTTCTTCCCAGTCGGCCGCGCTGAGGCGGGTTTTCGGTTCGAGCTTGCTGAGCGCGGCCATGCGCGTAAGTCTGCCCGATGGTCGCCGGGAATTGAATCTCCAAAGGGTAAACTAATGTTTACAAAGGACAAATTAATCAGTACGGTTGCGTATTGATTTCACCCTGTGGGTTATCCATACTGCATCGTATGGAAAGTGCCGCCTCATCGTTGCCGATCGCGACCGCGAGCCGCCTGATCCGTCCGGATGGGATGGAACTCGCGCTCGGGAGCCTGCCCGGCACGCGCGGCGGCGTCGTCTTCGCGCACGGATTCGGCCAGACGCATCTGGCCTGGGCGACGAGCATGCAGCGCATCGCCGCCGCCGGTTTTGCCTGCGTCGGCTTCGACGCGCGCGGCCACGGCGACAGCGGCTGGCGCGGCGAGCAGCCGTACCACTTCGAGCCGATGGTCGAGGACCTGCTCGCGGTCGCCGCCACCGTCGGCCCGCGGCCGGTGCTGGTCGGCGCCTCGATGGGCGGCCTGCTCGGCATCGCGGCGCAGGGGCGCGACGAGAACGCGTTCGGCGCGATGGTGCTGGTCGACGTGACGCCGCGCTGGGAGACGCGCGGCGTCGAACGCATCCTCGGCTTCATGCGCGCGCATCCGCACGGCTTCGCCTCGCTGCAGGAAGCCAGCGACGCGATCGCCGCCTACCTGCCGCATCGGCGCGAGCGCAAACCTCCGGAGCGTCTGCGTTCGCTGCTGGTCGACCACGGCGACGGGCGTCTGCGCTGGCACTGGGATCCGCGCCTCCTCGACGATCTCACGCCCGACATCGACAGCCATCAACCGATGCTGCTCGACGCGGTGCGCCGCATCCGCGTGCCGCTGCTGCTGGTCAGCGGCGGCGAGAGCGACATCGTCTCGCAGACGACCATCGCCGAATTCCTCCATTTGGCGCCGCAGGCGCGCCACGTCGTCGTGCCGCAGGCCTCGCACATGGTCGCCGGCGACGACAACGACGCATTTACCCGCCACGTACTAGAGTTTCTGCAATCGCTCGCAAGCGAGGAGCACTGAGATGAGCGCGATCCTTCCGTTGTTGGCCGGCCTGCTGGTGTCGCTCGGCGCCGCGTACTTTCGCACCGGGTTGCGCGCGTGGAGCGTCGCGACCGCCGTCGCGATCGTGGTGGCCGGCTGGCTGGCCGGCTCCTCGCTGCTCGCGACCCTGCTGCCGCTGATCGTGTTCGCCGCGATCGCGGTGCCGCTGAATCTGGTCGACTTCCGCCGCACGAAGATCACCGCGCCGCTGCTCGGCGCGTTCCAGAAGGTGATGCCGCCGATCTCCGACACCGAGCGCACCGCGCTCGAAGCCGGTACGGTCGGTTTCGAGGGCGAGCTGTTCAGCGGCAAGCCGGACTGGAACCAGTTGCTCAAGCAGCCCAAGCCCGAACTCAGCGTCGAGGAACAGGCCTTCCTCGACGGTCCGGTCGAGGAAGTCTGCGCGATGGTCAACGACTGGCAGATCAGCCACGAGCTGGCCGATCTCACGCCGGAGATCTGGGAGTTCGTCAAGAAGAAGAAATTCTTCGGCATGATCATCCCGAAGCAGTACGGCGGCCTGGAATTCTCGGCGCTCGGCCAGTCGGCGGTGCTGCAGAAGCTGATGAGCGTGTCCGGTTCGCTGTCCTCGACCGTCGGCGTGCCCAATTCGCTCGGTCCGGGCGAGCTGCTGCTGCACTACGGCACGCAGGACCAGCGCGACTACTACCTGCCGCGCCTGGCCGACGGCCGCGAAGTGCCGTGCTTCGCGCTGACCGGTCCGACCGCGGGCTCGGACGCGACCTCGATCCCCGACTACGGCATCGTCTGCAAGGGCGAGTGGCAGGGCGCGCAGGTGCTCGGCGTGCGCCTGACCTTCGACAAGCGCTACATCACGCTGGCGCCGGTGGCGACCCTGATCGGCCTCGCCTTCCGCATGTACGACCCCGAGCACCTGCTCGGCGACGTCGACGACATCGGCATCACGCTCGCGCTGATTCCGCGCGACACCAAGGGCCTGGAGATCGGCCGTCGCCACTTCCCGCTCAACGCGGCCTTCCAGAATGGCCCGCTGCGCGGCAAGGACGTGTTCGTGCCGCTGTCGCAGCTGATCGGCGGCGCCGACATGGCCGGGCAGGGCTGGCGCATGCTGATCGAATGCCTGTCGGTCGGCCGCGCGATCACCTTGCCGTCGACCGCTTCCGGCGGCGTCAAGATGTGCGCGATCGCGACCGGCGCGTACGCGCGCATCCGCAAGCAGTTCGGCATGTCGATCGGCCGTTTCGAAGGCGTCGAGGAGGCGCTCGCGCGCATCGGCGGCCACACCTACGCGATCACCGCGCTGTCGAAGGCCGCCGCCGCGGCGGTCGCGCGCGGCGAGAAGCCGGCGGTGCCGTCGGCGATCGCCAAGTACCACGCGACCGAACTCGGCCGCGAAGTCGCCAAGGACATGATGGACGTGCACGGCGGCAAGGGCGTGCAGCTCGGCCCGAACAACTACGCCGGCCGCGGCTGGCAGACCGCGCCGATCGCGATCACCGTCGAAGGCGCCAACATCATGACGCGCAGCCTGATGATCTTCGGCCAGGGTGCGATCCGCTGCCATCCGCACGTGCTGAAGGAAATGCAGGCCGCGCAGATCGAGGACTACGGCACGCGTCTGCGCGCGTTCGACCGCGAGCTGTTCGCGCACGTCGGTTTCGCGATCTCCAACGCAGTGCGCAGCCTCGTGCTCGGCCTGACCTTCGCCAAGATCGGCCGCGTGCCGGGCGACGCCTACACGCGCCGCTACTACCGCAAGCTCAATCGCTATGCGGCGAATCTGGCCCTGCTCGCCGACAGCTCGATGCTGCTGCTCGGCGGCAAGCTGAAGTTCAAGGAGAAGCTGTCGGCGCGACTCGGCGACGTGCTGTCGAACCTGTACATCGCCAGCGCGATGCTCAAGCGCTACGAGGACCAGGGCCGTCCGGTCGCCGACCAGCCGCTGCTGGCCTGGGCGTTCCACGACTGCGCGTATCGCATGCAGAACGCGCTCGACGGCGTGCTGCGCAACTTCCCGATCCGCCCGGCGGCGTGGGTGCTGTACGCGCTGGTGTTCCCGTTCGGCCGGCGCGAGGTGCCGCCGTCCGATCGCCTCGGCCATCGCGTCGCGGCGCTGCTGTGCGCGCCGAACGAGGCGCGCGACCGCCTCGCCGAATGGACCTACCTGACGCCGAGCGCCAACAACGTGGTCGGCCGCATGAACGCGCTGCTGCCGGAAGTGATCGCGGCCGAGCCGGTCGAGCGCAAGTTCCTCAAGGCGGCCAAGGCCGGCGAGTTGCAGGGCCACGACTACGAGGCGCAGCTGGCCGACGCCGAAGCCAAGGGCGTGATCAGCACCGCCGAGCGCGAGCTGCTCGCGCGCGTGCGCAAGGCGACGTTCGAGTTCATCTCGGTCGACGACTTCGATCCGTCGGAGCTGGCCGCCGGTACGCGTCACGAGGGCAAGCGCCCGCTGCGCTCGGTGGCCTGAGTCGAGTCGCGCAAAGCTCTGCGGAGTTGAGATTTCACCTCTCCCGCTTGCGGGAGAGGTCGCGCCGCAGGCGCGGGTGAGGGGAGTCGGAGTGGAGCGCTTCACTTCGAGTTTCCCTCATCCGGCCCTTCGGGCCACCTTCTCCCGGGGAGAAGGGAAACCCAAGATGTTCACCTCTCCCTCAAGCGAGAGAGGAAAGCCCTGCATGATCGTGAACGCAGCGAGGCCGATCGACATGAGTTCCCAAGCCCTCCGCCTGTTCCGACGCCTCGGCGCATCGCCGTCCGGGCGCTGGCTGTTCGCCAAGCTGATCTGCCGGCGCGCGCCGTACTTCGCCTCGATCGCGCCGCGCGTCGAGGTGCTCGAGCCCGGGCGCTGCATCGTGCAGATTCGCGACCGCCGCGCCGTGCGCAACCACATCGGCAGCGTGCACGCGATCGCGCTGTGCAACATGGCCGAGCTGGCCGGCGGGCTGGCGACGGACGCGACCATCCCCGACTCGATGCGCTGGATTCCGAAGGGCATGACGGTGCGCTACGTCGCCAAGGCGCATGGCACGATGACCGCGACCGCGACGGTGCCGACGGTCGCCGACGCGGCGGCGGCGCAGGAGCTGCAGGCGCGCGTGGAAGTGCGCGACATCGGCAATGCCGTCGTGTTCGAGGCGGACATCGCGATGTGGGTGTCGCCGCGCAAGCGCTGACGTGACGAACCGCGAAATCATCGTCCTGCTTTGCGGCGCGCACAGCCTCGGCTTCGCGCTGTTCCATCTCGCGTTCTGGAAACTGTTCGACTGGCCGCAGGCGCTGCGGCGTACGAACACGGCGACACGCGCGGTCGTGCAGATCCTCAACCTGCGCCTGACCTACGTGTTCTTCGGCGTCGCGGCGCTGTGCTTCTTCCTGCCGTACGATCTGCTCGATACGCGCCTCGGTCACGCGCTCCTCGTCGGCATGTCGCTGTTCTGGGTCGGCCGCGCGATCGAGCAGTTCGTGTTCCTGCGCGTGAATCATCCGCTGGTGCACGCGCTGACCGCGCTGTTCGTGGTCGGCGCGATCCTGTTCGCGCTGCCTCTCCTCGTCGGCGATTGACGCCGTTCGCCGGCTCGCCGAGGATCGTGATCTTCGACGGAGGCCGCACGATGACGTCCGCAGCAACGCATCTGGAATTCCTCGCCGCCGCGCGCGCCGAGGCCGAAGCCGGCCTCGGCGAAGGCGGCATCCCGATCGGTTCGGTCGTCGTGCACGACGGCCGCATCATCGGCCGCGGCCACAACCGCCGCGTGCAGCGCGGAAGCGCGATCCTGCACGCGGAAATGGACGCGCTGGAAGACGCCGGCCGCCAGCCGGCCGCGGTCTATCGCGACTGCACGCTGTACACGACGCTGTCGCCGTGCGCGATGTGCAGCGGCGCGATCGTGCTGTACGGCATCCGCCGCATCGTCGTCGGCGAGCATCGCTCGTTCATGGGCGAGGAGGACTGGCTGCGCAGCCGCGGCGTCGCGATCGAGCTCGTCGACGATCCGGCTTGCGTCGCGCTGATGGAGAAGTTCATGCGCGAGCGGCCGGAGCTCTGGAATGAAGACATCGGCCGAAGCGGCCCTTAGCCGTCACCGCGCGCGAAGCAGGGATGCCGGCCGGCGAATGCCGCATGGACGAGGCCGGGTGGGCGTGCGCGATCGCCCATCGAATGGGAGACTGATCCGATGAACGTGCTGCGCATCGTCGCCAATCTCGAAGCGACCGAATCCGGCCTCGCCGAGGCGGACGCGTTCTATCGCGACCTGATCGGCCTCGACGTGCTGATGGATCACGGCTGGATCCGCGCCTATGGTTCGGTCGCCAGGATGACGGTGCAGGTCAGCGTCGCGACGGAAGGCGGCAACGGCACGCCGGTGCCGCATCTGTCGATCGAGGTCGACGATCTCGACGCCGCGCTGGCGCGCGTCGGGAAGGCGGGCATCGCGCTCGAATACGGCCCCACGCGGGAACCTTGGGGCGTTCGGCGCTTCTACGTGCGCGATCCGCTCGGCAGATTGGTCAACGTACTGCAGCACGAGTAGCGCACGGGCTCGACGTGCCGGCGGTTCCGGTCCGGCCATCTCCCTCGACCGTCGAAGGCGGAATTTTCCTAGCCCCGGAGCGCCTGCGCATGATGCCGCAGGTGGTCCTCGACGAAGGTTTCGATGAAGTAGTAGCTGTGGTCGTAGCCGTCCCGCAGGCGCAGGTTCAGTGCCTGGCCGGCCGCGCGCGCGGCTTCGTCGAGTCGCGAGGGCTGCAACTGGATGTCGAGGAACTTGTCGGCCGAACCCTGATCGACCAGGATCGTGCCGGGAAAGCGGTGGCCGTCCTCGATCAGCGCCACGGTGTCGTAGGCGCGCCAGGTCTTCGTGTCGTTGCCGAGATAGCGCGGCAAGGCCTTCAGTCCCCAGGGCACGTGGCTCGGCGCGACGATCGGCGCGAAGGCCGACACCGAGCGGTAACGCTGCGGATTCTTCAGCGCGATGGTCAATGCGCCGTGGCCGCCCATCGAGTGGCCGAAGATCGCCTCGCGTCCGAGATCCGCCGCGGCGAAATGCGCGCCGAGTACGGCCGGCAATTCCTTCGTGACGTAGCTGTACATGCGGAAGCGCGACGCATACGCGGGCGTGGTCGCGTCGAGATAGAAACCGGCGGCCTCGCCGAATTCCCAGTCGCCGGTCGCGCCTTCGATGCCGGTATCGCGCGGGCTGGTGTCCGGCGTGACCAGGATCAGGCCGAGCTCGGCGGCGAGCCGCTGCGCGCCGGCCTTGATGACGAAGGTCTCCTCGGTGCAGGTCAGGCCGGCAAGGTAGTACAGCACCGGCGCCTTGGCGCCGTCCGCGAGCGGCGGGCGGTACACGCCGAATTTCATCGCACCGCCGGTCTCCTTCGACTCGTGGCGGTAGAAGCCCTGCACGCCGCCGAAGCAGCGCTGTTCGGAAATCGTCTCAATACCCATCGCGGCACCTGATGTGGGGCGACGTTGCGCGTGGGCGGCAACGGCGCCGGAGGCATACGGGCCAGTGTAACCACAGCGGCTATGATGGACAGCTCCTTTCTGCTGTGCACAGCCGATGCCCTACACCCCGATCGTCGCCACCCTCGGATACGTGCTGTCGCCGGATCGCCGGCGCGTGCTGATGATCCACCGCAACGCGCGCCCGAACGACCTGCACCTCGGCAAGTACAACGGACTCGGCGGCAAGCTCGATCCGCACGAGGACGTGCTCGCCGGCATGCGCCGGGAGATCCGCGAGGAAGCCGGCATCGAATGCACCGAACTGCAGCTGCGCGGCACGATCAGCTGGCCCGGCTTCGGCAAGCACGGCGAGGACTGGCTCGGCTTCCTCTTCGTCGTCACGCGCTTCGAGGGCACGCCGCTCGATTCCAATCACGAGGGCGCCCTGGAGTGGGTCGAACTGGAGCGCCTGCACGAGCTGCCGATGTGGGAGGGCGATCGCCATTTCCTGCCCTTGGTCTTCGACGGCGACCTGCGCCCGTTCCACGGCGTGATGCCGTATCGCGACGGGCGCATGCAGTCGTGGAGCTATTCGCGGGTGTAGGTTCTGCCTCGATGACTTCGCGGGACTCCCGACTTTCATCATCCTGCGAATGCGGGGATCCGCTCTGATTCTGACCGCGAGTCCAGAGCAAGATGGATCCCCGCTTTCGCGGGGATGATGTCACGAGTTTCCTCATCGAGCTTCTGGAAACGCACGCATTTCGGCAGGCTTCACCGCTCACCGCTCACCGCTCACCGCTCACCGCTCACCGCTCACCGCTCACCGCTCACCGCTCACCGCTCACCGCTGCGGCGGCGACGATGGATCGCCATCAGTCGGCAGACGATTCCAGCCGATCGAGAAAGAACGCATACATCTGCGCCGTCTCGCGGTAGCGGCCGAAGCGTCCGCTCTTGCCGTTGTGGCCGCCGTCCATGTCGACCTTGAACAGCAGCGGCTGCGAGTCGGTCTTGCGCGCGCGCAGCCTGGCCACCCATTTCGCCGGTTCGTAGTACTGCACCTGCGAGTCGTTGAGGCTGGTGGTGACGAACAGCGCGGGATAGTCCTGCGCGCGGACGTTGTCGTACGGCGAATACGACAGGAGCGCATCGTAGTAGCGCTTCTCGCGCGGATCGCCCCATTCCTCGTACTCGTTCGTGGTGGTCGGCACGCTGGGATCGAGCATCGTGGTCAGCACGTCGACGAAGGGCACGCCGGCGGCGATGGCGCGGTAGTCGCGCGGCGCCTGGTTGGCGATCGCGCCCATCAGCAGGCCGCCGGCGCTGCGGCCGGTGGCGAAGACCTTGGCGCGGTCGGCATAGCCGGCGGCGACGAGCGCGCGCGTGACGTCGACGAAATCGTCGAACGTGTTCTGCTTGTGCAGCAGCTTGCCGGCATCGTGCCAGGCGTTCCCCATCTCGCCGCCGCCGCGCACGTGCGCGACGGCGACGACGAAGCCGCGGTCGAGCAAGGACGCATAGGCCGGATCGAAACGCGGGTCGCTCGACACGCCGTAGGCGCCGTAGCCGATCTGCAGCAGCGGCGCCGTGCCGTCGAGGCGCAGGCCCTTGCGATACGCGAGCGAGACCGGAATGCGCGTGCCGTCGCGTGCGTCGATGCGGATGCGCGTGGCCTCGTAGGCGGCAGCGTCGTAGCCGGGAATGCGCGCCTGCTCGAGCAGGGTGCGCTCGCCGCTGCGCATGTCGAGGCGATACGTCGACGGCGGCGTGGTCAGCGAGGTGACGTCGTAGCGCAGCTCGTGCGTGCCCTGCACGCGGTTGTCGCCGAGCGTGGCGGTGTAATCGGTGGCGTCGAACCCGACGTGGAACTGGTGTCCGTCGCGCCGATCGACGATGCGGAGGCGGCGCAGCCCGTCGCCGCGCTCGCCGAGCGCGAGATGGTTCTGGAACACCGCGACGCGCTCGATCGTCGTGCCGTCCTGCGCGGCGACGACCTCGCGCCAGCGGCGCTTGTCGCCGGCGTCGGCGTCGTCGACCTGCACGATGCGGAAGTTCGGCGCCTGCCAGTTGGTGCGCACGACCCAGCCGCCGTCGACGTGGTCGACGTCGTATTCGACGCCGCTCTCGCGCGGCGCCAGGATCCGCCACGGCGCCAGCGGCGCGTTCGCCGGCAGGTAGCGCGCCTCGCTGGTGGTGCGGCTGTCGAGCTGGATGACGAGGAAGCGGTCGTCACCGCTGCGCGCCAGGTCGACGTAGTAGCGGTCGTCCGGCTCCTCGTAGACGGTGACGTCCTCGGCGGCGCTGGTGCCGAGGACATGACGGCGGACGCGCCGGGTGGCCAGCGTGACCGGATCGTTCTCGACGTAGAAGAACGTGCGGTTGTCGTCCGCCCAGGCGATCGCGCCGGAGGTGCCGCGGATCTCGTCCGGCAGGGTTTCGCCGCGGCCGAGATCCTTGATGCGGATCGTGCATTGATAGCGCCCGGAGGTGTCCTCGGCGTAGGCGAGCAGGCGTTCGTCCGGGCTGACGACGCGCGAGCGCACGTGGTAGTAGTCGTGCCCGGCGGCGAGCGCGGCTTCGTCGAGCAGGAGTTCCTCGGCGGCGGTTTCGTTGCCGCAGCGACGCACGAAGCGCGGATAGCCGGCGCCGCCCTCGTAGCGGGTCTGGTACCAGCATCCGCGCTCGCGCACCGGCACGTTGGCGTCCTCGGCGGCGATGCGCGAGGTGATCTCGTCGTAGAGGCGGTCGGCCTGCGCCTGCAGCGGCGCCATCGTGTGCGCGTAGTACGCGTTCTCGGCGCGCAGGTAGCCGAGCACGTCGGCGCGGCTGCGCGTGTCGTCGCGCAGCCAGTAGTAGTCGTCGACGCGATCGCCGTTCGGCGAGGAGACGACGTGCGGAACCTTGCGCGCGACCGGCGCCGCGTCCGTGGAATCGACGCGCGGCGGTGCGCAGGCGCAGAGCGCGGCGCCCGCCGCGGCGAGCGCGAGCGCGCGGCACGCATGCTTCGCCGCGAGCGAGTTCGCGCGCATGCCGCGGGCCGATCCGCGTCCGCTCAGTCCTTGCCGCCGAAGCGGTAGTTCGCCTGCACGAAGAACGAGCGGCCGAGCGGGCTGTACCAGCGGTTCGGATAGTACGGATAGCTGGTCCATTCGCCCTTGCGGCGCGGTTCCTTGTCGAGCAGGTTGTCGACGATCAGGCTCAGCGTCAGCGCGTCGCTCCAGCGGTAGTTGAACGAGCCGTTGTAGACGAAGGTCGGCGCGAGGCGCTGGGTGCCGTCGTAGTCCGGCAGGCCGCCGAGGCGATAGCCGTACAGCGTGGTGGTGATCTTGTCGTAGTTCCACGTCACCGAGTAGGAAGTCTTGTCGCGCGGGATGACGTAGTTGTAGAGGTCCTTCAGCTCGTCGACGACCGGGTCGCCCGGGAACTGCTGCAGGTCGTGGCTGATGACGTAGGTGTAGCCGAGATCGAAGTCCCACGTGCCGACGCGATCGGTTTCGAGCTTGTAGTGCGCCTTGACGTCGACGCCCGAGGTGCGGTCGACCGCCGCGTTGATCGGCAGCACCAGCACCGAGGTGATGCCGAGCGGATTGGCCGGGTCGGTGGCCGGGTTGCGCACGACCTGGGTCAGCACCTGCTGGCACAGCGCGGAGTTCATGTCGAGCACGCCGAGGCGGCAGTCGGCTTCCTGGCGCAGGATCATGTCGCTGTCCTGGTACAGCACTTCGTTCTTCAGCCGGATGTTGTAGTAGTCGGCGGTGATGTCCAGGCCGCGCACGGGCGAATAGACGAAGCCGTAGGTGAACGAGCGGCTGGTCTCGTTCTTCAGCGTGGTGCTGCCGTGGCTGCGGCCGTTGTAGGGCACGTCGCTGCGGCTGCAGTCGCCGATGTCGACGTCCGGCTCGAACTCGCGGCAGTAGTAGTAGTCCGGCGCGCTCGAGCTCGATCCGCTGAGGCCGGCGTAGAGGTAGGACAGGTCCGGCGCGCGGAAGCCGGTGCCGGCCGAGCCGCGCAGCAGCAGGCTCTCGAACGGACGGAACTCCAGGCCCAGCGACCAGGTGAACTTGCCCGACGAGGTCGAGGAATATTCGTAGCGGTCGTAGCGGCCGGCGGCGTTCATGTTGAGCATCGAGAACACCGGCACGTTGAATTCGACGCCGGCGCCGGTATGGTCGCGCGAGCCGACCGCGCCGGTGTTGTGCAGGCCGTAGTAGGTGCCGTCGAGCGAGAGCGGATCGGGCTTGAGGCCGTAGTACTGGTTGCCGTACTCGGCCACCGCGGCGAAGCCGACCGGGCCGGCCGGCAGGTGGAACAGCTCGGTGTTGGTCAGGGTCGCGCTGAAGTTCTCCGCGCGGCTGAAGTCGCGGTCGATCGAGTCCTGCGTGATCGAGCGGAACTGGTCGACCGTCAGCGGGGTGTACAGGCGGCTGATCGGCGCGTCGTAGATCTGGTAGCCGCTGTCGGGATCGATGCCGAGCGAGGGGCCGAGATAGAGCGCCTGCGCCTTCGCCGAGATCAGCGCCGGCCATTTGCTCTTCAGCTGGTTCTGCGAGTGGCCGAACAGCGCCTCGTAGGTCCAGGCGGTGTCGGGGATCGAGCCCTTGACGCCGGTGTTGATCGAGTAGGTGTTGTTGATGTTGCGGATCTTGCCGCGCTCGAAGCCGCCGTTCTCCTCGATCGTGAAATAGCGGCGCTGCCACTGCTCGATCCGGCCGGTGGCGAGGTTGTAGAACGGCACCGGCGTCGAGTCGCCGTTGAGCTGGTAGCTGTTCTGCCACTGCAGCGGCGTGTTGTAGCCCTCCTGGTGCGAGGTGCTGGCCTGCAGGTCGAGGAAGAAGTCGAGGTGGTCGCTGAAGTGGTAGGTGGCGGTGCCGTAGAAGTTCGCCGCCTTGCGGCCGTTCTCGAGCGTGCCGTAGCCGACGTCCTGGTTGCTGCCGCAGTAGTAGCCGTAGTTGCGGCGATAGGCGTGGAACACCGAGCCGCGATCGAGATGCGAGAGCGCGTCGCAGGTTTCCTTGCCCGGGTCGATGTAGTCGCCGTTCTCGTCGATGAGGGTGAACACCGGCGAGGCGTAGGTCGGCACCGGCGAATCGAGCTTGGAATCGGTGTAGCGCCGCTGGTAGGCCCACAGCGGCGTCTTGTTCAACAGTTCCAGCGAGAACACCGAGTCGAAGTTGCCGCTCGACCAGCCGCTGGTGACCTGCAGGCGCTGGGAGCTGGCGCCGCCGTGCTGGGTGTCGCCGACGCGCAGGTCGACGGTGGTGCCGTCGACCTTCTGCTTGAGAATGAAGTTGATGACGCCGGAAACGGCGTCGGAGCCGTACACCGCCGAAGCGCTGCCGGACAGGATTTCGACCCGCTCGATCATCGACGCGGGGATGCTGGAGATGTCGGTGAAGTTGCTGTTGCCGCCGTAGGACTGCGGGTAGTCGGCGATGCGCCGGCCGTTGACGAGCACGAGAGTGTGGTTGGGGCCGAGGCCGCGCAGGTCGACCGCGATCGCGCCGTTGGAGAAGCCGTTGGTATTGGCGTTGTTGTCGAGCGAGCCCAGGTTCTGGGTCAGCGACGTCATGATGTCGTAGGTGCTGGCGAAGCCGTTGTTGCGGATGTCCGCCGCGGTGACGACGACGACCGGCGCCGGCCCCTCGACCTGCGCGCGCGGGATGCGCGAGCCGGTGACGGTGAGCTTCTCCAGTTCGGCCGGCGGTTCCTGCGGAACGTCGCTCTCCTTCGGCGCCGCCGTCTTGGTCGGCGCCGGCTCCTTCGCGGCGGGCCGCGACGCCGCCGGCTTGACCACGACCGTGTTCGCGTCGGTGAATTCCGAGCTGAACGTGGTGCCTTCGAGCAGCTTGCGCAGGCCGGCGGACGCGCTGAGCTTGCCGTTGACGCCCGGCGACTGCGCGTTGTCGAGGTTCGCGCCCGAGGTCAGCACCTGCACGTGGGCCTGCTTGGAGTACTCGATCAGCGCACCGGCCAGCGGCTGCGGCGCGATCGCGAAATCCACTGGCGCCGGCGATCCTTGCGCCCGCGCGTCCGCGGCCGGCCACGGCAGCGCGAGGAACGCCAGAACGACGATCAGAACGAACGAAACAACCCTGTGCGGCGAAACCGCGCGACTACCCATGGACATCCCCGTTGCCGCGGCAACGGCGCGGCTCGGGAGCCATGACGGATCATCGGGCGGATTTTGAAATGCGGCGGTCACGAAACCGTGTCCGTCCGGCCCGGTCCGTTCTGTGCCGGTCGCGCGCGTTACGTCGTTCCCGTCGTTCCCGCGCAAGGGAACCTTCAGAAGCTGCATCACTCCCGCGAGGCGCTTCTCCACAGCGGCTGTCCCGCGGCTGGTCAAACGGAATCCGTCGATCCCCGTGTTCGCGGTGCGACGGCATCGAGGCCTTTCGAGGTCCCGTCGCGCTGGAATCCATCGACGCGCACAAGCCGCGGCGGGACGGACGCGATCAGCGCGCAGCACGCGCCGCCGAAATCGTCACCTGTCCGGCATCGCCCCCGACGCGCACCGGCAGGATCTTCGGCAGCGCGCGCAGCCAGCCGTCGAGCGCGGCGGGGTCGACCGTGCCGGTGAACGCGAGCGTGCCGAGCCTGGCGTCGGCGAGCACCAGCGGGCGCGTGGAGTAGCGGTTGATGTTGGCGACCACCGAATCGAGCGGTTCGTTGACGAATTCGAGGCGGTGCTCGCGCCAGCTGGTGGCGCGGGTCGGCGAGATCGCGCTGACCGTCAGGCCGGACGCGCGCGGGTCGAAGGAGATCTGCTGGCCGGCGACCGCTTCCAGCGCGTCGGCCGCGGAGACCTTGCCGATCGCTGCACCTTCGCTGCCGGCCACGCGCACGCGCCCTTCGGCGACCGCGATGGTGACGCGCTCGCCGGTGCGGCGCACGTTGAAGGCGGTGCCGACCGCGCGGATCGAGATCTTCCCGGCGGCGACGATGAAGGGCCGCTTGGTGTCGTGCGCCACCTGGAAGTACGCCTCGCCCGCGCCGAGGTCGACGTCGCGGCGCGCCGGCGTGTAGTGCGTGGTCAGCTGCGTCGCGCCGCCGAGCGCGATCTGCGATCCGTCCGACAGCGCGATGTCGCGGTCGACCGCGACCGGAGTGGCGTAGCTGGCGCTTTCGACCGCGTCGGCACGCAGGCGATCGCGCAGCATCGTGCCGACCGCGACGGCGGCGAGCAGGAACGAGGCGGCGAGCGCGAAAGGCCACCAGCGCCGCGTCCGCCTCGGCGCGAACTCGCGCACGAATCCCTGCCGCGCTTCGGCGTCGAGCGCGCCGAGCTGCGCGCCGAGTTCGCTCACGCGCGCGAACGCGTCGGGGTGGCGCGGATCGCGTCCGCTCCATTCCAGCCATTGTTCCTCGCTGCGCGCGGCACGGCGCGGATCGCGCAGGCGCACCCACCAGTCGGCGGCGGCGTGCAGCGGGGTCGGATCGGGACGGTTCGGGTCCATGTCAGGTGTTCTCCTCGGCATCCAGGCGTTCGCGGCAGTGCGCCATCGCGCGCGCCACGTGGTAGCGCACCATGCGCTCACTGAGTTGCATCGTCTGCGCGATCACGTCGAAGCCGCACCCCTCGATCGCGTGCATGACGAAGGCGGCGCTGGTCTTGCGCGGCAGTTCGCGCAGCGCTTCGCGCACGATGCGCAGCTGATCGGCCGCCAGCGCGCGGCGCTCGGGCGCCGGCGCGGCCAGCCATTCCTCGAACAGGTCGGCGAGCGGTTCGTCCTGGTCGGTGTCGGCGCGCGCGTTGCGCTGGCGCAGGCGGTCGACGGCGAGATTGGAGGCGATGCGGAACAGGTAGGCGCGCAGGAAGCCGACCTGTTCGGGATGTTCCAGGCGCAGCAGGCGCACGTAGGCTTCCTGGGCGACTTCCTGCGCCTCGGCGACGGAGTCGAGGCGGCTGGAGAGGAACGCGATCAGGGTGCGGTTGTGCTCGCTGAACAGGCGCGCGACCTGCGCCGCGTGCGCCGCATCGGCACCCGCGGCCGGGCGTGCGCGTTCGAGTTCGGGCTGGCTGGTCGCCGGGTTCACGCTGGGGTCCGCCATGTCGCGTCCACGCCTAGACGAATGGCCGCGACCGGATTGAAATCGCGGGCGCGTCTCCGTCGCCGGAAGGCGGGAACTGGCGCATTTCAAAAATCCGCGTCGAACTCGTCCTTGTCAAGGGAGCGTCGAGCCCCTTTTCGCTCGTCATCCCCGCGAAGGCGGGTTCCATCCTGGTTTTCTCCGCTCGGTCGAGAACAGGATGGAGTGCCGTGTCGGCGGGAATGGCGTCGATCGAGGTTTCCGACGTGCCCTCGGGGCCGGACCGTGAAGGGTCATGCGGCTCACGCCTACGTCATCGCCAATCAGGACACCGCCGCATGCGCATCCCCGTCGTCGCCGCTCTTCTCTGCCTGGTCGCGTCCGCCGCGTCCGCCGCGTTCGCGCCTCCCGCCGCCGCCGAGGCCGCGGCGAAGGCGCGCAACTACCGCGACCGCAACTTCGACTACTTCGTCAGCGGCGATCCGTCCAAGCCGCGCGCCGCGCATACCGAATTCGGCCTCGCCCTGATGGGCGGCGGCGGTCGGCTCAACGAGGCGTTCCGCTTCATCGCCCGGCGCGCCGGCGGCGGCCACATCGTGATCCTGCGCGCCGTCGGCGACGACAGCTTCGACCCGGACGACGGCAACTACGGCGAGTCGTTCGCGAAGGACTGGGGGCCGGTCGCCTCGGCCGAGACGATCGTCTTCCACAACCGCGAGGCCTCATCGGATCCGCGCGTGATCGCCGCGCTGAAGAACGCCGACGGCATCTTCCTCGCCGGCGGCGACCAGTCCAACTACATCCGTTACTGGAAGGGCACGCCGGTGCAGGCGGCGCTCGACGCCCACGTCGCCGCGAACCGGCCGATCGGCGGATCGAGCGCGGGCCTGGCGGTGCTCGGCCGCTACAGCTACGGCGCGCTCGACGGCGGCAGCATGGAATCGAAGGTCGCGCTGACCGATCCGTTCGACTCCGGCGTGACGCTGGAGCGCGACTTCCTGCATTTCCGTTTTCTCGAAGACGTCCTCACCGACACGCACTTCTCCGAGCGCCACCGCCTCGGCCGGCTGATCGCCTTCCTCGCGCGTCTCGATGCGCCGGACGCCGCGGGCAAGGGCGGCAAGGTATTCGGCATCGGCGTCGACGAGAAGAGCGCGCTGCTGATCGGCGCCGACGGCGTCGGCAAGCTCTCCGCGGACTCCGCCGGCAGCGCGTGGATCGTGCTGCCGCGCAAGCCCGCGACCGGCCTCGCGGCGGGCAAGCCGCTGTCGCTGGCCGACATCCGTCTCGTGCGCGTCGACGGCCGCGGCAGCATCGATCTGAAGACCCGCCGCGTACAGCAGCCGGCCGCGGACTTCGCGATCTCGATCGCGGACGGCAAGCTGGTCGGCGATTCGCCCGCCGCGGCGATCCTGACGCGCGACAAGCCCGAGCCGGGCGAGGATTGAGGCGCGGTGCGAATCAGGCGTCGGCGGTGCGCGGCTTTTCCGCGGCGTGATCGCCGAGCGATCGCGCCGCCTTCCAGCCGACCCAGCCGGAGCATCCCGCCGCGAGGATCGCCAGTCCCGCGAATCCCGGCAGCGTCATGCCGAGCGTGCGCAGGCCGTTGAAGCCGGTGGTGATCAGGAGGTCGCCGAAGCGCCAGACCGAAGTGTCGATGAAGTTCTTGGTCTTGTAGCGCGTCTCCGCGTCGACCTGCGTGTAGAGGCTGTCGAACGCCGGCTTGAACACGCCGTAGGCGCTGGCCCGCGTGACCACCGCGACGACCGCGATCCAGGCGCCGCTGAACACGGCCAGGCCCGCCAGCATCACCGCCTTCACCACGCCGTCGAGGGCCAGCGCCGGTGCCGGTCCCGCGCGCACCATCAGTGCGCGCGTGACGGTGAGCTGCAGCGCGGCCTGCAGCAGGTTGGCGTAGAGGTCGACGCTGGCGGCGAAATCCGTGCGCGCCTCGCGCGTCGGATAGGTCGCGCCGCTGTAGTCGGCGAGCAGTGCGTAGATGACCGTGCCGACCGCGTCGCCGAGCAGCATCAGCAGCGCGACGCGACGCATCAGCGGCGATTTCAGCGTCTCGATCGCACCGGCGAGGAAGCTGCCGCCGATGATGCGCTGATCGCGGCGATCGTCGCCGGCGACCGGGTGGCGCTGCGACCAGCGCGACAGCGCGAAGATGCAGGCGATCGACAAGCCGAGCAGGGCGGAGGAGATGACCAGCAGTCCGGGCACGCCGACCACGAACACCAGCGCCTTGGTCAACGCCGGTCCGGCGATCGCGCCCGCGGCGCCGCCGAGCGCGATGATCGGGAACAACCGCCGCGCCTGCTCGGCGTCGAACAGGTCGGCCATGAAGCTCCAGAACACCGACACCACGAACAGGTTGAACACGCTGCCGTAGACGAAGAACGCCGAGCCGAGCAGGCGCGCGTCGATCCTGTCCTGCGCGTTGAACAGCGGAATGAACGCGACCATGCCGGCGATGAAGAACAGGTACACGAACGGCACGAAGCGGCGGCGCGGGTAGCGCGCGACCAGCGCGCCGAACAGCGGCGCCAGTGCCAGGGTCGCGACGAAGGTCGCCGCGTAGAAGATCGGCAGCGCGGTCGAGCCGACCGCGGCGGAGAGCTGGTCGCGCACCGGCCGGATCACGTAGTACGCGGCCAGCACCAGGAAGAAGTACACGAACGCGACGGCGACGGCGAAGACTTCGTGGCGCTGGATGGCGGGGCGGCTCGGCACGGGGGTCCCTCGGAGGCGGCGCAAGCCTAGCATGCGATGGTTTCGTTGCTGCGGGGCGGGACGATAGTCGGGAGTGAGCGGAATAGCGGTGAGCGGTGAGCGGAAAAAGCAGAGCCTGTCACGATCTTCCCGCTCACCGCTCACCGCTCACCGCTCACCGCTCATGCATTCCCAAAGCGCCGCAAACGAATCCACACCCATGCCGCTATCATCGTGCAATGACGCCGACGCTTTCCGCGATTCACGTATTCCCGATCAAGTCCTGTGCGGCGTGGGTGCGCGACGAGGCCGAAGTCGAGCCGCGTGGCCTGGCCGGCGACCGCCGCTGGATGGTCGCCGACGCGAACGGAAAATTCCTCACCGCGCGCCAGCATCCGCGCCTGACCCTGGTGCGCGCCGAGGTCGACGGCGATGCGCTCGCGCTGGGCGCGCCCGGCATGCCGGTGCTGCGGCTGGCGCCGCCGGAATCCGCCGCACGCATCGAGGCGACGGTCTGGAAGAGCACCGTGCAGGCGCAGGTCGCCGAAGCGCGCGCCGACGCGTGGATCAGCGCCTTCCTCGGTCTGCCCGCGCGCTTCGTGCACATGGACGCGGACTGCGTACGCGCGGTCGACGCGGACTACGGCCGGCCCGGCGACGAGGTCAGCTTCGCCGACGGCTATCCGCTGCTGCTGATTTCGCAGGCCGCGCTCGACGCCTTGAACGCGAAGCTCGCGCAGCCGGTGCCGATGCTGCGCTTCCGTCCGAGCCTGGTCGTCACCGGCACCGAGCCGCACGCCGAGGACGGCTGGAAGCGCATCCGCATCGGCGCGGTCGAGTTCGACGTGGTCAAGCCCTGCACGCGCTGCGTCTTCACCACGGTCGACTACGAACGCGGCGAGTTCGACCCTTCCGGCGAGCCCTTGCGCACCTTGACGACCTACCGGCGCACGCCGAAGGGCGTCACCTTCGGCCAGAACCTGATCCCACGCGGCCGCGGCATCTTGCGCGTCGGCGATACGGTTGAGATTTTCGAACGATCGTTTTAACGTGCCTCTTCCGGTGGTCGGAAGGGGCGCGCGATGGTTTCGAGCTACGACTTCGTCATCGTCGGTGCGGGCTCGGCCGGCTGCGTGTTGGCGAACCGGCTCAGCGCGAATCCGGCCAACCGCGTGCTGCTGCTCGAAGCCGGCGGACGCGACTGGCATCCGTTCATCCACATGCCGGCCGGCCTCGGCAAGCTGTTCGCGCTGAAGCGGATCAACTGGGACTACTCGACCGAGCCGGAACCGGCATTGCGGCAGCGCCGCTTGTGGTGGCCGCGCGGGCGCGTGCTCGGCGGATCGAGTTCGATCAATGCGATGTGCTACGCGCGTGGCGTCGGCGCCGACTACGACGAATGGGCCGAGGCGACCGGCGATCCGCGCTGGGCCTGGTCGAACGTGCTCGAGGTGTTCAAGCGCGGCGAGGACAACGCGCGCGGCGCCGACGCGTGGCACGGCGTCGGTGGTCCATTGACGGTGTCGGATCTGCGTCATCACAACGTGCTTTCGCAGACCTTCGTCGACGCCGCGGCCGCGGCCGGCATCCCGCGCAACGACGACTTCAACGGCGCCACGCAGGAAGGCGTCGGCTTCTATCAGGTCACGCAGCGCGACGGCGCGCGCTGTTCGGCGGCGGTGGCGTACCTGAAGCCGGCACGCGCGCGCGAGAACCTGACCGTGCTGACGCAGGCACAGGCGACGCGCGTGCGGTTCGACGGCACGCGCGCGGCCGGTGTCGAGTATCGCCGCGGTGGCCGTTCCGAACGCGTCGAGGCCGGTCAGGTGCTGCTCGCCGGCGGCGCGATCAATTCGCCGCAGCTGCTGATGCTGTCGGGCGTCGGCCCGGCCGACCATCTGCGCGAGCACGGCATCGGCGTCGTGCTCGACGCACGCGAGGTCGGCGCCAACCTGCAGGACCACCTGGACATCTGCACCCTGGTGCAGTCGACGCGCAAGATCACCTACGACACCGTCAGCGACACGGCCGTCGCGCTCGAATTCCTGCTCCGGCGTCGCGGCATCGGCACCTCGAACATCGCCGAGGCCGGCGGCTTCGTGCGCACGCGCTACGCCACCGACGCGCGCTGCGACGTGCAGTTCCATTTCGTGCCGGCCCTGCTCGACGACCACGGCCGCAACAAGCTGCCCGGTTCCGGCTACACCGTGCACGCCTGCTTCCTGCGGCCGAGGAGCCGCGGCTCGATCCGGCTGAAGTCGGCCGATCCGTCCGTCGCGGCGGAGATCCGCGCGAACTATCTCGGCGACGCGGAAGGCTTCGACCTGAAGGTGATGGTCGAAGCGGCCAGGCTCGCGCGCGAAATCCTCGCGCAGGCGCCGTTCGCGCCGTACCGCGGCGCGGAGATCTTCCCCGGCGCTGCCGCGCAGAGCGAAGCGGAGCTGGCCGACTTCGTGCGGCGCAAGGCCGAGACGATCTACCACCCGGTCGGCACCTGCCGCATGGGCCGCGACGCGGCCGCCGTGCTCGACGGCGAACTGCGCGTGCGCGGCGTCGACAACCTGCGCGTGGTCGACGCGTCGGTGATGCCGAACCTGGTCAGCGGCAATACGAATGCGCCGACGATGATGATCGCCGAACGCGCGGCGGAATTGCTGCTCGACGATTGACGCCGGTGCGCTGCTAGACTGCCGCGGGGCAGGCGAGGGGCAGCCGTCACGGCGCGAGCGGAATGGACGATCCCGTCATCACGGCGAGTGAGCCGCAGCCTACGGCGCCGCCTGCGCCGCCCGAACCGGCGCCGACCGAGCATCCGTTCGAGTTCAGCGGCGACGCGCGCGAATACTTCCGCATCTGGATCGTCAACCTGGCGCTCGGCATCGTCACGCTCGGCATCTATTCCGCCTGGGCGAAAGTGCGCAGCGAACGCTACTTCTACGGCAACACGCGGCTCGCCGGCGTGCCGTTCGAATACCTCGCCCGGCCCGGGCCGATCCTGAAGGGCCGCCTGATCGCGGTCGCGCTGTTCGGCGGCTACGTGCTGGCCGGGCAGTTCGGCGAAATGCTGCAACTCGGCCTGGCCGCGCTGATCGCCGTGCTCACGCCATGGCTGCTGGTGCGCGGGGCGGCGTTCCGCGCGCGCTACTCGTCGTGGCGCGGCCTGCGCTTCCGCTTCGTCGCCGACTATCGCGAGGCCATCAAGCGCTATCTGTTGCTGTGGTTTCCGCTGGTGCTGACGGTGGGACTGCTGTTCCCGTACATGAAGTTCAAGCAGAAGCAGTTCTTCGTCGAACAGCATCGCTACGGCGGGCACGCGTTCGCTCTGCGCGCGACGGCTCGGGATTTCTATCCGCCGTATCTGGCCGCGTGGGGCGCGCTGGTCGCCTGGGCCTTCGTCTCCTCCATGCTGACCGGAGCGATCGTCTTCTCGTTCGTCTCGCAGCAAGGCGCACATGGGCCGCCGCCGGCGTGGGTCAGCTACGCATTCCTGGTGCCGCTGTATTCCGGCTACTTCGTCGTCTGGGCGTTCCTCAACGCGGCGCTCGCGAACCTGCTCTACAACCGTGCCGAACTCGGGCCATACCGGTTCCGTTCGAGCCTGAATGGCGGCCGCCTGTGCGCGTTGTATCTCGGCAACACCGTGGCGATCCTGTGCAGCGCCGGCCTCCTGATTCCCTGGGCGAAGGTGCGCCTCGCGCGCTACCGCGCGCAGAGCTTGACGCTGCTGGCCGGCGAAGACCTGGCCGATCTGCACGCGGAAGCCGGCGAGGATATCGACGCCGTCGCGGCCGAGATGGACGGCTTGTTCGACATCGACATCGGCCTATGAACGAACGCTTCGACGGCACCTACTTCGACGGCCGCAGCGGCCGCGCGCATGCGGCGACGCTGCGCGACCTCGAAGCCGGCCGCTACGTCCTCGAAGGCGACGGCGTCGCGCGCGAAGGCGCGATCGCGGAGCTGACCGTCACGCCGAAGCTGGCCAATGTGGAACGCACCGTCGAGTTCGGCGACGGTGCCCGGCTGCTGCTGCCGGCGAGCGCGCCGATCGACGTCTGGTTCCCGCGCCGCCATCGACTGGAGGCACTGGTCGATCGTCTCGAGCGGCGCGCGCCCGCGGTCGCCGCCGCCGTGCTGATCTGCGTCGCCGCTCTGGCGATCGGCGCGATCTGGGGCGTGCCGCGACTCGCCGACCACATCGCGGCGACCATTCCTTCCGGCACCGAGCATTCGCTCGGCGAACACACGCTGGCGCAGCTCGACCGTTTCGGACTGGAGCCGAGCGCACTGGAGCAGGATCGGCAGGACGAGCTGTACGCGCGCTTCCAGAACCTGCTGCACGGGCTCGATCGCGGCGTCGCCGATCGCATCGAGTTCCGCGACGCGCCCGGAATCGGCGCGAACGCGTTCGCCTTGCCCGGCGGCATCGTCGTCGTCACCGACCAGCTCGTGCACCGGCTGCGCGACGATCGCGAATTCGACGCGGTCGTCGCGCACGAACTCGGCCACCAGCAGCATCGGCACGCCTTGCGGCAGGCGCTGCGCGGCTCGCTGGTCGCGGTCGTCGCGGCGGTGTTCGCGGGAGACGTCAGCTCGGCCGGCGCGGTCGTCGTGGCGGTGCCGACGTTCCTGCTCGACAGCCACTATTCCCGCGGCTTCGAGGCCGAAGCCGATGCGTTCGCGTTCGATCTGCTCGCGCGTCACGAGGAATCGCCGCGCTGGTTCGCGCGGGCGATGCGGGTCCTGCAGACGGACGATGAGAACGAAGAGGATTTCGCGTATCTGTCCAGCCATCCGCCGACAGCGGAACGCATCGCGCAGGCCGAAGCGGCGGCGCAGCGCTTCGCCGCGGCCCATCCGACGCGGTGTCCGAACGGCGTCTGCGCAGGGGACGTGGACGAAGCGGAATCCGAATGCGCGGATTGCGACGGCGACCAGGGTTCCGCTTCACCGCCGCGTGAGGGCGGCGAAGAGGAGTGATTCGCGGGCGCCATGCGCGAGCGTCGATGGGGCGTCGAGCTCGTCGGCGGTCGGTGCGCCGGCTCGCCAATGAAGGTCGACCAGGTCGCTCTGGAGGGCAAAGCGTGCGACCGTCTGTAGCGATCCTTTCACTGTGGTGTCGAGTCCGAATAGGTTCCACACAGGACCGCTGTTCTCCTGCACGCCGCATGCGCGTTCATTTTTGTTTGAGCGCCTGTCATTTTTGTCAGATGAAGGGCGTCACAAAAAAGAATATTGGATTAAAAGAAGCGATTGAGTATTGGATTGGCCCTTTGTTACGGTGCGGGAGTGGGGGTGCCATTAATTCAAGGAGGAAGTCGAATGTTCAAGGCATTATTCATTTTCGCCGCCGCTGCAATAGGCATCGCGGCCATGCCCGCCAAGGCAGATATCCGTCCCGCCCGTTGTGACTGCGCCACCGAGCAGATCTGGGAGAACCGGGCCAAGGGTTACGCGATCGGTCACGTGGGCTATCTGTACAGTTTCGCGGCGCGGCAGCTCAGGAAGTTCGAGGTCGTCTATGCCGATGGCGGCGGCGATCCCTTGAAGACCGGCGAGGAAGGTCGTTCGAGGCAGGCGGAAGAGGACGATCTCTCGGCCGCGAAGGCGGTGAATTGGTTGCCGGTGGAGTCGCGCTACGCCACCTATTTCAACGACATGCTCGCCGTGCGCGACTACTTCGCGCGGCCGTTGAGTGGCATTCCAATCAGCTACGAAATGCCGCCCAATGCGGTAGATGCTCGTGGCAATCCAGTCGGGACCTACAACGGGTATGACGTCGTAAATACCCCTGCCTTCGGCAACAATTTGGCGGACTACCTGAACCAGCGCCGCGCGGAGATCATGGGGCAGAACGTCGTATACGGTCTGGCCAATAAGCTGGCAGCTTTGCTGCAGTCCATCGATAAAGTCATTGCGGACGGCGAACTTTTGAAGGTCACCATCACGGTGACTTTCTCTGACGGCAGCAAGATGGAGTTCGTCATGAGCGCCGACAGCAATGGAGAAGCCAAGCGGACCACGAACTCAGGCAAGGATTCGAACAATAATCCTATTCGGGAAACCATCGATTCGAGTTCCGGTGGAAACTACATCGTCAAGCCCGGGGACCTCGACGGCTTCTATCAGAACATGCTGCGTCAAGGAGTGACGATCACCCGCGGAAGCGGTTCGCGCATACTGCGCTACAGCTGCACGTGGAACGGCACGCGGCTTTCTTGCGTGATCCAGTAGATCGGCACAGTTCAAATTGGGCGCGCCGGCGACGGCGCGCCCGATTCTTTTTCATCGTGGATTTCCGGGCGTTTGATGGGGTGCCGCGCCGTTCAAGGAAGGGAGATCATGTTCAAGGCATTCTTCTTTTTGACCGCTGCCGTATTGAGCATGGCGGCTATGTCCGCCAAGGCGGACATTCATCCCGCCCGTTGTGACTGCACCACCGAGCAGATCTGGGAGAACCGAGCCAAGGGTTACGCGATCGGTCACGTCGGCTATCTGTACAGTTTCGCGACGCGGCAGCTCAGGAAGTTCGAGGTCGTCTATGCCGATGGCGGCGGCGATCCCTTGAGGGGCGGTGAGGAAGATCGCTCGAGGCAGGCGGGAGAGGACGGGCTCTCGGTCGCGACGGCGGTGAATTGGTTGCCCGTGGAGCCGCGCTACGCCACCTACTTCAACGACATGCTCGCCGTGCGCGACTACTTCGCGCGGCCGTTGAGTGGCATTCCAATCAGCTACGAGATGCCGGCCAATGCCGTCGACAGTCGCGGCAATCCAGTCGGAAGTTACAACGCCTATGGTCTCGTCAATACGCCTGCGAACAGCAACAGGCTCGAAAATTACCTTGAGGAGCGCCGCGCGGAGATCATGGGGCAAAACGTCGCGCACGGACTGGCGAACAAGCTTTCGGCTTTGCTCCAGTCCATCGACAAGGTGATCGCAGACGGCGAACTCCTGAAGGTGGCCACTACGGTGACCTTTTCGGACGGCGGCAAGATGGAATTCGTCATGAGCGCCGATACCAATGGGGAGGCCGAGCGCACGGAAGGTTCGGGCGTCGACTCGAACGACAACTCCATCCGCGAACAGATCAACTCCTCGGCTGGCGGCTACTATGAAATCAAGCCGGGGGACCTCGACGACTTCTATCAGAACATGCTGCGCCAGGGAGTGACGATCACTCGTGGAAGCGGCTCCCGTATCCTGCGCTACAGTTGCATTTGGAACGGAACCCGCCTTTCTTGCTCGATCCAGTAAGTCGACGCGGCCTTGGTTGGGACGCGCCGGTGACGGTGCGTCCCAACTTCTCGCAGCAGCGGTTCTTCCTTCGGACTGAGGCGACGAATCGAGCCGGTTCGCAGTCGATTCTTTAGCCGAGTGCCTTTTCCAACTCCGGCACCAGCGCGAACAGATCGCCGACCAGCCCATAGTCCGCAATCTCGAAGATCGGCGCCTCGCCGTCCTTGTTGATCGCGACGATGGTGCCGGCGTCCTTGATGCCGGTCAGGTGCTGGATGGCGCCGGAAATGCCGATCGCGACGTACAGTTCCGGCGCGATGATCTTGCCGGTCTGGCCGACCTGCAGGTCGCTCGGCACGTAGCCGGCGTCGACCGCCGCGCGCGAGGCGCCGACGGCGGCGCCGAGCTTGTCGGCGAGCGAGTAGATGATCTTGAACGCGTCGGCCGAACCGAGCGCGCGGCCGCCGGACACGACGCGGCTCGCGCTCTGCAGGTCCGGGCGATCGCTCTTGCCCTGCGCGAGCTCGACGAAGCGCGTGTGCGCGGGCAGCGCGACGTCCAGCGACAGCGCCTGCACCGGCGCCGAGTTCGCGCCTTGCGCGGCGGCGGCGTACGACGCCGTGCGCACGGTGCCGACGAGGATCTGGCCGGCCGGCGCTTCGACGGTGACGATCGCGTTGCCGGCGTAGATCGGGCGCTTGAACGTGTGCGCGCCTTCGACCGCGGAGATGTCCGATACCTGCGCCACGCCGAGCAGCCCGGCGGCGCGCGGCAGCACGTCCTTGCCGAAGGTGGTCGACGGCGCCAGCACGTGGCTGTAGCCGTTCTTCGCGGCGGCAGCGATCTGCGGCGCATAGACGGCGGCCAGCGCGTGCGCATTCTCGGCGCGGGCGACGGTGAGCACGTTGCTCACGCCGTCGATCTGCGCCGCCTCAGCGGCGATGCCGGCCGGGTCGGCGGCGAGCACCAGCACGTCGACGGAGTCGGCGCCGATCTGCCGGGCGCAGGTCACGCAACGGGCGGTGCTGGAGTTGAGTTTGCCGTCGAGATGCTCGGCGACGATCAGGATCTTGCTCATCAGACCAGCCCCTTTGCTTTCAGCGCCGACACGAGTTCCGCCACGTCCTTCACCATCACGCCCTTGCTGCGCTTGGCCGGCGCTGCGTAGTGCGTGGTCTTGAGGTGATCGCCGGACTCGACGCCGAGGCTGGCGAGCTCGATCGTCTCGATCGGCTTGGCCTTCGCCTTCATGATGTCCGGCAGCTTGATGAAGCGCGGCTCGTTGAGGCGCAGGTCGGTGGTGATCACCGCCGGCAGGTCGACCTCGATCGTCTCCAGGCCGGCGTCGACTTCGCGCGTGACGCGCGCGGCCTCGCCGTTCACCTCGACCTTCGAGGCGAACGTCGCCTGCGGACGGTCCCACAGCGCGGCGAGCATCTGGCCGGTCTGGTTGCAGTCGTCGTCGATCGCTTGCTTGCCGAGCAGCACGATCTGCGGCTGCTCCTTCTCGATCAGCTTGAGCAGCGCGCGCGCGGCGGTCAGCGGCTGGATCGCGTCGGTGGTGACGACGTGGATCGCGCGGTTCGCCCCCATCGCCAGGCCGTTGCGGATGTGCGCCTGCGCGTCGGCCGGGCCGATCGTGGCGACCACGACCTCGCTGGCGACGCCTTTCTCGCGCAGCCGCAGCGCTTCTTCGAGCGCGATGTCGTCGAACGGATTGGCGGAGAGTTTCACGCCGTCGGTGACCACGCCGGAACCGTCCGGCTTGACCTGGATGCGCACGTTGAAATCGACGACGCGCTTGTAGCCGACCAGGATCTTCATCGGGTGTCGAACCTCGCTGGAAGCCGCGCGGCCGAGGGGCCGGCGCAAAGAACCGCGATTTTAGCGGAAACGATGCGCCCGTGCGGCATCGCAGCAGGGCTGTGGGTTTTCCACAATTGGCGTGGACAGCGCTGTGGACAAGTTTGGGATCGAGTAGCGGAAACGACCGCGTGGTGCGCCTGTCAAGCGGGGGTGGTCAATCCTTGACCAGTGCGGCCGGATCGCGCGCGCCGAATGTCCGCCAGGCGTCGAATCCGTCCGCGAAGATCGCGTCCGAAATCGAGCCGGCTTCGACCGCGCCGATGTCGCACGGTGTCGGGCTGGAGTGGGCGCCGGCCGGATCGGGGCGGATCATGCCGCGCTGGTCCGTCGCGAGCGGGCACCGGCCGTCCGTCGCCGCCATCGCGTCGACGGCGGCGCTGCCGGCGCCGGGCAGCATCGTCTGCGTCGGCCCGCCGTTGTCCGCCAGCGGCGCCAGTTTCGGATCGCCATTGATCGGAGCGGTGGAGAACGCCGCGTTGATCACGTCGCTTGATGGCGGTGCGCCGGGAAAGACCAGGTTGCCGCCGCCCTCGATGGTGATGCCGCCGATGCCGACGCCGATGTTGCCGCCACCGTTCGACGGTGCGTCGGTGTTGGCGAACAGGCTGCCGTCGAACGTCACCGCGCCGGCGCCGCTGCTCATGATCATCAGGCCGCCGCCGCGGTGCGCGGCCGTATTCGACGCGATCGTGGTCTGCCGCAGCGTGATCGGGAAGTCGTTCTGCTTGACGTAGATCGCGCCGCCGTAGCCGTATCCGCTCGCTGCGGTGGAATTGCCGGCCAGCGTGCTGTTGATCAAGGACAGGTTGCCGACGCGCGTGAACAGACCGCCGCCGCGGCTGCCCGAGACGGCGGTGACGCGGTTGCCGCTCACGGTCGAGGCGTCCAGCGTCAGCAGGGCGGCCGGCGCGCCGTAGTAGCCGCCGGCGGCGAGAATGCCGCCGCCGTTGCGCGTCGCCGTGTTGTCGCGGATCGTGCTGTCGGTCAGCGTCGAGGCGCCGTAGAGCTTGATGCCGCCGCCGTCCTTGCCCGCCGTGTTGCCGCTGACCTGACTGCGGATCAGCGTCAGGCCGCCGCCGACGTGCAGTCCGCCGCCGTTGCCTTGCGCGGCGTTGTCGATGATGCGGCTGTCGGCGATGGTCGCGTTGCCGCCGGTCTGGGTTCCGATTTTCTGCCGGACGAAGACCCCGCCGCCCATGCCGGAGATGCCGGAATTGCCCGAAACGTGGTTGCCGCCGACGGTGCTGTTGTTCAAGACGAGGTCGCCGGCGTAGACGGCGATGCCGCCGCCGGCCGCATAGCCGGCGCTGGCGTTGTCGTTGCCGCTGACCACGCTGTTGTCGAGCCTCAGCGACGTATAGACGCTGGCGATACCGGCGCCGAGCGCGGCGCCCGAGGGCTGCGATGCGGTCAGCTTTCCGTTCGCGATCGTCAGGCTGTCGATCGTCAGCGTGCCGTAGGAGGTGATGGCGTAGAGAACGCCGAACGCATTCGTCGCCGTCGTCGGGCGCTGCACGGTCAAGTTGCCGTTCGCGCTGGCGTCGACGATCAGATGCGTGTCGGTGATGGTGAGCTGATTGTTCGGCGTATCCGCCAGTGTGATGACGTTCGCGCCGTTCGGCGGGAACACGCTCGTGTCGAACACGATCGTGTCGATGCCGCTGATCGTGCTGGTCACGCAGGCGCTCATCGTCGCGACGCCGCCGTCGTTCATCGCCGCGATCGCCTGGCGCAACGTGCAGGTGTCGGTCGTTCCCGCATCGTCCGCGGTCGTCACCGCGATCCGCGTGGCGGCAAGCGCATCGACGGCGTGCAGGCCGATTCCCAGCGCGGCCACCAGCGCGGCCGTCAGCGGATGCGTGCGCGATCGTGTCGTTTTCTTCATGGCCGCCTCGTCGAATGGTGATGCCGGGCGAGGAGGCCTTTCGCCGATCGTCGCTCTCCGACGTGACGCGCAACTCGGCGTGGCGAAGGATCATCGGCGCGGCGACGAGACGGGAGCCGCGGAGCCGGACGGTCCGCGGGATTTGGTTTCCTCCACAGTTCGTGTGGGCAGGCCTGTGGAGAAGTTCTGGAAGAAGGCCGGACACGCCCGTGTCATGCGGCTGTCAAGCGGATTGGTCACTTCCTGACCAGTGCGCGACGTCTAGTCGCCGTCGAAGCCGTCGGCGAAGATGACGTCCACCACGATCTCCACCGCGCCGATGTCGCAGCCCGCACCTTGCGGGCGCGCGATGCCGCGCTGGTCGGTCGGTTCCGCACACTCCTGCGCGGGGATCGCGTCGATCGCCGCGCTGGCGGAGCCAGGCAGCATCGTCGGCGTGGGGCCGCCGTTGTCCTGCAGCGGGCCGAGATCGAGGCCGGTCGCCGACGTCAGGTTGTGGTCGCCGGTCCACGATCCGGCGAGGGCGATGTCGTCGCCGGACGCCTGCGCGTTGCCGGCAACGATCGAATCGTCGATCGCGCCGCCGCCGTCGCCATCGATGCCGCCGCCGGTGCCGTTGGTGGTGTTGCCCGACACGGTCGCGTGGCGCAGGCTCAGCGTGCCGTTGGCGTGGATGCCGCCGCCGCCGCGGAAGGTGCTATTGCCGCTGATCGTGCTGTTGGTGACGCTCAGCGTGCCGCCGTAGGAGGCGATCCCGCCGCCGACGTAACGCGCGTGGTTGCCGCTGATCGTGCTGCCTGCGACGGTGATGTCGGCGGCGTACTTGGCCAGGATCGCGCCGCCGCCGTAGTAGGAGTCGTTGCCGACGAGGCGGCTGCGGTTGACCCGAATCGAGCCAGTGGTGGTGAAGATTCCGCCGCCGCGCCGCAGCGCGGCGCCGTTGCCGATGGTGCTGTCGTTCGCGATCAAGGTGCCGGCGGTGGCGACGGCGCCGCCGCAGTTGGCCACGTTGCCGTCGAGCACGCTGTGGTCCAGCATCACTGTGCCCGACATCGAAAAGATGCCGCCGCCGTACGCCGCGTTGCCGCCGCGGATCGTGCTGCCGGCCACGGTCAGCGTACCCGACCCGCCGTAGATCCCTGCGCCGTAGGCGGCGTCGCCGTCGCTGATCGTGCTGTCGATCAGATGCAGGTCGGCGGTCGGGATGCAGATTCCACCGCCGCCGTTCCGCTCGCAGGCATCGGTGGCCGCGCCGTTGCCGAGGCTCAGTCCCAGCAGCGTGAGCGATCCACCGGCTGCTGCGGTGTCGCGGACGATGCCGAATCGATGGTTCGCGCCGTCCGGCCGCACGATCGTCACGCCGTCGGTGTACTGGCCTGCGCCGCCGCCGCGCCACGCGCTGCCGTCGATGGTCAGTTCCGCGCCAGTGACCACCAGTGTGCCGCCGACGGCGCCGCTGGCGTCGGCCGAGTCGGCGAGCGCGATCGTGCCCGGCGTCGCCGCGTCGGCGAGCGCCGAGGCGGCGAAGTGGATCGTGTCGCCGCTGCCGAACGCGGCGCCGGCATTCGCGCAGCTGCCGGCGAGTGCGCCGGTGTTCATCGACACGATCGCCTGACGCAGCGTGCAGGTGCCTCCGGCGCCCGGGTCGGTGTCGTCGGGAGACGTGACGACGATCGTCGCCGCGCCTGCAGCGACCGGGAAGAGTGCGATCAGCAGCGCCGCGGCGAGCGAGCGAAGCGGCGGCGCGAGGCGCGCAACGGACGGCGGCAACGGATTGGAGAGCACGCTGGATTCCCCTCGCGGTCGATGACGGACGATTCCACGAGCGATGCCGACTCGCAAGGTCGAACCCAAAGGGGCGCCGCGCCGTACCTCGACACGGGCCCCGGGCCTCGTACGTGCTGATACGCAAGAGGGTGCCGGAAATCCTCAGCGGTGCGAGACGAAGGCGTCGATGCGCGTGGGATCGTTCTCCCCACGCCGTGCCGCCCATTCGACGGGACGCGCGGCGCGGCCGCAGAACATCGGCGAAGGAGGCGGATGCCTGCCATCGATCACAACGCGACGACCGCGGCTTTTCCACAGCACGCGTGGATAGCCCTGTGGAGAAGTTCTGGACGAAGTGGCTGAAACGTCCGTGTCATGCGGCTGTCAAGCCGGGGTGGTCAAGGAGTGATCAATTGCGCCCGCCGCGATGCGCGCCTGCGCGGCGACTGCCGCCGAAGTCGACGACGAAGGGAGCGTCATCGGCACGCCTTTTCCAACTCTCGTCCTCGCGCATGTCGGGCGCGAGTCCGGCGCTGCGGGCATCGCGCCGTCGACGCGAGCGCGGCCAGACGTCAGCCCGCGCGAGCGAGGATCGTCTGAACGAAGCGCGCCGCAGAGCCCGGCGCGTGCGCGAAGAACAGCGATGGCTCGGCCAGTTCGAGTTCGAGCAGGCGCGGCGCGCCGTCGGAGTCGTGGATCAGGTCGACGCGCGCGTAGGCGAGCGGACCTGCGAACGGAACCGCCCGCAGCGCGCGCTCGGCCAGCGCACGCTCGGCCGTGTCCGGCACGCGCGGCGTGATCTGCTCGGCGGCGAACAGCGCCGCGGTCGGGCCGTCGCCACGGCGCAGCAGCGGACCTTTGCGGATCGCATGGCTGAACGTGCCGTCGAAATGGATCAGCGCGGTTTCGCCGTGCTCGTCGACGCGATCGAGATACGGTTGCAGCAGCACGCTGCGCCCGGCGGCGTGCAGGCGCGCGATGTGCGTGACGGCCTCGGCGCGCTGTTCACGGCCGTAGCGCTGCGCGTCGCGCGAGCCGGCGCCGACCGACGGCTTGACCACGAACTCGCGCGCCATGGCGTGCTCGGCGAGAAACGCGTCGAGCGCCGGCGGCGGTGCGTCGCCCGGTTCGACGAAGCGGCTCGGCACGATCGCGACGCCGGCGCGTTCGAGTTCGGCGAGGTAGTGCTTGTCGGTGTTCCAGCGCAATACCTCGGGCGGATTGAGCAGCAGGGTGTGCGCGGCGGCGCGCGCGGCCCAGGCGAGGAAGTCGGGCAGGCGATCGGTGTAGTCCCAGGTGGAGCGCAGCAGGGCCAGGTCGTAGCCTGACCAGTCCCGCGCGGCGTCGTCCCAGTCGGCGACCTCGGCGGCGGCGCCGGCGGCGTGCAGGGCGTCCAGCAGCGGGGCGAGATCCTCATCGAGCGCACGCGCGGCGGCGACGCTGACCAGGGCGATGCGGGGCGGTTTCATGCGCGGCTGTCTCCGGCGATCGGGGCGAACGGCGAAGCATGGCACGACGCGGGCGTACCCGGCGCTCATTGACGCGAGCGGTCGGCTGTGATGCAGTTCACAATGCTAAAAATGGACCGACGCAGCTCAGCGCGTCGGACAGGGGCGGGCGCGCAAGCGTCCAGAGGAGTTCGCGACGTTCGACACGACGGCGACCGCGCTGCAGCGGCGCGTGCGCGTTCGGCGAGCGACGGGGAGAAATCGATGGAAGGCAAAGCAACTGCGCAACGCGCGGCGCGACGCTGTGCGTGCATCGCGGCGATCGCGTGGTGCGTCGCGGCGCCCGCCGCGGCGGGAGACGGCTACGCGATTCCGCGCAGAGTCGTCGCCAGCGGCGGCGGGGTGGTCTCGGCGTCCTGCTACGCGATGGTCTCGACGCTCGGCCAGGCGGTCGCCGGCACCGGCGTGGCGAAAGGCGACGGCACACAGTACCGGCTGACCGCGGGCTTCCTCGCCGCGCAGTCGGCGATCGGCGACAGCTTGTTCCACAACGGATTCGAACCGAAGACAGGGGACTGCACACCATGAAACTCGCACGCAAGGCATTGGCGGTCGCATTGGCCGTGGCGGCGGCGTCGGCGCAGGCCGCGCCGGAGGCGGTCCAGCTGCCGGACTTCCTCTATCAGGGGCGGCTGGAGCAGGACGGTACCGCGGCCAACGGCAACTACGATCTGGAGTTCTCGCTGTGGGACGCCGCCAGCGGCGGCAGCCAGATCGGCACGACGATCTCCGAGCCGGGTTTCCCGGTGCAGAACGGACTGTTCAGCCTCAACCTCGCCTTCCCCGGCGCGTTCGTCGGCAATCAGACCTACCTGCAAGTGAAGGTCAACGGCGTCGCGCTGCCGCGCCAGCCGGTCGCCACCGCGCCGGTCGCGCAGTACGCGTTGAACGGCAATGCGGGAGCGACCGGAGCCACGGGTGCGACGGGCGCCACTGGCGCGACCGGCTTGCAGGGGCCGACCGGTCCGACCGGCGCGGATGGCGCTGTCGGAGCGACGGGTACGCAAGGCCCGGTCGGCGCGACGGGCGCGATCGGACCGACCGGAGCGATCGGCTCGACCGGCTCGACCGGAATGACCGGTCCGACTGGTGCCACCGGCGCGACGGGTGCGACCGGTCCGACTGGCGCGGACGGCGCCGTCGGTCCCACCGGTGCGCAAGGCGCGGTTGGTCCGACGGGTATGCAAGGGTCGACCGGCCTTCAAGGCCCGATCGGTGCGACCGGTACGTTGGGCGCGACGGGTGCGACCGGTCCGACCGGCGTGACCGGCGCGACGGGGCCGACCGGCGCTACCGGTCCGACTGGCGCGACCGGTGCCACCGGAGTCACCGGCGCGACCGGCAGCGCCAAGTTCGTCGCACGCATCAACGGCACGCTGACCAGCACGCTGCCGCGTCCGCTCTATGCGGTCACGGTCGGCGGCTACGGCACCAATACCGAGTTCGTCTCGACGCAGGGCTACTTCGTGTCGATCTCGCAGGACGCCTTGGCTGCCGGATCGACGACGGCCTATTACGTGAGCGGCAACTGCACCGGCCCGGCGCTGATCTTCACCGGCAACGTGCGCCCCGGCATGGTGGCGGGATTGGGCAATACGCGCGCGCTGTACTACGTGCCGAAGACCGGTGCGACCGTGTTGACCGATCCCACGCGCAATAGCCGTTCCAACGGCACCAATGTCTGCGAGTCGAACGTGTCGGCGATGACCGGCACCTACTACAGCGCGCCGCCGAACAACCCGGCCGTCACCGGCATCGATCCGCTGCCGTCGCCGGCGATGGTCGGCATCGACTACGTGCCCTGAGCGTCCGCCGCGGCTCCTCCGATCCGTCGATCGGAGGAGCCCGGCACGATGCCGCGAATTGGCTGCGGATCGGCGCGGCACGGCATACTCGCAGCTCGTCGGCGACGGGGACGGGAGATGAGCGAGGCCGCGCGAGCGCGATCGGCGTACGTCGCGAAGCATCCGTTGCACGCGCGCGGAATGCGCGCGCTGCTGGCGCTCGCGCTGGCGGCGACGCCGATGGCCTCGAACGCGGACGCGAAGAAGACGCTGCTGTTCGAAAGCGCGGTCTATCCGTGGAAGATCCACTACGTGACCGATCGCCAGCGCTGGGTGCGCGAGGATCGCTACTACACGGTCGAGCACGGCGGCCGCCCGCTGGTGCTGCCGAAGACCTTGTTCGGCACCGTCCGCGACGTCGACCGCTTCGTCGCCGCTTCCGGCTTCGCCAGCGGCGAGACGCACGTCGACAGCGTGCTGCTGGTGTTCGAGGCGAGGCGCGCCAAGCCGGACGGATTCGAGCAGCGCGAGTTCGTCGCGATCCTCGCGCGCTCGGGCGGCGCGCGCAGTTCGACGGTCGCGTTGTACACGCTGCAGGGCGAGCCGATCGGCGACGTCGAAGCGGAGCCGGCGCCGTGAATGCGCGCCACCCTGGCGGCGTCACGCGACGATACGCGTTCGCGTCGTGCTTCCTCCTCGTGCTCGGTCTCGCCGCCTGCTCCGACGAGGACATGTGCGGCAACGAAATCGTCACCAGCGTCGCGTCGCCGTCCGGCATCTTGCGCGCGGTCGTGTTCACGCGCGACTGCGGAGCGACGACCGGGTACAGCACGCAACTGTCGATCCTGCCCGCCGCCGAGGCGCTGCCGCGAGACGGCGGCAACACCTTGATCCTCGACGATCAGATACCGCTGACCGTGCGTTGGATCTCGGATACCGAATTGCTCGTGAAGGGGATCGGTTCCGCGAAGGTGTTCAGGCGCGAGCAGTCGGTGGCGGGCGTCCAGGTTCGCGTCGAGCCCTGAGGCGGGAAGGGGCTAGAGCAGGTCGCCGAGCAGATGCAGCTGGGTCTGGTCGCGCTTGGCCGCGTACATCGCCACGTCGGCGGCGTGGATCATCGCCTCGCTGTCGTCGCCGTGCTGCGGATACAGCGCCACGCCGAGGCTGCCGCGCACGCGCACGCCGACGCTGCCGCCGGTCGCGCGCGAATGCACGTCGTACGGCTCGAACAGGGTGCGCGCGAGTTCGGTGGCGCGGCTGGTCGCCTCGTGCACGTCGCCGACGTTGAGGATCAGCGCGAACTCGTCGCCGCCGAGGCGCGCGCCGGTCTCGTCGTAGCGCAGGCCCTTGCGCAGGCGGCCGGCGATCAGCTTGAGCAGCTCGTCGCCGGCCTGGTGGCCGTGGTTGTCGTTGATCGGCTTGAAGCCGTCGATGTCGAGGTAGGCCAGCGCGAAGCCGCCGCTGTCGGCGCGCGCCCGCGCGATCGCCGCCTCCAGGCGCGCCATGAACAGCAGGCGGTTGGCGAGGCCGGTGAGGCCGTCGTGATGGGCGAGATGGCGCACCTGCTCCTCGGCCGTGCGGCGCTCCTGCACTTCGCGTTCGAGCTGGCGGTTGCGCTCGGACAGGTCCGACAGCGCGGATCGCAGCGCGACCTTGTTGCGGTACAGGTCGAGGAAGATGCGCACCTTCGACAGCAGGATCACCTCGTTCAGCGGCTTGGTGATGTAGTCGACCGCGCCGAAGCTGTAGCCGCGCAGGCGATTGACGTCGTCGGCGTGCGAGGCGGTGACGAAGATGATCGGCGTGGAGCGCGTGCGCTCCTCGCCGGCGAGCAGGGTGGCCGCCTCGAAGCCGTTCATGTCCGGCATCTGCACGTCGAGCAGGATCAGCGCGAACTCGTGGTCGAGCGCGGCGGCGAGCACGTCGTTGCCGGTCATCGCCTCGATGATCTCGGCGTCGATGCCGGCGAGCAGGCGCCGCATCGCGATCAGGTTCGGACGATGGTCGTCGGCGATCAGGATTTTCGGCTGCAGAGTGGCGATTCTGTTCATGGACAAAGCTGGTTGAGCAGGGGCGCGATGCCCTTCAGTGGAACGACGTGATCGGCGCCGGCGATTTCCAGCGCGGCTTGCGGCATCGCCGACGCCTGCGCGTCGGCGGGGTCCTGCACGATGGCGAGGCCGCCGAGCCTGCGGATCGTCCGCAGTCCTGCCGCGCCGTCGTTGTTCGCGCCCGTCATCAAGACTCCGATCAGATCCTTGCCGCAGGCCGATGCCGCGGTATCGAACAGCACGTCGATCGCCGGCCGCGCGAACGAAACCCGTTCGTCGATCGACAACGAAAAGCGTCCGCCCCGTTCCAGCAGCAGATGATACCCGCTCGGCGCCATGTGGACGACGCCGGGCATCATCAGCTGCCGCTCGCGCGCCTCGCGTACGGGCAGCGTGCTGGCCAGCTCCAGCAGCTCGCAGAACGTGGTCACGTCCTCCGAGCCGGTGTGGCAGACCACCACCACCGGGCGCGGGAAGGTCGCGCTGAGGCCGCCGAGCACGGTGCGCAGCGCGCCCATGCCGCCGGCCGAACATCCCATGACCACGGCCGAAGGCGAGGCACTCATGGCGCGTCGGCGTTCTTCCGATACACGCGCTCGCGCGCGTTGACCGGGCTGAAGTCGCGCGCGGCCGAGGCGAAGTCGATGTTCTCGCGGTTCCCCAGGCACAGGAAGCCGTTGCGCACGAGGCTGTCGCGGAACAGCGAAAGCACGTGGTCCTGCAGCGTGTTGGTGAAGTAAATCAATACGTTGCGACAGAGGATCAGGTGCGCCTCGCAGAACACGCCGTCGCACACGAGGTTGTGGTTGGCGAAGGTGACGTTGCGCTTGAGGCGTTCGTCGAACTTCATGAACTCGTAGCGCGCGTGGTAGTAGTCGGCCAGCGAGCGCTTGCCGCCGGCGGCGAGGTAGTTCTCCGAATAGCTGCGCGCCTCGCGCGCCGGGAAGATGCCTTCCTGCGCGCGCACCAGGGCGGCGTCGCTGAAATCGGTGGCGAAGATCTGGCTGCGGTCGTACAGGCCGGCTTCCTCGAGCAGGATCGCCAGCGAATAGACCTCCTGCCCGAACGCGCAGCCCGCCTGCCAGATGTTGATGACCGGGTAGGAGGCCAGCACCGGCAGCACGTCCTCGCGCAGCACGCGGAACACGCTCGGGTTGCGGAACATCTCCGACACCGGCACCGACAGCCCGGCGATCACCTGTGGCACCAGCTCGTCCTCGCGCAGCAGGCGGTCGGTCAGCTCGATGATCGTGCGGCAGCCGGCGTTGGCGGCGAGGTTGAGCACGCGCCGCTTGAACGACGCCGGCGCGTAGCGGCTGAAGTCGTAGCCGTGGCGCAGCTGCAGCGCGCGCATGAACAGCTCGACTTCGACGTCCTCGATCTCGACGCGCGCCATGCCCGCTCGTCCTCTCAATACGCCCCGCGCGGCAAACCGCCGCTTCGGGTCGTTTCCCTGGGGCGCCGCCGTGGCGAAGAAATATCGTAATGCATCTGTATAGTATTTCGACTCGCTCAGGCGTGCAGCCACACGCGCATCATCGACAACAGCTTGTCGATGTCGATCGGCTTGGCCAGGTAGTCGTTGGCGCCGGCCTCCAGGCACTTGTCGCGGTCGCCGGCCATCGCCTTGGCGGTCACCGCGATGATCGGCAGCTTGGCGTACACGGGACGCTTGCGGATCTCGCGCATCGTCTCGTAGCCGTCCATGCCGGGCATCATGATGTCCATCAGCACGATCTCGATCGCCTTGTTCTCCTCGACCTGACGCAGCGCCTTCTGGCCGTCCTGCGCCATCACCACGCTGAGGCCCTTCTCGCGCAGGATCTTCGACAACGCGAAGATGTTGCGCATGTCGTCGTCGACCACCAGCACGGTGCGCCCGGCGAGGCCGCTGTCGATGTCGCGCACGACGCGCGGCGCGGAGTCCTTGCGCACGCTGTGCAGGAACAGGCTGACCTCGTCGAGCAGGCGTTCGAGCGAGCGCGTGCCCTTGATCACGATGCTGTCGGTGTACTGGCGCAGCTTGGCGCTTTCCTCGCGGCTGAGTTCGCGCCCGGAGTGGATCACGATCGGCGGCAGCTCGGCCTTGCGCGCGCCGAGCAGGTCGAGGAACTCGAAGCCGCTCATGCCGGGCAGGCCGAGGTCGAGCACCATCACGTCGAAGTCGTTCGAGTCGAACAGCGGCAGCGCCTCCTCGGCCGAGCTCGCCTCGACGATCTCGACCGTGTCGGACTTGATCAGGCTGGCGACGGCGACGCGCGAGTCCGGGTCGTCGTCGACCAGCAGCACCTTGCGCATCGGGCCGGACGAGGACTGCATCAGCCGCTCGAAGGCGCCGAGCAGGGCGTCGCGTTCGGCCGGCTTGGTCAGGAAGCCGACCGCGCCGAGCTGCTGCGCGCGCGCGGTGTCGTCGGCGGCGGAGATGAAGTGCACCGGGATGCGGCGCGTGACCGGGTCCTGCTTCAGGCGCGTGATCACGTCCCAGCCGTCGATGCCGGGCAGCATGACGTCGAGCAGGATGCCGGTCGGGCGGTACTGCCGCGCGAGATACAGGCCCGATTCGCCGTCGCCGGCGGCGAGCGCGCGGTAGCCCTTGCGGCGGATCATGTCGACCAGGGTGCGTGCGAACACCGGGTCGTCCTCGATCGCGAGGATCACGGTGTCGCCGATGCGCAGCGCTTCGCGGTCGTCCGGCACCCACGGCTTGGGCATCGAGCCGAGCAGGGCGGTCGGCGCCGGCGGCGAGGTCTCGATCGGCGCCGGGTCGACGCGCGGCGCTTCGTCGAGGTCGGTCGTCGAGCCGTTCGCCGCGATGCCGAGCCGCTCCGGCAGCACGACGGTGAAGCGGCTGCCTTCGTTGAGCACGCTCTCCACCGTGATGCCGCCGCCGAGCAGTTCGCCCAGGCGCCGCGCGATCGCGAGGCCGAGGCCGCTGCCGCCGTACTTGCGGCTGGTGCTCGCGTCCATCTGCTCGAAGGTGCCGAAGATGTGGTCGAGCTTGTCGCTGGGGATGCCGATGCCGGTGTCGCTGACGGTGATCGCGATCGCGCCGTCCGGCGCCAGCGCGAAACGGCGCGCGAGCTCGGCCTTCGGTCGCGCGATGTCGACGCGCACCGAGCCCTGGCGCGTGAACTTGAACGCGTTGCCGACCAGGTTGTTGGCGATCTGCTCCAGGCGCGTGCCGTCGGTGTACATCGACGTCGGCAGGCCTTCGGCGAGATTGACGTCGAATTCCAGCGCCTTCTCGCCGGCGACGTGCTTGAAGCGGCGCAGCAGCGTCTGCACGAAGTGCTGCAGCGAGAACTCCTCGGGCGCCGCGTGCATCTTGCCGGCCTCGATCTTGGACAGGTCGAGGATGTCGTTGATCAGGCGCAGCAGGTTCGAGCCGGATTCGTGGATCACCCGCGCCGACTCGACCTGTTCGCCGTCGAGGTTGCCGCTCTCGTTGTCGGCGAGGTTGCGCGACAGGATCAGCAGGCTGTTCAGCGGCGTGCGCAGCTCGTGCGACATGTTGGCGAGGAAGTCGGACTTGTACTGACTCGCGCGCGCCAGCTCCTGCGCCTTGTTCTCGGTCTCCTGCTGCAGCCCTTCCAGCACCTGCTTCTGCTCGTTGAGCGTGTCGGTCTTCTGGCGCAGCTCCTCGTTGGACGCCTGCAGCTCCTCGGCCTGCACGCGCAATTCCTCCTCCGAGGTGCGCAGGCGCTGCTGCTGTTCTTCCAGCTCGACCGTCTTCGCCTGCAGTTCCTCGTTGGTCGCGGCGAGCTCTTCCTGCTGCACGCGCAGCTCCTCTTCCGAGGTCTGCAGCTCCTGCGCCTGCTGCTGCGTGCGGGTCAGCAACTGCTGCGTGCGCACGGCGCGGTTGAGGTTCTCCAGCGACAGCGCGGCGAACGGCAGCAGCTCTTCGAGCAGGTCCTGCTCGACCTTGCCGAACGGCACGAAGCTGCCGAACTCCAGCACGCCGAGCAACTGCTCCTGCAGCATCAGCGGCAGCGCGATCACGTTGCGCGGCGGCGCCTCGCCAGTGCCGGAGTGGATGCGCACATAGTCGTCCGGCACCTGCTGCAGCACGATGGACTTGCGCTCCAGCGCGACCTGGCCGACCAGCCCCTCGCCGAGCGCGTAGCGCGTGCCGAGGTGCTTGCGATGCTTGAAGCCGTAGCTGCCGCGCAGGTCGAGCTGGCGCGTCTCGGCGTCGTAGCCGAAGAACACCGCGACGCCGGCCTTGATGCGCGGCGCGACCTCGGCAGTCAGCGCGCGCGCGAACTCGTCCTGGTTCTCGGCGGACTGCAGCACGCCGGCGACCTCGGCCACGTTCGACTTGACCCAGCTCTGCTCGGCGGTCGCGATCGAGGCGTGCTTGAACACGTCGAGCGCGCGCGCGATCGAGCCGATCTCGTCGGCGCGCTGCTGTCCGGCCACTTCGATGGCGTGGTCCTTGTCGGCCAGCCGCGTCATCAATCCGGTCAGATGCCGGATCGGCTGCGTGATCAGACGCGAGGACAGCACCAGCGCGACGATGCCGACGATCAGGCCGAGCAGGAACATGCCGAGCACGAGCATGCGCACCGCATAGGAGGTGTCTTCCAGGGTCTGGTTGCGTTCCTCGAGCAGGCCGCGTTCGGTGGCGCTGGCTTCGTCGAGCAGGCGCACGATCTCGCCGAGCTCGGCGTGCGAATCGGTCAGGTAGCGCATGCCGACGTCGTAGGACTTCTGCGCGTATTCGGTGCTGCCGATCAGCTGCGTAGTGGCGGTGACGGTGGGGTCGGCGGTCTGCTGGATCCAGTGCGCGAGCAGGTCCTCGGCGTGGCGCAGGCGCGCCTGCTGCGCGGCGCTGTCGCCGGTCAGCGACAGCGCCTTGTCCAGGTGCTGGCGCGCGTTGGTGAGATTCTGCCGATACTCGTCGGCGGATTTCCGCTCGCCGGACATGTTGAGGTCGCGCACGTAGATGTCGACCTCGTGCAGCCAGCGCACGGTGCTGGACAGCTCGTCGATCACCTCGTGCGTGTGCTGGCTCCATTGCCGCGCGTCCCTCTGCACCGTCAGCGCGATGAGAATGGCGGCGACCGCGACCAGGAAGGTCAGCAGGATCGCGCCGAACGCGAGCAGCATCTTGGTCTGGATCGGCCGGTTGCTGAGCCAGCCACTCGTGCGCTGTTCGGACATGTAGGTCTCTTCTCGAAGGCCCAGGCCACGGCACGGTTCCCACGCGCCGCGGCTCGAATCGGTGTCTTGCGGGCGCCGTCCCGGTCGCCGGGTACGGCGCGAACGGCCCGGCGGGTCGTTCGGCGTCGGCCGGGCGTGGCGCGTCGGGGAATCCGGCTCGCCCCTCGCGCCCGTTCCGAACGGAATCGCAGCCCTCCCGTGGACGACGCCAGATTACACGGGAGGCGCAGTCGGGCGAAGGCGGAAACGCGCGTCGGGCACGAGAAATTACAGATTTATAGATTCTTACGAACTACAGATTCTGATAATTCGGCCCGCTGCCGCCTTCCGGCGTGACCCAGGTGATGATTTCGTACGGATCCTTGATGTCGCAGGTCTTGCAGTGCACGCAGTTGGCCGCGTTGATCTGCAGGCGCTTGCCGGTGGTGGCCGCGGCGTCGGCGACGATCTCGTAGACGCCGGCGGGGCAGAAGCGCGTGCACGGGTTCTGGTATTCCTCGGCGCAGCGCGTGACGCAGACGTCGGTGTCGGCGACCTTCAGGTGCACCGGCTGGTCCTCGTCGTGCTCGGTCGCGGCGAAGTAGACCTCGGCGAGGCGGTCGCGGGGGGGAAGAGTGCGCTCGACCCAGTTCCGCTTGCGGAACTGGTCGTCGGCCGCGCCGTCGCGCCCGGGCGCTTCGACCGCGCCGATCTTCTCCAGCGAGGACCAGTCGGCGTGGTTCTTCAGCGTCCACGGCGACAGGCCGGCGGTCACCGTCTCCCAGCCGGCGTTGGCGAGGCCGAGCCACAATCCCTTGTTGAAGCCGGGGCGGATGTTGCGCACCTTCTTCAGCTCCGCCGCCACCGGCGAGGCGCGCAGCGCGGCGTCCCAGCCGGTCGCGACGGTGCCGTGTTCGGCGACGTGCGCGGCGGCCAGCATGCCGGAGCGGATCGCCTGGTGCGTGCCCTTGATCTTCGGCACGTTCATCAGGCCGGCGGCGTCGCCGATCAGCATCGCGCCGGGCATCTCGAGCTTGGGCAGCGACTGCCAGCCGCCCTCGATCAGCGCGCGCGCGCCGGCCGAGACGATCGAGCCGCCTTCGAGCAGCGGCTTGATCGTGGCGTGGTTCTTCAGCTGCTGGAACGCCTCGAACGGCGAGAACAGCGGGTCCTGGTAGTCGAGCCCGGCGACGAAGCCGATCGCGATGCGGTTCTGATCGAGGTGGTAGAGGAAGCTGCCGCCGTAGATCGACGGATCGAGCGGCCAGCCGAGCGTATGCACGACCTTGCCTGGCTGGCTGCGGCCTTCCGGCACCGACCACAGTTCCTTCATGCCGATGCCGTAGGTCTGCGGATCGCAGTCCGCGTCGAGGCGGTACTTGGCGATCAGCTGCTTGGACAGATGGCCGCGGCAGCCTTCGGCGAGCACGGTCAGCGGCGCCTTGATGTCGATGCCTTGCGTGTAGCTCGGCTTGTGCGAACCGTCCTTGGCCACGCCCATGTCGCCGATGCGCACGCCACAGACCGCGCCGGCCTCGTCGAACAGCGGCTCGCTGGCGGCGAAGCCCGGATAGATCTCGACGCCGAGCGCCTCGGCCTGCGGCGCCAGCCACGCGCACAGCGCGCCGAGCGAGACGATGAAGTTGCCGTGGTTGTGCATCTGCGGCGGCACCACCGGCGACTTGATGCCGCTGTGCGGATCGCGCAGGAACCAGAATTCGTCCTGGTTCACCGGCACGCAGATCGGCGGCGGATTCTTGCCCCATTCCGGCAGCAGCTCGTTCAGCGGCTGCGGCTCGATGACCGCGCCGGAGAGGATCTGCGCGCCGACCGTGGAGGCCTTCTCGATGACGCAGACGCGGATGTCCGGATTGAGCTGCTTCAGGCGGATCGCGAACGCGAGCCCGGCCGGACCGGCGCCGACCGTGACGACGTCGTACTCCATCACATCGCGCTCGCTCATCGCTGGCTCCGGTCGCTGGGGTGAGAACGGCGATTGTCCGGCTTCGTTCGTTTTCCGGCAAACGGCGGAAGTGTCGTCGCGAGCGGCCGGCGAGGACGGTCGCCGCGAGTTCGCCGACTCATTCGGGCAGCAGCGCGACGAGCGCGTCGTGCAGGACCTCGCGCCGCCAGCCGTCGAGCGTCGTCGGCCAGCGCCGCGTCGCAAGCAGGGTTTCCAGATGGCGGCGCGCGCACAGCAGGCCTTCGGGCAGGTCGAGTTCGCGCGCGCGGGCGGCGACGGCTTCCTTCATCCTGGCGATCGCCGCCTTCTCGCGCGGCGAGGGCGGCTGCGCGATCGGCGCGAACTCCAGATCGTCCGCGCTCAGCGGCTGCTGCAGCAGCTCGAACAGCTCCGCGCGCTGCGCGCTGCGCAGTGTGCGCAGGCCGCGCGTGCGCTCGGTCAGCTCCTCGACGCTGGCCGGCGGGCGGGCGCACAGGTCGAGCGCGTGCGCATCGTCGAGCAGCCACGGCCGCGGGCGATCGATCGTGCGTGCGGTGCGGTCGCGCCAGCGCAGCGCCCGGCGCAGCAGGGCCTGCCGCTCGCGCGGCCAGTCGGCGGCGCCGCGCATCGACTGCTGCGGTTCCGGGTCGGGTTCGCGCAGGCGCGCACGCTCGAGCAGGCGCGCGCAATCCTCGGCGAACCAGCTGAGATAGCCGCGCGCGTCGAGCCGGCGCGTGAGTTCGGCGTGCAGAGCTGGCAGGTGCACCACGTCCTGCGCGGCGTACTCCAGCTGCTGCGCGCTGAGCGGCCGGCGCAGCCAGTCCGAGCGCGTTTCCGCCTTCGGCAGGTCGACGCCGAGCAGGGTCGCCACCAGCTTCTGGTAGCCGAGCCCGGCGCCGAGCCCGGCGAACGCGGAGGCGATCTGCGTGTCGAACAGATGCGCCAGCGAGCAGTTCCAGGTCGCCAGCGCTTCGAGATCCTCGCTCGCGCTGTGCATGATGCAGGTGCGCGACGGGTCGGCCAGCACGGCGGCGAGCGCGGCGGACTCGACGCCGGCGGTCGGATCGATCAGGCCGATGCGTCCGTCGACTTCGATCTGCACCAGCGCGAGCTTGGGCAGGAAGGTGTCGATGCGCATGAACTCGGTGTCGAGTCCGAGCGCGGTCGGTGCGTTTTCGACGAGATTTGCCAGCGCATCGCTGCGCTCGATCCAATCGGCCAAGGCGGTTTCCTCACATCATCGGGCGGTGGCGCGCATCGCATCGCTTCAACTGACGGCGGCGAGCACGGATAATCGAACCACCATGCCCGGTAGCGAAGTCGCACGCAAGCAGCACACCCTCGGCGGAGCCGCCGGCATCGCGCTGCTCGCGCTCGCGCTGGCCTACCGCTTCTTTCCGGGCCTGCTGCACCTGGAGCCGCAGCCGGAGCCGACCGTGGCGACCAGCGCAGCCGGCCAGCACGCGCCCGCCACCTGGTCCGCCGTGCAGCGCCGCGCGACCGAACCGCCGCCGGCCGAGCCGAAGGAAGCGCCCGCGGTCGAGGTCGGCACCTCGCTGGCCGACGCGATCCGCATGGGGCCGCCGGCGCCGACCAGCAAGGAGGTCGCGGCGCTGCTCAAGCGCGCGCGCGTGGCGGAGGAGAAGGGTTTCCTGCTCGATCCGAAGAACGGCGCGATCACGCTGTACCGCTCGGTGCTGACGCAGGCCGAGGGCAACGTCGAAGCCGAAGCCAGCCTCGAACGCATCGCCGGCGCGCTGCGCGACTGGGCGCTGTCGGCGATCGACCGCGGCGACGAGGCGGCGGCGCAGCGGTATCTCGCCGCCTACGCCGAACTGCCGCACGCGGAAGGCGATCTGCTCGCCGCGCAGACGCGGCTGAAGACCCTGCACGACATCCTGCCGATGCTGACGCGTGCCGCCGAGCTGCTCAAGGCCGGCCACGTCACCGAGCCGGCCGAGGAGAACGCGCTGTCGGTCTACCGCAAGGCGGCGGAGCTCGATCCGGGCAACCGCCTGGTCGACGCCGGCCTCGCCGAGATCGAGCGCGGCTATCTCGATCACGCGCTGACCGAGGCGGCGCAGGACAATTTCGAGAACGCCGACCGCATGCTCGGCCTCGCCTCGGCCATCCGTCCCGGTTCGTCGGCCTTGCTCGAGACGCGCGCGCGCATCGACGGCATCCGCCGCCAGCGCGCCGAAACGGTGCTGGCGCAGGCGCGCTCGGCGCTGGATTCGGGCAATGCCGATCTCGCCGAGGAACTGGCCAGGAAAGCGCAGTCGATCAGCGCCGACCTCGGCGGCCTCGACGACTTCAACCAGCGCCTGCGCAACGCGCGCCTGTACGCGAGCCTGAAGCCGGGCCAGGTGATCCGCGACCGTTTCCTCGACGCCGCCGGTACCGCGCCGGCCGTGGTGGTGGTCCCGACCGGCCAGTTCGTGATGGGTTCTCCGGCCGACGAGCAGGGCCACGCCGACAACGAGGAACCGCAGCGGCGCGTGCGCATCGAGGTCGGCTTCGCGATGGGCCAGAGCGAAGTCACGGTCGGCCAGTTCCGCGAATTCGTGCGCGCCACCAAGTACGTCACCGACGCCGAAAAGCTCGGCGGCGCGGCGGTGTACGAGGAGAGCACCGGCCGCATCGTCAACCGCGCCGGCGTGACCTGGCAGAACGACTATCGCGGCGAGCGCGCCACCGACGAGCTGCCGGTGGTCAACGTGTCGTGGAGGGACGCCGTCGCCTATCTCGACTGGCTGTCCGCGCGCACCGGCAAGAAATACCGGCTGCCGAGCGAGGCCGAGTTCGAGTACGCGCTGCGCGCCGGTTCGACCACGCGCTTCCCGTGGGGCGACGGCGATCCGGACAAGCTCGTCGGCAACTTCACCGGCGAGGGCGACCGTTCCTCGCCCTCGAAGCGCAGCTGGTCGAGCGCGTTCCCGCGCTATAGCGACGGCTACTGGGGGCCGGCGCCGGTGATGAAGTTCCCGGCCAATCCGTACGGCCTGTACGACATGGAAGGCAACGTGTCCGAATGGACCGAGGATTGCTGGCACGACAACTACGTGCGTGCGCCGCGCGACAGCGCCGCCTGGGTCAATCCCGGCTGCGAGCGGCACGTGGTGCGCGGCGGTTCCTGGGGCAGCGATCCGGACCAGGTGCGTTCGGCCTTCCGTCTGGCGGCCGGCACCGATGCGCGCAACGCGCGCGTCGGGTTTCGCGTGGCGAGGGATCTGTAGTTCGCCGTCCGGCGTCTGCGGGAACGCGCTGTCGACATGCCGGCGCCGTCAGCTCGCCATCTCGTTCGCGCAACCAGGGGCGCCTCGTGGAGATCGGCGCCGTCCTCGTTCACCGTGTCGAGGAGCCTGCCGCCGGCTTCGCGGCATTGATCGCCCATTGAGCGGCAAACGCCCGCTGATAGGCGGGCCGCGCCTCGCCGCGGGCGACATAGGCGGCCAGGTTCGGGAATTCGTCGAGCAGGCCCGACGGCCGCAGCCGCAGCAGCACCGATGCCATCATCAGGTCGCCGGCGCTGAAGGCGCCGTCGAGCCAGTCGGCCTCGCCCAGATAGGTCGACAGTTGCGTCAGCCGCTGGCGCACGCGATCGGCGACCAGCGGCAGGCGTTCCGGAGCCCAGGATTTGTCCCTCTCGACGATGCGGGCGATCACCAGGTCGAGGATCACCGGCTCCACGGTGTTGAGCGCGGCGAACATCCAGGTGATCGCCCGCGCCCGCGCGTCGGCGTCGTCCGGCAACAATCCGGGATGCCGTTCGGCGAGATGGAAGACGATCGAGCCGGTTTCGAACAGGGCGAGACCGCCTTCCTCGTAGGTGGGAATCTGGCCGAACGGATGCAGGCGCAGGTGCGCGGGTTCGTTCAATGCCGGAAACGAGACCAGGCGGACCTGGTAAGGCTGGCCCACCTCCTCCAGCGCCCAGCGCACACGCGTATCGCGCGCCAAGCCCTGGCCGCCGTCGGGCGAGCGTTCAAAGGCGGTGATGACGATGCTCATGGGGCAGGCTCCTGGCGAAATGTCGGACGAGGCAGGCGGATCGCCCGGGGCGCCCGCTCGTGGCCGCCGGATGGCCGGCGCGTATCGGCAGGACGAACGGCGTGCGCCGAAATCGACAGCGGTCGGCCGGAAACGGCTCCGTCGAGCTGGGCATCCGGCGTTGTCGATTCGAACGATGATGGATCGTCGTACGGAGGAAGCTTCCGCAGGCGCGGGGGCGTCGGACCTCAGACAATCCAAGGAGAAGCCCCATGACAAAGATGCTCTTCGTCAGCTTGCCGGTCGCCGACCTCACGGCCTCGATCGCGTTCTACGAAGCCCTCGGATTCGAGCGGAACCCGCAGTTGTGCGATGACACCGGCGCCTGCATGGTGTGGAGCGAGGCGATCCAGGTCATGCTGATCACGCATGCCAAATGGCGCACCCTCACGCAGCGGCCTTTCCCGCCGGCCGGAACGTGCGCGTCGATGCTGTCGCTGGCGATGGACAGCCGCGACGCCGTCGACGCGATGAACCGCGCCGCCGCCGCTCACGGCAGGCAGGCCGACGTGAATCCACCCGAGGACCTCGGCTTCATGTACAGCCGCGACCTCGCCGACCCCGACCGGCACATGTGGGGAATCGTCTGGATGGATCCGGCGGCGATGTCCACCGCCCAGGAAGGCTGAGGCGGCCTCCGCGGCACCAGGCGCCGCCGTACGCGCAGGCACGCGGACGACTCCGGCGGAATCCGATTCCGTAGCCGACGGAGCGGCGTGGCCGGCAACGAGGTGTGGAGGGCGGCCTGCGCAGCCGGGGAGCGTGCTCGCCTCCTCCGGTTCGAGCCGCACATCCGCGCGCAGGGAGATGCAAGAACGCCGGGACATCCGTATCGAGAGAGCGATACGGACGTCCCGGCGCAGGAGTGCTCTTCAGCGGGTGTCGGAGTTCAGGGCCGAAACGGATCGCGGAAGGCACGCCATCCAGCGAAGGCGATCCTCGTCCGCGAGGATTGCTATTCCCACACCTTCGTGCCGTCGTCGAGCGTACGCATCCCCAGGATGAAAACGTCGCCGTGTTCCTGCGGCTTGTACTTGAGCGCGTAGCTGCCGTCCGCTCTCAGCTCGTAGTTGGGATTGTTCCGGTAGTAGCCGACGTCGTGTCCGCCGCGGGCGGCGTTCGGATTGGCGCGAGCGCCCTCGTGGTCCGCAGGACCGGTCGTCGCGCGGCGGGCGGCCGGATTGACGTCGTTTCTGCCGCCGTTGTCGGCATGGCCGAACAGGTTGACCGGATTGAAGATCGGCGTGATGAAGCCGTTGTTGCCGCCCTGGCGCGGCTGGTCGCCGCGGCCCGAGGCGGGAGCGTCGTCACGGATCGTGCTGAGGAAAGCGCCGTCGACCTGGGTCAGGAAGCCGCCTTCGTTCATGCGCAGCCAGCCGGTGCCTTCCGGGTTCTCGTAGATGTTGGCGCCGTCGTCGTTGA
>NZ_JAGIAG010000014.1 GCF_017744955.1 Dokdonella sp.
GCTGCACCGCCAACTCAAAGGCCTCCCTTCGGGGAGGCCTTTTTTTTGGCGATCCGTCCGGGATCGCGGCGCTCTGCTGGGGATCGAGGACGGCAGAGCCGCGGCTTCCGATCGTCTACTCGCGGCCATCCCTGGCCGCACATTTCACGAGAAGCATCGAGCGGGGGGCGTTGCGGGGAGGCTGCGGCTTCGGATCGTCTACCCACGGCCAACCGGGGCCGCACTTTTCACGAGGGGCACCGAGCGGAGGTCGTTGCGAGCGATGGAGTGCCGGTCCGCCGCGTCTGCACCTCATCCGGTGGTTTCGATCCGATCCACGCGTTGCAGCCCGCGCGGCAGCAGCCCGCCGCGCGCGGCGCGCGCGCCGCCGTATTCGACCAGGTCGTTCCACTTCAAGATCAGCTTGCGCTGGCCGGCGTACAGCGTGACCTCGCCCTTGCCTTCGCTCACCACCGCGACACCGGCGACGCGCTCGCCGTCGGCGAGGCGCGCCTTCGGGATCTCGATCAGCTTGTTGCCCTTGCCGCCCTTGTCCAGCTCGGGCAGGTCGGCGACCGAGAACATCAGCAGATGACCGGCATTGGTGACGACGACGATGCGGTCGCGCGCGGAGTCGGCGACCATCGCCGGCGTCAGTACGCGCGCCTTGTCCTCGATGTTGAGAATCTGCTTGCCGGCCTTTTTGTTCGCGATCAGCGCTTCGAACCTGGTCACGAAACCGTAGCCGAGATCGGAGGCGAGCACGAGCTTGCTCTGCGCGTCGGCGATCGCGACCGCGTCGAAGCGCGCGCCGGCGGGGAGGGTGAAGCGGCCGGTCAGCGGCTCGCCGTTGCCGCGCGCGGACGGCAGCGTGTGCGCCGGCGTCGAATAACTGCGGCCGGTCGAGTCGATGAAGGCGGCCTGTTGCGTGGTGCGGCCCTGCGCCGCGGCGAGGAAGGAATCGCCTTCGCGATAGCCGAGCTCGCTGGCGACGACGTCGTGCCCCTTCGCCGCGCGCACCCAGCCCTTGGCCGACAGCACTACGGTGACCGGTTCGCTGGCGACCAGGGCGGTGTCGTCCAGCGCCTGCGCGGCGGCGCGCGCGACCAGCGGCGAGCGGCGTTCGTCGCCGTATTTCTTCGCGTCGGCCTTCAGTTCGTCCTTGATCAGCGTCTTCAGGCGCGCCTTCGAGCCGAGGATCACGTTGAGGCGCGCGCGCTCCTCTTCGAGCTCGTCGCGCTCGGCGTTGATCTTCATCTCCTCCAGCCGCGCGAGCTGGCGCAGGCGCGTCTCGAGGATGTAGTCGGCCTGTTCCTCGCTCAAGCGGAAGCGCGCGATCAGCGCCGGCTTGGGTTCTTCCTCGGTACGGATGATGCGGATCACCTCGTCGAGATTGAGGTAGGCGATGCGCAGGCCTTCGAGCAGGTGCAGGCGGCGTTCGACCTTGGCCAGGCGGAACTGCAGGCGCTTGGTCACCGTGTCGGCGCGGAAGCGCAGCCACTCGGTCAGGATCTGCTTCAGATTCTTGACCTGCGGCTTGCCGTCCAGGCCGATCATGTTGAGGTTGACGCGGTAACTCTTCTCCAGATCGGTGGTCGCGAAGAGGTGCGTCATCATCTCGTCGAGGTCGATGCGGTTCGAGCGCGGGAACAGCACCAGACGCACTGGATTCTCGTGGTCGGACTCGTCGCGGATGTCCTCCAGCATCGGCAGCTTCTTCGCGCGCATCTGCGTGGCGATCTGCTCGGCGATCTTCGACGGCGAGACCTGGTACGGCAGCGCGGTGATGACGACGTTGCCGTCCTCCTTCGCGTAGACGGCGCGGCAGCGCACCGAGCCGTTGCCGGTGGCATACATCGCGGCGAGTTCGCTTGCCGGCGTGATGATCTCGGCAGCGGTCGGGAAGTCCGGCCCCTTCACGTGCTCGCACAGCTCGGCGATGCCGGCGTCGGGCTCGTCGAGCAGATGGATGCAGGCGCCGACCACCTCGCGCAGGTTGTGCGGCGGGATGTCGGTCGCCATGCCGACGGCGATGCCGGTCGAGCCGTTCAGCAGCACGTGCGGAATGCGCGCCGGCAGCCACGAGGGTTCCTTCAAGGTGCCGTCGAAGTTCGGCACGAAGTCGACCGTACCCTGGCCGAGTTCCTCCAGCAGAAGCTCGGCGATCGGCGTCAGCTTCGATTCGGTGTAGCGCATCGCCGCGAACGACTTCGGGTCGTCGGTCGAGCCGAAGTTGCCCTGGCCGTTGATCAGCGGATAGCGGTACGAGAAAGGCTGCGCCATCAGCACCATCGCCTCGTAGCAGGCGCTGTCGCCGTGCGGGTGGAACTTGCCGATCACGTCGCCCACGGTGCGCGCGGACTTCTTCGGTTTCGAGCCGGCGTCCAGGCCGAGTTCGCTCATCGCGTAGACGATGCGCCGCTGCACCGGTTTCAGGCCGTCGCCGACGAAGGGCAGGGCGCGGTCCAGCACCACGTACATCGAATAGTCGAGATAGGCGCGCTCGGCGTAGTCCTTGAGAGGGATCTGTTCGTAGTTGGCTTGCAGGTTCATCCGATGGGGCAGTCGAAACGGCTCGCGGCGGCCGGAAGCGGGAGATTGTGCCGCAGTCGCTTCGGCGCAGATAGCCGCGGAATGTCGCCGATCGTGACGGCGCGGCAGGAGGCGGGTCGTTCGCGCGACGCACGCCCGCGCTTCAGCTTTCCTCGCGCCCCGGCACGCTGCGCAGGCGGCGTCGGTTCGCCGCGATCAGCGCGTCGTCGGCGACGGCGCTGACGCCTGCGTCGAGCGGGCGGTGCGACGCGTAGCATCGGGCGCTCTCGCGCACCAGCGAGTCGATCACCAGGCGGCGCATCTTGGTGTAGTACGGCTGGGTGTGGTGGTGCAGGAACACCGGCACCTCGTACGGACGGAAGCCCGGAACCAGGCGCACCTGGTGTTCCGGCCGCAGCAGATGCAGCGGCACCACGGCGCGGCCGATCCCCTCGGAAACCGCGTCGATCAGGCCGTAGATGTCGTCGAAGTACGCGCGCAGCATCGTCGGCACGGTCGATCCGGTCTGGATCAGGAAGAAGCGCTCGGTGAAGTTGTCGCGCGGATCGTGGTCGATGTAGCAGTCGCGGCGTCCGTCGTAGCGCGTCGACTCGATCAGCACGTTGCGCTCGGTGCCCAGGCGCACGTTCTCCACGCCCATGCGCTCGCATTCCGACAGCGAGACGCTGAAGTCGACCTTGCCGTCGATCAACAGCTCGTGCAGCTCGTGCACTTCGGCCTTCACGAACTGGCAGGACAGACGCGGGTTGTCGCGCAGCAGGCCGCCGATCGCCGGGATCAGGATCGAGCGCAGGCAGGAGGAGAACGAGACCAGGCGGAAGAAGCCGGCGATGCCCTCGGAACCGCCGACCAGATCGTCGAGCAGTTCCTGCTCCTGGCGTTCGACCGAGGCGGCGTGGCGCTGCAGGATGCGCCCGGATTCGGTCAGCTGCAGGCCGCCGCGCAGGCGCATGAACAAGGCTTGCCCGAGCGTTTCCTCCAGGTTCTGGATGCGCTTGGTCAGCGCCGGCTGGCTGACGTGCAGCAGCTCGGCCGCGCGCGAGAAATTGAGCACGCGCGCGAGCGTCATGAACGATTCGATCTGCGCCGACGACAGGCGGGTTCCCATCGCATCCTCCCCAGGATTGGCGGGCAGTATAACCACCGGCTATCGCGCGATCACGGCGTTCTATCGCGATAAAGCCGCGCTATCGACGGATGCGGAACATTGATTGGCGCCCGCCGTGCGCGCGGCGCACAGTGCCCGCGTCGTCCACGGGGAGAAAGTCCATGAGCTGGTCGCAGCTGTTGTTCTCGTTCGACGGGCGCATCGGGCGCGCGCCGTACTGGTATTTCGTGCTGGCGGTGACGGTCGTGTTCGCGGTGCTGTTCGCCTTTGCCGGCGTCTCGCTGTTCAGCGGCGTGGGCCTGGACGGCGTGCCGGATCCGGCGCCGAGTGCTGGCGTCGCCGGCGTCCTGCTGCCGCTGGCCTGCATCGCGCTGCTGTGGCCGAGCCTGGCGATCGCGGCCAAGCGCTGGCACGACGTCGACAAGTCCGCCTGGTGGATCCTGATCGGGCTGGTGCCGTTGGTGGGTGGACTGGTCGCGCTGGTCTTCAACGGCTTCATCGCCGGCACGCCGGGAGCGAACCGCTTCGGCAATCCCCCGCCGGCGAGCGTCGTGCCGTGAGGCGGCTGCGCACGACGGTGACGGGCGTGGCGGCAGCGCTGGCGATGTCAGTCTGCGCCGGCGCCACGCCGGGCGGCGACAGCTTCGCGCTGCGCGGCGCCGTGATCGCCGGCGGCGGCGGGTCCAGCCGTTCGGCGCAGGAATGCTTCGCGCTGGAGGCGACGGTGGCGGAAAACGCCGCCGGCGTTTCCGCCGCGGGCGAATTCGTATTGCGCGCCGGTTTCTGGGCGGGCGCAGGCGCACTGCGGCGCGACTCGGTATTCCACGATCGCTTCGAGGAGTGCGAATGATGAAGACCTCTCGGGTTTCGCGCCGGCCCGCTCTGCTCGGCGCGCTGCTGGCTTCGGCGCTGTCGATCGCGACCGCCGCTGCGGCCGAGCCGCAATTGCCCGACTTCACCTATCAGGGCCGATTACAGCGCAACGGCGCGCCGGCGAACGGCGCGTTCGACCTCAGCTTCGCGCTGTTCGATGCCGTCAGCGGCGGCAACCAGGTCGGTGTCGCGGTCGACGAGCCGGACTATCCGGTCGAGGACGGCCTGTTCACCGTCTCGCTCGCGTTTCCCGGCGTGTTCGACGGCACCCAATTGTGGCTGCAGGTCAGCGTCGAGGGCGTGCCGATGCAGCCGCGCCAGCCGATCGCGACGACGCCGGTCGCGCAGTACACCTTGAGCGGCGCGATCGGTCCGGCCGGCGGGGATCTCAGCGGCACGTTCCCGAATCCGGCGATCGCGTCGGGCGCGGTCACCAGCGCGAAGATCGCCAGCGGCGCGGTGTCCTCGAGCAAGCTTTCCGCCAGTTCGGTGACCGACAGCAAGATCGCCGACGGCGCGGTGACCGCGGACAAGATCGCCTCGAGCGCGGTGGGCACGGCGAAGCTGGCCAACGATTCGATCACGCGCGGCAAGATTTCCGGCGGCTACAGCAACGGCGCGATCTCGGTGACGCTGGGCGCGAACAGCTGCAACGACTACGACATCTCGGTCGGCGGCGTGCAGCCGGGCGACATTCCGTTCTTCTCGCTGCAAGCGGCCGGCACGCTGCCGTCGAAGATGCTGGTGATGCCGCTGAAGGTCGCCGCGGCCGGCGTGGTCAAGACGCGGATCTGCAACTTCGCCTCGACGACGCAGAGCGCGGCGAACGTGCCGGTCTACCTGATCACGCTGCGCTAGCCTCAGCGCGGCGCGCGATAGCCGCCGCGGATGCCGCGCGGGCTCATGACCAACTGCCAGAGCTGGTCGCGACGGGTGCGGAACACCGCCGCGGAGGCGGACAGGTAGAAGCGCCACATGCGCCGGAAGCGTTCGCCGTACTTCGGCGCGAGCCGCGGCCAGGCCGCGTCGAAGTTCGCGCGCCAGGCCATCAGCGTGCGGTCGTAGTCGGCGCCGAAGTTGTGCCAGTCCTCGATCACGAACAGGCCTTCGCTGGCCTTGGCGATCTGCTCGGCCGACGGGATCATCGAGTTCGGGAAGATGTACTTCTCGATCCACGGATCGGTGTGGTTCGAGGACACGTTCGAGCCGATCGAGTGCAGCAGGAACAGGCCGTCGTCGCCGGTGCAGCGGCGCGCGACTTCGAAATAGGTGCGGTAGTTCTTCACGCCGACGTGCTCGAACATGCCGATCGAGAACACGCGGTCGAAGCGCTCTTCCAGCTCGCGATAGTCGGTCAGGCGGATCTCGACCGGCAGGCCCGCGCAGATCTCGCGCGCGTAGTCGGCCTGCTCCTGCGAGACCGTCACGCCGACGCCGGTGACGCCGTAGCGCTCGGCGGCGAGCTTCAGAGCCTCGCCCCAGCCGCAGCCGATGTCGAGCACGCGCATGCCGGGCTCGAGTCCGAGCTTGCGGAAGATCAGGTCGAGCTTGGCTTCCTGCGCGGCGTCGAGATCGGTCGCCGCGTTCCAGTAGCCGCAGCTGTAGACCAGGCGCTTGCCGAGCATGGCCTGGAACAGGTCGTTGCCGAGGTCGTAGTGCTGTTCGCCGACCTCGTAGGCGCGGCGGCCGCGCTGCAGGTTGACGACGCGCGACTTGAGGAACAGCCAGGCGTCCTCGGCGGCGCCGACGCGCTCGTCCAGGTGCGCGTCGAGCAGGCGGCAGAAGAAGCCGTCGAGGTCCTCGGCGTCCCACCAGCCGTCCATGTAGCTTTCGCCCAGGCCCAGCGAGCCGTGCGCGAGCACGCGCGAGTACATGTGCGGGTCGTTGACCCGGATGTCGGTCGGCGCCGGCCCGTCGATGCGTATGCCGGCGATCTCGAGCAGCGATTCGATGCGCGCCTGCGCGCGGGAGTCGTTCATCGGCATCCCCTGAAGAAGGTTCGCAACGACAACGTGCAGATGGTCGGGGCATGCGAGCGGGGCTTCAAGCGTCCGCGCGCGAAGCCCGCGCCGCCTGGGCGCTACGCGCGCAGGAACAGGCGCATCAGGCCGATGCCGGCCAGCGTGGCGAGCAGGGAGCCGAGCAGGTGCGCCGTGATGATCGCCGCGGTCCAGCCGTACTGCTCGCGCTGCAGCGTGATGACCGTTTCCGCCGAGAAGGTCGAGAACGTGGTCAGGCCGCCGAGGAAGCCGGTCGTCAGCGCGAGGCGCCAGACGACCGAGAGATCCTGGTAGTGCTCGATCAGCCCCATCGCCATGCCCATGATCAGGCCGCCGAGCAGGTTCGCCGCCAGCGTGCCGAGCGGCAGCGCCGGCAGGATCGGATTCAAGGCCAGGCCGAGCAGCCAGCGCAGCACGGCGCCGGCGAAGGCGCCGAAGCCGACGGCGAGGAAGGAGAGCAGGTTCACGCGGCCGGGCGGAGGGGAACCGCGGCCGGGCGGAGGGGAACCGCCGCCGGCGGTTGCGGGATCGAGTTGGACGGCATCGGCATCTCGGTCGCTCGGGCGGGGCCGCTCCCGGGGGCGCCGATCTTAACGCAGCCCCGGCGGGGCGCGGAGGCGTTTCGGGCGGCGTATCGGTCTGAAGGGGCGATGGGCTTCAGGTCCGGGAACGCAGGAATTGCATACTGAGAACGCACGGATTGCATCCATGGACGGATGAGGTTCTAATCAAAAGTCCGTCCAGAGGCTGGGTGGGTTCGAGCGCAAGACCGACGCTTCGGTGGCGAACGGTCTGCGTGTCTTCCGAAACGGATGGCGGGCCGTGTAGGGGCACGGGCCGGGTCCGCTTCCTTTTTCAATGGGGAATGACATGGCTTTTTTCGCTTCACGATGGGCCCGCATCGGGCTGGGGTTGGTCTTTGCGCTCGCGGCGGCGGCCGCGGCCAATGCCAAGGTCATCGAGATTCGCGTCAACCAGGCGCGCGGCGTCGATTCGACAGTCGCCTACGGCAAGCTCACGGCGTTCGGTCCGTGGGACGACCGCAACTACGCCCTGACCGCCGAGGATCTCGAATTCCTCTCGCCCAACGAAACCGAATCGCGTGATCCGACGCCGGCGTTCTTCCGCGTCTGGATGCGCAAGGGTGCGATCCAGGAAGGGCACCCGCTTCCGACCAAGGGGCCGGACCAGTACCCGCGCAGCGCGGTCAACACGTTCCTGCAACGGTTCGGCGGCCTGCAGATCGACGGCAAGATCTACCGCGGCATCAACCGCATCGAAGGCAACCGCTTCGAGGTCTTCGAGGAAGAGGAACTCGAGGAGATGGGTGAAGGCTGGCCGCGCTTCGTCAGCGGCGAGGTCAAGATCACCAATCCGCAGGGTGCCGAGGAAACCGCGATCGCGGTCAATCCGGTCGACACCAACTACGTGATCGCCGGCAGCAACGGCCCGGGCAACGGCCAGAAGATGTGGCGCTCGACCGACGGCGGCGCGACCTGGAGCAACGCGATCAGCCTGACCGGAAACACCTGCTGCGACGCCACCGTCGGCTGGTCCACCGACGGCCAGGTCGCCTACACCTCCTCGCTGGTCAACTGCGGCTCCAGCTGCGGCGTCGCGTTCTACCGCTCGCTCGACAAGGGCGCCACCTGGACGCAGAGCGCGACCCTGGTCGCCAGCGGCTCGGACAAGGAATACCTGCACGTCGATTCGTACGCCGGCTCGCCGTACAAGGACAACATCTACGTCTCCTGGCACCAGAGCAACGTGCAGAAGTTCGCGCGCTCGACCGACAAGGGACTCACCTTCAGCTCGGCGCAGACGCTCGACACCGCCTTCAAGGGCATCGGCAGCGACATCACCAGCGACAAGCAGGGCAACGTCTACTACTTCTTCCCGTCCACGACGGGCCGCCAGGTGCGCGTGGTCAAGTCGACCGACGGCGGCGCCTCGTTCGCGGCCAGCGGCGTCAAGGTGTCCGATACCAAGGCGTCGTTCGACTTCCCGCTGCCGTCGATGTCCACGCGCAACGCCTTCATCTACGCCTCGGCCGACGCCGACCTCACCAGCGGACCGTACGCCGACAGCCTCTACGTCGCCTGGTCGGACACCTACGACACCGACAACGACGGCAGCGCGACGGCCAACCACGCGCGCGTGCAGGTCGCCTACTCGCGCGACGGCGGCGCCACCTGGACCGTGACGACGCCGCACCCGACCAGCGACGGGACCACCGTCGACCGCTACCAGCAGTGGCTGAAGGTCGACGAGTACGGCCGCGTGCACGTCGTCTACTACGACACCCGCCACAGCGCCAGCCGCAACGGCGTCGACCTGTACTACTCGGTGTCGATCGACGGCGCGCAGACCTGGGAAGAACCGCGCCGCCTGACCACCGCCACCTCGCCGAAGATCAACACCTCGATGGAGTGGGGCGACTACAACGGCATGGACATGGCGATGAACGACATCATCGCGATCTACACCGACAACCGCGCCGGCATCGACGTGTGGGGCATCGGCGGCTTCGCCGACGCGCCCGGTCCGGACTATCGCCTGTCGGTGCCGAATACGACGCAGGACGTGTGCGCGGGCAGCTCGATCGCGCCGGTCACGGTGTCGCTGTCGTCGGTGGTCGGCTACACCGGCACGGTCGCGCTGAGCACACCGGGCCTGGACGCTTCGGCGTTCACCGGCGGCGTGTTCACGCCCGCCTCGCTCACCCTGCCGGCGAATGGCAGCGACACGTCGGTATTGACGCTCGGCACCCAGCCCGGCGCGGCGAGCGGCACCTATCCGGTGCTGGTGCGCGGCACCGACGGCCAGAACCCGGCGGTGATCAAGGAGGCGACCTTCAACGTGCAGATCGCCGCCGGCCAGACCGTGGTGCCCGCGCTGAACACGCCGGCGAACGGCGCCAGCGGCCAGCCGCGCCTGACCGTGTTCAACTGGGCGGCGGATCCGGCCGCGACCGGCTACACGATCGAGATCGCCAGCGACAGCGCGTTCGCCACGATCGTCGAGACCGGCACGCCGAGCGCCGCGACCTACACCGTGCGCCAGCAGCTGCAGCCGCTGACCACGTACTACTGGCGCGTCCGCGCGAACAGCCCGTGCGGCGACAGCGCGAACTCGCCGGTGTTCAGCTTCACCACCGGCGTCACCTTCCCCGAGCCGTACTGCAGCGTGTCGTTCCCGAGCGCGGTGGAGCCGATCACGCGGGTCAAGTTCACCGGTATCGACAACCGCAGCGATCCGGCTCCGGACGGCAGCCCAGCGCTGGAGGACTTCCTCAGCGTGCCGGGCGGCGCGATCGTCGCGGGCGAGACCTACTCGATGATCGTCGAAGGCAACACCGTGGGCAGCTACACCACCAAGGTGAAGGCGTACGCCGACTGGAACCGCAACGGCACGTTCGACGCGAACGAAGGCTACGTCATCGGTGACATCGTCAACTCGACCGGCACCGATGGCATCCAGGCCGTGGCGAACGTGCTGGTGCCGGCCGGCACCACGCCGGGCCCGGTGCGCCTGCGCGTGATCAAGAAGTACAACACCGCCGCGACCGCCTGCAACACCGATGGCTATGGTCAGGCCGAGGACTACACGCTCAACGTCGGCGGCACCGAACCGACCTACACCGTCGGCGGCACCGTCAGCGGCCTGGCCGGCAGCGGCCTGGTGCTGAGCTTGAACGGCTCGACCAGCCTGCCGATCGTGGCGGACGGCGTGTTCACGTTCGGCGACGCCCTGACCAGCGGCACGAGTTACGAGGTGACGGTGGCGACGCAGCCGTCCGATCCGGCGCAGACCTGCACCGTCGACAACGACAGCGGCACGATCGGCTCCGCCAACGTGACCGACGTCGAGGTGACGTGCGAGACGACCGTGCTCGATCGCATCTTCGCCGACGGCTTCGAGCAGGCCACGCCCTAGCCGCCAGTCCCACGCAGGACCGTCCCTTCGCGGGCGGTCCTGCGTTTTTCGACAGCGCCTGTCGCATCGAACGTGCGGCAGGCGCTTTTTTTTGCGCAGTCCGGCTCGCCGCGGCCGCCCCTCGGCAGGTAGCATGCGTGTTCACGCCGATGACGCCCGCGCCGACTTTCCGCCACCGCCGCCTCGCGCCGCTGCTCGCCGCGCTGGCGATGTTCGGTCCGTTCGCGATCGACACGATCTTTCCGGCGTTCCCGGCGATCGCCGCGCAGCTGCACGCGAGTCCATTCGCGATGCAGCAGACCATCAGCGTCTACCTGATCGCCTATGCGCTGATGTCGCTCCTGCACGGCCCGCTGTCTGATGCGCTCGGCCGGCGCCGCGTGATCCTCGCCGGCGTGGTCGTGTTCGCGCTGGCCTCGATCGGTTGCGCGCTCGCCGGCACCATCGAGGCGCTGCTGGCGTTTCGCGCGCTGCAAGGCGTCTCCGCCGGCGCCGGCCTGATCGTCGGCCGCGCGATCATCCGCGACTGCTTCGACGGTCCCGAAGCGCAGCGCCTGATGTCGACGGTGTCGATGATCTTCGGCATCGCGCCGGCGATCGCGCCGATCACCGGCGGCTGGGTGGTCGCGGTCGCGCACTGGTCGATGATCTTCTGGCTGCTGGCTGCGTTCGCGTCGCTGCTGTTCTTCGCCTGCATCGCGTGGCTGCCGGAAACCCATCCGCACGAGCGCCGGCTGCGGCTGTCCGCCGGCGCGCTCGCGTCGAGCTACCGCCTGATCGTGCGCGACCGCGCGTTCCTGCCGCTGGCGCTGGCGGGCACGTTGAACTTCAACGCGCTGTGGGTCTACATCTCCTCGGCGCCGGCCTTCGTGCTCGATCTGCTCAAGCTCGACGCGCAGCACTTCGCCTGGCTGTTCATTCCGGCGATCAGCGGACTGATGCTCGGCGCGTTCCTGTCCGGCCGCGTCGCCGGCCGCCTGAGCGCGGCGGCGACGGTGCGGCTCGGCTACACGATCATGCTGGCGGCGGTGGTGCTGAACGTGTTCCTCGCGCTGCTGTTCCCGTCGCCGCGGCTGCCATGGTCGGTGCTGCCGATCGGACTGCACGCGGTCGGCATCGGCATCAATTCGCCGACCTTGACCTTGCTGCTGCTGGATCGATTCCCGCAATACCGCGGCGCGGTGTCGTCGCTGCAGGCCTTCATGAGCCTGGTGCTGAGCGCGATCATCGCCGGCCTGCTGTCGCCGCTGCTGTCCGACAGCGCGCTGAAGCTCGCCGCCGGCGCGGCGCTGGCGACCTTGCTCGGTTTCGCGGCGTGGCGCGCGTACCGGCGCGTCGAGCGCGCGGCACAACCCGGCTGAATCGACGCTGCACTCCGCGCGCGGGGCATGTGCGGGTGTGTGCTATAAGTTCGCCCCGTCATCGACCGACTCGCCGGTTCATGCCGCTCGATCCTTCCCTGAAACAGGCGGTGAAAAGCACGCGCTGGCGCATCGCCGCAGCCGTCGTTCTGCTCGCCGCGATCGTCACCGCAGCGCTCGGCGGCTTCCGCTTCGCACCGAAGACCTCGGCGAAGTCGGAGGAGCTCGGCAAGCGCGTGACGACGAACGCGCTCGCGGTGCAGCCGTTGCGCGTCTGGCTGGACACCAACCATCCGGTCGGATTGGCGACCCCGACGCCGCCGGTCGACTATCTCGTGCTCGAAGCCGAGGTCGAGAACCTGACCAGGCAGAGCAACAACTACTTCCTCGCCAGCGACCTGGTCTGGCTGACCAGCCAGGACGACCAGAAGGGCAAGCGTGCCGACGCGACCTACCGCGTCGACGACACCACACTGCTCGGCAACCTGCAGCCGAAGCTGCCGGTGCGCGTGCGCCTGTCCTGGAAGCTGCCGCACGGAGCGGTGCTGCCTTCGCCGCTGCGCTTCGGTCTCTACGCGCGCCGCTACGTCGAGAAGACCTACCTGACCGGCGAGAGCACCTGGCTGCAGGATGGCCCGGGCGCGACGCTGAAGCTGCCGGTCGAGGACCGCCGCAACCGGAGCGTGCCGTGATCGCTCAGTCGCTGCGTCGCGTCGGTTGGCGGCAATGGGTGTGGGTCGTGATCGGCCTCGCGCTGATCGTGCTGATGCGCAAGAACATGCTCAGCTACGACGAGCGGCTGGCGCCGCTGCCGGTGCACGGCGCGCTCGAGCAGCGCGTGGTCGGGCGTACCTTCGCCGTGACGGTCAAGGGATTCCGCCTCGCGCGCAGCTACAAGACCGCCGGCGGCTGGGTGTCGCGACAGCAGACGTTGGTGCTGAAGACGCCGGGCATCTGGATGTCGACGGTCGTTTCGCTCGAGGCGTTCCAGCAGCCGGTCGGCGCGGTCTCCGCGCGCGTGCGCGCGGCCGACGGCTCGTACTACACCGCCGGCGCCAGCGACCGGCCGACTGTGAAGGGCGTCAACCTGACCGGCGAACCGGTCCTGCCCGGGCTGCCGCAGAACGGCGCCTACTTCTTCGAGCTGCCGCCGGCGCAGCTGGTCGGCGCGCATCTGGAATTCTTCACCGCGCCGCACGTGCCGGGCAGCAACGACGCGCTCGTCGACATCGATCTCGGCCTCGACAAGGCCAAGGTCGACGAGCTGGTCGCGAAGGCGCCCGACGAGGTCAGCCTGCTGCCATGAACGGGACGATCGAATCCAAGCCGCCGTCGAGCTGGTGGCGGCGCCAGGGTCCCTGGCTGCTCGGCGCCGCGCTGCTCGGCGCCTACGCGTTCTACATGCCGTACCGGGAATCCCTGAACCACTACGCGATCTTCCATCCGATACGGCCGATCGAAGTCGCCAAGGGCGCGTCGGCGGACTACGAGGGCGCGCGCTGGCGCCTGCTCAACATCACCCAGCGCGACCAGCGCGATCTGCGCGAGGACGCGATGATCCTGGTCGCGCGCTTCGAGTTGATCGCCGACGAAGGCACCAGCGCGAAGAACCTCAACCGCTGCAAGAGCCGCATCTCCGACGCGCGCGGACGCTATTGGGAAGTCGCTCCCTTCAGCGGCCTGCGCGTCAAGTCGGAGCTGCCCGATTCCTGCGGCAGCGGCCGCGGACCGAACTTCACCACCATCGAGCCGGAGCCGGGCAAGCCGTGGCTGTTCGAACAGGCCTATCTGGTGCCGCGCGGACTCGATCCGAAAACGCTGCGGCCGGAGATCTACATGTTCTCGATGGAGCAGCGGCGGCCCGGCGATTACCTGCGCTTCATGCCGTAGCCGGCACCGCGGCCGGTGCAGCCTCCGGCGCTGCAGCCTGGGACGTCTGCAAGCGCGCGATCGCGCAATCGCAGGTCGCCGCCAGCAGCGCGACGCGCAGCAGCTCGGTCAGCAGCGGCGGCCGCAGCGACAGCGGACTGCCGAACAGCAGCGCGATCGGGTTGCCGATCACGTTCCACCACGCCGGGTCGTGCGGGCCGAGCAGGTGCACCACGACGCGCCACGCGTACGAATCGACGAAGTCGAGCAACTGGTAGCACACGCACAGCACGACCACCGCGGGCAATCCCGCGCGCAGCACCAGACGCAGGCTGTTGACGACCGGCACGCCCTTGCTGGTCCAACCCTCGCTGGCCTTGCCGGCGACCTTGCGCACCAGCAGCGGCAGCGCGCTGTAGCGCGCGCCGAGACGCGCCAGGCTCTCGTCGGCGGAGTCGAGCTTGTGCGAGCGGCGCAGGTCCATGCCGTAGATGATCGCGGTGATCGCCAGCCAGATCAGCGGCAGCACCACGCCGGAGAACGCCGTGGTGGCGATGTCCCACAGCGGCATCAGCACCTGCTTGATCGGCGCCAGGAGATGGAACAGCGCGCGCGGATCGTCCCACCAGGCCATCAGCCATTGATGCGCGGCGCGGTCGGTCCACCACGTCTTCACCGTGCCGATGCCTTGCGAGATCGCGCGCGCGCCGACGAACACCCAGTACGCCTCGCAGGCGGTCGCCAGCAGCGACCAGCCGATGCCGGCGCCGGTTTCCTTCGCGCGCTTCAGGCTGACGTGGCGCACGGCCCAGGAAATCGCCAGCGCCAGCCACAGCCAGGGCAGGCCGAGCACGTCCTTCAGCGAGACCTGCTGCTCCGCCACGACCCAGAAGATGTAGGTGAGCTGGAAGTCGCGGCGCAGTCCTTCGAGCAGGCCCCAGGTCGTGTAGTACGCGAAGAACGGCAGTAGGGCGACCGCCAGCGCGCCGGTCCAGCGGTTGCCGCGCGGCGTGGTCGGCACGTCGCGCCGGTTCAGCATCGGCAGGCTCGGCCGGAGGCAGAGGAACATCGCGATCACCGTCACCAGCTGGCTGACCACCAGCACCGCGAGCGCCGCATAGGCCAGCAGCAGGGACGGGCCGGCGAGCGCGATCGCCGCCTGCATCGAGAGGTCGTAGACCACGCGCTGCAGGAGGAACCAGAACACCAGCGCGGGCCAGTGCCGCGCGAGCAGGCGGCCGGTCAGGCGCAGGATCTCGAGCCAGGCGCCGGCGGGACTCGCCGACGCGTCGCGGACAGTGGCGTTCGACATGCCGCCTAGGGTAGCCGATCGAGGCGGCCGTGGTGCCATCGGCGCGAATCCAGCCGGGCACATCGGAGCCATCGTGGCGGAGCGGATGCGGCGCAGGAATCCAGCCAGGTGAGCGAAGGCGCGAGGAATCGGCCCGGATCTATCCAGGCGGATCGAAGCCGTTCGCGAACACCGGATCGGGCGGTCGCCATTCGAACGCGCCGATGTCCGCGGCGGCGCCGATCACGCGCGGGAAGCCGGCGCCGCGCTGATCCCATTGCAGGTTCGCATTGTCGCTGCCGTGGTCGATCGCGGGACTGTCGGCGGCCAGGGCGAGCGTGCGCGTCGGTCCGCCGTTGTCGACCAGGTATTGCAGATGCGGATCGACCATCAGCGTGTCCGCCGGCATGCTGACTTGCGGGAACGTGACTAGGTTGTGGTCGCCGCTGACTACCTGGGCCGACAGATCGACAATCGGATCGTTGGTCGAACCGACGTAGTTGCCGGCGATGATCGTGCTGACCAGCGTCAATGGCCCCTGGATCATCACCGCGGGATACTGGTTCACGGTCGCGATGTTGCGCGCGATCGTGCTGTTGTAGATGAAGGCGGGGAGCCAGCTGAATACGCTTCTGCCGTCCTGCGACAGATTTCCCGAGATCGTGCTGTTGACCATGATCAGCAGTCCTCCGGAGCCTCCGGAAAAGAGAAGCAGCGCCGAACCCGCGCCATGACCGGTGCTGTTGGTCGTCAGTGAGTTGTTCGAGATGGTCGAGTTGAATATCTGCGCGCCGTTCATCGCCCACGCGCCGGCGCCGCCCGCGCTGTCCCCACCCTGGATTCGGCAGTTGTCGATCGCGCTGTATCGCATGTCCAGCCCACCAAGGCCGGCGTATACGCAGCCGCCTTCGAAGTAACCGTGCCCGACTTCGGAGACGATCCAGCTGTAGGACACCGTGCTCGACATCAGGTGCAGCGAGTTGCGGGCAAAGATGGCTCCTCCGCCGAGGTTGGGGCTTTGGCCGCTGGCGCCGGTCGCCCTCACGGTGCATTGGGTGACTTTGGCGGCGACCACGGACAAGTCTCCCGCGGTCCGGATGCAGCCTCCGTCGGCATCGTCCGCATGGCCGCCTTCCAGCGTGAGCGCTTCCAGGCGATTGCCGTCGTCGACCCTGGCGGAGGCGTTGGTGAAATCGAGAATGCGGAAGTAGTTGTTGGTCGGCCATCGCCGCACGCTCAGGCGATTGGCGCCGGGCCCGACGATGGTCAGGCCCTTCTGCGGAACCACGATCTCGCCGGAGGTCAGCGTGATCGTGCTGCAGGTCAACTGGGTCAGGTCGATGGTGTCGCCGTCGGCCGCGCTCGCGACCGCGTCGCGCAGGCTGCCGGCGCCGCTGTCGTCGCAGTTGGTCACCACGAGGACGAATGCCGGCGCTTGTGGCGCCGTCGTATCGGATGTCGCCGGTGTCGGCGTGGAAAGCCCGAGCGTCAGCGCGATCGCCAGCGCAAGAGCTGCCGGTGCGGGAGTCTTCGTCGGACGTTTGGACGAGAGAGACATGGCGCAGGCTCCGAAACGCGGCCGGCGCCGCCGGACGCTCCGGCGGCGCGGAGCGCGGGCGAGACGCTCCTGCGTTGTCCTTACGCCGTGTCGCGACGGAATCCGCCATGGCGGCGGAACGAGGCCGGCGACTGTTCGAGCGGAGTCAGGCCTCGCCCAGCGCGTGCAGAAACGCGTTGCGCCAAGCGGTGATGTCGTGCCGTCGGAGGTGTTCGATCATCGCCGCCCAGCGCTCGCGGCGTTCGTCGAGCGGCATCGCCAGCGCGGTTTCCAGGCTCTCGACGATGTCGTCCGGATCGAGCGGGTTGATGATGATCGCCTGATGCAGTTCGCGCGCCGCGCCGGCGAGGTTGGACAGCACCAGCACGCCGGGATCGTCGGGCGCCTGCGCGGCGACGAATTCCTTCGCCACCAGGTTCATGCCGTCGCGCAGCGGCGTGACCAGGCCGACGTGTGCGCTGCGATAGAAGCCGGCCAAGGTTTCCTGCTGGAAGCTGCGGTTGACGTAGCGGATCGGCACCCAGTCCGGCTCGGCGTAGCGGCCGTTGGTCGCGCCGGCGAGGCGTTCGAGGCGCGAGCGCAGTTCGCGATATTCCGGCACGTCCTCGCGCGAGGGCGGCGCGATCTGCAGCAGCGACAGCTTCGAGCGCCATTCCGGATGGTGCGACAGGAAACGTCCGAACGCCTCGAAGCGTTGCGGCAGCCCCTTGGAGTAGTCGAGCCGATCGACGCCGATGGCGAGCCGGCGATGCTCGAGGCTGGCGATCAGGCGCTTCGTCGCCGCGCTGTTGGCGGCGCGCTCGGCCTGGCGCGCGACGCGTTCGGTGTCGATGCCGATCGGGAACACGGCGGCGCGGAAACGGCGGCCGTCGGGCAGGCGCAGCTGCGTGCCGTCGATCTCCGCCGAGCACTCGTCGCGGAAGTAGCCGCGCAGCGCCTGGAGATCCGATTCGGTCTGCAGGCCGACCAGATCGTAGGCGGCCAGCGCGCTGAACACGTGCTCGTGGTGCGGCAGCGCGGCGAGCAGGTCGCGCGGCGGCAGCGGCACGTGCAGGAAGAAGCCGATGTGCGCGTCGACGCCGAGCCGCCGCAGCTCGGCGCCGAGCGGGATCAGGTGGTAATCGTGCACCCACAGCTGGTCGCCCGGCCGCAGCAGCCGCGCGACGTGCTCGGCGAACAGGCGGTTGACGCGCTGATAGCCGGCGAAATCCTTGCGGCTGTAGTCGAGCAGCGCCTGGCGGAAATGCAGCAGCGGCCACAATGTGCGGTTGGCGAAGCCGAGGTAGTACTCCTGGTAGTCGGCGCGCGTGAGGTCGAGCAGGGCGTACTCGACGCGGCCTTCGCTGCGGTGTTCGAGCGATCGTTCGCTTTCCTCGACGAGACGGCCGCTCCAGCCGAACCACAGTCCGCCGCGCTCGGCCAGCGCGGCCTGCATCGCCGAGGCGAGGCCGCCGGCACGGGTCTCCTTCGGCAGCGCGACGCGATTGGAAACGACGACGAGTCGGCTCACGATACCCTCACAGGACACTTTCCCAGCTGCGCGACAGGCGCGCGGCGGCGTTGATCAAACCGACCAGCGAATAGGTCTGCGGAAAGTTGCCCCACAGTTCGCCGCTGCCCGGATGCACGTCCTCGGACAGCAGGCCGAGCGGATTGCGTCGCGCCAGCAGTTCCTCGAACAGTGCGCGCGCCTCGTCGATGCGGCCGATCGCGGCCAGCGCGTCGACGTACCAGAAGCTGCAGATCGTGAAGCTCGTTTCCGGTGCGCCGAAATCGTCGGGCACGATGTAGCGGAACAGATAGTTGCCCTGGCGCAGCACGCGGCCGATCGCCTCGACGGTGGCGACGAAGCGCGGATCGTCGGCGGTGACGAAGCCGAGATCGGCGAGCAGCAGCAGGCTCGCGTCGAGCCGGTCGCTGCCGAAGGCGTCGACGAAATGGCCGTCCTTCGGATGCACGGCGCGTTCCAGGATCAGGTCGCGTACGCGCTGCGCGCGCGCGCCCCAGAACTGCGCGCGCTCCTCGAGGCCGAGATGCTCGGCGATGCGGCGCAGCCGATCGCAGGCCGCCCACGACATCACGCTGGAATAGGTGTGCACGTCGCTGCGGCCGCGGAATTCCCACAAGCCGGCGTCGGGCTGGTCGTGGAGGCGGAATGCCGCTTCGCCGGCGTGCTCCAGCCGTGCAAACGCGGCGGCGTCGCCGCGCACGTTGAGGCGGTGGTCGAAGAACAGCTGCGTCGCCGCCAGCACGACGCTGCCGTAGACGTCGTGCTGGTTCTGGCGCCAGGCATCGTTGCCGATGCGCACCGGGCCCATGCCGCGGTAGCCGGCGAGGTGCGTCGCCTCGCGTTCGATCAGCTCGCGCTCGAAATGGATGCCGTAGACCGGCGCGAGATCGCCGTCGGCGGCCGCGGCGAGATTGGCCAGGTAGCGCAGGTATTCCTCCATGCTGCGCGTGGCGCCGAGGCGGTTCAGCGCGCGCACGACGAATGCCGCGTCGCGCAGCCAGCAGTAGCGGTAGTCCCAGTTGCGCACGGTATGCGGCGCTTCGGGGATCGACGTCGTCAACGCGGCGACGATCGCGCCGGTGCCCTCGTACTGGCTCAGCTTCAGCGTGATCGCGGCGCGGATCACCGCGTCCTGCCACTCGGCCGGGATCGACAGATAGCGCACCCATTCGCGCCAGTAGTCGACGGTCGAGTCGAGCGCCTCGCGCACGTGCACGGCCGGCGCCTGCGCCAGCGTCTCGTCCGGGCCGAGCACGATCGACAGTTCGCGATCCAGCAGGAACGGCAGTTCGTCGCGCAGCATCGGCAGCGGCGCGTCGGTGGTCGCGCGCAGCACCAGGCCGTCGAGCACGAAGCGCAGATGGTTCGAGCCGAACGTGCGTTCGGGCACGCGCGCGCCGTAGCCGGTGAGCGGACGCAGACGCAGCGTGATGCGCGGCGTGCCGGCCAGCGGGCGGATCGTGCGCAGCAGGCTGGTCGGATGGAAGATGCGGCCGTGGAATTTGTAGCGCGGCGCGAAGTCGACGATCTCGACCATGCTGCCGTCGGCGGATTCCAGGCGCGTGACCAGCACCGGCGTGTTGTCGAGGTAACGCTGCGAACGGGCGGTCTCGCCGTCGAGCTCGAGATCGAAATAGCCGTGCTCGCCGAGCGTCGGCGACAGCAGCGAGCAGAACGCCGGATCGCCGTCGAACGACGGCAGGCAGCACCAGACGATGCGTCCGCGCGCGTCGATCAGCGCGCCGATGCTGCCGTTGCCGACCACGCCGAGATCGAGGCTGGCTTGGGGTGGATTCATCGGACCTCCATGGGTTGTGTCGCGGCCGCATCGGCCAGCGCGGCGAGCCACGCCCGCGCTGCGGCCGGATCGGCCAGGGCGTGGCGAGCGCGCGTCGGCCGCCGTTCGCCGACGAGGATGCTGACACCGCCGAGTTCCTCCACGCGCGCGAACGCGTGTTCGTCGGTGAGATCGTCGCCGAGCATCCACGGCACGCGGCCGGCGAACGGCGCTTCGAGCATCAGCGCGGCGAGCGCGACACCCTTGTCGACGCCGGCCGGTTTGAGTTCGACGACGCGGTTGCCGGCCTGCAGCTCGAAGCCGGCGCCGCCGAAGCGCAGCAGCTCGTGCGCGGCGCGCTCGACTTCCGGCGCAGCGTCGGGAACGTTGCGATAGTGCAGCGCGAACGCCACGCCCTTGTCTTCGAGCAGCACGCCGGGCAACGCGGCGGCGATCGCGCGCGCGCGATCGCGCAGCGCTTCCAATCGCTCAGCTTCGGGGCGCAGCTGGCTGACGCGGCCGTTCGCGCGCCGCAGTTCGGCGCCGTGCAGTCCGGCCGCCGCCGCCTCCGGCAGGCCGAGCAGGGCGTCGATCTGCTGTAGCGACCGGCCGCTGAGCAGGGCCAGCGCGCCGCCGAGCGCGGTGCGCAGGCGGCGCAGTCGTGTGCGCAATCCGTCCTCGACCACGACGGCGTCGGGCCGCGCGGCGAAATCGAGCAGGGTGCCGTCGAGGTCGAGGAACAGCGCGACGTCCGCCGGTTGCGCCTGCGGCGGCGGCGGGAGAGGAGCGTCGAGGGGATGGGTTTCGCTGCGGATCATGTCGAGCATGGTCGGCGTCGGGAGGCGGCGCCGCGCGAGCCGCGGGCCATCGTCGAGTTCACACTCCCACGCATGTATCCCGACTGACCGCGAAGGTTTTCGGGTGCTGGTACGTACAGTTCAGGCATCGCTCTCGCTGCAAACCTCCGGCTTGCGACTCGTCGTTGGGGCAGGGGAGCCGTGCGTGGCGTCGACGACGGGCACGCGGCCGAGCAGTACCCGCGCCGCGAAGAGCACCTTGCCGGCGACGAACACGCGATGGCGCGGATCGTCGGGCCCGCCGTACGGAATGCGGTCGCTCCACGAGGGCACGCCGGCTTCGCGCAGGCGGTCGCGCAGCGCCTCGGCGGCGCCTTCGCCGCGGAAGAATCCGACCAGATGGTCGTGGCGCATCGCGGTCAGGTGGCGGAAGAAGAAATCGCAGGCCTGCGCCTCGTCGCGCGAGACGTGGACCGGCGGCGAATCCTGGCCGCGCTCGGTGTAGAAGACGCGCCACTCCTCGCCGTCGCGGACCAGGCAGAACGCATCCGAGGCGGCGCCGCGCGAGCCGATCGCGAACATCGAAGGACGGCAGCCTTCCTCGAGCAGGCGCTGCGCGAGTTCGCGCGTGTTCACGGCGGCGTGTCTTCGGCGCGGGCCGGCGGCAGCAGGTCGCGTTGCGCCAGCCAGCGGCGCGCGTCCTCGGCGTCGCGCTCGAACCAGGCGCGCGTGGAGCCGAGGCGGAACGTGTAGCCCCACGCGTCCATGTCGCGCATCAGCCGTTCGCCGCCGACGCCGGGCAGCTGGTCGGCGAGCAGGATCTGCAGATAGCAGGTCGCGTCTTCCTCGGCCTGCGAATCGGAGGCGTCGGTGTGGATCGTCGCGCGTCGCTCGGTCGGTGCGACGATCAGATGACAGGCTTCGTGCAGCAGCGAATGCACGGGTGTGTCGTCGCGCGCGTACACCGTGTGCGCGATCACGCCGGCTTCCGGTTCGCCCCAGTAGCTGCCGGGAATCGGCGCGTCGCGCTCGACGCGCGCGAGTCGCAGCGAATGACGCGCGAGCAGCGCGTCGACGGCGGTGATGTCGAGATCGGCCAGCGTGAGCACGCCGGCCTCGTCGTTCCCCATCAGCTCTCGCTGGCCGTCGCGGTCGGCGTCTCGCCGTCCTGCTTGTCCGGCAGCGCGACCGACAGTTCCAGCACTTCCTGGTCGCCGTCGCGCTGCACGTGGATCTCGATCGCGTCCGGATCGATGTTCACGTACTTGCGGATGACCTCGAGCAATTCGCGCCGCAGCAGCGGCAGGTAGTCGGGACGACCACTCTGCGCGCGCTCCTGCGCGACGATGATGCGCAGGCGCTCCTTGGCGACCGAGGCGGTGTTCTTCTGGCGCGAACGCAGGAAATCGAACAGTCCCATGCTCAGCTCCCGAAGATGCGTGCGAGGAAACCCTTCTTCTGCGCGTCGATGAAGCGCATCGGCCGCGTCTCGCCGCTGAGGCGCGCGACCGCGTCGGCATACGCCTGGCCGGCGGCGGATTCCTCGTCGAGGATCACCGGCACGCCGGCGTTGGAGGCGGTCAGCACGCCCGGCGATTCGGGGATCACGCCGATCACTTCGATGCCGAGGATTTCCTTGACGTCGTTGACGCCCATCATGTCGCCGCCGGCGACGCGGTCGGGGTTGTAGCGCGTCAGCAGCAGATGCTGCTCGACCGGCCCGTTGCCGAGTTCCGCGCGGCGCGTCTTGCTCGACAGCAGGCCGAGGATGCGGTCGGAGTCGCGCACGCTCGACACTTCCGGATTGACCACCACGATCGCGCGATCGGCGAAGTACATCGCCAGCGCGGCGCCTTTCTCGATGCCGGCCGGCGAGTCGCACAGGACGTAGTCGAAACCGTCTTCGGTCAGTTCGTTCAATACGCGCTCGACGCCTTCCTTGTTCAGCGCATCCTTGTCGCGCGTCTGCGAGGCGGCCAGCACGTACAGGGTTTCGATGCGCTTGTCCTTGATCAGCGCCTGCTTCAAGGTGCATTCGCCCTGGATCACATTGACGAAGTCGTAAACCACACGGCGTTCGCAACCCATGATCAGGTCGAGATTGCGCAGGCCGACGTCGAAGTCGATGACCGCGACTTTCTTGCCGCGCTTGGCCAGTCCCACGCTGAGCGAGGCGCTGGTCGTGGTCTTGCCGACGCCGCCTTTGCCGGAAGTGACGACGATGATTTCAGTCAATGGAGTGCCCTCGGGATTCGTGATTTGCGATTGGCGATTCGTGATTGGCGATCGGCGGAAAAGTGTTTTTCCGAATCACGAATCACCAATGACCCGTCACAGTTTCTTCAATAATAGCTTGTCGCCGTCCAGCCACGCTTGCACCGGCTTTCCGCGCAGGTCGGCGGGGATGTCCTCGAACACGCGGTAATGGCCGGCGATCGAGACGAGCTCGGCGTGGAATTCCTGGCAGTAGATGCGCGCGCGCTCGTCGCCGAGCGCGCCGGCCAGCGCGCGTCCGCGCAGGGCGCCGTAGACGTGGATCGAGCCGTCGGCGATGACTTCGGCGCCGTTGGCGACCAGTGCGTTGAGGATCAGATCGCGGCCGCGCGCGTAGAGCTGCTGGCCGGAACGCACCGGCTGGTCGTGCAGCTGGCCGCCGGTCGGCGCCGCGGCGCTCGGCGGCGGCGGAGTCGCGCGCTCGACCGGCGCGGGTTCGCGCGACGGCGGCGGCGGGGTCGCGCGCGACGGTGGGAGCGGCGTCTCGGCGCTGCGCTCGTAGGCGGCGCGGAACTTCGCGAACACCGGCACGCCGAGCGCCTGCGCCAGCGCGTCGTTCTCGCTGGTGCCGTAGGACAGGCCGACCGGCAGCATGCCCGACTCGCGGATGCGCTCGAACAGGCCGCGTACGGTGTCCACGTCCGGCAGCGCGGGCAGATGGCTCAGATCCAGCACCACCGGCGTGCGCAGGAACAACTTCTGCGCACTTTCCACTTTTTCACGCAATTCCGCGGCGAGCCCTTCCGGATCGAGCCGCTTCAGTTTGAGGTTGGCGAGGCCGACCTGGCCGAACTTGATCTCGGCGACCAGCTCGAGACTTCCGATGGAAGCAGACGTCATTGTCCGTCGACGCTCCGGCTCAGCCGCCGCCGGCGGCGCGTACCGCCGGGCGGTCGGCGGTCAGGCGGCCGCGTTCGGCCAGCCACGGCAGGTCCGGCAGGCCGGCGCCGTCGATGTAGGTCTCGCGCACGAACGGATAGCTGCACAGCGTCTTCGCCAGCAGCGACACGCGCCGGCCGTTGCTCGGCATCGTCTGCTGACCGACCTCCTGGAAGCCCCAGGTGCCGTGGAACAGCACCGAGACGTCGTCGCGCGGCTCCAGGAACACCTCGCAGGCGAGCAGCGGCACGCGCGTTTCGGCGTAGCTGGTCACGTCGGCGTAGAACACCCGGCCGAGGCCGAGGCCGCGGTACGGCTTGGCGATGACGATGCGGTCGATGTAGACGAACGACGGATAGTGCTGGCGAAACCACTGGTAGTTCGGGCTGTCGTAGTCGGCGTCTTCGCGCATCGCCGGCAGGAACCCGGCGGCGTGGCCGTCGACCTCGGCGAGACGGAAATAGCTCGCCTGTTCGTACAACGTGCGCAGGCCGGCGGCGTCCAGCGGCAGGATCGTCGAGCCGGCGGCATTGTTGAGCGCAAGCACCGAATCCAGCTCGTGCGGCGACACGTCGCGGATGCTCAAGGACATTGTGTAGCTCCATGGAAGTAGTGCCCGGTCCGACAGCTGTCAGCTCGTCGATGCGGGTCCGCGTCGGCGGAATTATCGCATGTGACCGCGGCAGGGTCATGGCGCGGTGCGGGCAACGAAGTTAGCGAAGCGTTAGCGCGGACGGAGCAGACGCGCGAGCGCGACCACCGTCGTCGCGGCCAAGAGGGTGGCCGCCGCGGCCGCATTCCAGCCGCCGCCGGCCGTCGCCAGCGCGGCGGCCAGCGGCGGCAGCGCGAACTGGCCGGCGGCCGAGCCTTGCATCATCAGGCCGTTGACGCTCGACAGGAGCTGCGGCCGCGGCGCGTGCTCCGGCGCGAGCGCGAACAGGCTGCCCGGGATCAGTCCGCCGACGGCCGAGAACAGCAGGCCTCCCGCGACGCGCAGCCACGGCCCGCTCGCGGCGAAGAACACCAGCGCGGCGCCGGCCGCCATCGCGATCGAGGCACCGGTCAGCAGCCGCTGCGGCCGCGCGCCGGCGTGCAAGGCGAAGCCGGCGGCGAGATTGCCGAGCACGTTGGCGAGCACGACCAGCGCGCTCAGCGCCGCCGCGGCCGGCGCCGACGCGCCGTCGACCTCGACCAGGATCAGCGGCAGGAAGCCGACCACGGCGAGGTATTGGCCGGCGTACAAGGCGAAGATCGCGGCGAGCACCCAGGGCCCGCGTTGCGTGGCGAGTTCGCGCAGTCGAGCGGTGAGCGGCGCTTGCTCCGTCGGCGCGCGCGGCTGCCTGCCGCGAGTGACCAGAAACAGCGCCAGCGCCGCCGTCAGCGTCAACGCCGCCGCCAGCAGCCACACGCCGCGCCAGCCGGCGCTGCCGAGCAAGGGGGCGCCGAGCAGCAGCATCGCGCCGATGCCGAGCGGTACGTTGGCGCCCCACAGGCCGAGAGCGACGCGGCGGTCGGCCGGCGCGGCCGCCCGCGTGATCAGGGAAGGCACCGACACCGCGGTGAGGATGAAGCCGACGCCTTCGATCGCGCGGCTCGCGAGCAGTACGAACGCATTCGCCGCCGCCGCGCCGAGCGCCGAGGCGAGCGCGACCAGCAGCATGCCGGCCAGCGCGACGCGCGCCTGGCCGCAGCGGTCGGCGGCCAGGCCGACCGCGAGACCGGCGCCGGCGGCGACCAGGTTGAAGATCGACACCACCCAGCCTGCCGCGGTCAGGCCGAGGCCGAGGTCCGCGCGCAGCAGCGGGATCGCGCCGGGTACCTTGCCGACGTGCAGCGCGACCGCGACGCCGGCGCCGGCCAGCACCACGACGGTGATCCACGGCGTGCGCGGCGCGGCGTTCACGCGGCGGCGTTCGCCGTCGCCGACGATGCGGCCGGGCCGGCGTCCTCGTGCGCCGGTTCCGCGCGGTGCGCGGCGGCGATCAGCGAATAGAACACCGGCACGACGAACAGCGTGAACACGGTGCCGATGATCATGCCGGCGACGAGGACGATGCCGATGCTGCTGCGCGCGGCGGCGCCGGGTCCGCTGACCAGCACCAGCGGCAGCGAACCGAAGATCATCGCCGCCGAGGTCATCAGCACCGGGCGCAGCCGCGTCAGCGCTGCTTCGCGCGCGGCAGCCAGGCGGTCCAGGCCGAGCGCCTGGCGCGCGTTGGCGAACTCGACGATCAGGATGCCGTTCTTGGCGATCAGTCCGACCAGGGTGATCAGGCCGACCTGCGAGTAGATGTTGATGGTGGTGAGGCCGAGGAAGCTGAAGACGAGCGCGCCGGAGATCGCCAGCGGCACCGAGCCGAGCAGCACGATCAACGGATCGCGGAAGCTCCTGAACTGCGCCGCCAGCACCAGATAGATCAGCACCACCGAGAAGCCCAGCGTGACGGTCAGCGCGGAACCTTCCTTGCGGATCTGGCGCGACTCGCCGGCGTAGTCGACCGCGACGTCGGCACCGCCGACCGCGGCGGCCGCCGCTTCGAGCACGGCCAGGCCTTCGGCCTTGGTCACGCCCGGCTGCACGCCGCCGAAGATGCGCGTCGCGTTGCGCTGCTGGAAGCGGTTCAAGGTGCGCGGCGCGGTACTGGTCTCGATGCGGGTGAACGAGGACACCGGCACCAGGCGGCCTTCCGGCGTCTTGATCTTGAGGTCGAGCAGCGGCTCCAGCGTGGCGCGGTCGGCGTCGCCGAGCTGCGGAATGACCTTGTAGCTGCGGTCGAAATAGTTGAAGCGGTTGACGTAGTTGCCGCCGAGCAGGGTGCCCAGCTCGCGGCCGACGCCGGCCAGGTCGAGGCCGAGGTCGGCGATGCGCTCGCGGTCGAGCACGACGCGCGCCTCGGGCAGGTCGATCTTCAGGTCGGTGTCGACGTAGAGGAACTTGCCGCTCTTCATGCCCGCGTCGAGCACGGCCTGCGCGGTGGCGAGCCGCTGTTCGAGCGGCGCGTCGCTCTGCAGCACCAGTTCGACGTCGTACTGACCCGGCGTCGGCAGCGGCGGATCCAGGCGCGGGAACACGCGCACGCCCGGCGTCTGCGAGACGGCGGCGTAGACCTCGCCGAACATCGCCTCGGTGGTGCGTTGGCGGGCGGACCAGTCCTTCACCACCAGCCCGCCGAAGCCGCCCCAGGACGAGGTCAGCGCCCAGGTGTACTCGGTCTCCGGGAACGCCTTCAGGGCCGCGAACGCCTGCGCCGAGTCGTGATCGGTCGCCGCCAGCGCGGAATCCGGCGAGGCTTCGTAGAACAGACTGATCGAGCCCTGGTCCTCGACCGGCGCGAGCTCCTGGCGCGAATTCAGATACAGCGGCCAGGCCGCGAGCGCGACCAGCAGCGCCGCGACGGCGATCGCCTGGCGCATGCCGAAGGCCGCTTCGAGCGCGCGCGCATAGCCGCGGCGGACGACGTCGAAGCCGCGATTGACCAGCCGCGTCATGCGGCCTTCGTGGCCGCGCTCGTGCACGAAGCGCGAGCTCATCACCGGCGACAACGTCAGCGCGACCACGCCGGACACGATCACCGCCATCGCCAGCGTGATCGCGAACTCGAGGAACAGCGAGCCGGTCAGCCCGCCCTGGAACGCGATCGGCGTGTACACCGTCGCCAGCGTGATCGTCATCGCGATCACCGGGCCGATCAGCTCGCGCGCGCCGATCATCGCCGCCTGGACGCGCGAGCGGCCCTCCTGCACGTGGCGCTCGACGTTCTCGACGACCACGATCGCATCGTCGACGACCAGGCCGACCGCGAGCACGACGGCGAGCATGGTCAGCAGGTTCAGGCTGAAGCCGAACGCGAGCATCGCGATCGCGGTGCCGATCAGCGACACCGGCATCGCGATCAGCGGCACCAGCGCGGTGCGCAGCGAGCCCATGAACACGAACACCGCCAGGCCGACGATCAGGATCGTCTCGATCAGCGTCTTGCTGATCTCCTTCAGCGCGCTGCGCATGAAGGTGGTGCCGTCCCAGACCAGGCGCATGTCGACGTCCTTGGGCAGGGTCGGGCGCAGGCGTTCCATCTCCGCGTACAGCCGATCGGCGACCTCGATCTCGTTCGAGCCGACCAGCGGCCAGATGCCGAGGTAGACCGCTTCCTGGTCGTCGTACTTGGCGAGGACGTCGGCTTCCTCGGCGCCGAGTTCGACGCGCGCGACGTCGGACAGGCGCACGATCGCGCCGCTGCGGTCGGCCACGATCAGGTTGGCGAATTCCTCGGCCGAGCGCAGGTCGGTGTCGGCGAGCAGGTTGACCTGCACCAGGTTGCCCTTGGTCTGACCGACCGCGGCGAGATAGTTGTTGCGCTCCAGCGCTGCGTGCACGTCGCCGGGCGAGAGGTTCAGTGCCGCCAGCCGCGCCGGATCGATCCACACGCGCATGGCAATCTGCCGGCCGCCTTCGAAGGTCACGCGCTGCACGCCCTCGAGCGTGGCCAGCTGCGGCTGCAAGGTGCGCAGCAGCCAGTCGGTGATCGCCGGCACGCTGCGTTGCGTGGAGGCGAAGCTGAGATAGAACGTCGCGTAGGGCCGGTCCGCGCGCTGCACCTCGATCGTCGGCGGCTCGGCTTCGGCCGGCAATTGCGAACGCACCTGCTGCAGGCGCGCGGTGATCTCGGCCAGTGCCGCGGTGCTGCTGTGGTCGAGCTTCAGGCGCACGGTGATCGTGCTCTGGCCGGCGCGGCTGGTCGATTCGAGGTGGTCGACGCCGCCGATCGAGGACACCGCGCGTTCGAGCGGCGTGGTCAGGAAGCCGCGCACGGTCTCGGCGCTGGCGCCGTAGTAGACCGTCGTGATGATCACCGAGGAGCTTTCGATCTGCGGGTACTGCTGGATCGGCAGCGACGACAATGCGCGCCAGCCGACCAGCAGGATCATCAGATTGACGGTGATCGCGAGTACGGGATGCTTGATGAAGAGGTCGGTGAAGGCGCGCATGGCGGCGGGTCCCCAGGCAGGCCGACTACGGCTGGCCGGCGCGGGCCGGCGCGCCTTCGCTGAGCGCGACCAGGGCGCCGTCGCGCAGCTTGAACGAGCCGGAGGCGGCGACCTTCTCGCCGGCGGCCAGGCCCGATTCGATCACCGCTTCGCGTTCGAGCAGGGCCTCGACGCGCACCGCGCGCTCCTGCGCGCGCGTCCTGCCGTCCGCCGCGGTGGCGAGCACGAACACCTGATCGCCGGCGGGGCCCTTGCGGATCGCGCTCAGCGGCACCGCGACGGCCAGGCGCGGATCGCCGACCGGCACGCGCACGCGTACCGAGGCGCCCGGCGCCGGTGCGCCGGCGGCATCGGCGATGCGCGCACGCGCGGTGGCGTTGCGCGTGGCCGGATCGACGCGCGCGTCGATCGCGACGATCTTCGCCCGGATCGGCGCATCGCCGTTCGCGGCGACGATCTCGACCTCCTCGCCGGGGCGCAGCTCGCGACCGACCTGCTGCGCCACCGCGAAGTCGACGTAGGCGGCCTCGTCGACACCCTGCAACGTGGTCAGCAAGGTGCCTTCGGACAGGAACTGGCCCGGATGCACGTCGGCGATGCCGACGCGCGCGCGGAACGGCGCGCGGATCGTCTTGCGCGCGATCACCGCCTTGGCCCGCGCGATCTGCGCCAGGGCGACATCGCGTTCGGCGCGCGTGCGATCGAGATCCGCCTGCGAAGCGAACTGGCTGTGGCTGAGGCGCTGCATGCGCTCGAGCATGCTCTGCGCCAGCGTCGCCTGCGCCTCCTGGGCCTTGAGTTCGGCGCTCTCGACCGAAATGTCGAGCTGGACCAGCACGGTGCCGGCCTCGACGACTTCCCCAGGCGTCAGCTTCACGCCGTGCACGGTGCCGGCCAGTTCGTTGCGCAGCGTGACCGAGCGCAACGCGACGACGGTGCCGATCGCGGTCGTGCTGCGTCCGTGTTCGCGTTCGACGGCGGTGGCGGCGACGACGCTCTCGGCAGGTTCGGGCTGGCTCGCTGAAGCCGCCTCGGCGGCGCGCACGGAAGCGTGCTTCCAGAGCACCAGGCCGGTGGCGAGACCGCCCAGGAGGGCGATCAGCACCCCGGTGTGCAACCAGCTTCGACGGGCCATCGGCGTTCCTTGATGAATGAGCTTTTTTCATCTTAGACTTGCCAGGACTGCTTATCGAATGATGATTTCTAACGGGATCATTAATTCAGTTCATGAGGTACGTATGCCGAGCCCGTATCGATCGACCCCTCCATTGCCCGCTCTGCGCACCTTCGAGGCGGTCGCGCGGCTGTCGAGCTTCACCCGCGCGGCGGAGGAGCTGGCGATTACGCAGAGCGCCGTCAGCCACCAGATCCGCGCGCTGGAACAGTTCGTCGGCGGTCCTCTCTTGTTGCGCCGCAATCCCGGCGTCGAGCTGACGGCGGAAGGGCGCGTCCTGCTCGAAGGCGTGCGTGCCGGGCTCGACCTGATCCTGCGCGCTTCCGATCGCATCCGTTTCCCGCGCCAGGTCGGCGTGTTGACGGTCGCCGCGCCGATGGCCTTCGCGAGCTGGTGGCTGGTACCGCGGCTCGGCCATTTCGCCGCGCTGCATCCGAACATCGAGATCCGCATCTCGACGATGGAATGCGCCGAGCTCGACTTCGTGCGCGCGAACGTCGACGTCGCGATCCTGACGCGGCCCGAAGCCGAGCCGCCGCGCCGCAACGAGGCGCTGCTGCTGCGCGAAAGCGTGTTCCCGGTGTGCAGTCCCGGTCTGGTCGAACGCGGCGGGCTGCGCCAGCCGGCCGATCTCGCGCGGCAGACGCTGATCGAGGAGGATTCCGGTCCGTTCGAGGCCGCGCAGTGGGCATCGTGGCTGCACCTGTTCGAGGTGCCGGACCAGCCGGCGGTGCCGCGGCTGCGCTTCAGCCACTACGGCGTCGCGTTGTCGGCGGCGATCGACGGACTCGGCGTCGCGCTCGGGCGTTCGCCGATGATCGATTGCGAACTCGACGCCGGCCGTCTGGTGCGCCCGTTCGGCGACAAGTTCGAGCTGACCACGCCGGACGTGTACGTGCTGTCCTGGCCCGAGGGCGCGGAGAAGGATCAGCGCTTCCTCGCGTTCCGCGACTTCGTGTTCGACGAAAGCTGCCACTGCGAAGCGGCGGCGGGACCGTGCGGCGATCCACCTCCGCAGCGGCCGCCGCAGACCGACTGGCCGGCCGAGCGCGCGGCGCGGCGGCAGGCGGCGAGCGAACCGTCGCCGGTCGAATGAGGCGCCGCGGCGCCGCGTGACTTCCGGGCAGGTTACGTCGCCGCGGCGCACGCCTATGATGCCGCCATGCCCTGGCCGAACTTCAATCACATCCAGCTGCTGCGCTACGCGGGCCTGTTCCAGTACGCCAGCGTCGGCACGCCGTTCCTGCGCTACCAGACCCTGGTCGAGGAACTCGCGCAGAGGCAGCTGCCGACCTCGTACGTGCACCTGTGGCTGGGCTGCTACATCGTCTTCGGCATCGTCTACTGGTACCTCACCAGCGATCTCGGCGACCAGCGCCGCACGCCGCTGCGGCGCGCGCTGCAGATCGTGCTGCTGCTGGTGTTGAACGTGACGGTGGTCGCGATCGGCTGGTTCAGCCAGGGCGGCATCGGCGCGCTGCTGCTGGCGGTGATCGCGGTCGCGCTGCCCTGGCTGCTGCCGCTGCGCGTCGCGCTCGCCTGGATGGTGTTGCAGAACTTCTCGCTGGTGCCGGTGTTCGCCAGCATCCGCGAGCCGGTGTTCAGCCTGAGCGATGCGTTCCTGCAGTCGAGCCTCTACCTCGGCTTCATCGTGCTCGCCTTCGTGACCTCGTTCGTGACCAAGCGCCAGGTCGAGGCGCGCGAGGAGCAGCGGCGCCTGAATACCGAACTGCGCGCGACGCGCACCCTGCTGGCCGAGTCGAGCCGGCTGGCCGAGCGCATGCGCATCTCGCGCGAGCTGCACGATCTGGTCGGCCATCACCTGACCGCGCTCAGCCTCAATCTCGAAGTCGCCAGCCATCTGGTGCAGGGCGCGGCGCAGGAGCACGTGCGCCAGGCGCAGTCGGTCGCCAAGCTGCTGCTCGGCGACGTGCGCGAGGTGGTCAGCCAGCTGCGCGAGGACGACAACATCGACCTGACCCAGGCGCTGAAGAACCTGACCGAAGGCGTGCCGGGGCTGGACATCCACCTGGAACTGCCGCCGCGCTTCGGCGTCGACGACCCGAAGCGCGCGCAGGTGCTGCTACGCTGCGCGCAGGAGATCATCACCAACACCGTGCGCCATGCCGGGGCGCGCAACCTGTGGCTGCGCTTCGAGCGCAGCGAGGATCGCCAGATGGTGATCCACGCGCGCGACGACGGCCACGGCGCGTCTCAATTCCAGCACGGCAACGGCCTCACCGGCATGCGCGAACGCCTCGCGCAGTTCGGCGGCCGCCTCGACATCGCAACCGGCAAGGGGCAGGGCTTCGCGCTCGACGCCTCGCTGCCATTGGAGAGCAGGGCATGAGCAAGGAAGGAATGATCAAGGTCTGCCTGGTCGACGACCAGACGCTGGTGCGCCAGGGCATCCGTTCGTTGCTGGAATTGTCCGATTCGATCCGCGTCGTCGCCGAAGCCGGCGACGGCGCGCAGGCGATCGAGACGATCCCGCGCGTGCAGCCGGACGTGGTCCTGCTCGACCTGCGCATGCCGGGCATGTCCGGCATCGACGTGCTGAACGCGCTGGCCGGCGCCAACCGCCTGCCGCCGACGATCATCCTGACCACCTTCGACGACGACCAACTGGTGCTGGCCGGCCTCAAGGCCGGCGCGCGCGGATACCTGCTGAAGGACGTGTCGCTAGACCAGCTCGTCGACGCGGTGAAGGCGGTCGCCGGCGGCGGCTCGCTGGTCGCGCCGGTGGTGACGCAGCGCCTGCTGTCGGGCCTCGAGCGCATGCACAACGACTTCACCAGCCTCGACCGGCCCGACCCGCTGACCGAGCGTGAAACCGAGATCCTGCGCCTGATGGCCGGCGGCTACAGCAACAAGGAAATCGCCAACTCGCTCGGCGTCGCCGAAGGCACGGTCAAGAACCACGTCTCCAACGTGCTCTCCAAGCTCGGCGTGCGCGATCGGACGCGGGCGGTGCTGAAAGCGTTCGAGCTCGGCATCGTCTGAGCCCTGCGGCACGGGACGGTTTCGGCGCCCGGGCGGCGCGCGCGGGACTTTCCGCGGCGAGCCGACCGGCCGTAGCGTTTCCGGCCCGGACTCCGTTACCATCCGGCCCTTGACCTGCGCAGGCGCAGGGCACGCTGGCGCGGGGCAGACAGGGGACGTCGGGCGAAAACCGCCACGTTCCTGCTGCGCGCCAATGCTTGTAACGGCTGACGCCCTGGAGATGGCTCGGATGATTCGTATCCTCGAAGTACTGGTATCGCTGGTAATCGTGTTCGCACTGGCGGTGTTGATCGGTGTCTTGCTGCCGAGCCATGGTCACGTCACGCGCGTGGTCGAAGTCTCGAGCCCGGTGCGCCAGGTCTACGACACCTTGAACACGTTCCGGCGCTTCCCGCAGTGGTCGGCCTTCCGCGGCCTCGACCCGCAGACCCAGTTCAAGGTCGAGGGCCCGGATTTCGGACCCGGCTCCAAGGTTTCCTGGACCAGCTCGAACGCGCGCGTGGGCAGCGGCGAATACGAGATCACCAAGAGCGAGCAGGACAGCAAGATCGAAATGTCGGTCAAGAACCATTGGACCGGCGAGAACAAGAAGTTCACGATCGATCTCGAGCCGTCGGCGAACGGCAAGACGCTGAAGATCCGCTGGGGCTTCGACGCCGACTACGGTTGGGACCTGCTGGCGCGCTACGCCGGCCTCTACATCTACGGCGATCCGGCGCAGACCATCCAGTCCGACCTCAACAACGTCGCGGCGATCCTGGCCGGTTTCCCGAACACCGATTACAAGGACCAGAAGATCGACCTGGTCGACGTCACCACTAAGCCGGTGTTGCTGGTCGCGACCAAGGCCAAGCGTTCGCTCGACGACGTCGCCGAGGCGACCGACACGGCGGTCGCCGAGATCGAAGCGGTGATGAAGAAGGCCGGCCTGACCGCCGCCGGTCCGACCATGACGATCACGACCAACTGGGGCGACGAGGACTACGCGTTCAGCATCGCGATCCCGGTCGACAACGCGACGTTCACGCTGGACAAGCACGATTTCACCATCGACGCGCCGACGCCCAAGCCGAGCGACACGCAGGACGACAGCGGCGACGGCGAAGAGAAGACCCTCAACCCGGGCGACCGCGACGAACACGGCCTGCTGGTCATCGGCGGCAACGTGCGCGCCGCGCAGTGGTATCAGGGCAAGGCGCTGATGAGCGAATACACCGGCAGCCCGGCTTCGCTCCCGCTGTATCGACTGAACCTGAAGGCCTATGCGGAAACGCACGGCTACCGCTACGCCGAAACCGGCCTCACCCGCTTCTGGGACGAGAACGTCTCGGCGCCGGACGCGCCGGCCGGCGAGGAGTCGTTCAAGGTCTATCTGCCGATTCAGCAGTAAGCCGAATCGGTCGGGAACGAAAAAGCCGCGCCGATGCGCGGCTTTTTCTTTGTCTGCGGTGTCTATCGGATGGCCCGGCGATTCGTCGACGTCGCGCTCGCGGACATCGCTTCGAAAAGACGCGGGGTTGGAGCGGCGCTTTGCGGCGCCTCCTGTGCATTCTCCGTTTCAGAGTGCGACGGCTCTTTCGCGGCCGTGCCGCATCAGTTCGCGCCGTAGCGCACGCCGATCACGACGAAGCGCGCCATGCCTCCCGGCAGCGCCGCCTCGAACTCGTCGTCGGCGCGCCGCTTCAACGCGGCGCGCGCGAGCGGCGAGTCGATGCTGATCCAGCCGCGCACGGCGTCGGTCTCGTCGGGGCCGACGATGCGATATTCGTGCTCCTCGCCGTGCTCGTCCTCGACGCGGAACCAGGCGCCGAAATAGATCGCGCCCGGATCGCTCGGCACGCTGTCGATCACGCGCAGGTTCTCGAGCCGCTTGCCGAGGTAGCGCACGCGGCGGTCGATTTCGCCGAGCTGCTTCTTGCGGTAGGTGTATTCGGCGTTCTCCGAGCGATCGCCTTCGGCCGCCGCGGCGGCGAGCGCGCGCACGACCTCGGGGCGGCGCACGCGCCACAGCTCGTCCAGCTCTTCCTTCAGCCGGCGATGGCCGTCGGCGGTGATCACCGCGGTGGACGCGGCAGCCGGCGGTCGCCAGCGGCTCATCGCTTCGTCAGCGAACCGAGCACGCCGCGCAGCAGCGCGCGGCCGAGCTGGCCGCCGGCGTTGCGCACGGCCGACTTGGCCATCGTCTCGACCATGCCCTGGCGACGCTTGGTGCCGAACAGCATGTCCTTCGCCACGCCCATCCAGCCGGCGTCGGCCTCGGCCGCGGCGCCGCCCTTCGTCTTCGCCGCGTCGTCGGCCGGTGCCGCCGCCTGCGCGCGCGCGTTGAGCTTCTCGAACGCCGATTCGCGATCGACCGGCGTGTCGTACTTGCCGCCGATCGGCGAGCGCGAACGCACGGTGCTGCGCTCGGCTTCGGTGACGGTGCCGATGCGGCAGCCGGGCGAGGCGATCATCGCCCGTTCGACCGGCAGCGGCGTGCCGCCTTCCTGCAACGTCGACACCAGCGCTTCGCCGACGCCGAGTTGCGAGATCACCTCGGCGACCTTGATCTTCGGATTCGGCGCGAAGGTTTCCGCCGCCGCCTTGACCGCCTTCTGGTCGCGCGGCGTGAACGCGCGCAGCGCGTGCTGGATGCGGTTGCCCATCTGGCCGAGGATCACGTCGGGCAGGTCGTCCGGATTCTGCGAGCAGAAATACACGCCGACGCCCTTCGAGCGGATCAGGCGCACGACCTGCTCCACGCGCTGGCGCAGCGCCGGCGGCGCGTCGTCGAACAGGAGATGCGCTTCGTCGAAGAAGAACACCAGCTTGGGCTGGTCGAGGTCGCCGACTTCGGGCAGGGTTTCGAACAGTTCCGACAGCATCCACAGCAGGAAGGTGGTGTACAGCTTCGGCTTCAGGATCAGCTGGTCGGCGGCGAGGATGTTGACGACGCCGCGGCCGGACATGTCCTGGCGCATGAAGTCGGCGAGGTCCAGCGCGGGTTCGCCGAAGAACGCATCGCCGCCGGCCTGCTCGAGCGAGAGCAGCGCGCGCTGGATCGCCGCGATCGACGCCGGCGAGATCAGGCCGTACTGCTTGGAGATGTCCTTGGCGTTCTCGTTGGCGTAGGTCAGCAGCGCGCGCAGGTCCTTGAGGTCGAGCAGCAGCAGGCCTTCGTCGTCGGCCGCCTTGAAGACGATCTCGAGCACGCCCGATTGCGTGTCGTTGAGTTCGAGCAGGCGCGCGAGCAGGTTCGGGCCCATCTCGGAAATGGTCGTGCGCACCGGATGGCCGGACTTGCCGTAGATGTCCCAGAACACGACCGGATTCGCGCTGGGCTGCCAGTCGAGGCCGAGCTTGTCGATGCGCGCTTTCAGCTTGTCGTTCATCACGCCGGCCTGAGACAGGCCGGCGAGGTCGCCCTTCACGTCGGCCAGGAACACCGGCACGCCGAGCTTGGAGAAGCCTTCCGCCAGGAGCATCAGCGAAACCGATTTGCCGGTGCCGGTCGCGCCGGCGACCATGCCGTGGCGGTTGGCGTACTTCGGCAGCAGAAACACTTCCTTGTCGCCCTTGCCGATCAGGATGTCGCTCACGATGTCGCCTCGCCGGTTCGCTGCGGAAGGCGCGATTGTAGCGAACGGTTGCCGCCGCGCTCGCGCACGGGTTAAGTTGCACGAGCCTTTCCGCCGCGGATTCCGAGCACGATGCCTTCGCCCCTTCGCTTCGCCGCCGTCGCCGCCACCGTCCTGGTCACCGCCTGCGCAGGCGCGCCGTCGACGCGCAAGCCGGTGGCGACGAAAGTCGACGACACCGCGGCGGCCGCGCTGTACGCGCGGCTCGATCGCGACAGCCAGCGCTACACGAACGGCCTGGACCTCGCGCGCGCCGGCGACACCGTCAAGGCGCAAGCCGAGATGAAGGCGGCGCTGGACGATCTGCGCGCCGCCGCGACCAGCTGCGCCGCGGCGGCCGGTTGCGACCAGCAACGCTTCGTCGCCGGCTTCGACGCCTTGCTGCGCCGGGGCATCGACGGCGGTTCCGACCAGACCGCGGAGGGCGAGGCGGCGGCTCCGCCCGAGGAAGCGACCGTCGAGCCGGGCGAGAGCTCGCCGGCCGTCGCGCAGCTGCCGCAGCTCGGCCGTACGGTCACGCTGCTCAAGGGGCGCGAACTCAGCGACATCATCGCGCTGAACGGCCCGGTCAAGGCCGCGCTGGAGGAATGGCTGACGCAGTACCGGCCGAACCTGATGACCGCGTACGAGAACTATCAGTACATGCGCTCGCAGATGTGGCCCGAGTACGAGAAGGCCGGCCTGCCGGAAGCGCTGCTGTTCGGCATGCTGGCGAAGGAGTCCGGCGGCAAGGTGCACGCGGTGTCGCGCTCGGGCGCTTCCGGGCCGCTGCAGTTCATGTACGCGACCGGGCTGCGCTTCGGCCTGAGCACGGTCGACGGATTCGACCAGCGCTTCGATCCGAAGCTGTCGGCGCGCGCGAACGCGGCCTACGTCAACGAGCAGCTGGCGATCTTCAACAACAACCTCGAACTGGTGATCGGCGCCTACAACGGCGGCGAAGGCGCGATGCAGCGCCGCGCCGGACGCGGCGCCGGCGCGCTGAGCTTCTGGGATCCGCAGATCTACTACGGCGTCTCGCAGGAAACGCGCGAGTACGTGCCGATGGTGCTGGCGGCGGCTTGGCTGTTCATGCATCCGGAGCGCTACAACCTCGAATTCCCGAAGCTCGCCGGGCACCCGGGCAGCATCACCTTGAAGCGGCCCGCCTCGATCGCCGAGCTGACGGTGTGCCTGGGGCAGGACGGCAACGCGCACGACGGCTGGTTCCGCACCCTGCGCAACCTCAATCCGCAGCTCGATCCGCAGCGCCAGGAGCCGGCCGGCGCCAGGCTGGTGGTGCCGCTGCAGCTCGAAAAGATCTACGAGCGCGACTGCGCGCAGGGACGCTGGCCGACGCTGGCGGCGGAGCTGCATTCGGCGGTCGTCCCGGCGCCGCCGCCGATCGCCCTGACGCGCGCGGCGGAAGCGCCGAAGTCGAAGGCGCCGAAGACGGTGACCGTACGCAAGGGCGACACGCTGGCGGCGATTGCCGGCCGGACGGGCTGTGCGAGCAGGCAGATCGCGGCGGCGAACAAGTTGCGCGCGCCGCACTACACGATCAAGCCAGGGCAGGTCTTGAAGCTGGACGGCTGCTCGGCGCGCTAGGCGCAGCCGGCGGGCGGAGGCCGGCGAATCAGGCCGCTTCGGCCTCGTTGAGCATCCAGCGGTTGAGTTCGGCCGCGGGAATCGTTTCCTTCAGCGTGCGCAGCGAGCGCATCAGCTGGCGGTGCAACTCCTGCTGCTCGCCGAACGGCGAATCCTTGGTCTCGTGGAAGGCGACCGCCAGCCACAACGCGATGCCGCGCAGGCGCACCTGCAGATTGTCCGAGCGCAGGCGTTCGAGCCCGATGTCCGTGCCGCTGCCCCAGGCCTGGTACTTGTCCTCGGGCGGGGTCGCGTACAGGTGCGGGAATTCGCTCTTGGACGCATTGGAAAATTCGCGCAGCGTGATCGCGGCGAGCTGGCGGCGCACGTTCTGCGGCAACTGCTCCAGCGCCTTGTTGATTTCGCGATATTGTCGGCGCAGCTGGATGGAGCGCGTGAGCGCGATCAAACGAGTAATGAGATGCATCGATCCTCCCTGCGTCCCGTCCTTAGGATCGACTGCCGGAAGTAGTCCGGATTTACGTGATTCTAACGTTGACGGCAGGGAGAAGCGCGTTCAGTGCGTCACATTTTGTCGCCGAACGTCATAATTTGACTGGCGTCCAGGCGGCCGACCGCCTCGCCGACGCGCACCGCCTGCTCGGGCAGCAGCTCCGCGGAAAAGCGGCCGAGCGCCGCCGGGAGCAGCACGATTGCCGTCGAGCCCATGTTGAAGCGGCCCATCTCGGCGCCGCGCGCGAGGCGGATGCCGCGGCCGCGGTAGTCGCGGCGGGTGATCGCCGACGCATACGGCGGCACCTCGACGCCGCGCCAGACCGTCTCGATGCCGGACACCAGCATGGCGCCGACCAGGACGACGACGAACGGGCCGCGCTCGTTGCGGAAATGGCAGACCAGGCGCTCGTTGCGCGCGAAGAGGCGGTCGATGCCTTCCACCGCGAGCGCCGCGACGCTGAACAGCCGGCCGGGCACGTGCACCGTCTCGACCAGTTCGCCGTCGAGCGGCATGTGCACGCGGTGATAGTCGCGCGGTGACAGGTAGACGGTGAGGAAGGCGCCGTCGGCGTAGACGGTCGCCGCGCCGGCGTCGCCGAGCAGTTCGGCGACGGTGTAGTCGCGCCCCTTGGCCTGCAGGATGCGGTCGCCGGAAATCGCGCCGGACTGGCTGACGCGGCCGTCGGCGGGGCAGAGGATGGTGCCCGGATCGGCCGCCAGCGGACGCGCGCCGGGTTTCAGCGCGCGCGTGAAGAAGGCATTGAAGTGGGGGTAGGCGGCCGGGTCGGGATTGTCGGCTTCGTCGAGATCGACGCGATAGCTGCGCACGATGCGCCCGATCAGGAAGTTCTTCCACGGCGCGAAGGTCCAGCGCGTCGCACGGCGCACGACCCAGGACAGGAATTTCTGCGGCGCGATGTGCTGCAGCAGGACGGCCAGGCTCATCGGCGTCTCAGCTTCCGTTGCCGGCCGCGAGCGTCTGCAGGTCCGCCGCCATCTTCGCCGCGTCGAACGGCGGCCGGAACAGACCGACCTGGCGCCCGGCCGGGTCGACGATGACGGCCGACGCGCTGTGGTCGACCGAATAGGTGCCGTCCTTCGGTTCGCCGCGCGCGTAGACCATGCCGAGCGCGCGCGTCAGCGGCAGCAGCGCCTCGTCCGGACCGGTCGCGCCGACGAAGTCCTTGCTGAAGAACCCGACGTAGCGGGCGAGTTGTTCCGGCGTGTCGCGCGCCGGATCGACCGAGATGAAGTCGAAGCGCACGCGCTGGCCGACGCCGGCGTCGGCCAGCCGCTGGTGCACCTGCTTGAAGGTGGCCAGCGTGGTCGGGCAGACGTCCGGGCAGTTGGTGAAGCCGAAGAACGCCACCGTCCAATGGCCTTTCCAGTCGGCCAGGGTCAGCGGTTGTCCGTCGCTGCGCGTCAGGCGGAATTCCGGCAGCGCGCGCGGCGCCGGATACAGCACGCCGGCTTCGAGCTTCGGCGCCGACGACGGCTGCATCTGGCGCAGGCCGAGCCAGAGGCCGAGCCCGGCGGCGACCGCGGCGATCAGGATCAACCAGGTCGCGGAAACGCGACCGTGCATGCGGGAAGAGGTCATTCGCCCAGTATAGGCGCAGCGCCCCGCGAACCGCAGCGACGCAGTGACGCGGATCGTCGCCGTCGCGCCCCGACGTATACTGTGCGGCCTCCCGCAATGCAGCAACGCCCGTGACCCAAGAACTCGCGACGATCGTCGACTTCATCCGCTACGGCGCCAGCCGCTTCGGCGCGGCCGGGCTGACCTTCGGCCACAGCTACGACAACGCGCTCGACGAGGCGACGCACCTGGTCCTGCACGCGCTGCACCTGCCGCACGATCTCGCGCCGGCCTACGGCGCGGCGCGGCTGATCGCCGAAGAGAAGCGCGCCGTGCTCGAACTGATCGAGCGCCGCATCGCCGAGCACAAGCCGGTCGCCTATCTGACCGGCGAGGCCTGGTTCGCCGGGCTCAAGTTCAAGTCCGACACGCGCGCGCTGGTGCCGCGTTCGCCGATCGCCGAGCTGATCCAGGCCGGCTTCGCGCCGTGGCTGGACGAGCGGCCGGTCGAACGCGCGCTGGACCTGTGCACGGGCTCGGGCTGCATCGGCATCGCGATGGCCGCGCACAATCCCGACTGGCAGGTCGATCTGGCCGACATCAGCGACGACGCGCTCGCGCTCGCGCGCGAGAACGTCGAATTCCAGGACGTCGCCGATCGCGTGCGCGTGATCCGCTCGGACCTGTTCGCCAATCTCGGCGGCGAGCGCTACGACCTGATCGTCAGCAACCCGCCGTACGTGACCGAGCAGGAATACGCCGCACTGCCGCCCGAATACGGCCACGAACCGGCACTAGGCTTGCGTGCCGGCGACGACGGCTTGGATTTCGCGCTGCGCATCCTCGCTGCCGCACCGGAGCATCTGAACGAGGACGGCGTGCTGATCGTCGAGGTCGGCGAGAGCGAACGCGCCCTGGTCGAGCGGCTGCCGCAGGTGCCGTTCAACTGGATCGAGTTCAACGTCGGCCAGATGGGCGTGTTCCTGCTCGACCGGCGCGATCTGGTCGAGCACGCGGAGGCGATTCGCGCAGCGGCGCAGCAGCGCCGGAAGGCCTGATCGACGCTTCGTGCAGAGTGCCCGCGAAAGCGGGCATGGCGATTTTCCCTCCGAGATTCCTGGATCGTCCCCGCCGTCCAGTGGAGATTCGGGGACACCCGAGGTGAGACGTGTCCAGCAACGCTTTCGGAAAACTGTTGACCGTCACCACCTTCGGCGAAAGCCACGGGCCGGCGATCGGCTGCGTGATCGACGGCTGCCCGCCGGGACTGGCGATCGCCGCCGAGGATTTCCGCGCCGACCTCGATCGTCGCGCGACCGGGCGCAGCCGCTACACCTCGCAGCGGCACGAAGCCGACGACGTCGAGATCCTCTCCGGCGTCTACCAGGGACAGACCACCGGCACGCCGATCGCCTTGCTGATCCGCAATGTCGACGCGCGCTCGAAGGACTACGGCAACATCGTCGAGACGTTCCGTCCGGGCCACGCCGACTACACCTACTGGCAGAAGTACGGCATCCGCGATCCGCGCGGCGGCGGGCGTTCTTCCGCGCGCGAGACGACGATGCGCGTCGCCGCGGCCGTGGTGGCGAAGAAATGGCTGGCCCAGAAGCACGGCGTGCGCGTGCGCGGCCACCTGGCGCAGATCGGCGAACTGGTGCCGCGCGCGTTCGACTGGGAGGCGGTCGAAGCCAATCCGTTCTTCTGGCCCGACGCGGGAATGATCGAGGAGCTGGAGAACTACGTGAACGCGCTGCGCAAGTCCGGCGATTCGGTCGGCGCGCGCGTCACCGTCGTCGCCGACGGCGTGCCGCCCGGCTGGGGCGAGCCGATCTACGGCAAGCTCGACGGCGAACTCGCCGCCGCGCTGATGTCGATCAACGCGGTGAAAGGCGTCGAGATCGGCGACGGCTTCGCCTGCATCGCGCAGAAGGGCAGCGAGCACCGCGACGAGATCACCGCACAAGGTTTCCTGTCCAACCACGCCGGCGGCATCCTCGGCGGTATCTCCAGCGGCCAGGAAATCGTCGCGTCGATCGCGTTGAAGCCGACGTCGAGCATCCTGATCCCGGGCCGCAGCGTGAATCTCGCCGGCGAGCCGGCCGAAGTCGTCACCAAGGGGCGCCACGATCCCTGCGTCGGCATCCGCGCCACGCCGATCGCCGAGGCGATGGTCGCGCTGGTGCTGATGGACCAGGCGCTGCGCCATCGTGCGCAATGTGGTGACGTCGGGGCGGTGGCGCCGCGGATTCCCGGTGCGGTGTCCTAGAGAGAAGAAGCTGGACGCGGATCGACGCGAATGAACACGGATAGAGCGCAATTGGTGAAAGAGCTGCGTCGGCTTCTCTGGATTTCCGTTTTATCCGCGTTCATTCGCGTCGATCCGCGTCAAAAGGCATTTCCATCATGACCCACTCCGATCACCGCCCGCGCATCTGGGTTTCGCGTCCGCTGTTCGACGACATCCTCGATCGCCTGCGCGAGCACTTCGACGTCGAGGTCGAAGACGACGATCGCGAATGGACGCGCCAGGAGATGGCGGAAAAACTCGCCGACAAGGCCGGTGCGATCCTCGGCGTCGCCGATCCGGTCGACGCGAGCGTGCTCGCGCACACGCCGCTGCTGCGCGCGATCGCCAATCGCGGCGTCGGCTACAACAACCTCGACCTCGCCGCGTTGAGCGCGGCCGGCGTCGTCGCGACCAACACGCCCGGCGTGCTCGACGAAACCGTCGCCGACTTCGCCTGGGCGCTGATGCTGGCGACGGCGCGGCGCGTGACCGAGGCCGAGCGCTATCTGCGCGCCGGCGAGTGGAAGGGCATGTCCTTCCACATCCTGCTCGGCGGCGACGTGCACGGCCGCACGCTCGGCATCCTCGGCATGGGGCGGATCGGCCAGGCGATCGCGCGCCGCGCCGCCGGTTTCCGCATGCCGGTGATCTATCACAACCGGTCACGCCTGGACGGCGCGATCGAGCAGGACTGCAAGGCGCGCTACGTCGATCGCGACACGCTGCTCGGCGAAGCGGACTTCCTCGTGCTGACGGTGCCGATGACGGCCGAGACGCGGCACATCGTCGGCGCCGCCGAACTCGCGCGCATGAAGCGCGATGCGTTCCTGATCAACATCGCGCGCGGCGGCGTGGTCGACGACGCGGCGCTGGTCGCGGCGCTTTCGGAAAAGCGCATCGCCGGCGCCGGGCTCGACGTGTTCGAGCGCGAACCGGCCGTGCCGCCCGCGATGCTCGCGCTCGACAACGTCGTGCTGACGCCGCACATCGCCAGCGCGAGCCTGGCGACGCGGCGCGCGATGGCGGGCATGGCGGTCGACAACCTGATCGCCGCGCTCGGCTACGGGCCGGATGCCGGGCGTCCGCCGAACGCGATCAATGCCGATTCGTCATTGGCGCGCGCAGGTTGATCCGATCCATGCTGCAACGCCTTTCCTTCTTTCCATTCTCGGCTGAACGATGAACCAGAAGACGAAATACAACGTGGCGATCGTCGGCGCCACCGGCGCGGTCGGCGAAACCCTGCTGGCGATCCTGAAGGAGCGCGACTTTCCGATCGGGGACCTGGTGCCGCTGGCGAGCGAGCGTTCGGCCGGCGGCAAGGTCGCGTTCGGCCATCGCGAGATCGTGGTGAGGAACCTCGCCGACCACGACTTCAACGGCATCGACATCGCGTTCTTCTCGGCCGGCGGCAGCGTCTCCAAGGTGCACGCGCCGCGCGCGGCGCAAGCCGGCGCGGTGGTGATCGACAACACTTCCGAGTTCCGCTACCAGGACGACGTTCCGCTGGTCGTCGCCGAAGTCAATCCGCACGCGATCGCGCAGTACGCGACGCGCGGCATCATCGCCAATCCGAACTGCTCGACGATGCAGATGCTGGTCGCGCTGGCACCGATCCATCGCGCGGTCGGCATCGAGCGCATCAACGTCGCGACGTACCAGTCGGTGTCCGGCGCCGGCCGCTCCGGCGCGGAGGAACTCGGCCGCCAGACCGCGGCCCTGCTCAACTTCCAGGAATTCGAACCGAAGAAGTTCCAGGCGCAGATCGCCTTCAACCTGATCCCGCAGATCGACGACTTCCAGCCGAACGGCTACACCAAGGAAGAGATGAAGATGGTGTGGGAGACGCGCAAGATCCTCGAGGACGCGTCGATCCAGGTGAACCCGACCGCGGTGCGCGTGCCGGTGTTCTACGGCCACTCCGAAGCGGTGCACATCGAGACGCGCGAGAAGCTGACCGCCGAAGCCGCGCGCGCGCTGCTGGAGAAGGCGCCCGGCGTGGTCGTCGTCGACGAACGCAAACCGGGCGGCTATCCGACGCCGGTGTCGCACGCGGCCGGCAACGACGAGGTCTTCGTCGGGCGGATCCGCGAGGACATCTCCCACCCCCGTGGCCTGGACCTGTGGGTGGTGTCCGACAACATCCGCAAGGGGGCCGCCCTGAACGCGGTTCAGGTCGCCGAACGGTTGATCGAGTCGTATCTCTGAGGCGCTCCGCGACCGTCATCATTTCGTCATCCGGCCGGCGCGGCGGGTGCGGAATGTTGACCGGTTCGCGGATCGTCGCGGGCGAAGCTTTCTCAATCGCCTTTGGAGGTTACGATTGTGTTATAAGCCCGTTTCGAGATAGCCCGTCACGGGCAGGCCTATGAGATTTTGGGGGGACGCCAGATGAAACGATCGTTGCAGCTTCCGCTTGCGATCACGCTCGCGCTGGGCGCGACGAACGCGCTGGCGCTGGGCCTCGGCCCGGTGCACGTCAATTCGAGATTGAACGAGCCACTGAACGCCGAGATCCCGGTGATTCAGGGCACCGCCGGCGAGGCCGAAGGGCTGCTGGCCAACCTGGCCGGTGCCGAGGATTTCGAGCGCGTGGGCCTGAATCGCTCGCGCCTCACGGTGCCGCTGGAATTCGCGGTGACGAAGAACCCGCGCGGCGAGGTCTTCATCAAGATCACCAGCAAGGAGCCGGTGCGCGACAGCTTCCTCGACGTGCTGGTCGAGGCCAACTGGCCGAAAGGCCGGCTGCTGCGCGAGTACGCGATCCTGCTCGATCCGCCGGCCACCGCGCCGGCGACGACGACCCGCAGCACGGCCACGGCCGGCGCCGCTCCGGGTGCGCCGGGTTCCGTCGCGCTGGTCAAGCGCGAGCCGCGCCCCGAACGCAGCGCCGCCGCGGCCGCGCCACGCGCGCCGAAGCCGGCACCGGTGGCCGAGCCGAAGCAGCCGAAGGCTTCCGCTGCCGGCGAGTACGGTCCGGTCGAGCCGGGCGACACGCTGTCGGCGATCGCGCGTTCCGAAGGCGTCGCCGGCGTCACGCACAACCAGATGATGCTGGCTCTGCTGAAGCACAATCCGAACGCGTTCTACAAGAACAACATCAACGCGCTGAAGCGCGGCGCGATCCTGCGCATTCCGTCCGCCGCCGAGGCGAAGGAAATCGGCTCGGCCGGCGAGGCCGCCGCGCAGGCGCAGGCGCAGATCGAAGACTGGCGCGGTGGCCGCGCCAGCCCAACCCTGGTCGCCGATGCCGGCAGCAAGCGCGCCGAACCGGTCGCCGCTGCCGAGAAGACCAAGCCGTCGGCGGGTTCGACTGCCGCGGCGAAGACGTCCGAGCGCCTGGAACTGGTGCCGCCGAAGGCCGGCAAGGACAGTCTCGCGATGGCGGACCGTCCCGGTACCGGCGGCGGCAGTGCGGCGCTGACCGAGATCAAGGCCGAATTGTCGCGCGCGAAGGAAGCGTTGACCGCGCGCGACCAGGAAACCGGCGAGCTGAAATCGCGCGTGCGCGAGCTGGAAGACCTGAAGGGCAAGAACGATCGCCTGATCAACCTGAAGGACTCGGAGATCGCCGAACTGCAGCGCAAGCTGAAGGAAATGCAGGACTCGTCCGCCAAGGGCGGCGCCGCCAAGCCGGCGGCCGCTGCGGTCGCCGCTCCGACGGTGGCGAGCGCGCCGGCCGCGAAGCCGGCATCCGACGGCGACAAGAGCCCGCCGAGCAAGGACGAGATCTGGGGCAATGCCGACGCTGCGGCCGCCAAGCCCGCGTCCGACGCGGGCAAGCCGGCCGGCGACGCGGCGAAGCCCGCCGATGCAGCGAAACCCGCCGACGCGCACAACGCCGCCGGCGAAGCCGCCAAGCCCGCTGCGGCGACGGCTGCGGGTGCGGTGTCGACCACGGTGCCGCTGCCGGAACCGCCGGCCACCACCGCTTCGACACCGGCGTCCACGCCGGCCGCGCAGACCACGCCGACGTCCTCCTCGTCCGCGCCGGGCTCGCCGGCGACCAGTACCGCGTCCACGCCGCCCGCGACGGCACCCGCCACCGCACCGAAACCGGCCAGCGCCGCCACGGCGCCGAAGACCGACGCCAAGCCCAAGCCGAAACCCGCACCGGTTGCGTCCGCGCAATGGTACGAGGAGCCGTGGGTTCTGCCGTCGGCGCTCGGCGGCGGCGCGCTGCTGCTCCTGCTCGCCTTGTTCGGAATGCGCAAGCGCAAGCCGGCGGCGGCTGCGGCCGAACGCGGCTCGATCGCCAGCGCATTCGGCGACTCGCCGCTGTCGGCGGCCGGCGCGGAAGCGTCGACCGATCCGGCCTACGACACCGAGGAAACCAGCCTGCGCGAGCAGATCGCACACGACCCCTCCAACCTCGGCCTGCGCCTGGAACTGCTCAGCATCCACTACGCCGAGCGGGCGACGGACAAGTTCGAGGCCGCCGCGGCCGAGATGCACGGCTACGTCAGCGATCCGACCCAGCCGGAGTGGCAGGAAGCGATGGCGATGGGGCAGGAGATCGCGCCGCACAATCCGCTGTTCTCCACTGCTTACCGCAATGCGGCCGACGCGATCGGGGATTCCGAGCGGGTCGATTTTTCCGCTCCTTCGCACGCGGAAACCTTCGAGCATTCGAACACGCTCGTCGACGATTTCTCGACCGAGTTCGAGCCGATTGCCGAGCCGCTGACGCAGCCCGCGCATGCGGAGTCGCGGCTCGGTTTCGGACTGGACGAGGAAACGTTCCAGCCGCACGCGGTCGAAGCCGCGCCGGCACCGGCGGCGAAGCACGACGACGGCTTCAGTTTCGACCTTCCGCCGCTCGACTTCGAGCCCGCCAAGCCCGTCGCGTCCGCCGAGCCGGCCGCGCACATCGACGACGACTATTTCGCCGGCGAAGACGCGGTCGGCACCAAGCTCGACCTCGCCAAGGCCTACATGGACATGGGCGATCCGGAAGGTGCGCGCTCGATGCTCGACGAGGTCATCGCCGAAGGCAGCGACGCGCAGAAGGCCGAGGCGCATCGGTTGCTGGCGGAAGTGCGCTGAGAAGCCGTGATTCGGGATTCGTGATTCGGAATTGGCAAGAAGCACGAACGCTTTCGCTCGCCTGAGGCAGGCACTCGGCGACACTTCCCCATAAGCTCAGCGTTTCGGCTTGCGCCGAAGCGCTGAGTTCGTACGCTCACGAATCACGAATCACGAATCACGAATCACGAATCACGAATCACGAATCGCCGCCCCATGCGCCTCGCCCTAGGCATCGAATACGACGGCACCGATTTCTCCGGCTGGCAGCGCCTGTCGCACGGGCGCAGCGTGCAGGGCGATGTCGAGGCGGCGTTGTCGTTCGTCGCCGATCATCCGGTCGAGGTCACCTGCGCCGGGCGCACCGACGCCGGCGTCCACGCGCGATGCCAGGTCGTGCATTTCGACACCGAGGCCGTGCGCAGCGAGCGTGCCTGGATGCTCGGCACCAATTCGCGGCTGGGGCGCGACGTCGCGGTGATCTGGGCGCAGCCGGTGGCCGCGGAGTTCCATGCGCGCTTCGGCGCGCGCGCGCGACGCTATCGCTACACGATCCTGAATCGTCCGATCCGCGCCGCGCTGGCCGCGCGCTTCGTCGCCTGGGAGCGCGTGCCGCTCGAGGTCGAGCCGATGCAGCGCGCCGCGGCGGCGCTGATCGGCGAGCACGATTTCAGCGCGTTCCGCACTGCGCAGTGTCAGGCGAATTCGCCGATGCGCGAGGTGCGCGAGATCGCCGTCTCGCGCCACGGCGACGAAGTCGCGATCGAGATCGAGGCGAACGCGTTCCTGCATCACATGGTGCGCAACATCGTCGGCTCGCTGCTGCCGATCGGCCGCGGCGAGCGCCCGCCGCAGTGGCTGGGCGAACTGCTGCGCGGCCGCGACCGCAACCTCGCCGGGCCGACCGCGCCCGCAGGCGGATTGACCTTCCTCGCTCCGCGCTATCCGGCGCAGTGGAACCTGCCGGCCGCGGTGACGCTGTGACCCGCACGCGCATCAAGTTCTGCGGCTTGACGCGCGCGGACGACGTGCGCGCGGCGGTCGCGCTCGGCGTCGACGCCCTCGGTTTCGTGTTCACGCGCAGGAGCCGCCGCTTCGTCGAGCCGGCGGAGGCGCGCGCGCTGCGCGGCGAGCTGCCGCCGTTCGTCGACGTCGTCGCGCTGTTCATGGACGACGAGGCCGACTGGATCGAGCAGGTCGTGTCGATCGTGCAGCCGGACCTGCTGCAGTTCCACGGCGAGGAAACGCCGGAGTTCGCCGCGCGCTTCGGCCGGCCGTATCTGAAGGCCGTGCCGATGGCCTCGGTCGCCGACGCGGCGGCCTACGCACGACGCTACGTCGGCGCGCGCGGCTTCCTGCTCGACAGCCACGCCAGCGGCGCGGTCGGCGGCACCGGTGCGGCGTTCGACTGGTCGAAGTCGCCGCGGCTCGCGCAGCCGGTGGTGCTCGCCGGCGGACTCGACGCGCGCAACGTCGGCGAGGCGATCGCCATGCTGCGGCCGTACGCGGTGGACGTGTCGAGCGGCATCGAAGCGGCACCCGGCGTCAAGGATGCGGCGAAGATGCAGGCATTCGTCGCGGCCGTGCGCGCGGCGGACCGCTGAAGCGGGGCACTCGGCGGTAACGTCGGCCGCGCGGGAACGAGTGTTTTTTGTCGCAACGTCCACTTGTCCGAGATGTGCTAGCGTCCTTCGATGGTGCGATTGGCACCTTCAAACTCTTCGAGACAGGTGAGTTATGGCGACGCTTCTTCGTAATTCGTCACGCGTACTGGTGGCAGGAATGCTCTTCTCGGCGGCGGGTTCCGCTCTCGCCGGTCCCCCTTGCTGCCTGAGCGAACCGCACGGCACGGCCAAGGCGACGACCGGCCTCGGACAGGCGACGCTATCGTCCGCGAACGTCAGCCAGAGCCCGGCGTGGAGCGCCTACGAGCTGGAGCGCGACGGCATCCAGTATCTGCAGGTCAACGACCGCAACGGCAACGCCCGCGTGATCATCGGCAACATCGGCGAAACCTTCTGGAGCCTGCCGGCGGGCAACAAGACGGACGTGGTCTCCCTGCCCAATCAGCTCGTCGCGATCCCGGCGGGCGCCACGCGGACGGAGGTCTATCGCAAGGCCTACGTCGTGCTGGCGGCCTACGAGGCGAACGGCGGCATCATCTGGTCGATCGAGGCGCCGGACGGAACGCGTTGAGTCGTCGCCGGCGCTCGTTCCGGCTCGTTGAACAATAGGCGAATGTGATTACGGCGGCACCGCACCGTGCCGCCGTAGATCAGCGTGCGCCCCGTCAGCGAATCGAGGACGCGCGTGGTCGTTTCGGGCGAGAACGTACGCAGCCGGTCGAGCAGATAGACGTTGATCACGATCCCTTGCTGGGCGTTCCTGCGCCCGCAGCGCGCGCGAATGCGGATCGCTCCGGTCTCGTGCTTGAGGAGGATGGCGACCGCATCGCAGATGCTGCGATACGCGGCCAACTGCAGGCCGAGGCTGAGCCGGCACGGATTTCCGGTCAGGTGCGGCGGGGCCATGCGATCGGACTGGTCCCACACGCCGGTGATGCCGCTGGACTGCAGGACCAGGTACAGGCCGTAGTGCTCGATGCCCGACGGATAGATCAGGCTCAGCTGTTCGCGGAACAGCTGCGATTGGGTCACGCTGGACCGCAGCATGTCCATCGCGGCGGTGTTGTGTCCGCGCTCGCGCAGCCATTTCACCGCCTGCTGCAGCGCGTTGTCCATGTCCTCGCCGAGCAGCTTGATCTGCGCCGCGCCTTCGCGCAGTTCGCGCTCGGTGGCGAGCAGGTTCGCGCGCGCCAGCGTCAGCGTGTGCCGCTCGATCTGGTCGCGATGGATGAACTTGTAGTAGAAGTGGGAGACCGTCGATCCGAGCAGCAGCAGCGCGGTCCCCGTCATCGCGAGGATTTCCTGCGCGAGGAAGGCGTTCGGATCGTTCGATCCGGGTACGCCGGTGCGCTCCATCGTGAATCCGAAGACCAGATTCAGCGCGGCGACGCCGACGGCCCCGCCCTGCCAGCCGTGCAGGCACGTCAACGCGATCGCCGGCAGGATCATCAGGATGCGCAGGCTGTTCTTCGCCGCCACTTCCGTTTCCGGCAGCAGCATCGCGTAGACGCCGAGCACGACCAGGATGGTGAGCGCCGCGACCACGTCCAGGCGCCAGCGCGTGGAGAACTGGATGGACAGGTTGCGATGCCTCCAGAACATCACCAGCGGCGCGAAGATCAGGATGCCGAGGTAGTCGCCGATCACGAACGTGATGGCACCGTCCCACGACACCACCGTGTGCCGCGTCGGCATCAGCAGCCAGGCCAGACCCAGGTTGAGTATCGTGATGCAGACGGCGGACAGCGCCGCGACCGAGAGAAGCCCGTAGGGATTGCCGGAAGCGAGCAGGCGCCGATGCTGATGCACGATGAGCGCAGCCATCGGCATCAGCACGGCCGAGGAAACCACTACCCAGGGCAGACCGAAGCGCTCGATCAGCGGATAGCGCATGTACGCGAACGCCGCGTATTCGCCGGCGATCAGATAAGGCCAGTAGCGCGGTGCGAACAGCAGAAGCGCGCCGACGCGCACACCTGCCGACAACACCCACTGGTCGACGGAGATCTGGCGCACTCCCCAGAACACGACGGCGTACGCCAAGACCAGCAGCAATCCGCTGAGGCGAATGCGCAGCTGAAATTCCTGTTCCAGCCAATTGGGTCGCACGGACACGGCCTCTTTTGTGACTTCCAAGTGAAGATTGCGTGAAGCTACGACGCAAGGCTGGATGCCAGGCCTCAAGCATCCTTGCCCAGGCTCGTTAGCGTCAAGCCATCACGATGTAAACAAAGCCAAATGTGCGAAAAACCCGACCAGCGGACGGCCCGCCGAGACGAGTCTTCACGGCATCGTCGAATGACGCGCGATCGGGCCGATCCCGTCGGATCCGCGAACACCTCCGCGAAGGCAGATGCATGAATGGCGCCAGCCGTCGTGCGAGCCCTTGCCGATGCCGAGTCGGCGAATGGGCGCGGCAGGGCGAACCCGCGCGGAATTGAGTACGCTATGCCGACTCCGATGAGCCCTTCGATCCGCCCGTTCCCGTCGCCGCCGTTCGGCCGCTCGCTGCGCCGTTGGCGCCGCGTGCCTGCAGCCGCGGTGCGATAGCGGCACGCGCATCGGCGTACGCGCGCGGCAAGCGGCCTGCGCCGTCGAAGCGTTCGCGAGTCGTGCCCTGCCGCACGCTCGCCAGTCGACCCGTTCCGGAGAATCCCATGTCGTCCCCATCCGTTGCTGCCGCGCCCGTCGCGGCGATCGATTATCTGCACTACCCCGACGCCCGCGGTCGCTTCGGCGACTACGGCGGTTCCTACGTGGCCGAGACGCTGATCGCGCCGCTGGCCGAATTGACCGCCGCCTACGAGACGCTGCGCGCCGATCCGGCCTTCGTCGCCGAGTTCGAGCGTGACCTCACGCACTACGTCGGACGGCCGTCGCCGATCTATCACGCCGAGCGGCTGTCCAGACAGATCGGCGGCGCGCAGATCCTGCTCAAGCGCGAGGACCTCAATCACACCGGCGCGCACAAGATCAACAACACGATCGGGCAGGCGCTGGTCGCGCGCTCGATGGGCAAGCGTCGCGTCATCGCCGAGACCGGCGCCGGCCAGCACGGCGTCGCCACCGCGACCGTCTGCGCGCGCTTCGGCCTCGACTGCGTCGTCTACATGGGCGCCACCGACATCGAGCGGCAGAAGATCAACGTCTACCGCATGAAGCTGCTCGGCGCCGAAGTCGTCCCGGTCACTTCCGGTTCGAAGACGCTGAAGGACGCGCTCAACGAGGCGATGCGCGACTGGGTCACCAACGTCGCCGACACGTTCTACATCATCGGCACCGTCGCCGGCCCGCATCCGTATCCGCAGATGGTGCGCGACTTCAACAGCGTGGTCGGCCGCGAGGCGCGCGCGCAGATGCTCGGGCAATACGGCCGCCTGCCGGACGTGATCACCGCCTGCGTCGGCGGCGGCTCGAACGCGATCGGCTTGTTCCACGCGTTCCTCAACGATCGCGACGTGCGCATCGTCGGCGCCGAAGCGGCGGGCGAGGGCATCGAGACGGGACACCACGCCGCCTCGCTCGCCGCCGGCCGCCCCGGCGTGCTGCACGGCAACCGCACCTACGTGCTGTGCGACGACGACGGCCAGATCACCGAGACGCATTCGGTGTCGGCCGGACTCGACTATCCCGGTGTCGGCCCCGAGCACGCGTTCCTGAAGGACAGCGGCCGCGCCACCTACGTCGGCGTGACCGACGAGGAGGCGCTCGCCGCGTTCCATCAGCTCGCGCGCACGGAAGGCATCCTCGCCGCGCTCGAATCCAGCCACGCCGTCGCGCAGGCGATGAAGCTCGCGCGCGAACTGCCCGAGGACGCGCTGGTGCTGTGCAACCTGTCCGGCCGCGGCGACAAGGACGTGCACACGATCGCGGCGAGGGAGGGCATCGCGCTGTGACTTCCGCATCCGCAACTGAAGACGTGAACCGCATCGACCGGCGTTTCGCCGAACTGAAGGCCGCAGGCCGCACCGGCCTGATCCCGTTCGTCACCGCCGGCGATCCGCTGCCGCCGGCGACCGTCGCGCTGATGCATGCGCTGGTCGAGGCCGGCGCCGACCTGATCGAGCTCGGCGTTCCGTTTTCCGATCCGATGGCCGACGGTCCGGTGATCCAGCACGCGAGCGAACGCGCGCTGGCCAGAGGCGTCGGCCTGGCGAAGATCCTCGAATGGGTGCGCGAATTCCGCACGCGCGACGCGGCGACGCCGATCGTGCTGATGGGCTATCTCAACCCGGTCGAGATCCACGGCGCCGCGTGTTTCGCGCGCGAGGCGGTCGAGGCCGGCGTCGACGGCGTGCTGCTGGTCGACTGCCCGATCGAGGAGATCGACACCGCCGCGCCGCTGCGCGAAGCGGGCCTGCGGCAGATCTTCCTGGCCGCGCCGACCACGACCGACGCGCGCCTCGGCCGCGTCTGCGAGGCGGCGCAGGGTTTTCTATACTATGTCTCCTTCGCGGGCATCACCGGAGCCGACCGGCTCAGTCAGGACGACGTACGTACGCGCGTCGGCGCGATCAAGCAGCGCGCGCGGACGCCCGTTGCGGTCGGCTTCGGCGTGCGCGACGCGGCTTCGGCCGCGGCGATCGGCGAATTCGCCGATGCGGTGGTGATCGGCAGCGCGCTGGTCGAGCGGCTTGCCGCGGCGACGGACGCGGACGACGCCCGTGCCCGGGCACGCGACTTCCTGGCGCCGATCCGGGCAGCGCTGGATGCGCGGGGAAGCGGAGAAGCCTGAAACACGAAGGGCACGAAGAGAAGCGTCGAGATGAAAGGCCATGGTTCGTTCTTTCTGCGTGATCTTCGTGTCCTCGGTGGTCCACTCTTTTGATTTCGATTCCGGTCTGCCGATCCGCTGACCGAAGAGATACGGAAAAGCACATGAACTGGTTGCAGAGACTCGTCGGGCCGCGCACCCGCGCCGCCGGCGCAGGCAAGGGCAAGGTGCCGGAAGGCCTTTGGGAAAAATGCGAGGGCTGCGGCGCGGTGCTGTACAAGCCCGAGCTGGAAGCCGCGCTGATGGTCTGCCCGAAGTGCGGTCATCACCATGCGATCCGCGCACGCGCGCGCCTGTCCGCGTTCTTCGACGCCGGCACCGCGCAGGAACTGTTCGCCAATCTCGAGCCGATCGATCCGCTCAAGTTCCGCGACACTAAGAAGTACAAGGACCGCCTGGTTGCCGCGCAGAAGCAGACCGGCGAGAAGGACGCGCTGATCGCGATGCGCGGCGCCTTGAAGGGCCAGCCGGCGGTCGCGGCGGCGTTCGAGTTCTCCTTCATCGGCGGCTCGATGGGCTCGGTCGGCGGCGAGAAATTCACGCGCGCGGCCGAACTCGCCCTGGCCGAACGCATGCCGCTGGTCTGCTTTTCGGCCAGCGGCGGCATGCGCATGCAGGAAGGCCTGTTCTCGCTGATGCAGATGGCCAAGACCTCGGCCGCGCTCGCGCGCCTGCGCGACGCCGGCGTGCCGTTCGTCAGCGTCCTGACGCATCCGACCACCGGCGGCGTCTCCGCCAGCCTCGGCATGCTCGGCGATCTCAACATCGCCGAACCCAAGGCGCTGATCGGCTTCGCCGGCCCGCGCGTGATCGAGCAGACCGTGCGCGAGACCCTGCCCGAGGGCTTCCAGCGTTCCGAGTTCCTGCTCGAACACGGCGCGGTCGACCTGATCGTCGACCGCCGCGAACTGCGCGACAAGATTTCCGCCGTGCTGGCTCTGCTAACCCGGCAGCCGCGCGCCGCGTAAGTCGCGCGCAGCGACGCGGCCGGTCGATTCGGCCCGGCGCACCGCACCGCACCGCCGGCGTTCCGCATCGGCGGCCCCGCCTTTCCGCTCGAACCGGCATCCGCGCCGGGGCGTTCGAGCACCTTCCTTTCCCGCCGCCGTGACGAAGCACGCCATCCCCGTGGCGCAGCCTCGCGCGCGCGGCGCGTCGCCTGGATCGCGCGCCCGCTTCCCGGGCTCCCCCGTGCCTTCGCGGCACGTCCGGAGGCCGTCCCTCGCGCTGCGGAAACGAGCGAAGGGAGGCGGTGCGGGCCCTTCATCGGGAAATCGGAAGGGAACAGATCAATTCTTTGCTTTGCGTCACAAGTTTTCACTTTTAGAATGTGAGGTATTTCGCACAATGTGTAATCAGGGGCGGTCGATCGAATCAACGGGCTGTGACCCGCTGACGACGGCCAGCACCTCCTGTGGTTGAACGCGATTCGTCGTCAGGGGGAAGTCATGAGTCATCGTTCTGGGAAGGAAGGTCGGGCTGCTGTATCTCGTGCGGCTGCGGCCGCACGCCGCGGCTTGGCCGGCAAAGCCTGCATGGTGTTGGCGCTGCTCGCCGGCGCGCCGCTGGCGTACGGGTCGGGAGCCACGTCGCAGCGCGACGTGAATCCGACCGGCGGCGTGCTCGCCACCGGGGCGGACGGCTTGCGCATGTACTGGGGCAGCAACAGCCAGTTCCAGGTCAATCTGGGCGGCAGCGGACAGGTCTACTCGACGACGGGCCAGCCGACGAACGGCACCTTGTTCAACAGCGTCTATCTGCGCGTCGACCGCGGGACGAACGCGACGACACGCGTCTACAACAACTCCAACAACGCAACGGGCGCGCCTTTCTCGACCTTCACGCAGGTTTCCCAGAGCGCCATCAGCGGCCTCGGCACGGCGGCCTCGCCGTGGGTGGTGACCACCGTGCTGCGTCCGTCGGTGGCGGACGACAGCGGCATCACCGTCACGCTGACCGACAGCTACGTGCGGCCGCAAGGCTGGTTCACGCGGCGCGTCTCGCTCACCGGGATGCCCACCACCGGCGCCGCGATCAAGTTCTACCAGAACGTCGACACGTACCTGCAGGGCGGCGACAACGGACCCGGTTTCACGCGCACCGGCGCCGGCAACACCACCGGCATTCCCGACGTCGTCGGCGTCATCAAGAACAGCCAGTTCGAGGCGCTCTGGTACGAACCGTCGTCGGGCACGCCGATTTGGGATCGCTACTTCACGGGTCGCTACTCGTCTCCGAGTACTCTGATCTGCAACGGCACGACGACGGCGAGCAATCCCTGCGTCACCGGCACAGGCAATCTCGACAACACCGTCGATACGAATGCCAATACCGACAACGGCATGGCGGCGCAGTGGAACGTGCCGGCCGGCCTGTCCTCGTACACGGTCGAATACCGCGTCACGTTCGCGATGGGCGCGGTCGACCTGACCAAGGCGTTCAGCCCCGACACGATCGCGCTCAACGGCACTGCCACGCTGAGCTTCGACCTCAGCAACAAGACCGTCAACGCCGTGGCGAGCATGACTTTCCTCGACACACTGCCGGCCGGCGTCGTGGTCGCGCCGGTGCCCAACATCCGCACCAACTGTCCCGCCGGCGGTGCCCTGGGCACGACGTTCCCGTCCGGCATGACCGTCACCGCGGTCGCCGGCAGCGGCACGATCCAGCTCGCCGGAGGACGCGTCAACGGCGCGGCCAGCGCCGGAGGACAGAATTCCTGCCAGATCACCGTCGACGTCACGTCGGGAACGGCGGGGGTCTACCACAACACGAACGCGAGCATCTCCGGCACCAACAACCTCACCAATCTGGTCGGCGACGAAGTGCTGTCGGTGGCGATCCCGCAACTGGTCGCCGGCAAGTCGGTCGTCGGTACCCTCTCGGCCGGGCAGACCGGCGCGGCGGGAGACGGCTACTACCAGATCACGGTGCAGAACAACGGCACTGGTTCCACTGTCGGCGCGATCACCCTGGCGGACAATCTGCCGGTCGGCGTCACCGCGACCGCCGTGTCGAGCCCCAACGGAACGGTCAACTGCGGCTCCCTGCCTGCGGGCGGGACACTGTCGTGCACGTTCACGCCGAGCGCGCCGATCGCGGTCGGTGGCTCGGCGACCATCCGTATCAACGTGGCGATTGCCGCGACGGTCAACGGCTCCGTGACGAACGTCGTCGGCGTCGCCGGCGGAGGCGATCCCGACCCGCTGCCGACCTGCCCCAATGCCAGCAATGCGCAATGCGCGCAGACGACCACGCCGGTCACGCCGAGCGTCGACTTGTCGATCAGCAAGACCGACGGCCGCACCACCTACACGCCCGGCGCCGCGCTGACCTACACCATCGTCGTGGCCAACGCCGGCCCCGGCAACGCGGTCGGCGCCACGGTGGCCGATACCTTCCCGGCGGTCTTCTCGGGCACCTGGACCTGCGTCGGCGCGGGTGGCGCGACCTGTCCGGCCTCCGGCAGCGGCAACATCAACGCCTCGGTTTCGATTCCGTCCGGCGCCAGCGTGACGTTCACGGTCTCCGGCACGGTCAGCGCAGCGGCGAGCGGCGACCTGTCCAACACCGCCACGGTGACGGCGCCCGCGGGCAACGTCGATTCGAACCCCGCCAACAACCAGGCCACCGACACCGATACCGCGGCCCCCTCCGCCAACCTTTCCGCGGTGAAGACCGGCACGCCCAGCGCCGGCTACGGCGGCGCCCTCAGCTACAGCGTCGTCGTCAGCAATGCCGGGCCGAGCAACGCGAATGGTTCGACCTTCAGCGACAACGTTCCGGGCGGCATCAGCAACGTCGCCGCCAGCTGCGGCTCGCCGACCGGCGGCGCCGCCTGCGGTACGGTGAACGTGGCCGGCAACGCGGTGACGAGCACGATCACGACCTTGCCGGCCGGAGGCAGCGTGACCTTCACGATCACCGGCAACGCACCGACCAGCGGCACCAGCGTGAGCAACAGCGCCTCGGCGCAGCCGCCGGCGGGCACCACCGATCCGGATCCGAGCAACAACACCGGCACGACGACGACCACGCTGCTGCAGCCGCAACTGACGGTGACGAAGACGGCGACGCCGAACCCGTTCACGGTCGGCCAACCGGCCAGCTACACGATCACCGTCACCAACAGCGGCGCCGGTCCGACCGCCGGCAACATCACGATCTCCGACCCGTTGCCGGCCGGGATCGCGATGACCGGTTTCAGCGGCGCGAACTGGAACTGCGCCGGAACCACGGCGGTGACGTGCATCTACACCGCCACCCTGGCGGCCGGCGCCAGCGCCAGCGTGACGCTCGACGTCGGCGTCGGCCCCAATGCGGCGAACGGCAACAACACCGTGACGGTGACCGGCGGCGGCGACACCGGCTGTCCGGCGGCGCCGCGCTGCAACGGCTCGGTCGTGGTACCGGTCAACGCCGCGGCCGACGTCGCGGTGACGAAGACCGTCGACAACGCCGCGCCGAACGTCGGCGAGACGGTGACGTTCACCGTGACGGCGACGAACAACGGCCCGAACAACGCCACCGGCGTGGCGATCACCGACGCGCTGCCGGCCGGCCTCACCTTCGTCTCAGCGACGCCCAGCCAGGGCAGCTACGACAGCACCAGCGGCCTGTGGACGGTCGGTGCGCTGGCCAACGGCGCGAACGCGACGCTGGCGATCACCGCGACGGTGATCCAGACCGGCTCCATCACCAACACGGCGACCAAGTCGGCCGGCGACCAGTTCGATCCGAACGCCAGCAACAATGCCGGCTCCGCACTGCTGAACGCGCAGCCGAGCGCGGACCTGCAGGTCAACAAGACGGTCAACACGGCGACGCCGAATCTCGGCGCGCAGGTCACCTTCACGGTGACCGTGCACAACGCCGGCCCGAACGACGCCACCGGCGTGGTCGTCGACGACCTGTTGCCGCTCGGTCTCGGCTTCGTCTCGGCGACGCCCTCGGCGGGCACCTACGACAGCGGCACCGGCGTGTGGACGCTGGGCGCGCTGGCCAACGGCGCGAGCGCGACGCTGACGATGGTGGCCAGTGTCGACGCGGTCGGCGATCTGACCAACACGGCCTCGATCGCCGCGTCCGACCAGCACGACCCGAACACGGCCAACGACAGCGGCGGCGCGACGGTGAACGGCCAGGCGGCCGACATCCAGGTGCTGAAGACGGTCGACCAGGCCAACCCGACGCGCAGCCAGGACGTGACCTTCACCGTGACGGTGACCAACCAGGGCCCGAAGGTCGCGACCGGCGTGCGCATCCTGGACGCGCTGCCGGCCGGCCTCACGTTCGTCTCGGCGACGCCGAGCCAGGGCACCTATGTCGACACGACGGGCGTATGGACGATCGGCACGCTGGCGGCCAGCGGCGGCGGCGCGGTGGCGACGCTGACGATCGTGGCGAGCGTGGATACCGACGCCGCGGTGACTAACACGGCGCAGCTCGACGCGCTGGACCAGACCGATCCGAACCCGGCCAACAACAGCGCGAGCGCGTCGCTGACGCCGATCGCGAGCGCCGACGTGAGCGTGACCAAGACCGGTCCGGCCAGCGTCGGCTACGACGGCGCGCTCAGCTACGCGGTCGTCATCACCAATCACGGCCCGAGCGCTGCGGACGGAACCACCTACAGCGACACGCTGCCGGCCGCGATCACCAACGTGGCGGCGCTCTGCGGGCCGGTGACGGGCGGCGCGGTGTGCGCGGCGCCGACCGTGGCGGGCAATTCGGTCAGCGGCACGATCGCGACCTTGCCGGCCGGCGGCAGCGTGACGATCACCATCACCGGCAACGCGCCGACCAGCGGCAACAGCGTCACCAACAGCGCCTCGGCGCAGCCGCCGGCCGGCACCACCGATCCGGATCCGGGCAACAACACCGGCACCGCGACGACGACGGTGCTGCAGCCGCAGCTGACGGTGACGAAGTCGGCGACGCCCAATCCGTTCACGGTCGGCGAGCCGGCCAGCTACACGATTACGGTCACCAACAACGGCGCCGGCCCGACGGCCGGCGCGATCACCATCGACGATACGCTGGCGACGGGAGTCACCCTGACCGGCGCGACGGGAACGAACTGGAGCTGCACCGGGACGACGACGCTGAGCTGCACCTACAGCGGCGTGCTGGCGGTGGGCGCGAGCACGACGCTGACGCTCGACGTGGCGGTCGGCGCGAGCGCGACCAACGGCCGCAACACGGCGACGGCGAGCGGCGGTGGCGATCCCGGCTGTCCGGCCGCCGGCCGATGCAGCGACGACACGGACGACGTGCCGGTGACGGCCTCGGCGAATCTGTCGGTTGCGAAGAGTGGCCCGGCCACGGCAATCGCCGGCACGAACGCGACCTACACGCTGGTGGTGAGCAACGCCGGCCCAAGCACCGCGACCGCGGTCAGCCTGGCCGACCCGACGCCGGCCGGCCTGAGCTTCGTCGCGGCCGACGCGCCGTGCGCAGCGGGTTTCCCGTGCGCGCTCGGCGATCTCGCCGCCGGTGCGAGCGTGACGGTGAACGTGACCTACGCGATCCCGTCCGGCCAGACCGGCACGATCGCCAACACGGCGACCGTGTCGAGTCCGACCAGCGATCCGGACACCAGCAATAACAGCAGCACCGCGACGACCACGTTGAGCGGCAGCGCGGACGTCTCGGTGACGAAGAGCGGCCCGGCCACCGTGACGGCCGCCGGCACGCTCACCTATACGATCGTGGTCCGCAACGCCGGCCCCAGCGACGCGAACGGCACCGCCGTCAGCGATCCGCTGCCGGCGGGCCTGACCAATGCCAACGTCACCTGCAGCAACGAAACCGGCGGTGCGGTGTGCGGCGCGTTCGACACCAGCGTCGTCGGCACCATCGCGACCTTGCCGGCCGGCGGCAGCGCGACGCTCACGATCACCGCGACCGCGCCGAACGAGGCGACCTCGCTGACCAACACCGCCAGTGTGGCGCCACCGGCGGGCGTGACCGATCCGACGCCGGGCAACAACCAGAGCACGGTCGAGACCGAGGTCGAGGCCAGCGCGAACCTGTCACTGGTCAAGAGCGGGCCGGCCTCGGTGAC
>NZ_JAGIAG010000015.1 GCF_017744955.1 Dokdonella sp.
TCAACGACGACGGCGCCAACATCTACGAGAACCCGGAAGGCACCGGCTGGCTGCGCATGAACGAAGGCGGCTTCCTGACCCAGGTCGACGGCGCTTTCCTCAGCACGATCCGTGACGACAACAACGCCGGCAACGATCGCGGTCGCGAGCGCATCACGCCGATCCGCCGCGACATCGGCGGACGCTGATACCCGCTGAGGGCACTCCAGCGCCGGGGCGTTCGTATCGCTTTCTCGATACGAACGCCCCGGCGTTTTTGCGTCTGTTCGCGCGAACGTCCGGACCGATCAGAAGATCCGGCTGAACAACCAGTACAGCGAACCCGACAGCGCGATCGCGACCGGCAGGGTCAGCACCCAGGCCATCGCCAGGTTGCGCACGGTGCTGAGCTGGAGGCCGGAACGGTTCGCGACCATCGTGCCGGCAACGCCGGACGAGAGCACGTGCGTGGTGGACACCGGCAGCCCGAACACGTCGGCGGCGCCGATGGTCGTCATCGCGACCAGCTCGGCCGACGCGCCCTGCGCGTAGGTCAGGTGCGTCTTGCCGATCTTCTCGCCGACGGTCACGACGATGCGTTTCCAGCCGACCATCGTGCCGAGGCCGAGCGCGATCGCCACCGCGATCTTCACCCACAGCGGAATGAACTTGGTCGCGTTGTCGATCTGCTGCTTGAACGCGCCGAGGTTCTTCTTCGCGTCGACGCCGAGGCCGTTGCCGGCGTCCTTGCCGATGAAGCGGATCGCCTCGGAGGCGAGATACATGTCGTTGCGCACGTTGGCGACGGCCTCGGCCGGCACCTTCGCCAGCGTGCCGTGATCCTTCACCTGCTGGCCGATGCTGCCGACCACCGCCGCCAGCGACGGCACCACGTCGACCTTCAGTTCGTGCGTGCGCACGTAGTCGCCGAGCGCCTTGCGCGGATCGGCCGCCGGCGGCGCCTTCGACGCTTCCGTCAGCGATTGCTGCGTCGCGCTCGCCATCGCCACGAACGGCACCATCTGGTCGGCCGGCATCGCGCGGTTCAACGCGTAGGCCATCGGTACCGTGCCGACCAGGATCAGCATGATCAGGCCCATGCCCTTCTGGCCGTCGTTGGAGCCGTGCGCGAACGAAACGCCGGTGCAGGTCAGGATCAGCAGGCCGCGGATCCACCACGGCGGCGGCGTGTTGCCCTTCGGCTCGCGGTACAGCGCCGGATTCTTCACCAGCGCGCGCAGCGCGATCAGCAGCAGCGCGGCGACGCCGAAACCGATCAGCGGCGACAGCAGCAGCGAATAGCCGACCTTGATCGCCTGCGCCCAGTCGACGCCGCTGGTGCCGTCGCGGCCGTGCATCAGCGCGTTGGCGACGCCGACGCCGATGATCGAGCCGATCAGCGTGTGCGAGGAGGAGGCCGGCAGGCCGAACCACCAGGTGCCGAGGTTCCACAGGATCGCCGCGATCAGCAGCGCGAACACCATCGCGAAACCGGCCGACGAGCCGACCTGCAGGATCAGCTCGACCGGCAGCAGCGAGATGATGCCGAACGCGACCGCGCCGCTCGACACCAGCACGCCGAGGAAGTTGAACAAGCCCGACCACATCACGGCGAAATTGGCCGGCAGCGAATGCGTGTAGATGACCGTGGCGACCGCGTTGGCGGTGTCGTGGAAGCCGTTGACGAACTCGAAGCCGAGCGCGATCAGCAGCGCGACGCCGAGCAGGAAGTACGGCAGCCAGGTGGTCTTGATCGTGCCGGCCTCGGCGCTGCCGATGTCCGACACCAGGCTCCAGGCGCTGAAGGCGAGGCCGGCGGCGAGCACGCCGATGAACAAGAAGCCGGTCAGCGGGTTCGATTTGCGGTCGAGATCCGGGCGCGGCGAAGCGCGCTCGATGCTCAGGCTCGGCGACGACATGGGACGACTCCTCAGGGCGGGCCGACGAGGATCGTCCCGCTGCGTGCCAGATTTGTGACAATCGCCATCGGCCCGTCATGCGATGCTGTGAGCCTGGGGTGAAGTTCGTCGCATTCCGAGGAGCCCGCATGAAGTTGTCCGAAGTCCGCGAACGCGCGTTCGCGATGCCGCTGACCAATCCCTCCTATCCGCCGGCGCCATATCGCTTCCGCGATCGCGAGTACGTGATCGTCACCTATCGCACCGATCCGGAAGCGCTCGCCGCCGTCGTGCCGGAGCCGCTGGAGATCGTCGAGCCGGTGGTCAAGTACGAGTTCATCCGCATGCCCGATTCGACCGGCTTCGGCGACTACACCGAGTCGGGGCAGGTCATCCCGGTGCGCTTCCGCGGCGAGGAGGGCGTCTACGTCCATTCGATGTATCTCGACGACGACGCGCCGATCGCCGGCGGCCGCGAGATCTGGGGCTTTCCGAAGAAGCTGGCGAACCCGAAGATCGTGCACGAGGGCGACGTCATCGTCGGCACGCTGCACTACGGCAGCCAGCTCTGCGCCACCGGCACGATGGGCTACAAGCATCGCGAGGTCGATCGGGAGAGCGTGTTGAAGGCGCTGGCGGTGCCGAACTTCCTGCTCAAGATCATTCCGCACGTCGACGGCAGTCCGCGCATCCTCGAGCTGGTGCGCTACTTCCTCACCGACCTCACGCTGAAAGGCGCCTGGACCGCGCCGGCCGCGTTGCAGCTGCACGCGCACGCGATCGCCGACGTCGCGCGCCTGCCGGTGCTGGAGGTGAAGTCGGCGCTGCATTTCGTCGCCGACCTGACACTCGGCCCGGGCGAGGTCGTGCATGACTACCTGGCGTGAATGGACGGGTGCGGCATAGGCGCCAGTTCGATCTTCGGCGCCCGGCAATGTTCCGGACGCGACGTCATCTGCGCGAACGCGGAATCCATCTTTCACGGCGGCTCGAAATGGATACCCGCGTTCGCGGGCATGACGTCGATATGAAGGTAGGAGGCAGTACGCCGTAGGGGCGAAGCCGCCCTTGCCCCTGCCGTTCGGCCCATGTGATCGCCGGCGGCAGCGTCCTAGCATCGCTGCCTTCAGCCATCGCGAGGGAGTGGTCGCCATGTTGGGTTTTCGAATTCTACGCACCCGTCTGGTCGTCGCCTGCCTGTTCGCCACCGCCGGGCCGGCCTGGGCGGTGCACGGCATCGATCCATCCGACATCGACCGCAATGCCGATGCCTGTACCGACTTTTTCCAATATGCCAACGGCGCCTGGCGCGCCAGCCATCCGATCCCGCAGTACATGGACCGCTGGAGCAAGCGCTGGGAATCGGGCGAGCTCAACAAGCAGCGCGTGCGCGACCTGCTCGCCGACATGGCAGCCAAGCGCGACTGGCCGGCCGGCAGTGCCGAGCAGCTTTCCGGCGACTTCTACGCCGCCTGCATGGACGAGACGCACGTCGACGAACTCGGCCTGAAGCCGGCGCAGCCGCTGCTCGACGAGATCGCGGCGATGAAGACGTCCGCCGACGTGCAGCGCATGATCGGCCGCCTGCACGAGATGGGCGTCGGCGTGCCGTTCAAGCTGCTGGTGGAGCAGGACCTGCATGATCCGACCCGGGTCATCGCGCACGTCGACGCCGGCGGCCTCGGCATGCCGGACCGCGACTACTACCTGAAGACCGACAAGCGCTTCGTCGAGGCGCGCGACAAATACCGCGCGCACGTGGCGAAGATGTTCGAGCTGGCCGGCGCGAAGCCGGCGGCGGCGAAGCAGGAGGCCGCTGTCGTGTTCGCGTTCGAGAAGCGCCTGGCCGAGGCCTCGCTGGACAACGTCGCGCTGCGCGATCCGCACAACCAGGACCACAAGACGAACTTCGCCGGCCTGGTCGCGCAGGCGCCCGCGTTCGACTGGGCGGCGTATTTCGACGCCGCCAAGATCCCGCACGACGACTTGAACGTGACGCAGCCGAAGTTCCTGCAGCGCTTCGCCACGGAGCTGAAGTCCACGCCGGTCGCGCAGTGGCGGACCTACCTGCGCTGGCAGACGCTGAACGCCGCGGCCGACACGCTGTCGGCGCCATTCGTCGATGAGAACTTCGCCTTCAACGGCCGCTACCTCGCCGGCACCACCGAGATGAAGCCGCGCTGGAAGCGCTGCGCCGAGGCCACCGACCAGCAGCTCGGCGAGGCGCTCGGGCGCAAGTACGTCGAGAAGTATTTCCCGCCGGAAGCCAAGGCGCGCATGCAGGACATGGTGAAGAACATCCTGCTGGCGATGAAGGACACGATCCAGGGCCTGGACTGGATGGGCGAGGAGACCAAGAAGAAGGCGCTGGAGAAGCTCGCCACGTTCAACCCGAAGATCGGCTATCCCGACCAATGGAAGGACTACCGCGGCCTCGCCGTCGGCCGCGCCAGCCATTGGGACAATACCGTCGCCGCCTCGCGCTGGAACACTGCCGACGAGCGTGCGCAGATCGGCAAGCCGGTCGACCGCGGCCGCTGGGGCATGACGCCGCCGACCTCGAACGCGTACTACAACCCGTTGTTGAACGAGATCGTCTTCCCGGCCGGCATCCTGCAGCCGCCCGCGTTCGACGTGAACGCCACCGACGCGGTCAACTACGGCGCGATCGGCGTCATCATCGGCCATGAGATCAGCCACGGCTTCGACGACCAGGGCGCGCAGTTCGACGCGCAAGGCCGCCTGGCCAACTGGTGGACGCCGGAGGACGAGAAGAAATTCCAGGCACGCGGGCAGTGCGTGGTCGACCAGTTCGAGGGCTATTTCATCGAGCCCGGCATCCACCACAACGGCAAGCTCGTGCTCGGCGAATCGATCGGCGACCTCGCCGGCGCCAAGCTGGCCTGGCTCGCGTATCGCAAGTCGCGCGAAGGCAAGGCGCCGGAACCGACGCTCGACGGTTTCACGCCCGAGCAGCAGTTCTTCATCGCCTGGGGCCAGGTGCGCGGCGACGAGACGCGGCCGGAGACGCAGCGCACGATGGTGCAGGGCGACCCGCATCCGGTGGCGAAATTCCGCGTCAACGGCCCGCTGTCGAACCTGCCGGCGTTCCGCGAGGTGTTCCAGTGCAAGGCCGGCGCCGCGATGGTGCGACCGGACAAGGATCGCTGCGAAGTGTGGTGAGCGCGGCGCGCGCTTCGGCGCGCGTCCTTCGGCGGCGCCGCCGGACCGCGGCGCCGCCCTGACAGCGTCATCCTCGTTCGCTAGGCTGTTCCGGTCGATCCGATGATCGCCGAAAGGGCCTGCGATGAACGCGAACGAAGTCGTCGTCCATTCCGGTGCGATTGTCGTGCTGCGTCACTTCGACGTCGCCTACTCGATCGACCTCGATCACGCCGAGCGCTTGTGCGCGGCGCGCTCGAAGGCCGGCCAGCGCGGCCGCCTCAGTTCGGTGCCGGAGAAGGCGCTCGCGTTCGGCCGGCCGCCGGTGCTGCTGCCGCTGGCGCCGTTCGCGCTGGACATCGGAGGGTGCGTGCGCGACGTCAGCGCGACCGCGCGCCTGTACGACTTCGGCGTCGTCGTGCTGGCCGTGCGTCTGCCGGTCGCCGACTGCTGCTGGTCGGACTTCGCCGCGCTGGTGCAGTCGGCCGACCTGGCGATCGGCCCGGCGGCGCACCGCGGACCTTGGGAACGCCTACTCGAGGAAGTGCGCGCCGTCGTCGCGCCGGCCCTGCTGCGACCGTCCACCGCGACGCTCGAGGAAGACTATCTGCTCGCCGTCGTGCACGAACTCGGCGAGCCGCTGACGGCGGAGGTGCTGCAGCAGCGGGTCGATCTGGCGCCGCTGCTGTCCGGCGAGACGCGGCGCCTGTCCGAGCCTGCGCGGCGCGATCTGCTGCGGCAGAGCTATTCCTACTACGAGGACGACCTCGTCGTGCTGACCTGGGACCGCGCCTTCATCTACGAGCCACGTGGCGACTCCGACGTCGCCGACGTGCTCGAAGTCGCCAACGCTCAGTTGCTTGAGCTGCGCTACTACGACGAACTGCTCGACGACGAACTGCCGCGCATGTACGACCTAGTCGAGGAAGCGCGCGGCGCGGCCTCGCTGCGCGCCGCGCGCCGGTTCGCGCATCTCGCGCGGCGGCTGTACGCGCTGGTCGCCGAAGTCACCGAAGTGACCGAGAAGGTCGACAATGCGCTGCAGGTCACCGAAGACGTCTACCTGGCGCGCATCTACGCCGCCGCGCTCGACCTGTTCCGCGTGCCCAAGCTCGGCGCCGCGGTCGATCGCAAGCTGGCGATCGTGCGCGACACCTACACGGCGCTGTACGACGAGGCGTCGAGCCGGCGTGCGGAGTTGCTGGAAGTCGCGATCGTGCTGCTGATCGTGATCGAGATCGTGCTCGCCGTGCTGCGTCACTAGCGTCGCCGCCGCCTTCGTCGCGGCGCGCGCCGGGGCGGCGGCTCACCGCGGCTCGCTTCGCATCGGCTGCCGAATGATGGTCTTCCAGTTCTTCGGGTCCGCGCGACGAATGTCGGTCAAGTAGATCTCGTGGTGCTTGCCGGAGAGCCTGCCCCGGGCATCGATGAAGGCGTGGACGCGCTGGATGGTCGGACCTTCCTCGGAGAACGGCCCGACGTGCAGGACCTGCGCGCAGAGTCCTTCGTGGAACGCTTCGAATCTCAGCTTCGAAAGGGCACGAATGTTCTTTCTTCTTCCGACGTCCGCTACGGCGTCGTCGAGGAGGCTGTGCTCGACGAAGGACGGCTGCAGGATCATCAGGGTCCATTTCCACCGCGACTTGTCCTGATCGGTGAACGAGGACATGTCGTCCGCCCACCATAGCCCCTCGAGCGGCATGACGGCGTAGTCGAAGCCCAGCGGCCCTTTCTTGACCATGAACTTCGCCGCGTAGGACACGGAAAACAGCGCTTCCACGGCCTCGGCGTACGCGCGCGAGGTGTTCGGATCGCCTTCGCCGTCGATCATCAGGAAGTTGAACGCCGGCACGTCGACCTGCGCCACCTCCTTCGTCGACGGCCGGTAGAGCGGCCCGAGAGTTTTCTTGAGATCGATCTTTTCCATTGGGGTCGAGGTCACGGTCTTCGATCGAACAGTTGCCGGCCGCCGGATTCCCGTTCGAGGCAGCGACGGTTTTGCACGGAGCCTCAGGCGATCGCCTTGGTGCGCGCCAGCGCGCCCCGCACCAGGCGCGCGTACAGGCGTTCGCGCCAGGACAGATCCCGGCGCGCGAAATCGAGCCGTTCGAGCACGGCCGGCGCTTCCGCCGCATTGCCGGGGGCCAGCAAGGCGCCGAGCAGCGAAGGCCAGCGCCGCGGTTCGGCCAGGCCCGACTTCAGCCAGAGCAGGGCCGGCAGCACGCGCCGTTCGGTGGCGTCGAAATCGCTGCCGAACGGGAACGTCGGCAGCACGCCGCGTGCGGCGAACGGCTGCAGCCTGTCGCGCAAGGCCTGCGGCGTGTTCGCGCGCCACGCGTCCGGCACGCGGAAGTTGCGCGGCAGCTTGCCGGCGCGCACGGCCTCGGCGGCGAGCGCGTCGACGAAGCGCGCGTCGCTGATCGCCAGCATCGCGCGCACGCAGGCCTCGTCGGAGCGGCCGCGCAGGTCGGCGACGCCGTATTCGGTCACGTAGACGTCGCGCAGGTGGCGCGGAATCGTGGTGTGGCCGTAGTTCCAGCGCAGGTTCGACTCGACGCGCCGGCCGCTCTTGCGCGTCGCGCGCAGCAACAGGATCGAGCGGCCGCCGGCCAGCGCATGCGCCATCGCGACGAAGTTGTACTGTCCGCCGACGCCGCTGACGACGCGGCCGTCCTCGAGCGCGTCCGAGGTCGCCGCGCCGAGCAGGCTCGCCATCATGCAGGTGTTGAAGAAGCGCGCGTCGCGGCGCTGCGCGGCGTCGAGCTGCTCGTGGCCGCCGTAGAGCTGGTTGATGTCGGATACGCGGCACATCGCCAGCCCCTCGTAGTCCTCGCCGTCCAATGTGCGCAGCCAGTCGTAGAACTCCTTGGTGCCGAGATAGAACGCGCCCTTGAGGTAGTGGCCGCCGCGCAGTTGCGCGGCGTCGACGGTGGCGCCGGCGTCGAGCGCGCGTTGCAATTCGATGTCGTCGTAGACGCGCCGCGCCAGGATGCCGGCGCGGCGCAGATGCATGAAGCCGTCCATGACCATCTCGCTGGCGCCGTACAGCCCGCGCGCGAACGGTGCGAGGCCGCCGACGCGCGCGATCAGCGCGTCCGCCGCCGGGTCGTCGCCGCGCAGCGCGCGCAAGGCGCCGAGATAGTCCGCGTTGTTGCGCTGGCGCAGCAGCAGCGCGTGCACGATCGCATCGGACAGCGCGCCGATGCCGATCTGCAAGGTGCCGCCGTCGCGCACCAGCGTGCTCGCATGCAGGCCGATGGCATGCTCGGCGAGATCGACCGCGCCGCGCGGCAGCGCGAACAGTGGCTGCGCCGGCTCGGCTTCTTCGACCAGCGCGTCGAACAGCTCCGGCCCGACTTCCGCGTCGCCGCCGAGGAACGGCAGTTCGGGATGCACCACGCCGATCACCAGCGGCCGCGGCTGCCCGCGCGCGGCCAGCGCGTCGAGCACGTCCAGCGTCACGTCCGGATTGCACGACAGGCTGTAGCGCGCGGCGGCGCCTTCGCCGCGGCGCGCGACCAGTTGCACGATCGCATCGAGCCCGTCGTCGGCGAGGTCGCGCGCGACCTGCGTGTAGTTGATGCTGGCGTAGTCGCGCTGCGCCTGCGCCGAGCCGAGCATCGCGCCGGATTGGAAATAGAACTCCTGCACGCGCACGTTCGCCGGCAGGCGTCCGGCCTTGAGGTCGATCACGTAGTCCAGGCGCGGATAGTCGGCGCCGAACTGGCGCGCCAGGAACGGTTCGAGGAAGCGGCGTTCGAGTTCGCTGCCGGCGGCGGGTGGATCCAGAGACAGCGCCGTGTACAGCGTCATGCGCCGCGCCGGATCGGCCTTGATGCGCGCGTACAGCGCGTTGAGCAGCCGGTTCGGCTTGCCGAGGCCGAGCGGCGCGGCGACGGCGAGATGCGGCGTGCCGCGTTCGATCAGCCGGTCGACCGCGGCGGCCGAGGAGAGATGCGGAGGGGGCGATGGCATGACGGTCACCTCGATCGCGGCGGATCGCCGCATTCTGCCAGCGGTGGAGATCCGCGGCTCGATGTCGGCAAGCGCTGCGGATTGGCGTACCCCTGGTTGGATCGGAGGAGAGTTGCCGGTCGCAGGCACGGACCATGGACCGGGCTGGAATGGACCGGTGATCCGGCCGACGGCGCTCTGAGCGGTTTCGACGCGCAAGCTCAGCCGAGCGGGCGGAGCAGCAGGAGCAGGCACAGCGCCAGCATGAAGACGGCGATGCAGCCGTCGAGGACGCGCCACGCCTGCGGCGCGCGGAAGATCGGTTGCAGCAGACGCGCGCCGAAGCCGAGCGTGGTGAACCAGGCCACGCTGGCCGTGCAGGCGCCGAGCGCGAAGATCCATCGCGATGCGCCCAGGTAACGCGTGGAAATGCTGCCGAGCAGGACCGTGGTGTCGAGATATACGTGCGGATTGAGGAAAGTGAACGCTAAGCAGGCGGCGATCACGCGTTTGCGGCTGGTCTGCTCGGCGCCGCCGGGCGCCAGCGCGCCCGTGCCGCGCCAAGCGCGCTGCGCCGCCATCAATCCGTAGGCACCGAGGAAGGCCGCTCCGCCGAATCGCAAGGCCTGAAGCAGGCCGGGCCAGGCCTTGACCAGCGCGCCGATTCCCGCGACGCCGAGCAGGATCAGCGCGATGTCGCCGAAGGCGCAGATCGCGACGACCCAGCCGACGTGCTGCCGTTGGAGTCCCTGTCGAAGGACAAAGGCGTTCTGTGCGCCGATCGCGACGATGAGGCCGGTGCTGGCGGCGAAGCCGGCGGCGGCTGCGGCGAGAAACATGGGCTGAGTGTCCCTGATGAAGGTGTTCTCATGATGGCGCCGTCTGCCGGATTAGGAAAACTAATAATCCTTACCGAGAATTAGCTATCCTCATGACGCCATGAGCGTGGATTTGCTCCATCCCCAGCTGGCGGCATTCGCCGCCGTGATCGAAGAAGGCAGCTTCGACGCGGCGGCGCGCCGGCTCTCGGTGACACCGTCGGCGGTCTCGCAACGGATCAAGGCGCTGGAGGATCGGCTCGGCCACGTGCTGGTGGTCCGTCAGTCTCCGTGTCGGCCGACGCCCTCGGGCGAGAAGCTGCTGCGCCGCGTGCGGCCGATGCAGGTGCTCGAGGCCGAAGCATTCGCCGATTTCCAGCCGGGCGAAGTCGACGGCGCGCACGGGCGACGCGTCGCCATCGCGGTCAACGACGACTCGCTTCAGACCTGGGTCCTGGCCGCGCTGGCCGAGCTGCATCGAACGCACGGCTACCTGTTCGACGTGCGCGTGGACGACCAGGACCACACGCTGGCCCTGCTGCGCGACGGCACGGTGCTCGGCGCGATCACTTCCGAAAGCCACGCCGTGCAGGGCTGCAACGTGCTGCCGTTGGGCACGATGCGCTACTACGCCATCGCGTCGCCGGATTTCGTGGCGAGGAATTTCTCGGCGGGATTGAATGCCGCAAGCCTGGCTCACGCGTCGATGATCGTGTTCAACCGGAAGGACGAGCTGCAATGGCGCTTCGTTCGTCGCGTCACTCGCGCGGCAATCGCGCCGCCGATCCACTATCTGCCGACGTCGACCGGATTCGTCGAGGCGGCGGCGCGAGGATTGGGGTGGTGTCTGGCGCCGGAGTCGCTTCTGGCGGCGGCGCTCGAGTGCAAGGAGATCGTCGTGCTCGACAAGAGGCGCGTGATCGACGTTCCCTTGTACTGGCAATATGCGTCGGTGCGCTCGGCCACGCTCCAGCATGTCAGCCAAGTTCTTCGGAAAGTGGCCGGAAACCGCTTGCGGCGCAGTAGCTAAGGATCGAGCTGAGGGTATCGCCTCGAGACTACTCGAGCCAAGGGTCGAGAGATTCCTGCCGCGCGTCGACTTCGCTCGACGCGCCTTGCACCTGGCCGTGCGCCATGCCTGGCCGAGATCCCTCGATGGCCGGATCCGGACGCGAGCGGATACCGGTCCCTTATTCGGCATGTACACCTGCCCGCTCAGTCGCTCCTGGAACGGGCCCGCCTGTGGAACGGATCGGAGGTCCTGTCATGGAACAGGCCGGCGACCGGCAATTCGACGCGCTCAGCCTCTCTCTTCGTGGCAGCGGCGCTCCATCGTGTAGGTGGCATGCCTGTTCTGGTGCGATTTCTGCACCTTGTTGCCCACCACGCCACCAGCCACGGCACCGCCGACGGTGGCCAGCGTCTTGCCCTTGCCGCCACCAATCTGGTGGCCTACCAGACCGCCCGCCACAGCGCCGATTGCCGTACCGGCAACGCGATGCTTGTCGCTGGAATCGATGTGCTTGACCCGTACGTCGTGGCAGACGAGATGCGTGCGCGGCGCGCGTTCGGCTTGCGCGACCATCGTTCCCGACAATGCAGTCAGGGTGAGAGCGCTCATGATCAGGACTCGGGTTTTCATCAAGGTACTCCTCGTCGTTTCCTCGTTGGCCCCAGAACTACGCTCTCGCAGGTGACTGTCCGATAAAAAGGCGCCCGTCCGGTCAGCGGCGGTTGCATTTGCGGCGGCGAGAGCGCTGCGGTGCCTTGGATGGGCGACCCCCAGCGTTTGGTACGAGCGTGACCGAGGTCGGGTTCGGATAGGTCGGCATCCTGCGATGATTCTTGCCGATCGTTTTCACCGATCGAGGTACGGGTCCTTCGGTCCATTCGGGAACCGGTCCGCCACCAGGTTCAGTTCGATGCCGTGTTCGAGCAGCGCCTTGAGGCCGGCGAGCGTCCAGGTGAATCCCTGGGTGGAGGCGGTGGCGTACTCCGTCAACTCGTCGCCTGATCCCGTCCAGCCGGACTCCATGATGCTGACGAAGGTCGCGTCTGCGCCTTGGCGCAGGAACTTCCATTCCACCGTGGTGCGGCCGCTGTATCCATCCCATTCGATGACGATGCGCCGATCGGGCTCGATGATCTTCGGTTCGACCTGGGTCGATCCGCCATACATCTCCCATTCCCAAGTCACCGGCTTGCCCGCTTCGAGCGGGCCGCTGCTTTTCGTGAACCAGAAGCGGGTGGTCGTCCGTGGATCGATGAAAGCCGCGAAAACTTCGGCGATCGGCTTGCGAATGAGCATGCCAGTCCTTGCCATGGGCTTCTTGCTGAGCACCAGGTCGTTCATGACGCCTCCTCCGGGATCGACGCCGAATCGAACCGACGAGCGCGGCCCCGAGCTATGTGAAATACGGAGTGCAGGACTGGTCCGTCGCGGCATCCAGTGGCTCGACCTTAGACGGGCGGCGCTGACTGCTGGATGACGTGCTTCCTCGCTTCCACTCGGACGCGGCCCATGCGATTTCGCTGTCGCCGCGCGCCTGACCGACGCTCATCGCGGTAGACCCATCGCTCGGTCGCGGTTGCCCACTGACGTGCGTCGTCATGGCGCAGGAAGGTTTCGCTGGCATACGATTGTTTGCGCCGGACCCGAACTCGCCAGCGACGCGGCGGCGGTCGCGTGAAGCCGGTCACTTTCGCGTGCGCGCACCATACGTCTTCTATGAGCTTGATTTACAAGGTAGTGAGTTGAACTACAACGAAAAAATTATCTCCGTGGCGCCGATGATGGACTGGACGGACAGACACTGCCGCGTCTTCCATCGCCTGCTCGCGCCCCACGCGCTGCTCTACACCGAGATGGTCACCGCACCGGCGGTGATCCACGGCGACCGCGCGCGCCTGCTCGGCTTCGACGCGAGCGAGCATCCGGTCGCCTTGCAGCTCGGTGGTTCCGAGCCGGCCGAGCTCGAGCAGGCCGCGCGCATCGGCGCGGAGCTCGGCTACGACGAGATCAACCTCAACGTCGGCTGCCCGTCCGATCGCGTGCAGTCCGGCCGCTTCGGCGCCTGCCTGATGCGCGAGCCGGCGCTGGTCGCCGAGTGCGTGGCGGCGATGCGCGCGGCGGTGTCGGTGACGGTGACGGTGAAGTGCCGGCTCGGCGTGGACGAGCAGGACGAGTACGCCGATCTCGAGCGCTTCGTCGAGCGCGTGCACGCGGCCGGCTGCACGCTGTTCGTCGTGCATGCGCGCAAGGCGTGGTTGCAAGGATTGTCGCCGAAGGAGAATCGCGAGGTGCCGCCGCTGAACTACGAGCGCGTGTACCGGCTGAAGCGCGATTTCCCGCAGCTGACGATCGTCATCAACGGCGGCATCGCCGGCGTCGGCGAGGTGCAGGAGCACCTGCGTCACGTCGACGGCGCCATGCTCGGCCGCACCGCGTATCACGAGCCTTACCGGCTCGCCGAACTCGAGCACGCGCTGTTCGGCACGCCGCTGCCGGATCGCGACGCGGTGCTGCAGCGTCTGCGTCCCTACGTCGAAGCGCACCTCGCGCGCGGCGATCGCTTGCAGCACATCAGCCGGCACATACTCGGTTTGTACCAGGGCCTGCCGGGCGCTCGCGCATTCCGCCGCGTGCTCAGCGAGGAAGCGCATCGCGCGAACGCCGGCTGGGACGTCGTCGAGCGCGCGCTCGCGGCCCGCCGCGGCGAGTCGAACCGGCGCGCGGCGTAGGTAGCGCTTCGAGGAAAGAGCGGAAGCTGGACGCGGATTGGCGCGGATCAATACGAATAGAGCGAAAAGACTCTGGATTCTTTATCCGTACTGATCCGCGTCAATCCGCGTCAGAAGCCTTTCGCTTAGGCAGCTTGGCTAGCGCGTACGACTGCGTCTCTCGCGATTGACCGCAGCGGCAGGCTGCAGGATTTCCTCGACGAAATCGACGAACGCGCGCACCTTGGCCGGGATGAAGCGGTTGCCCGGATAGATCGCGAAGATGCCCTGCTCGGCGGCCGCCCATGCCGGCAGCACGCGCACGAGCCGCTGCGCATCGAGGTCGGCGCCGACGATGAACTGCGGCAGCAGGGCGATGCCGACGCCGGCGCGGCAGGCGTCGAGCAGGGCCAGCGCGTTGTTCGAGCGCAGGCGCGGCCTTACGCGCACCGTCGCGTTCGCGCCTCGCCGTTGCAGTGCCCAGCGCGCGGTCATCGTGCCGACTTCGAGCACCAAGGCGGCGTGCGTGGCGAGGTCGGCCGGGCGGCGCGGCGTGCCCTGCGCGTCGAGGTAGGCGGGCGAGGCGACCAGCAGGCGCCGGCTGTCGCCGAGGCGGCGCGCGACCAGGCGCGAGTCGGAGAGGGCGCCGATGCGGATGGCGAGGTCGAAGCCTTCCTCGACCAGGTCGACGTTGCGGTTGGACAGGTGCAGATCGAGGTCGAGCTGCGGATGCCGCTCGAGAAAGCGTGCCAGCACCGGCGTCATGTGCGTCAGGCCGAGGCCGCTGCCGGCGCTGACGCGCAGCGTGCCGCGCAAGGCGCCGCCGAGCGCGCTGGCGGCCGACTCGGCTTCCTGCAGTTCGGCCAGTACCGCCTCGCAGCGGAGGAAGTGCGCGCGTCCGGCTTCGGTCAGGCCGACGCGTCGCGTCGTCCGTTGCAGCAGGCGCACGCCGAGCCGGCCTTCCAGCGCGTTGATCGCGCGGCTGACCGCGGACACGTGCACGCCGAGCTGTTCGGCCGCGCGCACGAAGCTGAGCCGGCGGCCGACTTCGACGAAGGCGGCGATTTCGTTCAGCCGTGTCTCGATCATTGTTGCGTTTCCGGCAAAGATGACTTGACCATGGTCGAGTTTATCGCGATCCCCGCCGCGCCTAGGCTTGCGTCATGCGGATTGATGGCCCGATCGGGCGGAGTCGATACATGGACGGTTCGAGCAGGAAAGCGTCGCTCGTCGCAACTGCGGCGCCAGCGGAAAGCAGGCTGCACGCGCACGCGATGAAGGCGGCGTTCCTGCTGCTGTGGTGTTCGGGCTATCCGGCCGGCAAGCTTGCGGTGCTGCACGGCGGGCCGTTCACGCTGCTGTTCCTGCGCTTTCTCGCGGCGGCGGCGATCTTCGCCGCGCTGGCCGCGTTCGCACGCGCCGCGTGGCCGGGCTGGCGCGCGCTCGCGCACAGCGCGGTGGTCGGCCTGCTCTCGCTGGCGCTGTCGTTCGGCGGCGTCTACGAGGGCTTGCGCCTCGGCGTGTCGACCGGCGTCTCGGCGCTGTTCATCGGTGCCGTGCCGCTGGCGACGGCGCTGTTCGCGAGCTTCGCCGGCGAGCGCCTGGGTCGCTGGCAATGGGGTGGGCTGGGCCTCGGCTTCGTCGGCGTACTGCTCGTGCTCGAAGGACGCATCGAGGCGCACGGTGCCAGTACGGCTGGTTACTTCGCCTGCCTGCTCGGACTGATCGGCCTCAGCCTCGGCACGCTGTACCAGAAGCGCCACTCCGCGACGATCGATCTGCGCATCGGACTCGCCGCGCAGCACGTCGTCGCCGCGCTGGCGATGCTGCCGCTGGCGCTGTGGGTCGAGCACTTCCAGTCCGATTGGAGCCCGACCTATGTCGGCGCACTGGCCTGGATCGTGCTGGTCAACGCGGTCGGCGGCTTCGCGCTGCTGTTCGCGCTGATCCGCCGCGGCGCCGCGACCGACGTCGCCGCGCTGTTCTACCTGGTGCCGCCGATCACCGCGGTGATGGGCTACTTCGTGCTCGGCGAGCGCCTGGCGCTGTCGATGCTGCCGGGTTTCGCGCTGGTCGCGTTCGGCATCTGGCTGGGCACGCGGCGCGAAGCGGTGTCCTGAAACGCCGGCGCGCGGCAGAATACGCGGCCCCGTTGCCGCCGATCGCCGCATGTCCCTGGTCAATCTGGTCAATGTCGACTATTCGGTCGGCGGTCCCCTGCTGCTCGAGAAGGTCGATCTGGCGATCGAGCCGCGCGAGCGCGTCTGCATCGTCGGGCGCAACGGCGCCGGCAAGTCGACGCTGCTGAAACTGATCGCCGGCGACCTGCGCCCGGACGACGGCGAGGTGCGCGTGCAGGGCGGCGCGCGCATCGCGCGGTTGACGCAGGAGGTCCCGCACGAACTGGAAGGCACCGTGTTCGACGTGGTCGCCGCGGCGCTCGGCGAACTCGGCGCGCTGCTGGCCGAGTTCCATCGGCTGACGCACCACCTCGACGAGTCCGGCGGCGCGAACCTGGCGCAGATCGCGGCGGTGCAGGCGCGCATCGACGCCGGCCAGGGCTGGAATCTCGACCAGCGCGTGACGCGCGTGCTGGAGCGGCTGGAACTGGCCGAGGACGCCGATTTCCCGGCCCTGTCCGGCGGCATGAAGCGCCGCGTGCTGCTCGCGCGCGCGCTGGTGATCGAGCCGGACCTGCTGCTGCTCGACGAGCCGACCAACCATCTCGACATCGAGGCGATCGCCTGGCTCGAGCAGCTTTTGCTCGACTTCGCCGGCAGCGTCGTGTTCGTCACGCACGACCGGCGTTTCCTGCGCGCGTTGGCCACGCGCATCGTCGAGATCGACCGTGGCCAGGTCACCAGCTGGCCCGGCGACTACGAGAACTACCTGCGCCGGCGCGAGGAGCGCCTGCACGCCGAGGCACAGGCGAACGCGCTGTTCGACAAGAAACTGGCGCAGGAGGAAGTCTGGATCCGCCAGGGCATCAAGGCGCGGCGCACGCGCAACGAGGGTCGCGTGCGCGCGCTCGAGGCGATGCGGCGCGATCGTGCGCAGCGGCGCGAACTCGGCGGCCGCGCCAAGCTCGCGGCCGAAGTCGCGGTGCCGTCCGGACGGCGCGTGGTGGACGTCGACGACGTCCGCTTCGGCTACGGCGAGCGCCGCATCGTCGACGGCCTGACCACCACGATCCAGCGCGGCGACCGCATCGGCCTGATCGGCGCGAACGGCTCGGGCAAGACGACCTTGCTGAAGCTCCTGCTCGGCGAGCTGGCGCCGCAGTCGGGCGAGGTGCGGCTCGGCACGAATCTGGAAATCGCCTACTTCGACCAGCATCGCTCGCACCTGCGCGAGGACGCGAGCGCGCTCGACAACGTCGCCGAAGGACGCGAGTACATCGAGGTCGGCGGCGCGCGCAAGCACGCGCTCGGCTATCTGCAGGATTTCCTGTTCTCGCCGGAACGCGCACGCGCGCCGATCACGATGCTGTCCGGCGGCGAGCGCAATCGCCTGCTGCTGGCGAAGCTCTTCGCCAAGCCGTCGAATCTGCTGGTGATGGACGAACCGACCAACGATCTCGACGTCGAAACGCTGGAGCTGCTCGAGGAACTGCTGGCGAACTACCAGGGAACCCTGCTGCTGGTCTCGCACGACCGCGAGTTCCTCGACAACGTGGTGACCGGCACGCTGGCGCTGGAGGGTGGCGGCCGCGTCGGCGAGTACGTCGGCGGCTACACGGACTGGCTGCGGCAGCGGCCCTCGCGAGCCGAATTCACCCGTTCTTCCGGCGAAGGCCGGAGCCCCCCCACCGTGCGGGAGGAGTCCGCAGCGAAGGTGCCCGAGGCCGCTCCGCGCCGGGACGACGAGCCGAAGTCCAGGCGCAAGCTCAGCTACAAGGAAACGCGCGAGCTGGAAGAGCTGCCGCAGCGCATTGAAGGCTTGGAGACGCGCATCGCCGAACTCGGGGCGGCGATGCAGGAGCCGGCGTTCTACGCGCAGGACAGCGCCGCGATCGTCGCCGCCAACGACCAGCTTTCGGCGCTGCAGGCGGAACTCGATGCCGCGTACGCGCGCTGGCAGGCGCTCGAGGCGGGCTGAGCGGCGCCGGTCAGGTCCCCGGCGAAGGTGCCGGTGCGGTCGGCGCCGTCGGCGCGGCCGGAGGTGCCGGAGCAGGTGCAGGCGCCGGCAGCGCGGAGAAGATCGACTTGTATTCCGGCGCCTTGACGTTCAGCGTGATCGTCTTGCGCTCGCGCAGCACCTTGAACGGAATGTCCTTGCCGGCGGGCTGGTCGCGCAGCGCGCGCAGCGCGTCGCCCGGATCGTCGACGCGCTCGCCGGCGACTTCGGTGATGACGTCGCCGCCGCGCAGGTCCGAGCGCGTGGCGGTGTCGACCGAGACGACCAGCGCGCCGTGATCGCTGCCGAAGTAGCGGCCGAGATCCGGATTGATCGGCACCAGGTTCAGTCCCCACCACGGCATGATGCGGCGCATCGCGGTCTGCGCGCTGGCGGTCGCGCGCGCGACGTCCTCGCGCATGCGCTCGTAGTCGATCGAGGCGGCCGCCTTGCGCGCCATCTCGATCTGGGTGCGGAAGCCTTTCTCCAGGTCGCCCATCTTCGTCGCGCCGTCGAAGTCGAAGTCGCCGGCGATCAGCTGCGGCCAGTTGTAGGCCTCGCGGCGCGCGGCCTTCAGCGTCAGCTCGGGCTGCTTCTTACCGGCGCGCTCGTAGGCGATGCGCACTTCCTGCCCGTCCTTGAGGTTGCCGAGCAGTTCGCGCGCCTTGCCCAGGCTCTTGTGCGCATCCTGCGTCTCGGCCAGCCGGTCGCCGTCGATCGCGACGATGATGTCGCCGTCGCGCAATCCGCCGCGCGCGGCGGGACTGTCCGGCGTCACCGCGCTGATGCGCGCGCCTTTGGGTTCCGCGTTCAGCACGACGCCGACCACGGCGCGATCCGGGTCGCCAAGATAGCGATAGGCGTAGGCGCGCGGGCCGACGTCGCCGAGTTCGGTCGAGAGCCTGGCCATCTTGGCCGAGAGTTCCTTCATCTGCGCGCGCAGTTCGGCGAGTTCGGCGCGCGCGGACTCGGCGTGCGCCTCGCGGTCCTCGCGCACGGCGGCGGCGTCGGCGGCGCGCGCCTGGGCGGACGCTTCAGCCTGGGTCGGAGTCGGTTCGGCTGCCGTCGCATGGCCGAAGCCGAGCAGCAGGGCGGTGAGCAGGAGGGTGCGGTTCATCGGTGTTTCCTGGCGTGAATGGGGCGGATCGCTAGTTCGCCGCGATCGCGTAGCGGTTGGCGCGGATGGTCGCGAGGTCTTCGAGCAGGGTGACGCGCTGGCGCCACAGCGGCAGCGCGTCGGCGTCGCCGCGCGTCGCGCCGAGCTGAACGTCGACCAGGCCGATCATGTCCTCGACCTCGACCGCGGCCATCAGGTCGCGACTGTCCAGCGGCGCGACCGTGGCGGACGCGATCCAGCGTTCGAGCGCCTGCGAGCGCTGGTGCAGCGCGGCCAGTTCGGCGTCCGCCGTCGGCGGGGTGTCGGCCTTCGTCGTCGCGGCGGTTTGCGTCGGCACGGCGGGCGGGAGCGTCGTCGTCGACAGCGGCGCCAGCGCCAGCATCGCGATGCCGGCGGCGAGCGCGGCGGGCAGGGCGTAGCGGCGCCACGGCCGACGTCGACGGGCGGCGAGCGCCTGCGCGAGGTCGGGCCACAGGTCCGGCTGCGGCGCGGCTTGCGGCAGTGCGCGCAATGCGTCGGCGAGCGACGGAGCGGAAGTCATGCGGTCGCGGTCAGACATGGCGCGGCCTCCTCGTGCAGTTCCGACAGGGCGGGATCGAGCAGGTCGCGCAGGCGTGAACTGCCGCGCATCACCTGCGATTTGGAGAAGCTCACCGACTTGCCGGTCATCTCGGCGATCTCCTGGTGCGTGTATTCCTCGACGTGGTACAGCCACAGCACGCTGCGCGTCAGCGGCGGCAGGCGCGCCAGCGCCGATTCGAGATGCGCGACGTCGGCGAGCATCCAGGGCGCCGGCTCGGCGCTCGGCGTGCCGTCGTCCTCCGGCAGTTCCTCGAAGGCGATGCCGCGCTCGCGGCGCAGTTTCATCAGCGCCTCGTTGACGACGATCTGGCGCAGCCAGCCCCAGAACGGCGCATCGCCGCGGAACTGACCGATGCGTTCGAGCAGATGCAGCATCGCGTCGTGCACGACTTCGCGCGCGTTCTCCACGTTGCCGAGCAGGCGCAGCGCCAGCGAGTAGGCCGGCCGCTCGAACGCGCGATAGATCTGCTCCAGCGCGCGCAGGTCGCCGCGGCGCGCTCGCGCCAGCGTGGTTTCGGGGACGTCGATCTGGAAGCTGCTGGCGCTCACGAGACGGTCAGATGCGGCGGCGCGCGATTTGGTCGCAGGCATTCTCGCGCGGCCGGCGAGCGGATGCCGCCGGTGTGCTTGTCCGGCGCTTGTCCGGGGTGCGTACGGACACTGTCCGGCGCCGCCGTCCAGAAGCTGTTTCCTTTATGGAACAGCGGTTTGCATGTTGGCACGGCGATTGCTGAAACCGGTTGGCCAACCACAGGGAAACCGACCGCTCATGATTCGCGACACCTCCGCCCAGGACCGCAAGATCGCGCTGCCGAAGAGCCGCAAGAAGTACTTCGTCTGGGGCGGGGTGGCGGCCGCCGTGCTCGTCGCGGGCGTGCTCCTGCTGCCGGCGGCGGCGCGGCTGATGTCGGCCGATTCCTCGGCCAGTTCCGCGCGCCTGCGCATCGCCGAGGTCAAGCGCGGCAACCTGGTGCGCGACGTGTCGGTGCAGGGCAAGGTCGTCGCTGCGTTCAGCCCGACCTTGTACGCGCGCAGCGGCGGCACCGTCACGCTCGACATCCAGGCCGGCGACAAGGTCAAGAAGGGCGACGTGCTGGCGGTGGTCGATTCGCCGGAGCTGACCAACAAGCTGAAGCAGGAGCAGGCGACGCTGGACAGTCTCGGCCTGGAAGTGGAGCGCGCGACGATCGCCAACCGCAAGCTCGAGGCGGCGACGAAGATGGCCTACGAGCAGGCGATGATCGACCGCCAGACTTCCGAGCGCGAGCTGGAGCGCAACACCAAGGCGTTCGAGCGCGGCGCGCAGCCGGAGATGGAAGTGCTGCGCGCGAAGGACGCGCTGGCCAAGGCGCGCCTGAGCGAATCGAACGCGCAGCAGAACATGCAGCTCGACCGCGACACGCTAGCCTTCGAGTTGAAGACCAAGCGCTTCGCGCTGGACCGGCAGAAGCTGCTGGTCGAGGATCTCGCGCGCCAGGTCGACGAGCTGAAGATGCGCTCGCCGGTCGACGGCCAGGTCGGCCAGCTGCTGGTGCAGCAGCGCGCCAACGTCGCCGCCAACGCGGGCGTGCTGACGGTGATCGACCTCAGCGCGTACGAGATCGAGGTGCAGGTGCCGGAAGTGTTCGCGCACGACCTCGGCCCCGGCATGGCGGCCGAGATCCAGGACGCCAACGGCAAGTACTCCGGCGAAGTCAGCGCGATCTCGCCGGAGGTCGTCGACGGCCAGGTCACCGGTCGCATCCGCTTCGGCGAGAAGCGCCCCGACGGTCTGCGCCAGAACCAGCGCCTGACCACGCGCATCCTGATGGACGAACACCCGAACGTGCTGATGGTCGAGCGCGGTCCCTTCGTCGACACCGGTGCCGGCCGCGTCGCCTACATCGTGCGCGGCGGCATGGCCGAGCGCACGCCGATCCAGGTCGGCGCGACCAGCCTGAACGCGGTCGAGATCGTCTCCGGCGTGAAGGAAGGCGACCGCATCGTGATCTCGGGTACCGACCAGTTCAACGGGGCGCAGCGCGTGGCGCTGAATTGACGGAAGCGGCGATCGGGGACTGGTGATTCGTGGAATCACCCGAATCGCAATCCCCGCTGTTTCCAATCACGAATCACCAATCAAAACCGAGGCGAAGCCGATGTTGAAGATGACCCACCTGCAGAAGGTCTACCGCACGCACCTGATCGAGACCTATGCGCTGCGCGACTTCTCGATCAACGTGCGCGAGGGCGAGTTCGTCGCCGTGACCGGGCCTTCCGGCTCGGGCAAGACGACCTTCCTCAACATCTGCGGGCTGCTGGAGGAGTTCACCGGCGGCGAGTACTGGCTCGACGGCGTCGACGTGCGCGGTCTGGACGACAATGCGCGTTCGCGCCTGCGCAACGAGAAGATCGGCTTCATCTTCCAGAGCTTCAACCTGATTCCGGACCTGAACCTGTTCGACAACGTCGACGTGCCGCTGCGCTACCGCGGGTTCGGCGCCTCCGACCGCAAGCACCGCATCGAGGAATCGCTGAGCCGGGTCGGCCTCGCCTCGCGCATGAAGCACTATCCGTCGGAACTCTCCGGCGGTCAGCAGCAGCGCGTGGCGATCGCACGCGCGCTGGCCGGTTCGCCGCGCCTGCTGCTCGCCGACGAGCCGACCGGCAACCTCGACTCGCTGATGGCGCGCGGCGTGATGGAGCTGCTGGAGGAAATCAACCGCCAGGGCACGACCATCGTGATGGTCACGCACGATCCGGAACTCGCCGCGCGCGCGCACCGCAACGTGCACGTGATCGACGGCCAGGTCACCGACTTCGACAGCGAGCCCGCGCTGCGCACGTCCTCGCGGGAATCGGGAATGGGCAATCGGGAATCGGCGCACACCGAGCCCGTCTCGCCTTGAGCCCCGCGCTTCGCACGGCTTCTTCCCCGACGACTCCTCATTCCCGGTTGCCTATCCCCATGTTCACCTACTATCTGCAACTCGGCCTGCGCAGCCTCAAGCGCAACCCGATCCTGACCGCGCTGATGGTGGTCGGCATCGCGCTCGGCATCGCCGCGAGCATGACCACGCTGACGGTCATGCACCTGATGGGCAGCGATCCGATTCCGTGGAAGAGCGACAAGCTGCACTACGTGCAGCTCGACAGCTGGAGCCCGGACGAACCGGCCAACGACGACGGCAGCCCGCCGGACCAGGTGACCTACCGCGACGCGACGGCGTTGATGGAGGCGGCCAAGGCCGACAAGCAGGCGGCCATGTTCAAGCTGGTGCTGCCGGTGCAGCCGGAGAATCCCGAGGTCAAGCCGTTCCAGTCGCTGGTGCGCGTGACCTATACCGACTTCTTCGGCATGTTCGAGCCGCCGTTCCAGTACGGCGGTCCCTGGGATCGCAAGCAGGACACCGAGCACGCGCGCGTGCTCGTGCTCAGCAAGGACGTCAACGAGAAACTCTTCGGCGGTCAGGACAGCGTCGGCAAGACGGTGCGCATGAACGGCATCGACTACAGCGTGGTCGGCGTGCTCGACGAATGGAAGTTGCGCTCCAAGTACTACGACCTCACCAACGGCGCGTTCAGCGACCCGGAGGAGATGTACATGCCGTTCACGACCGCCGTCGATCTCAAGCAGCGCGGCTCCGGCAACAACAACTGCTGGCGCTCGCCCGGCAACGGCTGGGAGTCGTATCTGGAGTCGGAATGCGTCTGGATGCAGATGTGGGTGCAACTGGACTCGCCCGCGCGGCTGGCCGAGTACCACTCCTTCCTGGACAACTACGTCAACGAGCAAAAGAAGCTCGGGCGTTTCCAGCGTCCGTTGAACAACCGCCTGCTCGACGTCAATCAGTGGATGGCCGACCAGCGCGTGGTGTCCAGCGACGTGCAGGTGCAGACCGGCCTCGGCTTCGCCTTCCTCGCGGTGTGCCTGGTGAACACGATCGGCCTGCTGCTGGCGAAGTTCACGCGCAAGGCCGGCGAAGTGGGTCTGCGCCGCGCGCTCGGCGCGAGCCGGCGCGAGGTGTTCAAGCAGTTCCTGATCGAGTCCGGCGTGATCGGCCTCAGCGGCGGCCTGCTCGGCCTGCTGCTGACGGGGCTCGGCCTGCTCGCGATCCGCGCGCTGTACACCGAATACAGGACCGTCGCCTCGCTCGACTGGACGATGGTGCTGACGACCATCGTGCTGGCGGTCGCCTCGGCCCTGCTGGCCGGCTTGTATCCGACCTGGCGCGCTTGCCGCGTGCAGCCGGCGGCGCAGTTGAAGGTGTGAGCGGTGAATGGTGAGCGGTGGACGGAGAAAACCGCTCCCTCCGCTCGCCGCTGACCGCCGACCGCTCACTCACAGACAAAGATTCGAGGTTCCCATGGAAATCCGCCCCATCTTTTCCGCCCTGATGCGCAGCAAGGTCTCGATGATCCTGATCGGGCTGCAGGTTGCGCTGACCTTGGCGATCGTCTGCAATGCGCTGTTCATCATCAGCGAGCGCCTCGACCGCATGGATCGGCCGAGCGGCATGAACGAAGCCGACACGTTCTGGTTCGGCAGCACCGGCTTCGGCCAGGGCTTCGACGTGAACGGCGTGCAGCAGTCCGACCTTCAGCTGCTGCGGCGGCTTCCAGGCGTCGCCGCGGCGACCAGCGTGCTGTCGGTGCCGATGAGCGGCGGCGGCTGGAGCACGGGCATCAGCCTGCAGCCGAACCAGCGGACGTCGACCGCGAGCACGGCGATGTACGCGACCGACGCGCAGGGTCTGGACACCTACGGCGTCAAGCTGGTCGCCGGCCGCAACTTCAAGCAGGAGGAAGTGGTCGCCCGTTCGATCAACGACCGCGGCGTGCCGAGCGTCATCATCGTCACGCGTGCGCTGGCCGATGCGCTGTTTCCCGGCGGCGACGCGATCGGCAAGCAGGTCTACCTGGAGAACGACGGCCCGACCTCGACCATCATCGGCATCGTCGAGCGCGCGCAGACGCCGTGGATGGGAAGCGACTTCATCGAAAACGCGACCTTTTCGCCGTCCTACATGCCGTACGGCACCAGCACGCGCTTCCTGGTGCGCGCCGAGCCCGGCCGTCGCGACGAGGTCATGAAGACCATCGAGCAGAAGATGCAGGAGGCCAACCCGAGCCGCATCATCGGCAGGCTGCGCTCGATCGAGCAGGTGCGCAGGGAGGCCTATTCGGGCGACCGCGCGATGGCGATCATCCTCGGCGTGGTCATCGCCGCCTTGCTCGCGATCACCGCGCTCGGCATCGTCGGCATGGCCAGCTTCTGGGTCGCGCAGCGCACCAAGCAGATCGGCACGCGGCGCGCGCTCGGCGCGACCAAGTTCGACATCCTGCGCTACTTCCAGACCGAGAACTTCATCATCACCACGCTCGGCCTCGTCGCCGGCGGCGTGCTCGCCTACGCGCTCAGCCTGTGGCTGATGCACGCGTACCAGTCGCCGCGCCTGCCGTGGTACTACGTGCCGGTCGGCTTCCTCTGCCTGTGGATGCTCGGTCAGCTCGCCGTGCTCGGACCGGCTCTGCGCGCGTCGCGCGTGCCGCCGGCGGTGGCGACGAGAAGCGTATGAAGACCGGAATCGGGAATGGAATGGACGACCAGCCGTTCGACTCTCGATGAAGCGCCTCCGCTTCCGCGAGAATAACGGCCATGTAAGCTTCTTCGATTCCCGATTCCCGATTCCCGATTCCCGATTCCCGATTCCCGATTCCCCGATAGACTCATGCAACCCTTTCCCGCTCCGCCGCATCCAAGCGGCGGATGCGCGCTCACAAAGACAAAAGTGAAAACATGCGCACGGTCCTGGTGATCGACGACAACCCCGCGGTCGGCACCGCACTGGACCTGCTGCTCGGCCTGCGCGAGATCCGCACGGTGATCGCGTCCTCGCCCGAAGAAGGCCTCGCCGCGCTCGCGCGCGAGGACATCGATCTGGTCGTGCAGGACATGAATTTCAGCGCCGATACGACCTCCGGCGAGGAGGGCGTAGCGCTGTTCCGCGCGATCCGCGCGAGTCATGCGGACCTGCCGATCGTGTTGCTGACCGCGTGGACGCGGCTGGAAACCGCAGTCGAGCTGGTCAAGGCCGGCGCGGCCGACTATCTGGCCAAGCCGTGGGACGACCACAAGCTGCTCGCCACGGTGGAAAACCTGCTCGAATTGTCCGAGGCGACGCGCGAGGTCGCGCGCATGCGCGACGAGCGCCGCCGCCGCCGCAAGGCGCTGGACGACAAGTACGATCTGCGCGGCCTGGTGTTCGCCTCGTCGGCGACCCTGCGCGTGGTCGAACTCGCCTGTCAGGTCGCGCGCGCCGACATTCCGGTACTGATCACCGGTCCCAACGGCGCCGGCAAGGAACGCATCGCCGAGATCGTGCAGGCGAACTCGGCGGTGAAGGCGGGGCCGTTCGTCACGGTCAATTGCGGCGCGCTGCCGTCGGAGTTGATCGAGGCGGAACTCTTCGGCGCCGAGGCCGGCGCCTATACCGGCGCGACCAATCGCGCGCGCGAAGGCCGCTTCGAAGTCGCCGACGGCGGTACGTTGTTTCTCGACGAGATCGGCAACCTGCCGCTGGCCGGCCAGGCGAAGCTGCTGCGCGTGCTCGAAAGCGGCCAGTTCGAGCGGTTGGGATCCAGCCGCACGCGCCAGGTCAAGGTGCGCGTGATCAGCGCGACCAACGCGGACCTGCCGGCGATGATCCAGATGGGCAAGTTCCGCGAGGACTTGTACTACCGTCTCAACGTCATCGAATTGCGCCTGCCGCCATTGGCCGAGCGCGTCGAGGACGTGGTGCCGCTGGCCGAGCATTTCCTGGCCGGCCAGGCCCAGTTCGACGAGGGGGCGCGCACCGCGCTCGCCGCGCACACCTGGCCGGGCAACGTGCGCGAGCTGAAGAACGCGATTCAGCGCGCGGCTCTGCTGTGCCAGGACGGCGTCATCACCGCACGCGACCTCGGTCTCGCCGTGGTGCGCGCGGGCAACGGACGGCTGGCGCCGGAGGCCGAACCCGACCGCGAGGCGATCGAGTCCGCGCTGAAGAACGCGCGTGGCGTGATCAGCCAGGCGGCGGCCGAACTCGGCCTGTCGCGGCAGGCGCTGTATCGGCGCATGGAGAAGCTCGGCGTCACGCAGGGCTAGGGCGCCGAGTGCCGGAAAGAGGAGGCTGGACGCGGATCGACGTGGAGGAACGCGGATAGAGCCGAAGCTCTTTGGGTGCTCATCCGCGTCGATGCGCTTTGATCCGCGTCAGACGCCTTTTCTTCTTCTTCCGACCTCGGGAAAACCCCGATGGGGATGGGCGCGTCGATGCGCTATTGAGGAAGGCGAGCCGTCATGGTGGCGGCCGCTTCAGTCGAAGCGATCCAGTCGAAAGCGATTCAGTCAGCCTTGCTCATGCTGACGACCCGAACCGGAGGCGATCATGTCCAAGCGCGCACTCGCAAGTTGGTTGATGGCAGCGGCCACGGCGACGGCGGCGTCCACGGCCTGGGGTGTCGGAGCGCTGGCGGTGGGATCTTGCGGAGCCTACGGAACGTCCTACGGTCACGACTACGTCGACGGCGCGCGTCGCTCGGCGCTGCGCCGCTGTGGCGACTACGACTGCGACGTCGTGCTGACGATCCGCAACGAGTGCGCCGCTTTCGCCAATTCGGTCGACGACTCCTGCGGTCCGCGCGGCTGGGCCTATGCGCAAAGCCGCCGCGAGGCCGAGAACCTGGCGATGGACTTCTGTTATCGCTACGGCGGCGACCGCTGTCGCGTCCGCGCCTGGGTGTGCGACGATCACGGGTGACGTATTCGCGCGACTGAATCCGCAGCACGGAGCGTCGCCGCGACCGAGTGGAAGCGACTGATGCGCTGGATTTCGCTGGAAGGCAAGCTCGCCGCGGCGCTCGCGGTCGCGGTCGTCGCGGCGGCGGCGCTGTCGGCGTGGGCGACGAAGTGGCTGGGCTCGCCCTGGCTCGGCATTCTCGCGACGATCTTCCTGCTCGTGCTGCCGGCGCTGGTGTTCGCGCGCCTGCTGGCGCAGCCGGTCGCGGCGCTGATCCGCGCACTGTCCGGCAGCGTGGTCGCCTTCCGCGACGGCGATTTCAGCTTCTCGATCGGCGCCCAGCGCCAGGACGAAGTCGGCGATCTGGTGAACGCGCACAACGAACTCGGTCGCGTGCTGCGCGAGGAGCGGCAGCATCTGTTCCAGCGCGAGCTGCTGCTCGACACCGTCGTGCAGAACACGCCGACCGCGCTGGTGCTGGTGGAGGACGGCGGCCACGTCGTCTACGCGAACCTGGCCGCGCGCCAGCTGTTGAACGGCGGCCGCCCGCTGAACGGCGAGCGGTTCAGCGAGATCGTCGCCAGCGCGCCGGCGACATTGGCGGAAGCGATCGCGAGCGGCGGCGACGGCCTGTTCAGCGTGCCGTTCGAGCACGAGGAAGAAACCTTCCATCTCTCCCAGCGCGTGTTCAAGCTGCAGGGCAGGCCGCATCGGCTGTACCAGTTGAAGCGGCTGACGCGCGAGCTGGCGCGGCAGGAGGTGGCGACCTGGAAGAAAGTCATCCGCGTGATCAGCCACGAGTTGAACAACTCGCTGGCGCCGATCCGTTCGCTGTCGCATTCCGGGCGCGAGCTGGTGCAGCGCAACGACGCCGCGCGCCTGCGCATCGTGTTCGACACGATCGAGGAACGTACGCGGCACCTGGAAAACTTCATCCAGGGCTACGCGCGTTTCGCCAAGCTGCCGACGCCGCAGCCGGAAATGGTCGAGTGGGCACCGTTCCTCGAGGCGCTGGCGCGCCACTACGCGTTCCGCATCGCCGGTGCGGTGCCGGCGACCCCGGCGCGCTTCGATCGCGGCCAGGTCGAGCAGGTGCTGATCAACCTGCTGAAGAACGCGCACGAATCCGGCGGTCCCGCCGAGGCGATCGAGGTCTCGGTTACGCAGAACGCGCGCGAGGCGCGCATCGACGTCCACGACCGCGGCAGCGGCATGAGCGAGACCGTGCTCGCCAACGCGCTGCTGCCGTTCTATTCGACCAAGCGCAGCGGTTCGGGCCTCGGCCTGGCGCTCGCGCGCGAGATCGCCGACGCGCACGGCGGCCGCGTGCAGCTCGCCAACCGCGACGGCGGCGGACTGACGGTCGTGCTGGTCCTGCCGCAGCGCGAGTGACCGCGGCACGCCAGCGCGCGTCATGGGACTTGCATATACTCGGCGTTCACGTCGAGCGGGGAGAGCAGCATCATGGGTTTCAACGGCATCCTGACGATCGCGATCTTCGCGGTCATCCTGATCGGCCTGTCCAAGCTCGTGCGCATCGTGCCGCAGGGCTACGAGTGGACGGTCGAGCGCTGGGGCAAGTACACGCACACGTTGACGCCGGGGTTCCACCTGCTGGTCCCGTTCATGCAGAACGTCGGCCGCAAGATGAACATGATGGAGCAGGTGATCGACGTGCCGTCGCAGGACGTCATCACCAAGGACAACGCGGTGGTCAAGGTCGACGGCATCGTGTTCTTCCAGGTGCTCGACGCGGCCAAGGCGGCCTACGAGGTGTCCAACCTCGAGCTCGCGATCATCAACCTGGTGATGACCAACATCCGCACCGTGCTCGGCGGACTGGACCTCGACGAATCGTTGAGCAAGCGCGACCAGATCAACGCGGCGCTGCTGAAGGTGGTCGACGAGGCGACGCATCCGTGGGGCCTCAAAGTCACGCGCATCGAGCTGAAGGACATCCAGCCGCCGCGCGACCTGGTCGATTCGATGGCTCGGCAGATGAAGGCCGAGCGCGAGAAGCGCGCGAACATCCTCGAAGCCGAGGGCCTGCGCCAGGCCGCGATCCTGAAGGCCGAGGGCGAGAAGCAGTCGGCGATCCTCGCCGCGGAAGGCCAGAAGGAAGCCGCATTCCGCGAAGCCGAGGCGCGCGAACGTCTCGCCGCGGCCGAGGCGAAGGCGACCGAGGTCGTCTCGCAGGCGATCGCCGGCGGCGACGTCAACGCGTTGAACTACTTCGTCGCCAACAAGTACGTCGAGGCGCTGAAGGCGATGGCCGATTCGCCGAACCAGAAGATGCTGCTGCTGCCGGTCGAGACGACCGGCGTGATCGGCTCGCTGGCCGGCATTGCGGAGCTGGCCAAGAACGCCCTGTCCGACCAAGAGGCGAAGCGGGCCGCGCCACCGCGCGGACCGGCGCCGCCGCAGGTGCGCTGAACGACTCATCGCGAGCGAGAACCGCATGGACAACCTCGTGAACAACTACGGCTGGTGGCTGCTGGCGCTGGTGCTGATCGCGGCCGAGATGCTGGCGCCCGGCTACTTCCTCTTGTGGATCGGCATCGCCGCCGGCGTGATGGGGCTGGTGACGCTGGTGATGCCGGGCCTGCCGGCTCTGGCGCAGGCCGTGCTGTTCGGCGTGCTGGCGATCGCGGCCTGCCTGGTCTACTGGAGATACATTCGACCGGTCGCCGAGCAACGCAACGACCAGCCGCTGTTGAACAAGCGCGGCGCGCAGTTGATCGGCCGGCGCTTCGTGCTGGCCGAGGCGATCGTCAACGGTCGCGGCAAGGTCAAGGTCGGCGACAGCGAATGGTTGGCCGAAGGGCCGGATCTGCCGGTGGGCAGCGAGGTCGAGGTCGTCGCCGTGGAAGGTGTTTCCTTGAAGGTACAGACGCCGCACTGACTTCCGGCTCGATCCTTCCGCCGGGAGCGAAGATCGTCGAGTGCCCCCGAATCGAGAGCGCGGCGCGACGCGACGCATGAGCGTCGGCGCCGCGCCGCGACTGCCGTCACTGCTGGGTATAGACGTACATGGTGCCCTGGCCGCTGTTGTTCAGGCCTTGCGGCGAGCCGACGAGCACGTCGCCGCTGTCGGAGATTCCGACTCCGCTGCCGAAAGAGTCGTTGAGCGTGCCGTCGCTGGCGGTCAGCTTTTGCACTTCGGTCCAGATGCCGTTGTTCAGCACGAATACGTAGGCGGCGCCTTTCATGTTCGGCCAGCCGGCGAACGCCGAGCCGACGACCAGTGTGTCCTTGCTTCGGGAGATCGAGATCCCGAAGAGCCAGTCGTGGTAGGCGTCGCTGGGAATCATTTCTTGTTGCTGCACCCATTGGCCGTCGATTTGCTTGAAGGCCCAGACCGCGCCGGATATCGGCTGGATGGGGAGGTTTTCATCGCCGGTGAGCGCCCACGGCGCGCCGATGAAAAGGTCCGTTCCGCTGAGCACGATCGAAGAGCCGAACTCCATGCCCGTCGAGGTGGGGCTTGCGATCAGCTTCTGCTTCTCCAGCCAATTGGGATTGCAGCGACCGTCCGGGAAGCACTGCTTCCTGTAGACGTAGGCTGCGCCGACGCCGTAGTAGCCGAACTGGAATGCGCTGTCGGCACCGATGACCGCGGTATCGGCATTGATCGCGACGGCTCGCCCGAAGCTTTCGGCGAATCCGCCGTCGCTGGCGACGAACTTCTGTACGATCACCCAGTTGCCGTTGGCATCCTTGCGGTAGCGGTAGGCGGAGCCGCGGCTGTTGATGGCCTGGTTGGTGCCGCCGCAACCCGGCGCGCCAATGAGCGCGTCGGAGCCCGCGATCGCCACGGAGGTGCCGAAATAGCAGTCGGAGGCCGCGCCGTCGGGAGCGGTCAGCTTTTGCACTTGAGCGAAATTCCGATTCTCTCCCCGTGAGAAGACGTATACCGCTCCCTGGCTCGGGCGTCCGTCGACCGTCGTCGAGCTGGCTCCGATCAATGCAGTGGTTCCGTCGAAAGCGACTTTTCCGAAGTAGGTGTTGGGCGCGCCGTCGCTGGCGACGAGGCGTTGCTTCTGCACCCACGGACATCCCTGCATCGAGCAGATGTTCGAGCGCTGATACACGTACACCGCGCCTTGATTGCCGTTCGTTGTCGCCGCGCTAACGAAGGCGATGTCGCCGGAAACGGCGATGGATCCGCCGAAGCCGGTGCCGTCGGTCACCCGGATGGCCTGCTCGTTCCACGCGAATGGAATCAGCGGAGAATCGAGAGCCGGATTCTCGCCGGTGAGCGTCGGCGGGACGTCGGGGTCTCCGATGTAGTTTTGCCGGATGTTCTCCCGCGAGGCTACCGCGTCCTCCGCGGAGAGGGGCGAATCGGGTGGAGACGCAAAAGTGGCGGCACTGGATAAGGATGCCAGCGAAGCGAGCGACACGAACAACGCGAAACAGGCATTCCGAGACGTCATGGCCATGCTCCTGGGGTGGCTGCAGAGGACCTCTGCATCGCGGCTTATACCGCACTATATTTTTGTAATCTGCGTACGGGGCGACGCTGGTCGATCGTGCGGCGCTGCGCTCGTGCGTGTCCCGCATACCGGATAGGGTGGGTACCGGAAGGAGAAGACGCGCCGGGAAAAATAAGAGCGAAGGCCGCTTCGGATAGGGAGGTCCTCGCGCGATCCGGTGGCGCGGCGGTTCATTCCCCTTCGCTGTTGGAATTGCGCGCGTCCGCTCGCGATAATGCGCGCCCCCGTTTCCGCGGACGCACCGACCCATGACGCAGAAGACCATCCTCAACGACACCCATCGCGCGCTCGGCGCCAAGATGGTCGACTTCGGCGGCTGGGACATGCCGATCAACTACGGCTCGCAGATCGAGGAGCACCACGCGGTGCGCCGCGACGCCGGCATGTTCGACGTCTCGCACATGACCGTGGTCGATCTGCGCGGCGCGCGCACGCGCGAATTCCTGCGCCGCTTGCTCGCCAACAGCGTGGACAAGCTGAAGGCGCCGGGCAAGGCGCTGTACTCGTGCATGCTCGACGAACGGGGCGGCGTGATCGACGACTTGATCGTCTATTTCCTCGGCGACGATTTCTTCCGCGTGGTCGTCAACGCGGCGACGCGCGAAAAGGACCTGGCCTGGATCCAGACCCAGGCCAAGGCTTTCGACGTAGCGGTGAGCGAACGGCCGGAGCTGGCGATGATCGCGGTGCAGGGACCGAATGCGCGCGCGAAGGTGTTCGGCCTGCTCTCGCCGGAGACGCGCGCGAAGGCGGAGAAGGTCGGCAAGTTCGCCGCGGTCGAGGGTGACGGCCTGTTCATCGCCCGCACCGGCTATACCGGCGAGGACGGTTTCGAGATCGTCGTGCCGGAGGCGCAGGCGGTCGAATTGTGGAACCGGCTGAAGGACGCCGGCGTCGCTCCGGCCGGGCTCGGCGCGCGCGACACGCTGCGCCTGGAAGCCGGCATGAATCTGTACGGTCAGGACATGGACGAGTCGGTGACGCCGTGGGAAGCGAACCTCGGCTGGACCGTCGCGCTCGACGAGGGCCGCGACTTCATCGGCCGCGGCGCGCTCGAGAAGCAGAAGGCCGCCGGCGACCATCGCGTCATGGTCGGCCTGGTGATGGACGAGAAGGGCGTGCTGCGCCACGGCCAGCGCGTCGTCACGCCGAGCGGCGACGGCGAGATCCTGTCCGGCAGCTTCTCGCCGACGCTGGGCAAGTCGATCGCGTTCGCGCGCGTGCCGGCCGGTTCGAGCGGAACGCTGCAGGCGGACATCCGCGGCAAGCTGGTGCCGGTGCGCGTCGTGAAGTATCCGTTCGTCAGGGACGGCAAGGCGATCGACGGCATCTGATCGGCGGCGAGCCTTTGCGGAAGTTTCCTCCGCGGCCGTCCGCGGCCGCGCTTTTCGAGTCCAAGTGCGATCCTTCCGGGATCGCCGCCGCTCGGATGGTTGCCGCCGCTGGCAGCCATCCGGTTTCGGAAGTTCCACCCGTGGCCGTCCATGGCCGCATTTCTCAATATAGAATCGGCGCCGAACGGTGCTCCAGAACCCAAGGAACTGAGTCATGCAAGAGATTCCCGGCGATCTGAAATTCATGAAGTCCCACGAGTGGGCGCGCGTCGAAGACAAGGGCACCGTCACGGTCGGCATTTCCGATCATGCTCAGGGCCTGCTCGGCGACCTCGTCTACGTCGAACTGCCGAGTGTCGGCGACACGGTCAAGGCCGGCAACGCGGTCGCCGTGGTCGAGTCGGTCAAGGCCGCGTCCGACGTCTACGCTCCGGTCTCCGGCGAGATCGTCGCGATCAACGAAGCGCTGCCGGACAAGCCGGAAACGATCAACGAAGACGCCTACGGTGACGGCTGGCTGTTCGTGATCAAGCCGGACAACCTCGCCGAGGAACAGGAAGAGCTGCTCGGCCCGGACGACTACGCCGAACTGATCGAGAACGAAGACGACTGATCCGTCGTTCCCATCGGTCGAAAGAGGGTGCGCTTCGGCGCGCCCTTTTTTTTTCGCTCGCGATCGCTTCGACGCCGGCGTCGGGCGCTCGCTCGACGTTGCGGCAAGAAGTGCATCTTCGATCTCTGCGTTCGTTTCCTTCGACGCGGCGATCGACGATGAAGACGATGCGAAGACGAGTTCGACGAGCGTGGCGTGACGAACGCGCGAGGTTTCGTCGGCGAGCTTTCGACGCGTCGACGTCATCCGGAAGCGAGTGTCGGACGACGCCGGCGAGACGGAAGAAGTCGACGATCGTCGTCGCGCGTCGGTCCGGCGAAAGAATTTTTTGCGCTCGTTCATTCGCCGTTGCCGCGCCCGATCGTGCCTTCGCCGAGCGGCCGAGAGGAATGCGCGGCTCATCGGGCTGCGCAAAGTTCGCGTCTCGAAGAATGGCATGGATCGCCGCGACGGAAAGGCTGGAAACCCGCGCCAATACTAGCTTTCCGGGGTTTATTCTGGAATTATTGCGGCATGTTTATTTGGACGTCTATACATCTAAGCGTCCTTTGGGAAGCGCATTTCCCGGGGTGCCGGAATCGCCCCGGAGAGGGGTGTTTTCGGGCTCTAGCAGTCACGTAGGAACTGCTTGTTTCCCCTAAGAAATTTGTTGACACGCGCTAACGACAGTAATAGTTTCTGCGCCGGCGTGACAAACAAATAAAGGAATCATGACCGCGACTCGTTTCATCGACCCTTACATTGAACACGGCACGAAGTCCGGGTCGGTGAAAAAGATCACGGTGTCGGTTCCCTTCCACGTCTTGAAGCTTTTGTCCGACGAACGGACCCGACGCCAGGTTGCGAACCTGCGTCACGCCACCAACAGCGATCTGCTGTGCGAAGCATTCCTTCACGCTTTTACTGGGCAACCACTGCCAACTGACGAGGAGCTAAGACGCGATATGGCTATGAAGAAAGCAGCTGCAAAGAAGAAACCCGCCGCCAAGAAAGCCGCCAAGAAGGTGGTGAAGAAGACGACGGCCAAGGCCAAGACCGCTACCGCTCGTAAGACGAGCGCCGCGAAGAAGCCCGCCGCGAAGAAAGTCGCGAAGAAGGCCGTGAAGAAGGCTGCCAAGAAGGCCAAGTAAGGCCTTGCCTTCAGTCGGCCGCGTCGTTTACGGCCGATGATCGCTGCGGCTCCGCCTTGGTGTTCAGCGCGGAGCCGTCAGCAGTAGTGATACCGCAACACGTTTCATCAGCAACGTCGTAATCCCAAATTCCTCTCCCTGCGGTCAGCCCAGCGCAGGGAGAGTATTTGGAACTCTCCCCGCGACGAGCTCCCCCTCTCTCCGTTCGGAATCCAATCGCCCTCCACGTCGTCGCGGAGCGTCACTGCGTGCGAGTCGTCGTCTCGTCGCGGTCCAGGTGCCGATGGACGTACTCGAACAGCAGGGTCTGCAGCGGCGAGCGCAGCAGAAGGCTCGCCGCACTGGCGAGCGTGCGTCCCAGGCGGACGCCGGCGCGCAGCGGCAGCAGGCTCGCGATCACTCCGGCGGCGAAGCCGCCGCCGAGCAGCCACGCTTCGCGATGGCGCGCGTAGTGCTCGCGCAGGAGGCGGGTGCGTGCGTGCCATTGCACGCGGGTCAGTTCGAACTCGAGCTCCGCGCGTCGTGCCGCGCGCCGTCGTTCAAGAAGGCTCATGTCGACTGTCCGTGAGTTGGCCGAGCATGCGGCGCGTGCGCGGCAGGGTCAGATCTCGCCAGCAACTGCGCATCGCGAACAGGACCAGGCCGATGCCGATCAGGTTCGCCAGCGCGACGCTGCCGATGCCGACGAACAGGTTGCCGGTGAGCTCGTAGACGCCGGCGGCGATCGCCGCGCTGGTGGCGAGCCAGGCGCCGACACCGAGGAAGATCAGCGCGAAGGCGAGCCACACCAGCGCGAGCGCGCTGCCGCGCGCGAGCCGAAGCTCGGCGCGCAGCAGGGCGAGCGCCGCCTCGGCGACGCGAACGGCTTGTTCGAGCGCACCGCTGACCGCCGCGAACGCATCGGGTCGCGGCGGCAGCGGCGAGGCTTCCTCGGTCGCGGCTTCCGGCGCGTCCATCAGCGCCCGCGCAGCAGGCGCGTGAGCACGACGCCGGCAGCGAAGGCGACGCCGAACGCGGCCAACGGATGTTCGCGGATCTGCTCCACGGCGGCGGCACTGAACTTCTTCGCGCCGTCGGAGAAGCGATCGCTGGCCGCGCGCAGATCGTCTTCCAACTGCGCGCCGTTCGCGCGCAGCTTCTCGCGCAGTCGATGCAGCTCGCTCTGCAAATGCTCGACGTGTTCCTTGGTCGCCTCGACGGCTTCGGCTCCGGTTTCGTCCAGCTTCTGTTTCATCTCGCGCACGCTTGCCATGGTCGGCTCCTGCTGAAGGGGTTGAAGAAGGCGCCGGCGGCGATATCCGCGCAGGGGCTTCGTTCCCGCGGATGTCGCGCAGACGCGGGACCGAGCTTAGTGCCGCCCGGCTGAACAATCACGCGCACGGCCCGGCGGCGGCGCCGGACGAGGGAGTAGGGGAGCAACTGTGATCTGCGTTATATTTCTGTCACCGAACCGGCGCATCGCGCCGGTGCACATCAGCCACAGGGGGCTAAAGATGTCGGGAAGCAGCAGGCAAGGGGTTCGGCGCGTTGGCGTGCGCGTCGGGGGATGCGATCGGAGCCGCATGCGCGGCGCCGTTTCGGCGGTGCAACTCGTATTGATTCTGATCGTGCTGGCCGCGTTCGCGGCCGCGGCCTGGTGGTGGTACGTCGGTCAGCGTGGCGTCTCGGCGCTGGCGCCGACGACGGCGCCGGGCGCGACGACCGCACCCGCGGCGGGCGAAGCACCGCCGCTGCCGACGGCGGAGCTCAGCGTCAACGAGCTCTACAAGGCGGCGCGCGGCGCGATGGCCGAGAACCGCATGGTCACGCCGCCGGGCAACAACGCGCTCGAATTCTATCTGGCGATCATGACGCGTCAGCCCGACGACAACGGCGCGGTCGACGCCGTGCGCGAACTGTTCCCGTTCGCGACCGGCAGCGCCGAAGACCAGATCAACCAGGGCAACTACGACGAAGCGACGCGCATCATGAGCCTGTTGGCGCAGGCGGATCCGAGCAACTACAGTTTGACGATCCTGCGCAGCAAGCTCGACGCGAAACGCAAGCAGGTCGAGCGCGACCAGCAGCTGCAGGCACAGCAGGCCGCCGCTGCCGCGACGCGCACGCAGACGGCGGCGACGCCGGCTGCACCGGCCGCGGCGACACCGGATGCGGCCGCACCGACCGCGGCGGCGCCCGCGCCGGCGGCGAGCACCGCGGCGGCCTCGCGTCCGACCGAAGTGGCGCGCGCGACACCGCCGCCGAGTGCTGCGCCGCCGGCGGCGCCGGCTCCCGCGCCGGTCGGCGAAACGCGCGACGCGCGCATGACGACGGTACCGCAGCCGGAGTATCCGGCCACCGCGGCGCGCAATCGTCAGAGCGGTTGGGTCGAAGTCGAGTTCACCGTGGCCGCCGACGGTTCGGTGCAGAACGCCCGCGCGGTTTCTTCCAGTCCGCCGCGCGTGTTCGACCGCGAAGCCGTGCGCGCGATCCAGCAGGCGAAGTTCGAGCCGCGCCTCGATCGAGGTCAGCCAGTGGCGACCACCTTGCGGCGCCGGATCGAGTTCAAGCTCGGCAACTGATCGGCGTCGACGCGATCCGCTTCGGCCGCACGGTCGAAGCGGATCGCGCGGCTCAGTCGGATCCGCCGGCGAGGTCGGGACTGTCGCCGTGGTCGATGCCGGCCCAGTTGACCTCGGGCAGGCCGAGGTAGCGGTCGATCAGCATCGGCATCAGGCCCATCGGCACCGCCGATTCGCAGTTCCACATCATGACGGCGCCGAAGCGGTATTTCGGCAGGAACGCGATGATCGCGCGGTAGCCCTGCACGGCGCCGGCGTGGAACACCAAGGTCGTGCCGGCGTAGTCGTAGATGCGCCAGCCCAGGGCGTACTGCGCGTCGAACAGGCGGCCGCGCCGCCAGGGCGAGGCGCGCTTCTCGCGTGCGGTTTCCACCAGCGGCTTGTGCAGGGTTTCCAGCAGCTGCGGCGACAGTACGTTCGGGCGTCCGCCCATCTGCGCGATCAGCCACTGCTCCATGTCGCGGATGCTGGCGTTGACGCCGGCCGCCGGCGCCACGTGGTAGTAGTTCTCCTTCGGCGCGAACGGCGCCCAGCCGTTCGCGCCGAAGCGATGGTGCGGGCGCGCCCAGCTCTTGGAGCCTTCCAGCGCTTCGCGGCCGTAGGTCGCGGTGTTCATGCCGAGCGGATGGAAGATGCGCTTCTCGACCTGGTGGTAGTAGAAGTCGCCGGTGGCCGCGTAGGTCACGTCGCCGATCAGGCTGAACGCGATGTTCTGGTAGCCGTAGCAGTCGCCGACCGGGCAGGTCAGCGGCACTTCGCTGAGCCGCCCGACGAGCACCTGGTACGGCTCGTCCTGCTCGAGCAGGTTGTCGTAGGTGTTGTGCGGCAGGCCGACGCGATGGCTGAGGATGTCGCGTACGGTCAGCTTCTGCGCGCTGGCGACGTCGTTCAGCATGAACGCGGGCAGCACGTCGGCGACGCGCGTGTCCCAGTGCAGCTGGTTGCGTTCGACCAGGATGCCGGCCAGGGTCGCGGCGAATGCCTTCGACAGCGAGGCGAGGCGGAACACCGTGTCGCCGGAGATGCGCTCGCGCGTGTTCGCGTCGGCGTAGCCGATGCCGCGCTCGAGCAGCACCTTGTCGTCCTTGATGATCGCCGCGGCGAGGCCGGCGACGTCGCTGGAGCCTTCGACGCCGTCGAGCCAGCGATCGAATTCGCGCGCGATGCCGGCGGCGTCGTGCGAGACCGCGCGCGCGTCGGCGACCGGAATCACCACCGCCGGCAGTTCGACTTGGCGCTTGCGCACGGCGACCTGCTTGCCGCGCTTGCCGGCGACGGCGCCCTTCGAGGCGGCGGTTTTCTTCGCGACCGCGGCGCTCTTCTTGGTCGTCTTGGCTTTCGCCGCAGCGACCGGCGGTCGCTGGGCGGACTTGGATTTCTTCGCGGCGGAAGCGGCGCCGGCGGAAGCGGAAGCCGCGATGGCGAAAGCCGCCAACAGGGCGATCAGAACGCGCAAGGTACTGCTCAATGCCATCTCCGAAGCCGAGGCTCTCCGGCCTCGTTTGCGCAACCATCGGCTGCTATGCTGAAACTGCGTCGATTCTAGCCGCATCCAGAGGGGGAAAGAAACATGAGCCTGTTGATTTTCCTGGCCATCGTGGTCGGTCTCGGCTTCTTTTTCATCGGTCTCTACAACGGCCTGGTCACCGGACGTAACAGCTACAAGAACGCGTTCGCCCAGATCGACGTGCAACTGACGCGTCGCTACGACCTGATCCCGAATCTGGTCGAAACCGCCAAGGCGTACATGCAACACGAGCGCGAAACGCTGGAGGCGGTGATCCAGGCGCGCAACTCCGCCGTGTCCGGCCTGTCGGCGGCGAAGGCCAATCCCGGCGACGCGGAGGCGATGCAGCAGCTGGCCGGCGCCGACAACGCGTTGACGCAGACGCTCGGCCGTCTGTTCGCGCTGTCGGAAGCCTATCCGGACCTGAAGGCGAACCAGAACATGATGCAGCTCAGCGAGGAGCTGACCTCGACCGAGAACAAGGTCGCGTTCGCGCGCCAGGCCTACAACGACGCAGTGATGAGCTACAACAACCGGCGCGAGCAATTCCCCGGTTCGCTCGTCGCGAACATGTTCAGCTTCCTGCCGGCCGAGTCGCTGAAGATCGAGTCGGAGAGCAAGCGCGAGGTGCCGAAGGTTTCGTTCTCCTGACGCCGGGAATAGGGAACAGGGAATCGTAGAAGCGAAGAGAGCGCCGCGTTCCCGCGAAGCTCTTCCGATTTCCGATTCCCGTACCCCCGATGAACTTCTTCGAGCATCAGGAACTGGCGCGCCGGCAGACGCGGCGCATGCTGTGGCTGTTCGCGTTCGCGGTGGCGGCGATCGTCGTCGTGATCGATATTGCCGTGCTATTGGCGATCGGCTTCGACGCCAGGCGCGTCAGTTGGAATGGCCTGCTGTTCATCAGCGCGATGGTGGTGCTGGTGATCCAGCTCGGCTCGCTGTATCGCGTCGCGACGCTGCGCGCCGGCGGCAAGGCGGTCGCGCTCGGCCTGGGCGCCGTACCGGTGCCGCCGTCGAGCGACAACTTCGCCTACCGGCGCCTGCGCAACGTGGTCGAGGAAATCGCGATCGCCTCCGGCGTGCCGGTGCCGGAGATCTTCGTGCTGGAGGGCGAGGACGGCATCAATGCCTTCGCCGCGGGCTACGCGCCGACCGACGCCGCGATCACGGTCACGCGCGGCGCGCTCGACAAGCTCACGCGCAGCGAGCTGCAGGGCGTGATCGGCCACGAGTTCAGCCACGTCCTCAACGGCGACATGCGCCTGAACATCCGCCTGATGGGAGCGGTGTTCGGCCTGGTCGTGATCGCCACCATCGGCCGCAAGATCGCCCACGGCGGGCGCGGCGGCGGCAGCGCCGTCCTGATCGGTTTCGCCCTGTTCGCGGCCGGCTACCTCGGCGTCGTGCTCGCACGCATGATCAAGGCCTCGATCTCGCGCCAGCGCGAGTTCCTCGCCGACGCCTCGGCGGTCCAGTTCACGCGGCAGACGGAAGGCATCGCCGGCGCGCTGAAGAAGATCGGCGGGCTGGCCGAAGGCTCCAGGCTCGCCACCAAGGACAGCGAGGAAGTCGCGCACATGCTGTTCGGCGACGGCGTCGGCTACTCCGCGCTCTTCGCCACGCATCCGCCGCTGGCGGCGCGCATTCGCCGCCTCGATCCGTCGTTCCGCGAGGACGAGTTGAAGGCCGTGGCGGCCGACTGGTCGCGGCCGATCCAGATGGGGGAGGCGGATCTGGAACGCGCCGACGTTTCGATCGCGGGCTTTGCGCCGGCGAGCGCGGCGGCGTCGCTGCCGCGCGAGCGCGGCGTCGCGCTGCCGGATCCGCGCAGCGAAGTCGAGCTGGTGCCGCGCGCGGTCGCGCGCCAGGTCGGCAATCCCGGCAGCGACGATCGCGCGATCGCGCATACGCTGCGCGCGACGATCCCCGAGCCTCTGCGCGAAGCGGCACGTCAGCCCGAGCGCGCGGTGCCGCTGGTGCTCGCGCTGCTGTTGAACGTCGAGGCCGACGTGCGCGAGCGCCAGCTCGCGTTGATCGCGCTCGGCTACGACGCCGGCACGCGCGAGCTGGTGCGTGTGTTCGGTGCGGCGCTGGCGGAACTGCATCCGATGCAGCGTCTGCCGCTGGCCGCGCTGGCGTTCCCCACTCTGCGCCGGCGCCCGCGGCCGCACGTGGATACGTTCGTCGCCACGCTGCGCCAGCTGATCGACGCCGATCGTCGTGTCACCTTGCACGAGTACTGTCTCGCACGCCTGATCGACGTGCAGGTCGTCGCCGCCCTGAATCCGGCGGCGAAGCCGACGATCGGGCGCATCAAGCTCGGCGATGCCGCGACCGAGCTGCGCGACCTGCTGGCGATTCTCGCCGCGCACGGACACGACGACGAGGCCGCCGCACGCCGCGCCTACGCTGCCGGCATGCACGAAGTGCTGCCGAACGCGCCGATCGCCTACGCGCCGCCGGCGCAGTGGGCGGCCGCGCTGGACCGCGCGCTGCCGCGGCTCGATCGCCTCGATCCGGCCGGCAAGGAACTGGTCGTGCGCGCGCTGACGCGCGCGATCGCCGTCGACGGCAAGGTCAGCGTGGTCGAGGCGGAACTGCTGCGCACCGTCTGCGCCGCGCTGCGTTGTCCGCTGCCGCCGTTGCTGCAATCCACCGGTTGACGCCATGCCGGCCGCGATCCGCAGCGGACGTTCGTCGCGGCAACTGCCGGCAACGCAGCGTGTTTCTGCCGCGCAATGTTGCCGTTCTTGCGCACAACGTCGTACGCGCTTGTGTTTTCTGCTAGAAATCGCAGCATGAACCTGCACGTCTCTCTCCAGCGTGCGACCGACTCCCTGCTGACGCAGTCGAATCTTCGCTTGCGCATCGGCGAGCACGTCGTCGACGTCGGTGCGCTGCGCATCGTCACGCGCCCGGAAAGCCCGCGCCTGACGAGCAAGGCGATGGCGGTGCTGATCGAGCTCGTCCGCCAGGTCGGCGCGACCGTCACGCGCGAGCAATTGCTCGACAGCGTCTGGGCCGGCCGCGTCACGACGCCGGACGTGCTGACGCAGGCGATCAAGGAATTGCGCCGCGCCTTCGCCGACGACGGCAAGCCGTCGCGCTACATCGAGACGATTCCGAAGGTCGGCTACCGCCTGATCGCGCCGGCGCTGGTGCTCGACGGTCCGGGCACCGGCTTGCTGGTGGACGGCGGCGAGGCCGTGCTCGAGCCGCCGGAGACGACGCAGGCGGCGCCGGCCGTCGCGCCGGAGGCGCCGCCGCCGTCGCGCGGCGTGGATCGCAAGGCGGTCGTCGTGGCTGCGCTGGTGCTGCTCGCGCTGGCGGCGTTCGGCGGCTACTACGCCTCGCGCAACCGCGCCGACGTCGCCGCCACGACGCGCTGGCGCACCAGCGACCTGCACGCGCTCACCTCCGATCCGGGCGCCGAATACCGGCCGCACCTGTCGCCCGATGCCACGCGGGTCGCGTTCGGCGTCTTCAATCAGCCGGAGTCGACCGAACGTCTGATGATGCGTTCGCTCGAACCTTCGCAGCGGATCGTCCTCACCCAAGGCAGCGACTCGGTGGAGGCGTTTCCGATCTGGTCGCCGGACGGGCATCGCATCGCGTTCTCGCGCATCGGTTCGGATCACTGCGAGATGTTCGTCGTGGCCGGGCTCGGCGGTGCGGAGCAGCACGTGCGCAAATGCCAGGATCCCGGCGCGAACTATTTCGACTGGACTCCCGACGGTCGCGGACTGGTCTCCTCCGAGCGCGCCGACGGCGGCAAGGGCGATTTCCAGCTGTTCCGCTTCGACCTGGACAGCGGGGAGCAGCGGCCGATCTCCTACGAGCGCACCGCCGGCGCGCAGGATCTCGACGCGCGCTACTCCCCCGACGGGCGGCAGCTCGCGTTCCGGCGTGGCCTGTCGCCGTACAGCGACCTGTTCGTGATGCCGGCCGACGGCGGCCGCCCGCGCCAGGTCACGCACGTGTCCGCGCGCATCCGCGGCTACACATGGACGGCGGACAATCGCACGCTGGTCTATTCCGCCGACCATTCCGGAATGCAGTCCCTCTATGCGGTCGACGTCGAGGACGGCCACGACGAGCCGCTCGGCATCGCTCCGGCCGCCTATCCGGACGCCGCGCGCAGCGGCGACGCCGTCGTCTACGAAATCCTGCGCACGCGCGAGCGGCTGAAGACGCTGTCGCTGCGGCAGGAAGGAACGCCGATGCAGCTGCTCGCGCCGTCCACCGGCAACGACTACGGCGCGGTGCTGTCTCCCGACGGCCGGCAGCTGGCGTTCGCGTCCGATCGCAGCGGCCAGCGCCAGGCCTGGCTGTACGACTTCGAATCGAAGACCGCGACGCAACTGACGGATGCGTCTTCCAAGCCGATCCTGTCCGTCGGCTGGAGTCCGGGCGCCGATCGCATCCTCGCCGTGCAGCGCAACGGCGCCACCCGGCAACTGGTCGAGATCGAACTGGCCAGCCGCCGCCAGCGCGTGCTGTCGCGCCCCGACGACAACATCGTGTTCGGCGCCTACGCCCCCGATGCGCAAAGCCATCTGATGGCGGTGCGGGTGTCGGACCAGGACACACGTCTCTATCGCGTGCGGCACGCCGGCACGGCGCAGGAAAGCCGCGAGCTGCTCCTGCCCAGCGTCGTGGCCGCGCAGGTCGATCCGGCCAGCCGTTCGCTGTACTACACCTCCGGCGTCGAGCCGGGGCTGCATCGCCGCTCGCTCGACGGCGACGCCGACGAGCGCATCACGCCCGACACGGTCGAGTTGCCGCGCAAGGGCTGGCGCGTCGCGGGCGGCCACGTCTGGTACCTCGCCGATCTCGGTGTGCGTTCGGGCAATCTGCGCGAGTTCGATCCGGCCACCGGCAGCGACCGCCTCGCGGCCAAGCTCGACCTGCTGCTGGAGAGCGTGGACTTCGACGTGACCCCGTCCGGCGACGCCCTGATCTTCGCCCCGGTGGACGCCGAAGACACCGACGTCGGCTTCTTTCGCCTGACCCGCACGCCGTAGCGGTGCCTGCCGCCGCGCCTCGCGCCATGGCGGCTTGGATTTTCAAGTAGCTGATCCGTAAGGATTTCGTCGGGACTTCCGGCGAATTTCGGCGAGAATTCGCGCCGATTTCAGGACCGCCGCCGGCGTTTGCGCGTACCTAGCGACCTCTGCTGTCGTTGTTCGGAGGTCGTGTGCAAATCGTCTTTCATTCGCCCGTCCCGGGCGGTGTCCTGGAACTGTCGTCCGCGGCCTATGCGCGCTCGTCGAAGCTGGCCGTGGTGGTCGGCGGCGGCCGTGGCTGCGCGCTGAAACTCGACGGCGAGTTCGTCGCCATCTGGATTCCGCTGCGCGGTCGCCTGCAGCTGGGCAACGACGCGCTGCTGCATTCCGGCGAAGCCTGCGTCACCGAGCCGGAGACCTGCCAGCGCGTGATCGGCCGCGGCAATGCGCTGTGGGTCGGCATTCTCGGTACGGCCGACGTCTGGCGTCACGCGCTCGGCCGCCTGGTCGACTTGCCCGGAGTGGTGAAGACGCTGCTGCCGGCGCGCCATCGCGCCGATCGCGAACTGCGCCGTCTCGCCGTGGCGGTCGCGCGTGCGAAGGAGGGCGGCGAACTGCAGGTCGAGGCGGTGCTGGAGCGGATCTGCACCTTGCAAGGCGGCCTCGTCGAGGCAATCGAACGCTGCCCCGGTCGCACCCATGCACAGCGCCGTCACGTGTTCGCGCGCCTGCAGCGCGTGTGCCACTACCTGGACGCGAACTGCCATCTCGAGCTGGACAACGACGCGCTGGCGCGACTGGCGAACTACTCGCCGTGGCACTTCATTCGCGCCTTCCGCGCCGCCTACGGCGAGACGCCGCACGCCTATCTGGTGAGGCGCCGCCTGGAGCGCGCCTGCCGGCTGCTGCGCGGGAGCCATCTGGCGATTTCGGAAGTCGCGCTGGCCAGCGGTTTCGAGAATCGCTGCGCCTTCTCGCGGCTGTTCCGCCAGCGCTTCGGCACGACGGCCGGGGCGATGCGCCGGCAGGCGGGCGGCGCGGCACGAGCGCCGCAGTCGGCAATTCGATGAGAGCAAGGTTGGCAAATCCATTCGCCAGGAAATGGCAATCGACCGGCTTCACGCTTTTTTAAGGTTGATCCAATGCGCGTCGCGGTGTGCGGCCGCTGAGTCGTTGCACGATGGGAGAACAATTTCGATGAAACAGACAAAACTCGGTAAAGCGATCTGCGCCGCGCTGCCGTCCTGCCTCGCCGTATCGGCGTTCGGCGTCGCCGGTCCCGCGCTGGCGCAGGACGCCGGCCAGCCCGATTCGCAGCAGCTCGAAACCGTCACCGTGACGGGTTCGCGCATCCGCAAGGCGGACGTGGAAACGGCCCAGCCGATCCTCGTTCTGGATCGCGCCGCGATCGAGAAGCAAGGCTTCAACACGGTCGTCGACATCCTGTCGAACCTGACCGAAGCGGGCGCCCCGCCGATCAGCCGCTCGAGCGTGCTGGCGTCCGGCGAAGGCGTCGGCGGCTACTACGTCGACCTGCGCGGCATCGGCGCCACCCGCACGCTGATCCTGTTGAACGGCAAGCGCCTCGGCGCAACCAGCAGCGGCGCCCAGGATCTCTCGCAGGTTCCGGTCGCGGCGGTCGAGCGCGTCGAGGTCCTGAAGGACGGCGCCTCGGCGATCTACGGTTCCGATGCGATCGCGGGCGTGATCAACGTCATCACGCGTCGCAACTACGACGGCGCCGAAGCCAGCGCCTACATCGGCCAGTACGACCAAGGCGACGGCACCAAGCAGACCTACAGCATGACGCTGGGTTCGCACAACGAGCGCGGTTCGATCACGGTCGCGACCGAATACTCGAAGGAAGACCCGACCTGGGCGCGCAATCGTCCGTACAGCCGCTACAACGCCAGTCCGCGGCATCCGCTGGCCGGCATGACGCCGGTGTCGCAGTGGGGCGCGTTCCTCCTGCCGAACGGCTGTCCGGGCGTGGAAGATAGCCGGTTCGGACTGTGCACGCTCAATCCGGGCGGCAATCCGTTCAACATGGGTCAGGACGGTCGTCCGAACGACTTCCACGGCACGAATTCGGCCGGTGGTCCGAGCGACTTGACCACCTCCAACGACGAGATGATGGGCACGACGGGGCTGAGCCGTCACGCGCTGTTCGTCGCCGCCGAATACAGCATCACCGACAACGTCAAGTTCTCGACCGACGTCCTGTACAACAAGCGTTCGACGACGCAGCAGGTCGCCGGCTATCCGTTCACGGTCGGCGCGTTCGGCCTGGAAGGTCTGTCCGCGGACAGCTACTACAACCCGTTCGGCAACCAGTATGTGCCGGAAGGTGAGGAAGGTCAGAGCATCTACTTCATCCGCCGCACCTGGGAAGTGCCGCGCGTCACGCGCAGCGACCTGCAGACCTACCGTTTCTCGGGCACGTTGGAAGGCTCGTTCGAGATCGCCGGCCGCACCTGGAACTGGGACGTCGGCGGCTTCGTCAACACCAACGACCTGCTGAAGACCGACCGCGGCGACGGCAGCCTGCCGGCGATGGCGGCGGCGCTCGGCGCTTCGTTCTTCAACCCGCTGACCAAGCGCGTCGAGTGCGGTACCGCGGCGAATCCGACGCCGTACGGCGCCGGCCCCGGGCAGTGCATTCCGTGGAACCCGTTCTATTCCGCAGGCCAGGTGGGTCCGGGCTCACTGACGGGGAACAAGGACCTGCAGACGTTCATGTTCCCGTTCTACCACGACACCGGTCGCACCAAGACGGTCGACTACAGCGCCAACCTGACCGGTTCGCTGTTCTCGCTGCCGGCGGGCGACGTCAGCATCGCGACGGGTTACGAACATCGCCAGGAATCGGGTCGCTTCGAGCCGGACGCGTCCAAGCAGGCCGGTGCGAGCACCAGCCTCGCCGGCACCATGACCAAGGGTCGCTACAAGGTCGACGAGTACTACGTCGAAGTCGACGTGCCGGTGCTGAAGGACGTGCCGTTCTTCAAGGAACTGACCTTCAACGTCGCCGCGCGCTACTCGGACTACACCACGTTCGGCGAGACGACCAACGGCAAGTTCAGCCTGACCTGGCGTCCGATCGAGGACCTGCTGGTCCGCGCCAACTATGCCGAAGGCTTCCGCGCGCCGACGATCGGCGACCTGTACGGCGGATCGAGCCAGACGTTCGCCTTCTACACCGACCCGTGCGACTTGCGCAATTCCGCCGGCAGCAATCCAGCGGTGCTGGCGCGCTGCACCGGCGGGTTCGGCGGACAGAACCCGACGCCGGGGAACTTCCAGCAGCCCGGCCAGGGCGGCACCCCGTGCTCGTCGTTCCCGTGCCAGACCGGCACGCCGTTCGAGGGCGGTTCCAATCCGAAGCTAACTCCGGAGCTGTCGACCAGCAAGACCGCCGGCCTGGTGTACAGCCCGAGTTGGGTGCAGGGTCTGGACCTCAGCCTCGACTGGTACAACATCCGCCTGAAGAACCGCATTTCCGTCGACTCGGTGTCGCAGATGCTGCAGGACTGCTACGTGTTCGGCGCGATCTCCCGCTGCAGCACCAGCCTGTTCACGCGTGACGCGAACGGCGGCCTCAATACCGCGCACATCGGCGGCATCAACCAGGGCTGGCAGGAAGTGGAAGGCTACGACTTCGGCGTCAACTATCGCCTGCCGGAGTTCTCGTTCGGACGCTTCCGCGTCAGCTGGGACACCACCTACACCAGCCTCAACAACCTCAAGCCGGACGACAAGCCGGCTACGGCAGTCGCGGTGCAGAACAGCTTCGCCGGCTTCCCGCGCATCCGTTCGAACCTGAGCCTGGACTGGACGCTCGGCGACTTCGGTGCGACCTGGACGACGCGCTATTTCTCCAGCATGAAGGAGGTCTGCTCGTTCGACAAGAAGGGCGGTCCGGAATGCAACATGCCGAACTACTCCGCCCCCGACACCGGATTCAGCCCGACCAACCGCGTCGGTTCCACGTCCTGGCATGACCTGCAGGTACGCTGGACCGCGCCGTGGAACGGCACGATCGCCGTCGGTGCGAACAACGTGTTCAACAAGCAGCCGCCGATCATGTACTCGGCGCCGAACTCGCAGTTCTCCTACTACGGCGGTTTCGACATCGGTCGCTTCTACTACCTGCGTTACACGCAGAAGTTCTGATCGACCGGCGGTGGGCTCGCGGGAAAAGCCGCGGGCCCACCGTCTTCATTGGAGTCATTCCCCCCAGCGCGCCCGTTCTTGCGGGCGCGTTTTTTTTTTGGTGCGCCCGCTACGGAGTCACCGGCCTGCTTACGTCGCGTCGACGGGTGGAAACATCGGCGCTCTGCGAGCGGCATGCCTCGGCCTCCGCATCCGGCGAAGATTTCCGGCGACCTGTCGCCACTCTCCGCACTACCCGTCGCGACGCCCTTCAACCCATTGTGCGAAGCCGGTTTTCCGCCGCATGCAGCGCGAATCCGGCCAGCAATTTTCGACACACCGGTTGCGCCTCGTCGCAACCTTCCCGCAGTGTCCGTGGCCGAAACTACGCAGGCCCTCCAACGGGCAGATGTGTCACAGCATCGATGTGCGAAAACCCTCGGCGGACTTCGGGTTCGGGACCTTGAAGTCCGTCATTTTTTTTGCGCGTTCCGCGCGAGGCGTCGCTCGCCGCCACCCCCCTCCGTAGCCGGCTCCCCGGCGCATGGCGTCCGCGCCGCAACGACCGCGCGCCGCCGCATCGCTTCCGCGTTCCCAGCTCTCCCGCGCGACTCTTCGCGGGCGCTTCCGTGCGCGGTACTTGCGAAACTATGAATCTCTTCGTACATTTCGCCGGTAACTATTCTGCAAATCGTACGAGCTGCTTCGTTGTTTGGAAATACCTGCTCGTGCGGCGAATGGTCATCCATTAGCAGAGTGCGTAAGGAAGAGAGCATCGTGGTAGTGACGCGCTATCGCCTGGCTCATGGAGCGAGGCTGGAGCTGGGTGCGAAGTCCATGGTCGTCAACCGGGCACCCGCGCTGGCGGTCGTGCACGGCGGCGGTCGCGGCTGCACCTTGAATGTCGACGTGCCGATCGTCGGCGTCTGGATTCCGCTGCGCGGACGCCTGCAGCTGGGCGGCAGCGAGATGCTGGCGTATCCGGGCGAATTGCGCGTCACCGAAGCGGAGCCGAATTTCCGCGCGGTCGGCCGCGGCGGCGCCGTCTGGGTGGCCTTGCTCGGGACGCCGCAGGCCTGGCGCCACGTGGTCGGAAGGCTGTCCGGCCCGACCGGGAGCTCCTCGCTGCTGCCGGCGCGCCACGAGGCCGATTTCGAGCTGCGCCGCGGCGCCGTGGCGATGGCGCGGGCGGAGGCCAAGGGTGGTCTCGAGGCCGCCGCCGAGATGGTGATCGACCGCGTGCTGTCCCTGCAGGCGCGCTTCGCGCCGGCGATCGCGTCCTGCCCGGGGCGTACCTATGCGCAGCGACGCCAGGTGTTCCTGCGCCTGCAGCGCGTGCGCAATTACCTGGCCTCCAATTGCCATCTCGACGTCGACAACGACACGTTGGCACGGATGGCGAGCTATTCGCCTTCGCACTTCATCCGCGCCTTCGGCGCCGCGTACGGCGAGACGCCGCATGCCTACCTGATCCGCCAGCGCCTGGAATACGCGCGCCGACTGCTGCGCACCAGTCCGCTGGCGATCTCCGAGGTCGCTCTGGCCAGCGGCTTCGAAAGCCGCTGCACGTTCTCGCGCCTGTTCCGCGAACGTTACGGCACGACGGCCGGGGCGATGCGCGCCATCGTCGGCGCCGCGCGGCCGCAGGCGCGCTTCGCCTAGAAATCCCTTCGATGCGGCGGGTTCGCGCGGGTGACGGCATATCGCCGCACCCGACGCAGTCGCGCGTCCGATGTTCCGAGGCATTTCCATTGCGGTCGCATGTCGGCGTTGCGATCGAGGTGCGGCCCGGCGTTCGATCCGGAGTCGTTGCCCCGTCACGCATTTGCGGTCCGGCGACCGCCGCGCGCGGTCGCCCGTGCTCGATTCGATCAACCGAACGCTCAATTTCTGCAACGCGTCCCACGCATCTTCGGCAACAAGCGCGATTTACGTCTTTTTAAGGTTCGAGGGACGCGTGCCGCGTGTTTGCGGCCGATCGGCAACACCCAAAACAGGAGAAGCAATTCATGTCTACTACTCTGCTCCGCGCGGCGATTCTGCGCGGTCTGAACAAGCAGGGCGTCGCGGGGGCGGCGCTGGCGATGGCAGCCGTCGCGCCGGCGATGGCGCAGGACGCAGCTGCGCCGCAGAACCAACAGCTCGAAACCGTCACCGTGACCGGTTCGCGCATCCGCAAGGCGGACGTCGAGACCGCCCAGCCGATCCTCGTTCTGGACCGTGCCGCGATCGAGAAGCAGGGCTTCAACACGGTCGTCGACATCCTGTCGAACCTGACCGAAGCCGGCTCGCCGCCGATCAGCCGCTCGAGCGTGCTGGCTTCCGGTGAGAACGTCGGCGGCTACTACGTCGACCTGCGCAACCTCGGCCCGAACCGCACGCTGATCCTGTTGAACGGCAAGCGCCTGGGCGCGACCAGCGACGGTCTGCAGGATCTTTCGCAGGTTCCGGTGGCGGCGATCGAGCGCATCGAAGTCCTGAAGGACGGCGCCTCGGCGATCTACGGTTCCGACGCGATCGCGGGCGTGGTCAACATCATCACGCGCCGCAACTACGACGGTGCGGAAGCCAGCGCCTACATCGGTCAGTACGACGACGGCGACGGCACCAAGCAGACCTACAGCATG
>NZ_JAGIAG010000016.1 GCF_017744955.1 Dokdonella sp.
AAACGCTCCGCACCGATCTTCGTCAGCGCCGCCGTCAGCGTCGTCTTGCCGTGGTCCACGTGACCGATCGTGCCCACGTTCACGTGCGGCTTCTTGCGCTCGAATTTTTCCTTGGACATAACTCAAACCTCTGTGATTCGTGATTGGTGATTGGTGATTCGGAAGGAGCGGGATCCGTGCTCTTTCGAATCACGAATCACGAATCCCGAATCACGATTTCTTGATGACCGCTTCGGCGATGTTGTTCGGCGCTTCGGCGTAGTGGTCGAATTCCATCGTGAACGTCGCGCGCCCCTGCGACATCGAGCGCAGCGTGGTGGCGTAGCCGAACATCTCGCCGAGCGGAACCATCGCGTCGATGACCTTGCCCGACGGCGAGTCGTCCGAGCCCTGCAGCACGCCGCGACGACGGCTGACGTCGCCCATCACGTCGCCGAGGTAGTCTTCCGGCGTCACGATCTCGACCTTCATGATCGGCTCGAGCAGGACCGGATTGGCCTTGTTGAAACCTTCCTTGAAGCCCATCGACGCGGCGATCTTGAACGCCATTTCGTTCGAGTCGACCTCGTGGAACGAACCGTCGACGAGCTTGATCTTGAGGTCGACCACCGGGAAGCCGGCCAGCGGTCCGCTGGTCATCGCCTCACGGATGCCCTTGTCGACCGCCGGGACGTATTCCTTCGGAACCGAACCGCCGACGGTCAGATTCTCGAACACGTAGCCGGCGCCGCGCTCCTGCGGCTCGATCTCGAGCACGACGTGGCCGTACTGGCCCTTGCCGCCGGACTGGCGCACGAACTTGCCTTCCTGCCTGACCGGCTTGCGGATCGTCTCGCGGTACGCCACCTGCGGCTTGCCGACGTTCGCCTCGACGTTGAACTCGCGCTTCATGCGGTCGACGATGATCTCGAGGTGCAGCTCGCCCATGCCCGAGATGATCGTCTGGCCGGACTCCTCGTCCGAACGCACGCGGAACGAGGGATCTTCCTGCGCGAGACGCGACAGGGCGATGCCCATCTTCTCCTGGTCCGACTTCGTCCTCGGCTCCACCGCCATCGCGATGACCGGATCCGGGAACGTCATGCGCTCCAGCGTGATCACGTCGTTCTGCGCGCACAGTGTGTCGCCGGTGGTGACGTCCTTCAGGCCGACCGCGGCGGCGATGTCGCCGGCGCGCACTTCCTTGATCTCGTCGCGCTGGTTCGCGTGCATCTGTAGGATGCGGCCGACGCGCTCCTTCTTGCTCTTGACCGGGTTGTAGACGGTATCGCCGGAGTTCAGCACGCCGGAATAGACGCGGAAGAACGTCAGCGAACCGACGAAAGGATCGGTCATGATCTTGAACGCGAGCGCCGAGAACGGCTGGTCGTCGCCGGCGACGCGCGAGCCTTCCCGTTCGTTCTCGTCGACACCCTTGACCGGCGGGCGATCCGACGGCGCAGGCAGATAGCGTACGACGCCGTCGAGCATCGCCTGCACACCCTTGTTCTTGAACGCCGTGCCGCAGAACACCGGAATCAGCGTATTCGCCAGTGTGCCGGCGCGGATGCCGGCGTGAATCTCTTCTTCGCCGAGAACACCCTCTTCGAGGTACTTGTTCATGAGCTCTTCGGACGTTTCCGCGGCGGACTCGACCAGATGATCGTGCGCCTGCCTGGCCTGCTCGGCCAGATTCGCCGGAATGTCGCGGTATTCGAACTTCATGCCCTGGGATTCGGCATCCCAGTAGATCGCCTTCATCTTGACGAGGTCGATCACGCCTTCGAAATGGTCTTCGGCGCCGATCGGCACCTGCATCGGAACCGGATTCGCGCCGAGGCGAGCCTTCAGCTGCGCGACGACCTTGTCGAAATCGGCACCGGTGCGGTCCATCTTGTTGACGAAGGCGAGACGCGGCACGCCGTACTTGTTCGCCTGACGCCAGACGGTTTCCGACTGCGGCTGCACGCCGCCGACCGAGCACAGCACGAATACCGCGCCGTCGAGCACGCGCAAGGAACGCTCGACTTCGATCGTGAAGTCGACGTGGCCGGGAGTGTCGATGATGTTGAAGCGATGCTGCGGGAACGAGCGATCCATGCCGTTCCAGAACGCCGTCGTCGCGGCCGATGTGATCGTGATGCCGCGCTCCTGCTCCTGTTCCATCCAGTCCATCGTCGCGGCACCTTCGTGCACTTCGCCGATCTTGTGGCTGACGCCGGTGTAGAACAGGATGCGTTCGGACGTCGTGGTCTTGCCGGCATCGATGTGCGCCATGATGCCGAAATTGCGATAACGTTCGATGGGAGTCGTACGTGCCATGGAAAGGTTACCTCCGCGATCCTCCTTGATCGCGAGAATCATTCAGACGGGCGTCCTGCCCGCCGTTTCAACTTCGTGCAATCGTCCTTGATCACGAGAATCTTTGGATCGTCTCTCCCGCTCGCGGGGAGATCGCGCCGCGAGAGCGGGCGGGGAATGGTCGAGGAGGCGCAGCGTCGGGCCTCGCTCGTCCCTCTCCCGCGGACGGGAGAGGGAGAATCGCCGAATTACCAGCGGTAGTGCGAGAACGCCTTGTTGGCTTCCGCCATGCGATGCGTTTCTTCGCGCTTCTTGACCGCGCCGCCGCGGTTCTCGGAGGCTTCGAGCAGCTCGGCCGCGAGCTTGCGCGGCATCGAATTCTCGCCGCGCTTGCGCGCCGCATCGATCAGCCAGCGCATCGCCAGCGCGGTACGGCGCGACGAACGCACTTCGACCGGAACCTGATAGGTGGCGCCGCCGACGCGACGCGACTTGACTTCGACCGCGGGCGCAACGTTGTTCAGCGCCTTCTCGACCAGCACGACCGGCTCGGCATGCTTCTCGCCGATGTGGTCGAGCGCGCCGTAGACGATCTTCTCGGCGACCGACTTCTTGCCGCTCTGCATCACCATGTTGATGAAGCGGGCGATGACTTGGCTGCCGTGCTTGGGATCGGGCAGGAGTTCGCGGGTGGGGGTATTGCCTTTACGTGACATGAGCTCTTCTCAATGGATGCGGCCAAGGAGGCCGCTTGATACTCAAGCGCCGGAGCGCCTGTGGCCGTTGTGGTTCGATCAGCCCTTCGGACGCTTCGCGCCGTACTTCGAACGGCTCTGGCGGCGCTTGGCGACACCGGCCGCATCGAGGCTGCCGCGCACCGTGTGGTAGCGCACGCCCGGCAGGTCCTTCACACGACCGCCGCGGATCAGCACGACCGAGTGCTCCTGCAGGTTGTGGCCTTCGCCACCGATGTAGCTGATGACCTCGAAACCGTTGGTCAGGCGCACCTTGGCGACCTTGCGCAGCGCGGAATTCGGCTTCTTCGGCGTCGTCGTGTAGACGCGCGTGCAGACGCCACGACGCTGCGGGCAATTGGCCAGCGCCGGCGAGGCGCTCTTGTAGGCCTTCGACTGCCGCGGCTTGCGAACCAGCTGATTGACTGTTGACATGCGTAGGACCGTGCTCGCGAAGCCTAGAAAGAAGGCTTCTGGATGAGGTTTCCCGGGCGAATCCCGGTGGAAACAAAAGGCAGGCCGAAAAATCCGGCCTGCCGAGACAAAAAAGTATAGCGTGCAGCCAACGGAACCGTCAAGGTTCCGGGCGGGGCTCCCTGCACTCGAACACGAGGCGAATCCTTCGCCTCATTTCGATGAGTTGGCGCCCCAGAGGGGGCGCGTATCGATCAAACGCGCGGATCAATGGTCGCCGTCTTCGGCCACCGCCTCGGCGACCGAACTGGTCGCGCCGAGCGTCTCGCGCTCCAGGTCGGTCAGCGCACCCTGCTTGCTACGCCGCTGAGCGTGGTAGGCAAGGCCGGTACCGGCCGGAATCAAGCGGCCGACGATAACGTTTTCCTTCAGACCGCGCAAGGTATCGCGGGTGCCGCGAACCGCCGCCTCGGTCAACACGCGCGTGGTCTCCTGGAACGACGCCGCCGAGATGAACGACTCGGTCGCCAGCGAGGCCTTGGTGATGCCGAGCAGCACCGGCAGCATCTCGGCCGGACGCTCGTTGCGTGCCTCGGCGCGGCTGTTCTCCTCGATCAGGCGCATGCGGTCGACCTGCTCGCCGCGCAGATAGCGCGTGTCGCCGGACTCGGCCACTTCGACCTTGCGCAGCATCTGACGGATGATCGCCTCGATGTGCTTGTCGTTGATCTTCACGCCCTGCAGGCGGTAGACGTCCTGGATTTCCTTGACCAGATAGGCCGCCAGCGGCTCGACGCCGAGCAGGCGCAGGATGTCGTGCGGATTCGGCTCGCCGTCGACGATCGTTTCGCCCTTCTCCACGTGCTCGCCTTCGAACACGATGACGTGGCGCCACTTCGGAATCAGCTCCTCGTGCTCGTTGCCGTCCTGGTCCTTGATGATCAGGCGCTGCTTGCCCTTGGTGTCCTTGCCGAAGCTGATCACGCCGGAGCGCTCGGCCAGGATCGCCGGATCCTTCGGCTTGCGCGCCTCGAACAGGTCCGCCACGCGCGGCAGACCGCCGGTGATGTCGCGGGTCTTGGAGGTCTCCTGCGGGATACGCGCGACGACGTCGCCGATGCCGACCTCGGCGCCGTTCTGCAGGCTGACGATCGCACCGGCGGGCAGGAAGTACTGCGCCGGAATGTCGGTGCCCGGCAGGCGCAGTTCACCGCCCTTCTTGTCGAGGATGCGCACCATCGGACGCAGGTCCTTGGCGCCGCTGCCGCGACGCTTCGGGTCGGTGACGACCGCGCTGGCCAGGCCGGTCAGCTCGTCGATCTGCTCCTGCACGGTGATGCCGTCCTGGAAGTCGACGAAGCGCACCACACCGGCCACTTCCGACACGATCGGATGGGTGTGCGGATCCCACTTGGCGACGGTTTGGCCGGCCTTCACCGCGGCGCCGTCCTTCGCGTCGATGACCGCGCCGTACGGCACGCGGTAGCGCTCGCGCTCGCGGCCGTGCGCGTCCATCACCGACAGTTCGCCGGAACGCGACACCGCGACCAGGTGGCCGCCGCTGTGCGCGACGGTCTTGAGGTTGGTGAACTTCAGCGTGCCGGTCGTCTTGACCTGCACGTTGTCGACCGCCGCCGCTCGCGAAGCCGCGCCGCCGATGTGGAAGGTACGCATGGTCAGCTGCGTGCCCGGCTCGCCGATCGACTGCGCCGCGATCACGCCGACCGCCTCGCCGATGTTGACCAGGTGGCCGCGCGCCAGATCGCGCCCGTAGCACATGCCGCAGACGCCGAAACGCGCGTCGCAGGTGATCGGCGAACGTACCAGCACGCTCTGCACGCCGGCCGTCTCGAGCTTCTCGACCATCATTTCGTCGAGCAGCGTGTTGCGCGTGACGATCGGATCCTCGTCGTTGCCCGGCGCGAACACGTCTTCGGCCACGACGCGGCCGAGCACGCGGTCGCGCAGCGGCTCGACGACGTCGCCGCCTTCGACGATCGGCGCCATGGTCAGGCCGTTCTTCGTGTGGCAGTCGGTCTCGGTGACGACCACGTCCTGCGCGACGTCGACGAGACGACGCGTCAGGTAACCCGAGTTCGCCGTCTTCAACGCGGTGTCGGCCAGGCCCTTACGCGCACCGTGCGTCGAGTTGAAGTACTGCAGGACGTTCAGGCCTTCGCGGAAGTTCGCCTTGATCGGCGTCTCGATGATCGAGCCGTCCGGACGCGCCATCAGGCCGCGCATACCGGCCAGCTGGCGGATCTGCGCCGCGCTACCGCGCGCGCCGGAGTCGGCCATGATGAACAGCGAGTTCATCGACTTCTGCTCGATCGAATCGCCCTTGGCCGTGGTCACCTTGTCGGCGCCGATGCCCTTCATCATCGCCGCGGCGACCTGCTCGTTGGTACGCGACCAGATGTCGACGACCTTGTTGTAGCGCTCGCCCGCGGTCACCAGGCCGGACTGGTACTGCTGCTGGATCTCGGTGACGTCCTTCTCGGCCGCCTCGAGGATGCCCCGCTTCTCGGCCGGGATCTTCATGTCGTCGATGCCGATCGACATGCCCGCGCGCGTGGCGTAGTGGAAGCCGGTGTACATCAGCTGGTCGGCGAACACCACCGTGTCCTTCAGACCCAGGCGGCGATAGCAGGCGTTGATCAGGCGCGAAATGTTCTTCTTGGTGAGCTCGAGGTTCACCAGCGAGAACGGCAGGCCTTCCGGCAGGATTTCGGCCAGCAGCGAGCGGCCGACCGTGGTGTCGACCAGGGTCGTTTTCTCGCTGCGCTTGCCGTTTTCGTCGATCTCGACCTGGCGCAGGCGCACCTTGACCTTCGCGTGCAGCTCGACCGCGCGGTTGTCGTAGGCGCGGTGCACTTCGGCGACGTTGGCGAAGGCCATGCCCTCGCCCTTCGCGTTCTCCAGCGCGCGCGTCATGTAGTACAGGCCGAGCACGACGTCCTGCGTCGGCACGATGATCGGCTCGCCGTTCGCCGGCGACAGGATGTTGTTGGTCGACATCATCAGCGCGCGCGCTTCCAGCTGCGCTTCCAGCGACAGCGGCACGTGCACGGCCATCTGGTCGCCGTCGAAGTCGGCGTTGAACGCGGTACAGACCAGCGGATGCAGCTGGATCGCCTTGCCTTCGATCAGCACCGGCTCGAACGCCTGGATGCCGAGACGATGCAGGGTCGGCGCGCGGTTCAGCAGCACCGGATGCTCGCGGATCACCTCTTCGAGGATGTCCCACACCTCGGCGCTCTCGCGCTCGACCAGCTTCTTCGCCGCCTTGATCGTGGTGGCGAGGCCGCGGCGCTGCAACTTGGAGAAGATGAACGGCTTGAACAGCTCCAGCGCCATCTTCTTCGGCAGGCCGCACTGGTGCAGCTTGAGCGTCGGGCCGACCACGATGACCGAACGGCCGGAGTAGTCGACGCGCTTGCCGAGCAGGTTCTGGCGGAAGCGGCCCTGCTTGCCCTTGATCATGTCGGCGAGCGACTTCAGCGGGCGCTTGTTGGTGCCCGTGATCGCGCGACCGCGACGGCCGTTGTCCATCAGCGCGTCGACCGCTTCCTGCAGCATGCGCTTCTCGTTGCGCACGATGATGTCGGGCGCGTTGAGTTCGAGCAGGCGCTTCAGGCGGTTGTTGCGGTTGATGACGCGGCGGTACAGGTCGTTCAGATCCGAGGTCGCGAAGCGGCCGCCGTCCAGCGGCACCAGCGGACGCAGATCCGGCGGCAGCACCGGCAGCACGGTCAGCACCATGAACTCCGGACGGTTGCCGGATTCGAGGAACGCTTCGACCAGCTTGATGCGCTTGGAAAGGCGCTTGAGCTTGGTCTCCGAATTGGTCGAGGCGATCTCCTCGCGCAACCGGATCAGCTCCTGGTTCAGGTCGATCGTCTTCAGCAGCTCGTAGACGGCCTCGGCGCCCATGCGCGCATCGAACTCGTCGCCGTGCTCCTCGACCGCTTGCAGATACTGCTCTTCGTTGAGCAGTTGGCCGCGCTCGAGCGCGGTCAGGCCCGGGTCGACCACGACGTAGGCTTCGAAGTACAGGATGCGCTCGATGTCGCGCAGCGTCATGTCGAGCATCAGGCCGATGCGCGACGGCAGCGACTTCAGGAACCAGATGTGCGCGGTCGGCGAGGCCAGCTCGATGTGGCCCATGCGCTCGCGGCGCACCTTGGCAAGCGTCACCTCGGTGCCGCACTTCTCGCACACCACGCCGCGGTGCTTCATGCGCTTGTACTTGCCGCACAGGCACTCGTAGTCCTTGATCGGACCGAAGATCGCCGCGCAGAACAGACCGTCGCGCTCGGGCTTGAACGTGCGGTAGTTGATCGTCTCCGGCTTCTTCACTTCGCCGAACGACCAGGAGCGGATCAGGTCCGGCGAGGCCAGCGCGATCTTGATCGAATCGAAATCAAGCGACTGACGCTGCTGGTTGAACAGGTTGAGCAAGTCTTTCATTTTTTTCTCCGCGAGGAGGAATTCGGTTGTCGAGGGCGGGGTCGGCGATCGTGAGCGGTCAACGGTGAGCGGTGAGCGGTGAAGAGCAAGAGCGCTTTTTCCGCTCACCGCTCACCGCTTCGCCGCTCACTGCCTTCACTCAGCGCTCCTCCAGCTCCATGTTGATCGCGAGCGAGCGGATTTCCTTCACCAGCACGTTGAAGGATTCCGGCATGCCCGCGACCATTTCGTGATCGCCGTCGACGATGTTCTTGTACATCTGGTTGCGGCCGGAGACGTCGTCGGACTTGACCGTCAGCATCTCCTGCAGCGTGTACGCCGCGCCGTAGGCCTCGAGCGCCCAGACTTCCATTTCGCCGAAGCGCTGACCGCCGAACTGCGCCTTGCCGCCGAGCGGCTGCTGCGTGACCAGCGAGTACGGACCGGTCGAGCGCGCGTGCATCTTGTCGTCGACTAGGTGGTTCAGCTTCAGCATGTGCATGTAGCCGACCGTGACCGGACGATCGAACGCCTCGCCGGTGCGACCGTCGTACAGCGTGGTCTGGCCCGACTCCGGCAGTTCGGCGATGCGCAACATCGCCTTGATCTCCTCCTCGAACGCGCCGTCGAATACCGGTGTCGCCATCGGCACGCCGTCGGTCAGGTTGCGCGCCAGCGTGAGCAGTTCCTCGTCGGTCAGCGACTTCAGGTTCACGTGGTGGCCGGCAGCCGCTTCCTTGCTCGCGTGCGAGTTGTAGACCTCGTCGAGGAACTTGCGCAGTTCCGCGACCTTGGCCTGCGCCTTCAGCATGCGATCGATCTTCTCGCCGATGCCCTTCGCGGCCCAGCCGAGGTGCACCTCGAGGATCTGGCCGATGTTCATACGCGACGGCACGCCGAGCGGGTTCAGCACGATGTCGACCGGACGGCCGGCCTTGTCGTACGGCATATCCTCGACCGGCACGATCATCGACACGACACCCTTGTTGCCGTGGCGGCCGGCCATCTTGTCGCCCGGCTGGATGCGGCGCTTCACGGCCAGGTAGACCTTGACCATCTTCAGCATGCCCGGGGCGAGATCGTCACCGGCGGTGATCTTGGCCTGCTTCGCCTTGAAGCGCGCCTCGAACTCTTCCTTGTGACCCTTGATCTGCTCCTGCGCGCGCTCGAGGAACTCGGCCGCGTCCTCGTCCTTCATGCGGATCGCGAACCACTCGTCCTTCTTCAGGCCGTCGAGGTAATCGTTGGTGATCTCGGCGCCCTTCTTCAGGCTGCCCGGACCGCCGTTGGCGACCTTGCCGACGATGGCGCTGCGGATGCGGTTGTAGATCGCGCCTTCGAGGATGCGGAACTGGTCGTCGAAGTCCTTCTTGACGCGCTTGATCTCCATTTCCTCGATCTGGCGCGCGCGCTTGTCCTTCTCGATGCCGTCGCGGGTGAAGACCTGCACGTCGATGACGGTGCCATCCATGCCCGGCGGCACGCGCAAGCTGCTGTCCTTCACGTCGGACGCCTTCTCACCGAAGATCGCGCGCAGCAGCTTCTCTTCCGGCGTCAGCTGCGACTCGCCCTTCGGCGTGACTTTGCCGACCAGGATGTCGCCCGCCTTCACCTCGGCGCCGATGTAGACCACGCCCGATTCGTCCAGACGCGCCAGCGCCTGCTCGCCGACGTTCGGAATGTCGGCGGAGATTTCCTCCGGCCCGAGCTTCGTGTCGCGCGCCTGGCAGGTCAGCTCCTCGATGTGGATCGTCGTGTAGCGGTCTTCCTCGACGACGCGCTCGGAGAGCAGGATCGAGTCCTCGAAGTTGTAGCCGTTCCACGGCATGAACGCGACCAGCATGTTCTGGCCGAGCGCCAGCTCGCCGAGGTCCGTCGAGGAGCCGTCGGCCAGCACGTCTCCCTTCGCGACGCGATCGCCGACGTTCACCAGCGGGCGCTGGTTGAGGTTGGTGTTCTGGTTCGAGCGCGTGTACTTGGTCAGCGTGTAGATGTCCACGCCGGCGTCGTTGTCGCCGATCTCGTCCTCGTTCACGCGCACGACGATACGACCGGCGTCGACCTGGTCGATCACGCCGGCGCGCCTGGCCGCGACGGTGACGCCGGAGTCGCGCGCCACGGCGCGCTCGATGCCGGTACCGACCAGCGGCGTCTGCGAACGCAGCGTCGGCACGGCCTGGCGCTGCATGTTCGCGCCCATCAGCGCGCGGTTGGCGTCGTCGTGTTCGAGGAACGGCACCAGCGCCGCTGCGACCGACACGGTCTGCATCGGCGACACGTCCATGTAGTTGATCTCGCTCGACGGGCGCAGCTCGGATTCGCCGCGGAAACGGCACGAGACGTACTCTTCGGTGAACGTGCCGTCCTTGTTCAACGGCGAGTTCGCCTGCGCGATGACGAAATCGCCCTCGTCGATCGCCGACAGATAGTCGACGTGGTTGGTGATCTTGCCGCCCGACACCCTGCGGTACGGCGTCTCCAGGAAGCCGTAGTCGTTGGTGCGCGCGTACACGGCGAGCGAGTTGATCAGGCCGATGTTCGGACCTTCCGGCGTCTCGATCGTGCAGACGCGGCCGTAGTGGGTCGGGTGCACGTCGCGCACCTCGAAGCCGGCGCGCTCGCGCGTCAGGCCGCCCGGACCGAGCGCGGACACGCGGCGCTTGTGCGTGACCTCGCTGAGCGGGTTGTTCTGGTCCATGAACTGGCTGAGCTGCGAGGAGCCGAAGAACTCCTTCACCGCCGCCGCGACCGGCTTGGCGTTGATCAGGTCCTGCGGCGTCAGGCCGTCGGCCTCCGCCAGCGACAGGCGCTCCTTGACCGCGCGCTCGACGCGCACCAGGCCGATGCGGAACACGTTCTCGGCCATCTCGCCGACCGAACGCACGCGGCGGTTGCCGAGGTGGTCGATGTCGTCGACGATGCCGCGGCCGTTGCGGATCTCGATCAGCACCTTCATCACGTCGAGGATGTCGGAGCCGACGCCGAATTCCTTGACCAGCGACTTCGAGGTCTCGTCGTTGCGCTCGCCGAAGTACTTGCCGTCGTAGAGGATGCCGGGACCCTTGTCGTCCTTGCGGCCGACACGGCGGTTGAACTTCATGCGGCCGACGCGATCGAGATCGTAGCGCTCGGACGAGAAGAATAGGTTCTGGAACAGGTTCTGCGCGGCGTCCTTGGTCGGCGGCTCGCCCGGGCGCATCATGCGGTAGATCTCGACCAGGGCCTCCAGCGGCGTGCGCGACGGATCGATGCGCAGCGTCTTGGAGATGTAGTCGCCGCGGTCGAGGTCGTTGACCCACAGGGTCGATAGCTTATCGACGCCGGCCTTGCGGAATGCCTCCAGGTGCGCTTCGTTGATCTCGTCGTTGGCCGAGGCGAGCAGCTCGCCGGTCTTGGTGTCGACGACGTCGTGCGCGAGGATGCGGCCGATCAGGTACTCGTCCGGCACCTCCAGCGACTTGATCTTGGCGCTGTCGAGCTGACGCACGTGACGCGCGGTGATGCGCTTGCCGGCCTCGACGATGACGCTGTCGCCGACGCGCAGGTCGAAGTTCAGCGTTTCGCCGCGCAGGCGCTCGGCGACCAGGTCCAGCGTGGCGCCGTCCTTCTTGCCGAGATGGAACACGTTCTTCTCGAAGAAGATGTCGAGCATCTCTTCGTTGGTGTAGCCGAGCGCGCGCAGCAGCACCGTCACCGGCAGCTTGCGGCGGCGGTCGATACGCGTGAACAGCGCGTCCTTCGGGTCGAACTCGAAGTCCAGCCAGGAGCCGCGGTAGGGAATCACGCGCGCGCTGTAGAGCAGCTTGCCGGACGAGTGCGTCTTGCCGCGGTCGTGGTCGAAGAACACGCCCGGGCTGCGGTGCAGCTGCGAGACGATCACGCGCTCGGTGCCGTTGACGATGAAGGTGCCGGTGTCGGTCATCAGGGGCAGCTCGCCCATGTAGACCTCCTGCTCCTTCACGTACTTGATCGCCTTGTTCGACGATTCCTTGTCGTAGATGACCAGACGCACGGTCACGCGCAGCGGCGCGCCGTAGCTCATGCCGCGCGAACGGCACTCGCGCTCGTCGAACGGCGGTTCGCCGAGGCGGTAATTGACGTACTCCAGCGCGGCGCTGCCGGAATAGCTGGTGATCGGGAACACCGACTTCAGCGCCGCGTGCAGGCCCTTGTCCTCGCGCGCGTTCGGTTCGACGTCGGCCTGCAGGAACTCACGATACGAGTCGACCTGGATGGCGAGCAGGAAAGGAACGTCCAGAACCGGCGGACGCTTGCCGAAATCCTTGCGGATTCGCTTCTTTTCGGTGAAGGAGTAGGTCGTCTGGGTCATGAGGAGCACACCTCGTACAACGTGCGGCGACGGCGGATCGCCGGGGAGAAAAACCGGGAAAAGCGGACATCGGAAATCGCAGGAGGCCTCAGATGGGGGCTGTACCTGCGATTTCCCATGCCCGTTCCCACGTACCTGTAACGGGCAAAGCCCGGGGGCTTGCGCCCCCAGGCTCGGCTTGTCATTCCGGCGGATGCCGGAATCCAGTGGCTTTTGATTGTGTAATCGCGGTCAAAAGGTCTGGATCCCGGATCAGCGCACGTCCTCGTGCTGCCCGGGATGACTTCATCCTGAAGTCACTTGATCTCGACGGTGGCGCCGGCGGCTTCCAGATCCTTCTTGAACTTCGCCGCGTCGTCCTTGCTGACGGCGTCCTTGACGGTGGCCGGGGCCGACTCGACGAGGTCCTTGGCTTCCTTCAGGCCGAGGCCGGTGATGGCGCGGACGACCTTGATGACCTCGACCTTCTTCTCGCCGGAGGACTTCAGGGAGACCGTGAACTCGGTCTGCTCTTCGGCCGGAGCGGCGGCGCCGCCGGCAGCCGGAGCGGCAGCCACGGCGACCGGAGCGGCCGCGGACACGCCGAACTTCTCTTCCATCGCCTTGACCAGCTCCATCACCTCGACGAGGGACTTGGACGAGATCGCTTCGATGATCTGCTCGTTGCTAAGGGACATGATTCAACTCCTGGATACGACTGTTAGTGAAATACCGAGTGACGAAAGGGCTCAGGCGGCCTGCTTCTGCTGGGCCACTGCGTTCGTCGCGCGCGCCAGCTGAGCGGCGGGCTCCGAGAGAACGCGGACCAGCATGGTCGCGGGCTGCACCAGCACGCTGAGCAGCATGCTGAGCGCCTGATCACGGGTCGGCAGCGAGGCGAGGACGTCGACGTGCGACGCCGGGTATGCCTTGCCGCCGATGGCGACCAGTTTTGCCTTGAGCTTGTCGTTGGCCTTGGCGAAATCCTTGATCAACCGACCGGCTGCGCCGGGGTCTTCCTTCGAGAAGGCGTACAGCAGCGGACCGGTCAATGCGTCCTGGACGCATGCGTAGTCCGTGCCTTCGACAGCGCGGGATACCAAGGTGTTCTTGGCTACCTTGAGGTATACCCCGCCCTGACGAGCCTTCTTGCGCAGCTCGGTGAGCTGCCCGACGGTAAGACCGGCGTATTCGGCGGCGACCAGGGAATGCGCTTTGGCTGCCACATTCGCCAGTTCGGCAACGACCTCTTTCTTTTGCGCAAGATTGAGCGCCATTGCTTTCTCCGAACCGGGTTCCGGGACGCTCCTGCGCACCGGTTCCCTGAAGCGTTCACGGTTCCGATTCCTTCGGATCCGCCGACGTCTCTCGACGTCTGCTTGGTGGCCGTTCCAGGTAATGCCTGTAGGGCTGCACCATCTACGCAGGCTTGTCGTTTAAGGCTCGCGCCGCCTGCGGTCTTTGACGGCCCCGCTCACGCGGGTGCCCTCAAAATTGGGAGCGGATCGGACATCCTGCCGCGATCTGCACGAAAACGGACGCGGCAGAGCCGCGTCCAGGTTTCTTTCGCAGCCCGCCTTCGGCGTTCTGCGCGGCACATCCTCGTGCCGAAAAGCGCTTTCTCAGGCCGAGACGCTCGACGGATCGACCGGCACGCCGACGCCCATCGTGCTCGACAGCGACACCTTCTGCAGGAACACGCCCTTCGCGCTGGCCGGCTTGACCTTGACCAGGTCGGTCAGCAGCGCGTTCAGGTTTTCCTTCAGCGCGGCGACTTCGAAGCTCGCCTTGCCGATCGAACAGTGGATGATGCCGGCCTTGTCGTTGCGGAACTTGACCTGGCCCGCCTTGGCGTTCTTGACCGCGGTGACCACGTCGGCGGCGACCGAGCCGTCCTTCGGGTTCGGCATCAGGCCGCGCGGACCGAGCAGCTGGCCGAGCTTGCCGACCACGCGCATCGCATCCGGCGTCGCGATGACGCGACCGAAATCGAGGTCACCGGCCTGCATGCGCTCGGCCAGATCTTCCATGCCGACCGCGTCGGCGCCGGCGGCCTTGGCCGCTTCGGCCTTCTCGCCGGCCGGGCAGAACACGGCGACCTTGACGGTCTTGCCGGTGCCGTGCGGCAGCATCACCGAACCGCGCACGCCCTGGTCGGACTTCTTCGCGTCGATGCCGAGGCGGATCGCGACGTCGACCGACTCCGGGAACTTCGCCTTGGCGCCGTCCTTGACGATCTTCAGTGCCTCTTCGACCGAATAGATCTTGCCCGGGGCGACGGTCTTGGCGAGGGCCTTGTAACGCTTGCTGATCTTCGTGCTCATCGTCAGATCTCCGACACTAGGCCCATGCTGCGCGCGCTGCCCGCGATGGTGCGGACGGCGGCGTCCAGATCCGCTGCGGTCAGATCGGGCTCCTTCGCCTTGGCGATGTCCTCGAGCTGCTTGCGCGTGACCTTGCCGACCTTCTCGGTGTTCGGACGCTTCGAACCGGACGTGATGCCGACCGCCTTCTTCAGCAGGATCGTCGCCGGCGGCGTCTTCGTGATGAAGGTGAAGGTGCGATCGGAGTACGCGGTGATCACGACCGGAATCGGCAGGCCCGGCTCGAGCTTCTGCGTCGCGGCGTTGAACGCCTTGCAGAACTCCATGATGTTCAGACCGCGCTGGCCGAGCGCCGGACCGACCGGCGGCGACGGGTTGGCCTGACCGGCCTTGACCTGCAACTTGATGTAGCCGACTACTTTCTTTGCCATTGGATTTACTCCTGGAGTTCAAGCGTCTGCACGTTCTCGCGAACTGCGGGACTCCTCCGTTATTTATGCGGTCCTCCATGACCGCGAAGAACAGACCGGCATCCATGCCGGACCTTTCAAGAAAACGCCGCCTGCGTGACGACGCTTACGCTTTTTCGACTTGACCGAATTCGAGCTCGACCGGCGTGGAACGCCCGAAAATCAGCACCGCCACGCGCAGGCGGCTCTTCTCGTAATTGACTTCCTCGACCACGCCGTTGAAGTCGTTGAACGGGCCGTCGGTGACGCGCACCATCTCGCCCGGTTCGAACAGCACCTTCGGGCGCGGCTTGTCGGCACCTTCCTGCACGCGCTGCAGGATGCTGTCCGCCTCCGAATCCTTGATCGGCAGCGGACGATCGGCCGTACCGCCGATGAAACCCATGACCTTCGGCGTTTCCTTGACCAGATGCCAGGACTCGTCGTCGATCTTGATCGCCTTGCCTTCGTCGTGCGTCTCGATCTGCACCAGCACGTAGCCGGGGAAGAACTTGCGCTCGCTGCGCCGTTTCTGGCCGCCGCGCATTTCGATGACTTCCTCGGTCGGCACCAGCACTTCGCCGAAGCGCTCTTCCATGCCGGCGCGCGCGATGCGCTCCTTCAACGACCGCGACACCGCATGCTCGAACCCGGAATAGGCATGCACCACGTACCAACGTTTGCTCATGCCGATCCTCAGCTTTGCAGTTTCAGCAGGTTGTCGAGCACGATCCACTTCAAGGCGAAGTCGATCAGGCCGAGCAACAGGCTCAGGATGATTACGACCACGATGATGACCAGGGTCGTACGCAGCGTTTCCTCGCGCGTCGGCCAGACCACCTTGCGCAGTTCGAACTGCGACTCGGCCAGGTATTCGCGCGTCGAGCGGCCGAACGCGGTGAACGCCGCCACCGCCATCGCCGCGATCACGCCGACCAGCAGCACGCCGAAGCGCGCCCAGCCGTTCCACGTGTCGGCGAAGTAGTAGTAGGCGACGATGCCCGCCACCAGCAGCACGCCTGCGAGCGTCAGCTTGACGATATCGAGTGCACTGCTGCCGCCTGCTTTTTCGACCTTAGTGTTCATGCTCTTCTTTGAGAAGGGCGGCCATGAATGGCCGCTTCGTTCTTCGCGATCGCGGGCGATCGCGCAAGTATTGGCACGCCAGGAGGGACTCGAACCCCCAACCTGCGGTTTTGGAGACCGCTGCTCTGCCAATTGAGCTACTGGCGTGTATTGGCGGTGTACGCCGTCGTCCGTGACGACGAAATCGAGCCGGCGTCCCTACCGGGCTTTTCCACAACTGCTCAAGAACACGGAAGGAAGCGGCCGCTCGGCGACCGCTTCCTTGGCTTTCTTTCCGTGCTGTCGCCCGGCTTACTGGACGATCTTGGCCACCACGCCCGCGCCGACCGTACGGCCGCCTTCGCGGATCGCGAAGCGCAGACCCTCGTCCATCGCGATCGGTGCGATCAGCGTGACCACCATCTTCACGTT
>NZ_JAGIAG010000017.1 GCF_017744955.1 Dokdonella sp.
ACTGGGTCAAGGTCTCCATCGACGTCTCCAGCTACGCCGACGATGCCGCGCACGAGATCCGCTTCGACTATGCGGCCACCGGCAGCGACGACGGTGACGTCTACGTCGACGACGTGACCATCGAGGAGACCGCAGGTTCGCCCAAGCGCTGACCGCGGTACGTAAATGGCGGGGCCTTCACGGAGAAGGCCCCGCTTTCGTGACGCCACTCGTCACGAGAGCAGAAGCCGCCCGGTGTGCTCGCACCGAACGGCGCTCCTTCCTGCACGAACCTTTTCCATCGGGGACCCTGAGATGAAAGGAACGATTCGTTGTGGCCTTCTTTCCGCGGCGCTGGCCAGCGCCTTGTTCGCCCCATCCGCCGCGGCGCTGACGCCGCAGGCGAACGTCAGCGCGCTGACGCGCGGCGTGGAACAGACCGAAGCCGGCGTCGACCGCCTGGACGGCCGCTACACGACCGACGGCGTCGCCGTCACGCTCGGCGAGCCTGCGTTCACCGCCAAGGCCGCCGCCCCGGAGACGATGGCGCGCGAATTCCTCGCCGCCCGCCACACGCAACTCGGCCTGAAAGCCGATGAAGCTTCTTCGCTCGCGCGCACGACGTTGCGCGAGGGCCGACATTTTTCGGTGGTGCGCTTCGAGCAGCGCCATCAGGGCCTGCCGGTCTACGGCAGCGACATCGCCGTCAGCGTGCGGCCGGACGGCAAGGTCATCTACGTGGCCAATTCCGCCGTCGGCGGACTCGGCACGCCGAGCAACGCGGACAACAAGACCGATGCCGACGCGCTGGCGATCGCCAAGCGGTATCTCGGCGTGTCCGAACTGAGCCATCAGAAGTCGCGCAAGATGGTCTACGCGTCACCGAGCGGCACGCGCATCGTCTGGCGCGTCGACGCGATCGCGAAGAACGGCCCGCAAGGCCGCTGGGAATTGCTGGTCGACGCACAGAGCGGCGACGTGCTGCGGGCGCAGGATCTCGCGCTGAACGCCGACGGCACCGGCACGGTGTGGACGCCCGATCCGCTGTCCTACAAGAAGGTCGCCTACGGTGGCGGCTACGTCGACGGCGACAACGCCGACACGCCGGAGCTGACCGGCGCGCTGGTCAGCGTCACGCTGCCCGACATCAGCCAGGACGGATCGGGCAACTACATCCTGTCCGGACCGTACGCGGTCTGCAAGGACTGGGACACGCCGCATCATGCCGGCGAATGCCCGGCGCTGCCGACGACCGACTTCTCGGCCACGCGCAGCACGGAATCGTTCGACGCGGTGATGGCCTATTACCACATCACGCGCTACATGAAGTACGTCAACGAGACGCTCGGCGTCGCCATCATGCCGGTGGAGCACACGGGCGGCGTGTACTTCGATCCGCACGCGCGGGACGGCGACGACAATTCCTACTACGTCGGCGGCGAGTTCGATCTCGGCTTCGGCGAGGGCGGTATCGACGACGCGCAGGACGCCGACGTGATCATCCACGAACTCGGTCATGGCCTGCACGACTGGGTCACCGGCGGTCACCTGTCGCGACAGGAAGGGTTGTCCGAGGGATTCGGCGACTACACGGCCGGCTCCTACAGCCGCGACTATCCGAATCAGTGGACATCCTCCGACACGGCCTACAACTGGGTCTTCAACTGGGACGGCCACAACGAGTTCTGGGCCGGCCGGGTGCTGAACTTCCAGTTGAATCGCACCTATCCCAACATCGGCACCCAGCATACCGCCGGCCAGTACTGGGCCTCGTGCAACCTCGAGGCACGCAAGAACATCCAGGCACTGGATGCGGCCGAGGGCGCCAAGACCTTCGACAAAGTCTATTTCCAGGGCATGGCGATGACCGGCGCCAGCACGAACCAGAAGGGTGCGGCGCAGGCAGTGATCAACGCCGCTGCCGCGGCAGGGCTCACGCAGGCGCAGATCGACGCGATCGGCACCGCCTACAACTCCGGCAACCAGAACGGCAACACCGGCTGCACCTACGACGTGACCGTGCCGGGCGCCGGCACCGATCCGAAGATCGTGGTCGACCCGACGACGCTGAGCGGCACCGCCGCGGCCGGCGCGTCGACGACGGCGCCGCTGACGATCAGGAATACCGGCGGCGGCAGCCTGGAGTGGTCGATCGTCGAAGCCGCCGATGCGGCGCGCGGGCATTTCCCGCGCGACCTGCGTCAGGCGACGCCGATCGGCGTCGCGCACCAGCACGGGCCGAAACTGGCACCGGTACCCGGTTCGACGCAGACGGCGACGAGCGCTGCCACCGCCGCGGTGCTGGCCGCCGTCAACGGCTATGCGCAGCGAAGCTCCAACACCGCGTCCAATCGTGCGCTGAAGTCGCTCGACTTCAACACGCCCGGTACCTTGACCACGGTGGGCGCTCCCAACCAGCAACCGTTCTGGGGCGCGGGCTTCTTGAACGGCGACACCAGCAAGCTGTACATGCTCGGCGACAGCGGACTGTATTGGGTCGATACGGCCACCGGCGCGGCGACGCAGATTTCCGCCAGTGCCGGCGGCGCCGACGTCTGGGCGATGACCGCCGATCCGACGACGCAGAAACTGTTCTGGATCGGCCCGAGCCTGGACCAGGAGCTTTCCACGGTCGACCCGGCCACCGGCGCGACGACCCTGGTCGCCGCGATCAGCGGAGCGGCGGCGGGCGACACCATCACCGGCATCGCCGCCAACGCGCAAGGCCAGTTGTACGGCATCGACGCCGACAGCGACAGCCTGATTTCGATCGACAAGGCGACCGGCGACACCGCCGTGATCGGCTCGCTCGGCATGGACGCGAACAACGTCGCCGGACTGGTGTTCGATCCCGCATCAGGAACGCTGTACTTCGCCGATGGCGCGACCGGCATGTACACCGTGAACGTCACCACCGGCGCGGCGACCTTGATCGGCACCGTGCAGGACGGCGTGCAATTGGTCGCGATGGCGATCGGCGGCGGCGGTACGCCGCCGGGCGGCTGCACCAATCCGTCGGATGTGCCGTGGCTGTCGGCTTCGCCCACCTCGGGCACGGCGGCGGCCGGCGGCAGTTCCGCCGTGACCGTCACGCTGAACGCGACGGGACTGGCGGCCGGCAGCTACGACGCCAACCTGTGCGTCGCCAGCAACGACGCGACCAATCCGCTGGTCACCGTGCCGGTCAGCTTCACCGTCACCGGCGGCGGCAGCGATCCGTGCTCGGCGAAGGACACGATCTTCTGCGACGGCTTCGACGGTGCCGGCGGCGGTCCGTTCGAGCAGCCGGTCAAGGATCCGAGCTTCGAAGCCACGCCCGGCAGCACCGAGCCGAACCCGGATTGGACCGGCGTCGACGACAACTCCAGCTCCGGCGGCACGCCGTTCTACGACTTCAACGACACCACCCTCGCCGACGGCGCCCACAC
>NZ_JAGIAG010000018.1 GCF_017744955.1 Dokdonella sp.
GTAGGTGCCCGCCTGCGCGGTGGTGATGGTGCAGGTCTCGCTGTTGCCGGAGTTCCACGAGCGGCAGTCGTAGCTCGAGGTCGTCGGTGCGGAGCCGAACTTCACGTACAGGTCGCCGTCGCCGCTGCCGCCGGAGGTGACGAACTTCAGGTTCGTCGCGCCGGCCGGCACGCTCAGCGTGTAGGTCACCGAGTTGCCGGTGCTGGCGGTGAGGCCGGTCGCGGCGACGCCGTTCTGCAGCACGTTGCCGCCACCGCCGCCGGAGACCGTGACCGACTGGGTCTTGGTGTTGGTCAGTCCGCCGTTGTCGGTCACCGTCAGCGCGACGCTGTAGGTGCCGGCCGCGCCGTAGGTGTGGCTCGGGTTGGCCGCGGTCGAAGTACCGCCGTCACCGAAGTTCCACGACCGCGCGCTGATGCTGCCGTCGCTGTCGGTCGAGGAATCGGTGAAGTTCGCCGTGAGCCCGCTGGTGGTGAAGCTGAAGTTCGCCACCGGCGCGACGTTGCCGCCGCCACCGCCGACCGCGTCGAGCGTCTTCTTCGCGTCGATGATGCCGGCGCCACAGCCGCCCGAGCAGCTGCCCGGCAGCGGACGCGCATTGGCGGTGATCAGGTTCTTCACCTGGTCCGGCGTCAGCGCCGAGTTCTTCGCCAGCACCGCCGCCGCCAGCGCCGCCACGTGCGGCGAGGCCATCGAGGTACCGGCGTAGTAGGCGTAGGTCTCGCTGCTCTGCGTGGTGGTGCCGCTGTTCAGCGTGGACAGGATGTCCGCGCTGCCGCCGGTGCCGGCGCCGCCGGGTGCCGACACGACGATCGTGCTGCCGTAGTTGGAATACGACGCGCGCGCGCCGGCCTTGGTCGTCGCCGCGACCGAGATCACGCCGCTGCAGTTCGCCGGCGAGGAGTTGGTCACGTTCTGGTTCTCGTTGCCGGCCGCGACGACGAACACCGAGCCGTTCGCGCGCGCGGTATTGATCGCCGCCTGGAACGAGCCGCAGGCGCCGCCGCCGCCGAGGCTGAGGTTCAGCACGCGCGCCGGATTCGCGTTCGCCGGGATGCCGCTGACCGAGCCGCCCGAGGCCCACACGATCGCGTCGACGATGTCGGACACCGAACCGCCGCACTTGCCGAGCACGCGCACCGGCACGACCTTCGCGCCGTAGGCCATGCTGGCCACGCCCTTGGCGTTGTTGGTCAGCGCGGCGATCGTGCCGGTCACGTGGGTGCCGTGCCAGCTCGAGTTCGAAGCGCCGTACGGCGGGCACTCGGTGGCGTTGTTCCAGTCGCCCTCGTCGTTCGGATTGGAATCGCGACCGTTGCCGTCGCGCGCGGCGGTGGAATCGCTGATGAAGTCGTAGCCGCCGACGATCTGCCCGGTGAGGTCGCTGTGCGGCGTGATGCCGGTGTCGATCACCGCGACCTTGATGCCGCTGCCGGTCGACACGTCCCAGGCGGCCGGCTGGTTCACGCCGCCGGTCGGATCGGTCAGGTCCCACTGGCTGCCGTAGTTGGTGTCGTTCGGCGTCAGCACCGCGTGCATGATGCGGTCCGGCTCGACGTACTCGACCGCCGGATTCTTCGCGAACGCGACCATCACCTGGCGCGCGCTGTCGGCGTAGGAAGCGAAGCGCTGCCGGTCGCCGGTGACGGTGACGAGATCCGCGCCGGTCGAGAGCGCGCGCACGTGTTCGACCTGGAGGCCGGTTTCCGCGGCGACGCGCTCGAGGTCCTGCCGCTTGGCGGCTTGCTGCGTGCGCTGCGCGCTGCCTTGCGCGTAGGTCACGATGTAGCGCTGGTAGAGGATCTGCTCGGAAGCCGCGGCGAAGTTCGCGCGGTCCGCATAGGTCTGCAGATCGGTTGCACTGACGGGAGTTGCGGCTTGCGCCGCCGAAAACAGACCGGCGGCAAGAATGGCGCCCGCGAGCACGGAACGCCGCATACGACGGTGCGAAATGGACATGCTGGTTGTATCCCCAAGCGTTGGAGTGGACGAAACCGCCGCGCTGCGAGTTGCGCGACGACCGTTCAGCGACTCCCTCCGCCCCGCGGTCGCATCCGCCTGGCTGCGGACTCCTCTCTAAGTCCGTGGTCGGGCTTTTTCTGCGACGGCGCCTTGCATTGCTGCACGGCGCCGCGGTACCGGCGCTTCGCGATCCAACGAGCGAAGCGCTTGACGACGCTAGCACCATACCAATGCGTATTTCCACGCAGTGACGCACACAAAAACAGCGGGCATTTTTACGGAATCTGAAGAATCGCGCGCGACACGCGCACGTCGCGGGGCATCGAAAAATTCGGCCGCGCGCTCAGCGGCGCGGGGTGAGCATGTGCACCTGCTTCGAACGCCGCAGCCACAGCACCAGCGTCGCCAGCAGCAGCAGCGGCGGCGCCCAGTACATCGTCTTGATCCAGCGGTGCTGGGCGTTCCAGGTGGTGCCGAAGACCAGATCCATCGCGACCGTCTTGTCCTCGCGGATGCGCTCGAAGCTCTCGGACCAGGCCTCGGTCAATCGCTCGCGGCCGAAGGACTGCAGGAACGGAATCGCCGCGTCGATCGACGCGCCGAGCGCGATGTAGGTCGCCGCCAGCGGCGCCTCGCGGCGCGCCGAGTCGGCGATCGCGGGACCGACCTCGTCCAACGCCGGCACGGCGCCCCAGACGAGCAGGTCGTAGATCAGGCTGACGAAAAACAGCAACAGCGCGAACAGGTGCAAACGAGCTTTCATGGTGCCCTCCCCGTTCCGCCGATGCTAAACGAAACGCGGCCGGCGCGACGACGACCGCTTCTCGTGTCCGCTACGGGAAATCTCGTTGTTCGAGGTGGGAAAAAAGAGCGGGCTCTCGCGGAGACGCAGGGAGCGCGGAGGCTAAGAAAAAAACGCTTTCCTTGCGTCCTCTGCGCCTCTGCGAGAGAACCGCTCTTCATCCGCGCACCGGCGTTCCACGACGCGGCGGCGGGATCGTTCGACTGCCTTGCGGCCCTAGAGCATGCCGGTTTCGAGCCGCGCCGCCTCGGACATCATGGTCTGGTTCCACGGCGGATCGAAGACCAGGTCGACGTCGGCCTCGGCCACGGTCGGAATCGCCTCGAGCTTGGTGCGCACGTCGTCGACGAGGATGTCGCCCATGCCGCAGCCCGGCGCGGTCAGCGTCATGCGCACGTTGACCTTGCGCTGCCCGTCGTCGAGGCGTTCCAGGTCGCAGTCGTAGACCAGTCCGAGTTCGACGATGTTGATCGGAATCTCCGGATCGAAGCAGGTGCGCAGCTGCTGCCACACCAGCTTCTCCACGTCGGCGTCGCCGGCGCCCTCCGGCAGCTCCAGCGCCGCCGGCACTTCCTTGCCGAGCGCGTCCGCGTCGGCGCCCCGGATGCGGAACAGGTTGCCGTCGACGTAGACGGTGAAACTGCCGCCGAGCGCCTGCGTGATGTAGCCGACCTGCCCCGCCGGCAGGGTCACGACCTCGCCCTGCGGCACCATCACGGCGTCGCAGTCGCGTTCGAGGCGGATCGGTTCGGAGGTTTGGCTGTAGCCCATCGTGCTCTCGGTCGGCCGAGGAAATCAGCCGCGCATTATGCCGGCCGCGGCGACTCGTCGCCCGTGAGGCTCAGATCAGGGCGGCGCCGCCCCGCTTCAACACGCCGGTTCACTTCAGGCCGATTTCCTGCAGGCAGCGCCCGAACAGCTTCATCGCCGCCTCGATGTCGGCCGGCGGCAGGCCGGCGTAGCCGAGCACCAGGCCCGGGCGCGGCGGCGGCTTCATGCAGTACGGCGCCACCGTGTACAGACCCAGGCCGCGCTCGCGCGCATGCGCGACGAGGCGCTCGCAATCACCATGATTGGCCTTGGTCAGCCACGCGGTCAGGTGCATGCCGGCGTTCGAGTCGACCACCTCGACGACCCCGGCCGCATGCTTCTTCAGCCCGTTCAGCATCGTCGTGCGGCGCGCGCGCAGCGCCAGCGCGGCGCGGCGCAGGTGGCGCTCGAAGCCGCCGCTGTGCATCAGGTGCGCCAGCGCGGCCTGCTCCAGCGAGTTGTTGCCGCGATCCTCCAGCCACTTGGCCGCGACGAAGGCGTCGCGCAGCGCCGGCGGCAGCACCATGTAGCCGAGCCGCAGCGCCGGGAACAGCGCCTTGGAGAAACTGCCGATGTAGATCACGCGGCCGTCGCGGTCGAGCGACTTCAGCGCCGCCAGCGGGCGCCCGCCGTAGCGGAATTCACCGTCGTAGTCGTCCTCGATCAGCCAGGCGTGCTGCGCGGTGGCCCAATCGAGCAGCTCGACGCGGCGCGTCAGCGGCAGCAGGGCGCCGGTCGGGAACTGGTGCGACGGCGTCACCACGGCGAGCCGCGCGCCGGCCGGCAGCGCGGCCGGCACCAGGCCGTCGGCGTCGACGCGGCAGCCGCGCGCGTGCGCGCCGTGCGTGGTGAACGCCTGCCGCGCGCCGCGATAGTGCGGATCTTCCAGCACGACCGTGTCGCCGGGCTCGAGCAGCACGCGCGCGGCGAGCGAGAACGCCTGCTGCGTGCCGGACACGATCAGGACGTCCTCGGGCGCGGCCGGCACGCCGCGCCGGCGCGACAGGTAGTCGCAGATCTGCTCGCGCAGCGTCGGCAGGCCCTGCGCGTCGGGATAGTCGAACTCGGCGTGTTCGGCCGCGCGGCTGACCTCGCGCCGCCACACGCTCGCCAGCAGCGGATTCACCAGCGGCAGGCCGTACTGCAGGTTGTAGCGCAGGTCCAAGTGCTGGCGACCGGGAATGCCGCGGCCGTCGGTGTTGGTCAGCGCGCGCCGCGCGAACGCCGACAGCGGCGCGATCAGCGCGTTCGACGGCCGCTTCGGCGGCGCCGTGCTGCCGACGTTGGCGACGAAGCTGCCCGAGCCGACGCGGCCGAGCAGGAAGCCCTCCGCCTGCAGTTGCTCGTAGGCGGCGAGCACCGTGTTGCGCGACAGGTCCAGTTCGCGTGCGAGCGAGCGGCTCGCCGGCAGACGCGCACCGGCGGCGAAGCGGCCGTCGAGGATCGCGCCCTTCAAGGCGCGGATCAGCTGCGCGTAGCGCGCGCCCTGGCCGTCCAGGTCGAGGTACATGATTGGCCCTGTCGATGACCGGAATCTTGGTGCTACATGGTACCAATAAGCGGCGCTACGGTATCGCCTCGTTCGTCGGGAAACATCTATGGAACCTCGCCCGGGTACTCGCAAGCCCCGCCACCACGTGCAACGCGTCAAGCAGCGCGCGCACTACGAGCGCGAGGCGATCCACGCGATCCTCGACGCCGGCATGATCGCCCACGTCGGCTTCTGCGTGGAGACGCAGCCCGGTGCGATCCAGCCCGTGGTGATCCCGATGCTGTACGCGCGCGACGGCGACGCGCTGCTGCTGCACGGCTCGATCGCGAGCCGCCTGTTGAACCGCCTCGGCGAAGGCGTTCCGGCCTGCGTCGGCGTGACGCTGACCGACGCGCTGGTGCTGGCGCGCTCGCATTTCAATCATTCGGTCAATTATCGCTCGGTGGTCGCGTTCGGCCGCGCCGTGCTGGTCGACGACCCGGCGCAGAAGGCCGCCGCGCTGGAGCGCCTCGTCGAGGCGCTGATCCCGGGGCGTGCCGCCGAATCGCGCGCCGCCGACCGCAACGAACTCGCCGCGACCAAGCTGCTGCGCTTCGAGATCGAGGACGCCAGCGCGAAGGTGCGCGACGGCGGGGTCAAGGACGACGCGGCCGATCTGGCACTCCCGCACTGGGCCGGCGTGGTGCCGATCGAGACGCGCTACGCCGCGCCGCAACCGGATGCCTCGATGGGCGACGCGGGCCTGCCCGCCTCGGTGCGCGCGCTGCTCGCGCCGGGAGCACGCCGATGAACCGTCCCACGGCCACGACGCCGCCCGACGCGTCGGCATTGCGCATCGTCGACGTCAACGACGCGACGGGATCGGTGCGCGAACCGGAATGGCTGGCCAAGGCCGAGACGGTGCATCGGCAACTGCGCCCGCACCTGCCGGCCGACTACGAGCGCAAGATGCTTCGCGTCTTCGCCGACGGCGGTCGCTTGTGCGTCGCCGTGCGCGACGGCGCGGTGACCGGCGTGGCGGTGTACCGGATCCACGAAAACACGTTCGACGGCCTGCACATGTACGTCGACGACCTCGTCACCGACGAGACGCGACGATCCGAAGGCGTCGGCGAAGCGCTGCTCGTCCACCTGCAAGCGCTCGCGCGCGCGGCCGGCTGCCAGACGTTCACGCTCGACTCCGGCACGCAGCGTCAACGCGCGCATCGCTTCTACTTCCGCCACGGAATGACGATCGTGGGCTTCCATTTCTCCAAGCCGATGGTCGAGCGCTAGAGGGTCGGGCGCTGATCGCCGGCGAAATTCCGAACCCACGAGGGCTCGCCTCATGCACATCGATGCCGCCGCCAAAGCCGAACGCTTCGCCGCCCTGCACGAGCAGCCGCACGCGTTCGTGATCGCCAACGCCTGGGATGCCGGCTCCGCGCGCCTGCTCGGCGGACTCGGCTTCGACGCGCTGGCGACCTCCAGCGGCGCCAGCGCCGCCGTGCTCGGACGGCACGACGGCGGCATCACGCGCGAGGAATCGCTGGCGATCGCGCGTGCGATCGTCGCCGCGACCGACCTGCCGGTGTCGGCCGATCTCGAGAACGGCTTCGGCGACGCGCCCGAGGTCGTCGCCGAGACGATCCGTCTCGCCGCCGACGTAGGCCTGGTCGGCGGCTCGATCGAGGACTTCGGCGGCGACGAGACGCAGCCGATCTACGATCTCGCGCATGCCGTCGAACGCGTCGCCGCGGCCGCCGAAGCGGCACGCGCGCTGCCGTTCCGCTTCACGCTGACCGCGCGCGCGGAAAACTTCCTGCACGGCCGCGCCGATCTCGACGACACCATCCGCCGCCTGCAGGCCTACGAGCGCGCCGGCGCCGACGTGCTGTTCGCGCCCGGCCTGCCGGATCTCGACGCCGTGCGCACGGTCTGCGCGGCGCTGACGAAACCGCTGAACTTCATGGTCGGCATCCGCGGCCGTTCGTTCACCGTGGCCGAGCTCGAAGCGGCCGGCGTGCGCCGCATCAGCCTCGCCACCTCGCTCTACCGCGCCGCGATGAGCGGCCTGCACGCCGCCGCGCGCGAGATCCGCGAGAACGGCCGCTTCGACTACCTCGATCGCACGCTGACGACCGCGGAATTGAACGGCTTCCTGCTCGACTGAAGCCTCCGCGAGGAGGAACGAAGGGATTCCGCGCGACTGCGCGCGCCGCTGTTATCATCGATTGTTTCGCGCCAGGGGTCGGCGCCGGAGCGATGCCGCCGATGTCCGCCACCAATGCCATGCAGCGCCCGCGCGTGTTCGGCCTCGTCATCGCGCTGATGTGCGCGCTCGCCGGCGGCGCGGTCTGGTGCCTGCTCTCCCTGTACACGCGCGGCGACCTCGCCGCGTTCGCGTTCGTCGTCGCCGCGGTCGTGGTCTGGCAGTTGCGCGGCAACGGCTACGCGGGCCGTTGGGGCGGCGCGCTCGCCGCCGCGGTCTGCGTCGCGCTGGCGACGGCTTACGCGTTCTACCTGCAGGCGGTCGCCCAGGTCGCCGCACTGCTCGGCCTGCCGATGCGCGCGGCCCTGGTACAGATCGATCCCGCGATGGCAGTCGACATCGCCGCGGCGAATCTGCGCGGCTGGTCGGGCGTCATCGTCCTGCTCGCCCTGGCCGGCGCCGTGCTCGCCACCTGGCGGCGCTGACGCCGCTTCGATCGGCCCGACTCAGCGCCGGCGCCGCTGCGGCGCCGGATCGCGCGACAGCACGCCGACGAAACTCGACGCGTCGGCCTCGAAGCATTCGGTCAACCACTGCGCCACTGCCGACACGCCGGCCTGGCGGCGTGCCTCGCGATGGCTGAGCAGCCACAAGGGCCGGTTGAGCAGTGGCTCGCGCCCGCTCACCCGGCGCAGGCCCGGCCACGCATCACCGAGGAAGCACGGCAGGATGCCGCGTCCGACGCCGCCGGCGATCGCCGCGGCGAGGCCGCCGGGGCTGTTGGAGTGCAGGCGGATGCGGCCGCCGTCGCGATGCTGCTCGATCCAGCGCATCTCCGGAGTGCCGGCCAGGTCCTCGCGATAGGCGACCCAGCAATCCTCCGCCGCGCGCGCCGCGGAAGGGTCCGCACTCTCGTACAACGCGAGCCCGCAATCGACCAGTTTGCGGATCAGGAAATCGCCGCTGTCCGGACGCGCGAGGCGGATCGCGATGTCCGCTTCGCGCCGCGAAATGCTCAAGTTTTCGTTGCTCTCGATCAGGTCGACCGTGAGCACCGGATGACGCGCGTACAGGGACGGCAGCCGCGGCGCGAGATAGCCGATCGCGATCGAGGCGATCGAGGTGACGCGTACCGTGCCGGCGACGGCCTTGCCGCCGCTGGCGGCGACGCGCTGGATGCCGGCGACGCTCTCCTCGATGCCTTCGACGCGTTCGAGCACGCGCAGGCCGAGCGCCGTCGCGATCCAGCGGCCGTCGACGCGTTCGAACAACGTCGCGCCGAGCCGTCGTTCGAGCGCACGCAGGCGTCGCGCGACCGTGGTCTGGTCCACGCGCAGGCGCCGCGACGCGGCGGCCAGCGAGCCGCAGCGGCCGATTTCGACCAGGAAACGCAGATCGTCCCAATGCATGAGCGGCTCCGGACCTGCCTGCAATTTTGCAGGTTCGACGTGCACGAATGTGAATTCACGCAGGATACCCGCGAAGCTACGCTGGCGCTCCCTACGAACCGAAAGGAAGTGCCATGTCCAAGCTCGTCACCCTGCGCGATCTCGCCGGCCGCCCCGCCGCTCCCGCGTCGTTGTCCGAATCGACGCTGATCATCGTCGACGCGCAGAACACCTACCGCGAGGGCGTGATGTTGCTCGACGGCGTCGAGGCCGCGCTGGAACGCTGCGCGGAACTGCTGGAGCGCGCGCGCAGCGCCGGCGCGCCGATCGTGCACATCCAGCACGACTCGGGCGCGGGAACGCCGTTCGACATCCGCACGCCCATCGGCGCGATCGCCGCGCCGGTCGCGCCGCGCGAGGGCGAAGCGGTGATCGTGAAGAACTTTCCGAACGCGTTCGTCGGCACCGATCTCGACGCCCGCCTCAAGGCGCTCGGCCGCGACCGGCTCGTCGTCGCCGGCTTCATGACGCACATGTGCATCAACTCGACCACGCGCGGCGCGTTCAATCTCGGCTACCAGGTGACGGTGCCCGGCGACGCCACCGCGACGCGCGCGCTGCCGACCGCCGACGGCGGCACGCTGGCGGCATCCGCGCTGCAGGCCGCGTCGCTGGCGGCACTCGGCGATCTGTTCGCGGTGGTCGTGGCGACGGCTGCCGACGTTCCGGCCTGACGATCGCAGCCTCGGATCGAAGCCTGACGCTCAGGGATGGATCGTGATCGGCGTGCCGGCCTCGATCGAGTTGTACAGTTCCTTCATGTCGGCGTCGTCGAGCGCGATGCAGCCCCAGGTCCAGTCCGATGCCGAGCCGTTGCCGTGCACGAAGATGTCGCCGCCGAGCGCCGTGTTCGACGGCGGCGGCCGGCGCGCCTCGATCGCGCGCACGATGCCGTCGCGCTGCGCCTTGCCGATCAGCTTCTCGCGCAGGCCGCGCTCGGCATCGTCCGCGTTCGGATAGCTGACGCCGAGCGAGAGGTAGAACTGGCTGCGCGGGTTCTTGTGCGAGATGAAATAGCGCCCTTCCGGCGTCGCTCGGTCGCCCTGGCGACGCTTCGGCGGCACCGGGTTGCTGCCGAGGCCGATGCGGTAGGTCTTGCGCAGCGCGTCGCCGGAGTAGACGCGCAGCTCGCGCTCGGCCTTGAAGACTTCGATGCGCGCATTCGCGATCGCCGTCGCGGCCTGCGCGCCGCTCGCGAACGCCGCGCAGCACGCCGCGACGGCGAGCAGGATCGCGCGCGGCGCGAAGCGGCACATGCCTCGCTCAGTGCCCGCCGCCGCCCTCGATCGCCTTCAGCTCGGAGATCAGCTGGTTCGCCGCTTCCTTGCCGTCGGCGTACAGCATGCGCGTGTTGTCGGCGTAGAACAGCGCGTTCTCGATGCCGGCGAAGCCGGTGCCCTTGCCGCGCTTGATCACGATGGTCTGGCGCGAATCGACCACGTCGAGGATCGGCATGCCGAAAATCGGCGAGGACTTGTCGGTCTTCGCGGCCGGATTCACCACGTCGTTCGCGCCGATCACGATGGCGACGTCGCAGGTCTTGAACTCGGGATTGATGTCGTCCATGTCGGCGATCAGGTCGTACGGCACGCCGGCTTCGGCGAGCAGCACGTTCATGTGGCCAGGCATGCGGCCGGCGACCGGATGGATCGCGAACTTCACTTCCTTGCCGGCCTTGATCAGCGCCTGCGACAGTTCCCAAATCTTGTGCTGCGCCTGCGCCACGGCCATGCCGTAGCCCGGCACGATGATGACCTTCTCGGCCATGTACAGCAGCGACGCCGCGTCGGCCGCGTCGATCGGCTTCTGCGCGCCGGCGATCTCGGCGCCTTCGCCGCCGCCGCCGAAATTGGAGAACAGCACGTTGCTGATCGGGCGGTTCATCGCCTTCGCCATCAGCTGGGTCAGGAAGGTGCCCGCCGCACCGACCACCATGCCGGCGACGATCAGCGCCTCGATGCCCATCGCGTAGCCTTCGAACGCGACCGCGAGGCCGGTGAACGCGTTGTACAGCGAGATCACCACCGGCATGTCGGCGCCGCCGATCGGCAGCGTCATCAGCACGCCGAAGGCGAGCGCGAGCAGGAAGAACACCACCACCAGGCTCGCGTCGAGCTTCCAGAACACCAGCGCCAGACCGGCCAGCACCGCCCCCGCGAACACGGCGAAGTTGACCACCTGCTGGCCGCCGAAGGTGAAGCGCTTGTCCATGCGGCCGTCGAGCTTGGCCCAGGCGATGATCGAGCCGGTCATCGAGATCGCGCCGATCAGCGCGCCGATCACGGCCAGCGCCAGCGTCGCCAGCGGCGGCGTCGGCGCGCCGGCGTGCGAGAACTTGAGCAGTTCGCCGGCGCCGATCGCCGCCGCCGAGCCGCCGCCCATGCCGTTGAACAGCGCGACCATCTGCGGCATGTCGGTCATCGCGACTTTCTTGCCCCAGAGCCAGGTCGGGACCACGCCGAGCGCGATCGCGGCGAGGATGTAGCCGAGGTTGTGGCCGCGCGTGATCGCGAACGTCGCCAGCGTCGCGATGACCATGCCGACGCCGGCCCAGACGATGCCCTTGCGCGCGGTGACCGGCGAGGACATGCGCTTGATGCCGAGGATGAACAGTACCGCGGCGAGGAAGTAGCTGGCCTTGGCGACCCAGACGAGCATCATTTGAGTGTCCATCGCGCTCATCCCTTCTTCTCGTCCTTACTCGACTTGAACATCTCGAGCATGCGTTCGGTGACCACGTAGCCGCCGGCGGCGTTGCCGGCGCCGAGAACGACGCCGATGAAGCCGATCGCGATGGCCAGCGGCGACTCGGCGTGCGCCAGCGCGATCATCGCGCCGACCAGCACGATGCCGTGCACGAAGTTCGAGCCCGACATCAGCGGCGTGTGCAGGATCACCGGCACGCGGCCGATGATCTCTTTGCCGGTGAACGCGGCGAGCATGAAGATGTACAGCGCGAGGAATCCGTCGATCATGTGGCTGCTCTCGTCTTTGCTTCGTCATTCCCGCGAAAGCGGGAATCCCTGTTTCGCGAACTGCGTCGAACCTTGGAGCCCATGGATCCCGCCTCCGCGGGAATGACGGCGTCAGGATCCGTCGACCAGCGCCTTGGTCGGCTCGTGCCGGATCTCGCCCGCATGCGTGATGCAGGTCTTGGCGATCAGCTCGTCGTCCCAATCCAGCGTCAGCGCGCCGTCCTTGAGCGACAGCTCGAGGAAGTTGTAGAGGTTGCGCGCGTACATCTCGCTGGCGTGCACCGGCGCGCTGGCCGGCAGGTTGACCGGGCCGATGATGCCGACGCCGTTGTCGGTGGTGATGAACTCGCCGGCCCTGGTCAGCTCGCAGTTGCCGCCGGTTTCCGCGGCGATGTCGACGATCACCGCGCCGGGGCGCATGCCGGCGACCATCGCCGCGCTGATGATCCGCGGCGCCTTGCGCCCGGGCACGGCGGCGGTGGTGACGACCACGTCGATGTTCTTCAGGTGGTCGGCCAGCGCCTGCTGCTGCTTGTCGCGTTCTTCCTGGGTCAGCTCGCGCGCGTAGCCGCCGCTGCCGGCGGCGCTGACGCCGAGGTCGAGGAACTTGGCGCCGAGCGATTCGATCTGCTCCTTCGTCTCCGGCCGCACGTCGAAGCCTTCGACCTGCGCGCCGAGGCGCTTGGCGGTCGCGATCGCCTGCAGGCCGGCGACGCCGGCGCCGACGATCAGCACCTTGCTCGGCCGGATCGTGCCGGCGGCGGTGGTCAGCATCGGGAAGAATTTCGGTGCCGCCTCGGCCGCGATCAGCACGGCCTTGTAGCCGGACACGGCGGCCTGCGAGGACAGCACGTCCATCGCCTGCGCGCGCGTCGTGCGCGGCAGGAGTTCCATCGCGAACGCGGTGATCTTGCGGTCGCGCAGCGCCTTCGTGCGTTCGGGAGCGAGATGCGGCTGCAGATGGCCGATCACGACCGCGCCTTCCTTCAACGCGGCGATCTCTTCCAGCGACGGCGGCTGCACCTTCAGCAGCACGTCGGCCTGCGCCAGCGCGGTGGACGCGGCAGCGATCTCGCTGTCGGCGTAGGTGGCGTCGGGGAAATACGCGGAGGCGCCGGTGCCGTCCTGCAGCACGATGCGTGCGCCGCGCGCGCGCAGCTTCTTGGCGACTTCGGGAGTGAGCGCGACACGGCGCTCGCCGGGAACGGTCTCGCGCAACGCCACGATCGTCGTCGCCATGCCTGCCTCTCGCACCCCAGATGAATCTCGATCCTAGCCTAGTTCAGCGGCGCATGGCGAGCCGCCGGGGCCGCGACTTGAATGCGCCGCACACGACCAGCACATGTCGGAGGCGTCCGCTATGCTCGGACCCCATTCGTCATCGCTTTCCGGAACTTCCCTTGTCCGCACTCGACACTCTCAACCAGCGCCGTTCGGTCCCTTCGCGCCAGCTCGGCGAACCCGGTCCCGACGCCGCCGAACTCGAACGCCTGCTCACCGCCGCGATCCGCGTGCCGGATCACGGCAAGCTGGTGCCGTTCCGCCTGCTCGTCGTCCGCGGCGAAGCACGCGCGAAGCTCGGCGCGGCGCTGGCCGAAATCCACGCGCGCAACGAGCCCGACGCGCCGCCGGCGGCGCTGCAGAAGGATCGCGAGCGCTATTCGTTCGCACCGCTGATCGTCGCCGTGATCGCGCGGCTCGAAGCGAACCACCCGAAGGTGCCGGAGCAGGAACAACTGCTCTCGGCCGGCTGCGTCGCCTACAACCTGCTGCTCGGCGCGCAGGCGCTCGGCTACGGCGCGCAATGGCTGACCGGCTGGGCCGCCTACGACCGCGAAGCGGCGAACCTGCTCGGCCTCGCCGCGCACGAGCGCGTGGTCGGCTTCGTGCACATCGGCACCAGCCGCGAGCCGGCCCCCGAGCGCAACCGCCCGGCACTGGCGGACATCCTCGGCGAGTGGAACGCCTGACCGCGCAGCGAACATGAGGTGAGGCGTTCCGGTCGCGAAATCCGCACGCTCGACCGGCACGCCGCTCGGGGTCGCTGAGCGATCCCGAGCGTTCGCCCTGCCGCGGAACGATTGCGTCAGGTCCGCGCGAGCGCCGCGTTGGCGATATCGAGCGCCTCGTGCCCGCGCATGCGCTGGCGCAGGATCGAGCGTCCGTGTTCGAGCAGGCGCCGGCCTTCCTTCTTCTCGCCATTCTCGATCAGGCATCGGCCGAGATGGATCTCGGCCTCGGCGGTCCTGACGTTGCGTTCGCCGTATAAGCCGCGCCGCGCCGCGAACGCCTCGCGCAGAAGCGGCTGCGCGGCGTCCGCACGCCCGAGCCGGCTCAACGCCGCTCCCCGCAGCATGCGCACCATGACCAGGTGCGGACGGTCGCCGCTCGACTCGAACGCCGGCTCGGCCTCGCGCAGCAGCGCTTCCGCGTCCTCGGCGTTACCGGCGCGCAGCTCCAGCGCGGCCAGGTCGACGGCGGCCGCCGCGGCCGCCGGATGGGTCGGTCCGCGCGTGCGCCGCAGGACCTGCAACGCCTGCCGCGTCTGCGCCAATCCCTCCTCGCGCGCGCCCGCGGCGAAATTCACGCGGGCAAGGCCGCGCAGGCAGTCGGCGCCGGATGCGTCGTCCGCGCCGAGCAGACGGCCGGACGAGCGCAGGGCGCGCTCGAACCACGGCTTCGCCTCGTCGAGGCGGCCCTGCTCGAGCAACGAGTCGGCGTACTTGCAGGCAGCGGACGCCGCCCAGCTCGTGTCCGATTCGCCATTGCGCGGCAGCCCATCCAGGCCGGCGCGCAGCAGCGCATCCGCCTCGGCATGACGCCCCGCTTCGAGGAGACAGGCGCCCAGATCGAGCGTGCGCATGGTCACCCGGTCCGCGGCGACGTGGTCGCGCTTCACCAGCTCCAGGGATTCGCGCAGGCGCTTCTCCGCCTCGTCGAAACGGCCGAGCGTGCACAGCGCCTTGCCGTAGCGATGGATCGACTCTTCCCGATCGATCGGATCGCCCGCCTGGCGATAGATGTCGGCCGCTTCCAGATAGGCGGTCGCCGCGCGCTCGATCTCGCCGCGGCTCTGGCGTGCGACCGCCTGGTCGTTGAGTCCGAGCGCGTAGCGCACGCTGCGCGCGCCGTGGACGCGCCGGTAGATCGCCAGCGCCTCCTCGAACAGCGGCTCCGCTTCGGCGTACTGCTGCCGCTCGGCGAGCATCGACGCGAGAAGGCGCAGATCGTCGGCGACGGCACCATCGTCGGCACCACTCGCTCGGCGCGCGATGGCGATCGCCTCGCGGCGAAGACGGATCGCCTCGTCCGCATCGCCGAGTGCCCACGTCGACGCCGACAGGCCGCCGAGCGCCTTCGCCACGCGCCGATCGTCAGGCAGATCGTCAGGCAGATCGTCCGGCCGATCGGCGGACCGATCAGCGGCGGCGCCGCCGCGCAGCAGCGACAGCACGCGCGTCTGCGCGGCCTGCGCCTCGCGCCAGTCGCCCTTCTCGTGGAGCAGCACGGACCACTGGTAGAGCGAGTCGGCGTACTCCGCGCTGCCTTCGCCGGGCGACCTGCGCCGCTGCTCGAGCGCGCTCCGCAGCAGCGGCTCCGCGGCGTCCAGGCGGCCCTGGTCCAGATAGAGCTCGCCGATGACGGCCTGCATCTCCGCGCGCAACGCAGGATTGGCCGCCAGTTCCTCGTCGACGCGACGTGCGCCGGCGTCGAGCAGTTCGCGCGCGGTCGGCTCCTTGCGCCACTCGCGCGTGCCGCCGGCTTCGAAGATGCGCACCAGGAAACCCTTGACCTCCTCGGCGCGCTGCGCCTGCAGTCGAGCTTCGTCCGCGCGCTGTTCCGCACGGCGCGCCTGCCAGGCGGTGGCGAACAGGCCGCCGCCGAGGCTCAGCGTCGCCAGCACCGCCGCGGCGGTCGCCAGCCGGTTGCGCACGACGAACTTGTGCACGCGATATCCCACGCTGTCCGGCCGCGCGCGCACGGGGCGGCCATTGAGATAGCGGCGCAGGTCGTCGCCGAGCGCCTCGGCGGTGCGATAGCGGCGCTCCGGTTCCTCGTGCAAGGCGCGCAGCGTGATCGTGTCCAGGTCGCCGCGCAGCGCGCGTCGCAGACGATCGCGGCTGCTCCCGCGGTCGTGCGCGGCCTGCTCGCCGACGCGCGTCGACGGGCGCGGCACCGGACGCACCGAGCCGTCGGCCGGCGGCCCCTGCTGGTGGCGCGCGGCGGTCGGGCGCTCGCCGACCAGCAATTCGTAGAGCAGCACGCCGAGCGCGTAGACATCGGTGGCGGTCGTCGCCGATTCGCCGCGCAATTGTTCCGGCGCGGCGTATTCCGGCGTGAGCATGCGCAGGCCGAGCTGGGTCAGCGAGGCCGACTCCGCTCCGGCCGTTTCCGCGTCGAGCAGCTTGGCGATGCCGAAATCGAGCAGCTTCACGTCGCCCGTCGTCGTCACCAGGATGTTCGACGGCTTCAGGTCGCGATGGATCACCAGCCGCTGGTGCGCGTGCTGCACGGCGTCGATCGCGCCGAGCAGCAGGCGGACGCGCGTGCGCACGGACAGCTTGCGCGCGTCGGCCCAGGTCGTGATCGGCTCGCCTTCGACCAGCTCCATCGCGAAGTACGGCCGGCCGTCCTCGGTCATGCCGCCGTCGACCAGATGTGCGATGTTCGGATGCTGCAGCCGCGCGAGAATCCTGCGCTCGGCCAGGAAGCGCCCCAGGATCGCGTCGCTGTCCAGCCCGCGCCGGATCAGCTTCAACGCCGCGCGCTCCTCGAACACGCCGTCGGCGCGCTCGGCGCGCCAGACCGTGCCCATGCCGCCGCGGCCGATTTCCCCGCCGAGGCGCCAGCCGCCAATCAGGTCGCCGGTGACGTGCTCGGCGGCGACACCGGGGATCTCCTCGCCGGCCAGATCGCCGGCCCATTCGAGCACGCGGTTCTCCAGCTTCGCGTCGGCGACCGCTTCCGCGCCGAGCAGGCTTTCGACTTCGGCGCGCAAGTCCGCGTCGCCCGCGCAGCATTCCTCGACGATCCGCTCGCGTTCCGCGCCGGACGCGCCGAGCGCGCGATCGAGGATCTCTCCGACGCGCGCCCAGCGCCGCGCCGCCGCGTCGTCGCCGCCGGCATTCACGCCGGCGCGCCTCCGCCCAGCTCGCGCGCGACGAACAATTTCGCCTTGTCCCAGTCGCGCTTGACGGTCGCGCGGGCGACGCCGATCAGCTCGGCGATCTCATCGACAGTCAGGCCGCCGAACGAGCGCAGCTCGAACACCTGCGCCTGGCGGGCGTCGAGCGTGGCCAGGCGTTCGAGCGCCTGGTCGATGATCAGCACTTCCTCGGCGGATGCGGTCGGCGCCGCCACGCCGACGGCTTCGCCAAGGGTCACCAGCAAGGCGTCGCCGCCGCGCTTGTCCGATCCGCTCATGCGCGCGTAGTCGACCAGCACGAAACGCATCGCGCGCGCGGCCAGCGAAAAGAAGTGCTCGCGTCCCTCCACCTCGATCTGCGGGGAACCGGCGAGCCGCAAGTAGGCCTCGTGGACGACCGAGGTGGTCTGCAGCATCGTGCCGGCGCCGCCGCGCGACGCCTGGCGATGGGCCAGCGCGCGCAACTGCTGGTAGAGCGCGGCGAACAAGGCGTCGAACGCGCCCGATTCACCGTCGCGCCAGGCGCGGAACAAGTCGGTGAGGTCGTCGGCCGGACGATCCGTTGTGGCGTTGTCTGAGCCCGTCATGATGGCTTTCCTCATCCGTCACGGCGGACCACGCAATGCGGCCGGCCGTGCGGAACTGCAAGTCCATCGCGGCCCCCTCCGCCGCGAACCGAACGATCTGCGGCCCTGTCCGGGTATGCTAAACCATGCCTCTCGTTCGCCGTGTGTCGGAGTCCGCTTGATTTCCGTGCTTTTCATGCCGTTGCGTCACGAGCGCGCGCTCCCGCCCCGCTCGCCTTGCGTCCGCGCGCGATGAGAACCGCGCATCTCGTCGACGGCAGTCTTTACGTCTGTCGCGCCTGGTTCGCGCAAGGACCGGACGTGTTCGACGCCGACGGTGCGCCGGCGCATGCGGTGCACGGCTTCACGCGCTTCCTGCTCGATCTGCTCGAGCGCGCGCAGCCGACGCACCTCGCCGTCGCGTTCGACGAGTCGCTGACCACCTGCTTCCGCAACGCGATCTACGCCGACTACAAGGCGAACCGGCCGCCGGCGCCGCCGGATCTGCTGCGCCAGTTCGACAGCTGCCGGCGCATCGCGCAGGCACTCGGCGCAATCGTGCTGCGCGATACGCAGTACGAGGCCGACGACCTGATCGGCAGCGCGCTGGAAGCGCTGCGGCGCGCCGGCGTGCGCAGCGTGATCGTCTCGGCGGACAAGGACTTCGGCCAGTTGATCGGCCTGCACGACGAACAATGGGACCCGTCGCGCAATCTGCGCTGGGACGGCGCCGGCGTGAAGCAGCGCCTGGGCGTACGGCCGGACCAGGTCGCCGACTATCTCGCCCTGACCGGCGACGCCACCGACAACATTCCCGGCGTGCCCGGCATCGGCGCGAAGACCGCGGCGATCCTGCTGCACCATTTCGGCACGCTCGACGCCCTGCTCGAGCGCGCCGACGAGGTCGCGTTCCTGCGCACGCGCGGCGCGGCCGCGGCAGCGCAGAAGCTGCGCGAGCACGCCGAACTCGCGCGCCTGTCGCGCCGCCTCACCGGCATCGCGCTGGACGCGCCGGTGCCGGCGGACGAAGCGGGCTATCGCCGCCGCGCGTTCGACGGCGAGCTGGAAGTCCTGCTCGACCGGCTCAACTTCGGCCCGCTGACGCGGACACGCGTGCGTGCCCTGGCGACGCGAAGAGAAGCCGCGGAAGACGCCGTCATTCCCGCGATGCGGGAGGCCTGAGCGGCGAGGACGAGCTGCGCGGCGGCAGCGCCGTGCGGGAAGTTTCTCGCGGCAGGATGCGCCAGTCCTTCCGGAGACGCCCGCGTTCGCGGGCATGACATCGCCGGGGAATATCGGCCCGATCGTTCGCGGCTGCCGCGAATCGAATCGCCGCGGCCGGCGCCGCGCACTCGACGACGCGAAAACCTCGCCGCCGAGTGCGAGCCCGCCGGGCGTCAGCCGCCGGCGGCGCTCTTCGAACCGCCTACCACGTTGCCGAATACGCCGGTGCCTGGCGTGGAGCGGCTCTCCGGCAGCATCGGCATCATGTGCGGCGGGCGCAGGTCGGGCGTGCCCTTCGCATCCCAGGCGAAGCGCAGGTCGCTGCGGAACACCTTCACCGGCTTGGGTTTCGCGTCGCTCTTCAGGGTGCCGTAGCCGTCGTAGAGGTTCTTCTGGCTGTTGGCGATGAAGTACAGCCCGTCGCCGTCGATGGCGCCGTACGTCGGCAATTCGAAGTCGGCATTCGACGCGTCGAGCGGCGTGGCGCGCATGATCTTGCGGCCGTCTTCGCTGAGCGACAGGCGCATCACGCGCTGCGGGCTCATGCCGTTCTCGATCACCACCAGGTTCTGCTGGTACCAGTACAGGCCGTCGATGCCGCCGAGGGTCAGCGAGCGCGGATCGTAGGCGACGTCGAAGCCCCTGCCGGCATTGAGGTCGATGCCGAACACGCCGAGCGAGAAGTCGGCGAAGTAGAGCGTCTTGCCGGCGTCGTCCAGGGCGAGGCCGCGCACGCTGGTCAGGTGCGGATTTTCCATCGTCAGCTTCAGCTGGCCGCCGTCGAGGCGATAGATCTGGTTGCGCAGCCCGTCCGCGGCGAACACCAGGCCGCCGCGTCCGGCCGCGATGGTCGACAGGGTGCGCGGATTTCCGTCGGGCAGCAGCAGGTACTTGTCGACGAGCTTGCCGGTCGACAGCTTGAACTTGAACACACCGGCCTTGCCGTAGTCGTCCTGCTTGAAGCCCTTGAAGTACACCGATGCGGTGCTGGCGACGTACAGCGCGTCGTCCTCCGGCACCACCGCCATCGCGTACACGCTCCACAGCCCGTTCGCCGCGCTCGGCGTGATGAAGTCCTCGAGCTTGCCGTCCTTGCCGACCAGGTAGATCTTGCCTTCGCGGACGCTGCCGGCGAGGAACCGCTTGCGCGCCGGATCGTAGGCCAGCGACTCGAACATGTAGTCGCCCGCCGGCAGGGAGAAGGCGACCTTGCCTTCGCCGAACGGCTTCAGGTTCGCCTCGAGACCCTCGAGGATGTACTTCCAGACGCGGGTGTCGGAGACCTTGCTGAAGTTCTCGTTCTTGGTCAGGTCGTATCCGAGGCCCTGCTTCTGCATCGCCAGCAGGAGCTCGTAGGTCTCGGTCTTCTGGCCGCGCTGCGCGTAGGTCGTGGCCAGCGCGAGCTTCAGCTCCGGACTGCTCGGCCGCAGCGCGACGAGACGGCGCAGCGCCCAGGAGAGCCGCTCGAGATCGCCGCTCTCCTTGTAGATCGTCGCCAGCTTGAACAGCGCCTGCGGCACTTGCATCTGCGTGATCTGGGCTTCGCTCAGCTTGGCCGGGTCGACGGCCGGCTGGCCGTCGGCGGATGCGGGCCGCACGAACGCCGTCGCCGCCATCGCGCTGAAGGCGAGCGCACACAGAATCTGCTTGATCTTCATCGAGGGTACCTCGCAAGCTAGCCGGACGTAGCAAGACCCGACGGGCTCAGGAAAGTTCAGGAAAGCCGCCTACCATGACCGAAACACAGACGCTTTGCAACGGAACCTGGCTACGCCTGAAGAAGCGCGGGCGCTGGGAATACGCCGAGCGCACCAATCCGGGCGGCGGCGTGATGATTGTCGCGGTCACGCCCGAGGACCGCATTCTCTTCGTCGAGCAGTACCGGCCGGCGATCGAATGCATGACCATCGAGATGCCGGCCGGCCTGGTCGGCGACGTCGCCGGCAACGCCGATGAAAGCGCGGTCGAGGCCGCGCACCGCGAACTGATCGAGGAAACCGGCTACCGCGCCGGCCGCATCGAATTCCTGATGGCCGGACCGACCTCGGCCGGCATGAGCAACGAGATCCTCGCCTTCGTGCGCGCCTACGAACTCGAGCGCGCGCACGCGGGCGGCGGCGACGAGACCGAGGACATCGTCGTGCACGAGATCCCGCGGGCGGAAGCCCCGGCGTGGCTGGTGGCGAAGATCCGCGCTGGCTACTCGATCGACCCGAAGATGTTCGCCGGCCTCTACCTGCTCGATCACGGCGAGGCGCTGTTCGGCGATCCGCATTCCTAGTCGGCGCGGATCCTCTCCACCTCGCCGCGACCGGCGCCCCCGCAGCGGGCGCGGAAATCAGGTCAGCCGCGTGAACGCGAAGGCCTGCCACAACAACAGCAACGCCATCGCCAGCATCACCAGCCAGGTCAGCCCGGTTCCGCCGAAACGGCCGACGCTGTGGCCGGAAGAACGCGACAGGCCGATCGCGTGCGCGATGCGCGCGACGATCAGAGCGATGCCCAAGCCGTGCAGCAGGACCGGCTGCGTCTGGTTCAGCTCCAGCAGCAGGAGCAGCAGCAACGCCAGCGGCAAGTTCTCCAGCGCATTCGCGTGGGCGCGGATGCGTCTGGCGAGGTCGCCGTCACCGCCGTCGCCGAGGCCGACCTTTCGGGTATTGCGCGCGATCACCACGCGCGCGGCCAGAACCAGTACGAGCAGCGCCGCCAATGCGGCGTAAATCGCGGTGATTCGCATCGTCTCCCCTCCCTCTTCGACGTCAGTTTGCGGCCGGCATCCGCAGCCACTCGCCGTCCTGGATGCCGTGGATGCGCGACACCTCGACCGGCGCGATGACGCGATAGCTCACGCGCAGGTCGCCGATTGCCGGGTGCTGCGGATCGCCGGTGTAGAGCGCGCCGTCGCTGTCGCGGAAGGTCGCCGCCAGGTTCGGCGGCAGCTGCGACGCGCGCACCGGCAGCGCGACCGGCGCCTCGACGTCGAAGAGCACCTGCGCGGCGAGGTCGGGATCGAAACGGAATGCGCCAAGGCGCAGTTCGTCGCTGTCGAACAGATCGCCGTCGAACGGCGCTCGCTGCGGATTCTCGTGCCCCTGGCGCTGGCGGAATTCGCTCGAATCGATGAGCTGCGCGGACCAGACCTGCTCGTACTCGCATTTCTCCTGCGCGCAGGTCTCTTCCCATTGCCGCATCTCGACCGAACGCATCAGGCCGATCGCTCCCGCCTCGGCATGGATCCCGAACTGCTCGTCGCGCGGCGCGTCCTTCCCGCGCAACCTGCCGCTGACTTCGATCAACCGGCCCTGGTTGGCCGGATCGATGCGGTCGGCCGACACCGCCAGCGGCGTGGTTTCCGCGGTGGCGACCGACGCCGGCGCGGTCTCGGTGCGCTGGCGCCAGGTGAGCCAGAGCAAGGCGACGATCGCGATCGCCAGCGTCACCCCGACGAGCACCTGCGCCGTCGTCGCGCCGCGGTTCGCGCGCTCGCTCACGCCGCCTCCGCGACGAGTTCGGCGCGTTCGTCGACGGTCGAGTAGCGACCCTTGTCGTCGCGCACCACGCGCGCGGCGGCGCAGCCGACGTCGTGCGTGAAGTACAGCCGGACGCCGCGTGCGAGCTTGTCGTCGAGGAACGCGCGCTTCTCGTCGATCAGGAGTTCCGGATAGCGGTCGTAACCCATCGTCACCGGCAGATGCACCCATGGCCGCCCCGGGATCAGGTCGGCGCAGAATACGATGCCGCCGTCGGCGCTTTCGACCTCGGCCAGCATCAGGCCCGGCGTGTGGCCGTTGGAATAGCTGAACCGCACGTGCGGACCGAGCGCGAGGCTGCGTTCGCCCTGCACGCGCTCGAGCCGGCCGGAGGCTTCGAGCAGCGGCTGCAGTTCCGGGATGAACGAGGCGCGGTCGCGCGGATGCGGATGCAGGGCGCGCTGCCAGCATTCCTCGCCGACGACGTAGGTCGCGTTCGGGAACAACAGGCGCGGCGGCTCGCCTTCGCGCCACGCGTCGAGCAGGCCGCCGGCATGGTCGAAATGCAGATGCGACACGACCACGACGTCGACGTCCTCGTGCGAGAAGCCGGCTTCGCGCAGCGAATCGAGCAGGACGTGACGATCCTCGACCACGCCGTAGCGTTCGCGCATCTTCGGATCGAAGAACGCGCCGATGCCGGTCTCCAACAGCACCGTCTTGCCGTCGAGATCGTCGACCAGCAGCGCGCGGCAGGCGAGCGGAATGCGGTTGTGTTCGTCCGGCGTGATCCAGCGCGACCACATCGCCTGCGGCACGTTGCCGAACATCGCGCCGCCGTCGAGCTTCTGCGAATTGCCTAGGAGGGACCAGAGTTTCATTCGGAGCCGGGATCCGGGATTCGGGATTCGGGATTCGGGATTCGGGATTCGGGATTCGGGAGAGGAGGCTACAGGTCCCGCAGTTTCGCGCAAGTCACAATTCGCGATTCATTCCGCGAGCAGTCGCGAACGCGCCGCCCCTGCGGTCACCAATCCCGAATCACCAATCACGGCTTCACCAACCCGCTCCCCGAATCGCCGCGCGGATCGGAACCCGCCTGCACCGCGCCGGTCTTCTTGTCCCAGCTGACCGCGTTCATGAAACCCCAGCGGCGCTCGGACTCGTTGACCTTGTGCCCCATCGCCTCGAGCGCCTTGACCTCGTCCGGCGTGAAGGCGTCCTTCTCGGCCGAGATCACGTCGGGCATGTACTGGTGGTGATAGCGCGGATTGCCGACGAATTTCTCGGGCGACTCGCCGTCGACGAAGGCGAGGATGCCTTCGAGCACCATCGTGATGATGCGGCTGCCGCCGGGCGTGCCGATCACGCCGACCTTGTCGGCGCCGATCACGAAGCTCGGCGTCATCGACGACAGCGGGCGGCTGCCGGGCCGCGGCGCGTTGCGCTCGTTGCCGAGCAGGCCGAACGCGTTCGGCTTGCCGGCGACCAGGGCGAAATCGTCCATCTCGTCGTTCAGCACGAAGCCGGTGCCGGGAACGACGAAGCCGGAGCCGAAGATCAGGTTGACCGTCTGCGTGGCCGAGACGAGATTGCCGTCGCGATCGATGATCGAAAAATGCGTCGTGTGCGTACCCTGCGGCGGAGCGAGGTACGGCGGCAGCAGTTCGCTCGGCGTCGCCTTCTCCGGATGGATGGATGCGCGCAGGCCGGCCGCGTAGTCCGCGCTCATCAGCCGCGCGATCGGCATCTCGACGAAGTCCGGATCGCCGAGGTATTCGGCGCGGTCGCGGTATGCGCGGCGCATCGCCTCGACGGTGAGATGCACGCGATGCACGCGATCGAGCTTGGACAGCTCGTAGCCGCCGAGGACGTTCAGCATCTCGGCCAGCGCGATGCCGCCGGACGACGGCGGCGGCGCGGTGACGATGCGCCAGCCGCGATAGTCGAAGGCGAGCGGCGCGCGCTCCTTGACCTCGTACTTGGCGAGGTCGTCGAGCGTCCAGTTGCCGCCGGCCGCGCGCACGCCGTCGACCAGGGTCTTCGCCAGTTCGCCGCGATAGAAACCGTCGTTGCCGTGCTCGGCGATGCGCTCGAGCACGCGCGCCAGATCCGGCGACTTGAACGTCCAGCCGGCCTTCGGCGCCTCGCCGTCGACGAGATAGAGCGCGGCGGAACCCGGATAGCGCGCGATGACTTCCTTGCGCGCCGCCAGCTCCTTCAGGAACCGGCCGTCCGGCTGGAAACCCTCGCGCGCGAGGCGGATCGCCGGCGCCAGCGATTTCGTCAGCGGCAGCTTGCCGTAGTGCCGCGCCAGCCAGACCAGGCCGGCCGGCTCGCCCGGAATCGCCGCTGAAAGCGGGCCGTTGGTCGAATGGTCGCGATCCGGCTCGCCGTTGGCGTCGAGATAGAACTTCGAATCGACCGCGGCCGGCGCGGTCTCGCGCGCGTCGACCATCACTTCCTTGCCGTCGCTCGCGCGATGCAGCAGGAACAGGCCGCCGCCGCCGATGCCCGAACTCTGCGGCTCGACCACCGACAGCGCTGCCGCGACCGCGACGGCGGCGTCGAACGCGTTGCCGCCCGCGGCGAGCACCTCGAAACCGGCCTGCGTGGCCAGCGTGTGTGCGCTCGCGATCGCCGCACGCGGCGGCTTGTCGGCGGCCGGCGCCGCGGCGCTGCAGAAGAAGACGAATGTCGCCGTCGCGGCGACGAAGCCGCGTACGCGCTTCATGTCAGGTTTCTCCTTGGGCGTCGTCCTTGCGCGCGGGAATCGGCAGCGGCAATCCGTGGCCGCCTTTCTCGTGGACGTCCGTCCGGGTCAGGACGTCGAACTTCGCCAGCAGTTGATCGCGCGATTCGGGATGCTGCGGATCGGTGATGATGCATTCGACCGGGCACACTTCCACGCACTGCGGCGTGTCGTAGTGGCCGACGCATTCGGTGCATCGCTGCGGCGCGATCTCGTAGAACTCCGCACCCAGGCTGATCGCCGCGTTCGGACAGACCGGCTCGCAGACGTCGCAGTTGACGCAGAGTTCGGTGATCTTCAGGGACATGCGTTGGGGCCGGGATTGGAGATTGGGGATTCGGAAAAGAAACTGCGGCCAGGGCGGCGCCGATCCAATCCCGAATCCCGAACCCCGAAATCCCGGCTTTCCTACTTCGCCTCGACGAAGCGCACGTCCGCCGCCGACGCGGCCAGCGCCTGCTTCACCGTCTCGCCGTCGGCCGGCGCGCCGATGAACAGCACCACCACGTCCTTGAACGAGCCGGGCTGGGCGTCCTTGAACGCCTCGACGATCAGCTGCGAGGTCGCGGCCGAATCCGGACCGCCGAACGCCATCATGTTGCCCGGCAGCACGCCGCGCGAGACCGTGGTCTTGACGTTGTCGAGCTGGTTGGCGCGATCGGCCTTGGCCGCGTCGTCGTCGCCGCCCGGCACGAAGTACATGTACGGACGGTTGCTCTTGACGCCCTGCATGTTGTCGGTGACCACCGCAACCAGATACTGCTTCCACGCCGTCTTGTCGGCCGGGTTGGCCGGCAGCGGCACCTTCGCCGGCTTCTGCTCGGTGGCGGCGGCTTCCGGCTTCTTTTCGCCCTGGTCGCAGGCGCTCAGCGCGAACGTCGCGGCGCAGGCGAGGACGAGAGTCGGGAGAAACTTGCGCATGGCATACCTCACTGGTTGGTCATCGGAGCAATTCGGAAACCGCGCGCGGCTTCCGAGAAAACGGAGCGGCCCTTCGAACCACTCCGGGGATCTATTTCGAATAGCGCATTCGCAGCGCCTGCTGCACCGCCGGGTGCACGAACCCGGAGACGTCGCCGCCGAGTCGCGCGATCTCGCGCACCAGCGACGAGGAGATGAAGCTGTACTGCTCGGCCGGCGTCAGGAACAGGGTTTCCGCGGCAGGGATCAGATGTCGGTTCATGCTGGCGAGCTGGAATTCGTACTCGAAGTCCGATACGGCACGCAGTCCGCGCAGGATCACCCCGGCGCCGATGTCCTCGACGAATTCCGCCAGCAGCACCGAGAACCCGCGCACTTCCACGTTGGCCACGCCGGTCAGCGCGGTGCGCGCCAGCGCGATGCGTTCGTCGAGCGCGAGCGCCGGCCCCTTGGTCGAGCTGTCGGCGACGGCGACGATGACGCGATCGAACAGCGGCGAGGCGCGGCTGACCAGGTCGATGTGTCCGTTGGTGATCGGATCGAACGTTCCCGGATAGACCGCGATGCGCGCGCGCTGCTGCGAAATCGCCATTGCTGCAAGCCTGCTCAGGCCGTACCGGCCGCGAAGACGCTAGCTTAACGGATCGGCCGGCGAGCGACGATACAGCGCGAAGCGCACCGTGCCGGCGCGGCCTTCACGATGCAGGCTCCAGTTCGCCGGCACGGCGAAGCGGGCACCCTCGGCGCTTTCGACGTAGACGTACGCCGCGGCGCCGAGCCAGCCGCCCTGCTCCAGCCGGCGCGCCGATTCGCCCCACAGGTCGGCGTCGAACGGCGGGTCGAGAAAGACCAGGTCGAACGGCCGCGCCGCGCGGGCGGCCAGGAAGCCGAACGCCTCTTCGTTGACCGGCTCCGCCCCGGTCACCTTGAGCCGCGCGAGGTTGTCCTGCAGCAGCCGCCACAGCTCGCGATCGCGCTCGACGAAGACGCAGGTGCCGGCGCCGCGGGACAGCGCCTCGATGCCGAGCGCGCCGGTACCGGCATACAGATCGAGGCAGCGCGCGCCGTCGATGATCGGCGCCAGCCAGTTGAACAGCGTCTCGCGCACGCGGTCCGGCGTCGGCCGCAGGCCGGGCCGATCCGGCACGGCGAGGCGCGAGCCGCGCAGCCGGCCGGCGACGATGCGCAGGCTGCCGCCCGCCGAGCTGCCGCGTGCTTTGGTCATGGTTCGGCTTGCGTCCTGGGCGCGGGTGTTAGCATTGCGGGCTCGCATTCTCGCTTGTCCGTCCGCGATGCTGAAGTTCTGGAAAAGGAAGAAGCCGGCCGACGCAGCGCCGGCGCAGGAAGCGCCCGTCGAAACCGCGGCCGACATCGAGGCGGCGAGCGAAGCTGCCGCGCCGGTCGCCGCGCCCGAACCGCCCACGGAACCGGAGCCCGCGCCGGTTGCCGAGGTCGCCGCCGCTGCTGACGTCGACGTACCGCCACCGCAAGCCGTCGCCGAGCCGGCTACACCGCCGGCGAAACGCTCCTGGCGCGAACGCCTCGCCGGCAGCGGCTTCGCGCGCGGCCTGTCTTCGCTGTTCACGCGCAATCCGGTGCTCGACGACGCGTTCCTCGACGAGCTGGAAACCTGCCTGATCACCGCCGACGTCGGCGTCGCCGCGGCGACCGAACTGATCGAGAAACTGCGCAAGCGCGTGGACAGGCGCGAGTTCGCCGACGCCGCCGCGCTGCTCGTGGCGCTGCGCGCGGAACTGGTCGGCCAGCTGAAGCCGGTCGAGAAACCGCTCGACGTCGGCGGCCGCAAGCCGTTCGTGCTGCTCATGGTCGGCGTCAACGGCGTCGGCAAGACCACCACGATCGGCAAGCTCGCCTTCCGCTTCAGCGGCGAGGGCCGCTCGGTGCTGCTCGCCGCCGGCGACACCTTCCGCGCCGCCGCGGTCGAGCAGTTGCAGACCTGGGGCACGCGCAACGGCGTGCCGGTCATCGCGCAGGGTTCCGGCGCGGATTCGGCCAGCGTGATCTTCGACGCGCTGCAGACCGCGCGCTCGCGCAGCACCGACGTGCTGATCGCCGACACCGCCGGCCGCCTGCACACGCAGTCCGGCCTGATGGACGAGCTGGCGAAGATCCGTCGCGTGCTCGGCAAGCTCGACGCCGACGCGCCGCACGAGGCGCTGCTGGTCATCGACGGCACCACCGGCCAGAACGCGATCAGCCAGGTGCGCCAGTTCCAGCAGGCGATCGGCGTCAGCGGCCTGGTGGTCACCAAGCTCGACGGCACCGCCAAGGGCGGCGTCGTGTTCGCCCTCGCTCGCGAATTCGGCCTGCCGATCCGCTATGTGGGCCTCGGCGAAAGCGCCGAGGACCTGCGCCCGTTCGACGCCGCAGCCTTCGTCGACGGCCTGCTGCCGGCGACGCTGGGCAATGGCTGAAACGCCGGCAACCAAAGCACGGCCGCGTCGCCGGCGCTGGCCGTACGTACTGCTGGCGCTGGCGCTGCTGACCAGCCTCGGCGCGCTGGTGCTGCGCCACTACACGCGGCCGGACAAGCTCACCGCACTGCTGATCGAGCAGGCGCAGTCGCAACTGGGCCTCAAGCTTGCGCTGGGCGACAGCGCCGGTTTCGGCCTGCTGCCGCGCCTGCGCGTGCTGCTGCCGAAGTCTTCGCTCGAAGCCGCCGAGGGCGGCGTGCTGCTCGACGCCGACTCGATCGGCGTCGTCGTGCCTTGGCACACGATCTGGGGCGAGCGCGTCGACATCGAACGCATTGAGATCGAGAAGCCGCGCCTCGATCTCGACGCGCTCGCGCATTGGCTCGCCGCGCGCCCCGCCGGCGGCGCCGCTCCGGACGTGCGCTTTGCGATACGCGTGCGCGACGGCGCCCTGCTCGCCTCCGGCAAGCCGATCGCCGAGGGATTGAATCTCCAGTTCGCCAACGCCGGCGACCTGGCCGCCTGGCTCGCGCAGGTGCGCACGGCGAATTCGTCGCTGCTTCCGCCGCTGGCCGGCAGCGCGGAGGCGGCGACGCTGCAGATCGGCGCCACGCGGATCGAAGGTCTGCGCGTCGAAGTGCAGGACGACGGCGCCGCGCCGAAACGATGAACACCGACACCGCTTCGATCGACGGCTTCGCACCCGCGCTGCTCCACTGGTACGACCGCCACGGGCGCAAGGACCTGCCCTGGCAGCGCGAGCGCGACGCCTATCGCGTCTGGCTCAGCGAAGTCATGCTGCAGCAGACGCAGGTGCGCACGGTGATTCCGTATTTCGAGCGCTTCCTCGCCGCGCTGCCGACGCTCGCCGAGCTGGCCGCCGCGCCGCAGGACCGGGTGCTGGCGTTGTGGTCGGGCCTCGGCTACTACAGCCGCGCGCGCAACCTGCATCGCACCGCGCAGATCTGCGTCGCCGAACACGGCGGCGAGCTGCCGCGCGCGCTCGACGCGCTGTCCGCCCTGCCCGGCATCGGCCGCTCGACCGCGGCGGCGATCCTGGCGCAGACCTGGAACGAGCGCCACGCGATCCTCGACGGCAACGTGCGCCGCGTGCTGGCGCGCTGGCACGGCCTGCGCGGCTGGCCGGGCGAGACGGCGACGCAGCGCGAACTGTGGCGCCTGGCCGAGCAGCACACGCCGCACGAACGCGTCGCCGACTACACGCAGGCGATCATGGATCTCGGCGCGACGCTGTGCGTCCGCGCGCGCCCGCACTGCACGCGCTGCCCGGTCGCGACCGGCTGCGTCGCCCTGCGCGAAGGCCTCACCGCCGAGCTTCCGGCGCGCAAGCCGGCGCGCGCGAAACCCACGCGCAAGACGACCATGCTGATCGTGCGCGACGCGCAGCGGCGCGTGCTGCTGGAGCGGCGCCCGTCGGTCGGCATCTGGGCCAGCCTGTGGAGCCTGCCCGAAATCGACACCGCGGCAGAGGCACCGCGGCACCTGCTCGAACGCTACGCCGTACGCGCCGACGGCGGCGCGGCGCTGGCGCCGTTCGTGCACGTGTTCAGCCACTACACTCTCGAAATCACGCCGCTGCTGCTGGAACATGCGCAGCCGGTCGCACGCGTCGCCGACGCGGACGATCGCGCCTGGTACGCGCCGGCAGAACTCGCCGGTGTCGGCCTGCCGGCACCGGTACGCAAGCTGCTCGACACCTTGAACGACGAGGACCTTCTTCGATGACACGCATGGTCCATTGCGTGAAACTGCAACGCGAAGCCGAAGGGCTCGCCTTCGCCCCATGGCCCGGCGAACTCGGCCGGCGCATCTACGAGCAGGTCAGCAAGCAGGCCTGGCAGGAATGGCTGGCGCACCAGACCATGCTGATCAACGAGAACCGCCTCAACCCGCTCGACCCGAAGACGCGCGCGTTCATCGCCGCGGAAATGGAGAAGTATTTCTTCGGCGGAGGTTCGGAGAAACCGGCCGGCTACGTCGCGCCGGAGAACTGAGCGCGCGCCTCAGCGATAACGGTTCGCCTGGCCGTCCTTCATCATGCGGGCGTAGTCGATCGACCGGATTTCCGTGATCGGGCAGTAGTCCCTGCCGTCGGTCGTGGTGATGACCACCTTGACCCCCTTGCGCACGGTCATCGCGGCGCTGGTTTCGACGGGGCGACGGTTGAAGAAGATGTTGGTCGCCCACGGCAACCGCGTGCAGGGCGTGTCGACCGTCAGCAGATAGGCCGTCTTCCCGCGCCACATCCGCACCAGGACCTTGTCCGGGCCGATCGGCCACGCCGCGAAATCGTCCCAGCGACGGATTTCCATCTCGTCCACCGGGCCCTGCAGGTACGGGCTGTACCGATCGAGATTCCTCTTCATCGCCTCCAGCGTATCCGCCTGGGCGCTGCCGGCCAGCAGCATTGCCCCGCACAACAGACTGCCGATTCCGCTCTTCATTGCGTTTCTCCGCGCCATCGGGCACTTCCAGGCCGGCCGGCGGCTTGCCCGCCATTCCAGGGCCGTTCGACGATGCGGCTCGGCCCGCGTCGCGCCGCATCGCGATCACCAGCTCAATCGGCCGGAACGGGCCAATGGGGTTATGAAAGTTTGTTAATCGGCGCGGAGAGCAGCGTTCGCCGCTGCGTTCACCTCATGCGGCCCCGTCCATCCGCACCTGCACTTCGCGGCTGAATCGCCGATTGCCGGCAGAAGACGTGTGCCGGGCGACGAGGATCGTTTCGGGAAAGACTGAAGCCGGAGCAGATCGACCTGTGCGTGCCGGCGGGCGGCGGCCGCTGCTTCGTCAATCGCCGCACGAACGGGAAGCGGAAGGACGCTCGAGGATTTCCAGCACTCTCGCGTTCTCGAGCTGCCTGGCCAGGTCGAGCGCAGTCCTGCCTTTCTTGTCGGTGAGAGACAGGCCCGCACCGCACGCCACGAACGCCTCGACGAGAGACGGCTTGTCGGAAACGACTGCCCGCATGAGCGGCGTTCTTTCGCTGATCGGGTTTCGATCCTTCTTGTCCGGCGAAACGCCCGAGCCATGAGATCGCGAGCAATCCGCCGCTTCGTAGCATCGACGGAACGCTCCGCAAAGGCGGAGGCCGAAAAAAGCGGGGCGAGCAGAATGACGACAAGGGCGACGCGGGCTCGCATGGAGAGTTTCGAAGCTCCCACTCTTCCCTGATCGTCGATAGGCACTTCGAACAACCTCGTCATCCTTGCGGAACACGTTCGAGGCAACGGCGGCAATCGGGATCTTTCCATGCGCCCCGATGTATCGCGCCGGACCGGCACGAGAGCGAACATTGCTGGTTCGTCACCATGCCCGCGAGCTGCTTCCACCACCTTCCAGCGCCGAAGGCGGATCTCCTCCCGCTGGCCCTTGCGCCTGCGGACCTCGGTGTGCCCCATCGGATGGGATGCTACACGTCGAACCGATCAACGCACCGGTTTTCCACGAGACTCGCTCTGCATGAGCCGGTAGTCGACCGGCCGGATTTCGAGAATGCGGCAGCGGTCGTTGCCGGCGACCACGGCGTCCATGCGCCGCATGACAGTATGGCTCGCCTGCGACGTCACGCCGATGTCTCGGCTCCACTGCAACTGCGTGCACGGCGTCTCGACGGTGAGCAGATAGGCATCATCGATCGTGGTCCATACGACGACCTTGTCCGGCCCGACCAGCTGCCACTTGTACATCGACCAGAACTTGAACTGCTCCACCGGCCGCTGCAGATAGGGCGTGAATCGCTCGAGATTCTCGCTCTGCGTCTCCGGCGTATCGGCGCGCGCGCCGCCGGCCAGCAGAAGCACACCGCACAGTACGGCGACCAAGCTTTTCATTGGATCTTCTCCGTGGATCGACTCATCCCGGAAGACGGCACCGACTTCGATTCCGACGCAACGCTTTTCCGCCGCTCAGCCGGCGTTGCGTTTTCGCGCGCAACCGCTTGGCCGGCGCGCGCGCTCATTTGTGCAAAACGGAAAAACGGTCCCCACGAAGGTTCGGCGAAAAAACGCCGACTACTTCGCCTGAACCGCTGAAAGGGGCATTGGCCCCGTCTCCTCAGGCCGGGTCGGCGGACTTCTTCGGCCTTCCTTCCATGCGTTCGGTATCGATCGGCTCGATCTCGAGGATGCGGCAACGATCACTGCCGGCGGTCACCGAATCGGACTGGCGCATGACGATACCGGCCGTCTGCGGTGTCAGGCCGAGATCGGTGGCGGTCTGCAATTGGGCGCACGGCGTCTCGACGGTCAGCAGATAGGCATCGTCGGCCGTCGACCAGACCGCGACCTTGTCCGCCGCGACTGCCTGCCACTTTTGGAGGGACTGGAACGGAAACTGATCCACCGGGTCCTGCAGATACGGCGCGATCTGTTCGAAACTCTTCTTCGGCGTCTGCGGCGCAATCGCCTGGGCGGCGCCTGCGAAGAGCAGCACGCCGCACAACAGGCCTGCGATCGAGGTTTTCATCGCGATTCTCCGTGGGATGGACGCTTCGGGCCGATGCGGAAATAGTTCCCGCAGCGGCCGCCCGTTCCGTCGCTCAGGTATCGCCGCGATCCAGCGCACGCTCGACCGCACCGCGATCGCTGTCGGACAGGCGCCGCGCGACGTCCCGATAACGCGCGACCAGGTCGGCATCCTGCGGCATGACCTTCGCCAGCGCAACGAGGATTTCACGGCATTCGTGGTCCGAACCGATGCGATCTGCGACGTCCAGCACACTCCGCGCACCGAGCTTGCCGAACTTCGGCGCCCGCAGCAGCGCCATCGTGGCCTCGCGGCGCTCGTAGTCCGAGCCGATGCCGTCGACCACTGTCGCGTAGGCCGCGGCGAGGCGTTCGCTGTCATCGGCGCGGCGTATCGTCGAGACCAGCAGCTCGCGCCGCTCGTAGTCCGAGCCGATCGCGTTCGAGGCTCGCAGGACTTCCTGCAAGGTCGCCTCGTCGACCTGCCGGCCGTCGAGCAGCGCGCTCAGCACACGTCGGCGCTCGTAGTCCGAACCGATCTTCTCGGCGGCCGCCAGCCACGCCTTGCGCAGCTCCGGCGTCGGCGCCAGTTTCGGCAGCACACCGATCAGCATTTCGGCGCGCTCGTAGTCCGAGTCGATCTTGTCGACCTGGCCGAGCACCAGCTTCTGCTGTGCCTCGTCGAACGGCGCGATCGTGGCCAACGCAGCCAGCGCGTTGCGGCGCTCGTAGTCGGAGTCCAGCTTGTCGATCGCCTGCAGAGCGCGCGTGACTTCGGCCGGCGCCAGCTTGCCGAGCGCGAACAGCTGCTCGAGGTAGATGCGCCGCGCGTAGTCGGACTGGATGCGGGCGATCTCGTCGAACACCGCAGCGGCGCCGCCGGCGGCGTGGATGCGCTTGACGCGCGCCTCGGCGCCGATCGCGGTGTCGCGAATGATGTTCGGCAGCAACGTGGCGATCCAGCTGCGGCCGGCGTCGTCGAGCGGCTGCTCGCGGTCGCCGACGAAATAGCGCTGTTCGAGCTTGCCGTCGCGCATCGCGTAGTCGACGCGGCGCTCGACGCCCTGCTTGGTCTCGGCGAAGCTCGCGCTGCCGCCGTCGCTGAGGCTGGCGATGCCGTCGTCGCGATCGTTGAAGACGACCGTGCCTTTGATCTTCACGCTGAGCATGCGATCGCTGTCGCCGACTCTGATGCTGGTGTATTCGCGCTTGCCGCGGCCCAAGTCGATGTCGCTGGAGATGTGCACGTGGCTTTCGCGACTCTCTTTCGGCGGCGTCGGCGGACTCGGCGGACGCGGCGGCGATCCGGGCAGGCTCGGTGGCGGCGGCGGATCCGGCGGTGTCGAATGTGCGATCGCCGTGCCGAATCCCGGCAGCAGGAAGCTGGCGACGGCCAGCGTGAACGTCACGGCGGCAGCGGCGCGAGCGCGCGACAGCGTCGTCTCCATGGGTGATCCTCCGATCAATTGGTCGATACGTTGCAGCAGCGACGATTCGCGTTGCGCCATGCCCGGCACCAGCGCGCTCTCGAAGCCGCCGAGGCGGTGTTCGGCACATTCGGCCAGGCATTCGGCCAGCGAGCGGCCGTCGCCGAGATGGCGCGCAGCCCAGGCGTCGCAGGCGAGCTCGGCGGTTTCGTCGAGCCGCCGCCGTGCCAACGTCGCCAGCGGCAGGAACCAGAGCAAGGCGCAGCACACCGCCGCGGCGAGCTTCCACGACGGATCGCGGCGCGCCAGATGCGCGGTCTCGTGCGCGAGCATTGCGCGCAGCTGTTCGCGATCGAGCATCTCCACCGCCCAGCGCGGCAGCACGACGCGACCGCCGAGCACCGCGATCGGACTGGCGAGATCGTCGAGCACCGCGAGCCGCGGCGGCGCGATGTTGGCAGCGATCGCCAATGCCGCGACGTCGGTGTCGATCGCGATCTTGCGCAGCGGCTCGGCGCCGGCGAGCGTGCGCCGCAGCCGCAACCATGCCGCCGCGACCCGTGCCAGCGACAACAGCGTGCCGGCGAGCCAGCCGGCCAGCAGCAACGCGGGCCACGACGGTCCGGGCGAAGCCGTGACGAAGAGACCGTTCTGGCTTGCAGCGCCCACGCGCGAAACGTCGGCGTCCGCCGGTTTCGCCGCGACGCGCCCGTTCGCGACCTCCTTCGGCATCGACCTCGATGCATGACCGATCACGTCGACGCCGTCGTCGGTCCCGAGCGCCGGAACATTCACCGGCGACATCGACGGCCATGCGAAACGCAGCGGCAGCGGTGCGTTCGACGCGGCCTGCGCGCCCGCGGTCAGCAATGCGCCGAACAATGCCACTCGCCAGAGCAGTTCACGCCAGGCCGGATACCTGCGCAGGAAGCCGCGATCCACCGCCCAGGCCAAACCCAGCAGCACCGTGGCGTGCACGGCGAACGTCGACAATCCAGCCAGCATCATCTCAATCGTCATTGCCGCCTCCCCGCGCCAGACGGCGCCTGACCTTGGCCAGATCGCCCGGCTCGATCTCCGATTCCTGCACCAGATGCGCGACCAGTTCGCGCGCATCGCCGGCGAACAAGGCACCGACCAGATCCGCCACCATCGAGCGCCGCACGTCTGCCTCGTCGGCCAGCGCGCGATAGAACAGCTGGCGCCCGTCGCGACGCTGCGCCACCACGCCGCGCTTCTCCAGACGCGTCAGCAACGTCGCCACCGTGGTGTGCTTCAGACCGCGCGCCTCGGCGAGTTCCGCCGCCACCTCGGCCGTACTCGTCTCCCCGCACCGCCACAGCACGCGCATCAGCGCGATCTGCAACTCGCTCAGGCTCACGTCGCGCGTCTTGACCATGCCGTCCGCCTTCTACGTCTGTCGTACTACATTTGTAGTAGATAGACGCGGCGCTGGCAACAGGCCGGAAGTCATGCCCGCATCACGGCCGCCTGTCCGGCATCGACCGGCCGGCCGGCTTGACGAAATCCAGACTCGCGGCTCTAATACGCGGCCCCGCTGCGGCCGCTCCCCGGTCGCACGCACGCAGCACGCATGGCCGGGTAGCTCAGTTGGTAGAGCAGGGGATTGAAAATCCCCGTGTCGGCGGTTCGATTCCGTCCCCGGCCACCACAAAATCAACGAGTTACCTATCGATCACGGTTCCATGAAGAATCGCGTTCCGATCGATAGCCGGTATTCGTGCATACAGGCCGACGCCTTTCGGCGCGCGTGTTCGAGCGCACCGACTTTGATCTATTGAGGTCCCGAGGTGGCTCCCGCCTAATACCAGAGACCCTCCAGACTCGTTCACAGTGGTTCTCGTCTGCCTCATACGACACTCGGGGCGTCACCGACGTACGCGGAGCGTTTAAGCTCTCCCCCTTCGGCCGTGGGGAAGCGTGCTGTCGTCCATGAGTGAGAATCCGTTCTTCGATCGTCCGGTGCTGAACTCACCGTACGACGTGCCCACCAAGCACTGGGAACTCGATGACCAGGGTCAACCGACCCAGGAAATTATTCCGAGCCGACGTCGGGCAGAATTCGTCACGCCTATCCCACTGCCGCGTAAGCGCAAGGGGGCGCAACAAAAGGATTTGCTGCTTGGTCAGCAGGACCTATCGACCGAATCCCAGCAGTATGCACATACTGCGATCATCAACGGCGTGCGCGCCGAGGTCGACCGTTGGCGCAGCCTACCGAATCCGAATGATTGGCGCGTCACACCCGAAACCGGACGCCTGCTGCAGCACTGGCGCAGCCATGCGTTCACCGGTGTACGACCGTTTTTTTGTCAAGTCGAGGCCATCGAAACCGCGATCTGGCTGACCGAGGTCGCTCCGCAGATCGGCAGAAACGGCCAACGTTTCCTCGATCACATGGCCGATGCGAACGCCAATGCCAATCCCGATCTCGCACGCCTCGCTCTCAAACTCGCGACCGGTGCCGGCAAGACCACCGTGATGGCGATGCTGATCGCCTGGCAGACCGTCAACGCGGTACGCCGACCGACCAGCAAGCGCTTCACGCGAGGCTTTCTCGTCGTCACGCCGGGCCTGACCATTCGCGATCGCCTTCGCGTGCTCCAGCCGAACGATCCGGACAGCTACTACGCGAACCGCGAGCTCGTGCCGGCTGATCTGCTGCCCGATCTCGAACGCGCGAAGATCGTCATCACGAACTACCACGCGTTCAAACGACGCGACCGCCTGGAACTGTCGAAGACCGGCCGCCTACTGCTGCAAGGTCGCGGCGGCGAAGTACTCGATACGATCGAGACCGAAGGCCAGATGCTCCAGCGCGTGATGCCGGAACTGATGGGCCTTAAGAACATCCTCGCAATCAACGACGAAGCGCATCACTGTTACCGCGAGAAGCCGCGCCTGGACAACGAGGACGAAGACACCCTTCTTAAGGGCGAGGATCGCAAGGAAGCCGAGCGCAACAACGAGGCTGCGCGAGTATGGATTTCCGGTCTCGAAGCAGTAAACCGCACGCTCGGCATCGCGCGCGTGATAGATCTTTCGGCGACGCCGTTTTTCCTCGGCGGCTCCGGCTATGCGGAAGGCACGCTGTTCCCGTGGACGATGAGCGATTTCTCGCTGATGGACGCGATCGAATGCGGCATCGTCAAGCTGCCGCGCGTGCCGATCGCCGACAATCTGCCCGACGCCGCGGCGGAGATGCCGAAGTTCCGCGAGCTGTGGAAACACATTGGCAAAAAGATGCCGAAGAAGGGCCGCAGCACCGGCGGCCAGCTCGATCCGCTGAGCCTGCCGGTCGAATTGCAGACCGCGCTCGAAGCGCTCTACGGCCACTACGAAAAAACGTTCGAACTCTGGCGCAAGGCTGACATCAAGGTTCCACCATGCTTCATCATCGTCTGCCAGAACACGGCGATCTCCAAGCTGGTCTATGACTTCATTTCCGGCTTCCGACGTACGAACGAGGACGACTCCTCATCGTTCGAGCAGGGTCGGCTCGCGCTGTTTCGCAATTTCGATGAGCACGGCGAGCCGCAGCCGCGTCCGAACACCCTGCTGATCGACAGTGAGCAGCTCGAATCCGGCGAGGCGCTCGACACCAACTTCCGCGAATTTGCCGGCGACGAGATCGCACGCTTCCGCCGCGAGATCCTCGAACGCACCGGCGACCCGCGCCAGGCCGAGGCCGTAACCGACCAGGACCTGCTGCGCGAGGTCATGAACACGGTCGGCAAGGAAGGCCGTCTCGGTGAAGCGATCCGTTGCGTCGTCTCGGTCTCGATGCTGACCGAAGGCTGGGACGCGAACACGGTGACCCACGTGCTCGGCGTACGTGCGTTCGGCACGCAGCTCCTTTGCGAGCAGGTCATTGGCCGCGCGCTGCGCCGGCAGTCGTATGAACTCAACGCGGAAGGCCTGTTCGACGTCGAGTACGCCGACGTGCTCGGCATTCCGTTCGATTTCACCGCGAAACCCGTCATCGCCCCCCCGCAGCCGCCACGCGAGACCGTGCAGGTGCGCGCCGTACGTCCCGAGCGCGACGCACTGGAGATCGCGTTCCCGCGCGTCGCCGGTTACCGCACCGAACTGCCCGAGGACCGGCTCACCGCGCGATTCACCGACGACTCCGTGCTCGAACTCACGCCGGACTTGATCGGCCCGTCGATCACGAAGAACGCCGGCATCATCGGCGAAGGCGTCGACTTGAGCCTCATGCACACCGGCGACGTGCGCCTGTCGACCGTGCTCTACCGCCTCACCCAACGCCTGCTGATGACCAAGTGGCGCGATCCCGGCGAAGCGCCGCGCTTCGCGCTGTTCGGCCAATTGAAACGCATCACCAAGGAATGGCTCGACACCTGCCTCGTCTGCAAGGGCGGCACGTTCCCGGCGCAGTTGCTGTATCAGGAACTCGCCGATATCGCCTGCAACCGTATCACCGCAGCGATCACGCTGGACCAGATCGGCCGGAACCCGGTCAAGGCGATCCTCGATCCTTACAACCCGCGTGGGTCGACGCGCCACGTCAACTTCACGACCTCGCGCAGCGATCGCTGGCAGACTGACGCACGTAGGTGCCACGTCAACTGGATTGTGCTCGACAGCGGCTGGGAAGCCGAGTTCTGCCGCGTCGCCGAGTCGCACCCGCGTGTGCTCGCCTATGCGAAGAACCACGGCCTCGGCCTCGAAGTGCCCTACCGCTTCGGTTCGCAAACGCGCAAGTACCTGCCGGATTTCATCGTCCGCATCGACGATGGCCGCGGCGTGGACGATCCGCTGAACCTCATCATCGAGATCAAGGGCTACCGCCGCGAGGACGCTAAGGAGAAGAAGTCCACGATGGACACCTACTGGATTCCCGGCGTCAACCACCTCGGCAGCCACGGCCGCTGGGCTTTCGCCGAGTTCGGCGACGTGTACGAATTGCAAGAAGATTTCGCCAAGAAGGTCAAATCTGAGTTCGACAAGATGATCTCGAACGTTGCTCGTTCGGGGGGGGCTCCAGGAGCAAGGCGGTTGGCTAACGCGGGGGGCAGCGAGCCGAACCTTGAGCCGATTCCTCGTCGCAGAAGCGAGTTGGATGAATGATTCTTGTTGATACGTCAGTGTGGGTTGACCACCTCAGAACCAGCGTTACGAAGCTAGCAGAGCTTCTGCATGCAGACTCGGTAATGATGCATTCGGCGGTGCTGGGTGAATTGGCTTGCGGGAGCCTGGCGAATCGATCGCAGCGGATAGAGGATTGGAAAGCTCTTCCACCCGTCAAGGAGTTTTGCAATGGAGCGGCCCTGGATCTGATCGAGAGTCACGGCTTGATGAGCCGTGGAATCGGACTGGTCGATGTCCATCTTCTATGCTCGGTGCTGAATCACCCGGGATGCTTGTTGTGGACGCGTGACAAGCGACTCCGCGATATCGCGGAAGAGCTTTTGATCTCATTTTGCGAGTAGGATTTGGAAGTCCATGGCCAAGAAGCAGCAGCTCCCGAAGACCATCGCCGCGCTGACCCACGCCGATGCGAAGCGCAAGAACTTGCCCACAGCCGAGATGCAATCGGTCATGCAGAAGGGCGAGCGCGAGGCGGTCAAGGTCGCCTATGCGCGCGGTGCGCACGGGCTGGAGGACGAGAAGCAGCAGCGCAACCGCGACCTCGACCCGCAGCTCGTCTGGCGCGGTAAGGACCAGCAGGACTGGTCCGACCTCGTCGTCAACGCGCCGCCGCTGTACATCCAGGAGAAGGTGCATCCGAAGGCGTTGATCGACGACCTCAAGCGGCGAAGCGAAGCCGGCAAGGGCGCCCAAGCCGGCACGATGGACGACCTCTTCGCCGACTTTAACGGCATCCCCGAAGGCGCCGACAAGACCGAATTCTACCAGCACGACGCGAACTGGCAGAACCGCATGATCCTCGGCGACAGCCTGCAAGTGATGGCCTCGCTGGCCGAGCGTGAGGGGCTGCGCGGCCAGGTGCAGTGCATCTACTTCGATCCGCCCTACGGCATCAAATTCAACAGCAACTTCCAGTGGTCGACGACCAGCCGCGACGTCAAGGACGGCAACACCGCGCACATTACGCGTGAGCCGGAACAGGTCAAGGCGTTCCGCGACACCTGGCGCGACGGCATCCATTCCTACCTGACCTATCTGCGCGACCGATTGACGGTGGCACGCGACCTGCTGACCGAGTCTGGCTCGATCTTTGTACAGATCGGCGAAGAGAACGTTCACCGCGTGCGTGGCGTGATGGATGAAGTATTTGGGGATGACCACCTAATTGCGCAAATCAATGTACTGAAAACGGCGACGCCGAGCGCGCTTCTCGACGACAATTTCTTCTACTTGCTTTGGTACGGAAAGAATCGCAAAGACACCAAATTCCGCACTTTGTTGCTCGACAAGCCAATGGGAGAATGGGTCTCCGAAACTCGTGGTGGTTCATGGGGGCTAAAATCCACGCCAGTTGACTACCGCCCGCTTGAGCCTTCTGAACGCGACGATCCAACCACAATTCCACAGGGCGAGGTGTATGCCCTTTCAAAGACGAACTCAGCTGGACCAGCAGCGGCGGATCGCCCATTCGTCTTTCGTGGCAAGGCATTCTCGGCTGGTGCGAATGCTCATTGGAAGACAACCAGTGAAGGGATGGAGCGTCTAGTCAAAGCAGATCGACTTGAAACGCGAGGTGGTCCGCCGTGGATGCGGAAATTTCATTCGGATAGTCCGTTCAAGCGTATGACCAACGCATGGTTGGACACATCGGGTAAATCCACTTTACGTTGGTATGTTGTCCAAACAGATACGCCGATCATTCAACGATGTGTATTGATGGCTTCAGACCCGGGAGACCTCGTGCTTGATCCTACCTGCGGCTCCGGCACCACCGCCTATGTCGCGGAACAGTGGGGCCGCCGTTGGATCACGATCGACACTTCGCGCGTCGCGCTGGCGTTGGCGCGCGCGCGCATCATGGGTGCGCGCTATCCGTTCTACCTGCTGGCCGACTCCCTTGAGGGTCAGCAGAAGGAAGCCGACGTCACTCGTACCGTGCCAAAGTCCGCGGCGACCTGGGGCAACATCCGCCACGGCTTCGTCTACGAGCGCGTGCCGCACATCACGCTGAAGTCAATCGGCAAAAACGCCGAGATCGATGTGATCTGGGACAAGTACCAGCAGGTGCTGGAGCCGCTGCGCGAGAAATTGAACAAGGAGGAAGGCACGCACTGGGCGGAATGGGAGATTCCGCGCAGTAACGAAAAGCTATCTCTCGGCGGCAAGGTGTTTCATGAGAAATGGTGGCAGCAGCGCATCGCACGCCAAAAGGAGATTGATGCCTCGATCGCCACCAAGGCCGAGTACGAATACCTCTATGACAAGCCCTACGACGACAAGCGAAAGGTCCGTGTCGCCGGTCCTTTTACCGTCGAAAGCCTGCTGCCGCACCGCGTACTCGGCGTGGACGAGAACGACGAGCTGATCGATGGCGTCGGCGATGAGAAGGCCGGCTACGGTGACAGCCGCGACTTCGTGCAGATTATCCTCGAAGCCCTGCGTGTCGCCGGTGTGCAGCAGGCACACAAGGAAGACCGCATCATCTTCACAACCCTGACGCCGTGGCCCGGCAGCCTGATCTGCGCCGAAGGACGATACACGGAAGGCGACAAGGAGAAGCGCGCCGCGGTCTTCATCGGCCCGGAGTTCGGCACGGTTTCGCGCCCCGACCTCGTCTCCGCTGCGCGCGAAGCCGGCGACGCCGACTTCGACGTGTTGATCGCCTGCGCCTTCAACTACGACGCGCACTCGACGGACTTCGCCAAACTCGGCCGCATCCCCGTACTCAAGGCGCGCATGAATGCCGATCTGCACATGGCCGAAGATCTCAAGAACACCGGCAAGGGCAACCTGTTTGTTATCTTCGGCGAACCCGACATCGACATCCTCGACGCCGACCCCGACAGCGCGCCCGGCCAACTCCGCGTCAAAGTCAATGGCGTGGACGTGTTCAAGCCGAATCTCGGCAAGATCGAATCCAGCAGCACCGACGAAATCGCCTGCTGGTTCATCGACACCGACTACAACGAAGAATCCTTCTTTGTCCGCCACGCCTACTTCCTCGGCGCGAACGATCCCTACAAGGCTCTTAAGACCACACTGAAAGCCGAGATCGACGAAGATGCCTGGACCACACTACACAGCGACATCTCACGCCCCTTCGACAAGCCGACCTCCGGCCGCATCGCCGTTAAGGTCATCAACCACCTCGGCGACGAAGTAATGAAAGTGTTCAAGGTCACATAGATCGTGAGCGCGAACGAGCCCGGCATGGCGAAGCCCAGACTTCTCGTTGGCGATCTTCATGAACGTCACACCGGGCTGACGGCCGCCCTCGGTGGAACCTTCTTTGAGGCAGCATGCGTTTGCTTCAGCCGTCATCACGAGTCGCCTGTCGATGTGGAGATCGTGCGGAAGGAAGGAAGCGCTGTTCGAGAATTTGCCTTCGATCCTCCCGATGAAAGGGAACGCAACGCCCACGCGAATGAGATCGACGCAACGGAAGCCGGAGCCTACGGCGTGAGTCTTGCTGCGGTTGAGGCTGTGGAATCGCTCGTCGCCGTCCGGCGCGCGGAGACGCTTTCCGGCGCGGATTGGTATGTGGCCCCAGTAGGTGCAGCATCCGACGACTTGGAAGCCTGCTATCGCTTAGAAGTCTCCGGCACCGATACCGGCACCCTCTCCGTCGTTGAGACACGCCTGAGCCAAAAGGTCCAGCAGACCAGGGCTGGCAAGTGCAACTTGCCCGCCATAGCTTCCGTCGTTGGATTCAAACAACGCGTTGTCGCAATCCGGAAGGTGGATGATTCGCTGTGAGCTGGACCACCTTCCATGCCGAGAGCGAGAAGCTAGCAATTGAGGCACATCTCGCAACTAAGAGCCGTGAGTATGAGCGAGCGTATGAACTCTATCGGCGAGCTGCTGAGGCCGAATACCATGCACTTGGCCTTGTTGATCCATCCAAGTTGCGGACGCGTGCCGTTACAGCGGTCAGCGCGGTCGCGCTCTGGTTCAAGGCGCAGGAATACGCCGCTGCGGAACAATTGGCGCACCAAATGTTGGCTGACGCAACAGTACCGGAGTTCGCGAGAAGTGATCTGCGGAATCTCGTGCAGGCGATATGGACGGAAGCTTCCAAGAAATCTGCGGGAGTCGCGTTCCTTCCCGGCCAGGTCGCCGTATCAGTTAGAGGTGGCGAAGTCGTTACGGGCGGCGCGCCGCTGGATCTGATCGTTGAGAAGGTCCAAACCATCCAATCATTGTTCTATCGCACTATCGAATACTTGCAAGGAGCTTCGCATCGACGATCTGGAAGGCCGTCGAGGGAAATCCAGGACGCTTGCCGCCCTTGGTTGTTCCAGGCGGCGCCGGGCAGCTATCAATTCACGGTCGCAATACAGACGCCTGCCCAACCAGACTTCTTCAAAGCCGATGTTGAGCCCGAGCGCGTCGCCACCCATTTTCTCGACGTGGTTGGTGCGTCAGCGAGTGACGATGCTGCACGAATGGAAGTACTGGTTCCGGACCCAACCTACCGGAGCACATTCTTGAAGTTGACTCGGAACCTTGCGCCTACGGGCAAGAGCTTCGATGCGATAGAACTTCGGGGTGCGGGCGATGCTCGACCGGTTTCCCTGGGCATTGAGGCGCGCGTGAACATTCGGAAGGCGCTCAAGATGGAACAAGCGCCATCAGTCCTCAGCGCGTCGACAGTTGAGGAACTGAGGGGAACGCTTCGTGCGGTGCATCTCGACAAGGACTGGTTGGATATCATGGTCGATGGCGTGCCGACGCATGTCATTGGCTTAGAGGATGCTGTCGATGACGTAATCGGACCGATGGTCAATAAGCAGATCATCGTCCGCGTGAACCGCTCTGCCGGCAAACTCTTCTACGTTGATATCGAACTGGCGGAATGATGGAATTTCGTATCGCCGATACGTTCACGGAGAGCCTTGCGCGCCTCACCAGCGACGAGCAGAAGGCGACCAAGACAACCGCCTTCGATTTGCAATTGAATCCCGCACATCCAGGTATGAGCTTCCACAAGCTCGAACGTGCGAAGGACCGCAACTTCTGGTCGCTTCGCGTTAATGCGGACATCCGCCTAATCGTGCATCGCACAGCGTCGAGCTTGCTGTTGTGTTACGTGGACCATCACGACAAGGCTTACGCATGGGCTGAACGGCGGAGGCTTGAGGTACATCCGTCGACTGGCGCGGCGCAGCTTATCGAGATTCGTCATCGTGTCGAGGAAGTGGCGGTACGCCGCTATATTGAGATCGAGCAGTCGAAGCTGTCCGCAAAATTGAAGGTGCTTCCGTTCGCCGATATCGCCGATGAGGAGTTACTTGGCTACGGCGTGCCGCAGGAGTGGCTCGCCGACGTGCACACGGCGGATGAAGATGCGTTGCTCGATCTCGCAACGCATCTTCCGGCGGAAGCTGCGGAGGCATTGCTGGAGCTTGCGACCGGCGGTAGGCCGCAGAAGCCTGTCGCGCCCGTTCCGGGGGCTGATCCATTCGCACATCCGGATGCGCAGCGTCGTTTCCGTACGGTGCGGGGTATCGAAGAACTGGAGCGCGCGCTGACTTGGCCGTGGGACCGCTGGATGGTCTTTCTGCACCCGGCGCAGCGACAACTCGTCGAGCAAAAATACAACGGCTCTGCGCGCGTGTCTGGCTCGGCAGGCACGGGTAAGACAATCGTCGCGTTACATCGCGCTGTGCACCTGGCGCACACGAATCCGGATGCACGGGTGCTGTTGGCCACGTTCTCCGAAACACTGGCGAACGCGCTACGCGGACTTCTGAAGCGGCTGCTGACGGGCCAACCTAGACTCGGCGAGCGCATTGATGTGCATACACTCGACGACCTCGCGGTGCGACTGTATGAGCCGGTTTTCGGCCGTGCACGGGTCGCATCACGCGATGATCTGCGGGCAGAGTTGAGCGAGGCTGCGACACAAACTGGTAGTGGAATGTTCTCGGATGCGTTGCTGCTTGGGGAGTGGGAAGAAGTCGCCGATGCGTGGCAGCTCGAATCCTGGGAAGCGTACCGCGCCGCTCGGCGGCTCGGCCGCAAAACGCGCCTGCCAGAGGCGCGGCGCGCGGCTTTGTGGTCTGTGTTCGAGCGTGTACGTGTGAAGCTCGCAGCGCGCGGTTTGATGACGCTGCCAGGGGTCTATGCAAAGGTGGAAACTGAGCTTGCCACGCGAAAGCATCCACCGTTCGATTTCGCGGTGATCGACGAGGCGCAGGACCTCAATGTGGCGCAGTTGCGCTTCCTCACAGCGCTGGGTCGGCATCACGTAGACGCGTTATTCTTTGCTGGCGATCAGGGGCAACGCATTTTTCAAACGCCATTCTCTTGGAAGGCTCTCGGTATCGACGTGCGTGGTCGTTCGCGAACGCTGCGCATCAACTACCGTACCTCGCACCAAATTCGCATGCAGGCCGATCATTTGCTCGGTCCGGAAGTATCGGATGCGGACGGCAATGTGGAGGAGCGTCGCGGCACAGTATCGATGTTCAATGGACCTGCACCAGAAGTGTGCGTGTTCGATACGCAGCTGGCCGAAGCGGAAGCGGTCGCGGCATGGCTTAAGCGTTGCCGCGGCGAAGGCACCGCATTTCGCGAAATTGGCATCTTCGTTCGCTGCGAAGCCGAACTGAACCGCGCGTTGCAGGCTGTTCACATTAGCGGTCAGCCATTCAAGCGACTCGACGGCAGTATCGATGATGAAACGGACCGTGTTTCGATCGGCACTATGCATCTCGCCAAGGGGCTGGAGTTTCGTGCTGTCGCCGTGATGGCCTGCGATGACGACGTGATACCGTCTCAGGAGCGTACGGAAGACGCTGCCGATGACGCCGACCTGCAGGAGATCTACGACACAGAGAGGCACTTACTCTATGTCGCCTGCACTCGGGCGCGTGATCGATTGCTGGTGACTGGCGTGTCGCCTGAATCGGAATTCATCAGTGATCTAAAACAACGATGAAGGACGCCCCTCACATACTAGCCGGACCATTCGGCCGCCCCAGCCATGCAATCCCCGAACAAGCGCGTCGACCGCCTTCATGCTTGGACAGTGCAAGCAGTTGTTTTCATTCGATCGATTTCTGGTTGCGAAATCCGAGCTGTACAGCGCGAGCCAAGCAATACGGGACTGCTGCTGTCGCAACAGCCAAACCCGCGCCAGCTGCCTGTTGGGGTGCGCTGGCTGCTGAGAGCGCCGTTGCGACGATCTGAAGAATGCCAAGCACGCTTCCGATGACGGTTGCTATCCAACAAAAGCGTTCCAACCGCGAGATCCCCGAGGAAGCCTTACGGCGCTCCGATTGAAGCGAAACGCGGAGCTGCTCCCCAAGCGCCATTGAAGCCCGCTGAAAATTCACGCCGCACTTCGGGCACACCTCGTCTACGGTCATGCTGGCGTCGGCCTTGACCGCCCCGCACTCAACGCACGTCCGATTCATAGCAAATTCTCCAATCGCACCAGCCTCACTGGTCAGCTGGCTCAGCGAAGCACGCTAAGGAATCCTTAGTATACACGGCATTCGACGACCCCGAACCTTTCCCGTCAAGTCATCATCGGCGCGGGCGTGTGAGTTCTGCGAAGAGAGGCGGTCCGACGGTTGCCAAGCGTCTGCGAGAGGCCCGTATAGAAGCGGGTATTTCGCAGCGAGAGTTGGGCGTGCGCGCCGGCATCGACCCGTCAGTGGCTTCGCCGCGTATCAACCAATACGAACGCGGCAAGCACCTGCCTGATCCGACAACCCTGGAACGCTTGGGCAATGTCTTGGATCGACCTCTGCCCTATTTCTACGCAGCCGATGACACGTTGGCAGCCTTTATCATCGCCTTCGCCAGCGCCACAGCGGCGCAGCGTCGGCGACTCGCGACATATCTTACCGGTGCTTCAACGACTTAAGGTCGCCTATACACCGGGTGATCCGAGATCTGAGAAGCCGACCGACTAAGTTTCGGATCCAACATCGTCGTTCGTCTAGCTAATTGTGCCGGCCGATCAAGAAGATTCGCTGCAGTATGTCGGGACGTCCTGCGAAAGCCAGCGATATTGGTGATAAGCGGGCATGTTGTCGGGCCGAATACGAAAGTGGGCTGCGCAACCGCATAATGACTGAGTCTCAGTGAAACAACGGCCACCTCGTCGGAGAGACTATGCCACTGCCTCAACCACGAGCGAGTGAACTTCTTCGCATTAAAGATCGACCGCTTGAATTTTCGTTCTGGCCGATGGAGCGCACAACGAGGCGCTACGGACTCGGCGCGCGGGTTTTTGCGACCGACCCATGGACCGTCATCCGTCGCAGCATTGAACGTCGCTGTCTCAAGACAACAAAAGACGCGGCAAGCGCGCTGATCGAACAGGCAGAGGACTTCTTCGTCGCCGCTGCATCTGGGGTCAAGGCTGCGAAACCCCTGCTCATGTACTACTGCGTAATGAATCTAGCGAAGGCCCTGGTCCTTTGCGTGCGTCAACGTCAAGAAGTTGATAATGCGCAGCATGGCGTATCAGAGAGATTGGATGCTCCTCCCAACAACAAGGAATTGTTGAACGCTTGGCTAAATGCCGCGACGACCCTACCAGCTGGTGCGATACCTCTTGGTCGCATCCAAGTATTCCACGAACTCGCGCGGGCACTCGGCAGCGGCGGTGCAATCCCAGTAAACAACACCAGGTTCGACCTTCCTGCGTTGATGCCACAGATCGTCCCCGGACATCGCTTATGGATTGAAGCGTCCAACTATCGCGAACGATTTGTATCGCTACAGCGAATCGAATTCCGCAAGAATCCGAACGCGAGAGAAGTATGGATTCGCATGTTTTTATTCGCAGACGATCTCCGCCGTGTCGATCTCGGACACCAGGATTTCCTCCTGCAAGCTCAACTAGCAGGGTCATTCTATGAAGTAGCTACAGTAGAGACAGAACAGGAGCGACGTTTGATCTGCTTGGATCAAGCAAATGTCACGCCGTACAACCACCGGCCATCCGATGTTATTCCACAGTTGGTCGGGAGCATACGGCAACGCCTCTGGCGAACGGTGCTCACATCACCTCCCTATCGCAAATACTACTGCTATGCAGCACCCGTTGCTGAACATGCGCAAGTATTGACGCAGCTCCTTTCCATTTACGCGATCACTTTCTATCTTGGCTCGATAGTGCGGTATCGGCCACACCATTTTGACAAGATTCTGCAAAGCGCTCATGGCCCCTTCGTGGAAGCGTTCCTGAACGATCAGCCGCAACAATTGGCATATTTATTCGCCTCAGAGTTTGCGGAGAAAGAAGTCACTCGAGCAGCTATTGTATAGCGCCCACGTCTGGCGCTTTTTTCAATGTCGCTCACCGGTGGCGCGTTCTTGACAGCTAGTGCTACCGTTTTTCCAGACGCTAGAACGTTCCGAATCAAATGGGCGAGCATCACCGATTGCTCGATCGAGGTGCCCACCCGCCAGCTGCGACGGATATGCTCTACCTCGAAAGTGGGATTCGGGTCAGCACGCGGTGTCTCGGAAGGCGGATATCTGACGGAACTAATCACGGAGCTCAACCGAATCCTCAATAGATTCAATGGATTATTGGAGTCGGGAATGGGACGCTGCATCCCCGTGTCAGGGGGTAGGCCGGCCCTGCCCTCCAACGACTGCGCTGTCGGGCTGCGATCGGGTTGCATGAACGAGTGTGCCGCGAGTTGCGGCGAGCCTGAAATCGACCCAAGGCGTACGGGGACGTCCCGTCAAATCGCATTACACCGCGTTTGCGTGCGATTGACGGGAGCCCTGGGGCAGCCTACCGACACCGTCGTCGATGCCGCTACCGCACTGGGCTTGGAGCGCCGAACTCCTGCAATTACCTGGGCTTTCGCCTATGACCTCCGCGCTCACCCATGAACCTTCGGAGCGGGACCCCGCTATTTTTCCCGTATTTTATTCGTGCAACGCCCAATCACCCAAGCGTTGTTACAGATTCGCCCAACCAAGGCGTACGGATTCGCCTAATCGCCAATCGCCCAGGGGCCTATAAAGGCCCCGTCACAGGCGGGTGCGGAAACTGGGGGCTTTCGCGTCCCTTCGCCCCGCGCGGCTTACCAGGCGAGCGGGAGATTCCAGCTTTGTTGATCCAGGACTGAATTGTCGACACCGGAATTCCGGTGCGCTCGCTGATCGAAGCCGTCGTCGTTCCCTCGCGATACAGCGTGAGCACTTCTTCTTTCTGACGCTGCTTTGCGTATCGGTCCTTTTCGCGGGAGTCAATCCCCAGAACATCTGGTAGCTGGATGAGAACCGCAGACGTCTCTTTGTTTCCATCCTCGTCTTGGACATCCAGATCTACTTGTCGCAGCGAGAACGTCTGCGAACGCGGTTTGGGCCAATCTTTCTCTTTCACGCTCGACAGCTCTATTCCGAGCGGGGTCTTTTCAAGATAGACCGAGCCATCGACCGCGCCGACGAAAGCGGAACTCCCGCGTCCCGTTTTCCGTGGATCATGACCTGTGTGATGTACCACAACCACCGAACATGCAAACTCGTGCCTGATAACGTCGAGTGCCGCGATGAAACGATTCATTGCGGCTGTGTCGTTCTCATTTTCACCGCCGAATGCGCGTGCTAGCGTATCGACCACTATCAATTCGGGCATGCCATACATTTCAACGAGGCTACGCACCTCGGCAACAACTGTGCGAACAGCGCTCTCATCACAAAGACCGGGCAGACAGTCTGATAGGAACAATGATGCGTCGCGTAGCGAGACGTCATGCTCAAGCTCCCACGCGCGCAACCTGTTCGTGAGTCCAAAGTTGCCTTCGCCGGCGAGGTAGAAAACGGACCCTTGCTCGACGCGACATCCGTGCCATTCGACACCAGCGGCCACGCTAGCTGCCCAATCCAAAGCCAGGAATGTTTTTCCGACACCCGGCTGCGCTACCAGTGCGGTAATTGCGTCTTTCGCCAACCAGCCTTTGATCACCCAAGAGATCGGACGAGGATCAAGCTCGCCATATCTAGTGAAACGGATAATTCTTCTGTCGGCAATCTTAGGATCGAGGTTGCGTTGTGTTCCGGCAGCCTTGGGGTTCTTCCATCCTTTCGCTTGCGCGTCCGCGAAGACTGCTTCATAGCTCGTTTTCGATGTACCCAACCTCGTCCACTTCTCGAGTGCTTCGCTCTCGTTGAATTTTTCGCTCTTGCTCGACCATTCCAGCCAGAGCGCCTGTCCTCTCGAACCGAGCTCCTTAAGATGAAGTCCTATTTTGACCCAGGTCGAATAGTCATCTGAGTTTATCGCCGTAAGCGCGCTGCGTAGGTCGGCTTCGGTGTCGTCCGAAATCCAGCGGACACCCGAGATAGCAAACTGTTGGCCGTCCAGTTCGGCGTGACGCCGGAAGTAGTTCGCCGGGTATGACTCACCGCCTTCGCTTACGACGGTGCGAACGAACCAGGGATCTGCTTTTTGATGTATGAAACCCGGAAGCCTCATCACTCGCGGTAGGTCGCAGACGCTAGCATCACCCCCGAAGAGCGCCGCCAACTCCCTCTGCACTCCTGAGAATTCGTGAACCGCAAGACCGGTCACTCGCCAGTAGGCGTGAAAGCGCTGCGGAGAAGTCTCCACAACTATATGCGGCGGCAGCTTCGCTCCTAGCACCGGCTCAATGGGAGCGCCATCTAGATCAACAAAGACGGCGCGCACGCGATCGATTTCTGCGGCCTTCTGCCCTCCTGAGTTCACTACGACAAAGACACCGGCTCCAGCTCGATTTAGTTGAGCAAGCTGATTCGCGTGTTCGCGGAGGGTGCCTGAGAACTTGAACGCCGTGGCCTTCGACCCGGGCCCATCTTCGCGATCGGAAAAGGTCCGAAACTCGAAGCGATCTGTACTTGGGTCAAGCGTTCGCAGGAATTCCTCCGCGAGCGAGATGTCGATCACGACCCCACTTTCACTCTCATCGCGTGGAGTGGGTATGCCATGCGGTAGGTCGGACGCGTCTTGCATGCCCTACTCACCCAAGACGGCCGAGTGAGTCGATCCAACGACTCACTTCGACTAGGCGGTAGTAAATGCTCCTCCCGATTCGAACACGCGGCGGTCCATATCCACGACGTGCCCAGTTGCGCAACGTTCTGACACACTTCCCTAACTGAGCAGCAACTTCCGATTCGGAAAGATGGCCCTTGAGGACGGCGTTTTCGTCTGACATTTCGGTACCTGCATCGAAAGTGCACGATGAGGTTGCGAATTTCCGTCAGCGAGGAGGGACACCTCAAAGGGTGAGGAATGTCCCGCCGTTATATCTCCTCCGCGCGCGGATTGCGTGCGGCGTGGTACTCGTACCACGCTCGCTTAACACGCTTAAGGTGTTTCTCCATGGCGCGCCGCTTCTTCGCGTCGTCCTTCGGTAGGGGGCCTTCCGCGAGGAGGTTTTCTATTGCGACCTGCCTCATCGCTGTCGTCACCTTCATGCCGGGCTTGTCTTCCAAGATCGAGTCAACGCGTTGAACAATTTCGCATATCTGAGGCAGTCTCGAAACTGGCTTCGCACCGGGAGCGGCCACGGCACGGCGGTCATTCGGAAGGAACGCGGTGACAGGCGTAACGGTGTACGGTTCAGATGTGTAGTAGGTCGCAAGTCTACGCAGCGCGTAGGAAAGCGCTTCTTTTTCAGCGGGAATCAGTTGCTCGCCGCGATCTATGCGATCGGCAAAATGAAGATACAGCTCGCGAGCTGCATCTCCGTCGGCCGGCGCACCACGCTCGCCACTGGCTCTTCTTAGGAGAGAGAAGAACATCCAGTTTTTTGCATCGAATTCCAACTCCACGAGTCACACCGCCTTGCGAAACTGGAGCACATTGGCGTCGTTGCTCAGAAAAGTTCTTAAGCGTAAAGCCCAAGCTTCTAGGGCGCTCTTCTTTTCAAGTTCGTAGTCGTACAGATTGTAGTGGATGCCGCCGACACTTCCATCCAGATGATTGAGCACGCGATCGCGGTGTTCTTTGGGGACACGCGCCGCAGCCATGCCGGTTTCCACAGTACGCCTCAGGTCATGGGGCGTGAAGTAGGCGATCTTCAAGCGCTGCAGGCGCTTGCACGCCCGCCGAAGAACAATGCTCAGGCGGTTCGCGGAGAGATGGGGACTGCGTGCACCACCGAAGACGTGCGTCGCACCCGGTTTCTTTCGCCTTTCGAGGATGTCGAAGGCCTCATCCGGTAGAGGAATTAGATTAGCACGCTTGTTCTTCGACCTTTCTGCTGAAAGTGTCCAACTGCGAGCCGCCATGTCGATTTCTGCCCACGGTAGCGCCGCCGCCTCGCTGGGCCTACATCCGGTATAGATCATGAATCGCAAGCAGTCCGCTTCGGTTTCCGTCATCAAATGACGCCAAACGTGCTTCTCACTGGTAACGCGCCAGAACGCGCGAAGTTCACGCGCCTCTGTCAGTGCGCGACGGCGTGCCTTCGGAGGACCGGGCGAGCGCATGCGAAGGCATGGATGAAAATCGATAACCCCTTTGTCCACGGCGAAGCTAAACATCTTCCGAACCAGTGCGAGAAGATGGTTCGCTTCGTAGGGCGCGCCACGCGCCGCGATCGGACTAGTAAGTTCGTCGACATCTGCGCGGCGAATGTCTTTGACGCGATGGTGCCGCCAAGCCTTGAGGACATACTTTTCAACGCGACGTTTGTCTTCCGCTCCCGACCTCTTCTTGACTGCGTGCTCTGCGAGATAGCGTTCAGCGAGGCGCCCCATCGTCATCTCGCGTGCTTCCTGCTGCTTTTGTCCCGCAGGGTCTCCCCCCAAGTCGACAGCGCGACGCAACTCTAACGCGCGACGGCGGGCGGCCTCCGCGGACACCGCGGGATAGCGACCGAATGGGAACCGCCTCTCGATTCCTTTAAACGCGTACGAAAGAATGAAAGTGCGCGCCCCGGATGACGTGATGCGTACCGCGAAGCCGCGGAGCTCGTCGTCATAGTCCATCGCGTTCTTGCCGGGCGGCGGAGGCCGCATCGAGCGAAGATGCTTGTCCGTGATTCTGACTTTTGCCATGGGTTTCGTATCCGATCAGTAGCCGTGACGCAACGTGCGCCACGGTGATCGAATTTCCCCGAGACAACGCGATTTGTCACCGATTTATCCTCTATAAACATAGTGTTAGACCGATGCGATTCACCGGCTACGAAGCAAATCAATGAGTTACAAATTGCGTTTCGCCGGCTTGAAAATCCCCGTGTCGGCGGTTCGATTCCGTCCCCGCCACCACTAAATCAGGTGCTTAGCGCAGATCCGCGCAAACTCTGAATTCTTAGACTCCCGCCGGTGCCTGCGTGGTACCTGCAATGGGACAGCTAGGCGCCCGTACTGCAACACGCCGCCATCGAGTCCACCCCTAAGCATGTCATTTCGGCGTACTCGTCGGAGCAGACTGGCGCACGAAGCAGGCCACAGCTGTATGACGGCAGCCAGAATGCAGACCGAACGACAGGATGCATCCCAATGAGCAACATCCTGTCTACGGCGCCGGAGAACTCGTGCTCTTCGCCTTACGCCTCGATTTCCCTTCCTGCTCAGCAATGAGTTCTTGAAGGTAGGCGACGCCCTCTTCCTCAGGGAAGAACGCGATTACATGGGCGACCGTAAGGCGATAGCGCTTGCGTAGCGCCATGAACTCCGCCTTGGCTTGCGCCAGGCGAGCCTCCGCCCCCATCTTCGCCACCGTTGGATCCGGAGCGTTCTGCGTATCGCCCTTTCGGTCCAGCGCCGCAAGCTCCTCCTGGAACTGGCGGAAGTCGTAGGTGTTCTGCTTCATGCGGAGTCGGGCTCAAGGGAAGATCGGCGCGTCTGACGCTCTCGCGGAGCGAATGATGTCCGGCGGATCTGACGCGGGCGCGAATGGTATTACCATTCCATGCGGAGTCGATGCCGTCGAGCTGCCCTTCAGAGGTAGAGCTTTGTCCGATACTGAGCCACCTCCTTCGACAATCTCGCCCAGCGAGGCACGAAACTTTCGTCGTGCGAGAAGGATGTTCTTGGTGCTTCTGCTGGCAGCTGTTCTGGCGATACTGCTTTCCGGGCTCATCGCCCCGTGGATTGCGTTGGTCATGGTGGCCATCTATGTGCCGCTATTCTTCTACGTCGCTTTCTGGCCCTGTCCGAGGTGCCGGAAACCGTTCGCGCTAAAGATCGGTTGGATCACGATCTGCTGGCCCTGGCTCAACCATTGCCTGCACTGCGATAGCGAGCTACTGAAAGCCCCGCGCTAGGCGGGGCTTTTGTTATTCCTTGGCGAGAACTTCCGTATCCTGGCCACGTAGTGGCGCAACGACAAGCTGAGCGAACGATGCCGCCAGATGAAGCCGTTGCTGTTGGAAATCTCCCACATGCGTCATCGAGCAGACGAGAAAACGCCCGCAGTACCCGGCATCTCACGACGGCGGCTGCGGGCAAGTGGCTGTGACGATGCCCGCCGGAGGGGTGGCGGGCGGACGTAGGATCGACCGAGGCGATCTCAGATGGCGCGACTCTCACTCGGGACGGAACCGTGCTGCGCCAGGATCACAGGCTGGTCGTAGTCGCCCGCGTCCGGGTCGACGAGCTGGCTGTAGGCGATGACGCCCGTTGCGCTCTCGGACAGCATCCGCGCCCTGCCGATCGCGTCCTGATCGCTCCGGCAGATCACCGCTCGCTCCGGCCACAACTGTCCTTCCGCTTCCTTGTACGTCTCCACCACGTAGATCGTCTGCATAGCGCCTCCTGAGCTGGGGCGCGAAGCTTCGGTGTACGGTGTCTCAAGTACAGCGACGTGTCGGGCAGCGACGAGAACCGTGGGCAGGATCGTGGGTATGCCCTGAGGTCGCCATCGAGCGCCCCCCCCCCCGATATCAATGCCTTCGATGGCTTTTCGGACGAGCCACTGGCGGCAAATTTCCTGGGAAAGCCACATCCTCGTCCGAAGCATTCTCCGAAGATGTCCCGTGGTATTCCTCTTGCCGCACACCCATCGCACCGAAGGAACTACCCTTGCCTGGCACAACCGAAACCGCCGGCCGTGGATGCGGGACCGCGGCGCGCTTCCGCGCCGATGACGTTCGTATCCCGGCCGTGCGATCCGCGGCGATGTAGATCAGCGCGAGCAACTCCATGGACCTGAGCAGCGGCTATCCCTACTGGAACGTCAAGAACGGCCTCCTCGGCAACTATCCGATATTGCGCGAGGACATCGACTGCGACGTCCTCGTCGTAGGTGCCGGCGTGACCGGCGCGCTGATCGCCTGGACGCTGCTGCAGGCCGGACACGACGTCTGCGTCATCGACCGTCGCGAAGCCGGCTGGGGCAGCACCGCCGCCAGCACCGCCCTGCTCCAGTACGAGATCGACACCGAGCTGCAGGATCTGGTCGACATGTACGGCCGCGAAGACGCCCTGTTGGCGTACCGCGCCTGCGCGGCGGCGATTCCCGCGCTCGCGCGACTCGCTGGAAGATTTCGCGGGGTCGAGTTCCGCAACGCGAAAAGCCTCTACTACGCGAGCAAGTGGCATCATCAGTTCCGGCTGCGCCGCGAGGCCGCGCTGCGGCAGGCACACGGGTTCGACGTGCGCCTCCTGGACGCCGAAGACGTCGGCCGCGAGTTCGGTTTCACCGCGCCGGCGGCCATTCTTTCCGCCGTCGCCGCGCAGGTGGATCCCTACCAGCTCACGCACCGCCTCCTCGCCGTCGTCGCGCGCAGGGGGAAAGGCGTGTTCGATCGCACGCAGATGGTCGAATTCTCCCCCAAACGCGGCTCCGTGCACGTGCGGACGGACACCGACGCGCGCATCCGCTGCCGCCACCTCGTGCTCGCCGGAGGCTACGAAGCGCAGCAATACATCGACCAGAAAGTCGCCGCCAACCGCAGCAGCTACGCGTTGATCACCGACCCCGTGCCCGAAGACCTCGGCCCGCTGAAATCCTGCCTGGTATGGGAGTCGTCGCGGCCTTACCTGTACATCCGCAGCACGGCGGACCGTCGACTGCTGATCGGCGGCGAGGACGACAGGATCGACATTCCGCTGCGGCGGGACGCGAGGGTGCTGAAAAAGGCCCGCAAACTGATCGAGAAGACCCGCGCCTTGTTTCCGCATCTCACCCTGGATCCCGCGTTCGCCTGGGCCGGCACGTTCGCCGAGACGAAGGACGGGCTGCCGTTCTTGGGCCCCCACGAACAGCACGGCCCTCGCGTGCACTTCGCGATGGCGTACGGAGGCAACGGCATCACCTACAGCATGATCGGCGCCGAACTGATCGCCGCGGCGCTGGCCGGCCGTCGCCATCCGTGTGCGTCGCTCTTCGCGTTCGAGCGGCTCCGCCGCCGTTGATTCCGCCCCTCATCGGAACAGCAGGAGGAGCAGGATGATCAACAGCAGAAGACCGCCGCCGCTCGGGTAGTAGCCCCAGCCCGTGCTGTACGGCCACAAAGGCAGAGCGCCGAGGATCAGAAGGATCAGAAGAATCAGGAGGATGGTGCGCAGCATCGGTGCTCCTTCGTCGTGTCTTCAATGTCGGTGCGTCGCCGGCGAGTGTCGTCACCACTCAGCCGGTAGTCGGATCGTTCACTTTCGCGGGTGACTGAAGAGCGAACCTCCTCGGGACTCGTTCAGCGTCCGATCAAGCATCGGCAGATCCGCGCGCGACATCACCTGCGGGACACGAGCGGCCGGCCGGCCGCCTCGGCAAGATTTCCTTGGCTCCGCTGACAGTTCCCTTCGCCGAGTGGCGTAACCCTCTCCGTACGTCGGCCGCACGCCGCTTCGATGCGCGCCCGACATCCGACCGGACCCGAGGAATTCGCCGATGCCCAGCAAGAACGCCGCCACCGACGTGATGACCGCCGTCGCCGTACTCGAACGCGCCAAGGCCGCCTGCGCGCATCTGTGCACGCCGGGGCAGATGCGCCGCCACGACGACCTGCTGCAACGCGCGCAGCTGGTGCATGCGGTGATCCGCTCCCGCGCGCAATTCAAGGCGCTGCACGAACGCAGCCTCGAACTGCAGGCCGCCCTGGAGCGCTTCAAGGCGCGTCGCGCGGCGATGCGCGCGTGAAGACGGCTCGCCGAATGCGATCCGTCCATGCCCGCGGCCTGCTGCTGGCGGCCGCGGCGGCGATCGCCCTGCTGGTTCGACTGGCGCCTTGACCGGGCGCCGCCGCCTCGCCCAACCGACGGTAAATCCGGGAGGCGGCCGCTGTTGGGCAAGCCTGCGAACGCGGTGTATCGTCGGCGCATGAAGCCCACCCGCCTGCTGCACGAACTCGGCCAGAGTCTCTGGCTCGACAACATCACGCGCGAGATGCTCGACGACGGCACCCTGCGCCGCTACATCGACGAGCTGTCGGTCACCGGCCTGACCTCGAACCCGACCATCTTCGACGAAGCGATCGGCAAGACCGCCGCCTACGACGCCGGCATCGCCGCGAAGGCACGCGCCGGCCTCGCCGGCGAGGCGCTGTTCACCGAACTCGCGCTGGAGGATCTGCGTCGCGCCGCCGACCTGTTCCGACCGATCTTCGACGCCAGTCGCGGCGAGGACGGCTGGGTCTCGATGGAAGTCTCGCCGCTGCTCGCCGACGACGCCGACGCGACGATCGAAGCGGCCAAGGCGATCCACGCGCAGGCGGCGCGGCCGAACCTGCTGGTGAAGATCCCGGGCACCGCGGCCGGCGTCGTCGCGATCGAGGAAGCGATCTACGCCGGCGTCCCGGTTAACGTGACCTTGCTGTTCTCGCGCGAGCACTACCTCGCCGCCGCCGAGGCCTACCTGCGCGGCATCGAACGGCGCATCGCGGTCGGGCTCGATCCGCGCGTCGGCTCGGTCGCCTCGCTGTTCATCAGCCGCTGGGATCGCGCCGTCGCCGACTCGGTGCCGGTGACGCTGCACAACCGACTCGGCATCGCCGTCGGCCGGCGCGTGTATCGCGCCTATCGCGAACTCTACGCGACGCCGCGCTGGGCCCGGCTCGCCGCGGCCGGCGCGCGACCGCAGCGGCTGCTCTGGGCCAGCACCGGCACCAAGGATCCGAACGCGCGCCCGACGCTCTACGTCGAAGCCTTCGCCGCGCCGGACACGATCGACACGATGCCGGAAAAGACCCTGCATGCGCTGGCCGAGCACGGCGACATCAAGGGCGCGATGCCGATCGACGGCGGCGACGCGGAAGGCGTGCTGTCCGAATTCGTCGGCGCCGGCGTCGACCTCGACGCGCTCGCATCGCACCTGCAGCGCGAAGGCGCCGAAGCCTTCGTGAAATCCTGGCGACAGCTGATGCGGCACATCGCCGACAAGAGCGCCGACCTCGGACCGAAGCACACCGCATGAGCGACGACAACAAGACCGGCGCGGGTCTGACCGCGCGCCCGCAATGGCGCGCCTTGCAGGCGCATGCGGATCGCCACGCAGGACGCAGCCTGCGCGAATACTTCGCCGCCGATCCCACGCGCGGCGAACGCTACGCAGCAGAAGCCGCCGGGCTGTATCTGGACTATTCCAAGCAGCGCGTCGACGAGGAGACGCTGCGGCTGCTGCGCGAACTGGCCGACGCGACCGACCTGCGCGCGCACGTCGAAGCGATGTTCCGCGGCGAGCGCATCAACACCACCGAGCATCGCGCCGTCCTGCACACGGCGCTGCGCGCGCCGGCCGACGCGGTGATCGAGACCGACGGCGTCGACGTCGTACCGGGCGTGCATCGCGTGCTCGACCGCATGGCCGCCTTCGCCGAGCGCGTGCGCAGCGGCGCGTGGAAAGGCCACGACGGAAGGCCGATCCGCGCGGTCGTCAACATCGGCATCGGCGGCTCCGACCTCGGACCGGTGATGGCCTACGAGGCGCTGCGCCACTACAGCCGGCGCGAACTCGCCTTCCGCTTCGTCTCCAACGTCGACGGCGTCGACTTCCTCGAGGCGACGCGCGACCTCGACGCGCGCGAAACCCTGTTCGTCGTCTGCTCCAAGACCTTCACCACGCTGGAAACGCTCGCCAACGCGCACGCCGCGCGCTCCTGGACGCTGGCCGCGTTCGACGGCGACCTGAAGGCCGTGGCCAAGCATTTCGTCGCGGTCTCGACCAACGCGCAGGAAGTGGCCAGGTTCGGCATCGACACTGCCAACATGTTCGGCTTCTGGGACTGGGTCGGCGGGCGCTACTCGATGGATTCGGCGATCGGCCTGTCGACGATGCTGGCGATCGGGCCCGACGGATTCCGCGACCTGCTCGCCGGATTCCGCGCGATGGACGAGCATTTCCGCTTTGCGCCGTTCGAGCGCAACCTGCCGGTGCTGATAGGATTGATCGGCCTCTGGAACACGAATTTCCTGCAGCTCGACAGCGTCGCGGTGCTGCCGTACGAGCAATACCTGAAGCGCTTCCCGGCCTACCTGCAGCAGCTGACGATGGAGAGCAACGGCAAGAGCGTGACCAAGGCCGGCCGGCGCGTCGACTACGCCACCGGACCGGTCTACTGGGGCGAGCCCGGCACCAACGGCCAGCACTCGTTCTACCAGCTGATCCACCAGGGCACGCGCGGCATCGCCTGCGACTTCGTCGGCTTCTGCAACGCGCTGACCCCGCTGGGCGATCAGCACGATCTGTTGATCGCGAACCTGTTCGCGCAGAGCGAGGCGCTGGCGTTCGGCAAGACCGCCGCCGAGGTGCGCGCCGAAGGCACGCCGGAAGCGCTGGTGCCGCACCGCGTATTCGAGGGCAATCGGCCGAGCAGCACTATCCTCGCCGACCGCCTGACGCCGCACACGCTCGGCGCGCTGGTCGCGCTGTACGAGCACACGGTGTTCGTGCAGGGCGCGATCTGGGACATCGACTCGTTCGACCAGTGGGGCGTCGAGCTCGGCAAGGCGCTGGCGAAGACGACCGCCGCGGAACTGGCGAGCCAGGACGAACCGAAACTCGCGCACGACAGTTCCACCAATGCGCTGATCCGCCGCTACCGCGCACGCCGGGGCAAGGCATGAGCGCCAATCTTTCCCCGCTCGCCGGGCATCCCGCCACCGAAGCGCCGCTGATCGACGTCGGCGCGCTGATCGACGCCTACTACGCGCTGAAACCCGATCCGGCGGCGGCTGTGCAGCGCGTCGCGTTCGGCACCTCCGGTCATCGCGGCTCCTCATTCGACGCCAGCTTCAACGAGAGCCACGTGCTCGCGATCACGCAGGCGATCTGCGAATCGCGCCATGAGCGCGGCATCGACGGGCCGCTGTTCATCGGCATCGACACGCATGCGCTGTCGTCGCCGGCGTTCGAATCCGCGCTGGAGGTGCTGGCGGCCAACGGCGTCGAGACGATGGTCTCGCAAGACGGCGAATACACGCCGACGCCGGCCTTGTCGCAGGCGATCCTGGCGTACAACCGCGGCCGCGAGCGCGGCTTCGCCGACGGCATCGTGGTCACGCCGTCGCACAATCCGCCCGGCGACGGCGGCTTCAAGTACAACCCGCCGAACGGCGGTCCGGCCGACACCCATCTGACCTCGTCGATCGAGAAGCGCGCCAACGCGCTGATCGCCGACGGCCTGCGCGACGTGAGCCGCGTGCCGTTCGCGCAGGCACGCAAAGCCGCGACGACGCACGAGTACGATTTCCTCGGCCGCTACGTCGACGGCCTCGCCGACGTGCTGGATTTCGAGGCGATCCGCGCCGCCGCGCCGAGGCTCGCCGTCGATCCGCTCGGCGGCGCCGGCGTGCACTACTGGACGCGCATCGCCGAACGCCACCGTATCCCGCTCGACGTGCTGAACGAACGCGTCGATCCGACCTTCGCCTTCATGACGCTGGATTGGGACGGCCGCGTGCGCATGGATCCGTCGTCGAGGTTCGCGATGCGCGGCCTGATCGGCCTCAAGGATCGCTACGACGTCGCCTTCGCCTGCGACACCGACCACGACCGCCACGGCATCGTCGCGCGCAGCGGCGGGCTGATGCTGGCCAACCACTATCTCACCGCGATGGCCGACTATCTGCTGCGCAACCGACCGCAGTGGCGCGCCGACGCCGGCATCGGCAAGACCGCGGTCAGCAGCGCGCTGATCGACCGCGTCGCCGCGCGTCTCGGGCGGCGGCTGTACGAGACGCCGGTCGGTTTCAAATGGTTCGTCGACGGCCTCGCCGACGGCTCGCTCGGCTTCGGCTGCGAGGAAAGCGCCGGCGCGTCCTTCCTCTGCCGCGACGGCCGCGCCTGGAGCACCGACAAGGACGGCATCGCCGCCGCCCTGCTGTCGGCCGAGATCACGGCGCGCAGCGGCCGCGATCCGGGCGAGTACTACGCGCGCATCGCCGCGGAACTCGGCGTGTCGTACGCGAGCCGCATCGACGCGCCGGCGACGCCGGAGCAGAAGAAGCGGCTGTCGAAACTGTCGCCGGCCGAAGTCCGCTCGGACTCGCTCGCCGGCGAGAAGATCCAAGCGGTGCTCGACCGCGCCCCCGGCAACGACGCGACGATCGGCGGCATCAAGGTGGTCGCGGCGAACGGCTGGTTCGCCGCGCGGCCTTCCGGCACCGAGAACATCTACAAGATCTACGCCGAGAGCTTCCGCGACGAGGCGCACCTGGCCGAGCTGTTGCACGAGGCGCAGGGAATGGTCGACGAGGCGCTGCGGAGTTCTTGAGGAACCTTGCACCCGCAGGCACGTTACCGCGGGAATGACTAAAGAGATTTTCTCGCAGAGGCGCAGAGACGCGGAGGTAAAGAGCTTCTTTTCTCCGCGTCTCTGCGCCTCTGCGAGAGTTCGCTCTCTCGGACTCCCCGGGAATCGTCACTCCCTCGGCAGCGGGAGCGGTTCGGTCGACCGGACACGATCGCCCGCGGGGTACTCCCAAGGGGTGCCCGCGTTCGCGGGCATGAGGTCGAACCATTCGTCCGGGGCTGGCGGAGCTTCCGCGAAGCCCCGAGGAATCAGCCGGCCGGCATCGGCTTGGCGTGATTGATCATCCACGGCACCCCGAAGCGGTCGACCGTGATGCCGTAGCGATGCGCCCAGAACGTTTCCTGCATCGGCATCTCCACCGCACCGCCGGCCGACAGCGCGGCGAAGATGCGCTCGGCGTCTTCCGAGCTGTCCGCGTCGAACACGACGTAGGCGCAGCGGATCTTGTGGTACGGATAGTCCGGCGTGCTGTCGGTCGCCATCAGCGCGTCGCCGCCGATTTCCAGGCGCGCGTGCATGATCTTGTTGCGGTCGGCTTCGGCCATGTTCTCGCAGCCGGGCGTGTCGCCGTAGGTCATCATCGCGACGACCTTGCCGCCGAGCAGGCCGGCGTAGAACTCGAACGCCTCGCGGGTGTTGCCGTCGAAGTTGAGATAGGTGGTCAGTTTCATCGCAGTCTCCTTGTCGGTCGGGATCGTCCGGATCAACGCGCCGCGATCTCGGCGCGCAGGCGCTCTTCCTGCTCGCGCAGTTCGGGCGTGAATTCCGCGCCGAAGTCCTCGGCCTCGAACACCTGACGGATCTCGATCACGTCGCCCGGCTCGAACGGCGCGCGCTTGATCCACTCGATCGCCTCTTCGCGCGAGCGCACCTGCCACAACCAGAAGCCGGCGATGAGTTCCTTCGTCTCGGCGAACGGACCGTCGACGACCGTGCGCTTGCCGTTCGCGCCGAAGTCGACGCGCACGCCCTTCGAACTCGGATGCAGCCCCTCGCCGGCCAGCATCACGCCGGCCTTGACCAGTTCCTCGTTGTACTTGCCCATCGCGGCCAGCATCTGCTCGCTCGGCATCACACCGGCTTCGGTGTCCTGGTTCGCCTTCACGATCACCATGAATCGCATGTCGCTTCTCCTCGGATGTGAGCGGGTCGCGGCGGGTCCGTTTCCTGCGCTCTTGCAGGGACGACGAACGGGAGTCGCGCGAATCGACACGGACTCGACGCACTGCGCGAAATTTTTTTCCGGGCGCGTGGCGCGACGCAGCGCGACGCTCGCCGCCGGGCTGGAGTAGGCTGTCGGACACCCAGGCCGAACGGGCCGGCCGAGAATCCCTGCATGGCGAAGATCGTGCTCGCGCCGGCGCTGGCGCGCTGGCTGCAAGACTCGCCCTCGACGCACCACGTCGAGACGGCGACGACGGCGCAGGCCCAACGTCTCGATGCCGCGCTGGAACATCTGTTCGCGCAGCACCCGCGCCTGCGCGGCTACGTGCTCGACGAGCACGGCGCGGTGCGCCATCACGTCGCGATCTTCGTCGACGGCACCGCGATCCGCGACAAGCGGCACCTGCAGCAGCCGCTCGCGGCGGATTCGGAGGTCTACGTCATGCAGGCGCTTTCCGGAGGTTGAAATGACCGACCGTCTCCTCGTGTCTACCCGCAAGGGCTTGTTCGTGTTCGCGCCGAAGAGCGGCGCCTGGCAGGTCGAACGCCACGCCTTCCTCGGCGAGAACGTCACGCTCGCGCACGCCGATGCGCGCGACGGCAGCTGGTACGCGGTGCTGAACCTCGGCCACTTCGGCGTCAAGCTGCACCGCTCGACCGACCAGGGCCGCCGCTGGAACGAGATCGCCGTGCCCGCCTACGCCGAAGGCGACACCTGCGCGACCGGCGACGGCAAGCCGCCGGCGCCGGCGAAGCTGCAATTGCTGTGGTCGCTGGCCTGCGGCGGCGCCGGCGAAGCGGGCCGGCTCTGGGCCGGCACGATTCCGGGCGGCCTGTTCCGCTCCGACGACCACGGCGAAAGCTGGCAGCTGGTGCGTTCGCTGTGGGACCGCCCCGAGCGCGCGGAATGGTTCGGCGGTGGCTACGACGCGCCCGGCATCCATTCCATCTGCGTCGATCCGCGCGACGCGCGCGTGCTGCGCATCGCGATCTCCTGCGGCGGCGTCTGGCACAGCGCCGACTCCGGCGCGAGCTGGAACGTCAGCACCCGCGGCATGTTCGCCGCCTACATGCCGCCGGAGCGCCGCGAGGACCCCGCGATCCAGGACCCGCACCGCATGGTCCAGTGCGCCGACGCGCCCGATCACCTGTGGGTGCAGCACCACAACGGCGTGTTCCGCAGCGTCGACGGCGGCCGGCGCTGGCGGGAAGTCCCCGACGTGCCGCCATCGGCGTTCGGCTTCGCCGTCGCCGTGCATCCGCGCGATCCGCACACGGCCTGGTTCGTGCCGGCGGTCAAGGACGAATGCCGCGTGCCGGTCGACGGCCGCCTCGTCGTCGCACGCACGCGTGACGGCGGCGCCAGCTTCGACACGTTGGACAGCGGCCTGCCGCAACACGCCTACGACCTGGTCTATCGGCACGGCCTCGCCGTCGACGACGCCGGCGATCACCTCGCGTTCGGCTCCACCACCGGCGGCCTGTGGACCAGCCCCGACCAGGGCGAGCGCTGGCAGGCGAACGACACGCGGCTGCCGCCGGTGCACGCGGTGACGTTCGCATGAGCGGCGGCGCTCCGTGATGCCGGGCACCGGGAAGCCGTCCGCGAGCCTGCAAGCATTGCTCGGCGTCGACCTGCCGATCGTCCAGGCGCCGATGGCCGGCGTGCAGGGCAGCGCGCTGGCGATCGCCGTGTGCGAAGCCGGCGGGCTGGGCTCCCTGCCCTGCGCGACGTTGCCGCAGCAGGTCTTGCGCGAGGAGCTGGCCGCGATCCGCGCACGCACGCGGCGCCCGTTCAACGTCAATTTCTTCTGCCACGCGCCGCCGGCTGCGGATGCGCAGCGCGAAGCGGCCTGGCGCGATCGACTCGCGCCGTACTACCACGAAGCCGGCCTCGACGCCGATGCCGTCGCGGGCGGACCGGCACGCAAGCCGTTCGACGCCACCGCCGCCGAGGTGCTGGAGGAATTCGAACCGCCCGTGGTCAGCTTCCACTTCGGCCTGCCGGAGCCGGACCTGCTCGCGCGCGTGCGCGGCTGGGGCGCGAAGATCCTGTCGTCGGCGACGACCGTCGAGGAAGCGCGCTGGCTCGAGGCGCGCGGTGTCGACGCGATCATCGCCCAAGGCCTCGAGGCCGGCGGCCATCGCGGGCATTTCCTCTCCGATGACCTGACCCTGCAGGCCGGCACATTCGCCCTGCTGCCGCAGCTCGCGCGCGCGGTGCGCGTGCCGGTGATCGCCGCCGGCGGCATCGCCGACGCGCAAGGCGTCGCCGCGGCGCTGGCGCTCGGCGCGGCCGGGGCGCAGATCGGCACGGCGTACCTGCTCTGTCCCGAGGCGACGACCTCGTCCGTGCATCGCGCCGCCCTGCGCGGCGAGTCAGCGCATCACACCGCGCTGACCAATCTCTTCAGCGGCCGCCCCGCGCGCGGCATCGTCAATCGCCTGATGCGCGAGCTGGGCTCTTTCGATGCGGCTGCGCCGGCATTCCCGCTCGCCTCCGCCGCGCTCGCACCGCTGCGCGCCCACGCCGAGGCGCACGGCAGCGGCGACTTCTCGCCGCTGTGGGCCGGCCAGAACGCCGGCGGCTGCCGCGCTGTTCCGGCCGCGGAGCTGACGCGCGCGCTGGCTCAGCTCTTGAGCTTGTAGCCGGTGCGGAAGATCCACCAGACGATGCCCAGGCACAGCGCGAGAAAGCCGAGCGTCGCGGCGAGGCTGATGCCGACGTTGACGTCGGACTGGCCGAAGAAGCTCCAGCGGAAGCCGCTGATCAGGTAGACCACCGGATTGAACAAGGCGATCTTCTGCCACACCGGCGGCAGCATGCCGATCGAGTAGAACGCGCCGCCGAGAAAGGTCAGCGGCGTGACCACCATCAGCGGAATCACCTGCAGCTTCTGGAAGTCGTCGGCCCAGATGCCGATGATGAAACCGAACAGGCTGAAGGTGACTGCCGTCAGCAGCAGGAAGCCGAGCATCCAGAGCGGATGCTCGATGTGGTAGGGCACGAACAGCCGCGCGGTGATCAGGATCAGCACGCCGAGCATCACCGACTTGGTCGCCGCCGCGCCGACGTAGCCGATCAGCGCCTCGAGATAGGACACCGGCGCCGACAACAGCTCGTAGATCGTGCCGGACCATTTCGGCAGATAGATGCCGAACGAGGCGTTGGAGATGCTCTCGTTCAGCAGCGACAGCATGATCAGGCCGGGGATGATGAAGGCGCCATAGCTGACGCCGTCGATCGCGCCCATGCGCGAGCCGATCGCCGCGCCGAACACGACGAAGTACAGCGAGGTCGACAGCACCGGCGAGGCGATCGACTGGGTGATGGTGCGGAACGTGCGCGCCATCTCGAAACGGTAGATCGCGCGGATCGCGTGGGTGTTCATGCGCCTGGCTCCCGGGCGGCGTTGGCGTCGGAGCGCAGCAGGCCGACGAAGATGTCCTCCAGCGAACTCTCGCTGGAATGCAGGTCCTTGAACGCGATGCCGTGCTCGCCGAGCCGCCGCAGCAGATCGGCGATGCCGGTTTCCTCGCTCTGCGCGTCGAAGGTGTAGACCAGGATGCCGCCGTCGCCCGCCAGTTCGAGCGGCAGCGCGGCCAGGTCGTCCGGAATGCGCGGCAGCGGATTTTGCAGGTTCAGCGTCAGCTGCTTCTTGCCGAGCTTGCGCATCAGCACCGCCTTGTCCTCGACCACGATCAGCTCGCCGCGCCGGATCACGCCGATGCGGTCGGCCATCTCCTCGGCCTCCTCGATGTAGTGCGTGGTCAGGATGATGGTGACGCCGTCGTCGCGCAGGCGCCGCACCATCTGCCACATGTCGTGGCGCAGCTCGACGTCGACGCCGGCGGTCGGCTCGTCCAGGAACAGGATCTTCGGCTCGTGCGCGAGCGCCTTGGCGATCAGCACGCGGCGCTTCATGCCGCCGGACAGCGACATGATCTTGTTGTCCTTCTTCTCCCACAGCGACAGCTCGCGCAGCACCTTCTCCAGATACGCGGGGTCCGGCGGCTTGCCGAACAGGCCGCGGCTGAAGCGCAAGGTCGCCCACACGCTCTCGAACGCGTCGGTGTGCAGTTCCTGCGGCACCAGGCCGATCTTCGCGCGCGCGGCGCGGTAGTCGCGCACGATGTCGTGGCCGTCGGCGAGCACCGTGCCTTCGCTCGGGTTGACGATGCCGCAGATGATGCTGATCAGCGTCGTCTTGCCGGCGCCGTTCGGCCCGAGCAGGGCGAAGATCTCGCCACGGCGGATGCTCAAGGAGACGTTCTTCAGCGCTTGGAAGCCGCCGGCGTAGGTCTTGCCGAGACCCGACACCTGCACGATCGGTTCGCCCACGCCGCTCGGCGCCGGCTCGGTGGCAATTCGCATGGATGGTTCCTTCGGGTCGCAGGAGCGCGCTGGGTAGGATTTTGGAATTGTAGACATGGTGCAACCATCGGCGACTTCAATCGCAGCCTCTGCGACGGATTCGGGCAGGATGACGGCCTGTCGATTCCGGCCTCCCTCGCTCGTCGTATCCGCAAGACACCCGTCAATTCCGAGGATTCCGCATGTCCCGCGCCACCGCCACCCAATCCCACGATCCCCACGGCCGCCAGCGCTGGTTCGCGCTCGGCGTGCTCTGCCTCGGCGTGCTGATGATCGTGCTCGACACCACCGTGGTGAACGTCGCCCTGCCGTCGATCAAGGCCGACCTGCGCTTCACCGACAGCGCGCTGGCCTGGGTCGTCAACGCCTACATGCTGACCTTCGGCGGCTTCCTGCTGCTCGGCGGGCGCCTCGGCGACCTGTACGGGCACCGGCGCCTGTTCCTGCTCGGCATCGTCGCCTTCACGCTGGCCTCGCTCGCCTGCGGCCTGGCCGGCTCGCAAGGCTTCCTGGTCGCGGCGCGTGCGCTGCAAGGCGTCGGCGGCGCCGTCGTCAACGCGGTCGCGCTGTCGCTGATCATGGACCTGTTCACCGAACCGGCCGACCGCGCCAAGGCGATGGGCGTGTTCGGCTTCGTCTGCGCCGGCGGCGGCAGCATTGGCGCGATGCTCGGCGGCTTCCTGACCGGCGCGCTGAGCTGGCATTGGATCTTCCTGATCAACATTCCGATCGGCGCTGCGGTGGTCGCGCTGTCGCTGCGCCTGCTGCCGGCGTCGCACACGGGCGCCGAAGGCAAGCAGCTCGACGTCGCCGGCGCGATCACCGTGACCACCGCGCTCATGCTCGCCGTCTACGCGATCGTCAACGGCAACGACGTCGGCTGGGGCTCGACGCGGACGCTCGGCCTGCTCGGCGTCGCCGTGGCACTGCTCTTCGCGTTCCTGGTGATCGAGGCACGCGCGCGCGTGCCGCTGATGCCGCTCGGCCTGTTCCGCCTGCGCAACCTCGCCACCGCGAACGTCATCGGCGTGCTGTGGGCGGCGGCGATGTTCGCCTGGTTCTTCCTCTCCGCGCTGTACATGCAGCTGGTGCTCGGCTACACGCCGATGCAGGTCGGCCTGGCCTTCCTGCCGGCCAACCTGATCATGGCGGTGTGCTCGCTCGGCGTCTCGGCCAAGCTGGTCATGCGCTTCGGCATCCGCCTGCCGCTGGCCAGCGGGCTGATGTTCGCGGCGATCGGCCTGGCGCTGTTCGCGCGCGCGCCGGTGCACGGCGACTTCGTGCTCGACATCCTGCCGGCGATGCTGCTGCTCGGCTTCGGCGCCGGCATCGCCTTCAACCCGGTGCTGCTGGCGGCGATGAACGACGTCGCGCCGAGCGAGTCCGGCCTCGCCTCCGGCATCGTCAACACCTCGTTCATGATGGGCGGCGCGCTCGGCCTGGCCGTACTCGCCAGCCTCGCCGCGTCGCGCAGCAGCGCGCTCGCCGCCGCCGGCGCGGATCCCGCGTTCGCGCTGAACAGCGGCTACCGCGCGGCGTTCCTGGTCGGCGCCTGCTTCGCCGGACTGGCCGCGCTGATCGGCGCGGCGCTGCTGCGTGCGTCGATGCCGGCGGCGGGCGCAGCCGAGTCGCCGGTACCGTAGCCGCGCAGGCGACGCGGCGGTCAGGCCAGTTGTTTACAGGCCGCCGCGCGCGCGCGCAGCAGGTCGCGCTCGCGCGCATTGCGCGCGAGACCGGCGGCGCGCTCGAATTCGACGCCCGCCTCGTCGTGGCGACCGAGCTTCTCGAGCAGGTCGCCGCGCACGCTCGGCAGCAGGTGATAGTTCGCCAAGGTCGGCTCGGCGGCGATCGCGTCGACGATCGGCAGCGCTGCCTGCGCACCGAACGCCATCGACACCGCGACCGCGCGATTGAGCTCGATCACCGGCGAGGACGTCACCTCGGCGAGCCGGGCGTACAGCGCGGCGATGCGCGGCCAATCGGTCTGCTCCGCGGTCGGCGCGCGCGCATGGCAAGCGGCGATCGCGGCTTGCAAAGCGTACGGTCCCTGCGCGCCGCCGAGCCGGTCGGCGCGCTCGAGCGCGGCCAGGCCGCGGCGGATCAGCAGACGATCCCAGGCGCCGCGGTTCTGCTTCAGCAGCAGGATCGGCTCGCCGCCGGGCCCGATGCGCGCGCGCAGGCGCGAGGCGTGGATCTCCATCAGCGCGACCAGGCCGTGCACTTCGGCCTGCTCCGGCATCAGCTCGGCCAGCACGCGGCCGAGGCGCAGCGCGTCCTCGCACAGCGCCGGGCGCGTCCAGTCGTCGCCGGCGGTCGCCGCATAGCCTTCGTTGAAGATCAGGTAGATGACTTCGAGCACCGAGGACAATCGCGGCGCGAGCTCATCCGCGCGCGGCACCTCGAACGGCACCTGCTTGTCCGCCAGCGTGCGCTTCGCGCGCACGATGCGCTGCGCGATGGTCGGCTCGGGCACCAGGAACGCGCGGGCGATCTCGTCGGTGGTCAGGCCGCCGAGCAGGCGCAGGGTCAGCGCGACGCGCGCCTCGGCCGACAGCACCGGATGGCAGGCGACGAAGACCAGGCGCAGCAGGTCGTCGCCGATGTCGTCGTCGACCGCCGCGTCCGCGTCGGCGTTCGGCGACGCCTGGCCTATCTCGATCTCGTAGCCGATCTCCTCGTGCTTGCGTTGCAGCAACTGCTGGCGGCGCAGGCGGTCGATCGCGCGATGCTTGGCGGTCGCCATCAGCCACGCGCCCGGATTGTCCGGCACGCCGCGCTCGGGCCACTGCTCGAGCGCGGTGACCAGCGCGTCCTGCGCCAGCTCCTCGGCGAGGCCGATGTCGTGCAGCATGCGCGCGAGCACTGCGATCAGCTTGGCCGACTCCATGTGCCAAACCGCTTCGATGGTCTTCTGGATGTCGGTCGCCGTCATGACCGCCGATCAGACCATCCCCGATGCGGGCTGGCAAGCGCGTGGCGCGCGCTCGGATGCGGCCCGCCACCGCGCAGCCGCATCCGCCGCGCCGCGGAATGCGCGGCGTCGCCGAGCCGCCGGCTCCGGCGACCTACTTCGCCGTTTTCCGCCCCGCGTTCATCGACCAGACCACCGCGACGATCTTCCAGCCCTCGCCGGTGTTGACCAGTTGCCACGCTTCCTTGCCGCGATTGGTCTCGCGACCGTCTTGCAGGAAGGCATAGTCGAACCATACCGAGGCGACGTCGCCGTCGGTCTCGATCTTCACATTGCGGAACGTCTCCTCGGTCCTGGCCTGGTCCGAGACGATGCCGTCGATGAACGACTGCGGGTTGTACCTGGCCTCGACTTCGACCTTGCGCGCCTTCGGGTTCTTCAAACGGCGGCGCTGCACGAAGTCGTCGCCGTCGACCGACTGCCAGGTGATGCGGTCGTGCAGGAACAGCGCGACGAAGCGCGCCTTGTCCTTGTCGATGATCGAGGTGCGGAACGCCTCCACGACCGCTTCGACGTCGCGCACGGCCGCAGCGTTGGACGCAGCGGGAGCGAGGGCGGGAAGCGAGAGCAGAGTTGCAGCGAGAATGATCGATTTCACGAAGAGTTCCCTGGTGATGATGGTGAAGAGCCTGGATCGCCATCGCTCCCGCAAAAGCGGCACCGATGAGACCGCTCGAAGATCCTCGTGGCTGGCGCTGGAAACACGCGCCACCCCTGCGAGGTCGTCGAAGTTTCTGGAAGCGCCACGAAAGGAGGTCACGGCGACGCACGACGCCGGTAGTAGGCGCGCGAGACGGCGGTATCCAGGCTCAGCGCAGAGACGGCGCCATGGGCATCGCGATGGAATTCGATCCGCAGCGCGCCGGACGGCATCGCGACGTAGCGGTTCGTCGCCACCGGCAGCAACTCGAACGATTTCCCGTTCCAGCTCCCGCTCAGCTTTCCTCGCGCGGCGGTGACGCGCAGTTCGTGGGGAGCTTCGTTCAGGCGCTTCTGCCAGGCCTGCGGGATGGCGTCGTCGAACTGGTAGGTTCCGGCATAGCGTGCGGCCTGCGCATCGTCGGGATCGACCGCGATCGTGCGCACGGGGCGATGGGTCGGCCAGTCGAAGACGTCGGCGACCGCGCGGGCGATCTCCTCGGCCAGTTCGTCGCCGCGCTCGCCGTTGGTCAGCACGACGAGCCCGTCGCCGCTGTACAGATTTCCTTCAATGGTGGCGCGATAGCTGTCGTTGGCGCCGCCGTGGTGGAACGTCCGCGTCTCCCCGATGCCGGCCAGGCGCGGGCCGAGGCCGTGTTCGCTCGGCGCGACCTCGGTCATCATCTCGCGTGCCAGCGCACGCGGCAGGAAGTCGCCCTCGCCGCGATAGCTGCGGATCAACGCGCGCACGTACGCGGCGAGATCGTTCGCGCTGCTCCACAGGCCCGACGCGGCCAGCTCCGGAAACGTCTCCCAGCCGCGCGGCAACGCGCGCGGCTTGCCGTCCGCCCCGTGCGCCTTGGCGACGTTGACGCGCGTCGCTGCGAGCGGGCTTTCGAACGTGCTGCGCTGCATGCGCAGCGGCTCGAATACCGCGTCGCGCGCGATCGACTCGACGTCGCGGCCGGTAGCGTCGGTCAGCACCAGCTGCTCGACCGTGACGCCGCCGCCGGAATAGTCGAGCCGCTCGCCGGGCGGGTGGATCAGGCGGATCGGCTCGTGCTTCGCCGGCGACTCGCCTTCCAAGGTCTGCAGCACCGTCGGCACCGCCGCGCCGGGCGGAAAGTCCTCGAAGCCGTGCACGTTGAAGCCGGCGGTATGCGACAGCAGCATGCGCAGCGTCACCTTCGGCGCGGCGTCGCTGCCGAACGGCGGGATCTTCCACGAACGCAGATAGGTGCCGACGTCGCGGTCGAGATCGAGCTTGCCCTGCGCGACGAGCCGCAGCGTCGCGCCGGCGGCGAGCACCTTGCTGACCGAGCCGACCGAGAACAGCGTGTCGGCGTCGACGGCGTCCGAGGTGCCGGCCTGGCGCAGGCCGTAGCCGGCCGCGTGCACGACTTCACCGTCGCGCAGGATCGCGACCGCGACGCCCGGCACGCCGTAGTGCGCCATGCGCTCGGCCAGCGGCCAGGCCGGCATCGCCTCGCCCGCACGCTGCACCGCCGGGCGCAGCGTGCGCTCGAAACCTCGCGAGGCTTCGGCGTTCGTCGTCGCGCCGTTCGCGCCGATGGGCACGGCCGCGGCCAGCAGCGCACCGGCGACGAAGGTGCATGAATGAAGTCGGATCGACGGCACCGGCGATTCCCCTTTTCCGCAAAAGTGTCGGGGAACCCGGATGCGGCGACGCGCGGAATGGTCGCATCCTGAACGTGTCGACCTAGGGCTTGCACCAGCTAGGGTCGGCACGATCTTGTCTGCGCCGGAGCGCTCCCGCTAGCGTGAAGCCGTTTTCGACGTTCGTGCGAGGAGAAGATTCGGCATGACTGCGATCAACGGCTTCAGCGGCTGGAACTCCACTTCCCTGTCCGGCGACGCGATGCCTTCCGCCCGTTCGCCCTCGTCGACGTTCGATCCGATGCTGCGCCTCGACGACACGGTGATTTCCTGGGGCTGCGAATACGGCAAGGGCATCTTCCTCGTGCTCGACACGGGCCGCGAAGGTCCGGACGACGTCAAGATCACGATCCACGACGACGGCAGCTCGACCGTCAGCGTCAACGGCGTCAAGTACGAGTTCAGCCGCGAGGAGACGCAGAACCTGCGCGTGCGCGTCGACGACAACGACAGCGTGCAGATCGACGATCAACGGACAGGCATCGAGAAGGTGCTGATCCCGAACCCGATCCAAGTCTTCACGTATCCGGAATGAGCGGACGGCGGGACAGCCGCCGGACTATTCGCGCTTGACCGCGTGCCCGCCGAACTCGTTGCGCATCGCCGCGAGCAGCTTGTCGGCGTAGGAATCGTCGTCGCGCGAACGCAGGCGCTCGAGCAGCGCCTGCGTGATCACCGGCGCGGGCACGTCGAGCGCGATCGCCTCGGCGACGGTCCAGCGGCCTTCGCCCGAATCGGCCACGTGCGGCGCGATGCCGGTCATCGCCGGATTCTTCGACAGCGCATCGGCGGTCAGGTCGAGCAGCCACGAACGCACCACGCTGCCGTGGCGCCAGATCTCGGCGACCTGGTGCAGGTCGAAGGCGAAGCCGGTCTTGTGCCGGAGAATCGAGAAGCCCTCGGCATAAGCCTGCATCAGGCCGTATTCGATACCGTTGTGGATCATCTTCGCGTAGTGTCCGGCGCCGCTCGCGCCGACGCGTCCCCAGCCACGCTCCGGCGCGGGCGCCAGCGTCGCGAAGATCGGCTGCAGGCGCTCGATCGCCGACACCTCGCCGCCGATCATCAGGCTGTAGCCCTCCTCCAATCCCCACACGCCGCCGCTGGTGCCGCAGTCGACGTAGTCGACGCCATGCTCCGCGGCCCGTGCGGCGCGGCGCAGCGTGTCCTGGTAGTTCGAGTTGCCGCCGTCGATCAATGCGTCGCCGGCGCCGAGCAGCGACAGCAACGAGTCCACCGTGCGATCGGTGATTTCGCCGGCCGGCACCATCAGCCACAACGCGCGCGGCTCGGCGAGTTTGCCGACCAGCTCTTCGAGCGAGGCGGCCGCTTCGCCGCCGTGCGCGGCGATCGCCGCGCGCGCGTCCGCGTTCGGATCGAAACCCACCAGGTGATGCCCGCCGCGCAGCAGCCGCTGCGCCATGTTCGCGCCCATGCGGCCGAGGCCGATCATGCCCAGTTCCATCGCGATGCTCCGTCGGCGGCACGGCCGCGTCGAGGGCGATGATAGCTCCGGCGCAAACCGCGGCGCCGCCCGCTGCGCTGCCGGGCGGCGTCGCGGCGGGCGTCAATCGGACGTGGCGCCGCCGAACGAGTCGGCGAAGATCGTGTCGTTGGCGACGAAGCGCGCGATGGTCATGTCGAAATCGCTGGTATTGGCCGGACTGGACAGCGTCCAGCGACGGTAGCCGGCGGTGACGACGTCGTCGCCGTCCATGATCAGGTCGGAACCGAAGGAGAGCTTGTCGGCGTCGAGGTTGGCGGAGAAATCCAGCACGGCGAACGCATGCAGCGGCGTGCCGGTCGAGCCCAGCTGAGCGACGGCCTGCATCGGATGGCCGTCGCCGAACAAGTCCGCCTTCATGTTGATCCCGACCACCAGGTCGCGCGTGTCGGCGCGCTCGGCGATGCCGTACGGGACGTTCAATCCGCTGAGCAGCAACTGGTGCCGCATGTTGCTGCTGCCGCCGCCGAAATCGTTGTCCAGCGTGCCGTCCGGATGGTAGGCCGCGAGCAGCAGTTCGTATTGCGGCGACGGAGTGGCGCTGTCGTTGTAGGCGAACCCGGCGACGACGAAGCCGCCATTGTGACGCCGCGCGATGCGCGTCACCGCATCCTGCTTGCTGGTGCCCAGATCGCCGTAGACGGCGTCGTCGATGAAGTGGTCCACCTGTCCGGTGACGCCGTTCACGCTGAGCACGAATCCGTCGATGTCTCCGCCGGCCGGCGCCCGCTGCCGCTCGCCGACGATCACCAGCCGGTACGCGAACGGCGCCGGCGAATAGGCCAGCACGTCGAAAGCGGCGTCGCGGCCGGCCGGCGTGTAGTCCGGGTTGTAGACGAACACGCCGGCATGCTCCGGGACGTTGCCGAACGCCAGGTTCCGCGCGCCGCTCGCCGGGTTCAGGTTGATCGCGAAGGCGGCCGGGTTTCGGGTGGTGCCGACGCCGGCATCGGTTTCCACCTCGCCGACGATGTAGAGCTGGCTGGCGTACCAGACGATGCGGTTCGGGCGTTCGTCCTTGTTCGCCGGATCGGAGCCCAGATCCAGCCAGACCGTCTTGACGCCGTTCGAACCGAATCCGCTGCACGGCGCGCCGGTGCCGTCGATGCACGCCACCTGGATGTCCAGATCGGTGTTCGATCCCGTGTGCTGGGTGCCGACGAAGTAGAACGTGTCGCCGGTGCCCTTGGCGACGTCGGTGACTTCCAGCATCGTCGAGGGAATCAGCTTGCGGCCGGTGCCGTTGTAGCCGGTGTCGTAGGCGCCGTCGGCCTTCAGCTTGGCGATGGCCAGGCGGCGCGCGCCCGAGGCGCCGGTCTGGTATCCGGTCAGCCAGTAGCCGCCGTCGCTGCTCGGAAACACGCGCAGCCCGACGTCGAACGCGCCGTCGGCGCTGTTGAAGTCGGCCGTGCGCCAACCGGTGCCGTCGAACGTGCCGTCCGGCGTCAGGTCGCTGATCGCCAGCGAGCCGAGCGGCTGGCCTTCCGCGTCGAGCACGCGCGTTTGCAGGATGTCCTTGTCGATGTCCATGGCCGACGCCGGCGCGAGCGCCAGCAAGCCGAGAGCGAGCAGCAGAGATTTCATGGCCTTCCCCGTGATGAATGGTGGAACGCCGTCGAAGTACGCAGGTTCGCGCGCAATCGGGACATTCGCGCCGCAGCGCCGGCGAAAGCCGCCCGAAAGAAGACCGCTTCACACTATCGGCAAGGCTTCGCGGCGGCGCCTCGACGGCGACACCAGGAAGAAGCCAAAGCCCTGATTCGCTAGACAATTTCCATGATCAAGCCTTCGGAATTCTATCTGCGCGGCGGGCGCGCCGGCGTGCTGCTGATCCACGGCCTCACCGGCACGCCGACCGAGATGCGCTTCGTCGGCAACGGCCTCAACCGCGCCGGCTTCACGGTGCTCGGCATGCAGCTGGCCGGCCACTGCGGCGACGAATCGGACCTGCTCGCCACCGGCTGGCGCGACTGGGTCGCCAGCGTGTCCGCGGCGGCCGATCGCCTCCGCGAGCAGGTCGACCATCTGTTCGTCGCCGGCCTCTCGATGGGCGCCGTGCTCGCGCTCAAACTCGCCATCGACCGTCCGCGCGACGTCGACGGTCTCGGTCTCTACGGCACCACCTTCTTCCACGACGGCTGGGCGACGCCCGCCGTCGGCCGCCTCGCCTTCCTGCTGCCGCTGATCACCTCGCTCGGCTTCGGCCGCGACCGCGTGTCGGAGGAAGTCGAGCCGTACGGCATCAAGGACGAGCGCATCCGCAACCGCATCGTCGGCGCGATGCTCTCCGGCGACAGCCAGGCCGCCGGCCTGGCCGGCTTCCCGTGGCCGTCGCTGGCCGAGTTCCAGCGCCTGTCGCTGCACGTGCGCAACCGCATCGGCCGCGTGCGTGCGCCGTGCTTCGTCGCGCATTCCTCCAACGACGACGTCGCCAGCTTGCGCAACGTGCGCGCGGTCGAGCGCGGCGTGAGCGCGCCGGTCGAGACCTTGCTGCTCGACAACAGCTACCACATGGTCACCGTCGACCAGGAACGCGGCAAGCTGATCGAGCGCTCGGCTGCGTTCTTCCAGCGGGTCGTCGAGCAGAATCCGATCGAGCTGCCGCAGGGTGCCGCGGTCGCGACCGCGATCGACTGACCGTGGCCGGCTGATGGCGACGGCAGGCGCGTCGTACCACAACCTGCTCGAGCCGCCCGCGCTGGTAGGACATTTCCTCGCGCATCCGCCGCTCGATTTCCGCGCGCTGACGCTGCCGTCCGGCACGCCGGCCTTCGTCGCGCGCTTCGATCTCTTGACCACCGCCGACGACGACCTGCGCCGCCGCGTGTCGGCGCTGCCGCTGTATCGCTGGTGGAGCCGCCTGCTGCGTCCGCGCACCTGCTTCGTCGGCACCACCGTGTCGGAGTACGCCTTGCTGCCGCGCGGCGCCGACGCCGACGCGCTGGTGCGCGAGTGGCGAACCGCGCCGGCGGCGCGCCAGCCGTTCCTGATCGTCAAGGACCTGCCGCAGGAATCGCCCCTGCTCGACCAGGCCAGCAACGCCGCCGCGCGCGCCGTCGCGCGCGCCTGCGAGCAGGCCGGCTTCGTGCTGCTCGAGGGCCAGGCATTGGCCTGGGTGCCGATCGACTTCGAATCGACCGAAGACTACCTGACGCGCCTGTCATCCAGCCGGCGCAAGGACATCCGCCGCAAGCTGCGCGCGCGCGCGGAACTGGAGATCTCGGAAATCCCGACCGGCGACGCCTATTTCGCCGACGCCGCCGTGCGCGAGGAGTTCTACGCGCGCTATCTCGACGTCTATGCGCAGAGCGAAATCCACTTCGACCAGCTCAGTCGCGAATTCTTCGACGCGCTGCTGCAGGACGCGTCGTGCGGCGGCATCGTCTTCGTGTATCGTCACCGCGGCGAACTGATCGGCTGGAATCTGTGCTTCGTCGTCGGCGACGCGCTGGTCGACAAGTACGTCGGCTTCCGCTACCCGCAGGCGCGCGAACAGAACCTGTACTTCGTGAGCTGGATGCACAACCTCGACTACGCGCTGCGCCGCGACCTGTGCTGCTACGTCGCCGGCTGGACGGATCCTGCGATCAAGTCCTACCTCGGTGCGCGCTTCACCTTCACGCGCCACGCCGTGCGCCCGCGCAGCCGCGTGCTGCGCGCAGTGCTGCAACGGATCGCCGGCCGCTTCGAGAGCGACCGCGCGCGCCTCGACGGCGGCGACGCGGAAGCGAAGACCGATGCCGGCGCCGCTCGTCCTTGACTTCGACCGCTCGGTCGGCGCGCTGCCGGACGCGCGCGTCGTCGACCTCGCCGACTGGCAGGAAGCGATCCGCTTCGGCTGCACGCTGCGCCGCTTCCGCGAGGTCGTGCGCGCGATCGAGGCGCAGCTGCCCGCGAGCTACGGCACCGTCTTCCTCGGCAGCGGCGACTACCACCACCTGAGCTGGCCGCTGATCGAGCGCCGCGCCGCCCAGGCGCCGTTCGAGGTCGTCGTGTTCGACAACCATCCGGACAACATGCGCTTCCCGTTCGGCGTGCATTGCGGCTCGTGGGTGCGCAAGGTCGCGCTGCTGCCCCAGGTCGCGCGCGTGCGCGTGCTCGGCATCAGCTCGGCCGACGTGTCCGCCGCGCACGCATGGGAGAACTATCTGACGCCGCTGCGTCGCGGCAAGCTCGAATACTGGACCGTCGGCGTCGACACCGGCTGGTCGCGTCGCTTCGGCGTGCAGTCCGCGTTCCGTGACTTCGACACGCCGGCCGCCCTGCTCGACCGCTTCGTCGAGGAGCAGCGCGGCTCGACGGTGCCGACGTACCTGTCGATCGACAAGGACGTGCTCAGCCCCGAAGTCGCGCACACCAACTGGGACCAGGGCCGGATGCTCGAAGCCGATCTCGTCCGCGGCATCGAAGCCTTGGACGGACGCCTCATCGGCAGCGACATCACCGGCGACGTCTCGGCCTATCGCTACCGGACCTGGTGGAAGCGCAAGCTCAGCGCGCTCGACGAGCAGCCGGAGATCGACGCGGCGCAACTGGCCGAGTGGCAGGGACAGCAGCATGCGTTGAATCTGCGGCTGCTCCAACGGATCGACGCGGCGACGCGGCGGTAACCGGACCGTACTCGAATTCTTTCGGGAGTTCCCGATGCGTCGCGTGCGTGCGATGGAGCTCGGCGCCGCGCTCGCCGAGGAGCGCCTGATGAAACGTGGTCCCACTTCGAGGACGTCGAGCATAGAGCGCACCTCGAGTCCGGTCTACGCCTGTCAGGCGAAGCCGCTCTCTTGCGAAGACGCCCGTGCCTTCTGGACCATGGCAAATCTCCGGATCACGCAATACGGTCGCAAATCCCGAACGTGTATCGCCTAAGGCATAAGAGGCCTGATGAGTACGAGCTTCAATGCTTCACTCCTCCTGCTACTGCTGGCCATCTGCCCGCTCGCCGTCGCTGGATCACCGGCTCCCACGGCGACGCCGGCCAATCCGCCTGCCTTCCAGATCGAACGCAGCGCCGTCCACACGATCGCCTCGGTGAAGCTCAAGCGCAGCTACGACCTCTACGTGAAGCTGCCGCCGGGTTACGACAAGCCCGAGAACGTGCAGCGCAAATACCCGGTGCTGTACCTGACCGACGGCCCGTACACGTTCCAGGTCGCCTCCGGCGTCACGCGCGTGCCGTTCAACCACGGCACCTTCGAGGACTTCATCCTGGTCGGGCTGTCGTACGCGCAAGGCGACGACCCGGTCGTCAGCCGCGAACGCGACCTGACGCCGCTGGTCGACCTGCGCAGCAAGTCGACGCCGACGGGCGGCGGGCCGGCCTATCTCGATTTCATCCGCGACGAGGCGATCCCGCTGATCGAGAAGACCTACCGCACCGATCCGCGCCGGCGCAGCCTTGCCGGCCAGTCGTACGGCGGCCTGTTCGGCATCTGGGTGATGTTCAACGAGCCGGAGCTGTTCCAGAACTACATCCTGACCAGCGCCTCGCTCTGGTACAACAAGAAGGCGATGTTCGACGCCGAGACCGCGTACGCGAAGACGCACGCCGACCTGAAAGCGAATCTCTACATGGCGATCGGCTCGACCGAGTATCCGGGCGGCTGCGGCGACGCGCCCTCGCAGTGCCCGGACGGGCCGAACATGGTCGCGCAACAGGCCGAGATGCTGAAGCGCCTCGCCTCGCGCAAGTACAAGAGCCTCGCGCTGCACGGCAAGGTCGTCGAAGGCGCGTTCCACACCACGACCTTTCCGGTCGGCTTGCTGTGGGCGCTGCAGGACGTCTACCTGATCCGGAAATGACCGGCTGCGGAACGGGCTACGCCGCCGTGGCGACCGTCTGCAGGACCGTGCAGATCGCCTCGAACGCTTCGTCGTCGAGCCAGGGGCTGCTCGAGATCGTCAGCGTGGTCGCCGCGAACGCGCGCGCGTTCGGCACCTGGTGCTCGCCGACGAACGGCTGCAGATAGCCGTAGTCCGGCAGCGCGCGGATGAACAGCCGGCTGACGCCGAGACCGGCGCCCCACAGCACACGCAACGCCGCATCGCGCGTGGCTTCGTCGCGCAGGCGCAGCAGCAGGAACGGCCAGCTGCCGGCAGCATCGGCAGGATCGTCGATCAGCGTCACGCCGGCGATTCGCGCCAGACGCGTCTTGCGCCGCATCGCCTGCGCGGTGCACGTCTGCAGAAACGACGGTAGCCGCGCGAATGCACGCGCGCCGACCGATTGGCGCCAGCGGCCGAGCGTGTGCAGCGGGATGTCGGCGCTGAAATCGTCGCCGACCGCGGCGACCGGATCGCCGCGGCGCAACGCCCGGCGCAACGGCGCGCCGTAGGCGAGCCCGAGCAGCGACGGCCGGTACAACGCGTGGTAGCCGAGCAGCTGCAACGAGCGCTCGAGTTCCCAGCCGAACCGGTACGGCACGATCTCGCGGCTCGTGCGCGCGAGCTCGCGGCGCAACGGCGCATCGCGCGCGACCAGCAGGCCGCCCTCGAAGGTGGTCAGGCCCTTGCCGACCGCGAGGCTGAAGAAGCCGGCGTCGCCGTCGAGGCCGACCGGCCGGCCGCCGCGCCGTGCGCCGAGCGCCTGCGCGGCGTCCTCGATCACGAACGCGCCGGCCTCGCGCGCGATCGCGAGCGCGGTGCCGACGTCGGCGACGCGGCCGGCCAGGTGCGTCGGCACCGCGGCGAGCGTGTCGCGATCGCACAGCCGCGCGAGCTGCGCGGCGTCGAAGTCGATCGAGCCCGGCGCGAGATCGCACAGGCGCAGTTCCAGGCCGCAATGCGCCACCGCGAGCGCGACCAGCGGGCAGGTGTAGGCCGGCACGATCACGGCGCGCCGACCGCTCAGGCGATGCATCGCGGTCAAGGCGACGACCAGGCTGGCGGTGCCGGAACATTCGACCTGCACCTCCTCGACGCCGAGGAAGTCGGCGGCGCAGCGCGCGAGATCGCCGTGGTGCGGCGCGTTGCCGGCGAACGGCGACAGATCGCGCCAGCGCGGCGGCAGGCCGGCGGTCGGCGGGATTTCGCTACGTGGCGGGCGGCTTTTCGCCATCGGTTTCGCTGATCGCGAGGCAGACGATGCCGGCGATGATAAGCGCGCTGCCGAGCAGTTGCGGCGTGCCGATCTTCTCGCCGAACAGCACCACCGACAGCGCCATCACGCTGATCACTTCCAGATGCGACGCGGCGAACGCGGGGCCGATCGGCGCGTGTTCGAGCAGCGTCATCCAGGTCAGGAAGGCGCCGACGTAGCAGGCGATCGCGCAGTACACCCACGGCGTGGACAGGAGCCGCCAGACCCAGTCCAGGCTCGCCTCGGGCGGCATCGCGTGATTGGCGGTCAGCTTGAAGCACACCTGCGCGAAGGTGTCGAAGCAGACCAGCACGAGGAATCCGATCACGTAGAAGCGGCGCATCAGGCAAGCCCCACGACGGCCACGCCCGCGGCGACGAGCAGGATGCCGACCGTACGCAGCGGAGAGAACTTCTCGTTGAAGAGGAACCGCCCGGCGACCATCACCGCGACGATGTTGATCGAGCCGAGCAGCACGCCTTCCGACAGCGGCACCAGCGAGAGGAAGGCGAGCCAGACCAGGAACTCGGCGACGTAGCAGCCGACGCCGATCCAGATCCATGGCCGCCGCGCCATCGCGCGCCAGCGCGCCATGCCCTCGCCCAGGCCCGGCGCGGCCGCGGCGGCCTTGAACGAAAGCTGCCCGAAAGTATCGAGCAATACATTGAGCAGCCACAGCGTGACCACGGTCGCGGACATCGGCGTCCTTCACGGCCCGTCGATACGGCCGCAACTACGGTGGAAGGCGGCGCAGTATGCCCGTGCCGCGTGACAGCGTCGACCGTCCGCGCTTGAAGATCGCCACGCGCCCGGCGATCATGCGGCCGAGCGTCGCGTGCCGATGCCCCCATCGAGGAGAAACGGAATGAGCAGCGTGCAGGACACCGTGTTCGACATCATCGCGAGGGAGTCGGGCATCGATCGCGCGCGCATCACGCCGGAAGCGACGCTGAAGGATCTGGAGATCCAGTCGCTCGACGCCGTGCAGATCATTTTCGAGATCGAGGACCACTTCAAGATCACGATGCCGGACCGCGACCCGAACTTCGACACCGAGTCGGTCAAGGGTCTGGTCGAGGCGGTCGAGAAGCTGGTCGCCGAGAAGCCGGCGCAGAGCTGACGCCGCCGCCCGCATGCATCGCGTCGTCATCACCGGCATCGGCGCCGTCACGCCGCTCGGACACAACGCCGCCGATTCCTGGAACGCGATGCGCGAAGGCCGTCCGGCGATCGGTCCGATCACCAGCCTGCCGCGCGAAGACCTGCGCTTCGGCATCGCCGCCGAGGTGCAGGGCTTCGATCCGGCCGCGCATTTCGACGACAAGCGCCTGATCCTGCTCGACCGCGTCTCGCAGTTCGCCCTGGTCGCGGCGCGCGAGGCGGTGGCGCAATCGGGCATCGATTTCGCCGCCGACGGACTCGGTGAGAACACCGCCGTCGTGATCGGCAGCGGCATCGGCGGCGAGCAGACCCACGACGCCACGTTCAAGCGCCTCTACGGCGAGAACAATCCGCGCGTGCACCCGCTGACGATCGTGCGCCTGATGGCCAACGCGCCGGCTTCGCACGTGGCCATCGAGTTCGGCCTGCACGGCCCCGCATTCGCCACCGTCAGCGCCTGCTCGTCGGCCAACCACGCTCTCGCGCAGGCGTTCCACATGGTGCGCAGCGGCGTCGCCGACGCGGCCGTCGCGGGCGGCAGCGAGGCGTGCATCACGCTCGGCACGGTCAAGGCCTGGGAAGCGATGCGCGTGATGGCCGACGACACCTGCCGGCCGTTCTCCAGACAGCGCCGCGGCATGGTGCTCGGCGAAGGCGCGGGCGTGTTCGTGCTGGAGACGCTCGAGCGTGCGCAGCGACGCGGCGCGACGATCCTGGCCGAATTCGCCGGCGCCGGCATGTCGGCCGACGCCGGCGACATCGTGTTCCCGTCCGAAGTCGGCGCGGCGAAGGCGATCGAGCGCGCGCTGAAGGACGGCGGCCTGGCGTCGCAGGACGTCGACTACGTCAACGCGCACGGCACCGCGACGCCGGCGAACGACCCGACCGAGACCAAGGCGATCCGCCGCGTGTTCGGCGCGCACGCCGATCGCCTCACGGTGTCGTCGACGAAGTCGATGCACGGCCACGCGCTCGGCGCCGCCGGCGCGGTCGAGCTGCTCGCCGCGATCGGCGCCCTGCGCGAAGGCGTGGTGCCGCCGACGGCGAACTTCGTCGATCCCGATCCGGAATGCGATCTCGACTACGTGCCGAACATCGCGCGCGAGACGCCGGTGCGCGTCGCGCTCAGCAATTCGTTCGCCTTCGGCGGGCTCAACGCGGTCGTCGCGCTGCGCCGCGCGCCGTAGCACGGCGCGCGCAAGACGCACCCTTTACGTGCGTTTGCATGGGCCCGATTCAGGGCGATCCCGGTAGCTTTCGACCCCGAGTCGCGCGCCACGTCGCGCGCCGAAACGAGGAGAAAACCATGCAACGTCCGATCCTGTCTTCGCTGCTGCTCGCCGCCGCACTCGGCGCCGGCTGCCTGTTGAATGCAGCCCCGGCGCAGGCGCGCGGAGCCGTCGTCATCTATGCACCGTCCGCGCCGCCGCCGATGCGCGTGGAGAGAATGCCGCCGCCGCGAGCGGGCTACGTCTGGATCGATGGCTCCTGGGCGTGGTCGCACGGCCGCTATCACTGGAATCGCGGACACTGGGTCCGCGCGCGCCACGGCTATCACTACGCGCCGCCGCGCTGGGAACGCGATCGCCACGGCTGGCATCGCTCAGGCGGCTATTGGCGCCGCTGATCCCGGCGCGTTCCACACCGGCCCTTCTCGAGAACCGCGGCCAAGGAAGGCCGCGATTGGCCGTCCAGGATTGGCCGCTCAGGATCGGCCGTCGAGGCCCTCGGGAAGCGGCCATACGAGGCTGGAAAATCCTTCATCGCCGCGCTCCTTCCGGAGCGCGGCGATCACGAAAAGCCCGTCGCGCGATCAGAACCGCATGCGCGCGAACAGCGACGGACCGTCGAGATCGATGTCGAGGTTCGCCTTGTACGCGCTGCGCTTGTGATCGAGGCTGATCTCGGTCTTGCTGTATTCCGCGCCGAGACCGACGTTGTGCCACGGGAACCACTCCACGCCGACACGGCCGTCGTAGATGTGGCCGGACAGCTTGCCGCCGCTCTTCTTCACGCCGGACGCGTCGACGTAGAAGCGGAACGAATCGGAGAACGCGTGCTTGTACGCCAGCGTGACCATCGGCGCGACGGCGTCCTCGTCCCAGCTCGCGCGGGCGCTGGCGGACTGGCCGTCGGCGAAGACGTCGCCCTTGAGGCCGAGCTTGGCACGGTAGTACGCCGCGCCGAGCCCGAGGCCGAACACGTCGTTGCCGCTGCCGAACCACCAGTGATACGAGGCGCTGCCGATGTCGAAATCGAACTTACCGCGCAGTCTCGCGTTCACGTCGAACGGAACGCCCTGGAAATCGAACTGCTCGTTCAGCGTCCTCGTTTCCGAGTGGCTGAGCGTGTAGTAGTCGAAGGTGAAGCCCTGCGTGTCGAACAGCAACAGGTCCAGACGCGCACGCGCGGCGGTTTCGTGCCCGCCGCCGAGATCCAGCTTGCCGGTCGACAGGTCGCCGGAACGATTGCTCGCTTCGAGCTGGACGTCGGTGTTCAGATACGAACCGCCTAGCCAGACGCTGACGCGGTCGAGCGCGGGCGACGGATCGGCGAGCGCGACCGAGCTGGTGGCGAGCAGGCCCAGTGCGCACAGCGATTTGATTTTTCTTCTCATGGTGTCCTCTCAGGGGATCGATGCTTCGACACGGAATACTGCCGTGGTATCGAATTCGCAAAGTGAATAAAGTGGTAACGAGGGCGCGAAGCACTGCAGCGATGCGACGCGGCATCGACCGCACGTTCGTCGACGATCACCGCGACGTCGAGCGCGCGTACTCCGCAGGCGTGCAGCCGACGAGCTTCTTGAAGTCGCGTATGAGATGCGCCTGATCGGCGTAGCCGAGATCGAGCGCGAGCACGGTCCAGTCGCTGCGGCCGCCTTCGTCGATGAGCGCCACCGCCTCGTGCAGGCGATAGCGCTGGATCAGCCATTTCGGACCGGCCCCGACGTAGTCGCGGAACAGCCGCTGCAGAGTGCGCGGCTGCAGATCGAACGCCTTCGCGACCTGCTCGATGCGCAGGATCTCGCGATCGTCCGCGATGCGCGCGGCGATGGCGGCGACGAGGTCGACCATCGGATCCTCGCGCGCGCCGCAGCCGCGCAGGAACGATTCGTAGATCGCCACGGCGGCGTGATGATCCTCGGCGGCGAGCACGTCGCGGCCGAGGCGACGCGCGCGTTCGCCGAATACCTCGGGCGCGGAGAACTGGCGATCGGCGTAGGCGCCGACCGGCCCCGAGACGAACGGCCGAAAGCCGCCGACGCGGAACTTGATCGAGAACACGCGCCCTTCGCCTGGCGCGAACAGCCGCGTCCAGCGACGCGTCGCCGGCCCGCCGACTGTCGCCGCGTCGTCTTCGGCGACGAGATGGACGACCGGATGCGGCAGCGTCTCGCGCACGCACGATTCGTCGAGCGCCCAGTCGACCGCCCAGTAGTGTTCGACGAACGGCGCCAGATCGGGCGAGGGCCAGTAGCGCGCGTGGCGAAATCCCCTCGCGTCGAGCTGCGCGCGCAGGACACCACGTCGTTGGATCGGCTTGCTCTTCGCCATGTCGCGTTTCTTCAATCCGCGCCGGTCCGCGGCCGCTAGCCTTTTCTCCGCAGCGGCGATCCACCGTGCCGCGCAGGAGGCATCATGCACACGTTTGGCGCTTCACTGATCGCGCTGGTCTTGCTGTCCGGCCCAGTCCGGCTCGGCATCGGCCGAGCCGAGGCGGACATTCCGCGCACCGACAAAGGAACCACGATGAAACACCATGCCAAAGGCGCATTCGACGTGAAGCTGCAGCCGCTCGAAGCCTACAACAAGAGCGAGGGCGCCGGTCTCGGCCGCATGTCGATCGACAAGCAGTTCCACGGCGATCTCGACGCGAGCAGCCAGGGCGAGATGCTGTACGCCGGAAACAGCAAGGACACCGGCGGCTACGTCGCGGTGGAACGCGTGACCGGCACGCTGCAGGGCAGGCGCGGCGGCTTCTCGCTGCAGCACAACGCGACGCGCACGCCCGGCGAAGCCCATCTGAACATCATCGTCGTGCCCGGCTCGGGCACCGACGAACTCGCCGGGCTCAGTGGCACGCTCAAGATCATCATTGCCGAGGGCGGCAAGCACTACTACGAGTTCGAGTACGAACTCGCCGGGTGAGAACCGCTGGCGAGGCTATCGAAGAAGCATCTCTCGCAGAGGCGCAGAGGCGCGGAGGAAAGAAAAGCCTTTTTCGCCGAAACGCTTTCTCAGCGCCTCTGCGTCTCTGCGAGAAAGCTTTCTAGATAGCCGCGGCACGCACTGATGCGCCGCGGCCGCCACCGTCACACGCTGCGCGCGAGTTCCGTCGCTACCTGCTTCGCCGCGGCCAGCGTCGCCGCCACGTCTTCGCGCGTGTGCGCGGTCGAGACGAACAGGTTCTCGTACGCACCCGGATGGAACAGCACGCCGCGCTCGAGCATGCCCTGCCACCAGCGGCGGAAGATGTCCTGGTCGGCGCGGCGCTCGGCGTCGCGGTAGTTGTGGATCTCGTCTTTCGCGAACCACACCTGCATCAGCGGGCCGATGCCGACGACGTAGGCCGGCAGGCCCGCGTCGCCGAGGACCTTGCCCAGGCCCAGGCGCAACTCGTCGGACACCGCGTCGAGCTTTTCGTACAGGCCCGGAGTGGCCAGTTCGTCGAGCGCCGCGTTCGCCGCCGAGATCGCGATGCCGTTGGCGCTGTAGGTGCCTGCCATCGAGACCGTGCCGTTGGCGACCAGGGCCATGATGTCGGCGCGGCCGCCCATCGCCGCGACCGGGAAGCCGCCGCCGATGCCTTTGGCGAACACCGACAGGTCCGGCGTGATGCCCAGGCGCCCTTGCGCGCCGGCGAGGCCGAGGCGGAAGCCGGTGATCACCTCGTCGAAGATCAGCACGATGCCGTGCTTGTGCGTCAGCTCGCGCATCGTTTCCAGATAGCCTGGCTGCGGCAGGATGCAGCCGGTGTTGCACATCACCGGCTCGGTCAGTACGGCGGCGATGGAATCGCCCTCGCGCGCGATCGTGTCGGCCAGCGCCTGTGCGTCGTTCCACGGCAGGATGATGAGGTTCTCTTCCACGCCCTTCGGCATGCCCGGGCCCTGCGCCACCGCCACCGGGCGGTCGTCGGGACCGGCCTTGGCGATGGACGGGTGCTTGCTCCAGTACACGCCGTCGGAGAAGCCGTGGTACATGCCTTCGAAGCGGATGATCTTGTTGCGCTTGGTGAACGCGCGCGCCAGCCGCGTGGCATAGAGCACCGCTTCGGTGCCGGTGTTGCACAAGCGCACCTGCTCGACGCTGGGCACCGCGGCGATGATCTTCTCCGCCAGGCGCGCCTCGTCCGCGGTCGGCAGCGCGAACACGGTGCCGCGCGTCTGGATGAAGTCGACCACGGCCTGCGTCACGCGCGCCGGACGGTGGCCGAAGATCATCGGTCCGAGACCGAGCAGATAGTCGATGTATTCGTTGCCGTCGACGTCGGTGAGGCGCGAGCCCCGCCCGCTGGCGACGAACAGCGGATACGGCGACCAGCCCGACCAGGTCGCGCGCGCCGTGCTGTTGACGCCGCCCGGGATGAGCTTGCAGGCGGCCTCGAACAGGGCGGCGCTGCCGGCGGTGTCGAGTGTCGCGACGAGACGGGCGTCGCTGGCGACGCGATGGTTCGAGCTGTCGATGTTCAAGGAGGCCACTCCACGATGACGGATCGGCCCCGCTCGGCGCGGGGAACCGGGAAACTGGGGCCGGGAGACCGGCGCGAACGCGCCGGCGCCGACGGGGAATCTTGCGTCAGGCCGCCTGCAGCGAAGCGGCCAGAGGCATGTCGCTGCCGTGCGCGGCGAGTTCGCCGGCGATCAGCGTCGGCAGCAGGTCGAGCGCGTCGACGAAGCTGGTGATCGGCACGTACGGAATGCCCGCCGCGCGGCAATGTTCGATCAGGCGATGCTTGGCGAACACCAGGTCCGCCTCGCCGGCGACACAGAAATCCGAGGCGCCGTCGCCGATGACCAGCACGCGCTGCCGCTCGGCGTGCGCGCGGCCGGCGCAGGAGCACTTGCAGTTGCCGCTGCGGCAGTTCGCGTTGCCGTAGGGGAAGTCGAGCCGCCAGCCGCGCTCGCCGACCGCTTCGAGGCGGTTGGCGACGATCGGCAGATCGGCCAGGTCGTAGGCGCCGAGGATGCGGCGGATCGCGTAGTCCAGACCGTCGCTGACCACCGCCATCGGCATGCCGGCGTCGCGCACGGCGGCGGCGAACGCGGGGAACGCGCGGTCGATCGCCATGCCGTCCAGGTGCGCGTCGAGCTCCTCGCGGCTGGCGTCGAGCAGCGCGATCTGGCGCTCCATGCACTCGCGCGAGCCGATCTCGCCGCGCTTCCAGGCCTGTTCGATCGCCTGCCAGCCGGGGCGGCCGAAGCGTTCGAGCAGGGAATCGGTGATGTCCTCGACCGAGACGGTGCCGTCAAAGTCGCACAGGATCTTCCATTGCGTCACGAAGGAATCCCAACCACAGCCCGCAAGCCGGGCTTTACGTCGTCAGGATACGGGCGGACGTCTTTCGGCCAGCTTTCACCGCCGGGCGCCGAAAGTCACGCCCGAACGCGCCTCAGCGCTTGAAGCGCACCAGCACGCGCTGGCCGATGCGGAACTCGCCGCCGTCGAGCTGCAGCACGCATTCGACGTCGTGCGCGCCGGCACGCTCGACCGGATCGTCGGTCAGCTTGCTCGGGCCGAACACCTCGCCCACGCGCAGCACGCGCGCCGGCACCGCCTGGCCCTGATCCGAGTCGCGCACGACTTCGGCCTGCATGCCGGGCTTGACCAGATCGACGTAGGCCTCGTTCAGCTCCGCACGCACGATGCGCGGGCGGTCCGGCAGCAGCTGGAACAATTCGGTCGCCAGCTGCACCGAAACGACGTCGCCGACGTGCGCCGCGCGGCGCACGACGCGACCGGCCACCGGCGCCTTGAGCGTGCGCGCGTCGAGCTCGGCATGCGCTTCGTCGACGCTCTGGTGCGCGAGCTTGACCGCCGCCTCGGCGGCCACGATTTCGGCTTTCAGCACGGCCAGCGCGGCCGTCGCGTCGTCGGCCGACTGGCCGGTCGCGGCACCGGCGCCGGCCGCCTCGCCGATGCGCTGCGCCTGCTGCTGCGCCTGCGGCAGCTTCGCTTTCAATACGCCGACCTGCGCTTCGGCCTGCGCCAGACGCGCCTCCGCGGCGCCGAGCGCGATCTTCGCCTGGCGCGAATCGATCACCGCGAGCACCTGACCGGCCTTGACCACGTCGCCGTCCTCGACGCGCACCTCGTCGAGCCGGCCGTCGCGCGGCGCGACGATGCGGACCAGGCCGCCTTCGACGTCGACCTGCCCGCGCGCCATCGCCAGGTACGGACTCGGCGCCGCGGCGGCCGCCTTCTCCTGCTTGCCGTCCGTGCACGCCGCCAGCGTCAGCGCCAGCAAAAGCGCGGCCAGCGGGCGCCGGTGCGCACCGAACGGATGGATCGAAGAGGTTTTCGCCGCTGCCGCCAACACTGGTCTTCTCCGCAGTCCGTGCAACATAGCAAATCCGCGCGAACCCTCGCGCGCGGCTCCCTTTCCCTGTTCGACGCCGCGCGCGCTCATGCCGCCTCCGGCGTCACCCGCCGGTCGGACAGGATGCGGCCGTCCTCCATCGCCAGCACGCGATCGGCGTGCGTGATCAGGCGCGGGTCGTGGCTGACGCAGAGCACGGTCGCGCCGTGCGTGCGCGCGATGCGATGCAGGGTGTCGATGACGATCTGGCCGTTGGCCGCGTCGAGCGCGCTGGTCGGCTCGTCGGCGAACAGGAGTTGCGGCTCCTTCGCCAGCGCGCGCGCGATCGCCACGCGCTGCTTCTCGCCGCCGGAAAGCTCCGCCGGCTTCAGGTACATGCGGCTGGCCAGGCCGACCTCCTCCAGCGCCACCGTGGCGCGCTTGCGCGCGGTGGCGTCGTCGAGGCCGAGATAGCCGAGCGGCAGCGCCACCTGCTCGACCGCGTCCAGCGCGGGAAACAGGTTGAAGCCCTGGAACACGAAACCGGTGTGGCGCAAGCGGAAGCGCTCGCGCTCGCGCGGCGACAGGCGCGCCAGATCCTGGCCGAGCGCGAAGGCGCGGCCGCCGTCCGGCCGCAGCAGCGCACTGAGGATCGCGAGCAGGGTGCTCTTGCCGCACCCGGAAGGCCCGGACACCAAGGTCAGCTCGCCGGACTGCACCTCGACCGAAAGCCCGCGCAGCACCTCGGTGCGCACCGCACCGGTGACGAAGGCCTTGCTCAGGTTGTCGGCGATCAGCGCGGCGCTCATGCGTTCGTCATCGCAGCAGCAGAGCCGGATCGGCGTGGCGCAGCGCGCGCACCGCCATCAGGCCGGAGACCAGCGCGATGCCCATCACCGCGAACGCGCAGATCGCGACGGTGAGCGCATCCAGTTGCACCGGCACGTCGCGCCGGCCGGCGAGCCAGACGATCAACGCCGTGACGACGCCGCCGACGACCAGCCCGAACACGCCGACCCAGGCCGACTGCTTCACCACCACGCCGCGCAGCGCGGAGAAGCCGACGCCGAGCGCGTGCAGCGTCGCGTATTCGCGGATCGAGCCGGCCACCGCGCCCATCAGCGTCTGGCTGGTGATCACCGCGCCGACCAGGAACACCACCGCGGCGAGGAAGATCACGCCGAGGCCGGCGCCGGTCTCGAACATCCAGTAGGTCACCGCGCGGTGCGCGAACGCGCGCGTGGTCCAGATCTCGTAGCGCCGCGCGCCGCTCGGCTGCAGGCGCTTGCGCACCTCGTCGGCGCGCTGCGGATCGCGCAGCTTGACCACGTAATAGGCGACGTCGCCGGCCTCGTTGTCGGTTTCCAGCCGCCGCGCGGTGGCCAGCGAGGTGAGGATGTTGACGCCGCCGAGCGCGCGCAGGCCGTTGCCGACGCCGACGATGCGCACGCGCTTGCCGTTGATGACCGCCTGCGCGCCGACGTCGAGGCCGAGCTTGGCCAAGTCGGCGCGGTCGATGATCACGCTGTCGGGCTCGTCGAGGCGGCCGCGCAGGTCCGGCGCGAGCACGTCGGCGAACATCATCGCGTCCGGCCGCGTGTCGATGCCGGAGACGAATACCGACACGCCGCCCTTGTCGCGCGGGCCGCGCCAGTCGCCGTCGATCCAGCGGAACGGTTCCACGCGCGCGACTTCCGGATCCATCAGCAGCTTGATCTCCGCATCGTGCGGAATCGGCCTGCCGAGTTCGATGCTCTGCGTGCCGGGATAGCCGACCCACAGGTCGCCGCCGGATTTCTTGATGTACACCGCCGCGCTGTTGAAGATGCCGAGCACCAGCGCGGCCTGCACCAGCAGCAGCAGGCCGGAGAAGGCGACCGCGAGCGCGGACGGCAGGAAACGCCGCCATTCGTGCACCAGCGTCTTGCGCGCCAGAGGCACCATCAGCGCCGGCCTTCGTGGGCATTGCGGAATGCCGGCGTCGCCGCGGGCGTATCCGTCGCGGAGCCCGCAGCGGCGCCGATTTCGGTCGCGGCGTTCGATGCCGGCAACGGCGCGCCGCCGAGCGACTTGTACAGCGCGATGAACGCGATGCTGCGCGCCTGCTCGGCCTGCGCGGCGTCGAGCTTGGCCTGCAGCAGCGCCGTGCTCGCGGCGGTGCGATCGAAACCGTCGGCGAGGCCGAGCCGGCTCAGCGTCGCGGTCGCGGCGGCGCTGTTTTCCAGACCTTCGACGCCGCGCGCCAGCGTGGCGGCGCGTTCGCTGTTCTGCTGCAGCGTCGCCAGCGCGATCTCCGCCTCGGCGATGCCGTCGAGCACGGCCTGCCGGTAGGCGAGCACGCTGGCCGACAGCGCGGCGTCGCGCGCCTCGACCACGGCGTGGCGCGCGCCCCAGTCGAGCAGGGGGATGTCGATCGCCGGACCGATCGTGACGATGCCGTCGGCGTCGGACAGCCGCGTGTGGCCGATCACGCGCGAGGCGTAGGTCAGCGAACCGCCGATGCCGAGGCGCGGATACAGGTCGGCCTGGGCCAGACCGAGTTCGCCGGCCGCCTTCAGCACCTCGCTCTCGGCGCGGTGGATTTCCGGCCGCGTGCGCAGGAGATCCGCCGGCGCGCTGGCGATGCGCAAGGCGCCCAGGCGCGGCGGCTCGCCGGCGGCGAGCAGATCCGCGCCCGGCTGGCTGCGTCCGAGCAGGACCGCGAGCTGCTGCCGGCAGCGCTCGACGGCGAGGCGCGGTTCGTACAGCGCGGCCTGGGCCGAGACGTGTTCGGCCTGGGTGCGCGCCAGATCGTTCGCCGATGCCAGGCGCAGGCGCTGGCGCGTCTGCGTCAAGCCGACCTTGTCCTGCGCCAGCTGCTGCATCTGCTCGAGCAGACGCAGACGCTGCTCGGCGCCGCGCAGTTCGACGTAGGCGCGCGCGACCTCGGCGACCACGCTGACGCGCGCGGCCTGCGCTTCGCTCTCGGCGATGCCGACTTCGCCGGCGGTGACGCGCGAATGGCTCTTGGCGCGGCCGAACAGGCCGAACTCCCATTTGGCGTCGAAGCCCATCTGGAAGTAGCTGGCGCTGTTGTCCGGCGCCGGCTCGGCGAAGGTGCGGATGCCGGCCTGCGGCAGATAGGCCGCGTAGGTGTGGCTGTCGAGCGAACGCGCCGCGCCGATGCGCAGCGCCGCCTGCTGCACCGTGAGGTTGTCGGTCAGCGCCTGTTCGACCAGGCGATCGAGTTCGGCGTCGTCGAACGCCTTCCACCAGCCGTGCAGGTCCGGCGCCGGCCCCAGCGCGGCCGACTCCGACGGCGCGTGTTGCCACGTGGCCGGCGTCTGCTTGGGCAGATGCGGCAGCCGCGGCGTGGCGCAGCCGGCCACCACGACGCCCAGCGCGCAAAGCACCGCGAATCGGAATCGGTAGGACCGGCCGTTGCCCTGTGACGGTGGCGAATGTACGGGGCTTGGGCCCATGCGCAGTATTGGAAGAAGGAAATGCGCTGAAGGCGCCGAACAAGTTTAGCCGTTCGCCCCCGACTGCGCCTTATCGCTATGTGAATATTGTGTGGCCCGGCCTATGACGCCAGCTGGGCGAGAAAGGCCTCGCCGTAGCGTTCGAGCTTGCGCTCGCCGACGCCGCTGATCGCGCCGAGCGCGGACAGGGTCTGCGGCCGCTCGCGCAGCATCGCCAGCAAGGTCGCGTCGTGGAAGATCACGTAGGCCGGCACGCCCTGCTCCTTGGCCAGGCGCGCGCGCAGTTCCCGCAGCGCATCCCAGCGGCCGCTTTCGTGCGGCGCGATGTCGAGCACGGCGCGCGCGCGTTCGCTGCGCGCGGACTGGCGCTTGGCGCGGCGGCCGGCGCGGTCGGCCTGGCGGCGCAGCAGCACCGGCTGCTCGCCGCGCAGCACCGCGCGGCTCGCCTCGGTCAGGCGCAGCGTGCCGTAGCCCTCCTCGTCCGGCGTCAGCAGGCCGATCGCGACCAGCTGGCGGAACACGCCGCGCCACTGCGACTTGTCCAGATCTGCGCCGACGCCGAAGGTGCTGAGCTGGTCGTGGCCGAGCGACTGGACGCGCTCGTCGGCCTCGCCGCGCAGCACCGCGGTCAGGTGCGTGACGCCGTAGCGCTGGCCGGTGCGGTAGACGCATGACAGCGCCTTCTGCGCGGTCACGCTGGCGTCCCAGGTCTCCGGCGGGTCGAGGCAGTTGTCGCAATTGCCGCACGGTTCGGCCAGCGTCTCGCCGAAGTAGGCGAGCAGGCGCTGGCGCCGGCACGCGGTGGTCTCGGCGTAGCCGAGCAGCTCGTCGAGCTTGCGCCGCTCGACGCGCTTGCGCTCCTCGCCGGCTTCCGACTGCGCGATGAACTGCGCCAACGTGACGACGTCGCCGAGGCCGTAGCAGAGCCAGGCGTCCGACGGCAATCCGTCGCGGCCGGCGCGGCCGGTTTCCTGGTAGTAGCCTTCCATGCTTTTCGGCAGGTCCAGATGCGCGACGAAGCGCACGTCCGGCTTGTCGATGCCCATGCCGAACGCGATCGTCGCGACCATCACCAGCCCTTCCTCGCGCAGGAAGCGCTGCTGGTTGCGCGCGCGCAAGGTGGCCTCCATGCCGGCGTGGTACGGCAGCGCGGCGACGCCCTCGCCCGCCAACCACTCGGCGGTGTCCTCGACCTTGCGCCGCGACAGGCAATAGACGATGCCCGACTCGCCGCGGTGCGCGGAGAGGAAATCCTTCAGCTGGCGCTTGGAGTCGTCCTTCTCGACCACCCGGTAGCGGATGTTCGGCCGGTCGAAGCTGGCGACGAACTGGCGCGCCGATTCCAGCGCCAGGCGCTCGACGATCTCGCGCCGCGTCGGCGCGTCGGCGGTCGCCGTCAAGGCGATGCGCGGGATGTCGGGAAAGCGCTCGTGCAATACGATCAGTTCGCGATACTCGCGGCGGAAGTCGTGCCCCCATTGCGACACGCAGTGCGCCTCGTCGATCGCGAACAGCGCCACCGGCGTGTGTGCGATCAGGTCCAGGCAGCGCTCGGTCAGAAGGCGCTCCGGCGCGACGTAGAGCAGCTTCAGCTCGCCGCGCGCGAAGCGCTTCTCCACCTCGCGCTGCTCCAGCGCGTCGAGGCTGGAGTTCAGGAATGCCGCTTCGACGCCGAGCTGGCGCAATGCGTCGACCTGGTCCTGCATCAACGCGATCAGTGGCGACACCACTACCGCGCAGCCGTCGCGCAGCAGCGCGGGAATCTGGTAGCACAGCGACTTGCCGCCGCCGGTCGGCATCAGCACCAGGGCGTCGCCGCCGCCGGCGACATGTTCGACGACCGCCTGCTGCTCGCCGCGAAACGCGGGGTAGCCGAAGACGGAATGCAGGATGTGTTCGGCGCGGGATTGTGATGAAGACATGCGGCGATGCTAACAAAGCGATGAGTGGAATCCGACGAGGCCGCATGCTGGAACGACGAAATTGCGCGAACCTTTCCCGACCAGCGCCCGGCACCTGCGATGATCGCAGGAATGGCATCGATGTCTGTAGGAGTTCATCGCCGTGAAACGTAGGATTCCGCTTGAGCTCGCAATCGCGGCGACGGCGTCGATGGAGCCACGAACCTGCGCCGACACCGCGGCACGCGAAGCGCGCCGATTCCTGATCCGATGATCCCACCGACCCGACCGGCCGACGCCGGCCACGCAAGCCGCCGCCTGCACTTCGAGGTGGTATCGAGCGAAGCCGTCCGCGGTGATCTTCGCGGCGCCCTGCTGTCGCTGTGCTCGCGCGCGTACGAGGAAGACTTCTCGCCGTTCCTGGCTCTGCTGTCGCCGGCCGTGCACCTGCTCGCGCGCCTCGACGGCGAGCTGGTCAGCCATGCGGCCTGGGTCGAACGCGAGCTGCGCGCGGCGAATCTCGCGCCGCTTCGCACCGCCTACGTCGAAGCCGTGGCGACCGCGCCGGAGCACCAGGGCAAGGGTTACGCGAGCGACGTACTGACGAGGATTCCCGCCCTCGTCGGCGATTTCGCGCTGGCCGCGCTGTCGCCATCCGATGACGGCTACTACCGCCGCCTCGGCTGGGAACTCTGGCGTGGCCCGCTGTCGTATCTCGATCCCTGCGGCGTCGACATCAACACGCCGGGCGAGCAGGTGATGATCCACCGGCTGCCGTCGACGCCGCCAGCGCTCGACCTGGATGCGCGCCTGTCGACCGACTGGCGACCCGGAGACGTGTGGTAGCCGGCGAAGCGGCTTTCCGGCTTTCTCCACAAAGAAACTTTCGGTCATGGCCGCCACTGCGATCATCACGATTGCCGCGATGCAATAGTCGGGACACAGCGCGTTTCGACGCCGCCATTCGCATGCGCGCGCCCGGAATCGCGGCTTCGCGCACTGCACCGCAGCAAGCGACACCGGAATTTCCTTCGGGGCTGCGCAGAAATTTATTCGGACACGCGCCGAAAAAGCGTCTCTAGTATCCAGGCCCGTCGCAGCAAGGAACCACCGGCGCGGGCATGGGCGAGACGATCACCAACATCCGGGATTTGCGCGAACGCGCCGAACGCCGCGTGCCGCGCGCGTTCTTCGACTACGACGACCGCGGCTCCTACGACGAGATCACGCTGCGCGACAACGTGCAGGCGCTGGAAGCGATCCGCCTGCGCCAGCGCGTGATGATCGACGTGGACCGGCGCTCGCTGGCGACGAGCATCGTCGGCGAGGCGGCCGCGCTGCCGCTGGCGCTGGCGCCGACCGGCCTGACCGGGCTGACGCGCGGCAGCGGCGAGATCCTCGCCGCGCGCGCCGCGGCGGCGGCCGGCATTCCGTTCTGCCTCAGCACGATGTCGATCTGCTCGATCGAACAGGTGCGCGCGGCGGTGCCGACGCCGTTCTGGTTCCAGATCTACGTGATGCGCGACCGCGGCTTCACGCGCTCGCTGATCCAGCGCGCGCGCGACGCGCAGTGCAGCGCGCTGATGCTGACGGTGGACCTGCAGATCCAGGGCCAGCGCCATCGCGAGATCAAGAACGGCATGACCGTGCCGCCGCGCCTGCGCCTGGCCAACCTGTTCGACATCCTCGGCAAGCCGGCGTGGATCTGGCGCGTGCTGACGGCGCCGAGCCGCTCGTTCGGCAATCTCGACGGCCGCGTCGCCGGCGCCGACGGCCTGAGCACGCTGGCACAGTGGATCGCCAACCAGTTCGATCCGACGCTGACCTGGGACGACATCGGCTGGATCCGCGAGCTGTGGCCCGGGAAACTGATCCTGAAGGGCGTGCTCGACGCCGACGACGCGCGCCAGGCGGCGCGTGCGGGCGTCGACGCGATCGTCGTGTCGAATCACGGCGGCCGCCAGCTCGACGGCGCGATCGCCTCGGTGACCGCGCTGCCGCGCATCGTCGACGCGGTCGGCGACCGCCTCGAGGTGCTGTTCGACGGCGGCATCCTGAGCGGCCAGAGCCTGCTCAAGGCGCTCGCGCTCGGCGCGCGCGCGGGGCTGATCGGCAAGGCCTTCCTCTACGGCCTCGGCGCCGACGGCGAGGCCGGCGTCGCGCAGGCGATCGCGATCATCCGGCGCGAACTGGACGTCAGCCTCGCATTGACCGGACGCACCGACGTGCGCCGCGTCGACCGCTCGATCCTGCTGCACGCCGACGGCAGCCCTTACGTGCCGGCATCGGCGCCGGCTCCGCTCGCGAACTCGGACGAGACATCACCACGGATCGCGCACGGATAGCGCGCGATCCACATACCGCTTCGGGCAGCGCGACCGGACGAAGTCCCGCGCCCGGCCACTGGGGAGACAACGAAGATGCGCAACGACGATCGAATCACCCGCTGCCGCCCATCCCTGCTCGCTGCCGTCGCGCTGGCGCTGGCGGCTGCCGCCGCACCGCGGACGGCGCCGGCGCAGGTCACGTTCGACGTGATCGGCCCGCACGAGTACGACCTGCCGGTCGGCTACGAGCCGTGGAACGTGTTCGTCCAGTACGTCACCGTGCAGGACAACGACAAGGCCTTCGACGGCTCCGGCGACCGCTTCAAGCTGGATCCCGGCTCGCGCGCGATCACCGGCCTGTCGAAGTGGGTGCACTTCTTCACCGTCGACTCGCTGCCGAACGTGGGCATGGGCTTCGAGGTGATCCAGCCCGAGGTCAACGTGCGCACGGACGCGACCTCGACCGTGCGCGCGAACACCAACAGCGGCTTCGGCGACACCATGATCGGCTACGCGGTCTGGTACAAGCCCACGCCCGGCACGACCCTCGGCCTGCAGACCTTCGTGCAGATGCCGATCGGCTCGAACGAAGTCAGCGACACCAACTGGAAGAACCTGACCAGCGCGTTCTGGTACGTGCCGTTCGGCGACGGCCGCTGGGGCTGGACCGGCGACTTCGGCTTCGTCGTGCAGAGCCCGCGCGACGACGGCCTGCATCCCGGCGTGACGGTGCACACCAACAACCGCGTCGGCTTCAAGGCCACCGACCTGCTCGAACCGTTCGTCGCGGTCGACTACGAGCGCACCGGCAAGGGCTCGGTGCGCGGCGGCGGCGAGACGCCGTCCTCGCATGCGCTCGACCTCGGCGCCGGCGTGCTGTTCCACCTGCATCCCAAGCATTCGCTCGCGCTGCGCTACTCGCGCAGCACCGAAGGCGAAAACCACGGCTCCAACGACTCGATGAACGTCAAGTACGTGTACGTATTCTAGTCGCGGCACTGCGCGGCGCCGCCGCGCCCGATCCACCAGGAGTACCTCTGATGCAACCGACCTACCAGAACTACATCGCGGGCGCCTTCGTCGGCACGCCGGGCGAACCGACGATCGACGTCACCAACCCCGCCACGCAGGAGCTGCTCGCGCGCGTCCCCGACGCGTCGGCGGCGAGCGTCGACGACGCCGTGGCCGCGGCGCGCCGCGCGCAGCCGGCATGGGAGAAGCTGCCGCCGATCCGGCGCGCCGGCCACCTGCGCGCGATCGCGGCCAAGCTGCGCGAACACCGCACCGAACTGGCGCGCGTGATCGTGCGCGAGCAGGGCAAGGTGCAAGGGCTGGCCCAGGTCGAGGTCGACTTCACCGCCGACTACATCGACTACATGGCCGAGTGGGCGCGCCGCCTCGAAGGCGAGGTGCTGACCAGCGACCGGCCGAACGAGAGCATCTTCCTGCTGCGCAAGCCGGTCGGCGTGGTCGCCGGCATCCTGCCGTGGAACTTCCCGTTCTTCCTGATCGCGCGCAAGCTCGCGCCGGCGCTGGTCACCGGCAACACGATCGTGATCAAGCCGAGCGAGGAGACGCCGATCAACGCGTTCGAGTTCGCGCGACTGGTCGCCGAGACGGACCTGCCCGCAGGCGTGTTCAACCTCGTCGGCGGACGCGGCGCGACCGCCGGCGAGGCGCTGGTGTCGCATCCGGGCGTGGACCTGATCACCTTCACCGGCAGCGTCGCCACCGGCAGCCGCATCATGCAGACGGCCGGACGCAACCTCACGCGCGTGAACCTGGAACTCGGCGGCAAGGCGCCGGCGATCGTGCTCGCCGACGCCGATCTCGACCTCGCCGCCAAGGCGATCTACGACTCGCGCGTGATCAACACCGGCCAGGTCTGCAACTGCGCCGAGCGCGTCTACGTCGAACGCGGCGTGCACGACGCGCTGGTCGAGCGCCTGGCGAAGCTGTTCTCCGCCACCCGCTACGGCGATCCCTCGGCCGAGGCGGACCTGCACATGGGCCCGCTGATCAACCAGGCCGGGCTGGACAAGGTCGCCGCGATGGTCGAGCAGGCGCGCAGCGACGGCGCGCGCATCGTCGTCGGCGGCAAGCGCGCCGAACGCGGCCGCGGCTTCCACTACGAACCGACGCTGATCACCGGTACGCGCGCCGACATGGACATCATGCGCAAGGAGATCTTCGGCCCGGTGCTGCCGGTGCAGGCGGTGGACGGCCTGGACGAGGCGATCGCGCTCGCCAACGACTCCGAGTACGGCCTGACCTCGTCGATCTTCACGCGCAGCCTCGATTCGGCGATGCGCGCGGCGCGCGAGCTGCGCTTCGGCGAGACCTATGTCAACCGCGAGCACTTCGAGGCGATGCAGGGCTTCCACGCCGGTCGTCGCAAGTCCGGCATCGGCGGCGCCGACGGCAAGCACGGACTCTACGAGTTCACCGAGACCCACGTGGTCTACCTGCAGACGTCCTGAGGGAACCACGATGAGCAAGACGAACGCACACGACGGCTGCGGCTGCGGCTGCGCCTGCCGCTCGACGGACAGCGCGCGCCGCAGCCTGCTGACCGGCGCGCTGGCGCTGGTCGCGCTGGCACCGGCGACGGCCACGCGGCTGGCGGTCGCACAGGAGCAGGCCGCGGCGACGAAGACCACGCGCAAGCCGCAGCCGGGCGACAAGCTCGCCTTCATGCTCGGCCCCAAGGAGGGCCAGCCGATCCAGCCGGGCGACATCGAGGCCGGCAAGGAACCGACCCTGGCCTACCCGATGGATCCGCAGACCGGCAAGGCGCTGGTCGCCAAGGCCAACCTGCTCACCGTGGTGCGCCTGAAGCCGGAGGAGCTGCAGCCGGCCAGCGCGAAAAACGCCGCCGACGGCATCGTCGCGTTCTCCTCGCTGTGCACGCACTACGGCTGTCCGATCACCACGCTGCACCCGAGCAAGACGCAGATCGTCTGCAACTGCCACGGCTCGATCTTCGACGCGGCCAACCGTGGCGCCGTGACCCAGGGGCCGGCCACGCGGCGGCTCGCGATGTTGCCGCTGGCCATTCAGGACGGCGCGCTGGTGGTGGCAGGCAAGTTCGACGGCCCGCTGGGGCCACCGACGTCCTGACGCCGCTTCGCTACGCCGCACTCATCACTCGAACGCACTACCGGGAGGAACGCATGAAATTGCAGCTGATCACCGCCGCGCTCGTCGCGACCATCGCCTCGGCCCCGCTCGCCGCGGCCGACTACCAGCCCGTCACCGACGCGCGCCTGGCCAACCCCGAGCCGGAGAACTGGCTGCTGACCAAGGGCAACTACGCCGGCTGGAGCTACAGCCCGCTCGAGCAGATCACCACCGCCAACGTCGCCAAGCTGCGACCGGTGTGGTCCGCGGCCACTGGCGTGCTGTCCGGCCACGAGGCGCCGGCGATCGTCAACGGCGACTACATGTTCGTCGCCACGCCGCACAACCACGTGTTCGCCTACAACGCCAGGACCGGCAAGCCGCTGTGGCACTTCCAGCGCGAAGTGCCCGAAGGCATCGGCGCCCTGCATCGCACCAACCGCGGCGTGTCGCTGTACGGCGACAAGGTCTACGTCGGCAGCGTCGACTGCATGCTCAGCGCGCTGGACGCCAAGACCGGCAAGCTGCTGTGGGACGCGCAGGTGTGCGACTGGGAGACCGAGAGCGCCTACATCACCTCCGCGCCGCTGGTGGTCAAGGGCAAGGTGATCATCGGTCCGTCCGGCGGCGAGTTCGGCGTGCGCGGCTTCCTCAAGGCCTTCGACGCGCAGACCGGCAAGCTGGTGTGGACGCGTTACAGCGTGCCGGCTCCCGGCGAGAAGGGTTCGGACACCTGGCCGCAGGACGGCAAGTGGAAGGATGCCTGGAAGCACGGCGGCGGCACCATGTGGATGCCGGGCAACTACGACGTGAAGAACGACGTCATCTACTGGGGCGTGGGCAACGGCGGCCCGTGGATGGGCGATCAGCGTCCGGGCGACAACCTATATCTGGCCTCGGTGCTCGCGCTCGATCCGGCCAGCGGCGACATCATCAGCCACTTCCAGTACCACTGGAACGACTCCTGGGACTGGGCCGGCATGAACGCGCCGACGCTGGTGGAGTACACCAAGAACGGCAAGAAGGTCAGCGGCATGATCAGCGCGCAGCGCAACGGCCGCCTGTACTGGCTGGATCGCGACGCCAAGGGCAACATCACCTACAACAAGTCCGAGCCCTACGTCACCAACACGGTCTTCACCAGCGTCGATCCGAAGACCGGCCGGCCGACCTACAACATGGACGCCAAGCCGCACACCGGCGAGACCCACACCTACTGCCCGAGCCTGTGGGGCGGCAAGGACTGGCCGTACGAGGCCTACAACCCGAAGACGGGCATGCTGTACGTGCCCTACAACGACAACCACTGCCTGACGCTGACCGGCATCATCCAGCCGATCATCCCCGGCCAATGGTCGGCAGGCGCGGACATCAACAAGCTCGACCTGTCGGTGAAGGAAGGCTTCGACCACATCGGCGGCATCCAGGCCTGGGGCGTGGACAGCGGCAAGCTGGTCTGGCGCGAGAAGTATCCCAAGTCGTGGAACTTCGGCTCGATCCTGACCACCGCCGGCGGCCTGCTGTTCGCCGGCGGCACCAACGACCGCATGTTCCGTGCCTACGATGCGCAAAGCGGCAAGCTGCTGTGGGAGTTCCCGACTCCCTCCGGCATCATCTCGCCGCCGTCGAGCTTCTCCATCGACGGCAAGCAGTACGTCGCGGTGGTGTCCGGCTGGGGCGTGGACGCGCAGTGGATCCAGGGCAAGATGCACACGCTCGCGGGCTGGGACGAGAAGGTTCCGGAAGGCGGCAGCGTGTGGGTGTTCGCGCTCGGCGACTGAGCGCATCGCCGTCACGGACGTCCGCGCCGGACTCGGCGCGGACGTTCCTTTCCGCGGCGCACGCGCCGCACTTCCCCGCGAAGCGGCCACCGCACGACGGCGCGCCGCCGGAGATTCCGATGAAGATGCGTACCGATGCCGCCGGCGCCCTGTTCGCGCTCGGCCTGCTGCTCGCCGCCCCGGCGCAGGCGCTCGAGCGCGTGCCGGTGCTGTCGCTCGACGTCGCGCAGAAGATCGCCGACGCGGTCAAGGCCAAGGCGGTCGAGAAAGGCTGGAAGATGAACGTCTCGATCGTCGACGGCGGCGCCAACACGCTGCTGTTCGAGCGCATGGACGGCGCCGCGCTCGGCTCGATCCAGCACGCGCAGCTGAAGGCCGAGCAGTCCGCGCGCATGGGCGCGGCGACGCGCCAGTTCGGCGAGCTGGCGTTCGGCAAGGACGCCAAGGGCGGACCGCTGCCCGGCGTGGCGCACCTGCCCGGTTTCGTGACGTTTCCCGGCGGCCTGCCGATCAAGGTCGGCGACGTGACGATCGGTGCCGTCGGCGTCAGCGGCAGCATGCCCGACAACGACGAGGTCTGCGCCCAGGCCGGGCTCGACGCGGTCAGGGAACTGCTGAAGTAGGCGCCGCCGCGCGCGCGCAGATCGCCGTCAGCCAGTCGATGAAGCGGCCCTTCGCCTCGTCGATGCCGTGCTTGCGGTGCCAGCACACGAAGTAGGAGAACTTCGGCCGCGCCTCGACCGCGAACAGCTGCACGAGCTGACCTTCCTTCAACGCGCGACGCGCCAGGCTGCGGCGCGCCAGCGCGATGCCCTGATGGGTGATCGCCGCCTCCAGCATCATGCCGAGGTCGACGATGCGATGGCCCGACTCCGGGTCCGGCCAGTCGATGCCGGCCTGCGCCAGCCACGGCTGCCACGGCTCCAACGGACAACGCAGCAGGAATTCCTTGCGCAGGTCGCGCGGCGAGGCCAGCCCGCCCTGGCGCGCAAGGAACGCCGGGCTGCACGCCGGGAACACCGGCTCGTCGACGAGGCGCTCGCATTCCAGCGCGTCGAACGAGCCTTCGCCGAAGCGGATTTCCAGATCGCAGCCGGGCGCGGAGATGTCCAGATAGGGAATCGACAGCATCAGCTCGAGTTCGATCTCCGGATACGCGCCGGTGAATTCGGCCATGTGCGGGATCAGCACCTCGCGCGCGAACGTCGGCGGCAGCGTCACGCGCAGGCGCTGCTGCGCGGCGGAGGCGCGGCGGTGGAACGTCGAACGCGTCAGCAGACCGAGCGCCACGCTGACCTGGTCGAGGTACTCGCGCCCCGCCGGCGTCGGCTCCACGCCGCGGCCGACGCGGCACAGCAGCTTCACGCCGAGCAGCGATTCCAGCGCCGCGACGCGCTTGCCGACCGCGCTCGGCGTGACCGCCAGCTCATCGCTGGCGCGCTCGAACGAACCGGAGCGCACCGCCGCCTCGAATGCGCGGATGTGCGCGACCGAAGGCAGCCGCACGTTCTGCAGCAGCTGTTGCGGCGCAGACGGAGAAACGAGCGGATTGGCGTGCGGATACGACATCCGCGCATGCTAGCAGTCGCGGGAGCACGCGCCGTTGTGCGATGCCGCGACCGCCGCGCACCTGCTGCGCGCGCACGATCAGAAATAGATCTGCGCGCGCAATTCGAAGATGCGCGGATCGAGCGAAAGCCCCGCGCGGTCGCTGCTCGCCTGGATGTAGTTCGCCTGGAACTTGAAGTGCTGGGTCAGGTACCAGTTCGCGCCGAGCGTCCAGTCGTGCTGCTTGCCGCCGCGGATCGCGCCGTCGTTCAAGTCCAGCTCGCTGTAGCGCAGCAGCAGTTCCCACGCGCCCCAGGCACCTTTCGGTTTGAGGTTGTTGGTGTTGCCGCCGCTGTAGGGCCGCGATTCGCCGGTGACGACCCAGCTGCCGAACACGTAGAACCCATCGGCGCCGTAGTAGGGCTTGCCGGCCTTGCGCGCGACGTCGACGGCGAGCCATTCGCCCTGCACCGACCACGGCCCGGAAATCCACAGACCTTCCAGGCCGTAGCGGCGGATGGTGTCGACGTCGGACAGCGCACCGCTGTCGACCAGACGCACGGTGGTCAGGCCCGCTTCCGGCGTCGAGCGGATGCGCGCGCTCGGCCCATTGCGCTGGCCGCGGCCGTTGGTGGTCGCGTCGGGGTTTTCCTCCGAGGCCGAAACGCCGAGGTGGATCACATCGCCTTCGCCCTTGCGCGGCGTCCAGGCGATGCGTCCGGCGAGGGTCGTGCCGTCGTTGTCGCCGTGCAGGTCCTGGCCCCAGTAGTAGCCGAGATTGACGAGGTACTGCGGCCGCTCGAACGCCCAGTCGACGCCGGTGCGGCGGCCTTCGTAGATCGCCTGCGCCGGCAGCGCGAGCTCGAGGAACGAGGTCGCCTTCGACGAGGTGACGCCTTCGAACGCGACCGGCGTCTTCGAGTAGCCGAATCGGAACGCGCCGTAGTCCGCGCCGAGGAACGCCTTGGACTGCAGGCGCAGATTGACGTCCTGCCAACTCTTGGCCTGGTACTCGTAGGCGATCACCGCGTCGTAGACGCCCTTCTTCTTCAGCGTCAGGCCGAGTTCCTTGCGCCGGTTGGTGTGCGAGTCCTCGAAGCGCGAGCTGCCGTTCGGCAAGGTGTCGTCGCTGAACTCGTTGACGTCGTAGCGATAGACGCCGGTCAGGCCGACGTCGGTGCCGTCGCCGAAGGTGTAGTGCACCGGCCAGTCGTTCAGATCGTAGGCGGCGGCGGGCGCGGCGAAGGCGTGCAGCGCGACGGCCGCGGTCAGGAATACATGGCGTTTCATGCGTGCGGATCCGCTCCCCAGGAAGTCGTCCGATCTTCCGACGCGATCGCCGCGACGCGGAACTGACGCCTCGTTGTTACCTCATGCCCGTACGCCACCCGGCACCGACGAAGCGGGTTCTTTCAAAGAACGCGAGCTTGGACGGCCGCGTCGGACTCCCGGATCGGATCGACACCGCAGACCGTCGCGTCTCGCCCGGAACGGCGATCGCGGACGATCGCGAGAATCGACGCGCTATCGCAGATACCGGCGCAGCGCGGCCAGATCGGTCGCCGCCGCTTTCGCCGCCGCCTCGTGCAGTCGCGTGTAGCGCGCGAGCACGTCCTCGCCGATGCGCGTCAGGCGCGCGCCACCACCGCCCGAGCCGCCCTTGCTGGCTTCGACCAGCGGCCCGCGAAAGCTGCCGTTCAATTCCTCGACCAGCTGCCAGGCGCGCTTGTAGCTCATGCGCATCGCGCGGCCGGCGGCGGCGATCGAGCCGGTTTCGCGGATGCCGGCGAGCAGGTCGGCCTTGCCCGGCCCGAGCGCGACGCCGGGCGCGAGCGTCACGCGCACATGCAGCTTGGTGGCGGCTGGATTCTTCTTCATCGCAGAGCCTGCATCGGCGGCGTCCTCGTCGAGCGCGAAGAATAACGCTGCTAGGGTGTCGAGAACGAACTCCCGCAGAGCCGCAGAGATCCAATCTTCCCCGGCGATTTCCTCTGCGTCTCCGCGTCTCCGCGAGAAATGCTCCTTCAAAACACCGGCAAGACGACGACGCCGACGAGACGCCGCGCGTCACTTCTCCGGCGCGCGCAGGACGTCGATCGCGACGACCTGGCGCACCCAGCGTGCGGGACGCTTCTCGCCGGTCGCGACGATGCGGAACGGCCCCTCCTTCGCGTCGAGCGGCTTGCCGTCGCGGTGGTCGGCGAGGATGACTTCGCCGTCGCGGAAGCCGGCGTCGAGTTCGGCCAGCGCGTACACCGCGCGATAGCCGTCCGCCGCGTCGACGCGCAGGTACAACGCGAGCGCCTTGCCGCGCAGCGTGTCGCCGGTCGGCACGCCGGCGTCGCGCAGCAGGTCGATCAGGCGCACGCCTTCCCAGCGGCCCGGCGTGCCGTGATCGTCGGCTTCCACGGCGACGCGCTTCATCTTCGCCAGCGCCGCGGCGTCGAGCCGCAGCGGTTTGGCGACCTCGCCGCCGAGCGCGACCGCTGGCGCGTCCCCGGCGGGCGCGCGCTCCGCCTGTGCGACACCGCAGGCAATCCAGGCCACCAGCGACAAGGCGAAACCGGCGAAGCGGCGAGTCAACGGGGTCATGCCATTCTCCTCAGAAGTTCTTGCCGAGTTCGACGAAGAAGGTCCGCCCGGCTTCCGGGAACCCTTCCAGATAGCTGTAGCGCCGGTCGAGCGCGTTGCGCACGCCGAGGCCGAGCTCGAACGACGCGATCGGCCCGCGCACGCCAGCGTCGACGACGGTGAAGCCGCCGGCGACGCGCGCGCCGTTGCTGCTCGAGTAGCGCTTGCTCTCCGCATCGGCGGACAAGGTCGCCTGCCAGCCGGCGGCGAAGCGGTAGTCGAGCGCGGCGAACAGTTTCTGCCGCGGCGTGTCGGTCGGCAGCACGCTCGGCTGGGCGATGTTGCGGCGCTGCACGTAGCTGTAGTTGGCCCGCATCGACCACGCCGGCGACAGCGCCAGATCGCCGGAAAGCTCCACGCCGCGATGCCGGGCGCGACCGACGTTGCGCAACTGCGAACACGGCGGCGAGGTGCAGGCATCCGGCTGCAAGGTGACGCTCTGGATCGCGTCGCGCAGCCGGCTGTCGAACAGCGCGATCTTGTAGTCGAACGCGCCGCGCGATCCGCGCGCGCCGATCTCCACGGTGTCGCTGTCTTCCGGCTTCAGCGTGGGGTTCGGGATCGCCGAGCCGAGCCGGTACGAGTAGCGATCCTTCAGGGTCGGGAAGCGGGTCTTGCGGCTCGCGCCGGCGTAGAGCTGGAAACCCTCCGCGACCTGCCAGGCGGCGACCAATTGGCCGTTGAAGGCGACGTCGCTGCCGACCGCGAACGGCACGATGCGATTGCCGGCCTGCAGGTCGTCCGCTCGCTGCGACTGCAACAGGTTCCACGACACGCCCGGCGTGATCGTCCAGGCCGCATTCGGACGCCACTCGTGCTCGAGCGCCGCCGACCAGGTGCGATCCTTGAAGCGCTCCCACGGCGCGCCGACCGCGTCGCTCTCGCGATGGAAGTCCTGCTTGCCGTGCAGCGCGGCGCGCGTGACCTGGCTGTCCGACCAGCGCTGCTCGAAGGCGACGCTGAAGCCGTAGGTGTGATCGTCGTACAGGCTGGTGAACGCGTACGGACGACGCTGCGTGATGTATGTCGCGTCGTCGTAGGAGCGCAGCTCGTTCTGGAAACTGTCGTAGTACAGCCGCACGTTGAGATCGGCCGAATCGAGCACCCGCGTGCGCGAAATGAAGTAGGCGCCGTCCTTGTCCCACTTCGGCCAGCGCCAGTAGCGCGCGGACACGCCGGGGGCGTGGCCGGCGTAAGGCGGCGTCTGCTTGTCGTCGTCGACGTGATAGACGTTCAGCGCGTACTCGTCGTTCGCGTTCGGCGTCCAGCCGAGCTTGAAAGAGACGTCGAGATCGCGCGCGCCGGAATTCGCGCGGCGCTCGCCCGGCTGAACCGGAGTACGCGGATAGCCCGACGGCAGCGTGTAGTAGTCGGCGTCCTGCCAGGAGGCGGTCCCCTGCGCGTACCAGGAACCCCGGTTGGTGCCGAAGCGGCCGCCGGCGCGGTACGCCGGCAGGTCGCCGGAACGGTCGACGTCGACGCCGGCGTAGGCGCGGCCCTCGAACGCCTCCTGCGGACGCCGGCTGACCAGGTTGATGCTGCCGCCGAGTGCGTTGGGCCCGTACAGCACCGAGGTCAGCCCCTTGGTTACGACGACGCGCGACAGGCTTTCCACGCCGAGGCGCGCGAGATCGAGGTTGCCGTCGTAGGGCACGTAGACCGGCACGCCGTCGACGTACAAGGTGACCTGGCGGCTGTCGAAGCCGCGCACGGCGACCAGCGAATCGCGACGCTGGCCGAAATTCTGCCGCGTGACGCCGGGCAGCAGGTCGAGCGCTTCGGCGACGTTGCGGCGCGCCTGCGCGCGGATCTCTTCGACGTCGAGCACGTCCGCGCCCGGCGGCAGCGCGTCGACCGCGTTGCCGATCACCTCGACCACGCCGAGCGGCACGACCGTCTCCGTCGCCTTCGTCAGCTCGTCCGCAACCGTGCCCGCGGACGCGAGCGCGCACGCGATCCCGATCGCCATCCTCTTCGTCATGAATCGCCGCCCCGGTCCGCGCACTCGATATAGTCGAATGACTATATAGCATGCGGTCGCGACCGTTTCGCACGAGGCGGAACTGCGATATGTTCTCGTGTACCCATCGGTACTCGAGGCTTCCGACGATGACGCGCGACCGCCGCTCCGTTTCCCGCTGGCCGATCCGCATCGCCTGGCTGCTCTGCCTGTGCCTGATTCCGTTCGGCGTACGTGCGGAACCGGTGCTGGTGTTCGCCGCGGCGAGCCTGAAGCCGGCGCTGGACCGCATCCTCCAAGCACCGGAGATCGCCGCCATCGGCGAGATCAAGGCGAGCTACGCGGCCAGCTCGCAGCTGGCGCGGCAGATCGAGGCCGGCGCGCCGGCGGCGATCTTCGTCTCGGCCGACCAGGACTGGATGGACTACGTCGCCGAACGCAAGCTGATCGTGGCCGAGTCGCGCGGCGACCTGCTCGGCAACGCGCTGGTGCTGATCGCGCCGAAGGGCAGCGCGATCCGGCTCGACGTCGCGCCCGGTTTCGACCTCGTCGGCGCGCTCGGCAAGGACGGCCGCCTCGCGCTCGGCGAGCCGAACAGCGTGCCGGCCGGCAAGTACGCCAAGACGGCGCTCGGCAAGCTCGGCGTGTGGGACGCCGTCGCCGCGCGCGTGGTCGCGGCCGACAACGTGCGCGCGGCGCTGAATTTCGTCGCCCGCGGCGAAGCGCCGCTCGGTGTGGTGTACCGCTCCGATGCGAGTTCGGAACCGTCCGTGCGCGTGATCGCGACGTTCCCGGACGACACGCACGCGCCGATCGTCTATCCGGCCGCACTGATCGCCGGGCACGACACGCCGGCGGCGCGCGCGCTGCTCGACGCATTGCGCGCGCCGCCGCAACAGGCGATCTTCCGCACCTATGGATTCGACGCGCCGCCGAAACGCTGAAGGCCTTCCACCCGTCGCGACAGCGCGCGTCCGGGCATGACCGCGCTGACGCCCGACGAGTGGCAGGCGCTGGGCCTGAGCCTGCGCGTCGGCCTGATCGCCGTGGTGGCCGCGCTGCCGTTCGCGCTGGCGCTGGCCTGGCTGCTCTCGCGCAAGCGCTTCCCCGGACGCGCGCTGCTCGAATCGCTGCTGTTCCTGCCGCTGATCCTGCCGCCGGTGGTGACCGGCTACGCCCTGCTCGCATTGTTCGGCGTGCACGGCCCGCTCGGCGAGCTGCTCGGCGCGTTCGGCATCGTCGTCGCGTTCCGCTGGACCGGTGCGGTGATCGCCGCCGCGGTGATGGGCTTCCCGCTGCTGGTGCTGTCGATCCGCGCCGCGTTCGACGGCGTCGACCGCCGTCTGGAGGCGGCCGCGGAAACGCTCGGCGCCGGCGCCTGGCGGCGCTTCGCGACGATCACGCTGCCGCTGTCGCTGCGCGGCATCGTCGCCGGATGCGTGCTGGCCTTCGCGCGCGCGTTCGGCGAGTTCGGCGCGACGATCAGTTTCGTCTCCAACATTCCCGGCGAGACGCGCACCCTGCCGATCGCGATCTACGAACTGCTGAACACGCCCGCCGGCATGCCCGGCGTGCAGCGGCTGGCGCTGGTCTCCCTGCTGGTCGCGCTGGTCGCGAGCGTGAGCGCCGCATTCGTCGCCGGCGGCGCGCCGTGGCGGAGGCGCGAGGATGCTTGAGCTGCAGATGCGCCACGCCTTCGGCGACCTCGACCTGGAACTGGCCTTCCGTTCCGAGGCACGCACGCTGGCGCTGTTCGGCCACTCCGGCGCCGGCAAGACCAGCGTGCTGAACGCGATCGCCGGCCTGCTCGAGCCGCGCTCCGGGCGCATCGTGCTCGACGGCGAAGTGCTGCTCGACACCGCGGCCGGCGTGCGCGTGCCGATCGCGCAGCGGCGCATCGGCTACGTGTTCCAGGACGGCCGCCTGTTCCCACATCTCAGCGTGCGGCACAACCTGCTCTACGGCGCGCCGGCGCGCGACGCGACGTACCGCACCGAGTTCGACGGCATCGTCGACCTGCTCGAACTCGGCCCGCTGCTCGAGCGCCGGCCGCACAACCTCTCCGGCGGCGAGCGCCAGCGCGTCGCGGTCGGCCGCGCCCTGCTCTCCCATCCGCGCGCCCTGCTGCTCGACGAACCGTTGACCGGCCTGCACGCCGAGGCGCGCGTACAGGTGCTCGACTACCTGCGCCGGCTGAAGCAGGAACTGCGCGTGTTCACCGTGCTGGTCACGCACCACGCGGACGAGGTCGGCGCGCTCGCCGACGAGGTCGTCCGCCTCAGCGCGGGACGCATCGTGCGGCAGGTGCCGATCGCCGAGTTCGTCGCGCGGCGCGCCGCATTCGCCGCGAAGGAACCCTGATCGCGCGCGGACTAGGCCAGCTTGCGCAGGCGCAGGCCCGCCATCACCTGCAGCACGCCGTAGATCAACGCGCCGACGCCGATCCACAGCGCCAGCGTCAGCAGGCCCGCCACCGGATAGGCGGCGAACAGGCAGCCGAGCAGGACCGCGATCGCGCCGCTCAGGATCAGCAGCCATTCGTCGGAGATCAGCTTGCGCACGCGGATCGCGAAGACGATGCGGTAGATGCCGCTGACGATCAGCCACGCCGCCAGGAGCAGCAGCAGCGCACCGGCCACGACCAGCGGCTGGACGATGGCGAGCAGGCCGAAGCCGATCGAGACCAGCGCGTACAGCACGAGCCAGCCACGCGAGATGCTGACGTTGCGGTCGAACAGCGCGAACGCGCTGATCACGCCCTCCGCCAGGGCCATGATGCCGAACGCCCAGGTCAGCGCGATGACGCTCGCGCCGGGCCAGACCATCGAATACAGACCGAACAAGATGGCGATGACGCCGTAGACGACGATCACCCACCAGTTGCGTGCCAGACCCGCGACGAGCGATGCATGCATGACGATCTCCCGAATGGTTCGAGGAATTTCGTTCGAATCGACGTGCGGCCGGGCGGCGAGGTCCGGTCGACCGCACCGGCATTCTCGTTCCGATCGGCAGTGGATTTCCAGGAGCGCGCGGCGCTCCGGACGCCTTTGCGGCGCACGGCGAACTTGGCTAGGCTAGCCGTTCGATCCGAACGACTGTTTGAGGCAGAGGCAGACATGAAACTGCGCATTCCGCTCGCCGCATTCGCCCTGGCCGCGACGCTGACCGCGTGCGGCAGCGGCCCGACCAAGCGCGTGCATCCGTCGACGGCGAGCATCCAGCAGTTGGCCGTGCAGGCCGACGGCAGCTGGAAGTTCGATCTGCGCATCCAGAACTTCAGCACGATGCCGATGCACTACAGCTCGTTGAAGGCGACCGTGGTCGTCGCCGGCACCGACGTCGGCGAGATTTCGATCGCGCCGAACATGGACATCGTCGCCAACGGCGGCGACGTCGTCGAGGCGACGCTGAAGACGTCCGCCAAGCTGCCAGCCAGCGGCGACTTCGCCTACACGCTGAAGGGCACCATCGACACCAGCGAGCCGAAGGAGAGCTTCCCGTTCGAGCGCTCCAGCCGCCTGTCGCCGGTGCCGGGCGTGCCGAACACGTACCGCTGAGACCTCACGTCCCGCCGCCATCCCCGCCGACCGGCGCGAGCCGGAATCCCCGCCTCCGGAGTCTCGCCATGAGCCGCTACACCGCCCCGCTCGCCGATCTGCGTTTCGCGCTGTACGACGTGCTCGACGTCGAATCGACCTACGCGCGCCTGCCCGCCTGCGCGTCGGCGACGCGCGACGTGGTCGACGCCGTGCTCGACGAAGCGGCCAGGTTCACCGAGCAGGTGCTGGCGCCGCTGAACCAGAGCGGCGACGCCGAAGGCTGCACCTACGACAAGGCGACGCAGAGCGTGCGCACGCCGAAGGGCTTCAAGGAAGCCTTCGCGCAGTACGTCGACGCCGGCTGGATCGGCCTGGTCGCCGACGAGCGCTTCGGCGGCCAGGGCCTGCCGGAGACGATCGGCGCCGCGCTGAAGGAGATGATCGACGCGGCCAACCTGTCCTGGGGCAACTACCCGATGCTCTCGCACGGCGCCGCCTCGGCGCTGGAGCACCACGGCGAGGACTGGCAGCGCGAGGTGTTCCTCAAGCCGCTCGTGTCCGGCCAATGGACCGGCACGATGTGCCTGACCGAACCGCATTGCGGCACCGACCTCGGCCTGTTGAAGACCAAGGCCGAGCCGAACGCCGACGGCAGCTATCGCATCAGCGGCACCAAGATCTTCATCACCGCCGGCGAGCACGACTTCGTCGACAACATCCTGCACCTAGTGCTCGCGCGCCTGCCGGACGCGCCGGCCGGGGTGAAGGGCATCTCGCTGTTCCTGGTGCCCAAGTTCAAGGTCGGCAAGGACGGCAAGGTCGGCGACCGCAACGCCGCGGTGTGCGGCTCGATCGAGCACAAGATGGGCATCCACGGCTCGGTCACCTGCGTGATGAACTTCGACGGCGCCGAGGGCTGGCTGGTCGGCCAGCCGAACAAGGGCCTCGCCGCGATGTTCACCATGATGAACACCGCGCGCCTCGCGGTCGGCCTGCAAGGCCTCGGCCTGACCGAGCGCGCCTACCAGAACTCGCTCGCCTATGCGCGCGAACGCCTGCAGATGCGTTCGCTGTCCGGCGCCAAGTTCCCGGACAAGCCGGCCGATCCGCTGATCGTGCATCCGGACGTGCGCCGCATGCTGCTGACGCAGAAGGCCTTCGCCGAAGGCTGCCGCCTGCTCGGCCTGTACGCGTATCTGCAGGAAGACATCCGCAAGCACAGCCAGGATGCCGCCGAACGCGAGCGCGCCGAGGCGCTGGTGTCGTTCCTGACGCCGATCGTCAAGGGTCTCCTGACCGAAGCCGGCATCGAGTGCACCTACCACGCGCTGCAGATCTTCGGCGGCCACGGCTTCATCGTCGAGAACGGTATGGAGCAGTTCGCACGCGACGCGCGCATCACCACGCTGTACGAAGGCACCACGCAGATCCAGGCCAACGACCTGCTCGGCCGCAAGGTGCTGCAGCTGCAAGGCGTCGGCCTCAAGCACTTCCTCGCCGAGATCGGCGCGTTCTGTGCCGAGCACGCCGGCGACGCCGCGCTCGCCGAGTTCGTCGGCCCGCTCGGCGCCGCGGCCAAGGAATGGGGCGAGCTGACGCTCGAACTCGGCAAGCGCGCCGGCGCCAACGCCGAGGAGATCGGCGCCGCCGCCTACGACTACCTGTTCTATTCCGGCTACGTCGCGCTCGCCTACCTGTGGGCGCGCAGCGTCGCCGCGGCCGACGCCTCGAAGCAGGCGCAGGACTTCCGCGACGCCAAGCGCCTCACCGCGCGCTTCTACTTCGCGCGCATCCTGCCACGCATCCATATGCACGCGGCGGCGATGCGCAGCGGCGCCGCCAATCTGCTCGATCTCGCCGACGCGCAGTTCGGCTAGCGCACGCGCGGCGCGATCACGCGGAACGCACGTCCGGGCGGCTCGAAGAGCCGCTTTTGATCCGTTCGGAATGCGCCGCGAGTTCGCGTTTCATCGTCCTGGAATGCGCGGTCGATCCGCGCGCCGCAGAGTTTCGCCTCCGTTTCAACGACGCGAGGCGACATGCGCACTCTTCCTGTCCTGAATGTCCTGCGGCCGTCCTGGATCGCGCTGGTCGCACTGGCCGCGCCGCCGGCGCTCGCCGGCGAATTCGTCGCCACCGGCGCCATGGCGCACGGGCGCGATTTCGCGCTGTGCGCGCCGCTGCCCGACGGCCGCGTGCTGGTCGCCGGCGGTGTTTCCGCCGACGGCACCGAAGCGAGTACGGACGTGTACGACCCAGCGGCCGGTGCGTTCGCCGCCTCCGGCGCGATGTCGGTCCCGCGCGACGGCGACGCGACGGCGACGGCGCTCGCCGACGGCAGCGTGCTGATCGCCGGAGGCACCTATCGCGACGGCGACGGCAATACGCAGCGCCTGGCCAGCGCCGAGCGCTACGACCCCGCCACTGGCCGGTTCGCCGCCACCGGCTCGATGGCCTCGGTGCGCTACCTGCACGCGGCGGCGCGGCTGGCGGATGGACGCGTGCTGGTGTCCGGAGGGTGGGTCTCGCCGGAAACCGGGCGCACCGCGAGCGCCGAACTCTACGATCCCGCCAGCGGCACCTTCGCGCCGACCGGCGACCTGCCGAGCGCGCGCAACGGCCACATGGCGATCGCGCTGCCGGACGGACGCGCGCTGATCCTCGGCGGCATCGACGCCGACGCCAACGTGCTCGCCAGCGTCGAAGCCTACGACCCGGCCAGCGGCCGGTTCGAACATGCCGGCGCGCTGTCGCATCCGCGGCTGCTCGGCGGCGCCACCTTGTTGCGCGACGGTCGCGTGCTGGTCGTCGGCGGCGTCAACAACGAGGAGATCGTCGCCACCGCCGAGCTGTACGATCCGGCCACGGGTACCTCGCAGACGGCCGGCGACCTCGGCATCCCGCGCAGCGACCACAGGCAGACCCGGCTCGCCGACGGCCGCGTGCTGGTCGTCGGCGGCCTCGCCGCCAAGGACACGGTGCTGTCGAACGCGGAACTGTTCGATCCGGCCACCGGGCTGTTCGCCGACGCCGGCGAGATGCACGAGGTGCGCAGCCGCGCCGCCATCGCCGCCCTGCCGGACGGCAAGGTGCTGATCGCCGGCGGCTACCAGCCCGGATGGGGCGTGCCGCCGGCGAGCAGTGCCGAACTCTACGTTCCCGATCTCGTCGATCGCCTCTTCGAAGACGGCTTCGACGCGCGTTGAACGCGCGCCGCAGCCGGACCTCAGCGCGTCTCGAAACCGTTGCCGAAGAGGCGGTCGGTGACCGTCGGCGGCTGCAGCTCGAATGCGCCGATGTCGGTCGCGGCACCCGAGCTGCGCGGGTAGCCCTCCCCGCGCTGGTCGTAGCGCAGATCGGCCGGGTTGCTGCCGGCGTCGATCGCCGGGCTGGCCGGCGCCAGCGCGTGCGTCCAGGTCGGGCCGCCGTTGTCGGCCAGCGGCAGCAGTTGCGGATCGGCGGAGAGCGTATCGGGCGGCAGCGTGATGCTGGCGTCGATGCTGGCGACCAGGTTGCCGGAACCGGCCAGGGCGGCCAGGCCGCCGGGCGAGCCGAAGTTTCCGGCGGCCAGGTCCGCGCCGGCGGCGGCCTGATTGTTCGCCACGATGCTGCTGACGAAGCGATCGCCGGTCCGCGGCGGCCGCCCGCGGAAATAGACGCCACCGCCGCTTCCGCCCGCGGAATTGAAGGCGATCGTGCTGTTGGCGACCTCGAGATCGAGGTACATGCAGACGCCGCCGCCGTAGGAAGTCTCGGCCGTCGAAACGAGGTTGCCCGATACCGTGCTCGACACCAGGCTCAACCCTTCGCTGCCCTCGATGCCGCCGCAGCGCGCGAAATGGGTCGAGGAAACGCGGTTGCCGCTGATGGTGCTGTCGATCGCCGCGATCGTCAGCCAGCTCCCCGGCCCGACTCCGCCGCGCGTCGCCATGTAGTCGCCGCTGACCTGGTTGTCGGAAACAGTGGTGCGCGACAGCGTGACCTTCGTCGCCGTGAAGTCGTTGGTGTGCCATTGCGTGAGGTACAGGCCGCCGGCGTCGCCCCAGCCGGTCGCCCCATGGGCGACCACGCGATTGCCGCTGACGAGACTGTCCTCGATCACGGCGGCGTCGCCCACGAAGTAGTTGAACTGCGCGTTGATGCCGCCGCCGAGCGCGATCTGCAAGCGATCCGCCGGGCCGCTCACCTCGGCGAGATTGTCGACGATGAGACTGCGGCGCACGTGCAGGCCGACGTTGGCGGCCTGGATGCCACCGCCCCAGGCTTCGTTCCAGTTGTCCGCGCTGTCCGCCGTGGCGGTGTTGCCCGAGACGGTCGACGAGCGCAGGGTCAGGTCGGCGTAGCCGGTGCTCGCGGAGACCGTGACGCCGCCGCCGTGCGCCAGGATTCCGGAAGACGTGTTGTCCTTGATCGTGCTGGAGCTCACGGCGATCTCGGCGCCGTCGGCGACGATCAGCCCGATGCCGCCGCCGAATGCCGCCAATGCCTCGGCCCGGCTGTTGCTCACCGTCGAGGCGGTCATTTCCAGGTCGTAAGCGAACAGGCCGCCGCCGACCGCGCCCAGCGCCGAGCCCGCGAGGCAGGAATCGACCGTGACGCGCTCCAGCGCCAGCTTGCCGAGCGAGTACAGGCAGCCGCCGTCGAAATAGCCCGCATAGGCCATGTCGACGTGGCGGCCGTGCGCGACGGTCAGGTCGCGGATCGTCAACGTTCCGGCACCGGTGTGCTTGAACACGCGGTCGAGGTCGCCGCCGTCGACGGTCAGCGCGGACTCGCCCGCGCCCTGGATCGTCAGGTCGGCGACCGGCACGACGACCTGCCCTTGCTCCAGGCTGATCGTGCTGCACTTCAAGGCACCGAGGTCGATGGTGTCCCCGCTGACCGCACCGGCGACGGCGGCGCGCAAGGTGCCGCTGTCGCCGGCCGCATCCGAGCAACTGGTGACCGCGATCGTGCCGGCCGGTCTCGACGACACCTGCGCCTTCGCCCGCGCCAACGCGCGCGCTTCGGCGTAGTGGGCGGCGCGCTGCCGCAGAATGCGTTCGCTTTCGGCCTGCGCCGCCAGCCGTTCGGGAAGATCGCGCGACACGGTGCTGCGCGGCAGGCGCGCGGCACCCGGCGCGTCGTACGTGGCCGAACTCCACGCCGCCTCGGACGCGGAACCCGTCGCCAGCGCGAGCGCCAGGCATGCCGCCAGCGGATGGAAATTCAAGCCGCGGACGCGGCGCGAAGCAGGGATGGTGCGGGAGCTCACTCGATCGTCCTCTCGGCAGGCGCATGGCGCGGGTGACGCTGCACGATGCCCTGCGGAACGCGTCTTCGCGGCGCCAAAGCCGTAGTCGGAGCGTAGCCGGAGCGTTGCAGAACCCGGCCCGGCGCTCGGCGACGCGTGCTACGGCGCGTCGGGAGCGCGCAGCAGCTCGGCGGGAATCTCGCGTTCGCCGGCCAGCAAGCGCGCCTGCTGCAACGCGCGCTGCCATGCCTCGCGTCGACCGAGCGCGTGGAACGCGCGCACCTGCAGCAAGGCGCTGTCGAAATCCTGGCCGGCCCAGACCGCGACACGGCTGGCCTGCACGCCGGCCTCGCCCGCACGCCCCTGCCCGAGCAACCATTTCACGTAGGCCTCCGCGACCATCACGATGATCTCGGGTACGCCGTCCGCCTCGGCCGCCGCGGACGCTTCGCGGAGCAACCGACCCGCCGCGGCCTCGTCGTGCTGGTACGCGGCCCACTCCGCCTTCGCCACCAGCGCGGCCGCCTGCTGCGGCGTCCCGTCGTCGCGCGCAGGCGGGTCGGCGCGCAGCGGCCGGCCGGCCGCGATCGAGGCACGCTGGCGCAGCAGTTCGAGGTAGGCGCGACCGGCGTCGTCCGGGCCCGGCGCGTCGGGAAAATTCTGCAGCGCGCGCGCGACGGCCGCGAGCGCCTCGCCGTAGTGGCCGCGCCGCAAGGCCAGGTCCGCTTCCACCGAGCACAGCGCGAGCGCGCCGGCGCCGGCGTCGCCGGTCAGGGCGCGCATCGCGACCAGCGTCGCTTCGACGTCCGTATCGCGCCCGACCGCGAGCAGCACGTTGGCGCGCATCGCACCGAGATAGGCGCGCCGATTGGTGTCGGCCATGCGCTCGCGCATCGACCACAGCCGCTCGCTGGTGGCCAGCGCGTCCTTCCAGCGCAGCAGTCGGCTTTGCGCGTCGACGAGACTGAGCAGGTTGTTCATCAGGGGCTCGACCGCGCCGAACGAGGCGAGCACGCCGTCCGCCGCCTCGAAATACGGTACCGCCTCGGCCGGGCGATCGCGCTGCAGTTCGAGCCGGCCGTGATACTGGTCGACGCGCGCGACGCCGAGACGATCGCCGGCCGCTTCCATCTGCACGCGCGCCTGGCCGAGATCGGCCAAGGCGTCTTCCCAGTGCTCCGTACAGATGCGCGCCAACGCGCGCGTGGCCAGCGCCTGTCCCGCGTCGGCCGGCGACTGGCCATCGGGCAGGGCCGAGACGGCCTCGCCGGCGTGCCGTTCCATCGCTGCGCAATCGCGGCGACGGAAGTCGATCAAGCCGCGCAGGTTCAAGGCCTGCGCCTGCAGTACCGGCTGCGCGCGAACCTCCTTGCGTTCGAGCAGCGCGTTCAATGACGCATCGGCCTGGTCGAAGCGGCCTTCGAGGAAGTCCGCCTGGGCGAGACGGAAACGCACCTCCGCATCGGCCTGCCGCGCGAGCGACTCGTCGCCGAGGATCGCGCGCGCCGTGCCCAGTTCTCCGGCGAGCATCGCCGCCTGCGCCTGTTGCAGGCGCACGCGCACCGCGTCGTCGCGCCCGACCTCCCCGGCCGGCGCGTGGCCGAGCGCCGCCAGCAGCAGATCCGAAGCACCGTCGAGTGCGGCGATCACGTTGGCGTGATCGGACTCGATGCGATGTTGCACGCCGTCCGCGCTGATCGCACTCAGCACGACGTGCCAACCAGCCGGCGACTTCGCCGCGCTGCCCTGCACGACCATCGCCGCGCCGAGAATGCCGCGAAGGCGCTCCTGCCCGCTCGCATTCTGCGCGTCGCCGACCGAGTGCAGCGCCGTCACCACGCTGTCCGTCGGCGGCACCGGTAGTTTCGCCGTGCGCAGGCGGCCGGCCACCAGATCCATTCCGCCGAGGCGAATCCACGCCGACTCGTCGGGAGCGCTGACCTCGAGCGGGAGCACGACGACCGCCTTGCCTTCGGGGTTTGCGCTCGGTGCGGACGTCGATTCGCGCGATCGAGCGGGCTCGGACGCACCACGCTGGCGCAACGCGGTGAACCCGAGTGCCGCTGCAACCAGGACGACCAGGGCGACGGGCAGCGCCACGCGCCAGCCGATCGGCTGCTTCGCCGCGGACGTTGCCGCGCTGCCTTCGACGGCAATCGCGGGCGGATGCGCCGTGCGCTCGGCGTCCGGCTCCGACATTGGAGCAGGCGACGCCGCCAGCGTGAGATCGGATTCCCGTGCCGCCTTCGCGGCCCCGTCGCCGACGTCCGCTTCGTCGAGCGCCATGACCCAGCGATAGCCGACGCCGGCCACCGTGCGGATGACCTGCTGCGCCTGCGCGTCGTCGTCGACCGCGCGCCGCGCCCGCGCAATCAGCTGCCGGATCTGCGCATCGGCGACGTCGAGCCGGCCCCACACGGCGGAAACCAGCTCGTCGCGCCCGACCATGCGCTCGCGCTGCTGCAGCAGATAGGCGAGGCAGTCAAACACCAGCGGCGGCACGCGCTTGAGCTCGTCGTCCCGCCACAACTCGTGCGCTGCGGGGATCAGCCGGAAGCGGCCGAACCGATACTCGGTCGTGCTCATTCTCGAACGGGGCAGCCTCGGAAACGGCGTAGCGCGCGTCCGCATCGGCGCGAACACACGTGGCGCATGGTACGCCAAAGCGGCGAAACCGACGGCGGACCGCAGGCGACCGTCACGGGGAGGAATCGCGTGAAACCGAGCAAGATTGGTGGGCCGTGATGGGATCGAACCATCGACCAACGGATTAAAAGTCCGCTGCTCTACCGCTGAGCTAACGGCCCACAGGATCGGCGTGCGCGGGGGTACCGCGAAGGGTCGCGCAGTTTACCCGCTCGACTCGCTCAGCGGTAGCGCGTCGGATCGGCGACGCCGGCGGCGGCGAAGCCGTCCGCGCGCAGGCGGCAGGCGTCGCAGTGCGCGCAGGCGCGGCCGTCGTCGTCGGCCTGGTAGCAGGACACGGTCTGCGCGAAGTCGACGCCGAGGCGCAGGCCTTCGCGCACGATGTCGGCCTTGCCGAGGCGCATCAGCGGCGCGTGCACGCGCAGGGCGTGGCCTTCGACGCCGGCCTTGGTGGCGAGGTTCGCCAGCCGCTCGAACGCGGCGACGAACTCCGGCCGGCAGTCCGGATAGCCGGAGTAGTCGACCGCGTTGACGCCGCAGTAGATGTCCTGCGCGCCGAGCACTTCGGCCCAGCCGAGCGCGATCGACAGCATGATCGTGTTGCGCGCGGGCACGTAGGTGACCGGAATGCCGGCGCCGCCATCGGCCGGCACGTCGATGTCGGCGGTCAGCGCGGAGCCGCCGATGCTGCGCAGGTCGACCTGCACGGTCTTGTGCTCGCGCGCACCGAGCATCGCGGCGACGCGGCGCGAGGCTTCCAGTTCGGAGGAATGGCGCTGGCCGTAGGCGACGCTGAGCGCGTGGCACTCCAGGCCCTGTTCGCGCGCGAGCGCGAGCACGACGGCGGAGTCCATGCCGCCGGAGACCAGCACGACGGCGCGTTGCGTTTGCGACATGGCGTTTCTCGATCGGTGAGCGGACTCAGCGGCCCGGTTCGCTGCCCCACAGCAGCTTGTGCATCTGCATCTGCATGCGCACCGGCAGACGGTCGGCGAGGATCCACTCGGCCAGCTCGCGCGGCGCGACGCGGCCGTGCACGGGCGAGAACAGCACCTGGCACCGTGCGGACAGGCGATGCTCGGCGACGCGCTCGCGCGCCCATTCGTAGTCGGCGCGGTCGGCGACGACGATCTTGACCTGGTCGTGCGGCAGCAGCACGTCCATGTTCGACCACAGATTCCGCGCGACCTCGCCCGAGCCCGGCGCCTTCAGGTCGACCACCTTGCGCACGCGTGCGTCGACCTCGGCGACGTCGAGCGCGCCGGAAGTCTCCAGCGAGACCTCGTAGCCGGCGTCGCACAACTGCGCGAGCAGGGTCAGGCAGCGCTTCTGCGCCAGCGGCTCGCCGCCGGTCACGCAGACGTGCCGCGCGCCGTAGCCGGCAACCTCCGTCAGCACCTCGGCGATCGTGCGCCAGCCGCCGCCGTGGAACGAATACTCGGTGTCGCACCAGACGCAGCGCAGCGGGCAGCCGGTCAGGCGCACGAACACCGTCGGCCAGCCGACCGCGTCGGCCTCGCCCTGCAGCGAATGGAAGATTTCGGTGATGCGCAGGCGCGGCTCGGCCTGCGCGGCGCTGTGCTCGGCGGTGGCGGCGTCTGCCGCGTCGATGGGAGCGGCGACGACGGTCATCGCACGTCGCTCAGCGACGGGATTCCATCTTCAGCGCGCGCAGGCGACCCTGTGCGAGGCGCGCGACGGTGGTGTCGGGATAGGTCTCGACCACCTTGTTCAAGGTCGCCTCGGCGGCGTCCCACTGCTTCAGTTCGTACTGCGTGTAGCCGACCTTGAGCAGGGCGTCGGGCGCCTTCTGGCTGTTCGGATAGCGCTGCAGCAGGGTTTCGAAGGACTGCTGCGCGACCGAGAAATTCTGCGTGACGTAGTACGACTCGCCGAGCCAGTAGTAGGCGTTGCCGGTCAGCTCGCCGTTCGGGTGCTGGTCGATGAAGGTCTGAAAGCGCTTCGCCGATTCGGCGTAGCGACCGTCCTTCAATGCCGCAAACGCGTCGTTGTAGGCCGCCGTCTCGGTGGCCGGATCGGCCGGTGCCGGGTTCGCCGCGGGCTCGCCCGGCGCGACCGCCGCACGATCCTCGGCCGACAGCTCGCCGACGCCGGGGCGCGGCGCGAAACGCGCGTCGCGCGGTGGCGGCGTGCTCGGATTGCCCTGGCCGCTCGGGCTGCCGAGGTCGACGTCGGGCGGATTGTCGTCGCGTGGCGCGGGCGCGTTCGACGCCGCGGCCGGCGGCGTCGAACGACCGCCGCCTTCGAGGCGGCCGATGCGCGAATCCAGATCGACGTACTGGTCCTTGTTGCGCTGCTTGGCCTGGTCGAGCGCGTGCTTGAGCTCCTCGACCTGGCCCTGCAACGACTGCACCTGCGACTGCAGCGCCTGGATCTGGTTGACCAGATCGACCGCGTTGCCGCCGCCCTGCTGGCCGCTCGCCTGCTGTTCCAGGCGGTCGACGCGCTCGGCCAGCGACAGCCGCTGCGCCTGTGCCGTCGGCGCGGACAGCACAACGGCGGCCACCAGGGCCGCCGCTGTGCTCGCAAAGGACTTGCTGGACGTCATCCGGATCACGTCGTGTCTTACTTAGCGGTGTAGACGATCTCGACGCGACGGTTCTTCGACCAGCACGACTCGTCGTGCTGACGGCAGACCGGGCGCTCTTCGCCGTAGCTGACCACGTTGAGCTGCGAAGACGACGCGCCGGCCGCGCTCAGCGCGCCCTGCACGGCGTTGCCGCGGCGCTCGCCGAGGCCGAGGTTGTACTCGCGCGAACCGCGCTCGTCGGTGTTGCCTTCCAGCGTGACGCGCGCCTGCGGGAACTGCTTCAGGTAAGCGGCGTGGCAGGACATCTGCGCCTGGAATTCCGGCTTGATCTCGCTGCGGTCGAGGTCGAAGTAGACCACGCGCTGACGCAGGCAGGAGTCGGTGTCGAGGCTGTCGCGCGTGTAGCGGCCAGCGTTGTCCATCGGCTCGGTCGTGGTCGGCTGGGTGGTGGTCTCGGTCGGCGTGGTGTCGGTCTTGACGGCCTTCTTCTTACACGCCGCGACGCCGGCAACCAGCAGGACGGCAAAAACGATGCGCACGGTATTGTTCATTTGGTGTTCCCCTCAACTGGGCAGGAGTGGCAGGACAGTAGGACTTTAGTTATTCAACTCTCACGCGGCCGGTTTCCCGACCGCGATTCTTCACGCGACGTCAGCGCTGGCGGAACGGCCCCCAAGACGGCTCGCGCACATCGCCCTCGGCGAGCCCGAGGCGCTGACGTACGCGCCCGTCGGCCGACACCGCGAACAGCACGCCGCGCGAACCTTCACTCGCGGCATACAGCAGCATGCTTCCGTTGGGAGCGAAACTCGGGGCTTCATCTTGGCTGCCCGGCGACACCAGGGTGTACTGGTTGGTGGTCCGGTCGAGGACCGCAATACGATACACGTTTCCGCTGCCCTGCACCATTGCGAGCTTGATGCCCTTGGCGTTCACGACCGTCGGACTGGCGTTGTACTGGCCCTCGAACGTGACGCGAGTCGGCTCGCCGCCGCTCGGCGAGACCTGGTAGATCTGCGGCTTGCCGGAACGGTCCGAGGTGAAGTACAGGCTCTGCCCGTCCTGCGCCCAGGTCGGCTCGGTGTCGATGGCGAAGTGCTTGGTGATCTGGGTGGTCTGGCGGCTGCCGAGGTCCATCACGTAGATGTCCGGATTGCCGCCCTTGGACAGCGACAGCGCCAAGCGCGAGCCGTCCGGCGAGAACGCCGGCGCGCTGTTGATGCCGCGACTGTTGGACACGACCTGGCGCGAACCGGTGCCGAGGTCCTGCACGTAGACGGTCGAATTGCCGCTCTCGAAGGACACGTAGGCGATCTTGCGGCCGTCCGGCGACCAGGCCGGCGACATCAGCGATTCGCGCGAGCGCACCACGACCTGCGGGTTGTAGCCGTCCGAGTCGGCGACCATCAGCGCGTACTGGTAGTTCGGCGGCGAGCCGGTCGCGGTGATGTAGGCGATGCGCGTCCAGAACGCGCCGCGCACGCCGAGGATCTTCTCGTAGATCGCGTCGGCGACCTGGTGCGCGATGTCGCGCAGACCGGTGCGCTGGCCGCTGATCGCGCCTTCGGCGAGCTTCTGCTGCTTGGCCACGTCGAGCAGTTCCCACTCCACGCGCAGGCCGCCGTCGCCGCCGTCGGTGGTGCGCCCGACCACCAGGTAGTCCTGCTTGAGCAGGCGCCAGGTGGCGAACTTGACCTCGGCCTGGCGCGTCGGGAACTCGACGATGTCGTTCTTCGGCAGGGTGCGGAACTGCCCGGAACGCGCGAGGTCGGCGCGCACGATCTCGCCCGGATTGGATTCCGGCGGCACGCCGGCGCCCTCGGAGCCGAACGGGACGACGGCGATCGGCAGCGCCGAGGCGTTGCCGTTCGTGATGTCGACGGTGAGGCCGCCGCTCTGCGCGAACGCGCTCGTGCCGAGCAGGGCGCCGACCAGCAGCACGCCGATTCGAACCATCCATCCATTCCGCTTTGTCATCGGGATCATCCGTCGTATCTGAAGTTGAACTTGACCGCGCGCTGGAACACCTTCTCGTAACCCTGGTACGGCAGCGGCGCCGCCTTCATGACCGCCTGTTCGATCGAGTTGCGCGTCGGCTGGTCGGCATTGCAGGGCGAGCCCACCGTCACCGAAATCACGTCACCGCCCGGGATCTGCACGATGTTCAGCGAGCAGCGCAGCCCGGCGGAGGCGCTGTCGGGACGGTTCCAGTTCTGCGTGACCGCCGCCTGGATCGCCGCCGCGTAGCGCGCCGCGAGATCGTTGTCCTGGCCGCCGGCGCCCGTCGTCGCCTGCGCCGCCTCGTGTTCGGCTTCCGGCTGTGGCGGGCGATTCTCCGCCGCGACCCGGTTGCTGTTCTCCAATTTGGCCAGCTTGTTGCGCTCCTGCTTCAATGCCTGCTCCGCTGCCTCGCGTTGCTTGCGCAGATCCGCCAGCTGCTTGAGCTTTTCTTCCTTGAGCTTCTTCTCTTTCTCTTCCTGTTCGAGCTCGACCTGACGCTGGCGCTGCTTTTCCTCTTGTTCCTTCTTCTGCTCCTCGGCCTTCTGCTCGGCCAGGGCGGCGATCTTCTGCTGGTCGATCAGGTCCTGCTTCTGTACTTCGGCCGGCGTTTCCTTCTGCGGCTTGGGCGCCGGCGGTTCGGGCTTCGGCGGCGCCGGCTGGGCGGCCGGCGGCTCCGGTTTGGGCGGCTCCGGTCGCGGCTGCGCCGGCTTGCGCGCCCCCGACTTCGGCGCCGCGGTCGGCCCGATCAGGGTCGCCTCGATCACCGGTCCCGGCATCACCACCGGCTTGGTCGTGCTCGTCCACCACAGCCCGATCAACAGGCCGAGCAGCACGAGCAAGTGCAAGCCGAGAGCAAATCCGAATGCCCGCGCCTTGTCGCCGAAGGTTTCGATCTGATGCGCGCTCTCCATCCGGTCAGCGCGCTCCTTCCGCCTGTACCGGCTGGCTCATCAAGCCGACCTTCGGCACATTGGCCGACTGCAGCAGCACCATGGCCTGATAGATCTTGCCGTAGTCCGCACGCTGATCGCCGGCGACCAGCACGGGGACTTGCGGATTCTCACGAACGAAAGCTGAAATTTTGTTGACCAGCGCGGCCGCCTCGATCGGCTCGCGCTGTTCCTTGCCGAGGGTCAGGAACAGCTTGCCGTCCTGGTCGACGCTGACCACCACGGGTTCCTTGTCGTTCTGGATCGACTTCGCCGCCGACTGCGGCAACTGGATGTCGACGCCGAGATTGAGCAGCGGCGCGGTGACCATGAAGATGATCAGCAGCACGAGCATCACGTCGATGTAGGGCACGACGTTGATCTCGGCCTTCAGCTTGCGGCGCTTGCGCGCCCTTCCGTAACTTTGCATGGCGGCTACTCCAACGCGATCCGGTCGTGCGCGGGGTTCACGGCACGTCGTCGACGTGCGCCTGGCGCGCCAGGATCGAGGAGAACTCTTCGACAAACGTGTCGTAGCGCAGGTTCACGCGCTCGAGCTTGGTCGAATAGCGGTTGTAGGCCCACACCGCCGGGATCGCGGCGAACAGGCCCATCGCGGTCGCGATCAGGGCCTCGGAGATGCCCGGCGCGACCATCGCGATGGTCGCCTCCTTCACGTTGGCCAGGCCCTGGAACGCGATCATGATGCCCCAGACCGTGCCGAACAGGCCGACGTACGGGCTGATCGAGCCGACGTTGGCGAGGAATTCGAGGTTCTGCTCGAGGCGGTCGACCTCGCGCGTCGAGGAGACCCGCATCGCGCGCTGGGCGCCTTCGAGCAGGGCGCGCGAATCGACGCCGCGGCGCTGGCGCAGGCGCGCGAATTCGCGGAAGCCGGCCTCGAAGATCGCCGCGCTGCCGGTCACCCGGTCGCTGCCGCTGGTGATTTCCTTGAACAGGCCGGCGAGGTCGGCTCCGGACCAGAAGCGCTCCTCGAACTCGTCCGCGCTGGCATTGGCGCGGTCGATCATCGCCTTCTTGCGGAAGATGATGAACCACGAAGCGATCGAGAACGCGATCAGGATGCCGAGCACGAGCTTGACCGGCAGGCTGGCACCGATGATCAGGGCGAGGATGTTGAGTTCGTTGTTCATCTCTTGGCGATCTCTTGGAGCACTCGAGTCAGTGCAGGATGATCCGGAATCGGACGCGGGCGGAAGCTCTCCCCGTCCACGCAGGCGATGCGCACCCGCGCTTCGACCAGCGGCTTACCGTCGGGTTCGCGCAGCAGGCGTTGTTTCACGATGAAGCTCGCACTGCGCCGCTCCACCGGCTCGACCGTGGCGAGCAGTAGATCGTCGAGGCGCGCCGGCGCATTGAAGTCGAGCTCCATGCGATGCACGACGAAGACGACGCCCAGCTCCCCGCGCAGCCCTTGCTGACCGACGCCTTCGGCACGCAGCCACTCGCTGCGCGCGCGCTCGAAGAAGTGCAGATAGCGCGCATGATAGACGACGCCGCCGGCATCGGTGTCTTCCCAGTAGACGCGGGTCGGCCAGGTGAAGACGGGAGCGTCGGCGGTCAGCGGTGAGCGGTGAGCGGGAAAAGAAGGGGTCATCGCTGGGGCGGCTCTTCCCGCTCACCGCTCACCGCTGACCGCTGACCGGGCGCTTCTTCGAACAGATCCTCGACCGCCGCACGCCGCGGCGGCGCAAGTCCGAAGTGCCGCCAGCACTTGCCGGTGACCATGCGCCCGCGCGCGGTGCGCACGAGAAAACCCTGCTGGATCAGGAACGGCTCGAGCACGTCCTCGATCGTGCCGCGCTCCTCGCTGATCGCCGCGGCCAGCGATTCGACGCCGACCGGACCGCCGTCGAAGTTTTCGATGATGGTGCCGAGCAGGCGCCGGTCCAGCGCGTCGAAGCCTTCGGCGTCGACCTTCAGCATGTCCAGCGCGGCCGCGGCGACCGCGGCGTCGATGGCGCCGCCGGCCTTGATCTCGGCGTAGTCGCGCACGCGGCGCAGCAGGCGGTTGGCGATGCGCGGGGTGCCGCGCGCGCGGCGCGCGATTTCCGCGGCGCCGTCGGCGTCGCAGGCGATGCCGAGGATCTTCGCCGCACGACGCACGATCGCGCTGAGTTCGAGCGGACTGTAGAACTCCAGCCGCTGCACGATGCCGAAGCGGTCGCGCAGCGGCGCGGTCAGCAGGCCCGCGCGGGTGGTCGCGCCGATCAGCGTGAACGGCGGCAGGTCGAGCTTGATCGAGCGCGCGGCTGGGCCCTCGCCGATCATGATGTCGATCTGGAAATCCTCGAGCGCCGGATACAGCACTTCCTCGACGATCGGCGACAGGCGATGGATCTCGTCGACGAACAGCACGTCGCGCGGCTGCAGATTGGTCAGCAGCGCGGCGAGATCGCCCGGACGCTCGAGCACCGGCCCGGAGGTCGAACGCAGATTCACGCCGAGTTCGTTGGCGATCACGTGCGACAGCGTGGTCTTGCCGAGGCCCGGCGGCCCGAAGATCAGCACGTGGTCGAGCGCCTCGCCACGCCGCCGCGCCGCCTCGATGTAGATGCCGAGCTGCTCGCGCACGGTCGCCTGACCGAGATACTCGGCCAGACGCTGCGGACGGATCGTCGCCTCGAGGAGATCGTCTTCGCGGTTCGCGTTGGCCGAGGTCAGGCGGTCCATAGGAGAGCCGGGATTGGGGATTCGAGATTGGGGATTCGTGGATTATCACCGGCTTGAACACAGCAAGGTAGCCGCGCCCGAGCACGCTCGCAGTCGGCGTTCAGTATCCGGCTTGCGGCCTTTTTCCAATCACCACTCACGAATCACCAATCCCGGCTCCTCATATCTCCACCTGCGTCCCCAGCTCGATCAGCCGATTGCCCGGAATCTGGAAGAACGCGGTCGCCGGCATCGCGTTGCGCTGCATGAACATGAAGAGCCGGTCGCGCCACAGGGCCATGCCGGGACGGTCGGTCGCGACGATGCTTTCGCGGCTGAGGAAGAAGGTGGTGTCCATCAGATCGAACTCCGGGCCGCACTCGCGCACGGCGAGCAGGGTCTGCGGCACGTCCGGATCCTCGGCGAAGCCGAAGCGCAGGGTCAGCTTGTAGAAGTCGTCGCCGAGCGCGACCACTTCCATGCGCTCCTCCGCCTCGGCCACCGGCGTGTCGACGGTTTCCACCGTCAGGATCACGTTGCGCTCGTGCAGCACCTTGTTGTGCTTGAGGTTGTGCAGCATCGCGTTCGGCACGCCGCCGGGGTTGGAGGTCAGGAACACGGCCGTCCCCGGCACGCGCAGCGGCGGATGCGTGACGATCGAGGAAATGAACGGCTCCAGCGCCAGCCCGCTCTGCTTGACCTCGCGCACGACCAGTTCCTTGCCGCGCCGCCAGGTCGCCATCATCGTGAAGATCGCTGCGCCGAGCACCAGCGGGAACCAGCCGCCGTGCTCGACCTTGTCCGCGTTGGCGGCCAGGAAGGCGAGATCGACGAACAGGAACAACAGGCCGATCGCGAGCACCTTCGCGCGGCTCCAGTTCCACAGCCGGCGGAACACGATCATCACCAGGATCGAATCGATCGTCATCGTGCCGACCACCGCGATGCCGTAGGCCGCGCCGAGATTGTCCGAGGAGCGGAAACCAAGCACGACCGCCAGGGTCAGCACCAGCAGCATGCGGTTGATCCACGGCAGGTAGATCTGCCCCATCTGCTCGCGCGAGGTGTGGCGCACGCGCATGCGCGGCAGGAAACCGAGCTGGATCGCTTCGCGCGTGACCGAGAAAGCGCCCGAGATCACCGCCTGCGAGGCGATCACCGCAGCCGCGGTCGCCAGCACCAGCATCGGCACCAGCAGCATCTCCGGCACCATCAGGTAGAGCGGGTTCTCGGCCGCCTTCGGATCGGCGATCAGCAGCGCGCCCTGGCCGAAGTAGTTCAGCACCAGCGCCGGCAGCACGAAGCCGAACCACGAGTAGCGGATCGGCTTCTTGCCGAAGTGACCCATGTCGGCGTACAGCGCCTCGGCGCCGGTGATCGCCAGGATGACCGAGCCGAGCGTGAAGAACGCGACCCATTTCTCGTGCACGAAGAATGCGATCGCATAGTGCGGCGACAGCGCGCGCAGCACCGCCGGGTTCTCGGAAATGTGCCAGATGCCGAGCACCGCCAGGGTCAGGAACCACAGGATCATCACCGGCGCGAACACCGCGCCGACCTTGCCGGTGCCGCGGTTCTGGAAGGTGAACAGCAGCACGATGATGACGGCGGAGATCGGCACGATGAACCGGTGCAGGCCCGGCGCCATCACTTCCAGGCCCTCGACCGCGCCGAGCACCGAGATCGCCGGCGTGATCACGCCGTCGCCGAAGAACAGCGCCGCCCCGAACAGGCCGAGCATGACGATCCACCAGCGCCCGCGCTGGCTCGAACGCACGCTGCGCTGGGCCAGCGCGGTCAACGCCATGATGCCGCCCTCGCCCTTGTTGTCGGCGCGCATGATGAAGCCGGCGTACTTCACCGACACCACCAGGATCAGCGACCAGAACACCAGCGACAGCACGCCGAGCACGTTCGGCTCGGTCGGCGTCGCGCCGTGCACGCCGAAGGTCTGCTTGATCGTGTACAGCGGACTGGTGCCGATGTCGCCGTAGACGACGCCGATCGCGCCGAATATCAGCGTCTTGATGCGTGCCTGCGTAGCGCCGTCCTGGTTCTCGCCCTGATTCATCGGCAGTCCTCGATCGGGTTCAGCGCAGCGCCGCCTTGAGCGCCTTGCGGATGATGTCCTCGGCGCGGTCGCCGGGCGCGGCCGCATCGCGCACCAGGCGCGTGACCTCGGCCGGCTTGTAGCCGAGCGCCTGCAGCGCGATGCCGGCTTCGGCGACCGGATCGTGCGCCGCCGCGCCGGGAGCCGTCGACGGCAGCCCGCCGCCGAGTCCGTCGACGCGATCGCGCAGCTCGACCACCATGCGCTCGGCCGTCTTCTTGCCGATGCCGGGAATGCGCGTGAGCGCCGCGACGTCGGAGGTCTGCACCAGTCGCGCGAACTCCTCCACGCTGACGCCTGACAGCACCGCCAGCGAGATCTTCGCGCCGACGCCGCTGACCTTCTGCAGGTTGCGGAACAGCGCTCGCTCGGACTCGCGCAGGAAACCGTACAGCGCCACCGTGTCCTCCTTCACCGCGTAATGCGTGCAGAGGTTCACCGCCGCGCCGAGCTCGGGCAAGTCAAAAAACGTGGACATCGGCGCCTCCAGCTCGTAACCGACGCCGCCGACGTCGACCACGATCCACGGCGGCTGCTTGGCGACGAGAACGCCCTTGATGCGACCTATCATGTCAATCGATCCCTCATCGCCGCCGTCGCCACGTCGTGCGCCGGCCCTGGCCGAATTCCACGCCCAGGCGCTGCACGCTGGCGCGCGTATGCGCGTGCGCCAGCGCAATCGCCAACGCGTCGGCGGCATCGGCCTGCAGACGCTCCTTCAGATTCAACAGGATGCCGACCATGTGCTGCACCTGGGTCTTGTCGCCGGCGCCGGTGCCGACCACCGCCTGCTTGACCTCGCGCGCGGCGTATTCGGTCACGCCGAGGCCGTGATGTACCACCGCGCAGATCGCCGCGCCGCGCGCCTGGCCGAGCTTGAGCGCGGAATCGGGATTGCGCGCGACGAACACGCGCTCGATCGCGGCTTCCTGCGGCGCGTACTCGGCCACGATCGCGCCGAGTTCGTCGAAGATCTGCTTCAGCCGCTGCGCGAAGTGATCGTGCCCGAGCAGGTTCAACGCAGTGTGGAAGACGTGGTTCGACTTGCCGGTGCCGTCGACGTCGATGATGCCGACGCCAGTGCGCTGGCTGCCGGGATCGATGCCGATGATGCGCACGGTGGAGCCGGGGTTCGGGATTCGGGATTGCGGAGTCGGAAGCGCCACGGCGGTCATTGCGGCTGCGATTCGAAGCGGCCGTGGCGCAGGAATTCGACGACGAGATCGGCGACCTCGTGCGAAAGCAGCATGCCGGTGTGCGAGGCCGACACCGTGCAGTGATCGGCGATGCCGGGCAGCTGCGTCTCGGCGACCGCGACGGTGCCATCGTGCGGCGCGCTCAGCGTGCCGAGCGCGAAGCCGAGCCCGAACGGCAGCTTGCCGGCGATCACACCGACCTTGCGCGAACCGCTCCAGTCGTCGAGGCCGTCGAGCAGCGGCTCGACGCTGTGGCCCATCAGCCAGCGTCCGCCCGGAATCGCGGCCAACCCGCGCGCGACCGCGCTGCCGCGCAGCGGCGAGCCGAGACCGACGACGCGCCCGCGCGGCAAGCCGCGCACGCCGCGGATCGCCTCCAGCGCGACCAGGCCGCCGAGGCTGTGCCCGACCAGATGCACGGCCGGCGCCTCGAGCGAACGCAGGCGCGCGCGCAGTTGCTCGACCGCCGGCGCGAAGCCGGTGAACACGCTGGCGTAGTCCATCGTCTCGACCGAGTAGCCGGCGTGGCGCAGATGGCGCGACAGGTACGCCAAAGTCAACCCGCGCATCCAGATGCCGTGCAGCAGGATCACGTGCTCGCGCGACGGCGCGGACGCGGCGCGGGGGTCGCGTCGCATGCGCGCCGACGGCGCCGAACGCAGCGCCGCGGACTTCGCGCTGCGGCCGCCGGATTTCATTTCGGTTCGGGCTCCAGCACGCCCACGTGCAGCTCGGCCAGCTGCGCGGCCGGAATCGGCGACGGTGCGGCGGTCATCAGATCCTGCGCGCTGGTCGTCTTCGGGAACGCGATCACGTCGCGGATCGACTCGGTGCCGGCCATCAGCGCGGCGATGCGGTCGATGCCGAAGGCGATGCCGCCATGCGGCGGCGCGCCGAACTTCAGCGCCTCGAGCAGGAAGCCGAACTTCGCCTGCGCCTCTTCCGCGCCGATGCCGAGCAGCTCGAACACCGCGCTCTGCATCTCGGGACGATGGATGCGGATCGAGCCGCCGCCGATCTCGTTGCCGTTCAGCACCATGTCGTAGCCGCGCGAGACGGCGATCTTCGCGTTCGCCTTGAGGTCGGCGACGTCGTCGACCTTCGGCGCGGTGAACGGATGATGCAGGGCGACGTAGCGTCCGGCCTCGGCGTCGTGCTCGAACATCGGGAAGTCGACCACCCACAGCGGCTTCCAGGCGTTCTCGACCAGGCCGCGATCGCGGCCGACCTTCAGGCGCAGCGCGCCCATGAAGTCGCTGACGGTCTTGTAGGCGCCGGCGCCGAACAGCACCAGGTCGCCGCTGCCGGCACCGACCGCGTCGAGCACCGCGCCGAGCGTGGCGTCGTCGAGGAACTTGGCGATCGGCGAGTTGAGTCCGTCGCGGCCCTTGGCGCGGTCGTCGACGCGGATCCAGGCGAGCCCCTTGGCGCCGTACTTGGCCGCGTGCACGCCGAGCTCGTCGATCTGCTTGCGCGTGAGTTCGGCACCGCCCGGCACGCGCAGCGCGGCGACGCGGCCGTCGGGGTCGTTGGCGGCGTCGGCGAACACCTTGAACTCGGCCTTGCCCACGATCCCGGCGACGTCGACCAGCTCCAGCGCAATGCGCAGGTCCGGCTTGTCCGAGCCGTAGCGGCGCATCGCTTCCTCGTAGGTCATGCGCGGGAATTCGGCGGCGAGCTCGACGCCGACGACTTCGGCGAAGATCGCGCGGATCATCGCCTCGACGGCGTCCTGGATGTCGCGCTCCTCGACGAAGGCGAATTCCATGTCGAGCTGCGTGAACTCGGGCTGGCGATCGGCGCGCAGGTCCTCGTCGCGGAAGCAGCGCGCGATCTGGTAGTAGCGGTCGAAGCCGGCCATCATCAGGAGCTGCTTGAACAGCTGCGGCGACTGCGGCAGCGCGTAGAACTCGCCCGGATGCACGCGGCTCGGCACGAGGTAGTCGCGCGCGCCTTCCGGCGTCGCCTTGGTCAGGATCGGCGTTTCGATGTCCTGGAAACCCTGCGCGTCCAGATGGCGGCGCAGCGCCGACACCAGTTTCGTGCGCAGGCGCATCGCGCGCTGCATGTCGGGCCGGCGCAGGTCGAGATAGCGGTATTTCAGCGCGAGGTCTTCGTTGGTCGTCTCGTGCAGCACGAACGGCAGGTCGCGCGCGGCATTGAGCACCTCGATGCGCGAGGCGAGCACCTCGACGCGGCCGCTGCGCACGCGCTCGTTGACGCTGACGCGGCGGCGCACCTTGCCGGAAACGCGCAGGCAGAACTCGTAGCCGACGGCGCTGGCCGCCTTGAAGGCTTCCGCCTCGTCCGGATCCGCGACGATCTGCACCACGCCCTCGTGGTCGCGCAGGTCGATGAAGACGACGCCGCCGTGGTCCCGGCGGGTGTCGACCCAACCGCACAAAACGACGTCCCGGTCGAGCAAGGCCTCGTCGACGAGGCCGCAATAATGTGTACGCATGCCAATCCGCTGTGCGCTCTCGGGCGCGAAGGAAGCGCGGAATGCTACGGAGGAAGTTGCTGCACCGCAACGGCGCCGCTCCGCAGGGCATTCGCCGCGCGAAGGTTCACCCCGGAAAGCGGAACGCCCGCCGATGCGGCGGGCGTTCGTCGGGTCGATCTAGCCGATCACTTCCAGCGGCGATCGACCAGGAATTCGGCGCCGCAGCCTTTGTCGACCCACACGCCGGCGCGATTCCAGCCCCAGGTGCGGCCTTCGATGCAGGCCGTCTTCGAGAGCTGGCGACGGATGCGCACGTTGCTGCCGCGGCCGGTGTCGACACGGCACATGTTGTAGCCGTAGCCCTGACTCTCGCAGCGGAACGTGATCGCGCGGTCCCAATCCGGACCCGGACGCCAGCCGCCGTTGTTGTCGTCGTCGCCGCTCCAGCGGCGCTGCACGCGGAACACCGCCTCGCAGCCGCCGTCGACCCAGATGCCGGCGCGGTTCCAGCCCCAGTTGCGGCCTTCCTCGCAGTACGTCTTGGAAATTCCCTTGGCGACCACGACGCGGCTGCCGCGTCCCGTGTCGACCTGGCAGAAGTTGTAGCGGAAGTCGTTGCTGGCGCAGCGCACCTCGATGTCGCGGTCCCAGCCCGGCCCCGGACGCCAGTCGCCGTACTGGGCGACGCCGGCCACACCCACCGCGGCCGCGACGCGCGAGGCGTCCTGTCCGAACGCGGCGGTCGCCACCAAGGCCAGCGCCACACCGAAGACTCCGCAGAACAATTTGCGCATTGCGATTCTCCCCGTCTGAAATTTTGGAAAGCGCCGCAAGTCTAGAACATCCGCATGAACGGAAAGCATCCGGGTCAGCTGTCGGCGCCGCTCGGCTTGGGCTTGTCCGCGGGCTTGTCGGCTTTCGGCTTGTCGGCCGTATCGCTCTTGGTCTCGGACTTCGCCAGCGCCGGCGCGTCGTCCTTCGCGGCGAGGTTGCGCTTGGCGTCGCCGTCCTTCTTGAAGTCGGTCTCGTACCAGCCGCTGCCGGCGAGGCGGAACGCCGGTGCGGTCAGGCGCCGGCGCACGCGCGGCTGTCCGCATTCCGGGCACACGGTGGGATCGGGGTCGGAAATCTTCTGCAGGCGGTCGAACACGGCCGCGCAGGCCTGGCACTCGAATTCGTAGATCGGCATATCTAATCCATCGGATCGTGGCGGCGCCGGCGGCGCCGGAACGGAGGCGCAGGATGCTGCCGCGACGGGAAATTGCAAGCCCTCCGGCGCGCGAACGCTACCTCGCAACGTCGGAAACGGGCTCCAACCGCGGCGAAAACACAGCGCAAAGACGATGGCAACACAACGAAAACACGCTCCGGCGCGACCGCATGGAATAGTCGACCGGTCGCCAGGCCGCTCGCCCCGGCGGCTTTCCCTTCGCTCCAGGACACGCCCACCGATGACCACGCATCTTCCGAAGCTCTCCTTGTCGCTGCTGATCGCGCTCGCCTGCGGCGCCGGCCAGGCGCAAACGATCCGACCGTACGACGGCGCGGGAGCCGTCGTCACCGATCGCACGATCGACGGTCGCCACGTCGTGCGAGCCGCGGCAGCGACGCTGCCGGCGCCCCCGACGGCACCGGCACCGGCCGACGCCGACATCTGCGGCGCAACGGCGGTGGCCTGGCACGGCCAGTCGCTGCCCGACGGCGAATCCGGCACGCTGAACCCGATCGCCTTCATGCGCCCGGCGACGATCAACGCCGGCGGCCGCATCGCCTTCACCGCCAAGGTCGACGGCGCGGATCGGAACCAGGGCACCTTCACGGCCGATGCGCAAGGCCTGAAGATCGTCGCACTCGGCTGCGGCGCGGACGGCGGCTACGGCTCGACCGACACCTGCGGCGATCCGACCCCGGTCGGCGGCACGTTCGGCGGCTTCTTCCGCGACACGTTCGCGGCGCCCGACATCAACGACGGCGGCGACGTGGTGTTCCTCGCCGACGTGGTCGGCGGCAGCGCGCCGCGCGGCCTGTTCCTGTACGACGGCGCCGACGGCTCGATCGTCAAGATCGCCGCGGTCGGCGATGCCTCGCCGCTCGGCGGCACGATCAGCATGCTCGGCCCGGGCACCATCAACAACGCCGGCACGGTCGCGTTCCTCGCGGTCACCCACGGCAGCGACTTCGCGGACATCCTGCTGTGGCAGGACGGCACGGTGACGAAGTACGTCGCCGCCGGCGACGCCGCGCCGGGCGGCGGCACCTTCGTCGCACTCGCCACCGAGCTGTGGGGCTATCCGGACGGCAGCGCGATCGCCGGCGGCCCGGCGCCGGGCTTGAACCAGAAAGGCCAGATCTCGTTCCGCGGCTACGTCGACGGCGGCATCTCCCCCGGCGGCCTGTTCCTCAGCACGAGCGGCCGGCACGAGTGGATGGTCAAGGCCGGCGACGACGCGCCGGGCGGCGGCACCTATTCCGACTTCCAGGCGCCGCTGCTGAACAACGCCGGCGAGATCGCGTTCTTCGCCAATACCACCGGCGGACCCGAGGCGATCTGGGTCGCCGGCAAGGTCGACTCGTGGCGGCGCGCGCTCGCGCCCGGCGACGAGATCGACGGCGGCACTGCGCAGGTGCTGGCGTATTCGCGCAATCCGATGCGCGCCTTGGCCGACAACGGCGATCTGGTGCTGTGGACCAGCCGGGTGATGGACGACGGCAACGAACGCGGCACCGCCTTCATCCGCCACGCCGACGACAGCGCGCAGGTGCTCGCCGTGCAGGGCACCGAAGCCCCGTTCGGCGGCTTCTGGGGCGGTTCGATGGACGCGTGGCCGGCGATGAACAACGCCAGCCAGGTCCACATCGGTTCGGCCACGCCGGGCTTCGCGCTGTCCTCGGACGTGATCTTGACGCCCTGCGCGGCCGTGACCGACCGCCTGTTCCAGGACGGCTTCGACGGCTGACGGGTTTCCCCACCGCCGGCGATGCGCGGCGCGGAGCCGCGCGCATCGCCGGTGGCTTTTCAGGCCTTGCGAAACTCCAGCTTGCCCGCGGCCGCATCGACCGCGACGGTGTCACCCGGCTGGAACCGGCCTTCGAGGATTTCCTTCGCCAGCGGGTTCTCCAACTGCTGCTGGATCGCGCGCTTCAGCGGCCGCGCGCCGTAGACCGGATCGAAGCCGACGTTGCCGAGCAGGTCGAGTGCCTTGTCCGACAGCTCCAGCTTCAACTGCCGTTCGGCCAGACGCTTGGCCAGATACTCGGTCTGGATGCGCGCGATCGCGCGGATCTGCTTCTTGTCGAGCGCGCGGAACACGACGATCTCGTCGAGGCGGTTGATGAATTCCGGCCGGAAGTGCGCCTGCACGACGCCCATCACGGCGGCCTTCATCTTCGTGTACTCCTCCTCGCTGTCGGTGCCGGCCCGATCTTGATCGACCATGTCCTGCACGTACTGCGAGCCGAGGTTCGAGGTCATCACGATGACGGTGTTGCGGAAATCCACCGTGCGGCCCTGGCCGTCGGTCAGGCGGCCGTCGTCGAGCACCTGCAACAGGATGTTGAACACGTCGTGATGCGCCTTCTCGACCTCGTCGAGCAGGATCACGCTGTAGGGCCGACGCCGAACCGCCTCGGTCAGATAGCCGCCTTCCTCGTAGCCGACGTAGCCCGGCGGTGCGCCGATCAGGCGGCTCACGGAATGCTTCTCCATGAACTCGCTCATGTCGATGCGCACCATCGCGTCGGCCGAGTCGAACAGGAATTCGGCCAATGCCTTGCACAGCTCGGTCTTGCCGACGCCGGTGGGACCTAGGAACAGGAACGAGCCGTTCGGACGGTTCGGATCGGACAGGCCCGCGCGCGAGCGGCGGATCGCGTCGCTGACCGCGCGCACGGCTTCGTCCTGGCCGACCACGCGCTGGTGCAGCACGTCTTCCATCCGCAGCAGCTTCTCGCGCTCGCCCTCGAGCATCTTGCTGACCGGAATGCCGGTCCAGCGCGCGACGACCTCGGCGATCTCCTCGGCGGTGACCTTGTCCTGCAGCAGGCTGAAGCCCTTGGTCTCGGCTTCCTGCGCGGCCTTGAGCTGCTTTTCCAGTTCGGGAATCTTGCCGTACTGGATCTCGCTCATCTTGGCGTAGTCCTGCCGGCGCTGCGCGGCTTCGAGGTCCAGGCGCGCGGCCTCGATCTGTTCCTTGATCCTGGTCGCCCCCTGCAAGGTCGCCTTCTCGGATTTCCACACTTCCTCGAGGTCGGAATACTCGCGCTCCAGCGTGCCGATCTCCTTCTCCAGGTCGGCCAGGCGCTGCTTCGATTCGGAATCCTTCTCCTTCTTCAGCGCCTCGCGCTGGATCTTGAGCTGGATCAGGCGGCGCTCCTTGCGATCGAGCTCCTCCGGCTTGGAGTCGATCTCCATGCGGATGCGCGAGGCGGCCTCGTCCATCAGGTCGATCGCCTTGTCCGGCAGCTGGCGGTCGGGGATGTAGCGGTTGGACAAGGTCGCCGCGGCGACGATCGCCGGATCGGTGATCTCCACGCCGTGATGCACGGCGTACTTCTCTTTCAGCCCGCGCAGGATCGCGATCGTGTCCTCGACGCTCGGCTCGCCGACGAATACCTTCTGGAAGCGGCGTTCGAGCGCGGCGTCCTTCTCGATGTACTTGCGATATTCGTCGAGCGTGGTCGCGCCGATGCAGTGCAGCTCGCCGCGCGCGAGCGCGGGCTTCAACATGTTGCCGGCGTCCATCGCGCCCTCGGCCTTGCCGGCGCCGACCATCGTGTGCAGCTCGTCGATGAACAGGATGATCTGGCCTTCCTGCTTGGCGAGGTCGTTGAGCACGCCCTTCAGGCGCTCCTCGAATTCGCCGCGGAACTTCGCACCGGCGATCAGCGCGCCCATGTCCAGCGAGAGCACGCGCTTGTCGCGCAGGCCTTCGGGCACCTCGCCGTTGACGATGCGCTGCGCGAGGCCCTCGACGATCGCGGTCTTGCCGACGCCGGGTTCGCCGATCAGCACGGGATTGTTCTTCGTGCGCCGCTGCAGCACCTGGATCACGCGGCGGATTTCCTCATCGCGGCCGATGACCGGATCGAGCTTGCCCTTCTCCGAGCGCGCGGTCAGGTCGATCGTGTACTTCTCCAGCGCCTGGCGCTGGTCTTCGGCGTTTTCCGACTGCACTTTCTCGCCTCCGCGCATTTTCTCGATTGCCGCCTCGATGTTCGCCTTGTTCGCGCCGGCCGCCTTCAGCGCGGCGCCGACCTCGCCCTTGTCCTCGAGCGCGGCGAGCACGAACAGCTCGGACGCGACGAACTGGTCGCCGCGCTGCTGCGCCAGCTTGTCGGTCAGGTTGAGCAGGCGGTTGAGATCGTTGGAGACGTTGATGTGGCCTTCCTGTCCCGCCACCTTCGGCAGCCGGTCGAGGATCTGGCCGACGCGCGTGCGCAAGGAGGGCACGTTGACGCCGGCCTGCGCCAGCAGCGGCACCGTCGAACCGCCCTGCTGGTCGAGCAGCGCCGCCAGCAGGTGCACCGGCTCCATCATGTTGTGGTCGCGCCCGACCGCCAGGCTCTGCGCATCGGCGAGCGCCTGCTGGAAACGCGAAGTGAGTTTGTCCATTCGCATCGGAGGAATTCTCTGTAATCGCCGGCCCGTCCCCGGCAGGAATGCCTTCCAAGGTAGGTCGCGGGCGACGCCGCTTCAAGGTTCGCAATGTTTTGCAACGGCGATGCAAAGGTTCGCAATCGGGGAGCGATGCCTTGCCTAGACTGCCGCAAGGAATCGGGGGCGGGGCTGCTGAATACGGGGGCGCCGCCGAGGCAGGAACCTCACGGAGCACCTCATGTTCGATGCACTGATTGGCGAAGTCGCGGAGCGTTTCGGACTCGGCGACAAGGGACGCGCGTTGCTCGCGTCCCTGCTCGGCATCGTTTTCGACGAACGCAACGGCGGCATCGCCGGCCTGCTGGCCAGATTCCGCCAACAGGGGCTGGGCGACCTGTTCGGTTCGTGGGTCGGCAACGCCGCCCCGAAGCCGATCGAACCGTGGCAGCTCGAGAAAGCCCTCGGCGCGGATGCGATCTCCACGCTCGCCGGCCGGCTCGGCATCGAGCGCGGAAAGACCCTCGCCGCGGCGGCCGCGATGCTGCCGTCACTGATCGGCACGCTGACCCCGAACGGCCAACTGCCGACCAGCCTGCCCAGCGCCGCCAGCGGCTATCTCAAGGCCTTCGGTCCCGGCACCGCGGCCAACGGCGTTTCGCCCGAGCCCGACCTGCACACCGACCTGACCCCCGGCCTCGGCTGGGTGAAGTGGGCCCTGCTGCTCGCCGTGGTGCTCGCGCTCGGCTACTGCATGCTGCATCGCCCGCCGGAAGGCGCCGCGCCGGCGGCGACGGGAACGAGCGCGACCCCTGCCTCACCGTCCGCTCCCGCTCCGAGCGCGCAAGCCCGGATTTCCCTGACCAACGACGCCGGCAGGATCGGCTACTCCGGCCGGCTCGCTTCGGCCGCGGAGCGCAGCCGCCTCGTCGATGCGCTGAACGGCGCCTTCGGCGCCGCCAACGTCAGCGGCGAGGTGACGATCGACGCGAGCACGAAACCCGCCGGCTGGCTCGACGCGCTGCTCGCCCTGCTGCCGAATCTGCGCGATGCGGCGGGCGCCAGGCTCGACCTCGACGGCAACGCGATCACCCTCGGCGGCTCGATCGCCGGCGCGGAGCGCCAGAGACTCGCCGACCAGCTGCGCAGCCGATTCGGCGGTTTCGCGCTGAACGGCCTCGACGCCGGCGTGCTGCGAAGCGCGAGCGAGGCGTTCAAGGCCTTGCAGCCGGGCCGATACACGGCGGCCGACCTGGTCAAGGCGCTGAACCTGATGACGATCCATTTCGAGACGGGCTCGGCGGCGATCAGCGCCGACAGCCTCGGCCTGCTCGAGGAAGCGGCGGCGGCGATCAAGAACGCGCCGGCCGGAACGCGCGTCCAGGTCGGCGGCCACACCGACGCCACCGGCGACGCGGCGGCGAACCTGAAGCTCAGCGAGGAGCGCGCCGACGCGGTGCGCGGCAAGCTGATCGACCTCGGCGTCGCCGCCGACAGCCTGCGCGCGCGGGGCTACGGCGACACCGTTCCGGTCGCCGACAACGCCACCGAGGAAGGCCGCGCGAAGAACCGGCGCATGGAGTTCACCGTCGTCGAGTGACCTCGACCGTCGCGAGGGATCGCGACCGATGCGACGGGCATCGGCGCGGCGGTGCAGGCGGCCCTAAGCCTGCCGCACGTTCCAGATCAGGCTGGCGAAGCGCCCGGTCTCGCGCTCCCGTCGATACGAATAGAAGCGCGCGTCCGCGTAGGTGTCGAAACCGCCGCCGTAGACGCGCTCGACGCCAGCCGCGGCGATCCTTTGGTGCGCCAGGGCGTAGAGATCGCAGAGCCAATGTCCGGGCCGTGTCGGCGCGAATGCCTCCGCCGCGCGGGGATCGATCCCGACGAAGGCGGCGCGCACCTCCTCGCCGACCTCGTAGGACCGCGCACCGATCGCCGGCCCCAGCCAGGCCATCAGCCGCGCGGCGGGAACGCCGAGCCGCGCGATCGTCGCCTCGGCGACGCCGGCCGCGAGTCCGCGCCAGCCCGCGTGGGCGGCCGCGACGGCGTCGCCGTCCTCGCTGCAGAACAGGATCGGCAGGCAGTCGGCGGTCAGGACCGCCAGCACGGCCTCGCCGCGCGAGACCGCCGCGTCCGCCGTTTTTTCCTGATCCGCAATGGACTCGTCGGCGTCGAGGACGTCGATACCGTGCACCTGGCGCAACCAGCGCGGCGACGCGGGCAGTGCCAGCCGCTCGATCAGCGCCGCGCGATTGGCGGCGACCGCGGCCGGATCGTCGCCGCGCCCACCCAGGTTGAAGGCGTCGAACGGCGCTGCGGAACTTCCCGCCATCCGCCGGGTGGTCACCGCGGCGCGCACCGTCGGCGGCGCCGGCCAGTCCGGCACGATCCAGCCGATGCTCGATTCGTCGCTGCGCTCGGGTCCGGTCATCCGCGCCGCCGCCGGCTACTTCGCCTGCGCGCGCGTATCCGCGCGCAGCGCCGCCAGCAGCGCTTCCATGTCGGCGGGCCGTTCCGCCTCGACCGCCACGGTCTCGCCGCTCCTGGGATGCAGGAATTCGAGCCGTTCGGCGTGCAGCGCCTGGCGACGGAATCCGCGCAGCGCGTCGGTCAGCTCCGGCGTGGCGCCCTTCGGCAGCTTCAGCAGGCCGCCGTATTGCGAGTCGCCGATCAGCGGATGCTTCACGTATGCCATGTGCACGCGGATCTGGTGCGTCCTTCCGGTTTCCAGGCGGCATTCGATCAAGGTCATCGCGCGGAAGCGCTCGCGGACGCGGTAGTGCGTGAGCGCCTCGCGCCCGTCCTCGCGCACCGCCTGCTTGAGGCGATCGTGCGGATGACGGCCGAGCGGCGCGTCGACCTTGCCGCCGGCGATCATCGCGCCGTAGACGATGGCCGCGTACTGCCGATGCACCTCGCGCGCCGACAGCTGCTCGACCAGGGAGGTGTGTGCGCGCATCGTGCGTGCCACCACCATCAGGCCGGAGGTGTCCTTGTCGAGCCGGTGCACGATGCCGCCGCGCGGGATCTCCGCGAGCTTGGGATCGTGGTGCAGCAGTGCGTTCTGCAGGGTGCCGGCGGGATTGCCGGCGCCCGGATGCACGACCAGGCCGGGCGGCTTGTTGACGACGATGACCTCGGCGTCCTCGTGGCGGATGTCGAGCGCGATCGCCTCCGGCTCGGCGCCGATCTCCCGTTCGCTGCGCGCGTGCAGCGCGATCGCCTCGCCGCCGCGCACCAGGTGGCGCGGCGCCACGATGGCGCCGTCGAGCCGCGCGTCGCCGGATTTGATCCAGGCCGTCAGGCGCGAGCGCGAGAAATCCGGGAACAATTCCGCCAGCACCTGATCGAAGCGGCGCCCGGCCAGCTCGATCGGCACGCTCGCATTCAGGCTGGATTCGGGGTCGTGCATCGAAAAATCCTTGCCGCTCGTGCGTTTCCAGCGCGAACGGCGTTCGGGTTATGATCGTCGTTTGAAGCCGGCGCCGTTGCGTCCGGCGGTTCGGCGAAACGCTCCGCCGGTGGCCGCAAGGCCGCGCGTCGCGGGCCGTGACCGTTCCGTCCTCCTTCCCATCATCGCAGAGCCTGCCGCCCGCATGCGAGTTTCCCGAGATTTCCGTTTCGTCCTGCGCCTCGCGCTGATCGTGCTGCTCGCCGTACTGGCCGGCTGCTCGCTGTTCAACCGCGGCAAGAAGAAGGGCGACGAGGCCGACACCAAGCCGGTCGAACAGGTCTACCAGAACGCGACCGAGCTGCTCGAAGGCGGCAACTACGACGGCGCCGAGCGGGTCTACCAGCGCCTGATCTCGCGCTTTCCGTTCGGGCCGTACACCGAGCAGTCGCAGCTCAACCTCGGCTACGTGCAGTACAAGGCGAACAAGCCCGACGACGCGTACTCGTCGGTCAACCGCTTCATCAAGACCTACCCGACGCACAAGCACATCGACTACGCGTACTACCTGCGCGGCCTGATCAACTTCAACCGCTCGGCCGGCTTCCTGGAGCGCTACGTCGGGCAGGACATGACCCGGCGCGACCAGGCCTTCCAGCGCCAGTCGTTCGACGATTTCAGCTCGCTGATCAGCCGCTATCCGCAGAGCCGCTACGCCGGCGACAGCCGCCAGCGCATGATCTACCTGCGCAACGAGATGGCGCAGGCGGACCTGCACATCGCGCTGTTCTACCTCAAGCGCAACGCCTACGTCGCCGCGGCCAACCGCGCCAAGACGATCATCGAGACCTACCCGCAGACGCCGCAGGCCGGCGACGCGCTGGCGGTGATGGTCGAAAGCTACCGCAAGCTCGGCCAGGACAAGCTCGCCACCGACGCCGAGAACGTGCTCAAGCTGAACTACCCGGATCACCCGTTCCTGCGCGGCGACTGGCCGCGCTATCGCTCGAACTGGTGGAAGTTCATTCCGCTGATGAATCGCAGTTGAGGCATCGTGCTCCTGCCTCTCCCGCTTGCGGGAGATCGCGCCGCAAGCACGAGTGAAGGAATCCGGAGCGCAGCATTCCGCCTGCCCTCTCCCGCAAGCGGGAGAGGGGAAAACAGGTGCCGTGAGGGGCTGTTTTCGTACGCAGCGCCTCGCTCTTCGGCGAAACCTAGCGCCAGCCTGATGTGATTGGATAACGCCGCTCGCGCCCGAACGCGCGACGCGAGACTTTCGGCCCCGGCGCCGCCTGGTGCCGCTTCCATTCGCTGATGCGCACCAGGTGCAGCACGCGGTCGACCATCGCGGCGTCGAAGCCCTCGCGCACGATGTCCTCGCGCGACTGCTCCTGGTCGACGTAGCGGTACAGCACCGCGTCGAGCACGTCGTAGGGCGGCAGCGAGTCCTGGTCGGTCTGGTTGTCGCGCAGTTCCGCCGACGGCGCGCGCTCGATCACTTCGACCGGAATGACCGGCGCGTCCGCCGCCGCGTTGCGCCAGTGTGCGAGCGCGTAGACCTCGGTCTTGTACAGGTCCTTGATCGGCGCGTAACCGCCGCACATGTCGCCGTAGATCGTCGCGTAGCCGACCGCATACTCGCTCTTGTTGCCGGTGGTCAGCACCAGGCCGCCGAACTTGTTCGACAGCGCCATCAGAATCGCGCCGCGGCAGCGTGACTGCAGGTTTTCCTCGGTCGCGTCGACCGCGCGATCCGCGAACGCCGGCGCCAGCGCCTCGACGAAGCCCTTGAACGGCGCCTCGATCGGTACCGTCAGCATCTCCACGCCGAGCGCGCGTGCCTGCTGCTCGGCCAGATCGTTGCTGAGCCCCGAGGTGTAGCGCGACGGCAGGCGCACGCCGGTCACGTTCCGCGCGCCGAGCGCGTCGACCGCGAGCGCCAGCACCAGGGCCGAGTCGATGCCGCCGGAGAGGCCGATCCACACCTTGCCGAACCCGTTCTTCGCGCAGTAGTCGCGCGTGCCGCGCACGATCGCGCGCCACGCCAGCGCTTCGCGGCTTTCGTCGGCCTCGACCGGCCAGCTAGCCGGCGCGAACTTTCGCGTCGCCGGGTCGTAGTCGGCGACCAGCCAGTGGTCCTCGAACGCCCGCGCGGCGGGATGGATGAAGCCGTCGCCGTCGGCGAGCACCGAGGCGCCGTCGAAGACCAGCGCGTCCTGCCCGCCGACCACGTTGAGATAGGCCAGCGCGACGTCGGTTTCATGCACGCGCGCCTCCAGCAAGGCGTCGCGCTGCGCATGCTTGTCGCGCTCGAACGGCGAGGCGTTCGGCACCAGCACCAGCTCGGCGCCGGCGCGCACGGTGTCGGCCAGGGGCTCGGCGAACCAGAGATCCTCGCAGATCACCAGGCCGACCGGCACGCCCTTGACGTCGAACACGCAGGCGCCGCCGTCGGGATCGATTTCGAAGTAGCGGCGCTCGTCGAACACCGCGTAGTTCGGCAGCTCGCGCTTGCGATACGTCGCGGCGACCGCGCCGTCGCGCAGCACGCTGGCCGCGTTGAACGCGACCGCGCCGTCGGACTCCGGCCAGCCGACCACGGCGACGATGCCTTGCGCATGCGATGCGATGCGCGCGAGCGCGGCTTCGCACTCGGCGAGGAAGCTCGGCCGCAGCAGCAGGTCTTCGGGCGGATAGCCGCTGAGCGCCAGCTCCGGAAACAGCACGACGTCGGCGCGGTGCACGTCGCGCGCCTCGGCGATCAGCGCCGCGATGCGCGCTTCGTTGCGCGCGACGGCGCCGACCGGGAAATCGAACTGGGCGAGGGCGATGCGGAGCGAAGCCATGCGGACGCGTCGGGCGAGCGGTGGGGCCGGCATGATACCGCTGCGCGTGCCCGAGGTTTCTCGCCGTTACGCCGCGCGACTCCGGGAAAGAGCGCAAACAAAAAGGCCGCGGATCGCTCTGCGGCCTTTCGTTCGAACGCGTGGCGAACGATTACTTGCCCATCTTCGCCGCGAGGGTCTTGCCGAGATCGGCCGGCGACTTCACCGTCGTCACGCCGGCCTTCTCCAGCGCGGCGAACTTCGCCGCCGCCGTGCCCTTGCCGCCGGAGATGATCGCGCCGGCGTGGCCCATGCGCTTGCCCGCGGGCGCGCTGGCGCCGGCGATGAAGGCGACCACCGGCTTCTTGACGTATTCCTCGATGAACTCGGCCGCTTCCTCTTCGGCGCTGCCGCCGATCTCGCCGACCATGATGATGCCTTCGGTCTGCGGATCGTCCTGGAACAGCTTCAGGCAGTCGATGAAATTGAGGCCGTTGATCGGATCGCCGCCGATGCCGATGCAGGTCGACTGGCCGAGACCGACATTGGTGGTCTGGAAGACCGCTTCGTAGGTCAGCGTACCGGAGCGCGAGACGATGCCGACCTTGCCCGGCTTGTGGATGTGGCCAGGCATGATGCCGATCTTGCACTCGCCCGGCGTGATGATGCCGGGGCAGTTCGGACCGATCAGCACGGTGTCCGGATAGCTCTTCAGCACGTTCTTCACGCGCAGCATGTCGAGCACCGGGATGCCTTCGGTGATCGTCACGATCACCTTCACGCCGGCGTCGGCGGCTTCGAGGATCGCGTCGGCCGCGAACGGCGGCGGCACGAAGATCATCGACGCGTCGGCGCCGGTGTCGTTCACCGCGTCAAGCACGGTGTTGTAGACCGGCAGGCCGATGTGCTCGGTGCCGCCCTTGCCCGGCGTCACGCCGCCGACCAGCTTGGTGCCGTATTCCAGCGCCTGCTCGGAGTGGAAGGTGCCCTGCTGGCCGGTGAAGCCCTGGGTGATGACCTTGGTGTTCTTGTTGACCAAAACGCTCATGGTGATTCCTTTGATTTCCCTTCCCTCGCTCGCGGGGGAAGGTGGCCCGGAGGGCCGGAAGAGGGTGCTCTAGGCGCGATCTCTCAAGCGGCCTTCACCGACGCGACCGCCTTCTGCGCCGCATCGTTCAAGTCGTCGGCCGGCGTGATCGCCAGCCCGGAGTTCGCGAGCAGCTCGCGCCCCTTCTCCACATTGGTGCCCTGCAGGCGCACGATGACCGGAATGGTCAGGCCGACTTCCTTCACCGCCGCGATGATGCCTTCGGCGATGAGGTCGCAGCGCACGATGCCACCGAAGATGTTGACCAGGATCGCGCGCACCTTGTCCGACGAAAGGATGAGCTTGAACGCCTCCGTCACGCGCTCCTTGGTCGCGCCGCCGCCGACGTCGAGGAAGTTCGCCGGCTCGCCGCCGGCGAGCTTGATCACGTCCATCGTCGCCATCGCGAGGCCGGCGCCGTTGACCATGCAGCCGATGTTGCCGTCCATCGTGACGTAGTTGAGGTTGTTCTTGACCGCGGCCGCTTCGGCCGGGTCTTCCTGCGACTCGTCGCGCATCGCGACCAGCTTGGGATGGCGGAACTCGGCGTTGTCGTCGGAATTGACCTTGCCGTCCAGCGCCATCAGATCGCCGCTGCTGACGATCGCCAGCGGATTGAGCTCGACCAGGGCGAGATCCTGCTCGTTGAACAGCTTGTACAGGCCGAGCATGATCTTGGTCAGCTGGTTGGCCTGCTTGGCGTTCAGGCCCATGTCGAAGGCGAGCTTGCGGCACTGGTACGGCTGCAGGCCCTCGACGAAGTTGATCTCGAGCGTGTGGATGTCTTCCGGCGTGTCGCGCGCGACCTGCTCGATATCGACGCCGCCCTGCGCCGAGGCGATGAACGAGACCGACTTGGTGCCGCGATCGACCAGGATCGACAGGTACAGCTCCTTGACGATGTCGCTGGCGTCGGTGACCAGCACCAGGTTCACCGGCAGCGCGCGGCCGCCGGACTGGTAGGTTTCCATCTTCTTGCCGAGCATGCCGGCCGCGGCCGCCTTGACGTCGTCGAGCGACTTGCAGAACTTGACGCCGCCGGCCTTGCCGCGGCCGCCGGCGTGGATCTGCGCCTTCACCATCCACTGCTCGCCGCCGAGCGAGCGGGCCGCCTCGACGGCCTCGTCCGGCGTCGCCGCGACCTTGCCGGGCGGCACTGCGATGCCGTAGCTGGCGAACAATTCCTTGGCTTGGTATTCGTGGAAGTTCATCTGGACACCTTGAGAGTGGGACGCGCGGGAACGGCGCCGACAACGCGCCGCGGAGCGCAATCCGGAGAGCGGCCGGCAGAGGCCGGCCGCGAAACGGGTGCCTATTCTCGGGGAACGTCGGCGTGAAATCAAAAGACACGAAGGTTGCGGCCGCGCTCTCGGTTCGTCACGACGCACTCGTTATACTTTGGTCGAATGGGGACCGACCGCCGCGCGCGCAGCCACGCCGACTCACCGGGCGACATCACCCGGCGTGAACTGTATTTCTTCAATCTGTACCGCTGCCTCGAGGCGGTGGTCTACGTCGCGCTGGTGTACAGCCCGTACGCGGTGGAGTGGGTCAAGGTCACGCGCCCGCTGCTCGGCCAGGTCGTCGCCGGCGTCTACCTGATCGTTTCCCTCGCCCTGCTGTTCGGCACCGACCGCCTGCGCGCCCGGCTCGCCAACGGCATCAGCGCGGCGCTGTTCGTCGACATCCTGGCCGCTTCGCTGGTGCTGGTCTCCACCAGCGGCTACGAGACGATATCGCTGATGGTGCTGGTCAACGTCGGCATCGCCTCGCTGCTGCTGCCGCGGCGCGCGTTCCTGTTCGCGACGATCGCGGCGCTCGGCCTGATCGTTCCCTACGTCTACGGCCGCTTCGTCGATCCGGCGTTCACGCGCTCTCCTTTCGAGACCACGGCGATCGCGGCCGCGTACTTCCTGGTCGCCCTGTTGATGCGCCACGTCGGCCTGCACATGCGCGCGACCGAGGCGTTGGCGGAGAAGCGCGGCGTCGACCTGCTCAACCTCGAGCAAGTCAACGAGCTGATCATCCAGCGCATGAAGACCGGCGTGCTGCTGGTCGACGCGGCCAACGCGATCCTGCGCATCAACGAATCGGCCTGGCACCTGATCGGCAATCCGCCGCCGAACCAGCGCGAACTCGGCAGCGTCGCGCCGGAGCTGTCGCGCCGCCTGTATCACTGGCGCCACTCGGGCAAGGCCGAGCAGACCGCGGTGGCGCTGGCGCCGGACATGCCCGAGGTGATCCCGCGCTTCACGCGCCTGACGCCGAACGACGACACCAACGTGCTGATCTTTCTCGACGACACCTCGCTGCTGTCGCGCCGCGCCGAGGAACTGACGCTGTCCTCGCTCGGACGCCTGTCCGCCTCGATCGCGCACGAGATCCGCAATCCGCTCGCCGCCATCCGCTATTCCGCGCAGTTGCTGGCCGAGTCGCCGAAGCTGACCGCCGAGGACAAGCGCCTGGTCGAGATCGTCAACAACCATTGCACGCGCGCGAACGACGTGGTCGAGAACATCCTGCAGCTGTCGCGGCGCGAACGTTCGCGCCCCGAAAGCATCGACCTCAACGCCTGGGTGCTCGCCTTCGTGGAGGACTACAAGCAGTCCAACGACCTCGGCGGCGACCATCTGCGCGCGGTCACCCAGAACCGCCGCCTCGAAGCCCTGGTCGATCCGCAGCATCTGCAGCAGGTCGCCTGGAACCTGGTGCAGAACGCGCTGCGCTACGGCCGCCACCCGAACGAGCCGGCGCGCGTGACCGTGGTCGCGCGGGTCGCCGCCGACAAGGGGCCGCCGCTGATCGAGATCGTCGACCGCGGCCCCGGCATCCCGCCGAAGGTCGCCGCGCGCATCTTCGAGCCGTTCTACACCACCCACGAGTACGGCACCGGCCTCGGCCTGTACCTGGCCAAGCAGATGGCCGAAGCGAGCCAGGCCGCGCTCGAATACGTGCCCATCGCCGGCGGCGGCGCCTGCTTCCGCATCACGCTGATGCCGGCCGGCTCGCTGCTGGCGACGCGAATCGCCGGCTGAAAGATGCCGCCCGGCCCGCCTGTCGCCGGTATCGTGGTTCACAATTCTTTGCCTTGACGCGCTTCACGCTCTACGCTTGCAGGCACCCCTGAGCCTCGAACCGACGGCATGAGCAAGCACTACGCCCTGGTCATCGACGACGAACGCGACATCCGCGAACTGCTGACGCTGACTCTGGGCCGCATGGATCTGATCGTCGACACCGCCGCGACGGTATCCGAAGCGCGTCAACGCCTCGCCGAGCGCCGCTACGCGCTGTGCTTCACCGACATGCGCCTGCCGGACGGTTCCGGCCAGGAAATCATCGCCGTGATCGCGGCGCAGTATCCGGAAACGCCGGTCGCGATGATCACCGCCTACGGCAACGTCGACGCCGCCGTCGACGCGCTCAAGGCCGGCGCGTTCGACTTCGTCTCCAAGCCGGTCGACATCAACGTGCTGCGCCGCCTGGTGCAGACCGCGCTGAAGCTGTCGGAGAGCAAGCGCAACGAGCAGGCCGCCAGCAGCTCGAAGCTGATCGGCGACTCGGCCAGCATGAACCAGCTGCGCGCGACCATCGCCAAGGTCGCACGCAGCCAGGCGCCGGTCTACATCGCCGGCGAATCGGGCACCGGCAAGGAGCTGGTCGCGCGCCTGATCCACGAACTCGGGCCGCGCGCGAGCGCGCCGTTCGTGCCGGTCAACTGCGGCGCGATTCCGTCCGAGCTGATGGAGAGCGAGTTCTTCGGCCACAAGAAGGGCAGCTTCACCGGCGCGCACGTCGACAAGGACGGCCTGTTCCACGCCGCCCAGGGCGGCACGCTGTTCCTCGACGAGGTCGCCGAACTGCCGATGCACATGCAGGTGAAGTTGCTGCGCGTGATCCAGGAGAAAGCCGTGCGCCCGATCGGCGCGCGCGCCGAGATCGGCGTCGACGTGCGCATTCTTTCGGCCACGCACAAGAACCTCGCGCGCCTGGTCGAGCTCGGCTCGTTCCGGCAGGACTTGTTCTACCGCATCAACGTGATCGAACTGCGCGTGCCGCCCCTGCGCGAACGCCGCGAGGACATCCCGCAACTCGCCGGGCGCGTGCTCGAGCGCCTCGCGCGCGACGGCAGCGGCGAACCCGCACGCCTGTCGCCGGATGCCCTGCAGACCCTGCTCGGCTACGACTTCCCCGGCAACGTGCGCGAGCTGGAGAACATCCTCGAACGCGCCGTCGCCCTGTGCGAGAACCAGCGCATCGACATCGACGACCTGCGCCTGCAGCCGCGCGAACGCAGCGCCGGCGAGGCCGCGGCCACGTGGGCGAACACGCCGACGCCGTCGGCGCCGTCGGCCTATGCGACACCGATTCCGGAATCCCGCTCCGCGCCGTCGGCGCCTGCCTTCGCCCAGGACGACGACGATCCCACGCGCGGCCTGCCCAGCGACCTCGCCGCCGCCGTCGCCGAAACCGAGCGCGCTGCGATCATGAAGGCGCTTGAGGCGACGCGCTGGAATCGCACGGCTGCTGCGCGGCAGCTCGGATTGACGTTGCGGCAGTTGCGGTATCGGCTTGAGAAGCTGGGTATCGAGTAGGCCGGGAGATCCGCGGACGAACTGAGACGACGCTGACCGCTTCACTCGATCTTAGGCCCAGTGGGGGCTCAGCCTGCTACTGCCCTCCTCCGCGATAGACAGACAGAAGGCAAACCTCGCACCCATTGTCACTCCCTGACAGTTTTCGCGACTCCCTGGTCAAAGCCTTGCTGCGCTTCGAGACGCAGGTCTCATCACATTACGTTCACACCGTGAACTGTGCCGCTCACCGCGATCAGAGTGGCTTGGCACGCTTGCTGCTGCGTGAGGGACGCGAGCCGCCGATCCAGTACCGGGCGATCGCGGAAGCGGGCCCGCCTTGCAAGGTTGGCGGCTCACGGCAGTCCGACTCACCTATTCCACGAGGAAACGTCATGAATACGAAGAAGATCCAAAAAGGCTTCACGCTGATCGAACTGATGATCGTAGTTGCAATCATCGCGATCCTGGCTGCCATCGCACTGCCGGCATATCAGGACTATGTTGCACGCGCCCAGGCGACGGAGTCGCTGTCGGCCACGGGCGGCCTGCAGGCGGACATCGCCGTCGAGTATTCCGAAACCAACGCCATCGCTCCTGCTGCGGAGACGATCGCGGAAGCCACCGCGCTCGCGGGCAAGTATTTCCCGGCCGGCGGTGCAGCTGTCGCGGCTGGCGGCGTCATTACCGTCGCCTTCAACTCCGGCGCGCTGTCCGGCCAAACCATGACCATCACGCCGACCCTCAACAGCGGACAGATTTCCCGCTGGACCTGTACGGGCCTGACCAAGACGCAGCATATTCCTTCCGGCTGCCGCTAATCTCCGCCAAGGCAGGCGATTCAGTATCACCTGAAACTCGCCAGCCTCGCAGCACTCGACAAACCCTGCTTCGGCAGGGTTTGTTTTTCGTAGCTAGAACAATAGAGCAGTCGCTCACAACCGAATCTCCCGAAACTTTTCGAGAGAGATCTGTCGTTTAGGTCATGTTCGCCTTACTTGAATTGAGCTACATTCGAACAACTTCGGGGCTTGCAAGCAATTCTTATGGCGACGCAGATGAATGCGGCACCGCTGGTGGGTCTGTCAGGTGTCGCCAAGCGGCTGGTAGCAGAGGGTTTCGTTGCCGAAAGCGAGGCACGTAAGGCAGCGGAGGAAGCCGCACGCCAGAAGATCCCGCTGGGTGCTTGGCTGACCGAGAACGGATTTGCCACCAGCCAGCAAGTCGCGCAGGTGTCATCTGCCGAGTTCGGCATGCCGTTGCTCGATATCGAAGCATTGGACCTGGTCCAGTTACCGATGACGGTGGTGCGCGAAGACCTGATCACTCGACACAAGGCGCTGCCGCTGTTTAAGCGAGGTAACCGCCTGTTCGTCGGCGTGTCCGATCCGACCAATCTCCGTGCGTTGGATGAGATCAAGTTCCAGTCAAACCATCTAATCGAGCCGATTCTGATCGATGCTCAACAGCTCGATCGCGCTATCGAACAAGCCATCAACGCGACCGGCCCGACGATCACCGGACTCGACGATGCCGAAGGGCTCGAAAACCTCGACCTCGGCGCTTTGAGTGACGATAACGAGTCAGCCGGCGTTGACGCCACAGCCGCGGACGACGCGCCAGTGGTGAAGTTCGTCAACAAAGTACTGGTCGATGCAATCAAGCGCGGCGCCTCGGACATCCATTTCGAGCCCTACGAAACCGCATTCCGTGTGCGATTCCGCATGGATGGCATGCTGCGTTCAGTCGCTTCGCCGCCGGTAAAGTTGAACGCGCGCATCTCCTCTCGCCTGAAAGTCATGAGCGGCCTCGACATCGCCGAGCGCCGCGTACCGCAGGACGGCCGCATCAAATTGAATCTGTCGAAGACGAAGTCGGTCGACTTCCGCGTCAGCACTTGTCCGACTCTGTTCGGCGAGAAGATCGTGCTGCGTATCCTCGACGGCTCGGCCGCCAAGATGGGCATCGAGAAGCTCGGCTACGAAGACGACCAGAAGCAGCTTTTTCTCGACGCGATCCAGAAACCTTATGGCATGGTGCTGGTCACCGGCCCAACTGGCTCGGGCAAGACGGTGTCGCTGTATACCGCGCTGAACATCCTCAATACCGAAGGCCGCAACATCTCGACCGTCGAAGACCCGGTCGAGATACGCCTGCCTGGCGTCAACCAGGTGCAACAGAACACCAAGCGCGGCATGACCTTCGCCGCCGCGCTGCGCTCATTCCTGCGCCAGGATCCGGACGTGATCATGGTCGGTGAGATCCGTGATCTCGAGACCGCCGAGATCGCGATCAAGGCTGCGCAAACCGGGCACATGGTGTTGTCGACCTTGCACACCAACGATGCCGCTCAGACGATCGCGCGTCTTATGAACATGGGCATCGCTCCGTACAACATTACTTCGTCGGTAACTCTGGTCATCGCGCAGCGTCTGGCTCGACGCCTGCACGACTGCAAGCAATCGCTCTCGTTGCCGGCGGCCGCTCTACTCGCCGAAGGTTTCACCCAAACCGAAATCGATGCAGGGCTGCAGATTTTCGACGCAGTCGGCTGTTCAAGCTGCAACGAAGGGTATAAAGGACGCACGGGCATCTATCAAGTGATGCCGATGAACGAAGAGATCCAGAAGATCATTCTCGCTGGCGGCAATGCTTTGAGAATCGCCGAGCAGGCGCGGCTCGACGGGGTGCGCGATTTGCGCGCCTCGGCCCTAAGAAAAGTCAAACAGGGTGTCGTGAGCTTGGCCGAGATTAATCGCGTGACCAAGGACTGATCTGCTGCTCGCCCGAGCCTACGACTCAAATCGCCTCGGCGGCATGTAATCGTACGATCGGTCGAAAGAAAGTGAATTAAACCTATATCTGAGGCCCGCTCTTCGGGCCATTCGCTCCGCGAGTGCTCACTTGAGCACTCCGGCTCAACAGCTCAATTTTTGCCAGAATGGCGTAGTTTCAGGAACCCCAGGGGAACAACATGGCCACCGTGACCGCCCTGAAGACGAAAGCCGCCACCGCACAGCGCGGCAAGCAACGTGCGCAGGTCAGCGATCTGCAGACCTTCACCTGGGTCGGCCTCGACAAACGCGGGGTCAAAATCAAGGGCGAGCAGATCAGTAAGAACGCGAGTCTGGTCAAGGCCGACCTGCGCAAGCAGGGCATCAACCCACAGATGGTCAAGCCGAAGCCCAAACCGCTGTTCGGCAAGACCGGCAAAACGATCAAGGGACGCGACATCGCGATCTTCAGTCGCCAGCTCGCGACGATGATGGCCGCGGGGGTGCCGATGGTCCAGGGTTTCGAGATCGTCGCCGGTGGCCAGGCCAATCCACGCATGAAGGACATGCTGACGGACATCAAGACGGAGATCGAGGGTGGTTCAGCGCTTAACGAGGCGCTCGGCAAGTATCCCGTGCAGTTCGACGAGCTTTATCGCAATCTCGTTCGCGCCGGCGAGTCGGCCGGCGTACTCGACACCGTGCTCGACACGATCGCGACCTATAAGGAAAACATTGAGAACATCAAGGGGAAAATTAAGAAGGCAATGTTCTACCCAACCGCAGTCCTCGCGGTGGCGATCATTGTTGCCTCGATCCTGCTGATTTTTGTGATTCCGCAATTCGAAAGCGTCTTCAAGAACTTCGGCGCAGACCTTCCGGCTTTTACGCAAATGCTGATCAGCCTATCCCGATTTATGGTTTCGTATTGGTGGCTGATGCTACTTATCGCCATCGGCACGATCGCTGGACTGATTATGCTGTACAAGCGCTCGGATAAATTCGCGCATTTCATCGGACGTGCCCTGTTGAAGCTCCCGATTATTGGGCAGATTCTTCGGCAATCAGCAATTGCCCGTTTTGCACGCACACTCGGAGTGACCTTCCGCGCTGGCGTGCCACTGGTTGAGGCCTTGGATTCAGTTTCCAATGCTACCGGGAGCGTCGTCTATAATGACGCGGTCAAGCGCATCCGTGAGGATGTCGCGATCGGCCACCAACTTCAACTCGCGATGCGCCAGACAATCCTGTTCCCGAACATGGTCGTGCAGATGATCGCGATTGGCGAAGAGTCCGGCGCTCTCGACAAGATGCTGTTCAAGATCGCCGAATTCTACGAGACCGAGGTCAACAACGCCGTCGATGCGCTTTCAAGCTTGCTTGAGCCGCTGATCATGGTCGTTATCGGCGTGATGGTCGGCAGCATGGTGGTCGGCATGTATCTACCGATCTTCAAACTCGGCGCAGTGGTCGGTTGACCTTGCCAAGATGATCGACCTCGACTGGCTGCACGAAGCGGCACTGCTGATTCCGCTGACCGGCTTGCTCGGCCTGCTGGTCGGCAGCTTCCTCAACGTCGTCATTCTGCGCCTGCCGAGACGGCTGGAGCACGAATGGCGTCTGCAGGCGCGCGAACTGCTCGCGAGCGAGGGCGACGCCGAAGCGCCGCCGCCCGACCTCGTCTTCACCGGATCGCACTGTCCGCAATGCAAACACCGACTGTCGGTGTTCGACAACATCCCGCTGCTGAGCTGGCTGGCACTGCGCGGGCGCTGTCGCTACTGCAAGGCATCGATTTCCTGGCAGTACCCGCTGGTCGAGCTGCTGACTGCGCTCGCATCGACCACGATCGCGTGCAAGTTCGGTCTCGGTTGGCCGCTCGGCGCCGGGCTCGCCTTCACCTGGATATTGATCGCCGCTGCCGGCATCGATGCGCGCACGCAGTTGCTGCCGGACCAATTGACGCTGCCCCTGCTCTGGCTCGGTCTGCTGCTCACGTTGGTTCCATTGTTCGTATCGCCGTCCGCTGCCATCGTCGGCGCGGCGATCGGCTATCTCAGCCTCTGGTCCGTGTACTGGCTGTTCAAGCTAGCGACAGGCAAGGAAGGCATGGGTTACGGTGATTTCAAGCTGCTCGGCGCGCTCGGCGCCTGGATGGGCGCGTCCGCCCTGCTGCCGATCGTGTTGCTGTCGGCGCTGGTCGGCGCCGTGGTCGGCGGCCTCGTGCTCGCACTGCGCGGCCAGGATCGCAGCACGCCGATTCCGTTCGGCCCCTTCATCGCTGCAGCGGGCTGGGTCTGGTTCGTGTTCGGGGATCGCCTCGGCGAGTTCTACGCGCGCTTGTTCGGCCTGCAGTGAGGCACGAGCGCGCTGCCGTACACTTCACGGCATGCGCGCACTCCCCTTCATCGTCGCCCTGACCGGCGGCATCGCCAGCGGCAAGTCGGCCGCGAGCGATCGCTTCGCCGAACTCGGCGCCGAGGTGATCGACGCCGATCGGATCGCGCGTGAGCTGGTCGCCCCCGGACAGCCGGCGCTGGCCGAAATCGCAGCCGCGTTCGGTCCGGAAGCGCTCGACGCGAGTGGCGCGCTCGATCGCCGCACCATGCGCGAGCGCGTGTTCGCCGAGCCGGCCGCACGCCGCCGACTCGAGGCGATCCTGCATCCCCGCGTGCGCCACGCGCTGCGTGAGCGCGCGGGCGCCAGCACGGCACCTTACGTCGTGCTGGCCATTCCGCTGCTGACGGAAAGCGGAGGCTACGACTGGGTCGACCGCGTGCTCGTCGTCGACACGCCGCGCGAGACCCAGCATCGGCGGCTGGTCGCGCGCGACGACATCACGCCGGAACTCGCGGACGCGATGCTGGATGCGCAGGCCACGCGCGCGCAGCGCCTCGCGCTGGCCGACGACGTCGTCGCGAACGACGGCTCGCTTTCCGAACTCCACGCCCGCATCGCGGAGCTGCATCGCCGCTACCTCGCCATGGCGGCACGCAAGCACGCATAGGAACGAAATCGGGCGCCGACCTCACCGTGCTCGCGCAGCAGGCCGCCACGGCGACACCGTCCGGCCACCTCAGCGGCGCCGACACAGCACCATGGTCCACGGCAACGGCGTGCGCACGTCGACCACCTCGAAACGCCGCGCGAGCAAGCGGAGAAAGCCGTCCCGGTTCCAGTGATTGAGATGCCCCGGCGTATTGCCGAAAGCGCGCAGGTACTTGCCGCGCGCCATGTTCAAGGCGCGCCACAACGGCTCTCGCGGCACGCTCGTCAGCAAATATGGCTGCGCGAGTTCTGCCAGGGTGTCGACGCCGAGGTTCGGATCGTCGAGATGCTCCAGCACTTCGCAGCAAACGACGAGCGGAGCCGCCTCGCGCACCACGTCGATCGTCTCGATCGGCTGGGTCCAGAACTCGGCACTCGCACCGGCGCGCGCCGCCCGCGCGCGAGCTTCCTCGACGATCTCGGCGGAGATGTCGCAGCCGCGCACGCGAAAACCGCGCTGTGCGAGCCGTATGGACAACTCCCCTTCGCCGCAACCGATTTCCAGCGCGTTCGACACCGGTACCTGCGCCGCGAGACGATCGAACGCGTCGAGGAATCCGTGCATCAAGCGACGCGCGATCGGATTGGTCGTGCGGTACTTGTCGTAGTAGTTGCCGGCGGGCCGACCACTGGCGCTCATTGCGCCCGCTCTCTCGCGTCGGTTATCGCTTCCGTCGGCGAGGACGAGTGCGCGACGTCTTCCAGCTGCCGCACGCGCCAGTCGATGCCTTCGAGCAGGCGGCGATTGACGCCGAGCAGATCGGCGACGAAGCCGAGCATCAGCGCGATCAGGCCGATCGTGATCGACGCCGCCGCGAGCAGCGCGGACTGCACGTGTCCGGCGCCTTCGCCGGCGAACTTGTGCGCGAGGTACCACCCGCCCGACCCGAGCCCGAGCAGCAGGAAGAACGACGCGATCAGCGAAAAGAACACGAGCGGGCGATAGGTCGCGAAGATGCGCACGATCGTCGACGCCGAACGCCAGACGTAGCGACCGATGCTCTTGACCAGACGCGACGGGCGCAGATCCGGATTCGTGCGCACCGGCACCGACAGCACGCGGATGTTGCTGTGACCGGCTTGAATGATCGTTTCCAGCGTGTAGGTGTAGGCGCTGAAGACGTTGAGGCGCTGGGCCGCCTCGCGCGTGAACGCGCGGAAACCGCTCGGCGCGTCGACGACCTCGGTGTTGCTGGCCAGCCGGACCACCCAGCTGCCGATCTCCTGCAGACGCTTCTTCAGCCAGGAGAAGTGCTCCGTCGCGGCGATCGGACGCGCGCCGATGACGATCTCCGCGCGCCCGTCGATGATCGGCTGCACCAGGCTCTCGATGTCGCGCGCGTCGTACTGGTTGTCGGCGTCGGTGTTGACGATGATGTCGGCGCCGCTGGCGACGGCGGCTTCGAGTCCGGTCATGAACGCGGCCGCGAGTCCGCGGTTGACCGGATGGCGCACGACTCGATCGGCGCCGAGCGCCGTCGCGACCGCGGCCGTGTCGTCATCGGAACCATCGTCGACGACCAGCCATTCGACCACGTCGCAGCCGGCGACTCGTCGCGGCAGTTGCGGCATCGCGTGCGGCAAGGATTCCGCTTCGTTGTAGCAGGGAATCTGGATGACGAGCTTCATGAATCGCGGCGCACTCCCCAGGCGTTGCCGCATAGTAACGGAACCGGGCTCGATCACGTCCCATCGTGCGCCAAGGTGAAAATCCGTTCACCTCGGCGCGCTCGATGCGTGCCGCGGCGACGCCTCAGACGTCCCACAGGGCCCGAATGGCCGCGATTCCCTGCGCGCCGCTGACCTGCGCGGCGTCGACGTCGTCGATTTCCATGCCACCGAGCGCGTAGACGGGCAGCGTCGTCGCTTCGACGAGCTCGGCGAAGCCCTCCCAACCCAGCGTCGGCGCGTCTTCGTGGCTCGGCGTGGGAAATACCGGACCCAGGGTTGCGAAATCCGCGCCGATGCGCACGGCCTGCGCCAGCTCGCCGGCATCGTGGCAGGACACGCCGACCCACCGATCCGCCGGCAGCGGACGCTGGGTCAACGTCGCCGCGATCGCCGCCGGCAGATGCACGCCGTCGAGGCCGAGCACGGCGGCAAGTTTCCAGTCGCCGTTCAACAGCAGCTGTGCGCCGTAGTCGCGGCACAGATTGCGCGCTGTGCGCGCGACGCGCGCCAGGCGGTCGCTCGGCCAGCCCGGCAGACGCAGCTGGATCAGCCGTACGCCCTTGCGGCAGGCGCGCTCGATGCCGCGCACGACGGTGTCGGTCTCCTCCGGCGGCAGCGGCGGCGTGATCAGATAACGGTCGGACAGACGCAACGCCGTCACGGCGGGACGATCGGCCGGCGGCATCTCGATGCGCGCGAGATCCTCGACCTCGGCCCAGGCCAGCTTCTGGTTTTCGCGCGCGAGCACGATGCCCGAGTGCGACGAGACCTGCCACACGTCGAGCAGGATGCGCTGCTCCGGGTAGGCGTGCGGAACCGCGATCAGCGGCCGCGCGGACTCGACGACGACGCCGAGCTCCTCGCGCAATTCGCGTGCGAGCGCGTCGATCGGCAGCTCGCCGTCCTCGCACTTGCCGCCCGGAAATTCCCACAGCCCGGCCAGGTGCTTGCCCGCGGGGCGCTGCGCGATCAGCACGCGCCCCTGGCTGTCGCGCAGAACTCCGGCGACGACGTGGATCCGCTTCGACTCCTGCGCGAATCCCGAATCCGGAATCACGAACCCCGGCTCAGGTCAGCTTGCCGTGACACTGCTTGTATTTCTTTCCGGAACCGCAGGGACACGGATCGTTGCGGCCGACCTTCGGCGCCTCGCGATGCACCGGCTGCTGCGCCGACGGCGCGAAGTCCTCCGCGCCGGCTTCCGCCGCCGCTTCGCCGGCGGCGAAACCGGCCGCTTCGGCGTGCTGGAACTGCATCGCACGCGCCTGCGCTTCGGCCTGACGGCGCTGCTGTGCCTCCATCGCCTCGACCTCGTCCTCGCTGCGGATGCGCACGCGCGCGAGCAGCTGCACGATCTCGTGCTTGATGCGGCCGAGCATGCCTTCGAACAGCTCGAACGCCTCGCGCTTGAACTCCTGCTTCGGCTGCTTCTGCGCATAGCCGCGCAGATAGATGCCCTGGCGCAGGTAATCCATGCTGGCGAGGTGCTCCTTCCAGCCGTTGTCGAGCACCGACAGCATCACGTGCTTCTCCAGCCCGCGCATGACTTCCGAGCCGAGCATCGCTTCCTTCTCGCGGAACAGGCGATCGACGCTTTCGAGCACGTATTCGAGCACGCCGCCGGCGTCGACTTCACTCTGCCCTTCGAGCCAGAACTTCAGGTCCAGCTTGAGTCCGAATTCCGACTCGAGTTCGCGCTCGAGCCCGGCGATGTTCCATTGCTCGTCGACCGAGTCGGCCGGCACGTAGCGGCGCACGAGATCGGTGACCACGTCCTGACGCACGCTGACGATGGTCTCGCCGACGTCCTCGCTGTCGAGCAGTTCGTTGCGCTGCTGGTAGATGACCTTGCGCTGGTCGTTGGCGGTGTCGTCGAACTCGAGCAGGTGCTTGCGGATGTCGAAGTTGTGCGCCTCGACCTTGCGCTGCGCCTTCTCGATCTGGCGGCTGACCATCTTGTCCTGGATCGCGTCGTCTTCCTTCATGCCGAACATGCGCATCAGGCGCGCGACGCCTTCGCCCATGAAGATGCGGATCAGGTTGTCTTCCAGCGACAGGTAGAACCGGCTCGAACCCGGGTCGCCCTGACGTCCGGAGCGACCGCGCAGCTGGTTGTCGATACGGCGCGACTCGTGCCGCTCGGTGCCGATGATGCGCAGGCCGCCGAGCGCCAGGACTTCGTCGTGGCGCCGCTGCCATTCGGCCTTGACGCGGTCGCGCTCGCTCTGCGGCGCGTCCTCGCCGAGCGCGTGCAGCTCGGCTTCGAGACTGCCGCCGAGCACGATGTCGGTACCGCGGCCGGCCATGTTGGTGGCGATCGTGATCGCCTTCGACCGCCCGGCCTGGGCCACGATGTGCGCCTCGCGCTCGTGCTGTTTGGCGTTCAGCACCTCGTGCGGCACGCCCTGCTTTCTGAGCAGGCCGGAGATCAGTTCGGACATCTCGATCGACGCTGTGCCGACCAGCACCGGCTGGCCGCGCTCGTAGGATTCCTTGATGTCCTCGACGATCGCGTCGAACTTCGGCTGCTGCTTCAGGAAGACGACGTCGGCTTCGTCCTTGCGCACCATCGGCCGATGCGTCGGGATCACCACGACCTCGAGGCCGTAGATCTGCTGGAACTCGTAGGCTTCGGTGTCGGCCGTACCGGTCATGCCGGCCAGCTTCTTGTACATGCGGAACAGGTTCTGGAACGTGATCGACGCCAGCGTCTGGTTCTCGCGCTGGATCGGCACGCCTTCCTTCGCCTCGACCGCCTGGTGCAGACCGTCGGACCAGCGCCGGCCGGCCAGCGTGCGGCCGGTGAATTCGTCGACGATGATCACCTCGCCGTCGCGCACGATGTAGTCGACGTCGCGCTGGTACAGCGCGTGCGCGCGCAAGGCGGCATTCAAGTGATGCACGACCGCGATGTGCTGCGAGTCGTACAGGCCTTCGTCCTCGCCGAGGATGCCGGCTTCGCGCAGCAGGTCTTCGGCGTGCTGCATGCCCTCTTCGGACAGGTGCACCTGCTTCTGCTTCTCGTCGACGTAGTAGTCGCCCGGCACCGGCGGCTCGCCCATCTTCGGCTCGCTCGCCTGCCGGGTCAGGCGCGGCACGACGCGGTTGACCTTGACGTAGAGCTGCGGCGATTCGTCGGAGGGACCGGAGATGATCAGCGGCGTGCGCGCCTCGTCGATCAGGATCGAGTCCACCTCGTCGACGATCGCGTAGTTGAGGCCGCGCTGGTAGCGCTGTTCCTTCGACAGCGCCATGTTGTCGCGCAGATAGTCGAAGCCGAACTCGTTGTTGGTGCCGTAGGTGATGTCGGCGGCGTAGGCGCCGCGCTTGTCGCCGTGATCCATGTTCGGATAGACCACGCCGACGGACATGCCGAGGAAGTTGTACAGCCTGCCCATCCAGGCGGAGTCGCGCTTGGCCAGGTAGTCGTTGACGGTGACGACGTGGACGCCCTTGCCTTCCAGCGCGTTCAAGTACACCGGCAGCGTGCCGACCAGAGTCTTGCCCTCGCCGGTGCGCATCTCGGCGATCTTGCCCGAGTGCAGCACCATGCCGCCGATCATCTGCACGTCGTAGTGGCGCAGGCCGAGCACGCGGCGCGAAGCCTCGCGCACGACGGCGAATGCTTCCGGCAGCAGGCTGTCGAGCGTCGCGCCGGCGGCCAGGCGCTGGCGGAATTCGTCGGTCTTGCCTCGCAGCTCGTCGTCCGACAGCGCCTCCATCTTCGGTTCGAGCGCATTGATCTGGGCGACGGTCTTGCCGAGTTGGCGCAGCACGCGTTCGTTGCGGCTACCGAAAATGCGCGTCAGGAAACTGTTCAGCATGGATGGTCTTCGACGATGAGTGCAGGGAACGCGCCGGATGCGGCGCGGTAGATGGATCCGGCCCGCCGAGTCTTGCGGCGATCGGCCCGCGAAAAGCACCGAACCCGCGATGATACGGCCTCAGGCCGGCCCAATACAGAGCCAGCTTTGTGCCGCGGGTTCCGCTTTCAAGGCATTTGGGCGACGGGGCCGTCCCGGAGAAACCTGGGAATCGCGGCCGGAGACGGCCACGAGCGGACCTTCAGGGACACCGCTCCCGCAGCCGCCACCTCGGCGGCCCGAATGAATCGCCTGGTTTCCCACGGCGCGGCCCCGCATGACCGCGGATTGGACCACCGCACGCGGTCTTCGTGACCCGCGGTCATCCTGCCCGCAGGGGCAGCGCGCCTGAAGGCGCGCGCCCCCTCAGGCGCGCGTGACGCGCTGGGATTTCACGTAGATCAGCGGATTGACCGCGCGCCCGTTCAGCCAGACCTCGAAATGGCAATGCGGACCGGTCGAACGGCCGGTCGAGCCGACCTTGGCGATCGTCTGCCCGGCGTGCACGCGCGTGCCGGCCTCGGCCACGTTCACGGAGTTGTGCGCGTAGCGCGTCATGTAGCCGTTGCCGTGGTCGATCTCGACCACGTTGCCGTAGCCGCTGCGCTGGCCCGACCAGGTCACCACGCCGTCGGCGACCGCGTTGATGTTGGAGCCGAGCGGCGCGTCGAAGTCGAGTCCGAGATGCGTACCGGCATGGCCGTCGAGCGGATCGGTGCGCGCGCCGAAGCCGGAAGAGATGTAGCCCTGCGCCACCGGCATGCCGCTCGGCAGCAGCGCGTTGTCGATCTTGCGGTCGCGCAGCAGGTTCTCCAGCACGCCGAGCTGGGCTTCCTGGCGGTCGAACTCGGCACGCAGGCCGTCGACGCCGTTCTGGATCGGCAGCGAGGTCGCGACCAGGCTGACCGAGTCCTCCGGGCCGCCCATCGCCGGGGCGCTGGAGAAGTCGAACTCGCCGTCGTCGAGCTTGCCGACCTCGGTCAGGCGTTCACCGAGCGCGTTCAGACGGGTGGCCTGCGCCTGCAGGCGGCCGAGCTGCACCGCCAGCGCGTCGAGGCTGCGGTGCGAATCGTTGTCGAGATTGGCCAGCTGCTCGCGCTGGTGAGCCAGGGTCGCGCGCAGATCGGCCAGTTCGTGCGCCGCCGGACCGTACGAGCCGCCGAGCGCCACGCCCACGCCGAAACCGAGTGCGACCAGGCAAAACGCACAACCGGCGCCGACCGCCAGCGCCAGCAGGCGGATGCGCCGGCTGCCGAGATCGATGCGGCGTGGTGCCGAGTGCGCATTGCCGACGATAATGATGTTCATAGTTGCAGACGCTTCAGTTCGTATTCGTCATGTCGCCACGTCGCAATCCTCTCCAGGTCTCCGCGGTCGGCCCGAAGCCGGCAGCGGAGTGCATCGCACTCGACACGCTCGCGGATCGCGCGCGTGCGCTGGATGCGCTGGACGAGAAACTGCGCCTCCTGTTGCCCGCTGCGGTCGCTCGCGAGACTCGTCTCGCGGACGTACGCAACGGACGCATCGTCTTTCTGGCGTCCAATCCGACCTGGGCCAGCCGTCTCAGGCTGTATCAAGCAGCCCTGTTGGCCGAAGCCCGTACCGCACTCGGCGGTAGCGTCGAACGTTTCGCCGTGAAAGTGGCGCCCTTGCCGGCCGTTCCACCGGAACCGGCAAAGCCGAAACCGCTTTCTGCCGCCACCGCCCGACACTTGCGAGCGGCAGCGAAAGCCCTTCCCGACCCGGAACTCCAGGCCCTCTATCTACAACTGGCGTCCATCGCCGCTGATGATTCCAACTAGGAGCCGGGGCGGCCCCTGTTCCCCGCAACGGACTTCCTGGCGGAAGCCGATTCTTCTTCTTGTCGGGCCGGGCGTCGTGCCAGGGCCTGTTCGGCGGACGCTTTGCGTTCCGGCCGCCGCGAACGTCGCCGCTCGCGGAAACCCGGCGCGCTTCCTGCGCCGGGGAAAACTTACCGTTTCAATACCGCTTCCCGCCGTCATCCCGGCCCGCACCGGAATGCAGCATCGCTTGTTCTTGTTTCAGATCGCCTGCGCCGGGTGGGCGTAGGAAATCGGCGCCTCGCGTTCGTCCTCGAAGCTGACTTCTTCCCAAGCCGTCTTGTCCACCAGCAAGGTGCGCAGCAGCTTGTTGTTCAGCTCGTGACCCGACTTGTAGCCGTAGAACGCGCCGATCAGGCTGTGTCCGAGCAGGTACAGATCGCCGATCGCGTCGAGGATCTTGTGCTTGACGAATTCGTCCTCGTAACGCAGGCCGTCCTCGTTCAGGACACGGTAGTCGTCGAGCACGATCGCGTTGTCCATCGAACCGCCGAGCGCGAGGTTCTTCTCGCGCAGCATCTCGATGTCGCGCATGAAGCCGAACGTGCGCGCACGCGAGACTTCCTTGACGAACGAGGTCGTCGAGAAGTCGATCTCGCTGGTCGAGGAGCGCTTGGTGAACATCGGATGGTTGAAGTCGATCGAGAAGCCGACCTTGAAGCCGTCGAACGGCTCGAAGCGGGCCCACTTGTCGCCGTCGCGGACGGTGACCGACTTCTTGATGCGGATGAACCGCTTCGCCTTGGCCTGCTCTTCGATGCCCGCCGACTGCAGCAGGAACACGAACGGGCCGGAGCTGCCGTCCATGATCGGCACTTCCGGCGCCGAGAGGTCGACGTAGGCGTTGTCGATGCCGAGGCCGGCCATCGCGGAGAGCAGATGCTCGATCGTGGCGATACGGACATCGCCCTTGACCAACGTGGTCGAGAGGCGGGTGTCGCCTACGTTCTCGCAGCTGGAACGGATTTCGACTGGGTTTGGAAGGTCTACGCGGCGAAACACGATACCCGTGTCCACCGCCGCTGGACGCAAGGTCATATAGACCTTCTCGCCGGTATGAAGACCTACGCCCGTCGCTCTGATGATGTTTTTGAGCGTGCGCTGTCTGATCATTTTTATGCGTTAACCCCTGGGGCAGGGCTGACAAAACGCGGAGGAGACTAGCACAGCGAACTTGTGGAGAAAAGTTAAGCGATGTATGGAACCGACAGAATGTCGCTTTTTAGCAACATTCTGCCGGTCCGTTCCGCACGAAATCCTCACTCTTCCTTGACGTCGACGAAACCCGCCGTCGCGACGCCACGCGACAGCGGAACCGGGATCCGGCGATGCGCAATGCGCGTCGCCGGTCTCGCATCGACGTCCCCTCGGAAGGCGGACGGCGCGGATTTTTCAGGATGGGAAGTGCAACGATTCGCCCATCAATCCGCCTGTCGACGCAGGAAAGCCGGAATGTCGAGGTAGTCGCTCGGTGCTTCCGGAGCCGCCGCCGGCGCCGGGTGGTCGAGTGCCGTCGCGCGCATCGGCTGCCCCGGAATGCCGAGGTAGTCGACCTCGCCGGTGGTCGCGTTGCGCACGACGCGCATCTGCGGACGCGTCTGCACGCTCATCTCGCGCTCGCGCGGCTCGCGCAGCGGCTGGCGGGCGACGGCCCGGTTCAAGCCGGTGGCGACCACGGTCACGCGCACCTCGTCCTTCAGCTCCGGATCGAGCGCGGTGCCGACCACCACGGTCGCGTCCTCGCTGGCGAACTCGTGGATGACCTGGCCGATGTCGTCGAACTCGCGCATGGTCAGGTTCGGTCCGGCCGTCACATTGACCAGGATGCCGCAGGCGCCGGCGAGGTTGACGTCGTCCAGCAGCGGGTTGTTGATCGCCGCCTCGGCCGCCGCCACCGCGCGGTCGTCGCCCTTGGCCGTGCCCGAGCCCATCATCGCCATGCCCATCTCGGACATGACCGTGCGCACGTCGGCGAAGTCGACGTTGATCAGGCCCGGACGGGTGATCAGGTCGGCGATGCCCTGCACCGCGCCGAGCAGCACGTCGTTGGCCTGCTTGAACGCCGACAGCAGCGTCACGTCGCGACCGAGCACGGTGAGCAGCTTCTCGTTCGGCACGGTGATCAGCGAATCGCAGTACTGGCCGAGGTCCTCGATGCCCTTCAGCGCGACCTGCATGCGCCGGCGGCCCTCGAACGGGAACGGCTTGGTCACCACCGCCACGGTCAGGATGCCGAGCTCCTTGGCCAGCTGCGCGACGACCGGCGCCGCGCCGGTGCCGGTGCCGCCGCCCATGCCGCAGGTGATGAACGCCATGTCGGCGCCCTGCAGCAGCTCGACGATGCGCTCGCGGTCTTCCAGCGCCGCCTGGCGGCCGACTTCCGGATTCGCGCCGGCACCCAGGCCCTTGGTCACGTTCGCGCCGAGCTGAAGCGTGAATTTCGCGCCGCTCGACTTCAGCGCCTGCGCATCGGTGTTGGCGCAGACGAAATCCACGCCGTCGACACCGGCCTGGACCATATGGCTGACCGCATTGCCACCGCCACCGCCGACGCCGACCACCTTGATGACAGCATTCGGTGCCATTCTTTCTACGAGTTCGAACATTTTCCCATCCTCCGCAAGTGAATTGCCGTGTGTCTTATCGTTCCCGGATCCGTGACCTTCCCGGTCCGGTCCGTCCGACGCCGGCTGGCGTGCCGGCGTCCTGCGACCGTTTCGGTCGCCTCGCTGCGCTCCTGCGCAACGGTTTCGACATCCCTCGCCCGCGAGCGGGAGAGGGCGCTGAAGCCCTAGAACTCGCCCTTGAACCAGGTCGAAACCCGGTTCCACAAACCGCCGACCGCCGACGTGCCGGCCGGCGCCGCGCGCGCGCCGTCGCGGCGGCTGCCGTAGATCAGCAATCCGACGCCGGTCGACTGCATCGGACTGGCGACCACGTCGGCGAGGCCGGTCACGTGCTGCGGCGTACCCAGCCGCACCGGCATGTGGAACAGCTCCTCGGCGAGGTCGAGCGCGCCTTCCATGCGCGCCGCGCCGCCGGTCAGCACGATGCCGGCGCGCACCAGCTCCTCGCGCCCGCTGCGGCGCAGGTCGGCCTGCACCATCTCGAAGATTTCCTCGTAGCGCGGCTGCACCGCCTCGGCCAGGTTCTGCCGCGCCAGGCGACGCGGCGGGCGATCGCCGACGCTCGGCACCTGGATCGTCTCCTCGGCGTGCGCGAGCTGCGCCAGCGCGCAGGCATAGCGCACCTTCAGCTCCTCGGCGTGCGCCGTCGGCGTGCGCATCAGGTGCGCGATGTCGGAAGTCACCTGGTCGCCACCGATCGCCAGCGAGGTCGTGTGGCGCAGCGCGCCGCCGGTGTAGATCGCGATGTCGGTGGTGCCGGCGCCGATGTCGACCATGCACACGCCCAGCTCGCGCTCGTCCTCGGTCAGCACCGCGCGCGCCGAGGCGACCGCGGCCGGCAGCAGCTCGTCGACCTGCAGGCCGCAGCGATTGATGCACTTGGTGATGTTCTGGATCGCGCTGGCCGCGCCGGTGACCAGGTGCACGTTGGCCTCCAGCCGCACGCCGGACATGCCGACCGGATGGCGGATGCCCTCCTGGCCGTCGATCAGGTACTCCTGCGACTCGCGGTAGAGCACGCTGCGATCGGCCGGAATGGCGATCGCGCAGGCCGAGTTCAGCACCGCGTCGAGGTCGTTGGCGCTGACCTCGCGGTCGCGGATCGGCGCGGTGCCGTGCGAGTTCTCGTCCTTGATGTGGCTGCCGGCGATCGAGGCGTAGACCGAGCGGATCTGGCAGCCGGCCATCAGCTCGGCTTCCTCGATCGCGCGCTGGATCGAATGCACGGTGGAGTCGATGTCGACCACCACGCCGCGCTTGAGCCCGTGCGCCGGGTGCGAGCCGATGCCGATGATCTCGACCGCCTCGCCCGGGGCGTGCTCGCCGACGATCGCGACGATCTTCGAGGTGCCGACGTCGAGGCCGACGATGAGGTTCTTTTCGCTCTTGCGGTTCATGACAAAGCCGGGATTCGGGATTCGGGATTCGGGATTCGGAACGGCCGGAGATCGGGAATCGAGTCTTGGAAGTCGGCGGCAGCGTGCGAACGTGTGCGCACCGATGGGCGATCCGCGCCGTGCAGGAGCGCTTGCGGATTGGCGGTCGGCTGCCCTTCCGCATGTCCGGCTCCCGGCTCCCGACTCCCGGCCGGCGGCGTCGGCGGTGCCGGGTCCGACCAGCGCACGACGAAGCCGTTCTCGTAGCGCAGATCGACGTACACCGGCGGTGTCGGCTTGGAACCGGCCAGGTTCGGCCAGACGTCGAGGAAGCGCGCCAGGCGCCGCTTGGCGTCGTCGCGGCCGATCTCGATCACCGCACCGGTCGCCAGCTCGAGCTTCCAGCCGCCACGCGGCGACAGCGCGACCGCGGCGATCGCCAGACCGCTGCCGGAAAACTCCTTCAGGCTTTCGGCGTAGAACTGCAGCACGTCGCCGACGCGCTCGTCCGGCCCGGCCAGCCGCGGCAGGCCCTGCACGCCGCCGGCGCCGGTGACGCTGAAGATCTCGCCGCGGCGGTTGAGCAGGCGTTCCTCGCCCCAGCGCGCGTACGGCTGCTGCTCGTAGACGATCAGGTCGACCGCGTCCGGCCAGCGCTTGCGCGCCTCGACGCGCTCGACCCACGGCAGCTTGGCCACCGCGGCGCGGATCTGGTCGAGGTCGATCGCGAAGAAGCCCTTCCCGAGCAGCGGCTGCGCCGCGGCGCGGATCTGCTCGGCGCTGACGTGGTTGAACTCGGCGCGCACCGCGAGCCGGTCGACCGGCCAGCGCTCGCTCGCGAACCAGCCGTTCAGCACGCCGACGATCGGCAGCGCGACCAGCGTCAGCGCGATGCCCCAGGCGAGCAGCTTGGCGACGTTCACGGCACGCCCCGCTCGCGCTCGAAACTGGTCTCGAGCACCTTCCAGCACAAGGTTTCGAAATCGATGCCGAGCGCGCGCGCCGCCTTCGGCACCAGCGAGTGGCTGGTCATGCCCGGCGCGGTATTGACTTCGAGCAGGTAGTTGCGCCCGGCGCGGTCGCGCATGACGTCGACGCGGCCCCAGCCCGAGCAGCCCAGCGCGTCGAACGCGGCCAGCGCCAGCGCGCGCATTTCCTCTTCCGCCGCGCCGTCGAGGCCGGGGCAGACGTATTCGGTGTCCTCGGCGATATACTTCGCGTTGTAGTCGTAGTACTCGCCCTTCGGCACGATGCGGATCGTCGGCAGGGCCCGGCCGTCGAGAATGCCGACGGTGTACTCGCCGCCTTCGATCAGCGTCTCCATCAGGAGGTCGCCGGGATAACGGCGCGCCAGCGCGACGGCGGCGTCGAGGTCCTTTTCCTCGAACACGCGCGTGACGCCGACGCTGGAGCCTTCCCAGGCCGGCTTCACGATCAGCGGGAAACCGATCTCGCGCGCCGCGGCGTGGACGGCCTCCGCGCTCGAGCCGGCATCGGCGCCGTGCGCCAGCGCCTTGAAGCGCGGCGTCGGCAGGCCGAGCGAGAGCCACACCTGCTTGGCGCGCACCTTGTCCATCGCCAGCGCCGAACCGAGCACGCCGGAACCGGTGTACGGCACGCGCAGCGCCTGCAGCGCGCCCTGCAGCTCGCCGTTCTCGCCGGCGCCGCCGTGCAGGATGTTGAACACGCGCGCGTAGTGGCCGGCACGGAGCGCGTCGAGCAGGGCCGGGATGCCGTCCACCGCGTGCGCGTCGACGCCCTTCGCGCGCAGCGCGTCGAGCACGTTGCGGCCGGAGTTCAGCGACACCTCGCGCTCGGCCGACTGGCCGCCCATGACGACGGCGACGCGGCCGAACTGGCCGGGATTGGTGATCGCTGATTCGCGATTTGCGGAAGCGGACATCAGATGGCCTTGGATTTCAGTTGGCCGGCCGCGGCGAGTTCGGTCGCGGCCGCGCCGATGTCGCCGGCGCCGAGCAGCAGCAGCAGGTCGCCGTCGGCGAGCAGCGGCGGCAGCGCCGCGGCGAGGTCGCGCGGGTGCTCGACCAGCACCGGATCGACCTTGCCGCGCGCGCGCACCGCGCGCGCCAGCGCGCGGCCGTCGGCGTTGGCGATCGGCGCCTCGCCGGCGGGATAGACCTCGGTCAGCACCAGCACGTCGACTTCGGCCAGCACGTTGGCGAAGTCGTCGAGCAGATCGCGCGTGCGCGAGTAGCGATGCGGCTGGAACGCGACCACCAGGCGCCGCTCCGGCCAGCCCGCGCGCGCGGCGGCGAACACCGCGGCGAGTTCGCGCGGGTGATGGCCGTAGTCGTCGACGAGCAGCGCCTTGCCGCGATCGAGCGCGAGTTCGCCGCGCATCTGGAAGCGGCGGCCGACGCCCTCGAACTTCGCCAGCGCCGCCTGCATCGCCTCCGGCGTGACGCCGAGCTGCCAGCCCACCGCGCAGGCGGCGAGCGCGTTCAACACGTTGTGGCGTCCCGGCAGGTTCAGCCGCACCGGCACGACCGGGCCGCCGTCGGGCAGATGCAGGGTGAACTCGGTCGCGCGGCCGCTCTGGCGCAGGTCGCTGGCGCGCAGGTCGGCGGCCGTGTCGATGCCGTAGGTCAGCACGCGGCGCGGCGTCTCCCGCGCCAGCGCGGCGACTTCGGCGTCGTCGGCGCAGAGCACGGCCACGCCGTAGAACGGCAGCCGGTGCAGGAAGTCGGCGAAGGCCTTCTTGACCCGCTCGAAGTCGCCGTCGTAGTTCTCCAGGTGATCGGCGTCGATGTTGGTGACGATCGCCACCACCGGCGACAGCAGCAGGAACGAGCCGTCCGACTCGTCGGCCTCGGCGACCAGGTACTCGCCGGTGCCCAGGCGGGCATTGGCGCCGGCGGCGATCAGCTGTCCGCCGATGACGAAGGTCGGATCGAGACCGGCCTCGGCCAGCACGCTGGCGGTCAGGCTGGTGGTGGTGGTCTTGCCGTGCGTGCCGGCCACCGCGATGCCGCGGCGGAAGCGCATCAGCTCGCCGAGCATCTCGGCGCGCGGCACGATCGGGATGCGCCGCTCGCGCGCCGCGAGCAACTCGGCGTTGTCCGGCTTGATCGCGCTGGACACGACCAGCACGTCGGCGTCGGCCACGTTCGCGGCCGCGTGGCCGCGGTCGATGCGCGCGCCGAGGTCGGCCAGGCGGCGCGTAGTCGCGTTGTCGGCCTTGTCCGACCCGGAGACCGAGTAGCCGAGATTGCACAGCACCTCGGCGATGCCGCTCATGCCGACGCCGCCGATGCCGACGAAATGCACGCGGCGGAAGTCCTGCATGATGTCGCCGTGGCGGGCCACGCGTGCCGGAGTCATGCCGCCACCTCCAGGCAGACGTCGGCGATGCGCCGCGTCGCCTCCGGCTTGGCCAGCGTGCGCGCGGCGGTCGCCATCGCGAGCAGCGTGGAGCGATCGGCGATCCGGTCGAACGCGGTGCCCAGGCGCTTGACGAAATCCTCGCCCTCGGCGACCAGTTCGGCGGCGCCGGCCGCGACCAGTGCCTCGGCGTTCCTGGTCTGGTGATCGTCGACCGCGTGCGGATACGGCACCAGCAGCGCCGGCACACCGGCGGCGGCGAGTTCGGCGATGGTCAGCGCGCCGGCGCGGCAGATCGCCAGATCCGCCTCGGCGTACGCCGCCGCCATGTCGTCGACAAAGGACAGCACCTCGGCCTCGACGCCGGCGGCCGCGTAGGCGGCGCGCGTCTTCTCGACGTGCTTCTCACCGCACTGATGCGTGACCTGCAACGCGACGCGCGTTCCGCGACGGCGCAGCATCTCGGGCATCTGCGCGTTCAGGCTCGCCGCGCCCTGGCTGCCGCCGAGCACGAGCACGCGCAGCGCGCCTTCGCGCACGGCGTAGCGCTCGGCCGGCGCCGGCAGCGCGGCGATCGGCGCGCGCACCGGGTTGCCGACCCACTCGGCGTTCGCGAACACGTCGGCGAAACCGGTCAGCACGCGCTGCGCGAAACGCGCGAGCAGGCGGTTGGTGAGACCGGGAATGCGGTTCTGTTCATGCACGACCAGCGGAATGCGCGCGAGCCGCGCCGCGATGCCGCCCGGCGCGGCGACGTAACCGCCCATCGACAGCACGCTGCGCGGCGCGTGGCGCTTCAGCACCGCGCGCGCGGCGCGCACCGCGGCGAACAGGCGCAGCGGCGTGCGCAGCGCGGTCGCCAGCCCCTTGCCGCGCAGGCCGCCGATCGACAGCGTTTCCAGCGCGACGCCGTGCTGCGGCACCAGCCGCGTTTCCAGTCCGCCGTGCGCGCCGAGCCAGATCACCGGCACCTGGCGCGCGGCGAGCTCGGCCGCGACCGCGAGGCCCGGAAAGATGTGTCCGCCGGTGCCGCCGGCCATGATCAGCACCGGACGATCCACGTTGGCCGGAGGCGCCGTCATCGACGCTCCCCGGTCAGCGTGCGCACGTCGACGAGCTGGCGCTCGGCGATCGCCTGCATCATCGCGTTCTCGGCGCGGCTGACCTCGTAGCTGACGCGGATCAGGAGGCCGATCATCGCGCAGGTCATCATCACGCTCGATCCGCCGGAACTGATCAGCGGCAGCGTCAGGCCCTTGGTCGGCAGCACGCCGAGGTTCACGCCGATCGACACCAGCGCCTGCAGCGCGATCATCAGCGAGAGACCGAACGCGACGTAGCCGGCGAAACGCATGTTGCGCTCGACCGCACGCAGGCCGAGCACGAAACCGCGGCCGACCAGCCAGCCGAACAGGCCGAGCACGAGCACGATGCCGACGAGGCCGAGTTCCTCGGCGATCACGGCGAGGATGAAGTCGGTGTGCGCTTCCGGCAGGTAGAACAGCTTCTGCACCGAGGCGCCGAGGCCGACGCCGAACCACTCGCCGCGGCCGATCGCGATCAGCGCCTGGGTCAGCTGGAAGCCGTCCTTGAACGGATCGGCCCAGGGATCGAGGAACGAGGTCAGGCGCTTGACGCGGTAGTCCGAGGTCATCGCCGCCCAGGCGATCACCGGCAGCAGCGGGATCGACAGGTAGACCAGATTGCGCATGCGCGCGCCGCCGAGCCAGATCATGCCGACGGTGACCGCGATCATCAGCGCGGACGAGCCGAAGTCCGGCTGCGCCAGCAGCAGCAGCACCAGCAGGCCGGCGATGCCGACCGGCTTGACCACGCCGAACAGGCTCGACTGCAGGTTCTCGCGATGGCGCACCAGATAGCTCGCCATGTACACGACCAGCAGGATCTTCACTGCCTCGACCGACTGGAAGCCGAGAAAGCCGAGCCGGATCCAGCGCCGCGCGCCGTTCACGCGCACGCCGATGATCGGCACGAAGACGAGCAGCAGCAGCACGATGCCGAGCAGGAGCAGGACGCCGGCGTGACGTTCGAGCCAGCCGAGTTCGGTGCGCGCCGCGACGATGCAGGCGGCCAGCCCGAGCGCGAGGAAGATCAGGTGCCGGGTGACGAAGTAGAACTCGCCGATGTGCTGGCCGTCGGCGATCGCGATCGAGCTCGAAGCGACCATCACCACGCCGACGCTGGCCAGCGCCAGCGCGGCCAGGATCAGGCTGAGGTCGTACTGCCCTTTCGCCTCGCTGCGGCGCGTGGCCTGGGATTCGGCGTTGTAGTTGAAGAGCAGCATCGTCAGCGCACCTTCAACGTGGCGAGGCCGATCAGCACCAGCACGACGCTGATGATCCAGAAGCGCACGATCACCCGCGATTCCGGCCAGCCCTTCAACTCGAAGTGGTGGTGGATCGGCGCCATGCGGAAGATGCGTTTCCCGGTCAGCTTGAAGCTGGCCACCTGCAGCATCACCGACACCGTCTCCATCACGAACACGCCGCCCATGATCAGCAGCACGATTTCCTGCCGCACGATCACCGCCAGCGTGCCGAGCGCGGCGCCGATCGCCAGCGCGCCGACGTCGCCCATGAACACCTGCGCCGGATAGGCGTTGAACCAGAGGAAGCCGAGGCCGGCCCCGGCCAGCGCGCCGCAGTAGATCGCCAGCTCGCCCGCGCCGGGAATCGACGGAATGCCGAGGTATTCGGAGAACTTCGCGTTGCCGGCGAGATAGGCGAACGCGCCGAGTGCGGTCACCACCAGCACGCTCGGCATGATGGCCAGGCCGTCGAGGCCGTCGGTCAGGTTCACCGCGTTGGAGAAGCCGGTGATCATGAAGTACGCCAGCGGCACGAACAGCAGGCCGAGCGGAATCGCCACCTGCTTGAACAACGGCAGGAACAAGGCGGTTTCCGCCGGCGTCTGCGCGGTCTTGTACAGCGCGATCGCCACGACCAGCGCGAACAGCGACTGCCAGAAATACTTCCAGCGCGCCGCCAGGCCGCGGCTGTCCTTCAGCACGATCTTCTTGTAGTCGTCGTAGAAACCGATCGCGCCGAACGCGAACGTCACGCCGAGCACCAACCAGACATAGCGGCTGGACAGATCCATCCACAGCAAGGTCGCGATGCCGACCGCGATCAGGATCAAGGCGCCGCCCATCGTCGGCGTGCCGGCCTTGGCCAGATGCGACTGCGGACCGTCGTTGCGCACCACCTGGCCGGCCTTCAGCGCGGCCAGCTTGCGGATCACCGCCGGACCGACCAGCAGCGAGAACGCCAGCGCGGTCAGCGTCGACATGATCGTGCGGAAGGTCAGGTACTGAAAGAGGTGGAAGCCGCTGACGTAGCCCTTCAGCAGGTCGGCAAGTTCAAGCAGCATGGCGTGCGCCTCCGTTGCCGTTCGCGTCGTCGACCAGCGCGTGCACCACGCGGTCCATCGCCGACGAGCGCGAGCCCTTCACCAGGGCGGTGACGCCGGCGCGCAGTTCGCCGCGCAGCGCCTCGATCAGCGCCGATTGATCTTCGTAATGAGTGGCACCGTCGCCGAACGCCTCGACCGCAGCGCGGCTGAGACGGCCTACGCCGAGCAGGCGCTGGATGCCGGCGCGCTTGGCCAGCGCGCCGGTTTCGGCGTGCAGGCGCTCGGCGTCCGCGCCGAGTTCGGCCATGTCGCCCATCACCAGCACGCGCTGGCCCGGCTCGGCGGCCAGCGTCGCGATGGCTGCGGCGAACGAGCCGGGATTGGCGTTGTAGCTGTCGTCGACGACCACCGCACCGGATGCGTGCGCGCGGCGCAGCAGCCGGCCGGCCACGTTCGGAGCGGCTTCGAGGCCCGCCTTGATCGTCGCCACCGGTACGCCGAGTGCGAGCGCCGCCGCGGTCGCGCCGAGCGCGTTCATGACGTTGTGGCGCCCCGGCAGCGGCAGCGCGACGTCGACGTTGCCGCCCGGCGTCAGCAGGCGGAAGTGGCCGTCGACCGGCGCATCCGGCTCCAGCGCCGCGCTGACGTCCGCGCGCCGCAGCAGACCGTAGCGGATCACGCGGCGCGGCGCGGCGAGCAGGGCGAAGTATTCGGCGAAGGCGTCGTCGGCATTGACGACGGCGACGCCGTCGGCCGGCAGCGCGCGGTAGATCGCCCCTTTGGTTTCGGCGACGCCCTGCAGCGACCCCATGCGCTCGAGATGCGCCGCGGCCACATTGTTGACCAGCGCGACGTCCGGCTGCGCGATGCGTGCCAGGTAGGCGATGTCGCCCGGCTTGCCGGCGCCCATCTCGAGCACGGCGTATTCGCTGTCGGCCGGCATCGCCAGCAGGGTCAGCGGCAGGCCGATCTCGTTGTTGAAGTTGCCGGCGTTGACGTGGGTGCGGCCGTGCTTGCCGAGGATCGAGGCGAGCAGGGTCTTCACCGTGGTCTTGCCGTTCGACCCGGTGATGCCGACGACGCGCGCCTGCCGCTGCAGGCGCAGCGCGCGCGCGACGTCGCCGAGCGCGATCAGACTGTCGGCGACGACGACCTGCGGCAGGTCGACGTCCAGCTCGCGCATCACGAGCAGCGCCGCGGCGCCTTGCTCGCGCGCGGTCGCGGCGAAGTCGTGCGCGTCGTAGCGCTCGCCCTTCAGCGCGACGAACAGCGCGCCCGGCCCGAGCGTGCGCGTGTCGGTCGAGACGTTCGACACGACGACGTCGGCGCCGCGCAGGCGGCCGCCGCTCCACTTCGCCACGTCGGAAAGGCGCAGGTTCACCATGCGCGCATCTCCAGCACGCGGCGCGCGACGGCGAGGTCGTCGAACGGCTGCTTGCGGCCGGCGATCTCCTGGTACGGCTCGTGGCCCTTGCCGGCGATCAGCACGACGTCGCCCGGCCGGGCGGCGGCGATCGCCAGCGAGATCGCGCCGGCGCGGTCGCGTTCGATGGTCGCTTCCTGCGGACGCGCCAGGCCGGCGACGATCTGCGCGACGATCGCGTCGCCGTCCTCGCCACGCGGGTTGTCGTCGGTGACGACGATGCGGTCGGCCAGCGCCTCGGCGATCGCGCCCATCTGCGGGCGCTTACCGGCGTCGCGCTCGCCGCCGCAACCGAACACGCAGATCAGGTGCCCGGAGCAATGCGCGCGCAGCGAGGTCAGCGCCTGTTCGAGCGCGTCCGGCGTGTGCGCGTAATCGATCACGACCAGCGGCTGCGCGTCGCCGCCGAGGCGGTTCATGCGGCCGGCGACCGGTTCGAGCGCGGCCAGCGCCGCGCGGATCTGCGCGAACGAGAAACCGAGCTGACCGAGGCAGGCCGCCACCGCGAGCAGGTTGGAAACGTTGAAGCGGCCGAGCAGGCGCGTGGCGACCTCGCCCTCGCCCCACGGCGTGGTCAGATGGAACATGAGGCCGTCGGCGCCGGTCTCGATCCCGCGCCCGATCACTTCCGCCTCGTCGCGCTCGATGCCGTAACGCAAGAGACGGGTGCCTTCGCCGACGGTCGACACCAGGGCGCGGCCGAACGCGTCGTCGACGTTGACGATCGCCGCTCCGAGGCCAGGCCAGGCGAACAGGCGCTGCTTGGCCGCGCCGTAGGCGTCCATCGTGCCGTGGTAGTCGAGATGATCGCGCGTCAGATTGGTGAACACGGCCAGATCGAACGCGACCGCGTTGACGCGGCCCTGGTCCAGCGCGTGCGAGGAGACTTCCATCGCGACGTGCGTGGCGCCTTCGTCGCGGAAACCGGCGAGCAGGCCGTGCACGGCGATCACGTCCGGCGTGGTGCGCTCGCCTTCGCGGATCGCGCCGTACGGACCGGCGCCGAGCGTACCGATGGTGGCGACGCTGCGACCGGCGCCGTGCAGCGCCTGCGCCAGCAGCTGCACCGTCGAGGTCTTGCCGTTGGTGCCGGTCACGCCGATCACCTGCAGCGCATGCGAGGGTTCGCCGAACCAGTGCGAGGCGATCGCGCCGAGTTCTCCGCGCAGATGCTCGACCCACACGACCGGGGCCCCACCCGCTTCACCGATTTCCGATTCCCGATCCGCGATTCCCGCATCCTCGGCCAGCACCGCCACGGCGCCCCGCTCGACCGCCGCCGGCGCGAACGCGATGCCGTGCGCGGCCGTGCCCCGCAGCGCGACGAAGGCGTCGCCCGGCTGCACGCGGCGCGAGTCGAGCGCGAGACCATGCACGAGAATGTCGCCGGCCGCACCGGGTTCGGCACGGCCTTGCAGCAGTTCGCGCAGGGAGATCGGCGGGCGGCTCATTCCTGCGGCACCCCGTCGTCGATGGTCGACATTTCTTCCGTACCGTCCGGCGCCTTGCGCGGTGCTTCGATCTTGCGGGCGGCTTCTGGCGCGGCGGCGTACCAGTTCTGAACGTTGTCGGGCGGCACGTCGAGCAGGCGCACGGCGCCGTCCATGACCCGGCCGAACACCGGCGCCGCGACCAGGGCGCCGTAGAACGCGCCCTGCGGTTCGCGGATCACGACCATGCCGACCAGACGCGGATTGCTGGCCGGGATCATGCCGGCGAACAGCGAGGAGTATTTTTTCTGGTAGCCGCCGCCGACCGCGGTGCGCGCGGTGCCGGTCTTCCCGGCGACGCGGTAGTTGGTCACGCGCGCCTTGACCGCGCCGCCGCCGCCGGGCGCGACGATGACCGTCTCCAGCATCGCGCGCAGGTTCGCCGCGATCTGCGGATCGACCACCGTGCGCTCGGGATTCTGCGCACCCTTGACGAAGGTCGGCGAGCGCAGGCGTCCGTCGTTGGCGAGCGCGGCATAGGCCTGCGCCACCTGCAGTGGCGTCGCGTTGAGACCGTAGCCGTAGGCCAGGGTCGCCTGCTCGACCGGACCCCAGGCCTTGGGGATCGGCAGATACCCCGGCGACTCGCCCGGAAAGCCGCTGCCGGTGACCTCGCCGAAACCGAAGCGGTGGAACACGTCGTACATGTGGTCGCGCGACATCGAGCCGGCGATCTTGGCCGCGCCGACGTTGCTCGAATAGGTGATCACGCCGGTGACGTCGATCAGCCCCTTGTTGTGCACGTCGCTGATCGTGTGGCCGTACAGCGTGTAGGTGCCCGGGCGCGTGTCGACCGGCGTGTGGATCTTCCACTTGCCGGTTTCCAGCGCGGCCGAGATCGTGAACGCCTTCATCGTCGAGCCGGGCTCGACCACGTCGGTGACAGCGCGGTTGCGCCGGTAGGACGGATCGACGTTGGTGCGCGCGTTCGGATTGAACGACGGCTGGTTGACCATCGCGAGGATCTCGCCGGTCGGCACGTCGAGGATCACCATCGAACCGGAGGTGGCGTGATGCTCGGCCAGCGCGGCCTTCAGCTCGCGATAGGCGAGGTACTGGATGCGGCGGTCGATCGACAGCGTCAGGTCGCGGCCAGCCTGCGCTTCGCGCACCAGCTCGACGTTCTCGACCTCGTGGCCCTTGCGGTCGCGGATCACGCGCTTGACGCCGGGCTTGCCGGCGAGCCAGTCGTCGAAGGCGAGTTCCAGGCCTTCCTGGCCGCGGTCGTCGATGTTGGTGTAGCCGAGCGCGTGGCCGAACACCTCGCCGCTCGGGTAGTAGCGCTTGAACTCGCGCTGGCTGGCGACGCCGGGGATGTCGAGCCTGAGGATCGCCTGCGCGTCGTCGGGATTGAGATGACGCTTGAGGTAGATGAATTCCTTGTCCGAGCGCTCGACCAGCTTCTGCTTCAGCGCCTCCTCGTCGAGACCGGCCGCCTTGGCCAGCTCCGGGATGCGGTCGGCGTGCTCGAGCACTTCCGGCGGATTGGCCCAGATCGAGTCGACCGGCGTCGACACCGCCAGCGGCTCGCCGTTGCGGTCGAAGATGGTGCCGCGCGAGACCGGGATGGCGAGGTCGCGCAGGTAACGCGCGTCGCCCTGCTCCTGGTAGAAGTCCTTGCGCACGACCTGCAGGTCGACGGCGCGCACGACCAGCGCGCTCGAGGCGAGCCCGAGCATGCCGAGCACCACGTACAGGCGCGAACGCGTGGCGACGGGTTTCGTGCGCGGATTCATCGCTTGATCACCACCGTGTCCGCCGGCCCTGGCGAGACCATGCCGAGCTTGCCGCGCGCGATCTGCTCGATGCGGTTGTTCTCGGCCCAGGTCGCCTGCTCCAGCTGCAGGCGGCCGAATTCGAAGTTCAGGTCGTCGCGCTCGTTGCCGAGCCGGCTCAGCTCGACGAAAAGCGAGCGGCTCTGCTGGCGCGTGTGCACCACGGCGAGCGCGCTCGCCAGGGTCGCCAGCAGCAGGATCAGCAGCACCACGGCACCGGCGATCTTCATGCGCGCACCTCCCCGGCGGCGGTCCGCTCGGCGATGCGCAGCACCGCGCTGCGCGCGCGCGGATTGGCGGCCAGTTCCGCCTCGTCGGCGAACTGCGCCTTGCCGACCGCGACCAGCGCCGGCGGAGCGGCTTCCGGCAGCGGCAGACCGCGCCGCACCGGGCGCGCGACTTCGCCGCGGATGAACTGCTTGACCGCGCGGTCCTCCAGCGAATGGAAACTGATCACCGCCAGCCTGCCGCCGACCTTGAGCGCGTCGCGCGCAGCCGCGAGGCCGCGCTCCAGCGCGCCGAGTTCGTCGTTGACCTCGATGCGCAGCGCCTGGAACGTGCGCGTGGCGGGGTGCTTGTGGCGTTCGCGGTGGCCGATGGTCCTGGCGACGAGGTCGGCGAGTTCGCGCGTCGTCGTCAGCGGGCGACTGCGCCTGGTTTCCACGATTGCCCGCGCGATGCGTCGGCTCATCCTCTCCTCGCCGTAGCGCCACAAGACATCGGCGATCTCCTTCTCGTCCGCCGCTGCCAACCATTCCGCCGCGCTCGGACCCCGCGTCGGGTCCATGCGCATGTCCAGCGGACCCTCGCCCTGGAAACTGAAACCGCGGGCCGGATCGTCGAGCTGCGGCGAAGACACGCCGAGGTCGAGCAAGACGCCGTCCAGCCCCGCCGCGGTTTCCTCCCACGCCGCGAGCTCGGAAAAGTTCGCGTGGCGGATCCGCACTCGCGCGTCCGCGCCGAAATCGCGCCCCGCGTTCGCGATCGCTTCCGGATCGCGGTCCATCAACAGCAGGCGGCCGTGCTCCCCGAGCCTCGCCAGCACTTCGCGCGCATGCCCGCCGCGTCCGAAGGTGCCGTCGAGATAGGTTCCCTCCGCCTTCACGCGCAGGCCCTCCAGAACCTGCGCCAACATCACCGGCACGTGCCGAAGCGGCGTGGCGCTCGTGCGAGCGTCCGTCACAACTTCAGCTCGGCCATGTCCTCCGTGATCTGGTCTTCTCCGATCGTTTCGCGGATCTTGGCCAGATGTGCCTGCTCGCCCCACAGCTCGAAGCGGTCGCCCATGCCGAGCAGCACGGCGCGCTTCTCGATGCCAGTCGCGGCGCGCTGGCTCGCCGGCAGCAGAATGCGGCCGTTGCCGTCGGGCTCGACATGCGCCGCAGCGCCGACCAGCTTCATCTGCAGGATGCGATGCGCCGACTTGGTCTTCGACAGAGCGTTGACCTGGTCGCGCAACTCCTCCCACGCGTTCTCGGGCGTGATCCAGAGACAGCCGTGTTCGAACGGGTTGTAGGTGACGACGAGGCGGTTCGCGCTGGCCTTCGCGACGAGCTCGCGATAAGCGGCCGGAATCGCGATCCGACCCTTGTCATCCAGCGTGATGGCGGTCTCGCCCTGGAACATATTCCACGAATCACCACAGAAAACCACTAAAGCCCACATTAGGACTCAAGCTATGGTCTGTCAAGGAAAATTCGGGGCAAATTTCTGACTGTGGGCAAGCATTTGTGACGTGTTAACACCGTGCGAAAACGCTCACTCCTGAGAACCTTCTGAGGAGTGATCCACAAGGTATTGATAGAAGTGAAAACACCCTCGATCCAGTAGGGGATTTCTACACAAATTCCGGCGTCGAGCCGCCTCACGGCCGAGCGCCGACGAGGCGCATGAGGAAGCGAGCCTTCGCGAAGAGCACGATGGAAGCCGCGAGCGGATCAACCGCCCCGCGGAATCCGGAACGATTACCCCCGATCCGACATCACCGCCCCGAACACCCGGCCACACGACCGCCTATAGAAAACGGGCTTCATTTGAAAAGTGCGGCCATGGATGGCCGCGGTTGGACCGACCGAAGCCGCAGCTTCGGGGCCCAACCGCACCATTCCAGATCGCAGCGATCAAGGACGATCGCAAAAGCAAAGGAGCCGGCCGATAAGCCGGGTTCTGTCGTGAGCAGCCATTCCTCTAGGCCACGCGTCGCCGCGCGGCTCGAGCGACCAACCCGGGGACGACGCGGGCCGCGTCATGGTCCCCCTATTCGGTCTTGCTCCAGGTGGGGTTTGCCGTGCCGGTCTGTTGCCAGACTCGCGGTGCGCTCTTACCGCACCGTTTCACCCTTGCCTGATCCCCTTGCGGGGCCATCGGCGGTTTGCTCTCTGTTGCACTGTCCGTCGGCTCGCGCCGCCCAGGCGTTACCTGGCACCCTGCCCTGTGGAGCCCGGACTTTCCTCGACGCTTGCGCGCCGCGGCTGCTTGGCCGGCTCCCGACGCGGAGTCTAGCAGGCGCAACCGCTACTTGCGCCGGATCAGCCACCACGCCTGCGCCGCGGCGGCGACCGCGACGGTGCCGGCGACGAACCAGCCGATCATCGACCAGACCGCGGCCTGCTCCGGCGCCGGATAGCGCCCGGAAACGACTTTCTCGGCGAGCAAATGGACGATGGCGAACACGACCACCAAGGTGATCGCACTGCCGACGAAGGCGAGCGCGGCGCTGCGCGAAGCGGTGCTTTTCGGGGAAGAGGAACGTGTCATGCGCGGATTTTGCGTGGTTGCCCGCACGATTCAAAGGGCCACCCCGCTCGCGACGATACGGGCTATCGCCGTTTCACGAACGAGGAACACAAAGGCCAAGCAGGTTTCTCGCGGAGACGCAGAGAACGCAGAGAAGAGCGCCTATAGAACGTCTTTCTCCGCGTTCTCTGCGTCTCTGCGTCTCTGCGTCTCTGCGAGAGAAATGCTTCTCAAACGGGCCGGCTTCACACGAGCGGCGCGGCGCCAACGTATGCCGCTACCCCTCGTACAGCCGCTTGCGCGGCGCACCGGTGATCGCGGCGGCGAGTTTGGCCGCGCGCGCCGGCGGCAATTCCTCGCGCAACAGGGCGAATACGCGGCGGCCTTCGGCGAGTTCCGCCTCGGCATCCTCGCCGCTCGCGCCGGCGACCAGTACGACGAACTCGCCGCGCTGCTGGTTCGCGTCGGCCTCGACGCGTGCGGCGAGTTCGCCGAGCGGCGCGGCGAGAATCGTCTCGAACAGCTTGGTCAGTTCGCGCGCCAGCACCGCCTCGCGCGCATCGCCGAACACCGTGCGCAAATCCGCCAGCGACTCCAGGATGCGATGGCTGGACTCGTAGAAGATCAAGGTCCGCGTCTCCGCGACGAGCGATTGCAGACGCTCGCGCCGCGCCGAGGACTTCGCCGGCAGGAAGCCCTCGAACACGAACCGGTCGCTGGCCAGCCCCGCGACCGACAGCGCCGCGATCGCCGCGCACGGTCCCGGCACCGGCGAGACCTCGCAACCGGCGGCGCGCGCGGCACGCACCAGGCGATAGCCCGGATCGCTGACCAGCGGCGTGCCGGCGTCGGAGATCAGGGCGACGTCGCCGCCGCCGCGCAGATGCTCGACGATGCGCGCGGCCTGCTCGTGCTCGTTGTGCTCGTGTAGGGCGAGCGCGCGCGCCTGCGCGCCGGCCTGCGCCAGCAGCGGCGCGCTGTGGCGCGTGTCCTCGGCGGCGATCAGGCCGACCGCGCGCAAGGTCTCCCGCGCGCGCGGCGACAGGTCCTCTAGGTTGCCGATCGGCGTCGCGACGACCCACAGGCGTCCGTTCGACACATTCGTTCTCCTTGGGTGCCGCCGGGAGCGCGGCTGCGATCGGCTATCATCGCAGCGTTGCCCCTTTTGCGCTCGGACTGCCCATGACGCTTCGCCTGCCCGGAACTTCGACTTTCGCGCGCGGCGCGGCCACCGGCCTGCTGGTCCTGCTGCTGTCGGCCTGCGCGACGATGTCCGACTTCGGACCCAGCGCCTCGCCGGAAGTTTCCTCGCCGGACGCCGACCGCGCCGAACAGTTCTACGAACAAGGCGATTTTGAGCGCGCCGCGGGCGCGTTCCTCGATCTGGCGCGCACGCATCGCGGCGATTCCGCCGCGCACTATCAGCTGCGCGCCGCCGAGGCGCTGCGCGAACTCGGCGACCTCGACGGCGCCGCTCGCGCGCTGGACGACGTCAAGCGCCGCCGCCTGCACGGCGACGAACCGCTGCGGCTCGACCTGCTCGACGCCGAAATCGCCCTCAAGCGCGGCGACGCGCCGCGCGCGCTGGCCCTCTTGACCATCGACCAGGACGCGCCGCCGAACCTGCGCCTGCGCGCGCTCGAACTGCGCGCCCGCGCCGACGTCGCCGGCGGCGACGCCTTCGCCTCGGCGCAGACGCGCGCCCAGCTCGACCGCCTGCTCGGCGGCGCCGATCGCGAACAGAACCGCAAGCAGCTGCAGGACACGCTGGCGACGCTGGACGCGAATGCGCTGAAATCGCGCTTCGACCAGCTGGCGCCGAACGATCCCCTGCGGCCGTGGATCGAGCAGGCGTTGCGCAAGCAAGGCCACGCGCTGGCGCGCGAACTGCCGCGGCCGAGCCAGCCGGTCGGCACGATGCGTCCGGGCCAGGACGGCGCGCTCGAGGCCGAAGGCTACCAGCCGGCCAAACGCGTCGCGCTGCTGCTGCCGCTGAACGCGCAGCTCGCCGGCGTGGCGAACGCGATCCGCGACGGCTTCCTCGCCGCCTACTTCACCGATGCGCCCGAGCGTCGCCCCGAACTGCGCATCTACGATGCCGGCAAGACGCCCGAAGAAGCCGTCGCCGCCTACACGAAGGCGGTCGGCGACGGTGCCGATCGCGTGGTCGGCCCGCTCCAGCGCGAGTCGGTCGGCGCACTCTTCCACCAGCCGCTGACCGCGCACGTGCTGGCGCTGAACCATCCGGACACCGGCGAAGTGCCGCCGCCCGGCAGCGCCGAGTACGGCCTGCTACCGGAAGCCGAAGGCGCGCAGGTCGCCGAGCGCCTGCGCGAGCGCGGCATCCGCAACGCGGCGATCCTCATCGCCGAGGCCGACTGGGCCGAGCGCGCCGCGCGCGCGTTCCGCGCGCAGTTCGAGGCCGGCGGCGGCGCGATCACCGGCGAGTCGCGCCTGCGCGAGAAGGAAATCAACTACGCCACCTCGATCACGCAGGCGACCGCGAGCCTCGGCGCCGACGGCGCCGTGTTCATCAGCATGCGTCCGCAACAGGCGCGGCTGCTGGTGCCGCAGATGAAGATCGCCAACGTGACGGCGCCGGTGTTCGCCACCTCGCACATCTACGCCGGCGACAGCAACGCCACGCTCGATCGCGATCTCGACGGCGTCGAATTCTGCGACGCGCCGTGGTTGTTCGGCCCGCTGCCGGGCCGGCCCGAGCGCAGCGTGATCTCCGGCCAGATCGCCAGCGCGAACGGCGTCGGCGCGCGCCTGTTCGCGTTCGGCATGGATGCCTACGCGCTGCTGCCCTACGTCGACTGGCTGATCGCGCATCCGGACGCCTACCTCGGCGGCGCCACCGGCGAGCTCACCGCCGACAACTTCGGCCGCGTGCATCGCCTGGTCAGCTGGGCGCGTTTCGTCAACGGCATGCCGCAGCCGGCCGAAGGCGCGCTCAACACCGCGCCGATGCAGTTCCAATGAAACTGCGCGCCGGCAGCGCGACGCAGACCGCCGGCGCGCACTACGAAGACCTCGCCCTGGCGCACCTGCAGCGCGCCGGCCTCGCGCTGATCGAACGCAATTTCTCCTGCCGCTGGGGCGAGATCGACCTGGTCATGCGCGAGGGCGAGGTCGTCGTCTTCGTCGAAGTGCGCTACCGTCGCGGTGCCGGCGCGCGCGGCGGCTACGGCAGCGGGATCGATTCGGTCGGCGCGACCAAGCGCGCGAAACTCGTCCGCGCCGCCGAGGTCTACCTGGCGCAACGGCCGCGCCTCGCCGATCGCGCCTGCCGTTTCGACGTGCTCGCGATCGCCGGCGGCGACGACGCGCCGGAGATCGACTGGCGCCGCAACGCGTTCGAGGCCTTTTGAGAAGCGCGACCGGGAAGTCGCCTTCGACTCTCGCAGTCAGGGACGACGCAGAAGGAAGACACATGCACACACGACTGCTCCGCTGGCTGTTCCTGCTCTCGCTCGCTCCGCTGCTCGGCGGCTGCTTCCTGGCCGTGGCCGGCGGTGCCGCCGCCGGCGTCAGCGCGGCGCACGACCGCCGCGGCGTCGGCACCTGGGCGGACGACAAGCGCATTTACCTGAGCGCCTACGACTCATTGAACAAGGACAAGGAGCTCGCGCTGAAGAACAGCGTGATCATCGTCGTCTACAACGGCACGATGCTGCTGGTGGGCGAAGTGCGCACGCCGGAACTGAAGGCGCGCGCCGAGCGTCTCGTCGGCGGCTTCGAGGGCACGCGCCGCATCGTCAACGAACTGGACGTGCGCGAGCCGGAAGGGTTCTGGTCGCGCCGGCGCGACAACACGATCACCGCGCACGTGAAGACCGCCCTGCTCGATCTGACCAGCTTGCGCGGCTTCGATCCGACGCGCGTCAACGTCACCACCGCTCATCGCACGGTCTACCTGATGGGCAAGGTCACCAACGAGGAATCCGATGCGGTCGTCGGCATCGCGCGCGACGTCAGCGGCGTCGAGCGCGTGGTGAAGGTGTTCGAGTACGTCGAGGCGAGGGGCAAGGACGAGGGCTGACCGGCGCCTCGCTCCCTCCCCGGATCGCTCGCATGCCGCTTTCGTCCGCCGCCCTCGCCGACCTGCAACGCGTCTTCGCCGACGACGCGCTGCGCACCGAGGCAAGCGAGCGCCTCGTCTACGGCTACGACAACTCGCGCCGGCAGGCGATGCCCGACGCGGTCGTGTTTCCGGCGACGCACGCGGAAGTCGCCGCGCTGGTGCAGGCATGCCGCGCGCATCGCATCCCGCTGGTCGCGCGCGGCCGCGGCACCAATACCACCGGCGCCAGCGTGCCGGTCGAAGGCGGCGTGGTGGCCAGCTTCGAGCGCATGAACCGCGTGTTGCGCATCGACCCGGACGATCGCCTCGCGGTGGTCGAGCCCGGCGTGCTCAACGGCGACCTGCAGGCCGCGCTCGCGCCGCACCGTCTGTTCTGGCCGCCGGACCCGACCTCCGCGCCCTACTGCACGGTCGCCGGCAACATCGCCTGCAACGCCGGCGGCCCGCGCGCCGTGAAGTACGGCGCGACGCGCGACAACGTGCTCGCCCTGCGCGCCGTCGCCGGTACCGGCGCCGACTTCCGCTGCGGCACGCCGACGACGAAGGGCGCCACCGGCTACGACCTGACGCGCCTACTGATCGGCTCGGAAGGCACGCTGGCGATCGTGACCGAGGCCACGCTGAAACTGGTTCCGCTGCCGTCGGCGAAGCGCACCTTGCGCGCGACCTACGTCGACGTCGCCGCCGCGGCACGCGCGGTCGCGCGCATCATGGCGCAGCCGGTCGCGCCGTGCGCGCTCGAATTCCTCGACGACCAGTGCCTGGCGCTGGCGCGCGCGCACGGCGGCGAGGCGATCCCGCTCGCCGGCGCGATGCTGGTGATCGAGGTCGACGGCGAGCCCGACACGCTGGCACCGGCGGTCGACGCGGTCGCGCGCGCGGCGCGCGGCGAGGGTCTCGCCGAACTCGCGATCGCCGCGAACGACGGTGAAGTCGCCGCACTGTGGGCCGCGCGCAAGGCGCTGTCGCCGGCGCTGCGCACGCTGTCGCCGAACAAGATCAACGAGGACGTGGTCGTGCCGGTCAGCCGCGTGCCGGAACTGGTCGCCGCCACGCGCGCGATCGCGACGAAGCATGCGCTGCCGATCGTCTGCTTCGGCCATGCCGGCAACGGCAACCTGCACGTGAACCTGCTGCCGCGCGACGCGGCCGAACTCGCCCGCGCCGACGCCGCGCTCGGTGAAGTGTTCGATGCGGTGATCGGCCTCGACGGCACGCTCTCCGGCGAGCACGGCATCGGTCTCGCCAAGCGCGCCTTCATGCCACGCGCCCTCGACGCGCACGCGCTCGGGCTGATGCGCGCGATCAAGCGCGAATTCGATCCGGACGGGATCTTGAATCCGGGCAAGCTGCTGCCCTGAGCGGCACGGCCGGCCGCGGAGGAGTACGAATACCGAAACCGGCGCGCTCGACGATCTCACGACACCGATTGACGATACCTGCATCCCATCGCACGGCCGAACGGGGTAGAGTTCCGCGGTTGATCACCATTTCGGGAGGGATGCCATGCCGACCAAACTCGTCGCTGCGATTGCTGCTGCGCTGTTCGCAGGTTCCGCCACCGCCGTCAGCCTCAATCCGAGAGGCCTCGGCCAGGCGCTGATCTATCCGTACTACACGGTCAACAACCACCAGGACACGCTGCTGTCGGTGATCAACACCGGCGACACCGGCAAGGCGCTGAAGGTGCGCTTCCTGGAAGGCTACAACGGCCGCACGGCGCTGGATTTCCTGGTGTTCCTCGCGCCGCACGACACCTGGGTGGCCGCCGTCTCGGCGGTCGATCCGGCCGATCCAGCGAGCGGCGCCAAGCTGGTCACCAACGACGACAGCTGCATCGACGGGGCGAACAAGGAAAAGCCCTTCGTGACCTACGGCTTCGACGGCCAAAGCCCGGGTTTTCCGGCCGACGACGGTCCGCAAGAGATCGCGCGCGTACGCGAAGGCTCGTTCGAGATCATCGCACTCGGCGACGTCGTCCGCAGCAGCACGACGGAGCGCCGCATCAGCCCGTCGCGCTCCGCGTCCGGCGACTACGTGCCGCCCGATTGCGAACATCTTGACGTCGACGCGGCACTGGCGGGCCTGGTCGCGCCGACCAATGCGCTGATGGGTTCGACGATGATCGTGAATGCCGGCGACGGCATCTTCTATTCCTACAACGCCAGCGCGCTGGCCGGGTTCACCGATCGGGCGTTGACGCCTCCGGAAGACACGCTCGCGCAAGCGAACTCGAATGCATCCACGCTCGACGGTGCCGTCGCGACCGTCTACACCAACGACGGTACGCCGCTGCCGATCGACTACGCCGACGGCATCGACGCGGTCAGCGCGGTGTTCATGGCCGACACCGTCTACAACGAGTTCCTGACCGCCTCGAGCATGGGCGCGAGCACCGACTGGGTCGTCACCTTCCCGACCAAGGCGTTCCACGTCGACAAGCTCCTCTATCCCGCCTCGCGGACGTCGCCTTTCGTCGTGCCGTTCAAGGACGGCGTGTCTCCGGTAACAACTAATTTCTTTCAGACCGGCCGTGAAAGCGACCAGCAAACCATTTCCGGCTGCTCTGGAGGCGATCCGAACTGCGGAATCGTTGATGATTTGCTCCGGTATCAAGTCAACGTCGTCAGCTTTCTCGCCGACCCGCCGACAGGAACCCCCTCCGGAGTGCTGGGTTCGCGCTTGACGGCCAATGCGAAGCCGTTCCGAGCGGAGGGCTGGATGCAAATCGATCTTGCCTACGGCGATGGTGGGCATAGCCTGAATCGCGGCCAGCTTCCCGACGGCAGCTCAGTTTACTTGCTCGGCCTGCCCGCCACCGGCTTCATGGCCTACAACGTCATCAATACCCAGGCGCAGCCCGGCAAGCTCTCGAACTACAGCGGCACCTTCGCGCATCGTTCCCAGATGGCCTGTATCGGCAATGTTGGCCCTTGCCTTTGACCGGGCCGGATCGCGGCACCGCACATGACCCATCCACGTCCGGAAACGCAGCAGACCGATCACTCTAAGGCGCCATCAGCTTCGATTCCGGAATTCGAGGAAACGACATCATGATCCGCAATTGTGCAATCCCCGCGGCGCTCGGCGCCTTGTTGTCCATAGGACCCGCTGCGGCCGTCAGCCTGAATCCGAAGGGCCTCGGCCAGGCGTTGATCTACCCGTACTACACGGTCAACAACCATCAGGACACACTGCTGTCGGTGATCAACACCGGCAACACCGGCAAGGCGCTGAAGGTGCGCTTCCTGGAAGGCTACAACGGCCGCCCGGCGCTGGATTTCCTGGTGTTCCTCGCCCCGCTCGACACCTGGGTGGCCGCCGTCTCGGCGGTCGATCCGGCCGATCCGACGAGCGGCGCCAAGCTGGTCACCAACGACAACAGCTGCATCGACGGGTCGAACAAGGAAAAAACCTTCGTGACCTACGGCTTCGACGGCCAAAGCCCGGGTTTTCCGGCCGACGGCGGCCCGCAAGACATCGCGCGCGTACGCGAAGGCTATTTCGAGATCGTCACGCTCGGCGATGTCGATCCCGCCAGCGATACGAGTGAAATCATCTCGCCCTCGTACCAAAGCGGCCAGATCCTGCCGCCCGACTGCAGCCGCCTGAACGTCGACGCGGCGCTGGCGGATCTGATCCCGCCGAACGACGGCCTGATGGGCTCCGCGATGATCGTGAACGCCGGCGACGGCATCTTCTACTCCTACAACGCGAGTGCGCTGACCGGGTTCACCGATCGAGTGCTGATGCCTCCCGAAGACACACTCGCACAAGCGAATTCGGCGGCGTCCAGGCGCCACGGCGCCGTCGCGACCATTTCCACCAATGACGGTTCGCCGCTGACGCTCGACTACGACCGAGGCATCGACGCGGTCAGCGCGGCGCTCATGGCCGACACCCTCTACAACGAATTCCTGACCGCCTCGAGCATGGGCGCGAACACCGACTGGGTCGTCACTTTTCCGACCAAGGCGTTCTACGTCGACAAGCAGACCTATCCTTCTTCCACCACCGCACCTTTTTTCGAACCATTCACCGACGGCCGCTCCAGAGCGACCACCAGCGCAACCCAGTACGACCGCAAAAGCCAGTCGTCTCCCGAAGCTTGCGAAGCCGTTCCCGGCCCGAGCTGCCTCGCTTTCCGACCGTTCTTCGAACATCAAGTCAACGTCGTCGGATTTCTTCCGAATCCGGACGCAAGAGCGCCTTCCGGCGTACTCGGCTCTCACCTGACCGCTCATGTGGAGCCGTTCTGGGAGGAAGGTTGGATGAGGGTCGATCTTGCGACGCACGACGGCGGGCACGCGTTGAGCGGCGGACGGACACTGGACGGCGCGAATGTCCAATTGAACGGCCTCCCCGTCGTCGGCTTCATGGCCTACAACGTCATCAATACGCAGGCCCAGCCCGGCAAGCTGTCGAACTACAGCGGCACCTTCGAGCATCGTTCGACGATCGACTTCTCGGAAACGGCGGCTCCCGCACAAAAGCAGACGGCTCGCTAGATATCGGTGGAATGATCGCCACAGCGGTCCGCCTAGGCAGTTAGCTCAATGGCGCGCGCGACGCCCGGCGGCGTCGCGCGCGTCCTTACAAAACGCAAGCGCTCGTGCCGATAGGTACGATCAAGCGCGATACGGAAGTGCGCGGATTCGCAAGACCGAATCCACTAGAGTTCGCAATACATCACGACGACTGGGGACGGAATCCATGTACAGACTTGTCATGGGAATCGCCGGCGCGCTGTCCGCCGGCTGCGCATTCGCCGTTAGCCTGAGCCCGCGAGGTCTCGGCCAGGCGCTGATCTATCCATACTACACGGTCAACAACCACCAGGACACGCTGCTGTCGGTGATCAACACCGGCGACACCGGCAAGGCGCTGAAGGTGCGCTTCCTGGAGGGCTACAACGGCCGTCCGGCGCTGGATTTCCTGGTGTTCCTCGCTCCGTACGACACCTGGGTGGCCGCCGTCTCGGCGGTCGATCCGGCCGATCCGGCCAGCGGCGCCAAACTGGTCACCAACGACACCAGTTGCATCGACGGAGCGAACAAGGAGAAGCCCTTCGTCACTTACGGCTTCGACGGCCAAAGCCCGAGCTTTCCGGCCGACGACGGTCCGCAAGACATCGCGCGGGTTCGCGAAGGCTCGTTCGAGATCATCGCACTCGGCGACGTCGTTCGCGGCAGTGTGACCGAACGCATCATCAGTCCGTCAGGCTACGTCGGGTCCGACGACTACGCGCCACCCGATTGCAAGCGCCTGAACACCCATGCGGCGTTGGCGGATCTGCTCCCACCGAACAATGCCCTCATGGGCTCGGCCATGATCGTGAACGCCGGCGACGGCATCTTCTATTCCTACAACGCGAGTGCGCTGGCCGGGTTCACCGATCGGGCGTTGACGCCTCCGGAAGACACGCTCGCGCAAGCGAACTCGAATGCATCCACGCTCGACGGCGCCGTCGCGACCGTCTACACCAACGACGGTACGCCGCTGGCGATCGACTACGCCGACGGCATCGACGCGGTCAGCGCGGTGTTCATGGCCGACACCGTCTACAACGAGTTCCTGACCGCTTCGAGCATGGGCGCGAATACCGACTGGGTCGTCACCTTCCCGACCAAGGCGTTCTACGTCGACAAGCGGCTCTATCCCGCCTCGCCTATATCGCCGTTCTTCCTGACGTTCACGAACGGCGCAGCTCCGGTGAAGGCGCTCCTAAACCAGTACGATCGCGAAATCCAATCCCCGTCCCTCGGCGGATGCGAGCTTGCCTCGCCGGGCTGCTCTCCCGATCCGTACTCGCGACTGAACTATCAGGTCAACGTCATCAGCTTTCTCACCGCTCCGCCCGCAGGAACTCCCTCCGGAGTGCTGGGATCGCGCCTGGTGCTCAATGCGGAGCCGTTTCGGACAGAGGGTTGGATGCAGGTCGATCTTGCCTCCGGCGGCGGCGGACATGTCTTGTTTACCGGCCAACTTTCCGACGGCAATTCGATTGGCCTGCTTGGCCTGCCCGTCACCGGCTTCATGGCCTACGACGTCATCAATACCCAGGCTCAACCCGGCAAGCTCTCGAACTACAGCGGCACTTTCGCGCATCGTTCGAGCACGACCTGCATCGGCAATATCGGCCCTTGCCTTTGACCGCCTGATCGTGACGACGCATATGACTCATCCGTATCCGACGACGCAGCAGATTGGCCATCCCAGGACGCCATCGGCTTCGATTCCGGAATTCGAGGAAACGACATCATGATCCCCAACGGTGCAATCCCGGCGGCGCTCGGCGCCTTGCTGTTCGCAGGTTCCGCGGCAGCCGTCAGCCTGAATCCGAAGGGCCTCGGCCAAGCGCTGATCTACCCGTACTACACCGTCAACAACCATCAAGACACATTGTTGTCGGTGGTCAACACCAGCGACATCGGCAAGGCCATGAAGGTGCGTTTCCTGGAAGGCTACAACGGCCGCCCGGCGCTCGATTTCCTGGTGTTCCTCGCCTCGCACGACACCTGGGTGGCCGCCGTCTCGGCGGTCGATCCGGCCGATCCGGCGAGCGGTGCCAAGCTGGTCACCAACGACAACAGCTGCATCGACGGGGCGAACAAGGAAAAGTCCTTCGTCACCTACGGCTTCGACGGCCAAAGCCCGAACTATCCTGCCGACGACGGCCCACAAGACATCGCGCGCGTACGCGAAGGCTATTTCGAGATCGTCGCGCTCGGCGATGTCATTCCCGCCAGCGATACGGACGAAATCATCACGCCTCCCCACCAGAACGGCCAAGTCCTACCACCGGATTGCAGCCGCCTGAGCGTCGATACTGCGCTGGCGGATTTGCTTCCGCCGAGCAACGGCCTGATGGGCTCGGCGATGATCGTGAACGCCGGCGACGGCATCTTCTACTCCTACAACGCGAGCGCGTTGGCCGGGTTCACCGATCGAGTGCTGCTGCCTCCCGAGGACACCCTGGCGCAGGCGAACTCGGCTGCGTCCGCGCGCCACGGCGCGCTCGCGACCCTCGCCACCAACGACGGTTCGCCGCTGACGCTCGATTACGATCGAGGCATCGACGCGGTCAGCGCGGTATTCATGGCAGACGTCCTCTACAACGAATTCCTGACCGCCTCGAGCATGGGCGCGAACACCGACTGGGTCGTCACTTTTCCGACCAAGGCGTTCTACGTCGACAGGCAACTCTATCCCGACTCCACGATAGCCCCCTTTGATCGTGCGTTTTCCAACAGCACGTCCGGCATCGGGACTCCCATGACTCAGCACGACCGCGAAGGCCAACGCTTTGCGCTAGGGGCGTGCGATTACCCTGAATGCCGCCAAGTTCTCGACTATCAAGTCAATGTCGTCAGCTTTCTCGAGAGACAAATCCCAGAAACCCCCTCCGGCGTGCTGGGCTCGCACCTGACGACCAAAGATATGCCGTTTTCAAGCGAAGGCTGGATGGAACTCAGGCTGGGGACTTCCCGCACCGGCTCAATAGAGACGCACTCGTTGGCCGGCGGTCGACAATCCGACGGCAAACCCATTTCCCTGCGCGGCCTTCCCGTCGTCGGCTTCATGGCCTACAACGTCATCAACACGCAGGCCCAGCCCGGCAAGCTGTCGAACTACAGCGGCACCTTCGAGCATCGCTCGACGATCGAATTCTCGGAAACGGCGGCTCCCGCCCAAAAGCAGACAGCTCGCTAGGCGATCGCGTACAGCGCCGCGCTCAAGACGAGCGCGGCGTAAACGCCGGCGAGCGCATCGTCGAGCATGACGCCGACCCCACCCTTCACGGCGCGATCGGCCCACGACACCGGCCACGGCTTGGTGACGTCGAACAGGCGGAACAGCGCGAACGCCACGACGACCCACGGCCAGTTCGAAGGCCACACCAGCAGCGGCGCCAGCGCGATCCACTGGCCGACGAATTCGTCCCAGACGATCACGCCGGGATCCTCGATGTGCAATCTCGCGACGACGCGATTGGACGCCCACACGCCGAGCGCGAATGCCGCCACGATCGCCAGCGCATAGGCCGGCAATGGCAGTTCGCGCAGAGCGAACCAGGGAATCAACGCGGCGAGCGAGCCGGCCGTGCCGGGCGCGTACGGGCTCAGGCCGCTGCCGAAGCCGCTGGCGATCCAGCCGGCCGGATCGGCCAGGATCGCGCGGCGCTGCGCGGCGTCGAGCTTCACGCGAAATGGTTCCAGCCGCGTCGGGACAGGCGGATCTCGCCGCCCTTGGCGTCGAGCAGGCGCACGCCGCTGCCGCCGACGACGGTGCCGATGCGCGTCGCGCCGCAGCCCAGGCGCGCGAGGTCGCGCTCGATCGTCGTCGCGCGCTCCAATGGCGCGGTGAACGCGAGTTCGTAGTCGTCGCCGCCACCGGCCTGCAGCACCAGGCGTTCGTTCTCCTCGAACGCGCTCAGCAGCGCGGACGAAGTCGGCAGCTTCCACGCGTCGAGTTCGATGCCGACGCCGCTGCGCGCGGCGATGTGTCCCAGATCGGCGAGCAGGCCGTCGGAGACGTCGATGCAGGCGGTCGCGCTGTCGCGCAGTGCGGAGCCGGCGGCGACGCGCGGCGTCGGGCGCTCGAGCCGTGCGATCAAGGCTTCGCGCGCCTCGGCGGGCACTTCGAACAGATGCGGATGGCGCCGCTCCAGGCAGGCCAGGCCGCCGGCGGCGTCGCCGATCGCGCCGGTCACGAACACCTGGTCGCCGATGCGCGCGCCGTCGCGGCGCAAAGCGCGCTCCGGCGGCACGAAACCGTGCACGACGACGGTCACGCTGAGCGGCCCGCTGGTGGTGTCGCCGCCGACCAGGGCGACGCGGTGCTGCGCGGCCAGCTCGGCGAACCCGTCGGCGAAGTCGGCCACGAAAGCGCGATCGGCGACCGGCAGGGTCAGCGCGAGCAGCGCCCAGGCCGGCGTCGCACCCATCGCGGCGAGGTCGGAAAGATTCACCGCGAGCGCCTTCCAGCCGAGATCGCGCGCGCCGGTCGAGGCCGGGAAATGCACGCCTTCGACCAGGGTGTCGGTGCTGACGACGAGATCGTGACCTGCGGGCGGCGCCAGGATCGCTGCGTCGTCGCCAATACCTAAGCGCACATCGGCGCGCTCGATCGCGCAGCGCGCGCGGATCAGGTCGATCAGGTCGAACTCGGCCATGCCGCGCCTCGCGCGGTCAGGCGCGCGAGGCGGCGTACTCGGCGCCGCGCAGCACGCCGGCGAGCTTGTCGAGCACGCCGTTGACGTAGGTGTGGCCGTGGTCGGAACCGAAGCGCTTGGTCGTCTCGACCGCTTCGTTGATGACGACGCGGTACGGCACGTCGATGCGATGGCGCATCTCGTAGGCGGCGATGCGCAGCGCGGCGCGCTCGATCGGGTCGACGCGCTCGACCTCGCGGTCGAGGAACGGCGCCAGCGCCGCGTCGAGTTCGCCGTGCTCGCGCTCGACGCCGCGCACGAGATCCTCGAAATATTCCAGGTCGGCGATCTGCATGTCCTGCTCGTGGCGGAACTGCGCGATCACGCCGTCGATGCGCGAGCCGCTGAGCTGCCAGGCGTAGACCGCCTGCAGCGCGCGACGGCGTGCACGCGAGCGCGCGGCGGGATCGACGCCGGAAGGGTGCTGCGTCGAAGAGGTCACAGTTGCCTCCACAGGTCGACCATTTCCAAGGCCGCCAACGCGACCTCCTCGCCCTTGTTGCCGTGCGCGCCACCGGCGCGCGCTTCCGCGTCGGCATGGCGTTCGACTGCGAGCACGCCGTTCAGCACCGGGATGCGGAAATCCAGCGCGACGCGCATCAGGCCTTCGGCGCAGCCGTCGGCGACGTGCTCGTAGTGGCGCGTGTCGCCGCGCACGACGCAGCCGAGCGCGAGGATCGCCGCATGTCCGCCGCCGGCGAGCCGGGCCGCAGCCGGCGGGATCTCCCAGGCACCGGGCACGCGCACGAGGTCGATCGCCTCGTCGGCGACGCCGTGTTCGCGCAGCGCGTGCAGCGCGCCGTCGACCAGCGCATCGACGATGCGCGGGTTCCAGCGGCTCGCGACGATCGCGTAGCGGGCGTCCGCCGGCGCGCGTAGTTCTCCTGAAAACGTGGGCATGCTGAGACCGAAAGCGGATGTGCGATGCGCAGTTTAACCGACACGCGTCAGGGCGTAGCGGCGGCCTCTTCGTAGCCGACCACTTCCAGGCCGAAACCGTCGAGCCCGTGGAAGCGCCGCGGCGTGCCGAGCACGCGCAGGCGATGCACGCCGAGATCGGCCAGGATCTGCGCGCCGAGACCGTGCTGGCGGCCGTCGAACGCCGCCGCGTTCCTGACCTCGCCTTCGCGCGCGAGCCGGTCGAGCGCGCGCAGCGCCTCGCCGGCGTCGGACAGCACGACGACGACGCCGCGCCCCTCCTCGGCGACACGGCGCAAGGCGGCGCTGACGGTCAGTCCGCACGGCGTGTCGGTCAGGTGCAGCACGTCGGTCAGCGTGTCGCGCACGTGCACGCGCGCGAGCACCGGCGCGCCGTCGTCCACGCGCCCGCGCACGAGTGCGAAATGCGGCGGCGCGGACAGCGCGTCGCGGTAGGCGATCAGGCGGAACGGGCCGAATTCGGTCTGCACCTCGCGCTCGAATGCGCGCACGACGGTCTTCTCGGTCTGCAGGCGATGGCGGATCAGGTCGGCGATCGTGCCGACCTTGAGGCCGTGTTCGCGCGCGAACTCGAACAGCTGCGCGCCGCGCTTCATGGTGCCGTCGTCGTTGACGATCTCGACCAGGATGCCCGACAGCATCGGCAGGCCGGCCAGGCGCACGAGGTCGATGGTTGCCTCGGTGTGGCCGGCGCGGGTCAGCACGCCGCCTTCGCTGTAGCGCAGCGGAAAGATGTGGCCCGGCCGCGCGAAATCGCCGGGTTGCGAGGTCGGGTCGGCCAAGGCACGGATGGTGCGCGCGCGATCGGCGGCGGAAATGCCGGTGGTGGTGCCGTGGCGATAGTCGACCGAGATCGTGAACGCGGTGCGATGGCTTTCGCTGTTCTCGGCCACCATCTGCGGCAGCTGCAATTCCTCCAGCCGCGCGCGCAGCATCGGCTGGCAGATGATGCCGCTGGAGTGGCGCACGATGAAGGCGATCGCCTCCTCGGTCACCGCCTGCGCGGCCATGATCAGATCGCCTTCGTTCTCGCGATCCTCGTCGTCGGCGATGACGACCATGCGGCCGTCGCGGATCTCGGCGGCCAGTTCGGGAATGGTGGCGTAACTCATGGGTGGGCTCCGCGTTCGCCGTACAGCCTTTCGACGTATCGGGCGATCAGGTCGACTTCGAGGTTCACCGCATCGCCCGCCTTGCGCGAACCGAACGTGGTCGCGGCCAGCGTGTGCGGGATCAAGGTGACGCCGAAGGTGTCGGCGCCGGCTTCGTTGACGGTCAGGCTGGTGCCGTCGACGCAGATCGAGCCCTTGACGGCGATGTAGCGCGCCAAAGGCGCCGGCGCGCGGAACGTCCAGCGCTGCGAGCCGCCGTCGTCGCGCACCGCCACGACCGCGCCGACGCCGTCGACGTGGCCGGAGACCAGGTGCCCGCCGAGACGATCGGCCAGGCGCAGCGATTTCTCCAGGTTGACCGCGTCGCCGACGGCGAGCGCGCCGAGCGTGGTCAGGCGCAGCGTCTCGGCGGAAACGTCGGCGGCGAAGCGCCCGCCGGCGAGTTCGACCGCGGTCAGGCAGACGCCGGCCACCGCGATGCTGTCGCCGAGCGCGACGTCGGCGAGGTCGAGCGTGCCGACCTCGATCACGATGCGCGCGTCGCCGCCGCGCTGCTCGCGCTCGGCGATGCGGCCGACGGCCTGGATGATTCCCGTGAACATGACTACTCCGTTGGCTGATTCGAGGTGCGCAACAACCAGCGCAGGTCATCGCCGACCTGTCGCCGTTCGATGGTGCGCAGCCGCCAGCGCTCAGCCATGTCGGCAAGCGACGGCAGGGTTAGCAGAGGTCGCGCGGTATTGCCGAGCAGTACCGGCGCGATATACAGCAGCAGCTCGTCGACCAGGCCGGCGGCGAACAAGGCGCCGCTCAGCACCGGCCCCGCTTCGACTTGCAGTTCATTGACTCCGCGCCGGCCGAGTTCGGCCAGCACTCGGGCCAGATCGAGGCCACCCGCGCTGCTTTCAACCGCCACGCGCTCGACGCGATCGAAGCCCGCATGTGGCGCCTGTAGGCCGGGCGCGTGAAAAACCAGGGTCGGCGCGTTGCCGTCGAGCACGTTCGACTGCGCCGGCATGCGCAGGGCGCGATCCAGCACGACGCGCAGCGGCGCGACGGCTTCCCCGTCCGCTTCGGCCGAGGCGGCGAGGCGCACCGTCAGGCGTGGATCGTCTGCCGCCACGGTGCCGCTGCCGGTCAGGATCGCCGAGCTGCGCGCGCGCCAGCGCTGCACGTCCTCGCGCGCGGCCTCGCCGGTGATCCATTTCGAGGCTCCGTTCGCCAGCGCGGTGCGGCCGTCCAGGCTCATCGCCAGTTTCAGGCGCACCCACGGCCGGCCGCGCTCGACGCGCGAGAAGAAGCCGCGATTGAGTTCGCGGGCGGCGTCGCGCAGCAGGCCGGTGCCGATCTCGATTCCAGCCGCGCGCAGGCGCGCGAGCGCACCGCCCTCGTTCTGGAAGGCATCCTCGCTGGCGATCACCACGCGCGCGACGCCGGCCGCGATCAGCGCATCGGCGCACGGCGGAGTGCGGCCGTGCAGACCACAGGGCTCCAGCGTCACGTACGCGGTCGCGCCGCGCGCGCGCGCGCCGGCTGCGCGCAACGCGAACACTTCCGCATGCGGGCCACCGGCGCGCTGGTGCCAGCCTTCGCCGACGACTTCCTCGCCGTGCGCGAGCACGCAGCCGACGCGCGGATTGGGTTGCGTCGTGAACAGGCCACGTTCGGCGAGGCGCAGTGCGCGCGCCATCAGCGCATGATCAACGGCAGAAAAATTCATGGCGCGGCCGGCAGTCGGCCTTCCCACAAAAGCGGAAATCCGACGGGATCTCGTCGGATACGTCCCGCGTTCGCGGAAATGACGGAGGGAGAGCCTTCGCCCTGCATGTCGGGACTCACCGCTTCTTGGCGGTTCCCGCGGCGGCGGCTTCACCGAGCAGCGGCAGTTGCAGGCCCTCGATCGCCGGCAGGTCGCGTTCGAGGCGTTCGATCTCCTCGCGGAACGCCTGCACGTCCTCGAAGCTGCGGTAGACCGAGGCGAAGCGCACGAAGGCGACCTGATCGAGCTTCTTCAGCGCGCGCATGACCAGCTCGCCGATCTGTCGCGAAGGAACCTCGCGCTCGCCACTCTTGCGCAGGTCGTCGATGACCGCACGCATGGCGGCGTCGACCGCGTCGCGCGAGACCGGGCGCTTGTGCAGGGCGAGATCGAAGCTCGTGCGCAGCTTGCGCTCGTCGAACGCCTCGCGGCGACCGTCGTTCTTGATCACGCTCGGCAGCTTGATCTCGGCCGTCTCGAACGTGTTGAAGCGCTCCCCGCAGCGCTCGCACTCGCGCCGGCGCCGGATCGTGGCGCCGTCGTCGGACACGCGCGAGTCGATCACGCGGGTGTCTTCGTGCTGGCAGAAGGGGCAGTGCATTCGGGTCAGCGGTGAGCAGTGAGCGGTGAGCGGTGAAGAGCAGGCACGGTCGCAGCGCGCTCGGCGCGAATCGGTTTTTTCCGCTCACCGCTCACCGCTCGGCCGCTCACTGATACACCGGATACTTGCGGCACTGCGCCTCGACCTTCTCGCGCGCCTGTGCGACCACGCCGGCGTCGCCGGGCGCGTCGAGCAGGTCGCAGATCCAGTGGGCGAGGTCGACGCAGTCCTGTTCGAGGTAGCCGCGCGTGGTCACCGCCGGCGTGCCGATGCGCAGGCCCGAGGTGATGAACGGCGAGCGCGGGTCGTTCGGCACCGCGTTCTTGTTGACGGTGATGTGCGCCTCGCCGAGCGCGGCTTCGGCGTCCTTGCCGGTGACCTCGCGGCCGATCAGGTCGAGCAGCATCAGATGGTTCTCGGTGCCGCCAGAGACGATCTTGTAGCCGCGCGCGACGAAGGTCTTCGCCATCGCCTGCGCGTTCTTCACCACCTGCTGCTGGTAGGTCTTGAACGCCGGCTCCAGCGCTTCCTTGAACGCGACCGCCTTGGCCGCGATCACGTGCATCAGCGGGCCGCCCTGGATGCCGGGGAAGACGATCGACTGCAGCTTCTTTTCCAGCTCCGCGCCGAGCCCCTTGGCGAGGATGATGCCGCCGCGCGGACCGCGCAGGGTCTTGTGGGTGGTCGAGGTGACGACGTGCGCGTGCGGCACCGGGCTCGGATAGACGCCCGCGGCGACCAGACCGGCGATGTGCGCCATGTCGACGAAGAGATAGGCGCCGATCTGGTCGGCGATCGCGCGGAAGCGCGCCCAGTCCAGCACCTGCGAATACGCCGAGAAGCCGGCCACGATCATCTTCGGCTTGTGTTCGAGCGCGAGCTTCTCGATCTCGGCGTAGTCGACCTTTCCGGTGGCCGGGTCGATGCCGTACTGCACCGCGTTGAAGATCTTGCCGGACAAGTTCACCTTGGCGCCGTGGGTCAGGTGGCCGCCGTGGGCGAGGCTCATGCCGAGGATCGTGTCGCCGGGGCTGAGCAGGGCGAAGTAGACCGCCTGGTTCGCCTGCGAGCCCGAGTGCGGCTGCACGTTGGCGTAGTCGCAGTCGAACAGCTCCTTGACGCGCGCGATCGCCAGGCTCTCGGCGACGTCGACGTATTCGCAGCCGCCGTAGTAGCGCTTGCCCGGGTAGCCCTCGGCGTACTTGTTCGTCAGCACCGAACCCTGCGCCTCGAGCACGCGCGGGCTGGCGTAGTTCTCCGAAGCGATCAGCTCGACGTGGTCCTCCTGGCGCCGGCCCTCGGCGGCGATCGCCTGGGCGAGCTCGGGGTCGAAACCTTCGATACGGGCATCCTTGGAGAACATCGCGCGGACCTGTGCAGACGGACGGGGGAGCGCATGTTACCGCTTTGTGGCGCGCCATATGGCCCCGTTCGCGGGCGAGACATGACGCACCGCCCGCCGATCGGCGATAATGCCGCTCTTCTCGTTCCACTCGGACCCGGCGCTGTCGCCAGCGCTGCCGCGTTCTTCGCCCGGAGTCAGCATGCAATACATCTACACGATGATCGGCGTCAGCAAGGTCGTCCCGCCGAAGCGCCAGATCATCAAGGACATCTCGCTGTCGTTCTTCCCCGGCGCCAAGATCGGCCTGCTCGGCCTGAACGGCGCCGGCAAATCCACCGTGCTGCGCATCATGGCCGGCGTCGACAAGGACTTCGTCGGCGAGGCGCGCCCGAATCCGGGCACCAAGATCGGCTATCTGGAACAGGAGCCCAAGCTCGATCCGGAAAAGACCGTGCGCGAGGTCGTCGAGGAAGGCGTGTCGGAGATCATCGGCGCACAGAAGCGCCTGGAAGAGGTCTACGCGGCCTACGCCGAGGAAGGCGCCGATTTCGACAAGCTCGCCGCCGAGCAGCAGCGCCTGGAGAACCTGCTCGCCGCGAACGACGCGCACGCGCTCGAACGCCAGCTGGAAGTCGCCGCCGACGCGCTGCGCCTGCCGCCGTGGGAGGCGAACGTCGCCAAGCTCTCCGGCGGCGAGAAGCGCCGTGTCGCGCTGTGCCGCCTGCTGCTGTCCAAGCCGGACATGCTGCTGCTCGACGAACCGACCAACCACCTCGACGCCGAGTCGGTCGAGTGGCTGGAGAACTTCCTGCACGACTTCCCGGGCACCGTCGTCGCGGTCACGCACGATCGCTACTTCCTCGACAACGCCGCCGAATGGATCCTCGAACTCGACCGCGGCCGCGGCATTCCGTGGAAGGGCAACTATTCGTCCTGGCTGGAGCAGAAGGACGAACGCCTGAAGCAGGAAGAGAGCCAGGAGAAGGCGCGCCAGAAGGCGATCCAGCGCGAACTGGAATGGGCGCGCCAGAACGCCAAGGGCGGCCGCTCCAAGGGCAAGGCGCGCCTGGCCCGCATCGAGGAGCTGCAATCGGTCGACTACCAGAAGCGCCAGGAGACCAACGAAATCTTCATCCCGCCGGGCGAGCGGCTCGGCAACTCGGTGATCGAGTTCAAGAACGTGTCGAAGTCGTTCGGCGATCGCCTGCTGATCGACGACCTCAGCTTCACCGTGCCGGCCGGCGCGATCGTCGGCATCATCGGCCCGAACGGCGCCGGCAAGTCGACCCTGTTCAAGATGATCACCGGCCAGGAAACGCCGGACAAGGGCGAGATCGCCAAGGGTCAGACCGTCAACATCGCCTACGTCGACCAGAGCCGCGAGAAGCTCGAAGGCAACCACAACGTGTTCCAGGAAGTCTCCGGCGGCGCCGACATCCTGACCATCAACGGCATCGAGATCCAGTCGCGCGCCTACATCGGCCGCTTCAACTTCAAGGGCCAGGACCAGCAGAAGCTGGTCGGCACGTTGTCCGGCGGCGAACGCGGCCGCCTGCACCTCGCCAAGACGCTGCTGCAGGGCGGCAACGTGCTGCTGCTCGACGAACCGTCGAACGATCTGGACATCGAAACCTTGCGCGCGCTCGAGGACGCCCTGCTCGAATTCCCGGGCAACGCGTTCGTGATCTCGCACGACCGCTGGTTCCTCGATCGCATCGCCACGCACATCCTCGCCTTCGAGGGCGATTCGCACGTCGAGTTCTTCCCAGGCAACTATCGCGAGTACGAGGAAGACAAGAAGCGTCGTCTCGGCGACGAAGCGGCGCAGCCGCATCGGCTTCGCTACAAGAAGCTGGCTTGAATCTCGGCTCTCCTGCTTGCGGGAGAGCGGCACCAGGGACGAGGGCCTCGGCCGCTGCGAGCGGCTGAGGCCGAGGCAGGACGCCGGCGGGAGAGCGCGCCAAGCGCAACGGGTGGATTGGCGCTCTCCTCATCCACCTTCGATCCTTCTCCCACCCGCAGAAGAAAGCGATTCTCGGCATACTCGGCGTATGACCTTCCTCGACGCACTCAATCACGCTTGGCGACGCCACGACTCCCTCGTCTGCGTCGGCCTGGATCCGGAGCCGGCGAAGTTCCCAGCGGCTCTGCGCGACCGTCCGGACGCGATCTTCGAATTCTGCCGCGCGATCGTCGATGCGACTGCCGATCTGGTCTGCTGCTTCAAGCCGCAGATCGCGCATTTCGCCGCGCACGCCGCTGAAGGCGCGCTCGAGCGCCTGATCGCGCACGTTCACGCCGCGCATCCCGGTGTGCCGGTGATCCTCGACGCCAAGCGCGGCGACATCGGCTCGACCGCCCAGCAGTACGCGGCCGAAGCATTCGACCGCTACGGCGCGGACGCGGTCACGGCCAATCCCTACCTCGGCCGCGATTCGGTGCAACCCTTCCTCGATCGCGCCGACAAGGGCGTGATCCTGCTCTGCCGCACCTCCAATCCGGGCGCGCGCGACCTGCAGGACCTGACCGTGCGCAATGCCGACGGCATCGAGCGCACGCTGTACCAGCACGTCGCCGAAACCGTCGCGCGCGATTGGAACGCGAACGGCAACTGTGCGCTGGTCGTCGGCGCAACCTACCCGGAAGAACTCGCCGACGTGCGCCGCCGCGTCGGCGACCTGCCCTTGCTGGTGCCCGGCGTCGGGGCGCAGGGCGGCGATGTCGCGGCCGTCGTCAAGAACGGCGCGACGGCCTCCGGCGGCGGCCTGATCATCAGCTCCTCGCGCGCGATTCTCTACGCGGGCAACGGCGAGGATTTCGCCGACGCCGCTCGCAAGGCGGCGCTGCAGCTGCGCGACGAGATCAACCGGGTTCGCTCGAAGGCCGAGGGCTGAAAGGGCTCTCCGGGCGGTAGTCGCCCGGCGGCTGCAAGGAGGAAGCTTTTCTCGCAGAGCCGCAGAGGACGCAGAGAAAGGCAAAGCGATTGTTCTCTTCTCCGCGTTTTCTGCGGCTCTGCGAGAGACGCTCTCCGATCCGGCCCGACCGTCAGTCGTCGGCGAGTTCCAGACCCGGGAACAGCACCTCGGCGAAGCCGAAGCGCGAAAAGTCCGTGATCCGCATCGGATAGAGCTTGCCGATGAGGTGATCACACTCGTGCTGCACGACGCGCGCGTGGAAGCCCTCGGCGATCCGATCGATCGGCACGCCGTCCGGATCGAAGCCCGTGTAGCGGATCGACGACCAGCGCTCGACCACACCGCGCAGGCCCGGCACCGACAGGCAGCCCTCCCAGCCCTCCTCGCGGGCGTCGGACAGAGGCGTGAGCGTCGGATTGAGCAGGATCGTGCGCGGCACCGCCGGCGCGTCCGGGTAGCGTTCGTTGCGGTCGAAGCCGAAGATCACCAGCTGCAGGTCCACGCCGATCTGCGGCGCGGCGAGCCCGACGCCGTTGGCGGCGTGCATGGTCTCGAACATGTCGGCGATCAGGACGCGCAGCTCGGGCGTGCCGAAGCGCTCGACCGGCTTGGCGACGCGCAGCAGACGCGGATCGCCCATCTTCAGGATTTCGTGGATCATCGCAGCCCTCGCTCGGCCGGCAGCGTGCTGCCCGTAGCGGGAAATTATCGCGCATCGCGCCGGACCTGCGCCGGCGTACGGCGCGCGCCGGGTGACGCCCGGCGGAGCTTGTGTTTTGATACCGTCGCGGACCGCGCCGTGCTGTTCGCGCGATCACCTCCAGCAAGGGGCACTGCATGAATTCCCAACCCGTCGCGGCCAAGTCCGGCGCGCAGCTCACGGTGCGCGCCGTGATTCTTTCGATGATATTGGCGATGATCCTCGCCGCCGCGAACGCCTACCTCGGCCTGTTCGCCGGCCTGACCATCGCGACGGCGATTCCCGCTGCGGTCGTCTCGATGGGCGTGCTGCGCCTGCTCGGCGGCGGCACGATCCTCGAGAACAACATCGTGCAGACCGGCGCCTCGGCCGGTTCGTCGATCGCGGCCGGCGTGATCTTCACGATCCCGGCGCTGATCATCCTCGGCTACTGGCAGGACTTCCGCTATTCCTGGGTGCTCGCCATCGCCGGCCTCGGCGGCCTGCTCGGCGTGCTGTTCTCGGTACCGCTGCGCCGCTCGATGATCGTCGAGGACCCGCTGCCGTTCCCGGAGGGCAAGGCCGCCGCGGAAGTGCTCAAGGCCGGCGAGAACCCGGGCCCGGGACTGAAGATCCTCGGCGTTTCCGGCGCGATCGGTGCGGTCGTCAAGCTGGCCGCCGAGAGCGGCCTGCGCATGATTCCCGATGCCGCCGCGGGCGGTGCCTTCGTCGGCAAGTTCATCGCCTACCTCGGCACCAATCTCTCGCCGGCGCTACTCGGCGTCGGCTACATCGTCGGGCTCAACGTCGGCATCGTCGTCCTGTCGGGTAGCATCCTGTCCTGGCACATCGCCATTCCGCTGTACAACGCGTTCTTCCTCGACGGCAACACCGCGCTCGCCGCGCAGGTCGCCGGCAAGGACGCGGTCACCACCGCGTTCGCGATCTGGAGCACCCAGGTGCGCTATCTCGGCGTCGGCACGATGCTGATCGGCGGCGTGTGGACGCTGTTCAGCCTGCGCAAGTCGCTCGCCTCGGGCATCAAGAGCGGCCTCGCCGCGGCGCGCAAGGGAGGTTCCGGCGTCGTCGCCGAAACCGAACGCGACCTGCCGATGAAGTGGATGCTGGTGGCCCTGGTCGCCTTCGTCGTGCCGCTGGCCATGCTCTATCAGGCGATCGTCGCCAACTGGGGCGTCAGCATTCCGATGACGATCATCATGATCGTGGCCGGCTTCCTGTTCGTCTCGGTCTCCGGCTACCTGGCCGGACTGGTCGGCTCGTCCAACAATCCGGTCTCCGGCATCACCATCGCGACGATCCTGTTCGCCTCGGTCGTGCTGATGCTGCTGCTCGGTCGCGATTCGCAGATCGGCGCGGTCGCCGCGATCATGATCGGCGCGGTGGTCTGCTGCGCGGCGGCGGTCGGCGGCGACAACCTGCAGGACCTCAAGGCCGGCTATCTCGTCGGCGCGACGCCGTGGAAGCAGCAGGTCATGCTCGCGATCGGCGCGTTCTCCTGCGCGCTGATCATGGCGCCGGTGCTGAACCTGCTCGCCACCGCCTACGGCATCGGCGCACCGACCGCCGAGCACCCGAACCCGCTGTCCGCGCCGCAGGCGACCCTGATGGCCTCGGTCGCCAAGGGCATGTTCGGCGGCAAGCTGCCGTGGACGATGATCGGCATCGGCGCGCTGATCGGCGCGGTGGTGATCGCGTTCGACGAATGGCTGAAGTCGCGCAAGTCCAGCTTCCGCGTGCCGGTGCTGGCTGCGGCGATCGGCATCTACCTGCCGCTGGAGCTGATGGTGCCGATCTTCCTCGGCGGCCTGCTGGCGCATTTCGTCGAGCGCAAGCACGGCGTCAGCCCGCACGACGAGGACGAACGCGACCGCATCCATCGCCCGGGCACGCTGTTCTCGGCCGGCCTGATCACCGGCGAGGCGCTGATGGGCATCGCGATCGCAATCCCGATCGTGGTCAGCGAACGCGCCGACGTGCTCGCGCTGCCGGCGTCGCTGCACTTCAACCAGTGGGTCGGCCTTGCGGTGCTGGCGCTGATCGGCTGGCTGCTGTATCGCACGGCGACGAACACGCGCAGCTAGGACGCCTTTCCGCAGAGGGCGCGCCGCTCCCGGCGCGCGCCCTTCTCCTGATTCGGCATGCGCGCCCGCCGTAGCGGGCACCGCCGACGCGAGACCGTCTCCACGGATCGCGCCGGCGGATTGTGCTGTCATGGCGGAACGTATTCACGACTTCCTTCCGAAATGGAAGCGAATTGGCAACATCGTTTGAACGTTCGCACAGGGAAACTTTTTCCGCTCGGCGTTCGAGCGATGGGGCAATCGCATGCAGTGTCATCCCACGGCCTCCGTTGGGATGCATCGTTTGCCGATCTGACTGCGACGTCGCAACGACGGCTTATTCGTCCCTTTATGGAGGAGAGACATGCTGCCTTTCGTGCCCTTGCTGCTCGCTGCGTCTGTTGCAGTGACGGATGACGCTGTTCTCGCCGACGGCTTCGAAATTCCTTTCACGGCCTGCTCGGCCACGATCAGCAGCCCCTACGCGGCACGCTCCCTGCTGATGCACAGTTACGTCACCTACGGAGTTCAGACGATCACCAACCGGCCGTGGGTCTGGCTGGTCGAATGGGACAATATCTGGGGTTATTCCAGCGCGGCCGATACGCACCGTGCGCCTTGGCCGGGAGTCAATGGCGCAGGCCCCGTGATTCGCGAGTTCGGGCGCTACAACTACGTCGGCGCGCATTTCAATACGGGACCGAACTCGGCCAACAAGTATGGCTACTTCATCTATCCGACCAATGTCGGCGGCCCGAATATCGATCTGCGCATCAGCCAGACCTGCGGCGACTTCAGCGACAGCCCGGCCAATCCCGCCTGTTCGGTGCCCGACAAGGCGTCCGACGGTTCGCCCACGATGCGATGGTGGGTGAAGCAGGGCAACGTCAACACGTACTGCAACCTGCAGCCGAATACCGACTATTACCTCAATATCCGGTTCACCAATCCGTCGAGCACGGTCGAATGCCGGGCGAGCGAAACCATCTGTCCGGTCTATCTCGAGGCCCATTCCTCGGGAGGCTAGAATCGATTCGCGCGTGCTGCGCGGCCTCCTCGTTCCTGATTCAGCCGGGACCGCGCAACTTGTATCGCAACGCGATCACGAGAAAGTGCGCCCAGATGCCGGACCATACCGCCGCTCGCAGCAACGGATTGCGCGCGGCCGGATCGAACGTGCGGAAGTAGCGCCACATGCCGCGATGCTTGTGGCGGGCGACGAACAGCGGACGACGCCGGCTCGAGCTTCCCTGCAGATGACGAACGCACAGATCGTGCGTGAGGGCGACGCGCCAACCCGCGGCGCGTAAGCGCCGGCAAAGATCGAGATCTTCCGCGTGCAGGAAATAGGCCTCGTCGAAACCGCCGATTTCTTCGAAGGCGCGGCGCCTGACGGTCATGCAAGCACCTGAAACCGCGTCCACGTACTCGATTCCCGAAGCGACACTCGGAGCCGGCATCTCGATGCCCGCCAGAGCCGGCCATCGCGCCTCGAAGCGTGCGAGACCACTGACGCTCATCAGCGCTCGGCGCAGCGTAGGATCCCGACGCCGGTTGCCGCGTCCGGGCAGTCCCGCCGCGTCGTACACCACGACGCCGAGCAGGCCGATGCGTCCGCCCTCATCCAGCGCTCCACGCAAGCCTTCGAGCGTGTCCGGCTGAAGCTCGCAGTCTGGATTCAGGAAAACGAACACGTCGCCGTGCGCCACCGCCGCGCCTCGATTGCACGCAGGGCCGAAGCCGAGATTCGACGCGTTGCGCACGAGGCGCAGCCGTGCGTCGCCGGAATGCTCGGAGAGCGCGCGCTCGACTTCGCCGTCCTGCGACGCATTGTCGACGAGGATGACTTCGACAGGCGCGGAGGAAGCCAACGCCGAGTCGATCGCAGCACGCAACAGCGGCCCACTGTCGGCGGCCACGATGACGACGCTGCTCAGGCCGGGAAAGATGGGCTCGCTCATGAGCGCGGCGGCGGCTCAGATCGCGTCGAGCAGGCGTTCGCCTTGGTCGCGAGCGTATTTCCAGAGAGACGGCCACGCTTCGTACGCTGCCGCGAGCTGCTGGGTCTCCTCGCGCAGCAGCGCCGCGCAGGCCGCTTCGTCGACATTCTCGTTCCAGTCGCCGAGCCGCGGCGGCGCCTTGGAGGTGAGCGCGCGCCCGTTGGCCTCGATGATCGTCCGGATGTCGGCCTGCCAATAGATCGGAGCGTTCTGCGCGCCGTCGTACTGCTGCTGCAAGCGTTCGATGAGGTCGGCGCGCGCATAGGCCAGGTATTCGCGCAGCTGATGCAGCCGGCCGCGCTCGCTCGCCGCGCCGACGTCGCGCAGGTGCGCGGCGAGAAGCTCCAGCCGCTGAGCGGGATCCTCGGCGTAGAAATCCGACAGCTGACGCTGCAGGAAATCGCTGACGAAGTAGTTGAAGCGGGGCGTGTGTGCGGTGAGCGTCCGGGTCGAACGCCTGCGCTGCGTTTCCTGCACGTGTCCCACGGCGACCGGCAGCTCCAGCGTCAACGCATTCGGGTGGCACAACCGCATGACTCTCGAGAACAGCGCATCCTCGCCGCGGCCGACCGGATTCGTGCACGGCAGGAGGAAGGTATTGTCCAGCGCGAACGGCGTGAAGTTCGCCGCACTGACTGCACGCGCCTGCTGGTAGCCGTACCAGATGCTGCCGGCCTCGACGTTGCGCACGTAGCTTTCGCGATCGGCCGTGAACTCGGCGCGCTCGGCGGCCGGAAGCTGATACAGCCACAAACCCGATTCCGTGCGCGAGCTGCCGTAGCTGCCATGATGAGTGGCGAGAATGGGCGCCTCACCGTCGAGGTGGTCGAGCCGGCTCAATGCGAGTCCCCGCAGCGACGCGCGATCGATGGCATAGGTGGAGGAGCCGCCGACCAGGGTGCCGAGGGAGTGGCCGACTGCGCCGAGGTGCAGCTCGAAGGGGTCGGTGCCGACTTCTTCGCCCGCGCCGAGCGCATTCTCGATGTTGCGGTAGAAATGGGTATAGGCGCTCGCCGACGGATTCGGATCCAGGCCGGGGCGAGCCTGCTCGGCGCGACGCAGCGGCAGGCGATGATCGTCGTCGAACAGGACGAACCTTGCCCCTGCCGAGAGCAGCAGAGCGAGGTTCCAGGCGCGGCCGCCGCCGAAACGATCCTCGGCGCGAGTGCTGCCGAGCAGGTGCGGCAAGATCGTCGCGGCGCCCGGAACGGCGCGCGCGAGGCGGGAAACGAGCCGTTCGCGCTCGGACGTTCCGATGTACGTCAATTTACAGCCCGACGAACGTGCGAACTCGCGCAGCAGGTCGCGATGCTTGTTGGCCGCCTCGCGCGTTCCGGAATCGTCGAGCAGCACGTAATGTCGATTCGCACGGAAACGGCGCTCGTAATCGGCGAGCGATGCGAACAGATGCGTCAACTGCTGCGGACGATCGCAGGCCCGAATGAACACCGCACGCAGCGGCGCGGGCGTGCGCGGAGCAGCGTTGGCAATGCGCTGCAGGAAATCCTCGTCCGACACGAACAGGCCGCGGGAGGTCAGCCCGTTCAGCACCCGCACGACGCTCTCGCGCTGTGCTTGCAGGCCGGGAACGGCGGTCAGGATGCGCGCGACATGTTCGTCCAGCGTGCGGAATTCGCGGCTCTGATCGAGCGCCTGCAGCACCTGGAACGTCATGACGTGCGTGTCGCCGCTGCGCCTGACCTGGAAGATGCATTCGTTGTTGGAGAGCGACGCGACCGAGCCGTCCTCCGACGCATACAGGGGCGCATTCGGATCCTGGCGCATCTGCGCCGGCGCCGACTCGATGCTGCCGTAGTTGATCTGATAATTGAGATTCGTGCTCATTCGTCTATCGCCTGCGGCGCCACCAGCGCCAGCCACCGCTCTGCTGCGCCGACGGCGCTTGCGTCTGGGCCGCCGCCCGAAGCTCGGCTATCTCGGCCTCGAGCTCGGCGATGCGGGCGCCGGCGCTCATGTTCTTGCGGATTTCGTGATTGTAATGCTCGTAGACCGACTCGCCGCGATCGCCGAACAGCGACAGGTCGGGCAATGCCGTCGTCGGCGACGATTTCGAGCATGCCGCGATGAAATACAGCGGCGCGTAGTCGAGTCCCGCATTCAAGGATCCGCCTGATCGCTCCGCCGTCCACAGTTCATTGTTTCGAGGCGGCGCCTCCAGGTTCCACAGCACGGACTGGAACAGCAGTTTCTGCCCGTAGAGGCGGACGTCCTGGAAATGGGGCCGCAGCAGATCGAGCAGTTCGTCGCGATAGAGCTCGCGCACGTGGAACTCGTTGCGGAAACCGGATACTTCGCTGTAGGTGTGCTTGTCCGGCGAAGAAACGAGCAACACGCCGTCGTCGCGCAGCACGCGCGCGAAGCCGGCGATCATCTGTTCCTGCTCGGCGAGGTGCTCGAGCGTTTCGAACGAGACGATCACGTCGAACGAACAGTCCGCGAAGGGCAGCTTCGCCGCGTCGGCGCGTTCGAAGCTCAGCTTCGGATTCGACGCGTACCGCGCGCGCGCGTGCTCCACCGAGGCCGCGTCGATGTCGACGCCGACGACTTCCGCTGCCACCTGCGCGAGCAAGGCCGAACCGTAGCCTTCGCCGCAGGCCGCGTCGAGCACGCGCTTTCCGGTGGCGATGCCACGGGCGAACGCGTAGCGATGCCAGTGCTCGTACCAGATCTCGCGCACGCACTCCGGCGTGAAGCGCTCACCGGTGAACGGCAAAGGGGAATGCTCGTCACTCATCGTTCGTCCCGGCTGCCGTGGACCCAGTGATGGGCCAATCTCACCAGGCCGAACTCGCGCGAAGCGCCGCGAATGGTCAGGCTGCGCTCGAGCGTGTCGAACACGCGCACGCCTTCGGTGTCCATCGGATGCACGCGCACGCTGTAGTTGCCCGGCAGCAGTTCGAGGCTGCCGAATTCGATTTCGCAGAGATATTCGTCTTCGGCGACTCGATGCGGCGAAGCCGAGTCGATCTCGGTGCTGACGCCGTAGACGGGCGTGCCGTCCGCCCTGACGACACCGATCATCACGCAAGGCACGCGGCCGTCGCGCGAACGGACACGCACGCGTACGCGCAAGACGTCGCCGAATTCGAGCATCAGCGGCCGCTCGGATTCGCTTTCGTTCAGTGCGATTCCGAGCACGCTGAACTCGTGCCCGGCCTGCGCCGCCTCGGATCGCGACCGCGTCGGCGCGGACTTGCGCTCGTGATAGGCGAGATAGGCCTGGGTCACGTCGAACACGTCGCCGGACATCGCGACCTCCCCGCCGCGCAGCCAGCAAGCGTGCCGGCACAGCTTCTGCACATGGTACATGCTGTGCGAAACGAGGATCAGGGTGCCGCCGCCGTCCAGGTAGTTCTCGATCCACTGCACGCATTTCTTCTGGAACGACTCGTCACCGACGGCGAGCACCTCGTCGGTGATGAGCAAGTCGGGCTTCAATGCCGCGACGATCGCGAAGCCGAGTCGTACCACCATGCCGGACGAGTAGTGCTTGACCGGCTCGTCGATGTAGTCGCCGATGTCGGCGAAGGCGATGATTTCCGGCAGACGCTCGCGCAATTCCGCGCTGCTGAACCCGTGCAGCGCCGCCGCCATCGCGACGTTGTCCCTGCCGCTGTATTCCGGATGGAAGCCGGCTCCGAGTTCGAGCAGCGCACCGATCTCACCCGTCACGCGCACGCTGCCGGTCGTCGGCGTCAGCACGCCGGTGATCAGCTTCAGCAGCGTCGATTTGCCGGCGCCGTTCTCGCCGATCAGGCCGAGCGATTCGCCGCGGCGGACTTCGAGGTTCACTCCGCGCAAGACATCGATGCGATCGCGATCGTTGCCGGTCAACAGCAGCCGGCCCAGTGCGCGCATTCGATCGCCGCTGCGATGGACTTTCGGATAGGCCTTGCCGAGGCCGCGCGCTTCGACCAGCACCTGCGTCACAGGAAGTCCTCGAAGTGCGGGTCGAGCCGGCGGAACACCCAATGTCCGGCGAGCAGAACGACGATGCAGAGCGCCAGCGCGGCGCCGAGACGCCAATAGTCGAAGGAGCCGTAATCGAGCAGTAGCGCGCGGTACGATTCCGCGTAGAACGTGAACGGATGAAGGTCGATCAGATCGCGGAACCGTTCGGGCAGCAGATCGCGTGCGTAGTAGATCGGTGCCGTGAACATCAGCAGCGGCAGAACTTGGCCGAGCGCCTGCACCAGATCGCGCACGAACACCTGCACCGCCGCGCAGAGCAGCGCGCAGCCGAGCGAAAGCGCGAACAGGGGCACGTAGAGCAGCAGTGCAAGGGGCAGATGCAGGAGCGAAATCCCGTAACCGAACGCCGTGAGCACGATCATCACGGCGACGAAGCCGGTGATGTGGATCGCGAAGCTCGACGCCACCACGGCCACGACGAGCACCTCGCGCGGCAGTGCGACCTTGCCGATCAGGGCGGCATTGTCCTGAATCGCCGTAGTCGAACGCAGCAGGCTCTCGGAGAATGCAGTCCAGGGCCAGAACGCGACTGCCAGGAACGCTATGTAGTTCGGCGCACCGGAACCGGGTACGCGTGCCTTGAACACGTACAGGAAGATGAAGCTGGTGATCGCCAGCTGCAGCAGCGGCTGCAACAGCGCCCACAAGCCGCCGGAGAAGCTGCCAGCGAATCGACTCCTGAGATCGCGGCTCAGGAATCGAAGCGTGAGAACGGAAACGGACATTTGCGCACGTGCCCCCGGTTTCTATGCGCCGAGGATTCGGCGGGAGCCCTGGCCGTACTGCGAAAGCCAGGACTCCGATGCGATATCCCGCTCGACCGGATGGGCTCTCCGATTACTGCTTCGTCGCTCCCGCTTCCGCGTCCTTCGTCGGCGGCATCGTCACCGCGCCGTAGCGGGTACGGAGCGAATCCACCAGATCCCGATTGGTGTCCAGTTTCTGATTGCGCAGCCCGTCGGTGTAGTCCTTTACCGATTTTTCGACGTATTCGCTCTTCAAGCGAGCGATGATTTCCGGGCCGACCTGCGCGAAAGTCTGCGGCTGATCGGGCGTGCTCAGAACCAACTGAATCACGTGGAATCCGTACGGGGTCTTCGTCACGGGTGCCAGATCACCCGGCTGCTTCAATGCCTTCGCTGCATTGGCGAACGGCGCCGTGTATCTGCTTTCGGTGGCGGAGCCGGACACCAAGCCGTGATTGCTCGCCTTGTCCGGATCTTCCGAATACTTTTCGATCAAAGCGTCGAACTGATCGGGATGTGCCTTGGCCTGCTTCAGGACGTCGTCGGCGAGAGCACGCGCATCCGCCTCACTGCGGCTCTTGGTCGAAATCAGGACATGCTTGACCTCGAGCTGCCCTTTTATGGCGTACTTGCTCTTGTGAGCGAGGAATTCTTCCTGCGCGAGCTTGCTGAAGTCCGGAGTCTTGATGTTCTTCCGGAAATTCTGCACTTGCGCTTCCGCCAGCGCCTTCTCGACAACGAGAGCCACCTGCCGCTGAACCATCGGATCCTTGTCGAGCGCCTCTTGCCGTGCTTTCGCAGCCAACTGCTTTTGCGTCAGCAAATTTGCCAGCATGCCTTGGACGCGCACCGGACTGCTGAAGAACGCCGGACGCTGCGCTTCCGGAATACCGGCCGCGAAGGTGTCCACGTCGTCGAGCGTGACGATGGCGTCCGCCTGCCGCACGAGCACCGTACTTGGCCCCTCCTGGGCGGTACAGACGCCTGCCAATGCAAACAGCAGAACCCCGGCGAGCCGCGGCTTGGACATACTGGAATCCCTCATTGGAATTGAAAACACAAGCTTACACGACATGCAGCCGACGACCGTGGGCTTGAGCCTTCACGGAGCGTTCGAAACGAAGCTCGGGAGTCGAGTGCGGATCAAAAATGCGGCGGCACGCGGAGCTTTGCGCTCCGCGTGCCGCCGCATTCAGCAATCAGTATCGCGTGATTTCGAGAATCGCTTTGCTCGTTACTGGCCGGAGCGATTCGGGTAGCTGGTCAACCAGATCGGGCACGTCGTACCGCCGCAATTGTTCGTGTTCACCGGATCGTGCACCTTGATGTTCAGGTAGTAATCCGTGTTCGGAGTAAGGTGGCAGTAAGTCGAATTTGTCGTGAGTCGATCCCAATGCATGCTGGCATTGCCGTCACCGGCGATACCGGTGTGATTCGGACCATCCGCCAGGCACGCCGCGTTTTCGGTATTGGGGCTGAAGTCGCCACAGACCGTGCTGATTCGCATGTCGAGGTTCGGCTGCGCCAACGCCCCGTATACGAAGTAGCCGTTCAAAGTGGTCGGCGAGGAGCCCGTATTGAAGTGCGCGGCGACGAACTTGTCACGGCCGAACCCTCTGATGACCGCCGATGCTCCACGTACACCCGGCCAGGAAACCGGAGTCGTTCCACTGGGACTCGTGAAGCCCCAGATGTTGCTCCACTCGGTGACATTGACGTTGCTACGGGTAGGATCTCCCGCTCCAATGGGCTGACCGTAGGAAATATTGCTCGTGGTCAAGCGCGTCATACCTGCAGGCCCCGGGCACGAAGTCGGAGTAGTGCCGACATTGACCGTCGTTTGCTGGCTGGTGACGGAACCGTAGGTATTGGAGCATTCCAACTTCAAGACATAAGCACCGGCCGTGGCAGCGACGATGTTGGCGCGAGTCCCCGATGCATCAGTCGGCGTAGTCCAACCAGGAAGCGTTCCCGGACCGCTGACCACGGTGCCGTCGCAACGAGTCGCATTCTGGACATTCCAAGTGACCTTGAACGGCTGATTGACCGTCGCGGGCGACGGAGTCGCGGTCAATGGGAAATCAGCCGGCGTCGGCGGGGTGTTGTTCGCGGCGGCAATGCTGCCCTGAGCATAACCGCTGGCATTGGTACAAGTGACGTTGAAGTTATAGGAGCCAGCAGCGCTGACGGTAACTTGCACTGGATGGCTGCCTGCACATTGCGTCGAAGAATTGCACGCCGCGGTACCGAACGACCATCCCGAAACATTGGCCGTCGGAGCCCCGCCGAAGACACACATGCTCGCATCTGCGGAAGCAGACCAAGTCACGGTGAACGGAGTGTTGAGCGATGTACTCGCCGGAACGGTAATTGCCGCCGCGAAGTTATCCGGCGTGCCTGCAGTACCCCCCCCGCAACCGGCCGGATTCAACGTCACCCCGTTTGCCTTGAGGTCCGTAGTGCCCGGAACGAGCTGCAATCCACTGGCGTCCGTCGTCACCGTGCAGTTGGTCGCCGGAATCGTGGGCGTCGGTGCGGTGGTCATTTGAATCTTGACCTGTGCATTGACCGTAGAGCAGGCCACGGTCAACGCAAGCGCGACGGCGGAGGCGATATGAGGATTGCTGCGATACATCGTTGATTATCCACAGGGGAGCGGGCTCCCCATTGTAATGGCCGTCCCGAATATATTGCCAGTGGCTTTGGCTCGGAAAGTGCGGGCTCGCACGGATTCGAACGGCGCAGCCCCTTTTTCGGATGCCCTCGAATGACTACCCGCGCCCCATTGGACGATGGAATGAGTCGTTCATTTTTTGTTTGGAAAGGAGTGATTTCAACAAAAAAAAGAGGGGGCCGAAGCCCCCTCTCGTATCGCATAACGACTGCTTGAAATTACGAGCAAGCCGCTTCCGTACCCACGCACGAACGATGTGCGCGGTGACGGTACACGCCGCTGTAGTTGGCGAGGATGTTGCCATCCGGGCCCTGCAGCTGGTTGTTGATGATGTTGGTGGCGTAGAAACCCGTCACCGGCAGACCACGGAGCGAAACGTCCGAACCGTCCGTAGCGACACCGCGCGGCAGAGCGTGACCGCCGTCGCCCGACGCCAGGTCGATCTGCGCCCAGCCGTCCAAACCGTACGGAATGATGTACGAGTTCAGATGCGAACCGAGCACGGTCGAACCGTTCGTCGGCTTCTCAGCCGTGAACGACAGAGCGTTGACTTCGTACGGCAGAACCGGGTTCTTCGCGAAGCAGTCCGGACCGACCGGCGAGTCGCAGCCGCCGAGGGTGCTGGTCTGTTCTTCACGATCGTAACCGGTGAAGGCCGCCGTGATGTTCGACTTGCCGTTGAACGCCTGAACGAACGGCGACGTCGGGTTGGTCGGATAGAGCACCTTGTCGACGTAGAAACGCTTGGTCGGGAAGGTGATGATCCAGTCCGACGACGCACCCATCAGATCCCACTGACGGTTGTACTCGTTGTAGATCGCATCAGCCATGAAGACCGCGCTGACCGCGTCCGCACCGTCCGCGTAGTCGACCGTCAGCAGACGGCCTTCACCCGTGAACACGTACGAACGAGCGACACCGTTGGTGGCGATGGACGGCGTGGAAGCCTGCTGCAGCGACGGCTGGAGCGAGCCCGAGTCCGTGTAGACAACGCTTTCGGTGAAGCCATCGATGGCGTCTGCGTTGTAGCCGAAGTACGTACCTTCATCGGTATTGACGACCGCGGCCGCACCGAACAGACCACCCGTCGGGGTGAGCTCCAGGTCAGCTTCGATCGTGGCAACGGAAGCACCGGCAACGTAGCTGCAATCCGCCGGCACGGCGGTGCCCGGAGCAACGCCGCTACCACCCACGTGGGTGATGGCATTGGCGAGCTGCGAACCCGGCGTGATGTCGCCCATCGTGATGACTTCGAAGTAGCCCTCACGCGTACGATCGATCGTCTGCGGACCGGCGTCGGCGCCCTGGCCCGGCGTGGTGCCGTCGAAACCATAGGTCACGAAGTTCTTCACCGTGCCCGGCTGGACGATACAGCTGCTGTCATTGGTGAGCAGCTTGCCGCCGCTCGCGTCGTCGGCAGCGTCAGCGGCCGTGACCGCAGCAACCCACACGTCGTGCGGCGACAGGAACACGTTGAAGTCGAGCACTTCGCGGCTGTTGTAGCCTTCCAGGAAGCGCACCTTGACGGCCTTGCCGATATCGGTCGTGTTGACGACCGACAGAATGGTCTGCTGGCCTTTGTTGACCGTGTAATACGGATAGATCAGTACCTGGCCGAGACCGTCGGGATTGAGGTTGACGGCATTCGCCAAGCCCGCGAAACCAGCGACGCCAGCGATACCGGCGACGACGGCAGTCGTTAAGCTATTTCTTTTCATCGCAACACTCCTAAATTTTGACCACAGGGCTTTTTGCTTCACGGCCAACCTCGCTCCAATCGTGCAATCAACGCTCTTGGGGGCAGGGCGAGATCAGGCAACAGCGCGACCATGTTAAGGCAAAGGAAACAGACGTGCAATCCCCTCCCCCGAACAAGAATTCCCCCTCCAAGATCAATTACTTAGGAAGGAAGTACCATTCACCGTCAACACGGATCCAGGTCTCGCTCTGGTCCGAATTTGACTCCATCGTCGGCGCTCCGCCGACGGCTACGGAGTACTTCACTTCCACGATCACCCGGCAACTGTCCGCATCGCACGTCTTGCTCTTGAACTTGGCCTCCATCCACTTGACCGGGCGATTGTTCATCGCATCGGCATAGCTTTCGCGCGTCTTGGTTTCGCGATAGCCCGGAGACAGGTAATCGTAAGCCTTCTCGGCCTGATGAGCGATCAGGTAGTTCCACCGCTCGACCGACCTGCGATCGACGTTGTCCGGATTGGCCTTGTCGGCGCATCCGACGACGGCGGACAGCATGGCGGCAAGCGCAAGCGATGCGCAGAACTTGAACGATTTAGCGGTCACGCGGCGTGTCCTCTTGCGGCTGGGCGTGTTCGGGGATCGGATAGGTACGCGCCGGTTCGGGCGCAGGCGCCTGCGGTTGCGCCGACTGAGGCACCGCCTCACCCTTCATGCGCAGGGGAGCGAGCGACTCGAATTGATTGGTGTAGTCCAGCGTCGCCTGCCGCGCCTCGTCCACGGACGAAAGCACGCGCGGCGTGATCAGCACGATCAGCTCGGTGCGATCCTTGTTCTTCGTCGTCGACCCGAACAGGTTGCGCAAAACGGGAACCTTGCTCACCAGCGGCAGCCCGGTCTCTCCTTCGCGGCGATTGTCCTGGATCAGGCCGCCGAGCAGCAGCGTTTCGCCGCTCTGTACCGCGACCTGGGTCTGCAGCAAGCGCTGGTTGATCGGCGGATTGCCGTTGCCGTTGGCCGGCGGCGTTCCCGGATTGCTGACCTCCTGCTCGATGTCGAGGTAGATCAGTCCGCCCGGATTGACGCGCGGCTTCACGCTGAGCGTCACACCCGTGTTGAGGTACTGCACGGTGCCGTAACCGCTGCCGATCGTGTTGCCGTTGGAATTCGTTCCGGTCAGGCCGGTGAAGTACGTCTGCTGCACGGGAATCTGCTGACCGACGTTGATCTGCGCTTCCTGGTTGTTCATGACCAGCAGCGACGGCGCGGCGAGCGACTTCGCGACGCCGCTGGACTCCAATGCGGAAATCGCGACCTCGAAGTTCTTGCTCAGGAACGAATAGAAGAAGCCGCCGTTGTTCGTCGGCGCCACGTTGCCGGTGGCGCCGAGCGACAGGCGATGCCGATCCCAGCGATTGCCGGAAAAGTCGATCGGATAGCGACCGTTCTCCTGCGCCGAACCCGTCGCGGTGCCCATCAGGCCGTTGAGATACCACTGCACGCCGTAGCTGAGGTTTCCGTTGAGGGTCACTTCGAGGATTCGCGCTTCTATCTGCACCTGCAACGGCACGACGTCGAGGCGCCGGATCGCCGACTGGATCTGCTCCCACTCGAACGGCTGGGCCATGATCATCAGCTGGTTGTTCTCTTCGATCGCCGAGATGCGGATGTCGGTTTCCTTCTTTCCCGACCCGCTGGCCGCCGGCGTGGTGCCGCCGGCGGCAGGGGTCGCCGCGGCGGGAGCATTCTTTTCCTGGCTCGACTGCGGGCGCAGCGAATTGCCGTAGCTGAGGTTGTTGTTCGAGCCGCCGACGCCACCGCGACTTCCCAGCGACGTCGAGCGCAGGCCCTGGCCCACGCGACCGGACGTCGAACTGCGTCGCGAACCGCCGGAGGTGCCGAGGAAGATCTCGCTGAGATAGTCCGCGAGGTCCGGCGCCTTGAGATTCTTGACGTTGTAGATGTAGAGCTGCTGCGCGTTCTCGGCACCGCCTCGATCGAGCCGGTACAGCCACTCTTCCGCCTGCTTCAGATATTCCGGCTGCGGCGTGATCGCGACGATCGAGTTGGTCGACTCGATGGGCATGAAGCGGAACATGCCCGCCAGCGGCGATTCGCCCTCGGTGCCGAACAGCTTCTGCAGATCGGGAATCATCTTGCCGACTTCGACGTGTTGCAGCGTGAACACGCCGATCGACATGCCTTTCATCCAGTCGACGTCGAAGGTGTCGATCGTGCGCTGGTAGTTGTCCAGTTCGCTCGGCGTACCGGCGAGCACGAGCAGGCTGCGGTTCGGATCGATCTGCACGAACGCATCGGCCTTCGCGTACGGCTTCAGCAGCTTGGCCGTCTCGCTCGCCGAGATGTACTTGAGCGGGAAGATGCGCAGGCCGTAACCGGGCTGCTGCGAAACGCCGAGACGCGGGGTGAGCTTGCCCGGAATCGCGTCCTTCGATTGCAGCACCGTGTAGCGCCCTCCTTCGCGCACGAGCGCGTTGCCGGTCCACGACAACAGCATCTCCAGCACCGGCAACGCATCCTCGCGACGGATCGGCCGCGAGGTCGAATAGGTCACGTTGCCGCCGACGTTCGGCGCGACCGTGTAGTTCTCCTGCAGCATGTCGCCGAGGATCGCCTTGACCACCGCCTGGATCGGCTGATTCTCGAAGTTGAACGTGACCTGCCCTTCGCCGCTCGAGGCTTTCGGCGCCGGCTGCGGATTGACGAACTTGGCCGTGCCGATGTTGATCTCCGGCGTCGGCGGCGGGCGGTTCGCCTTCACGTCCGGACTGACCGAGATGCCGCTGACGGTGTCGTCCGTCTTCAGCGGCGGCGCCGGCTTGAGGATCGTGTCCGCGGTCAGGATGTCGCCGTTGCGCCGTTCTTCCTTGTTGCCCGGCGTCGCGCAGCCGGCCAGCAGCGCGAGGCTGAGGACGGTCAGGAATGTGGTGGCTCTCGATCGCACGTAACTCTCCATCACTTCTTCTCGGACGCGGGTTTGTTCCCGCCGTTGCGCAAGCGTTCGGCGTCTTCGCGCATCTGCCGGCGCCGCTCTTCGATGCGGCGGGCGAGATCGGCGCTGTTGCCCGCGGCATTGTTGTTGGCGGCGTCGCCCTTGGCGCCGGTGACCGCTCCCTTGCCGGGTGTGCCCGGAGGCGTCTTGCCCGGCGGCGTCGCCGACCTGGCCGGCGCGCGCGGCGGGGACTTCGGCGCCGGAGGTTGCACCACCGACGTTTCCAGCTCGACTTCGGTCGTTTCGTTGGCGGCGCTCTTGAACACGACGCCGCGCGGCTTGACGTCGACCAGCGTCCAACTCGCCTGTTCGCCCTCCAGCGGCATACCGACCCGCAGCGCGATCGCTTGGTTCCGCGTCTTGTCCTGCACCATCGCGATGCGCACGTTGTTGGCGGCGTCGAGGATGACCCCGGTCAACGCGATGTTCAGCGGACTCGGCGGCGGAGTGTCCTCGGCGCCACCTTCACTGGCGCTGACCGGCGTCGGCTGACGATCCTCGTTGAACAGCGGATGCTCTTCGATGCTGGCGAAGGCCGAAGCAGGCGGCAGCTGCACCGGTTTGTTGTCGATCGTGCCGATCTGCGGCCGGCCGGTCTCGCCTTCCGGATCGGACGCCCAGCCGTAGCCGCGGCCGAATCCGGCGTACTGGACGATCGCGAACAGCGCCAGCACGCCGCAGGTGCCGGCCAAGGCGTTGGTCAGGAGACGCGCGGTACGTACGTTCATTTGCCGCCCCTGGCCGTCTCGCCTTTGGGCGCCTTGCCGCCGGCCTGACGCAGGTAACCGGACAGATTGAATCGCACGTCGAGCGGACTGGCCACCGCCTTCGCACCAGGCGGCGTGTAGGTCTGCTGCTTGTAGATCATCACCTGGTCGACGAACAGGTAAGGTTTCCCATTCTCCAGATCGTAAAGGATCGCCGACAGCGGTTCGAGGTCGCACTTCAGCCGCGCCTGCACGGTCACGCGCTTGTAGACCTCGTCGTCGACACCGCTGAAGTTCTGCGTGCCCACGCTCTGACAGCGCTTCTCGTCCTTGGCGTGATCTTTCAGCGCCTGGTTCAGGCGTTGGATCAGCGCGGCCGACGCGGCGTTCGCGTCCGCCTCGGACAGGAAAGCCTGATTGCCCTGCTCGTATTCCTTGACCTCGGCCAGGCGCTTCTCGATCTCGGGCTTTTCCGCGGTCGTCTGGCGGAAGCGCAACTGCTGCTCGCGCAGATCGCGCATGTCCGCGCGGAACTGCAGATGCGGGGCGACGAACCACCAGTGCACGCCGACCAGATAGACCAGCAGCAGCACGATCGCCAGCAGCACCACGGCGAGGAAGCGTCCGTCCTTGGGCTGGAAGCGGCTAGTCTTCACGCTTGGCTCCCACGTCCTTGTTCGTCGGCTCCGCCTTCTTGCCCTGCGCCGTCGCGCCCGGCCCCGGATGATTCGAGACGGCCGGCGCGGCCGGACGCTCCTTCGCCTGCGCGGGCGGAACATGGCGGCCTTGCTCGCCTCTCGCCGGCACGTCGAGTACGGTTTTCGGCTTCTCCGCGGCTTTCGCAGCGGCCTTGTCCGTGTGCTTGGCCGCGTTCTCCGATTTGGTATCGGCCGCCGGCTTCGCCGCGTCCGGCTTGCCTGCTTCTGCAGCCTTCTTCGGCACCGCGGCCCCTTTCGCCGGAGCGGATTTCGCCACCGACGTCGGCTCGCATTCCTTCAGCGCCGCGTTGATCTGGAAGCGCTCCTTGCCGGTGCGCGCATCCGGCTGCACCTGGCCCTGGAAGCCGGGATCGCCCAGACACGACGAAGCGGCCAGCAGCGCGATCAGCTTGGCGGCTTCCTGGCCCTGCCCTTGCAACTGCACTTGCTTGTTCTCGATCTGCAGGCGCTCGAGATAGGTGTCTTCCGGCACGCGCTCGGTCAGGTCGTTGAGCAACGCGACCGTCAACGGCCCTTTGCGCTTGCGTTCGGTCAGGAAGTTCGCGCCGGCGATCGAATCCGCCAGCGTCTTGCGCAGCGCGGCGACCTGCTTGGCCTCGACGCTGGCCTTGTCGACTTCCGCGCGCATCGACTCGACCGCCGCCGCGCGGTTGGCGAGCGACTCGTCCATGTTGACGACCAGCAGAATCAGCGCGAGCGCGGCGAGCCCGAGGTTCAGCGGCAGACGCATGTCGCGCCGGCGTGCACGCCGTTCCGGCGGCAGCAGGTTCGCGTGGCGACGTCCGCTCGCGGGCGCGCCGCTCCAGCTGTCGACGCCGTCGAGTTCGGCCGCGCCGGCCGGCAACGCCGACAATTCCTGGTCGAGCTGCGCGCGCGGAATCAGTACGAGTTCGACCTGCGCGTTGCGCCCGCTCGCGTCGCGGCCGACGACGCGGCTGTCGAAATAGACCTGATCGGCCTTGAACGGCGTCTGCCGGTCCATCTCGAACGACAGCACCTGACGCAGGTTGTCTTCGGCTGCGGCGGGCAGGCTCAAGACACGCGTCAACACCCGCTCGGCGGGAATGCAGAACACCGTGCGCACCATCGGATCGTCGATCGCGGCGCGCAGGCGCTTGAACTCGGCCGCCTGTTCCTCGGCCGGGATGTCGCGACGAATGCGCGCGTACTCGCGGATGCCGGCCGCGTGTTCGCGCCAGACCACGATTTCCTCGCCGCGCAAATCCAGCAGCAGCGATTCCGAACGCTCGGACAGCACCTTGCGCCAGCGCTCCGGCAAGCAGGCCAGCAGCTCGCGCCCCCACCAGGCGAAAAAGCCCGGCAGTGGCGTCTTGGCAAGGCGCGTCCGCAGACGCGCGAGTTGTCTGTCGAGGGCAGGATTCACTTAAGAGGCTTCCCCATCGCGCCAGCGCAGAATCGAGTACGGCCGTCCGCCCGCACCGACTCCGCCCATGCGGACAGTGGCATCCAGAGTCGTGCTGGCGCCATTCGGCAGCTTCGCACGGGACTTCACACTATACGTGAGCCCCCCGCCGCCCGCCATCAGCGGAGTCCCGTCCGGCAGCGTCAGACCCGCCCCGGCCAGGTCGTTCGGGTTCATCGACTGGCGCATCTGGATCAACTGCTGCAACTCTTCCGTCGAGACGTCCGGATACATCGCCTGCAAGGCCTCGAGCGGCGCCGAACCGGCGTTCGGCGCGGCGCGGCCGGAATAGATCGTCAGCGCGGGCTCGACTTTCGAGAACAGCTCGTAGTTCATGCCGAGCACCTGCTGCAGCTCGGACACGGTGTCGAACGGCGCGTTCTTCGGACCGTAGGAAAGCCCCGCCGCCTTGTAGTCGGCGATCTCGGCGCCGTTCGGCTGGGCGAGATCGTCGGGGTCGCACCAGTCGGCCACGGCCGCGCCGAGCGCTTCGGCCTGTTCCAGCGGCAGCCCGCCTCTGGACATGAACAGGTTCACCAGAATGCTGTTCGAACCCGAGCCGGACGGCATGCCCGCTCCCGCGCCCATGGCGGAGTTGCAGTTCGAGTTGAGATCGATCTTGCCGGACTCGTCGGTAATCTGGACCTCGATCTCGGCGCCGCCATAGTTGAACCGGTACGGCCGCCCGTCGCCGACCCAGCGTTCGAGCGGGTCGGCCTTGCGCAGCTCGTACACGGCCAGATTGAGGCCCGCCTCGGCGGCGTAGCGCGCCTGCGTGGTGTCGAACAGGTGACGCGCCTGCAGGTTCTCGGTACGCGCGATCAGCGAGAAGCTGCCGAGCAGGATCGCCAGCATCGCGATGACCCACAGCACCAGCACGAAGGCTACGCCGCGCGCGCGCGCCGCCGCGGGCAGACGACGACGGCTGCGCGAGCGGCGTTTCGGCGCAAGCATCTGTCCGCTCACTGCCTGCCTCCGAGCCGCGAACGCGAACGCATGCCGCCCGCGCCATTCTGCAGACCGACGCCGCGCAAGGTCTGGCCCGGCCGCGCGATGCGCATCGCACCGACGTCGAGCATCAGGGGAATGTCCATCTCGGGAAACTCGATGTGCGCGTCCGCGCGCATGCGCACGACGACGCGCACCATCACCGGCGTCACGCTCGGGTCTTCCCAGTCGTCGAGCCAGTCGGTCAGCTCGCCGTTCTCGTCGAGCGTGCGGTATTCGAAATGGCCGTCGGCGATCTGATCGAGCAGGAGCACCGGCTCGTTGCCGGATTTCTCCTCCGGGTCGAAGCCGTTCAGCATCTCGTTGCCGAACATCAGCTGGCGGCCGCCGCTGCGGTTGCCGGCGAATTCCAGCGTCTGCACGTAGGGGCCGCCCTTGGACAGATAACCCGGCATCGGCGCGACGAACCGCATGAACTTGCCGTCGCCCTCGAACACGATGTTGGTATTCGTGCTCTCGTCGGTGCCGAACGACAGCGGCATGATGCGGCTGATCTGCCGGCGCAGGAATTCCTGCGCGACGCGCACGCGATTGGTGCGGTCGATCGCCGCCTCGCCCGAGTGCATCGCGTTGACCGCGGTGCGGATCGCGCCATAGGTACCCGCCAGCAACAAGGCGAGCAGCAGAATCGCCAGCATCACCTCGAGCAAGGTGAAGCCCTGAGCGCGCGAACTGGCGCCTGCGCCGCTCATCGCGTGCCGCCGGGGCGGTTCGGCAGACCGCCCTGGTTGAAGCCGGCGGCACCGGGCATGCCGTTGTTCGGATCGGGATTCTGCGCGCGCAAGGTGCTGAACGTCGCCGTGCGCGGACGCTTGCCGAAGCCCCCGCCCCAGTACACGGTCAGGTCGACCTGGTAGAGATCGAACGGCGACGCCTGCATACCGCCGCCGAGACCGGCGTTCGCCACCGACGTGCGCGGATTCTGCTGCGCCGCGGCCGCGCTCTGGTTTCCGGCGTTCAGCGTCTGCTGCGGCGGCGGCTCGATCGCGGTCGGATCGACCTGCTGGATGTCCAGCTCCCAACTGTAGGTGTCGTCGAAGCGGCCGCTGCTGCGCCCCGCTTCCATCGGCTCGCCGACGCCGACGACGTCGAGCTTGGATTGCGCCCACAACGCGGCCATCGTGTAGTTGGACGACTGCCGCGTGTTGCGCATCGACCCCGCCAGCACCTGCATCAGCACGCCGATGCCGATCGCGAAGACGAGGAACGCCGCGACCATCTCGATCAGGCTGAAGCCGCGCATGCGGCGCGCATTGATGGGGGAGCGCTGGCGATTCATCGCAGGAGTGGACCGCGCGGATCGCGGCTAGTTCGCTTCCGGCGCTTCGTCGAGCGCGATCTCGCCGGTCAACCAGGCGACATTGACGCGCCACTCGCGCTGTCCCTGGAAAACGGAGATGTGACCGCCGGTCGAGCTGCCGTCCGGAAAGAAGCGGATGCCGCCCGTATTGCCGCCGACGACTTCGGTCTCGGCGGTGGTCAGGCGCAGGTTCATGCCCTTGGGCAGCTTGACCGAACCCTTGCCCGGTGCGCTGTAGGAATTCTCGTCGAGATCGAGCAGCAGCACCGCCGGCTTACCCTTCACGATCGCCTGCCCGCGCGTGTAGCGCAATGCCGCGACCAGGTCGCGGCTGGCGCCGCGGATCTTCGCGCTCTGCAGGCTCTTGGAGAACGAGAACGTCACCGCGGTCAACGCGATCGCCAGCAGCACGATCACGGCCATCAGTTCGATCAGGGTGAAGCCGCGCACACGAAGTGAGCGGCCAGCGGTGAGCGGTGAGCGGAGAACGCCCACGTTCGGACTTCGCTGCTTTGTCCGCTGACTGCTCACCGCTGACCGCTCACCATTGCATCACTGCCAGTTACCGTAATCCTGGTTCACCCCGTCGCCGCCGGCCTGGCCGTCCTTGCCGAGGAAGATGATGTCGAAATCGCCGTGCTCGCCGGGCGACTTGTACTGGAACGGGCGGCCGAACGGATCCTTCAGATCCGATTCCTTCGCGTACGGACCCTGCCAGTTCGACGCATTGCCCGGCTTGCTGACCAGGTCCTCCAGGCGCGCCGGCGGCGAACCGTTGTCGAGCGAATACGCCTCGACCTTGCCGGCCAAGGCCTGCACCTGCGCCTTGCCCGAACCGTACTTGCCCTTGTCGACGTTCTTGCCGACCTGCTGCACGACGATGCCGGCGACGATGCCGATCAGCACGATCACGGCCAGCATTTCGATCAAGCTGAAACCCGCCGCGCGCGGCAGGCGATGGATACGCTTTGCACTCATGGTTGCTTCCTCTCTCACGAATCCCGAATCACCCATTCCAAATTCCGGCGCCGTCACTGCACCGCACCCGCGATGTTCATGATCGGCAGCACGATCGCCATCATGATCATCGCGACGATCACCGTCATCACGATCGTCGTCGCCGGCACCAGCGCGGCGAGCAGACGGTCGAGCGTGTTCTTCACCTCGACGTCGAAGGTATCGGCCACCTTCAGCAGCATCGTGTCGAGCTCGCCGGATTCCTCGCCGACGCTGATCATCTGCAGCGCCAGTTTCGGAAAGCGCTTGGACTGCGTCAGCGCGTAACCGAGACCGCCGCCGGTCTTGACCTCTTCGGCGGCATTGCCGACCGCCTCGGCGAGCACCGTATTGCCGAGCACGTTGCGCGCGACCGTCAGGCCGTTCAGCAGCGGCACGCCGTTCTTCAGCAAGGTGCCGAGCGTACGCGCGAGACGAGCGGTCTCGATCTTGCGGATCACGTCGCCGGCGACGCGCATCTTCAGGATGCGCTCGTCGATCTTCAGCCGCGAAACCGGATCGGCCATCTGGCGCCGCAGCCAGCCGACTCCGAAGATCACCAGTCCGAAGATCGCCCACCAGAAATTCTGCAGCGTCGAGCCGACTGCCAGCACGATCTTGGTGATCAGCGGCATCTCGATGTTCATGTCCTGGAACATCGGCGCGAACTGCGGCACCACGTAGATCAAGAGCACCATCAGCGACAGCAGCACCATGCCGACCAGGAAGGCCGGATAGATCATCGCGTTGATCACGCTCGACTTGAGCTGCGCGCTGCGCTCCAGGTAGTCGGCCAGGCGCGCGAGCGTGTCGTCGAGCGAACCGCCGGCCTCGCCGGCGCGCACCATGTTCACGTACAGACGCGAAAAGGTGCCGTGCTCGGCCTCCAGCGCGTCGGACAACGGCGTGCCGCCGCGCACCTGATCGCGGATGCGCTCGAGCAGGCGCTTGGCTTTGTCGCTCTCGGGCAGATCGAGCAGGATCTGCAAGGCGCGATCGAGCGGCTGGCCGGCGCCGAGCAGGGTCGCCAGCTGCTGCGTGAACTGCACGATCTGCGCTTCGCGCAGCGTCTTCTTCTTGAACAGCGACGCGAACAGGCTGCCGGAGTCGCCGCCGTCGGCCTCGCGCACCTCCAGCGGAATGTTGCCGGCGTCCTGCAGCTTGCCGATCGCTTCCTCGTGCGTGCCGACGTCGAGCTGGCCTTCGAGCGTCTCGCCGTTGGGGGTGACGGCTTTGTAGTAGTAGAGGGTCATGGGAGCGGTCAGCGGTGAGCGGTGAGCGGTGAGCGGAGCAAGCACAGCGCCGCGCCACGAGACCCGGGCAGCAGATTCATTGAAGTCGTACTCGTCATTTTCCGCTGACCGCTGACCATCACGATTCCGACGACGTCACGCGCAGCACTTCCTCGATCGTCGTCTGGCCCTGCAGCGACTTGACCAGGCCATCCTCGAACATCGTGCGCATGCCTTCGGTGCGCGCCTGCTGCTCGATGTCGCCCATGCCGGCGTGCTGCATGATCTGACGGCGGATCGCGTCGGACATGACGAGGAATTCCATGATCGTCGTACGACCGTAGTAGCCGGTCGGATTGATCGCGCTGGAGCCGGGCTTGTACAGCTTGATCGGGCGCTCGTCGGTGAACCTCTCCAGCTCGTATTCCTTGATGACCTCGGGCATCGCCTCGAACGGCTGCGCGTTGGGCAGATCGAGCCGGCGCACCAGTCGCTGCGCGAGGATGCCGTTGACGGTCGAGGTGAGCAGGTAGTCCTCCACGCCCATGTCGAGCATGCGCGTGATGCCGCCGGCGGCGTTGTTGGTGTGCAGGGTCGACAGTACCAGGTGACCGGTCAGCGCGGACTGGATCGCGATCTTCGCGGTTTCCAGGTCGCGCATTTCGCCGATCATGATGATGTCCGGGTCCTGACGCACGATCGAGCGCAGGGCGTGCGAGAAGTCGAGGCCGATCGAAGCCTTGGCCTGGATCTGGTTGATGCCTTCGATCTGGTATTCGACCGGGTCCTCGACCGTGATGATCTTGACGTCGGCGGTGTTGAGCTTGGACAGCGCCGTGTACAGCGTGGTCGTCTTGCCCGAACCGGTCGGGCCGGTCACCAGCATGATGCCGTGCGGCAGCTCCAGTACGTTGAGGAACTTCTGCAGGAACTGGTCGGTGAAGCCGAGCGTCTTGAAGTCGAACACGACCGCTTCGCGATCGAGGATACGCATGACCACCGATTCGCCGTGCGCGGTCGGCACGGTCGACACGCGCAGGTCGAGCTCCTTGCCCTGCACGCGGATCATGATGCGGCCGTCCTGCGGCAGGCGGCGCTCGGCGATGTTGAGCTTGGCCATGATCTTGATGCGCGAGATCACCGCCGCGGTCGACGCTGCCGGCGGCGATTCGACCTCGTGCAGCACGCCGTCGATGCGGTAGCGCACCTTGAGGCGGTTCTCGAACGGCTCGACGTGGATGTCCGACGCGCGCTGTTCGACCGCGCGCTGGATGATCAGGTTGACCAGGCGGATGACCGGCGCTTCGGAGGCGAGATCGCGCAGGTGCTCGATGTCGTCCTCGCTGCGGTTGTTCTCGTCGGTCAGGTTCTCGACGATCGCTCCCATCGCCGAACGGCCGGAGCCGTAGTAGCGCTCGATGAGGTCGTCGATCTCGCTGCGCAGGCCGATGTTGAGCTTGATCTCGCGACCGGTGGCGAGCTTGAGCGCCTGCAGCGGGAATGCGTCGGCCGGATCGGCCACCAGCACGGTCACGTCCTGCTCGCTCTCGCCGATCGGGCAGATGTGGTGATGCTTGAGGAAGCGCACCGAGGTCTGCACGTTCTGCGGCGGCGTTTCCGGGAACTCCTTGGCCGACAGCAGCGGCAGCTTCAGCAGCTCGGAGACCGCCTCGGCCATCTCGCGCTCGGAAACCAGGCCGAGCCGGGTCAGCAGCGACACCAGACTGCCCGAGGCCGGATCCTCCTCGTGCAGGCGGCGGCCGCGCACCAGGTCGGTTTCCTTCAGGCGGCCGCGCGCGACCAGGAACTGGCAGATGCGGTCGTCGAGACTGGCCTCGGCGGCCGGCCGCGGAGCGGCCTGTTCAAGCGGAGCGACGGCTACCATGGGGCTCATTCACCTGGGCGACCATCCATGATCGCAAGAATCGGGAGCGGTCATCCATGGCCGCCTGTCGAATAGATCGTGCGACCGGTCCGATCGCGAAGGCCAAAAGGCGGCCCAGGGCCGCACTTTTTGGAGAAAAACGGATTGTTTCACATTGCCGCAAGGCGGGATCAAGCGCTGCTCTGACCCCGGTTCCCGCTTCCGGGTTCCCCGACCGGGCGGACCAGATCCTCGATGAACGCACGGTTCAGCCCGATCCACAGCGCGATCGGCACCACCGCCGGCAGAATCAGGTAGCCGAACTGGTAGGCGAACGCGATCGCATTCGGCGCCAGCCCGGCCTGCGCGGCCGCGGCGACGCCCTCGGCACCGGAATCGAACGCCACTACCTTCAAGCTTTCGGCGACGATCCCGCAGGCCTGAGCCAGCCAGATGGCGAGAAAGGCGATCAGCATCTGCAGCAGCCGGCGCCGGGTCGCCAGCGGCGTCGCCAGCGCAAGGCCGCTGAACAGCGGCAGCGAGTAGCCGTAGATCATCGGATTGATCGTCGGTTCGAGCACGCCGACGCCGCCGGGGCCGCCCGGACCGGGCGGCACGGTGACGGTGACCGCGGTCGTCAGCTGCACCAGATAGCCGGCGCGTGCGACGACCTTGCCGCCGGCGTCGAGGATTTCCGCACCCTGCGTCACCGCCGTGAAGAGATCGTTCCACACCCCGAGCAGGACCACGCGCGCCATCGCCACGGCCGGCTGCACCCACAACGGCGCCAGCCAGAACCAGATCACGAAGCACAGCGGCAACCACAGCAGCGCCTTCAGGGCGAACTCGCGGATCGGCGAGAGCACCGGGATCGGCGATTCGGAATCGGGGATTGGGGAAAGATCTGTCATGACCCGCCTCGATGGGGGATTGGCGAAAGGCGCCGGAAAGCAGACGGCCTTCTTCGCCGAATCTCGAATCTCCAGTCCCGAATCCCTGCCCTCAACCGACCCACACGCGCGCGTTGCGGAACATGCGCATCCACGGCGAATCCTCGCCCCAGCCGCGCGGCCTCCAGCTCAGCTGCACGCTGCGGAACACGCGCTCCGGATGCGGCATCAGGATCGTCACGCGGCCGTCCGCCGCGGTGAAGCCCGCGCGGCCGCCGGCCGAACCGTTCGAGTTCAGCGGGAAGCGCGTGGTCGCCGCGCCGGCGTTGTCGACGAAGCGCACGCTGGCGATCGCCCGCGCGGCGTCCGCCGGATCGGCGAATTCGGTGCGCCCTTCGCCGTGCGCGACGGCGACCGGAATGCGCGAACCGGCCATGCCTGCGAAGAAGATCGACGGCGAGTCCAGCACTTCCAGCGTCACCAGGCGCGCCTCGTACTGCTCGCTGGCGTTGCGTACGAAACGCGGCCAGTGGTCGGCACCGGGAACGATCGACTTCAGGTTGGCCAGCATCTGGCAGCCGTTGCAGACGCCGAGCGCGAACTTCGAAGAGTCGGCGAAGAACGCGGCGAATTCGTCGCGCAGGCGTTCGTTGTAGAGAATCGACGCCGCCCAGCCGCGGCCGGCGCCGAGCACGTCGCCGTAGCTGAAGCCGCCGCAGGCGGCCAGGCCGCGGAACTCGCCCAGGCGGCGCCGACCGCTCTGCAGGTCGGTCATGTGCACGTCGACCGCGTCGAAGCCGGCGCGCGTGAACGCCGCCGCCATCTCGATCTGGCCGTTGACGCCCTGGTCGCGCAGGATCGCGATGCGCGGACGAGCGCCCTTCGCCACGAACGGCGCGGCGACGTCCTCGGCGGGATCGAAGCTGAGCTTCGGCACGATGCCCGGATCGCAGTCGTCGCTGCGCCACGCACGCTCTTCGTCCGCGGTGAGCGGATTGTCGCGCCGCTGCTGCATCGCGTGGCTGGTCTCCGACCAGGCACGCATCAGGTCGACCCACTTCCACTTCGCCACCTGCGCGCCTTCGAGTGTCAGCTTGACGCGCATGCGCGCATTCGGCGCACCGACGCGACGGGCGAGATCGCGCACGCCGTGCGCATCGAGGACGGCGAGGAACGCTTCGCGATCGACGGCGCGGACCTGCACGATCGCGCCGAGTTCCTCGTTGAACAGTGCCGCCAGCGCGCGATCGGCCCAGCCGTCGAGTTCGAGGTCCAGGCCGCAATGGCCGGCGAACGCCATTTCCAGCAGAGCGACCAGCGCACCGCCGTCGCTGCGGTCGTGATAGGCGAGCAGCAGGCCCTGCGCGTTGGCGGCCTGGATCGCGGCGAAGAAGTTCGCGAAGCGCCGCGGATCGTCCAGATCCGGCGGCACGCCGCCCTCGCGCGCGAAGACCTGCAACAGAGCCGAACCGCCGAGGCGATCCGCGCCGGCGCCGAGATCCAGCAGCCACAGCTCGCTGTCGCCCTGATCGAGCGCCAGCTGCGGCGTCAGCGCCTGGCGCACGTCCAGCGTGCGCGCGAATGCGGACACGATCAGCGAGACTGGGGAAATGGTCTGCTGATTCGTTGCTTCCGTTTGGGAGCTGCTCTCGAGCAACCGTCCCTGCTGCGCCTCCCGGTCGGCTTCCATGCCTCCCCCTCGCGCGGCCGTAACCGCGCTCGACCACTTCACCTGCATCGACAAGGAATCCTTGCCGACCGGAATCGACACGCCCAGCGCCGGGCACAGCTCCATGCCGACCGCGCGCACCGCGTCGTACAGCGCGGCGTCCTCGCCGTCGACGCCGACCGCGGCCATCCAGTTCGCCGACAGGCGCACTTCGTCGAGCGTGATCGGCGCTGCGGCGAGATTGGTCAGGGCCTCGCCGACCGCCATGCGCGCGCTGGCCGCCGCGTCGAGCAGCGCCAGCGGCGTGCGCTCGCCCATCGCCATCGCCTCGCCGGCGTAGCCGTCGAAATCGCTCAGCATGACGGCGCAATCGGCCACCGGCACCTGCCACGGCCCGACCATCGGGTCGCGCGAGCACAGCCCGCCGACGGTGCGATCGCCGATCGTGACCAGGAACGACTTGCTGCCGACCGCCGGCAGGCGCAGCACGCGCATCGTCGCCTCGTCGAGGTCGATCCCTTCGATGTCCGGCACCACGTCGATGCGCGCCACGCGCCGGCGCGCGTCGCGCTGCATGCGCGGCGGCTTGCCGAACAGCACGTCGAGCGGGAGGTCGATGACGTAGAGCGGGGATTGGGGATCGGGGATCGAGGGCTGGGAAGAGCCGAGCAGGGAATCGGTGACGACGAGGCGTCGCTCGACGGTGGCGAAGCCGACCACCGCGAACGGGCAGCGTTCGCGCGCGCAGATCGCCTCGAACTCGGCGAGGTCGGCCGGACGCACGCCGAGCACGTAGCGCTCCTGCGATTCGTTGCACCAGATCTGCATCGGCGACAGCTGCGCGTCGTCGCTGGGGATCTTGCGCAGTTCGATGCGGCCGCCGACGCCCGAGTCGTTGAGGATTTCCGGGATCGCGTTCGACAAGCCGCCGGCGCCGACGTCGTGGACCGAGACGATCGGATTGCTGTCGCCGCGCGCCCAGCAGGCGTCGATGACTTCCTGGCAGCGCCGCTGCATTTCGGGGTTGTCGCGCTGCACCGAGGCGAAGTCGAGCTGTTCGCTGCTCGCTCCGCCGGCCATCGACGAGGCGGCGCCGCCGCCGAGACCGATCAGCATCGCCGGGCCGCCGAGCACGATCACCGCATCACCGTCCTGCAGCGTTCGTTTCTCGACGTGCTGGGGGCGCAGGTTGGCGAGGCCGCCGGCGATCATGATCGGCTTGTCGTAGCCGCTGCGCACGCCGGGCGTCGCGTTCGCCTGCTCGAACGTGCGGAAATAACCGCCCAGGCACGGACGGCCGAATTCGTTGTTGAAGGCGGCGCCGCCGAGCGGGCCGTCGCGCATGATCTCGAACGCCGTGGCGAAGCGCGGCGGCAGCGGGCGTTCCCGCTCCCACGGCCGCGGCAAATCCGGAATGCGCAGGTGCGAGACCGTGAACCCGACCAGGCCGGCCTTCGGCTTGCCGCCGCGGCCGGTCGCGCCTTCGTCGCGGATCTCGCCGCCGGAGCCGGTCGACGCGCCCGGATACGGCGAGATCGCGGTCGGATGGTTGTGCGTCTCGACCTTGATCGCGAACGGCACGTTCTCGTCGTGGCGACGGAAGGTCGCATCCGCAGGATCGGCGAAGAAGCGCCGCGCCGGATAGCCTTCGACGACCGCCGCGTTGTCGTGATACGCCGACAGCGTGTGCGCGGGCGACAGCTGGTGCGTGTTCTTGATCATCGCGAACAGCGACTTCGCCTGCGCCGCGCCGTCGAGCGTGAAGTCCGCGTTGAATACCTTGTGCCGGCAATGCTCGGAATTGGCCTGCGCGAACATCATCAGTTCCGCGTCGCTGGGCGGGCGGCCGAGTTCCGCGTAGCGCTCGGCGAGATAGGCGATCTCGTCGTCGGCGAGCGCCAGGCCGAGCCGGCGGTTCGCCGCCTTCAACGCGGCCGTCGCGTCGGCGGTGAGCTCGATGCGCTCCAGCGGCGACGGCGCGCCGGCGTCGAACAGATGCGCCGCGTCGTCCAGCGAGGCGACCACCGACTGCGTCATCGGGTCGTGCAGCGCGCGCAGCACCGCCTGGCGGGCGTCGCTGCCGGCCTCGGGCAATCCGTCCAGGTCGAAGGCGAGTCCGCGCTCGATGCGACGCACCGGGAAACCGCAGCCTTGCAGGATGTCGGTGGCCTTGCTCGACCACGGCGACCGCGTGCCGAGACGCGGCACGATCCACAGCGTCGCCGGGCCGGCCGGGCCGGATGACGCTTCGACCACCTCGCACAGGCGAGGCAGGTCGAGCGTCGCCTCGGCGGCCGTGTCGACGAAGTAGACGTAGCGGGCCGCACGCAGCGTGCAGCCGGGCGACGCGTGGGCGAGTTCGATGTTGAGGCGGTCGATGCGGAACGGGGACAGCGCGGACAGGCCGTCGAGGGCGATCATGGCGCTCGGGCGATCAGGAACAGCTCTCTATGATACCGGATGCGTACCGGCAGCGCGGAGGAAACCCTGCTCCGGACGCGCGTGCGATCGCGCTCGACCGTCGCGATCCGAAGCCGTTCCGCGTCTTGCACGACAACGGCTTCGGGCACGTTCGCCCTCCCCGGCCGGCCTCTCCCGAAACGACGACGCCCGGCACGGGCCGGGCGTCGTCCGAAGCGAGTGAGCGATCGCTCAGTTGCCGGCCAGGTGCACCGTGCCGAGCGACTGCAGCTTGGACAGCATCTGGTCCGGCGGCAGATAGCCGCCGATCTTGGTGCCGTCGGCGGCGAGGATCGTCGGCGTGCCTTCGACGCCGACCTGGGTGCCGAGCTTGAACTGGTCCGCGATCGGGTTGTCGCACTTCAGCGGCGCCGGATCCTTGCCGGTCTTGGCCGCGGTGAACGCGGCGTTGCGGTCCTTCGCGCACCAGACCGAGACGGCCTTGTCGTACGAGGGCGTGTTCAGGCCGCTGCGCGGGAAGAACAGGTAGTCGACCTCGATGCCGCGCTTGTTGTACTCGGCGATCTGCGTGTGCATCTTGCGGCAGTAGCCGCAGTCGATGTCGGTGAACACGGTCACCTTGTACTTCGGCTTTCCGCCGGCGGCCGGGAACACGATGCGCTGGTCGGCCGGCACCGCGTCGATCTTGACCTTGCTCTGCTCGGCGATGCGTGCGGCGGTCAGGTCGCGCTTGTTCTGCGTGTCGTACAGCGTGCCCTGCATCAGGTACTGGCCGTCGTCGCTGACGTAGACCATCTGGCTGCCGACGATGACCTGCCGATAGCCCGGGATCGGTGCCTGCTCGACCTTGTCGATCTTCGCCTGCGGCACGAGGTCCTGCAGCGCCTTGCGCGCAGCGGCGTCGGCCGGCGACTCGGCGGCCTGCGCCAGCGGCGCCAGCGCGCACGCGGCGGCCAGAAGAGAGGTACGGAGAGCGAATCGGCGGAGGTTCATGGTGTTGGATTCCAAAGTCAGTTCTGCGCCACGGCGACCTGCGCCAGGCGATCGAGTTCGGCGGCGAGCTGGTCCGGCGACTGCGCGATCTGCGCCGGGATCTGCGAGCCGTCGGGAGCGAGAATGGTCGGCGTGCCGCCGATGCCGAGCGCCAGGGCGAGCTGGCTGAGTTCCGCCACCGGATTCGGGCAGGTCGCCTTGCCCGGGTCCTGGCCGCTCATCGCGGCGGTGAATGCGCCCGGACGATCCTTCGAACACCATACTGCCTCGGCCTTCTTGTCCGCACCCGGATGGATCGACAGCGGATAGAACAGGTAGTCGACCGCGATGCCCTTCGCGTTGTAGGCCGCGATCTGCTGGTGGAAACGGCGGCAGAACGGGCAGTCGATGTCGGTGAACACGGTGATCGTGTGCTTGGCCTTGATCGGCGCGAGCGGCGCGAACACGATGCGCTTCTCCGGACCGACCTTGTCGAGCGCGATCTTGCGCGCCTTGGCACGCGACTTCGCCGTCAGGTCGCGCTTGGCGGCGACGTCGTAGGCGCTGCCGTCGACGATGTAGCGGCCGTCCTTGCTGACGTAGAGGAACTGCCCGCCGGCCATCGCCTCGTAGAAGCCGGGAATGGTCGACTCCTGCACCGCGTCGACCTTGACGTTCGGCGCCAGCGCCGCGATCGCCTGCTTGGCGGTCTCCTCGGGCGTGGCGGCGACGGCCGTGAAGGCCGTGAGCAGGCCGAGAATGAACAGGGGAAGGCGCATGACGACCTCGTATTTCGGATGGGGAGCGGGTTCCAGACCGGCTTCGAGCGATTCCGCTTGCATCGGCGCCGGCAGGCCTCGCGAACGCGGTACGACCGCCGACAGGGGGGCTTGGTTCCGCAAGGGCCGACGATTCTCGCACGCGCGGGGGAGCGGGGAAAGTGAACCCTCTTGACGTTCCCGCGCGAATCAGCCGCGCGGATGATGCTGCTCGTGCAGGCGCTTCAAGCCCTCCTTGGCCACCAGCGTGTAGATCTGCGTGGTCGACAGCGAGCTGTGGCCGAGCATCAGCTGCAGCGCGCGCAGGTCGGCGCCGTGGTTCAGCAGATGCGTCGCGAACGAGTGCCTGAGCACGTGCGGCGAGATGCGCTGCGACGCGACGCCGGCGACCAGCGCGTGCTTCTTGACCAGGGTCCAGAACATCTGTCGCGTCATCGCCGCGCGGCGGTTGCTGACGAACAGGGCCTCGCTGCGCCCGCCCTTCAGCAGGACCGGGCGCGCTTCGCCGACGTAGCGCGTCAGCCAGTGCGCGGCCTCGTCGCCGAGCGGCACCAGGCGCTCCTTGCCGCCCTTGCCGAGCACGCGCAACACGCCCTGGCGGAGATTCACCTGCGCCGCGGCCAGGTCGACCAGTTCGCTGACGCGCAGCCCGGTCGCGTACATCAGCTCGAGCATGGCGCGGTCGCGCAGGCCGAGCGGCGTCTCCGGCGGCGCACGCAGCAAGCCTTCCACTTCGTTCTCGGACAGCGCCTTGGGCAGGTTGCGCGGCAGCTTCGGCGCTTCCACCAGCAGGGTCGGATCGGCGCCGACACGGCCCAGGCGCACCAGCAACCGATAGAAATGCCGCAGGCTCGACAGCAGCCGCGCGTTCGAGCGCGCCTTGTAGCCGTGCCCGCCGGTGCCGCCCTGGTGGGTGCGCTCGCCGAGATAGCGCTGCACGTCCTCGCGCGCTCCGCCGGCCAGCGACAGGCCCTGCCGCGCGAGCCAGCGCGCATACCCTTCGAGGTCGCGCTGGTAGCTCGCCAGCGTGTTGTCGGCGAGGCCGAGTTCGGACCAGGCGCGCTCACGGAATTCGCCGATCAGGGCGGCGTCGGCGGGCGCGATGTCGGCGCCGGCGCGGGCGGTCGCCCGCTTGCGCGCGGAGGCGGAGGTAGACGTCATGGTTCGAGGCGTTCGTCGCGCGCCGGGCGCGCTTGCGCCGGCGAGCCTAAACCGTGAACCTAGCCTTCGTCACTGCCGAACGCCCTCGATGACCGCGCCCCCGTCCGCCCCGCTCTGGCTGCGCTTCGCCGCCGCCGTCTACGACCTGTTCCCGCTGATCGCCTTGTGGATGCTGACCGCGGCGCTGTTCCTGTTCGCCGTGCACGGCGAGGTCGACGTCGCGCATCCACCGCCGGCCTACCATCTGCTGTTGCAGCTGGCCCTGCTCGCGGTCACGGCGGCCTACTTCGTGGTTTCCTGGTCCCGCGGCGGACAGACCATCGGCATGCGCGCGTGGCGCCTGCGCGTGGTCGGCGCCGACGGCGACGCGTTGCCGTGGTCGCGCGCGCTGCTGCGCTTCGCCGTCGCGCTGGTGTCGCTGTGCGCGTTCGCGCTCGGTTTTCTCTGGTGCCTGGTCGATCGCGACCGGCGCGGCTGGCACGACCTCGCCGCCGGCAGCCGGCTGGTACGCATGCCCTCGACTTGAGCGGCGGATCGCGATCGGCCAGCGGACTCGACGCGGCGAATCGCCGCGATCCGGCGGTGCGGCGCCGGCGTTACGCCGCCAATGCCTGCGCGATCAGGCCTTCGATCGCGTCCAGATCCGGAATCACCGCGCGGTCGTCGCGCACCAGCACTTCCGAATGTACGCCGAACGCGTGCGGCGTCTCGTCGGCGGTCGGCAGCAGCAGCTCCGGCGTGATCGTGGTCAGGCGCGGGAAGCCTTGCGCGAGCAGGGCGATGAACGGCATGCCGGCGTTGCCGCCGAGCGCCTTCAGCACGGCGACGCGCGCGTTGCTGCGGCTTTCCTCCGCCAACGCGCCGGTCAGCATCGGGAACGAGAACAGCGGCAGGCGCCAGCCGCGCCAGGCCAGCCGCCCGAGCAGCCACGCCGGCGCGTTCGCGATGCGCTCGGGCAGCGTGTAGCTGATGACTTCGGCCACGGTCGCATTCGGCAGCAGCACGCGACTGCCGGTGACCGGCACCATGACGCCGCGGATTTCGCGCGGTAGATCGGCCATCGTCAGACTCCCTGCCGCAGTTGAGACTGTTTCGCTTCGGCCAGCAGTTGCTCGGCCAGCTCGCGCGGCGAGCCGACGAAGCCGACCACGCCGCTCTCGCGCACGCCGTCGACCATCGCGCTGGTCACGCAGGTGTCCGGGTCCTGCACGTAGACGCGGCCGCCCTTCGCGGCCAGGTACTGGCAGCCCTCGATCGCGTCGTCGGACATGCCGGAGAAGATGATCGCGCCGGCGGCGTCGCCGAAGCGGTCGGCCACGTCGCGCAGTACGCGGTCGATCGACGGGCTGTATTCGCCGCGCTCGGCGTCGCGCTCGAGCACGATCACGCCTTCCGCGTCGACCAGCAACCGGTGCGTCGCGGGGACCACGGCGACCTCGCCGTGGCCGATGCGCTCGCCGTGCGTCGGCAGGCGCACCGTCATCGGCGTCGCCTTGGCCAACTGGCGCGCCATCAGGTCGACGAACTCGCCGCCCAGATGCTGCGCCAGCAGGAACAGCGCCGGATAGTCGCGCGGCAGTTCGCCGAGGAACTCGCGCACCGACTCGGGGCCGCCGATGGAAGCGCCGAGCACCCAGACGCGGCGCACCTTCGCCGGTGCGGTGACCGCGTCCGGGTCCAGCCAGGATTCGCGCGGCTCCAATTCGACCGACGCGGGCGCGACCGCTTCCTCGAGCGGAATCAACTCCAGCGCGAACGCGGATTCCGGCGCCGCGTCACGCGGCGCGGCCGTCGACGCTTCCTCCACCGCCGGTGCCAGGAATTCTTCGGCGCTCAGCTTCTCGATGCCGAACGCCGCAGCGGGACGCGGCGCGGGCTCGGCTTCCTCGAGCATGTCTTCGAGCGACCAGGCCGGCGAAGCGGCAGACGCCGTCTCTTCTTTGGCAGCGGCGGCTTCTTCGTCGAACGCGGCGAGCAGGGCCGGATCGATCGCGAACTCCTGCACGTCGAACTCGCCGATCGCCGCGGCGTCGACCTCGCCGAGGCCGCCGGATGTGCTTTCCAGGGCCGGCACGATCACCGGCGAATGGTTCGCCTCTTCGGCGGCGGCGCGATCGAAATCGACGAGGTCGAACGGCTCCAGCAGCAGCTTCTCCACTTCGTCGTCGGCGACTGGGGCGACTTGCTCGACCAGTGCATCGGCGGTGTTCGGCGCCAATCCCGCGGAAAGCTGGTCGACGAAATCCATCTCTTCTTCGACCGGCGCAATGTCCTCCAGCGGCGGCAGCTCGATTGCCTGCGCCGCACGCGGCGCTTCGGCGAACAGCATGGCCTCGCGCGAGGGCACCGCCTCGGCATCGGCCGGGCGCGGCGGATCGGTGTCGGCCTCGCCGAGCACCTTGGCCGCCAGATGGCGCGCCCAGCGCGCCTGGTCCCAGCCGGACAGGCCGCTCGACACCTCGGCCTCGTTGAACACCACGCGATAGCGCGCATCGGCGAGCAGGCCGTCGAGATCGTCGAGCTGCGGACCGCCCTGCGCGTCGAGATTGATCACCACCACGTTCGCGTGCGAGCGCTCCAGCGCGGCGCGGTCGAGCGCCTGCATGGAGGTCTCGTAGACGACCGGCGCGCCGAGCGCGAGCAAGGCCTCGCGCAGATGTGCGCCGTGTTCGGGCGTGTCGCTCAGCAGAGCGACGGCGACGTCGTGGGTGCTAGACATGATCGCGCCTCAGGATTTCCTGCACGTGACGCAACAGCTCGTCTTCCTGGTACGGCTTGCCGAGGTAGCGCTCGACGCCGATTTCGAGCGCGCGCTGGCGATGCTTCTCGCCGGTGCGCGAGGTGATCATGATGATCGGCACGCGCTGCGTGCGCGGGTCGTTGCGCATGTAGGTGGCCAGCTCGTAACCGTCCATGCGCGGCATTTCGATGTCGAGCAGCATCAGGTCGGGGACGTTGTCCTGCAGCTTCTCGAGCGCGTCCAGGCCGTCCTTCGCGGTCACCACGTCGAGGTCGGCGCGCTCCAGCACGCGCGTGGTGACCTTGCGCATCGTGATCGAATCGTCGACCACCATGACCAGCGGTTTCTGTCGCGTTTCCGGCGCCTGTCCGATCTCGGCGTCGAGCCAGGCAGGCGCCTCTTCCAGCGCGCCGGCTTCCAGGCGCGCACGCAGCGAGCTCAGGCGGCGCACCAGCGGCGCCAGGTCGAGAATGATCACGACCGCGCCGTCGCCCATGATGGTCGCGCCGAAGATGCCCGGCACCGAACTCAGCTGCGGGCCGACCGACTTGACCACGATTTCGCGCGAGCCGACCACGCCGTCGATGCGCACCGCGGCGCGCTGGTCGCCGCTGCGCGTCATCAGCAGCGGCACCTGCGTGTCGTCGCCGGCGCGCTGGCGCGGCAGGCCGAGCAGCTGGGCGAGATCGTGGATGACGTATTCCTCGCCGGCGTAGACGTGCTTCGGATCGCCGGCGGCAATACGGCGCTCGAGATCCTCGCGCGCGATGCGCGCGACACCCTGCACCGACGACATCGGGATCGCGTAGCTGGCTTCGCCGAGCTTGACCAGGATCGCCTGCGTGACCGCCAGCGTGAACGGCAGGCGGATCGTGAACGCGGTGCCCTGCCCGGGCGTCGAGTCGATCGCCAGCGAGCCGCCGAGCTGCTTGATCTCGTTGTGCACCACGTCCATGCCGACGCCGCGGCCGGCGAGCTGGGTCACCTGCGACGCGGTCGAGAAGCCGCTTTCGAGCACGAATGCGTAGAGGTCGCGGTCCGACAGCGACGCGCCGGAGTTCAGCAGGCCGCGCTCGACCGCCTTGCGGCGGATCGCCTCGCGATCCATGCCGCGGCCGTCGTCGGCGACGCGCAGCACGACTTCGGTCGACTCGCGGCTGAGCGCGATGTTGACCGTGCCCTCGGCCGGCTTGCCGCGCGCGACGCGCTCTTCCGGCGCCTCGATGCCGTGCGCGAGCGCGTTGCGCAGCATGTGCTCGAACGGCGCCTTCATGCGCTCGAGCAGGTTGCGATCCATTTCGCCGTGCGCGCCGTCGACTTTCAGCTGCACGCGGCGGTTGGTTTCCTGCGCCGCCTGGCGCAGCGTGCGCCGCAGGTTCGGCACCAGCGAATCGAACGGCACCATGCGCGTGCGCATGAGGCCTTCCTGCAGATCCGAGTTCACCCGCGACTGCTGCAGCAGCAGCGTTTCGGACTGGCGCGTCTGCTCGTCGAGCAGCCCCTGGATCGAGGTCAAGTCCGACACCGACTCGCTCAGCGCGCGCGACAGCTGCTGCAGCTGCGAGAAGCGGTCGAGTTCGAGCGGATCGAAGGCGCCGACGCCCTGGTCGTGTTCGCGCTGGTAGCGCGCGATGATCTGCGCTTCGGTTTCGATCTCCAGCTTCCGCAGCTGGTCGCGCAGACGCGTGACGGTCTGGTCGAACTCGACCAGGTTGAAGCGGAACGTCGAGATCTGCTGTTCCAGTCGCGAACGGTAGATCGAGACTTCGCCGGCGTAGTTGACCAGCGAATCGAGCAGGTCCGAGCGCACGCGGATCATTTCCTGCGGCGCGTGCGCGGCATCGTCGTCGACCGTCGCGCTCAGGTGCCGCGGCGCCGGACGCTGGACGGCCGGAATCTCTTCCGCCGGCCCGGCCGCAGCGGCGCGGTCAAGCGCGGACAGGCGTTCGGCGACGACGCCTTCGCCGGCGACGAGGGTTTCGAAATGCGCGATCGCGTGCGTCGGCATCGCGATCGCGCGCCGATGCGCGACGCGCTGCACGAGACCGTGCATGCGGTCGAAGCCGCGTTCGAGCGACTCGACCGCGGCGCGGTCGACCTCGCGGCGCCCTTCGCTGAGCGCGTCGACCAGCGACTCCATCGCGTGGCTGAGATCGCCGATCGGCGCGAGCCCGGCCATGCGCGCGCCGCCCTTGAGCGTGTGCAGCTCGCGCTGCAGTCCGGCGATCGGCGCGCGCTCGCGCGGCGATTCGCGCAGCTGCGCGACCATCGCGTCGGCCTCGTCGAGGATGTCGGCGGCTTCCTGCGCGAAGATGTCGAGCAGGTCGGAGTCGATGTCGGAAATTTCCAGCGCACCGTCCGGCTGCGCGTCCTCGGCGATCGCCGCTGCCGGCGCGCCGCTCAGTTCGACGCGCACCGGCGCCGCGGGTGCCGGAGCCGCCGCTTCGGCAGGCGCTTCGTCGGCGAACGACGGCGCGGCGGGTGGCACGAGTTCTTCGGTGAGCGGCTCCGCCGACGCCGCGAGATCGTCCTCGATCGCGTGCGCTTCGACGTATTCGTCCTCCGGCGTGCTGGCGAGAACGATGTCCTCGCTCTCGCCGCTCTCGTGCTCGATCGGCGGCGCCGCTTCCGTGGCGACGACCGCCTCGTCCGACGCGGTCGCGTCGGCATCGTCGCGTTCGATGTCGAAGTCCTCGTCGGCCGCAACCTCGTCGAAGCGGATCGACTCGCCCGGCTCGTCCGCGCGGCGCGCGTCGATCTCGTCCAGCGCCCCGGACACGTCGAGGTCGGTCAGCGGCGGCAGCTCGGCCAGCGCGGCCTCGAGCGAAAGCTCGTCCGCGACGGCCGGCGTCGACTCCGCGTGCATCTTGCCCGGATCGAAATCCGCCAGCGAATCGATCAGCTCGCGCGGAATCGGCACCGCGTGCAGCAGGGGCTCCGCCTCGGTCGCGCGCAGCGCGCGCTCCAGGTCGGCGACGGATTCGTCGTCCGGCGCGATCGGCGCCGGCGGTTCGTACGGGAAGGCGGACGTCGGCTCGACGACGTCGCCGCGGTCGATCGGCTCGATCTCCGCAGGCGCGGTCCGCTCCTCGCCGTCGGACGCTTCGCCGACGCCGTACAACGCGAGCACGGTCTCCGGTTCCGGCAACGCGTCGCGCAAGGCGGCGACGCGCACGGCCAGCGCGTGCGAATCGGGCAGATCGGAACGGCCCGCCTCGAGGCGCTGCATGACCTCGCGCGTCAGCGCGATGGTCTCCTGCAACGCGGCGATTCCGTCCGCGTCCGGCGCCGCAGCGGCCCCGCGCAAGCGCTTGACGTAGCTTTCCAGCGGGGCCAGCACGGCACCGATCGGCGGAATGTCGACCATCGCGATCGCGCCGTTCAGCGTATGCACCGCGCGCAGCAGCGGCTCGCTCGCGCGCACGGGCTCGGGCACGCAGCGCGCGAGGTAGTCCTCGATCGTGCCCAGGTGCGCGGCGACCTCGCTTTGCAGAATGTCGAACAGCACCGGATCGACGTTCGGCAGCGGGCCCGCGACCAGTTCTTCGACCGGTGCGCCGAACGCGGCGGAGAGGTGTTCGTCGCCGTGCACGTCCACCGAGAAACTCGGCAGCTCGGACGTCGCCAGCGGCACGCGCCGACGCACGACGCGGCGCACCTTGCGCGTGGTCGCGCTCGCTTCCGGCAGCGCGACGTCCTCGCCGGCGGAAAGCCGTTCGGCGACCTCGGCGAGCGCGTTCACGCGCGCCGAACCGAAGCGCTCGCCGCGCAGCGCGCCGAGCAGGGACGGCACCGCGGCGATCGCCTCGTCCACCAGCGCGACGACGTGATGGCTCGGCTTGACCGTGCCGTCGAGCACGCGATTGAGCAGGTTCTCGATCTTCCAGCTGAACTCGCCAAGCGCGCGCGCGCCGACCAGGCGACCGGAACCTTTCAAGGTGTGGAACGAGCGGCGCACCGACTTCAGCTCGTCGAGGTTGTCGACGTCGCGCTTCCACAGCGGCAGCTGCTGACGCAGGTTGGCGATTTCCTCGTCGACCTCCTCGACGAAGATCTCGCGGATGCTCTCGTCGATGTCCTCGCCCGCCGCGGCCTGGAAGCCGGGCAGCGGGTCGTCCTCGACCGGCACTTCCTCTTCGATCTCTTCTTCGATCTCGGTCCAGCCGGCCTCGACCGCGGCATCGCCTTCGGCGAAGCGCAGGCCGCTCAGATCGTGCTCGGCCGGTTCCAGCGCCGTGCTCTCGCCGATCACCAGATCGTGCAGGTCGCGACCGGGCGCGAGTTCGACGCTCGGCAGCGGCGAGTCGCCCGCCGCGAGGCTTTCCGCCGGCACGACGGCATCGCCGTAGGCCAGCGTCGCCGCGGCGCGCAGTTCGGCCGGGACCGCCGGCTCGGGCGGAATGGCGAGCGTGTCCTGCGCGTCCATCGGCGGGCGCGCCGGCGCGTTCTCCAACGGCCAGTAGCCCAGCGCTTCGAGACTTTCGCGCGCGACGTCGAGAATCTTCTCGCGGTTGCGACGCTGCTCGCGCGTCGCTTCGAGGTAGTACTCGATCGACGCCAGCGCATCGGCGAGTTTGTCCATCTGTTCGGCGGTGGGCACGCGCCGGTGCGCGATCAGCTCCACCTCGACGAAACGCACCACCGCGGCCATCAGCTCGGCCGCGTCGGGCAGTCCGAGCATGCGCAGCGCGCCGGAGATTTCCTCCAGCAGGCGCGGGATCTGGCCGACGCGCGCGTGATCCCACGGCGATTCGATGAAGGCGATGATGTCGTGCTTGGCCTGCACGATGTTGACCGCCGCCTCGCGCATCAGCGCGTCGAGGATGCGGCGCACCTCGGCCTTCGGCAGCTCCAGTCCCTCGACCTCGACCGTGCTGCCGTCGACGGCGTCGCCGAGGCGCTCGATGTGGTCGTCGAGCGAGGCTTCGACGTACAGCAGCGCGCCGGCGACGTCGAGCAGCGCGCCCTCGTCGACCGCGCGCTGGCGGGCCGCCATTTCCTCGACGATGCCGCGCTGCTCGTCGACGACGCGGCGCGGCACGCCGAGACCGAGCATGCCGAGCGTGTCGCCGACGCGATGCAGCACCTCGACCTGGCCCTGCAGTTCGCCCGGATCGGCGCCGCGGGTGCGCAGGAAGATGTCGAGCGCTTCCTTCACGCGCAGCAGATCTTCCTTGATCGCGGCGGAGACCGTGCCGAGCAGATTCTTGTTGCGCCCGGTCATCGACCCTTGCGCGTGCTGCAGCTCGACCTCGGTCGGCAACAGCGTGTCGAGCCGGTAGGTGCGGCTGATCTCGGCGCCGCGCGGACCGCGCGGCGACGCGCCGTCGGCGCCGGAATGCGCGACGTAGTACAGGAGATTCTTGGTCAGCTCACGCGGCGGCGCGGCCTCGAAGCCGCCGTCGCCGTCGGTGGCGTAACGGTGGATCTCGCGGTCGACGCGACCGAACAGCAGTTTCACCGCGACACTGGCGTCGAGGCCGCCGTCGCGCACCGCCTCGACGGCACCGGCGGCGATCCACCACAGGCGTCGCGCCGGCTCGGCGCTGGAGATCGCGCGCAGGCGGTCGAGCACGTCGATCAGGCGGTTCAGATGCTCGGCGGAACCTTCGTCGCGGAACCACTTCAGCAGCGCGGCCTGGAAACCCAGGCGCAGACGCAGCGCCTGCGTGCGGCGCTCGGCCGCCGCCAGCGGCTGCGCGGCGCCGCCGGCGGAGAACGGCAGCGCGGAGGAAAGATCGGGCGAGAACAGCGCCGATTCGCTCAGCAGGTTCTCGCCGCGGCAGGCGCGCAGGTCGTTCAGCAGCGGCAGCAGGACGATCGGAATGTCCTTGTGGCCGCTCTGCAGGCGCTCCAGGTAGTCCGGCAGCTGCACCATGCCGCGCATCAGCACGGAATAGGCTTCGTCGCGCTGGCGGACCGTATCGGCGACCAGCGCCTCGGCGAGCCGCTCCATGTTCTCGACCACCATCGCCGCGCCGTACAGCTCGACCATGCGCAGCGTGCCCTGCACCTGGTGCAGGTGCGTCACGCACTCGCGCATCGGCGTCAGATCGGCCGGCGCCTCGACGTAGCGTTCGAGCGCGTCGCGCGCCTGCGCCAGCGTCGCGTCGAGCGCCGGCTTGATCCAGTTCAACGCGGTGAAGTCGCCGTCGTCGTGCAGTTTCATGTCGCTTCCCCAGCGGGCGACAACCGCCGCGCGCGTCCGATGCGCGCACCGCGGATGGATTCAAGATGTGCGGAAAACCGCGGCATGCGCATCGACCTAACCAGGCAGCTTGAAGTCCGCGACCGAACGGCGCAGGTCCGCCGCCAGCTGAGCGAGGTTGCCGATCGATTCGGCGGTCTGACTGGCGCCGACCGAGGTCTGCGAGGTGATCTCGCGGATCACGTTCATGGTCGAGGAAATGTTGGTCGCGGCCGACGACTGCTGGCGCGCGGAGCCGGAGATGTTCTGAATCAGCTCGGCGAGGTCGCTCGACACCGTTTCGATCTCGCCCAGCGCGTGGCCGGCGTCCTCGGCCAGGCGCGCGCCGGAGACCACTTCCGCGGTGGTCTGCTCCATCGAGCTGACCGCCTCGTTGGTGTCGGACTGAATCGTCTGCACCAGCGTCTCGATTCGCTTGGTCGCGCCGGAGGCGCGTTCGGCCAGTCGCTGCACTTCGTCGGCGACCACCGCGAAGCCGCGCCCCGCCTCGCCGGCGGAGGCGGCCTGGATCGCCGCGTTCAAGGCGAGGATGTTGGTCTGCTCGGCGATGTCGTTGATCAGTTCGACGATCGAGCCGATCTCCTGCGAGGACTCGCCCAGGCGCTTGATGCGCTTGGAGGTCTCCTGGATCTGGTCGCGGATCGAGTCCATGCCCTGGATCGTCTGGCGCACCACGGCGGCGCCGTTGGTCGCGATCTGCACCGAGCGCTGCGCCACCTCGGCGCTCTCGCCGGAGTTCTGCGACACGGTGTCGATCGAGTTCGCCATCTCGCTGATCGCGCCCGAGGCGGTGCTGATCTGGCGCGCCTGATGCTCGGCCGCGTCGGCCAGGTGCATCGCGGTGCCTTGCGTTTCCTGCGCCGCCGCCGACACCTGCACGGCGGTCTCGTTGATCGTCGTCACCAGGCTGCGCAGCGCCTCGACGGCGAAGTTGACCGAGTCCGCGATCGCGCCGGTGATGTCCTCGGTGACCGTGGCCTTGACCGTGAGGTCGCCTTCGGCGAGCGATCCCATCTCGTCGAGCAGGCGCAGGATCGCGTCCTGGTTGCGCTGGTTCAGCTCGACCGTCTGCTGGTAGCGGCGCTGCTGGTCGCGGACCATGTTGTAGCCGAGCACGAGCAGCAGGAGCAGCGCGCCGGCGGCGGCGATCACGCCCCAGATCGGGTTCGGGAACAGGCGCTTGCGCGGCAGCTCGTCGACGCGCTGGGCGACGTTGCCGGCGTACAGCAGCACGCTCTGGCTGTCGTTGAAGCTGGCGTCGGCGGCGTCCTTGACTTCCTGCAGGTTGGTCGCCGCGTTGAGGATCGTCTTGATCGAGGTGTCGACCGCGGTCCACTGCTGCGCGACGTCGCCGACGATCTGCTTGGCGTTGGCGTTGTCGAGCGGCTTGATGTTGAGCTCGGACGCGCCTTCGAGCAGGCCGGTGACGACGGTCTGGTACAGGCGCGCGTCGCGCTCGAGGCCCGCAGCGGAACTCTGCGTGTCCGCGCCGCCGGCCAGGATGCGGCCGACGCGGCCGCCCATGCGGTCGGCCAGCTGCATCTGGCGCGAGGTGATGTAGACCTGCGAGGCGCTCGCGTTGCGGTCGGTCAGGATGTTGACGACCTCGCTCATGCGCGCGTTGAGGCCGGACAGCTTGTCGGTGAAGTCCTTGGCGCCGGCCACCGCGCCGAGCACGAGGTCCTTGTTGTCGAGGATCTTCTTCGCGTTCGCCTGCAGCTGGGCCCAGGCCTTGTTCAGCAGCTGCAGCTCGGTGCTCACGCCGGGCTTGTCGATGTAGGCCGGCATGCCGGTCTTGTCGCCGGAATTGAGCGCCTTGACGTAGGTGTCGATGTTCGCGCGCGTGCTTTCCAGTTCCTGGAGCGCGAGTTCGTTGCCGCTGGCCGCTTCGGCGGCGTACTTGGCGAGCTGCTGCGACGAGACCTGGATCTGCGTCGTGTAGGAAGTCGCCTTGCGGTCGTCGGAACCGGCCAGATACAGAAACACGAAGTCGACGATCGCGAACACGAACAGGAATCCGAGCAGCACGAACAGCACCGTGTTCGCACCGCCGCTGCGTTCGCGACCGAGTGCACCCGCCGTAGTACTCACGCCCCACCCCCTAAGCAAACTTCGAAGAAGTCGTCATTTCCGCGAGCACGGAAATCCAACTCGCCGTTTCCGATGGATGCCCGCTCGCGCGGGCGCGAAGTCGCCGAACCCATTCGGCATTTACTCGACCTGCGCCGATGTCCCTGCGCGCCGATCACGCCGCCGCCTGCTGGAATTCCGGCGTGCGCACCAGTTCGCCCATGCTGAACAGGCCCCACAGGATCTCGCCCGACTGCACGTTCTCGCCGACGTAGCGCGCGTAGCGCTCGTCGATCTCGCCGACCGCCGCCGCGATCTGCTCCTGCGAAAAGCTGCGCTGGCCGAACAGTTCGTCGACCAGCAGGCCGACGCTGCCGCCGGGCTGGCGCACGATCAGCACGCGCGTGGTCTCGCCGACCGCGCTGCGGTGGCCGGCGACGAATTCGTACAGGTCGACCACCGGCACCAGGTTGCCGCGCACATTGGCGATGCCGAGCAGCCAGCCGCGCGCGCCGGGCACGGCGGTCAGCGCCGGCAGGGTCAGGATCTCGTTGACGTCGGCGATGTTGCTGACGAAATGGCGATCACGCAGGCGGAAGCCGATGCCGCGCCACAGGCCGGGCGCCTCGATCTGCTCCGGCGCGCCCGCGGCATGCGCGAGGCTGCGCTGCTCGTAGGCGGCGAGCGCTTCGAACGGGCTCAGCGCGGAAAGGCCGCTGGGGCTCATCCGACGCTCCTGCGGGCGCCGGACACCAGCGCTGCTTCGTGATGGTTGACTGCCATATCCACCCCCTGTCGATCGATTGGCAAGCTGGCTCTACTTGACGTCTACGTGCCGGCGAATCGCACCGAGCAGCTCCTCGCGGGTGAACGGCTTGGTCAGATACTGCTCGGAACCGACGATGCGGCCGCGCGCCTTGTCGAACAGGCCGTCCTTCGACGACAGCATGATCACCGGCGTCGACTTGAACATCTGGTTGTTCTTGATCAACGCGCAGGTCTGATAGCCGTCCAGCCGCGGCATCATGATGTCGACGAAGATGATCTGCGGCTGCTGGTCGGAAATCTTCGCCAGCGCCTCGAAACCGTCCGTCGCCGTGACGACGTCGCAGCCTTCCTTGCGCAGCAGCGTCTCGGCCGTGCGGCGGATGGTCTTCGAATCGTCGATGACCATCACCTTGATGCCGGCCAGGCCACCCTCGTTGCTGTCGTCCACTCTTCCCCCTGCATCAAACCGACGGCCCACGGCCGCCGGCCGATCTGCCGCAACAGGCATGCAAGACTCGTACCCGGCATCAGCCGGATGCGGCCTCGAAGCAACCTAAGAACCCGCCTTATCCAACACGTCAGCGAAGCTGTCAAGTTGTTGCGGTAAGCCCGCGAATTGGCGAAAGATCGAGCCTGCCGCCCGCCCCGCCGATGAACGCCCCGAGTGTAGTATGCGCCGCCCCGCTCCGATGCGACCTGCGTCGCGGCGCGGACGCCGCGAGCGTTCGCCGGCGCGGCAGGGTTCGCAGCTCCCGATCGCCTTTCGCGCCTATGCTTGCGCGTTTCCGGAACGCCGCCCATGACCCGAACTCTCGCCGTGCTGATGGATCCGATCGAGCGGATCTCCCCGAAGAAGGACACCACCTTGGCGATGCTGCTCGAGGCGCAGCGCCGCGGCTACACGCTCCTGTACATGACCCAGGGCGACCTGGCGGTACTCGACGGCAAGGCCTGGGGCCGCATGGCTCCGGTGGTCGTGCGCGACGACCCGCACGACTGGTTCAGCCTCGGCGAGGCGACCTGGCGCGAGTTCGCCGGCATCGATTTCGTGTTGGCGCGCAAGGACCCGCCGGTCGACGCGCAGTTCATCTACGACACTCTCGTGCTCGAATTGGCAGAACGTGACGGTGTGTGCGTGGTCAACCGGCCGCAGAGCCTGCGCGACTGCAACGAGAAGCTGTTCGCGCTGCACTTCCCGCAATGCTGCGCACCGACCGCGGTGGCGCGCCGCGCCGCCGACCTCAAGAATTTCGTCGCGCTGCACGGCGAAGTCGTGCTGAAGCCGCTCGACGGCATGGGCGGGCGCAGCATCTTCCGCTCGCACCACGGCGACCCGAACCTCAACGTGATCCTCGAAACGCTGACCGAGAACGGACGCCATTTCGCGATCGCGCAGAAGTTCATCCCGGAGATCAAGAGCGGCGACAAGCGCGTGCTGCTGGTCGACGGCGAACCGGTGCCGTACGCGCTGGCGCGCATTCCGCAGGGCGACGAGTTCCGCGGCAACCTCGCCGCCGGCGGACGCGGCGAAGGCGTGCCGCTGTCCGAGCGCGACCGCTGGATCGCCGCCCAGGTCGGCCCCGAGCTGGTGCGCCGCGGCCTGCGTTTCGTCGGCCTGGACGTGATCGGCGACTGGCTGACCGAAGTCAACGTGACCTCGCCGACCTGCGTGCGCGAACTCGACGCGCAGTACGGCCTGAACATCGCCGGCACGCTGTTCGACCGTCTCGAAGCGACCCGATGAGCGATCCGGTTCCGGCCGATGCCGCGCCCGCCAGCGCGGACCGCCTCGGCGTCACCCTGCTGTTCTCGGTCGTCGCGCACGCCGTGCTCGCGCTCGGGCTGACGTTCGAGTTCGAGAAGCCGGCACCGCGCCTGCCCTCGCTCGACGTGATCCTCGTGCAATCGGCCAACAGCGAGAAACCCGACAAGGCCGACTTCGTCGCGCAGGCCAGCAACAGCGGCGGCGGCGAAGCCGACAAGGCGCACCGTCCCGCGCAGCCGCTGTCGGGGCCGGTGCCGAAGCTGCAGGCCGGCGTCGCGCCGGTGCCGCTCGAAGACGGCGCGCCGCGGCCGACGCCGCCGAGCCCGGTCGAACGGCTCACGCAGCGCAAATCCGACTTCACCGTCGAAACGGACCGGCAGGCTCCTGAAGCCCCCGAGCGCCCCGCCGCGACGGAACAGGAAAGCGAGCAACGCCGCCTCGAGATGGCCCAGCTCGCGCAGGAGATCCAGAAGGAAGCCGAGCAGTACGCCAAGCGCCCGAAGCGCAAGTACATCTCGGCCAACACGCAGGAATACGAATTCGCCGCCTACATGCGCGCCTGGGTCGCGCGCATCGAGCGCGTCGGCAACCTGAACTATCCGGACGAGGCGCGCCGCAAGCAGCTGCACGGCCAGCTCGTGCTGACCGTCGGCCTCGACCGCGCCGGCAAGATCAAGAGCATCGACGTGATCCAATCCAGCGGCCACAAGGTGCTCGACGACGCCGCCGTGCGCATCACGCGCCTGGCCGAGCCGTTTCCGCCGTTGCCGGAGAGCAAGGAGAAGGTCGACGAGTTGTACATTTCGCGGACTTGGCAGTTCTTGCCTGGGGATATCTTGCGGAATCGGTGACGGGCTCGGGCTTGCAAGAGCGAGTCGGGCACGAATTTGGAAACGATTGACCGGTGCGTCGCGCAACGGCCGTGCGAGGGGGAAGGATGGGGCAGGATCGGATTATTCGCCGCGCGGCTCGCATCGCGCTCCAACGCCTCGTCTTCCTCGGTGCAGCAGCGGCGCCGAATGGATACGCGGCACCGGTCGACATCGCAGGGCCACCGGGAAGCGTCGCCTTCGGCATCAACGTCGTCGTGTTGCCGAACGGCAATTTCGTCGTCACCGACCATAAAGCGAACCTGACCGCGCAGAACGCGGGCGCAGTTCACCTCTATACGCCTGCCGGCGTGCTGATCAGCACGCTCCGTGGCGACAAGCCCGACGACTTCGTCGGCGGCGGCGGAATCGTCGTACTGAAGAACGGCAACTTCGTCGTCCTGAGTCCCGGCTGGAACAACGCAACCTCCCTCCGAGCCGGAGCGGCGACGTGGGTCGACGGCGTTCGCGGACTTTCCGGCACGGTGTCCTCCGACAACTCGCTGGTCGGAACGCAGACCGACGACAACGTCGGTTCTCACGGGGCAACCCCGCTCACCAACGGCAACTACGTCGTCATCAGCTCCCGATGGAAAAACGGCGATGCCGAATCCGCCGGCGCCGTGACGTGGGCGGATGGTCGGTCCGGAGCCTCCGGCGCCGTCTCCGGCAGCAATTCGTTGATCGGAACGGCACCCTACGACTCGGTCGGCGATGGCGACTGGCCGCAGTCCGATCATGTCGTCGCGTTGTCCAACGGCAACTACGTCGTCGTCAGCTCGCGCTGGAGCAACGGCTCGGCGAACGCCGTCGGGGCCGTGACGTGGGGCGACGGCAACGTCGGCGTTCACGGCGAAGTCTCGACGAGCAATTCCCTGGTCGGAACCAGAGAGAACGACAAAATAGGCTCCCACGGCATTGCGGTTCTCACCAACGGCAACTACGTCGTCACCAGCGCCTTCTGGCACAACGGCGAGATGGGCGACGCCGGCGCGGCGACCTGGGTCGACGGCAGAAGAGGACTCTCGGGTGCGGTTTCCCCGCTCAATTCGCTCGTCGGAACGACCGGGGGCGACGCCGTCGGGTACGCCCAATACGCGCGGACTACGGCGCTCGACAACGGCAACTACGTCGTTCCGAGCACCGGCTGGAGCAACGGCGCAGTCCGCTACGTCGGGGCCGTCACGTGGGGTGACGGAACCCATGGCGTATCCGGGCCGATCTCCGCGCGGAACTCCCTGGTAGGAACCACGGATCACGATGGTGTCGGCGAGAGGCTCGTCGCGCTCGCCAACGGCAACTACGTCACGAGCAGCAGCACGTGGACCAACGGCAATGTTCAGCTCGCAGGCGCTGCGACATGGGCGGACGGAAGAACCGGCCTCACCGGGCCCGTCACCACCGAGAACTCCCTCGTCGGCGTAAGGGGGGCGGATTTCGTCGGCACGGAGATCGTCGCTCTCGGCAACGGCAACTACGTCGTCTCGAGTCCGAACTGGAGCGAGGACGACGCCTCTGCTCGGGGCGCGGTCACCTGGGGCGACGGAAAAATCGGAACCACCGGTCCGGTCTCCACCCGAAACTCCGTCGTGAAAACCGTACAAAGCGACCGCGGCGGAATCGTTGCGCTGACCAACGGCAACTACGTCGTCGTCAGTCCACGTTGGTCAGACGATTACGACTCCAGACCCGACGCCGGCGCGGTGATGTGGGTCGACGGTAGCGCGCCGACGACGGGCGAGCTGTCGGCCGACAAGGCTCTGGTCGGCGTTCATTCTTTGGAACAGCTCGGCAGCGAGCCGGTCATCGCATTGAGGAACGGCAACTATCTCGTCTCGTCCCCTGCCTGGGGCATGCCTTCGCCGATCGGGGCCGTGACGTGGGCCAATGGCCGCAGCGGCCTCTCCGGAGTCGTGTCGTCCACGAACTCGATGACCGGGCCAATGGCGGAAAGCCCGCTGGGCAACAACGGCCTCGTTCCACTCGGTGACGGCAACTATCTGGTTCTGACGGCGCCCTCCATTGCCAGCCCGACACAGATCGCCACGGTCACGCTGGTCGACGGCGCTCGTCCGACGATCGGCAGCGCGCCGGTCGAGACCAGCATTCGTGGAATCGTCCCTTTCAATGGGCCAAAGCCAACCTACGCCTACGACCCTTCACGCCGTACGTTGCTGGTCGGCAGACCGAGCGAAAACATCGTCAGCAAGACGACCCTGAAGTCCTCAGCGCATCCTCGTCATTCCGAGCGGCCCATTCCGACAATTCTTCTGCATTCGCGGCCGCGCTAGCGTCCGCCGTCGAGCGCTCATGGAGATGGCACGCACTTCAGTCAGCGATGCGATCGAAGCCTCAGCGCATCCGACCTCAGCCGCGGCGGCACGGACGTGAACGGAGAGCCCACGACTTTCTGCGGAACCAGAGCATAGCCGACGTCCCCGTTGCCGACCTGCCCGAAAACCGTGCTGCCCCAGCACCTCACGACTCCGGCCACGATGGCGCACGTATTCCTGTCGCCGGCAGCGACACGACTCACGCCGCTGGACGCTTCCCTTACCCCGACCGCATTGGGCCGATAGTCCCGCGTTCCGTCGCCGAGCTGACCGTAGTGGTTGGCGCCCCAACACTTCAGGCTTCCGCCGCCCATCAACGCGCAGCCATGCGCGGCTCCCGCGGCGATCATGATGATCTCGCCGTCGAGGCCGGCGACGTCCACGATCGCTGGCGCGCCATTTCCCCAGCATCTCACAGCACGGGATCGGGTGAGTGCGCAGGTCTGCTGCGCATGGGCGCTGATTGCGACGACGTCCGTGCCCAGTCCTTGCACGTCGACCGGCTTGTTCCTGTTGGTCGTCGTGCCGTCGCCAAGTTCGCCGCTGGCGTTCTGTCCCCAGCATTTCACCCCGCCCGCGGCAGTGATTGCGCAGGAATGGTAAGCCCCCGCGGCAATCGCCTTGACGCCGGGCCCCAGCTCGATCACCGGGAGAGGAGACGAACGCCCCTCGATATCGTTTCCTACACCCAGCTGTCCGACCTCGTTGTTGCCCCAGCAGCGCACTTCGCCGTCCAAGGTCAGGGCGCAACTGTGGACGTAACCCAGAGCGAGTTCGGCGGCGTTTCCGTCCAGTCTCATCGTCGCGACCGGCGCGGCGCGGTTTTCCCTGTAGCCGTCACCGAGCTGTCCGAATGCGCCGAAGCCCCAACACCAAACAGCGTTTCCCTGCGTAATCGCACACGAATGCGCCACGCCCGTGGCGACGGCGGTCAGAGGGGAGCCGATCCCGGTCACTGCCGATGCGGTCGAACGAGGACTCGTCGTTCCGTCGCCGAGCTCACCGAAGGAATTCCACCCCCAGCAACTCGCGGCTCCATCTGCGGAAAGTGCGCAGGCATGATGTTCCGCCGTCGCCACCTCGACTTCGCTCGCACCCAACCCGACGACATCCGTCGGGACTTCGCGTGTGATGGGAATGCCGTTTCCGAGCTGATTCATGCTGCCGCTCCCCCAGCAGCGCAACTCGCCCGTCCTCAATCTTGCGCACGTGTGCGAATAGCCGGCCGCCAACGCGACGACACCGGATCCCAGGCCCTCGACCTCGACTGCGCCTGAGCGGTCATTCGTCGTTCCGTCACCGAGCTGCCCGTCGAAGTTGGAGCCCCAGCATTTCACGGCGCCGCGGCCGGTCAACGCGCAGGTATGCCAATAGGCGGTGACAATGGCGATGGCGGCGTCCTCCAGCGCTGTTGCATCCACGGGCACGGGGGAGCTGCTCGACGGGGTTCCGTTCCCGAGTTCACCCGAACCATTGCCGCCCCAACACTTGACTCGTCCCACGACGGTCAAAGCGCAGCTGTGCCCCACGGCGAGAGAGACGGCTGCAACCCCGGAGTCCAGACCGACGACATTCACCGGCGTCGAGCGCTTCGCGAACGTGCCGTCGCCGAGCTGGCCGGATTCGTTCCGCCCCCAGCATTTCACTCCCCGCGCAGCCGTCAGCGCACACGAATGATCGGCTCCGGCAGCAATCGCCAACGTTCCGGGCCCGAGTCCCGACACAGGCACAGGCACCACGGAGTTCGCTTCGGTGCCATCTCCGAGTTGGCCGAATTCATTGTTGCCCCAGCACAGGACGTCACCCGCGTCGGTGAGCGCGCAGGCGTGCGTCGGCCCTGCCGTGATCGCACGCATCCCGGCCCCCAGTCCGGAAACGAGAGCGGGTCTTTCCGCAACCGTTTCGAGGCCGATGCCGACCTGGCCGTTGAGGCCATAACCCCAGCACTTGACGGCGCCCCGCGCGGTCAGCGCGCAGCTGTAGAACGCGCCGACGGCTATGTCCGTCACTCTGTCTTGCAGACCGAGCACGTCGACAGGCAACGAAGTGGGGTTGCGTGTGCCGTCGCCAAGGCCGAAATACGTGTTGTCGCCCCAGCATTTCACTCCACCGAGGGGAGTGATCGCGCAGGTATGTGCGAAGCCTGAGCTGAGCGATTCCGCCAGGGCATCGCGCGAAGAAGACAGCATCGCCAGAAAACCGAGGATCGCGATCGAGAAGACTCGTGCGATTCCGCCAGCACGCCGAGCTCCCGCGCGCAGTACGATCGTGTGCATTTCCTATTCCCCGTCCCTGCATCGGTATGGAATCGCTGCCGCAGGAGGAGAGAAAGCCAGCGGCCTCACCTCCAGAAAGCGCGTGGCAGTATATCGTGGTCATTTCAATCCAAGTCCTCGAGACATCCCGTCGCGCTCCGGGATTTTTCGGTCGAACAGACCTCCGTATGAGCGTTCTCCAATGCCACATCGAGGTGCTGTTCGTCGCACATCCACAGGAGGCCGTCCCGAAGAGCGCCTCATTGCGTGACGAAGCACGGACATGCCGATGAAATCTGAGCGACACGTAACCAGCCGCCGCTCGCCGCACCGCGGCTGCCATACGCCCGCTCCGTCTCCTGGGTACAATTCGCGCCATGCCCGAATCCACCCCGCTCACGAACCAGCTGCTGATCGCGATGCCCGCGCTGCGCGATCCGAACTTCGCGCGCGGCGTCACCTTTCTGTGCCAGCACGGCGAGGACGGCGCGATGGGTCTGATGATCAATCGCCTGTCCGAATACCGCCTCGGCGACGTGCTCGCGCAGATGAACATGCACTCGGAGATTCCGGACGTCGTCGATGCGCCCGTGCTGATCGGCGGACCAGTGCAGCCCGAGCGCGGCTTCGTGCTGCACACGCCGAACGGCGACTGGGAGTCCTCGTTCCGCATCTCCGAACGCGTGAGCGTGACGACCTCGCGCGACATTCTGGTCGCGATCGCCGCCGGCAACGGGCCGCGCCACGCGGTCGTCGCGCTCGGCTATTCCGGCTGGAGCCCGGGCCAGCTCGAGCAGGAACTGGTCGAGAACCACTGGCTGACCGCGCCGGCCTCCGAGCGGCTGCTGTTCGAGACGCCGCTGGACCAGCGCTGGGAAGCGGCGGCGAACCTGGTCGGCGTTAACCTGTTCCAGATGGCCAGCTATGCCGGCCACGCCTGAGAATCCCGACGCCGCTTCAAACGCAGGTTTCGCGACCGGCAACATCCTCGCTTTCGACGTCGGCTCCCGTCTGATCGGCGTGGCGCTCGGCAACCGCCTCACCGCCGGCGCTCGCGCGCTGGCCGCAGTCGCGAACGGCGACTGGCCGCGCCTCGACGCGCTGGTCGCCGAATGGCGGCCGGATCGCTTCGTGGTCGGCCTGCCGCTCGCCCTCGACGGCGGCGAACAGCCGATGACGCGCGTCGCGCGCGAGTTCGCGCGCGCGCTCGAGCGCCGTCACGCGCGGCCGGTCGAACTGGTCGACGAACGCCACAGCTCGCGCGAAGCGGCGCACCGCTTCGCCGAACGCCGTGCCAGCGGCGCCGCCAAGCGCAAGCACGCCGCCGACATCGACTCCTTGGCCGCCGCGATCATCCTGGAACGCTGGCTGGCCGACGGCGCATCGAGCATCACGACTCCCGCCACCTCCTGACTCCGAACCCGCCTGACTTCGAACCCGCTTGACTTCGAACCATATGCCCACGTCCGATCGCCTGCGCCACCTGCTGACCCTCGAAGACCTCGGCCGCGAACGCATCCTCGCCTTGCTCGATCGCGCGGCCGAGCTGCGCGCGCAGTTCCGCGCCGGCACGCTGCCGCCGCTGCTGGCCGGGCGGACGGTGGTGAACCTGTTCTTCGAACCGTCGACGCGCACGCGCACGAGCTTCGAACTCGCCGCGCGCCGGCTCGGCGCGCTGGTGGTGAATTTCGACATCGCCAGTTCCTCCACCAGCAAGGGCGAGACGCTGGAAGACACGCTGGCCACGCTGGAAGCGATGGACGCCGACGCCTTCGTCGTGCGCCACAAGGAAAACGGCACGCCGGCGCGCCTCGCCGCGCACGCGCGCCGCGCGGCGGTGCTGAACGCCGGCGACGGCAACCACGCGCATCCGACGCAGGGCCTGCTCGATCTGCTGACCATGCGCGATCGCAAGGGGCGCATCGAAGGATTGACGGTGACGATCTGCGGCGACATCCGCCATTCGCGCGTCGCGCGTTCGGACGTGCACGGCCTCGCCGCGCTCGGCGCCGGCGAGATCCGCCTGTGCGGGCCGGCCGCGCTGCTGCCGGATGCGGGCGAATTCCCGCAGTGCCGTTCGTTGGAGGATTTCGACGCGGCCATCGAAGGCGCCGACGTCGTCGTCATGCTGCGGCTGCAGAAGGAACGCATGGAACGCCTCGCGTTCGACGAAACCACGTACTTCGCCCGCTACGGCCTGGACGCCAAGCGCCTCGCGCGCGCGCGGCCCGACGCCGTCGTCATGCACCCCGGACCGATGAACCGCGGCGTCGAGATCGCCTCCGACGTCGCCGACGGCGCGCAGTCGGCAGTGCTCGAGCAGGTCGGCAACGGCGTGTTCGCGCGCATGGCGGCATTGGAGACATTGCTGCGCGGCTGAGCGTCGCTCGCGATCCGATCCACCTGGAATGACGCATCCGCGCGCCGTTCCGTGATCCGTTTTCATCGACGGCCACACCGACGGCCGCCAGAATGTCGGTTCCACCACCGGAAGACGCCGCATGCGCAGACACGCCAGGATTGGATTCATCGCCCTCACCGCCGCACTGGCCGCCGCCTGCGGCAAGAAGGCGGACAACGACGCCCCGCTCGCCTTCGTGCCGGCGGATACGCCGTACGTGATCGCCGCACTCGAACCGATACCGGAAGCGACGGCCAAGCATCTCACCGCGCAGGCGCAAAGCGTCTGGTCGGCGATCTTTCCGATGTTCGATCAGCTCCTCGCCGATACCGGGCAGCTCAAGGACGAGGATGCGACCCCGGAACAGGTCGCGGAACACGCGAAGGTCCGGCGCGTGCTGAAGGCGGTCCTCGACGAGATCCGCGGCCGCGACACGCCGGAGAAATGGCGTGAAGTCGGACTCGGCACGCAGGTGCGCTCGGCGCTCTACGGCGTCGGTCTGCTGCCGGTGCTGCGCGCGGAGATTCTCGACGCCGACGCGCTGCGCGCGATGATCGCGCGCGTCGAGCAGAATGCAGGCGAGAAGCTGGCGACCGCACGCGTCGGCGAACAGGACGTGTGGACGATCGGCAGCGCTCCGCTGCTCGGCCTGGTGGCGATCGAGGGCAAGCATCTGGTCGTCACCGTCGTCCCGTCCGGCGCCGACGACGCGACGAAGCGCCGCGTGCTCGGCCTCGACCGCCCGGCGCAAAGCCTGGCCGACACCGACGCGCTGGCCGCCTTCAACAAGGCGCGCGGCTACCTGCCTTACGGCAGCGGCTGGATCGACACGCGCCGCCTGCTCGCCCTGCTCAACGACGACCCGGCCGTCGAGGCCATCGCCAAGGCCGCCGACGAGCCGAAACCGGTGCTCGACGCGACCTGCCGCGGCGAGTTCGACGCGATTGCCGCGAAGGCGCCGCGTCTCGCGCTCGGCTATACGAAGTTCGACGCCGAGCGCATGACGATGCACATGCGCCTCGACCTCGATCCGACCCTGGCGAAGGCGCTCGCCGCGTTGCCGGGCGCGCTGCCCGGCAGCAACTCCGGCGATGCGCTGTTCGAGATCGCGTTCGCGCTGCCGGTACTGCGCGGACGCGACTTCCTCGTCGCGCAGGCCGATGCGATCGCCGCCGCGCCGTTCAAATGCGAGGCGCTGCAGCCGCTGAACGCGGAGTTCGCGGACATGAAGACGAAGATCGAGCAGATGATTCCGCCGCCGCTGGCCGATCTGGTCGGCGTGCGCCTCACGCTCGACAGCCTCGTGCTGCCGGATGCGAACGACAGCGAGAAGTTCGACGTCTCCGGCCGCGTGCTGATCGGCAGCAACAATCCGACCTTCCTCACCGGCCTGGCGCAGATGTCGGTGCCGGCACTGCAGAAGATCACGCTGACGCCGGACGGCAAGGCCGTCGCGATTCCGTCCGACGTGGTGCCCGGCGGCTACGCGGAAGGCCGCGAGATCCACGCCGCGATGGGCGCGAAGGCGCTCGGGCTCGCGATCGGCAAGGACCAGACCGCCAAGCTCGAGACGGCCGTGACGGCGTCCGCGGCGACGTCCGGCACGATCATCGACTCGAACGTCAGCGGCAGCGTGTACAAGCTGCTCGGCGACGCGTTCGCGCTGTTCGGCGACAAGCTGCCGGACAAGGATCGCGCCGGCATCGACATGCAGCGCAAGCTCTATGCGATGTACGCGCAATGGTTCAAGCGCGTCGGCGGCGGCATGAGCTTCGGCCCCGAGGGCATCGACATCACGCAGGACGTCGAGTACGCCAAGCAGTAACAGGGATTGGCTCGCAGAGACGCAGAGCACGCCGAGAAAGCTGGTGCACCAACCAGTGCATTCTCTGCGCCCTCCGCGTCTCTGCGAGAGCAGGCACTAGATGGAGAACGGAGAGAGGGGGTCGCAAGCAGGCGCCTCCGACGGCGCACCTGGGCGTTCTGGATCACCGGCACGCCGTAGCGATCGAGGACGATCTCAGGTATCCGTCGCCAGCAGCAGATCCAGATGCAGACGGCCGTCGAGCTGCGCGGCCTCGTTCTCGGCGCGCCAGATCGCCATCACCTCGTCGGGCTCGACGCAGCGCTGGCGACGACCGTCGCGATGCAGCACCACGAAGGCCGGATAGAAGCGGCGCAGCCAGCGCAGGTAGTCGATCGGGGCGCTCGCCGTGGCGCGTTCGATCGCCCAGGGATGGAACTCGGTCACCAGCACGGGACGGAACTTCTCCAGCGTGCGTTCCAGGCCGCGCATCGCCAGCGGCTCCATGCCTTCGACGTCGATCTTGATCAGATCGAGCCGGTCGCACTCGCGCAGCACCTCGTCGAGCACGACCACCGGCACGCGTTCGCCGCTGCCCTTGGCGTCGCGCAGACGTTCGCCGGCCGCCGCCGGGCGCGCGCTGTTGGAGGTGGTCGGATGCGTGCGCAATTCGATCGCACCGGTCCGGTTCGACGCCGCCGCGGCGATCAGCTCGAGCTGACGGAAGCCGTTCGCCTGCGCCGAGCGCGCGATCAGCCGGCGGTTGCGCGCGATCGGCTCGACCGCGATCACGCGCCCGCGCGGCCCGACCAGCGAAGCGGCGAGCAGGCTCATCAGGCCGATGTTCGCGCCGACGTCGAGGGCGACGTCGCCTTCGTGCAGGCGCTCGCGCAGCGCGTTCGCGACGTGCGGCTCGTGTGCCTGGCCGGCCAGGACCGGCGCGCCCATGTGCGCGTCGCTGGCGTAGGCGTAGACGTGGTAGCCGTTCTGCTCCACCGTCTGCGGCATCTCGGCGTCGTTGACGACGTACCAGCGCCGCCCGCGCCAGCCGGGCCCGGCCGAGGCGTCGTCGAGCGCGCTCAACAGGCGCAGGTGAGGATGACGGGCGAGACGCGCGTGCAGCTCGCGTTCCGGCAATTCGTGCATCTCGAATACGTCGCGGCGGCGCCAGAGCACACGGCGCAGCGGGTTCAGCCAGCGATTGGGCAGCCATCCGAACACGCGTCCGCGCAGGCTGGTGTCGGTCTCCTCGACGAAATGGAACACCGCCACGCCGCCGGGCGCGAGCACGCGGAAGAACTCGTCGACGTAGCCGGCCGCCAATGCGGTCGGGATGTGCTGCAGGGTGATGTGCGAGAACACCAGATCGACGCTGGCGTCGGCGATGCCGTCCAGGCGCGGCGAGGCGTTCTCGCGGAATTCGAGGCGATCCGCATCGGCGTTCAACTCGCGCGCGGCCGCGATCATGCTGGCCGACACGTCGACGCCGATCACGTGCTCGAAGTGCGCGCCGAGCGCCCGCGACAGCCGGCCGACGCCGCATCCGAAGTCGAGCGCGAGTCCGCGCTCGCGCGGCCAGCCCTCGGCGGCGAGCAGGGCGAGCTGCGCATCGACCTCGAGCTTGCCGGTGGCGAAGAATTCGTCGAGCTGCCAGCGCCCCTCGCGCTTGTCCGGCTGCGACAGGACCGCCCAGAGCGGATCGTCGCGACCGAGTATCTGCCAGACGCGACGGAGGCGTTCGAGTTCAGTACGGGACATCGACGGCGATCAAGAGCGGCAGCGTGGAACGAAAGAGCGCGATGATCGCACGAGTCGCCCCTGGATCGCGCCTTTGCTTCTGAAGAAGCTTCTCTCGCAGAGGCGCAGAGATCGCGGAGAAAATCTGAAGAATCTCTTCTCTGCGATCTCTGCGCCTCTGCGAGAAAACGCTCCTCCGGAAGCTCCTCAGGTCTCCACCAGCTCCACGCCGTCGAGTCCCTGGCTCAGCGTGTGCGCGTCGCCGCCCTGCGCCAGCTTGATCTTCAGGCGCACCTCGTTGGCCGAATCGGCGTGGCGCAGCGCGTCCTCGTAGCTGATCTCGCCGGCCTGGTACAGCTCGAACAGGCTCTGGTCGAAGGTGCGCATGCCGAGGTTGGTCGATTCCTTCATCACGTCCTTGAGCTTGTGGATCTCGCCCTGGCGGATGTAGTCGGCGACCAGCGGCGTGCCGAGCATGACCTCCATCGCGACGCGGCGCGCCTTGCCGTCCGGCGTCGGAATCAGCTGCTGCGCGACGACGCCCTTGAGGTTCAGCGACAGGTCCATGAACAGCTGCTGGCGGCGGTCCTCGGCGAAGAAATGGATGATGCGGTCCATCGCCTGGTTGGCGTTGTTCGCATGCAGCGTGCACAGGCACAGGTGACCGGTCTCGGAGAAGTTGATCGCGTGCTCCATCGTCTCGCGCGTGCGCACCTCGCCGATCATGATGACGTCGGGCGCCTGGCGCAGCGTGTTCTTCAGCGCGTTGTCCCAGGAATCGGTGTCGATGCCGAGTTCGCGCTGGGTGACGATGCAGCCGGCGTGCTCGTGCACGTACTCGATCGGGTCCTCGATCGTGATGATGTGGCCGGTGGAGTTCTGATTGCGGTAGCCGATCATCGCCGCCAGCGAGGTCGACTTACCGGTACCGGTGGCGCCGACGAAGATGATGATGCCGCGCTTGGTCATCGCCAGCGACTTGATGATCGACGGCAGGCTGAGCTCTTCGATGGTCGGAATGCGCGTCTCGATCCGGCGCAACACCATGCCGACGCAGTTGCGCTGGTAGAAGCACGAGACGCGGAAGCGGCCGACGCCGGTCACCGAGATCGCGAACTGGCACTCGTGCGTCTTCTCGAACTCCTCGCGCTGCGAGGGCGTCATCACGTTCAGCACCATGTCGCGCGACTGCTGCGGCGTCAGCGCGTTCTGCGTGATCGGCGCGATGCGGCCGTTGACCTTCATCGACGGCGCCACGCCGGCCGTGATGAACAGGTCCGACGCCTTCTTGTGCGACATCAGCTTCAGATACGAGGTGAAGTCGACGCTGCTCATGGTTCTGGCTCCCCCGAGATTTCGGCCGGCATCTTACACCCCGCCCAGCCCGATCCTGTGCGACCTGTCGCACAGGGCGGCGGCCGGTGCACGGTCGCCGGCGGCCCTGCGTCCGCGCGGCCTCAGGCGTGCTTGCGGAAGTACACCCATGCCGCGGCGGCGAGGATCAGCGGCGGAACCATGTTCGCCAGCGCGGGATGCAGGCTGTAGACCGCGCCGAGGCTGACGATCGCGCGCTGCAGGAAGTAGAAGCCGAGCGCGAGCACGATGCCGAGGAACAGGCGCTTGGACAGGCCGCCGCTGCGCAGCGCGCCGAACGCGAACGGCACCGCGCAGAACGCCAGCGCGAGCACGTTGACCGGATAGAACACGCGTGCCCAGTACGCGCTGCGGAAGCTCGATGCGTCCTGGCGGTTGCGGTCGAGGTAGTAGATGTTGCGGTCGAGGTCGCGCAGCGGCATGTACTGCGGCTGGACGATGCTCAGCGACAGCAGGCCCGGGTCGAGTCCGGACTTCCAGCTCAGCTCCGGCTGCACGGTGCTGGTCGCGCTCTCGGTGCTGAACTGGGTGCGGCGGACCCCGCGCAGGGTCCAGTCGTTCTCCACGTGCGCGGCGCCGTCGGCGACCGACAGCGACAACAGACGTCCCTCGGCGTCGAACTCGAACACGCGCACGCCGTCCAGATCGACTTCGCCGGTCGCGGTCTGGGTCCGGCCGCGGCGCGCGCTGACCACGGTCTCGCCGTCGCGCGCCCACAAGGTGCCGCCCTTCGCCAGCGCGACGTCCTTGGTCTTGGACGCCATCGAGAATGCCTTGCCCTGGCGGTCGCCCCAGGGGCCGAGCGTCTCGCCGAGCACCGCGGTGAAGGCGGTCAGCAGCGCGAGACTGAGCGCGACCGAGGCGCAGATGCGCAGCTTCGACAGGCCCGCGGCGCGCAACGCGGTCAGCTCGCCGCTGTTGGCGAGGCCGCCGAGTCCGATCAGGCCGCCGATCAGCGCGGCATAGCCGAACATCTCGTAGAAGCGTCGCGGCACCGTCAGCAGCGTGTAGGTGGCGGCGTTGAGCAGCGTGTACTGCCCCTTGCCGACATCGTCCAGCTCGCCGATGAAGGCACGGAACGCGTCCAGCGAGACGATCGTGCACCAGGTGATGACGACCGCGGTCAGCACGGCCATCGCGACCAGCCGGTCGACGCGCTTGACCGTGAAGAAATCGGCCAGCGCCGCCGCCGGCCTCTTCCGCGCCGCCGGCCTGGAAGCCCACTGCATCATGCCGCCCTCCTCGCCGTACGCGGCGCGCGCAGGCGCTGGCCGTTCCAGATCAGCCAGCCGGCCAGCGCCAGCGTCGGCAGATACACCCACCACAACCCGAAACCGGGCGCCAGCTTGCCGACGCTGATCCACGAACGCCCGAGCAGGAGGCCGTTGTAGTAGACCAGCCAGAGCAGCAGCGCGAGCAGCAGGCGCGCGTAGCGCGGCTCGCGCGGGCTCGACTTGGACAACGGCAGCGCGAGCAGGGCCAGCACCAGCACCGACAGCGGCGCGGCGAGGCGCCAATGCAGTTCGGCGAGCATGACCGGATCGGCGTCGCCGCCGAGCAGCGCCCCGGTCGGCGCGGAGCGCTTGGCGGTGAGTTCGTTGGTGTCGTTGTCGCCGTCGGGCAGCTTGATGTCGTTGCGCGCGAAGCGCATCAGGCGGAAATCGTCCTCGCCGAGCTTGCCTTCGACGCGGAAACCGTCCTGCAGCGCGATGTAGCGGCCGACGCCGTCGGCGTCGTGGTAGAGATAGCCGTGCGTGGCGGTGATCACGTCGATGCGCGTCTTGCCGCCGTCCTTGTCCGGCCGCTCGTTCTCGATGAACATGCGCTTGAACCGGGTGCCGTCGGCGGACATCTCGCCGACGTAGATGACGCCGTCGCGTCCGGGCAGGTCGACGAAGCGCCCGGGTTCGAGGCCGGCGACGATCAGCGAGCGGTTGGCTTCCTGCATCAGGCTCTGGGACAGGCGGTCGGCGGCCGGAGCGAGCCAGAACGAAACCGTGCCGAGCGCGACCATCGCCGGCAGCGCGAACAGCGCGAGAGGCCGCATCAGCCCGCCGACGTCGAGTCCGGACGACTGCAGCACGGCCATCTCGCTGTCGCGCCACAGGCGGCCGTAGGCGAGCAGCACGCCGAGCAGGATCGCGAGCGGCAGCAGGATGGTCAGCGCGCCGACGCTGCGCAGGCCGATCAGGGTGAACAGGAGATCCGCCGGGATGCGCCCGCGCGCGATCTTCGCCAGCAGGTCGGCGACCGCGCCGCCGACCGTCACCAGCAGCAGCACGACGGTCGCCGCGAGCACGCTGGTGGCGAGCTCGCGCAGCAGGTAGCGGTCGATGATGCGCAGGCGCAGCCACCTCGATCCGCGCAGGGCGGCGAGGCTTTGCCTTAGAATGGACGGCTTCGCGTGCGTATCGGTCATGCAGCGGGTTCGCTCTCCGCGGGTCGAGCCGGACGGGCACTCCGTCGCGGCCAGCCGGCAAGTGTACCCCGCGCGGCGCGCCCATCATGCAGATGCATCGTTAACGGCGCATGGATGTGCCGCCGCGGCCGGCGCGGCTGATTCGACGGCCGCTCGCTCGCGAACCGCGGCAGGACGCCCGCTTTCGCCATCGATTCGGAACGGATAGACACCCCATGACCCTGAAGTTCAGCACCACCGCCGACGCCCCCGAGACCGCCGCCGCGCCCTGCCTCGTCGTCGGCCTGTACGAGGACCGCACCCTGTCGAGCGCCGCCGCGCGCGTCGACGAGCGTTCCGGCGGCGCGATCAAGCGCCTGATCGACAGCGGCGACGCGACCGGCAAGCTCGGCAGCACGACTCTGCTGTTCGGTCTCGCCGGCATCGCCGCGCCGCGCGTGCTGGTGGTCGGCCTCGGCGAGCAGAAGAAGTTCGACGCCGCCGCGTTCCATCGCGCCGCGAACGACGCCGGCCGCGCGCTGAAGAACCTGCCGGTCGACGCCGCCGCGTCGTACCTGACCGAACTCGACGTGCCCGGCCGCGACCTCGCCTGGAAACTCCGCACCGCCGCGCTCGCCGCCGACGCGCAGGCCTATCGCTACACCGCGACGTTCAAGCCGAAGGAAGCCTCGAAGGCGCCGCAGCTCGGTGCGATCGCATTCGCCGCCGCGGCCGGCACCGCCGATCGCGCGCTGAACGAAGCCGCCGCGATCGCCAGCGGCGTGCGCTTCGCGCGCGAGCTGGGCAACCTGCCGCCGAACATCTGCAATCCGGCCTACCTCGCGGCGCAGGCGCAGCAGCTCGCCGACGCGCACGCCGGCGTCAGCCTCAGCGTGCTCGAGCGCGAGGACATGGCCAAGCTCGGCATGGGCTCCCTGCTCGGCGTCGCGCAAGGCTCGGCCAATCCGCCGAAGCTGATCGTGCTGCAATGGAAGGGCGGCGGCGACGCCAGGCCCTACGCGCTGGTCGGCAAGGGCATCACCTTCGACACCGGCGGCATCTCGATCAAGCCCGGCGCCGGAATGGAGGAGATGAAGTTCGACATGTGCGGCGCCGCCGGCGTGCTCGGCACCTTCCTCGCCGCGGTGGAGCTGAAGCTGCCGATCAACCTCCTGTGCATCGTGCCGGCGGTCGAGAACATGCCCGACGGCAACGCCTATCGCCCGAGCGACATCCTGACCAGCCTGTCGGGCCTGACCATCGAGGTGCTCAACACCGACGCCGAAGGCCGCCTGATCCTGTGCGACGCGCTGACCTACGCGCAAAGTTTCGACCCGCAGGTCATCATCGACGCGGCGACGCTGACCGGCGCCTGCGTGGTCGCGCTCGGCAAGCACGCCTCCGGCCTGATGAGCAAGGACGACGAGCTCGCCGAGCAGCTGCTCGCCGCCGGCAGCGTGACGCACGATCGCGCCTGGCGCCTGCCGCTGTGGGACGACTACCAGAGCCAGCTCGACTCCGGCTTCGCCGACGTCGCCAACATCGGCGGCAAGTACGCCGGCGCGATCACCGCCGGCTGCTTCCTGTCGCGCTTCGTCAACGGCCGCCGCTGGGCGCACCTGGACATCGCCGGCACCGCCTGGGAGGAAGGCCGCAAGGGCCTCGCCACCGGCCGCCCGGTGCCGCTGCTGACGCAATACCTGATCGACCGCAGCGCGTGAGCACCGACGACGCCCTCCAACGCTGGAAGGTGCAGGCGATCGCCGCGGTCTTCGGCATCAACCTGATCTTCGGCGCGCTGCTGGTCGTGCTCTATCCCGGCCTGACCGACGCCGCCACCGCGCAGGCGACGGTCGAGGCCCTGCGCGGCAGCTCGCTGAACGTCCTCTACCAGCTGGCGACCCTGGTCGCCTGCTTCGCCTGGCTGCACTTCGACTCGCGCCAGCTCGACATCCGGCGGCCGTGGTGGCTGAACGTCGGCATCGTGCTGATCACCTCGATCTTCGTGCCGTACTACCTGTACAAGACGCGCCCGGCCGGACATCGCGGCCAGGCGATCCTGAGCTTCCTCGGCGTGGTGTTCGGCAGCGTGATCGCGATGATGATCGGCATGTTCCTCGCGCTGGCGCTGCAGCCGGGCACGGCGCAACCCGGAACGACTCTGTGAGGGCTGGCCGATGCCGCGCGCCGACTTCTACCTGATCGACAAGCCGCGTTTCCGCGACGATCCGCTGCTGCTGGTCTGCGAGCTGGCGAAGAAGGCCTACGCCAGCGAGCAGCCGACGCTGATCCTGGCGCGCTCGCAGGACCAGGCCGAAGCGATCGACGAGAAATTGTGGGAATTCGACGAGCACGCGTTCATCCCGCACCAGCTCGCCGGCGACGAGGACGACGCGATCACCGCCGTGCTGATCGCGCCGCCGGGCGTCGCCACCGCCGACCGTCCGCTGGTGATCAACCTGCGCGACGACTGCGCGCCCGGCCTGTTCGAGCGCGTGCTCGAAGTCGTGCCGGCCGACGAGGCGCAGCGTGCCGGCTCGCGCGAGCGCTGGAAGACCTACCGGCAGGCCGGATTCGAAGTCGCCAAGTTCGACATGTAGCGCCGCCTCGCAGCCCGTGACGGCGACGGCGCGTTCCGGCGACCGACCGCCACGCCGATCGGATAGGCTCGGTCATCCGCTGTTTTCGCCCTCGACGCCAGGCCATGTCCGGATCCACGCCCACGCCAGCCCCCGGCCGCGCACTCCTCCTGCGACTCACGCTCTACGGCGGCGTGCCGCTGCTGGCGATGCTCGCCTGCGCGCCGCTGCTCGATGCGGGCTTCCAGGCCGAGGATTTCTACTGGCTCGCGCTCGTGCGCCACCTCGACGCGCCGTTGATTCCGTTCTACGAGAACGTCGCCCTGGCCTACTTCTACCGGCCGATCGGACTGATGTTCTGGGAATTGTGCACCTGGCTCGGCGGCACCGATCCCTGGGTGCACAACCTGCTCGACCTGCTGCTGCACGGCGTCAACGCGCTGCTGATCGGATCGGTGGCGACGCGCCTCGCACGCGATCGCCGCATCGGCATCCTCGCCGGCGTGCTGTTCGCCTGCCTGCCGGCGACCTCCGGCACCGCCTTGTGGACCTCGGATCGCTTCGATCCGGTCTGCCTGTTCTTCGGCCTGCTCGCCCTGCACGCATTCGAACGCGCGCTGGCCGGCCGCCGCGCGTTCGGCTTTCTGGCCGCGGCGAGCCTGGCCCTGTGCCTGAGCTCGAAGGAAGTCGGCCTGGCCGTCGCCGCGGCGATGCTCGCGCTGCTCGGCTGGCAATGGCTGCGCACGCGCGAGCGACGCTGGGATCTGCTCGCCATGGTGCTGGCGCCGATGGCCGTCGTGTTCGTCCTGCACACGGCGACGGTGCCGTCCTTCGGTTTTTCCCTCGACGGCGCGCAATCGCTGTCGGCGCTGCTCGGCGGCGTCGGCTACTGGTGGTTGCGCCTGCCCGCCGCCGTGTTCGGCTTTCGCCCGGTCGGCGCAGGCTGGTGGCCGCTGCTCGCCACCGCGGCGCTGCTCGCGCTGGTCGGCCTCGCGCGGGCGATCCGGCAGGGTCAGGAGGGTGCCGTGCGGCTCGCCTGCGTCGGCGCGGTCATGTTCGTCGTCCCGGCGCTGCTGCAATGGCCGGTCACGCGGCTGGCGCTCAGCGACGCGGCCGGACTCGGGCTCACCATCAATCTCCGTTTCTACTACCTCGCCTTCGCCGGCTGCGCGCTGCTCTGGGCGGCGGCCATCGCCGGTCTGCGCGGACTGCGTTCGCAGTGGCTGCTGCTCGCCGCATCGCTGGCGCTGGCGCTGCAGGGATTCGCCGTCGCCCACCGCGTCGCGCGCGACTGGGCGAACGAGACGCGCGCGCCGACGGCGGCGTATCTGGCGATGGGCGAGGCCCTCGGCAGCCGCTCGTTCGAACCGGGGTGCCGCATCGTCCTGCAGACCTCCGGCTTCCCGCCGGAATTCGTCTACTACGCCGACGTCATCGTCAAGGCGGTCGCGCCACGCGACTCCCGCGTGCTCGACTGCGCCGTGTTCGGCGACGTGGCGCCGTACGCGTCGATCGTCGACGCGCGCTGGTGCAGCGAGGACGCATGGCCGGGACTCGCCGTGCGCCGGCAGCACGGCGTCCGCGGGCTGGCGCAACTGGGCAACCTGTGCATTCTCGGCTTCGCCGAGCCGCCGGTGCCGACCGAGAGTGCTGAGCTGGCCAGATTCTCGGTCGCCGCGGACGGGCGGATCACTCCGCTGCCGCCGTAGCGAATCGCCTCACTTCGTGCCGAAGAACCGGTCGCCGGCGTCGCCGAGTCCCGGCACGATGTAGCCGTGATCGTTCAAGCCCTCGTCGATCGCGGCGGTGTAGATCGGCACTTCGGGATGATGCTGGTGCAGGTGCGCGATGCCTTCCGGCGCGCTGACCAGGCAGACGTAGCGGATCGAGCGCGGCTGGGTTTCCTTCAGCCGGTCCAGCGCGGCGACCGCGGAATGGCCGGTGGCGAGCATCGGGTCGACCACGATCGCGTCGCGTTCGCGCATGCCGCGCGGCATCTTGAAGTAGTACTCGACCGCACGCAGGGTGTGCGGATCGCGATACAGGCCGACGTGACCGACGCGCGCGCCCGGCACCACGTCGAGCATGCCGTCGAGGATGCCGATGCCGGCGCGCAGGATCGCCACGAAGACAGTCTTCTTGCCGTCGATCAGCCGCCCGACGGTCGGCGCCACCGGCGTCTCGATCGCGACCTCGCACAGCGGCAGGTCGCGCGTGACCTCGTAGGCCATCAGCGCCGACAGCTCGCCGAGCAGGCGGCGGAAGTCGGCCGTGCTGGTGGTCTTGCGGCGCAGCAGGGTCAGCTTGTGCTGCACCAGCGGATGGTCGATGACTTGGACGGCGGCGGGCATGCGACCTCCTCGGATGCGGAAGCCGGAACGATAGCGCGGGTGCCCGCAAGATCGTCAATGGTCGAGGCGTCGCGGTACGCAGATGGGCGTCCGCATCGCCCGCGTACCGCTCGGGCGTGGTCAGCGACCATCGATGCGCGCTCGCGCCTTCGGCTCGCCGAAGGTGAGCCAGAAGCGGTTGCAGTCGCGGATGATGAACTCGCGCACGCCGTAGGCGGTGTCGTGCAGCGCCTCGACGACCTCGACGCGACCGGCCAGCCGCGCGAACAGCGCGTCGACGTCTCGCACAGGCAAGTAGAAGATGTCGCCACGCTGGCCGCGCGGTTCAGGGCTTCGATGACCCCTGGAAGCACAGCACGTAGCCGTCCGGATCGGAGAGGTACAGCTGCTTCATGCCGTAGCCGGTCGTCGTCGGCGGGTCGAGCGCGAGCCCCTTGGCGAGGAAATAGGCATGGGCGGCGTCGACGTCGGGGCAGGCGAAGAACAGTCCCGTGTCGCGATGCGCGGCGACCCGTCCCGCTGCGGGAGCGGGCGGCCGGTGATCGGCTTCGTAGGCGGTGTTGAGCATCAGATCGACCGCGCCGCGGCGCAGCCAGATCCAGTCGCAGCGCTCGCCGCCGCCGGAATCCTGCACGCGCTCGAAGCCGAGCAGGTCGCGGTAGAACGCCAGCGACACCGGCATGTCGAACACCTGCAGCAGCGGAACCATGCCTTCGACGCGCAGAGTCATCGCAGCCTCCCCTCGCGTCACGCGAGGCAGCCGATCGAGCCGGCACGATTGTAGGGACATTCGGCCGACCTGCCGAGGCCGCCCCTGCCGCCAGGTTGGGCTGTGCGGCGCCCGCCCGTACAATCGGCGTCCCGCCTCAACTTCGCGGCCCGCTCGCGCGGGACGCCGCCCCGACGCCGATGGAAAAAAGTTTCGAACCCAGCCAGATCGAATCGAAGTGGTACGCGCAGTGGGAAGCGCAGGGCGATTTCCAGCCGCGCGGCGACGGCGCGCCTTACTGCATCCTGCTGCCGCCGCCGAACGTCACCGGCACGCTGCACATGGGCCACGCGTTCCAGCAGACGGTCATGGACGCGCTGACGCGCTATCACCGCATGCGCGGCTTCCGCACGCTGTGGCAAGGCGGCACCGACCACGCCGGCATCGCCACCCAGAAGATCGTCGAGAACCAGCTCGCGGCGGAAGGCAAGTCGCGCCACGATCTCGGCCGCGCGACGTTCGTCGAGCGCGTCTGGAAGTGGAAGGAGGAATCCGGCTCGACGATCACCCACCAGATGCGCCGCCTCGGCGCGTCGGTCGACTGGTCGCGCGAGCGCTTCACGATGGACGCTGGCCTGTCGGCGGCGGTCAAGCGCGTGTTCGTGCAGTGGTATCGCGACGGCCTGATCTACCGCGGCCGGCGTCTGGTCAACTGGGACCCGGTGCTGATGACGGCCGTGTCCGACCTGGAGGTCGACAACCAGGAGAAGGAAGGCTCGCTGTGGTCGATCCGCTATCCGGCGAGCGACGGCGGCGAAGGCCTCGTCGTCGCCACGACGCGACCGGAAACGATGCTCGGCGACGTCGCGGTGGCGGTGCACCCGGAAGACGAGCGCTACCAGGCGCTGATCGGCAAGACGCTGACCTTGCCGCTGACCGGCCGCGAGATCCCGGTGATTGCCGACGACTACGTCGACCGCGAGTTCGGCACCGGTTGCGTCAAGATCACGCCGGCGCACGACTTCAACGACTGGCAGATCGGCGCGCGGCACCAGCTGACGCCGATCACGATCCTGACCCTCGACGCGAAGATCAACGACGAAGCGCCTGCGAAGTATCGCGGCCTCGACCGCTTCGCCGCGCGCAAGGCCGTGCTCGCCGACCTGGAAGCCGAAGGCCTGCTGGTCGAGACCAGGAAGCACAAGCTGCAGGTGCCGGTCAGCCAGCGCACCGACGCGGTGATCGAGCCGATGCTGACCGACCAGTGGTTCCTCGATCTGACCAGCGAGGCGCGCGTCGACGGCAAGCCCGGTCCGGGCGGACGCAAGGCGATCACCGAGCCCGCGCTCGCCGCCGTGCGTGACGGCGAGATCCGATTCGTGCCGGAGAACTGGGCGACGACCTACAACCAGTGGCTGGAGAACATCCAGGACTGGTGCGTCAGCCGCCAGCTTTGGTGGGGCCACCAGATTCCCGCCTGGTACGACGAGGCCGGCAACATCTTCGTCGGCGAGGACGAGGCCGACGCGCTCGCCCACGCCGGCGTGACGCCGGTCGGCGCGCTGAAGCAGGACGACGACGTGCTCGACACCTGGTTCTCCTCCGCGCTGTGGCCGTTCTCGACGATGGGCTGGCCGTCCGATGCGCCGGTGCGCGACGCAAACGGCAACGTCATCGCGAACTGGCCGCAGGACCAGGCGTTCCTGCCGAGCGCGGTGCTCGTCACCGGCTTCGACATCATCTTCTTCTGGGTCGCGCGCATGGTGATGGCGACGCAGTACTTCACCGGCAAGGTGCCCTTCCGCGAGGTCTACATCAACGCCATCGTGCGCGACGCCGAAGGCCAGAAGATGTCCAAGTCGAAGGGCAACACGCTCGACCCGCTCGACCTGATCGACGGCATCGACCTCGAATCGCTGGTGAAGAAATCGACCGCCTCGCTGCTGATCCCGCAGGTGCGCGAGAAAGTCGAGAAGCGCGTGCGCAAGGACTATCCCGACGGCATCGCCGCGGTCGGCACCGACGCGCTGCGCTTCACGTTCGCCGCGCTCGCCACCTACGGCCGCACGATCAACTTCGACCTCAAGCGCGCCGAGGGCTACAAGGCGTTCTGCAACAAGCTGTGGAACGCGGCGCGCTTCGTGCTGATGAACACCGAGGCCGCCCCGACCGCGGCGGGACCGGGCGCTCTCGCGCCGAGGACCGCGGCGGAGAAGTGGATCGTCGCGCGCCTGCGCGCCACGCTCGTCGAGGTCGAGGCGCAGATGAAGCTCTACCGCTTCGACCTCGTCGCGCAGGCGCTGTACGAATTCGTCTGGAACGAATACTGCGACTGGTTCGTCGAGCTGGCCAAGCCGGCGCTCGGCGGCGAGGACAAGGCCGCGGCGGAATCGACGCGGCACACCCTGCTCGCGGTGCTCGAAGCCGCGCTGCGCGCGCTGCACCCGATCACGCCGTTCATCACCGAGGAAATCTATCAATCGGTCGCGCCGCTGCTCGGCTTGAAGGAAACCAGCATCACGCAGCGCAGCTACCCGCGCACCGAGGAGCTGCCGGCCGACGACGCCGCGGCCAGCGCCGACGTCGAATGGCTGCGCGCCGTGCTGACGCAGATCCGCCGCATCCGCAGCGAGATGAACATCGCGCCGGGCAAGGCGATTCCGTTGCTGTACGCGAACGGCGGCGCGACCGATCGCGCGCGCACCGACGAGTTCGCCGCGCAGATCGCTTTCCTCGCCAAAGCCGAATCGCAGCGCTGGCTCGACGCCGGCGAAGCGGAGCCGGCCGCCGCGGCCGCGGTCGTCGGCGAGATGAAGCTGCTGATCCCGCTCGCCGGCCTGATCGACCTCGCCGCGGAAAGGGCGCGCCTGGAGAAGGAAATCAAGCGCCTCGACGGCGAGATCGCCAAATCCAGCGCCAAGCTTGCCAACTTCGGCCCGAAGACGCCGCCCAACGTCGTCGAGCAGGAAAAACAGCGCGTCGCCGAATTCGGCGCGACGCTGGCCGCCCTGCAAGAGCAGTCCGCCAAGCTCGGCGCATTGTAGAGTCCGCTCCGGTGCGCCGGCCGGGCAGCCGGCGCCATTCGAGGAGGTCGCCGTGACGCTCGCCACCCTGGTCAACATCGGCAGCCTGATCAGCAGCGTCGCGGTGCTGATCTCCCTGGTCTACCTGAACCGGCAGATCCGCCAGGGCGCGCTGAACCAGCGGTCGAAGATGGACCGCGGCCGCTCGCAGCAGGTCGGCGAGTGGCTGCAATACATTTCGCAGCCCGAAGTCGCCGCGCTGGTGCTGCGCGGCCACGCCGGCGATCCGACGCTGACCATGCTCGAATGCCATCGCTACCTGTGGACGATGTATCCGCTGATCCTGCATTTCGAGGACAGCTACTACCAGCATCGCGACGGCATGATCAGCGAGGCGCAGTACGCCTCGATCATCGGCCATCTCAGATCGCGCTGTCCCTCGCCCGGCTTCCGCGCGCTGTGGCAGCACGTGCGCGCGCGTTTTCCGTCCGACTTCGCCGCCTTCGTCGACGGCATCCTGCGCGAGACGCCGGTGTCGGTCGATGCGGATACGGAATGGACGGCGAGGTGGCGCGAGGATGCCGCCGCGGATGCGAACCGGGAGAAGCCGCGTCATCCCGACGACGGCGGGGCTGCGAAGGCAGCGATGTCGCAGCGTTCCGCTTCTACGGAATGACGGCCTTCGAGGCTGTTCGAGGCGCCCGAGCCGCCGCCGAACGCGCCTGCACTCACTCGCCCGCGCCGAGAAGCTCCATCGCCATCACCAGCGCGTCCTCGCGCCCTTTCTTGGCCGGGTAGTAGTTCGGGCGGCGACCGAACTCGTTGAAGCCGATCGACTCGTACAAGGCGATCGCGCGCGGATTCGACGGCCGCACTTCGAGGAAGACGCGCTCGCTGCGATGCCAGCGCGCGAGATCGAGCAGGCGGCCGACGATGCGACGCCCGTAGCCGCGGCCCTGCTGCGACGGTGCCACGCAGACGTTCAGGATGTGCGCCTCGTTGGCGCCGGTCGACAGCACGCCGTAGCCGGCGATCGTGCTCTCCTGCACCAGCACGACGCATTCGTAGCCGGCGCGCAGACAGTCGGCGAAGATCGCGCGGCTCCACGGGAACGCGTAGGCGGCAGCCTCGAGCGCGGCGACGCGATCGAGATCCTCCGCACGCATGCGGCGGAATTCGGCCGGGGATTGATGGGGAATCGCTACCACCACTAGCTCACTTTCCCGTCGAGGACCTTCGCGTCGATTCGCCGCGCGCTCGAGTCCGGCACGGCGTTGGTCTTTCCGCTGACGAAAGGGAACGCGCTGCGGATGGAGTCCGGCGTCGACGCGCAGTCGTGAAGAACATCGCAAACCGCAGCACGTGCCTCCCCTTACGCGCCTTCCACCGCCGGAGAGCGATCGTCGCCCCGGCACGAGGCGGCGTCATCCTCGCCGCTCGCCTTCGCTCAGCGTCCGCACCACGCGCCGCAGCTCGCTCCACAGTGCGCGCTTGGCCCGCGCGTCGCCGACCAGCGCCGCGACGTCGCCGCTGACGATCCAGCCGATTTCGCGCTGGCGTTGCGCCGGCAGCAAGGCGCCGACCGCGCGCACCGGCGCTTCGCCGAACAGCACCAGCGCACGCGCCGCCTGCAGCATCGTTTCGTCGGGCGTTTCGCAAGCCGCGCAGTCGATGCGCGCGAAGCGCAGTGCGCGCGCGACGTCGGCGAGCAGCATCGCCGGCTTCGCCGTCGCCTGCCCGACCAGCAGCACACCGGCCGACGCCGCCGTGGCGACCGCCGGCTGCGCGACCACCGGCGCGCCCGGCGCCGCCGGTTCGCGCGACGGCTCGGCGCGCATCCGCAGCGCCTCGCCGCGCGATCGCGGCACGTAGACGTCGATGCCCATTTCGGCGAGCCGGGCGAGGCTCGATTCATCCAGCATGGGGACTCTTCCGGCGCAGGTCCTGATGGAATTTCGCAAAGATCTCGTCGAGCGCGGCGCCGTAGGCGTCGACCGTCGTTTTCAGGTCGTCGCCGGCGGCCGGCTGCTCGGACCGATAATACTCGTCGAGCAGGGACGCGCCATCCGCCGCGTCCACGCGCATGTGCAGGCCGACCACCGCCTGGTAGCCGCCGCCCGCCGTCGGCACGCGATCGAAGCGCAGAATGGCCCCGCGAACCCGCGCCGCCTTCGCACTGACCGGCAACTCGTCGGTCACCAGCGCGGCGACGCCGGCGTCGCGCAGCAGTTCGATCAGGCGCCGCTGCAGCACGCGCGGCGGCGAGTCGGTCCACAATTGATAGTGGTACTGGCGCACTTCCTGCGCGGCCGGATCGAGCGCGTAGATCAGTGCCTGGTCGCCGTAGATGCCGCCCGCGCCGAACAGCTCGACCACCAGGGCGCCTTGCAGCAGCGGCGCCGCGTCGACCGGCAGCGGCTGCGGGCGCGGCAGGCGGTAGTAGGTGAAGTCCGGCACCGGCGGCACGTGGCAGGCGCTCAGTACGGCCGCTCCCAACAGCGCGATCCACAGGCGTTTCATCGCGACCCCTCGTCGAGCTTGTCCGCTTTCGGCGCGACGATCAGCCGATTCGGATGCTGGCGGATCTCGCGGCTGAATTCGTTCACGTAGCGGCTGGCGGATTCGAGGTTGTGCATGATCACGTCCATGCGGCTGGACAAGGCCTGCAGCGTACCGGTGAGATCTTCGACCGAGCGGCGCAGGTCGGCGCGATTGTCCCTGGCGATGCCGGCGACGTCACCGAGCGCGCCGTCGAGCGTCTCGCGCGTCTTGCGCAATTCGCCGCTCAGCTTGCTGATCTCCGTCAGCGCGTGCGCGACGGCGCTGCGGTTCTCCGGCCGCAGCACGTCGTTCAGCGCGTCCGAGGCGCGGTTGACGCGTTCGAGCAGGCCGCGCGTTTCCTCCAGGATGCGCGGCGTGCTCTGGTCGAGCGCGCCGGTGATCGAATCCACGCGCTGCGACAGCGTCTGGATCAGCGGGGAAATCTGCGTGCGCGTCAGCGTGCCGACCTCGGTCGCCAGTTCGTTCATCGCGGCGAACACGTTGGCGCCTTCCTCGCCCTTCAGTTCCGCGCCGGGCGCGAGCAGGTCGCGGCTGCTGCCTTCGCGGATGCCGACCGCGACGTCGGCGAGCAGGCCGCTCGACTGCAGCCGCGCGACGCTGTCCTTCGGGATCGGCCAGTCGCGACGGACTTCCAGCTCGACCTTGTAGCGCGTCCCGTCGGCGCCGTGCTGCGGCGTCACGGTTCCGACCTGGCCGACGCGATAGCCCTGATAGAACACCGGCGCGCCGTCGCGCAGGCCGGTCACGTCACGATAGACGACGAGGTAGCGCTGCGTGGCGAAACCGTGGCCGCCGATCAGGGCGAGTCCGACCAGCAGCAAGGCCAGCGCGGCCAGCACGACGGTGCCGACGAGGACGTAGTTGACCGTGTCGCGTCTCACATTCGCTCCGCATCCCCATGCGCCGTGCCGAACGATCTCGCCGCGACGCGTCGAAACTCTATCAGGCTTCCTCTTCGGTGAGCCGTCGCAGATACGCGTCCGCGTCGACCTGCACCTCGCGCGGACGCCGGTTCAACAGGTCCTGGATGCGCTCGTTCGGCGCGGCGCGCACCGCCGCGGCCGGACCGGTCATCAGGACCTCGCCGGCGTCGAGCACGGTGATCGTGTCGGCGATCTTGAACGCGCTTTCCAGCTCGTGCGTGACGACGACGATGGTCATGCGCAGCGCGTCGCGCAGGCGCAGGATCAGTTCATCGAGTTCGGCCGAAACGACCGGATCGAGTCCGGCCGACGGCTCGTCGAAGAAGAGCAGCCGCGGATCCATCGCGATGGCCCGGGCGAGCGCCGCGCGCTTGACCATGCCGCCGGACAACTGGCTCGGCATCAGATCCTGGAAGCCGCCGAGATCGACCACCTCGAGCTTGAGGCGGCTCATGATGCGGATCGTCGACTCGTCCAGCCGCGTGTGCTCGCGCAGCGGCAGCGCGACGTTCTCGCCGACCGTCAGCGAGGTCAGCAGCGCACCGCCCTGGAACGACACCCCGATGCGCTTGCGCACCTCCTGCAGCTCGCGCTCGCCGGCGCGCGCGAGATCGACGCCGAACAGCTTCACCGTTCCCGCACCCGGCCGCTGCAGGCCGAGCAGATGCCGCAGCAACGTGCTCTTGCCGGAACCGGAGCCGCCCATGATCACGCGGATCTCGCCAGCGCCGACGCTGAAGTCGACGCCGTGCAGCACGCGGCGGCGGCCGTACCAGGCGTCGAGCCGCTCGACTTCGATCAGGGGGGTGGGAGCGTTCATGGGTACGTTCTTGGATCGGTGCCGAATGGTGAGCGGTGAGCGGTGAGCGGTGAGCGGTGAGCGGTGAGCGGTGAGCGGTGAGCGGGAAGAGCGTGACAGGCTTTTTTTCTTTTTCCGCTCACCGCTCACCGCTCGGCCGCTCACTCTTTCACCGATTGAGAAAGAAACTGAACACCATGTCCACCACGATGATCCAGCAAATCGACAGCACCACTGCCCGCGTGGTCGCGCGGCCGACGCCTTCGGCGCCGCCGGTGACCGAGAATCCCGTGCTGACGCCGATCAGGGTGATCAGCACCGCGAACACCAGACTCTTGGAAAGACCCTGCCAGACGTCGCCCGCATCCAGCAGCGACATCGTGTGCAGCAGGTAGGCGCCCGGCGTCACGTCCAGCGCCGGTGCGCTGTACAGGGCGGCGCCGAGGATCGCGGCGGCGTCGGCGACGATCGTCAGCACCGGCAGCATGACCAGCATCGCGAGCAGCGCCGGCGCGACCAGGTAGCGCACCGGATCGATGCCGATCACCGAGAGCGCGTCGACTTCCTGCGACACCGACATCGAGCCGATGCGCGCGGCCAGCGCCGAGCCGGAACGGCCGGCGACCAGGATCGCGGTGATCAGCGCACCGAATTCGCGCGTGACCGACTTGGCCACCGCGAGCACGACCTGCGACTGCGCACCGAACTCGCTCAGCGAGGCGATGAACTGGATGCCGAGCATCAAGCCGACGGTGAGGCCGAGCAGGGCGACGATCGGCAGGGCGTCGACACCGATCTCGCGCATCTGCCGCACCACCGGCGCGAGGCGCAGACGCTGGCCGACGCGCCAGCCGAACAACGCGTAGTAGAGCGCCTCGAGCAGCAGCATCGCGGCGTAGCCGACGCCGCCCAGCGCCTCCAGCGTGACGCGCCCCAGGCCCGCCAGCGGGCGCGTCAGCGCATTCACGCGACGACCGCGTCGGCGCTCGCCACCAGCACGAACACGCGGTCGAGGCGCGCCAGTTCGAGCACCGCGCGCACGGCGTCGCTGACCGCCACCAGCACGAAGCGGCCGCTGTGCGTGCGCGCGTTCTGGAAACCCTCGACCAGGGCCGCGATGCCGGAGGAATCGATGTAGCTGACCGCCGACAGGTCGACGCCGACCGGCCGGCCGATCGCCAGCGCGTCGAGCACGGCGCGGCGCACCTCGGCCGACCAGGACAGATCGACCTCGCCGCTGAGGCGCACCAGCACGTACCCTTCGCGGTCTTCCTTGGCCACGGTGTTGAGCGGAAAGTTCATGGTTCGTTGGTCTCGTCGATCGTCTCGATGCGCTTGCGCAGGATCAGCCGGTTGCCGCGCCCTTCGCGCATCGGCTCGATGCGCCATTCGTCGACGACCTGGTCGATCAGGGCGACACCGAGGCCGCCGCTGCGGCAGTCGCCGAGCGGCTGCGGCTTGATCCGCGACGGGTCGACGCAGGGTGCCGCGTCGGTCAGCTCGAAACTCAGCAGCGCGCCGTCGCGCAGCACGCGCAAGCCGATGTCGCCGCTGCAGCTCGCGCCGTAGGCGTGGCGAATGATGTTGGTGCAGGCCTCGTCGACCGCAAGGACCAGGCGATCGCGCAAGCCGGCTTCGAGGCCGAGCGCGTCGAGCGTGCCGCGCAGTGCGGCGCGGATCTCGCGCAGTTCCTCGGGCGCGGCGCGCAGCCGGCGTTCCAGCAGCACTTCCGGGGCGTCCGCGCGCGGCGCCTCGATCGTCAGCACGGTGGTGTCGTCGACCAGGCGCAGATGGCGCAGTTCGGAGAACAGCTTGCGCAGACGCGCCTCGGCCGAACCGGTCGCGTGCCGCGCGATCAGCGCGCGCACACCGGCCGAACCGATCGGCTTGCCGCTTCCGTCGCGCACGTCGGTGGCGCCGTCGGAGAACGCGTACAGCGTGCCTCCGTCGAGCTCGACATCGTGTTCGCCGAACGCGACGCCGCGCAGGATGCCGAGCGGCGGCCCTTCCGACGGATAGTCGGCGAAGACGCCGGCGCGATGCAGCAGCACCGGCGGGAAGCCGGCGCCGGCGAAACGCACGCGCCGCGCGGCGCGGTCGCAGTAGCCGACCACGGCGCAGACGAAGCGGCCGTCCTGCGTCGTTTCGCACAGCTCGTCGTTCGCCCGCGCGAGCCAGGCCGCCGGCGCGATGCCGTCCTTGCCGGCCCAGCGCAGCAGGCTGGCCGCACGCACCATCAACAGGGCGGCGTCGAGGCCCTTGCCGGAAATGTCGCCGATGACGAAGCCGATGCGTCCGTCGGCGAGTTCGAAGTAGTCGTAGAAGTCGCCGGAGATCTCGTGCGCCGGACGGTTCAGGCCGACGATCGGGAATGCGTCGCGGCGGCGTCTGGGCAGCAGGGATTTCTGCAGGCGCCGCGCGAGATCGAACTCGCGCCGCATGCGCTGCTGCTCGAGCAGGGCCTGCGCCTGGCGCGCGTTGCTGATCGCCAGCGCGATCGGCACGGAAATCGCGTCGAGCAGCTCGGCGTCGAGCGCCGACAGCGGCACGCCGTCGCGCCGATTGACGATCTCCAGTGCGCCGATCGGGCCGGCGGCGGTGCGCAGCGGCGCGCAGATCAGACTGCGCGCGACGAAGCCGTCGGCCGCGTGCCAGATCGAGGTTTCCTCTGCCGCGGTGGCGATGAGATGCGTCGCGTCGCCGGCGACCGCGCGGCCGGCCGCGCCGTGGCCGATCGCGAGCCGGGTTCCGGTCAGGTCGATCGGACCGATGCACAGCTTGCACTCGAGCAGGCGCGCCGCCGGGACGGCGTCCGCGTCGAGTCGATCGGCGTCGCCTCGATCGTCGAGCAGGAAAAACGCCGCCGCTTCGACCTGCATGAAGTCGACCACGCGATGCAGGGATTCGGTGACGGTGCGGCGCAGGTCGAGCGAGACCGCCAGTGCCTGCGACAGCTCGGCCAGAAACGCCAGCGCTTCGGAGGCGGAGGCACGCGCCGGCGCGCCATCCGCCCGCACGGACGCGGGCGGCGGCGGTAGCGCGTGCGCCAGGTTCATTCGTCCGTCCGACCGGCTTCGCGCAGCGCGCGGCGGCTGCTGCGCTTCTGGCGCAGGCCCCACAGGGTCATGACCGGTCCCGACAGGACGTACAGCACGGCGATCGCGAACATCACGCGCGGCGTGTCGACGGCCAGCGCGACCAGGATCAGCATCGCGATCGGAATCCAGATGAACGGCACGCGGTCGGATTTCGGTCCGGCCTTGAAGCTGAAATAGCGGAAGCGACTCACCATCAGCAGGCCGGCGACGATCGCGATCACCGGCGTGACGAAATCGACGTCGTTCGAATCGAGGCCGAACAGGCCCTTGTCCTCGATCGCCCAGACGAAGGACATGCACAACCCGGCCGCGGCCGGGCTGGCCAGGCCCTGGAAGTAGCGCTTGTCGGCGACGCCGACCTGGGTGTTGAAGCGCGCCAGCCGCAGCGCCGCGCAGGCCGCGTAGATGAAGGCCGCGGCCCAGCCGAGCTTGCCCCAGCCCGAGCCGTACGCCTTCAGCGCCGACAGCGACCAGGTGTAGAGCACCAGCGACGGCGCCAGGCCGAAGCTGACCAGATCCGACAGCGAGTCGTACTGCACGCCAAATTCGCTCTGCGTGCCGGTCAGGCGCGCGACGCGCCCGTCGAGCCCGTCGAGCACGCCGGCGACGAAGACCGCGATCGCGGCCTCGGTGTAGCGCCCGCCGATCGCCGCGACGATCGCGTAGAAGCCGGCGAACATCGCCGCGGTGGTGAACAGGTTCGGCAGCAGATAGATGCCGCGCGGCGGCTTGCGCGTACCGGTCGAAGAATCGGCGAGGTCGGTCGGCGGCATTGCCCGGCATCGAAAGGTGGGACGGCGGAAGTGTACCGTGATCCTGGTGGCGCAGCGCTGCGGCACCGCCGCGCACGATCGCCGCCGCAGGCGGGATCAGGCCTCACCGGCGCGATCGTTCGCCCGTGGCCGCGGAGTGACCGTCCCGCGTGACACAGCCGAAGGACGCCGTTCCGCACGGCGCGACGAGCAAACCGCGGCAGAATGCCCGGTTTTGTAAACTCCCTGCTTGTACCGTCGCGCTGGTGATGCTATCCAGTCGCCCGCAAGGCGCCGCCCTGGGCGCCCCGCCAAGGGGGAACCGATGAAACGCTTCCAGCTGGTGCTCGCGCTGCTGGTATTCGCCGCGCCGGTCGCGGCGACCGAGATGTATTCCTGGACCGACGCCAACGGCGTCAAGCATTTTTCCGACTCGCCGCCGCCGGCGAATGTGGCCAAGGCGAAGAAGCTGAAGGTCAAGGGCGGCGTCACCAGTACGGCGAGCGACGAGGAAGAGAAGCCCGCCGACAAGAACGCCGGCCCCGCCCTCGCGGCAGCCGCCGGCTACGCGCCGGAAGACATCAAGCGCAATTGCGAAATCGCGCGCAAGAACCTCGCCAATCTCGACGCGCAGAAGCTGCCGCTCGATGCGAACGGCCAGCCGGTCGACGCCGAAGCGGCGAAGAGCCATCAAGCGCAAGTCGAGAAGACCAACCAGCAGATCAAGCTGTTCTGCGCGGCGCACTGAGTCGCGACGAGTCGATTTCCCCCGCACCCGATCGACGTCGAAAACGAACCGTCCTCTCCCGCTCCGGGGAGGATCGGCGCTTCGTGCCGCCTCGACGACCTGCGGAAGGGCGTAAATGGCAATCCCACCCGCCATTGGCCGGGAGGAAACCTCGACGGCAGCACGGAAAATGCCCTCCCACTGCTAGAATCGCGGGTTTGATAACCCGATCGGAACCCCATGCGCCTCTCCCGCTTCCATCTCGCGACCGTCAAGGAAGTTCCGGCCGACGCTGAAATCGCGAGTCATCGACTGATGCTGCGCACCGGCATGATCCGCAAGCTCGCGGCCGGCATCTACACCTGGGCGCCGCTCGGCCTGCGCGTGTTGCGCAGGGTCGAACAGATCGTGCGCGAGGAAATGAATCGCGCGGGCGCGGTCGAATTGCTGATGCCGTCGATCCAGCCGAAGGAACTGTGGGAGGAGACCGGCCGCTGGGAGAAATTCGGCGGCCAGTTGCTGAAGATCAAGGACCGCAAGGAAGCCGGTTATTGCTACGGCCCGACTCACGAGGAAGTGATTACCGATTTCGCGCGCAACGAGCTGAAGAGCTACAAGCAGCTGCCGGTCAACTTCTATCAGATCCAGACCAAATTCCGCGACGAGATCCGGCCGCGTTTCGGCGTCATGCGCGCACGCGAATTCCTGATGAAGGACGCGTATTCGTTCCATCTGAGCGCGGAATGCCTGGCGGACGAATACCGCAACATGTACGACACCTACGGCCGCATCTTCACGCGCCTGGGACTTCAATTCCGCGCCGTGCAGGCCGATACCGGCGCGATCGGCGGAAACGCCAGCCACGAATTCCAGGTACTCGCCGACTCGGGCGAAGACGCCATCGCGTTCTCGACCGAATCGGACTACGCCGCCAATATCGAGATGGCCGAAGCGCTGGCGCCGAGCGGATCGCGCGCCGCGCCCGCGCAGGCGCTCGAACGCGTCGCCACGCCGACGCAGAAAACCATCGACGAGGTCAGCGCGTTTCTCGGCGTGAAGCCCGAGCAATGCGTCAAGACGATCCTGGTGCGCGGCGTCGACGGCCTGGTCGCGCTGTGCGTGCGCGGCGACCACGAGGTCAACGAGGTCAAGGCGGGCAAGCTGGCCGAACTCCCGGGTGCCTCGGTGCTCGCCGACGAGGCCGAGATCGTGCGCGTGACGGGTACCCGGCCCGGCTTCATCGGCCCGGTCGGCCTGCCCGAGTCGATCCCGGTCGTCGTCGACCGCAGCGCTGCCGCCGTCGCCGATTTCGTCTGCGGCGGCAACCAGGACGGCAGCCACTACCGCGGCGCGAACTGGGAGCGCGACGCGCGCGTCACGCGCGTCGCCGACATCCGCAAGGTCGTCGAAGGCGACGCCTCGCCGGACGGCCGCGGCAGCCTGAAGATCGCGCGCGGCATCGAGGTCGGTCACGTGTTCCAGCTCGGCTCGAAGTACGCCGAGGCGATGGGTGCAACCGTGCTCGACGACGGCGGCAAGGCCAGCGTGATGCAGATGGGCTGCTACGGCATCGGCGTCAGCCGCATCGTCGCCGCGGCGATCGAGCAGAACCACGACGACAACGGCATCCTCTGGCCCGAACCGATGGCGCCGTGGCGCGTCGCGATCTGCCCGATCGGCGCGCAGCAGAACGCGCAGGTGCGCGAGGAAGCCGAGCGGCTGTATGCCGAGCTGAACGAGCGCGGCATCGAGGCCCTGCTCGACGACCGCGGGCTGCGGCCGGGGCCGATGTTCGCCGACATCGAGCTGATCGGGATTCCGCACCGCATCGTCGTCAGCGAGCGCGGACTCGCCGCCGGCACGTTCGAATATCGCCGCCGCGGCGAAAGCGAAAACCATGCGCTCGACCGCGAGGAACTGCTGCGCCGATTGGGCTGACGGCAATTCGATCCGCCGATTGAAAAACTCATTTAGCCCGGCTAAATGCCGGGCTTTATGTCACCGTGAAATCGATGCGAATGCGCAGTGCCTTCGCAATGTGGATTTTCGGGTCTCGTCGCGGCTAAACTAGCGCCCGTCCGGCGCATGTGCCTTTCGGCATACGGCAAGCCGAAGCATGGAATGCGAAAATCCGCCGAGCCATTCGGTCGAGCGAAAGCGCCGGACCGAATGGATTCCATGGTTTCTTCCCCGAATAATCGACGAGGTAAACAAAGCATGGCGATCGATCTCAAGTCCCTCAACCACAATCAGCTCTCCGACCTGATTGCGCGCGCGAAAGCGCGCCAGGAAGAACTGGTCAAGGAAAAGGCCACCAAGCTGCGCGAGAAAATCAACGCGCTGGTCAAGGCCGAAGGATTCGGGCTCGACGAAGTACTCGGCCGCAACAGCGGTGGCGGCGCTCGCGGCAAGGCGCGCGGCAAGGTCAAGCCGAAGTACCGCAATCCGGCCGATCCGAGCCAGACCTGGAGTGGCCGCGGCAAGCGCCCGCGTTGGTTCCATGCCGCGCTTTCCGCCGGCAAGAAGGAAAAGGATCTGCTGATCGGCTGATCCGCTGCGCGATCGACGAATACGAAACGCCGGCTCCGAGCCGGCGTTTTTGTTTTCGTACGATGCCTCGCCATTCCGCGGATCGCCGCACGATCGGCCCATGAGGAGCCGGACCGCGATCGCCGACGATCGCGTTCCCCATTATTTCCGCGCAGTGGCCCGTAATCGCCCTCCAGCCAGCCGCGGGAGCGGTGCGCCGCCTGTCCCGCAGCCCCCAAGTGCAGCCATCTGCCGGCCGCACTTCTCAGTTTTCGCATCGGCGGCGGCCTCAAACTGGCGAGCGTCCGGCGCTTCCCCGATAATTCACCGTTGCCGTGCGGCCACTCGCCGCCGCCCTCGCCCCGAAACCGACGCATCGACCTGACATGAACAAACCGATCTGGGAACCCGGTGCGGAACGCATCGAGCGCGCGAATTTGAATCGCTTCATGCGATTCGTGCGCGAGAGCACCGGCGACGAGGACATCCAGCGCTACGCGCCGCTGTACGAATTCTCGATCCGCCAGCCGGAGAAGTTCTGGCCGCTGGTATGGGAATTCTGCGGCATCCGCGCGCAGGGCGAGCACGAACCGGTGCTGGTCGACCGCGACAAGATGCCGGGCGCGAAGTGGTATCCGAACATGCGCCTGAACTTCGCGCAGAACCTGCTGCGCTTCAAGGACGACCGCACCGCGATCGTGTTCCGCAACGAATGGGACCACAAGCGCGAGATCAGCTACGCGCAGCTGCACGCGGAAGTCGGCCGCGTCGCGCATGCGCTGAGGGAGGCCGGCGTCGGCGTCGGCGATCGCGTCGCCGGTTTCCTGCCGAACCTTCCGGAAACGATCGTCGCGATGCTGGCGACGACCTCGCTCGGAGCGATCTGGTCGTCCTGCTCGCCGGATTTCGGCATCAACGGCGTGGTCGACCGCTTCGGCCAGATCGCGCCGAAGGTGCTGTTCACCGCGGACCAGTACGGCTACGGCGGCAAGCGCTTCGACTGCCTGGAGAAGGTCCGCGGCGTGGTCGAGCAGGTGCCGAGCATCGAGCGCGTCGTGGTCATTCCCTACAGCGGCGATGCGCTGCGGCTCGACGGCCTGCGCGGCGCGGTCGCCTGGCCCGACTTCGCCGGCGGCGGCGAGCACGCGCTGAAGTTCGAGATGCTGCCGTTCGACCATCCCGTCTACGTGATGTACTCCTCCGGCACCACCGGCGTGCCGAAGTGCATCGTGCACGGCGCCGGCGGCACCTTGATCCAGCACCTCAAGGAGCTGGTGCTGCACACCGACCTGAAGCGCGAGGACCGCTTCTTCTACTACACCACCTGCGGCTGGATGATGTGGAACTGGTTCGCCTCCGGCCTGGCGGTCGGCGCGACCCTGGTCGTCTACGACGGCTCGCCCTCGCATCCGGACGGCAACGCGCTGTGGACGCTCGCCGACGACGTCGGCATCAGCGTGTTCGGCACCAGCGCGAAATGGCTGTCGGCGGTCGAGAAGGCCGGCGTGAAACCGCGCGAGACGCACAAGCTGATCCACCTGAAGACGATCCTCTCGACCGGCTCGCCGCTGGCGCCGGAGAGCTACGACTACGTCTATCGCGACGTGAAGGAACGCGTGCTGCTGGCGTCGATCTCCGGCGGCACCGACATCATCTCCTGCTTCGCGCTCGGCAGCCCGCTGCTGCCGGTGTATCGCGGCGAGCTGCAATGCCGCGGGCTCGGCATGAAGGTCGAGATCCTCGACGACGCCGGCAAGCCGGTGCGCGGCGAAAAGGGCGAGCTGGCCTGCAGCGCGCCGTTCCCGTCGATGCCGGTGTTCTTCTGGAACGACCCGGACGGCCAGAAGTATCGCAACGCCTACTTCTCGCGCGTGCCGAACGTGTGGTGCCACGGCGATCACGCGCTGCTGACCGAGCGCGACGGCATCGTCATCTACGGCCGCTCCGACGCGACGCTCAATCCCGGCGGCGTGCGCATCGGCACCGCGGAGATCTATCGCCAGGTCGAGCAGGTGCCCGGCGTGCTCGAATCGGTCGCCGTCGGCCAGCACTGGCAGGACGACGAACGCGTGATCCTGTTCGTGCGCCTGCGCGAAGGACTGGTGCTCGACGACGCGTTGCGCGCGCGCATCGTGCAGCAGATCCGCGCCAACACGACGCCGCGCCACGTGCCGGCGAAGATCCTGCAGGTCGCCGACATCCCGCGCACGATCTCCGGCAAGATCACCGAGATCGCCGTGCGCGACACGATCCACGGCCTGCCGGTGAAGAACACCGACGCGCTGGCGAACCCACAGGCTCTGGAGCTGTACCGCGACCTGCGCGAGCTCGCCTCGCCATGACCATGGCGCAGGCCAGGGTGCCTGGACAACGGGTTCGGACGTGCTGAAGTCGGCCTATGTCCACTTCATGCGCACGGTGGCGGTACCGCTGCGCGCCAGCGGACTGCTCGATTGCCTGCAGCGCGCCCCGACCGGCTCCTTTCGCTTCTGGCTCGGCAGCCAGTTCGCCATCTACGATGCGGCGCAACTGGCGCGCATGGACGTTCCGTGGTGGACGTTCTCCGCGATTGCACAGGTCGAGCGCTGGATCGCCGGACGTGGCGGCGACGTGCGCGCATTCGAATACGGCACCGGAGCCAGCACGGCTTGGCTGGCGCGACGTTGCCGGCAGGTGGTTTCGGCCGAGCACGATGCCGGCTTCCTGCGCGCGATGGCGCCGCTGCTGGCGCTGGACAACGTCGAACTGCGCCTGGCCGAACCACGCCGCGGCGTGGCTTCGACGCAGGTGCGTTCCGGCCGGCGCGGCTACGCCGACTGCGATTTTTCCGACTACGTCGACGCGATCGGCGCGGATCGCTACGACCTGATCGTCATCGACGGCCGCGCGCGCGTCGCCTGCTTCGAACGCGCACGGCGGCAGCTCGCCCGCGGTGGCCTGATCGTCTTCGACAACTCCGAACGATCGCGCTACGCCTCCGCGTTGAACTGGGCCGGCGACACTGTCGCACGCTGCCGCGGCTGGGCGCCGGCGCTGCCGTACCCATCCGAGACTTCCCTGATCACCCTGTCCGAGGAGGCCCGCGGATGACGTCATCTTCCCTGCCCAGCGTTTCGATCGTCGTGCCGGTGATGAACGAGGAGCAGACGATCACGCGCCTGGCCGAAGAGGTCGTCGCCGTGGCCGATGCGCAAGACGGTTTTCGGCTGGTCGATCTGCACTTCATCGACGACGGCAGCAACGACGCCACCTGGGAACGGATTTGCGAAGCCGCGGGCGCCGACCTGCGAGTCCGCGGCATACGGCTGCGCCGCAACTTCGGCAAGGCTACCGCCCTGCAGATCGGCGCCGAGGCCGCCGCCGGCGACATCATCGTGACGATGGACGGCGACCTGCAAGACGATCCGCGCGAGCTGCCGCGTTTCGTCGCCGCCGTGCTCGCCGGCGACGACGTCGTGTCGGGCTGGAAGCGGACTCGCCACGATCCGCTCGGCAAGACCTTGCCGTCGAAGGTCTTCAACGCGATCACCGCCTGGGCCTCCAGCATCCCGCTGCACGACTTCAACTGCGGCTACAAGGCCTATCGACGCGAAGTGTTCGAGGCCGTGCATCTGTACGGCGAACTGCACCGCTTCGTGCCGGTGCTCGCGCACGCCTGCGGCTTTCGCATAGGCGAGATCGAGGTGACCCACCACCCGCGCCGCTTCGGCCATTCCAAGTACGGCGCGCGGCGTTTCCTGCGCGGCCTGCTGGATCTATTCACGGTCATGACGGTGACGCGTTACGCGCGCAAGCCGGGGCACCTGTTCGGCGCCGGCGGCCTCGTGCTCGGCGCCCTGGGAACGCTCGTGCTGGCATGGCTCAGCGTGCAGTGGCTGCTCGGACATGCGATCGGCGAGCGACCGCTGCTGCAGCTGGGCGTGCTGCTGGTGCTGGTCGGCATGCAGCTCCTGATGTTCGGCCTGCTCGCCGAGTTGATGATCAGCCGCGATCGCGACTCGCCCAGTGCGGCGCTGGTGCGCGAGCGCTGCGGCGAACGCCTTTCCTCGACGACGCGCAACGACGCACCCGAGCGGGCATTGCGGCAATGAACGGCGTCGCTCACGAGCGCCGACGCGGCTGGCTGGCCGCGCTCGCTCTCGTCGTGTTGACCAGCGTGTTGATCGTCGGCGCACTGAAGCTGCCCCTGTCGCGACTGGACGTTCCGTACACGTTCGAGGGCGACGCGGTCGACAAGTTGACGCAGATCCAGAACGTGGCCGAGACCGGCTGGTTGTTCCACAACCCGCGTTTGGGCTACCCGTTCGGCTACGACCGGCTCGATTTCCCGCGCTTCGACTCGCTCAACTACGCGATCATGGGACCGGTCGCCGCACTGACCGGAAAGCCCGGCCTGGCGATGAATCTGTACTTCATCGCCAGCTTCTACCTGATCGGCCTGATTGCGCTGTTCGCGCTGCGCCGGCTGGGCCTGGCGACCGCACCGGCGCTGCTGTGCGCGCTGGTCTACGCGTTCCTTCCCTATCACCTGTTTCGCGGCGTCGGGCACCTCACCAACGGCACCTACTACCTCGTGCCGCTGGCAATACTGGCCGTGATGTGGCTCGCGCGGGGCGAGCTCGATCCCGCCTCGCCCGGCGCGCGCCGGCGCTGGTGGATGGCGCTCGCGACGGCGCTGCTGCTGCCGCTGCAGATGCCCTACAACGGCGTGTTCTTCGCCCTGTTGTGCGTCGCTGCAGCCCTGCTGGCGCTGGCGCGACAACCGCGTTGGCGCAGCACGTGGCCGGCATTGGTTCTGCTCGCCGCCACCTCATGTTCCTTCGTCGCCGAGCAAGCGCCGGCTCTGCTGCATAAGGCGGAAGTCGGAGCCAACCTCAATGTGGCCACCCGCTCTTCGCAGGAAGCGGAGCTGTATTCGATGCGTCTGAATCAGGTGCTGCTGCCGTTCGACGGCCATCGCCTGACGACGCTCTCGGCGGCCAAACAGGATTTCGACGACGCGCTGGACGTGCCCGACGCCGAGTTCCGCAACCAGTACATCGGCGTGATCGGCGTACTCGGCCTGCTGGCGCTGCTTTGGTCCCTGGCGCGCGCGGCGACCGAGCGCGCGCCGTCACCGTCGGATCAGGAACGCTACGTGCGCATCGCCGCCCTGCTGGCCATCGCGATCCTGCTGATGGCGCTGTCGAGCGGACTGTTCACGCTGCTGGCGCACTGGGTCACCTCGAAGATCCGCGCCGGCAATCGCATCCTTCCGTTCTTCGCCTTCCTCTGCCTGTTCGGCAGCGGCTGGCTGCTGCAGGGGGCGCTGGCGCGCATCCGCAGCACCGTGGGGCGCTGCGCGACGCTGGCCGGCGTCGGCGCGCTGGCTCTGCTCGACGTGACGATGCCGATCATGTCCTTCGGGCGCGACGTGATGATCGTCAACTTCGACGATTCCCAGGCGTATTTCACGCAGGTCGAACAGCGGCTCGGCCGCGATGCCGCCGTGTTCCAGCTGCCGGTGGTGTGGTATCCGGAACATGTTCCGATCGGCGACATGGGCGACTACGAGGAATTCAAGCCGTACCTCTTCACCGATTCGCTGAAGTTCTCCTACGGCGCCGCTCACGGTCGGCCAGGTTACGCCTGGGGCAGCACGATCGAAAACCTGCCGGCGGCCGACATGATCGCGCAGGCGCACGGCGTCGGCTTCTCGGCGATCCTCGTCGACACCAACGCCTATGCGGGCGAACAGCGGAAGGCGTTGATCGACGCGCTCGGCGCGGCGCTGCCGGAGCCGCCGTCGATCTCCGCGAGCCGCCGCTGGTGGTTGTTTCCGCTGCAGGGGTGCTGCGCATCGGCGGACAACGCGACAGCGCACGCCACGGCGGAATCCGCCTTCGCCTACGATCCCGACGGTTCGCCGATCTCGTTCGGAAAGGGCGGCCGTGGCGGCATCTATCGCGCCGGCGGCTGGGACGCGCTCGAAGACTGGGGCGTATGGTCGCTCGGTGATCAAGCCCAGCTGCGCATGTATCTGCAGCCGCGACCGGCCGGACCGCTGGAACTGACGCTGGACGCGCGCGTGCTGCTCGGACCGAAGGTCCCCGTGCGCCGGGTGGTGATGAAGGCGAATGGTCATCTGCTCGGCGTGCGGACGTTCACGCTCGGCGCACCGTCGCCTTCGCTGCGTTTTTCGATCCCGCAGGATTGGATCGGCGACGACGGCCTGTTCGAATTGCACTTCGACGTCGACCCGGTGGCCTCGCCGCGTACGGCGGGTGTGAACATCGACGGACGGCCGCTCGGCGTCGGTATCGTATCGCTCACTCTCGGGACGGCGAAGCCTGCGCCGGCATCACCGTGACGAACCACTCGACGCGACCGGCCGAGGGCATCGCGTGAACATGCGCCGGCTGCTGCGCGGACTCGGCCTGCTGGTCTCGCTCGCGGCGCTGGTCTGGATCGGCTTGCGCTTCGCGCACAGCGATGCGTTCTCCGTATTCGAGCGCGTCGAGGTCGGCACGTGGCGGCTCGGCGCTGCGCTTGCCGCATCCGCCGTCGCCTATGCCCTGGCCCTGGCTACGTTGGCGTTCGCCTGGTGGCGCCTCTTGGTCGGACTCTCGCCGGAACCACCGCCGAAATGGGCGACGCTGGCGACCTGGTGCGTCAGTCAATACGGCAAGTATCTGCCCGGCAACGTCGCGCACTACGCCTTGCGCCACGCCTGGAGCCGACACCATGCGACGTCGCATACCGTGCTCGGCCTGGCCGCGCTGATCGAAGCCGCCCTGCTCCTGCTGACCGCGCTCGCCCTCGCGCTGTGCTTCGGCACCAGCAGCCTGCCGCTGCCCGGCGTGGATCTGCGCATCGCGCTGGTGCTGGTGCTGGCGGGCTCCGTCGTCGGCATCCTGGTATTGCACTGGCTGCGCCGGCACGGCCACTTCGCGCGGCTGTCGCTGCCGCGGTTGCCGCCGACGATGCTCGCGAGCGTATTTGCCTGCGACCTCGCCTTCTTCGCCGCGACGGCGACGATTCTCTACGGCCTCGGCCATCTCCTGGGCGCGAACGCCGACTGGCCGTTGATGCTCGCCGCCGGCGCCGCCAGCTGGGCCGCCGGCTTCATCGTGATCGGCGCTCCGGCCGGACTGGGCGTACGGGAGGTCGCGTTCGTCGCACTCGCCGGCAGCACACTCGGCGAAGATCGCGCGCTGCTGTTGATCGCGCTGTATCGGCTCGTCACGTTCTTCGGCGACACGCTCGCGTTCGCCATCGGCGCGCTGCTGATGCGGCGCGCACGCGCAGCCGATCCCGATGGGGATTCGGCGACGCTGTGAGGTCGGCAGCGGATTCCGCGGACACACTGTCGAAGGAAGTCCGCGGAATCGTCATCGTCCCGGACCGGCGTCGCTTCGCCGCCGGTCCTGCGTCGGAACATCGTCACGCCAAGGCTTTCGCCAATTCCTCGCGCAAGTCGGCGACGTCCTCGACGCCCACCGAAAGCCGAATCAGCCCGTCGCTGATGCCGAGCCGCTTGCGGTTCGCCGGCGGGATCGAGGCATGCGTCATGATCGCCGGATGCTCGATCAGGCTCTCGACGCCACCGAGCGATTCGGCGAGCGCGAACAGATGGCACCGTTCGAGCATCTTGCGCGCCTTGCGCAAGCCGCCCTTGACCTCGACCGAGACGATGCCGCCGAAGCCGTCCATCTGCTTCTTCGCCAGCGCGTGCTGCGGATGCGATTTCAGCCCCGGATAGATCACCCGCTCGATCGCCGGATGCTTCTCCAGCCATTGCGCGAGTTCGAGCGCCGCGGCGCAGTGCTCGCGCATGCGCAAATGCAGGGTCTTCAATCCGCGCATGGCGAGGAACGAGTCGAACGGACCTGCGACCGAGCCGACCGAGTTGTGCAGAAAGGCCATCTGCTCGGCCAGGTGCGCGCTGCCGCCGACGACGGCGACACCGCCGACGATGTCCGAATGTCCGTTGAGGTACTTCGTCGCCGAATGCACGACGATGTCGGCTCCGTGCTCGATCGGCCGCTGCAGCATCGGCGAGCAGAACGTGTTGTCGACGACGAAGATCAGGCCGTGCTTGCGCGCGAACGCGCCGACCTTGGCCAGGTCGACCAGCTTCAGCATCGGGTTGGTCGGCGTCTCCGCCCAGATCATGCGCGTGTTCGGCTTCAGCGCGGCCTTCAGCGCGGCCGCGTCGTTGAGGTCGACGAAGCTGAAGTCGAGGCCCGCGCTGCGCCGGCGCACGCGCTCGAACAAGCGGTAGGTGCCGCCGTAGAGGTCGTCCATCGCGATCACGTGACTGCCCGAGTCGAGCAGTTCGAGCACCGTGCCCGCCGCCGCGAGCCCGGAGGCGAACGCATAGCCCTGCCGCCCGCCTTCGAGATCCGCCACGCAGCGCTCGTAGGCCATGCGCGTCGGATTCTGCGTGCGCGAGTACTCGTAGCCCTGGTGCACGCCGGGGCTCGACTGCACGTAGGTCGACGTCGCGTAGATCGGCGTCATGATCGCGCCGGTGGAGGGATCGGGACTCTGGCCGGCGTGGATGGCGCGGGTGCCGAGGCCGTGTTGCATGCGTGCGGATGGCTTTTTCATGAGTGTCGTCGAAGGTTCAAGAACGAGGTTGTACGAGCAGATCGAGATGGGCCGCTCCGTCGGTACGCAAGGCGGCATCCTCGCGCGCCCACAATTGCATCAGCGCCTCGGCATTCGCGCACGTCGAACGCTCGCCGTCGAAATGCAGCGCGGTGACCGTGCCGTAGTCGAGCAGTACGGCAGCATAGTGTTCCGGCGGAACGTGCGCATTGTTGCGCAGACATGCGGGATGAAATTCCGTCAGCACGACGGGCCGATGGCGCTCGAGTCCGCGCGAAAAGCCGCGCCAGGCGTGCAATTCGTGGCCTTCGATGTCGAACTTCACGACGTCGAAGCGCTCCTCGTCCGCGAGCAGATCGTCCAGACGGCGCGTCTGCGCGTACAGCGGGCGGTCGCCTCGGCTCCATTCGCGGATGATCTCGCCATTCGACGAACCGCCGTGCGTGCCCATGCAGACGACACCCGATTCATCCGAGGCGGCGAAGGGCTCGACCCGGACGTGCGCGAAGCGATTGCGCGCGAGTGTCGCGTAGATGAGCTGCAGGTTCTTGTCCATCGGCTCGACGGCCACCACGCGGCCGCTGCTTCCGACGCGATGCGCGGCCCAGGCGGCGAAGTAGCCGATGTTGGCGCCGACGTCGAGGAAGCGACCGCCGGGCCCCAGGTGTTCGCTCAATGCCGAAACGACGTTCGGCTCCCACTGCCGCGTCTGCTCGACGGTCCGACCGACGTCGCCGTCGTCCGCGCGTATCGAGATCACGTAGCCGTCGAGTTCGACCTCGCGGACTTCGCTGTTGTAGCGACTGCGGAACTCGCTGGAACCCAGGAAGTACTCGGCCAGCTCGCGCGGCCTCAGCGATCGATCCTGGACGAGCCGGGCGAAGGTGTGCAGCCCCTGCTCGTCCGGCGCCCTGCCCAGCAGCAGGCGATAGGCGTAACGAACGTCCTCGAGATCGGCGTGATCGGCGGTCACGGCCGTCAGTTCGCGTTCGACTGCTTGGTCACGATCAGGCCGAACGACGTCGACGCGTACGGACCGATGCGCAGTTTCAGGTGCATCGGTCCGCGATACGGGTATTCGTCGACGTAGCGGTCCGCTTCGGTGTAGCCGAGATCGAAATCGAACGGCGCGACCATGTGTCCCTGCGCTTGCAGCCGCTCCGCCAGCTCGCGCAGATCCCTCTGGCGATAGACCACCGAATCGCCCGTTTCGACGGTCTCGACATCCGAATCGCAATTCAGCTCGGTCGTGTGGACCGCGACGCCGCCCGGACGCAGGCAGTCCATCGCGTTCATCACGAAGTCGAGGCCGTGCTGGAGGCTTCCCAGATGTTCGAGCGCACACGAGGACCACAGAAAATCGAATCCACGCAGGTCGTCGTCGATCGCACGCATGTCCACGGCGCGGAAACGCACGCGCTCGGCGAAGAGATCCGGCGCGCAGAGCCCGCGTGCGTTCAGCTGGGCAAGTCCGGAAGCGTGCTGGTTGGATTCGACCCAACCGGTCTTTCCGGCGCTTTCCGAGTCCAGGTCGGACGCCAGGATCTCGCAGCCGAGCTGAGCGAACAGCGAGGTCATGGGCTCGTTGCCGACCGCAAACCCAAGGCCGCGCTTTCCACTCGTCAGCATGCCGCGCTCGTACAGCGCCTGGCTGATGAAGCACCATTCCCAGAGCTTCCGGTGCAGTCCGCCGGGGCGCTCGTGCATGCGATTCGCCCAGTAGCGAAAGACCGGAGTTTCGATCTGCCTCTGCGTGCACGCCTGCGACACGAGCGTGACGACCCCTTTCTCGGGCGCCGTGCCTTTGTCGAGCTTGTTCAATTCCCCGTGGACGAAGACGAATTCTCTCGACGCCATGAACAGCCTTGCGAGCTCGGCGACCGTCGGCGAGGACTCGTCGACGATGGTGCAGAAATGACGATAGCCGGCTTCGTCGGGTTCACGGCCGAGCAGCAGTCGGTAGGCATAACGCACGTCGTCCGGGGTTGCTCTGGTGCTCATGAACTTACGCCTCAGGGTTTCTGATCGACAGCGATCGGATCGGAAGGTCTGAACGCTCGCAGTGGAAATTCGGTTCGCCCCCCCAGGCGCGCGGACTTGCAAAGCTCTCGCAGAAAAACTCAGTGCTCCCGGAGTCTGCGAAATGCGAACGTGTTCGACCGCTCCCCGCGCCGATTGCCGGTCGCACCGTCCTCGACGACGCTGATCGGCATCGCGCCGGCTTCGGCGAAGATCTCGAACACCCGCTCCTGCGGAAACGCGTGCATCTCCATCTCCTTGCGGCCGAGCTGCTCGCGTACGTAGTCGGCGAGCCGGAATTCGTAGTCCGCACGATAGGTCGGCACCTGGAAATACGCGATTCCGCCGGGCTTGAGGATTCGTGCGAACGTCGAAAGGATGCGCTCGATCACCGGTGGCGGATTGTGCTGCAACACGATCACGCTGTAGATGAAGTCGACTTCCGGCAAGTCGTCCAGCGTGTCCAGCGTGCCCAGATGGATCCAGTCGATGCCGCGTACGCCGTCGGAGGCGGCGAGCTCGCGGGCGAGATCCAGATGCGGCGCCGAAATGTCCACGCCGATCGTCCGCTGGAAATGCGGTGCGAGATGCCGCGTCACGCGACCGAGACCGCAGCCGTACTCCAGACAGGTTCCGCGCCCGTCGAGCGTCACGCCGCTGCGCGCGAGGGCCTTCTGCAGCCGTTCGATTTCGGCCGCGCCGCTGGCGAAGAAGCGCGCGATGTGTTCGGCCGACGGCTTGCCGCGATATTCCGGCGCGGTCAGCACCGACCAGTACGGATCGGTCTCGCCGAGGTGCTGCCAGGAATGGTTCACGTGCTCGAACAGTCGCTGCAGCAGGACCGGATCGCCGTTGGTCTCCACGGTGCGCGGAGGCTCGTCGCCCTGCAGCATCGGCTTGACGCCGGCCGGAGCGAGCGCGCGGAACTCCGCGCTGCCGACGAACACGTCGCGCAGGGCGGCGAGTTCGGGCGAATTGGTCATGTGCTCGGCGACGATCTCCCGGCTTTCGGGCTCGCGCGCGAGAAACAGCCGATACGCCCAGGTCACCGCTTCGGGAGTGGTCTTGTCGTGGGTCACGTCTCGTCCTTGGGAAGGAATTCTAGCCAGCGCGACGGCGCAGATAGTTCAGCAGGTCGATCCGCGTGATCAAGCCGACGAACTTGGCGCCGTCCATCACGATCGCCACGTGGCCGGCGTCGAACACCGGCATCAGCGACTCGATCGGCGACTTCACGTCGAGCACCTGCAGCTTCTCGACCATCGCCGTCGAGACCTTGTCCTTGAACTTCGACTCGTCGGCGTGGACGTGCAGCAGCAGGTCGGATTCGTCGAGGATGCCGACGATCTCGTCGCCGTCCATCACCGGCAGCTGCGAGACGTCGTAGAGTTTCATGCGGTTGTAGGCGGTGATCAGCAGCTCGTTCGGGCCGACCACGACGGTGTCGCGGCGCGCGTACGGGCGCAGGATCAGGTCGCGCAGATCACCGGTCGGCTGGCGGTCGAGGAAGCCGTTGTCGAGCATCCAGTAGTCGTTGTACATCTTCGACAGGTACTTGTTGCCGGTGTCGCAGACCAGGGTGACGACGCGCTTCGGCGTGGTCTGCTCGCGGCAGTACTTCAGCGCCGCGGCGAGCAAGGTGCCGGTCGACGAGCCGCCGAGCACGCCTTCCTTGCCGAGCAGTTCGCGCGCGGTCAAGAAACTCTCCTTGTCGCTGATCGCGTAGGCTTTCTTCACGCGCGAGAAGTCGCTGATGCTGGGCAGGAAGTCCTCGCCGATGCCTTCGACCATCCAGCTCGCCGACTTCGTCGACAGCGTGCCTTCGTTGATGTACTGGGCGAGGATCGAGCCGACCGGATCGGCGAGAACGAATTCGGTCTGCGGCGAGACGCGCGCGAAGTAGCGCGAGAGCCCGGTCATCGTTCCGGACGAACCGCAACCGAAGACGATCGCGTCGACCTTGCCGTCGAGCTGCTCGAAGATCTCCGGACCGGTGGTCGACTCGTGCGCGATCGGATTGTCCGGGTTGCCGAACTGGTTGATGAAGTACGCGCCCGGCGTTTCCTCGGCGATGCGCGCGGCGAGATCCTGGTAGTACTCCGGATGACCCTTGGCGACGTCGGAGCGGGTCAGCACGACCTCGGCGCCCATCGCCTTCAGGTTGAAGATCTTCTCGCGGCTCATCTTGTCCGGCACGACCAGGATCAGGCGATAGCCTTTCGCCTGCGCGACCAGAGCGAGACCGAGGCCGGTATTGCCGGCGGTGCCTTCGACGAGCGTGGCGCCGGGCTTGATCTTGCCGGCCTTCTCGGCGCCCTCGATCATCGACAACCCGATGCGGTCCTTGATCGAACCGCCGGGATTCGCGCTTTCGAGCTTCAGAAACAGTTCGCAGACGCCACTGTCGAGGCGCTGCGTCTTGAGCATCGGCGTGCGGCCGATCAGCTCGAGAACGCTGTGATGGATCGTCATGCGGGCTCCGCAGTGGTGACGGACCGCTCGAATTGCGGCCGCGACCGGTCTCGTCGCCTCCGGGCGGAGACGTCCACGGATGATAACCGAGTGGAATGAAGTGCTGCTGCCCTCCGCGACGGGAAGGCTCGGGCAGTTCGCAGGCGCCGCCACGGACAGGCGGCGCCGGGGCAGGAATCGGAGTGGATCAGTGCGTCGCGTGGTGGACGCTTTCCCAGATCTGGGTCAGCTTGTCCTTGGCGTGGAGCTTTTCGTATTTCATGTTGCGCAGAGTGGCTTCGTCCATCGGCAACACGCCGAGTTCGGCATCGCGTACCTTGCTGTCGAGCTCCTTGTGGCGGTAGTACAGACTGCGAAACTCCGCATCCTTCTGCATCAGTTCCGCCACTTCAGCCTGGTGTTCTTCTAGCATCGCTAACCTCCTCTATCGCAAGAACCGCTGGCGCAGTGACGCGGTTTGAGGCCGCGTCACTGCGCTGCGGGACGAGTACTACGCGATGGCTCGGAAAGAGCCGCCTTTGCCGCGATGGGAACTGCAGGGAACGTCGAGGACCGATCGAAGCGATCGGCGGGCGCCACTGCCAGGAAACGTCCGAACAAGCGACTCGACCCTCGGCTAGCCGAGGCGGTGGGATCCTCTGTCGCGGTCGCTGCAGTCATGGGCTTTGGCTTCTGCCCAAGGGTCCGAAGAATTCCGGACCACTTGGAAGACAGACGCTACTCCTTCATCCGGGACTTGGCAACACGACTTTTGCGACACCGGGAAGTTCCCGCGAGCGCTCGCGGGAAGCGTGAAATTAGCGTTCAAAAACAGTAAATTACACTAACTTCGGCGAATCAGTCGAACCTCAAAACCGAGCCGCGGGGAGGGCCTCCGCACGGCTCCGATACGAGCTTGATTTGCGGAGCAAAAGCGCTCCGCAACGAGGCTCTCGCGGCTACTTCCCGCCGCCCGCGGGCACCTTCTTCGGCTTCGGCACGGGCTTGGCGGCCGGCTTCGCCTTCGGCTTGGCCGCGGCGTCCGCCTTGGGCGACTTCCCGCTGAGCGCGGCCTCGAGTTCGGCCTCCTTCCTTGCCAATGCGGTCGCCTTCGCCTGGGCATCGGCCATGCGCTTGGCCTGCGCCGCCTCGGCGCGTGCGGCCTCGGCGGCTTGGGCCGCTTGCGCACCCTCGGCGCGAGCAGCCTCGGCCTCGCGTGCGGCGCGCTCGGCCTCTTCCGCGCGGATCTGCGACTGCAGGCGCTGACGCTCGAGCTCCGCACGCGCCTGCGCGGCGTCGCGACGCGCGATCGCCAGCTGCAGACGATCGTTCTCGCTCTGCAGTTCGGCGCGCTGGCCTTCCAGATATTCGGCTTCGGCGGCAGCCTGCGCTGTGTCGATGCGGCGCTCGACCAGATAGACGAGCTGCTCGCGATCGCGACGGCCCGCTTCCTTGAACTCGGCCAGCGCGGCGCGTGCGCGGTCGAGCTGTGCCGGAGCGCGCTGACCGAGCACCGGATCGTTGGCGAGACGGTCCACGCGATCGGCCAGCCGCTGATATTCGTCGTCGCGGGCGATCGCCGGCGCGCTGAAGCAGGCGAGCGTCAGCGCGACGCCGAGTGCGGCTCGATGGAAGCGGTTCACTGCTGCACCTCCGGCGATGCGTGGTCGGTCAAATCGCGATCGAGATTCGCGTTCTCCTGCTTCAGACGGTCGACCTCCGCGCGCGCCTTGGCCAGACGCGCCTTGGCAGTCGCGAGCTCGCTGTCGGCGGCCGATTCGCGCGCGAACTGCGTGGCGTCGTCGTACTCCTCGCGCGCCATCGCGGACTGCGCCTGATCGTAACGGCGGCCCGCCGATCGGTACTCGCTCGCCGCATACTCCGGCGCGCCGGCATTGCGCGCGCTGCCGAGCGAGCGCGAGGCGGCGTCGAGCAGGTCGACCGGCGGCTTGGTCGGGCTGCAGCCCTGCACGGCCAGGACCGCCAGGACCAGGGCCGATGCGTGAATTTTTCGCATGCTGCATCTCATAAGTCGTGGGGTACTCGTGTAAGAATCCGCCCTATTGTGGGAACGCCGCGTCGCGCTGGCAATCGGCGCCGGACCGGCACCGCGGAATCTGGGGCGCGGCCGCGCAAGCGGCGGCCGTGGACGGCATCGAAAGCACGGGGCAAGACCAGCGATGGATATCGGCTATTTCCTGAAACTGATGGTCGAGAAAGGTGCGTCGGACATGTTCCTGACCACCGGCGCGCCGGTCAACATCAAAGTCGAAGGCAAGCTCTATCCGCTCGGCAACACCGGCATGCCGAACGGCATGGTCAAGAAGATCGCCTATTCGCTGATGGACGAAGGCCAGGTGCCGCAGTTCGAGAAGAACCTCGAACTCAACATGGCCATCGCCGTGAAGGACGCCGGCCGCTTCCGCATCAACGTGTTCAAGCAGCGCGGCGAAGTCGGCATGGTGATCCGCGCGATCAAGAGCGAGATTCCGACGATCGAGCAGCTGCGTCTTCCGGCGCTGTTCAAGAACATCATCATGGAGCCGCGCGGCCTGGTGCTGCTGGTCGGCGCGACCGGTTCGGGCAAGTCGACCACGCTGGCGTCGATGATCGACTATCGCAACGCCAACAGTTCCGGGCACATCCTGACCATCGAGGATCCGATCGAATACCTGTATCGCCATCGCAAGTCGGTGGTGAACCAGCGCGAGGTCGGCCTGGACACGCACAGCTACCACGAGGCGCTGAAGAACGCGATGCGCGAGGCGCCGGACGTGATCATGATCGGCGAGATCCGCGACGCCGACACGATGGAAGCGGCGATCTCGTTCTCCGAAACCGGCCATCTCTGTCTCGCTACCCTGCATTCGAACAATGCCGACCAGACGATCGAGCGCATCCTGAACTTCTTCCCGGAGTCGGCGCACAAGAACATCCTGATGAACGTCGCGCTGAACCTGAAGGCGGTCATCAGCCAGCGCCTGGTGATGGGCAAGGACGGCCGCCGCGTGCCGGCGGTCGAGGTGCTGATCAACACGCCGCACATCCGCGACCTGCTGCGCCGCGGCCAGGTGCACGAGGTCAAGGAAGCAATGGACCGCAGCCTGCAGGAAGGCATGCAGACGTTCGATCAGTCGCTGTACACGCTGTACAAGGAAGGCAAGATCGAACTCGAGGAAGCGCTCAACCACGCCGACTCGCGCGACGGTCTCGCGCTGAAGGTGCGCCTGGCCGAAGGCGCCGACGTGCCGATGGCCAGCGTGTTCGATACCTCGTCGTTTTAGTCCGGTCGTCCGTGATCGCCGCAGGCTGATCGGCGAACATCTCGCGCAACGAGCGTCTTCGGCTGCTCCACCGCGGCCGTCCATGGCCGCACTTCTCAAAAGAGCAAATACGTCGAGAGGATGTATTTGTCGTTCGAGCGCGGCGGCAGCCCGGCGTGCTGGAAGAGCCAGTACGGCGGAAACATCAGAAGACGGCCGGTACGCGCGGAGACCTTCACGCCGAGATCGCAGAATTCGGTCTCGCCGCCGTCGGCGACGTCGTTGAGATACCAGAGGAACACGAGATACCGGTTCGCCACCGCGTCGATCGAATCGAAGTGCGGCTGGAACTGCTCGTCCGCACCTGCGCGATAGCGCTTGATGCGCAGGTCCTCGATCGCCGGCCGCGTCGGCACCGGAATCGTCAGCCGCACGCGCTCGTTGTAGAGCGCGAGATAGCGATCGATCTGCTGCAGGAAAAAGCCCTTGAAACCCTCGTCGGCGAGACGCGAGACGTTGAGCTCGGTCCAGCCGCTCCGCTCCAGCGCCGGCCGCACGCCGCGGCCGTTCCTGGTGTGCAGGTGCGCCATCTGCTGGAACGAAGCGATCAGCTGCGCGCAGAACTCCTGTTCGAGCGCGCCGTCGAAGCAGACGACGTAGTCGCTCAGCGACCGGACGCCGGGGACGTCACCAGGCATAGCCCCAGTGCTCCATGATCGGCTGCAGGATCGGGCGCACCGGAGCCAGATGGTCCTCGTAGCGGCGCCAGCGATCGACCGCCCTCGCGTTCGGCGGCTCGATCACCTGCGTGTAGCTCGGCGTGCTGATGTAGCCCTTGCCGCGGGCGTGCTCGTGGAAGCTCAGCATCGGCGCCGTGTCGCGCAGGCCCAGGAAGCCGCCGACGCGCTGAACGTTGCCGGCGAAATCCGCCAGCAGGTCTTCGTAACGCGACACCAGCAAGGCCGGCCTCATCAACTGCGCGTGGTAGATCCACGATTCCATCGCGGCGACGTAGCTGCGCGCGAGGCGCTCCAGCGTCGAACACATGACCATGAAGTTCGGTGAGCGGAAGTGCTGCATGTAGCAGCTCAGCAGCACATCGCAGGGATGGCGCAGGGCGAGGATGACGCGCGCTCGCGGGAACAGGCGCAGGATCATCGGCAGGCGCAGCATGTTCAGTGGATTCTTGTCGACCAGGCGCTGACCTGGCGCGAGCTGGACGGTCTTGGCGACGAAGCGCCAGTAGGACTGGCGCAGATAATCGCATTGCGCAGGCGTCAGCTTGCCGAGATCGTGCGGATAGCGCAGGCCGAAAGGCGACAGCAGCTCGATCGTGTCGTTGATGTAGACGCGCTCGTCCATCGAGGCGAGGTCCGGGTGCGCGTCGAGCATCTGCTCCAGCATCGTCGTGCCCGAGCGCGGGAAGCCGACGATGAAGATCGGCGAGGCTTCCACGGACGGCGGAGCCGGATCGGACCAGGTGCCGAACTCGGCGGCGCCGAGACGGACGGCCGCCGTCGGCAGCGCGGTCGACTCCGGCGCCAGAAGCTGCGGAACCAACTGCTCGGCCAGGCGCAGCTGGCACGCATGCGCCTGCGCGAACGCCTGCATCGCCGCATGCGAGTCGCGGTGGCGATCGCAGACCTTGCCGAGCGCGAAATGCAATCCCGCGCGGCGATGCTCCGGCTCGGTCAGCGGAACGAGTTGGTCGACCAGCGCACGCATGTGCGCGGGATCGGCGTCGCGCGTGGCGATCGCGACCTGGGCGCTGATGACGTCCCGGCGCAGCGTCGGATCGCGCACGGCTTCCGGCGGCGGCAGGCGGCTCAGCCAGTCGCGCGCTTCGTCGAGGCGATTGAGGCGTTCGTACAGGCACACCAGCGAAGCCAACACGCGCGCCTCGTCGGGCGTGCGTCGCAACGCGTCGAGCAGGACGGCTTCGCCGTCGGCGGCCAGGCCGAGCAAGGTCAGAAGCGAGCCGAGCTCGACGTATTGCTCGTCGCCGAGCTCGCCCCACTGCCGCCACGATTGGATCAGGTCCTGCGCGGTCGCGTGATCGCCGCATTCGTAGCACGCCCGCGCGCCGTACAGCCGTGCGTCGAGCAGGCCTCCGTCCGCGCGCACGGCGTCGAGGAAGCGGTCGCGTGCCATGGCGACCTTGCCTGCCTCCATCTCGAGAAATCCGAGATTGACGAGCAGACCCGCGTCGCCCGGCGCCAGCCCGAGCGCGCGACGGTAGGCCGCATCGGCCGCGGCGAATTCGCCGACATCGCGCAGAACGTTGCCGAGGTTGTTCCAATGCTCGAAGACGGCAGGCTGCAGTTCGGTCAGTCGACGGTAGGCGTCCACCGCCATGGCGGATCTGCCCTGGAATTGCAGACTCAAGGCCAGAAGAGTCAAGGCGGCCGTATCGTCCGGCATCGCGGACAGCCGTTCGCTCGCCAACTGTCGAACGCGCTCGTACTGCCCGGCACGGAACAAGGCGTAGACCTGCGCGGGCGAGAACGCGGGAGGGGCAGCGAGAGACATGGCGCAACGATAGCGCAGTTGATCGACGGGCGCGGGCTGTGGGCTGCTGCGGATGGAAGGCCTGGAAGGGTTGGCGGCGAGACCTCGAATGCGCGTGCTGCAGCGGTCGTGGGCGATCGCGGGAATCGAACAAGGCGGCCGTGGATGCCGCGAGTGGATGACCTGGCGCACCGTCCCGAAGAGTCACGCAGGCTCGCGGACCGTGGTGACCTGGAACGATCGTGCATCCCCGCTCAACAAGAAAGCCGCGCGGCTCGCGCCGCGCGGCTTCTCGGAGTGCGAACCGCTTCCGATCAGAACTTCACGGTCACACGGCCCCAGTAGTAGCGACCGATCATTTCCGAGTAGTAGGTGCTGACGTCGGTGTTCGAGTTCAGCGTGTTGTTCTGATAGATCTGCGGCGGCTTCTTGTCGAAGGCATTGTCGATGCCGACGTCGAAGCGCGTCTTCAGCGCGGCCAGTTCGTAGCCTACCTGGAAGTTGTGCGTCGTCTGCGCGCCGAAATTCAGCACGACGCCCGGGAACAGGTACGAACCGTCGGCCGAGAAGTTCTGGCGCAGGTCCTTGCTGCCGACCGAGAACGGTCCGACGTAATGCGCGTACCAACCGGCGTCGAACGAGCCGAGCTGCCAGCGCAGACCAGCGACGGCCTTCCAGCGCGCGTAGTTGCCGTACTCGTTCCAGTACTTGCCGGCGAGGCTGTTGACGACGTTGCCCGCCAGACCCGGCGTGAGCGAGTTGTCCATCCGCGCCAGATAGGTGCTGTTGAAGCTCAGCGAGAAGTTGCCGAAGGAGGTCTCCGGCAGACGATACCTGGCGGCGAAGTCCACGCCCTTCGCATCGAAGCGGCCGAGGTTCACGACCGGCTGATAGATGGTATCGACTGAGCCCGAGCTCGGACCGCTCGCGAAGCGGTGCACCAGACTGCAGAACTGTCCGGTGTTGTAGCAGGTATTGACCGCCAGCGAGGCGCCGATGCCACCGATGTAGTCGTTCAGATAGAGCCGCCACAGGTCGGCGCTGAGCGACAGGCCTTCGAGCCAGCGCGGGTCGTAGACGACGCCGAAGTTGAACGACTTGCCGAACTCCGGCCGCAGCTTCGGCAGCGTCGGATCGACGTTGCTGCGCGCCCAGAGGTTGCCGGACGGCGTGCCGTTGCTCTGCGACAGGCCTTCGCCCTGGAAGCTGCCGTCACGCGCGACGCCGACGCAGGCCGCGTCGATGTTCGGATTCACACCGACCGGCACGGTCAGGTTCAGGCACGGATCGCGGAACAGCGGCGCGTTGCCGGCGGGACCTGCGAACACGTCGATCGTGGTCGGGGCACGGAACACCTTGGAGACGGTGCCGCGCAGCAGCAGGTCTTCGATCGGCCGCCATTCCACCGCGACTTTCCAGTTGTTCGTATTGCCGAACTCGTTGTACTTCGAATAGCGATCGCCGATGGTCAGGTTCAGCGAGTGCACGAACGGAATATCCTTCAGGATCGGCACCAGCACTTCGAAGTAGGCTTCCTTGACGTCGAGCGAGCCACTGACCGGCGAGCCGCAGGCTTCCTGCGCCAGGGCGCAATTGCCGCGGCTGTCGGAAACGGACAGGCTGTCGACGCGCCCGGTCAGCGAATCCTTGCGATACGACGCGCCCGCGGCGAGGCCGACGGTGCCGGCGGGCAGATCGAACAGATCGCCGGCGACATCGAAACGGCCGACCTTCTGGCTGGCCGTCGTGCGGTCGAATTTCGGATTGACCAGCACCGATTGCAGCTGCGCGACCGTGGCCGGGTCGTTGACGTTGAAGATGTTGATCGGCGTGCAGTTGGCGATCGGCGCTTCCGCCGTGCCGCAACGGACGACGCCGTCGTCGCCGAGGAAGGACGGACCGAGCGCATTGCGCAGCAATGGATAGTTCACGTATCCGTAGGAGTTGGTGTCCTTGCTGTAGTGGCTGTAGTCGAAGCCGACGTCCCAGGTCCAGCTCGACTCGCCGAAGTTGCCCTTGAATCCGCCGTGTCCGGAATAATTTTCCGTGGACTGCTCGATCACGCGGTTGCCGAGGCTGGTGAAGCGCGACTGCAGCTGATAACCGTCGCGGCCGAACTCGATGCCGAACGGGTTGTAGTAGTTGTCCGCGGAAATCGTCACCGCGTCGTTCTGCGCGTCGAACGGAAGCGGCGCGATCTGCGAGCGCGAACGGGTCTTGTTGGCGTAGACCTCCAAGTAACCGGTGACCGAATCGGTGAGCTTGTAGTTGCCGATCGCGAATGCGCCGGTGCGCTCCTGCGGGGTCAGGATCAGGTTGCCGATGCGCTGGTAGTTGTAGGCGTCGGAACTGGTGTAGCAGCGATAGTCGTTCGGCGAGGTACCGGGACGACCGGAGATCAGCGTGACGCTGCCGCAACTGTTGCCTTCGTCGTCGAAATACGTGTCGGCCGGAACGCGGATGCGGCCGCCGGGAGTGCGGCTCGAACCGGCGAGGCTGACGACACCGCTGTAAAGGTAGAACGCGTCGGCCGCGAACGGACGGTTCGCGGCGGAGGCGAGATCCTGCTTGTTGTAGTTCACGCCGACGGTCAGGTTGCCCTTCTCGCCGGTGTGACCGAACATCACCGAATAGCCTTGGCGCGCGCCGTCGTCGCGATCGGACGTGCCGTAGTCGGCCTGCACCTCGACGCCCTGGAAATCCGAGCGCAATACGAAGTTGACGACACCCGCGATCGCATCCGAACCGTACACCGAGGATGCACCGTCGCCGAGCACGTCGATACGCTCGATGGCGCTGGCCGGAATCTGGTTGACGTCCGTGCTGTTGCCGGGAATCTGCATCATGCGACGACCGTTGATCAGCACCAACGTGCGCTGTGCGCCGAGGCCGCGCAGGTCGATGTAGGTACCGCCATCACCACCGCTGTTGTTCACGCTCGGGTTCGAACCGGCACCGGCGACGGACGGCAGATCCTGCAGCAGGTCGCCGACGGTCAACTTGCCGGAGCGCTCGATCGCCGTCTTGCTGATCGTGATGACCGGGTTCGACGTTTCCAGGTCGACGCGACGAATGCGCGAACCGGTGACGACCACGGTGCCGAGCCTTTGCGTGTCCGGACCTTGATTCTGTGCATCCTGCGCGGCGGCAGGTGCGGCCTGTGCCGCTACGGCAGCGGAAATTCCAAGAAACAAGGCATTGCGCGCGGGGTTGCGGCGAGGTACGCGATGGACAGCCATGGATGTCTCCCGAGAGTGAGTGTCCGCGTGCGAGTGCGCGGCACCGGAAAGTGATCTGCGATCTCCAGAACAAGACGCCACGAACGACCGAGGCAGCCCCCGTTGACCGTGCCCGGTCGCTCTTAACAGCATTATTACAACAATGAAATTGCGTTGTCGATGACGCCGCCCCGATTCCGCACCGCAGTTGCTGAAAGGGCATAAAAAAACGGCCCCGTTCCCGGGGCCGTTCGAAAGTATCAAGCAACGATGATTCGCTTAGAACTTCTGCGTGTAGCGCAGGTAGTAGAAGCGACCGATGTCGAAACCGCCGTAATACAGGAACTGCGAGTTCGGCGCCGAGTACATCAGCGGCGGCTGCTTGTTGAACACGTTGTTCGCACCGACCGAAACCGTGCCGTTCCACGGCGCGGTCCAGCGCACCTGCAGGTCGTGCCAGGTGGTCGAACCGACGCGGTTGGTCGGATCATGCCCGGTGTCCGGCGCGGTGTGGTCGGGCTGGTTGCACTCCGGACCACCGGTCAGATCGTACGCGCAGCTCTCCTTCATGCTGGAGTAGTAGCGCGAGGTCCAGGTCGCTCCGAAGTCGCCGAGCGTCCAGTCCAGGCTCAGGTTCGAGCGGAGACGCGGGAAGCCGCCGAAGCTGTTCTGCACCTGCGGGACCGTATCCGAACGGTTGTCCGCCTTGACGTTGTTGAGCTTGACGTAGGTCGAGTCCCAGCTCACGCGGAAGCGGCCGAACGAGAACTCCGGCAGACGATAGTTGACGCCGAAGTCGTAACCTTCGACTTCCTGCCAGCCCTGGTTGATGCCGGCGCGCAGCGCCGTGTTGACCGCACCGCTCGCGTCACGCGTGAACAGCGCGCTCGAGCAACGCGACGCCACGCCGAACACGTAGCAGTCCTGCAGCATCTGGCTGACCGTATCGCCGACGATCGTGTTCTTGATCTTGACGTTGTACCAGTCGAGGCTGAGGTCGAGGCCCTGCACCCAGCTCGGGCTGTACACCAGGCCCGCGGTCTTGCTGGTCGACGTCTCCGGCTGCAGGTTCGGGTTCGAGCCGGACATGAACGGAATCGGCGTCTGACACGGCTGCGCCGCGCAAGGACGGCCACCCTGACGGGGCTGACGGAAGTTGCCCGCCGTCGGATTCTGGCCACCGAAGCCGCTCGTGCAACGCGCCAGCACTTCCGGATTGCGCGCGGCGGAACCGAGCACCGTATCGCAAGGATCGGTGTAGCTGTCGAAGGTCTGGCTGGAGCCACCATACAGGTCGCCGATCGTCGGCGCACGGAAGCCTTCAGCGTAGTTGGCGCGGACCAGCAGGTCCTCGATCGGACGCCAGGTCATGCTGAACTTGCCGTTGGTCGTTTCGCCGAAGGTGTCGAAGTCCGAATAACGGGCGGCGACGTTGAACGACAGTTCCTTGAAGAACGGCACGTCCTTCAGCACCGGCACGTCGACTTCGAGGTAGTACTCGTCGACCTTGTAGCGACCGTTCGTCATGGTGCCGGCGAGGTCGGTACTCTGACCGGCCTGCTTGGAAGCGTCCGGCTCGAAGCGGCCCGACTCCGAGCGATGCTCGTAGCCCGTCGCCACGCCGACGTCACCCGCCGGCAGCGAGAACAGCGAACCGGTCAGGTTGGCGCTGTAGTCGACCGTCTTGGTGCGGCCGGTGTCGTGGTAGAACGGGAACAAGAGGGTCTGCAGTTCCTTGTTGCCCGACAGCGAGTCCGGAGCAACCGTGCCAGCCGGATAGAACGGGTTCCACGGCACGCACTGGCCGGGGCCGGAACCGTACGGCGTCGGATGCTCCGCCGTGCCGCACTCGACGCGGTTGGTCAGCGGGTTGAAGAACGAGGCGCCGGTCGCGGCCGCCACGGCCGGCAGGCTGTAGTCGCCACGGCCAGTCTTCACGAGGTCATTGGTGTTGACGAAGCCGCCGACGTCCCAGTTCCACGTACGGCCGGCGATCTCGAACGAACCTTCCAACGTGCCCGAGAAGCGGTAGGTCTGCAGGTCGCTGCGCGTGACGCGCGGCATTTCCCAGCCACGACGCAGGAAGTAGATGTTCGTGGCGTCTTCTGCAGCGACGTGCTGCGTGCCGAACGGGTTGTAGTAGCTGTCCGGCGACAGGTTGCCGCCCTGGAACGGATAGCCGGCCACCTGCTGCGTCGTCGAACGCTTGTTGTACAGGATGTCGGTCGAGAACTTGATGTTGTCGGTGATGTTGTATTCACCGGCGACGAACAGCGAATGGCGATCGATGCCCGTCGTGCCCATCATCTCTTGGGACGAATTGGAGAGATCCGACGTGCCGCCGGCCGAGTTGGTGCCGTGGAAGTCGTTCGGGCCACCGTTCTGGCCAGCGTTGAACGGGTTGCCGCCCGGATTCAGCGTACAGGCACCGTACGGACTGTCTTCAATGCCCGGACAGCCGTTCGGCAGGAAGAACACACCCCACTGCGACACCGGCGTCCAATCTTCATTGGCATGGCGCGGGCCGGACGGATAGGCGCTGTACGGACGATTGCGCGCCCAGGTCGGATCTTCCTTCGAGTACTCGGCCGCGACCGTGATCGAGCCGCGCTCGTTGTGCGAGCCCAGCGTC
>NZ_JAGIAG010000001.1 GCF_017744955.1 Dokdonella sp.
GGCTTGCGCCCATTGTCCAATATTCCCCACTGCTGCCTCCCGTAGGAGTCTGGACCGTGTCTCAGTTCCAGTGTGGCTGATCATCCTCTCAGACCAGCTACGGATCGTCGCCTTGGTGAGCCATTACCTCACCAACTAGCTAATCCGACATCGGCTCATCTTATCGCGTGAGGCCTTGCGGTCCCCCACTTTCACCTTTCGGTCTTATGCGGTATTAGCGTAAGTTTCCCTACGTTATCCCCCACAATAAGGCAGATTCCGATGTATTCCTCACCCGTCCGCCGCTCGCCGCCAGGGTTGCCCCCGCGCTGCCGCTCGACTTGCATGTGTTAGGCCTGCCGCCAGCGTTCACTCTGAGCCAGGATCAAACTCTTCAGTTGAAATTGCAGACTTCCGGGCCGAAGCCCTTCAGTCAAACTTCTGAGTGTGAACCAAGCCTGCGTAAAACATTGCTGCTTTGACGTTTGCTTGGACGCACTTTGTATCGATGGACATTCATCCACCACAAGGCGCCCACACAAGTTACCTGCGCACACTTTCAAAGATCAAAGGCTTGCGAGAACTTCTTGTCTCGCGCCCCAGGACGTTTCGTCGTAGGGAGCCGCGTACTATACAACCATTTTCGTAACCGTCAACACCCCGGAGCGATTTTTTTTCGTTCCGCGATGCTCGACCGGAGTCTTGCATCGAACCTCGACATTCCGTCCCGGAGGACCTCTCTGTCGAAGGGCCGCGAATCCTACAACCAAACTCGGATTCGTCAACCCCTCTCCGCGAACTTTCTTTCACTTCGCGGAGGGCGCCCTGCAGCCGCTGAAGTCGTCGTTTCGATCGACCCGCCGTTGCAGGGCCGCGCATCCTACATCCAATCCAAAATTCGTCAAGCGTCCGCGCGAAAATTTTTTCGCGGCACGCTCAAACCCGCGTCGCTATGCGGTTCGGACCAGGCGTACGCGCGCAAACGCACGCTTGCCGATCTGCAACAGATGCTCGCCGCCCGGTACGAGCAAGCGCTCGCGATCCTCCACCACGGCACCGTCGATGCGCACGGCACGCTCGTTGAGCTTGCGCGTCACCTCGGAATTGCTCGACGCGAGCTTCGCCGCGACGAACAGCGGCGCGATGCGGATGCCTTCCGCCGGCACGGCGATGTCCTGCAAAGGCAGATCGACGTCGACGCGCTGCTCGCGCACCAGCGCGATCCACTGCTCGACCGCCCGCTCGGCTTCGCCGCTTCCCTGAAAGCGCGCGGCGAGCTCGCGTGCGAGCGCGATCTTGGCGTCGCGCGGATGCAGCTGGCCGCCGGCGACCTCGCGCTTCATCGTTTCGATTTCGCTCGCCGAGCGATCCAGGCTCAACAACTCGTACCAGCGCCACATCAGCTCGTCGCCGATCTTCATCGTCTTGTTGACGATGTCGATCGCCGGCTCATTGATGCCGATGTAGTTGCCGAGCGACTTGGACATCTTGTGCACGCCGTCCAGCCCCTCCAGCAGCGGCATCGTCAGTACGATCTGCGGCGGCTGGCCGGCGTCCTCCTGCAGCATGCGCCCCATCAGCAGGTTGAACTTCTGGTCGGTGCCGCCGAGTTCGACGTCGCACTTCAAGGCGACGGAATCGTAGCCCTGCACCAGCGGATACAGGAACTCGTGGATCGCGATCGACTGCTGCGCCGCGTAGCGCTTGGCGAAGTCGTCGCGCTCGAGCATGCGCGCGACGGTGTGCTTGGCCGCCAACCGGATCATGTCGGCCGCGCTCATCTGCCCGAACCATTCGGAGTTGAAGCGCACCTCGGTGCGCTCGCGATCGAGCACCTTGAACACCTGATCGGCGTAGGTCTTCGCGTTCGCCTCGATGTCCGCGCGGCTGAGCGGCTTGCGCGTGACGTTCTTGCCGCTCGGGTCGCCGATCATTCCGGTGAAGTCGCCGATCAGGAAGATCACCTGATGGCCCAGGTCCTGGAACTGCCGCATCTTGTTCAGCAGCACGGTGTGGCCGAGATGGAGATCAGGCGCGGTCGGATCGAATCCGGCCTTGATCCGCAGTGGCCGCCCGAGCTTGAGGCGCGCCTCGAGCTCCTCGTGCTTGATGATTTCGTCCGCGCCACGGCCGATCAGGCCGAGGGCGTGCTGGATGTCGCTCATGTCGCTCCCAATTCGTGATGCAGTGCGCCTTGCAATAAGTCCACTTCTGGAATTCTCTTCATGCTCCGCGCACAGGGGGGAAACCGGTCGCGCGGTTAATAAAACGTTAGATCAAAGACCTCTCGCAACCCCTTGTTGCGATTGGGATTGACGCCGCCTGCGCAAGCCCTTTATGGTACCGCGCGATTGACCGGACCGCGACCGTGACCGACAGCAAAAACGCCATCCATTCCGCGCGCCACAAAACCCGTCGCCTCGCGATTCGGCGCCACACTCAACGCAAGCATTTCCATTTCTATTCGCGCTGGTCGAGCTGGACCTTCGTGCAGAGCGTCGCCGCCGGACCAATCAACTGGCGCGCCGAGCACTGGATCCTCGGCGGCGTCGCGCTGCTGTTGACCGCTCTAGTCGGTATCGTGATCCCGACCTGGGCCAACGCGACGCGCCACGAATCCGGCCCGACACCTTACACCACGCTCAATATCGAATTGCCGCAGCTGCCCCCCGGCAGCGAGGCGGACCCCGCGATCGGCAGCTACGGCGTCGACGCGACCGAGCCGGAATGGCGCATCGTCAGCGTGCGCGCCGGCCAATCGCTGTCGGACATCTTCCGCGAACAGGGCTTCGGACCGAACGAGCTGCAACGCGCGCTCGATTCGCAGGACGACGCCTCGCCGCTGCGCCGCATCCGCCCCGGCCAGGAATTCGCCTTCGCGCTGGACACCGACGGCAGCCTTGCCGCGATGCGCTTCGAGCGCGACGACGCCACCCGCGTCGTCCTGCACTTCAACGCCGACGACGTCAGCGAAACCACCGAGGACCGCGCCGTCGAGCGGCGCACGCGCGTCGCGCACGGCGTCGTCACGCGCTCGCTGTTCTACGCCGGCGAGCAGGCGGGCCTCAGCGACGCGATGGTGCTCAAGCTCGCCAACGCGTTCGGCTACGACATCGACTTCGCGCAGGACCTGCGCGAGGGCGACAGCTTCAGCGTGATCTACGACGACGTCTACCGCGAAGGCGAACACCTGCGCGACGGCGACATCATCGCCGCGACCTTCATCAACCAGGGCAAGCGCTACACCGCGATCCGCTACACCAACGCGGCCGGCGAAACGCTGTTCTACAACGAGGCGGGACGCCCGCTGCGCAAGTCCTTCCTGCGCACGCCGGTGGAATTCACGCGCATCTCCTCGGTGTTCTCGACCGGCCGCATGCATCCGGTGCTCGGCTACATGCGCGCGCACAAAGGTGTCGACTACGCCGCGCCGACCGGCACGCCGATCCGCGCCGCCGGCAACGGCAAGATCACCTTCCGCGGCTGGAGTTCGGGCTACGGCAACTTCATCACGATCCAGCACAACAGCACGATCACGACCGCGTACGGCCACATGTCGCGCTTCGCCAACGTGAAGGTCGGCCAGAATGTCAGCCAGGGCCAGACCATCGGCTACGTCGGCTCGACCGGCCTCGCCACCGGCCCGCATCTGCACTACGAATTCCGCGTCAGCGGCCAGCACCGCAACCCGCTGACCGTGACCCTGCCGATCGAGGAAGCCCTGCCGGCGACCCAGCTCGCGCAGTTCAAGCTCAAGACCGCGCCGATGCTGGCGCGTCTGAAGACGATCGACGGCCTGCAGTTCGCCCGCGCCGGCAATTGAGCCGCGCGTGGCGCCGGTATCCTGGCTCTATCTCGGCCTGATCTCGGGCACCAGCGCCGACGGCATCGACGCCGCGCTGGTCGAGTTCGCCACGCCGCCGGCCGCCGAACCGTTCACGGCCGGGCATTCCGGCAAGAGCAACTCGCTGCGCATCGTCGCCGCGCGCACCACGCCGTACCCCGAGGAGTTGCGCCGACGCGTGCTGGCGCTGGCCACCTCGACCGCGACCATTGCGCTGGACGACTACGGACGACTCGACGTCGAAATCGGTGAATGCTTCGCGGCCGCCGCGAACGCCTTGCTGCACGAGGCCGGCGTGCCCGCAAGCGCCGTCGTCGCGATCGGCTCGCACGGCCAGACCGTGCGCCACCGCGTCGACGGAGCGCATCCGTTCACGCTGCAGATCGGCGACCCGAGCGTGATCGCCGAACGCACGGGCCTCACCACGGTCGCCGATTTCCGCCGCGCCGACGTCGCCGCCGGCGGCCAGGGTGCACCGCTGCTGCCGTCGCTGCACGCGGCCGTGTTCGCCGATCCGCGCGTCCCGCGTGCGATCCTGAATCTCGGCGGCATCGCCAACCTGACTTTGCTCGACAGCGGCCGCCCCGTCATCGGCTTCGACAGCGGCCCGGCCAACTGCCTGCTCGATGCGTGGGCCGAGCGCCACCTCGGCGCGCCGCGCGACGAAGGCGGCGCGTGGGCACGCAGCGGGCGCGTCGACGAAGCCCTGCTCGCCGAATTGCTCGCCGACCCCTTCTTCGCCGCCGCGCCGCCGAAGAGCACCGGTCGCGAGGATTTCAACCTGGCCTGGCTGGAGCCGCGCCTCGGGCCCGACCTCGCCCCCGCCGACGTGCAGGCGACCTTGCTCGCCCTGAGCGCGCGCAGCATCGCCGACGCGCTGCTCGCGCATGCGCCCGCCACGCGCGAGATCTACGCCTGCGGCGGCGGCGTGCACAATCCGGCATTGATGGATGCGCTGCGCGCGCGATTGCCGCGCCTGCGCATCGACAGCACCGCAGTACTCGGTCTCGACCCGGACTACGTCGAAGCCGTCGGCTTCGCCTGGCTCGCGCGCGAGCGCCTCGACGGCGACCCGGGCAACCTGCCGAGCGTGACCGGCGCGCGCGGCCCGCGCCGGCTCGGCGCGATCTATCCGGCCGGCGGCGCGGACGCTTTCTCGCGCCCAATGTCGCGATAGCGCGGCCACAGCAGAATGAACAGCAACGTCGCCGGAATCAGCGCGAGCACCGTGATCACGAAATAGGCGCCGTAGCCGACCGACATCGCGATACCGCCGGCGAAAATGCCGAGCAGCTTGCCGGGCAGATTCACCAGCGAACTCAGCAGGGCGTACTGCGCCGCGGTGTGCTGGCGATTGACCAGCGCGGACAGGAACGCGACCGTCGGCGGCCCGAGCATGCCGAGCGTGAAGTTCTCGGCCGAGATCACCGCCGTCAGCACCAGCAGATTGCCCTGGTGCGCGATCAGGAACAGGTAGAACAGATTGCTGCAGCCGCAGAGCACGATCGTCGCGCACAGCGGCCGCCAGGCACCCCAGCGCACCACCATCGCACCGCCGATGAAGGCGCCGAGGATGCCGATCCAGACGCCGTAGAACTTGGTGACCAGGCCGATTTCCGTATTGGAAAACCCCATGTCGCGATAGAACGGGCTCATGATGCCGCCGATCGTGGCCTGCTCCGGGATCTTGAATGTGAGCAGGAACGCCAGGGTCAGCAACGCCAGCGGCGCGCCGAAGCGACGGAAGAAATCCGCCAGCGGATCGACGACGCTGACGCGCATCGCGTCGCGCCAGCCCTGCGGATACGCGCGCTCGACGACGGGCTCGCGCGCGATCAGGGCGGCGACGATCGGAATCGTCATCGCCGACGCCATCAGCAGGTAGACGACGCGCCACGGGATGTGGTCCGCCAGCGTCGCGGCGAACGCGAAGCTGACCATCAGGCCGAGGCGATAGCCGAGCGAATAGGTCGCCACCAGCGCACCTTGCTGTTCGACCGACGCGATTTCGATGCGGTACGCATCGACGGCGATGTCCTGCGTCGCGCCGAACACCGCGACGGCGAGCGTCGCGACGATGAACGCCGGCAGGTTCTGCGGCGTCAGCGCCGCCATCGCGATCAGCCCGGCGATCACGCCGAGCTGGGCGAAGACCAGCCAGCCGCGGCGCAGCCCCAGGCGCGCGAAACCGGGCAGCCTGAAGTGGTCGAGCAGCGGCGCCCAGAGGAACTTGAACGCGTAGGCGAGACCGGCGCTCGCGATCATCGTGATCGACTTCAGTTCGATGCCGGCGTCCTTGAGCCACAGCGCGAGCGTGCCGGCGACGAGCAGGAACGGCAGGCCGGAACCGAAGCCGAAGAAAAGCATCGTCCACGCCGACGGCTGCGCGAACGCGCGCCACACCGAGGGCTTGTTCGGGGCGGTCGTCACGCGGCGTCTTCGGCTCACGCGTCCTTGATCGGCGCGTATTCGACCAGGTACGGCGCGTGATCGGAGAAGCGCGGCGCCGGGGTGATCGAGCACTTGCGCGGGCGCAGACCCGGCGTGGCGAGCTGGTAGTCGATGCGCCACCCGACATTGTTCGCGCGCGCGGCGCCGCGGTTGCTCCACCAGGTGTAGTCCTGGCCTTGCGGATGCAGCGCGCGATAGGTGTCGACCCAGCCGCGCGCGGCCGACGGCGTGCCGTCGCTGCCGCCGTCGTCGCCGAGCTGCGCGTTCAACCAGGCGCGCTCCGGCGGCAGGCACCCGGAATTCTTCTGGTTCGAGGACCAGTTCTTGATGTCGAGCCGGCTGCGCACGATGTTCCAGTCGCCGCACAGCACGTACTCGCGGCCGCTGGCCAGCCATTCGTCGAGGATCGGCTTCAGCCACTCCATCGCCTTGAACTTGAAGCCCTGCCGCTCCTCGCCGGAGGAGCCGGACGGGATGTAGAACGAGACGACGCTGAGCTTGCCGTAGCGCGCCTCGATGTAGCGGCCTTCGTCGTCGAACGGCGCCCAGCCGAGCGCGGTGCGCACTTCGTCCGGCTCGCGCTTGGAATAGATCGCGACGCCCGAGTAGCCCTTCTTCGTGATCGCGTCGCGATAGAAGCAGTGATGGCCGTCCGGCCGGAACATCGGGTCGGTCAGCTGGTCTTCCTGCGACTTGGTTTCCTGCAGGCAGACCACGTCGGCGTTCTGCTCGCGCAGCCAGTCGAAGAAACCCTTGTTCGCGGCGGAGCGGACGCCGTTGGCGTTGAAGGAGATGATGCGCATAGGTGAGCGGTCGACCGTGAGCGGTGAGCGGAAGGTGTTTCGTCGCAGAATAGCGCATCACCTGCTCGAGCCCGTCGCGGCCCGAACGATTCCGGCAAAATCCGCTCACCGCTCACCGCTCACCGCTCATCGCTCACGGCCCCCATGCTCCCATCCCAACGCGCCTTCCTCGACCTCGCCGTCGCCCGCAACGTGCTGCGCTTCGGCGAATTCACGCTGAAATCCGGCCGCGTCAGCCCGTACTTCTTCAACGCCGGGCTGTTCGATTCCGGCGCCGCGCTGGCGACGCTCGGGCGGGCCTACGCGGAGGCGATCGAGCGCTCCGGGCTCGAATTCGACATGCTGTTCGGGCCGGCCTACAAAGGCATCGTGCTCGCCGCCGTCACCGCCGCCGCGCTGGCCGAACGGCACGGCCGCGACCTGCCGTTCGCCTACAACCGCAAGGAGGCCAAGGACCACGGCGAGGGCGGCATGCTGGTCGGCGCGCCGCTGCGCGGGCGCGTGCTGATCGTCGACGACGTCATCACCGCCGGCACCGCGATCCGCGAGTCGCTCGGCCTGATCCGCGCCGCCGGGGCGACTCCGGCCGGTGTGCTGATCGCCCTCGACCGCGAAGAACGCGGCCAGGGTGCGCTGTCGGCGACGCAGGAGCTCGCCGCCGAGCACGGCATCCCGAGCTTCGCGATCGCGCGCCTGACCGACCTGCTCGCCTACGTCGGCGACCGTCCCGAACTGGCCGCTCATCGGCAGAAACTCGCCGACTACCGCACCCGCTACGGAGTTTGAAGCGGCACGCAGCGCAGCCGCGCCCGGCTCGCCTATACTCGAAGGGAGGGGGTACCTGCATGCATCGAGGATCGTACGGCCTGTTCGTCTGCGCGCTCGCGCTCGCCGGCGCCAATGCGCTCGCCGCTGGCGGAGCCAGCGGCGCCCGCAGCCAGTACAAATGGCGTGACGCTTCGGGTGCGCTGCACTATTCCGACGCATTGCCGGCGGACGCCGCGCAATACGGCTACGAGATCGTCAATGCCCAGGGCCTGGTGATCAAGCGCGTCGAACGGGCGAAGACGGCGGACGAGAAAGCCGCCGCCAAGGCCGAGCTGGCCAAGGCGCAGGCGCTGCGTGAAGAATCCGATGCGCGCGCCCGCACCGACGCCCAGCTGCTCACCGCCTACCCGGCCGAAAGCGACCTGAAGCGCGCGCAGCAGCAGAAGCTCGACCTGCTCGACCAGCAGGTCAGCGCGGCGCGCATCAGCCTGCGCAGCCAGGAGCAGGCGCTGGCCGACCAGCTCGCGCACGCGGCCGAGGTCGAGCGCAACGGCAAGACCCTGCCGGATGCGCAGGCCAAGCAGATCGCCGAGACGCAGAAGCAGGTCGACGCCCAGCGCGCCGCACTGGCGCGCCGCGAGAGCGACCATGCCGCGGCGGCGGCGAAATTCGAGGCCGAAACCGCGCGCTACCGCGAGCTGAAAGCCAAGCTCGCGCAGCGCGCGCAGGGACAATGATCTAGGAAAGAGTCGGGCCCGACGTCATGCCCGCCCAGATGGGCATCTCCGGAAAGCCGCCGCGAGCGAAAGCGATCTCTCGCACAGACGTAGAGGCGCGGAGAGAAAGAGCTTTTTTCCTCTGCGTCTCTGCGTCTCTGCGTCTCTGCGAGAAAATCTTCTCAGCCTTCCTCAGAACGGCATCGGCAGCGCCGGATCCAGCGCCTTCAGCTGCGTGCGGAACAGATCCTGGATGCGCTTCAGCGCGGCGGCGTTGTCGGCATCGAAGCGCAGTACCAGCACCGGCGTGGTGTTCGACGCGCGCACCAGCCCCCAGCCGTCCGGCCAGTCCGCGCGCAGCCCGTCGATCGTGGTCAGGCGCGCGCCGTCGAACTTGGCCTGCTCGCGGAACGTCTCGATGAAGCGGTAGTGCTCGCCCTCGCGCATCGGGATCTTCAGTTCCGGCGTCGAGACGCCCTTCGGCAAGGTGTCGAAGATCTGCTGCGGCGTGCGGCCTTCCGGATCGCCGGCGAGGATCTCCATCAGCCGCGCGGCCGCGTAGATGCCGTCGTCGAAGCCGTACCAGCGCTCGCCGAAGAAGAAATGCCCGCTCATCTCGCCGGCCATCGCGGCTTCCGTTTCGCGCATCTTCGACTTGATCAGCGAATGGCCGGTGCGCCACATCAGCGGACTGCCGCCGTGCTGCAGGATGACCGGCTGCAGGTGGCCGGTGCACTTCACGTCGTAGATGATCGTCGCGCCCGGATTGCGCGTCAGGATGTCGATCGCGAACAGCATCAGCAGGCGGTCCGGAAAGATCACCTCGCCGCTCGGCGTGACCACGCCGAGGCGATCGCCGTCGCCGTCGAAGGCGAGGCCGAGATCGGCCTTCTCGTGCTTCACGACCGCGATCAGGTCTTCCAGGTTGTGCAGGTCGGACGGGTCGGGATGATGGTTCGGGAAGTTGCCGTCGACGTCGCAGTAGAGCGGTACGACCTCGCAGCCGATGCCTTCGAGCACGGCCGGCGCGAACGCACCCGGGATGCCGTTGCCGCAGTCGACGACGACCTTGAGGCGGCGCTCGGTCTGCACGTCGTCGGTGATGCGGCGGATGTAGTCGGCGCCGACGTCGATCGCCTGCAGGCCGCCCTGGCCGTCGACGAAGCGCCCTTCGACGATGCGCGCGTGCAGGTCGCGGATCGCGCCTTCCGACAGCGTCTCGCCGCCGAGCACGATCTTGAAGCCGTTGTAGTCCGGCGGATTGTGGCTGCCGGTCACCGAGATGCCGGAGCCGGTGTGCAGGTGGTAGTTGGCGAAGTACGTCACCGGCGTCGGCGCGGCGCCGATGTCGATCACGTCCATGCCGGTCGAGCGTAGGCCGTCGATCAGCGCGCGCACGAGTTCAGGCCCCGACAAGCGGCCGTCGCGGCCGACCACGATCTCGCGCAGGCCGCGCTCGCGCGCTTCGCTGCCGATCGCGCGGCCGATCAGGCGCGCGCTGGCGTAGGTCAGGCCCTGCCCCACCACGCCGCGGATGTCGTAGGCGCGGAACATGCTCGCGTCGACCTGCACCGGCTCGTTCGGCGCCGCCGGCTGCGGCGCGGGTTTCGAGGCGGTTCCGGTCGATTCCGGCTGCTGCTGGATCGCTTCGGCCAACGTGATCTCCTGAGTCTTCGATTGGGGGGAACGCTGCAGCATGGACAGGGCGCGCTGAACACCGACCTGCCGCAGCCACAGCGCAAGGCCGCCGCCGAGCAGGCTGAGCAGGGTCAGCACGCACAGCAGCGCGAGATTGTGCGGCACGACGATGAAATAGTCCGGCTCCGCCTTGCCGATGCGCAGGCTCGATCCGGGCACCGGCACGCCGGGATCGGCGAGCGCATCGGCGCGCGACGCGCCGATGCCGGCGATCAGGAGATCGCCGCGGCCGTCGCCCTGGCGCAGCTGCAGGCCCGCGCCGTTCGCCGCCGCGCTGCGGAACGTGTCCAGAACGGGCGCGAACGGCAATTCGACCACGGCATAGGCGCGCACTTCGCCGCCGACCGCGGCCGGCTGCGCGAGCATCAGGCGCTGGCTCTTGTCGGCGCCGCTGCGCATCTCCGCCGGCGGGTGCTCGGGATGCATCTTCGCCTGCATCAGCGCGGCCGCCTTGGCGTAGCCGAGCACTTTCAGGTCGCCGGCGAGCACTTCGTCCAGGTTGGCGCTGAAGAACTGCGCGTCGCTGGCTTCCGGCAGCGCCTGCTTCAGCGCCGCCGCGGCAGCGGCGTGATCGGGCGCTCCCTCCGCCGCGAGCGCCTGCTGCACGGCCGGAGAAGCCAGCGCCTCGCGCACGCGCTCGGTGGTCTGGCGAATCTGCTTGGCCAGCGCGTCGACGGTCGACGTGCGCACGCGATCGGCTTCTTCGGCGCCGCTCTGCATGCGCCAGACCAGCGAGGTCTGCCACGCGAGGAACAAGCCGAGCGCGAGCAGCAAGGTCGCCAGCGCCAACGACAGCAGCACGCGCCAGTCCGCGCGGAATCTCGCCGGTGCCGCGTTCGCCTCGCTCATGAACCGCCCCCTAGTCTGATTCGCGAAACCGGGCGTCCCGCCGCCGTCCGCTACGCAACGATCGCGGCGAAGCCGCGCCACGCCCGTCGCGTCCGCCGCTCACCCGTCGGATGCGACGGCACGTCCTGTGCCGGTGTGGTTGTCCGTCAATGCCGGCCGGAACTGCCGAATCCGCCGGCGCCGCGCTCGCTCGGCGCGAAGTCCTCGACGACCTCGAAGGCGGCACGCACGACCGGCAGGATCACCAGCTGCGCGATGCGTTCCCCCGGCGCGATCGTAAACGCGGCGTCGGAACGGTTCCAGCACGAAATCATCAATGGACCCTGGTAGTCGGCGTCGATCAGTCCGACCAGATTGCCGAGCACGATGCCGTGCTTGTGACCCAGTCCCGAGCGCGGCAACACCACGGCGCAGAGATTCGGATCGCCGATGTGGATCGCGATGCCGCTCGGGATCAACGCGCTGGCGCCCGCCGCGAGCACGAGCGGCGCCTCCAGCATCGCGCGCAGGTCGACGCCGGCGGAGGACGCCGTCGCGGGTTCAGGCAGCGGGAAATCACGGCCGAGGCGCGCGTCGAGGATCTTCAGCGCAATGTTCGTCACCGCCGGGCCGCTCATGCGCGCGCCTGCGCGCTGCGCTCGGCGATGCGCGCGACCAGCGCGCGCGCCAGCGCACGCTTGTCGGCCTGCGCCAGCTCCTCGCGGCCGCCGGGCCAGAGCAGCAGCAGCGCATTGTCGTCGCGCTCGAAGCCGCAGTCGGCGCCGACGCGATTGGCCGCGATGAGATCGAGCTTCTTGCGCTCGAGCTTGGCGCGCGCGTAGTCCTCGACGTTCTCGGTCTCGGCGGCGAAGCCGACCACGAACGGCCGCTGCGGCAGCGCGGCGACTTCGGCGAGGATGTCCGGATTCTGCACCAGGGCGAGTTCGAGCCCGCCGCCGCCGGATTTCTTCAGCTTCTGCGGCGCCACCGCCTCGGGCCGGAAATCGCCGACCGCGGCGGCGGAGACGAACACGTCGTGGCGCGGCGCCTGCGCCAATACCGCCTCGCGCATCTGCCGCGCGCTGCGCACGTCGACGCGCGCGACGCCGGCCGGCGTCGCCAGCGAAACGGGACCGGCGACCAGCGTCACCTCGGCACCGGCCTGAGCCGCAGCTTCGGCGACGGCGAAGCCCATGCGGCCGGAGCTGCGGTTGCCGATGAAGCGCACAGGATCGATGTCCTCGAAGGTCGGACCGGCGCTGACCAGCACGCGCTTGCCGGCGAGCGGCCTGGGACCCTGCAAGGCCGCCAGTTCCGCAACGATCTGGTGCGGCTCGAGCAGCCGGCCCGGGCCGGACTCGTTCTCCGCCATCGGTCCGTCGGCCGGGCCGAGGAAGGTCGCGCCGCGCTGGCGCAGCGTCGCCACGTTGGCCTGCGTGGCCGCGTGCGCCCACATGCGCACGTTCATCGCCGGTGCGATGCTCAACGGCGCGGTACTGGCCAGGCATAGCGTGGCGAGCAGGTCGTCGGCGAGGCCGTGGGCGAGACGCGCGATCAGATCGGCGCTGGCCGGCGCGATCAGAACGTGCTGCGCCCAATGCGCCAGTTCCAGGTGGCCCATCGAGGCTTCCGCCGAGTCGTCCCACAGGCCCGAGCGCACGGGCTGCCCCGACAGCGCCTGGAAGGTCAGCGGAGTGACGAAACGCGCGGCGTTCTCGGTCAACACCACGCGCACGTCGGCGCCGGCGTCGCGCAGGCGTCGCACGAGTTCGCACGCCTTGTACGCGGCGATGCCGCCGGAAACGCCGAGCAGCACGCGCATACCGGCCAGGGAGGGACGATTCATGTAGGAAACCGCGTACGGGACACGAAGCGGCTAGCTTACTGAAATTCGCGCCGATCGCCGCTGCGGCGGTGTCGAGCCGTCGTTAACCTGCAAGGCGACGAAGCCATGACGACATGCGCCCGCGTTCGCTTCGGGCATTTCCGCTCCCGTTCGAAACGACGCGCCCTCCCGATTCCGATCCCGACCCTGCCCATGAACATCCGCGACTGGCCAACCGAAGAACGTCCACGCGAAAAACTGCTCGCGCAGGGCGCCACGAGCCTGTCCGACGCCGAGCTGCTGGCGGTGTTCCTCGGCTCCGGCCGCCGCGGCCAGAACGCGGTCGATCTCTCGCGTGCGCTGCTCGCCGGCGCCGGCAGCCTCAGGGAACTGCTCGACGCGCACGAACGGCCCGGACTCGGCGCCGTCGCCTGGTGCCGCCTGCGCGCCGCGCTGGAACTCGGCCGGCGCTATCTCGACGCGAACCTGCGCGAGCGCGAAACCCTGCTCGATCCGCTCTCCAGCGCGCGCTATCTGAAGTCGCGCCTGTCCGGCTATCCGTACGAAGTGTTCGCCTGCCTGTTCCTCGACAGCCGCAATCGCGTGATCGCCTTCGAGGAACTGTTCCGCGGCTCGATCGGCGGCGCCCACGTGCACCCGCGCGAAGTCGTGCGACGGTGCATCGTGCACAACGCGGCAGCGGCGATCCTCGCCCACAACCACCCTTCCGGATCGACCGAGCCGAGCCCGGAAGACCGCGCGATCACGCATCGGCTGCGCCAAGCGCTGGATCTGATCGAGGTGCGCCTGCTCGATCATTTCATCATCGGCGAAGGCCCGCCGACCTCGCTGGCGCAGCGTGGATGGTTGTAGCAAAGCCCTCCCGCGCGAGCGGCGCCGAATGTCGGGGAGCGCATTCCGGCGGCGGCGTGCCGATCGACGTTTTTCGCGCGGAATCCTCATGCCATGAAGCCGAGGTCGTGCGGTTCGAACTCCTTCAGGTTCGGGAACACCAGATGGAGCGCCTCGTCCGGCACCCCGAACCAGCGCCCCAGCGTCGCGCCATACTGGTCGACGGCGATGCGCGGGATCAGATTGCCGTCGCCGGCGATGTCCTGGCTCGCCGCCGACAAGTCCGGCATCGCGCCGAACACGCGCTGCCCGCGCACGGCGCCGCCGAGCACGAACAGATGGTTGCCCCAGCCGTGATCGGAGCCGTCGCCGTTGCTGGTCAGCGAGCGCCCGAACTCGGTCGCGGCGAACGTCGTCACGCTCGATTCGACGCGCAGCTCGATCGTCGCCGCATGGAACGCCTTCAGCGCGCGCGACAGACCGGCCAGGAGCTGCGGCTGGTCGGCCATCTGCGCGTCGTGCGTGTCGAAGCCGCCGAGCGAGCAGAAGAAGATCTGCCGGCGCATGCCGAGCGCCTGACGCACCGAGATCAATTCGGCGGCGCGGCGGAGCTGGTGCCCGAGCGCGAACGCGAAGCGGTCCGCCGCCGCACCGCCCGGCTCCGGCGGAGGCGGGAACGGGGTGGTCAGTTCCGGCGCCCCGGCAAGCGCGTCGGCGAGCACGCGATAGTCGTCGACCGCGCCGAGCAGCCGCCGGCGATAGGACTCCACCAGCAGATTGGGATGCGCCTGGGCGAGAAGGGCCTCCACCTCGGCGACGGCGCTCGGATCGCGGTCGGCCTCGAGCGAGCGGATCGCGCCGGTGTCGACCGAAAGCGCATCGGTCCTGAGCCCGCTCTGGAACGGATTGCTGCCGGCGAGCGATAGGTTCATCGCCACGGCGGCATCCGGATTGCCGCCGGCCTGCAGCAGATCGGCGATGCGTCCGCCCCAGCCGCTGGCCGGCGTCGTGTCGACCGGCGAACGCGCCTCCAGCGACTGCCAGAACGTCTGCTGGTCGTTGTGCGAGAACAGCTGCGGTGGCAGGCGCGCGGTGCGCTGGTCGTACTGCTGGCGCGACACGGGCTCGACCAGCGCGCCGACGTTCGCCAGCAGCGCGAGCCGGCCGCCTTCGAACAAGGCTTGCAGTTCGGACAACGACGGGTGCAGGCCGAGTGCGTAGTCGGCGCCGGCGATCGGGTTGATCGGCAGCAGCGCCTCGCGCGGCAGCGTCAGACCGCGGCGGCGGTTCGCATAAAGAGCGTATTCGGCAGTGGAGCGCGGCACGATCAGGTTGTGGCCGTCGTTGCCGCCGAGCAGGAACACGCACACCAGCGCTTTGTAGTCGCTGCCGGCCGGCGCCGATTGCGCCCATGCCGCATTGAGCAACGACAGGCTGGACGGGGCGGCGAAGAACGCCGAGCCGCCGGCCAGCGCGGCGAGGCTGCGGCGCAGGAAGCCGCGGCGCGAATGCAGGGAAGATTTCGTGCACATGGGAAAGGCCTCAGCGCTGCACGGCGTATTCCGCCGACGTGGTGATCAGGTAGAGCACGTTCTGCACGCGCAGCAACGTATCCTCGGCGGGAATCGTCAGCAGGCGCGTGCGGATGCGCTGGCGCAGCGGATCGGACATCTGGCCGCCGAGCAGCAGCTCGTCGCAGCGGTCGAGCAGTGCGTCGAGCGCGCCGGGCGGCGCCTCGGCGCCGCCGGAAGCCGGACGGATCAGCGCTTCCCAGCGCCGCAGATCGATCACGCGCGCGTTCGGACTGAAGTCGTCCATCGGCCCGCCGAGATAGCCCCAATAGATGCGGCCGGACAGGTCGTTGGTCAGATGGATCGCGAAGTTCGCGCTGATCGCCTGCATCTCCGGCGCGACCATGCCGGCGGCGAGCGGCGGGCCGGGCGTGTGGTCGGGCGCGAAGAAGTTGAACACCGACGGCGACTGCAACGCGGCCTGGTTGTATCGGTCCTGGATGTTGAGATCGTCGCCGAGCAGTTCGTCCTCCTCCCACGAGACGTCGAACGCGCGCCACATCTGGGTCAGGCGCAGCAGCGGCTCGCGTATCTTGCCGAACGTCGTCGGCGCGGTGCGATGCCCGGTGCGCGCCTCCGGATCGAGCAGGATCGCGCGCACCGTCGCACCGAGGTCGCCGCGCACGCCGGCGCCGTTGTCCTCGAACACGGCGGCGACGCGGCCGACGTAGGCCGGCGACGGGTTGCTGGTGACCAGGCGCTGGATCAGCTGGCGGCCGACGAATGGCCCCACGTTCGGATGGCGGAACAAGAGGTCCAGCGCCGCCTCCAGTTCCGGCCGCGCGTCGCGGTTGGCGGGCAGCACGGCGCCGTCGAGCAGGCGCTTCTCGCCGCGATCGTGGTACGTCTCGAACGGCACCATCGCGTGCTCGGTGCTGCAGGTGAAGTTCTCCTGCTCGAACGGATCCGTCGGGCATTCCTGCCCTTGCCCGCAATGGCAGGCCCAGCCGGTGAACACGCGTGCGAAGCCGCGCACGACGTCGCCGTCGTAGGTCGGCACGGTCTGCCCGTCGACCAGCAGCGGCGTGCCGTCGAGGTTGAGCTTGATCAGGCCGATCGTGAACAGCTGCATGACCTCGCGCGCATAGTTCTCGTCGGCCTGGATGTTGTTGGCCGGATCGGGCTTGCGGTTGCGGTACATGCTGAGGTAGCGCCCCATCGCCGGGCTCAGCGTCACGTCCTCGAGCAGCTGCCGGTAGTTGCCGAAGGCGTTGCGCAGCAGGATGTCGTAGTAGGCGCCCAGCGCGAGACCGTCGTTGCCGAGGGCGTTGCCGCGCTCGGAGACGACGAGGATTTCGCTCAGCGCGAACGCGACGCGCTGGCGCAGCTGGTCCTCGCCGCCGAGCACGTTGACGAACCACGCGATGCAGAACCGCCAGAACGGCAACGGCGCCAGCGGGTCGGTGACCCCCTCGGCGAGGCGCATGTGCGGCAGCATGTACCGGGTCGGTCGCTGCATCTGGCGGTCGAGCCAGGCGCCGTAGCCGCTGGCGACGAGCGCGTCGAGATCGGCCTCGGACGCGCCGAAGGTCGCCTGGGCCAGGAACCGGCTCGCCTCGCCGCGGCTCTCGGGCGTGTCCGACGGCGGATCGAACCCGTAGCGGAAAATCAGATCCGAACCGGCTCGCGCCGGAGCCATGGCCGCGACGGCGCAGAATACGAGCGCCGGCAGCCACCACGAGCCACGCCGTGTCGTCACTCTCATGCGTTTTCCCCCTGCTTCGTTCTCAGCAGGAGTTACGCAAGGAGACGCACCTTCCTATCAGCGCACAAAAGCGAAATGTGACGTCGACAGCACAATCGAGGTCGGGGCGAGGGAAACGGGCGGAGCCGGCGGCTCGACGCGCGCGCAAAGGAGGTCGGTGCGTCCCTGCACCCGGGCGCCGTGCGCATCCCGCACGCCGCCACCACTCCTTCATTCTCCGCTGGATGCGGACCGCGCCAGTGTGGACGCCGACTGCGACGATCTCGTGACAGTTCGTTGGCATCGGCACGCGGGCTTGCCTCTACAATACGCGGCTTTACGAACGGCATGCGCGCGTGAAACAACCCCTCCTCGACGCTCTCCACCAGACGCTGAACGCGCTGCAGTCCGACGGCACGCTGCCGCCCGGCGACGTGCCGGCCTTCGTCGTCGAACGCACCAAGAACCGCGAGCACGGCGATTTCGCGACCAACCTCGCCCTGCTGCTGGCCAAGATCGCCGGCCGGAAGCCGCGCGACCTCGCTGCCGCCCTGGTCGCGGCGCTGCCGCCGGGCGCGGAGATCGCCAAGGTCGAGATCGCCGGACCCGGCTTCATCAACTTCTTCCTGAGTCCGGCCGCCTACCACCGCGAGGTGCGCACGGCGCTCGACCAGGGGGCGGCCTACGGGCGCGGCAACGCCGGCGCCGGGCGCACGGCCGGCGTCGAGTTCGTCTCGGCCAACCCGACCGGACCGCTGCACGTCGGCCACGGCCGCGGCGCGGCGATCGGCGACTGCATCGCACGCGTGCTCGACGCCAACGGCTGGCAGGTCAAGCGCGAGTTCTACTACAACGACGCCGGCGCGCAGATCGACAACCTCGCGCTGTCGGTGCAGGCGCGCGCGCGCGGCCAGGGCCCCGACGACGCCGGCTGGCCGGCCGACGGCTATCGCGGCGACTACATCAAGGACGTCGCGCAGGCGTATCTCGCCGGCGCCAGCGTCGAGGTCGAAGGCCATACCGTAACGGGGACCGGCGACGCCGACGACCTCGACGCGATCCGCCGCTTCGCGGTCGCCTATCTGCGCCGCGAGCAGAATGCCGACCTTGCCGCGTTCGGCGTCGCCTTCGACGTGTACTTCCTCGAATCCTCGCTGTACGGCGGCGGCCAGGTCGAGCGCACGGCGCGCGAGCTGGTCGCGCACGGCCACACCTACGAGGAAGGCGGCGCGCTGTGGCTGCGCACGACCGACTTCGGCGACGACAAGGACCGCGTGATGCGCAAGTCCGACGGCAGCTACACCTACTTCCTGCCGGACGTCGCCTATCACTACAGCAAGTGGCAGCGCGGCTACGAGCGCGCGATCACCGAGCTCGGCTCCGACCATCACGGCACGCTCGCGCGCGTGAAGGCCGGCCTGCAGGCGCTCGACGTCGGCATCCCGAAGGGCTGGCCGGAATACGTGCTGCACCAGATGGTCACGGTCATGCGCGGCGGCGAGGAAGTGAAGCTGTCCAAGCGCGCCGGCAGCTACGTGACGCTGCGCGACCTGATCGACGAAGTCGGCCGCGACGCCACGCGCTGGTTCCTGACCGCGCGCAAGTCCGATTCGCAGCTCGTCTTCGACATCGACCTGGCACGCGCGCAGACCAACGACAACCCGGTCTACTACGTGCAGTACGCGCACGCGCGCGTGATGAGCGTGATGCGCCAGCTCGCCGAACGCGGCCTCAGCTGGGATCGGGCGAACGGCCTGGCCCGGCTCGCGCGCCTCGACAGCGAGGCCGAACAGCTGGTGATGGTGGAACTGTCGCGCTACGGCGAAGCGGTCGAAGCGGCCGGCGCCGGCCTGGAGCCGCACCTGGTCGCGAACTACCTGCGCGAGCTCGCGGCCGCCTTCCACGGCTGGTACAACACCGGCCAGTTCATCGTCGACGACGCGGACCTGCGCGATGCGCGCCTCGCGCTCGCCAATGCCGTGCGCCAGACTCTGGCCAACGGCCTCGACCTGCTGGGCGTCTCGGCCCCGGAGAGCATGTAATGGCAGCGAAGAAGAACGGTCGCCAGGCGACGCGCGGCGGCAACGGCACGCAGAAACCGGCCTGGCTGTGGGTGCTGGTCGGCATGCTGCTCGGCATCGGCCTGATGCTGGTCGTGCTCGGCAAGGACTGGGCGCCGCTGCTGCGCAAGAAGAACCTGCCGCAGCCCAATCCGGAAGCGACCGCGCCGCGCGAGAGCGAGCCGCCGTTGGCCGAAGCCAAGCCGCCGCCGAAGAAGAACTACGACTTCTATCAGGTGCTGCCGGAAGCCGAGGTGGTGATCCCGGACGCCGAGCTGTCGGCCAAGGCCAAGGCGGAGAAGCAGGCGCAGCAGGCGCGCGCGAATCCGACCGCACCGGCGACCACGCCCGGCGCGACGCCGGGCACGCCGGCGGCGCCCGCCGCGGGCGCGCGCTACGTGCTGCAGACCAGTTCCTACCCGGACCCGAAGGCCGCCGACGAAGCCAAGGCGAAGCTCGCGCTGTCCGGTTTCAGCGCGCAGGTGCAGCCGGTCACGATCAACGGCAAGACCTGGCACCGCGTACGCCTGGGGCCGTATTCCAGCGCGAGCGAACTGGAAGCGGCGAAGAAGTCGCTGGCCGAGAACGGCATCAATGCGATTGCGTTGAAGGAACAGCCGGCACAGTAGGCGCGGCGACCTCGAAGCCGTCGGCGAAGAGACGATCGCCGACGGCGAACGTCGCCACGACCGTGCAATCGGCCGTCACCGGCGCGGTCGTGTAGGCGTCTTTCGCCAGCGTCCCGCCGCAGCCGCTCACGCCGTCGACCACGTAGCCCGGATCCGGCTGCACGAGGAACGTCACGGCTTCGCCGTCGTTCACCGTCTGCACCGTCGACGGGGTGATCGAGCCGGAACCGACCACGCTCGGCGTCACCTGATGCGTCGTCGGCTGCGAATGGAAGCGATAGACGATGCCGGCGTCGGTGTTGGCGAGGTAGAGATTGCCCGCCTCGTCCTCGCCGAAGCCGGAATACGTGCCGTAGCCGTTGGCGTCGTCGCGCCAGCGCTCGTACGACCAGACGTCTTCGGCGTCGGGCTTGGCGAAGAAAATCTCGCTCGAGCAGGAATCGGCGAACACGTACATGCCGACCAGCGCCGGAATCGGCCCGCGGAAGCGGTAGCCGCCGGTGACCGCACAGCGCACGCCGCTGTGGCCGTACTCCATCAGCGGCGGCACGCTCGGCGGCAGCGGGTCGGCGCAGACGTTCGCGCTGTTGTAGCGCGCCGTGCCCTCCAGGCAATGCCAGCCGTAGAACAGCGGCTCGCTCGAATCCGGCGTGCGCCGATCGATCTCCTCGAACTGATCCTGGCCGACGTCGCCGATCCACAGGTCGCCGTTGGCGCGATCGAAGCTCCAGCGCCACGGATTGCGGAAGCCGTACAGGAAGATTTCGTCGCAGGTCTGGCTGCTGCCCACGAACGGGTTGTCCGGCGGGATCGCATACTCGGCCGCCGCGCCGGTCGCCGCGCCGCACATGTCGCTCGTCGCCGGCGCGCCGCGCGTGTCGACGTCGATGCGCAGCATCTTGCCGCGCAGGAAATACTGCACGCCGGTGCCGCTGCCGCAGCTGGCCGGATTGCCGTCGGCGGGTTTCTTCCACAGGCACTCGGCGAAGCCGTTGGTGCCGCCCTCCTGGCCGCCGTCGCCGGAGGACATGTACAGGTAGCCATCGGCGCCGAAATGGATGTCGCCACCGTTGTGGAACTGCACGTTGGTGCCGGCGATGCGCATCACGACGGTGCCGGCCGGATCGGCGACGTCCGCGTCGTCGGCGGAGACCACGTAGCGTTCGAGCACTTCGTCCGGCCCGACGCCGAGGCACGTGCCCGGCGGCGAGCAGCCGGGCGGACGGATCGAGACGACGTAGAACTCGTCGTTGTGCGGCAGGCCCGGCTTGCCGTAGTTCGGATGGAACGCGAGCCCGAGCAGGCCGCCGGTACCGCCGGAGCCGGGATAGGTGACCGGCACCTGCAGGAACGGCGTCGGCAGCAGGGCTCCGTCCTTGACGATGCGGATCGTGCCGGCCTGGCTGATCACGAACAGGCGCCCGCTGCCATCGTGCGGTGCGCGCACGCCGATCGGCGCCTCGACCTGATCGGTGACCGTCTCCAGCGCCAAATCGGAAGGCACGCTCTGCGCGGCGGCGACGCCGGCACCGAACGCGAGGACCACCGCCTGCAACGCCGCGAACCCGTGCATCGCACCTCCCCGTGCGGTTTGCCGCGCGGCCTGCGCGCGGCGCCGCTTGCGCGTTATCCGTCGAAACCGTCCTGGAAGATGATGTCGGTCGCGCTGTCGGACTGGAAGCGATAGATCTGCCCGCCCTGCGCCGTGACGTAGAGATTGCCGTCGGCGTCCTCGCCGAAGCTGTAGGTGCTCATGTTCGGCGTGCCGGACAGCGTTTCCCAGGTCCACGGCGCGACGCCCGCGCCCGCATTGGCGACGACGTAGATGTCGCCGCTGCAGTAGTCGCTGAAGAGGTACTGGCCGCGCAGCGGGCCGATCGGACCGCGATACACGTAGCCGCCCGTGACGGCGCAGCCACCGACCGAGTTGTGCGAATAGTCGAGCTTCGGCGGCACGCTGCCGGCCGGGCCGGCGCATCCGGCGGCGCCGCCGGGATAGGTGTGCAGGCCTTCGCAGCGGTTCCACTGGAAGTTCTGCCCCGGGCTGCCGGCGGCCTGGAACGAGACTTCCTCGTAGGTGTTCTGGCCGACGTCGCCGATCAGCATGTCGCCGGTTTCGCGATCGATGCTGAAGCGGAACGGATTGCGGAAGCCCCAGTTGAAGATCTCGGCGCATTCCTGCGGGTGCGCGCCGGCGTCGACGAACGGATTGCCCGGCGGGATTGCGTACGGCGCCGGCTGGCCCGGCGTCGCGCCGCAGAAGTTCGCCGGCGCCGACGCGGTGGTCGCGTGCACGTCCAGGCGGATGATCTTGCCGAGCAGGTAGTAGGTCGGTCCGCTGCCGCTGGTCGTGTGGCAGGTGGACGGGTTGCTGTCGGCCTTCTTGCGGCCGGTGCATTGCGCGAAACCGTTCGGATCGCCCTGCACGCCGCCGTCGCCCATCGACCAGTTGAGATAGCCCTGCCGGTCGAAGTGCAGGTCGCCGCCGTTGTGGTTGTCGGCGATGTCCGGCACGCGCAGGATCACCTCGCCGGTCGGATTGGCGACGTCGGGATTGCCGGCGGACACCGTGAAGCGCGCCAGCACCTGGTCGTTCGTCGCGCCGAGTTCCGGCTCGCCGGACGGGGCGGTGTAGGTCACGTAGAACGTGTGGTTGCTGGCGAAATTCGGATCGAAGGCGAGGCCGAGGATGCCCTGCTCGCTGCTGCAGCTGGTGGCGATCGACACGAACGGCGTCGGCAGCAGTTGGCCGTTCTTGACGATGCGGATGCCGCTGCAGCGTTCGATCACGAACACGCGGCCGCTGCCGTCGGCGGGCGCCTGCACCGCGATCGGCTGGTTGAATGTCGTGCTGCTGTCCGGCCAGCGTACCAATCGGAGATCGGCCGGCGTGATCGCGGCCAGCGCCGGCGTCGCCGCCGCGCATCCCAGCAAGAATCCCAGCCAACGCTCGTTGCGCATCGTCGCGTGCTCCCGTTTCGGCGAGCCGGCCTTTTAGCACGCCGCCGGTTAGATTTACATTGCGCAAACGTCCAGTCCCGGCGTGACGCGCGCCAACCTCGCCGAGCCGCGAGGGGCGTAGGATGGGCGCCCCTGAACGGGACGCCGCGCGCCGACGTCCGATGGAGCGACCCATGCGTACGAAAGCCGTGTCCCTCGCGGGCGTGATCGCCTGCTGCCTTTGTTCCAGCGCCTCCGCCGCCGACTGGCTGCAATGGGGCTACGACCCTTCGCACAGCGCCGACAACCCGGACGAAACGACGATCGGCGCGGCGAACGTCGCGCAGCTGACGCGCCGCTACCAGGTCACCATGTCGGCCAACGCGAACGTCGCGCCGGTGCTGGCGCGCGCGATCGACACGCCGGGCGGCAACAAGGACCTCCTGTTCGTCACCGCGCAGAACGGCCGCCTGACCGCCTACGACGCGTTCGACGGCTCGGTGGTCTGGTCGGCGAACACCACCGGCACCGCGCCGACCGAGAGCGCGCCGGCGATCGACCCGAACCGCCAGTTCGTCTACGGCTACGGCATCGACGGCAAGGTGCACAAGTACCGCATCGGCGACGGCGTGGAGACCACCGACGGCGGCTGGCCGCAGGTGGCGACGCTGAAGCCGAACGTCGAGAAGGGCGCCTCGGCGCTCTCCTTCGCGGTCAGCGGCGGCAAGACGTATCTCTACATGGTCAACGACGGCTACATCGGCGACGGCGGCGACTATCAGGGCCACCTGACCGCGATCGATCTCGCCACCGGCACGCAGAAGGTGTTCAACACCCTGTGCAGCGACATCGAGATCCACATGGTGCCGAACGGCACGCCGGGCACGACCGGCTGCTCCGAACGGCAGAGCGGCATCTGGGGACGCCCCGGCGCGACCTACGACGCCGTCACCGACCGCATCTACATCACCACCGGCAACGGCCTGTTCGACGCCCACACCGGCGGACTGAACTGGGGCGACAGCGTGCTCGCGCTGAAGCCCGACGGCAGCGGCCGCGGCGCCGGCCTGCCGATGGACAGCTACACGCCGACCAACTACAACCAGCTCGACGGCCAGGACATCGACCTCGGCTCCGCCTCGCTGTCGATCCTGCCGGTACCGGCCGCCAGCACGGTGCAGCATCTCGGCCTGCAGACCGGCAAGGACGCCAAGCTGCGCCTGATCGATCTCGACGACATGAGCGGCACCGGCGCACCCGGCGGCGTCGGCGGCGAAATCCAGCTGATCGATGTGCCGGTCAGCGAGTTCTGGATGAAGACCCAGCCGGCGGTCTGGGTCGACCGCAACGGCGATGGCGCAACCTGGGTGTTCATGGCCAACGGCAGCGGCCTGTCCGGCCTCAAGCTCGTGCTCGACGCCGCCAACAAACCCTACCTGCAGTCGACCTGGACCAAGAGCGGAAGCGGCGCGACCGGCGCGACCTCGGCGATCATCGCCAACGACGTCGTCTACCACGCCGGCTCCTGCTCCGGCGGCAACTGCCTGTACGCCCGCAACCCGCACACCGGCGACGTACTGTGGACCTCGCCGACGATCGGCAGCCTGAAATGGCAGAGCCCGATCCTGATCAACGGCGCGCTCTACGTGGCGGCCGGCACCAAGCTCAATCGCTTCGATCTCGGCGAGACCGGCACCACCCACGTGGTCACGCCGAGCGCCGGGCCGAACGGCCACCTCACGCCGGGCACGCCGCAGACGGTCGATGACGGCGCCACGACCAGCTTCGCCGTCACGCCGGACACGCACTACCGCATCGACAGCGTCACCGGCTGCGGCGGCACGCTGGACGGCACCAGCTACACCACCGGCCCGATCAGCGCGGACTGCACGGTCGAAGCGAGCTTCGCGATCATCACGCACACCGTCACACCCGAATTCACCGCCGGCGGCAGCGTGGTGCCGGCGACGGCGCAGACCGTCGACGACGGCGCGGCGACCAGCTTCACGATCACGCCGGACAACCCCGGCATCGCCTTCGAAGCCAGCGGCTGCGGCGGTGCTCTGGACGGCAACGTCTACACGACGGCCGCGGTCACCGCCGACTGCACGGTGACGATCACCTTCTCCGGCGACGACTGGATCTTCGCCGACGGCTTCGAACTGCCGCAGTAGGTGCTCCGGCTCAAGCCTTGCGCTTGAGCCGGATCAACGCCGAGATGTCCTCGTCGCCGTGTCCCTGCGCGAGCAGCACGGCGTAGTCGGCCAGCGACTGTTCGATCACCGAACGGTCGGTGCCGGCGGCGACGGCGAGTTCGCGCACGATCTTCAGATCCTTGTGCAGCAGGGCGAGCTTGAAGCCGACGGCGAACTCGTTCCGCAGCATCGTCGCGCCGCGCTTGTCGAGGAACCAGTTGCCGGCCGCGCCGGCGCCCAGCGTCGGCAGCAGGCGCTCCGCGTCGAGGCCGAGCTTCTCCGACAGCGCCAGTCCCTCGCACACGGCCTGCGCGATGCCGGCCACCAGCACCTGGTTGACCGCCTTGGTGTTCTGTCCCGCGCCGACCTCACCCATGTGACTGATCTTCGCGGCGTAGCATTCGAGCACCGGTCGCGCGCGCTCCAGCACCTCGGCGTCGCCGCCGACCATGACCGACAGCTTGCCGTTCTTCGCGCCCTCGACGCCGCCGGAGACCGGCGCGTCGATGAACTCGCAGCCCTTCTCGGCGAGGATCGCGTGCGCGGCCTTCGCGGTGACCGAAGACACCGTGGAATGGTCGACCACGACGGTACCGATGCGCGCCTTCGCCGCGATCTCCTCCGCCAGGTGCAGCACGTCAGCGTCGGCCGGCACGCACATCGCGATCACGTCGCAGGCGGCGATCAGCTCCGCCAGATCCGCCGGCGCGGCCACGCCGAGTTCTGCGGCCGCCGCGGTCGCCTTGTCGTGCGAGCGGTTCCACACCGCCGCGAGCAGGCCGGCGCGCGCGAGGTGCCCGGCCATCGGCAGGCCCATCGCGCCGAGTCCGACGAAACCGACGTTCAACTCATTCATTGCGATCACTCCGGGCTGGCGCGTTCGATCGATCGGCGCGCGGGAGATGGGAACAAACCTGGATGGAAGGAGCGGAAGGCTTCTCTCGCAGAGACGCGGAGAACGCAGACAAAAAAAACTGAATGGCTTTTCTCTGCGCTCTCTGCGTCTCCGCGAGACCTTCTTCTTGTTCGCGTTCTTGTTAGCGCTGCACCCAGCTACGCGAGTACGGCGCAATGCTTGCGTGCGCGCCCGATCACTCCGCCTCGGCCAGATACGTGTATCCGGTCAGGCCCTGCTCCAGCGCCGACTCGAACGCGCCCGCTTCGGCGCCGGCGAGGCCGGCCGCCGCGATCTTGTCGCGGTACGCCGCGCGCAGCGCGGCGAGGTCGTAGCCGACGTAGTCGAGCATCAGGTCGGTGCTGTCGCCGCGGCGCAGGTGCGTGAACTCGTAGCCGCCGTCGGTCAGCCGCACATTGACCGCGTCGGTGTCGCCGAACAGGTTGTGGATGTCGCCGAGCGTTTCCTGGTAGGCGCCGACCATGAACAGGCCGAGCCGGTACGGCTCGCCTTCGCGCAGGGAGTGCAGCGGCAGGCTGACGTCGACCCCGTCGGCCTCGACGTACTGGTCGATGCGTCCGTCCGAGTCGCAGGTGAGGTCGGCGATCACGCCGCGCCGGTCCGGCGCGCGATCGAGGCCGGCGATCGGCACGATCGGGAAGACCTGGTCGATCGCCCACACGTCCGGCGCCGACTCGAACACCGAGAAGTTGACGAAGTACTTGTCGACCAGCGTCTGGTTCAGGTCGTCGAGCACCTGCCGGTGCACGCGCTCGTCGGGCTTCAGGCGCGAGCGCACGGCGTTGACGATCGCGTAGTAGAGATCGTCGAGTTCGGCGCGGTCGGCGAGCGTGATCTGTCCGAGCGCGTACAGCGAGTAGCCCTCGGCGAGGTGGTACTGCGCCTCGTGGTACAGCTCGGTCGGCGGACGGTGGCCGATCTCGTCCCAGGTCTCGCGCAGGCGGCGCAGCACGGTCGGCTCGTCGAGGCGGGCCGGCGGCACCGCGCCGGCCGGCGCCTGCTCGACTTCGCTGACGTTGACGACCAGCACAGCGTGGTGCGCGGTCAGCGCGCGGCCGGACTCGGTCAGCACGTGCGGCGGCGTCAATCCGTTCGCCGTGCACGCCTCGGCGAGCGCGCCGACCACGGCCGAGGCGTATTCGCCGAGGCCGTAGTTGATCGAGCAGTCCGAACGCGAGCGCGTGCCTTCGTAGTCGACGCCGAGGCCGCCGCCGACGTCCATGTGCGTGATCGGCAGTCCCATGCGCGACAGTTCGACGAAGTAGCGCACCGCCTCGCGCATGCCGTTGGCGATGTCGCGCACGTTCGACATCTGCGAGCCCATGTGGAAGTGCAGCAGCTTCAGCGTGTGCGAGAGCTTCGCGTCGCGCAGCTGGTCGAGCAGCGTCAGGAGCTGGCGCGGCGTCAATCCGAACTTGGCCTTGTCGCCGCCGGAGTTCTGCCACTTGCCGGCGCCGAGGCTCTTCAGGCGCATGCGCACGCCGAGCAGCGGCTCGACGCCGAGCGCACGCGATTCCTCGATCACGTAGCGCAGCTCGGACGGCTTCTCGATCACGATGAAGATGTCCAGGCCCAGACGGCGCCCGATCAGCGCCAGGCGGATGTACTCGCGATCCTTGTAGCCGTTGCAGATGACCGTGCTGCCGGTGCGCGCGAGCGCGAGCACCGCCATCAGCTCCGGTTTCGAGCCGGCCTCGAGGCCGAAGCCCGTGGCGCCCTTTTCCCAGCCGGCGGCGGCCAGCTCGCCGGCGACGTTCTTCTGCTGGTTGACCTTGATCGGGTAGATCGCGGTGTAGCCGCCGGCGTAGTCCCATTCGCGCATCGCCTGCGCGAACGCGCGCTGCAGGCGCGCGCGGCGGTCGTTCAGGATGTCGGCGAAGCGCACCAGTAGCGGCAGGCGCGAGCCTTTCGCGCGCGCCGCCTCGACGATCGCCGGCAGCGACAGCGAAGGCCCCTCGGGGCCGCGCGGGCGCACCAGCAGGTCGCCGCCGGCGCCGACGTCGAAATACCCTTCGCTCCAGTGCGGAACGGCGTACGTTTGCCGCGCCTCCTCGACGCTCCAGCGCTGTTCGCTCACCTCGGTGCTCCAGACGGCCAGGACGGAACGGCGTAGTGTAACGAGACGTTGCGTCCTGCGTATGTCGGCGTCATGCGGAACCGCTACAATCCGCCGCCGCAAATCGCACCCGCGAAACTCCGCCCTCACCGCGCAGGAAGCCCCGATGTCCGTGTCCGAGCAGCAGACCTCCGAACAGCACGATTCCGACAACCGCTGGTTCACCGAGCGCCACGAGCGTTCCGGCTCGTCCTTCGGTCTGCGCGTGAAGGAGCGCCTGCACGCCGAGAAGACGCCGTTCCAGACGATCGAGATCTACGACACGACCGACTGGGGCAAGCTGATGGTCATCGACGGCTGCACGATGGTGTCCACGCGCGACAACTTCCTCTACCACGAGATGATGTCGCACCCGGCGCTGTTCACGCATGCGCGCGCCAAGCGCGTCGTCATCATCGGCGGCGGCGACTGCGGCACGCTGCGCGAGGTGCTCAAGCACGAGGAAGTCGAGCACGCGGTGCAGGTGGACATCGACGAGCGCGTCACGCGCCTGGCGGAGAAGTACTTCCCCGAACTGTGCGAGTCCAACGGCGATCCGCGCGCGGAGCTGCTGTTCATCGACGGCATCAAGTACATGGCCGAGATCGAGCACGAATCGGTCGACCTGATCATCGTCGACTCGACCGACCCGGTCGGTCCGGCCGAGGGCCTGTTCGGCGCGGCATTCTACGCCAGCTGCTACAAGGCGCTGCGGCCGAGCGGCATCCTCGTGCAGCAGAGCGAATCGCCGCTGGTGCATCTGGACCTGATCAAGGCGATGCGCTCGGCGATGCGCGTGGCGGACTTCCAGTCCGTACGCACGCTGACCTTCCCGCAGCCGCTGTACCCGACCGGCTGGTGGAGCTGCACGATGGCGCGCAAGGGCGCCGACCTCAGCGGCTTCCGCGAGCGCGGCGCCGCCACCAAGCAGTTCGCCACGCGCTACTACAACGCCGACATCCACCGCGCGGCGCTGGCGGTGCCGGAGTTCATGCGCGAGGCGTTGGGGGATTAAGGAGGCAGCGTTCGGTCCTCGGGACTCGACGGCAAATTTCGTCGCGGCGGAGGCAACGGGCGCACCGAGTGAAGGCCGGCTGGCAGAGTCGGCGTCTCGCCTCCAGGCGGCGTGATGGCGAGCACCGTGGCGGTCGAGGAGTACTGGACTTCCGTACTCACCGCCATGAACAGCCGGCCGTTCCTGTCCCGCACGAGTCCTGCCAAGGGGCTGGGGTGGTCCATCGCGATCGTTTCGCGCCAAGAGACGGTGCCATCGGCGACGGCCAGCTTGGCGAGCACGTAACCAGCCCCATCGCGGTGCGCGAACAGCAATCCGCCGTCCGAATCGAACGCGGCAGCGCCGTCGCGCCGCCCCCCATCGTCATAGTGTGCATCGTCGACCGGCATGCGCGCGCTCCAGAGCGTCGCGCCGTTGGAAGCATCGACGCGCGCGATTGCATGCCTGCGATTGTCTTCCGCCGGCACGCCGAGCAACAAGAGACCGCCGTCGCGATCGACGAGCATATTGTCCGCGGACAGGCCCGGTCGCCGCCAGCGGATTTCTCCGTCCGTGCCGGACACGCGCATCAGCTCCTCTCGCGCCTGCACGACGACGTCGCCTCGCGGCAGCAAGGCCATGCGCATGTCGGAGTAGGAGGCATCGTCGACGGGAACTCGACGATGCCACATCGAAAGACCATCGACGCCGCGCAATTTGAAGAAGTCGACGCCCTCCTCGCCATTCAAGCCACTGACGCCGTACGACATCGTCACGACGACATCGCCGACCGCGTCGATTGCAATGCGCACGTCGGCGTAGCTTTCGGCACCCGGAGTGCGCGACAGCGGAACCGTCCAGAGCAAGGCGCCGTCCGCAGCCGCGTAGCGCCGCACGGCCAGCGTCGAGGCCACGACGACGCCCCCGTCGCCGGCAAGCGCGAGCGAGCGGGCTCGCTCGTCGTCCTCGTCCGCCGGCAGGCGATCCCCGAAGCGCTCCCACAGCGAGCGTCCGTCTTCCGAATCTACGCGTGCGACGAACGGAGACGCATCGAAATGGGCATCAGCGGCATAGCCGATCGCGTACAACGCACCGGAGGCATCGGCGGCCATGCCGTCGAGTTTCGGAGAAGCTCTTTCCACCAATGACTTTGGCTGCCAGTGCCACAGCACGCTACCGTCCCGTGTCAGCTTGGTCAAATGGGGAAATCCATGGCTCACGTACGGACTGTCGTATTCGGTGATCGCGCGTCCGCCGACGATGACGCCGGGCGCTCCACCATCGACGGCAAGCAGCCACGTCGACAGGGAATCCCCTGTCGAATAGAAATCTATCTGCTGCGGTGACGCGACCGGTTCGCGCACGCTCCAGGCGACATTCAGTGAATCGTCGATACGGCCGAGCCAGAGCTGCCGGTAGTTGTTGAGGCCGCCGAGCAGGACTTCGCCATCCGGCAACGAGGTCAGGAACAACGAGTAGTAGTAGAGACGGTCGCGATCGGCAGCGGTGAACTCCTTTCGTCGCAACAGCCGTCCATTCGCCGTGTCGTACAGCGACAGACGGCCGGTCTCCATCTTCTGCTGGCCGGAAGTCCCGATCATTTCCCATACGACCAGGCGGCCGTCGCTCATGACCGGGTACAGCGATACGCTTCGTACGCCGGTCTCGCTCGGTAGATGGCCCAAAGCACCCGGCGTCGCCCACAACGTGCGCCCGTCGGCCGCCGAGAAGCGCGCGACTTCCGCGGCCACGCCGTCGACGCGCATCGTGCCGACCAGCACGACATCGCCGTTCTCGTCGAACTCCCAGTAGCGTTCCGCCGCCTCGATCTCGCGCTGCCACAGCACGCGGCCGTCACCCGCGAGCCGGCCGATCGTCACCTTGCCGCGGCTGCAAGCGGAAGCGAACACGACACTGCCATCAGGCTGCGCTCGAGGCAATCCGCACAGCGGAGACTGCCAGCGCAAGGCGCCGGTGGCGGAATCGATTGCGTCGACGTGGGACTCGGTTCCGTTGTTGAACGCATCGGTCAGGACCAGCACGAGATCGCTCGATCCTGCGTCGACGGCTCTGCCGTAGAGCAACCAGTCCGGCCGCGCGTTCTCGTTCTGCCAGAGCAGCGAGCCGTCCGCTCCGGACAGCTTGATCGTTCGCGCGACGTCGCCGCGTCGGCCGGTCGCCAGGACATCGCCACTCGCGTCGACCGTGATCGCCCCGGTCAACGTAGGCTCCGCTCCCGCCGGGTCGCGGTCAATCACGCTCCATAGAATGCGTCCGTCGCGCGCATCCAATCGCGCGTAGCAGGCGGCTCGGCGCACCGCACCAAATTGCTTTCTCGCGGCGACGACGACGTCGCCGTTCGCGAACGTCGCCAGCCGCGGAGCTATGTCGAACCAGTCGTCAGCGCAGTCGCCGACCAGATCGCGTTGCCACAAGACCATTCCGTTCACCGCATCGTAGGCGATGACACGCGCTCGACGAATCTCGATGCCGTCGAGCAATCCCTCCCACGCCGCACCGACGATCAGCCGCGCCCGGCCATCGTCGGATCGACTCAATACCTGCCCGCCGAAGTCCAGCGCCGAGGCGACTTCAGCGTATATCGGAGTTTGCCAGAGGACTTCCTGCCCCATCGCCGGGGCGCACCATGCCGTCAGACAGGCGACAACCCGCATCGCGCCGGTGCGCAGAAGATTGCGCATGAGAATCCCTCTCCCGAATTAGAGCCTCGCATCTTAGCGTGCCCCTGCGCGGCGCGGCGCAAGCACGATTGGGCAGCGCGACGCTACGGCGTCGACCGCTGCGGTGCGGAAAACGGCAGACCCTCCGGCTTTCGCCGCGGCAATACCGGGCGCTTCCTATGGCGCGTCACTTCGGCCGGCGAACCGCCGACTGATCACGAAATCGACCCGATCGAGCAACCGCGCCGCCACCAGCGACTCCTCGGCGATCAACACCGCGGCGACGAACAGCGCGAGCAGTCCGGGCCCGGGCAGCACCAGCATCGCCACGCCGGCGATGATCAATCCGGTGGCGGCGACCAGTACGCCGATCCTGCGCAGCCAGCCGCTCGGACGCTCGGCGCGGCGGCGATAGCGGCGCTGGAATCGCGTTCCGGCGGGTTCCGCGCGAAACGCGCGCCAATGTCGTTGCAGGGCTTCGAACATCCGGTTCTCTGTCGCCTCGGCCGGCGCTCGCCGGCGGGTCGCTCTAGTCTCGCCGCGCCGTGCTGAACGAAATGTTCGCTGGCGACGGCATCAGCCGCCAGCCGGCTTCACCGCGTTCGACACGCAGCGGCATCCCGTACAGCGCCGACAGACGCTCGTCGGTCAGCACCGCCGTGGGCGCGCCGTCGGCGAAGACGCGGCCGGCGCGCAGCAGGATCACGCGGCCGATCTCGGGCACGAGCTCCTCGACGTGATGGGTGACCAGCACCAGCGTGGTGCCGGCACGCGCGAGGCGGCGCAAGGTGGCGAGGAAGTGCTGCTGCGCGGCGACGTCCAGCCCGCTGGTCGGCTCGTCGAGCAGCAATGCCTTCGGGCGATGCGCGAGCGCACGCGCGATCAGCACGCGGCGCGCTTCACCGGTCGACAGTTCGGCCAGCGGACGCGCGGCGAGATGAGCGGCCTCGGATTCGGCCAGCGCCTGCGCGGCGCGTTCGCGCATCGCCGCCGTCACCGCATCGGCCGGCACGCGCTGGCTGGCGAAGAAGCCGCTGAGCACGGCGTCGACGGCGCTCATGCCCGGCGCACGCAGCAGGTCGCGCTGCAGGTCCGGCGCGACCAGGCCGAGTTGCGCGCGCAGCTCGAACACGTCCCAGCGCGTGCGGCCGAGCACGCGCACCGGCGCGATGCCGGCGTGCGCGACCGCGTACAGCTCGCGCGTGATCAGCTTGACCAGGCTCGACTTGCCGCTGCCGTTCGGGCCGAGAATCGCGGTGTGCTGACCAGCGTCGACGCGCAGGCTGAGTTCGTGCAGCGCCGGCGTGGCGCCGCGCTGGACGGTGGCGCGGTCGAGTTCGATCAGCGGCGCGACGCTGGCGGGAGCGGCTTGGGGCATCGGTCGATCTTCGCCGAGCGGCGCGCGCAACGCCATCGCCGCCGTCGTATGCTCGCCGCTTTCGTTCGATCGAGGTCCGCCATGAAACGCATCGCGCTCGCCGTGCTCGTCGCTCTCGTCACCGCCGGCTCCGCGCAGGCCGGCGACCGCGTCACCGGCAAGCCGTTCGCGACGCGCTCGGAAGTGCTCGCGCGGCACGGCATGGTGGCGACCTCGCAACCGCTGGCGACGCAGGTCGGGCTGGACGTTCTGAAGAGCGGCGGCAGCGCGGTCGACGCGGCGATCGCCGCCAACGCTGCGCTCGGCCTGATGGAACCGACCGGCAACGGCGTCGGCGGCGACCTGTTCGCGCTCGTCTGGGACGCCAGGACGAAGAAGCTCTACGGCTACAACGGTTCCGGCCGTTCGCCGAAGGGGCTGACCCTGGCGTGGTTCAAGGAGCACGGCCACACGGCGATCCCGCCGACCGGGCCGCTGCCGGTCAGCGTGCCGGGCGCCGTCGACGGCTGGTTCGCGCTGCACGACCGCTTCGGCAAGCTGCCGATGAAGCGCGTGCTGAAGCCCGCGATCGACTATGCGCGCGAAGGCTTTCCGGTCAGCGAGCTGATCGCCTACTACTGGAATCTGTCGGTGCCGAAGCTGTCGAAGTACCCCGGCTTCAGCGAGCAGTTCACGCGCGACGGCAAGGCGCCGGCGAAGGGCGATATCTGGAAGAACGCCAATCTCGCCGATACGCTGCAGACGATCGCCGACGGCGGCCGCGACGCGTTCTACAAGGGTCGCATCGCGCGCACGATCGGCGACTACTTCAAGGCGAACGGCGGCTTCCTGTCCTACGAGGATCTCGCCGAGCACAAGGGCGAATGGGTCGAGCCGGCGTCGGTCAACTACCGCGGCTACGACGTCTGGGAGCTGCCGCCGAACGGCCAGGGCATCGCCGCGCTGCAGATGCTGAACCTCCTGGAGGCCTACGACTTCTCCAAGATTCCGTTCGGCAGCACCGAGCACGTGCATCTGTTCGTCGAGGCGAAGAAGCTCGCGTTCGAGGATCGCGCGAAGTACTACGCCGATCCGGCGTTCCAGAAGACGCCGATCTCGTGGCTGCTGTCGAAGGAATACGCCGCCGAGCGCCGCCAGCGGATCTCGCCGGACAAGGCGATGAAGGCAGTCGAGCCCGGCGCACAGAAGCCCGGGGCGGACACGATCTACCTGACCACCGCGGACAAGGACGGCAACATGGTGTCGCTGATCCAGTCCAACTACCGCGGCATGGGTTCAGGCATGGCGCCACCGGGGCTCGGCTTCATCCTGCAGGACCGCGGCGAGATGTTCGTGCTGAAGGAAGGCCACGCCAACACCTACGCGCCCGGCAAGCGGCCGTTCCACACGATCATTCCGGCCTTCGTGACCAAGAACGGCGAGCCGTGGCTGAGCTTCGGCGTGATGGGCGGCGACATGCAGCCGCAGGGGCACGTCGAGATCGTGATGAACCTGATCGACTTCGGCATGAACCTGCAGGAAGCCGGCGACGCGCCGCGCATCCAGCACGAAGGCTCCACCTCGCCCGAAGCGCAAGCCGAGCCGATGAGCGACGGCGGCTGGATCGACCTCGAATCCGGCTTCTCCTACGAAACCGTGCGCGGGCTGATGCAGAAGGGCCATTCGGTACGCTTCGCCAACGGCCCCTACGGCGGCTACCAGGCGATCGGCTGGGACGCGAAGAACCAGGTCTACGTCGGCGCGTCGGAAGGACGCAAGGACGGGCAGGCGGCGGGATATTGACGCGAGTCGCGAAAAGCCCGCTCCTCTACGGCTTTTCACGACGCGCTGATTTCGCCAGCGCGCCGACGCGGTGTACGCTTCGCGCCACTGCGTACCGACGGAGGCATCCATGCTGAAAGTCCTGGTGGCGAGTTCGAAAGGCGGTGCCGGCAAGAGCACGCTGGCGACCAACCTGGCGGCCTACTACGCGGTCGACGGCAAGAACACCGTCCTGGTCGACGCCGACCGGCAGGGTTCGGGGCTGCGCTGGTGCGAGAAGCGCGCACCGCACGCGAACGCGGTGCTCGGCGTGTCCGGACTGCGGCGCGACTGGGACAAGCATATCCCGGCCGACGCTCAGCGCGTCGTCATCGACACGCCGGCCGGTATCCGCCCGAACGAGGTCGAGGCGTATCTGGAACGCATCGACGCCGTGCTGGTGCCGGTGCTGCCGTCGGCGATCGACCTCGAAGCGACCGCGCCGTTCCTGAGCGAGCTGGCCGAGCTCGGTCGCATCAAGCGCGGCAAGGTCGCGGTCGGCCTGGTCGCCAACCGGCTGAAGCCGTGGACGAACGCCTCGCAGCTGGCGGTCGAGGAAATCCGCCAGTTCCCGTTCCCGCTGGTGGCGGAACTGCGCGACACGCAGGGCTACGTGCTGGCCAACGCGCTCGGCAAGAGCATCTTCGACTACCACTCCGAACTGGTGCGCTCGCACCAGGAAGACTGGCACAAGCTGCTGCGCTGGTTGAAGAAACATTCCTGAACCGCGCGCCGCGGCATTACAAGAATTTGCGCGATCTTTGCACCTCGACGGCGAACGCCGTCGAGCCTGCGGCGTTCAATAACGCTGCGGCCGACGTGGCCGCCGTATTGAGGTTCCGACCATGCGCAACTTCTTCTCCACCCTGCTCGCCGCGAGCGCCCTGTGCGCCGTCGGCGCGGCCGTCGCGGCGCCGGTCACCGATGCCGACATCGCGAAATCGACTCAGCGCGCTGCGGCCAAGCAGCGCTTCTTCGACCGTATCGACACCGACCACGACGGCAAGATCAGCCGCGCCGAATATCAGGCCTGGGTCGACGGCCGCTTCGACAAGCTCGACGCGAACCACGACGGCGTAGTCGACGCCAACGAGATCGCCCAGTCGCCGATGGCCGCCGAACGCGCGCAGAAGCGCGCCGAACGCTTCGTCGAACGCTACGACACCAGCGGCAGCGGCAAGGTCAGCAAGGCCGATTTCGAGGCCAAGGAAATGGCGCGCTTCGACAAGCTCGGCGACGGCGCCGACACGGTGACGGCGGAGCAGTTCGCCGCCGCGCACAAGCGCGGGCCGCACGGACCGCACGGCGCTTCGGCCCAGTAAGCGGGGAACCCGGGAGCGTGCGGTACGCGCGCTCCCGGCCCGGCGAAATCAACGATTTGCGCGACCGATCATGGTCGATCCGCACAGGGGCGACCGGCGGATGACTGCTTGATGATCGCGAAGGCGCGAAGCTTGCTTGCCCCCGGCGCACGGTGAACGGGCGTTACGCCGTCCGCCGTGCGCCGCCCTCGTCGGGCGAATCGGCCCTTGACCGCAGGCGCGGCGATTGGGGCATCATCGCGCATCGGAGAGAGGAGTCGGTCATGGCCATTCGCGAGATCATCCTGCTGCGTCATGCACACGCCGACGCGGCCACGCCGGGGCAGGACGACATCGCACGCGTGCTCAGCCTGCGCGGTGAAGCCGAAGCGGACGCCGCCGGCGTCTGGCTGAAGGATCACGGCGCGGCGCCCGACCGCGTGCTGTATTCGCCGGCGGCGCGCACGCGCGAGACCTGCGAGCGCGTGCTGGCGACGCTCGGCTACGCCGACCTGCGCAGCGAGGCGCGCATCTACGAGGCCACCCCGGCGACCCTGCTGCGCGTGCTCGACGATCACGCCGACGTCGGCACCCTGCTCCTGGTCGGACACAATCCCGGCCTGGAGAACCTGGTCGCCTTGCTGACCGAAGGCGCTTCCGACTCCGGCCGCGGCATCCCGCCCGGCGGCGTCGTCTGGCTGCGCCTCGCCGCGGACGCGGGCCTCGAACCCGGCAGCGCCACGGTGCGTCATTTCTGGTGGCCGTGACGCGGTCGCGGCGCCATGCGGCAACCGACGTCGCACGCGCCGTTCATCCTCGCGCTGATCGCGGCACTGCTGTCCGCCGCGGCCGGCGCGGCCGATGACACCGTCCGCCTCGACAGCGAGCGCTCGCGCGTCGACTTCAGCGTCAAGGTGCTCTGGCTGGTGCGCGTCGAAGGCCGCTTCGGCAAGGTGCACGGCAGCGTGAGCGTCGACCGCTTCCGCAGCCAGATCCGCGTCGACGCGCGCATCGACGTCGACACGATCCGCATGAACAGCAAGAACTACGAGAACTGGGTCAAGTCGCCGGAGTTCTTCGATGCCGGGAAGCACCCGCAGATCGAGTTCGCGTCCAACGCGATCCCGCAGGACCGCCTGCGCAAGGGCGGCGAATTGCCGGGCCTGCTGACCGTGCGCGGCATCCGCCAGCCGGTGCGCTTCCAGATGCTGCCGTCGACGTGCGAGCGCCCGGCCTACGATTGCCCGATCGAGGTGGAAGGCGCGATCCGCCGCTCCGATTTCGAGATGCGCTCGCGTCGCGGCACGCTCAGCGACAAGGTCGAGCTCGACTTCAGCGTCTACGCGCAGCCCGCCGAACGATGAAGCCGCGCTCGTACCGGCGCGCCGGCGTGCGCGCCCTGCTCTGCTCGGCCGCGCTGCTGCTGTCGGCCTGCGGACTCAATCGCGAGCTGGCGCGCCAGGCCGACGCGGTGGTCGCCGCCGAGCGGCCGAGCGAAGTGGGATGCGCGCGCGCCGACCGTTGCGCGATCGCCTCGCCCTACCACGACCTGGTCGAACGCGCGCGCGCGGAGAATCGCCCCGACGCGCCGGCGCACTACGTCAACGTGCTCGAGGTCGGCGAGGACTCGCTGCTGCTGCGCGTGCACCTGATCCGCGCGGCGCGCACCAGCATCGACCTGCAGACCTTCATCTGGGCCGGCGACGACGCCGGCTGGCTCGTGCTCGAGGAGCTGATCGCCGCCGCACGCCGCGGCGTGAAGGTGCGCGTGCTGGCCGACCAGCTGTTCTCGCTCGACAACGTGGACTGGCTCGCGCGCCTCGCGAGAGCGCACGTCAATCTCGAATTCCGGCTGTACAACCCGACCTTCGACGAAGCGGTCACCCAGCCGCTCGAATTCGCCGCCGGCCTGGTCTGCTGCTTTTCCAAGTTCAACCAGCGCATGCACAACAAGCTGCTGCTGATCGACGGCGAGATCGGCATCGCCGGCGGCCGCAACGTCGAGAACCGCTACTTCGACTGGGACGCGGAATTCGACTATCGCGACCGCGACGTGCTCGTGCTGGGGCCGGTGGCCGGCGCCGAGATGCGCGCCTCGTTCGAGCAGTTCTGGAAGCATCCGCGCAGCGCGCCGCTGACCCGGCTCAACGACGTCAACCGGCGCCTGGTCGCCGGCGCCGGCGAACCACTCCGCTTCACGCCGCCGGAGAACCTGGACCGGCCGCGCGTCGACGCACTGCGCGCGCGCGCGGACGACGCGGAATACGTGCGCGCGCATTTCGCGCAGGCGGCGCTGCGCGTGGGCCGCGTCGACTACTTCTCGGACGCGCCGGACAAGGCGCAGCGGCCGGACGACCCGGCCGAAGCCGAGCTGACCCGCCGCATCAGCGACCTGCTGCTGTCGGCGCGCTCGCAGATCGTGTTCGAGACACCGTACCTGGTACTGAGCCAGCGCGCGCGCGAGGTGTTCCGCGACATCCGCCGGCGCAAGCCGCCGGTGCCGGTGATCGTGTCGACCAACTCGCTCGCCGCGACCGACGCGTTCTACGTCTACGCGCTCTCGTACAAGTACAAGAAGCGCTATCTCAAGCGCTACGGCTTCCAGATCCACGAGTTCAAGCCGTTCCCCGCCGACGCGGCCGAGTTCGTGCGCAACTACGAGCAGCTCGCCGGCGGCGGCGCGGCCGGCAAGTACCAGCGCTACGGCCGCACGCCGCTCAAACGCGAGGGCGTGCGGCTCGGCCTGCACGCGAAGTCGATCGTCATCGACGATCGCGTCAGCCTGATCGGCTCGCACAACTTCGATCCGCGCTCGGACAACGTCAACAGCGAGTCCGGCTTCATCATCTACGACCGCGCGGTGGCCGAGCAGGTGCGCGCTGCCGTGCTGCGCAACACGCAGCCGCAGAACGCCTGGGTCGTCGCGCAGCGGCCGCCGCGCGGGCCCAAGCTGATCCGCAAGCTCAACAACGTGATCGCGACCGTGTCCACCGCGCTGCCGCTGTTCGACCTGTGGCCGTTCCGCTACGCGACCAGCTACGAGCTCAAGCCCGGCTGCAGCCCGCTGCCCCCGCGCGACCCCGGCTTCCAGGCCTGCTATGAGGACGTCGGCGACTTCCCCGAGGTCGACCTGCCGCTGAAGACGATCTACACGCGTATCGTGACCGCATTCGGCGCCGGGCTGGTCGGAATCCTCTGAGCGGCGGGCCCGGCGCGGCCGGGAATCGGAGCGTCCATTGACGCCATGAGCCCCGCTGGCTAGTCTCGCGCGTCGTTTCCCGTGGAGTTCCGCCCATGTCGCTCGCGATCACCATCGAGCTCGGCGATGCCGATCTTCAGCATTTCATCGGCGCGATGCAGCGCGCGCAGAACGAGGCGAAACACCTGACGCCGCAGCAGGTCACCGAAGCCGCCTCGAAGCTTCTGGTCGACGGCCACAAGGTCAAGCTGCCGCACTTCATCGCCGAGCGCCTGAGCAAGCTCGACAGCATGATCGCGATGGCCAACGACGAAGGCTTCGCGCTGCCGGAGGAAGACCGCCAGCACGTGCTCGCCTGCCTGACCTACTTCGCCAATCCGCAGGACATCATTCCGGACAACGTGCCGGTGCTCGGCTTCCTCGACGACGCGATCATGATCGAGTTGTGCGTGCGCGAACTGCAGCACGAGATCGAGGCCTACGAGGACTTCGTGCACTACCGCAAGGAAGAGGCCGCCGCGCACGGCGTCGATCCGGCCACGCTGAAGACCCAGCGGCACGAATGGGCGGAAGCGCGCCGCGTCGAGCTGATCGAGCGCATGCGCAAGCGTCGCGGCCAGAGCTACCAGTCGAGCGGCGGCTGGAAGCCGGTGCTGTTCACCTTCCGCGGCTGAGAACGCCCCTCCGGCGATCACCTCGATCGCCGCCGGGCGGGAAGGCAGTCCGCCCCTCGCTCCGGATCGAGTCCCCGAATGGATCCCCGCTTGCGCGGGGATGACATCGCGGGACCAGCGAAGTCTTTCGAGGCGCGCGAAGGAACCGCCGCAGCGCCGTCACCGCCGACGTGTCCGACGCGGCAATCCGCGACGGCGCTGGTCGACCGCCCGGGCTACGGCCGTTCCAGGATCGCCGTCACGCCCATGCCGCCGGCGGTGCAGATCGAAATCAGCCCGCGACCGGAACCCTTCTCCTCCAGCAGCGCCGCCAGCGTCGCGACCACGCGCGCGCCGGTGGCCGCGAACGGATGGCCGGCGGCGAGGCTGGAACCGTTGACGTTGAGCTTGGCCGGGTCGATCGTGCCGAGCGGCGCGTCGAGGCCGAGCCGGTTCTTGCAGTAGTCGGCCGATTCCCACGCGCGCAAGGTGCACAGCACCTGCGCCGCGAAGGCCTCGTGGATCTCGTAGAAATCGAAATCCTGCAGGCGCAGACCTGCCTCGGCCAGCATGCGCGGCACGGCGATGGTCGGTGCCATCAGCAGGCCCTCGCCATGCAGGTAGTCGACCGCGGCGACGCGCGCATGGGTCAGGTACGCCTGCACCTTGAGTCCGCGCGCGGCCGCCCATTCGTCGCTGCCGAGCAGCACCGCGGCCGCGCCGTCGGACAGCGAGGTCGAATTGCCGGCGGTCAGCGTGCCCTGGCCCGACGTCTTGTCGAACGCCGGCTTCAGCGCGGCGAGCTTTTCCAGCGTCGTGTCGGGACGCAGGATGTTGTCGCGCTCGACGCCGCGGAACGGCACCACCAGGTCCTTGAAGAAGCCGCGCGCATAGGCTGCGGCGAGCTTCTGGTGGCTGGCCAGCGCGAGGCGGTCCTGTTCCTCGCGGCCGATCTTCCACTCCTTGGCCATCATCTCGCAGTGCTCGCCCATCGACTTGCCGGTGCGCGGCTCGGCCACGCCGGGGAACGAGGGCTTCAACTCGGACAGCGAGAAGCCCTTCACCGCCGTCTCGAGCTTCTCCAGCGGGGTCTTGGCGCGATTGACGTGCAGCAGGCGCTGCTGCAGACCCTTCGAGTAGACGATCGGCACGTCGCTGGTGGTGTCCGAGCCGCCGGCGATGCCGGCGTCGATCTGTCCGGTGGCGATCTTGTTGGCGACGATGATCGCGTTGTCGAGCGAGGTGCCGCAGGCGCGCGCGGTGGTGATGCCGGGCGTGGTCGGCGCGAGGCCGGAAGACAAGGTCGCCTCGCGCGCGATGTTCCAGTCGGAGGCGTGCTTGATCACCGAACCGAACGCGACTTCACCGAGCTCGAGGCCGTGTAGGCCGAAGCGCTCGACCAGACTGCCGAGCGTCTTCACGGCCATGCCGAAGTTGCCGACGTCCGCGTACGCGGTGTTGTTGCGGCAGAACGGAATACGCACGCCGCCGATGATGCCTACCCGCCTGGTCGAATTCACGAGCTCATCCGTTCCGGAACGAAGTCAGAGATTGGCCTTGATATCATGCGCGGCCACCAAGGATGCCTCATTGTATGTCGTACGTCTTCGATCTTCAGCGACTGGACGCATTGGCCGCCGCGCCGAAGGCCGCTTTCCTGGATGCCGAGCCGTACCCGTACGCCGTTCTCGACGATTTCCTCCCGGCCGCAGTCGCCCAGCGCCTCGCCGACGAGTTCCCGGGGCCGGATGCGCTGGCCTGGGATCACTATGCCGCGCCGGGCCTCGAAGTGAAGCTCGGCAGCTCGCGCGAGGAGACGTTTCCGCCGCTGCACCGCCAGGCCATGCACGACCTCAACTCGGGCGCGTTCATCCGCTTCCTCGAGGCGTTCACCGGCATCGGCCATCTGCTGCCCGATCCGCACCTGGTCGGCGGCGGCCTGCACCTGACGCGCCGCGGCGGCCTGCTCGGCGTGCACGCCGACTTCAACTGGCACGCGCAGATGCAGGCGCATCGGCGCCTGAACCTGCTGATCTACCTGACGCCGGGCTGGCGCCCCGAATGGGGCGGCGCGCTGGAATTGTGGGACACGCAAGCGCAGGCCTGCCGGCGCGTCGTCGAGCCGCTGTTCAACCGCGCGGTGCTGTTCGCCACGCGCTCGGACACCTTCCACGGCCATCCGACGCCGTGGACCGCGCCGGAAGAGGTCACGCGCAAGTCGATCGCGATGTACTACTACACGACCGCTCGGCCCGCGGAGGAGATTCGCGAACCGCACAACACGTTGTACGCCGAACGCCTGCGCGCGGCCGGCTGAGCGCCGGCGCGAAGCGCCGACTCAGGCGGCCCCGCTCGAATCTTCCGCGACGAAGATCAGCGGCGCGACGTGCCACATCTGCCAGGCTTCCGGCGCGCGGCGCACCGCGCCTTCCAGGTGCGCGCCGTAGCGCGCGAGCAGCTCGTGCACCGAAAGCGCGGGCGGCAGTTCCTCCACCTGCAGCAGACGCCGCCCGCTGCGCGTGTCGAGGCCGCAGCTCAGCAGGCGGACCGGCGCGTTCTGCGCACGCGCGATCTCCAGCAGCCCGCTGGGCAGGCGCGCCACGCGCCCGAGCAGCGGCACGCGCTGCGCGCGCTGCGCGTCTTCCGCCGGAAGATCGAGCATGCCGACCACGCCCTCGCCGGCCGCCAGGGCTTCGGCGACCCGCTTGGCGCTGCCGCCCGTGTAGAGCACGCCGAGACTGCCGATGCGGCGCAGCGCACGGCCGCGCAGCTGCGCGTACCACAGCGCGACGCGGCCGCGACCGTGGTCGAGCGCCTGCGGACGGCGCGCGAGGAAGTGCGCGCGGATGCCACGATGGACGAACAGCCGCCACAGCCAATGCCCGGCGCCCCAATGGAACGTCAGCAGCATGCCCGGCGCGGCGGACGGCGGCAGATCGCCGGTGACGTCGACGCGCCGGCGCCACCAGGCCGGCGAGCGCGTCAACGTCAGGAACGTGTCGATGCGCTCGACCCAACGCACCAGCCGATAGCCGAACTTCCATTCGCCCTCGTCGCTGTCCGCGCAGAACGGCGCCGCGTTGGTCCAGGCGGCATCCGCCTCCGCGCGGAACAGGCGCGCATGCTGCGCGAGCAGGCGCGCCGCGCGGAAGCTGAGCGACCACGGCAGCAGCGCCAGCGAGAGCGGCAGCACGAACAGGTTCCAGGCGTCGGCGCCGTTGCGCCGGATCGTGTCGAACGCTCGCATCAGCGCGGCCGTTTGCGCGAGCTGCCGAGCTTGCGCGTCATCGTGTTGCGGCCAAGGCCCAGCGACTTCGCCGCGCGCTGGCGGTGGCCGTGGTGCGCGACCAGCGCGGCGTCGAGCAATACGCGCTCGAGCTCGGCCAGCGCTTCGCCGTGGATGTTCTCGGCGCCGGCGGCGAGTGCCTGCTCGGCCCAGGCGCGCAAGGCGCCGCTCCAGGCCGAGGCTTCGCGCACCGGCGCGTCGGCAAGCAGCGCCGGCGGCAGGTCGCCGACGCCGATCTCGCGCCCGGGCGCGAGCACGGCGAGGCGGCGGCACAGGTTTTCGAGCTGACGCACGTTGCCGGGCCAGGCATAGTCGCGCAGCACGCCGAGCGCGGCCGGCGAGAAGCGCTTGGCGCCGCTGCCGGAGATCCCCGCGGCCTGACGCAGAAAATGTTCGGCCAGGGCCGGCACGTCGTCGCGCCGCTCGCGCAGGGCCGGCAGATGCAGGCGGACGACGTCGAGCCGATGCAGCAGGTCGGCGCGGAATTCGCCGCGGGCCACCTTGGCGTCCAGATCCTGGTGCGTCGCTGCCACGATGCGCACGTCGGCGCGGATCAGCTCGCGGCCGCCGACGCGATAGAACTCGCCCGCGGCGAGCACGCGCAGCAGGCGCGTCTGCAAGGCCAGCGGCATGTCGCCGATCTCGTCGAGGAACAGCGTGCCGCCGTCGGCCTGCTCGAAGCGCCCGGCGTGGCGGCGCGCGGCGCCGGTGAAGGCGCCGACCTCGTGGCCGAACAGTTCCGATTCGAGCAGCTCGGCCGGGATCGCGGCGGTGTTCAAGGCGACGAACGGCTGGCGCGCACGCGCGCTTTCGCGATGCAGGGCGCGCGCAACGAGTTCCTTGCCGGTACCGGTCTCGCCGGTGATCAGCGCACCGAGCCCGCTGGCGGCGACGCGGCCGATGGCGCGGAACAGTTCGCGCATCGCGGCGCTGCCGCCGATCAGCTCCGGCTCCTCGACCGGTGGCGGCGCCGGCGGCGCGGACGTCGCGCGCGGCTGCGCCAGCGCGCGGCGCGCGGCGGCGACCGCCTGATCGAGGTCGAACGGCTTGGGCAGGTAGTCGAACGCGCCGAGGCGATAGGCCGAGGCGGTCGATGCGACGTCGGTGAACGCGCTCATCACCACCACCGGGAAGCGCGGCTCGTGCAGGCCGATGCGTTCGAGCAGCTTGAGGCCGCTCGCGCCGGGCATGCGCACGTCGGTGAACAGGAGGTCCGGCGCGTCGGCTTCCAGCGCCGCCAGCGCGCTCTCGGCGTCGGCGAACTCGCGCGGCGCGAATCCCGCCTCGCGCAGCGCCGCGGCGAGCACCAGGCGCACGCCGCGGTCGTCGTCGACGATCCAAATCACGGCCTGGCTCATGCGCACTCCCGACGCTGTCGTCCGGCGCCGCGCATTCAGGCCTCCGCCTCGCCGAGCGGCAGCAGCAGGGTGAACACCGTCGCGCCGGGGCGGCTGACGTAGGCGATCTCGCCGCCGTGCTCGTGCGCGATCTCGCGCGCGATGGCGAGGCCGAGGCCGGTGCCGTCGGCGCGGCCGGACACCAGCGGCTCGAACAAGGTGTCGACCAGCTCGGCCGGCACGCCGCGACCGTCGTCGGCCAGATCCACGCGCAGCGCCAGGCGCAGGCTGCGTTCGCCGATGCGCGCGCCGTGCTCGACGCGCGTGCGCACGGTCAACGTCTGTGCGCCGGCTTCCACGGCGTTGCGCGCGAGGTTCAGGCAGGCCTGCTGCAGGCGATCGGCGTCGGCGGCCAGCGGCGGCAGGCTCGGGTCGTAGTCGCGGCGGATGCGCAGCGTTTCCGATTCCGCCGACAGCAGCGCGGCGACGCGCTCGACCACCTCGTGGATGTTGATGCGCGCCCGGTTCGACTTGGCGCCCGTGTCGAGCAGGCCATCCGACAGCGCGGCGAGCCGGTCGGCCTCGCCGACGATCAATCCGGCCAGCTCCACCAGGTCCGGCTCGTGCAGGCGCCGCTGCAGCAGCTGCGCGGCGCCGCGCACACCGGCGAGCGGCCCGCGCACCTCGTGCGCGAAGCCGCGCAGCGATTCGGACAGGCGCAGCCCCGAATGGTCGACCGGCGCGGATTGCAGCTCGATCAGCAAGGTATCGGCGTCCAGCGGCGTCAGGGCGAGGTCGGCCGCGCGGTCGCCGATCGCGGTGCGCAGGCGCGCGTCGCGCAGCCAGACGCGGCGCTGCTCGGCCAGCGCGCGTGTCGCCGCTTCGTTCAGCCGCGGCGGCGACGCGTCGAGCAGCGCCAGGCGTTCGCCGCGCCAGCTGCGCGCACCGGCGCCGAGCCAGTCGTGCAGGCTCTGGTTGACCGTGCGCAGCAGGAGGTCGCGATCGACCAGCGCCATCGCGGTCGCGCAGGATTCGAGCGCGGCCCACAGCGCGTCGGCAGGCGCTTCGGGGGCGAGGACGGGATCGGACATTGCACCAGTTTAGTGCATGTGCCGGTGCCGTCGTGACCTCGCGCGCGAGCGCTGCACCGACGACTCAGGCGTCGGTGGCGGCGGCGTCCGTGTCGCGCGTCAACTGCGCCTGCTTCTCCGGCGTCAGCTTCAGGATGCCGTGGCGGATCTCGCGCGAGAGGATCACGCGCGCGTCCTTGGCGACCGCTTCGAGCTCCGGCTCGAACACCAGCTTGCCGTTCTCGTCGACCGCGATCACGCGGCGCTCGCGCAGCTTCTGGATGAAGCCGCGGAACAGGCTCTTGTCGAAGAACTCCGGCGCGTTCATCTCGTGCAGCAGCGACAGGCGCTGCGCGGTGAGATAGCTCAGGTTCTCCAGTTCGCTCGCGCTGAGCGCGTGCTGGCCGTTCTTCACCAGCAGCGCGAGGCCGATGTAGTAGCGCTCGATCGCCGGCATCAGCGTGTGCCCCAGCGAACGTAGGCGGAACGCGCCGTCGCTCTGGCCCGGACCGCGTTCGAGGATGCGGCCGTCGGTGCCTTCGACGGTCGCCAGCAGGCCGCGCGCCTGCAGGAATTCCAGCGTCGCCTGGATGCGCTCGCCGAACTCGGCTTCGCTCCACGGCAGGAACAGCTCGGCCTGCACGAACGGATAGACCAGGCGCCCGAGGCGCAGGATCGACGCGCGCGCCAGGCGGCGGTTGTTGTTGAAGCAGCAGCCGATCCACGCCGCGGTGGCGAACAGGTGGGTGACGTTGTTGCCGAAGTAGCTGAGCAGCACGCCGGGCTTTTCGTCGACCGTGAGCACGTCGCCGAGCGGGTGCGCGACGCGGCGGATCCATTCCATCCGCTCGCCGTAGGCGATGATTTCCTGCGCCGACAGCGCCGTCACGGTGACGCGGTCGGAGTACGGCACCGCCGTGAGCAGTTCCTTGCTGAGTTCGATCTGCGCGATCAGATCGGCTTCGGCCATCGCATGCTTCGGCGTCGCCAGCAGGGTCAGCGCGAGCAGGTTGATCGGGCCGGCGTGCGCGGCGCGGTTGATGTTGACCAGGATGCGTTCGCCGAGCGTGTCGACCGCGCTCTTCAGCCAGGCGGGCTTGGCCTCCGGGTCCGCCGCCGCCTGCTGCCAGTCCGGCGCGACTTCGTCGAGCAGCGGCTTGAGGAACAGCGCCTCGCCGAAGTTCACCGTCACCGCGCCGTAGTTCCGGCGCAGCGCGCCGAGGCTGCGGATCAGGCCGCCCCAGGATTCCTTCTCCTTCGGCTTGCCGGACAGCTCGCCGATGTAGGACTCGCCCTCCATGATCTTCTCGTAGCCGATGTAGACCGGCTGGAACACGACCGGACGGTCCGGCTGGCGCAGGAAGCTGCGCAGCGTCATCGACAGCAGGCCGCCGCGCGGCGTCAGCGTGCGGCCGGTGCGCGAGCGGCCGCCCTCGATGAAGTACATCAGCGAGATGCCGCGCGCGATCAGCTGGCTCATGTACTCGCGGAACACCGTCGAGTAGAACGGATCGCTGAAGCTGCGGCGCAGGAAGAACGCGCCGCCGCGGCGCAGCAGCGAACCGATCAGCGGCAGGTTGAGGTTCACGCCGGCGGCGATGTGCGGCACCGCCAGGCCGTTGTGGTAGAGCACGTACGGCAGCAGCGCGTCGTCGGTGGTGCTGCGGTGGCAGGGCACGAAGATCACCTCGTGGCCGGGCACGATCTCGCGCAGCCGGTCGAAGTGGTTCATGTGCACGCCGCGGTAGATCTTCTCCCACAGCGCCGTCAGCAGGAACGAGGCCGAGCGCACCACCAGGTGCGACTGGTCGGCGGCGATCTCCCAGGCGAAGCCGCGCGCCTTCTCCGCCGCCGCGTCGCGGTCGATGCCTTCGCGGCTGGCGTTGGCGTCGATCGCCTGCTGCACCGGCGCCGCGTTGACGACGCTGTCGATCAGCGTGCGCCGATGCGAAAGATCGGGCCCGATCACCGCCGCGCGGATGCGCCGGAAGTGCACGCGCAGGATGCGCTGCAGCTTGCGCACGCCGCGCTCGGTGTCGGTTTCGCCGGCGACGAACTCGCGCAGGTCGATCGGCGCCGCGAACTGCACGACCGTGTCGCGACCGTTCAGCAGCAGCGCGAGCAGGCGGCGGAAGCGGCCGACCACGACCCAGTTCTCCGAGAACAGCACGCTGAACCAGCCCGACTCGCGCGCCGGCGCGCGGCCGACGAAGATCGACACCGGCACCACGCGCACGTCCTTGCCGGACGACTCCCCGTCGGCGCCGGCACGCACGAGGTCGACCAGCGCGCTCAGCGTCTCCGAGCGGGTCGGATGCGGCCGCCGGCCGAACAGGCGCGGGCGCGGCGACAGCGTGACGACCGCGCGGCGCCGCTTGATCGGCAGGCGCTCGGCCGCCGCGTACGGCGAAGGCAGCCCCGCTTCCTGGCAGGCGCGTTCGAGGATCAGGGTATCGGACAGGCCGTGACGCTCGATCACGTAGACGGTCGGCCGCGCGTCGTCCGGCAGCAGCGCGTGCACGTCGTCGGGGGTGCGGCGGATGCGCACCCACGGGCGCAGCAGTGCGCCGACCGCGTTGAGCCAGGCCGGCGCCTGCTTGTCGTGCGTCGCGGGCGGCGCCGTCGGAGGCGACTCTTCCATCGGTTCAGTCTATCAGGGCGAAGAAAACCGCCGCTGCCTCGTTCGCGCATCGGTACGCGCGTTCGAGTGCGCCGGGTCGGTGTGAGCAGGGCTCATGCAGCGGCCGCGTCGCGGCGCGCTGCCGCGGACGGCCGGGAGGCCGGAGCGCGCGTCGGTGCGGATGAAGGCCACCCGTCGTCGTCGATCGCGACGTCACCACGAGCACTCGCGTACGCAAGGCCGGCCCCGAGAAACCGACGGCGCGCAGTTCGATGAACTGCGCGCCGTCGTTCGATCCGGAATGGGCGACGCCGTCCGCGTCGCCGCCGTCCATGCGCCTGTCGGCGTCAGTCCTTCGCCGGGGCCTCGGCAGCGGCATCGGCCGGAGCGGCCGGAGCGGCACCGGCCGTCGCCGCCGCCTTGTCCTCGGCCTTCTCCAACGCGTGCTTGCCGTACCAGCGGCCGTCGAGGTTGACCATCTCGGTCTCGCCGGTCAGCGGCGTGTCGAACAGCGTGTAGCTGATCTTGACCTTGGCGGTCTTGCCGTCGTTGGAGATCACTTCGGACTTCACCGAGTCCAGCGTCTGGTCGAGCGAAAAGCCATAGACGGCCAGCGCTTCCTTGACGCCCTGCACGCCGATGCGCGCCTTCTCCATCGACTGGTCGTAGGTCAGCGCGCGCGCCTCGTCGGCGCTCTTGAGGTTCAGCGCGCGGGCGGTCTTGGTCACCACCGCGAGCACCTTCTTGACCGCCTCCGGGTCGGTGAAGCGCGTCTTCTGCACCCACGCGGCGGTCGCGTTGATCGCGGCCAGCGCCTGCTGCTTCTCCGGCTCGGACATGTCCTTGTTCTGCTGGACCATGCCCTGCAGCCAGCCGCTGCCCATCGAAACGTACATCGGGATCTGCTGCTGGTACGTCGCGTCGAACGTCTTCAGCTGCGGCTCGAGTTCGGCGTAGAGCTTGGCTTCCGCGTCCGGCGCGGTCAGCTTCTCCATCGTCTCGGCGAACTTCTTGCGGTCCTCGTCGGTGACCGGCTGCGCGTCCTTGCCCCAGTCGGCCTTGGCCTTGGCGAACTCCGCCGGCGGCAGCGCGTGCTGCATCAGGCCGCCGATGTCGCCCTGCTTGAGCAGCGCGACGGATTTCTGGATCGCCGCATCCGGCCCTTCGGTCTTGGCGGCGGCGGGAGCGGCGGCCGTCGCGGCGGTGTCTTCCGCCTTCTTCTCGCAAGCGGCGACGAAAACGATCAACGACGCCGCGAGCGCGGCGCGGGCGATGGGCATACGCATCGGAAATCCCCAGGGGGTCAGGAGTGGAAGGGGCGGCACTTTAACAGCGCGCCAAGACGGCAGCCACCACGCCTGCGCCAACAAAAAACCCGGCAAGCAAGCTTGTCGGGTCAATCCGGCACAGCCGGAGGGGGAACTTGTACGTCGTTGTCTGGGAGACGGTTATCGGGGCTTTATTGGGATCGTCACCGGATTCTTGCCGGTCAATATACTTAAGCGACATTGCTAATGCAATGCCTTAATTGTAAAGCCATAACCGATTGATTCTTAATTACTTCCTCAGTGCGTCCATTTTCGCGCGACGGCGCGCTTCTGCCCCCTGCGACCAGTCGTTGTTGAACAGCGCCGGCTCCCATGAGCCGTAGGTCGGGTTGGGCAGCACGAACCAGCGCTCGCCGATCCAGTCCAGATACGGCTCGACGGCGCTGCGGCGGCCGTCCGGCGTATTGGCGACCGGGTCGACGAAATCGCCGAGCTGGTCGCCGAGCTGCATCAGCACGCGGTGCTTGCGGCCGACCAGCGCGCGGCGGCAGCCCTTCTCGGTGCCGTTCTGCTCGCAGCCCTCGACCACCGTGCCGAGGCCGAGGAAGACCGACTCGTCGGCGATCGGGAAGCCGGCCTCGCGCAGGTTTTCCAAGGTGACTTCGTTCAAGTCCTGCGCGCGATTGGACAGGTAGAACACCGTCACGCCGCGCTTGGCCGCCAGCTTGGCGAATTCCAGCGCGCCGGGCAGCGGCTTGGCCGCCTTCTCCTGGCACCACGCCGCCCAGGTCGCCTCGTTGTACTCGCCGCCGCTCTGCACCAGGCGTGCCTGGTAGGGCGAGTTGTCGAGCATGGTCTCGTCGATGTCGACGATCACCGCCGGCTTGGCGCCCTTCGGCATGCGCTTGCGGTCGCCCTTGGCCAGCGCGTCCCACTTCGGCGTCTTCAGCGCGACGGCGAGCTTCTCGCCGGCCTGGCGGAACACCTCGCGGTAGATCAGGTCGTGCTCGACCGCGGTCTGCGTCCAGACCACTGCGTTCAGGTTGTCGTTCGCGGGCGGACCGGCCGGCACCGGCGGCGCGACCGGGGCGGGCGTCCTGCGGGCACTCGGCGCGCCGGCACAGCCGGCCAGCAGCGCCGCGGCCAGGGCGAGGGAAAGCGAGATCTTCGACATGCGAACCCCTGAGGAGATGAACGGGAAAGACGGGCAGGATTGGATTTGCAACGGTCAGCGCATACGATCCGGCAAGTTTATGACACCTCGTCGCGCGGACCGTCGCGACCGACGCGGTCCTCACCGGGACGTCTATGGAATCGCCGTTCGGCCTGCGTTTGCGCGTCGCCAGCTACGTCCTCGCCGGACTGGCGCTGTTCCTGATCCTTTACCTGCACCTGCTGCCGGCCCTGCTCGCCGGCCTGCTCGTCTATGCGCTGGTCAACGCGCTGGCGCCGCTGCTGCAGCGCCACCTGCCCGGCGCGCACGCGCACTGGCTGATCGTCGCCCTGCTCAGCGTCATCGTGGTGGGCCTGCTGACCCTGGCGATCCTCGGCGCGGTCGGTTTCCTGCGCAGCGAACTGGGCAACCCGAGCGCGGTGTTCGAACGACTGATGCCGCTGCTCGAACGCGCGCGCACGCAGTTGCCGCAGATCGTCGTCGACCACCTGCCCGACAGCATCGACGACTTCCGCGCCGTCGCCGTCGAATGGATGCGCGAACACGCCGCACAGCTGCAGCTCGCCGGCAAGACCGCCGCGCGCGTGATCGTGCACCTGCTGATCGGCATGGTGCTCGGCGCGATGATCGCGCTGTACAACGCACGGCCGAACGGCCGCGGCGGCCCACTCGCCGAGACGCTGGCCGCGCGCTGCGCGAACCTGGTCGACTCGTTCCACGACATCGTCTTCGCGCAGGTGAAGATCTCCGCGCTGAATACCTTGTTCACCGGCATCTTCCTGCTGCTGATCCTGCCGCTGTTCGGCGTGCACCTGCCGCTGGCGAAGACGCTCGTGGTGGTCACCTTCGTCGCCGGCCTGCTGCCGGTGATCGGCAACCTGATCTCCAACACGGTGATCTTCGTCGTCGGCATGTCGATCTCGCTCGGCGTGGCGATCGCCGCGCTGGTGTTCCTGATCGTGATCCACAAGCTGGAGTACTTCCTCAACGCGCGCATCGTCGGCACGCAGATCCGCGCGCGCGCCTGGGAACTGCTGATCGCGATGCTGCTGATGGAATCCGCGTTCGGCGCGCCCGGCCTGATCGCCGCGCCGATCTACTACGCCTACCTGAAGCGCGAACTGGGCGCGGCCAAGCTGATCTGACGGCGTCAGACCGGTGGAAGCTCGCCCGACCGTGGACGGCGAAGGCTGAGCGCGGTCCCGGCCGCGGCGGCGACGATCGCCGCGATCGCCGACCATTGCAGCAGACTCAGATGCTCGCCGAGGAACGCGACGCCGGCCGCGGCGGCGATCGCCGGCTCCAGGCTCAGCAAGGTACTGAACGTGCGCGACGGCAGGCTGGTCAGCGCGATCATCTCCAGCGTGTACGGCAGAGCGGAACTCAGCACCGCCACGCCCAGCGCGAACGGCAGCAGGTCCAGGGACAGCAGCGCGGTGCCGGCCTGCGCGGCGCCGATCGGAACCGTCACCAGGGCGGCGATCGAGGTACCCCAGGTCACCGCATCGGCGCCGTAGGCGGCGCCGGCCTTTTTCCCGAGCACGATGTACAGCATCCAGCCCACGCCCGCCGCCAGCGCGTACATCACGCCGACCGGATCGAGCGCATGCGCCTGTTCGCGCAACGGCAGCAGCATCGCCAGGCCGACCACCACCAGGGCGATCCAGACGAAATCGATCCAGCGGCGCGAACCGAGCAGCGCCAGCGCCAGCGGGCCGGTGAACTCCAGCGCCACCGCGATGCCGAGCGGGATCGTGCGCAGCGACAGATAGAACACCAGGTTCATCGCGCCGATCGCGAGGCCGTAGCCCCACAAGGCGAGCCGATCCTTGCGCGCAGGCGCATTGCGCCACGGCCGCCGCCAGGCGAGCAGGATCAGCGCCGCCAGGCCCAATCGATACGCGGCCGCTCCCTCCGCGCCGACGGCCGGGAACAGCTGCTTGGCCAGCGCGGCGCCGAACTGGTACGACGCCATGCCGATCAGCAGCGCGCCGATCGCGAGCAGGATGCGGGAGAAATCCGGGCGGGCGGACATGGGCGGAAGTGCGAGCGGAGGTCGGGCCGATGATCTTCGCAGAAGCGCACGAACGCCATCGCATCGAACGCGAAAGCTCCCGCTCTGCTGACAGCTTCCGTCAGCAGAGCCGCGCGCGCGGCGTCGGCCGCGCGACCCGCCGCGCTCAATCGGCCAATAGGCTCGCCAGCCGCGCGATGTGCGAGGACGCCAGCTCCTGCTTGTGCACGGCGTCCTGTTCGGCGTCGCGGCCGGACCAGTGCAGATCCTCGCCCGGCAGCTCCTTCAGGAACCGGCTCGGCTCGTTGGCGATGATCTCGCCGAAGCGGCGCTTGCGCTTGGCGTAGCTCATCGACAGCTGCTCCTTCGCGCGCGTGATGCCGACGTACATCAGGCGCCGCTCCTCCTCGACGCGGCCCTCGGCGAGGCTGCCTTCGTGCGGCAGCATGCCGTCCTCGAGGCCGACCAGGAAGACGAAGCGGAATTCGAGCCCTTTCGCCGAGTGCAGGGTCATCAGCCGCGCCGCGTTGCCCGGATCGTCGCGGTCGCCGTGGCTGAGCAGGGCGAGCTGCGCGGCGAGGTCGCCGGCCGCGCCGTCCTTCTGCATCGCGCGGAACCATTCGGCCAGTTCCTTCAGATTCTCCAGCCGGCGTTCGCGCAGCGTCGGTTCCTTGACTTGCGCGGCGATGTGCTCGGCGTAGCCGACGCGACGGATCAATTCCTCGACCAAGTCGGCCGCGGCGACACGCTCGGCGCGCTGCGCGAGGTCGCGGATCAGGCCGGCGAAGCCGACCAGGGACGAGGCCGAGCGCGCCGCGAGCTGGCCGAGCACGGCGTCGCTCTGCGCCGCGCGCAGCAGCGACACGTGCCGCGCGCCGGCGAGCTCGCCGAGCTTTTCCAGCGTGGTCGCGCCGATGTCGCGCCGCGGCAGGTTGACCACGCGCAGGAATGCCGCGTCGTCGTCGGGATTGTTGATCAGACGCAGGTAGGCGAGCAGGTCCTTGACCTCGGCGCGATCGAGGAACGCGGTGCCGCCGGTCACGTGGTACGGCACGCGCGCCATGCGCAGGGCCTTCTCCAGCGCGCGCGATTGATGGTTGCCGCGATAGAGCACGGCGAACTCGTGCCACGCCGCCTTGTGCTTCTCGGCGAGGTGCGCGATCGAGCCTGCGACGCACTCGGCTTCGTGCTCGTCGTCGCGACATTCCAGCACGCGGATCGGCGGACCCTCGGCCTCCTGGCTCCACAGTTTCTTCTCGAACACGTGCGCGTTGTGCGCGATGACCGCATTCGCCGCGCGCAGGATGCGCCGGCCGCAGCGGTAGTTCTGCTCGAGCTTGACCACCCTGAGCTGCGGATAGTCCTTCGCCAGCTCGGCGAGGTTCTCCGGATTGGCGCCGCGCCAGGCGTAGATGCTCTGGTCGTCGTCGCCGACGGCGGTGAACATGCCGCGCTCGCCGGCCAGCGTCTTCACCAGCCGGTACTGCGCGCTGTTGGTGTCCTGGTATTCGTCGACGAGCAGGTAGCGCAGGCGTTCGCGCCAGCCGGCGCGCGCTTCGGCGTCGGTTTCGAGCACCATCAGCGGCAGGCGGATCAGATCGTCGAAGTCGACCGCGTTGAACGCGGCGAGGCGGCGCTGGTAGGCGGCGTAGATGTCGGCGGCCTCGCGCTCGCGCGGACTGGCCGCGCGGTCGGCGGCCTGCTCCGGCGTCAGGCCTTCGTTCTTCGCGCGCGACAGCAGCGACTGCAGCGCGAACAGCACGTCCGGCTTGGCGTTCTTCGGCGCGAGCTCCTTGACCAGTCCCTGCGTGTCGTCGGCGTCGAGCACCGAGAAGCCGCGGCGCAGGTTCGCGCGCGCGTGCTCGAGCTGCAGGAACTTCAGCCCGAGCGCGTGGAACGTGCACACCGTCAAGCCTTCCGCCGCGCTGCCGGACACCAGCTTGCCGACGCGCTCGCGCATCTCGCGCGCGGCCTTGTTGGTGAAGGTGATCGCGGCGATCTTCGAGGCGGAAAGATTCCGCCGGCGGATCAGGTACGCGATCTTCTCAGTGATCACGCGCGTCTTGCCCGAGCCCGCGCCAGCGAGCACGAGCAGCGGGCCGTCGCAGTATTCGACGGCGGCGCGTTGTTGGGGATTCATGCTCATCGCGGCAGCGATTGTGCCGCGCGGATGCGCCGGCCGACAGCTTGACAGGTCCGCATTGGGGTTTTGCCCGCGATGTCGCGTAAGAGCGATCGAGCATCGCCAATCGGACGTCCCGCCATGACCGCCACTTTCCGCCATCCTCTCGCCGCCGCGCTGCTGCTCGCCTTCGGGCGTGCCGGCGCAGCGACGATCGACGTCGACGTCGGCGCGGACGCGCACGTCTCCGGCCACTGCACGCTGCGCGAGGCGATCCTCGCCGCGAACACGCACGCGACCCCGCCCGACACGAACTGCGCGGCCGGCGACGACGGCGGCAATACGATCGGAATTCCGCCGTCGCTGTCGCCGATCGAGCTGACCGACGCCGCGCTCGACGTGGCCGACGCCGGCGGCACGACGACGATCCGCTCGACCGTCAGCGGCACGCCGGTCGCGGTGCGGCGCGTCTCCGGCTCTGGTCCGGTGTTCAGCGCGAGCCGGCCGGTCCGGTTCGAGGACCTGTCGATCTCCGGCGGCCACGCGGACATGACCGGCGGCGGCATTTCCGCCGGCGCCACCGAGGTCACGCTGACGCGCTGTCGCGTGTCGGGCAACTGGTCGACCTACTTCGGCGGCGGCATCCTGATTTCCGACACCGGCACGCTCACCTTGACCGACAGCACCGTGTCGGACAACGCCACGGGGCCGCTGGGGCTGGGCGGCGGCATCGCCTCGGACGACGGCTCCACGATCACGCTCGTCGGCAGCACGGTGTCGGGCAATTCGGCCGGCGACGGCGGCGGCCTGTTCGTGTGGAAGGGCAGCCTCAGCCTCAGCAACAGCACCGTGTCCGGCAACACGGCAGCGAGCGACGGCGGCGGCATCGGCACCTACCAGCTCGACTCGTTCGAGCTGATCCACGCCACGATCGCCGGCAATGCCGCGGTGCACGGCGCCGGCATCCGCCTGTACAGCCGCGCCGCACAGGGCACGCTGGTGCGCGCCCACAGCAGCCTGCTCGCGGGCAACACCGGCTCGCCCGACATCGAGCACCTGGGCGGCGCGGACGACATCGTCACCGGCAGCGACAACCTGATCGGACAGATCGGCGAGCACGTCTCCTATCCGCCCGATACGCTGCGCTGCGATCCGCAACTGGCGCCGCTCGCCGACAACGGCGGCCCGACGTGGACGCACGCGCTTCCTGCCGGTTCGTGCGCGGTCGACGCCGGCGGCGTCTACCTCTGGTCGGACTACGACCAGCGCGGCCCGGACCATCCGCGCTGGATCGGCACCGCGGTCGACATCGGCGCCTACGAATACGACCCGGACGACGTCGACGACGACCGCCTGTTCGCGGACGGCTTCGATTGATGCCGGCTACGCCAGGCGCAACGCCGCGGCGCAATCCGCCTCGACCTTGAGCGTCAGCAGGTCGTCGGCGCGCGTGCGGCCGAGGTTGACCGCCGCGATGGGTTTGCCCAGGCGCGCCGCCTCGCGCGCGAAGCGGTAGCCGGAGAACACCATCAGCGACGAGCCGACCACCAGCATCGCGTCAGCCGCGGCGAGGTGCGCCTGCGCGCGCTCGACGCGTTCGCGCGGCACGTTCTCGCCGAAGAACACCACGTCCGGCTTCAGCAGCCCGCCGCAGTCGGCGCAGGCCGGCACCTCGAACGCACCGAAGTCCAGGCCGTCCAGATCCGCGTCGCCGTCCGGCGCGTCGTCGGCGTCGAGGGCGGTCCAGTCCGGATTGCGGCGTTCGAGCGCGTGCTGGAACTGCGCGCGCGGGATGCGCCGTTCGCAACCGAGGCAGCGCACTTCGTCCAGGCGTCCGTGCAGGTCGATCACGTCGCGGCTGCCGGCGGCCTGATGCAGGCCGTCGACGTTCTGCGTCAACAGCACCTCGACCCGGCCTTCGGCCTCCATCCGCGCCAGCGCCGCGTGCGCGCCGTTCGGCCGCGCGCGACCGAAACGGCGCCATCCGACCAGGCTGCGCGCCCAGTAGCGCGCCCGCGTCGCCGCGTCGCCGACGAAGGCCTGATAGGTCACCGGCGGCGGACGCTTCCAGCCGCCTTCGAGGTCGCGGTAGTCCGGAATGCCCGAAGCGGTGCTGCAGCCGGCGCCGGTCAGCACGAACAGGCGGTGATGGCGCTCGAGGAAGCGACCCAGTTCGAGCGACTCGTGTGCAGCGACGGACATCGGCCATGCCCCCTGATGAAGAAAGCTTCATTTGCGGGCGACGCGGCGCCCGCTCAAGCGCTGGCAGCGGCATTGCGACGCGGGTATGGTAGTCGCCGCAATCCCCATCTGCCGCTTCGGCCAGCGGTACGTCATTCTTCGTACGGAGGAATTCGCCGATGAAGCCGATGCCTTGCCTGTTCGCCCTGCTGTTGCTGGCGGGAAGCGCCGCCCCTGCCCTGGCCGCCGCCGAGTTCGACGAGGGCGACCCGCTGATCCTCGACAGCGAAGGCTTCCTGAACGGTCATCAGGACATGCTCTCGCGCAATCGCGGCGCGTTCGAGTACAAGCGCCAGCGCTACGCGGACGCCGCGCGCTACTTCCGCCACGCCGCGTTCTACGGCGACAAGCCGTCGCAGGCGATGCTGGCGATGATGCTGTGGAACGGCGAAGGCGTCGCCGTGGATCGCGCGCAGGCCTATGCCTGGATCGACCTCGCCGCCGAGCGCGGCTATCCGTCCTTCATCGCCACGCGCGAGAAATTCTGGGCCGCGCTCGGCGAGGACGAACGTCGGCACGCGCTCGACGTCGGCCAGACCATCTACGCGACCTACGGCGACGAGCGCGCGCACGAGCGCCTGCGCTTCGAGATGTCGCGCGCGAAGCGCCAGCTCACCGGCAGCCGCCTCGGCCGGCCGGGCACCATCGCGGTGAACGTGCAGGGACCGGACGGACGGCGCTTCCGCCGCGTCGACGGCGCGTTGTTCTTCAGCGAGCGCTACTGGAATCCCGAAAGCTATCTCCAGTGGCAGGACCGGCATTGGGATCTGCCGCAGGGTCACGTCGAAGTCGGCCCGGTGCAGCCGACGGCGGACGACCCCGGTTCGCCGCTGTAGGAATATCGACGTCTTGTCCGAGGAAAACCTGCCGATGATTCCGATCCGCCGCCTGCTCGCCGCGGCCCTGCTCGCCGCCGCGCACGCCGGCGCATCGCCCCTGGCCGACCTGCGCGACGACGATCCGACGATCGTCAACGGCGAGGCCTTCCAGCGCAGTCATCCGGACCTGCTCTGGCGCAACCGCGGCATCTTCGAGTACCAGCGCCAGCGCTACGCCGACGCGGCGCGCTACTTCCGCGACGCCGCGTATTACGGCGACAAGCCCGCGCAGGCGATGCTGGCGATGATGTCGTGGAACGGCGAAGGCGCGGACACCGATCGCGCGCAGGCCTACGCCTGGATCGATCTGGCGGCCGAGCGCGGCTACGAATCCCTGGTCGCCACGCGCGAAAAGTTCTGGGCCGCGCTCGACGAGATCGAACGCCGGCGCGCGCTCGATCTCGGCAAGGACCTCTACGCGAAGTACGGCGACGAACACGCCCGCGACCGCCTGGAGCGCGAAATCGTCCGCGCCAAGAACCAGCTCACCGGCAGCCATCTCGGCCGCGCGGGCACGATCGCGGTTCTCTTGCCGGGCCCCGACGGCCGCATGCGCCCGGTCGACGGTTCGCTGTTCTACAGCTCGCGTTACTGGGACCCGAAGAAGTACCGCGACTGGCAGGACCAGCGCTGGGAACTGCCGCAGGGCCACGTCGAAGTCGGTCCGGTGCAGCAGGCGGCGGAGCCCGATCCGGGCAGATAGGCTCGCCGATGACTCTCCTCCGCCACGTTCTCGCTTCGCTGCTGATCGCGGTCGCGGCGAGCGCGTCGGCGTTGGCCGACGAGCGCGAGGACGATCCGCTGGTCGTCAACAGCGAATCCTTCCGGCGCGGCCACCCGGACCTGCTCTGGCGCAACCGGGGCGCCATCGCGTATCAGCAGAAGCGATACGAGGAAGCCGCCCACCGTTTCCGCGACGCGGCCCGCTACGGCGACAAGCCCTCGCAGGCGATGCTGGCGATGATGTTGTGGAATGGCGACGGCATCCAGGCCGACCGCGTGCAGGCCTATGCCTGGATCGACGTCGCCGCCGAACGTGGCTATCCGTCCTTCCTCGCCACGCGCGAGAGATTCCGGGCAGCCTTGAGCGAGGACGAGCGCCGGCGCGCGGCCGACCTGGGCAAGGAGCTGTACGCGAAATACGGCGACGAACACGCCAAGAAGCGGCTCAATCTCGAAATGACGCGCGAGAAGCTCAAGCTCACCGGCAGCCATCTCGGCCGACCGCAAGGCATGGTCATGCTGCTGCCCGGCCCGGACGGGCGCCCTCGCGCGATTCTCGATACGGTGTTCTGGAGCCCGCGCTACTGGAGCCCGCAGCAGTACTGGACCCTGCAGGACCGCGTCTGGGAGCCGTCGAAAGGCCGCGTCGACGTCGGCCCGGTGCAGCCGGTCGACGCGCAGCCGCCGGCGTCTCCGGAAGAACCGTGACGCGCCGAGCGTCGCCTGATCCGGCGCCGCTCGGGCTAGGATAGCGGCCCGCTCGAGGTCCGCGTCCGCGATGGCGAAATTGCATTTCTATTATTCGGCGATGAACGCCGGCAAGACGACCACGCTGCTGCAGAGCGCGTACAACTACCGCGAACGCGGCCTGCGGCCGCTGATCCTGACGCCGCAGCTCGACACGCGCGCCGGCGTCGGCGTGGTCGCCTCGCGCATCGGGCTGCGTTCGCAGGCGCAGCGTTTCGCGAAGGACGACGACCTGCGCGCGCTGGTCGAGGCCGACGTCGCCGCGCACGGCCGGCTCGACTGCGTGCTCGTCGACGAGGCGCAGTTCCTGTCCAAGGCGCAGGTGTGGCAGATCAGCGACGTGGTCGACGTGCTCGGCATTCCGGTGCTCGCCTACGGCCTGCGCACGGATTTCCGCGGCGAGCCGTTCGAAGGCAGCCTGTACCTCCTCGCCTGGTCCGACGCGCTGATCGAGATCAAGACGATCTGCCACACCGGCAAGAAGGCGACGATGGTCGTGCGCGTCGACGAGCACGGCCGCGCCGTCACCGACGGTCCGCAGGTTGAGATCGGCGGCAACGAGCGCTATGTCTCGGTGAGTCGCGCCGAGTTCAAGAAGATCATGGCCGGCGAGAACTCCGTCGAACTGCAGCAGGCCGTGCTGCCGCTCGACGCTCCGAAGAAGGATCGAGAATGAGCGAAGCGAATTGGCCGCGTCCGCAGTGGCGCGACAGCGGCGACCAGGCCTTTCTGTTGTGGTTCGTGTTCGGCGATTTCGGCGAGGACCTGCGCATCGACGCCGAGCGCTACCGCACGCGCGGCACGCCCGCGGGCATCGAAGTCGTCCGCTACGTCAACCGCGAGCTGGCCAAGTGGGACGGCTACCCGCTCTCCGGCACGCTCGGCCGCCTGCTCTGGGAAGAGAACGCGCGCCTGTTCGAGCAGGCCAAGCACGCCGGCGAATGCGTGATGCTGCGCGGCGCGATCGCCGACCCCGCCGACCTTGACGGGCTGCGCGACCTGGTCGGCACGATCACCGCGCTGACCGACCGCGGCGGCGTGGCGGTGATCGATCCGCAGACGCTGTCGATGTTCGACGCCGCCGAATGGCGCCGGCGCTACTTCGCCGCCGACACGCTCAACGCGCGCGACCACGTGCTGATCCTGTGCGACGAGGATTCCCGCAACGACGGGCGCCTGCACGTGCACACCCGCGGCCTGCGCAAGTTCGCGCGGCCCGACATCAGCGTGCGCAACGTGCCGAGCGACGCGACCGACCTCGCCGGCGGCATGGCCGAGCGCTTCGTCGCGTTCCAGGTGGCCGGCGGCGTGGTCGAGGACGGCCACACCGTCGAGATCGACGGCGCGCCGGACGGCATGACCGTCCGCATCGCCGGCGCCGAAGACGACCCGGAATTCAACAACCGCCACCTGGCGCTGCGCTGGCCGGATTGAAAGAAAAAGGCCGCGCGCGCCGAAGCGCGCACGGCCGGGGCTCCCCGCCCGTTACCGTCCGTCCTGCTCAGCCGCCTTCACGGTCTTGCTCTTCTCGCTCAGTGGGCGCACCGGCGCGAGCTCATGGATTCAATACGCGATATCGCGGCGAAAAAGGACACGCGTCGTGATCGGCACGTCCGGATCGCAACCCCGCCCGGCGGGCGGACGAACGGAAACGACGGTCTCCGCTCCGACCGTTACCGTCGGCCGCACGAGCCGGGCCGGTGCGGCCATCGAAATTACCGAATCGTTACCCGTTCTTGGTTGCGACGCTTCTTTCGCGGCGGCAATGTTGCCCCCGGCCTTTGGCCCGGCTCGACGTCGCGCGGAGGGAAGGAGCCGCGCGGTTGAGAAGCCGCGACACCACCGCTGGAATCTTCATCGGACGAGGACGCAGGGACGTATGCCAAGACAGGTGAGCCTGACGGTCGGAGCGGTGGCGATGCTCGCCTCGGAACGGCGCGAACGGACGCACGCCGCGGCGCTCGACCCGCGAAACCTGCGGCGGGCGGCGGGCGAAAGCCGGCGCCCGGCCACCTGCTGCCGCGGCGCGGCGACGGAGACGCCATGAAGCGCTCCACCCAACTGCTGTGGTTCGCGGCACTGGTCGCGATCTTCATCGTCTTCTACTGGCTCGACCGTCACCGCACGTCCTCGCCGGACGAGGCGCCGCGCTCCGATCCTGCGCCGGTCGCGACCGAAGAACCCGCCGTGACCGACCCATCGCTCGCGACTCCAGCCGCAGCCGAGCCGTTGGCCGTCAAGCCGGCGGACGCGCCGTACAGCGAGTTGCCGCGCTGGGACGCGCCGCTCGACCAGGCCGCGCCGCGCCTGCGCGAACTGGGCGATGCCGGCGACACCTGGGCGCTGCTCGAGCTGGCGAACCGGCTGCACGCCTGCACCCCCGCCGAGCAACGACGATCGGCGGCGTCCGACGAGCAGGACCGACGTTCCATCGAAGAAGACGCGAAGGACGAGCGCTGGACCGAAGCGCAACGCACGAATCGCAGGCGCAACGCGCAATGGCGCATCGACAGGAATGCCGCCGTGCGCGCGGGTTGCGAGAAGACCGACGCGGACCTGCGCGCGAACTGGCTCGACCCGCTCGATCGCGCGGCCCAGGCCGGCAATACGGCGGCGATGCGGCAGTACGCGAAATCGGCGATCGAGCCCTACGATGCGGTGAACGCCGACGACGCGATCGCCCGCCGCGACAAGGCGCGCGCGTATCTGCTCGAAGCGGTCCGGCGCGGCGACGCGGGAAGCCTGGCGGATCTCGCCCAGGCCTACTCCGCGGATGCCGCCGACGCGCCGCGTCTGTACCCGCCCGATCCGGTTCAGTCCTACCTCTACGCCTACGCCGGCTCGCTGGCCCGCGGCCTCACGCCCGTCCTGTACGGGAATCTCGACGCGATCATGGCCGAGAGCGCGAAGTCGCTGGACGCGCGCCAGCTCGCCGAAGCGCAAACACGCGGTCGGCGCACCTACGAACAGTGCTGCTCCGCGCGCTGAGCGCCGCTGCGCCGGCTCAGCGCCGGCGGCGTGCGCTGCGGAGCGTCGATCGCCGCACGCGCGCGATCGTGCGGACCGCCTCTCCACCCGTCATAGCTTGACCAGTTCCACACGCCGGTTCCTGGCGCGGCCGTCCTCGCTGTCGTTGGACGCCAGCGGCGAGGCGCTGCCCATGCCCTGCGCGAGCAGGCGTTCGGCGGCGATGCCGTGCTGCGCGGCGAGCGCGGCGACGACCGCGTCGGCACGGCGCCGCGACAGCTCCAGGTTGTGCGCTGCGCCGCCGACGTTGTCGGTATGCCCGACCACCATCAGCTTCAGCGCCGGATCCCCGTTCAGCAGCGCGGCGATCTCGCCGAGCTGGGCGGCCGAATCCGGCCGCAGCGTGGCCTGGTCGAAATCGAACAGGATGCCGTACAGCGCCACCTTGCCGCCGCTCGCGATCGCGCTGCCCATGTCGGCCGCCTTGACCGTGACCATCTTCTGCTCGCGCGGCTTCGCCTCGAGCGTCACCACCAGCGCGAACGTGCGTCCGTCGAACGCCTTGCAGTACATGCTATCCCTGGCGGTCCAGGCGAGCACGGCGAGATGCGTTTCGACGCCGCCGCGCTCCACGCGCATGACCGCGTAGCGTGGATCGGCGCGGCTGGTGACGACCGCGCAGTAGGCGTTGCTGAACGCCTTGGCGTCGATCCGATCCTTCGGGAACAGCAGGTCGCCGATGCCGACGCGGCCGCCGCCGTGGCCGGCGCCCGAGTCGGTGTCGCCGCCGCAGGCGTCGGCGCGGCATTCGTACAGACGCTGCCCGCCGGCCTCCTCGATCGCCTGCTGATAGTTGCGCACGGCCTCCAGCGGGGTGCGTTCCGGCGGCAGCAGATAGACCGCCCGCGTCAACGTGCCCTCGAGCATCCGCGTGTCCTTCGCCGCCAGCACGCGGTTGTTCATGCCGTCGCGCTGCTCGGGCTCGACCGGCTCCAGCACGGACGCCGGCAGCGCGATCTCGTCGAACGCCCCCGCCTTGTACTCGACGATCAGACTGCCTTCGTAGCGGGCGAGGCCGGCGGGATCGCGCGCGCCCGCGAGGTCGGCGTCGGGTAGAACCGCGTCGGCCAGCGCGAGGGCGGGCACCAGGCCGCAAAGCAGGGCGAAGACGATGCGCATCGGGAAGCTCCGGAGGAAAGTTTCCCGGTAGTACGCAGGAAGGCGGCGGAGCGGGACATCGATACTGGCCGGCCCGTGCCGGATGCGTCATGCTCCTTTCCGTTCTCGGTCGACTTCGCCGGAGGAATCCATGTTTCGATCGACACTCCTCGTCTTGCTACTGATCGTCGCGACCGCCATCTTCGGCCGCGCGGCCGCCGCGCCCGGTCCCGACCCGGAGATCCTCGCCGTGGTGGGACGTCTCGTCAGCATCAAACGATTGCCCAGTCCCTGCGAGCGCAAGGACGGCTCCGCGGAACCGGACTGCATCACGCTGGACGGTCTTTACGAAGCGAAGTACGAAATCCAATCGGTGTTGAGCGGGACGACTCACGGGCCGGAAATTTCGTTCCGCATTGCTGACCACTACGGCTTCCCGCGCTTCGCGCACTATCGCGACGCGCTGCTCTTCGTGACGATCCACGCCGACGGAAACGTTCTGCAGAAATATCAGGGCTACGCGGTGCATCGCACCACGAACGGCTCCTGGGCGACCTGCGGCGATCCCTACAACGAGTTCTTCGGCGATCCGGCGCAAGGGGTGCAAGCGATCGACTTCGCCGACGACTTGGGCATCGTCGGAGACTTCAGCGAGGAAGGAATCCGGGAGCGATTCCCCGAAGCGAAATACCTCGACCTCTCCAACGGCCGCATCCGCTGCCGACGCGGAATTCCGCTGTCCGATCTGTATGAAAGGGTCCGCTCGGGCGTGCTGGCGGCACGCGACATCACCATTCCCGCGCTGGATCGCTAGACGCCCGCATTCCCGCCGGCGCTAGCGCTGGCAGCGCGCGCAGAAGAACGTCGAGCGCTGCCCGAGCACGATCGCGCGAATCGGCGCGCCGCAGACCTTGCACGGCTCGCCGTCGCGGCCGTAGGCGAACAGTTCCTGCTCGAAATAGCCGGGCGAGCCGTCCGGGTCGATGAAGTCGCGCAAGGTCGTGCCGCCGCGGCGGATCGCGTAGGCGAGGATGCGCTTGACCTCCTCGGCGAGGCGCGCGTAGCGCTCGCGCGAAATCGAGCCGGCGGGTCGCTTGGGATGGATGCCGGCGGCGAACAGCGCCTCGCTGGCGTAGATGTTGCCGACGCCGACGACGATCGCCTGGTCCATCAGCAGCAGCTTCACCGCCGCCTTGCGTCCACGCGAGCGCGCCCACAGCAGATCGCCGTCGAATTCGTCGGACAACGGCTCCGGGCCGAGGCCGGCGAGCAGCGGATGCGTCTCGCCGCGCGGCTGCCACAGCTGGCTGCCGAAGCGGCGCGGATCGGTGAAGCGCAGCACCTGCCCCGAATCGAGGCGCCAGTCGACGTGATCGTGCGTGCCGATCGGCGTCGTCGCGGGCAGCACGCGCAGGCTGCCGGACATGCCGAGGTGCAGCAGCGCGCTGCCGGGTTCGGTGTGCACCAGCAGATACTTCGCGCGCCGCTCCACGTCGAGGATGCGCTGGCCCGGCAACGTCTCGCGCAGCACGTCCGGCAGCGGCCAGCGCAGGCGTGGCTGGCGCACGTCGAGCCCGACCACGGTGCGGCCGAGCAGATGCGGCGCGAGGCCGCGGCGCGTGGTTTCCACTTCGGGCAGTTCGGGCACGTCGAGTCTCGCGAATGGACAGGGCCGAGATGGCGGCTGACGCCGACGATGCAAGACGGCGGCACGGATCGCAACGATCGCGGAAGAAGCGCACCGCCGACCTCGTCGATGCGCGCGCCGTGCCACGGCCGACCGATGGATCTCGATTGCTCCGCGAGGCCCGACGCCGAGCGCGCGGCCCCCGCCCCACCGCTACGGCGATGCCGGCGGCGGCGAAGCCAGCTCGTTTTCCGGCGCGGCGAACAGCCGTGCGCTGAAGCGGTCCGGCACCAGCGCGACGGTGCCGTCGACTTCGACGTAGCGGTCGCCGTGGATCGCGTCGGTGGTGCCGAACCTCAACGCGACGCCGTCGAGCAGCAGGCTCGCCAGCGGCGGATCGAGACCGAGTTTCTTCGGATCCAGCGCGCCGGCGGCATGGCGGTAGCGCACCGGCGCGGTCGCGATCGCGACCAGCTTGTCGACCGCCTCGGCGTCGGCGTCCTGCGCGTAGGGTTCGAGCATGCGCCAGCGTCCGTCGCGCTTCTCGAAGCGGCGCGAGGTGCAGCCCTGGCAGGCGACCGCGACGCTGCGCACCGCCGCCGGGTCGATCGCGGTCAGCGGCTCGGCCACCAGCGAACGCTCGTGGCGCAACTGCGCGTAGACCGCCGCGCCGAGCACGGCGACGAGCGCAGACAGGAACCACAGGGTACGCGTGCGCCGTCGCATCGTCGGCTACTCGGCCGCTTTCGCCGGCGCGCGTTCGCCGATCAGCGCGCAGCGCAGCACGATCGGCTTGCGCAGCGCGACGGCGAGGCGGTCCTCGAAGAAGTCGCAGTCGAGCACGTTGTCCGGCAGCGACTTTCGCGCGGAGAACACGTTGATGTTGACGCGCGGCCCGGCCGGCCCGATCGAGGCGAGCGTGGCTGCGTCGAACGCGGGCGGCGCGATGCGCACGCGGCCGGCCTTGGCGAGCTGCCGATCGACGACGCCGAGCGCGACGCGGCCGTCCTCGGCGGCCGCGCGGCGGGCCGACTCGTTATTCGGATCGCCGAAGAACACCGCCGACAGGCCGATCGACTCGTGCGCGCCGGCCAGCTTGGCGGCCGCGCGCTTCGTCAGGCGGACGCTGACGTCGATCGACGCGCCCGGCTTCTTCGCGGCCTGTTCCGCCGCGTTCGCCGCGCCGCTCGCCACCAGCACGAGCACGCATCCCCAGAGGAGTCGGCTGTTCATCGGCGGCCTCCGTCGTCCACGCGCGGCCTGCGCTACCGCCGCCGGCGCCAGGCGATCAACGCGCCGCTGCCGGCGAGCAGCAGCGGCAGCCCGATCAGGAAGAACAGGCCGAGTCCGCTCAGCTGTGCCGGCGAGAGAGCCAGCGCGCGATCCGGCGCGCTGCGCTCGGCCACCGCGATCTGCGCGTCGTCGCCGAGCAGCCAGTCGAACACGCGCTGGCCGAAGTCGCGGTTGCCGCCGTTGCCGAGGAAGCTGTTGGAGAGGAAATCGCCGTCGCCGATCACCACCGCGCGCTGTTCGCGCCGGTCCGGCCGCGGCGACACGCGCGTCAGCGCGAAGCCGAGGTCGAGCGGACCGGGAATCTCGCCGGCCGCCGTGTCCTGGCGGATCGTGTCGGCGCTTTCGCCGGCCTTCGGGATCGCGCCGGTCTCGTTCCAGGACTGCGCGCTCGACCGCAGGAGCGGCTGCGCGTCCCAGCGCGCCTCGGCCAGCCGCGCCAGCGCCGCCGGCTGCGGGAACAGCGTGGTCAGCGCGAAGTCGCGCGTGATCGCGTGCGGCGGGTACTGCATGATCGCGACGAAGCTCGGATCGCCGAGGCCGAAGGCCTGTCCGCTGCCGTCCACCAGGGTGCCGGGCAGCACGCGCAGGCCGAGCGCGGTGGCGAGTGCGTCGAGCCCGCCGCCGTCCTGCAGCGCGCGCTCGTCCGGCTCGACCAGCCACAGCAAGGCGCCGCCGCCGTCGAGGTAGTCGACCAGCTCCGCCGCCACCGCCGCCGGCAATGCGACCTGCGGATTGGCGACGACCACGAGATCGGTGTTCTGCGGCACCTTGCCGAGGTTCGCCAGCGGCAGCGGCACCGCGCGCAGGCCGCGCCCGGCCAGCGCGCCGACGAACTGGCCGAGATCCGCGTTCGCCTTGCCGAGCGGCTGGCGCTCGCCCTCGCCTTCGAGGAACGCGACGATGCGCTCCTGCGCGCGCGACAGGCGCAGCAGCGCGTTCGAGAACTCCGCTTCGCCGAGCACCTTCAGGCGTTCGCTGCGATTCTTGTAGCGCAGCTCCATCTCGCCGTCGACGGTGACGCCCGCCGCGCGCATCGCGCCGGGATCCTCGTCCGGATCGATGAAGCGCAGCGTCAGGTCCGGCTTCACGCGGCGGTAGCGCTCGACGAAATCGGCGATGACCGCGCGCAGCCCACCCTGGCGGCGCGCGTAGCTGATCGCCTCGACCGGCGTGTCGAGCGCATGCAGCATCGCCACCGATTCGGCACCGAGGCTGGCGCCGCGTTCGCGGCTCCAGTCGGCGACGACGGCGTAGCGGGTGCTGAGGAAGGCGATCGCCGCTGCGGCGGCGAGCACCAGCGCGGCGTGGAGGAGCATGCCGAAGCGTTCGCGCATCAGTCGGCGCCTGTGCGCAAGGTGTCGAGGCGGCGCGTCGCCAGCGCCAGCGCGACGACGACGATCAGCACGAAGTAGACGACGTCGACGCTGCCGACCAGGCCGAGCAGGAACGGCTGCAGATGCGTCGGCAAGGCGAGATAGTTGATCGCCGAATTCTCCACGCCTTGCAGGCGCGCGCCGGCGTCGATCGCGGCGAGCAGGCTGTTGATCGCCAGCGCGGCCGCCGCGGCCAGCGCCGGCTGTGCGGTCCATGCCGAGCAGGCCAGGCCGATCGCGCACAGCGCAGCGGCGTACAGCGCGAGGCCGACCGACGCGGCGGCGAGCTTGCCGTAATCGAGCGCAGTGCCGGCACCGAGCGCGAGCGGCATCAGCGCGACCAGCGCAGTCAGCGCCAGCACGAAACCGAGCGCACCGGCGTACTTGCCGAGCACGATGCGCGCATTGCCGACGCCGCTGGCGAGCAGCAGCGGCAGCGTCTGCGCGCGGCGTTCGCCGGCGAATGCGCGCATCGTCACCAGCGGCACCAGCAGCACCAGCAACGTCGACCAGCTGCGCAGCAGCGGCACCGCGACCAGGTCGGTCACGCCCGGCGCGTTCTTCAGGCCGCCGAGCTTCGGCGCGAGATCGACGAAGGCGTCGAGCGAGAGCAGGAACTGCCAGGCCATCAGCGCGACCGCGACCGCGGCCAGCGTCCAGGCGAAGCGCTGCACCGCGAGGCGGCGCCATTCGTGCCGCGCGATCAGCGCGACGGCGTTCAAGCGGCCTGCTCCGGCAGATCGGCGGCGGCGATCGCCAGGAAGGTGCGTTCGAGCGACCCATCCTCGATGCGCAGTTCCCGCAAGCCGAAACCGCGTTCGACCGCGGCGCGCGCGAACGCCTCCACCGCGATGCCCGATTGCAGGCGCAGACGCCAATGATGCGCGTCGATCGCCTCGGCGGTGGCGACCGCGCCGAGCGATTGCCAGTCGACCACGTGCAGGGCTCTGGCGACGCCGACGCGCAGCGCCGCCTCGGCGCCGGCGTCGACCGGCCCGCTGTGGCGCAACTCGCCGCGATGCAGGATCGCGACGCGATCGCAGCAGGCGGCGACGTCCGGCAGCACGTGCGTCGACAGCACGACGGCGTGCTCCTCGCCGAGACCGCGCACCAGACCGCGCAGCTTCAGCGCCTGCACCGGATCGAGTCCGGAGGCCGGCTCGTCGAGCACGATCAGCTCCGGCTCGTGCACGATCGCCTGGGCCAGGCCGACGCGCTGGCGGAAGCCTTTGGACAGCGCGGCGATCGGCCGCCGGCGCACCTCGCCCAGTTCGCAGCGCTCGATCGCGCGCTCGACCGCAGCGGCGACGGCGCCGCGGGCGAGTCCGCGCAGGCGCGCGCAGAAGGCGAGGAATTCGACCGGCGTCAGCTCGGCGTGCAGCGGCGGTACTTCCGGCAGGTAGCCGATGCGCCGACGCGCGAGCTCCGGACGTTCGTACAGATCCTCGCCGCCGACGCGCACGCGGCCGCCGCTCGGCGCGAGCACGCCGGCGATCATGCGCAAGGTCGTGCTCTTGCCGGCGCCGTTGACGCCGAGCAGGCCGAGCACTTCGCCGCGACGCAGTTCCAGATCGAGTCCGCGCACGACCGTGCGTCCGGCCAGGACGCACCCGACGTCGTCGAGGGAAAGCGTGGGGGCAGCGGGGTTCACGACGCGGCGATCGGCCAAGCACGGCGGGCGGGACGCGATTGTTCCGGTTCGGGGCCGGCGGCGGCAAGACGCGCGTGCGCCGATTGTGCGGATTTCCGCATGCGCGTCGGCCTTTTCCTGCTCTCGGCGCCCGCGCCCGCGTCGGACCATGGTCGTCGGCGAGCTTCGACTGGGGGGTTCGCCGCACGCATCCGAGAACATTCGAGGGGAAAGGGTGAAAAGCTTTCCGCTACGCACTCGCGTCGCGCAAGCGATGTGCCTGGCGTTGTTTCCGCTCGCGCTGTCGGCTCAGCAGGCCACCACGTCCGACGACACCGCCGCCGACACGCAGACGCTGGGGAAGGTCGAAGTCACCGGCTCGCGCCCGATGCGGAAAGCGCGCGCGACCGATGCGCGAACGAACGCCATGCCCCTGCGCCCGTCGAGCATCTCAATCGGCGAACGGCCGATCGATCGCGATCGACGGCGGCGTGAACCATTGCGCGCCGTTCTCGGTGACGTGGAAATGGTCTTCGAGGCGGATGCCGAACCGTCCCGGCACCACGATCATCGGCTCGTCGCTGCAGCACATGCCGGGTTCGAGCGCGGTGCGATCGCCGCGCACCAGGTACGGCGCCTCGTGGATCGCGAAGCCGCAGCCGTGGCCCGTGCGATGCGGCACGCCCGGCAGGCGATAGTCCGGGCCGAGGCCGGCGGCTTCGATCACGTCGCGCGCGGCGCGGTCGACGGCTTCGCACGGCACGCCGGGGCGCACCGCGTCGAATGCGGCCTGCTGCGCGGCGCGCTCGAGCGCCCAGATGCGTCGCTGGTCGGCGTCGGCCGCGCCGAAGATCCAGGTGCGCGTGACGTCGGAGTGGTAGCCCTCGACGCGACAGCCGGTGTCGATCAGCACGAGATCGCCTTCGCGCAGATGCTGCACGCCCGGCACACCGTGCGGGAACGCGGTGGCGTGGCCGAATTGCACGATGCAGAACGTCGAGCCGTCATCGGCGCCGAGCGCGCGATGCGCTTCGTCGATGAAGCGCACGAACTCGTCGGTGCCGACGCCCTCGCGCGCGAGCCCGGCGGCAAGGCGCTGCACGAACAAGGTCATGTCGCAGGCCTGCTGCATCAGCGCCAGTTCGGCCGGCGACTTGCGCATGCGGCAGCCGTCGACGATCGCGCCGGCCGAGGCGATCGCGGCGGCGTCCAGGTGCGCGAGGAGTCCGGCGTGCACGCGAAACGGCGCTTCCGGATCCAGCGCCAGCGTGCGCGCGCCGCGTTCGGTCATCGCCTGCGCGACGAGCGCGTGCGGATCCTCGTGCTCCTCCCACAAGCGCTTGACGACCGCGATGCGCAGTACCGCGTCGAGCGAACCTTCCTCGAACGCCGGGCAGACCAGCACCGGGTCGCCGTCCTGCGTCAGCAGCATCGCGACCAGGCGTTCGCTCATGCCCCACGGCACGCCGGTGAACCAGCGCAGCGTGGTGCCGGCGGTGACCAGCAGCGCGTCGACGCCGCGTTCGCGCATCAGCCGACGCGCGCGTTCCAGCCGCTGCTGGTACTCGGCGGGGGCGATCGGCGGTGCGCGGTGCCGCCACGGCGCGAGTCGCGCATGCGCGTCGGCGAGCGTGAGGTGTCCGATCTGCGTGGTCATGGCGCGGCTCCGACGTCGGCAAGGGTCGAGTGTCCGTCAATCCGGCGCACGATGCCGCCGGGATTCTCGTCGCGCAGCTCGGACGGCAGCAGCGCATCCGGCACGTTGTCGTAGGCGTGCAGCGCGGCGAAGCGATGGATCGAGGCCGGCAGGCCGACCGCCGTGAAGCCCGGATGCGTCGCGGCGGGATACGGGCCGCCGTGCTGCTGCGCCGGGCTGACCAGCACGCCGGTCGGCATCTTGTTCGCGATCAGGCGCCCGACGCGCGGGCGCAGCACCGCGGCCAGCGTCTGCCAGAGCGCGTCGTCGCTGCCGCCGACGGCGCGATAGATCGTGCCGGTGAGTTGACCTTCGAGCGCGCGTGCGACCGCCTGCATCTGCGCGAGGTTCGCGCAGCGCACCAGCAGGCTGGCCGGACCGAACGCTTCGGTCTGCAACACGTGTGCCGCACGCAGGAAGTCGTCGGCCGCGACCTGCAGCAAGGTCGGCGCGTAGCGAACGCCTTCCCCGGACGCGGTGCCGCCGCACAGCGGCGTCGCGCCGCCCTTGCACAATGCCGCGAGCGAACGCTCCAGCGAAGCCAGCACGGCGCGCGACAGCAGCAGCATCGGCGTGGCCGCGGCAAAGCGCGCCTGCGCCGCCGCGACGAACGCATCGCCCGCCGCGCCCGGCGGCACCGCGACGAGGCCCGGATTGGTGCAGAACTGGCCGCTGCCGAGCAGGCACGAGGCGGCGAACTCCTCCGCCAGCGCCTCGCCGCGCTCGGCCAGCGCGCCGGGCAGCAGGAACACGGGATTCAGGCTCGACAGCTCGCCGTAGAACGGAATGCCGGCGCGATCGGCGGCCTGCTTCAACGCCAGACCGCCGGCGCGGCTGCCGGTGAACGCGATCGCGCCGAGGCGTGCGTCGCCGGCGAGATCGAGGCCGAACGCCGGCTCGAAGTCGTAGAGCAGTTGCACCGTCGCCGGCGGCAGGCCGGCTTCGGCGGCGGCGCGGTGCGCGTGTTCGGCCAGGCGCCGGCTGGTCGCCGGATGCGAGGGATGCGCTTTCGCGATCACGGGATTGCGCGCGGCGATCGCCGCGGCGAAATCGCCGCCGGACACCGCGTTGAACGCGAACGGAAAGTTGTTCGGCCCGAAGATCAGCACCGGTTTGCCGAGCGGCGCGAAATGCGAACGCAGCCCGGCGGCGGTGTCGATGGCCGGCTGCGTCCAGGCGTATTCGCGCGCGGCGCGCGCCGCCTGCCGCAGCTGGCTCGAGGTGCGCGGCAGCTCGTTGCCGCGCAGCCGCGTCGGCGCAGGCAGCGCGGTTTCCGCGTGCGCGAGCTCGACCAGCGCCTCGGCATCCGTGTCGATCGCGACGGCATACGCGTCGAGGAACGCGGCGACGCGCGCCGGCTCGGCGGCCGCCAGCACCGTCGCCGCGTCGGCGGCCGCGGCGACGGCTTCCTCGAGATCCGCCGCGCCGTTGCGCGGGAATTCCGGCCCGATCGCCTGCCCGCTCGCCGGATCGACGGCGCGGAAGCTGCCGGCGTGGTCGCGCGCGGCGCGCCAGCGGCCGGCGACGAGCAGCGGCGCGACGACGGCCATCTCAGCGGCCTCGCGTGGCGATCGCGCGGTCGATGATCGCCAGCGCCTGTTCGCGCTCGGCACCTTCGACGACGAGGCGCGGCGCGCGCACGCGTTCGCTGCCGAGATCCATGCGCTCCTGCATCAGTTTGATCAGCTGCACGAACTTCGGCACCGTATCCATGCGCAGCAGCGGCAGCGACCACTCGTACAGCGCGCGCGCCGCCGCGTAGCCGCCGCTGCGCGCCTGCTCGAACAAGCGCACGGCCTCTTCCGGAAACGCATTGACGGTGCCGGCGATCCAGCCTTCGGCGCCCATCGCGATGCCTTCGACGATCGCGTCGTCCATGCCGACCAGCAGCACCAGCCGGTCGCCAATCCGCTCGCGGATCGCGGCGAAGCGGCGCACGTCGCCGGAGGATTCCTTCACCGCCTGCACGTTGGGGAACTCGGTCGCGAACTCGGCGATCTGCGCCGGCGTGAAGTCGGTCTTGTAGGCGATCGGGTTGTTGTAGAGCAGCACCGGCAGCTCGGTCGCGCCGATCACCGCGCGCACGTGCGCGCGCATTTCGTGCCAGTCGCTGGAATACACGTACGGCGGCAGCACCATCAGGCCGCGCGCGCCGGCGTCGCGCACCGCGCGCGCCAGCGTCACGGCCTCGTGCGTGGACAGCGCGGCGATGCCCGGCACCACCGGCACGCGATCGCCGACCGCGGCGACCAGCGTGCGCACGATCGCGATCTTCTCCTCGAAGCCGAGCGTCGCGCCCTCGCCGAGCGAGCCGAGCGGCACGATGCCGGTGCTGCCGGCGTCGACCAGACGTCTGGCGTGTTCGGCGAGGAAGGCGTGATCGACATCGCCGTCGGCGGCGAACGGCGTGGTGATGGCCGGCAGGACGCCGCGCCAGAACGATGCATTGCTCATCAGACTTCACCTTGCGAAGGTTCGTGGAAGCAAGCCTCCGCCAGCGCGGCCAGCCGCATCGGGAAGATCGGCGGTCGCGTGGCGGTGGCGGAAAGGGATGGCGCGGGCAGGCCGAGTTCGCGCAGCGCGGCGCCGCAGACGCGGCCCTGGCAGGCGCCCATGCCGCAGCGCGTGACGAGGCGGATCTGCCGCGGATCGGCGTGCGCCTGCACGGACGACAGCGCGACGTCCTCGCAGCGGCAGACGAGCGTGTCCGCGGCGGCGAGCGCGCGAGCGCGCGGCCGCAGCGCGAACTGCCGTCGCAGCAGATCGGCGAACGCGCGCGCCTGCCGGCGACGCCACCGCAGCGCTTGGGTGGCCTGCGGCGCGCCGGCAGCGAAGTGGCCGGCCATCGCGCCTTCGACGCGTGCGCAGTCGAGTCCGCCGATGCCGAGCGCTTCGCCGGCGGCGTACACGCCGTGGCGACTCGTGCGGAGGTCGTCGTCGACGGCGATGTGCGGATGCGTGCCGGAATCGTCCAGCCGGCAGCCGAGCACGCGCGCCAGCTCGACGTTCGGCACCAGGCCCCAGCCGGCCGCGAGCAGGTCGCAGGCGATGCGTCGGCGGCCTGTGCGGGTTTCGATCTCGACTTCGCGCAGCGATTCCTCGCCGTGCGCGGCAACGACCAGACTGCCGCTGCGATACGGCACGTCGAACAACTTCAGGCGCAGCGCGGCGGCCTGCGCGAGCTTGCCCGGCCAGCGCGGGAGGCGCGCCGCGAATCCGCGCAGCGCAGCCGGCCCGGCTTGTTCGTGGATGCCGAACACGCATGCGCCGTGGCGCTTCAGCGTCGCCGCGGCGGCGAGCAGCAGCGGACCGCTGCCGGCGACGAGGACGCGCTTGCCGGCGACCGGCCATCCCTGCTTCGCCAGCGCCTGCAGGCCGCCCGCGCCGGTCACGCCGGGCAAGGTCCAGCCGGGGAACGGCAGCAGCAGTTCGCGCGCGCCGGTGGCGAGAACGAGCGCGCGCCAGCGCAGCGACATCGGACCGTCGGCGCCTTCACCGTGCAGCACGCGATCTTCCGCCAAGGCGATCTCGCAGCCGCCGAGCCAGGCGATGCCGGCGGCGGCGAGGCCGGCGATCTGCACGCGCGCGCGCTTCGGCGCGCCGAAGCGCAGGTCGTGGCGCCAGACCTGTCCTCCGGCGCGCAGTTGTGCGTCGACCAGGCCGACTTTCGCGCCGTGCGACGCGGCCGCATGCGCGGCGGCGAGTCCGGCGGGGCCGGCGCCGACGACGAGCACCTCGAAGTCGCGCACCCTCACACTTGCGTCTCCACCCGCATGCCCGCGCGCGCCGACGTCGTGCATGCGCGCTGCTGCGCGACGCCGTCGATCGTCACGCGGCATTCGAAGCACACGCCCATGCCGCAGACCGGCGCGCGCGCGTGCCCGCCGGGCGAGAAACGGAAGGTCGCGCGCACGTGGGCGACGGCGGCAGCGACGCTGGCGCCTTCGGGAACTTCGACGCGCACGCCGTCGACGTCGAGCGCGACCGTGTTCATCGCAGGTCCGTCTTCATGCCGCCGCGCGCAAGACGCGATCCGGGCGATACGGCGCGAGATCCAGCGCCGGACGCAAGCCGAGGAAAGCGTCGACGACCAGACGCGCGCTGCCCGGCGCGGCGGTGATGCCGAGCCCTTCGTGGCCGGCCGCGACCCAGACGCCGCGCCGGCCCGGCACCGCGCCGAGATACGGCAGGCCGTCCGGCGTGGCTGGACGGAAGCCGCTCCAGGCGCGGATCGCGCGCCGTTCGCGCAGTGCCGGCACGAAGTCGAACGCGCGGCGCAGCATGCGTTGTAGCAGCGAAGACGACACCGCGGCATCGGTCGCGTCGTACTCGCGCGAGGAGCCGATCAGCAGCTGGCCGTTCGGACGCGGCTGCACGTTGAACGAGACGCTGGCGGCGTCGCTACCGTGGGCGGCATCGGCGTAGCCCATCTCGATGAGCTGGTGCCGCACCATCGGCGCATGGCGGTCGGTGACGACGAGCTGGCCCTTGCGCGCGCGCATCGGCAGCTCGGGCAGCAGTTCCGGCAGCGCGGCACCGGTCGCGACGAGCACGGGTCCGCGCAAGGCACGGCCGTCGGCGAGGTGCACGCCGTCGTCGGTCAGCTGTTCGGCGCGAACGCCGGCGAAGAGTTCGGCGCCGTCGCGGCAAGCGTCGGCGATCAGATGCCAGGCCAGGCGCGGCGGATAGACGACCGCGTCGCCGGGCACGCGCAGGCCGCCGTGGAATCCGGCGGCGAGCGACGGTTCGAGCGCGTACAGGCCATGCGGGTCGACCGCTTCGGCGTCGACGCCGGCGGCGGCGAGTTCGGCCCTGCGCGCGGGAATCCGCGCGCGCTCCTCTTCGCTGCTCGCGATCCACAGCGAGCCGCAGCGGTGGAATTCGGCTTCCGGCCGATCGGCCCAGCGTTCCCACAGGCTCCGCGAGTACGCGCACAGGGCAAGTTCGGCCGCATCGCCGTCCATCGCGACGAGGTGGCCCATCGCCGCGGAAGTCGCGCCGCCGCCGATCGTGCCGGACTCGACCACCGCCACGCGCAGACCCGCCGCGGCCGCCGCCTCGACGCAGGCGGCGCCGACGAGTCCGGCACCGATCACGATGAGGTCGTGGCGCGTCGTCAACGCGCGTTCTCCGGCGTGATGCCCCAGGCGAACGGGTCGCTTGGGTCGATCCGCAGGGTCGCGCGCGCGGTGATCCAGGCGCGCCCGCAGACGCGCGGCAGGATGCCTCGTTCGCCACGCCGGTACGAGGCTTCGAACGCGCTGCCGAGGATGCCCTGCTGCACCCAGGCCTCGCCCTCGGCGAGCTTGCCGTCGGCGGCGAGGCAGGCCAGCTTCGCGCTGGTGCCGGTGCCGCACGGCGAGCGGTCGTAGGCGAGGCCGGGGCAGAGCACGTAGTTGCGCGGTACGCCGCTGCCGTCGGGCGCGGTCGCGTTGATCTCGATGTGGTCGATCTCGCCGTCCGCGCCGGCGACGCCGTCGCGTTCGAGCGCGAGGCGGATCGCCTCGGCGTAGGCACCGAGCGCGCGCTGGTTCGCCAGCGTCAGCGCGCACGGCGCCTGCTCGGTGAGGAAGAACCAGTTGCCGCCCCAGGCGACGTCGCCGCGCACGCGACCGTAGCCCGGCACCTCGATCGCGACGTCGTGTCGGTGGCGCCAGCTCTCGACGTTGTCGACGGCGACGCGGCCATCGTCGAACAGCTCCACGCCGACCGTGCCGACCGGCGTCTCGATGCGGTGCGTGCCCGGTCCGATGCGGCCGAGTTCGGCCAGCGTGCGCACCACGCCGATGGTGCCGTGGCCGCACATGCCGAGATAGCCGACGTTGTTGAAGAAGATCACGCCGGCGCAGGCGGACGGATCGCGCGGCGGCAGCAGCACGGCGCCGACCATCGTGTCCGAGCCGCGCGGCTCGCAGGCCAGCGCGCTGCGCCAGCCGTCGTACTCGCGGCGGAAGCGCGCGCGGCGCTCGGCCAGGCTGCCGTCGCCGAGGTCCGGAAAGCCGGAGACGACGACACGGGTCGGTTCGCCCGCCGTGTGGGAGTCGATGACGTCGACGGTTCGCATTCGATCATGCTCCCATCGGCGCTCGCCGAGCGACTAGTGACGGAAACGGGACTCCGATGCGGATCTCGGCACAATGACCTTTCGTGCGATCGCAGGGCGCCGACCCTGCGCTAGCATCCGAAACGTCCTTTCCGGAGCGCTCGTTCGATGCATACCGGCCTCTCTCCGCTCGAAGTGCAGCACCTGTTCGACGCGCTCGGCGACACGGTGTTTTTCGTCAAGGACGAGGAGGGACGCTACACGCACTGCAACCTCACCCTGGTGCAGCGGCTCGGGCGCAAGCGCCGCAGCGACGTGATCGGGCGTTCGCCGGCGGAGGTGTTTCCCGCACCGCTCGGGCAGCGCTACGTGCTGCAGGACCGGCAGGTGCTCGACGGCGAGCCGATCGCCGACCGGCTGGAGGTGCATCTGTATCCGAACCGGCGGCCGGGCTGGTGCCTGACGCTGAAGCGCCCGCTCCTCGTCGACGGCCGCGTCCGCGGCCTGATCGGCGTCTCGCGCGATCTCGGCAAGCCGAACAGCCGGCATTCCGCGTTCGCCAAGCTCGACCAGGTCGTCGCGCACATGCGCGCGCATTTCGACGGCAACCCGCGCATGCCGGAACTGGCACGAGTCGCCGGCCTGTCGCTGGCCCAGCTCGAACGGCATTTCCGCCACGTCTTCCAGATCACCCCGCAGCAGTACCTGATCAAGCTGCGCATCGAGCGCGCGATGCGCCTGCTGCACGAGGAGGACAGCATCGCCGAGGTCGGCCAGCGCTGCGGCTTCAGCGACCAGAGCGCGTTCGCGCGCCAGTTCAAGGCGACGGTCGGGATGACGCCGAGCGACTACCGTTCGCTCAAACATTTGTTCGATACGTCCCGCCCGGAGGGCGCCGAAACCGCGGCGGACGAGCGGCCAGGTCCAAGCCGCTCACAAAACTTGATTCCGCGCAATGGCAGCGCCATATCGGCCCGCGTATAGTGCGCTTCCACTTCTTCCTCCCGCAGTACCCCGACATGCCCGACTCTCTTCTTTCCTTCGCCGCGCGAGGGCTGACGCAAGGCTCCTGGGGCACCTGGATCGTCTACATGCTGGTCGTGACCCAGCTGACGATCTTCACGGTGACCTTGTACCTGCACCGCAGCCAGACGCATCGCGGCGTCGACTTCCATCCCGTGCTGGCGCACTTCTTCCGCTTCTGGTCGTGGATCTCGACCGGCATGGTCACCAAGGAATGGGTCGCGATCCATCGCAAGCACCACGCCAAGGTCGAGACACAAGAAGATCCGCACAGCCCGCAGGTCTACGGCATCAAGAAGGTGTTCTGGGACGGCGTGGGCCTCTATCGCGACGCCAGCCACAATCTCGACGACATGGAGAAGTACGGCCGCGGCACGCCGGACGACTGGATCGAGCGCCACGTCTACACGCCGCGCGCGTACTGGGGTCCGGCGCTGATGCTGGTGATCAACATGGCCCTGTTCGGCGTCGTCGGCATCGCGGTGTGGGCGATCCAGATGATCTGGATTCCGTTCTGGGCGGCCGGCTTCGTCAACGGCATCGGCCACTGGTGGGGCTACCGCAATTTCGAATCGGCCGACACCTCGACCAACCTGTCGCCGTGGGGCATCTGGATCGGCGGCGAAGAGCTGCACAACAACCACCACGCGTTCCCGAGCTCGGCCAAGTTCGCGCTGCGCAAGTGGGAGTTCGACATCGGCTGGGCCGCGATCCGCCTGTTCGAGACGCTGCGCCTGTCCAAGGTCCTGCGCGTCGCGCCGACGCTGGACGTGCGCCCGAACATGCACCTGCCCGATGCCGATACGGTCAAGGCCGTGCTGTCGCACCGCTTCCACGTGATGAGCGACTACTTCCGCGGCGTCATCGCGCCGACGCTGCGCGAGGAAGCCGGCAAGGCCGGCGCCGGCATCGCCGCGCTGCCGCGCAAGCTGCGCAAGGCGCTCGGCAACGGCGGCCGCTGGCTCGACGCCTCCTCGCGCGAGCGCATGACCGCATTCACCGAGAAGCATCCGCAGCTGCGCACGGTGTGCGAGTTCCGCGCACGCCTGGCCGCGCTGACCGAGCGCAACGGCCGCAACGCCGACGGCATGCTCGACGGCCTCAAGGACTGGTGCCGCGAAGCCGAGGCGACCGGCATCCGCACCCTGGCGGAGTTCGCCGCGCGCCTGAAGGGCTATCGGCTCGCGGGCGACCCGGGCTGAGCGACAGCCTTTCCGCAGCCACGAAAAAGCCCGCCTCGCGCGGGCTTTTTCATGTCATCGGATGCCGGCGGCGGCGCCGAAGCCCCGCCGCGGGAAATCCTTCAAGCGCGCGTTTCCTCACGCGGCAACAGTGTCTCGAGCACCCAGCGTCCGGCGGGGCCGAGCGGCGTGTCGCGCCGATGGACGGCGAAAAGCGGCTTGCTGCGCCGGCGGTGCCGGCGATCTTCCAGATCCAGCTCGACGAGACGCCCGAGGCCGAGATCGTCCTCCACGAAGCTGTACGGCATGAAGCCCCAGCCCAGGCCGGCGAGGAGCATGATTCTCTTGGAGCCGAGATCCGAGGTGAGAATCCGCCGGTTGGAAAAGACCGAGATCGTGCGGCCGCTGGTCCTGCCGCTGTGGTCGGTCAGCACGATCTGCGTATGTTCCGCGAGTTCGTCTTCGGGAATGCCGTGCTGCCGGGCGAGCGCATGGCCGGGCGCCGCCACCGGCACGAGGACGATGTCCGGCAGGACGTGGCTGATCAGCTCCGGCTCGACGTCAGGCATTCCCTGCACGCCCAGGTCGTAGCCGCCGTTGAGCACGCGCTCGGGAACGCCGCCGAGCACGTCGGTGCACAGCCGCAGGACGACCCCTGGGAACGCCTGCTGGAAATCCGTCACCAGGCTCACGAGCTTCGCCGTGGGAAACATCACGTCGAGGACGACGGACAGCTCCGCCTCGAGCCCCCGCGTCATCCCCAACGCGCGGACCTTCAGCTGATCGGCGCGAGCGAGCACGTCGCGCGCGTCGACGAGCAGCGCGCGTCCGTGAACGGTCATCTTCGGCTTCCAGCCGCTGCGATCGAACAGTGGCAGGCCCAGCGTGCTTTCCAGGCTCGCGATGGCGGCACTCACGGCCGATTGCGCCCTATGGAGCTGCCGCGCAGCCGCGGAAAAGCTTCCGTAGTCGGCGATCGCGACGAAAACCCGCAGATGGTCCAGGCTCAGAGCATCCAACATGATCGGAAATGGAGATGGAGACCATATGGATTTTATCACTTCCGGCCTTGGAGGCCTTGTCATAAAGTCGCGCGCTCGGGTCTGAAGCAGCGTCGCGAAACAGCAGGGAAGCGGGGAAACAAGCGCTTGAGAGGCACGAGCCCGCATGCCGCTCGAGTGGGGATGAAACGTCCATCGGCTAACCGCCGGATTCGACAAATACGCGCTCGACGCCCCCGGCGCATTCGGATGCCAACTTGGCGGCATTGCGATTCCACCCGGCCCGCACGACATCGACGTGGCGCCAGCCCAGGAATGAGTCGCCGCTTCATGCGCTCACCTGGCGGCGCGGGCCGATGCGCAAAGGCTTTTGACGAACGCTTCAGCATCGCCAGCCCGACGGCGGCCCGTCCCGCCGACCAGGCTCCGCGCCGGCGGCACGAGGCGCAGATGCCCGTGCCGATCCACTTTCGAAAGGACAACGAAGATGACCCAGCTGCATCTCGTGGCGGTGCTGTACGCCAAACCGGGGCGGGAAGCTCTGCTGCGCACGAGACTGGGCGAACTGGTCGAACCGCTCCGAGAAGCGAACGGCTCCGTGCGCTACGAGCTGCTGCCCGACGAAAGGAATCCGCGCCGTTTCGTTCTTGCCGAGCGGCGGGCGAAAGACCGCGGCCGGAGCGCGCGCGACGCGGAGGACCGGCAGATGCTCGCGTTCGAGGCGATGCATTGGGACGGGGTCGAACGAGTGGAGGGGTATCGCCTCGGGCAGAGTGCCTGAACGCGCGGACTGCTGTCGGGCCGTCGCATGCGGACGTTTGATTGCGACAGCCCCACGCCCCAGGCGTGGCTTTTACCAGCACGTCGAGAATGGCAGGTGTGCTGGACGCCTTGCCGAATGAACGCTTGCGCGGCCCGCCGCCCGTGCGACGTGAAAGCGCTCGGCCGCAGCGACTCCGGCACGAGCCCGACGGACAGGGAAACCGGGTTTGCCGGTCGGCCCGCGTCGCCCGCATGCAGAAAAGAAGAAACCCGCCACGAGGGCGGGTTTCGGATGAAGCGGTGTCCGCGTCCTGCGGTTACTTGATCTTGCCTTCCTTGTAGGCGACGTGCTTGCGGATGACGGGGTCGTACTTCTTGACCTCCATCTTGTCCGGTGTGTTCTTCTTGTTCTTGTCGGTGGTGTAGAAGTGGCCGGTGCCGGCCGAGGAGATCAGACGAATCTTGTCGCGCTTGGATGCCATGGTCGGTTACTCCTCAGATCTTCTCGCCGCGCTTGCGCAGCTCGGCGACGACGACTTCGATGCCCTTCTTGTCGATCGTGCGCAGCCCGTGGCTGGACACGCGCAGGGACACCCAGCGCTTCTCGCTCGGCACCCAGAAGCGGCGCTCGTGCAGGTTCGGCAGCCAGCGGCGGCGCGTCTTGTTGTTGGCGTGGGAAACGTTGTTGCCGGACTGGAAACTCTTTCCGGTGACTTGGCAGACTCTGGACATGCGAACCTCGTAAGTCTCGATTCCGCCCTTGGCCAGGGCGGTGACGGCCCAGCGGCGACGATGCGCCATGCGGTGCTGGAAGTCCCATGAGCGTTCGACGCGGGCGGACCGCATGACCGGAATCCGCGTGCCCGGAGGGCGATGAACGTCGCAGGGAGCCGCGCTTTATAGCGGAATCAGCGGCTTGCGGCAAGCCCGCAGCGCAATGGAGGGATCGGCCAGGTCATGACGGCCGCCTTCCACCCCATCGCTGGAAGGAGTTCGGCGCCGCGCTGGCGGCGGCGCCGTCCGAGGTCAGTCCTTCTTCGCCGCAGTACCGGCGTCGTCGTCCTGGTCGTCGCCTTCGACGGTCACGCGCGTCTGCTGCTCGCGGATCGAGGCACGGATTTCGGATTTCGTCAGGAAACCGTCGTGATTGGCGTCGATGTCCTCGAAGTGCTCGGCCAGCACCGGATTGGCGTCGCTCGCCTCTTCCTTGCTGAGCTTGCCGTCGCCGTTCGCGTCGGCGGCCTTGAAGTCCCGGTTGAACGCGTTGCGCTGGCGATCGAGGTACTTGCCCAGGCCGACGGCGAATTCCTCGCGGTCGATCTGGCCGTCGTGGTTCGTATCGAACCGGTCGAACGCGCGTGCGACGTATCGCGCGCGGCGTTCCTTCTGCGCGTTGCCGTCTTCGTCGTCGTCGGCGCTGGCGGCTGCCGCTGCTGCCTTCGTCGACGGAGTGCTGGATTGCCTGGATTGCGCGTGCGCGGCGCCGAGGCCGAGCAGGAGAACCAGTGCCGCGAACGGCAGCGCAGCGCGAACGGAATGGGTCGACATGATGCCTTCTCCTCCGGCAGTGGACTGGATCGTTTCAGCGACGATGGTGGTGGCGATCGCGGCGATCGTAGTAGTCACGGCGGTCGTGACGGTCGTAGTAGTCGCGACGGTCCCAGCGACGATCGTGGCGGTCCTTGGTCAGCACGTTGCCGATCACGCCACCGGCGGCCGCGCCGCCGACCGTGCCCCAGACGTCGCCGTTGGTGAGCAACGCACCGCCGACCGCGCCGATGCCGACGCCGATCAGGGTATTGCGCTTCTTCTTGTTGTCGCGTGCGAACGCGCCGTCGGCCATCAGCAGCGCGAACAGCACGACCAGCAGCATCGCGCCGATGCGGCGCAGCGGACGCCACGGACGCCACGGACGCACCTGGACGGCAGGGACGGCGACGGACGGGAAAAGAGTGCTCATCAGGACGACCTCCTGCGGATGCGCGACAGGATCGCGGGAGAGCAGTGGCGCCGGTCGGACGAAGCTGGCACCAGCTGCGCGGACAGTGGCTCGACTTTACGAACGACGCCGCGGCGGATCAACCCGAGGCGCGCCCGTGCACCGGGAATCGTTCAGCTAGTGACGACAGCGCCGGAACGCTTCACGTTTCCTCGACATCGGTGCGGCGCGACCGCTTGATCAGCCAGCCGACGCCGCGCAAGTCCGAGATGCCGACCAGCGCGCGATTGAGATTGTTGTACTTCGACACGCCGGTGCCGCGCGGACGATGGTTGACTGGCACGCTGCGCACCTGCCAGCCGGCGCGCTGCATCAACGCCGGCAGATAGCGGTGCATGTGGTCGAAGTACGGCAGGTCGAGGAAGGCCGCGCGCTCGAACAGCTTGATGCCGCAGCCGGTGTCGGGCGTGTCGTCGCGCAGCAGGCGCGAGCGGATCGCGTTCGCCCACTTCGACGCCCAGCGCTTGCTGCCCGAATCCTGGCGATGGACACGCCAGCCGGCGTACAGCTTGATCGCGGCCGGCGAGTCGTCGCGCATCGCGATCAGCTTCGGGATGTCGGCCGGATCGTTCTGGCCGTCGCCGTCGAGCGTCGCGACCCATTCGCCGCGCGCGGCCTTGACGCCGTTGCGGATCGCCGTGCTCTGGCCGCTCTGGCTCAGATGCCGGACTACGCGCAGTTCCGGATAGGTGGCCTTCGCCTGTTGCAGCACGGCGAGGGAATCGTCCTTGCTGGCATCGTCGACGTAGACGATCTCGAAATCCACGCGGCCGCGCAGCGCGGCGGCGATCTCGGCGAGCAGCGGCGGAATATTGTCGCGCTCGTTGAATACAGGCACGACGACGGAGAGTACGGGCATGGGGCGCGGGCGCCGGGACGAAAGCGCGCATTATCCCCGAACTCGGCGACGGCTTCAGCCGCACGCGCTTTTGGTGCGAAATGGAAATCCACACGTTGTGGCGCCGCGCTCGCCGAGAAGCGGCCCACGAGTCTGATGTCGCCGGATGAGCGACGGCAGGCGCCGCCGCCCAAGAAAAGCCTTCCCGCGGTCAGCCCGCCGACGCGCGAGCAGGCCCGCCTCGGCCTTGCCGACGGCGAGAGGCCGGCCGTCGGCAGATCCGCGAGGCGCGTCGGTGCGCCGTTATCCCTTCACCGGCGGCAGCGCGAGCACTTCGCGCGCGGCGTTCGACTTGATGTTGGCGTTCTTCACCATCCCCTTCAGAGCCGAGGCGTTGCCGGACTTGACCATTCCTTCCATCGTCTTGCGCATTCCGCCGGCGTTCCTCTCGCAGAACTTCGCATACAACACCAGACGCGGATTCGCGCCCGGCGCGCGCGCGGCGCCCTGGGTCTGCTGGCAGAGCGTTTCCGCTTCCTGCACGGCGTTTTCCGCCTCTCTGGACTGGAACGCCAGGTCCTCCGGCTGCGCCGCCGCCATCGGCCGCGAGAGCGGATTGGTCGGAATCGCCGCTTCCTGCTTCGCGGCGGCCATCGCCGCGGTCCTGCGCGCGCGCTGCAGTTCCACGGCGCGACGCACCGTCTCCGGCGCGCTCACGTCGGCAAAGGAGAACTTGTCCGGATTGCGTCCGGCATCGGCGATCCATCCGTCGAGCCGCGCGCGGCACGCCTTCCTGCCGTCTTCGCCGGCGGTGCGGACCGGAAGGTCCTTTTGCAGATCCTTGTCCTGCGACCAGGCGCGCAGGCATTCGATCGCCAGGCCGTCGAGCGCTGCATTGGCGTCGGCCGGATCGGCGTTCTCGACGCGCAGCAGCGCGCCGAGCTGCGCATCGGTCGGCTCGCGCAGCGCCTGCGAACAGGCCGTGGCGCCGAGCATGCAGGCGATCGCGAGCAGAAGGAATTTGTTCATGGCTTGGATCTCCATCGGAAACGTCGAAACAAAATCGGTCGAAGCGGAGTGCCCGATCGGCACCCGCCGAATCGAAATCAGGTACGCCGGCGCGCGGCGACGAAGCAGACCGCCGCCGCGGCCACGCCGAGCCAGGCGCCGAGAGGCAGGCCGGCATGGCGCGCGCCCGCCGGCGACAGCACCGCGATCGCGGCGGCGCCGACCAGCAGCGACACGCCGAGCGCAAGCCAGACGGCCACGCGTTGGCCGCGCCGGATGCGCACGTCGAGCTGCTTGAGATCATCGGAAGCGATGCGAAGTTCCAGGCGGCCGCCGGCGGCCCGGCTCAGGTACTCGTGCACCAGCTGCGGCATCTCCGGCGCCGCAGCCAGCCATTCCGGCAGGCGCCGGCGCAGCGCCTTCAGCGCGGCGCGCGGACCGCTGCGCTGGCGCCATATCCGTTCCAGCACCGGCTTGGCGGTGGCCCAGATATCGATGCGCGGATGCAGCAGGCGGCCGACGCCCTCGATGTTGAGCAGGGTCTTCTGCAGCAGGATCAGCTGCGGCTGCAAGGTCAGCTCGTGGCGGCGCGCGACCTGGAACAGCTTGACCACGACCTCGGCCAGCGAGATCTCCGACAACGGCCGCGTGAAGTACGGCTCGCACACCGCACGCACGGCGGCCTCCAGTTCGTCCAGCCGCGCGTCGGCCGGCATCCAGCCCGCGCGCACGTGCAGTTCCGCGATGCGCGCGTAGTCCTGGTTGAACAGGGCGAGGAAGTTCTCCGCGAGCCAGTACTGGTCGCGCTCCGGCAGCGAGCCCATGATGCCGAAGTCGAGCGCGATGAAGCGCGGATCGTGGGCCCGCGTCGCGTCCACCCAGATGTTGCCGGCGTGCGCGTCGGCGTGGAAGAAGTTGTCGCGGAACACCTGCGTGTAGAACAGCCGCACGCCCTTCTCGGCCAGCGCGACGCGGTCGATGCCGGCGGCGTCGAGCGCGGCGAGGTCGTCGACCGGAATGCCGCGCACGCGCTCCAGGGTCAGCACGCCTTCGGTGGTGTGCGACCAGATCACTTCCGGCACGTAGAGGTCGTCGGACCCGGCGAAGTTTCGCCGCAGCAGCGACGCGTTGGCGCCTTCGCGCTGCAGGTCGAGCTCGTTGGTCAGCGTCGTCTCGATCTCGGCGACGATCTCGCGCGGACGGATCTTGTCGGCCTTCGGATGGAACCGCTCGACCAGGCCGGCCAGCGCGTGCAGCAGGGCGACGTCGTCGGCGATGCGTGCGTGGATGTCCGGCCGCAGGATCTTGACCACCACCTCGCGCGGCGGCGCGCCCGCGCTTCCCGCCAGCGTCGCCGCGTGGACCTGGGCGATCGAGGCGGACGCCAGCGGCGCGTTGTCGAAGCTCGCGTAGCGCTCCGCGATCGGCGCGCCGAGCGCGCGTTCGACGGCGGCGCGCGCGAGACCGGGATCGAACGGCGCGACCTGGTCCTGCAAGCGCGTCAGCGCCTCGGCGATGTCCGGCGGCATCAGGTCGCGCCGCGTCGACAGGATCTGGCCGAACTTCACGAAGATCGGGCCTAGCTCGGTCAGCGCCAGAGTCAGCCGCTCGCCGCGCGGCAGCGCCGCGATCTCCGCGCGCGGCTTGGGCAGCAGCGCGCGCGCGACATTCAGCGGACGGACGCGATGCGTCGCGTCGATCAGGTCGTCGAGCCGGTAGCGCACGAGCACGCGCGCGATGCGCGCCAGGCGCGGAAGCTGCCGCCAGCTCGTCATCGCGCGACAGTTCCGTGCTGCGCTTCGAGCCGGCGCACACGCGCCTCGAGGCGGTCGGCGCGCTCGCGCACGGAATCGACGTCGTCGAGGAACCGCTCCAGTTCGGCGCGCGCGACGAGGTCGCGGCCTTCCTCGCTCAGGTACTCGGCAGCGTCGCGCGCAAAACCGCTCGCCGCGGCGCGCGACCAGGCAAGCCCGCCGCGCACGGCGCGGGCGAGCTGGAAACCGAGCACGTCGCCGAACGCGCGCGCGAAGGCCTGGTCGAAATCCGGCGCGAAACGCGTGGCGATCTGTTCGAGCCGGCGGGCGAGTTCGGCGTCGCCGGAAATCTCGACGCGACCCGGCGCCAGCGCCTCGTCGCGACCGCGCGCGAGCGCCATCGAAAGCAGGGCCCCCGGCGTCGCCGCGACGCGCAGCGCGCTGTCGCCGGCGAAGGCCGGCCCCACGCGCAGGCGTCCGCCTTCGACGCGCAGACGCAGCGACGGTGCCGCGCCCTTGCCGTCGATCGTCACCGCGCGCCCTTCGAGCGCGGCCAGGCGCGGCAGGGTCTGCGGATCGAGATCGACGAGGCGGTTCAGCGCGGCTTCGAGCGCGCGGCCGAGCACGGCCAGGATCGGGTTCGGCGCGCGCGGCGCGCCATGGGCGGCGAGTTCGGACATGGTCGGCGATTCTACCTGCGCGCGCACCGCCGCCGCTCGCCGGCGCTGCGCGGCCCTGCCGCCCTCCTCGTTCACGTGCCGATGCCGGGGGCGATGGCAGAATCGCGGCCGCCGATACGGCAGGGGAAGTCGATGATTCGCAATTGGTGCTCGTTCGCTCTGCTCGCCCTGACGCTCGCGTTCGGCCGCGACCTGCACGCGGTGCAGGAATTCACCGGCCAGGCGCCGTCCGGCGCGTGGTACCGCATCCAGGCACCGGACGACTGGAAGCCCGGCGACGCGCTGGTGCTGTTCCAGCACGGGCTCGACTTCAACCCGGCGGACGGGCCGCCGAGCCTCGGCCCGCTGAAATCCGTGATGCTCGCCGAGGGTTACGCGGTCGCCGCCAGCGCCTTCAACCAGCGCGGCTGGGCAGTGTTCACCGCGATCGACGACAACCGCGAACTGGTCGCCCTGTTCGAGCAGAAGCTCGGCCTGCCCGGCGAGATCGTTCCGTTCGGCGGCTCGCTCGGCGGCCTGCTCGCGCTCAAGCTGGCCGAGGCGCCGGGATTCCCGCGCGTACGCATGGCCTATTCGCTGTGCCCGGCTGCGGCGGGCTCGCGCATCTGGGATACCGCGATCGACCTCCGCCTCGCCTACGACGTCGTCTGCCACGGCGCCGGCGACCTGAAGAAGGGATCGCCGCCACTGCCGTGGGCGCTGAACCTGCGCGACATTCCGAACGATCTCGGCGATCTGCAGGACCAGGCGCGCGTGCTGCCGACCCTGCTCGACGTGACCCGCTGCACCGGCGTCGGCCTGCCGGACTACCTGCGCAACGACGCGATGGACAAGCGCCGCGACGAACTGATGGCGTTCGCCCACATCACCGACGAGAAATTCTTCGTCACCACGCTCGGCTATTCGATCTACGTGATGAGCGATCTGGTGCGCGCGCCGGACAAGCTCGGCGGGCGCAACCCGTTCACCACCGCCGGCGTCGACTACGGCAGCGACGCGGAGATCCAGGCCGGCATCGCGCGCATCGCGGCCGATCCGCGCGCGGCGCTGCAGCTGCGCAGGGCGTCCGATTTCCACGGCCGCGTCGGCGCGGCGAAGATCCTCTCGATGCACACCAGCCGCGACCAGCTGGTGATTCCCTCGAACCAGGAATTCGTGCGCAAGGCGCTGCCGGCGGACCAGTTGACCAGCGTGCTGGTCGACGAGGACAAGCCGAGCCACTGCGGCTTCACTGAGCCCGAAGGCATCGCCGGCTGGGAGGCGCTGCGCGCGTGGCGCGACGGCGCGGCGCAGCCGAGCGCGACGTCGTTGCAGGCGTCGTGCGAACGCCTGGTCGCGCTGGGCTACGTCACCGGCGCCTGCCGCTTCGACGCCGAATCGGCGATCGTGCCGTTCGACAGCCTCGTGCCGGCACGACCGTCGTCGTCGTTGCAGCCACCGTCGCATTCGACGCGGGCTTTGCCGCTGGCACCGAACCGCGAGCGCGTTGCGCGCTGACGGACTTCATCGACGGATTCCCGTGACGCGAAGCCGCAGGCGGCCTCGCGACCGGCGACGTGCTTCGCCGCAGGCGGACGGATCCGGCGTCGACGCGGCCGATCCGCCACGTCGACGTCGAGCCGCGCCTCGTTCTCGACCGGACTAATTCTTGACCGGGTAGGTCTCGACCGCGCCGTCCTTGCCGCGCTGTTCGATGCGCATCGCCGGCTTGTCGCGCGCGGCCGGACCGCAATGGAACGCGCGCCAGGATTGCTCGCCGTCCTGCGGATCGCCGACCGGCTGCACCGTGTCGGCACCCATGCGCGCCGCTTCGTTGCGCGCCATCACTTCGAGTTCGTCGCGCACCTTGAGGTCGCGGCGGTTGAGCGGGCCGACGTGGTCGAGCACCGACACGGTGATCTTGCCCATGTCCTTGCAGCTCGCGCCGACGTCCTGGTTCCATGCGGCGCGCACCTTCTCGCCGCCGGAATCGAGCTTGATGCCCCAGCTGCAGGCGGCGACCGGGACGACGGCACCGAGGATCACGGCGAGGCGTTTCATGAAGTTCTCCAGCGTGTTCGTGAGTGGGACGTGTGGCTCGACAAGAAGACTTTTTCTCGCAGAGGCGCAGAGATCGCGGAGAAAGAGCACTAGGGCTTTTCTTCGCGATCTCTGCGCCTCTGCGAGAGATGCTTTCCGAAAAATCTCGCGCTCAGCGCAGCGCCTTGCCTTCCGCGTCGATGACCTTGACCTCGCCGAGCTTCAGGTCGCGGATCGGCTGCTCGATCTTCTTCAGGTCGCCGACGATGACCCAGGTCAGCGCGTCCGGCTTGATGATTTCGACCGCGGCCGCCTGCACAGCGGCGTCGGTCTGCGCCTCGATGCGCGGCTTCAGGGTCTGCACGTAGTCGTCCGGGCGGTCGTACAGCACGATGCCGCTGAGCGCACCGAGCACGGCGCCGGTGGTCTGGTATTCGCCGGGCATGCTGCGCACGTCGCCGACCTTGATCTTCTCGATCTCCGCGTGCGTCAGCGGCTTCGGTCCGATCACGTCCTTCGACTCGCGCAGGATCTCGGCCACCGACTCGCCGGTCTTGTCGGTCTGCACCGGCGCGTACATCAGGTACGGACGCTGGCCGAGCGCGTTCTGCAGGAAGCTGAAGGCGCCGTAGGCCCAGTGCTTGTCCTCGCGCAGGTTCATGTTGAGGCGCGAGGTGAAGCTGCCGCCGAAGGCGCCGTTCATGGTCTGGATTTCGAGGTTGTTCTTCGCCTTGGTCGACGGCGCGACCACGCCGGCGAGGATCAGCGACTGCAGCGCACCCGGACGGTCCATCAGGAACACGCGCGGCTTGGCCGGCGCGGCGACCTCGGCGATGTTCTTCTTCGGCCGCGCCGAATCGGGCGCCTTCCAGTCACCGAACACCGCGTCGAGCTTGGCCGTGATCGCTTCCAGCGTGGTGTCGCCGGCGACCAGGATCCTGGCGTTGTCGGGGCGCACGAAATCGCGCACGTAGGCGTGCAGGTCGTCCTGCGTCAGCGACTGGATCGACGCCTCGGTGCCCGAACCGGTGAACGGGATCGCATAGGCGTGCCCGGCGCCGTACAGCAGCGGCGGCAGCGTGCGCAGCGCGAGGCCGGTCGGCTGCGTCTTCTCCTGCGCGATGCGCGCCAGCCACTGGCCGCGGATGCGCGTCATGTCGCCCTCGCGGAAGGCGGCGTTGCGCACGATGTCGGCGTACAGCTTCAGCGAAGGTTCGAGCTGCGAGCTGAGCGCGTTCAGCCCGACGCTGGAGGTGTCGAGGCCGGAACCGGAGCCGATCTCGGCACCGAGCCGCTCGGCGCGGCGCGCGATCTCGAGCGAGTCGAGCTCCTTGGTGCCTTCGTCGAGCATCGCCATCGTGAACGCCGAGGCGCCGAGCTTGCGGCCCTGGTCCGAGGCGTAGCCGGCGTCGAACAGCATCTGCATCTGCACGACCGGAATCTCGTGGCGCTCGGCGAGCACCACCTCGATGCCGTTCTTCAGCTTGCCGCGCTGCAGCTTCGGGAAGCTCAGATCCGGGAAGCTCGCCACCTCCGGCACGCCCTTGCTGCGGTCGACCTTCGACTCGACCGTGCTGAAGTCGTGCTTGGGCGGCAGCACCGCCGCGGGCCGGCCGGCGAGTTCGGCGCGGCCGGGCCGCTCCAGCTCGTCCTCGTTGGAGAAGTCGGCGTCCTTCGCGGCCGGCGTCACGGTCAGCGTGTAGTCGCCCTTGGCGAGCCACTTCTTCGCCGCCGCCGTGACGCTGGCCGGCGTCGCCGACTCGATGCGCGCGAGATCGCTCTTGTAGGCGGCCGGATCGTTGCGATAGACCTGCCCCTCGGCGAGGATCGTCGCCTTGCCGTTGACCTTCTCCAGCGAACGCACGAAGTTGGCCCGCGTGCCGACCTTCACGCGCGCGAGTTCGTCCGCGGTCGGTCCGTCCTTCAGGAAGCGGTTCCATTCGTCGGCGACCGCGGCCTCGACCTTGGCCGGGTCGACGCCGTTCTTGACGTCGACCTGCATCTGCACCTGCGAGGCCAGCGCGAACGGCTGCACGCCGACGGAGACGCTGTCGGCCAGCTTGTCCTTGTAGACCAGGCGCTCGTACAGGCGCGAGGTCTTGCCGCCGCCGAGCACGGACGCGGCGAGTTCGAGCTGCAAGGAGTCCTGATCGCCGAGCGCCGGCACGTTCCACTGCCGGTAGATGCGCGTCTGCGCGACGTGGTCCTGCATGGTGTCGCGCGTCGACTCGCTGCGCTCGGCGGCCCACGGCTGCTGGCGCGCGACCGGCGGGCCGGCCGGGATGTCGCCGAAGTACTGCAGCATCTTCTGCCTGGCGACGTCCGGCGTGATGTCGCCGACCAGGGCGACGGTCACGTTGGCGGCGCCGTAGTACGCGCCGAACCAGTGCTTGACGTCGTCCAGCGATGCGGCGTTGAGATCCTTCATCGAGCCGATCGTGTCGTGGTGGTACGGATGATTGGCCGGATAGGCGTTCGCGCTGATGCGCTGGTCGACGCGGCCGTAGGGCTGGTTCTCGCCCTGGCGCTTCTCGTTCTGCACCACGCCGCGCTGCTCGTCGAGATCCTTCTGGCCGATCGCGCCGAGCAGGTGGCCCATGCGGTCGGACTCCATCCACAGCGTCATGTCGAGCGCGGTGGTGGGCACGGTCTCGTAGTAGTTGGTGCGGTCGAACCAGGTGGTGCCGTTCTGGTCGGTCGCGCCGGCCAGCTCGAACGGACGGAAGAACTCGTCCTTGTGGTTCTCCGAACCCTGGAACATCAGGTGTTCGAACAGATGCGCGAAGCCGGTCTTGCCCTTCGGCTCGTCGGCCGAACCGACGCGATACCACACGCTGACCGCGACCACCGGCGCCTTGTGATCCTCGCTGACGATGACGGTCAGGCCGTTGGGCAGCGTGAAGCGCGTGAATGGGATGTCGATGCCGTCCGGCGCGGCGGTGGCCGCCCCTTGGGCCAGGCCGGAGGTCAACAACGTGGCCGTCAGCACGGCGGCGGCGATCTGCTTGCGCATGGGAGCTCCTTGGGGGTTTCCGGCGATTCCTGACGCGGCCGGCTTGCATGACTTGGAGGGCCGGCAGGCTAACCGTAGCCGAACGACGTCCGCAACCGGCCATCGTCACGGGTCGGCGCTGGGATGTCGCGCCGGGGCGGAAGTTCCGTCGCGCGGCACTCGGACCGCCGCCGCGGCGACGGTCCGGCGCGCGGATCAGGGTCCGCACGAACCTCGCCGGCGGCGCTAGACTGCCGGTCGAAACCCGGTACTTCGAGCAGGAGGCGACATGGCGCATGTCCTGGTCACCGGCGCGAACCGCGGCCTCGGCCTCGAATTCGTGCGTCAGCTGCTCGCGCGCGGCGAGCGCGTCGTCGCCACCTGTCGCCAGCCCGGTCGCGCGCTGCCGTTGAACCGGCTCGCCGGCGAATATCCGGGGCATCTGACCGTGCTGCCGCTGACCCTGCCGGAACCGCGCTCGATCGCCGAACTCGCGCGCGAACTCGACGCGCTCGACGTTCGCCTCGGCCTGCTGATCAACAACGCCGGCGCGAGCGTCGGCGGCGAGCGCTTCGGCACCATCGCACTCGACGGCCTGCGCCACGCGTTCGACGCCAACGCGGCCGGTCCGCTGCTGCTGACGCAGGCGCTGGCGCCGCGCCTGGACGCGCACGCGAAGGTCGTCAACCTGTCGAGCGGCCTCGGCTCGATCGCCGGCACCAGCGCGCTGTACACGCCGAGCTACGCGATCAGCAAGGCGGCGCTGAACATGGCGAGCAAGCTGCTCTCGATCGCGCTGGCCGAGCACGGCGCGATCGTCGCCGCGCTGAGCCCCGGCTGGGTACGCACCGACATGGGCGGCGCCAACGCGCCGCTCGGCGCGGACGAATCGGTCGCCGCGATGCTGCGCGTGATCGATCGCCTGAGGCCGGCCGACAACGGCCGCTTCCTCGCGCAGACCGGCGCGGCGATCGACTGGTAGCGGAATGAGACAAGTATGCGAGTGATCTCCTCGCGTTGGACCTACTTCTACAAGCGCGTCGTTCCCCTGATCGGCTGGAGTTTCCCCGCGCTCGCGATCCTTCGGTGGCTGTCGGACCGGCACAGCCCGCCCTCGTTCGATCCCGTCTTCCTGCTGATTCCGATCGGGACGGCGGTTCTGACGCATGTCTTCCTGCATGCGCTCAGCCACGACCTCGCCGATGAAGTCGTCGAGGCCGGCGACTCGTTGATCGTGCGCAAGGCCGGCGAAGAGGCGCGCATCGCGCTCGCCGAGATCATCAACGTCGATGCGTCGACGCTCTTCAATCCGCCGCGGATCACGCTGAGCCTGCGCACGCCGTGCCGTTTCGGCGCCAAGATCGTCTTCTCGCCGCCTCCGAATCGGCACCTGTTCGCGCCGTTCGCACCGAATCCGACCGCCGAGGCGCTGATCGAGCGCGTGCATCGCGCACGCATGGCGCGTTGACCGCCGCGCGCGGGGCCGGACCTCCGCCGGAAGTCCGAGGGGGCGACGGTTTGAGGTACCCTGCCGTGCCGCTTGCGCAACGCAGGTGAAGCACGTGTGGGTGGAGCAAGTCCGTCGATGTCCGCGAGCAGCTATCGGTTTGGCCGGTTCCGTCTCGACCCGCGCTCGCGTGAGCTGTGGGCCGGCGACGAGCTGGTCGCCATTCCGCCGAAATCGCTCGACTGCCTCGCCTATCTGATCGAGCACCGCGACCGCGCGGTCGGCCGCGACGAGCTGATTTCCGCCGTCTGGGGCAGCGCCGACGTCAACGACCATTCGCTGGCGCAGACCCTGCTGCGCGCGCGCCAGGTGCTCGGCGACACCGGCGCCGAGCGCACGATGATCCGCACCGTGCCGCGCTTCGGGCATCGCTGGGTCGCGCCGACCGAGGTGATCGCCGCGTCGGCCGCGACGATGCCGCCGGAGAGCGCATCGGCCGCCGCCGCAACGGCGACGTCCGCCGACGGCAGCGTCCCGCGCTCGCACGGCGGCAAGCGCGCCTGGCTCGTCGCCGGCGCGTCGCTCGCGCTCGTCGCCGCGCTGATCGGCGGCTACCTATGGCACGCGCGTGCGCCGTCCATGGCGGTCGCCGCCGGCGACGCGTCGGAATTGTTCGTGGTGCTGCCGGTCCAGTTGGCCGACGACCAGCCCGAATCGGCCTGGGTGCGCCTCGGCGGAATGGACTACATCGCGACCCTGCTGCGTCAGAACGCCAAGCGCCACGTGCTGCCGAGCGAGCAGGCGGTCAGCGCGGTCGGTGCCGGCGGCCGCGCCGAGACGCGCGACGACGGCCAGCTCGGCCGCCTGCGCGCGGTCACCGGCGCCGGCTGGATCGTCAGTCCGCGCGCCAGCGCCTCGGCGCAGGGCTGGCGCTTCACGCTCGACGTCTATCACGGCGACGGCCTGCGCAGCTACGAAGGTTCCGGCGCGACGCCGCTGGAAGCCTCCCGCAGCGCGGCGATCGCATTGATGGACGCGCTCGGCGTGCCCGACGCGGCGGCGCCGCAGTCGCCGCTGCCGGCCGACGAGCTGCTGCAACGCATCGACGCCGCCCTGCTGGTCGGCGACCTCGGCCAGGCGCGCCACTTGATCGACGACGCGCCGCCGGCGCTGCGCGGCGATCCGCGCCTGCGCGTACGCGCCGGCCAGACCGCGGTGCGGCAGGGACGGCCGGACGAAGCGGAGAGCCTGTTCCGCCCGCTCGCCAGCGACGACGCCGCGATCCCGCTGCAGGTGCGCGCATTGGCCTACCTCGGCCTCGGCACGCTCACCGTCGGCCGGCTCGATTTCGGCGCCGCCGAGGCCGCCTACGACAAGGTGATCGCGCTGCTGAAGAACAGCGACGAGATCCGCCTGCTCGGCCGCGCCTACATGGGCCGCGGCGTGGTGCACGCGAGCCGCAACGAGTTCGGCGCCGCGATGGCCGACTTCGGCCAGGCGCGCGTCGACCTGCAACGCGCCGGCGACCGCATCGGCACGGCCAACCTGGAAATCAACGTCGGCATGGCCGAGGTCAATCGCGGCCGCATCGAGCAGGGCATCGCCGCGCTGGACCGCGCGATCCCGATCCTCAGCGGTTTCGGCGTGCGCGACCAGCTGGTGATCAGCCTGCACAACAAGGCCTACGCCCAACTCGGCCTGCTCGACGTCGGCGGCGCGCTGGCGACCAGCCAGCGTGCGATGGAACTCGCCGCGCAGCTGCCGAACCAGGTCTTCGGCCGCCGCGTGGCGGCGGCGCGCGCACGCGCGCTGTTCGCCGCCGGACGCCTGCGCGAGACCGACGAGCTGATCCGGCGCTTCGATCCGCAACCGGACGATCCGAGCCAGAGCGACACCGAATTCTCCGTCCTGCGCGCGGCGCTGCTCGGCGAACGCGGCGACTACGCCGCGCTCGCCGCGCAGGGCGACGCGCTGCTGGCGCGCGTCGCGCGCTCGGTCGATCCGACCGGGCAAGGGCTCCTGTCCGAAGCGAGCTGGATGGTGATCGACGCCGCGCTGCGCCTCGGCAGGATCGACCGCGCCGAGCAGGTACTGCAGCGGCTGAAATCCGCGCCGCCGGCGCCGGAAGACCTCGATCGACGCTGGATCGAAAAGCTCGCCGAAGCGCGCCTGCTCGCCGCGCGCAAGCAGCCCGGTGCCGAGGCCGCGTTCGACGCCACGCTCGGGCTGGCCGAGGAACGCGGCACGCCGTCCGCCCTGGTCGTGGCGGCCACCGCCTGGCTGCCGGTCCTGCTCCAATCCGGCGAACTCGAACGCGCGGCCTCCCTCGGCGGTCGTCTGGTGCCCTACGCCGACCGCGACTACCACGCCGCGCGCGCGACGGCGCAGCTGTATCGCGCCCTCGGACGCGACGGCCTTGCCGGCGAAGCCGAGGCGCGGCTGCGCCTGCTGGCCGGCGAGCGCGAGCCCAGGCTCGACGCGCAAGCCGCGCGCTGACGCGGGAGCCGGCGTCGTGCCGGCGAGCGCGGGGCATCCATCGGGCGCGGCACCGTGGACCACCGCCGGCATCCGATCGCCGTCGGCGGACCGTCCGTCCGCCACGGGCGGCTTTCCCGCCCGCGCCGTCGCGCCTGCGGCGACGGCGACTCGACATGCCTCGCCCAGGTACGACCGCAGGCCACGGAGCCTCTACCCGCCACCTCGCAAGCACATGATTTTCAAGCGATGTTTGAGTTCTGTGCGGATGGCGTGCGCGGCGCATGGCGGTGACGTGGGGCCGCCGTCACCGTCCGGACGTATTGATCGGACACCGCGACAGCCACGGCGCGACGATCCGCGGCGGCAGACATTCGAAACGTGGGGAGTGACATGAACAGCATCCGCAACAAAGGCCCGGCGCTCGTCGCCGGCCTGCTCGCATGGGCGCCGCTGGCTTGGGCCGGCGCCGCCGGCACCACCTCGGCACCGCCGGAACGCGCCACCAGCCTGGCGGCCGCCTGGCCGCACGCGACCGGCCTCCTCGATCCGCGCCAGCTGGCCGCCGGCGGCCGCAGCGACCGCACACCGCCGCGCGCGGACCCGGCCGGGTCCGCGCTGCGCGTCGTCGACGAAGGCTTCGCGCAGATCGACCTGCTGCACGGTCTTTTCGCGCAGGGCTGGATCCGCCAGAACAACAGCGACCATCCCTGGCTGGTGTGGCAGCAGGGCGACCTGGTCAACACCTTCCTCGCCTACGACGGCTCGCCGAGCTCATACATCGCCTCGCATCCGTACTCGACCCTGGCCAACGCCGGCACGATCAGTTCCTGGTTGGTCACACCGCCGATCCAGTTCGGCCCGAACACGAAGATCTCCTTCTACACGCGCACCCTGCTCGGCTCGCAGTGGCCCACGCGCCTGCAAGTGCGCGCCTGCAGCGGCGCCTGCGCCGACGTCGGCACGCAGCCGGAGGACGTGGGCGGTTTCCAGACCCTGCTGCTCGACCTCAACCCGGGCGAGGCGGTGTCGACCTATCCGGAGGAATGGACGCGCTACCAGCTCGGCGTCGCCGACGGCCTGCCGACCAGCGGCACCGGCCGCCTCGCGTTCCGCCATTACGTGCACCAGGACGACGGCACGCTGCGCGGCGACTGGACCGGCCTCGACCGCGTCGTGGTCGAGCAGGACGACGCCGCCGACGCGCCGCTCGATCTCGAACTGACCGTGGCCGCCGCCGACCCGGCGCAGCCGGACGCCTGCGGCAGCGCGACCTCGCTGGAGATCGCCACCGGCGACCAGGTCAACTTCTGCTATCGCGTCACCAACCACACCGGCAAGACGCTGCGCTACCACTCGCTGCGCGACAACCAGGTCGGCACGATCCTCGACCGCGAGCCGATCGAACTGGCGCCCGGCGCGAGCCACCAGTACAACCGCATCCTGACCGTCAGCGAATCGATCGCGCCGACGGCGACCTGGTCGGGCCAGGCCGATCCGCCCGGCGGCTATGCCGTCGACGACAGCCAGCCGCTGGACTGGATCGACATCAGCGACGGCACGCTCTCGCTCGACGGCCGCCTCGCCTTCCCGGCCGACTTCGATTTCCGCCTGTTCGGCGACCGCATCGAGACCCTGTGCGCCGGCTGGGGCGCGCTGGCGAACCTGCGCGACTACTACAACAGCTGCCCGTCGCTGGCGCAGTTCGGCGTGCGACCGCTGCCCGATCCGGCCTTGACGCCCTACGCCAATGCGCTGGCGTTCTACGAGACCACGATCAGCGCCGGCAACGTCTACTGGAAGATCCTCGGCAGCGCGCCGAACCGCCGCTTCGTGGTCGCCTACGAGGACGCGCTGGTGGCCGGCGGCGACGGCAATCCCGATCACGGCCTCGACGCTGAAGTGATCCTGCACGAAGGCAGCGGCGTGATCGAGTTCCAGTACGCCAACACCGCGTTCGGCGGACAGCCGGCCTGCGCCCACGGCGGCTGCGCCGGCATCGGCCTGCAGAACAAGAATCTCGCGCAGCAGTATTCGTTCTACCAGCAGAGCCTGCGCAACGTGCGTCGCCTGGTGTGGACGCCGTCGGATCCGGACGTCTATGCGCGCACGCGCCAGGTGCAGATCCTCGCGCGCCGCGCCGAAGTGTCGATCGACCCCACATCGATCGAACGCAGCGCGCCGGTCGGCGGCCAAGCGCAGGCCAGCGTGCAGATCGCCAACCTCGGCGACGGCCGTCTCGACTGGCACGCCGGCACGGCCGCCGCGAACAGCCATCTGCCGGAGAAGCCGCGCTTCGCGCTGCCGCTGCACGACGCCGTCGCGGCGCCGTTCGCCGCCAAGCCCGATCCGAACATCGTCGGCCGGCGCGGCGCGGTGCCGCGCATCGGCGACGCCGACGCGACGCCGCGCGGCAGCGACGACCGTCCGCTGTGGGCGCTCGACATCTGGGGTGGCTATCTGGTCAACGGCACGATCGACTCGGCCGACTATTCCGGCGTCTGGGGCGGCGGCTTCGACCTGCGCGGCATGATCGGCGCGAACACGTACACCGGCGCCGACTTCCTCGACGACGACTTCGGCACGCTGTACGCGCTCGACGCCGGCAACCACCAGCTGTGGCGCATCGCGCCGGTCAGCGTCGTGCCGAACGTCTACGCGCAGCCCGAACTGATCGGCACCCTCGCGCTGCCGTCGCTGGAAACGCCGAGCGGCCTGAAGCAGGACCCGACCAGCGGCGCGCTCTACCTCGCCACCTCCGACGGCAACGGCAGCCGCCTGTGGTCGGTCGATCCGCGCAACGCGACGGCGATCCAGGTCGCGGTCATCGACGGCGCACCCGGCATCATCAGCATCGACTTCGACAACGACGGCCGCCTGTACGGCCTCGACGTCACCCAGGACGCGCTGTACGCGATCGACAAGCACACCGGCGCGGCCGGCCTGGTCGGTTCGCTCGGCTTCTCGACCAACGGCTACATCAGCGCGCTGGCCTTCGATCCGGCCGACGATTCGGTCGCCTACGTCGCCGCGTTCGGCTATCTCGACGCGACCGGACGCGAGGACGGTTCGCTCTGGCGCGTCGACAAGACCACCGGCCAGGGCAGCTTCCTGCATCCGATCACCGGGCCGGACGGCGGCTGGTCGCAGATCAGCGCGATCAGCTTCGCGCACCGCGGCAACCGCTGCGCCGAACTGGCCGAGATTCCGTGGCTGCACCTGGACCAGCCCGGCGGCTCGCTGCAACCGGGCGATCCGGCCGCCACGCTGAACCTCGTCCTCGACGCGAGCCAGCTGCGCGACGGCCGCTACGAGGCGAACCTGTGCATCCACAGCAACGACCCGCTGCAGCTGCGCACGGCGCTGCCGCTGACCTTCGTCGTCGGCGATCCCGACCGGATCTTCCACGACGACTTCGACGGAGCCGCGCCGTGAGCCGCGCCCGCCTCCCGCACGCCTCGACCGGCGCCGTGCGCGCCGCCTTCTCCCGCTTTCCGGAAACGTCCATGAATTCCTTGCGCAGACTTTCCCGCCGCCTGCCGCTGCTGTGCCTGCTCGCGCTGCCGCTGTGCGCGGTGTCGTCGCCGGCGTTCTCCGCCGCGCCGGCGCCGGACCAGATCGTCGGCCTCGACGACGGCTTCGATCCCGGCGCCAACGGCGCGATCGACCTGCTGGTGTCGCAGGCCGACGGCAAGCTGCTGGTCGCCGGCGGCTTCGACTACATCGGCGGCGGCCAGGCGCTCGGCCTCGCACGCCTGCGCGTCGACGGCCGCCTCGATCCGACGTTCCAGGTCGATCTGAACGGGCCGGTCAGCGCGATGCTGCCGCTCGACGACGGCCGCGTGCTGATCGCCGGCTACTTCAGCAAGGTCGACGGCATCCCGCGCTACGGCTTCGCCGCGCTGGAGGCGAACGGCCGCCTCGACCAGGACTACGACCTGGACTTGGGCAGCATCGCCAGCGCCATCGTGCGCCAGCCCGACGGCGGCATCCTGCTGATCGGCGCGGGAACCGGCCTGATGCGCCTCGACGCGCAAGGCCGCCTCGATGCGGACTTCGTGCCGTTCTTCGCGCAGGAAGGCTGGTACGGCTCGGTCTACTCGGCCGCGGCGCAGCCGGACGGCAGGATCGTCCTCGCCGGCTACTTCGAGCCGAGCGACGGCTCGACGCCGCTGGCCTTCGCGCGCGTGAATCCCGACGGCAGCCTGGACGCGAGCTTCCAGCAGCCGTCCGACGAGGACGCGCAGGCGCTGGCGTTCTCGGTGCAACGGCTGGTCGCGCTCGGCGACGGCAGCCTGGTCGGCGCGGGTCCGTTCGAGCTGCCCGACCACGGCAGCGGCAAGCAGACCGGCCTGCTCAAGCTGCACCCCGACGGCGGTCTCGACGCGGACTTCCGACCCGACCCGAACGCCGCGGTGAAGAGCATCGCCGTACAGCCCGACGGACGCATCCTGGTCGCCGGCACGTTCAGCCAGGTCGGCGGCGTGCAGCGGCTGCGCGTGGCGCGGCTCAACGCCGACGGCAGCCTCGACGCCGGCTTCGCCGCCGACGCCTCCGCGCCGGCCCACACGATCGCCGTGCTCGCCGACGGCAAGATCGCGCTCGGCGGCGAGTTCACCCGGGTCGGCGGCCGGTCGCGCCAGCGCATCGCGCGGCTGGAAACCGATGGCCGCGTCGAAACGGCCTTCGTCGCCGGCGCCGACCCGATCTACTCGGGTGTCGACTCCACGCCGCGCTGCCTGGTGCAGCTGCCGGACCAGCAGCTCCTGATCGGCTGCGGCTTCAGTTACGTCGGCACCACGCGCGCGGGCATGGCGCGGTTGCACGCCGACGGCAGCATCGACGCGAGCTTCGTCGCGCCGACGATCGAGCCGGGCTTTTCCAACGCGGTCGACGTGATCTCGCCGCAGCCGGACGGCAAGTTCCTGATCGGCGGCCACTTCACCAAGGTCAACGGCGTGGAGCGGCCCGGCCTGGCGCGGCTCAACGCCGACGGCAGCCTCGACATCGGCTTCACGCCGCCGAACTGGGCCGGCTCGGGCGAACCCTGGGCGCGCGCGGTCGCGCTGCAGCCGGACGGGCGCATCGTCGTTTCCGGCCTGCGCGTGGTGACCAATCCGTACGAGCATCAGCCGACGATCACCCGCCTGAACGCGGACGGCTCGATCGACGCCAGCTTCCACGCACCGACGCTCGACAACCCCGTCGAGCCGCTGCAGGTGCTGCCCGGCGGCAAGATCCTCCTCGCCGGCTACTTCGGCAGCATCGACGGCACGCCGTGCCGCGGCATCGCGCGCCTGAACGCCGACGGCACCCTCGACGCGACGTTCGTCTCGCCGTTCCAGGACTTCGGCGTCGTCAACATCCTGCAGCCGTTGCCGAGCGGCAAGATCCTGATCGCCGGCTACCTGTCGATCGACGGCGCCACGCAGTATCTCGCGCGTCTGAACGCCGACGGCTCGCTCGATCGCAGCTTCAGTCCGGCCACGCCGAACGACGCAGTGCAGTCGCTGGTGCTCGCGGCCGACGGCTCGATCGCGCTCGGCGGCAAGTTCACCCGCATCGGCGGCGAGACGCGCCGCTACCTCGCGCGCCTGCGGCCGGACGGTTCTCTCGATCCGGACTTCCAGCCGGCGGTGGCCGAATGGATCTTCGCGATGGCGCAGCTGGCCGACGGCAAGCTGCTGGTCGCCGGCGACTTCACCAGCATCGACGGCCTTTCGCGCTCGCATCTGGCGCGCCTGCCCGCCGCCGCCGGCGCATCGCGGCACCTCGGCGTCGATGCCGCCGGCACGCTGCGCTGGACGCTCGGCGGCGCCTCGCCGGTCGCCACCGAAGTGCGCTTCGACCTCTCGCTCGACGGCGACACCTGGACGCCGCTCGGCCAGGGTCAGCCTTCCGCGAACGGCTGGCGCTACGCCGCCGGCGCCGCGCTGCCGCGCGACACCGGCTTCTGGGTGCGCGCGCAGGGACGCACCGGCAGCCGCGAAGGCGCCGTCGGCAACGGCTCGGTGTCGCTGCTCGAATCGACGCTGTTCGCCCGCCTCTCCGACGCGGCGGTCTACACGCTGACGCCGCAGTCCGGCGCCGGCGGGCGCCTCGATCCGGCCAAGCCGGTGACGGTCTACGCCGGCGAGGTGCGCCGATTCGACGTCCTCGTCGAGGCCGGCTACGTCGTCGACAGCGTCAGCGGTTGCGGCGGCAGTCTGTCCGGCAGCGTCTACACGACCGCCCCGGTCGGCGCCGACTGCACGGTGGTGGCGAGCTTCCGCAGCGACGGCGGCGACCGCTTGTTCGCCGACGGCTTCGACGCCGCGGCGCGATAGACGCCTCATGTTCTCGCTGCAGCGCAAGGGAATGGCGCGCCCCGCGATCGCACTCGCCCTGCTCGGCATCGCCGTCGCGATGCCGAGCAGGGCGGCCGAGTTCACCGCACTCGGCCTGCCCGGCAGCCAGCTCGCCGCGCTGTCGGCCGATGGCTGCGTCGCCGCCGGCAGCATCAGCGGCGGCGAGGCCGGTTTCCGCTGGAACGTCGGCGCCGGCGTGCAGAAGCTCGACGCGGCGATCAGCGTGCGCGCGCTGTCGGCCAGCGGGCGCTACGTCGCCGGCTCCAGCCTCGACGCCGAGCGCCGCGAGGTCGCCAGCTACTGGGACGCCGACGGCCGCCTGCACCGCCTCGGCGGCGCGCCCGGCGTCGACGCGCTCAGCGTGGTGAGCCAGGCCTTCGGCGTGACCGACGCGGCGCAAGTCGTCGGCAGCCTCGGCGACGCCGCCGCCGCCTTCGTCTGGACGCCGGCCGACGGCTTGCGCCTGCTCCCCGGCGACGGCGCGGCGCGCGCGGAAGGCGTCAGCGAGGACGGCGCGGTGATCTACGGCTGGAACGAGGGCGAGGACGGCCGCCGCCGCGGCGCGCTGTGGTCGGCCGGCACGCGGCGATCGCTGCTCGACCGCGAGCATCGCGCGGTGCGTGAGATCGCCGCGGCCAGCCACTCCGCGCGCGTGCTGCTCGGCACGCTCGACGACGCGCGCGGGGCCACCGCCGCGTATCGCTGGCGCGCCGACGACGGTGTCGTCGCGTTGCCGTCCCGCTCGTCGCTGCAACCGCTGCACCTGCTGTCGAGCAGCGAGGACGGCCGCCTCGTCGTCGGCAGCGCCGGCCAGGGCAACGAGCGACGCGCGGTGATCTGGAGCGCCGACGGCGGCCTGCAGCCGCTCGAGCGCTGGCTGGCCGGACGCGGCATCGCGCTGCCGGCAGGCTGGCAGTTCGGCGCGGCCACCGCGATCAGCGCCGACGGCCGCCGTCTCGGCGGCTGGGGCTTGCGCGAGGGACGCTTCGATTCGTTCGTGCTCGATCTCGGCGACGGACGCGCCCTGCCGAAGAACGCCTGCGCCGCGCGGCGCTGACGCCGGAGAACGCCGCGGAGCGTGGCGATGGCCGGCGCTGGACGCTATCTTGGCGGCTCGACGCCGACGCAAGCCCGCACGGCGATCCACAGGGGACGGCAATGAAACGATTCGCGATGGCGCTGATCTGCGCCGCAAGCCTGGCCGCGTGCGGCACGACCCGCGTCGGCCTCAAGTACGCGCCGTCGACGACGCCGTCGACGCTCGCGGCGAGCGCGCCGATCGACGTCGGCAGCTTCGTCGACCAGCGCGGCGAGCCGGCGACCTTCATCGGCGCGATCCGCGGCGGTTTCGGCAATCCGCTGAAGACGCTGGATGCCGAGCGGCCGGTGTCCGAACTGGTCCGCGACGCGTTCGCCGACGGCCTGCGCGCGCGCGGCGCGGCGGTCGAAGCGGGCGCGGGAACGCTGCAACTCACCGGCACGATCCGCAAGCTCGACTGCAACCAGATGGCGCGGCGCGAGGCGAACGTGGAGATCGAGGTCTCGGTGATCGAGCGCGCCTCCGGAAAGGCGCGTTTCGTGCGCACCTATTCGGCGTCGAACGTCGACGGTTCGCTGATGAGCCTGAAGACCGGCGTGTTCGCCGATGTCGAGGACCTGCGCGCACTCACCGAGAAGACCTTGCGCGAGACCGTCGACAAGGCGCTCGACGACGGCGCGCTGCGCGCCGCGCTGAAACCCTAGCGCGCGCGGCCGAAGCGGAAGCGCGCTTCCGCTTTCGGCGCGGGTGATGGAAACTGCGGCGATGGACTTCCCCTGACGCGCCGGATGCGCGCTTCGTTGGGCCCGCCCGCATGCGCCACCAGCGCCTTCTCGTTCTCTGCGCCCTGATCGCCGCCGCGTCGGTATGGTTGTATCTGGCCCTGCCGCGCACGCCGGTGGCGCGGGCGCCCGCGCCGGCGGCGGCGCCGACACCGACGCACGTCCACCCGCCGAAGCCTGCGCCACCGCCTCGCGAAGTCGTCGAGCAAGCACCGCCGGCGCTGCCGCCGACCATCCCGGTCGCGCCGCTGGTGGTACCGCCGGGCGACGAGCCGCCGCACGCGGAAGCGGTTCCGGCCGAGCCGGAAGCGGTCGCCGAAGAAGAGCCGCCGAAGACGCCGCCGATCGACGCCGACCACGCGGCGGACCTGTTCGCGGACCTGCTCGCCCAGCAGGAAGCCGAACCGGAGAAGGATCGCCTGCCGGACACCGCGCGCGAACTGTGGAAGCGCTTCGATCAGGAGAAGCCCGACGACGCCTGGTCCGCGGCGGCGACGCCGAAACTGCAAGGTTCGCTCGACGAATGGATCGGCGCGTTGCCCGAAGGCGCCGGCGACCACGTCGCGCTGGTCCACGTCGAGTGCCGCGCGAGCCTGTGCCAGGTGCTCGCCGCGGACAACGACTTCGCCGGCCAGGCCGCGCGCGCGGAAGGCGGACGCGAGTGGCAGCAGGCGGTCGCCGGTCTGCGCAATCAATCGTGGTGGGGCGATTCGGGTTTCACCGACATGACCACGCAAGTCGTCACGCAGGACGGCTACGTGCTCTACACGACCTATCTGCTGCGCGGTTCGGGCAAGCCCTGAGTCCTGCGGCGCGGGCATCCGCCCGCCGTCTCTCGTCGAACAACTCGCCTCGCGCCGCCGCGCGGACGCCCGCGTACGTCCGTCCGCGTGTCCGCCCGGCCGACCATGACTTCCGGCCTAGCAACGCAACTGCTTGATCCTGCATCTATTGACCTGCAAACGGAGCCTGCGTCGACCCTGGCATGGTGCTTGCGTTAGTGCAGATCACGACCCGTCTTGCAGGAGAAAGCCATGAATGCCCGATTGATCAACCGCCGCTCGATGTGCACCGCGCTGGCCTTCGTCTTCGCCGGCACCGCTGCCTGCGCCCACGCCGCGACCATGTCGGTCGACGCCCGCGCGCCGATCCAGGCGACCTTGCTGCCCGAGGTGACCGTCTTCGCCAGCAGCGCGCGCCCCGAAGCCGCCTCGACGATGCGCGTCGCCGCGACCAAGCCGCTCAACGTGACCCTGCTGCCGACCGTGCGCGTGAACCAGCGCGTGTCGGAAGGACTGGCGATGGTGACGCTGCCGACGGTGCGCGTGGTCGCGCCGGCCGAGGACGCGATGGACGGCGCGCTCGCCTACCAGAGCGAGAACGCCTCCCGTGTGCCGGACGTCGACGTCGCGAACACGATGGCGCCGATCGGCGGTGCGCGCGCCGGCCTGATGCCGCAGTGAGCGGTTCGACGAACCGCTCCGGCGGCGCCGCCGTGCGTTCGGCCGGCGCGCGCGGGCGTGCGATCATGCGTGCATGCTGCACGTCGTCCTGTTCCAACCCGAGATTCCGCCGAACACCGGCAATGTGATTCGCCTCTGCGCGAACAGCGGCGCGGCCCTGCATCTGATCCGGCCGCTCGGTTTCGAACTCGACCACGCCAAGCTGCGCCGCGCCGGCCTGGACTATCACGAATTCGCGACCGTCGCCGTCCACGACGATCTCGCCGCCTTCCTGCACACCGTCGCGCCGCGGCGATTGCTCGCGCTGTCCACGCGCGGAAGCCTGCGTTACGACACCGTCGCCTACGCCGACGGCGACGCGCTGCTGTTCGGACCGGAAACGCGCGGCCTGCCGCAGGACCTGCTCGACCGCATCGACGCGCCGCATCGCCTGCGCCTGCCGATGCGGCCGGGCAATCGCAGCCTGAACCTGTCGAATGCGGTCGCGATCGTCGTCTACGAAGCCTGGCGGCAACTCGGCTTCGACGGCGCGGCCGAAGGCTGAGAGTCGCCAATTACTCCCGCTTGCGGGAGAGGGTTGGGGTGAGGGCGATCGGTGGTAGGCATCGCATGGGAGAGCACCCCTTCTTGGTGCGCTCTCCCTTCGGCATCCATGCCTCAGCCTCGGCCGCTCGCAGCGGCCTCGATCCTCACCCGCGCCTGTGGCGCGACCTCTCCCGCAAGCGGGAGAGGTGAAGACGTTCAGCGCTCTTCCGGATATTCCGGCTTCTGTTCGCGCGACAGCAGCGCGTGCATGCCTTCGGTCGGCGTCAGCTCTTCGTGCAGCACCTTCTGCACCAGCGCGGTGATCGGCAGTTCGACGCCGTGCGCGTCGGCGAGCTGCATCACCGTGTCGACGGTCTGCACGCTCTCGACCACCTGGCCGATCTCGGCCACCGCCTGCTGCAGGCCGATGCCGCGGCCGAGCGCGAGGCCGAGGCGGCGGTTGCGCGAGAGATCGCCGGTGCAGGTCAGCACCAGATCGCCGAGGCCGGCCAGACCCATCAGCGTTTCCGGACGCGAGCCGAGCGCGGCGCCGAGGCGCAGCATCTCGGCCAGGCCGCGCGTGATCAGGCCGGCACGCGCGTTCAGTCCCATCTGCATGCCGTCGGCGACGCCGGTGGCGACGGCGAGCACGTTCTTCATCGCGCCGCCGAGTTCGGCGCCGGCGACGTCGCTGCCGGTATAGGCGCGGAAGAACGGCGAGTGGAGTTTCTGCGCGACGTCCTGCGCGAAGGCAGCGTCGCCGGAATGCACGGTCAGCGCGGTCGGCAGGCCAAGCGCGACTTCGCGCGCGAACGACGGCCCGGTGACCACCGCGGCCGGATGCCGCGGCAACCGCTCGGCGACGAGTTCGTGCAGGAAGCGGCCGGATGCTGGATCGAAACCCTTGGTCGCCCACGCGATGCCAACGCCGTCGGCGACCCAGGGTGCGATCGCGGCGAGCACGCCGTCGAAGGCGTGGCTCGGTACCGCGATCAGGATCGTGCCGGCGTCGCGCGCGAGCGGCTCGATCATCGCCGACAGCTGCAGCGTGTCGGGCAGTTCGAGATCGGGCAGGTAGTGCACGTTGCGGCGCGCCGTCGCCATGTCGACGATCGCCTGCGGCGATCGTCCCCACAACGTGGTCGGCACGCCGTTGCGCGCCAGTTGCACGGCCAGCGCCGTGCCCCAGGAGCCGGCGCCGAGTACGGCTACCGACGATGTCTCACTCACCGTCCCGTTCCCTGCGCCGGACCGTGCGTCAGGCGTTCGCGCTGGTTTCGCCGGTGGCGCCTTCGGCGCGGCGGCGCAGCTGCTCGGCGTAGAGCGCGTCGAAGTTGATCGGCTGCAGGAAGAACGGCGGGAAGCCGCCGTTCTGCACCAGGTCCGACACGGTCTGGCGCACGTACGGGAACAGCACGTTCGGACAGTAGGTCGCCAGGACCGCTTCGCGCGACGCGTCGTCGAAGCCGCTGAGACCGAACACGCCGGCCTGGTGCACTTCGGCGAGGTAGGCGGTCTTGTCTTCGACCTTGCAGGTCGCGGTCACGCTGAGCACGACCTCGAAGGTGTCGTTGGCGACCTGCGCCACGCGCTGGCTCAGGTTCAGCTCGACATTCGGCTGGCCCTGCTGCTGGAAGATCTGCGGTGCGCCCGGCGCCTCGAAGGAGACGTCCTTGAGGTAGATGCGCTGCAGATTCAATTGCGCCTGGGCCTGCTGCGGAGGGGTCTGGCCGTTCGGCGCGCCGTTGCTGTTCTCTGCCATGAATCTGCTCGCGTGAAGTGGGAAAAGGGACGGGATTATTCCACGTACGCGCCGACGGCGCACCCGCGGGGTGCGCCGTCGGCACTGCTCTCAGGGCAGCTGGCGCAGGCTCGCGCCCCAGAACGACGAGGCGACCTGGGCGAATGCGTCGAGCCACGTCAGGTGATTGCGCCGGCCCGGACAGCCGCGGCCGTCGGCGACCGCGCTCAGCACGCCGTCCTGCGTCGTGATGCGGCGGTCGTAGCAGGCGCCGAGCGAGCTGCGGTAGGCATAGCTCTGCGTGCTGCCCTGGCCGACGCGGCCGAGCAGGTTGCCGTCCGCGTCGAGCTGCAACGTGTCCGCGGTCTGCATGCGCTGCTCGCGCGTGGCGCGGAACAGCGCGTGTCCGGCGAGACCGACCTCGAGCGCGCGATCGAGGCCCTGGTCGATGGTGGTGGTCTGCGTCGCGCTGCCGTCGGCGGCGCCGTCGTAGCGGTACTCGATCGCCAACGGCCATTCGCTGTGCGCACGCTGGAAGCGCGCCGGACGATGGCCCTGCTGGATCGTCGCGGTCGCATCGACGGTGGTCCGCTGCACCAGCGCCTGCCGATAGTCCGAGCCATCGGTGGCGATGTCGAAATCCTGCACGTTCGAGAACGCGATGCGCTGATCGAGCGTGGTGACCACGCGGCCGTGCGAGGTGTCGACGTAGCCGGCGATGCGGAACGCGCGCGTCGAGGTCACGCCGACCGTCTTCACGATCGCGTCGGCGTTCGAGTCGTCGACGACGTCGACCGCGGGCGTCGGCGGGAAGCTCAACGTGTTGGCGGTGACCGCGCCGCGCGTGTGCGCGCTGCCGCGATCGAGATAGAGCAGCAGATTGGCGGTGGTCGAGAAGCGGTTCTGCGCGTTGAACACGCCGATAGAGACGGTGTGCGGCCGGCCGTCGCTCAGGCTGCCGGTGAACGGCGTCAGGTCGACGCGGTAGGGCTCGAAGGCGAGCGTCTGGATGCTCGGCGTCGGTCGCCACAGGCCCGGATCGATCGCGCCGGTGTAGAGCCACGGATACACCGGCGCGACACCGGCGGCGACGCCGTCGATGAACACCTGCGATTCGCGAAAGCCGCTGCCGGGGCAGGACTGCAATTCGCCGGCGAGAGCGTCCGGCACGCACAGATACCAGAACTCGTCGTCGCCCTGGCTCTGCGCGATCACGTCGAGATAGGCGCGCTCGATGTTGGTCGGCAGGTTCAGCGTCACCGCCAGCCGCGCGTCGCCCACCAGGTCGACGATGCCGCCGTCCGGACCCGCCGCCAGCGGCAGCACGCGGTCCGGCCGCGGCGGGCGATCGAGTCCGCTGGTGCGCGGATAGAACGCCAGCCGGGCGCTGCCGTGGATGATGCCGGTGTAGGTGCCGTCGACGACGTTGCCGAGCTCGACGTAGCCGCCGCCGGCATTCGCGAACAGCGCGGAGTAGTCGCTCAGATCGCGCTCGATGTGCCAGGTCGGCGCGACCGTCGCACGCGGCTCCTGCGTGGTGCCGAAATAGATGTTCGCGCCATTCAGCCAGATGCGTCCGGTGCGGTCGAACTGGCGGCCGGCGGTGACGTCGAAATCGAGGCTGAGCACGACCTTGCCCCACGGCCCGGGGCAGGCGGACGGCGGCGCGTAGGCGAACGGCTGATTGTCGAAGCCGATGAAGGTGAAAGCTTCGTACAGCGGCACCACGCACGGCGTGGTCGGCGGCGGCGGAACGTCCGGATCGGCGATCGCGACGTCCGCCGAGCCGATCGGCGGCAGCGCCGCGGCCGGCACGGCGGCGAGTGCGAGCAGGGTCGCGGCGCAGGTGGAGAGGAAGATGCGGTTCGAGGTTCGCAGCAGCGGCAAGACGCTCATCGGCGTGGCTCCCGGTTGACCCCCTGCCGGTCGAGCCTAGCACCGCGCCGCAGCCGCGTCCGGGTGCGCATCGGTCGTTCCCGGAGATCGTTCCCGGAAAACCGGGCTGCGCTGCGGATGCAGCGCTCGCGATCGCGCGCCGTGGCGATCGGACGGCGAAATCCGGCCTACGCGCGCCCTTTCGCCAGCGGCATCTGCGCCTCGGCCCACGAGCCGAGACCGCCTTCGAGCCAGAACACCTTGCTGAAGCCGGCCTTCTTCAACCGCTGCGCCGCCTGCGCCGAGGTCTGGCCGGTCTTGCAGACGACCGCCACCGGCAGGTCCTTGACCTTGGCCAGCTCCTTGCTCTCCGGATCGAACTGGCTCATCGCGACGTGCTTGGCGCCGGGAATGTGGCCTTTCTCGAAGTCGGCGATGCTGGACACGTCCACCAGCAGCGCGTTGTCGCGATTGATCAGCTGGGTCAGGCCGGCCGGCGTCAGCGCCTTGTAGCTGCGCGTGAGGCGCTGCGCCTCGTTGGCGGCCAGCGCGATCAGCACGCCGAGGAAGCCGAGCGAGAGGAACGGATGGTGACCGAGGAACTCGGGCAGGCGATGCAGGAATTCGGACATGGGCGGGCGACGGCGCGTAGCGGCCGCGCATTATCCCGGAGCCGCCGCGGGGAGGCAAAGCGCGCCGCCGCTTGGCGCCGCCCGCGGCGCAGGCGATGATCCGCGCATGCGCTGGTCGACCCTTCGCCTCGTGCTCGCCTACGGCGCGCTCGCCGCCGCCGCGGCCGTCTGCCTGCGCCTGGTCAGCTGGATGCCGCTGCGCTTCGACTGGGGCCGCGAACTGCTTGCCGCGGCCATCGCGCTGGCCGGCGTCGGCGCGGGGCTCCGCTTCGCGCGCCGCCCGCGCGAGTCCGCCGCCGCGCAGGTTCCACCGTCGACGCATGCGCCGCCAGCCGAACCCGCGGTGCCGTCCGGCGATGCCGCCGCGCTCAGCCCGCGCGAACGCCGCGTGCTCGACCTGCTCGCGCAAGGGTGCAGCAACAAGGAGATCGCGCGCGAACTCGGCGTATCGGCGAATACGGTCAAGACGCATCTGGCCAACCTGTACGCCAAGCTCGGCGCGCGCCGGCGCACCGAGGCGGTCGCCGCGGCGCGGCGCAGCGGAGTGATCGTGTCTTGAGCGCACGGACCCCGAGGCGACGTCATGCGCGCGAAAGCGCGCGACCTTATCTTTTCCTTCCCCGCCCGCCCGGTTTCGCGGACGTGACCTTGCCCGAACGCGCCGGCTTCCCTTCCATCACCCGAGAATCACCCGTTCGGGCGATGGGCCGCGGCCCTCGGCGTCGCTAGCGTTGCGTCCACATTCCCACGGAGGTCACGCGATGAAATCCCCGATCCCGACGTACGGCCTGCTCGCCGGCATCGTCGTCAACGTCCTGATGTTCGGTCCGATCGCGCTGTTCGGCCAGCGCGAGGACTGGCTCCGCTACGGCGAGATCTTCGGCTACAGCGCGATGATCCTGACGATGACGGCGACCTTTTTCGCGATCCGCCGCGATCGCGAGCAGCAGGGCGGCGTGTCCAGCTTCTCGCGCGGGCTCGGTGTCGGCGTCGGCGTCAGCGCGATCGCCTCGCTGCTGTTCGGACTCGCCACGTACGCCTTCTATTGGATCGTCGGCGACGCCTTCGTGCAGAAGATGTGGGATCACTACCAGACGCAGATCCGCGCCAGCGGCGCCGACGCGGCCAGCGTCGCGCGCCAGCTCGCGGAGATGGAGCAGATGCGGCCGCTGTTCTACAGCTACGCGTTCCAGGCCGTGGTGATGTTCGCGACGCTGTTTCTGATCGGCCTCGCGATCAGCCTGATTTCCGCGGCGATCCTGCGCCGACGCGCACAGGCCTCGCCCGCCAGCCGCTGAATCCTTCGCAATCACACCAGGAGACGAGCATGAAACGAGTCACGGGCATCGGCGGAGTGTTCTTCGCCGCCAAGGATCCGCCGGCCTTGCAGGCCTGGTACAGAAAGCACCTCGGCATCGACGTGCAGCCCTGGGGCGGCGCCGCGTTCGCCTGGTCGGACGACGACGGAAAACCCGTCGCCGGCACGACCGCCTGGTCGATCGGCGACGGCGGCTACTTCGCGCCGAGCCGGTCGTCGTTCATGGTCAACTACCGCGTCGCGGACCTGACCGGATTGCTGCAGGCGCTGCGCGAGGAAGGCTGCGAGGTACTGGAGAAGACCGAGGAGTCGGAATACGGCAAGTTCGGCTGGGTCATGGACCCGGAAGGCAACAAGGTCGAGCTCTGGCAGCCGCCGGAAGGCCAGTAGGCCGGAACCAGGCGCCTGCGTCCGGCTAGCGGGGCGCAGGCGGCTCAGTGACCGCCATCGCCAACGCCGCCTTGAAATCCGGCGCGAAGCGCAGCTGTTCGCCGTCCGGCACGACGTGCATCTGCGCCAGGATGCGCCGGGGCTGCTCGCGCAGGCCGGACAGGATCACCCGCGTGCCCATGCGCCGGCAGCGCGCCAGCATCTGCGTCAGCGCGGTGACGCCGGAGGCGTCGATCAGCGGCACCAGCCGCAGGCGCAGGATGAACACGCGCGGCGGATCGCGGAACTGGTTCAGCACGTCGTCGAGGCGATTGGCGACGGCGAAGAAGAGCGGCCCCGAGATCTGGAATGCCTCCACGCCGGGCGGCAGTTGTGCGCGCTGATCCGGCACCGCGTCGGAATCGGCCTCGTCGGAGTCGAGCAGGGACACGCCCGACTCCATCGCCACCACCTCGCTCATGCGATGCATGAACAGGAACGCGGCGAGCACGATGCCGACCTCGATCGCGACGGTCAGGTCGAACATCACCGTCAGCGCGAAGGTCAGCAGCAGCACGACGCGGTCGCCGACCGGACCGGTCATCAGATGGCGGAAGCTTTCGATCTCGGCCATGTTCCAGGCGACGATGACCAGCACCGCAGCGAGCGCGGCCAGCGGCACGTAGCTCATCAGCGGCGCCAGCACCAGCATGAACAGCAGCAGGAACAGCGCATGCGCGATCCCCGCCACCGGCGAGCGCGCACCGGCGCGCACGTTGGTCGCGGTGCGCGCCAGCGCGCCGGTCGCCGGCAGGCCGCCGAACAGCGCCGAACCGGCGTTGGCGACGCCCTGCGCGATCAGCTCGCCGTTCGAGCGATGCCGGCCGCCGATCATGCCGTCGGCGACCACCGCCGACAGCAACGACTCGACGCCGGCGAGGAAGGCGATCGTGAACGAGCTCGGGAACAGCTCCAGCGTGCGTTCGAACGGAATGTGCGGGATGTCGAACGTCGGCAGCGTCGCCGGAATGCCGCCGAAGCGCGTGCCGATCGTCTCGATCGGCAGATGGAACAGCGCGACCGCCAGCGCGCCGACCGCGACCGCGATCAGAAAGCCCGGCGCCGCCGGCTTCCAGCGCCGCAGGACGACGATCAGCACGACGCAGGCGAGCGCGAGCGCCGCAGCCGCCGGCGTGAGGCTCGGCAGGTGCTCGACGTAGGCCGACCAGCGCGCGAAGAACTCCACCGGCACCTTGTCCATGTGCAGGCCGAGCAGATCCTTGACCTGGCTGGAGAAGATGCTGACCGCGATGCCGGCGGTGAACCCGGTGATGACCGGCTTCGGGATGTATTTCATCAGCGTGCCGACGCGCAGCACGCCGGCCGCGATCAGCATCAGCCCGGCCAGCAGCGTGCACAGGATCAGGCCGCCGTAGCCGAACTTGTCGATGACGTTGAAGACCACCGGGATGAACGCCGCGGTCGGTCCGCCGATCTGCACGCGCGAGCCGCCGAACAGCGAGATCAGGAAGCCGGCGACGATCGCCGTGTGCAGGCCCTTCTCGGGCGTCGTGCCCGAGGCGATCGCCAATGCCATCGACAGCGGCAACGCGACGATCGCGACGGTGAGGCCGGCGAGCAGATCGTGGCGCAGGTCGGCCAGGCCGTAACCCTGGCGCAGCACGGTGTAGAGCTTGGGAACGTAGAGCTGTTGCCAGCTGGCTGCGGAACGGGTGGGATCGATCGCGTTCAAGTCGGAGGTCGTGCGCTGCCGCAGCGGCCTACTGCGCTTGCGTGATGACCGGCAAGCCGGTCATCAGCCACCAGCGCTTGGCTTCCTCGTCGTAGCGCCAGGTCTGACGGTCGATCACGCTGCGCGCGGCCTGCGTATTGACGTTGACGAGGCTGATCTCGACGGTCTGGCGCACCTCGTTGTCGCCGACGGGCAGCGCCGGCTGCTCGTTGTAGCCGGTGATCTGCACCTGCTTGAAGCGCTCCAGCTCCAGCGTGCTCGGCGGATGCTCGGCGAGCACCTTCGGATCGATGAAGGCTTGCGCGTTCTCGACGGCGCCCCAGCGGATCGTCGACGCATACGAACGCAGCGTGTCGGTCAGCAGGGTTTCCTTCGAACGCATCTTGTCGGTCGCGCACGAGGCGAGCAGAGCGCTCGCGGCGACCATCAGCAGGGCTTTGACGTGGCGGCGCATGGGGATCCTCCCTGGCCGCCGATTGTGCCGCAATCGCACGGCCGCCGTCAGCGCTTGACGAACGCGACGAAGCGCGCGTCGAGCGTCGCCGCCGCCGCGCCGTCGGCCAGCGGCACGACGCAATGCACGCTCATGCGCGCCTTGCCGCGTGCGGCCAGCGCGGCGAAGAAGTCGTCGAAGGATTCGCCCGCGGCCGGCCGCGCCACGGCGGCGAAGTCCTGCCAGATCGGCGCGAGATAGCGGATCGAGCTGTCCTGCACGTAGATGTCGCAGTCCAGCGCGCGCGCGTCGACGGCGAGCTTGATCAATCCCCAGCCGGCCAGGGTCATCAGGCTGGCCAGGCTGCCGCCGAACGCGCAGCCCTTGTCGTTGACGTTCGGCGCCAGCGGCGCGGCCAGGGTCAGCGAGTCGCCGTCGTAGGCGCTCGCCTTGAGCGCCATGGCGCGGGCGAGCGGGATGTCGGCGAGCAGTTCGCTTTCCAAAGCGGCAGCGAGCGCGGAGAAGGTCGCGCCAACGACGTTGATCATGTGGGGCTATGCATCTTCATCTCGATGCCAGTGTCTCCGAAGCAAATCGCAGACTCAACATGGCAATTCGCCCGCCTCGGATTTCGAACTCAGTTGTCGAAACCGTCGCGGAAGACGGTATGACTGCGCGGCCCTTGCAGCACGAAGTTCGCGATCGCGAAGCGGGTCGGCATGGGCGCCGCGATCGAGGTTCCCTGCACGATCGAGCACAAACCGAGGTAGGCGGAGCCTATCGGGCAGGCGATGCCGTCGTAGACCTGATCATCGTAGTCGGCGCTGCCGACGTCGGTGGAGGCACGGAAAGTTTGATTCGGGAAAGCTCCCCGGCTGCTCTGCACGTAGTAGTAGCCGTCGACGCTGCTGAAACCAACGCCCAGGTGATCGAAACCCGTGCCATCCCAGAGGTCGATTGCCACGCCCGGTATCGGCCGTCCCGTGGCGTCGATCACGCGACCGAAGAAGTAGTCGGTCGGGACGATATTGAAATTGATTCCTATAGCCTGTCCGCTCAGACCCAATGGTATCGGCGTTCCGCTGATCGCGTCGCAGGAATCGTCGGTTCCACACTCGATGCCCGAATAGATTTGCGCGAATCCCTCGCTGGAGACGACTTTGGCGTAGTACGTTCCAGGCAGCAGATCGATCGCTTCGTAGTGACCGTCAGTGTCGGCCACCGTCGCCGTGGAGACAGTCCGACCTTGCGCATCGACGACCACCACGGTTGCGTATGGCGCGGGCAGGGGACCTGCCCCGGCCGGCGCACGCAAGGCGGCATGTCCCGAAATCGAGCCACCTTTCGTCAGCGCGAAGTCGATATTCGCTGCGTTGCCGTCGGGATAAGTCGTCGTAACGATGAGTGCGGCGCTCAAATCGCATCGAGAAATCTCGTACGACTGACAGAGCGAGCCGGGATAGACAGCGTCCAGATGCGTCGCACTGCCTGCCCAGACGTAGTAACGCCCCGGTGGCACGCCGGTGACCGTGTAGCGGCCGTCCTCGTCCGTGTAGCCGTTTCCGATCGAATGAGTGCTCGACGCTACGTCGACCAGCGCGACGTTCGCCCCGCTCAACGGCGCATGGGAAACGGCGTCCGTCACGCGACCGGATACCGTCAGCAATGGCCTGAAGGAGAAGCGGATCTCCGCCTGCCCGCCGCTACCGACAGTGATCGCAGTCGCCTGCGCCATGGTCGATGGGCAGTTCGGCAGACAGGCAATGTCGTTCCACCATTGCGAGAAGTATCCGTACGCGTAGCCCGTCGCGAAATAGGTTCCGGGCGCGAGCGGCCCACTGAATGCTTCGCCTCCGCCGTAACCGGACGACACGGAATTGCCACTGCTGTCGAAGATTTCCAGCCTCAAGTAAGGCAGATCTTCCACCGGATTGGTCGCAGTCGCATGGATCGTGGCCAATCGCGGCAAGTCGAAATCGATTCCCGCGGACAACTGGTCGCGCACGACGGCGATCGCGGTTCCCGTCAGCGGAGCACACGATTGCAGTACCGGCCCTGCACAGTCCTGATGTCGCCATAGCTGGCTTCCATAAGGATTTGCGCTGGCCTGCAGGTAGTAGTTGCCGCTGAGCAGCCCCTGGATCACATAGCGCCCTGCCGCGTCGGTCAGCACGTTATCCCATGGCGACGCATTGCTGCCGTCTTCGTTGAACAATCTCAAGGAAGCTCCCGGGAGGGGAACGGACGTCGCACGATCGCGAACCGTCCCGGCGATGCGACCGCCGATGTTCAGCGCAATATCGATGCCGTCGACACTCCCATTTGCAGCCACGGTCACCCGCTGCGCACCGCGATCGACGCAATCTTGGATGCGCAGAAAGATGAGACAGGGCGTATCCGGATACAGCTCGCCCACATACCCTCTAGAATTTGCATCGGCAAAGACGTAGTAGACCCCCGGATCGACCGTGAGCGCATAGCGACCGTCCTCCTCGGACCAAAAGGTAGAACCCCAACCGTCACCCTGCGCGATCGGTAGAATTGTCGTCGAAACCCCTGCACCGGTACGCTGATCGGTAATGCGGCCCCGGATTTCCGCCGCGACCTGCAGGGTTGCCGCCGCCGTTCCGGCCTGACCGTGATTGCGCAACCGCGCGAACCAGACGTCATTGGGTGCTTCGGCCTTGATGCCGACGGCTGCGGCGAGCCCGAATGCATCATCGTTGCGCGCGACCGCTTCGGCATCCGTCTGCGGACAGCGCTCCTTGAACAACGTTAACTCGGTATCGAGCGCCGATGCCGCGGTGGTGAGGCGGAGGACTTTCGCGCTCTCCGGCCGGATGCGAAGCCACAGCTCCGATCCGGGCAGCCCGACCTTGGCGAGCGGCGCATCGAGTTCGTATCCCGCTCGCAGGCTCAGCGCGCTGGAGCAAGCGTGACCAGGCTCGCCCGAGTTCGAGATCCGAATACGCCGTTCCGCCTCGAGCCGGCGTGGAAAGGATGGGACCGGCACGTTTTGCGACGCGGCCGACTGAGCGCGCTCGACGTGTTCGACCAGTCGGCGAACTTGCTGCCACTTGCGCGCGAACACCGCATCGTCGGAGAAGCCGCGCACATGCGCGTCGCGATTGATCCCATCGAGAGCGCGCCGAAGCTCAGCTGCCGAATTCGACGTGGAGACCGATGCCGTCGGGGATTCAACCGCCTCGGCAGCCGCGTAGCTGCGCACGGCCAAACGCTGCAGTTCCACGATGGCAGGCGCCGGATCGGCTATCGTGGCTTCGGCCGCAGCGGCCACGGACGCGAACGACAGGCACATCGTGAACAACACACGACGCGAAAACTTCATGGCAGCATCCCCCGAAACGAGTTTTTGCCCGAACTGGACGTATCCCTCGGCAAAAGCATCTCACCCGCTGGCCGCAGCGGCAACATGACCGGCAACGGGGCATCGCACGTGCCGCCGGCTTCGACGCTCGCCGAAATCGCCGTGGTCGTGACGCGGCCGGCGTCGACGTCCGGACCGCTGGCTCGACGAATCGGCCTGCTCCACGGCACGCCGATTCGATTGCCCGGTCTTTCCGTGCGCGCGGCGGCAGCGCCGAGATTCCAGGCCGACCGATTCGACGCCCTGATCTTCACCAGCCCGACTGCCGTGCGCTTCGCCTTCATCGCCGACCGGGCGATGCGAATTCCACGGCGCGCCCGGATCTTCGCCGTCGGCACCGGCACGCAACGCGCGCTGGCGCGCCGCGGCGTGACCAGCCTCGCGCCGAGCCGGCGCACCGACAGCGAAGGGCTGCTCGCGTTGCCGGAGCTCGCCGAGGTGCGCGGCCGGCGTTTCGGCATCGTCGGCGCGCCGGGTGGCCGCGACCTGATCACCGCGACGCTGCGTGCACGCGGCGCGCAGGTCGAGGCGATCCACGTCTACGAGCGCGGCCCGCCGCGCCTGACGCGGCGCCACTTCGACGCGCTGGCGCGCGCGCCCGATCCGCTGATCACGTTGATTTCCAGCGGCGAAGCGCTCGCCAACCTGGTCACGCGGCTGCCGCCCGAGGCGCTCGCGCGCCTGCGCCGGCAGATGCTGGTCGTCAGCAGTGCGCGGCTGGCCACGATGGCGCGGGCGAACGCGTTCGAGGACATCCACGTCGCGGCGTCGGCGCTGCCGGCGGACCTGCTCGCGGCCGCACAGCACGCCCTCGCGCGACACCGCTTGTGACATCCCGGCGGCGCCTGCGTGGCTGCCCTCGTCACGCAGTTCCGCTAGCATGCCGGTCATGAGCGACGACACCGATACCGCGCTGCACGCGCCCGCCGTCGAATCCCCTCCGTCCGCGCCGGAATCCCGCGGCGCATCCGGTACGCCGGCACCGCGCCGCGGCGGCGGAGGCGTCACCACCCTGGTCGCTCTGATCGCGCTCGCCGCCGCCGGCGGCGCGCTGTGGTTCGCCTATTCGCTCAAGCAGGGCCAGGCCGACGCGCAAGCCGCCTTGCGCGGCGACCTGCAGGCGCGCGTCGACGAACTCGCGCGCGGCGCCGAGCAGCGCAAGCGCGAATTCGACGCGCTGAAGGCACGCCTGGCCGACGCGGACGGCGTCAACAAGAGCGTGCGCGAGGAACTGCTGGGTTTGGGCGAACGCTCGCGCCATCTGGAAGACGCGGTCGCCAATCTGGCCGAGCAGCGCATGAGTGGCCGCGACGCGCTGGCGATGAACGAGGCCGAGTTCCTGCTGCAGCTCGCGCAGGAGCGGCTGACGCTGTTCCACGACGCGCAGGCGGCGATCGCCGCCTATCGCCTCGCCGATTCCGCGCTGGCGGCGGCGGAAGATCCGGTCTTCGCGTCGGTGCGGCAGTCGATCGGCGCCGAACGACAGGCGCTGGAGGCGAGCAAGCCGGCCGAGGTGCAGGCGACGCTGACCGCGCTCGAACGCCTGCGCGGCCAGCTGCCGGCACTGGCGAAACAGACCGCCGCCACGACCGATACCGCGCCGACTTCGCGCTGGCAGGGATTTCTCTCCCAGTTCGTGCGCGTCAGCCACAGCGGCGACGAAGCGAATGCCGCGCGCGACGTCGGCCTGACGCGCTCGCTGACCGCGCTCGACCTGCGCGAGGCCGAAGCGGCCCTGCTCGCCGGCGACGCCGGCGGCTACGCGGCCGCGCTCGAGCGCGCGCGCGGAGGGCTCGCCGCCGGCTTCGACGCCGACGCGGCGCCGACCAAGGAAGCCTTGGCCGAACTCGACCGGCTCCTGAAGCAGCCGCTGGCGCCGGCGCTGCCGGAGCTCGGCACCGCGCTGAAGGAGCTGCGCAATCTGCGCGCGACGCGCGCGCTCTCTCGACCGCCGGCCACGCCCGCGGTCGAGACTCCGCAGAACGAGGCCGGCACATGAAAGCCTGGCGCACGATAACGATTCTCCTGATCGTCGCGGTCGCCGCGGCGTTCGCCTGGCACTGGCTCGCCGCCGATCCGGGCTATGTGCAGATCCGCGTGCGCGGCACCACGATCGAGACCAGCGTGGTCGCCGCGATCGCGATGCTGATCGTGTTCTGGGCCGCCGTGTCGATCCTGTGGTGGCTCCTGCGCTTCCCGTTCCGCGCCTGGGGCCGGGCGGTGCAGCGGCGTGGGCGCGAGCGCCTCGCCGGCGGCCTCACCGCGTTCGCCGAGGGCGACTACGCGCAGGCCGAACGCGAACTGGGCAAGGTCGCCAACCAGCCCGCGTTCCGCACGCCGGCCCTGCTCGTACTCGCCCGCGCGGCGCACGAACGCGGCGAGAACGAGCGCGCCGAGCGTGCGCTGGCCGACGTCGACGCCGGCGGCGCACGCGCCGCGGACGGATTGCGCGCACGCTTCCTGCTCGAACGTGGCCGCGCCGCCGAGGCACTGTCGCTGTTGAAGTCGAAGGCCGCGAACGGCCTTTCGCAGCGCGGCCGGCGCGCGCTGATCGACGCCGCGCTCGCCGACGGCGACACTCAGGCGGCCCTGGACGCGCTGCCGGCATTCGCCAAGAGCCAGTCGCTGACGCCCGAGGCGCAGGCCGCGCTGGAAACGCGCGTGCTCGACGCCGCGCTGGCCGCCGCGCCCGACGCGACGCGCCTGAACACCTTGTGGAACGGCGCCACCCGCGCGCAGCGACGGCGGCCCGAACTCATCGCCGCGTTCGCGCGCCGCTCGGCCGCGCTCGGCCAGACCCTGGCGGCGATGGACGAGATCGAATCCGCCCTGCGCCGCGAATGGAGCGAGGATCTGGCCGCGCTGTACGCCGAGCTCGGCCCGAACGAGCTGCCCTCGCGCACGACCAAGGCGGAAGGCTGGCTGGCGATCGCGCCGAACAGCCCGGCGCTGCTCACCACGATCGGACGTCTATACGTCCAGCAGGAACAGTGGACCAAGGCCGAGGAACCGCTCGAACGCGCGCTCGGCCTAGCCGAGTCGCCGGCCGCGTGGGAAGCGCTCGGCGACTGCCGCCGCGGCGAGGGCGACCTCGCGGCGGCGTGCACGTGCTACGCGAACGCGCTGCAGGTCGCGCGCGGGCTCGCCAGCACGCCGGTCGGCGCACGCCTGCCGCGCGGGCCGCTCGACACGCGGCCGGTCGCGTTCGAGGAACGCAGCGAGCACGGCGTACCGCGGCTGCCGGTCGCGAAGTGACCCGCATTCGACAAGGAGAGGTGGAATGAAGCAGTCCCTGAGCGCCGTCGCATTGGCGATGGCCGCGTCGATCTCGCTGCCCGTCTGCGCAGAGAGCAAACGCGACGAGAACGAGATCGTGCTGGTCGAGAACGACGACGCCGACATGGCCGCCGCGATCAGGCAGGCACGCGCGAAGCTGGACGAGTTCCTCGCCCTCGCGGCCAATCCGCCGCCCGGCGCTTCGGATTTCAAGCTGAAGGTGATGGTCCGCGACGGCGAGGACACCGAGCATTTCTGGGTGACGCCGTTCGCGCCCATCGGCAAGGGCTTCAAGGGCACGCTGGCGAACGAGCCGCAGGTCGTCTCGAACGTCGAGGCCGGCGAGGAGATCGAGTTCTCGCGCGCGCAGATCTCCGACTGGGGCTACACCAAGGACGGCCGCCAGGTCGGCAGCTACACGGTCTGCGTGCTGTTCAAGAAGATGCCGCCGGAGCAGGCGGACTACTACCGCAAGAACCACGGCTTCGATTGCTGAAGCCGCGCGCGCGGCGGCGTCAGCGCCCGATGGTGTCGGTGCCGCCGACGCGCCCGTTGACCAAGGTCACCACGCGCAGGAAGCGCGCGTCGCCGAAGTCGTAGACCCATTCCTCGCGGCGCTGGTCGCGCCAGCGTTCGACGCCCGGTGCCGGACGCCGGACGATGGTGTCGTTCTGCACCCGGCGCGAGGCCGGCTCGCCGCAGCGCGCGTACAGCTCGCCGGCGCTGAAGCCGGCGTAGTCGCGCATCGGATTGCAGTCCGTGCCGATCTCCTCGACGCCGTAGCCGAGCGTTTCCTCGCGCACCAGCGCGCCGTCGCTGAACAGGAACTTGCGCATGAACTGGCGCGGACCGAAGTTGTAGTACCAGACGTCGTACTGCACGGTGCGCTGGACCTCCTGCGGACCGTAGGCGCCGATGACCTCGACGCTGGTGTACTGGTCCGTCCAGAACGGCTCGCCGCAGCGCTCGCGCACCTGGAAGTCCTGCGTGCCGACGTCGACGATGCGACTGCCGCAGCGCATCGCGAACGCGCTCGGCGCGGCGAACAGCAGGAACAGGACCAGCAGGGCTCGGGTGTTCATGGAGGACATTCCGGGAGGGAGCGCGTTGCGATGGACATCGGGACGGGGAACGAGTTCTGCCGGCCTTCTTCTACCAGCCGTTCAGGCCGGCGCGGCTGCCGAGGATCTTGGCGATCACGTCCGGGGCGTAGTCGAACGAATCGTAGTACAGGCGCTCCTCCGGCAGCCCGGCCTGCACGAAGGCGCGGCGACCGGCGTCGATCATCGTCGGCGGACCGCTCATGTAGAGATCGAAGCCGGCGAGATCGGGCTGGTCTTCCAGCACCGCCTCGTGCACGAAGCCCGAACGACCGCCGTCCGCCGCCGCGTCGGACAGCACAGGGACGTAGCGGAAGCCGGCAACGTCGCGCGCCCAGCGCTCGGGCAGCGCGCGCAGGTACAGGTCGTCGGCCGTGCGCGCGCCCCAGTACAGGCTGATCGGCCGGCGCGTGCCGAGGTGCAGGAAATGCTCGATCAGCGCCTTGACCGGCGCGAAGCCGGTACCGCCGGCGACGAACAGCAGCGGCCGCTCGCTGTCCTCGCGCGGCACGAAGGTGCCGAGCGGGCCCTCGATCTTGAGCAGTGCGCCGGGCTTCATCTCGTCGAACACGTACGAGGTGAAGCCGCCGCCGGCGACGTGGCGTACGTGCAGCTCGATCTGGTCGCCTTCGTGCGGCGCGTTGGCGATCGAGAACGCGCGCCGCTTGCCGTCGGCCAGCAGCACGTCGAGGTATTGGCCCGGCAGGCGGCGCAGGCGCTCGCCGCGCGCGGTCTGCAAGGTCAGCTTGACGATGTCTGCGCCGAGCACGGCCTTGTCGAGCAGTTTCAAGGTCAGGCGGCGCAGCGGGACGTCGGCGACCGAGGCGACCTCGCGCGCGGCGACGACCAGATCGGTCACCGGCACCGCCTGGCAGAGCAGCACCTGGTGGCGCAAGCGCTCGGTCGCGTTCAACGCGCTCGGCGGATTGCGCGGATAGATGCACTCGCCCGCGATCAAGGTCGCCTTGCAGCTGCCGCACACGCCGGCGAGGCAGGAATAGGGCAGCGCCAGATGCGCGCGGCGCGCGGCTTCGAGCACGGTTTCGCCGGCGGCGACCGGGAAACGCTTGCCGCTGGCCTTCAAGGTGACGGTGAACGACATGCCGCGATTGTCGCCGATGCGCGACGCGCACGGGAACCGCGCCGCCGGCGCGAGCCGCTATAGTGCCGAGGCTGCGACACGGAGAAGGAACATGGCCATCTGGAAACAGGCGATCGACCCGGAGCGGCTCGACGCGATCGGCGCCGGCTGCATGGTCGAGCATCTCGGCATCCGCATCGCCGAGGTCGGCGACGACTTCCTGCGCGCCACCATGCCGGTCGACGCGCGCACGCGCCAGCCCTACGGCCTGCTGCACGGCGGCGCGTCGGTCGCATTGGCGGAAACGCTCGGCAGCCTCGCCGGCCTGCTCGTGCTCGAGCCGGCGCGCAACGAGATCGTCGTCGGGCTGGACATCAACGCGAACCATCTGCGCGCGAAGACCGGCGGCACGGTCACCGGCACCGCGCGGCCGCTGCACCTCGGCCGCACGACCCAGGTGTGGGAGATCCGCATCGAAGACGAGGCCGGCAAGCTGGTCTGCATCTCGCGGCTGACGCTGGCCGTGGTGCCGAAGCCGGCCTGATCCGATGACCGACATGGACACGCCGTACGCCGGCCTGTCGCCGGACACGGTGCTCGACGCGGTCGACGCCGCCGGCTACGTCACCGACGGCCGCCTGCTCGCGCTGGCGAGCTACGAGAACCGCGTCTACCAGGTCGGCGTCGAAGACGCCGCGCCGCTGGTGGCGAAGTTCTACCGACCCGGACGCTGGAGCGACGCCGCGATCGACGAGGAGCACGCCTTCGCGCTCGAACTCGCCGCCGCCGAACTGCCGGTGGTCGCGCCGCTGCAGGTCGGCGGCGCGACCCTGCTGACGCACGCCGACTTCCGCTACGCGCTGTATCCGCGCCGCGGCGGTCGCGCGCCGGAACTCGAATCGACCGAACACCTGGCCTGGATGGGACGCCTGCTCGCGCGCCTGCACGGCGTCGGCGCGCGTGCGCGGTTCCAGACGCGCGGCGCGATCGACACCGACACCTTCGTGCACGCGGCCGCGCGTGCGGTGCTGGCTTCCGGTCTGCTGCCGGAGCGGCTCGAGCAGACCTATCGTTCGCGTACCGACGCGATCGCGGACCTGATCGACGCGCGCTTCGAGGCGATCGAACCGTCGCGCCTGCGCCTGCACGGCGACTGCCACGCCGGCAACGTGCTGTGGACCGATTCGGGTCCGCACTTCGTCGATCTCGACGACGCGCGCATGGGCCCGGCGGTACAGGACCTGTGGATGCTGGCACCGTCCGCGCGCGCGCTCGACGCGCTGCTCGAAGGCTACGCCGAGTTCCGCGACTTCGACATGCGCGAGCTGACCCTGATCGAGCCGTTGCGCCTGATGCGCCAGGTGCACTGGGCCGGCTGGGTCGCCGCGCGCTGGCTCGATCCGGCGTTCCCGCGCGCGTTCGCGCACGTCGGCGAGGCGCGCTGGTGGGAGCAGCACCTGAACGATCTCGCCGAAGCGCTGCAGGGCCTGCAGGACGAATGACGGCGCGGCGCGGCCTAGCCGCGCCGCGTGGTTTGCCCGCCGGCACCGGCCGGGTTAAGGTCGATCGGTCGCTCGCACCGCGCCTTCCATGCAGTCGATCGAGATCGTCCTGACCATGCTGCTGCTCGTCCTGGCGAGCGGCTACCTGGTACGCATGCTGCCGTTCGCGGTGCCGCTGCCGCTGGTGCAGATCGGGCTCGGCGCCGGCGTGGCGGCGTTCTTCAACCGCGGCGTCACGCTCGATCCGGATTTCTTCTTCCTGCTGTTCCTGCCGCCATTGCTGTTCCTCGACGGCTGGCGCATTCCGAAGGAAGGCCTGTTCCAGGACGCGCGCACGATCCTGCAGCTCGCGCTCGGACTGGTCGTGTTCACCGTGCTCGGCATCGGCTTCTTCCTGCACTGGCTGATTCCCGCGATGCCGCTGGCGGTGGCGTTCGCGCTGGCCGCGATCGTCTCGCCGACCGATCCGGTCGCACTGTCCTCGATCGCCGCGCGCGTGCCGATTCCGCGCCGGCTAATGCACATCCTGGAAGGCGAATCCCTGCTCAACGACGCCTCCGGCCTGGTCTGCTTCCGCTTCGCGGTGGTGGCGGCGATGACCGGCCAGTTCTCGCTGGCGTCGGCCTCGCTGACGTTCCTGTGGCTGGCGCTCGGCGGCGTCGGCGTCGGCGTGCTGGTCACGCTCGGCATCACCCACGGCCACGTGCTGATCACGCGCCGCTTCGGCCAGGACGCGGGCCTGCCGATCCTGGTCAGTCTGCTGACGCCGTTCGGCGCCTATCTCGCCGCCGAGCACATCGGCGCCTCGGGCATCCTCGCCTCGGTCGCCGCCGGCATCACGATGAGCTACGTCGAGCTGTCCGGCAGCGCACCGGCCGCCACGCGCGTGCAGCGCACGGCGGTGTGGGACTCGGTGCAGTTCACGCTGAACGGCATCGCCTTCGTGCTGCTCGGCGAACAGCTGCCGGGCATCCTCGCGCGCGCGATCGCGGCGCTCGAGGAGAGCGGGCAGCACGAGCCGTGGTGGCTGCTGGTCTACGCGTTGGCGATCAACGTCGGCCTGGCGCTGCTGCGCCTGCTCTGGGTGGTGACCTCGCTGCGCGTGAACCTGGTGATCGCGCGGCAGCGCGGCAAGCAGGCCGCCGCGCCGCCGTGGCGGCTCGTCTTCGCCACTTCGCTCACCGGCGTGCGCGGCGCCATCACGCTCGCCGGCGTGCTGACCCTGCCCTTGCTGCTGCCGGACGGCAGCGCGTTCCCGGCGCGCGATCTGGCGATCTTTCTGGCCACCACGGTGATCCTGTTCTCCCTGCTCATCGCCAGCTTCGGCCTGCCGCCGCTGCTGGCCGGACTGCAGTTCTCGCCCGAGCTGCAGCACGAGCGCGAGGAGGACCTGGCGCGGCACCGCGCCGCGTCCGCGGCGCTGACGGCGATCAAGCGCGCGCAGCGCGAGCTGTCGGACCAGAACACGGCCGACACCGAGGTCTACGCCGCCGCCGCGCTGCGCGTGATGGCGCTCTATCAACGCCAGATCGACGCCGACGGCGCCAACGACGTCGACGCCGAGCAGCTGCGCAAGGCCGACGCCGCCGAACGCGCGCTGCGCCTGGCCGGCCTGCGCGCGGCGCGGCAGGAGATCTTTTCGCTGGCGCGCTACAACCGCGTCTCCGACGACATCGCGCGTCGGCTCGTGCGCGAGATCGACCTGCTCGAGGCGCGCTACTCGCCGTGACCGACGGCCGATGCGGCGGCGCACCAAACATCCGCTACCATTGCGCGCATGAGCCGTGCCGCCGATACGCCCGCCGTTTCCGTTCCGTCCGACCGCCTGCGCAGGCTGCGCTACCTGGTCCGCGTGCCGCTGCTGGTGCTGCACGGACTGATCGCGGTGCCGCTGGCCCTGCTCGCGCTGAATCCGCTGGCGGCGCGCCTGCGCATCGGCGCGGACACCTTCGAGAAGGCGATGATCCGCTGGTGGTCGGGCCGGCTGGTGCGCATCTTCGGCTTTCGCATCCGCCGCTTCGGCGAACCGCTGCCGGGCGCGGTGCTGTACGTCGCCAACCACGTCTCCTGGCTCGACATCGAACTGATGCACAGCCAGCGGCCGGTCAACTTCGTCGCCAAGAGCGAGATCGCGCGCTGGCCGTTCGTCGGCTGGCTGGCCGCGCGTGCCGGCACGATCTTCCACCGCCGCGGCAGCACCGATTCGCTGGCCAGCGTGATGGCGACGGTGGTCGAGCGCCTGCGCGCCGGCAATCCGGTCGGCGTGTTTCCGGAAGGCGGCAGCGGCCACGGCGACAAGGTCGGCACCTTCCACGCGCGCATCTTCCAGACCGCGCTCGACGCCGACGTGCCGGTGCAGCCGGTCGCGCTGCGTTACGGCCGTGACGGCCGCCAGGATCCGGGCGTGCCGTTCGGCGTCAAGGAAAGCTTTTTCGCCAACTTCCTGCGCGTGCTCGGCGGCCCGCCGCTGGACGCCGAGATCCACTATCTCGAACCGGTCGCGCCGACGCCCGACGCACGCCGGCGCATGGCCGAGGAGAGCCGCGCGCGCATCGTGCAGGTGCTCGGCTACGGCGATGCATGACGGCGAGGATGGCAGGATGGCTCCTTCCGGGCGGGAAGCCCGCGAAGCCGCTGCGCGGGCGCCGATGAGCCGCGCCGCCGAGTTCGTGCCGCCGCGCGCGCTGCGCAACGCCCATCTGCAATCGATCCTCGCCTCGACCGGACCGCGCCGCTGGCTCGCGCGCCGCGGCGGCATGCTGGAGGCGACCGCGAACGAACACCTGCTCGACTGCGGCGACGGCGTACGCCTGCAAGGCTTCCACACCGCGCAGACCGCGGCGGCGCAGGCGCGCGGACTGGTCGTGCTGCTGCACGGCTGGGAAGGCAGCGCGCGCTCGACCTACATGCTGCGCACCGGCGAACGGCTGCTCGCCGAAGGCTTCGACGTGTTCCGCCTGAACTTCCGCGATCACGGCGACACGCATCATCTGAACCGCGAGCTGTTCCATTCCTGCCGCATCGACGAGGTGGTCGGCGCGCTCGGCGAGATCGCGCGGCGCTTTCCGGCGCCGCCGCTGGCGATCGCCGGCTATTCGCTCGGCGGCAATTTCGCCCTGCGCGTCGCGCTGCGTGCGCCGGCGGCCGGCCTCGCGCTGCGCGGCGCGGTCGCCGTATGTCCGGTGGTCAGCCCGCGCGCCGGCCTGTACGCGCTGGAAGGCGGCCCGCGCTTCTACGAGCGCTACTTCGTGCGCAAATGGCGCGAGTCGCTGCGCCGCAAGCAGCGCGCGTTTCCGGACGTGAAACTGTTCACGCCGGACGAGCTGGGCGGCAACCTGCGCGAGCTGACGCGCGCGATGGTGCTGCGTCACACGGATTTCGGCTCGCTGGAGAACTACCTCGACGGCTACTCGATCGCCGGCGACGCGCTCGCCGGCATGCGCGTGCCGACCGCCATCCTGACGGCCGCCGACGACCCGGTGATCCCGGTCGCGGACTTCCGCGCGCTGCGCCTGCCGCCGCAGGTCGAGCTCGACATCGCCCCGCACGGCGGGCACTGCGGCTTTCTCAGCGATTTCTCGCTGCGCAGCTTCGCCGAGGACTACATCGCGCAGCGCTTGCTGGCGCGAATCCCTTGAGTCAGCGGCCGTCGTGCCTGGGCGTGGGCCTTTCCTCGCGCAGGAAGCGGCAGATCGCGACCACCTCGGGCGAGGGCCGCAAATCTCCGACGGCGTAGATCGAGTCGCCCGAAGCGAGCCATTGTCCGCCGAGCGCCGGGCCGGCGAAGTAGCTCACGCCCATCCGCACACCGCGCCCGCCGACGCAATCGACGCGCCACTTCTCGAGCGCCGAGCGATAGCGGTTTCCGAACACCGGCTCGGGCTCGGGCGCCTGCAAGTCGACGCGCAGGTCGACGTCGTCCATGCGCGGCATCGTTTCGAACGCCGGCGACACGGACTCGTAGCTCGCGCGCACCTGCGCGCCACCACGGTCGATCGCGATCGGCAGCCAGACTCGTTCCTTCTCCGCCGGCTGGCCGGCGGAGCCCGAGCGCACCCCGGTCGCCGTGCCGCAGCCGGCCAGCACGCACAGCACCGTCATCGTCGCAAAGCGGCGTCGTTTCGACATCGGCAGCCTCCCGCTCGAGGACGAGGTTCAGTCCGCCGGCACCGTACGGCTGCGCGCCCATTCGCGCAATGCCGCGACGCGCTCGGCCATCAACACCGACAGCGGCCGCGTGTTGTGCGTCTCTTCGAGCAGTTGCGCCTGCGTCGGCGGCGTCTTGCCGTCGGCCGCGGCGTACAGCGCGGCGACCACGACCTGCTCGATCTCGGCGCCGGAATAGCCCTCGCTCGCGACGGCGAGCGCGGCGAGGTCGTAGTCCTCCGCACGCAAGTCGCGCCTGGCCAGGTGCAGGCGGAAGATCTCCGCGCGCGTCGCCGCGTCGGGCAGGTCGACGAAGAAGATCTCGTCGAAGCGGCCCTTGCGCAGCAGCTCCGCCGGCAGCGCCTGCACGTCGTTGGCGGTCGCGACCAGGAACACCGGCGCCTTGCGCTCGGCCATCCAGGTCAGCAGGTAGCCCATCACGCGGCGCGAGACGCCGTCGTCGGCGTCGCCGCCGCCGGCGAGCGCCTTCTCGATCTCGTCGATCCACAGCACGCAGGGGGCGAGCAGCTCGGCGTTCTTCAGTGCTTCGCGCAGATTGCGCTCGGTTTCGCCGTGGTACTTGTTGTAGAGCGTGCCGACGTCGAGGCGCAGCAGCGGCACCGCGAAACCGCCGGCGATCGCCTTCGCCGCCAGGCTCTTGCCGCAGCCCTGCACGCCGAGCAGCAGCACCCCCTTGGGCGGATCGAGCTTGAGCGCGAGCTTCTCGCCGAGGAAGGCGCTCTTGCGCTGCGCGATCCAGCGCTTCAGCCGCGCCAGGCCGGCGACCTCGGCGAAGCGCGCGGTCTCGTATTCGAAGTGCAGCAGGCCGTCGCGATCGAGCAGCGCGGCCTTGGCGCGCGCCAGTTCCGGCAGGTCGGCCGCGGTCAGCGCGCCGTCGTCGTAGATCAGCTTGCGCACGATGCGGCGCGCTTCCTCCAGATCCAGCCCCTGCAGGTTGCGCACGACCGCGCGCACCGCCTCGGCGTCGACGACGACGCGGCGGCCGTCGTGCTCGCGCGAATAGGCGAACGCCTCGGCGCGCACGAGGTCGGCGAGCGCGGCGGCGTCCGGCGGCGCGAACTGAAAGCGCGTCGCTGCGGCGTCCAGTTCGGCCGGCAGCTCGTAGCCGGCGCCGACCAGCACCAGCGTGTGCTCGGCGCAGTCCTGCCGCTGCGCGATCTCGCGCAGCAGGCGCAAGGTCATCGGGTAGCGCAGGTACGGCTGGAAATCCAGCAGCAGGTACACGCCGGGCGCGCGCTGCTGCTTCAGCCATTGCAGCATCAGGCTCGCGTCCGGCGGCGTCTCGCGCTCCTCGTCGGTGTCGAGGTCGATCCGGCGCAGACCGTCGGTGATGCTCCAGCGGTACAGCGGGCGCAGCGATTGCGCGATCGCGTGACGGAAACCGTCGATCACGCGCGCTTCGGCGGCCGAATCGATCAGCAGCAGCGGCGTACGCGCACGCAGCAGCGTGACGAGATCCTGGTAATCGGACATGAACGGGGTCGAATGCGGCAACGGAACGGATCCCCGCGAGCGCGGGGCGGGCAAGCCTAGCACGCCGCCATCGGGCATAATTTCGGCCCTCGATCGCTGCCGACCGCAGCCTCCCTCACCTCGCCGTCGCGCCTCGCTGCGCGCGGCGCTTCCACGCGCAACTTCCGACATGCTCAAAGAAACGCTCGAACTGCACCGCCAGGGTCGCCTCGCCGAAGCCGAACAGGGCTACCGCAACTGGCTCGCCGAACACCCCAACGACGCCGACGTGATGCACGCGCTCGGCCTGCTCCGGCACCAGCACGGCGCAACGCCCGAAGCGATCGACCTGCTCGCGCGCGCGCACGAGATCGCGCCCGACGACGCGCGCATCGATCTCGGCCTCGCCTCGATGCGGCTACAGCTGGGCGAGCAGGACGCCGCGGCGCGCGGCTTCGAGCGTGCGCTGTCGCTGGACCCGAACCTGGCCGGCGCGCACATCGGCCTGGGCCAGATCGCGCTCGCGCGCGGCGATTTCGGCGGCGCCGAGCAGCATTTCCGCGTCGCCTTGCGCGCGGACGAGGATCCGCACGCGCTGGCCGGCATCGGCGCGCTGTCGAACGCGCGCGGCGACATGGACGCCGCGCTGCGCTACCTGACGCGCGCGGCCGAACTCGAACCGAACTCGCCGCTGATCCAGTTCCTGCTCGGCCAGGCCTTCGCCGCGCGCAACACGCCCGCGTTCGCCGAACGCGCGTACCAGAACGCGCTGAGCCTCGACCCGGCCATGCACCAGGTGCGTCCGTGGCTGGCCGAACTGCTGATCCGCGACAGCCGCGCGGCGGAAGCCGAGCCGCATTACCTGGTCCTGCGCGAGATCCCCGGCTACGAGCGCGTCGCGCAGCTCGGTCTCGCCGACGTCGCGCGCGCGGCGGGCCGCCTCGAGGAAGCGGTCGCCGGCTACCGCGCCGCGCTCGACGTCGAACCCGGCCTGTCGATGCCGACGCGCGCGCTGGCGATGACGCTGGCCGAACTCGGCCGCAACGACGAGGTGCTGGAAGCCTACGGCCGCTATCTCGCGCATGTACCCGACGACGACGAGATGCGCGCTCTGCGCGCCGACGTGGCGATGCTGGCCGGACAATGGCCGCAGGCGGCGCACGACCTGCGCCTCCTCAGCGACCGCAATCCGCTCGACGCCGACACGCGCCAGCGCCTGGCGATCGTCGAGGAATACATCGGCCAGCTCGACAGCGCGCGCGCGCACGCGGCCGACGTGCTGCGGCGCCGGCCGGACGACGCGGAAATGCAGCTGGTGCGGATTCGCGCGCTGCTGCAGGCCGGCGAGGACGCGCAGGCGCGCGACGCGCTCGAGGCGTTCGCCAAGCTGCCGCTCAGCCAGGGCCAGAACCGCCTGCGCTTGAACTACCTCGGCCGCCTGCACGACCGCACCGGCGAGACGGCCGACGCCGTGCGCTGCTTCGTCGAAGCCCAGCGCGGCACGCCGGCGATGCTGCCGCCGCTCGCCGAGCCGCGGCCGGAGCTGGCCGAGGCGCTGAAGGAAGCGCCGGGCGAGCCCTGGCCGGACGCGCCGGTGCTGCTGCTCGGCACGCCCGGCAGCGGCGTGGAGCGCATCGCCGAACTGCTCGCCGACCAGCAGCCCGCGATCGGCGTGCTGCGCGACCGCATCGGCGCCGCGATGCGCGACGACGACTTCAACCTGCCGCGCTTCCGCCACTACTGCGGCGAGCTCGACGACGGCGAACGCGCCGCGCTGCGCGAACGCTATCTCGCGCCGCTTCGCGCGAGCGGGATCGGCCCCGGACGACTGCTGGTCGACTGGCTGCCGCGCTGGGACGCGCATCTGCTCGCCCTGCTTCGCCGCGCGATGCCGGGCACGCGCCTGGTCGTCGTCGAGCGCGATCCGCGCGACGCGCTGCTCAACTGGCTCGGCATCGGCTTCATCGCCGGCATGCCGTGCGAAGACGCCCAGGCCGGCGCCGAATGGCTGGCACGCGCGCGCGTGCATCTCCATCACGGCGCGGAGCTGGACCAGCCGCAGCGCCTGGTCGTCGACGCCGACGCGATCCTCGACGATCCGCAGGGCGCCGCGGGCGGCGAACTCGCGCGCTTCCTCGGACTCGAAGAACTACGTCCGGGACCGCGCTTCGCGTTCAACATGCGCGGCCTCGGCGGATTGCCGATCCGCTTCCCGGCCGGACACTGGCAGCGTTATCGCGAGACGCTCGCCGAACCGTTCCGGCTGCTCGCCTGAAGGAGACGCCGATGCGCCACTACGCCTTGCTCGCTCTCGCTTTCGCGGCAGCGCCCTGTTCCGCCGCGGTAGCGCTCGACACGCTGAAACTCCCACCCGGCTTCACCATCGCCCGCTACGCCGACGACGTGCCGAACGCGCGCCAGCTGGCGCTCGGTGCCAAGGGCACGGTCTTCGCCGGCTCGCGCGAGGCCGGCAAGGTCTACGCGCTCAGCGACACCGACGGCGACGGCCGCGCCGACCGAGTGCGCACGATCGCCTCGGGCCTGCGCATGCCGTCGGGCATCGCGTTCCGCGACGGCGACCTGTACATCGGCGCGATCGACCGCGTGCTGGTCCTGCGCGACGTCGAGAACCATCTCGACCAGCCGCCCAAGCCGGAGGTCGTCACCGACAAGCTGCCCGGCGAGACGCATCACGGCTGGAAATTCCTCGCCTTCGGCCCGGACGGCCGGCTCTACGTGCCGATCGGCGCGCCCTGCAACATCTGCGACAAGGGCAAGGACTACGCCAAGCTGCTCAGCATGAAACCGGACGGCAGCGACTGGCGCGACGAGGCCTTCGGCATCCGAAACACGGTCGGCTTCGACTGGCAGCCGGGCACGCAGCAGCTGTGGTTCACCGACAACGGCCGCGACCTGCTCGGCGACGAGCTGCCGGCCGACGAGCTGAACCGGGTCACGCGCCGCGGCGAGCATTTCGGCTATCCGTACTGCCACCAGGGCGACTCGCTCGATCCGGAATTCGGCGCCGGCAAGTCGTGCAAGGACTACACGCCGCCGGTGGTCAAGCTCGGCGCGCACGTCGGCGCGATCGGCATGCGCTTCTACACCGGCTCGATGTTCCCGGCCGGGTACCGCGGCGCGGCGATCATCGCCGAGCACGGCTCGTGGAACCGTTCGAAGAAGTCCGGCTACCGGGTCGTCGCGATCGAACTGGACGGCGCCAAGGTGAAGGGGCAGCAGGTGCTGATCGACGGCTTCCAGAGCGACGAAGTCGCCCACGGCCGGCCGGCCGACGTGCTGGTGATGCCCGATGGCGCGCTGCTGGTTTCCGACGACTACGCCGGCGCGGTCTATCGCGTGAGCTACGGCGCCGCGGGCGCTAAAAAGGAAAAATAGACATGCAACTGCGCAGCAACGACTTCAGCGATCAGCAGCCGATTCCCGAAGCGCTCGCGTTCGGCAGGCCCGGCGCGGACGGCGAGCCGTGCGTGCTGAGCGCGAACCGCAACCCGCACCTGGCCTGGAGCGACGCGCCGACCGGCACGCGATCGTTCGCTTTGCTGTGCATCGACGGCGACGTGCCGACGGTCGGCGACGACGTCAACCAGCCCGGCAGGCGCGTGCCGGCCTCGCTGCCGCGCACCGAGTTCGTGCACTGGCTGCTGGTCGACGTGCCGGGCGATCAGCGCGAGATCGCACAGGGCGCCTGCAGCGACGGCGTGACCGCGCACGGCAAGCGCGAACCGCACGGACCACAGGGCTCGCGCCAGGGCCTCAACGACTACACCGGCTGGTTCGCCGGCGACGCCGCGATGGCCGGCGACTATCTCGGCTACGACGGCCCGTGCCCGCCGTGGAACGACGACCGCCTGCACCACTACCGGTTCGTGCTCTGCGCGCTCGACGTCGCGCGGCTCGACCTGCCGCCCCGCTTCGGGCTCGCCGACGTGCGCACCGCGATGCAGGGCCATGTGCTCGCCGAGGCGACGCTGACCGGCACCTACACGCTGAATCCGGCGCTGCGCCGCTAGGCGCGTCGTCGGGCGGATGGCGGCGCGACGATGAGTCCCGACGACCTCGCCGCACGCCGCCGCGCCGCGCGCGCACTGGCCGAGCAGGGACGCCTCGCCGAGGCCGAGCGCGCCTTCGCCCTGCTGCTGCGCGACGCGCCCGACGATCTCGACGCGCTCAACTTCCTCGCGCTCTGCGCCCACGGCCGCGGCCGCGCCGACGAAGCGCTGCGCCTGCTCGAGCACGCGCGCACCGCGCACGCCGACGATGCGGTCACGCTCGGCAACCTCGGCGTGCTGTATCGCGAGCAGGGGCGGCTGCCGGAAGCCCGCGCGGCGCTGGCGGACGCGCTGCAGCGGCAACCCGGCGCGTTCCTCTCGCGGCTGCGCCTCGGCGAAACGCTGCAGGCGCTCGGCCGCGACGCCGAGGCGTTGCCGGCCTACTTCGGCGCGATCGTCGCCGCGCAGCGGCACGGCGCCTGGCTCGACGACGCGAGCACGCCGCCTGCGCTGCGGCCGCTGGTACGGCACGCGATGCGCTTCGTCGCCGCCGGCCGGCGGGCGCTGTTCTCCGCGCTGCTGACACCGCTGCGCGAGCGCCACGGCGGCGCGGCGCTCGGCCGCGTCGAGAAGAGTCTGGCGATGTATCTGGGCGACCAGCCGATCGTCTACGCGCAGCCGCGGCAGCGGCCGAAGTTCCTGTATTTCCCCGACCTGCCGAGTCCGCGCTGGTTCGAGCGCGAGCTGTTCCCGTGGTACGCCGCGCTCGAAGCCGAGGCGCCGGCGATCCGCGCCGAGATGCTGGCGGCGCTGACGCAGTCGCAAGGCTTCGAGCCCTTCCTCGGCGCGATCGACGATCCGCAATTGCTGGGCGAGCAGTTGCGCGGCGAGGGTCGCGCGCCGGCCTGGGACGCGTACTTCTTCCATCGCCACGGCGTGCGCCAAGAAGAGCATGCACGGCAGTGTCCGCGCACCGCCGCCGCGCTCGACGCGGCGCCGCTGTGCCGCATCCGCGAGCATGCGCCGGAGGTGTGCTACTCGGTGCTCGCGCCCGGCACGCACATCCTGCCGCACTACGGCGTCACCAACACGCGCGTGGTCACGCACCTGCCGCTGCAGGTACCGGGTGGCGACCTCGCGCTGAACGTCGGCGGCGAGCCGCGGCGCTGGGAGGAAGGCGTCTGCTTCAGCTTCGACGACACCTACGAGCACGAAGCCTGGAACCGCAGCGGCGAGGTGCGCGTGGTGATGCTGCTGGACGCGTGGAATCCCTACCTGACCGAGATCGAGCGCGAGGCGCTGACGGAACTGATCGGCGCGATCGGCGACTTCAACCGCAGCGCAGGCGTCGGCTGATCGCCTCGCCGGGCCGGCGTACGCCTCAGCCGTCCGCCGGCAGCATCAACAGCAGCGCCGCGCCGAACACGATGCGGTAGATCGCGAACGGCGTGAAGCGATGCGTGCGGATGTAGCCGAGCAGCCATTTCACCGCGACGAACGCGGTGACGGCCGAAACGACGAAGGCGACGCCGAGCGCGCTCCAGTCCTCGTGCGCGCCGCCGCCGTTCTTGAACGCCTTCAGCAGCTCGTAGCCGCTGGCCGCGAACATCGTCGGGATGCCGACCAGGAACGCGAACTCGGTCGCCGCGGCGCGGTTGCTGGCACCGGCGAGCAGGGCGACGAAGATCGTCGCCGCCGAGCGCGAGGTGCCCGGGAAGATCGCCGCGACGACCTGCGCCAGGCCGACCAGGATCGCCACGCGCCAGGTGATGACGCTGCGATCGGGCTGCTTCGCGGCGAACCACTCCGCCACGATCATCCACACGCCGCCGATGATCAGCGCCCATGCCACCGGCGCGATCGACTCCGGCAGCTTGAAGCCGAGCCGGGTCGCGGCGAAGCCGAGCACGGCGGTGATCAGGAACGCGACCGCGAGCTTCGCCGCGTAGTCGCGGTTCTCCGCCTCGCCGAAGCCGGTGACCAGGCGCCACAGCCGTTCGCGGTAGATCAGCACCACCGCGAGGATCGCGCCGGCCTGGATCACGATGTTGAACACGTCCGAGCGGCGACCGAGCCAGTGTTCGGCGATCAGCAGGTGGCCGGTGCTGGAGATCGGCAGGAATTCGGTGATGCCTTCGATCAGGCCGAGCAGGGCGGGGATCAGGATGTCGTTCATGGGTCAGGAAATGGGGTGAGTCGGTGTGCGCGGCCGTCGGGATGCCCGCGAGGTGCGCTTCAACCGCCGAAGGGCCGGTCAAGCGCGCATCCATCGCGCCGTTCGGCGCACCGGAAAAGGGTTTCCCGCTTTCGCGGGAACGTGGTCGATTCGAGTTGCAAGGTTTGGACGTAAGGGACAAGACGCAGGACCTGTCAGGATACGCACCAGCATTGTGCAAATGCCCCTGGATTTGCTTCCTTGTGGTGCATTCCCTTGGTGGGCCAGTGTTTCATGTCACTGAATTTATTGATGAATCCAGAAATCACCGCTTGGCACAAGCGTTGCTAATTCCACGGCACTCCACTCCACCGAGGCTCTCATGTCCGCCCAGAACGTCCTGAAACTGATCAAGGAAAACGACGTCGAGTTCGTCGACCTGCGCTTCGCCGACATGCTCGGCAAGCAGCACCACGTCAGCTACCCGGCGCATTCGGTCGACGAGTCGCTGTTCGAGGACGGCAAGATGTTCGACGGCTCCTCGATCACCGGCTGGAAGGGCATCAACGAGTCCGACATGGTCCTGCTGCCCGATGCCGATTCCGCGATCATCGATCCGTTCACGGCCGACAAGACCCTGCTGTTGCAGTGCGACGTGCTCGAACCGAGCACGATGCAGGCCTACGCGCGCGATCCGCGCTCGATCGCCAAGCGCGGCGAAGCGTACCTGAAGTCGACCGGCATCGCCGACACCGCGTTCTTCGGTCCGGAGCCGGAATTCTTCATCTTCGACTCGGTGCGCTATCGCAACGAGATGGGCCACGTGTCCTACCAGATCGATTCCGAGGAAGCCGCCTGGTCCACCGGCAAGTCCTTCGACGGCGTCAACTCGGGCCATCGCGGCGGCGTCAAGGGCGGCTATTTCCCGGTCGCGCCGGTCGACACCTTCCAGGACCTGCGCAGCGAGATGTGCAAGGTGCTCGAGCAGGTCGGCCAGGTCGTCGAGGTGCATCACCACGAAGTGGCCAACGCCGGCCAGTGCGAGATCGGCACCCGCTTCAACACGCTGGTGAAGAAGGCCGACGAGCTGATCACGATGAAGTACGTGATCAAGAACGTCGCGCACCGCTACGGCAAGACCGTGACCTTCATGCCCAAGCCGATCGTCGGCGACAACGGCTCGGGCATGCACGTGCACCAGTCGCTGACCAAGAACGGCCAGAACCTGTTCGCCGGCGACCTCTACGGCGGCCTGTCGCAGACCGCGCTGTACTACATCGGCGGCATCTTCAAGCATGCGCGCGCGATCAACGCGTTCGCCAACTCCGGCACCAACAGCTACAAGCGCCTGGTGCCGGGCTTCGAGGCGCCGGTGATGCTCGCCTACTCCGCGCGCAACCGCTCGGCCAGCTGCCGCATTCCGTTCGTGCACAGCCCGAAGGCGCGCCGCATCGAGGTGCGCTTCCCCGATCCGATCAACACCGGCTATCTGACCTTCACCGCGCTGATGATGGCCGGCCTCGACGGCATCCTGAACAAGATCGACCCGGGCGCGCCGGCCGACAAGGATCTGTACGACCTGCCGCCGGAAGAAGAGAAGAACATCCCGACCGTCTGCCATTCGCTCGACCAGGCGCTCGACGCGCTGGACAAGGATCGCGCGTTCCTGAAGGCCGGCGGCGTGTTCAGCGACGACTTCATCGACGCCTACATCGACGTGAAGATGCAGGAGGTGACCCGCTTCCGCGCGGCCACCCATCCGCTCGAATACCAGATGTACTACGCGATCTGATCGCTTTCTCGTCGTCGGCTTCGCCGATGCCGAGAAGGGAGAACTCTCGCAGAGGCGCAGAGAACGCGGAGAAAGGCGACAGAGGGTTGCTTTTCTCTTTCTCTGCGTCCTCCGCGTCTCTGCGAGAAAACGCTTTCCCCTCCGAACGCCAGGCAGGCACTGCAGCGGGGTAGTCGCATGAAACTGATCACCGCCATCATCCGGCCGTTCAAGCTCGACGACGTGCGCGACGCGCTGTCGCAGGCCGGCGTCACCGGCGTCACGGTGACCGAGGTCAAGGGCTACGGCCGCCAAAAAGGCCACACCGAGCTGTATCGCGGCGCCGAGTACGTCGTCGACTTCGTGCCGAAGATCAAGATCGAAACCGTCGTGCCGGACGAGCAGGCCGATGCCGTGGTCGAGGCGATCGCCGACTCGGCGCGCACCGACAAGGTCGGCGACGGCAAGATCTTCGTCAGCCCGATCGGCCACGCCGTGCGCATCCGCACCGGCGAAATCGGCGACGACGCGCTCTAGGCGAAGGGAGGAACGGCGATGCGAAACCGGATACTCCTCTGCATCCTCTTCGCCGCCAGCCACCTGCTTCCCGCGCTCGCCTTCGCGCAAGGCGCGCCGGTGCCCGACAAGGGCGATACCGCCTGGATGCTGATCTCGACCGCGCTGGTGCTGCTGATGAGCGTACCGGCGCTGGCGCTGTTCTACGGCGGCCTGGTGCGCAGCAAGAACCTGCTGTCGGTGCTGATGCAGGTGTTCGTCGTGTTCTCGCTGGTCAGCGTGCTGTGGTGCGTGTACGGCTACAGCCTCGCCTTCACCGAAGGCAACGCGTTCCTCGGCGGCTTCTCGCGCCTGCTCCTGCGCGGCGTCGCCGATCCGGCCGCCGGCACGTTCGCGCTGACGGCGACGTTCTCCAAGGGCACGCCGATGTACGAGCTGGTCTTCGTCGCGTTCCAGGCGACCTTCGCCGCAATCACCTGCTGCCTGATCCTCGGTTCGCTGGTCGAGCGCATCCGTTTCGCCGCCGTGCTGGTGTTCGTGCTGGTCTGGTTCACCTTCAGCTATCTGCCGATCGCGCACATGGTCTGGTTCTGGCCGGGGCCGGACGCGTACGCGCAAGCCGGCAGCGCCGAGGCGCTGGACGCGAGCGCCGGCCTGCTCTGGCGCTGGGGCGCGCTCGACTTCGCCGGCGGCACGGTCGTGCACGTCAACGCCGGCGTCGCCGGCCTGGTCGGCGCCTTCCTGGTCGGCAAGCGCCTCGGCTACGGCCGCGAAGCGCTGCGCCCGCACAGCCTGACCCTGACGATGATCGGCGCCTCGCTGCTGTGGTTCGGGTGGTTCGGCTTCAACGCCGGCTCCGCGCTCGAAGCGAACGCCTCGGCCGCGCTGGCCTTTCTCAACACCTATCTCGCCACCGCCTGCGCGGTGCTGTCGTGGACCTTCGCCGAGTGGCTGCTGAAGGGCAAGCCGTCGATGCTCGGCGCCGCCTCGGGCGCGGTCGCCGGCCTGGTCGCGATCACGCCGGCTGCCGGCAACGTCGGCATTCCCGGCGCGTTCGCGATCGGCCTTCTCGCCGGCGTGATCTGCCTGTGGGGCGTGACCGGGTTGAAGCGCATCGTCCGCGCCGACGACGCGCTCGACGTGTTCGGCGTGCACGCGCTCGGCGGCATCGCCGGCGCGCTGCTGACCGGCGTGTTCAACGCGCCGGCGCTCGGCGGGCCGGGCCGGATCGTCGACTGGGCCGCCGGCACGACGGGCTATCCAGGCATCGGCGCGCAGGTGCTGATCCAGGCCGAGGCCGTCGGCTTCACGATCGTCTGGAGCGCGGCGGTCGCCTTCCTCGCCTACACGATCGCCGACCGCCTCGTCGGCCTGCGCGTCGACGAGGAACAGGAGCGCGAGGGCCTGGACATCACCTCGCACGGCGAGTCGGCCTACGACCACTAGTCGCGCGCGCCACCGCCCCGGTGGCGCTTTGCTAAGCTCGCGCGCTCGATTTCGTCAGGCTCCTTCGCGCGATGACGTCTCCTCACCGCTCCAAGCCCAGCGCGCCGAATGCACGCCTGCGCGGACTGGCGCCGCGCACGGCGGCGTTGCTGCAGGACGCCGCGCAGCGCCTGGACCGCAACGATCTCGACGGCGCCGAGCACGCGCTGACCGGCGCGCTCGCGCTGGCGCCGGCGCATGCGGAAACGCTGCGTCTGCACGGCCTGCTCGAGCAACGCCGCGGCCGTCGCACGGAGGCCGAGTCGATCTATCGCCGCGCGCTCGAGGCGCGTCCCGACGACGCGGCGATCCTGCTCCAGCTCGGCGAACTCGAAATCGACCGCGGCGGAACCGATGCCGCGCTCGCCGCGCTGCATCGCGCTGTCGAAGTCGCGCACGCCGACGCCGATCTGCAGTTCCGCGTCGGCGTGCAGCTCGACCGCCTCGGCCGGCACGAGGAAGCCCTGGCCTGCGGCCGCCGCGCGTTGCAACTGGCACCGGCGCATCCGCTGGCGCGATTGCTCACCGCGCGCAATCTGCAGGCGCTCGGACGCATCGAGGAGACCGCGGCCGAGTACCGCCGCCTGATCGCGCAGGGCGGTCCGCGCGCGTACCAGGCCTGGTTCAGCCTGGTCGACCTGAAGACCGTGCGGCTCGACGCGAAGGAAGTCGTCGCGCTCGAACGCCTCGCCGCCGATCCGAAGCTCGGCGACGACGCGCGCGGTCCGCTCGGTTTCGCGCTCGGCAAGGTCTACGAAGACGCGGCGCGCTACGACGACGCGTTCGCCGTGTTCGCGCGCGCGAACGCGATCGTGCGACGCGGCCTGCGCTGGGACGCGGCCGCATTCAGCCGCGAGATCGACGCGATCCGCGTCGCCTTCGACGGCGACGTCGCACAGGCGCCGGCGGATCTCGGCGCCGAAGTCGTGTTCGTGCTCGGCATGCCGCGCTCGAGCACGACGCTGATCGAGCAGATCCTCGCCGCGCACTCGCAGGTCGAGGGCGCCAGCGAGCTGCCTGACCTGCCGGCCGTGCTGGCGCAGGAATCGCAACGCCGCGGCCTCGCGTTCCCGCAATGGGTCGGCGCGGCGACGGCGGCGGACTGGGAGCGCCTCGGCCGCGACTACCTCGCGCGTACCGCGCGCTGGCGCGCGCGGCGTCCGCGCTCGACCGACAAGCTGCCCAACAACTGGATGCTGGTCGGTGCGATCCGCGCGATGCTGCCGGCGGCGAAGATCGTCGACTGTCGCCGCGATGCGCTCGAAACCTGCTGGTCCTGCTACAAGCAGCTGTTCGCGCCGGGACGCGCGAACTACAGCTACGACCTCGCCGAACTCGGCGCCTGCTGGCGCGACTACGACCGCCTCTCTCGCCACTGGCGCAAGCGCTGGCCGCAGCACCTGCGCGCGCAGGACTATGCCGCCCTGCTCGACGCGCCCGAGCGCGAGATCCGCGCGCTGCTGGAGTTCTGCGGCCTGCCGTTCGAGCCCGGCTGCCTCGACTTCCACGCCGCCAGCCGCGACATCCGCACCGCCAGCGCCGCCCAGGTGCGCCAGCCGCTGCAGCGCGACACCGCGCGTGCGGCGAAGTACGGCGAGCGCATGGCGACGTTGCGCACGGCATTGGCCGACGACTAGGCCTCCTCCGAGAACCTTCTTCTTCCCGCGACCGCGGAACGACGGGCGGCGAGATTTTTCGAGACGCCGCGCCGAGCGCGGCGGTTTCCCCCGGAGTTCAGCCGCAATTCAATGGCCGCTGCCGAGACTGCCGCGTCGTTGCGCTTTTGCGCGTGCCGGCGTGCCGGCTAAGATTCGGAGATGATGCTGATCCGACGCGGAACCCGCCTTGTTGCGTCCTTGCTGCTGATGTTCTGCGTGGCGTTCGCGCCCGCGCCCGCCGATGCGCGCGAGATCAGCGTGCAGGAAGCGGTGGAGCAGGCGCAGCGGCAGGTCGAGGGCAAGGTGTTGTCGGTGCAGACCTTGAACGTCGGCAAGCGCAAGGTCTATCGGATCAAGATGCTGACGCGCGACGGCCAGGTTCGCGTCGTGCAGGTACCCGCGGAGCAGTGACGTTCCGCCCGCTCGAAAACCAAATCCCATGAGAAGCGCGCCAAGGAAGGCGGCTCTCGAATCCCGCGATCAAGGACGAGCGCAAAGGAGAACCCCATGCGCGTACTGCTGGTGGAAGACGAAGCGCCGCTGCGCGAGACCCTGGCGGCGAGACTGAAACGCGACGGCTTCGCGGTCGACGCGGCCGGCGACGGCGAGGAAGGCCTCTATCTCGGCCGCGAGGTGCCGTTCGACGTCGCGATCATCGACCTCGGCCTGCCCAAGCTGTCCGGCATGGACCTGGTCAAGCAGCTGCGAGAGGCCGGCCAGCGCTATCCGATCCTGATCCTGACCGCGCGCTCGAGCTGGCAGGACAAGGTGCAGGGCCTGAAGAACGGCGCCGACGACTATCTGGTCAAGCCGTTCCACGTCGAAGAACTGCTGGCGCGACTCAACGCGCTGGTGCGCCGCGCCAGCGGCTGGTCGCGGCCGACGCTCGAATGCGGTCCGGTCGTGCTCGACACCACCGCGCAGACGGTCGCCGTCAACGGCAGCACGGTCGACCTGACCAGCTACGAGTACAAGGTGCTCGAATACCTGATGCTGCACGCCGGCGAGCTGGTCTCCAAGGCGGACCTGACCGAGCACATCTACCAGCAGGACTTCGACCGCGATTCGAACGTGCTCGAGGTGTTCATCGGCCGCCTGCGCCGCAAGCTCGATCCGGACAACGCAATCAAGCCGATCGAAACGGTGCGCGGCCGCGGCTATCGCTTCGCGCTCGAACGCAGCGATACGCCGGCCGAAGAAATCCAAGCCGACAAAGCCTGAGACGCATGGCGCGTCCGCTGTCGCTGCAGGCGCGCTCGCTGGCGGCGGCCGGCCTAGTGCTGGCCGCCTTTCTCGCGCTCGCCTTCTTCGCGCTCGACAGCGCGTTCTACCAGGCCGCCGAAAGCGGCCTGCGCGAACGCCTGCAAGGTTATCTTTACACCTACCTGGCCAGTTCCGACCCGAATCGCGCCGGCGCATTGATCCCGCCCGACGTCGGCCCCGACTCGCGCTTCGATCAGCCCACCGCGACCGGCCTCTACGCCGGCATCGTCGGCGGCAAGGTGGTCGGCGTGAAGGAGAAGGAATGGCGCTCGGCATCGGCGGCCGGGCGCGACCTGCCGTTCTCCGACCAGCTCGCGCCCGGCGACATCCGTTTCCGCGGCCCGGTGCAGACGCCCGAAGGCGAGCTGTTCGTGCTGTCGCAGGGCGTGATCTGGAACGCCGACGCGAAGAACGAACTGCACGTGACCTTCTACGTCGCCGAGGACAGTCGCGCGCTGCGCCGGCAGGTCGAGGTCTATCGGCGCACCCTGGCGATCTGGCTCGGTTCGCTCGGCGTGCTGCTGCTATTGCTGCTGCTGGCGGTGCTGCGCTGGAGTCTGTCGCCGCTGCGCCGCGTCGCCGCCGACCTGCGCCGCGTCGAGCACGGCGCGCAGGAGCAGCTCAACCGCCACTATCCGGTCGAGCTGTCCGGTCTCACCGCGAACATCAACAACTTCATCGAGGCCGAGCGCGATCGCGTCAAGCGCTATCGCAACACGCTGTCGGATCTCGCGCACAGCCTGAAGACGCCCTTGGCGGTGATGCGCAGCCAGTTGGAGACCGGCGCCGACGGCAAGGATCTGCGCTGGACCGTGCTCGAGCAGGTCGGCCGCATGGACGAGATCGTCGCCTACCAGCTCTCGCGCGCGGCCACCTCGGGGCACCAGACCTTCGCCGCGCCGCTGCCGCTGGAGCCGTACGCGGAGGAAGTCGTGCGCAGCCTGGAGAAGGTGTACGCGTCGAAGTCGGTGTTGTGCGAATTCGACGTCGATCCGGCCGCGCGCTTCCACGGCGACCAGGGCGACCTGCTCGAACTGCTCGGCAACCTGCTCGAGAACGCGTTCAAGTGGGCCAAGCGCCGCGTGCTGCTGACCGCGCAGGCGCAGCCGGCGACGAGCGGCAAGCGCGCCGGCCTGATCGTGCAGGTCGAGGACGACGGCCCCGGCATTCCCGACGAGAAGGTCGAATACCTCCTGCAGCGCGGCGTGCGCGGCGACGAACGCGTGCAGGGCCACGGCATCGGCCTGGCGATCGTGCAGGACATCCTCAAGGCCTATCACGGCGAACTGGTGGTCGACCGCTCGCCGAACCTCGGCGGCGCGCGCTTCACGATGCGCGTCGCGGCGCGTTGAGGAAGGCGCGAAGAATTTTGACGCGGATCGACGCGGATAAGAGCCGATAGAGCGCTTTTGATCTGCGTCCATCCACGTCGATCCGCGCCAACGTCCTTTGCTTTGCCTCATCTTCAGCGCGCCGCAGGAGAATCATGGCGTGCGGGAGAAGCAAGGCGGCTGGCTGCGGATCGGCGCCTACGAAAAAAATGCTCTATCGGCTCTTATCCGCGTCGATCCGCGTCCAACTGCTTTCGCTTCCCCGCGAACGATCAATTCGCCGCCAGCGCCTCGATTTCCGCGATCAGCCGCGCACGCACCTGCTCGCGGCTGTAGTTGCCGGTCACGTAGGCGCGCGCGGCGCGTGCCTGGTCTTCGCGCGCGGCCGTGTCGAGGGCGCGCACGGCGTCGATCGCCGCGTGCAGCTCGGCCTCGCCGCGGAACACGAAGCCGCTGCCGCTCGCCGCGACGTGGTCGGCGAGGATCTCGCACTCGCCGTTGACGACGATCGGCGTGCCCTGCGCCATCGCCTCCAGCGCGACGATGCTGAGGCTCTCGTACGGCGAGGGATGCACGAAGACGAGCGCGCCGGCCATCAGCGCCAGCTTGCGCTCCTCGCTGACGAAGCCGAGATAGCGCACGTGCTCGGACTCGCGCACGCCGAGCTTGTCGGCACCGGTCAGCAGCAGGCGCAGGTTCGACGGCTGCGCCCGCTGGTAGTTCTCGAACGCCTCGATCAGCATCGCGCAGCCCTTGTGCGTGTCGATGCGCCCGCAGTAGAGCAGGTACGGCGTCGATTCGCGCGCCGGCGCGACCGCGTCGGTGGCGACCGTCATGGCGACCAGGTTGCCGGCGTCGATGCCCCACAGGCGGCGGCCGAGGCGGCGTTCTGCCGCGGTGTTCCACAGGATGCGCGGCACGCGGCGCGCCATCTGCGCGTAGACGCCGAAGTACGCCGGCGGCTCGTCGTGCAGCGTCGGCACCAGGCCCCAGCGTCGGTGCCTGAGCGCGCGCGTGCCGTCGTAGGTGGTCGGGTACAGATAGGTCAGGAAGATCACCGCAGCGTAGTCGTCACCGTGGCGGTCGAGGTGCTCGATCAGGCCCGGACAGACCGGCCCCTGCGCACGCACGAATTCCTCCTGCAGCGCTTCCGGCCAGTCCACGCGTCCGCCGTTCGCCTCGACGTGCGCGAGCAGGCGCCGATGCAGATCGTGGAAATACAGGCCGCGCTCGCGCGCGACGCGGAAGCGCCGGATCGCGACGCCGTCGCGCCGTTCGACGCCTTCGCGCAGATCGTTCGCCCAGCTCACGTAGTCGCTCGCGGTGGTGGTCAACACGTCGACCGCGTAGTCGCCCGCGAGCAAGGTCGCGTATTGCCAGGCGTGCGCTTCGGCGCCGCCGGTCAGCGACTCGTGGCAGCGCGGCACGACGATCGCGATGCGCTTCACGACAGCGGCTCCAGTGCGCGGAAGAAGCGCTCGCGCAGCACCGCCGGCGCGAACTCGCGTTCGTAGCGCAGGCGCGCGGCGTCGCGCAGGTCGTTGCGGAAAGCCGCGTCGCCGCCGAGCCGCGCCAGGCTCGCCGCGTACAGCCACGGATCCTCCTCGGCCCAGACGACGCCGCCGCCGGCGACCGTCTCCGGGATCGCGCTCGAGGCGTGCGCCAGCACCGGCACGCCGAGCGCCATCGCCTCGATCAGCGGCACGCAGAAGCCCTCGTGGCGGCTCATCGTCAGGAACGCGTGGCTGGCGAGATAGGCGGATTTGAGCTGCGCCTCGCTCAGCGCGTCGAGCCACCACACGCGGTCGCCGAGGCGATGCGCCTCGATGCGCGCGCGGATCGCCTGGTTGTAGGCGTCCAGTCCCGGATCGGACCTGCCGACGATCAGCAGCCGCGCCGGATCGCCGTAGGCGTCGACGTAGGCGGCGAACGCGTCGATCAGCGCGACGTGGTTCTTGTTCGGCGCGACGCGGCCGACCATCAGCAGGTTGCGCGCACCGTCGTTCAATTCGTCGAGCAGGGCGAGGTCGGCTTCGGCGTCGAGCAGCGCCTGCACGCGGTGGAACGGCGCCAGTACGGCGCCGCGCGCGGCCGGCGTGCCGTTGGCGATCAGCTCGTCGAGGTTGTAGTGCGAGGCGGCCAGATAGCGTTCGCAGCCGAGGCCGGCCACCGCCGGAATCTCCTCGCGTCCCTTCGCGCAGGCCGACTCGTAGATCTTCGAGCTGCCGGCGAAGAATTCCGGGGGCGTGATGTTGTGGTAGCGCACGACGCGATAGCCGCGCACCTTGCCGAGCAGGTCCAGCGCGCGCGGCCAGCCGGTCGAGAAATGGTAGATGACCAGGTCGTCCGGGCCGCCGGCGAAGTCGGGCAGCGTGTCCGGCGCGTAGGTGGTCTCGGCGACGCCGTGGGCGACGTCGCAGAACACGCGCGTGTCGATGCCGCGCTCGCGCAGCAGCGCCGCCATCGCCAGCGTGTCGTTGCCGACCGCGTCCTTGCCGGCGAGCACCGGGAGCAGCAGCGCGGCCTTCATCGCGCGGCGACCTGCGTCAGCGCGGTGGCGAGGTCGCGTTCGAGCACGGCCGGGGCGAAGGTCGACGCGTAGCGCGCGCGGCCGGCTGCGCGCAGATGCTCGCGCAGCGCCGCGTCGCGCTGCACGCGCAGTACCGCGGCGGCGATCGTGTGCGGGTCGGCTTCGTCGAACAGCAGACCGGCTTCGCCGAGCGTCCACGGGATCGCGCTCGACGCGCGCGCGATCACCGGCGTGCCGAGCGCCATCGCCTCGATCAGCGGCACGCAGAAGCCCTCGTGCCGGCTCAGCATCACCAAAGCGTCGGCGCGTTCGTAGGCGGCGCGCAGCTCGGCGCCGTTCGCGTCCTGCATCAGCGTCACGGCGTCTTCGACGTCGCGCCGGTGGAGGTGCTGTTCCAAGGCCTCGCCGTAGCGCGACAGGTTCGGATCGAGCTTGCCGGCGGACAGGAGGTGCGCGGCATCGGCGCCCATCGCGCGCAACGCGGCCAGCGCGTCGATCAGGTCGACGTGCGCCTTGTTCGGCGCCAGCCGGCCGACCATCAGCAGCAGCGGCTCGCCGCGCGGCAGGCGTCCCGCCGACGGCGCGAGACTGCGCAACTGCTCGACTTCGTGGAACGGCGGCAGCAGCGCGCAGCGGCGCGGATCGACGCCGCGCGCGAGGAAGTCGTCGAGGTTGTACGGCGAGCAGCCGAGATACAGCTCGCAGTTCAGCGCCGCGTAGGCGTCGAGCTGGCCGCGGCCTTCGGCGCAAGCGGCGACGTAGCCGTCGGACCACTCGGCGAAGAACTCCGGCGGCGTGATGTTGTGGTAGCGCAGCACGCGCCGCGCGCGCGTGCGGCCGAACAGGGCGAGGGCGAAATCCCAGCCGACGCAGTAGTGGTAGACGATCGCGTCCGCGGGCGACTGCAGCCAGGACTCGATCTCGGCCGGCGCGCGGATCGGCTCGTCGACGCCGCGCGCATGCGGCGCGAACACGACGACTTCGTGGCCCTGCGCGCGCAGCGCGCGCGTCATGCCGAGCGTGTCGTTGCTGACCGCGTCGTGCGGAGCCAGCCCCGGCACCAGCATCGCGATCCTCATGCGCGCGCGGACTCGTCCGCCGTGCGACGCGCGAGCACCAGCGCGGCGTCGCCGTCGCGCAGGATTTCCGGCGCCCGGAAACCGGCCGCCACCAGCCAGGCGCTCCAGCGCGCCGCGTCGAGATCGCCGCCTTCGCCGAGGCGGTAGGGCTCGCGTTCGCAGCGCAGGGCCAGCCAGCCGTCCGGCTTCAACGCGCGCCGCGCATGATGCAACGCGTCGATCCGCGCCGATTCGGCACCGACGAACGCGTCGACGCCGAGGCTGATCGCGTCGAGGTCCGCATCGGCGCAACGCACGAGCGTTGCGGCCGGATCGCCTTGCGCGATGCGCGCCTGCGGCGCGCGCTCGAGCAGGTGCGCATTCGCCTCGACGCCACTGGCATCGAGGCCGCGCGCGGCCAGTGCGGCGAGCCAGGCGCCATCGCCGCTGCCGAGGTCGAGGACGCGCGCCGATGGCGGCAGGTGCTGCGCCAGCGCGGCGCTCCACTCGGCGTGACGATCGCGCCGCACCGCGGCGGAGGACGGATTTTCCGGCAGCGCCGCGGCGAACGCGTCGGCGCGTTCGCGCTCGTTCGCGGCGACGTCTTCGAGTTCGGCCAGGCTGCGTTGCAATGAGGCGACCCAGTGGTTCGCCGCATGCACGTAGTGACGCAGGTCGACCAGTTCGTGCGCGACCGCGCCGGCGCGCCCCTCGAGCGAGTCGGAACGCAACTCGAGCGCATGCGCGCGGTCTTCGAGTCGCGCCGCGCGCTGTTCGAGATCGTCGACGCGCAGTTGCAGGCGGCGGATCTCGCCGCGCAGCTCGTCGCTGCGGCGATCGTGTTCGGCGCTGAGCGCCTGATGCGCCGCCTGCGCTTCGTCGAAACGGCGGACGTTGTCGCGCTGCGCGTCGGCGACCGCGGTGAAGCCGGCGGCGGTCGAGGTGTCGGCCGCGCGCTGGTGCCGCAGCAGCAGCGGCAGGCCGGCGAAGGCGAGGCTCCATTGCAGCGCGTAGCCGAGCACCGGCACGCGCGCCAGCTTCGCCAGCGCGTAGCGCGGCAGCAGGCCGCGCACGCGCGTGCCGACGCGGCGGCCTTCCGGCGACCAGCGCAGGTTGCCGATCACCTCGGCCTTCGGCGCGCCGGCGGCGAGCAGGCGCAGCTGCAGCGTGGCACCGGCATCGTCCGGCGGGCGTTTCAGGATCGCGCGGAAGACGTGATCGACGAAGGCGATGTAGTGCGGTCCGGTCAGCTCGCCGATGGCGTAGTCGAGCCGCTCGCGCTCGATGCCGTCGGCGACCGCGGCCTTCGCCGCACGCGGCGGCGGATCGCGGCGCGGCAACGGCGCGCGCTCGCGCGCGGCTTCCGCTTCGAGGCGGATCTCGGCTTTGACGCGTTCGAGATAGTCGTCCTGCCGGTCCGGATTCACGCTTCGTCCGATCCTCTACGTGGGCGGTCGCGCATTATGGCGGCCCGCGCGACGCGAGTCGAAGGCCGCGGGCCGGCGCCGCGCGCGCGGCCGGTTGCCAGCGGCGGCGTCGGACGACTATCGTTGCCGCCCTGTCGCCGAAGCCCGGAGTCCCCATGCGTCCGCTCGTCCTGACCGCCCTGATCGCCTCCGCCCTGGCCGCCTGCAGCCCGTCGACGCCGCCGGAATCGAGCGCACCGAAGGCCGCGCCGGCGCCCGCACCGGCCAAGCCCGCCGCGGAAGCGCCCAAGCCCGCCGAGGCCGCCGCGCCGGCGAAGGAGATTCCGGAAGGCGAATGCGGCGACCAGTCGAAGGTCGCGCCGGAGCAGCGCATCGTGAACACCGCACGCTGGTCCACCGCGAGCGAGCAGAACAACTTCGGCTTCGACGTCTGGCGCGGCGACAGCGAGAAGGGTGAATTCACCAAGCTGACCAAGGACCCGATCCTCGGCGCCGGCACCTCGGACGAGACGCACAAGTACGAGTACCGCGACGACACCATCGATCCGTGCAAGGAATACTGGTACTACATCGAGCAGACCAATACCGACGGCTCGAAGGAAAAGATCTCGCCGGTGTTCAAGGCGCCGGCGAAGCGCCGCGCGGTCGGCAGCCCGGCGGTGCCGCCGGCCGAACCGGCCAAGGGATGACGGATCGCGCCGCGCCGCGATGAATGCCGCGGCGCCGGCACGTCCGCGCGAGGCGCGTCGCCGCCGCCTCGCCGCGGCGCTGTTCGTCCTGCTGTTCGCCGTTTCGCAGGCGCTGGCCTGGGCGGCCTACTACGCCTGGGGCGCCAAACGGCTGATCGGCGACGAGGCGACCTACCAGGACACCGCGCTGGCGATCCTCGCCGGCGGTGCGTGGATGCCGAGCACGATCTGGCCGCCGCTGCAGCCGCTGCTGCTGGCGGCGACCTACGCCATCGCCGGCGCGCACGTGCTCGCCGCGCAGCTGGTGCAGACCCTGCTGTTCCTCCTCTGCGGCGCGCTGCTGCGCGACCTGTGGCGGCGCCTCGGCGGCAGCGTCGCCGCGGCGAACATGGCGGCGGCGCTGTTCCTGCTCAATCCGGCCACCGCGTCGTACGCGCTGTGGCTGTGGCCGGAGATCGTGCATCTCGCCTTGCTGCTCGCCGCGCTGTGCCTGCTGGCGCGCGCCGCGTCGAGCCTGCGCGCGTTCGCCGCCGGCGCCTGCGTGGGACTGGCGATCCTCGCCAAGAGCCTGCTGTCGGCGTTCTGGCCGGTCCTGTTGCTGATGTTCTGGCGTCGCCGGAAGCCGTATCTGGCCTGGCGGCCCGCCGCGCTGTTCGTGATCGCCCTGGGGCTCGTCACCGCGCCGGCGCTGCTGCACGGCTGGCGCGAATACGGGCGTCCGATGATCGCCGACAGCTCGGTCTACAACCTCTGGGTCGGCCTGACCGATCGCTGGCGCAGCGACTACGTGCAGGACATGGGCGGCGCGACCCTGCCGGAATTCCTCGCCAGCGGCGCGACGCCGCCGCAGCGCAACGCGGCCTATCTCGACAAGGTGCGCGGGCTGGTCGCCGAACGCGGCCTCGCCGGCGTGCTCGTCGATCAGCTCGAACGCCAGTATTTCCGCCTGTTCAGCGCGAAGACCTTGCTGGTCTCGCAGCTGCCGGGGCCGGCCTGCGCCGGCCACCTGTCGGTGTACCGCACGCCGCCGTGGCTGACGCGCACGCTGACCGCGGCCAACGACGTGCTGCACGCGCTGGTGCTCGCCGCCGCGGCATTCGGTCTGGCCTGCTGGCGACGGCGGCCGGATCGCCTCGCGCTGGTCGCGGCGCTCTTTCTCGCCTATCAGCTCGCGCTGTTCGCCCTGATCCACGTCAAGGCGCGTTTCCTGCTGCCGATGTTGCCGTTCCTGTGCGGTTTCGCCGGCAGCTTCCTTGCCGCGCTGCGCGCACGCCGCCTCGACGCGGGACACCTCGAGGCGATCGCGCTGACGCCGCCGCGGCTCGTCCTCGGCGCCGCGCTCGCCGCGCTGCTGCTGTTCCTCGCCTTCGCCGGCCCCTGGCTGGACGGACTGTGCGCGGCGTGAGCGGCGAATCCGGTATCCTCGCAAGGTTCTCGACCTCGCTTCCTCCATGCGTCAGCACCTGATCGAACTCGTCCTCTTCAGCACCTACGCGGAATTGCGCGCCGAGCGCGCGCGCAGCTATCTCGGCCTCGCCTGGTGGGTACTCGACCCGGCGATGCAGATGGCGGTGTGGTGGCTGCTGATCCACGTCATCCTGCGCGCCGGCGGACCGGACTACCTGCCTTCGCTGCTGATCGGCGTGACGCTGTGGCAGTGGATGAAGTCGTGCATGATCCACGGCGGCTACGCGATCTGGAGCAACCTGAATCTGGTGCGCCAGGTGGCGCTGCCGCCGCTGGTGTTTCCCGTCGTCGCGGTGCTGTCGGACACGGTGAAGTTCTTCTACATCTTCGCCGTGCTGCTGGTGATCCTGTGGGTGTCCGGCTATCCGCCGAGCTGGGCCTACTTCGGGCTGCTGCCGCTGTTCGTCGCGATCCTGCTGCTGTCGGCCGGCGTCGGCTTCATCATCGCCGCGATGGTGCCGCTGCTGCCGGACCTGCGCTTCGTCATCGAGCAGGTGCTGAACGTGGTGATGTACCTGTCGGGCGTGGTGTTCATGCTGTCCAACATCCCTTCGCCGCTGCGCGAGGTGCTGGCGCTCAATCCCATCGCGGTGATCATGGATGCCGCGCGCGGCATCCTGATGCACGGCCTGTGGCCGAACTGGGTCGGCCTGACCAAGGCCAGCCTGATCGCCCTGGTCGCGTGCGCGCTCGGCGCGTTCGTGGTCGCGCGCCTCGCGCCGCGCTATCCGAAGCTGGCGGCCTGAGATGGGCGAGATCCTCGTCGAGCTGCGCAACGTCGGCGTCGCGTTCAGCGCGCAGCGGCGCATGAACGACCATCGCTTCTGGGCGCTCGAGGACGTCGACCTGACCCTGCGCCGCGGCCAGCGCCTCGGCGTGATCGGCCGCAACGGCGCCGGCAAGAGCACCCTGCTGCGCGTCATCGCCGGCATCCTCGCGCCCGATCGCGGCACGGTGAAGCGCGGGCCGGTGTCGTGCCAGCTGCTGTCGCTCGCGCTTGGCTTCGTGCCGCACCTGTCCGGCCGCGACAACGCCGTGCTGTCCGGCCTGATGCTCGGCCTGCGCCGGCGCGACATCACCGCGCGCCTGGCCGCGATCCACGAGTTCTCCGAGCTCGGCGACTTCTTCGAGCAGCCGATCGCGGCGTATTCCTCCGGCATGATGATGCGGCTGGCGTTCTCGGTCGCGATCCAGGTCGAGCCCGACGTACTGCTGATCGACGAGGTCATGGCAGTCGGCGACGCCGAGTTCCAGCAGAAATCCGGCGCCGCGCTGCGCGCGCGCATGGGCGAAGGCCACACTGTCGTGCTGGTCAGCCACGACGAGACCCAGATCGCCTCGCTGTGCGATCGCGTGCTATGGGTGGAGCACGGCAAGAGCATCCTCGAAGGCGACCGCGACGAGGTGTTCGAGGCCTATCATCGCGACCTGCACCTGGTTCCGACGCCGAAGGCATGAAGGGCCTGGACACCGCACGTCTCGATACCCTGGCGCGCCGCCTCGGCCTCGCGCCGCGCCAGCTCGCGCTGGCCGCCGCGCGCCTCGCGCACGACGAGGCGGCCGGCGCGCAGCGCCGCCGTGCCGTGCTCGCCGAAGCGCACGCGCCGACCGCCGCGATGGAACACGTCGCGTCGCTGATGGCGACGCCGATCGCCGGTTACGCGCTCGACGAGGTCGATCGCGCGCTGGCGTCGCTGTGGCCGACGACGACGGACACCTAGCGGTGCGCGGCGCCACCCTGATCGTGCTCGCCTGGAACCAGTGGCCGCTGACGCGGCGCTGCCTGGATTCGCTGCTGGCCAGCGAACTCGACTTCGCCGAAGTGCTCGTCGTCGACAACGGCAGCGAGGACGACACGCCGAGCGGCCTGGCCGGGTACGCCGGCCGTGTGCGCGTGCTGCGCCTGCCGGAGAACCTCGGCTTCGTGCGCGGCATGAACGCCGGCATCGCCGCCGCGCGCACCGGCGACGACGTCGTGCTGCTCAACAACGATCTGTTGTTCACGCAGGCCGACTGGCTCGGCCGCCTGCGCGACGCGGCCTACGCGGACCCGGCCACCGGCATCGTCGGCTGCCGCCTGCTCGGCCCGGAGGCCGACGGCCGCGTCTACCACGTCGGCGGCTACATCGAACCGGACGACCTGCACGGCGAGCAGAACGAATCGGGCCAGGTCGAGCGCGAGGTCGGCCAGTACCCGCGCACGCGCCGCGTGCAGGCGGTCGCGTTCGCGCTCGCGTACCTGCGCCGCGACGCGCTCGCGCGCCTCGGCGGCCTCGACGAGGCCTTCCACAGCTATTTCGAGGACACCGACTGCTGCCTGCGCGCGGCCGACCTCGGCATCGCCAGCGTGATCGCCGGCGCGGTCACGCTGCGCCACGACCAGCACGGCTCGACCGAAAGCGACGGCGGTTTCCGCGCGCGCCTGTTCGCGCAGAGCCGCGCCGCGTTCGCCGCGCGTTGGCGCGAGCGCCTGCGCGAGGACTATCGCGGCGACGTGCTCTGGCACGGCGCCACGCGCAGCTCGGGCGCACCGGCGCAGCTCGCGCGCCTGCTCGTGCGCCGGCTCGACGCACGCGGGCTGCGCATGGGCTATGCCGCGTCGACGCGCGAACTCGGCGACCTGCAGGACGGCCGCCTCGATCTCGCCGCGCGGCGACGGCTGCCGGCGCTGCCCGACGCCGCGCTCGCCTGCGGCATCGACGCCTTCGCGCAGGCGCGCGGCCGCTGGCGCGTCGGCCTCGGCTTCAGCGAATGGGAGACCGCGCCGGCGCGGGCCGCGCAGGCGGCGCGCGCGCTCGACCTGCTGCTGGTCCCCGACGCGTTCCAGCGCGACGCCTTCGCGCGCGCCGGCGTGCGTACGCCGATCGAACGGCTGCCGCTCGGCGTCGATCGCGACTACTGCCATCCCGACGTCGCCGCGCCACGTCATCCGCGCGGCGACTTCGTCTTCCTCGCCGTCGCCGAAGACCTCGCGCGCGATGCGCCGGAAGTCCTGGTCGAAACATTCCGCGCGACTTTCCGTGCCGACGAGCCGGTGCAACTGCTGCTGCAGATCGCGCCCGGCCGCGATGCGCTGGCGATCCGCGCCGCGCTGGATTCGCTGCCTGCGCACGCGACGCACGGCCGCGTACGCCTGCTCGACGGCTGGGGCTTTCCGTGGCACCAGCGCGCGCAGCTGCTGTCGTCGGCCGACGCCTACGTCTCGGCGCGCCGCGGCGGCGGTTGGGACCCGCGCGCGGCCGAGACGATCGCCTGCGGCCGGCTGCTGCTGGCGACCGACTTCGGCAGCCAGGCGGCGCTGGCGCGCGAGCACGGCCTCGCCGTCGCGGCGCGCCTGGTCGACGCCGGCGACGGGCGCCGCTGGGCCGAACCGGATCGCGCCGCGCTCGCCGCGTGCTTGCGCGACGCCGTCGACCGGCGCGCGGCGCTGCTCGCCGTGGCACGCGCACGCGCCGACGCGTTCGCCCGCGAACACGACATCGACACCGGCGCCGATCGCCTGGTCGAGCTGCTCGCGCGCGGCGGCACGCTGGCGCCTGCGCGCACGGCGCCGACGCCGCATCGTCCGAGTCGCGTCGCGGAAGCCGCCAGCGGCCAGATCGTCGTGCTCGGCATGCACCGCTCCGGCACTTCCAGCGTCGCCGGCCTGCTCGCGCGGCTCGGCGTCCACGCGGGCGACGACGCCGAGCTGATGATCGGCCCCGACAATCCGAAGGGCCATTACGAACTCGCCCGCCTGCACGGCGCCTGCCTGCGCCGGCTCGAAGCGGCCGGCGGCGATTGGAAACAGCCGCCGACGTCGGCGCCCGGGGCCGCCGTCGACGCGTTCCGTCGCGACATCGCCGAGCTGCTGCGCACGCTCGAGCCGCGGCGCCCGTGGCTGATCAAGGAACCGCGCCTGTGCCTGCTCGCGCGCGAACTGCTGCCGCTGCTGACGCGACCGGTGTTCGTGCACGTCGTGCGCGATCCGCACGCGGTCGCGCAATCGCTGGCTGCGCGCAACGGGCTCGCGCGCGACCACGCGCTGGCGCTGTGGCGGCAGTACACGCAAGCCGCGTTCGAGGCGAGCCGCGGCTGGCCGCGCGTGCTGGTCGACTACGCCGAGGTGCTGGCCGATCCGCTCGCGCTGGCGCGGCGCCTGTACGACACCCTGCGCGGTTTCGGTATCGAAGGCTTGCGCGCGCCGGATGCGGAAGAACTGCGCGCCTGGATCGACCCGGCGATGGCGCACGCGCGACCCTCGACGGAGAGCGCGCTCGACGACGAGACGCAGGCCCTGTGGGACGCGATCCGCGACGGCCGCGTCCTCGACCCGGACGTCGCGTTCGACGTCGCGACTGCGCCGTTGCGGCGCGCGGGCGGCCGATGAGCCTGCTCGATTTCCTGCGGCCGCGCCGGCGCGCCGCCGTGCCGCGCCTGCATCCACCGTTGCGCGAAGCGACCTGGGACGGGAGCACATTCACGCTCGCGTTCGAGCGCAACGATCTCTCCGCCGTCGCGCTCGACCTGGACGGCACGTATTTCGCCGATGCGCCGATCGACGCCGACGGCCGCGCGCAGTTCGCGCTCGCGTTCTCGCCGTCCGGCCAGGCCGCGATCGCGGCGATGCCGCGCGCGCGCCGCGACGGCGACCCGCTGGCCGCGGAGCCTCTGTGCCTGCGCTTCGGCCAGGCCGGATTCGCGCGCGAACCGATCGCGTCGGAACTGCTGCCGCTGGTCGACGGTGCGCAACTGGTCCCGTTCGGCGTCGACGCCGCCGCGGCGCACGTGGTCGTCGTGGTGCCGGTCTACGACGCGCCGGAACTGGTCGAGCGCTGCCTCGACTCGGTGCTCGCGCACACGACCGGCCGCGCGCGCCTGATCGTGGTCGACGACGCCAGCCCCGATCCGCGCATCGCGCCGCTGCTCGCGCGCTACGCCGGCCTCGCCGGCGTCGAGGTGCTGCGCAACGCGTCCAACCGCGGCTTCACCGCCAGTGCGAACCGCGGCATCGACGCCGCCGGCGGCGCGGACGTGGTGCTGCTGAACGCCGACACCGAGGTCGGACCGAACTGGCTCACCGGCCTACGCCGCGCCGCCTATTCGCGTGACGACGTCGGCACCGCGACGGCGGTGTCGGACAACGCCGGCGCGTTCTCGGTACCGGAACTGGAGCAGGCCAACGCGTTGCCGTCCGGCTGGAGTGTCGAGCAAGCCGCGCGCGCGCTGTGGTTGCAGGCCGGGCTGGCCTATCCGCAGCTGCCGACCGGCAACGGCTTCTGCCTGTACCTTCGCCGCACAGCGATCGACCAAGTGGGAAAGCTGGACGAAGCCGCTTTTCCGCAGGGCTACGGCGAGGAGAACGACTTCTGCCAGCGCGCCGCGCAGGCGGGCCTGCGTCACCTGATCGCCGGCAACGTGCTGGTCCGGCACGCGCGCAGCGCAAGCTTCGGCGAGGAGCGCCGACGCGTCCTGGGCGAAGCCGGCATGGCCGTGCTGCGCCGTCGCTGGCCGGACTACGAGGCCGAGGTCGGCCGCACGCTGTTCTCGTTCGAGCGCCGCGCGCTCGACTGGCGCGTGCGGCGCGCCTACGCCGGGAAGCCTCCATTGCCGCGGCTGCTGTGGGTCGGCGCCGGCGCACCGACGCTGCGCGAAGCGGCGGTATGGAACCTGCGCGCGAACGGCGATCGCAACGAGCTGGTCGCCGGCGACCGTGTGGTCGCCGCCAATACCTGGCGCGCCGACGATGCGGAGAGCTCGTACCGCGCGCTGTGGAACTGGCTGCAGCTGTACGCGTTCGAGGGGTTGCTGATCGCCGCGCGCAAGGAATCGGCCGCTGAGATCCTGTGCCGGCTGCTCGACATTCCGATCCTCGAGATCGGTGCCGCGCACGACACGACGCTGGCCGACGCCTTCGCGCGCGTGCGCAGCTTCGAGAGCCCATCCGCGTAGCGCCCGTGGCGGTCTGCGCGCAGACCATGCGGACTGCGCAGACGCGCTCTGCGACAATGCCGCCATGACCCTCGGCTACGCACGCGCGCTGATCACCGGACTCGGCGGCCAGGACGGCGCCCTGCTGGCGGCCCATCTCCTGCGCGCCGGCGTCGACGTGATCGGCACGCACCGGCCGCAACGCGCGTTCGACGCCTGGCGCCTGCGCGAACTCGGCATCGACGCGCATCCGCGCCTGCGCCTCGCCGCGCTCGATCCGACCGACGCCGCGGCCTGCGCCGAACTGGTCGCGGCGACGCAGCCGCAGGCGCTGTTCCATCTCGCCGGGCAGTCGCGCGTGGCCGAATCGTTCCGCGACCCGCAGGCCAGCCTCGTCGCGAACGGGCTCAGCACCGTGCACCTGCTCGACGCGGTGCGCGCGCACGCGCCGGCGGCGCGCCTCGTGCTCGCCGCCAGCGCCGAGATCTTCGGCGTGCCGACGACCGCGCCGCAGGACGAAGCGACGCCGCTCGCGCCGCAGTCGCCGTACGGCCTGTCCAAGCTGCTCGCGCACGCGGCGGTCGGCAGCTGGCGCGCGAGCTACGGTCTGCGCGCGTCGAGCGCGATCCTGTTCAACCACGAATCGGAATGGCGCGACGAGGCCTTCGTCACGCGCAAGCTCAGCCGCGCGGTCGCGCGCATCGCGCTCGGCCGCATCGATCGGGTCGAACTCGGCAATCTCGATGCGCGGCGCGACTTCGGCTACGCGCCGGACCACGTCGCCGCGATGGCCGCGATGGCCGCGCGCGACGCCGGCGCGGACTACGTGCTCGCCACCGGCGTGGCGATGAGCGTGCGCGACTTCGCCACGGCCGCGTTCGCAGCGGCCGGCATCCGCATCGACTGGTTCGGCGAGGGCGCCGACGAGGTCGGCGTCGAACACGGCAGCGACCGCGTACGCGTGCGCGTCGACGCCGATCTGTTCCGCCCGGTCGACGCGCCGCTGCGGGTCGGCGATGCGACGAAGGCCCGGCGCGAACTCGGTTTCGCACCGAGCCTGGATCTCGCCGGGCTGGCGCGGCGCATGGTCGAGGCCGATCTGGCGCGCGAGCGGGCGTAGGACTTCGGGTCGCTCTCGTGGGGATCGCTTGCGAGGAGCTTTTCTCTCGCAGAGACGCAGAGAACGCAGAGAAAGCTCTGGAAAAATTCTTTTACTCTGCGTTCTCTGCGCCTCTGCGAGAAACCGGCTTGCGCCTTTCCCGCAGACGCACGCCGAAAAACATCAACGCCGCTTGCCTTCGACGAGCTGCCGACGGAAGAAGTCGGCCGAGCGCCGATACACCTCGAGCCAGCTCGCGTGGCGCAGGAACATGTGTTCCTCGCCGGGCAGCACCAGCGTTTCGATCGGCACGCCGCGTTCGCGCAGGCGTGCGGCAAGGTCGGTGGTCTGCGCGAACTTGACCGCGCTGTCGTCGTCGCCGTGCACGAGCAGCACCGGCGAGCGCCAGCCGTCGAGCTTGGCGACGGGCGAGGATTGCCAGGCCAGTTCCAGTTCGCCGGGCTTCAATCCCCACAAGCCGCTGTTGTCGCCGCCCTTGGCGCTCTCGCGCCAGTCGTGCACGCCGTGGCGGTCGACGCCGGCGGCGAAGCGGTCGGAGTCGCGCGCCAGCGCCTGCGCGGTCAGGTAGCCGCCGTAGGAGCCGCCGTAGATGCCGATGCGCGCGGGATCGACGTCGGGCCGCGCGGCGAGGTAGGCGTGCGCGGCGAGCACGTCCTGGTATTCGCTCATGCCGCGCGGCCCCTGCTTCGCCGCCAGGCGGAAGGCCTGGCCGTAGCCGGTGCCGGCGCGATAGTTCAGCGACAGCACGACGTAGCCTTGCGCGGCGAGCCATTGGTTGTTGGCGTAGTCGTGCGCGTAGTAGTCCACCGGCATCCAGCCCGGCAGCATCTGCCGGATCGGTCCGCCGTGCACGTAGACGATCGCCGGTCGGCGCTTGTCGCCGTGCTTCGGCTCGAACAGCTGCGCATGCGACACGACGCCGTCGGCCGCGCGCAAGGTCAGCGTCTTCGGTTCGACCAGCGCGGCCTGCGGGAAGTCGTCCGGCAGCTTCGCCGGGAAGATCCGACGCACTTCGCCGCCGCGCGCGGGCAGCACGGCGATCGCGGTCGGCAGGCGCGCGTCGGAGTGGCGCAGCGCGATCCAGTCGCCGCCGGCGACGACGGCGGGATCGGTTTCGATGTCGTCCTCCGCACGCGTCAGCCGCCGCTGGCGCGACGCCTCCGCGGCGAACAGCTGCGGCCGCTCGATGTCGGCGCAGTTGCCGCTGAAGACCAGCGCGCCGTTGCCGGGCGTCGCCGCGCTCGCGGCCTCGCAGTCGCCGCGGCTGAGCGCGCGCGGCGCGCCGCCGTCGGGCGACAGCGCGTACCAGTGCAGCCAGCCGTTCTCCTCGGACGCGAACACCAGTCCGTCGCGCGTCCAGCGCAGCGGCTGGTCGACCGCGAACTGCGCGTAGCCGCCGGCGTCCGGGCCGGATTCGAACAGGCGCTCGGCTCGACCGCTGGCGGCGTCGGCGCGCCGGATCTCGAAGCGGTTGGCCGCGATCAGGTCGAACTTGTCGTCGTTGCGCAGCCCGGCGCTGCGCAGGAACGCGATGCGCTTGCCGTCCGGCGACCAGACCGGCGCCGAGTCGCGGTTGAAGTCCGGCGCCATCCAGCGCACCTCACGCGTGCCGAGGTCGAGCACGCCGACGTAGGCGCGGTCGCCGCGATCGCTGACGAACAGCAGGCGCGTGCCGTCGGGCGAAAACGCGACGGCGGCGTTCGCGCCTTGCAGTTTCAGCAGGGTTTCCCGGCACCACGCCGGCGCCGGGTCGGTGAGCGCGTGGCAGCCGACGACGCCGGCGCGGTTGAACAGCAGCGCATCGCCCTGCGGCGCGAACAACGGCGCGCGCGCGCCGGGCAGGCTGGTCGGCTTGCCGCTGCCGTCGGTGGCGATCACCCACAACGCCCGCTCGGCGCCGTCGGCGTCGTTGGCCGGGTTCAGCGACTGTCCGCTCGCGCCGCTGCTCGGTGCGCCGCGCACGTAGGCGAGCCAGCGGCCGCCGGCGCTGAGCTGCAGCGCGGTCAAGGTCTGGCCGTCGTCGCGGTCGTAGACGGTGAGCTTGCGCGGCGCGAACTCCGGCGCGCGCGCGGCCCACAGGTTGCGCACGCCGCGCTCGTTCGCGCTCCAGGCGATCAACGGCGCGCGCTCGGCGGCGACCGGCGCGTCCGGGTACGGCGCGCCGAGCGCGGCGTCGATGTCGAACGCCGGCGCGGCAGCGGCGGCGGACAACCAGACGGACGACGACCACAGGCAAGCCCGGACGATGTTCTTCATGTGCGCGGCCTCGGATGGCGAGCCCGCAGGGTAGCCGCAACGCCGGGCGCGAAATGCGGGCCTGGGTCGAAATTCCGCATCGAGGCGACGAAGCGCGGCCGCGACGGCTTGTGTACGCTTCGTGGTTCAATCCCCGCTTTCCCGTTTCGCCAGGAATCCGCCGCGCATGCGTGTGATCTTCAACGTCGACGCGATCACCGCACCGCTGACCGGCATCGGCCGCTACGCGCTGGAGCTGGCGCGCGGGCTGGCGCGGCATCGCGAGATCGAGGCGCTCAAGCTGTACTCGGCCTATCGCTGGGTCGACGATCCGGAGCACGCGCTGCACGCGAACGCGACGATCGCCGCGGTGCGGCGCAACGTGCCGTTCAAGACCTTCGCGCTGGAGGCGTACACGCAGCTGCGCTCGGCGTTGTTCCGCCTGCACACGCGCCGCCTCGACGGCTGGCTGCTGCACACGCCGAACTACGTGCTGATGCCGTTCGACGGCCCCGCGCTGACGACGGTGCACGACCTGTCCTGGCTGAACCATCCCGAGACGCATCCGATCGAGCGCGTGCGCTTTCTCGACCGCCATCTGCCGCGCAGCCTGGAGAAGGCCTTCGCGGTGCTGACCGACTCGCAGTCCATCGCCGACGAGATCGAGACCAAGCTGTCGGTGCCGCGCGCGCGCCTGCGCGTGGTGCCGCTCGGCGTCGACGCGACGTATCGGCCGCGCCCGCCGGACGAACTGCGCGCGACCTTGCGCAAGCACGCGCTGGACGATCGCGCCTACCTGCTCGTCGTCGCCACGCAGGAGCCGCGCAAGAACCTCGCTCGCCTCGCGCGCGCCTACTCGGCGCTGCCGGCGGCGCTGCGCGCGCGGCATCCGCTGGTGGTGGTCGGCGCGCGCGGCTGGCTGCAGGCGGAGCTCGAACGCGCGCTGGGACCGCTCGAAGCGCGCGGCGAGGCGCGCCGCCTCGGCTACGTCGCCGAGGAAGAGCTGCCGCTGCTCTACGCCGGCGCCTACGCGTTCGCGTTTCCGTCGCTGTACGAAGGCTTCGGCCTGCCGCTGCTCGAAGCGATGGCGAGCGGCGTGCCGGCGCTGACCTCCGATCGCTCCTCGATGCCGGAAATCGCGCGCGACGCCGACGGCGAGATCGCGCTGACCGTCGACCCGCTCGACGAGGACGCCTTGCGCGACGGCCTGCAGCGCCTGCTCGAGGACGCCGGCTGGCGCGCCGACGCCGCCAGGCGCGGTCCGCGGCATGCGCAGGCCTACACCTGGCAGCGCTGCGTCGAGGAAACGGTGGCGGTGTATCGCGAGGCGAGCGCGCACGCCCGTTGAACCGGGACCGAGGCAGACGATAGGCTCGGCTCTCGTCAGGAGAACTCGATGAAGGAACGGAACCTCGCGCTGCGCCTGGCCTGCCTGATCGCGACCGCGACCGGCGCGCCGATCGCGTCCGCGCAATTGCTGCAACCGCAACCGCCGCCGGATTCCGCGGCGCCCGTCTCGGCCGCGGCCGAGGGCATCTACGCCGGCACGCGGCCGAGCCTCCTGCAGGTGCGCACCCTGGTCGAGGCGGCCGGTCGCCAGTCGTCGATCGGTTCCGGCTTCCTGGTCGGCGCGGACGGATTGGCGATCACCAACTACCACGTCGTCTCCCAGTACGCGCTGGAGCCGAAGACCTACCGCCTCGAATTCGCGCGCCCCGACGGCACGCAGGGCGCGCTGACCCTGCTCGCGATCGACGTCGCCAACGACCTCGCCGTGGTGCGCGTCGAGGGCGCCGACCTGCCGCACCTGGAATTCGACCCGACCGCGCTGGCCGGCGAGATCCCGCGCGGCGAACGCGTCTACGCGATGGGCAATCCGCTCGACATCGGCTTCACCATCGTCGAAGGCACCTACAACGGCCTGGTCGAGCGCAGCTACAACGAGCGCGTGCATTTCACCGGCGCGATCAACCCGGGCATGAGCGGCGGTCCCGCCGTCACCGCGGCCGGCAAGGTCGCCGGCATCAACGTCGCCAAGCGCCTCGACGGCGAGCTGGTCAGCTTCCTGGTGCCGGCGAGCAAGGCCGCCGCGCTGCTCGAGCGCGCGCGCAGCGGCGCGCCGTTGAATCCGGCGCAGACGCGCGAGGAGATCGACCACCAGCTGCTCGCCTGGCAGGAGGGCTTCTACCGCAAGCTCGACGAACAGGGTTTCCGCGCGACGAAGTTCGGCCCCTACCAGGCGCCGGAAAGCGCGGCGAGCTGGTTCAACTGCTGGGCGCGCACCAACGCCGAGCAGACACCCAAGCCACGCGCGCAGATGGACAGCTCCAGCTGCAGCTCGCAAAGCTCGCTGTTCGTCGCCGAGGACATCGAGAGCGGGCGCGCCGAGCTCACCCATGCCTACGTGCGCAGCAGCGATCTCAACGCGTTCCAGTTCGCCGCGTTCCTGTCGCAGTACTACGCGTCCGCCTCGATGAGTCGATCGTGGTCGCGCAAGCGTCTGACCCAGCCCGAATGCCGCGAGGAGTTCGTCGCGCCGGCCGACGCCGCCGCGGCGCCGGTGCTGCGCGCGGTCTGGTGCGCGCGTGCCTATCGCGACTTCGCCGGCCTCTACGATGTCTCGCTGACCACCGTCACGCAGGACCGCGACCGCGAGGCGCTGGTCTCGCGCCTGGCGATGCAGGGCGTGAGCTACGACAACGCGCTGGCGCTCGGACAGCGCTTCCTCGGAGCGATCGCATGGACCCGATGAACGACAAGACGAAGCCCGAGACGGTGTGGATCGAGGTGCTCGGCCGCCATCGCGAGGTCGCGCTGCGCCAGCGCATCGACGCCGCGTCGATCACGCTCGGCCGCGCCTACGACAACGACGTCGTGCTCGACGACCCGCACGTCGCCGCGCACCACCTGCGCATCGCGCGCGGCGAGGACGGCCGCTGGATCGCCGAGGACCTCGGCAGCCGCAACGGGGTGTACGCCGAGGGCGAGACGAAGCGGCGCGAGCGCATCGCGCTCTCCGGCGCCGAGGCGCTGCGCATCGGCCACACCGTCGTGCGCCTGCGCTCGTCCGCCGAGGCGGTGCCCGAGGAACAACCGCTCGGCAGTCGCCGTTCGCCGTGGCCGTTCGCGCTCGGCGCGATCGCGATCGTGTTCGTGCTGGAACTGCTCGGCCTGTGGCTCAACGAAACCGCCGAGCCGAAGCTGATCCGCTACCTGACGCCGGTGCTGACCGTGGTCGCCATCGTCGCCGTGTGGACGACGCTGTGGAGCGTGCTGTCGCGCGTGTTCAGCGGGCATGCGCGCTTCGGCCTGCATCTGGCGATCCTCGGTGCCGGCCTGCTGGCGTATTCGTTGTACGACCAGATCGGCGAATTCGGCGCGTTCGCGCTGTCGTGGACCGCGCTGACCACCTACCAGTACGTGATCGGCTGGCTGATCCTCGCCGCGATGTGCTTCTTCCATCTGCGCGCGATCGGCCCGACGCGATTGCCGGCGAAGGCGATCGCTCTGGCCGCGCTGGCGGCGCTCGGCATCACGATGCAGAGCCTGAAGCTGTCGGAGTGGCGCTCGACCTACGGCCAGGCGGTCACCTTGCAGCGGCTCGAACCTCCGTCGCTGCGCCTGGTCGGCGCGGAGAATCCGCAGACCTTTTTCACGCGCGTCGCGGCGCTGAAGGCGACGCTCGATCAGGCGCGCAGCAAGGAACCGGAGGAAGGAGCGGAGTCGGAAGCCGAGGAATGATCTTTCCTTCTCCGTACCTCGGCGAGAACACCCTTTCCCTCACGGGGGAAAGGGACGCGCAGGTCGGCCGGGCTGCTGTGCCTTCCGGTCGATAGAGCGGATTTCTCGCGGAGACGCAGAGAGCGCAGAGAAAAGAAATCGAGAGTGCTCTTCTCCGCGCTCTCTGCGTCTCTGCGAGAAAAACGCTTCTCGCGCGCCAGCAACTACGGAGAAGCAGCCGTCGCCGTCTTCGACGGCGCGCCCGGCGTCTTCTGCTCGGCACGCGCGGCGGCCGTGCGCGCCGGATCGGGGTCGTCGAAGTCGATCTGCATGATCGTGTCGGGATGCCATTCGGGGGCCCGGTACGCCGGGCGCCGCAGTTCGCGCCACCAGTCGGCCAGCGCGACGCGCAGCGGCCTGGCCTGCTTGCCTGCTTTGACCGGCTCGAAGTCGACGCTGCCGACCATGTCGCGGCCGCTCGCCGGCGAGGCGGCGTAGACGCGCACCTGCGCCAGCTTGCCGCGCGCGGCGGCCGGCACCGGCAGGCGGAAGCGCGATTCGTCGACGCGATAGTCGGCCGAGCTCAGCTTGGCGCCCTTCGCGTCGAGCCAGTCGACGCGCACGTTGCCGGCGAAGTCCGGCTGCTGCAGGTCGACGGCGACGCCCTCGTTCCAGCGCCCGCCGTCGCGCACGACGCGCGCGTTGTCGCGCGGACGCTCGAGCACTACGGCCGGATCGCCGAGCAGGTTGTACATCTCCACCAGCACGCGGTCCTTGGACTGCTTCTTGCCGCGCACGATCGCCTCGCCGATCGTCGCGCCCGGCGTCAGCAGCTCGCTGATGATGCTCTTGCTGAACGCGGGCGAGGGCGAGTTGCGCCACGAGGCCGCGAACACCGCGACCGCGCCCTTGCCCGGTTCGCGCAGGAACTTCTCGCCGATCGAGTCTTCGGTCGGGTTGTCGAACGGCGCCGAGTAGCAGGTCATCGACAACACCATCGGCAGGCGCTCGGCGTTGCTCAGCGCGCCGACGTCGTCGAGGGTGAACAGGTCGTGGTTCTTGCGCAGGTCCGGCGGGCCGGTGCGCCAGATGTAGCGCCCGCCGTGGCCGATGAAGTGCACCAGCAGGCGGCCGTCGTCGATGCCGTCGCGGATCGCGGTCTGGTGCGCCTGGTTGTCCGATTCCTTCGGGCTGGCGTAGACCTTGTCGGCGAGGAAGCCTTCCTTGCCGAGCGCGGAGGCGATCTCGTCGGAGGCCTTCTTGAACGAATCGATCTCGTCGGTGATGAACATCACGTCGCGGCGCCAGGCGCCGAGCTGCGGCTTGCTGACGTAGTCGATCGTCTTGTCGACGATCGCCTTCACTTCCTCCGGCTTGACCACCGGGAAGCGCCCGACCGCGATCACCGGATGCCAGTCGTCGCCGTCGACCGCGGCGAACCAGTTGTCGCTGGCCGACTGTCCTTCCGGCGAAGGGAACTGCCAGGTCGGGATCAGGTTGCGCTCGGACAGCTTCTTCGGCAGCTCCTTGTAGTGCGCGCTGGCGATGGTGCCGAACGCGTTCGGATAGAGCAGTTCCTGGTCCACCCATTTGGCGTAGGCGCCGTCGCGGTACTGGTCGCTGCGGATGTCGAAGCTGGCGTCGCCGACCAGCAGCAGGAAGCGCGGACGCGGCGACGGCCAGGAGTGGTAGGCGACGTCGACGAGGTTGCGCACCGCCTGCGGGTGGGTGATGCCGTGGTTGAACTCGTCGTAGACCGCGTCGATGTCGAGGACCGCGACCTTGAGACCGCGCTTCTCGTGAAACTCGGCCAGCGGCTTGATCGACTCGATCAGGCTCGGATGACTGACGATCAGGTAGTCGTAGGCCTGCTCCGGCTGGCGCCAGTGGTTGTCGGCGACCGCGCGCAATGCGACCGGCTTGGCCAGGCCGGCACCGAGCACCGGGAACAGCTCGGTTCCCACCGCTGCCGGCGCGAACGCGTAGCGGCCCGCGCCGAGCGCGCGGCCGGGTCGGCGCACGCCGTCGCTGCCGTACAGGACCGGAACGTTCTCGCCGCGCCAGGTGAGCTGCAGCGGCGCCTGTGCGTCGGCGCGCACACGCAGCGGCAACGTACCGGCGTCCAGGTCGCCGGCCAGCGGATAGTGCGTCTCCAGCCAGTTGAACATCACCACGTCGACCGCGTCCTGCTTGCCGTCCCACGGCAGCGGGCGCTTGGGCACGCGCAGGCCCAGCGTGTTCTCGCGCGCCTTCAGCCAGCCGCCCGGCACCTCCAGCGTGCGCCGGATCTCGTCGCGGCCGTTCCAGCGCAGCGTGGTCAGCGCCTTGCCGTTGACCAGCACGTCGACGGCGTGGTCCTCGAGCGCGTCGCCCTTGTACTTGTATGGCGGGTTCAACGCGGACAGGCCGCGGAAATTCAGCTCCAGCTTCACCGTCGCGGCGCGCGCGTCGAGATCGGGAAGATCCAGGCGCGTCTCGAACGGCTTCGCGTCGACCTGGGTCAGCTTGGCCCATTGCCAGACGTCGGATTCCTGCCCCGGCTTCTGCTGCGACTGATCGAGCCGGATCATCAGGTTTTCCTGCTCGAGGTGCAGCTGGCGCTCCAGCGCCGCGCGGCCGGTGCCGGCGGCCTCGACGTCGCGCAGGCGCGCGTGCGTGCCGGACGCGGCGCCGAGCAGGTAGACGTTGTTGACGCTGTAGGGGTCGTACCAGCTTTCCGGCCCGTGCAGCGGCTGGCCGATCCATTCGATGCGATCGCCGCTCGCGAACCGCTCGCCGGCTGTGACGATGCGGATCGGCACTTCCTTGCCGTTCTGCGTCAGCACGAGCTCTTCGGCCTTGCAGTCGGCCAGGCCAGGCTGCGCGGCGACGATCGCGGCGTGGTCCAGCGTATAGACGCCGGCGTGCTCGAGTTCGATGTGCAGGCGGCCGTTGCAGGCCAGCGCGGACAATGGGGCGGCGAACAGGGTCAGCGCGAACGCGCGGATCGGGAAGGCGGATGGCATGTCGGGAAAGGCGCTCGCGGAGAACGTTCTGCGCGGCGGAAACGGCTGTGGAACCGCGCAGGCTACCGGTCTGACCGCGACGCCGCAACCGAAGTTTCCGGCGCCCGCGCGCCGTAGAAGCGCGCCAGCAGCGCCGCCACCGCCGGCGCTTCGCGCGCCAGCGTGGCCGGGTCGGAGAAGTGCAGCTCGCTGACCACGGCGAAGTATTCGTCGGCCGATTCCGCCGCGTAGGGATCGATCGCGGTCTCACGGCCGCGCTCGACCGCGCGCAGCAGCGCGTCGTAGGCCGACTGCATCGCCTCGACCCAGTCGCGCCGCGCGATCGACGGCGGCAGCCGCGGCGTGCCGTTCATCGCGCCGTCCAGCGCGTCGAGCTTGTGCGCGATCTCGTGCGCGACGACGTTGAAGCCGTCGAACGGTCGTTCCAGATCGGTGGCGACGTCGGCCCAGGACAGGATCACCGGTCCGTGCTCCCAGGCCTCGCCGATCAACTCGTCGTCGCCCTCGGTGACCACGCCGCTGTGTTCGTCGTGGTGCTCGCGACGCACGCGGAACTCGCCCGGATAGACGATGACCTCGCGCCAGCCGGCTAGATGATCGAACCCCAGATGCAGCACCGGCAGGCAGGCCAGCGCCGCGATCGCCAGGCACTCGGCGTCGTTCAATACGTGGCCACCGGCGGCGCTGAAGGTCTTGCGCGCGAGAAAACGCTCGCACAGCGCGCGCAAGGCGACGCGCTCGTCGGCGCCGAGCCGGTCGAACAGCGCCGAGCGCGCCAGGAGCGCGTTCCAGTCGGCGTCGCCGATGCGCGGCGCCGGCGCGAACGCCTCGCGCAGGCGGCGCAACCAGTTCGTCATGCGGGTTCCGCGGGAAGGATCAGGAGCGGATTAGAGCGGCATCGCGCGGCGGTGCGCAACGCGCGGTCGCTCGATGGCATGAAAGGCGAGTGCGGGATCGCGGGGTCAGCGGTGCCGATTCACTTGATCGCGCCGGGCACCAGGGATTGCCAGCGATAGGTCGGGCGCTTCGGCGTCGCCACGATCGGTGCGGCCGGGTCGCCGGTCGGCGCGATCGCATTCGGCGGCAAGGCATCGGGCGACTTCACGGGCGCGCTGCGATTCGGCGCCGTGTCGCCGCCGCCCCGCAGGTTGCGCGGCGTGCTGCCGCCGCCTTCGTCCGGTACGTCGACCATCATGCCGCGCGCGCCGGACGAACTTCCGCCGCCCAGGCCGCTGCTGTCCGAGTCGCCCGACGCGTTCAGCGCGAGCAGCCCGACGCCGCGCAGCGGCGCGTCCTGCGCGAACGCGTTCACGCAGCAAGCCGCGGCCGCAACGAACGCAAGAGCGAGGACGGACTTGTTCATGAAGGGATTCCCGGCGCGGGGAACGGCAATGCTCGCACGATCCATGGGTCGACTCCAGTGCCTGCCTTTAGCATGTTCCGTGCCACCCCGCCAAGGGTCTTCGGTCGCGCTTTCGCCCGGCTGGACAGTGTCCGACGGACACCGGCGGACACTCGCGGACGTTCGACGCGGACAGAAGGCGTGGCGGACGCGGCGCGTCCTCCTTCTCGGATGCGCACCGGCGCCCGCGGGTTGCAGTCGCGTCGATCGACGTCGTTCGCACCGTTTCGGTGCGAAGCGCGGCTACACTGCGGCGATGCCCGCCCCGCTGTCTCTCCAACGCGCGCCCGCGCGAACGCCCGCCCCGCCGCCGTTGCTGGCGGAACTGGCGGGCGGCGAGGCCGTATCCGGCAGCGCGTTGGCGGCGCGCCTGGGCATCAGCCGTGCGGCGGTGTGGAAGCAGATCGAGCGATTGCGCGAGCTGGGCCTCGAGATCGGCGCGCAGGCCGGCAGCGGCTATCGCCTCGCCACGCCGCTCGAACGGCTCGACGAGGCGACGATCCGCGCCGCGCTGGCACCCGCCGAGCGTGCCCGCCTGGGCGACCTGGTCGTGCACTGGCAGCTCGATTCGACCAGCAGCGAACTGCAGCGGCGCGCCGGCGACGACCCGCGCGACGGCCTCGCCTGCCTCGCCGAGATCCAGAGCGCCGGCCGCGGGCGGCGCGGCCGTGCGTGGCGCATGCCGCTCGGCGGCGGCCTCGCGCTGTCGCTGCTGAAGCGCTTCGACGACGGCATGGCCGCGCTCGGCGGTCTCAGCCTGGTCGCCGGCGTCGCCGCGGTGAAGGCCCTGGCCGACTGCGGCGTCGACGGTGTCGGCCTGAAATGGCCGAACGACCTGCTCGCGCACGGACGCAAGCTCGGCGGCATCCTGGTCGAACTCGGCGGCGACGCCACCGGCCCCTGCCATGCGATCGTCGGCATCGGCCTGAACCTGCGCCTCGACCCGGACACTCTGGCCGCGATCGACCAGCCCGCGATCGACCTCGCCAGCCTGAGCGCCGGCGAGCCGCCGTCGCGCAACCGCCTCGCCGCGCGTCTGCTCGCGCAGTTCGGCGCGGCGTTCGAGCGCTTCGCGCACTCCGGTTTCGACGTCTTCGCCGACGAGTACGCGCGGTTCGACCTGCTGCGCGATCGCCCGGTGCGCGTGCTGCGCGCCGGCGCGGCGGAGGACGGCCTCGCGCGCGGCATCGACGCGCGCGGCGCATTGCGCGTCGTCTTCGCCGACGGCGAGCGTCGCGTCGACGGCGGCGAAGTCAGCGTACGCGGCACCGGCACGGACACGGCATGAGACTTCTGATCGACCTCGGCAACACGCGCCTGAAGTGGGCGACGCTCGCGCAGGACGACCTGCGCGCCGGCGGCGTGTTCGCGCACGGACAGGAACCGCTCGAGGCGGCGCTGCGCGCCGAATGGAGCGAGCTGCGCGGCATCGAGGCCGTGCTGGTCGCCAGCGTCGTGGCGCCGGCGCGCGAGGAAGAACTCGACGCGTTCGTGCGCACGCGTTTCGGACGCCACGCCGACTTCGTGCGCACGCCGGCCGCCGCGCTCGGCCTGCGCAACGCCTACGCGGAACCGGCGCGGCTCGGCGTCGACCGTTTCCTCGCCCTCGCCGCGCTGCACGCCGAGCGGAAGCGCGCGCAGGTGCTGGTCAGCGTCGGCACCGCGTTGACGATCGACGCGCTCGACGCCGGCGGCCATCATCACGGCGGCCTGATCCTGGCCAGCCCGCGCCTGATGCGCGAGGCCGTGCTCGGCCGCACCGCGCGCGTCGACGCGCTCGGCGGACGCTGGAACGACATGCCCGACAACACCGTCGATGCGGTCGTCGCCGGCTCGCTGTACGCCGCGCTCGGCGCGATCGAGCGCTTCGCCGCGGTCGCCGCGGACCGGCTCGGCGCGCAACCCGCCGTGGTGCTGACCGGCGGCGGCGCCGAGGAGCTCGCACCGCTGCTGCCGCAGGCCGAACGCGCCCACGATCTGGTCCTGCGCGGACTGGCGCGCTGGGCGGCGGAGCAAGACGCGCGCGATCGTCCGTGATGGCGGCCGATTCGGTGGTTCGTTGCGCGCGTCGGCGCAGCGATGGCGTCGGAAGGTCTACACGTCGCCATCCGCGATCGCACTTCTCACTTAGAATCCGGCGCTGACTCCGCACCGGATTTGCCCGACCGATGTTCGTCCGCGCCCTGTTCCTGCTGCTGCTTGCGCTGACCATCGGGGGCGCCTGCTGGCTCGCCTTCGCGCAGCGACCGCCGGCCGAGCCGTCGGCGACCGATGCGGGCGTACCGAAACTGGTGCTGCTGTCCGAACGCGACGGCGATGGGCCGCTCGCCAGCGCGGAACTCGCCAGTCCGCCGGAAACCAAGGCCGACCTCGCCAGCGATCAGTGCCGCTCGATCGGCCCGTTCCCGACCCAGGCCGACCTGCGCGCAGCAATGAATGCGCTGACGCCGCTGAGCAAGCGCATCCAGTTCCGCGAGACGCACGCGACGCAGACGCGCGGCTACTGGGTCTACCTGCCGGCGATGCCCTCGCGCGAGCAGGCGCTGGCGACCGCACGCGCGCTGTCGGCGAAGGGCGTGCGCGACTACTACGTGGTCACCGCCGGCGACCAGCAGAACACGATCTCGCTCGGCCTGTTCCGCGAGCCGGCCAACGCCGAGAAGCGCCGCAACGAGATCAGCGCGCTCGGCTTCAAGCCGCAGACCAACACGCGCACCGAGGACCTGCCGCAATATTGGATCGACCTCGCCCTGCTCGGCGACGAGGCGCCGGACTGGCGTTCGCGCGTGCATGCGGGGCGCGACTTGCGGGAAGAGACGATCGATTGCTTCTGAGCTTCCGACCTCGCGGCCGATCCGGGTTTGCGCGGTGGCTTCACGAAGGCGTCGAAGCGGATCTCTCGCAGAGCCGCTGAGTACGCAGAGGAAGAGACGAAGCTCAATGCTTCTCTCTCCGCGGCCTCTGCGCCTCTGCGAGAGATTGCTCTCCGCGAGGCCGCGAGGCCGCGTGGAACGCGAACCCCGATCTTGCGCGCTGCTACAATCCCGCCCGCGCCGCTTTAGCTCAGTTGGTAGAGCAACCGCCTTGTAAGCGGTAGGTCATCCGTTCGAGTCGGATAAGCGGCACCATCTGTCGGCGTCGGGAAGTCGCTAGACGACCCGAGATGCGCGGAAGCCGCGCGAAGTGCGGGTCATACAGCCGCCCGTTCATGCGGATCACGCCCACCGGCTCGGCCATCTCGTGGCCCGTGTAGCCGTGCGTCGTGCTGGATCGCAGCCACGTCTCCAGGCCTGTGTCCCAGGTTCGCTCCACGTCTCGCCGTTGCGAAGCTTGCCCACGCGTCGAAACTCGTCGACGTCACCGGAGCCACCGGTTGCTGCGTCATCGCCGACAGCACTCGGTGCGTGCTGCCCTGGAAGTCCGTCAGCAGGGTCAGGCGCTTCAGCTGGTAGACCTCGCGACTCACATCCTGAACCACCAGCACGTTGCCGGCGGTGCGCCGGACCTCCTTCAGCGCTCCCGCGCCATTGCTGGCCGTCGCCGCATAGCGGACCTCCGCACCACCGACGTAGTGCACCACCGTGCTCGCGGTCTGCGCGAGCACGCCGTCCTAGTCCAGGCGCCGGATCCGCTCACGGTTCGGGCCATAGGCGAAGCCCACTCGCGCACCCGCGGCGCCATTGTCGTTGTGCACCAGGTCCACTGCCTGGTCGGCTGCGTTGTAGGTGATCTTGCGCACCTCACCGCCCGTCAACGCAAATATTTCGGCAATCCATGCACCACGCCATGGAGCCAGCGGCGCCTAACTTGATGGCTTCAGCATCACCTCCTCAATCTCGCCCTCGCAATCACTAGAATCGCAAAACTCAGAGCTATGTGGATAGCGATAACTAAAACAATTTCCTTTCCAGCAGAGTCCAAAAAGAATCCGCGCCCTCTTATTATTAAGGCTGAATACCAAAGAATTACCGGCACAGCATATATTTGGCTTATGCGCGGTGATCGAATACACATTGCGATGCTCAGAATTTGGAAACCGATCGCGAAAGACACGAGGATCCAAGAGAGTATGGCAAGCATCATGGCTTCACCACGCGCTGACCAAGCAGCCCCTTGATCCATTCCCATCCTGACGGATAGCCAAGACGGCTAACTGCGATCTCCGTGGTGATTGCACTCTCGTAGGGATACATGAAACGAGTTCCGGATAGCCACCAATTCGACGTGCTTTTTCCACCAACCATATACCAGACTCCCTCCCCCCCCCCAGCGAGTCACTGTTGCAGTTCGACCCCAAGTGAACGCACCGGTGAAAGCCCCGCTGCCCATCAGTAGACCATTAGCCATGCCTGCATATCCTCCATATTTGTAGGCATCGCTCATCTCGTCGACACCACCATCAATTCCGTATAAAGAGCGGATGTGACCTGTGGCTCCAAACGAAACCACGTCGCCCATTCCCGCCGCGAAGTCCACCATACCCTGAGGGAGCGATGGAGGTTCCCATGCCATCCAGTACTGCCGATCACCATAGGACGCAGCGGCCATTTCTTGATCTGTCGTGCGATTCTGTGCGGGATTTCTTGCCATTGCGCCGAACGCATACCCAAACGCCGCCGTCACCGCCCCGTTGGCAAACTTCCCGCCCGCCAAACGCGACGCCGTCCCTCCGATCACTGCTGCGGCGACCGCCTGCGCCGGCGCTGAACTGAAGCGAGTCTCCTGGATCCCCGGGGCGGTTTAGGCAAGGTTTTCTCGATAGTGCAAGCAATGGAGGCGGCGTGATCTCGGACATGATGAAGGCGCGGGTTTTGCTCGCGGTCGCGGAAGGGCAATCGCTGGCAAGCGCGGCGGAGGCGAATGGCCTTTCGCCTAGTCGGGGCAGGGACGCTCTCAATCGCCTCTGTAGGAAGCTGAGGATGCCGGGGCATGTCGCTGAGATACATGCCAACGGACAGGTCTATCGGGATGCGGCGCTGAAGATTATTCATGATCCGAAGCACGCGCTCCGGCGTGGCCTTCGGGACAAGCTGGTCCGATTTCTCGAGTTGCGATCCGCAGAAGACTTGACGCCCGGCTATGTGTCTAACATGACTGCGCCCTTCATGCTGGATGTCGGATTTTCCCGGGATGCCGTTTCCGAGATTCAGGAGTGGCTTCTCGCGAATGGCACACGTTTCAAGCGCCAAGCTCCCAAGGCAGGGACGCAGACACAGACCGCCACCAGCGCAGCACTGCTTCTGGACGCCTTCGGCTTCGATGTGATAGCCGCCAAGGCTGCGCTGGACGAGCTCAAGTCTTCCGGCGATTGAGCGTTTTCCTGACAGACGGCGCACCGCCGAGGCTCAACCGTGCTTATGCCTTCGGTGCGCTCAAACCGATTCTCAAGTTCGGAGCATTGGGATTTACCCTGGAACCCTTCGTAGTTCTCAACAGCCTGCTAGAAAACGCGGTACGTAAACCTATTTCAAAGGATAAGTAACACCGGCGCGTAACTCAAACTTACTCACTCTGTCTATTTTACCGTCCTGAACACTATAATTAGCAGAACAAATTCCCGTGGTGCTAGGTGGAAAGCCGCTTCTCTCGCAATCGAGCTTTATCTCGAAACCAAATTGCCCAGGTAAAGTGTTCTCAGAATACAAGGTCGGCTGAGAAGGTATAGCCACGCCATCAAGATCTATCGACGAGAACTTATAACTCTTTCCGCGCAGAAGAATCTGCACTGAGCAATCATCGGCCTTGCAATTAATGGCGATCGATGATCCATCCGAGTACCTAATAACCATACTTTCAATTTCTGGCTCGTATGGACCAGACGCAATGCCGAGCCCCGTATAAGCCCCGGCAATTACGGAAAACAGAAACGCAATATTTCTTACGGAAAAACACACTCTATGCAAGATCACTTTCGCTCTCCAGGCCACCAAATCAAACCATTAGGTGTCGCCAGACCTCCTCGCGTCGCTGCATCTTGATCGGAAAAAAGGTATCTATCTTGCTTTGGAACATAGGGCGGAGTTTTACTGCCGCTAGAGGGGGGCAGGTATTTCATATCTATCTCGTTTGCTCGAATCCTCCCTCCGTCCGCATTGAATGACAATCCGTGAGAGTGAATTCTAAGTACACCTCCGAACGTAGATTTCATCGGCTTGAATCCAACTGGAATTTGAGTAGCAGCGCTAAAAATATGAGACCCCTGCGTTTCTACTATTCCAGCATACTGCATTTTTTCAATATATGAATCATCATCCCTATATGCCAATGCCGAAACGTGCTTATAACTTGTCTCTTCCGCATATCTAACCAATACATCAGAAAGGCGCGTCGTGAAACTTTCAAACGATTCGTCTTTCCCGCTAAATAAAGTCTCCACTACCTTAGTGTTTTTGATTATTTGCTGATGCGGGAGTTCATTGAATGCGTACCCAAAGGCAGCTGTTATAGCGCCATTGGCGAACTTCCCACCCGCCAGCCTCGACGCCGTTCCCCCGACAACCGCTACCGCGATCGCCTGCACCGGCGTTGAACTGATCTGCCCCACCGCCGGCGACAGCGCCTCGCTGAACCCCGCGCTCGCGAACCCGTGTCCGAACCGGCCGCCCTGCATATCGGCCATCACGCCACCGGCCACACCATGGCTCAAGGTCTTGGCTGCATAACCCGAGTAACTCAGACCGCTACCGAACGCGCTCTCCCACTCGCCCGACTGTGCCCACTCGGCGCTCTGGAAGTAGCTGCCAATGCCGAAGAACACGCCCGCGCTCACCGCTCCGAAGGCCGCCCCCTTGAGTGAGCCGGTCTGCACCGCACCCGCCGTGAAGCCTCCTGCGACGGCCACGGCAAAGGCTGGGCCGCTCAGCCCCTGCGCCGCCAGCCCTGCCGCCGCTCCGCCCGTGGCATAGGCGAACACGGCCACGACCGCCACCTTGATCAACTCACCGACCGAGATATTCCCGCTCGGATCCGTGTACGCCAGCGGGTTGTTGAACGCGTAGCTGTACCGATTCCAGCTCTGGCGGTCCTGCGGACTCTGCACGAACGGATCGGACTGGAGGAAGCGCGCCAGCGTCGGCTCGTACAACCGGCCGTTCATGTGGATCACACCCACCGACTCGGCCATCTCGTGGCCCGTGTAGCCGTGCGTCGTGCTGTTCTGCAGCCACTGCTCCAGCCCCGCGTCCCACGGCACCGAACTGCCCCACGTCATCGCGTCGCGACGACTGCCCCACGGATCGAAACTGGCCGGACTGGTCCCGTTCACCGGCCGCAGGTCCATCGCGCCAAGAACCTGGTGCGTGCTGCCCTGAGCGTCCGTCAGCAGGATCTGACGCTTCAACGCGTACGCCCCACCGCTCGCCTTCTGTACGACGAGCACGTTGCCCACGTAGCGGCGCACCTCTTGCAGCGCTCCGGCGCCATTGCCGGCCGTTGCCGCGTAGCGGATTTCAGCACCGCCCACGTAGTGCACCACCGACAAAGCGCTCGTCGCGCTCGCTCCGCCGTAGTCCAGGCGCCGCAGCCGCTCGCGGTTCGGGCCGTAGTGGAAGCCGACCCGATTCCTCTGATCGCGGATATCGGTCGCCTGGTCCGCCGCCGTGTACGCGATCGTCTGCGTGCCTTGCGGCGTCACCCGCTTCACCATGTTGCCGTTGGCGTCGTAGCACAACGCGGACGTCGTTGCGGTTGCCGTCACCGCGTACGGAGGCGCCCCGCCGCTGCAGGCCGCCGGCCGTGTGCCGTAGGTGTATGACCCGACGTCGCTCTTGGTCTGGATGTTGCCCTGCACGTCGTAGGTTTGCGAACGCACAAAGCTCGTCTGCAGGCCGTCGCCCACCGATGCCGTCAGCAGTCGCTGCAGCGCGTCGTAGCTGAACGTCTCGACGGCCAGGCGGCTACCGTTGTTGTCGATCCGGCTCGTTACGTTGCCGATCTTGTCGTACGTGTAGCGGAGATCCTGCAGGATTCCCGCCGTGGGCGATTGCGCCAGCAGGCGCTTCAGACGCCCCGTGGCGGGCTCGAATTCACGCTCCTGCGTGTACTCCGAGCCAGCGGCGCCGAGTTCCTTCTCCACCTGGCCGCGCGCGTTCATCGACTCGATCTGGCGGTACGCCAGGAAACGGCCGTCGCTGAGCGGATAGGCCGAACGCATCTGGCTCAGATATCCCGGGGTTATTCCCGGGCTGCCGCCGTCACTATAGACGCTCCGCTCGCCGGTCTCTCCGCTCAGGTCCGACGCCTTGAAAAGGTGCTGGAACGGACGGCCGAGCGAATCGTATGTCCATCGCTCGGTGTAGCTTTTGCCGTCCAGCGTCGTATCCAACCGTGCGGGACGACCCAGGCCGTCATACAAGAAGTCGCGCGTCACCTGGCCATTGGACTCCTGCGCCAGCACGCCCTTGCCCACCAGATCGTACGTCCAGGTCGACTCCGATTCCTTGACTCCCGCGCTGGTGTAGTCGGTACGCCGCCACACGCGACCACGACCGTCGTACTCATTCTTTGTCGAAGTACCGTTCGGACGGGTCTCTCGGACGACCTCACCCGCACCATTGACCTGGTATACCCACGACCCGGAACCAGCGCCCGGATCGAGCAAGGTCTTCCTGCGGCCGAGGCTGTCGTAGGTCATCTTGGTCACATGACTGCCGTGGCTGACCTGTTCCGGATTGCCGCCGGCATCGTAGCGCGTGAGTACCTCGGAGCCATTGGTGTCGATCGCACGCACGACTTCGCCCAGACCGTTCGCGACTTCCGTCTTCGTCTGCACGAATCCGGAATCATTCATCGGCAAGGTCGTAATGGTCCTCAGGCCGTCGTAGTCGATCTTCGTCGTACGGTCGCCGGGATAATCGATCTGACGTGGACGGTTGAGGATGTCGTAAGTCGTCTGGGTCCAGACGGTCGAGCCGTCCACCGAGGAGGCCGCATACATGCCGGAGTCGCGCGCGAAGAACGGCTCGGACTTCCGCTGCACGTTACCGCTCTCGTCATACTGCACGATCGTCGCGATCCAGCTGTTGGTGGCGAACCCTTGCGTCAGGGTGACCGTCGGGCGCCCCAGGCGATCGTAGAACGTCATCGTGACGGGAGCACCCGCCTTCGTCGTCGTCGCCCGATAAGCCAGCCCCATGCCTTGAGGACACGGCACCGTCGGAGTGCCTGCAGGAAGCGGGTTCTGCAGGCCCGCACAAAAACGCGCATCCCAGCGCGTCGAAGAGCCATCGACTGTCCAGGTATAGCGCTTGCGGCCCATCGCTCCATAGCGAATTTCCGATCGAACCCCGTTGACGTCGGTCAAACGGGTCGGATCGCCGGCGGCGCTGCGCGCGCCGACGATCGAGGCGGCCTCCTGTGCGGAGGACGCGCCCAGACCGTTGGAAAACAACTCCCACGACTTGTCCACGAAGCGGCCGGACGCGTCGTAGTCCACCCGGCCATGCCGCATGACCTGTGTTTCCGCTGCCGGGTGGAACGAATATCCGCTGCTCCCGGACGCGGTCTGCTGACGGCACTGCTGCTCAGGAATCGTCGTGCTGCAGACGAAGGTCTTGGTCCGGTTTCCGAAACTGGGGTCGTAGTAGTAGTACTTGGCCACGGCAGGGACCGATGCGTCGACCGCCCCGTCCGGCGAGGTTCCGCTGACGCCCTCGACTTTCTCCGACGCCAGCCTTTTCTTGTCGTCGTACGTGAAGCTGGATCGCCGGACATTGGTGCTCGTCGTCGTCTGCCCTCCCTCTGTGGTCTGGCGCGTCGTGACCACCGACGCGGTCTTCAGCCGGCCCAGCCACCAGTTCGGCTCGTCGTTGTCGTAGTCGAACTTGCTCGCGGTCGTGACGCTGACACCGCCGCCGCCCTTTATCGTCGTTCCGGCCTTCGGATGACCATAGGCATCGTAGTCACCGATCTGGAACTCGGCGGACTCTATGCTGAGCGGGGCTCCGCCCGCACCGGCGGACAAATCGTAGCTGTTGGATTGGGACCGGATGCGCGCCAGAAAGATCGGCCCTGCCATCTTCAACGAGTCAAACGTCCGCCGATCCAATTCTCCGGGCGGCGCCCATACCCCGCCACTGCAGGATGGCCGCTGCGGATCCTCGCCCGCCTCCAGAGGCAGCTCGAGACCCTCCTCGGAGTTCGACGACGCAGTCTGATCGACACACGCACCCGCCAGAGCCCCGGTATGGTTGCCCAGGCGCCATTGCCACCGATCCGACGACTCCCGAATGATCCGGAACTCCTTGTCGATGTCGCGCAAGTCGTCATCGCAGCTCTCCAGAGCGGACGAGCACGGCGGCTTGTAGGCCATGCACTGGGTGGAATCGAATGATTGCGCGCCGGGGAAAGCCGGGTTCCCTCCGCGCGCGCAAGAGTCACCCGGGAACCCTAAGCTTTTCAGATTCCGAGTTTCGGTAAAGTCGGCCAGGCCGGTATAAGGGAACCTCTGCTGGTAGCGCGAATTGACCTCGATGTCCTTCTGTACGTCGTACGATGTCACACGCCGGAACCCCAGCGAACCACGCCCACCCGCCTGGACTTTCAGTCCCGCGTAGCGATAGATCACTTGCGATTCCGCATCGCCGCTGCTAGGGGTAGGCGCGCTGCTTTTCACGCTGCGAACCACGTAGTTCGGACTGGCGACATCGAACACCGGCGAGCCACGACCCGACATGGTCAACGGCGCGTCGTAGTCGCGACGATAGACCGAGGAGAACGTCAGCGGCGCGTAGTCGATCTTCGTCTTGGCGCCGAATCCATTGGTGATCTCCGTCACTAGGCCACGCGGCTTGTGATGTGCCTTCGATCGCTGGAGCTTCCAAGCCCGACTATTGAGGTCGGCTTTGAGACTGTCGACGCTGCCGTCGCCGTCGAAGTCGCCCATCGCCTGCATCCATCCGAGCTCCGGCGTCTTGTAGCCGGTGGTCGCGACCGCCGTCGAGGACCAGTTGTCTCCTCGCCACAGATGAACGATGTACGGCTGGTTTCCTACATAGGGCTGGTTTCCTTCCTGCCCCATCCAAAAATCGAGTTTGCCGTCACCGTCGAAGTCGAGCAGCAGCAGAGTGTTGTGATCCGCCGTCGTGCCGTCGGCATCCAAGCTGTCCATCACACGAAAGTCTCGATCGGCGGCATATGGGCCACCCAGGCGATAGCGCCACTCGGACTGCTTGGTGGCGCGATAGACGAGATCCGTCAGGCCGTCTCCGTTGACGTCGAGCGTGCGAACCCTGGGGGAGGGATTGTCGTCCCCGTCGTCATAGACGTTCCCGAAGATCGCCGGCAAAGCACCGAATGGTTGCCACGCTTGGAATACGAATGGCCCCTGATAGACCTGCACCCCCTTGGCCAGGAAGACCTGCAGATCGACCTCACCCGCCCCTCCACAGCCGACGCTGCCCACGCGTCGAGCGTTGACGAGGAAACGCAAGTCCGCCCGCCCGTCGCCGTCGAAGTCCGTGGCTTGGCTGTAGTTCTCTTCCTCGCGCGTCAGATTTTCCGGCACGTAGCAGGTATTGGGATCTTCCTCGATGGGATTGCCCCACTCGTTCTGGAACTGCGCGGGCAGGACCTGGAATTCGTATGGCCCGCCGCTGGCGCCCGTCCGTCGCATGAGCGCGACCCAGAACGTGCCGTCGTTGGCGCGGAAGACCAGATCCGCCATTCCATCACCGTCGACGTCGGCCAGCATGCTGCTGCCGAGGGCGCGCAGCGTTCCATTGGGCGCGGGCTGCATCGCAGCAAGCCGATTGGCCCATTTGGTCACCTGCGCAGGGACGAGTTGCACCGAGAACAGGATTTTGTCATCGGACTGCGGCGCCAATCCCGTACCGGTCGACAGTCGGAGCATCCAGTTCATCCGCGTGGGTGGCGGACACGAACTGCTTCCCGGCGGACAGCATTCGTCGTCACCGCAACTGGCGTAGGCGAACAGGAGGTCGTCGCGCCCGTCGCCATTGAAATCGATCACCTCCCAAAGGCCACCATTGTTGTACCCATCCGGGAACAGCGAAGGACTGGTGTAGACCTCGCGCAGGGTCGGCGCACCGGCTCCCGCGTCACCGGTGAAAGCGCTGATGTGCAACTGCGCGTTGTCGTTGCCGTTCGGACTGCTGGTCCACCACAGGTCCGTGCGCCCGTCGCCGTTCAGATCACCGAGCTTGTAGTAACCGCCGGGCTTGGCCGCCAGCGTGGCGCCCTCGGAGTCATCGGTCGGCGCTGAGGCGAAACTCCACGTCAATGCTGTGGCGGGATAGCAAATCCCACCCTGGCGCGAGCATTCCTTCAGAGACGTCAGTACTGGCCTGCTGCGCGACCAGACGGGGATGGAGGAATCGGTCGCCGTCGTGTTGTACGTCGGCTCGTAGTAGCGAAGGGTGCTGCCATTCGCCGCCTGGACCTCGATGCCACTGACCAGCTTGGTTTGCTGACGTGGACCCAGAACCGAATACGCCACCTCCGGCCGGGTCGAGGCGAAATAGCGAAAAATCACGTTCCCACCGGAGTAGCTGACCTTCTCCAGATAGCGCTCCCCCGCATCAAGTGCGGCGCTGTACTGGAAGGTGATCGCATTGCCGGCGACGTCGTTCAGCTGCGTCAGTAGCCAGCCTTGTGCCGTGACCCGACGTCCTGGAATGGGCTGAGGCTCAGAGGATCCGGGCTCCTCCGGCGCACCGGTGGTCGACGTGTTGCCCCTCACGGCAACGCCAGAAACCGTTCCCGCCGCGCCGCCGTAGGTGCGCACGCTTCCGTCCTTGCCTTCGACAGTGAACGCGAAACCCGTCGCATCATGATTCTGAACACCAGGATTCTCGATCGCCGTCAGCTTGACGCGCTGGAAGGTCTCGATCTCGGTGCGGTAGATCGCGCCGACTTGGCGATGAGGCGATCCGCCGACCCACAGCAAGCGCTGGCCGTCCAGGCAGAACTGGCTGGGATCCGCGCTGGGGCTGCCGCCATCGCCCGCTTCCGCACTGGGCCGACACGGTAGGATGGCGGACGTGCCTTCCAGCGAGAAGCCGGTACCGAGCGCACCGTCTGGGCTGCTGCTGTTGTAGACGAGCGCCATCGTCGGCGACAGTCCACCGGCTCCTGCAGGCACGGCCAACGGAATGCGATAGACGACATTGCCGCCTTCGTCAACGCGGAACTCGCCGGCAATGGCGCCAACTTGGTCGGACTCGGTATCCAGGCTCGGTTCGGCGAACGCGGCCGGCATTCCGGGAGTTTCCGCCGTTCCGGTATTCGAGTCGCCACCTTCGGTGTCGGTCGTGACGATCACGGTCGGCGTGACGGCATGCACGACATTGTCGATGCGGACCTCGTAGCGCACGCGCGCACCCGCGGGTAGCGGGTCGAACTGGTTTCCCCTCGCGCCGGTCCAGCCCTGCGGACAGACGGAAGTCGAGGTCGCTTCGTCCACGCGACAGACCGAGGCGCGAGCGGTTGAGGTCCAGATCACTTGAATCGAGCACGTCTGCCCAGGCGGTACGGCACAGGTGGAAGGACTCGTGCTGATCGTACTGAAAACAGCCGAGACATCGCCCGACTGGGCGAATATGCATGCCGGATCGGTCACGGGTATGCATCCCGGCCAAACGACGGCGTACTTCGCGCGACTGTCACCCGGCAAGGCGTCGACCAGGGTACCTCCCGCTCCTTGCCCGATTTGCGTGGGAGTACCGTTCGAGGCGATGCGATAGACCTTGGCCAAATCGGCCGCGTCACCGGCGCCGGAGCGCCAGGTTACCGTGATGGGACAGGTCGACTGGCCCAACGGGACCGAGCATTCGTTCTGCGCCGTCGTGATGGTGGCTCGCTCGGCGGTGACCGATGTCGTGGCGAGCCAGTACTCGTTGATGCCGGGTATGACCCGCTTGACGGTATAGATGACCCGCTGATTCTCCTCCACTCGATCGGGCTTCTCACCTGCCCAAGGAGATCCCGCGCCGTCCACCCATCTCTCGCCGTCTCCGGGAGTGCCTTCGAGCTTCCGGTAGATGCGGAGATAGCTGCCTTGAACATCGGTGTAGGACGGCGTCCACCAGGTCACCCTCATCTGGCAGCCGTCATCGCCTAGAGGAATCAGACAAGGATTGGGGGTCGCCTTGATCCAACTGTAGGCGGCGTACGCGCTGGCGGTGGGTGCTTGCGCCACGGGTCGACTGCCGAAGTTCAGGCGGTACAGTACGTGTTCGTCGCCGGTCAGAGTGTCCTGAGCTTCACCCACCGTTCCGCCACCGACGATGCCACCGTCGTTGCCGTGCGGGATGAGCCGCGTCGTATCGTAAGGATCCACGCGCTCGACATGAGCGAGCAAGTCGGATGTCCAGTTCACCTTGACCCGGCAGGTGCCGTTGGGCTCTCTCACGTCACAGACGGTGGGCCACACGCTCAGGAACTGCGTATCCGTCTGGCGAATGATCGGACGACAGTTCTTCTGGTCGGTGCGGGCGACACAGCCACCCAGGCTGCCGGTCGCCGGCCAATCCGTGCGCGGGTAACTGAGGCTCGGCATCGTCGCGGACCCGGCGGATGCGACGGTGATGTCGATGACTCCTTTCGCCTGATCGAAGAACTGGCGTCCGAACCAATGGGTCGCGATAGGAAACAAGGTCGTGTTCGTGCAAGCGCTGCCTACCGTCGAACAATCCTCCCGCGCGATGTTGTACTTCGCGCTCGAGTAATAGATATCGCTCTTGGCCCAGTCGGTAGAAGGCCATGCCGAAAACGGGCCGCGCTGCACGTACAGCCAGACCGGCTTCTTGTCGATGTCGTAGACGCTGAGCGTATTGAGTTCGGTATAGCCGACCACCGCCTCCCCTTGCGCCACCTCCAATACAAAGCCGGGCGTCGATTCGTCCGACCAGAGGCCACTGTAGTACGGCCCTGGCGTGCCTGCGGCAGGTGCAGGTGGAATCTGCGGTTCCACGAGAGAGGGCGCGTTGCTCACGCGGGGATCGGAGAAAAAAGTCTGCAGGCATTCCGTGGCGACTATGTCTGAATTGTTTGGTCCGACAACTCCATGATCTGGGTCCTTCCACGACCAAGTCACGCGCGCCTGTGTGGCATTGTCGCCGTAGAACGACAGGCTCACCGTGCCGACCTGGACACGCCCATTCGCCTTGCCGTCGATCATCCGGAACAACGCCGTCGGCGGTAAGTTCCTCCGACCTTGGCCGCCGTCGACGATCTTGTTGAAGTCCGAAACCAGCCACGTCGCGCCCCCGCCTGTCCACGGATAGTAGGTGTGCCAGACCAACCTCAGGTTGCGCGTGTCCGCCTGATAGGCGAACGTCCAACCGGTTCCCATGCGCTTCGGGTTCCACCACGCGCCCGCCGGCGGATCGCCGCTTCCGGGAGGGATCGGCAGACCGCATTCCGCCGTCGCCAGGGGCAATGCATCGCGCGAGTCGGAGAGCGGCTCCTCCGGCGTGGAAACGGGGTCTTCCTTCAACGAGGCTCCCGCGGGAGGGGGAGCAATACTGCCCACTCCCGTCTCCTGCTGAGAAACGTCGGGGGACGAGGACTGCATGCCACCGGCTACGCTGTCTCTCGCTGGCGCGCCGGAGTTCTCGAAGGAAGAAGCGGCAATCAACGACGGAGCCGGCTCCGCGCCGATCCACCCCAATGCCCAGCTCGCCGAACCCGCGATCGCCATTGCAGCGAACGCCCCTACCACCCCTGCCCTACGCTTGCTCATAGCCGTCCTATTCGGTCCATTTACCAACACGCACTTCAGCAATACCTGATCCGTTCACAGCTCTCACGTCGATCACCGATACGGATCGGTATCGATGAATACGAGAAAGGAATGACGTGATTCGCCAAGTAAGCACGCAATCGGAGCGGCGCCGAAGGGAAAAGGAGGCCGTGGAGACTCGTCTTTGCCTACCTGCCGAATGCATGCGCAGGCATCGTCGTCTCGCGACATGCTCGCGAGGAGGCAAAGAAGTGGCATCGCTACCGATGCAAATCGCCATTCGAACGATGGCGGACCCAGAAACGGCCTGAACGGCGAGCTTCACAGCTCAGCCGGCCAACAAAGCGATCGAGGCTCCCCAGCACCCTTGAACGTTTCCCCTGCGCACCAACCCCCTTTCAATCCTCCAGTATCTCACTCACCCACGAACACCCACTCCGACGAAAACATCGATCCGCCGTTGATGCTTGAACCATAGATATGGAGCTTTCTCCCCCCGATCCGCGCCCCTTCCTGCAGCTCATTCACAAAGCGCGGCCTGCGTATCGACTCCGCCAATTCCGTTTTCCCCCGAGCGCAGATATTACGCCACATTTCGAGGACGACCGGCCCAGTGCTATCCCGACGCCTGTCGACGAGTGGCTGTTCGTCAAGGAACCGGTCGCGAGTATCGACGAGGATCGCGGCCTGACACCATGGCAAATTTCTGATTTTCTTGTACGAAATTTCCTACACGTGTAGTCCTTCCGCCGGAGCGTCCCCGGCGGCAGGCGCAGCGACGCCGAGCGCCGCTGTCCTCTCATGGCGACGGCGAAGTCTCCTTCAGCAAAGTGCCTGGACGGCTGCGATAGATCCACTCGCAGCCATTTCTATGTCTCTTTGAACTACGCCCTTCCGCGCGCCCCGCCGAGCATCTCCGCGCCGACCTTGAGCAGATCGCCGAGCCCGAGCTGGCCGTCGCCGTCCTGGTCGAGCACGGCGCCGAGCAGGCCGCCGTTGCCGCTCTGCTGGATGCGCTGGTTCTCCTGCGCCAGCGCGCCGCCGAGGCCGCCGGGGTTGAGGCCCTGGCGCTGGCTCATGCTGCCGAGCACGCTCATCACGATCGGCGCCAGGATCGCCAGCAGCTGGCCGGCGTTCTGCGTGCCCAGGCCACTGGCCTGGCCGAGGCCTTGCGTGGCCTGGTCCTGGCGATTGCCGAAGATGCTGCCGAGAATCGCACCGGGGTCGATGCCGCCGGGCAATCCGCCGCCCGTGTTGGAGGCGCCGCCGCCGAGCATGCCGCCGAGGATCGAACCGCCGCCGGCGTTGCCGGCACCGCCGAGCACGCTGCCGAGGATCGAGCCGATGTCGAGTCCGGAATGTGCCGTCGCCGCGGTGTGTACCGCGTCGGCGCCGCCGTCGGTCGCGGCGTTGCGGGCGAGGCCGCCGACGACCAGCGGCACCGCCTGCTGGATCGCCGCCTGCGCCTGCGACGGGTCGATGCCCAGCTGCGCCGCGATCGCCTGAATGCTCGATGGGTCGAGACGGTCGAGGACTTGATTGGTCAGATTGCTCATGAAAGCCTCCGGGAAAGGGATGAGACGCGAACGCGCCGTGCACGATGCCATGGAAGCATGACGCCGGCGTGCGCGGGCGTAAAAGATCGTGAACCGCGCAGCGGTCGCGGCGCGCAAGTGCGATGCTTGCCCTGCTCGCCGTCGCGACGTCCGACCCGCGACGACCGCCGCCCGACCCTGAAACCGATGATCGATTCCAGCCAACGATTCGACGACCTGCGCGCCCGCTACGCCGGCTCGCTCAAGCGCAAGCAGCAGGCGCTCGCGGTCGCCTGGCGCGAGCTTGCCGCCGCGCCCGGCGAAGACCATCTGCGGCGCGAGCTGCAATTGCAGATCCATCGCCTGGCCGGCTCCGCGCTCGCCTACGGCTACGAGCGCATCGGCGAAAGCGCGCGCGCGGCCGACATCGTGCTGCACGACTGGGACGTCCAGGCGCCGTCGCTGCGCGGCGCGCCGCACGAATTGATCGACCGCCTCGACGCGCCCGTGCACACCCTGCTCGGCGACCTCGACGCGGCGATCCGCGACGAAGCGCAGCGCGCGCCGGCGGATTCGAACTTGCGCGTGCTGCTGATCGAGGACGATCCGGGCCAGGCCGTGCTGATCGGCGCCCAGCTCGAGGCGCGCGGCTGCGTCGTTCGCATCGAACGCGGCACCGACGCGCTGTGGCAGGCGCTGGCGTTGTGGCCGTGCCATGCGGTCGTGCTCGACTATTGGCTGCGCGGCGAGACCGCCGCAGAAATCGCCGCGATGCTGCGCCGCGAATCGCAGTTCGCGCACGTCGCGCTGGTCTGCTTCAGCATCGAACGAGACGAACAGGTGCTGCGCGCCGCGCTCGACGCCGGCTGCGACGCCGCCCTCGGCAAGGCCGAGGGGCCCGATCGCCTGCTCGCGGTGGTCCGCGAGTGCGTCGCGCGCCCTGACCGTTCCGGCAAGACGCTCGGCTGAACCGCCGCGGTCGCATGCAGCGACCGCGGCTGCCTTCCTCGACGCCGCGGCCGCTCAGTTCGGCTCGGGCACGACGCGGCTGAACATCGGCTCGGCGGCGCCTTCGATGGTCACGCTCGAAATCGCCCAGTACGCCGACGATTCGACCCAGCTCCTCGATGCGAGCCCGATCCAGCGGAATTTCACCCGGTGTCCGGCGAGAGCGGTGCCGAAATCGAGCGTGTCGCTGCGCCAGCCGTTCGAGCGACCCTCGAACAGGTTCGGCCCGGAAGCGAGATACGCATCGACGGGCTGCCAGTCGCCGCCGTCGACGCCGACCTGCAGATAGCCGATGCCGGGCTCGCTCATCGAATCGCCCGGCGCGCGATCGAACAGGTAGTCGTGGCGCAGCGTGATGCGCAGCGGATCGGCGGCGGAAACCAGGAACTCGCGCGGCTCGAGCGAAGCGTCGAAGGCGACGTGGCCGTCGTCGCGAATCACGTAGGCCGGCTCGCCGAGGTGTTCGGCGCGCCGCCACTGCAGGTCGCACGCCTGATAGCAGTAGCCAGGGAAGAAGGTTTCGCCGAAGCCGAGCGTCCAGTCGGCGGCGAATGCTTCTTCGACACCGGCGGCGCCGATCATGCTGTCGCGCACGAGATCGTAGTTGACGCGGAAGAGCGCATCGGCGCTCGCACGCGCGTCCGCGCGCTGGCGGTCGCGCACGAGGATGCCGAGCGGCAATTCGACGCCGCCCTGCGCGCTCGTCACCCGCACCTGGAGGCTCAGCGTCGCGGTCGCTCCCGGTGCCAGCGCGATCTCGCCGCTCTGGCGGCCGCCCGGGAACTCGAAGTCGCGTCGCGCCGCGTCGACGCGCAGGCCGACGCGGCGCAGCGGCGAGAAGCCGTTGTTGCGCACGGTCACGTCGAGACGGCCCGATTCGCCACGATCGAGCACGCCGTCGCCGTCGCCGCCGGATACCTCGACGAGCGTGCTGCCGAGGATGCTGAGCGCGCGCTCGCGATCCTCGAAGCTCTCGACCACGTCGTTCAGAGTGACCGAGAAGCGATCCGGCGCGATCGCGCCGGCACCCATGCCGCGCTTGGCGAAGCCGGCGCGGCAGCGGCGGTAGTCGGCCTCGTTGTCGGCACGGATCGCGTACAGCATCGCGTCGCGCGCCTCGGTGTAGGTCGGGTCGGCCGGGAACAGCTTGAAGCCGGCGACGACGTCGCCGAGAAAGCGCCGGCGCGTCTGCTCGAAGCGCGCCGGCGGCTTGGCGACGAGGATGTTGCGCGCGCACTCCCACATCGCCGCCGACCACACTTCGCCGGCGGTGTGCACTTCGGCGTTGGTCAGCGAACGGCTGAGCCAGTCGTAGGCCGGCGGCGAAGGCGGTACCGGCTGGTCGATGCCGATGTTCTTGAACGTCAGCGGGTTGACCGAGAAGTCCGGCGAGAACGGATAGCGCCGCACGCCGTGGTAGTAGCTGTTGTCCGGATTGCCGGGGGAGCCGGCCGGCGGCAGCGGGTCGTAGGCGACGTCGTAGTCGAGATTCGAATACGCGCCGCTTCCCGGATAGGCACCGGAGAACGGCGGCTTGCCCGGATAGATGTCGCGGTCCTGCGCGCGCAGATTGAGCATCTGCGCGACGAAGTCGCCGCTGCCCTCGCCGATGGCGCCCCACTGGCCGCCCCACACGGTCGGCGGCGGCGTCAGCCGGAACATCATCGCGTGCGTCCATTCATGCGCGAGCACGGCGAAGTCGAACGCGGCGGCGTCGCGGCGCGTCAGGCTGTAGTTGGAGATGCCCATCGAGATCAGCTCCGAGTCGCCCTCCGCCGCCAGTGCCGTGTACGGATGGGCGCCGCCGGACAACATCCACAACGGGTCGCCGCCGACGCCGCCGCGGCCGTAGTTGTCCTGCTGCAGGTTGCCCGACTCCTCGTCGAAGCCGAGATCGTAGAAGTAGTCGTGCAGCCAGTTGCCGGCGTAGAACAGCTGCACGGTCTTGGCGTTGAGCTGCGCCGAGCCCGACGGGATCGGCTGTCCGAGGTAGTCGGGCGGCGGACACTGCGTGAAGTCGTGCACGGAGTCGTTCGCGTCGTAGGCGTAGTCGAACGTGCGCGGCCCGGTCAGCGGCGCGCGCAGATCGCCCTCGGCCGGATGGTAGCCGTCGCCGAGCGTGCCTTCGCCGGTGCAGTAGCCGTCGGCGTCGACCTGGTCGGCGTCGAAGTACGAATCGATGTTGTTGCCGACCGTCTCGGTCGCGCCGTCGGGCAGCCACGGGTCGCCGGTGCGGATGCCGGCGTTGCGCAGGCTGACCAGGTTCATCGGCGCCAGCGTGGTCGGCCGCCAGCCGTCGGCGACGCCGGTCGGATGCGGCGTGGTGAAGCCGTAGGGATCGCTGTAGGGCAGCCCTTGCGGCGTGGCGAAGACACGGTACGCGAACGGCTGGTGATCGCGGATCAGGTCGACGCTGGAGAGCACGCGGCCGTCGTCGGCCGCGACGATCACCGCACGCGCGAGCGGGCGCGCGACGCCGGGCTGGCGGCCGTGGATTTCGACGTAGTAGGCCGCGGCGAGGCCGCTTTCCAGCGAATACCAGACCGGCTTGACGCGCGCCGCACGGCTCGGCACGAACGTCGGCGAGCGATCCAGCTCGAAGTAGCGGTACGGCGCCTTGTCGCGGATCACCTCGCGTAGCGCGCTCGCCGCGAGCAGCCCGTCGACGACGCCGGCGGCCGATTTCACGGCGCCGGCCTCGTCGCGCCGGAACGCCGCCCGGCTCGCCTTCGACACCGCCGCGGCAGGCGCGCTGCCGCCGGTGATCGCGCGGACGGCGAGGTCGCGGTCCATCAGCACGTTGACGCGTGCGCCGTAGACCTCGATGCCGTCGACCGATTGCGGGAACTGCGCGACGTAGCCGCCTTGCGCGGTCGCGTGCACGCGCACGTCGCCGGCAGCCGAGGCGTCGAGCGCGAGCGACTTGGCGCCGGCGACGCCGTGTCGGCCCAGCGCCTGCCGTGCGGCGGCGACGATCGCCGCGCGATCGGCTGCCGGCGCGCTCTTCGATTCGCCGGTCGAATCGCCTGCCGGATCGGCGGGCGCGTTGTCGTCCGCGGCGCCGTCGTCGAGCCAGCCCGGCTGCGCTTGCAGTCGCAGCGGAGCGATCGCCGCCGACCGCTCCGCCGCGTACGCCGCGTCGGCACCGAGGACCAGCACGACCGCCAGCGCGAGAACGCGCCGCGGCAAACCCGTCTTTGCGAACTTCATGGGCCCACTCTCCTGAGTTGCGGGGAAACGATCGTTTCGGCGGCCGGATGTCACTGCGCGACGACGCGACTGAACATCGGTTCGCTCGCGCCGTCGATGCGTATGCGCGCGATCGCCCAGAACGCCGACGACGGCGTCCAGCTGCGCGAGACGAATTCGGTCCAGCGGAATTTCACGCGATGCCCGGCCAACGCGGTACCGAAGTCCAGCGTGTCGTCGCGCCAGCCGTTCGAGCGGCCCTCGAACGCGACCGGACCGGAAACCAGGTACGTGCCGACGTCTTCCCAGTCGCCACCGTCGATGCCGACCTGCAGGTAGCCGATGCCCTCGCCGTCGAGCATCGGGTCGCCCGGCGCGCGATCGAACAGGTAGTCGTGGCGCAACGCGATGCGCAGCGGGTCCGTCGTCGAGACGAGGAATTCGCGCCCTTCCAGCGTCGCGTCGAAGCCGATGTGTCCGTCGTCGCGGATCACGTAGGCCGGCTCGCCGAGATGCTCGCCACGCTGCCATTGCAGGTCGCAGCCGAACAGGCACCAGCCCGGCGGGTACGCCTCGCTGCTGCCGAGCGTCCAGTCGACGGCGAACGTGGGCGCGAAGGAGGCTTCGTCGACCACGCGATCGCGCACGAGATCGTAGTTGACGCGGAAGCGCGGCGCGGCGCTCGCCTGCGCGGCGGCGCGCTGGCGGTCGCGCGCGCTGATCGCCAGCGGCAGCTCGACGTCGCCGTGCCCGTTCGCCACCCGCACGTCGATGCCCACCGTCGCGGTCGCTCCGGGCGCCAGTTCGATCTCGCCGCTCCGGCGCCCGCCGGGGAAGTCGAAATCCGCGCGCGCCGCGTCGACGCGCACGCCGACTCGGCGCAGCGGCGAGAAGCCGCTGTTGCGCAGCGTGATCTCGACGCGGCCCGATTCGCCGCGATCGAGCACGCCGTCGCCGTCGCCGCCGGAGACCTCGACCAGGCGGGTGTCGAGGATGCTCAGCGCGTACTCGCGATCCTCGAAGCTTTCGATGGCGCCGTTCAGAGTGATCGAATAGCGCTCCGGTGAGACCGCGCCGGCGCCCAGGCCGCGCTTGGCGAAGCCGGCGCGGCAGCGGCGGTAGTCGGCCTCGTTGTCGGCGCGGATCGCGAACAACATCGCGTCGCGCGCCTCGGTGAAGGTGGTCTCGCCCGCAAGCAGCTTGAAGCCGGCGACGACGTCGCCGAGGAAGCGCCGGCGCGTCTGCTCGAAGCGCGCCGGCGGCTTGGCGGCGAGGACGTTGCGCGCGCATTCCCACATCGAAATCGCCCAGATTTCCCCGGCGGAGTGAGTCTCCGCGTTGAACAGGGAGCGGCCGAGCCAGTCGTTCGCATGCGGCGACGGCGGCAGCGGATGATCGAGGCTGACGTGCTTGAACGTCAGCGGATTGACCGCGAGGTCGGGCGAGAACGGGAACCGGCGCGTGCCGTAGTAGTAGGCGTTGTCCGCATAGCCGGGCGAGCCGGCCGGCGGCAGCGCGTCGTAGTCGACGTCGTAGTCGAGATTGGTGTAGGCGCCAGGAGGGTAGGCGCCGGAGAACGGCGGACGCCCGGGATACGCATTGCGATCCTGACCGCGCAGGACCAGCATCTGGCCGATGAAGTCGCCGCTGCCTTCGCCCAGCGCACCGGCCTGGCTGGTGTAGAGCCAGCTCTGCGACAGGCGCGCCATCATCGCGTGCGTCCACTCGTGGCCGATGATCGACAGATCGAACGCGGCGGTGTCGCGGCGCGACAGGCTGTAGCGCGAGTTGCCCATCGTGATCAGCGGCGACTCGCCCTCCAGTGAGGTCGCGGTGACCGGGTGCGCGCCGCCGGTCACCAGCAGCAGCGGATCGCCGCCGACGCCGCCGCGGCCGTAGTTGTCCTGCTGCATGTTGCCGGCTTCTTCGTCGAAGCCGAGGTCGTAGAAGTAGTCGTGCAGCCAGTTGCCGATGTAGAAGAACTGCACCGCCTTCGCCTGCAGTTGCGCCGAGGCGGGCGGTATCGGCTGCGCCACGTAGTCCGGCGGCGGACACTGCACGAAGTCGTGCAGCGAGTCGTCGGCGTCGTAGGCGTAGTCGAACGTGCGCGGACCGGTCAGCGTCGCGCGCAGGTCGCCTTTCGTCGGGTCGTAGAGACTGTAGAGACCCATGCCGTTGCAGCGGCCGTCGTCGTCGACCAGGTCGGCGCCGAAGAAGGCGTCGACGTTGTTGCCGACCGTTTCCGTCGCGTCGTCCGGCAGCCACGGATCGCCGGTGCTGATGCCGGCGTCGGTCAGGCTGACCAGGTTCATCGGCGCCGGCACGGTCGGACGCCAGCCGTCCGGCACGCCGGTCGGATGCGGCGTGGTGAAGCCGTACGGATCGTTGTACGGCCGCCCTTGCGGCGTGGCGAAGACGCGATAGGCGAACGGTGCGTGATCGCGCACCAGATCGACGTCGGCAAGCACGCGGCCGTCGTCGGCCGAGACGATCACCGCGCGCGCGACCGGCCGCGTCTCGCCGGGGCGGCTGCCGTGGAATTCGGCGGAGTAGGCAGGCAGCAGACCACTCGCGGCCGGATACCAGATCGGCTTGATGCGTGCGGCGCGGCCAGGCGCGAAGGTCGGCGAGCGATCCAGTTCGAAGTAGCGATACGGCGCCTTGTCCTTGATTACCTCGCGCAGCGCGCTCGCCGCGAGCAGGCCGTCGACCGCGCCGGCGGCCGACTTCAGCGCGCTGGCGGCGTCGCGGCGGAAGCCGCCGCTTTCGATCGGCGAAGTGGCGACGCCGCCGGTGATCGCGCGGACGGCGAGCGAGCGATCGAGCAGCACGTTGACGCGCGCGCCGTAGACTTCGACGCCGTCGACCGACTGCGGGAACTGCACGATGTAGGGGCCTTGCGCGGTGGCGTGGACGCGCACCGCGGCGTCGCCGAAGTCACCGGACATCGCTTTCGCGGCCGCGTGGCCGCGCTGTCCGAGCGCCCGCCGTGCGCTCTCGACGATCGCCGCGCGATCGGCTTTCGACGAGGCCTTGGCCTCGCCGGCGGCGTCGGCGGCGTCGGCGGGCGCGGCGATCTGGCCGTCGGCGGCGCCGTCGTCCAGCCAGCCGGGCTGGGAGTCGAGCCGCAGCGGCTCGGTGGTTCGTCCGGCACGTTCCGCGGCGTCCGCGGTTCCCGCACCGAGGATGATCAGTACCGCCAACGCCAATGCCTTCCGCGACGACGTCACGTTTGCGACCTTCATGCGCTGCCCCTTTTCTACGAGACGAACTGCGATCCGGACGAGACGGCCGCCTCATCCGGCGATTGTCGTACGTAGCGGATCGTAGTCGCGCTCGGCGCTCCATTCCCGCTGCACCGCCGCAACGGGCACGACGGAACCGGGATCACGCCGTCGTCGAAGCGGATTCGGAGCGTGACGCCGGGCACGCGGGCGAAGCGTGACGCGATGCCCGAATTCGTCGATCATGCGCGCTCGCGCATCGTCGGAACCGCTCCCGACGAGTCGCGATCCACGTCCCGGCCCGACTTTCCATCGCCATGCACAGCTATCCCCCGATTTCATTGATCGGCGCGCCGACCGACATCGGCGCCGGCCACCGCGGCGCCGTGATGGGCCCGGAGGCCTTGCGCGTCGCCGGGCTGGCCGACGCGCTGCGCGCGCGCGGACTGGAGGTGACCGACCGCGGCAATCTCCCCGGCCCGGCCAATCCGTGGCAGCCGCCCGAGCAGGGTTACCGGCACCTTGCCGAAGTCGTCGCCTGGAATCGCGCGGTGGCGCAGGCGGTCGGCGGCGAACTCGACGGCGGCCGGCTGCCGATCCTGCTCGGCGGCGACCACTGCCTGGCGATCGGCTCGATCGGCGCGGTCGCGCGCCACTGCCGCGAACGCGGCAAGACCCTGCGCGTGCTCTGGCTCGACGCGCACGCCGACTTCAACACCTCGACCATCACGCCGTCCGGCAACGTGCACGGCATGCCGGTCGCCTGCCTGTGCGGCTACGGCCCGCGCGAGCTGACCGAACTCGCCGGCGCCGCGCCGATGCTCGCCACCGACGCGATCCGCCAGATCGGCATCCGCTCGGTCGATCCCGGCGAGAAACGGCTGGTGCGCGAAGCCAATCTCGACATCTACGACATGCGCTACATCGACGAGATCGGCATGATGCGCGTGATGGCCGAAGCGCTCGAAGGGCTCGACGCGAACACCCATCTGCACGTCAGCTTCGACGTCGACTTCCTCGACCCGTCGATCGCCCCCGGCGTCGGCACGACCATCCCGGGCGGGCCGAACTACCGCGAAGCGCAGCTGTGCATGGAGATGATCGCCGACACCGGCCGCATGGGCTCGCTCGACATCGTCGAACTCAATCCCGCGCTCGACGTGCGTAACCAGACCGCGCTGCTCGCCGTCGACCTGGTGGAGAGCCTGTTCGGCAAGTCGACGCTGATGCGCGACTGAGCGGGCGGTATCTCCGAAACGTCGTCATTCCCGCGAAGGCTGGAATGACGATGTCCGTTTTCCCCGAATCCTGGCTCGGCTGCCATCCGGCTGCCCGAAGGCGCTTCGCGAACACGGCCCCGCCGGTCCGATCGCGCCTTGCCGGGCTCAGTCGAATCCGCTCGAGAAGATCTCGTCGGCGCTCGCGGCGATGCACGAGGGCGTGTTCTGCGCGATCAGCGCGGACAGGACCGTCACCTGCGTCTGGTGGAACTGCAAGACGTTCTGGCCGTTCGCACCGCAGCCGATCAGGTTGCAGTAGCTCATGATCGAGCCGGCCGGCGCGCCCGGTCCGGAGCTGGGACAGCTCGTCGCACCGGAATAGCAGCCGGAGGCGCCGCTGAAGCAGCGGTCGATCGTGTTGCTCGCGCTCGGCGCCGCGCCGGTCGACACGTTCGTGCAGTGCGTGTGGTAGGCGCCGAAGTTGTGGCCGAGCTCGTGGCCGACGATGCGCGCCGAGTAGGCGACCGGGATCTGCGCGTTGGTGAACACCTGGTTGACGCTGTAGCTGCCGCCCTGCGATGGCTTGCGGCAGTAGGCGTTGATCCAGGCGATGCCGGAGGCGGAATTGCCGCTGCTCGACTTGCCCGAGAGCAGCGCCGCGAAGCTGCGCGGTATGCCGGCGTAGTTGTTCTGCCAGTAGCTGCCGAATTCGTTCAAGTTGCCGCCGTCGGCGGGCGTCGTGGTGACCGTGTAGGGATCGGGCGTCGTGCGCAGGTAGGTGGTGCCCTGCTGCAGGCTGAGGTTGAGGTCGCGCAGGTACATCACGTTCATCGTCGCGAACAGATCGCCGATCCAGTCGCTCGCCGCGGAGGCGTCGTTGCCGAAGCGGCGCAAGAGGAACTCGTTGTCGGTGTCGATCGCGACCACCGCCGAGCGCGGACTGCCGGCCGGCACCTGGCCGGCGAGCGCAAGGCTCAGCGCATCCGGAAACGGCTGGCCGCTGGCGATACCGTCTTCGCCGGGCACGATCTCCGGCACCACGCCGGCCGGCAGCGCCGACGCCAACGGCCGCGCGCGCAGGCGCAGCCGATCGCCGTCGCGCTCGCCGCTCCAGACGAACGCACCGGCCGGCGACGAACCGCTGCCGACGATGCGCTCGAAGCCGGGGTCGAACGACAGGCTGGCACGCACGCTGCCCGCCGCGTCCACCCCGATCCAGTGCACGCGCCGGCTGCGCGGCAGCTCGTGCTCGCCGGCGGCGTCGACGCGCACCAGGCGTGCGCCGGGTGCGTAGACCTCGACGCGCTCGAAACGCAGGTTCGCCTGGCCGCCGTAACCGTCCGGCACGCCGTCGAGCACGAATTGCGAACCGACGGCGGACGTCGCCAGGCGCGCGCGCTGCGTCGTGTCGAGCGTGATCGCCGCATCGGAGGCGTGCGCGCTCGACGCGGCGGCGAGGAGAGCGAGGGCGAGCAATCTGTGCATGGTGGGCATTCCCGCAGTGTACGCGCGGACGCTTGCAGATCCTCGCGCGCAGTTCCGTCGATCCGGCGTGAAAGACGCGTCAAGCCTCCGTTACCGCCTGCTCGCCGCGGAACAACACCCAGCGCCGCGCCTCGATCGCGACCGCCTGCCCGGCCGCCAGCCCGCTGCCGCCGAAGCGGCCGCGCTCGTGGATCGCGACCAGCGGCGCGGACAGCGCCGGATGGCGTGCCTCGATGCGCACGGTGGGACCGAGATCGCGCACCGACTCGATGCGCGCGCCGCCCGCCGCAGCCGGAACGAAGTCCAGATCGTGCGGGCGCACGAAGGCGGTCACGTCGGCCTCGTCGTGCCCGCTCCAGCGCGCGTGCAGCGCGACCGGCAGCTCGTTGACCTCGCCGAGGAAGCGGCAGACGAACGGGCTGGCCGGCTGCGTGTAGAGCGTCTGCGGATCGGCGAGCTGCTCGATGCGGCCCTGGTTCATCACGGCGATGCGATCGGCCAGCTCGAAGGCTTCCTCCTGATCGTGCGTGACGAACACGCTGGTCACGTGGATGCGATCGTGCAGGCCGCGCAGCCAGCGGCGCAGGTCGCCGCGCACGCGCGCGTCGAGCGCGCCGAACGGCTCGTCGAGCAGCAGGATCTCCGGCTCGACCGCCAACGCGCGCGCCAGCGCGACGCGCTGGCGCTGGCCGCCAGACAATTGCGCCGGCAACCGGTGCGCGAAGTCGCCGAGCTGGACCAGGTCGAGCAGGTCGCGCACCTTGCGCTGCAGCTCGTCACGCTTGGGACGCAGCCGCCAGCGCCGCACGCGCAGGCCGAAGGCGACGTTCTCGAACACCGACAGATGGTTGAACAGCGCGTAGTGCTGGAACACGAAGCCGACGTGACGCTGGCGCGCACTGACGTCGGTCACGTCGCGGCCGTTGAACGCGACGCGGCCGCGCTGCGGAAATTCGAGCCCGGCGACGATGCGCAGCAAGGTGGTCTTGCCGCAGCCGGACGGCCCGAGCAGGGCCAGCAACTCGCCCGACTCGATGCTGAGGTCGATGCCGCGCAACGCCGGCGCCGAGCCGTAGGCGTAGTGGATGTCGGCGACGTCGATGCTCATGCGTCCGGCTCCGTCGCCGCGATGCGCCGCATGCGCCAGCCGACGATCTGCTTGAGCACCAGAGTCAGCAAGGCGAATAGCGCGAGCAGCGAAGCGACCGCGAACGCGGCCGTGCGCTGGTATTCGTTGTAGAGCACTTCGATGTGCAGCGGCATCGTGTTGGTCAAGCCTCGAATGTGTCCGGAGACGACGGAAACCGCGCCGAACTCGCCGATCGCGCGCGCGTTGCAGAGGATCACCCCGTAGAGCAGGCCCCAGCCGATCTTCGGCAGCGTCACGCGCCAGAACATCGACCAGCCGGACGCGCCGAGCGTGATCGCGGCGCGTTCCTCGTCGCCGCCCTGCGCCTGCATCAGCGGAATCAACTCGCGTGCGACGAACGGGAAGGTGACGAAGGTGGTCGCCAGCACGATGCCGGGCACGGCGAAGATGATCTTGACGTCGTGGTCGGCCAGCCACGGCCCGAGCCAGCCCTGCTTGCCGAACAGCAGCACGTAGATCAGGCCGGCGATCACCGGCGAGACCGCGAACGGCAGGTCGATCAGGCTGACCAGCAGCCCCTTGCCGCGGAACGAGTAGCGCGTGACGAGCCAGGCGGCGGCGACGCCGAACACGGTGTTCAGCGGCACCGCGATCGCGGCGACCAGCAAGGTCAGGCGGATCGCCGCGCGCGCCTCCTCGTCGACGACCGCCGCGCGCCAGACGTCGAGGCCTTTCTCGAACGCGTAGCCGAACACGGCCAGCAACGGCAGCACCAGGAACAGCGCGACGAAGGCCAGCGCGATCGCGAGCAGGCTCCAGCGCAGCCAGCGCGGATCGCGCAGCGCGACGGACGACTTGCGTGGCAGGTGCGCGCTCATCGCCGGCTCACCGCGTGTCCGCCGAGCGTCGCCGCACGGTCCACAGCTGCAGCAGGTTGATCGCGATCAACGCGACGAACGAGGTGACCAGCAGCACCACCGCGATCGCGGTCGCGCCGGCGTAGTCGTGCTGGTCGAGCTTGCCGGTGATCAGCAGCGGCGCGATCTCCGACACCATCGGCATGTTGCCGGCGATGAAGATGACCGAGCCGTACTCGCCGATCGCGCGCGCGAACGCGAGCGCGAAGCCGGCCAGGATCGCCGGCCACAGCGCCGGCAGCACGACGCGCCACAACGTGGTCAGGCGCCCCGCGCCGAGCGTCGCGGCGGCCTCCTCGATGTCCGGATCGAGCTGCTCCAGCACCGGCTGCACGCTGCGCACGAGGAACGGCAGGCTGACGAAGATCAGCGCCACGGTGATGCCGCTCGGCGTGTAGGCGACCTTCCAGCCGAGACTGGCGAGCCACGCGCCGAGCGGTTCGTTCGGCGCGTACAGCTTGGTCAAGGTGATGCCGGCGACCGCGGTCGGCAGCGCGAACGGCAGGTCGACCAGCGCGTCGACCAGCTTGCGGCCCGGAAAACGGTAGCGCACCAGCACGAACGCCAGCAGCGGCCCGAGCACCAGGTTGACCAGGCCGGCCAGCGCCGCGCAGCCGAACGTGACGCGATAGGAGGCCAGCGCGCGCGGCGAGGCGACCGCGTTCCAGAACTCGGCCGGCCCCAGCGTGGCGGACTTCAGCGCCAGCGCGGCCAGCGGAATCAGCACGATCAGGAACAGGTAGCTGGCGCAGACTCCGAAGGTCAGACCGAAGCCGGGCAGCGCTTGGCGGCGCCAGCGTGGACGCATGGGCGGGCTCCGTTCGTCGAAAGCGGACCCTTACTTCGCACCCGGCACGTAGATCTTGTCGAACGTGCCGCCGTCGGCGAAGTGGGTCTTCTGCGCGTTTTGCCAGCCGCCGAAGACTTCGTCAATCGTGAACAGCGGCACCTTCGGGAAGGTGCTCGCGTATTTCGCCGCCACCGCCGCGTCGCGCGGGCGGTAGTGGTTCTTCGCCGCGATCTCCTGGCCCTGCGGCGAATACAGATATTTCAGGTACGCCTCGGCGACCTTGCGCGTACCGCGCTTGTCGACCACCTTGTCGACCACCGTCACCGGCGGTTCGGCGAGGATGCTGATCGACGGCACGACGATCTCGAACTGTCCCTTGCCGCCGCCTTCGGCCAGCGCGAGCAGCGCTTCGTTCTCCCACGCCAGCAGCACGTCGCCCTGGCCGCGCTCGACGAAAGTGGTGGTCGCGCCACGCGCGCCGGTGTCGAGCACCGGCACGTTCTTCAGCAGCTTGCCGACGAATTCCTGCGCGGCCGCGTCGCCGCCGTACTTCTTCTTCGCGTAGCCCCAGGCGGCGAGGTAGTTCCAGCGCGCGCCGCCGCTGGTCTTCGGGTTCGGCGTGATCACGCCGACGTCGGGCTTGACCAGGTCGTCCCAGTCCTTGATGCCCTTCGGATTGCCCTTGCGCACCAGGAACACGACCGTGGAGGTATACGGCGCGCTGTTGTCCGGCAGGCGCTTCTGCCAGTCCGCCGGCACCAGGTCGCCGTGCTCGTGCAGCGCGTCGATGTCGTAGGCGAGCGCGAGCGTGACGACGTCGGCCTCGAGCCCGTCGATCACGCTGCGGCTCTGCTTGCCGGAGCCGCCGTGCGACTGGTTGATCTTCAGGTCCTCGCCGCTCTGCTGCTTCCACTCCGCGGCGAACGCGGCGTTGAACTCGCGGTACAGCTCGCGCGTCGGGTCGTAGGAGACGTTGAGCAGCGTGGTGTCGGCGTGGGCCAGTCCTCCCAGCGCGAAAAGCGCGGACGCGAAAACGGCGGCGATGGTGCGTCGCATGGCGATCCCCTTCGGAAAGTCGATGCGGGACAGTCTGGCAGTGAAATCGTTAGCGTGGCGTTACCGCGGCATGGCGCGTGAGCATCTGGTCATGCCGGCAGGTATGTTTCTCGGACGGAGGAGCGCACGCGGCGCCGACCGAAAGAACCGCGGGGCCCTGCCGCATGGCGCATCGGCCCTCTGCCGCGCCACCCTGATGTCGAAGGAAGCACACCGGATACGCCGCGCGCGCGAAACGTCACGCCGGGCACCGTGCGCGCGCCGGGATCGGCGAAGCAAACGAAGCGGGGAGCCGAGGCTCCCCGCCGAACCGTCGAACCGTCGAACCCGCGGTTCAGTGTCGTCGGGTCTTGCCGGCATCCGCGCCGTGGACGGCCGGCCGCTGCGGCGGACCGCGCCGCGATGTCGGAGGCGCCGCGTCGACGGTCACGTCGTCGACGTAGACGTCGCCGTCCGCGCTGCCGGTGGCCGCATAGTCGAAGCGGATCTCGTGCGCCGCGTCGTCGGCGTAGCTGGAGACGTCGACCGACACGTTGACCCACTCGGTGTCCACTTGCGCGGCGAGCATGTCGAACGTCCACATTTCGGTGCCGTCGATCGAGACCTTCAGCGTCGCCGTCCCGCCGACCGGCAAGGTCCCTACCTTGCGCCAGAAGTTCAGATAGCGCGGACCGCCGCCGGCGATGGTCACGCTCTGCAGCCAGTGCTGGCTGCTCGCTTCGCCCCAGCCGCCGCCCCAGGCACCGTAGTCGCCGGCGTGTACTTCGAAACGGGCCAGCGGGTTCGGCTTCCAGAATGGCGTGCCATCCGCGTCGTTGTCGTCGACGCCGGTCCAGTTCGGGTTCGGACCCTGACTTTCTTCGGTGGCCTCGAAACCCGGATCCTGCACCGGCTGCTCGAACGCGCCGCCGCCCTTGCCGTCGAAGCCATTGCAGAAGATCGTATCCGCGGCGCTGCACGAATCGCCGCCGCCGGTGACGGTCATGCTGACCGGCACCGCGACGATCGGATGCTCGGTGTCGTTGCTGCCGACGCAGACGTTCGCGCTGTATTTCCCCGCCGCCAGGCCGGTCGAATCGAACGTCACGGTGACCTCGCTGCTGCCGCTCGCCACCGTCGTTCCCGATGCCGGCGCCGCGCTCAGCCACGGCACGTCGGCCAGCGCCGTGCAGACACCCGCGCCACCGCGGACGCCGTGACCGCGCAGGACGAGATTGGACGCCTCGAAACCGTCGATGCCGAGTTCCTCGGGTTTCTGCAGGGCGACCGCCGACAGGTCCGGCGGATCGCCGATGGTCGCCTCGAAGTCGGTGCCGAGCCAGCTGCGGCCGACGCCCGGACCGTCGTCGAAGGTCGCCGGGCTGCCGCCGGTCGCATCGCGCGCCACTACGGCGATCAGCACGTCGCCCGGACCGCTCACGGCGATCCCGCCCGGCACCGGTACGCTCTGCAACGCATCCAGCACCGACACCGCCACGTTCTTCACCGAGCCGAGCAGGGTCGCGCCGTTGCTCGGGTCCTCGTCGTCGTCCTGGTAGACGTAGACGTCGAACTTCTCGCCGATCACGGCGCCGTCACCGCCGCCGTCCAGACCGCCGAGGAATTCCACGTCGACGCGGTCGAGCGTGAACGGCAGATCCGCGACCGCCGGCGTGAAGCGATTCAGGAAGATCACCGGCGTGCCCGAGTCGACGCCCAGCACATGGCTGCCGAGACCGACGTCGACTTGCAGGTTCACTTCCTCGCCGCCGGCTGCCGCCGGCGGCAGCGCCGGGACGGCGCCTGCTTTGGATACGCGATCGGCCACCGACAAGGTCACGCTCGCCGGCTGCTCGCCCACGGTCCAGGTCAGCGGTGCGCCGCCGGTGTTCCTCACGGCCAACGCCCGCGTCTGCGTTTCGTTCGGCCCCTGGCTGCTGTCCAGTGCGGTCGGCGTGAGCTCGATGCGCGGACCGGTCGCGGCCTGATCCGATGCGCGCACCGCGACCGGCAGGGTCAGCGGGTCGCCCGACGTCGGCGTCAGCGCGAGCTCGCCGAACGACCAGCTGTTCACCGCCGCCGCGCCGACGTCGATGGTGATCGTCACCGACTGCGTCGCATTGGGCTCCACGGTGAAGCTGGCCGGCGCCACGGTCCCGCTCAACGCGCCGCCGTTGCTTGGCTGCACCGCGGCCGTGAAGCTTTGCGCCGTGGCGGTCGGGTTGCGGAAGACGCGCGTGAAGGTGCAGGTGCCGGCGCAGGCCGCCTTCGAAAGACTGGGTTCGTTCAGCGCGGAGAGGTCGCCGCCGGCGGCCGGATCGGCCGCCTCCATGTTCGCCGCGGTTTCGTTCATGACCAGCGGCGAGGCGGCGGCGCGCGTCAGGTCGACGCGGCCGGCGCCGCGGTCGAACGGGTCGCTGGCGGCGGACGCGTTGTATTTGCGCACACCGCTTCTGGCCGTCAGCATCAGCGCCGACTTGATTTCCATCGGCGTCCAGTCGGGATGCAGCGCGCGCAGCAATGCACCGGAGCCGGTGACGTGCGGAGCTGCCATCGACGTCCCCTGCATGAAACCGTACGCGCCGGCATCTCCGGAAACCGCGGCCAGGATGCTGAGCCCCGGGGCGCTGATCTCGGGCTTCAGCAGATCCCAGGGCGACGTCGTGCCGCCGGCGGGTCCGAGGAGACTGAAGCTCCCCATGATGTCGCCGTAGGCCGCCACGTGATCGAACGTCGGCGGTGCAGTCAGGTCGGCCGTCGCAGTCGCGCCGGCGTGCGACTGCATGTAGGTCGTGAGCGCCTCGCCGTCTTCCTGCGAGATCATCAGGGCCGGAATCGTCGTACCCGGCATGTACATCACGAACGGCGCGGCGGCGCGAATGTGGTAGACGACCACCGCGGCGGCGCCAGCCTCTTCGGCGTTGTTGATCTGGTCCGAGAACGTACAGCCTGCGCGGATGACGGCGATGAAATTCGCCGGTGTGGACGGCGGCGGCGTGAACGACGTGCACGCGGTCGCGTCGTCCGTACTGGCCACCAGCGGGCCAGTCACCGGACCGGTGTACGCCGGGGCTCCATCCTCGTCGACGGCGCCGTTGGCGCCGGCGAACGTGCCCAGGCCGGGCACTTCGACGTGCACGCTCGAATAGAACCGGTCATGGGTCGAGGCGCCGACCGTGATCGTCCACGGTTCGATGTGATTGACGGTCCCCGGGCGGGCCGGATTCGGATCGTCGTTCGCCGTGTTCCCCGCGGATGTGGCGACGAAAATGCCGGCTTCGACGGCATTGCGGAACGCCACCGAGGTGTCGTCGCCCCACGGATCGGTGCCGCCGCTGATGGAGAAATTGATCGCATCGACGCCGTCGGCGACGGCCTGGTCGGCCCCCGCCGCGGTGGCGTCGTCGGTGCAGGTGCCGCCGTAGTTCGGAGGCGGCGCGAAGCAGACCTTGTACATGATCACGTTCGCGCGCGGCGCTACGCCGGAAACCGCCACGGTCGCACCGTCGGCCGTCGTCGCCTGGGCGTGGCTGCCGCCTGCCGTGCTGGCGGTATGCGAACCGTGTCCCGCATGGTCGGTCGCGGTGTCGGCGACGTCGGGCGAACCGGGCGGCAGGGTGCCGATATAGGTGTAGGCGCCGATCAGTTTGTCGTTGCACCGGCCTTCGTCGACGCCGCCGGCGGCGCAGGTGCCGAGATAAGTTCCGGCGCCGAGCGGATTGACGTGTCGATAGCCGTCGGCGTCGGTGGCGGCGAACGACGGCGAATCGAAGTTGATGCCGGTGTCGATCACGCCGATCACCATGCCTTCGCCCTGCGTGCCCGGAAGGCCGCCGGTGCTGGTGCCCTGCCAGACCGACGGCGCGCCGATCCAGGCCGGTCCGGAGTCGGTGGCGAACTTGCGCGCCTGCGACTTCCTGACCGAAACCACGCCGGGCATCTTCGCCAGCTGTGCGGCCTCCTCGGCCGTCAGCTCGAGCGCCATGCCGTTGAGCGCGTGGGTGTAGGTGAACTTCGCCTGCAGCGGACGCTTCAATGCGGCACCGGCGGTGCTCAGGAAGGCGTTCTGCCTCTCGGCGAGATGGGCGACGTAGGCCAGGCTCTGCGGCGCACGCACGTCGAGCTTCGCCGGACGGCCGGCGACGCTCTGCCGCGGCGCCGCGGCGATCCCGGCGACGCCTCCCCGATAGGTCGCCAGCGGCGCTTCGGCGAAGCGCACGATGTAGGTGCCGCGCGCCGCTTGCTTGGCCGTCAGCGTGATCGCCGACGCCTCGGCGATGCGCGTGTCGACGGCCAGTCCGGCGGTGGCGATCGCCGCAGCGATCGCGGCCGCCAGAACGGCGTTGAAGGATGATGCGTTCTTGGACATCGCGAAGTACTCCAAAGGGAACGAGGCGGCGAGGCGTGCCTCCGGACGAGCGAGACTCCGCGCCGTTTGCGGACATGCGAACGATGTCCGTGCGCTCGAGCTCGAAATCTTCGCGGCGCGACTGCAGCGCGAGAGGGATTTCGCATCAGGCGACGCCTCCGACCATAGCCGGCGTGCCGCGCGCCAAACACTGGGCGTTCGCTCGCGATGCGCCAGGAAACTAGACGAAAGCGAAGGTTCGTCCCGGTGCCGGACCGTTCGGCGCGATTTCGTTCAGCGATGCGCACGGAACGCCGAATAGCGGCGTGAAGAGAGGACGTTTCCTCGCTCGTTTCCAGCGGACGATGCGTTCGGGGCGAGAGGATCAGCGAACTGTTGTTTCGCGGCGCAATTGTCCAATGGCGTCGTCCGGTGCTCGCGGTCTAAGGTCCATTGGACGTCGTGAGGCCGGTTTCCCTCAGAACCACGGCGAGTCCCCCAAGCTCGTCGAAGGCCGCTCCCAGATGCGGCGTCCATTCGAAAGACCCCGCGAGGGGTCTTTCGTTTTTCCGACGGCGGCGCCGCGGCGATTCGCATCACGCAGCGACGAATGAGCGCGGGTGTCGACTGACGACCGGACGACGAGGCCGTGTCGCTCCGTCCGCCGCGATGCATGCGGACGCCTGCGCGAGGCGAAGTGCGCTCGCGCCGCGGGTCCGCGTATCCCGACGCGATCCTGCAGGGGGGAGATTGGGATATCGACCGGCCCTCTGGTCTATCCGTCTACTGCCATAGGCGGTCTCGCCGACAAGCTGCAACTCGACACAACGTCTCCGCTACGTGCCGTGACGAACGCGCGGCGCAACCGTTCGACGCGAGCATGGACCCTCGGCCTCGCGAGATGAGCCCGACGCTCACATCTGCCGGAACAGATGCAGATAGCTGCGACTGACCGGCAACACTTCTTCGCGATGCCTCAGATGGATTTCCGCCGTCTCGTTGTCGCCGCGCACGACGTGGCCGATCGCGCGCAGGTTGACCACCACCGAACGATGCACCTGGACGAACTGCGCCGCGTCGAGCTGCGCGATCAGATCCTTCAAGGGCGTGTTGATCAGCACCTCGGCAGGCTGGCCCGCGTCGCCGCGCCAGGCCACGCGCGTGTACTTCGCGTCCGAACGCAGATAGTCGATCTCGTCGATGGCGATCAGGCGCAGGGTCTGGCCGACCTGCGCGCGCAGCCAGCGCAGCGGCGCCGGCGCGGCACTGCGCTGCAATTGCGCGGCGAGCTGTTGCAGCAAGGTGTCGGCGTCGACGGCCGGCCGCGCGGCGCTGATGCGTTCCTTCAGCCGCGTTACCGTTTCCGTCAGGCGTCCGGCCTCCACCGGCTTGACCAGATAGTCGAGCACGCCCTGCGCGAAGGCCTGCACGGCATAGTGGTCGTAGGCGGTGACGAATACCAGATGCGCGCGGCGGCCGATCGCGCGCGCGGCCTCGACGCCGGACAGGCCCGGCATCTGCACGTCGAGAAAACAGATCTGCGGTCGCGTCTTCTCGAAGCATTCGATCGCCTCGCGACCGTTGCGCGCCTGCGCGACGACGTCGAGCTCGGGCCAGGCTTGCGCGAGCTGCTGCGTCAACGCTTCGCGCAGCAGCGGCTCGTCGTCGGCGATCAGGGCGGTGGCGCGGACGCTCATGCGCTCGCGGGCAGATCGAGTTCGGCGCGCACGCCGCGCGGCGGCAGCTCGACGACGGAAAGATGCGCGCGCTCGCCGAAGACCAGACGCAGGCGTTCGCGCAGGTTCGCAAGCCCCGTGCCCAGACCGTTGCCCGTCGCCCGCAGTCCGAGGCCGGTGTCGCTGACGCGCACCAGGCAGCGCTCGCCGAGCCGGCGCACCTCGACGTCGATGCGCCCGCCGTCTTCGGCGGGATCGATGCCGTGGCGCACCGCGTTCTCGACCAGGGTCAGCAGTGCGATCGGCGGGCACGTCGACGCGCGCGCCGACTCGTCCACGTGCAAGGCGTACGTCAGCCGGTCGGGCATGCGCATGTGCATCAGCTCCAGATATGCCTGCACCAGATCGACTTCCTGGCCGAGCGTCGTCGACGCCTCATGCAGGCGCGGCACCGCGGCGCGCAGATAGGCGATCAGCGCGCGCAGCACGGCGGGCGCCTGTGGCGAACCGGCGTCGACCAGCGCCTGCACGTTCGCCAGCGTGTTGAACAGGAAGTGCGGCGCGACCTGCGCCTGCAGCAGATGCAGGCGCGCGTCGAGCGCGCGACGTTCCAGTTCGCTGCGCTCGAGGTCGAAGGCCAGCGCCTGCTCGCGCGCGAACGCTTCCTTCTGCCGCACCAGCGCGCCGAGCGCGACCCACGGCGCGACCAGCAGACCGAACGCGCTCATGCCGAAGAAGCAGCCGCGCAGATGCCCTTCCTGCCAGAACGGCGGCTCGCCCGCCGGCGACAGCACGGTGAACACCGCGACCGCGGCAAGCGGAATCGCCACGGCAGTCGCGGCGACTTGCGCGACCCAGCGTGGCAGCCGCGCCGGCAACCGCCGCGGATGGCGCTCGGCGAGAGTGAAGGCGGCCACGGCGGCGAGGCCGATCGCCGCGGCGTGGAACGGCAGCTCCACCGCCTGCGGACAGAGGAACACCAGCAGCGACCACAACGCCAGCGACAGGCCCAACGCGATCCACACGCGGGGACCGAGCGGCAGCCGCAACGGTGCGAAGCGCTTGGCGAAGGCGGAAGGCATGCGCGAAGGATAGTGGCTCAGGCGGCGATCGGCGCGTGCGGCGGCAGCCTCGCTCAGAGCCGCGGCAGCCACATCAGGGCCGTGGCGGAGGCGACGCCGACGGCCATCGCCAGGGTCAGCGCCGTCAGCACGCCGGCCATCGCGAACTTCGCTCCGTCGCGGCGGCTGTGTTGCGCGCGCAGATACAGCTCGAGCACGCCGAGCGGCACGATCGCGTAGACGGCGAAGGCGAGCACGGTCAGGAACGGCCCGCTGAAACGCTCCGGATCGAAGCCGACCGGCCCCTGATTGATCACGATCCAGCCCATCAAGCCGACACGGAAGAACCAGACGCCGCTGACGCAGAGAAACAGGCGCAGCGCCCAGCGCCGGTGCCGGTCGTGGCGACGCGCCCGCGCATGGCGCCAGGCCAGCGCGGCGCAGGTCAGGATCAGCACCGCGTTCAGGCTGATCGCCAGATGCTGCGGGAAGTCGCCGACCGCACCGCGCCCCCAGACCATCGTCAGCCCGCCGATCGCCATCAGCGCGGCGGACACGACGTAGACGCGGCCGGTCCAGCGGTGGAACGCCGGCAACGTGCGCCGCAGCGCCGGCAGCAACTGCAGCAAGCCGCCGAGCGTGATCAGGAAGGCGAACGCCAGATGCAGGCCGAGCACCCCGTTGAAGAAGCGGTCGCCGGCGACGTAGCCGTGCGGCATGACCTGGTTCCACCACTCCGGATGCCCGCCCAACGTCGCGCGTCCGTAGAAGCCGGCGATGTAGGTCGCGAAGATCAGCTGGCCGAGCGCGGCGACGGCGAACCAGAACGCCGCCGTCATGCGCAGCACCCGCTGCGCCAGCGGCTGTCGCAGCGGCGCTGCGAGCGTGGGATTGCGTGGCGGCACGGCGACCGCTGCGGCTCCGACGGATGCGTTCACGAGTTGTCCCTCGACGATTCGACGAGGAGCACTCTCGCGACGGGGCTGCGTGCAGGAAAGGGGATTCCGACGAAGCGCGGCTCGCGGGATGCGAGCCGCGCCGGGTGCCGACGAAACACATCGGGACAGTGCGCGAAGACGCTCGGAGGGAGACTCCGAGCTACGGGGCGGGCGTCATGCCCGCCTTGCGGACATGGCGCCTTCTTCAGCCGTTCCTCAGAACTCGTAGCTCGCGCCGGCGTAGAACGTGCGTCCCACCGCCGGCTCGAGGCCACCGCCGAACACGCGCGCGTAGTACTTGCGGTCGGTCAGGTTCGAGATGCCGCCGAGCAGGCGCAGGTGCGGCACTACCCACCAGTCGGCGGAGAAGTCCTCGACCGTGTACGACGGCACCTTGGCCGGGATGTAGGCCGCCGCCGCCGGCGTCGCGTTCGGCTGGTTGGAGTCCTGCCAGTACTGGCTGGCGACCGATACCGCCGACAGCGCCAGCTTCCAGTGCAGGTCTTCGCGCCAGACCACGCCCACGCGCGCGAGGTACTTCGGCGAGAACGCCGGCTTGTTGCCGACCTTCACCGCCGGGTTGTGCGTGGCGGTGAACTCGGCGTCGAGCAGGCTGAGGTTGGCGAACAGCGCGAGATGCTGCGTGCTCTGCGGATCCTGCGCGCCGAGGAAGTCGTAGGACACCTGGCCTTCGAAACCGCGATGGCGCGTGTCGCCGGTGTTGCGGTTGATCGTGTTGCCCGGCGGCAGATCCGGGATCTGCTGCGCCTCGATGCGATCGCGCACGTTCACCTGGAACAGGCTGACGTCGTAGAACAAACCGTCGCGCGGCGTGCCGTGCACGCCGGCCTCGAACGACAGCACCTTGGTCGGGTCCGGGTTGTTGATCGAACCGGCCGCGGTGTTGCCGAACGGCGAGCCGATGTCGAAGTAGCGCACCGGACGCCAGCCTTGCGAGACATTGAAGTAGGTCTCGTTCTCGCGGCCGAAGTCGTTGCCGGCGCCGAGCCCGAACAGCGGCACCGTGTGGGTGACGTCGCGCTTGACCAGATCGCGCGTCAGGTTCGCCGGCTTGGCCGTCTCGTCGATGTCGACGTTCTCGCGGTCGATGCGCACCGACGGCACGAAGTGCCAGCCGCCCTCGAAGCGGAACACGTTCTCGGCGAACACCGAGGCGTAGTCGGTCGAACGCGCCTGGCGCAGACGCACCAGGCCGTCGCGGTCGAAGCGATCCGGCGTGAGGCCCTGCTCGGTCCACTGCCGGAACGGCGCGTCGGAGTGGTAGACCGTGGTGCCGACGGTCAGCGCGTTGCCGCGGCCCCAGCGATGCAGGAAGCGCGCGTCGAGTCCGCCGAAGCGGAACTGGTCGTCCTGCAGGGTCGAGGTGGTCGGCGGCACGGTCGGCGAGGGCGAACGGTCCTGCGCGCGCGAGGCGTTGTCCTGGTAGCCGCCCCACAGCTTGGCGACGAGCTGGTTGTCCTCGTCGAAGTTCTGCGTGTGGGCGAGGCTGAGTACGTAGCGCTCGGTCCACAGTCGGTTGTGCGGCGTCGGCGACTGCTCCTCGTCGGCGCGGAACTGCGCGTAGCTGAGCTTGCCCGGATCGCCGGTGTCGAGGTCGTAGGCGTGGAAGTCGAGCGCGGTGTAGGACTCCTCGCTCGGACGGTAGCCCAGGTGCAGGTCGGCGCCGCGCAGCTTCGAATCGCCGTTGCGGCGCTCGCCGTCGTTGGTGCGGTAGTGCACGTCGGCGAGGTATTCCCAGGCGCCGGAAGTGCCGGATACCTGGTTGAACGTCGCGAACAGGCCGTTGTTGCCGACCACGTTCTCGGTGTAGCCGGCAAACTCGCGGTCCTTGACCGGCTTCCTGCTGATCAGGTTCACCACCGGCGGCGGTTCCGGCCCGTACAGCAGCGAGCTGCCGCCGCGGATCAGCTGCACTTCGGCCAGGGTCTGCGGGAGTGGAAAGGTGTAAATGGTCGGATAGCCGATCCAGTCCGACATCAGCGGGATGCCGTCCAGCAGCACGGTGACGAATTCCGACTCCTGCGGATTGCCCATGCCGCGGTAGGACAGGTTCACCTGTCCCGGCGACTGCTGCTCGGAATAGAACAGGCCCGGCGTCTGCGCGAACAGCTCGCGCAGGTTGTTGTCGATCACGGTCGGGATGTTGTCGACCTTGGTGATCGAGGTCTTCTTGGTCACAGTGATCAGCGGGCCGTCGACCTCGCGCATGATGTGCTGCAGCTTCGGCCGCGACTCCCAGTAGGCGCGATCGCGCACTTGCACCTTCGGCAGCTCGGCCGGGGCATTCTGATCGAGTGGCGCGGTGTCTTCCTCGGCGTGCGCGACGTTGCAAAGAGCGGTGGCTACGGCGAGCGCGAGCAGGCTCGGTCCGATGGCGATGGTCTTCATTTCTTCCCCGGCTGAGGCCGCCCGATGGTGGGCGGCAAGTGGGCGCTTTATCGCAGCCGAGGGATGATGCAAACAGAGTCTCGAGACCTAGGTCTTAAGACGGATTTAACATCTCAGCGCGGTGCCGGGTCCGGCACGAAACCGCCCGGGAACGGCTGCGGCTCGGTCCGCCGCGCGATCGGCCGCGGCGCGATGCCTTGCGCGACGAGATTGGCATAACTGTCATACCAGACCGCGACGGTCTCGGCCGGGCCGCGCGAGGCGCGTACGAACGTCGTGGTGTCCACGCGCGCGTACTCGCGCGCGCCGTGGCCGGTACCCAGGCGCTCGCCCTTGGCCAGCGCGCGCTGGCTCGCCTGCAGTTTCGGCGCCTCGGCCGGTGCCGCCGCCTTCGCTTCGGCTGCCGCCGGCGCAGGCGCGTTCTGCGCGTCGGCGGCCGCTCCCGCCGCGGATTCGGATTCGCGCGCGATCTCCTCGCGCTTCTCGCGCCACACCGGCGTGCGTTCGGTGAACACGGCCACGCCGATCACACCGACATTGGCCGGCCGCCCCGTGCGCGCGGCGTAGCTGTCCGGCAGCGCGGTGAAATTGAATTGCGCGACCTCTTCGAGGCTCTTGCGCCAGCCGGCGATCTCGGTCGTCTCCCAGGGATCGAGCACGTAGCCGGACTGCTCGGGGCTGGCGGTTTCGCCGCTGACCGCGTTGACGCCGTCGACGCTGAGCACGGCCAGCACGCGTCCGCCGCTGCGGTTGGACAGGCGCACCGCGTAGCGATGACCCGGTGCGCCGGCGACGTAGAGCTTGCCGTGCTTGGAATAGGTGGGCAGGGTCTGGCCGGTATCGCGGTCGACCACGGCGAGATCGAGCAGGTTGCCGGCGCGCGCCTGCGGCACGGCGACGGCGGCGAGCGAAGCGAGCAGGGTGGCGCAGAGCAGGCGGTGCATGGCGGATCTCCGGGTTGGGACCACGGCTGCAACGTGCGTCCGCCGGGCGCGGGGTTAAGCGCGCAAGCGGCTTACCGTACACTGGCCGACCCGCCGCTCCGACGACTTCCGCGTGTCCCAGGAAAAACGACGCATCCTGACCGGCATCACCACCTCCGGTACCCCGCACCTCGGCAACTACGTCGGCGCGATCCGGCCCGCGATCGCGGCGAGCCGGCGCGCCGAAGCCGAGTCGTTCTACTTCCTCGCCGACTACCACGCGCTGATCAAATGCGGCGATCCGCAGCGCGTGCAGCAGTCGACGCTGGAGATCGCGGCGACCTGGCTCGCCTGCGGACTCGATCCGGAACAGGTGTTCTTCTATCGCCAGTCCGACATCACCGAGATCCCGGAGCTGACCTGGCTGCTGACCTGCGTCACCGGCAAGGGCCTGCTCAACCGCGCGCACGCGTACAAGGCCGCGGTCGACCAGAATCTCGCCGCGAACGAGGACCCGGACGCCGGCGTCACCGCCGGCCTGTACATGTATCCGGTGCTGATGGCGGCCGACATCCTGGTGTTCAACGCGCACGAAGTGCCGGTCGGCCGCGACCAGATCCAGCACATCGAGATGGCGCGCGACATCGGCCAGCGCTTCAATCACCTCTATGCGGCCGAGCTCGCGCGCAAGGGCGTCTCCTTCACGCTGCCGGAAGTGCGCATCGAGGAGAACGTCGCGACCCTGCCCGGCCTCGACGGCCGCAAGATGTCCAAGAGCTACAACAACACGATCCCGCTGTGGCTGCGGCCGAAGGAACTGGAGAAATCGATCCTCGGCATCGTCACCGACTCGCGCGCGCCGGGCGAGCCGAAGGACCCGGAAGGCTCCAACATCTTCGCCCTCTACCAGGCCTTCGCCAACGCCGAGGAGACCGCCGCGATGCGTCAGGCCTACGCCGACGGCATCGCCTGGGGCGACGCCAAGCGCAAGCTGTTCGAACGCATCGACGCGGAGCTGGCGCCGCTGCGCGAACGCTACGACGTGCTGATCGCCAAGCCCGAACGGATCGAGGAACTGCTGCTCGCCGGCGCCGACAAGGCGCGTGCGCGCACCCGGCCGTTCGTGGAGATCCTGCGCTGGGCCGCCGGCATCCGCCGCCTGACCGACCGGCCGGCCACGGCCGCCGCCGCGACGCCGGCCGGCGCGACGGCGCTACCGCAGATCAAGAGCTATCGCGAGAGCGACGGCAAGTTCTACTTCAAACTGGCCACCGCCGACGGCGCCGTGCTGCTGCAGAGCCGCGCGTTCGACTCGCCGAAGGACGCCGGGCGGCTGGCCGCCGCGCTGGTCGACGCCGGCGACGATCGCAGCGTGGTCGCCGGCCTGCTGCTGGACGCCGCGCCGGCCGCCGAGATCGCGCTGCCGGCCGATGCGATCGCCGCCGCGCTGGCGGCGCTGAAGGCGGACAAGCTCGCGAAGGCCTGACCGCCGGCGCTTCGCTCACGGCAGAGCCGCGCAAGTCCGCCGAGGTCCGCACGCATTCCTCGACGCCGTGCCCGCGAACGCGGGAACGGCGTCGAGCAGCCCGCCGCGGCAGGAACGGCGATTCCCGCGGAATTCCGCGGGAACAACGCCGCGCGTTCCCGGGAAAGCGCCGCCGCAGCGTATCCTTCGCCTTTGCGATCCACTGCGCCCCATTCCTCGTGCCCGAACTCTCCTTCCGCCTGGTCCTGCTGCTCCTGTTCGCGATCTATCTCGCCTGCGTGCTCTACGTGCACCTGCGCGGGCGCCAGCGTCTGAAGTTCGGCCGTCAGCTGGTCGACCATTCCGGTCTCTTCGCGCCGTACAACGTGCTGATGTACGCGTTCTCGGCAGTGCCGGCCAAGCCGATCCTCGACCGCGCGAAGTTCGCGCACCTCGACCTGCTGCGGGACAACTGGCAACGCATCCGCGCCGAGGCGCTGCACCTGTTCGACGAGGGCTACATCCGCTCGGCCGAGAAGCACAACGACGCCAGCTTCGCCTCGTTCTTCAAGGAGGGCTGGAAGCGTTTCTATCTGAAGTGGTACGGCGAACCGCTGGCCTCCGCGCACGCGCTGTGCCCGGAGACCGTCGCGCTGCTGGAGCAGATGCCGTCGGTGAAGGCGGCGATGTTCGCCCTGCTGCCGCCGGGCAGCAAACTCAATCCGCACCGCGATCCGTTCGCCGGCTCGCTGCGCTATCACCTCGGGCTGATCACGCCGAACTCCGACGACTGCCGCATCTACGTCGACGGCGAGCTGTACGCCTGGCGCGACGGCGGCGACATCGTGTTCGACGAGACCTACGTGCACTGGGCCGAGAACCGCACGCAGCAGACGCGCGTGATCCTGTTCTGCGACGTCGAACGCCCGCTGCGCACGGCGCCGATGCGCGCGATCAACCGCCTCGTCAGCCGCGTGCTCGGCCAGGCGACCGCGACGCAGAACGTCGGCGGCGAGCGCGTCGGCACGGTCAATCGCCTGTACGCGCTGGCGCACCGCGCCGGCGAACTGCGCAAGGCGTTCAAGCGGCGCACGCCGCTCGGCTACCGGTTGACGCGCATCGCGCTGATCGTCGGCGTGCTCGGCTGGCTGCTGCTGCCGTGGATTCCGCTGCGCGCCTGAGGCCGTTCGCACGACCGGCGCGATCCCTTCTTCACGCCGCCGCGGCGAACTCCGCGGCGGCGCCGGCAGCCAGCGCGTCGAAGTATTCGCGCGTCAATCGCTGCTGTTCGCTCGCGCTCTCGGCGCGGTTCGCCACCGCGCGGAACGCCGCGTTCTCCGGCCGGTCCTTCGCGTACCAGCCGAGGTGCTTGCGCGCGATGCGTACGCCCTGCGCCTCGCCGTAGAACGCGTACAGGTCCTCGAGGTGGCCGAGCAGGATGCGCTGCACCTCGCGCGGCGTGACCGGCGGCAGCGTCTCGCCGGTGGCGAGGAAGTGGGCGATCTCGCGGAAGATCCACGGCCGCCCCTGCGCCGCGCGGCCGATCATCACCGCGTCGGCATTCGTCGCCGTGAGCACCTGGCGCGCCTTCTGCGGCGAGTCGACGTCGCCGTTGGCGAACACCGGGATCGAGATCGCGGCCTTGATCGCCGCGATCGTGTCGTACTCGGCCTCGCCTTCGTACAAGTCGGCGCGCGTGCGGCCGTGCACGGCCAGCGCGGCGACGCCGGCGTTCTCGGCGATCTTCGCGATCGCCACGCCGTTGCGGTTCTCGCGGTTCCAGCCGGTGCGGATCTTCAGCGTCACCGGCACGGCGACGGCGTTCACGACCGCGTCGAGGATGCGCCCGACCAGCGCCTCGTCCTGCAGCAGCGCGCTGCCGGACCAGACGTTGCAGACCTTCTTCGCCGGGCAGCCCATGTTGATGTCGACGATCTGCGCGCCGTGGTCGACGTTGTAGCGCGCCGCCTCGGCCAGCATCGCCGGATCGTAGCCGGCGATCTGCACGCTGATCGGGTCGGGCTCGCCGACGTGGTCCATGCGCTTCAAGGATTTCCGCGTCGTCCACAGGCGCGGATCGGCGGTGGTCATCTCCGACACGGCCAGGCCCGCGCCGAGCCGCTTGCACAGCTGGCGGAACGGCTTGTCGGTGACACCGGCCATCGGCGCGAGCACGACGGGCGGATCGATGGCGTGGGAGCCGATGCGCATCTGCGCATTGTAGCCGGCCGATCGCCGCGTGCCCGGGCAGCGCGACCGCGACGCGCGCCAGCCGGTAGACTTCGCGCCCATGACGGCCTTTCCGCTCCCGATGACCTCCACCTGTCCGCCGCTCCGCTCGCAACGGCGCTCGCGCTGATGGCTTTTCTCGAAACCCTGATCCGCCTTTTCACCGAACACGGCTACATCGCGGTGTTCGTGGTGTTGCTGATGAGCGGCTTCGGCATCCCGCTGCCGGAGGACATCTCCCTCGTCGCCGGCGGCGTCATCGCCGGCCTCGGCTACGCCGACGTGCACGTGATGGCGGTGGTCGGCCTCGCCGGCGTGCTGATCGGCGACGTGGTCATGTTCCTGACCGGCCGCTATTTCGGCAATCGCGTGCTGCGCTGGCGCTGGGTTTCCTACGTGCTGACGCCGCGCCGCTACGCCAAGGTGCAGCACAAGTACGCGCGCTACGGCAGCCGATTGATGTTCGTCGCGCGCTTCCTGCCCGGCCTGCGCACGGCGATCTACATCACGGCCGGCATGAGCCGGCGCGTCTCGTTCGCCCAATTCCTCTTCTTCGACGGCCTCGCCGCCGCGATCTCGGTGCCGTTCTGGGTCTATCTCGGCTATTTCGGCGCCGAGAACCACCAATGGCTGGTCGCCTGGGTCAAGCGCGGCGAAAGCGTCGTTCTGGTCGGCGCGCTGCTGCTGATCGGCCTGGTCGCCTGGTTCTGGTGGCGGCGCAAGGGTCGCGCACACGCGCGGCTGCGTGCGCTGCGCGCGCACCGCGCCAAGCGCCAGGCCCAGCCGCACGATCCAACGCACTGAGAGCCAAGGGTTTTCCCCAATGGCGCGCAGCCTCGGCGCGCAGGGACACTCCGACACAGCGAGCGCCGGCTGCAGCCGGCCGGACGACGGAGAAGACCATGGGCTTCGGCATCGGCAGCATCACCGGCGCATTCAAGAGCGCGGCGGACTGGGTCGGCGACAAAGTCGAGGACGGCGCGAAGGCCGTCGGTTCGGCGGCCGAAACGGTCGCGGACACCGCCGTGGACGTCGTCGACCACGGCGCCAAGGCGCTCGGCGCGGCGCGCGATTTCGTCGGCGACCGTCTGGAGGACGTCGACCACGCCAAGGCCTGGGTCGGCGGAAAGATCGACGGCGCCGTCGACACCGCCGAGAAGGCCGTCGACGGCTTCCGCGAAAACCTGGTCGAGTTCGGCGAGGAACACGGCGGCTTCGTCGGCAAGACGATCGCGCAGGGCATCTCCAACAACATCGGCGTGCTCGAAGGCGGCACGCTGGCCGTGTACGACATGGGCAAGGGCGTGGTGCAGCTCGCCGACGGCGCCGGCAAGCTGGTCAATCCGCTGGAATGGGCGGCACGCGGCGGCGAGAACCTCGACCGGCTGGAAAAGACCGGCAAGGCCGCGCTGGCGATCGGCAGCCTGGCCAGCCCGATCGGCTGGGCGATCAACGGCGAAGGCAACGCCAACACCGCCAAGGCGCTGTGGAACGGCGTCACCGAGGGCTACCAGGAAGCGGCGAAGGACGGCGACTGGTCGAAGTTCATCGGCCGCGGCGTGGTCGACATCGGCAGCTTCTTCATCGGCGCCGGCGAGGCGAACGCGGCGATCAAGGGTGCGCGCGCGGCCGACGCGGTCGCCGACGGGGCGCGCGTGCTGGACGCCGCCGCCGACGTCGGCAAGGCCACGCGCGGCATCGACGCGGCGGCCGACGCCGGACGCATCGCCGACGGCGCCACCGCGGCACGCGTGGGCACGCGCGCCGACAAGGTCGCCGAGATCGTCAAGAACGCCGACGCGGCGACGCTCGACAAGATCAAGTCCACCAGCACCTTCGTCACCAACGGCCTCGACAATGCCGGCGCCGAGGCGTTCCTGAAGAGTTCCGACGGTCAGCAGATGCTGCGCGCGATGAGCGCCGCCGATCCGGGCGCCGACGCGACCAAGATCTACGGCCGCGCGATGGACCTGCTGTCGACCGGATCGAAGGCTCCCGAGGTGAAGCCGTTCAACGACGCGCTGGTCAAGATCGTGCCGCAGGGCGAGGGCGTCTCCGCGTACACGCCGTTCTTCGCCACGATGGACGATCTGCAGGCGGCGGCGAAGTCCGGCCAGAGCCTGGCCGACGCGTTCGGCCTGCCGATCCGCAGCGAGGCGGCGGTGTACGACATCTACCAGATCGCGCCGAAGGGCGCGGACGTCGACGTGTTCGTGCAGACGATCGCGCCGACCAGCGAACTCGGCGGCGCTGTCGTCCGCGAGGGGGGTGCGTTACAGTACCTCGTGCTCAACCGGAGCGAGTGGACCGACGCGGTCAAGATCGGCTCCATACCGAATTGAGGTCGATCGTGGACAAGCTTGCGCTGAAATCGGCGGCCGAAAAGTTCGAGCGCGAACTGGCGAAGATCGGCGGCGACCCGGAAGCCGTCTCGCTACGCGCGGCGACGCTGCCGCTGATCGACGCGGCCAAGGCCGGCCGCATCGAGGCACCGCTGCAATGGCGCGAGATTCCCGGCGCGCGCCTGTTTTCCGAAGGCAACCTGCGCCGCTACGGCGACCTGGAAGGCGCCTACTCGGCGTTCCGCGTCGAGCTGACCGGCGGTGAATCGGACACGCTGCGCGCGCTGAAAGCGAGCATGCCCTCGCACTGAGGGCGGTTGCCGCCTGCCTGCGCCGCCGAGCCACGTGGGAAGCGGCGCATCGCCATCCCGACATCACCCCAGGGCGTGCATGAAGCGTGCGGCGACCTCGCCGTGGCGAGGCATCACCGGCGCCGTGCCGACCCGCTCGGTCGACAGCGCCGCGACGCGGTTGGCGTAGCGCACGGCCGCGCGAAACGGCTGCGCCGCGAAACGCACGATCGCCGCGGCCAGCGCGCCGGAAAACGCGTCGCCGGCGCCGGTCGCGTCGATCGCCTCGACGCGCTCGGGCGCGAGGCGGTAGCAAGCCGCTTCGTCGCTGCACCATGCGCCGTCCGCGTGCGAGACGAAGCATCCATGGGCACCCAGCGTCAGCACCACGGTCGGCACGCCGAGCCGGCGCGCCAATGCGTGCAGAGCGGCATCGCCGCTGCGCGCGAGGTCGTCGGCGGCGACCTGTACGCCGGCGAGCTGATCGAGCAGCAGCGCGAACTCGGTTTCGTTCGGCGTGATCACGTCGCACAGCGCGAGCAGGGCGGCGTCGGCTTCGGCGCGCACCGGCGCGGGATTCAGCACGCGCAGCAGGCCGTGCCGCGTCGCCCGTTCCAGCGCCGCGCGCGTCGCCTCGATGCCGTTCTCGAGCTGCAGCAACAACAGCTTCGCACCTGCGAACAGATCGTCCTGCGCGACGACGAACGCCGGCTCCAGCGCCTCGTTCGCATCGAGCTGCACGACGTTCATCGGCGCGCCGTCGCGATCGACGAAGATGCCCGAGGTCGCGGTCGCGCGGTCGGCATGGATCTGCCAGCGACACGGCAGCCGCTCGGTCTCGGCGAAGCGCTGCGCGGCGGCGCCGAGCGCGTCGTCGCCGAGCGCACCGACGAACGCGCTCGGTACGCCTTGCCTCGCACAGGCAATGGCCTGGTTGAAACCCTTGCCGCCCGGTCCGCTGTAGAACGCCGCAGCCCGGCGTGTCTCGCCGGGCTGCGGAAAACGGTCGAGCCGCCAGATGTGATCCTGCACGAAGGAACCGACCACGATCACGTCCGTCATCGCCGCTCGCCCGCCCTGTCTTCGAGGCCGGCAGTGTAGCGGCCGCGATCGTATCGGCCGACCGAACCGATCGGGTCGCGATCGGATCGGATCGGATCGACCCGACCCGATCGAGCCAATCCGTCAGCGCGCCGCCAGGATCACCACGTCCACGCGACGGTCGCGCACGCTGGAAGGATCGGCGCTGCGCACGGTCACGCGCGCCGGCTCCACGCCGCGCGCGTCGAGGTAGTCGCGCACCGCGTCGGCGCGATCGAGCGCGAGCGCGCGATCGCCGTCGCCACCGATGCCTTCGACCGCGACGTGCGTGGCCGGCTCCTCGCGCAGCACGCGCGCGAGCTGGTCGAGCGAACGCTCGGCGGTCGGCGTCGGTTCGCTGCGGCCCGGCTGGAACTGGTATTCGCTGAAGCGCACGACCAGGCCGCGCGCGTCCAGCTGCGATTCCATGTTCGGCAGCCGGCTCTGGATCGCCATCAGGGTGCGGCGTTCCGGCGGCAGCCATTCCGAGCTTTCCATCACCCGCCGCTCGACGATCTGCGGCGGCGCCACGACGTCCCGCGTGCCCGCGCGCGCGAGCAGGCGCTCGCGCTCGGCACCGAGGTCGCGGCTGTGCTGTTCGGCGGCGCGCGCGCGGCCGCTGGCTTCGGCGATCTGCACCAGGCGATCGGCGACGTAGACGCGCTGTTCGCGCTCGGTCACGTCGAGCACGCGGTAGTCGCGCGCCAGCGAGTTCACGGCGATGTCGGCGTTGGACAGTTCCACGCCGCCGTTGTCGACGACGCGCGGATCGCGATGCAGGCGATCGAGTTCGTTCTGCAAGCGGACGACTTCCGCCGGCGGCGCCGGCGGCACGCTGACGCAGCCGGTCAGCGCCAATGCGACGGCGAGGGAAACAGTACGAGCGTTCATGGCGCACCTCCGGCGGAGACTTGAGCGCGCAGCGTGTCGAGGCTGCGTTCGAGTTCGGTCGCGGCGGTTTCCGCACGCACCTGGCGACTGCGCGCACCGGCGAGTTCGCCGTCGACACGGGCACGCTCGGCGTAGATCAGGCTGTTCGTCCACGCGCGCGCGTCGAAGGCCTCGAGCGAGGTGTTCAACGTCGTCTGCGCGGTGGCGAAGTCGGCGGGGGCGTAGGTTTGCGCATCGTCGCGGCGCGCGGCCTGCACCGCGGTGCTCGCCTGTGCCAGGGCGAGTTCGGCGTCCTTTCGGTCGGCGGCCTGCGCGATGCCGCCGTACAGGACAAGCAGCAACGACAGGAGAAGCGGAAATCGTGACATGGCGACCTCCTCGATGGATGGCCACCGGCGGCCACGGCTGTTGCGCCGCCGGCCCGCTTCCCGTCGTCGAATATGCGAGCGCCGCGGTGAACGTCGACGAAACTCCGCCGGAGCCGCTTCAGAGCTGCTCCAGCACTCCCGCGATCGTCGCAGTCATGAAAGTCGCGATCGAGCCGCCGAGCACCGCGCGCAGGCCGAGGCGGGCGAGGTCGGCGCGGCGATTGGGCGCCAGTCCGCCGATGCCGCCGATCTGGATCGCGATCGAGGAGAAGTTGGCGAAGCCGCACAGCGCGTAGGTCGCGATCAGCTGGCTCTGCTGGCTGAGCTGCGACAGGTGCTTGGACATGTCGACGTAGGCGACGAATTCGTTGATGACGATCTTCTGGCCGATGAAGCTGCCGACCAGCGGCGCTTCGCCCCACGGCACGCCGATCAGCCAGGCCAACGGGGCGAGCAGCCAGCCGAACAAGGTCTGCAGCGACAGCTCGACCGGATGGCCGGCCTGCGCGCTGAGCCACGCGTTGAGCGAGGAATCGGGAGCCGCGCCCCAGGCGTGCGTGCCGAGCCACTGGAACGGCGCGTTGAGCAGGGCGACCAGCGCGATGAAGGCGAGCAGCATCGCGCCGACGTTGAGCGCCAGGCGCAGGCCGTCGGCAGCGCCGGCGGCGGCCGCGTCGATCACGTTCGCGGTGGTCTTCTCGACCTCGAGCTTGACCGTGCCGCGCGTCAGCGGCTCGCCGGTCTCCGGCACCAGGATCTTGGCCAGCATCATCGTCGCCGGCGCGGCCATGATGCTGGCGGTGAGCAGGTGCGTGGCGAAGAACACGCGCTGCGCCGGATCCTCGCCGCCGAGCAGGCCGACGTAGGCGGCCATCACGGAACCCGCGATGTGCGCCATGCCGCCGATCATCACCGTCATCAGCTCCGACTGCGTCATGCGCTCGATGTAGGGCTTGATCGTCAGCGGCGCCTCGGTCTGGCCGATGAAGACGCTGGCGCAGACGCTGGTGGTCTCCGCGCCGGACACGTTCATGACCTTGGTGATGACCCAGGCCATGCCCTTGACGATCTGCTGCATGAAGCCGATGTGGTAGAGCACGCCGGTCAGCGCGGCGAAGAAGATGATCGTCGGCAGCACCTGCACGGCGAACACGAAGCCGAACTTCGACACGTCCATGAAGCTGCCGAAGATGAAGTCGGAGCCGACCCTCACGAAATCCAGCAGTCTGACGAAGCCGGTGGCGATCGCGTTGAACACCTCGCGCCCGAGCGGCAGCTTGAGCACGATCGTGGCGAACACGATCTGCAGCACCAGGCCGGTGAGGACCAGCCGCCAGCTCACCGCGCGCTTGTCGTTGGAAAACGCGAACGCGATCGCGATCAGCACCGCGAGGCCGAACAGTCCGAACGCGATGTGACCCAGCGCCTGCAGCATGCTTGTTCTCCCCCAAGCGCCTGTGCGCCGGCAATCGGGGGAATGTAGAGCAGCGGCAAATGCCTATGCAAGGCGAAGCGATCGCAGACGTTCCGTTCCGCCGGCGGGAAGGATGCCGCCACCGTTTTGCGTGATCCGCTCGCGGGAGAGGACGGGCGAATGCGGACCGGGGCCGTCGGCTCGAACGCGGCGCGACGGTGCGGTTTCTGCGTTTCCCCGTCCACTCGCGCGTCCTGCGCTCGCCCTCGGTCGTCGCAGGACGGCTTCGATCCTCCGCCGGCGGGAGGGTGACGGCGCCTGTCCACCACGGGAGCCTTTGACGCTTTGCAGCAAATATGTTCTAGTCGGCGCGAGCGTTCCCCTCCCGGAGTGACTTCAGGAATGGGCGTCTATACGTCCATCCGCGAGTCGTCGTCGACGCGGACTCCGGCGAGGCGCGCCATGCGGAGGTGCGCACGATGGCAGCAACCCGGCATGCCGGCCTGTACGATCCGGCCTACGAACACGACAGCTGCGGCTTCGGGCTGATCGCACAGCTCGACGCGCGCGCCAGCACGGCGCTCGTCGACAAGGCGTTCGCCGCGCTCGAACGCATGGCGCACCGCGGCGCGGTCGGCGCCGACGGACTCTCCGGCGACGGCTGCGGCATCCTGCTGCATCGACCGACCGCCTGGCTGCGCGCCCTGGCGGACGAAGCCGGCATCGCACTCGGCCAGCGCTTCGCGGCGGGGCTGATCTTCCTCTCGCCCGATCCGCTGCGGCGCGAGCAATCCGTCACCGAACTCGAAGCGCGCCTGCGCGACGAGGGTTTCGCGATCGCCGGCTGGCGCGAGGTGCCGCTGGATCTGTCCGTGTGCGGCGCACAAGCGGCCGCCTCGCTGCCGCGCATCGCGCAGATCTTCGTCAACGCACCGCGCGAACTCGACGACGGCGCCTTCGACCGCAAGCTGTACCGCGCACGGCGCCTGGCGACCAATGCGCTGCCGGACGAGGAGCACTTCTACGTCGTCTCGCTGTCGGCCGCGATGATCGGCTACAAGGCGATGGTGCTGCCGGGCGCGCTGCGGCGCTTCTATCCCGACCTCGCCCGGCCGGACCTGGCCGCGTGCGCCGCCGTGTTCCACAACCGCTTCTCGACCAACACCACGCCGCAATGGCGGCTGGCGCAGCCGTTCCGCTACCTCGCGCACAATGGCGAGATCAACACGATCCGCGCCAACCGCAGCTGGATGGCCGCGCGCGCGAAGAAGCTGGTCTCGCCGCAGTTCGACTTCTCCACGCTCGGCGCGCTGGTGACGATGTCGGGCTCCGATTCGCAAAGCCTCGACAACGCGCTCGAACTGCTGCTGATCGGCGGCATCGCGCTGCCGACCGCGATGCGCATCCTGGTGCCGCCGGCGTGGTCGGCGCGCGAGGACGTCGACACCGACCTCGCCGCGTTCTACGAGTACTACGGCCTGCACACCGAACCGTGGGACGGCCCCGCCGGCCTGGTCATGTGCGACGGCCGCTACGCCGCCTGCACGCTCGACCGCAACGGCCTGCGGCCGGCACGCTGGGCGCTGTCGGCGGACCGGCATCTGGTCGTCGCGTCCGAGGCCGGCATCTGGGACTACGCCGATGCCGACCTCGTCGAGAAGGGCCGGCTGGGACCGGGCGAGATGATCGCGGCCGACCTCGCCGAGCACCGCCTGCTGAAGAACGCCGACGTCGACGCGCTGAACCGTGGCTTGGCGCCGTTCAAGCAGTGGCTGCGCGACGGCATGACCTATCTCGAATCGCACCTGATCGACCCGGGCCTCGCCGCCGAACCGTTCCCGCCCGAACTGCTGGCGCGCTTCCAGAAGCTGTTCGGCCTGTCGCGCGAGGAGCGCGACACGATCCTGACCGCGCTGGCCGAGGACGGCGTCGAGGCGACCGGCTCGATGGGCGACGACACGCCAATCGCCGCGCTGTCGGGCGAGGCACGCCCGCTGTACGACTATTTCCGCCAGGCCTTCGCGCAGGTCACCAATCCGCCGATCGACCCGCTGCGCGAGACGGCGGTAATGTCGCTGGTCACGCAGATCGGCCCGGAAGGCAACCTCTTCGAACTCTCGGCGGCGAACGCCAAGCAGGTCCTGCTGACCTCGCCGATCCTGTCGCAGCGCAAGTTGCGCCAGCTGCTGGCGCTGCCGCAGTTCGCCGACGCGCAGTGCTTCGTCGATCTCTACTACGACGAGAGCGAAGGACTCGAAGCGGCGCTGAAGCGCCTCTGCATCGAGGCGACCACCGCCGTGCGCACCGGCGCGCGGCTGGTGTTCCTCAGCGACCGGTATCCACCCCAGCAGGCCGGGCCGCAGCAGCCGGACAAGCTGCCGATCCACGCGCTGCTCGCCACCGGTGCGATCCATCAGGCGCTGGTCGAGGCGCAGCTGCGCTGCGACTGCAACCTGCTGGTCGAGACTGGCACCGCGCGCGACGCGCACCACTTCGCCTGCCTGATCGGCTTCGGCGCCTCGGCGGTGTATCCCTACCTCGCCTACCAGACCCTGTTCGACCTCGGCCGCAACGGACGCATCCGCGACCACGACGGCGAACCGCGCGAACTCGGACGCACTTATCGCAAGGGCATCCGCAAGGGGCTCTTGAAGATCATCTCGAAGATGGGCATCTCGACCATTGCCGGCTATCGCGGCGCGCAATTGTTCGAGATCGTCGGCCTCGATCGCGCGATCGTCGAGCTCTGCTTCGCCGGCGCGCCGGCGCGCATTGGCGGCACCGGCTTCCCCGACCTCGAAGCCGAGCAGCGCGAGCGCCGCGCGGCCGCGTTCGACGACGAGGCGCGGCTCGCGCCCGGCGGCCTCTTGAAATACGTGCACGGCGGCGAATACCACGCCTACAACCCCGACGTGGTCGGCGCGCTGCAGGCCGCGGTGCGCAGCGGCGAGGTCGAGGACTACCGCCGCTACGCCGAGCTGGTCGATCGCCGCGCGCCGGCGGCCTTGCGCGACCTGCTCGAACTGCGCGACGACCTCGAACCAATTCCGCTGGATGACGTCGAGCCGGTCGAGGCGATCCTGAAGCGCTTCGATTCCGCCGGCATGTCGCTCGGCGCATTGTCGCCGGAAGCGCACGAGACCTTGGCGCAGGCGATGAACCGGCTCGGCGCGCGCAGCAACTCCGGCGAGGGCGGCGAGGACCCGGCGCGCTACGGCACCGACAAGATGTCGAAGATCAAGCAGGTCGCCTCGGCGCGCTTCGGCGTGACGCCGGAGTACCTGGTCAATGCGGAGGTGCTGCAGATCAAGATCGCGCAGGGCGCCAAGCCCGGCGAGGGCGGCCAGCTGCCGGGCCACAAGGTCAACGAACTGATCGCGCGCCTGCGCTACGCGCGACCGGGCATCGGCCTGATCTCGCCGCCGCCGCATCACGACATCTATTCGATCGAGGACCTCGCGCAGCTGATCTTCGACCTGAAGGAGGTCAATCCGGACGCGCTGGTCTCGGTCAAGCTGGTCGCGCACGCCGGCGTCGGCACGATCGCCGCCGGCGTGGTGAAGGCGTATGCGGACCTGATCACGATCTCCGGCCACGACGGCGGCACCGGCGCGAGCCCGCTGACCTCGATCCGCTACGCCGGCGTGCCGTGGGAACTCGGCCTCGCCGAGGCGCACGAGACGCTGCGCCGCAACGGCCTGCGCGAGCGCGTGCGCCTGCAGACCGACGGCGGCCTGAAGACCGGCCTCGACGTGGTCAAGGCGGCGATCCTCGGCGCCGAGAGCTTCGGCTTCGGCACGGGACCGATGATCGCGATGGGCTGCAAGTACCTGCGCATCTGCCATCTGAACACCTGCGCGACGGGCGTGGCGACCCAGCTCGACGTGCTGCGCAAGAACCATTTCGTCGGCACCGCCGAGCTGGTGATGCGCTACTTCCGCTTCGTCGCCGGGGACGTGCGCGAGCACCTGGCGCGGCTCGGCCTGCGCCGCCTCGAGGACCTGGTCGGCCGCACCGACCTGGTGCGCCGGCGCGAGGATCTCGACGGCAAGCGCGCGCGCGTCGACGTCGCGCCGCTGCTCGACGCGGCGGGACTGGTCAGCGACAGCGCGCAGGTGTGCGCAGGCAGCCGCAACGTGCCGCGCGATCCCGGCTCGCTCGCCGCGCGCATCGTCGAGGACACGCGCTTCGCCGTCGAACATCGCCGCGGCGGCGAGTTCCGCTACGCGGTGAAGAACACCGACCGCTCGCTCGGCGCGCGCCTGTCCGGCGAAGTCGCGCGCCGCCACGGCGACCGCGGCATGGACGACCACCCGATCACCCTGCGCCTGTCCGGCAGCGCCGGCCAGAGCCTGGGCGCCTGGAACGCCGGCGGCGTGCACATCGTGCTCGAAGGCGAGGCCAACGACGGCGTCGGCAAGGGCATGACCGGCGGGCGCATCGTCGTGCGTCCGCCCGACGGCGCCGGCTTCGTCGCGCGCGAGGCGGTCATCGTCGGCAACACCTGCCTGTACGGCGCGACCGGCGGCGAGCTGTACGCCGCGGGCGTCGCCGGTGAGCGCTTCGCGGTGCGCAATTCCGGCGCGCTGGCGGTGGTCGAGGGTACGGGCGACCACACCTGCGAATACATGACCGGCGGCATAGTCGTCGTGCTCGGCCGCACCGGCATCAACTTCGGCGCCGGCATGACCGGCGGCTTCGCCTACGTGCTCGACACCGAACGCGACTTCGTCGACCGCTACAACCACGAGCTGATCGACATCCAGCGCATCTCGCCGGAAGGCATGGAGAACCACCTGCAGCACCTGTCCGGGCTGATCGCCGAGCACGTGCGCGCGACCGGCAGCGTCTGGGGCGGGCAGATCCAGTCGCACTTCCGCGACCTGCTGGCGAAGTTCTGGCTGGTCAAGCCGAAGGCGGCCAGCGTCGACTCGCTGATCGACGAACTGAGGCGCGCGGCATGAAGGAGAACAACCCGTACTTCGTCGAGATCCCGCGCGCGCTGCCGCGCGAAGTGCCCGTCGCCCTGCGCGTGCTCGGCTGGGGCGAGATCTACGGCGGCTTCGATCCCGGCCAGGGCGAACAGCAGGCGGCGCGCTGCATCGATTGCGGCAATCCGTACTGCGAATGGAAGTGCCCGGTGCACAACTACATCCCGAACTGGCTCAAGCTGGCGAAGGAAGGCCGCGTGTTCGAGGCGGCCACCTTGATGCACGAGACCAATCCTCTGCCGGAGATCTGCGGCCGCGTCTGCCCGCAGGACCGCCTGTGCGAGGGCGACTGCACGCTCGCCGACGGCTTCGGCGCGGTCACCATCGGCGCGATCGAGAAGAACATCGTCGACCTCGCCTTCAAGCAGGGCTGGCGGCCGGACCTGTCCAAGGTGCGGCCGAGCGGCCGCCGCGTGGCGATCGTCGGTGCCGGCCCGGCCGGCCTGTCGGCGGCCGACCGCCTCGTGCGCGCCGGCGTCGCCGCGACCGTGTACGACCGCTACGAGGAGATCGGCGGCCTGCTCACCTTCGGCATTCCGCCGTTCAAGCTCGACAAGGACGTCGTGCGACTGCGCCGCCAGGTGCTCGAAGGCATGGGCGTCGAGTTCCGCCTCGGCGTCGAGATCGGCCGCGACCTGCCGTTCGCCGACCTGCTCGGCGGCTACGACGCGGTCTTCCTCGGCACCGGCGCCTATCGCGAAGTCGCCGCCGATCTACCCGGCGACGACCTGCCCGGCGTGCTGCCGGCGCTGCCGTTCCTGATCGCCAACGTGCGCCGGCTGCTCGACGGCGGCGCGCCGACGGACGCGCAGCTCGACCTGCGCGGCAAGCGCGTCGTCGTGCTCGGCGGCGGCGACACCGGCATGGACTGCAACCGCACCGCGATCCGCCTCGGCGCCGCGTCGGTGACGTGCGTCTACCGCCGCGACGAGGCGAACATGCCGGGCAGCCGGCGCGAGGTGAAGAACGCGCGCGAGGAAGGCGTGCGCTTCCTGTTCAACCGCCAGCCGCTGGCCGTGCTCGGCGCGGAGCGCGTCGAGGGCCTGCGCGTGGTCGAGACGCGCCTGCTCGCCGACGGCCGCGGCCGCGCGCGGCCGGAACCGGTCGCCGGCAGCGAGGAAGTGCTGGCCGCCGACGTGGTCATCGTCGCGTTCGGCTTTCGCGCGAGTCCGCCGCCGTGGTGCGCCGAGGCCGGCATCGAACTCGACGACAGCGGGCGCCTGCTCGTCGGCGGCGCCGGCCGCCTGCCGTTCCAGACGACCCATCCGCGCGTGTTCGCCGGCGGCGACACCGTGCGCGGCGCCGATCTGGTCGTGCGCGCAGTGCACGACGGGCGCGAGGCGGCGGCGGCGATGCTGGAATTCGTCACGGAGTCGGCGGCGAAGCGTCGAGCGAAGCCGATCGAAGTTCCGGCCGCCTGAAGCGCGATCCGAAAGACGTCGTCATTCCCGCGAATGCGGGATGACGACGATCGACGTTTTCCGACTTACCCCGAAACCGCTCAGGCAGCGCCGGCGGCCTGCGGCGCGAACTCCAGCGCCGCCGAGTTCAGGCAGTAGCGCAGCCGCGTCGGCGGCGGCCCGTCCGGGAACACGTGGCCGAGGTGGCCGTCGCAGCGCGCGCAGCGGATCTCGGTGCGCACCATGCCGTAGCTGGTGTCGCGCACCTCGCGGATGTGCGCCGGATCGAACGGCTCGTAGAAGCTCGGCCAGCCGGTGCCGGACTCGAACTTCGTCGCCGAGCGGAACAGCGGCAGCGCGCACAGCCGGCACTGGTAGACGCCGGTGCCTTTTTCCTCGAGCAGCCCGCCGCAGAACGGCGGCTCGGTGCCGTGGTCGATCATCACGCGGCGCTCCTCCGCGCTGAGACGCGCGGCGAGGCGCTCGCGCTCGGCGGCGGACAGCGGGGTGAGGTCATAGCCCGATGCGGAAACGTTCGTCGCGGACGTGCTCATGCCAGACCTCCGTCGCGCGGGCTGTCGCTGCGCAGCCAGTCGCCGAACTGCTTGCGCAGCTTGGCCACCTTCGGCGCGGCGACCGCGGCGATGTAGGGCTGCGCGGGGTGCTGCGCGGCGTAGTTCTGGTGGTAGGCCTCCGCCTGGTGGAACGCCTCCAGCGGCACCAGCTGCGTGGCGATCGGCGCGCTGAAGGCCTTCGCCTCGTCGAGCTGGCGGATGTAGGCGGCGGCGATCGCGCGCTGCGTCTCGTCGATGTAGAAGATCGCCGAACGGTACTGGCGGCCGCGGTCGGCACCCTGGCGGTCGACCTGGGTCGGGTCGTGCGCCACGGCGAAGAACACCTTCAGCAGCTTGGCGTAGCTGATCCGCGCCGGATCGAAGCGGATCGAGATCGCCTCGGCGTGGTCGGTCCTGCCGCTGCACACGGCCTCGTAGTTGGCGCTGGCGGCGTTGCCGCCGCTGTAGCCGGAGGTCACGCCGAGCACGCCGTCGAGCTCGCGGAACACCGCCTCGACGCACCAGAAGCAGCCGCCGGCGAGCACGGCGAGCTGCTCGCCGGACGTCGCCGGCGCCGGATCGAAGGCGGGATCGGGGAACTGGCTGCGCTCGATCGCGAGCGCGGCGCCGGGAAGATCGCAAGTCTCGTTCATGGCTGGCTCCTTCGCAGGGGGAAACCCGTCGGCTGTCGCCGCATGCGCGACGGACAGGACAGGCGGAACGGGGATGTTCTTGCAGATGGCGGCGGCGGGGCTGGACGCAAGAGCGGAACTCCGCCGCGTCGGCCGGCCTCCAAGGCGGCGGCGCGGAGCATGTAAAGACGGATTTACTCGGCTGCAACGCCGTTTTCGCCGCGCCGCTGCTAGCCTTCACCTGCCGCTCTGCAAAGGACTCGCCCGCATGTCGCGTTGGAAAATCGCGCTCCTCGTCGTCGTTCTGCTCGTGCTCGGCGCGATCGGCTGGCGCCTGTTCCACGGCAGCGCCGGACCGGGACCGGGTACGCGCGGCGGCATGGGCGGCGCGGACGCGCCGGTGCCGGTCACCGTCGTGCCGGTCGAGCAGAAGGACGTGCCGGTCTATCTGAGCGCGCTCGGCACGGTGCAGGCGCTGAACACGGTGACGGTGAACTCGCAGGTGACCGGCCAGCTGAAGGCGCTGCACTTCACCGAGGGCGAGGAGATCGCGCAGGGCGCGCTGATCGCCGAGATCGACCCGCGCACGTTCCAGGCCGCGGTCGACCAGGCGGTGGCGAAGAAGAACCAGGACGCGGCGCAGCTGTCGGCCTCGCGCAGCACGCTCAAGCGCTACGAGGAGCTGATCGGCAAGCACTTCGTCTCCGCACAGGACCTGGAGAACCAGCGCCAGACCGTGCGCCAGCAGGAAGCCCTGGTCGCCGCCGACGATGCGGCGATCACCTCGGCGCGCACCCAGCTCGGCTACACGCGCATCACCGCGCCGATCGGCGGCATCGCCGGCATCCGCCAGGTCGACGTCGGCAACCTCGTCACCGCCAATGGCAGCACCGGCATCGTCACGCTGACCCAGGTACATCCGATCAACGTGATCTTCACGCTGCCCGAGCAGAACCTCGGCGAAGTGCGTGCCGGCCAGGCCGAGGCGCCGCTCGCCGCCACCGCGCTCGACCGCACCGACGCGCATGCGCTCGGCGACGGTGTGCTGAAGGTGATCGACAACCAGATCGACACCAGCACCGGCACGTTCAAGCTGAAGAGCGAATTCCCCAACGCGAACAACGCGCTGTGGCCGGGCCAGTTCGTCAACGTGCGGTTGCAGATCCGCACCGTCAAGAACGGCCTGGTGGTGCCGGCGACGGCGCTGCAGCGCGGGCCGGAAGGCAACTACGTCTATGTGCTGCACGCGGACGACACCGTGGCGATGAAGACCGTCGTCACCGCCGGCGAAGCCGCCGACAACGGCGTGCTGATCGGCAGCGGCGTCGCCGCAGGCGAGAAGGTCGTCACCGAAGGCCAGTTCCGCCTCAAGCCCGGCAGCAAGGTGGTCGCGCTGGCGCCCGGCCAGGCGGCGCCGGCGACCAGCGAAGCGGAGCTGTCGAAGCTGAAGGAACAGGACAAGGGCCAGCAGCGGCGCGGTGGGCGGCGTGGCGGATAGCAGCGCCTCCTTCCGCGTTCACCTCTCCCTCGCGCGGGAGACGGCGAACTGCGGCGAAGAACCGAAACCGACGGCAATCCTCCTCCGCTCGACGTCCAGGGCCGAACTCCCGTGAGCTTCTCCTCGATCTTCATCCAGCGCCCGATCGCGACCTCGTTGCTGATGGCCGCGCTGCTCCTGCTCGGCGCGATCGGCTATCGCGCGCTGCCGGTCGCCGCGCTGCCGGACATCGACGCGCCGAGCCTGGTGGTCACGACGCAGTATCCCGGCGCCAGCGCCTCGACCATGGCCGCGCTGGTGACCACGCCGCTGGAACGCCAGTTCGGCCAGATCTCCGGCATCGCGGCGATGAGCTCGGACAGCTCGGCGGGACTGTCGACGATCGTGATCGAGTTCGACCAGGAACGCGACATCGACGCCGCCGGCCAGGACGTGCAGTCGGCGATCAACGCCGCGCGCGGCACGCTGCCGAACAACCTGCCGTATCCGCCGATCTACAACAAGGTCAATCCGGCCGACGCGCCGATCCTGACCCTGATGCTGACCTCCGACTCGCGCCCGCTGCGCGAGGTCAACGACTACGCCGACAGCATCCTCGCGCAGCGCCTGTCGCAGCTCTCCGGCGTCGGCCTGGTGTCGATCGCCGGCAATGTGCGGCCGGCGGTGCGCGTGCAGGTGAATCCGGCCCAGCTCGCCGGCCTCGGCCTGACCCTCGAAGACGTGCGCAGCGCGCTGACCCAGGCAAACGTCAACGCGCCGAAGGGCAGCCTCAACGGCACCGTGCAGAGTTTCTCGATCGGCACCAACGACCAGCTCGCCGACGCCGCCGAGTACCGCTCGACGATCATCAGCTACAAGAACGACGCGCCGGTGAAGCTGTCGGACATCGCCCAGGTCATCGACGGCGTCGAGAACGACCAGCTCGCCGCCTGGGCCAACTCCAAGCCGGCGGTGCTGCTCGACATCCGCCGCCAGCCTTCGGCGAACATCGTGCAGACGGTGGAGGAGATCCGCAAACAGCTGCCGAGCCTGCAGGCGCTGCTGCCGGCCGACGTGCATCTGGAAGTGTTCTCCGACCGCACCGTCACGATCCGCGCCTCGGTCGAGGACGTCGAGTTCACCCTGGTGCTGACCATCTGCCTGGTCATCGCGGTGATCTTCGTGTTCCTGCGCCGACTGTGGGCGACGGTGATCCCGTCGGTGGCGGTGCCGCTGTCGCTGCTCGGCACGTTCGGCGTGATGGCCTTCGCCGGCATGTCGCTCGACAACCTCTCGTTGATGGCGCTGACCGTCGCCACCGGCTTCGTCGTCGACGATGCGATCGTGATGATCGAGAACATCGTGCGCTACATCGAGCAGGGCAAGCAGCCGAGGGAGGCCGCCGAGATCGGCGCGCGCGAGATCGGCTTCACCGTGCTGTCGCTGACCGTCTCGCTGATCGCGGTGTTCCTGCCGCTGCTCTTGATGCCCGGCGTGACCGGGCGCCTGTTCCATGAGTTCGCCTGGGTGCTGACGATCGCGGTGGCGATCTCGATGCTGATCTCGCTGACCCTGACGCCGATGATGTGCGCGTACCTGCTCAAGGCCGACGCGCTGCCGGCGGGCGACCACGTCGAAGGCGAGCGGCCGGCGCAGCGCGACCTGTGGACGCGCATTCTCGACGGCTACGGCCGCACGCTCGACTGGGTGCTCGCACGGCAGCCGCTGATGCTGCTAGTCGCCTCGGCGACGGTGGTGGTCACCATCGCGCTGTACATCGCGATTCCGAAGGGACTGTTGCCGGAGCAGGACACCGGCATGGTCACCGGCGTCGTGCAGGCCGACCAGAACATCGCCTTCCCGGCGATGGAGCAGCGCACCAAGGCGGTCGCCGACGCGCTGCGCGGCGTGCCCGGCGTCGCCGGCGTCGCCGCCTTCATCGGCGCCGGCTCGGTCAACCCGACCTTGAACCAGGGCCAGCTCAGCATCGTGCTGAAGCCGCGCAACCAGCGCGGCGGGCTCGACGTGGTGCTGCCGGCGCTGCAAGCCGCGGCCGCGCCGATTCCGGGCGTGGCGCTGTACCTGAAGCCGGTGCAGGACGTCACGCTCGACACGCGCGTCGCGCCGACCGAGTACCAGTACGCGCTGTCGGAGGTGAACTCCAAGGAGCTCGCCGGCTTCGCCACGCAGATGACCGAAGCGCTGAGGAAGCGCCCCGAGCTGGCCGACGTCGACAACAACCTCGCCACGCAGGGCAACGCGCTGAACCTCACCGTCGACCGCGAGAAGGCGAGCCGCCTCGGCGTGCCGATGCAGACCATCGACGACACGCTCTACGACGCGTTCGGCCAGCGCCAGATCTCGACCATCTTCACGCAGTTGAACCAGTACCGCGTCGTGCTCGAGGTCGCGCCGGAGTTCCGCACCAGCTCGGCGCTGCTGAACCAGCTCACCGTGCGCGGCAACGGCAACGGCGCGCTGACCGGCAGCAACGCGACCACGCTCGGCCAGGCCACCTCCAGCAACTCGGCCACGCCGTCCGGCATCGGCAGCACCGGCAACGTCGGCATCGCGCTCGGCGGCGGCGGCACGATCCCGCTGTCGGCGCTGGCCAGCGCCGAACAGGGCAATGCGCCGCTGGTGGTCAGCCATCAGGACCAGCTGCCGGCGGTGACGATCTCGTTCAATCTCGCCGCCGGGCACTCGCTGTCCGACGCGGTGCGCGCGTTCCGCGAAGTCGAGGCGCAGCTGAAGTTTCCGCCGCAGGTGCGCGGCCAGTTCATCGGCAAGGCGGCCGAGTTCTCCGCCTCGCTGACCGACGAGGTCCTGCTGCTGCTCGCCGCGGTGATCGTGATCTACATCGTGCTCGGCGTGCTGTACGAGAGCTACATCCACCCGATCACGATCATCTCGACGCTGCCGCCGGCTGGCGTCGGCGCGCTGCTCGCGCTGATCGTGTGCGGCATGAGCCTGTCGGTCGACGGCATCGTCGGCATCGTGCTGTTGATCGGCATCGTCAAGAAGAACGCGATCATGATGATCGACTTCGCGATCGAGGCGCAGCGAGCCGGCATGCGCGCGCACGATGCGATCCGCCGCGCCTGCATCCTGCGTTTCCGCCCGATCATGATGACCACCGCCGCCGCGCTGCTCGGCGCGCTGCCGCTCGCGCTCGGCAGCGGCATCGGCTCGGAGCTGCGCAAGCCGCTCGGCGTATCGATCGTCGGCGGCCTGCTGCTGTCGCAGCTGATCACGTTGTACACGACGCCGGTCATCTACCTCTACTTCGAGCGGCTGTCGGACTGGATCGCGGCGCGGCGCGAGCGGCGCGCGCTGGCGCACGGCAGCGCGACATGAATATCTCCGGCCCGTTCATCCGCCGCCCGATCGGCACCTCGCTGCTGGCAATCGGCTTGTTCGTGCTCGGCATGATCTGCTACTTCCTGCTCGGCGTCGCGGCGCTGCCGAACCTGGAGTTCCCGGCGATCTTCGTCACCGCGAGCCAGCCCGGCGGCAGCGCCGACGTGATGTCCTCGACCGTCGCCGCGCCGCTCGAGCGCCACCTCGGGCAGATTCCCGGCATCGACTCGATCAGCTCCTCGAGCAGCGAGAACAGCGCCTCGGTGTTCCTGTCCTTCGACGGCAAGCGCACCGTCGACGACTACGCGCGCGACGTGCAGGCGGCGATCAACGCGGCCGCGCCGGACCTGCCGTCCGGCCTGACCAACGCGCCGACCTACCGCAAGATGAATCCGAACAACCAGCCGGTGCTGATCCTCGCGCTGACCTCGGACACGGTGCCGCTGTCGAAGCTGTACGACTACGCCGACTCGCTGCTCGCGCAGCGCATCCGCCAGTTGCCCGGCGTCAGCGACGTCGAGGTCGCCGGCGGCGCCACGCCGGCGGTGCGCGTGGATCTGAACTTACGCGCGCTGAGCTCGATGGGCCTCTCGCCGGACCAGCTGCGCAACGCGCTGATCGCCGCCAACGTGACCTCGCCGCAGGGATTCCTGTCCGACGGCAAGACCACCACCGCGGTGGTCGCCAACGACGCGCTGCGCACCGCCGCCGAGTTCGCCGACGTGGTGATCTCGGCGAAGAACGGCGTACCGGTGCGGCTGAAGGACGTCGCGCGCGTCTACGACGGCCAGCAGGACCAGTACCAGGCGGCCTGGTTCGGCACGCGCCGCGCGATCTTGCTGTTCGTGCGCAAGCAGGCCGACGCCAACGTGATCGCCACCGTCGACAGCGTCAAGGCCGACATCCCGCTGATGCAGACCTGGCTGCCGGCCGGCGTCGAGCTGGACGCGTTCTTCGACCGCACGCCGATCATCCGCGCCTCGGTCGACGAGGTGCAGGTGACCTTGCTGATCAGCCTCGGCATGGTGATCCTGACCATGGCGCTGTTCCTGCGCCGACTCGCGCCGACGCTGATCGCGGCGACCGCGGTGCCGCTGTCGGTCGCCGGCGCGTTCATCGTGATGTATCTGCTCGGCTACACGCTGGACAACATGTCGCTGATGGCGCTGGTCATCGCGATCGGCTTCGTCGTCGACGACGCGATCGTGGTGATCGAGAACGTGATCCGCCACGTCGACGCCGGCATGCCGCGCCTGGAGGCGACCCTGCTCGGCGCGAAGGAGATCGGCTTCACGATCGTCTCGATCACCGCCTCGCTGGTCGCGGTGTTCGTGCCGGTGGTGTTCGCCGGCGGCATCACCGGCATGTTCTTCAAGGAATTCACGGTGACCTTGATCGCGGCGATCGTGTTCTCGGCGATCGTCTCGCTGACCTTGACGCCGGCGCTGTGCGGTCGATTCCTGAAGCCGCACGCGGAGGCGACGCCGTCGCGCTTCGGCCGCCGGCTCGACGCGTTCCACGCCGGCATGCAGGACCTCTACCGCCGCGCGCTCGACCATGCGCTGCACTGGCCGCGCCTGACCGCGCTGCAACCGCTGCTGCTGATCGTGATCACGATCTTCCTGATGCGCTTCGTGCAGGGCGGCCTGTTCCCGCAGCAGGACACCGGCATGCTGTTCGGCCGCACCACCGCGGGTTCGGACGTGTCGCCGTCGCGCATGATGGAGCAGCAGCAGAAGATCGCCGCGCTGGTGATGAAGGATCCGGCGGTGGCCAGCGTCGGCTCGCGCCTCGGCGGCGGCTGGGGCGGCGGCGGCGGCGGTTCGGGCCAGCTCTACATCAGCCTGAAGCCGCTCGCCGAGCGCGGCGGCGAGTCGACCTTCCTGGTCATGACGCGCCTCAACAAGATGGCCGGCGAGGTGCCCGGCGTGCGCCTGCGCCTCAGGCCCGTGCAGGACCTGCCGAGCGGCGGCGGGGGCGGTGGCGGCGGTACCGGCGGCCAGTACCAGGTGCAGCTGAAGGGCAACGACATCGTCAGCCTGCAGGAATGGACGCCAAAACTGGTCGAGGCGCTGAAGAAGCTGCCGCAGCTGCGCGACGTCGGCAGCGACGTCGACGAGGCCGGCCCGCGTCAGCTGCTGCGCATCGACCGCGACACCGCCGCACGTCTCGGCGTCAGCGTCGGCGCGATCGACAGCGCGCTGTACGACGCGTTCGGCCAGCGCCAGGTGTCGACGATCTACTCGGACATCAACCAGTTCAAGGTCGTGGTCAGCGCATTGCCGAACCAGGCCACCGACCCGGCCTCGCTCGAGCGCATCTACGTGCGCGCGAGCGGCGGCAACATGGTGCCGATCACCGCGGTGACGAAGATGGTCGACACCGTGGCGCCGACCGAGATCGAACACGAGGACCAGTTCTCGACCATCAGCCTCAGCTTCAATCTCGCGCCGGACGCGACCATGAGCCAGGCGCAGAAGCTGATCCAGGACACCATCGCCGGCCTGCGCCTGCCCGGCGACATCCGCATGGATTTCGCCGGCGACTTCCGCAACTTCCAGAAGCAGCAGGGCGACAACTCGATCCTGATCTTCGGCGCGATCATCGCCGTCTACATCGTGCTCGGCATGCTCTACGAGAGCCTGATCCATCCGGTCACGATCCTGTCGACGCTGCCGTCGGCCGGCGTCGGCGCGCTGCTGGCGATGGTCGTCACCGGCACCGAGCTGTCGGTGATCTCGATGATCGCGATCGTGCTCCTGATCGGCATCGTCAAGAAGAACGCGATCATGATGGTCGACTTCGCGCTGGTCGCCGAACGCGAACGCGGCCTGTCGCCGTTCGAGGCGATCCGCGAAGCCTCGCTGGTACGCTTCCGCCCGATCATGATGACCTCGATGGTGGCGATCTGCGCCGCGCTGCCGCTGGCGATCGGCTTCGGCGTCGGCTCGGAACTGCGCCGCCCGCTCGGCATCGCGATGATCGGCGGCCTGATCGTCTCGCAGAGCCTCACCCTGCTGTCGACGCCGGCGATCTATCTGCTGTTCGCGCGCCTCAGCGAACGGCGGCGCAAGCGCAAGGAAGAGAAGAAATTGAGAAGCGCGGCGATCGGAGCCCGCGGCTAGGTCGCCCGAAGCCGGAAGACGGGGAACTCGACCGCGTTCCGGACAGCAAAGGCCTCGGACGGCCCGCGAACGAAAATCGTCGGGCCAAGCCTGACGGACCAGCCATGGGAAGCGGGACATTCCATCGACGCGCCCTGTCCGCGAACGCGGGCACCGCTTTCCTCACGAACCGTCCGGCGGCAGGTCCTGCGTCCCGTCGCCGTAGGGCGTATCGAAGCCGTCCTTGAACACCACCAGTGTATTGGTGTCGATCAGCGGCGCGGCCCCGACGGCGATCACGCCGAGCATGGCGGTCGTCTCCGGCGTCTCGGCCACGGTCGGCACGCTGACCACCCAGCTGACGCGCGCGCCGGGCGGCAGCACGGGCGTGTCGTGCAACGGGCCGCTGCCGCTCGCCGTGCACGTCGCGCCGTCGGCGCCGGGATAGCACACCCAGCTCGCGCCGGCCGGATCCAACGCCGGCGACAGCTCCATCGACAGCGGCGTGGCCGCGGTCGCATCGCCGTCGTTGGTCAGGGTGACGATGTAGTCGAGCGTCTGACCGTAGCGCACGAAGTCATGGCCGTCGGCGAGGGTCAGGGTGAGCGCCTGGCCGGCGGTCGCCGCCGGCAGCCACGCGGCCAGCACGCAGGAAAGAAGGCGGAGAGACGTCATCGGTTCACCTCGCAAGGATCGTGTCCTGTACACCGTCGAAGCCGTCGCGGAACAGCACGATCGTCGCGTGGTCGACGACGGGGTCCAGGCCCTCGGCGGAAAATTCGAAATCCAGCGTGCCGGCCTGCGTGGCCGTCGCCACCGGTACGTGGATCAGCCAGGTCATCGACACGCCCGGCGGAATCGTCACGGCATCGTCGATCGGGCCGTTGCCGGCCGTGGCGCAGGCCGCCTCGACGCTGCCGGCGATGCATTGCCACGTCGCCGCGCCGACGTCCGCGCCGCCGCCGAAACTCGCCTGCACGGCATGGCCCGTCGCCGTCGCGCTGCCGCTGTTGCTCAGCGTGACGACGTAGTCGACGATCCGGCCGTAGGTGACGTAGTCCGGACTGCCTTGCGTCAGGGTGAGCGTCAGGTTCGCCGTCGACGACGACTGCACCACGCCCGCGCCGAGGTAGGTCAGCTGATGGAACGGGTACGCTGCGGCCAGCGTCACGCCCGCGCCGCCGACATGGGCGACGGCACCGGCCGCGAGGCCCGGATCGGCGAACCACGTCGGCGCGCCGTCGACCCAGGCACCGGCGTCGTTGCCGTCCTGGTCGACGACGGAATACGAATCCACGGTCACCGCCGGCACGCCCTGCGTCACGTGCGCGCCGTGCGCGAGCACGAGCACGTAGGGAAAACCGTTCAACACCGGATACGGATATCCCGGGACCCAGCCGTTGGCCGGGTTCCACAGGCCCGTCGCGACCGGGCCCTGCGAGAGCCAGCGTGAGCTGGAAAGTCCGGCGGTGCCGGCGCTCAGGCCGCCCGCGGTGTCGGCCGTGCCGACGCCTTGCCCGACCAGATCGATGTTCCAGAAGCCGTTGCCGATCAGTCCGCCCGACGCATCGGCGTTGTAGCCGACCAGGCCGGCGGCATTGGGGCCGGACACGCTGCCGGTGGCGTAGACGTCGTGGAGATTGCCTGCGTTGCCGCCCAGCACGCCGCCGACGTAGGGGCCGGTGCTGGACACGTCGGCGCTGGCGTAAGCGTTGCTGAGGCTGCCGCCCTGCATCGCGCCGATGATGCCGCCGACCGCGCCGGTGCCCGATACGCTGCCGGTGACGTAGACGTTGCTGACGACCGCGCCCTGGCTCAGGCCGATCAGGCCGCCGACCTCTTGCGTGCCCGTGATCGAGACGTGGGCCATCCCCAGATTCTTCACGATAACTCCGCCGGTCTTGCCGAACAGGCCGACCCAGGAGTCGATCGCCGGCCGGTTGATCGTGAGGCCGCTGATGACGTGGTACTGCCCGTCCAGGCTGCCGAGGAACCGCGACCCGTCGGTGCCCACGCGCATGAAGCCGGTCTGCGCCCACATGCCGTTGCTGTTGGCGGCCGTGCCGTCGTTGCGGCCGGTTTCGCCGGCGTCGACGTGCCTGCCGAGCACGTAGGCCGCGTCGAGCTTCAGGCTCATCAGCTGCAGCTGGTGCGCATTGGTCAGCGTGGTCTGCCATTCGCCTTGCAGGAACGGGCGCGTGCCGTCGAACGCCGTCCAGGTGCCGCCGAAATCGAGGCTGGCGTAGGCGCCTTGCATGAAGGCGTAGTTGGCCGCGGCGCTTTGCGCCGGATCACTGGTGACGGCGGTGATGTTGCTGACGTTAGCGCCGGCGCTGACGACGCCCACGCCATCGCCTTGGCCGGTGCTGAAACGGTCCCAATGGCTGTCGGTGACCGTGCCGTTCATGGCCAGCCCCACCAGGCCGCCGACGTTGCTGCCGCCGCCCGTCACCGGGCCGCTGGCCCAGACGTGCCGGATTACGCCACGATTGCCGCCGGTCAGGCCGCCGGCGTCTTCGCCGCTAACCGTTACGCTGCCGGTCGCGTAGGCGTTGCCGACGTTGCCCGTGGTGAAGCCGACCAGGCCGCCGCCGCTCTCGCCCGCCGCCACGGCGACGGCGGCGTAGGCGTTGCTGATCTCGCCGGCATCGTTGTAGCCGACCAGGCCGCCGACCGCGATGCCACCCGCAATGGCGCCGTCGTCCACGCCCACGTTGCGCACCACGCCGCCGATGCCGAGGCCGCCGAACAGGCCCACGCAGATCGCGTCGACGCGGTGGATGAAGAGGCCGCCGACCACGTGCCCCAGTCCGTCGAAGCGACCGTCGAAGCCGCCGCTGCAGTTGCCGATCGGCACGAAGCCCGCGCCACCGTTCCAGGTGCGGGTGATCGTGGCGTCGATATCGTTGAACAACGCGAAATGGCCCGCCAGGTCGTCGGTGATCGCCTGCAACTGCTCCAGCGTGATCACCGGCGTGTAGACCTGCGCGTCGGCTGCGCTGGCGCTTTCCGCCTTCACGTACACCGCGCCGGGCAGGGATTTGAGGTACGGCGTGGTCCTGCCGTTCTGGTTGGCCCATACGGTCGCGTCGAAACCGCCCGGCAACGCCAAAATCAGGTTCGCCAGAGAAATCGCCGTGCCCACGCCATTGTCCGGGTGAGCGCCGGATGTGTCGCTGGCGAACCAGCCATCGCTGACGCTGCCGCCGGCGCCGGTTTCGTTGTGGCCCACCAGACCGCCGACATAGCTGTTGCTGCTGGCCGAAACACTGCCGGAGGCAAAGACGTGCTCGACGAGGCCTTGGTGGTTGTAGCCCACGAGGCCGCCGACCTCGAGGCTGCCCGTAACATTGCCGGTGGCATAGGCGTTGCGCAGGGTACTGCCGAGGTCGGCGGTTCCCACCAGCCCGCCGATGCTGGACGCGGTGCCCGTCACGTTGCCGCTGGCCCAGACGTTGTCGATGGCACTGCCGGGATAGGTGGTGCCCACGAGGCCGCCGACCGCGCCCGTGCCGGTCACGTTGCCGCCGGCCCAGGCATCGGCGATCAGGCTGCCGCTGCCTTGGTGGAAGCCCACCAGACCGCCGACGAACAGAGTGCCCGAGACGTCGGCCGTGGAATAGACGTGGGCGATGACGCCGGAGCTGTTGCCGACCAGCGTACCGACCCACCCGCCGCCCGACACGCTGCCGCCGCGCACGCCGAGGTTGCGGATCACGGCGCCTCCGTCAGCGCTGGAAAACAGTCCCGTATCGTCGGTATTGCCGGGGATGGCGAGATGGAGCAGCTGATGGCCTAGGCCGTCTAGCCGGCCGCTGCCGCCGAGGGTACCGAGCGGCGTCTGGCTGGCGGCGCCGCTCCAGTCCACATCCGCCGCCAGCGCATAGGTGCCGGTGATGGCGCCGCTGGCCGGACGGATGGCTTCCAGTTCGGCAAGGGTATGGATCAGCGTGTAGGCCGTACCGTTGACGCGGTAGCTTTGCCCGGTTCCCGTGAAATCCACGCGCCCGGTGAAGCCGCCGGCCGTCAGCGCCATGACCACGCCGCCGTCGGCTTCCGACGCATCGGTTTCCAGCGACAGGCCGGCCGAGCCCGAGGCCGTCATCACTGCGTTCACGTTGACGCTGCCCGATGGTGCCGAGAGCGTGAGTGTGTGCGCGCTCCAGTTCACCGTGTCGGCGACGACGACGTCGCCCGACGCCGCGGTGAGCGTGACGTCGCCGTCGGCGAGCTGCGCCGACAGGCGTGCGCCGGAGATGTCGCCGCCGGACGGTGCGATCACGTAGTCGGCGAACGCCGGCGTGGCGACGAGCGCCGCGAGCGCGGCGAAGAAACGCAGGAGTGTGGTCGATCTCACGAAAGCGCCTTCGGAGTTCATTGGCCGGCCCCGTCGAAACCGTCGCGGAACAGCACGATCGTCGCGTGGCCGGTGACCGGGCTCAGGCCTTCGGCGGAGAACTCGAAATCCAGCGCGCCGGCCAGCGTGTCCGGTGCCACCGGCACGTGGATCAGCCAGGTCATGCTGACGCCGGGCGGGATCGTCACGGCATCGTGGATCGGACCGTTGCCGACCGGTATGCAGCTCGCGCCGATGCTGCCGGCGATGCATTGCCATTGCGCGTTGCCGACGTCGGCGCCGCCGCCGAATGTCGCATCCACCGCGAGGTTCCTCGCCGTGCCTTCGCCGTCGTTGACCAGCTGCACGACGTAGTCGACGACTTCGCCGTAGCCCACGTACTCGCGGCCGCCGTCGTCGAGCGTGAGCGCGAGCGAAGGCAGCCCCGCCTCGACCGCGCCGAGGTCGCAGTGCGGCCCCTGCGGCCGCGTCACGCCGCGCTGGTCGTCCGGCGCGCAGGTCGCGTCGTCGCCGGCGTCGACGGCCGAGCTTCCGGCACGCGGCAGGTGCGTCGGTGTGTCGCCGCCGTTGTCCGCCAGCGGACCGAGCACCGGATCGGCGGCGAGGATCGCGCCGCCGCAGGCGACGCCCGTCGGACAGCCGCCCTCGACCACGGCGTGGTCCAGCGTCAGCGCCGCGCCGTCGCTGGCGATCTCCGCACCGGCGCCGCCGGCGCTGTCGCCCCACAGGATGACGTTGCGCAGTGCCGGCGCGTTGACCGCGTCGGTGGCGACGGCTTGGACCGCGCCGCCGTCCAGGTCCGCGTGGTTGTCGCTGAAGGTGATGTTCGTCAGCGACGGATGCAGCGCTCCGGCGGAGGCGGCCTCGACCAGGATCGCGCCGCCGCGGCCGGAACCGGCGCCGTCGCCGGCGCGATTGCCGCTGAACGTGACGTTGGTCAGCCGTGGCGCTCCGGTGCCGCCGCCGGCCACGCGGACGTGCATCGCGCCGCCGCCGGCGAGCGCGACGTTGCCGGCGAACGTGATGCGTTCCAGCGCGGGGCTGCTGCGACCGGCCTCGTTCTCGAACAGTGCGCCGCCGCCCTGGCCGGCGCGGTTGCCGCGGAACAGCGCGGTCCCGATCGTCGGGCTCGCCTCGCCTCCGGCGCCGCCGTCGGCATGCAGCGCCCCTCCGCCCAGCGCCGCGAAGTTGCCGCTGAAGACCAGGTTGCGCAGCGCGGGATTGCACGCCTTGCCCGCGCCGCGGCCGTCGCAGGCCAGTCCACCGCCCTTGCCGTCCGCCGCCGCACCGTCCGCATGGCCCGCCGTGACGATGAAGCCGTCGAGCACGGTGGTGGCGTCGACCGCCAGGTCGGTGCCGTCGATCGCGAGCACGTGGAGGCTGTTGTCGCCGACGGAGGCGTCCGTCGGCACGTCCGGATCCACGCCGTCCACGGCGCCGCTGTCGTCGCCGGCGAGATCGCCCGACAGCACGGTGGGATGGGCCGCCGGATCGCGCGCGTCGAGTGTGTCCTCGCTGCCGGCGAAGCCGCCGTACAGCGCCGTCCGCGGCGGCACCCGGAAGGTGGCTGCACGTTCGGCCGCGGTCACGTGGTCGGGGTCGGCCGGTACGACCGGCCGGTAGATGCCGCGCGCGACCCAGATCTCGGCACAGCCCGCGTCCGCCAGCGCCGGTTGCAGGTCGGTGTAGGCGTCGGCCCAGGAGCTGCCGTCGTTCGCGCCGCTGGCCTCGCGGCGAACGTGGCAGCGGCGCGGATCGACGTAGGTGTAGCGGTCGGCGACCGTCGGCGCGCTGGCGCCGCCGGGTGTCGTCACGACGACGTCGACCGTCCCGGCCGCGTGCGCCGGCGCTACGGCCGTGATCCGCGTCGCGTCGTTCACGACGAACGACGTCGCCGGCGTCCCGCCGAAACTCACCGCGATCGCGCCGGCCAGGTCCGAGCCGCCGATCGTCACGCTCGTGCCGCCGAGGACCGATCCGCGATTCGGCACGACGCTCGTGACGGTCGGCACGGCGACATAGGTGTAGGCGTTCGCCGCGCTGCCGGTGCCGCCGGCCGTCGTCACGGCGACCGCGACGGCGCCGGCCGCGTGCGACGGCGCCGTTGCGGTGATCCCGGTCGCGGTATTGCCCGTGATCGTCGCCGCGGCGCCGCCGAACGTCACCGACGTCGCGCCGGCCAGATTCGTGCCGGTGATCGTCACCGCCGTGCCGCCCGCGGCCGGACCTTGCGCAGGCGCCGCGCTCGCGATCGTCGGCATGGCGACGTAGGTGTAGGCATTGGCCTTGCTGCCGCTGCCGCCGGGCGTCGTCACCGCGACGGTTACCGCACCGGCCGCATGCGCTGGCGCGGTGGCGACGACCTGCGTCGCGGTGTTGCCCGTGATCGTCGCCGCGGCGCCGCCGAACGTCACCGATGTCGCGCCGGCCAGGTTCGTGCCGGTGATCGTCACCGTCGTGCCGCCCGCGGCCGGGCCTTGCGCCGGCACCACGCTCGTCACCGTCGGCGCGGCGAGGTAGGTGTAGGCGTTGGCCTTGCTGCCGCTGCCGCCGGGCGTCGCGACGGCAACCGCCACTGCGCCGGCCGCATGCGCGGGTGCCGTCGCGGTGATCTGCGTGGCGCTGTTGACCGTGAACGCGGTCGCCGCGGTGCCGCCGAACGTCACCGACGTCGCGCCGCTCAGGTTCGCGCCGGTGATGACGATGCTGGTGCCGCCCGCGGCCGGGCCTTGGGTCGGTGCCACGCTCGCCACCGTCGGCGCGGCGAGGTAGGTGTAGGCGTTGGCCTTGCTGCCGCTGCCGCCGGGCGTCGTCACCGCGACGGTCACCGCGCCGACCGCATGCGCGGGCGTGGTCGCGACGATCTGCGTCGCCGTGTTGCCCGTGACCGTCGCGGCCGTGCCGCCGAACGTCACGCTCGTCGCGCCGGCGAGGTTCGTGCCGGTGATCGTGACCGACTGTCCGCCGCCGGCGGGGCCGGCACCGGGCGAAACGCTGGTGATCGCCGGCGCGGCGAGCGCGGTCAGGACGACGTCGTTGCCGGTGCCGCCGACGTAGCTGATCTTGAATCCGGCGCCGCCGGAATTGAACACGGCGCCTTCGGCCAGGCCCGCGAACGTGCCGGTCACGGCGCCCGCGCTCTGCTTGTCGACGATGCGCAGAACGGTGCCGGCCGGAGGCGGCGTGCCGCTGTTGACGGTGAGCTGGGCGCCGCCGAGGCTCATGTTGCCGGCCACGGCGGCCTGGCTGACGGCGGTCCCGTTGACGGTGATCTCGAACACGCTGCCGGACTGCATCGTCAGCGTCGAGCCGAACGCCAGCGTGCCGGTGCCCAACCCGTGCCAGTCGATGTCGTAGGCGCCCGGGTGCAAGACGCCGCCGCCGGCGACGCTGGTCGCGCCGCCGACGTGGCCGGCGCCGGCGAGGGTCGCGCCGCCGCCCACGCTGACGCCGCCGCTGTGGCTGCCTTCGACCACGAAGGTGCCGGCCTGCACGGCGAACTGGCCCGCGCTGGAGCCGCCGGCGAGAACCAGGATGCCGGGCCCGGTCTTGTCGACCGTGGTGGCGCCGGCCGCCATCGCGATGCTGGAGCCGGCCGCCACCATGAGTCCCTCGTCGCCCACCGTCGTGTCGAAGCGCGTGTGGTCGGCGAGGTTGAGCGTGGTGCTGACGATGCGCGCGAGAACGCCGCCTTGCGTTCCGGTCTGGATGTAGGGCGTGGTGCCGCGCAGTTGCAGCGTGCCGCCGTTGCCGGTGAGCGTGAAGTTGCCGCCCGCCGCGTTGATGTTGGTGAAGCGCAGACGGTTGACGGTGTAGGTGCCGCCGGCGAGATCCGCCGCGCCGACGAAGCCGGGCGAGTAGGGCAGCATGCGCGCGTCGGCGGTGGCGCTGTTGGGATAGGTGTTCGGACAGCAGGCCGGCGGGCTCCACACCACCAGCTCGTTCCATCGGCCGGGATAGCCGCTCGCGGGCTGCCAGCTCCAGGTGTTCACCTGCGCCGACAGCGGCAAGGCGCACAAGGAGAGGACGGCGGCGAGGATCAGGCGCGCGACGCGACGCGCAGCGATGCGGATGGAGCTCACGAGTGGTCCTCGATCATGCGCGTGTTTCGGTCGTTCGCGTGCCCGACCATCGCGGCGCCGATCGAAGCCGCGCGGCCCGTCGAGCGGACGATGCGGGCCATGAGACGGCACGATGTGTCGAACGCGGCACCCTGTGCCGAATGTGAAAAAGAGTAAACTCGCCAGCGGTCGGGGCAATCCCACTTTGGAGTGAGTCGGATGCAGCCGGCGGATTCCGCGGACACCGTGCGCAGCCGGTTCGAGCGCCGCCTCATCGACCTGTACGCCGCCGAGCCGGACCTGCACACGCTGCCGCGCGAGGTGTTCGCCTGCATCGAGGCCGCGGCCGATTGCGAGATCGCGGGCTTCTCCGAGTTCCACTACGGCAGCGGCGAGTTCCGCGTCGAGTACTCGCACCCCGATCCCGACCCGCAGCGCCGCGCCACGACCACCGCCGCCTACCTGAAGCACGCCGGCAGCCATCCGTTCTGGGGCAAGGACCCGGCCTTCTTCGGCGAACGCGCGCTGCGCGAGTCCGATTTCTTCAGCGACGAGGAGTTCATGCGCCTGCCGATCGCGCACGAGGTGTTCCTGCCCGCGAACGCGCACCGGCAGATGACCGCGATGATCGTGCAGGAAGGCTACGCGGTGTCGATCTCGGCGCACCGCGTGGTCGGCCGGCCGGCGTTCTCCGACACAGAACGCGACCGCATGCAGGAACTGCGCGGCCACGTCGCGCGCGTGTACCGGCAGGCGCTGGAGCGCACGGTGCAGTCGATGGCGCCGGTGGAACGGCTGATCCATCTGTGTCCCGACCTGTCGCCGCGCCAGCGCGAGGTCGCGCGCTGGATCGCCGCCGGCAAGTCGAACGAGGCGATCGCCGAGCTGCTCGGCATCCGTCTCGACACGGTCAAGAGCCACGTGCGCGGCGTGTTCGAGAAACTCGGCGTCGACGACCGCCTCGGCGCCGCACTGGCCGTGCATCGACGACCGCCGTTCACGCAGTTGCCGCCGATGTGGACGCTGCCGGGCTCGCGCTGGAGCCCGGCGGGACTGCGCACCACCGTCGCGGCGGCGCTCGCCTGACGCACGCCGCCGGGAATCCCCCGCGCCGCGTCAGTCGAAGTCGTCGTGGAAGATCCGGTCGGTGTCGACCGGCATGTCGAGCACGCTGACCGCGATCGTCTCGGTAGCGAGGCCGTCGGCCGAAACCTCGATCGTCGCCGCGTCGTCGACGGTGTCGGCGTCGGGCGCGGCGGCGAAGCGCACGGTCTGCGGCTGCATCCAGTCCGCCGGCGTGAAGGTCAGCGTCGCCCCGCCGAGGACGGCGACGTCGGCGTCGCCGGCGCTGCGCGCGACGGTGACCTCGACCGCCGCGGCCGGTGCCCGCGCCAGGCGGATCGAGGTGGCCACCTTGCCGCCCTCATCCATGCGCAGGTGGCGGTTGGCGACGACGATTCCCTGCGCGTCGGCGGCGAACGCCGCGCGATGGATCGTGTTGGTCGAGTTGCCGATGTAGTACAGCGCACCGTCGGGGCCGGCGGCGACGTCGACCTGACCGGGAATGCCGCTGGCCCAGTGGTCGACGCCGATCACCGCATTGGTCGCCTCGTCGATGCGCGCGCGCATGATGCGCCCGGAATTGCAGTCGCCGTAGAAGAAGTTGCCGCGGTATTCCGCCGGGGCCAGCGTCGCGTCGTAGAACGCGCCGCCGGTGAGGCAGCCGCCCTGGTCCAGCGTGGTCGCCTGGCCGCCGCCGCTGCTCGCGTCCGGGCCCGCCTGCGGCGCGGTGAACGTGGTCGGCGAGGGCACCGAGGCGACATAGAGAGCGGACTGGTCGAACGACGCATCGCCGACGCCGTCGATCGTGAGATGGCTGCCGACGCGGAAGCCGTGCGGTGCGGCCGTCGTGAACGTGACCACGTCGTCGCTGCGCACGGCGTCGATCAGATTGCGCGTGTCCACGCCGTTGGTGCGATAGACGATCTTCGGCATCAGGTAGCCGGCGGGCTGGTTGTTCTCGTAGTCGTCGTAGCCGCCGTGGCCGCGACGCTCGACCACGAACACCTGCTCGTAGCCGGTGCCGACGACGTTGAGCCAGATCTGGCCGGTCGACGGCTGGATCTGCATCGTGAACGGATTGCGGAAGCCGCGCGCGAAGATGTACTCGTTGTTCGGGCCGACGCCGTCGTAGAACGGATTGTCCGACGGCGCCGTGCCGTCGCGATTGGCGCGGCCGACCTTCGACGCGAGCGAGGTCAGATCGTGGTCCACGCCGGTGCCGTTGCCGAGGTCGCCGATCGACCAGTACAGCTTGCCGTCCGCGGCGAAGCCGATGCCGCCGCCGTCGTGGTTGGCGCCGGCGGTCGGCAGGCGATCGCGGATCACGGTGCGCCCGCTGCCGGTGTCGGCGCGACCGCGGTAGCGGATGATCTGCTGCTCGCCGGGGCCGACGGTCACGAAGAAGTAGACGAAGCCGTTGCTGGCGAAATCCGGATCGAAGGCCATGCCGATCAGGCCGCATTCGCTGTTGGTGTAGATCGGGTCCATCGTCGCGAACGTGGACCAGGTCGGCGACGCCGTCGTCAACGCTCCCGACAGCAGGCGCACGCGGCCGCCCTTCTCGAGCACGAACAACCGGTCGCTGCCGTCGGGCGCCCAGGCGAGGCCGGTGTGCTGCTTGGGCGAGTTGTCGTCCGGCGCGTCGCGGTTGATCGAGAAGACCGTTTCGCTCCAGTTCGGATCGTCGACCGCCGCGACGGCAGAGAAACTCGCGCCGGAAGCGGCAATGCAGAGACAGGCGGCCATCGGGCGCATCGGCAGGATCCTCGCTGGAAACCTTCGATCATACGGACGGGCCGCAGGCCTTCGTGAGCGCCGCGTCGGATTTCGGCACTCGCGCACGCATCCAGCGCGACTACGCCGTCACCCCGAGCGCGCGCCGCAGCGGATCGAGCAGCGTGCCGTAGCGTTCGGCCAGCGCCACGCCGCGCTGCAAGGGCCGGCGCACCTGCGCCGCGCTGGCCGTGTGCACTTCGCGGCGTACCTCGTGGAAATTCAGGCAGGCCGCATCGAAGTCGAGGCCGCAGGCGTCGAGCAGCGCGCTCGTGCGCGCCTCCGGCTGCGCCAGCAGCGCCTCGTGCGCATGCGTGTGGATCCAGCCCGGATGACGCGCGTCCCAGGTGCGCATCGCGCGCGCGCAGTCGCGGGAGAATGCGCCGAGATCGGCGAAGTCGTAGGCGAAGAATTGCGCTTCGCCGAAGTGGTGCTTGTAGCAGCTCCATGCCGTCTCCAGCGGATCGCGCACGCAATGCACGATGCGCGCGCCGGGCAGCATGCGGCGGATCGCGCCGAGCGTCTGCCAGTTGGTCAGGGTCTTGTCGGTGAAGTGCGCGCGACCGCCGTGCCAGGTCGCGCAGCGCCGCAGGTATTCCTCGCCGAGACGCCGCCAGTCGGCCGCGTTCGCTTCGCCGACCCAGGTCGGAAAGCGGCGGCCGCGGCGTCGGGATTCTTCCTGCAGGATGCGCGCGACGTCCTCGCGCTCGCCCCCGCTGGCGACCTCCGGATGCGCGGCGAGGATCTGCTCGGCCAGCGTCGAGCCGGAACGCGGCATGCCGACCAGGAAGATCGCGCCGGCGCCCCGATCGGCCTCGTCGTGTTCCTCCTCCGTTTCGTGCGAAGGCGCGAACGCGGCGAGGATGTCGTCGATCAGGGCGCTGACTGCCGCGGCGTTCCAGCGCACGCGCCGGCGCTTGGCGGCATTCGCGGCCTGCAAGGTCGCGAACGCCTCGGCGTAGCGTCCCGCGTCTTCGAGCATCGTGCCGTAGACGAAGCCGAGATCGATGCGCTGCGCCTCGTGCAGATGAGGATCGGCGTACAGGCGCGCCACGGCGTCGAGATCGCCCGGCGCGAGCGCGCGCAGATTGGCCAGCCCGACCCAGGCCGCGACCGTGTCCGGCGCTTCGCGCAGCACCGCGCGCAATGCATCCTCGGCTTCGCGCAGCCGGCCGAGCTGCTTCAGGCATTCCGCGCGCAGGATGCGCGACGGCCGATGCCGCGGGTCGACGCGCAGCGCCTGGTCGAACGCCGCCAGCGCCGCGGCAGCCTCGCCGCGCAGGTCGAGCGCGCGGCCGAGGTTGTAGGCGGCGCCGATCGAGTTCGAGTCGAGGTCGAGCGCGTGGCGGAACGCGGCGATCGCCGCCTCCGACTGGCCGGCCTCGGCCAATGCCGCGCCGAGATGGTTCGCCAGCGCGGCGTCGTGCGGAAATTGTCGATGCAGGTGGCCGAACAAGGCGACCGCGTTGGCGACGTTGCCGCGCCCGCGTTCGAGCACGGCGCTCAGCTGCAGCAGCGCCGGATGTCCCGGCTGCGCCTGCAGAGCCTCGTTGAGCGGCGCCACCGCCTCGTTCCACGCAGCGCGCTCGATCGCGCGCTGCGCGCGCTGCGCGAGCGCGGCGACGTTCGGCGGCAATGGCGGGAAAGCGGAGTGCGCGGCGTTCATCTCACGCAGTATGCCCGGCGGCCGAACCCGACGGCACACGCGCGGCGGCGATCCGGCTAGCGCGACGGGCGCGGATCGCGGGCGTCGTGCCAGATCAGGGTTTCCTCGCGGCGTTGCTCGAAGAAGTCGAGGCAACGATCGTCACCGCCGGCGAAGCCGCCGTCCGGCGTGCATAGACGCCGCCCCTCGGCGTCGTACAACGCGCTCGGCACGTCGCAGCAGCGCGCCGGCACGAAATAGACGAGCTGGCCGCGATAGCGATAGCGCACGATGCTGGCCGGCGGACGACCCACGGGCAGAGCGTTGAAGCCCTCGATCAGACCGTCGACGAACGGCGGCCGCGGCGCGGGCGGTGCCGCGGCGGCGGCGAAGGACAGTGCGGCCACGAAGGGAACGAGGATCGGCGGCATCGGGGCGGACTCCTGGGCGACGGTACCGCTGCAACGCGCGACGCGATCGCCTGGGGTCGAGCGCGCGGAATCGAAGCGCGGGCGCTCCGTGTCATCCGGACGGTCGCGCCTCGTCGCGTGGTACCGGCGCGCGACTCATGTGTTCGTAGCGATGCCCGGCCAGGCGGCGCTCGCCGTCGACGACGAAACCGAGTCTGGCGTAGAGGCGCTTCACGCCCGGCTTGTCGAGATCGACCAGCAGGCCGACGCGGTCGTAGCCGGCCTGCGCCGCTCGTGTGCAGGCCGCCTCGATCAGCCGCTCGGCGTGACCCGCGCCGCGGTGCCGCGGCGCGACCGCCAGCGCGTCGAGGTAGAACTCGTCCGCCGCGCTTTCGGGCTCGTGACGCCAGTCCGCCGCGGGATCGCGAGCGCGGCAGGCGGTGAGCACGGGGGCGGCGAGCGCGGCTTCGTCGTGGCCCGGGTAGGCGAGGATCGCCGCGGCGATCTCGCCGTCCGTTTCGAGCACGAGCACGTGTTCGTGGCTGTAGCGGTTGCCGCGCGCCGCGAAGCAGCGCGCGAAGAACGGCACCGCGCCGGCGTGGTCGTCGGCGCCGCTGAGCTTCAGCGCCAGATGGTTGATCGCCTCGACCAGCAGCGGCACGGCCTGCGCGGCGTCGGCGGGGCGCGCGGAGCGCACGCTCGGATTGATCCCGGGATCGGCGTTCGCACTCATGCGCTTCGGTCTCGCTTGCTCCTTGGTGATTCGCCGTCGCGGAATTCGCGGCGACGCCGCGCGAACTCCTCGCTCACATTCCCAGCATCGCACGCTCGAGCGCACCGGCGCCGCGCGGCCGGGTGTCGAATCGGCGCGACGGCGGCAGCGCGGTGCCATTCGCCAGATGCGCCCACAGCGCGTCGAGCGCGGCATAGCCGTACGGCAGCAGCGGCACGTGGCGCTCGCCGAAACCGGGCAGGGCGAGGAAAGCGTCGAAGTGCTGCGCATGCGGCACGCGCCAGTAGGTCGGCGCGCGGCCGGCCGCGGCGAGCGCCTGCACGTACGGCGCACTCGAGAACATGATCGGCAGCAGACCGTCGCCCTCGCCCTGCGCGATCAGGATCGGCAGATCCGCGCGCGGCACCGCCGCCGCCGTCGCGGCGACCGACGCGCGCAGGCGCAGCGCCTCCGCGCTGTCGCCGCGCCACAGCGCACGCAGGCCGTCGAGGCCGATCCAGGTCGGATCGTCCGAGGCGTCGCTGCCGCCGAGCAGGGCGACGCCGTTGCCGGGCGGAATGCCGGCCGCGTCCGACCACCAGGCCGCGCGCGTCGCCGCATCGGCCGCGACCGCGGTGCCGCGCGCGTCGACGGCGGCGAAACGGAATCCGCACGGCATCGCATCCGCCGGCGCGCGCAGGTAGGCCGAGGTGTAGGTCGCGCCGACCGCGCGCCACAGGTCGAAGGCGGTGCTGCTGGCGGCGGTGGCGAGGGTCGGCTCGTCCCAGCCTGCGGCGAACAGGCGCTCCAGCGCGCTGGCCGATTGCGCGGCGACGTCGCCGCCGGCGACGAGCCCGGCTTCGCGCAGGCGCGCGCCGCGCGCGCGCCAGGCCGGCAGCAGCGTCGGCACGCGCGCGAACGGCGCCGCGTCGAAACGCACGTCGAGCAGGGCGCAGGGCAGGTACAGCGCCGCTTCCGTCACGTAGTCGAACGCGGCGCGGCCGTGGCCGTCGACGTGCACGTTCGGCTCCAGCGCGACCACGCCGGACAGCAGTCCGACCTGATCGAGTCCGGCGGCCTGCAGCACCGCGCCGCCGCCGTTGGACAGGCCGACCGCGATCACGCGCGTGTTCGACGGCGTGAACGGCGCGGCGGCCGGAAATGCGCGGTCGAGCATCGCCAGGCCGAACTGCGCGGCCTGCAGCACGTGCCGGCCCCAGTCGGCTTCGGGATGATCGCCGGAGTGCGCGTGCTTGATCGCGACGCCGTGTCCGGTCGCGGATTCGAATTCCAGCGGTGCGTCGCCGCGGCGCGCGCGCGCGCCGTCGAGACGCACGCCGGTCTGCGAATCGGCATCGAAGTAGCCGGTGCCGGCGCCCTTGTCGGTGTAGACCACCGCGCAGCCACGCGGCAAGCCCCAGGCACCGGCCAGCGCGATCGCGCCGTAGACGCCGCGCGAGCCGGATGCCGGCGCGATCAGCAGGCAACGCGCGCGCGCATCGAATGCGTCGGGGATCTGCGCCAGCACGCGATGCGGCGAATGCGCGCCGGGAATCCACGCGAACGCCTGGTACTCGCGTCCGGGCACGTTCGGCACGCCGCCGTAGAGCGTGCCGTAGCCGCCGAGCGGACCGAGATCGGCGATGCCGTTCCAGTTCGCATGAATCGCACGGCGGCGCAGTTCGTGCGGCGTCGGCGCGGCCGCGTCGGCGAATGCCGGCGGCTTCGCGCGCAGGCCGCTCGAACCGAGGCCGGCGCTGAGCAGGTCGTCGCCGTCGCGGTGCGCGGTTTCGCGGATGTCGCCCAAGGGGCGATGGATGGTCGTCATCGGTGTCGGCAATGCTATCGCGTGGCGCCGACGGAAAGCGCTGCGCGGTGTGCACGTCGGCGTGCGCAGTTCCTCCGCGCGCGGTCATCGTTTCGATACGCAAGACATCGGTGCGCAGACGAAATTCGGCGTCTTTGCCGTACGACGTGCGTGCTAAGCTGCCGCCGTCGACCGGCGACCTCTCCGCTCGCTCGATCCGTCGCCCCGCTCGCCGTGAACGTCGCCGAACTCAAGAAACACTGCCTGCGCCATCCCGGCGCGGAATCGAAATTGTCCGGCCCGCCGAGCAATGTCCTGGTCTATTCGGTCGGCGGCAAGTCGTTCGCCTACTTCAAGACCAGCGAACCCGAGCGCTGGCGCTTCAGCATTCGCGTCACGCCGGAACGCTTCCTCGAACTCACCGACGTGCCGGGCATCAAGCCGGCCCGCTACATGGCGCGCTTTCGCTGGGTGACGATCGTCGACGTCCGTACGGTGCCGCAGGACTATCTGATCGAGCTGGTCGCCTGGTCCTACGACAAGGCGCTGAGCGGCCTGACGAAGAAGCAGCAGGTGGCCATCGCGGCGAACCGATCCCGGCCCGAGCGGCGACCGCGTTCGCCCGACTAGGCATCGGCCGCATCGCCACATGCGCGTGCCCGGCAAGCCGGTTCCGGCGGGTCCGCGCGAACCCGTGCCGGCGGTGAAGTGGTAGCGTGCGCGCTACTGCACCGACTCGAATGGAGACTGCGTGCGCATCGACGGCCAATGCCACTGCGGCAACCTCTCCTTCGTCCTCGACTGGCGCGGCGATGCCGACGCGATTCCGGCGCGCGCCTGCGATTGTTCGTTCTGCCGCAAGCACGCGGCGGTGTGGACCGCCGACGCATCCTCCGCGCTCGACGTGCGCGTGCGCGAGGCGTCCGCGCACTCGCGCTACCGCTTCGAGACCGGCACCGCCGAGTTCCACGTCTGCGCACGCTGCGGCGCGGTGCCTCTTGTAACTAGCGACATCGACGGCCGCCTCTACGCAGTGGTCAATGTCCACACCTTCGAGAACGTCGCACCGTCGCGGCTGCGCCACGCCGAGGTCAGCTTCGACGGCGAGGAAACCGAGGCGCGCCTGGCGCGCCGCCGGCGCGGCTGGATCGGGCAGGTACGTTTCGTGCGCGCGGACGGCTAGTTCGCCTTCGTCGCCGATACTTCGCGCATGACCTCGGCGATCGCCTTCGCCACTGCCTCCGGCCGGTCTTCCTGGATGTTGTGGCCGGACTTCGCCACCGCTTCGACGCGGCCACGCGTCGACAGCGCGGCGATGCGGCGGTGCGCCTTGGCGTAGGCCGCCTCGGCGATCTTGCGGTCATGCGGCTCGATCCATTCGCGATTTTCGGCACTGAGCACGATCAGCGGCAGCTTCGCCAGCGACCGCGTCTGCGCCGCTTTCACCGCAGCGATGTTGGCGGCGTCGGCGGCGCGTTCGGACAGGGCCGTGTCCCAGTAGGTCGTGGTGCGGAAGCGCTGCAGGATCGAATCGCTGAGCTTGTCGCTGAGGCCGGGGATCGGCGGCGGCACGCAGGCCTGCGCGGCCGGGGTCGGCTTGTCGAGATCGCCCTTGCGGGCGGCCTCCGCGCACTGCTTTCCGTAGTCGGTGTTCTTCGCGCTGGCCTCGGCCTCGCGCGCGGCGTAGCCGGGGGCGTCTTCGGCCAGCGTCTCGGAAACCGGATCGACCAGCACCAGGCCGGCCACTTCGCCCGGATGTTCGGCTGCGTACAGCCGCGCGACGTAGCTCGCCATCGAATGCCCGACCAGCACCAGCGGCGGCGCCAGCTCGGCCGCGTGCACCAGCGCGGAGAGATCGGCGGCGGCGGCCTGCGCGGTACGCGGCAGCGGGCCTGGATCGCTGAAACCGAGGCCGGCGCGGTCGTAGGCGCAGACGCGGTTCGTCTTCGCGACCAGCGGCTGCAGCTTGCGCCAGGACATCGAGGTCATGCCCTGGCCGGCGTCGAGGATCACCGTCGGCGCGCCGCTGCCGCTGCAGCGCAGGTTCACGTGCCGGCCGGCGCCGATGTCGATCCGCTGCGCGGGCTCGGCGTAGACGTCCAGCGCGGTGTCCGGCGCGGGCTTCGCCGCTGGTGCCGGCGCGGCGCCGACGAGGGGAGCGAACGACGCGAGCACGACGGTGAGCAGGCGCATGCAGAGCCTCCGGATCGGGAGCACGCATCGTTGCCAGGCGGCGCGCGGGCGTCCAGTCCCGCGGGTCGCGGGGAACGCGCGGCGTTCAGCGCGCGGCCAGCTCGAACGACGACGGCGCCTGCAGCGGCCGCGGCAGGATCGCCTCCTCGTCGGAGCGCATGCGTTCCAGCAGCGCCTGCAACTCCTCGCCGTCCAACGGCTCGCTGAACCAGTAGCCCTGGCCTTCGGTGCAGCGGTGCCGGAGCAGCCAGTCGAACTGGCTTTCGGTTTCCACGCCCTCGGCGGCGACGCGCAGGCCGAGCTCGCCGGCGAGGCCGATCACCGCGTCGACGATCGCCATCGAGTCGGCGTCCATGCCGATGTCGCGCACGAAGGACATGTCGATCTTGATGCGGTCGAACGGGAACAGGCGCAGCAGCTGCAGCGACGAATAGCCGGTGCCGAAATCGTCTAGCGACAGACGCACGCCGTAGTCGTGCAGTTCGTGCAGCGCCGTGCGCGTGGCGACGTCGCGCGCGAGCAGGGCGCTCTCGGTGACTTCCAGATCGAGCCGCTCGGGCGCCAGCCCGGCCTCGCGCAGCGCGGTGACGATCTCGTGCACCAGCCCCGGCTTGCGCATCTGCAGCGGCGACAGGTTCACGCCGATCTTGATCGGCCGCGGCCAGCGCGACGCGGCGAGGCAGGCCTCGCGCAGCACCCAGGCGCCGAGCGGGCCGATCAGGCCCATCTCCTCGACGATCGGCACGAACACGCCGGGCGACACGTCGCCGTGGCTCGGATGGCGCCAGCGCAGCAAGGCCTCGACGCCGATCAGCGCGTTGGTCTCCAGCGCCACGATCGGCTGGTAGACGAGGCTGAACTCGCCGCGATCCAGCGCGCCGCGCAGCTCCTGCTTCAGGCTCAGGCGCAGCTGCACCGCGGCTTCCATCTCCGGCGCGAAGAAGCGGTGCGTGTGGCCGCCGTCGTTCTTCGCCGCGTACAGGGCGAGATCGGCGCGCTTGAACAGCTCGGTCAGCGGCATCGCGCCCGAGCGCGTCTGCGCGATGCCGACGCTGGCGCCGATATTGACGCGCGCGTCCTCGACCTCGAACGATTCGGCCAGCGTGGCGACGATCTGGCGCGCCAGCGTGCTGCCGTCGCGGCCGCCTTCCTCGCAGGTCTGCACGACGGCGAACTCGTCGCCGCTGAGTCGCGCGGCGAACGCGTTCGCGCCGACGCAGGCGGCGAGGCGCCGTGCGACCTGTTCGAGCAGCAGGTCGCCGATGCGATGGCCGTGCAGGTCGTTGACGCTCTTGAAGTCGTCGAGGTCGACGTAGTGGATGTTCAGCACGCAGCCGGACGGCAGCGCGGCCAGCGCCTGCTGCGCGAGGCGCAGGAACTCGCTGCGGTTGGGCAGGCCGGTCAGCGTGTCGTAGTAGGCGAGCTGGTTGATGCGCGCCTGCGTCTCCTCGTGCGCGATGGCGATCGCGCACAGGTGCACGCAACGCTCGACGATCTCGCGCTCCAGCTCGCTCGGACCGCGCGGTTCGCGGTAGTAGAACGCGAACGTGCCGACGACGACGCCCTCGTGCGTCTTGATCGGGCTCGACCAGCAGGCGCGCAGGCCGATCGGCAGCGCCAATGCCCGGTACGAGGTCCACAGCGGATCGTTCTCGATGTCGACCACCTCGACCGGCTCGCCGCGGTACGCGGCGGTGCCGCAGGAGCCTGCTTCCGGACCCATCGGCATGCCGTCGAGCGCCTGCGAGTACGCATCGGGCAGGCTCGGCCCCGACAGCGGATGCAGACGCCCTTGCGCGTCGACGGTGAGGATCGAGCAGATCACGCCCTCGGCCAGGCGTTCCGCGCTGGCGCAGATGTGGTCGGCGATCGTCGCCATCGGCTCGCCGCGCGCGACTTCTTCGAGGATCTGCCCCTGCAGGTGCAGCAGCGAGGCGGTGGCGCTGGCGTCGATCATCGCGCGCACCCTCCCGTCCGCCGGCGAAATCGGCTCGTCGACCGGCGCGGGCGGCTCGGTGCCGCCGCTTCTTCCTGCAACCTTGTCCAGCCTTGCATGACCGATCTCCGGCCGATCACGGCAGACGCGTGACGCTTCCTGCGCTCCCGCTGCGCGGCTTCAACCCGCCGCAGCGCCCTGTGCCGACTCCTCGTCCGGCTCGATCACGAACTGATGCAGATCCACGTGCGCGGTCGGCACCGGCTTGTAGTCCGGCCCGAACGCGACGTCGCCGAGCTTCCAGCCCGCCGGCGTCCACAATGCGCCCCAGAAGCGCCGGAACGCACCCCACTGCATCGCCACCAGGCCGCGTTCGTTGTCGACGTCGACCATCGGATCGCCGACGCCGGTACGCCGCGGCGGCTCGCCGTACAGCGCGGTGCCGAACAGCACGTCCCAGATCGACAGTACCTGACCGTAGTTGCAGTCGTGCAGGCGCGGCCGCTCGGGATCGACGATCATGTGGTGCAGGCGGTGGAACTTCGGATCGACGAAGACCCGTTCCAGCACGCGACCGAAGCCGAAGCGCACGTTCGCGTGCGAGAAATTCTGCACCAGTTCGGCGATGAACAGCAGCAGGGCGAACTGGTCCGGCTCGATGCCGATGAACAGCGCCACCGTCGCCAGCACCATCGACTGCAGGAAACCGTCGACGTAGCTGCCGCGGTCGTTGGTCCAGCAGCTCATCTGGCGCTGGCTGTGATGCATGCTATGCAGCGCCCACCACCACGGGATCGCGTGCTGGGCGCGATGCATCCAGTAGTAGACCAGGTCGTAGATCAGGTAGTAGACGAAGAACAGCAGCAGCGGATGCTGCTGGAACCACGGCACCCAGTGCGAAAGGCCGGTGGCGATCTCGTCGCTGCCGGTCGCCACCGGCACGCCGCCGGCGAACCAGTTCGCCAGCGGCGTCAGCACCAGGTAGGCGAACAGCGGATTCAGGCCGAGCAGCATCACCAGCGTGTAGGTGCGGTCGATGCGGGTGTGGCGGCGGTCGGCCCAGTGTTCGGCCGGCACCAGACTTTCGAGCGGACGGAAGAGCAGGCCGATCACCAGCACCTGCACGATCGCGATCAGCAAGGCCTCGGCGATCTCGCGCGGGTCGCCGGCGAGCTGGTGCAGATGGACGAAGTCGACGAACGGCGTGACCGCGTAGGCGTTCAACGCATCGACGGCGTGGGACCAGAGCTCCTGCATGCGGCGATTGTAGCGCTGCCATGGCGCGGCGCGGCGGGCGTCCGCGCGCGCGGTGCGGGCGTCACCGAACCGTCACGAACCGCGGCTGGCGCCGCTTCAGGCCGCCACCGGCGCGGGGGCGGGCGCCGGCCATTGCCTGAACACCACGCAGACGTCGGTGGCGTCGCGCACGGCGAATTCGAGCGCGCCCCAGGGTTTCTTCGTCACGGTCGCGCTGTCCGGATGCAGCAGGTCCGGCCGGCGCGAGCGGATCTCCACGTGCAGCACGCCGATGGTGTCGGTCTCGATCGCGAACTCCGGCCGGTTCGCGACCGCCTGCCCGGCGCTTTCCACCAGGCAGGCCTTGGCGCCGTCGCGCTCGACCACCACCATGCCCTGGTCCTGGTGCAGAACCTGGAAGCCGAGGCCGTCGACGAAGAAGTCGAAGCCCTCGTCGAGGTGTTCGTAGAAGATCTTCGGAATCAGCTTCTGCAGCATCGCCACGCCTCCTTCATGGCTCGCATCATCCGCGACGGAGCCGGGGCGAAGCTGCGTAAACGGTCGCAAATCCAAATCTCCATTCTTCACAGACGCTTCGCGAACGGGGCTCATGCGACGTCGAGCTGCGGTTCAGTCCGGCAGCGGGCCGATGAAGTCCGTTTTGCCGATCTCCACGCCGCTGTGGCGCAGGATCGCGTAGGCCATGCTGACGTGGAAGTAGAAATTCGGCTGCGCGAAGCCGAGCAGGTAATCCAGTCCGTTCAGGACCAGCTCGCGGCCGCGCACCGGCACCGTGACGTCGCGCTCATCGCTGCCTTCGAAGCGGGCCGCGTCCAGTGACTTCAGGTAGTCGATCGTCTTGGCGATGCGCGCCTGCAGCTGCTCGAAGGTCGACTCGTCGTCCTCGAACACCGGCCGCTCGGCCCCGGCCAGCCGGCCGCTGCCGTTCTTCGCGTGGTCGGTCGCGATCTGCACCTGCCGTGACAGCGGCAGCATGTCCGGATACAGGCGCGCGCCGATCAGTACCGTCGGCTCGATCTTCTTCGCGGCCGCGTGGATAGCGGCCTTGTCGAGGATGGTCGCGAGGTGGCTCAGGTTGCGGATGAAGACGGGGACCGAGGCCTGGTACATCGAGAGCGTCATGGCGAATCCTGTGCTGGGTGGAGCGAGCGACGTTGAGGCCGTCGCGGGTCGTTGCAAGAGCCCGGTCGCTGCTACCCTCGCCTGCCCCGTTCCGCCCGGCCGTCGACGGCCGCTGCCGCCATGAAGATCTGGGTCGACGCCGACGCCTGCCCGAAGGTGATCAAGGAAATCCTCTATCGCGCCGCCGAACGCGTGCGCGTGCCGCTGGTCCTGGTCGCCAATCAGCCGCTGGCCGTGCCGCGATCGGAGCTCATCAGCAGCCGCAGCGTGGCGCAGGGCCTGGACGCCGCCGACCAGGCCATCGTCGACTGGGCCGAGCCGGGCGACCTGGCCGTGACCGCCGACATTCCGCTGGCCGCGCGCCTGGTCGAGAAGAACGTGCTCGCGATCAACCCGCGCGGCGAGCTGTACAGCCGCGAGAACGTGCGCCAGCTGCTGTCGATGCGCGACTTCATGGACGAGCTGCGCGGCAGCGGCGTGCAGACCGGCGGCCCGGCCGCCTTCCACGCCCGCGACCGGCAGGCGTTCGCCAACCAGCTCGACCGCCTGCTGGCGCGGCGTGCGCCTTAGCGCTTTCCCCGCCCCCAGGTCGCCGCGCTGGAAGAGCGTTTGACGCGGATCAAGGCGCATGTACGCGGATAGAGCCAATTTAGTGTCTGCTCCATCCGCGTTTTTCCGCGTCGATCCGCGTCCCGGCTTTCCTGGCCACGCGTGCGCCCGACGCCGATGCTTCGCAACTTCTGAGACGTCGCGGCGCATACTGGCGCGCAGATGAAATCCGCCTCGTCCTCCTTCAGCCCCGACCGCATCGACGCGCCCGCGCGCATCAAGGGGCGCGGCGCGGCCTCGAATCCGGAAGGCCGCTTCGAATCGCTGGAGAAGACGCGCGAGGACGACGGCTGGCACCGCGAGGAAGCCGCTGCACCACGGCCGCCGACCCACGTCACCGAGGAACGCGCGCGCTCGATCATCAGCCGCAACGACTCGCCGGACATCCATTTCACGCAGTCGATCAACGCCTATCGCGGCTGCGAGCACGGCTGCGTCTATTGCTACGCGCGCCCGTCGCATTCCTACCTGAACCTGTCGCCCGGCATCGACTTCGAGACCAAGCTGTTCGCCAAGACCAACGCGGCCGAACTGCTGCGCAAGGAACTGGCCAAGCCCGGCTACGTCTGTTCGCCGATCAACCTCGGCGCGAACACCGACCCGTATCAACCGATCGAGCGCCGCTACCGCATCACGCGCTCGGTGCTCGAAGTGCTGCACGAATGCCGCCATCCGTGCACCGTCATCACCAAGAACGCGCTGATCGAACGCGACCTCGACCTGCTCGTACCGATGGCGCAGGCCGGGCTCGTGCACGCCTTCGTGTCGGTGACCTCGCTCGACAACCGCCTGTCGAGCACGCTGGAGCCGCGCGCGAGCGCGCCGCATCGGCGCCTCGAAGCCGTCGCCGCGCTGAACGCGGCCGGCGTGCCCTGCGGCGTGATGGTCGCGCCGATCATTCCGATGGTGACCGACCGCTGGATCGAGCAGATCCTCGAACGCGCCGCCGCCGGCGGCGCGCCGATCGCCGGCTACACCGTGCTGCGCCTGCCGTACGAGCTGAAGGACCTGTTCCGCGAATGGCTGGACCTGCACGTGCCGCAGCGCGCCGAGCACGTCATGAGCCTGATCCGCCAGATGCGCGGCGGGCGCGAGAACGATCCCAACTTCGGCTCGCGCATGCGCGGCGAGGGCGAGTTCGCCGAGTTGATCCGGCAGCGCTTCCAGCTCGCCTGCCGCAAGCACGGCATCGGTCGCGGGCGTGAAGTGCGGCTCGACACGAGCGCGTTCAAACCACCGCGTGCCGCGTCGCCGCAAGGCGAGCTGTTCTAGGTCTTCTCCATCCGCATCACCGGCGTCGCGATGCCGAGTCGGCGCGCCAGCCACGTGTCGAGACTGGCCTTGCCCGGCCCGGCGATCAGCAGCCAGAAGAAGATCAGGATGTAGACGAACTCGTCGAGCTCGACCAGTTCGTCGAAGCTGCTCACGTTCTTGATCACCACCAGCGCGATCGCGACGATCATGTTGACCGCCATCGCCGCCGCGGTGAGGCGCGTGAACAGGCCGAGCATCAGCAGCAGGCCGCCGACGAAATCGGTGCCGGCCGACAGCGCCGCGCTGAGCGCCGGGAACGGAATGCCCCATTCGACGAAGCGTTCGGTGAAGCCGTCGAGGTGCTGCAGCTTGGCCCAGCCGGTTTCGAGCCAGAAGTAGCCGAAGAACAGGCGCAGGACCAGCGGGCCCAGCCAGTGGACGCGGGTCAGCGCGCGCAGGACGGCCTCGCAGCCGCGTGCGATCGTGTCGGACATGGATGACTCCCGTAGCAGGAATGACGCGGGGAAAACCTGCCGATCGTCGCAATCGCCGGCGGCCGGCGATCGCGGTTGCAACCTATTCACGTTCGGCGTGTACAAAGACCCGGGCCGGCGGGGAGTCCTTTCACGACGGGCACGCACGGCTTCGCTGCGCTGCGGCAAGCGGAGCGTGAAAGGACTCGCGCAGAATGCCGTTCCTCTGCCTGCCGGCCGACAGGCGCGATGCGCGACGGAACGGCGACTTCAGCGGTACACGACAACCATTCGAACCCACTACGGAGTACGTCATGGAAACCAACGTTTCGAAGCTGACCGGCATCGCCCTCGCCACCGCCGTCGCCGGCCTGTTCACCCTGGCCGTCGCCGCGCCGGCCCACGCCGCCGACGAAGCCAAGGTGAAGTGCGAGCATTCCTCGTCCTGCAAGGGCCACGGCGCCTGCGCGACGGCGAAGAACTCGTGCAAGGGCCAGAACGCGTGCAAGGGCGAGGGCTTCACGATGCAGAAGGACGACGCGGCCTGCAAAGCGGCGCAGGACGAAGCCAAGAAGGCCGAAGCCAAGAAGTAAGACCCGTCGCGCTGCGTGACCCGCCGCCGGCGGGTCACGCGGTTCGCCCACCGCGATGTCGAACTCCGATCCCCGCCATCCTCCGCTCGGCTACGGTCTCGGCCTGCGCGTGGAGCACTACGAGGAACTGCTCGGCGGCGATCCGGCCGTCGACTGGCTCGAGGCGCTGAGCGAGAACTACCTGGTTCCCGGCGGCCGCCCGCTCGACTACCTCGCGCGCCTGCGCGAACGCTGGCCGGTGGTTCTGCACGGCGTGTCGCTGTCGATCGGCAGCAGCGATCCGCTGAACCGCGACTACCTCGCGCAGCTGCGCCGGCTGGCCGAGACGGTCGAGCCGGCCTGGATGTCCGATCACTTGTGCTGGACCGGCGTCGACGGCAGCAATCTGCACGACCTGATGCCGCTGCCCTACACCGAAGAAGCGATCGACCACGTCGCCGCGCGCGTGCGCGAAGTGCAGGACTTCCTCGGTCGCCGCATCCTGCTCGAGAACGTTTCCAGCTACGTCGCCTTCCATGCCTCGCAGCTGTCCGAATCGCAGTTCCTCGCCGAGATCGCGCGCCGCGCGGACTGCCTGATCCTGCTCGACGTCAACAATATCCACGTCAGCGCGCACAACCACGGCTTCGACGCGCGCGGCTATCTCGACGAGATTCCGTTCGAGCGCGTGCAGCAGTTCCATCTCGCCGGCCACGAGCACAACGGCGCGCTGATCGTCGACACGCACGACGCCGCGATCGTCGACCCGGTATGGGATCTGTACGCCGATGCCGTGCGTCGCTTCGGGCCGGTCTCGACGATGATCGAGCGCGACGACCGCATTCCGCCGCTGGCCGACCTGATCGCCGAACTCGACCGCGCCCGCGCGATCGCCGAGCCGATCCTGCGGGCCGCGGCATGAGCGCACTGGCCGAACTGCAGCGCGAACTGCAAGCGCACGTGCTCCGCGACGATCCGGCTGCGCTGCGCGCCGTGGTCGCGACGACGGGCGCCGATGCGACGCAGCGCCTCGGCATCTACGCGCATGCGTATCGCGCGCGCCTGCTGGAGGTGCTGCGCGGCGATTTTCCCGGCCTGCTCGCCCTCGCCGGCGAGGAGGATTTCGAGCGCCTCGCGCTCGCCTACGTCGCGGCGACGCCGTCGCCGCACTTCAACGTGCGCTGGTACGGCGACCGTCTCGCCGCGTTCGCGCGCGAACGAACGCCGTGGTCTGCGCGTGCGGAACTGGCCGAGATGGCCGAGCTGGAATGGAAGCTCGGCCTCGCCTTCGACGCGGCTGACGAGGCGAGCGTCGATTTTCCCACGCTCGCCGCGCTCGCGCCGACCGACTGGCCGGCCCTGCGCCTGCGCCCGCACGCCTCGCTGCAACGCGCGCTGTTCATGCGCAACGTCGATACGGTCCGCCGCGCCGTCGACCGCGAGGAAGCCGTGCCGGCACTGGAGACGTTCACCCCGCCGCAAGGCTGGGCCGCGTGGCGCAAGGACTCGATCGTGCGCCACCGCCGCCTCGACGAGGACGAAGCCGCCGCGCTCGACGCGGTCGCGCAAGGCGCGACGTTCGCCGACCTGTGCGCGCACCTGTGCCGATGGCACGCGGCGGAAGATGTCGCCGCGCGCACGGCGACGCTGCTGCGTCGTTGGGTCGAGGACGGCTGGGTCGCGGCGTACGACTTCGCCGTCGGGTGAGTCCGCGAAGCGTCCGAGGCTCGAAGCAGGGTTCTCTCGCAGAGGCGCAGAGAGCGCGGAGAACAGGAAAAACGAACTGCGCGCGCATTGAAGAATTTCGAGCGCCGTCATCCGCGCGTACGCGGCAAGCGCTTTCTTCAGCGATCGTAGGGCTGGTCGTCCACCTGGTCCTCGATCTGACCCACAGCTACATCAAAAGGGTCCGCGCGTTCACGGGGATGACCCCATTGCCGACCGTGCAGAGGGGCTAAATTCTTCTGAGCGCTTTCTTCGCCTTTCTCCGCGCCCCCTGCGCCTCTGCGAGAGAAAGCTTTCTTATGCAAACTCGAGACTCTGCCTCGAGCGGAAGCGCGCTCACCAAGGCCAGAAGATCGCCAGCGCCAGCGCGCCGAGCAGGCCGAACTTCAGCGTGTAGTAGAGCTTCTTGTGCGACTTGCGCAGCCGCTTGGCCCGCGCACGCACCTGGTAGAACGAGGCGAACGCGCGGTTGAGTCCGCCGGTGGCGTCGCCTTCCATGTTCGGCGAAGCGGCGGCGGCGACGAAGCGGCGCGCGACGAAGCGGTTCAGCGCGGTCGCCCAGCGGTACTTCATCGGCCGCTCGACGTCGCAGAACAAGATGATGCGGTCGCGCTCGGTGCCGTTCTCGGCGCGATGGATGAAGGTCTCGTCGAACATCACGCTCTCGCCGTCGCGCCAGCTGTAGCGCTCGCCGTCGACCTCGATGTAGCAGCGGTCGTCGCCCGGCGTGAGCAGGCCGAGGTGATAGCGCAGGGAGCCGGCGTACGGGTCGCGATGCTTGCGCAGCTCGCTGCCCGGTGGCAGTTCGGCGAACATCGCCGCCTTCACGCTCGGGATCGAGCGCAGCAGCGCCGTCGTGCGCGGGCACAGCGTCGCCGCGGACGGGTGCGCGTCGTCGTACCACTTCAAGTAGAAGCGCTTCCAGCCGCGGCGGAAGAACGAATTGAAACCGACGTCGTTGTACTGGTCGGAGGCCTTGATCTGCTGCGCCGCGCGCAGCGCCAGCGCCTCCTCGCGGATCTCCTGCCAGCGCTCGCGCAGCGGCGCCAGCTCGGGAAACTGCTCGATCGGGATGTAGCGGCTCGTCGGCACCCGCGAGCAGGCGTACATCAGCACGTTCAGCGGCGCCATGAAGCTCGAGTGGTCGGTCAGCTGGCGCGACAGGCGCAGCCGCACGCGGCCGCGCAGATGGATGTAGGCGGCGCAGCCCACGAAGATTGCCAGGATCAACCACTTCATCGGGAAAGGACGTCGGATTTCGCAGACCACGTAGTTTACCTTCTGCCCATCGCCGCCGTTATGTCGACGATCCACTAAGATCGAACGCCGTTCAGCCGCCGCGATCGCGCATGTCCGACCACGATCTCCTGCGCCGCATCCTGACCGCGCGCGTCTACGACGTGGCGCGCGAGAGCGAACTCGACTTCGCGCCGAACCTGTCCGCGCGCCTGGGCAACCGCGTGTTCCTGAAGCGCGAAGACAACCAGCCGGTGTTCTCCTTCAAGCTGCGCGGCGCCTACAACAAGATGGCGCAGCTCGGCCCGGAGCAGCGCGCGCGCGGCGTATTCGCGGCCTCGGCCGGCAACCACGCGCAAGGTGTCGCACTGGCCGCGCGCAAGCTCGGCCTGCGCGCAGCGATCGTGATGCCGGTGACCACGCCGGCGGTGAAGATCGACGCGGTGCGCGCGCACGGCGGCGACGCGGTCGAGGTGGTGCTCGCCGGCGAGTCCTACAGCGACGCCTACCGCGCCGCGGTCGAACTCGGCGAACAGCGCGACCTGACCCTGATCCACCCGTTCGACGACCTCGACGTGATCGCCGGCCAGGGCACGGTCGCGATGGAGATCCTGCGCCAGCACCAGGCGCCGATCCACGCGATCTTCGTGCCGGTCGGCGGCGGCGGGCTGATCGCCGGCGTCGCCGCCTACGTCAAGGCGGTGCGGCCCGAGATCCGCGTGATCGGCGTGCAGACCGAGGACTCCGACGCGATGGCGCGCTCGCTCGAAGCCGGCAAGCGCGTCGAGCTGGCCGAGGTGGGGCTGTTCTCCGACGGCACCGCGGTCAAGCTCGCCGGAGCGGAAACCTTCCGCCTATGCCGCGCGCACGTCGACGAGATCCTGCGCGTGGACACCGACGCGCTCTGCGCCGCGATCAAGGACGTGTTCGCCGACACGCGCAGCCTGCTCGAACCGGCCGGCGCGCTGGCCGTCGCCGGCGCCAAGCGCTATGCCGAGCGCGAGCGGCTCGCCGGCGAAACGCTGGTCGCGATCTGCAGCGGCGCGAACCTGAACTTCGATCGCCTGCGCTTCGTCGCCGAGCGCGCCGAAGTCGGCGAGGCGCGCGAGGCGCTGTTCGCGATCACGATTCCGGAGGAGCGCGGCAGCTTCCGCCGCTTCTGCGCGCTGCTCGGCGAACGCAGCATCACCGAGTTCAACTACCGCATCGGCGACCCGCACCAGGCGCGCCTGTTCGTCGGCGTGCAGACCCGCGGCGCCGGCGAGAACGCGGCGATCGCCGCCGACTTCGCGCGCGGCGGTTTCGACGTGCTCGACCTGACCCACGACGAACTGGCCAAGCTGCACCTGCGCCACATGGTCGGCGGCCGCTCCGAACTGGCCGCCGACGAGCTGCTGTACCGCTTCGACTTCCCCGAGCGCCCCGGCGCGCTGGCGCGCTTCCTCGCCGCGCTCGATCCGGCCTGGAACATCAGCCTGTTCCACTACCGCAACCACGGCGCCGACTACGGCCGCATCCTGGTCGGCCTGCAGGTGCCCGAGGCTGACCGCACCGCGCTCGCCGCGTTCCTCGCCAGGCTCGGCTACGCGCACCGCGACGAGAGCGACAACCCGGCGTATCGCCTCCTGCTGCGCGCCTGAATCGCGGGAGCGGCGCCGGCCGACCGGTCCGGCCGTTCCCCGACGTGACACTCGGCGACGGCGTCTTGCGAGTGTCGACCATGCGCGCTCCTTCCCGGGCGCGATTGGGGAACGAACATGAACCGACGGCTTGTCCGGTTCGGGCGGCTGCTCCGCCTCGGCCGCCCGTATCTGATCGCGCTCTTCGTCGCGTCGCACGCGGCGACGGCTGCCGCGCAAAGCTCCGACTACATCCATGCCGACGGCTTCGACGGCGGCCTGCCGTGCGTTCAATTCGCCGCCGGCCAAGGGTGGTCGCACCAATCGCTCCCCGCCCAGCAGGGCGACTTCGCGATCCAGTTCGACGCGACACCCTCGGCGGACCACATCGACTCGGTGATCGGCCTTTCCGACGGTGCCGCCGACGCGTTCGACGATCTGGCCGCCGCCGTGTCCTTCCGGCCGGAAGGACACATCTCCGCGCGCAACGGCAGCGCCTATCCGGGCACGTCCATCGCCTACAGCGGCGGCGGCCGCTACCGGTTCCGCGTCGTCGTCCACCTGAGGCCGAGGGTGTATTCGATTTACGTGACGCCGCCGGGCGGCAGCGAACGGACGCTCGGCTCGAACTTCGCCTTCCGCACCCAGCAGGCGACCGCGTCGCGGCTCGATCAGCTCTCCAGCATCGTCGCCGGCCCCACGGGCTCGACTTCGGTGTGCGGTCTGCGCCTGGAAGCCGCGCCGCCGGCCGCACTCGAATACGGCTACCTGCCTCCGGTGCAGATCGTCGGCGGCGGAACGAACCCCGAGCCGGTGCCGGCCGGCTACATCCACCAGACGGCGTGGGACCTGCGCGACGGCGGGCCGGACATCGAAGGCGTCTACGCCCACGACTTCGGCAATTGGAAGTCGCTGGTCTGGCGCTGGGCCGATACGCGGCGCGTGGATTCGATCCAGCGCGTCCATCCCGGCCCTGGCACCGAGGCGCCGGTGTACCGCTTCGAACTGACCCAGGCCGACCGGCCCTCGTCCGGCACGGACGGCAATCATCCGCGCGCGGAGTTCTTTTCGGTCGATCCGGAAGAGGACCGCCGCGGACGCGTGCCGCCGCGCGAGAACATCATCCGCGACGGCGACGAGTACTGGGCCACCTACGCCCTCTACCTGCGCGGCGATTTTCCGCTGAACCATCAATGGGCCACGCTGGGCCAGCGCAAGTTCCAGAACGGCCGCAGGAATCCGGGGCAGTGGTTCACCTTGAACGTGCACCGCAACAACCTGGACTACAACGTGCCGCTCGGCGGACAAAGCGACTACCACTTCATCGCGAACGTGTCCGACGTGCTCGAGCGCTGGATCCAGGTGACGATCCACGAAAAGGCATCCTCCGGCAGCGACGGCCTGTTCGAGCTGTACATCGACGGCGCGCGCGTGGAGCGACGCGAGGGAGCCACCCTCGACCCCGGCGACATCAACTACAACTTCCACATCGGCTACTACCGCGAGAACGACGGCGGACCTTCCACCAGGCCCGGCACAGGCGTGGTCTACATGACGCCGCTGCTGATCCTGCGCGGCGCCAATCCGGCCGGCATGGATGCGGTGCCGAGCCTGCCGTGATGTAGAGGTCGCAGCCGGCGCACCGTCGCCGCGACGGTGGCGGTGCGCCGAAGCCGGAGCGCGAATGCGCCGTCGTCCCCGCGATCGCGGCGCCGGGCTGGACGCCGGCGCCGCGCGCGCGCAGGATGGGAAGTTTCCCCACCGACCGCATCGCGTTCGCGCATGGACGAATCGACCTTCCGGCTGTGGCTGTCGCAGCGCGCGGAATCCGCGCTGGGCCTGTCCACGCTCGAACAAGGCGCCGACTATCTGCGCCGCGGTCGCGTGCGCCGCACCTGGTACGACCGCAGCGACGCGAAGACCGGCGCGCTGCACGGCAGCGTGCAGGGCAGCGCGCCGGAGCCGTACACCGCCACCGTGCGCATCGCGCTGAACGGCTCGGCGCAGCCGCATCTGTACACGCAGTGCACCTGCCCGCTCGGCGGCGACTGCAAGCACGTCGCCGCGCTGGTGCTGAAGGCGCTCGACGCCGCCGCGCCGGTACCGCTGCTGCCGGTCGATCCGCCGCTCGGTCCGTGGGCGAGCTGGCTGGACACGCTCGAAGCGCCGGCCGCCGCTCCCGCCGAGAAGACGGCGGGGCCCGAGCGCGTGTTCGGTTTCGTGCTGCGCCTCGGCGCCGGCGCGCTGCCGGGCCTGCAGGCGCAGCCGGTCTGGCTGACGCCGGGCAAGCGCGGCGGCTTCGTCGCGCCGCGGCCGATCCAGCCGCATCTGGTCGGCGATCCGTGGGCCGGGCTCAGCGCGGCGCAGTTCGAGCACGTCGCGCAGCTGCGCATGCGCACGCCGGCGTCCGCCGGCGCGTATCTGCTGACCGAAGCGCGCGACGAAGCGCTGCTCGAAGCGCTGCTGGCCGACTATCCGTGCTTCATGGACCGGCCGTCGGCGCAGCGCATCGTGCTCGGCCCGCAGCGCGCGCTCGGCTGGCAGTGGCAGAGCTACGAGGACGGCAGCCAGAAGCTGATGCCGGTATTGGCCGAGGCCTCGCCGAAGGCGCGCCTGCTGCGCATCGGCCGGCTCTGGTACTGGGAACCGGCGCAGCGCGCGCTCGGCCTGGTCGACGCCGACGCCGAGGTCGCCGAGGCCGCGCTGCGCGCGCCGGTGCTGCTGCCCGAACAGGCCGCCCTGCTCGACGAACGCTGGCAACGCAGCCCGCGCCTGAAATCGCTGCCGGCGCCGACGCCGGCGGCGCAGCTGGAAACGCACAAGGTCACGCCGACGCCGGTGCTGACCCTGCGCGCGGTGCCGGCGCAGGCGCTCGGCCAGCCCTACCAGGCCGGCGGCGTGCGCCTCAGCTTCGACTACGACGGCCCGCGCCTGAAGTTCGCCGCCGCCGCCTCGCGCGAGCGGCGCCTGCACGACGGCCGCCTGCTCGAGATCGTGCGCGACCGTGCCAGCGAGATCGCCGCGATCGAACGCCTCGACAGCGTCGGCTTCGTCGACGCCGAACTGCTGCCGCGCATCGCCGGGGTCGCGCGCGGCGCTTTGCGCCAGGGCGACTTCGTCATCGAACACGGCCGCGGCCAGCTCGCCGCAGCGGATCAGGTGTTCGCGCTCGCCTCGCGCCTGCGTGAGCTCGGCTTCCGCATCGAATCGGAAGCCGATTTCCCGTTCGAGCTGGTCGACGAGCCGGACGACTGGTACGCCGAGATCGAGGAGTCCGGCAACGCCTGGTTCGACCTGCGCTTAGGGGTAGACGTCGGCGGCGAACGCGTCGACCTGCTGCCGATCCTGCATCGCCTGCTGGCTGACCCGCAGTTCCCGTTCACGCCGCGCAAGGGCGAGGCCGAGGACGCGGTCTGGCTGGTGCCTATCGACGCGCGCCGGCGCATTCCGCTGCCGCTGACCAAGTTGCGCGAACTGATCTCGCCGCTGCTCGAATGGCTGCAGACCACCGGCAACGAGGTCGCCGACGGCACGCTGCGCCTGCGCCGCTCGCAGGCCTCGGTGCTGCAGCAGCTCGGCCCGGACCTGCCGTGGCGCGGCGGCGAGCGACTGCGCGCCGAACTCGAGCGCCTGCGCGACGCGCGCATGCCGCTGGCCGAGCCGGAAGGCTTCCGCGCGAGCTTGCGCGGCTACCAGCGCGACGGTCTCGCCTGGCTCGGCTTCCTCGCCGACGCCGGCCTCGGCGGCATCCTCGCCGACGACATGGGCCTCGGCAAGACCGTGCAGCTGCTCGCGCATCTGCTCTCGGAAAAGCACCGCGGCCGCCTCGACGGTCCGGCGCTGATCGTCGCGCCGACCAGCCTGGTCGCCAACTGGCGCGAGGAGGCGGAGCGCTTCGCGCCGGATCTGTCGGTGCTGGTCCTGCACGGGCCCGCGCGCGCGGAACTGCATGCGGAGATTCCGCGGCACGACCTGGTCATCACCACCTATCCCCTGCTCGCGCGCGACGAGGACGCGCTCGCCGCGCACACCTACGCCCTGCTCGTGCTCGACGAGGCGCAGGCGATCAAGAACGCCAAGAGCCAGACCGCCCGGTCGGTGCGCAAGCTGCCGGCGCGACGGCGCCTGGCGATGACCGGCACGCCGCTGGAGAACCATCTCGGCGAGCTGTGGGCGCAGTTCGACGCGGTCGAGCCCGGCCTGATCGGCAGCGAGAAGAACTTCACCAAGTTCTATCGCACGCCGATCGAGAAGCGCGGCGACGTCGAACGTCGCGAGCGCCTGCAGCAGCGCATCGCGCCACTGCTGTTGCGCCGGCGCAAGGAAGACGTGCTCGACGACCTGCCGCCGAAGACCGAGATCGTGCGCAAGGTCGAGCTCGACGGCGCGCAGCGCGAACTCTACGAGACGCTGCGCCTGGCCCAGCACGAGCGCGTGCTGGCGGAGGTGCGCAAGCGCGGCATCGCGCAGAGCGGCATCGTCGTGCTCGACGCGCTGCTGAAGCTGCGCCAGGCCTGCTGCGATCCGCGCCTGGTCAAGCTCGAAGGCGCGCGCCGCGTCGACGGTTCGGCCAAGCTGGAACTGCTGCTCGATCTGGTCGACAGCCTCGTCGACGAGGGCCGCCGCGTGCTCGTGTTCAGCCAGTTCACCGAGATGCTCGGCCTGATCGGCGGCGCACTCGCCGAGCGCAAGCTGCGCTGGCAGATGCTGACCGGCGACACGCCCGCGCGCGAGCGCGGCGGCCTGGTCAAGCGCTTCCAGGAAGGCCGCGTGCCGCTGTTCCTGATCAGCCTCAAGGCCGGCGGCGTCGGCCTCAACCTGACCGCCGCCGACACCGTGATCCACTACGACCCGTGGTGGAACCCGGCGGTCGAGACACAGGCCACCGATCGCGCCCATCGCATCGGCCAGGACAAGGCCGTATTCGTCTACAAGCTGATCTGTTCGGGCACCGTCGAGGAGAAGATCCAGGCGCTGCAGCAGCGCAAGGCCGAACTCGCGCAGGCCGTGCTCGAAGGCGGCAGCACGCAGAGTCTGCGCTTCGACGAGGAAGACCTGGCCGAGCTGTTCGCGCCGTTGTAGTACGCGACCAGTCCGATCCGCTGGCGCGAGTCGTGGCCGAACCGATCGCGCTCGCGTCGACGAATGGCGCGATTGGGCACGCCGTTACCCACCTCGAAGTCCGCAAGCGAGAGGCTTGGCCGAGCGATTCGCCTTCGTCGACCGGACGATTCATCAGCGTGAATCGCGACGCAATCGACGCCCGCTGATAACAGCGTGATAACGCCGAGCCGACGCGACGCTCATGTCGCCGGCGCGAGACTGCACCCATCGTGCAACGAAAGGAGAAGCAGCAATGAAAACCTTGCTGAATCGCCTCACCTTGTCGGCCGCCGCGCTGGGCCTGCTGTTCGCCCTGGCGGGTTGCAAGCCGCCACCCGATCAGCAGCCGGCGCCAACACCGCCGAGCGGACAATCCAGTCGCTGACCTCGCATTCGCGACGCCGCCTCAGGCGGCGCCGCGTTCGAGCAGATCGACGTATTGGAAACGCCCGTCGCGCAGCACGCGCTCGCCCTGCGTGAGCGCGAGCGGTTCGGGCCACAACGGTCCGGCGTAGACGCAGGTGTGGAATTCGCCGTTCTCGCCGCAGGGATCGACACCGGGCGGTAAATCTTCGAGCAGGTGAGTGTCGTATTCGCGGCCGCAAAAGTCGGCCGCGAGCTGCCTCGTGTCGACGCAGCACAGGATCGCGCGATAGCCGCGGTCGACGAAATCCTGCGCGAGGCGCGCCGTGTCTTCGCCCCATAACGGAAACACGCCGCGCCAGCCGTGGCGGGCGAGCTGCGCTTCGCGCCAGGCGCGCACGTCGGCGAGGAACAGATCGCCGAATGCGACGGTGGCGAGTTCGGGTTCGACTTCGCGCGCGGTGGCGAGCGCGTGAGCGAACGCCGTCTCGTACGCGTCGTTGTCGGCATCTGCTGCGAGCTCGGCGACGTACAGCGGCAGGGCGAGGCTGGCTGCCTGGCGATGCAGGATCGAACGCCGCACGCCGTGCATGGCGATGCGGCCGTAGTCGGCGGTAACGGTGGTCAGCAGTCCTGCGACGCGATAGCGCGTGTCGGCGAGCAGGCGCTCCAGCGTCAGCGTCGCATCCTTGCCGCCGCTCCACGACAGCAGTACCGGCTCACTCACCGCACGCGACGCCACAAGCGCAGGCGGTTGTTCGCCGGCATCGCCACGTCGTCGACGAGATCGAATCCCGCCGCCGCGGCGAGCGCGTCGACCTCGGCCGCGTCGCGCAGGCCCATCTGCGGCGAGCGTGCCTTCAGCGAAGCGTCGAACGCGGCGTTGCTGTCGCTGGTGTAATGGCCGGCATGGTTGAACGGGCCGTAGATGGCGAGTTTCGCGTCCAGCGTCGTCGCCGCGGGCAGCGCGGCGAACAGCATCTGGACTTCGGGCCAGCTCATGATGTGCAGCGTATTGGCGCTGAACACGGCGTCGTAGGTTTCGCGCGGCCACACCCCGCCGACCTCGAGCGTCAGCGGCGGCGGCGTGTTGGCGAGATTGGCGTCGTCGAGCCACGCCTGCAGACCCGGCAGCGCCTCGGCGCGTTCGGACGTCTGCCAGCTCACATGCGGCAGCACCGGTGCGAAATACACGGCGTGCTGGCCCGTGCCGCTGCCGATCTCCAGCACGCGGCGGCGGTCGGCGAACCAGTCGCGCAGCACGGCGAGGATCGGATCGCGGTTGCGTTCGCAGGCCGCGGAGAAGGGTTTGTCGGGACGGCGGTCGTCGGTCATGCGTCAGTGTGCCCGGGTGGGGGGGGCCACGCGCATCCTACTTCGCTTCGAACTCGCGCTTGGCGGTGTCGAACCACGGCGTGCACAGCATCTTCTGCTTGCCGACGACCTCGAAGGACGCGCGCCACAGCTCGACGCCGTCGATCTTCTGCCGCGAGGAGAACAGCTCCTTGTCGAACGGCGCCACGCCGAGGCAGTAGCGCAGGCGCGCGGCGTCGCCGACGTCCACCAGCACGTCGCCGCCGAGTTCGGCGCCGGCGGCGACCCTCGCCGCGAGCGGCACCGGCGGCACGGTCGGCGCCGGCTTGCGCAGCGGCACGGCGCGGTGCAGCAGCGTCAGGCCGTCCTTGTCCTGCTCGGTCGTCGGCGCGGCCGGCGTGGCGGCCTTGAGCCGTCCCTGGGCGACGGCGAGGCTGTTGCCGCGATCGAACATCGCGACCGCCTGTCGGCTGCCGTTGTGCAGGAGATAGCGCAGGCGCAGCTCGCGCTTGCCGGCGTCGAAGCCGAACTGCGCGGTCAGGCGCAGCGCGCCTTCCTCGACGGTCGCGCTCGGCAAGGTGTCGTCCGTCATCGGCGGCGGATCCGGCAGGCGCTGCGCCGCGGCGGTACTCACCGCCGTGGCCAGCAGCAACGGAATGATCGCGTTCACGCGCCGAGCTTAGACGCGCGAATGTTCAGAGCGCGTAATGCAGGCGCAGATCCAGGCCGAGTTCGGCGCGCAGGCCGTTCTCGCTCAGCGCGACCGGATTGGCGGTTGTCTTCGGCGTGGACGGGTCGCGGTCGAAGTCGAACTTCACGCCGCTGTTCTCCAGGCCGACGGCCTGGCGCTCGGAGTTCGGCACGCCGGCGTTGCGGTCCTGCGCGTCGCTGCCGCGATAATCGCCCGGCTGGAACGTGCCGGTGACCGCGTTGTAGGCGTGCGACATCTCGTGGAACAGCACGCCGACCGGCGCCGGGAACGCGTCCATGTGGAACGAGGGGTTGTAGGCGATGACTGCGTCGTCGCCCTTGCCGGCGCGGCCGCGGGTGATCTCGGTGTCGGCCCAGGTGCCGCCGGCGGCGACGTCGGGCATGGTGTAGCCGTTCTCTTCGTTGGACAGCTCGCGGATCGTCACGCTGTTGCCGTTGGCGGCGGCGCGGTCGAACTCGGCCAGCATCTGGCGGCCGACCGGCGAGGCCTGCAGGAAGTCCATGTCGGCCTGCACGCGCTGCACGAAGGCCGGCGAGCCTTCCAGCTTGACGCCCTTGGCGCCCGGCGAGCCGGTCAGGTCGACGTTGACGACCTGGTTGCTGGCGCCCTTGGCCGCGGTGAAGGTATCCACGCCCTGCTGCGCGTAGACGACGTCCTTGCCGGCCGCGTTGTCGACCGTGTCGGTGCCCGCGCCGGTGTAGACGCGGTCGTCGCCGGCGCCGCTGATCAGGGTGTCGTCGCCGACGCCGCCGGAGAGCATGTCCTGGCCGTCGCCGCCTTCGAGGCGGTCGTTGCCGGCGCCGCCCTCGAGGTAGTCCGCGCCGGCGCCGCCGAGCAGGGTGTCGTCACCGTCGCCGCCGTAGACGACGTCGTTGCCGGCGCCGGCGTCGATGACGTCGTTGCCGCTGTTGCCGAAAACGTCGTCGCTGCCGGCGCCGGTGGAGATCTTGTCGTTGCCGAGGCCGCCGTCGACGATGTCGTTGCCGGCGCCGGTGGTGATGGTGTCGTCGCCCGCACCGCCGTCGACGATCAGGTTGACCTTGACGTCGGAGGCGACGTCGATGGTGTCGTTGCCGTCGCCGCTGCGCACGGTCAGCGCCTGCGCGTCGGCCATCTCGAACTGGTAGGCCTTCCCGTTGACGTCGACGGCGAGCGAGCCGTCGGTGTTGTTCTTCACCGCGATGCGGTCGTCGCCGCGACCGGTGGTCACCACCAGCTGGTCGGAACTGACGTACTGGCCGCCCTGGCCGTCGTCGGCGAGGGTGCGCTCGCGCGCGATGGAGACGTCGCCGTCCTGGTGCAGCGGATCGACCGCGATGGTCTTGCCGTCCGGCGTCTGCCGCGTGGTGCGCGCGCCGCTGTTGCTCGCGTTGCCGTCGATGCGCGTGCTGGTGTCACCGGTCGCGCGCGCCGCGCCGAGGTCCAGATCGCCCGCCTTGGCGTACTGCGTGGCGCTCGGCTGCACTTCGCGGAAGGAGGATTCGTTCGGACGGACGGCGGAAACCGGAGACATGGCGTACCTCGACGTTCGATTCGGAAATTCTGGGGAAACGCCGTCCGCTGGCGAGGGTGGATCACACCGTACGCCCGCGTACTGGCCACGTCAGCCTCGGGCGTACCCGAGTTCGGGTTTTCCCTAGGCCGGGCGAGTCGAGCCGGCGCGGGTGACGCGCGCGCCGCGACCCGCTTAGGATGCCGGCGCGGCGCCTCGCCGCTCGGCGACCGTCTCGATGCTCAACCGTCTCTGGCTCGGCTTCTTCCTGACCGCCACCGTCGCCGCGCTGGCGCAATGGCTGGTCGGCGGCAACGCCGGCGTGTTCGCCGCGATGGTCGGCAGCCTGTTCGAGATGGCCAAGCTGTCGGTCGAGGTGATGATCCTGCTGTTCGGCACGCTGACTCTCTGGCTCGGCCTGCTGCGCATCGCCGAGGCGGCCGGCGTCGTCGACGTGCTCGCGCGCTGGCTCGGGCCGCTGTTCGGGCGGCTGATGCCCGAGGTGCCGCGCGGCCATCCGGCGATCGGGCTGATCACGCTGAACTTCGCCGCCAACGCGCTCGGCCTCGACAACGCGGCGACGCCGATCGGCCTGCGCGCGATGCGCGAGCTGCAGACGCTCAACCCGAGCGCCGACACCGCCAGCAATGCGCAGATCCTGTTTCTGGTGCTGAACGCCTCGTCGCTGACCCTGCTGCCGGTGTCGATCTTCATGTACCGCGCGCAACAGGGCGCGGCCGACCCGACCCTGGTGTTCCTGCCGATCCTGCTCGCCACCAGTGCCTCGACGCTGGTCGGCTTGTTCTCGGTCGCGTTCATGCAGCGCCTGAAGCTGCACGACCCGGTGGTGCTGATCTGGCTCGCCGTGGTCGGCCTCCTGCTCGGCGGCTTCATGGCGGTGCTGGCGACGTTGTCGGCGACGGCGCTGGCGGGGCTGTCCTCCCTGCTCGGCAACCTGACCCTGTTCGCGATCGTGATCGCGTTCCTCCTCGCCGGCGCCTGGCGCAAGGTGCCGGTGTACGAGAGCTTCGTCGACGGTGCCAAGCAGGGTTTCGAGGTCGCGAAGAACCTGCTGCCGTATCTGGTCGCGATGCTCTGCGCCGTCGGCGTGCTGCGCGCGTCCGGCGCGCTCGATTTCGCCCTCGACGGCATCCGCTGGCTGGTGCACGCGTTTGGCTGGGACACGCGCTTCGTCGACGCGCTGCCGACCGCCCTGGTCAAGCCGTTCTCCGGCAGCGCCGCACGCGCGATGCTGATCGAGACGATGAAGACCCACGGCGTGGACAGCTTCCCGGCGCTGGTCGCGGCGACCGTGCAGGGCAGCACCGAGACCACCTTCTACGTGCTGGCGGTCTATTTCGGCGCCGTCGGCATCCAACGCGCGCGGCACGCGGTCGGCTGCGCCCTGCTCGCCGATCTCGCCGGCGTGATCGCCTCGATCGCGGTGTGCTACTGGTTTTTCGGTTGATCGCCGCCGTCGCGCTCAATCGCCGAAGCGACGCTCGCAGTAGGCCATCTCGGGAACCGATTCGAGGTAGCGGCAGAAGTAGAACGCCGCCTTGATCTCGCCGCCGGCGTCGCGCTCGATCGTCCACTTCTTCTTGGACAGCTTGCGGCAGGCATCGGCGACGTAGGCGCTGCCCGGCGTCACGTTCACCGCCTGCCCTTCGGGCGCTCCCTCGTGCACGCTGTGCAAGGTGCAGAAGCGGACCTGGCCGTCGTCGCCCGGGACCAGCTTCAGCACGACCGAGTAGCCGCTTTCCGGCGGCAGGTCCTCGGCGAAGCGGGGCGGCGCCGCAATCGCCGAGGCGGCGACGCAGGTCAAGACGAGCGCAATGCTCTTCATGCGGTTCGGTCCGGCCGTACGAGCGGACGCCAAGGATGCCGGTTCCGGCTAGAACGAGGAACCCGGCTGGCGCAGGAATTCGCTCTCCGCCTCGGTCGAGGCGCGCCCGAGCGTCGCGTTGCGGTGCGGAAAGCGGCCGAAGCGCGCGACGATGTCGCGATGGCGCACGGCGTAGTCGAGATAGTCGTCGCAGCGCGCGCGCAGCGCGGCGGGCGCGGCGTTGCGCAAGGTCGTGAACAACGCGACCGAATGCTGCTGGTCGGCCAGCGATTCGGAATGCTCCAGCGGCAGATAGAAGAACACGCGCTCGCACAGGCGCAGGTCGCGGTCGATGCCCAGGCGCAGGCCGTCGTCGACCCAAGCGCGCGCCAGCGCATCGTGCGCGAACGCGCGCGCAGCGCCGCGGAACAGGTTGCGGGAAAACTGGTCGACCAGGATCACCAGGGCGAGCCGACCGTGCGGCACGGCGAGCCAGGGATCGAGCTCGCCGGCGACCGCCTCGTCGTGCAGCGCGGCGAATCGCGCGCGGATCTCCGCGTCGACGGCCGCACCCGCGCCGAACCACAGCGCGCCTTTCTCGGCGAACACGTCGGCATCGTCGACCGACGTGCCGAACCAGTGGTCGAGCACGTCGCGTGCGCGCGGATCGAGTGCGGCGTCCATGCCGTGCCGCCTCAGCGCGTCGCCGGTCGTCCGCCGAGCAGGCGTGCCGGCAGCAGGATGATCGCGCGCAGCAGCTCGAACACGCCCTCGACGGCGAAGCCGATCAGGCGGAACGGCAGCAGCAGCAACCAGACGATCGGGTACAGCACCAGCGCCAGCAAGGCCAGCGGCCAGCAGAACACCAGCAGCAACACCCAGAGCAGAAAAGTCAGCATCGGCATTCCTCGCATCGATCTCGACGCATCACGACGATGCCCAAAATGGGGACGATGCGGGAGTGCCGAAAGGGGTGCTGCGGCCGCCGTTACGGATTGCTAACCTCGATTCGTCTACGTTACCGGCGAGGACCACGCGCGATGCTCCGACTCGCTACCGCCAGCCTGCTCGCCTTCTCCGCCGCGACGTCGATCGCGGCGCCGGCGAAGGACGACGCCGAGCCGGTACAGGTCGAACTGGTCGCCGAGCACACGGCGCTGGTGCCGGGCCAAGCGGAACAGTTCGGCCTGCTGCTGCGCCACCAGCCGCATTGGCATACCTACTGGGTCAATCCCGGCGATTCCGGGTTGCCGACGACGCTGGAGTGGACGCTGCCGGCCGGCTTCCAGGCCGACGCGATCGCCTGGCCGGTGCCGAAGCGCTTCGAGGTCGGCGGCCTCTACAACTTCGGCTACGACGGCGAAACGCTGCTGCCGATCTCGATCGCGGTGCCGGCCGAGGCCACCGTCGGTTCGACCGTGCGCGCCACGGTCACGGCGAAATGGCTGATGTGCCGCGAGGAATGCATCCCGGGCAAGGCCAGCCTCAGCATCGAACTGCCGGTCGTGCGCGAGGACGCCAAGCCCGACACGCGCTGGATCCGGCAATTCTCCGACGCCCGCCTGGCGCAGCCGCAGGCGACCGCCTGGAAGGCGAGCGCGCGCGAGGACGGCGATCGCTTCGTCGTCACGCTGAGCGGTCCGGGCCTGCCGCCGGCGGCGGCGACACTCGACGCGTTCGTCGCACAGAGGAAGGTGTTCGACAACAAGCCGCCGACGATCCGCCGCGACGGCGACGCGGTGATCGTCGAAGCCGGCAAGAGCGAATACTTCACCACCGCGCCGTCGGACATCGAGCTGTGGCTGACCGCCGACGGCGTCGGAGGACCGCGCGGCTGGCGCGTGCGCGCGCCGCTCGCCGCGAATCCGCCGGCGACCGCGCCGTGACGTCGTTGCCCCTTCCCCGAACGAGAGAACCCTCATGAAAGCGATTCGCCTGCTTTTCTCCACCGCGCTCAGCCTCGCCGCCGTGCCGGCGATGGCCAACGTCGCGGTCGGCCAGCCCGCGCCGGATTTCAGCGCGACCGACAGCCACGGCTACACGCAGACCTTGTCGCAGTACAAGGGCAAGACCGTCGTGCTCGAGTGGAACAATCCCGGCTGCCCGTTCGTGCAGAAGCACTACTCCAGCGGCAACATTCCCAAGCAGCAGGCCGACGCGGTCAAGGACGGCGTCGTCTGGCTGACGATCAATTCGGGCGCGGACGGCAAGCAAGGCCATCTCGACACGAAGGGCGCGCAGGAATTCCTCACGCAATACCACGCCGCGCCGACCGCGTACCTGTTCGACGGCGACGGCAAGATCGGCCATGCCTACGGCGCCAAGACGACGCCGCACCTGTACGTCATCGACGGCAGCGGCACGCTGCGCTACATGGGCGGCATCGATTCGATCGCCAGCGCGGACAAGGAAGATCTCGCCAAGGCGACACAGTACGTGCCGCAGGTGCTGGCCGAGCTGAAGGCCGGCAAGGCGGTCAGCGTGCCGACGTCCGAGCCGTACGGCTGCAGCGTGAAGTACGCCCCCTAGGACCGCACTCGGGGCGACAGAATTACACGGGCGGCTCGGCCGAGCCGCCTGCTTCGAGGTGCGCGTGGCCCATTTCCTGGTCAGGCTCGGCGATGCACGGTCTGAGAAGATGACTCCCTCCCTGGTGCAGGACCACGTCGCCTGGCTTGCCGGCTTGTCGAACGCCGGCACAGTGATCCTGTGCGGCCCGTGCAGCGATGGAACTGCGATCCTCGTGCTGCAGTGTCCGACGCAGGAGGAGGCGGAGAGGATCGCCGGAAGCGATCCTTTCGCCAGGGAGGGCGCGTATGCCGAACGATCCGTCATCGGTTTCCGCCTGGCCTCACCCGAGAACCATTTCCTGCTGGGCTGAGCCGTGAACCGCTCGGCCTTCAGCGCGCCTCGTCGGTCGCGGGCCGCACGTCGAGTTCGGCCTTCTCCGCGACAGCCTCCGGCGCGATCGTCGCGATCGGCATCGCCGGGGCGATCGCCGTCGGCAGCGAGGCGGAAGAACGCGCGGCGAGCAGCCATGCGGCGCCGACCATCACCGCGGCGAGGCCGAAGGTGATGCCGGCCCAGGCGTCGTGCAGGTTCGCGTCGGTGACGGCAGCGAAAGTGCGCGTGAACAAGGTCGGCGCGAGGATGCCGGCGACGCTCGACAGGCTCGCGATCGCGCCCTGCAGGCGGCCCTGCTCGGTCGGGTCGACCTGGTGCGAGATCAACGCCTGCGCGGCCGGACCGGCGACGCCCCACAGCGCGGCGATCGGCGACGCCGCCCAGAACCAGTAGCCGGTCGGCGCGAGGCCGTACAGCGCGAAGCCGAGCGTGCCGCAGGCGAGGCCGATCAGCAGCGTGCGCCGCTCGCCGAAGCGCGCGACGATCTTCTTGACCAAGCCGCCCTGCACGATGATGCCGAGCACGCCGACCAGACCGAGCGTGTAGCCGACCATCTTCGGGCCCCAGCCGAAGCGGTAGTCGGCGTACAGCACGAACGTGCTCGGATAGACGATATGCGCGAGCGCCATCAGGAACAGCACGCCGATCAGACCCCACACCTGCGGATAGCGGCGCAGCAAGCGCAGCGAACCGATGGGGTTGGCGTGGCTCCAGTCGAAGCGCGGCGAGCGTTTCTCCGGCGGCAGGGATTCGGGCAGCACGATCAGGCCGTAGAGGAAGTTCGTCAGCGCCAGACCCACCGCGAGCCAGAACGGCAGCCGCGGATTGACCTCGCCGAGCACGCCGCCGATCGCCGGTGCGATGACGAAGCCGATGCCGAACGCCATGCCGATCATGCCGAACGCGCCGGCGCGCTTTTCCGGCGGCGTCACGTCGGCGACGTACGCGTTCGCGGTGCTGAAGCTCGCCGCGGTGATGCCGGAGATCAGGCGACCGATGAACAGCAGCGGCAGGCTGTTGACCAGCGCCATCATCAGGAAATCGAGACCGAGGCCGAGGTTGGAGAGCAGGATCACCGGCCGCCGTCCGAAGCGGTCCGACAGCGCGCCCTGCACCGGCGTGAACAGGAACTGCATCGCCATGAACGCGGTGGCGAACCAGCCGTACCAGACCGCCGCTTTCGAGACGTCGCCGTTCAGGAAACCTTCGATCAGGTGCGGCAGCACCGGGATGATCAGGCCGAACGATAGGATGTCGATCAGCACGGTCACGAAGATGAAGATCAGCGCGGCGCGCCGCGGCTCGGTGGGGGAGGCGTTCAAGCGGGTATCCGGCGGTCGAGGGCGGCGTGGGCGCGCAGCTTAGCCGATCGCGTGTCGCGCGGATTGTACGAATCGGCGATCGCCGCCCGTGCCGTCGACGCCGTTGCTCGGCACGGCGCGATGCAGTTTTCGCCGCCGGCCGGGCCGGTGCCGGCCGATCGCGGCGCTCCGGAAGTGCGCGGCAAGATCCAAGCGTCGGGCGGCGGCGCCCGACGTGCGGTCAACGGTTGTGGATGTCGATGAAGCGCAGGAACTCGGCGCGCGTGCGCGCGTCCTCGCGGAAGCTGCCGTGCATCTGACTGGTGATCATCGACACGCCGCGCTTGTGCACGCCGCGGGTGGTCATGCACTGGTGCACGGCGTCGACGACGACGCCGACGCCGCGCGGCTTGAGCACGTCCTCGATGCAGTGCGCGATCTGCGCGGTCAGTTTTTCCTGCACCTGGAAGCGCCGCGCGTAGGCATCGACCACGCGTGCCAGCTTGCTGATGCCGACCACCTTGTCGGTCGGCAGGTAGCCGACGTGGGCGCGGCCGATGATCGGCGCCATGTGGTGCTCGCAGAACGATTCGAACTCGATGTCGCGCAGCACGATCATCTCGTCGTAGCCGGCGACTTCCTCGAAGGTGCGGCGCAGGTAGTCGGCCGGATCGGTGGCGTAGCCGGAGAACCAGTCGCGATACGCCAGGGCCACGCGCTTGGGCGTGTCGAGCAACCCTTCGCGCGCGGGATCCTCGCCGGCCCAGCGCAGCAGGACGCGGATCGCGTCCTCGGCCTGCGTCTGGCTGACCGGCTCGATCTTCTTCACGGACGGCTTGGACTTCTTCATGCGGCTGCCTTGCGAACTGCGAGCGCGAAGTCTAGCAAGATGTCGCGCGCGGGCCGCGCCGTCGTTCCCGCCGGCGCGGCCGCGATCAGGCGCTGCGCTGGCGTTTCTTCGGTGCCGCCTCGCCGCGACGCGCCGGGCGCGCGTCGATCGGCGCCAGCACCCACGACAACGCGATCAGGCGCCCGCCGCGCTTCTTGCGCGGTTGCTGCAGCAGGTCCATCAGGCGCGTCAGCAGGCGATTGATCTCGGCGAGGTCGTCCGCGCCGACCCAGCCCTTGCCGCGCGCCGCCCACAGTTCGCGCCGCGGCCCCTCGACGACCGAATCGCCGTCGGCGATCGCGCGCGCGAAGTCGCGTCCGGCCACGCGCAGCACGCTGGCGGCGACGCGTTCGACCGCCTTGGCGTTGGCGGTGGCGCCGGGCCGGTAGCGCAGACGCAGGCGGTCGCCGCGGCGCGTGCGCGTGCGATAGCGCCGGCCGTCGGCGGCGATCTCCTCCTCGATCAGCCCGCCGGCGGCGAGCTGGCGCAGATGGTAGTAGAGCCCGTCCGCGGGACGTCCGAGCTGGGCCGCCAGCTCGGCCACCGAAACGGCGCCGCCGAGCGCCTCCAGCGTGTCGACGATCTCGATGCGCGCCGGCGAGGCCAGCAGGCCGATCTCGTCGGCGGTTTCCAGTACCGCCCGCTTCCTCCGTGCCATCGGTTGGGTTGCCTCTTTTGAAATTTCATTGAATTATTCAAATAACGGCGCCGCTATGCAAGCGCCGCCGAATCACCACGGAGAACGACGATGTTGAAGCACGTTTGTGCGAGCCTGCTGCTGCTCGCGGCGGTTTCCGCCGGTGCGCGGAGCGCGCCGGCGGACGACGCGGCCGCGCTGTTCGCGCGCTACAAGGAAGCCAGCGGCGGCGCGCACTGGGACGCGGCGAAGACGCTCGAAAGCCACGGCAGCCTGAGCGCCGGCGGACTCGACGGCACGTACCGCGCGATCCAGGACCTGGTGCGCGGACGCTCGGCCAGCCAGTACCGGCTCGGCCCGATCGAGGGCGCCGACGGCTACGACGGCCGCATCGGCTGGACCCGCGATCCGGGCGGCGAAGTCGCGCTGCTCGACGCCGCCGAAGCCAGGCGTCGCGCGTCGAGCCAGGCCTGGCTCGACGCGCACGGCTACTGGTATCCCGAGCGCCATCCTGCGCGTCTGGATCGGGCCGAGGTTCGCGAAACGGACGGGCATCGCTACGACGTCGTCACCGCGACGCCGGACGGCGGCGACCCGGTCGGCCTCTGGTTCGATCCGGCCACGCACCTGCTCGCCCGCGTCGTGCAGCGCCAGGGGCAGGACACCGCCACCACCGTGTTCGACGATTGGCGCAACGTCGACGGCCGGCGCCTGCCGTTCCGCTCGGTCACCGATCTCGCCGACGCCGACGGCCGCATCGAGCCGCGCCAGCGCACCGAGGTGCGCATCGAGCGCGTGGCGTGGAACGTGCCGGTGAAGGACGCCGACTTCGCCGCGCCGGCGATGGCGCCGACGGCGCGCATCGACAATGTGGCCGGTGTCACGCGGATCCCTTTCCAGCTGGTCAACAACCACATCTATGTCGACGGCGAGCTGGACGGCAGGAAGGCGCGCTTCCTGGTCGACACCGGCGGCGCGAACCTGCTCACGCCGGCGGCGGCGGCGAAGTTCGGTCTGAAGGGCGAAGGCAAGCTGGCCGGGCGCGGCGCGGGCGACGAAACCGTCGACGTCGCGTTCGCCCATGCGAAGGAAGTCCGCGTCGGCGACGCCAGGCTGGCCGAGCCGGTGTTCATGATCATGGATCTCGGCTCGCTGCCCGCCGTCGAAGGCTTCGAGAGCGACGGTCTGGTCGGCTACGAGATGTTCCGCCGCTTCGGCGTCACCATCGACTACGCCGCGCACGAGCTGATATTGGCCGACCCGGCGAAGTTCACGCCGCCGCCGGCCGCCACCGCGGTGCCGTTCGAGCTGGCCGAGCGCATTCCGATCGTCGCCGGCAAGCTCGACGGCGTGCCGCTGCGCATCAGCGTCGACACCGGTTCGCGCGTGTCGCTGACCATGCACTCGCCGTTCGCGAAGGAGCACGGCCTCGCGGCGAAGTACCGCGCCGCGCCGGAGGCGGTGATCGGCTGGGGTGTCGGCGGCGCGTCGCGCGGCCGGCCGGTGCGCCTGGGTCGGCTCGAACTCGGCGCGGTGGCGATCGACGGCGTCGCCGGCGATCTCTTTCTCGGCGAGAAGAGTGCGTTCGCCGCGGTCGATCCGCAGGCCAATCTCGGCGGCGGCGTGCTGAAGCGCTTCACGGTCGCGTTCGACTACGCGGCCAAGCGCATGTACCTGGCGCCGAATGCGGACTTCGCCAAGCCCGACGCGTTCGACCGCAGCGGCCTGTGGCTGCTCGGCGCCGGCGAGGGACTGAAGATCGTCGACGTCGCCGCCGACAGCGCCGCCGCGCGCGCGCGACTGCGCGACGACGATCTGATCACGGCGATCGACGGGGAAGCGGTCGCGAAGCGGTCGCTGTCCGAATGGCGCCAACGCCTGCGCGATCTGCCGGCCGGCACGCACCTGGCCGTCGACTATCGCCGCGGCGACCGGTCGATGCGCGCGGAGCTGGTGCTGGCCGACCGCATTCCGGCGACGAGTCCCGCTGCCGGCAAGTGAAGCATCGGGAAGTCCTCGTCATCCCCGCTTTCGCAAGGATGACGAGGATCCGGATTTTCCGGTGCGCCGATTACTCGACGCGGCAGAGCGCGGCCTTGAGATAGCGCGATTCGGGCACGTGCGCCTGCCACGGATGATCGGGGCCGGCACCGCTGACCTTGAGCACCTGCACCGTGCGGTTGGCATAGAACGCCGCGCGGCGCAGCATGTCGAGGAACTGCTCCTCGCTGACCAGCCCGGTGCACGAGCAAGTCAGGAAGATCCCGCCCGGCTTGACCGCGCCGAGCGCGAGCTTGTTCATGTCGAGGTATTTCTTCAGCGCCGGAATGACCTGCTCGCGATCGCGTGTCATCTTGGCCGGATCGAGGATGACGACGTCGAACTGCTTGGCGTTGTTCGCCGCCGCGTCGCGCAGCCAGTGGAAGATGTCGGCCTGCACGAAGCGCACGCGCGCCTTGTTCAGGCGCGCGTTCTTCTCGGCGATGCCGAGGATCTCCTCGTCGAGGTCGACGCCGACCACTTCGTCCGCGCCGCCGATGGTCTTGGCGTAGATGCCGAAGCCGCCGGAGTTGCAGCACAGGTCGAGCACGCGCTTGCCGGCGCAGAACTCCGACAGCGTCTTGCGGTTGTCGCGCTGGTCGGCGAAGAAACCGGTCTTGTGCTTGGTGCCCGGCGCGGCGTGGAAGCCCACGTCGTGCTCGCGGATCACCGTCGGCGTCGGCGGCGAGGGAATGCCGCAGTCGAAGCTTTCCTGCTTCTGCACGTGCTCCTCGGCGAACCAGTACAGATTCGCGTCGGGGAAGTGCTCGAGCAGGCAGCGCCGGATCAGGTCGCGCTGGCGGAACATGCCGGCGGAGAAGTATTCGATCACCAGCGTGTCGGCGAAGCGGTCGACGACCAGGCCGGACAATCCGTCGCCTTCGGAGTGGATCAGGCGATAGGCGTCGGTGACCGCGTCGAGCTTCAGCACCTCGCGCCGCAGCGCGACGGCCGCGGCGATGCGACGGGCGAAGAACGCCTCGTCGACGGCCTCGTCCGGATCGGCGGTCAGGACGCGCAGCGCGATGCGCGAATGGCCGTTGTAGAAACCGCGGCCGGCGAACGTGCCCTCGCGATCGACAATATCGACGATCGTGCCAGGTTTCGGCTTGTTCGCCGGCTTTTCGACCATTTTCTGGAAGATCCAGGGATGGTTCGAACGTCGCTCGGTCTTCAGCTGGATCAGGGGCAGGGCGCCCGCGGCGGTATGGCTCATGCCGCGAATGATACCGAAGCGCTCGTTCAGCCGTCCGGAAAGCGGCAGGTCCGGCGTCGCGGCTTAGGGTTTTCCCCAATCCCTCCCGTCTTTTGCTTGCGGTATAAGACCCACTCCACCCGTTCGTTCCGTCCAGACGAGGCCGAAAGTCATGGGCTTAAATGTAGGCCGAGGAGGCGGTATCGATCCCGCCGTCGCCGCTGGGCTCCAGGGAACCCAGCACGTGCCCGACGGAACCCGTTCCGGCGGTGGCGTCCAGAACCAGAACGACCAGGGCCAGAACGTCGACGACGGCGGTACCGACAACGACGGGCAGAACGTCAACCGACAGCCCTCCGAGCGCGACCCCGAGAATTCCAAAGGGGATGTGACGCAGCGCTCGGGCGTGCGGGATACGCCGCGCCAGGAAGGCCGGCCACCGCCGTCAAATCCGTCGAACACCGGTGGACCGCCCATCAACACGGGTGGGCCGCCGGTCAACAACGGCGGAAACATCCCTCGCGGCAACGCCTTCGGCGTGCAGAACCAGATGCATCCGGGTCAGCAGATGGAGACCCTGAGCGGAACCCTGGGCGGCGTCATCAAGACCGTCGGCGGCGTGCTCGATACGACGCTGGAAGGTGTCGGCCGCTTGCTCGGCGGGGGAAACCAGCTCAATCCGGACACCTCCTCCTCCAGGATCACACCGGACGACCAGGGCCAGAACCATCAGGGGCCGAACGGCCACAATCACGGGCATCCGGATACGCCCAGGCCCATCGGCGCGCCGGCCCATTCGGAGCGGACGCAGCCGAATCTTCCGGGCGGGCCGCACAACGAGGGCGGCCCTCCGTCCTCCAACCGCGCGAACGACGGACGGCCGACGACGCCGATGGGCGGCAACGAAGGCGCATCGAATCCGACTTCCAGCCGGGGCGGCAACGTCACCGAGCTGCGCACCGGCCAGCCGCAGGCATCGCCGTCGTCTGCGCAGACCTCGCCCTCGTCCCAGACGTCCCAGCCTGCGCAAACCCAGGCGCAACAGGCGACGAACCGCGCCGCTACGCCGATGGCGCAGCCCGTGCCGTTGAGCGGCTTCGTGGGAACCGGGCAGGCCGCAGGCGTCCTGGCGCAGGCGACCGCGCAGGGTGCACTGCCGTCCTCGATTCCCGGACAACTGGCGAACCTGGCCGCCGGCGCGGCGGGGTTGCTCGGCCAGCAGACCGCGGAAGCCCGCCAGGCGTCGACCACGGCCACTCCGCAGCAATTGCCTGCGCAGAACGAGAACGCGGCGCGCGACCTGCGCAATTCGCCGACGCAGCTGCCGCAGGCGCCGGCCGACGCCAAGCGTCCGCCGGACATGCCCGCCGACAAGGCGCTGACGAAGACCCCGAACGAAGCGCAGACTCAGCAGCAGGCGCGCACGCAGAACGACGCGCAGACGCGGCCGCAGACCGATCTGCGCACCGTCAACCAGCAACGTCCCGCCGACGCGCAGCAGACGCTGCGCACCGAAGGCGACGCTAAGGCCCTGCGCGAGGGATTGGAGAAAACCAAGCTCGTGCAATCGGCCGAAACGGCGCGCACCAGTCCGCTCGGCGAGGACGCGAAAAAGGCCGCTCAATTGGCCACGAACGCCACCGGGCGCGCCGCGGCCGGCACCGTCGAGTCGCTGCGCCAGGCGCTGGACTGGGTCGGCCAGCAGGTGCGCGGCGTCGGCGCCGATCCCAAGACCGACTCCGAAGGCGTCACCGCGATGCGCGTCGTCGCCGGACTGGTCATCGCGGCCACGGTCGTCGGGGTCGCGATCGCCGTGCTGTACGCGATCCGCATCGCCTTCGTGCCGTAACTGGCTGTCCGCGGGCCCGCTCGCGGACGAATAACCCCCTGAACGCGCGTGCCGCCACTGGCACGCGCGTGGAGCTTGCCACGGCACGGTCGCGCCGCTATTGTCGCGACCGCAGAAGGGGAGTAGCTCCCGCTGCCGCGATCGTCAGCACGAGTCTCGATTCTCACGCGAATCGAAAACTCCGGTCCGGCAGGCAGGTTCCAGCGAACCTGCGAGCGAGACCTTCGCGGACTACGGTGAAGGTGCGCCTTGCGAAAACGCAAAGGCCCCGCGTGCCGTCGGTTCGCGGGGTCTCGTCTTTTCGGAGCACGGCATGCACAGCATCGGAACCACCAGTCTCTGGACCGCCTTCACGTTGATCGTGCTGGCGGCGTTGGTCGTCGACTTTCTCGTCCTGCGCAGCGGCGGCCCGCACCGCGTCTCCTTTCGCGAGGCGCTGGTGTGGAGCCTGGCCTGGGTCGGCCTCGCGCTCGCCTTCAACCTGGGACTGTGGTGGTGGCTCGACGGCCAGGCCGGCCGGGCGGTGGCCAACGACATCGCGCTCGAGTTCCTCACCGGCTACGTGGTCGAGAAGTCGCTCGCGGTCGACAACATCTTCGTGTTCCTGATGATCTTCAACTACTTCGCCGTGCCGGCCGAGCAGCGCCAGCGCGCGCTGATGCTCGGCGTGCTCGGCGCGATCGTGCTGCGCGCGATCCTGATCTTCATCGGCGCCGCGCTGGTGGCGAAGTTCCACTGGATCCTCTACCTGTTCGGCCTGTTCCTGATCGTCACCGGCGTGAAGATGCTGCTCGCGGCGAACCAGGAGCCGGATCTGGAAGCCAACCCGATGCTGCGCTGGATACGCAAGCATCTGCCGCTGACCAAGGAATTCCACGGCAGCGCGCTGCGCGTGCTCGACGGCGGCAAGCACCGCTACACGCCGCTGTTCGTGGTGATGCTGCTGATCGCCGTCACCGACGTGATCTTCGCGGTCGATTCGATCCCGGCGATCTTCGCGGTCACCGAGGATCCGTTCGTCGTGCTGACCTCGAACGTGTTCGCCGTGCTCGGCCTACGCGCGATGTTCTTCCTGCTCGCCGGCGCGGCGGAGCGTTTCCACCTGCTCAGCTACGGTCTCGCCGCGGTGCTGCTGTTCATCGGCACCAAGATGCTGATCGCCGACGTCTACAAGATCCCGATCGGCATCGCGCTCGGCGTCGTCGCGCTGCTGATCGGCGCCTCGATCGTCGCCAGCCTGCGCTTCCCGCCGCGCCGCGACGCCGGCTGAACGCGGCGCCGGCTTGAGGCGGCGCGGCCACATCCCCATGATGCCGGCATGGACCTCGCGCGCCCCGTCCCGGAACCGACCGCCACCGTCGTCGCCAACGATCGCGAGCGCGTGCGCTACGCCGTGGTCGGCGCGATGGCGCTGCTCGCCGGCATCTGGGTCGCCTGGGGCCTGGCCTGGCTGCTCGGCTGGCCGCTCGATAGCCTCGGCGTGCGGCCGCGCCAGTTCGACGGCCTGATCGGCATCCTGACCGCGCCGTTCGCGCACGCCTCGTTCGACCATCTGATGTCGAACACGCTGCCGCTGGCGCTGCTCGCGACCTTGACCCTCTACTGCTATCCGCGCGCGGCGCGGCTGGCGCTACCGGCGATCTGGCTCGCCTCCGGTCTCGCCGTCTGGCTGTTCGCGCGGTCTTCCACGCATGTCGGTGCCAGCGGCATCGCGCACGGGTTGATGTTCTTCCTGTTCGTGATGGGCCTGCTGCGGCGCGATCGCCTCGCGGTGGTCGTCTCGCTGGTCGTGTTCTTCCTCTACGGCGGCATGCTGATGACGGTGCTGCCGCGCGAGGCGAACGTCAGTTTCGAATACCACCTCGCCGGCGCGGTCGCCGGCCTGATCGCCGCCGTGCTGCTGCGCGCGCGCGATCCGCTGCCACCGCGCAAGCGCTATTCGTGGGAAGACGAGGAAGCGGTCGAACCGCTGCCCGACGAGGAACTCGAACTGCCGCGCGCGGCGAACGTTCCGGTGCTGTGGCAGCGCAGGCCGGAAGACGACCAGCGCGGCCGCGTCATCGTGTTCCGCCCGCGTCCGCGCGAGGACAGTCCGCCGACCGTGCACTGACGGCGCAGCGCCGGTCGAACCGCGCTAAGCTTCGCGCCTACCCCTGAAAGACGCGGCGACGGACGGCCGCTCCCGATATTCGCGATCACGGACGAGCGCACAGGAAATCACGTCATGAACGCCACGCCGCGCCGCGTCGAACACCAGCAGACCGACAAGGGCTACGTGCCGGTCTACACCACCGCCGTGGTCGAGCAGCCCTGGAACAGCTACTCGCGCACGGACCACGAAACCTGGGCGATCCTGTTCGAACGCCAGCGCGAAGTGCTGAAGGGCCGAGCCTGCCGCGAGTTCATCGACAACCAGCAGCGCTTCGGCATGACGCCGGACGCGATCCCGCGCTTCGACGAACTGAACGAGGTGCTGGCGAAGACCACCGGCTGGGAACTCGTCGGCGTCGAGGGCCTGTTGCCCGAGCTGACCTTCTTCGATCACCTGGCGAACCGCCGCTTCCCGGTCACCTGGTGGATCCGCAAGCCCGAGCAGATCGACTACATCGCCGAACCGGACCTGTTCCACGACCTGTTCGGCCACGTGCCGCTGCTGCTCAATCCGGTCTTCGCCGACTACATGCAGGCCTACGGCCGCGGCGGCGTGAAGGCGCACGGCGTCGGCGCCGAGGCGCTGGTCAACCTGACCCGTCTGTACTGGTACACGGTCGAGTTCGGCCTGATCCGCCAGGACGGCGGATTGCGCATCTACGGCTCCGGCATCGTGTCGTCGAAGGGCGAGTCGATCCACTGCCTCGAATCGGCCGCGCCGAACCGCATCGGTTTCGATCTGGCGCGCATCATGCGCACGCGCTATCGCATCGACACCTACCAGAAGACCTACTTCGTCATCGACAGCTTCGAACAGCTGATCGACGCGACGCGGCCGGACTTCACGCCGATCTACGCCGAACTGGCGGCGCTCGACTCGGTGCCGGCCGGCTCCGTGCTGGACAGCGACCGCGTGTTCCAGCGCGGCAACGGCGAAGGCTGGGCGCAGGACGGCGACGTCTGAACCGAAGCGCCGTGCGACGCGCACCGCTTCCGGTTCTGCGTCGCCTGCTCGGGTTCGCGCTGAGCGTGCCGGCCGCGGCATTCGGCGCCGGTGAACGGAACCAGCAAACGATCGTCGACACGGCCTACGCCGCGCCGCAACGGCTGGTCGACGTCGGCGGCGGACGGCGGCTCAATCTTCACTGCGTCGGCGCAGGATCGCCGACCGTCGTCTTCGACGCGGGACTGGCCAACTGGAGCCAGATCTGGGGCCTGGTGCAGCCCGTCGTCGCGAAGACCACGCGCGCCTGCGCCTACGATCGCGCCGGCCTCGGCTTCAGCGATCCCGCGCAGCGGCCCGGCACCAGCGCGAACATCGTCGACGACCTGCACCGGCTGCTGCAGGCGGCGGCGGTCGAACCGCCCTATGTGCTGGTCGGACATTCCTACGGCGGCAGGAACGTGCGCTTGTACGCGGACATCTATCGCGCGGAAGTGGCCGGCCTGGTGCTCGACGACGGCTCGACCGAGGAGTACCACTGGCACGAGGCGTTTCGAGCGCGTGCGACGCCGGAAAGAATCCAGGCGCGCCGCGCGCGCACCCTCGCGGAAGCGGAGCCGTGCATCGAAGCGGCGCGACGCGGCTTCGTTCCAGGCACGCTCGACCACGCGCGCTGCGTGACGGCCGCCCTCAATGGGCGTTACGCCGACGCGATCAGCCGCGTCTACATGCGGCTCGAGCAAACGCCGAGCTTTCTGCAGGCGCGCCTGTGGGAGACGCTGGCCTACGACGAAGACAGCCCCTATCAGCTGCTGCTCGGATGGCGGCCCTACGGCGACCTGCCGATGATCGTACTCACGCGCGCGCTGTCGGAGACGCCGAGCGGCCTGCCCGACGACGAAGACGGCCGACGCACGCTGGAGCAGCAGCGCAACGTCGCCGGCTTGTCGACGCGCGGCGTCCAGCGCATCGTTCCGAACGCGAGCCACGACATCCATTTCGATCAGCCGCAGGCGGTGGTCGCGGCGATCGAAGAAGTCGTCGCGGCCGCACGCGAATCGGCCGGTGCGGCGCGGCCGAAGCGGCCCTAGCGCTTGCGCGCCAACTCAGTGACTTCGAGCACGGCCGCGATCCGCTCGCCGTCCCAGCGGTAGATCAGGTGCTGCGCCTGCACGCACGGTGCGGCGAGATCCGGATAGAACAACGCGACGCACTCGCCGCCGGCGTGGCGCACGCTGTCGTAGACGACGCCGTCCGAGCCGTCCTCGCGCAGCGTGCGCGCGAGCGCCTGGCTGGCGGCGTAGTCGGTCGGATCGTGCATCGCCTTCCAACCGCCGCGCAGATCGTGCAGGCGGCCGTGGATCGCGGTTCGATAGCACCGCATCTCGACGTCGAGCGGCGCTTCACGGGTGGCGCGCAGGAAGCGCTCGCGGTGATACACCGTTTCCTCGACCGCGGTGGCGACGCTGTGCGCGGCGTAGAACACGCCCCAGCTGCCGTCGGAGAAGCGGCTGCCGTCGGGATTCAAATGCGTGAACGCGGCCATGATCGGCGTCGTGCCGGGACCGCTGACGCGCCGCTCCTTCGGCAGCATCGACAGACTGCCGAGTTCCTCGCGCAGGCGCGGATTGGTCAGCGCCTCGATCTCGTACAGCGCGTCGAGATCGGCTGGATCGGCGACGCGATCGAACACGCCGACCGGCGGAAAGCGGCTCGGCACGATGCGGTAGGCGCGCGTCCAGCGAATGCGCTTCTCGGGCGGCGGCGCCGGCGACATGTCAGTTCCAGCCGCGCTGCGCGTCGAGGTACTGGCGCACGACGTACAGATCGGCGACGTTGCCCGACAGCATGCGCTCCAGCGCGGACTGGCCGCCGAAGGTCGGCGCCTCGTTCGGCTTGCGCACCCAGGCATCGGCGCGCTCGGCCTCCGGAAACAGGATCTGCAGGTTCTTGTAGATGCCGAGCACGTAGCTGATGCGTTCGAGCACGTCGCGCGACAATGCGCCGGCGCGCTCGCGCTTCCACTTGTAGAACGTCGATTCCGGCGGGTCGCCGAGCAGGCGGCGCTGCTCGGCGATGCGCAGGCCCCAGTGCTCGGCGATGGCGAAGAACGCGCGCAGCGCCGGACCGCCGAGGTCGGCGGAAGGGGCCGGTTGGCGCAAGGCCAGGTCGCTCATGCGTGACTCCATGAATGAAGTACGGATTGATATTACTTCATATGGGCAGTTTTCGCCAAGGCACCGCGGCTTGCGCGAAACTATTGCGCCGCGGTGGCGTCCATATAGCGCCCCGAAACATCTGCGGCAATGCGCGGCTCGCGATCCAGTGGCCATGCTCACCCGGCACGGCGGCTTGTGCACTTGATCCGCACCCCAATTCGTAGAATCGCCCGCGCGGCGACTTTCTTCGAAGACACCCCGCCCGACGCGTCGACTGGAATCTTCCGATGAAACGAATCCCGCTCGCTGCCCTGCTCGCCTCGCTGTCCGCCTTCGGCGTCACGGCCAACGCCGAAGTCCGCCAGGCCGCCGCCGACGGCTTCTTCGTCGCCTACTCCGAGCAGGTCGCGGCGACGCCGGCGAAAGCCTACGCGGCGATTGTCGCGGTGCCCGCGTGGTGGAGCGGCGAGCACACCTGGTCCGGGCAGGCGTCGAACCTGAGCCTGAAAGCCGAAGCCGGCGGCTGCTTCTGCGAGCGCTGGCCCGGCGGCAGCGCCGAGCACGGCCGCGTGATCATGGCGCTGCCCGACAACCTGCTGCGCCTGGACGCCGCGCTCGGCCCGCTGCAGGAATTCGCGCTGAAAGGCATCCTGAGCTTCTGGATTCGCAGCAACGACGACGGCTCGACGCGCATCGACGTCGAATACCGCGTCAACGGCGCCGGCGCGAGCGGACTGGACGCGCTGGCGCCGCAAGTCGACGAGATGCTCGGCACGCAGGTCGCGCGGCTGAAGCGCTACCTCGACACCGGCAAGCCCGACGAGCCGCCGCAGGCGGCCGAACTGACCCCGACACCCGACGCGCTGCGCGCCGCCATGCTCGAGCAATGGAAGCGCGAGGCCGAAGCGGCCAAGGCGGGCGACGCGAAAGCGACGCCGGACAAGCCGACGAAGGCGAAACCGTCGAAACGCGATCCGGCGCCGAAGCCCTGATGACCTCGCCGCTGCCGTTGCTGGCGAACATCGACGTCGACGATCTCGACCGGGCCGAGGCGTTCTACGTCGATGCGCTCGGCTTGCGCGTCGGCCGCCGCTTCGGTGGCGAGGTCGTCGAATTGCTCGGCGCGAGCTCGCCGCTCTACCTGCTGCGCAAGGACGCCGACAGCATGGCCGGCGACGCGACCTCGCAGCGGCGCGACTATCGCCGCCACTGGACGCCGGTGCATCTGGACTTCGTCGTCGCCGATCTCGACGCGGCGCTGCAGCGCGCGCTCGACGCCGGCGCCATGCTCGAAGGTTCGCCGCGCACGGCCAACTGGGGACGCGTCGCGACGCTCGCCGATCCGTTCGGCCACGGTTTCTGCCTGCTTCAATTCCTCGGTCGCGGCTACGACGAAATCGCGGATTGACGCGACTCGGACCGAATCGGCACCGACGGAAAATCGCGCGGACGCACATCACCGCGAGCCGCGCAACGGCAAACGCGGAACGATTTTGTAATCCCCCTCGTACATTCCTGCAATGCGCGACAGCTTTGTGCACCTTTTTACAAAGGAACTGTGACGCGCCATACCTTTTTCACCGTTTTTCCGAGGCACGGCGTTTGCTAGCGTTCCGGGCGGCGCCGGGGGAGCGCGACATTCCGTCGCGGACGTGGCGCCGTCAATCACGGAGGAACGACTGATGAGATGCAAAGCGATCGTGTTGGCGTCGAGCCTGGCGGTTTTCGCCGGCGGCGCGCAGGCGACGGAGGCCGGCGACTGGGTGGTCAAGCTCGGCGCGCACCAGGTGTCGCCGAAGTCGAACAACGGCCGCCTGGCCAACGGTGCACTGAAGGCGGACGTCGGCGACGACGCGCGCCCGACCGTTTCGCTGGAGTACTTCTTCACGCCGAACTGGGGTTTCGAAGTGCTGGCCGCGCTGCCGTTCGAACACGAGGTCAAGCTCAACGGCGCGAGAGCCGCATCGGTCAAGCACCTGCCGCCGACACTGAGCGTGCAGTACCACTTCATGCCCGGCGCCCAGGTCTCGCCCTTCATCGGCGTCGGCCTCAACTACACGCGCTTCTTCAGCATCAAGGAAAAGGGACCGCTGGCCGGCGCCAATCTCGACCTGGGGGATTCCTGGGGCGGCGCGGTGCACGCCGGCGTCGACGTGAAGATCGACGAACGCTGGTCGTTCATGGCCGACGTGCGCTGGATCAGCATCGAGACCGACGCCAAGGTCAACGGCGCCAAGGTCGGCACGGTGAAGATCGATCCGTGGGTCTACGGCGTCGCGGTCGGATATCGGTTCTGACGCCGGGTCGGCCTTGAGCGATATCTCGCTTTCGGCAGCGCCGATCCGTTCCGTGCCTTTCCTTCTCCTGCTCGCAGGAGAAACGTCGGCAGCAGGGTGGAAGAACGCCACGCAACCGCCCGAAGGGCGAAGGCCAAGGATGGCCCGCGTGCACATGCTGACGGCGGATGAGGGAAACGGAGCGCAATGCTCCGACTTCCCTCACCCGCCGCGCGTCGCGCGTCGACCTCTCCCGCGAGCGGGAGAGGCGAGTGCGGCGACGCCGTGACGGCGAAGCGCTTCGACGCGAACTGTCCTCTCACGCCTTCTGCTTGGCGATCCACGCATCGATCTGCCGCTCCAGCACCGGCAGCGGTACCGAGCCCAGTCCCAGCAGCGCGTCGTGGAACGCGCGCAGGTCGAACTTCGGCCCGAGCTCCTTCTCGGCGCGCGCGCGCAGCTCGACGATCTTGATCTCGCCGAGCTTGTAGCTGAGCGCCTGGCCCGGCCAGGAGATGTAGCGGTCGACTTCGGTCTCGACCTCGTGCCGGCTCAGTGCCGTGTGCGAGGCGAGGTACTCGATCGCCTGGTCGCGCGTCCAGTTCTTGTGATGCACGCCGGTGTCGATGACCAGGCGCGCGGCGCGCCACATCTCGTAGGTCTCGCGGCCGAATTCCTCGTACGGCGTGTGATAGATGCCCATCTCCTTGCCGAGCTTCTCGCAGTACAGCGCCCAGCCCTCGCCGTAGGCGGAGATGTAGTTCTTGCTGCGGAAGTCCGGATAGCCCTTCTGCTCGTCGGCCAATGCGCCCTGCAGCGAATGGCCGGGCGAGGACTCGTGCAGCGTCAGCGCCGGCAGGTTGTAGAGCGGGCGCGACGGCAGGTCGTAGGTATTGACCCAGTAGGTGTGCGCACTGCCGCGACCGGCGGTCCAGAACGGCGCGATCGAGGCCGGCACCGGCTCGATGCCGAAGCGCCCGCGCGGCAGCAGGCCGATGAACTGGCCGACCTTGGCGTCGACCTGCTTGGAGATCCACGCCGCGTGCATCAGCAGTTCTTCCGGCGTCTTGGCGTAGAACTGCGGATCGGTGCGCAGGAATTCCAGAAATGCCGGGAAGTCGCCCTTGAAGCCGGTCTCCTTCATCGTCGCCTGCATCTCGGTGTCGATGCGCGCGACTTCTTTCAGGCCGATCTGATGGATGTCTTCCGGACTGAGATCGAGCGTCGTGTAGTCCTTGATCTGCTGGCGATACCACGCCTTGCCGTCAGGCATCGCCTCGGCTGCCAGCGTCGTGCGCGCCTTCGGCACGTATTCGTCGCGGAAGAATTTCAGCAGCTTGGCGTAGGCCGGAATCACGCGCTCGCGGATCGCGCGCGCGCCGTCGGCACGCAGGCGCTCCTGCTCGTCGGCCGGAATCGACGCCGGCAGCGACTTCAGCGGCTTGTAGAACTCGCTGTCCTCCGGCGACTTGACCTCGGCGTAGCTCGCGATCGAAACGTCGCGTCCGTTCAACACCGCGCGCGGCACGCTGAAACCGCGCTTCAGTCCGGCGCGCATGTTGACGGTCTGCTGGTCGAAGTAGCGCGGCACGTCCTCGAGCTTGGCGATGTAGTTGCGCGCGGCCTCGGCGTTCTTCAGCGACCGCCGCGTCATGAAGCCGAGGTCGGACCAGAACTGCGAGTCGCTGTTGAACGGCATCTCGTAGTCGCGGAAACGCGGACCGGCGGCGAGGTTCTCGATCTGCGGCCGATACACGGCGAGGTTGACCTGGTTGTCCGCCGACAGCTCGCCCGCCGGGATCGCGTCGAGCTGCTTGAGCACGTCGTCCCAGTAGGCCACGCGGCGGTTCTGCGTCGCCGCGTCGACGTCCGGCAGGCGCCGGTCGCGCGCATTGGACTGGCGGTCCTCGTCGTCGTAGCCGGCGAACTGCTCCTGCCGCCAGCTCCACTCCTTCTTGTACAGCGCCTCGAAGCGCTGATCGGCGCTTTCGGCGTGAACGAAAGTGCTCAAGGCGAGGCCGGCACAGAACAAGGGCATGGACCAGGATTTCATCGCGTCCTCCGTCGACGGAAAACGCGGATGATCGCACCGAATCCCGGCCACGGCAGTGCCAATGGTCAGGCGTCAGCCGGCGGCGAACCAACCGTGGAAGCCGAGCGGGAACGTGTGCGGCAACCACGCCTGCGCCAGCGGCCCGTCCTCGATGCGCTCGGCATCGAGCACGGCCAGGCCGCTGCGACCGCGCCTGGCGTCGAGCAGGGTGCCGAGCAGCCAGCCCTGACCGACGCGGCGGCGGCCGGGCTTGGGCACGAACACGTGTTCCTCGGCGAGCACGTCGGCGCCGTAGCGATGCACGCGGCGGCGGCCGCCGTCGATCGCCGCGACGGCGTTGAAGTACGGCGAGGCGGCAGGCTCGATGCGCAGCGGCGCGAACACGCGCGCCGGCTTCGCCGCCTCGTGGCGATGGTCGAACACCGGAAATTCCAGCCCGTGCACGCCGCGCGCCTCCCAACGCGCCGTTCCCTTGGCCGGATCGATGCGCAGCAGCGCCAGTTCCGTCCGCGCGCCGCCGCCGCGTTCGCCGCGCATCGCCGCGGCCATCGGCGAGCGCATGTCGTCCGGATCCGTGTGTCGCACCGCCTGCACGAGGATCTCGCCGGCGCGCTCGTGCGCGTCGGCGAAGTGGTAGACCGCACCGAACTCCGCCTCGAACCAGCGCGGCGCGTCGAGCGCGTCCTTCGGCACGACCGCGATGCGGCAGGGCTGGTCCGGCGCGAACTGCAGGCGTTCGAAGAACGCCGCCGCGTCGCGATCGGCGATACGGTACGGCGTCAGCACGAACACCAGGTGGCGGTCGGTCATCGCGAACGCGTGCAGATAGCCGCGCCGCTCGTTCGGCAGCAGCGCGGTGCGCAGCGTCTTGCCGTCGGCGCCGATGTGCCAGAGCAGCAGACCGGAACCGCCGAGCAGGTCGAGCGAACCGAAATTCCACAGCGAGCCGTCGCGGTCGAGCAGCGGATGCGCCGAGAACGGCGCGGCGACCAGATCCTCGCGCCAGGTCACCGGCCCGAGCGTGCGCAGGTCCGCCGGGTCGAGCTCGATCGCCGAGCCGCCTTCCCAAAGCGCGAACAGACGGCCGCCGAAACGGATCACGGCGGTGTTTGCGGTGTTGAGGTCGTCGTTGTTGCGGATCGGCACCGCGTCCGGGATCGTCGTTCCCGCGGCGGGCAGCAGAAAACGTCCGGCGGACTGCTCGCGCGTGTACTTGGAGGTCGCGACCATGCGCGCGCGATGCTCGACGCGCCCGCCCGCAAAACGCCACGCGTGCAGCATGCCGTCGCCGTCGAACCAGTGCCGGTAGCGCAAGCCGGCGCGATCGAACAGCGCCGGACCGTTGCGGTACAACGTGCCCACGAGGTCCTTCGGCCAGCGGCCTTCGATCGTGGCGACGCTCGGACCCAGCGATTCGGCGGCAACGCTGTTCCATCCGGCCAGCCACGGTTCGCGCGCGAGCGCTTGCGCGAAGCGCCGGCTGTCGTCGGCGACGGCGACCTCGGCGCGCAGCAGGCGCGGTGCCAGCGCGAACGCGGCGGTGCCGGCGAGGAATTGACCCAGGAAGCGGCGGCGATTCACGTCGGGCCTCAACGCAGATGGATCGTGATCGCGCGACCGGCGGCGCCGAGCTCGACCTTCGCTTCGTCGAAGGTCGGCCTGCGCATCACCTGCGGATCGTTGCTGATGCCGTAGGGCTCGGTCGGCATGCCCATGAAGTTCGTATCGAGCTTGCCGTTGTCGTTCTCGTCCTGCATGACGCGGACGGCATAGGTGCCCGCCGGCAGATTCGGAAAGTGGAACGTCTCGGCGGCGCCGTTCGCCTTGCGCGTGGCGGCGGCGACGGGTTTGGCGCCGCCGTCCCAACCCGCCGCCGAATCGACGACGGCGATCATCAGCGCGCCCCTGGCGGAGCGCACGTCGGCGACGGTGACGTCGAGATCGGCGGCCTGCGCGCCGGTGCAGGCCAACGCGGCGAGGAACAGGGACTTGGCGATCGGGGACATGGCGAACTCCGGGTGCGGTCGAGGAAAGGTGTGATCGAGCGATGCGGATCAGCCGGCGATGGTGCGCGCGGGAGCGTCACGCCAGGCACGGGCGAACAGCAGCCCCCAGCTGACGAAGTAGCCGGCGCTGAGACCGGAAACGACGACGTCCCAGCTGAGCAGACGCGAGGCGGCACCAGGGCTGATGACGGCCGCGACGTGAAGCAGGTAGTGCGCGCCGAAGATCGCCAGATTGCGCAACAGCGGAATCAGGCTGCCCGGCTGGAGGATCGTGCCGGTGGCGCGATCGACGGATGGTGCGGGCTCGATCCGGTGACCGATCGCGATACCGACCGTTGCGCCGACGATCCAGCAGGCCAGCGTCGACGACAGCGATCCTTCGCGCCCGGCCAATCCACTCAGGCCCCAGGCGATGAACAGCAGCGGTGCGATCCAGGTGCTTTGCACGTTGCGCACGCGCGGGCGCAGGCGCCATGCGCCCATCCAGAGCAGATAGGCGAACAGCACGTAGACCCAGATCGGCGTACCGCGCAGGATGTCGACGAGCATGGCGGGAACTCCCTTCGAGAATGGGTCGGTCGGCGCCGCTCACGCGGCGGCGGGTGATGCGAGATCGGACAAGTGCTTGCGCAGCAGCAGGAACAGCGCACCGATCACGACCGCGTGGGCGATGACGAGACCGGGCCAGGCGGCGCTGCCGAGCGACGCCAGCGCGCCGCCGGCAAGCAGGCGATTCGCGCCGGCCAGCCAGGCGATCACGAACAGCAGCGGCAGGCCGTAGAACGCGGCGAACCATCGCGGCCGGTCCTGCGGCACCAATCGACGCCAGGCGACCACCAGCGGCGGCACCGTCAACGCCAGCGCGAGCGCGATCGCCAGCGCGCCTGCGGCACCTCGACTCAGCGCATCGCCGGCGATGCGACGCACGAACGAATACTCGTCGGCGGTCGAGCCGGTGACGAACGCGGCGACGATCTGCGGCAGCAGCCGGCCGAGCGGCAGGCTCGCGAACAGCAGAGCGAAACCGAACGCCTGCGTGTGCGGAACGGCGCGGCCCATCAGCGCGGCGCCGAGCCACAGGCACGCGTACGAGAACAGCGGCGCGGCGATGTCGACGACGGCGAGCCGTCCTGCGGCACAGCCCGGATACGGCAGCACGTTGTCGAACGTGCGCCCGGCCCAGCCGCCGCACAGCGCGCGCGTCGCCAGCGCGTGTACCTGCTCGTGCGCTTCGACCAGCAGCAAGGTCAGGCAGAGGAAGGCGGCGATCGAGGCGAATGCGGAGCGAATGCGCAGCGGATCGGGCATGACGGGTGGACATCGGCACCACGGCGGCGGATGTCGACATCGTCGACGTCGCACCGCGGCGTCGATAGATGCCGCCGGTCACGATTTCGACCTGCCGGAAGTCACCACTTCGCGCCGCGGGCTTGAGTCGGCGCCGGCGAGGCGCTACACCAGCGCATCCGCCCGCCGAGCCAGGCCATGTCCGATCGCCGCCACCGGCTGTTGTCGCCCCTGCACTGCGCCGCCTATCTGACCTGGGCCACGGTGCTGGCTTCGCTGTTCGTCGGCGGCTTCAACGAGCCGGCCGGCGGCGGGCACGGTGTCCGCGTCGCGGTGGTCGCGCTGATGCTGGTGTTCCTCGCCGGCTTCGTCTTCGATTCGTGGTGGTCGTCGCGCTCGCCGCACCGCATCGTCAGCGTGGCGGTGCTCGCGATACAGGTACTGGCGACGCTCGCCCTGGTCGCGCTGACCCGCGACGGCAGCGCGCCGGTGCTGCTGATCATCGTCGTCGCGCAGGCGGTCGAACTGCCGCATCGCTGGCTGATCGCGCTGGTCGTCGCCGCGAATCTCGGCTTGCTGGCGGTACTGCTGTCGGCCTGGCCGCTGCCCAGCGCGCTGATCGTGTGTCTGCTCTTTCTCGGCTTCCAGGCGTTCGCCGGGCTGACCGGCTACTACGCGAAGCAGGCCGAGCGCTCGCGCGACGAACTCGCGCAGGTCAATGCGCATCTGCTGGCGACGCGCTCGCTGCTGGAGGAGAGCGCGCGCGATGGCGAACGCCTGCGCCTGGCGCGCGAGCTGCACGACGTCGCCGGGCACAAGCTGACGGCGATGAAACTGCAGCTCGCCCTGCTCGCGCGCGGCCCGGGCGGTGCGCCGCCGGCCGTCGCGACGGCCGCCGGACTCGCCGGCGAGCTGCTCGACGACCTGCGCGGCGTGGTCGGCCAGCTGCGCCGCCACCAAGGCCTCGACCTGAAGCGCGCGATCGAGGAACTCGCCGCGCCGTTGCCGCGGCCGCGCGTGCACATCGAGATCGCCGAGGACGCGCGAGTCGACGACGTCGTGCAGGCGCAGGCCCTGCTGCGCACGGCGCAGGAAGCCCTGACCAACGCGGCGCGCCATTCCGGCGCGGATCACGTCTGGTTGCGTCTCGCGCGCGAGGACGGGCGCATCGTGCTCGAAGTGCGCGACGACGGCCGTGGCAGCGCGACGATCCGCCCCGGCAATGGACTGGCCGGCATGCGCGAACGCCTCGAAGCGCTCGGCGGCGGCGTGGTGCTCTGCGGCAAACACGGTTTTCGCGTCGACGCCTGGGTGCCGCTGGCATGAGCGCGACGGGCGCGGAGTCGCCGACGCCGGATTCCACGGCGCCCATCCGCATCGCGCTGGCCGACGACCAGGCGCTGGTGCGCGCCGGACTCAAGGCCTTGCTCGAACAGTTCGGCGATCTCCGCGTCGTGATCGAGGCGGAGGACGGCGAGGCCCTGCTCGCCGCGCTCGCCTCGACCACGGTCGACGTGGTGCTGTCGGACATCCGCATGCCGGGCCTGACCGGCACCGACGCGCTGCGGGCCTTGCGCGCGCGCGGCGACGCGACGCCGCTGATCCTGCTGACCACCTTCGACGACAGCAGCCTGCTGCTCGACGCGGTCGCCGCCGGCGCGCAGGGCTTTCTGCTCAAGGACGCCGCGCCGGAGGACCTGCGCGACGCGATCCAGGCGGTCGCGCGCGGCGAGTCGCTGCTGCAGCCGGTGGCGACCGAGCCGGTGCGCGCGCGCTACGCGTATCGCGAGACCGACGCGCCGAAGGCGAACTTCAGCGAGCGCGAGGTGGCGATCCTGCGCCTGCTCGCCGGCGGCTATTCGAACAAGGAGATCGCGCGCTCGCTGTTCCTCGCCGAAGGCACGGTGAAGAACTACGTGTCGGACATCCTCGACAAGCTCGACACGCGCGATCGTACGCGCGCGGTGTTGAAGGCGATCACGCTGCGCGTGATCTGAGCGGACGCTCGCGCGCATCGCGTCGATCGCCTCCCGCGCCGGCTCCCGGCAACCACCATTCGACGCTCCGCGACTGCGACGCAGCGCACACGACGAACGCGCCCGAAGGTGGGGAAAACCCGCAATCGACGAGGGTCCGGAGCGTGGCTAGTCTCGACCTTCGCGCCGCGTCCGGGGAGCTGTGCGACGCGGCCGGCCTTCGCGCGGGGCAGCGTCGTCGCAGTCGGGCGCTCCGCCACGGTGATTCCTGCAACTCCTCTGGATCCTGGAGACGAACGCATGCGCATCAACCGACTTGTGCTTGGATTCGCCCTGCTGTCGTGCACGACCGTTCCGGCCTTCGCGCAGTCGCGCGACGCGACTTCCGCCGAATGGCAGGCCGCCGACGGCGCCGCGCTGACCGCGGCGCGCGCCGGCTGGCCCGCGCTGTTCGACGCGGCCTACGCGCGCTATCCGCAGCTGCCGCGCGGCGTGCTCGAATCGATCGCCTACGTGCAGAGCCGTTGGGTCATGCTCGACGGCGTGCGCGCGCCGGATGCGGAGTCCGCGCCCGCGGTCGGCCTGATGGGCCTCTACCAGGGCGACGGCTTCGCCGACCAGGTCGGCGACGCGGCGGCCCTGCTCGGCGTGTCCCGCGCGCAGGTCGAGCGCGAGCCGCGCTGGAACATTCTCGGTGCGGCGGCGCTGCTGGCGGAAGCGGCGCGACGCTTGCCGCCGGACGCGAGCGAAGCCGACCTGCTCGCGGCGTACGCCGGTTTCGATGCGAGATCGCGTGGCGCGATCGACGCGTTCGCGCGAGAGAGTTTCGCCTACGACGTGCTGCTCACGCTCGACCGCGGCGTCGACGACGGCGGTATCCGCGTCGAGGCGCGCGCGATCGAATGGGAGCGCCAGTTCGCGCCTGCGGCATTGGTGCGCCAGCACGCGCCGTTCGTGCGCCTGGATCTGTCCAAGGGCAGCGTCGAAGCGGACGGCTACACGATCGACGCGCGCGAGGAGACCCTGCACGCGTCCGGCCGCCTCGGCGGCGGCACCGGCGTCGACAGCGGCAACGGCCTCAACAGCACCGACTACGCGCCCGCGCTGTGGGTCGCCTCGCCGTATTTCCATGCGCGCAGCGGATCGACGACGGCGGTCGCGATCCACACCATGCAGGGTTCCTACGCGGGCAGCATCTCCTGGTTCCAGAGCAACCCGTCCTCGGTCAGCGCGCACTACCTGATCCGCAGTTCGGACGGCCAGGTCACGCAGATGGTGCGCGAGGCGCAGGCGGCGCACCACATCGGCAGCGAGAACAGCTACACGCTCGGCATCGAGCACGAGGGTTACGTCGACAACGCGGCCTGGTACACCACCGCGATGTACAACGCCTCCGCCGCGCTGACGCGGCACTTCTGCGCGCGCTATGCGATCCCGTGCTCGAGCGCCTACAACGGCGCCGCCGGCAGCGGCATCAACGTCCTGCCCGCGTCGGTCAAGATCAAGGGACACCAGCACTACCCGGGCCAGACGCACACCGATCCCGGCATCAACTGGGACTGGCGCCGCTACTACACGCTGCTCAATCCGGGCAGCGGCGGCACCGCGCGCACGCTGGACGGCTTCGAGAGCAACGAGGGCCATTTCGACAGCACGCCGGCCTACTCCGGCAGCACCACCGGCATCGCCGCCAGCTCCACCGCGGAGCGCGACTGCACCGTCGCGCGCGTCGGCAGCTGCTCCGAGCATCTGCGCCTCGTCGACAACCCGTCGGACACTCAGCCCTGGGCGGTGCGCTTCCTGTCCGGCAGCGGCACGCCGTCGGCGAACACCAGCGTGGCGCGCGACGGCAAGCTCGGCTTCTGGGTCTACGTCGCCGGCAGCGGCTTCAGCGTCGGGCTCGGCGTGGACGATTCGGACGGCACCGAGCGCTCGACCCTGCGCGCGGTCCCGGCCGACACCTGGACCTGGGTCGAATGGAACCTCGCCGATGCGGCCGTGTGGAACGCGTGGGTCGGCGGCAACGGCGCGATCACCGCGGCGAACGTGACGCTGGATGCGATCTGGCTCGAGCGCGCGCACACGGCCTATACCGTGAATGTCTATCTCGACGAGGTGCGCTGGACGCCGAACTGACGGCGCACACGGCGGCCGGCGCGTCGTGCGCCGGCCGCCGCGCGGATCACGCGTCGAGATCGGGGATCAGCTTGTTCTCGAGATAGGCGATCATGTCCTTGAGCCTGAGCTTGCGCTTCTTCATGCGCGTCAGCTGCAGCTCGTCGCAGCCGGGGCCGCGCGGCATGTTCGCGATGGCGGTGTCGAGGTCGCGATGTTCGATGCGGAGTTCCGCGAGACGGCGGACGATGGCGGCAGGGTCGTCGGTGAACATGAGGGCGCTCGACTGCGTTGCGCGCAGTGTAGCGCCGCGGCACGGCGGCCGGGTTGCGACGCCGGGAATTCGCGGCGCGTTTCGACGCGCGTTCGCGATCGCGTCATCCCGCGCGCGATGCGCGCAGCGATGCGCTCAGCTCGGCGAAACTCGAAATCACCGCGTCGCAGTCGATGTCGCCGATCGGACGGCCCTCGGTGTAGCCGTAGTCGACTAGCACGACCGGCATGCCGGCGGCGCGCGCGGCGCGCGCGTCGTTGGCCGAGTCGCCGAGCATCAGGCAGGCGTCGGCCGCCACTCCCAGGCGCTGCGCGGCGTGCAGCAGCGGCTCGGGCTGCGGCTTGCGTTGCGGCAGCACGTCGCCGCCGAGCGCGAATTCGAAATACCGGTCGAGGCCGAACTGCGCGAGCAGCGCGTCGGTCGGCGCTTGCGGCTTGTTGGTGACGCAGGCGAGACGCAGGCCGAGCGCGCGGAAGGCGTCGAGTCCTTCGACGACGCCGGGATAGAAGCGCGTGCGGCGGCCGTTGGTCGCTGCATAGGCGGCGGCGAACGCGCGGCGCGCCCGCGCGTGCAGGCCGGGCTCGACCTGCGCGTCGAAGCCGCCGCCGAGCGCGCGATGCAGCAGCACGTCCACGCCCTGGCCGACGTAGCCGGCGACGACGCGTTCCTCGAGCGGCGCGCGGCCGAGTTCGAGCAGCACCGCGTTCACCGCCTCGGCGATGTCGGGCACCGTGTCGAGCAGGGTGCCGTCGAGATCGCACAGGATCGCGGCCATGGCGCTCCACGGTGAAGAAGTGGCGGAAATCACCGCTGTCATCGGCTCAAGGAACATTTCTCGCAGAGGCGCAGAGAACGCAAAGAAGAGCTTTTACCTCTGCGTTCTCTGCGCCTCTGCGAGAGATTCGCTTCCGCGCCTCACTCACCCTTGGCGATGCGCGCGACGTTCTCCGGCGTGAAGCCGAAGAACTCGAACAGCTTGCCGGCCGGCGCCGATTCGCCGAAGCGGTCGATGCCGACCACCGCGCCGTCCAGGCCGACGTACTTCCACCACAGCGCCGTGGTGCCGGCTTCGACGGCGATCTTGCGCACGTCGCGCGGCAGCACCTCGGCGCGATACGCGGCGTCCTGGCGGTCGAAAGCCTCGGTCGACGGCATCGAGACGACGCGCGTCGCGATGCCCTCCCCTTCGAGCAGCTTCTTCGCCGCCAGCGCGAGACCGACTTCCGAGCCGGTCGCGATCAGCACGCGCTGCGGCACGCCGCCGTCGGCTTCGGCCAGCACGTAGCCCCCGCGCTCGATGGCGGCGATCTGCGCCTCGCTGCGCGGCACGAACGGCAGGTTCTGGCGCGACAGCGCGAGCGCGGTCGGCGCGTTCTTGCACAGCAGCGCGAGCTTCCAGGCGACCGCGGTCTCGACCGTGTCGCACGGACGCCAGACTTCGAGATTCGGAATCAGACGCAGCGAAGACACCTGCTCGATCGACTGGTGCGTCGGGCCGTCCTCGCCGAGGCCGATCGAATCGTGCGTGAAGACGTGGATCACGCGCAGGTTCATCAGCGCGGCCATGCGGATCGCGTTGCGGCTGTAGTCGCTGAAGGTGAGGAAGGTGCCGCCGAACGGAATGTAGCCGCCGTGCAGCGCGATGCCGTTCATGATCGCGGCCATGCCGAACTCGCGCACGCCGTAGCTGATGTGACGGCCGGTGCCGCCGCCGCTGAGCAGCGGCGCGCCCTTCCACAGGGTCAGGTTCGAGTGCGTCAGGTCGGCCGAGCCGCCGAGCATTTCCGGCACGGCCGGCGCGAGTGCCTCGAGCGCGTACTGGCTGGCCTTGCGCGTGGCGACGGTCTCGGCCTTCGCGTTCGCGTCGGCGACGAGCTTGGCGGCGAGCTCGGCGAAGTTCGCCGGCAGCTCGCCGGCGAGGCGGCGCTCGAACTCGGCGGCCGGCGCCGCGTGCGACTTGCGGTACGTCACGAGACGCTCGTTCCACTGGGATTCGGCTTTCGCGCCGGCGTCGCGCGCGTTCCACGCGGCGTAGAGGTCAGCGGGAATCTCGAACGGCGCGTATTCCCAGCCGAGCGCCTTGCGCGTGGCGGCGAGCTCGTCGGTGCCGAGCGCCTCGCCGTGCGCCTTGGCGGTGCCGGCGCGCGTCGGCGCGCCGCGGCCGATCGTGGTGCGGCAGATGATCAGGCTCGGCTGCACCAGGTCGGCCTTGGCCTGCTCGATGGCGCGGTCGACGGCGTCGACGTCGTGGCCGTCGATCGGTCCGATCACCTGCCAGCCGTAGGCGCGGAAGCGCTCGGCGGTGTCGTCGGTGAACCAGCCCTTGACGTCGCCGTCGATCGAGATGCCGTTGTCGTCGTACAGCGCGATCAGCTTGCCGAGCCGCCAGGTGCCGGCCAGTGCGCAGGCCTCGTGCGAGATGCCTTCCATCAGGCAGCCGTCGCCGAGGAAGACGTAGGTGTGGTGGTCGACGACGAGCGCATCGTCGCGGTTGAACTCGGCGGCGAGCAGCTTTTCCGCCAGCGCCATGCCGACCGCGTTGGCGAGGCCCTGGCCCAGCGGGCCGGTGGTCGTTTCGACGCCCGGCGTGACGTGGATTTCCGGATGCCCCGGCGTCTTGGAATGGAGCTGGCGGAAGTTCTCGATCTCCTGCAACGACAGGTCGTAGCCGGTCAGGTGCAGCAGCGCGTACTGCAGCATCGAGCCGTGCCCGTTCGACAGCACGAAGCGGTCGCGGCCTGGCCACTGCGGATTGGCCGGGTTGTGGCGCAGATGCCGCGTCCACAGCGCGACGGCGATTTCGGCCATGCCCATCGGCATGCCGGGGTGGCCGGATTTCGCCTTCTCGACCGCGTCGGCGGCGAGAAAACGGATCGCGTCGGCCATGCGGCCGGTGTCGACGGAAGAACTGCTGCTCATTGCGCTGCGCTCCGGAAGTGTGCGACGCCCGGCCTGGAGCGTTCGCGGAACGCGGCGGACGTACGACGGAAAGGGGGGCTCGGGATCCATCCCGGTGCGCCGGACGGCGCGAAGACGGCGAATTTTGCCGCATCGGCGGCGGCGGCGAAAGTGAATCTCGGAACTTGAAACCCGTGCGACTAGAATGCGGAGTTTCCCTCTGCGCTCCGCCTCGACCGCGAAGGTCGGGCAGCGACCATCCCATGAACGCGATCCCTTCCCGCAAGCACGAATACGAGGCCGGCAAGCTGGCCAAGCGCCTGCGCCACCAGGTCGGCCAGGCGATCGCCGACTTCAACATGATCGAGGACGGCGATCGCGTGATGGTCTGCCTGTCCGGCGGCAAGGATTCCTACACCCTGCTCGACATCCTGCTGAAGCTGCGCGCGAAGGCGCCGGTGCATTTCGACCTGACCGCCGTGCACCTCGACCAGAAGCAGCCCGGCTACGATCCGGACGTGCTGCCCGGCTATCTGCGCAGCGTCGGCGTGCCGTTCGAGATCCTCGAGCAGGACACCTACAGCGTCGTCAAGCGCGTGATCCCGGAAGGCAAGACGATGTGCAGCCTGTGCTCGCGCCTGCGCCGCGGCTCGCTGTACACCTACGCGGCCGAGAACGGCTACACCAAGATCGCGCTCGGCCATCATCGCGACGACATCGTCGAGACGCTGTTCCTGAACCTGTTCCACCAGGGCACGCTGAAGGCGATGCCGCCGAAGCTGCGCTCGGACGACGGCCGCAACGTGCTGATCCGCCCGCTCGCCTATTGCGCGGAAGAAGACATCGCCGAGTACGCCGGCAGCCAAGGCTTTCCGATCATGCCGTGCAACCTGTGCGGCTCGCAGGAGAACCTGCAGCGCAAGACGATCAAGGCGATGCTCGGCGAATGGGAGCGCAAGCATCCCGGTCGCGTCGAGAACATCTTCCGCGCGATCGGCAACGTCGCGCCGTCGCAGCTGGCCGACCGCACGCTGTTCGATTTCGCCGGACTCGGCACTGCCGTCGGCGGCGCGCGCGCCGACGCGCACGCGTGGCTGGCCGGCGAGGCGCGTGAAACGGCCGAACCTTCCTAGCATTCGCCGGCCGCTCGACGGCCGCCGTCTCGTTCCACGCGCAAGAGCGATTTCCCACCTGCGCGGAACGACCTCCGCGTCGCTTTTCGCTCCACCGAATCACCAATCCCGAATCCCCAATCCCGGCCCTTCCATGCTCTTTCGCAATCTCAGCCTGTTCCGTTTCCCCGAAAGCACCTCCAAGACCCTGAAGAAGCTGGAAAAAGGGCTCGAAACCCAGCGCCTGCGCGAGTGCGGCCCGCTGGAAATGGAGACGCGCGGCTTCGTGTCCCCGTTCGGCCGCGACAGCGAGGCCCTGATGCACCAGATTGGTGAATTCAGCCTGGTCGCGATCGGCGCGGAACAGCGCCTGCTGCCGAGTTCGGTGGTCAACGAGGCGCTCGCCGAGAAGATCGACGCGATCGCCGCCAAGGAGGGCCGCCGACCCGGCGGAAAAGAGCGCAAGCGATTGAAAGAAGAGGTAATTTCTGAACTCCTGCCGCGCGCCTTCATACGCCCGTCACGGCTGTCTGCTTATCTGGACGGCGAGGGCGGCTGGTTCGTCGTCGACAGCGCCAGCCGCAAGGCGGCCGAGGACGCGGTGAGCCAGGTCCGCGAGGCTCTGGGACGCTTTCCGGCCACGCCGATGGCACCGGAAGAGTCGCCGCGGGCGTTGATGACGGACTGGTTGATTAGTGGCAAGCTGCCGGCAGGATTGGTCCTCGGCGACGAGTGCGAACTGCGCGATCCGGCCGAGGCCGGTGCCGTGGTGCGCTGCCGGCGTCAAGACCTTGAATCGGACGAGGTGCGGGAGCATCTGAAGTCGGGCAAGCAGGTGTTTCAGCTCGGCTTGGAATTCGACGAACGGATCAGCTTCGTGCTCGGCGAGGATCTCGTCGTGCGCAAGCTGCGCTTCCTCGACGTCGTGCTCGATCAGCTCGACCGCGACAACATGGAATCGGCGCAGGCCGAACTGGACGCGAGCTTTGCATTGATGACGCTGGAACTGAAGAACGTGTTCGAGCGCCTGGAAGAATGGTTCGGATTGCCCCGGCCGGGAGACCGCGAATAGCGCACCCCACGGGATCGCAGGAGTAGAAGACGGTGGATGTCGCGAACGACTATCTGGAATTGGCCACTCCTGCGGGCGAAACGATCAAGGTTCTGCGCAAGAGCCATCCGCAGGCGCGCCGTCTGCGCCTGACCGTGACCTCCGGCGGCGCGCGCGTGACCTATCCCGAGGGTACGCATCCGGCCCAGGTGTTCGCGTTCCTGCGCAAGCACGGCGAGTGGCTGGAACGCAAACTCGACGAACTCAGTCTCGGCTCCGCGCCGCCGCCGCTGAAGCCCGGCGCGGCGACGGTGATTCCGCTGCGCGGCGAGACCACGCGCCTGTCCTGGCGCGACGGCGCCTACCCGGCGATCGAACAGCAGGACGACCGTCTGCTGCTGACCCTGCCGCGTCCGCACGGCAAATCCACCCTGTCGGCCGCGCGCGCGCTGCTGCGCTCGTTCCTCGAAGCGCAGATCCGCCGCGACGTCAGCCGCTATCTCGCGCGCTACTGCCCCGAACTCGGCCGCGCGCCGACCGCGGTCAAGCTGCGTCCCTTGAAGAGCCTGTGGGGAAGCCTGGATACGCGCGATCGCGTCACGCTCGATCTCGCGCTCGCCTTGGCGCCGCCGGCCGCGCTGCGCTACGTGGTCGTGCACGAGCTCTGCCATCTGCGCATCCGCAGCCATTCGCCGCGCTTCTGGGCGCTGGTGGAAAACCTGTATCCGGAATGGCGCGAGCAACGCGACTGGTTGCGCCTCAACGGCCAGGCGCTGAAGGCGGAACTCAATCGCCTGATCCGCGCCGACGCGGAGTGATCCGCGCGCGCCGCCTTCGTGCGGCGTCCGCGACGACGGCGCGAGACTTGCGCGCTTTCGCCGCGATCCGGTGATATCGACTCCTGATCCCCTTCCCTTCGCTCAGGAGTTTTCCATGCTGCGCATCGCCGTCCGCTCGCTGCTCGTGCTGTCTCTCGCCAGCGCCGCGACCGCTCACGCCGCGGAGGAATGCGGCTTCCTGCCGACCTCCGACGTCGACGCGGCCTTCCCCGAATTCGCTCCGTGGCACACGATGGTCGGCGGCGCGGTCGGCCACTGCACGTTCCTCTCCGACGAAAGCGCGCCGCCGAACTCGGTCAGCTTCATGCAGCAGTTCAAGTCGTCCGCGGCCGATGCCGGCCGCATCTACGACGGGATGCGCCAGGGCCTGACGGGCGAATACGCGATGACCGACGTGGCCGGCCTCGGCGATCGCGCGTTCCGCTATCAGCCGAAGGACGACGCTGCCGAAGGGCCGCGCATGACCTCGATCGTGGCGCAGAAAGGCAAGCTCGTCGTGACGATTTCGCTGATGCTGCAACGCCCCGTGCAGGAGACCGACGTCCGCGCCGCGGCCAAGCTCGGCCAGAGCGCGCTGCGCGGCGCCGACGATGCGGCGACGGCGCGCAAGGCGTCCTCGTGTCCGTGGTTGAACGAAGCCGGCTTGAACAAGCTGTTCGGCGGCAAGCCGCACGAGGTGCAGGTCTACGGCGAGAACAGCTGCATGGCGGCGGACCAGCAATCGCGCGCGCTGCTGGTTTCGGCGATGAAGATGCAGGACGGCTTGTCGCTCGACGCGATGCGCTCGCCGGATTGCCAGTACCGCGACCTGCCGGAACTCGGCCAGGACGCGAAGCTGTCGTTCGGCTGCACGAGCGGCAACCCGCGCGCTGGCGTCGGCTTCGTCGCGAACGGCCTCGCCATCGAACTCACCTGGACCGCCGCCGGCGCCGAGCCGGGCGAGGCGGAGAAAGCGGCGCTGGTGGAACTGGCGAAAACCGCGCGCGCCGCCGAAACCGCGCGCTGAGCGCTCAGCGTCGGAACGCTTGGATCGCCGCGGCGACCGCCTCGGCGTCTTCCAGGTGCAGATGATGGTTGCCGGGCAGCCGCACGACGCGGATGCCGGCGACCTGCGCCGCGCGCGCGTCCATCATCGCGGTCGGCAGATAGCTCGTCGCAGGCGTCGCCAGCACGAGCAGGGTCGGCGCGCGGATGCCCGACAGCATCGCCAGCACCTGCGCCTCGGTGAAGCGCGACGGGCTCGCCAGGGTCAGACGCGGATCGCTGGACCAGACGTAGCCGCCGTCGACCGCGACCACGCCGCGTTCGACGATCGCCCGCGCGGCCGGCTCGCCGAGCCCGTTCGCGGCGACGCGTGCGGCAACGGCCGCCGCCAGGTCGGGGAACACGCGCAAGGGCCGGCGCGTGGCGAAAGCGGCGCGCTGATCGAGCGCGCGGCGCAGCTGCGCGAGTGCGTCCTCCGCCGCGTGGGTCAGCGGGCCGAGCGCTTCGATCAGCAGCAGTTCGCCGACGCGCTCGGGATACAGCGCCGCGAACAGGCTCGCCAGCGTGCCGCCGAGCGAATGGCCGAGCAGATCGGCCCGCGCCCAGCCGAAATGATCGAGCACCTCGCGCAGTTCGTCGAACCGGTCGACGTAGTGATACCAGCCGCCTTCCGGCAGATGCGCGGAGCGGCCGTGGCCGCGCAGGTCGAGCGCGACGACGTAGCGCTCGCGCGCCAACAGCGGCGCGAGCCGGTCGAAACTGCCGGCATTGTCGAGCCAGCCGTGCAGGGCGAGCAGCGGCGGTCGCGCCGGATCGCCCCAGGCCTTCGCCGCCAGCGCGCCTTGCGCCAGCGGAATCTTCAGCTCCTCAGCGCCGCCCATCGCGCAGCTGCTCGTAGCGCTTGTGCGCGGCGATCTGCTGCGCCGAGGCGCGGCCGGCATCCCAGGCCGGATCGAACTCGCTCCAGCCCTGGCCCTGGCGCAGGATCAGCTCCGTCAGCGCGGTGACGTGGTCGTCGCCGGCGTTCAGCGCCGGGATGTAGTCGAAGCGCTCGCCGCCGGCACGCAGGAAGCGCGCGTGATTGGTCAGCGCGATTTCCTCGAGCGTCTCCAGGCAGTCGATCGAGAAGCCCGGACACAGCACCTGCACGTGCTTGACGCCCTCCTCGGGCAGCGCCTCCAGCACGGCCTCGGTGTAAGGCTTCAGCCAGGCCTGGCGGCCGACGCGCGACTGGAAGCTGACGATCAGCTCGTCTTCGCCGAGGTCCAGCCGCTCGCGCAGGCGCCGCGCGGTCGCCTGGCATTGGCAGAAGTACGGATCGCCCTTGCGGAAGTATTTTTCCGGAATGCCGTGATAGGACAGCAGCAACCGCGGCGCGCGGCCGTGGCGCTGCCAGTGCGCCTCGACGCTGCGCGCCAGCGCCTCGATGTAGCGTGCTTCGGCATGATAGTCGGCGACGAAGCGCAGCTCCGGCACCCAGCGCCAGCGCGCGAGTTCCGCGCCGACCGCGTCGAGCACGGAAGCGGTGGTGGTGCCGGAGTACTGCGGAAACAGCGGCACCACCATCAGTTTGCGCGCGCCGGTCGCGGCCAGCTCGCGCAGGGTCTCGCCGATCGCCGGCTTGCCGTAGCGCATCGCGTAGCGCACCGCGATCGGGCCGGGCCGCTGCGCCTTCAACGCCTCCTGCAACCGCGCGCTCAGCGCGGCCATGCCGGTCTGCAGAGGCGAGCCTTCCGGTGTCCAGATCTTCGCGTACAGCGCGGCGGAGCGCGCCGGGCGCAGGCGCAGGATCACGCCGTGCAGGATCGGCTTCCACAACTTGCGCGGCAGCTCGACGATGCGCGGGTCGGACAGGAATTCGGCCAGATAGCGCCGCACGGCGCGCTTGTCCGGCGCTTCCGGCGTGCCGAGGTTGACCAGCAGGACGGCGGCGGACGACTCGCCGCCGTGACGATGTGGGGTAGGTCCGTAATAGCGCGGCATGAGCAGGGGAATGAGCGCGCGGCGCACACAGCGATCGTGCGCCTAAGACGTTGACGAGCTTGGATTTGCTGCTAGACTCCGAAGCGCTACCGCGGACCACCGCGGAGCGACGACTACCATAACGATAACATGCCGCCATGCGCCCACTGACCTGCTTCATCGCGGCAGGGATGCTTGCCGTTTCCGCGTTGCCCGCCTGGGCTGCGCCGACGACAGCCTATGGAGAGGCGTTCGACACCCTGTACAAGATCGACATCGGCGCCCGCCAGGCGACCGAACTCGGTCAGTCCGGCAGTTACCGCGGTCAGCTCATCGGCAACATCAGCGGATTGACCACGACTACCGACGGCGCGCTGTACGCCGCCGCGGGCGGGGTCAAGATGCTGGTCAAGATCGACGCGGGCAACGGCAGCGCCAACATCATCGGCAGCTTCGGCCTCGACGGCCAGGGCGACCCCGCGCGCAACGACGCGCTCGACCTGAACATGGTCGCCGGCTGCGACGACACGCTGTGGCTCTCGTCCGCGTTCGCCGGCAAGCTCTGGAAAGTCGATCCGGCCAGCGGCGCCGCGACCCTGGTCGGCACCACCGGCCGCACCATCACCGGCCTCGTCGCGCACGGCGACAAGCTGTACGGCGCCGGCGGCCGCGGCGACAACACCTTCTACGCCATCGACACGGCGAGCGGAGCGGCGACCCCGATCGGTTCGTTCGGACCCGCCGTGACCCGCTGGGTCAATTCGATCTCGATGAGCTTCGACGACGACGGCGTGCTCTGGGCGGTCATCAACTACGTGCCGCCGCAGGACGGCTCGCAGCCGGTCGTCGACTGGAGCGACCTCGCCACGATCGACCCGGCCACCGGCACGGTCACCATGCTCGGTCCGGTCACCGGTCCGGACTCGCTGCGCCAGATCGGCATGAAGGGCTTCACCGTCGGCCCGCCGCAGTGCACGCGCGGCAGCGTCACGCCGCATGCCGCGCCGATCGGATCGCCGTGGGCGCTCGGCCTGCTCGGATTGCTGCTGGCGCTGGCCGGCGTGTTCGGCGCGCGCCGCGCCCTGCCCTGATTTCCGCAGGCGGCTTCATCGCAGACTCATCTCGGGCTGCTAGCCTGCGCCTCTGACCCGCCCCCGGAGCCGACGATGCGCCAAGCCGCCCTTGCCCTGCTGTTCACTCTGATCGCGACGACGGCGCTGCCCGCGCGTGCCGGCGAGGACGAAGAAAAACGCGCCGAGAACGCCGTGCGCGTGCTGAAGGAAGTCATGGAAGCGCCGGACAAGGCGGTTCCGAAGGATCTGCTGCAGAGCGCGCACGCGGTCGCGGTAGTGCCGGACGTGATCAAGGCCGGCTTCGTCGTCGGCGGCCGCCACGGTTCCGGCCTGATTTCGGTGAAGTCGCGCGACGGCACCTGGTCGAATCCGAGCTTCATCAGCATGACCGGCGGCAGCCTCGGCTTCCAGGCCGGCGTCTCCTCGACCGACGTGATCCTGGTGTTCCGCACCCAGCGCGGCGTCGATTCGATCGTGCACGGCAAGTTCACGCTCGGCGCCGACGCCTCCGCCGCCGCCGGCCCGGTCGGCCGCACCGCGCAGGCCGCCACCGATGCGCAGCTGAAGGCCGAGATCTACTCCTACTCGCGCGCACGCGGCCTGTTCGCCGGCGCCGCGCTCGACGGCACCGCGATCACGATCGACAACGACGCGAACCAGGCGGTGTACGGCAAGGGCGTGACGGCGCGCCGCGTCTTCGACGGCGGCGTCGACAAAGTCCCCAACGCGATCGTGGACTTCCGCGATCGCCTGGAGGAGTACACTACGAAGTAACGTGACGCCTAGCGTCCGCAATTCGTTCAGAGAATCGTTATGGGTGCTTGGGGTATTGGACACTGGTTGGTCGTATTGGCGATCGTGGCGCTGCTGTTCGGCACCAAGAAGCTGCGCAACATCGGCGAAGACGTCGGCTCGGCGATCAAGGGTTTCCGCAAGGGCATGCAGGAAGGCGACGCTCAGCCGCAGCTGAAGGCCGATCCGCCGGCGCAGCCCGGAACCGCGGAAACCAAGTCCGAGCGCGACTCGGTCTGATCTGACGCGGATCGCGCGGCCAAGTCGCGCGATCCCACGAGGCGCCATGTTCGATATCGGCTTCAGCGAGATCGCCCTGATCGCGGTCGTCGCCCTGCTCGTGCTCGGGCCGGAGCGGCTGCCGCGCGTCGCGCGCACCGCCGGCGCGCTGCTGCGCCGCGCGCGCAACAGCTGGCAGGAAGTGCGCGGCGAGATCGAACGCGAGCTGGCCGCCGAAGACCTCAAGCGCACGATCCGCGACGCGCAGCAGAGCGCCGACGTGCGTAGCGAGGTGCGCAACGCCGCCAGCGAGATCGAAAACTCCGTGCGCGGCGCCGCCACGCCGCCTCCGGCCGGCACCGATGAGCGACACTGAACACCCCGACGACGGCGAGCAGTCTCTGATCTCGCACCTGATCGAGCTGCGTTCGCGCCTGCTGAAATCGGTCGCGGCGGTGATGCTGGTGCTGCTCGCGCTGCTGCCGTTCGCCAACAAGCTGTACGGCTGGCTCGCGCTGCCGCTGATCAAGCATCTGCCGCAGGGCGGCACGATGATCGCGACCGAAGTCGCCTCGCCGTTCCTGACGCCGCTGAAGCTCGCGTTCTTCGTCGCGCTGTTCGTCGCGATCCCGGTCGTGCTGTACCAGCTCTGGGCGTTCGTCGCGCCGGGCCTGTATCGCCACGAGAAGCGCCTGGCCGTGCCGATCCTGATTTCCTCGGTGCTGCTGTTCTACATCGGCTGCGCGTTCGCCTATTTCCTCGTGCTGCCGGCGGTGTTCACTTTCATGACCGCGGTCGCGCCGGCCGGGGTCGCGGTGATGCCGGACATCAGCCACTACCTCAGCTTCGTGCTGATGCTGTTCCTCGCCTTCGGCCTCTGCTTCGAGGTGCCGGTGGTGCTGGTGATCCTGGTCGCGCTCGGCGTGGTCACGCCGACGCAACTGGCCGAAGGCCGCCGCTACGCGATCGTCGGTTCGTTCATCATCGCCGCCGTGTTGACGCCGCCGGACGTGTTGTCGCAGACGATGCTGGCGGTGCCGATGTGCCTGCTCTACGAAGTCGGCATCATCGGCGCACGCACGCTGACGCGACGCGACGATTCCTCCGAGCACGCCTCGACGACGAATTGAGCGCGTCGTCGCGACGCGCTCCGCAATTGGCGTACACATCCGCTGCACGGATGTTACAAATCGTCACACTGCATTACGCGAACGTGCCCCGAACGTCGCGGAGCGGGCAGTACACTTATCCACGAGGCACACAATTGACAGCCCGGCAAGCCGCTCAGGGGCAACTATGAAAAAAACCATTGTGGAAAACGACGACGCGCGCGACGCCAGCTTGCGCGTTTCCAAGCGCGTACGCGACAGCCTCAAGGCGGCCGCCGCCGTGATGGGTCGTCCGCTGTACGACGTGACCAACGAAGCGATCAACGACTATCTGTCGAGCCTGAAGCTCGGCGACCCGCTGGCGGCGATCCGCCGCGGCAACCGCTCGCGCAAAGCCGTGGCCTGACGCGCTCGCGCGGCGCCGTCAGCGCCGCCGTTCAGCGACGCCGCAACGCCGTTTCGCGGAAGCGCCGCAGCAATCCCCGCGCCAGCGGCGTCGGCTTGTAGGCTCGCCCGTCGCAGCATGGCGTCGAACAATCGCCGTTCACGGCCGGTCGGCGCGCCTCGAGATAGCCGCGCATGATCTCGACGCTGAATTCCGGATGGAACTGCAGCCCCCACGCGTTCGGCGCGTAACGCACCGCGTGATGCGGATCGTGCGCCGAGCTGGCGAGCACGGTCGCGCCGCGTGGCAGTTCGAGCACGCTCTGCTGATGCGAAGCGTGCGCCGGAAACCGGCTCGGCAGGTCGGCGAGCAGGGCGTCGTCGTTGGCCGCATCGAGCCGCTCGATCGTGATCGTGCCGATCTCGCGCCCCGACGGGTGATAGTCGACCCGACCGCCGAGCGCGTGCGCGATCAACTGATGTCCGTAGCAGACGCCGAGCACCGGCACCTCGGCATCTATCGCGCCGCGCAGCCATGCCGCCGCGTCTTCACTCCAGCGCTGGCGTTCGCTGACCATCGCCGGCGAACCGGTCACGATCACGCCCGCGTGCGCGCCGGCGCGCGGCAGCGCCTCGCCGAGATCGGCGCGCACCACCTCGACCTCGGCGCGCGCGAGGCCGAGGCTGATGCGGAACCAGTGCGGGAAATCGCCGAAGCGCGCGCGGATCCTCGGCAGCGTGCTGCCGGTCTGTACGATGAGCAGCGTGGCCTTGCCTGCAGCACGCGCGAACGGGGAATGGAAGGACATCGACGGTTACCGAGCCGAATGCGGATTCGTAGCCTCGCGTATCGCCCGGTGTGATCGCACCCGAGCGCTGCCGCGCGACCGACGGCACTTTTGGTGTCCGGGCAAGCGCCTGTCAAGAGAATCCGCCGTCACCCCTCCTCGACATCGAGGCATCCGCGTTGCCGGGCGCGAAGCGACCGCAGGCGCTGCGTGACTCGCGCCGACGCAGCACCCGGCGATGTCGCGCCGTCCTACATGGGCTCGGGGAGCGTCGGAATCGACGCATCGACACCGTCGCGGAAGAGCGCGTCCGGATCGAGCTCGAACGCGCCGATGTCGGTTTGACTGCCTACCGTGCGCAGGAACGGATAGCCACGCTGGTCGTACGTCTGCCCGGCCGGCGCGCTGCCGGCATCGACGTCCGGATCGGTCGCGCGCAGGGCATGGGTGGGACTGGAGGCACCGTTGAGCGCGAGCGGCGACAGCTGTATCGCCGTGGTGAGGGTTCCTGACGGCAATGCGAGCGTCGATCCCGATATGTGGTCGTTGCTGCCGGCCAGTACGGCGCCCGAACTGGCACTCAAGTTGATGCTACCGGTGATGTCGGCGGAGCCGGCCAGGTTGCCGGAAATGATCGTCGAGATGATGCTGTGGCTGCCGCTGCCCAGATCCAGGCCACCGCCGACGATGCGTCCGCCGGACTGCCCGTCGGTCGACGTGTTGGCGGTGATCGTGCTGCTGGCGATGACGGTCGGACCGCTGCAGGTGAGTCCACCCACGCGCAACGCGCTGTTGCCCGAGACGGTGGTGTTGGTAATCGCGCTGGCGCTGCTGACAGGCGGATGGATGTGCGCGCCACCCGAGGTGTGCGCCTTGTTGTTGACGATGGCCGAGCCGACGATCGTGACCGCGCCGGCCGTGGTGAAGCCGCCGCCCCAGCTGTTGCTCGTCGACTCCGCCACGTTCGCGGCGATCACGCTGCGATCCGCGTCGACGCCGCCGCTCGCGTACACGCCGCCGCCGCTCGCGTATTGGCCGCCCGTGGACGTCGCCAGGTTGCCGCTCACCTCGCTCAGCCGCAGCGTCGTCAGGCCGGCGGAGAACACGCCGCCGCCGAGGCCCTGCTCGAAGCCGATGCCCTTGGCGGTGCAATGGGTGATGCGCGAGTTGTTGATCGCCACGTCGTTGGCGCCGTAGACGCAGCCGCCTTGCGCCGGTCCATCGCTGCGGTACTTCTGACCGCCGGTCAGGGTCAGGAACTGCAGGTTGAGCTGACCGGAACCCAGATGGCGGATCAGGCCGTCCTGGACGCCGGGGGCGGCGGTGATGATGGTGCGGTCCGCGCCCAGACCGCGGATGTCCAGGTCGGTCTGGCCGAAGATCAACGACGACTGCAGGGTGATCGTGCTGCACGAGAGCGTCGGCGAGGCCCGTACCGAATCGCCGGACGCCGAGGCATTGATCGCCTGGCGCAGGCTGCCCATGCCGTCGTCGTCGCAGTTGGTGTAGAAGCGCACCGTTGCGGTCGGCTCGGTCACCTCGTTGCCGACCAGTGCCAGCGCAGCCGCCGCGTGCGTCGAGGTCGCGGTTGTCGGCAACGGGGATGCCGGGCCGTCCGCAGCCGCGGACGGCCCGGCGATAAGGGCGAAGATGAGACTGGCCAGCGGCAGCCGGCGCAGATCGGGATTGCTGCGGTTCATGACGATCTCCATGCGCGAAGTCCGAAGTCGCGGCCGGCGGTTCGTGCGGACTTCACCGGACGCTCCCTGGCGATAGACGCTGAAACGCGGTCGGCTGTGCCATCGACGGGCGCACGCGGCACCGTGCGCCACCAGCGAGCCCTGGCGGGGAAGGGGGCCGGCTGCCGGACAGCGCTCGCAGCCCGGCGCGCGGCCTGCAGCAACAAGGGGGTGCCGCCCGAGTCCGACCTCGCGCACGCCGGCTTCCGCGGCGAGACGCGTTGCGGAGGCGGGGGCACAGGCCGATCCATGCAGTGCTCGAACCAGCGGCTCAGGTTGGATGGCGGCGGCATGCCGCACTGGACCCGATGAGGCGCGTCAGGCGCCGAACGCGCGCGCGCTCGCCTCGCAGGTCGGGTGGGGCGCACGGTGCGTGCCGGTCAGGGCATCCACTGCTCGCGCAAGCAGGCCGGGCGAACTGCCAGCCGCGGTCGCGGATCGCCTGCGGATCGTCGCGTTTGCACAGGTCCAGATAGACCCTCGTGGAAGAGCGCGGTGGTGTCGAGCGTGGCCTGCGCACCGAGTCGACGTCGCTCGCGCCGCGCCAGGCCGTGCAGCTTCTGGTAGACCGGTTCGAAGGTGGCGTCGCGCGCCGGCGTGCCCGTTTTCGACTCCATCCCGCCGGCTTCGAACCCGGCGCCGCCGGCTCCGTCGGCCGGTCCGGCAGCTGCGCGGGGCCGCTACGCGTTCATTCCGTCGGCGGCAGCACGTGGACGACCTCGGCAATCGTGGTGACGCCGCGCGCGACCTGCGCCGCGGCCGAGGCGCGCAGCGGCTGCATGCCTTCGGCGTAGGCCTTTCCGGTCAGTTTGGAGAGGTCCATGTCGGGCTGGATCAGCGCGCGGATCGTCGGCGATATGCGCAGCATCTCGTAGATGCCGGTGCGGCCGAGGAAGCCGGTCTTGCGGCATTCCAGACATCCCTTCGGTCCGTAGGTCTTCGCCGGCGGCGCCAGGTGCCAGCGATGGGTCAGCGCGGCCCAGGCCTGCACGTCGAGCGCGATCTCGCCCTTGCAGTGCGGACACAGCGTGCGCACCAGACGCTGCGCGACGACGCCGGTCAGCGTCGACTGGATCAGGTAGTTCGGCACGCCGAGGTCGAGCAGGCGCGTCAGCGCGCTCGGCGCGTCGTTGGTGTGCAGCGTCGACAGCACCAGGTGCCCGGTCAGCGAGGCCTGCACCGCCATCTGCGCGGTTTCCAGGTCGCGGATTTCGCCGACCATGATGATGTCGGGATCCTGCCGCATCAGCGTGCGCACGCCGGCGGCGAAATCCAGATCGATCGCCGCGTGCACCTGCATCTGGTTGAACTCGGGGCTGACCATTTCGATCGGATCTTCGACCGTGCACACGTTCAGGTCCGGCGTCGCCAGCACCTTCAGCGTCGAGTACAGCGTGGTGGTCTTGCCCGAGCCGGTGGGGCCGGTGACCAGCACGATGCCGTGCGGACGATCGACGAATTCGCGCCAGGTCTTCTCCTCGGTCTCGGAGAAGCCGAGCTGGCGGAATTCCTTGACCACGATGTCCGGGTCGAAGATGCGCATGACGATCTTCTCGCCGAATGCGGTCGGCATCGACGACAGGCGCAGCTCGACCTCGCGCCCGCCGGCCGAGCGCGTCTTGATGCGGCCGTCCTGCGGCCGGCGCTTCTCGGCCACGTCCATGCGCCCGAGGATCTTGATGCGCGCGGTCACCGCGGTCATCACCGGCGTCGGCAGCTCGAACACCTTGTGCATGACGCCGTCGATGCGGAAGCGGATCGGGCTCGAATCGCGGCGCGGCTCCAGATGGATGTCCGACGCGCGCTGCTCGAACGCGTACTGCAGCAGCCAATCGACGATGTGCACGACATGGCGGTCGTCGGCGCCGAGTTCGCCGCCCTTGCCGAGTTCGACCAGCTGCTCGAAGTTGAGGATCGCGCGGCCGTCGTGGACGTCGTTCTTGGCGTCCTTGGCGCGCTGGATCGAACGCTGCACGCCCCACCATTCGGTCAGGTAGCGGCCGACGTCGAGCGGATTGGCGACCACGCGCTGCACGTCGCGGCGCAGGATGTGACCGAGATCGGCCAGCCAGCGCGTGTCGAACGGTTCGGACGTGGCGAAGACGACCTGCAGCTCGCTCACCGCGACCGGCAGGATGCGGTAGCGCTGCGCGTAGGCGTGGCTGACGACCTGGGTCACCACGGCGACGTCGATCTTCATCGGATCGATCTTCAGGTACGGCAGGCCCGCGCGCGCGGCCAGCCATTGCGTCAGCACCTCGAGGCTGAGCGGCTTGTCCGGCTGGCGTGCGTCGGCGAGCTTGAGGTTGGCGACCAGGGTCAGCGGATGCAGCTCGGTGCGGCCACGCGCGGTGCGCACGTCGGCGCGCACGCGCTTGACGTCGGCCTCGGTCAGCAGGCCGTCGGCGAGCAGGGCGGCCAGGGTCTCGTCGAGTTCGAGCCGGCGATGCAGGCCGAGCGGACTGGCCGCCGAGGTGCTGGAGAGCTGCGTCACGCTGGCCATGCAGAAAAAATCCCGGGCGTCGCCGACCGCTATACTAGCGCGCTTTTCGCGCGCAACTTTGTGAGCTTCCGCATGCCCGGACCGACTTTCCAGGACGTCATCCAGACGCTCAACCGCTACTGGGCCGCGCAGGGCTGCGTGCTGATCCAGCCGCTCGACACCGAGGTCGGCGCCGGCACCTTCCACCCGGCCACCTTCCTGCGCTCGCTCGGCCCCGAGCCCTGGGCCGCCGCCTACGTGCAGCCCTCGCGCCGGCCGACCGACGGCCGTTACGGCGACAACCCGAACCGCCTGCAGCACTACTACCAGTACCAGGTGGTGATGAAGCCGAACCCGGACGACATCCTCGATCGGTACATCGGCTCGCTGAAGGAACTCGGCGTCGATCCGCTCGTGCACGACCTGCGCTTCGTCGAGGACAACTGGGAATCGCCGACGCTCGGCGCCTGGGGCCTCGGCTGGGAAGTCTGGTTGAACGGCATGGAAGTCACCCAGTTCACCTACTTCCAGCAGGCCGGCGGCCTGGAATGCAGGCCGGTGACCGGCGAGATCACCTACGGCCTCGAGCGCCTGGCGATGTACCTGCAGAACGTCGACAACGTCTACGACCTGGTCTGGACGCACGGGCCGCACGGCGCGGTCACCTACGGCGACGTGTTCCACCAGAACGAAGTCGAGCAGTCGACGTACAACTTCGAGCACGCCAACGTCGAGAAGCTGTTCGCCTGGTTCGACACCTGCGAAGCCGAAGCAAAAAAACTCGTCGAGGCCGGCCTGCCGCTGCCGGCCTACGAGCAGGTCATGAAGGCCAGCCACACCTTCAACCTGCTCGACGCGCGCCGCGCGATCAGCGTGACCGAGCGCCAGCGCTACATCCTGCGCGTGCGCACGCTGGCGCGCAGTGTCGCCGAGGCGTACTACGCGCAGCGCGAGAAGCTCGGTTTTCCGGGCTTGCGCAAGACGCCGGCTGCCGCCTGAAACCCACCGAACCCAGCACTGACGTCATGCCCGCGAACGCGGGCGTCCATCGAGAAGCCTTTGGATTCCCGCTTGCGCGGGAATGACGGCAAGGAAAACAACGCCGCCATGAGCCAAGACAACGCCTCCCTGCTGATCGAACTCGGTACCGAGGAACTGCCGCCGAAGGCGCTCGACGAACTCGCGGCCGCGTTCGCGACCGGCGTCCGCGACGGCCTCGGCAAGCGCGGCGTCGCCGCCGACGTCGCCGGCGCGAAGACCTATTGCTCGCCGCGCCGCCTCGCCGTGCTGGTGCCCGGCGTCGCCGCGCAGCAGCCGGCGCAGAAGTCCGAGGTGCTCGGGCCGTACCTCAACATCGGCCTCGACGCGAACGGCGCACCGACGCCGGCGCTGAGCGGCTTCGCCGCGAAGAACGGCGTCGCCGTGGACCAGCTGCAGCGCATCAGCGATGCCAAGGGCGAGCGCTTCGTCGCGCGCAGCGAGAAGCCGGGCCAGGCGACCTCCGCGCTGATTCCGGAGATCGTCGCCGAGGCGCTGAAGGCACTGCCGATTCCCAAGCCGATGCGCTGGGGCGACCACGACTACGCCTTCGTGCGCCCGGCGCACTGGCTGGTGATCCTGCACGGCAATGCGATCGTCGACGGCGAGATCCTCGGCCTGAAGTCCGGCCGCATCTCGCGCGGCCATCGCTTCCATCATCCGCAGCCGGTACACGTCGCCGACGCCGATTCCTGGCTCGACAGCCTGCGCGCCGCCAAGGTGCTGGCCGATCCGGCCGAACGGCGCGCGCGCGTACGCGACGAAGTCGCGCGCGCAGCGAAGCAGACCGGCGCCGTGCCGCGTCTGTCCGACGCGCTGTGCGACGAGATCGCCAACCTGACCGAATGGCCGGTCGCGATCGCCTGCGCGTTCGAGCGCGACTTCCTCGCCGTGCCGCAGGAAGCGCTGGTGACGACGATGGAGACCAACCAGAAGTTCGTTCCCTGCTTCGATCGCGACGCCGCCGACGCCGGCGCCAAGCTGACCGAGCACTTCATCGGCGTCGCCAACATCGACTCGAAGGACCCGGCCGAGATCCGCAAGGGCTACGAGCGCGTGATCCGCCCGCGCTTCGCCGACGCCAAGTTCTTCTGGGACGAGGACCTGAAGGCGAAGCTCGCGGCGAACCAGGAAGCGCTGAAGAACGTGACCTACCAGCAGGCGCTCGGCAGCGTCTGGGACAAGAGCGTGCGCGTGGCGGAACTCGCGCGCGTGATCGGCAACCGCGTCGGCGTCGACGCCGGACTGGCGACGCACGCGGCCGCGCTGTCCAAGTGCGATCTGATGACGCGCATGGTCGGCGAGTTCCCCGAGCTGCAGGGCGTGATGGGCCGCTACTATGCGACCGCCAACGGCGAGAACGCCGAGGTCGCGCAGGCGCTCGACGAGTTCTACCGGCCGCGCTACGCCGGCGATGCGATCGCGCAGGGCAAGGTCGGCCAGGTGCTCGCCGTGGCCGAGCGCATCGACACGCTGGCCGGCATCTTCGCCGTCGGCCTGAAGCCGTCCGGCAACAAGGATCCGTTCGCGCTGCGCCGCGCGGCGCTGGGTCTCGCGCGCACGCTGATCGAGGCGCCGCTCGCGCTCGACCTGCCGGCGCAGCTCGCCGAAGCGCTGGCCGCGCTGCCCGAAGCCGCGCTCGTGGCGGGCCTGCCGAAGGCCAAGGACGGCAAGCCGCCGGTGCTCGACGCCGGTGCGCGCCGTGACGAACTCGCGCGCGAACTCTACGACTTCGTCCTCGACCGCCTGCGCGGCTACTACGCCGATCGCGGCATTTCCGGCGACGCGTTCGAAGCCGTGCGCGCGCTGGCGCCGGCCGACCTGAGCGACTTCGACCGGCGCCTGCGCGCCGTGGTCGAATTCGCCCGGCTGCCGCAGGCACAGGCGCTGGCCGCGGCGAACAAACGCATCGGCAACATCCTGCGTCAGGCCGGCGAAACCGGCACCGGCGCGATCGACGAGAGCCTGCTCGAAGCCGGCGCCGAGCGCGAGCTCGCCGCCGCACTCGGCGCGGCGCAGACCGATGCCGCGCCGCTGATCGCAGCGCGCGACTACGTCGGCCTGCTGACGCGCCTGGCCTCCCTGCGCGACGCGGTCGACCGCTACTTCACCGACGTCATGGTCATGGCCGACGACGCCAGGCTGCGCGCGAACCGGCTCGCCCTGCTGGCGAGTCTGCGCAGGCTGTTCCTGCGCGTCGCCGACATCTCGCTGCTGCCGGCCGGCTGATCGCCGCCGACGGCGGCGAAAAAGCGCGGTTGTTGCAAGGATTGTGAACTTCCCGCTAAGCCGGCGGAAACACGGGTACCGTCGCGCAACCGGCGTAAGCTGCTGCCGCAGGAGGATTTGCGCACAGCGCCGGGGCGGATTATCGTCGTCGCTTCAGGAACGTGCCGGCCGCCCCGATTCCAGCCCGCGGCCGGCGTCCCGACCCCGATGCGCCTTGCGTCGCGTTGATCGCACGGGGCAGGTCGTCGCTCCCGATATACGATTGTCTTCGTCATCAGTTTGGAGGTTTGCCATCATGCGCAGTCAATGGATCGCGGTCGTCGCCGCGCTGGTCTTTCTCGGCGGATGCGATTCCGCGAACCAGAACGGCGCCGGCGCGCCGGGCAAGAACGGCGCACCGGCCGCGCCGGCGATCGCGCCGGGCACCACGATCAACGGCACGGTCACCTTGCACGATCCGATCCCGGTCGCGCAGGGCGCCAAGCTCGACGTCAAGCTGGTCGACGTCGCGCAGCCGGAAGTCGCGATCGCCGAGAAGGAATTCGAGGTCGGCGGCGCGCCGCCGCCGTACACCTTCGCGCTGGATTTCGATCCGGGCAAGATCGCCGCGACGCGCACCTACGTCGTCAACGCGCTGATGACCGACGGCCCGCGCCGCTTCGTGCCGGCGCTGAGTTCGCCGGTGCTGACGCACGGCTCCGGCACCACCGTGCAGGTCGTGATGAATGCCGAAGCGACGCCGGCGGAGAAGCTGAAAGAGGAATACAAGAAGCTGCAGGCGCACATCGGCGGCATGAAGAAGGTCGACGGCACCTACACCACCGACACCGCCTCGATCGCCTGGGACGCCTTCTCCGAAGCCGGCGCGGTGCGCTACGTGCGCGTCAACACCGTGCTCGACGCGGGCGGACGCAGCGCCGTGTTCTACGCGTTCACCAAGGACGGCAAGCCGATGATGGTGCAGCAGAAGGGCGGCTCGGAGGTCGGCTGGGGCGAGGACGGCCACGTGCTCGTCAACGAGAAGTCCGGCGGCGGCACGGTGGCCGACGCCGAGATCAAGTCGATGAGCGAAACCGCGGCCAAGACGCTGCAGATGGCGCAGGAAAAGGTCGACGCGGGCAAGCGCAAGTAAGTCGCTTTTCGGCGCGGCGCTCCGACGCCGCGCCGCTCACTCCCGCTCGCCGACGATCAGCGGGAACAGCAGCGGCAGCAGGTTCAGGGCGATCAGGGTCGCCGACACGATGCCGCCGACGATGACGACCGCGAACGGTCGCTGCGTCTCCGAACCGATGCCGTGCGACAGCGCGGCCGGCAGCAGACCGAAACCCGCCATCAGCGCCGTCATCAGGATCGGCCGCAGACGCTGCGCCGCGCCTTCGACCACCGCCGAGGCGAGCGCCACGCTCCGGCGCCGCAGCGCCTCGATCTGCTCGACCATGATCACGCCGTTCTGCACCGAGATGCCGGCGACCGCGATGAAGCCGACCGCCGCCGAGATCGACAGGTGCAGGCCGGCCAGCGCCAGCCCGGCCAGTCCGCCGATCAGCGTGAACGGCACCGTCGCCAGGATCAGCAGCGCCTTGCGGATCGAGCGGAACGCCCAGAACAGCAGCACGAAGATGCCGACCAGCGACAGCGGCACGATAACCATCAGCCGCGCGGTCGCGCGTTCCTGGTTCTCGAACTGGCCGCCCCAGGCGATGCGGTAGCCCGGCGGCAGCGTCACCGCGTCGGCGACGCGGCGCATCGCCTCGGCGACGAAGCTGCCCTGGTCGCGGCCGAGCACGTTGGCCTTGACCGCGGCGATGCGGCTGCCCGATTCGCGCAGCACGCGCGCCGCGCCCTGGCGCTCCTCGATGCGCGCGATCTCGGCCAGCGGCACGACGCCGGCGCCGCCGGGCAGGCTGACCGGCAGCTCGCCGACCTTCTCGACCGAATCGCGGTACGCCTCGGCCAGCCGCAAGGTCACGTCGAAGATGCGGTTGCCCTCGTAGAAGCTGCCGGTGGTGGCGCTGCCGAGCGCGGTCGCGACCGTCGTCGCGGCGTCGTTGACGTTCAGCCCCAGGCGCGCGAGCGCGGCGCGGTCGAGCGTGACGTCGAGTTCGGTCTGGCCGCCGATGCGCACTTCCTCGACATCGGCCGCGCCGGGCACCCCGCGCAGCACGTCGACGATCTCGCGGCTCTTGGTCGCCAGCACGTCGAGATCGGGGCCGAACACCTTGATCGCGATCTCGCCTTTGACGCCGGACAGCGCCTCCTCGACGTTGTCTTCGATGTACTGCGAGAAGTTCGTCGGCACGCCGGGCATCGCGTGGATCTTCCGCTCCATGTCGCGCACCAGCGCTTCCTTGTCGGGGAAGCGCCATTCGCCGTGCGGCTTCAGGTCGGCCATGATCTCGATGTTGTTCGGCCCCTTCGGATCGGTGCCGTCGTCGGGCCGGCCGGTCTGCGTGATGACCGAGGCGACTTCCGGATACGACAGCAGGATCGTGCGGATGCGCTGCTCGATCTCCTGAGTCTTCATCAGCGCGGTCGACGGCGGCAGGTCCACCGTCAGCCAGATGTTTCCCTCGTCGAGCTTGGGCAGGAATTCGCTGCCGAGCAGCGGCGCCAGCGCCAGCGCGAGCGCCAGCACGGCGACCGCACCGCCGACGACCAGGCGCGGATGCGCGGCCCAGCGCGCGAGGTCGGTGCGGTAGCGCTGCTGCAGCCACGCCATCCAGCCGCTGTGGCGTTCTTCCATGCCCGGCTTGCGCACCGCCCACGACAGCAGCGCCGGCACGAAGCTCAGCGTGAACGCGACCGCGCCGAGCAGCGCGAACGCGAGCGTCATCGCCATCGGCGCGAAGATCTTTCCCTCGACGCGCTGGAAGGTGAAGATCGGCAGGAACGCGAGGATCAGGATCGCCTTCGAGAACACCACCGGCTGGCCCAGCGCGACGGTGGTCTGGCGCAGCGCGTCGAGCCGCGTCGTCGCATCGGCGCCGCCATGCGCGGCGTCCAGCGCGAGGCGCACCATCAATGCCTCGACCAGCACCACCGCGCTGTCGATGATGATGCCGAAGTCGACCGCGCCGAGCGAAATCAGGTTCGCGTCGACGCCGCGCAGGCGCATCAGCAGGAACGCGGTCAGCAGCGCCAGCGGAATCACGCAGGCGACGATCAGCGCGGCGCGCCAGCTGCGCAGGAACACCAGCAGCACCGCGATCACCAGCACCGCGCCGGTGGCGAGGTTCTCGCTGACCGTGTCGACGGTGTGCCGGACCAGCTCGGTGCGATCGTAGATCGGGCGGATCTTCACGCCGGGCGGCAGCTGCGGCTGCAGCTGCGCGATATGCGCCTTCAAAGCGGTGATCACCTTGGCCGGATCTTCGCCCTTGGTCATCACGACGATGCCTTCGACGACGTCGTCCTGGTGGTCGTAGCCGACGATGCCGCTGCGCTGGCGATGGCCGATCGCGGCCTCGCCGATGTCGCGCACCAGGATCGGCTGGCCGCCGCGCACGGCGACCGGCACGCGCGCGATGTCCTCGACACCGCGGAACAGGCCGATCGCGCGCACCACCAGGTCTTCGTCGCCGCGCTTGAGCAGGCCGCCGCCGGTGTTCGACGAATTCGCCTGCAAGGCCTGCGACACCTGCTCCAGCGAGAGGCCGTACTTGCGCAGCAGGTCCGGATGCACGTGCACCTGATACTCGCGGATCGCGCCGCCGAAACCGCTGATGTCGGCCACGCCGGGCACCTGGCGCAGCGCCGGCTCGATCGTCCAGTCCTGGATCGCGCGCACCTCGTCGAGCGGCATCGACGGCGGCGCCTCGACCAGGTAGCGGTAGATCTCGCCGACCGCGGTCGACAGCGGCGCCAGGCTCGGCTGCACGCCGCTCGGCAGCGTGATCTGCGACAGCTTCTCCAGCACCTGCGCGCGCGCGAAGTAGTCGTCGGTGCCGTCGGCGAAGGTCATCGTCACCACCGACAGGCCGCTCATCGAGATCGAGCGCAGCTGGGTCAGCTTCGGCACGCCGTACTCGGTGCGCTCGATCGGCAGCGTGACGACGCGCTCGACCTCCTCCGGTCCCTGTCCGGGCACCAGGGTGATGATCTGCACCTGCACGTCCTGCACGTCCGGGAACGCCTGCACCGGCAGGCCGGCGAACGCGTACAGCCCGGCGATCGCGATCATCGCGGTGATCGCGACGACGAACACGCGCTGCTTCAGCACGAACTCGACCAGCGCGTTCACGCCGCTACTCCGCCTGTCCCAGCTCGGCGTCGAGCAGCAGCGCGCCGCGCGTGACCACGCGCTCGCCGGCGGCGAGGCCGGAACGCACGAAGGCGCGCTGCTCGCCGACCACGCCGAGTTCGAGCGCGCGCCGCTTCAGCACGCCGGGCGCTTCTTCCACGAAGGCGTAGTGGTGCAGGCCGACGCTGACCAGGGCGGAATTGGGCACCGCCACCTGGCGACTGCCGCCGTCGGCGAGCGGACTGACGCGCGCGAACAGCTCGGGCTTCAGGCGCGCATCGCCGTCGAGGAGTTCGACGCGCACGGCGATGCGCCGCGTGGCCGGGTCCAGCGCGGCGCCGATCGTGGTGACGCGGCCTTCGAAGGAGCGGTCGGCGAAGCCGTCGACCTCCACGCGCACCGCCTGGCCGACGCGGACCTTGCCGAGGTCCTGCTCGGCGAGCTCGAAGCTCACCCACAGCCGCGTCGGATCGGTGATCACGAACAGCGGCGCGCTGGCATCGGGCCGCACCTGCATGCCGGGATTGATCGCGCGGTCGACGACGATGCCGGCGATCGGCGCGCGCAGCGCGTAGCGCGGACTGGCGCCGGACGGGTCGAGATTCTTCAGCACGGCGTCGGCGCGCTCGAGCTCGGCGCCGGCCTGGGCGAGGTCGTCTTCGGCGCTCTCCAGGTCCTTGCGCGCGAGCACGCCGAGGTCGGTCAATGCGCGCGCGCGTTCCAGCGCCTTGCGCTTCAGCGCGTGATCGGCCTGCGCCTTGCGCGCGTCCGCGCGCGCCTGCGCGAAGTCCGGCGAATCGAGCCAGGCCAGCACGTCGCCGGCCTTCACCGCGGTGCCGGGCTTGGCCACCAGTTCGCTGACGCGGCCCTGCACCGGCGAGGCGACGCGCACGGTGCGGTCCTCGTCGAACGCGAGCTTGCCGGGCAGGGCGTCGAGCGCCGGCGCCGGAAATTCGGCGGCGGGCTCGATGTCGAGAAAGCTCAGCTGCTCGGCGCCTGGCGGGTAGCGCAGCGTGTCGGCCGGCGCTCGCGGCGGCGCCGCGGCCGCGAGCGGCGCCGGCCGCGAAGCGGCGCGCCAGGCCGCCACGCCGAACACGAGGGCGGCGAGCACAACAATGATGGCGATCAGGCGCGACCGGCTCATGCGGAAGGCTTCTCCATGGAGGCGCTCGCCGCGGCGAGCGCGGCCAGCGCTTCGGCGAAGTCGGCGCGCGCGTCGGTGGCGTCGTCCTCGACCGCCTTCAGCTCGCGCCGCGCGTCGAGCAGTTCGATCAGCGCGAGGCCGCCGCGCGCGTAGGCGGTCTCGGCGGTGCGCTCGACGCGTCGCGCGCGGTCGACCAGATCGCCGTCGTAGCGGCGCAGCCGCTCGTTCGCGCTGCGCACGTCGGCCAGCGCGCGGCCGAGGTCGGCGCGCGCCGCCACCTGCGCCCGCGCGAGCTGCGCGCGGGCGGCGTCGATATCGGCATTGGCGCGCGCGATCTCGCCGTCGTAATGATTGCCGGTGAACAGCGGCACCGAGACGCCGAAGCCGAGCAGCGTGTGGCCGAACGGAGCCGGATTGTGCTCGTAGTTCGCGCTGACGGAGATGTCGCGCTTGCGCTGCGCATGCGCGAGGTCGAGCGCGGCCTGCGCGGCGGCGATGCGGCGTTCGGCCGCCTGGACGTCCGCACGGCCGTTCGCGGCATCCGCTTCCGGCGCGACGAAGCCCGGACCCGGCCAGTCGTCGACCGCTTCGAGCGCATCCGCGTCCTGACCTGCGTCGAGCAAGGCCGCCAATGCGACGCGCGCGTCCTCGCGCGCGGCGTCGGCCTGGCCGGCCGCGTTGTCGGCCTCGGCCGCGCCGATGCGCAGGCGCTCGACGTCGAGCGCGGCGATGTCGCCGTGGCGCAGGCGCGCTTGCGCCGCATCCAGCGAACCGCGCGCGAGAGCGGCGAGGGCATGCGCCGATTCGCTCTTCTGCTGCGCGCGCTTGAGTTCCCAGTACGCCTGCGTGACCACCAGGCGCTCGCGCCGCACCACGTCGTCGTAGTCCGCCTCGCTGGCGTCGCGGTTCGCCGCGGCGGCGGCGAGGCGGTGACGGCGCTTGCCGCCGCGCTCGAACGGCTGCTGGATGCTGACGATCGTGTCGAAACTCTTGTCCCAGAGCGAGCCGGGACCGTTGTGACCGGCCGGGTTGATCTTCGAGGTGCCGTAGCTCAGTGTCGCGTTGGGTCGTTCGCCGGCGCTGATCTCGTCGGCCGCGGCCTGGTCGACGGCGGTCTGCGCGACGGCGAGGTTCGGATCGTGCGTGCGCATGCGTTGCAGCGCCTGCGACAGAGTCAGGCCGGCTGCGGCCTGTTCGGCGAACGCCGTCGGCGTGGCCAGCGAAATCATCCAAAGCAACCGCAGCGCGGTCGACCGGTCCATGTTCGTCGCTTCAGGCGGAAAAGGTTCCAGAGGCTTCCGGATCGCGCACGTCGCGCAGGTGCTCGTGCGGAAAAAAAAGGCGGCCCACCTGGGGAAAATGGGCCGCCTCGGGCTGGTGCGCGAGTCGCCCTCCTGGGGATGAAAGCGACCGGGGGTGCACACCGCGGAGAAAGTCTACGGCGCGGAAGCTTTCAGGAACCTGACAAGTTGCGGACGTTCGTCGCGGCGGTGAATTCGACGCGCACGCACACGCCGCGCGCGCCGGATCCGGTGCGGATCGAGAAGTCCGCCTCGTGCGCGCGCGCGATCTCGTCGACGATCGCGAGGCCGAGGCCGCTGCCGTTGCCGTCCGCGCCGGGCATGCGATAGAACCGTTCGCGCACGCGCTCGCGCTCGTGCTCGGGAATGCCGGGACCGTCGTCCTCGACTTCGAGGAAGGCGCCGTCGAACGGCGCGCCTTCGATCGCCGCGCGGCCGCAGCGTACCGTCACGCTGCCGCCGGCCGGCGTGTAGTTGAGCGCGTTGTCGACCAGGTTCGCGAGCAGTTCGCGCAGCAGCCAGGCGCTGCCGGACACGCGCACCGGAGCGGTGTCGGCACCGAGGTCGATGCGCGCGGCGAGCGCGCGATCCAGGTGCGCGGCGACGGCCTCGCCGACCAGCGCCTCGAGTTCGATTTCCTGGAAGTTCTCCGGCACGTTCGCTGCCGGCTCCGCACGCGCCAGCGCGAGCAGCTGGTTGGCGGTGTGGGCGAGGCGGCGGCTGCTCTGATGCAGCGCCACGATGCGTTCGCGCACCTGCGCGGCGGCCGCATCGCGTTCGAGCAGTTCGAGCTGCGCGATCATGCCGGTCAGCGGCGTGCGCAGCTGGTGCGCGGCGTCGGCCAGGAACCGCTGCTGCGAACGCGCCGAGGCGTGCACGGTGGCGAGCAGGTTGTTCAGCGCACCGACCAGCGGCCGCACCTCGTCGGGCACCGGCGTGTCCAGCGGCGCCAGGTCGCGCGGCGAGCGCTGGCGGATCTGCGCGCCGAGCGCGCGCAGCGGACGCAGGCCGTAGCGCACGCCGAACCAGATCAGCAGCAAGGTCGCGGCGAGCTGCACCAGGTCGGTCAACACCACGCTGGCGAGGATGCGCGTGGTGGCGGCGCCGCGCTTGCGCGTGGTCTCGGCGATCGCGATGACGACGTCGGTGGCGCCGACCTGCGTCGCGTAGCGCGCGACGCGCGCTGCGTGCCCGCGGAAATCGACGTCGCGGAACGAGGGATTTTCCGCGCGCGCCGCGCCGGTCGGCAGATCGGCGTCGCCGCTGATCAGGGCGCCGTCGGCGCCGCGCACGGCGTAGTAGATCGAATCGACGCTGTCGGCGCGCAACACCGCGACCGCCTGCGGCGGCAGGTCGGCGTCGATGCGGCCGTTGCCGTCCTCGTCGCGCAGATGCGCGGCGATCGCCAGCGCGTCCTCGCGCAGCGCGCGGTCGTAGGCGCTGCGGATCGCTTCGGCGCCGGCGCGGTAGTCGATGTAGATGCCAATGCCGAGCAACGCGGTCAACGGCACCAGCAGCAGGAACAGCAGGCGACGTCGGATCGACGGCGCGCCGATCGCGACGGCGTCGTCCGGCGCATTCATCCGGCGTCGTCGAGCCGGTAGCCGAGGCCGCGCACGGTGAGGATCTGCAGCGCGCTGCCGAGCTTGGCGCGCAGGCGCGAGACGTAGACCTCGATCGCGTTCGCGCCGATGTCCGCGTCCCAGTTCGCGATCGCCTGCATCAGCCGCTCCTTGGCGACGACGCGGCCGGCGTTCAGCGCGAGGCATTCGAGCACGGCCCACTCGCGCCGCGTCAGGTTGACCGGCGCGCCGTCGACCTCGGCGCGATGCGCGGCGAGATCCAGGCGCAGGCTGCCCAGCGCGAGCGCCGCGCTGCTGACCGAACGACTGCGCCGGATCAGCGCGCGGCAGCGCGCGATCAGCTCCGGCAGCTCGAATGGCTTGACCAGGTAGTCGTCGGCGCCGATGTCGAGCGCGCTGACGCGGTCGGCGAGGCCGTCGCGCGCGGTCAGGATCAGCACCGGCAGCGCCGAGCCGTTGCGGCGCATGCGCTGCAGCAGGGTCAGGCCGTCGGCGCCGGGCAGGCCGATGTCGACCACGGCGAGATCGAAGCTTTCCGCCGCCAGCGCGCTCGAGGCGTGCTCGGCGGAGTCGACGTGGTCGACCGCGTAGCCGGCCTTGTCCAGGCCGCGGCGGATCGCATCGGCGACCAGCGCATCGTCTTCGACGACCAGGATGCGCATGGCGGCGCGGCGTCAGGCGGCGCGGCGGCCGCCGCCGCGCTTGAGGTGGATCAGCAGCAGCGACACGGCTGCCGGCGTGACGCCGGAGATGCGGCGCGCCTCGCCGATCGTCTGCGGCCGCGCGCCGGAGAGCTTGGCCAGCACCTCGGCGGAAAGGCCGCGCACCTTGGCGTAGTCGAACGCGGCCGGGATCGCGGTGTCGTCGTGGCGGCGGTTGCGCTCGATCTCCTCGCGCTGGCGCTCGAGGTAGCCGGAGTACTTGACCGACACCTCGACCTGCTCGGCGACCGCGACCTCGTCGGCGCCGGGCGCGATGCCGTCGACGCGGACCAGGTCGCGATAGGCGATCTCCGGACGGCGCAGCAGGTCGAGCGCGTTCGTCTCGCGCGAGACGGCGACGCCGAGCGTGGCTTCGACGGCGCGGCCGAGCGCGTTCGCCGGCGTCGCCCACAGTGCGCCGAGGCGCGCGGTCTCGCGCTCGATCGCGTCGCGCTTGCGGCGCAGCGCGTCGTGGCGTTCCTGCGCGACGCAGCCGAGTTCGAAGCCGATTTCCGTCAGGCGCAGGTCGGCGTTGTCCTCGCGCAGCTGCAGGCGGTACTCCGCGCGCGAGGTGAACATGCGGTACGGCTCGCTGGTGCCGTTGGTGATCAGGTCGTCGATCAGCACGCCGATGTAGGCCTCGTCGCGGCGCGGCGTCCACGGCTCGCGCTGCTGCGTCGCGCGGGCGGCGTTGAGGCCGGCGATCAGGCCCTGCGCGGCGGCTTCCTCGTAGCCGGTGGTGCCGTTGATCTGGCCGGCGAAGTAGAGGCCGGCGACGGCCTTGGTCTCGAGCGAGGCCTTCAGGCCGCGCGGGTCGAAGTAGTCGTACTCGATCGCGTAGCCCGGCCGCGTGATGCGCGCGTGCTCCAGGCCGCGGATCGAGCGCACCAGGTCGAGCTGCACGTCGAACGGCAGCGAGGTCGAGATGCCGTTCGGGTAGATCTCGTTGGTCTCCAGGCCTTCGGGCTCGATGAAGATCTGGTGCGAGGCCTTCTCGGCGAAGCGCACGACCTTGTCCTCGATCGACGGGCAGTAGCGCGGGCCGGTGCCTTCGATGACGCCGCCGTACAGCGGCGAACGGTCGAGCGCGCCGCGGATGATCTCGTGCGTGCGCTCGCCGGTGTGCGTGATCCAGCAGCTGACCTGGCGCGGATGGTCGGCGCGCGAGCCGAGGAAGGAGAACACCGGCGCCGGCTCGTCGCCGGGCTGCTCTTCCAGCTGCGTGTAGTCGATCGTGCGGCCGTCGATGCGCGGCGGCGTGCCGGTCTTCAGGCGCCCGACCGCGAAAGGCAGTTCGCGCAGGCGCTCGGCCAGGGCCAGCGAGGGCGGATCGCCGGCGCGGCCGCCGGCGTGCTGGGTCAGCCCGACGTGGATCTTGCCGGCGAGGAAGGTGCCGGCGGTCAGCACCACCGCGGGAGCGCGGAACTGGAGGCCCGATTGCGTCACCACGCCGGCGACGCGGCCCTGCTCGACGATCAGCGCGTCGACCGCCTGCTGGAACAGGTCCAGGCCATCCTGTGTCTCGACCCGACGCCGGATGGCCGCTTTGTACAAAACGCGATCGGCCTGGCAGCGCGTCGCGCGCACGGCCGGGCCTTTGGAGGCGTTCAAGGTGCGCCACTGGATGCCGGCGCGGTCGGCCGCCGCGGCCATCGCGCCGCCGAGCGCGTCGATCTCCTTGACCAGGTGGCCCTTGCCGATGCCGCCGATGGCCGGATTGCAGCTCATCTGGCCGATCGTCTCGATGTTGTGCGTCAACAGCAGCGTGCGCGCGCCGGTGCGCGCGCTGGCGAGCGCGGCCTCGGTGCCGGCATGGCCTCCGCCGACCACAATGACGTCGTAGTTGTACATGGCTGCTGCTCGGTTCGAATCCGGCGCGAGGGCGCGGCGCTTGCGTAAGGGCGTCATTCTAGCAACGCGCCGGCGCGGCGCTGGCATGGAATCTGCTGCATCCCGGAGTACTCCCACCGGCGCCCGACGTATGCGAGCACGTCGCTGATCGGAATTCAGGGGCCGGTTGCGCGTCGGTGGGGGTATTTTTCTTTTTCTTGGCGGCGCCCCTGACTTAGGCGTGCGCGGCCCTTTCCGGTGCAAGGCGATCTCTCGCAGAGGCGCGGAGAACGCCGGGAAAGCCCCCGCCGGAATCCCTTCTCCAATCTTCCTTCAGCTCTTCTCTGCGCTCTCTGCGTCTCCGCGAGAGTTCTTCTGGCGTTTCGCGATTCTGCGATCGCCACGACCGGCAGCGGCAGGACAATCTCACCAACCCTTCCGGCCGCGCTTTCGACCGAGCCGATGCCGGTCCAAGACCGCACTTTTACAAAAGCGCAGGTTTGGAGAAGTTCGGCGTAGGGAGGCTGGCGCCCGGCGGTCGTAGGAACAGGGGGGATCCAAGAGGACCGTTTGCCGGGCGCCAGTGAGCGCTGAAACCTTCGATCTGCAGCGCCCGCGAAGATCGCTTCCGCGGCGCTGGCAGACTGTGACGTGGATCGCGAACTCCTGCCGCTCCCTGCAGCCAGACCGCGCTTGCGGTCAATTTGCGACGAACGACGTCACCACGGTCGCGATGATGCGTGCGCCGATGAGGCTTGGCAACGAATCGGCATGCCCGCGAAACGATTTGTGACGCCTGGCACGCCGCTTGCTATCTCCGTGCAGCAGCAAGATCACCGGAGTCGATCCCATGAATGTCGCCAACGCCAGCTTCAATCCGCTCTTCCTCCGGCACGATCTGATGATCGAACTCGGACGCCTCGAGATGGCCATCGACCAGGCACGCGAACGCGACATCGCCGCGAACGACACCGTCGATCAGCTCGAGACGCGCTGCGCACGCATCAACGAAGCGCTGGCCAAGCTGCCGGCCTGACCGGAACCAGCCTGCCTGAGAACAGGGTGTAGGAACAGGGGCTTTGAGGGCCGCGGACTCCGCGGCCCTTTTCTTTTGTCCTCGAACGAGCCTCCGCGGTCATCGGGACAGGTCCACGCGGAATCCGGCGGCGGCCAACGAGGCCGGGTCGTCCGGCCACCGTCATCCATGCCGCGCCTCCCGGCGATTCAGCCGGCCAGGCTTCGCGCCACGATGTCGGCCAGATCCGGCGACAGGGTCTCTCGCGCCGCCAGCCGCTGCAGCTCGCGATGCATCAGCGCGCGGCGCACGGGTTCGAGGCGGCGCCAGCCACCGAACGCGGTGGCGAGGCGCGCCGCGACTTGCGGGGTCAGAGCGTCGAGCCGGGCGATCGCTTCGGCGACGAAGCGGTAACCGGCACCGTCGGCGCGATGGAACGCGCGCGGATTGCGCAGCGCGAACGCGCCGATCAGCGCATAGACGTTGTTCGGATTGGTCCAGCGGAACACCGCGTGCGCGGTCAGCGCCGCGACCCGTTCGACGGTGTCCGCGCGCGCCTGCGTCGCCTGCAGCGACAGCCACTGGTCCAGCACGAGCGCATCGCCGGCGTAGCGTGCCGCGAACGCGTCGAGGGCCGCGGCGGCGGCGGCGGACTCGGTGCTGAGCAGCACCGACAGCGCGCCGATGCGATCGGTCAGATTGCGCGCCTGCGCGAACTGCGCTTCGGCCAGCGGCAACTGCGCCGCGTCGGCGCGGCACAGCGCGGCGAGGCAGACGTTGCGCAACCGCCGGCGCGCCTGCGCCGCCGGATCGGTCGCTTGCGCGTCCAGCGCGCCGGACAGCGCGCGATAGCGCCGCGCCAGCGGCTCGGCCAGCGCGCGCGCCAGCGCGGTCTCGATCGACGCGCGCGCCAGGTGCACGGCCTCCGGATCGATTTCGGCCAGCTCCTCGGCCAGCGAATTCGCGTCGGCGACGGTCAGCATCTCGGCGGCCAGCGCCGGATCGAGCGCATCGTCGTTCAGGGCCTCGGCGAGGCTGCGCGTCCACACCTCGAGCGAGCGCGCGTCCGAGCCGCCGGCCGCCAGCGCCTCGGCGAACAGGCGCCGCGCCAGCGCGTCGGCGGCGAACCAGCGGTTGAAGCCGTCGTCGTCGTGGCGGATCTGCACGGCCAGATCCACCGCATCGGCGCTCCAGCGCAGGCGCACCGGCGCGGAATAGCCGCGCAGCAGCGAGACGACCGGCCGCACCGGCACGTCGACGAAGCGGAACGTCGCGCGGTCCGCGTGGAGCGGCAGTACCCGTTCCTGGCCGGGCGGCGCGGCATCGCCGTCGAGCCGCAGCGGCAGGCGCGCGCCGTGCTCGTCGAACAGCGCGACCGCGACCGGGATCGGCAGCGCCTGCTTGCGCGGCTGGCCCGGCGTCGGCGCGGTGTGCTGCGCCAGGGTCAGCTCGTAGCGGCGCGTGGCCGCGTCGTAGCGTTCGCTGGCCTCCAGCGTCGGCGTGCCGGCCTGGCCGTACCACGCCAGCCACGGCGAAAGATCGGTCGCGTTGGCCTCGCCGAGCGCGGCGAGGAAATCCTCGACCGTGGCGGCCTCGCCGTCGTGGCGTTCGAAATAGAGGTCGAGCCCGCGGCGGAATCCGTCGCGGCCGAGCACCAGGCTCAGCATGCGCACGATCTCGGCGCCTTTCTCGTACACCGTCGCGGTGTAGAAATTGTTGATCTCGCTGTAGCGATCCGGCCGCACCGGATGCGCGAGGGGGCCTGCGTCCTCGGCGAACTGCGCGCGCCAGAGCATGCGCACGTCCTCGATGCGGCGCAGCGTGCGCGAGGCGAGGTCGGATTCGAATTCCTGCTCGCGGTAGACCGTCAGGCCTTCCTTCAGCGACAGCTGGAACCAGTCGCGGCAGGTGACGCGGTTGCCGCTCCAGTTGTGGAAGTACTCGTGGCCGACCACGGCGAGCACGTGGCGATAAGCGTCGTCGGTGGCACGCTCCGGATCGGCCAGCAGGTATTTCGCGTTGAAGACGTTGAGGCCCTTGTTCTCCATCGCGCCCATCGTGAAATCGTGCGTGGCGACGACGTGGAACACGTCGAGGTCGTAGCAGCGGCCGAAGCGCTGCTCGTCCCAGCGCATGGCGAGCTTCAGGCACTGCATCGCCCAGTCGCAACGGCCGATCGCGTCGGCCTCGGCGTGGATGGCGAGGCGTACGCGGCGGCCTTCGGCGGTGACGAAATGGTCCTCGATCGTTTCGAGCCTTCCGGCGACGAGGGCGAACAGATAGCTCGGCTTGGGATGCGGATCGACGAAGCGGGCCCAGTGGCGCCCGTCGTCGAGTTCGCCGGCGCCGTCGGCGTTGCCGTTCGCCAGCAGCAGCGGAAAACGCTGCCGGTCGGCGCGCAGCGTGACCGTGTAGCGCGCCAGCACGTCGGGCCGGTCGGGGAACGGCGTGATGCGGCGGAATCCTTCCGCCTCGCATTGCGTGAGCAGGAAGCGCGCGTCGTCGCGACCGCTGGTGTAGAGCCCCTGCAGGGCGGTGTTGGTCTCCGGCGCGATGCGCACGCGCGTCTCGACGCGCGCGTGGTCGCCGGCGAGCGGAATCGTCAGCGCTTCCGCGTCGAAGCGGTATTCCTCCGCCGCGAGCGCGCGGCCGTCGATACGCAGCTCCAGCAACTCGACCTGCTCGGCGTCGAGGCGCAGCGGCTCGGCGGGTGCGACGGCGACGGAACGCTCGACGAGCAGGCGCGCGACGACGATCGTCGCGGCGGGATCGAGGTCGAATTCGAGCTCGACTTCGGCGACGCGCCAGGCCGGCGCGCGATAGTCGCGCAGCAGCACGGGCGGCTTGGCGGAATCGGAAGACATGCGAAGAATGTCGAGGAAAGTGACGACCGGCAGGCTAGCATGCGTGCTCCGCGCGCGTGTATCGTCGCGGCCTCTCGCGAGGCTCCTTTCGACCGATGAACGCTTCCTTCGACCTGCCCGAATTCGCCGACGTCGAAGCCGCCGCCGCGCGCATCGCGCCGCACGCGCAGCGCACGCCGGTGCTGCGCTCGCGCTCGCTCGACGCGCTGGCCGGCGCCGAGCTGCACTTCAAGTGCGAGAACCTGCAGCGCGTCGGCGCGTTCAAGTTCCGCGGCGCCTGCAACGCGGTGTGGTCGCTGCCGGAAAACGTCGCCGCGCGCGGCGTGGTCACGCACTCCTCCGGCAACCACGGCGCCGCGCTGGCGCTGGCGGCGAGGACGCGCGGCATTCCGGCGCACGTCGTCGTGCCCGAAGGCGCGGTCAAGTCCAAGCTCGCCGGCATCGAGGCCTACGGCGCGATCCTGCATCGCTGCGCGCCGACCCTGGCCGCGCGCGAGGCGACCGCCGAAGCCGTGCGCGTCCGGACCGGTGCGACCCTGGTGCATCCCTACACCGATCCGCGCGTGATCGCGGGGCAGGGCACGGCCGCGCTCGAACTGCTGCGCGAAACCGGCCCGCTCGACGCGCTGATCGCGCCGGTCGGCGGCGGCGGCCTGATCGGCGGCAGCGCGATCGCGGCGCGCGCGCTGGCGCCGCGGATAGCCGTCCATGCGGCCGAACCGGAAGGCGCCGCCGACGCGTACGAATCCCTGCGCCGCGGCGCGCGCGTGACCGAACTGGTGCCCGACACGATCTGCGACGGCCTGCGCGGCCTGCTCGGCGAGATCAATTTCGCGCTGCTGAAGAAATACGAGGTGACCGTGCTGCCGATCGCCGACCGCGCCACCGCAGCGGCGATGCGCCTGCTGTGGGAGCGGCTCAAGATCGTCGTCGAGCCGTCCTCGGCCGTCGCGCTGGCGGCGATCCTGGCGCATCGCGAACGCTTCGCCGGCCGCCGCGTCGGCGTGATCCTGTCCGGCGGCAACGTGGACCTGGAGACGTATTTCAGCGGTCTTCCCTGATCGCGCGAATCGACAAGCAGCCGTCCGCGGCTATCCCGTTCCACTCACATCGCACGACGTTGCGAGCCCAAGGAGTCCGAGCCATGTGGACCGACGCGATCCTCGCCTACCTGCACTTCGCCGCGATCTTCAGCCTGATCTGGTTCCTGGCCAAGCAGTTGACCCTGCTGCGCGCGGGCGTCGACGCGCTCGATCTCGAACGCGTGGCGAAGGCCGACGCCGGCTACGGCATCCTCGCCGGCCTGGTGCTGCTGACCGGCGCCGCGCGCGCCGTGTTCGGCCTCAAGGGCTGGTCGTTCTACGCGCACAACCCGGTGTTCCATCTGAAGGTCGGCCTGTTCGTGCTGGTCGGCCTGCTTTCCATCGCGCCGACGCGCGCGATCCTGCGCTGGCGCAGGACGCGCCGCGCCGAGCCGGGCTGGCGCGTGCCGGAATCGGAATGGCGCCGTACGATACGTTTCGTATTGATCGAGCTGCACCTGATCGCTATCATCCCCCTCGCCGCGGTCGTGATGGCGCGTGGCCTTCGCTGACAGCCGCCTCCATCCGGGCTGACGGCCCTCGCGACGCACCGCTCCTCCGCATGGCTCCCTCGGGGCCGGGCTGGCCTCGTTTCGAGGAGACGGTCATGAATGCGAAGTCCGTTACTTTGCTGCTCGGTCTCGCGGTCGCCGCCGGTGCGGCGCAGGCGGCGACCGGGCCCATGCGCGCCGATGATCCCGGCATCGTCGACAACGCGGGATTCCTGCGCGCGCACCCCGACCAGCGCCTGCGCCGCTCCGGCATGCAGTCCTACGAGCGCCGGCATTTTTCCGATGCGCTGCGCGACTTCAAGGAAGCCGCCCGCTACGCCGACAAGACCTCCCAGGCGATGGTCGCCGAGATGCTGTGGAAGGGCGAAGGCGCGGCGGCGGATCGGCCGCTGGCCTACGCGTGGATGGACCTCGCCGCCGAGCGCAACTACCCCTCGCTGATCGTGATGCGCGAACGCTACTGGTCGCAGCTGAGCGCGGCCGAGCAGGCGCGTGCGATCGAGATCGGCAAGGGCGTCTACGCCGAATTCGCCGACGACGTGGCCAAGCCGCGCCTCGAGAAGGAGCTGGCGCGCGCGCGTACGGAAGTGACCGGCAGCCGTGTCGGCCACGTCGGAACGCTGTCGATACCCGGATCCGGTGCCGGCGCGAAGAAGGTGGATCAGATCACCGGCCTCAACGACATGAATCGGTTCACCGACGGCTCGAAGTACTACGCGGACCAGTACTGGGATGCGCAGCAGTACTGGCAATGGCAGGACGCGCAGTGGCGCAGCCTCGAACGAGGCAGCGTCATCGTCGGCGCGCCACAGGGCGTGGGCAAGATGAACTAGACGTCTAGGCGAGGGGCCGCGACGGCCTCTCCACGGAGGAAACCATCATGAACGCAGTCTCCCGCAGTGTGTTGCTCGCGATCGCCTTCACCGTCGTCGGCGCTCATGCCTCGCCCGACGGCATGCGCAGCGACGATCCCAAGATCGTCAACAGCGACGCCTTCATCCGCGCGCATCCCGATCTGCGCTTCCGCCGATCCGGCATGGAAGCCTACGAACGCAAGCGCTTCAAGGAGGCCTTCGGCTACTTCCAGGACGCCGCCCACTACGCCGACAAGACCTCGCAGGCAATGGTCGCCGAGATGCTGTGGAACGGCGTGGGCGTGGCGCAGGACCGATCGCTGGCCTATGCCTGGATGGACATGGCCGCCGAACGGAACTACCCGTCGCTGATCGTGCTGCGCGAACGCTACTGGTCGCAGCTGGATGCGACCGAGCAAGCTCGCGCCGTCGAGGCCGGCAAGCCCGTCTTCGCCAAATACGCCGACGACGTGGCCAAGCCGCGCCTGGAAAGGGAGCTCCAGCGCGAGCGCTACAAGGCCACCGGCAGTCGCCTCGGTCGTGTCGGCACGCTGTCGCTGCCGAGCCAGACGCACGTCTCCAAGCAGCAGCCGCAGGTCGACGGCGGAAAGGCGACCGACGCGATGGGCACCTTCAGCAATTTCGTCGACGGATCGAAGTACTACGCGGCGGAGTACTGGAACCCGAAGGAATACTGGCGCTGGCAGGATGCGCAATGGCAACGCCTCGGCGACGGCAGCGTCATCGTCGGTGCGCCGCAGGGCGTGGGCAAATGGAACTGACGCGCGCCTAGCCGCTCAAGAGGCCCGCGGCCGGCGCAGGTTGACGATGACCAGCGCCGCCGCGATCAGCGCGATGCCGACCGCCTCCATCGGCGACGGTCGCTCGCCGAGCAGGATCCAGGCGAACGCGATGCCGGCGATCGGCACGCTGAGGCTCGACAGCCCCACCACGCTGGCCGGCAGCTTGTCGACCACCCACGACCACAGCAGCCAGGCCACCCCGGAAGCGAGCACCGCGTTGTAGGCGAGCGCGCCGAGCAGGTAGTTCGACCACACGATCGGCTTGTGCTGCGTGAACGGCAGCAGCGCGAGCAGCGCGAGCGCGCCGAACGCCATCTGCCAGGTCGTCAGCGACAGCGCGCTGATGCCGCCGCGCCGGAACAGGCGCTTGCTCAGCACCGTTCCGATCGCCCAGCACAGGCCGCCTCCGATCGCCAGCGCCGCATTGCCGGCGCCCTCGATGCTGCGCCACGGTTCCAGCACGAACAGCAGCCCGATCGCGGCGACGGCGAGGCTGAGCCACTGTCGCGGACCCGGACGATCGGCGAGCAGCCACCAGGCCAGCGGCACCACCCAGAACGGCATCGTGTAGGCGAGCAGGGCGGTGCGTCCGGCGCCGCCGTCGACCAGCGCCCATTGCACCAGCGCCTGGAACCCGGCCGTCTGCGCCAGGCCGATCAGCACGGTTTGCCCCAGCGGCGGCGGCCGCAACGACTCGCCGCGCGCGAGCATCAGCGCGAACAGCAGCAGCACGGCGAGGCCGAAGCGCAGCGCGGAGAAGTCGAACGGGCCGATCCAGGTCAGCACCTGCTTCATGACGATCCAGTTGTAGCTCCAGATCAGGATCGGCAGCAGCAGCACGAGCAACGCGCCGCGGCGCGCATCAAGGGAAGCGGACATCAGGGCGTCGCGCCGGGCGCGTGGAAGCGGACGAAGCTTCGTATGATACGCGGGCGAGGAACCCGTCCTCGCCGTCCGCGAATGCGGATCGCGGGGCGGCGAAGGAGCCGATCATGCAGGACAAGACGCGCTGCGCCTGGGCCAGCCGCGAGAACGCGACGATGCAGGCCTATCACGACGGCGAATGGGGCGCGCCGCTGCGCGAGGATCGCGCGTTGTTCGAGTTCCTCTGCCTGGAAGGCGCGCAGGCCGGCCTGTCCTGGCGCACCGTGCTGGAGAAGCGCGACAACTACCGCCGCGCCTTCGCCGACTTCGACATCGACCGCTGCGCCCGCCTCACCGACGCACGCATCGAAAAGCTGCTGACCGACCCCGGCCTGATCCGCAACCGCCTGAAGATCACCTCGGTGCGCGGCAACGCGCGCGCCGCGCTGGCGGCGATCGAGGAGTTCGGCAGCCTCGGCGGATATCTTTGGTCCTTCGTCGACGGCGCGCCGCTGCAGAATGTCTGGCGCGACGTGCGCGAGGTGCCGGCGACGACGGCGGTGTCCGACCGCATGAGCAAGGAACTGCGCAAGCGCGGCTTCCGCTTCGTCGGCTCGACCATCTGCTACGCCTTCATGCAGGCGACCGGCATGGTCAACGACCACCTGGTGGACTGCTTCCGCCACCGCGAGTGCGCGCGGCTGGCCGAGCGCTGACGGTCGGCGCGCGAATGTTCGTCACCGACCCGCGCGACTTCCTCGCCGCGTTCTCGCGCGAGCGCCTTCCCGTGCGTCACGCGGCGAGCGCACGCGCGGCGTTCCTGGTCGCGCCGGCGAGCGACGCGCTGGCCGCCGAATCCGCGCGCGACAACCGCTACATGGCCGCGGCGACGGCGCTCGATCTCGACCGCGCCGCGAGCCAGCACGGCGAACTCGCCCGGCGCCTCGGCGACGACGTGCCGGTGCTGACCTTTCCCGGCGATCCCGCCTGCCCGGACGGGCTGTTTCCGAACAACGTGTTCGCGACCGCGCACGGCCGGCTGATCGTCGGCCGCATGCGCCACGCCGTGCGCCGGCGCGAGGCCGGACGCGGCGACGTGCGCGCGTTCTTCCGCGACGTGCTCGGCTACCGCACGATCGACCTCTCGCAGCGGCAGGACTTGGTCGCCGAGCTGACCGGCGCGCTGGTGATCGATCGCGCGCGCGGCATCGGCTATTGCGGCCTGTCGGAACGCTGCGACCTCGCCGGCGCGCGCGCGATGCACGAAGCCTTCGGGCTCGCGCTGACGTTCTGCTTCGAACTGGCCGCCGGCGAATATCACACCAACGTGGTGTTCGCCCTGCTCGCCGGCCGCCTGCCGCTGCTCGCGGCGGACGGGTTCCGCGACGCCGCGGTGCCGGCCGCGATCGCGCAGGTCTACGGCGACGCGGTCTGGCTCGACGCCGCGCAGAAGCACGCCTTCGCCGGCAACGCGATCGCCCTCGCGCCGCGGCGGGCGTGGATGAGCGCCTGCGCAGCCGCGTCGTTGCAACCGGCGCAGCTCGCCGCGATCGAGCGGCACGGCTTCGCGCTCGGCGAGGCGCCGCTCGATGAAATCGAGAAAGCCGGCGGCAGCCTGCGCTGCTGCGTCGCCGAGATTTTCTAGTATCCGGCAGCGATACCCCGACGCGCCGACTCTCCCTGCGTCGTTCCCGCGAACGCGGGAATCCGGATGACCGCAAGCCGGTGAATCCCCGCTTTCGCGCGGATGCCGTCGACTCGAATCGAGCGTGGCGACGGAACGCTAGCGCCGCGCTTCGCCGCGATCGCGCACCAGGCCGGCGACGAGCCCGACCAGCGCGAACGCGAGCGCCGCACCGACGACCAGATGGCCTTGCTTGGCGACGTCAGCGAGGCCGTCGCCGAGCACCGTGATCGCCAGGGTCGCCAGCATCGTCGCGACCGTGAGCGTGGCGTAGTCGAGCGCGCGCGATCCGCGCCGCAACCCCGGCCGCCACAGCAGCACGAGCAGGGCCAGCGGCGGGATCGCCAGCAGCACCAGCTGCAGCGACGGAACGGCGTGCAACACGCGCCCCACGCTCGGCTGTCCGTCCGACATCCGCGCGAAGTCGCCGCCCTCGACCTGGCCGAGGTTCTTCGCGATCCACGGATCGAGGCCGAGCACGCCCTGCACGGCCAGGCGCAGGGCGAGGTGCGGATGTCTGGCCAGGGTCTTCAGCTCGTCGCCGCGCGAGAATTCCGACAGGCCGTGGCACACGTTCTCCGGCAGGTCCGGAAACTCCCAGGCGTGATGCGCGTTGTAGATCGCGCAGGCCGGGTCGATGCCGAGTTCGGTCAGCAGCGCGGCGCGATCGTCGGCGACCGGCAGCAGCGCCGTGAACACCACGTCGGCGCGGTTGTACTGGTCGATCGCCGCCATCATCGCCCCGTCGCGCTGCAGCTGCGCGAACTGCAGGCCGAAGCCGGCGACGGCGCCGAGCGCGAGCGCGACGCCGCGCCAGGCGAAGCGTCCCAGGCGCAGGCGATCGAGCGCGAGCACCAGCACCGCCAAGGCCGTCGGCAGCAGCAGGTGCTGGATCTTGCTCGTCGCGAGCAGGAAGGCGGCCAGCGCGAGCAGGACGAAGCGACGCCGGTCGTACGGCGCGTCGCGCCACAGCAACGTCAGCGCGAACACAGCGTAGACGGCGAGCAGGGCCGTCCACTCCGCGTAGAACGTGTTCAGGTACAGCGTGTTGCCCGGATCGGCGAACAGCAGCGGCAGCAGCGCCGCGTTCGCCAGCGCCGCGCGCACATCGCCGCGGCGCAGCCAGGCCAGCGACAGCGCGATCGACATCGCCAGCAGCGCGAGCCAGCGCAGCGCGCCGACCCAGCGCACGTCGTGCGTCGCGTTGCCGCCGGCCCATTCGCCGAGCTTCCAGATCGCGGCGGTCGCGCCGGTGAAGACGAGTTCGCTCGACCAGTAGCACATCGGATCGCCGGTGGCGATGAAGCGGTAGTCCGAGTACGGCGCCTGCGGACTGTTCTGCTGCGGCGGGATCGCGTCCGGCCGGTCCGGATAGAAATGGAAGCAGTTGGTGTAGCGCGTCTGGTCGTAGCTGTTGGCGTACGCGTACAGCGGATCGTGCGCCCACAGCGCGAACGCGCGCAGCGTGCCGACGAGCCAGAGCAGGACCAGCAGGGCGAGGATGAATCGTCGCGTGACCGTCGCCGTGGCGTTCATGCGGACAGTCTCCGACGCGGCGGCGCATTCGCCAACCCGGCCAGCGGGATGCACAGGCCGGTCAGCGCGCAGGTGATCGCCAGGTGCGCGTGCTTGCCGAAGTCGACGTCGCCGTCGCCGAACAGGGCGACGACGACGGTGGCGGACGCGCTGACGGCGCACAGCAGCGCGAAGGCGCGCGCCTCGGCTGCGAGCGGCAGCAGCCAGCACGCGGCGACGACCAGCCAGGGCACCAGCAGCAGCAGCCAGGCGATCGCGACGGAACCGCCGAACAGCTGATTCACGCTCGGCGAATACCACGGCAAGGAACCGTGGTCGACGCCTTCGACGACGCCGAGATACGGCGGCTGCCACGGCAGCAAGGAATGGGGAACGTGCAGCAGCGCGCGCGCCAGTGCCGGCGGGTCCGCGACGAGGTGCTTCCACAGCGTGCCCTGGCTCCACTGCGGGAGGCCGGGACACACCGACTCGATCGGACGGGGCAGCACGTACACGTTCTTGCCCGCGTACGACGCGCATTCCGCGCCGATGCCGAGCCGCTGCTCGAGCGCGGGCGCGTCGCTGCTCTCCTTCAGCAGCAGGGAAAGGAGGAAGTTGCCGCGATTGGTGATCGACATGCCTTCCGCCGGCGACGCGGCGCGCCAGCCGTTGGCGATCTGCACCGCGCCGCCGATCAGCCCGCCGACGGCAAGCGCCAGCGCGATCCGGCGTCCGCCGCCGCGCATCGCGAACAGCACGGCGACCGCCATCGCCGCCGGAAGCAGGATGTGTTGCAGCTTGCTCGCGGCGAGGATCGCCGCGCCGAAGGCGATCGCGGCCACGGCGCCCCGCGTCGGTCGCACGAGTGCCGCGACCACGCCGACGGCGGCGAGATACCAGCCGAACACCGCCGAGGGTTCCGCGTAGAAGGTCGCCCAGTACAGCGTGTTGCCCGGATCGAAGCCGACCAGCCCCAGCCAGAGCAGGTGCGCCGCGGCGAGGCCGAAGCGCCGCTCGCGCAGGAAGAACGCCGTCGCCCAGGCCGCGACCGCGAGCCAGGCCAGCAGGCGCAGCTCCGCCAGGCGTCGCACCGAATGGATCGGCCGGCCGCCGAAGGCTTCGCCGATGCGCCAGCCGAGCGCGACGGGCGCCGTGAACAACAGGTCCGAGGTCCACAGGCAATTGCCCGGCGGAATCGGCTGGAAGGCGAAGCGCAGCTGCGGCGCTGCGGCACTGCCGACGCCGGGGTCGACGCCGGGCCGCCACGGCGCCAGATCCAGGCAGGCGGTGTAGCGGATCTGGTCGTAGTTGTTGCCGAGCGCCAGCAACGGCTCGTGGCGAACGAGCAGCAGCGCCCGTCCCACCGCGAGGACGGCGAGGGCGAGCAACAGCAGGCGAGCCCAGGCGGGCAGGCGCGAAAGTACGGGCATCGGACGGGCCGGTCGGCGAACGGCCGAGTGTAGGCGGCGGACTGCGTCAGTCTCAATCTCGGCCGCGATGCCGGCGACAGTCGATCGCCAGGCGCTGGCCGAGGCTGCGCGCGCCGCGATCGTCGACACGCTGCGCCGTCGAGGCGGAACGCGGCTGACGCCGATCGCCGGATGCGGCCGGCGGCGCGATAGCGATTCGCGCCCTTTCGCGTAAGGTGGATGGAGAGCCGGAGATTTCGTTCCTGCCGCAGGAGACCTGCATGCGCATGCCCCGATCGTTCCGCCGCACCGTCGCGCTGCTGCTCGCGCTGTCGGCCGGCATCGCCGGTGCCGACGGCGGCGAGCGGACGAACGGCGCCGCCGTGCTCGCGACCTACGCGTATCCGAAGTACGACCGCGCCGCGGCGCTGCAACCGCTCGCCGACGTGCTCGCGGCGCGGCTGAAGACTCCGGTGACGGTGCGCCTGTTCGACTCGCCGCGCGCGCTGGTCGAGGCGGTGCGCTCCGGCGCCGCCGATCTCGCGGTGACCAACACCTTCGCCGGCCTCGCCCTGCTCGATGCGGCGCAGGCGCAGCCGCTCGCCGTGTTCGAGGTGCCGCGCGCCACCGCCGAACGCTATCGCGGCGTGCTGCTGGCGCGTGTCGGGGCCGGCCCGGACGACGACGGCGCGCTCGCCCGCACAGCCGCGCAATGGCGCATCGCGCAGGCCGTGCGCGGCTCGACCTCGGGCGGACTGGTGCAGGACCTGCACCTCGCCGCGCTCGGCCGCCGCGCGGACTACGCCGCGCTGAACTACGCCGGCACCCACGAAGGCGCGCTTGCCGCGCTGCGCGCGGGCGAGGCCGACGTCGCGGCGCTGGCCGAGACGCCGTGGCGCGACGCGCTCGCGCGCGAACCGGCGCTGGCCTCGCAGGTGCGCGAGCTGTGGCGCTCGCCGCCGATTCCGCCGGGACCGCTGGTCTGCCGCGACGGCGGCCGCCTCTCCTGTCCGGCGGCCCGCGCACTGCTGCTCGAACTCCACCGCGAGGCGCCGGCGGCGCTCGCGGCGCTCGCCGGCGCCTGGTCGGAAGCCGCCGGCGCGACGCGCCTGGTGGCGGTCGATCGCGCCGGCTACCTCGATCTGGCCCAGGGATTCCGCTCCGCCGGCGAGCGGGAAGCCGCGCTGCGCCGCCTGCTGGACTGAGCGGCGGTCGGATCGACGGCGAACGCCTGCGTGGGATCCGGCTGAAACCATCGCGGCGATGACCCACAATCGGCGGCCTGACGGCAAGCCGGATGTCCGCATGACCCGATCGACACGACGCGAACTGGCGATGCTCCCGCTGGCCGCCTGCCTCGCGCTTGCGCTCGCCGGCGCGACCGCGACCGCCGCGGATCCCGCTCGGCGAAGCCTGGCGCGCAGCGTGGACAGCTGCGCCGACGACGGCCCCGGCAGCCTGCGCGCCGCCGTCGCCGCGGCCGCGAGCGGCGACACCATCGACCTGTCGACGCTGACCTGCGGCACCCTCACGCTGGCGACCGGCGCGATCGTGGTCGCGCAGGACGAGCTGACGATCGCCGGACCCGGCGCCGCGGCGTTGACGCTCGACGCCGCGCTGGCCGATCGCGTGTTCCGGCACACCGGCACCGGCACGCTGCATCTGCGCGGCCTCGGGCTCGCGCGCGGACGCACGGATTCGAGCGGCGGCTGCCTCGCCTCGACGGGCAACCTCGAACTCGACCGCGTCGACGTCGCCGACTGCGCCGCGCGCGACCTCGCCGACGGAGCCCTCGTGCGCGGCGGCGGCGTGCACGCGAACGGCGACGTCGTCCTGCGCGACAGCCGCGTGCATGAGTGCAGCGCGTACTCCTCCAACAGCAGCGCACTCGGCGGCGGCATCTACGCGCGCGGCACGCTCGACCTGCAGCACAGCACGGTGTCCGGCAACGACGCGACCTCGATGGCGCCGACCGGTACGCTGATTCCCGGCGGAGCTGCCTACGCCGGCGCGTTCGGCGGTGGCGTCGCGAGCTACCGCGCGCTGACGCTCGTCGCCAGCACGATCGCCGCCAACGACGCGCTGGCGCCGAACAACCACGGCGGCGACCAGGCCAACGGCGGCGGCGTGTTCGTCGCCTACGGCTCGGCGACGGTCCGCGACTCGACCATCGACCACAACCACGCCGACCACCTCGGCGGCGGCGCCGCGTTCATCCATTTCGGCAGTTCGCTGACGCGCATCGAGAACAGCACGATCTCCGGCAACCACGCCGGCGGCGACGCGGCCGGCGTGTTCACGCAGCCGTCGCTGAACCTGACCGGCAGCACGATCGCGTTCAACCACACCGACGGCCCGCGCGCCGGCGGCGTGCTGGTCGGTTTCGACCACACCGGCCGGATCGACAGCTCGATCCTCGCCGGCAACACCGCGGGCTCCGGGCCGTCCGATCTGGGGCAGGACTCGCGCAGCATGCTCTGGGGCGCGCACAACCTGATCGGCGTCGGCGGCGATACGCTCACCGGCACGCTGCACGCCGATCCGCGGCTGGGGCCCTTGCAGGACAACGGCGGCCCGACGCGGACCCATGCCTTGCACAGCGGCAGCCCCGCCATCGACGCCGGCAGCAATCCCGCCGCGCTCGTCTACGACCAGCGCGGCGAGCCGCACCCGCGCTTGCTGGGTGCGGCGGTCGACATCGGCGCGTTCGAGTTCGACGCCGCGGAGACGATCTTCTCCGACGGCTTCGACTGACGAGCCGCGGCGGCGATGCGGAGCGCGAACCGCGCCCGCGCGTCGGTCAGGGCGACGGCGCGTTGCGAAAGCACGGCGCGATCGGGCAGTAGTCCAGGTCGCGCTCGATCGCCACGCGCTCGACGCAACCGACGCGCGACGACGCGGCGGACACCGGCATCGCTTTGAGCCCCACGCGCACGTCGCGACGCGAGTAGTAGACGTAGCCGGGCGGCAGGCCGGCTTTGGCCACGTCGGCCGGCGCCTTCGGAGCGAACTGCATCGCCTTCAGCGCATCCGCGTAAGCCTGCATCGTCGGCGCGCAGACCGCGCCCGGATCGGCGCCGCGCCCGGCGTTGGAGAGTTCGTAGGCGACGGACTTGTTCTCGAACGGATACGCGCGCTCCGGATCGTCCTCGTACACCAGCGCGTAGTGCCAGCCCGACTCGGGCAGGTGCATGGTGAAGCTGTGGAGGTGGGTGCCGGGGCTGGAACCCAGTTCCACGCCGAAGCGTTGTTCGATCCGCGACTGCGACAAGTCGTCGATCCATTGCAGGCTGTCGGCGAGCGTCAGGAGACGCCGGCCCATCTCTTCCGGCGTCAATTCCGGATAGCCCTCGGCGCTGGGAACGTGCGGCCGCACGCTCGCATCCGCATCCGACTGCTCGCTGCCGTGGTTGTCGGCCGCCTGCGGCTCCGGCGCCGCGCCCGGCTCCGGCGACGATGTGCATCCGAGCAGCAGCAGCGCGACCGCGACCGCCATCGCCGCTGCCATCGCCGGGAACCTGCGGTATCCGCTTCGCATCGTCTTCTCCGATCGAGCGCGTTCCGCGACGGCCGCGGACCTACAGCGCCGCCAGGTTCGCGTAGGCGAGCACCAGCCGCTTGCGCCCCACCTCGGCGAAGTTGACTTCCACCAGCGTGTGCGCGCCGGCGCCCTCGTAGCTGAGCACGACGCCTTCGCCGAAGCTCGCATGGCGCACGCGCTGGCCGAGCTTGAACGGTGCCCCCGGTTCCGGCGCGCTCGTCGCGAGGCGGCCGGCGAACGCGGGCCGGCTGACCTGCACGCGCGGACGCACTTCGTGCAGCAGCTCGGGCGGAATTTCGTTGAGGAAGCGCGACGGCCGCGCGTACGACTCGACGCCGTGCAGGCGGCGCGACTCGGCGTAGCTCAGCACGAGTCGATCGCGCGCGCGCGTGATGCCGACGTAGGCGAGGCGGCGTTCTTCCTCGAGACGGCCGGCTTCCTCGGTCGATTTCTGGCTCGGGAACAGGCCGTCCTCCATGCCGACCAGGAACACCAGCGGGAATTCGAGTCCCTTGGCCGAGTGCAACGTCATCAGCTGCACGCAGTCCTGCCACGCCTCGCCCTGGCCTTCGCCGGCTTCGAGCGCGGCGTGCGCGAGGAAGGCGGAGAGTTCGGACAGGTTGGCTTCGAGGTCTTCCGGCGTGCGCCGGAAGCGCGCGGCGACGTTGACCAGTTCGTCGAGGTTCTCCACGCGCGATTCGGCGCTGCCGCGGCTGTCCTTCTCGTAGAAGTCGCGCAGGCCGGAGCGTGCCAGCGCGTGTTCGATCTGTTCGGAGAGAGGCAGCGAATCGGGAGCGTCGGTTTCGTCGATTCCCGATTCCCGATTCCCGATTGCCGGCTTGTCGAGACAATCGCGCGCCAGCGCTTCGATCAATTCGAGGAACGCGCGCAACGCGTTCTTCGCCCGCGCGGCCAGGGCGCCGACGCCGAGCTCCGCCAGCGCCGATTCCCACAACGACGAGGCGTCGCGGCGCGCGCGCTGGCGCAGAAGGTCCAGCGTGCGCTCGCCGATGCCGCGCGGCGGCGTGTTGACCGCGCGCTCGAACGCCGCGTCGTCGTGGCGGTTGGCGACCAGGCGCAGGTACGACAGCGCGTCCTTGATTTCGGCGCGATCGAAGTAGCGCAGGCCGCCGTACACGCGATAGGCGATGTCGTGCTGGATGAGCTGTTCTTCGAAGTTGCGCGACTGCGCGTTGGAGCGGTACAGGATCGCGACGTCGGAGGCCTTGGCGCCTTCGCGCAGGTGCTCGCGGATGCGCTCGACGACGTAGCGCGCCTCGTCCTGCTCGTTGTAGGCCGCGTACAGCTCGATCTCGGCGCCGGCGTCGCCCGCCGTCCACAGCTGCTTGCCGAGCCGGTCCGGGTTGTGCGCGATGACCGCGTTGGCGGCGGCGAGGATGTTGCCGGTGGAGCGGTAGTTCTGTTCGAGGCGGATCGTCTTCGCCGCCGGAAAATCGCGCAGGAAATGCTGCACGTTCTCAACGCGCGCGCCGCGCCAGCCGTAGATCGCCTGGTCATCGTCGCCGACCACGAACACGTTCCCGGTGGTGCCGGCGAGCACGCGGATCCACGCGTACTGCAAGGTGTTGGTGTCCTGGAACTCGTCGATCAGAAGGTGCCGGAAGCGCTCGCGGTAGTGCGCCAGCAGCGCGTCGTTCTGCAGCCACAACTCGTGCGCGCGCAGCAGCAGCTCGGCGAAGTCGACCAGGCCGCCGCGCCGGCAGGCTTCCTCGTAGGCGCGGTAGATGTCGATCAGCACGTGGCTGTCGGAGCGGTAGCCGGCTTCGAGCGCGTCCGGCCGCTTGCCCTCGTCCTTGGCCGAGTTGATGAACCAGGTCGCCTGCCGCGGCGGGAAACGCGACTCGTCCAGCCCCATGCCCTGGATCGTGCGCTTGACCAGGCGCTGCTGGTCGTCGGCGTCGAGGATCTGGAACGTCTCCGGCAGCTTCGCCTCGCGGAAATGCCGGCGCAGCAGCCGGTGCGCGATGCCGTGGAACGTGCCGATGGTGAGGCCGCGCGCACCGCCGACGATCAGGTTCTCGGCGCGACCGCGCATCTCGCCGGCGGCCTTGTTGGTGAAGGTGACCGCGAGCACTGACCACGGCGACACGCGCTCGACCTCGAGCAGCCAGCCGATGCGATGGGTCAGCACGCGCGTCTTGCCGGAACCGGCGCCGGCGAGCACGAGGTGGTGTCCTGCCGGCGCGGTCACGGCTTCGCGTTGCGCCGGATTCAATCCGTCGATGAGGTGGGAAACGTCCATAGGGGGATTGTAGCGGGCGCCGCGCCTGCGCTTGCCGTCACGATGCCACAGGACACATCAGCGCGGCGCATCGCGTGACGTGATGCAGACGCGCCTTTCCCTTGGATGTTGGCCGCGCTCACCGCCGCCGCACAAGCCTCGGAGCATCGCTTGCTCAATGAGCCGAGCGCTGAGCGGCAGGATGCACGCCCTCTCGATACCCTCGATATGAGTATGCATACGCCGATGTCCAGAGAGCCGGGCATCCGGGCGCTTCGTTACTCGAGCGCATGCTTCGCCGCGCTCTTCAGAGGCAATGGTTGCACTGCCGATCTGAAACGCTGTGTCGACTCCATTCCTCGACGGAGGGCGCCACCGAGAACGCGGCGTTAGACTTCACTTGCCAACCACATGGTGGCTTACGGTCACGGGGACTCATGAAATATCTATCGCCTGCCCGACTACTGTTTTTTGCGGCATTCGCTCTGGGGAGGGCCGCGCACGCACAAACGCAGCTGGGCCCAGCCCCGGGCGTCTGCGACGCCCCTCTGACAACGGCGCAATCGCGGGTTGTCGATGCGACAGCATTCATGCTGCCGAACAGTTGGGTCCACCCGAACCCCGATGGGACATATTACATAGACCATTCGCCCTGGACCGTATCCACAGCCGAAAATTCATCCATTCCTGTTTGCACAGACTCTTTATTTTTCGGAATTGAAAGCGCCGGCGTCGGAAGCTCGCACGCAGGACGAACGGCAGTGTGGATAGGTGGGAATAGTTTCGTCACTGCCGCGCACCGCAACGATTTTGATCCGTCCGCATATACAATTGTCTTCGGCCCCCTGTACGACGGCCAGAATTGTCAGGAGTTCTCCTGGAGCAACATCCCCTACAGAAACGTATATACCGCGACGTCCACGGGCGCCGTAAACTTCCTCAACATAGATTCTAGATATGATTACATTACGTTCAACGTAAATAGGTATGTATCCGGCCGAAAACCCGTGAAGATTCGCCGATCTGGCAAGCCGACCCCCGGAGACCCTCTTATTATGGTCGGCCACCCTCAATGGGCAAAGACAAGTGTTGAAGTCGATGGGGAAATGACTGGAATTGCTGACTATCTCCTTGGTAGCTATATGTATACCAACTTGTTCCCACTCCAAGGAAGCTCCGGAAGTGCAATTTACAATTTGCGGGACGAGGTCATCGATACGGGCGTTTCCGCGCCTCTACTGGGTAAATACGATGTCGTAAACGGCTGCGCGGATATTTTTCGCCATGCACCAACCTACTCCGGCAGAACGAACGCGCCGATTGTAGATCTTCAGACAGATATTCCCCGACATGAAATATTGGTTTCTCCAATCGACGAAGTCGTACATATAGGTGATGTCGGCGGCAACTTGACTAATTCGATCACGAACTACGAACTACGAGCCGGCCGGGTTAGCACCCTTTATACTGTCTCGCCAGTATCAGGCACGTCACCCAATGGGCCTTCTTTGACCACGAACCCCATTGCAGGAACCTACTCCCTGAGTCCTACACAGCCATCCTCCCTTACCCTGTCGGCAAGCGCACCGAATGTAACGACCTGCGGTATTTGGGACTACTCCGTAGATGTTCAGGACGTCGGAAATGAGCAGAACAACTATCTTCGACACCGATTCGAGATTGGCATGAAGGAAATCTCGGTCGAGCCGTCCGACGGATGGAGCGTGGAAATCTTTGGCGCTTCGGTGCCGGCGAGCAAGTCCTACAAGGTGACCAATCTGCGACCGACGGCGACCACTGTGCGTGCGCGACTCGTCGAGCGCAGCCCGACGATCGGCCTTCCTTTTTTCCTGGTCGACGGCGCGCGATTGTCCACGTTCACGCTCGCACCGAAGGGCCAGCCCGGCGATCAGAAAGACGTCGAGATCGCAGTCAACAGCGCAGCGACCTTGCCGCCTCCTGGAACGGCCTACAGCGTCAACGCGTCGATCGACATTCCTGATACCGCGTGCGCACTCACGGATCCGTTGACCTTGCCACTCACTCTGAAGACGGGGCATCAGCGGTTCCTCGCCCAGGCTCCTGATGACCAACTCTTTGCCCCTTCGCAAGGACAACCGCTTGGTACACCGGTGATTCTTGATCTCCCGGTGTCCGGAACCGCCGGGTGGTGCGTTGGCAATGCGAAGCTCGATCTGGGGTTCAAGCAGATATCGAGCACCGGAACAGAACTACCTGGTATCAGTTCCGTGCTGGACGTGACCCTGGTATCGCCTGACGGTACTCGGGCGCATCTGTGGGCTTTGAATGCGATTCCTGCACAGCAGGTACCCAGCTATGTAGCCACTGAAATGTTCGATTTTTGGGAAACCCCGACGGAGACGCATGTTCTTCGTCTCGATGATGGCGTGACGCCACCGCTAGGCCCCGATCTGTTGTCGACGCTCGCGTCTCACCCGGTGACGGGAACATGGCATGTTGAGCTACGCCGTAGCTCGGGAAGCGGCGTGGTCCTCCCTGCTTTCGCGCGCTTGAATATCGACGGCGCGTCGTGCGGACCGTGAGTGGCTGGGTGCCATGAAGATAAAGAAGGGCGGCTCCGGCCGCCCTTTCTTTTAGACTTGGTTAGAAGCGTGTGCTCTGACGTCGAGCGCCTCGCAGCGGCTACACCGGCGGCGGATTGCGCTCGGCGAACCCGCGCTGATGCCAGTACGGATACGCCAGCGTCTTCGCGCTCGCCGCGTCGAGCCGTGCAACCTGATCGGCCGTCAGGTTCCAGCCGATCGCGCCGAGGTTCTGCTTCAGCTGTTCCTCGTTGCGCGCGCCGACGACGACAGTGGCGACGGTCGGCCGTTGCAGCAGCCAGTTGAGCGCGATCTGCGGGATGCTCTTGCCGGTTTCCGCGGCGATCTCGTCGAGCGCGTCGACGACGCGGTACAGGTATTCGTCCTCGACCGGCGGGCCGTAGTCGGCGGTCGCGTGCAGGCGGCTGGTCGACGGCAGCGGCTGGCCACGGCGCAGCTTGCCGGTGAGGCGGCCCCAGCCGAGCGGGCTCCACACCACCGCGCCGACGCCCTGATCGAGGCCGAGCGGCATCAGCTCCCATTCGTAGTCGCGGCCGATCAGCGAGTAGTAGGTCTGGTTGGCGACGTAGCGCGGGTAGCCGTAGCGGTCGGCGACGCCGAGCGATTTCATCAGGTGCCAGCCGGAGAAGTTCGACACGCCCGTGTAGCGGATCTTGCCGGCGCGCACGAGCGTGTCGAGCGTGGACAGCGTTTCCTCGACCGGCGTCTTCGCGTCGAAGCCGTGCAGCTGGAACAGATCGAGGTAGTCGGTGCCGAGGCGGCGCAACTGCTCGTCTACGGTCTTCAGCAGATGGAAGCGCGAGGAGCCGACGGCATTGGATTCCTCGCCGAAACGGAACGTGGCCTTGGTGGAGATCAGCACCTTGTCGCGGCGGCCCTTGATCGCTTCGCCGAGGATCGATTCGGAAGCGCCCTTCGAGTAGATGTCGGCGGTGTCGAACATCGTCACGCCGGCGTCGAGACACAGGTCGATCAGGCGACGCGCCTCGGCGACGTCGGTCGCGCCCCAGGCCGAGAAGAGTTCGCCCTTGCCGCCGAAGGTGCCGGTGCCGAAGCTCAGCACCGGTACGACAAGCCCGGATGCGCCCAGTTGACGGTATTCCATCGTCGCGTTCCTCGAGGAGTTCGAGGAATCTGACTGGGGCGGCCGGCGCGCCGATTCAAGTCTCGCCCGCACGGGGGGCGACGGCGCGCCGCCGGTGAGCCTCAGTGCGCTTCCGCGCCCTTCGAGCGCGTGCCGGTACCGTTCATCAGGCGATCGGTCCAGGCGATGCCGATGGCCGACAGGATGAAGACGCAGTGGATGATCGTCTGCCACATCACGCCGATCGGCGTCAGCGTGCTGCAACGCGGAGCGGCGACCGCGGTGTCCTTGATCAGCGCGAATTCCTCGGCGCTGCAGAACGGCAGCCCGCCGTCGCCGAGCGCGCCGGCGGCGATGAAGGTCTTCAGCAGGTGGATCGAGCTGATGCCGATGATCGCCATCGCCAACTTGACCTTCAGCACCGAGGCGTTGACGTGGCTGAGCCATTCCGGCTGGTCCGGATGGTTTTCCAGCTTCAGGCGCGAGACGAAGGTCTCGTAGCCGCCGACGATGACCATGACCAGCAGGTTGGAGATCATCACCACGTCGATCAGGCCGAGCACGATCAGCATGATCTCCTGCTCGCCGAAGTTCACCGCGCCGTGGATCAGGTGCCACAGCTCCTTGATGAACAGCACCACGTACACGCCCTGCGCGACGATCAGGCCGAGATACAGCGGCAGCTGCAGCCAGCGCGAGGAGAAGATCAGCGCCGGCAGCGGCGACATCGGGGAGGGGGCACGCGACATGCGGATTGCGCCAGTGAGGATGCGGGACACGCGATTCTAGCGGGCGTCCGTGCCACGCGCATGACTCGCGCGTTCAGTCGAAGCCGTCGCTGAAGATGCGGTCGGTGTCCGTGGAAACGCCGGCCAGATCGGCCAGCACCGCCACGTTGGTCTTCAGGATCGCGCCGCCCATCGCCTGCGCGTGCGGGCCGATGTGATCGGGCGTGTCGCCGCTCGCGTGGTAGTAGGGATAGGCGTCGTAGTCCGATTCGATGCCGAGCGCGGCCTGCTCCACGTTCGCGTCGAGGTAGGGCATGTGGTCGGAGCCGAACGGATGCAGGCTGGTCGTCACGGCCAGCTCCGGCGCGTAGGTCGCCGCGGCGGCGCCGAAGCGGTCCAGATAGGCCTGCGAATAGCTTTCGTAGTCGGCGTTGAGCCGGGCGTCGGCGCTGTAGGCGATCATGTCCATGACGACCACGCCCTTGACCTTGTCGAGATCGCCGCTGGCCTGCAAGGCGTCGACGTGCGCCTGGCTGCCGTACAGGCCCTGCTCCTCGCCGGCGTAGCACATGAACACGATCGTGCGCTGCGGCTGCGACGGCAGCAGCGCGCGAGCCAGCTCGATCACGCCGGTGCAGCCGCTGGCGTTGTCCTCGGCGCCGGGCGTGTTGCTGGTCGAGGACCACGATTCGTTGCGCGAATCGTAGTGTCCGCCGACCACGATCCATTCGTCCGGAAACGTGGTGCCGGTCCAGCGTCCGATCACGTTCTGGCGCGTGATCGAACCGCCGCCTGCATCGGGCATGGTGAAGTCCGGGGTCTCGACGTCGAGGCCGAGACCGGCGAACTGCTGGCCGATCCAGTCACGTGCGGCGAACAGCTCGGTGGTGCCGTAGCTGGAGCGATCCCACGACGCGAGCTGGCTCAGATCGGCGAACCAGCGTTGCGTGTCGATGCGACTGACCACCGCCTGCACGTCCGGATCGGGCGGCGCGCCGACCGGCGCGTCGAGGCGGTACTGCCGCGCGATCACCTCGTTCGGCCGCACCGCACGCCAGCGTTCGTGCGCGTCGGCCGTCTGCGGCAACGGCGCTCCGGCGGCGAGTCGGCGCAGCTGCCAGCGGCCGCCACGCGCGAGCAGTTCGCCCGGCGGATCGGCGTGTTCGTTGCAGCCGACTGCGCGCAGGGCGAGTTCGTCGAGACGCAGGTCGGTCAGCTCCTCCAGCACCGGCGCCGAGCGCGACGACGGCGTGGTCGCCGGGAGATCGCCGGCGACCAGCAGGCGGTTGCCGAGTTCGAGCCACCAGCGCACGCCGGTACCGTGCCTGAGCGCTTCGACCTCGGCGGCGGAGGCGGCGCGGATGTCGATCAGCGCCGCGCGCTCGGCGGCTGGCGTGGCGGAGACGGAAAGAGCGAACAGCAGCGGAAGAACAGGGGACACGAGGCGAGATCCACGACGGCGAGTCCCTCAGTCTAGCTACCGGCGCGCAGCACGGGGACTGATCAATCGAAGCCGTCGATGAAGATCGAATCCGTCAGCAGGCAACCATAGGCGACGCGCTGGCCGCGCACCTGCTCCGCGTCGGCCCACGCGACCAATGCGGCGCCGCGCTCGCGCGCGGCGGCGACGGCGAGGTTGGACGAGACGGTGTCGGACAGCGCGAGCGGCGCACCTGCCAGCGTGTCCGCCGGCGACAGCAGCTGGCCGTACAGCGTCGCGCCAATGTCGGTGCCGCGAGCGGTCCAGAACAGCGCGGCGGACGCGGTGGCGTCGTCGTAGGCGACGGCGGCGGCGACGAGGCCGGCTCCTTCGGCCACGGTCTGCGGCGCGGTGCCCACGCCCGCCGCGTCGACGCCGAACCAGCGCACGGCGGTTTCGTCGAAGTTTCCGTACAGCGCGAGATAGCGATCGTCGGCGACGCGATAGTCCAGGCGCGCGGCCGTGCCGCTGGCCGGGAACTCGTCCGCGTACGCCACGATGGCACCGACGACGCTGCCGCCGGAAGCGCGCCGGCCGACGAGCCGGTCGTTCTCCTGGTCGCGCCACAGCGCCAGCGCCTGCCCGCTCGCATTGATCGCGAGGGCGCCGTTCGGCGCCGCGACGGGGTCGGTGCCGGTGGTCAGGTCCAGCCCGTCGCCGACCAGCGCACCGTCGACGCCGATCCGCTGCGCCCACACGCCCATTCCGCGCCCGCTGAAGAGGAATTCTTCGTTGGCCGCGCCGTAGACGAGCGCCGGCTCGGCGCCGCTCTCGCCGATCACGAAGAGATCGCCGTGGGCGCTGCCGTCGCCGTCGAGCAACTGCCCGCGCGCTCCGTTGAAGGGAACGTTCTGCGTCTGCCAGACGACCAGGTAGCGGTCGTGGCCGGCGGCCGTGGCGACCACCGGATCGATGATGGCGTTGGTGTCGTGCGCCAGCTCGAGCTCATCTCCGAGCGGCGTGCCGTCGGCCGCCACGCGGCGGGCGCGCAGGCGGTGCTCGCCCGCGGCGTAGACATTCCAGACCACCAGGTATTCGCCGCGATCGGGGTTCCAGACAGCCGACGTGCGGTTGGCTTCGGCGGCGGCGATCGTGAACGGCTCGCCGCGGACGGCGATGCCGCTGGTGACGCAATCCTCGGCCGCCGCCGGTGCGACGGCCCCGATCAAGGCCGCCAGCAGCGACGCGGTGGCGAGGGAACGCGGGTTCGGGGCCATCGGAGTGCTTGCCGAAAAGTGGTTGTTTCCACTTTTATCATATTACCGGCGACGGCAGCGCCGGCGCGGCCTGCGTCAGCGCCGCGCGCTCGGATCGGCGTAGAGCTGCTCGGCGCGCTGGAACAGCACCCAGGACGTCGCGATGTACTTGTTGCCGTTCTTCGGCTTGTTGCCGCGATGGGTGTGCGTGAATCCGGCCGGCGCCAGCAGCAGCGAGCCGGTGCGCGGCACGATCTTGCGCCGCTGGTAGAGGAACTCGGTCTCGCCCTCGTCGAAGGCGTCGTTGAGGTAGATCGTCCACAGCAGCACGCGATGCAGGTTGTCGTCGCTGTCGGCCTTCGGCGAGATCTCGCTGTGCCAGTACGGATAGCCGCCTTCGTCGGCGTAGTAGCGCTGCAGGTTGACGCCGCCGGGCCGGAACAGCTGCGTGACCAGGCGTTGCAGCTCGGAGTCGTTCATCGCGCGAACGTCGTCGATGCCGAGCATCGTCGTCTCGCCGTCCGGCCGCTTGCGGTACAGCGCGGTCGGCGCAAGCGCCAGATAGCCGTGCTTGCGCACGTAGGCCATCAGTCCGCGCAGCATCACGGTGTTGAGCCCGGTGACCACCTGGTTCCATTCCGCGTGCGCGCTGATGTTGATGTCCCAGCTGTCCTTCAGCCGCGTGTTGACGCCGCCGGAGGTGGCGCCGCGCGTGAGCTTGTCGCTCGCCTCGAACGCGTCGACGATCCGGCGGCAGGCGCCGGCGTCGAGCGCGTTCTCGTAGACCTCGATGAAATCGGTCTCCGGCGCGGCCTCCGCGTTCACGCGGTCGCCTCGCGATGATAGGCGGTGACGCGCTCGACTTCGTTCCTGGAGCCCAGGAACACCGGCACGCGCTGGTGCAGCTGCGTCGGCTGCACGTCGAGGATGCGCTGGAGCCCGGTGGTCGCCGCGCCGCCGGCCTGCTCGACGATCATCGCCATCGGGTTGGCCTCGTACATCAGGCGCAGCTTGCCGGGCTTGGACGGGTCCTTGAGGTCGCGCGGATAGATGAAGATGCCGCCGCGGGTCAGGATGCGGTGCACGTCGGCGACCATCGAGGCGACCCAGCGCATGTTGAAGTCGCGCCCGCGCGGGCCGGTCTTGCCGGCCAGCAGCTCGTCGATGTAGCGCCGCATCGGCGGCTCCCAGTGACGGATGTTGGACATGTTGATGGCGAACTCGGAGGTGTCCTCCGGGATGCGCAGATTCGACTGCGTCAGCGGGAAATCGCCGTATTCGCGGTCGAGCGTGAACTGGTGCACGCCGTCGCCGAGGGTCAGCACCAGCACGGTGCTCGATCCGTACACCGCGTAGCCGGCCGCGACCTGCTTGGTGCCCGGCTGCAGGAAGGCCGACTCGTCCGGATCCTTGATGCCATCCGGGCAGCGCAGCACCGAGAAGATCGTGCCGACGGAGATGTTGACGTCGATGTTCGAGGAGCCGTCGAGCGGATCGAACACGAGCAGGTATTCGCCCTTCGGATAGCGGTGCGGGATCGGATGCGGATCGTCCATCTCCTCCGACGCCAGCGCGGCGAGATGGCCGCCCCATTCGTTCGCCTCGAGCAGCAGCTCGTTGGAGACCACGTCGAGCTTCTTCTGCGTCTCGCCCTGCACGTTCTCGGTGCCGGCGCTGCCGAGCGCGCCGCCGAGCGCGCCCTTGCCGACCGCGATCGAGATGCGCTTGCAGGCGCGCGCGACGACTTCGATCAGGAGGCGCAGGTCGGCGTTGATATGGCCCTTCTCGCGCTGCTGCTCGATCAGGAAACGACTCAGCGAGATGCGAGCGCTGGACGACGTGGACGACGACATGCCGGAACCTCCGCGACGAAACGCGCATTGTCGCCGCGGCGCCGCGCCCGCGCCAGCCGCGGCGCCGCGCGATTGACCCGCCGCCGGGCATTTGGCATACCTGCGACCCCTGGTCCGCCGCTCGACGAGCGAGAGTCTCGTGTCGCCCCGCTCGACCTTCCGCTTCGGCGCTCACGTCATCGACCTGCGCGGACGCCGCCTGCGCTCGACGCACGCCGACGTGCCGCTCGAACCGAAGGTGTTCGACTGCCTCGCCTATCTGATCGAGCAGCGCGGCCGCGCAGTCGGTCGCGACGAGCTGATCGCGGCGGTGTGGGGCAAGGTCGACGTCAGCGACGCGATGCTCGGCCAGGCCGTGCTCAAGGCGCGCCGCGCGATCGGCGACGACGGCCGTGCGCAGCAGGCGATCCGCACCGTCTCGCGCTTCGGCTACCAATGGGTCGCGCCGATCGAGGAGATCGAGGCGGCCGACGAGGCGCCCGAGGAGGCGCGGGCGGTGCCGGAGGAGGAGGCGCCTGCGACCGAGCCGCCGTCGCACCCGGCGCCGCCCACACCGCCTCCGTCATCGCCGCGATCGCGACGCGGAATCGCGGTCGCCGCGGTGACGCTCGCGGTAGCCGCCGCCGTATTCGGCGCGACCTATCTGCAACGACGAAACGCACCTGCCGCCGCGATCGACGCACCGCAGTCGACCCCGCACCGCGGCCGCCTCGTGCTGGCGCTGCCGATGCGCGTGCGCAGTGCGATCGCCGACGACGCCTGGCTGCGCCTCGGCCTGCTGGCCCTGCTCGAACCGTCGCTGCGCGGCGTGCCGGGCGTCGAATTGATGTCGGCCGACGCCGCCATCGCGGCGGCCGGCAAGGACGACGCGCCGCCGGATCTCGCCGCTTTGCGCACACGCACGCGCGCCGCGGTCGTCGTCACCAGCGAGGCGCAGCATCGCGGCGCCGGCTGGGCGATGTCGGCGAAGATCGACGACGGCGCCCGCACGCAGCAGGTCGAGGCCGAAGGCAGCGACGCGGTCGGCACCGCCGCGGCACTGGCCGACCGCATCCGCCAGGCGCTCGATCCGCGGCCGGGCGGCGGCGAGCGACGCTCGGCCGATCCGGCCGTGCGCGAACTCGCCGCGCGCATGCAGGCGGCGCTGTACGCCGGCCAGGGCAGCCGTGCGCTGGAGCTGGCCGACGCCGCGCCGGCGACCGCGGCCGCGCCGGACATCGCCGCGCTGCGCGCGCAGGCGCTGCTCAACCTCGGCCGCTATGACGAGATGCAGGCGGCACTCGGCGCGCTCGCGCTGTCGCCGGACGCGCATTGGCGCGCGACCGCGCTGGTGCTGCGCGCGAAGTCCGAGGTCGAACGCGGAACGCCCGAAGCCGCCCTGCGCGACCTGCGCGCGGCCATCGACCTGCTCGATCCCGCCGACGACCGCCCGCTGCTGGCGCGCGCCCTGAGCGGTCTCGGCCTGACCCAGTTGCAGACGGGCGACGTCGACGCGGCCGAAGCCAGCCTGCTGCGCGCGCGCATGACGGTCGAGCCGGCGCAGCAGCCGCTGGACATGGCGCGCAGCGACCAGAACCTCGGCATCATCGCCGTGCGCCGCGGACGCCACGACGAGGCCGCGGCGATGTTCCAGCGCGCCGCCGACGCCTTCGCGGCGTTCGGCATGGTCGAATCGGAAACCGCCGCGCTGATCAACGTCGGCATCGCCGACCTGCAACGGCTCGACCACCCCGCCGCGATCGCCGCCGCGGAGCGCGCCGGACGGCTCGGCGCCGGCCTGGAGACCGGCGAGCTGCGCCTCGAAGCCGGCCTGCTCGAAGCCGATGCGCTGGCGCAGTCGGGCCGCCTGGCCGACGCCGACGCGCGCTACGCCGCGATCGAACACGAGGCGCCGACCACGGCGGCCGAGGTGCGCACGTGGGCGCAGCTCGGCCGCGCGAGCCTGGCGCTCGGCCGGGGCGACGCTCCGGCGGCGCGTGCCTCGCTCGACGCCGCCCCGCGAGCGGACGACCCGCGCCTGCGCGTGCGTGCCGCCGTGCTGCGGCTGCGCCTCGCGCTGGCCGCCGGCGATCGCGGCGAAGCGGCGGCGCTGGCCGGTCGAGACGAACTGCGCGAGCCTCCGCCCGATGCCGGCGGTCCGGACAGCGTCGCCGCCCGCGTCGCTCGCGCGCAGTGGCTGGCTTCGGTCGACGACGCGAATGCCGCGGCCGCGTTCGACGCGGCGTTGGCGCTGGCGCGGCGCATCGGCTCGCCGCTGGCGATCCGCGACGCGGCGGCGCCGTACGCGGATTTCCGCCTCGCGCGCGGCGACCTCGACGCGGCGCGCACGCTGGCCGCCCTGGTCGCGCCGTATGCCGAACGCGACTTCGACTGCGCCCGCAGCGCGTTCGAGGTCGCCCGCGCCGGCGGCGATCTGCTCGCCGCCGAGCGCCAGGCCGACGCCGCGCGGCGCCTGGCCGGGGAGCGCCCGTTCGCTCCGGAGCGGACGCCGGACGGCGCCGGGCAGGGGACCGCGCGGCCGCCTCCGGCCGCCGCGGCGCATCCATAGCGGCTCCATAGCGGAACCGTGATGCCGCGCCGGAGCGGCCGTGGCATCACTGGTCCGTCCGCCCGCCGGCGGCACATCGAATCCCGGCCGCACCGGCCCTCTCCGCAGTCCGCGAGGAATCCTCCATGCCGCTTTCCCTGACCCGCCACCTCGTTCCGCTCGCCCTGGCGCTGGCCGGCGCCCCGGCGTTCGCCGGCACCTGCCGCGTGGACGGCCCGTACCAGCCGCACGTCGCCTGCGCGGCGCGTGCCGCGGCTCCGCTGGCGCGCGGGCCGCTCGGCGCGCCGCCGGCACTGCCGTCGTTCCTGATGGAGATGGGGCGCCCGGGCGGCGGCGGCAGCTGGTTCATGCGCGGCTGGTGGTCGTTCGACCTCGCCGACCTCTACGGCACGATGGTGCAGACCGGCGCCGCGGTTCCGGTGGTCGACGCCTGGGATCTCTCCGCCGACGCCACCACCACCTGGTACGTGCGCGCCGGCGCCGACTGGGGCACGCAGTCGCCGGACGGCCCGACGCAGTCGCACGGCGGATTGACCGCCGACCCGATCGATCCGGCCACCACCTCGCTGACCGACCTCGCCATCGACCCGCGCGACGGCAAGGGCTACGTCGCCGCGATCCGCAACGACGCCGACGCGAACACCGCCTACTCGGAGCTGTACGCGTTCGACACCGACGCCGGCGCGCTGAGTCTGATCGGCCCGATGAGCGCCGATCCGGCCAAGGTCACGGCGCTGGCGATGTCCTGCGACGGCGTGCTGTACGGCTACGACATCGTCACCGACCAGCTGGTGAGGATCGACACCGCCACCGCGGCGATGACGCCGGTCGGCGGACCGAGCGGGCAGGCCGCCGCGATCAACTCGCTGCAGAGCCTCGCCTTCGACCGCCGCGACGGCACGCTGTACGGCATGCTGTTCCTCGACAACGACACCGGCGACAACGTGTTCGGCCGCTTCGGCGCCGACGGCGCGTTCACGCCGATCGCGCCGCTGCAGCCGCCGTCGGCCCAGCCGGGCATCTTCCGCATCAAGCTGCCGACCACCTGCGCCGTCGCCACGGACACGATCTTCGCCGACGGTTTCGACGCCGCCACGTCGCCCTGAGCATCGCCGCGCCGGATGCTCGCGCATCCGGCGCCGGCCCTGCTGACACCAGGTTGGCAGCAGGCCCCCGCCACACTTCCCGGCGTGCGAATCACGCACTTTGCGGGAGTGTGTTCCATGTTGAATCCGAACGTGCCGGCCTGGTTCGAAATCCCGACCGGCGATCTCGACCGCGCACAGGCGTTCTACGAGGCCGTGCTCGGCGTCGAACTCGTCCGCGAAGACTTCGGCGGCTCCACCCTGGCGATGTTCCCGTACGGCGGCAAGCCGAACGCGAGCGGCGCGCTGATCGCGCAGGACGACTGCACGCCGTCGGTGCAGGGCAGCATCGTCTACCTCAGCGTGGCGGACCTGAAGCCCGCGCTGGAACGCGCCAACCGGCACGGCGGTGACACCCTCGTGCCGCGCACGGCATTGCCCGAGGGCATGGGCTATTTCGCGCAGTTCCGCGATTGCGAAGGCAACCGCGTCGGCCTGTGGTCGCCGGTATGAACGCGGAGCGGAGGCCTCTGCTGCAGTCCGCCGCCGGCGGCGCGCTGCTCGCCGACGCGCTGCGCGCGCAGGCGGCGCATGCGACCGCCGGGCGGGACGCGGCGGGCGCCGACGCGCCCGACGGCTCGCGCGATTTCGACTTCTGGTTCGGCCGCTGGCACGTCGCCAACGAGCGGCTGAAGCAACGCCTGGTCGGCTCGACCGAATGGGAACACTTCGAGGCGACGCAGGAATGCCAGCCGATCCTCGGCGGCATCGGCAACATCGACGACTTCCAGACCGACTGGGGCGGCGGCTTCGTCGGCATGACGCTGCGGCTGTTCGATCTCGCGCGGCGCGAGTGGAGCATCTACTGGGCCAGCAATCGCGACGGCCTGCTGCAGCCGCCGGTGGTCGGCCGCTTCGAGAACGGCGTCGGCACCTTCTTCGGCCGCGACGTGCACGAGGGAAGGCCGGTGCTCGTGCGCTTCCTCTGGTCGCACGACGCGCCGCACCGCGCGCTGTGGCAGCAGGCGTTCTCGACCGACGAGGGCGCCAGCTGGGAGACCAACTGGATCATGCGCATGACGCGCATCGCGGCGGCGGGAGCGCAGGCATGAGCGCGCTCGCCGATTGCCGCGACGCCGCCGACGCGGGCACCTGCTGCGCGATCGTCGAACTGCGCCAGTACACCCTGCATCCGGGACGGCGCGACGACCTGATCGCGCTGTTCGAACGCGAGTTCGTCGAATCGCAGGAGGCCTGCGGCATGCGCCTGCTCGGCCAGTTCCGCGATCTCGACGATCCCGACCGTTTCGTCTGGCTGCGCGGCTTCGCCGACATGCCGCGCCGCGCCGAGGCGCTGGCCGCGTTCTACAACGGCCCGGTCTGGCGCGCGCATCGCGAGGCGGCGAACGCGACGATGGTCGATTCCGACGACGTGCTGCTGCTGCGTCCGGCGCGGAGCGGTTCCGGCTTCGCGCTCGGCGACACGCGGCGCGCCGCGTTCGGCGCGGTCGCGCCGCCCTGCGGGATGGTGGTGGCGATGATCTGGCAGTTGCCGCTGCGCGTCGGTGCCGATTTCGTCGAGCTGTTCGAGCGCCGCGTCGCGCCACGGCTGCTCGACGCCGGCGCCACGCCGCTGGCGAGCTTCGTCAGCGAGCACGCCGCGAACACGTTCCCGGCCTTGCCGGTGCGCGAAGGCGAGAACGTGCTGGTCTGCTTCGCCGGCTTCGACGACGAGGCGCACTGGCGAAGCCGCTTCGGCGACCTGCCGCGCGGCTCGAACGCGCGCCGCGGCGCGGCCGGCGATCCGCACATCCTGCGCCTCGCGCCGACCGCGCGTTCGCTGCTGCGCGGCTGACGCATCCATTTCCGAAGGAGTCCGACGTGAAGAAGACCTACCACGGCAGTTGTCATTGCGGCGCGGTGCGTTTCGAGGCCGAGCTCGACCTCAGCGCCGACAGCTACAAGTGCAATTGCTCGATCTGCACCAAGTCGCGCAACTGGGGCGTGCTGGTCAAGCCGCACGAGTTCCGCCTGCTCGCCGGCGAAGAAGCGCTCAGCGACTACAGCTTCGGCACGCACAGCAATCATCACCTGTTCTGCCGGCACTGCGGCGTGCGCCCGTTCGGCCGCGGCCACATCGAGGAGATCGGCGGCGACTACGTCTCGGTCAAGCTGGCCTGCCTCGACGACGTCGACGCGAGCACGCTCGCCGCCGTGCCGGTGCAGTACGCCGACGGCCGCAACGACAACTGGTGGAACCCGCCCGCCGAGACACGGCACCTGTGATGCCCGCGTCCGGCCGATATCGAGGAGCACGACCATGTCCCGTCTGCTGCAACTGCTGATTCTCGCCTACCTGCCGCTGGCGGCGCGGCATCTGTTCGTCGGCGCGGCGTGCGTCTCGTCCGACGACGAGCGCGACGGCGGCTCCCTGCAGGCCTGAGCCGGACGAGCCGCGATGCCGCCGCCGATCCTTAGACCTCGACGATCCCCACGGCCGCCCGGCCCGGCCGGGCGTCGCGCTCGACGACGCGAAGGGCGAGCGAGGCGCATCGCGATGCCCGCGTCTTTGCCAGTGAGACCGGCGCGCGCGATCATCGCCGGATGCGTCGCGCCGATCGCCTGTTCCTCATCATTCATGCCCTGCGCGGTCGCCGCACCGCGCTGCCGGCGCGCCAGCTCGCCGAGACGCTGGGCGTCTCGCTGCGCACCGTCTACCGCGACGTCGCCGATCTGCAATTGTCCGGCGTGCCGATCGAAGGCGAGGCCGGCGTCGGCTACGTGCTGCGCAAGGGCGCGGACATTCCGCCGCTGATGTTCAACGCCGACGAACTCGAATCACTGGTGGTCGGCACGCGCTTCGTCCGCGCCTTCGCCGGCAAGCGCCTCGCCGGCGGCGCCAAGGCGGCGCTGCTGAAGATCGAGGCGGTGCTGCCGCCGGAGCTCAAACAGCGCGCGTCGCGCTCGCGCATCCTCGCCCCGGCGAGCTGGTATGAAGCCAAGTCCGGTCTGATCGACCGCCTGCACGAGGCGATCGCCGCGAACCGCGTGCTGCGCCTCGCCTATCGCGACGAAGCCGGCCGCGAGAGCGCGCGAGAGGTCGAGCCGCTCTGCCTCGCGTTCTGGGGCGGCGTGTGGACGCTCGGCGCCTGGTGCCGGCTGCGCACCGATTTCCGCAACTTCCGCCCCGATCGCATCGCGAGCTTCGATCCGACCGGCGAGATCTTCGCCGAGACCGTCGAACGCGGCTTCGCCGCCTACCTGCGCGCGACCGGCGGCGCCGACGAGGCCGCGCTCGACGTCTGACCGGCGCGACGAACCGACCGTCGGCATATCCCGGCCGTCGCGATTCGAGCGCCGGGCGAAGTGCTTCGGGCCGCCCTGAAACCGGCGCGACGCCGCATCGCGGACACGAAGCGTTTCCTTCCCCCGCGCTTTCGACGCGGCCCACGACTAGAATGCGCGCGTCATGATCGATCTCGGCTCTGGTCTGGCCATCCCGGAAGACGAACTGGTCGAGCGCTTCGTGCGCGCCGCCGGTCCGGGCGGGCAGAACGTCAACAAGGTCGCCAGCGCGGTCGAGCTGCGCTTCGACGTCGCCGCCTCGCGCGCGTTGCCCGACGCCGTGCGCGCGCGCCTGCTGGCGCGCCGCGACCGGCGCCTGACCGACGAGGGCGTGCTGGTCATCCAGGCCAACCGCTTCCGCGACCAGGCGCGCAACCGCGAGGATGCGCGCGCGCGGCTGGCCGAGATCGTCCGCGCGGCGCTCAGCGTGCCCAAGCGCCGCGTCGCGACGAAGCCGACGCGGGCGTCGAAGGAGCGGCGCATCGAGGCGAAGAAGACGCGTTCGGCGATCAAGCGCGTCCGCAACACGCGCAGCTGGAGTTCGGAGTGAAGGACGGCGCCGGCCTGGCGCCACTGCCTCCGGACGTCCCGCAGTACCCATCGAACGGATTTCGCACAGCGTGCGCCTGGCTGCTGCGCCGCTGCGGCTGGCGCATGGCCGGGACGTTTCCGAACGTGGACAAGCTCGTGCTGATCGCCGCGCCGCACAGTTCCTGGTGGGACGGCGTCTGGGGTCTGCTGCTGAAGGTCGCGCTCGGCATCGACATCGCCTTCATGGGCAAGCGGGAGCTGTTCCGCGGTCCGCTCGGCTGGCTGCTGCGCCGCCTCGGCGGCGTCCCGATCGAGCGCAACGCGACGCACGGCGTGGTCGAGCAGATGGTCGCGCGTTTCCACGCCAACCCGCGCCTCTGGCTGGGCATCGCGCCGGAAGGCACGCGCAAGCGCGTGGAGAAGTGGAAGACCGGCTTCTGGCACATCGCACACGCGGCGAAGGTGCCGATCCTGCCGGTCTATTTCGACTATCCGTCGCGGACCATCGGCATCGGACCGCTGTTCCAGCCGGGCGAGGATCTCGACGCCGACCTGGCCGCGCTGCGCGAGTTCTATCGGCCGTACCGCGGGCGGCATCACTCCGTCTGAGCGAACGCCGCCGCGTATGCGTTGCGCCTGCCAGCAGGCGCAACGGAAGAACCGCACCGGTACGAAAACACGGTAGACGAAGAAGTGCGCGCGGGGCGCTGTGGAGCATGCAAAGGTCGCATTCGACCTCGATCGACTCGGCCTCGAGCTCCAGCGTCATTCGCTTGTCGACCACGAGCTGCATCACGCGCCGACTCTGTGGATCGGCCGTAGCCCGATAGCGTGGCCGGGAATCCGCCATGAGCAAAACAAGCGCTCGGTGACGTCTTCCGCGGTCGGATCGTCGCGCGCGCAGGTGGAGATGAATCCCGCGTCCGAGCCGGCACAACTGCGGTCGAACACGCCGGAGGATACCGACGCGGATCATCCGCGTGGCGAAGGATCGCTCGGCTCAGTGGGCGGCGGACGAAACCGGAGACTCCGGACGTCCACCAGCGATCGAACGACCGCGTGATCGGAGGGGAAGAACCGCGGAGGCCGCACGGGCCTCCGCGGAAACGCCTGCTGACGGCGTGGCGCGTCGCTCAGTCGAGCAGATCGGCCGGCACGTTGCCGCCGTTGGCGGCGATGCGCGCCAGCACGGTCTTGTGCAGCCACATGTTCATCTTGGCCGAGTCGGCCATCAGGTCGGCTGGAATGCCCAGCTCGTGCGCCAGCTCCTTGCGCGCGGCGAAGCTGCTGTCGATGTCGAGCAGTTTCAGCAGGTCGACGATCGAGGTGCGCCAGTTCAGTTTTTCCGGATGCTTGGCGGCACGCTCTTCCAGCTGCGCGACGACGTCGACGACCTCGATCGGCTTCGGCGGGGGTGGCGCCGCCGGTGCGGCCTGCGGAGCCGGTGCGGGTTCCGGCGTGGCCGGTGCCGTCGCGGTCGGCGCCGGTGCCGCGGGCGCCGGCTCGGCCGCCTTGGCGCTGCCGAAGCCCAGCTTGGAAAGAACTTTGTCGAAGATTCCCATGAAACACTCCTGTGTCGGTCGTAGGCGAACCGTCGCGACGCGCGGCGCGCGCGGCGAGGTCGATCGACTATGCAGCAGATCGACGACACGATGCGTGTCGCGTAACACGACGTATCGTTTGGTCGAGCCCGGTTGCAAACTGTTACCGACGCGGGCCGCGAAACGGCGGCGCCGTCATCGAAGCGTCATCCGCCGGGCGACTTCGCGCGCGGTCGGGGGACCTAGGCGAAACCGGCGAACGCCTCGATCGCACGCTCGATCGCCGCGTCGTCGACGTCCAGATGCGTGACCAGCCGCACCGACGGCAGATAGCCGATGCTGGCGCGCACGTCGTGCGCCTTCAGGTGCGCGTCGAGCGTGCGCAGGTGCGCCGGCTCGACCTCGATGAAGACCATGTTCGTGTACTGCCCGACCACGCGCACACGCGAGCGAGCGCGCAGGCCTTCGGCGAGGCGCGCGGCACGCGCGTGATCATCGGCGAGGCGCGCGACGTGATGGTCGAGCGCGTGCAGGCAGGCCGCGGCGAGCAGGCCGGACTGGCGCAGGCCGCCGCCGAGCATCTTGCGCCAGTGCCGCGCCTCGCGGATCAGGTCCGCGCTGCCGAGCAGCACCGAGCCGACCGGCGCGCCGAGCCCCTTCGAGAGGCACACCGACACGCTGTCGAACGGCGAGGCGAGTTCGCCGGCCGTCTTGCCGCTGGCGACGGCGGCGTTGAACAGGCGCGCGCCGTCGAGATGGACGGCGAGACCGCGCGTGCGCGCCCAGGCGGCGGCTTCGATCACGTAGTCCTGCGGCAGCACGCGGCCGTGCCAGGTGTTCTCGAGCGCGAGCAGGCGCGTGCGCGCGAAGTGCTGATCGTCCGGCTTGACCGCTTTCTCCAGCGCGTCGAGCGGCAGCGAGCCGTCCGCGGCGTGGACGATCGGCTGCGGCTGGATCGAACCGAGCACGGCGGCGCCGCCGCCCTCGTACTTGTAGGTGTGCGCGTCCATGCCGACCAGGTATTCGTCGCCGCGGCGGCAATGGCAGAGCATGGCGAGCAGGTTGCTCTGCGTACCGCTGGGCACGAACAGGCCGGCCTCGAATCCCAGGTCGCCGGCCAGACGCCGTTCGAGCCGCGTGACGGTGGGATCTTCGCCGTAGACGTCGTCGCCGACCTCGGCCGCGGCGATCGCCGCGCGCATCGCCGCGGTGGGTCGGGTCACGGTGTCGCTGCGCAGGTCGATCGTCATGGTCGAAGTCCTCCGGAAACCGCCAGCGTAGCGGGACGCGCCGGCGCGCGGCAGCGGCGGAAAGTCACGTTCGGCGGAAATGGGGCAGATCATGGCGCGAACGATCGCGACGCAAACGCGGGTGGGATTCGACCGGCGTCGGCGGCCGGCGCAACGTCGGGCCGATCAGTTGCGCGGTTTTCCGAACAGCAGCACGCGCAGCCAGCGTGCGCGCCACGACAAGAGGAAGGCGACCGCCAGCGCCGCGGCGGCCAGGCTCATCACCCAGACCAGCGCCGCCATCGACGGATGGTCGACGTACAGGCACAGCGCCAGAGAAGCGGTCAGGGCGATCGTCCCCGCTGCACGCAGTCGCGCGGCCGGCGGCCCCGCGGCCTCGCTGCAGGCCTGCCGCCAATGCGTCTCCATCGCGAGCGCGAACCATCCCATGCCGGCGAAGCCGGCGAGCCATGCGGCGAGCAGCAGCACTCCGTCAGACATGCGCGGGCTCCGTCCGTGCGCGCGGCGGCGTGCGCCGCGCCAGACGGCGCGCGACGAGGAACGCGATCGCGGCGCCGGCCAGCAGGGACAGGTCGACGCCGGCCACCGGCCAGTAGCCGGCGCGGATCGTGCGGATCAGGTGATCGCCGGTGGTCGCCCAGTTCAGCAGCGCGGCGAGGACGGCGAGCGCGCCGACGGCCAGTACCTGCTCGCGCCAGGCCGGATTGCGTTCGCCGCGCGCGACCGGCGCGCCGCGCCAGAACGCGTGCGTCATCGCCAGCGCCCAGGTGCCCCAGAAGACGTAGCGTTCGAGGTCGCCGCGTCCGGGCCAGCCGTCCGGCGAGGTTTCCGGCAGCAGGCGGTTCGCGATCAGGATGCCGAGCGTGGCGAGCAGCATGCCGGTCACGGTGGTCACCGCCATCGCATCGACGAGGCGCGCGCCCCGACTGTCCTGCCTGGCGTGCTGGCGCTTGCGCTTCTCGACGAAGAACACGAATCCGGTGGTGATGCAGACGCAGCCGGTGAGACCGCCGAGCACGTAGAACCAGCGCAGCAGCCAGTGGCGGAAATGCTGTAAATGCAGGCCGGTGAGGAACTCGTTGACGCTGTCGACCGTCGTCGCCGGCGGATCCTCGCGCAGCAGTTCGCCGGTCGACGCCTTGAAGTGGATGCCCTCGCCGGTCAGCGCGATGCGGTCGGTGCCGGCGCGGTAGACGCTGACGTAGGCGTTGGCGTCGCCGACGTGCTGCACCGAGAGGAAGCCGACGTCGCCGGCCATGCCGCGCGCGTGCCAGCGGCGCTGCGCCTCGGCGACCATCGCGTCGACCGAGGCGAGCGGCGCGGCGACGCCGGCGCGATCGTGCGGCAAGCCGGTTTCGGCCGCCTCGATCCGCTCGTGCCGGTCGTGCAGCGGCTTGAGCTGTGTTTCGGTGAGCGGGAAATAGATGCCGGCGAAGATCACCAGGCCGGTGAAGGCGAAGAAGAAGTGGAACGGCAGTGCGACCACACCGGTCATGTTGTGCAGGTCGAGCACGCTGCGCTGGTGCTTGTCCGGCCGGAACGTGAACAGCTCGCGGAAGAGCTTGCGGTGGATGACCACGCCGCTGACCAGCGCGACCAGCATCATCAGCGCGGAGAAGCCGACGATCCAGTAGCCGATCTCGCGCCATTCCAGCGTCAGGCTGTAGTGCAGCGGATAGAAGAACTGGCTGCCGATCTTGAAATGGTCGTCGGACAATACCCTGCCGTCGCGCGGATCGATCGTGCGCTCGCCCCACACCGCTTCCTCCGGGTCCTTCGCGTTCGGCACCTCGTAGCCGGCGAACAGGCCGAGCACCGGATCGCGGTGCGTGGTGTAGGCGCTCCACTGGCGCACGACGTCGAAATGTTCCGGCATCGGCCCGTTCACGCGGTCGCGCATCAGGTCCACGCTCTCGCGCGAGGGCTGCATGCTCTCGAACACCGGACGCAGCACACGATCGAACGACGGCATCGGCTGCGGCGCGAAGCGCGATTCGGGAATCGCCCAGCGGTCGATCTCGCGGTCGAACACCGACAGCGAGCCGAAGAAGAACACGACGACCAGCACGAACCCCAGCAACAGGCCGAACCAGGTGTGCAGCCAGGTCATCGCCTGGCGGAAGGTCTGGAACATGCGCGTCTCTCCGCTAGGCGAGGATCAGGTGCTGCAGCCACGACGCCGCGGCGGCCATGGCGGCGCCGCCGCCGGCGAGCGCGAGCCACGCGCGCCGCAGGCTCGGCGTGACGAAGGCCCAGCAGAACGCCGTGAGGTAGAGCAGGAAGGCGAGGATCGCGCCCAGATGCTCGGCGTCGTGGAACGCCATGCCGAGCGCGTACAGCCCCGCCACGGCGAGCGCGATGAAGCCCCAGCAGAAGACGTAGCCGCCGAGCACGGCCGCGGCGCTGCGCAGCACGATCGCGGAACGCGAGGTGGAAGCGGTGAGAGTCGCCATGTCGATGGATCCCGGATCGGTGGCGCGAGATGCGCGTTCGGCTGCTGTTGCCGCCGCGAGCCCGCAACGGGCCGCGGCGGCGGGTCGATCGTCAGAACCGGTACGTCACGTTGAGGCTCACGTTGCGCGGCGTGCCCCAGGTGTAGGTGCTGTACCAGCTGAAGATCGTGTAGTACTTCTTGTCGAGCAGGTTGTTGACCGTCAGCGCGGCCGACAGGCGTTCGTCGAACTGGTAGCGCGCCGACGCGTCGAGCACCCAGTAGTCCGGTGCCGTGTGTCGCTGCGGCACGCCGGACGGCGTGGCGATCTCGCCCCAGGTCTCGTCCTGCCAGCGCGCGCCGCCGCCGAGGGTCAGCCCCTTCAGCCGGCCGCCGGGCTGGTAGCTCGCATACAGCGTGAATTCGTTGGCCGGCGTCAGCGTCTGCACGCGGGCGCCCTGCTGGCGCGAGACGTGGTGCGAGTAGCCGCCCTGCAACTGCCAGCCTTCGGCGATGCGGCCGGACACTTCCACTTCGTAGCCTTCGGTCTTCACGCCCTGGATCGCCTTGTAGGCGACGCCGCCGGTCGGCGTCCGGCCGCCGGACTCGACGCCGAAGTTGTCCTGCTCGAGACGGAACACCGCCGCGGACGCGTTGAGCCGGCCGTCGAAGAATTCCGCCTTCGCGCCGATCTCGTAGTTGTTGCCTTCCAGCGGAGCGAGCACGCGGCCACGCTCGTCCTGCAACGACTGCGGCGAGAAGATGCTGGTGTAGCTGGCGTAGAGCGACCAGTGCTCGCCGAGGTCGTAGACCGCGCCGACGTAGGGCACGAACACACCGGACTCGTCGAGGCCGGCGACCGGGTTGCGGTACCACGACCAGCGCCCGCCGGTGATCAGCTTGAGGTCGTCGCGCAGGTTCCAGCGCGCCGCCACGTATGCGCCGCGTTCGCGCGTGACCTCGTCGTTGGTGAAGTCGGGCACCGCACCCCACCGCGGCCGCGGCACGTCGCCGATCCAGCGGTAGTAGTCCTCGACGTCGAAGCGGTAGTCGGGGAGGTTGTACCAACCCTCGTTGCGCCAGCGGCGCCGCGCCGAGGACACGCCGACGACCAGCTCGTGCTCGCGGCCGGCGAGCTGGAACGGCCCGTTGACGAAGCCGTCGAACGCGTCGCTGGTGGTGCGGCCGATGTACTGGCCGACCCACATCGTCACGCCCGAGCCGTCGGCGGGATTCGGGAAACCCGCGGCGGCCGCGCCGAGGTTGGCGTCGTAGCCGTTGACCTGGTGGTTGTACTGCAGCTTGGCGACCCAGCCGTTGGCGAAGGCATGGTCCAGCGTGGCGAAGCCGGTGCGCGTGTACTGGTCCCAGTGGCTCCAGTCGGCGCCGTTGTTGAACGAGCGCGGCATCGCGTTGAAGGCGCCTTCGGAGTTCAGCAGCGGGATGCCACCCCAGGTCGACGCCTCGGGTTTGTTATCCTGCTTGTCGCCGCCGATCGTCAGCAGCGTGTCCGGCGTCAGGTCGGCTTCGAGGATGCCGTAGAACACCGAGGCCTGGCGCGAATAGCGGTCGAGGTTGGAGCCGCGGTCCTCATACGCGGCGACACCGCGCGCGCGAAGGCTGCCGCTCTCGTTGAGCGGGCCGCCGACGTCGACCTCGCCGCGATAGGCGTCCCAGCGGCCGGCGCCGAGCTGGAAGTGGCCGGAGAGGTCGCGCGTAGGCTTCTTGCGGATCAGGTTGATCGTCGCGCCGGGCGTGCCGCTGCCGGTCAGCAGGCCGGTGGCGCCCTTGAGCACTTCGATGCGGTCGTAGATCGCCATGTCGCTGAGCGTGTTGCCGGCGGAGTACGACGAGTCGCGCATCATCGGGATGCCGTCGTACTGGAAGTTCTGGATCGCGAAGCCGCGCGCGTAGTACTCGGTGCGCTCGCTGTCGTAGGTCACGATGGCGATGCCCGGCGTGTGCTGCATGACCTGGTCGATGGTGGTCAGGTTGAAATCGTCCATCACCTGCCGCGTGATGACGCTGATCGACTGCGGCGTCTGCCGCGGCGTCAGCACCATGCGCGTCGCGGTCGCGATCGCCCCGGGCGTGTACGAGCCGCTGCCCTCGGTGATCTCGCCGAGCAGGTTGGAGACGACGGTGACCGTCGGCAGCGTGGCGTCGGCGTCCGGCGTCGCGCCGGACGGATCCGCCGCGGCGGAGGCGGCCTCGACGGCATAGCCGCCGCGCGAATCGGCCACCGCGCGCAAACCCTGGCCGCGCAGCAGTTCGGCGAAGCCGTCGGCGATCGTGTAGCGGCCGCCGAGGCCCGGGCTGACCTTGTCCTGCACCAACGTCGCCGGCGCCGTGAGCGTGGTGCCGGCTTCCATCGCGAAACGCTCGAGCACCGCTGCGAGCGAGCCGGCCGGGATCGCATAGGTCCGCGATTCCGGCGCGGCCGCCGCGGCCTGCGCCGTGGGACCATTCACCACCGACGCCGCCGCGAACAGCACGCCGGCCGCGCCGACGGCCAGCGCGAACGGGCGTGAAAGCCGCGGGGAGGCGAGCGGAAGATCGGTTCGCGGACGGGACATGCCGGGGTTTCCTTGGAGAAAGCTTCGAAAAGGCGCTGTTGCGTCCGCGTCGCCGCCCGCAGACGTCCGGGGATCGGCCGGTTCATCGACTGAGGCAACTTACTTGCGGATGAGAATCATTCTCAGAATGATAGTTGGTTCATATCGGCGCCGGCAATCGAAACCTGCCGGGCGCGCACGCGACGGGCGGCCGTTCCGCGCTCGCGACTCGCGGGCAGCGTGCCGACCGCTCGCCCAGCCATCGTTTTCCGTTCCGCCGATCGCTTCGCGTGGCGCGATCCGCGACGCACGGCGTTCGCCGCGTGCGTGAATCCATCCGCAGTACCGTTCCCCGACGCGCTCCCCCGAACCCGCGCGCACCGAGCGTCACGCCCGCTCCGCTACACTTGACCGATGAAGATCGCGAGCTGGAACGTCAACTCCCTGAACGTGCGCCTGCCCCACGTCGAGCAATGGTGCGCCGAAGCGCGGCCGGACGTGCTCGCGTTGCAGGAAACCAAGCTCGAGGACGCGAAATTCCCGGTCGCCGCGCTGGAAGCGGCCGGCTACCGCAGCGCGTTCTCGGGACAGAAGACCTACAACGGCGTGGCGATCCTCGCGCGCGAGCCGATCACCGACGTGCAGCACGGCATCGCCGGTTTCGACGATCCGCAGCGGCGCATCCTGTCGGCGACGATCGGCGACGTGCGCGTGGTCAATCTCTACGTCGTCAACGGCCAGGCCGTCGGCAGCGAGAAGTACGCCTACAAGCTCGACTGGCTGGCCAAGGTCACCGCCCATCTCGCCGAGGAGATCCAGCGCCATCCGCGCCTGGTCGTGCTCGGCGACTTCAACATCGCGCCGGACGACCGCGACGTGCACGACCCTGCCGCGTGGCACGAGCAGATCCTGTGCTCGACGCCGGAACGCGACGCCTTGAAGCGCCTGCTCGACCTCGGCCTCGCCGACAGCTTCCGCCTGTTCGACCAGGACGCCGGCCACTACAGCTGGTGGGACTACCGCCAGGCGGCGTTCCGCCGCAACCTCGGCCTGCGCATCGACCTGGTGCTGGTGTCCGAAGCGCTGCGCGCCTCCTGCCGCGCGGCGGCGATCGACCGCACGCCGCGCACATGGGAGCGCGCCTCGGACCACACCCCGGTGCTGGTGGAGCTCGACGATGGCCGCTGACTGGACGACCTCGCCGACCGACGGCGAGCTGGAGGAGCTCGACCGCTTCCTGCGCGCGCACGGCAGCGACGAAGACCTGCTGCTCGACGGCGTGCACGGCTTCCTGACCGCCCTGGCGATCGGCCCGACGCCGGCCAAGCCGGACGAATGGCTGCCGGAAATCCTGCACGAGCCGTTCGCCGATTCGGACGAGGGCGAGCGCGTGCTGACCCTGCTCGCGCGCCTCAACGACGCGATCGCGCCGGAGCTGGAAACCGGCACCTACGAGCCGATCCTCGGCGAGCTCGACACCGACGACGGCCATCCGGCGTTCACCGCGCGCGGCTGGTGCGAGGGGTTCTCGCGCGGCATCGACCTGCGCGCGCCGTCGTGGGAAGGCCGGCTCGGCCACGATTCGGAATTGATGGAGCTGCTCGGCCCGATCATCGCGCTGGCGATCGACGACGGCGTGTTCGAGAGCGACGGCGACTTCGCGCCGCTCGGCGAGGAAGACTACGACGAATGCCTGGCGCAGATCCCGCAGGCGGTCGGCGCGGTCGCCGAGTACTGGCGCGAGCATCCGCTCAAGCCCGAGGAGCGGAGCGCACCGGCCGGCGAAACGACCGCGCCGCCGCCGCGGCGTCGCGGCGGTCGCTGGGTGCATTGACCTTCCTTCGCGCAGAACGCCACACGCATTGGGTGATCGTGCTGGTCGTGTGCGCCACCCTCACGATTCCGTTCGTGAAGCTGTTCCCGCACGCCGGACTGCCCGCCTGGCTCGGCGTGTTCGGCATCGTGCCGTTCGTGGCGCCGATCTTCCTGTGGCTGCTCTTCCTGTGGCCGCTGGCGTTCAAGCGCTGGCCCGGCGATCCGGCCTGATCGCGCCGCGCCGGCCTCAGGCGTCGGCGACCCGCACCACCTGCTTGCCGAAGTTGCGTCCTTCGAGCAGGCCGATGAACGCCGCCGGCGCGTTTTCCAGTCCCACGGTCACGTCTTCGCGCAGCTTGATGCGTCCTTCGGCGACCCACTCGCCCATGTCGCGGCGGAACGCGTCGAAACGCCCGGCGTAGTGGTCGAGGATGATGAAGCCCTGCAGGCGGATGCGCCGCTGCAGCACGATCGACATCGCCAGCGGCAGGCGGTTCGGCGCGGGCGGCAGGCGCTTGTCGTTGTAGTGCGCGATGACGCCGCAGACCGGCACGCGCGCGTGATCGTTGAGCCGCGGCAGCACCGCGTCGAACACGGCGCCGCCGACGTTCTCGAAATAGACGTCGATGCCGTCCGGGCAGGCCGCGGCGAGGCGTTCGGCCAGCGCCGCCTCGCGATGATCGAGGCAGACGTCGAAGCCGAGTTCCTCGACCGCGTAGCGACACTTGTCGGCGCCGCCGGCGATGCCGACCACACGCGCGCCCTTCAGCTTGGCGATCTGCCCGACCGCGCTGCCGACCGCGCCGGTCGCCGCGGCGACGACCACGGTTTCACCCGACTTGGGCTGGCCGATGTCGAGCAGGCCGACGTACGCGGTGAAGCCGGGCATGCCCAGTCCGCCCAAGGCCAGCGACGGCTGCGCCATCTCGCCGAGCGGGCGCAGGTCGCGGCCGTCCGACAGCGCGTAGTCCTGCCAGCCGGCGTTGCCGAGCACGAGATCGCCGACGCGGAACTGCGGATGTTCGGAGGCGACGACGCGATTGACCGTGCCGCCGACCATCGTCTCGCCGAGCGGCACCGCCGGCATGTAGCTCGGCCCGACCTCGTCCATCAGGTTGCGCATGTACGGATCGAGCGACAGGTGCAGCGTGCGCAACAGCACCTGGCCCTTGGCCGGGACCGGCACGTCGACCTGTTCGAGGCGGAAATCCTGCGGCTTCGGCGCGCCTTCGGGGTGCGCGGCGAGAACGATGCGGCGATTGACGGCAGCGGTTTGCGGCATGGCCGGAGTCCACGGAAAGGGACTGATGGAGCTTGCGATGCTTTCGCGCGAATCAAGCGTTGCGCGACGGCGATCGGCGAGCCGGGCGCTGCATCGAGTCCGCGGCAGCTTCGCCTCGGGTAGCGCCACCGCTTTCGTCCGGCCGGCTTCGCTCCGATCGTTCGATCGGACGGCCGGCGACCGGCCGACATCACTGTCTTCCTGCCGATCCAATCCGTTCACGCGGCGGCGCTTGTCGCGCCCGCGGCGCGGGCGCATCTTCGCCTCATTCCTGATCGGAGACTTCCATGAACGCAACCGCCACCACGTCCCGTCGCGTCGCGCGCACGTTCCGCGGCCAGCCGACGTCGGACGGCGCCGGGGTCAAGCTGACGCGCGTGATCGGCCAGCGCGACCTCGACATGCTCGATCCGTTCCTGCTGCTCGACGAGTTCCGTTCGGACCAGGCCGGCGACTACCTCGCCGGTTTTCCGAATCATCCGCATCGCGGCTTCGAGACCGTCACCTACATGCTCGCCGGCCGCATGCGCCACGGCGACAACCAGGGCAACTCGGGCCTGCTGACCTCCGGCAGCGTGCAGTGGATGACCGCCGGACGCGGCATCGTGCATTCGGAGATGCCCGAGCAGGAGAACGGCCTGATGGCCGGCTTCCAGCTCTGGGTCAACCTGCCGGCGAAGGACAAGATGAGCGCGCCGCGCTACCAGGACATCGCGCCCGAGCGCATTCCCGTCGTCGACGCCGCCGACGGCGTGCGCGTGCGCGTGATCGCCGGACGCTATGGCGAAACGACCGGTCCGGTGTCCGGCATCGCGATCGACCCGCTGTACTTGGACGTCGAACTCGCGCCGGGCGCACGCATGGCGGCGACGATCCCGTCCGGCCACAGCGCGTTCGCCTACGTCTACGAAGGCGCGGCGGATCTGGGCCCGGCGGAAACTGCGCAGCGCATCGCCCGCGGCGAGATCGCCGTGCTCGACCGCATCGGCGAGGAACTGCTGGTCACCGCCGGCGACGCGCCGACGCGGCTGATCCTGGTCGCCGGCCGGCCATTGAACGAGCCGGTCGCGCGCTACGGACCGTTCGTGATGAACACGCCGGAGCAGATCGTCGAGGCGATCCGCGACTACCAGTCCGGCAAGTTCTGAGTCCCGGGGCGTCGGCGCGCGCGAGCGCGACGGACGAATGACGATGACCCCGCGGCGGTCGCGCGACCGCCGCGGGGTTCGCCGTTTCTAGGGAATCGTGATCGCGTTGCCGCTGCGATCGTAGGCGTAGTCGAGCACGGTGGCCGGGAATCCGGCCCCGCCGCCGGCGCGCAGGTGCACGTAGCCGTAGTTCACCTGCCCGGTCTGCTCGTTGTAGAACTGGATGCCGAGATAGCCGGTCGCGCCGGCCAGCCAGTTGTCGAGCGATGTCGAGGTCGGCGCGAAGAAGACCGTGGAATACTGGCCGATCTGCGCGCCGCTCTGCAGCACCGAGTAGCGGATGCCGCCGGAACCGTCGACGTCGACCACCCCGCCGACGCCCGCCTGGGTGACCAGATCGGAATACCAGTACACATACAGCGCCTCGCCGCTGCCGTCGTCGTTCGCGTACAGGTTGATGTCGGCGACGGTGTCCTCGCTCCACGGCCCGTGCGCGCCGGTGACGAGGTCGATCGCGATGCCGTCGAGATCGACCGGCACCGGCCAGTTCAGCGGACCGCTGCGGACCACGTCGCCGACCACGGTGCCGGCGCCGCAGCGGCCGTCCTCGCCGGATTCGAAGCCGCTGCAGAACAGGCCGTCGCTGGCGGGAGACGCCGTGACGGTCGCGGTGACCGGCACGCTGAACAGCGCATGCTCGGGATCGCTCGTCGTGATGCAGAGCACCGCCGAGTGGTCGCCGGGCGGCAAGGAACTTGCGTCGACCGCGACCCACAAGCGGGTCGACGCGCCGGCGGCGAGCTGGCCGGCGGCCGGCGTCGAGCTGAGCCACGACACGCCACCCGGCGCGGCGCAGTCGCTGGCGGCGAACGCGGTGGAATAGTCGAGCGCGGCGGCGCCGACGTCGGTGAGCACGATCGGCTCGGCCACGGTCGCGCCGGCCGGTGCGGCGAGCGCCAGGCTCGCCGCCGAGAGCGCCGCCGCGGGACCGCTCGGGCCGGCCGCGCCCAGCGTCACGGAGTCGATCCACCAGCCGTTCGCACCGGGCGCCGACACCGTCGACTGGTCGGTGCCGAAGCGCCAGCGGAACTGCACCGCGTGCCCGGCGGCCGCGGCCGGCAGCGTCACGCGGGTGTTGAGGAAGGTCTCCTGCGTGCGACCGGCCCAGGCCTCGCGCGCGCCGAGCGGATTGCCGCCGCAGCAGCCGAACATCGTGTTCGTATAGCCGCCGGAGACGAAGCTGCCGCCGGCCGCGAGGATGTCTTCGAACGGCGCCCCGTCGATCGAGATCTCCAGCACGCCGCCGTCGTAGGGACTGGTCTCCAGCGCCCAGCGATGGCGGAACGCCAGCTCGGCGCCGGCCGCCGGCGTCACCACCGGGCTGTACAGGCTGGCCTCGCCCGGCTCCAGCACCTCCGGCACGTGCGCGGCGTTGGGAGCGCTGTCGAACACGTCGGTCTGCGTGGTCCACGCGCTGTCGCCGCCGTCGGCCGAGGTGCTCCAACCGGTCGGCAGCGCCGGCGCGGTGACGTCGTCGAAGTTCCACGCATGGCTCTCGTTGGACGGCGCCGCGGTGGCGATCGCCAGCGCCCAGATCTCGCTGCCGCCGTTCGGCGTCGGGCCGAGTTCGGTCACCGCGCCGCTGGCCACGTCGACCGTGTAGACCTTGCCCTGAAACGCGCCGCCCGCGCCGAGTGCGCCGAACGCGGCCCAGTACAGCGTGTCGGTGCTCTTGTCGAAATCCAGGCCCTGGGCGTAGGCCGCGTTCACGCCGGTCGGACCGATCACCTGCACGTCGCCGGTGCCGGTGTCGATCTTGATCAGGTAGTTGTCGTACGGGTCGATGATGCTCACCGCGTACATCTCGCCGGCCGAGTTGATCGCGACGTCGACCGGCAGGTAGTCGGCCGAACCGCCGGCGAGCGGCGCGACCAGGGCGACCGCCGCGGTGGCCGGATCGATCGTGTACAGGTGGCAGCCGACGCCGACGACGTGGTTGCAGGCGACCGCGAAGACCTTGTCGGTGGTCGGATCCCAGCGCATGCCGACCCAGTATTCGCCCTCGTCGGCCGACGGCGCGGCCGCGCCGATGTCGGTCACCGTCGCATCGGCGGTATCGATGGTGCGCAGCACGTTCTGGTCGCCCAGCACGTACTGCTTGCTGAAGTCGTTGCCGACGAACGTGGAGGTCCACAACGTGCCCTCGCTCGGCTGCGGGCCGATCGCCGTCGAGTTCGCCGGCGAGGAGATGTCGAACGTCGAGTACTGGCGCGAGAACGAAAGCGTCATCTCCAGCGCGTACGCTGGCACCGCGCCGAGCAGCTGGTGGATCGCCCGCGGCGTCGGTTGCGGGGCGGCGGCGACGCCGGTCTCGCGCGCCGGCTGCGGCGACGGCAGCGTGGTGCGCGTGCGGAAGGAGGCGCCGTCGTCGGCCTGCGCGGCGCAGGCCAGCGTCAGTGCCGCGAAGGTCGGCAGGAAGAGAGGGATGCGTCTTGCCACTTGGATTTGCCCCGGGCTGGATGGAAGGCGTTCGCGTCGCCGCGAGCGGGTCGATGCCGATCAGAGGCCAAGAGTCCCTCCCGATACGCCGCCGATGCGTGAGCGGTCCGTTGTCGAATCCGACAATCGCCTGAAAACATTGGATTTGTTGCGAGAGTGCGCGACCGCCTCTCAGCGCAGCTGAGTGGACGCGGCGAGCAGGTCGCCGGGCAGCGGACGCTCCCCGGCGAGGCGCCGCGCCGTGGCGTACGCGCGGGCGAAGGCTTCCGGCTGGCGCAGGGCGAGGTACAGGTGCGCCTGCAACACGGCGCAGGCGAAGTCCTCGCCGGCCCAGTCGGCGACCTGGCCGACCACGGTCGTCGCCTTCGACGCCTGGCCGGCGCGGATCAGCGCCATGCCCCACGAGACGACGACTTCGGCGATGTCCGCCGGCGCGCCCGACGCCTTCGCCGCGGCCAGGCTCGCCTCGTAGGCGCGCGTGGCGGCGGCCGGGTCGGCGGGCCAGCGCGTTTCGGCGTCGACGAGGTTCCGGTAGATCGCGCCGATGCCGGCCTCGCTCGGCGACGGGCCGAGGCGCTGGAGTTCGGTTTCGGCCGTCGCCGGCGCGGTCGCGCGCAGGCTGCGGCTCAGCACCAGCCAGCCGCTGTTGCGGATGCGCGCGTACAGGGTCGAGGCCAGCGCCGGGTCGGCCAGGGCGCGCATCGCCGCTTCGGCACGCCGGGCCGCTGAACCGGCGTCGCCCTGCTCGAAGTCGAGCTGCGCCAGCTCGACCTGCACCGCGGCGGACATGCCGACGATCTCGGCCGCGGCCGCGCTGCCGAGCAGCGACTGGAATTTCTCGCGCGCCTCGCGCGTGCTGCCGTTCAGGGCCAGCACGCGCGCGAAGGTGAAACCGAACAGCGCCTCGCTCAGCGGGTGGTCCAGCCGCGCCAGCCAGGGTTCGGCGCGCCGGACCGTGGCCAGCGCGCCCTGCGGCTGCAACAGGTACAACTGCTCGGTGGCGCAGTTGCCGAGCGCGTCGACGAATTTCTCCGCGTCGCCGAAGCGCTCGAAGCGGTCGGCGGCGGCGTTCCACATCGCCAGCGATTCCGCGTGGCGGTTGCGCAGCGCCAGCAAGGTCGCCTGCTGGCCCTGCAACCGCGCCAGCTGCAGGCTGTCGCCGGCCAGCTCGAGGGCGATGCGCGCCTGCGAGAAATCCGCCTCGGCGCCGTCGAGGTCGCCCTGCACCATGCCGAACAGGCCGCGGCCGTAGAACGCCTCGCCGAGCAGCTGCGGCGCGTTCATGCCGCGCAAGAGGGCGATCGCCTCGCCGAGGCTGCGCTGTGCGGCCGCCAGGTCGCCCGCCTGCGCGACCGGTCCGGACAGGCCGATCAGCGCGCGCGCATGGGTGGTCGCGTCGATCGCCGGCAGCCGCGCGAGCAGTTCGAGGTAGCCCGAGCGCGCCGCCTCCATGCGCTCGGTGGCGAGATCGACGTCGGCGCGGCGCAGCAGCCAGGCCGGCGTGTTGCGCAGGTCCGCCGGCGCCTCGTCGAGCAGCCGGCGCGCGGTGGCGAAGTCGGTGTCGAGCACGGCCGCGTCGATGCGCTGCAGCCATTGCTCGCTCGGCGCGTCGCCCTGTTCCACGTCCGTGCCGGCCGGACGGCCGAGCGCCAGCAGCAGGCGCTTGCTGGCCTGCCGCGTCGCGGCGACGGCCGAATCCCCGTTCGCCTCGACCTCGCGCAGCACGCGTCCCGCGTCGCGCCATTCGATGCGGCTGACCCAGCCGGCGGCCACGCGGCGCGTGGTGGCAACGACGAAGCGCCCCGCGCCGGTCGCGGCGCCGACGCGCTGCTCGCCGAGCAGGGGCGTACCGTCGTTGCGGGCGGTCGCCGCGATGTTTCCGCTCGGCACCACGCGCAGGCCCGCTTCGCGCAGGCGTTCGGCGATCTGGTCCATCAGGCCCAGCCGCAGCCAGGCCGATTCGGGATCCGCCTCGGGCTCGACCGCGACCGGCAGCACCGCGACCGCGTCCTTCGCGTCGAGCGCCGGGGGTGCGTACCAGGCCCAGGCACCCAGCACCAGCGCGAGCGCGAACACCGCGGCAGCCACCACGGCGACGATCCGGCGCGACCCGCGGGCCGGCGGCGGCGGGGATTGGGCGAGTGCATCGCTAGGGTCGACGACCTTCGTTTCCGCCACCCAGCGATAGCCGAAGCGCGGCACGGTGCGCACCATCGACTGCCCCTCGCCGGCGTCGCCGACGACGCGGCGCAGCTTGCGCATCAGCTGGCCGAGCTGGGCGTCGGTGACGTCGACGCGGCCCCAGATCGCCGCGATCAGTTCGTCGCGGCCGACGGCGCGCTCGCGGTGCTCGATCAGCCACACCAGGCCGTCGAATACCTTCGGCGACACCGTCAGCAGCTTTCCGTCGTCGTGCAGTTCGCGCGCCGCCACGTCGAGGCGGAACGTGGCGAAGCGATAGACGGATCGACTCATTTCGGGGGCGGCCGGCGCGGCATCGGGATCGTCGGGCGAAGCATTGCGCCCGATTCTGCACGAACGCCGGCCGCCGGCGTGCGGCAATGCGCGTCCCCGCGACGATGGTCGCCCCCGGCAGCGGCATCCGGCGAGGAAACTTCCTTGCCGGCCCCTCGCCGGACGCGCGCATTCCGCACCCTCTCGACGTCATGCCCGCGAATGCGGGCATTCATCGGCTCCGGATCCCGGTTTGCGCGGAATGACGGCTTTCCTGAAAGCGTTCTCTCGCAGAGGCGCGGAGATCGCGGAGGAAAAACTCTCTGTGGTTCTCTGCGATCTCAGCGCCTCTGCGAGGAAATGCCCTTCGCGGCGTCGCTCACCGACGCCGCGATCGCTCCATCACGTCCCGTCGAAGCCGTCGCCGAAGATCGCGTCGGTCGGCGTCGCGGTGCAGTCGCGGTACCACGGCGCGATGCCGGTGATCGTGTCCCAGGCCGGCGACTCGACGTGGTCGAGCGCGTTCGGGCAGAGCTCGCCGCCGTACTCGCCGAGGCCGGCCGGCGGCGCCGGCGGCGGGCCGCTGAGGTGGTTGTTGCCGACGAAGAAGCCGGTCAGCGCGGGCAGGCCGTCGAGCGACGGAATCGTGCCGCTGAGCTGGTTGCCGGAAGCGGAGAACCAGGCCAGTGCCGGCAGTTCGCCGAACGGCGGGATCGCGCCGTCGAACTGGTTGCCGAGGAACGTCGCCGATTGCAGCGCCGTCAGCCCGGCGAGCGAGGGCAGCGCGCCGGTGAGACCCGTGTTGCGCACGTCGATCGTCTGCAGCCCGGTCATCCCGGCGAGCGAAGGGAACACGCCGCCGAGCTGGGGCTGGTCGGCGATCTGCAGGCTGACCAGCCCGGTCAGCTGGTTCAGGCTCGGCGGCAGCGTGCCGACCATGTTGGTGAAGCCGAAGCTGAGTCCCACCACGTGCGCGCCGGCCTCGTCGCAGGTCACGCCGGTCCAGCTGCATTCGCTGCCGGGTTCGCCGAGCCAGCCGTTCATGTCCCACCAGCCGGCGCCGCCGGTGCTGTCGTAGAGGTCGACCAGCACCGCGCGCTCCGACGCCGGAATGCCATTCGACGCACGGCGATAGAAATATGCCGCACCCTGCTGGTAGTGGTCCCAGTCCGGCGTGTAGCCGTACATGCCGATCAGCGCTTCGTCGCCGTCGAGCGCGACGGCGGCGCCGAAGTACGGCGACACGATGCCGTCGTACTCGGTGAAGGTGTGCGCGCCGCCGAACGTCCCGCCGGAACGGCGGAACAGATAGGCCGCGCCCTGTCCCTCGGTGCCGCTGACGGTGACGTTGCTGGCGCCGACCAGCGCGGTGTCGCCTTGCAGCGCCAGCGTGATGCCGAAGTTGTCGGTCGGCGGCAGGCCGATGCCGTCGACGCCGCGCGCGGCTCCATCGCTCGCCGCGAGCCGCTGCTGCTGGGTCCAGTCGCCGCCCGCGCCGCCGAACACGTACACGACGCCCGCACCGCCCTCGCGCCACATCGCGCCGATCAGTGCGGTGTCGCCGTCGACCGCGAGCGCGCTGCCGAGCTGGTCGTTCTCCGCGCCTTCGGCGACGACGACCTTCTGCCGCTGGGACCACGCCCCGTCGGTACGGACGAACCGGTACACCGCGCCTTGCGCATGGCGGCCGCCGATCTCCGCGCCGGGCGAGCTGGCCAGCAGGGTCGAACCCGACAACGCGATCGCGAAGCCGAAACCGTCGCCGACGTCGCCGTCGGCGGCGACCAGCTGCTGCGTCTGCGTCCACGTGCCGCCGACCTGGGTGAAGACGTAGAGCGAGCCGCGCATCATCTGGTCGTTGTAGTGCGCGCCGTAGGCGGCGACGACGATGGTCTCCTCGTTCATCGCCACCGCGCTGCCGAACCAGTCGACCGAGGTGCCGTCGGCGGCGACGAGCTTCTGCGTCTGGGTCCACACGCCGTCGTCGCCGCGCACGAACACATAGGCCGCGCCCTGCGAGTTGTGCTCGCCGATCGTCGCGTTGATCGCGCCGATCACCGCGACGCGGCCGGACACCGCGACCGACCAGCCGAATTCGTTGAAGGCCGCGCCGTCGGCGGCGGTCAGGGTCTGCGTCAGGTTCCACGCACCGTCGGCGGCGCGCTCGTAGACCAGCACCTTGCCTTGCGCGGAGTGGTCGCCGAGGGTCGCCTCCGAGGCGGAGACCAGGGCGACCGAGCCGGACATCGCGACCGCGCGGCCGAACTTGTCGTAGCCGAGCCCCTGCGGATCGAGCACGCGCTGCGTCGACCAGTCTTCGGCGTGCGGCGCGACGGACGCCGCGCGCGCGGTCATCGCGGCGAGCAGGAACGCCGCGATCAGGAGCAGGCTGCATTGCAGGAAGCGGCTGGCTGTCCGATGGACAGGGAGCAAGGCCATGGGGAATCGTCTCCGGAAGAGTGGGTCAGGGGACCGACCGGCCGGCAGGACGCGGCGGGCGGCAACGGTCGCCGCAGCGTGCGCGCGCCGCCCCGGCGCTTCACTCGCGCTCCGTTATCGCTGCATTTCCGCTTCGTGAATCTCTTTGGATTCAACGATTTGGAATCGCACCTCCGGGTGCGGCCAGTACCGGCGCCGCGACCTCCGGGGGAATCACGCGTTCGCCGGCCAGGCGCTGCGAGCGCAGCAGCGCACCGCGCCAGGCCTCGTCGCGGCCGAGCGCGCGATACAGCCGCGCCTGCACCACGCTGGACGGGAAGTCGGCGTCGGCCCAGCGCTGCACGCGCCCGACCACGGTGCTGGCACGCTCGGTGTCGCCGACGTCGATCAGCGCATTGCCCCACGACACCGCGACCTCGGCGACGTCGGCCGGGATGCCGCCGCGCTCGGCCTGCGCCAGCGCGCGCTCGTAGGCCGCCGACGCCGAAGCGCGCTGCCCCGCCCATTGCCGCTCCGCCTCGGCCAGCGTCGCCAGCACGGCGGCGGCCGGCACCTGCACGCTCGCCGACCAGTCGAGCAGGCGCTTCGCCTCGGCGGCCGCGTCGTCGTCGCGCGCCGACGCCCGCAGCGCGCGCACCAGGGTCAGCCAGGCGCCGGCACGCGCCCGCGCGCGATCCGGTCCGGACAGCGCCTCGACCGCGGCGCGCGCGTGCCCGCTCGCCGCCTGCGCGCGACCGGTGGCCAGCTCGATGCGCGCCTGCTCCGCACGCGCATGGCCGAGCACCGGCAGGTCCTGTCCCGGCGTCATCGCGTCGGCGATCTCCACCAGCAGCGCCGCCGCCTCGCCGAGACGGCCGTTCGCCGCCAGCGCGCGCGCGTGCTGCACCTTCAGCGAGCGCTGCAGGTCGGCGTTGCTGATCTGCGGCAGCAGGGCCCAGCTGCGCTCGCTGGTCGCCAACGCCTCGACCGGCTGCAGCAAGGCGAGCTGCGAGTCGATCTCGTCGTCGATCGCCATCATCATCTCGTTGCGCCCGCCGAGGCGGCGGAAGCGCTCCTCCGAACGACGCATGATTGCCAGGCCTTCGGCGTAGCGGCCGCGCGTGTTCTCCATCAGTCCTTCGTTGGCCTCGATGCGCGCCAGCGAAAGCGCATCGCCGGTGATCTCCAGCGCGACGCGCGCCTTGGCGAAATCGCTCATCGCCTCGTCGAAGCGGCCGCCGACCGCTTCGGCGATGCCGCAGGCGGTGTGCGCGCGGCCGAGCACGCCCGGTTCGTTGCGCTCGGCCAGCAGCGCGACCGCCTCGCGGCAGTCGCGCCCGGCCGCCGCGGTGTCGCCGAGGTGGATCATCACCGAGCTCGACACGGTCAGCACCAGCGCGCGCAAAACGGGATCGCGCTCCGCGCTCACGTCGGCGAGCAGGCGGTCGAGTTTCTCGCGCGCCGCCGCCATGCGGCCGCTGCGGAAGTCGACCTGGGCCAGGCGCAGGCGCAGTTTCGGCGCGTCGCGCAGTTCCGGCGGCGCGGTCTCGATGATCGCGCGCGCGCGGTCGAGTTCGTCGGACAAGAGGGCGGCCTCGGCGCGCTGGCGCACGTCGTCGAGCGCCGGCGTCGCCGCGTCCGCGTCGGCGGCGACTGGCTTGCCGAGCCGCATCAGCAGCTGCGCGGCCGCCGCGCGCGCCGCCGCCGCGGCGTCGGCCTGCTGCGCCTCGACCACGACGTCGTCGGCGCCGGGTTCGCGCAGTTCCAGGCGCACGCGCCAGCCGTTCGCGCTGCGCTGCACGCCGGAGACGAGCAGACGGCGCGCACCGGTCGCCGCGCGCACGGCGCGCGCGAACGACGCCGCGTCGGCAACGGCGCCGCGCATCAGCGCGACCATCGTCTCGTTCGGCACCACCGCGAGGCCGGCGCCGCGCAGGCGTTCGGCGAGGAGGTCCATCAGGCCCAGTCGCAGCCACGACCATTCCGCCGCCGCGTCGACCTCGACCGGCAGCACCGCGATCGCCTCGGCGCCGAGCGCCTGCGCGGCGTCGGTCGACGCCGGCGGCGCGGCGCGGCGGCCCAGCACGTAGGCCGCGGAGGCGATCGCCAGCAGCGCGAGGATCGCAGCGGCGAGCAGGACGCGTGAACGTGCAGCGCGAGCCGGCGTCGGCGCGACGCCTGCGGTGCCGGTCGCCGTCTCGACGGCGCGAATCGCTTCGGTTTCGACCGGCGGCGACGGCGTCGCATCGGCGTCGGCCGTGCGCGGCGGATCGGCGCGTTCCTCGACCTCGACCTCGGCGACCCAGCGATAGCCGAACCGCGGGATCGTGCGGATCGCGTGCTGCTCCTCGCCGGTGTCGCCGATCGCGCGGCGCGCCTTCAGCACGACCTGGCCGAGCAGGGCATCGCTGACGTCGACGCGGCCCCACACCGCCGCGATCAGCTCGTCGCGGCCGACCGCGCGGTCGCGATGGTCGATCAAGTAGGCGAGCACGTCGAAGACTTTCGGCGACAAGGTCGTCGGCGCGCCGGCGCGGCGCAGTTCGCGCGCCGCCGGATCGACGCTGCAATCGCCGAAGCGGTAGAGGAGGCGTGCCATCGTGCAAGGTTAGCCGGCTTGACCGGATTGTGTGCCGGGCGGCCGCCGCGTGGCCTCGACGATCTCGCCGCGGCGAAATCCGCTCACGCGGGCTTCCCGTCCCCGCACGGCATCCTACCCGCTTCGCCGGACGCCGAGCGGCCGCGGGCATTATGGAGAAAGGGCAAAGTGGCGCCGCTCAGAACGCGGCGATGACGATCGCGCCGGCGAGGATCAGCGTGCCGCCGATCGCCACCGGCCAGCTCAGGCGCTCGCCGAGGAACAGCACACCGAGCACGATGGCGAACACCACGCCGAGCTTGTCGATCGGCGCGACCTTGCCGACCGGGCCGAGCTGCAGGGCACGGTAGTAGCACAGCCACGACAGGCCGGTCGCGACGCCGGACAACACCAGGAACAACCAGGTCTTCGCGTCGATCTCCGACGGCGTGCGCCATTCGCTGCGCCAACCGAGGATCGCCGCGGTCACGCCGAGGATCACCACGGTGCGGATGAAGGTCGCCAGGTTCGAATTGATGCCGGCGACGCCGACCTTGCCGAGCACGGCGGTGAGGCCGGCGAAAAACGCGGAACCGAGCGCGTAGATCAGCCACGGCTGGCGAAGATTCATGTCCGGGACTCCTGCGCTGCGAAGCGGCCGATCACGTCGCGACGGAACCTGTGCAGCCGGCCGGTCGACGGCGCCGGCCCGTGCCGGTCGACGTGGACGAGAGCGCCGATCGCCGTGCTCACGTCTTACTTTCCGCCCGACGCTTCGGCAGCCGCCGGCTTCAGCTTGGCGTCGAAGAAATTCGCGATCAGCGTGTACACGTGCTTCTTCATCGCAGGCTGTGACAACCCGTGCTTGCCGCCCGGATAGGTCATCAGCTCGAACTGCGTGCCGCGCTGCTGCAGCGCGGCCATCAGCTTGGTGGAGTTGGCGAACAGCACGTTGTCGTCGGCCATGCCGTGCACGAGCAGCAGCGCATCGGAGCGGATGCCGTCCAGCCAGTGCAGCACGCCGGACTGCTCGTAGCCGTCCGCGTTGTTCTGCGGCGTGTCGAGATAGCGCTCGGTGTAGTGCGTGTCGTACAGGCGCCAGTCCGTGACCGGCGCCACCGCGACGCCGGCGGCGAACGACTGCGGATGGGTCGCCAGCAGCATCAGCGTCTGGTAGCCGCCGTAGCTCCAGCCGAACGCACCGATGCGTTCGGCGTCGACCCAGGGCTGCTGCGCCAGCCAGGCGACGCCGGCCATCTGGTCGGCGACTTCGGCCTTGCCCAGGCGCTTGAAGATCGCATCGGAGAACGCGCGCCCGCGCCGCGGCGTGCCGCGGTTGTCGAGCGCGAACACGACGTAGCCGTGCTGCGCCATGTACTGCTCGAAATGCGCGCCCCAGGCCTTGTTGACGTACTGGCGGCCGGGGCCGCCGTAGTAGGTCATGAAGACAGGGTATTTCTTCTTTTCGTCGAAGCCGAGCGGCTTGTAGAAACGGTACTGGAGGCTCTGGCCGTCTTCGCTCTTCAGCGCGCCGAATTCCGGCGCGATCTGCGTCTGGCGATACGGCCAGTACGGATGGCCTTCCTTCAACTCGTTGCGCTCGATCCACGCGATGCGGCTGCCGTCGGGCCGGCGCAGCGACACCTGCGGCGGCGTGCGCGGATCGGAGTAGGTGTCGATCCAAGCACTGGCGCCTTCGCCGAACACCGCCTCGTGCCAACCCTCGCCCTCGCTGAGGCGCACGGCACCGTCGGCCTGGCCGCCGTCGAGCGCGGCCGCGTAGACCTGCTGCTGCAGCGGATCCTCGCGGTTCGCGGCGAAGTACACCTTGCCGTTCTTCTCGTCGAGCGCAAGCAGCTTGTCGATCTCCCAGGTGCCGCGGGTCAGGCGGCGGCGTTCGCGGCCGTCGAGGCCGAACACGTACAGATGCTTGTAGCCGTCGCGCTCGGACGCCCACACGAAGGCGTCCTCGTTCTTCAGGAAGCGCAGGTCGTCGTGCAGGTTGATCCAGGTCGCGCTGGTCTCGGTCAGCAGCGTGCGCTGGCGCAGCGAGCCGGTGTCGACGGCGACCAGATCGAGGCGGCGCTGGTCGCGGCTCTGGCGCTGGTAGACCAGCCCCTTCGCCTCCGGCATCCAGTCCACGCGCGCGAGGTAGAGGTCCGCGCCGCCGTGCTCGCGATCCTCCAGGTCGATCCAGCGCGTGCGTCCGCCGCGCGGCGCGACCAGGCCGAGCTTGACCGTCACGTTCGGCCGGCCGGCGGCCGGGTAGCGCTGTCCGATCGTCTCGCTGCGATCGGCGTAGACCTCGGTGCGCTCGACCACGTCGACCAGCGATTCGTCGTAGCGCTCGAACGCGATCGCCGAATCGTCCGGCGCCCACCAGTAACCGCTGGCGCGATCCATTTCCTCCTGCGCGACGAACTCGGCCTCGCCGTTGTGGATCGGCCCCTTGCCGTCGCGCGTGAGCTGGCGGACCTTGCCGCTGGCCAGTTCGATCGCGTAGAGGTTCTGCCGGCTGACGAAGGACACGTAGCCGCCGCGCGGCGAGATCTTGGCGTCGGTGACGTCGAAACCTTCCGGCGTCAGCGCGCGCGCTTGCGAACCGGGCTCGGCGGCAAGGTCGTACAGCCACAGGCGCTCGCCGACGGTGAACAGCAGCTTCTTCGAATCCGGCGCCCAGCGATAGGCGACGATGCCCTTCAGCTGCGCGATGCGCTCGCGTTCGCGGCGCGCCTTCTCCGCGTCGGAGAGTTCCGCCTGCCCGGCCAGCGTCGCCGAATCGACCAGGCGCTCGGCTTCGCCGCCGGCGACGTCGTACTGCCACAGGTCGAGCTGGTTCTGGTCGTCCGCGCGGCCGCGCAGGAAGGTCACGCGGCTGCCGTCCGGCGCGATCTTCAGCGAGCGCGGGCTCGGGCCGTTGAGATCCGGATCGGAGTAGAGGCGGTCGATGCTCAGTTTTTCAGCCATGGCGGGAGTGGAAATCGCAAGGGCGATCGTCAGGAATGCGCGCATTGACTCCTCCTGGGAAGGTACCGATTATCCGGTAGGTCCTTGCCGCGCGCATCGTCGTCGTGGCGCGGATCGAAACATCGACGAGGGGTCGACTATGCGATGGGGAGTTCTCGTTCTGCTGGCGGCGGTCGGTCTCCTCGGCTGCACGACGCCTGCGCCCAGGCCTGCGTCCAAACCAACCTCGGCGTTCATCGAGGAAACCGCGATCGACGTTCCGGAGCGAAGCGGTGATGCGGTCCTCGTCAACGCCTCGCGGGCCGGCATCGTGGCCGCCGGGATCGATGCGGTCTACCGAAGCGACCGGTTGACCGGCGCGTCGATCGATCTGTTCGTCTATCCGGCCGGAAGGATGCAGCCGGAGGAGGGGCTGTTGCAGGGTCAACGCGAGTTCCGCGAGTCGCTGGATGAGGCGCAGAACCAGAATCTGTTCCACGATCTTCAGGTCGACGAACCCGAACCGTTCCCTTTCGCGGGGGCCGATGGTGTTCCGCGGTCCGCGTACAAGAACCGGCTGCGTTTCTCCAAGCCTCAAGGTCTGCTGGAGTCGCGCGCCTGGCTGACCTACAAGCAGAACTACTGGTTCAAGCTGCGCATGACGGCCACGCCCGAGCTGGCGTCCGACCTCGATGCGATCGGCGATGAGATCGCTCGCGACGTATTCAGCCGCGCCGAGGCGCTGAGCAAGGGAAACTGCGCATCGATCACCCTCACGCTTCCGCCGCAACCCACCTTCGAGCAGCTCACCGAAGCCGCAATGGCCGGGATGAAGCAGCGTCGCGCAGCAGGCTGCGTGGAGAAGGACTACCCGGAACTGCCGCCCGGCTACCGCCGCACGGTCCTGCTTTTCGAGCCGGACTCGTGGTCGGAATCGTCGCCCGCTCGATGATGCGAGCGGCGCGAAGTCAGGCCTTGGGCCTCCCTCCGAACAGGATCTTCTTCTCTTCCTCGCTGAGCGGCTTGCCCGCCGACGGATTCACTTCCGGACCGCGCGCATAGGCGCGCTGCGTCGCCGGACGCGCAGCGATCGCGGCGTGCCAGCGGCGCACTTCGGGGAAATCGGTCAGGTCGATCGGCGCCTTCGCGTACGGACTGATCCACGGATAGGCGGCCATGTCGGCGATCGTGTAGTCCTCGCCTGCGATGAACGCGCGTCCGGCGAGGCGCCGGTCGAGCACGCCGAGCAGGCGGCGCGCTTCGTTGGTGTAGCGGTCGATCGCATACGGAATCTGTTCCGGCGCGTAGACGGTGAAGTGGCCGTACTGGCCGGTCATCGGTCCGAGGCCGCCCATCTGCCAGAACAGCCACTCGTTCACCTCCGTGCGACCGCGCAGGTCCACCGGGAGGAAGCGTCCGATCTTGTCGGCGAGATAGATCAGGATCGCGCCGGACTCGAACACGCTGATCGGCGCACCGCCGTCGGCGGGAGCGTGGTCGACGATCGCCGGCATCTTGTTGTTCGGCGAGATCGCCAGGTAGTCGGGCTTGAACTGGTCGCCCTTGCCGATGTCGACCGGCACGATCCGGTACGGCAGGCCGGCTTCTTCCAGGAACAGGGTGATCTTGTGGCCGTTCGGCGTCGGCCAGTAGTGCAGATCGATCATGGGAGGCTCGCGGATTGAGGGCGGGGATGATCCTTTTGGGGGCGATTGTGCGTTGTATCAATCGACGCCACAGACCCGCCTCGTTCCATGCCGACCCGCCACGACCCGTTCCGAACCCTCGGCTCGCGCGCGTTCCTGCTCGCGACACTGGTTTCCGCGCCGCCGGCCGCGGAGGCGGAGCCGCGGCAGGCGATCGAACGCGCGGCTCGCGACCTGCTCGCGCGGGCCGACGCCTTGCGTCCGCTGCTGGTCGGCGAAATCCACGGCACGCAGGAGATCCCCGCGCTGCTGACGTCCATGCTGCGCCAGGGCGGCGACAGGCCCTGGCTGCTCGGGCTGGAGATTCCGCGCCCGGAGCAGGCGCGCATCGACGCCTTCCTGCATTCGGACGGCGGCCCGCACGCGCGCGCCGCGCTGCTCGCCGGCGCTTTCTGGACGCGCGAGGCGCAGGACGGCCGCTCCAGCGCGGCCATGCTGCGCCTGATCGACGCCGTGCGTGCGCTGAGCCGCAGCGGCCGCGACATCCGCATCGTCTGTTTCGACGATCGCGCGGCGGCGGACGACGGGCACGACCGCGACGCGCGCATGGCCGCCGCGCTGCGCGATGCGCTGAGCGCGCAGAAGCGGCGGCGCGCGGTTTCGCGGGGGGCGGGCGACCATCACGCGCGCGGCGGCCCTGGCGTTAAGCCGTCGCAGGAATTCCCCGCCTGGCCTCCGCGCGACCGCGAGCCGCTGCCGGTCGACCTCGGCGCATCGAGCTGGGTCTGCGACGCCGATGGCGGCGTGTACGTGTTCGGCGAGCCGCGCGCGCCCGGCGACGGGGCGCGGCGCGTGGACGCGCAGGCCGGAGAGAACGGCTAGTCCGCCTCGCCCGCGCCGCCGCCGGCCGCCGCACCGTCGACACCTTCGCGCAGGAAATCCGCCAGGCCGCTGTAGCGCTCGACGCGGCGCGCGATCGACGCGCGCAGGATCGCCTCCTCGCCGTGCACGGCGAGCGCGCGGCGAGCGCGCGTGACCGCGGTGTAGAGCAGTTCGCGGCCGAGCACCGCGCTCGGCGAATCCGGCAGCACGATCGCCACTTCGTCGAACTCCGAGCCCTGGCTCTTGTGCACGGTCATCGCGAACGCGCTCTCGTGCGCGGGCAGGATCGACGGCGCGAAAGCGCGCAAGGCGCCGTCGTCGCCGGCGAACCAGACCTCGAAGCGCCCGTCCGGCGCGCGCCAGGCGACGCCGATGTCGCCGTTGAACAGGCCGTGGCGATAGTCGTTGGCGGTGATCATGACCAGGCGCCCGTGGTACCACGCGGCGCCTTCGCCCAAGTTCGCCTCGATCGCGCGATTGATCGCGACGCAGCCGAACGGACCTTCGCGCAGCGCGCACAGCACGCGCAGCCGCGTCGCGGCGTCCAGGGCCGCGCGCGCATCGGCGGCGGCGGCGAGTTCGCCGAAGCGCGGCGTCCAGCGCTCGCGCGCCACGCGCGAGACCTGCGCGCGGTCGAGCGGCTTCCAGGCGACTTCCGCGTCGCCTTCGCGCAGCCGCTCCACTACTGCCTCGGCGTCGCCGGCGCGGATCGCGCGCGCGAGACGGCCGATGCCGCCGCCTTCGGCGTAGCGGTGGCTGCGCTGCAATTCGACGAAGGCGTCGCCGAGCGGATGCGCCGGCGATCGCGCCGACGGCAGCACGAAGCCGGTCGCCGCGCGCAGGTAGTCGGCGGTCGCGGCGGAATAGCGGTTCGCCTCCTCGTCGGGCGGCGCGATCGAGGCGAGCACGTGGCCGGCCTCGACCGAAGCGAGCTGGCCGATGTCGCCGAGCAGGATCAGGCCCGCCTCGTCCGGCAGCGCGTCGAGCAGGTGCGCCATCAGCGGCAGGTCGATCATCGAGGCCTCGTCGATGACCACGATGTCGGCGGCGAGCGGATGGGCGCGGTCGTGGCGGAAGCCCGCGCGCGGACGAAACTTGAGCAGGCGATGGATCGTCGCCGCCTCGTCCTCGCGGATCGCCGCGCGCACCGTCTCGCTGCAGGCGAGCGTCGCCTTGCGCGCGCGGATCGCCTCGCCGAGCCGCGCGGCGGCCTTGCCGGTCGGCGCGGCGAGTCGGATGCGCGGCAGTGGCGCGCCGGCCGCTTCGGCCTGTTCGAGCAGCGCGACCAGCAGCCACAGCACGCTGCTGGTCTTGCCGGTGCCGGGACCGCCGCCGATCACGGCCAGACGCGAACGCAGGCCGAGCGCGACCGCGACCGCCTGCCAGTCGGTGTCGCCGTCGAGCGCGAACGTTCCGGCCAGCGAAGCGCGCACGCGTTCCGCCGTCGCCAGCGGCCGCACGGAGCGCGCGCGACGCAGCAGGCCGGCGGCGACGCGACGCTCGTAGTCGCGGTAGCGACGCAGCCACAGGCGCTCGTGCTCGTCGAGCAGCAGCGGCGGCGCCGCGTCGCCCGTGCCGACCATGGGCGACGTGCGCAACGCGGCGAGCACGGCGGCGCGATCCGGCAGCGCGCCGCGCAACGGCGCGGTGGCGGCGGCGGCGAGTACGTCGTGCAACGCGTTCAGCGGCAGGCAGCTGTGGCCCTGCGCGAGCGCCTGGCTCGCCGCGGCCGCGGCGAGCGCGAGCGCCGCGTCGTCGCGGCCGTCCAGGCGTGCGATCAGCCGTGCGAACTCGACGTCGATCGCGCGCAGCGCGCCGGCCTGGTGCAGACGACTCAGCATCGCGCATGCTCCCCGGCCGGCGCCAGCAGCACGTCGAGCGCGTCGATCAAGGCGCGCGGCGGACGATCGACGTGCACGCCGGCGCTGCCGTCGCGCGCGAGTCCGCGCAGGAACAGGTACACCGCGCCACCGAAGTCGCGTTCGTAGTCGAAGCCGGCGCCGAGCCGCGCGCGCAGCCAGCGATGCAGCGCCAGCGTGTAGATCAGGTATTGCAGGTCGTAGTCGTGCTCGCGCACGGCAGCGGCGAGCGCCTCGCCCTGGTAGTCGGCGCGGCGCGGACCGAGCCAGTTGGTCTTGTAGTCGACGATCCACCAGCGTCCGTCGTGGCGGTAGACCAGGTCGACGACGCCGGTCATCAGTCCGGCGAGCTTTCCCGGCACGCGCGCGAAGCCGGCGCGCTGCTGCTGGTAGCCGTACTCGCGCAGCAGCGCGATCAGGCGTTCCGGCAGGGCGCCGCCGATCGCGAAATGGAACGGCAGCTCGGCGCGCCGCGCGTTCGCCGGCAGGTCGGCGAGCACCGCGCCGGCGGGCAGGCGCACGTTCAAGGTGGCGCCGATCATGCGCGCGACGACACGTTGCAGTTCCTGCTCGCGCTCGGGCGGGGCGAGCGCATGGCGGCGCAGGCGCGCGCGGATCGCCTCGCGTTCGCTCGCCGGCGCGAGCGCGTCGGCATGATCGCGCCAGGCGGCGAAATCGGTGCGTTCGAGGATCTCGTGCACCGCGGTGCCGAAGCGCTCGCCGCGCGGCCAGTCGGCGATGCCGGCGTCGGGCGTGGACGCGTCGTCGTCGCTCTCGGCGAGCTTGCTTCCGACGGACGCTTCGTCGTCGCTGCCGGCGCGATCGTCGAGTTCCACGCGCTCGCCGTCGCGCAGTTGCGAGAAGCTCGCGATCCACCAGCTGGTGTCGATGTCCGTGGCGAAGCGGCGCGCCGGCGGCAGCGGCGCCGTCGCCGGCGCATCGAGGCGATCCGTTTCCGCGGCCGGCAAGGCGTCGATGCGCACCACGGCCGGCGCGCCTTCCTGCAGCCGCGCCAGGGCCGCGCGCGCTTCGCCCGTGTCCTTCGGCATCGCGCCGCCGTGCCAGAGCTGGGCCAGTGCGGCCGGCGCGTCGCCCTTGCCGATCGCATCCCACGACAGCCAGCAGGCGTAGCGCGCGCGCGTCAGCGCGACGTAGAACACGCGCACGCGCTCGGCCAGTTCCTCGCGCTCGGCCTGCGCCTTGGCCGCGGCGAAGTCGGCGTCGTCAACATCGGCCTGCGTGCGCAGCCAGCGCTGACGCGCGCCGTCGGCGTGCCATTCGAGCAGGCGCGGATAGCGGTTCGGCCGCGCCGGCGCCAGCGCGGTGAACGGCAGGAACACCAGGTCGTATTCGAGCCCCTTGCTGACGTGGATCGTCGCGATCTGCACGCGATCGGCATCCGATTCCAGGCGCAGCTGTTCTTCCTCGTTGCGCTCGTCGGCCTCCTCGATGCGGCGGCGCAGCCAGTCGATCAGGTCGGCATGGCCGAAGCGATGCGCGCTCGCCGTCTGCAGCAGCTCGGCGAGCTGCAGATAGTTGGTCAGGCGCCGCTCGCCGCCGCGGCCGTCGAGGATCGCCGCCGCGCGCATTTCCAGCACACGCTCGAACAGCGCGAGCACGCCGCGTTCGTGCCAGAGCCGGCGCAGCGTGTCGAGGGTCCGCAGTTCGCGTTGCCAGAGTTCGGGCCGCGCCGGATCGGCCAGCGCCGCCAGTGCCTGCGCGTCGCGACCGAGCAGGCGCGTCGCCAAGGCCGCGCGCAGGCCGGCCTCGTCGTGGCTCTCCAGTCCGCGCAGCAGCACCAGGACGTCACGCGCTTCCTCGCCGGCGAACACGCTGTCCTGGCGGATCGTCGCGCTGGCGACGCCGCGCGCAGCGAGCGCGTCCTGCATCAGCAGCGCTTCCTTGTTCTCGGCCACCAGCACGGCGAGATGGCGCGGCGTCAGCGGTACCCGCTCGCCGTGCTGCAGCACCGTCGCCTCGCCCGCGCGCGCCTTGCGCAGCAGCTGCACGATCGCCTCGGCGCAGCCGGCGGCGAGCAGCGCGCGCGCGTCCTCCTTGTTCGGCCGCGCGTCGAGATCGGGCAGATGCCAGACCGTCAGCGGCACGATCGGCGCGCCGTCGACGCGGACGTCGTCGTCGCGCGCGCGGCCGCCGGCCTCGACCGGCTGGAAGCGGATGCGCGCGTCGACGAAGGCGTTCTCCGCGTCGCCTTGCGAGAACGCCGCCGCGACGGCATCCAGCATGGCGGGCGAAGAACGGTAGTTGCGCATCAGCGCGTGCCGTTCGGCCGCGTCGGCCGCCGCGCGCAGATAGGCTTCGATGTCGCCGCCGCGGAAGCGGTAGATCGCCTGTTTCGGATCGCCGACCAGGATCAGCGCACCACCCGGCCGCGCCGCGTGCTGGCGGCGGAAGATCTCGAACTGGCGCGCGTCGGTGTCCTGGAACTCGTCGACCAGCACGACCGGATGCCGGTCGTGCAATGCCGCGGCGAGCCGCCCGCCCTGCTGCGGATCGACGATCGCCGCGTGCAGGCGCTGGATCAGGTCGTCGTAGCTCTGCCGCGCCGCGCGCCGCTTGCGCAGGTCGAGCTGCTCGCGCGCGTGCGTGCGCGCCTCGGCGAGCAGGACCGGCCAGCGCAACGCGCGCGCGGCGGCGAGCGCCGCGGCGGCGTCGGACCAGGCGTCGACGGCATCGGTGAAGGCGTTCGGCAGATCCCCGAGCGCCGCCTTCGCCGCCGCGCCGAGCTTGCGCGTACCGAACCAGGCGAGTGCGCCGCGATCCTCCGGCAACTCGCCAACGTGCAGCGGTGCGGCGCAGGTCTCGATGCGCGCGGCGACCCAGTCGTTGCGATACGAGCGGCCGTCGAGGCGCTTCGCCTGCGTATGCGCGCGGACGCCGTCGAGCGTGCCTTCGCCGAATTCGCGCCAGGCCGCGAACAGCCGTGCGCGCGCGGCTTCCTCCGCGCGTGCCGCGGCCGGCAGCTGGTCGGCGTCGACGGCGAGCGGCGCACGCGGATGCACGAGCAGGTCCGCATCGAGCAGCGGCGCGAGCGAACGCGCAAGCTGCGCGGCACTGCCGACGCGTTCGACGAGGATCGCGAAATCCGCCGCGCGTGTGGGCTCGCTCGCGTTCAGACGCCAGAAGTCCGCCGCGATCTGTTCGAGCAGGTCGCGATCGGAGCCGATCAGTTCGCCCGCGTCGAGCGCTTCGCCGGAGGCGAACGCCTGCTCGCGCAGCACGCGCTGGCAGTAGCCGTGGATCGTATGGATCGCGGCCTCGTCCATGCCGACCGCGGCGAGACGCAATCGCCGCGCGAGGCGCTCGATGCCTTCCTCGGCCAATCCACGCACGATCGCGTGCGCCGCGAACTCCGTCTCGGTGTCGGCGCGGGCGAGCGCCTGTTCGCGCACGTCGCGGAGATGGGCAGCCGCCGCGGCGGGTCCCGCGCGCAGGGCTACCTCGGCGAGATCGGCCGCCTGCGCCAGTCGCCGCCGCAGGCGTTCCTTCAGTTCGTCGGTGGCCGCGCGCGTGAAGGTCACGACCAGGATCTCGCGCAGTTCGAGCCGGCGCTCGATCAACGCGCGCAGGTACAGGCCGGCGATGGTCCAGGTCTTGCCGGTGCCGGCGCTGGCTTCGATCAGCTGCGTGCCGGCCAGCGGCAGGTCGAGGGCGAGGCTCATCGCGATGCCTCGTGCACGAGCCCGGCCAGGGTGCCGAAGACGCGCGCGGATTCGCGCTCGAACGCGGCGAGCAGGTCCGCGTCGGCGAACGGTTCGCGATCGCGCAAGGCCAGCGCGGTCCACGCGTCGGCGCTCTCGAAGCCGTCGACGAACTGCCGGCGCGCGGCGTCGAGCGCCGCTTCGAGCGTAGCGGCGCTTGCGAGTTTCTCAAGGTACGTCCAGGCCGCTTTCGGGTAGAACGCGAGCGGCGCGCGCTGGCCGGCGCGCCAGCCGTCGAGCAGCGCCGCCAGCTCCGTGCGCGCGGCAGCGGCGTCGAGACCGCGCAGCGGGCGCACTTCGGCACCGCGCTTGCCGAGCGCGATCAGCGTGCCGTGCGCGTCGGCGTCGAAGCCGAGCCGCTCGCGGTCCTCGCAGGCGAGCAGGGCCAGCGTCTCGATCCACGGCCGCAGCCAGTGGCGGCCGTGCATCCGGCCGGGGATCCAATGCAGCAGTCCTTCGCGATACGCATCGCGCAGGGTGCATTCGAGCACGCAGCCGTCCACGACGAGTTCGAAGCTCACCGGCGGCAGCGCGTGCTTGCCGCGCCGCCAGCGCTCGACCTCGGCGGCGACGCGCGCCGAGGCCAGCGCCTCGCCGCGATACGCCGCGGCGCCGGCGGCGCCGATCGGCAGTTGCAGGCGCACCTGCGCGTCTTCGTCGAACTCGCGCATCGCCGCGCGACCGCGCTCGAGCGCGTCGGTGACCAGCGCGCGGCGCAGCTCGGAAGCCTCGAGCGGGCCCAGCGCGAGCGGATCGTCGTCGCCGAGGAGTTCGTCGCGTTCGTAGAGGTCCAGGTGCAGCACGTCGCGCAGGAACGCGCGCTGCGGATGGCGCCAGAACTCGATCAGCCGCTCGAGCGGCAAACGCTCGACCGCGGCGGCGTCGCCGAGCGGGAGCGCGGCGAACGGCTGCGGTCTGCCGCGGCGGCCGGCCGCGGCGGCCGCGCGCCATTCGTCGCGATAGGTGAAGATTTCCGGAGCGCTGCGATCGAACACGCGCCGCGCGAACGGCTGCAGCGGATGCTCGACGGTCAATGCGCGGCGCGCCGCGTCGGCGTCGAGGTAGTAGTCGCGCGCGACGACGTCGAGCAGTTCGCCGACCAGGGCCGAGGCTTCGCGCGGCTTGCCGCTGCGCTGATCGCGGCCGACGTAGGACAGATGCAGCACCGCGTCGGCCGAGGTCAGGATCTGCAGGAACAGATAGCGATCGTCGTCGCGCACCGAACGGTCGCCGAGGCGGCGCGCCTGGCGCAGTTCGCGTTCGAGCCGGCTGATGCCGAGCGCGGGTTCGCGGCGCGGGAACGCTTCGTCGTCCAGGCCGAGCACGGCGATCACGCGGAACGGAATCGCGCGCAACGGCACCATGCCGCAGAAGCTGACGCCGCCGGCGAGGAAGCGCTGCTGCGGATCGGCCTCGGCCAGGCGCTCGCGCAGGAACTCGCGCACGCAGGTCCAGCCGAGTGCCTCCTCGCAGCCGCCGGCGGCGGCGTGCTCCGCCAGCGCCGCCAGCGCGCCGCGGATCGCGGCCAGCGCGCGGCGCTCGTCGCGGTCGCCGCCGTCGCTCGGAAACAACGCGGCCAGGGCGCGCAGGTACACCGCCTGCCATTGCGCCGGCGGATGCGCCTGACGTTGCGCGGCGGCGAGATGTTCGAGTTCGCGCAGCAGGGCGAGCGCCTGGCCGAGCGTCGCCGCCGCGTTGCCTTCGACGATCGGCAGCGGCGCGACGCCGGCGATGCCCTGCTCGTCGCCGCTGGCCAGGCCGAGCAGCAGGCGCTCGATGCCTTCGGCCCAGCTGAAGGCGCGATAGCGGCCGGCGCCGAAGGCGACGCGCGTCGATTCGTCCAGGCCCCAGCGCACACCGGCGCGATCGAGCCAGTGGCGCAGATCGGCGAGCGCTTCGCCGTCGAAGCCGAGCCGGCGCTGCACCGCCGGCACCGCGACCAGGTCGAGGAATTCGTTCGCGCTCCAGCGCGAGGCCGGCAGGCCGAGCAGGCGCAGGAAGGCCTCGACGATCGGATGCTCGTCTTCCGCGCTGCGGTCGGCGATCGTGTACGGGATGCGGCGCGGATCGCCGTCGGCGAGCGCGCCGAACACGGCCTCGACCGCCGGTGCGTACGCGGCGACGTCCGGCAGCATCACCGCGACGTCGCGCGGCGCGAGGCTCGGGTCGCGCTCGAACAGGGCGAGCAGCCGGTCGTGCAGCACCTCGACCTCGCGCAGCGGCGAGTGGCACACGTGCACGCGCAGCGAGACGTCGTCGGGATCGGGCGCTGCCGCGCGCTCGTGCGCATCCGGGCGCCGCAGCGCGAGCACGTCGGCCTGGATGCGGCCGAGCAGGTGCGCGCGCGACGGTTCGCGCAGCACCGCCTGCTCGTCGGCCGGCTGCACTTCGTCGTAGGAGAACACCTGCTCGAAGAATTCGCGGCCGACACGGCCCCACGATGCGAGCAGCGGCTGCTCCGGCGCCTCCAGCGGCGAGGCGCCGGCGCGCAGGCGTTCGCGCAGGCTGCGTTCCTCGCCCCAGTACTCGGCGCACGGCGAGGGCAGCAGGAAATCGACCTCGATGAACTCGCCGAGCGTGCCGAGCACGCGCAACGTGTCGGGCGAGATGTTCAGGCAGCCGAACACGGCCAGTCGCGGCGGCAGGCCGTCGGGTCGCTCGGCGCCGCCGGCGTGGCGCGCCAGGAAGTCGCCGATCAGGCGCGCGCGATGCGGCTCCTCGCCGGTGCGCGTCAGACGACGCCAGGCTTCGGCCTGCCAGTCGTCGCGTTCGGCGCCGCGCTCCCATTCCTCGAGCATGCCGCGCCGGTAGGCCTGATAGCGTTCGAGCGCGGCGGCGAATTCGCGCGCGAGCTGCAGGCGCTTCAATTCGGCCGCGTCGCCGCGCAGGTAGTGCGCGAGCGGCGCACCGACGGGTTCGCGCGCGAGCTCGGCCAGCAGCGGAAACAGCCGCCAGCGCAGGACGTCGCGATCGTAGATCGATTGCTGGCGCAAGCCGGCGTGGTTGGCGCGCAGCACCTGCCAGACGAACTCGCCGGGCAGGCGGAAATCGACGTTGGCGGCGATGCCTTGCGCCTCGGCCAGCTCGATCTCCAGCCAGCGCCGCATGCCCGGATGCGGCACCAGCACGACTTCCGGCGTCAGCAGCGCGTCGACGTCGGCCACGGCGATGCGCTCGCCGAGGACACGGGCGAGTCCGCGCAGGTCATTGCCGTAGTGGAGATGGAACACGCGCTGGTGAGGTTCCCGATTCGAGCCGGCCGATCGGGCCGATTATCCGGCAATCGATCTCAGTGGCGGAGACATGGGGCGCTCTCCAGCTCATTGCGATGGATGGGATGCGGGGAATCCGGGGGAATGCGAAGAAGATTTCTCGCAGAGGCGCAGAGACGCAGAGGTAAAGCGCTTCTCTCCTCTGCGTCTCTGCGAGATCGCTTTCCGGAACTTCCCCGACATGCGATGAAAGTGGATGCCGCTCCCACGGGCACGACGTCGTGACGTCCACGGGATCTTTTCCGAAGCAGGCGGCGCCAAAAAGCAAAGAGCCCGGGTTTCCCCGGGCTCTTTGCGTCCAGCTTCTTCTTCGAACTCAGTTCGGCAACAGCGACAGCCACGGCGCGCCGTCGACTTCGCGGATGCGCAGGCGGACCAGGCGGCTGGCGTCGCTGCGCTCGGTCGCCTGCAGCGAGGCGCTGCCGGCGGCGAGGCGGACGTAGCCGTCGGCCGCGGCCGGCGTGGCCGACTGCCAGGCGAGATCGAGCGGCGCGGCGGCCAGGTCGACCGTGCGCCATTCGCCGCGCTGCGGGCGGCCCTGCGCGTCGCGCAGCGTCAGGCGCAGCGCGTGCTGCGTGCCGAAGCGCGCCAGTTCGATCGCGAACGCGGACGTGCCGTCGGTCGTCTCGCCGCGCGCGACCTCGACCGGCATCGCGCCGAGGCGGTCGAGCAGGGCGGCCTCGACCTGCAGCTGCGCGCTGACGAAGCCCGCACCGTCGCCGGCGAGCGGCTGCGTCGCGGCCGCGTCGTCGAAGCCGTCGCGGAAGATCACGATGATCGTCGCCGGCGTGTCGGTGGCGCTGTTGTTGGCCGGGTTCGGATCGACCACGCCGCCGCCGACGGTCGCGCTGGCGCTCTGCACGATGACCTCGCCGGCGCCGCCTTGCACGGTCGCCGAGTAGGTGTAGATCGCGCGCGTGCCGGGCGGCAGCGTGGCGCTGTCGCTGAGCGTGTCGCCGTTGCCGCCGGCGCAGGTCGCCGTGCCGGTCGGCGCGCAGGTCCAGCTGCCGTCGCCGAGCTCGGCCGGCAGCGCGTCGTGCACGTTCACCGTCGCCGTCGCGGTGCCGCCGACGTGCTTGACCTCGATCACGGTGTTCAGCGTGTCGCCGACCTGCGCGTACTCGCGCGCGTCGGTGATGCTGACCTCGATGTCGGCCTCGGCGGCGACGCCGGTGCCGCTCAGCGTGAACGCGCCGCTGCTCGCCGCGTTCGTGCCGAGGGTGAAGCTCTGGCTGGCCGGACCGGTCGCGCTCGGCGTGAAGACGTAGGCGAGGTCGCAGCTCGCACCCGGCGCCAGCGTGATCGGCATGCTCATGCCGCAGCTGCCGCCGTTGCGGGCGAACGGTGCGGTCGCTTCGGTGAGGCTGGTCACGTCGAGCGCGGCGTTGCCGCTGTTGCCGAGCGTGATCGTGCGCAGCGTGCTGCTGCTGCCGACGGTCTGGCTGCCGAAATCGACCGCGTTCGGCGTGACCGTGAGCTGGCCCTGCGGCGCGGCCTGGACCTGCGTGGTCGCGGTCGCGCTGTTGTTGGCCGTGCTCGGATCGTTGGTGCTCGAGCCCGCGGTCGCGGTGTTCGTCAGCTGCGCGCCGCCGGCGACGTGCGAATCGACCTTGACTACCAGCGTGAATGCGGCATTGCCGGGCGCGAACGTGGCGTTGCTGCACGAGACGGTGCCGGCCGCGCCGACCGCCGGCGTGGTGCACGACCAGCCCGCCGCCGGGGCGAGCGAGACGAAGGTCGTGTCGGCCGGCAGGGTGTCGCTCAGGGTCGCCGCCGCGGCGACGCTCGGGCCGGCGTTGGTCAGCGTGATCGCGTAGCTGAGATTGCTGCCGGCGACGACCGGATCGGGCGTGTCGGTCATCGTCAGCGAAAGATCGGCGCGGGTGTTGATCGTCGTCGTCGCGAGCGCCGAGTTGTTGGCGGTATTGGGATCGTTCGCCGCACTGGTGTTGAACACGCTTTGCAGCGTGGTGCCATTGGCGAGATCCGGCGCGATCGAGACGGTCAAGGTGAACTGCGCGCTACCGCTGGCGAACGAGGCGATGCTGCAGTCGACCGTGCCGGCGGCGCCGACCGCCGGCGTGGTGCACGACCAGCCGGCCGCCGCGCTCAGCGAGACGAAGCGCGTGCCGCTCGGCAGCGGGTTGGTCCACGCCGCCGTGGTCGCCGCGGCCGAGCCGCTGTTGGCGACGGTGACGGTGTAGACGAGCTGGCCGCCGGCGGTGGCGGGGTCGGGCGCGTCGACGACGGTGATGGCGACGTCGCTGGTGCCGCCGGCGGCCGGGAACAGGCCGATCAGCACCGGGTTGTGGTCGGAGGCGCGATACGGCGAATTCGGGATCCACAGGCTGCGCGGCGGCGTCAGCGCGGAGCCGTCGGGCTCTTCGTCGAACGTGGCCTCGCCGACGTCCTTGATGTCGTCGTTGTAGTCGAACAGCGGCACTTCGTCGGCGTTGATGTGCCAGGTCGCCGCGCCGGTGACCTGGCTGGCGAGGCTGGTGCTGGCCAGCGCGTAGTCGATGTGGCCGAGCTGGCCGTCGAACAGGTAGGAGTACTCGCCGGGAGCGCCGTGGCTGCTGACCAGGTCGTCGTACCCGCTGGAGGCGAGCGTCGTGATCGGCGTTTCCTTCGCGTTCGAGTTGAAGTCGCCGAGCAGCAGCACGTCGGCGTCGCCGCCGGCCGCCGGGATCACGGTCGAATTGATCCAGCTCACCAGGCGGTTCACCTGCTGCGTGCGCCGCGCGGCGTAGCAGGACTGGCCGTCGCCGGTGTCGACGTCGGCGCCGCTGGCGTCGGTGCAGCGCTTGGACTTCAGGTGGTTCGCGATCGCCGTGAAGCGCTGGCCGACGGCCGGGTTGGCCGTATCGACGACGTCGAAGGTCTGCGCCAGCGGCGGACGGTCGTGGATCGAATTGGTGTCGATGCGCGCCGAGCCGAACGGGGCGACCACGCCGGTGCGGTAGATCATCGCGACGCGGATCGCGTCGGTACCGATCGAGCCGCCGGTGTCGACGCGGGTGTAGGCGTGGCCGTTGGCGCAGCGCGCGTTGACCGCGGTGACGAGATCGTTGATCGCGTTCTGCGCCGGATCGTTTTCGATTTCCATCAGCGCGATGACGTCGGCGTTCAGTCCGCACAGCGCGATCGAAGTCCGCTCGCGCTGGCGCACCAGCTCGGCGGCGCTGTCGGCGCCGCGGCAGTCCATCGTGCCGGACGGGCCGCAGCTGCCGGACGAGGTGCTGGCGGTGGTGTCGATCGTGGTGAAGTAGTTCAGCACGTTGGCGCTGGCCACCTTGATCGCGCCGCCGACCGTCGGCGCCGTCGTCGGGCGCGGATTGGCCGCGGTGAACGTGGCCGGACGCGCGAGCGTCGGCCGGATGCGCCACGCGTCGGTGCCGCTGGCGCCGGCGAAGGACCAGTGCAGCACGCCGGTCAGACTTTGCACCTTGTCGCCGCTGCGGAAGAAGTCGGCGCCCTGCGTGCCGGCCGAGAAGCCGCCGTTCGCGTGCGGGTGGTAGACGTACTGGCTGCCTTCGGGCAGCGTCAGCGGCCAGTTGTCGACGTTGTTGGTGTCGTCGAGGATCACGCGCTTGCGCGCCAGCGTGTCCAGATGCGCGGTGTAGCCGGCGGTGCTCGGCGCGTTGGTCTCGGTGAACTGGTACGGCTGCGAGCCCGGATACAGGATGATCTGGCCGAAGCGGGCGAGCTGGAAGAATTCCGACACGAGCAAGGTGTCGGTGTAGGTGACCAGCATGCCTTCGCGCGCTTCGTAGAACGCATCGAGGTTGCCGCTGATCGGCAGCGTGATCGGCGTCGGCGTGACTTCGGAAAGGTGATTGCCGGCCTCGGTGACGAGCACCGCGGTCGGCGTCGAGGCGGTGATCTGGGTCATGCCGAAGTATTCCGACACGGTGCCCGACGCGCGCACGCGCTGGCCTTCGGCGACCGCGACCGGACAGGCGCCGCAGAACACGAAGATGCCTTCGGAAGTGGCCGGATCGGCGTCCGCGTCGGCGTCCTCTTCCTGCAGGAAGAAGCCGGACAGACCGCCGGTGCCCTGGTAGCTGGCGGTGACGACGCCTTCGACCGACACGTTCGCGCCGACCATCGGCGAGGTCGCGCCGTTGCCCTGCACGTCGTGGATGCGTTCGCCGTCCGGCACGTCGTCGTTGACGATGGTGCCGACGCCCTCGCCGTCGGCGACGAGCGCGCCGACGACGTTGGTCACGCGCACGAAGAAGCGCTCGTCCGGCTCCGGCGTGGTGTCGCCGTTGACGGTGACGTCGAAGGTGTAGGTCGAGGTGCCGGCCGCGATCGTCTGGCCGGTCAGCGATTTGGCGATGTAGTCCGACGGCGCGGTCGCGCTGTCGTCGGCGGTGGCGATGTCGAACGTGACGCCGCCGGTCGGCGCCGGCGCGGACAGGCTGACGGTGAAGGTGTAGGTGGAGCTGCCGCTGTTCAGTTCGTCGTGGCTGACGTCGTCGATGCTGAGCATCAGCCCGCCGTCGTCGTTCTGGATCGTGCCGATGCCGGTGCCGACCGACACCGTCGCGCCGACGACATTGAACAGGTTGACCGAGAACTGCTCGTCCGGCTCCGGCGTGGTGTCGCCGTTGACCTGGACCTCGAAGGTGTAGCTGGTGGCGCCGGCGGGAATCGTCTGCGCGGTCAGCGAGCGCGCGGCGTAGTCGGACGGCGCCGTCGCGGTCGCGTCGGCGGTGGCGATGTCGAAGGTGACGCCGCCGGCCGGCGCCGGTTCGGAGAGGGTGACGGTGAAGGCGAATGCAGTGGTGCCGCTGTTGCCTTCGAGGTGCGAGACGTCGTCGATCGAGATCGACGGCTGCGCGGCGCTGCCGTGCGGCGTGACCGAGAAGTCGTCGATCGACAGGCCGTGGTCGGCGCCGGACTGGTCCGGGTCGGACCAGCGCAGCAGGATCTCGGCACCGTCGGGAATGTCGAGGTCGCTGATCGTCGCCACGCGCGCGAGGCGGTTCGCGGCGAGGTTGCCGTTCAACGCGCCGGCCGTGCCGCCGGTGACCGGACTGGTGAAGTCCAGCGCCGCGATCGCGGTGCCGGCGGCCTGGAAATCGGCCAGCGAGCCGGTGACGGTCGGCGTGCCGATCAGGTACGAGAAGGCCACGGTCTGCGCGGCGGCGGCGCTGTTGCGCCACTGCTCGCCGGTGTAGGCGACGTCCAGCGAGGTGATCGTGCCGCCGGTGTGGTTCTGCAGGCGCACGCCCCAGAAGAAGTTTCCGGCGGCGGCGTTGCTCGAACCGACCGAACCGAGCGCGCGGTCGGAATCGCCGGCCGTGCCGTAGCTGTACAGGTTGCCGCTGTTGCTGGCACCGGTGTCGGCGACGATCGTCGTGCCGCTGCCGGTGCGCGCGTGGAACCAGCCCGGCAGGGTGGAATTGTTGGTCCAGGTCGCGTTGCCGCTGGCGGGCAGCGTGTTGAAATTCTGCGTGTAGGCGACGTCGAGCGCGGTCAGCGAGACCTGCGCGAACGCCGGCGTGGAAGCCAGCGCCAACACGGACAAGGCGAGCACGCGCACGGGCGTACGCCAGGCAATGGCTCGCGACCACGGCGAGCGCGGAGGACTGAACAAGTTCACGAATGCACCCCGAATCAAGACGGAAACGATGAAATCCCCAGGCCCCTGCCGAAGCGTCGGCCGTCGCCATCCGGCGATGACGCGACCCGCTGCCCGCAACGAGCGCGCCTAGGTTACCTGCTAAGCATGGCGGGCGGATACGACAGGGCGGTTACGCTGTGTGGCGACGCGCGGCCGCCGCGTCTGGCGAGTTTCGACGCGAAACGGCGTAGTTCCGGCAAAGCAGGTCCGTCGCGGACCTGCGCTCGCCAGGGAGTCCGCCATGTCCCGCTGGAATCCGTTTCCCGCCTGCGTCCCGCACCGTCCGTCGCAGGCGTTCCGCGCCGTCGCGCTGGGACTCCTGCTCGCCGCCGCGCCGGCGCTGCAGGCGGTCGAACTGGACCCGGACTACGATCCGAGCGTCAACGGCCTGGTCTACAAGATCGCGTTGCAGCCGGACGGCAAGGCCGTCGTCGCGGGTTCGTTCACGACGGTCGGCGGGCAGCCGCGCGCCGCCGTCGCGCGCCTCGGCACCGACGGCAGCCTGGATGGAAGCTTCAACTCCGCGATCGCCTCCGGCACCGCCTTCGACGCGATCGTGCAGGCGGACGGCAAGATCGTCATCGGCGGCAGCTTCGCCAGCAATCTCGCGCGGCTGACGCCGAGCGGCACGGTCGACTTCAGCTTCGCCGCGATCGTCAACGCGACGGTGCGCACCGTGTTCCAGCAGGACGACGGCAGGATCCTGATCAGCGGCTATTTCAGCCAGGTCAACAGCACCCCGCACAGCTACATCGCGCGCCTGAACAGCGACGGCAGCCTCGACGACAGCATGAGCCTGTCGCTCGACGACGTGGCCTACGCCGTCGCGCAGCAGGACGACGGAAAGCTGCTGATCGCCGGTGCTTTCACCCAGGTGGGCAACAGCGCGCGAAAGAACCTGGCGCGCATCAACACCGACGGCAGCCTCGACACCGGCTTCGTTCCGCCGGACCTGGGCGGCGGAAGCTACGCGATCGCGGTGCTGCCGGACGGCAAGATCATGATCGGCGGCTGGTTCGCCACGCAGCGCCACTACCTCGCCCGCCTGAACGCCGACGGCAGCCTCGACACCGGGTTCAACCTGCCGTTCAACAGTGCGGTGTACTCGCTGCATCTGCAGCCGGACGGGAAGCTGCTGGTCGGCGGCGATTTCACCAACATCGGTCCGCTGAGCGTCACCCGCATGGCGCGTCTGCTGGCCGACGGAACTCCGGACACCGCGTTTCCCGTGAGGCTCAACAGCGGCCTCTACAGCATGGCCGCGGAACAGGGCGGCCAGCTCCTGATCGGCGGAAATTTCAGCTCGGTGAACGACACCGCCCGCAGCGGCGTGGCGCGTCTGCTCGACAGCGATCGCCTCTTCGCCGACGGGTTCGACGGCGATGGAGCGCGCGGACGGGAATCGTCGATGCAATGAGCGCGCAGCGCGCGCTCATTTTCCGATGCAGAACGAGGCGAAGATCTCGCCGAGCAGGTCGTCGCTGCTGAACTCGCCGGTGATCTCGCCGAGGAATTGCTGCACCTGGCGCAGCTCCTCGGCGGCGAGCTCGCCGGCGCGCTGCCGGTTCAACGCGTCATCGGCGGCGGCGAGGCGCGCGCGCGCGCGTTCGAGTGCGGCGACGTGACGCGCGCGTGCGCTGAACGCTCCGCCGGCGTCCTCGACGCCGGCGCGGCGCTTCAGCTCGGCGGCAAGGCGGTCGAGCCCGGCGCCGCTTTTCGCCGACAACCACAGATGCGTGCGTCCTTCGCGCTGCTCGACGCGCGGGTGGTCGCCGGCGAGATCGATCTTGTTGTGCACGACCAGACGTTCCACCTCGGGCGGAAGCTCGGCGAGCAGGTCGAGATCGTTCGCCACGTGCGCATCGTCGCTGACCAGGATCGCCAGATCGGCGCGTTCGAGCTCGGCGCGCGCGCGGCGGATGCCTTCGCGCTCGACGTGATCGCCGGCCTCGCGCAGGCCGGCGGTGTCGACCAGGGTCAGCGCGACGCCGTCGAGGTCGATCGTCTCGCGCAGCACGTCACGCGTGGTGCCGGCGACGTCGGTGACGATCGCGCGTTCGCTGCGCGAGAGCGCGTTCATCAGGCTCGACTTGCCGACGTTCGGCCGGCCGACGATGACCACGTGCAAACCGTCGGCGAGGCGCACGCCGCGGCGCGTGGCGGCGAGCAGCTCGTCGAGGCGCGTCCGCAGCGCGGCGAGATCCGCGGCCAGCTCGGGCGTGGCGAGGAAGTCGATCTCGTCTTCGGGGAAATCGATCGCCGCCTCGATCCACACGCGCAGGCGCACGACCGCTTCGACCAGCGCGTGGACGCGCTCGGAGAATTCGCCGTCGAGGCTGCGCTGCGCCGCGCGCGCCGCCGCGGCGGAGCCGCTGGCGACGAGGTCGGCGACGGCTTCGGCCTGGGCCAGGTCGAGCTTGCCGTTCAGGAAGGCGCGTTCGGAGAACTCGCCCGGCCGCGCATGGCGCGCCCCGAGTTCGAGCGTTCGCGCGAGCAGCAGGCGCAGCACGACCGGGCTGCCGTGCGTGTGCAGTTCGAGCACGTCCTCGCCGGTGTAGGAACGCGGCGTGGGAAAGAACAGCAGAAGGCCGCGATCGATCGGGTCGCCGGCGACGTCGCGGAACGCAGCGTAGTGCGCGTGACGCGGACGCGGTTCGCGGCCGAGCAGGGTTCGCGCGATGGTCGGCGCGAGCGGACCGGATACACGCAGCACGCCGACGCCGCCGACACCGGGCGCGCTGGCCACGGCGGCGATGGTCTCGGAGGGAACCACGGCGTTCGTCCCTGAATGCGGCGTCGAAGTCGCGCGAGCGGAATGGGAGTTCGGCTGCATTCGAGGAGTCCGCAGCGGCCATCCGTGGCCGCACGTTTCACCGTCAGGCTTTGGCGGCTTTCGCCTCGCCCGCTTCGACGCGCTTGGTGATGATCCACTGCTGCAGCAGCGAGAGGCCGCCGTTCGCGGTCCAGTACAGCACCAGGCCGGCCGGGAAGAACGCGAACAGCACCGAGAAGATCACCGGCATGATCTTCATCATCTTGGCCTGCGTCGGGTCCATGCCGGTGGTCGGGCTGAGGAACGAGGTCGCGACCATGACCAGGCCGTTGAGGATCGGCAGCACGTAGTACGGATCGGGCGCGGACAGGTTCTGGATCCAGCCGAGGAACGGCGCCTGACGCAGTTCGACGCTTTCCAGCAGCACCCAGTACAGCGCGAAGAACACCGGCATCTGCACCAGCATCGGCAGGCAGCCGGCGAGCGGATTGGCCTTCTCCTTCTGGTACAGCTCGAGCATCGCCTGGTTGAGCTTCTGGCGATCGTCGCCGTAGCGCTCCTTCAGCGCCTCGATGCGCGGCTGCAGCTTGCGCATCTTCGCCATCGAGCGGAACTGCGTTTCGCTGAGCTTGAAGAACGCGGCCTTGATCAGCAGCACGAGCAGGATGATCGCCAGGCCCCAGTTGCCGGTCAGCTTGTGCAGCTGGGCGAGGATCCAGTGCAGCGGTTCGGCGATCACGGTGAAGATGCCGTAGTCGACCGTCAGCGACAGGCCGGGGGCGACCTGGTCGAGCGTGCTCTGCAGTTTCGGGCCGACGTAGAGGCGCGCGTTGTCGGATTTCGTCTCGCCGGGCGCGATCGTGATCGACGGCGACAGGGTGCGGATCAGATAGCGCTTGGTGTCGCCGACCGGCACGATCTTGGTCGCGTACTGGTCGGTCTCGCCGGACGGCGGAATCCACGCGGCGAAGAAGTAGTGCTGCAGCATCGCGGCCCAGCCGCCGCTGACGCTCTTGTCGAGCGGTTCCTTCTCGAAGTGGTCGAACTTGAGTTTCTGGAACTTGTCGGCGGCGCTGTACCAGGCGGCGCCGGCGAAACTGTAGTGCTCGGTGTTGGTGTAGCCCTTGATGCCGCTGGTGTCGTACACCGGCGGCACGCGCTGCAGCTGGCGATAGGCGTTGCCGCTCCAGTTCGACGCGGTGCCGTTGGTGATCTCCTGGCGCTGCTCGACGACGTAGCTGGCGCGCTTGAACACCAGCACCTTGCGCACGGTCAGGCCCGAGGCGTCGGTCCAGGTCAGCGGCACTTCGAGCGTGTCGGCGCCGTCGGCGAGCGCGTAGGCGTTCTTTTCCGCGGTGAAGGTCGCCTGATGATCGGGCGCCGCGCCGTTCGCGCTGACCAGACCGCTCTGCGCGACGAAGTAGGTCGGCGCGCGGTCGTCGAGCAGGCGCACCGGATGGGCGAAGTCCTTCGGCTGCTGCGGATAGGCGAGCAGCTCGGCGACGACGACGTTGCCGCCGCGCGGGTTGATCTCCACGCGCAGCACGTCGGTCGTCACGACGACGTTGGGCAGGTTCGCCGCCGCAGGCGTCGCCGCCTCCGGCACGCCCGGCGTCGCGGCCGGCGAGGGCGCATCCGCGCTCGGCACGTCGGCGCCGGACGGCGGCGTCGCGGCGGGCGCGGCCTGGCCGTCCGTGGAGGCGGTGGTCGCCGGCGCGGATGCCGGTTTGTTGTAGTCCTCCTGCCACTGCATCCAGAGCAGGTAGCCGAGGAACAGCAGGGCGATCAGGAGAAAATTGCGGGGACTGGTCATGACACGATGCTGTGGTCGCGAAGGCGATCGCCTGGGCAGCGCCGGTTTCACGCGGCGCGTGTATGGCCGAAACGATCGTTGAGGGCGTGTGGCCCGCGCAGGCGGGCAGCGCGAGGTCGGAGGAGTCAGTCGCGCATTGTGCCGGTGGCTTCGGCGGCGTTCAACGTCGCGATGCGTCGCCACAGGCGTTCGAGTTCGAGGCGAAGGGCGGCGTTGGCTTCCAGATCCGCGCTGGTGCGTGCGATCAGGAGGATGTCGACCGCCGGCAGTTCGCCACGCACGTGGCGGAAACTGTCGCGCGCGATGCGCTTGATGCGGTTGCGTCGCACGGCCTTCTTGGAGACTCGGCGCGAGACGGCCAGGCCGAGACGGGCGCCGTCGCCGTCGTTGCCGGCGACCTCGGCGCTGAAATGACGCGAGCCCACCCGGCGGCTGATGCCGCGCAGGCGGGCGAAATCCTTCGGGGTGAGCAGACGCGCTGCGCGCGGGAACGTGACCGGCGCGCTCACGCGTTCGAGCGCGGAATCAGACCGCGAGACGCTTGCGGCCCTTGGCGCGACGCGCGTTGATGACCTTGCGGCCACCACGGGTCTTCATGCGGGCGCGGAAGCCGTGGTCGCGCACGCGCTTGAGGTTGCTCGGCTGATAGGTGCGCTTGGTGGCCATCGCAGTGAGGTCGAAGGTTGCAAAAAAGGGCGCGGATGATAGGCCTCGGCGAAGCGCCGCGTCAAGTAGGGACCGCCGGACCGGCAGGCTTCGGCGGGCGAGGCGCGCGGCGGACGGACGATCCGCGTTCCGCCGCTCGCGCCTTCGGGCCGGCTCGCGGCAGCCTGATAGACTTCCGCTTCTGTCCGCCGCGCCGCTCGCCGCCGCCGGCGCTGCCCGCCTTTTCTGCATTTCCGGAACCGCACGACCCATGAGCGATCTTTGGCGACGCTGTCTGTCCCGCCTCGAGGCGGAATTCAGCGTCGAGGACGTCCAGATGTACCTCGCCCCGCTGCAAGTCAGCGAGAGCGAGGGTGGCCTTACCTTGTGGGCGCCGAACGCCTACACGATGGAAACCGTGCGCGAACGGTTCCTCGACCCGGTGCTGCGCGTGCTCGAACTGATCGGCGGCGCGCCGGTCGCGGTCGAGCTGCAGGTCGGCGTCCGTCCGTCCGCGCGCGACGCGGCGAAACCCGCCGTACGCACCGTGAAGACGACGCCCGAACGCGGCGTCGAATCGAACCTGGAGCCGAGCTACACCTTCGAGAGCTTCGTCGAAGGCAAGTCCAACCAGCTCGGCAAGGCCGCGGCGATGCAGGTCGCGCAGAATCCGGGCCGCGCGTACAACCCGCTGCTCCTCTACGGCGGCACCGGCCTCGGCAAGACGCATCTGATGCACGCCGCCGGCAACCTGATGCGCGCGAACCGTCCCGACGTGAAGGTGCTGTACCTGCGTTCGGAGCAGTTCGTCAGCGGCATGGTGCGCGCGCTGCAGCAGAAGAACATGGACGACTTCAAGCGCCGCTTCCGCAGCGTCGACGCGCTGCTGATCGACGACATCCAGTTCTTCGCCGGCAAGAACACGACGCAGGAGGAGTTCTTCCATACCTTCAACGCGCTGTTCGAAGGCAAGCAGCAGATCATCCTGACCTGCGACCGCTATCCGAAGGAAGTGGACAACCTCGAGCCGCGGCTGAAGTCGCGGCTCGGCTGGGGCCTCAGTGTCGCGATCGAGCCGCCGGACTTCGAGACGCGCGCGGCGATCGTGCTGGCGAAGGCGCAGGCCAAGGGTGTCGAGCTGCCGGAAGAGGTCGCCACATTGATGGCCAAGCGCATGCGCTCGAACGTGCGCGATCTGGAAGGCGCGTTGAACACGCTGGTCGCGCGCGCGAACTTCGAAGGCCGCCGCATCAGCCCGGAATTCGCCCAGGAAACCCTGCGCGATCTGCTGACCGTGCACGCGCAGGCGATCACGATCCCCAACATCCAGAAGACCGTGGCAGACTACTATCAGTTGCGCCTGACGGACCTGTTGTCGGCCAAGCGCAGCCGCTCGATCGCGCGTCCGCGGCAGATGGCGATGGCCCTGGCGAAGGAACTGACCGAACACAGCCTGCCGGAAATCGGCGACGCGTTCGGCGGGCGGGACCACACCACCGTATTGCATGCCTGCCGGACCATCCGCGATCTGCGCGAGACCGACGGCAAGCTGCGTCAGGATTGGGAAAAGCTGTTGAGAACGCTGACCGAGTGAAAGCCGGTGGGAAAGCCGCGGCACTGGTTGTGGACAAGCTGTGCGGATTTTCGCCGCCCAGTATTATCCACAGATGTTCCACAGCGGACCGGATCGTTTTTCCAGCTGGTGGAAATCCAACAAGCCTTTGAAATAAAAAGAAATTTCAGCTTCGAAGCGGTTGTGCACAACGCCAACCAAAACAAAACGTTCCACATATTCAAGATACTAACGACAGGGACCGGAACACCATGCGATTCAGCATCCAGCGCGAGGCATTCCTGAAACGATTACAGCATGTCGTCGGCGTGGTGGAACGTCGACAGACGTTGCCGGTGCTGGCGAACCTGCTGGTCGTCGTCGACGCGAATGGCGTGTCGCTGACCGGCACCGATCTCGAAGTCGAAATGATCGCGCGCACCGAAGCCGACGATCTGGCGGCCGGCGAAGTCACCATTCCGGCACGCAAGCTCTTCGACATCTGCCGCGCGTTGCCGGACGGCTGCCGCATCAAGCTCGAGCAGAACGGCGAACGCGTGACGGTCAGCGCAGGGCGCAGCCGCTTCACGCTGGCGACGCTGCCGGCGACGGAATTCCCGGTCATCGAGAGCATCGACCTGGTCGAGCGCGTCAGCCTGCCGGAAGCGACGCTGAAGGAACTGATGGATCGCACCGGTTTCGCGATGGCGCATCAGGACGTGCGCTATTACCTCAACGGCATGCTGCTGGATCTGCGCGAGCACGCGCTGCGCTGCGTCGCGACCGACGGCCATCGTCTGGCGCTGGCCGAGACGCGCATCGAAACCAAGGTGGCCGCGCCGCGCCAGGTCATCGTGCCGCGCAAGGGCGTGATCGAGCTGCAGGGCTTGTTCGAAGCCGGTGAAGGCAACGTCGAGCTCGAGTTCGCGCGCAATCACCTGCGCGTGCGTCGCGGCGAGGTCACCTTCACCTCGAAGCTGATCGACGGTCGCTTCCCGGACTACGAAGCGGTCATTCCGATCGGTGCCGACAAGGAAGTGCGCGTGCAGCGCGACGACCTGCGCTCGGCCTTGCAGCGCGCGGCGATCCTGTCGAACGAGAAGTACCGCGGCGTCAAGCTCGAAGTCGGTCCGAACCGCCTGCGCATCGTCGCGCACAATCCCGAACAGGAAGAGGCGGTCGAGGAGGTCGAGGCGAAGACCGGGGTGTCCGAGCTCAGCGTCGGTTTCAACGTGAACTATCTCCTCGACGCGCTCGGTGCGATCGGCGGCGAGGAAGTCCTGCTCTGCCTGCGCGACGGTCAGTCCAGCTGCCTGATGCGCAAGCCGGAAGCCGAGGACACCCGTCACGTCATCATGCCGCTGCGTCTCTGACGGCGCGCGTGCGCCTTCACCACGGTCCGCGGATGCGGTCTAGCCCGATCCGCCCGTGCAGCTCACGCATCTTCGCATCGAGAACCTGCGCCTGATCGAGGCGCTGGATCTCGATCTCTCTCCCGGCTGGAACCTGTTTCTCGGCGCCAATGGCGCCGGCAAGACCAGCCTGCTCGAAGCCGCTTTCCTGCTTTCGCATGGCCGTTCGTTCCGCGGCGCCGCGCGGGACGCTTTGACTCGTCGTGGTACGGCGGGCTATGCGGTGTACGGGGAACTGAGCAAATCGAACGGCTCGACCGAGCGCGTCGGAGTCGCCCGCGCCGGCGGCCGGCTCGAGGCGCGACTGAACCGCGAATCCGTTCCCGTCGGCGAACTGATGCGGCACACCGCCGTGTCGTGCTTCGAGCCCGGCTCGCACGAGCTGATCGCCGGTGCCTCCGAGCAGAGGCGCCGCTTCCTCGACTGGGGCGTGTTCCACGTGGAACCATCCTTCCTGTCCGACTGGCGCCGCTATCAGCGCGCATTGCGACAGCGGAACGCGCTGCTGCGATCCGGAGGCGACGTCGCGGCCGACCTGGATGCCTGGGACCACGAGCTCGCCTCGGCCGCGGCGCCGCTGACGGCGATGCGCCTCCGCTATTTCGCCGCCCTGCAGCCGCTGCTGGCCGAACTGGCGCGGGAGCTGTTGGCCGAACTGGGCGAACCACGGCTGCAGTTCCAGCCCGGATTCGATGCCGAGCAGTCCTTGCCGGACATCCTGGCCAGCCAGCGCGATCGCGATCGCGCCCGTGGTCATACCGGCGCCGGGCCGCATCGGGCCGACTGGTCGGTGGTGTTCGAAGCGGCCCCGCGGAGAGAGCACCTGTCGAGAGGGCAGGAGAAGCTCTGCGCGTTCGCCTGCGTGATGGCGCAGGCGCGCCTGTATGCGGCGACGGCGGGTGAATGGCCGGTCATCGGCATCGACGATCTGGCCGCCGAGGTCGATCTCGACCACCAGCGCAAGCTGCTGGCCGTGTTGGCGGCGAGCGGGGCGCAGCTTCTGGTCACCGGGACCGAGGAGTCGCCGGCCCTGGCCGCTGCGGGTCCGTCGATCGCAAGGTTCCACGTGGAACAAGGCCGTGTGACGAGACTGCTATAATTCGCAGATTCCCGATCCTCCGATCCGCCCAGCGTTTCGCGCGCCGCCCGGCGCGTGGTGGAGCCTCATGAACGACCAGTACGATTCCAGCAAGATCAAGGTATTGAAGGGCCTCGAGGCCGTACGCAAGCGGCCCGGCATGTACATCGGCGATACCGATGACGGCACCGGTCTGCACCACATGGTGTTCGAGGTCGTCGACAACTCGATCGACGAGGCGCTGGCAGGCTACTGCGACCATGTGATCGTGACCCTGCACGCGGACGGCTCGGCCAGTGTCGTGGACAACGGTCGCGGCATCCCGGTCGGCATCCAGGAGGAGGAGGGCCGCTCGGCGGCCGAGGTCGTCATGACCGTGCTGCACGCCGGCGGCAAGTTCGACGACAACAGCTACAAGGTCTCCGGTGGTCTGCACGGCGTCGGCGTTTCCGTCGTCAACGCGCTGTCGGACCATCTCTGGCTGACGATCTACCGCGACGGCCTCGAACACCAGCAGGAGTACTCGCTCGGCGAGCCGCTGTATCCGCTGAAGGTGGTCGGCCCGTCGACGAAGCGCGGCACCACCGTACGTTTTCATCCGAGTCCGGCGACGTTCTCGACGATCGAGTTCCACTACGACATCCTGGCCAAGCGCCTGCGCGAGCTGTCGTTCCTGAATTCCGGCGTGAAGATCGAGCTGATCGACGAGCGCGTCGATCGCCGCGATGTGTTCGAGTACGAAGGCGGCATTCGCTCCTTCGTCGAGCATCTGGCGCAGCTGAAGACGCCGCTGCACCCGAAGGTCATCACCTTCACCGCGCAGAACGACGGCACCACGGTCGACCTCGCGATGCAGTGGACCGACGCCTACCAGGAAACGGTGTTCTGCTTCACCAACAACATCCCGCAGAAGGATGGCGGCACGCACCTGGCCGGCTTCCGCAGCGCGCTGACGCGCACGCTGTCGAACTACATCGAGAAGGCCGGCCTGCAGAAGACCGCCAAGGTCGCGCTGTCCGGCGACGACATGCGCGAGGGTCTGATCGCGGTGCTGTCGGTCAAGGTGCCGGATCCGAAGTTCTCCTCGCAGACCAAGGACAAGCTGGTCTCCAGCGAGGTCAAGGGCGTCGTCGAGGCGGTCGTCAACCAGAAGCTCGAGGAATTCCTGCTCGAGAACCCGAACGAGGCGCGCGCGATTGCGGCCAAGGTCGTCGACGCCGCGCGTGCGCGCGAAGCCGCGCGCAAGGCGCGCGAGATGACGCGCCGCAAGGGTGCGCTCGACATCGCCGGCCTGCCGGGCAAGCTGGCGGACTGCTCGGAAAAGGATCCGGCGCTGTCGGAACTGTTCATCGTCGAGGGCGACTCGGCCGGCGGCTCCGCCAAGCAGGGGCGCAACCGCAAGAACCAGGCGATCCTGCCGTTGAAGGGCAAGATCCTCAACGTCGAGCGTGCGCGCTTCGACCGCATGCTGAGCTCGGCCGAGGTCGGCACGCTGATCACCGCGCTCGGCACCGGCATCGGCAAGGACGAGTTCAACGCCGACAAGCTGCGCTATCACCGCATCATCATCATGACCGACGCGGACGTCGACGGCTCGCACATCCGCACCTTGCTGCTGACGTTCTTCTACCGCCAGATGCCGGCGCTGATCGAGCGCGGTCACGTCTACATCGGCCTGCCGCCGCTGTACAAGCTCAAGCAGGGCAAGCAGGAGCTGTACCTGAAGGACGACGCGGCGCTCAACGCCTACCTGATCTCGAACGCGGTCGACGGCGCGGAGCTGGTCTACAGCGCCGACGCGCCCGGCGTCAGCGGCGCGGGTCTGGAAAAGCTGATGGCGGCCTATCGCGTCGCGCTGGACCAGATCGAGCGACTGAGCTTCCGCTTCGATTCCGCCCTCCTGCACGCGCTGCTCGACGCGCCGTTGAGCGTGGAGGCGTGGAACGACGCCGCGGCGATGGAGGCCTGGGTGGCGCGCCTGCAGGGTTCCCTGGCCGCCTCCGGACTGGGGCGGCCGCGCTACGCGCTGCGCATTCAGCCGGCCTCCGCCGAACAGAACGCGGCGCTCGTCGTCGATCGCGACCAGCACGGCCTGCGCCACACGCAGACGCTGCCGGCGAGCTTCCTCACCGCACCCGAGTTCAAGCCGATCGTCGATGCCGCCGCGCAGCTCGCGGGCCTGATCCAGGCCGGGGCGAGCGTGCGTCGCGGCGGCAAGTCGCAGCCGGTGACGAGCTTCGCGCAGGCCTACGAATGGCTGATGGACGAAGCCCGCCGCGGCCGCACGATCCAGCGCTTCAAGGGCCTGGGCGAAATGAACCCCGACCAGCTCTGGGACACCACGGTGAACCCGGATACGCGTCGTTTGCTGCAGGTCAGCATCGAAGACGCGGTCGCCGCCGATCAGATTTTCTCGACCCTGATGGGCGACGTGGTCGAACCGCGCCGCGATTTCATCGAGCAAAACGCGCTGCGTGTCGCCAATCTGGACGTATAGCAGTCCAAACGGCCATTGCTCGACGCGCTCGCTCGCGCAGCGCGCATGCTGCTTCGCAGCATCATGAGAGCAATTGGCGCGCTTGTGCCTGCCGTCGCCGGGGCGTTACGCTCTGCGCCCTTTTTTCCGTCGGCTGCGGCAAACTGCGACGGTCTTCGTAGCTCTATCGAGGTGCTCCCATGAAATTCTCGAAATGGATTCCTGCAGCGGTCTGCGCGCTCGGCCTGGTGATGGCCGGTGGCGTCTGCGCCAAGGACTACAAGAAAGCCGAGAACGAGTATCCGAACGCGACGCGGCAGGAGCCGAAGCCGGACATGTCGTCCAGCGAGCAGCGCGACTTGAGCAAGGCCGCCGAGCTGGTCAGCGACGACAAGGGCGCCGAAGCGCAGCCGCTGGTCGAGAAGATCATCGGCAACGCGCGCGCCAGCAAGTACGCCTCCTCGTTCGCGCATCAGCTGCTCGGACAGATCTACTACGACCAGGACAAGAGCACCGAAGCGCTGGCCGAATACCAGAAGGCGGTCGACACCGACGGCCTGCCGAACGCGCAGCATTTCTCGATCCTCTACAACATCGCCCAGCTGCAGCTGCAGGACGAGAAGTACAAGGAAGCCCTGGCGACGCTCGACCAGTGGGAGAAGCTGACCGGCAAGCAGACCGCCGAGGAGCTCGCGGCCAAGGCGAACATCTATTACCGACTCGAGCAGTACCAGCCGGCCATCGACACGATGAAGAAGGCGATGTCGATGACCGACAAGCCGAACGACAGTTGGACGCAGATCCTGATGGCGAGCTACTTCGAGCTCAACCAGTACGACCAGGCTGCGCAGATCGTGCAGCAGCAGATGGCGAAGGATCCGACCAACAAGAAGCTGCTGAACCAGCTCGCGACGATCTACATCCAGGCCGACAAGCCGCAGCAGGCGCTCGACCTGATGGCGAAGGCGAAGAGCGACGGCCTGATCAACACCGGTGACGACTATCTGCAGCTGACCAAGCTGTACGCGTCGGCGGAGAAGCCGAAGGAAGCCGCGGCGACCTTGAAGGAAGGTTTCGCCAAGAACCTCGTGCAGCCGTCCTACGATTCCTACAAGCTGCTCGGCGACGTCTGCCAGCAGTCCGAGGACGACGCGTGCGCGATGGAGGCCTACACTAAGGCCGCGCCGATGGCGAAGGACGGCAACGTCGACTTCCAGCTCGGCTATCTGCTGTTCTACGCCGACAAGTCCAAGGACGCCGTCGAAGCGCTGTCGCGCGCGATCTCGCGCGGCGGCCTGCGTCAGGAAGGCGAGGCCTACCTGCTGCGCGGCGACGCGCAGAACGATCTGAACCAGAGCGGCGCCGCAATGGCCGACTGGCAGAAGGCGGCCGGCTATCCGAGCACGAAGACGATGGCCGAGCAGCGCATCAAGGCGGCCAAGGGTGGCGTGAAGGTGCAGAAGGCGACGAAGAAGAAGTAAATTCGATCGACTTCGGGCGACGGCTCCGCGCTATCATCGTCATCGCGAGAAACGATTCGCGTCGTCGGGTTTTCCCGGCGACGGATCGCCCGAGCGGCGGTTCGCGAGACTCGTGGGGAGTCCTAAATTCGGGTGGTTTTCGCCGGCATCAGGAAGGGTCGGCGGTGCCATCGCGTCACGAAACACAATGCAATGATCGTATGGCGTTCGGCGACTTCCGCACGCGCTTGTGGTAAGGGCATCGGGTGTTGTACCGTGCTCCGCTCCCTCAAGCGAACCCGAGTGGTTCGGGGGATGGAAGTCAAGAAAACGTCGTCGAGCAGCCGCTAAAGACTCACTGGTCAAACACTGATGGCAGACAATTCTCAATCGCGCGGCGACTCTTCTTTCAGCTGGCGGCGTGTCACGGCGTTCACCTGCGCATTCGCGCTTCATCTGTTCGCCTTCGCGGTGATGCTGACGCCTGTGGCGCCGCCGCCGCCGAAGGAGAAAACTCTGGACAAGAAGGTGATGGTGGAGTTCATCGAACCGCCACCGCCACCGCCGCCGCCGCCACCGCCGCCGCCGGAGCCGCCGAAGAAGCCGCCGCCGAAGGTGGTGGAGAAGGTGCAGCCGCCGCCGAAGGCGCCGCCGCCGCCGCCGGCTCCGGTCGTCGTCGAGGAAGCCTCGCCGATGTCCACCCCGGCACCGCCTCCGGCTCCGCCCGCACCGCCGGCTCCGCCCGCGGATATCGCGCCGAGCGAGAACATCAGCTACCGTAAGATGCGTCCGCCGAAGTATCCGCCACAGGCGGTGCGTCAGCGGCAGCAAGGCAAGGTCATGCTGAAGGTGCTGGTTGGCCTCGATGGCACGCCGGAAGAAGTCACGGTCGAAAAGTCCAGCGGTTCGCGTTTGCTGGATCAGGCCGCGATCGACGCAGTGAAGACCTGGAAATTCAATCCGGGTTCGAAGGGTGGGCAACCCAGTCGCGGGTATGCCTTGGTTCCCATTGAATTCAATCTGAGTGAGTAAGGGTAGCGCCATGCAGCAAGATCCGTCCCAGACCCCAGCAGCCCAGCCGGCTGCCATCCCCGGTGGCGGCGGCAATGCCGCTGCCATGAGCCAGATGGGCTTTAGCGACCTGATCCACAACTTCGACGCTCTGGGCTGGATCGTGTTCATCACGCTCTGCCTGATGTCGATCATGTCGATCTACTTCATCGTCGCGAACTTCCTGCGCAACGCGATGATTCGTGGCCGCATGGACCGCGTAATCAACACGTTCTGGGAAACGCCCTCGGCGCAGGACGCCGTGCGCTTCCTGGAAGAGCAGCCGAAGGGCGAACCCTTCTCGAAGATCGCGCTCGACAGCGCCTCCGCCGCGGCTCACCACCAGCGCAACGAAGGCAGCCGTCTGGTCGAGGCGCTGAACCGCTCCGAGTTCATCGACCGCGCGCTGCGTCAGGCCGTGGCCCGTGAAAGTCTCCGCCTCGAAGGCGGCATGACGGTGCTCGCGACGGTCGGTTCGTCCGCTCCGTTCGTCGGCCTGCTCGGCACGGTGTGGGGCATCTACCACGCGCTGATCAAGATCGCGGCCTCCGGCAACGCGTCGATGGAAGCGGTGGCCGGCCCGGTCGGCGAGGCGCTGATCATGACCGCGTTCGGTCTGTTCGTCGCGATTCCCGCGGTGCTCGCGTACAACTTCTTCGTGCGCCAGAACCGCGTGATCTACGCGAAGTTCGACGAGTTCGCGCATGACCTGCACGATTTCTTCGCGACCGGTTCGCGAGTCGAAGGCGGCGTTGCGCCGGTTGCCGCGAGGAAGTAAGCCATGGCGATGAGCACAGGCGGTGGCGGCGGCCCGATGGCGGAAATCAACGTCACGCCGCTGGTCGACGTGATGTTGGTGCTGCTGATCATCTTCATGATCACGGCGCCGCTGATGTCGCACAAGATCCAGATCAACCTGCCGCAGGCGAACCCGAACACGATCGACACCAATCCACCGGAGCCGATCGACCTGGCGGTGAAGGAGAACGGCGATCTCTACATGAACGACGAGCCGGTCACTTCGGCGATCCTCGAAGCGCAGTTGCGCGTCGCGGCGCAGAAGAACCCGCAGCCGGAATTGCAGATCCGCGCCGAGAAGACCACGCAGTACCAGAAGGTCGCCGAGGTCATGGCCGCCGCCAAGCGCGCCGGCATGGTCAAGATCGGCTTCCTGACGACCGGCGCGAACGAGTAGTAGGCTCCCGCCCGTCGCAAGCGACGCCACGAACGGCACCGCGGAAACGCGGTGCCGTTTGCTTTTGTGATCGCCCGTTGGCGAGCGGACCGAATGATCGTCCGTTCCGTCGGCCGCCGGTCATTTCATCGCTGTCCGCAACCGCCGCCCCACCGGCCGCGGCTCGCCCGTGCCGACGGCCCGCTCATCTCACGAAATTCCTGACGCGCACGATCGTTGCCGCGGCGTAGCCTGGGATCGCCGTTCCCACCCGAGGAGATCGCGCGATGAGTGTCCGTTCCCTGCAGAGCTATGCGCCGACGCCGGTACGCGCCGAGATCAACGTCACTTCGCTGATCGACGTGCTGCTGGCCCTGGTACTGATCCTGATGGTGACCGCGCCGCTGTCGATGCACCGCATTCCGCTGCCGCTCGGAGGCCACTCCACCGGCGACGAGCCGACGATCCTCGGCCTGTCGGTCAAGACCACTGGGGAGCTCTACCTCAACGGCACGGCGGTCAGCCGGGCGCAGCTGTCCACGGCGCTCGAGACGGCCGCGAACAGCGCTTCGCCACCGATCCTCGAAGTCCGCCCCGAGGCGAGCACGCGTTACGACGACGTCGCCGCGGTGCTGGCGCTGGCCAAGCGCAGCGGCCTGCCGGCGATCCGCGTCGAAGGCACGCGAACGGCGGACTGAGCGAGTCTCAAGCCGCGCCGCGTGCGTCGGCGAGAATCGCGAGGTACTTGCGCACGGTCGGCGCGAGGCCGTCGTAGATCGACTCGCCGATCAGCGCGTGGCCGATCGAGACTTCGGCGAGAAACGGAATCGCGCGCAGCAGCGCACCGAGATTGCGCTGATCGAGATCGTGACCGGCGTTGACGCCGAGACCCGCCACGCGCGCGCGCTCAGCCGTGCGCGCGCAGGCGTCGAGCGCTCGGGCATACTCGCCCGCGGCGAACGCGGACGCGTACGGCTCGGTGTAGATCTCGATGCGGTCGGCGCCAATTTCGGCGGCGCGTTCGACGTCTTCGCAGCCTGCGTCGACGAACAGGCTGACGCGACAGCCGAACGACTTCAATTCGCGCACGAGCGGCCGCAGACGCTCGGCGTCGCGGCCGAGATCGAAGCCGTGATCGGAGGTCAGCTGCGCATCGCCGTCCGGCACCAGCGTCGCCTGCGCCGGCCGCGCCGCGCGCACGAGTTCGAGATAGCCCGGATAGCTGCCGCGGGCCGGCGCGAACGGGTTGCCTTCGATGTTGAATTCGACCGAACCGACGACCGCACCGATGCGCGGAACGTCGTCGGCCCGGATGTGCCGCTGGTCCGGCCGCGGATGCACGGTGATGCCGTGGCAGCCGGCTTCGATCGCGACGCGCGCGGCGGTAACCGGATCGGGTAGCGCGTGCCCGCGCGAGTTGCGCAGCACGGCGATCTTGTTGACGTTGACGCTGAGTGCGGTCATTGCGCGCCGGAGCCGAACGGGAGCGCAGTATATCGACGCGAAGCGCCCGGGCCGTCAGTTGCAGGTTTCCGACGTGGTCCTCCAGACCACCGGATCCCAGTACGCACCGTCGCGCCACTCGGTGCGCTTGTCGTCGTTGAGCCGTGCGGCGACGAACAGGGTCGTGTTCGGCGCGACCTCGACTTCGATCGTCTTGGATCGCGGTCCGGGGCCGGCGTTGCGCAGGCGGTCGTTGAAGGGGAGATAGCGCGGCTCGATCTGCTCGGAGATCTTCAGCACATGGCGGCCGGCCGGCACCTGGTACGACTTCGAGCCGGTCGGTCCGGGCAGTTCGTCGTCGATGCTGAGGACCTTCGCGCCGTGCAGGTGCTGCTGCCGCGGCGCGACGTCGAAGTCGCTGATGCGGCCGCACCCCTGCGTCGCCGCGGAGGCGGCCGGAGGATCGACGGCCGCGACCGGAGTCCCGCCGCCGATGGTCAGGTGCATCGCCGGCAGCTCGATGCTGGACAGCGTGCCGGAGAACGTCTGCGTGTGACCGTCGCGCCTGACCTCGAACGCGAGTGGACTGCCGTTCGGCAAGCCGTCGACGGTCTGGCGCAGCACGCTCGCCGCATTGCCGGTACCGCCGAGACGTGTGCCGTTCAGTGCCGTCACCACGTCGCCGGCGCGCAGGCCCATGCGCTCGGCGCCGCCGCCCGGCGTCACCGCGAGGACGTGCAGGCCGTCGCGATGATCGCGGGCGCTGTCGACCAGCAGGCCGAGATTGCTCACGCGCTGCGCCGGGCTGTCGACGGCGAGCGAGATCTCGCGCGGCGAGCGATCGCCGAACGCGCCGCTCTCGACCAGCTCGCTCATCAGCGCGCGCAGTTCCTCGCGCAGCCTCTGCTCAACGGCGGCGTTCGTGCCTTGCGTCGTCGTCTGGGTGGACGGCGCGGTCGACGGCGCGCCACCGTCGGCCTGCGCGGTACCGCCCAGGGCGAACAGCACGGCCCAGGCCAGACAGGATGTCCGCATCCGCAGGAAGTTCATCGCCATCTCGTCACCTCGTCTCATCAAATGCGCGTGACCAGACTCGCGTCACGCGTATTCGCGTCCTGGAACCGCGCGATCAATCCGCGCAGTGCCTCGTTGCGTTGCTGCCACAGCGGTACGACCTCGCTCGCGTCGCCGCCGCGGTCGTAGGCGGCCTGCAGCGCGGCGTCGATCGAGCGCAGTCGCGTCAAACCGATCGTCGTCGGCCGGCCGCCGTCGGCGAGCCGACGCCATTCGGCTTCGAGCGCCTGCGACTCGCGCTGGGCGTCCGCCCATTGCGGCGACGGCGGTTGCGGCGCACGCACCAGCAACGCGCCGGCGACGCCGAGCAGCACCGTCGCCGCGGCGGCGAAACCCCATTGCCGCAGGCGCCGCCGCCGCAGATGCGCGGCGGCGATGCGCGACCACAGCGCCGGGTCCGGCTCGAACACCGGAAGCCGGCGTGCGTCGAATGCCGTGGCAGGAATCTCACGCATGGTCCATCGCCTCCTTCGATCCCGGCTCCGCGACGACGTCGTTGAGTCGCTTCAGCGCGCGTGCCAGGATCGATTTCGAATAACTCTCGCTTTGCCCGAACAGTTCCGCCATTTCCTTGTGCGTGTAGCCTTCCACTTCGTGCAGGATCACCACTGCGCGCGCTCGCGGCGGCAGCCGCATCAGCATCGACCAGGCATCCGCGCGATCCTCGGCATCCGCCGCCAACGCCGGCATCGCCTCGAACAGCGCGTCCGGATCCTCGTCGCGGAAGCGCTGGTGCGCGCGCAGCGCGTCGATGGTCGCGTTGGCCGTCATGCGCTTGAGCCACGCGCCGAACGGCGCATCGCCGCGAAATCCGCGCAAGCTGCCCATCAGCTTGAGGAAGATCTCCTGCACGATGTCTTCCGCTGCCGCCGGTTCGCCGAGCACGCGCAGGGCGAGGTTGTAGCAGGGGCCGCCGAAGCGTTCGTAGATCGCCGCGAAGGCGGTCATTTCGCCGCGCCGCGCGCGTTCCAGCGTGACCCGGTCCAGCTCGAGTCCGAAGCCGGAAGGTGCGCGAATCTCGCTCACGGAGCTGGGGTTCCCGTCGGCCATTTCGCTTCCAAGGACGGCCGAAAGCTTCCCAGCGTTGCAGCGGAGGCGCTCATAGGGGCAACGTAAAGGTTTGCAAAGGCCGCTCCGGCCCGCGCCAAGCCAGTGCGCCGACCAGCCCGGGCGCCGGCGCGAGCGCGCACAGACGCCAGTCCGCGGGGGCGCCGGCTTCCTCGGCGATGCGGTGCAGCGCGCCGACTTCGCCGTCGCCGTCGATCGCGAACGCGAGCCGATCGAGGCCGAAATTCAGGCCCTGGCCGAGCGCCTTCAGCACCGCCTCCTTGCGTGTCCACAAGCGCAGGAAGCAGGGCAGGCGGGCCGCATCCGGCAGGCGCTCCAGCGCGTCGGCCTCGTCCGCGGCGAAGAAGCGTCGCGCGATCTCGATCAGCGAGAGGCGCCGCTCGTCACGTTCCAGATCGACGCCGAGCGCCTGGCCGCGCGCGAACGCGAGCAGCACGTGATGGCCGGCGTGGCTGAGATTGAAGTCGAGCCCCGCGAAGGCCGGCGCATACGGCTTGCCGTGCCGGCCGCGCGCGATTTCGATCGGCGCATCGGTGCCGGCATAGAAGCGCAGCAGGCGATCGAGCACGACGCGCGCGGCCTCGGTGACGGCCCGCGGCGTCGCCGTCGCGTCCAGTGCGATCGAGCACACGTGGATCTCGTCCGGCCGCAACGGCGGCGGTCGGTCGCGGGGGGCGAAGGCGGTGGCGGTCAGCTCGGACATCGCGTCCATGGTGGCGGCGGCGGCGCGCACGTCAAGCGGCGGCATCGCGCGGCGTGCGTCTTAGAATGCTTCCGAGTCGTGCGACCATGGACGGCCGCGGCCGGAGCCGCCGGCGCTGCGGTCCGGATCGCCGTTTCGGTTCACGCCGACGGCAGCCGTCCGGGACGGATCGCAACGACGACCCGCTGTCGCCGAGGAGATGCGCATGATCGCCGCCTGGCTGCTGATGCTGGTGTCCGTGCTGTACGTGGCCGCGCTGTTCGCGATCGCGTACTACGGCGATCGCCGGCCGCTGTATCCAGCGCGCGCGTGGCTGCGGCCGATCGTCTACAGCCTCGCCTTGGCGGTGTACTGCTCGTCGTGGACGTTCTACGGCGCGGTCGGCACGGCCGCGCGCGGCGGGCTCTCGTATCTGCCGATCTACGTCGGCCCGATCCTGCTGTTCCTGTTCGGCTTCGGCCTGCTCGAACGGCTGGTGCTGGTGGCGAAGGAACGCAACGTCACCTCGATCGCCGACTTCATCGCCTCGCGCTTCGGCAAGTCGCATGCGCTCGCCGCGCTGGTGACGGTGATCGCGGTGATCGCGGCGATTCCGTATCTCGCCTTGCAGCTGAAGGCGGTCGCGCTGAGCTTCGACGTGCTCTCCGGCGCGCCGAACAGCGCGGGCCTGCCGCCGCTGCTCGGCGACAGCGCGTTCTACGTCGCCTTGCTGCTGGCGATGTTCGCGATCCTGTTCGGCACGCGCGGCATCGACGCGACCGAACACCATCACGGCATGATGCTGGCGATCGCGGCGGAATCGGTGGTCAAGTTGCTCGCCTTCGTCGCGGTCGGCGTCTACGCGCTGTACGTCGGACGCAACCTGGAAGCGGTCGCCGCGCCGCTGACGCGGATCGCCGACAGCGGCCTGCCACCCGGCTTCCTCGCACAGAGCGCGCTCGCGTTCGCCGCGATCTTCTGCCTGCCGCGGCAGTTCCAGGTCGCCGTGGTGGAATGCGAGCACGCGGGCGACCTGCGCCGCGCACGCTGGATGTTTCCGCTCTACCTCGCGGTGATCTCCGCCCTCGTGCTGCCGATCGCGACCGCCGGCATGCACGCCGCGCAAGGCAGCGCGGTCGCCGCCGACGCCTACGTGCTGTGGCTGCCGCTCGCACACGACAACCGCTGGCTGGCGGTGTTCGCCTACATCGGCGGCTTCTCCGCCGCGACCGGCATGGTCATCGTCGCGTCGGTCGCGCTGTCGACGATGGTCAGCAACGACCTGGTGATGCCGGCGCTGCTGCGCGTGCGCGCGCTGAAGCTCGAACAGCGCACGGATCTTTCCGCCATCGTGCTCGGCGTGCGCCGCATCGCGATCGTCGCGCTCGGCCTGTTCGCGTTCCTGTACTACCGCTTCAGCACGCAGGCGCAGAATCTCGCCGCGATCGGTCTGCTGTCGTTCGCGGCGGTGGCGCAGTTCGCGCCGGCGATCGTCTGCGGCCTGTACTGGCGCGGCGCCAGCCGGCTCGGCGTGATCGCCGGCCTGCTCGCCGGCTTCACCGTCTGGGCCTACACGTTGTTGCTGCCTTCGCTCGCCGTCGCCGGCTGGCTGCCGACGGCGTGGATCGAGCAAGGTCCCTACGGCATCGACTGGCTGAAGCCGCACGCACTGTTCCTGATGAGCGGCTGGGAGCCGGTCACGCACGGCGCGTTCTGGTCGCTGCTCGCCAACGTCGGTGGCTGCGTCTTCGTCAGCCTGCGCTTCCGGCCCGGCGTCGAGGAACGCCTGCGCGCGGCGGCGTTTCTCGATCCGTACGCGACGCGCGCGACCGGCATCGGCGGCTGGCGCGGCCGCGTGCGCGTCGCCGATCTCGCCGCGATCGCCGAGCGCATCGTCGGCGAGAAGCTCGCCGCGCGCGCGTTCGCCGAATACGCCGAGTCGAGCGGCAAGCCGCTGACGCCGGAATCCTCGGCCGAACGCGCCCTGGTGCAGCACATCGAGCGCGTGCTCGCCGGCGCGATCGGCGCCGCGTCGGCGCGGCGCATGCTGACCAGCGCGTTGCGCGGCACCGGCCTGGACCTGTCCGAGGCGGCGACGCTGCTCGACGAGACCTCGCAGGAACTGCGCTTCAACCGCGAGCTGCTCGCGGTCACCTTCGACAACATGCTGCAGGGAATCAGCGTGGTCGACCGCGACCTGCGCATCGTCGCCTGGAACCGGCGCTACCTGGACCTGTTCGCCTATCCCGATGGCTTCGTCTACGTCGGCCGTCCGGTCGCCGATCTGATCCGCCAGAACGCCGCGCAAGGCCTGCTCGGTCGCGGCGATCTCGAAACGCAGATCGAACGCCGCCTCGATCACCTGCGCGCCGGCACGCCGCACGTGTTCGTGCGCGAGCGACCGGACGGACGCGTGATCGAAACGCGCGGCGAGCCGCTGCCCGGCGGCGGCTACCTGACCACCTTCAGCGACATCACGCCGTACAAGCACGTGGAGAACGCGCTGCGCGACGCGAACGAGACCTTGGAGCAGCGCGTCGCGCAACGCACCGGCGAACTGGAACTGGCGCTCGTCGCCGAGCAGCGCGCGGTGCGCCAGGCGGAAGCCGCGAACCAGTCGCGCACGCGCTTCCTCGCCGCCGCCAGCCACGACCTGCTGCAACCCTTGAACGCGGCGCGGCTGTTCACCTCGGCGCTGCGCCACCAGCCGCTCGACGAGGAAAGCGGTCGTCTAGCCGAACGCATCGACACGGCGTTCAAGGCCGCCGAGGACCTGCTCGACGCGTTGCTCGAGGCCTCGCGGCTGGAGGCGGGCAAATATCAGGTCGAGGTTTCCGACTTCGCGCTCGGCGAACTGATGGAGTCCCTCCAGCAGCAGTTCGGCGTGCTCGCCGCGACGCGCGGACTGCGCCTGCGCTTCGCCGCCTCGCATGCCTGGGTGCGCAGCGATGCGCAGCTGCTGCGCCGCATCCTGCAGAACTTCCTCGCCAACGCGCTGCGCTACACGAAGAGCGGCGGCGTGGTCTGCGGCGTGCGCCGCGCGGGCGCGAACCTGCGCATCGAGGTCTGGGACAGCGGCCCCGGCATCGCCGACGACCAGCTCGTGCACGTGTTCGACGAGTTCCGCCGCGGCAGCCACGCCTCCCCTTGGGGCGAAAAGGGACTCGGCCTGGGCCTGGCGATCTGCGAGCGCATGGCGCGTCTGCTCGACGCACGCATCGACGTGCGTTCGCAACCCGGCCGCGGCAGCGTGTTCTCGGTCGAGGTGCCGCGTGCGTCCGCGCGCTCTTCCACGCCGCGGACGCGCATCACGACGGACGACACCACGGCACTGGCCGGCGGGCTGCATGCGCTTTGCCTCGACAATGATCCGGCCATCCTCGACGGCATGTCGGCGCTGCTGACGCGCTGGGGTGTTTCCTGCGATCTCGCTGGTACGCCCGGCGAGGCATTGGCGGCGCTGCAGCGGCGCCGTCCCGACCTGCTGCTGGTCGATTTCCACCTCGACGCCGCACAGGACGGCCTCGAGGCGCTCGGCGCCTTGCGCACCGCCTGCGACCCGCCGCCGCCGGGCGCGCTGATCACCGCCGACACCAGCGCCGAACTCGCCGTGCGCGCGCGGGCACTCGGCTACGCGCTGCTGCGCAAGCCGGTCAAGCCGGCGGCGCTGCGGGCGTTGATCATGCAGCTCGGGCGCAACACCGAGAGAAGACCGGCCTAGCTGGTCGCCGCTGCCTGCTCACGCCTGCGGCCGGCGATCGCGTCGATCGCTCGCGCTTCGAATCGACTCTCCGCGATCACCACGGCTGCGAAGCGAGTCACGTATGACACAAGCGAATTGAAGGACATTGCCTTGCCGCAGTCGCGGCACGAAGGAAGGGGGCAACGGGCAACACCTCGCCCGACGGCGAGGATGGATGCGACTTTCAAGGAGACGTTCATGAAGAAGCTGACACTTGCGGTACTGATGGCATTCGGGCTGCCGACGATCTCGTTCGCGGGGAGTTTCGTCACGTACGAAGGGCATCCGGTCGTCAAAGGGGAATACATCGTCGTTTTCGAGTCCGACTCGAAAAAGGCCGGCGCAGCCGAGAAAGCGATTCTCGCGCTGGTCGGCAAGAATTCGATCAGGATCGATCAACGATGGAATGCCGCATTGCACGGCATGGCGATATCCAACGTCGACGAAGCCACGGCGAAGGAGATCGCCGCCACGGAGGGCGTCGAGTCGGTATCGCAGAATATCGTCCTCCATCCCAGCACCGTACAACTCAATGCACCGCCCCAGCTGGATCGAATCGACCAGCCCAATCTGCCTACGGACGGCAAATACGACTATCTGTACATGGGAACCGGCGTCAACGCCTACATTCTCGACGGGGCGATTCGAACGACGCACAACGAGTTCCGCCCTCCCGGCAATCCGACCGGCCCCAGTCGCGCAACCAACGACGTGGATATCGCCGGTGCCGGAACCACGCCGTCGAGGCACGGCACGTTGATCGCATCCCTCGTAGGAGGCGTGGTCAGTGGCGTGGCCAAGAATGTCCGCATCCACGGCGTGACTGTGGCCAAGTCGGAGAACCTCAGCAGTGCGGCATGGCTGCTCGGCGGAGTCGACTGGGTTGCACAACACGGAACACGTCCTGCGGTGGTCAACATCAGCTTCAATCACCCGCCGTCGCCCCCGCCGGGATTGAAAACAGCGATCCAGAACCTGGTGACAGCGGGGTTCTTCGTCGCTGCTTCCGCGGGCAATTCCGCCGGGGACGCGTGCAGCGATCCGATCGCCGGCGCGAGCGGCGTATATACCGTCGCCGGATTGACCAATTCCGACGAAAGCTGGGACTTCCAAACGGATTGGGGCGCGACGGCGACCGGACCTTGCGTTTCGGCCTACGCCAGATACGCCGTCACCGGAGCCGCTCATCTGGCGGACAATGCCATCTCCGGCGACATCGGCACTTCCTACTCCGCTCCGATCGCAGCCGGTATCGCGGCGCAGATCCTGCAAGTGTTTCCCGGCGTGTCGCCCGCGACGGTAACGGCGGAGATCAACGGGCGTGCGACGCCGAACAAAGTCACCGGAATACCGGCCGTACCGGCCGGGACACCGAATCGCATTCTCAGATCCTGGCCGTAGTTCAACTGCTCCCCGCGGCGTCGGCACAAGGACGTGCCGTCCCGCGTCTTCAGTCCGGGAGGTTTCCAGCGATCAGCCGTTCCGCCAGTGCAGCTTCGAGTCCGCCGTCGCGGGAGGCGCGCAGGCGTGCCAACTCTTCGCGCGGCCATTCATGCACGAGCCGGCCCTCGTGCAGCAGCGACACTCGGTCGGTCCAGTGCTCGGCGATGTCGATCGCATGCGTCGCCAGCAGCACGCCGCAGCGGCCGGCGTCGACGCGCGCGCGCAGGTGGCGCTTCAGCAGCAGGCCACTGGCCGGGTCGAGGCCGTTGAAGGTTTCGTCGAGCACGATCAGCTCGGGTTGGCCGAGCAGGGCGAGCAGCACGCCGAGTTTCTGCCGCGTGCCGTAGGACATCAGCGCGACCGCGTCGTCGAGCCAGGGCGCGAGACGCAAGGCCTCGGCGAGTTCGAGCACGTCCGCGTCGATCGTCGCGAGGCGCTTCGCCGCGGCGTGCACAGCGAGGCATTCGCGCGCGCTCAGCAAGGGCGGCAATCGCTCGGGCGCGACGGCGTAACCGAGCTTCGCCTTCGCCGCGACCGCGTCGGTGAGGATCGAATGCCCTCCGATGCGCACCGTCCCGGAAGCCGGCGCCAGACGGCCGACGCAGACGTCCAGCAAGGTGCTCTTGCCGCTGCCGTTCGCACCGAGCAGGGCCAGCCATTCGCCGCGGGCGAGACGCAGATCGACGTCGCGCAGCACGGCGCGCTCGCCGTAGCCGGCGCGCAGGGCGGAGATCTCGAGCACGGCGTCGCTCATGCGCGCCTCGCTCGCCACGCGTCGCGCCACCACAGCATCGGCAGCGCGATCGGCAGCAGCCACCACGCGCTGCCGAGCAGGGCGAGCACGGCCAACGCCAGCGCGATGCGCTCGCCGCGTGCGCGCTCGGGTCGGTGGCGCGAGGCCAGCGCATTGCCGATCGCCGTGACGCACCAGGCCGACGCGACGGCGCCGAAAGCGAGAATCGCGCTGCGCGAAGCGCCGAGCGCGAACAGCAGCGACGTGGCGAGAACGATCGCCGCGAGCAGCGCGCCGCCGCTGCGCAGACATAGGGTGCGCGCCAACACAGGCAGTGGCATCGGCGTCGCGCGCAGCCAGCCGGCAGCGTCCGGAATCGTCGCCAGCAAGGCCTGCAGCAACGCGTGGGCGGCGATCAGGCTCGCCGCCAGCAGCACGATCAACAGCGCAGTCGACGGCGGAATGCCCATCGGCAACATCAGCAGCACGCCGGCGACGAGTTGCGCATGCTGGCGCGGATTGGCGTCGGCCAGCAGCCGTGCGAACGGCCAGCGGGCGAGTGCGGCGACGCCGGCGGCGTTCGACGTCGTTGCACGCGCCGCCGACAGGCGCGGCGACGCGGCGCTCACGGAAACATTCGTTCGCGTACCGGAGCGCCAGCCGGTCAGCGCTCCGACGAGGAAGCCGCCGCCGATCAAGGCCAGGCTGCGCCGAGCGTCGGCGCCACTTGCCGCCATCGCCGCCAGCGGCACGGCGAGGCTCGCGGCGAGCACCGGCAGCACGCGGAGGGCGACCTGGCGCCGTGTCGCGGCGAGGATCTCACGCGCATCGAGCGGCGTCGTCGCCAGCCACGACGTGGCGAAGGTCTTCTGCGCGCGGCGACGCGCGGTGCGCGTCAGGTTCCAGCCGAGCGCAACGCTCGCGATCGCGACGAGGACCGGCTGCGCCTCGAGCACGGCGAGCAGGGCACGGCCATCGGCCTGGAGACGACGCCAGAGGACGAACGCCACGGCGACGACCAGCGTTCCGGCGAGCGCGCACAGGAATGTGCGCGCTTGCCACTGCCGCCATCGCGCGTGCGCTTCGAGCCGCGCTTGCAGGCGCAGCGCCGGCATCGGCGTGGTTTCGATCGAAGGGGAGCGCATCGGACGCCTGGCGGAAAGGTCCGATTACGATCGCATCCCGCGCATCGAAGTTCAGTGCGGGTCCGTGGCCAGCATCGCGTCGCCGCCGGCCAGCGCGTCCGCGTCGACCGCGAGATGGCTCGCGAGCAGGGCGACTTGCGTGCGGTTGGAGACGCCGAGCTTGCGCATGATCGCGGTCATGTGCGCCTTGACCGTCGCCTCGGAAACGCCGAGTTCGTAGGCGATCTGCTTGTTCAACAAGCCTTCCGCGATCATGTTCAGCACGCGGAACTGCTGCGGCGTCAGCTGCGCGACCTGCGCGGCGACGTCGGCTTCGGCGGGTTTCAGCGGCACGCCGCCGCCGCGCACGGCCATCGGCACCCACAGGTCGCCGCCGAGGACCTTGCGCACCGCCTCGACGATCGTCTCGACGGAAGCCGATTTCGGGATGTAGCCCGACGCCCCGTGCGCGATCGCGCGGCGGATGACCTGCGCTTCCTCGTGCGCGGAGACGACGATGATCGGCAGGCCCGGATGCTGCGCGCGCGTGTGCACCAGCGCCGAGAACCCGCTGGCGCCGGGCATGTGCAGGTCCAGCAGCAGCAGTTCGATCTCCGCGTGCGCTTCGATCTCGGCATGCAGCGCGGCGACGCTGTCGACTTCGTGCAGTACCGCGCCGGGCAGCGCCTGCAGCACGGCGCGCTTGAGCGCGTCGCGGAACAGGGGATGGTCGTCGGCGATCAGGATTTCGCGCACGGCGCGTTCGTCTCGCAGGGACGGCAAGGCTGCAGCTTGCCGGCTGCGCGCCGGCGAGGCAATTCGACTTTCGGTCAGCGCGTGGCGGAAGGGCGAGGCTGGAGTCCGCGCGATCGCAGCGACGAACCGCGCGCGCATCGCGCGGCGCGGCGAGCAGGCCCGGCCGGCCTCAGCGCAGCAGACGCTCGTCGACCAGGTTCTGCACCACGCCTGGGTCGGCCAGCGTGGAAGTGTCGCCGAGCTGGTCCGGCGCGTTCTCGGCGATCTTGCGCAGGATGCGGCGCATGATCTTGCCCGAACGCGTCTTCGGCAGGCCCGGCGCCCATTGCAGGAAGTCCGGCGAGGCGATCGGGCCGATCTCCTTGCGCACCCAGGCGATCAATTCCTTGCGCAGTTCCTCGCTCGGTGTCTCGCCGGATTTCAGCGTGACGTAGGCGTAGATGCCCTGGCCCTTGATGTCGTGCGGGCAGCCGACCACGGCGGCCTCGGCGACCTTCGGATGCGCGACCAGCGCGCTTTCGACCTCGGCGGTGCCGAGGCGATGGCCGGAGACGTTGATGACGTCGTCGACGCGGCCGGTGATCCAGTAGTAGCCGTCCTCGTCGCGGCGTGCGCCGTCGCCGGTGAAGTACATGCCAGGGTAGGTCTTGAAGTAGGTGTCGATGAAGCGCTGATGGTCGCCGTAGACCGTGCGCATCATGCCGGGCCAGCCGTCGGTGAGGACGAGGTTGCCTTCGGTGGCGCCGTCCTGGATCGCGCCGCCCGCATCGACGATCGCAGGCGTGATGCCGAAGAACGGCAACGTCGCCGAGCCCGGTTTCTGGTCGATCGCGCCGGGCAGCGGCGTGATCAGGATGCCGCCGGTCTCTGTCTGCCACCAGGTGTCGACGATCGGGCAGCGGCCGTCGCCGACCACGCGCCAGTACCACTCCCAGGCTTCCGGATTGATCGGCTCGCCGACCGAGCCGAGCACGCGCAAGCTCGCGCGCGAGGTCTTCTTCACCGGCGCCTCGCCTTCGCGCATCAATGCACGGATCGCGGTCGGCGCGGTGTAGAACAGCGTGACCTTGTGCTTGTCGACCACCTGCCAGAAGCGCGAGGAATCGGGATGGTTCGGCACGCCCTCGAACATCACCGTGGTGGCGCCGTTGGCGAGCGGGCCGTACAGCAGGTAGCTGTGGCCAGTGACCCAGCCGACGTCGGCGGTGCACCAGTAGACGTCGTCCTCGCGCAGGTCGAACACGCATTCGTGCGTGTAGCTGGCGTAGACCGAGTAGCCGCCGGTGGTGTGCAGCACGCCTTTCGGCTTGCCGGTGCTGCCGGAGGTGTAGAGGATGAACAGCGGATGCTCGGCCTCGACCGCGACCGGCGCGTGCTCGGTGCTCTGGCCGTCCATCAACGCCGACCACCAGCGGTCGCGCGGCGTCTGCATCGCGACGGCGCCGCCGGTGCGCTTGACCACCAGCACGGTCTCGACGCTGTTGGTGTCCTTGCGTTGCAGCGCCTCGTCGAGGTTCACCTTCAACGCCACCTTCTTGCCGCCGCGCAGGCCTTCGTCGGCGGTGATGACCAGCTTGCAGCCCGCGTCGGCAATGCGGCTGGCCAGCGAATCGGGCGAGAAGCCGGCGAACACGACCATGTGGATCGCGCCGATGCGCGCGCAGGCGAGCATCGCGACCGCGACTTCCGGAATCATCGGCAGGTAGATCGCGACGCGGTCGCCTTTCCTCACGCCGAGGTTGGTCAGCAGGTTGGCCGCCTTGCACACCTCGGCGTGCAGCTCGCGATAGCTGATGCGGCGCGAATCGTGCGGGTCGTCGCCTTCCCAGATGATCGCGGTCTTGTCGCCGCGCTGCTCCAGGTGCCGGTCGAGGCAGTTCGCGGCGAGGTTCAATTCGCCGTCCTCGTACCAGCGGATGCGGAAATCGTCGGCGTCGAAGGAGACGTCCTTGATCTTCGTGTACGGCTTGCTCCAGTCGAGCCGCTGGCCGATGCGGCGCCAGAAACCTTCCGGATCGCGCACCGATTCGGCGTAGTCGCGCTGGTAGGCGGCCTTGTCGACGCGCGCGCGCGCGGCGAATTCGGGCGAGACGGGGTGCAGGGTCGACATGGGCTCCTCTCCTCTTCTTCCTATCTCAAAGGCATTTCCGATCGGCATGCCGTTTCCGGCCGCCTCTCCCGTGTGCCGGCAACGGGCTTCGACGCGGGCCGGACGCAATGTTTGCAGTGCAACACGGACGGCCAGTGTGCCACGCGCGATACGCGACGCGCGCCGGCGCGGAGGTTCGACTTTGGTCGCGACCACGACCAATGGCGAATGGTCGCTCGCCGGACCGCCGCGCAAGCTGCGGGAACGCTTGGCCGATCGGGAGGGATGGCGATGACCGTCAAGAGAGTGCTCGTCAGGAAAAGTACGCTCGCGCTGGCCTGTCTGCTCGCCCTGCCGGGCGCGGCGCTGGCCGATTCGAAACGCGAGGCGGCGCTGGAGAAACGCGTCGACGAACTGGAACGCCAGTTGCAGGAACTGATGACCGAGGTGAAGGCGCAGCGCAACGCGCCGCCGCAGATCGTGCAGGCGCCGCCACCTCCGCCGCCCGCACCCGCGGCGCCGGCGAAGGAGGCGCCGCCGACCTTCACCACCGCGCCGGGCCTGTCGGTCGCCTTCCACGGCTTCGTCAGCGCGACGGCGTTCACGCAGGACAAGAGCTTCCGCTTCGGCAACGGCCAGAACGCGGAGACGCCGATTCCCGGTTCGCACGGCCGCACCAGCGGCTTCGACGTGCGCAATACGCGCTTCTGGCTCGACATCACCGGCGCGAAGCTCGACGACGACTGGCGCGGCGGCGGCCGCATCGAGATGGACTTCTTCGGCGGCTTCAACGGCACCGGCCCCTACAGCCGGCAGCAGCCGACGCCGCGTCTGCGCCAGGCGTATCTCGATCTGGACAACGCTTCCACCGGCAGCAAGATCCGCATCGGCCAGCAGTGGGACCTGATGTTCCCGCTCGACAACGTGCCGACCTCGCTGTCGCACCTGGCTTTCCCGCTCGGCTACGGCGCCGGCTTCGTCGGCTGGCGCTTCCCCGGCGTGGTGTGGATGCAGGACCTCAACCACGGCGGCGAAGGGACGAAATGGCGCGTCGACGTCGGCGCGTTCGACGGCTCCTGGAACGGGCCCGGCGACAACGTGAATTACCTTTCCGCCGGCAACGCCGACTTCCAGCCGCAGATCGAGGCGCGCATCCGCGCGCAGGGCGAGGACTGGATCGCCTACGCGGCCGGCCACTACAGCAAGGTCGACCTGCGCGGCGTCGACGGCGCCGCGCCGACGCCGATCAAGTCGAGCCTGAAGAGCACCGGCGGCGAAGTCGGCGGCATCTGGAAACCGGGCCCGTGGAACTTCAAGGCGCTGGTCTACGGCGGCAAGGGCCTCGGCCAGATCTTCGGCAACCTGTCGCAGTTCGGCGACATCGGCGAGGTCGGCGGCTTCGCGCAAGCCGGCTACAGCTTCACCAAGCACTGGAGCGCCAATGCGTTCTACGCCTACCAGAAGTCCGACGAGGACGACGTGGTGCGCTGGATCGGCAACGGTTCGACCGGCCTGTTGAAGAGCCGCCAGGCGGCGCTCGGCGTGCAGTACGCCAGCGGGCCATACCAGCTCGGCATCGAATGGCTGCACGCCAAGCTCGATTCGACCAATGCCGCCCTCGAACGCAAGACCACCAGCGGCAACCAGCTCAGCCTGAGCGCGCTGTACACGTTCTGATCGGTCGGCGAGCGATCGGGACCCAATCCTGGGGAAATCACATCATGGCAACCGTGGCATCTTCGATCCCGTCCGGCGGCGGACTCGGCACCAACCACCGGCGCGTCATCGTCGCCTCCAGCCTCGGCACGGTGTTCGAGTGGTACGACTTCTACCTCTACGGTTCGCTCGCCGCGATCATCGGCAAGCAATTCTTCGGCGGCCTCAACGACACCAGCCAGTTCATCTTCGCCCTGCTCGCGTTCGCCGCCGGCTTCGCCGTGCGGCCGTTCGGCGCGCTGGTGTTCGGGCGGCTCGGCGACATGATCGGGCGCAAGTACACCTTCCTCATCACGATCGTGCTCATGGGCCTGTCGACCTTCCTGGTCGGCGTGCTGCCGAGCTACGCGACGATCGGCATCGCCGCGCCGGTGATCCTGATCACCCTGCGCCTGCTGCAGGGCCTCGCCCTCGGCGGCGAGTACGGCGGCGCGGCGACCTACGTCGCCGAGCACGCGCCGAACGGCAAGCGCGGCCTCTACACCAGCTTCATCCAGACCACCGCCACGCTCGGCCTGTTCCTGTCGCTGCTGGTGATCTGGAGCTGCCGCAACTACTTCGGCAAGGAAGCGTTCGAGGACTGGGCCTGGCGCATTCCGTTCTGGGTGTCGGTGATCCTGCTCGGCGTGTCGGTGTGGATCCGCATGCAGCTCAACGAATCGCCGCTGTTCCAGCAGATGAAGGCCGAGGGCAAGCAGTCGAAGGCGCCGATCACCGAGAGCTTCTTCTCCAAGAACGGCAAGATCGCGCTGCTGGCCCTGCTCGGCGCGACCGCCGGCCAGGCGGTGGTCTGGTACGGCGGCCAGTTCTACTCGCTGTTCTTCCTGACCAAGACGCTCGGCATGGACGGCAACCAGGCCGACATCTACATCGCGATCGCACTGGCGCTGGCCACCGCCGGCTTCATCTTCTTCGGCTGGCTGTCGGACAAGATCGGCCGCAAGATCATCGTGCTCGGCGGCTGCCTGCTCGCGGTGCTGACCTACTTCCCGGTGTTCAAGGCGCTCACGCACAACGTCAATCCGGCGCTCGAGGCGGCGGTCGCGGCGGCGCCGGTGACGGTCACGGCCGATCCTTCGCGTTGCGCGTTCCAGTTCGACCCGGTCGGCAAGGCGACCTTCAAGCAGTCCTGCGACATCATCAAGTCGGCGCTGGCGAAGAAGGGCATTCCGTACACCAACGCGCCCGGCGCGGCCGGCAGCATCGCCACGGTCAGCATCGGCGGCGCGACGCTGACCAGCTTCGAGGGTGAGGCGCTGTCGAAGGAGGATTTCAAGACGCAGTCCGACGCGTTCGGCAAGCAGCTCGGCGACGCGCTGAAGAGCGGCGGCTACCCGAGCGCGGCGAATCCGGCGCAGATCAACGCGCCGATGACGGTGCTGCTGCTGACCTACCTGGTGCTGCTGGTCACGATGGTCTACGGGCCGATCGCGGCCTGGCTGGTCGAACTGTTCCCGACGCGCATCCGCTACACCTCGATGAGCCTGCCGTACCACATCGGCAACGGCTGGTTCGGCGGCTTCCTGCCGTTCACCGCGTTCGCCATCGTCGCCGCGACCGGCAACATCTACAGCGGCCTGTGGTATCCGGTGATCGTCGCCGCGATGACCTTCGTGATCGGCATGCTGTTCCTGCCGGAGACCAAGGACGTCGACATCACCAAATAGTCCCGTCCTTTCGCGCAGAAAAAAAAAGGGCCGGAATTCCGGCCCTTTTTCGTTGCGGCTTGCGACCGCGCGACGATCAGGCTCGTTTGAACAACCCGATCAGGAACAACAAGATCACGGCGCCGATCAGCGCGTTGATGATCGCGGCGATGATTCCGCCGCCGATGGCGAGACCGACCTGCGGCAGCAGCCAGCCGGCGATGAACGCGCCGATGATGCCGACGACGATGTTGCCGACCAGGCCGAAACCATGCCCCTTGACGATCTGCCCCGCGAGCCAGCCCGCTACCGCACCCACAATCAGGAAGACGAGAATCGCTTCGATGCCCACGCCAACCTCCCGCGATGATGTCGCTCGTGCGACCGCCGGATTGTGCCGCAGTCCAGTGACAGACGCATGGTGCGGCGCAGTGAAGCGCGCGCGTCGGTGACGAAAACGGAGGCGGGAGCGGCGGCCGCGTGCCGGTGCGGCGCCTCTCTCAGGACGCGTCGTCGTCGCGTCCGGCGGGAGCGCGCGTGGGCGCGGCGCGGGAATCGGGCGCCGCGCCGCGCGGCTTCCTCAGCGCGACGAGTTCCTCCACCGAGGCCATCGCCGTATCCGGCCGCGCGTTCTCGGCGATGCGGTCGGCGGCCAGGCCCAGCACGAAACCGATCGTGCCGATGAAGCCGAGCAGCAGCCCGATGCCGAGCAACCCCGGCGACTTCGCGATGAAGGCGAGCGCGAGTCCGAGCAGGGCCAGCACGAGCAGAATCCAGCGGAGCATGGGAGAGGCGAGGGCCGTGGCGGGAGCGTCACGCTAGCAGAAACCCGCTGCGGCGCAGCGCCGCCGATCGGTCCGCCGCTGCCGATCGTTCGCCGGCCGGTGCAACGGATCGTTAAGCTGGTACGTCGTAGCATCCGCCTTCGCGGAGGACATCCCCCATGGACTCGTTGTCGCAACTCGCTCTCGCCGGCGGTCTGGCCTGGGCCAGTGGCATCCGGCTGTACGTGACGATCTTCATCGTCGGCCTGCTCGGGCGCTACGGCTACCTGCAACTGCCCGAGCAGCTGGCCGTGCTGCAGCACGCCTGGGTGCTGGTCGCGGCCGGCGTGATGGCGGTGGGCGAGTTCCTCGCCGACAAGCTGCCGGGCTTCGATTCGGTGTGGGACGCGTTGCACACCTTCATCCGCATTCCGGCCGGCGCATTCCTCGCCTGGGGCGCGATGGGCGATTCGACCCCGGCGGCGCAGATGGCTGCGGCGATCGTCGGCGGCCTGATCACCAGCGGCACGCATCTGGCCAAGAGCGGCGGGCGCGCCGCGATCAATACCTCACCGGAGCCCTTCACCAACTGGACCGCCAGCGCCGGCGAGGACGGCCTCACGCTCGGCGTGTTGTTCCTCGCGATCCAGCATCCGCTCCTGCTGCTCGGCGCGCTCGCGCTGTTCCTGCTCGTGCTGATCTGGTGGCTGCCGAAGCTGTTCCGCTTCCTCTCGCGCATCCTGCGCCGCTTGAACGGACGCGACACGGCGGCGCTGCCGAGCCCTGCGCCGCGGTAGCGGAAGGCGAAAAAGCCGGACGCGGATCAGAGCGCAAAAGGCACGGACAAGAAAAAGGAAATCTTCCGCTCCATCCGCGCTTCTTGCGCCCTGATCCGCGTCCGGCTTCCTGCTTTCCCCGCTCAATACAGCGCGCGATCGGCGACGACGATGCCATCGGCGTCGGCGTAGAGCCAGGCACCGGGCGCGAAGCGGACGCCGGCGAATTCGACGATGCGCCCGGCGTGTCCGGAGTGCAGCCCCTTCTCGCTCCTGCGCGGATGCGTCGCCAGCGCCTTCACGCCGATCGCCAGCGCGGCGAGTTCGGCGCGGTCGCGCACGCAGCCGTGGACGAGGACGCCGGCCCAGCCGTTGTTCACGCCGAGCATGCCGAGCTGGCCGCCGACCAGCGCGCAGCGCAGCGAACCGCCGCCGTCGACGACCAGCACGCGGCCTTCCCCGGGCCGCTCCAGGGTCGCGCGCACGAGCGCGTTGTCCTCGAACACCTTCAGCGTCGCGATCGGCCCGTGGAAGGCGCCGGCGCCGCCGTAGTCGTGGAAGACCGGCGCGCAGACCTGCAGGTCCGGATGCGCGTCGCAGAGGTCGGTGGTGGCGAACATTCGGGCGGGCTCCGCTGCACGCCGCCTGGCGCGGACGCGATCGCGATGCTACCAGTCCTCCTGGCCCTCGCCGGCGAACGTCGCCCGCTCGAAGCCGTCGTGGAAGATGCGGTCTTCGCCGATCGGTGCGTAGGCGTCGACGAAGCGCCAGCGGAGAATGTCGTGCGCCTCGTACGATCCGCCGGTCGCGGCGGTGAATCCGGCGAACGCGGTGGTGCCGCCGAGGGTGGCCGGCAGATCGAGCAGGTAGGACATGCGCCTGCCCGCGGGACGCTCGGGAGTGCGGCTCGCGCGGACTTCGAGCGTCGCGCCGTCGTAGTCGATCCAGGCGTACCAGATCCCGCCGTCGTTCAACGGCGCTTCCGCGATCGTTACCGCACGCAGCGAATCGGTCGAGCCGTCGAGATCGACGCCGAGATGGTTGCCGTTCGGTTCGGTGGCGGACGTGGACAGGGTGAAGGTGTCGAACTCGATCCCGAGGCTGTTGGCGATGCCTCGATAGCCCAGCCCGTCGCCGCCGTCGCCGGTGGCCGTCGCCGCCAGCGGCTGCAGCACGAACACGAAGCCGTCGGCGCCGAGTCCGGAGTCGTCGGCGAACGGACCGCCGCCGTCGTGAAGGCGGAACGAGAACGCGGTGCTGAAGGCGGCATCCGCGCCGAGCGCGATCGGCACGACCGGAAACGCGCTGCCGTCGCGAAGCTCCAGTGCGGGGGTCAGGCGCAGAACGTCGTCGACGCAGACCGCGTCGTGATTGAGCTGCAGCGTCGAGCAGTCGCCGAAGTCGGCGAAGTCGACGACGGTGGCCGCGGTCGTCGGGAACGACGCGAGCAGGGCGGCCAGCGTGCCGGCGAAGGGGCGTGATTTCACGGGAGTTCCTCGGCAGATCGATGCGGGAGGTGCGGATCGAAGCCGTCCGCGAAGATCGGATCGACGAAGCGCGACGGCAGCGCGGCCAGCCCCTTGCGCCGCTGCCCGCCGATGACGTCGAAGGAGCCGCCGGCGACGAGGTTGCCGGCGGCGTCGAACGCGAGCGCGGCGATGCCGGAATTCGCGCCCGGATTCCAGTCGGGATCGGCCGCGCCGTCGGCGGGCAGGAGCTTGGCGACGAAGTCGCGATCCGTGCCGCCGATGTGCTGGAAGAATCCGGCGGCGTAGACGTCGCCCTGTGCGTCGACGACGAGCGCGTTGACGGCGTCGCCGGCGGACGCGTTCCAGTTCGCATCGGCGCTGCCGCCGGCCGACAGTTTCGCGATGCGGTCGCGTGCCTGTCCGCCGATGCGGCTGAACGCGCCGCCCACGAAGAGGTTGCCGAAGGCGTCGAGGGCGAGCGCGCCGACGTCATCGTCTGGTGACGGATTCCAGCTCGTGTCGACCGCCCCGGTGACGGAAAGCCGGGCGAGGCGGCTGCGTGCCTCTCCGCCGACGGTCGAGAAGTAGCCGCCGACGTACAGCGTGCCGCTCGTCGTCAGCGCCAGCGCCACGACGCTGCGGTCGGCCGATGCGGCCCAGGACGGATCGGCGAGGCCGCTGGCGGCGAGCCGCGCCAGGCGGTTGCGTGCCGCGCCGCCGATGCGACCGAACGCGCCGCCGACGTAGACGTTCCCGGCGCCGTCGGCGGCGAGCGCGGCGACGCTGTCGTCGGCGGACGGGTTCCAGGCCGGATCGACGGCGCCACCGCTGCCCGCGAGCTTGGCGATGCGGCCGCGTTCGAGGCCGCCGATGCGCAAGAAAGCGCCGCCGGCGTAGACGTTGCCTGCGCCGTCGCCGCCGAGCGCCAGCACGACGTCGTCCGGCGCCGGATTCCAGCCGGTGTCGAGCGTGCCGTCGGGTTTGACGCGCAGCAGGTTCTTGCGCGGCAGGCCGTCCGCTTTCTGGAACGCGCCGCCGACGATCAGGCCGCCGTCGGGCTGGCGCCACAGCGCGTTCACCTGCGGCGGCGTCTCCGCGTCGACCGCCGCGCCGACCGTGCCGGCGGCGGAGACGACCGCGAAGCCGAGTCGCGCCGCGCCACCGATCTCGCCGAAGATGCCGCCGGCGTAGACGCGATCGGCGCTCGTCGCCAGCGCCGAGACGTGGTCGTTCGCGCCGACGTTCCAGCTCGAATCGACCGCGCCGCTGCCGGATGCGGCGAGCCGCACGAGACAGGCGTGCGCGTCGCCGTCGACCGTGGTGAAGCCGCCGCCGGCGTAGAGGCGACCGTCGGCATCGAGCGCGATCGCGTCGACGAAGACCGGATCGCCGCCGCGCTCGAAGCGTGGGTTCCAGGTCGCATCGGCACGGCCGTCGGCGAGCAGCCGGGCCAGTCCGGTGCGCGGCTGCGCGCCGATGTCGCTGAACGAGCCCGCGACGTAGAGATGTCCGCCGGCGTCGCCGACGAGGGCCGCGACGTCGCGATTGGGACGCGGATTCCACGCGGCGTCGGCCGCGCCCGGGCCGCTGACGGACAGCTTGGCGAGGTTGCGCCGGCTCTGGCCCCCGATCGAGGTGAACCAGCCGCCGGCGTAGACGGAGCCGGCCGGGTCGATCCAGATCGCGCTGACGGTTCCGTCGGGCGCCGGATCCCACAGGGGATCGACCGTGCCGGCGGCGGTGGCGGAGAGCTTGGCGAGACTCGCGCGCGACTGCCCGCCGATGCGACCGAAGCCGCCGCCGGCATAGAGGGCGCCGTCGCGGTCGAGGGCGAGTGCGCGGACGTAGCCGTCGGCGGACGGGTTCCATTCCGCATCGGCTGCTCCACTGCCGCTGCCGGACAGCTTGGCGAGGTTCTGTCGCGCCTGTCCGCCGATGTGCGTGAAGGTGCCGCCGACGTAGACGTCGCCGGCGGCATCGGCGGCCAGGGCGCTGACGGTGCCGAAGGACAGCGAGCCACCGCTGTTGTCCGGCGCCGGATTCCAGGTCGGGTCGAGCGTGCCGTCCGGCCGCAGCTTGGCGAGATAGGAACGCGGCGTGCCGTTGACGGAGGAGAAGTTTCCGCCGAACACGACGCTGCCGTCGGGCAGACGCACGATGTCGAGCACCTGGCCGTTGGTCGCGATGTTGAGGTTCGGCCGTCCCAGGGCGGCGGGCGTCTGCGCGCCCGCCGACGCCGCCAGGCAACAGAGCGAGGTCAGCGCCCAGCGCGCCCAGCGCCGCGGAGATTTCCGCCGCGCGCGCGCCGCCGCGCCGGGAACCGGCGTGCCGCTCGAGCTTCCGAACATGATTCACCCCTTTTCTTCGCGCACGACGCGGCGCGAGTTCGGAGGAGATGGCGCGAAACGGCGCCAGCCTGTCGCACGACGCGTTCGATCGTTCGAAGCGGAATGCCGGCGCTGCGCGCCGGTCGCATCCGTCAGTGCGTGCGTGCCGCGATTTCGGTCGCCGCCGCGAGCGTCGCCCGCGCCTTTTCCTGCCGGCCGGGTTCGAGCGACTTCGCGCGCGCGTACACCGCCAGCGCGATCTTCGCTTGCGCGGCCGCCGCCGGCGCATCGCCGCCGGACAGGAACACGGCGGCGGCGCGCTCGTGTAGGTCGCCCAGATCGGCGTCGTCTTCGGCGAGCAGGCCCGGCGCCAGGCGCAACGCTTCACGCATGCTGCCGCCGGCGTCGACGTGGCGGTCGACGCCCGCGTAGTACTCGGCCAGGCTGGTCAGCGGCCGCACCAGTTGCGGCCAGTCCGGCCCCATGACCTTGCGCTTGAGCGCGACGGCACGTTCCTGCAGCGGCACCGCCTCGGCGAGTCGATCGAGCTTCTGCAGCAGGCGCGCCTGGTTGTTGAGGTTCACCGAGATGGCCAGCTCGGGCATCGGCACGACCGACTCGAACAGGCGCGTCGACCGCGCGAAGGCGTCCTGCGCGGCGTCGAACCGACCGAGGCCGACGCGGATCGCGCCGAGGTTGGACCAGGTCGTGGCCAGGTTCGACGGATCGACGCCGCTGGCGCTTTCCTGCAGGCGCAGCGCTTCCTCGACGAACGGCAAGGCTTCGGCCTGCCGCCCCGTGCCGCCGAGCACGACGCTGTAGTCGCTCAGGTTCGTCGCGCGCTGTTGCAGGTCGCACGGATCGCGCCGGCACGCGGTCATGGCCTGCTGCACGAGACGCTCCGCGGTCGCGGCGTCGTCGCGCCGCCACGCGAGCATTCCCTGGAGGTCGAGCGTGGAGGCGTACTCGGTGCCGCCGCTCGGCGCGAACAGTACCGCCGCGCGCGCCAGCTGCTGCTCGGCTTCGTCGAGGCGGTCGAGATTGGTGTAGGCCTCGCCGAGGATCTTGCGGATGCTCGCTTCCAGTTCGGGCTGATCGGAGAGCTTGGCCGGAATCTGCAGGGCTGCGTAGTCGAGCGCGTCGACCAGCCGAACGGACTGATTGCTGACGCGCGGATCGGAGTAGCCGATGATGCTGACCAGGAACTCGTTCGCGCGTTCGGCGCGTTCCGCCGCGGCGCGCGCGCGCTGCGCCTGATACAGCGCGGCGGCGCCGCCGAGTACGAGCGCACCGAGCGCGGCGCCGGCACCGGCGACGGCCCAGCGGTTGCGCCGCGCGAACTTCGCCGCCCGGTAGCCGAACCCGCCCGCGCGCGCCTGCACGGGACGGTGCGCGAGCCAGCGCTCGAGATCGTCGGCGAAGGCGCGCGCCGAGTCGTAGCGGCGGTGCGGCTCGGCTTCGAGCGCCTTCAGCACGACGCGATCGAGATCGCCGCCGAGGCGCTTTTTCCACTCGACCGCGGCGCGCGGCGGTAGCGCCAGCGCCTGCGCGTCCACGCGCGCGCTCGGCCGCGTCGGCGACGACGCTTCGATGCGCCGCATCCGTTCGGTCGGCGCGACGCCGGCGTGCAGCATGCGGCCGGTCAGCAGTTCGTCGAGCACGAGGCCGAGCGCGTAGACGTCGCAGGCCGTGGTCAATGGCCGATCGAGCAGCTGTTCCGGGCTGGCGTACTCGGGCGTCAGCGGCATCAGGCCGGTGCGCGTCGCGCCGGCGAGGCGGCCGTCGAGCGATTTGGCAATGCCGAAGTCGAGCAGCTTGGCCTGGCCCTGGGCGTCGACGAGGATGTTCGCCGGCTTGATGTCGCGGTGGATGATCAGCGCGCGGTGCGCGGCGTCGACCGCCGCCAGCACTTGCAGGAACAGCTCGATGCGCGAACGCAGGTCGAGCGCGCGCGTGCGGCACCAGGCGTCGATGCGTTCGCCGTCGACGTATTCCATCACCACGTACGGTTGTCCGTGCGGCGTGGCGCCGCCGTCGAGCACGCGCGCGATGTGCGGATGATCGAGCCAGGCGAGGAACTGGCGTTCGCTTTCGGCGCGGCGGATCGAGTCGGCGTCGCCAAGCACGCTGGCCAGTACCTTGATCGCGACGCGCTGTTCGAACGCGCCGTCGCGGCGTTCGGCCAGCCAGACCTGGCCCATGCCGCCGCGGCCGAGCGGTTCGAGCAGCCGGTACGGCCCCAGTTGCGTCGGCGTCGATGCGGCTTGCGGCTCCAGGAATCCGGCGCTGGCCCCGTGTGCGTCGAGCAGGCGCAGCGCCGCGGCGCATTCGGCCGGGCTCGCGGCGGCGGCTTCGATCCAGGTGCGCCGCTCCGCCTCGGGTCGCTCCAGCGCAGCCTCGAACAGCTTCAGGGCGACGACGGAGTCGTTCGCTGCGGTCGTCATGGATCCCCTTCCCGTCGGCGTGTGCGACACCCGGCGTCGATTCTGCGCCTCTCCGCACAGTGCCGCGAGTTCCGCATCCGCCGTCGGCAACCGGCGAGGCGGAGTTCGCGCAACGACCTCCCACGACGACGAGAAGCCCCGTGCGCAGCTCCCACACCGCAGTCCTGTTCGTTCTCGCGGTCGCCGCATCGACCGCGGTCCTGCATTGGTTCACGCGCGACGGCGATCCGGCGCCGGAGCGTTCGTTCGCGGCCGCCGCGCGAATGCCGAACGCGCCGCCCGGCTATCCGATGCCTTCGGCTCCTCCGGCATACGGCGCGCCGCCGCCGTCGTTCGCCGCTCCGTCCGCGCCGCCGGGAATGGCGCCGCCGCCGGCGTCCTTCCCGTCCGGCCAGCCGATGAATTCGCGCAGCGGTCCGCTGCCGGCGAATCCGGATCCGCGCGTGCCAGTCGAACGCCAGGATTTCGGTGTTCCGCCGACTGCCGAACTGCACGCCGGAGCGATGCACGGACCGACGCCGGCGTCGGTCCCAGGCGGCCAGGTGGTCACCACGCCGGGCCTGGTCGCCCTGCTCGGCGACCGTTCGCTCGGCGCGCGCGTGTTCGACGTGCTCGGCGGGCCGGAGACCTTGCCCGGCGCGATCGCGGCCGTGCCGGCGAGCCAGCCCGGCAGCTTCCAGGACGCGACGCAGCAGCAGTTCGGCCAGTTCCTGCAGCAGACCACGCAAGGCCGGCGCGACGTGCCGCTGGTGTTCTATTGCGCCTCGTCGCAGTGCTGGATGTCCTACAACGCCGCCCTGCGCGCGATCCGTCTCGGCTACACGAACGTGCTCTGGTATCGCGGCGGCCTGGAAGCGTGGCAGGCCGCAGGCCGGCCGACGCAGCGCGCGCAGCCCGCATCGATGGCGCCGGGCGCGGCGTCGCCCGTGGCCGATCCGCGCGCCGGCTGGAACCGGTGACGCGGCGGCGTGCGACACGGGCGCGCCGTTTCGCGCCATCCCGACGAACCTCGATTCGCAAGGCCGTCCCGGAGGACACCGACATGTTCCGTATCGCCGCAATCCTGCTCACCGTCTCGTTCGCTTCCGCAGTCTCCGCCCAGGTCCAGTACGGCGGCTACGACCTCGGGCCCGACTACGGTGCGATGATCCGGCAGGTGCAGCAACAGCAGCAGGCGATGAACGCGCAAATGCAGCAGCGGACGCAGACCCTCGTCGCGCAGGCGATGCAGGATCCGCAATGCCAGGCCATGTACCGGCAGCATCTCGCGAACGGCGGCAGGCTGTCGTTCCCCGATTTCGCCTACCAGTATCTGGCGACCGGGCATTTCAGCGCGCCGGGCATCGCCCGCTATCGCCAGACGGAAGGGGACAACCAGCGTCGCGAGAGGGCCGCCTACGCCGGCGTGCGCGAGGCCGAGCGGAACCTCTCCAACGCGATTGCCGACGGCAACGCGCACTTCTCCGACAACCAGGCGTCCTTCCGCCAGGTGCTCGGCGGCGAGCGCACCTGGGTCGATCCCGGCAACGGCAATCGCGTTTCGCTGCCTTACGTCGGCGACGCCGCGCCGTACACCGACCAGAACGGCTACGTCTATCAGCGCGACGTCGACGGCCGCTATTTCGTGCGCGATCCGAACGGCGACGTGTACGAGATGACGCCCGAGCAGTGACGTGAGCCTCGGCGTTCCCCGCGCCGTGCACGGCACACGATCGTCGCCGGCTCAGGCGAGCGCCTGATACAGGAAGGTGCGCGCGACGTCCCAGTCGCGCTGCGCCGTCGCGCGCGAGATGCCGAGCACTTCGGCGATGTCGCTCATGTCCAGGCCGCCGAAGTAGCGCAGCTCGACCACCTGCACCTTGCGCGCGTCGAACGCCTGCAATTGCTCCAGCGCTTGTTCGAGCGCGAGCAGATCGACGCTGTTTTCCTCGCCGGTCGTCAGCGAGGACAGCGTGACCGCTTCGCGCGCGGGACCGCCGCGCTTGGCCGCGTCGCGCTGGCGCGCGTGGTCGATCAGCACCTGGCGCATGCGCCGCGCCGCGATGGCGAAGAACTGGCGGCGGTCGGCCGGCGCCAGCGTGTCGTCGCCGTCGAGCCGCATCCACGCCTCGTGCACCAGGGCGGTCGGCGACAGGGTGTGTCCTGCACGTTCGCCGCGCAGATGGCGCGCCGCGATCGCGCGCAGTTCGGCGTAGACCAAGGGCAGCAGTTCGGCCTCGGCGCGCGATTCTCCGCGCGACAATCTGTGCAGAAGCGAGGTGATTGCGTCGGATTCGGCCACCGTCCGGTTCCCTGGCGCAGACCGGGCGATTGTAGCGGCGGTCGCGCCGCGTTCGGCGACCGGCGCGGCGGCATGCGGCATCCACGCCTCGTCGCACGCCCGTGCCGGCGCACGGTCCCCGTCTCGCGCCCGAAGGCACGGCGTTCGTCGACGGCCGTCCGCGCGGGCAGGGGCTGAAGAGTTTTTCGTCACCGAACAGCGGTTGCGGCCGGGCCTGTATCGAACCGACGGATGCGCCGCGCGCCCATGGCGAGCATCGGGGCGATCCGGCCCACCTCGGCCGTTGCTTTGCCACCCCACCTTCGCCGATGCTCGGAAGCGCCAATGAGGAGGAAATTGGGATGCCTACCGTCATCGCGCAGCCGGTCGTCTCCGGACTCACGCGCGCCGCGATTTTTCTGGTCGTCACGCTGAAGCCGGCGCCGCGCGGCGACGAGGCCGTGAAAGCGCTCTGCGGCGACCTCGCCTCGCTGACGCGGGCGGTCGGCTTCCGCGATCTGGTCGGTGGCCTCAGCTGCGTGATGGGCTTCGGTTCGGCCACCTGGGACCGGCTGTTCGGTGCGCCGCGACCGGCCACGCTGCATCCGTTTCGCGAGATCGAGGGCAAGCATCGCGCCGTCTCCACGCAGGGTGATCTGCTGTTCCACATCCGCGCCGCGAGCCCGGACCTGTGCTTCGAACTGGCGACGCAGATCATGATGCGCCTCGGCGATGCGGTCGCCGCGACCGACGAGGTGCACGGCTTCAAGTACTACGACCAGCGCGACCTGCTCGGCTTCGTCGACGGCACCGAGAATCCGGTGAACCAGGAGGCCGTCGACGCGGCGATCATCGGCGAGGAAGACCCGACGTTCGCCGGCGGCAGCTACGTCATCGTGCAGAAATACCTGCACGACCTGAAGGCGTGGGAGGCCGTGCCGGTGGAGCAGCAGGAGCGGATCATCGGCCGCAAGAAACTGTCCGACATCGAGTTCGCCGATGCCGCCAAGGCTTCGTACGCGCACAACGTGCTGACCTCGATCGAGGAGAACGGCGAAGAGGTGAAGATCGTGCGCGACAACATGCCGTTCGGCGAAGTCGGCAAGGGCGAGTTCGGCACCTACTTCATCGGCTATGCGCGCTCTCCGGCGCGGATCGAGAAGATGCTGACCAACATGTTCGTCGGACTGCCGCCGGGCAACTACGATCGGCTGCTCGACTTCAGCCGGGCAGTGTCCGGTTCGCTGTTCTTCGTGCCGTCGGCCACGTTCCTCGACGGCGTCGCGGCGTAGTCCGGCGCCTGCGGAGGCGCATTCGCGGACGCGCTCAGCGTTCGGAGTGGCCGGCTTCCCAGTAGTCGCGCCGCGCGAACAGATCCGGCCGCACCAGGTCGATGAACGCGCGCGCCTCGGCGCTGAGGTACTTGCCCTTGCGCACGACGACGCCGTAGCTGCGCTGCGGGAAGTACGCGCTCATGTTGCGCACGGCCAGTCGCTCGCGATCGTCCTCGCCGATGCAGATGCCGGTGACGATCGAGACGCCGAGGCCCATCGCGACGTACTGCTTGATGACTTCCCAGCCGCCGACCTCGATGGCGACGTGATACGGCACCTTGCGCTTCTGGAAGATCAGGTCGACCAGCCGATAGGTGGTCAGCCGCTTGGGCGGCAGGATCAGGCCGTACGGCGAGACGTCCTCCAGCGTGATCTCGGGCCTGCGCGCCAGCGGGTGGTCGAGCGGCGTGATCAGCATCGGATCGAAGTGGTACAGCGGTTCGTAGGACAGGTCGTTCGGCACGTCGAGCATCGAGCCGACGGCGAAGTCGACCTGGTCCGAGCGCAGCAGGGCGAGGCCGTCGGTGCCGGTCACGTTGTGCAGGTTCAGCGGGATGTCCGGATGGCGCGCACGAAACGTGGCGACCATGTCCGGCAGCAGGTACTGGATGGTCGAGTTGCCGCAGGCGATGTCGAGGCTGTCGTGGCCGAGGCCGCGGGTGCGCGCGCGGAACGCGTCGTCGAGCGCGTCGAGGCCTTCGATCAGCGGCTGCGCCAGCTCGTACAGCGCCTGGCCTTCGCGCGTCAGCACGACGCGCCGGCGGCGGCGCTCGATCAGGCGCGCGCCGAGCTCTTCCTCCAACGCGCGCAACTGCAAGCTGACCGATGGCTGCGACAGGAACAGTGCCTCCGCCGCGCGCGACAGCGTGCCGAGCTTGGCGATCATGCAGAACGCCCGCAACTGCTTGACGCGGCTGCCTTTGTAATAGAAGCGCGTGGTCGGTGCCGCGGTCTCGGCCGAAGCCGCCGTGCCGCGGTTCTTCGTCGACGCGCGCCGTGCTCCGCGGCGCGGGGTTTGCTCGGAATTCGCCATGGCGACCAGACGCTTATAGATACATTGACAATGCTAATGCTTTTCATTGAAACATATGTTTTGTCAAAAGATGATCCTTCGGCCTAGGCTTGTTGCAGAGCATCAAAGCAGGGCCGTCCGATGGCAATTCCGCAGCAGGTGATGCGCTCGGCATCGCCGGAAGTCACGCCCCCCCTCAGCGCGGCGCAGTCCGAGGTGCTCGGCACCGATGCACTGGCCTTTCTCGCCGATCTGCACCGGCGCTTCGAGGTGACGCGGCGCGAGCTGCTCGCCGCGCGCAAGACGCGCCAGGCCCGCTTCGATGCCGGCGAGCTGCCGGACTTCCTGCCCGAGACCCAGGCGATCCGCGACAGCGACTGGATCGTCGCGCCGATTCCCGCCGCGCTGCAGGACCGCCGCGTGGAGATCACCGGGCCGGTCGACCGCAAGATGATCATCAACGCGCTGAACTCCGGCGCGAAGGTGTTCATGGCCGACTTCGAGGATTCGACCGCGCCGAGTTTCGACAATCTGCTCGACGGCCAGCGCAACCTGCGCGACGCCGTCGCCGGCCGCATCGAGTTCACCTCGCCCGAGGGCAAGCACTACGCGGTCAAGCCGGATCCGGCCGTGCTGATGGTGCGTCCGCGCGGCTGGCATCTTCCGGAACGGCACGTGCGCGTCGACGGCGAAGCGATGTCCGGTTCGCTGTTCGACTTCGGCCTGTTCGCGTTCCACAACGCGAAGGCGCTGCACGCGGTCGACCGCGGCCCGTACTTCTATCTGCCGAAGATGGAAAGCCATCGCGAGGCGGCGCTGTGGAACGCGGTGATGGAGCACGCCGAGGATGCGCTCGGCCTGCCGCGCGGCGCGATCAAGGCCACCGTGCTGATCGAGACGCTGCCGGCCGTGTTCGAGATGGACGAGATCCTGCACGCGCTGCGCGCGCGCATCACCGGCCTCAACTGCGGCCGCTGGGACTACATCTTTTCCTACATCAAGACGCTGCGCGCGAAGCGCGAACGCGTGCTGCCCGAGCGCGGCCAGGTCGCGATGACGGTGCCGTTCCTGAAGCACTACTCCGAACTGCTGATCAAGACCTGCCACCGCCGCGGCGCGTTCGCGATGGGCGGCATGGCGGCGCAGATTCCGATCAACCACGACGCCGCCGCGAACGAGGCCGCGCTGGCCAAGGTGCGCGCCGACAAGCTGCGCGAGGTCGAGGCCGGCCACGACGGTACCTGGGTCGCGCATCCCGCGCTGGTCGCGGTCGCGCGCGAGGTGTTCGACGCGCACATGCCGACGCCGAACCAGCTCGGCGTCGCGCGCGCCGACGTCGTCGCCGATCGCCAGACCCTGCTCGAACCGAGCGCCGGCACGATCACCCGCGCCGGCTTCGCGGCGAATATCGAGATCTGCCTGCGCTATCTCGCCGCGTGGATCGACGGCCAGGGCTGCGTGCCGATCCATCACCTGATGGAAGACGCGGCGACCGCCGAGATCTCGCGGGCGCAGCTGTGGCAATGGCTGCATCAGCCGGGCGTGACGTTCGACGACGGCAGCGCGATCGACCTCGACGCCTTCGCCGCCGATCTGGCCGAAGCGCGCCGGCGCCTCGGCGCGACATCGATGCCGGGCCAGAACCGCGTCGACGAGGCGGCCGACCTGCTCGACGAGCTGACGCGCGCCGACGCGCTGGCCGATTTCCTGACGCTGGCGGCGTACGAGCGGCTGCCGTAAGCGGCGGCGACTGCCGCTCCTCCTTCCCATCCACGTTCTCTCCCCACCACGACGAGATCCCGCCATGAAGAACACGCTTCCCACGGCCGAACAGATCAAGCTCGACTGGACCAACAACCCGCGCTGGGCCGGCATCCGCCGCAACTACACGGCCGAGGACGTCGTACGCCTGCGCGGCACGGTGCACGTCGAGCATTCGCTGGCGCGCCTGGGCGCGGAGAAGCTGTGGAAGTCGCTGCACACCGACGACTTCGTCAACGCGCTCGGCGCGCTGACCGGCAACCAGGCGATGCAGCAGGTCAAGGCCGGCCTGAAGGCGATCTACCTCTCCGGCTGGCAGGTCGCGGCCGACGCGAACCTCGCCGGGCAGATGTATCCGGACCAGTCGCTGTATCCGGCCGATTCGGTGCCGGCGGTGGTCCGGCGCATCAACAACGCGCTGCTGCGCGCGGATCAGCTTCATCACGCGGAGGGCGACGACAGCGTCGACTTCCTGCAGCCGATCGTCGCCGACGCGGAAGCCGGCTTCGGCGGCGTGCTCAATGCGTTCGAGCTGATGAAGGCGATGATCGAAGCCGGCGCCGCCGGCGTGCACTTCGAGGACCAGCTCGCCAGCGTGAAGAAGTGCGGCCACATGGGCGGCAAGGTGCTGGTGCCGACGCGCGAGGCGGTCGAGAAGCTCAACGCCGCGCGCCTCGCCGCCGACGTGCTCGGCGTGCCGACCCTGCTGGTCGCGCGCACCGACGCCGAAGCCGCCGACCTGCTGACCAGCGACATCGACGCGAACGACCGGCCGTTCACTACCGGCGAGCGCACGGTCGAAGGTTTCTACAAGACGAAGAACGGCCTCGACCAGGCGATCAGCCGTGGCCTCGCCTATGCGCCGTACGCAGACCTGGTCTGGTGCGAAACCGGCAAACCGGACCTGAAGTTCGCCAAGGCCTTCGCCGAAGCGATCCACAAGGAATTCCCGGGCAAGCTGCTCGCCTACAACTGCTCGCCGTCGTTCAACTGGAAGAAGAACCTCGACGACGCGACGATCGCGAAATTCCAGAAGGAAATCGCCGGCTACGGCTACAAGTTCCAGTTCATCACGCTGGCCGGCTTCCACGCGCTGAACTACTCGATGTTCAACCTCGCCCACGGCTATGCGCGCCGTCAGATGAGCGCGTTCGTCGAATTGCAGGAGGCCGAGTTCGCGGCGGCCGAGCGCGGCTTCACCGCGGTCAAGCACCAGCGCGAGGTCGGCACCGGCTATTTCGACGCGGTCACGCAGACGATCCAGCAGGGCCAGTCCTCGACCACGGCGCTGAAGGGTTCGACCGAAGAGGAACAGTTCCACGGCGGGAAGTCGCAAGCCGCCTGACGATGCGGGCCTGCGCTCGCGGAGCGCAGGCCGCCGGCATCGGAACGAGCGGGGGAGGGAGAGGAAGGACCCGACAGCCGGGGTTCGCTGCGGGTTCAACTGTTCCGATGCCGGGGCTGCAAGGCTCCAGACGCGCAGGCGCGTCGGAGCGTCGCAAACGATTTCACGGCGACGATTCGACGGTGCCGCCGCCGGGAGGCTGCCGGCGCGGTACCGGTTTCCCGGGGAGTCGGCCGCGCCGCCGATATGTGCCGGTCGTCACATGGGTTAACATTGCCGACTCGACGAGCCGCGAGTGGGGGTTCGGTGGCCAGCGTCAAGGAAGAGCTTTCCAACGTGATCGCGGATGCCGTCGCAGCCGCGTCTCCGCGTGCCGGCGTGCAGCCACGTCAGCTCTCCGAAGAGGAACACGCGCTGTTCGCGCGCACCGGCCAGCACCGCGAAGTCGCGCCCGGCGAGGTCATCTTCCGCCGCGGCGAACTCGGTCGCAGCATGTTCGTCGTCGAGTCCGGCCAGATCCAGCTCGAATTCGGCGACGGTCTTCCCGACAAGCTGATCGGCCCGCGCGAATTCTTCGGCGAGCTGGTGCTGTTCGTCGGCAGCCACACCCGCGTCGCCAACGCCGTGGCGGTGACGCCGACCGGCCTGCACATCGTCGAGCACGACGCGTTCGAAAGCCTGCTCGACACGGAGCCGCGCCTGATCGCGCAGTTCATGCGGCGCTCGTTCTCCTATCTCGTCGCCAGCGAACAGCAGCTGATCCAGGGCCTCAAACGGCGCAACGAAGACTTGATGGTCACGCTCGACTCGTTGCGCCAGGCGCGCACGCAACTGACGACCGCCGAACGCCTCGTGCAGACCGACGAACTGACCGGCCTGTGCAACCGGCGCGGCCTCTACATGTATCTGGAACGCCTGCACCAGCAGCGCCTGCCGGAAACCGTGCTCGGCCTGCTGCTGGTCGACCTCGACCACTTCAAGCAGATCAACGACCGCTGCGGCCACCTGATCGGCGACCAGGTGCTGCGCGCGATCGCCGAGGAAGTGCAGAGCGCGGCCAGCTCCACCGACGTGCCCTGCCGCCTCGGCGGCGACGAGTTCGCGCTGCTGATGCAGATCACCGGCGAAGAGGAGCTGCGCGCGCGCGCGACCCAGATCATCGCCGCCGTGCACGCGCTGCGCTTTCCCGGCGTCGGCGAAGGGCTGGTCGTTTCGGTCAGCATCGGCGCCAGCCTGTGCGCGGACGGCATCGACTGGGCGGTCTGGTACAGCGACGCCGATGCCGCCCTGTACGAAGCCAAGGGCCGCGGCGGCGACGGCTACGAAGTGAACCATTCGGGCGGGCTGGCCGACGGAATGCTGCCGCAGCTGGCCTGAGTTTCCGCGACGGTTGGCGCGAGAATTGCTGTCCTGTCGGTACTTGCCGCGTTTCAACGTATCGGAAAGGATGAGCACGGATGCGAGCGGTGGCGCCTGGCACGCCATGCGCGCAAGATCACGTCGCGTCGTCGCCGGACGCCGGGGGGAACCAGCAGTCGAACCATGAACGCGCTCGCACAATCCGCACCGCCCATCGCGCAGCCGGCCACCGTGCCGTTGCTGCGCACGCTCGTGCTCTGCGATCTCGTCGATTCGACCGCCCTGGTCGGACGCCTCGGCGACCAGCGCGCCGCCGAGCTGTTCCGCAAGCACGACCGCGCGGTGCGCGATCTGCTGCAGACGCACGGCGGCCGCGAGATCGACAAGACCGACGGTTTCCTCGCCATGTTCGAGCGCCCGATCCAGGCGGTCGCGTTCGCGCTCGACTACCAGCGCCAGCTGCGTCGGCTCGGCGAGGACGAGCGCAATCCGCTGGTCGCGCGCGTCGGCGTCCACGTCGGCGACGTACTGACCTGGGACAACACGCCCGACGACGTCGCCAAGGGTGCCAAGGCGACCGAAGTGGAAGGCCTGGTCAAGCCGATCGCCTCGCGCCTGATGCAGCTCGCGCTGCCGGGCCAGACCCTGCTTTCCGGCGTCGCCTATTCGCTCGCGCATCGCGCCCAGGGCGAACTCGGCGAACGCCTCGCGACGGTGCGCTGGCGCACGCACGGCCGCTATCAATTCAAGGGCGTCCCCGATCCGATCCCGGTGTTCGAGGTCGGCGAGGAAGGCCTCGCTCCGCTCAAGGCGCCGCCGTGGTCCGGCAAGGCGCACCGCGAAGTGCCGTTCTGGCGCCGCCCGGCGAGCCTGACGATCGAACTCGTCCTGCTCGCGATCGTCGCCGCGATACCGCTGTGGTACCTGCTCAAGCCGGCGCCGGCGATCGCGTTCGCCAATCGCGACTGGGTCGTCGTCGGCGATCTCAAGAACCTCACCGGCGAATCGAAATTCGACGAGTCGCTGCAGACCGCGTTCCGCATCGGCCTCGAGCAGTCGCGCTACGTCAACGTGCTGTCGGACCTGAAGACGCGCGAGACGATCAAGCTGATGCGGCGCGATCCGGAAAAGACCTCGGTCGATCGCGCCGTCGGCTCCGAGATCGCAATCCGCGACGGCGCGCGCGCGCTGATCCTGCCGACCATCGCCGAGATCGGCGGCCGCGTGCGCGTGACCGCCGAGGTGATCGACCCGAACACGCAGACGACGGTGTACTCCGAATCCGCCGACGGGGTCGGCGAGCCGTCGGTGCTGCCTTCGCTGGACAAGGTCAATCAGCAGCTGCGCGTGCGGCTCGGTGAGGCGCTGGCGACGGTGTCGAACGAGTCGCGGCCGTTGGAAAAGGCGGCGACCAAGGATCTGGAAGCCCTGCGTGCCTACTCGCTGGGCCGACGTGCCTACAACTCGGGGGACATGAAGGAGGCGCTCGAACTGCTGCGGCAGGCGACGAAACTGGATCCCGACTTCGCCCTGGCCAGAACGACGATCGCGAGCATCCATTTCAACGTCGGCGAGAACACCGAGGCGCTGAAGGAAATCGACAGGGCGATGGCGGCACGCGATCGCCTGTCGCCCCGCGATACGCTTTTCGTGGAAGCCCGACGAGCCCAGTTCGGTTCTCCGGCGGCGGCTCTGGAGAAGTGGAAGGCACTCTCGAAGCTGTATCCGGACTTCGCCATTGCGCGAGGGTGGTTCGGCTACATGTCGTGGCAGTACGCCAACCGGTTCGACGATGCCATCCAGGCGTACCTCGACCTGAATTCTCCGCAGAACCCCGACTCGGGGTTGAGGGACGCCACGCTGGGCGTCTGGTACCTGGGGCAGGAAAAGTACGACGAGGCGCGGCGGCGCCTGACGAACTGGTCGCAGCTCGGATTCGCGGAGTCCCGGGCCGCCGTCGACGCCGCGCAACGGCAGTTCGACAAGCTGGATTCGATTCTGAAAAGCAACAAGAACGTGGACGTCGTCGGCGAAGACGTGACCACGCAGAACGCGCGCGTGGCGTTCGCGGTCGATCAGGGACGCTGGAACGAAGCCTGGAAAACCCTGGCCAAGAGCAAGTCGGAACTCGCACCGGAAAGAGCCCGGAGTCTGCGCAAACTGCGCGGCATCGAAGTGAGCTTGCGGACGCTGATGGGCGAGGACGATGCCGTCGAGCAGCTGCGGACGTTCATCCAGGAAGAAAAGCTCGCGCTCGAAAAGGAAAAATATCTCGACCGCACCGAGACGATCTTCCATCTGCTTTTCGCGGGCTATCTCGCCGCGACGAAAGACGACGTGAAGCTCGCGCAGCAGGCCATTGCGCAGATCGGCCCCGAAGCCGCGAGCGGCGAGTATCCGGTCCTGAGCCGAATGCTGGCGGCGACGCAGGCCGAAATCGCGCGGGCGAACGGGAAGCCCGAGGAAGCGATCCGTCTCTTGCAGGCTTCGCCGCTCGACGACAGCGAGCTCTTCGTCACGCGCGTCGCTCTGATGCATGCATACGCGGCCAAAGGGGACACGGCCGCGGCCTTGAAGCAGGCGGAGTGGCTGGCGAAGCGCCGCGGCCGGGCCTACACGGAGTACAACGCCGACTGGGTGGCCCGCCCATTCAACGTGGCCCAGTCCGATCTGGCACTCCTGAGCAGCGCCGAATTCTCCGCCGCGCTCGGCGACGCGAAGCAGGCGCGCGCATCATTGAGCGCGTTCACGCAGGCATGGCCGACGGCAAGAGAGTCCAAGCCGGTTTCGGCGCGCATTCAAAAGATCGAGACGCAGCTCGCGGGTTCCTGAAACCATGCGAACTGAAAGATCGATTTTTCCGTCGAATTAATTTTTATAAAGGTATAAATAAGCCCGTTCTATTGGTCCGAGCTGTCGATATGGACGGCGGGAACGCGGAACGAGCCATATACTTGAATGATGTCCTCGTCCAATTGCCGATTCGCGGCGAGGAAAGTCTCCTTGCTTCCGAGGCGCTTGGACATCAGGCAGCTCGCCTTCAAGTTCACGACGACGTGAAACGGAATGCCCAGCTCGACCAGCGCGGCTGCGGGCTTGTCTTCGTATCGGCGACGAAATTCGTCGTTCGTTGCGAGCTCGTGAATCAGCTTACGACACTGTTCGACGGTCAGCGTGGCGTCACTCATCGGATAAAACCCCTGGATTCAGCGAAACGTCGTTCTCCGAATGACGTTTCGCAATGATCGAAAAATCGCGTCGCGACTCAAAGTGTAGCCGCGCCGCGATCTGCGCGCCAATGTGTTGGGGGAAGTCGATCTCCCTTCCGCGAATGCAGTGATGTCTTTCGGTCGTGCTAGCCTAGCCGACCGTCCGAGAAAGAATGTCAGGCCATGCGCGTCCGTCGTTGCGCCATTGTCACCATCGAGCCGCGCGAACGACTGGCGTTCGATCTCGCGCTGGTCGTGGAAGGCGGCACCGGCCTGCATTCGGTCGTCGAGTGGGCAGCGTCGGCGCCTCACGTGGACGAGGAAATCGTGCTCACGCTGGAAGAGGTCGCACTGCTCGGCCAGCTGTCCCCGTCACGATGGAGCGACTTCGAAGAACTCGCGTCGGTGCACTCGCGTGACGTGTTGGAGTCCCTGGTGCACAAGCGGCTTCTCGTCGTCGAGGCCGAAAAGGAAAGCGTGCGCGAGCAGATTTTGCGGGACACCCATTGGCGTCCCGCTTCCGCAGCAATGCACTATGCGTCGCGCTGGCGAGGAATCGATACCCAGCTGATGGAGCGGGAGTTCAAGGAATATGCGCAAAGCAGCGTGCTCGCGCAGTTGGGTCCGCCTCCGCCGCCGGTTCGAGAACGCGTCCCGGCAGAGCAGCGCACCGCATTGCCGCCTGCCGAACCCACACCCTTCGACGCCTTGCTGCTCAAGCGCGTCACCTGCCGCAACTACGATCGTTCGCGTGAACTCGCGCTCGCCGATTTCTCGTCGGTGCTGTTCCGCACCTTCGGCGCGCGCGCCGTCGTCGAGACGGCGCCCGGCGTGCGCCTGCTGAAAAAAGGCGTGCCTTCCGCCGGTGGCTTGCATCCGACCGAAGCCTACCTGCTCGTGCAGCGTGTCGAAGGCGTCGCGCCGGGTCTGTATCACTATCACCCGGTCGATCACGCGCTGGAACCGATCCGTGCGCTGTCGGCGGATGAAGCGACGGAGCTCGCCAGGCGTTTCGTCGCGGCGCAGGCCTACTTCGTCGACGCGCACGTGATGGTGATTCCCGCCAGCCGCTTCCGCCGCAACTTCTGGAAGTACCGCAATCATGCGAAGGCGTACCGAGCGCTGACGCTCGACGTCGGCTACCTGTCGCACACGATCTATCTTTCCGCGACCGAGCTCGGCCTGGCCGCGTTCATCACCGCGGCGATCAACGAGATCGACATCGAAGAGGCCTTCGGCCTCGACCCGTTGGAAGAAGGTCCGCTCGCGGTGTGCGGCTTCGGCATCCGCGCCGCCGAGCGCAAGGAAGTCGAGTTCGATCCGCTGCATGCGGTGTGGCCGGACTGAGGTCGACTGCGCTGTTCCTCCAGTCGGAGTTCACCGTGCGGTGCGGCCGCAAAGCCGAACATCGGTCGGGCCGAATCTGCATTTTTCCATCACCAGCGGATTCTTCGAGACTCCCTACGCGGGCTCACCGGATCGCATCGAGATCGATCGACGTATCGAGATCGTGCGCGAGCGACGGTGCCTCAACGGCAACGACGTCGCGTGCGCGCAGCAGTTCGCGCGCGCCGACGTCGCCGCGCAATCGCATGAGATCGTCGAACCACGCGCGCGGAAGCAAGGCCGGCACGCCGAGCACGTCCGCGTAGGCGCTCGCGGCGGCGCGCCGCGGCTGTGCGCGCCAGGCTTCGCAGAGGGCGAGCAAATGGTCGGACCGCAGCGCCGGCTGATCGGTCAAGGCGATCAATGCGCCGTCGCAACGCGTATCCAGCGCCGCGACGCCGGCGCGCAACGAGGTCGACATGCCGCTCGCGTGATCCGCGGCGACGACGCTCCGCAACGGCAATCCATCCAGCGCGGCGTGCAGGCGCTCGGCGCCGTGACCGAGCACGACGACGCAGTCCAGCGGCACCGTCGCCAGTAATGCGCGCGCGGCGCGGCGCAGCAGTGGCTCGCCGTCGATCTCGATCAGCTGCTTGGCCCGCCCGAGCCGACGCGAGGCGCCGGCGGCGAGCAGGATCGCGCCATGCCTCGGCGCGGCGCGACTCATGCACCGTCGCGCCGCGTGAGCGCGCCTTGCAACTGCGCGACGATCGCCAGCGCGATCGCTTCGGCGCCTTCGCCGCCGAGCGGCAGGCCGACCGGCGCATGCAGACGCGGCCGCAGGCGCGCGGCCGCGTCGGGACCGATCTCCGCCAGCAAGTCGTCGCGGCGCGCGGCGGGACCGAGCAGGCCGACGTAGCCGATCGTCGTCGCGGCGAGACGGGTCAGGCCGCGCGCGTCGAGCAGGTAGTTGTGGTTCATCACCAGCGCGGCGTCGAAATGCGTGCCGTCGAGCAGGGTGGGCAGCGTGTCCGGCCCGCCGCCGTGCAGGCGATCGATGCCGCACCCTTCCGCGAAGCGCGCCCAGCGCTGTCGATGCTCGGCCAGTTCGACGCGCCAGCCGAGCATGCGCGTCAAGCGCAGCAGCGGGGGTGTTTCCGGGCCGGCGCCGAGCAGCAGTACGCGCGGTGCCGGGCGCACGACGAGCGCGATCGGCTCGTTCGGCGATCCAGGGTCGTCGTTCTTCGCCGTGCCGCGCGCGTCGAAGCGATGCCGGCGTGCCTCGGCCGCCGCGCCGTGGATGCGCGCCTCGCCGCCGCCGATGAAGTCCGTGGCATTGTCGAGCAGGAGTTCGAGCGCCGCTCCGAGCTCGTCCGCCTCGATCAGCGCTTCGCGCAGCGGCGATACCGCCGCCGGCAGCGGCAGCAGCCGCACGCGCGTCGAGCCACCGCAGCCTGTGCCGCTGCCGAACACGCGATCCTCATCGCCGCTGGTGTCGAAGCGCAGGTCGGTGGCGAACCCGCGCTCGAGCACGGCGCGTGCGGCGGTTTCGAGTTCGCCTTCGAGACAGCCGCCGGACAGCGCACCGACGTGCACGCCGTGCGCATCGAGCAGGATCAACGCGCCCGGCTTGCGGTAGGTCGAGCCGGTGGTTTCGACGACCACCGCGAGTACGCCGGCTTCGCCGCGCGCGGCCAGCGCGCGCGCGCCTTCGACGACGGCGCGCAGGCCGCCGAGCGGTGTCGTCGCGTCGACCTGTGCGGATGCGGGATCGTGCGTCACGAAGTACCTCGTTCAACATGGTGGAAGCCGCGCCGGTGAGCGTCGTTCGCATGGCCCCGAAGGCATCGACGACGCACGCGGTCCGTCTTCTCCGACGGGAGGAAAACCACAGCTCCGCCAGCGCCGAACCGATCGACGACGGAATGCATGACGTTGCCCGCGCGCGTTTTCAACGCTTCCCGAACAAGCGCGCGACACCGTCGAACAGCCGCGCCGGCCGCGCCAGCGCCGTGCCGAGACGTTCCAGTTTCAAGCCGACCTTGGCCACGCCGTCGTCGGACAGCTCGCGTGCGACCAGGGTGACCGGGCCGAGTCGCACGCGGTCGCCGATCTCGATCGTATGCTCGAAACGCTGCGCGAAGTGCTCGGCCAGGGTCAGCGGCGCGTCCTTGGCGCGCACGGCCAGGCCGTAGAACTCGGCGACGTCGGCGAGGCGCACGTCGGCGTCGAAGCTGAACTCGCCGAACAGCTCGCGCTCGGCTTCGCGCGCCTCGTCCGGCGGCGCGAACAGCCAGTCGAGCCGATAGACGCGGCCGGGCGGCGCGAGCAGGTAGGCGTAGTCGCCGGGCGTCAGGGTGCCGGCCTCGTCCGTGGTCAGGATCTCGCCGCCGCGCACGACCATCGTCAGCTGTGCCCAGCCCGGCACCGACGCGCCGCCGAGGATGCGCGCCTCGGCCGCGACCGGATAGCCGACGAGTTCGCGTTCGAGCGAACCGGGCAGGTCCAGTTCGACGCGGCGGATCAGCCGCTCGCGATGCGGCAGCGCGACGTCGAACAGGCGCGCGGCGAGGCCCAGCGTCCAGCCCTGCACCAGCAGCGAGACCAGCACGACGACGAAGGCGACGTTGAAGACCAGCTGTGCGTGCGGCAGCTGCGCCAGCATCGGGATCGAGGCGAGGAAGATGCCGACCGCGCCGCGCAGGCCTATCCAGGAAATGAACGCGATCTCGCGCTTGCCGTAGCGTCGCAGCGGCGCCAGGCAGGCCACCACCGCCAGCGGCCGGCCGACGAACATCAGGAACGCGGCCACGCCGAGCGCCGGCAGCAGCGATTGCAGCAGCAGCCGCGGCGAGGCGAGCAGGCCGAGCACGAGGAACATCGCGATCTGGCACAGCCAGGTGGCCGCGTCGAGCGTGCCGAGCAGGTTCGTCAGTCCGCCGCTGACGCGATTGCCGACCATCAGCCCGGCGATGTAGACGGCGAGGAAGCCGCTGCCGTGCAGCTGGCCGGTGATGCCGAACACCAGCACCGCGGCGGCCAGCGCGAACAGCGCCGACAGCGCATGATCGAGCTGCAGGCGGTTCAATCCGCGCGCGATCGCGCCGCCGCCGACCACGCCGGCGATGCCGCCGATGCCGAACTCGACGACGAATTCCTGCACCAGCGCGAGCGGCGACAGGCCCGCCGGCGTGGTGACGTACTGGACCAGCAGCATCGTCAGCAGGATCGCGGCGGGATCGTTCGCGCTCGATTCGATCTCCAGCGTCGCGCCGACGCGCTCGCGCAGCTGCAGGCCGCCGGCGCGCAGCAGGAACAGCACGGCGGCGGCGTCGGTCGACGCGACCACCGCGCCGACGAGGAAGCCGGTCATCGCGTCCAGCTGCAGCAGCCAGCTCGCGGCGACGCCGGTCAGCACCGCGCTCAGCAGCACGCCGATCGTGGCCAGCAGCATCGTCGGTGCCAGTACCCGGCGCACGGTGGCGAAGCGCGTGCGCAGGCCGCCGTCGAACAGGATGATCGCCAGCGCCAGCGAGCCGAGTTCGTAGGCGCCGCTGTAGTCGTCGAAGGCGATGCCGCCGGGACCGTCGGCGCCGGCGAGCATGCCGATGACCAGGAACACCAGCAGCAACGGCGCGCCGAAGCGACGCGCGATCACGCTCGAGGCGATGCCGACCAGGACCAGCGCCGATGCCGCGGCGAAAACCCAGTAGATGTGCTGGATGATGGTCATGCGCCGATCATAACGTCGTCGTCGGCATTCCCGATCGGGAATGCCGTCGGTTTTCGGCGACGGGCCGGCGACTCACTCGCCGAAGCGGCGGTGCTGGATCGCTTCGGACAGATGCGTCGCGTCGATGCGGGCGCTGCCGGCGAGGTCGGCGATCGTGCGCGCGACGCGCAGCACGCGGTGGTAGGCGCGTGCGGACAATCCGAGGCGTTCGACCGCGCGATCGAGCAGGCCATGTTCGCTCGCGGACAAGGCGCAGTCGCGCTCGACTTCGCGATTGCTGAGCCATGCGTTCGGCTTGCCGGCGCGTTCGAGCTGCAGCCGGCGCGCGGCGCCGACGCGTTCGCGCACGACGGCGCTGCTCTCGCCGCCGGCGGCGTCGCGCAGCTCCGCGTGCGGCACGCGCGGCATGTCGAGCTTCAGGTCGATGCGGTCGAGCAGGGGGCCGGAGATGCGCGCTCGGTAGCGCGCAATCGCCTCCGGCGTGCAGCGGCAGCGTCCGCTCGGATCGCCGGCGTAGCCGCACGGACACGGGTTCATCGCGGCGATGAGCTGGAAGCGCGCCGGGAATTCGACCTGGCGCGCCGCGCGCGAGATGGAGATGCGGCCGGATTCGAGCGGTTCGCGCAGCACCTCGAGCACGTGCCGGTCGAACTCGGGCAGCTCGTCGAGAAAGAGCACGCCGTGATGGGCGAGCGAGATTTCGCCGGGGCGCGGGATCGAGCCGCCGCCGACCAGCGCGACGGCCGAGGCAGTGTGATGCGGGTGGCGGAAGGCGCGCTGCTTCCAGGTCGCGACGTCGTTGTCCTGTCCGGCGACCGAGCGTATCGCCGCGAGCTCCAGGGCTTCGTGTTCTTCCAGCGGCGGCAGGATGCCGGGCAGCCGGCTCGCCAGCATGGTCTTTCCGGTTCCGGGCACGCCGCTGAGCAGGAGGTTGTGGCCGCCGGCCGCGGCGATCTCCAGCGCGCGGCGCGCCTGCGGCTGACCGCGCACGTCGGCGAGGTCGAGCGTGTCGGCGAACGCGCAGGGCGCGGCAACCGCGACGGCGTTGCCGAGTTCGGCGCGCCCGGTCAGATGCGCGCAGACCTCGAGCAGCGAGTCGGCGACGCGCACGTCGGCTTCCGCGACCAGCGCGGCTTCGGCGCCGTTGCCGCGCGGCACGATCACGCGCCTTCCGACGCGCGTGGCGTGCAGCACCGCCGGCAGTACGCCTTGCACCGCGCGCAGCTCGCCCGACAGCGCAAGTTCGCCGACGAACTCGTGGCCGGCGAGCGCTTCGCGCGGCAGGCCGCCGTTGGCGGCGAGGATGCCGAGCGCGATCGGCAGGTCGAAGCGGCCGCCGTCCTTGGGCAGGTCGGCCGGTGCCAGGTTCACCGTGACCTTGCGCTGCGGGTAGTCGAGCTGTGCGTTGAGGATCGCGGCGCGCACGCGATCGCGCGCTTCCTTCACCGCCGCCTCCGGCAGGCCGACGATCGACGTGCCGGGGAGACCGCCGGACAGGTGCACCTCGCAGGCCACCAGCGGTGCGGCGACGCCGGCCTGCGCGCGCGTGTAGACGACGGCGAGGCTCATCGGAGGCCGGGCTCCGGTTCCGGAAAAAGGCCCGCCACCCCTGCCAGGGGGTGAGCTGCGCGGGGCGGCGGGCTTCCCGGGAAAACGTCGAATGGATGCGGAGGCGAGATCATCGTGGCGATCGCGGGCACGAGCTTCCCCGTCGGCGCCGCGCGACCGTCGGCGCTCGTGTCGTGGCAACGCGTGTCGGCGGTGGCGGCGCTAGTGTTTCGGCTGCGTCGTCGCCGCGCCGACCAGGCGCTCGAGCGCGAGGATCTGCTGCTCGAGCTGCTCGATCTTCTCGCGCGTGCGCAGCAGCACGCAGCGCTGCACGTCGAATTCCTCGCGCGTGACCAGATCGAGCTGGCGCAGCCCGGACTGCAGCGCGCTGCGGAAATTCGCGGTGAGGTCGTCGCGCGCCTGCGCGAGACCGGGCGGAACCAGCGCGGCGAGTCGCTGCGCAAGGTCGTCGATGGATCGAAGCTCGATCATGGCTCACCCCTTCTGGGCATGATTCGGATGGTCGGATGACGCACCGCGCGGCCTGTGCCGGTCGCTGCGGCGTGGAACTTGCCGGCACCGAGGTGCCGCCGCCGCGGGCGCATCGGCGTCCGCGGCGAAGAACGTGGTACGGCAACGCCCGCGCCGTCCTGGCGCTCGAACGGACTCGATCCGTGAGGTCCGGTTCGCGGAATCCTTGGGGTCGACCGGCGGCGGGATTGGCCCGCCGCCGGTCGGAAGCTTCCGTGCGGCGCCGGTCCTTCGGCGCTGCCCCCATACCGGAAAGTCTAGCGGGCGCGGATCGCCGCGCCAGCCGACTGTTTCGGATTTGCGTGTAGGAAATTTCCTACACGAATCGACCCGGCTATAGTCGTAACGACATTTCATGGCGGGAACTGACAGATGCACATGGTCATGGCGATCATCAAGCCCTTCAAGCTCGACGAGGTGCGCGAAGCGCTCGCCGAGGTGGGCGTCCAAGGCATCACCGTCACCGAGATCAAGGGCTTCGGGCGCCAGAAGGGCCACACGGAGCTGTATCGCGGCGCCGAGTACGTGGTCGACTTCCTGCCCAAGATCAAGCTCGAGGTCGCGGTCAGCGACGACCAGCTCGAGCGCGTCGTCGAAACGATCGCCAATACCGCCAACACCGGCAAGATCGGCGACGGCAAGAGCTTCGCCTGGAAGCTCGACCGGGTGATCCGCATCCGCACCGGCGAGCTCGATGCGGATGCGTTGTAGAGCGGGGATTGGTGATTCGGGATTCGTGAGGGGCGCGCAAAAAGGCGCCATCGCGTCTCCTTTCATCACCGGCTAGCGCAGCAGGATCCACACGCCCAGCGCGGCGAACAGCAGCGCGGCGCCGATGCGCGCGGCCTTCAGCGGCAGCTTCTCGGCGAAGCGCGCGCCGAGCCAGACCACCGGCACGTTCGCCAGCAGCATGCCGATCGTGGTGCCGGCGACGACCTGCCACAGCGGCTGGTACTGCGCCGCCAGAACGACCGTGGCGACCTGGGTCTTGTCGCCCATCTCGGCCAGGAAGAAGGCGATCACGGTCGCGATCAGCACGCCGCGGCCGGCGCCGCGCATCGCGCCGTCCTCGTCGGCCTTGTCCGGGATCAGGGTCCAGGCGGCGACGGCGAAGAAGCTCAGCGCGACGATCCATTTCAACGCGTCGGGCGACAACCAGGCCGAGACCAGCGCGCCGACCGAGCCGGCGATCGCGTGATTGACCAGGGTCGCGACGAAGATGCCGATGCAGATCGGCCACGGCCGCCGGTACTTCGCGGCGAGAATCAGGGACAGCAGCTGCGTCTTGTCGCCGATCTCGGCGATCGCGACCGCGGCGGTCGAAACGAGCAGGGTTTGCATGGGAACTCCGGCGGGCTGGGGCAGTGGACGCAATGATTCCGCGCGCGCCGCCCCGGCCCGGGTCCGACGTGCGAGAACCAAAGGTCTTGCCGGGCGATCCGGAACGATCGCTGCGCGCCATGGCGTGTTCGCCAAGTGTGTTGACGCGCTTGCCGCAACGCATCGCCGCGGCCGGCTACTCCCCAATGGAGCGCGCGGAGTATAGAGCAGTTGGACGGGCGCGGCATCCGGTCGTCGGCCGGCCGCACGGTGCGCCGGCGGGGACGCGCGATCGGAGGGCGGGACCGGCAGCTCGCGTCTCGCGCATGGCATACGATGCGCGCCGATGAGTGCCGCCCGTCCGCCGATCTACGTCCTCGACGACCTGCGCGTCGATCTCGCCCGCCAGCGCGTGACGCGGGCGCAGGCCGAACTCGACGTGGCCGGACTCAGCTTCCAACTGCTGCGCTACCTGCTCGAGCAGGGCGACCGCGTGGTCGGCTTCGACGAGCTGATCGAGCGCGTATGGGCGCCGGCGGTGGTCAACGAGGAGACCGTCACGCAACGGATCAAGCTGCTGCGCCAGGCGCTCGGCGACGACGGACGCAATCCGCGCTACGTCCGCTCCGTGCGCGGCCGCGGCTATCAGCTGTGCAGCGCGCCGCAGCGGCTGGAAGCGGAAACGGTCGCCGCCGCGCCGCCGCGCAGGCGCGCGTACGCGATCGGCATCCTCGGCGTCGCCACGCTGCTGGCGGCACTCGCCGTGGCGCTGCATCGGCCTGTCGCGCCGGCGGCGCCGGCGAATGCGCGGGACGAGCTGCTGCAGCGCGCCCGCTACTACGCCGGCATCGGCCAAGCCGACAACAACGAGCGCGCCATCGCCTTGTACGAGGAGGCGTTGCGCGCCGCGCCCGACGATGCCGCGGCGAGCGTCGGCCTCAGCCGCGCGCTGAGCGCACGCATGTGCCTGTACAACGGCGCGCCGGACGCGGCGGCGCGCGCGCAGGCACTGGCCGAGGCGGTGATCGCGCGCACGCCCGGCGACAGCGCGGCGCACAACGCGCTGGCCTATGCACACGACTGTCGCGGCGAGATCGACGCGGCGATCGCCGAGTACGAACGCGCCTTCGCGCTCGACCCGTCGGCGCGCGCCGACAGCCGCGCCTCGGCGGCGAACCTGTACGCGATCCGCGGCCGTCTCGCCGAGGCGCTGGAAAGCAATGTCGCGGCCGAGCGCTCCGGCGCGAACCTGCGTTTTCTGGATCTGCAGATCGCGCGCAACCTCGAGCTGCTCGGCTTCGACGCGGCGGCCGAGCGGCGCTACGCGAAGATCTTCCGCCTGTATCCGGACAACGTGTTCGGCAACGTCGCCTGGCCGCGCTTCCTGTTCGTGCAAGGGCGCTACGCCGAAGCCGAGGCCGCATTGGCCGAGGCGCTCGACCGTCCCCGGCACCCGCAGCTGTTCCTGCTCGCCGGCGAGCTCGCGCTCGTGCGCGGGAATCGACCGCGCGCGGCGGAGGGGTTCGGCGAGGCGGTCGCGCTGCGGCCGCACCAGAGTTTCCCGACGACCTTGGCGCGTCTCCACGGCGTGCCCGCGGCGACTCCCGACGAACTCGCCGAGCGTGCCGCCGCGGTCGCGGAATCCGCGGCCGACCTGCCGGACGCGTGGATCGAGGTCGCCCTGCTGCGCAGCGGCGCCGGCGATCGCGTTGCCGCCGTCGCCGCGCTCGGCCGCGCGGTGGACGGCGGTTTTCGCGATCAGGCCTGGCTGCGGACCTCGCCGCTGTTCCGCCCGCTGGCGGACGAGCCCGGCTTCGCCGAGGTGGTCGACCGGATCGGTCGCGCGCTAGCCTCCGAGCGCGCGACCGTGCTGGCTGCCGCCTGGCTTCCGCCGGAGCTGATCGAACCGAAGTCGCATGACTGAACCTCCGTTTCGAGCCTCCGGCGGAGCCGCGCATCGGCTCGACGCGGATCAGCGGGCCGCGCCCGCCGCCGGCGCAGCGGCGAGAACGAGATCGCGGAACAGCTCCTGCGATTGCGCGTGCGCGTTGCGCTGGTTGTAGGCGCGGCTGGTGATCACGGCGACCAGGCCCTGCTCGGGCAGGACGAAGACGTAGTTGCCGCCGTTGCCGCTCATCGCCCAGACCGCGCGATCCTTGCCGTCCACGGCGTAGTGGAAGCGCCAGATCAGATAGCCGTACTCGGCGTCCTCGCGCGCCTTCGCGTGCGGCGTCAGCATCGCCTCGACCCAGCGGGAGGAGATCACCGGCCTGCCCTGCCAGCGGCCCCCGTCGGCGAGCACGGCACCGATCTTGGCGATGTCGCGGCTGCGGTAGCGTGTGCCGCCGCCGCCCATTACGATGCCGTCGGGCGAACGGTTCCACTGCGACGTCGCGATGCCGAGCGGTTTCTCCAGCACCTCGGCCGCGAACGCGTCGAGGGACCTGCGTGCTGCCCGTTCGACCACCGCACCGGCGACGAAGCTGCCGGCCGTGCAGTAGGAGAACGCGCGGCCGTACGGGCTGTCCGCCGGCTTGGCCATCCACGGCGCGAATCCCTTGATCGGCAGCTCGAGCGCGAAGCGCAGCCAGTTCTCGGTGACGTACATGCGTTCCTCGTTGCCGCTCGAGAACGGATTGTCGTCGTCGCATTCCCACAGCGAACTCATCGTCAGCAGGTCTTCCAGCGTGAACGCCTCCTTGCGCGGATCGGCGTTGCGCAATGGGCCGAGGTCGCGGAAGTACGGGTAGACCTTCGCCGATGCGTTCGCAATCAGGCCGCGATCGATCGCCACGCCGGCCAGCGCGGCGGTCAGCGTCTTCGTCGCCGAACGCATGTCGTTCGGCGTGTCGCGCGCGCCGCCGTTGAAGTACTGCTCGTAGACGAGCCGGCCGCGGTCGGCGACGAGGACGCTAGTGATGCCCTTCAGGTCCTGCGCGGCGATGCGCGTCTGGATGTCGCCGAGCTTAGCCGTGTTCCAGCCGAGCCGGCCGGCGTCGGCGCTGCGCCAGCCGTCGGCGAGTTCTTCGGGCACCCGGTAGGCGGCGGGTTCGGCGCCGGCCAGGGCGGGGGCGAGCAACAGGCCGATCAGCCATGTCCAGTTCCAAGGTCGCATGACGCACTCCGTTCGAAAGGAGGCGCCAGTCGAGCGCAAGGGCGGATGAAGTGCCGGAAAGGCGAATGAAGAACAATGAAGGCGGCCGATCGGCGCGGTGCGGCGGGCCGACCGCCGCGACGACGGCCCGCGTCGGGAGACGCCTGGCCGGGACCCGGGCGCCGAGCGGGCGGGTGGTCGAGCGGGGGCTTGCGCGGATTCCGGCGCGCGGAGCAGACGCGGAGATCCGCCGCGCTCACTCCACCGCGCGTTCGGCGATCCGCGCGACGAACTCGTCCAGGTCGGCAGCGCCCGTATTCGCCAGCACGACGATGGTGAGGTCCGGATCGAACACGTGAAACAGCTGCGCCTGCGCGCCCATGATCCGGCCGGGTCGTTTCACGACGCGGCGCGGAACGCCGCCGAGCTTGGTGTCGTACGACCACAGGCCGTAGCCGTAGTCGTCGAGTCCCGGCGTGAACATCCGGTCGAGCGATTCCTGGCGCAGCAGCTTCCGTCCGAACAGCGCCTGCGCGAACCTCGCCAGATCCGCGGTCGTCGAGTAGAGCGCGCCGGCGGCGTACCAGTTCTCCGGATACGCCGGCAGGTCCGGCGACAGCGCCTTCAGGTCGTCGCGATAGAAATAGGTATCGGCGAGCCCGGCGACGACGTCGCTCTGGTGCAGGAAGCCGCTGTCCTTCATTCGCAACGGATCGAGGATCTTCTCCTTCAGCACGCGCTCGTAAGGAGCGCCGTACAGGCGCTCGATGATCTTGCCGAGCACGACGTAGTCGCCGTTGTTGTAGTCGAACGTCGTGCCGGGCGCGTGCACCGGATCGCCGCTGCAGAAATCGACCAGCAGCTGATCGCTGGTGTACGGCTTCTGATAGGTCGGCAGGCCGTTGCGGATCGCATCGGCGGCGTCGGTGACCCGGTCGAAGTTCGGCAGGCCCGAAGTGTGGTTCAGCAGCTGATGCACGGTGATCGTGTCGCCGCCGCGGCCGGTGTAGTCGGTCAGGTAGGTGCGGATCGGCCGCTCCAGGTCGAGCTTGCCTTGCTCGCGCAGCTGCAGGATCAGCGTCGCCGTGAACAGTTTGGTGATCGAGGCGATCTTGTACTTCGTCTGCGTGCGGTTCGGAACTTCGAAGGCGAGGTTCGCCAGGCCGAAGCTGCGCGCGTAGTCCGGCTTGCCGGGGCGCGAAATGCGGATCGAGCCGCTGAAGCCATGCTGCTTCGCATAGGCCTCGATGAAAGCTTCCGGCACGGCCGCTCGCGCCGGCGCGGTGTGGGCGAGCAGCAGGACGACGAGCGAGAGGAACAGTTTCACGGGCGACTCCCGACGGACGATGACCGCCTAGGAGACGGTGTCCGGATCGTCGGTTGCGCGGAGTTCGGGAAACGGCCGGTCGGAAACGAAAACAGCCACGCAAGCGTGGCCGTCTCGATTCACACGGTACCGATGAGCGCCGGTCAGCCCGGAGTCGCCTCGCGAGTCGCCGTCAGTCCGCCGACGACCTTGCCTGCCGCCTCGCCTTCGCGCCGTCCGAGTTCGCGGGCGGTTTCGGCCAGCCATGCGTTCGCGCTGGCTTCGCCGTCCTCGCGTAGGCGGCGCTGGTATTCCGGCAGGAACTGGAGGAACGCCGCTTCGAGCGAAGCCTTCTGGTCCTCGTAGTGGCGGGCCAGCGCGGTCTCGTCGTCGGCGCTGATCAGGTCGTTGGCGCGCATTTCGGCCAAGCTGGCCAGATAGACGCGCCGTTCTTCCTCGGTTCCTGCGTTGCTCATCGTGAGAACCTTGCCTTAGTGCTGAAGCGCCTGGCTGAAGCCCTGACCGAAGCCCTGCGTGAAGTTGTCCAGGAACGACTGCTGCGCGTTCTGGTTCATGCCGGACTGGCCGAGCAGGTTGTTCAGCAGGCCACCAGCGGCGCCGCCGAGCAGGTTGCCGAGCATGCTGGTGAGCTGGCTGAGCAGCGGCTTGACGATGCTGCTGAGGACTTGAGTGAGCGCTCCGCCGACTACGTTACCCATGACGCGTTCTCCCTTAGCAAATGTGTAATTGACGGCGTCGTTCGCCGCGGTCGCGCCCGCGCCGCGGACGTGGCAGCTAGTTTCCTTGCCGCCGGTTCAGGGTCAATCTAGGGCGTGCCCGACCTCGGGATTGCCCTAGGTCCGCAAAGACCGCGCCTCGCTTATTGAATGACCATGACCTCCGACGCCTCCCCATCTGCCGTAAGCGCCTCCACTCCGACCGAGTTCCTGCAGACGCGTCGCATGCAGCTGGTCGATCTCCACTACGGACAATCACTCGATCTCCTGCGCCTCGGCCTGGAAAGTCGCGTTGCGCGCCATATTCTCGATGCGCCTCTGGACACGCTGCGCCAAGTCGTCGGCATGATCCAGCATACGCAGCGCACCGTGCTCGAACGGCCCGGCCTCGGCATCTGGTACGCGACCGACACGCGCGGGCAGTTCATCGGCATCTTCTCGCTGATGCCGAGCACCGAGATCGGTGAGATCGAGATCGGCACGCGCCTGCTGCCGCGCGCATGGGGGCGCGGCTACGCACTCGAAGGCGGCGCGGCGCTGTGCACCCATGCCTTCGAACGGCTCGGCCTGCCCCGCCTGATCGGCCTATGCACGCCGGACAACCGCTCGGTGCCGCCGTTGCTGCAGCGACTCGGTTTCGAGCCGGACGGCCGGACCGAACAGTTCGGCCGGCCCGCGCTGCGGTTCGCGCTGCCGGCAGTCGCGTATCGCGGCATTCGCCGGCGGAAGGCGGAGGTAGCGGTCGACTGACGGATCGGCGCGATGGCGCGGACGGGCTGAGAACCGGCGGGCACGATCACACCGCGAGGGCCGCCCGATGCGCCGGCCCTATTCCAGCGAGACGAGCTGCCGAGCGGCGATGCGCGCGAGCTTGTGCGGATTGCGCTGCACGTAGATGCGCAGCACCTTCTCGCCGTCGGTGTCGTAGGACTGTGCCGACTCCAGCTCGCCGTCCAGATAGCGCAGCACGCCCCAGCGGCCGTTGATCGACGCCAGCTCCACGCGCATGTCGCGCCCGGAGCCGAGCGTGGCTGCGTAGAAGAGCTGCGCGATGCGCCGACCGCCGACCATCGGCTCCGGAAAACTGGTGACGATGCCGCCGCCGTCGCCGACGAGTTCGGCGGATTCGGCGAGCAGGTCCTTCAAGGCGGCGAAGTCGCCGCCCGACATCGCTTCGACGAAACGGCGCATCAAGCGCCGATGCGCCGCCTCGGACACGGCATAGCGCGGCCGTGCTTCGCGCAGCTGGCGCTTGGCGCGGTGCACGATCTGCCGGCAGGCGGTCTCGGTCTTGCCGAGCAGGTCGGCGATCTCCGGGTAGTCGACGTCGAACACCTCGCGCAGCAGGAACGCCGCGCGCGCGTCGGGCGCGAGGCGCTCGAGCACGGTCAGGAACGCGATCGACAGATCGCTCGAGGCTTCCTGCAACTGTTCCGGCGTCGCCGGGCCGTCGGTGAGCACCGGCTCGGGAAGCCAGATGCCGGCATACTTCTCGCGCTCGACGCGCGCCTGGCGCAGGCGATCGACGGCGCGATGCGTCGTGGTGGTGACCAGCCAGGCTTCCGCATTCTCGATGCGCGCGACGTCGGCGTCGTGCCAGCGCGTCCATACGTCCTGCACCACGTCTTCGGCCTCGGCGAGCGAGCCGAGCATGCGGTAGGCGGCACCGAGCATGCGCGGCTGCAGTCGGCTGAAGATGTGGACGGGATCTTCCATACGGACATCGGCACGGCCCATGTACCCATTGTGGCACGCACCGATGTCGTTCATCGCGCGCCGCTCGCGCCGCGCGGCCCGCTCATTCGGCCGGAATCAGCGCCGGCTTGCCCTTGTCCTTGAGCAGGACCGCCAGGAATCGCGCGGGCTCGTCCTTGCTGGCGTTGCGTCCGATGGTGTGCAGGTCGTGCGGGCCCTCATGGAAGGTCTGGCCGGCGTGCAGGGTCACCGGCGTGCCTCCGGCGACACCCATGACGATCGATCCCTGCAGGACGTAGATGAAGGCGTGTGCGTCGTGGCGATGGACCGGATCGGCTCCGCCCGGCGGATAGTCGACGAGCAGCATCACCGCTTCCTTGCCCGGGAATTCCGGCAACTCCTGCGTCGTCAGCATCGTCACCGTCGGAGCGGGAGCGGCGGCCGCGGGACCGGCCGCCGCCGCGGCGCCGGAACAGAGCAGGGCCAGCAGGCCGAGTGGAACAATCGTGCGCATGGCAATCTCCTCGAATGTGTGTGGCCGCGGGCTCAGGCCAGATTGGCCTTGTCCAGGCCGAACGGCTTGTCCAGGCTGCCCGGCACCGAACGGAAGGCGACGTTGGCGCGGTTCCACGCGTTGATCGCCATCACGGCGTAGCTCAGGTCGCTGAGTTCCTTCTCCGACCACTGCGTGCGCACGCGCTCGTAGACGTCGTCCGGCACGCCTTGCGGCGGCAGCTGCGTGAGCGCTTCGGTCCAGGCGAGGGCGGCGCGCTCGCGCGGTGCGAACAGCGTCGATTCGCGCCAGATCGCGACGTGATGCAGGCGCAGCGGGCGTTCGCCGCGGATGGTCGCCTCCTTGACGTGCATGTCCACGCAGAACGCGCAGCCGTTGAGCTGCGAAGCGCGGATGTTGACCAGATCGAGGATCGACGGCTCGATCGAGGACTTCTTCACCTGCAAGCTGAATTCGACGAACTTCTTGAACAGGTCGGGGGATTGCTGCTGATAGTCGAGACGCTGGCTCATGCGAAAGCTCCGTGGCGGGATGGGGCCGGCGCGGCGTGCGCCGGGCTGGCCGCAAGGCTATGGTCCGCAGGCGGCGGCCAGTAGGCGCCTGCGCCGATACTTGGTGTTGCCGGCGAGGCACCAATGCGCCTGGATGTCACAACGTCTCGCGCTCGGACGTCTGGAAGACATGGACACTTTCCCGACCGCCTGCGCCGCGGGCGAAAGCCGTGTCGAGATCACGTACGGGCGATGCTCGTGAACGCGCTCGTGCAGGCGCCGCTCGACGGCCGCGATCCGCTGACCTCCAGCTTCTCGGCCAGCTATGCCGGCGTGGTCGCCTTCATCGCGGTCGCCACCGAAGGCAGCTTCGCGCGCGCCGGCGACCGCCTCGGCATCGGCCGCTCGGCCGTCAGCCGCAGCGTGCAGAAGCTCGAAGGGCAGCTCGGCACGCGCCTGTTCCTGCGCACCACGCGGGCGACCTCGCTGACGCGCGAGGGCGAGCGCTTCTTCGAGCACTGCCGCCCCGGCGTGGAGCGCATCCTGCAGGCGCTGGAGGAGATGCGCGATCTGCGCGAAGGGCCGCCGCGCGGGCTGCTGCGGATCGGCGCGACGCCGGGCTTCGGACGCAAGGTGGTCGCGCCGCTGCTGCGCCCGTTCCGCGCACGCTTTCCCGGGGTCGCGCTGGAGCTGCTGCTCGACGAGCGCGACGCCGACCTGGTGACCGGCCGCGTCGACGTGGCTTTTCGCGAAGGCGTGCTCGACGACAGCCAGGTGATCGCCAAGCAGCTGATCCCGATGCGAAGGCTGGTCTGCGCATCGCCCGCGTACGCGCGCCGCCACGGTCTGCCGCAGTCGATCGAGGATCTGGCGCGGCACGCCTGCATCAACCGGCGGCTGCCCAACGGGCGGCTGTGCCGCTGGGACTTCAAACGCGACGGACGCGCCGCCGACGCGGCGCCGTCGGCCGATCTCGTCTTCAACGATCCCGAGCTGGTGTTGCACGCGGTACTGGCGGGCGACGGCCTGGCGCAGCTCCCCGCCTATCAGGCCAGCGAACCGCTGCGTGCGGGAACCCTCGTGGCCTGCCTCGAGGCGTTCTCTCCCGACGACGGCGGCCACTACCTGTGCTACCTGAGCCGGGAGCAGCTGCCCAAGCGCATTCGCGCGTTCGTCGACTTCATGAGCGCGCAGGTGCGCGCGCTGGACCTGGACTGTTGCGCACGTCCGCAGGTGGAGCGCACGGCGCCGACCGTCGATGTCGCAGCCTGACTAGCCGATTGGTGCGCGGCGGGAAACATCGCGTGCCCGCCGCCGGGGCTACTGCGCGGCGCGGCGGCTTCCTAGCATTTCCGACACGTCATCCGGCGGTCGCGCGGCGACTGACCGGCCGTCTTCTGAGGCTTCGGGAAACGCATCATGAAAATCCTCGTCATCGGCGGTACCGGCCGCATCGGCAGCAAGGTCGTCGCGCGTCTGCGCGACCAGGGACACGAGGCGATCGCCGCGGCGCCGGCGACCGGCGTCGACATCCTCAGTGGCACAGGCCTCGACGCCGCGATGGCCGGCGTCGGTATCGTGGTGGACCTGGCCAATTCGCCGTCGTTCGAGGACGGCCCGGCGATGGAGTTCTTCCGCACGGCCGGACGGAACATCGCTGCGGCCGAGGCGAGAGCCGGAGTCGGCCATCATGTGGCGCTGTCCGTCGTCGGCACCGACCGGCTTCTCGCCAGCGGCTACTTCCGCGCCAAGCTCGCGCAGGAGCAGTCGATCCGTGATTCCGGCATTCCGTACACGATCGTCCGCTCGACGCAGTTCTTCGAGTTCCTGCCGGGCATCATCCAGTCCGGGGCCGAGGGTTCGACGATACGGCTGTCGCCGGCGCTGGTGCAGCCGATCGCTTCCGAGGACGTCGCCGAGGCGGTCGCGCACTTCGCCCTGCAGCCGCCCGCCGGCGGCATCGTCGAGATCGCCGGTCCCGAGCGCGAGTCGCTCGTCGGCCTGGCGCAACGCTTCATGAGCCTCACCGAGGACCCGCGCGAGGTGGTCGCCGACGCGCACGCCGCGTACTTCGGCGCGCAGCTGCAGAACGAGACCCTGGTTCCGGCCGGACCGGCGCGGAAGGGCGCGCTGGACTTCGAGCACTGGCTGGCGCAGTCGGAGTTCGCCGGCCTGGAAAACGGGCGCGGGCCGCACTGAGTCGCAGCGGCGACGCGCAGTCGCGCGGGCGGGATGACCCATGTCCGGATTGCAACGGCCGCCGTCGGATTTCCTCGACAAGTACCACGGCGAGGAGGCTCAGCCGCTCTACACGGCGCGAGTCGGCGTGAGCGGCGGGACGACCGGGCACGGCCGGGCTTCGGGCATCGCGAGATCCGACGACGGCGCGCTCGTCACGCACCTGCGCCTGCCGGCCGCGCTCGGCGGACCGGGCGGCGGCACGAACCCGGAGCAGCTGTTCGCGGCGAGCTGCGCGGCCTGCTTCCACGGCGCGCTGGTGCTGCTGGCGGAGCGTCGCGGTCTCGTGCTGGCGGACGTCGGCGTGGAAGCCGCGGTGACGTTCGCGCGCGATCCGGTCGACGGGCAGTTCCTGCTCTCGGCCGAGGTCCGCGTGTCCATGTCCGGGATCGATCGCCGCTGCGCGGCGGAACTCGTTCGCGGCACCGAGCGCATCTGCCCCTACACCAAGCTGTTTCGAGGCGGCATCGAACACGTGGTCTCGCTGGCGCCGGAGCCGGAGCCGGAGCCGGCGATTCCGTCCGGCCGCAATCCATCGATCGAGAGCTGACGCGGGAATCCGGCCATGGCACTGAAATGGGTACGCATTCGCCCGAACCACCGGCTGCTCGCCTGGATCGAGGAGCGCCTGCCGCTGCTCTCGTTCCTGGCCGCGCACACCAGCCGCTACTACGCGCCGAAGAACTTCAACGTCCTGTACTACTTCGGCGTGCTGGCCTTGGTCGTGCTGGTCAACCAGATCCTCACCGGCGTCTTCCTGGCGATGCATTTCCAGCCGTCCGCCGCCGGCGCGTTCGCGTCGGTGGAGCACATCATGCGCGACGTCGAATGGGGCTGGCTGATCCGCTACCTGCATTCGACCGGCGCATCGCTGTTCTTCGTGGTGATCTACGTCCACATGTTCCGCGCGCTGGCCTACGGTTCGTACAAGAAGCCGCGCGAGCTGGTCTGGATCCTCGGCCTGCTGATCTTCCTCGTGCTGATGGCCGAGGCGTTCATGGGCTACGTGCTGCCGTGGGGACAGATGTCGTTCTGGGGCGCCAAGGTGATCGTCTCGCTGTTCGGCGCGATCCCTCTCGTCGGCGACGGCCTCACGCAGTGGATCATGGGCGACTACCTTCCCGGCGACGCCACCCTCGGCCGCTTCTTCGCGCTGCACGTGGTCGCGCTGCCGCTGGTCCTGGTGCTGCTGGTGACGCTGCACATCCTCGCGCTGCACGAGGTCGGGTCGAACAATCCGGACGGCGTGGAGATCTCCGAGGCGACCTCGGAAGCCGGCGTGCCGCTCGACGGCATCCCGTTCCATCCGTACTACACGGTCGAGGACCTGTTCAGCACCAGCGTCTTCCTGTTGCTGGCTGCGTTCGTGGTCTTCTTCGCACCGACCTTCGGCGGCGTCTTTCTCGAGGCGGAGAACTTCATCGCAGCCAATCCGCTGGAGACGCCCGCGCACATCAAGCCGGTGTGGTACTTCGCGCCGTACTACGCGATGTTGCGCGTCGTCCCGCACAAGCTGCTCGGCGTGGCGGTGATGTTCGGCGCGATCCTTGCGCTGTTCCTGCTGCCGTGGCTGGACCGCGGCGCGGTGCGCTCGGTGCGCTACCGGGGTCGCGGATACCGGATCGCGCTCGCGCTGTTCGCCGTCTCCTTCGTGCTGCTCGGCGCCGTCGGCGCGGGCGTGTCGACGACGTGGATCCCGCGCCTGTTCGGCCCGGAGGCGGACGTCACCGCGATCGAGAACGCGTTCGGCCGCTTCTGGATGTTCGTTTACTTCGGGTTCTTCGTCTTCCTCCATCTCTACACGCGCTTCGGATTCGAGCGGACCAGGCCGGTGCCGGCCCGTGTCCGCTGTAGCGAATGAGCGCGCGCATCTCCCTGCCGCCTACGGAAAAGCCTCATGCGTATCGGAAAGCCCTACACCGTTTGGGAATTCGTCGTCTGGACGCGGCGCGCGAGCTACGTCCTGATCGCGCTCGCCGTCGTGCCGGCGCTGCTCCGTCAATGGGCGGGATGGACGTGGCTGACGATTCCGCTCGGCGTCGTCGTCCTGCTCGGCACCACGGTCGCGCTGTCGGCCGGATTCAAGATGCAGCAGACCTACGGCCGCATGCTGGAGGCGCAGCAGATCTGGTCGTCCATCGCCAGTGCCAGCCGCGCCTGGGGCTTCCTCTGCCGCGATTCCGTCGCCGATCCGGCGCGTGCGCGCGAACTCGTGCAGCGTCATTTCGCCTGGCTCGCGGCGCTGCGCCACCAGCTGCGCCGCACGATGCCGTGGGAGACCACCGACAAGGCCTACAACGTCGAGTACCGCCGCCTGTACCGCATCCACGAGCGCGAGGAATCGCTGGAGGCGGAGCTGGCCCGCTACGTCGGCCCGGATGACGCGGCCCGCATGCTCGCCTCGAGAAGTCAGGCGCTGCAGGCGCTCGATCTGCAGCGCGCGCAGACGCGGCGCCTGCTCGACGAGGGTGGCCTCGGCCCGGCCGCGTTCGCCGAGCTGCAGAAGGCGATCCGCGACTTCCAGGAACAGCAGGGACGCGCGGAGCGGATCAAGAACTACCCGTACCCGAGGCAGCACGCCTTCATCAATTCGCTGTTCGTGCGGATCCTCTGCGTGCTGCTGCCGCTCGGCGTGATGGGCGAGTTCGCCCGCCTGGACGGCCTCGTCGACGGATGGGCGAAGGGCCACATGGTCTGGTTCGGCGTTCCGCTCGGCATCCTGATCTCGTGGATGTACGCCTCGCTCGACCGTGTCGGCGAAAGCACCGAAAACCCGTTCGAGGGCGGCGCCAACGACGTGCCGATCACGCGCATCTGCCGCGAGATCGAAGACGACCTGCGCGAGATGCTGGGCGAGGCCGTGGATCGGCCTGCGTATGGCCTCGATGAGGACATCGCGCTGTAGGCGATCGCGCCGACGTCACCGACCCATTGCCAGTCCCGGGTTGGAAGTCCCGCTCTCCTGCGCGCGGGAGTTCGTGGCGCACCGGCCCGGCCGATCGGCCCGGTTACCGTCTGCACCCGATCGAGAATCTGCACCCGATCGAGAAATGGAATGGACATCCGCAGGCCGGCGACGCGGATCGTTCTGCCTTGGCTTCGCAAGACTTCGAAGGGCAGGTGCGACACCGGCAGGCAACAATCGGACGACGGCTTCCATGCCGCAGTCCGGCTATGCCGGTGATTGACACTCAAATGAGAATCGTTATCATTTACCCCGCCACCACGACGCGGGAGTAAGCCATGTTCGAGCCACATCATGCTGCGCCGGGCGTTTTCGACTCCGGCTCGCGCACGTCTTCGGTCAGCGATCATCGTCCGCGCAATCCTGCTCCGCAGCGCATCGCCAGCGGCAAGCTGCTCGGCGGCGGCAACGAGCTGGTGATCGAGCACGCCGGACAGGAATACCGCCTGCGCCTGACGCGCAACGACAAGCTGATCCTCACCAAGTAACACGTTTCCCCGCGCGGCCGCCGCCGCGCAAGCCGGCGCGCCGCGCCGGCCATCCGCTCCAACGTCGCCAGCCCGAGCCGGACGCCATCCCGGTTCCCCGCCAGCCAGTTGTTCCGAACGACTGTCGAACAGGGACCGCATGATCCGCACACCACTCGCCGGCGCCGTGCTGGCCGCGCTCGCCGGCGTCGCGCACGCCGAAACGCCCGAGCCCGAACTCGGCATCCTCGACGAACTCGACCGCATCGTCGTCACCGCGACGATGACGCCGCGCGCGCAGAAGGACGTCGCCAGCGAAGTCAGCGTGATCGACGCGCTGGAAATCGATCGCCGCCAGATGCACGACATCGCCGACCTGGTGCGCTACGAACCCGGCGTGTCGGTGACCGGCAGCAGCAGCGGCGGCAACCGCTTCGGCACCGGCGGCTTCGCCATCCGCGGCCTGTCCGGCAACCGCGTGCGCATCGAGGTCGACGGCATCGCGGTGCCCGACGCGTTCGCGATCGGCAGCTTCTCCAGCGCCGGCCGCGACGTCGTCGACGTCGATGCGCTCAAGCGCGTCGAGATCGTGCGCGGCGCGGCTTCCTCGCTGTACGGTTCGGACGCGCTCGCCGGCGTGGTCGCGTTCACCACCAAGGACCCGGCCGACTACCTCGGCAAGGACGGCGGCCAGTTCGCCTCGGCCAAGCTGCTCTACGACAGCGCCAGCCGCGAAACCGCGCTCAGCGGCACCTGGGCCGGCGGCAGTGCGCGCGACGGCGTCGTGCTGGTGGCGACGCATCGCGACGGCCACGCGCAGAACACGAAGGGCGAGGACGACAGCGCAGGCGCGCGCCGCACGCGCCCCAATCCGCAGGACACGCGCAGCGACGCGCTGCTCGCCAAGTACGTGCACGCCGCCGACTCCGGCCGCATCGACCGCCTCACCTTCGACGGCGAGCGCGGCAAGGTCGACACCGACGTGCTCAGCAGCCGCGGCTACAGCGCGATGACCAACACGCTGACGACGCGGCTCGACGGCCGCGACGAGAGCGAGCGCCTGCGCCTGTCGTTCGGCCAGGAGTTACCGCTCGTCTCCGCGTTCGCCGACCGCCTCGACTGGAAGATCTACGCGCAGCGCAGCGAAGTCACGCAGGACACGCACGAAGACCGCTGGTCGCAGAGCGACGCCGGGCTGGTCAATCCGAAGCAGCGCTTCCGCCGCTTCACCTTCGAGCAGCGCGTGCTCGGCGCGGAAGCGACCGCGCGCAAGGATTTCCGCACCGGCGGCGTCGAACACGCGATCACCTACGGCGTCGACCTCGCGCGTACGCGCACGCAGGAGCAGCGCGACGGCTGGCAGCGCGACGTCACCACCGGCGCCGTCACCAACGTGGTTTCGCCGGACACCTTCCCGGTGCGCGACTTCCCGACCAGCGACACCACCACCGCCGCGCTGTTCGCCCAGGACGAAATGCGTCTCGCCGACGGCCGCCTCAGCCTGATCCCGGCGCTGCGCGTGGATTACTACAAGATGGAGCCGCGCCACGACGGCGTGTTCGCCGAGGACAATCCCGGCGTCCGCCCGGTCGCGCTCGACCACACCAGCTGGTCGCCGAAGCTCGGCGCGATCTGGCGTTTCGACGACACCTGGTCGGCCTTCGCGCAGTACGCGCACGGCTTCCGCGCGCCGCCGTACAACGACGTCAACATCGGCTTCACCAACCTGCAATTCGGCTACACCGCGCTGCCCAATCCGAAGCTGAAGCCGGAAACCAGCAACGGCCTCGAGCTCGGCCTGCGCGCGAACGGTCGCTACGGCTACGCCAGCGTGTCCGCCTACGAGAACCGCTATCGCGACTTCATCGAGTCGCAGTCCTTCGTCGGCACGGACCCGGAGACCGGCTTGATGCTGTTCCAGTCGGTCAACCGCAGCCGCGTGAAGATCCGCGGCGCCGAAATCCGCTACGGACTCGATTTCGGCGCCTTCGCCGACACGCTCGCCGGCTTCTCGCTGAAGGGCAACCTGGCCTACGCGCATGCCGACGACGAGACCGCGAAGGAGCCGCTGGCCAGCGTCGATCCGCTCAGCGCCGTGGTCGGGCTCGCCTACGAGCGCGACGACTGGAGCACCGAACTGCTCGGCCGCTTCGTCGAACGCAAGGATCGCCTGCCGAAGCCGGCCGAAGGCGAAGCGGCGCCGTTCGCCGCGCCGGGCTACGCGACCGTCGACTTCTACGCGCGCTGGAAACCGTACGAGCGGCTCGAAGTGTTCGGCGCGCTGACCAACCTCACCGATCGACGCTACTGGAACTGGGGCATGGTCAACGCGATTCCGTACAGCGCGGCGACGATCAACCGCTACAGCGAACCGGGCCGCGCGGTGCGCGTCGGACTGCGCGCGACCTTCTGAGCCCAACCCCACGAGGCACGCATGAGCGACTATCACGACGACCGGAATGCGCTGCCGCCCGATCCCGCCGAGCCGCCGTTCGGCGCCTGGAGCGAGGCGAACGCGCCGCGCTCGGAAGCGCCGCCGCCGCGCGCGTCCGCCGCGCTCGATCTGCCGCGCCTGGCCGAATGGCTGCCGCGGCTCGGCGCCGTGCTGTGGCTGGAGCGTCGCGAGCGGCGCAGCCCGCCGCTGCGCGCGCTGATCGGCGCGCGCGGCATCGTCCTGCTCGAGCATCCGTCGCTCGCGGTGCTCGGCCGCTGCGTCGCGATCACCGCGCACACCGCGGTCACGCCGCAGGGACCGCGCGAATGGCTGAGCTTCCGCGACACGAAGGACGAAGTGCGCGCGAAGCTGTTCCTGCTGCCCGACACCGACTACCTCGCCTGGGACGAAATGGCCGCCGCGACGCGCCTCGCGCCGACCCGCGAGGACACGCCCGGCTGGCACGCGCACACCGCGTTCCTGCGCGGCGCGCTGGCACGTTTCGGCACGGCGTGGTGCGCGCGCGTGCTGCGCTTCGATGCCGGCCGCCTGCCGTGGTTGCGCACGCTCGACGCGCAGCCGCCGCTGCGTCTTTCCCTGCTCGGCCTCGAACTCGCGCGCACGATCGCGCGCAGCGAAAGCGCCGAGCTCGTCTCGCCCCTGCATTCCGCTTGAAGGAGATTCCGATGCGCCCGTTGCCAGCCCGCAAGCTTCATGTGCGACCCACCCAGGATCGCGACGGTCGGGTCGGATCGACCTGGTGTGCTGGATCGAGTCCTCGGAAGATCCACTCACGGCCGTCCCTGGCTGCACTTCTCGCGGTTGCCGCCGTCCTGACGCTTCCCGGTTGCGCCGCGTATGCGACCAAGCCGGCCAAGGAAGCGCCCAAGCCGCTGGCCGAAGCCGCGCCCGCGAACTACGTGCCGCCCTGCGCGCAGACACCGGCCACGCCGGAGGCCGCGTTCGACTGCGATCGCAAGAGCATCCTCGCGATGGCCGGCGAGTTCCGCGTGCGCTTCGCCTTCGACGAGACCGCCGCGCTGGCGCCCGGCTACGCGCCGCACGCGCCGCAGCGCTCCGGCGGCACCGAGCTGGTCGAAGTCATCGCCGACACCGGCGAGCGCATCTCGTTGCAGCACATCCTGGTGCTCGGCAAGGACCACACGGTCGTCAAGCACTGGCGCCAGGACTGGCAGTACCAGCCGAAGCAGATGCTGCGCTTCCGCGGCCTCGGCCGCTTCGACACGCAGGCCGTCGCCGAAGCCGACGCGCGCGGCGCGTGGTCGCAGACCGTCTACGAAGTCGACGACGCGCCTCGCTACGCCGGCCTCGGCCGCTGGGTGCACGCGAACGGCGAGAACGTGTGGGAGTCCGAACGCGTATGGCGCCCGCTGCCGAGGCGCGAGTACACCAAGCGCAGCGACTACCAGGCGCTCGAAGTGATCAACCGCCATGCGCTGACGCCGGCCGGCTGGATCCACGAGCAGGACAACACCAAGCTCGCGCTGAAGCCAGACGGCAGCACGCAGGCGCTCGCGCGCGAACGCGGCATCAACAGCTACACGCGCATCACCGACTACGACTTCGGCGCCGGCCGCGACTACTGGAAGAAGACCGCGGCGTTCTGGTCCGAGCTGCGCGAGGAATGGGCCCGCTACGAGGCGGCGCACCCGAATTTCACCACCAGCCCGGAACCGAACGGCGAGCCGCGCATCGAGAAGTTCTTCGCGCTGGCGGAGCGGGTCGAGAAAGGCGAGGCGGTCGCGCCGACGGAACTGCGCGCGGTGTTCGAGGAGTACGTGCGGCCGGCGGGCGCCAAGCTCGCCGCGAGTGACCGGTAGTTCACCTTGCGGAAGCTCGGAAGAGATGGCCGCTCGCGCGCTGGCGGAACGCAGCGCAAGTAAGGCGGAATGCCACTTGCTCGTGCCGGAGGAGGGCCATTCCTCGGTCGCCGGTCAATGCCCGCGTTTGCGGGCATGACGACCGAGCGTGGTGCCTTCAAGCCGCTTCGGCGGTCAGGCGCACGCCGAGTGCACGGGCGACCTTCAACACCGTATCGAAACGGGGTTTGGCACCGGGACTGAGGGCCTTGTACAGGCTCTCCCGCCCGAGGCCCGCATCCTTGGCGATCTGCGCCATGCCGCGCGCGCGCGCAATGTCGCCGAGCGCGAGGATCAAAAGGTCGCTGTCGCCGGTCTCGAGGACGGCGCTCACATACTCCGCAATCGCTTCGTCGTCGCGCAGATAGCGCGCGGCGTCGAACGGAAGGAGTTTGGCGCGTTTGCCGGTCTTGCTCATGATTCGATCTCCAGTTCGCGGGCAATGCGCTGTGCCCGTTTGATGTCGCGCGACTGGCTCGATTTGTCGCCTCCGGCGAGCATCACGATGATCAGCGCGCCGCGGCGTGTGAAGTACAGGCGATAGCCTGGTCCGGTATCGACGCGCATTTCCGAAATGCCTTCGCCGACCGTTTTCCAGTCTCCGAGATTTCCCGCTTCCGCGAAGCGCAGGCGCGCTGCGATACGCACCTGCGCGCGCGTGTCATCCAAGGCGTCGAGCCAATCCTGAAACGCTTGCGTCAGGCGGACCGTGTACATATCGAAAGTGTATCCAATAGGATACATTCGTCAACTGGGCGGTCCGTCAGCCGGTGTTCTGCAACGCCTGCGCAACCCCGTGCACACTCGACACCAGCGCGCGGAAGACCTCGTCGTCGGGACAGTCGGCCGCGCGCCAGCGCTGCAGCAGGTCGGCCTGGATCAGGTTCATCGGGTCGGCGTACGGATTGCGCAGGCGGATCGACTGCGCCAGGCGCGGGTCGTCGGCGAGCAGGCGGTCGCTGCGCTTCAGTCGCAATACCCAGTTCACCGTGCGCACGAATTCGTCGGCGAGACGCGGGAAGAACGTCGCATGCAGGGGACCGGCGAGTTCGGAGAAGCGCTCGGCGATGCCGAGGTCGCTCTTCGCCAGCATCATTTCGAGATCGCCGATCAGCGTGCGGAAGAAGGCCCAGTCGCGCGCCATCTCCTGCAGTACGGCTTCGTCGCCGCGCGCAGCGGCGGCGTCGAGCGCGCTGCCGACGCCGTACCAGCCGGGCAGGTTCGAGCGGCACTGCGTCCAGGCGAACACCCACGGGATCGCGCGCAGGCTGGCCACGCCGCCGGCGCCGCCGCGGCGCGACGGGCGCGAGCCGAGCGTCATGCGCTCGATCACGTCGATCGGCGTCGCCGCGCGGAAGTAGTCGACGAATGCGGGCGTGTCGACCACCAGGCCGCGATAGATCTTTTCACCGTCATCGGCCAGCGCGCGCATCGCCTCGCGCCAGCGCGCCTCGCGCGTCTCCGGCGGGCGCGGGCGCAAGGTCGCGTGCATCACCGCGCCGACGCTCTGCTCCAGGCTGCGCAGCGCGAGCGCGCGGATGCCGTACTTCTGGTGGATGACTTCGCCCTGCTCGGTCACGCGGAAGTGGCCGTCGACCGCGCCGCGCGGCGCGGCCATGACCGCACGCGAGGTCTTGCCGCCACCGCGGCTGACGCTGCCGCCGCGGCCGTGGAAGAACACCAGCGTGACGCCGGCCTCGCGCGCGACGTCGAGCAGTTCCACTTGCGCGCGCTGCAATGACCAGCGCGCGGCGAGCAGGCCGCCGTCCTTGGCGCTGTCGGAGTAGCCGAGCATGATCGTCTGGCGGTCGCCGCGCGCGGCCAGGTGCGCGCGATAGACCGGATCGGCCAGCAGCGCCCTGAACGTCTGCGGCGCCGCGTGCAGATCGGCGATCGTCTCGAACAGCGGCGCGACGTCGAGCGGCACCGTGCCGATGCCTTCGACCAGCCCGCCGGCACGCGCGAGCGCGAGCACGGCGAGCACGTCGGCGACGCTGCCGGCCATGCTGATGATGTAGACGCCGAGCGCGCCGTCGCCGTAGCGGCGGCGCGCATCGGCGAGCGCGGCGAACACCGCGACGCAGCGCTGCAGCGTCGGTGCGTCCTCCGGCGCCGGCAGCGATTGCTCGCCACTGGCGCAGGGCGCGAGGCGCTGCGCGCGCCGCGCCGCGTCGCGCGGCAGTTCGCCGAGCGCTTCACCGAGCGCGTCGGCGTGCACGCGCGAATCCTGGCGCACGTCCAGGCGCGCCAGGTGGAAGCCGAACGCGTCGATGCGGCGTTGCAGTCGGCGCACGGCGAACCAGCCGGCGTGCGCGCCGCCGTGGGCGCGCAGCGATTTGGCGATCAGCCCGACGTCGGCGGCGAACTCGGCCGGCTCGCGATACGCCTGCGGTTCGTCGTGCGCGGTCGCGGCGAGGCGCGCGCCGATCAGTTGCAGCAGGCCGCGATAGGGCATGTTGGCGTGGCGCGGGCGGATCTTCGCCGCGGCCTCGGGCAGCAGCGCGCGGTAGTCGGCCAGGCGCGCGAGCACGCCGCGCTCGATGCCGACGCGATCGCTGGTCTGCGTCAGCAGGCGCGCGAGTTCGGCGCATTCGTGGCGGTAGCGCGCGAGCACGATGCGGCGCTGCGTGCGCAAGGTCGCCGCGACCGTGTCGGCGCCGACGTTCGGATTGCCGTCCATGTCGCCGCCGACCCAGGAGGCGAAGCGCAGCAGGCGCGGCAGCCGCGGGCAGGTGCCGTAGACCGCGATCATCGCGTCCTCGAGCGTCTCGTAGAACACCGGCAGCACGCGGTAGATCGGATCGGCCAGGTAGAAGTCGACGTGGTCGAGCTCGTCCTGCACCGACGGGCGCACGTGCGAGATGTCGGCGGTCTGCCAGCCGCTGGTCAGCGCCATGCGCAGGCGCGCCCAGTCGACCGCGCGCTCGCCCGCGGTGCGCGGGCCGCTGAAGTCGGCGATCAGCGCGCGCACGATCTCCTGTTCCTTCTCCAGCAGCGCGCGCCGCGACGCCTCGGTCGGATGCGCGGTGAACACCGGCTCGACGTCGATGCGCGGCAGCGCGGACAGGATCTCCCCGGCGTCGACGCCGGCCTCCTTCAATCGTTGCAGCACGTCGTGCAGGCCGTCGGGTTGCGGCCGCGCGCCGGCGATCTGGTAGTCGCGGCGCCGCCGGATGCGCTGCACGCGCTCGGCCACGTTGACCACCTGGAAATAGGTCGAGAACGCGCGGCTGACCGCATCGGCGGTGGCGGCATCGAGCCCGGCCAGCTCCTGGGCCAGCGCGGCGGCTGGCTCGTCGTTCTGGCGGCGCTGGATGGCGGCGTTGCGCGCGGACTCGACGCGCTCGTAGAACGCCTCGCCTTCCTGCTCGACCAGCAGCTCGCCGACCAGGCGCCCGAGCCGGCGCACGTCGTCGCGCAGGCCCTGGTCCTGCGGTCCGAATTCGGCATCGCGGCGTTCCTGCATCGAGGCGCTCCGAGGGGTCGAGGACGCAGCTTAGCAATTCATGCTGCTTTGCAGCGAACGGCGCTCCGGGAAAAACCGGCGCCGGGCCGCTGCGCGGATTGCGATCGGCGTCTCAGTTCGGCGATCGACCGCGCCGGATTGTGCGAAAAAGCGTCCGCGCAGACATGAATTTCACAAAGATAACTGTGGAATTCATCTGCGGCTCGCCGACGCCAACCGCACCCAACCGTTCGCGGGAGGCCGGGTCCGCCGGGCGACGACCGCACTTCCGCGCTGCCGCAGGGTGCGTGCGGCGTTCGCGCAGTGTTGTCCGAGGGAGGCCATGGCCGATATCGAGTTCCGCGTCGTCTCCGACCGACGCGAAGGTCTGTTGCTGGAGCTGGGCCGATTGATCGTGGCCAGCGGCTTCACCTTGCAGCGCCAGCGCATGACGCGCGGCGACGAGGGCGTCGTGCTGACGATGGTCGTGCGCGGTCCGGAGCAGAACCTGCTCGCGCTGGAAGATCGCCTCGGCAGCCACCCGATCGTGCAGAGCTTCGAGGCCACCAGCGTCGACGCCAGCGCCGCGGCGACCGCCGCAGCGGCACCGCCCCCCGAGCCCGCGCGTCCGCGGACGCTGATGTCCGACGCGCGCCCCGAAACCACCGCGGCGGCGCCCGATCCCGGCCGCGTCGAAGCGCTGCTCGGCGCACTGGCGCGCGAGTACCCGGACGTGTTCAACCGCGTGCTCGCGTTCGAGCACGAGATCGCGCCGGCGCATCGCGAGGCGAGCACGCGCTACGCCGGCACGCGTCTGGGCGCGTGGATCTACAAGCGCGACTTCACCCTGGGCGCGCGCCTGAACCTGAGCGATTCGGTCAAGCACATCGCGCTGCCGGCGATGCGCCAGCTGCTGCGCGGCACCGAGCTCGACGGCGAGGCGCTGCGCATCAAGAACAGTCCGTTCACCGGCATCGGCCTGCATCGCGGGGCCAGCTGCCACTTCCTACGCGGCTGCCTGGAGGGGCTGCTGAACGAGCCGGGCCATCTCGGCCGGCCGCGCATCCTGGAAACGTCCTGCCGCAACACCGGCGCCGACGCCTGCGTCTTCACGTTCGCCGCCTGAGGATTTCGCCGGCGGCCGAAGGGACGCCGGCGAGCGCGATTCATGGATGGATCGACTGCGGGTCGGCGGCGCGAGCCGACGATCCGATGCAAGCGAGTCCGCAACCGCGCCGGCCTCGTCGAGTCGGGAAGGGACAGGAGCGTCCTTTCGCGACGACCACGTTTTCGCCCACCGGAGGAGGGGGTTCGCCATGCACGACCACGTCATTCAATGCATCCATGATCCGATGCTCGCCGCGCTGTCCTATCTGATCGCGGTGCTCGGCTCCTACACCGCACTGCAGCTCGCGATCGGGATTCCGGGCGCGGCTCATTCGCGCGATCGCACGCAGGCGATCGTCGCTGCCGGCGCGGCGATGGGCGGCGCGATCTGGGCGATGCACTTCATCGCCATGCTGGCCTGCCAGATGGACGTGCAGGTGACCTACGACGTGCCGCTGACCCTGCTGTCGGCGATCATCGGCATGGGTTCGTGCATGGCCGGCCTCGCCATCGCCGGCAGCGGCGTGTTCTCCTGGTCCAAGCTCGGCATCGCGGGCGTGTTCATGGGCGTCGGCGTCGCCGGCATGCACTACACCGGCATGGCCGCGATGCGCATGGCGGCGACCACGCATTACGACGTCAACGTCGTCGCGGTGTCGGTGCTGATCGCGATCGTCGCCTCGGCCGCCGCGCTGTGGCTGGCCTTCAACATGCGCGGCGTGGCGCAGATGCTCGGCAGCGCACTGGTCATGGGCGTGGCGGTCTGCGGCATGCACTACGTCGGCATGTCGGCGGCGACCTTCGTGCCGACCAGCGAGACGGTCAGCGCGGCGACCGCCGGCGGCATCGGCGGCCAGTATCTCGGCGCGACGATCTTCGGCGTGACGACCCTGCTGCTCGCCACCGTGCTGGCGATCAGCCTGGTGCGTCAGCAGCGCCGCGCGCTGGTGCGCATCTGATCCCTCGCGCGGCGGCGTTCGACGTCGCCGCGCCTCAGGCGCCGCGGTCGGTCCGCAGCGCCTGCGTCGTGCGCGCATCGCCGGCCGCCTTGCGGCCGACGAGGAGCCCCAGACCGACGATGCCGGCGATGACGAGCAGCGCGCCGAGCGCGGCATAGCCGCTCGGCGCCGCCTCGCCGAGGAAGAGCACGCCGAGCACGCTCGAGAACAGCAGCTCGGCCGCCTGCATCGCCTCGACCGCGCCGAGCGCGGCCGGATCGTTGCGCACCATGCCGGTGGCCTGGAAGAACAGGATCGTCGCGATCGTGCCGGCGCACAGCGCGACGCCGGCGGCGAGCAGCACCTGCGACCACGGCGGCGCGCCGGCCGCGCTGCCGGCGTAGGCGGCGACCAGCCACCAGAACGGCTGGCTGGCGAGCGTCATGCCGAACACGCGCTGGGTCGCGTTCAAGGTCTCGCCGCTGCGCTCCAGGTGCAGCAGGATCGCGCGGTTGCCGAGCGGGTACAGGAAGGCGGAGGCGGCGACCGCGAGCAACGCCAGCCAGGCGTCGCGGTCGAGATGGCCGTCGAAGTGCACCGCCTGCATGATCGCCACGCCCGCGACGATGACGCCGCCGAGCGCCAGCGCGCGTCCCGGCAGGCGCGCGCGTTCGTCGCGATAGAGCAGCGGCGCGAGCAGCATGCCGGCGATCACGGTCAGCTGGAACGTGCCGGCGACCAGCCACGCCGGCGCGAACGCCGCGGCCCAGGTCAGGCAGACGCAGAACAGCGCGAAGCCGACGCCGCTCCACAGCAGCCACGCCCACGGATGCGCGCGCAGCGCGCTCCACACCGGCGCGAAGCCGCCCTGCCACGGCATCACCAGCGCGAGCATCGGCAAGGTCAGGAGATAACGCAGCGAGGCCGACCAGGCCCAGTGGCCGCCGTCGCCGGCCATCGCGCGGTTCAGCACGTAGGTCGCGGTGAAGAACAGCGCCGAGGCCAGCGCGATCAGCACCGCGCCGACGGCCTGGCGTCGCGGCGTCATCGCCGGCTCCCGCGCAGGCGCTCGATCGGGAACGTGGCGACGTCCACGCCGCGCTCGCGCCGCGGCTGGCCGGGTTCCGGCGCGTGCGCCTGCGCGTAGACGACCTCGTAGGTCGCCGGCAGCACGCCGTCGACGCGGAACGTTTCGTAGGCCTCGACCACGCGCGCCAGATGCGCCTTGCCGGTCAGCGCGCGCGCGCGCTGCGTGTCGGCGTTGGTCGCGCCGATCGCGCGCAGCTCGCGCATCAGCGTACGCGCGTCGGTGTAGGTGAGCACGAAATCGTCGCGCTCGAGCACCGGGTCGCGAAAGCCGCTGACCAGCAGCGCGTCGCCGATGTCGTGCATGTCGACGAAGCGGCTGACGTGCGGCGTGCGGTCGATCGCGGCGAACGCGGCGCGCAGTTCCTTCAGCGTGTCCGGGCCGAAGGTCGAGAACAGCAGCAGGCCGCCGGGCCGCAGCACGCGGCGGAACTCGGCCAGCGCGAGGCCGGGGTCCTCGCACCATTGCAGGCAGAGATTGGAATGCACCAGGTCGACGCTGGCGTCGGCGAGCGGCAGCGCCTGCGCATCGCCGGCGACGCGCGCGAACGCCGGCGGCGTGCCGGCGCGTCGCGTCGCCGCGTGCAGCATCGGCAGGGCGAGATCGAGCGCGAGGATGTCCGCGTCGGCGAAGCGCTCGCGCAGCGCCGCCGAACCGGTACCCGGACCGCAACCGACGTCGAGCACGCGCTGCGGCACGAAGTCCTCGCCGTCGAGCCGTTCGCGCAGGCGCAGGCCGACCTCGGCCTGCAGCACCGCGTGTTCCTCGTAGCTGTCCGCGGCGCGGCCGAAGGCGCGGCGGACGTGGTTCTGGTCGAGTCCCGCGCTCATGCCGGCAGCTCCGCCTCGAAGGCCGCGATCGCCGCGGCGACGGCCTCGGCGTGGCCGACGAACGGCGCGTGGCCGCTGTTGAGTTCCAGGAAGCGGCCGCCCGGCGCGTGCTGCGCGGCCCACTGCATCGCGCCCGGCGCGACCAGGCGATCGCGCCGCCCGGCGATCCACAGGCTCGGCATCGACAGCCGCGCGAGATCCTCGCGCAGGTCTTCCGTCTCGAGCGCGCGCAGGCCGTCCTGCAAGGCGGTGATGGATGGCTCGCCGCGTTCGAACACCTGCCGCTTGAGATCGCGCAGTTCCGCCTGCGCATTCGGTGCGCCCATCGTCTCCAGCGCCAGGAAGCGCTCGATCGCGTCGCGATAGCGCGCCTCGAGATCGGTGCCGAAGGCGGTGAACACTTCCATCGGCACGCCGTACGGCCAGTCGGGAGCGGCGACGAAGCGCGGACTCGACGCGATCATCGCCACGCCGCGCACGTGCCCGGCGTGCTGGAGCGCCGCGCGCAACGCGACCGCGCCGCCGAGCGACCAGCCGACCCACAGCGCGCGCGGCGTTTCCGCGGCGATGCGTCGTGCGCAATCGGCGACGTCGAAGCCGGTCTCCTTGCAGGCGTAGCCGTGGCCCGGCAGGTCGACCACGTGCACGCGAAAGCGCGGCACGAGTGGTTCCAGCAGCGGCGCGAAGATGCCGCCGTGCATGGCCCAGCCGTGAATCAGGACCAGGTCCGGTCCATTGCCTTGAACGTCGATATGCATAGGCGTGCTTTAGCCCTCCCCTTCAAGGGGAGGGTTGGGTGGGGATGGTGTTCGGACGGGTACGAAGTCGCCGGAGCCGGCGCGCGCAATCAACTGCGCCTGAATCGCCTCCAACAGCCCCTCGAGATTGCCGAACACGTCATTGTTCCAGAACCGCAGCACGACGAAACCGGCGCCTTCGAGAAATCGCGTCCGCCGCGCATCGTAGCCGCTTGCATCGGCGTGCTGGCTGCCGTCGAGTTCGACCACGACGCCGCGATCGAGGCAGGCGAAGTCGAGGATGTAGTCGCCGAACGGATGCTGGCGGCGGAATTTGCAGCCTTCGAGTTGGCGACCCTTGAGGTGCTGCCAAAGCGTGCGTTCGGCGTCGGTCGGCGCGTTGCGGAGGTCGCGCTGCAATCGAGCTTCGCGGATGTGGCGGTTGGTTTGGCCTTTCATGGGTGTGCAGGTCCGACACCATCCCCACCCAACCCTCCCCTTGAAGGGGAGGGCTTGAGAGCGGTCGCCAGCGCGTCGAGCGGTCGTTCGACGTCGCTTTCCTCGTTGTGTTCGGCGTCGGTCGGCGCGTTGCGGAGGTCGCGCTGCAATCGGGCTTCGCGGATGTGGCGGCTGGTTTGGCCTTTCATGGGCGGGTGGGTCCTACACCATCCCCACCCAACCCTCCCCTTGAAGGGGAGGGCTCAAGAGCAATCGCCAGAGCGTCGAGCAGTCGTTCGACATCCTCTTCCGAATGCAACGCCGACAGCGTGACGCGCAACCGCGCCTGTCCCGGCGGCACCGTCGGCGGGCGGATCGCCGGTACGTAGAAGCCGGCCGCTTCGAGTCGTGCGGAGGCCGCCAATGCCGCCGCGCTGTCGCCGACCGGCACCGGCTGGATCGGCGTGCGCGACTCCATCAATGCGATGCCGCGCGCGTGCGCGCCGTGGCGGAAATGCGCGATCAGCCGTGCCAGGCGATCGCGGCGCCAGCCTTCGAAACGTGCGATGTCGATCGCCGTGCACGTCGCTGCGGCGAGTGCCGGCGGCATCGCGGTCGTGTAGACGAAGCTGCGCGCGGTCTGCACCAGGCCGTCGATCAGCGCAGCGCTGCCGGCGACGAACGCGCCGAACACGCCGAGCGCCTTGCCGAGCGTGCCCATCAGCACCGGCACGTCGTCCTGTGACAGCTCCGCCTCGGCGACGCTGCCGGCGCCGTCGGGGCCGAGCACGCCGAGGCCGTGCGCGTCGTCGACCATCAGCAGCGCGCGCTGCGCGCGGCACAACGCGGCGAGCGGCGCGAGCGGCGCGACGTCGCCGTCCATGCTGAACACGCCGTCGGTGGCGAGCAGGGCGGCATCGCCGGGACAGGTGTCGAGCTGGCGCGCGGCGCTGTCGACGTTCGCGTGCACGTAGCGCTTCAGCGTGCAGCCGGCGAGCCGCGCGCCGTCGATCAGGCTGGCGTGGTTGAGCTTGTCCTGCACGCACAGCACCTGCGCCGCGCGCGCGCCGGGGTCGCCCGCGCCGACCAGGGCGGCGATCGCGCCGAGGTTGGCCATGTAGCCGGTCGAGAACAGCAGCGCGCGTTCGCGTCCGGTCCAGCGCGCGAGCGCTTCTTCGAGGCGGGTGTGCTCGTCACGATGGCCGCCGAGCAGGTGCGCCGCGCCGGCGCCGACGCCGTCGCTGCGCGCCGCGCGCGTCAACGCCTCGACCAGCGCCGGATGGCGCGCGAGGCCGAGGTAGTCGTTGCTGGCGAAGTGGGTCAGGCGGCGGCCGTCGACGACGATCGCCGCGCCGTCGCCGGTCTCGACGGTGCGCACGCGCCGCAGCAGCTGCGCACGCGTGCGGCGGGCGTGTTCGTCGGCGAGGCGCTTGAGCAGGTCGGGGCGTGAGGAAGTCATTGCGCGAGTCGGATCGCGCCGGCGGCATCGCCGGCGCCGGTCTACCGGGTAGGCGTCGCCGTCGACGCGATGCGCGCGCGCTCGGCGCCGCTTTGCAGCAGCGCGACGGAGTCCGCCTCGATCGCGCCCGGTACTTTCGCCAGGCGCGCGTTGGCATCGGCGAACCGCTCGGCGGCCTTCTGCACCAGCGCGCGGCGCTCCGCGGGCGAGACGTCGGCTTCCGCGCTGCGTCGCAGGTCGAACTCGGCGCGCAGGCCGTCCAGCCACGCGCCGAGGCCGATGCCTTCGGGCTGCTCGGCGAGTTCCTGCGGCAGGGCGTGCAGCATCCGCTCGATCTCGTCGAGCTGCGCCAGCTGCGCGCGCGGCGAGGTCTGCGCGCGCGCCTCCGCTTCGACCTCGAACAGGCGCACGCTGATGCGGTTGAGGCCGGTGCGCTGCTGGTCCGGATCGAGCGCGAGCATGCGCGCGTCGTAGGCGCGCGCCTTGGCGAAATCCCCGCGCGCGGCGGCGAAGTCGCCGCTCTTCGCCGCGAGGTTGGCCGCGACCGTGTGGCCGACGATGAGGTTGATCAGCGCGCGCAGGTCGTCGGGCCGGCGCACGAGCAGCGCTTCGAGGATGGTCTGGGCTTCGCGCAGTTCGGCGAGCGCCTGCCCGCCGCGCTGCGGATTGGAGGTCTGGTCGAGCAAGGCCTGCGCGAGCGATTGCAGGTTCACCGCGTAGGAATTGTCGGCCTCGTCGTGCAGCGAGCCTTCCTCGACGCGGCGGCGCACGTCCACGAAGTAGCTCTTCGCATCGGACAGCATCGCCACGCGCTGGTCGACGGAGGTACCGACGTCGTGCGCCTCGGCGTAGGTGCGCAATGTCTGCGCGCGCGCGTGCGTCAGCGCGACCGGCTCGTCCGCGCGCACGTCCTCGCGCGCGAGGGCGGCGGCGGCTTCGAAGTGCATGCGCGCGTCGTCGAACTTCTGCTGCGCCGCTTCGCTTTCCGCGAGCAAGGCGTAGATGGACAGGAAGCGCTGGCGCGAATGCACGTCGCGTCCGCCGAGCGCTTCGATCCGTTCGAGCACGCCGATCGCCAGCTTCGCCGTCGCCGCGCGCTGCTCGGGCGGCGCCACCATGCGCTCCTGCAAGCGCGCGAGCTTGATGTAGCTGGTCGCCACTTCCAGCAGCAGGCCGCGGTCGTGGCCGGCCTCGGCGGCGAGCTTGCCGAGATATTCCAGGCTGGTGTCGAGCAGGGCCTGCTGTGCCTTGGCCGTGCCCGGCACGTAGGCGATTTCCTCGTACACGGTGCCCATGAACTGGTTCGCCAGCGCGCGCACGCTGGCGAAGTGCTTCTCGGCGCGCGCGGCCTGGTCGCGCGCCAGGTGCGCCTGGCGCAACGCGTAGGCGGCGGTGCCGAGCAGGGCGGCGACGGCGAGCGTGCCGAGTCCGACGCCGATGCGGTTGCGCACGAGGAACTTGCGCGCGCGATAGGCGAACGCGCCGCCGCGCGCGCGCACCGGGCGGTCGGCGAGATGGCGCCGCACGTCGTCGGCGAGCTGCTCGACGCTGGCGTAGCGGCGCTCCGGTTCCTTGCGCAGCGCCATCAGCACGATGTTGTCCAGATCGCCGCGCAGTTCGCGCTGCAGTCGGCGGCGGTCGAGCGGGCGCGCCTCGTCGGCTTCGTTCGCCGCCGCGCGCGCGGTTACGCTGAGGCTCGGCCGCTCGGGTTCCTTCGAGACGATCTCCTGCACCAGGTCGGCGAGCTGCGTCTTGTCGGCCTTGTACGGGCTACGCCCGGTCAGCATGCGATAGAGCAGCACGCCGAGCGAGTAGACGTCGCTGGCGGTGGTGATCGGCGCGCCGCGGATCTGCTCGGGGCTGGCGTACTCGGGCGTGAACGCGTTGACCGTCGCCGAATCGGCGGCGCCGCCGTCGACCTCGATCAGGCGCGCGATGCCGAAATCGAGCAGCTTCGCGTTGCCGTTCGCGTCGACGAGGATGTTGCCCGGCTTCAGGTCGCGGTGCACGACCAGGCGCTGGTGCGCGAACTGCACCGCGGCGCAGACATCGCAGAACAGCGCCAGGCGCGCGCGCAGGTCGAGGTCGCGTTCGCGGCAGTAGCGGTCGATCGCGATGCCGTCGACGTAGTCCATCACCAGGTACGGAACGCCGCCGTCCGTCTCGCCGCCGTCGAGCAGGCGCGCGATGTTCGGATGATCCAGGCCGGCGAGGATCTGCCGTTCCATGCGGAAGCGCCGCACCACGTCGCGCCCGCCGAGGCCGGCGCGGATCAGCTTGATCGCGACGCGCTGCGTGAAGCCGCCGTCGATGCGCTCGGCGAGGAACACGGTGCCCATGCCGCCGGCGCCGAGTTCGCGGATCAGGCGGTACGGACCGAGACGGTCGCTGCCCGGCGCGGTGAAGTGCGCCGCGCCGTCGCCGAGCGCGCGCGCGAGCGGATCGTCGGTGTCGGCGTCGGCCTGCAGCAGGCGGCGCAGCGTGGCGCGCTCGTCCTCGCTCATCGGCAACGCGGCGAGCGCGGCTTCGCGCGCCTGCGGCTCCAGCGCGCGCAGGCGCTCGAAGTCGTCGGCGTAGCGGTCAAGCGGCGGCGTGTTCACGCGGCGGGCATCCCTTCGATCGGGCGCGCGAAGCGGGCGTGCGCCGCGTCCCGGTCCGTGCGACGGATGACGGTGTCGGCTTCCATCACTTCATTCCGAGCTGCGCGGCCGTGCGCTCCGCGCCGGCACGGCCGACCTGGTTCGGCAGGAACGCCTCGCGCAACGGCGGCAAGGCTTGCGCCAGCAGGGCGCGCGCCTCGGCGGTGCGGCCCTGGCGCCGCCACAGCTCGGCCCGCTCGCTGCGCACGGTGGCCAGATCGCCGGGCGGTATCTGAATCGCTTCGAGCACCCGCAACGCCTCGGCGAACTCACGGTCGGCGGTCGCGTAGTCGTCGCGCAGCATGGCGAACACCGCTCGCGAGCGCCGCGCGTAGGCGAAGATCGGATGATCGGGAGGCGCCAGCGCCGTCCAGCGACGCATCGCTTCGTCGAGCACGGCGGTGCCCGCTTCGGCGCGCCGCGCCAGGCGCTCGGCGCTGGCGAGCTGCCACAGCACGGACGCGTATTCGATCGAATTCTCGCCGTCGATGCGCTTGGCACGCTCGAGCAGATCCTCGAACTCCGACCTCGCGCGCGCGTAGTCGCCGGAAAGCGCCAGCGTGCGTGCCTGGTTGCGGCGCAGCTGCCGGCGCAACTGGTGATCGGCGCCGACGTTCGCGCGATCGAGCGCCGCGGCGGACTGGCGATCGAAGTCGAGCGCCGCGGGGTAGTCGCCGGCCGCGTCGAGCAGGTCGGCGCGATAGGCGAGCAGGGACGCCATCTCCACGTCGCCGAGCTTGGCGCCGCCGATCGCGACTTCCCATCGTTGCAGCAGTTCGGCCGCCTCGCGATTGCGGCCGAGCTGGGTGAGCACGTCGGCGAGCGTCGTGATCAGCGAGGCCATGTCCGAGCCGCCGGAGCCGATGACTTTCTCCTGCAAGGCAATCGCCTCGCGGATGGGCGCCTCGGCCTCGGCCCAGCGGCCGCAGGTCTTCATCGCGAAGGCCTGCGCGCGCAGCAGTTCGCGCCGCTCCGGCGCGTCGGCCGGGCGCACGGCGGCGACGCGGCGCAGGCCCCGTTCGGCGATGCGGGCGGCTTCGTCGCAGTCGCTGTTGGTCGCCAGCAGGCCGGCGAGCGAGCCGGTCAGTTCGACTTCCAGGTCGAGCGGCGGCGCTTGCTGCTCGGACAAGGCGATGGCCTGGCGCAGCAGGTCGATCGCCTGCGTGGCCTCGCCGCTGCGATTTCGCGCGAGCGCCAGCGACAGCAGGCTGCGCATGCGCTCGATCACGTCGTCCGGCGCATAGCGCTTGCGCAAGGCGTCGGCCGTGTTCGCCGCGGCGAGCGCGTCGGCGCCGTCGTCGGCCGAGGTCAGCTCGTTGCCGAGGAGGTCGTAGTCGGCGGCCAGGCGCAAGGCCTCGCCGCGCTCCTGCGCCTGGGCGCCGGCGAGGCCGGCGCGCATCAGTTCGACCGCGATGGTCTTTTCGCCGAGGCCGCCGTAGAGGCGCGCCAGCAGGCGCTGCATCGTCTGCTTCACCTGCGCATCCGCCTGTTCGGCGTCGAGCGCGCGGCGCGCCGCGTCGAGCAGGTCGCGCACGCTGACCTGCCGGCTCAGCGCGTTCTCCGGCGCGGCGGCCTTGAACGCGTCGGTCAGGAACGCCAGCGCGGCGCGCGCGCTGGCGGCGTCGCGTTGCGAGGCATCGCGCGCCTGCTGCGCGACCGCCTCGGCGGCCAGCGCGCGGTCGCGCTCGCGATCGAGGCGCCAGACGAACAACCCCAGCGCGAGCGCCGCGAGCAGGCTGGCGGCGACGCCGACGCGATGGCGGCCGACGAACTTGCGCAGCCGGTAGGCGCCGGTCATCGGCGCCGCGCGCACCGGGCGGCCATCGCGGTAGCGGTCGAGGTCGTCGCGGAATTCGCCGGCGCTGGCGTAGCGCCGTGCGGGATCCTCGTCGGTGGCCTTGGCGAGGATGCCGGCGAGTTCGGCGTCGAGCGGCAGCGGTGCCGGCGCGCGCTCGCGGTCGGCGCGGCCGCCGACGAGTTCGCCGAGCAGCACGCCGAGGCTGTAGAGGTCGCTGGCGGTGGTGACCGTGCGGCCCTCGCGCTGCTCGGGGCTGGCGTAGCCGGCGCTGAACACGCGCGTGGAGGTTTCGCGCGCGGCGCCGGCGTCGAGGTCGACCAGGCGCGCGATGCCGAAGTCGAGCAGCTTGATCTCGCCGGCGGCGTTGACCAGCACGTTGGCCGGCTTCAGGTCGCGATGCACGACCAGGCGCTGATGCGCGTGGCCGACCGCGTCGAGCATCGCGTCGAACAGCGCCAGCCGCTCGCGCAGGCGCGGCGCATGCTGCGCGGCGTAGGCGAGCAGGTCGACGCCGTCGACGTATTCGAGCGCGAGCCAGGGTTGTCCGTCGGCGGTCTCGCCGCCGTCGAGCAGGCGCGCGATGTGCGGGTGGTCGAGGCCGGCCAGGATCTGCCGTTCCTGGCGCAGGCGGCGCAGGCCGTCGGCCGTCGGGAAACCGCGCAGCAGCTTGATCGCGACGCGTTGCGCGAAGCCGCCGTCGACGCGTTCGGCGAGGAACACCGTGCCCATGCCGCCGGCGCCGAGTTCGCGGATCAGCCGGTACGGTCCGAGGCGATCGCCGCGCGGCTGCGCCAGCCGCGCCGCGCCGGCGCCGAGCGCGCGCGCGAGCGGATCGTCGGCGTCGGTATCGGCGTCGAGCAGGCGGCGCAGCGTCGCGCGTGCCTCGTCATCCAGGGGCAACGCGGCGAGCGCGGTTTCGCGTTCGGCGGGCGGCAGCGCGCGCAGACGCTCGAAGTCGTCTGCGTAGCGGTCGAGCGAGGGCGTGTTCACGCGCTCAGCGCCGTCTTCAACCAGGCGCGGGCGAGGCGCAGGTCGCGATCGACCGTGCCTTCCGAGACGTCGAGCGCGGCCGCGACCTCGGGCCGGCTCAGGCCGCCGAAGTAGACCAGTTCGACCGTCTGCGCGCGGCGCTCGTCGTTGGCAGCGAGGTCGCGCAGCGCTTCGTCGATGCGCAGCAGCTGCGCATCGCTCTCCGGCGTCGCCAGCCCCATCGCCTCGTCGAGTTCGACGCGCTGCACGTCGCCGCCGCGCTTGTCGGCCAGCCGCCGGCGCGCGGCGTCCACCAGCACCTGCCGCGTCGCCTGCGCGGCGACGTGGAAGAAATGGCGGCGGTCGGCCCAGTCCAGCTCGCTGCCGAGCAGGCGCAGCAGCGCTTCGTGGGCGAGATCGGTCGCGCTCAAGGTGGCGCCCGGCATGTTGCGCAGCGACTGCGCGGCGATCGCGCGCACGTTGGCGTAGACGCGCTGCATCAGCGCCTCGCGTGCGTCGGCGTCGCCGCCGCGCCAGGCGACCAGCAGACGGGTGATCTCGTGGTCGGCGCGCGGTTCGCTCACGGCGGGGATTGTACGGTCGTCGGGGTACGGTTTTCCGTCGTTTCTCAGGCCGCCGCGCAGCTCGGCGCGGGGTCCAGGATGTCGGCGTGCACGGTGCCCGATTCGACCTCGACCGGCAGCGCGTGGATGCCGAGGCGGTCGAACAGCGCGAGGTCGCGCTCGGTGTCCGGGTTGCCGGTGGTCAGCAGCTTCTCACCGTAGAAAATGGAGTTGGCGCCGGCGAAGAAGCACAGCGCCTGCAATTCGTCGCTCATCTCGGCGCGGCCGGCCGACAGGCGCACCATCGACGCCGGCATCAGGACCCGCGCGACGGCGATCGTGCGCACGAACTCGAACGGATCGAGTTCCTTCGTGCCGGCCAGCGGCGTGCCCTTGACCTGCACCAGGCGGTTGATCGGCACCGAGTCCGGATGCGCCGGCAGGGTCGCCAGCGTGTGCAGCAGGCCGGCGCGCTCGGCGCGCGTCTCGCCCATGCCGACGATGCCGCCGCAGCAGGTCTTCAGGCCCGCGTCGCGCACGTGGCCGAGGGTGTCGAGGCGGTCCTGGTACTCGCGCGTGTGGATGATCTCGCCGTAGAACTCCGGCGCGGTGTCGAGGTTGTGGTTGTAGTAGTCCAGGCCCGCGTCCTTCAGCGCGTGCGCCTGCGTGTCGGTGAGCATGCCGAGCGTGGCGCAGGTCTCCATGCCGAGCGCCTTCACCGCGCCGATCATGGCGGCGACCTTCGGCACGTCGCGATCCTTCGGCGAGCGCCAGGCCGCGCCCATGCAGAAGCGCGTCGCGCCCGCGGCCTTGGCCTGCTTCGCCTTGGCCAGCACGGCGTCCAGGCTCATCAGCTTCTCGGCGTCGACGCCGGTCGCGTAGCGCGCCGCCTGCGGGCAGTAGGCGCAATCCTCGGGGCAGCCGCCGGTCTTGATCGACAGCAGGGTCGACACCTGCACCGCGTTCGGATCGTGGTGCTCGCGATGCACCGCGTGCGCCTGGCTGAGCAGGTCGGCGAACGGCAGGTCGAGCAGGGCGCGGACTTCCTCGCGCGTCCAGTCGTGGCGGATGGCGGTCATGCGGCTTTCCGATTCGGTAGAGTGGGGCGCAGCGGGCGCTGTCGCACGGCTCGCGAGTCTCGGCGGCCACAGGAGGGCTGTCAACTTGAAAGAAGGAACTGCGGTTGACGGCCTCGCCGCGCGCGCCCTGCGCCTCGTGCTGCCGCCGCGCTGCCTGCTCTGCGGCGCGGTGGGCGCCGACGGGCGCGACCTGTGCGCGGGCTGCGCCGGTGATTTCGCGCTCAATGCGGTCTGCTGCCCGCGCTGCGCCTTGCCGTTGCAGGCGCCCGCGCCGTTGTGCGGCGAATGCCTGAAGCAGGAGCCGCCGTTCGCGAGCGCCTGGACGCCGTTCCGCTACGAGCATCCGCTGGACCTGCTCGAGGCGCGGTTCAAGTTCCGCGCCGATCTTGCCGCTGGGCGGGTGTTGTCGGCGTTGATGATCAAGCGCGCGGCCGCCGACGCGCCGATGCTGCCGGAGTTGCTGATTCCGGTGCCGCTGCACACTGCGCGGTTGCGCGAGCGCGGTTACAACCAGGCGCTGGAACTCGCCGAGCCGCTGGCGCGGGCGTTGGCGATTTCGTTGCGTGCGGATTGGCTGTTACGCACGCGTGCCACGCCGCCGCAGACCGGGCTCGATGCGAAGACGCGGCGGCGCAATCTGCGAGGGGCCTTCGCGGTTGCCGCGGGTGCGACGTTGCCGGAGCACGTGGCGCTGGTCGACGACGTCATGACGACCGGCGCGACTTTGCGGGAATGCGCGCGCGTGCTGCGTGCAGCCGGTGTCGCGCGCGTCGACGTATGGGCGTTGGCGAGAGCACCAGGCCGCTCGGCCGTCCCTTCTCCCGCGAGCGGGAGAAGGGGGCCCGAAGGGCCGGATGAGGGGACCCCGGAGTGAAACCCCTCACTCCGAGCGCTCTCCTCCGGAGTGATGAAAACGCCGGGCGGCGTAGAGCCACCCGGCGCTGCGCTTCAACGTTGCGCGCCGCTTTGGCGCTCCATGCGCTGCAGCCGACGTCGCAGGAGTTCTTCGCAGAGCGCGGCGATTATCTAATTGGTCGGCCCCGCCGTCAGCGGAACGACCACTCGCGCGGCATCGAGTGCCCCGCTGTCCTCTGCTCACGAACATCGCCTGGGGCGACAATTGACCGGTGCTGGCCGCGCGCTCTGCTAGCCGCTTGCCGTCGCCACTTACGGGAGACAACCTGCGTGGGTTCCGAGAAGAAGTCGTCGGGCGGCAGTGCCGCCGCCGGCGGGATGAATTTCCAGGCGGCGGTGACTGCCATTGCCATGGTGGACGCCATTGCTGGGCGGCGGCTGCGATGGTTGGATGCCGCTCAAGCCGACGTGCCGGCCATCGTGCTGTCGGAAACCGGCGGCGCAGGCGATGACATCGCTCTGCTCCTAACCAACGGCAAGAAAGTCGAGGTACAGGCCAAGAAGGGGCTCACGCGGGGTGACCGCCTTTGGGACAGCGTGATGAAGCTCGCCCGAGGGCTCGCCAACGACGCACAGTTGTCGGGTGTACTGGTCGTTTGCCCAAGAAGCAGCACCACGATTCGTGACAACCTGAGCGGCGACCTTCAACGGATGAGTGATGGGCGGTTCGAAGACCTCAGCGAAATCACCCTTGAGTTCCAGGAACGATTGAAGAATGCCGGCATTGAGGTCGCCGATATTGCGCCGCGGCTGCGTGTCCTGACCCTGCACTGCTTGGACGCCGACGGTGCGTCCGTCAAGGCGGCGATAGCAAGCCTTTCCACACTTTCGTCCAACGCAGACCTGGCGTGGTCGGTGCTCTACAACGAAGGCCACGCCCTTATCGAACGCAAAGGGGCTCGCGCTGCCGACCAACTCATGGACATCCTTCGCGCCGCTGGCGTGGCGCCACTGGAGTCTAGCGAGGCGCCCGGTGTCGTGCTGTCAGAGTTCCGTCGATGGACCCTCGAAAAAGACCGCACCATCCGTGTTCCGGGCCATTCCCAACCCTTGGAGGTGAACCAGGCGTGGATAGAGCTCAACGCGTTGGTGGTCGAACCGTCAAGCCTGCCGACAGAGGCCTCCGAAGCGCTGGCGAAATACCATGCTGCCACCGAGCGGTCTCGGGATCAGGGAGACACCGTTTGCGCCCGCTCATTGTCGCGCTTCGTGCACCCGTGCGTCGTGCTTGGTGGACCGGGAATGGGCAAGAGCACCTTGCTCCGCAAGCTCGCTTTCGACCATGCGCTCGAAGGTGCATTAGTGCTGCGCTTTCCGGCGAGAGCGATAGCCAATCGCATGCACGACAAAGGCACGCCTTTTGTGGAGGCCATGCTGGACTGGGTATCCAGCGGCTTCCCTCGAACCCTGACCATGGAGCATTTGCGCGCAGCTGGGCGCTGCCTGATTTTGTGCGACGGCCTCGATGAAGCGGGTTCGCGCCAGCTCCTGGTGGCCGAAGGTCTTCTTGCCTTGCAGGCCGGCTTGCCGAGTGCCGTGATCGTCGCCACCAGCCGGCCCGTGGGCTACGACCCGGCACCGCTGGCGGCGTGGCGACACTACCAGCTCCTGTCCATTCTCTCGACCGACATTCAGCCATTGATCCTGCACCATATCCGGCTGCTGTCGCTGCCAGACCAACAGACGACCGTGGGCGCATTCGCCCGCGAGCAGCTCAGTGGGAACGAGGGCGCGCGCATTGCCGCACGCAGCCCCCTTATCCTGCATTTGGTTGCCGCGATGCTCGCTGAAGGCTTGCCGCTGGCACGGTCGAAAACCAAGCTCTACGCTAGTCTTGTCGAGAGATTGAGTCGCAGCACCTCCCGCAGCGGCGACGGACCTGCGGTCGACATGCCAACCCTCTTGGCTTTCCTGCGCCTCGCGGCTTGGGAGCTGACGTCCCGGCCATCGTCGACCAAAGAGGCATTGCTGAGCGCCTGTGGAAGCGTGCTGGCGCACGAGTTAGGCGAAAGCCTACTGGCCGCCCGCAGGCTCGTTGAGAAATGCTGGGAGCATTGGGAACGCGTGGGCGTCGTGGAGACCTTGTTGTTCCGCGGCGACGAGTTCCCGACCTTCATCCATAAGACCTTTGCAGAGTATGGGGCCGCCTTGCAGTTGACCGCGCTGCCCCTCGACCAATCTGAGGCGCACATCCGGGCGCACCTCGCCCATCCCGATTGGCGGGAGGTGCTGGGCTTTGCTGCATCGATGGGCTGCCTCGACACGCTCGTACGCGAGTTGTTGACCCAACCCGGACAGGATGTGCTCCGTTCGCTCGCCCTGGCAGCCAACAGCGATGCGGATTTGAGCTCGGCGTTGCAGCTCAAACTCTGCGAAGTCGCTGGGTGCGTTATCGCCGGCCCCATCGCGCGCGAAGCGGTGATGGCTGCAGAAGCCTTCGTCGAATTCGGCCTGCGCTACCCCGAAGCAGCAGCAAACACCGGGGCATCGCTGCTTTCATCCAGGCAGCCGTGGACGCGGCTGGCAGGGCTGGCGCTTTCCACGCTCATGCCCGCTGCGGCGGCGGGGCTCCCGGCCGGAGTCGACCTTCTGACTGAAGTCACCGAACAACGCTCGGGCGTGTTCTCGCGGGTGCAGGTAGGCGACTCGGGGCTCGATATTGCTGCCTTCCCGGGGCGGCAGGTCGACATGGTCAGCATGCATGCGGTTCGCAGGGCACTCGACGAGCATTCTGCCGACCTGCCGGCGCTGGTGGCCTTCATCTCGGACGGCAACTACGCGGGGACAACGAATGGGATGATGGAGCTCGCCAGGTTGCTTCAACCGAGCCATCCGGAACTCGCGCGACAGATCGTAGAGCGGCAATGGGGACATCTATCGTTTGACTTGGACGACTTGCCCGACCACTGCGCCAGCTTGTTTGCCGCACTCAAACCCTTGCTTCCTAAGGCGCCGTCGGCCAAACCGCGCGATGCGACCGCATGGCAATTGAGCGGTGTGTTGTCCGCCGTCGATTTCAACTCCCGGCCTGCTTCGGAGCGCTGGCCGTCATGGTTGTCGACCAGCGACGAACGCGTGGAGGAGACCCTACGTGGCCTGCTCGAAGCCACAAGCGTCAATGTTGCCGAGCTGGCCCAGGAGATTGCGGATATTGAGCTTGCGGCCCAGCAGCACGGCAAGCGAGCAAGCTCCATGACCTACGACTTCACCGAGGCCGTGGATATTCGCCCGAACTGGGCAGCTGGTACGCGCGAACTCGACGTGCTTGAGCGTGCGGTGTACATCCCCATGCCATGGCTGTCTCTGACGGCTGCTCGACTAGTGCATGCACGCATCGCCCGAGACGACAACGACGTCCGGCATTGGGTCAAGCGGGCGGTGGCGCACGGGAAAGGGGCGAGCCTTCGCGTCGTGGCCGCCATGACGAAGCTTTTGCCCGCGGACCAACAATTGGGGATGGTGCTGGCGAGGGTGCAGCAGGGGGTGACGCCCGACTTGTACCATCTCGTCGATGCCCTCAGCTCCGCCGACTTGTCCTCTTCGCCGGACATACTGTCGGCGACGAAAGAGGTTCTGATGAGTCGGCACGGTCAACTAGCCGAGCGCTGGTCGAATTGGCTGAGTCAATCCGGAGTGAATGGCACGATTGATTATTCATTGCTCGACGATGCGTTCGAGCATTGGAAATCTGTCGAGGATCCGTATCCCGAGGGCGGTGGCGTGATTCCTGACAGCCCTCGGAAGCACTTACTGAAAATGATGGTGACGAAGGCGGATTTCGAACGCGCTCGGCTGCTCGATCTGGTGTGCGACCCGCGCGGCGATGTTGTGGAAGTCGCGCTCGGCGAGCTATTGAAGGACTTGGCTACTGGCCAATACGTCGATGCGTTCTTGCACGGAGTGGCCAACGGGACCCACAAGGCATCCTGGCTCAGACGTGCGTTGAAAGCAGGTATGAAACTTACCGCCGATCAAACGGCAACGGTACGTCGAATGTTATTCGCCGAGAATCGCCGCTTACGCATGGCGGCATTGGAAATCCTAAGCCTCGATGCGCGACCCGTGGGACAGGATCCGGACTTGGCCCGCCTGATCAAGGATGAAGACCCAGAAATTCGTGAGCTCGCTCGGCGTATGTCCGATAACAACACGACCAATGAGGGAGAGTAATAAGCCATCTTCCCGCGCCGGCGAAGCCGTGCTTTCGAAACGCCGCACGATCACCAAGGGTAGGCTTTCGGCAATGGCTTCGACGAGGCCACCATCGGCGATATGGGGAACGGAGCGCACGGTCGACTCCTGCTAATTAGGCGCCCAATGCCCGGTTCTGGTCAGGGAGCCCCCCAAAGGTCCGCAGAGCATACTCGCGCGTATCGCAACGCACTGCGTACCATGGGCCCACTGGGGAGATCGTCACATCGGGGTACGCGCCGTGCAGACCTTGCACTCGTCTTCCGTCAATCCGTCGCCGGCCCGCGACGATGGGGACGTGACGCGGTTGATCCATCTCTGGCAGTCCGGCGACGCCGGCGCGCTCGATCGGCTGCTGCCGCTGGTCTACGCCGACCTGCGCGCGATGGCCGCGCGACGTCTGTCCGAGGAGCGCAATGGCCCCGGCACTTTGCAGCCGACCGCGCTGGTGCACGACGTCTTCTTGCGCCTGGTCGGCGCCGAGAAGCTCGACGTCGAAAGCGGCGCGCACCTGTTCCACATCGCCGGACGCATGATGCGGCGCATCCTGATCGACCGCTCGCGCCAGGCTGATGCCGAAAAGCGCGGCGGCGAATGGCAGCGCGTCGACCTGGCCGAAGCGCTGAAGCTGCCGACCCCGGAGAACACGAACCTCGGCCTGCTCGACACGGCGATCGGCGGCCTGGAGAAGATCGACCCGCGCCTCGCGCGCATCGTCGAGCTGCGCTATTTCGTCGGCCTCAGCGTGCCGCAGGTCGCCGCCGTGCTCGAGGTCGACGAGCGCACCGTCTACCGCGACTGGGCGCTGGCGCGCATCTGGCTGCGCCGCGAGATGGAGCGGTGAACGACGACGCCACCCTGTGCCGTCGCCGGCAGGAACGCGAGGCGTTCCATGCCTTGCTCGATCTCGACACCGCAACGCGCGCTGCACACCTGGCCGAAATCGCCGCGCACGATCCCGCGCTCGCAGTCGAACTGCGAAGCCTGCTCGACGAAGCCGACGCGGATGCGAGCGATCTTCTGGACGAGACCGCCGGCACCGCGATCGGCAGCGTCATCGCGGATCGCTTCCGCCTGCTGCGCCTCCTCGGCATCGGCGGCATGAGCGAGGTGTACCTGGCCGAGCGCACCGACGAGGTCGCGCAGAAGGTCGCGCTCAAGCTCGTGCGCGGCGACCTACCGCTGCCGCTTGCCCGCGCGCGGCGCGAGCGGCAGATCCTGGCGCGCTTGAATCACCCGAACATCGCCGGCCTGATAGACGCCGGCATCGCCGACAACGGCCGCCCCTGGTTCGCGATGGAGTACGTCGAAGGCGAACGCATCACCGACGCCTGCGACCATCGTGCGCTCGACCTGCCGCGCCGCGCGCACCTGTTCGGCAAGGTCTGCCGCGCGGTGCAGTTCGCGCACAAGAACCTCGTGCTGCATCGCGACCTGAAGCCGTCGAACATCTTGCTCGACGCCGAAGGTGTGCCAAAGCTGCTCGACTTCGGCATCGCCAAGCTGCTCGACGTGACCGGCCCGCGCGAGACGCAGACGCTCGCGCTGACACCGGCCTACGCCGCGCCGGAGCAACTCCGCGGCGAGGCCGCGACCACCGCCAGCGACATCTACCAACTCGGTTTGGTGCTGTACGAACTGCTCGCCGGCATTCCGGCGAGCAAGGCGCGCGAAGCTGCGCCGTCCACGCCGGGCACCCTCGCGCCGCCACGCCTCGACCATGCCTTCGCCGCGCTCACGGCGCGCGAGCCCGACCTCGCTGTGCGCATTGCTCGTGAGCGATCCGTCAGTGTCGAGAAGCTTCGGCGGCAGTTGCGCGGCGATCTCGGCCGCATCGTCAGCAAGGCGACCGCAGACGCGTCGCACGAACGCTACGACACGGCGCAAGCGCTCGCCGACGACCTCGATCGCTGGGCAAAAGGCTTGCCGGTGTCTGCGCATCGTGGATCGTTCGCGTATCGCGCGCGCAAATTGGTTCGTCGGCATGCACTCGCCGCCACGGCGATCGCGTTGCTCGCGGTCGGGTTAGTGGCGACCAGTTTCATCGCGGTCGAGCGCGCGAAGACGGAGCGGCAGCAGCGCGAACGGGCGGAGCAGCAGCGGCAGGCAGCCGAGCAGCAGCAGAAGCGGGCGGAAACCTTGCTCGGGTTCATGCGCGATGTGTTTCACCAAGCCGAGCCGACCAACACGAACGGCGCGACTCTCGATGCCGGCGAGTTGTTGCAGCGTGCACGTGCGCGGTTGGATCAGCGCGGTGATATCGACGACGCGACGCGCGCGGCCTTGATGATGGAGGTCGCCGACGTCTTCGATACTCTCGGTCTGAGAGCGGATGCGCTGGCGGCGGCAGTGAAGGCCGAAGAGGCGTTGAAGCCGCTGCGCGATACGCAAACGCAGGAGTACCTGCGCAGCGCGGAGGTACTGGCGTCCTCCCTGAGGGAGGACGGTCGTCATGAAGAGGTAGTCGAGTTCGTCGGGCAAGTACTGCCGTTCGCAAAGGCGCATCCCGGAGATTCCAGGCAATGGGAGGCCATACTGCGTACGCATCGCGGCGACGCGCTGCGAGATCTTGGTCGACTAGGTGACGCCGAAAGCGATCTCCGGGAAGCCGTAAGGTTGCTCGACGAATCGGATGCGTATGACAGCCACGACAAAATCTTCGCACTCAACGAGCTGGCCATCACGACGCCTCTCCTCGGGCGTTTGTCGGAAGCACGGAAGCTCTTCTTGAGAGTTCGCTCTCTGCAAGGAGCCGATCCCAGCACCGACAAGCTCAATGTACTGGTCGTCGAATCCAATATTGCGCGGGTGCATCTGGCGGAGGGCCATCCGCGCGAGGCCATCGCAATAGCAGAGCCGCTGGTCGCGCAATTCGAGCAACTGGTCGGCAAGAGTCACGATCGCAGTATCGCCGCACGCTCGACTTTGGCTCGCGCATACATTGCGAATGGCGATTACGATTCCGCCGATGCGGAAGCTTGGCGCATTGCCGCGCTGATGGAAGATGGCCGCGCGGCCCCACGACCAAGATCAGATCTGCTAGTCCTGCAGGCGACCTTGGATCTTTTCCGGCTTCATCCGGAAAAGGTGATTCCTGCGTTGACCGGCGAGCTTGATGCGATCGCGCGGTTTGGCAAGCCCATAAATTTTCAGAGCATTTCGATCGAAACCATGCTCGGAGAAGCGTTGTTGCAAGAACGTCGGCTCGACGAGGCACGGAAGCAACTCGAACGTACAAGAGCCGACGCGCAGAAGGTATTCGGGGACTACCCGTCCTTGCGAAGCGCGACGATCGAAGACAGCTTGGGGCGATGCTACGTGATGCAGGGAGACTACGTGCGCGCAGCGGAGCATCTCGGGAAAGCTGCGGCGCTGTTCCGCGTCAATCAAGGCGAGGAGGGACCTTCGGTCCTGCGCAGCGAAATCCATCGTTCGTGGGCGCGAGTCTTGGCCACGCACGACCCCTCGCAACTGGACGACCTGCGCAACAAGCGCATTGTGCTCGTCCGGGCGATCGGTGGTGCCGACAAGCCGCAGGTCTGGCAGCTCGATTTGTTGATCGACCGACTAGCCGGGCAACTGCATCAGCCAGGAATCGACGCTGCCGTCCGTCAACGCGCAGAAGCAGGGCTGACGGGACTGACCGGCAGCCGCGCGCCGAGCTACGTCGGACTCAACGACTTCTACTACTAGACCTGCCCAGTCTCTCCCTCGCTTCGGCAACGCGGCAACGTTCATGTCAGGGTTTTTCCTCCAGCTGCGCAGTAGCAGGGGAGCGAGGTAGCACCGCCAGAAAGGCAAGTGTCCCGCTCGAACTTTCCTGAACGAGTCACGAGGGGTTGCCAGCGATGTCCGCATTTGAATGTTTCGACCAAAAAAAACTAGCCGAATGGTTGCGATCGGCGTATGCCGTCCTCCGTCGAGGGGCTCACTCGTTGGCATGGGTTGCCATGCTATTCGTCAGCTTTACGGTCCCCTTGGCGGAGGCGGCAATCCCCACCACTGAACGGCAAGCGCTGGTCGATCTCTACAATGCCACTTCTGGACCAAGCTGGACTAACAACACGCTTTGGCTTGGCGAGGTCGGCTCGGAGTGCTCATGGTTCGGCATTACTTGTAATGATGATGCGTCTCACGTCAAAGCAATTCGCTTAGTCAACAATAGGCTCAATGGTCACCTAGCCGATATATCCGCGTTCACATCCGTAGAATCTATAACAATAACCTACAATCCACAGCTCGGCGGAACTCTTCCGGATTTATCCGCACTTGGATCTATCAAGCAACTCTTTCTTGGAGCGAACGGATTCATAGGGTCCATACCAGATCTATCTGCTCTTACTTCTGTTGAGTGGATTGTTCTTAGTGGAAATAGCCTCACGGGGAATTTTCCTGATCTATCCGCTTTGACTTCATTAGACCGATTCGAAGCTCAGCTCAATTACATATCTGGGCCAGTTCCTACGGTCGCTCAACTGCCATCTTCATTGAAGTTTTTGTATTTGGCTGGCAATCGGCTGACAGGTGGGCCTGGTGGGCTTGACGACCCAGAGTATGACTACTCCACGCTACCACAGCTGATTGACTATGATCTATCGACCAATTGGATTGAGGGGTCGTTGCCGCCGGGTGCTTATCTCAAACACATGAGATATTTCTCGGCGGCGGGGAATTACTTCACTGGTTCCATACCAGACCCCTTTGCGGGCAATGAGACTGTATGGTACGACGTCGCATTGAATCAACTGGATGGTGTAATTCCTGAGTTTGGCAATAAATACCCAAATCTACTGCTATTCAATGCATCTCACAATGAGCTTACGGGAAGAATCCCGTCGCTAGCTGACCTTCTAGAACTTCAGTTCTTGGCTCTTGGGCACAATCGGCTTACAGGTTCATTACCAGATCATTCAAATAACCGTAAACTAGAAACATTGTGGCTTGAATCAAACCAGCTGACGGGGTCGCTTCCTTCGTTCGCTGACCTTACCTCTCTGTATTACCTCCAGTTAGGAGGCAACCAATTTTCCGGTGATCCACCGGACATTCCGGACAGTTTGATCGGCTTCGGTACCAGTTACACTTCGATCTGCCCGAACAACTTGAATCATGTACCAAATCCGCGCTGGGATGCAGCTACGGGAGTTTCACCGTGGTACGCCAGATGCGTAGAATCCGATTTCATTTTTCGAGACGGGTTCGAGATGGAGGTCAATTGAATCGATCTGCGCTTGGTTTGTTTCCGGGGAAAATCGAGTTGCGTCGTAAGCTTGCGATGCAAACGGATCTTCCCACGCCGCGGGTTCCACCACGGTGCGATACACTGAAACCATCGCCCTCAAAGTCGATGGAATTCAGTGCCAGCGAAGAGCGATGAGGCTACAAGCCTGATCCAGGCCTGGCAGGCAGGCGATGTCGACGCGCTGAGTCGCCTGCTGCCTTTGGTCTATGCCGACCTCCGTGCGATGGCCGCCTACCGCCTCGCAGGCGAAGAGAACGGCCCCGGCACCTCGCAGCCGACCGCGCTGGTGCACGACGTCTTCCTCCGTATGGCAGGCGCAGAGCGCCTGGACATCACCCGCGGCGCGCTTCTCTGCCGCGCCTACCCGTAGGAAATCGAAGCGATCTTCGCCGCTTCGTCGAGGCCGACGGAGAACTTGAGCTGGCTGCCCGGTCCGAACTCGATCAGATAGTCGTGCCAGTGAAGATTGCCTTCCGAGCGCGCGCCCTTGTAGATGAAGCGCGTCGGTGATCCGAATGGGGAAAACCGGTCGGCGAGACGTTCCGCCAGCCCGCTTTTCATCTTCGCGGCCAGCTTGCTCCCCAGCGTGGAGTACTGGCCGTGGCCACGCTGCAGCTCTTCGAAGAGCGCCCTGGCCTGCGTGGTGATCTCCGGACTTTCGCCATCCGCGGCCTCGCGCGCGGCGGCGGCGATCTCGGGGAAGAGATCGTCGAAGACGGCGTTGGTGATCATTTCCCCCGGCTCGGGATCGGCGCTGACATTGGTGAAGGCGATGATGCGCAGATTCTGCTTGGGGAAGAATTCGTCCGCCGTCGTGAAGCCGAACGACCCGCCGGTATGGCCGATGCGCTTCTGGTCTCGAACGGAGTCGACGAACAGCCCGAGCCCGTAGTCGCTCGTCCCCTCGGAAACCGTCGCCGGCGTGGTCATTTCCGCGTAGCTTTTCTTGCCGACGATCTTCCCTCGCGCCAGCGCCGTGCTCCAGCTCGCCAGATCGTCCACCGTCGAAACCAGATTTCCGGCCAACCAGCCGAAGCTGTCGTGGATCGTCGGCGCGCGTTGAAGGGTGCCCTGCTTGACCCGATAGCCGACCGCCATGTCGACGAGCCGCGATTCGTCGGCGACGGTGAAGGTTCGCTTCATCCCGGCGCGGTCGAGCAGGTGCGTGCGGACGTAGTCGCGGTAGCTCCGACGCGAAACCACCTCGACGACGCGGCCCAGAAGGATGTAGCCGGTGTTGTTGTAGGCCATCTTGCTGCCGGGCGCGAACACTAGCGGCTTCCCCGCGATGCGCGCCATCAGCTGCGCAAACGTGGTCGGCTGGGTCGCTTCCTGTTCGATATCCGGTCCGTCGAGGTATTCCGGCAGCCCGCTCGTGTGCGAAAGCAGCTGCCGCAACGTCACCTCACCGGCGTGCGGCGCATCGGGCAGGTAGTTCGACAGCTTGTCGTCGAGAGCGAGCTTGCCGGCGTCGCGCAGTTGCAGGATTGCGGCCGCGGTGAACTGCTTGGTGATCGAGCCGATTTCATAGAGCGAGCCGACGTCGGCAGTGAGCCGGCGCTCGTCGTCACGAAATCCATAGGCTTTACAGAACACGACCCGACCGTTCCGGACGACGGCGATTACCGCGCTGGGCGCCTTGGTGCGATGAAGTATCGACGCGACGTCTGCGTCTATTCGGCGGATCTGATCCGGGTCGAGCGAGTCGGCGAGAGCGGAAGCCGACACGAGGCCGAGCAAAGACGTTGCGAGTACGAAAGAGCGAAGCACAGCGACCTCTCGGGCGAATGATGACGATCCCAGGCAGCAAGTAGCGTACCAAGCGCGATTCGCCCGATGCCGCATGGATTCTTACGCACGAGCCCCGTCGCGAAGTGTCCGCGGACGCGGCGCGGGCGCCTGCGGTTCACGGAAGCAACGGAGTCAGCATCACAGATGCTCTCCCCGATGGCGAACTCCATGCAAAGCACGGCGCCTCGACGGCATTGCGTTTGGCCGTCTATCCATCCTTTCCTCAAGAACGGCGATTGGAGTCAGCACCGATCGATCCCGCGCTGGAAGCTCTCGCGCTGCGCGGTGCGATCGAGTCAGTCGACAGCGGCCGAACGTCGTCGAGTCGATTTCCACCCGAGCCGAGGCACGGGCCGATCGCATACACTGGATGGATCGTTCTCGGGGTCGGCACCGTTCAGTGAGCGCAAGCAACGACGAGGTCACGCGACTGATCCAATCGTGGCAGTCCGGCGATCCGGAAGCGCTGGAAAGATTGCTGCCGCTCGTCTACGCCGACCTGCGCGCGATGGCCGCCTATCGCCTCGCCGGCGAGGAGAACGGCCCGGGCACCTTGCAGCCGACCGCGTTGGTACACGACGTCTTCCTGCGCATGGCGGGCGCGGAGCGCCTGGACATCGCCAGCAGTGCGCATCTCTTCCACGTCGCCGGCCGCATCATGCGAAACATCCTCGTCGACCGCGCGCGTCAAGCGGGTGCGGGCAAGCGCGGCGGCGAATGGCAACGCGTCGACCTGATCGAGGCGATGGGGCTGCCGATTCCGGAGAACACGCGCCTCGGCCTGCTCGACTCGGCCATCGAAGGGTTGGAGAAGATCGACCCGCGCCTCGCACGCATTGTAGAACTACGCTACTTCGTGGGTTTGAGCGTGCCGCAGGTTGCTGCTGTGCTTGAAGTTGATGAGCGTACGGTTTACCGCGATTGGGCGCTGGCTAAGTCGTGGTTACAGCGGGAGCTGGAGGCCTGATCGGGAACGACACTGCAGTTGGGCCGGAATGCCCTTGTCCTGAAGGACTTCATGACCGGGTTCTTCGCAATCTGGTGGATGGCTGCTCTCCACCCGAAGCGGACATAACGTACCTGGGTGATCAGTCGCTGCACCGCGCGCAGCAATTCACGGATAGTCTTTGGCACGGGACGACACCGCGATCAATTGCCGCAGAGGCCCTACCGACATGCACATGAGTTTCTCCACGGAGTTGGCGGGATTCACGAGCTCGTTCCGTCGAGCGCCGCCCGCGCTCGCGAACCACGTGCTGATGAAAGAGTTCAAGAGCACGGGCCACTTTTGGCTACCGGGAGCGGACGCCAAGGTAGTTTGGGGGAAACTGCGGTATGAACCCGGCGGCGCCACGAGTTTGATGTTGGACGGCAATCTCTCGCCGGACGATCCCTACTCGAATCACATCGATGTTCCGGAGATACATGGTCGCCTGTTCAATGGCGCGCCATGCGTCCTTCGAGGTGTCTGGGGTGGTGTCGAGACCTTCTTCGGTGAGGAGGAAAGATTCCGGACCAGGTTGTACGCGCGGCAATTCCTCTTTGGCCTCGATCCCCAGGCGCCCGATCGCTTTCGTGGGATCGCGATCACGTTCTCCCATCTCAATGACTGGTTCGAGCAACCGGTTCAACTCGAATACCAAAAGGAGGAACCCCATGATTGCCATGTCCACTTTTGTCCCGCGAAGCAGGAGGCATGGAGCACCTTTCGAGATCAACCGTTCAAGTTAAACATCTTCTGCGTTCGCACGATGCCTTACGGTCCCGATTCAGGGAGGCTCGAGTTCGCCCATCAATACCGGTTGGACATCGTCCCCGAGGAGCCGCAGACACTAGAATGGCATCTCGCACTCGCCTCCCTCGTTCGCGACCTCTTCATCTTCCTGGTTGGAACCGGCGTCTATACGTTGGAGCTTCAAGCATTCGCGGGCGAAGAGTTCTTTAAGCGAGGCGTGCATATTTTTCCACATGTCGCCGTTCCGATTCTGGTGCGCCTCGATCCACACTACTTCTACTCGACTCACGCCAAAATTGGCGCTCAATTTGAAGCGCTTCTTTGCGCGTGGCTGGAGAACGCGGACAAGCTGTCCGTCATCAGAAATACGATCTCCGACCTACTAACCATTGACGGCACTTCGCCCCAGGCGGTCTTCACGCGCGTCGCGCAAACGCTCGAACACTTCCACGGACTGGTCTTTCCGGGAGAACACGGCTATGTCCCGCGTTCCACGTGGCGAGGTTTCGTGAAATGGCTCGGTCAGAACTTTCCCAATTGCTGGGAAGGGGCGAACAAGGAACAAACGGATTCGCTATCGGCGGCTAGTGCACCCCTGATCAGCCGAATCGGTGGTATCAATTCGCTGTCGTTTCGCAGTCGCATCGAGTCACTGTTCGAGGCGGTGCCAGCCAACAAACTCATGCCGATGATAGACAATCCGCGGGACTCTTCGTCATTTCTCGCCGAGTTCCTCCCTCGTCTCGAGGCGACTCGGAACTATCTCACGCACTTTAGCCCAAAGCTGCAATCCAGCGCGTTCATCGGCGCGGAGCTCGAGGCGGCAACCCTCCGGTGCTGGTCCGTTCTGGTGTTCACGATCGCGCGTTTTCTTGGGTTGCCGAATGAGTTGGCTGGAGATTTAGGTATCGCCGCTAGAAAGACGCTCTTCCTGGTTCGCACTGATGCGCAGCTCTAGATCCTGCTCACCGTCACCCAGATGCCCAGAGGTGGCGTCAGGCGATTGACCGGACTGTCGGCGCTGAGTCCGCTCTTAGCCGCCCCTCGATCTTCCTAGGTTGAGGAGCATGCCTCTTGGACTCATACATCCGTCTGCTCGGCGATCTCAAGGGCGTCGTCGACCTCGATGCCCAGGTAGCGCACTGTGATATGCCCAAGCAACAGTTGGGCTGCCGTTAGGTTCCGTGTTCGGCGGTAGATCAGCGAGCCCTTGGTCCTGTGCATCGTGTGGGTGTCTTGTAGGAGCACGACTCGTTCTACTCATCGGTAGACAACCCTTGCATATTGTCTGGTCGACAGATGTGGCGACTCCGATACACGGCCGGTGAATAGGAAGCCTGATGCTTCGAGCCCGGCATAGAGGATCCAGGAATGCACAGCCTCGCGAGTGGCGGGGTGACTTCGAACTGGACTGGCCGGCCGGTCTTCTGTTGCATCACCATAACGCGTGAAGCCATTTGCTCGCCATGAGAAACATCGGCTGCCCGGAGCTTCATCGAGTCGCAGGCGCGGAGCTTGGAGTCGATCGCCAGATTGAACAGGGCGAAGTCTAGGAACTTGTGGCCGAGTTGAAGCGAAATACGGATGGCCCAGATGTCTTTGAGCTGGAGTGGGATCTTCTGGCCAATCAGCTTGCCCTTGTTCCAAGGTTCGTAAGGCTGAGATCTGTGAAGATTTGGCATGACCAATTCTTGATGAAAGGGGCAGTTAGGTTTCTCCTACGCCCAGAACCAAGACGTGATGCAACCCAGAGCGGATATTCAGCGTGCCGATCTCTTGAGCCTGAGGTCAATCAATATAATGTTGGACGCGAGCCATAGGCAGATTCACGAGTAGTGCACCCCGCAGTTACCTGGAGATGCTCCAGCCCTCTTTCGACGACATCAGGCCCTCCTAGCGGTTTGGCGGTGATGCTCGATGAACGACTCGGGTTTTACTCTGTCAAAATGGAATTGCTTCGCAAATTGTTTGCAACTCAACCTTGCCATACCCAGGCAGCGCGTCCCACCAATCGGGCTCCGATACCAATTCAATTAACTTCTCAAGGTCCTTGCCCGCATGCCCAGCCGGCAGGTATCTCTCAAGCGCTCCCAATGAAAGAATAAAAACTCGCTCAGCTCGCTTCGCTTTCAAGAATTCCTCAAGCTGCGCTCGCTCTTCTGGTTGCAGGTCGACGCGCAGTCGGCTCTGACGAGCTTTTATGTACTCCCAAAGTTCTGCCAATGCAGTGACGTCAACAGCCATGAGCGCCTTATCCATCTCCGTGATGAGACGGGCCGCATCGACGCTCGTCGGGTCGTCCACAACCTTTTCCTTAAGGGCCTTTGCGGACGGTTTGAACAGCGCCTTCAGTGACGAATCTCCTACCTCCCGAACGTAATCCAAATCGGCAATCACTACGTGTGGAACCTTAAATGCGTTGAGGAGATTGGCGTACTGCTTGAATAGGTTCTTCCCGCCTACGCTGATGACTTCGAATACTCGGCCAGAATTCTGATGCTTCCCAAAGTGACGGAAGAGGGCCTCGAAAAATATGCGGTCCGATATGCCTTCAACAAGAACGACCAAGTCCGAGAAAAACACCCGCTCGTTGTTCTGGCTGTTCACGATGTTGAACAGGTGTTTGGCGCCAGGCAGTTGCTCAGAACCATTCAAGGTAACGATTCGGCTGCGCTGCTGTTCGGAGTAAACTCGTGACACGTACTTGATAGTCGCCGGCGATGCAAATGCAGGGGAGTGTGTCGCCATCAGGAATTGGTTCCCAGTGTCTTTGGCGAGGCGCTCGAAGAGTTCCAAGAGAATCTTCTGCCAACGCGGGTGCAGATGAAGCTCCGGCTCATCGATGACTATGAGGGCATCCTTGACGTTTAGCGCGTAGATGGCGAACAAGTACGTCATTAGCTCGCGCTCTCCCGACGATGCAGCCGAAAGCCGGAATCTAGAGCCTTGTTTGTCAAGGATCATCTCGTACCGGTTCGTCTTTATGTCCGTGCATTCAAAGTCCCAGCCATAACCCAATGCGTCGAGGGTATCCGTGAGCTTTGCAGTGCCTGGGTCCGCTTTGAATTTCTGCTTGGTCTGCCCATCTGCCTTCTCAAGCAGAGTGCGATAGCGTTCAGCCATCCGGCCTACTGCGAGCGTTGTTATGGCGCTTGACGACCGTGAAGAGGCTGCATCAACAGTCCTCTTGTAGTTCTGCTCATTGAAGTTTGCCAAGACCACGCTGGCAGACATGTCGCCAGATGACCGTGTAACGGGGAGGAAAATCATCGGAGTTGATAAAGGCAGTTCAGAGAATTCCTCTCGAACACGGTTGTGCACCTCATAGTTCTGCAGGTAGCTCATGAAAGCTAGCTCCGCAGGCGTTAGGTCCCCTTGCATCAGCTGACCATTAACGATGGAATACGTGTAGGTCTTTCCAGCTACAACCTCATCAATCTGCCAGTGCGCAGCGTCAGCGATGGCAATGTTCACATACTTACGACGAGCCAACTCCTGCAGCGTACTGGCATCTTTCTTCGCAAGCGCCATGCTCTCGACGTCGGTAGGAGTGACTTCGATAGTGAGTTCGATTCGCTGCTCTTCGGCCGCAGCGCCGCTATGCTTCTCAAGTAGGTTGGCAGAAAAGCCATCGTTATGCGCCCATTCGAATCGCTCCTGTTGCCCTTCAACGGGTGAGTGGCGAGGAATCCAGGACTTGAGAAGGTGAATTCGAAGCGCCAACACAGCAGTGTCGAGAAGGTTTGTTTTACCGCCTCCATTGGGCCCGATAATGATTGAAATCTCCTCAGCGAGTTCGAAGATTTGCTCTTCAAGGAAGCTACGGACGTTCTTCAGCTTTATTTTTCGAAGTTTCATGATCTCAGGGAGCTAGAGATATAGTAAAAATAATGGTTTCGCTGCTAGAAAATCTCTGAAATCTGATGGAGCGCTTTGCTCAATTCGCAACGTCAATGTTGTTGGGCGCGTCAGAGCACCACTCTACTCTATGGATAGATGTTCTCGCTTCCATGCATTGCAAGGGCGCTTCCATAGCCTCTCGCTCCGCCAACGGAAGCCTGCTGTTCGATCTTTGGTCTCGGCTCAGCTTGAATGTTGATTTTCCGCTTCTGGCCGGAGCAGGAGGTTGATAGTTGGATCAACCCTAGCGCTCTACTTGCCAGGCCGGACCGGTTCGGCTGATCAGTCCGGCACTAGTAATCGCGAAGCCGAAACACCCAGGCAACCATCCGCGCGGGATTCCGGGAACCAGCGCCAGTTTCGCAAGCGCATATGGCCATAGGCCACTCCGAGCTGATCGGTAGACGGTAGCATTCGCTCACCCGGCACGGGGAGGCGCCGCATGAACGTACTGCCGATGCTCGTCCATGCCGTCGCGTCCGGCAGCAGCGATGGGCCGATGGCCGAATCGTATCGACGTCGCGGGTCGGCGTCGTGATCGACGAACGCACCCTCGCGCGCTGGCGTCGCGAACGCGAGGCCTACTACCGCCTGCTCGAGCTGCCTCCGGACGAACGCGCCGCCGCATTCGCCGAGATCGCGCGCGACGATCCCGAACTCGCGACCGCGCTGCGACGGCCGCTGGCAGAAGCCGAAGCCGGCAGCGAAGAAAGCCATTCCGGTGCGGGCGGCGAGGTGGAACGCATCATCGGCCGCTTCCGCCTGCTGTGCCGTCTCGGCACCGGCGGCATGGGTGAGGTGCATCTGGCAGAGCGTGTCGACGACGTCGCGCAGAAGGTCGCGCTCAAGCTCGTGCGCAGCGACCTGCCGGTGCCGACCGAACGCGCGCGGCGCGAGCGGCAGATCCTGGCGCGGCTGAACCATCCGAACATCGCCGGTCTGATCGACGCCGGCGTCACCGACTCCGGTCAGCCGTGGTTCGCGATGGCCTATGTCGACGGCGAGCGCATCACCGCGTGGTGCGATCGTCGCCAGTTGAATCTGCGCGCCCGTGTGCGCCTGTTCGCCAAGGTCTGCCGCGCGGTGCAGTTCGCGCACAAGAACCTCGTGCTGCATCGCGACCTGAAGCCGTCGAACATCCTGGTCAGCGCGGAAGGCGCGCCGATGCTGCTCGACTTCGGCATCGCCAAGCTGCTCGACGCCACCGATCCGCGCGAGACGCAGACGCTCGCGATGACGCCGGCGTACGCCGCTCCGGAGCAATTGCGCGGCGAGACGGCGACCACGGCGGGCGACATCTATCAGCTCGGCCTGGTGCTCTACGAACTGGTCGGCGGCATGGCGGCGAGCAAGGCGCGCGAGTCGATGCCCGTGCGGCACGACGGTACGGGACTGCCGCGCCTCGACCACACCTTCGCCGCGCTCGCTGCGCGCGAACCCGCCGCGGCTGCGCGCATCGCCGGCGAACGCTCCGCCACCGCCGACAAGCTGCGACGCCAACTGCGCGGGGACCTCGGTCGCATCGTCAGCAAGGCTACCGCCGATGCGCCGCACGAGCGCTACGACACCGCACAGGCACTGGCCGACGACCTCGACCGCTGGACGCGCGGCCTGCCGGTGTCCGCGCATCGCGGCTCGTTTGCCTATCGCGCGCGCAAGCTGGTCCGTCGTCATGCCGTGGCCGCTGTCGCGGTGGTCTTGCTCAGCCTCGGCCTCGTCGCGACCAGCCTGGTCGCTGTCCAGCGCGCGCGTACCGAGCGTGTACAGCGGGAGCAGGCAGAGCAGCAGCGGCAACTGGCCGACCAGCAGCGCGGACTGGCCGAACGTCAGCGCCAGCGTTCGGAAACCCTGCTCGGCTTCATGCGCGATGTGTTCCACGAAGCGGAACCGAACAACACCGGCGGCGCGAAATTGGACGCCGGCGAACTGCTGCAGCGTGCGACACGGAAGCTGGATGCGCGTACCGATCTCGATGCGGCCACGCGTGCCGTGCTGCTGACGGAAGTGGCCGACGTGTTCCACCGGCTCGGTCATCGCGAGGCCGCGCTGGCGGCGGCGGAACGTGCCGAGCGCGAGCTGGCTCCGCTTCGCGAGGCGCATCCGGCCGACTACCTGCGCAGCGCGCAGGTGCTGGCGATGACGTTGTACGAAGCGGGGCGCTATCAGGACACCGTCGATCTGGCGCAGCGCGCATTGGCGCTCGAGAGTGCTGGCGATCGGGCCTCTCGCACGGAGCTGGCCATTCATCGCAGCCGCGCGCTGGCGCAACTCGGACAGCGCGATACCGCCGAGCGCGATGTGGCCGCGGTGCTGGCCGACTACGAGGAGACCGGCATCCGCTCCGGTGACGACTACGTCATGACGCTGAACGAACTCGCCCATCTGCACTACAAGCGCGGCGACAGTCACGGCGCGCTGGACCTGCTGCTGCGGCAGGTGGATGCGATGGCGGCGAATCCGAACCGGGATCTCGCCGGGGAGCTGGCCGTGCAACAGAACATCGCGCAGATCACCCTGACGTCGCTCGGTGACGTCGACGCGGCGATCGTGGCATTGCAGCCGTTGATTCCCCGCGTTGAAGCGCTGTTCGGCGCCGATCACAGCGACACGGTCGGCGCGCGGACTCTGCTCGCGCTTGCCTATGTTTATGCGGGCGACCTGCCGCGCGCGGATGAGCAACTGCGTGCGGGGGAAGCGGCGGTGAACGGCGGGGCGGCTTCGAGTGTCGTCACCACCGCGCAATGGCGGCAGGTCGGTGCGCGACTGGCTTTGCAGCGCGACGATCCGGCCAAAGCCTTGCGCCTGCTGCGCATGACGGAGAAGGAACCGGCGGCCCAAGGCCACTGGCAGGATTGGCTGCTCGGTGAAGCGCTGTTGCAGGCTCGTCAGTTCGATGCTGCGCAAACGATGCTCGACCGCGCCTATCAAGGCGTTCGCCGCATCGTCGGCAGCACCCCCGATCCTGCGCTCGGCCGCATCGAGGACAGCCTGGGGCGCTGCGCCCTGATGCGCGGCGATCTAACCGCGGCGCAGGATTGGTTCCAGCGCGCCGTCGAACAATTCCGCGCGACCCAGGGTGCCGACAAACCGACCACGGTGCGCAGCGAGATTCACCGGTTGTGGGCTGCGTTCCTCGTCTCCCGAACGACGGATGATCTGGATCGCTTGCGTGCCGCGCGCGAGCGCCTTGTGAAAGTTCTGGGTGGGGCGGAGAGGTTGCAGGTGTGGCAGCTCGATCTGCTGATCGACGACCTCGCGCGCTCCCTGAGCCAGCCCGGCCTCGACGGCTCGCGTCGAGCGCAGATCCGGACAGCCCTGAACGCATTCATGGGGGTAACCAATGGGCGGCAGATCGTGGGACTGTCGGGCTTCAACTGATCGCCGACGGACGGCGAGCCCCAGGGGGCGCCGGCAGAAGCGGAAACTTTCGTGTCAGGGTTTGCGCTCGGATTTGCGCAATACGCTGGGAATGATGCGCGCTGCTGCGGCTGCGCTACGCATCGTTCGCCGTTTCGCGAACTTCCAGCTTGGGGTAGATCAAGAATATGAAAGCATCGATGAGAGGGAACGACGTCGGCGGATGCCGCGTCGGTAATGCGGCCGTCCGGCTAGTGCTCGCAGCGCTCCTGCTGTCAGTTGCTCTTTTAGGTCGACAAATACACGCGGCGATTCCGGACAGCGAGCGGCAGGTGCTGATCAGCATCTATAACTCCATGGACGGCCCCAACTGGTCCCAAAGCGATGGTTGGATGGGATCTCCGGGCAGCGAGTGCGGCTGGTACGGAGTCCATTGCAATGACGGTCAGACCCATATTTCCGGTATCCAATTGAACGATATAAATATGGGTGGTCAGATCCCCGATCTTTCCGGGCTATCGGAAGTGCAGGTTATCTCATTCATGCAAAATGACTATACCAGCACTGGAAGAATTTCCGGACCTATTCCCAATCTTTCCACAATGGGCTCACTGAAATATTTTCACGTGGCCGGGCACATGCTATCCGGCTCCCTTCCCTCGGCGGAATCAATTCCTGACTCTCTGACTTGGCTGATCGTTGGTAGAAACAGCCTCACAGGCTCAGTGCCTGACTACTCCGCCCGACCCAATTTTTGGCAACTAGAAGCGTACTCGAATCAATTGTCGGGTACTTTGCCAGTTGCAAAAAAAATCTCCAACATGAGAGTAATTTCACTGGAAAACAATCGATTTTCCGGCGCTATTCCTACGCCATTTGCGGGACCAAGTATCATTTCGTATGATGTGCGCGAGAACTCCCTTTCTGGTCAATTACCAGATTTCGACAGCTATCCTGCTTTGCGCGCCTTCCATGCAGCAGACAATCATTTGTCAGGGGTCATTCCGTCACTTTCTCAGCTACCCAGGCTGCAAATACTTAATTTGCGCAACAATGCCCTCTCAGGAAGTATTCCATCCTTGGATGCTAATCCACTATTTAATACTTTTGATGTTTCGATTAATGAGTTGACAGGAAGTTTGCCGTCGTTCGAAAACAACAAGTTTATTCAATACATATGTGCATACAATAATCAATTATCCGGAGAAATGCCTCGTAGTATTTCTCATCTTGAGGGGCTGATTATATTCGACGTACATACGAACAATCTAAGCGGAGCAATATCATCAGTGGTGGGGTTGGCTGGGTTGCGACAATTCGATGTTTCTCATAACTCTCTAACAGGTACGCCGCCAAGATTTAGCGGCAACTGGAGTTTGGAGGCGGTTAGTCTGGAAGGGAATAAGTTATCAGGGCAAATTCCACCATTCGAGGCGGATTTGTTCAGTCTTGGATATTACAATGCAAGCTTTAATGAGCTGAGTGGTTCATTTCCGGATTTCTCTGGTCCTCCGCTGCTAAAAACGGTTTTGATCTCACATAACCAATTCGACGGTCCGATCCCGTCGCTCGCAGCGTTGCCGCTTCATAGTCTGGTGGCCGGCTACAACGCTTTCACGGGCGACCCACCTGATCTGCCGCCGAACTGGGCCGCAGGCTATTCACGGCTTTGTCCAAACAGTTTGAATCCGGTGCCCAGCGCCGACTGGGACGCGGCAACCGGCATCGCACCCTGGTATCGCGATTGTGCGGATGGCTTGATCTTCCGGACGAGCTTCGAGGAATACGAGGATCAGCGATAGGTTTGCGCTGCATCGCAGTTCGTGCACGGCAGCAGGGATGTTGCCGTGCACCCAGCATTCGGAATGACGTAGGACAACCCAGCCGCGTCCCAAGTCCCGTCCCTGCGAAGTATGGGAACCACCCGCCCCAGCCACGGTCGTATCGCTTTCACAGGGGTTCGCCAACCCGGCCCAGGCTCCATCGCCCACGATGGATCTCGCCCCAGCCGCCACCGGGACCAAAGGGGATTCTCATGCGCCTTCCGCTGTCGATTCTCGGCCTCCTCACGGCCGTCACGGCCATCGCCGCCACGCCGCAGGAGGTCGCCACGCAGGCGATCGGTACGCTGATGCCGAAGCTCGAGGTCGGCGCGGTGCAGGAGTCGCCTCTTCCGGGCTTTTACGAGGCGATGGCCGGCGGCCAGTTCTTCTACGTCAGCAAGGACGGCCGCTACCTCCTCGACGGCAACGCCTACGACGTCGCCGGCAAGCGCGACCTGACCGCGAAGTCGCGCGCCAGGGCGAACAAGAGCGCGCTGGACAAGATCGGGCCGGACAAGCGCATCGTATTCGCGCCGCCGGCGCCGGCGCAGACCAGGCACGCCGTGACGGTGTTCACCGACATCGATTGCCCGTTCTGTCGCCGCTTCCATCAGCAGATCGCGGCGTACAACGCGAAGGGCATCGCGGTCGAGTATCTGTTCAACGCGCTCGTCATCCATCCCAGCGCGGACGAGAAGGCCGAGGCGGTGTGGTGCGCGAAGGATCGCCCGGCCGCGTTCACCGCCGCGATGGGCGGGCAGGATCCGGGCAAGGCGACCTGCCCCAATCCGGTGGCCGAGCTGACCCGGCTGGCGCAGTCGCTCGGCATCAACGGCACCCCGACGATCCTTGCCGCGGACGGCTCGCAGATTCCGATCCAGATCGCGCAGTCGCCGGACCAGCTCGCCGCGGAACTCGATCGACGGGTGCAGAACTCCGCGGCGAATGCCCCGCCGCAAGCACAGCCTGTCGACGCGACGCCCGACGTCGCCGCACGCAAGGCGTTGCAGGCGCTGGTCCCACAGGCGTCGATCGACACGGTGGAGGCGGCGCCGATGCCCGGCTACCGCCAGCTTATCGTCGGCAGTCAGATGGTCTACGTCAGCGATGACGGCCTGTACCTGATGCAGGGCTCGCTGCACGACACCCGCAACCGTCGCGACCTGACCGTCGCGCGCGTCGCCGAGCGGAGCAAGACCAGGCTCGACGCGGCGCCGGCCGGCCAGCGCATCGTGTTCCCGGCCGCCGGCGGCAAGGCGAAGTACACGATGACCGTGTTCACCGATCTCGACTGCGGCTACTGCCGCAAGCTGCATTCGCAGATCGCCGAATACAACCAGCGCGGCATCGAGGTCGACTACCTGTTCTTCCCGCGCAGCGGCCTCAACACGCCGTCCTACGACAAGGCCGTTTCGGTCTGGTGCGCGAAGGATCGCAAGGCCGCGTTCACCGCGGCCAAGACCGGCAAGGATCCGGCACCGATGAAATGCGACAACCCGGTCGCCGACCAGTTCAAGCTCGGCACCGACATCGGCGTCGACCGCACGCCGACGATCTTCACCGCCGACGGCACCAAGATCATCGGCTATCTGCCGCCGGATCAGATGGTGGCCAAGTTGCAGTCGCTCGGCGGTGCCGGCGAGGCGCGTTGAAGAAAGGTCCGGAAGTGGGAGTTCACGGGGAGAGCCAATCAGGCGGCACTCCTGCTCGACTTCGCCTGGTACAGCCGGGGAATAGGTCAGTTCCTGCGGGACGATAGCGGCGCTGCCCTATACTGATTCGGTCGCCCGGAAGAGCCGATGTCACGCTGTGGCAGCCGCCGAAAGCAACGATCAAGCAACCCGCCTGATTCAAGCCTGGCAGTCCGGCGACCCGGCTGCGCTCGATCGGTTGCTGCCCTTGGTCTACGCCGACCTGCGCGCCATCGCCGCGCGCAGGCTGGCCGATGGGCCGCGGCAGGACACCCTCCAGCCGACTGCGCTGGTGCACGACGTCTTCCTGCGCCTGGTCGAGGCGAACGGCCTGCGCATCGACAACGGTGCGCACCTCTTCAACGTCGCCGGCGGCATGATGCGGCGCATGCTGATCGACCGCGCGCGTCGTGACGCGGCCGAAAAGCACGGCGGCGACTGGCGTCGCGCCGATTGGGTCGAGGCGATGGACCTGCCGATCCCCGAAGCGACCGACATTGGTGCGCTGGACAGCGCGCTCGACCGGCTGGAGCAGTTGGAACCGCGCCTCGCGCGCGTCGTCGAGCTGCGCTACTTCGTCGGCTTCACGGTGTCGGAGGTCGCGGCAGTGCTCGAGGTGGACAAGCGCACCGTGTATCGCGATTGGGCATTCGTCAAGAACTGGCTGCGCGCCGAGCTGGAACCCTGATGGAGCAATCGGTGCTGGCGCGGGACCGGCACGCGTACTCCCTGTTCCGGGGGCTGCTCGAACTGGCGCCGGCCGAACGCGAGGCGCGGATCGGCGAGTTGGCGCGCGACGACCCCAAGCTGGCCGCGACGATGCGAGCGATGATCGCCGACGCCGAGAGCGAAGGCGACGACGAGGACGACGCGACCGGACGGCTGATCGGTGGGCGCTTCCGCGTGCTGCGCCGGCTCGGCACCGGCGGCATGGGCGAGGTGTACCTGGCCGAGCGCGCGGACGACGTGCAGCAGCAGGTCGCCGTCAAGCTCGTGCGCGGCGCATTGCCGGCAGCGCGCGCACGCCGCGAGCGACAGATCCTGGGACGGTTGAACCATCCGCACATCGCCAGCCTGATCGACGCGGGCGTGATGGCGAACGGGCGGCCGTGGTTCGCAATGGACTACGTCGAAGGCGAGTCGGTCGTCGTCGCCTGCGACCGACTCGCGCTCGGATTGCAGGCCAGGGCACGCCTGCTCGCGCAGGTCGCGCGCGCCGTGCAGTTCGCACACAAGAACCTGATCCTGCATCGCGACCTGAAGCCGTCGAACATCCTGGTCGACACCGAGGGCGCGCCGCGCCTGCTCGACTTCGGCATCGCGAAATTCCTCGACGCGACCGACGTGCAGGAAACGCAGACCTTCGCGATGACACCGGCCTACGCCTCGCCGGAGCAGCTGCGCGGCGAGACCGCGACGACCGCCAGCGACATCCATCAACTCGGCCTGGTGCTGTACGAACTGGCATGCGGCATTCCGGCACACAAGGCGCGGGAGGCCGCCGGTCGCGGCGCGGTGGCGTTGCCGCGGCCGGATCATGCATTGGCGGCTTTGGTATTGCGCGACCGAGCCGAAGCCGAGCGCATCGCGCGACATCGCGGTTTGAGCCTCGACAAGCTGCGCAAGGCATCCAAAGGCGACCTCGCGCGCGTAATTGCCAAGGCCACCGCCGACGAGCCGCACGAACGCTACGACACGGCGCAGGCGCTGGCCGACGACCTCGAACGCTGGGCCGCCGGCCTGCCGGTCGCGGCGCATCGCGGTTCGTTCGCCTATCGCTTGCGCAAGCTGGTGCGGCGTCATGCGATTGCCGTGGCGGCGATCGTCTCGCTCGGTCTCGGCCTCATCGCCGCGACCCTCGTCGCCGTCGACCGCGCGCGCACCGAGCATCGGCAGCGTGAGCAGACCGAGCAGCAGCGGCAGCGTGCGGAGACGTTGCTGGGCTTCCTGCGCGACGTGTTTCGCGAAGCAGACCCGAACTCGACCGATGGGGCGACGTTGGATGCGAGCGAGTTGCTGCGGCGTGCGGGCGCGAAGCTCGGCCAGAACGGCGAGTTGGACGCACCGGTGCAAGGCGTGCTTTCGACCGAAATCGCATCCGTATTCGCGAGCCTGGGGCGGCGGGCGGATGCATTGGCGGCTGCGGAACGAGCCGAGCGCGAACTGCGGCCATTGCAAAGCCAGCATCCCATCGACTACCTGCGCAGTGTCGAAATCCTCTCCAATGCCTTGCGCGAGGCCGGTCGCAGCCAGGAGATCGTCGACCTCGTCGATCGCACACTACCGCTGGCGACGGCGACATTCGATCCCAGCCGTCGCTGGCGGGGCGTGCTGCTGTTCTATCGCGGCGACGCGAAGATGGTGCCCGATGGTCTCGATGCGGCAGAGGCGGATTTGCGTGCGTCGCTGGCGGACTATCGCGAAGCGAGTGTGAGCGAGGGGCAGGACCTCGCGGCGACGCTCAACGGGCTGGCGCATATCGCCTACCTGAAAATGGATGCGCGCCAGTCGCTGGATTGGCTCCGCCAGCAACAAGCCGCCGTCGCTTCGGATCCACATGCCGACAAGCTCGATGCACTGATGTTGCAGAAGAGCATCGCCCAGGTCCATTCGGCTTTGCTGGGCGACGCGAAGACGGCGATCGGAATCTTGGAGCCTTTGGTCGGCCGGTTCGACGCGCTGCTCGGCAAGTCGCACGACCGCAGCATCGACGCGCGATTGGCGCTCGCGATGGCGTATCTGTCCAATGGCGATGGGTCGAAGGCCGACGAGATCATCAAGGCGCTGGACGTTTTCGTCGATGCTCGAACGGACTTCTTGAATCCGATCACGCGCCAATCGCTCTTGCAGGTCCGCGCGAGGTTGGCACTGTTCGAAGGTGACGCGAAGCAAGCGCTGAAACTGTTGCAGGAAGGAATCCGACCCTCCGAACCGAAGGTCCAGTCTCTGCAATGGCTGCTCGGCGAAGCGCTGCTGCAGGATGGTCAGGTCGCGGCAGCCCAGGCACAGCTGCAGCAGACGTTGGCGGAGGTCTCCGCGAAGTATGGCGAAGCGGCTGATCCCTTGCGCGCCAATCTGGCCGACAGCCTTGGCCGATGCCGGCTGTTGCAGGGCGACTATGACGGTGCGGAAACGTACTTCGACGAGGCTGTGGCTCAATACCTCGCCAGCCAGGGAGCGGACGCGCCCGGAACCCTGCGTAGTGAAATACATCGCCTCTGGGCGCGGGCGCTAGTGACAAGAGAGCGCTCGTTGCTGAATGCCTTGCAAGTCAAGCGCGACGATCTTGTTCGCGCGCTCGGCAGCGCTGGCAAACTGCAAGTGCGGCAGGTCGATTTGCTGATCGACCATGCCAATCGTGAGCTGGCAGGCCCCGCTGTGGAAGTCGGTGCCCGCGAGCGGGCCGAGATACAGCTCGACGCATCAGCCGGCGTCACCCGCAATCGACATCACTATTCCGGCCTGACCAGCTTCTACTGAATGACGGCGCACCTGTGTCGCCGGAAACTAAGTCCAAGCTCGTCGAGATGATGTCATCTTTCCTTACCGTTCTACGGAGATATGCCCCGCGCACGGTAGATCAGAGCCTACGGCTTGCACCGGCGCTCATTCATACAATGAAGAGGGGTGCAGTACATGGCGACAATGACGATAGCCGTTGCGCAACGCAGCAACGGCTCCACGCAAACGTGTGGACTTTCCTGGCGCGACCTCGCCGCAAGACTCCGAGCTTGGAATCTCTGCGAATGGTTCGGCTTGACCCTACTGTTCGGCGTGTTGCTGGTGATGCCTGTAAAGGCGGCCATTCCCGACAGCGAGCGGCAGGCGCTATTGCAAATCTACCAAGCCTTGGACGGGCCGAACTGGACCAATCAGGGAGGCTGGAACGGCCCACCGGGGACAGAGTGCTTCTGGGACGGCGTCTACTGCAGTCTCGATCTTAGAGTGCACGAAGACGGCCCCAATGTGCGTTATGTCTCCTTGGTTGGGCAATCTCGCCAATGCACATCAGCCAGCGGAGTTAGCGGAACGTTGCCGGCGCTAACAGAACTGACCCAGCTCTATGGATTGGGTATACAAAACGGCACCCTAACTGTGGCGCCTGCCGCTTCGGAGCTCCCTGCTTCGCTTGAGGAGCTGAGCCTTTGCGCGTGTGGATTGACAGGTCAAATTCCAGACTACTCATCGCTTTCTTCGCTGCAAGTGCTCTATCTCGGCTATAACCGGCTATCGGGTGTCTTTCCGTCTTGGCTCGCCAATGCCCGAAGTTTGAAGGGAATCCTGTTGCAGGGGAACTTTCTGTACGGATCTGTGCCCGACCTGTCGGCACTCACTGAGCTGACGACGTTCGATGTGCGATTCAACGCCTTTTCCGGCCAGATCCCACCGCTTTCCGGACTGACGGCGCTCGTCGAATTCCTTGCTTCCGAAAACTGGTTCAGCGGCTCGCTCCCTGCGTTGCCGGAGAGCCTCAAAGTCCTCGTTTTGGACGGCAATTACCTGGACGACATGTCCAGCATCTCAGGCGCGACCGGCCTAGTGTCAATCACCGCATCCAAAAATTCATTCTTTGGCCCGATGCCAGATATTTCCAATCTTAAAGACCTGCAATATCTATACGTCCCGGAGAATAGCTTTACCGCGTTGCCGCTTGCGTTCGGAGCTGCCGGCACCGCCTCGCCGTACGGTCTTCAGCTACAGGCCGATCACAACAAAATTACCGGCGATGTTTCCGTGGATTCCGACGGCCTCTCCATTCTGGACCTGAGCGACAATGAGCTTCCCGCGAAGCTAGTTAGCATTCGCGCCCCTGCGTTGATGTACTTGTACGCCGAAAACGCAAACCTCTACGGCACACTCCCTGATTTCTCCGGCATGCCAGGCATTCAGCAGATTGTGCTCGACGGCAATCAACTCAATGGTGGCGTCGAAGACCTATCCGAACTTCCGTTGCTATGGAATGTGCAACTTTCGAATAACCGATTCTCTGGATGGCTTCCCGCACTTCCGCCGCAAATCCAGTATTTCGGCGCGCGGGGCAATCTTTTCACCGGGCCAATCGCGGATTTCTCCCCCATCTCCGGCATCGTGAGTTTCGACGTGCGCAACAACTTGCTGACCGGCACAATACCGGACTTGTCCGTGCTCACCGGAGCTAACAATACAGTCGGGCCGTACGTCGGGGTGCTGGTATCCGGCAATCAACTGGAGGGAAGCCTGCCGCAGTCGTTGCCAACGGCGCTGTATGAATTGGACGTGGAATACAACAGGTTGTCGGGGCCTATCCCCAGCATCGACGCACTGCCGAGTCTGAGCGAACTCTGGCTTGCCGGAAACGCATTCACTGGTACTCCGCCAGCCACGCCGGCTTCGCTGCGGCGAGGCTCGCTCTGTCCGAACGACCTCGACCACGTCGACAGCGCGAATTGGGATGCCGTGACCGACGTCAGTCCCTGGTATTCAGCTTGCACCGATACCGTTTTTGCGGATGCGTTTGACAATGCAGCAGCCTCCGTGCCGGCACACAAACGTGGCGGGAGAAGCGAACGACTGCCAGCCTTGATAGCGCCGCCGGTGCGAGCCGAGGGCGGCAGGCCAACCAGCGATTGATACTCCGAGTCGGGATCGCGGAGTGTATTGAGTGTGACCGAAACAACCACCGATCCCACTCCAACGGCAACTTCCTGACCCCGCGCACCCACCCATCGCCGGGTGCGCGGGGTTCAGCAGCGCGTTCCAGGTCGCCGGCAGGATCGCGGAGGTCGCGCCCAGCCCGGGGACAGCGTTGCGTGGCGAGCTAGGCGGCGCCGAAGTCCGAGGAGAGGTTTGGCCGGCGATCGAAAGGCGGCAGCTCCGTTCGAAGCCGCGCCTCCCCTGATTGCGCCCTGGACGAGTTGACTATTGGGCGTATTTGTCAAATACTGGCCAAAATCTCCAATTATTTGACAAATACATCAATGCAGACGGTGCCGGAGCTAGGCGAGGCAGCCGCCGCACGACGACGGTTCCTCGGCCTGAAACAGGGCGAGGTCGCCGCCCGTGCGAATGTCTCGCAAGAAGTGCTGTCCCGCTTCGAGCGCGGCAAGCTGGCCGAGTTCGGCTCGCGCAAGCTGCTGGCCGTGCTGGCCGTGCTCGGGATGGAACTCCAGTTCGTGGAAACCGCCGCCGCGGGTTCGTTGGACGAGCTGCGACGTGAACGTGGAGGAGGCGCGTGAGCCTTTCCGTCTACGTGCTCGGGCGCGAGGTCGCGACCTTGGCGGCGGTCGGCGACTTCCGCAGTTCGATGGCGTATCACGACAAGGTCGCCGCCGAAGAGGTCGTTTCCCTGACGATGCATGTGCGGCGCGATCCCTATCTCTGGGACGACGTCCTGCACCCGATCTTCCAGATGAATCTGCCGGAAGGCTACCTGTTGCAGGTATTGCAGGAACAATTCGGTCCGCACATCGGCGCCAGCCCGATGGCGTTGCTGTCGGTGATCGGCCGGAACATGATCGGCCGCGTGCAGGTGGCGCCGCCGGGCGCAGACCTGGAGCAGCCGCCCAAACCGGTCGACGTCGCCGCACTGCTGCAAGGTGACAACTCGGAGGAGGCCTTCGCCGAGCTGGTGCGCCGGCATGCCGCCAGCGGCGTGTCGGGTGTCGTGCCCAAGTTCCTCGACGGCGATGCCGAGAAAGTCCGCATCGGCCCGCACAAGAAGACCACGCTGTTCACCCACCGGCACATCATCAAGGGCTCCTCGCGGCTGCTGCCGTTCGTGTCATTGAACGAACATCTGTGCATGGAAGTCGTCCGCCGCGTCATGCCCGCCGCGGCGACCGAGGTGTCGCTAGACGGCCAGGCCTTGGTCGTCCATCGCTTCGACGTGGACGAGAACGGCGTACGCCGGTGGGGAATGGAGGACTTCTGCGCGCTGCTCGGTCTGCGCCCGGCGGCCAAGTACGAAACCACCTGGGAGCGCATCGCCAAGGCGGTGCGCGATCACGTGCCGATCGCCCACCGCTCGGACGTGTTCCGGCCGATGGCGACTCTGCTGCTGCTGACCTACGCTCTGCGCAACGCGGACTGTCACGCCAAGAACGTGGCTCTGCGCTATACCCGGCGAGACGACGTCCATCTCACGCCGGCTTACGACATGATCACTACCGCGGCATATCCCGAGTACGCCAGGAATCCTCCCGCAATCGCCTTCATGGGAAAGAAGACCTGGGATCCGGGCAGGAATCTGCAGACGTTCATCGCCACCACGTTCGGATTGCCGCCGCGCGAACAGACCGACATCGTCGACCGGATCGGCACCGCGATGGCCGAAGTGGGTCCGCAAGTTCGCGCGGCGATGGCCGAACATTCCGGCTTCGAAGCGATCGGCAAGCGCATGCTGCTCGCCTGGCAGGAAGGTCTCGCCGGTCTGCGCGACAAGCGCGTCTACGCGATGGGTGAGATTGCGTTGGGCGACGCCTTCAGCGGATTCTCAGAACCCGTGGCTGTTCCGCAGGAAAGAGCCGTCGTGGGGCGTTCCGAGCTACTCGGCAAGCGATGAGCACGCCCATCGGCGAAGCGTTTCAGCGGCCTCACCGAAACAACCGCCGATCCAGTTCCAACGGCAACTTCCTGACCACGCGCACCCCGCCCATCGCCGGGTGCGCCGGGTTCAGCAGCACGTTCCAGGTCGCCGGCAGAATTGCGGAGGGCACGCGCAGCGCAGGACTGCGCTGCGCGGCGAGCCAAGTCATGCCGAACTCGGCGGAGACGTCCGGGCGGTGCGCCCAGTCCTTCGGCAGCGTGGCGGGGTCGAGCGATTCGATCGTGAGGCCCGGCGGCAGCGCGATTTCGAGCAGTTGATAGCGATCCGGCAGGTCTTCCTCGTCGACCTCGAGGTGCACGCGCAATTCGAGCAGCGCGCCGGCAGCCGATTCGGCGGTGTAGACGATGCGCACGCCCTGGCTGTGCCAGCGGCCGTCCGCATACAACCCGCCGATGCCGTCGAGCGTGTCGTACGCCGACAGGCGCCAGAGCGTGGTCAAGCGAACACGCCGTACTGGATCTGCCGCAGGCGGTTCTCGACCAGGCGCGCGCCGTGCTCGGTCGCGACGAGGTCGATCGGGCGCGTGTCGCGGTGTCCGGGCAGCAGGTGCTGCTTGGGTTTGCGCAGCCAGCGCAGGGCTTTCTCGCGGTCGCCGAACACGTCGTCGGCGAGCGCGGCGATGCGCGCCATGCGCACCAGGCCGTCGGCTTCGCGCGAGGTCAGCGGGGACTTCTCGCCGATGCGCCGCCGCAACGTGCGTTCGGGGCCGACCACCGAAAAGATCTCGGCCGCGGCGAAGCCGTAGCCTTCCAGACGGCGCACGGTCGCGGACGGCAAGCCTTCGGCGATGGCTTCGACGAGATCGCCGTCGGTGTGGATGTCCGGCAGCGCGAGCACTTCGGCGATGTGGGGAACGGAACTCATGGGGCGACCTCCTGCCAGTTGCCATTATGGTGGCGGCAAATGGCCGGGGCAAGACGGGCCGCCATCCGGCTAAGTCGACGGCGGCCGATCTCACGCGGCCGCGATGCGCAGCCGTGGCTCGATCTCGGCAATACGCTCGAAGTCACGGTCCAGATGCAGCAGCGGTTCGTCCAGTTCGATGCAACTGGCCGCGATCAGGCAATCGTTGGCGCTGCGTACGGTGATGTCGGCCCAGCGGCAGCGCGCATAGAGGCCGGCGGCATGGATTGCGGTGAGCTGGGGTTCGGCGCTGTGTGCGACCGGCACGGCCTCGAACGCGCGCTGCCATGCAGCGAAGCGTTGCGGCGAATCGGCGCCCTGCAGGATTTCCTGCAAGATCACCGGCAACATCAGAACCTTGCGCCGGCGCAGGGCTTCGTCGAGCTGGTCGGCGACTCGGCCGCGGCCATGGCGCAGATAGTCGATCCAGACCGATGAGTCGACGATCACGATCGGACGATCACGGTTCGTGAACGAACCACTTCGACGGCGCGCTCGCCTTCGGCTCGTAGCCGTCGGCGACGCCGCCGCTGCCGCGCAATGCCAGCACCGCGGCGTAGCCCGGTTCGCGCACGAAAGCCTGCAAGGCGGCTTCGACCGCCTCGCGCTTGGTCTTCACGCCGGCCTTCTTCATGGCGCGGCGGACCAGCCTGTCGTCGAGCACGATATTGGTACGCGAGAGCATGCGATACACCTTGGATGTGTATGGTGTAGTGATCCTATCACGGCGGCGCGGCGTCGGTTCAGCGCACCGCCAACGCCATCGCCAACCCCACCCATAGCGCCAATCCGACCCAGTTGTTGTGCCGGAACGCCGCAAAGCACGCCATCCGGTCACGCGCGCGGATCAGCCACTGCTGGTAGCCGAACAGTCCCACCGTGGCGGCGAGGCCGACGAAGTACGGCCAGGCGAGGTGCGCGCGCGTGCCGGCGAGCAGCATGGCGAGCAGGAAGGTCGCCATCAGCACGCCGATGATGACGCGGTCGGCGTCGCCGAACAGGATGGCGGTCGATTTCGCGCCGGCGCGGATGTCCTCGTCGCGGTCGACCATCGCGTACTCGGTGTCGTAGATGGTCGAGAACAGGATGTTGGCGAGAAACAGCAGCCAGGCGAGCGGCGGCAGCGAGTTGGTCACCGCCGCGAACGCCATCGGGATCGACCAGCCGAACGCGGCGCCGAGTACGACCTGGGCAAGGTGCGTGACGCGCTTGGTGAACGGATAGATCGCGGCGAGCGCGGCGCCGACGAAGGACAGCTGGATCGTCAGCGCGTTGGTGAACAGCACCAGCACGAAGGCGAGTGCGAGCAGGCCGCCGAACAGCGTCAGCGCTTCCTTCTTCGACACGCGCCCGGCGGCCATCGGGCGACCGGCGGTGCGTTCGACCTTCGCGTCGAGCCAGCCGTGGTCGGCGTAGTCGTTGATGACGCAGCCGGCGGAGCGCATGACGAACACGCCAAGCGTGAAGATGAGCAACAGGCCGATCGGCGGGAAGTCATTCGCCGCGAACCACAACGCCCACCACGTCGGCCACAGCAGCAGCAGGGCGCCGACCGGGCGGTCCATGCGCATCAGCACCAGGTAGTCGTGCGCGCGGCCGCGGTAGCGTGTCGGCAGGCGCGCGAGCAGCCAGTCGAGCACCTGGCCGGAACGTTTGGACGTATCAGCCGGGCGCGGCGCGGCGGGTTTGCGTTGCGGCGGTGGTTCGGGCTTGCGCGCGAACGAGGGGATCGGCGGCGGCGCTTCGGAGGCTTCGGCCATTCGTGTCTTCGCGGACTGCGGTTTGGCGGTCGGCGTCGGGTTTGTCGGTGGCGCGACAGCGGGTGCCGGCGCTTCCGGTCCAGGAAGAGGTGCGGCGTGCTTGGGCGACTCGCGGGAGACCGACGACTCCGGTGACGCGACCGGGCTGTCGAGCGTCATTGTCGACAGGGACGCTTCGGTAGCCACGGCCGCCTGCGTCTTCGCAGGCGGCAGATTTGCTGTCGGCGTCGTTGCCGTCGATGGCGCGGCAACGACGGGCGCAGGCGGTTTCGATTCGCGAATGGGCGCCGCGCGATCGGGGGATTCGCGGGGTACGGACGATTCCGGTGATGCAACGGCTCTGTCGAGCGGAGTCATGGGCGGCGGTGTTCGCAGGGCCTCAGACGCGGCCGTCGTCGCGGATTGCGGCTTGGGCGTCAGCGTCGCCGTGTCGATGCCATGCGCAGGCGTTTCCGATTGAGGAACGAGCGGCGCGCGATCGGGCAACGCGGATGGCACCGCCGGTTGCGACGATGCAGTCGTACTGCCGAGCGGAGCCATCGTCGGCGGCGTTTCGGCTGCCGCAGCTTCCGCTGTTCTCGCAGGTTCCGCCTTGGCTGCAGCTGCCGACGTTACCGGTGGCGCGCCGGCAGCGCGCGCCGACACGTCCGGCTCGCGAACGGGCGTCGCGCGATCGACCGAAGCGCGTGGCATCGCTTCCGACGGCGCAGCGGTTCCATCGAGCGGAGCCATCGACCGCGGCGCATCCGGACTCGAATCGAGCTCGGCCGCCGGTGGCTTGCGACTGCGCGGCGTGCGCGGCGGCGCCGTGCGAGCAGGCGCCGCCGCTTCGCCACTGTGCGACGCCGCAACTTCCGTCGCTTCACCGCTCGCGCGCGTCCGACGCGTCGTCGTCGATGCGGCGCGCGGTTTCGACGGCGCGCGCGGGGCTTTCGGCGCGACATTCTCCGTACCGTCTTCGACCTTCGGCGCGGCGCGTCGGCGTACGGGTTTCGCGGGGGTGGCGCCTTCCGGCGTCGCAGCGTCGCCTTGCGGAGACGCTGCGCTGCGCCGGCGCGGCGTCTTCGGGCGCTCGTTCTCTTCCATGCGCGAAGTGTAGCGGCAACGCTCGCCGCGCAACGTGGGCTATGCTGGATCGACGTGCATCCGGAGGAGTCGCTCATGGACAAGTGGTTGCCCGCCCGCTATCTCGCGTTCGCGCTGTGCCTGGTGGTATTCGTGCTCGCGCTGGCCGGCTGGCGCTACGGCATGGCCAACCAGCTGCTCGCGATCGTCTCCGGCGTGCTGGTCGCGATCGGCGTCACCGACATCGCGCAGAAGAAATCGACCCTGCGCCGCAACTACCCGATCCTGTCGCACATCCGCTTCTTCTTCGAAGACGTGCGACCGATGCTGCGCCAGTACGTGGTCGAGTCGGACAACGAAGAAGTGCCGTTCTCGCACGTGCAGCGCGCGATCGTGAAGCAGCGCGCGAAGAACGAACTCGATGTGCGTCCGTTCGGCAGCGAGCTGGACATGTACGCCGAGCGCTACGAATGGATCAACCACTCGCTCGCGCCGAGCGTGATCGCCAGCCACGACTTCCGCATCGACATCGGCGGCCCGCAGTGCGCCAGGCCGTACTCGGCCAGCGTGTTCAACATCTCGGCGATGAGCTTCGGTTCGCTGTCGCCGAACGCGATCCTGGCCCTGAACGAAGGCGCGCGGCGCGGCGGCTTCTACCACGACACGGGCGAGGGCTCGCTGTCGCCGTACCACCGGCAGAACGGCGGCGACATCGTGTGGGAGCTCGGCTCGGGCTACTTCGGCGCCTGCGAGCGCGCCGGCGTGTTCAGCGCGGAGCGGTTCGCCGAGAAAGCCGTGCTCGAGCAGGTCAAGATGATCGAGATCAAGCTCTCGCAGGGCGCCAAGCCCGGCCACGGCGGCGTGCTGCCGGCGCCGAAGGTCAGCGCGGAGATCGCGCTCACGCGCGGCGTGCCGATGGGCGAGGACTGCATCTCGCCGTCGCGTCACTCCGCGTTCGACACGCCGGAGGGTCTGCTGCAGTTCGTCGCACGCCTGCGCGAGATGTCCGGCGGCAAGCCGACCGGCTTCAAGCTCGCGGTCGGCCATCCGTGGGAGTGGTTCGGCATCGCCAAGGCGATGACCACCACCGGCATCCTGCCGGACTTCATCGTCGTCGACGGCGGCGAGGGCGGCACCGGCGCGGCGCCGCTGGAGTTCACCGATCACGTCGGCGCGCCGCTGCGCGAGGCGCTGATGCTGGTGCACAACACGCTGGTCGGCTTGAATCTGCGCGACCGCATCCGCATCGGCGCCAGCGGCAAGGTGATCACCGCGATCGACCTCGCGCGCACGCTCGCGCTCGGCGCGGACTGGTGCAACGCCGCGCGCGGCTTCATGTTCGCGCTCGGCTGCATCCAGTCGCAGAGCTGCCACACCGACCGCTGCCCGACCGGCATCGCGACGCAGGACAAGGGCCGCTGGAAGAAGCTCGACGTGCCGGACAAGGCGGCGCGCGTGGCGAGCTTCCACGAGAACACGCTGAAGGCGCTGAAGGACCTGATCCAGGCCTCCGGCCTCAACCATCCGACCGAACTCGGCCCCGAGCATCTGATCCGGCGCGTGTCCGGCAACGAGGTGCGTTCGCTCGCCGCGCTGTACCGCTTCCTCGAACCGGGCGAGCTGCTCGCCGGCGTGCCGGAGCATGCGGTGTTCCAGCGCTTCTGGGCGGTCGCGCGGCCGGATACGTTCGCGGCGCCGACCGAGCTTTCCGCGCGGCGGGCGACGAAGTTGCGGTGAAGAGGCCTACGACTTCAGCAGTCGCGTCCCATCGAGTCGTGCAAGGGGTTTGTCGAACGTGCCGAAAGGCGTATGTCCCGCCGCGCGTGCGACTTCGAGCATCAGGCAGTCGCTGAAGCCTGGTCGTGTTCTCTGACGGTAATGCGCAAGAGCGGCCGCGGCGATGTCGCTGCGTTCGACGACCAGAAGCTGGTGATTGAGCAGCATTTCGATCGCCAGCGCGATTTGCGCGGGCTTGCGCTGGTAGACGGCATCGAGCACCCATACCGTCTCGGCCAGCGCGAGCAAAGGCACCCAAACTCCTTGGGCGACAAACTCTTCGGTGGCGGCAACGTGCGCCGGATCGTCGCGTACGAGCAGGCGGTCGTGTCAATCGCTCGTATAGTGTCTGCGCAGATGCTTCGTGATACCGGCCTTGAGTTCGGCCAGCGTTTTCCGCTTCGGTTCGTCGTCGAACAAGATGGAGTGAATCGCTTCGGAACGGTGTACCCCGACCCGACGCACGACGACGCGGTCGTTGTCCAGCTCCCAGGCGATCGTCGAACCCGGACCGATACCGAGCTTGCGCCGCATGGCGGCAGGAACGGAAACCCGCGCCCGTGCAGTGAGTTTGCTGGTTGCGTTCATGGCTTCATTACCCGAGTAGTGGAAGGCGACTCTCGCTCGGTCGGCTGTCGCATATAACAACGCTGTTTCTTCATGCGGGACGCCTGTTCCGCGCGCGCCAACGCAACGCCAGCACGGCGAGCGTCTCGATCAGCAGCAAGCCGACGACGACTGCGATCCCCGCCTTCAGCGGATCCCCGCCGCTGCCGCGCAGCGCGTAGCCGATGCCGAGCAGGGCGGCGTCCCAGGCGAGGTTGCCGAGCACGATCGCCAAGGTGAACGGCGCGAGCGCAAGTGCGAGCACGCCGGCCGGCAGCGGCAGGTAGATGCGTACCACCGGTGTGACCTGGCCGAGCAGCGTGGCGATGAAATGATTGCGCCGATACAGGCCGGCGAGGTGGCGGTAGCGCTGCGGCGGCAGGAACACCCAGCGGCCCCAGCGTTCGACCGCGGCTTCGGTGCGGCGCTCGCCGAGCGCGCGGCCGAGACCGTACCAGGCCAGCGCCCCGAGCGAGGAGCCGAGCGTGGCCGCCAGGATCGTCACGACCAGCGCGCCGCTGCCGCTGACCGCGGTCATGCCGAGGAACACGTACAGCACGTACGAGGGCACCAGCGGGATGAGTTTTTCGCCCAGCGCGATGACGGCGATGCCGGGCAGGCCCCAGGCGAGCAGGGCGGCGAGCGGGCCCGGGATGTCCATCGGCGGCGGAAGTCCGAAACGTGACGAAGCCGCCCACCCTAGCGCGCGCGGCGCGGACCGCGCAAACGCCGGTCGTCATGCCCGCAGCGCAGCAGGGGAATCGCGCGGCGCTCGGCTATGATCCGCGGTCATTTGGGAGGACGTCGATGAGCCTGATCGCGCAACTGATGCGGCACAAGTCGGTCGAGCAACTGCAGTCGGAACTCGGCCAGCGCGGCGAATTCCGTCGCGTGCTCGGCCTGTGGCAGCTCACCGCGATCGGCATCGGCGGCATCATCGGCGTGGGCGTGTTCGTGCTCGCCGGGCAGCAGGCGGCGGTCAACGCCGGGCCGGCGGTGGCGCTGGCCTTCATCATCGCCGGCATCGCCAGCGCGGCGGCGGCGCTGTGCTACGCCGAGTTCGCCGGGCTGATTCCGGTCACCGGCAGCGCCTACACCTACAGCTACGCCACGCTCGGCGAGCTGGTCGCCTGGCTGATCGGCTGGGATCTGCTGCTCGAATACGCGCTGATCGTCGCGGTGGTGGCGATCGGCTGGTCCGGCTACGTGCAGTCCGCGCTGGCCGGCGCCGGCATCGTGCTGCCGACCTGGGCGCAGGGCGCGATGGGCACCGGCGAGGGCCGCGTGTTCAACGTGGTCGCGGCGCTGGTCACGCTCGGCATCGCCGCGCTGCTGATCTTCCGCACCGAATGGGGCGCGCGCTTCAACACGCTGGTGGTCGCGATCAAGGTCGCCGCGGTCGTGCTGGTGATCGGCATCGGCGTGTTCCACATCGATCCGGCGAACTGGCATCCGTTCATCCCCGAGCGCGTGATCGGCGCCGACGGCGTCGCCCATTTCGGCTTCCAGGGCATCGTCACCGCGGCGGCGGTGGTGTTCTTCGCCGTGTTCGGCTACGACACGCTGACCACCGCGGCGGAGGAATCGAAGAATCCGCAGCGCGACCTGCCGCGCGCCGTGCTGCTCTCGCTCGGCATCTCGATGGCGATGTACCTGGCGGTGTCGATGGTGCTGACCGGCATCGCGCACTACCCGACGCTCAACACCGACGCGCCGGTCGCCGACGCGTTCAAGAACCTCGGCCTGCACTGGGTCGCGATCACGATCTCGGTGTCGGCGGTGTTCGGCCTGATCAGCGTGCTGTTCGCCTTCATGCTCGGCGCCGCGCGCATCTGGTTCGCGCTGTCGCGTGACGGCCTGTTGCCGAACTGGTTCGCCAAGGTGCACCCGACCTACGGCACGCCGCACCGCCCGACCATCGTGCTCGGCGTGTTCACCGCGCTGGTCGCCGGGTTCTTCCCGCTCGGCGAGGTCGCCAAGCTGGTCAACATCGGCGTGCTGTCGGCGTTCATCGTGATCTGCGCCTCGGTGATCCTGCTGCGCGTGCGCAAGCCCGACCTGCCGCGCGCGTTCCGCACGCCGCTGGTGCCGCTGGTGCCGCTGATCGGCATCGGCTTCTCGATCTGGCTGCTGTCCGAACTCGCCGCGGTGACCTGGCTGGTGTTCGTGGTCTGGGTCTCGCTGGGCCTTCTGATCTACTTCGCCTACGGCATCCGCCACAGCAAGCTCGCCGGGCGCTGATCGCGAAGTCGCGGGACTTCATGCGACAATGGGGATCACGCGCTCGTAGCTCAGCTGGATAGAGTACCGCCCTCCGAAGGCGGTGGTCGGAGGTTCGAATCCTCTCGAGCGCGCCATTTCGGGGCGAGAAATTCGGTTCGACCAAGAGCAGGCTGCCGCATGGTTCTGCGCACCTGCCCGTGGGGGCGGGGTGATGCTGCGAACTGCGGCAACACGCCGCATCCGGGCGCGCAGGGAGTGGCACCGCGCTGCGCATCGCACCGGCCTGGTGCCTTCCCGGACCTGGATACGGCCGTTATACTCGTCAGGCTTATTTGGGGCATACCCGACGTATCGGGTATCGACCATTCCCGCTGAGGTGGTTTCGTGACCAATCCTGTCACTCAGGCCGATTCGGTCTTCTTGAAGCGTTTCGCGATGCTGATCGGCTTTCTCGCGCTGGTCGCGGTGCTGCTGATCGCGTTGGCGATGCACATCTACTCCACCCATCCGCCGTCGGAGAACCCGGACAAGGCCAAGCTCGCCGAGCAGCGCATCGCGCCGGTCGGCGGCGTCTACGCCGGCGACACCGGTCGCGCCGCGATGCAGGCCGCGCAGGAAGCGGCGGCGAAGGCCGCGGCCTCGCAGGTCGCCTACGGCGGCACCACCGACGGCAAGACGATCTACGGCAACCTGTGCCACACCTGCCACGACGCCGGCGTCGCCGGTGCGCCGAAGGTCAGCGACAAGTCGGCCTGGGCCGCGCGCGTCGCCGCGGGCGAGGACATCTTGCTCAAGCACGCGATCGAAGGCTTCACCGGCAAGACCGGCGTGATGCCGCCGAAGGGCGGCAACCCGGCGCTGAACGACGCGCAGATGAAGGCGGTCGTCGAATACATCCTCAGCCAGGTCAAGTAACCGCGCTCGACCTGAGTCAGGAACGCCGCCCACGGGCGGCGTTCGCATTTGTGGAGAAGGCGATGAATCTGGCGACCGTCGAGATCAAGGCCTTCCTGCCCGCCGTCGACTTCGAGGCCTCCAAGCAGTTCTATCTCGCGCTCGGCTTCGAGGTTCCGTGGTCGTCCGCCGACCTCGCCTACGTCCGTCACGGCGAAACGAGCTTCCTGCTGCAGGCGTTCGACGCGCCGGCGTTCGCGCGCCACTTCCAGATGCATCTGCTGGTCGAGAACGTCGACGACTGGCACGCGCACGTGCTCGCCTCCGGTGTCGCCGCGCGCTTCGGCGTCGAGGTCGGCACGCCCGAGGACCGCAGCTGGGCGATGCGCGACTTCACGCTGTTCGATCCGAGCGGCGTGATGTGGCGGGTCGCGCAGAACATCCCGCCGGTGACCTGAGCGCGCGATCGTCGCGAGAGCGCGAGTCCTAGTCCGGCGTCGTCGCTTCCAGCCGCGCCCACTCGGCGCGCGCATGGACGAGCAGCTGCGGGAAGAACGCCGCGAAATGACGCTCCAGCGCGGCCGCGTTCGCTTGCAGCGCCGGCAGCGCCTCGGTCAGCGGATTGGCGCGCGACAGGCGCGTGGACATGCCGCGCAGCACCTCGGCGATCATCGCCGTGTCGCGATAGCGTTCGGGCAGGTCGTGCGCGAGCAGGTAGCGCACGAAGCCGCGCATGGTCGGTGGCAGTTCCGCGTCGCGACGCGTGAGCAGGTCGCGCACGCGCTGCGAGAATTCGTACAGCGTGCCGGGGCCGTAGCGGGTCCAGTCGCGCGCGAGCAGGTGGTCGAACCAGATGTCGAGCAGGATGCCGGCGTAGCGGCGGTAGGGCGGCTCAAACAACGCGCGCGCCGCGGCGACTTCGGCGTGCGTATCGGTGTAGACGTCCACCGCGCGATGCAGCGCGATGCCGAGGCGTACGCCGCGCGGCAGCGCCGGATCCACGCGTCCGCGCAGGAAATCGGCGATCAGGCCGCCGAACATGCCGTCTTCGTGCGGTGCGGCGACCAGCGCGTGCGCGAGATGGTTCACGGTGCGGGCAGGGGAGCGTGCATCGGCGCACGCTATCATGCGCGGCGATGAATGCCGCGAACGCTTCCGACTCTCCCGAATTCCCCGCCGGTTCCGCGACGGTGCTGCTGCAAGGCGCGGCCGGCACGCTCGAACTCGTCTGCGCCACGCCGGAACCCGCGCTCGCGCGCGCCGGCGTCGCCGTGATCTGCCATCCGCATCCGCTGCTCGGCGGCGGCGGCACGATGACGAACAAGGTGGTGACCACGCTTGATCGCTGCCTGCTCGATCTCGGTTTGGCCACCGTGCGCTTCAACTTCCGCGGCGTCGGTCGTTCGGAAGGCGTGCACGACCACGGCATCGGCGAGACCGACGACCTGATCCGGATCGCGCGCTGGGCGCAGGCGCAGCGGCCGGGTGACGCCTTGTGGCTGGCGGGCTTCTCGTTCGGCAGCTTCGTCGCGATGCGCGCGGCCGCGACGCTCGATCCGGCGCAGCTGATCCTGATCGCGCCGCCGGCCGGGCGCTGGGATTTCGGCGATGTCGCACCGCCGCGTCATCCGTGGCTGATCGTGCAGGGCGAATCCGACGAGGTCGTCGACCCGGCCGCGGTATACGCCTGGGCGGCGACGCTGCAACCGCCGCCGACCGTGGTGCGCCTGCCGGACACCGGCCATTTCTTCCATCGGCGCCTGATCGAACTGCGCGAGGCGCTGAAGGCGCCGCTCGCCGACCGCTTGCCGCCATTGCGCACGGCATGAGCCTCGCCGCTGGAGCAGCCGGCGCGGACACGCCGAGCGCGCGCTATCTCGCCGGCGTCGCGGCCGGCGAATGGCAGGACGATCCGGCGCAGCGCGCGGCGCTGGTCGCGCTCGACCGGCTGCACGCCGAACTCGCCGAACGGCGCACGCCTTCGCTGTGGCAGCGGCTGCGCGGCGAAGCGCCGGACGCGCCGCGCGGACTGTACCTGTGGGGACGCGTCGGCCGCGGCAAGACGTTCCTCTGCGACCTGTTCTACGAATCGCTGGCGACGCCGGCGAAGCGGCGCGTGCATTTCCATCGCTTCATGCAGGACGTGCACGCCGAGCTGCGTTCGCTTGACGGCCGCAGCGATCCGCTGGTCGAGGTCGCCGCACGCCTCGCCGGGGAGGTGCGCGTGCTGGTGCTCGACGAGTTCTTCGTCGGCGACATCGGCGACGCGATGATCCTCGCCAACCTGCTGCGCGCGCTGTTCGAGCGCGGCGTGGTGCTGGTGACGACGTCGAACACGCCGCCGCCGGAGCTGTACAAGGACGGGTTGCAGCGCGAGCGCTTCCTGCCGGCGATCGCGCTGATCGAGCGGCATTGCGAGGTGCACGAGCTCGCCTCGCCGCAGGACTTCCGCCTGCGCGCGCTGAAGCGGGCGCCGGTGTACTACACGCCGCCGGGCTCCGCCGCCGAGCGCGCGATGCTCGCCGCGTTCAACCGCGTGGCGCACGGCGCGGCGCGCGAGGACTTCACGACGACGTTGAACGAGCGCCCGGTCGCCGTGCGGCGCGAGGCCGATGGCGCGATCTGGTTCGAGTTCGGCGCGCTGTGCGAAGGGCCGCGCGCGGTCGCCGACTACATCGAGATCGCCAAGGCGTTCCACACGATCCTGGTGTCCAACGTTCCGCAGTTCACGCCGCAGACCGACGACGCGGCGCGGCGCTTCATCGAGCTGGTCGACGAGGTCTACGACCGCGGCGTCAACCTGGTGCTGTCGGCGGCGGCGCCGATCGTCGAGTTGTACGACGGTGAACGCCTGCGCGCCGAGTTCGCGCGCACCGAGTCGCGCCTGATCGAGATGCAGAGTGAGGAATACCTCGCGCGCGAGCATCGCGCCTGAGCGACGTACGACGCTTCCGCTCGCTTCACCGGCGAAACGAAATCCTTTTCCGCACCGTCCCTTGAATTCGCGCGGCGCTGGCCCCACGCCTGTCCGAACGGGGCAATCTGAACGGCGTGGAAACAGCGCGCGCCACATCGTGCCGGAAGTGACTTCTGTCATTGTCCACTTTGCCAGCCGGCGCTTACGTTGCGCGTCCGGCTCGCCGCCAGCGGACATGACGTCCGGCACATCTTGATCGAGGCGTTCCTGCCTCAGTATTATTGAACTCTAAAGTTCAGTTAATGGATGTGTCATGACGAGTGAACTCGATCGCGCGCGCCTGCGCGCCGCGCCTGCCGCGACCCTGCCGCTGCGTGTCCTTGCGCTGGCCATGGGGATTGCCCTGGCCGGCTGCGCCGCGGGTCCCGATTTCCGCAGCCCGACCCTGCCCGAGGGCAAGGGCTATCGCGCCGGCGCTCTGCCGGAGGCGACCGTCGCGACCGATGCGCCGACCGGCGATGCGCAGCGCTTCCTCGACGGCGCCGACGTGCCGGAGCGCTGGTGGACCGCGTTCGGCAACGACGAACTCGATCGCCGCGTCGAGCGCGCGCTCGCGCACAGTCCGAGCATCGCCTCGGCCCAGGCCGCGTTGCGTCAGGCGCAGGAGAACGTGAACGCTTCGCGCGGTTCGCTGCTGCCGAGCGTCGATGCCAACCTCGGCGTGACGCGCGGCAACCAGAACGCCGTCGACGGCAACGCGTTCACCCTGCACAACGCCGGCGTCAGCGTCGGCTACACGCTGGACCTGTTCGGCGGCGTGCGCCGCGGCGTCGAGGCGCAGTCCGCGCTCGCCGACTACCAGGAATTCCAGCTGCAGGGCACCTATCTGAGCCTCGCCGGCAACGTGACCACGGCGAGCTTCCGCGAGGCTTCGCTGCGCGGCCAGATCCAGGCGACCGAGGAAGTCATCAAGCTCTACGACGAGCAGCTCAAGGTGGTCGAGCGCCAGCACGAGATCGGCGCGAAGTCGCTCGGCGACGTGCTCGCGATCCGCACCCAGGCGGCGACCTCGCGCGCGCTGCTGCCGTCGCTGCGCCAGCAGCTCGGCGAAACGCAGAACCAGATCGCGGTGTACCTCGGCCAGTTCCCGTCGGAAGCGGAATTCGCCGCGCTCGAACTCGACGCGCTGGACCTGCCGCGCGAAGTGCCGCTCAGCCTGCCGTCGGAAGTCGCGCGCCAGCGTCCGGACATACGCGCGGCCGAGGCGCAGCTGCATCGCGCCACCGCCGATCTCGGCGTCGCCACCGCGAACCTGTATCCGCAGATCACGCTGAGCGGCAGCCTCGGCTCGCAGGCGCGCGACGCCGGCGACCTCTTCAGCAGCGGCAGCAAGGTCTGGGGCATCGGCGCGAACCTGCTGCAGCCGCTGTTCCACGGCGGCACGCTGCGCGCGCAGAAGCGCGCGGCCGAGGCCGGCCTCGACAAGGCGGCGGCGGACTACCAGCAGACCCTGCTCGGCGCGTTCCAGAACGTATCCGACGCGCTGCGCGCACTCGAACTCGACGCCGAGAACCTGAAGGCGCAGGCCGAAGCGGAGAACTCCGCCTCGCGCAGCCTCGATCTGGTGCGCGGCCAGTACAAGGAAGGCGCGGCGAGCTATCTGCAGATGCTCGACGCGACGCGCCAGTACCAGCAGACGCGCATCGGCCTGATCCAGGCGCGCGCGGCGCGCCTGGCCGACACGGCGGCGCTGTACGCGGCGCTCGGCGGCGGCTGGCAGGGCGAGGTCGGCAAGCTCGCGGCCGCGTCGGTCGCATCGAAGTAGGAACGGCGCAGGCGCACGGAATGTGCCGATAGCGCGAGCGCGCGAGCGTTCGCGGCGAGGAACGCGGCTCCGCCGCGACCGTCCGTTCGCGAACCGCGCCGGCACATCGGGTTTCGCGAAATTTGCGGAACCTTCATCGAATAGACACACGTTTGGAATGCGGGCAGGACGCCCGTTTGGCGATTCTTGCGGTCCAGGACGATCGCGAACCCAGAGCTCCCCGTATGCAAACCCGAACCGAAAAGAAGAAACCGAGCACGACCAAGCGCATGGTCATCATGTTGGTGCTGGTCGGCCTGTTGCTGTTGCTGCTGGTCGGCTGGAACGTCGGCGGCCGCATGGCGATGAAGGACGCGATGTCGAAGATGACCCAGCCGCCGCAGACGGTCAGCTCGACCAAGGCGGGCAGGCAGGAGTGGCAGCCGCAGCAGTCGGCGGTCGGCACCCTGCGCGCGGCGCGCGGCGCCGATCTCGCCTTCGAGGTGGCCGGCCTGGTGACCAAGGTCGCCGTGCGCTCCGGCAGTGAGGTCAAGCAGGGCGACCTGCTGGTGCAACTGCTCGACGCCGACGAACAGGCGCAGCTCCAGCAGCTGCAGGCCGCCGCGGCGCTGGCCGAGGTGACGTTCGGCCGTGCCAAGCAGCAGCTCGCCGCGCAGGCGGTCAGCAAGGCCGACTACGACACCGCGGCCGCCGACCTGAAGGCCAAGCAGGCCGCGGTCGCGCAGCAGCAGGCGGTGATCGCCAAGAAGCAATTGCGCGCGCCGTTCAGCGGCCGCGCCGGCATCGTCACCTTGAGCCCGGGCGCCTACGTCAATCCCGGCGCCGCGGTGGTGACCTTGCAGCAGCTCGATCCGATCTACGTCGACTTCTTCGTGCCGCAGCGCAATCTGGCCACGTTGAAGGTCGGCCAGAAGACGACGCTGAAGCTCGACGCGTTCCCGGACCGCTCGTTCGAGGGCGAGTTGAGCGCGATCAACCCGAAGGTCGACGGCGACACGCGCAACGTGCAGGTCGAAGTGCTGGTGGCCAACCCGGACAAGGAACTGACGCCGGGCATGTTCGCCGACGTCGAGGTCGCGGTGGGCACGAAGGAGTCGATGCTGACGCTGCCGCAGAGCGCGGTGACCTTCAATCCGTACGGCGAAACGGTGTTCCTCGTCGCGCGCTCCGGCAAGAAGGACGCGCAGGGCAAGGAAGAAGCGCCGACCGCGCAGCAGGCCTTCGTCACCACCGGCGCCAAGCGCGGCGACCAGGTGGCGATCGTGAAGGGAGTCGAGGAGGGCGCCGAGGTCGTCACCAGCGGCCAGCTCAAGCTGAAGAACGGCACGCCGCTGGTCATCGACAACTCGGTGCAGCCGCCGGATCAAGCCAATCCCAAGCCCCAAGAGCATTGAGGCGCCCGATCCACATCCAGGATTGCCAAGCTGACGGCACGTCCTTCCCGCACAGGCGGGAACGGCGGGCCCGCGGAAACTGCCCATGAATTTCACCGACATCTTCATCAAGAAACCCGTGCTGGCGATCGTCGTCAGCCTGCTGATCCTCGTGCTCGGATTGCGCTCGATCAGCGATCTTTCGGTGCGCCAGTACCCGAAGACCGAGAACGCGGTCGTGACCGTGTCGACGACGTACTACGGCGCCGACGCGCAGACGATCGCCGGCTTCATCACGCAGCCGCTGGAACAGGCGATCGCGCAGGCGCAGGGCATCGACTACCTGTCCTCCTCGAGCCTGTCGGGCGTGTCGACGATCACCGCGACATTGCAGCTCAACTACGACTCGAACCGCGCGCTGACCGAGATCCAGACCCAGGTCAGCTCGGTGCGCAACCAGCTGCCGCCGCAGGCGCAGCAGCCGATCATCTCGGTCGCGGTCGGCGAGACCACCGCCGCGATGTACCTCGGCTTCTACAGCAACACGCTGCCGACCAACAACATCACCGACTACCTGATCCGCGTGGTCAAGCCGCAGCTCGACTCGATCGCCGGCGTGCAGACCGCCGAGCTGCTCGGCGCGCGCCAGTTCGCGCTGCGCGCGTGGCTCGATCCGGCGCGCATGGCCGCGCACGGCGTCACCGCCGGCGACGTCTATTCCGCGCTGTCGGCGAACAACTACCTGACCGCGGTCGGCGCCAGCAAGGGCGACGCGGTGACGGTGCCGCTGACGGCCTCGACGGATCTGCACTCGGTCGAGGAGTTCCGCCGGCTCGTCGTGCGGCAGAAGGACGGCGCGATCGTGCGCCTCGAGGACGTCGCCAACGTCGTGCTCGGCGCCGAGGACTACGATTCGGCGACCGCGCTGAACGGGCAGCAGTCGGTGTTCCTCGGCGTCAAGGTCGCGCCGGACGCGAACGTGCTCGACGTCGCCGCGCGCGTGCGCGAGGTGTTCCCGGAGATCCAGAAGCAGCTGCCGACGGGGCTCAGCGCGAACATCGGCTACGACGCCACCAACTTCATCAACACCTCGATCGCCGAAGTGGTCAAGACGCTGGTCGAGGCGCTGGTGATCGTCACGATCGTGATCTTCCTGTTCATGGGCAGCTTCCGCGCGGTGATCATCCCGGTGGTGGCGATGCCGCTGTCGCTGGTCGGCACGTTCTTCGTGATGCTCGCGCTCGGCTACTCGATCAACCTGATCACGCTGCTCGCGCTGGTGCTGGCGATCGGCCTGGTCGTCGACGACGCGATCATCGTGGTCGAGAACGTCGACCGCCACATGAAGGAGGAAGGCAAGACGCCGATGCAGGCGGCCCTGCTCGCCGCGCGCGAGCTCGGCGGGCCGATCCTCGCGATGACCATCGTGCTGATCGCGGTGTACGTGCCGATCGGCTTCCAGGGCGGCCTGACCGGCGCGCTGTTCACCGAGTTCGCCTTCGTGCTGGCCGGTTCGGTCACCGTCTCGGCGGTGGTCGCGCTGGCGCTGTCGCCGATGATGTGCTCGCGCTTCTTCAAGGCCGAGCAGGAAAGCGGCCGCTTCGTGCAGTTCATCGACCGCCAGTTCGAGCGCCTGCATCGAGGCTACGAACGCCGCCTGCACGGCACGCTGGAGACCTGGATCGTGCCGGTGGTGATGGGCGTGTTGCTGCTCGGCGGCACCGTGTTCCTGTTCATGAACTCCAAGTCGGAACTGGCGCCGGAAGAGGACCAGGGCATCGTCGTCGGCATGTCGCTGGGCGCGCCGAACGCCTCGCCGGCGCAGACCGTCTCGGTCATGAACCAGGCCTACGACGTGGCCAGGACGCTGCCGGAAAGCGACCTGGTGTTCCAGTTCACCGGCTTCTCCGGCCCGAACTCGGCGCTGACCGGCATCGTGTTCAAGCCCTGGGACCAGCGCACGCGCAGCGCGCACGTCATGCAGGAGGAACTGCAGGCCAAGTGGAGCGGCATCGCGGCGGCGAACACGGTCGCGTTCCAGTTCCCGGCGCTGCCGGGTGCGAGCGGCATGCCGGTCGAGGTGGTGATGAAGACCACCGAGCCGTTCGAGAACCTGTACCAGGTCTCGCAGGCGGTGCTCGACAAGTTGCAGAAGAGCGGCCTGTTCTTCTTCGTCGACACCAACCTGAAGATCGACAAGCCGCAGAGCACGGTCGCGATCGATCGCGACCTGGTCGCCACGCTCGGCCTGACCCAGCAGGACGTCGGCGCTTCGCTCGGCGCCGCGCTCGGCGGCGGCTACGTCAACTACTTCTCGATCGCCGGGCGTTCGTACAAGGTGATCCCGCAGGTGTTGCAGACCGACCGGCTGAATCCGGAGCAGGTGCTGGACAACTACATCCGCGTGAGCGACGGCTCGGTGATTCCGTCCTCGACCATCGCCACGATCAAGAACGAAGTCGTGCCGCAGTCGCTGACGCGCTTCCAGCAGCTCAACTCGGTGACCTTCCAGGGCGTGCCGATGGTCGCGCAGGGCGAGGCGATCGCGTTCGTCGAGCAGACCATCCGCGAGACGGCGCCGAGCACCTACCAGATCGACCACTCCGGCCAGGCGCGCCAGTTCGTCACCGAGTCGGGCGGCTTCGCCCTGACCCTGCTGTTCGCGGTGATCATCGTGTTCCTGGCGCTGGCGGCGCAGTTCAACTCCCTGCGCGATCCGATCGTGATCCTGGTGTCGGTGCCGATGGCGCTGTTCGGCGCGCTGGTGTTCATCAACATCCTGCCCGGCCTGGTCGGCATGAAGGCGATCGGCTTCGGCTGGAACACCTCGCTGAACATCTACACGCAGGTCGGACTGGTCACGCTGATGGGCCTGATCTCCAAGCACGGCATCCTGATCGTGCAGTTCGCCAACGAGATGCAGCGCGCCGGCATGGGCAAGCGCGAGGCGATCGAGCACGCCTCGGCGGTGCGCCTGCGTCCGATCCTGATGACCACCGCGGCGATGGTGCTCGGCGTGATTCCGCTGGTGATGGCCTCCGGCGCCGGCGCCGCGGGCCGTTTCAACATGGGCCTGGTGATCTCGACCGGTCTGACCATCGGCACGCTGTTCACGCTGTTCGTGGTGCCGGCGTTCTACATGCTGCTGGCCGAGGACCACCACGCCGAGAAGGCCAAGGACGTGACCGCCGGCCTCGACGAGGCGGCGCTCGCCTGATCGTCCCGAGCGCGGCGCGCGGCCACGGCGGATGCCGCGGCCGCGCGCCGTTTTCGCGTCCGGGACCAAGATTGGCTTAAGGTTCCGCCGCTAGACTGCGGCCACCATGCCGCCCACCTCTTCCCTCGCGATCCCCGCCGCCACGCGCCGCGCCTGGCTGCTCGTCGTCTGCGTGCTGCTGTACGCCTGCGTCCTGCAAGGCATGCGCCCGCTGTATTCGCCGGACGAGGGCCGCTACACCAACGTCGCGCTCGGCATGCTCGACAGCGGCGACTGGATGCGGCCGATGCTGCATCCGGAGGTCGAGCACTGGTCGAAGCCGCCGCTGACCTACTGGAGCATCGCGACCAGCTTCGTCGTGTTCGGCCGCAGCGAGTTCGCCGCGCGCCTGCCGGGCACGCTCGCCTTCGGCTGCACGATCCTGCTGCTCGGGCGGCTCGGGCGCCGCTTCGTGCCGGAGCAGCCGTGGTTGCCGGCGCTGGTCTACGCGAGCTTCGTGTTTCCTTCGCTGGCGGCGAACCTGGTCACCACCGATTCGCTGCTCGCGTTGTGGGAGACCTTGCAGGTCGTCGTCTTCGTCGAGCTGTGGCACGCGGCGACGCCGCAGGCCGCGCGCCGCGCACGTCTTCTGCTCGGTCTCGCCGCCGGTCTCGCCTTCATGACCAAGGGACCGCCGGGCCTGCTCGCGCTCGGTGCGTGTCTGGTGTTCGCGTTCTGGAGCGAGCGCTGGCGCGGATTGTGGCGCGCGTTCGGCTGGGACGCGCTGCTGGTGTTCCTGGTCGTCGGCGGCACCTGGTATGCGGTGATCGCCTGGCGCGAACCCGCTGTGCTGCGCTACTTCCTGGTCGAGGAAGTGGTCAACCGCGTCGCCAGCGACAAGATGCACCGCAACGCCGAGTGGTACGGCGCGCTCAAGGTGTATCTGCCGACTTTGCTGGTCGGCAGCCTGCCGTGGCTGCCGGTGCTGGTCGGCGGCGCGTGGAAGCATCGTCATGGCGTGCTCGCGCGCCTGCGCGCGGACGACCAACGGAAACTGCTCGCCTGCTGGCTGCTGCTGCCGCTGGCGGTGTTCGTCGTCGCGCGTTCGCGCCTGCCGCTGTACGTGCTGCCGCTGTTCGCGCCGCTGGCGGTACTGACGGCGCGGATGCTGGTGCCGCTGAATCTGCGCTCGCGCGGCGTTCTCGCGCTGGTCTGCGCCTGGTGCGCGGCGCTGGTGCTGGCGCGCGCAGTGCCGGCGTGGCTCGACGTCGACGGCGACGACCGTCGCCTCGCGGCGGAGATCCGCGCGCAGCTCGCGCCGGTGCCGGACGAGGTCGCCTTCGTCGACACGGCGCCGCGCTTCGGCTTGCGCTTCTACCTCGGCAGCAAGATCGAACGGCTCGACCTGCCGGGCGAATCGCCGACGCCGCAGGCCGAGGATCTGTCGACCGAGGTCACCGAATCGGAAGGCTGCCGCCTGCTGGTCGTACGCGAGGAGCAGCGCGATGCACTGGAACGCGCACTGCTCGCGCACCAGATCGAATGGTGGCGGCTGCGCGACGCGCGCGGCTACGCCCTGCTCGCCGAGATCGCCGAGGACTGCGCCTGGAAAGCGCAGCCGGACGGCCGCATGACGGAGAATGCGCACCCTTGACCGCTTTGCGCGCCGACATGCCCACGGAACGACACCGATGACCACGCCCCATCTCAGCCCGCTCGGCCAGGCAGTCGCCTACGCCAGCCGCTACGACGCGAGCCTGCTGTTCCCGATTCCGCGCGCGCAGGGCCGCGCGGAACTCGGCCTCGGCGATGCGCCGCCGTTCCACGGCGTGGACGTCTGGAACGCCTACGAACTGTCCTGGCTCGACGCGCGCGGCAAGCCGCAGATCGCGCTGGCCGAATTCCGCGTGCCGGCGTCCTCGCCGGCGATCGTCGAGTCGAAATCGTTCAAGCTCTACCTCAACAGCTTCAACCAGGAGCGCGTCGGCGACGCGCAGGCGCTGCGTGCGCTGCTCGTGCGCGATCTCTCGGCGGCGGCGGGCGCGCCGGTCGAGGTCGCGATCCTGCCGCCCGAACGCTTCGCGCAGGCGGGGTTCGCCGAACTCGACGGCGAATCGCTCGATTCGCTCGACGTGGCGATCGACGACTACGGCCCGCCGAACGCCGCGCACCTGCGCCTCGCCGACGCCGCCGGCGAGGCCGAGGAAAGCCTGACCTCGAACCTGCTGAAGTCCAACTGCCCGGTGACCGGCCAGCCGGACTGGGCCAGCGTGCAGATCCGCTACGCCGGCCGGCGCATCGATCGCGCCGGCTTGTTGCGCTACCTGGTCTCCTTCCGCGAGCACGCCGGCTTCCACGAGCAATGCGTCGAGCGCATCTACGTCGACCTGATGCGGCGCTGCGCACCGGCGCGGCTCGAGGTCTACGCGCGCTACACGCGACGCGGCGGGCTCGACATCAACCCGTGGCGCGCGAGCCACGCCGGCGCGCCGCCCAACCCGCGCGGCGCGCGGCAGTAGGCGCCGCCCGGCGATTCTTCACGGGCCTGTCACATGGCCGGCGTTGCGATTTGTAATCCTTCGGGACGGGCTGTGCTCACCCGCCGTTAAGCGGAATGGGGTGTAATGTTCAGCTTCGTAACGGAGAGGAGACCGGACGATGGGCAGCGACCCGAACAAACCGAACTTTTCGAATGTGCAGAGCGGCGCGCAGACGACGGCGCCGGTTCCACCGAAGGCGGATTTCAGCAACGTGCAGTCCGGCGTCACCTCGACCGCACCGGCCGAGCCGCCGGCGCCCGCCACCTACACCGTGGCCAAGGGCGACAGCCTTTCGAAGATCGCCAAGAAGGTGCTCGGCAACGCGAACCGCTGGCGCGAGATCTTCGACGCCAATCGCGACCAGCTCGACAATCCCGACCTGATCCAGCCGGGCCAGGTCCTGAAACTTCCCGCCGACAAAGCCTGACCCACGGAGACACAAGACGATGAAGATCCAACGCCAACACGTCACCCTGATCGTCGCGCTGGCCGGCGCGCTCGCGCTCTCCGCCTGCGGCAAGAAGGAAGAACCCGCTCCGCCGCCGGCCGCGACTCCGGCCCCGGCGCCCGCGCCGACCACGCCGCCGCCGGCCGCGACGCCGGCTCCCGCTCCGGTCGCCGTCGCCTCGGTCGATCTCGGCAACGCGGTCGACGCCGAAGGCAAGAAGGTGACGGCGCCGATGACCACCTTCGCCGCGAAGGACACCATCTACGCCGCCGTCTCGACCACCGGCAGCGCGCCGACCGCGACGCTGACCGCGAAGTGGACCTACCAGGACGGCCAGCTGGTCAATTCCTCCGACCAGCCGCTCGCGCCGAACGGCGACGCCGTGACCACCTTCCACATCGCCAAGCCGGACGGCTGGCCGGCCGGCAACTACAAGGTCGAGATCCTGCTGGACGGCAAGTCCGTCGCCACCAAGGACTTCAGCGTCAAGTGACGACCGCCGCCGCGGCTCGCGGCGCGGTGTGACTCTCGAGAAGCGCGGAGCGATCCGCGCTTCTTTTTTTGTTCGTGCATCCCGCCCGGCGAGGAGATCGGCCGCCTGCGCGGCCCCGTCGATGTGACTTTCGGTGAGGAAGCGTGTCGAACTGCCGCGTTTACCATTCTTCACTGGAGAGTTGGACCACACCCCCTTCAAATGTGCGGCACGTCACAATCAGGGGTGTGTCATGCAAGGCAGTCACGATTTCGGACTGGTCGTCCTTTCCTATGTCATCGCGTCGCTGGCCGGCTTCGTCGCGATCGAGTTCGCCTCGCGCATGCGCGTGCACGGCGCCAATCGCGTGCCGTGGCTGATCGGCGGCGCGCTGGCGATGGGAACCGGCATCTGGTCGATGCACTTCGTCGGCATGACCGCGTTTTCCCTGCCGGTGCCGATCAGCTACGACACTGGCATCACCTTGCTGTCCTGGGTCGCCGCGGTCGCGGTGTCCGCGCTGGCGCTCTACCTGGTCGGCTACGGGCAGCTCAAGCACTGGACGCTCGCCGTCGGCGCGCTGGTGATGGGCGCCGGCATCTGCGTGATGCACTACAGCGGCATGTGGGCGATGCGCATGGACCCGGGCATCAGCTACCAGCCGGCCCTGTTCGCCGCTTCCGCCGCCATCGCGGTGGCCGCCTCCGGCGCGGCGCTGGTGATCATCGCCTACCTCAAGGAAGTGCGCAGCTGGCGCGACGTGGCGATGCGCGTCGGCGCCGCGCTGATCATGGGCGTGGCCGTGGTCGGCATGCACTACACCGGCATGGCCGCCGCCGAGTTCGCCAACGGCGCGTTCTGCTCGACCGGAAACCAGCTGCTCGCCGACGAGCTGCCGATCCCGACCACGCTCGGCACCTTGCTGATCCTCGGTTTCGGCATCGCCTTCACCGTGATCGACGCGCGTGAAGTCACCGCGGCGCGCCGCGCCGCGCGCGAGCGCGAGACGCGCGTGCGCCATCTCGCCTTCGCCGACCGCGAGACCGGCCTGCCGAACCGCGCGCGCCTGTCGCAGCTGATCGTCGAGCGGATCCGCGCGCGCACGGCCGACGGCTTCGCCCTGGTGACCTTCCGCGTCGAAGGCCGCAACGGCCGCGCGCCGACCGCCGAAGTGATGTCGTGGATGCGCGAGCGCATCAGCCAGGCGCTGCCGGGCGTGACCATCGCCCGGACGCAGCCGGAACACCTGGTCGTGATGATCGACGGCCGCGTCGACGACGTGACGCAGGCCTGCGCGCCGCTGATCACCCTGCTGCGCCGCGAATTCGCGGTGCAGAATCGCTACCAGCTCGTCACCAACAGCGCGCATTGCCCGAGCGACGGCGACAACGCGCAGTGGCTGCTGCTGCGCGCGGCGCCGAAGTCGGCCATCGCGGACCATTTCGCGCCGGCGCCGATGCTCAAGCCGGCCTGATCGCGTCGATCCGCGCGAAGGGCGCCGGCGATCGGCGCCCTTCGCCTCAGGCGGGCGCCGCCCGTTCTGCCTAGAACGCGTATTCCTCCGCCGCGAAGCCGAGCGTGACCGCGCCGGTGCCGACGTTGATCATGCCGGTCACGCTCATCGGGCTCTCGTAGACCTCGACCGCGCATTCCGCGCACGTCGCCTTCAGCTCCGCGTAACCCGGCAGCGCGGCGAGATCGGCGAGGTCACCGCCGTAGCTGACGCACAGGATCGGCGTCAGCAGACCCGCGCGCACGCGCTGCGCGGCGTGGCCGAACAGCACTTCCGCGCCGTGCTCGAAGCCACGCAGCTTGGCCACCGGCCCCGTCTCGCCGCGATACCCGCGCAGCAGCGGCTTGATGTCCAGCGCGGTGCCAAGCGCGGCGCTGAACCAGCCGACGCTGCGATCGCCTTTCTTCTGCGCGCGCGCCCGCAGGTAGTACAGGTCGCGCGGCAGCATGTAGCCGTAGGTGTTGCGCGCGATCAGCTCGATGCGCTCGCGCATCTGCCCCGGATTCTGCCCGGCCGCGCGCAGGCGCACCGCTTCCACCGCCGTCACGCCCTGCGCGGCGAACAGGTTCTCGGTGTCGATCACGCGCAGCAGGAACGGCCCCGGCACGCCGGCGGCCTGGCGGATCGGCCGGTAGTCCTTGAGGATCGCGTAGCTCGCGCGGCTGGCGTTCGCATGGATCGGGCTGCGCGTGGCCGTGATGGTCAGGCAGAACACGCAGTCGTAGTCGAGCACGAGGCGGCCGAGGAAGAGGTCGCGGATCTGATCGGCCGAGTAGGGCTCGGTTTCCGCCGCGTGGCCGCGCGTGCCGAGGTTGTCGTCGAGGAAGCGCTGCCGCACTTCCGGCGAGCGGTCATCGACCAGCGTCTCGCCGTCCAGGTGCACGCCGATCGGCAGCACGGTGATCTCGTGCTGCTGCAGGAATTCGGCCGGCAGATCGCAGGCCGAGTCGACGACGATGCCGATGCGCATGGCGCCCCCTCGCGGCTGCTGCATTCGGGGGTGAACCTACCACTGTGGGGTGGGGATGGGTTCTTGCGGTGCAGCGAATGGGGGTGGTTGGACGAAGACGAGTCGGGTCGGAGCTTCTGATGTTGATGCGTTGTCGCGGGAAGCTCGCCCCAGGTGAGGTCGTGAAAAGGGCTCGCTGTGGTCGTCGTAGCGTAGCGCCGTGCTCGGCGCGTCAAGGCCAAGCCCTTCGGGCGCGCTGCGCGCGGCCTTGACTCGCCTGCGCGCGGCGCTGGGAGGGTGACGCCCACAGCGATCCCTCCTGGGTCGCGGGCGAATCGGAGAACGGTCATGCACAACGCACCCGATGAACTTGCTCTACAGATCGCTGATCTGCGCTATACGCTCTCGCGTGACATCCCCGCCATGAAGCGGCACGTGCGCATCCAGACCGGTTACGGCTCGGTTGAGTTCTATGGCACGCAAGCGCGCAAGATCGCTGCGTTGTGCGAAGAACTGTTGCGGCGGAAGTTGCAACGCCTCGGCCGCCAACGTGGATTGCGACGCTAGCGGATCGCGCCGGGCGGCAGCGCGCCGCCCGGCGCTTCCTGGGCTCTGTAGCGGCGGCGACTTTGCTCTGCCCTCTTTGTGGCTGGGAGTGGTTTCAACAATGTGCGGGTGCGCGCCGTGGAACACAGCTCCTGCGCGAGCCTCTGCTAGAGAACTGGTCATGCGCCCTGTCGCTGCTAGTTCAGGGAAGGTGTCGTGGCGCGATGGTAGGCGATTCCGATGCAAACGGGGCCAAGGCAAGATGGCATTCCCGCACACCGGAGGTCTGCGGACCCTAGGGATGGGCGTTTACTAGGGCCTTGGTGCCGGCGCCACAGGACCAGGAAAGCTGTTTCAGAAAATGAGACAGCAGCCCTCTATTCCTCTATCGTTTGTGCACTACCTTGGGGGGAAGTTGTGGATAACTCGTGCCGAGTCATGGACATGTTTGGCGGATCCGCCGAACACGTTTCGGACAACGACGCATTGCGAGTGCATCTGACTCGCACTCGAGCAGTGGCTCGCGCTTGGGCTGAGACCCTGTCCACCGAACGACGGGCCTTACAGGCGGCGATATTCACGCGTCACGCCCTGGAAGTGTTCGCGCGCCAAAGGGTTCCCGGAGCAACGCTGAGTGCGGCTCCATTCGTAGAAGGAACCACCATTGATCCAGTTGGCTTGGGTCTCGCCGAAACGATAGGCGTAGAGGCCGCCCATCTCTCGGTTGCGGAAGGAGTGCACTTCTTAACTCGCCTATATCCCTCCCTCATGCCTGAGGATCGGCGAGGCGTGCTGGGCGCTTACTACACACCTCCCGCACTAACTCAACGGTTGGTTGACCAGGTAGCAGAGGCAGGGGCGGACTGGCGTACAGCTCGGATACTTGATCCGGCGGCCGGGGGTGGAGCATTCATGGTTGAAATCGCCATGCGTATGCGCGCAGCAATGATCGACTGCCGTCCCGAGTTCGTTCTCGCTCAAATTGGAACGCGCCTTCTGGGACTTGAGATTGACCCTTGCGCAGCTTGCCTGGCTCAGAGTGCTCTGGAAATCGTGTTGGGCGACTTGGCAGCAGCTGCCAAGCGCAAGGTTCCGGCCATGGTTTTGGTGCGAAATACGCTGGAAGAGTCTCCGGTACCTGAATACGACGTTGTTTTAGGCAATCCGCCTTATGGTCGAGTAGCGTTGTCGCCATTGCAGCGCGACCGCTACCAGCGGAGCCTCTATGGTCATGCCAATCTCTATGGGGTGTTCACTGACGTCGCCTTGCGATGGGCACGCCCTGGTGGATTGATCGCATATCTCACTCCCACAAGCTTCTTGGCGGGGCAATACTACTCCGCGCTGCGAGCACTTCTCGCCAAGGAAGCGCCTCCGGTCGCTGTCGACTTCGTCCACGCTCGTAAGGGTATCTTCGAGGATGTTCTCCAAGAGACCATGATTGCGGTTTACCGTCGTGCGGCTGAGCAGGGGCGTGTGCAAATTCACTATCTGACGATGGAGAGCGAGCGGCAGGCATCGGTAATACGTAATGGCACGGTCGGAATACCCACGGATGCCGCTGCGCCGTGGTTGGCTCCGCGGCAACCAGAGCACAGTGCCCTCATCCATAAAACTGAGTCGATGCCGGCGCGACTCGCTGACTGGGGCTACTCCGTTTCCACCGGACCCCTGGTGTGGAATCGGTTCAAGGATCAGTTGAGTGATTGGGGCACGGAAAAAAATGCTTTCCCGCTGATTTGGGCGGAGTCGGTATCTTCGGAGGGTAAGTTCGCTTTCCGAGCAGAGAAGAAAAACCACCACCCATATTTCAAATTGGAAAAAGGCGACGAATGGCTTTTGGTTTTAGAGCCTTGTGTGCTCGTTCAGCGGACGACATCTAAGGAACAAGCGAGAAGGCTGATTGCTGCTGAGCTTCCTGCCTATTTTATCGATGAGCACGGTGGCGTGGTCGTGGAGAATCATCTCAACATGATCCGCTCGTCGCAAAAGCCCAAGGTGTCTCCCGCGGTCCTCGCTACCCTTCTTAACAGCCGGGCCTTGGACGAGGTGTTCCGCTGCATGAATGGTAGCGTTGCTGTGTCTGCCTTTGAGTTGGAGGCTCTGCCATTGCCTCAGCCGGCGGAGTTGAAGAAACTTCGCCAGCTTGTGAGAGAAGGCGCTTCGCGTGAAAAGCTCGAAGCGGAATGCGATCGTCTGTACGGCCTCAAGCGATGACTGCGATGTTTCCTCCTTATGCGTCCAAGGGGTTGGTCCTTGAGCGGTTGCCGCTCATCTTCACAGAGGGAACTCCTAACAGGCAGTATTGCGTACGTGACCTTGCTGCCAGCACAGTTTTCACTGCCTTGTACGTTGGTGCCGTAGAGGGACAGAATGTCTACTTTGGGCCTGTGCACATCTATCGTATGACGGACGTGCAGGCGGATAAAGCAGATAGCTATCAGCGATTGGCGTATCGGGAAGCGGTCCGGAAGAAGAATGTTTTCATTGCGGGCAGGCGCTGGTACGCCGACAACACGCGGGAGCCGATACGAGACGAAACCCTACGGGATGGTTTGGTTGCCATCGGCGCAGTCATCAGCCGAGCCGACTTACCAACGACGTCTGGCGCGCCGCGCTATGCATTAAAAAAAGACTTTGCTGCGTTATTCGATCCCGCTCTAACGGGAGATACGCTGGCTACTGCCATTACAGCATTTCAAAACGCTCACCTCAGCAAGGGAGCTTTGACGCGTATGGCTATCATGCGGGCGGGTGCAGCTACGGCCTCCGTGGCGGAAGGAGTGAGGGTCAACTTTCCAAACGGAGAAACACGCGTTTTAGCCTCAGGTCCTAGTTCGGTTATAACGCGGGCTGTCGTCGAGCGTTTCGCTCCAAAGTTCCTGGGCAAGCCGGCGGTTCTTTGGCTCAGCGAGAGCAGCAATAAAGTAGTGGTTCGGGACGAAACCATTGCTTCTTCGATTGGGCTTAAGATTGAGGCAGACAAAAATCTGCCAGATCTCATTCTTTGCGACTTAGCACCTGCTCATCCGCTCTTGGTGTTCGTAGAAATCGTTGCGACCGACGGAGCTATGACGCCGATGCGCCAGCAGGCGATATATACACTGACTGATGCGGCAGGCTTCGAGCGAAAGCATATTGCGTTTCTGACGGCATACTCCGATCGCCAGTCGCCTGGGTTCAAGAAGACCGTGGCACAGCTCGCATGGAATACGTATGCGTGGTTTTCCTCTGAGCCGGAGAACTTGGTCCTTATGCGTGCTGGCGCTGAGGCTTTGGGACTTTCGAGGCTGATTCAGTTGTAAGCCTGCAGGCGCGCAAGATCATCGTGTTTTGCGAAGACTTCATGCGGCAAATGCAGCGTGCAGCGCCGCTAGGATGAGTTGCGGGCGCTAGCGCGTCACGCCGGGCGGGGATAGAACGCCGTGTCGTGTAGCGGGTTCCCCTCCGGTGGTGAGATGACTCGCCGAGGGCAGCGCGCGCTGCGATCGCCGCTTCGCGCGACTTGCCGGAACTAGGCCGAGCGAGCCGCGCTCGCGAGCCAGCGGCTTCATAACCACCCCCGAACGCGCGACAATACCCAACTGCCTTCCCGCCCGGCCGCCCCGGCCGCGCTCCCCAGACCCTTGCTGGAGAACCCCATGACGGAAACCTCGCCCACGCCGCCCGCCGGCGGCGCCAAGATCACCATCGCCAACGGCGTGCTCAACGTGCCGGACAACCCGATCGTCCCGTTCATCGAAGGCGACGGCACCGGGCCGGACATCTGGCGCGCGTCGGTACGCGTGCTCGACGCCGCGGTCGAGAAGACCTACGGCGGCAAGCGCAAGCTGCACTGGATGGAAGTGCTCGCCGGCGAGAAGGCGTTCAACCAGGTCGGCAGCTGGCTGCCGGACTCGACCGTCGCGGCGTGCCGCGACTACCTCGTCTCGATCAAGGGCCCGCTGACCACGCCGGTCGGCGGCGGCATCCGTTCGCTCAACGTGGCGCTGCGCCAGATGCTCGATCTGTACGCCTGCGTGCGTCCGGTGCGCTGGTTCAAGGGCGTGCCCTCGCCGGTGAAGGATCCCTCGAAGGTCGACATGACGATCTACCGCGAGAACACCGAGGACATCTACGCCGGCATCGAATTCCAGGAAGGCACCGAGGACGCGGTCAAGTTCGCCGCGCTGCTGAAGGAGCACTTCCCCGACCGCTTCAAGAAGGTCCGCTTCCCGGCCACCTCCGGCTTCGGCATCAAGCCGGTGTCGAAGGAAGGCACCGAGCGCCTGGTGCGCGCGGCGCTGCAGTACGCGGTCGACAACGATCGCAGCTCGGTGACGCTGGTGCACAAGGGCAACATCATGAAGTTCACCGAAGGCGCGTTCCGCGACTGGGGCTACGCGCTGGCGCAGCGCGAGTTCGGCGCGGTCGAGCTCGACGGCGGGCCGTGGTGCACGTTCAAGAACCCGAAGACCGGCAAGACGATCACGGTCAAGGACGCGATCGCCGATGCGTTCCTGCAGCAGATCCTGCTGCGCCCCGGCGAGTACGACGTGGTCGCCACGTTGAACCTCAACGGCGACTACCTCTCCGACGCGCTGGCCGCCGAAGTCGGCGGCATCGGCATCGCGCCGGGCGCCAACATCAACTACGTGACCGGCCACGCCGTGTTCGAGGCGACCCACGGCACCGCGCCGAAGTACGCCGGCCTGGACAAGGTCAACCCGGGTTCGGTGATCCTGTCCGGCGAGATGATGCTGCGCTACATGGGCTGGACCGAGGCCGCCGACGCGATCATCGCGGCGATGGACAAGGCGATCGGCGCCAAGTTCGTGACCTACGACTTCGCCCGCCTGATGGAAGGCGCGACCGAAGTGAAATGTTCGGAGTTCGGCGACCGCCTGATCGCTGCGATGTGATTGCCCGCTGCCCGGCGCTCCGAGAGGGCGCCGGGCAGACGCCCGACCCCCGAACCTGAACGACGCGGACGCCTTCGAGCGGCCGTCCGGCCCGCTCCCGGCGCGTTTTTGCCCGCCGTTTCCGATCCGTTACCCCGCCGTTCCCGCTCCGTGCCGACTTCGCGCGGCAACGTCCCGACACTAGGGTCGCGGACGCGCGTTCTCTCGCGCGCGCGTTCCCTGATGTTTCTCGATTCACTAGGACTCGCTCATGAAAAAAACTTTCCTCGCCGCCGCCGTGGCGGCCTTTTTCGCTCACGATCCCGTCGCGTTCGCGCAAACCGTTCCGTGGCGCGTCGCCATCGGCGACAGCGCCAGCGTCATCGTTCCCGGCCTGCCTGCCGGCGCCCGCTCGGTCACCGATGAACTGCTCGGCGATCTCGGCAAGGGCTACGTCGGCGCCCGCCTGACCAGCCCGGACCTGGCCCAGGGCTACTGGGCGATGAAGCAGGGCACCTGGACGCAGTACACCAAGCTTGGCGTGACCGGCGCGACGCAGGGACCCGCGCGTACCGGCGGCGAAGCCGGTCACGTGTTCTACGCGATCTCGACCGGTGGCTCGGGCGCGGGCGCGGACGGCCAGCGTGTCTTCATCGGCAGGGCCGGCGTCCCCAACGACGCGACCACCGCCACCTGGGGCGTCTGGCGCTGGGACACGACCAAGAACGTCGAGGTCGCGCGCGGCAACGCCAGCAGCGGTGCGCTGAGCCCGAACATCGACGCCGACTGGGCCTACCAGAACCAGTCCGACACCTTCCAGGGCGCGCGCGCGATGAACGGCGGGCAGGTGCTGATCAACGCCTACGTGCAGTCGCCGACCGGCGCGTCGAGCCTGTATCTCGCCAAGAGCGTGCCGGGCGAGGGCATGAAGCCCTGCGCGCTGCGCAATTCCGTCGATCGGCGCATGGCTCCGGGTCTCGTCGACGGCGACACGTTCAACACTAGCTGGAGTTTCTCCAACCTGACGCTGACGCCGGAAAATCGCGTCTACGGCGCACTGGACGCCAGCGGCGGCCGCACCGGCATCTGGGAGCTGTGCTCCGGTTCCGGTCCGGTCGCGCTGGTGGTCGACGGCGAAACTGGTGCGCGCGGGCCGGACATCGGCATCGCCACGGCGGTCTTCACCAGCTTCGAGCCGGCAAGTCCAGGCCTGCCCGGTTCGCTGTACTTCTTCGCCCGCTTCCGCCCGACCTCCTCGGACCTCTCGCGCAGCGGCCTGTTCTGGCACGACGGCACCAGCAGCAAGCCGCTGGCGATGAACGACGCCGCCGGCGTGTACGGGCCGAACTGGCGCGGCTCGACGTGGAATTCGTTCGACACCGGCTCGCTGACCTCGGCCGGCGAGTACGTCGCGTTCCAGGGCCAGGTCAGCACCTCCGACGGCGGCAATCCCTACGGCCTGTGGCGCGTGCGCGCCGGCGGCACGCCGCAGCTCGTCGCGATGCGCGGCATCAACGAGACCGGTCCGGAAGCCGGCCGCCAGTGGGACACGTTCTACGGCAACGCGGTGCTCGCCAACGGCGACATCATCGCCGAGGCGCGCACCCAGCCGGGCAGCGAATACGCCGTGTGGCTGCTGAAGAACGACGGTTCCGCGCCGCGCCGCATCCTCAAGGTCGGCCAGTCGGTGTCGGTGCCGATCGCGTCCGGCACCGTGCAGGCCGCGGTCACCAGCTACGACATACCGAGCGGCGCAGCGCAGTACAGCCGCGGCGGCGATTCGTGGATCGGCGCCGACGGCTCGCTGCTGATCAGCGTCAATCTGGCCACCTACGGCTCGGCGATGATCACGGCGCTGCCGTCCAATCCGATCGACAAGATCTTCGCCAACGGCTTCGACGGCTGACGCCGACTTCGTGCGTCCCGACCGGCAGCGGTCGGGACGCACGGCCGAGCATTTCAGTCGAAGCCATTGCCGAACAACCGGTCCGGCAGCACACCCCAAGGCAGGATGTAGCGCGCCAGACCGGTGCGGCCGCGTGACTGCCATGTGCCGTAGACGCTGCCGTCGGCGAGCACGCGCCAGCGCCACGGGAAGTTGTCGAAGGGTGGGGTGTCGCTGGCCCCGAACGGCAGCAGCGCGCGTGTTTCGAGTGTGATGGCATCCAGCAGCTGCAAGCGCGCACCGTCCGGTGTCGTCGCCGAAAGCAGGTAGCTGCCGCTGCCGAAGGCGTGCGGAGGTCCGTACCCGCCGGGGCGCGACGCGCGCACCTCGCCGTCGTCTGTCAGACTCCACAACGCGCCTTCTTCAAAATCCCGAGTGTTCAACAGCCAGTGGCCGTCGACCGGACCGTAGAGATCCGTCGGTACGGTCCACACCGGCGTCACTCCGGTCAGCGGTATCGGCGATATGGCGATGCCCTGCGGATCTATGCGACGCCAGAGCGGCGGCGCATTTGCGTCCGGATTCTGCGACACCAGTACCGCGCCGCCATCCGGTGTGGGAGCCGCCGGCCAATACGCATTGGGAAAGTCGTGCCGCCAGGCCAGCGTGCCGTCGTTCGCGATCCGCAAGACACTGAGGTTGAATGGGGAGCAGCCGACGTCGCAGATGATCAGGCCCCTGGCGACCAAGGTCACGCTGCCGTCGTCGTGCATTCGTGCGGACAGGACGTGAAAGGTATCGTCCAGCATCGGATGGATCTGCACGGAAGACGCCCCGTCCGCGCGCTCGACCGATTGCCACGCCAGCGCTCCTCTTGCGACGGTCAATACGACGACTCGTGCTGGCGTGGCGAACAGGCGGATCTCCGGATAGCTCCACCCACCGGTCGCGGCCGGAACCGAAAGATCGATCTGGCCGTTCGCATCGATGTGCTGGATCGATACCGTCCTGTCTGGGTGAGTCGTGCTACCGCCGTCCTGGCGAACGCCCCAGGCGTCGCCTTCCGTCGTCAGCGCCGCGGCGATCCATCCCGTGTCGCACCAGGTGCAAGCGTCCACGCGCCAGCGTAGGTCGCCTTCCGGGGATCGTGCTTCCAACTGCGCGCCGAGGCTCGCGACGATGCCGACGCCTTCCACGGCATCGAGCGAATACAGCCAGGCCGGACCCTGCACCGACCGACAAGGCAGCGGATAGCGGACGATCCCGCCGTCGTCGTGCAGGCGCACGACGCGCGGATAGACGGCGCATGGATTGTCAGGTTCGAGCGATCTGTCGCCGACCAGCAGCTCCGTTTCGCCACCGGCCTGTCGCGGTTGGCTGGCCTCCGCATGCACGCCGCCGAGTGAGCGGCTCCACACGGTCAGGCCCGTCGCTGTGACTGCATCGGCGAGAAGGTCGGCGTCCGTCCACCGCAGTGCCAGCACCCCCGAATCGCGCACGACGAAGCGATCGGCGGGAATGCGCCACAGTACGCTGCCGGAAGCCGGATCGATGCGATGGACTTCGGCGGGCGCGCTCCACGTTTCGGCCAGAGCGTAGACGGCTCCGTCGGCGTCGTGCGCGACGTGCTGATACGAAGACGAGATCGCCGAGCCGGCGATCCAGAGCAGGCGCTTGCCGCCGGCATCGTAGCGTGCGAACAGGCTGCGCCCGGTGCCGCCGACGAGCACTGCGCTGCCGTCGGGCAGCACGTCGAGATCGGTGAGGCGGATGCCGCCGCAATTGCTGCAGGAAGAGGTGTCCGATCCGAGTCGCGTGCCGTCGAGATCGAAGCGAGCCAGCGTCGCCTGCGTCGTCGAAACCGCCACCCACAAGTCGTCGTTGGCGCCGAGCGCGAGCGCGCCGCCCCAGAAGCCTCCAGCGTCTTCGACGACGTCGGCCGTCCACTGCACGACGCCGTCGCGACCGATGCGCGCGAGCAGCGGCGGGCGCAGGACGACGATCGAGCCGTCGGGCAAGGCTTCCATGCGGACGCAATCGCTGTTGCAGATTCCGGAATGGGGGATCGGCACCGACCATTGCAGCTGAAGGGCGTTGTCGAAGCGCATGGCTACGGCATCGTCCTGATGCGCGCCTGCAAGCAGGTAGAAGCCGGTTTCATCGGGGTCGGGGCGCAGAACGACATCGGATTGCGACTGGTCGTCGCCGGCGGCCTGCGTGCGCGCCAACAGCACGCTGCCGTCCGCAGCATAGCGCCGCAGCACGACATCGCTGGAGGCCCCCGCCGTCACGGCGATACGCTCGCCGCCGGCCACCGCCAAGGTGGTCGACGACAGCGAATGGGCTATGCGGTCGTAGGCGAGGCCCTCGCGCCAAAGCGACGTCGTCCATTGCGGAGAGACTTCGGATTCTCCGGCGTGCAGACGGGCTGCAAGCAAAAGCAAAAGCAGTAGAACCGCCAGGCTCCATGGCCTCGTGGGTTGCGCTCGCATCCGATCGATCCTCCCCGCGTATTCGCGCCGACGCTCTTCGCGGCCTCCCTTCGTGACGCACTGTAACATTGACGTTGCGACGACGCCGCCGAGCATCCAGGTTTGGATAGACTCGATCGGGCTCCGCGGACGACGCTATGGGAGGTTCGACATGTCCAGCACGCCGGCGCGCGCCGCCGCGCTGATCCTCGACGCCTTCCTCGACTACAACGAGCGCTTCGCCGACATCACGCGGCGCGCGAAGCGGCATTTCGAGCAGCGCGACTGGCGCGCGGCGCAGATCGACGCGTTGGCGCGCATCGATCTCTACGACGTCTGCGTCGCGGAAACATTGGCGCGGCTGGAACTGCTGCTCGACGACCGCGTGCGCTCGCGTTCGCTGTGGTCGGCGATGCGCAATGAATACGAAGCGCAGGTCGAATCGCTGATCGACCGCGAGCTGACCAAGACCTTCTTCAACACGCTGTCGCGGCGCTTCTTCCACACGCTCGGCGTCGACGCGGAGATCGAGTTCGTCGCGCTCGACCTGGACCCGACCGTCGGCATCGCCGAGCAGGTCGCGCTGAGGCGCTACGAAATCGCGCCCGATCTCATCGCGACCTGCGCGCGCCTGCTCGACGACTATCCGTTCGCGATCGGCTACGTCGACGTCGAGCGCGCCGCCGCGGCGATCGCGCGCGAGATCGCCGAGCGCACCTTCGAGGAAGGCGTGCCGCTGCGCGCGATCGAACTGCTGCGGCCGGTGTTCTATCGCGAGCGCCGCGCCTACCTGGTCGGCCGCATCGACGACGGCGAAGGCGGCGTGCCGCTGGTGATCGCGCTGACCAGCACGCCGGCCGGCGTGCACGCCGACGCGGTGCTGACCAATCTCAACCAGGTCTCGCTGCTGTTCGGCTACGCGCGCAACGCGTTCCACGCCGACCTGCCGACGATCGGCGACACCGTCGTGTTCCTCGAGGCGCTGATGCCGCACAAGCCGGTCGGCGAGATCTACAGCGTGCTCGGGCGGCTGAAGCAGGGCAAGACGGAACGCTATCGGCATCTGTTCCGGCATCTGTCCGAGCATCCCGGGGAACGGCTCGTGCGCGCCGACGGCGAGCGCGGCATGGTCATGGCGGTGTTCACGCCGCGCGACTATCCGGTCGTGATCAAGCTGATCCGCGACCGCTTCGCCTATCCGAAGGACATCGCGCGCCGCCAGGTCGAGGAGAAGTACCGGCTGGTGTTCGGCTACGACCGCGTCGGCCGTCTGGTGGACGCGCAGGAGTTCCGCAACCTGCGTTTCGCGCGGCATCAATTCGACGCCGACATGCTGGCCGAGCTGGTCGACGAGTGCGCCGAGACGGTGGAAGCCGACGGCGATGAAATCGTGATCCGGCATTGCTACATCGAACGCCGCCTGCGGCCACTGAATCTCTACGCGCGCGAGGCCGCGGCGGATGCGGCCGAGCGGGCCGTGCTCGACTACGGCCAGGCGATCAAGGATCTCGCGCGCAGCAACATCTTTCCCGGCGATCTGCTGCTGAAGAACTTCGGCGTCTCGCGCATCGGCCGCGCGATCTTCTACGACTACGACGAACTGTGCCTGGTCGAGCAATGCCGCTTCCGCAAGCTGCCGCAGGCGCGCGAGGGCGACGAGACGCGCCCGCTCGAGGATTGGCTCAGCGTGCGCGAGAGCGACGTCTTCCCGGAACAGTTCCCGCGCTTCCTGGGTCTGCCCGAGGCATTGCGCACGGCGCTGCTGCGTGCACATCCGGAAATCTTCGAAGCGACCTGGTGGCAGTCGCTGCAGCAGCGCTTCCACGCCGGCGAGCACGTCGACGTGCCGCCGTATCCGGCGTCGGCGCGCCTGCCGGACTGAAACGCGCGGCGGATCGTTCGGCGAACGTGCGAACGAGCATCAGCCGCCTGGGAGGTGTTCGGACGGGCACGCACCGAACATGTGACGAACAGGCGCGAGCCACCGCCGGATCGTGCCCGACGGCGGCTCGCTCGATCAAGCGCGCGGCTTGCGGCCCATGATCAGCGAGGCGATGAACAGCACCAGGAAGATCAGGAACAGGACCTTCGCGATGCCGGCGGCGGCGCCGGCGATGCCGCCGAAGCCGAGGACGGCGGCGATCAGGGCGATGACGAGAAAGACGATGGCGTAATGCAGCATGGTGCCTCCTTTGTGCCGGAGCGATCCAATACGAGCACCCTTCCCCCGCGAACGACCATGCCGATCCGCGCATGAATCGCGAGTGACTTCGTTCCCGCGCGAGTGCGCCGCGAGCGCGCAACGGCCTGTGCTACGCTCCCGCGATCCGATCCGAAGGGGTTTGCAATGAACAAGTTCGTCCGTGTGTTGCCGCTGGTCGTCGCTCTGGCCGCGTGTGGTGCGGAGCAGCCGGCGGCGCCGACTGCCGCCGCGCCGAAGCCCGCGCCCGCCGATCAGCCGGCGCAGCCGGCTCCGCCGCAGAGCGCCGGCGACCTGTTCGCCGCGAAGCTGGACCAGGTGCTCGCCGGCGACTGGCGTTCCCCGGAGAACAAGGCGCGCGATCAGTACCGTCATCCGAAGCAGACGCTGGAGTTCTTCGGCATCAAGTCCGGCGACACGGTAGTCGAGATCACGCCCGGCGGCGGCGGCTGGTACACCGAGGTGCTGGCACCCCTGCTGAAGGGCAGCGGCACGTACTACGCGGCGATCGCGCAGGACGCGGCCTCCGACTACACGCGCAAGAACAACGAGAAGTACCGCGCCAAGCTGCAGGAGAAGCCGGCGCAGTACGGCGAGGTCAAGCTGGTCGAATTCGATCCGAAGGCGCCGGCGTTCGGCGCGCCCGGTTCGGCCGACGTCGTGCTGACCTTCCGCAACGTGCACAACTGGACCGAGGACGGCAGCGCCGCGCCGATGTTCAAGGCGTTCTTCGAGGCGCTCAAGCCGGGCGGCACGCTCGGCGTGGTCGACCATCGCGCCGCGGCCGGCGCGGACCTGGAGAAGATCAAGGAGTCCGGCTACCTGCCGCAGGACTACGTGATCAAGCTCGCCACCGACGCCGGCTTCAAGCTGGTCGACCAGAGCGAGATCAACGCCAATCCGAAGGACACCAAGGACTACGAGAAGGGCGTGTGGACACTGCCGCCGACCTTGGCGCTGAAGGAACAGGATCGCGACAAGTACCTGGCGATCGGCGAGTCGGATCGCATGACGCTGAAGTTCGTCAAGCCGCAGGGCGACGCGATCTTCCAGGGCGGCGACAAGCGTCAGAACTGACGCCGGCGCGCCCGCGGCTCAGGGACCTTCGGCCAGCGCGAGCGCCGGCGGTCCCTCGATCGCCGCCTGCCAGGTGCGCTCGAGCACGGCGAAGCGGCCGGCGTTCCTCGCCAGCAGCACCAGGGTGCCGTTGCGGATCGGCACTTCGCGCCCGTGCAGGCCGTCGTGCTCGAAGTCCGTCACGGCGGGCACGCGGTGCTGCACGATGTAGACGACGCTGACCGGTTCGCCGTCCTGCGGCATGACCATGTGCACCGTGCGCCAGTTGCCGACCGGGCATTCGGCGACGTAGGCGACGCCGTCCGGGACCGCGGCGAGCGCGACGCCGCGATCGGCGAACGCCTTGCGCACGTCCGCTTCCGGCAACGATGCCGTGCGCGACCAGGCGGCACGCTCGGCCGGCGCCGTCACGTGGTCGGCGACGAGTTGCGAGAGCGGCGCCGGCGCGACGGCCGTGCGGCGCCACAAGCCGACGGCGAGCACGAGACTGGCCGCCGCGGCGAGCGCGATCCAGCCCAGCCGCACGCGACTCGCACTGCGCCGCCGGCGTTCGCCGGTCAGCTGCGCCAGCAGGATGCGATCGGCGAGACCGTCCGGCACCGGCACGCTCAACGCCGCGGCGAGATGCGCCTCGAACGCCTGCGCGCGCGCGTAGGCGTCGGCGCAGAACGGGCAGTTCTGCAGGTGCTCGCGCGCGGCGCGGTCGCCGACGTGCGGATCGCTGCCGAGCAGGCGGCGGAACTCAAGGCAGTCCATGCAGCGCCGCCTCCTTCGTGGTTTCGCCGTCGAGCAGGGCGCGCAGCTTCTGCCGCGCACGGAACACCTGGGTCATCACGGCCGCTTCGCTGATGCGCAATTCGCGCGCGATCTCGGCGCAGGAAAAGCCGCCGAGCACCTGCAGCACCAGCGGCTCGCGGTACTTCGGTTCGAGTTTCGCGATCGCCGCGCGCAGCACGGCGTCCTCGCCGAGGTGCTCGGGACCGGGCGCGGCGTCGCCGAGTTCGAGCTCGGCGATGTCGGTGGTCGGCATCGGCTTGCGTTCGTACAGGCGCGCGTGCTCGCGGCGCAGGATCGTCGTCAGCCACGCTTTGGCGGCGACGTTCTCGCGCAAGGAATCGAGGCCGCGCCAGGCGCGCAGGAAGGTCTCCTGGACCAGGTCCTGCGCGAGCGCTTCCTGGCCGCACAGCCAGAAGGCGTATCGGTACAGCTCGCCGGAATGCGCGCGCACGAGGGCCTCGTACTGGTGCTGACGTTGGCTCACGTCAGCACCAGACCGGACTCGGGCGGCGTCGCTTGCAGATTCCGTCATGCGACGGCGATGTTACTCCGGTATGCCGTCGAATCCGTCCTCGAAGATCGTGTCCGACGCCGTCACCGTGAACTCGACCGGCAGCGAGATCGGATCGTGCGCCGGATCGTTGCTGTGCACGCAGACGTTGGCGTTGTAGACGCCCGCCGCCAGCGCCGCGGCGTCGAGCGTGACGTCGACCGGCGTCGCCGCCGCGCCCGGCGCGATGCTGCCGGCGGCTGGGCTCAGTGCCAGCCACGGTACCGTGCCCGGCGTGGCGCAGTCGGTCTCGGCGGTGTCGGCGGTCCAGTCCAGCGCGGCCGTGCCGGCGTTGGCGATCGAGAATGCGGCCGTCGCCGACGAGCCCGCGGGAGCGGTGCCGCTGAGCGAGGTCTGGTCGACCTCGGCGATCGGGCCGGCGGCGGCTTCGATCGTGATCGTGCCGGCCATGCCGCCGCCGCCGCTGCTGCCGTGCACTTCGCAGTAGTAGCCGACCGTGCCGGCGGTCGGGAAGGTCACCGTTGCCGACCAGCCGTTGCTGGCGGGGTCGCCGTTGCCGGTGCCGACGCCGTCGCAGCCGTTCGCGCAGCGGAACGGGGTGATCGCGCCGTCGTCGGAGAGGACGTTGTGGAAGCCGAGGCCGGCGGGATCGTTCTTGAACGTGACCGTGTCGCCGACCTGGATCGTCAGGGTCGCCGGAAAGAAGTTGCGGCCGCCGGGCCCGTTGCGGGCGAGCACTTCATGATCGGTGGCGAAGGCGGACAAAGGGGCCAGCGCGACGGCGCCGGCCACGAACGCGAGCAGGATGCGCATACAGGTTCTCCCCGGAGTGGAACCCGTTGAGTACCGCCAGCGCGGCCGATGGTTGCGGGTCCGGCGGAAGCCGGCGGCGCTCAGCGAATCCGTTCGAGCAGGCCGTCCAGCTCGTCCAGGCTGTGGTAGTGGATCACCAGCTTGCCGCGGCCGTTGCGGCCGTGCGCGAGGTTCACGCGCGTGGCGAGCTTCTCCGCCAGGTCGCGCTCCAGCGCGGCGATGTTGGGGTCGCGCGCGGTCTTGCTCTTGGCGGCGCCGGCGCCGAGCGGCGCGCCGAGGCGGCGCACGGCGTCTTCGAGCTCGCGCACCGACCATTCCTTCTCGGCCGCCTCGCGCGCGAGCGCGACCGCGCGCATCGGCGGCTGCACGGTGGCGAGCGCGCGCGCGTGGCCCATTTCGAGCTTGCGGTCGTCGAGCAGGCGCTTGATGTCGTCCGGCAGGTCGAGCAGGCGCAGCAGGTTCGACACCGCCGCGCGCGAGCGGCCGACCGCGTCGGCGACCTGCTGGTGGGTCAGCTCGAACTCGTCGATCAGGCGCGTCAGCGCCTGCGCTTCCTCCAGCGGCGACAGGTCCTCGCGCTGGATGTTCTCGATCAGCGCCATCGCGACCACGGCCTGGTCCGGCACTTCCTTGACCAGCGCCGGGATTTCGGCGAGGCCGGCCTGCTGCGCGGCGCGCCAGCGGCGCTCGCCGGCGATCAGCTCGTAGCGGCCCGGCCCGATCGCGCGCACCACGACCGGCTGGATCAGGCCCTGGGCCTTGATGGACGCGGCCAGCTCCTCGATGCGCTCGGCGTCGAAATGATGGCGCGGCTGGTACTTGCCGGGCTTGATCGCGGCGGTTTCGAGCGTGCGCAGTTCGCCTTCGGCCTCGTTCGCCGTCGCCGGCGCGCCGGGATCGCCGCCGCCGAGCAGGGCGTCCAGGCCGCGTCCGAGTCCGAGTCCTTTTTTCTTCGCCGCCATAGTGAGTTCTCCGTGCGATCGTCCGTGATCGCGAAAATCGGGAAGCGGCCGTCCCGGCCGCCGTCTTCAATGAGTCGCCGCTTCGACCGCCGCCGGCCCGCGTTCGCGCCGCAGCATCTCGCCGGCGAGGCCGAGGTAGGCGATCGCGCCGCGCGATTCGCGGTCGTACAGGTTGATCGGTTTGCCGTGGCTCGGCGCTTCGGCCAGGCGCACGTTGCGCGGGATGATCGAGCGGAACACCTTGTCGCCGAAGTGCTTGGTCAGCTGCAGCGAGACTTCGTTGCCGAGGTTGTTGCGCACGTCGTACATCGTGCGCAGCAGGCCCTCGATCTCCAGGCGCGGATTGAGCCGCGCGCGCACCGCCTTGATCGTGTCGAGCAGGCTCGACAGGCCTTCCAGCGCGAAGTACTCGCACTGCACCGGAATCAGCACGCCGTGCGCGGCGGTCAGCGCGTTGATCGTCAGCAGATGCAGGGTCGGTGGACAGTCGATCAGGATCGTGTGGTAGCGGTCGCCGAGCTTGGCCAGCTGGTCCTTCAGGCGCATCTCGCGCGCCAGCGTGTCCATCAGCTTCAGCTCGGCGGCGGTCAGGTCGCCGCTGCCGGGCAGGAGATCGAAGCCGGCCTCGGTGGTCTGGATCACGTCCTCGATCGCGGCTTCCTCGAGCAGCACCTCGCAACCGCTCGGCTTGGCCGTGCGCTTGTCGACGCCGGCCGCCATCGTCGCGTTGCCCTGCGGATCGAGATCGATCAGTAGCACCTTGCGCTTGGTCTCGGCCAAGGCGGCGGCGAGGTTGACCGCAGTCGTGGTCTTGCCGACCCCGCCTTTCTGGTTTGCCACCGCGATGATGCGCGTCATGCCGAAGGTCCCTGCCATTCCGGCGCGTCCGGCCGGACCCGCTTGATTACCACGACATGCCGTTCCGCGTCCAAACCCGGCACCGCCAGCGCGTCGACCGATTCGACGCGGAAGCCGGCCGGCACGGCGGCGAGTTCTTCTTCCGGAAAACGCCCCTTCAGCGCCAGCCAGAGGCCGTTCGGCGCGAGAAGGCGCCCACCCCAGCCCAGCATCTCGGCCAGGCTGGCGAATGCGCGGGCGGTGACGCAGTCGTAGGTGCCTTCGACGGCCTCGACGCGGCTTTCCAGCACGCGCACGTTGTCGAGCTTGAGTTCGCGCACGGCCGCGCGCAGGAAGCGCGTCTTCTTGCCGTTGGAATCGACCAGGGTCACCGAGCGCTCGGGCGCCGCGATGGCGAAAGGAATGCCAGGCAGGCCGCCGCCGCTGCCGAGGTCGGCCAGCGTCGCGCCTTGGACGTAGGGCAGGGCGGCGAGCGAGTCGAGCAGGTGGCGCGTGACCATCTCGTCGACGTCGCGCACCGCGCTGAGGTTGTAGGTGGCGTTCCAGCGCGCCAAAAGCTCGACATACGCCAGCAGCCGCTCGATGGCGGCGGCGGGGAGGTCGAGCTGGAGAGCTGCGAGGCCGGCGACGAGGCGCTGCCGCAGCCGATCGCGATCCGACATGCGGCTTGGGTTCGGCGGGGCGGGCGCGAAGTATCGGTGCGGACGCGGCGGAAATCCATCCGCGTCCGCGAAAAGAAACGCGTCAGGCCAGCGCGGCGAGGTCGACGCGGGCGATCAGCAGGCCGCTGTCGCGCAATTCGGCGTTCAGCGACTGCTTCAGCCAGGCGCGGCGCGCGTCGGCCGTTTCGGGCAATCCCGGAGCCGCCAGCCAGCGGTGCATCGCGTTATGCAGCAGGGTTTCGACTTCCTCGATGACGAGGTCGGCGCGGCTCGGGTCGAGCACCTGGAAGTAGACCACGCCGCGGTAGCGCTGGCCGGCGAGGGCGAGATCCTCGACCGGCACGGCTGCGCCGGCCAGGCTGATCTTGTGCGCGACGCGCTCGACCAGCGGCACCACCAGGTGCGTGCCGGAGCCGACGATGCGCACGTGGCCGCCCATGCGGCGGAAGGTGTAGACGTGCCCTTCCGGAATGCGGCGGATGGAGGCGACGACCAGCAGAGCCAGGGCGCCGAGTGCAGCAAGAATGATCGGGGACAACATTTTCTTTTTCTCTACTGCTGGTTGCGAAACGTACTTCGCGTTTCGTCGAGATTCACGGGGCGGCTGAACTAACAGTTAATTAACAGTTTGCCGCGCGGACTCATAACTAAAGCTGAATGAATCCGGCCTCCGGCGCGAAACGCTCGCGCGTTCCGCATGAGGGTTACGCCGTCCCGCGTCGCGGAATGACACTCGAAATGATTCCCGGCGCCGCCGTTTTGCGCCTGTATCCATCGTGACCTCCCACCGATGGATACGGCCGTGATTCCGAAACCCGCAAATGCCCGCGCACCGCGCCCGGGCTGCCAGCGCTGGCTCGCGCTGGGTGCTTTCCTCGCCTCCTCGGCGTCCGCCCAGGTGGCGACCCAGGTGACATTCGACGCCTCGGCGAACGTGCTCGACCCAGCCGAGCGCGACGAGATCGTCTCGCACACCGCCGAGGCCATGCGCCGCTGGTCGCGCCTGCTCGCGATCGACGGGCCGCGCTCGATCGAGGTCCGGGTGAGCATCACCGACCAGGCCACGGCCAGTGCCGCCAGCGCGGTCGGCATCCCGGTCGGCGAGGCCGAAGGCCGCCAGTTGCTCGAACAAAGCGTCGCCTACGAACTGCGCACCGGCGTCGACCCGAATGGCGCCGATCCGGACATGTACTTGCAGATCGGCCTGGACTATCTGCGCAACACCCTGTGGTTCGATCCCGATCCCGGTGCGCGCAGCGCCCCGGTACCGTCCAACCGCACCGACGCGATGAGCACGTTCCTGCACGAAGTCGGCCACGCCGTCGCCTACAACGGCTGGTCGGATGCGACGACCGGCATTCCGCCGGCGACGCTCTGGTCGACTTTCGACCGCTGGATGATTCCCGGATCGCCGACGCTGTTCAGTGGCGCGAACGCCGTCGCGGCCTGGGGCGTCGCGCCGGACCTGACGACCGGCAACAACAAGCACTGGGGCAATGGCACGGCGATCGCCGCGCCGCGGGTCGAGTGGCAACCTGCACGCCCGGTCGAGTGGCGCAACGGCCTCGCGGTGCCGCCGCTGGCGCCGGCGCCGCCGTCGATGTCGCCGGCGGTCGCCGGCATCGCCGCGCAGGACTCGCTCATCCTGCAGCTGATGAACGGCGTCGTCTTCTACAGCGGCCACCGCTACGACATCTCGCCGCTCGACGTCGCCGTCCTGCGCGACGTCGGATTGCCGCTCGACGCGCTGTTCGCGAACGGCTTCGACTGACGCCGAAAGCGACACCGCGCCGCAAGGGCGCCGTCGGCACGCGGCGTACAATGCGCGCCTCGCTTCGCCGACGGTACGCAGCTCATGGCCTATCCGAACACCCGCCCGCGCCGCATGCGCCGCGACGCGTTCTCGCGCGCGCTGATGCGCGAGACCGACCTGAACGCCTCCGACCTGATCCTGCCGGTCTTCGTGCGCGAAGGACGCGACGTGGCCGAGCCGGTGCCGTCGATGCCGGGCGTCGAGCGCGTCTCGATCGACCGCCTGCTGCGCATCGCCGCGGACGCGCAGCAGCTCGGCGTGCCCGCGCTGGCACTGTTCCCGGTCACTCCGCCCGAGGCGAAGTCGCTCGACGCGCGCGAGGCCTGGAACGCGGACGGTCTGGCGCAGCGCGCCGTGCGTGCGCTGAAGAAGGACTTCCCCGAACTCGGTGTGATCACCGACGTCGCGCTCGACCCGTTCACCACGCACGGCCAGGACGGCCTGATCGACGAATCGGGCTACGTCGTCAACGATCCCACCGTCGAGGCGCTGGTGAAGCAGGCCGTCTCGCACGCCGAAGCCGGCGCCGACATGGTCGCGCCGTCGGACATGATGGACGGCCGCATCGGCGCGATCCGCGCCGCGCTCGAAGCCGGCGGCCACGTCCACACGCGCATCCTCGCCTATTCGGCCAAGTACGCCTCGGCGTTCTACGGCCCGTTCCGCGACGCGGTCGGCTCGGCCGGAAATCTCGGCAAGGGCAACAAGTACACCTACCAGATGGACCCGGCCAACAGCGACGAGGCGCTGCGCGAGATCGCGCTCGACCTCGACGAAGGCGCCGACATGATCATGGTCAAGCCGGCTATGCCGTACCTGGACGTCGTGCGCCGCGCCAAGGAGCGTTTCGGCGTGCCGACGTTCGCCTACCAGGTCAGCGGCGAGTACGCGATGCTGAAGGCCGCGTTCCAGAACGGCTGGCTCAACGAGCGCGCCTGCGTGCTCGAAGCGCTGACCGGCATCCGCCGCGCCGGCGCCGATGCGATCCTGACCTACTTCGCGCTGGATGCCGCGCGCTGGTTGCGTGAAAACGCTTGAGATGAAACGGCGAGTCCATCGCTGGTCCGATGTCCCGGCGAACGCCGGGAGCCGATGCTTCGCCAGCCGCACCAGCGCTCGCGTACGGGCCGGAGCTTGCGCGATGGCCGCCTCGATACCGGCGCAGCCGTGACCTCGATCGGCCGCTACGCCGTCTTCGGCCAGCCGATCGCGCATTCGCTGTCGCCGCGCATCCATGCCGCCTTCGGTGCGCAGCTCGGCATCGCGCTCGACTACCGTGCGATCGAGGCCGGTCGTGACGGATTCGCCGCACGCGTCGCCGCGTTCGCGCGCGACGGCGGTCGCGGCGCGAACGTCACGTTGCCGCTGAAGCAGGACGCGCTCGTGCTGTGCGCCGACCTGAGCGAGCGGGCGCGTCGTGCCGGCAGCGTCAATACGCTGATCCGCGTCGGCGACGGCTGGCACGGCGACAGCACCGACGGCGCCGGACTGCTGCGCGACTTGCGCGAACGCCACGGATTCGACTCGTGCGGTCGCCGCGTGCTGCTGCTCGGCGCCGGCGGCGCCGCGCGCGCCGCCGCGTTCGCGTTCGCCGACGCCGGCGCGAGCGAACTGGCGATCGCCAATCGCACGTTCGACCGCGCCGCCGAGCTCGCGCAGGCGATCGGCGACGCCGCGCGTGCCGTGGCGTTGGATGAGCTGGAAGCGCTCGGCCGTTTCGATCTCGTCGTCAACGCGACCGCCGCCGGCCACGCCGGCACGTCGGCGGCGCTGCCGCGTTCGCTGCTCGACGCGGATGCGTTGTGCTACGACCTGTCCTACGGCAAGGCCGCGCAGGCCTTCCTCGATGCGGCGCGCCGAGCCGGCGCGAGCCGCGCCAGCGACGGCCTCGGCATGCTGGTCGAGCAGGCGGCCGAATCCTTCGCCGTCTGGCACGGCACGCGTCCGGAGACGGCGGCCGTGTACGCCGCGCTGCGCGAAGGCTGACGCATGGACTGCCGCCCGCACTGCGGCGCCTGCTGCATCGCGCCGTCGATTTCCTCGCCGATTCCCGGCATGCCGAACGGCAAGCCGGCCGGCGTGCGCTGCGCACAGCTGACCGACGACAATGCCTGCGCGATCTTCGGTCGACCCGAGCGACCGGCGGTGTGCCGCAACCTGCGGCCGTCGCCGACGATGTGCGGCGCCGACCGCGCACAAGCGCTGGCGACGTTGAACGCGCTCGAGCAGGCCACCCGGCCCACCTGATTCAGGAGATGACGATGGAAGCGGAGTTCTGGCTGCAACGCTGGCGCGAGAACCAGATCGGTTTCCACCAGACGCGCACGACGCCGTCGCTGGAACGCTACTGGAGCACGCTCGAGCTGCCGCGCGGCAGCCGTGTATTCGTGCCGCTGGCCGGCAAGTCGCTGGACCTGCTTTGGCTCGCCGCGCGAGGGCATCGCGTGCTCGGCATCGAACTCTCGGCGCTGGCGGTCGAGCAGTTCTTCGCCGAGAACGAGCTGACGCCGGCGATCCACCACTCGCGCTACGGCCGGCACCACCTCGCAGGTCCGATCGAGCTGATCCAGGGCGACGCGTTCGCGCTCGACGAAGCGGCGCTGGCCGACTGCACCGGCGTGTACGACCGCGCCGCGCTGATCGCGCTGCCGCCGGCGACGCGCGCCCGCTACGTCGGCGAGCTCTACGCGCGCCTGCCGCCGGGCTGCCGCGGACTGCTGATCACGCTGGAATATCCGCAGCCGCAGAAGAAGGGGCCGCCGTTCTCGGTCGAGGAAGACGAGGTGCGCGCGCTGTACGAGCCGCGCTGGAACGTCGAGCGCTTGGAACGCCGCGACGTATTGGCCGAGGAGCCGCGCTTCGTCGCGGAAGGCCTCAGCGCGCTGACCAGCGCGGTGTATCGCCTGCGGGGCAGGTCTTCCGGCTAGGCGGACTGCGCCAGGTACCGGTTCTTCAGCTTCACGTACTGCCGCGCGGAGTAGTACAGCTTGTCGATCTCTTCCGTCGACAGCTGGCGCACGCAACGCGCCGGATTGCCGATCCACAGCTCGCCTTCGCCGACGATCTTGCCGGGCGGCACCAGCGCGCCGGCGCCGATCATCGCGTGGCGCTGCACGACGGCGCCGTCGAGCACGGTGGCGTGCATGCCGATCAGGCAGGCGTCGCCGACCGTGCAGGCGTGCAGGATCGCGCCGTGGCCGATGGTGACGTCGGCGCCGACGAGCAGCGGGAAGCCGCCCGGCGTGTACGGTCCGTCGTGGGTGACGTGCAGCACGGCACCGTCCTGCACGTTGGTGCGCGCGCCGATGCGGATGCGGTGCACGTCGCCGCGCGCCACCGCGCAGGGCCAGAACGAGGCGTCCTCGCCGATCTCGACGTCGCCGATCACGACCGCGCTCGGATCGACGTAGGCGTTCGCGCCGATGCGCGGAAGAAGATGGTCGTACGGTCGGATGTTCATCGACGAGGGGGCGGAGTCGGCGCCCAAGCGTAGCAGGCGTGACGCTCAGGGATCCGACGACGCGAGTTCGCGACACAGCGCCGCGGTCGCCTCGTCTTCGGCGAAGCAGCTCTCGATGCGCATTTCGTCCAGCGTGACGTCGCGTGGCGTGGCGAAGGTGGTGATGGTGGAGAAGAAGCGCAGCTCGCGGCCGTGCTTGCGGAACACCACGCCGAGCAGCGGCGCCGGCGCGGTGTCGAGGTCGCGATGGCGCCAGTGCGCCGGCACGTCCGGATAGGCGAGCACTTCCTCCAGCAGGGCGCGTGCGGCGGCGTCGGCCGGTGCGGCGCGCACGGTGGCGTGCAGATGGCGCATCAGCGAGCCGGCGACCTCGTTCCAGTTCGCCACCGCACCGCGCAAGTCGGCCGGATCGAAGAAATGCCGCAGCATGTTCCGATGCGGACTGTCGCGGCCGTCGAGCAGGAAGCGGTTGACGCGCAGCGCGGCGCGGTTGGCGCCGAGGATGTTCCAGCGCCGGTCGATCAGGAACGCCGGGTACGGTTCCTGCTGCGCGAGCAGCAGGTCGATCGCGCGGCGGATCTGCGCCAGCGCCGGCTGGTCGAGCGAACGTTCGGCGTACTGCGGCGCATAGCCGGCCGCGACCAGCAGCTCGTTGCGCTCGCGCAGCGGCAGTTCGAGCGCGTCGGCGAGACGCGCGACCGCTTCGCGGCTCGGCTGCGACTTGCCGGTCTCGACGTAGCTCAGGTGCCGGCTCGACAGACCGGCTTCGAGCGCGAGATCGAGCTGGCTGAGGCGCCGCGCCGCGCGCCATTCGCGCAGCAATACGCCGATCTGGGGCATGGACATCGAGGGCGGCGCCGGAAGGAAAACGCGTCGAGCATAGCCGTCCGTTCCCGCCGCAGCCATGCGCGCCTGCCACGGCAGCGGACGCCAGGCGATGACCTCGGAGGTCATGGCGCGATGACCCGCCGCGTCATTGCCGGTCGATGCGGCGGGGCGGAGCATCGCCGCACCTTTCCCGCATCAGGATTCGTCCATGCATCGTCGACGTTTTCTCGCTCTGGCTGCCGCCGGCGTCGCGGCCGGCGCCGCCGCTTCGTTCGGTTCGCAGGCGGCGACGGCCGCGGAGGCACCGCTCGACGCGGCGGCGTTCGCCGCCGCGCGCCGCTTCGTGCGCACCGCGTTCGGCCACATCGCCTACGTCGAGCGCGGCGAGGGTGCTGCTGCGCTGTTCCTGCACGGCTTCCCGTTGAACGGCTTCCAGTGGCGCGGCGCGTTGCCGCGGCTCGCCCGCCATCGCCGTTGCATCGCGCCGGATTTCCTGTCGCTCGGGCATACCGAGGCGGCTGCGGGCCAGGACGTCGGTCCGCAGGCCCAGGCGGCGATGCTGATCGCGCTGCTCGACGCCTTGAAGATCGGCGCGGTCGACCTGGTCGCCAACGACAGCGGCAGCCAGGTGGCGCAGCTGCTGGTCGCGCGTCATCCCGAGCGCGTGCGCACGCTGCTGCTGACCAACGGCGACACCGAGATCGACAGTCCGCCGGCCGCGCTGGCGCCGGTGATCGAGCTGTCCAAGGCCGGGCGCTACTGCGACGAATGGCTGGCGCCGTGGCGGGCCGACACGGCGCTCGCGCGTTCGCCGCACGGCATCGGCGGCATGTGCTATGCCGATCCGGCGCATCCGACCGACGAGGCGATCGAAACCTACTTCGCGCCGATCCTGGCCACGCCGCAGCGCAAGGCGCTGATGCACGCCTATGCGATCGCGCTCGAGCACAACCCGTTGCTCGGCATCCAGTCGGCATTGAAGCGCAGCACGATTCCGACGCGGATCGTCTGGGGCACCGCCGACACGATCTTCTCGGCCGATAGTCCGGACTACCTCGCCCGAAGCTTCGGCGCCTCGCGCGGCGTGCGGCGGCTCCAGGGCGCCCGGCTGTTCTGGCCGGAAGAGCGCCCCGACGTGATCGTCGAGGAAGCGCGCCGGCTCTGGGGCGTCGCCGCCTGAGCGGTCGAACGCGGCGGCGCGCTTGATTTCGCCGCCGCCGTGCGCCACGTTGGCGGTTCGTTCCGCACGCCTTCTTCTCATGGATCACGCCAACCCCCTGCTCGCGGCGCACGGCCTGCCGCGCTTTTCCGCCATCCGCCCCGAACACGTCGAGCCCGCGATCGACGCGCTGCTCGCCGACTACCGCACGCGCATCGACGCGTTGCTCGCCTCCGACGCGCCGCGCGACTTCGCCGGCGTCGTGCTGCTCGGCGAGGAGCTCGAGGACCGCCTCAACCGCGCCTGGGCGCCGGTATCTCATCTGCACGGCGTCGCCGACAGCGAGGCGCTGCGCAAGGCCTATGCGGCGGCGCAGGAGAAGATCGTCGAGCACGCCAGCGAACTCGGCCAGAACCGCGCGCTGTATGCGGCGGTGAAGGCGGTCGACGACGCGCCGGCGACGAAGGGCCTGCCGCGCGCCGCGCGCACCCTGGTCGAGCACGAACTGCGCGACTTCAAGCTCGCCGGCGTCGCGCTGGAAGAGCCGGCGCGCTCGCGCTTCCGCGAGATCGAGAACGAGCTGGCCAGGCTCGCCACCGAGTTCGAGGAGGCCGTGCTCGATGCGACCGACGCCTGGAGCGAGACGCTGAGCGACGAGGCGCAGCTGGCCGGCATCCCCGCCTCCGGCCGCGCCGTGCTGCGCGCTTACGCGGAGGAGAAGCAACAGGACGGCTGGCGGGTCACGCTGAAGCAGCCGAGCGTGCAGGCGGTGCTGACCTACGCCGACGACCGCGCCCTGCGCGAGCGCGTCTACACGGCCTACCAGACGCGCGCGTCGGACCAGGGGCCGACCGCCGGCACGTTCGACAACTCCGCGCGCATCGAGAAGATCCTCGCCCTGCGCCACGAGGCCGCGCAGCTGCTCGGCTTCCGCGACGCCTCCGAGGAATCGCTGACGACCAATATGGCGCCGTCGCCGGAAACCGTATTCGCGTTCCTGTACGACCTCGCCGCGCGCGCCAAGCCGGTCGCGATGCGCGAGCTGGCCGAGTTGCGCGCGTTCGCCGCGGACGAACTCGGCATCGCCGACCTGCAGCCGTGGGACGTCGGCTACGCCGCCGAGAAGCTGCGCGAGAAGAAGTACGCGCTGAACGAGGAAGAGCTGAAGCCGTACTTCGCGCTCGACGCCGTCCTCGACGGCTTCTTCGAGATCGTGCGGCGCGTGTTCGGCGTTTCTCTGCGCGTGCGCGAGGACGTCGACGTCTGGCATCCGGACGTGCGCTACTACGATCTGCTCGACGCGACCGGCCGTGTCTTCGCCGGCGCCTACGTGGACCTGTACGCGCGCAGCGGCAAGCGCGGCGGCGCGTGGATGGACGTATGCGTGAACCGCTTCGTGCGCGCCGACGACGGCGGCACGCAGCTGCCGGTCGCTTTCCTGACCTGCAACTTCGCGCCGCCGACCAGGGAAACGCCGTCGCTGCTGACCCACGACGACGTGCTGACCCTGTTCCACGAGTTCGGCCACGGCCTGCATCACCTGCTGACCGAGGTCGACTATCCCGGCGTTGCCGGCATCAGCGGCGTGGAATGGGATGCGGTCGAGCTGCCGAGCCAGTTCATGGAGAACTTCGGCTGGCAGCGCGAGGCGCTCGACCTGTTCGCGCGCCATTGGCAGACCGGCGAGAAACTGCCCGACGAGCTGTTCGCGCGCATGCAGGCGGCGCGGCACTTCCAGGCCGGCATGTTCCTCGTGCGCCAGCTCGAATTCGGCCTGTTCGACTTCCGCATCCACCGCGAATTCGATCCCGCGCGCGGCGCGCGCGCGCTGGAGATCCTGCGCGAGGTGCGCGAGGAAGTCGCCGTGATCCGGCCGCCGGAATGGCAGCGCTTCCCGCACGCGTTCACGCACATCTTCGCGGGTGGCTACGCGGCCGGCTACTACAGCTATCTGTGGGCGGAGGTGCTGTCGGCCGACGCGTTCGAGCGCTTCGAGCAGGCCGGCGTATTCGACCGCGCCACCGGTGAGGCGTATCGCAAGTCGATCCTCGCCGTCGGCGGCTCTCGACCGGCGCTGGAGAGCTTCGTCGAGTTCCGCGGGCGCGAGCCGAAGCCGGACGCGCTGCTGCGCAGCTACGGTCTGCTCGACGAGCGGAACTGATCCGGCGCGCCGTGCTGGTCCTGCTCAACAAGCCGTACGGCGTGCTGTGCCAGTTCACCGACCGCAGCACGCCGCCTCGGCGCACGCTGGCCGAGTTTGTGCGTGAAACGGACGTCTATCCGGCCGGACGGCTGGACTACGACAGCGAAGGCCTGCTCGTGCTGACCGACGACGGTGCGCTGGCGCATCGGCTGACCGATCCGCACCACAAGCTCGCCAAGACCTATCTGGTGCAGGTCGAAGGCACACCGACGGAAGCGGCGCTGGAAGCGCTGCGCCGCGGTGTCGAGCTCAACGACGGCCGCACGCGCCCGGCCGGGGCGGAGGCGCTGGCCGCGCCGCCGCAGTGGCTTTGGCCGCGCGATCCGCCGGTACGCTTCCGCAAGAGTGTGCCGGATGCCTGGCTGCGGCTGACGCTTCGCGAAGGCCGCAACCGCCAGGTGCGCCGCATGACCGCGGCGGTCGGGCTGCCGACGCTGCGCCTGATTCGCGAACGCATCGGCGACCACGAACTCGGCGACCTGCTTCCGGGCCAGTCGCGTCAGCTCGCCTGAGATCGGGAATTGCCGAAAAGTGCGGTCATGGACGGCCGCTCTTGATTTTGCCGATCGTGAATGGTCGCATGTGCCGATGACGTTCAAGGATTTGTTCTCCGGCCATTCCGAGGTCTACCAGGCCGCGCGCCCCACCTATCCGGCGGCGCTGTTCGACTGGCTGGCTGCACAGGCCCCGGCGCGCGATCTGGTCTGGGACGTCGGCTGCGGCAACGGCCAGGCGAGCACCGCCTTGGCCGCGCGTTTCGCGCGCGTGCACGCCAGCGACCCGAGCGCGCAGCAGATCGCCAATGCCGAGGCTCGGCCGAACATCGACTACCGCGTCGAGCCGGCCGAGCGATGCAGCCTCGCCGACGCCGGCGCCGACCTCGTCACCGTCGCGCAGGCGATGCACTGGTTCGACCTGCCGCGCTTCCACGCCGAGGTCCGCCGCGTGCTGAAGCCGCGCGGCGTGTTCGCCGCCTGGACCTATGCCGACTGCCGCGTCGACACCGCCGTCGATGCGGTCAAGCAGCGCCTCTACGTCGACCTGACCGGTCCGTACTGGCAGCCCGAGCGCGTGCACGTCGAGAACGGCTATCGCGACCTGCCGTTCCCGTTCGAGCCGATCGCAGCGCCGGCGTTCGAGATGGTGATGCGCTGGAACGCCGCGCAGTTCCTCGCGTATCTGCGTTCGTGGTCCGGCACGCAGGGCTATCTCAAGGCACACGGCGTCGATCCGGTGACGTTGATCGAACCCGACCTGCTCGTCGCGTGGGGCGATCCATCGAGCCTGCGCGAGGTGCGCTGGGACTTCCACCTGCGCTGCGGAAGGGTCTGAGCCGCGCTTCAGTGCGGCGGCGTGCGAAGGTCGATCCGCAGCGCACGCAGGCCGGCGCGGCCGGTCGCGCTCAGCGCCAGCGAACGCGATCCCTCGACGCGGCGCAGCCAGCGCCGTTCCAGCAGGCGCCGCGTCAGTTCGCAGCCGAGCGCGCCGGCGAGATGGAAACGCCGCTCGGTCCAGTCCAGGCAGCTACGTCCGCGCAGCCGCTCCAGATCCTCGTCGGCGCCGAGCAGGCCGACTTCGCGCAGGCGCGCGGCGCCTTGCCGCGTCAGGCTCAGCGAATCGGCTTCCAGCTGCACGTCGCGCGCATCGCGCAGACGCTCGAACAGCGCCACGCCGAGGCGGCCGGCGAGGTGGCCGTAGCAGGTGCGCGCGTACGCCAGCGCCGGTTCCGCCTGCGCGACGCGCGTCGCCTGGCGCGGGCCGGAGCGCAGCACGACCAGGGTCTCGAGCAGGTGCGCGACCTCGTCGCCGGCGAGCCGGTAGTAGCGATGGCGGCCCTGCGCGAGCACCGTGAGCAGCCCGCCTTCGACGAGCTTGCGCAGGTGTTCGCTCGCAGTCGGTGCGGCGACGCCGGCGAGCGTCGCGAGTTCGGTCGCCGGCCGCGCGCTGCCGTCGATCAGCGCGAGCAGGATCGCCGCGCGCGCCGGATCGACGAAGAGGCCGCCGAGCTCGGCGAGCTGGAACTGCGTGAGCGGACTCGCGGACGACATGGACGCAGCCTAGCGCGGTCCGCCGGCGCACGCTTCGTCGCGCGACGAAGCGGCGCCGTCCGCAGCGCCCGACAATCGCCGCATGACCTCGCCTCCGCCGTCCATCCGCATCCGTCCGAGCATCCTCTATTTCGGCACGCCGGTGCTGCTGATCACCAGCCGCAATCCCGACGGCGGCACGAACATCACGCCGATGTCGTCCGCCTGGGCGCTGGCCGACCGCGTCGTGCTCGGCCTGACCGGCGGCGGCCAGGGATTGGCGAACCTCGAACGCGAGCGGGAGGCCGTGCTGAACGTCGCCGCGCCGGCCTTGTGGTCCGCGATCGAGGCGATCGCGCGGGCCACCGGCCGCGACCCGGTGCCGGCCTGGAAAAGCGAGGTCGGCTACCGCCATGTGCCGGACAAGTTCGCCGCCGCCGGACTGACGCCCTGCGCCTCGACGCAGGTGAAGCCGCCGCGCATCGCCGAATGTCCCCTGCAGCTGGAGGCGCGGGTGGTCGAGGTCCGCCGCCGCGACCTCGCCGCGTGGCGCGCGGACGCCGGGCATTTCGCGGTCGTCGAGACCGAGGTCGTCGCCGTGCACGCGCACGCCGACGTCGTCGTGCCCGGCAGCGATCACGTCGATCCGACGCGCTTCGACCCTTTGCTTTACGTTTTCCGCCACTATGTCGCCGGGGGCGAGCGCCTCGGCCGGACATTCAAGGCCGAAGTCTGAGCGCAGCTTCCGTCCCGATTCCTTCGAGCGAGCGAACGATGGCCGATCCGACCGTTGGCGATGCGACTGCCCCTTCCGTCGACTGGCGCACGCCGCTGGAACTGACCCTGCTCGGCGCGATCTGGGGCGGCTCGTTCCTGTTCATGCGCGTCGCCGCGAAGGACTTCGGCGCGTTCGCGCTGGTGGAAGTGCGCATCGTGCTCGGCGCGCTGGTGCTGCTGCCGTTCCTGTGGCGCGCGCGGCGGCTGATCACTGCCGCCCACTGGCGCCGTTTCGCGATGATCGGTGCGCTGAACTCGGCGATTCCGTTCTCGCTGTTCGCCTGGGCCGCCGCGCGCGCGCCGGCCGGCATCGGCGCGATCGCCAACAGCACGACGGTGCTGTTCACCGCGCTGGTCGCGTTCTTCATCTACGGCGATCGCATCGGCACGCGGCGCGCGATCGCCCTGGTCACCGGCTTCCTCGGCGTGGTCGTGCTCGCCAGCGGCAAGATCGAAGGCGAGAGCATCGGCGCAGCGGCGCTCGCCGGCACGCTGGCCTCGGTGTGCTACGGCTTCGCGGTGAACTTCACCAAGCACTGGCTCGCCGGCATCCCGCCGTCGGCCGCGGTCGCCGGCACGCTGAGCTGCTCCGCCGTGATGCTCGCGCCCCTCGCGTTCTTCACCTGGCCGGAAACCTCGCCGCCGCTGAAATCCTGGCTCGCCGCCGGCGCGCTCGGCGTGCTCTGCACCGGCATCGCCTACGCGCTGTTCTTCCAGCTGATCCAGCGCGTCAGCGCCTCGCGCGCGTCGACCAACACCTACCTCGTGCCGCTGTTCGGCGTCGGCTGGGCCTGGCTGCTGCTCGGCGAGCAGCCGACCTGGACGATGCTGGTCGCCGGTGCGCTGATTCTCGGCAGTGTGGTGGTGAGTCAGCGCGAAGTGGCGGCGGCGCCGCGCTGAGGCTGGAGTCTCGCCAGGCGATCGGTCGATGCGTGCGGCTTCAACGGTGCCGAGGCAGGACGCTTCGGCGCGCACGCGTCGGCGGTTTCCTTTTCCGCATGCTCGCTTCAATGCGGCCGAGGTTGCTGGCTTCGGACCTTCCGCACGGCGCGTCCTCCGTCGGATTGGCGCCTTGGTCGCTTCACGGATGCCGACGCTACGGCTTCTTCGCCAACCGATTGCCTGATCCGGTCTGATTCAATCGCGGCTGCGCGCCCCGGCTCCAGAACACTTGGTTGCCGACGCCGGTGACATTGATGATTCCCAAGGCCTCGGCGTGCACCGTGTTGTCGGAGCCGTACACATTCACGGTGTCGCAGTCGCCACGCAGGTCGATGCGGTTGCCCGAGCCGGTCAGGTTGACGACGTCGTCGCCGGCGCAGTCGTACTCGAAGCTCTGGTCGCTGCCGGTCATCTGCGGGCTGCCGCCGCTGCGGCGCGGCGCCGGGTCGGCGTCGCTCGCGACGGAGGAGGACGCCGCGACGGCAGGCGCGGCTTGCGTGCCCAAGGACATCGCGGCGTTCTGGCGCAGGAAACTGCCGGCGCCGTTCATGCGCGTCACGAGCGGTGCGCGGCCGTCGATGGAGCGCTGCCATTGGACCGCGTTGCCGGAGCCGTCGATGGAAACCTCGCCGACGCTCTCGACGCGCACGTCGTTGTCCGCGCCGTTCACGTGCACGGCGGCGCAGGTGCCGGTGATCGTCGCCTGGGCGCCGGCGGCGTTGATCTCGACGGTGTCGCCGGCGGCGCAATGCAGGGCGACTACGCCTTGAGCCGATTCGACGACGTGCCGCTTCGCCTGTGCCGCGACGCAGGCGAAGCAGAGCAGCAGGCTGCCGCCGAGGATCATGGAATGACGCATGCTCGAATCTCCTTGGACGCTACGGTGGCGAAGTACCACGGCTTCCGGTCCGATACGTGAAGTGCGCGTTCGCCGCGCACCGCGGTACGACTGGGGAAACCACCGATGGTGGATGCGGGGCCGATTCGCTACGTACAGCGCGTGCGTCAGCGATTGGTGAGCTGGATCTCGATGCGCCGGTTCTTCGCGTACGCTTCCGGCGTATCGGCGTTGTCGAGCGGCTGGAACGAGCCGAAGCCGTTCGCCGACACGCGATGCGCGGGGATGCCCTGCACGACGAGGTACTTCACGATCGCCACCGCGCGGGCGCTGGACAGCTCCCAGTTCGACGGGAAGCGCGGCGTGTTGATCGGGCGCTTGTCGGTGTGGCCGTCGATGCGCAGCACCCAGTCGATGCCGGACGGAATTTCGGCGGCGACTTCCTTGACGGTCTGCGCCAGCGTCGCCAGGCGATCCTGCGCCTCTTCGCCGAGATCGGCCGAGCCGGAGTCGAACAGGATGTCGGTCGGCAGCACGAAGCGGTCGCCGACGATGCGCACGTCGCCGCGCTCGCCGAGCGCGGCGCGCAGCTTGCCGAAGAATTCCGAGCGATAGCGTTCCAGTTCGCCGACGCGGTTGGCGAGCGCGACATTGAGCTGCTTGCCGAGGTCGGCGATCTTCGCGTCCTTCGCCTCGACGTCCTTGTTCGCGATGTCGAGCGCGGCCTGGATCTTGCCGAGCTGCTCGTTCAGCGCGGCGAGCTGGCGATTGAGCAATTCCACCTGTGCGCTGGCGGCGGAGGTCAGGTCGGTCTGCTTGACCAGGTCCTGCTTGGAGGAGTCCAGTTGCGCGGCCATGCTCGCGACCTGCGCTTCGAGCTGCTGCTTCAGCGCGGTGAGTGCGGCGATGTCGGCGTTGAGCTTGGCCGCTTCGCTGGTCGCCGCGTCGCGTTCGCCGCTGATCGTGCCGAGCGAGGCGGCGAGTTCCTTGGCGCGCGCGTCGAGCGCGAGTTTCTGCTCCTCCGACAAGGACAGCGTCTTCGCCAGTTCGGCGACCTTCGCGTTCAGCGCGTCGAGCGCGCGGTTCTTGCCGGCCAGGGTGTCGCTGAGCACGAACTGGCCGATCGCGAAGATCAGCAGCACGAAGATCATGACCATGATCAGCGAGGTCAGCGCGTCGACGAAGCCGGGCCAGATGTCGAACGCACGGCGCCGCCGGATGAGACTGCTCATCGGCGCGGCTCGCGCTCGGCGACCATGCGCTCGGGAGAGGCGGGCGGCGAGCGCGGACGCTGGCCGTCGAGTGCGGCGGCGATCGTGCGCGAGAGCAGGCGCAGTTCGCCGCGCAGCTCGTCGGACAGGCTCGCCGGAGCCTGGTTCTGCGCGGCGAGCTGGCGCAGCACGTTCTTCAATTCGTCCTGCGTCTCGGCGGCGGCGTGGCGCTCGCGCGCGTCGCGGCCGAGCAGGTCGGCGAGGCGGCCGAGCTGCGCGCCGAGTTCGCCGAGCTGCTGGTTGGTGCCGTGGCGTTCGCGCTCGGCTTCGACGATCGCGCGCTGCATGCGGTCCAGGCCATCGGCGGTCTGTTCGAGCAGGGCCTGCACGTAGGCCGGCACCGACGCGTCGGCTTCGAAGCTCGATCCGGACGACAGCCGCGTCATGCCCGACAGCCATTCCTCGACTTCGTTGTAGAAGCGGTTCTGCGCGTGACCGGCCTGCAGGTCGAGGAAGCCGATCACCAGCGAGCTGGCTAGGCCGAACAGCGAGGTCGAGAAGCTGGTCGACATGCCGCCGAGCGGCTCCTTCAGGTTTTCCTTCAGCGCGCCGAACATCGTGACCGCGTCGTTGCCGACATTGAGCGTGCCGATGATGTCGGACACCGAGCGGATCGTGACCAGCAGGCCCCAGAAGGTGCCGAGCAGGCCGAGGAAGATCGCGAGGCCGATCAGGTAGCGCGACAGGTCGCGCGACTCCTCCAGGCGCAACTGCACGCTGTCGAGGATCGTGCGCATCGACGGCGCCGACAACGCGGCGCGCCCGCGTTCGCGGCCGTCGAGCATGCGCGCCATCGGTGCGAGCAGGCGCGGCTTGCCGGGGGCGCGCTGATCGGGGCTCGAGCGCTTGAACGTCTCGATCCAGCTCACTTCGCGCGACAGCACGAAGATCTGCCGCAGATTGACGATGACACCCGTGGCGAGCACGGCGAGGATCACGCTGTTGAAGAACGGATTGGCGGCGAAGATCGCGCCGAGCCGGGTCGCCAGCAGCGCGGCGAGCAGGCCGACCGCGAACAGGAAGGCGAGCATCCAGGGAAGTACGCGTTGCGGGTTGCTCATCGGCGGGCTCGGCTGGAAACATCGGTGTTCGGACCCGCGGATGGTGCCTTGGTTCCGTGGCCTTGCGCGCGGGGTCGCGCAGCGCACTTCATCGCGCGTTCATCGCTGCGGCTCGGCGCGACGGCGCGATGATCGCTGGCCGAGCGTTGCGCTTCGTCGTCCTCCGCGCACGCCCGCGGCGCGGCTTTCCCGCGAGCGAGAGAGCTGACGCCGCCGGGCGCACGTCATTGCCGCGGCTTGGCGCGATGCGTCGGCGTCGCCGTCCACGGATCGTCGGGCCAGGGATGCTTCGGATAGCGGCCCTTCAATTCCTTCTTCACTTCCGGATAGGTGCGTTCCCAGAAGCTCTTCAGGTCCTGCGTGACCTGCACGGGCTTGCCGCCCGGCGAGAGCAGATGCAAGGTCAACGGCACGCGGCCGCCGGCGATGCGCGGGGTGTCGGCGAGGCCGAACAACTCCTGCAGCTTCACGCTGAGCACGGGCGCCGCGTCGGCCGCGTACGCGATGCGGCGTTCGAGGCCGCTCGGCACGGTGATCGCGGTCGGCGCCTGCGCGTCGAGTGCGCGGCGCTGTTCGTAGTCGAGCTGCGCGGCCAGCGCCTGCGAGAGTTCGGTGGCCTGCAAGGCGTCGAGGCGGCGCTTACCGTCGAGGTACGGCGCGAGCCACCGCTCCAGGTCGCGCAGCAGGGCCGTGTCGGAAAAGTCCGGCAGGCCGAGTTCGGGCGACCATGCCCGCAGCGATTGCACGCGCAGGCGCAGCTCGCGCGCAGGTTCGCTCCACGGCAGCGCGTCGAGGCCGAGTTCGCGGATCGCCGCGAGCAGGGCGGGCACGGCGTCTTCGGGCGTGGCCGGTACGGCACGGCGCTCGAGCACGATCGCGTCGAAACGGCGTTCCTCGAACGCCTCGACCGCGCGCGTGTCGCGGTTCCAGCGCACGCGCCGTGCGCGCGCGTAGCGCTGCGGGAAATCGCGTTCGAGCCGCTGCGGATCGAACGGCGCCGCCGCGTAGATCAAGCTGTCGCGTGCTTCGAAACGCAAGTCGACGACCACCAGCCACGGCTCGCCGTACAGCGCGCTCGCTTCGCCGAGCCGCGCGCCGCGGCCGTTGGCGAGCTGGTAGCGGCGCGGATCGTTCGGATCCTGGCGCGCGACGCGATCCGGGAACGCGTGAATCAGGACGTCTCCGGCCGCGGTGCCTTCGGCGAAGGCGCGGCCGTCGCCGGCGTCTTCTCGCTCGGCGCGAATCGGATCGGCGGAACCTGCATTCGCGCGCCGCTTCCAGGCCTCCGCCGCCTGCGCGATCGCGGAAAGCGCAGCGGGGTCGGCACCGAGTTCGCGCGCGCCGGCGCCGCGGCGCGCGCGCCACGCGTGCAACGCGCTCGCGCGCAGGCGGAAGTCGTCGTTGCGCATCGCTTCGCCGCGCAGCGGATTGCGCGCCTCGATCAGCGCGGCCAGGTCGCAGGCGAGCGCGCGTTCGCGCGTCGTCGCGGTGCGCAGCACGGCGGCGCCGAGACGCGGCTGCGCGCCGAGCGCGAGCAGGCGGCGGCCGAAACCAGTGATGCGGTCGTCGCCGTCGAGCGCGCCGAGCGCGCGCAGCAGGTCGCGTGCCTGCGCCAACGCGCCGGACGGCGGCGGATCGAGCCAGCGCAGCGCGTCCGAACCCCAGGCGGCGAGTTCGAGCGCCAGCTGCGACAACTCCACCTGCGCGATTTCCGGTCGGCGCGCGGCCTCCAGGCGGCGGCTCTGAGGCCACAACCGGTAGCAGGCGCCGGGACCGAGGCGGCCGGCGCGGCCGGCGCGCTGATCGGCCGAGGCTTGCGCGACGGCGACCGTGTCGAGCCGCGTGAAGCCGGAGTTCGGATCGAAGCGCGGTTCGCGTGCGAGGCCGAGATCGACCACCGCGCGCACGCCGGGCAGGGTCAGGCTCGATTCGGCGACGTTGGTCGCCAGCACGACGCGGCGCGTGCCGGGTGCGGCCGGCGCCAGCGCCGCGTGCTGATCGGCGAGCGACAGTTCGCCGTGCAAGGCGACCGCCTCGACCTCGTGGCGCCCGTCGCCGGAGGACAGCGCCGCGCGCGCCTGCTCGATCTCGCGGCGGCCGGGCAGAAACGCGAGCACGTCGCCCTCGTTTTCGGCCAGCGCCTGCTCCACCGCACGGCGCAGATGGAACGGCCAGCCACGCTCGGGAAACGCCTCGCCGGCGCGCGCGGGCGGATGCGCGAGGCGCACCGGAAAACTGCGGCCTTCGCTCGCCAGCTGCGGCGCGTCGAACCAGCGTGCGACGCGCTCGCCGTCGAGCGTCGCCGACATCACCACCAGGCGCAGGTCCGGGCGCAGGTTCGCCTGCACGTCGAGCGCGAGCGCGGCGCCGAGGTCGCCGTGCAGGTGGCGCTCGTGGAATTCGTCGAACAGGATCGCGCCGACGCCGGCGAGTTCGGGATCGTCCTGGATCATCCGCGTCAGGATGCCTTCGGTGACCACGACGATGCGCGTCGCCGCTGACGTCTTCGACTCGAAGCGGATGCGGTAGCCGACCGTCGCGCCGACCGCTTCGCCGCGCTGCGCGGCCATGAACTCGGCCGCCGCGCGCGCGGCGATGCGGCGCGGTTCTAGCATCAGGATCGTGCGTCCGCCGAGCCAGTCTTGCGCGAGCAGCGCCGGCGGCACGCGCGTGGTCTTGCCGGCGCCGGGCGGCGCCTCGAGTACCAGCCGTGGGTGCTCGCGCAGCGTGGTCAGGATGCGCGGCAGCAGGGTGTCGATCGGAAAGGACAAGAGGCGTGCGGGCGAGGGAAGCGACGGCGGATTGTCGCTCAGCGGCGCCGTCGCCGGCACAAAAAAAGATCCCGCCTTGAGGGCGGGATCTTCGAACGCGGAGCCGGTGCGGCTTATTCGCAGTTCATGCCGTTCACGTCGGCGATCCGTCGCCAGTCGCGCGTGCCGACGCCGCCCGGACCGTTGGTCTGCGCGTCGGTTTGGCCGTTGTAGGTGAAGTGCATCTGGTCGCAGTTGGGGAAGGAGAAGGTGATCGTGCCCCAGTTGTGCACCTTGAGCGTGCCGAGGAAGTCGCCGGCGAAGCCACCGTCCGTCTGATACGTGACGTTGGTGGTGACCGAGGCGTCGCCGGGGTTGAAATTGCCCTGGGCGGCGAGCCAGAACGGCATGCCGAGCGGATCGTAGGTGTACCAGCTGGCGAAGAAGGTGCGCTTGCCGTCCGGATTGTTGTAGACCTGCGTCTGCATGCCTTCGCCGGAGTGCGCCGGGTCGAGCCAGGTGGTGGCGAAATAGCCGTCGATCGGCAGCGGGGCGAAGGCGTCGGGATAGCTGGCCTGGGTCGGCTGGTAGCCGGGCACCTCGAACTCGACCATGTCGCTGTCGTTGCCGGTATTGGGGTTGACCAGCAGGAAGAAGTTGTACGCGTAGTAGTGGATGTACTTGTCGCCGAACGGATAGCTTTCCAGGACGTAGGTCGTGCTGGTGAGCACCGGCGAGTCGTACCACGCCTCGGAGATCACCGTGTTCGGCTCGACCGCCGCGCGCACGATGCTTTCCGGATTGGTGTAGTTGTTCGGCGCCTGGCTGATCAGCAGCTGCGGGAAGGTCGGGTAGTAGTCGCTGTTGGTGCTGTCGCGGTCGATGCGCAGCAGGGTCATCGCGTTCTTGCCGCCGTCGTCGTTGTACGGCGTGACACGGCCCGCGCTGCTGCAGGCAATGCGCCAGATCGTGATGGTGACCGGCTCGAGGCGCGCCTGGCCGGAGTCGTTCCTGGCGTACAGGTTCACGCGCTTGCTGATGGTCGGACCCATCGGCTGGTCCGGCAGCGGGTCGGCGGCGCAGCTCGGCGGATAGGCGCGGTACGCGTTCGGCGCCGGCACGCCCGGGTACTGGCTCTTGGTGCCGGCTTTTTCCTGTGCAACGGAGCTTTCCACCGTGGTGGTCCGGGTCGCCTTCAGACGGGCGAGGTCGCCGTGGATCTTGGCCACCGAGGCCTGATGCGTCGCGATCGCTTCGGACGACAGCGTGCGCGCCTCGTCGGCGAGCGCCGGGAGAGCGATGACGCCGGCGGCGAGCGCGAGCGTCAAGCGGATTGAATTTTTCATCGGTGAATCCCCATCAGTGAATGCGAGCGAGCATGGTTGGAACGCGATGAATTCGCAGTGAACCGTTCAGGTGCGACGTCGGTTCCGCCACAGAATAGCTTTTTGTTCGTATGGAAATCGCAAACCCGTCGATGAACTCGGCGATATCCGCGCCTGCGGATGCGCCTCTCGCGCATCCGCAGGCGCACGCCTCATTCGCAGGTCAGACCGTTCACGTCCGCGATGCGCTTCCATTCGCGCGCGCCGCTGCCGCCCGGCGCGCCGGTCTGATCGTCGGCCTGGCCGTCGAAGGTGAAGCGCATCGTGTCGCAGCTGGGGAAATCGACTTCCAGGGTTCCCCAGTCGTGCAGCGTGAGGTCGGCGGTGTCGAAGCCGCCGGCGAAGCCGCCGCCGGTCTGATACGCCGCCTGCAGGGTGATCGACTTGGCGCCGGCCTGAAAGGCGCCCTGGCCGATGATCCAGAACGGCGTTCCTTCCTGGTTGAACGTGTACCAGGCGGCGAACATCGACCGCGCTCCGTCCGCCTGGGGATAGATGTCGATCAGCATGCCTTCGCCGCTGTGGGCCGGGTCGAACCAGGAGGTGGCGAAATAGCCGGTGATCGGCATCCCCGCGAACGCGTCGGGGTAGGTCTCCTGCGTCGGCGCATACGCCGGAATGTCGGCATTGGTCGGCGCGACGTTCTGCAGGAACGGGTTGATGCGCAGCTTGAACGCCTGGTTGAAGAAGAAGTAGCTGGAATTGGCGCCCGGGAAGTTCTCCAGCACGTACGTCGTGCTGTCGATCATCGCCGCGCCGTAGAGAACGTTGGCGGCGACGGTGTTCGGTTCGTCCGTCATGCGCGGGTGGCTCTTGACGGAGTCGTCGAAGCTGATGTTGCCCTGCGACACCTGGACGAACGGCAGCGTCGGGTAGGCGGTCGCCTTGTGATCGACGTCGGCGGCGCGATCGAAGCGGATCAGCGTGATGGCGTTCGGCGTGCCGTTCGGAGCGTAAGGCGTACCGACGCGGCCACTGCTGCAGGCTACGCGCCATACGGTGACGGAGACGTTCTCGATGTAGGCGCCCTGCGCCGACAAGGCGTAGAGCGGGACGACGCCGGTGAACAGGGTGGGACCGCTGGCCTTGTCCGGCAGCGGATAGGAGGCGCAGCTGGGCGGATAGGCGCGGAAACGGTTAGCCTCGGGAGTTCCCGGAAGCGGCCGGTCGCCCATCGCCTTCACGCCGGCGGTCCCGGTCGAATCCGGGGCCGACGCGCGCGACGTCGCCAGGGCGTGCATCGCCGCCTCGTGGAAAGCGACCTCCTGCGGCGACAGCAGAGTTTGCGTCCCGGCGGCAGCAGGCACGGCGGCGGCGCTGGCGGCGAAGGCGAGCAGCGAGAGGAAGTGGTACTTCATGGAAGGCTCCTTGTGGCAAAACGCGCAAGCATCGCCCGCGATTCGAGGGTGGTGCTCGACAGCAGACGACCGTCCCCGGCGTGGCGGCGACGGTCGGATTTCGGTGAAAACGTTGGGAGAAACCGCAGTTGATCGATATCGGCGCCAATCTTACTCATGAATCCTTCCGTCCCGACTTCGAGAAGGTGCTCGAACGCGCGCGCGAACACGGCGTCGAGCGCCTCCTCGTCACCGGCGCCAGCGCCGGCGGCAGCCGCGCCGCCCGCGAACTGGCGCGCGCGCATCCCGGCTTCCTGTACGCGACCGCCGGCGTGCACCCGCACCACGCGCACGAATACGATCAGGCCACAGACGAGCTGCTGCGCGATTTCGTCGCATCGCCCGAGGTCAAGGCGGTCGGCGAGACCGGGCTGGACTACCACCGCAACTACTCGCCGCACGCGGCGCAGATCGCCGCGTTCGAGCGCCAGCTGGCGATCGCGGTGGACTGCGGCAAGCCGTTGTTCCTGCACCAGCGCGACGCGCACGCGGACTTCCTCGCCTGCCTCGACGCGGTGCGCGATCGCATCGCCCGTGCCGTCGTGCACTGCTTCACCGGCGAGCGCGAGGAGCTGATCGCCTACCTCGATCGCGGCTGGTCGATCGGCATCACCGGCTGGATCTGCGACGAACGCCGCGGCCTGCACCTGCGCGAACTGGTCAAGCTGATCCCGGCCGATCGCCTGATGATCGAGACCGACGCGCCGTACCTGCTGCCGCGCGACCTGCATCCCAAACCCTCGCACCGGCGCAACGAGCCGATGTACCTCGCCCACATCTGCGCCGCGGTCGCCGCGGCGCGCGGCGAGGACGTCGCGTCGACGGCCGCGTCGACGACGGCGAACGCGCGGGCGTTCTTCGGGCTCGACTAGCGGCGCTATCCGCACGCGCAGCCACGTGTCGGCGTCGGATCGTAGTCGACCTGCCAGTTCCAGTAGCCGCTGCGCAACCACAGGCAGGCGCGGCGATCGGGCGATTCGCGCAGGTCGATCGCGAACGATTCGGCGTCGCGCGCATCGAGGCGCACGCGTACGTGCACGGCGCGATCGGCACGCACGTCGTCGATGCGGCGTGGTGCGTTGCCGTCGACGCCGGCGATTTCACGGCCGTCGACGATCAGTGTGTAGCGCGAGTGCGGCCCCGGCGGCGGACGCTCCATCAGCATCTTTTCGACGGGACTATGCGGGCGCGCGAACGGCGCGATGCAGACACTGCCGAAGACCGGCGCGGCGGTGGCGGAAGCAGCGAATCCCAGGCGCGATGACGCCGCGCACGTCAGCTGCGCAGGCCGACGCCGCGGTGGAGCAGGAACATGCCGATCGCGGCGAGCGCGACGGCGAGGCCGATCATGACCGCGAACGAGGCGACCAGCGACACGTCGCTGATGCCGAGCAGGCCGTAGCGGAACGCGTTGACCATGTACAGGATCGGGTTCGCGTGCGAGATCTCCCGCCACGGCGAGCCGAGCGCGTCGACCGAATAGAACACGCCGCCGAGATAGGTCAGCGGCGCCAGCACGAAGGTCGGCACCAGGGCGATGTCGTCGAACTTCTTCGCCCAGACCGCGTTGGCGAAGCCGGCCAGCGAGAACACGATCGACGTCAGCAGCACCGTCGACAGGGTGATCCACGGGTGGTACAGGTGGATGCGCGTGAAGAAGAGCGAGATCGCCAGCACGATCGCGGCGACCAGCAGGCCGCGCAGCAGCGCGCCGGTGACGTAGCCGGCCAGGATCACCCACGCCGGCATCGGCGAGGCCAGCATCTCCTCGACGTGGCGGCCGAACTTGGCGCCGAAGAACGAAGAGGAAATGTTGCCGTAGCTGTTGGTGATCACCGCCATCATGATCAGCCCGGGCACGATGTAGTCGATGTACTGGATGCCGGGCGCGACTTCGCCGATGCGGCTGCCGACCATGCGTCCGAAGATCACGAAGTACAGCGTCATCGTGATCGCCGACGGCAGCAGGGTCTGCATCCAGATGCGCAGGATGCGCACCACCTCGCGGCGCGTGATGGTGTGGAAGGCGATCAGGTTCGCGGAAGAGGGCATCTCAAGTTTCCTGGTCCAAGACGTTCACGCATCGGAGCGGAGTGGCTCCGCGCAAGCATCCTTCCCTGGAGCGGTTCCCGGTCGGCATCCTGCCTCCCCCTCACGCGGCCTGAGGGCCGCGTTCGACCAGTCGGACGAACAGCTCCTCCAGCCGGTTCGCCTTGTTGCGCATCGAGCGCACCGTCACGCCGTGCGCGGACAGGGCCGCGAACAGCGAGTTGAGGTCGTGCTCGCGCGACATCTCGGCCTCGATCGTCACCTCGTCGACGCGGCTCAGGGCGACGCCGGCGACGTCCGGCAGCGCGGCGACCGGGGCGGCGAGGTCGAGCACGAAGGTCTCCACGTCGAGCTTGGACAGCAGCTGCTTCATCGAGGTGTTCTCGATGATGCGGCCGTGGTCGATGATCGCGATGTTGCGGCAGAGCTGCTCGGCTTCCTCGAGATAGTGCGTGGTCAGGATCACCGTGGTGCCAGCCGCGTTGATGCCGCTGATGAACTTCCACATCGAGCGGCGGATCTCGATGTCGACGCCGGCGGTCGGCTCGTCGAGGATCAGCAGCTTCGGCTCGCTCATCATCGCGCGCGCGATCATCAGGCGCCGTTTCATGCCGCCGGACATCGCGCGTGCCGGCTGGAACGCCTTCTCCCACAGCACCAGCTGCTTGAGGTACTTCTCGGCGCGCTCGGCCGCGACGCCGCGCGGGATGCCGTAGAAGCCGGCCGAGTTGACGCAGATGTCGAACGGCTTCTCGAACAGGTTGAAGTTGAGCTCCTGCGGCACCAGGCCGATCAGGCGCATCGCCGCGCTGCGCTGTTCGCGCACCGACACGCCGAACACGCGCGCGTCGCCGCCGGTCGCGTTGACCAGCGAGGAGAGGATGCCGATCAGGGTCGACTTGCCGGCGCCGTTCGGGCCGAGCAGGGCGAAGAAATCGCCCGGCTGCACGGTCAGCGAGATGCCTTTCAGCGCTTCGACGCCGTTGGCGTAGGTCTTCTTCAGCTCGACCACGTCGAGCGCGGGGACGGAATTCATCGGGTGACAGGGCCGTTCTTGCGCGGAGCCGCCGCGGCAGCCTGTTAGTATATCGGGCTCGCCAGTCGCCGACCGGCTCCACGCCGCATCGATGGAACACTTCCAGCTCCGCCTCGCCGCGAGCCACATGCTCGCACCGTCCGTCCGCCATCTGGCCTTCGAGCGCGCCGACGGCCAGCCGTTCGCGTTCGTGCCGGGACAGTTCCTGCAAGTGCACTTCCACTACGCCGACGGCAAGCCGACCAAGCGCAGCTATTCGGTCGGTACGGTCGGCGACGGCAGCGGCCAGGTGCAGCGCATCGAGATCGCGGTGTCCTACGTCGAGGGCGGTGCCGCGACGGCGCTGCTCTCGCAGCTCGACGAGGGCGGCACGATCGAGGCCAGCGGCCCGTACGGCCGCTTCTGCCTGATGGACGCCGACACCAACCGCCGCTACCTGCTCGTCGCGACCGGTACCGGCGTCACGCCGTATCGCGCGATGCTGCCGCAGATCCGTGCGCTGACCGCCTCGCGCGGCTGCACCTTCGCGCTCGTCTACGGCGCGCGCAACGAGCAGGAACTGCTCTACGGCGAGGAGTTCGAGGCCTTCGCGCGCGAGGTGCCCGGCTTCTCGTTCCACCCCTGCTTCAGCCGCACGCCGCGCGCCGTGCCGCGTCCGCACGACCGCAACGGCCGCGCGCAGGTCGCGCTCGGCGAACTCGGCCCCAACGCGGAACACGACATCGCCTACCTGTGCGGCAATCCGAATATGGTCGACGAAGCCTTCGCGATGCTGAAGGAAGCCGGCCTGCCGGTGCCGCACATCCGGCGCGAGAAGTACGTTTCCTCGCGCTGAGCGCGGCGCCGCGGCCTGTCGCCTAGGCTGCGGTCTGATATACCGTGACGCCGCGCCTCCCGGTCGGAGAGGTCGTGGGGAAGGGCGAGATGCGGGGATTCCTGATGACGGTCGGCCTCGCCGGTGCGCTGCTGTCCGGCCTGGCATTTGCATTGACCCTGCTCGAGCCGATCCTCGTCGAGCGCTCGGCCAGAACCCTGCTGCAACGGGAAATCGAACGCCGCGTCGGCCACCGCATCGGTGAACTGTCCGATTCCAGGATCGGCGCCTTGGCACGTCGGACCCTCGATCGGGTGGGCAAGGATGCCGAGGCGGTCGAGCAGGCGATCCGCAAGGACCTGCCGCAGCGCATCGCCGACGTCGTCGGCAACATGCTGGATGCCGGATGCGAGTGCCGCCGGCGCATCGCGCAATTGCTGACGCGCAATTTCGAGGAGCGCGCCGTCAGTCTCGAACAGATGCGGCAGCGCCTCACGACGTGGATCGAAGCGGCCTACGCCTCGGTCGCCGGCAACCTGTTGCGCGAGGTCCGCATCTTCACCGGCACCAATGCATTCGCGTTCGCGTCGATCGGTCTGCTGGCCTGGCGCCGCCGCGTGGCCACGCTGCAACTGCTGCTGCCGGCTGCGATCGTGCTGTGCGCCGTCGCGATCACCGGCGGGTTCTATCTGTTCGGCCAGGACTGGCTGCATGCGATCGTGTTCAACGACTACGTCGGCTTCGCCTACACGGCCTGGATGCTCGTCGTGGCGTCGCTTCTGGGCGACATCGTGTTCAATCGCGCGCAGGTGACGACAGCGCTCGTGAATGCATGTCTCGAAGCCGCGGGTTCCGCCTTGCGCGCGGTTCCCTGCTAGCGAATGGAAAGGGGCGGCGAAGGCAGATCTCATGGCCAAGGCGAACAAGATGACCGACGCGGGCGGCGTGAGTGCATTCCTCGACGCGCTCGATCATCCGCACAAGCACACCATCCTTGCGCTGCGCGATGCGGTGCTCGGTATCGCCCCTTCGATCGGCGAGGAGATCAAATGGAATGCGCCGAGCTTCCACGTCGCCGAGCATTTCGCGACGATGAACCTACGTGCGAAGCACGGCGTGCTGCTGATTCTTCACCTCGGCGCCCGGAAGGCCGCTTTGCCGGTCGGCGCGATTGCCGATCCGCAGCGCCTGTTGAGCTGGCTGGGCCCGGATCGGGCCTCGATCGCCTTTCGTGATGCCGACGACGTGGCCGCGAAGAGGGACGTTCTCGCGGCCATCGTCCGGCAATGGATCGCCTATCTGCCCGGCGGATGACGAGGCAATTCATGGCCCGCCGATGCGCGAAAGCGCAGGGCGGCGCTGACCCGAAAAGACGTCTGGATGGCCATATGCTGGTTCGGCTCTCCCAAGAATCGTGCCAACGATTCCGCGCGACGTAGCGCTTGACATACCGTCTTTGGCTCGTTTAGGGTCGGTTCCATGTCGCATCGCAACAGTCACTGTTCGACCGCTTTCCGCCTCGCTGAAGCGACGGCCGGTCGCACGCTGCTTGTGCAGCGCGGCGCGCTCGTCCTTGTACTCGTACTCCTTATTACCACCGGAGGTGCGGGTTAGGGCGCGCGTCGAAAGCGAAACAGGCTGAAGACCCCCAAGAACCCCGCACCGGAAACGGATGCGGGGTTTTTTTATGGGTCGTTTTCGGGATTGCGCGGCTTAGAAGACCGCAAGAACACCAGGAAGCTTCGGCTTCGCAGTACCCATCGGCGGCCGCCCGCGGCCGCCCTCTCAACAAGATTCGGGACCGAGATGAACGCTGAAACCACCACCACCGACAGCGAAGCCGACGTAGCCGCACGCCGCGTCCTGATCTTCGACACCACCTTGCGCGACGGTGAGCAGTCGCCCGGCTTCTCGATGAGCCGCGCGCAGAAACTGCGCATGGCGCACGCGCTGGAGGAGCTCGGCGTCGACGTCATCGAGGCGGGCTTCCCGATCGCTTCGGAAGGCGACTTCGAGTCGGTGCGCGCGATCGCCTCCGAACTGCGCACGGCGCGCGTGTGTGGCCTGGCCCGCGCGCAGATCAAGGACATCGAAACCGCCGCGCGCGCACTCGCACCGGCGGCGCATGCGCGCATCCACATCTTCCTCGCCACCAGCCCGCTGCATCGCGAGCACAAGCTCGGCATGAGCAAGCAGCAGGTGGTCGACACCGCCGTCGCCGCGATCCGTCGCGCGTGCGAACTGTGCGACGACGTCGAATTCTCGGCCGAGGACGCGATCCGCACCGAGCCGGAATACCTCGCCGAAGTGTTCGCCGCGGCGATCGAGGCCGGCGCGCGCACGGTCAACGCGCCGGACACGGTCGGCTACACGACGCCGGGCGAGATCCAGCAACGCTTCGCCTGGCTGCGCGCGAACGTGCGCGGCATCGAGCGCGCCGTGCTGTCCTCGCACTGCCACGACGACCTCGGCATGGGCGTCGCCAACAGCCTCGCCGCGGTCGCCGGCGGCGCGGGTCAGGTCGAATGCACCCTGCTCGGCATCGGCGAACGCGCCGGCAATGCCTCGCTGGAGGAGATCGTGATGGCGCTGCGCACGCGCCGCGACCTGTATCGCGCGACCACCGCGATCCGCACCGAGCGCCTGCAGCCGGCCGCGCGCCTGCTCGCCAACCTGGTCGGCGCGACGATCCCGCGCAACAAGGCGATCGTCGGCGAGAACGCGTTCGCGCACGAGTCGGGCATCCACCAGCACGGCGTGCTGAAGCATCGGGCGACCTACGAAATCATGCGGCCGGAAGACGTCGGCTGCGCGCGTTCCTCGCTCGTGCTCGGCAAGCACTCGGGCCGGCACGCGCTGCGCGATCGGCTGAAGACGCTCGGCTACACGCTCGACGAGGCCGCTTTCGAGGACGTGTTCACGCGCTTCAAGGCGCTGTGCGACCGCAAGAAGGAAGTGCACGACGGCGACCTCGAAGCGCTCGCCGTCGGCCGCGATCCGGAGGCGGCCGGTCCGTGGACGCTCGAACACCTGCACGCCGCCAGTCACCTCGGCGGCAGCGCGTCGGCGTCGGTACGGCTGTGCCACGAGGACGGCCGCCGCGTCAGCGAAGCGGCGATCGGCGACGGCCCGGTCGACGCCGTGCTGCGCGCGGTCGCGCGCGCGGTCGGCTGCGATCTCGCCCTGCACGAATTCAGCATCCGCGCGCTCGGCGAGGGCGGCGACGCGCAGGGCCAGGCCACCTTGAGCGCGCGCCACGACGGGCGCGACCTGTCCGGCCGCGGCGTATCCACCGACATCGTCGAGGCGGCCGCGCTGGCCGTGCTCGAAATCGTCAACCGCATCGAGCATTCCACGCAGCGCGTCGCGACTGCACTCGCCGCCAATCACTGAGCAGCAACGAAGCACGCGCCAGGACGGCCGCTCACCTGCCACCGAACGAATCCAGCAAAGGCCCGACGTCATGAACCACGCACCGCTCATCTGGCACAACGGAAAACTCAAACCCTGGGCCGAGGCCACCGTGCACGTCAGCGCGCATGCGCTGCACTACGGTTCCTCGGTGTTCGAAGGCGAGCGCGTCTACGCGACGCCGCGCGGACCGTGCTACTTCCGCCTCGAAGACCACACGCGGCGCCTGTTCGAGTCGGCGCGCATGTACGAGATCGACATCGGCTACACCGAGGACGAGATCAACGCGGCCTGCCTCGAGTTGATCCGCGCCAACGGCCTCGACAGCGCCTACGTGCGGCCGATCGTGTTCCGCGGCGCCGGCGGGCTCGGCGTGCTGCCGGCGGACGGCTCGCCGGTCGACGTCTCGATCCTGGCGCTGAACTGGGGCGCCTACCACGGCGATGCGCGCGAACACGGCGCGGACGTGTGCGTGTCGTCCTGGAATCGTCCGGCGCCGAACACCTTCCCGAGCTGGGCCAAGGCCGGCGGCAACTATCTGTCGAGCCAGCTGATCGCCTTCGAGGCGAAGCGCGGCGGCTACGCGGAAGGCATCGCGCTCGGAACCAACGGCCTGCTCAGCGAGGGCGCCGGCGAGAACCTGTTCGTGTTCAAGAAGGGCAGGCTGCTGACGCCGCCGACCAGCGCCGGCATCCTCGCCGGCATCACGCGCGACAGCGTGATCGCGCTGGCCGGCGACCTCGGCGTCGCGGTGGAGGAGCGCGACCTGCCGCGCGAAGCCCTGTACGCGGCCGACGAGGTGTTCATGACCGGCACCGCCGCCGAGATCACGCCGGTGCGCTCGGTCGACCGCAAGCCGGTCGCCGACGGCAAGCCCGGCCCGATCACGCGCGCGTTGCAGGATGCGTTCTTCGGCCTGTTCGAAGGGCGCACGCCGGACCGGCGCGGCTGGTTGATGCCGGTGCACGACGAGGCGTTGGCGAAGGTCGCGTGAGCGACGTTCGACTTCGTTCCTGCACGTTTCCGACGGCCGGATGAGGCGAGGGCGCAGGGCACGACGGTACGTCGGATCCCGTACCCGCGAGCATGACGGCCGAAACCGAGTTTTCCCCATCCCCCAAAGAACCATGACCACACCACGCACGCTGTTCGAAAAGATCTGGGACGCCCACCTCGTCGCACCCGAGTCCGCCGCCGCGCCGGCGCTCCTCTACGTCGACCTGCAGCTCCTGCACGAAGTCACCTCGCCGCAGGCGTTCGACGAGTTGCGCGCCCGCGGCCTGAAGGTGCGCCGGCCGGATCGCGTCGTCGCCACGCTCGACCATTCGACGCCGACCTTGCCGCCGGCGGCCGACGGCCGGCGTCCGTACGCGACCGCCGAGGCCGAAGCGCAGGTCGCCGCGCTCGAACGCAACGCGCGTGAATTCGGCATCGAGCTGCACGGCTGGGGCAGCCCGCATCGCGGCATCGTGCACGTGATCGGTCCGGAACTCGGCGTCACGCAGCCGGGCATGACGATCGTCTGCGGCGACAGCCATACCTCGACGCACGGCGCGTTCGGCGCGCTCGCCTTCGGCATCGGCACGACCGAGGTTGGCCACGTGCTGGCCACGCAGTGTCTGTTGCAGCGCAAGCCGAAGACGCTGGCGATCCACGTCGACGGCGAACTCGGCCCCGGCGTCGGCGCCAAGGACCTGATCCTGCACGTCATCGGTCGCATCGGCGTCAACGGCGGCACCGGCAGCGTGATCGAGTATCGCGGCGGCGCGATCGAAGCCCTGTCGATGGAAGAGCGCATGACCGTGTGCAACATGTCGATCGAAGCCGGCGCGCGCGCCGGTCTGATCGCGCCGGACGACACCACCTTCGCCTGGCTGAAGGGCCGCGAGCGCGCGCCGCAGGGCGCCGCCTGGGAGGCGGCCGTCGAACGCTGGCGCGGCCTGCGCAGCGACGAGGGCGCGCAGTACGACGCCGAGATCCACGTCGATGCGAACGCGATCCAGCCGTCGATCACCTACGGCACGCACCCGGGCATGGTCGTCGAGCTCGCCGCGCGCGTGCCGGCCGCCGCCGACGCGCAGGAGCGCCGTGCGCTCGACTACATGCAGCTCGAGCCGGGCCAGGCGCTGGCTGGCACGCCGGTCGACCTGGTTTTCGTCGGCAGCTGCACGAACTCGCGCCTGCCGGACCTGCGCGAGGCGGCTTCGCTGTTGCGCGGCCGTCGCATCGCGCCGGGTCTGCGCATGCTGGTCGTGCCGGGTTCCGAGCAGGTCAAGCTCGACGCCGAGCGCGAAGGTCTGCACGAGGTGTTCCGCGCCGCCGGCGCCGAATGGCGCGAGCCCGGCTGCTCGATGTGCCTTGGCATGAACGGCGACATCGGCAAGCCCGGGCAGCTCATCGTCAGCACCAGCAATCGCAACTTCGAAGGCCGGCAAGGACCGGGCGTGCGCACGGTGCTCGCCAGTCCGCTCGTGGCCGCGGCGACGGCGCTGGCGGGCTGCATCGCCGATCCGCGCGGATACCTGACTTCGGAGGCGGCTTAGTGGGAGTGAGCGGTCAGCGGTGAGCGGTGAGCGGAAAAAGCAAAAAGCCTGTCACGCTCTTCCCGCTCACCGCTCACCGCTCACCGCTCACCGCTCACCGCTCACCGCTCACCGCTCACCGCTCACCGCTCACCGCTCACCGCTCACCGCTCACCGCTCACGAGATTCCTCCCATGAGACCCCTCACCACCATCCACTCGCGCACCGCCGTGCTGCCGTTCGAGAACATCGACACCGACCGCATCGTGCCGGCGCGCTTCCTGACCACCACGCAGCGCCGAGGCCTCGGCCGCGCGCTGTTCCACGACTGGCGCTATCGCGAAGACGGCAGCGAGAACCCGGACTTCGCCTTGAACCAGCCGGCGGCGCAGGGCGCCGAAATCCTCGTCGCCGGGCGCAACTTCGGTTGCGGCTCCTCGCGCGAGCACGCGCCGTGGGCGCTGGCCGACTACGGCATCCGCGCGGTGCTGTCGTCGGAGATCGCCGACATCTTCCGCAGCAACGCGCTGAAGAACGGCGTGCTCGCGGTGGTGCTGGCCGAGGGCGAGCATCGCTACCTGCTCGACCATCCCGGCGTCGAACTCGCGATCGACGTCGCCGCCGGCACGATCGAGCTGCCGGACGGCGGGCGTTTCACGTTCGAGCTCGACGCGTTCGCGCGGCATTGCCTGATCGAAGGCGTCGACCAGCTCGGCTTCCTGCTCAAGCACGCGGACGCGATCGCGGCGTTCGAGCGCGCATGCGAAGCCGCGTAGTTTTTCCTTCTCCCGCTTGCGGGAGAAGGTGGCGCGCAGCGTCGGATGAGGGGCGATCGGAGTGGAGCGCTCGCTCCGATCGCCCTCACCCGCGCCTGCGGCGCGACCTCTCCCGCAGACGGGAGAGGTGAATCCGACATTCATGGGAATCCAGAGAAAAACATGAAAGCCAACATCGCAATCCTCCCCGGCGACGGCATCGGCCCCGAAGTCACCGCCGCCGCGGTCGAAATCCTCGCCGAGATCGCGCGCCGCCACGGCCACGACTTCGCCTTCGCCGAGCACGCGATCGGCGGCTGCGCGATCGACGCGCACGGCGAGCCGTTGCCGGCGGCGACGCTCGCGGCGTGCACTGCGGCCGACGCGGTCCTGCTCGGCGCCGTCGGCGGTCCGAAATGGTCGGACCCGAAAGCGAAGGTGCGCCCCGAACAGGGCCTGCTCGCCCTGCGCTCCGCACTCGGCGTGTACGCCAACCTGCGTCCGGTCAGCGTGCATCCGCGCCTGGCGAACCTGTCGCCGCTGAAGAACGAGAAGCTCGCCAACGTCGACGTGCTGTTCGTGCGCGAGCTGACCGGCGGAGCCTATTTCGGCGCGAAGACGCGCAGCGCCGACACCGCCACCGACGAGACGAAGTACAGCGTGGCCGAGATCGAGCGCGTCGCGCGCCGCGCCTTCGAACTCGCCCGCGCGCGGCGCAGCCACGTGACCTCGGTCGACAAGGCCAACGTGATGGAGACCTCGCGGCTGTGGCGCGAGACCGTCACGCGCGTCGGCGCCGACTATCCCGACGTGCGGCTCGAGCACCAGCTGGTCGACTCGATGGCGATGCTGCTGCTGACCCGCCCGGCGGCCTACGACGTGGTCGTGACCGAGAACCTGTTCGGCGACATTCTCACCGACGAGGCCGCGGCGCTGGCCGGTTCGCTCGGCCTGCTGCCGTCGGCCTCGCTCGGCGAAGGCCGCGCCGGCTTGTACGAGCCGATCCACGGCTCGGCGCCGGACATCGCCGGCCAAGGTCTCGCCAATCCGCTCGGCGCGATCCTCAGCGCGGCGATGCTGCTGCGCCATTCGCTGCACCTGGACGCCGAAGCGGTCGCGGTCGAGGCTGCGGTCGAGAGCGCGCTCGCCAGCGGCGAGCTGACGCGCGATCTCGGCGGCAAGGCCGGCACGCGCGAGCTGACCGATTCCGTGCTGGCTGCCTTGGCCGCACAGCGGAAGGCCGCCGCATGAGCGAGCCCGGCGCGAAGCGGATCGAGGCCGTGGTGGAAGTTCCGCTGCGCAGCGACGTGATGAAATCCGGCCCCGATCGCGCGCCGGCACGCGCGATGCTGTACGCGACCGGGCTCGACGAAACGGCGATCGCCAAACCGCTGGTGGCGATCGTGCACACCTGGTCGAACATCTCGCCGTGCAACCTCAATCTGCGCGAGCTCGCCGTCGCCGCGGCCGAGGGCGTGCGCGCGGCCGGCGGCACGCCGATCGAGTTCAACACGATCGCGGTCACCGACGGCATCGCGATGGGCACGCCCGGCATGCGCGCGTCGCTGGTCAGCCGCGAAGTCATCGCCGACTCGATCGAGCTGGCGGTCGACGGCCATTCGCTCGACGCGATGGTCGTGCTGTGCGGCTGCGACAAGACGATTCCCGCGGCGGCGATGGCGCTCGCGCGATTGAACATTCCCGGCGTCGCGCTGTACGGCGGCAGCATCGCGCACGGACGTCTGGACGGCCGCTCCATCACGATCCAGCAAGTGTTCGAGGCGGTCGGCGCGCACGGCGCGGGCCGGATCGACGATGCGCGCCTGCACGAGGTGGAGAGCCGCGCCTGTCCGGGCGCCGGCGCCTGCGGCGGCCAGTTCACCGCCAACACGATGGCGATGGTGCTGACCGCGCTCGGCCTGTCGCCGCTCGGCTTCAACGACATCGCCGCGACCGACGCGGCCAAGCACGCGGCCGCGCGCCGCTGCGGCGAACTCGCGCTGGAAGCCCTGCGCGCGAATCGCCGCCCGCGCGACGTGCTGACGCCGGCCGCGTTCCGCAACGCCGCACGCGTCGCCGCCGCGACCGCCGGCTCGACCAACGCGGTGCTGCATCTGCTGGCGATCGCCGACGAGGCGCGCGTGCCGCTGACCTTGGAGGCGTTCGAAGAGGCGTCCGTGTCGACGCCGGTCGTCGCCGACCTGATGCCGGGCGGACGCTATACCGCGGTCGAGATGACGCAGGCCGGCGGGCTGGCGCAGGTGCTGCGCGAGCTGCGCGCTGCCGGTCTCCTCGACGATGCGCCGACGATGACCGGCAAGGCGCTGTTCGCCGAACTCGACGCGGCACCGCCGGCGCCCGCCGACCAGGCGGTCGTCGTGCCGGTCGCGCGCGCGTTCAAGCCGCGCGGCGGCTATTCGATCCTGTACGGCAACCTCGCGCCGGAAGGCTGCGTGCTGAAGCTCGCCGGCAAGGGCCGCCTGCACTTCGACGGTGCCGCACGCGTGTTCGAGAGCGAAGAGGAAACCTTCCGCGCCGTGCAGGCGGGCGCGATCGAAGCCGGCGACGTCGTGGTGATCCGCAACGAGGGCCCGGTCGGCGGACCGGGCATGCGCGAGATGCTCAGCGTCACCGCCGCGCTGGTCGGCCGCGGCCTCGGCGACGACGTCGCGCTGATCACCGACGGACGCTTCAGCGGCGCCACGCACGGTTTCATGGTCGGCCACATCGCGCCGGAAGCCGCCCGCGGCGGTCCGATCGCGCTGCTGCGCGACGGCGACCGCATCGTCATCGACGCGGCGCGGCGCGTGATCGAGACCGACGCCGATCTCGATGCGCGCCGCAAGGACTGGCACGCGCCGGCGCCGAAGGTGCTGCACGGCGTGCTGGCGAAGTACGCGAAGCTGGTCGGCTCGGCGGCGAAAGGCGCCGTCACCTCGTGAATCCCGCTCCGACGTCATTCGCGCTCGCGCGGGAATGACGACAGAAAAATCCCCGATTCCATCTGGAGAACCGCATGACCGTCACCACGCAAGCCCTGCAAACCTCGCGCATCGCCATCCTCGGCTACGGCAGCCAGGGCCGCGCGCACGCGCTGAACCTGCGCGATTCCGGCCTCGACGTCGTCGTCGGCCTGCGTCCCGGCGGCCCGACGTCGGCCAAGGCGACCGCCGACGGCTTCGTCGTCGCCACGCCGGAAGACGCCGTGAAGAGCGCCGACCTGGTCGCCGTGCTGACGCCGGACATGGTGCAGCCGAAGCTGTACGAGGAAGTCATCGCGCCGAACCTGAAAGCCGGCGCGGCGCTGCTGTTCGCGCACGGCTTCAACGTGCATTTCAAGACGATCGCGCCGCGCGGCGACATCGACGTGATCCTGGTCGCCCCGAAAGGCCCCGGCTATCTCGTGCGCACCGAGTTCGAGATCGGCCGCGGCGTGCCGTGCCTCTATGCCGTGTACCAGGACACCACGGGCGAGGCGGAGGAGCGCGCGACGGCGTACGCGGCGGGGCTCGGCGGCGCGCGCGCGCTGCTGATCGAGACCGACTTCAAGGAGGAGACCGAGACCGACCTGTTCGGCGAGCAGGCGGTGCTCTGCGGCGGCGCCAGCGAGCTGGTGCAGAAGGGCTTCGAGACCCTGGTCGAAGCCGGCTACCGGCCGGAGATCGCCTACTACGAAGTGCTGCACGAGCTGAAGCTGATCGTCGACCTGCTCTACCAGGGCGGCATCACCAAGATGCTGAGCTTCGTCTCCGAGACCGCGCAGTACGGCGACTACGTCAGCGGTCCGCGCGTCGTCGACGCGGCGACCAAGGAACGCATGAAGGCGATCCTGAAGGAGATCCAGGACGGCACCTTCGCGCGCAACTGGACCGAGGAATACAAGGCCGGCCTGCCGAACTACCGGCGCATGAAGCAGGCCGACCTCGACCATCCGATCGAGAAGGTCGGCGCGCAGCTGCGCGCGAAGATGGTGTGGCTCAACGAGGCCTGATGCCGTCCCTTCTCCCGCTCGCGGAGAAGGAAACGCCTGGAGACGACGACATGAACGCTGTCCTGCAAACCGAATCCGCCGAGGACGAACACCCGCTCGCCGGCCGGGCGATGACCGGCGCCGACATCGTCGTGCAGGTGCTCGCCGACGAAGGCGTCGAGGTCGTGTTCGGCTACTCGGGCGGCGCGATCCTGCCGGTCTACGATGCGGTGTTCCGCTACAACCGCGAGCATCTGCGCGCGGACGGCGCCGAGCCGCTGCCGCTGATCGTGCCGGCCAACGAGCAGGGCGCCGGGTTCATGGCGCAAGGCTACGCACGCGCTTCCAGCAAGGTCGGCGTCGCGCTGGTCACGTCCGGTCCGGGCGCGACCAACACGGTCACGCCGGTGCGCGACGCGATGGCCGATTCGATCCCGATCGTGGTGATCTGCGGCCAGGTGCCGACCGCTGCGATCGGCTCGGACGCGTTCCAGGAAGCGCCGATCAGCAGCATCATGGGCGCCTGCGCCAAGCACGTGTTCCTCGTCACCGAAGCCGGCAAGCTCGAAGCGACCTTGCGCAGCGCGTTCGAGATCGCGCGTACGGGACGGCCGGGACCGGTGGTGGTCGATATCCCGAAGGACGTGCAGAACGCGAACCTGCTCTTCGCCGGCCGCGGCAGCCTGCCGCTGCCGGGCTATCGCGCGCGCTTGCGCGCGGTCGACGCGGCGAGCGTGTCGGACGCCGAATGCGCGCGCCTGTTCGACGCGCTGGCGCGTGCCGAACGTCCGCTGGTCTACGCCGGCGGAGGAGTGATCGCGGCAGAAGCGGCGCCGGCGCTGCGCGCGTTCGTGCACGAGTTCGGCATCCCGGTCACCACCACCTTGATGGGGCTCGGCGCCTGCGACACGACCGAACCGTTGTCGCTGCACATGCTCGGCATGCACGGCACCGCCTTCGCGAACTACGCGATCGAGGACTGCGACCTGCTGCTCGCGGTCGGCGCGCGCTTCGACGACCGCGTCGCCGGCGTACCGGCGAAGTTCGCGCCGCGCGCGAAATTCGTCGCGCACCTCGACGTCGACGCGGCCGAGGTCAACAAGGTCAAGCGCGCCGACTGGCACCACCTCGGCGATCTCGCGCGCGCGTTCGAGCGCCTGCGCGCCTACGGCGTCGCACAGGGTTTCCGGCCGCGCGACAGCGGCGCCTACGCGGCCTGGCACGCGCACGTCGCCGAGCTGAAGAAGACCTACGCGATGAACTACGACCGCGAGGCGGCGCGCATCCAGCCGTACGCGGTGATCGAGGCGATCAACCGGCACACCGACGGCCGCGCGATCATCGCCACCGGCGTTGGCCAGCACCAGATGTGGGCGGCGCAGTACTTCGATTTCCGCGCGCCGCGGCTGTGGCTGACCTCCGGCTCGATGGGCACGATGGGTTTCGGCCTGCCGGCGGCGATCGGCGCGCAGTTCGCGCGGCGCGATCTGGTGGTGGTCGACATCGACGGCGACGCCAGCATCCGCATGAACCTCGGCGAGCTGGAGACCGTCACCACCTACAAGCTGCCGATCAAGATCGTCGTGCTGAACAACTACGGCGACGGCATGGTGCGGCAGTGGCAGAAGCTGTTCTTCAAGGGACGCTTCTCCGGCAGCGACAAGAGTCTGCATCGCAAGGATTTCGTCAAGGCGGCGCAGGCCGACGGCTTCGAATGGGCGCAGCGCCTGGAGCGCCGCGAGGACATCGCGCGCGTCGTCGCCGACTTCGTCGCGTTCGACGGGCCGGCCTTCCTCGAAGTGGTGATCGATCCCGACGCCGGCGTGTATCCGATGGTCGGGCCCGGCATGGCCTACTCGGAGATGATCACCGGCGATTTCATCGCGTCGCGGTGCAAGCCGACGGAGCAGGAGGTGGGGCCGGCGGAGATGTTTTGAGAAGAAGTGAGCGGTCGGCGGTGAGCGGTGAGCGGAAAAAGCAAAAGCCTGCCACGCTCTTCCCGCTCACCGCTCACCGCTCACCGCTCACCGCTCACCGCTCACCGCTCACCGCTCACCGCTCACCGCTCACCGCTCACCGCTCACCGCTCACCGCTCACCTCCAGGCCATCGAACCCCATGCGCCGACTCATCTCCATCCTCCTGCAAAACGAAGCCGGCGCCCTCGCGCGCGTGGCCGGCATGTTCTCGGCGCGCGGCTACAACATCGACTCGCTGACCGTGGCGGCGACGCACGACGCGACGGTGTCGCGCCTGACCCTGGTCACGGTCGGCGACGACGCGGTGATCGACCAGATCGTCAAGCAGTCGCGCAAGCTCATCGACGTGATCGAGATCGAGGACCTGACCGGCGGCGGCGCGATCGAGTCGGAGCTGCTGATCGTGCGCCTGCACGTGGCGGACGCGGCGCTGCCCGGCTTCGTCGCCTGCCTGCGCCGGCATCCGCGCGCGCACGTGGTGGAGATCGTCGCCGGCGTGCGCACCGTCGAGTACGCCGGCAGCGGCGTCGAGGTCGACGAGTTCCTCGCCGAGCTGGCGCGCGTCTCGCGCCCGCTCGAATTCGCGCGCAGCGGCACGGCGGCGCTGCCGCGCGGCAGCGCGCCGCGCTTCGATGCGCTGGCGGCGGCGGTCAGTACGTGACGGTGACCAGGATCACGTCGGCGTAGGTACCGCTCGGCACCGGCGCCTGCGCGGGCACGCGGCCATAGACGTTGAACGACTGCGCCGATCCGGTACCGGTGCCGACGAGGGTGTCGGTGCCGAGCGTGCTTCCCCACGACAGGCCGCGCGCGCTGTCTCGATACAGGCCGTACGCGATCGTCGAACCACCGCTGCCGAGCATGCGCCGCGTACCGCCGAGGGCGTGCTGGCCGGCGTCGAGGCCGAGCTGCCAGGCGGTGCGCGCGGTGCAATTCATGCCGATGGTGGAGAGCTTGTCGATCGGCGCGGCCAGGCTCGACGTGCTGCCGAAGTCGAGGTCGCTGGCCGTCGTCAGCCGGCAGAACGGCTGCACGTTGGCGCTGGCGGTGAACGGGAAGCTGCCGAGGTTGGCATTGCCGCAGCTGGCCGGATAGGTGCCCAGGCTCAGCAGCGCTTCGTTGTAGTTGTAGGAAAGCTTGGTGTGCGCGGCATTGAAGACGTCGCTGTAGGCGCCGACGCCGAGCCCGGCCTGCGCGGCCGGCACCTGGCCGTAGACGGGAATCGAACCGGTGCGCGTCTCGCCGTTGGCGAGGATCGTGAACGACAGGTCCTGCTGGAACGGCAGGTAGGTGGCATTGTCGACCGAGCCCCAGATCTGCGTGCGAGCGGAGTTGCGGTAGATCTGGAAGGCCATCGTGTCGCCGGGCGTGCTGGTCATCTGGCGCGGGTTGTAGCCCGGGCTCTGCACGCCGGTGCCGATGCTGAAGCACATGCGCACGTACACGCCGTACAACCCGCCGAGCAGGCCGCCGTTGTAGGTGCAGCGATAGTTGAGTGTGGCGCTGGCGTTGACCAGCGCGCCGCCGGGCGCGACGTCGCCGAAGGCGAGATCGGTCAGTGTCGCCGAGCACGTGGTCGTCGCGCGCGCCGGCGCGGCGCCGAACACGAGAGCGAGCCCGAACAGCGCGATCATCGCCAGCCGCAGGCGCTTCATCGCGGCTCCTCCGCACGGCACGGCAGCGGGCCGAGCCGGATCGCATTCTCGTTCGCGCGAGGCAGGTCCAGCTGCACGCGGCAGACGCGGCCTTCCGGCGTGCGCACGCGCAGCCGCACCTGTTCGTCGAGATCGTCGAGATAGACCGCGCCGTCGTAGCCGACCGGCGTTTCGCCGGCCCGGCCTTCGACCTGTACGCGGCTGCCGAGCGCGAGCGGATGGCCGCCCGCGTCGTGCAGGATCAGTTCGGCCGCGCGCACCGGCTTCATCGCGAAACGCACCAGGGTACCGGCGCGATCGCGCGGAACGGCGACCGCTTCCACGCGGTCGATGCGCATCGTCGCCGGCAGGTCCATCGGATCGATCGACAGCTGGTTGCGCTGGTAGGCCTGCAGGCGCGTCACCAGCAGCATGCCGTCGTCGTCGGTGCGGCCGATCGGGCGATTCTCCAGCCGCACCGGCACCTCGGCGACGCCGTCGGTGGAGACGACGGCGAACGCGTCCTCGACGCGTCGCGCGGCGAACGTGTGGTCGCCCATGCGGATCAGCGAGCCGCTCGCCTCGGCATAGGCGTAGCCCTCGCCGCCGAACGTGCCGGCGCCGCCGGTCCATTGGCCGCTGTCGCCGAGCCAGCCGACTTCCGCCAGGCCGCCGTGCGCATCGCCGCCGCGCGCCTGCACGCGCCAGCCGAAGCCGCCGTCGGCCGGCACCGGGCGGCCGGCGTCGACGGTGGCCGAAGTGCGTCCGCGCGCGCGTTGCAGCCCGGCGTTGACGCTCTGGCTGCGGTCGAGCGCGAGCACCAGGGTCGCGAACGCCGAGCGATCGGCGGCCTCGTCGAGGTTGCGGTTGAGCCCGACGTTCAACGACACGCGGCCGCCGAACGTGCGCGACCAGTACGCGCTCGCGTAGCGCGAATCGTCGGCGCCCGGGTAACGCAGGTGCACATAGCCGACGGCGAAGCTGCCGGCGGCCGCGCTGTTGAATCCGAACACGGCGCGCTCGCTCACGCGCGCCGGCGGCGGGCCGTAGCGCGCGGCGACGTCGCGGTAGTCGCCGAACGTGCGCGTGCTCTCCAGTCCGACGGCGAAGCGGCCGTCGGTCCAGTCGTAGCCGAGATGCAGCAGCGAGCCGGAGCGGCCGTCCGCGGTGCTGTGCGCGGCCGCCGCGCCGAGGATGCCGGCGCTGCCGAGCTGCAATGCGCCGCCGCCGCCGGCGACGAACACGTCGGCGCTGCCTTCCGCGTGCGTTTCGAGCGTCAGCCGATCGCTCCAGCCGTAGCGCAGGTTCGCGCTGCCCATCGGCTGGCCGGCGTAGTCCCACGAGGCCATCCCGTAGCGCTGGCGCACGAAGCCGAGGCCGGCGGACCAGTCGGACAGTCCGGCCTGCAGCAACTGGCGCGAGCCGTAGAACGGCAGCTCGTAGCTGCGGCTGCGCCCGAGCGCATCGGTCAGCACGACGCGGGCGACGCCGGCGCCGTTGACGGTCGGGATGGTGGTCAGCTCGAACGGGCCCGGCGGCACGCTGCCGCTGTACTGGCGCATGCCGCCGACGTAGAGGTCGACGGTCGAGGGCACTGTCGCCTCGCCGAAGAACGCCGGCAGCGGCGTGATCACGCGGTCGGGCTGCAGGCCGAAATCGCGGCCGATCTGCACGCCGCCGATGTAGGTCGGACGCGTCCAGTCGAGCGCGCCGGTGGTGGTGTCGCCGACGCTCAGGCGCAGCATCGAGTCGGGAAACGCGAGCTGCCAGCTGCTGTCCAGGCGCACGGTCCGGTCGCTCCCTCCGGTGCCGTCGCCGAGGCGATGGATCTGGCTGGTGCTGAACACGCCGGCGCGACCGGCGAACGCGCGCAGTTCGGTGCTCGCGTCCAGTTGCGTCGCGTCGCCGTCGCGCGCGCCGCGCACGTCGTAGTTCAGCAGCAGGCCGGTGGCGCCGTCGGCGTGCGGCACGCGCTCGTCCGGCGCGTTCAGCCGCGTCGTTTCGTAGGCGAGCCAGTGCGTCGGCGCCTGGATCGCCACGCGCTGCTGCGTGGACTGGTAGTCGACCTGCACGCCGTCGAGATCGGCCGGCGCGAGCGGATCGACCGCGTCGTCCGGCAGCACGAAGCCGAGCTGGCGCAGCGTCGAGGTGCGCGCGTAGAGCTTGCCGCCGCGTTCGTCGAAGTGCGCGATCTGCCCGGTGTCGGCGCCGTTCACGCGTACCTCGAGGTAGAGGCTGGTGCCGCGCGTCCAGTCCTCGCCGTCGGCGATCAGCGCCGGATCGGACCAGGCTGCCGGCGTCGCCAGCGTCAGCGCCGCGCAGCAGGCCAGCCGCAGGCGTGCCGCTGCGCTACGGCGATGCAGCGAAGACGGCGATCGTCTGTTCGTCGATGGCACCGTTGATTCTCGATGACAGGCGATCGCCGGTCGCGAGCGCCGGCGCGTCGGCCGCCAGCGGCCAGCGCATCGTGCTGCCGGCCAGTACGTACCCGACCAGGCCCGCGACCAGCTCCGTGCGATGGCCTTGCGCGTCGATGCGCACCAGGTTGCCGAGCTGCGCGTGCGCATTGCCGCGATTGGCGACTTCCAGCACGCGCCGCCCGCCGTCCTCGAGCAGGCGGCCCTGCAACTGCGGCGCGGCCGGCGCGTCGCCGGACGGCGTCAGGAACACCGGCACCGAGTAGCGCAGCACGAAGCGCAGGCCGCGCTGTGCGTCGGCGTCCTGTTCCGGCGGCTGCGCCGAGTCCAAAGGCAACTCGTCGACCAGCACGCGGTAGGCGTCTTCGCGCGCGCCGTTCGCGGGCGCCGTGCGGATCACGCGCACCAGCTGGCGCGCGCCCGGCGCCAGTTCGATCATCGGCGGACTGGCGACCAGGGCCTGCGAAGGGGCGAGCTGCTCCTCGCCGCTCTGCTGGATCCAGTGCAGCACGCGTACCTGCGCGTGCAACGTCTGGCTGCCGGTGTTGCCGAGCCAGAGGCCATCGGCGTTGCGTCCCGGCGCCAGCGTGAGCGAGGTCGGCGTGACCTGCAGGCCGCTGGCGCGCGCCGCGGGTCCGGCGCAGCAAAGCCACGCCGCGACGCAGGCGAGGGCGAGCCGACGCAGGGACATCGGCGGCCTCAGTAGGTGACGGTCGCCGTGATCACGTCGTTGTAGCTGCCGGCCGGAAAGTTCGCGCTCGGCACCCGGCCGTAGACCGGGACGCTCACCGCCGAACCGGTGCCGCTGCCGGCCAGCACGTTGCCGCCCGCGCCGGTGGTGCTTCCCCAGACGTCGCCGGCGCCGCGCGCGGCGGCGCGATACAGCTGGTACGGGACCAGGTTCGCGCCGTTGGCCATCTTGCGCGAGTTGACGTCGGTGCCATTCTGGCCGTTGTCCAACGCGACCGTGTACGCGGTGCCCGGCGTGCAGTTCACGTTGAGCGTGCCCTGGTTGTCGATGTTGGTCGCCGTCGAGGCCTGGCTGCCGAAATTGACGTCGGTGGCGGCGACGGTGTGGATGTCGCAGGAACTGGTGATGACGATCTTCACGTTGAAGGTCGTCGTGTCGGTGGCGGCGGAAGCCGCACCGGTGGCGAGGGCCGCGAGAGCGGCGGCGAGGATTCTGGCGTGCATCGGGGTCTCCTTGGAGAGGGGCGACGGAATGTCGGTACGGACCGCTACGCAGAAGTCATGCCAGCTACAAAAATGACAAATTAGTCATTTCTATACTTAGAAACAGTTCTCCGATTGGTCCGCCGGCTGGCTCCGCCGCCGCGGCTGTCGAAAAATGCCCGCTTCTGACGCCCCGTCCGGACGGTTCGCTTCCTTCCGCCGTGGCGGACGACGTCCTGTAAAGGACGCTTGACAGTCTTTCCGGCCGGAGATAGCCTCTTGTCAAGGAAGCTTGACAGGGGCGAGTCATGTTCAAAGAGCTCTGGTGTGCCGGCGCGACGCGCAAGTACTGGTGGGCGTCGACCCTGCTGATGCTCGGCTACGTCCCGACCATCGTCTTCGCGATGTCGAAGATGGCGTCGATCCAGTCGCCGCCGCTGCGCGCGCTGATCGCGCTGTCGCCGATGCCGTTCGTGCTCGGCTTCGTCTATGTCGAGTACACGCGCATCCGCCGCACCGACGAGTTGCGCCAGCGCGTCGAGCTCGAAGCGGGCCTGGTCGGCCTGGTCGTCTCGATCCTGGTCCTGACCGCGCTCGGCCTGCTCGACAACGCCGGCGTGATCGAGCTGCCGCTGCTGCTCGCCGCACCGTTGATGTGCGTCTTCTACTTCTGCGCGCAGATCTGGGCGCACCGGCACTACCAATAGGCCGCCGCGCCGGACTTCTCCAGGGACCCACGCATGCACTACAGCCGCAAACGCTACCAGGCCGCCGTGCTGATCCTGATGGCGATCTACGCCGTCGCGATCGTCGTGCTGTGGCCGCACGTGCGCGAAGCGCAGGGCCTGACGGCCAAGGCGGCACTCGCCATTGCGCCGGCGCTGCCGGTGATCGGCGTGGTCTGGCTGATGACCTGGCGGGTCATCCACAGCGACGAACTCGAGCAGCGCGTGCACCTGATCGCGCTCAGCGTCGCCAGCGGCGTGGTCGCCTCGCTGAGCCTGATCGTCGGCTTTCTCGGCGCCAGCGGTGTGGCCGCGCCGCGCGACGACGCGCTGATCTGGGTGTTCCCGAGCTTGTGCGCGGTCTACGGCCTCACGCGATGGGGCGTGTCGCGGCACTACGGCAAGGGCAGCGGCGAATGAACAACCACGTGCGCGAGCTGCGCGAAGCCAGCGGCTGGTCGCAAGGCGAGCTCGGCGAGCGGCTCGGCGTGTCGCGGCAGACGATCAACGCGATCGAGACCGGCAAGTACGACCCGAGCCTGCCGCTGGCGTTCCGCATCGCGAAACTGTTCAAGCAATCGATCGAGTCGATCTTCGACCCGGGGGAATGATGGCAATCGACAAACGCAAAGCATTGAAATTCGCCGTCGCTGCGGCTTTCGTCGCCGTGGTCGGCGTGCACGAATGGACCAAGTCGCGCGCGCCGAAAGGCGCCGCGGAATCGCGCCAGGGCGCGGCGATCGTGCAGAAGTCCGGCGAGCGCGGCTTCACGCTCGGTTCGCTCGCGTTCGCGCCCTGCGAACTCGCGCAGCGCAACTCCGCGGCGACCACCGCTGCGTTCTGCGCGCCGTTCCAGGTGCCGGAGAACTGGGACCGGCCCGACGGCCGCAAGATCGACCTGCATCTGGCGATCGTGCGCGGCGAAGCGTCGGCGGCGGCGCGCGATCTCGTCGTGCTGCTCGCCGGCGGGCCGGGCCAGGCCGCGACCGAAGCCTATCCGCGCGTCGCCGGCGCGTTCGCGCCGCTGCTGCGCCAGCGCAACCTGGTGCTGATGGACCAGCGCGGCACCGGCGCCTCGCACGCGCTGGACTGCAAGCAGGAGCTGGATGACGACGACGCCGCGTCGGCGCAGGCGGTCGACATCGCGAAGATCCGCGCCAATACGCAGGCCTGCCTCGCCGAAGTCTCCAAGAACGCCGATCCGGCGCAGTACACGACCAGCGCCGCCGTACGCGACCTCGAGGCGCTGCGCCAGGCGCTCGGCGCGCCGCAGTTCGACCTCGTCGGCGTGTCCTACGGCACGCGCGTCGCGCAGCAGTACCTGATGCGCCACCCCGACGGCGTGCGCAGCATCGTGCTCGACAGCCCGGTGCCGAACGAGCAGGTCCTCGGCTCCGAGTTCGCGCGCAATCTCGACGACTCGCTGAAGGCGCAGTTCGCCGCCTGCGCGAAAGAGCCGGTCTGCGCGAAGGCGTTCGGCGATCCGTACGCGAGCCTGTACCGCCTGCGTGACCAGCTCGCCGCGAAGCCCGAAGAGGTGAGCCTGCGCGATCCGCGCACCTACGCGGTCGAGAAGAAGCCGCTCGGCGCGCTGCGCCTCGCCGGCCTCGTGCGCATGTTCGCCTATTCGCCGGAAACCGCGGCGCTGCTGCCGCTGGTCGTCGACCGCGCGCTGCACGGCGACTACGCGCCGCTGGTCGGGCAGTCCGAATTCATCGCCGGCGAGATGTCCGACCTCGCCGAGAGCGGCATGCAGCTCTCGGTGGTCTGCGCCGAGGACGCCGACCAGCTCGCCGATCGACCGCAGGACGCCGCGCTGATGCTCGGCGACCTGTTCTCGCGCGTCTTGCGCGAACAGTGCGCGATCTGGCCGCGCGGCACGCGTCCGCCCGACTTCCACGCGCCGGTGCGCAGCGACAAGCCGGTGCTGATCCTGTCCGGCGAGTTCGATCCGGTCACGCCGCCGCGCTACGGCGAGGCGATCCTGAAGGGCCTGTCGAACGCGCGTCAGCTGGTCGCGGCCGGTCAGGGCCACAGCGTGATGGGGCGCGGCTGCCTGCCCAAGCTGGTCGCGCGCTTCGTCGACACGCTCGACGCGAAGAACCTCGACGCCGGCTGCATCGCCGACTTCGGCGCCACGCCGGCCTTCATCGATTTCAACGGAGCTTCGCCATGATCGAAGTCAGAGACCTGCACAAGAGTTTCGGCGCGGTGAAGGCCGTCGACGGCGTCTCGTTCGCCGCGCGCGACGGCGAGATCACCGGCCTGCTCGGCCCGAACGGCGCCGGCAAGACGACCACGCTGCGCATGCTCTACACGCTGATGCGGCCGGACACCGGCGCGGTGCGCGTCGACGGCATCGACGCCGCCGCCGATCCGCTCGGCGTACGGCGCCGGCTCGGCGTGCTGCCGGACGCGCGCGGACTCTACAAGCGCCTCAGCGCGCGCGAGAACATCGACTACTTCGGACGCCTGCAAGGCCTCGACGCCGCCACGCGCCGGCGCCGCGCCGACGAACTGATCGAGGCGCTGGAGATGGCCGACATCGCCGAGCGCCGCACCGAGGGCTTCTCGCAGGGGCAGCGCGTGAAGACCGCGATCGCGCGCGCGCTGATCCACGACCCGAAGAACGTGATCCTCGACGAACCGACCAACGGCCTCGACGTGATGGCGACGCGCGCGATGCGCACGTTCATGCGCCGGCTGAAGGACGAGGGCCGCTGCGTGCTGTTCTCCAGTCACATCATGCAGGAGGTCGCCGCGCTGTGCGATCGCATCGTGGTGATCGCGCGCGGCCGCGTCGTCGCCGACGAATCGCCCGCGCAACTGCTCGCGCAGACCGGGCAGGCCACGCTCGAAGACGCCTTCGTCTCGATCATCGGTTCCGAAGAAGGACTCGCCGCATGAAATCCCTGTTCACCGTCTTCTGGAAGGAAATCCGCGAGAACCTGCGCGATCGCCGCACGGTGATGAACACGCTGCTGACCGGGCCGCTGTTCGCGCCGCTGGTGTTCGTGCTGATCATCAATACCGCGGTCACGCGCGAACTGGACAAGGCCGAGCTGCCGCTCGACGTGCCGGTGGTCGGCGCCGAGTACGCGCCGAACCTGATCGCCGCGCTGAAGCAGCAGAACCTGCGCATCAAGGACGCACCGGCCGATCCGGAGCGCGCGGTGCGCGAGCAGGACGCCGATCTCGTGCTGCGCATTCCGAAGGACTACGCCGAGGCGTGGCGCAAGGGCGAGTCGGCGCAGGTCGAGCTGATCTTCGACGCCTCGCAGCGCGACGCGCAGGGTTCGGTCTCGCGCCTGCAGCGCGTGCTCGACGCCTACGGCCAGCGCACCGGCGCGCTGCGCATGATCGCGCGCGGCCTGGCGCCGGACCTGACCCGTCCGCTGGTGGTCGCCGCGCGCGACCAGTCGACCGCGCAGAACCGCAGCAGCACGCTGTTCGGCATGCTGCCGTACTTCTTCATCCTCGGCGGCTTCATCGGCGGCATGGCGCTGGCGATCGACACCACGGCCGGCGAGCGCGAGCGGCAGTCGCTGGAACCGCTGCTGGTCAATCCGGTTTCGCGCGGCAGGATCCTCGCCGGCAAGCTCGCCGCGACCAGCCTGTTCGCCTTCGTCACCGTGCTGCTCAGCATCGTCGCGTTCTCGATCGCCGGGCAGTTCCTGCCGACCGAGAAGCTCGGCATGGCGCTCGACATCGGCGTGCGTTTCGCCGCGTTGACGCTGTTCGTGATGTTGCCGCTGGTGCTGCTGCTGGCGACGTTGCAGACGCTGGCCGCGGCGTTCGCGAAGAGCTTCCGCGAGGCGCAGACCTATCTCTCGCTGCTGATGTTCGTGCCGGTGATCCCGACGCTGATGCTGTCGGTGTTCCCGATCAAGACGCAGACCTGGATGTACGCGGTGCCGCTGATGAGCCAGCAGGTCGCGATCACGCGCTTCCTGCGCGGCGACACGGTCACGGCGCAGCAGCTCGGCCTGTGCTTCGTCTGCACCGCGGTCGCCGCGCTGATCGTCTATCTGATCACCGCGCGCATCTACGACAGCGAACGGCTGGCGATCTCGGCCTAGGTTCCGCGCCGCGTCAGTCGCCGATGTAGGTGCGCGTGCGCGCCAGCACGGTACCGGCTTCCGCCGCGATGGCGCGGAAGGCGGCGGAGACGCGCGCGTCCTCGCCGACGCGCCGCCAGAACGTCGCCGCCATGCGCGCCGCTTCGCGCCAGTCGGCCTGCTGTTCGGGCGAGGGCAGGGCGATCTCGTAGCGGTGCGCGACGACTTCGCCGCTGACCAGCGGGCGGAAGCGCATCGGCAGCATGTCGTAGACCGGGGCCAGCGGCAGAGGGCGCCGGTCGACGAGATGCAGCGAGGCGTTGCCCAGATGCATGTCGCTGTTGGCGATCAGCGCGCCGTACCAGCCGACGAGGCGCAGGCGCCGTGCGTCGTCGGCGTCGAGCCAGCCGTCGCGCTGCAACTCGTGCGCGAACGTGCGCCAGTCGATGCGGCCGTGGCCGTAGTACGCCGCATCGAGCGCGGTGAGCGAGACGAGACCGCGGCGGCCGAGGACTCGCGTGCGATCGAACCGCGTCGATTGCAGGAACACGCGACCGGCGGCTTCGACGAGCGCGCTTTCCGCCGCGGGAAGCGCGTGCTCGCGCAATACCGCGCCGGCGTGGTGTTCGGCGATCAGCAGATCGGCCCAGCGCCGGCCGGCCGGCGTTTCCAGGCGATCGCTGAACTTGACGATGACCGGACGAAAGCCGTCTTCCGCACGCAGCGTGATCGCGAACTTCGGCTGCTCGCCCCCCGCAGACGAGCCGACCGCCTCGCCGCGCAACGCGGCCTCGGCGAGCTGCGGATAACGTGCGTCGCGTTCTTCCACCGCGACCGCTCCCTGCGGATCGAGAATGGCGTGCAGCGCGCGCTGCAAGGACGCCTCGCCGAGGACGAGGTCGCCGGGCAGGTCGCCGCCGTGACGCAGCATCGCCAGCACGGCGTCGTCGCCGCGCCAGAGCAGGATGTCGTCCGGTGCGCCGATGTCCGCCGCGACGCGGCGCGCGAACGCACGGCCGAGAAAACCCTGCGGTCGCTGGTCGTCGAGGAACCACGGCAGGCCGGGATACAGGCCGGCGGCGAAATCGCCGTGCGTCAGCGCCGGACGTTCGCCGTCCGGCGCGAAGAAGAATTCGTCGCCGTGCAGCGCATGCAGCTCGCCGATCCGTTCGGATCGCGCCTCCGCGTCGATGCGGTACAACGGCCAGTGGCTGCCCATTCGCGCGACGTCGTGCGCGAGCGCGTAGCGCGCCGCACGTGCGCGGCCGATGCGTACGATGCGCTCGCCGGCCTGCGTCAGCAGACGCGAAACCGTCGGCTGGCTGATGCCGAGCTCAGCCGCGATCGTTGCCGCCGGCAGGACACCTTCGCGACGCAGCAGGGTTTCGAGACGATCCCATCGAGCCTCGTCCATGAAGCGATTTGAATAGATCCATGAATGGATAGTCAAGGCGATTCGCGTGAGAATCCGCCGAGCAGGAAAATAACTTATTGATTTTCTTGTTGGTATCGAGAGGCTTGAGTCAGGTCCTGGCCAAGCCCCTGCGATCATTGAATAGATATCCGCAGAAGAAGCGGGCCTCGGACCGCTCCTGCGGCGAGGCCGAATCCGCCTTCTGGCGACCCATCCCCGAATGTTCCGAGGGTCCGAATGGCGCTACGGCCTCACGCCGCCGCGCGTTGCGCCACCGGATTGCGCCATGCGGCGAGCAGGTCGTCCTGCCGCTTCATCGCGTTCTCGAAGTGGCGTTCCTTGACGTGGCCGTAGCCGCGGATCAGTTCCGGCACCGAGGCGACGTCGACCGCCAAGGCGTGGTTGTCGCCGCTCAATCCGGCCAGCAGCTCGTCGATCGTCCTGGTGTAGTCGGCGATGAGGCGGCGTTCCATCTTGCGCTCGGCGGTGTAGCCGAACACGTCGAGCGCGCCGCCGCGCAAGAACCGCAGCTTCGCCAGCAGCTTGAACGCCTTGAACACCCACGGGCCGTACTCGGCCTTCTTCAGGTTGCCGTCGGTGTCGCGCTTGGCGAACAGCGGCGGCGCCAGGTTGAAGTGCAGCTTGTAGTCGCCGTCGAAGGTGTCCTTGAGGCGCTGCTCGAAGTCGCCGCTGGTGTACAGGCGCGCGACCTCGTATTCGTCCTTGTAGGCCATCAGCTTGAACGCGTAGCGCGCGACGGCTTCGCTCAAGCCCGTCGAACCGGGCGTCTTGGCCGCTTCCGCCGCGCGCACCTTGTCGACCAGCGCGCGGTACTTCTGCGCGTAGGCCGCGTTCTGGTAGTCGGTGAGGAAGGCGACGCGGCGCGCGATGCGCTCGTCGAGCGAGGCGCTCAAGGTTTCGTCGTCGAGCGCGGCGGCGTTGCCGTTCGACGCCGTGCGGCGCACCGGCAGCGCGAGCGGGATCGCGCCGGACGGCGTGTGCGGATTGGGCAGGCCGGCGGCCTTGCGCACCGCGACCGGGTCGTGCGCGGCCATGCGGCCCCAGTTGAACGCGGTCTTGTTCATCTCGATCGCCGCGCCATTGAGTTCGATCGCGCGCATCAACGCGTCCTCGGACAACGGCACCCAGCCCTTCTGCCAGGCGTAGCCGAGCATGAACAGGTTCGCCGCGATGGTGTCGCCGAGGAGGGCGGTCGCCAGCTCGGTGGCGTCGACGAGTTCCGGCGAGGCGCCGTCGAGGGCGGTCTTCACCGCGTCGACGATCTGTTGCGCCGGGAACTGCATGTCCGGCTTCATCGTGAAGGTGCCCGGCATCGCCTCGTAGGTGTTCAGCACGACGCGCGAGCGGCCGGCGCGGATCTTCGACAGCGCCCAGTAGTCGTTGACGACGACCATGTCGCAGCCGAGCACGAGGTCGGCCTCGCCGGCGGCGATGCGCACGGCGTGGATGTCTTCCGGCACCTTCGCGATGCGCAGATGGCAGGTGACCGCGCCGCCCTTCTGCGCGAGGCCGGTCTGGTCGAGCACGGTGCCGCCCTTGCCTTCCAGATGCGCGGCCATGCCGATCAGCGCGCCGATCGTGACCACGCCGGTGCCGCCGATGCCGGTGACGAGGATGTTCCACGGCTGCGCCAGGTCACTGGCGAACACGGGGGCGGGCAATGCGGCGAAGTCGACATCGGCCTTGCCTTTCTTCTTCTTCAGGCCGCCGCCGACCACCGAGACGAAGCTCGGACAGAAACCCTTGGCGCAGGAGAAGTCCTTGTTGCAGTTGCTCTGGTCGATCTCGCGCTTGCGGCCGTACTCGGTCTCCTTCGGCAGCACCGAGACGCAGAACGATTTCTCGCCGCAGTCGCCGCAGCCCTCGCAGACCAGCGAGTTGATGAACAGGCGCTTCTTCGGATCTTCCATCTTGCCGCGCTTGCGGCGGCGGCGCTTCTCGGTGGCGCAGGTCTGGTCGTAGATCAGCACGCTGACGCCCTCGATCTCGCGCATGCGCTTCTGCACCGCGTCGAGCTCGTCGCGGTGGACGAACTCGACGCCGGCCGGGAAGATCTCCGGCCTGGACCACTTGGCGACGTCGTCGCTGACGACGATGATCGTCTGCACGCCTTCGCTGCGCACCTGGTGCGCGATGTCCGGCACGGTCAGGGTGCCGTCGACCGGCTGGCCGCCGGTCATCGCGACCGCGTCGTTGTAGAGGATCTTGTAGGTGATGTTGACCTTGGCGGCGATCGACTGGCGGATCGCCAGCGAACCGGAGTGGAAGTAGGTGCCGTCGCCGAGGTTCTGGAACACGTGCCTGGTTTCGGTGAATGGCGCCTGCCCGCACCAGGTCACGCCTTCGCCGCCCATCTGCGTGAAGGTGTCGGTCCTGCGGTCCATCCAGGTGACCATGTAGTGGCAGCCGATGCCGCCGAGCGCGCGGCTGCCGTCCGGTACCTTGGTCGAGGTGTTGTGCGGGCAGCCCGAACAGTAGTGCGCGGCGCGCGGGAAGTTCGCGCGCGGCAGGGTCAGTTCCTTTTCCTTCGCCTCGATCCAGGCGACGCGCGCCTTGATCGCCTCGCTGGTGAAGAAGCGCGACAGACGGCGCGCGATCACCAGCGCGATCATCGCCGGCGTCAGCTCGTTGGTGCTCGGCAGGATCCAGTTCCCTTCCTCGTCGTACTTGCCGACGATGTGCGGGCGGGTGTCCCAGTTGAACATGTATTCCTTCATCTGCGACTCGATGAAGGAGCGCTTCTCCTCGACCACGATGACGTCTTCGAGGCCGCGCGCGAACTCGCGGATGCCGACCGGCTCCAGCGGCCAGGTCATGCCGACCTTGTACACGCGGATGCCGATCTCTCTCGCGTCGGCCTCGCTGATGCCGAGGTATTCGAGCGCCTGCAGCACGTCGAGGTAGCTCTTGCCGGTCGTGACGATGCCCAGGCGCGCCTTCGGCGAGTCGAGCACGATCTTGTCGATGCGGTTCGCGCGCGCGAACGCGCACGCCGCCTGCACGGCGTACTGGTGCAGGCGCATTTCCTGGTTCAGCGGCGGATCCGGCCAGCGGATGTTGAGGCCGCCGGCCGGCAGCGCGAAGTCCTCCGGCAGCACGATGTCGAGCTGGTGCGGATTGACGTTGACGCTGGCCGACGATTCGACCGTCTCGGCGATCGTCTTGAAGCCGACCCAGCGGCCGGTGAAGCGCGACATGGCCCAGCCGAGCAGGCCCATGTCGAGGATGTCCTGCACGCCGGCGGGATTGAGCACCGGCATCATCGCGCTGACGAATTCGAGTTCCGAGCCGTGCGGCAGGGTCGAGGAACGGCAGGCGTGATCGTCGGCGGCGAGCGCGAGCACGCCGCCGAACTTGGAGGTGCCGGCCGCGTTGCCGTGCTTGAACACGTCGCCGCAGCGGTCCACGCCCGGACCCTTGCCGTACCACATCGCGAATACGCCGTCGTATTTCGCGCCGGGGAACAGATTGGCCTGCTGCGTGCCCCAGACCATCGTCGCGCCGAGGTCCTCGTTGAGGCCCGGCGTGAACTCGATGCTCGACGCCTTCAGGTGCTTCTTCGCCTTCCACAGCTCCAGGTCGAACCCGCCGAGCGGCGAGCCGCGGTAGCCGGAGATGAAGCCGGCCGTGTTCACGCCGGCCGCGCGGTCGCGCATCTGCTGCATCAGCGGCAGCCGTACCAGCGCCTGCACGCCGGACAGGTAGATGCGGCCTTCAGTGCGCGTGTACTTGTGTTCTAGCGTGTACTCGCGGTCGATCGACGGCGCGAGGGCGGCGGCGGGAACGGACATGGTGGCTACCGGTGAGGGGGCTGCGGGCAAGAGCGGAATTGTAGCAGGCGGTCGGCTCCCCCTCCCGGAGTCAGGGCGCGGCGGCGGAGTCCCCGGCCGGCTTGGCGCGGAACGGGAACGTCTGCTGCACGATCCAGCCGTCCGGCATGTAGTCGCCGACCACGCCGTACTTTTCCGGCAGCGGCTTGTGCTCGGGCACCTTCACGGCGGTGCCGAACAGGTAGTCGAGGAAGGAATAGTGCGCGGCGTAGTTGCGGTCGATCGCCTCGTCGTCGGAGGAGTGGTGCCAGTGATGGAAGTCCGGCGTCACGATCAGATACTTCAACGGCCCCCACGGCAGGTGCACGTTGGCGTGGTTCAGCACGGCCTGGAAGCCGACGATGATGATGTAGGCGTTGATGACGGCCTCGCTGAAGCCGAGCACGAACAGCGGCGCCAGCACGCACACGCGCGTGAACACGATCTCCAGCACGTGCTGGCGCGAGCCGGCCAGCCAGTCCATCGTCTTGGCGCTGTGGTGCACGGCGTGGAAGCGCCACAGGAACGGGATCTCGTGGTAGGCGCGGTGCGTCCAGTACTGCGCGAGGTCGGCGACCAGGATGCACAGCAGCAGCTGCGGCACGAACCAGATGCGCTGCACCGCGAGCTGGAAGTCGTGGCTGACGGCCCAGGCGAAGCCGTGGTGGATGACGAAGTTCACCGTCAGCAGGATCACGCCGACGAGGAAATGGTTGACCGCGAAATGCTTCAGGTCGGTCTGCCATTCGCGACGGAACACGGCCTGTCCCTTGTACAACGGAAACAGCTTCTCGATCGCGATGAAGATCAGCGTCGAGCCGAGCAGGTCGAGGATGAACCAGTCCAGGCCGATGTAGGGCGTATGGTCCGGGAAGTTGCCGACCGGCACGCGCGAACCGCCGAGCGCGACGGCGAGGATCACCAGCACGAACGCCACCAGGTTGAGGTTGCGGCGCACGCCGAGCACCAGATTGGCCAAGGACAGCCCGCCGGCGACCAGTAGCGCGACGAACATCGCCTGGCGCAGCAGGTCGACCGAATACTGGCGGCGCAGCTCGGGCGTAGTCAGGTATTCCGGAAAATGGAACGCGAGCACGCCGAGGAGGCAGAGGAAACCGAGCGCGAGCGCGACGATCGTCGCGATCAGCCCCTGGCCGAACTTCAGCTCGCCGCTGCCGTGCAGCAGACGCTCGGTGTCGCCGGCGGTCGCGCGCACGAGCTCGACGTTCGCCTTCAGCGCATCCCCGAGCGTGTACGGCGTGCGGCTGACCGAGGGGTTGGACATGCGGGCTTCCCGTGACTGGTTCGGGTGCTGATTCTAGGCGAGTCCGGGTGCCGTGCAGGATCGCAGGTCGCGCCGGCCGATTCCGCTCGCGGGCGAGACGCAGTGGAGCGAAAGCGGCGGCGGACGTGCCGGCTCCGCGGACGCGGCTCGCCGCTCATGCTGCGCTGCGGTTTGCGAAATCCGCCTGATCGGGCCACGCTCCCGATCCCTGGCGGGAAAGCCCGCGGCGCGAGCCGCCGCATCCTGCGGATCGCTGCGACGAAGGCTCGTGATCCGCGCTTCGCGGAGGATGGTTGCACATGAGCGAGTCTGGCCTGGTCGTACGCCACGCGTCCCGCGTCATCGAGGCGGTGCGCGGCGAGCTGCGCAACTCGCTGGCGCCGCACGTGGCCAAGTCCTGGGACCGCTGCCTGACCGAATACGGCATGCAGCCCGGCGACGCGCGCGCCACCGCGGTGCTCGAGGCGACCCAGCTGCGCGAGCGGCAGCAGCGCATGGGCGAGCTGCTCGGCGTCGCGCGCGCCGAGATGGAAAGCCTGTACGAGCAGATCTCCGGTTCCGGCTACGCGGTGATCCTGGCCGACGCCGACGCGACGATCCTGCACACGATTACCGACCCGACCCTGAAACGCGAATTCCGCCACGCCGGCCTCTGGCTCGGCGCGCTGTGGGACGAGCGCCACGAAGGCACCAACGGCCTCGGCACCGCGATCGCCGAGCATGCGCCGGTGACGGTGCATCGCGACGAGCACTTCATGGGCTACAACGTCAACCTGTCCTGCTCGGGCGCGCCGATCCTCGACGCGCACGGCGGCCTGCTCGGCGTGCTCGACGCTTCATCGGCGAACTGCAGCGACACGCGCCTGATCCAGCGCCACACGATGGCGCTGGTGACGATGTCGGCGAACCTGATCTCGCGCTTCCACTTCCTGCACGAGTTCCCCGACGCCTACATCCTGCGCTTCCACAGCCGCCCGGAGTTCGTCGGCCTGCTGCACGAGGCGCTGATCGCGGTGGCCCGCGACGGCACGATCCTCGCCGTCAACGAGAGCGCGATGGCCCAGCTCGGCCATCCCGATCGCAGCCGGCTGGTCGGCCGGTCGATCGAATCGCTGTTCCAGTTCGCCTTCTCCAGCCTTCAGCAGCGCGCGGCGACCGATCCGCGTACGATCTGGCCGATCCGCGAGGTCGAGCACGGCCGCCGCTTCTTCGCGCTAGTGCGCTCGCGCGAGCAGTCCATCGCGCGCGCGCCGGCCGGCGGCGCGGCGCGCGCGCAGCCGGTGTCGTCCGCCGTGGAAGGCGGACGCCGCCACGTCATCGGCGATCCGTCGATGTTGCACAGCCTCAATTGCGCGCAGCAGCTGTTCGGCAAGCGCGTGCCGATCCTGCTGCAAGGCGCCACCGGCACCGGCAAGGAGGCGTTCGCGCGAGCGCTGCACACGTCCTGCGCCTGGGCCGGCAAGCCGTTCGTCGCGGTCAATTGCGGCGCGATTCCCGAGTCGCTGATCGAAAGCGAGCTGTTCGGCTACACCCGCGGCGCGTTCACCGACGCCGACCGTCACGGCCGCCCCGGCAAGATCCTGCAATCGAGCGGCGGAACCTTGTTCCTCGACGAGATCGGCGACATGCCGCTGACCTTGCAGACGCGCCTCCTGCGCGTGATCGAGGAATTCGAGATCGTGCCGCTCGGCGGCGACCAGGCGATCACCGTCGACCTGCACGTGATCAGCGCCAGCCATCGCGACATCCGCCAGATGGTGCAGGACGGCGACTTCCGCGAGGATCTCTACTACCGCCTCGCCGGCACCACGCTGCAACTGCCGCTGCTGCGCGACCGCGAGGATCGCGCCGAGCTGATCGAGAACCTGCTGCGCGAGGAAAGCGACGAGGCGACGCCGGTGCGCATCCAGCCCGACGCGCTGCACGCGCTGCTCTCCTACCACTGGCCCGGCAACATCCGGCAGCTGCGCAACGTGCTGCGCACCGCCGCCGCGCTGTGCCAGGACGGCACCATCCGCATCTCGAACTTGCCGCAGGAACTGCTCGACGCGGCCGCGAAGGGCGCGCCGCCGGCCGCCGCGCGCGAACTGCCGATCGCGTTGACGCCGAGCGCCGCCGAGAGCTGCTGCCGCACGCCGCTCGACATCGCCGAGCATTCGGCCTTACTGCGCGAGCTGGAGCGCAACCGCTGGAACATCACGCACACCGCCGACGCGCTCGGCGTCAGCCGCAACACGCTGTACCGCAAGATCCGCAAGCACCGCATTCCGCTGGCCGAGTGACGCGCGCCGTTCACGATTTTCGCTAGAGGGCCGCGCGGCGCCGCTTGCTAGCATGCACGGTCCGACGTCGATGGGGCAGTGCATGCGCAGCAGGTTCTGGTTGACGATGCTCGGCGGCGGCTTCGCGCTGCGCGCCTTCGCCGCCGATGCGCTGCCGACGCCGCCGAAGGACGACCTGCCGACCGTCGTCGTCACCGCCACGCGCAGCGCGCAGGACGCCTACGAGGTGCCGGCCTCGATCGACGCGGTCGACGTCGAGGCCGATTCCGACACGCTCGGCGTGAATCCGTCCGAATACCTCGGCACGGTTCCCGGCGTGCTCGCGCGCGATCGGCAGAACTACGCGCAAGACGAGCAGATCTCGATCCGCGGCTTCGGCGCGCGCTCGACCTTCGGCGTGCGCGGCGTGCGCCTGTACGTCGACGGCATCCCGGCGACGATGCCGGACGGGCAGGGCCAGGTCTCGCACTTCAATCTCGATTCGGCGGCGCGCATCGAGGTGCTGCGCGGGCCGTTCTCGGCGTTGTACGGCAATTCCTCCGGCGGCGTGATCCAGCTGTTCACCGCCGACGGCAGCGCTCCGCCGCAGTTCGACTTCGGCCTCGCCGGTGCCAGCTACGGCACCTGGCGCGCCAGCGCGAACGCGCGCGGCGCCAGCGGCGGGTTCGACTACAACCTCGACCTCACGCACTTCCAGACCGACGGCTACCGCGATCACAGCCGCGCCGAGCGCGAATCGGGCAACGCCAAGCTCGGCTGGAAGATCGGCACCGGCGGCAAGCTGACGGTGCTGCTCAATTCGGTCGCCCTGCCCGGCGCGCAGGACCCGCTCGGCCTGACGCGCGCGCAGTTCGAGAACGATCCGCGCGGTGTCGCCGCGGTCGCCGAACAGTTCGACACGCGCAAGAGCGTGCACCAGACGCAGGGCGGCGCGATCTACGAGCAGGACCTCGGCGGTGGGCACGCAGTGCGCCTGCTCGGCTACGCCGGACGGCGCGAGGTCGAGCAGTACCTGTCGGTGCCGAAGTCCGCGCAGGGCAATCCGCTGCATTCCGGCGGCGTGGTCGACCTCGGCAGCGGCTACGGCGGCACCGACGCGCGCTGGACCTGGCGCGACGAACTCGCCGGGCGCCCGCTCGAACTCGCCGCCGGCCTCGCCTGGGATCGCCAGCGCCAGCATCGCCGCGGCTACGAGAACTTCGTCGGCGATGCGCTCGGCGTGCGCGGCGCCCTGCGCCGTAACGAGATCGACACCGTGCGCGACTTCGACCAGTACGCACAGGCGAGCTGGCGCTTCGCCGAGGCGTGGACGCTGAACCTCGGCCTGCGCCACAGCCAGGTGAAATTCGACTCGGCCGATCGCTACGTCACCGCGACCAATCCGGACGACAGCGGCAAGGCCGACTACGGCGCGACCACGCCGGTCGCGGGTCTGCTCTGGCGCGCGAGCGAGGCGGTGCACGTCTACGCCGCCTATGGCAAGGGCTTCGAAACGCCGACCTTCAACGAACTCGGCTACCGCGCCGACGGCCGCGCCGGACTCGCCTTCGACCTGACGCCTTCGCGCACGCGCAACGGTGAGCTCGGCCTCAAGCTGCGCCCGGGCGCAGGCCTGGAAGCGAACCTCGCCGTGTTCCGCGCCGACACCCGCGACGAGCTCGCGGTCGCCAGCGCCGCCGGCGGCCGCACCACGTACCAGAACATCGGCAAGGCACGCCGCGACGGCGTCGAATTCTCGCTGGACTGGCGCTTCGCCGAACGCTGGCGCCTGCAGTTCGCCTGGACGCGCCTCGACGCGACGTTCCGCTCGCCGTTCGCCACCTGCGTCGGCACGCCGTGTACGCCGACGCCGGTCGCCGCCGGCACGCACATTCCCGGCATTCCGAAACAGAACGCGCATCTCGCGCTCGGCTGGGGCGTCGAACGCGGCTGGCGCGCCGCGTTCGACGCCGATGCCGTCGCCGCAGTGCCGGTCAACGATCTCGGCAGCGACCGCGCGCCGGGCTACGCCGTCGCCGGCGTCGATCTCGGCTACGGTTTCGATCTGTCGTCCGGTCAATGGCGCACGTTCCTGCGCGTGGACAACCTGTTCGATCGCCGCTATGCCGGCTCGGTCATCGTCAACGACGCCAACGGGCGCTACTTCGAGCCGGCGCCGGGGCGCACGGCGATGCTCGGTGTGCGCTGGACGTGGTCGCGCTGAGATGGCGACCATGATCTGAAACTTTACAATCGAGCGGCGAAACTTTCGGATCGATGCCCTTTGCCGCATCGATCGATCCTTCGCTGTAGGAAGATGCGCCGATCGCTACTGCCGCGAGCGATCTCATGAGTAGAACTTGTGGGCCATCGATGCACAGGACTTCGCTCCTGGCTAGCGAAATCGCAGCCTGCTTCTACTGTTTCTCCGAATTCTCGCCGCTCGACATCGAGGAATGGGTCGATGGCGAGCCCATCGGACAAACAGCCCTTTGTCCGCACTGCGGTGTCGACGCTGTCATTGGATTTGACGACTCAGTGGACCGAATCTGGCTGGCCGAAGCTCACCATCGAGGTTTTGGCTGAGGCTGCTCGACTGGCCTCGTGGCTCGCAAGGTCAGTCGAGCGTTCCCCACTCTTATTGGGGTGTGAGGATGTCAATCACTCGATCCCGCGCACCGGCAGTTCGACGCGATCCCCCGGATCGTGGTCGAGGCGCACCTTCTGCGTCGAGCCGAGGTATTCGTAGACGACGTCGTAGGCGACGACCTCTTCGCTCGGTTCGTTGACCTCGCGGCAGCGGCGTTCGGTAGTGGTGTAGGTGTTCTTGTTCTGCTGGCCTTGCTGGATCTTCTTGCCGGCGTAGCCGCCGCCGACCGCGCCGGCGACCGTGGCGAGGTCGCGTCCGCGGCCGCCGCCGACCTGGTTGCCGATCACGCCGCCGGCGATCGCGCCGATCACGGTGCCGGCAACCTGGTGTTCGTCCTTCGGCCGTGCCCGGTGCACGACGCGCTCGTCGCGGCAGACCTCGCGTTTGTGGTCGACCTTGCGCTTGATCGGCTGCACGCTGATCACGTTGGCGTAGCGCGGCGCGTTCGCCGGAGCTGCGGGCGCGGCGGCCCGAGGTGCGGCCGCTTCCGCCGAGGTGGCGGATACCGGTGGCGGTGCGGCCGATTCGGCTTGCGGCGGGCTGCCGGAGCCTCGCGGTGCGGCGGCCAGTTCGCGTGCGGTCGGCGCCTGGTCGGACGACTTCGACGGTTCGTTCTGCGGCGGTGGCGTGCCGGCGGGTTCGTTCGGCGCAGGCGCCGCGGCGGGCGCCGCCGTGGTGGCGGTCGCCGGCGGCTTGTCGCCGCAGGCCGCGAGGCCGCCGAACAATGTCGTCGCGATCGCGATCTGCAGGCTGAGTGTGGTGAGAGTCTTCATGGCGACGCCCCAGCTGAAGTCATGCGCCCAGTGTACGGCGCACACCGGCGCGATCCGCCGATCCGGGGATTCCCGTTTGGTGTTCGCTCAGGTGCCTCGCGGGGCATCGTTCACGTGGCGCGCGGCTCTTCTCCCTCTCCCGCTTGCGGGAGAGGGGTGGGGTGAGGGTGGGCGGAGTGAGACGCATGTTTCGCGCGGGTTGCTTTCACGGCTTCCCTCACCCGCGCCTCCGGCGCGACCTCTCCCGCAAGCGGGAGAGGTAACCGCGACGCCTCAGCCCTTGCGCGCCCGCGCGAACGCATCGGCGAACGCGCTGTTCACCGGCGACGGCGCGGAAGCGGGCTTGCGCGCGGGTTGGTCGCGCCGGCCGCCGCCGCGATCGCCGCGTTCCTCGCGCGCGCTGCGCGCTTCGCCTGGCACATCGTCCAGACGCATGCTGAGCGCGATGCGCTGGCGCTGCAGATCGACCTCCATCACCTTGACCTTGACGATGTCGCCGGCCTTGACCGCCTCGCGCGGATCGCGCACGAACTTGTGCGACAGCGCCGACACGTGCACGAGGCCGTCCTGGTGCACGCCGATGTCGACGAAGGCGCCGAACGCGGCGACGTTGGTGACACGGCCTTCGAGCACCATGCCGACGACGAGGTCCTTCAGGTCCTCGACGCCTTCGGCGAATTCCGGCGCGACGAAGGCCGGGCGCGGATCGCGGCCGGGTTTTTCCAGTTCCTTCAGGATGTCGCGCACGGTCGGCAGGCCGAAGCGTTCGTCGGTGAACTGCTCGGGCTTGAGCCCGCGCAGCAGCGAGCCGTCGCCGATCACCTGCTTCGCCTCGCGGCCGCAGGCGGCGATGATGCGCGCGACTACCGGATAGGCTTCCGGATGCACGCCGCTGGCGTCGAGCGGCTCGTCGCCGTCGCCGATGCGCAGGAAGCCGGCGCACTGCTCGAACGCCTTGTCGCCGAGGCGCGGCACTTTCTTCAGCGCCTGGCGCGTGCGGAACGGGCCGTTCTCGTCGCGATGCTTGACGATGTTCTCGGCCACGCTGGAGGAAAGCCCGGCGACGCGCGCGAGCAGTGGCGCCGAGGCCGTGTTGACGTCGACGCCGACCGCGTTGACGCAGTCCTCGACCCTCGCGTCGAGCGCGCGGGCGAGCTTGATCTGGTTGACGTCGTGCTGGTACTGGCCAACGCCGATCGCCTTCGGCTCGATCTTGACCAGCTCGGCCAGCGGATCTTGCAGGCGGCGCGCGATCGACACCGCGCCGCGCAGGCTGACGTCGAGCTGCGGGAACTCCTTCGCCGCGAGTTCGGACGCGGAATACACCGACGCGCCGGCCTCGCTGACGACGATCTTGGCGATCTTGCCGCCGAGTTTCTTGATCACCTCGCCGGCGAGCTTGTCGGTTTCGCGCGAAGCGGTGCCGTTGCCGATCGCGATCAGCGCGACGCCGTGCTTGATGCACAGCGCGCCGAGTTCGGCCAGCGACTGGTCCCATTGCCGGCGCGGCTCGTGCGGATACACCGTCGTCGTCGCCAGCAGCTTGCCGGTGGCGTCGACGACGGCGACCTTGACGCCGGTGCGGATGCCCGGATCGAGCCCCATCACCGCCTTCGGTCCCGCCGGCGCGGCGAGCATGAGGTCCTTGAGGTTGTCGCCGAAGACGCGGATCGCCTCGTCTTCCGCCGCTTCGCGCGAGCGGCCGAACAGGTCCAAGGTCAACGACAGATGCAGCTTCACGCGCCAGGCCAGGCGGCAGGTCTCCAGCAGCCACGCATCGGCGGCGCGACCGCGCGCGGCGATGCCGGCCTGCGCGGCGACGCGGCCTTCCGCCTCGCTGTGGCCCTGCTCGGGCTCCGCGGTCGGCAGCAGTTCGAGCGCGAGCACGCCTTCGTTGCGCGCGCGCAGCAGCGCGAGCAGGCGATGCGAGGGAATCTTCGCGATCGCTTCGGCATGGTCGAAGTAGTCGCGGAACTTCGCGCCTTCGTTCTCCTTGCCTTCGACCACCTTCGCGCGGATCTGGCCCTTGGCCCAGACCCAGTCGCGCAGCTCGCCGACCAGCGCGGCGTCCTCGGCGATCGATTCGATCAGGATCTGGCGCGCGCCGTCTAGCGCGGCCTTCACGTCGGGCACGCCCTTTTCGGCGTCGACGAACGCGGCGGCGCGTTCTTCCGGCGCGACGGTCGGATCTTCGCGCAGGCCCGTCGCGAGCGGTTCGAGTCCGGCTTCGCGCGCGATCTGCGCTTTGGTGCGGCGCTTGGGCTTGTAGGGCAGATACAGGTCTTCCAGGCGCGCCTTGGTGTCGGCTTCGAGAATCTGCGTCTTCAGCGCTTCGTCGAGCTTGCCCTGTTCTTCGATGCTGGCGAGGATCGCCGCGCGGCGGTCCTCCAGTTCGCGCAGATAGCCCAGGCGCTCTTCGAGCAGACGCAGCTGCGTGTCGTCGAGTCCGCCGGTGACTTCCTTGCGGTAGCGTGCGATGAACGGCACGGTCGCTCCGCCGTCGAGCAGTTCGACGGCGGCCTTCACCTGCGCCGGCTGTGCGGCGATGTCCTGGGCGATGCGGTGTTCGATGGAAAGCATGCGGTCGATCGATTCCTGATGTGAAAAGCGCGGCCGGTTAGGCCCGCCGTGGAATTTCCGAAGTCTCGGCGAGTGCTCGCCGTCGTTCCGCACGGACCGCAAAACGAACCGGCGGAAAAGCCAAGGGCCGCGTTCGCGGCCCCTGGAGCCATGGTAGCAGCGTGCTCGCCGCGCGCCGATTCTTGCGCGCGGCGAGCGAATAGAATAGGCGCCCGTTTTCCTCTATCGGCTGCCGCATGCCCACGATCCCGCCCTGTCCCCAATGCACGCTCGAGAATACCTATCCGGACGGCGACAACTTCGTCTGCGCCGATTGCGGCTACGAATGGCCGCAGGCCGGACAGGCGCGGAGCGAGATGGCGCCGGTCGTGCGCGACAGCAACGGCAACCTGCTCGCCGACGGCGACACGGTGGTGGTGATCAAGGATCTCAAGGTCAAGGGTTCGTCGATCCCGCTCAAGCAGGGCACGGTGATCAAGAACATCCGTCTGGTCGAGGACGACGCCGAGCACATCGAAGGCCACTCCGACAAGATCAAGGGCCTGGTGCTGAAGACCTGCTTCCTGCGCAAGGCCTGATTGAGTCGGGCCTGATCGCCGCGCGCAGGGTCACAGCGAGAGCCGCACGCCGATCCATGCGCCGCATGGCGCCGCGGGACCGTAGAAGCGCGGATCCTCGAAACCCGCGAAGATCTCGTCCGCCTCGCCCAGCGTGCCGAAGGTGACGTAGCGCCTGTCGAACACGTTGTCGACGCGCGCGAAGAAACTCAGGCTCCGGTTGAACGCGTAGTTCGCGCGCAGGTTCAGCACGGCGTAGCCGGCGGTTTGCCCGAGCAGGTTGGCTTCGTCGCCGCGCAGGTACTGGCCGGAGTTCGCGACCAGGTCGGCGCCGAGGTCGAGCGACGGCGTGAGCGCGAAATCCGCGCCGAGCTTGAGGCTGTGCCTGGGCAGGCTCGGAATGCGGTCGCCCTTGTGCACGAAGATGCGCCCGTCCTCGTCGGCGTGCGGATGGTGCGCGCTGCTCTCGGCGAACGCGGTGCGGTAGGTCGCGTCGAGGTAGCTGTAGTTCGCGTGCCAGCGCAGGCGCCGCTCCCACAGTGCGCCGGACAGGCTCGCTTCGAGTCCCTGTCGGCGCGTGTCGCCGACGTTGGCGAAGAAGCCTTCGTTCGACTGCACGCCGCCGGTGGACTGGAACAGGATGTCGTCGACGTTGGTGGTGCGGAACAGGCCGACGTGCCAGTTCAGGTGCTCGCCGTTGCCGGGGTTGCCGAAGGTGCCGCGCACGCCGGCTTCCCAGCTCTTCGCGACGACCTGTTTCAGCGGCGGATCGGACAGGAACTGGTTCGGCAGCTTGCACGGCGCGTCCTCGTCCGCGCAGGTCAGCTCGACCGGCGTCGGCGGGCGTGTCGACTCGCTGTAGCCGCCGTAGAAGTTCAGCGCCCGGCTCCATTGGTAAGTCAGTCCGGCGGCCGGGTTGAAGCGCGAGAAGCGATGGCGGCCGTCGAGGTCGGGATTCTCGCCCGTCAGGTCGCGGATCTGCGTGCGCGTGCGGTTGCTGCGGCCGGACAAGGTCAGCGCGAGCGCGTCGGTGATCGACAGCGTGTCGGTCACGAACACGCCGGTGCTGCGCGTGCGGCTGCGCACGCGCAGCGCGTCTTCCGGCACGAACAGGCCCGAGTCCGGCGAGGTGCTGCGGTCCTCGCGCAACATCGCCACCTCGACCGCGGAATCGAATACCAGGCGGCCGTCGGTGTGGTCGAGGCCGACCACGAGCTGGTTCTCCATGCCGCCGATCGGCTGGTCGAAGCTGAGCTGCAACGTGCCGCCGTTGCTTCGCTGCCGGCGATGGCTGAGGTGGTTGATCGCGTCGTACTCCGAGGAGATCGGGTTGCCGTGCTGGTCGAGCACGCGCTCGTCGCCCCCGTCCTCGCACAGGACGTCGTCGTCGTCCTCGCATTCCTCGAAGTCGCTGCCGTCGCCGTTGTAGGAGCGCGTCTTCACTGCGCGGTGGAACAGGTTGAACGACAGCCGCGTGGCTTCGCCGAGATCGAATTTTCCTTGCGCGCTGACCAGGTCCATGCGGTTCGCGGTCTCGTCCGGCGCGGTGAAGATCGCCTTCCAGTCGCGCGCGAGCAGTTCGGCCGGGGCGGCGCCGTTGCCGGTCAGGTCGGTGTCGGCGTGGCCGAGGTGCAGGTCGAGCGAAGCCGCCTCGCCGCGCCACGACAAGGTGCCGTAGAAGTTCTTCGCGTTGGACGGCGACAGGTCGCGCCAGCCGTCCTCGTCGAAGCGGTTGCCCATCAGGTACCAGCCCCAGGCGCCGGAATTGCCGGCGGTCTCGAAGGTCGCCTCGGTGCGGCCGAACGAGCCGCCGTAGAACTCCACGCGCGTGCCCGGATCGCTGAAGCCGGTCTTGGTCTGGATCGAGATCGCGCCGCCGAGCGTGTTGAGCCCGAACACCGGATTGGCGCCGGCGAGCAGGCTCATGCGTTCGATCGCCGCTTCCGGGATCAGGTCCCAGTTGACGGTGTCACCGAACACCTCGTTGACGCGCACGCCGTCGAGATACACCGACAGGCCTTCGGACCCGCCGAGCAGCGGCGTCGCGGTGAAGCCGCGGAACTGCAGATCCGGTTGCAGCGGATTGTTCTGTGCGCTGTTCGCGGTGACGCCGGCGAGATGGCGGCTCATGAACTCGCTGAGGTCGAGCGCCTGCGCGCGGTTCAGCGCCTCGTCGTCGATCGACTGCACCTGGTAGGGCAGCTTCGTCGCGGCGATCTCGGTGCCGGCGATCGGCGTCACGCCGACCACGCCGACGAGGTCGAGCACGGTGACGTTCTCGAGATTCTCCGGCGGTGCATCCGCGGCGCCCGCGCCGCCTGGAACGCCGAGCAGCGCGGCAGCCAGCAGCGCGGCGCGGCGGCAGCCGCGCGGCGACGGCTGTTTCCGATCGGAAGCGGCGTGGTAGTCGCCGCGCCGCCGCGGAAGCATCAGGACTTCAGTACACCGGATTGCTTGGCCGCATGCGTCGCCAGCGCGTCCATCAGCGGCGGATTGAGGCAGTCGTAGGGTTCGAGCCCGACTTCCTTCAGGCGTCCGCGCACGGCGCCCATGTTGGCCGGGTCGGCGCCCGACTCGATGATCGAGGAGACGAACGCGGCGAAGCCGGGCGGTGCCCAGCCGCTCTGCGGCGACAGCTCGGCGTGGATGAAGTCCAGGCCGTGGAACGCGTGCTTGTCGTTCTCGATGCGGCCGAACATGTGCACGCCGCAACCGCTGCAGGCGTGGCGCTGGATCGTGGCTTTCTCGTCGACGATCTTCAGCTTGTCGGCGTTCTCGGTCACGCTGACCTTGTCGCGCGGTACCACGCCGACCACCGAGAACAGCGCGCCTGCCGGCTTCCAGCACTTGGTGCAGCCGCAGGCGTGGTTGTGCAGCACCTGCGATCCGATGCTGACCTTGACCGGGTTCTGCGCACAGTGGCAGACCAGGGTGCCGCCGGCGAAGCCGTCGGCGGCGGGCTTGATTCCGTTGTCGACGGATGGATGGATTGCAACGGCCATGATTGCCTCCCGATTGGCGGCCGCGGTCACGGCCTTGTTGAAGAGAGCGGCCACGGATGACCGCTGATGGAGCTTGCGAAGCAGACGCCGGGCGAGTTCTCGTTGCCGTCCGGACAGCGGCGGTTCCGGACGGGCCGCATCAATACCGAATCACCGAGCGGATCACCTTGCCTTCGTGCATCAGGTCGAACGCGTGGTTGATCTGCTCCAGCGGCAAGGTCTCGGTGACGAACTCGTCGACCTTCAATTCACCGGCGAGATAGCGATCGACGTAGCCCGGCAGCTGCGAGCGACCCTTGACGCCGCCGAACGCCGAGCCGCGCCAGACGCGGCCGGTGACGAGCTGGAACGGACGCGTCGAGATTTCCTGGCCGGCGCCGGCGACGCCGATGATGATCGACTCGCCCCAGCCCTTGTGGCAGCACTCCAGCGCCGAACGCATCACGTTGACGTTGCCGATGCATTCGAACGAGAAGTCGACGCCGCCGTCGGTCAGATCGACGATGACCTGCTGGATCGGCCGGTCGTAGTCCTTCGGATTGACGAAGTCGGTGGCGCCCATCGCCTTGGCCATCTCCCATTTCGACGGATTCAGGTCGACGGCGATGATGCGCGAGGCCTTGGCCATCACCGCGCCCTGCACCACGGCGAGGCCGATGCCACCGAGGCCGAACACGGCGACCGTCGCGCCGGGCCACACCTTGGCGGTGTTCAGCACGGCGCCGATGCCGGTGGTGATGCCGCAGCCGAGCAGGCAGACCTTGTCCAGCGGCGCCTTCGGATTGATCTTCGCCAGCGCGATCTCCGGCAGCACGGTGTACTCGGAGAACGTGCTGGTGCCCATGTAGTGCAGGATCGGCTTGCCCTTGATCGAGAAGCGCGAGGTGCCGTCCGGCATCAGGCCCTTGCCCTGCGTGACGCGGATCGCCTGGCACAGGTTGGTGCGGCCGGAGGTGCAGAACTTGCACACGCCGCATTCGGGCGTGTACAGCGGGATCACATGGTCGCCGGGCTTGACGCTGGTCACGCCGGGGCCGACTTCCTGCACGATGCCGCCGCCCTCGTGACCGAGGATGACCGGGAACAACCCTTCCGGATCGGCGCCGGACTGGGTGAACGCGTCGGTGTGGCACACGCCGGTCGCGACGATCTTGACCAGCACTTCGCCGGCGCGCGGGCCTTCGAGGTCCACTTCCTCGATCTCGAGGGGTTTGCCGGCTTCCCAGGCGACGGCTGCTCTCGTCTTCATCGTTCTCGTTCTCCTTCGATCAACGTCCTCGCGGCAAGGCTGCAATGCGCATGCCATTCGCCGCGCCGATTCGGGCCGTGTGCAAGGCCCGGTTTTTGCTCGCGTTCCGCGCCGGCATCGCGCGGCGTGGAACGTGGGTGAAACGGAAATGGAACACCTTCCGGCGCATCGTTCGCAGCGCGCGGAACAGTGCGCGCGAGGTCTTCGCGCGCCCTTCACTGCGGAATGACGACACCCCACGGCAGTTCGCCGACGGCGATTTCCTTGATCACTTCCAGCGCGTTCGTGTCGACGACGCTGACGCTGTTGGAGCGGCCGTTGGCGACGTAGAGCTTCCCGCCGTCGGGCGTCAGCGCCATGTTCCACGGCCGCTTGCCGACCGGGATTTCCTTGATCACCTTGTCCGTCGCGGCGTCGATCGCCGTGATGCTGCCGGCGCCGCCGTTAGCGACGTAGACGCGCTTGCCGTCCACGCTGGCGATCGCGCCGGCGGCGCGCAGCGCGGTCGGGATGCTGGCGGTCTTGCGGCGCGCGGCGAGGTCGATCACGTCGACCGCGTTGGCGGCTTCCTGCGCCACGTAGACCTTGTTCGCGCCGACGAAGGCGGCGCCGCGCGGATGGCCGCTGGTGGCGATCGTGCCGGTCGAGGCCTTCGCCGCGACGTCGATCACGTCGATGTCGTTGGAGCCTTCGTTGCTGGTCAGCAAGGTCTTGCCGTCCGGCGTGAACTCGCAGTGCTCGGGATTGCGTCCTTTGGTCGGGATGCGCGCCTGGATCGCGAACGTCGCCGCGTCGATCAGCAGCACCACATGCTGGCCTTCGGCGCAGACGGCGAGCGTCTTGCCGTCCGGCGCCAGGCGCACGCCTTCGGCGTCCTCGCCGATCGCGACCTTGTGCCGGATCGTGTCGGCGGCCGGGTCGATCGCGACCAGCTGGTCGTGCTCGGCGTCGACGACGTAGATCGTCTTGCCCTTCGCGTCGGCGTCGATCGCCTGCAGGCGCTTGCCGAGCGCGCCGTTCGCGCTCAGCGTCTTGACCACGGCATCACTCGCGGTGTCGACGACCGAGATGGTGCCGCTCTTCTGGTTCGGCACATAGGCGAGCGGCGCGGCGTGCGCCGCGAACGAGGCGGAAGCGAAGACGGCGGCGAGCGGGTAGGCGAGGGTGGTGCGCGAAACCATGCATGCTCCGATCGGGTGCGGTGGAACACCGATGGTGCCGGATCACCAGTTCTTCGCGGAAGGGTCGCCGGCGTATTTCGAGCGCACGTAGGCGATCAGCTTCCACAGCTCGTCGTCGGTGACCACGCCTTCGAACGGCGGCATGTCGCCGACGACCTTCTCCTGGCCGACGCGCGTATAGCCCTTGGCCTGGAGCGCGGTGCTGCCGAGCTTGACCAGGTTGAACAGCGTGGTGTCGTCGCTGCCGTAGACCCAGGTGTCGTTGATCACCGGCGGGCACATGCCACCGCCGCCGCCGGCGCCGTGGCAGCCGCTGCAGGCCTTCGACACGAATAGGTCCTTGCCCTTGGCGATCGCCTCGGCGTTGTCGGTGTAGGGATTCTTGACGATGTCCAGGCCGTGTTCGTTCTTGCCGCCGGCGGCCGCCGGCTTGTCGGCGTCGCCGCGCGCGCGGGCGTCGTGGAGCGCGCCCAGCGAAAAAACGGTGGCACAGGCCACCGCGAAGGCGGCGGCGGTCAGGGAGGTACGCAATCTCATCAGGGTCTCCATCGTGTTGCGTCGATTCGTCGCCGGCGGGCGAGCCCGGTGTCGCGGTCAGCCATTCGGCCGTCCGCCGAGCAGCGCTTCCACCTGCGCATTGCGCTTCTCGCGCGCGATCTGGAGCGCGGTGCGGCCGTCCGCGCCGCGTGCGGCCGCATCGGCTCCGGCGGCGAGCAATCGCTTCGCCGCGGCGACGTTGTCTTCGGCCGCGGCCAGCATCAGCGAGGTGATGCCGGCGCGGTTCGCCGCGCCGACCTTCGCGCCGCGTTCGATCAGCAGCGCGAGCACGTCGTCGGCGCGTTTGGCGGTGGCGAACATCAGCGGAGTGTAGCCGGCGTTGTTCGACGCGTTGACGTCCGCACCGGCGTCGACGAGCTGCTTGACGCGCGCGAGGTCGCCGTAGGTGATCGCGACCGCGAGCGGGCTCCAGCCGCTGTCGCCGTAGCGGTTCTTGTCCGCGCCCTTGCGCAGCAGCAGGTCGATCATTTCCGCGTCGTTGCGGTAGACGGCGGAGGTCAGCGGCGACCAGCCGCTGCGGTCGGGCAGGTCGATCTTCGCGCCGCGCTCGAGCAGCAGTTCGGCGATCGCCAGGTGGCCTTCGCGCACGGCGGTCTGCAGCGCGTTGTAGTCGAGCCCGGCGATCTCGTCCGGATCGGCGCCGTGGTCGAGCAGGTAGCGCACGCGGTCGGGATCGTTGCCGAGCACGGCGTCGACGAGTTCCTTGCTCGCGTCGGCGCCGGCGGCGAGGCGCGACTTGGTCGCGGCGAGTTCGGACGGCGAGGATTGCGGTGCGTCGCGTCGCGCGTCGAGATGGGCCTTCTCGATCGCGGTGTACGGGCCGTGCTCGGGCAGATCGCCGGAGACCACGCACTCGGCGCAGCGCACCAGCGGCACGCCGTAGTCGACCAGGATCGCCTTGATCTCGTCGCGATGCGCGTCGAGCGCGCGGTCGAGGCGCTGCTTGAGGTCCTTGTCTGCGCGGCGCACGCCGAGCGAGATCGCGAATTCGAGCGGCACGCCGTCGTCGAGCGTGTTCATCGGCAGGAGCGTCAGCGGCGCCTTCTTCCTGGTCGCGTAGTAGCCGCCGATCGGGCCCCAGGTCTCGGCTGCGTCGAGCGTGCCGTCGACCACCGCCTGGACTTGCTTGGCGGGATACTCGGCGGTGCTCGAGTTCGAATCGAAATTGACGTACTGGACCTTGGTCTTCTCCAGCACGCCGTGCGCACGCAGCGCCTCGCGCGCGGGCGAGCTCTGCAGCACGCCGATGTTCAGCGTCTTCAGGACCGGCGCGTCGAGCGAACCGATCTCGTAGCGGCGATCGCTGCGATGGACGAGGACGAAGGTCGACTTGAAGTACGGCTTGGTCGTCAGCGCCATCTCGAAGTCGGACGGCACGTCCATCAGCACGTCGCACTTGCCCGCGGTCAGCGTGTTTCGCACGAGGCCGCGGCCGTAGTACGGGTACCAGTAGTACTCGAGCGTCGTGCCGAGGCCCTTGGCCAGCACCTCGGCGATCTTGTTCTGGAAACCTTCGCCCTTGTTGTCGGACAGCGGCGGGTTGCCGGGATCGGCGCACACGCGCAGCGGCGCGATGTCCTCGACGGCGCCGGCCGGCGCGGCGGCGAGCAAGGCGGTCGACAAGGCCAGGGTCTTGAACGCACTTCGGAACACTTCGATTGGAGAAACCGGCCGCGCCATCGACGACACCCGCTCGGGAAAAAAGAAACCGGGGCCCAGTCCGGACCCCGGTGGACGAAACGATGGCGCGCTACTTCTGCGCCACCTTCTTGCCGACCGCTTCACCGGTGTCGACGCGGAACGTGAACAGCGAACCGCCGGTCGGAATCTTGTCGAAGCCGCTCTCGTAGGCGAGGCCGACCGCGCCGAGCGCTCCGAACGGATCGGACGGGTCGAGACCGCCGGCGATCGGCAGGCCGATCCAGCCGCCGATGCCGGTGAAGATCGACACGTACTGGTGGCCGGCGACCTTGTAGGTGATCGGATTGCCGATGATTCCGGACGACAGCTTCTTCGACCACAGGATCTTGCCGCTGTCCTTGTCGACCGCGCGGAACCAGCCGTCGAGCGTGCCGTAGAACACCACGCCGCCGTCGGTGACGAGCGCGCCGCCCCAGGTCGGGAACTTCTCGTTGATCTCCCACTTGGTCTTGCCGGTGGTGACGTCGAACGCCTTGAAGTTGCCGAGGTTGCCGGGCTTCTCCGGCTTCATCGCGACGTTGGCGAACACGTAGACGATGCCGGTCATGATCGCGCCGCGCTCCTTCGGCTCGTCTTCCATGTACCAGTTATTGGTCGGGCAGAAGAAGATCTTCGGGTCCTTCGGATCGACCGCGCACGGCTGCTGATCCTTGCCGCCCATCGCCGACGGCGAGGCCTTGACCGGCTTGTTGAGGTCGAACGGCGAGTGTTCCTTGACCTTGATCGGGCGGCCGGTCTTGAGGTCGATCTTCTCGGCCCAGTCGACGTTGACGTACTTGTTGGCGTGCAGGATGGTGCCGTCGCGGCGATCGATGACGTAGGCGAAGCCGTTGCGGTCGAAGTTGACCAGCACCGGCTTGCCGTCCAGTTCGACCAGGATGTTCTCGTTGATGCCGTCGTAGTCCCACTGGTCGAACGGCGTCTTCTGATAGCCCCACACCGCTTCGCCGGTGTCCGGTTTGCGCGCGAAGATCGTCATCGACCACTTGTTGTCCTGATCGCCCTTGTTGCACTCCTCGTGCGTCTTGTACTTGCAGCGGTAGGTCGGGCTCCACAGGCCCGGGTTGCCGGTGCCGTAGTAGAGGAGGTCGAGTTTCGGGTCGTAGGTGATCCAGCCCCACGGCGCGCCGCCGCCGCGCTGCCATTCGTCGCCCGGATAGCTGCTCACGCCGAGGTCGCCGAGCTGGCCGTGCTCGGGATGCGCCTTGTTGAAGTCCTTGCCGAGGCACACGTCCTTGTCGGGACCGGTGCTGTGGCAGACCCAGGCCTCCTTGCCGTCGGCGAGCCGGTAGGCGGCCAGGCGTCCGCGCGCGCCGAACTCGTTGCCGCCCATGCCGGTGATGACCAGGTCCTTGACGATCAGCGGCGCCGGGGTCGAGGTCTCGCCCTTCTTCGGCTGCGCGTGCTTGACCTTCCACGCCTCCTTGCCGGTCTTCGCGTCGAGCGCGATCAGCTGACCGTCGAGCGTGTTGAACACCAGTTTGCCGTCGGCGTACGCGGCGCCGCGGTTGACCGTGTCGCAGCAGGCCACCGCGACCGCGTGCTCGTCCTGCTTGGGCGTGTACTTCCACAGCACGTGGTAGTTGTCCGGCTCGGACAGGTCCAGTGCCCAGACGTAGTTCGGATAGCCGCTGACGTAATACATCGTGTTGCCGACGACCAGCGGCTGGCCTTCGTGGCCGCGCGGGCCGCCGGTCGACATCGACCAGACCATCTGCAGGTTCGCGGCGTTGTTCTTGGTGATCTCGCTCAGCTTGCTGTGGCGCGTGCCGGCGTAGTCGCCGCTCGGCAGGCCCCAGCCGTCGGGGTTCTGCGACAGCTTGACGACCTCGTCGTTGGCCGCCGCGGTGCCGGCAGCGAACGCGGCCGCGAGACCCGCACACAGCGCGAACGATAGGCATCTTGCGGACGATCTGCTCATTTCGGTGCTCCCTTGGGCGGACTGGCGCGATAGGCGCGGATCGATCGCAGACCTGCCGTCCCGCTGTCGGGCCGGCCCTGCGACACACCACTTTCAGGTGCAGTTGACGTGCCAGATCGGCGCGTGCGGGAGAATTTCCCAAGGATCAAGCGATTGCGCGTGCTGCGATGCAGCGTCGCCGGCGCGGCTGTGCCACCCACGGAACACCCGTGCCTGCGGCATTGCGCCGCAGCTGGCATAGCGCCGTGAAACGTCGGGGGAGCGGCGGGACGGTCCCGCCGGGGCGCTCAGACGCCGGCGTGGTGGACGCCGTCGACCTCGACCAGCAGCTCGCGCCGGCAGATGTCGCCGGCCAGCAGCAGCAGACCGGCGAGATCCGGCGCGTGCCGGCGCAGGGCGGCTTCCACCGCATCCGCATCGGCCGGATCGCGCACGTACACCTTCAGCAGGCTGCGCGTGCCGAGTTGCCGCTCGGGCATCGACGCCTGCTGGAACAGGCTGTCGAGGTTGGTCAGCGTCTCGCCGATCTGCGCGTCGAGGTCGTCCTCGTGCCGCGAGGCGTGGCCGACCACCGCGGCGGTGCCGGAAATCAGCAACTGCTCGGACTGCATGCGCATGCCGCGCGCGAAGGTCGGCGCGGTCGGACCGTACTGGCGCGGATAGCGCCAGGCGCTGACCTGGCGCGGATTCTCGATCGCGGTGCCGGGCGTGCGTGCCGCCAGCCCGTAGACCTGCAGCACGCGCACGTCGTCCTGGCGGCCGATCGCGGTCGCGGCCGGGTAGCGCGTCTGCGCGCCGGAGTGCATGCCCTGCGCGCGGCCGTCGCAGAACTGCCGGTAGCGCTCGGCGTCGCCGTCGCCTTCGTTGATCGCGTCGAGGTAGTTCCACAGCCGCAGCAGGTGCGGCGTGCCGCTGGCGCCGACGAAGGCGGTCAGCATGCGGTACGCGTGCGCGGCGGCGCCGACGATGCCGCCGTGCGCGGCCTCGTCGACCTCGATCGCGAAGAACATGTGTTCGCCGTCGCTGCTCCAGCGCAGGTCTTCGTGACGACCGCTGCGCACCGGCGCGATACCGCGCCAGACCTCGAACGGCGCCTCGCGCAGGGAACGCAGGCCGACGCGCAGCGTGCGCGGATCGTCCGGCACGTCCGCCGCGCCGAAGCCGATCACGGCGAGCACGTCCGGCCCGGCCAGCAGCGCGTCGGCGGCACCCGATTCGTAGCCGATCCGCAGGGGCGGCAGCAGCGAGGCGGGTTCGGTCAGCGGCTTGGACATCGGCAAGGCGGCGGTGAAGCGGCCGGGAGGCGCGCGGCGGGTCGCGGATGATACACTGGCCGGATACCTTTCCGCCCTCCAATCCTCCGCGCCCTGCACCGATGTCCACCAACGCCACTGCCGCCGCGCAGACCCCTGCCGAGCAGGAGCTCGCGCAGCTGCTGACCGAGAGCCTGAACATCGACTGGGTCAAGCCCGAGGACATCGATCCCGAAGCCGCCCTGTTCGGCAGCGATCTCGGCCTCGATTCGATCGACGCGCTCGAGTTGGCGCTGGCCGTGTCCAAGCGCTACGGCTTCCAGCTGCGCTCGGACAACCCGGACAACCAGCGCATCTTCGGCAGCCTGCGCGCGCTCGCCGCGCACATCGAGCAGCATCGCGCGGCGGCCGCGTGAGCGTGAGGCTCGCGCGGAACACGAGCCTACGTCCGGCCGCATGAGCGCATTGCAAAACCGCCCACGCACCGCCCTGCTGGTGGTCGACGTGCAGCGCGACGTGGTCGCGAACGCGTTCCGCCGAGACGAGGTCGTCGCCGTCGTCGCCGGACTCGTCGAGCGTGCGCGCGCCGCCGCGACGCCGGTGATCTGGGTGCAGCACGAGGATGCCGAACTGGTTCCCGGAAGCGACGGCTGGCGCCTCGTCGAAGCGCTGGTTCCGGCCGCCGGCGAAGCGATCGTCCGCAAGCGCTATCGCGACGCTTTCGACGACACCGACCTCGAACCGATCCTCGCCGACGCGCGCGTCGGCCGCCTGTTCGTCACCGGTGCGCAGAGCGATTTCTGCATCCGCTCGACCCTGCACGGAGCGCTGGCGCGCGGCTACGACGCGGTGCTGGTCGCCGACGCCCATACGACGGACGACATGCCGCTCGGCGATGCGTCCCTGTCCGCCGCGCAGATCGTCGCGCACATGAACCGCTACTGGCACGGCCAGACCGCGCCGGGACGCAGCGGCGGCGCGGTGCGGGCCGTCGACGTCGATTTCGCGACGGCGTAGAGCCGCTCAGGCCGGATCGACCGGCGTGTTGCCGCCGGTGAATTTCGTGCGCGCCTGGCGCCGCCGCGTGACCAGCTCGCCGATCCATGCGCGCAGGTTCTTCACGCCGTAGGCGGCGTAGACGAGCTTGAAAATTTTCAGCTTGCGCATCACCAGCGGGCTGTCGAACACGTCGCCGGCGAGCATCGAGATCACGCCCTGCTCGAGCTGGAACTGGTTGCCCGGATAGGCGAACAGGTGGCGCATGACCGGCGAGTTGAAGCGATAGATGAACCACGAGAACACGCGCACGCCGCGGCGGATGCGCTTCTCGAACGCGATCTGCAGTTCCGCCTCGCGTGCCGGCGCATCGAGCGCCGCGCCGACCGTCGCCGCCGCCTGCTTGCCGCTGTGCATGGCCAGATACACGCCGGAGGAGAACACCGGGTCGACGAAGGCCCAGGCGTCGCCGACCATGATCCATCCCGGTCCGTGCATGCGCTCGCAGATGTAGGAATAGTTGCCGGTGACGCGCACCTCGGAAACCATCTTCGCGCCGGTCATGCGGCGGGCGAGATCGGGCATGCGCGCGAGCGTGGCGAGCAGGAATTCCTCGTTGCGGCCACGGCGCTGCTTGAGGTACTCCGGCCAGCACACCGCGCCGATGCTGGTGATGCCGTCGCGCAAGGGGATGCACCAGCACCAGCCGTGCTCGAAGTTGTAGATGCTGATGTTGCCGGCGTCGTCGCCCGGGCGCCGCTCGACGTCGCGGAAATGCGCGAAGATCGCCGCGCTCTGGTGCTTGTCGTTCTTGCGCTTGAGCTTGAGCGCGTTGCCGAGCAGGGTGTCGCGGCCGCTGGCGTCGACTAGGTACTTCGCGCGCACGGTCAGCGCGGCGCCGTCCGCGTCCTTCGCGTATGCGGTCACGTTGCCGATGCCGCCGAGTTCCACGCGCTCGACCTTGACCCCTTCACGGGCGTCGACGCCGTTCTCGCGTGCGTGCTCGAACAGCATCTGGTCGAATTCCTCGCGCTTGACCTGGAAGGCGTGCGGCGGCGTGCTGCCGATCGCGCGGCTGAACTGGAAGGTCTGGTAGCTGTCGCCGGACTCGAAGTCGGCGCCGTGCTTGACCACGCCGAGCGCGCGCACCTTCTCCATCACGCCGAGCGTGTCGAAGATCGGCAGGTTCGCCGGCAGCAGCGATTCGCCGATGTGGAAGCGCGGATGGCGGTCCTTCTCCAACTGCAGCACGCGCCGCCCCTGGCGCTGCAACAGGGTCGCCACGGTCGATCCGCCGGGACCGCCGCCGACCACCAGCACGTCGCACTCGATCGTTCCCTCAGGCATCTCGCTTCCCACGTCCGTCCCCGTCGCGCAAAGGCGCCATGTTACATTCGCCTTCGCCTCGACGCGTATCCTTTCGTGTCCATCATCGCCCCCACCACGCCATCGACTTCGCTCGCGCCGCGTTCGCGCTGGCTCGCATTCGGACTGGCCGTCTACGTCGTGTCGCTGGCCGCGGCGCTGGCGAGCGGCAACGTATGGCTCGATACGTTCGCCGCGCTGGTGCTGGTCACCTTGCTGCTGTCGCCCGGTCTGCGCCGGCGCAGCGGCGTCGCCTGGGTGTTGTGGCTGCTCGCCGGCGCGAGCTTCCTCGCGCTGGCGGCGTGCGGCCACGGCCGGTTGGCGCTGGACGTGCTGCCGATCTTCGTCAACGCGGCGCTGTGCCTGCTGTTCGCGCGCACCCTGGCGCGTGGGCGTGAACCCCTGATCGCGCGCATCATCGAAGTGCTCGAAGGGCGCGAGCGTCTGGCTCTGCCGCGCGTCGCCGCGTACGCGCGCGGGCTGACGCTGGCCTGGGCGCTGCTGTTCGGCGCGCAGGCGACGCTGCTCGCGCTGCTGCTGACGTTCGCGCGGCCAGACGGTCTGCTCGATGCGCTCGGCCTCGCGGCGCCGTTCGTCGTGGCCGGCAGCGCCTGGCGCTGGTACCTGCACGTCGGCAGCTACGCGCTGGTGTTGACCTTTCTGGTGCTCGAATACGCGTTCCGCCGCCGCTACCTCGCGCATCTGCCGCACGCGCCGATGGCGCAGTTCATCGCGCGGCTGATGCGGCGCTGGCCGGCGCTCGTGCGCCGCTTCGCCGACGAGATGGACTGAGCCATGGACGGGCCGCGGCAAGGTCGCCAGTCCATTCGCATCGGCGCGGACCATCCGAGCCTGCCGGGGCATTTCCCCGGCGCGCCGGTGGTGCCCGGCGTGGTCCTGCTCGACCGCATCGCCGCCGCGCTGGAACACGCAGGCGCCGGCCGCCTCGCCTACGTCGGCGCGGTCAAGTTCGCCGCGCCGCTGCTGCCGGAACAGGACGCCGAGCTCAGCTGGACGCTCGACGGCGTGCGCGTGAGCTTTCGCATCGAGCGCGCCGGATCGACGATACTGTCGGGCCAGGGGGAGGTGGCATGAACGATCATTGGAGCAAGCGCAAGGAAGGCGGCGGCCGCTTCGCGATCTGGCTGATCCGCACGATCGGATTGAACCTCGGCCGCGGCGTCGCGCGTGTGTTCCTGTATCCGATCACGCTGTATTTCTATTTCCGCCGGCCGTACGAGCGGCGCGTGTCCTACGCGTTCCTCGAGCGCGCGTTCGGGCGGCGCGCGAACGCCTGGCAGGTGATGCGCCACATCCATCGCTTCGCCGGCACGATCCTCGATCGCGTATTCCTCCTCGCCGACCGCTTCAAGGCTTTCGACGTGCGCGTCGAAGGGCTCGACCAGCTCACCTCGCGCATCCGCCCGGAACGCGGCGTGCTGCTGCTCGGCGCTCACGTCGGCAGCTTCGAGGTGCTGCGCATCCTGGCGCAGGAATCCGACGCGCCGCGCGTGTGCGTGGTGCTCGACACGCAGAAGACGCCGGCGCTGACCGAGCTGCTGCACGCGCTCAACCCGGAAGTCGCCCGCAACGTCATCGACGCCTCGCGGCCGAGCAACGAGATCGTGCTGGCGATGAGCGAGGCGGTGGAGTCCGGCGCGCTGGCGACGCTGCTGGCCGACCGCGCGCGCGAGCACGAGGCGACCGTGGTGGTCGACTTCATGGGCGCGCCGGCCGCTTTCCCGGCCGCGCCGTTCCTGCTCGGTTCGCTGCTGAAGGTGCCGTTGGTGCTGTGCCTGGGCCTGTATCGTGGCGGCAACCGCTACGATCTGTATTTCGAGGCATTCGCCGACCAGCTCGAACTGCCGCGCCGCGCGCGCGAGGTCGAGCTGCAGGCGGTAGTGCAGCGCTACGCCGCGCGGCTCGAACACTACGTACGGCTGGATCCCTACAACTGGTTCAACTGGCATGACTTCTGGAATCTCGAAGGCCTGCGCGTCGGCCGTCCTGCTCGGCGCAGCGACGCTCTGGTCGACGCCGCCGTGCAGCGCGTCGCCTGAGACGGGCACCGACGCCGCGGCGATCGTCGCGACCTTGAAGCGCGCGACGCCGGCGCGCACGCCCTACGTCGAGGTGCGCTACTCGGGCCTGCTCGATCGTCCGCTGATCCTGCGCGGCGAGCTGGAATATCTCGGCCCCGGCCGGCTCGGCAAGCGCGTCGACAGTCCGTACCGGGAACAGACCACGGTCGCCGACGGCAGCGCCACGGTGCGCCGCGGAGAGCGCGCGCCGCGCACGTTCTCGCTCGGCCAAGCGCCGGAACTGGAAGGCTTCCTGCGCGGCTTCTCCGCCCTGCTCGGCGGCGACGCCGGGGCCCTGCAGCGCGACTTCACGCTGAGCGCCAGCGGCACCGCGTCGAACTGGCAGCTGCGGCTGAAGCCGCGCGACGATCGCCTCGCGCGCCGCGTGCAGGCGATCGAGGTCGACGGCGCGGACGGCACGCCGCGCTGCTTCCGCACCCACGAAGGCGACGGCGATCTGGCGATCCTGCTGGTCGACTCGCTCGCCGAGACCAAGCTCGGCGTGCGGCCGGGGCAGGGAGAACTGGACGCGCTGTGCCGCGGCGTGGCGAAGCGATGACGCGCGCCGCGACGGCAGGGCAGGGCTGAGGCGTGCGGCGTTCCGGTTGGCCGATCCTGCTCGTCTGGTTGCTCGCGTTGGCTGCGCTCGCCTTCTTCGCGATCCGGCATCTTCAGGTCAGCACCGACCTGCGCAGCTTCATGCCGCCGCCGCAGACCGCCGAGCAGAAGCTGCTGATGGAGCAGATCGGCGACGGCCCGGGTTCGCGCCTGCTGCTGCTGTCGATCGAAGGCGCGCCGGAAGGCCAGCTGGCGAACCTCAGCCGCGGCCTCGCCGACGCATTGCGCAAGGACGCCGGACATTTCGAGCAGGTCGTCAACGGCGCCTTCGACCCGGCCGCACTCGACGATGCCTTGCTGCCGTACCGCTACCTGCTGTCGCCGACGCTGGACACGCACGCCCTCGACGCGGACTACCTCGGCGAACAGCTGCAGCAGCGCGTCGAGGATCTCGCCTCGCCGGCGGCGGCGCTGCTGAAGCCGCTGCTCAGGCGCGATCCGACGCTGGAGACGCTGGTCCTGGCCGAGCGCTGGTCGCCGCCGAAGGCGCCGGCGCTGCGCGACGGCGTCTGGTTCTCCTCCGACGGACACGCCTTGCTGCTGGCGCAGACGCGCGGCGCCGGTTTCGATCCCGCCGCGCAAGGCGCCGCGCTCGACGCGCTCGAAGCCGCCTTCGCCGCGCTGCCGGAGCGCGGCGCGGCCAAGCTCGCGATCAGCGGCCCGGGCTACTTCACGGTGCTGATCAACGCCAAGACGCGCGCCGAAGCCGATCGCCTCGGCGCGATCAGCACGATCGGCTTCGTGCTGCTGCTGCTGCTCGCCTACCGCAGCCTCGCCACCTTGCTGCTCGCCGCGCTGCCGGTGCTGAGCGGCGGTCTCGCCGGCATCGCCGCGCTCGCGTTCGGCTTCGGCAGCGCGCACGGCATCACACTGGCGTTCGGCTTCACCTTGCTCGGCGTGGCGCAGGAGTATCCGATCCGCCTGCTCAGTCATCGCCGCGCCGGCGAAGACGCCGTCGCCAGCGCGCGCGCGCTGTGGCCGTTGCTGGCGACCGCGATCGTTTCGGCGGCGATCGCCTATCTCGCCTTCTTCGCCTCCGGCGTCGCCGGCCTGCAGCAGCTCGCCGTGTTCACCATCGCCGGCCTGCTCGTCGCCGGCTTCTCCACGCGCTACCTGTTGCCGCGCGTGCTGCCGGCGCGCTTCCGCGACGTCGCCGATTCGCGCGCGATCGCCGCCGCGACGCGCTGGCTCGATCGCGTGCCGCGTCCGCGCTGGCTGCCGTGGCTGCTGCTCGCCGTCGGGCTGCTGGTGCTGTGGCGCGCGCCGGGGTCGCTATGGCAGAACGATCTCGCCGCGTTGACGCCGGTGCCGCAGGACCTGCTGCTGCGCGACGCGAAACTGCGCGGCGAACTCGGCGCGCCGGACGTGCGCTATCTGCTGGTGCTGCACGCGGCGGACGCCGACGGCGTGCTCGCGCTGTCCGAATCGCTGGAGCCTGAGCTGGATACGCTGGTGAAGCAGGGCGCGCTCGACGCCGCCGAAGTGCCGAGCCGCTACCTGCCCAGCCTGCAGACGCAGCGCGCGCGTCAGGCGAAGCTGCCGGACACGGCGACGCTCGACGCCGCGCTGGCGGAGGCCGCTCGCGAGCTGCCGTTCCGCGCCGGCCTGTTCGCGCCGTTCGTCGCCGACGTCGAACGCGCGCGTGCGCTGGCGCCGCTGACCGCCGAACGGTTCGCCGCCACGCCGCTCGGTACGCGCCTCGCCTCGATGCTGGTGCGCCGCGACGACGGCTGGCTCGGCCTCGGCACCTTGTCCGGCGTGCACGACGCAGCGGCGCTGGCGGCGTTCGCCGAATCGACGCACGGCCGCGTCGGCCTGCTCGACCTGAAGGCGGCGTCGGAATCGCTGGTCGTCGCCTATCGCGAACGCATCCTGCATGCGCTGGGCCTGGCGCTGGCCCTGCTCGCGCTGACCGTCGTCGTCGCCTTGCGCAGCGTGCGCCGCGCCTGGCACGTGCTGGCGCCGATGTCGCTGGCGACGGTGCTGGTGTTCGTAGTCGAGCGCGCGGCCGGGATTTCGCTGTCGCTGTTCCATCTGGTCGCGCTGACGCTGGCCGCCGGCCTCGGCCTGCACTACGCGCTGTTCTTCGAGCGCCCGGTCGCCGATGCGGCCGAAGCGCGCCGCACCTTGCATGCGACGCTGGTGTGCGTGCTGTCGGCCTTGCTGGTGTTCGGCCTGCAGGCGTGGTCGTCGCTGCCGGTGCTGCGCGCGATCGGCCTCACCGTCGCGCTCGGCGTCGGCTTCCACTTCTGCCTGTCGATCCTGATGGCGCGTTCGGTGCGCTAGAGCAATTGCGGTCCGCAGCACGACGCACGCTCGCCTCTCCCGCTTGCGGGAGAGGTCGCGTCGGAGGCGCGGGTGAGGGGAGCGCCGTGGCGCCGTCGCAAGCGCTCGCTCATCCCACCCTCAGGCTGCCCGAGGGCAGCCTTCGATCCCGTTCCGGGAGAAGGGAAGGCTGCGTTGCGGGAAGCGGGAAAGCTGCCCCCGGAAGTGCCTAGCCGTCGAACCCGTCCGCGAAGATCGCGTCCGACGCGATCGGCGTCAGCATGAACGCGGCGATGCCCTCGTCGGCGTCGCGGCCGAATCCGACGATGACGCCGTCGGCGTTGATCGCGGCCGCCTTCTGGAAGCGCGCGAACGGACCGTGGTCGTCGACGACCTCGTATAGATCGTAGGCGACGCCGTCGCGGTAGACCCAGATCTTCAGCCCCGGCACGCAGCCGCTGGCCGTGCCGATGCCGGCGCTGCCGACGATCACGCCGGCGTCGTTGATCGCCGAGGCGCAGCCGTTCTCCTGGTCGAGCACCGCGCCGGGAATTTCGGTGAACGAGCCGTCCGCGCCGAACACGACCGGCACCAGGTTCGGCGTTTCCACCGCGAGGCCGAGGCCGACCGCGGTGCCGGCGGCGTTGACGGCGGTGGGGAGGCTCGGGAATTCCTCGCTCATCGCGCCGAGCGAGTTCACCGCCGGCGTGCCGACCTGGCCGCCGGTGGCGTGGATCGTCGAGGAATGCACGTTCCAGTAGCCGACCAGCTTGCCGGACTCGTTGACGCCGAGCCAGCGCGCCTGCTGGAACTCGACCGTCGGATCCTGGACGCCGTAGTCGACCAGGCCGCCCTCCGCGGTCCAGACGAAGGCGCGTTCCTGCGCCGGCACGCCGAAGCCGCCGACCACGACGCCGGCGTCGTTGATGTCGTTCGGGCTAATGTTGATGTTCGGATCGTCGCTCAGACGGATCGACTGGTCGGGCGCCGCCGCGGTCCAGAGCAGGCCGGCGACCGGATTCACGTAGTCGAGGAACACGCCGACGATCTGGCCCTGGTTGTTGAGCGCGTAGGCGTAGATGTCGCCCGCGCCGGGCACGCCGAGCGGATGCGCGGTGCCGTCGGCGTCCCACAGCACGGCGCGGCCGTTGAAGTCGGCGTCCATGTATCTGCCGACGATCTGTCCGACGTCGTTGATGTCGGCCGCCTGCACGACGCTGCCGCCCGGCACGCCGAGCACGGTCAGGTGGTACATCGGCGCGCCGGCAACGGCGTCGGCGCCGAACGCGGCAGCGAGGACGGCCGGCAGCAGGCGCGGCAGGAATCGGGTCGGAGTGGGCATCGTCAGGGATCTCGTACGACCGAGCGGGGCGCTCGTGAAGGTCCGACGTTCGGCGAATCGCCGCCGCCGCGCATGTAGAAAACGTGTATCGCGCGTGTGCGGACGGCGTAGAAGGTCAGTGCCGGGCCGAAATCACCTCGCTGACGCTGCGCTCGCCGGCCAGGCTTCGCGCGCGCTCCAGCGCCGTCGCGGCCGCCGCCGCGCGGCCGAGCGCGCTGTAGACCAGGGCCTCGCTCCAGGCCGCGCGCATGTCGCGCCCGGCCCAGGGCGCGATGCGGCCGTTGACCGAGGCCGCCTCGTCGAGGCGCCCCGCGGCGAGGAGCTCGCGCACGTACGGCAGGCCGACGCGGACCATCTCCTCCGGGATGGCGCGCGCGGTCGCGCGCGCCATCGCGTCGGCGAAGCGGCGCAGCGCGTCGTCGCGCTCGCCGGCGGCGGCGGACTGCTCGGCCTCGGCCAGCGTCAGGCGCACGGCGATGCCGGCGTCGGGCGCGGCCTCGTTCCAGGCACGCAGGCGCGCGATCTCGGCCGCGGCGGCGGGGAGGTCGCCGCCCTGCTGCCAGGCGCGTACGCGCAGCAGGCCGGCCTGCGCGTACTGCTCGCGGTTGCGCGCTTCCAGTGCCGGCGTCATCGCATCCCCGGCGAGTTCCGCCGCCCGGGCCGGATCGCCGCGCGCCAGCGCGATCTCGCCGGCCAGCGACTCGCCGAGCGCGCGCGCGATCGCATCGGCGTGCGCATCGCTGCCGTCGCGCAGCCCGGACAGCAGCAGGTCCGCTTCGCCGAGACGCCCCGCGCCGACCAGCGCGGCGGCGCGTGCGAACGTGTACTGCCAGCGCTGGCGCGGGTTGGCGCCGGCCGCGGCCGCCACGAACGGTTCGCTGGTCGCCAGCGCGGCGGCGTGGTCGAGCAGCAGCAACTCCGCCTCGACCATGACGATCTCGCTGGCCGCCAGCGCGTCGGCGGCGGCGTAGCGCTCGAAGCGCGCGTGCACGTTCTCGAGCAGCGGCAGCGCGCTCGCCGGCTGGCCGCGCTGCATCGCGTTGATGGCGAGATTGAGATCGACCAGGGCGACGCCGAGCGGATCGTTGCCGAGTTCGTAGAGCGTGCGCGCGCGGCCGTAGTCGGCCGCCGCGCGTTCCAGTTGCAATCGCTCGGCGGCGACGTTGGCCAGGCCCATGTGCGCCTTGGCGAGCACCGCCGGCTCGACGCCGTCCTGCAGGCCGGCCGCCTCGGCGAACGCCGGCTCCGCCGCGTCGAGGCGGCCCTGGCGCATCGACGCCGAGGCCAGCGTGTTCAGCGCGCGCGCGCGCAGGTCCGCGTCGGCATCCGCCGGCAGGCGTTCGAGCAGGCGCTGCGCCTCGTCGCGGCTGGCTGCGTAGTCGCCGGAGGAGAACGCGACCTGGGCGCGGCCGAGCGCGATCTCGGGACTGGCCTGCAGCGCTGGCGGCGCCTGCTCGATCACGCGCCGCGCGACCTCGATTTGACCGCTGAGCACGGCGGCGTTGACGCGCTGGCGCAAGGTCGCGGCCGCCAGCGCCGCGCCGCCCTGCTCGTCGCTCGGCGGCGTGCGGCCGAGCCGGATCAGCAGCTCGTCGGCGGCTGCGCGCGCCGCCTTCAGCGCGTCGTCCGCGTGCGTCTCGATCTCGACCGTGCGCGCCGCGCCGGCGGCGGTCAGCCGCATCGCCCAGACCCCGTGCGCGAGGTGCGCCTCGCCCTGCACGCGCCAGGCCGAGCGCGGTTCGTCGCGCGCCGGGTCGGCGCCGCGCGCCTTGATCAAGGCGAGCACGGTTTCGCTCGGCGTGGTCGCCATGCCGCCGCGACGCAGCTGCATCGCGATCAGGTCCATCAGGCCGAGACGCAGCCAGGCCGACTCCTCGCCGGCGTCGACGACGACCGGCAGCACCAGCGTGGAATCCTGCGCCGATTCAGTGGCGACCGGGGCACCGCGCTGCGACCGCCAGATCGCCGAACCGGCCAGCCCGAGCAGCGCGACCGCGACCACGGCGATGCCTGCGCCGAGAACCGCACCGCGACGCCGGCGCGGCGGTGTCGCCGCGGGCGTCGCCGCGGTTGCGGGTTGCGCCGTTTCCTCGGGCGCCGCCGGTGCGGGCTCGTCGTCCTCCTCGTCCAGCGGCATCACCCAGCGGTAGCCGAGCCGCGGCACGGTGCGGATGCAGCGCTGGGCATTGCCGTCGTCGCCGAGCACGCGACGCAGGCGCATGATCGCGTGGCTCAGGGAGACCTCGCTGACGTCGGCGCGGCCCCAGACCGCGGCCGCGAGTTCGTCGCGGCCGACCGGCCGGTCGCGGTGCCGGATCAGATGGATCAGGCAGTCGATCGTGCTCAGCGGCAGGTCGACGCGTCGTCCGTCCTCGAACAATTCGCGCGCCTGGGAATCGAGCCGGAACGCGCCGAATCGAAAGAACGGTGTCGCCATGCGGCTAGGTTACCCGCAGGCCCGCGCGCTCGCACGCCGGCGGCCGGCGCACCGCATAATCGCCGCTTTGCGCCGCCGCCCGCCATGCCGACCGGATCGAACCCGAGCCTCCCGTTGCCGAAATCCGACTGGGCCGCATTGATCCCGCACGCGGGGTCGATGTGCCTGCTCGACGAGGTCGTCGGCTGGGACGCGGCCGGCGTGCATGCGCGCACCGACTCGCATCGCCGCGCCGACCATCCGCTGCGCAGCGACGACCGCCTGCGCGCCCTGCACCTGTGCGAGTACGGCGCGCAGGCGATGGCCGTGCACGGCGGCCTGGTCGCGCGCGCCGCCGGCGGCGCGGCCAAGCCGGGCTACCTGGTGTCGCTGCGCGAGGTGGAACTGCACGTCGCGCGCATCGACGACCTCGCCGGCACGCTCGACGTGCACGCCGAACGCCTGCTCGGCGGCGAAGGCAGCTGGCAGTACGCGTTCCGCGTCGAGCACCGCGGCGCACTGCTGGCGAGCGGCCGCGCGGCGGTGATGCAGGCGCGGGAACGCGGCCCGCGCTGAGCGCGCGTCGCGTGCCATTTTGCACACTCGACGCCGGCCCGGCCCGGCGCGACACTGCGCGCTCGTCGAACGCGAGGCTTGGAAATGAGGATCACGAGGATGGGCGAACACTCGATCGGCCGCGCCGCCTGCGGCGCGTTTCTCGGCATCGCGTTCGCCTTGGCCGGCAGCGCCGGCGCGAGCGAATCCGCTGCCGCGCCATTGCCGCCGAAGCCGCCCGCGCCGGGCTCCGATCGCGACCTGCACGACTGCATTCCGTCGGCCGGCTACACCTGGTGCGTGCGCACCAGCCGATGCGAGCGACCGTGGGAGCTGGCGCGCGCGCAAGGCTTCGACAACACCAGCGAAGCGTTCGACCGGTTCTGCGGTGCGGCGACGCCGGCCGCGACGGCGGCCAAGCCGGTGCTCGGCAGTTTCGGTTTCGACGCTTCCGGCATGGACCGCAGCGTCGCACCCGGCGACGAGTTCTTCGAGTACGCCGACGGCAACTGGGTGAAGCACACCGAGATTCCGGCCGACCGTTCCAGCTACAACAGCTTCACCGTGCTGACCGAGCAGGCGCGCAAGGACACGCGCACGATCCTCGAGGAAGCCGCGGCGCAATCGGGCGCCGGCGGCGATCGCGCGAAGATCGGCAACTACTACGCCGCGTTCCTCGACGAGGCCGGCATCGAGGCGAAGGGCGTCGCGCCGATCAAGGCCGAACTCGAATCGATCGCCGCGATCGCCGACAAGAAGTCGCTCGCGCGCGCGTTCGGCGCCTCGCTGCGCGCCGACGTCGACCTGCTCAACGCGACCAACTACTACACCGACCGCCTGTTCGGCCTGTGGGTGTCGCCGAACCTGCGGAGGCCCGAAGGCTACGCGCCGTATCTGGTGCAGGGCGGCCTCGGCATGCCCGATCGCGATTTCTACCTCGAAGGCGGCCGCATGGCCGAGCTGCGCGCGCAGTACGCGGCCTACGTCGCCCAGCTGTTCGCGCTGGCCGGCGTCGCCGACGGCGAGGCGAAGGCCAAGCGCATCCTCGCGCTCGAAACCGCGATCGCGCGCGCACACGCCAGCCAGCTCGACACCAACGACGTGCGCAAGGGCGCCAACGAATGGGCGGCGAAGGAATTCGCCAAGCGCGCGCCGGGCCTGCACTGGAGCGTCTTCTTCGACGCCGCCGGCCTGCAGGCGCAGCCGAACTTCGTCGTGTGGCAGCCGAAGGCGGTCGGCGGCATCGCCGCGCTGGTCGGTCGCGAGCCATTGGCGACCTGGAAGGACTATCTCGCCTTCCACGCGCTCGATCGTGCCGCGACCTATCTGCCGAAGGCGTTCGCCGACGCGCATTTCGCCTTCCACGGCACCGCGCTGTCCGGCACGCCGCAGCAGCAGGAACGCTGGAAGCGCGCCGTCGACGAGACCGATCACGCACTCGGCGAGGCGGTCGGCAAGGTCTACGTCGAGAAGCATTTCCCGGCCGCGACCAAGGCGCGCGCCGAGGCGATGGTGAAGAACGTCGTGATCGCGTTCGGCCATCGCATCGACGCGCTGGAATGGATGACGCCGGAAACCAAGCGGCGCGCCAAGGCCAAGCTCGCCGGTCTGGAAGTCGGCGTCGGCCATCCGGAAACCTGGCGCGACTACACCGCGCTCGAGGTGCGCCGCGACGACGCGCTCGGCAACGTGCAGCGCGCGAGCCTGTTCGAGTACCGGCGCAATCTCGCCAAGCTCGGCCGGCCGGTCGATCGCGGCGAGTGGTTCCTGCTGCCGCAGGAGGTGAACGCGCTGAACGTGCCGCTGGAGAATCGCCTGATCTTCCCGGCGGCGATCCTGCAGCCGCCGTTCTTCGACGGCGCCGCCGACGATGCGGTCAACTACGGCGCGATCGGCGCGGTGATCGGACACGAGATCAGCCACAGCTTCGACAACAGCGGCGCGCTGTTCGACGAACACGGCAAGCTGGCGAACTGGTGGACGAAGCAGGATCTCGAACATTTCGAGGCGGCGGGGAAGGCGCTGGCGGCACAGTTCGACGCCTACAAGCCGTTCCCGGATCTCGCCGTCAACGGCAAGCTGACGCTGGGCGAGAACATCGCCGACGTCGCCGGTCTCGCCACCGCCTACGACGCCTACAAGCTCGCGCATCCCGGGGCGGGCGAGACGCTCGACGGGTTCACGCCCGACCAGCGCCTGTTCCTCGGCTGGGCGCAAGCCTGGCGCAGCAAGGCGCGCGAACCGGCCTTGCGCAACACGTTGCTCACCAACGTGCACGCGCCGGGCCGCTACCGCGCGCTGACCGTGCGCAACCTCGACGCCTGGTATCCGGCCTTCGACGTGAAGCCCGGACAGAAGCTCCACCTCGCGCCGGCGGAGCGCGTGAAGGTCTGGTAGGCGATGCCCGCGCGCCGCGTTACGCGGCGCGCATCGCGTCGCCGTGGAGCGCGTCGATCCAGCCGGCGAAGGCGTCGAGCAAGCGGTGCAGCGACGCCTCGACGGCTGCGTCGACGAGCGCGCCGTTCGCGTCGAACGCCTGCGCGGCGTCGCGCACGAACAGCATCGGCGCCGGCAGCACCGCCGACTCGGTCGCCGCCAGCACCTGGCGCAGCGCGGCCTGCGCCAGGCGCGTGCCCCAGCGTCCGGGACTCGCGCCGAGGATCGCCACCGGCTTGCCGACCAGCACCTCGACCGGCGCCGGCCGCGACAGCCAGTCGAGCGCGTTCTTCAGCACGCCGGGAATCGACTGGTTGTATTCGGGTGTCGCGATCAGCACGCCGTCGGCGCCGGCGACCGCCTCGCGCAAGGCGCGCACGCCGTCGGGGCCGTCGCCGGTCGCGCGCTCCAGGTCCTCGTCGAACAAGGGCACCCCGCGCAGGTCGTGCCGCACGACGTGCACGTGCGCGGGTGCGATGCGCGCGGCCGCGTCGAGCAGCCGGCCGTTGTAGCCGTCGCGGCGCAGGCTGCCCGCAATGGCGAGCACGCGAATGGAACCGTCCGGGAAGCGCATGTCGATCTCCTTGGTGGCTTTTCAGGTAGGCAGCAGCAGCGCCGCCGCGCAAGCGACCAGCAACAGGCCGAGCGCGCGGTCGACGCGCTCGCGCAAGCGGCCGTCGCCGAGCCGTCGCGCGAGCGCACGGCCGAAGCCGGCCCACAGCAGCAGGCAGGGAATCGGAATCGCGACGGCGAGCGGCGCCAGTCGCAGCCAGGTCGTCGCTGCGTCCTGCGCGGGCATCGCGGCGACGATCGTCAGCATCATCACCCAGGTCTTCGGATTGGCGAGCTGGAACGCGCACAGCGCGAAGAAGCCTCGCGGCAACGCCGCCGTCGCGCCGGCGGACGAGCCGCGCCACGCCAGGCGCAGACCGAGCCAGGCCAGATAGCCGGCACCGAGGGCGGCGGCGACCGCACGCAGCCAGGGCCATGCGCCGAATGCGGCGCCGACGCCGAAGACGACCAGGCTCAGCACCAGCAGACCGCCGCCGACGATGCCGGCGACGGCGGGCAGCGCGTCGCGGACGCGGGCGGCGGCGGCGTGCATCACGATGAGGTTGTTCGGGCCGGGCGTGATCGCGGCGACGGCGAGCAGGCCGGCGGCGGCGAGGAGGGATTCCGCGGGATTCATGTATGGTCTCGCGACGGCACCAGCGGCCGTCGATCAAGTGAACATGGTCGCCATTCTTCGCCGCCGACGTGGTGCGTACCGGCACCGACTGGTCTAATCTTCAGACCATGAAGGAGCTTCCGCTCAACGCCCTGCGCGCCTTCGCGGCGGCGCATGCGCACGGCGGCGTGCGTGCCGCCGCGCGCGAACTCGGCGTCGCGCACTCCGCGGTCAGCCGCCACCTCGACGAACTGGAGCGTTGGCTCGGCGTCGGCCTGTTCGAGGAGCTGGCGCGCGGTCGGCGCGGTTGGCGGCCGACGCCGCAGGCGCGCGCGCTCGGCGAGCGCCTGCTCGCCGCGCTGCGCGAGATCGAATCGGCGAGCGCGGCGATCCGCGAGACGCGTTCGCCGTTCACGGTCACGATCTCGACCACGCCCTCGCTGGCGGCGCGCTGGCTGCTGCCGCGTCTGCCCGGACTTTCGCGGGCGCATCCGCGCATCGAAGTGTCGGTGGTCGTGAACCAGCGCCTCGACGACTTCGCCGGCGGTGACGTCGACCTCGCCCTGCGCATGGGCCGCGGCCCGTGGCCGGGTCTGCATTGCGAGGTGCTGATGCACGATGCGCTGGTGCCGCTGCTGAGTCCTGCGCTGTGGCAGGCGAGCGGACGTCCGCGCGACCCGGCGCAGCTGGCCGGGCTGCCGCTGCTGCACGACCGCGATCCGCAGACCGGCTGGGAACGCTGGCGCGCGGCGTTCGGTCCGCCGCGGCTGGCCTTGCAGCGCGGTCCGCGCTACGCCTCTTCGGACCTGCTGCTGCGCGCCGCGGTGCAGGGGCAGGGCATCGCACTCGCGCGCGAGCGCCTCGCCGCGGACGAACTCGACGCCGGCACCTTGCTGCGGCCGTTCGGCACGCGCTCGCTGCCGCTGCCGGATGCGTACTGGATCGTGCGGCCGCCGGGCGCGATGCGCGCGGCACTCGCGGCGGTCGTGCACTGGCTGAAGCAGCACGTCGACTGAGCGCGTCACTCGCGCCAGAAACGCGCGAATCTCCTCTGGCGCCGCTGCGGCGCGTCGCACGCGTTCCACTCCGCTCGCTCCCGCTCTGCGCTACGGAAACACGATTCGGTCGGGCGCGCAAAAAAACACAGCGATTCGGTCGGGCCGTACGGCGGAAGTCCGCCGCGCGTGACGACGTCGGCTCGGAAGCGGGGCTGCGAAGCACAGACGCGAACGGGCGGAACGGAGTATGTTGCGCGCCTCGGACACGCCCTTGCGCGAATCGCCATCCCATGACGGAACTCTCGGTCCAGCTGCTGCTGCGCACGGATACCCTGGCGATCCGCGACGTGGTCTGCACCGGCGAATGCCGGCACCGCAGCGCGGAGGAGTGCTCGAGCCACACGCATCTGGTGTTTCCGTACCGCGGCGTCTACGTGCGCCATCTGGGCCGCGACCTGGCGGTCGCGGAGGCGAACCAGGTGCTGTTCTTCAATCGCGACGAGGGCTATCGCGTCAGCCATCCGGTGGCCGGCGGCGACGCCTGTCTGGTGCTCGCGCTCGACGAGCCGTGGCTGCGCGAACTGGTGCCGAAGAGTCAGATCCGCGAAGGCGGCGCGCTGGCGTTCCGCCGCCAGCGCCTGCGCATCGACCCGCGCGCGCAGGCGCTGGTCGCGCTGCTGCGCCACAGCCTCGCGCGCGGCGCGGCCGAGCCGCTGGAGGCCGAGACGCTGGCGCTGACCTTGCTGCGGCGCGCGGTCGGCGAGCGCACCTCGCACGCGGCCGGCGCCAGCGCCGGCCGGCAGCGGCTGGTCGATCGCGCCAAGCTCGTGCTCGGTTCCGATCCGGCGCGGCGCTGGACGCTGGCCGAGATCGCGGCCGAGGTCGGCGTGTCGCCGGTGTACCTGACGCAGGTGTTCCGCCAGGTCGAGGCGATGCCGCTGTATCGCTACCAGCTGCATCTGCGCCTGGCGCGCGCGCTCGACCTGCTCGGCGACTACGACGACCTGACCCGGCTCGGTGCCGACCTGGGTTTCTCCAGCCACAGCCATTTCAGCGCCGCGTTCCGCCAGGTGTACGGCCGCACGCCGGCCGAGTTCCAGCGCTCGGTGCACGCTCGCTAAAGTTTCCGACAGCGCCGCCGCGCCCTCGCGTGGTCTCCTGTGCCTGCCCGAATCGCGGGCATCAGCGGAGAGAACTCATGAACGACAAGACCTGCGCTGCCTGCGGCGGCACGCTCGCCACGCGCAATGCACGAGGGCGCAGCCGTGCGCTGCGGACACGCGTCGCCGAGTACGGCCGCCGCCCGTGGCGCGATTTCCGCGTCGATCCCGCGCCGTCGCGCGGCTACGCATCGCTGTTCCGCGTCCGTGGCTGAGCGCGCGTCGCTAAAGATTTCGACAGCGACGCGGCGACGGAATTGGTCTGCTATGTCCACCCGATGTCCGGGTCCAACCAGGAGTACGAATCATGACTGCGAAAACCTGTGCCGCATGCGACTACGAGCTGGACGCGAACGCGATCAAGGTCGAGATCGGCGGCAAGACCGTCGAGGTGTGTTGCGAGGATTGCGCGCGCGCCCTGCAGGAAGCGCACGCGGCGGCGAAGAAGAGCGCGTGAGGCGGATGCGATCGCGCGGCATCGGCAGCCGCCGCGCGATCGCCCATTCGAATTGCGGCATCATGCGCCGATTCTCCATCGGGTTCGGCACATGAATCGAAACAGGCGCGCGCTGGTCACCGGCGGCAGCGGTGACATCGGCGGCGCGATCGCGCAGGCCCTGGCGGCGGACGGATGCGAGGTGTTCGTGCACGCGAATGCGCAGTTCGCACGCGCCGAGGCGGTGGTCGAGTCGATCCGTGCGAACGGCGGCACCGCGCACGCGCTTTCCTTCGATCTGGTCGACGGCGCGGCCACGCGCGCGGCGCTCGACGACCTGCTCGAGGGCGGGCCGATTCCAATCCTCGTACACAACGCCGGCGTGCACGACGACGCGCCGCTGGCCGGCATGCGCGAGGAACAGTGGCGGCGCGTGATCGACGTTTCGCTGCACGGTTTCTTCCACGCCAGCCAGCCGCTGCTGCTGCCGATGGCGCGATTGCGCTGGGGCCGCATCGTCTGCGTGTCGTCGGTCGCGGCCGTGCTCGGCAATCGCGGCCAGGTCAACTACGCGGCGGCGAAGTCGGCGCTGCACGGCGCGGCGAAGTCGCTGGCGCGCGAGATGGCGTCGCGCGGCATCACGGTCAACGTCGTCGCGCCGGGCGTGATCGCCGGGCGCATGAGCGAAGGCGCCTTCGGCGAGGCCGAGATCAAGGCGCTGGTGCCGGCCGGTCGCGCCGGCACGCCGGAGGAGGTCGCGGCATTGGTGCGCTTCCTGTGTTCCGAGGAGGCCGCGTACGTCAACGGCCAGGTCATCGGCATCAACGGTGGCATGGCGTGACGCCGTGCGCGGTCGCGCAACGCCGCGGTAACGGACGTTTCATGCACGCACGGCAAGCTCGTTCGCGAAGGGGGCAACCACATGCGCGGCGCGTTCGACGCGTCGCGCCGGGAGTTTGCCATGCGCTCCATCCTGCTCGCGATCGGCTTCGCCGCCGTGTCTAGTCTCACCGCCCACGCCGCCGAGGGCGACGACGCATTGAACAGCCGTCCGATCACCAATGCGCCGCTGGTGATCGGCCACCGTGGTGCCAGCGGCTACCGCCCGGAACACACGCTGGCTTCCTACGAGCTGGCGATCGACCTCGGCGCCGACTTCGTCGAGCCGGACCTGGTCTCGACCCGCGACGGCGTGCTGGTCGCGCGCCACGAGAACGAGATCGGCGGCACCACCGACGTCGCCGACCACTCCGAGTTCGCCGCGCGCCGTACCACCAAGACCATCGACGGCAACGCCGTCACCGGCTGGTTCACCGAAGACTTCACCCTGGTCGAGCTGAAGACGTTGCGCGCGCGCGAGCGCCTGCCGGAGCTGCGCCAGCGCAACACGCTGTACGACGATCGTTACGAGATTCCGACTCTGGACGAAGTCATCGCGCTGGTGAAGTCCAAGCAGCACAGCCTGCACCGCACGATCGGCCTGTATCCGGAAACCAAGCATCCGACCTACTTCCGCAGCATCGGCCTCGCGCTGGAGACGCCGCTGGTGCGCACGCTGCATCGCGCCGGCTATCGCAACGCACGCGCGCCGGTGTTCATCCAGTCCTTCGAGGTCGGCAACCTGCGCGATCTCAGCCGCATGACGCGCCTGCCGCTGGTGCAGCTGATCGACGCCGCCGGCCAGCCGTACGACTTCACCGCCAGCGGCGATCCGCGCACCTACGCCGATCTGGTCACGCCGGCCGGGCTGCGCGAGATCGGCCAGTACGCGAGCGGCGTCGGCGTGGCGAAGAACCTGATCGTTCCGCGCGCCGCCGACGGCACGCTGCTCGCGCCGACCACCCTGATCGACGACGCGCACGCGGCCGGCCTGGTCGTGCACGCCTGGACCTTCCGCAACGAGAACAGCTTCCTGCCGCTCGACTTCCGCGTGGGCGACGCGGCGAGCCCGGTCTACCCGAGCCTGTACGGCAAGGCCTTCGACGAGTACGCGCTGTTCTTCGGTCTCGGCCTCGACGGTGCCTTCAGCGACAACCCGGACACCGCGATCGCGGCGCGCGCGGCGATCGCGCGCTGAGCGTCGACACGCAGGCCGGCCGGCACATGGACGTGCCGGCGCGCATTACTGCGATTCGCGCGCCAGTCCCTGCGGCGCGGCATGCCGGCCCCGCGTCAGCCAGCCGACGATCGGCGAGGTCATCAAGGTCGTCACGATCGCCATCACGGTCAGCATCGTGAAGAGCTCGTGGCCGATCACGCCGGCGTCGAGACCGACCTTCAGTACGATCAGCTCCATCAGGCCGCGCGTGTTCATCAGCGCGCCGAGGGTGAGCGCCGAGCGCCAGGGCAGCCCGGCGATGCGCGCGCCGGCACCGGCGCCGAGCAGCTTGCCGGCGATCGCCACGGCGAGGACCAGGCCGAGCATCGGCAGCGCCGCCGCGGCGAACGCGTCGGCGCTGGTGTTGAGCCCGGCCAGGGCGAAGAACACCGGCATCAGCGCGAGCACGGCGACGTGCTCGATGCGTTCGATCAATATTTCCAGCAGGCGATCGTCGCGCGGCAGGCACAGGCCGAACAGGAACGCGCCGAACACCGCGTGCAGGCCGAGCCACTCGGTCGCGGCTGCCATCGCGCAGGCGCCGGCGAGCAGCACGCCGAGTACGCCGCCGGTCGGCCGTCCGTCGTCGGCGTGGCGCGCGAGCCAGCGTGCGATCAGCGGGCGCAGCAGCACGAAGCCGAGCGCGGCGATCGCGGCGAGTCCGACGAGCGCGCGCGCGAAGCCTTGCCAGCCCTGCGCACCGACCAGCGCGACGACCAGGGCCAGGAGAATCCACGCCAGGGCATCGGCGATCGCCGCCGCGGCCAGCGCGAGCTGGCCGACCGCGCCGCGCGTCAGATCGCGATCCTTGAGGATGCGCGCGAGCACCGGGAATGCGGTGATGCCGAGCGACACGGCGAGGAACAGCGCGAACGGCCAGAAGCCGACGCCGTCCGGCGCGTAGTGCGCGTGCAGCAGCGGCGCCAGGCCGAGGCCGAGCGCGACCGGTACCACGACCGCGAGTACGCCGATCCAGGCCGCGGCGAGGAGGCCGGCGCGCGCCCCGTGCGGCGCACGCAGCTCGGCGCCGATGACGAACATGAACAGCACCAGGCCGATCTGGCTGATGCCGTTCAGCGCGACCAGATGCTCGGGCGCGAACAGCCAACGATGCAGCTCCGGCGCCAGCGCGCCGAAGGCGATCGGGCCGAGCAGGAAGCCCGCGATCATCTCGCCGATCACCGGCGGCTGGCCCAGCCGTCCGAGCAGCCAGGCGAGCAGGCGCGCCAATCCGAGGATCAGCGCGAGTTGCAGCAACAGATGCGACGTCGCGTTCACGGCAGCGGCGGATCGACCACCTGCGGTGGCGTCGAGTGCGAACGGCGATAGCTGTCGACGACGTGGCCGTAGTGGATCACGCGCCGCAGTGTGTACCAGACGATGCGCGCGATGTCGCGCACCGGGCGGAAATGGCTGGCGCGGAATTCGCCGTGGTAGCGCGACTCGATCGGCACCGAGACGATGCCGAGCCTCTTCTCGCGCGCGGCGGCGATCAGGATGGCGGCCTCGAAGACGAAGTCGTCGGCTTCCAGGTCGGCCAGCTCCAGCGCGCCGCGCGGGTAGTAGCGCTGCCCGCTCTGCGTGTCGGCGACCGGCACGCCGCAGCCCCAGGAGATGCCCCAGTCGGCGACCGCATTGGCGCGCCGCCGCGCCGGCGGCTGGTTCTCGCGGTTCTTCAGCCGCGCGCCGATCACGATGTGCTCGGGATAGCGCCGCGCGGCGGCGAGCAGACGCGGAATGTCGGCGGCCAGGTGCTGGCCGTCGCCGTCCATCGCGATCACCGCGTCGAAGCCGAGTTCGCGCGCCTTGCGGAAGCCGTCGCGCAGGCCCTGGCCCTTGCCGAGCGGCGTCGGGTGGCGGATCACGGTGATCGGCAGGCCGGCGACGCGTTCGAGGGTGGCGTCGGTGGAACCGTCGTCGACCAGGATCACGTGCGGGCAGAGCGCGAGTACGGACTCGACCACGCCGCGGATCGCGCGCTCCTCGTTCAGGGCCGGGATGACCACCGCGACGCGCGCGGCATCGGTCGCGCTCATGCCAGCACCTCGACCCGCAGCGAGCTGTGCGTTCCGTACGGCAGGCGCAGCTCGGCGGCTTCGCCGCGCGCGAGCGCGCGCAGCAGCGGCAGCGCGGCGGTGACCGGGTGCGTCGCCGGGTCGATCTCGACCGGCGTCGGTTCGTGGCGCAGGCGCAGCACGGCGCGCTTGCGCTCGTCGGGATCGGCGTTCAGCACGAAGGCGGCGCCGAGCGAGGCCTGCGCGTGCACGACCTCGGCCAGCGGGCCGGCGGCGGCGCTGTCGTAGGCGGCGAACAGCACCGGCTGGCGCCCGGCCAGCGTTTCCAGCGCGGCTTCGAGCAGGCCGGCGGCGAAGCTGCCGACGCCGGCGGCGAGCGCGGTCGACGCAGCGCGGCAGCCGGTGGCGACGGTCCAGTAGCCGGCCGGCGCGTTGTGCACGGAATTGTGGAAGCGCGTCGGCGAGACTTCGAGCGGCGCGCTGGCCAGCGTGGTGCAGACCGCGTCGGCGGTGGCGACGTCGCCGCGCATCGAGGCGAATACGCACGGCAGCTCGCCCGGCGGGCGCGCGGCGGCGGCACAGGCCTGCCCGGCGATCTCGCAGGCGAGCAGCACCAGATCCGGCGCGCGGCGGCGTTCGCCCGGCGCGAGCAGACTCGCCGGCGGCTTGGCCGCGCCGGCGTCGGCGAGGTCGGCGCCGGCGCGCAGCGCTTGCTCGGCGCTGGTCCAGTCCGGCCATTGCGGCGACCACCAGCCGATGCCTTCGATGTGCACGCGGAGCGCATCCATGCCGGTACTCAATGCGCGCGGCCGAAAGCGAGCGTGCAGTTGTTGCCGCCGAAGCCGAACGAGTTGCTCAGCGCGACGCAGATCGCGCGCGGTTCGTTGTCGAACGCGAACGAGGCGCTGCAGGCGGGATCGGGCATGACGGCGTTGAGGCAGCCGGGCACGAATGCGTGCTCCATCGCCAGCAGGGTCAGCACGCTTTCGAGGATGCCGGCGGCGCCGAGCGTGTGGCCGGTCCAGCCCTTGGTCGCGCTGACGCGGGTCGAGGCGTCGAACACCTCGCCGATCACGGCGGCTTCGACGGCGTCGTTCTTCGGCGTCGCGGTGCCGTGCAGGTTGACGTAGTCGACCTCGCGCGGCGACACGCCCGCGCGCGCCAGCGCGTCGGCCAGCGCGCGGCGCGCGCCGAGGCCTTCCGGATGCGGCGTGGACATGTGGTACGCGTCGGAGGATTCGCCGTAGCCGAGCAGGCGCGGCGCGTCCGCCGCGCCCTCGCGCTCGAGCAGGGCGAAGCCGGCCGCCTCGCCGATCGACAGCCCGCGCCGTTCGGCGTCGAACGGGCGGCAGGGCTCCGGCGCGACCAGCTCCAGCGCGTTGAAGCCGAACAGCACGCTGCCGCAGAGCGTGTCGACGCCGGCGAGCACCGCCGCGTCGGCGACGCCCAGGCGCAGCAGCCGCTCGGCCTTGGCGAAGATCTTCGCGCTCGACGAGCAGGCGGTGGCGACGGTCAGGCAGGGGCCGCGGGTGCCGAGCGCGGCCTGGAGGAACGCGGCCAGCGAATGCGGCGTGTGCAGCATCGGTTCGCGCAGGGGCGCGGGAAAGCGGCCGCCGTCGAGTTCGCGGTAGGCCTGCTCGGTCGCGCCGATGCTGGCGGTCGAGGTGCCCACGACCAGCGCGACGCGCCCGGCGCCGTGGCGCTCGATGCAGGCGCGCGCGGCGTCGAGGAAGCCGTCGGCGCCGAGGCCGAGCCAGGCGAGGCGGTTGTTGCGGCTGTCGTGTCCGGCCTGGGCCGGCGGCAGCGCCGCGGCCTCGACGCCGTCGACGCGGCCGATCGCGCAAGGCAGCGGTTCGCGCGTGAAGTCGTTCGCGCGCAGGCCGCTGCGGCGCGCGTGCAGCGCGGCGGCGTGCGCATCGCGTCCGCGCCCGAGGGCGGACGTCGCGGTGTACGCGGTGATGGCGAGAGGAGGAATGCGGCTCGGCACGTCGCAAGCGGGCGAAGGGACTTTTGGAATTATGACACGCCGCCGCGCGCGGCAAGCCGGGCGGCTGCGGCGTCGTACCGCGGCGGCGCCGTGCGCGGCCCTGCTACGATCCTTCACGTCTCGACTTTCGCCGGACTCGACCGTGACCACCGCTGCGCCGTCCCCGCAACTCGACGCCATCGCCGATTTCCTCGGCGACCTGCAGGATCGCGTGTGCGACGCGCTCGCGCGGGCCGACGGCGGTGCGACGTTCGCGGAGGATGCCTGGCAGCGAAGCAGCGCCGGTTCCCTTCTGGGCGGCGGTCGCTCGCGCGTGCTGAAGAACGGCGCCGTGTTCGAGCAGGCCGGCGTGAACTTCTCGCGCGTGTCCGGCGAACGCCTGCCGCCGGCGGCGAGCGCGCATCGTCCGGAACTGGCCGGGCGCAGCTGGAGCGCGCTCGGCGTGTCGCTGGTCGTGCATCCGCGCAATCCGTACCTGCCGACCACGCACATGAACGTGCGCTACTTCGAGGCGCGCGCCGACGGCCAGGCACCGGTGTGGTGGTTCGGCGGCGGCTTCGACCTGACGCCGTTCTATCCGTTCGACGAAGACGTGCGCCATTGGCACACGGTCGCGCGCGATCTGTGCGCACCGTTCGGCGAGGACGTCTACCCGCGCTACAAGCGCTGGTGCGACGAGTACTTCCACCTGAAGCACCGCGGCGAGACGCGCGGCGTCGGCGGGTTGTTCTTCGACGACCTGAACGCGTGGGACTTCGAGCGCTGCTTCGCCTTCACGCGCGCAGTCGGCGACGGGTTTCTCGATGCGTACCTGCCGATCGTGGAGCGGCGCAAGGCGACGTCGTACGGCGAGCGCGAGCGCGAATTCCAGCTCTATCGCCGCGGCCGCTACGTCGAGTTCAACCTCGTGTTCGATCGCGGCACCCTGTTCGGCCTGCAATCGGGCGGCCGCACCGAATCGATCCTGATGAGCCTGCCGCCGCGCGTGCGTTTCGAATACGGCTACGTGCCGGAACCGGGCAGCGCCGAGGCGCGGCTGGCCGACTATCTGACGCCGCGTGACTGGGTGTGAGCGGTCGAAGGCGCGTGCGGCTTACTTCCACTCGTACAGGGTGAAGTACACCGGCGCCACCGGTCCTTCCTTCGGGTCGCGGATCAGCCGGCCGCTGCCGTCCTCGTCGTAGAAGGTCTGCACCGGACCCTGCGGCTTGCGGATCTTGATCATCCACAGGCGGCCGTTCTGGCGGTATTCCTCGACCGTGTCGTCGCCCTGCTTGCGCGTGGTGATCTGGCTGGCGGCGACGCGCTCGGCGTTGACGGTGCGATCGCGCGAGGCCTTGTCGCGCACCAGGCGCGCATCGGGCTTGGGCAGCGGCGCCAGCGGATCCTGATCGGCCTGCGCGGCGTCCGCCGGCTCGGCGTCGTTCGTCGCGGCGGGCTCCTGCGCCTGCACGCCCGGATCGTCGATGCCGGGCGGCGGCGGCACCTCGGCTTTCGGCTTGCGCTCGGCGGCGATGGCGGGCGCCGTGGCGACGAAACCGGCGGCGAGCAGGGCGGCAAGAAGAAGACGGAGTTTCGGGGTCATGGCGGCGCCTCCTTGGAATGAAGGGAGCCTAGCAGACCGCCGTTGAACCTGGGCGAACGCGCTGCGCGTTCCCGGTGATCGTGCGCCTCGGGCATCGCGACGCTCGTTCGCGCTGCCCGCTGCGGTCGGCCGCACCAGCGCCGATCGGAGACGGGTCCGGTTGCCGCATCGGAGCGGGTGCGGCCTCGCGATGCGATCGCCGTTCGGATCGGCGCCGCGCTTTTGCGTAGCAGAGGACGGTCCCCTTCTGGAGTCCCGCCATGTTTCCGCGTCCGCTTTCCGCCCTGTTCGCCGCCGCCTGTGCGTGGCTGGCCGTTCCCGCCGCCGCACAGACGACCTTCCTCGCCGGCGTCGAGGCGATCGACGCGCCGATGCAGGTGACGCCCTGGTACAACGGTCCCATCACGCGCATCGGCACGGTCCAGTACTGCCTCAGCGATCCGCCGATCTTCTCGGATCGCGTGATGGGCTACGCCGGCTTCAGCCACCCGCCGCCGGACTTCACCCCGGCGCTCGGCGAGGTGTTCTACACGCATGTCGTGCTCGGCCATCCGGGCAATCCCTGCACCGGCAGCGCGGTCGGCATCGAGCTGATCCTGCCGCCGGGCATCGAGATCGCCAATTCGGCCGTCGATCCGGTGTTCTGCTTCGGGATCCTGCCCAACCCCAATCGCCTGCACAATCTCGATACCGATCCCGACTACGGCTGCCCGACGAGCTTTCCGCTGGGGCTGGAAGGGTATGCCGTCCGGCCGCTGCGCGGCGGACTCGGCCACAGCGGCGCATGGGGCATGCACCAGGGGTTCTGGCTGGAAATCCTGATCCCGCTGCGCGCGACGCAGGTGCAGCTCGGCAACGACGAGATCGTCTGGCGCGTGAATCCGGATGTCGGCGTGGTCGGCTACCCGCACGTACCGGCATTCGCCAACGGCGACGTGATCTTCCGTGCCGCGATGGAGGACACGCTGCTCAACCTCGATCTGTGCACGCTCAATCCGCCGCCGCAGGGGTGCTGAGATAGGGCCCATCATCCGGCTTCCGCCGGCCGCGTCGGATTCGGTCGGTTCGCAGGCGGGAGGATCGGCAGGCAATGACGGGCCCGGCGTTGCAAAGCCGGCGGGTGCGCGCCAAGCTGCGGGCCCGCTGCCGTCCCGCATTGCCATGTCCGCACCGCGTCCGCGCCTCGTCCTCATCGACGGTTCCTCGTATCTCTACCGCGCGTTCCACGCGCTGCCGCCGCTGTCGAACGCGGCCGGCGAACCGACCGGCGCGCTGTTCGGCGTGGTCAACATGCTGCGCGCGATCCTGAAGCAGAAACCCGACTACGCCGCCTTCGTGCAGGACGCGCCGGGGCCGACGTTCCGCGACGCGCTGTATCCCGCCTACAAGGCGACGCGGCAGGCCACGCCGGAGGATCTGATCGCGCAGGTCGAACCGATGATGCAGATCGTCTCCGCGCTCGGCTTTCCGATTCTGCGCGTCGACGGCGTCGAGGCCGACGACGTCATCGGCACGCTGGCCAGGCGCGCCGTCGCCGAAGGCATCGACGTGACGGTGTCGACCGGCGACAAGGATTTCGCGCAGCTCGTCGAGCCCGGCATCGAACTGGTCAACACGATGACCAACACCACGCTCGACGCCGCCGCCGTGATCGAGAAGTTCGGCGTGCGGCCGGACCAGATCGTCGACTATCTCGCGCTGATGGGCGACAGCGTCGACAACATCCCCGGCGTCGAGAAGTGCGGACCGAAGACCGCGGCGAAGTGGCTGGCCGAGTACGGCAGCCTCGACGGCGTGATCGCGGCTGCGGAAAAGGTCGGCGGCAAGATCGGCGAGAACCTGCGCAAGGCGCTGCCGCAGCTGCCGCTGTCGCGGCAACTGGCGACGATCAAGACCGACGTCGAGCTGGAGCAGGGGCCGGGCGATCTGCATCTGCGCGATCGCGACGTCGACGCGCTGCGCGGGTTGTACAAGCGCTACGAGTTCAATGCGGCGTTGAAGGAACTGGAAGCGTCCGGCGCGTCTGCGATCTCGCTCCCGCGAGCGGGGGAAACCGTGGGCGCGGGAGCGGAGAGCGGCGCGGATTCCCCCGTTCGCGCGGACGCCGGCGCCGAGGCGCTCGACGGCACGCTCGTCGGCCCTGGCGAATACGAACTGGTGACGACGCGGGCGCAGCTGGACGCATGGATCGAAAAGCTGCGCACGGCCGAGCTGATCGCATTCGACAGCGAGACGACCTCGCTCGATCCGATGTCGGCCGAGATCGTCGGCCTGTCCTTCGCGGTGGAGCCGAAATCGGCCTGCTACATCCCGCTCGGCCACGACTATCCCGGCGCGCCGGCACAGCTGCCGCGCGAGGAGGTGCTGGCGGCGCTGAAGCCGATTCTCGAGGACGCGCAGCGGCCGAAGCTGGGGCAGCACGCGAAGTACGACGTCAACGTGCTGTCGAACGTCGGCGTCACGGTGCGCGGCATCGCGCACGACACGATGCTCGAATCCTACGTGCTGCATTCGACCTGGCGGCACGACATGGACACGCAGGCCAAGCGCGTGCTCGGCTACGAGACGATCCACTACGAGGACGTCGCCGGCAAGGGCGCCAAGCAGATTCCGTTTTCGCAAGTCGACGTCGATACCGCGTGCCGGTACGCCGCCGAGGACGCCGACGTCACGTTGCGCCTGCACCGCGTGCAGTGGCCGCAGCTGGAAGCCGACGAAGGGTTGCGCTCGGTCTATCGGACGATCGAAATGCCTTTGGTGCCGGTGCTGGCGCGCATGGAGCAGCGCGGCGTGCTGATCGACGCCGTCGCGCTGAAGCGGCAGAGCCATGAGCTGGCCAAGCGCATGTACGAGTTGACCGAGCGCGCGTACGCGCTGGCCGGGCGCAACTTCAGCCTCGACTCGACCAAGCAGCTCGGCGGGATCCTGTTCGAGGAACTGAAGCTGCCGGTGATGGTGAAGACGCCGGGCGGCCAGCCGTCGACCAACGAAGAAGCGCTCGAGGCGATCGCCGATCAGCACGAGCTGCCGCGTGTGATCCTCGACTATCGCAGCCTCGCCAAGCTGCGCAGCACCTACACGGAGAAACTCGCCGAGACCGCCAATCCGCGCACCGGTCGCGTGCACACCAGCTACGGCCAGGCGACCGCGGCGACCGGGCGCTTGTCCTCGACCGATCCGAACCTGCAGAACATCCCGATCCGCACCGAGGAAGGCCGCCGCATCCGCCAGGCCTTCGTCGCGCCGGACGGCTGGAAGATCGTCGCGGCCGACTATTCGCAGATCGAGCTGCGCATCATGGCGCACCTGTCGGGCGACGCCGGCCTGCTCGCCGCATTCCACGGCGGCCAGGACGTGCATCGCGCCACCGCGGCCGAGGTGTTCGGCCTGCCGCAGGAGCAGGTCGACGCGAACCAGCGCCGCGCCGCGAAGGCGATCAACTTCGGCCTGATGTACGGCATGAGCGCGTTCGGGCTCGCGCGCCAGCTCGGCGTGCCGCGCGGCGAGGCGCAGGACTACATGGCGCGCTACTTCGCGCGCTATCCGGGCGTGCAGCGATTCATGGAGGAAACGCGCGAGAAGGCGCGCCGAGACGGCTACGTCGAGACCCTGTTCGGGCGGCGCCTGCATCTGGACTACATCAATTCGCGCAACGCCGCGCAGCGCGCCGGCGCCGAACGCGCCGCGATCAACGCGCCGATGCAGGGTACCGCCGCCGACATCATCAAGCGGGCGATGATCGCGGTCGACGCCTGGCTGCTCGACCGACAGGATTCGGCGCGCATGCTGATGCAGGTGCACGACGAACTGGTGTTCGAGGTGCGCGCCGACGCGATCGATTCCGTCGTCGCCGGCGTGCGCGAGCGCATGTCGGCCGCGGCGGAACTGGCGGTGCCGCTGGTGGTCGACGTCGGCGTCGGTGCGAATTGGGACCAGGCGCATTGAGCGAAGCGGAAGTTCGCGCCGGACGTTCGGAACAGCGGAGCAAACTGGGAGAAGCGGATAAGTCGCTTTTTTCCTTTGGTTTTTTTGCCGCATCTTCCACCGGGGTGCGGTTCGCGACGGCGTCGTTTTCGGCTTCTTCGCTCCGTGAATGAATGCCCGCTAAACGTGACCGCCGCGGTCCTGGAAACTTTTCGGCGCAATGCCCATCTATGTTTCCGGGCGCACGCAACGGCGCCCTGGTTCACTCACCTCCCTGAGTGCAACCCCGCGAAGGCCGGTCCCTCCCCAGACCGGTTTTCACCGCCCCGAGGGCTCCCCCTGGCCCTCGGGGCATTTTATTTGTGCGATCCGTCCGGGATCGCCGCGACCTGCCGATCTTGCGAGGCGTAAGGCGGTTGTCTTTCGGGGGCGTCTACTCGCGGCCATCCATGGCCGCACTTCTCAAGTGAAGCACGGCTTCGAGTGGGGCGTTCGGGTGTCGAAAAGCTACCGGTCGTCATTCCCGCAAACGCGGGAACCCCACGTGCCTTCCGCGTCCGCAAGCCGTTGGCTCCGCGCGGAGCCATCCTGTACGTCGATTCCCTCAGGCGTCGCCGTCGCGTGACAGCGCGGCGAGCAGCGCCGCGCGCGGCAGCTTGCCGGTTTCGTTGCGCGGCAGCGCGGCGAGCTTGCGCAGCGGCCGCGGCAGGAAGGCGGGGTCGATCTCGGCGCGCAGTGCTTCGAGCAGCTCCGCTTCCGATCGCTCCGGCGCGACGACCAGCGCGGCGATGCGGCGCACGCCGATCGCGTCCGGCTCGTCCTGCTGCACGACCGCGGCGTCGCGCACGCCCGGCAGGGCGAGCAGGCGGCGCGTGAGGTCGGCCAGCGAGGCGCGCTTGCCGGCGATCTCGATCAGGTCCGCATGGCGCCCGCACAGGCGGAAGCCTTGCGGCGGGCGGAGTTCGACCAGGTCCTGCAGCGCAACCGGTTGATCGAAATGGGCAGCGTCGACGAGGGTGCCGTCCGGCTGCGGACGCAGGCGGATGCTCTCGTACAGCCGCCAATCGGTCTCGTGCGCGGTGCGGCGCTGCGCGATCACGCAGGTCTCGGTCGAGCCGAACAGTTCCAGCACGGGCGCGCCGTAGCGCGCTTCGGCGGCGGCGGCGAGCTCGGCGTCCAGCGGCGCGGTCGCCGAGGTGATCGCGGCGAGTTTCGGTAACGCCACCGGATCGGCGAGCAGGGCGCGCAGATGCACCGGCGTGGTCACCAGCAGGCGCGGTTCCGGCACGTCGGCGAGCGCGGCGGCGACGTCGGCCGGGAACAGCGGCTGGCCGCCGTGCACGGCGAACGGCCCGAGCAGCGGCAGCAGGACCGACATCTCGATGCCGTACATGTGCTGCGGCGGCACCGTCGCGACGACGTGCGCGATCGCGCCAGGCGCGAGCTGCATGGCCTCGCTCAGCGCGGCGACGTTGTAGGCGGTGCTGGCGCTGAAGGAGCTCCAGCGCTTCGGATTGGGCTTCGGCTGGCCGGTGCTGCCCGAGGTGTAGCCGATCGCCGCGATCTGCTCGCCGGCGATCCGCGGCAGCGTCGGCGTCGCCTCGCCGCCGAGCGGCGGCAAGGTCACGAAGCGGTTCGAGGCCGCTGCCGGCGGATGTTCGCCGAGCGCGTAGCTGCCGGCATTGGCGGCCAGCGCGTCCTCGATCGCCTGGCGCGCGCGCGAGGGCGGCAGCAGGTTGGTCTGGCCGCGGGCGAGCACGGCGCAGAACGCGACCAGGAACGCGTAGCGGTCCGTGCACAGGTTGACGGCGCTGCTGCAAGTCGAAGGCAGCACGGCGGCGACGCTGGCGACGTCGGCCAGGAATTCGGCGACGCAGATCGTGCGACCGCGACGCCAGGCGAGCGGACGTTCCGCATCCGCCAGATTGAGCAATGGCAGCACGCAAGGCCGACGCCCTGCGCGTTCGATGACAGCAACCATAAATCCCCGCACTAGTCCCGCAGTACCGCCCCGGTGATAGCGTCGCGGATTGGCGTCGGCCGCTCAAGTCCCCCCACGGTTTCGTTCAGGATCGCGTCGAGTCGGTCGCCGAACCGCATCCGCACTTCCTCGGCGCTGCGCGCCGGCGGTTCGCCGTGGCGATTGGCGCTGGTGGAGACCAGCGCGCCGCCGAAAGCGCGGCAGAGCGCGGCGGCTGGCGCGTGCGCGGTCACGCGCAGCGCGATGCCGGCATGGCCGCCGGCGATCCAGCCCGGCACGCCGGCGGCGCGCGGGAAAATCCAGGTGTGCGGGCCGGGCCAGCTGGCCTGCGCGTGCGACAGCGCCGCGGCGGGCGTCGCGGCGAGGTCGATGTACGGCGCGACGTGCGCGAATTCGGCGCCGATCAGCAGCACGCCCTGGGTCGGCGGACGCTCTTTCAGCGCGAATAATCGTTCGAACGCGATGCGGTCATGCGGATCGCAGCCGAGGCCGAACACGGCCTCGGTCGGATAGGCGACGACGCCGCCGGCGTGCAGCGCCTCGGCGGCGAATTTGGCGGAGCCGTTCATCGGCGTGGCGGCCGATTCCGATTCACGACGTCGAGACCTTCTTCGCCGCGGCTTTCTTCGTTGCGGTCTTCTTGGCGGCTTTCTTAGCCGGCGCTTTCTTGACGGGAGCCTTCTTCGCCGCGGTTTTCTTCGGAGCCTTCTCCGCCGCTGCCGCGGTCTTCGCCGCCTTGCCCTTGCCGAAGCGTCCGCCACCGCGCTTGGGACGGTTCGGCGCCGCGGCGAGCAAGTCGACGCACTCGGCCTCGGTCAGTTCGCGCGGTTCCTTGTCCTTCGGGATGCGCGCATTCTTCTCACCGTCGGTGATGTACGGTCCGTAGCGGCCGTTCAGCACCTGAACGCCGTTGCCGAAGTCCTGGATGATGCGGTTCGCGGCGGCCTCGATCTTGGCGCGGATCAGTTCCAGCGCGCGCGGCAGTTCGATCGTGTACGGGTCGTCGCCGGGCTGCAGCGAAGCGTACATCGAGCCGTGCTTGACGAACGGGCCGAAGCGGCCGACGCCGACCGTGATCTCCTCGCCGTCGTCGGCCTTGCCGAGGTTGCGCGGCAGCTTGAACAGCTCCAGCGCCTCCTCCAGCGTGATCGTGTGCATGCTCTGGCCGGTGCGCAGGCTCGCGAACTTCGGCTTGTCCTCGTCGTCCTTGCTACCGATCTGCGCGAACGGCCCGTAGCGGCCGAGGCGCACCTGCACCGGCTTGCCGGACTTCGGATCGACGCCGAGCTCGCGTGCGCCGGTCGCCTCGGAGCGGTCGACGGTCTCGTTCTTGTCGTCGACGGTCGCCTTGAACGGCTTCCAGAACTTCGTCAGCAGCGGTACCCAGTCCTCTTCGCCGCGACTGACCGCGTCGAGTTCGTCCTCGAGCTTGGCGGTGAAGTCGTAGTCGACGTACTGCGCGAAGTGCCCGGACAGGAACTTGCCGACCGCGCGGCCGACGTCGGTCGGCCGGAAGCGGCGCGATTCGAGGATCACGTATTCGCGATTGAGCAGCACCTGGATGATGCTGGCGTAGGTCGACGGGCGGCCGATGCCGTATTCCTCCAGCGCTTTCACCAGCGAGGCCTCGGAATAGCGCGGCGGCGGCTCGGTGAAGTGCTGGTCGGCCTCGATCGCGGCCAGCGGCACGGCTTCGCCGATCGTCATCGCCGGCAGCTTGCGGCCCTCGTCCTCGTCCTCGGCGTTCTTCGCGTCGCGGCCTTCCTCGTACACGGCGAGGAAGCCCGGATCGACCACGGTCGTGCCGCTGGCGCGGAACATCGAATCGCCGCCGGCGTCGAGGTCGACCGAGACCGTGTTCAGCGTCGCGTGCTGCATCTGGCTGGCCAGCGCGCGCTTCCAGATCAGCTCGTAGAGCTTGCGCTGTTCGTCGTTGAGGTAGGCCGCGATGTCCTTCGGCCGGTGCAGGGCCGAGGTCGGGCGGATCGCTTCGTGCGCTTCCTGCGCGTTCTTGGACTTGTTGCGGTAGAAATGCGGCTGCTCGGGCAGCGCGCGCGCGCCGTAGTCACGGCCGATGACTTCGCGCAGCTCGGTGATCGCGTCCATCGACAGCGACACCGCGTCGGTACGCATGTAGGTGATCAGGCCGACCACGCCCTCGTCGCCGAGCGCGACGCCTTCGTACAGGCCCTGCGCGATCTTCATCGTGCGGCTGGTCGAGAAACCGAGCTTGCGCGCGGCCTCCTGCTGCAGGGTCGAGGTGGTGAACGGCGGCGACGGGCGGCGCTTGCGCTCCTTCGACTCGACGTTGGCGACGACCAGGCGCCCTTGCGCGGAGCGCAGCAGCGCGTCGCGCGCGGCGTGCGCGTCGGCCTCGTTGGTCAGGTCGAACTGCTCGAACTTCTTGCCGCGCAGCTTGGTCAGGCGTGCCTTGAAGGCCTGGTCCGGATGCGCGCAGTCCGCTTCGATCGTCCAGTATTCGCGCGCCTTGAACGCCTCGATCTCTTCCTCGCGCTCGACGATCATGCGCAGCGCCGGCGACTGCACGCGGCCGGCGGAGAGGCCGCGCTGCACCTTGCGCCACAGCACCGGCGACAGGTTGAAGCCGACCAGGTAGTCGAGCGCGCGGCGCGCCTGCTGTGCGTTGACCAGGTCCATCGAGAGCTGGCGCGGATGCGCCACCGCTTCCTTGATCGCGCGCGGCGTGATCTCGCTGAACACGACGCGATGCAGCGTCTTGCCGTCGAGCAGCTTGCGCGACTTCAGGATCTCGGCGATGTGCCAGGAGATCGCCTCGCCTTCGCGATCCAAGTCGGTCGCCAGATACAGGGCGTCGGCCACTTTGGCCGCCTTCGCGATCGCGTCGACGTGTTTTTCGTTGCGGTCGATGACCTCGTAGTTCATCGCGAAGTCGCGCTCGGGATCGACCGCGCCTTCCTTCGGCACCAGGTCGCGCACGTGGCCGTAGGACGCCAGCACGTGGAAGTCCTTGCCGAGATACTTGTTGATCGTCTTCGCCTTCGCCGGCGATTCGACGATCAGGAGATTCTTTGCCATCGGGAGTCCTTGGTCGGCGTCCGGCCGGTAGCGGCCGGACACCCGCGCGGATGATGCGCGTCAGCGGTAAAAGCCAGGTGACGAGCGCGTCGCGTTCCTCGTCGTTCTTTCTCTAGTGGATACATGGGGCCGGCGGGGTGTCAAGCGAAGCGAGTGGCTCAACGCGGCTGTGGAGCACCTGCGATTCGATTCCAAATAACTGTTTTCATTGCAAATTATGGCTCGGGAGGGCGGGCGTTCGCGAGGCCGCTCCCGCTCGTGCGGCGGTTCCGGCCTGCGGTCGCGGGCCATTGGATCGACGTTCGCGCATTTCAGGAGCCCAGCCGCCGTGCATAAGTGCCACCGCCGCTGGCGACCACCTCGCCTTCGAGTTCGAGCATCAGCAGCATCGACGCCAGCGCCGGGACCGGCAGGCCAGTGCGGGCGGCGAGCTGGTCGACGCCGACGGCATCGTGGCCGAGTGCGGCGAGCAGCGCCGCGTAATCCGGATCGTCCGCGCGCGCCGGGCTCGTGGACGACGTCGTGGCAGTCGGCGGCGACGCCAACCGCTCGCGCAGCCGCGCGCCGAGGCCCTGCGCCAGCGGCGCGAGTTCCGCGGCGACTTCCTCGACCGTCTCGACCAGCTTGGCGCCGTCGCGGATCAGCCGGTGGCAGCCGCGCGCGAGCGGGTTGTGGATCGAGCCCGGGATCGCGAACACCTCGCGACCGGCCTCGGCCGCGTTGCGCGCGGTGATCAGCGAGCCCGAGCGGAGGCTGGCTTCGACGACCAGGGTGCCGAGCGCGAGCCCGGCGATGATGCGGTTGCGGCGCGGGAAATGGACGGGGCTGCCCGGCGTGCCGGGTGGGAATTCGCTGACCAGGGCGCCGTGCGCGCGCACGCGCGCCGCGAGTTCGCGATGCCTGGGCGGATAGACCAGGTCCGGTCCGGTGCCGAGCACGGCGACGGTGGTGCCGCCGGCGTCGAGCGCGGCCGCATGCGCGGCGCCGTCGATGCCCTCGGCGAGTCCGCTGGTGACGACGAAGCCGACCGCGCTCAGCGCGCGGGCGAACGACGTCGCGGTGGCCAGACCGCCCTGGCTCGCACTGCGGCTGCCGACGATCGCGATCTGCGGTTGCCACAGCAGGCCAGGCTCGCCGACGACGAACAGCGCCGCGGGCGCGGACGGGATCTCCTGCAGCAGCGCGGGAAAATCCTCGCCGTCACAGGTCAGCAGGAAGTGCGCCGGTTCGGCCAGCCAGGCCAGATCGGCGGCGAGGAGGCCACCGTCGGGTATACGCAGCCAGTCGCGACCGGCGTCCTCCAGCGAGCGCGGCAGCTCGCCACGGCGCGCGGCCGCGAGCGCGGCTTGGGCAGTGCCGCGCGCGGCGATCAGCTCGCGCAGCGTCGCAGGCCCGATGCCCGGTGTGCGCAGCAGGATCAGCCAGGCCTCGAGCTCGGCGCGGTTCGCTTCGACGTCCATCGCGGCAGTCTAGCTGCGCGCCGCGAGCGGGCGCGGCGGAAACTTGTCGCGAGGTCGTGTAGGAAAAGAGCGGTGATCGGTGATTCGTGATTCGGTCAAGCCGTCCGTCTGCACGTCCTCACGGCTTGCTCTCCCGAATCACCAATCACGAATCCCCAATCACGGCTCTTACGGCGTCTTGTCCGGATCGTGCAGGAAATCGCCGACGTGGATCGGCTTGACCGCGTCCATGACCAGGCCGTAGCTGACGCGCTGGAAGGTGCGGAACACCATCACGTGGCCGATGAATTCCGGCGGCAGGGTGACCTTCGAGTCGCGCGGGTTGAAGAACTTGCGGAAGCTGGCTTCGGGATAGTCGGTACGATCGACGACCTGTTCGCCCGGGTGGTAGATGCTGAGGGTCGTGCCGTTGTCGATGCCGTCCTCGCTGCCGCGCGAGAGCGCGACCACCTGGCGCGGGCCGACCGCGTTGAGCGCGTCGCTGAAGGCGATCACGCGCATGTTCTCCGGCACCTGGGCCGGCGCGTGCGGCGCGTACTGGTCGTCGTAGGGCTTCTCGTCGATCGGCAGCACGTAGTCGCCGGGGCGCACTTCGAAATCCGAATAGGTGACCAGGGCCGAGGACACGTCGGCGCTGCGCGTGACCTCGACGATGCCGAAATCGATCATCTCGTAGCCGAGGAAGCGCACGTTGCCGGCCAGGGTGCGTTCGATCGGGCCGTGGCGCCACAGCATCGCGGGGCGGCCGTCGCGCTCGTCGGGCTTGTCGAACGGGCGGCCGGTGCCCTGGCGATAGACCTCGCGCGGGCGACCTTCGTCTTCCGGCGGCATGTCGTAGTAGCGGCCGATCGGGCGCACGAGGGCCAGGCGCTGGCCGGGTTGCGCGGCGAGTCCGCGGATGTAGACCAGCTGGCCGGCCGCGCCGCGCAGCTGGTTCTCCTCGATGCCGACGACGTGCGGCGCGTTCGCGTAGTCGTCTTCGCCGACGATACGCGTGTGCTTGAGCCACTGCTTCAACGCCGACAGCGGGATCGCGGGAATCGCGTCCTCGTCCTGGCTGACGCGCGCGTGAGGCCCGATGGAGCCGGAACCGTGGCCGACGCGGCCGCCGTTCAGCACCAGCTCGTCGCCGGGGTAGATCAGGTGCGGATTGCGCACCTGCGGGTTGTCCTGCCAGATCTCGGGCCAGTGCCACGGCTTTCGCAGGAAGCGCGCGGAGATGTCCCACAGCGTGTCGCCCTTCTTGACGACGTAGCGGTCCGGCCGGTCCTTCGTCCATTCGGTGGTAGCCGCGTAGACGGACAGGGCGAGCAGCAACCCGGCGGAAACCGCAAGAAGTTTTTTAAGCATGGTCGCCAAACCCCTGTTCCCCAATGGCTTGGGAAGTGTATATGAAAGGTTAAGGAGGAAAAAACGACAGAGATCGCAAAATACCGCGCGCGCCGCGATCTGGAGGCCGGCGAGCGCCGGAAGCGTTAGAATCGCGTTTCGATCCACCTTGCGAGCGGTCGAGACGGCCGCATCTGGGTTACCGGTGCGATCGTCCCGGGTCGCGAGAATCCCGAAGCGAGCCTCCCGCCCGCGCTTTCCACATTATGTCCAAGCTGACCATCCTCGAATTCCCCGACCCGCGTCTGCGCACCGTCGCCCAACCGGTGACCGTCTTCGACGCCGCGCTCAAGCAGCTCGTCGCCGACATGTTCGAGACCATGTACGCCGCCCCCGGCGTCGGTCTCGCCGCCACCCAGGTCAACGTGCACCAGCAGCTGCTGGTCGCCGACATGTCCGAGAACGGCGACAAGCCGCTGGTACTGATCAATCCGCGCATCCTGGAGAAGGACGGCGAGCAGGTCTACCAGGAAGGCTGCCTCTCGTTCCCCGGCATCTTCGCCGATGTCGACCGCGCGCTGCACATCAAGGTCGCCGCGAAGGACGCCGACGGCAAGGAATTCACGCTCGACGTCGAAGGTCCGCTCGCCGTCTGCATCCAGCACGAGATGGACCACCTCGTCGGCAAACTGTTCGTCGACTACCTCTCGCCGCTGAAGCGCTCGCTGCTGCTCAAGCGGATGGAGAAGAAGCGCAAGCAAAGCGCTTGAGTGCCGGGATTGGGATTGGGAAGCCTGCCGAACATGTAAGCTTCTCCGAATCACCAATCCCGAATCGCCAATCCCCGCTCTTCCATGCGCCTCGTCTTCGCCGGCACCCCCGATTTCGCCGTCCCTTCGCTGCGCGCCTGCCTCGCCAGCGGCGCCGAAGTGGTTGCGGTCTATACGCAGCCGGATCGTCCGGCCGGGCGCGGACGCCAGCTCACGCCGAGTCCGGTCAAGCAGGCCGCGTCTGCGGCCGGTCTGGCGGTCGAGCAGCCGGAAACGCTGCGCGATGCGCAAGCGCGCGCGCGTTTGCGCGCCTACGCGCCGGACCTGATCGTCGTGGTGGCCTACGGGCTGATCCTGCCGAAGTCGGTGCTCGCGCTGCCGCGGCTCGGCTGCTGGAACGTGCATGCCTCGCTGCTGCCGCGCTGGCGCGGAGCGGCGCCGATCCAGCGCGCGATCCTCGCCGGCGATGCCGAGACCGGCGTCGATCTGATGCAGATGGAAGCGGGCCTCGACACCGGGCCGGTATTGCTCGAACGGCGCACGCCGATCGCGCCGCAGGACACCGGCGGCACGCTGCACGATCGTCTCGCCGCGCTCGGCGCCGAGGTTCTGGGCGACGGACTCGCGCGCGTCGTACGCGGCGAAGCGTTGGCGGCGACGCCGCAGCCCGAGCAGGGCGTCACCTACGCGCACAAGCTGGACAAGGCCGAAGCGCGGCTGGATTGGAACGAATCCGCCGCCGCGCTCGCGCGCAAGGTGCGCGCGTTCGATCCGTGGCCGGTCGCCGAAGCCGAGCTGCACGGCGAACGCCTGCGCCTGTGGGCGGCCGAGCCGATCGCGCAAGCCGTCGATGCCGCGCCCGGCGCGATCGTCGCGACGCATCGCGACGCGATCGACGTCGCCACCGGCGACGGCCTGCTGCGCATTCGCGAGCTGCAACGCGAAGGCGGTCGCCGCATCGGCGTGCGCGACTGGCTCAACGCGCGCCGCGACCTGGCGATCCGATGAGCGCGCCGCGCCAGCCGAAGCGGGGCGGAAAGCCGCTGACGGCGACACCCGGAGCGGCGGTGCGCGTCGAGGCGGCGCGTGCGCTGGCGCGCATCGTGTTCGACGGCACTTCGCTGCGCACGGCCCTGGCCGACGCCAATCCGCGCGTCGCCGACCCGCGCGACCGTGCCCTGCTGGCGGCGTCGCTGTTCGAAGCGTCGCGCTGGTGGCTGCGCTTCGACGCGGCCGTCGCCTTGCTGACCGAAAAGCCCTTGCCGCCGAAAGCGCGCGAGATCCGCGCGCTGCTCGTGGTCGGCCTCGCCCAGCTCACGACGCTCGGACTGGCCGACTACGCCGTGGTCGCGTCCTGCGTCGACGCCGCGCGCGCGCTCGGCCAGCCGCACTACGCCGGATTGGTCAACGCGCTGCTGCGGCGCTGGATGCGCGAGCGCGGCGAACTGGAGGCGAAGCTCGATGCCGATCCCGTCGGCACGAGCGCGCACCCGCGCTGGCTGATCGAGGCGATCCGTCGCGACTGGCCGGAGCAGGCCGCCGCGATCCTCGCCGCGAACAATCGCGAGGCACCGCTGACCTTGCGCGTGAACCGGCGTCGCGCGACGCGCGACGAACTGCTCGAGCGCCTGCGCGCGGCGGAAATCCAGGCCGACGCGCACGAGGAGCTGCCCGAGGCGATCGTGCTCGCCGAAAGCTCCGAGGTGTCGCGCCTGCCCGGCTACGCCGAAGGCGCCTTCTCGGTGCAGGACGGCGCCGCGCAGCGCGTCGCCGATCTGCTCGATCTCGCCGACGGCCAACGCGTGCTCGACGCCTGCTCGGCGCCGGGCGGCAAGGCCGCGCACGCGCTCGAACGCGCGGCCGTCGATCTGCTGGCGCTGGACAGCGACGAGAAGCGCCTCGTTCGCGTCGGCGAGAACCTCGCGCGCCTGGGCCTGCGCGCCGAACTGCGCAGCGGGGACGCGACGCTGCCTTCGACGTGGTGGGACGGCCGCGCATTCGAGCGCATCCTGCTCGACGCGCCGTGCTCGGCCACCGGCATCGTGCGGCGCCAGCCCGACATCAAGCTGCACCGCCGCGGCGCCGACGTCGCCCCGCTCGCGGCGCTGCAGGGACGTCTGCTGTCCGCGCTGTGGCCGCTGCTGGCGCCGGGCGGGCGGCTGGTCTATGCGACCTGCTCGCTGCTGCGCGCCGAGAACGAAGCGGTGCTCGCCGAATTCCTCGCCGCTTGCGATGATGCGCGCGCGCTGCCGTTGCCGCAGCGCTACGGCCACGCCGCCGGCAGTGGCCGCCAGAACCTGCCGGGCGAGGGCGGCATGGACGGTTTCTACTATGCGGTGCTCGAGAAGAAGAACGCTTAGCGCGGTGCTGCTCGCCGCGTTCGCGCTGACCGGCTGCGATGCGATCCGCCAGCAGCAGCCGGGCAGCCTGGTCGTGCGCAACGCGCGGCTGATCGCCGGCGCCGGCGTGGCCGCGCTCGAGCTCAGCCTCGACTGCCGCCTCAGCGGGCCGGTGCAGGACGCGCTCGAGCACGGCATTCCGATCACCCTGCAGGTCGATCTCCAGGCGGGGCGCTGGCCGCACGCGCAGATGCAGACGCGGCGCGTCGAGCTGCGCTACTTCCCGCTGTCGCGCCGTTATCAATTGCGCGAAGGCGGCGGCACCGATCCGCGCAGCTATCCGACGCCGGCCTACCTGGTCGCCGCGCTCGGCGCACTGCGCTTCGACCTTCCGGCCAGCTTCGCCGAGCTGCCGGCGACCACGCCGCTGTCGGTGTCCGCGCGGCTCGATCCGGCCGCGCTGCCGGGCGCGCTGCGCCTGCCGGCACTGTTCGAGCCGGCCTGGCGCCTCGCTTCCGCGAACTACGCATGGACGCTCGCGGCGCGCTGAACTTCTTCCTGCGCCGCGCGCTGCCGGCTTTGGCCGTCGCGGCGCTGCTGCTCGCTTCGTTGAAGCTGGCCGAGGACGCCGCCAGCGACAGCGTGCGTTTCGCCGCGCACTACCGCTGGGTGCTCGGCGCGGCGATCGTCGCGCTGGCGGTGCTGGTGCTGGCGATCGGCCAACGCTTGTGGCGGTTGCGCGCGGACATCCACCGCGGCACGCCCGGCGCGCGCCTGAACCGGCGTCTGCTGCGCATGCTGATCCTGCTCGCGGTGCCGTCGATCGTGGTCGTGTACGGTTTCGCGCTGCGCTTCCTCGACGCCACGGTGGAGAACTGGTTCAGCGTGCGCCTCGAACAAGGGCTCGACAACGCGCTCGAGATCGGCCGCATCGTCGTCGACGAGCGCCTGCGCATGGCGGAAAGCGCGAGCACGGCGCTCGCCGCGCGGCTCGCCGAGGAGCCGGCGGCGTCGGCGCAGGACGTGCTCGACGCGGAGATCGACCGCCTCGGTGCGACCCAGCTGGCCGTGTTCGGCGACGACGGCCGCGTGCAGGCCACCGCGAGTTCCGATCCGCGCCATCTCGATCCGCCGCTGCCCGACAGCGCGCTGCTGATGCGCGTGCAGGGCGAGCGCCGCTACGCAGCGGCGGAGCCGCTGGGCGACGCGCTGGTGCTGCGCGTGGTGCTGCCGATCACCGCGGACGGCGACGTGCGCCGCGGACAGCGGCTGCTGCAGGGCCTGTTTCCACTGCCGGAGCGTCTGCAGCCGCTGACGCGCGGGGTGGAGAGCGCGAGCTTCGATTTCCAGCGCCTGAAATTCCTGCGCGGTTCGCTCAAGCTGACCTTCGCCCTGATCCTGACCTTCGTGCTGTTGCTGTCGGTGCTGGTCGTCGTGCTCGCCGCGTTCGGCGTCGCGCGACGGCTGGTCGCGCCGGTCGGCCGTCTCGCGGCCGCGACGCGTGCGGTCGGCGCCGGCCGCTACGACACGCCGCTGCCGCCGGCCAGCGACGACGAACTCGGTTTCCTGGTGCGTTCGTTCGCCGAGATGACGCGCGAACTCGAGTTCGCCAGTTCGCGCGCGCAGAAGAGCACGCGCGAGACCGAACAGCAGCGCGCCTGGCTCGAAGCGGTGCTCGAGCGTCTGTCGGCCGGCGTGCTCGGCTTCGACGGCGACGGCCGCCTGCGCGTGGCCAACCGCGCGGCCGAGGCGATCCTCGGCGTGACGCTGTCACGCTACGTCGGACGCAGCGCGGTCGAGCTGAAGAACGAGCGGGCCGATCTCGCCGCCTTCGTCGATCCGCTCGCGCGGCACCTGCGCGAGAACCTGCGCGAATGGCGCGAGGAAGTGGTGGTCGACACCGTCGCCGGCCGCCGCATGCTGATGCTGCGCGGCGCCGCGCTGCCGGATCAGGCCGGCTACGTCGCCGTGTTCGACGACCTGACCGTGCTCAACCGCGCGCAGCGCGACGCCGCCTGGGGTGAGGTGGCGCGACGTCTCGCGCACGAGGTCAAGAATCCGCTGACGCCGATCCAGCTCGCCGCCGAGCGATTGCGTCGGCGCTTCCTGGGTCGCCTGCCGCCGGACGAGGGCGAACTGATCGACCGCGCCACGCACACCATCGTGACCCAGGTCGAGGCGCTGAAGACGATGGTCAACGCGTTCGGCGACTACGCGCGCCCGCCGCAGCTGGCGACGCGTCCGATCGCGCTGCACGCGCTGCTCGGCGAGGTGCTCGACCTGTACGAGAACGACCAGCGCATCGGCCTGGTGCGCCGTTTCGCACCGGGCGAGCCGCAGGTGCGCGTGGACGCGGTGCGTCTGCGCCAGGCTCTGCACAATCTGCTGAAGAACGCGCTGGAGGCGATCGGCGAATCGCGCAAGCCGCAGATCCAGGTGAGCACACACCTGATCCACGTGGACGAGCAGGACTGGGTCGAACTCGTCGTGGCCGACAATGGCCCCGGCTTGCCGCCGGACTTCGGCGAACGCTGGTTCGAGCCGTACACCACCAGCAAGGCGAAAGGCACGGGCCTGGGTCTGGCGGTGGTCAAGAAGATCGTCGAGGAGCACGGCGGCAGCGTGCGCGCGGGAAATCGCGCGCAAGGCGGCGCGGAATTCGTGCTGCGATTGCCGCTCGGCGGCGAAACCGCGATCGCCGGAACCGCCGCGCTCTGACGCTTCACCGCCGACCGCGAAGGACTCGCGCGGCCATTCCGCGCACGCTTCAGGTGCGCGCGAGCGCGTCGACCGCGGCCACCAGGCGGCGGCGGAAGTCGGCGTCGTTGCGTTCGTACCAGGCGCGCGCGTGCTCGCTGAGCGACTTGCGCTCGCGCGCGTCGAGGGCGAGCAGGCGTTCGATCGCGGTCTCGAGCGCGCCGTCGTCGACGAAATATGTCGTCGCCAGCCGCTGCGACCCGGTGCGCGCATACGGCACCAGCACGCCGCGCTCGGGTCGGATCAGCTCGTTCATCGGCGGCGCGTCGGTGGTCAGCACGATCGCGCCGACGCTGGTCGCCTCGACCAAGTGATGGCCGAAGCCTTCGGTTTCCGACGGGCACAGATGGAACAGATGCCGGTTCTGCAACTGGCGCAGCTCCGTGTCCGGCAGATAGCGCGTGACGTAGCGCAGATTCGCCGCCTCCGGCAGCGGCGAGGGCAGCTTTTCGCGCTGCACGATCGTCAGCGACGGCCATTCGGGGTGGCGCAGCCACAGGTCGACCAGCGGCTGGGTGCCCTTGTTGCCGCTGCGGCCGGCGAGGTGGAAGAACGTCGCTTCGCGCGGCACCGCGGCGAGCCGGCGATCGCCACTGGTGAAGCCGACGTAGTCGGTGGGCAGGCCGAGCGCCTCGAAGATCGACACGGCGTGGCGGGTCTTGGCGAACACGCGATCGACCGCGCCGAGGTGCGGCGCGTACTCGGGCTTGAACCATTCCGGGTTCGGCACCAGCGCGCTGCGCCGTGCCAGCAGCGGATACTTGCGCCAGGCGCGCTCGAACATGATGTTGACGTCGAAGCGCCCGTGCGCGGGACCGCCGCGCCAGCGCGCCCACGCCAGCTTGGCGCGCAGCTGCAGATGCCGCAGTTCGCGCCGCGGCCCGCCTTGGCCGATCGCGCTGACGGTGACGTCGAAGCCGGCCTCCTCGAGGACGCCGGCGAGCAGGCGCAGATCGCGCGACAGCCCGGCGCCGTTGTCGCGCGCGGCGACGTGGATGCGGCTCACGCGCGCGACTCCGTTTGCGCGACGTTCTGGCGCAGGTCCGGCGGCGGCATGGTGAATTCGGCCGCGTGCAGGTCCAGCCCCCGCTCGCAGCGCGTGCGTCGGTTCGTGCGCGTGTCGCGCAGGATGCGGTTGTTGGGCATCGAAAGATCGTTCGGATCGTCGGGTGCGCGCGAGGTGTGATGCAGATGCACGGCGAGCGCGGCGAACTTCAGCTGCCGCCGCGCGACGCCGGCGTTCTCCAATCGCGCGCCGAGTTCGAGGTCTTCGCTGCCGTAGCCTTCCATCGTCTCGTCGAAGCCGTTGACGCGTTCGAGATCGGCGCGCCAGAAGCTCATGTTGCAGCTCATGATGCGGCCGCGCCGACCGCGCGCCTTGTGTCGCGCGAGCCACGGCCAGCGCAGGGCGTGATGGCGGCGGAAATCGTGCGGCGCGTCGAACTCGCCGTCCATCCAGGGGCGGAACACCGGTTCGCCGCCGCCGAGCAGACGGGCGGATTCGCGCATCGTCGCGCGCAGGCGACCGCCGGCGAGGAAGCGTCCGGCTTGCGCGAAGGCAAGGTGGTCGGCGACGAAGCGCGGGTGCAGCAGCATGTCGCCGTCGACGATGATGACGTAGTCGCCGGTCGCCGCGGCGATGCCGCGGTTGCGCGCGCGCGCGGCGCGGAAGCCGCTGTCTTCCTGCCACAGGTAGGAAATCGGCACCGGGAATCCGCGGGCCTCGCGTTCGAGCCGCTCGCGCGTGTCGGCGGTCGAGCCGTCGTCGGTGACGACGACCTGGTCCGGCAGGCGCGTCTGCCGCGCCACGCTCGCCAGCGTCAGTGCCAGCGCCTGCGGCCAGTTGTAGGTGAGTACGATCAGGCTGACGCGCACACGCGGGTTCCGGGGTCGGGAGCTGCGAAGACGGGACAGGGCGTTTTTTCGTTGCGGGAGGAACGCGGCGATCAGATGCGTCCGCCGTGTCCGAGCAGCCACAGCTTGATGAACTTCTGCCGCACGTAGTTCGCCTTGACGTAGGCGTAGATCAGTCCGCGCCAGCCGTCGAGGAAACCCGCGCGCAACACGTAGCTGCGGAAAAACCGCCAGAACGGATTGACGATGATGTTGAGCAGGCTCGCGCGGCGTCCCTTGGCGTGCATGTGCTCGGCCATCATGCGCGCGTAGCGCTCCAGGCGCATGAGCTGGTCGGACATCGAGCGATAGGAAAGATGTTCGAGATCGCCGGCCAGCGTCGACACCTTGCCGTCCACGCTGGCGTGCTCGTGGATCTCGCGGCCGCCGCGCCAGCCGCCGTGGCGGCGGTCGAACAGGCGCATGACGCGATCGGGATAGGCGTTGCCGTGACGCAGCGGCGCGCCGAAATACTGCGACAGGCGGGCGAAGCGGTAGCCGGCGTGGCCGGCGAATCCGGACGCGCGGGCGTTCTCGATCGATTCGCGCAGGCGCGGCGTCACGCGCTCGTCGGCGTCGAGGCACAGCACCCAGTCGTGCGCCGCCGCCTTGACCGCGAAGTCCTTCTGCGAGCGATAACCGTCGAACGCACGCTCGATCACGCGCGCGCCCTTCGCCGCGGCGCGCTCGCGCGTGCCGTCGGTGGAGCCGGAATCGACCACGACGATCTCGTCGCAGAACGCCAGCGAGTCGAGGCAGGCGTCGATGCGATCCGCTTCGTTCAACGTGATGATGCAGGCGGACAGACCGGGTTTGGCGGACATGGGCGAGCGCATGGAAAGAGGGGAGGGGTGCCGCCGCGAACGGCCGCATTGGACCACAGGAAAATGTCGGCCTGTTCGCCGCGTTTCGGTGGTGGTATTGCGGCGTTCTCCGGCGGCCTCCCAGTACGGCGCCTAGGGTAGCGAACGGCGCCGGTGCCCGCACGGGGGCTTTTGTTCGCGCCGCGCAGCCTACATGCTACGCGGGCGGGGAAGCGGGGGCAGACCCAACGGCGCCGTCGACGGCGACCGGTTTGTGCAAGGAATCACGCGTGTTTCGCTACCTGTTGTTTGCCACCGAACTGTATGCCCTGCCGATTCTGCGTCCGCTCGAGGCGGCGATCCGCGCGCGCGGCGGCGAGGCGGCGTGGTTTCTGCCCGGGACCGCCGCGACGCACCTGCGCGAAGGCGAGCGGCGCCTGACCGACGCGCGCGCGGTCGCGCAATGGGCGCCGCAGGCGGTGCTGGCGGCGAGCAACTGGGCGCCGCATTTCTTTCCCGGCGCCAAGGTGCAGCTGTTCCACGGCTTCAATGTCGAGAAGCGCGCCGACCAGCGCGGTCATTTCCGCATCCGCGGCTTGTTCGACCTGTACTGCACGCAAGGCCCCGCGACGACCGCGCCGTTCCGCGAACTGGCGCGCGCGCACGGCCATTTCGCCGTGGTCGAGACCGGCTGGCCGAAGCTCGATCCGTTGTTCGCGACGGACGGCGGCGAGGCCGCCGCGCTGCGTCCCGCCGACGGCCGCCCGGTCGTGCTGTACGCCTCCACATTCACCGAGAGCCTGAGTTCCGCGCCGCTGCTGCGCGAGGAAATCGCGCGCCAGATCGCCGGCGGCGAGCGCTACTGGCTGCTGACCCTGCATCCGAAATCCGATCCGCGCTGGATCGCCGAGTACCGCGCGCTGGCCGGGCCGAACGCGCGCTTCGTCGAAAGCGACGCGCTGATTCCGGCCTTGCGCGCGGCGGATGTGCTGGTGTCGGACACCTCGTCGGTGGTGTCGGAGTTCGCGGTCCAGCGCAAGCCGGTGGTGACCTTGCGCAACCGCGCGCCGAAACCGCACATGATCGATATCCAGGCGCCGGAGGAACTCGGCGCGGCGCTGACGCAGGCGTTCTCGCCGTCGGACGCCCTCCAGCGCGAACTCGCCGCCTACGCCGATTCGATCCATCCGTGGCGCGACGGCGGCTCCAGTGGCCGCGTGCTCGACGCGGTGGCGAGCCTGCACGCCGGCGATCTCGGCCCGCTCGCGCGAAAGCCGGCGAATCTGTGGCGCAAATGGCAGATCCGCTCGCGGTTGAAGAAATTCTGAGCCGCGCCGGTGCACCCCGGCGCGGCTCGATGCGCTATTCTCCTTGTCTCGTTTTTGCAACATGTAAACGGAAAGGCCTATGGCGGGCGCGCGCATCCTCGTCGTCGACGACGAGCCGGACATCCGGTCCACGATCAAGGACATCCTCGAAGACGAAGGCTACGTCGTCGACCTGGCCGAATCGGCCGCGGCCGCGCGCGAGGCGCGTCGCCGCCAGCGCCCGGACGTGGTCCTGCTCGACATCTGGATGCCCGATCTCGACGGCATCAGCCTGCTGCGCGAATGGAGCGAGCGCGGCGGCCTGCCCTGCCCGGTGGTGATGATCAGCGGTCACGGCACGGTCGAGACCGCGGTCGAGGCGACGCGCCTGGGTGCCTGGGACTTCATCGAGAAGCCCATTTCGCTGACCAAGCTGCTGCTGGTGGTCGGCCATGCGCTCGAGGCGGGGCGGCTCAAGCGCGAGAACGAAGGCCTGCGTCGCCAATTGCCGGCGCCTGCCGAGCTGGTCGGTTCCGGGCGCGCGACGCAGGCACTGCGCACGCAGCTCGACAAGCTCGCCGCGCACGACACCGGCGTGCTGGTGCACGGCGAGCCGGGCACCGGCAAGGAGACCTTGGCGCGTGCGCTGCACGAGCGCAGCGCGCGGCGCAGCGGACCGTTCGTCACCGTCGCCGCCGGCGCGATCGCGCGCGAGCACGCGGCGCTGGCCCTGTTCGGTGCCGAGGATGCGAGCGGCTCGCAGCAAGGCCTGATCGAGCAGGCCAACGGCGGCACGCTGTTTCTCGACGAAGTCGCCGATCTCGATCCGGAATTGCAGCTGCGCCTGTCCAGCGTGATCGAGCGCCGCGTGCTGATCCGCTGCGGCGGCCACGAACCGGTCGCGATCGACGCACGCGTGATCGCGGCGACCGCGCAGGATCTGGAATCGCTGGTCGCGGCCGGGCGCTTCCGCGAAGAGCTGTACTACCAGCTCAAGGTCGTGCCGCTGGCGGTGCCGCCGCTGCGCGAGCGCGGCGACGACATTCCCGAGCTGCTGCGCTACCACGCGGACTGGTTCGCCAATCGCGACAAGCTGCCGTACCGCCATTTCCCGGTGGCGGTGCAGAACCGCCTGCGCCACTACGCGTGGCCCGGCAACCTGCGCGAGCTGCGCAACCTGGTGCAGCGCCTGCTGGTGCTCGGCAGCAGCGGCGACGTCGGGCTCGACGAGGTCGAACTCGCCCTCGGCCAGGTCGCCGCGGTGTCGGCGTCGCCGGCGGCGGCGATCGACGCGCCGGCGATCGATTTCAGCCTGCCTCTGCGCGAGGCGCGCGAGCAGTTCGAGCGTGCTTACCTGCTGCATCAGCTCGACGCCGCCGGCGGCAGTGTCGGCCGGTTGGCGAAGGCGGTCGGCATGGAGCGCACGCACCTGTATCGCAAGCTGAAGGATCTGGACATCGATCCGCGGGGTGGCATGCGGGAGTAGTCGCGGGAGCCTCGAAGGACTTCGATGGTCGTCATTCCGCGAAGGGAAACCTCATCCGGCGAACTCATCACTCCCGCGGATGCGGGGCGGCGAAGACTTGAAGATCGTAGCGAACATTCGCGCAGCGAACGGCCCCAACGGTGCGCGGAGGGATGACCGCGTGTCATCCACTTTGACTTTTCCCGGGCGCGATCCGGAGCAGAATGGACACCGGTCCGTCGGTGCTCGATGAAGCGCCTCCCGTTCGCGCGGGAATGACGACCGTCGAGGTTTCGCGGTAGATCACGGCGATCGTGGATGATCGCAGGGACAAGGAGAAGGCAATGGCGTTCGGAAGGATGAAGGCCGTACTCGCCGCAGCGGCGATTCTCGTGACGCAGGCGCACGCGGCGGAAGCGCTGAGGATCGAGGCGCACAAGGTCGAGGCGAAATCGACCGCCTACGAGATCGCCGCGCAATACCCGAGCACCGGACTCGCGGCGATCGACACCGAGATCAAGGCGTGGATCGACGCCGAGGTCGCGCAGTTCAAGAAACAGGCGGCGCCGGAGCCGGGATCGGCGCTCGGGCCGTGGACGCTCGACATCGCCTACACCGTCGAGCGCAACGACACCGAGGTGCTGGCGCTGTCGTTCACGGAATCCACGTACACCGGCGGCGCGCACGGAAGCCATTTCTTCCGCACCTACAACTATCTGCTGCCGGACGGCCGGCGCGTCGATCTCGCGCAGATCCTCGACGGCCGCAAGGGGCTCGCCAAGCTCAGCGCCTTCGCCGTCGCCGACCTGGACAAGCGTCTCGGCGGCCCGGACGGCATGACCGATGCGCAATGGATCCGGCGCGGCGCCGGGCCGGACTGGGGCAACTTCGAGAATTTCCTGCTGCTGTCCGATGCGCTGAAGATTAAGTTTCCGCCGTACCAGGTTGCCGCGTATGCGGCCGGTCCGCAGGAGGTCAGGGTCCCGCTGTCGGCGCTCGACGGCGTCTTGCGCGCGGACCGGCGCGCGCCGGTCGCCTCGTTCGACTGCGCGAAGGCGGCGACGCCGGTCGAGCGGGCGGTCTGCGCCGATTCGGCGCTGGCGCGGCTCGACCGCGAGGTCGCGCAGGCCTACGGCGTCCGGCTCGGCGCCGTCGAAGCGGAGGCCGACAAGCAGGCGATTCGAACGACGCAGCGCGCCTGGCTGCAGCGCCGCGACGCGGCGTGCAAGGAGAAGGAAACGGCGGGTTCCGAGCTCGGCGCCTGCCTGACCGGCGTCTACCGCATGCGCCTGGACGAGCTGTCGGCCCAGCCGTGAGGCCGCAATCCGGAGCCTCGTTCAGCTGCAGTTTGCTGCGACGCGGAACTTCCGCGTCATCGGCCGGTCATATCCATCAGTTTCATTCACACTCCAATTGGCGCCGCCGCGGCAACGCGTGGCGCCGTTTTTTTGGGCTTGCTCCTGCGATCGTCCCCGATCGCTGCCGCGAATGGGTGACGGTCTTGGACGATCTCCTCTCCGCAAGTCCCCGCTGCGGCCATTCGGAGCCGCGCTTCTGGAATGACGCATTTTCTGTTTTGCAGGACGGCTCGGATTTTCCGGTCCGACGCCGCCGTATTTCCCATTCGCGGCGAGGTGCCGCGCCAACGTAAGGAATGAAACCATGCGACTCGACGGAAAAGTGGCGATCGTGACCGGCGCGGCCAGCGGCATCGGCAAGCGCATCGCCGAGGTCTACGCGGAAAACGGCGCGGCGGTGGCGATCGCCGACATCAACCTCGACGCGGCCAACGCGACCGCGCAGGAACTCGCCGCGAAAGGCGCCAAGGCCATGGGCGTGAAGATGGACGTGACCGACGAACAGGAGGTCGACGACGGCGTCGCCGCGGTGCTCGAGAAGTTCGGCCAGGTCGACATCCTCGTTTCCAACGCCGGCATCCAGATCGTCAATCCGATCGACAAGTTCGCCTATGCGGACTGGAAGAAGCTCACCGCGATCCACCTCGACGGCGCGTTCCTGACCACGCGCGCCTGCCTGCGCGCGATGTACGCGCGCGGCAAGGGCGGCGCGATCATCTACATGGGTTCGGTGCATTCGAAGGAAGCCTCCAAGCTGAAGGCGCCCTACGTCGCCGCCAAGCACGCGCTGGTCGGCCTGGCCAAGGTCGTCGCCAAGGAGGGCGCCGAGCACGGTGTGCGCGCGAACGTGATCTGCCCGGGCTTCGTGCGCACGCCGCTGGTCGAAAAGCAGATTCCGGAACAGGCCAAGGAACTGGGCATCTCCGAGGCCGAGGTGATCAAGAACGTCATGCTGAAGGAGACCGTCGACGGCGAGTTCACCACCGTCGACGACGTCGCCGCCGCGGCGCTGTTCTTCGCCGGCTTCGAGACCAACGCGCTGACCGGCCAGAGCCTGGTCGTCAGCCACGGCTGGTTCATGCAATGACCGCCCGCCGCGGTCGCGGCGCGGCGGCGCGCCAGGTCGCGGGTGCGCGTGCGGCGCGCGGCGCACCGCCGCCGCCGTCGCGCCGGCGCGCGAAGCCGAAACCCGCGCCGAGTCCGGCGGAGTCCGCACGCGACTACGAGACCGTCGCCCTGGTCCTGCAGGGCGGCGGCGCACTCGGTTCGTACCAGTGCGGCGTGTACGAGGCGATGCACGCGGCCGACATCCGCCCGACCTGGTTCGCCGGCACCTCGATCGGCGCGATCAACGCGGCGATCCTGGCCGGCAACGCCCCCGAGCATCGGGTCGAACGGCTGCGCGACTTCTGGCGCACGATCTGCGAGCCGGGCGGCTCCTACGCGCCGGCGGTCGCGGTCGTCGTGCGCAGCGCGTTGGCCTGGCTGCCGGCCAGCAATGCGCTGGCCGCCTGGGCCAACACGCTCGGCGCGCTCGGTGCCTTGGTGCAGGGCCAGCGCGGCTTCTTCAGTCCGCGCGAGCAGCCGCCGTACCTGTTCAGCGACGGCAGCGCGAAGGCGACCAGCTTCTACGACACGACTCCGCTGCGCGAGACGCTGGAGCGCTTCGTCGATTTCGATCGCATCAACGAGGACGACGGCGTGCGCCTGTCGGTCGGTGCGACCAACGTCGCCAACGGCAACTTCCGCTATTTCGATTCGGCCGTGGAGCGCATCGGCCCCGCGCACGTGATGGCGTCGGGCGCGCTGCCGCCGGCGTTTCCGGCCGTCGAAGTGGACGGCGAGCACTACTGGGACGGCGGCCTGGTCTCCAATACGCCGCTCGACTACGTGCTGGCCGGCACGCCGCGCCGCGACAGCCTGGTGTTCCAGGTCGATCTGTGGAGCGCACACGGCGACCTGCCGAAGACCTTGATGGAGGTGCTCGAGCGGCAGAAGGACATCCAATTCTCCAGCCGCACGCGCTTCGGCACCGATACCGTCGCGCGCATCCAGAAGCTGCGCAACGCGGTCGGCGAGCTGTTGCAGCAGGTGCCGAAGAGCCGCCTGGATCCGGATCTGGTGGCCACGCTGGAGCCGTGGATCTGCGACCGCGTGTTCAACATCGTGCACCTGATCTACCAGGCCAAGCCGTACGAGGAGCAGTTCAAGGACTACGCCTTCGGCCTCGGCACGATGCAGGAACATTGGGACGCCGGGCTCGCCGACATGCAGCAGACGCTCGAACACCCGCCGTTCTTCGCCAAGCCGGCGCCGGAGGCCGGCGTGGTCACCCACGACGTGCACCGCGTCGCCGCGGCGCGGCGGCGCAGCCGGAAGAAGTAGCGGGCATCGCGTCGGCGCGCGATGATCGCCGCATGACGACGGATTTCATCGCGCGCCTGCGTGCGCAGATCGGCGGCCCGCGCGACGGCGCCCTGCTGCGCTTCTCGCTCGGCCAGGCCCTGCTCGGCAACGGCGACGCCGCCGGTGCCGCGGTCGCGCTGCGCGAGGCGGTCGCCTTCGACGAAAGCTACTCGGCGGCGTGGAAGCTGCTCGGCCGCGCCCTGGCCGACAGCGGCGACGCGGGCGGCGCGATCGACGCGTTCGAGCGCGGCATCGCCGTCGCGCAGGCGCGCGGCGACGTGCAGGCGGCGAAGGAGATGGGGGTGTTTTTGAAGCGGTTGAAGGCGGCGGGCTGACGCGCGGGGAGTGAGCGGTCAGCGGTCAGCGGTGAGCGGAAAGGCGCGTATGGGTGGCGGGGCGGGTATTCCTGCTCTGGCTAGAGACGTCCGGCGGCGGCGAGCAACTCGTCCACCAGCTTGGTCGGCCAGCGCTTGTAGGCCCACTGGTACTGCGGGAAGGCGAGCTGCACGCAGCCCTCGACCCCTCGGTTCAGCGCGGCGCAGGCGCGTTCGAGGTCCGGGTCCATCAGTTCCGGCGGTGCCGGCAGGAAATGCAGGCGGTAACCGGCGCCGCGCGGCAGGCGCTCCATGAAGCTGAACAGCACGCAGGCGCCGGTGCGCTGAGCCAGGCGCGGCAGCAGCACCATCGTCGCCGCCGGCACGCCGAACAGCGGCGCGGGCACGCCTTCGCCGGCACGCGGCTGCTGGTCCGGCAGGATGCCGACCACGCCGCCGGCGGCCAGCCGCTTGTACAGCGTGCGCACGCCGGCGCCCTCGGCGCGCACCTGCTCGACCGGCAGCGCGCCGCGCACCTTCAGCAGCAGCGGCTCGACGACATCGTGGCGTGGCGCGCGATACAGGATCGCCAGTGGCGTCTGGCTGGCCAGCCAGTAGTTCAGCAGTTCCCAGCAGCCCAGGTGCGGCGCGGCGACGATCAGGCCGCGGCCGGCGGCGAGCGCGTCGCGGAACAGCGCCTCGCCGCGCGTTTCGCGGATCAGGCCGAGCGCGTCGGCCGGGTCGTTGCCCCAGATCTTGGCGATCTCGCAGAACGACTTGCCGGTCTCGATCGCCGCCTCGCGACCGCGCGCGTGTCTGGTTTTGGTGCCGTCTTGCGTTAATACCAGGGACAGGTTGCGCTCGATGATGCGGCGCGTGCGACCCGGGACGTGCCACAGCAGGCGGCCGAGCAGGGCGCCGAGCACGTGCAGCAGACGCAGAGGCAGGCGACCGCCGAGACGCAGACTGCCGTAGAGCAGCGCGACCGGCCAAGCGAGAGGGGGTGATGGGATGGCGGGCGGCGGCTTCATGTGGGGCGCGGCATCGTGACGGGCGCGAGTGTAACGAGCGCGCCCGCGGCGAGCGCGCCTGCCGGCATCGCAACCGCGGCATTGACCGTGCCGCGCCGCGCCGGCGAGGATGCGGCGCCCGAATCCGGAGTCCCGCATGATCGCCCTGATCCAGCGCGTCAGCGAAGCGCGCGTCGACGTCGACGGCGTCACCGTCGGTGCGATCGGCGCCGGCCTGCTCGCGCTGATCGGCGTGCAGCCGGGCGACGGCGAGGCGCAGGCGCAGCGCCTGCTCGAACGGGTGCTCGGCTACCGCGTGTTCGCCGACGCGGAGGGGCGCATGAACCGTTCGCTGACCGACATCGGCGGCGGCCTGCTGCTGGTGTCGCAGTTCACCCTCGCCGCCGACACGCGCTCGGGCATGCGGCCGGGCTTCTCCACCGCGGCCGCGCCGGCCGACGCCGAGCGCTGGTTCGACCGGCTGGTGGAACTGGCGCGCGCGCGCCATGCGGGGGTGGAAACCGGGCGCTTCGGTGCCCATATGCAGGTGCATCTCGTCAACGATGGACCGGTGACGTTCCGCCTCGAGGCGAACTGACCGTACGGCGGCGACACGGACGCCGCGTCCGTCTCCGATGCTTGCAACTGCAACGATTGGTGGCGCCGCGACAGGCGCGCTGCCCGAATCACGTATTCAAAGCGCATCAATAGCTTAAGCCGACCTTGACGCGGCTCCTATACTTTCTTTCCTTTGCCGTACAGAGCTACCGGAACCCACATGGCCGCCGAACACAATCAGGAGCAGCAGTCCGAGATCAAGACCCTGATCATCAAGGGCAAGGAGCAGGGCTACCTGACCTATGCCGAAGTCAACGATCACCTGCCCGACGACATCGTCGATCCGGAGCAGATCGAAGACATCATCGGCATGATCAACGACATGGGCATCGAGGTGCACGAAGTCGCACCCGATACCGAGACGATGCTGCCGGAGACGCCGGTCGCCACCGACGACGACACCGCCACCGAGGAAGCCGTGGCCGTGCTCAGCGCGGTCGACGCCGAGGTCGGCCGCACCACCGATCCGGTGCGCATGTACATGCGCGAGATGGGTACGGTCGAGCTGCTCACCCGCGAGGGCGAAATCGCGATCGCCAAGCGCATCGAGGAAGGCCTGAACCAGGTGCAGACCGCGCTGGCGAGCTTTCCGTGGTCGATCCAGCTCCTGATCGAGGAATACGACCAGCACACCGAGGGCAAGAAGCGCCTGTCCGAAGTGCTGGCCGGCTTCGCCGACCAGGAACAGCCGGAAGTGGTGATCGCCGAGAACGCCGCCGACGGCGACGGCGCGGCCGAGGAGGAAGAGGACGACGCCGACGGCGAGGGCGAGGAGGCCGGCCCCGGCGATTCCGGGCTCGACCTGGCCGAGGTCGCGCGCCGCATGGACGATCTGCGCCAGCTCTACGCCAAGTTCCAGAAGACCGCCGACAAGTACGGCGCGGCCGACCGCAAGTCGCAGAAGCTGCGCGACGAGATGGCCGAGGCGTTCCTCAAGCTCAAGCTGCCGGCGATCATGATCGACAGCTTCGTCAAGAAGCTGCGCGACGTGGTCAACAACATCCGCCACCACGAGCGCGTGATCGGCGACCTGTGCATCAAGCACGCGCGCATGCCGCGCAAGGATTTCCTCAAGCTGTTCCCGTCCAACGAGACCAACGTCGAGTGGGCCGACGAGCTGGCGCGCAAGCGCCAGAAGTGGTCGCCGGCGGTGAAGACGCAGCGCGACGCGATCGTCGCCGAGCAGGAGAAGCTGATCTCGATCGAGACCGCGCTCTACCTCGGCGTCTCCGACATCAAGGAAATCAACCGCGCGATGTCGATCGGCGAGGCCAAGGCGCGCCGCGCGAAGAAGGAAATGGTCGAGGCGAACCTGCGCCTGGTGATCTCGATCGCGAAGAAGTACACCAACCGCGGCCTGCAGTTCCTGGACCTGATCCAGGAGGGCAACATTGGCCTGATGAAGGCGGTCGACAAGTTCGAATACCGCCGCGGCTACAAGTTCTCGACCTACGCGACCTGGTGGATCCGCCAGGCCATCACCCGCTCGATCGCCGACCAGGCGCGCACCATCCGCATCCCGGTGCACATGATCGAGACGATCAACAAGCTCAACCGCATCAGCCGCCAGATGCTGCAGGAGATGGGCCGCGAGCCGACTCCGGACGAGCTGGCGATCAAGATGGAGATGCCCGAGGACAAGATCCGCAAGGTGCTGAAGATCGCCAAGGAGCCGATCTCGATGGAAACGCCGATCGGCGACGACGAGGATTCGCACCTCGGCGACTTCATCGAGGACTCCACGATCGTCTCGCCGGTCGATTCGTCCACCAACATCGGCCTGATGGAGACCGTCCGCGACGTGCTCGCCGGGCTGACCCCGCGCGAGGCCAAGGTGCTGCGCATGCGCTTCGGCATCGACATGAACACCGACCACACGCTGGAGGAGGTCGGCAAGCAGTTCGACGTCACGCGCGAGCGCATCCGCCAGATCGAGGCCAAGGCGCTGCGCAAGCTGCGCCACCCGAGCCGCTCGGAGCAGCTGCGCTCGTTCCTCGACCTGGAGTAGGCGCCGTCGGGGGCCGGGGCGGGGGGAAGACCCCGCGCCGACCGCGAACGGCCGCCGGCCTGCTAAAATCGCCGATCGCGATTGCGGGCCTGTAGCACAGCGGTCAGTGCAGGGGACTCATAATCCCTTGGTCCTCGGTTCGAATCCGAGCGGGCCCATACCTCCGGACCCCGCGCGGAACGTCGCTGTCAGCGGCGGCGTCGCGTGGGGTCACGTAACAGCAATCTTCGGGCTTTCCCATCAAGCGGCACGTCGCTAGCGGCGATGCGCCGACCGGTTCAATCAGACACGAGAGACGACATCATGGCCAGGCAGAAGGAACTCAAGCTCTATCGCAACATCGGCATCATCGCGCACATCGACGCCGGCAAGACCACGACGACCGAGCGCATCCTCTACTACACCGGCAAGAAGCACCAGATCGTCGACGTGCACGACACCAAGGACGGCAAGGGCTCGACCACGACCGACTACATGGAGCAGGAGCGCAAGCGCGGCATCACGATCCAGTCGGCCGCGGTCTCGGCCGAGTGGAAGGGCTACCAGATCAACGTCATCGACACGCCCGGGCACGTCGACTTCACCATCGAGGTGAACCGCAGCCTGCGCGTGCTCGACGGCGCGGTCGTGGTGTTCGACGGCGTCGCCGGCGTGGAGCCGCAGACCGAGACGAACTGGCGCCTGGCCGACCAGTACAACGTTCCGCGCATGTGCTACATCAACAAGATGGACCGCATCGGCGCGAACTTCAAGAACGCCGTCGACGGCATCCGCAACCGCCTCGGCGCGAACGCGGTCATCTGCGAAGTGCCGCTCGGCAGCCACGACGACTTCATCGGCATCGCCGACCTGATCGCCAACTGCGGCTACATCTGGCTCGGCGACGACAAGGACAGCAAGTGGGAGACGATCCCGCTCGACCAGGTCGCCAACCATCCGAAGGTGCAGGCGTTCACCACCACCGCCGACAAGGAGTGGGTCGCCAACCTGCTGTCGCTGCGCGAGGCGAGCATCGAGTCCGCGGTCGAGTTCGACGACGCGGCGATGGAAGCCTACCTCGGCGGCGAGACGCCCTCGCTGGAAACGCTCAAGGCCTGCATCCGCAAGGGTTGCGTGGCCGGCAAGCTGGTGCCGGTGTTCTGCGGCTCGTCCTACCGCAACAAGGGCGTGCAGCACCTGCTCGACGGCGTGGTCGACTACATGCCGTACCCGGGCGAGAACGGCGGCATCTCGATGGTCGACGAGGACGGCAACGTCGTCGGCGAGCAGGAAGTGAAGGACGACGCACCGGCGCGCGCGCTGGCGTTCAAGGTCATCAACGACCAGTTCGGCACGCTCACCTTCACGCGCATCTACTCCGGCGTGATCAAGAAGGGCGACACCCTGCTCAACGCGACCCGCGGCAAGAAAGAGCGCATCGGCCGCATCGTCGAGGTGCAGGCGAACGCGACCAAGGAAATCGACGAAGTCCGCGCCGGCGACATCTGCGCGTTCGTCTCGATGAAGGAAACCGAGACCGGCGACACCTTGTGCGATCCGGCCTCGCCGGTGCTGCTGGAGCGCATGCGCTTCCCCGACCCGGTGATCAGCGTCTCGGTCGAGCCGAAGTCGCGCAACGACATCGACAAGATGTCGACCGCGCTCTACAAGATGGTCAAGGCCGATCCGTCGCTGAGGCTCGAAGTCGACAAGGAAACCGGCGAGACCGTGCTCAAGGGCATGGGCGAGCTGCACCTGGAAATCACCATCGACCGCATGCGCACCGAGCTCGGTGTGGAAGCGAACATGGGCAAGCCGAAGGTCAGCTTCCGCGAGGCGTTCGGCGGCCGCGTCGAGCACACCTACACGCACAAGAAGCAGTCCGGCGGTTCGGGCCAGTTCGCCGAAGTGAAGATGATCTTCGAGCCGGGCGAGCCCGGTTCGGGCGTGCAGTTCGTCGACGAGATCGTCGGCGGCCGCATCCCGCGCGAATACATCCCGGCGGTCGAGTTCGCGATCAAGAGCGAGTCGCAGCAGGGCCAGATCGCCGGCTACGAGGTGGTCGACTTCACCGCGCGCCTGATCGACGGCAAGTACCACGACGTCGACTCGTCCGCGCTGGCGTTCGAAATCGCCGGCAAGCAGGCGTTCCGCGAAGCGCACAAGATGAGCCGGCCGAAGCTGCTCGAGCCGGTCATGAGCCTGGAAGTGGTCACCGAGCCGGACTATCTCGGCGACATCATCGGCGACATGAACCGTCGCCGCGGCTCGGTGAGCGAGCAGGGCCAGCGCGGTCCGCAGGCGTTCGTGAAGGGCTTCGTGCCGCTGGCGGAGATGTTCGGCTACATCAACTTCCTGCGTTCGGCCACCAGCGGCCGCGGCAACTTCTCGATGACGTTCGATCACTACGCCGAAGTGCCGGCCAACCTGGTCGACAAGCTGATGGAGAAGGAGGCGAAGTAAGCCTCCGCCGAAGGCACCCGCATCCGGCGCCCGCCTCGCGCGGCGCCGGATGCGCACGCGGCGCAGGGCGCTTGTCGCGCCTGCGCCGCGCGCCTATAGTCTCGCCGCGCGACTTCGGATCGCGTATGCGTCGCGGGGCGAGATCATGGCCGAAACACCGGCGAGCGAGACCGGCCCTCAGCAGGCCGATCAGTTGTTCGCGCTCGTCTACGAAGAGCTGCGCCGCATCGCGCGCAGCCGGCGTCGTCAGGCCGGCAATCCGGCCACGCTCGACACCACCGCGCTGATCAACGAAACCTGGCTCAAGCTCGCCGCCTCGCGCGAGGCGAAGGGGTACTCGCGCGCGCATTTCCTGTCGCTGGCCGCGCGCGCGATGCGCCAGGTGCTGGTCGACCACGCGCGCAACCGCGGCCGCCAGAAGCGCGGCGGCGATCTCGCCCTGACCACCCTGGACGTGAACCAGTCCGACCCCGGCGGCGACCTGTTCGAAGTGCTCGCCCTCGACGCCGCGCTGGCGCAACTGTCGGCGCTCGACGAGAGCATGGGCCAGATCGTCGAATGGCACGTGTTCGGCGGCATCGGCCTGGACGACGTCGCCGAGCTGCAGGGCGTCAACGTGCGCACCGTGTTCCGGCGCTGGCGCGCCGCGCGGGCGTTCCTGGTACAGCAATTGGGACTCACGAGCGGACGAAGCGATGGACAGCGCACGCTGGCGACGGATCACCGCGATCTTTGAACGAGCGGTCGAGCTGGCTCCGGCCGGCCGCGCCGCCCTGCTCGAACACGAATGCGCCGGCGACGCCGAGTTGCGCCGCGAGGTCGAGGCGATGCTCGCCGCCGACGCGACCGGCGACACCTTCGATCGCCACGCGCAGGATCTGCGCGGCAGCGCCGCGGCCGACTGGGTCGAGTGGAACAGCTCCGACAGGACCCCCGCCTCGTTCGATGGCCACACGATCGGTCCGTGGCGCGTCGTGCGCGAACTCGGCCGCGGCGGCATGGGCCTGGTGTTCCTGGTCGAGCGCGCCGACGGCCAGTTCGAGCAGCTCGCCGCGCTGAAGCTGATCAAGCGCGGCATGGACAGCGACGCCGTGCTCGCGCGCTTCCTGCGCGAGCGGCAGATCCTGGCGCGGCTCGAACATCGCAACATCGCGCGCCTGCTCGACGGCGGCCTGATCCCCGACGGCCGTCCGTACTTCGTCATGGAGTACGTCGACGGCGTGCCGATCTCGCAGTACTGCGCCGAGCACGGCAGCGATCTGGCCGAGCGCCTGCGCCTGTTCTTCGGCGTCTGTGCGGCGGTGCAGTTCGCCCATCGCCAGCTGGTCGTGCACAGCGACCTGAAGCCGTCGAACGTGCTGGTCGGTGCGAACGGCGACGTCAAGCTGCTCGACTTCGGCATCGCCAAGCTGCTCGGCAGCGAAGGCGCCGCCGCCACGCAGACCAGCAACCGTCCGCTGACGCCGGCCTACGCCGCGCCGGAGCAGATCCGCGGCGAGCCGCTGACCACCGCCACCGACGTCTACGCGCTCGGCTGCCTGCTGTACGAACTCCTGACCGGACATCGTCCGTTCCGCCTGCATGACGAGCCGAGCCTGGAGCAATTGCGCCAGGTGCTCGACTCGACCGGCCCGGTCGCGCCGAGCCACCTGCGCGCCGCCGACGCGCCGGTGCCGCCGCAGCGCCTGCGCGGCGATCTCGACACGATCGTGCTGAAGGCACTCAAGCGCGAACCCGATCGGCGCTACGCGACCGTCGACGCGCTGGCCGAGGACCTCAAGCGCTTCCTCGCCGGCCTGCCGATCGCGGCGCATCGCGACAGCAACCTGTACCGCGCGCGCAAGTTCGTCGCGCGGCACTGGCTGGCGACGACGATGACCGCGCTCGCCGTGCTCGCGCTGAGCGCGGCGATCGCGGTCGCCGCCTGGCAGGCGCGCGAGAAGGCGGCCGAGGCGCGCGCGTCGAGCGAGGTCGCCGGCTTCCTGGTCGGCCTGTTCGCGGCGTCCGATCCGACGCACACGCGCGGCGCGATCGTCAGCGCCAAGGACCTGCTCGATCAGGGCGCGGCCCAGCTCGACCAGCCACGTCTGGCCAATCCGCTGCTGCGCGCGCGCTTCCTGCACGCGATCGCCACCAGCTACGCCTCGCTCGGCCTGTACGATCGCGCGCTGCCGCTGGCCGAACAGGCCCTCGCGCTGCGCCGCGAACACCTCTCCGCCGACGACCTCGCCGTCGCCGAGAGCATGGACGGCCTCGGCCAGATCCACGCCTTCACGGCGAACTACGACGCCGCCGAACCCCTGCTGCGCGGCGCACTGGCGACGCGGCGCGAACACCTGTCGAAGGACGATCCGGCGGTGATCGAAAGCCTCGGCCACCTCGGCAATCTGCTGCAGGACCGCGGCGAATTCGAGGCTGCCGACGAGCCGTTCCGCGAGGCGCTCGATCGCGCCGAGCGGCGCTACGGCGCCGGCGCGGTCGAAACCGCGCGCAGCCTGGACGACTACGCGACGAACCTGCAGAACATCGGCAAGCCGGTCGACGCCGAGGCGATGTACCGGCGCGCGCTGGCGATCCGCGAGCGCCAGCTCGGCGCGGACAATCCGGACGTCGCCTCCTCGCTGCACAACCTCGGCGTGATCCTGACCACCGCCGGCAAGTACGTCGAGGCCGAGGACGTGCTGCGCCGCGCGCTGGCGATTCGCCGGAAGGTCTACGGCGACGCGCACCCGCTGGTCGGCTTCACCGAGCTCGAACTCGCCTCCGTGCTCGAGAGCCGGCGCGACCTCGACGCCTCCGAAGCCTCGGCGCAGCGCGCGCTGGCGATCCTGCGCGGCAGCCTCGACGAAAGCCACCGCAAGATCAGCGACACCTTGAATCTGCTCGCCATCCTGCGCGTGGACCGGCGCGCCTACGACGACGCCGTGACGCTGTTCGGCGAGGTGGCGCAGCGACATCGGCGCGCGCTCGGCGCCGACCATCCCGACACGCTGGTGACCGAGGACAACCTCGCCACCAGCCTCTACTACGCCGGACGCTTCTCCGAAGCGGAAGCCTTGCAGCGCGAACTGACGACCAAGTTCCGCGGCGACGCCGGCAGCGGCGCCAACGTCAAGAACCTGCAGCACCTCGCGCGCACGCTGGAACAGCAGGGCAAGGGCAGCGAGGCGATGGAGGTCGCGCGGCGCGCGCTGGAGTTGCAGCGCGAACTGACCGGCGAGCAGTCGCGGCCCTACGCGCTGGTCCTGCGCGAACTCGCGCTGGCCGAGTTCTTCGGCGGCGAATCGGACAAGGCCGAAGCGCACTATCGCGAAAGCGTCGCTCTGGTCGAACGGCTGGCCGCGACCGGCGGCTTCGGCAGCTACGGCTGGAAGATCCCGTTCGCCGACTTCCTGGTCGGCGCCGGGCGCTGCGACGAGGCGACGCCGTTGCTGCACGCGGCTGCGCAGGAGATGGACAAGGCCGACAACGCCAATCCGATCTGGCGACCACAGGCGAACCTTCTGCTCGGCGCGTGCCTGCAGCGGTCGGGACGATCGGCCGAGGCCAAGCCGCTGATCGCCGGCGCGCGCACGGCCTTGCAGGCGTTGCCGGCGATCGAGCGCGATCTGTACCCGACCGCGCGGCGCGAATACGCGGCCGGCGGCGATCGCGTCGCGGCGGCGCCGAAGCGCGACTAGGCGGCTACGCCGCCCGGCCGCTCGTCGGCCAGTCCGGCGTCACGCCTCGAGCGCGGCGCGCAGGCGGCCCGGCGCGGCGGTTTTCTTCATGGTCGGCGGATCCATCGGCTTGGTGCCGTCGGTCGACTGGCCGTTGTCGTTCTTCTTGTCGCCGTCGGTCGGCGCGGGCGTGCCCGGCTGGGTGCCCGGCTGCGAGCCGCCGCCCGATTGCGTCATCAGCAGGACGAACCGCGCGGCGGCGGACATCGCGCGGCGCAGCGGAGCGAACACGTCGGTCGTCGAAAGTGTGGTGGCGTGCAGGGGTGATGCGAGCGAGCTGTTCATCAGCGAATCCTCTGGAATTGAGCGGAAGCGTCGGCCGCGTTTCCGGCAGCCGGCCAACAGGGGATACGCGCAAAGGCCCCGTGTAGCGACATTGTGGCACTGTACACATCGCGCGGCACCCGGCGCCGGCTTTTCCGTGCCCTGCTCGTCGGCGTGCCGGAGTGGAGCGTTCCTCCCCGGATCGCCGCGCACGTCACGCCGCCGGAAACACCACCTCGACGCGCAACCCGCCGCCCTCGCCTTCGCCGAGAACGAGCCGCGTCCGGTGCAATTCGGCGATTCGCGCGACGATGGCGAGGCCGAGCCCGCTGCCGCCGCCGTGGCGGTCGTCGCCGCGGCGGAAGCGGTCGAGCATCGCCTGACGCAACGCCGGCTCGATGCCCGGACCGTGGTCGCGGATCGCCAGCCGCGCCCGGCCGGATTCGCCGGCCAGCGTCACCTCGATGCGGCCGCCGCGCTCGCTGTGGCGCATCGCGTTGTCGAGCAGGTTGCGCAGCAGGGTGCGCAGGCCCGGTTCCCAGCCGTCGACGTGGCGCGCAGCCGGATCGACGACGACGGCGATCTCCAGATCCTTGTCGGCCGCCGCGGCGCCGAGTTCGGCGAGTTCCTCGTCGATGCAGCGGCCGAGATCGACGCGCTCGAACGCCGGCGGCTGCGCCGCATCCCAGCGCGCGAGTTCCAGCATCTGGTTGACCAGGCGGCTCAGCCGCCCGAGCCCCAGCGCCGCCTGGCGCAGCGATTGCTCGCGCGCGGCCGGCGTCGCCGCGGCCTGCGCGTTCTCGACCTGGATCAGCGCGCCGGCCAGCGGCGTGCGCAGCTCGTGCGCCGCGTTGGCGGTGAACTCGCGTTCGCGCCGGAGCTGCGCGCCGGCGCGGCCGAACAGGCCGTTCAAGGCCGCCACCAGCGGCTCGATCTCGCGCGGCAGCGCCGAGCCGCCGATCGGTTCGTTCTGGTCCGGCCGTCGCGCGGCGACGCGTTCGGCGAGCACGTGCAGTGGAGCCAGGCCGCGCCGCACCGCCCAGCCGAGCAGCAGCGCCAGCAGCGGCACGCCGATCAGCAGCGGTGCGATCGCCTCGACCGCGAGCGCACGGGCGATCTCGCGACGGCTGTCGTAGCGTTCGCCGACGCGCACCCAGTGCTGGTTCTCGCCGAGCAGCGTGAACACGCGCCAATGGCGCCCCTTGACCTGGATGTCGGCGAAGCCGGCCGGCGCGGCGTCGAGCGGCACCTCGGCGAGGTTGTCGGAATTGAGCAGCAGCCGGTTCGCGCCGTCCCAGTACTGGAAGCCGATCTGCATCTCGTAGGGATGGCCGCGCACGGTCAGCGGCTGCTTGCCGTGCGCGCGGCGCCAGACGTCGACCTGCAGCGGCGCGTTCGCCGCCAGCGCCTGCGCGCCGGCGTCGCTGACCAGGGCGCCGATCGTGCGCGCGTTCTGCGCCAGGCGCGCGTCGCCGAGTTCGTCGACTTCCTCCATCGTGAAGCGGTAACTCAGCGCGACCAGCGGCAGCAGCACCGCGGCGAGACAACCGAGCACGAGCGCGGTGATGCGCGCCTTCAGCGAGAACATCACGATTCCTTCGCCAGGAGATAACCGAGACCGCGCACCGTACGGATCGCCTCCGGTGCGAGCTTGCGACGCAGCGCGTGCACGTGCACTTCGAGCGCGTTGCTCTCCACGCCCTCGTCGCCGTAGACGGCGCGCTCCAGCGTCTCGCGCAGCACCACGCGCCCGGCGCGCTCGGCCAGCGCACGCAGCAGCAGGAATTCGGTGCGCGACAGCTCCAGCGAGCGGCCGGCGTAGTTCGCCTCGCGCGTACGCAGGTCGAGGTTGAGCGCGCCGGCTTCGACGCGCTCCTCGGCCAGGCCGTGCGCACGCCGGTGCAGCGCGCGCAGGCGCGCGGCGAGTTCGTCCAGGTGGAACGGCTTGATCAGGTAGTCGTCGGCGCCGGCGTCGAGCCCTTCGATGCGCTGCGGCAGCGCGTCGCGCGCGGTCACCACCAGCACCGGCAGGCCGAGCTTGCGTCGGCGCAAGGTCTTCAGCACGTCGAGCCCGTCGATCTTCGGCAGGCCGAGATCGAGCACGAGCAGATCGAACGCGCCGTCCTGCGCCGCCGCCAGCGCGGCCGCGCCGTCGCGCACCCACACGCAGGTGTGCGACCAGCGCGCGAGCGCATCGCGCATGCCGGCGCCGAGCAGTTCGTCATCTTCGACTACGAGTACGTGCATGGCCCGCACCAGAGGAACGGCCGGCAGCGTAGCGGCTCCGGCTTAGGCCAAGCTTAAACCGCCCGCGTCACGCCGAAGCGACGCCACCGATCCAGCTGCGACGGACGTCGAGTGCCGCGTCGAGTTCGACCAGGTCGGCGCGCATGCCCGCGGCGATGCGTCCGTGCGAGCGCGAGAGGCCGAGGAAGTCGGCCGGATACGTCGAGGCCATGCGCGCGGCCTCGTCGAGGCCGACGCCGAGCATGGCCACCGCGTTGCGCACGGCGCCGGCCATGTCCAGCGCGGAACCGGCGAGCACGCCGTCGGCGGTCTCGCAGCGGCCGCCCCGACAGGTGACGGTTTCGCCGGCCAGCGCGTAGCTGCCGCTGACGCCGCCGACCGGCGGCATCGCGTCGGTGACCAGCAGCAGCTTGCCGCGCGGCTTGGCCGCCAGCGCGACGCGCAGCGCGGCGGGATGCACATGATGACCGTCGGCGATCACGCCGCACCAGCTCGCGCAATCCTCCAGCGCGGCGCCGACCACGCCCGGTGCGCGGCCCTGCAGCGGCGACATAGCGTTATATACGTGGGTGAAGCCGCGCGCGCCGGCGTCGAGCGCGGCGCGCGCCTGCTCGTAGCTCGCCGCGCTGTGGCCGATGCAGACGATCACGCCGCGCGCGGCGAAGTCGCGCACCAGCGCCGGCGCGACGCGCTCGGGCGCCAGCGTCAGCACGGTCACGCCGTTGCGCAGCGAACAGACCATCTCGATCTCGCGCGCGTCCGGCACGCGGAACTTCGCCGCGTCGTGCGCGCCGCGCCGCTCCGGTGCGATGTAGGGGCCTTCGAGATGGATGCCGAGCACGCCGGGCACGCCCTCGGCGATCGCCGCGTCGACCGCGGCGATCGCCGCGCGCATCACCTCGACGTCGTCGCTGATTAGCGTCGGCAGGAAGCCGGTGGTGCCGTAGCGCCGGTGCGCGGCGCCGATGCGGCGGATCGTCTCCACCGTCGGCGCGTCGTTGAACAGCACGTCGCCGCCGCCGTTGACCTGCACGTCGATGAAGCCGGGCAGCAACGTACGGCCGCCGAGGTCGTGGGCGTTCGCGTCGCGCGCGCGCGCGTCGCCGGCGTCGAGCAGCGCGGCGATGCGCTCGCCTTCGACGAGCACGGCGAGATCGTCGCGAAAACCCGTCTCGGTCAGGATGCGGCCGTTGCGCAGGATGGTCTTCATCACACCGTCTCGGTGACCTTGTTCAAGTGGGGCGGCGTGTCCGGATCGCGTCCGCGGCGCAGCGCGAGTTCGTTCGCGGCGGCGTAGAAGCGCTGCACGGCGACCAGCGGCGCGCAGGCCGGATCGAGCCGCGGCGGCAGCGCCAGCGTGGCGCCGTAGTCGCCGCCGGCGACCCATACGCGCGCGCCGCGCGCGCGGAATTTCGCCGCGATTTCGAGCGTGCCGTCGCGCGTGTCGTCGTCCTGGGTGAAGAACAGCACCGGGAAATCGCGCTCGACCAGCGCCATCGGCCCGTGCTGCACCTCGGCCGAGCTGAATGCCTCGGCGTGCAGTCCGCAGGTTTCCTTGAGCTTCAGCGCGGCCTCCTGCGCGGCGGCGAGACCGAGGCCGCGGCCGACCACGAACAGGTTCTGCGCGCCGGCGAGACCGTCGACCAGCGGCGACCAGTCCAGCGGCCAGGCGGCGTCGAGCGCGGCCGGCACGCCGGCGAGCGCGGTGCGCAGCGCGTCGTCCTGCTTCCATTCCGCCGTCAGGTGCAGCAGTGCGGCGAGCGAGCAGAGAAAGCTCTTGGTCGCGGCCACGCTGCGCTCGGGGCCGGCGCGCAGCGGCAGCAGGAAGTCCGCCGCGTCGGCCAGCGGCGAATCCTCGACGTTGACCAATGCGACCACGCGCGCGCCGGCGCGCTTGGCCGCCTCGGCCTGCCTGAGCAGGTCCGGGCTGCGACCGGACTGGGAGATCGCGACGAACAGGGCGCCGTCGAGATCCGGCTGCGCCGCGTAGACCGACTGCACCGACGGCGCGGCCGAGGTCGTGGTCACGCCGAGGCGCGTCTCGAACAGGTACTTGGCGAACGTCGCCGCGCAGTCGGAGCTGCCGCGCGCGCCGGTCGCGATCAGGCGCGGCGGTTCGGCGCGCAGCGCGGCGGCCAGGCTGCGCACCAGGCTCGCGTTGGCGTCGAGCTGGCGCGCGATTGCGGCGCCGGCTTCGCGCGCCTCCTGATACATGCGCGTGGTTTCGGGGGCGCGCGGGGTCGCCGTGTTCATGTTCAATCGCTCCTCAGTTCGGCGACGAAGTCGTAGGCGTCGCCGCGATAGTGGGACTGCGTGAGTTCGATCACGCGGCCGTCGGCGAGAAAGCCGCGCCGCTCGATCAGAAGGCCGGCGCTGCCGGCCTTCACGTGCAAGAGGCGCGCGGATTCGGCGTCGAACGCGACCGCGCGCAGGCGCTGCAGCGCGCGTCGCGGGCGCAGGCCGCGGCGGTCGAGCGCGGCGTACAGCGAATCGCGCACGCTGCGTGCGCCGGCCAGCGCGAAGGCCGGCAGCGTGCTGCGTTCGAGCGCGAGCGGCTGCTCGCCGCCGAAGCGCAGGCGGCGCAGGCGCAGCACGCGCGCGCCGGGCGCCAGGTTCAGCGCCGTCGCCTCGTCGGGCGTGGCGGCGCCGGCTTCGCTCGACAACATCTCGCTGCGCGGTTCGATGCCGCGCGCGCGCAGTTCCTCGGAAAAGCTCGCCAGATGCGAGAACGGCCGCACGATGCGCGCGCCGACGAAGGTGCCCGAACCCTGCCGCTGCACCAGCAGGCCGTCGGCGACCAGCCCCTCGATCGCCTTGCGCACGGTGACGCGCGAGACGCCGTGGCGTTCGGCGAGTTCACGTTCGCCGGGCAGCGGCTGGCCGGGTGTCAGCGCGCCGCTGTCGATCTGGCGCTGCAAGGCGCTGCGCAGGTCGAGGTAGGCGAGAGGGCGGGCGGCGGCTGGCATGGATGTAGTATACCACTTCAATACCAGTTAGGGCCGGAGGGTATGGCGCTTCGGGGGAATGCAAAGAAGATTTCTCGCAGAGGCGCAGAGACGCGGAGAAAGAAAGAGAAAGAGGGAGAAAGGGGGAGAAGGAACAGGTTTTTCTCTGCATCTCTGCGCCTCTGCGCCTCTGCGAGAAATGCTTCCTTGAATCCCGTCTGCCCAGAGAAACCTCTCCAATCCGTCGTAATTTCTCCGCGCCTTCGCGAGAAATCGCTCTCGACACCCTCAATCCGCGACCGACGCGAGCCAGGTCGAAACGAGATCGAGCACGACGTCGGGCAGCTCGCGATGCGGCACATGCCCGCAGCCGCGCAGGAGGTGCGCCGCGGATGGCCCATGCACGAGGGCGGCGATGCGCTCGGGGTGTCGTGCCGAGCCGTACTCGTCGTGTTCGCCGTGCAGGACCAGGGCCGGGCAATGCACGCGACGCAGGTCGTCGTCGAGCGTCCAGTCGGCGAAGTCGGGTGCGAGCCACGTGTCGATCCACGCCGACAGCACCCAGGCGGCCTTGTCGCCGTGGTAGCGGCGCAGGCGATCGAGTTGGCCGGGCTGTGCGAACGAGCGCTTCGCGTCGAGGATGCCGGCGATCGTGCGGTCCTCGACGAAGGCCTGCGCCGATTCGGTGATCAGCGCGCGGCACGCCTCCGGATACGCCGCCGCGCAGCCGACCGCCATGCCGCCGCCGACGCTGTGGCCGAACGCGACGAAGGCGTCGAGCGCGAACGCCTCGCGCACGCAGCGGAAGTCCGTGCGCGCTTCCTCGCCGATGAAGTCGCTGCGCAGATGGTCCGGGCGTGCATCGGAGCGGCCGAAGCCGAGGCGGTCGTAGGCGATGACGTCCCTCGCGGTCGCGGCGGCGAGGCGTTCGGGAAAATCGCGCCAGAGTTCCACGCAGCCGAGCGAGTCGTGCAGCAGCACGATCGGCACGCCGCCGCGAGCGGAATCGTGCGTCCAGTGCCGCGCGAACAGCCGGCCGCGGCCGGCGTCGATCCGGACCTCTCGCGTCGCGACGGAAGGCATGGCCCGGCGGCGCGCGGCTTCAGGACGAGGCGGCGGTGCGCACGCGCGCGGTCGAGTCGCGGATCACCAGCTGCGGGCTGAAGCCGCGATTCGCCGGCGGCGCCGCGCCGGCCGGGGGTTTCAGCTCGGCGATCAGGCGCAGCGCGGCGTGGCGGGCGATTTCCTCGGTCGCCTGCTTGGCGGTGGTCAGCGCCGGCCAGCTCTGCTTGGAGAACGGGCTGTCCTCGAAGCCGGCGATGGACAGCTCGTACGGCACGTCGATGCCGTTCGCCTTCGCCGCGGCGAGCACGCCGGCGGCGATCTCGTCGTTGGAGCCGAAGATCGCGGTCGGCCGGTCGCGCAGCGCGAACAGCCGGCGCGCGCCGCGGAAGCCGTCCTCGAAGGAGTAGTCGCCGGGGATCACCAGCTTCTTGTCGAGCGGAATGTCATAGGCCTTCAGCGCCGCTTCGTAGCCCTTGAAGCGCTCCGGGCTGGAACGATGCTCGGCGCCGCCCCAGAGGAAGCCGATGCGCTGATGGCCGAGCTGGATCAGGTGCTCGGTGATGTCGTAGGCGGCGTCGCGGTCGTCGACGTAGACGCAAGGGTAGCCGTCGTTCGGATCCTCGGCGGCGGAGAGGATCCGCACCAGGCGGATGCCGTGCGCGGCGAGGTGGCGGATCAGGTCCATGCGCTCGGACATCGGCGGCGCCAGCACCAGGCCGGCGAGGCGCGCGCGGCGCACCAGGTCGAGCAATTCGTCGGCGAGATCCGGCACGCTCGAATCGCAGGGGTGGATCTGCAGGCCGAAACCCTGTTCGCGGCAGGCCGAGAGTACGCCGTTCTGCACGCTGATGACGTAGTACGGATTGGGGTTGTCGTAGACCAGGCCGAGCGCGTACGACGTCGCGCTGCGCAGGCTGCGCGCGGACTGGTCCGGTGCGTAGTCGAGGTCGTCGATCGCGCGCTGCACGCGCTCGCGCGTGGCCTCGCGCACCGACAGCTCGTTGTTGATGACGCGCGAGACGGTCTTCAGCGACACCTTCGCGCGGCGCGCGACGTCCTTGATCGTGGGTCGGTTCACTTAGGGCCGCCTTGCACTCATTGCGGCCATCCTAGCCGCCGCCGTGGGATCGTGAAACCGGTCACAGGCCGCCCGCCATAGGGTTTTTCCTAGCTAGGCCGCGCCCCGGCGGCCTGCGAAGCTGGGCTTATCGTCCGCAATGCTCGGGTGGTGTCATGTCTGCGATCGGCGCTTTCGACTCCGTTTCACGGGTGTCCTCGTTGCCACCGGAGCCGCCGCGGCCCCAGGTGCAGCCGCAGTCGCAGCAGCCCACGCCGGTCGGCGACGGCCGCTTCAGCGAGCAGGTCGGCGGCACGCGCCCGCAGCAGCAGACCGATCTGCAGATGGCGCAGATGGCCAACGATTCCTACAGCCTGCCCGGCGCGACCACGCACGCGACCGGCACGCAGTCGGAAGCCGAACTGAAGGCCGCGGGCTGGACCCGCCTGCAGCCGGCGCCGGGCGAGAATCCCGATCATCTGATCGACGCCAACGGCAACCGCGTCAACATTGATCCGGCCTCGCTCGACGATCCGTCGACCGGCTTCCGCGCCGCGATCTACCAGAACCAGCAGGGCCAGTACGTCGTCGCCTACGCCGGTACCGATCCGTCCGAGATTCCGGACCTCAAGGCCGACGCATCGCAGGCGTTCGGCCTCGGCGCCAAGCAGTACAACCAGGCGATCAGCCTGGCGAAGAAGGCCGAAGTCGCCTTCGGCGACGGCAACGTGGTCTTCACCGGTCATTCGCTCGGCGGCGGTCTCGCTTCGGCGGCCGCGCTGGCGACCGACGCCAGCGCCGTCACGTTCAATTCGGCCGGCCTCAGCAACGAGACCTTGCGCGACCTCGGCTTCAATCCGAACGCGGCGCGCGAACAGGTCGCCGACAGCGGCCAGGTGCGCCGCTACACGGTCAATTCCGATCCGCTGACGCTGGCGCAGCAGGACGTTCCGGCGATCCCGATTCCGTTCACGCCGCTGACGATCTCGCCGCCGAACGCGGTCGGTCACGAGCTGCGCATCGCGCTGCCGGAAGGCACCACGCCGGTCATCGGCGCGCACGGCGGCAGCGGTAACGGCACTTCCTACGTCGAGGCGCTGCGCACGCGCACGCCGTACGACGCGACCAATCCGGGTCTGCTGTCGAACACGGTGCAGAACATCGGCGAGTTCGAGTTCAACACGCTCGGCAGCGTGATCGGCGGCGTCAAGAACATCGTCACCGACGGCATCGACGTGGTGAAGAACACCGCCGGCGACATCCGCGGCGTGGTGCAGAACGAATTCGCCAACGGCAAGATCGCCGAGGGCACGGCGAGCATCGTCGGCGACGTCGTCGACGGCGGGCTGGATCTGGCCGGCAAGGTCGTCTCCGACGGCGTGTCGACCGTGGGCGACATCGCGCGCAATGCGACCGACGGCGCCGGGCAGATCGTGCGCGATCTCGGCAAGTCGGTCGGCCTCGAGAAGCCGGCCGGTTTCGTCGCCGGCTTGATCGAAGGCGGCGGCAACCTGCTCAGCAAGGGTGCCGACGGCCTCGGCAAGGGCATCGCCTGGGCCACCGACAAGCTCGGCGACGGCCTGGAATGGGGCATGGACAAGCTCGGCGACGGTCTGCAGTGGACCGGCGAAAAGGCCGTCGAAGGAGCCAAGTGGCTCGGCGACAAGACGGTCGAAGGGGCCAAGTGGGTCGGCGACAAGACGGTCGAAGGGGCCAAGTGGGTCGGCGACAAGACCGTCGAGGGCGCCAAGTGGGTCGGCGACAAGGTCGTCGAGGGCGCCAAGTGGGTCGGCGACAAGGTCGTCGAGGGCGCCAACAAGGTGGTCGAAGGCGCGCAGTGGGCCGGCGACAAGATCTCCGACGGTGCGAAGTGGGTCGGCGACAAGGTCTCCAAGCTGTGGCCGTTCTGATCGCGCTGATCGGATAGATCGATTGCCCGAACACCGACCGCGTTCCGCCTCGGCATCGGCCGCCTTCGCTATGCTGGGCGCCTCGGGCCGTCACGGCCGTTCGCATGGGTGGCGCCGATGATTCCGCCGCATCTTCCCGGTCCAGCGACTGCGATTCGTCTCGCGCTGTCGGCTATGCTGCTCGTCTGTAGCAGCGCTTGTGGCCAATCAGGATCCCGTTCGATGACCCAACAGACCTTCACCGAGCCGTCGGCGGCAGCGCTCGCCGAAGCGGCCCAGGCCGGCGACGAACTGCGCGTGCGCAAGCTGGTCGCCGACGGCGCCAATCCGAACGCGCAGGGCGCGCGCGGTCTGCCGCTGCTGCAATGGGCGATGTTGAACCAGAGCCGCCGCGGCTTCGAAGCGCTGCTCGCGGCCGGCGCCGATCCGACGCGCGGCGACGCCGGCGGCACCACCGCGGTGCACCTCGCCGCACAGGCCGACACGCCGTACTGGCTCGAAACGCTGCTGGCACGCGGTGTCAGCCCCGACACGCCGAACACGATCACGCAGGCGACGCCGCTGATGGCCGCGCTGCAGGCCGAGCGCGGCGCGAACGCCGATCGTCTGCTCGCGGCCGGTGCCAAGCTCGACCAGACCGATCGCCAGGGCGACACCGCGCTGCACGTCGCCGCGCAGATCAACGACGCCGGCCGCGCGCTGCGACTGCTCGAAGCCGGCGCGAATCCGACGCTGAAGAACGCGCAGGGCGTGACCTTCCAGCGCTACCTGTTCATGACCAAGGACGCGGTGCTCGGCGCCGACGTGCGTCAGCAGCGCGAAGCGGTCAAGGCCTGGCTGCAGCAGCACGGCGTCGCGCTCGAAGGCGCGCACTGAGGTCGCCACGCGGCGACAGCGCGCGCTCCGTCACTCGCGCCCGGCGCGGTAGCCGCGCAGCGCGTAGTACAGGATGTACAGATAGCTCGGCAGCATGATCGCCAGGAAGACGAGCTGGAAGTCGTGCCGCTCGCGCAGCAGCGCGAACAGCTGCGGCACGATCGCGCCGCCGGCGATGCCCATGATCAGCAGCGCCGAGCCGGTTTCGGTCAGGCGGCCGAGCCCGGCGATCGCGAGCGGGAAGATCGCCGGCCACATCATCGCGTTGGCGAAACCGAGCGCGGCGACGAAGCCGACCGAGACGTAGCCGCGGGTCAGGAACGCGCCGAGCGCGAAGATCGCGCCGAGTGCCGCCGACAAGGCCAGGTAGCGCGCCTGCGAGACGAAGCGCGGGATCGCGATCAGGCCGGCCAGGTAGCCGGCCAGCATCGCCGCCAGCGTGAACGAGGTGAAGAATTTGGTCTCGTCCACCGGCAGGCCGAAGCTGCGGCCGTAGGTGCCGATCGCGTCGCCGGCCATGACCTCGACGCCGACGTAGAGGAACAGGCACAGCACGCCGAGCCACAGGTGCGGATAGGCGAACAGGCCCTTCGCGGCGGCGCGGCCCTCGTCGCTGGCGCGATTCACTTCGGCGGCGCGGATCTCCGGCAGCGGCGAGCGCACGATCCACACGCCCAGTCCGGCCAGCACGATCGCCATCGCCACGTACGGCAGATGGATGCGCGCGGCGAACGCGTCGAGCAGCGCCGCGCGGCCGGCCGCGTCGACGCTCTCCATCTGCGTCTTCAGGTCGCCGAGGCCGTGCATGACCAGCGCGCCGAGCACCAGCGGCGCGAGGATGCCGGCGACCTTGTTGCAGATGCCCATGAAAGCGATGCGCTGCGCGGCGCTGTCGATCGGGCCGAGGATGCTGATGTACGGATTCGCCGCGGTCTGCAGCAGGGCGACGCCGGCGCCCATCACGAACAGGCCCGACAGCGCGCCCGGATACCAGCGCCGCACCGCGAACTCGCCGAAGGCGAGCGCGCCGGCCGCCATCACCAGCAGGCCGATCGCCATGCCCTTCTTCATGCCCGTGCGGCGCAGCAGCCACGACGCCGGCAGCGCGAAGAAGAAGTAGGACAGGTAGAACACCATCAGCACCAGGAACGCGTTGACGGTGTCGAGATCGAAGGCGAGTTCGACGAACTGGATCAGCGGGCCGTTGAGCCAGGTGACGAAGCCGAAGATGAAGAACAGCAGGCCGATCACCAGCATCGGCGTGAACGTATCTTGCGGCTTCGACGCGGTGGTGGCGGACATCGAGCGGTTCTCCCCGTCAGTGCTGGCGCTGCGGCCGGGAGGCGTCCGGGCGCGCTCCGTGGAAAGCCGTAGCAACGTTGTCATCGCGAGGCCATTTCGCCGCGCGCGAGCGATTCGATTCTCCGATCCATGGCGCGAAGGCGCTTTCCTGGCCGCTTCGATGCGTTCTTCCGAACGCCGGAAACGGCCAGGAACTTACCCACGTTTCCACAAGGCGTCATTTTGCAGTGCAAGATTGACAACGTTGTCATCGAGTTCGAGACTGCGCCGCGACGATCACCGCCGAGCGAAGCGGCGACGCGCAACGGAGAGGGAGAGAAGTGGGCAGCGAACCCGGCCAGCGAGTTCTCGCATCGGCGCCGACGGCACCGTTGATCGCCGCCGACGTCGGCGGCACGCACGCCCGCGTCGCGCTGATCGACGCGGCCGACGCCGCGTTCGCGGTGGCGCGCTACGAGAAATACGCCTGCGGCGATTTCGCCAGCCTCGACGCGATCATCGCCGCGTTCCGCGACGCGCACGTGCAGGCGCCGGTCGAGTGCGTCGCGCTGGCGATCGCCGGCTACGTCATCGACGACGCGGTGGTCAATCTGAGCCTGCCCTGGCCGGTGTCGATCTCCGGCCTGCGCGATGCGCTCGGCTTGCGCGAACTGGCGATCGTCAACGATTTCGAGGCCGCCGCGCACGCGCTCGGCCATCTCGGCGCGGACGACGTCAGCCTGCTCAGCGGACCGGCCCATGCGGCCGAAGGGCCGCTGCTGCTGGTCGGCCCGGGCACCGGTCTGGGCGCGGCCGTGCGCATTCCTCATCCGCATCGGGTGCTGGTGCTGGCGACCGAAGCCGGCCAGGCCACGCTCGCGCCGGACAGCGAACTGGAGTTCGCCCTGCTGCGCGAACTGCGCGCGCGCGGTTCGCGCGTGCTGATCGAGGACGTGATGTCGGGCACCGGCCTGGCCAACCTGCACGCGGCCGTGCGCGCCTTGCGCGGCGCGCCGCCGAGCGCGCTGACGCCGGCGCAGATCACCGCCGCCGCACTCGAGCGCAGCGACGCGCACGCGATCGAGGCGGTCGAGGTGTTCTGCGGCTGGTTCGGCAGCGTGCTCGGCGACCTGGCCCTGCTGTACGGCGCCACGGGCGGTGTCTATCTCGCCGGCGGCGTGCTGCCGCAGATGAAGCCGCTGCTGTTGCAGAGCCGCTTCGTCGAGCGCTTCCTGGACAAGGGCGTGATGCGCGAAGTGCTCGCGCGCACGCCGGTGCGACTGGTCGAGCACGCGCGTCTGGGCGTGATCGGCGCGGCGAGCTGGTTCCTCGAACGCGATTCGAGCCGGCGCGACTCCAGACACCACGATTCGAACACCCGCCGCGCGGTCGGCGCGGACACGCCAGCGGGGACCGCGGCGCCACCGAGCAAGGATCGGCAAGACCCGGCGAGCGGCGCGCAGCGAACGCGTCAGCGGACCACGACCTGAGAGGGGAACGAAATGATCCAGTACCAGAGAACGCTGTTGTCGGCGAGCATCCTCGCCGCATTCGCCCTCGCCACCGCCGCGCACGCCGGCGCTGCGACCGAGCCCGCGACGCCGGAAGGCGCCGACGCCGCGCAGGACGCCGGAACGGCGGACGGCAAGACGTCCGGGCAGGAGATGGACACCATCGTCGTGCACGGCATCCGCGAGAGCCTGAAGCGCTCGCTCGAAACCAAGCGCGACGCCGATGCGATCGTCGACGCGATCACCGCCGAGGACATCGGCAAGTTCCCCAACACCAACGTCGCCGAGGCGATGGTGACGGTGCCCGGCGTGACCATCGACCGCCGTTTCGGCCAGGGTGAGCGCGTCAGCATCGACGGCACCGACCCGAGCCTGAATCTGTCCTTCATCGACGGCCATCCGGTGGCGCAGGCGATCTGGCTGTACGGCGAGCAGCCGAACCGCGGCTTCGACTACACCCTGCTCGCGCCGGAAATCCTCGGCCGGCTGGAGATCTACAAGTCGCCCGAGGCGCACCTGCCCGAGGGCAGCCTCGGCGGCACCGTGATGATGCACACGCGCCAGCCGCTCGATCTCGACGCCAACTCGATCTCCGGCTCCATCGGCTACAACTACAACGACCAGGCCGACGGCGGCCGCCCGACTGGCTCGATCCTGTACAACTGGAAGAACCAGGAAGGCACCTTCGGCTTCAACGTCGCCGCGCAGCGCTACGAGGAGAAGGTCGACCGCCAGGGCGTGGAGATCTTCAACTACCACAAGGTCGCCGAATACGCCGAGCACAGCGCGGCGGTGGCGACGCAGGTCGCCAACGGCGAACTCGACCCGAACGCGCTGGTGCCCGACGAGATCAACGCGGCGTACTTCCAGCAGACGCGCAAGCGCGACAGCGCGGTGGTCAATCTGCAGTTCAAGCCGAGCGAGGAGTTCGACGCGACGCTGAGCGGCATGTGGATCCGCGAGAACTTCGACAGCTACAACCAGTCGGTCTACAACTTCATCCACTGGAACGCCGGCACGATGGCGGCGGTCGACCACCTGACGCAGGGCGACAACGGCCTGGTCGTCGGCGGGCATTCGTCCGGCCCGAACGCCGGCATCATCTACGACAACCAGCTGCGCCAGTCGGAAGTCACCACCAAGGGCGCCGACCTGCGTCTGAACTACCACGGCAGCGGCTGGGGTCTCAGCGGCCAGGCCGGCGTCAGCAAGTCGGAGAACCCGAAGATCGGCCAGTACCTGCTCGAGCCGGTCTACTACGGCGACTTCAGCTGGACGCTGCGCGACGGCTACACGCTCGACGATCCGCAGTCCGGCCGCGACCCGTCGCGCTGGGGCGGCGGCTGGCTCGGCAACAACGGCATCTTCTCCGCGCACGCCAAGGAGACCTACGGCCAGCTCGACTTCAGCAAGGACCTCGGCGGCTTCTTCAACCAGCTGCTGGTCGGCGTGCGCTACAACAAGCACGACGAGGACTACGCGCTGAACGTCTACGGCGGCGTCAATCCCGGTACGCTGGCCGACGTCGGCACGATCGGCTTCACCGACATCCTCGGCGAGTTCGGCGGCTTCTCGCGCGATCACGCGCGGCACATCCAGGTCGGCCGCGGCAACATCCTGCGCTGGATCCGCAACAGCCCGCTCGATCGCGCGCATCCGGATCCGGGCAGCTTCCTCAACAACACCTGGGCGCTGACGCAGAAGAACAGCGCCGCCTACGCGCAGCTGAACTTCGGCGGCGACGGCTGGCGCGGCAACATCGGCCTGCGCTACGTGCACACCAAGACCGACGGCTCGGGCTTCAACCTGCCGGGCAGCATCGCGCCGACCCTGCCGGCGCAGCCGGGCTGGTGGCAGACCAAGAGCTCGACGCACAACAACGTGCTGCCGTCGTTCAACCTCGCCTACGACCTGGCCAGCGACGTCGTGCTGCGCCTGGCGGGCGCCGAGGTCATCGCGTGGGCGCCCTACAACCAGATGGTCAACAACACCTTCCTCAACGACACGGTGCTGACCGGCACCGGCGGCAACGCCGGCCTGAAGCCGTACAAGTCGACCAACTTCAACCTGTCGGCCGAGTGGTACTTCGCCGAGCAGTCGGTGCTGGCGGCGTCGGTGTTCTTCAAGCACGTGCTGAACTTCATCGACACCACGCCGGCGACCGAGCGCCACTACAACTCGATCCGCGACACCGACCCGACGCAGTGGGCGAGCATGATCGGCAGCGGCGGCTGCACCGCCGACGGCTTCTGCGACTACCAGGTCTCGCGTCCGCACAACGCCGGCAGCGCGAAGATCAAAGGCGTGACGCTGACCTACCAGCAGGCCTTCGGTGAAACCGGTTTCGGCGCGATCGTGAACTACACCTACGCCGACGGCGAGACCAGTCAGGGCAATCCGATGCCGTACCAGTCGAAGAACTCGCTCAGCGTCGGTCCGTACTACGAGAAAGGCCCGTTCAGCGCGCGCCTGAACTACAACTGGCGCAGCCACTACCTCGCCGGCGGTTACGTCGCCGGTGCGCCGCCGGCGGTGGTCGGCGACTACGCCGATCTCAGCGCGAGCCTCGGCTGGCGCTTCACGCCGAACCTGATGGTGACGTTCGACGCGATGAACCTGTTGAACGAGAAGTACCACCAGTACGCGGTCGGCAACAAGGACCAGCTGTTCGCCAAATACACGACCGGACAGCGCTACATGACGAACCTGCGCTTGAACTTCTGAGCACACTCCGGGAAGGTGGGCACGGCTCGCCGACGTCACGCTCGGCGAGCCGCGGAACGCCGGGCGAGGAGTTCGACGTTCCGCCGGGTCTCCAGACTCCAACGCGGCGAATTGCGGGCCGGCGGATCCGGCCCGTTTTTTTGATCGAACGGAGGTACGACCGATGCGCCTGATCGCGACCGGAACCCGAAGGCTCGCCGCGGCCGTACTGTGGCTCGCGCTGTGCGGCGGCTGCGCGAAGCAGGCGACCGTGGCGCCGGACGCGAAGGCGGCCTTGCCGCTGTTGCCGGTGCCCGCCGAGGTCGAACGCCGGCCCGGGCATTTCCTCGTTCGCGACGGCATGCCGCTGCGCGTCGACGCGCGCGATGCCGAAGTGGCCGGCATCGCGCGCCGCTTCACCGACCGGCTGGCCGGAACGCGTGGACTGCGCCTGACGGTACAGCCGAGCGAGGACACCAGCGCAGCCACCGGAGCGATCGCGTTCCGCCTCGACGCGCAGGCGCCGGCCGGCGAAGGCTACGCCGTCGACGTCGACGCGCAGCACGTCGTCGTCCGCGCACGCGAGCCGCGGGGTCTGTTCTACGGCGGCGTGACGCTGTGGCAGCTGCTGACCGCCGACCTCGCCGCGACGAAGGCGATCGAGCTGCCGGCGTTGCGCATCGTCGACGCGCCGCGCTTCGCCTGGCGTGGCGCGATGCTCGACTCGGCGCGCCACTACCAGCCGCCGGAGTTCGTCGAGCGCTTCATCGACCAGCTCGCCCTGCTCAAGCTCAACACCTTCCACTGGCACCTGACCGACGACCAGGGCTGGCGCATCGAGATCAAGCGCTATCCGAAGCTGACCGAGATCGGCGCGTGGCGCCGGCCGGCCGGCGCCGCCGGCACCGACGCGAACGGCCAGCCGGTCCGCTACGGCGGCTACTACACGCAGGAGCAGATCCGCCGCATCGTGCGCTACGCCGCCGAGCGCAACGTGACGATCGTGCCGGAGATCGACGTGCCCGGTCACATGCAGGCGGCGATCGCCGCGTATCCCGAACTCGGCTCCGCCGGCGACACGCCGGTGGTGTCACCGGACTGGGGCGTGCACAGCTATCTGCTCAACGTCGACGAATCGACGCTGGCCTTCATGCGCAACGTGTTCGACGAAGTGATCGAGCTGTTTCCCGGCCGTTACATCCACATCGGCGGTGACGAGGCGGTCAAGGACCAGTGGCAGGCGTCGCCGCGCGTGCAGGCGCGGCGGCGCGCGCTCGGCATCGCCGACGAGGCCGGGCTGCAAGGCTGGTTCGTCGCGCGGCTGCAGGATCATCTCGCCGCGCGCGGCCGGCGCTTGATCGGCTGGGACGAGATTCTCGAAGGCGGCCTGCCGGCGGAAGCGACCGTGATGTCCTGGCGCGGCGCGCAGGGCGGCGTCGAAGCGGCGCATGCGGGGCACGACGTGGTGATGTCGCCGAGCCCGGACCTGTACCTCAATCATCTGCAGAGCGATGCCGCCGACGAGCCCGGCGGCCGTTTCGAGGTGCGCAGCCTCGCCGACGTCTACGCCTACGATCCGCTGCCCGGCACGCTCGACGCGGAGGCGGCCAGGCACGTGCTCGGCGCGCAGGGAAATCTCTGGACCGAGCATCTGCGCACGCCGGCGCGCGTCGAGCACGCCGCGTTCCCGCGCCTGGCCGCGCTGGCCGAAGTGTTGTGGTCGCCGCCGGCCACGCACGACTGGTCCGCTTTCCTCGCCCGGCTGGTGCCGCAGATGCGGCGCTGGCACGCGCTCGGCGTCGATGCCGCGGCGAGCGCGTTCGAGGTGCGCATGGCCGAGCCGGTCGCGACGAAGGCGGGCGTCGTCGACGTCGCGCTGTCGAGCCAGTCCGGCCTGCCGATCCGCTACGCGCAGGACGGCCGCGATCCGCGGGCGGATTCGCCGCTCTATCGCGACCCGCTGCAACTGCCGTCGCGCGGCGAATTGCGCGCGGCGGTGTTTCTCGGCACGCAACGCGCCGGGCCGGTGCGTCGTTTCGAACTGGCGCCGGCCGACCTGCTGCGCCGGGGCAGCGATCGGTTGAAGCAATGCAGCGGCAAACTGACCCTGCGCCTCGAGGACGACGCGCCGCGCGAGGGCGAGCGCGCGTTCTTCGACGTCGACCTGTTCGATCCGTGCTGGATCTGGCCTGACGCTCCGCTCGCCGGCATCGGCCGCGTCGAGGCCGTGGTCGGCCAGCTTCCGTACAACTTCCAGCTGTGGAACGACGTGCGCAACATCGTGCCGCGCCCGGCACCGATGTCACCGTCGGGCGAGCTGCTGATCAAGCTCGGCGGTTGCGATGGTGCGGTCTGGGCCGCGTTGCCGCTCGCCGCGGCGGCGTCCAATCCGGCGCTGAGCACGCTGTCGGCGGCGCTGCCGCCGCGCAGCGGCAAGGCCGACCTCTGCTTCCAGTTCAGCGGCGAAGGGCACGACCCGCTGTGGGCGATCGACGAGATTCATCTGGTCCCGGACTCGCCCTCCACAATGTGATCAACTGCACAAATTTCGCTCTTCCAAAAGAAAAATGTGAAGCGCATCAAGGTCTTCTCCTCAGCTCTGGCATGAAAATTGATTGATCTTTCGCAGGGGCCAGGAAGGCGCGCTGGCGAAAAGGACGTCATTCGGCCGCAGCGGCAGGCGAGGCGGCGCATCGCAGGCGGAAGGTGTTTCCAGATGACGCAGTTGAACAAGCCCCGGCTCGTCAGTGAGCGACAAACCACGGCAGTTTTTTCGAGCGATGCGCCCTCGGCGGCCGAGCGCCGGTCCACCGTCGCGGCGCAGGACGTCTGCGACACGGCGCGGGTCGACATCGAGAACTGGCATTCGCGCCGCTACTGGTCCGAACGGCTCGGCCTGAGCGAGACCCAGCTCGCGCGGGCGGTGCGCGCGGCCGGCGCGGCCGTCGTGCAGATCGAGCGCTATCTGGCCGAGCGCCGCGCGCGCCGCGCGCAGCGGCGGCGGGAGTCCACGCGCAGCTGAGACGAGCATCGCCGCACGGACGATGTGGATCGTCATGAAAATCCCGATACTGCGCGAATCGATTCGGAGTCCTCCAGATGCGCAGATCCCTTCCCCGTGCTCTTTCCGCCAGCGTGCTGGCCTGCCTCGGCCTCGCCGCCTGCGCGACCTCGTCGCATTCGCCGGCGCCGGTTCCGGGCGTCAACGGCGAACCCGCGCGCATCCCGTCGATCCGTGAGACGAGCGAGGAGAGCCCGGCGAACTGGTTTCGCGACGGCGCCCGCGCGGCGCACGCCAACGCCCTGACGCCCGCGCACGCGAAGAACGTGATCGTCTTCCTCGGCGACGGCATGAGCATCCCGACCATCACCGCCGCGCGCATCCTCGACGGCCAGCGCAAGGGCGGCAGCGGCGAGCAGAACCGGCTCAGCTTCGAGAATTTCCCGGCGACCGCGCTCTCCAGAACCTACGAGACCGACTACCAGACGCCCGACTCGGCCGGCACGATGACCGCGATCATGACCGGCGTGAAGACGCGCTACGGCTTCGTCGGCATCGACCAGGTGCCGACCCGCGGCGACTGCGCCGCGAGCAAGGGGCACGAGCTGGTCAGCGCGCTGGAACTGGCCGCCGCCGCCGGACAATCGACCGGTGTCGTCACCACCACGCGCATCACCCACGCGACACCGGCGGCGACCTACGGTCATCTGCCCGACCGCAACTGGGAAGTCGACGCGGAGATTCCGGAAGCCCAGCGCGCTGCCGGCTGCGTCGACTTCGCGCGCCAGCTGGTCGACTTCCCGCTCGGCGGCGGCGTCAACGTCGCGCTCGGTGGCGGTCGCACCGAGTTCATGCCGTCCACGCAGCACGATCCCGAATACGCCGACCTGCCGGGCAAGCGCCTCGACGGCCGCGACCTGGTCGCCGAATGGAAGAAGAAACCCGACGCGGCCTACGTCTGGAACGCGCAGCAGCTGTCGGCGATCGATCCGGCCAAGACGCGCCATCTGCTCGGCCTGTTCGAGCCGGAGCACATGAAGTACGAGATTGAGCGCGCCGCCGATCCGGCCGGCGAGCCGAGCCTGGCCGACATGACGCGCGCGGCGCTGTCGATCCTGCAGAAGAATCCGCAAGGCTATTTCCTGATGGTCGAAGGCGGGCGCATCGACCACGCCCACCACGCCGGCAACGCGCACCGCGCGCTGACCGAGACGATCGAGTTCTCCAAGGCGGTCGAGGCCGCCAACGAGATGACCTCGGCCGAGGACACGCTGATCCTGGTCACCGCCGACCACGCGCACACCTTGAACATCGTCGGCTATCCGGCGCGCGGCAATCCGATCCTCGGCAAGGTGCGCGGTTCCAGCAACGAGGGTCCGCCGGGCAAGGAGCTCGCGCACGACGCGACCGGCCTGCCGTACGCGACGCTGAGCTACGCCAACGGCCCCGGTTACGCCGGCGCCAGCGATTCCCAGCCCGAAGGCGCCAAGCGCTACCCGCATCGCGCCGGCGGCTACCAGCCGGCGCGCAACGGCCGTCCGGACCTGACCGAGGTCGACACGGAGAGCCCCGACTACGAGCAGGAAGCGCTGCTGCCGCTGGCGTCGGAAACGCACGGCGGCGACGACGTCGCCGTGTTCGCACGCGGCCCGGGCGCCGCCGCGGTGCGCGGGTCGATGGAGGAGAACGCGTTGTTCCACGTCGTCGTGCAGAGCGTCGACGCGTTGCGCGAGCAGCTGTGCAAGCTCGGTTCCTGCGACGACAAAGGCGTCCCGGTCGAGCAACCGAAGCGGTCGCAGCTGCTGCGGTCGGGAAAGAACTAGCGGCGAAAGCCGGGTTCTCGCAGAGGCGCAGAGAGCGCAGAGAGGAGAAAAGGCCTTCAACAGCTTTTCTCCGCGCGCTCTGCGTCTCTGCGAGAGACGCTTTTCCCGCAAACCGAAAATCGTCCGCCGCTGAAGTTCAGCCGTCGAAGCCGTCGCGGAAGATCGCGTCGTCGGCGACCGGCGTGGCGACGAAGCTGCCGACCTGGAAGTCGCCGACGCGGCCGAGGCCGACGATCACGCCGCGGTCGTTGATCGCGGCCGCCTTCAGCAGGTACGGATAGCCCGCGTCGCCGTCGCTCTGCTGCAACAGGTCGTAGGCGACCCCGTCGACGTAGACGAACGCCCTGAAGCTCAGCGTGGCGAAGTCCTGCGCGCGGCCGACGATCGCGCCGGAAGCGTTGATGTCGAACGCGGCGCCCGAACTCAGGCCGAGCAGGGCGCCCGGAACCGCGCTGGCGGTCCCGTCGCGGAAGGTGACCGGCACCGAATTGCCGCTGCCGTCCAGGTCCATCTCGCCGACCGCGGTGCCGTCCTCGGCGAGGCCGTGGGCCATGCTGGCGACGTCGTCGACGCCGGCGGCGATCGGCAGGATGCCGGGCGAGCCGAAGCGGCCGATCGTCGCGTGCGACACCGCGCCGATCGCGTTCCAGCCGCCGACGATCGTGCCGGCGTTGTTGATCGCCGACCAGTACGCCTGCGCGTCCGGGCCGTTCGGCGGCACGCCATCGTCGACGAGGCCGCCGGCCTGGGTCCAGCTGAACGCGCGGAACGCGCCGTCGAGCGAGGCCAGGCCGACCACCACGCCGTCGTCGTTGATGTCGGCCGGATCGAGCTTGTGCGACTGGTCGTCGCCGATGATCACGAAGTCCTGCGGCGCGGCCGCGTTCCAGATCAGCGCGGTGGTCTGCGCGCCGTCGTCGGTGATCGTGCTGGCGTAGCCGACGATCTGGCCGGAGGCGTTGATCGCGGTGGCCATCGCCTCGTCGCGACCGGCCGGACGCGGCAGCGTGATCACGTCGGTGCCGTCGAACAGGAAGGCCTGGTTGTAGCCCTCCTCGGAGACGTAGTAGCCGACCGCCTGGCCCGCCTCGTTGACGGCGTTGACGTACACCCCGGCGGCGCCCGGGACGACGATCGGCGTCAGGTGGTAGCGCGGCGCCCCGCCGGCGTGCGCGGCCGCGGCCGGCAGGCAGAGCAGGGTGGACAGGACCAGGGCGGGACGGAACATGGATAGGACTCCTGCGGCAACGGCGTCGCGGCGGACGGGAGCCGGCAGCCTGCGTCGGCGCTGTGTCCGGCGCATTCGGATCGCGCTCGAATCGCGCTCGGATCGCATTCCCGGCGCCGCGCTCAGGGTGGCGGAACGCCGAGCGCGCGCGGGATCGCGCGCTCGCCGGCGAGGCGCCGCGCGGTCTCGAACGCGGCCGCCCAGGCCTCGCGCCGGCCCTGGGCGCGGGCGACCGCGAGCTGCACCAGCGCCGCGTCGTAGTCGACCGACGCCCACAGCGCGACCTGGTTGGAGATCACCGCCGCGTCGGCGACGCGGCCCTGCGCGAGCAGGAAATCGACGTAGTCCTGCGCCACGCGCAGCAGGGTCAGCGGCACGCCCTGCGTCTGCGCCAGCGCGAAGGCCTCGCCGAAGCGGCGCGCCGCCGCCTCGGCGCGGTCCGCGGCCCAGGCGCGGTTGGCCGCGGCGGCCAGGCGCAGCGGCGTGCGCGCGTTCGGCGCGGCGGCGATCGCGTCGACGTCGAGGTCCGCCGGCGGCGCGTCGCGGCGGCCGAGCGAGCGCTCGATGCGCGCGCGCAGCAGTTCGACGTCGGCACGGATCAGGTCGCTGTCGGCCGAGGCGAGCGCGCCGGCGGGCACCGGGGCGAGCTCGGCCAGCGCGGCGGCGCCGTCGCCGCGGCGCCAGGCGAGTTCGGCGCGCAGCAGGCGGATGCGTTCGTTCTCCGCCACGTCGGCCGGGCGGCCGTCGTTGGCGGGATCGTCGAGCAGCTCGCCGGCCTCGTTGTGGCGACCTTGCTGCAGCAGCTGCTGCGCGCGGTACAGGCGCATCGACAGGCGCGAATACGGACTCGGCACGCGCGCGCGCTGCGCCCACGAGGCGTCCATCGCCTCCCAGGCGCGCGCGTTGTCGAGCTGCGCGCGGCGCGCCTCGAACAGCAACTGCAGTTCGCCGATGCGTTCCTGCACCAGGCCGAGAGTCTCGAAGCGCGCGATCGCCGCGACCAGGTACGGCTCGGCTTGCGCCGGATGCGCGCGCAGCAGTTCCATCGCGCCGATGTTGCCGTCGACGCGCGCCACGCCGCCTTCGTCGCCGGCGCGCTGGAACGCGTCGCGCGCGATGCCGTAGTCGAGCAGCGCCGCCGGGTAATCCTCCAGCGAGGTGCGGCTGACCGCGCGGCCGTTGTGCAGACGGCCGCGCAGCTGCGGTTCGGGAATGTCGCCGAGCGCCTGGATGCCGTCGCCGAACCAGCGGCCGGCGTCGGCGTACTCGCCCGAGCGCACCGCGACCAGGCCGCGCGCGGCGAACACTTGCGCGCGGAAGAACGTGTCGCCGTCCGGCGCGGCAAGCAGCGCTTCGAGCGCCGTGCGCGCGTCGTCGAGCCGGCCGGCGCGAATGTCCACTTCGGCCAGCTGCAGACGCAGGCGCGGCGCGTCGTGCGCCAGACGCGCGTCGGCCAGCAGGATCGAGCGCGCCGTGTCGATCTGGTTGGCGAGCAGGGCGGCCTGCGCGCGCTGCAGTGTCTCGGCCACCGTCTCGGCTTCGACCGCCGCGGCCGGCACGCGGCCGAGCGCGGCGACGAGCCGGTCGGCCGCTCCGCGCAGCGCGCCGATCGCCGTCGCGTCGTCGTGGCTCGCCACCGATTCTGGGCTGCCGTCGCGCGTCGCGCGCACCTGCGCGAACCAGCGCGCCTGGCGGTGTTCGATGCTGCCCTCGACCCATGTCGCCGCCGGCGCGAGCCGGTGCCAGGCGGTAGCCGGATCCTGCGCCGATGCAGCGCCGGCTTCGTCGAGCGCGCGCAGCTGGCCGACCGTCTGCTCGCTCGGCTGCACGACGAAGCCGCCGCGCCGCAGCCGCTCGGCGATGAGGTCCATGCCGCCCAGGCGCAGCCAGCTCTCCTCGCCGTCGCCGGTGGCGAGCGGGAGCACGACGAGGCGTGCGGGATCGGTCGCGACCACCGGCGTGCGACGTTCCCGCATCGCCACCATCGCGATCGCGACGACGGCCAGCGCGACGACGGCGGCGGCGAAGACGGCCGCATGCCGGCGCCGCCGCGGCGGCGCATCGACCGCCACGGCCTGCGTCGTCGTCGCCGATGCGGTTTCGTCGGCGACGGCGGCCGGCGCCGCGTGCGCCGCCTCTTCCGCGACGGTCGCCGCCGCCCACTGGTAGCCGAAGCCGGAGACGGTGCGGATCGCCCATTGCCTCTGGCCGTCGTCGTCGAGCGCGCGGCGGCACTGCACGACGAGCTGGCCGAGCTGCACGTCCGAGGCTGCGCCGTGGCGCCACAATGCGGCGATCAGCTCGTCGCGGCCGACGGCGCGATCGCGCTGCTCGACCAGCATCAGCAGGCAGGCGAATGCCCGCGGCGGCAGGACGATGCGCGCGCCGTCCCTGCACAGCTCGCGCGTCGACGCGTTGAGCGTGAACGCGCCGAAGCGATACGTCGATGCAGCCATGCGGTGCCTCTCAGAGGCACTCCAGCGCGGCGACCGAGCGCGTCAGCCGCGGCGAGAGGTACGCGTGCGAGCCGCACGGCAGCAGGCCGGCGTCGGCGAAAGCGGTGCGATACCAGGTCGGCGAGCGCGGCAGGTAGCCGCGCGTGTCGCCGCCGACGCGATCCTTCGCCGTGAACACCTCGATGAAGGCGACCCCTTCGAGCAGGTCGGCGAAGCCGGCAAGCCCGCGGCGCAGTTCGCGGGTCGGCACGTAGTGCAGCATGTCGGCGCAGACGATCAGATCGAAGCGCGTGTCGAAGCGCAGCTCGCCGAGCTGGCCGAAGGTGGCCAGGCCGATGTTGCGCGCGCGGCCGTAGCGCTCGACCACGTACTCGCTGGAATCCAGTCCGCGGTACTCGATCGACGGCCGCAGGCGCTTGAGCACCGTGCGCCACGGCGCTTCGCCGCAGCCGACGTCGAGCACGGTGCGGATCGGCCGCGCCAGGTAGTACTCGGCGAGGTGCACCGCCAGCGCGACCTTGCGCGCGAGTTCGGCGCGCGAGCCGACGCGATGCCGCTCGCTGCGGTACCACTTGTCGAAATAGGCGCGGTCGTAGAGTTTGCTCATCTGGGAAATTGCCGGAACCGACGGAGCGCGCATGGTAGCGGGCCGCCTAGCGGCGGTGCGCGGCGCGTGCGCGCGGCGCGCCGAACGCCTCGCGCGCGGACTCGATGCGGCCGGCGTGCGACGGATCGTAGCCCGGCAGGCGCGCGATCTTCGCGCGCAGCTCCGCGTTGCCGAGCAGGGCGAGGAAATCCTGCATCGCCGGTTCGGCCAGCAATTCCTCGCGGCAGAGGAAGAAGTAGCGCTCGCTCAGCAGCGGTACGAAGCCGAGGCCGAAGCGGCGCGCCGGCACTTCCAGGCCGAAGCCGGCGTCGGCCATGCCGCTTCCGACGTAGGCGGCGACCGCCGCGTGCGTGTATTCGGCGTTCTCGTAGCCTTCGATCGCGCGCGCGTCGAGTCCGGCCTGCTGCAGCACGAGGTCGAACAACAGCCGCGTGCCAGAACCCGGCTGGCGATTGACGAAGCGCAGCCCCTTGCGTCGCAGGTCGGCGGGACCGCGGATGCGCTTCGGGTTGCCGGGCGCGACGATCAGGCCCTGACGCCGCGTCGCCAGATGGATCAGGCGCCAGTCCGCGCCGATGCGCGCGGCGTAGTGCGCGGCCGCCGCGGCTTCCAGCTCGCCGATCGGCAGGTGCAGGCCGATGAGGTCGCATTGACGCTCGATCAGCGCGCCGAGCACTTCGTCGGAGGTGCGGTACTTGAGGTCGATCGGAATCTCGCGATCGACCAGGAATTGGCGCAAGGTCTCGACCGCGAAGCCGTGGCTCGCCTGCAGGCGCAGCGCCGGTCGCGTCTGTGACAGCACGCGCTCGATTTCCACCTCGACTTCCGAGGCGAGGCTGTCGAGCATCGGCGCGAGCCGCGCGGCGATGCGCTGGTCGGCCCAGGCCAGCCGCTCGCCGAGCGCGGTCAGGCGTGCGCCGCGACCGCGCTGGCTTTCGACCAGGCTGCGACCGAACGCGCGCTCGCCTTCGCGCAGCAGGCCCCAGGCGTAGCGATAGGTCAGCCCGGCCGAACGGCAGGCCGCGGCGAGCGTGCCGCTGCGCTGGATGCCGACCAGCAGCGCGGTCAGCCGCGGTACCAGCGGCGTGCCGTCCGCGCGGCGCAGCTGCCAGTGCGTGTCGATCGCTACCTTGAACATGCTCGGCGATCCAAAGAGGCTTTCGGAAGCCTATTGTAGACGGCGGAAGGCTGCGGCAGAGTCCCGTGGCGATCGAGGCGGTGTCCATCAAATAGGCTTGCGACAGCCTATGCGGCGTGCACCGGACTTCCTTCGACCCTCTTCGAGGAACGCCATGGCAGCCACTCCGCTACCTCTCAATCCGCCGTCGCGCCGCAGCGCCGATCTCGCGCCGGAGCAGGCGCGTGCGGTCGCCGCGGCGCTCGACGCGCATCGCGATGCGCCGGGCGCGCTGCTGCCGATCCTGCACGCGGTGCAGGACCGGCTCGGCTACGTGCCGCCGGAGACGCTGGCGTCGATCGCCGACGCGCTCAATCTCACGCGCGCCGAGGTGTACGGCGTCGTCACGTTCTATCCGCACTTCCGCCGCACGCCGCCGGGTCGCCGCGTGATGCAGCTGTGCCGCGCGGAGGCGTGCCAGGCGCTCGGCGCGCGCGCGCTCGAAGCGCACGCGAAGCGGACGCTCGGCATCGACTTCCACCAGACCACCGCGGACGGCGCGATCACGCTGGAACCGGTTTATTGCCTCGGCAATTGCGGCTGCGGGCCGTCGCTGCTGGTCGGCCGCGACGAGCTGCATGCGCGCGTGACGCCGGAGGCGTTCGACGCGCTCGTCGCGGCGGCGAGGACGGCGCTGTGAGTGCGTCGCCGCGCATCACGGTGTACGTGCCGCGCGACGCGACTGCGCTCGCGCTCGGCGCCGATGCGGTCGCGCAGGCGATCGCCGAAACGGCGCAGCGGCGGGGCATCGAGGTCGCCGTCGTGCGCAACGGTTCGCGCGGGATGTTCTGGCTCGAACCGCTGGTGGAAGTGGCGACGGCGCAGGGGCGCGTCGCGTACGGCCCGGTCGCGGCGGCCGACGTCGCCGGACTGTTCGAGGCGGATTTTCTGCACGGCGGCGCGCATGCGCTGCGCCTCGGCGCGGTCGAGGAGCTGCCCTGGTTCCGGCAGCAGCAGCGCCTGTGCTTCGCGCGCGCCGGCGTCATCGATCCGCTCAGCGTCGAGGACTACCTCGCGCACGGCGGCTATCGCGGCCTGCGCAACGCGCTGGCGATGAGCGGCACCGATGTCGTCCAGGCCGTGACCGACTCCGGCCTGCGCGGCCGCGGCGGCGCCGCGTTCCCGACCGGCATCAAATGGAAGACCGTCCTCGACGCTCCTGCCGAGGTCGACTCCCCGACCCCCGATCCCCGATCCCGATCCTCCAAATACATCGTCTGCAATGCCGACGAAGGCGACTCCGGCACGTTCTCCGACCGCATGCTGATGGAAGGCGATCCGCTCTGCCTGATCGAGGGCATGACGATCGCCGGCGTGGCGGTCGGTGCGCGGCAGGGCTACATCTATCTGCGCAGCGAATACCCGCATGCGCATCGCGCGCTCGAAGCGGCGATCGCGAATGCGTACGAGGCGGGCTACCTCGGCGCGAACCTCCTCGGCAGCGGCAAACGCTTCGATCTCGAAGTGCGGCTGGGCGCGGGCGCCTACATCTGCGGCGAGGAAACTTCCCTGCTCGACAGCCTCGAAGGCAAGCGCGGCCAGGTGCGCTTCAAGCCGCCGCTGCCGGCGATCAAGGGATTGTTCGGCCGGCCGACGGTGATCAACAACGTGATCTCGTTCGCCTCGGTGCCGATCATTCTCGACCGCGGCGCGCAGTTCTACCGCGACTACGGCATCGGTCGTTCGCGCGGCACCTTGCCGATCCAGCTGGCCGGCAATCTCAAGCGCACCGGACTGGTCGAGAAGGCGTTCGGCGTGACCTTGCGTGAACTCCTCTACGACGTCGGCGGCGGTTCGTATTCCGGCCGGCCGATCCGCGCGGTGCAGGTCGGCGGACCGCTCGGCGCCTACCTGCCCGAGTCGCAGTTCGACACCGCGCTCGACTACGAGGCGTTCGCGAGCGTGGGCGCAATGCTCGGCCACGGCGGCATCGTCGCGTTCGACGACACGGTCGACATGCTCGACCAGGCGCGCTACGCGATGGAGTTCTGCGCGGTCGAATCCTGCGGCAAGTGCACGCCGTGCCGGATCGGTTCGACGCGCGGCGTGGAGGTCATCGACCGCATCCGGGCGAACGTCGATCGCGCTGCGAACCTCGCGCTGCTCGACGATCTGTGCCAGACGATGCGGCACGGCTCGCTGTGCGCGCTCGGCGGGCTGACGCCCGATCCGGTGGTCAGCGCGTTGAAACATTTTTCCGAGGATTTTGCGGGGCGTTGACGCGGAATTGGAGAGCGTCGGACGCGGATTTTGTCGATGAACGCGGATAAAAAATACAGAACAGTAGAGAAGCGCGCTGGCGTGAAAAGAGCATCTGAGGTCGAACGAAGAATTTCGCTCCATCCGCGTAAATCCGCGTCGATCCGCGTCAAAAAAGCTCCAGGCAGGTGACCCATGTTATCCATCGTAGAACTCGATTTCGGTACGCCCAGGTCCACGTCCGCGCAGCAGGTCGCGCTGACGATCGACGGGCGCGAGGTCAGCGTGCCGGCCGGCACGTCGGTGCTGCGGGCGGCGAGCGAGGCGGGCATTTCGATTCCCAAGCTCTGCGCCACCGAGCTGCTCGACGCGTTCGGTTCGTGCCGGCTGTGCCTGGTCGAGATCGAAGGTCGCAGAGGCTATCCGGCTTCGTGCACGACGCCGGTCGAGGCGGGCATGAAGGTCACGACGCGTTCGGCCGTGCTGCAGAAGATCCGCCACGGCGTGATGGAGCTGTACCTGTCCGATCATGCGCCGGGCAACGACGAGCTGCCGACCGAGATGCGCGCGATGGTCGATGCGGTCGGCGTCACCGAGGTGCGCTATGGATTCGATGACGCCAATCACGTGCATCCGACCTCGGGGCAGGGCGCGCAGCAGGCTTCCAAGCCCTCCGCTTCAAGGGGAGGGGTGGGTGGGGATGGTGTTGCTGTTGCGTTGGATGGTCACGAGAACCATCCCCTCCTAAATCCTCCCCTTGAAGGGGAGGACTTCAGAGCAGTTTCTCTTGAAAGGGAGGACTTCAGAGCAGTTTCCCCTGAAGGGGAGGGCTTCGGAGCGGCCTTCCACGGCGGGAACGGCCGCAACGCGCTGTACTCGCCGAAGGACGAATCGAACCCGTACTTCACCTTCGACCCCGCCGCCTGCATCGTCTGCTCGCGCTGCGTGCGCGCGTGCGACGAGCAGCAGGGCACTTTGGCGCTGACGGTCGAGGGGCGCGGTTTCGCCTCGCGCATCGTCGCCAGCCAGGACGAGGGATTCATGGCCTCGGAGTGCGTCTCGTGCGGCGCCTGCGTGCAGGCGTGTCCGACGACCGCGTTGACCGAGAAGACGCTGCTCGCCCGAGGCCCGGCGCAGAGCAGCGTGACCACGACCTGCGCCTACTGCGGTGTCGGCTGCTCGTTCCGTGCCGAGATGCGCGGCGAGGACGTCGTGCGCATGGTGCCGAACAAGGACGGCCACGCGAACCACGGACACTCGTGCGTGAAGGGCCGCTTCGCGATCGGCTACGTGACGCACAAGGATCGCATCCTGAAGCCGATGATCCGCGCGAAGATCTCCGATCCGTGGCGCGAGGTGTCCTGGGAGGTCGCGATCGGCCACGCGGCGAGCGAGTTCAAGCGCATCCAAGCCAAGTACGGGCAGGACTCGATCGGCGGCATCACCTCGAGCCGCTGCACGAACGAGGAGACCTACCTCGTGCAGAAGCTGGTGCGCGCGGCGTTCGGCAACAACAACGTCGACACCTGCGCGCGCGTGTGCCATTCGCCGACCGGCTACGGCCTGAAGAGCACGCTCGGCGAATCGGCCGGCACGCAGAACTTCGATTCGGTGATGCAGGCCGACGTGATCCTGGTCATCGGCGCGAACCCGACCGACGGCCATCCGGTGTTCGCCTCGCAGATGAAACGCCGCCTGCGGCAGGGCGCGAAGCTGATCGTCGCCGATCCGCGGCGCATCGACGTCGTGCGCACGCCGCACGTCGAGGCCGCGCATCACCTGAAGCTGCGGCCCGGCACCAACGTCGCGCTGCTCAATTCGCTCGCGCACGTGATCGTCGACGAAGGCCTCGTCGACGAGGATTTCGTGCGCGCGCGCTGCGAGGACGCGGCGTTCGCCAAGTGGCGCGCCTTCGTCGGCGCGGCGAGCCACTCGCCCGAGGCGATGGAGGAAGTCACCGGCGTGCCGGCGCGCGAGGTGCGCGCGGCCGCGCGCCTGTATGCGACCGGCGGCAACGCGGCGATCTACTACGGCCTCGGCGTCACGGAACATTCGCAAGGCTCGACGGCGGTGATGGGCATCGCCAACCTCGCCATGGCGACCGGTAACCTCGGCCGCGAGGGCGTCGGCGTGAATCCGCTGCGCGGGCAGAACAACGTGCAGGGCTCGTGCGACATGGGCTCGTTCCCGCACGAGTTCCCCGGCTATCGCCACGTCGGCGACGCCGCCGTGCGCGCGAGCTTCGAACGGGCCTGGGGCGTGCCTCTTCAGCACGAGCCGGGCCTGCGCATCCCGAACATGTTCGAGGCCGCGCTCGACGGAGAGTTCAAGGGGCTCTACATCGAGGGCGAGGACATCGCCCAGTCCGATCCGAACACGCAGCACGTGACCGCGTCGCTGACCTCGATGGAATGCGTCGTCGTGCAGGACCTGTTCCTCAACGAGACGGCGAAGTTCGCGCACGTGTTCCTGCCGGGTTCGACCTTCCTGGAGAAGGACGGCACCTTCACCAACGCCGAGCGCCGCATCTCGCGCGTGCGCAAGGTCATGCCGCCGAGGAACTCCGACGGAAGCCGGGGCTATGCCGACTGGGAGATCACCCAGCTGCTGTCCAACGCGATGGGCTATCCGATGCACTACGCGCATCCGTCCGAGATCATGGACGAGATCGCGCGGCTGACGCCGACCTTCCACGGCGTCAGCTTCGCGCGCATCGACGAACTCGGCAGCATCCAGTGGCCGTGCAACGAAGCCACGCCCGAAGGCACGCCGACGATGCACGTGCACGAGTTCGTGCGCGGCAAGGGGCGCTTCATGCTGACCGAGTACGTGCCGACGGCGGAGAAGGTCAACGCGAAATATCCGCTGATCCTGACCACCGGCCGCATCCTCACCCAGTACAACGTCGGTGCGCAGACGCGGCGTACCGAGAACAGCCGCTGGCACAGCGAGGACTGCCTGGAGATCCACCCGCAGGACGCCGAGGATCGCGGCATCACCGAGGGCGACTGGGTCGGCATCGAGAGCCGCGCCGGGCAGACCGTGCTGCGCGCGACGATCAGCGAGCGCATGCAGCCGGGCGTGGTCTACACCACGTTCCATTTCCCGTTCTCGGGCGCGAACGTGATCACTACCGACAACTCCGACTGGGCGACGAACTGCCCCGAATACAAGGTGACTGCGGTGCAGATCACGCGCGTGACGCAGCCGTCGGATTGGCAGCAGCGCTATCGCGCCTTCAGCGACCGGCAGCAGGAGTTGCTGCAGGAGGCGGTGGTCAAGTAGGCGTAGGCGCGAAAGGCGATCCTCACCTCTGCCATCATCCCGTCCTTCGCGTCGTTCCCGCGCCGGCGGGAATCGGCCTTGATCTTCGCTCTTCCTTCTACGAGCCGCACCGAAAGAAGACATGGGATTCCCGCCGGCGCGGGAACGACGAACGAAACGCGTTTAGCAACGACGAGCCGAGTGCATGCCGCCAACCCCGCGACCATCATCGAACGGCGAGCTTCCGCGAGGCGCCGTCACGCGCGACGTCGAGCGCCACCGCGACGGTGGTGCGGTGGCGCGCGTGCGCGACGCGATCGCCGAGGAGATTCCGATCGCCTTCGTCTACAACGAGCGCCCGCACGCGGTGATGATGGCGACGCCGGTCGACCTCGACGACTTCGCGCTCGGCTTTTCGCTGAGCGAAGGCATCGTCGAGCGGTCCGCGCAGTGCTTGGCGGTGGAAGCGGTCGAGGCGCTGGCCGGAATCGAGCTGCGCATCGCGATTCCGCCGGAGAAGGCCGCCGTGCTCGAGGATCGCGTGCGCCAGCTGACCGGACGCACCGGCTGCGGGTTGTGCGGCGCGCAGACGCTCGAAGCGGCCGTGCGCCATCCGCCGGCGGTGAGCGGCGCGCCGCAGGTGCGCGCGACGGCATTGCAGCGGGCGCTCGGCGAGATGCCGGCGAAGCAGCTCGTCAGCGCAGCCACCGGCGCCGCGCACGCGGCGGCCTGGGCCGATCTCGACGGCCGCATCGTCTGGCTGCGCGAGGACGTCGGCCGCCACAACGCGCTCGACAAGCTGATCGGCGCGATGCAGCGTGCCGGCGCCGATCCGCGCGCAGGATTCCTTCTCGTCACCAGTCGCGCCAGCTACGAGCTGGTGATGAAGGCCGCAACGGTCGGCATCGGCTTTCTCGCCGCGATCTCGGCGCCGACCGCGTTGGCGATCGCGCTGGCGCAGGAGGCCGGCGTCACGCTGGTCGCCTTCGCGCGCGCCGACGGCTATGGCGTCTACGCGCACGGCAAGCGACTGCTGGCGGAACGTACGGCGAGCCCCGGCGATGCGCCGGGCCGCCCCGATCGGGAGCGAACGGCATGACGACGCAAGCGCACGACGGCTCGGCGCCGCTGATCAAGATGGCCAATGACATCGCCGACTATTTCCACTCCGAGCCCGACCGCGCGGCGGCGATCGACGGCATGGTCGACCACCTCACCCGCTTCTGGGAGCCGCGCATGCGCCGCAAGATCGTCGCTCATTACGCCACGCGACACGGCGAGGGGCTCAGCGAGCTGGCACTCGCGGCCGTGGCGCGGCTGGCGGAGCGGGAGCGGACGTCGGCCTGAGGCCGGCTCACGGTCCCAGCGCGAACGGGCAGAGGTGGTTCCAGATCTGTCCCAGGTGCTGCACGGTGTAGGTATGGCCGCCGGTGAACGGCACGTAGAACAGCGTCTGGCCGCTGACCCAGCCGCCGTTCTGGAAGCGCGCCGGATCGCCGCTGGCGGTGTACGGCGGCGAGGCCAGCGGATCGCTGTTGCCGAGATGGATGTCGACCGGGATCTTCGGCTGCGCGCCGGACAGCAGGGCCGTGCAGGTCGGCGGGAACGCGCCGCTGTCGCTGCAGGCGTACTGCTCCAGCGAGCCCGCGCTGACCCCGTAGGCGGCGAAGAAGTCGGTGTTGCTCAATGCCAGCGCATGGCCGAAATGCGCGCCGGCGGAGAATCCCCAAAGATAGATGCGGCTGCGTTCGACGTTGTAGCCGGCGGACACGTCGTCGAGCGCCGCGCCGAGTTCGGCGCCGTCGCCGCCAGCGCCCCAGCCGCCCTGGGTCGAGGTGCCGACGGTAGCGATCACGATGAAGCCCTGGCTGTCGGACCAGCTCGACCAGTCGCTGCGTACTTGCTGCGCGGCGGCCGCCATCGAGGCGGGCGCCGTCGATCCGCGCAGGGCGAGCAGCAGCGGCCACGACCGCGTCGGCGTGTAGTTCGGCGGCAGGTGCAGGTAGTAGCTGCGGTTGCCGTAGCCGGGCACGGCGATCGTGCGCGTGACGTTGCCGGGGAATGCGCCGCCGCTGCCGTTGGACGGATCGTGCGGGATCGCCGGCGCGCTCTCGAAGCCGTTGGCGAAGATCGTATCCGACGCCGAGCCCGAGCACAGGCCCGGCGGCAGACGCACCGTCGTGGCGGCGCCAGCGGGGAGCGCGAAGGTGGACGAGAAGAGGAGGAGGGCGGCGAGGAATGCGGAACGCATCCGCCGAATCTTCCCGCGGCCGAGGTTAGCCCGCGGTTAGCGCGCCGTTAGCGAGAGTGCCCACGGGAGTGTCCGTACGTTAAAGTAGGGTTTGCTCGACGGTCGGTCGCGCGGACGCTCCCTCCCTGCGCTGCAAATGCGGCAGCGCACGATGATGGATCGCCGAACTTGCGGCTAAGATCGTTGCAGACTCGTTAATGAACCCGAGCCGTCCGGAAAAGGAGTGACCCATGCAGCGTAACCCCCGCCGTCCACGGCTCGTCCCGGCGCTTGCCGCCCTGCCTCTGGCGTTGGCTGCAGCCCTGGTCGGTCAGGATGCGCAGGCCAGCGCGTTCCAGTTGAAGGAAAACAGCGTGCAGGGCCTGGGGCGCGCGTTCGCGGGCGAGACTTCAGCGCCGGGCGACTGCGCCGTCGTGGTCAACAACCCGGCGGCGATGAGCGAACTGGGCGACGGCAACTGCGCCCAGGCCGACTTCAACATCATCAACTTCGAAACCAAGTTCAAGGGCGGCGGCAACGACTTCCTCGGCCGCCCGCTGACCGGCGGCAACGGCGGCGACGGCGGCGTCACCAAGCCGGTGCCGGCGACGTTCTTCACCCATCGCCTCAACCAGGATTGGGTCGTCGGTGCGGCGATCTACGCGCCGTTCGGTTTCGAGACCGAGTACAAGGACACCTGGGTCGGCCGCTACGAAGCGCTGAAGTCGAAGCTGCAGTCGATCGACCTGACCTTCTCGGCGTCCTACAAGCTCAGCGACAGCCTCTCGGTCGGCGCCAGCTTCATCGTGCAGAACACCTCCGCGGAACTGACCCAGGCGATCGACTTCGGCACGATCCTGGCGACGCCCACCGGCGGCGCGCTGCTGCCGCAGGAAGCCGACGGCTTCGGCAGCCTCAAGGGCAACGACTGGGGCTACGGCTTCGGCCTGGGCGCATTGTGGAAGCCGACCGACTCCGATCGCATCGGCATCAACTTCCATTCGCAGATCGACCACACGATCGACGGCGACGGCAAGTTCAAGGTGCCGGTGAACCTGCGCCCGCTGCTCGGCACCGCGTTCACCAACAGCGGCGGCAAGGCCGACTTCGACACGCCGTGGTTCGTCAACGCGAGCTGGTGGCACACGGTCAACGATCGCCTCAGCGTCGGCGCCAATCTCGGCTTCACGCACTGGTCGAGCTTCAAGCAGCTCGTGGTGGACTACGACAATCCGGCCCAGCCGAACTCGGTGTCCGAGTTCAAGTGGGACGATTCGTGGTTCTACTCGATCGGCGGCGACTACCGCTTGAACGATCGCTTGACCCTGCGCGCCGGCGTCGCCTTCGACGAAACGCCGACGATCGACGCGACGCGCACGCCGCGCGTGCCGGACGGCGACCGCACCTGGGGCTCGATCGGCCTCGGCTACCAGGTCAACGACCAGCTCAGGATCGACGCGGCCTTCCTGCACATCTGGGTCGACGACGGCAAGGTCGATCACGAGGCGGCCACCTTCAGCACGCTGAAGGGCAAGTTCACCAGCAAGGGCAACGTGCTCAGCGTGTCGGGCCAGTATCGGTTCTGACCGCCATCGGTTTGGGGAGACGTGGCGGGCGCCTTCGGGCGCCCGCTGCCTTTTCGGGGTTCTGTTCGGCGAGCCCGATCCGTCGGGCGGAACGCGAACGCCGCCTCGTCGCATTCCGGCGCGGCGCGACGACTGCTACAGTCGCCCGACTCTCGTCGCCGGCGAGGGCGGCTTCGTCGATCGCGTGATCGACCGGCGCCGCCCGCCGCGCGGCGCATGCGCTTTTCGACACACGAGGTTCGCCGCGTGGCATCCAGCCTGCTTCTGCTGCTCGACGACATCGCGACCGTGCTCGACGACGTCGCCGTCCTCACCAAGGTGGCGGCGAAGAAGACCGCCGGCGTGCTCGGCGACGACCTCGCGCTGAACGCGCAGCAGGTCGCCGGCGTGCGTGCCGATCGCGAACTGCCGGTGGTGTGGGCGGTGGCCAAGGGCTCGATCGTCAACAAGGCGATCCTGGTTCCCGCCGCGCTGCTGATCGGCAGCCTGCTGCCGTGGCTGGTGACGCCGCTGCTGATGGTCGGCGGCGCGTTCCTCTGCTTCGAGGGCGTGGAGAAGCTGGCGCACAAGTTCCTGCACGCGAAGGAGCACGACGCCGATACCGCGCAGCACGAGCGCGCGATGGCCGACGACTCGATCGACGTGGTGGCGATCGAGAAGGAGAAGATCAAAGGCGCTGTGCGCACCGACTTCATCCTGTCCGCCGAAATCATCGTGATCGCGCTCGGCACCGTGGCCGGCAAGCCGTTCGGCACCCAGCTCGTCGTGCTGGCGGGCATCGCGGTGCTGATGACGGTCGGCGTGTACGGTCTGGTCGCCGGCATCGTCAAGCTGGACGATGCCGGCCTCTATCTCAGCCGGCGCGAAGGCGCGGGCACGCAGGCGCTCGGCCGCGCCATCCTGTCGATCGCACCATTGCTGATGAAGGGCCTGTCGATCGCCGGCACGGCGGCGATGTTCCTGGTCGGCGGCGGCATCCTCGCGCACGGCGTGCCGGCGCTGGGGCACGCGCTGGAAGCCTGGTCGGCGGGCATCGGCGGCGTGCTCGGCATGCTCGGCTCGATGGCCGCGAACGCCGGCATCGGCATCGTCGCCGGCGTCGTGGTGCTGGGGGCGGTGGAGCTGGCGAAGAAGCTGTTCGCGAAGAAATCCTGAGCCGCAGCGCGGCCGCGCTCCGGCTTGCCGCGACTAGCCGGCGCCGCCTCCGTCGGGGAGCGCCGACCCTGGGACGTGCTAGCCGGCCGGCCGGGCTGGTGACGCCGCGCTATGCCACCGGGACATGAAGGGCCTTCGCTGCGGCGGCGATCCGGTGGGCGTGTGGAGTTTCCGCCGCGCTACCCGTCGGAGGGCGGCCGCGCGACGCCGCTCGCGCCGCGCCGCAGGTAATGGCCGGACGCCGCAAAGCGCTCGTTGCCGGCGAGCCGGCCGTCGACCTTCCGCTCGATCGCGAAGCCTTCCGAGCGATACAGCTGCAGCGCCGCGTCGTTGCCGAGCAGCACTTCCGCGGCGATGTCGCCGTCGCAGGCGTCGATTGCGTGGCGCAGCAGCGCGCGGCCGATGCCGCGGCCTTGCATGTGCGGGATCACGTACAGCCAGGTCAGCTCGCCGTCGCGCACGGCCGCGAAGCCCTGCACCTCGCCGTCCAGCACGGCCACGGTGACGGCGCCGTCGAACAGGCCTTCGTTCTCGGCGGTTTGTTCGAGCGTCAGATAGGCCGCTTCGAGCCCGGCCGCGCGCAACTCGCCGATGCGCGCGCGATCGTGGATCTCGCACAGGCGATGCCAGTCGTCCGGCGTGTAAGGGCGCAGCAGCATGGCGACCCGGCGTCGCTGTCCCGCGATCGCGCCGCATCGGCGCCGATCGCGGGGCGGGCTTTCGCGACTACTCGCCCAGCGTCAGCAGCGAAGCGTTGCCGCCGGCCGCGGTGGTGTTGACCGTCAGCGTGCGCTCGGTGGCGAAGCGCAGCAGGTAGTGCGGGCCGCCGGCCTTCGGGCCGGTGCCGCTGAGGCCTTCGCCGCCGAACGGCTGCACGCCGACCACCGCGCCGATCTGGTTGCGGTTGACGTAGCAGTTGCCGACCTTGGCGCGGCGCGAGATGTGCTCGATGGTCGCGTCGATGCGGCTGTGGATGCCGAGCGTGAGGCCGAAGCCGGTGGCGTTGATCGCGTCGACGACCGCGTCGAGCTGGTCGGCCTTCCAGCGGATCACGTGCAGCACCGGGCCGAACACTTCCTGCGTCAGCAGCGACAGCGACGGCAGCTCGAACGCGCGCGGTGCGAAGAAGGTGCCGTGCTCGGCGCCTTCGGCGAGCGCGACCTGCGCGATCTTCTTCGCCTCGCGCTCCATGCGCTCGGCGTGGTCGCTGAGCGCCTTCTTCGACGGCTCGTCGATGACCGGGCCGACGTCGGTGGAGAGCAGGGCCGGATCGCCGACGACCAGTTCGTCCATCGCGCCGGCGAGCATCTTGATCACCTTGTCGGCGATGTCTTCCTGCACGAACAGCACGCGCGCGGCGGAGCAGCGCTGGCCGGCGGAGTCGAACGCGGACGCGATGACGTCCTTGACCAGCTGCTCCGGCAGCGCCGAGGAGTCGGCGATCAGCGCGTTCTGGCCGCCGGTCTCGGCGATCAGCGCGGCGATCGGCGCGTTGCGCGCGGCCAGCGTGCGGTTGATCGTCCAGGCGGTCTCGGTCGAGCCGGTGAAGCAGACGCCGGCGATCTCCGGCCGCGTCAGCAGCGTGTTGCCGATCATCGAGCCCTTCGCCGGCACGTATTGCAGCACGCCTTCCGGCACGCCGGCCTCGTGCAGCAGCTTGACCGCGGCGTGGCCGATCAGCGTGGTCTGGTCGGCCGGCTTGGCGATGACCGCGTTGCCGGCGGCGAGGCCGGCCGCGACCTGGCCGGTGAAGATCGCCAGCGGGAAGTTCCACGGGCTGATGCAGACGAACACGCCGCGGCCGCGCAGGAACAGCTGGTTGCTCTCGCCGGTCGGTCCGGGCAGCTGTTCGGGCTGGCCGAACAGCTTGCGCGCCATCGCGGCGTAGTAGCGCAGCAGATCGGCCGCCTCGCGCACTTCGGAGATCGCCGCCGACAGCGTCTTGCCGGCTTCGTGCACGCACAGCGCGATGAAGTCGGCGCGACGCTGCTCGAGCAGGTCGGCGGCGTGTTCGAGGATCGCGGCGCGGCTTGCGGCCGGCAGCGTGTCCCAGTCTTCCTGCGCGGCGACCGCATTGGCGAGCGCCTTCTCGATCGTGGCGGCGTCGGCGTTGCGGCTCTCGCCGATCACGCGGCGGCGGTCGGAGGGATCGGTGACCAGTCGCAGCTCGGCCGTGCTGTTCGCGCCCGGCACCAGCGGCGCGGCCTTCCAGCCGGCCTTGTTCGCGTTGACGGCGTCGGCCAGGGCCTTGAGTTCGTTGTCGTTGGCGAGATTGACGCCCATGGAATTCTTCCGTTGTTCGCCGAAGAGACCGATCGGCAGCGGGATGCGCGGATGCGGCTTGGAGGGAAATGCGCGGACCGTCTCGCAGGGATCGGCGACGAGGTCGCGGATCGACACGTCCTCGTCGACGACGCGGTTCACGAACGAGGTGTTGGCGCCGTTCTCGAGCAGGCGGCGCACCAGGTACGGCAGCAGGTCCTCGTGGCTGCCGACCGGCGCGTAGACGCGGCACGGCACGTTGAGATTCTTCTCGCCGATCACCTCGCCGTAGAGGTCCGCGCCCATGCCGTGCAGGCGCTGGAACTCGAACGGACGGCCCTGCGCGTAGTGGTGGATCGCCGCGATCGTGTGCGCGTTGTGGGTGGCGAACTGCGGGTAGATCGCCTCGCTGCCGGCGGCGAACAGGCGCTTGGCGCAGGCGAGGTAGGACACGTCGGTGTTCGGCTTGCGCGTGTAGACCGGATAGCCGCCGTGGCCGAGTTCCTGCGCGCGCTTGATCTCCGAATCCCAGTACGCGCCCTTGACCAGGCGCACGCACCAGCGACGCTTGGCCTTGTGCGCGGTTTCGGCCAGCCAGTCGATCACGAACGGGCAGCGCTTCTGGTACGCCTGCACGGCGAGGCCGAAGCCGTTCCAGCCGTCCAGCGACGGATGCGCGAACACCGCGCCGATCACGTCGAGCGAGAGTTCGAGGCGGTCGGCTTCTTCGGCGTCGACGGTCATGCCGATGCCGTTCTTCATCGCCAGCTGCGCCAGTTCGAGCACCTTCGGCATCAGCTCGGCGTGCACGCGCGCGCGCTTGGCCACCTCGTAGCGCGGATGCAGCGCCGACAGCTTGACCGAGATCGACGGCGCGTCGAGCACGCTCTTGAACGGACCGCGCTTGCCGAGCGCGACGATCGCGTCCTTGTAGGCCTTGTGGTAGCGCTCGGCATCCGGCTGCGTCAGCGCGGCCTCGCCGAGCATGTCGTAGGAGTAGCGGTAGGCCGCGTTGTCCTTCTCGGCGGAGCGGTCGAGCGCTTCCTCGATCGTGCGGCCCATGACGAACTGGTGGCCCATGATGCGCATCGCCTGGCGCACGGCGAGGCGGATCACCGGCTCGCCGGCGCGGCCGACCAGGCGTTTCAGCGCACCGGTGAAGTCGCGGCGCGTTTCCTCGGCGAGGTTGACGAGCCGGCCGGTCAGCATCAGGCCCCAGGTCGAGGCGTTGACGAATACCGAGTCGCTGCCGCCGAGGTGCTTCTTCCAGTTCGCCTCGCCGAGCTTGTCGCGGATCAGCTTGTCGGCGGTGATCTTGTCCGGGATGCGCAGCAGGGCTTCGGCCACGCACATCAGCAGCACGCCTTCCTCGCTGGAAAGATCGTACTGGCGCATGAAGGATTCGACCGCGCTCTGGTCGCCGGCCTTGCTGCGCACGCGCGCGACCAGCTCGGCGGCGCGCGCGAGCACCAGTTCGCGCTCGGTCGGCGGCAGGGTCGCCTGCGCGAGCAGTTCGTCGACGGCTTGGGTTTCGTTACGCGACCAGGCAGCGGTGATGCGTGCGCGTGCCGGCTCGGTCGTCGCCGGCAGCTCGGGATTCAGAAGTTCGCTCAAGGCGGTCGTGCTCGCAGGAGTCGAGGAGCGACGCCCGGATCGGCGCCGCAGAGCGGCGTAGTGTAGTGACGAGGGTGTCGGGGGTCGAGCGCGCCCCTCCGGGCGCGCGAGGGCGAGGCAGGAGCCGAGCGGCTGCGCTCCATGGGCGGCTGCTCGGCTCAGTCCCGCGGTCGCGAGAAGGGCGAGGCAGGAGCCGAGCGGCTGCGCTCCATGGACGGCTGCTTGGCTCAGTCCCGCGGTCGCGAGAAGGGCGAGGCAGGAGCCGAGCGGCTGCGCTCCATGGACGGCTGCTCGGCTCAGTCCCGCGGTCGCGAGAAGGGCGAGGCAGGAGCCGAGCGGCTGCGCGCCGACGATCGCCCAGTCCCGTCCCTCCAGGCCCGATCCGGCGGCAGAGCTGCCGAGCGGCGCTTTCCGAAGCCTGCGCGCCCTCAGCTTCTCGCGGCAGTTTGTCGCAGCGCCCGACGCCATCCGCCTCGCTGTTCGCAGCCGGCGCCGAAGCCTTGGCGCAAGGCATTGTGGCGGATGGCCGCGCGGGCGCGATCCACCCCGCCGAGGCGGCATTGCAGCGCGTCGCAGCGGGCTTTCGCGGTTGCCGCTGCCGTGCGCCGTCCACTATCATCGGCGAGTTTCCTTGCAGCCGTTCAGTACGCAAGCATTCGATCGACGCCTCGGGCGAGGGTCGGCGTCGTAGCGGCACGGCGGCACATCCGGGTTACTCGAGACAAGGTGATGGCGATGATTTCATCCGGGGTACGGCGCGTCAGTCGCGTCTTTGCGGCGCTCGCGTTGCTGGCGAGCGGTACGGCGTTCGCCAATCCGGAGCCGTGGCAGCTCAATCTGACGCGAGGCGTGACGCCGATCTCGCAGCGCATCCACGACGTGCACATGATCGCGTTGTGGGTCTGCGTGGCGATCGGCATCGTCGTGTTCGGCGCGATGATCTACGCGATGGTGAAGTTCCGGAAATCCAAGGGCGTGGTGCCGGCGCAGTTCAGCCACAACTCCACGCTCGAGGCGATCTGGACCGTGGTGCCGATCATCATCCTGGTGGTGATGGCGTGGCCGGCGACCAAGCTGCTGGTGGACATGGCGGACGTCGAGAACTCCGACATGACGATCAAGGTCACCGGCTACCAGTGGAAGTGGCGCTACGAATACGTCGACTACTTCAAGAAGCCGACCCAGGTGAATTTCATCTCGACCCTGGACGCCGAGTCGAACCGCATCCGCCAGCCCGGCTCCGGTCTCGATCCGAAGTCGGTCAAGGACGGCAGCTTCGACAGCTACCTGCTCAACGTCGACAAGCCGCTGGTGCTGCCGGCCGGCGTGAAGATCCGCTTCGTCATCACCGGCGACGACGTGATCCACTCCTGGTGGGTGCCGAGCCTCGGCTGGAAGCAGGACGCCATCCCGGGAATCATCAACGACCAGTGGACGAAGATCGAAACCCCCGGCATCTATCGCGGCCAGTGCGCCGAACTCTGCGGCAAGGACCACGGCTTCATGCCGATCGTGGTCAAGGCCGTGCCGAAGGCGGAGTTCGAGCAGTGGCTGTCGGAGCAGGAGTCGGCCGCCGCGGCGGCGAAGGCTCCGTCCACGGCGCAGGTCGCCGCGACTCCTGCGACGCAGGGTTGACGAGCAGTTCGTGCGCTCATTCGTGAGCGCGAAAGCAAGAGAAAAAGCGGTCGTCAGGGACCGCACTTTTCAATAGAGGTTCCAAGGCCATGGCCGCTGCCAATCCCGCCATTCACGACGCGCACGACGACCACGATCACGACCACAAGCCGCAGGGCTTCCTGGATCGTTGGTTGTTCACGACGAACCACAAGGACATCGGCACGCTGTACCTGGTCTTCTCGCTGACGATGTTCTTCATCGGCGGAACGATGGCGATGCTGATCCGCGCCGAGTTGTTCCAGCCGGGCATGCAGCTCATGCAGCCCGAGTTCTTCAACGAAATGACCTCGATGCACGCGCTGATCATGATCTTCGGCGCGGTCATGCCGGCGTTCGTCGGTCTCGGCAACTGGATGATCCCGCTGCAGATCGGCGCGCCGGACATGGCGCTGCCGCGCATGAACAACTGGTCGTTCTGGATCCTGCCGTTCGCGTTCCTGCTGCTGCTGTCGACGATCTTCATGCCCGGCGGCGGCCCGCAGGGCGGCTGGACGATGTACCCGCCGCTGGCGCTGCAGGGCGGCATGAACGTCGCGTTCGCGATCTTCGCGATCCACCTGATGGGCATCAGCTCGATCATGGGCGCGATCAACATCATCGCGACGATCCTCAACATGCGCGCGCCGGGCATCGACCTGCTCAAGATGCCGGTGTTCGTGTGGAGCTGGCTGATCACCGCGTTCCTGCTGATCGCCGTGATGCCGGTGCTCGCGGGCGCGGTCACGATGCTGCTGACCGACAAGTTCTTCGGCACCAGCTTCTTCAACGCGGCCGGCGGCGGCGACCCGGTGATGTACCAGCACATCTTCTGGTTCTTCGGCCATCCCGAGGTCTACATCATGATCCTGCCGGCGTTCGGGATCATCTCGGAGATCATCCCGACCTTCTCGCGCAAGCCGATCTTCGGCTATCAGGCGATGGTGTACGCGATCGCGTCGATCGCGTTCCTCTCCTTCATCGTCTGGGCGCACCACATGTTCTCGGTCGGCATGCCGCTCGGCGGCGAGCTGTTCTTCATGTACGCGACGATGCTGATCGCGATCCCGACCGGCGTGAAGGTGTTCAACTGGGTCTCCACGATGTGGGGCGGCGCGATGACGTTCGAGACGCCGATGCTGTTCGCGATCGCGTTCGTCATCCTGTTCACCATCGGCGGCTTCTCCGGCGTCATGTGCGCGATCGTGCCGGCCGACTTCCAGTACCAGGACACCTACTTCGTCGTCGCCCACTTCCACTACGTGCTGGTGACCGGTGCGGTGTTCTCGATCATGGCGTCGGCCTACTACTGGCTGCCGAAGTGGTCGGGCAACATGTATTCGGAGAAGTGGGGCAAGATCCACTTCTGGTCCAGCGTGATCTCCGTCAACGTGCTGTTCTTCCCGCAGCACTTCCTCGGCCTCGCCGGCATGCCGCGCCGCATTCCGGACTACAACGTCGCCTTCGCCGACTTCAACATGATCAGCTCGATCGGCGGCTTCTGGTTCGGCGCCAGCCAGCTGATCTTCGTCGGCGTCATCATCCACTGCGTGTACTTCTCCAAGCAGCGCGCGACGGCGCGCGTGTGGGAAGGCGCCCGCGGACTGGAGTGGACCGTGCCGTCGCCGGCGCCTCACCACACGTTCTCGACGCCGCCGGTGATCCAGCCGGGCATGCTGGCGCACGACGACGTCAGTCATTGATTCGTGCGATCGTCCCTGATCGCGACATGAGCGAGGGACATCGCGGTTTTGAAGTACGAAGTTCGACCGGAATCCAGGAGCGGCCATCCATGGCCGCACTTCTCAACTAACAGCAGCTTCTAGCACGCCTCTCACAGGTTCATGGAGTCCAAGACTGTCGCCAACCGCAACGCGAACGTGCTGAAGACCGGCGCGATCGTCGTCGCGTGCTCGTTCCTGTTCGGGTTCGCGATGGTCCCGGTGTACCGCATCGTCTGCGAGCACGTGTTCGGCATCAAGCTGGCCAACGGCGCGAGTGCGCCGACCAGCCTGGCGAACATGGTCGAGGACACCAGCCGCACGGTCACGGTGCAGTTCGTCACCAGCGTCAACAGCAAGCTGCCGTGGAGCTTCGCCGCCGAGCGCACCAGCGTCGAGGTGCATCCGGGCAAGCTGACCGAGGTCTGGTTCGACGCGACCAACGTCAGCGGCGAGGCGATCGTCGGCAACGCGGTGCCGAGCGTCGCGCCGAGCAATGCCTCGCTGTACTTCAACAAGACCGAATGCTTCTGCTTCACCGAGCAGGTGCTGAACGCCGGCGAGACGCGCCGCATGCCGGTGCGCTTCTTCGTCGACCCGCAACTGCCCAAGAGCGTGCGCGAGCTGACGCTGTCGTACACGTTCTACCCGAACGAAGTCGCCACCCAGCGGCTTTCCGAAACCGGTTCACCGCGCCCGGCGGCCGGTTGATTCCGTAACTCATCGCACGAGGCCCGCCGCCATGGCGCAAACACAAGGTGCTTACTACGTCCCCCACGGCAGCCACTGGCCGATCGTCGGCTCGTTCGGCCTGCTCGGCACGGTCGGCGGCGCGGGAATGTGGCTGAACGAGCACAGCAGCGTCGGCAAGCCGGTCATGGCGGTCGGCATCCTCCTGCTCGTGATCATGATGTTCGGCTGGTTCGGCACGGTCATCCGCGAGTCCGTGCGCGGCATGTACAACAAGCAGGTGGACACCTCGTTCCGCATGGGAATGATGTGGTTCATCTTCTCCGAGGTGATGTTCTTCGCCGCGTTCTTCGGCGCGCTGTTCTACGCGCGCGAGCTGGTGGTGCCGTGGCTCGGCGGCTACGGCAAGGGCGGCCTGACCAACTACTTCCTGTGGCCGGAATTCACCGCGGCGTGGCCGACCAACGGCCCGGGCGACGTCGGCGGCGCGTTCGAGACGATGACGCCGTGGGGCATCCCGCTGCTGAACACGATGCTGCTGCTGACCTCCGGCGTCACCATCACGATCGCGCACCACGCGCTGCGCGCCGGCCATCGCGGCCGCCTGCTGGTCTTCCTCGCCCTGACGGTGCTGCTCGGCGTGGTCTTCCTCGGCTTCCAGATCTACGAATACGCGCACGCCTACGGCCATCTGAACCTGACCCTCGGCAGCGGCATCTACGGCAGCACCTTCTTCATGCTGACCGGCTTCCACGGCCTGCACGTCACGCTCGGCGCGATCATGCTGGCGGTGATGTGGTTCCGCTGCGCGAAGGGCCACTTCACCAAGGACAACCACTTCGGCTTCGAGGCGGTCGCCTGGTACTGGCACTTCGTCGACGTGGTCTGGCTCGGGTTGTTCCTGTTCGTCTACGTGCTGTAAGCGCCGGGGTTCGGGATTCGGAACGGGATGAAGCGGCCGCGCATCGCGCGCGACTTCTTCGAGTTTTCGAATCCCGAATCTCCAATCCCGGCCTTTCAGCCGCCGATGCCGTGCGGTTTGATCAACCCGGTCGCGATGGCGATGATGACCAGCACGATCAGCAGCACGGACAGGCCGATGCGGCGCATCAGCGCCTTCAGTACGCGGTCGCTGCCGCTCTTGTCGGTCATCATGAAATAGAGACCGGCGCCGAGGTTGTAGATGATCGCCGCCAGAAAAAGCAGGATCAGGATCTTGCTGAGCATCTCGAACCGCTCCGCGCGACCGCGGGGAGCGGCGACGTTGGCGAGTATACGCCGCCGTGACGGCTAGACGCTGGCGGAGACCGCGCCCGTTCGCGGTCGTGCTGACCTTGCTCGGCGTCGCGCTGTTCGTCGCGCTCGGCAGCTGGCAGTGGCGGCGCGGACAGGAGAAGGCGGCGCTGTTCGCCGCGTTCGATCGCGGCATCGCGCAGGCGCCGGTACCGCTGCAGCAGGCGCGCGGCGATGCCGACGGCGTGAGCTATCCGCACGTCACCGTCCGCGGGTACTACGCCGAGCCGGCCTACGAGTACGAACTGGAAAACCAGGTGCGCGACGGCCGCGTCGGCGTGATGGTCTACGCGCTGTTCGAGCCGGCCGACGGCGGCGCGCCGCTGCTGGTGAATCGCGGTTTCCTCGCCTATGCGGGCGGCGAGTCGCGTTATCCGGCATTGCCGCCGCTGCCGCGGGACAAGGTCACCTTGTCCGCGCTCTACGCGCCGCCGCCAGGCGCTGGCCTGCGCCTCGGCGGCAACGGTCTGGCGGCGCAGAAATTCCCGAAGAAGATGATCTATCTCGATCTCGCCGAAATCTCGACCGACCTCGACCGCACGCTCGATCCGCGCGTGCTGCTGACCCTGCCCGACACCGCCGACGGCACCGCCTTCGTGCGCCAGTGGCGACCGGAAGTGTTTCCGCCCGAGCGTCACTACGGCTACGCTCTGACCTGGTTCACGTTCGCCGCCGTCGTCGTCGCCACGTTCGCGACCCTGCACTGGCGCAAGATGCCCCAATGACCCCACGCACGCGCAACCGCATCGGCCTGCTCCTGATCATGGCGCTGTTCCTCGCGCCGCTGATCGCCGCGTACGTACTGAACGCACTCGACTGGCGTCCGGGCGGCACGCGCAACTACGGCACCCTGATCGAGCCGCCGCAGGATCTGTCCGCCGCGCGCTTCGTGTTCGCCGACGGCCGCACGCTGCAGTGGAAGGACGAGGACTGGTCCTGGACCGTGTTCGCCCTGCCCGGGCCCGGCTGCGCGGAGAAGTGCCTGGCGCGCATCGAAGAGCTGCGCCGCGTGCGCCTGACGCTGAACCAGAACGCCTATCGCGTGCGCGTGGTGGTGCTCGACGACACGCTGGCGCCCGAGCGCCTCGCGTCGCTGAAGCCGGTCGAACTCGCGCGCGACGTCGACGGCAAGCTCGCCGCGCTGCGGCCGGGCGGCACCGACGAGATCGCGGTCGCGTTCGCCGATCCGCACGGCTTCCTCGCGCTGCGCTACCCGGTCGGCTACGACGCGAACCTGCTGCGCAAGGATCTCGCGCGCCTGGTGAAGCGATGAGCGCTCGCTCGCTCCTCGCGCCGGCGCGCATCGCCGCGTTCGCCACCGCGTTCGCGTTCGTCGTGATCGTGTTCGGCGCGTTCGTGCGACTGTCCAACGCCGGCCTGTCCTGCCCGGACTGGCCGACCTGCTACGGCAAGGCGACCTGGCCCGGCCACGAGCACGAGATCGAGCACGCCAACGCGAGCTTCCCGGAGCGCCCGGTCGAGACGCACAAGGCCTGGCGCGAACAGGTGCACCGCATGATCGCCGGCACGCTCGGCCTGCTGGTGTTCGCGCTCGCGCTGGCCGCGGCGTGGCGCCGCCGCGTGCTGGTCGCGATGCTGATGCTGGCCGCGCTCGCGGCGGCGCTCGGCGTGTTCCTGTACATCCGGCAGATGTACGCGGCGTCGGCGCTGCTGTCGGCGATCGCGATCGCGCTGCCGCTGCTCGCCGCGCTGCGCCTGGATCGCGCTGCGCCGTGGCGCGCGGCGGTGATCACGTTCGCGGTGGTGATCTTCCAGGCCATGCTCGGCATGTGGACGGTCACCCTGCTGTTGAAGCCTGTCGTCGTGATGGGCCATCTGCTCGGCGGCCTGCTGACGTTCTCGCTGCTCGGTTACGTCGCGCTGCGATTGGGCACGACGCAGGCGCCGACCCCGGAACAGCGGCGCCTGCGACCGATGGTGATCGTCGCGCTGGTCCTGCTCGCGGCGCAGATCGCGCTCGGCGGCTGGACCAGCGCGAACTACGCCGCGCTCGCCTGCGGCGCGGATTTCCCGAAATGCGCCGGCAGCTGGTGGCCGATGACCGACTTCCGCGAGGGCTTCGTGCTCTGGCGCGGCATCGGCGTGAACTACGAAGGCGGTGTGCTCGACGCGGCCGCGCGCGCGGCGATCCAGATCGCGCATCGCATCGGCGCGCTGGTCGTGTTCGGCCACGTGCTCGCGACCGCCGTACTCGCCTGGCGCCGCGGACTGCGCGCGATCGGTGCGCTGGCGGCGCTGCTGCTGTGCACGCAGGTCGCGCTCGGCATCGCCAACGTCAAGCTGCTGCTGCCGCTGCCGGTCGCGACCGCGCACAACGGCGTCGCCGCGCTGCTGCTGCTGTCGCTGATCGCGCTGCTCGTGCGCGTGCAGTCGCCATCCGCGCCGTCGCCTGCCGCCGCATCGCGGCGGCAAGCCGTCTAGTGCCGTCGTGAAGCATGATGCCGCCGTGAAACAACGCAGCCTCGCCAGCCAGTACTTCGAACTCACCAAGCCGCGCGTCGTCGCGCTGATCGTGTTCACCGCGGTGATCGGCATGCTGCTGGCGGTGCCGGGCGTGCCGCCGCTGCGCCAGGCGATCGCCGGCGCGATCGGCATCTGGCTGGCGGCGGCTTCCGCGGCGGCGCTGAATCATCTGATCGACCAGCGCATCGACAAGCTGATGGCGCGCACCTCGCACCGGCCGCTCGCGACCGGCACGCTGACGCCGACGCAGGTGCTCGCGTTCGCGCTGATCCTCGGCACGCTGTCGATGGCGATCCTGATCGCCTTCGTCAATCCGCTGACCGCCGCGCTGACCTTCGCTTCGCTGATCGGCTACGCGGTCGTCTACACCGCGTACCTCAAGCGCGCGACACCGCAGAACATCGTCATCGGCGGCGCCGCCGGCGCCGCGCCGCCGGTGCTCGGCTGGGCCGCGGTCACCGGCAGCGTGCACGCCTACGCGCTGCTGCTGTTCCTGATCATCTTCATCTGGACGCCGCCGCATTTCTGGGCGCTGGCGATCTTCCGCCGCGACGACTACTCGCGCGCGCAGGTGCCGATGCTGCCGGTCACGCACGGCGTCACCTACACGCGCTGGCACGTGCTGTACTACACCGTGCTGCTGCTGGTGATCACGGTGCTGCCGTACCTGACCGGCATGAGCGGCCTGTTCTACCTCGGCGGCGCGCTGGTGCTCGGCGGCGGCTTCCTCTACTACGCGATCCGCCTGCTGAACCCGCCCGACGATTTCTTCGCGATGCGCGTGTTCAACTACTCGATCATCTATCTGATGGCGCTGTTCGCGTTCCTGCTGGCCGACCACTATCTGGTGTCGGCGACGGGCGAACTCGCCTGGCAGCGAGTCGCCTGACGAAGCGGACGCGCTGCGCGCTTCCTCCGCCGCTCGGCGGAGGCGCTCCTCGGTCGTCGGGGACGACGACCGAATCGTAAGGTTCGTGACAGCTTTCGCTTCCTAGAATCCGGTCGCCGACGGCAATACCGGTTTCGCGAACTCCCGGCGACCAGACGCGTCGCCCACTCGACAGAACGCTGACCAACGCCGGCTCGCCTTCCCGTCTGCGAGGTCGTCATGGTCTTGTCGCGAATTCGATATCCGCGCCTGCACGTGCGCATGGCCGCATTCCTGTTGTGCACCGGCGTGGCCGCCAGCGGCGTCGCTTCGGCGGCCGCTCCCGAGAATCTCGGCAACGGCCTCGGCAAGCTGCTCGAGAGCCATCTGGCGACCCGCGGCTTGAGCGGCAGCGCCTTGCAGGGCGTCGCGCCCTACGACGGCTACACCACCGAGCAGGTCGCCGCGCTCGCGCGGTCGGCGATCTCCGACTCGCAGGGCCGCTACATGGTCCGCATCAATCCCGACGGCAAGGTGCCGATCGCGGCGCTGGCCGCCGATCTCGGCGCGGCGATTCCGTCGCTGCAGATCAAGGCGGTCGACGCGAAGTACCGCAACGTCGGCGTCATGGACGCCTACGTGTCGCTCGACGACGTCGCCGCGCTGTCCGGCGCGAGCGGCGTGCGTTCGGTGATCCTCGAACTGAAGCCCTATCACTCGACCAGGCGCGCGACCGGCACCGTCGCCTCGCCGTCGTCGTCGGAGGCGAACGACGGCGACGTCTTCCGGCGGCTGGGCTCGGTCTTCGACGAAGGCGTCACCCAGCACCGCGTCGACCGCATCGACCGCTTCTACAACGCCGGCGCCGCTTCGGACTACGAAGGCGCCGGCATGAGCATCGGCTTCCTCTCCAACAGCTTCGGCGCGAACGCCTCGGCGATGCACACCGACGTGACGAACTTCGACCTGCCGGGCGCCGCCACCAATCCGGTCAACACCCAGGCGGTGACGGTGCTGGAAGACGACGCCACGCCGGGCAGCGACGACGAAGGGCGCGCGATGGTGCAGATCGGCTACAAGATGGCGCCGAAGGCCAAGCTCGCGTTCGCGACGGCGAACTTCGGCGAAGTCGACTTCGCCAACAACATCCGCGCACTCGCCGGCATCCCGGCGAACCAGTATCCCGGCCAGACCTTCGCCGCCGATACGATCTGCGACGACGTCGGCTACTTCGACGAGCCGTTCTTCCAGGACGGCATCGTCAGCGCCGGCGTCGACGACGCCACCGCGTTCGGCATTTCCTACTTCTCCTCGGCCGCCAACGACATCGGCGTCAACGGCTACGATTCGGAGCTGCGCTGGGTGCCGAACGGCACCGGCATGACGGCCGCCGACGGCAATTCGGCGCTGGCCGGCACCAACATCAACCTGGCCAACGTGCCGCCGGAGCTGTACGCCGGCGGCTTCCACAACTTCAATCCGAACGCGGGCCAGCTCGACGTCGCGCAGACGGTCAACATTGCCAGCGGCCAGAACCAGCCGCAGACGATCCTGCAGTGGAACGAGCCGTACGACCAGAACACCGCGCCGAACCTGGTCCAGCCGCCGCTGTTCACCGGCCACGGCACGATCACCAACACGCAGACCTCGGTCAGCTTCACGATGCCGGCCAGCCTCACCGCAGGCGCACTGTACGAGTTGACCTCGACGGCGGACTCCGGCAGCAGCGTCGATTCGATCGTGACGATCAAGGACCCGAGCGGCAACGTCCTCGTCGACCATCAGGACACCACGGTCGACGAAGTCGCGCGCTTCTTCGCGCCGGTCACCGGCGGCAACTACAGCGTGACGGTCGACCGCTACGGCACCACCACCGGCGCGCTGACCGTCAACCTGTACGCGACCAACGGCTTCAACGGTCCGGCGGTGAAGACGCGCATCAGCCTGCTCGCGTTCACCACCGCCGGCGCCTACGTGCCCGCCAGTTCGCTGACCGACAACAACCTCGCCACCAACGAGCCGATCCAGCTCGGCCAGACGCCGCGCTCCGGCGGCGCGCAGCTGCAATACGTGATCGCGCGCGCGAACGTGCCGACCGGTCCGAACGTCGCCACGCACGTGCGCTACCTCATTCCCGGCAACGGGCTCGGCGGCGTCGGCCCGGCCGAGTACTTCACCTACGGCACCGTCACCACCGGCGGCCACGCGATGGCCAAGGGCACCAACGGTACGGCCGCCTACGACGTGTTCCGCCCGAATCTGCCTGAGCCGTTCACCTCGCCGGGACCGGTGCGGATCTATTACGACGACAGCGGCAGCGGCGAGCAGTTCGCGATTCCCGAGATCCGGCGCGAGCCGCGCATCGCGGCGGCCGACGATGCCGCCAATACCGTGCTCGCGCCGAACTTCTCCGGCACCAGCGCGGCCGCGCCGCACGCCGCAGCGATCGCCGCGCTGGTGCTGGAGGCGCACGGCGGCCGCCACGCGCTGTCGCCGGCGCAGATGACCGATCTGCTCGAACACAGCACCTTCCCGCACGACCTCGATCCCTGGGCCGCCGCCGGCGTGGCGCGCACCGGCAGCGGCGCGCGCATCGCCATCCGCATCGGCAGCGACGGCAGCAGCAACGCCGGCACCGGCGGCCAGGACACCAACGCGTTCACCGTGACCTACACCGGCAGCGGCAGCCTGGCGACGCTGGTGTTCAATCCGCAGGGCACGGCGACCACCGCCGGCAACGTGTCGGGCGGCGAGAACGGCGTCGCCGACGTCGCCGGATCGAATCCGCCGACGGTCAAGTACAGCGTAGTCGACGCGCCGGGCCTGGTGTTCACGCCGAACACGCGCGCGTTCGCCGTCGGCAGCCAGTCGACCCTGCCCGCCGGCAAGGTGACCGCGACCTACTCGAACGCGGCGCCGGCGCCGTCGGCCGCGAACCAGTGGTGGACGATGACGCTGACCTTCGCCGACGCGGCGTTCACGCAGGACAAGGTCCTGCGCTATTCGGTCGGCCGCGCGGAGCAGCATTCGGCCGACGACCACACGCGCACGAACTACCTGGCCGACCTGTTCGGCGGCGGCGTGTCGATTCCGAGCGGCAACGTGGTCCAGGACGGCATGACGTTCAGCGGAACCACGACCGACGGCGAGACCTTCAGTGGCGTGATCCGCAACCGCCTCGGCGCCGGCTACACGGCGGCGGACGGCTACGGATTCCTCGACGCCGAAGCGGCCGTCCAGCATGCCGTGCCGTAGGAGGACGCCCATGAACACCGCATTCCGTCACGGCGCGCCGCGCGCGCGCCAGCCATCCGAGGGTATCTCCGTGCGCATTCGTCGTTCGATGTTGAGCGTGGCGCTGCTGGCGCTGCCGCTCGCCGCCGCTGCCGCCGTCAGCGAGAATTTCGAAGAGGTCACGCCGCCGGCCCTGCCCGACGGGTGGACCGCCGCGATCGCGACCGGCGCGGCCAGCGACCGGCCGTGGACGAGCGTGGCGGTCGGCTACGCGAACTCGCCGTCGAACGTCGCCTGGATCGACGACGTCGACGACTACGCCGACATCAGCCTCGTCTCGCCGACCTATTCGCTGCCCGCGAGCGGCACGGCGACGATCACCTTCCATCACAGCTACGGGCTGTGGGCGCCGGACCCGAGCGATCTCGACCACGGCGCCTTCAACGGCGGCGTGCTCGAAGTGTCGATCAACGGCGCGCCGTTCCAGGATCTGCTGACCGCGGGCGGCACGTTCAGCGATGGCCATTACGACGCCACGCTCGATCCGTCCTTCGACAGCCCGCTGGCGCAGCCGCCGCTGCTCGATCGGCCGGTGTGGAGCGGCCGCTCGGCGGATTTCGTCGCGACCACGGCGACGCTGCCGGCGACCGCGAACGGCGGCACGATCCAGCTCCGCTGGCGCCTCGGCACCGAAGGCGGCGGCCGCAGCCACGACACGCATTCGGGCTGGTGGATCGACGACTTCGACTGCGACCAGTGCACGCCGGCGGCCGACGACACGATCTTCAAGGACGGCTTCGACGGCCCCGGCCAGCCTTGAGGAAGCCGCCGGCCCGATCGCGCCGCCCGGCGCGATCGGGCCGGGCGGCGCCGCGGATCAGTCGCGCGGAGCGTCGCCGCGCTCGTCCAGCGACCGCCGCGCGTAGCGCTGCGCGAGCACCGCGCAGGCCATCAGCTGGATCTGGTGGAACAGCATGACCGGCAGCACCAGCATGCCGAGCGCGGGATTGCCGGCGAACAGGATCTTCGCCATCGGCACGCCGCTGGCGAGGCTCTTCTTCGAACCGCAGAACACGATCGCGATCTCGTCCGCGCGCGCGAAACCGAGACGGCGGCTGAGCAGCGTGGTCGACACCATGACGACCGCGAGCAGCACCACCACCACGGCCAGCGTGCCGAGCAGCGCGCTCGGCGGCACCTGGTGCCACAGGCCCTCGGCCACCGAGGCGCTGAAGGCGACGTAGACCACCAGCAGCACCGTGCCGCGATCGGTATAGGACAGCACCCTGCGCCAACGCTCGATCGTGCGGCCGATCCACGGCCGCAGCAGATGGCCGGCGACGAACGGCACCAGCAGCTGCAGCACGATGTCGCCGATCGCGCGCAGCGGCGAGGTGTCCGCGCCGCGCGTGGCCAGCAGCGCGGCGACCAGCAGCGGCGTGACGAACACGCCGGCGAGATTCGACAGCGACGCCGCGCACACCGCGGCCGACACGTTGCCGCGCGCGATCGCGGTGAACGCGATCGACGACTGCACGGTCGACGGCAGGCAGCACAGGTAGAGCACGCCGAGGTAGAGCGTCGGCGTGGCGAGGATCGCCGCCAGCGGCTTCAGCGCGAGCCCGAGCAGCGGGAACAGGGCGAACGTGCTCGCCAGCACCAGCAAATGCAGCTTCCAGTTGGTCAGTCCGGCGAGGATCGCTTCGCGCGGCAGGCGTGCGCCGTGCAGGAAGAACAGCAGGGCGATGCCGGCGACGGTGAGGTAATCGAACGCCACCGCGACGCGGCCTTCGCACGGCAGCAGCGCGGCCAGCGCCACGGTCGCGAACAGCGCGAGCGTGAAGCCGTCGAAGAGGGTGCGCAGGAATTTCACGAGGGTATCGGCTTGGAGAACGCTCAGGTCGGCGGCCTAGTGTGCGATCGCCTCTCCCGCTTGGGGAAAGCCGCTGTTCTTTGCCGTCGCCTCTCCCGCTCGCGGGAGAGGTCGCGCCGCAGGCGCGGGTGAGGGAAGACGCGGCGTTGCGCTCCGATTTCCCTCACCCCGACCCTCTCCCGCAAGCGGGAGAGGGAGGACGGCGAATGAGCACTCGCACGCGCGGCGAGGGCCAAGTCGGGTTCGATCCCGCCACTCACCCGCCGATCAGGTACTTCTGCCAGAACAGCATCGTCGCCGCGCGGAAGTAGTCCACGTTCGACTTCTTGCGGAAGCCGTGGCCCTCGTCCTTGAATTCGAGGAACCACACGTCGCCGCCGTTGCCGCGCACGGTCTTGACGATCTGCGCCGCTTCGCTCGCCGGCACGCGCGGATCGTTCGCGCCCTGCGCGACGAACAGCGGCTTGGTGATCGCCTTCGCGTTGGTGGTCGGCGAGATCTTCTCGAGGAAGTCCTTCATCTTCGCGTCGCGTTCGTCGCCGTACTCGGCGCGGCGCAGGTCGCGCCGGTAGCTTTCGGTGTTGTTGAGGAACGTGACGAAGTTGGAGATGCCGACGATGTCGACGCCGGCGCGCAGCCGCGCGTCGTAGCGGGTCATCGTCGCCAGCACCATGTAGCCGCCGTAGGAACCGCCGTAGACGGCCACGCGCTGCGCGTCGAGTTCGGGCTGCTTGCCGATCCAGTCGAGCAGGGCGCCGATGTCCTTGACCGAATCCTCGCGCTTGAAGCCGTTGTCCAGCTGCAGATAGCTCTTGCCGTAGCCGGACGAGCCGCGCACGTTCGGCACCAGCACGGCGACGCCGAGCTGGTCGACGAGAAACTGGATCTCGGCGCTGAACACCGGCCGCGCCTGCGCCTCGGGTCCGCCGTGGATCTGGATCACTACCGGGAGCTTCTTGCCGGCGGCCGCCTTCGGCCGATAGTAGAACGCCGGAATCGTGCGCACTTTGCCGCCGGCCTTGTCGAAGGTCGGGAAGCGCACCAGTTCGGGCGAGGCGAACGTCGACGCGTCCAGGCCGCCGACTTCGCTCTCGGTCCAGCGTTCCACCGCCGGTTCGGGGTACGGCGGTGCGTGGCGCACGCTTCCGTCCTCGGTTTTGGCGCGGCGCGAAACCGTGTTCGCCTCTGGATCGACCGTGTAGACGTCGCTCGGCGACACCGCCGAGTTCAGCGAGAAGGCGATGCGCTTTCCGTCCGGGCTGAACTCGACGCCGCCGATGACGCCCTTGGGCAGCGTCGGCAGCGGCAGCTCCTTGCGTGTCGCCGCGTCGAGCAGATGCAGCACGCCGAAGCCGTCCTCGTTGCTGACGAAGGCGACGCGCCGGCCGTCCGGCGACAGCGCGTAGTCCTCGACGTCCCAGGCGATGCCGGCGCTGAGCGGCACGACCTTGCCGGTCTTGAAGTCGTGGAAGCGCAGCGTGCTGAACTCGCTGCCCTCGTCGGAGGTGAAGTACGCGCCGCTGCCGTCCGGCGCGAAGCGGAACGCGCCGAACGAGGCCTTGCCGCCGTCGACCGGGAAGCGCGTCAGCTTGCCGCTGTCCAGATCGACCACGCCGGGGCGCACGTCGTTGATCGAGACGTACTGCTGCACCAGCAGCTTCTTGCCGTCCGGCGAGAAATCGCTGGCGTTCCAGCTGCCGCCCTCGGTCAGCACCGGCTTGGCCGCGCCGCCGTCGAGATCGAGCACCCACACGTCGGTGTCCTTGCCGTTGCGCGCGGTGCTGCTGTAGGCCAGGCGCGCGCCGTCGTGCGACCACAGCGGGCCGTCGTTGCGCGACTTGCCGTCGGTGAGCAGCCTGGTCTCGCGCGTGGCGAGGTCGAACCAGTACAGCTGCCAGAACTCCGAGCCGCCGACGTCCTTGCCGAAGACGAAGCCGTTGCGCTTCGGGTTGGGCATCGCCGCCGCGATCGGCTCGTCGTAGAAGGTCAGCTGCTCGCGCGCACCGCCCGGCGTCTTCACGCGATGCACCTGCGCGGTGTTGCCGAAGCGCGTGGTGATCAGGAGGCCCGAACCGTCGGCGATCCAGCCGCCGAGCCCGGCGCTGCGCGTGTTCGCGTAGCGCTGCAGCTGCTCGCCGAGCGCCGCCGGAATCTCCGGAACGTTCTCGCTGATGCGATTGCCGCTCTCGATGCGCGGCACGTCGGCCGCATTCGCCGCGGCGCCGGCGAGCGCGCCGGCGAGCGCGAGGGTGGTGAAGGCGAAACGGCGTCGGGCGCGTGGCATCGTGGTCTCCCGCTATCGTGGAACGGGCAAGGGTAGCGTGTCGGCGCGCCCGGACCCAGGCTTGCCTCGCGGCGCGTCCGCGGCGATCCTCCGGGCATGTCTCCGCCGACGCCTGTCGCCGCGGTGTTCGAGACGGACGTGCCGGTGCGGCTCGACCGCCTGCCGTGGTGCCGCTTCCACACGCTGGTGCTGGTCGCGCTCGGCATCACCTGGGTGCTCGACGGTCTGGAAGTGACGCTGGCCGGCGCGCTCGCCGGCGCCTTGCGCGCGAGTCCCGTACTGCGCCTGTCCGACGTCGAGATCGGGCTCGCCGCCAGTGCCTATCTCGCCGGCGCGGTGTGCGGCGCGCTGTTCTTCGGCTGGCTGACCGACCGTCTCGGCCGCAAGCGTCTGTTCGGCGTGACCCTCGGCGTGTACCTGATCGCGACGGCGCTGTCCGCGTGCGCGTTCGACTTCTGGAGCTTCGCCGCGCTGCGCTTTCTCACCGGCGCCGGCATCGGCGGCGAGTACACGGCGATCAACTCGGCGATTCAGGAGCTGATTCCGGCGCGCTATCGCGGCCGCACCGATCTCCTCGTCAACGGCAGCTATTGGATCGGCGCCGCGCTCGGCGCGCTCGGCGCCGTCGTGCTGCTCGCGCCGGGGAGGCTGCCGCCCGATCTCGGCTGGCGCGTCGCGTTCGGCCTCGGCGCCGCGCTCGGCCTGATCATCCTGTATCTGCGCCGCTTCCTGCCGGAAAGCCCGCGCTGGCTGATCGTGCACGGCCGCGTCGCCGAGGCCGAGCGCATCGTCGCGGCGATCGAGGCGGACGCGGGGCAGGCGGACTCCGCGCCGGCACCGCGCATCCGCCTGCGCGCACGCGGCGACAGCGGTCCGTTCGACGTGGTGCGTTCGCTGCTGCGCCTGTATCCGCGGCGCGCGGTGCTCGGCGTCGTGCTGATGGCGTCGCAGGCGTTCTTCTACAACGCGATCTTCTTCACCTATGCGCTGGTTCTCGGCCGCTTCTTCGGCGTGCCGGCCGACCGCGTCGGCCTCTACCTGCTGCCGTTCGCCGCCGGCAACTTCCTCGGGCCGCTGCTGCTCGGCCGCTGGTTCGACACGTTCGGGCGGCGGCCGATGATCGCCGGCACCTACGCGATCTCCGGCGCGCTGCTCGCGCTCAGCGCGTGGCTGTTCGTCGAGGGCTGGTTCGACGCGACCACGATGACGCTCGCCTGGACGATCGTGTTCTTCTTCGCCTCCGCCGCGGCCAGCTCGGCCTACCTGACCATCGGCGAGAGCTTTCCGCTCGAAGTGCGCGCGCTCGCCATCGCGCTGTTCTTCGCGCTCGGCACCGGCCTCGGCGGCGTCGCCGGACCGTGGCTGTTCGGACGGCTGATCGGCGCCGGCGATCCGGCCGCGATCGCCGGCGGCTACGTGTTCGGCGCCGCGCTGATGCTGCTCGCCGCGCTGGTCGAGCTGGTGCTCGGCGTCGCCGCCGAGCGGCGCCCGCTGGAGGAGGTCGCCGCGCCGCTGTCGCGCGCGGACGGCTGATTCCGGCGCTCGTTCGTGACGCGGCGCGCGAATTCAGCCATTGGATCGTACGAACTGTTTCCTACGACTTTCATCGGAGCTACCATGGCCGCGCTGGACGTGCCCTTCGCGGCACATGGCGTTGCGGCTGATGTCGTCCTCTGGGGGAGCCGATGCTATGAAGAACAGCCGTGCGAGATTCGCACTGGTCGCGCTGGCGTTGACGGGCGTGCCGGCGGCGGCGCAGGAGCCGCCGCAGGACACGAAGACGACCACGCTGCAGCCGATCGAAGTCGTCGGTTCGCACATCCGCCGCATCGACGTCGAGACCCGCCATCCGCTGCTCACGATCGAGCGCGCCGAACTGCTGCGCACCGGCCTGACCGACGTGGCGGACATCCTGCAGACGATCACCGCCAACGGGCAGACGCAGAACCGCAACATCAACAACGGCGGCAACGGCGAGTTGCGCGTCAACCTGCGCAGCCTCGGCAGTCACCGCACCCTGGTGCTGGTCAACGGCCAGCGCTGGGCCGGCGCGCTCGACGGCGGCGTCGACCTGACCGCGATTCCGCTCGCCCTGGTCGAGCGCGTCGAGGTGCTGAAGGACGGCGCCTCGGCCATCTACGGGTCGGACGCGATCGCCGGCGTGATCAACATCGTCACGCGGCGCGAGTTCGACGGTGCCGAGCTGGGCGCGTACTTCGGCCAGTACGACCAGGACGACGGCTTGCGCCGATCCTACGATCTGACCTTCGGCCGCGGCGGCGACGGCTGGAGCGCGGCGATCGGCCTGGAGTACGAACACTACGATCCGGTCATGGCCGGCAGCCGGCGGATCTCCGGCACGCCGCTGCCGAACCTGCCGGCGACGGCGACCGGCTCGTCGGCGACGCCGTACACGAACCTCACGCTGGAAGGCACCTACACGCCGCTGCGCCTGATCGACGGACGCAGCGGTACCTCGCCGGACGATTTCCGCCGGTTCGATTCGCGCTCGGACAACTACAACTACCAGGCCGGCACGTACATGCAGACGCCGGCGGGGCGCAAGGCGGTGTTCGCGCAGGGCCGCTACGAAATCAGCCCGAGCCTCGCCCTGGTCGCCGACCTGCTCTACAACCGCCGTACCTCCTCGCAGCAGCTGGCGGCGCCGGTCGTGCTGTTCTCGCCGTTCTCCAGCGGCCCCGAGTCGCTGCTGTCGATCTCGCCGGACAACCTCTACAACCCGTTCGGCCAGTCGGTGATCGCCGTGCAGCGCCGCCTCGTCGAAGGCGGGCCGCGCCGCTTCGAGCAGTCCGTCGACAGCAAGCGCGCGCATGTCGGCCTCGACGGCCTGTTCTCGCTGGCCGGCCGCGACGTCGCCTGGGGCGCCGACTTCACCTGGATCCGCGCCGACGAACGCTCGCTGACCGATCCGTACTTCGACAACCGCGCGCTCGCGCTCGCGATCGGGCCGTCGTTCCGCGACGCCGCCGGCGCCGCGCGCTGCGGCACGCCGGACGCGCCGATCGCCGGCTGCGTGCCGCTCGACCTGTTCGGGCCGCCCGGTTCGATCACGCCGCAGATGCTTGACTACATCCGGCGCGCCACGCACGCGAGCCGGCAGTCGGAGCTGCGCGACTTCAACCTGCACGCGAGCGGCACGCTGCTGGATCTGCCGGCCGGCGGGCTCGGCGTCGCCGCCGGCGTCGAGCATCGCAGCGACCGCGGCGAGGAGCGCATCGACCCGCTGATCCAGAGCGGCAACGCCAACGGCAGCGGCGGCGGCTCGATCGCGCCGACCCGCGGCAGCGATCGCGTCGACGAGGCCTACGTCGAATTCGACGTGCCGGTGCTGAAGGACCTACCGTTCGCGCGCAGCCTCGACGTGTCGCTGGCGTCGCGCTATTCGCGCTACTCCGAGTTCGGCAGCACCACCAATTCGCAGTTCGGGCTGCGCTGGAAGCCGTTCGACGACCTGCTCGTGCGCGGCAACTATTCGGAAGGCTTCCGCGCGCCGAGCCTGTTCGAGCTGTTCGCCGGTACGCAGGTCATCAACGGCCAGTTCTTCGACCCGTGCGCGGCGGCCAACGAACCCGGTCCCTCGGTGATCGCGCGCTGCCGCGCGCTGGGCGTTCCGCCGGGCGTGGAGGACCCGCAGGCGGTCGAGGTGACGACCGCCGGCAATCCGAAGCTGCAGCCGGAGACCGCGACGACGCGCACGCTCGGCCTGGTGTATTCGCCGCACTGGCTGGAAGGTCTCGAGACGAGCCTGGACTGGTACCGCATCCGGCTGCGCGGATCGATCCAGGAAGTCGACGCGGGCTCCGTCCTGGACGGCTGCTACCTGCACGCCGACCTGACCGCGTGCAGCCAGATCCGGCGTGCCGCCGACGGCACGCTGACCGCGATCCGGCAGATTCCGCGCAATCTTCCCGGCGGCCTGGAGACCGAGGGCTTCGACGTCGGCGCGCTGTATCGGCGGCCGACCGCGTTCGGCGACTTCACGCTGCGCTGGGAGAATTCCTACGTCACCTACTTCGGCGAGATCGGCCAGCCCGAACGCCTGCAGCGGCTCGCGGACGGCTCGCTCGCGCAGGGCAACGTGGTCGGCCAGAACTCGCTCGGCTACGGCACGGTGTGGCGCCTGCGCTCGGTGCTCGCGCTCGACTGGCAGCGCGAACGCTGGAACGTGAGCGTGGCGGCGCGGTACTTCTCCTCGATCAAGGAGGACTGCAGCGGCGTGCTCTTCTACGCACAGCGCGTCGGCGATCCGGCGCTGCGCAACCTGTGCTCCGAGCCGGACCGCATCGTCGAACAGGACGACTCGGGCATCGGCCAGCCGGCGCCGCGCAATCGCGTCGGCAGCGTGACCTTCGTCGACCTGGATCTCGGCTGGAGCGCGCCGTGGGGCGGCCGCGTGACGCTCGGCGTGCGCAATGCGCTCGATCGCGGTCCGCCGGTGTCCTATTCGGCCGGATTCCGTGGCTTCTTCGCCGACTACGACCTGCCGGGGCGATTCTGGTACGCGAGCTACCGGCAACGCTTTTGAAGACGCACGGCGCGGCGATCGTCCGCCGCGCCGGCCATCGAGGAGAACGGCGATGACGACACGACGCGAGGTACTCGCCATGGCGGCCGCAGCGGGCGCTGCAGGCCTGCTCGCGCGCTCCGGCTACGGGCGCGCGGAAGCGGCCGGGTGGAAACCGTTCCGCGACACCGTCGCGATCGACGGCGAGGGCGGGTTGTTCATGCTGCTGTCGGCCACGGACGAGGAGGACGCCAGCGACCTCGCCGCCGCGCGCGCCAGCGGTCTCAGCGGTGTCCTGCTCACGGTGGCGCCGAACTCGCGTTTCCGCTACGACGTCGAAGGATTCGAGAAGACCAAGGAACTGATCGCCAACTGCCGGCGCAAGATCGCCGCGCACCCCGATACGCTCCTGCTGGTGGAGTCCGCCGCCGATCTGGAACGCGCGCGCAGTTCGCGCCGGCTCGGCGTGATGCCGCGCTTCCAGGGCTGCGAGCCGCTCGGCGAGCACCTCGACCGCGTCAAGCTGTTCCGCGAACTCGGCGTGCGCGTGATCCAGCTGACCCAGGCCAGGCGCAACCTCGCCGCCGACGACTGCATGGAAGCCACCGACGGCGGCGTCAGCGCGTTCGGACACGCGGTGGTGGCGGAGCTGAATGCGCAGAAGATCGTCGTCGATCTCGCGCACGGCTCGCCGAACACGATCGCGCAGGCCATCCGCGCCTCGAAGGCGCCGGTGCTGATCAGCCACACCGGCTGCCGGGCGCTAGCCGACGTGCCGCGCAACACCAGCGACGAGAACCTGCGCGCGATGGCCGATCGCGGCGGCGTCGCCGGCATCGTCTTCTGGCCGTACCTGCGCACGGACCGGCAGCCGATGGCCAGCGACGTGGTCGCCCACATCGAGCACGCGATCAAGGTCTGCGGCGAGGACCACGTCGGCATCGGCACCGATTGCGCGATCGCGCCGATCGAGCGCACGCCGGAGTACGAGAAGCAGAACCGCGAGAACATCCAGGGCATGATCGAGGGCGGCTGGTTGAAGCAGAAGAATCCCGACGGGGTGCATCTGTTCATCACCGACCTGAACGTCGCCAACCGCTTCGAGCTGCTCGCCGGCATGCTCTCGGAGCGCGGCCATTCCGACGCGCGCATCGCGAAGATCCTCGGTGGCAATTTCGCGCGCGTGTTCGCGGAGGTGTGGGGGTAGTAGACTGCCGGCGTCCGCGACACGAGGGCTCCGCCGTGACCACGATCTACGATTTCAGCGCGAAGACCATCGACGGCGACGAACGCACGCTCGACGCCTATCGCGGCAAGACGATGCTGATCGTCAACGTCGCTTCCAAATGCGGCTTCACCCCGCAGTACGCCGGGCTCGAAGCCCTGTACGAGAAATTCCAGGGCCAGGGCCTGGTCGTGCTCGGCTTCCCCTGCGACCAGTTCGGCCATCAGGAACCCGGCGACGAAGCGGAGATCAGGAATTTCTGTTCGCTGAACTACGACGTGACCTTTCCGATGTTCGCCAAGATCGAGGTCAACGGCGCCGGCACGCATCCGCTGTACAAGTATCTCAAGAAGGAAGCCAAGGGCCTGCTCGGCAGCGAGTCGATCAAGTGGAACTTCACCAAGTTCCTGGTCGACAAGGACGGCAAGGTCGTGCGCCGCTACGCCCCGACCGACACGCCGGAGAGCATCGGCGGGGACCTCGCCGGCACGCTGTGAGTCCGCCCCCGACGCGATCGCCGGCCGATGATAGCGCCGCTGCTCGCCGCTCTCGGTCTCGCCGCCGGCGCGCCCGCGCCGGCGCTCAGCGTGATGTTTCCCGATCGCGACAATCCGAACTACTACTACGTCATGAGCTGCCGCGGCGCGCTCGTCGAGCGCACGCGTCTGCGTCCCGGCAGGGGCGGCGCGCCGAAGACGCGGACCGGCCGTGTCGTGTTCCGCTGCGACGGACCGATGACCACGCACGTCCGACGCAGCGAAGTCGAACCGCCGCACGATCGCGGCACCGACTGGGCCTGGCGCTTCGAGAACGACAGCGGCGTCGAGATCCTGTCCGGCCACGGCGCCGAGCGGACGCCGTCGACGCGGCGCGGACTCGACCTCTACGTGCGCGAAGGCTATCTCGATCCGTGAGCGCCGCGCGGCGAGCCGGCGCCGCGCCGTCGACAAGACCTTCCCGCTGACGCATGACGCCGCGCATGGCTTCGCTTCCCTATCGCTTCGGCGCGTTCCAGCTCGACCCCGCCACGCGCACCCTGCTGCGCGACGGCGTGGCGACGACGCTGCCGCCGAAGGCGCTGGATCTGATCGTCTACCTGATCGAGCGGCGCGACCGCGCGGTCGGCCGCGACGAGCTGATCGCGGCGGTGTGGGGGCGCGTGGACATCACCGACAACGCGCTCGGCCAGGTCGTGCTGCAGGCGCGCCGCGCACTCGACGACGGCGGCGAAGGCGGCCAGCGCAGCATCGTCACGGTGCCGCGCTTCGGCTACCGCTGGGCCGCGCCGGTGACGATCGAGGCGCCGCCGGTGAAATCGGGCGAGCCCGTCGCCGAGGTGCCGCCGCCGATCGGGACGCCCGTGGCGGACGCCGCGGCGGCCGGCGAGACGGTGTCCGCCGCGCCGGTGGCCGTCGCGGCATCCGAACCGGCGATACCGCGGCCGTCTCGGCGCTGGCTGTGGCTGCTGCTCGCCGCAGCACTGCCGCTCGGCCTCGCCGCCCTCGTGCTCGGCTGGCGCAGCCTGCAGCATCCGGCGGGTGCCGCGGCGGCGGCCGTGGTCGTGCTGCCCGTCGCGGTCGACGCGCCGCCGGACTCGGCCTGGGTGCGCCTCGGCGTCATGGACTTGGTGGCGCAGCGCTTGCGCGCCGCCGGCCAGGCGGTGGTGCCGAGCGACAACATCGTCGGCCTCGTCGCGCGCTTCACCGACGCCAACGGCGTGCTCGACGCCGATGCGCTGTCCGCCGCGGCCGGCGCCGCGCCGGTCGTCGACGCCAGCGCGCGCCAGCTCGGCGAACGCTGGCAGGTCGTGCTGCAGACGCGCGGACGCTCCGCGCGCGGCGAAGGCGACGACGCCGACGTCATCGTCGCCGCGCGCCTCGCCGCCGACCGGCTCGCGCTCGCGCTCGGCCTGCAGCCGCCCGGCGCCGACGATGCGAGCGGCAGCGACCGCCTCTTGCAGCAGGTCCGCGCGGCGATCCTGTCCGAACAGCTCGATCTCGCCCACCGCCTGCTGCTCGAAGCCGGCGCCGACGCGCGCGCGCAGCCGGAGGTGCGCTTCCGCCTGGCCGAGATCGACTTCCGCGCCGGCCGTCTCGACGAGGCGCAGCAGGCGTTGACCGCGCAGCTCGGCGACGGCGGCGCCGACGAGCCGGTGCTGCACGCGCGCATCCTCAACACGCTGGCCAACATCGCCTACCAGCGCAACCAGCCCGGCCAGGTCGAGGACTATTCCGAACAGGCGCTGCGCTGGCTCGGCGATCACGACGATCCGGAGGAGACCGGCCGCGCCCTGGTCGGCCGCGCCAGTGCGCGCACCATGCTCGACCGCTACGACGCCGCGCTGGCCGACTACGCGCAGGCGCGCATCGCCTTCACCGCGGCCGGCGACCGCCGCGCCCTGGCGCGCATCGACACCTACACGGCCCTGCTCGACATCAACCGCGACCGGCCGGCCGAGGCGCTGCCGCCGCTGCGCGACGCGGTCGAACGGCTGCGCACCTACGACGCGGTGGTCGAGGAGCTGCACGGCCGCGTCGGCATCGTCATGGCCGAGCTGGCGATGCTCGACGCCGCCGCCGCGCTGGGCCAGTGCGCGCGGCTCGACGAGCTGGCCGAACGGGTGTCCGACCCGCGCCGCCGGCACTACGCCGGCGTGGTCTGCGTCGAGGCGCTGCTCGCCAACGGCAAGCTCGGCGAGGCCGGTGCGCGCCTGCGCCGGATCCGCGAACAGGCGGCGGTGCCGGAGGCCAGTCTCGTGCACCAGTCCGAATTCCAGCTGCACCGGATGGCCGCCGAGCTCGCCTGGGCGATCGGCGACGCGCGCGGGGCGGCGGATGAGGCCGGCGTCGCGCTCGCGCTGCCGGCCGCCTACGACTCCGCCGGTGCGCGGGCGCGCACCTTGCTGCTCGCCGGTCGGGCGCAGCGCGCGCTCGGCCGTGCCGACGCGGCCGCGGAGATCGCGGCGGCGGCACGGCGCTTGGTCACCGACGCGCCCGACGAGTCCGACCCGCGCGTCTACACCGCCCTCGTCGCGGCCGAGCAGGCGCTGGCGCAGGGCGACCTCGCCGCCGCCGATGCCGCCTTCACCGAATCGGCCTGGGCCGCCGACGACAGCCGCGTGCCGGCCAACGTGCTCGCCGCCGCACAGACCCAGGCGAGCTGGCTGATCGAGCGCGGCGAGCTGGAGCGCGCCGGCATCGTCGTCGGCCGCGTCGCGCGCTGGGCCACGCGCAGCTACGAAGCGGCCCTGCTGCAGGCGCAGCTGTACCGCGCGCTCGACCAGCAACTGCCCTGGCAGGAAGCGCTGCGCCAGGCGGTCGCCCTGGCCGGCGAGCGCGTGATTCCGCCGCGTTTGCGCTCGCCGCGGCCTTCGCTACATCTGGACGACACGTCCGCAAACGCCGACCAAACGACGCACTAACGGAAATCGCATGCCCCGTGGCGCCGACGGCGCGATCGTGGCCGCCGGTCCAGGACGTGCGCGGAGCGGGAACCGCCGCCCGGGCGGCCGTCGTATCCCCCGAGCGCGACGTCCATCCTCCTCCTGCGTGGCGGTTCTTCCGCGCACCCCTGGGCCGGAACGGCCAGGGAACCGTTCCTCCAGATCTTCATACATCTTCCTTGGGAGGCCCCGTCCATGTTTCGTTTCGACATCCTCGCGCCCGTCCGTCGCGCCGCCTTGTTCGCCCTGATCGCCGCCGCCCCGGCCGCGCAGGCCGACGGCGGCTTCCTGCAAGTTGGAGACATGGCCTCCGCTCGCGCGCTGCACGGCGCGATGGCCTTGCCGAACGGGCGTGTGCTGGTGCTCGGCGGGATCGCCGACTTCGGCGCCATCGTCGGCATCGCCGAACTGTACGACCCGCTGACGATGAGCTTCGTCGGTACCAGCCTGCCGAACCGGGCGCGCATGCGGCCGACCATGGTCGGCCTGGCCGACGGCCGCGTCTTCATCTACGGCGGTCGCGACGACAGCGGCTATCTCGCCGACGCCGAGATCTACGATCCTGCCAGCGGGCAGTTCACGCCGGCGGCCAGCACGGCGGAGACGCGCTACGTCGTCAGCGCGGTGCTGCTCGCCGACGGCAAGGTCCTGCTCGCCGGCGGCTTCACCCGCGAAGCCGGCCCGCTGTCCAGCGCCGAGGTGTACGACCCGATCAGCGACCAGTACACGCCGACCGGCAGCCTCAGCGGACCGCGCGTGCAGGTCAACGCGGCCGTGCGCCTCGACGACGGCCGCGTGCTGATCGCCGGCGGCAACAACGACACCGACGGCCAGCTCGCCAGCGCCGAGCTGTACGACCCGGCCAGCGGCACCTTCTCGCTGACCGGTGCGCTGCCCGCGCCGCGCGACAATCACGACGCCATCGTGCTGCGCGACGGCCGCGTGCTGATCGTCGGCGGCGACAGCGGCATCGAGGACAACGGCTTCCCGCACTACGTCCCCGAAGCGTTGCTCTACGACCCGGCCAGCGGCCAATTCACGCCGACGGGCAGCCTCGCCCATCCGCGCGACTTCCCCGCCACCAGCCTGCTGCCGGACGGTCGCGTACTGGTCGCCGGCGGTTCGCATCTGAGCGGCAACCCCGGCACCGTGACCGTTCCCGAAGCGGAGATCTACGATCCGGCGACCGGCACCTTCAGCGAGGCCGGCTCGATGATCGTGCCGCGCGACGAACCCGTCGCGGCCAACCTGCAGGACGGCTCGGTCCTGCTCGTGGGTGGCTTCGCCTTCGCCGGCGACACCGTCGGCGACATGCCGAGCGCGGCGGTGGAGCGCTACGTGCCCGCCGTGCAGGATTCGATCTTCGAGGACGGCTTCGACGGCGCGCCTCTGCGCCGCCGCTGAGGGGAATCCCCGCGGTCGGGCAGCACGTCCCCGACCGCGCCGGCGGCGGGGTTCGTGTGACAATCGCGCGATGACGAACTACGACGCGATCCTGATCGGCGGCGGCCACAACGGCCTGGTCTGCGCGACCTATCTGGCCAAGGCCGGCCTGAAGGTGCTGGTGCTCGAGCAGCGCCAGGTCGTCGGCGGCGCGGCGGTGACCGAGGAGTTCCATCCGGGCTTCCGCAATTCGGTCGCCGCGTACACGGTCTCGCTGCTGCAGCCGACGGTGGTGCGCGACCTCGAGCTCGACAAGTACGGACTGCGCGTCGTGCTGCGCCGCGCGAACAATTTCCTGCCGCGACCGGACGGCAGCTATCTGCTCACCGGCGCCGGCCGCACGCGCGAGGAAGTGGCGAAGTTCTCGCGCAAGGACGCCGACGCGCTGCCCGAGTACGAACGCCGCCTCGACGCGATCGCCGACGTGCTGCGCGCCCTGGCGCTGGAGCCGCCGCCGAACGTCACCGACGGCGGCTGGCTGAAGGCGCTGCCGGAACTGGCGCGCGCCGGTCGCCTCGGCAAGCGCCTCGGCGCGCTCGACGCGACCTTGCGCAACGACCTGCTCGACCTGTTCACGATCTCCGCCGCCGAGTATCTCGACCGCTTCTTCGAGAGCGAGCCGATCAAGGCGGTGCTCGGCTTCGACGGCGTCGTCGGCAACTACGCCAGTCCCTACACGCCGGGCAGCGCCTACGTGCTGCTGCATCACGTGTTCGGCGAGGTGAACGGCGTCAAGGGCGCCTGGGGCCACGCGATCGGCGGCATGGGCGCGATCACCCAGGCGATGGCGCGGGCGGCGACGGCGGCGGGCGTTGAGATCCGCACCGGCTGCGGCGTGCGCGAGGTGGTGGTCGAGCGCAACGGATCGGGGCCGGGCCGCGCGGTCGGCGTGGTCACCGGCGACAGCGATACGCTGCGCGCGCGCGCGATCGTCGCCAACGTGAATCCGAAGTTGCTGTACGAGCGCCTGCTCGCGCCGGCGGCGGTACCGGCGCCGACGCGCGAGCGCATGGCGAACTGGCGCTGCGGCTCGGGCACGTTCCGCATGAACGTCGCGCTGTCGACGTTGCCGAGCTTCTCCTGCCTGCCCGGCGAGGGCGATCACCTGACCGCCGGCATCATCCTCGCGCCGAGCCTGGACTACATGGACCGCGCCTACCTCGACGCGCGCGCGCACGGCTGGTCGCGCGAGCCGATCGTCGAGATGCTGATTCCCTCCACGCTGGACGATTCGCTCGCGCCGCCCGGAAGCCACGTCGCCAGCCTGTTCTGCCAGCACGTCGCGCCGGTGCTGCCGAACGGCGCGAGCTGGGACGCGCATCGCGAGGAAGTCGCCGACCTGATGGTCGACACGGTCGATCGCTACGCGCCCGGCTTCAAGGCGTCCGTGCTCGGCCGGCAGATCAAGTCGCCGTTCGACCTCGAACGCGATTTCGGCCTGATCGGCGGCGACATTTTCCACGGCGCGCTGTCGCTCAATCAGCTCTTCAGCGCGCGGCCGATGCTCGGCCAGGCGAACTACCGCGGCGCGCTGCCGGGTCTGTACCTGTGCGGTGCCGGCACGCATCCCGGCGGCGGCGTCACCGGCGCGCCGGGACACAACGCGGCGAAGGTGATCGCGCGCGACCTGCGTTGAGTCGCGGCAACGGTATCGCGCAAAAGCGGTCACCCGCCGGGCGGGCGGAAGCGGAAATACTGGGCGGATTGCCCAGTTCGCCGTTGCGGCGACCGACGAAGGAGTTCCGTCATGCCGACGTTTCCGTTCCGCTTGATTCTTCCCATTGCCCTGTTCCCCGCCGTCGTGCTGCTCGCCGCATGCACCGCCGCCTCGCCGCGTCCGTCGAAAGCCGAGGCCGAGCGCGAAGTGGCGGCGGCCGAGCGCGCGTTCGCACAGACCATGGCGCAGCGCGATCTCGCCGCCTTCACCCGCTCGCTCGCCGACGAGGCGATCTTCTTCGGCGATTCGGGGCCCCTGCGCGGCAAGGCTGCCGTCGCCGAGGGTTGGGCGCCGTACTTCAAAGGCGCGACGGCGCCGTTTTCGTGGGAGCCGGAGCGGGTGGAAGTGCTGGAGTCGGGCACGCTCGCGCTCAGTACCGGTCCGGTGCGCACACCGGACGGGAAGATCGTCGGAGTCTTCAATTCGATCTGGCGTCGCGAGGCGCCGGGCACGTGGCGCGTCGTGTTCGATAAGGGCGGCGAAGTGTGCGGCGCCGGCAAGCGCGGCGACGGCGGCTAGGACGATCGAGGCGAGCGGCAACGGCGCGTGCGTTCGCCGCCCCGATCGGCGCGTTCCGCCTCCGCGCCACGGCGATTGAGACGACGCCGAGGACTTGCGCCCGGGCGCGTCGCGATTCTTCAGGACGTCTCGGCGATCGGATCGAGACAACCTGCGCTCGCCGCCAGTGCCGGCGCGCGCAGGCACGCATCGGCGAGTGCGATAGGAGCGGCGGGCAGCAGCGGAAACGACACCGTGATGCCGAAGCCGCGCCCGTCGAGGCCGTCGCCGGTGACGATCGCGGCGCCGTGCGCGGCGGCGATGCGCGCGACCAGCGAAAGCCCCAATCCGCTGCCGCGCTGGTGGTTGCCGGTGACGCGGAAGAAACGATCGAAGATGCGCTCGCGATCGGCCGCGGCGACGCCGGGCCCGTCGTCGAGCACCTGCAGCTGCGCGCACCCGCCGGCGGGCAGGCAGCGCACGGCGATGCGTCCGCCGCACGGCGTGTAGCGCACCGCGTTGTCGACCAGGTTGCCGATCAGGATGCCGAGGTCGTCGACGTTGCCGAGGATCGCGCATGGCTCCGCGTCGAGCGCGATCGACTGGCGCTTGTGCGCGGCGATCGCGTCGAGCTCGTGGGTGACGACGGCGACGATGTCGGCGAGCTCGATCGTCGTCCGCTCGGCGCTGCGCTCGGCGTCGAGGCGCGCCGAGTCGAGCAGTTGCTGCGACAGGCGCGCACTGCGTTCGGCACTCTGCACCAGCTGCCGCAGCGGCACCTGCGCCTCTTCCGGCGTCTTCGACCGCTGCGCCACCTGAGCATGGGTCAGCAGCGCCGCGAGCGGCGTGCGCAGCTCGTGCGCGGCCTCGGAAAGGAACTGTCGCTCGTTGCGCACCGCACGGTCGAGTCGGGCGAGCAGCTGGTTGAACGAGTCGATCAGCGGGCGTATCTCGTCGGGCAGCGCGCCGCCGCGCAGCGGCGCGAGATCGAGCGGATCGCGGACGGCGATCGTCCGCCGCAACGCGACCACCGGCCGCAGCGAGGTGTGGATCACCCGTCGCATCGCGAAGCCGAGCACGAGCAGCATCAGCAGCGAGACGCCGAGGCCGAACAGCACCCATTCCCTGAACTCCTTGGCCAGTTCGCCGACCGGCTTGGCCACCTGCACCTGCACGTCGCCGTCCGTGTTCGACAGTGCGTAGACGCGCCATTCCTCGCCGTCGATGGTCCGCTGCGCGTAGCCGTCGACGAGGTCGGGCTTCAGCGGCGCCGCCGGCGCGCTGGGCGAACGCACCACCATGTCGCGGCGCGGCTTGATCCAGAGCTGGAAGATGAAGCGGCCCTTGAGGGAGTGGCCGTGGCGATCGGCGCCCGACGGCGGGTTTTCGCGAGGACGCAGGTTGGCCGCGCCGGAGAGTTCGCGCACGTCGCCCGGCATCGACTGCAGGACTTCGCTGCCGATGTCGGCGAGCAGGCGGTCGCGCAGGCCCGACTGATCGCGCTTGAAGGCGAAGGCGAGGCAGGCGAGGGAGACCGCCCAGGCGGCGACGAAGGCCGCGAGCAGCATGACGAACAGGCGTGATCGCAGCGATCGCATCACGATTCCTCCCCGAGGCGGTAGCCGTAGCCGTGCACGGTGGCGATCAGCTCGTCGCCGAGCTTGCGCCGCAGCTGGTGCACGTAGACCGCGATGGTGTTGCTTTCGATCGCGCCCGAGCCGCCGTACACCAGATCTTCCAGGCGGTCGCGCGCGATCGCCTGGCCCTGGCGTTCGATCAGGGCGAGCAGCGTACGGTACTCGTGCGCACCCAGGCGCACGGGTTCGCCGTTGCGTGTGACGTGGCGCCGCGCGGGATCGACCACGATGCCTTTGTAGCGCAGCAGCGGCGCGACGCGGCCCTGGCTGCGTCGCAGCACGGCGCGCAGGCGCGCCAGCAGCTCGTCGATCGGGAACGGCTTGACCAGGTAGTCGTCGGCGCCGGCGTCCAGGCCGCGGATGCGATCGCCGAGCTGGTCGCGCGCGGTGATGATCAGCACCGGCGTCGCGTCGTAGCGCTCGCGCATCGCCGCCAGCACGCCGAGGCCGGAGCCGTGCGGCAGTCCGAGGTCGAGCAGCACCGCGCCGTAGGCGTGATCGACGACGGCGATGCGCGCGGCCGCGGCGTCGGCGGCGTGGTCGACCTGCCAGCCGTCCTGGCGCAGCGCGGCGGCGATCGCGTCGGCGAGCAGGGGATCGTCTTCGACCAGCAGGATGGTTTGCACGGGACCTTGGGAGAACGGCGCGGCCTGGACGGCGCACTGTGCTCGATTCGCGTTTAAAGAATTCTTAAATCCGGCCGGACAGACTCGCCGCCGAAACACGCTTCCGCTTCGCCGGACAGTTCGCCCCCAGCACGGGCGGGAGCCGGTACGGCCGAAAGGTTCCTCGCCGTGCCGCTTCCCGCCCGCCGCTGTGTCCACATGTGGACAGTGTGCATCCGGCGCGTCGAATCCGCTCAACCGAGGAAAGCCCGAATGAACATCCGCATCCGGCATCGCCGCCGATACGCCGGCGCTCGTGTCGGTACGCTCGCCGTCGTGCTGTTCGCCGCCGCGCTGCCGGCTTCCCCGTCGCGAGCGGCCGAGCCCGGGCCCGACGACTGGAACGGGAGCCTGTCCGGCGGCGCCCTGTTCCAGCCGCAGGCCGATCTGGACGACGGCGGCAAGGTCGGGCGCTCGTCCGCCGCGCTGGCGGTATCCGCGCAGCGCCGGTTCGGCGCGGGTTTGAGCATCGGCGGCAGCCTGCGCTACGAATACGAGAAATGGGATTTCGACCAGCCCGCGGCGTTCGGCGGCGGTGCGCCGTGGAAGAACGTCCGGCGCCTCGGCGTCGCCGTGCAGGTCCGCTCGCGCCTGAACGACCGCTGGGATCTGATCGTCGCGCCGATGGCGCAGTACGCCGGCGAGCAGGACGCGAAATCCTCCGACGCGCTGCGCTACGGCAGCGCATTCGCGGTCGCGCGCCAGTTCGGTCCGGACCTGCGGGCCGGCTTCGGCGTGGTCGTCCTGCACGACATCGAGAAGAACCGCGTGCTGCCGTATCTGGACGTCTCCTGGAAGATCGACGAGCACTGGCGCCTGGGCAGCGCGAAAGCCGCCATGCCGACCAGCCTCGGCGCGCTCGAACTGGTCTATCGGCGCGATCCGCGCTGGAGCCTCGGCCTCGGCGCCGGCTTCGGCGACAACCGCTTCCGCCTCGACGAGCACGGGCCGATGGCGGGCGGGGTGGTCGAGTCGAAATCGACGCCGCTGTACGCGCACCTGTCGTTCCGTCCCGATCCGGCGCTGAGCCTCGACGCCTATCTCGGCGCGACGTTCCGCAACGAGCTGCGCATCGAGCGCAAGGGCCTGCGTGACGTCACGCAGAAGTACGACGCTGCGCCGATCGTCGGTTTCTCGGCGAGCTTCTCGCCGTGAGGTCCGTCGCAGGATGAACGCCTGGCTGGAAACGCGCGGCGAAATGGCGCGCCGCGACCGTTCGCTGTTCCTCCGCTCGTGGCTGCGCGACCCGCTGCGCATCGGCAGCGCGTGGCCGTCGGGGCGCGCGCTGGCGCAACGGGTCGCGCGGCACGTCGGCGCCGTCGACGCGCCGGTCGTCGAGCTCGGCGCCGGCACCGGCGCGATCACGCGCGCCCTGTTGCGGAGCGGCGTGCCGGAACATCGCCTGGCCTTGATCGAAGCCGATCCGCACTTCGCGCGCGCGTTGCTGTTCCGCTTTCCGCAGGCGCGCGTGCTGCACATGGACGCTGCCGCGATCGGCGAGGTCGGCCCGTTCTTCGGCCGCGTGCGCGCCGGCGCCTTCGTCAGCGCGGTGCCGCCGACATCGCTGTCGACGCGGCGCCTGTACGCGCTGCTCGCCAGCGCCTTCCGCCATCACCTGCGCAGTGACGGCGTGTTCTACCAGTTCACCTGTCTGCCGCGCTGCCCGGTGCCGTCGCGCCTGCTGGCGCGGCTCGGCCTGTGCGCCGAACGCGTCGGCTGGGTCGGCGCGAACCTGCCGCCGGTGGCGGTGTATCGCCTGCAGCGCAGCGGCAAGCCGCCCAGCCCGGCCGCGGCGCGGCGGCTCGGCCAATTCGAAGGAGCCGAACGATGATCCGATTGAACGTGAACGGGCAGATCCATGCGATCGACGTGGAGTCGCATACGCCTCTGTTGCGCGTGCTGCGCGAACGGCTGGGCCTGGACGGCGCGAAGCCGCGCTGCACCGACGCGAGCTGCAGCGCCTGCATCGTGCAGGTGGACGGACGCGCGCAGCGCGCCTGCGCGATCGACGTGGCCGAGCTGGTCGGTGCGCGGATCGTCACGGTCGAAGGGCTGGCGGCGAGCGAAGGTCTGGCGGCTGGCGAGCTGCACGCCGTGCAGAAGACCTGGATCGACGAACGCGTGCCGCCGTGCTCCTGCCAGTCCGGTCTGATCGTGGCGGCGGCGGCGCTGCTGCAGCACAACGCGTCCCCGAGCGAAGCGGAGGTCGACGCCGCGCTCGGCGCCTGCCGCTGCGCGGCGTATCCGTGCGCGCGCCGCGCAGTGCTGTCGCTGGCCGAGCGGGTCAACGCCTGGTGATCGGATGCCGGCGCTTTCCCGCACGGGCGGCGGGCGCGACAAGTCGAGGCGAAACTCGGTAAGGTTCGCGGCTGGCCACCGCCGCTGCGACGAACGCCTTCATGTCCGAATCGACTACTGTCCTGCCCGCGTCGGCGGCGCCGACGAACTCCGCCGGCCGCGTGCTGTTCGCGAGCCTGATCGGCACGACGATCGAGTTCTTCGACTTCTACATCTACGCCACCGCAGCGGTGCTGGTGTTCCCGAAGCTGTTCTTCCCGGCGTCCGACCCGACCTCGGCCCTGCTGTCCTCGTTCGCCACCTTCGCGCTCGCGTTCTTCGCGCGCCCGATCGGCTCGGCGCTGTTCGGCCACTACGGCGACCGCGTCGGGCGCAAGGCGACCCTGGTCGCCGCGCTGCTGACGATGGGATTGTCGACGGTGGTGATCGGCCTCCTGCCGACCTACGAATCGATCGGCCTGCTGGCGCCGCTGCTGCTGATGCTGTGCCGCGTCGGCCAGGGCCTCGGCCTCGGCGGCGAATGGGGCGGCGCGGTGCTGCTGGCGACCGAGAACGCGCCGCCCGGCAAACGTGCGTGGTACGGCATGTTTCCGCAGCTCGGGGCGCCGATCGGATTTCTCTGTTCGAGCGGCGTGTTCCTGCTGCTGACCGATTTCCTCGACGACGCGCAGTTCTTCGCCTGGGGGTGGCGCATTCCGTTCCTGGCCAGCGCGCTGCTGGTCGGCGTCGGGCTGTACGTGCGTCTGAAGCTGACCGAGACGCCGGCCTTCCTGCGCGCGATCGAGAACGAGGAGCGCGTACGTCTGCCGATCGCGACGGTCTGTACGCAGCATTGGCGGCCGCTCGCAATCGGCACCTTCGCCGCACTGGCGACCTTCGTGCTGTTCTATCTGATGACGGTGTTCGCGCTGTCCTGGGGTACCAGCGCGCTGCACTATCCGCGCAAGGATTTTCTGTTGTTGCAGATGGTCGCGATGCTCGCGTTCGCGATCGGAATTCCGCTCTCGGCGGTATTCGCCGACCGCCGCGGGCGGCGCGCGATGCTGCTGATCGCGACGTGCGCGATCTTCGCGTTCGGCCCGTTGTTCGCACAGATGTTCGTGGCCGGCGAGCCGGCCCGGGTCACCGCGTTTCTCGCGCTCGGCTTGTTCCTGATGGGGCTGACCTACGGTCCGCTCGGTACCGCGCTGGCGGAACTGTTCCCGACCGCGGTGCGCTACACCGGCGCCTCGCTGGCCTTCAACCTGGCCGGCATCCTCGGCGCTTCGCTGGCGCCGTATGCGGCGACCTGGCTCGCCGCGCGCCATGGTGTGCAGGCGGTCGGCTGGTATCTCAGTGCGGCGGCGCTGCTCACCGCCGCGGCATTGCTCGCGATGCGCCGAACGCCGGAGCCTTCGACCTAGCGATCCGCATCATGGAGATCTGACGGCCGCGCCACTTGCCTGCGGCCGCGCAGCGCGTCACACGGGAAGTCCGTCGGCGACGATCAGGTCGTGCCTCGAGCCATCGGGCGGTGCGCAGATGCGGCTTTACGCATTGGGATTTCCCCCGCGCTTCTGCGTAGAAGCTGGGGCCCGGCGCCTTCCGCGCCGCACGGAGCCGTCCCATGAATCCGTTCCGCCCGCATCGCGTCGTCGCCGCCGCGCTGTTTTGCACGGCCATCTCCGCCGCGGCCGCGCCCGACAGCGGCGACCGATATCGCGTCACCACCCAGATGAAGATGGCCGGCATGTCGATGCCGGGCAAGCCGGTCGACGTCTGCACCGCCCGCGCCAACCCGGTCAGCGAGCAGGCGATTCCGAAGGACAAGGATTGCGAGGTGCAGAACTTCCGCATCGACGGCAGCAAGGCCTCGTACCACATCGTGTGCACCGGCAAGAACGCGATGAGCGGCGACGGTGAGATGGAGACGCTGCCCGACGGCTATCGCGGCAGCATGAAGGCGCAGGTGCAGGGCCAGTCGATCACGATGAGCTACGAAGGCAAGCGCATCGGCGGCTGCGACTACGCGACCGAATCGCCGGAGGCGATGGGCAAGGCGATGACGGCGCAGGCCTGCGAAGCGCAGCTGGGTTCGCCCGTGTCGTATTCGATGTATGTCGGCCCGAAGGCGGCTTGTCCGACCTACAAGGCGAAGTTCTGCGCGAACGTCAATCGCACCGCGGAGCAAGCCGTCGATCCGGCTCGCTTCGCCGAAACTGACCGTACGCTCGGCGCGGCCATCTGGCCGGCGATCGAAGGCTGCGGCGGTTCGCGTACGGCGATCCTGGCCAAGGCGTGCGGCCGCGCGGAATCGGGCGGCGATCTGGATTTCGTCGGCGACTACTGTCCCGACCTCGCGCCGCGCCACTGCGCCGATGCCGATCCGAACCGCAGCGGCCGCTTCCTCGTGCGCCACTGTGGCGATCGCGCGCGTGCGCTGGCCGCACAGCAGTGCGAAGGGCGCGGCTACACGGCGATGCAGTCCTCGCCGTATCGCGGTTTCTGCCACAGCTACGCGGCCGAACGCCTGCGCGAGCGCAATGCCGGCACGCAAGGGCAGCCTGCGAACGATGCAAGCGCGACAGCGCCGGCCGCGCACGACGCGCCGGCGAAGAAGCCGTCGCTCGGCGACCGCTTCAAGGCGCTCAAGGATCGCCTCGGCGGCGGCTGAGATGCGCCGCATCGTCGTCGTGCTCGCGTTGCTCGCCTGCGCCTGCGCGCATGCACAGGCGCAGGGGGATCGCGCACCGGTCGACGCCTATCCCGACGTCGCTGCGGCGTACTGGGTCGAGCTCGACGGTCGACCGCTATGGGCCGGACGTGCCGATGCGCGCCTGCCGATGGCCAGCCTGGCCAAGCTGATGACCGCATTGGTTGCGGTCGAGCAGGGCGGCCTCGATGCGTGGGCCGAGGTCTCCGTCGCCGCGGCGGCGGAGACCGGCACGCGCATCGGCCTGCGTCGTGGCGAGCGCGTCGCTCGGCGCGACCTGCTGCTCGCTGCGATGGTGCGTTCGGCCAACGATGCCTGCCGCGCGCTCGCCGACGCCGTCGGCGCCGTGATCGACGCGCGCGATCCGACCGGTGCGTTCGTCGCGCGCATGAACATGCGCGCCGCCACGCTCGGCATGACGAACACTCACTACGCCAACCCCTGCGGTCACGACGATGCCGCGCAGTACGCCAGCGCGCGCGACCTCGCCGTACTGGCGCGCGCGGTACTGGCCGAGCCGTCGCTCGCCGACGCCGCGCAGCGGCGCGAGCTGCGCTTCGCGACCCGGGCGGGACGCGTGCTGTCCGCGCGCACGACGAACGCGCTGCTCGACGGTCTCGCCGGCGCACGCGGCCTCAAGACCGGCACCACGACCGCCGCCGGTCGCTGCCTCGTCGCCGTCGTCGATCGCGACGGGCATCGCGTGCTGGCCGTGCTGCTGCACGCGCCGGAGCGCTGGTGGGACAGCGTCGGGCTCGTCGAGCTGGCGTTCGAGGCGTCGAACGAGCGCTGATGCGCACCTCGCACGCGATCGCGATCCTTCTCCTCGCCGTACTGCTCGCCTATGCGAACGCGTTCGGCGCGGCGTACCAGTTCGACGATTTCGCCGCGATCCTCGCCAACCCGGCGACGCAAAGCCTCGCCGGCTGGTGGCAGGCGCTGCCCGGCATCCGCCCGCTGCTGAAACTGAGCTATGCGCTGACGGCCGAACTCGGCGGCGGCACGATCGCGGTGCACGCGACCAACATCGCGATCCACGCGGCCAACGCGTGTCTGCTGTGGGCGCTGTGGCGGCGCTGGCTGCCGCGGCTGGCGCCGACGCTCGAACGCGTCGATCTGGCGGCCTTGCTCGGCGCCTTGCTGTTCGCGCTGCATCCCGCGGCGACCGAGGCCATCACGTACGCGAGCGGGCGCTCGATCTCGCTCGCGGCCGCACTCGGACTCGCCGCGTTACTTGCCGACGACGTCGCACGTGCGCAGTCGTCGCACCGCGTGCTGGCCTGGGTTGGTCCCGCACTGTTCGCCCTTGCACTGGCCGTGCGCGAAACCGCGCTGGTGATTCCGGCGATACCGCTGCTGCGCGCGTGGGCGTGCGGAGAATCGCTGCGCGTCGAGCTTCGGCGATCGCACCGCTACGCGTATGTGCTGATCGCGGCTGCGCTCGCCGCCATCGTGACGCCGGGCTATCACGTGTTCTTCGGCGTCAGCTTCGCGACGCGCGATCTCGCCGCGCAGGCGATGAGTCAGGTGCTCGCGCACGGCTATCTGATCTCCCATCCGCTGATCGGTCGCACCAATGTCGATCCCGATCTGCGCGTGCCGGCGGCGTGGTCGCCGACGCTGAGCGCGTGCGCGTTGCTGCTCGGTGCGCTCGTCGCAGCGATGCTGCTCGCGCGTCGTCGCCGGCCGTGGCTGGCATTCGCGATCGGCTGGTACTTCCTGCAGCTCGCACCGGCCAATTCGCTGCTGCCGCGGCTCGATCTCGCCAACGATCGCCATCTCTATCTCGCCCTGGCGGGGCCCGCGCTGGCGCTGGCGTGCGTGCTCGTGCGTCTACGGGCGCGCAGGCTCGCCGGCGCGGCGGCGGCACTCGCGCTGTGCACGACGCTCGCGCTCGCGACGCTTCATCGCAACGCCGACTATCGCAGCGAGACGGCGTTGTGGCGGGCGACCGTGCGCGACTCGCCGCACAAGTCGCGCGCATGGCTCAATCTCGGCTATGCCCATCGCCTCGACGGCGACCTCGTGGAGGCGGCGGCGGCCTATCGCTGTGCATTGCTGCTCGACCCGGCGAACGCGCAAGCCGCCGTCGACCTGGATCTCGTCGCGCCGAACGACCGCCTGCCTGGGACATGTCCGTGAGAGGATCGAACGCGACGACATCGTGTCGACGATCGCTGTGTCCACGAGCGGATGGTCGGAGTGAACCGCTCAGCCGCGCGTGGCCTTGTTCGCGAGCAGCCGGCGCAGCTCTTCCTTCTCCTCGTCGGAGAGTGCTCCCTCCGCCTGCCTGCGCGTGAGGTCGTCGCGGCGCTGGCGCGTGGTCTGCCGTTCGAGCTGCACGATCGCGTCGAGCAGTTCCGCGCGCGCTTCCTCCTCGCCGCCGGGGAATTCGACCACGGCGAGTTTCTGCAGCGCCTTGGCTTCCTCGCGTTCGGCGTAGTGCTCGAGCAGGGCGCCGGTGGTGACGTCCGGTCGCGCGCGGCAGAAGCCGATCAGTTCGATCAGCAGCGGAATGCCGGGCTGGCGCAGCTCGGCGAACGTCCATGGCGGTTCGATCGCGCCGGCCAGCGACGGCCGTTGCACCAGCAAGGTGATCGCCGCGCGGACCAGCGAGCGCTGTTGCGGGCGCGCGGGGCGATTGGCGCTCGGAGGCGCGGTGTCGCCGTTCGAGACGGCCGTCTTCACGCCGCTGATGCGTTCGAGCTCGGCGTACATCAGGTCGCGGAAAGCGCCATCCGGAATCTGCCCGAGCAGCGGCCGCGCGCGTTCCGCCAGGCGCGCCTTGCCGTCGAGGCTGGCGAGGTTGACGTCCTTGCCGAGCTCGCCGAACAGGAATTCGCTGAGCGGCGTCGCCTGCTTCAGGCGCTGCTCGAAACCGGCGAGTCCTTCCTTGCGCACCAGCGAGTCCGGGTCTTCGCCGTCGGGCAGGAACAGGAACAATGCCTGGCGTCCGTCGCGCATGCGCGGCAATACCGATTCGACCGCGCGCCACGCCGCCTGGCGACCCGCGCGGTCGCCGTCGAAGCAGAAATAGACGTCGGCGCACTGGCGGAACAGGATCTCGGCGTGATCGCGCGTGGTCGCGGTGCCGAGCGTCGCCACCGCCTGCGTGACGCCGAACTGATGCAGGCTGATCACGTCCATGTAGCCCTCGACGACGATCAGGCGCGGGATCTTCGCGTGCGCCTCGCGTACCTGCCACAAGCCGAACAGTTCGCGACCCTTGTGGAACAGCGGCGTCTCGGGTGAATTCAGATACTTCGGGCCTTCGCCCTTGCGCGCGTGGTCGCCGGCGCGCCCGTCCTGCGCGCCTTCCGCAGCGGCGTCGTTCCCGCGAACGCGGGCATCGGAGGAAAGGGGCGAATCGGGTTCGCGCGCCCTCGCGGATGAAGACGTCTCCTGGGGGCCTGCGGAAACCGGAGCACTGTCGTCGCCGCCGGATTTCGCTTTCGGCTTGGTCAGGATTCTGCCGCCGAACGCGATCGTGCGGCCGCGCCGATCGAGGATCGGAAACATCACGCGGTCGCGGAAGCGGTCGTATTTTCCGCCGCGCTCGCCGCTGGTCAGCATGCCGGTCTTCTCGAGCAGGGCGATGCGCTGTGCGCTGGTGCCGAGCGCGTTCTTCAGCGCATCCCAGCCGTCGGGCGCGTAGCCGAGCTGGAAGCGCGAGAGGATCGTCGGGTCGAGCCCGCGTTCGGCGAAGTAGGCTCGCGCGGTTTCGTTCGCGTCGAGCTGGCGGCGATAGAACCTGGTCGCCGCGTCGAGCAGGTCGTACAGATCGGTGGCGTCTTCACGCGGCGCCGCGCGGCCGCCTTCGTACGGCACCTTCAGGCCGGCGCGGCTGGCCAGCTCCTCGACCGCGTCGGGAAACTCGAGGCGGTCGTAGTTCATCAGGAAGCCGATCGCACTGCCGTGCGCGCCGCAGCCGAAGCAGTGATAGAACTGCTTGGCCGGACTGACCGTGAACGACGGCGAGCGCTCGTCGTGGAACGGACAACGCGCGGACCAGTCGCGCCCGGCCTTCTTCAGCTGGATGCGTTCCTGGATCACGTCGACGATGTCGACGCGCGCGAGCAGGTCGTCGATGAATTTTTCGGGGATGCGGCCGGCCATGAGCCCAGGATGATGCCATGCGGCGGCCCGTCGGCGGGCTGCCGCAGCGGGCATCAGTCCCTAAAAGTAGTGGTCGCGATCAGAGCCGTCGTAGCGACCGCCGGGCAGGCAGCAGTTCTTGAAATCTGCGCGCCGAACCGCATGGGCAGGGATCGTTGCGACCGAGTTTCTCGATCAGCAGCTTGTCGCCGTGCACGAGGCGCTCGCCGCGTTTGACGCGCGTCTCGGACGGGAAGCCTTTGCGACGCTTACGCGTGATCTCGAAAGCAGGGTTCGGCGATTTCGCTGGCGTTCTTCATGGCGCACCTCCTGTGGGAGGCTCACGTGTCCACGTGAGCGGTGGTGGCGGCCGACGCCGATCGAGTCGGACTCAGCCGCCGAGCTTCTGCTTGATCAGGGCCGAGACCTTGCCCATGTCGGCGCGGCCGGCGACCTGCGGTTTGACCAGGCCGACGACCTTGCCCATGTCCTTCGCGCCGCTCGCACCGGAGTCGGCGATCGCCTTCGCGACGACCGCGTCGATCTCGGCGTCGCCCAGCTGCGCGGGCATGTAGGCCTGGATCACGCCGACTTCGAATTCTTCCTTGGTCGCGAGATCCTCGCGCCCGGCGTCGCGGAACTGCGTGATCGAGTCGCGCCGCTGCTTCAGCATCTTCTCGATCACGGCGAGCACCTGCGCGTCGTCGAGCACGATGCGCTCGTCGACTTCGCGTTGCTTGATCGCCGCGTTGATCAGGCGGATCACGCCGAGGCGGTCCTTGTCGCCGCCCTTCATCGCGGCCTTCATGTCTTCGCTGAGTCGGGCTTTGAGCGACATCGTCGTTTCCTCAACACAAAAAACCGGCAGCGCGCGAGCGCTGCCGGCCGATGAACAGCCTCATCTTGAATGCGGACCTCGCGGACCGCATGGACGGGAATCAGTACAGGCGCTGGCGCTTGGTCACGTCGCGCGAAACGCGGCGCAGGTGACGCTTGACGGCGGCGGCGCGCTTGCGCTTGCGCTCCTGGGTCGGCTTTTCGTAGAACTCGCGCTTGCGCACTTCGGCCAGGACGCCGGCTTTCTCGCAGGTGCGCTTGAAGCGGCGCAGGGCAAACTCGAACGGTTCGTTTTCGCGAACTTTGACGCTTGGCATATCTTCTCCGTTGATCGTCCCGGGCTGTCGGGAGAGCCGTGTATTCTATCGCGATGGATCAAGACTTTGCAAAGGCGGGCCTGTCCGGCCCGGTACTCGGCGTCGAAACCTCCTGCGACGAGACCGGCGTCGCGGTCTACGACGCCGGCCGCGGCCTGCTCGCGCACACGCTGTACAGCCAGATCCGCATGCACGCGGACTACGGCGGGGTGGTGCCGGAGCTGGCGTCGCGCGATCACGTCCGCAAGCTCCTGCCGCTGGTGCGCGAGACCCTGAGCCGGGCCGATCTGAAGGTGGCCGACCTCGGCGGCGTCGCCTACACGGCCGGGCCGGGCCTGGTCGGCGCCCTGCTGGTCGGCGCGACCGCGTCGCGCGCGCTGGCCTGGGCGCTTGGCGTGCCGGCGATCGCCGTGCACCACATGGAAGGCCATCTGCTGGCACCGCTGCTGGAGGCCGACCCGCCGCAGCCGCCGTTCGTGGCGCTGCTGGTCTCGGGCGGGCACTCGATGCTGATCGAGGTCGCCGCGATCGGTCGCTACAGGCTGCTCGGCGACACCTTCGACGACGCCGCCGGCGAGGCGTTCGACAAGACCGCCAAGCTGATGGACCTGCCGTATCCCGGCGGCCCGGCGCTGGCCAAGCTGGCCGAGCAGGGCCGGCCCGGCGCGTTCCGCTTCTCGCGGCCGATGACCGACCGGCCCGGCCTCGACTTCAGCTTCTCCGGCCTGAAGACCCAGGTGCTGCTGGCCTGGCAGGCCAGCGACCGCAGCGAGCAGACCAAGGCCGACGTCGCGCGCGCGTTCGAGGAGGCGATCGTCGAGACGCTGGCGATCAAATGTCGCCGCGCGCTCGCCGCGACCGGCGCGAAATCGCTGGTGGTGGCCGGCGGCGTCGGCGCCAATCGGCGCCTGCGCGCGCAGCTCGCCGAAGCCGGCTCGCGCGAAGGCTTCCGCACCTATTTCCCGCGGCCGGAGTTCTGCACCGACAACGGCGCGATGATCGCGCTGGCCGGCAGCCTGCGCCTCGCCGCCGGGCAGCACGAGGCGCCGGCGATCACGGTGCAGCCGCGCTGGGCCCTGGAGGCCCTGCCGGCGGTGTAGCGTTCGCCGCGCGCGGATGCGCGCGCACGAAGGCGAGCACGTCGTCCAGCACCGGTGCCTGCGCGTGCTGCGACGGCGACAGCGCGAACAGCAGCGTCGAGTGGTCGATCCCGGGATAGAGCTCGAGTTCGACTTCCTCGTGTTGCGCGCGCAACGCTTCGGCGAGCAGGCGGCTGTTGGCCGGGTCGACCTCGTCGTCGTCCTGGCCGTGCAGGAGCAGCATCGGCGGCTCCGCGCCGCGCACGAGATTCAGCGGCATCGCGCGCTCCTGTACCGCCTCGTCGTCGCCGAACACCGCCAGCATGTCGTCGTCGTCGGAATCCTGCGGCAGGAACAGATACACGCCGGCGAGGCCGATGCAGCCGGCGAGATCGCGCGGCTGCAGGCCGACGGCCGCCAGCCATTGCGGATCGGTGGCGAGCAGGGCGGCGATGTGGCCGCCGGCCGAGTGACCCATGACGAAGACGTCGTCCGCCTCGCCGCCGAACTCGCCCGCGTGCGTACGCGCCCACGCGACCGCACGCGCGGCATCGGCCATGAAGCCGTCCGGCGCGACGTCCGGGACCTTGCGATAGTCCGGCACCATCGCGACCAGGCCGTGCGCGGCGAGCGCGTTGCCGACGAAGCGATACCAGCCGCGTTCGCCGTGCGTCCAGTCGCCGCCGTAGAAGAACACGACCACCGGCGCGTGCTCGGCGCGCGCGGGGCGATAGACGTCGAGCGCGAGTTCGCGGTCGGCGTCGAAGACCAGATCGCGTCGCTGCTCGACGCCGCCCGGCGTGTGCTCGGCGTTGAGGCTGGCGAACAGGACGCCTTGGCATGCGGCCAGCGTCGTCGCCGCCAGGAGAACGGCGGCGCGCAGGAAGACCGCCGTTCCGCCTCGTCGCTTCGGGCCCGGGTTCATCGGCGGAGTATGCCTCGCCAATGCGCAAGGCTGTCGCCGTGCCGCGAAAGCGGCGATCATCTGCCCGGATTCCCGATCTCCGATTCCCGCCCATGGACCGCGTTTTCATCGAAGACCTGCGCATCGACACGATCATCGGCATCTACGACTGGGAGCGCACGACGCGGCAGACGATCGCGCTCGACGTCGAGATGGCGTTCGACAACACCAGGCCCGCGGCGACCGATCGCATCGAGGACACGCTGAACTACAAGGCCGTGTCCAAGCGCCTGATCGCCTTCGTCGAGGCCTCGCATTTCGAACTGGTCGAGACCTTGGCGGAGCGCTGCGCCGCGATCATCCGCGAAGAGTTCGGCGTGCGCTGGCTGCGTCTGAAGCTGTCCAAGCTCGGCGCGGTGACCGGTTCGCGCGCGGTCGGGGTGATCATCGAGCGCGGCGAGCCGTGACGGCGCGCCATCGCGCCTGGCTCAGCCTCGGTTCGAATCTCGAACCCGACCGCCATCTGCGCGCCGCGCTGGCCGAGCTGCGCGCGCGTTTCGGCGAGCTCTCGGTTTCGCCGGCGTATCGCTTCGCCGCGGTCGGTTTCGAGGGGCCGGACTTCGTCAATCTCGCCGTCGGCCTCGACAGCGATCTGGATCCCTACGCGCTGAACGACTGGCTGCACGCGCTGGAGGACCGCCACGGTCGCCGCCGCGACGTGCCGCGCTACTCCAGCCGCACGCTCGACGTCGACATCGTGCTGTTCGACGACCTCGTTCTCTCGGGGCCCGGCCATCTGGAGATTCCGCGCCCGGAACTCGCCGAGCCGTTCGTGCTGCAGCCGTTGGCGGACATCGCGCCGGACCTGCGCGAGCCGCGCAGCGGCAAGACGCTGCGCGAACGCTGGGCGGAGTTCGGAGAACAGGCGGCGGGCGTCCGCGTGGACCTGTAACCTGAATGCTGAAATAGTGTGATAGATTTCACGAATATTGCGCCGGAACAGGGGAGGCGCATCGTGCCTCGGGGGTGCCGTGGTTCGTTGGTTCGAACGCCTGTTTCCCGGCCGATCGTTGCCGGTTTCCTCTCTGTACGGCGCGGAAGGCGCAGATAGCCGTGGCGCGCTCCGCTTCCGCCCACGCCTGATCGGGCAGCTCCTGCAGGATCATCAGGATCTGCGCGCCGCGATGCGCGCGCTGCTCGATGCGTGCCGTCATCCCGACGAAGATCGCCGCATCCACGCCCTGCGCGAGGTCGCGGCGATCTTTCGCCGAAGCGGACTGGCGAAATCCGCGCAGCTCTATCCGTACCTGCGTTGGGGATTCCAGAACGATCGCTTCGCCGCGCGGCAGCTCGAGGCCGTTCACGTCGAGGTGTCGCGTGGAATGCGCGGCGTCGACGCGATGCTCGAGGAATATCTCGCCGGCCCGTGGCTGAGCGGACAGCGTCGCCGTTTCGTCGCCGACGCGGCCAGGGCGGCGCAGCGATTGGCGGGCGCGTTGAAGCGGGAGGAGGCGAGCGTGTTTCCGCTCTATCTGCCGCCGGGGCAATATCGCCACGTGCGCGATGCCGCGGTCGCGGCGGCTTAGTGCCAGGAGCGTTTTGACGCGGATCTTGCCGATGGACGCGGATAGAGCACTCTTCCAGAAACTCTTGATCCGCGTTTTATCCGTGTCGATCCGCGTCAGAGGCCTTAAGGCCCCAGCAAGCTGCGCCCGCCGTCGACGCGGACGATTTCGCCGGTCACGAACTTCGCGTCGCGCAGCAGCCACAGCGCGGTCGTGGCGACGTCTTCGGGCGAGCCGACGCGTTGCAGTGGCGTACGTGCGATCAGCGCCTGCTGCTCGGCCGGCGGCTTGCCGGCTTCCGGCCACAGGATCGCGCCGGGCGCGATGCCGTTGACGCGCACGGCCGGGGCGAGCTCGAGCGCGAGCGCGCGCGTCGCCGTCGCCAGGGCGGCCTTGGCCATGGCGTAGACGCTGTGCTGCGCGAGCGGACGTTCGGCGTAGATGTCGATCAGATTCACGATCGCGCCGCGGCTTGCCGTCAGATGCGGCGCGGCCGCCTGGGCCAGGAACACGGGCGCGCGCGCATTGGCGGCGAACAGTTCGTCCCAGTGCTGCGCCGTGATCGTGCCGAGCGGCGTCGGAAAGAACGTCGAGGCGTTGTTGACCAGGCCGTCCAGACGGCCGAAGCGCTCGACGACCGCGTCGACCAGCGCCGGCAGACGTTCGAGGTCGCCGAGTTCGGCTTGCAGCGCCAGTGTGCTGTCGGCCCGTTCGCGTTCGAGCTCGGCGATCAGGGCGTCGAGTTCCGTGCGCGAACGCCGGCAGTGCAGGGCGAGATCGTAGCCGGCCGCGTGCAGCGTACGCGCGAGCGTGGCGCCGATACGGCGTGCGGCGCCGGTGACGAGGGCGACCGGACGTTGGTTCATCGTTGTGTTCTCCACGTCGGCCGCTATGCTGCGGCTCCGATTCCGTCATGGAGAGTGCCGCAGAAGCGCGCGGCCAGCCAGCCCTGAACGCCCAGCTGCCAGAACCCGACGCCGACGAGCGCGCGCTGTCGGAGCGCCTCGCCGCTGCGATCCGCGCGGAGATCGCCGCCGGCGGGCCGATGCCGTTCTCGCGCTACATGACCTTGTGCTTGTACGCGCCCGGCCTCGGCTACTACAGCGCCGGCCGCACGAAATTCGGCGCGGCCGGCGATTTCGTGACCGCCCCGGAACTCGGCGACCTGTTCGCGCGCAGCATCGCGCGCGCGTTCGCGCCGACGCTGCGCGAACTCGGCGAAGAGGCGGATTTCCTCGAACTCGGCGGCGGCAGCGGCGCATTCGCGCTCGACTGCCTGCGCGAACTCGCCGCGCTGGGCGCAGCGCCGCGGCGCTACCGCATCCTCGAACCGAGCGCGGACCTGCGCGAGCGCCAGCGCACGCGCGCGGCGCAGGAGCTGCCGCGCGAACTCGCCGCGCGCATGGAGTGGATCGAGCGACCGCCCGAACAAGGCTGGCGCGGCGTGCTGTTCGCCAACGAAGTCGTCGACGCGCTGCCGACGACGCGCTTCACGATCGCTTCGGGCGAGGTGTTCGAAGAGTACGTCGCGCTCGACGGCGAGCGCTTCGTACCCGTCGACCGGCCCGCCGACGCGCTGGTCGCCGGCGCGGTGCGCGCCGCCGAACGCGCGCTCGACGCGCCGTTCGCCGACGGCTATCGCTCGGAAATCCTGCCGCAACTGCCGTATTGGCTGCAGGCGATCGCCGCCACGCTGGAAACCGGCGCGATGCTGTTCGTCGACTACGGCTATCCGCGCCGCGAGTACTACCTGCCCGAGCGCAGCGACGGCACGCTGATCTGCCACTACCGCCATCGCGCGCACGCGGACGTCCTGCTCTGGCCGGGCCTTTCGGACATCACCGCCTTCGTCGACTTCACCGCGCTGGCCGAAGCCGGCACCGGCGCCGGCTTCGACTTCGTCGGCTACGCGCCGCAGGGCGCCTTCCTGCTCGCCAGCGGGTTGGTCGAGATCGTCACCGAAGCCGAAGCGGCGTCGGATCTCGAGCGCCTGAACCTGGGCGCCGAAGCCAAGCGGCTGACCTTGCCCGGGATCATGGGCGAGCGGTTCCAGGCGATCGCGTTCGCTCGCGGTGTCGAGAATGTCCTGCCGGGTTTGCGCGCGGTCGATCGCTCGCGGCGGCTGTAGCGCACCAATCGGCTTCGGCAGGGCACTACGCCGCTCACGCTCTCGCGTTTGTGAGAGACGATGGGGGAGCAAGGCATTCCACGAAGGCTTCCACTGCCCGGTGCACATGCACTGAGCTCTCCCGCGAACGCGGGGGCCGCACGCGCTCAGCTCCGGGGCTTCGACGTCTGCTTGATCGCCTCGATCGCGTGCACGCGCGCCTCGCGCATCGCCGCGCCGATCGCGGTGCCGGAAAGGCCCTGGGCGACGAACTGCGCCGCACTGATCGCGGTCGCCGCGGCGTGCGCGGCGCGCAGATAGTCGGCTTGCGGGTAGGCGTCGTCGGCATGGCCGAGACGGCCGCGCTTGTCGGCTTCGCAAGCGAGCAGGAAATTCCGCAGGCGCTCCGGCCGGCGGAATGCGTCGAGTTTCTCCAGCAACTCCAGCACGGTCGAGGCGCGCAGCTCGAACGCACGGTGCGCCTCGAGGTGATGCCGGCAGACCAGCTCGGCCAGCGCGGCGTGTTCGGTCGGCACCTTCAGCCGCGCGCACAGCGCGCGCAGCGGCGCGACACCGTTGTGCTCGTGGCGCACGTGTCGCGGCAGCTCGTGCTGGGGCGTCAGCGCCTTGCCGAGATCGTGCGTCAGCGCGCACCAGCCGATCAGGTCGTCGCCGGGCGCGAGCCGCGCCGCCGCGTCGAGCACCAGTTCGATGTGCGTGCCGGTGTCGATCTCCGGATGGAATTCGGCGCGCTGCGGCACGCCGTACAGCGCATCGACCTCGGGGAACACCACACGCAGCGCGCCGCAATCGCGCAGCGCGCGCACGAACGCCGACGGCATCGGCTCGGCCAGGGCCTTGCGCGTCTCGGTCCAGACGCGCTCGGGCACCAGATGATCGACTTCGCCGCCGTCGACCATCGTGCGCATCAGCGCCAATGTCTCGTCGGCGATGCGGAATCCGAGCGGCGCATAGCGGGCGGCGAAGCGCGCGACGCGCAGCACGCGCACCGGATCCTCGACGAAGGCGGGCGAGACGTGGCGCAGCAGGCGTGCCTGCAGGTCGCGCCGACCGCCGTAGGGGTCGACGATCGCGCCTTGCGCGTCGACGGCCATCGCGTTGATGGCGAGATCGCGGCGCTCGAGATCCTGTTCCAGCGTCACCGAGGCGTCGGTCTGGAACGCGAACCCCCGATAGCCGTGCCCGGTCTTGCGTTCGGTGCGCGCGAGCGCGTACTCCTCGCCGCTGTGCGGATGCAGGAACACCGGGAAATCCTTGCCGACCGGCTTGTAGCCGAGGCGGCGCATCTCCTCCGGCGTCGCGCCGACGACGACGTAGTCGCGATCGGCGACGGGTTTGCCGAGCAGTTGGTCGCGCACCGCGCCGCCGACGAGATAGATCTGCATGCGGTCGATTGTGCCAGAGCACTCGTGCCGGAGCGCTGATGCCGGGAAGGTTATCTCGCAGCGTTCGCACCGGGGCGCCGTCGCCTCAGTCGCGTTGCCGCATCCTGCGTCGCTCGCGCGCTTCGCCGAGCAGGCGCGGCACGACGGCCTCCATCGGCGTCGCGACGATGCCGAGCGACGCCAAGCCGTCGCGGGTGCCGACCGAATCGAGCTTCAGCGAACGGAAGTTGTCGCGCGAGATCGGCTTGCCGGGCAGCCATTCGCCGATGCGCGCCTGCAACGCGCCGAGCGCATCCGGCAACGGCACGACCAGGCGGCGCTTGCCGATCATGTGCGCGGTCCAGCGCACCAGTTCGCCGAGTTCGATCGTGCGCGGACCATACAGTTCGTAAACGTGGCCGCTCGTCGCCGAGTGCGCCAGCGCACGCGCGAACGCCTCGGCGACGTCGCCGACGTAGACCGGCGCGAACTTCGCGTGCGCGCGCGCCAGCGGGAGCATCGGCGCGATGCGCAGCAGGCCGGCGAAGCGGAAGAACAGGCCGTCGCCGTCGCCGAAGATCACCGACGGGCGGAAGATCGTCCAGGCGAGTCCGGAAGCCTGCGCGCGCGCTTCGGCCTCGCCGCGGCTCTTGAGATAGAAGCTCTCGCCTTCGCCCGCGCGCAGTGAACTCATCTGCAGCAGGCGCGGCACCTTCGTCTCGACACAGGCGGCGATCAGCGACTGCGTCAGCTCGACGTACACCTTGTGGAAGCCGCGGCCGTCGTCGCGCGGTTCGTTGAGGATGCCGACCAGATTGATCGCGACGTCGGCGCCGGCGAGCCACCGCACCAGCGTCGCGCGATCGTGCACGTCGGCGTTGACGACGCGCACGCGCGGCAGGGTTCCGAGTTCGCGATGCTGCTCGCGATTGCGCGACAGCACGGTGATCGTGTGGCCGGCCCGCTGCAGGCGCGGCACCAGGTGGCGGCCGACGAAGCCGGTGCCGCCGAGGATGACGATCTGCGATGGCTTCATGGCCAGCTCCCGCTGGAACTCCAGGAGGGAGTCAATCTACGCTTTCTACCGAGCGGGATCGAATCCGTTGACGAAAATAGCCTCTGTCAGGCGGATGATGTGGCGAAACACGCCGGCGCGGCTGCCGGCGCCTATCAGCCAAGTTCCGCCGCCGAGCTCCGTTGCGGCCAATTGGTTTTCGGCGGCGAGTTCTTCGCCGAGATAGTCCGTTGAAAAGAGGATCTGGCCGTCCGTACCGTCGACGAGGTGCAATCGACCACCCGCGGCGACCAGTAACTGATGCACATCGCCTGTGAGTTTGTGTATGGCGGTGATCGGACTGCCTAGGTTGAACTGCCTAAGCATGTTACGTGTACCGGCATCGTAGAAGCTTAGCCGGGAGCCGGAGAAGACCGCGAACTCACGTCCGTCATTCCCTGCTTCCAACAGGATTGCGCCGTCGGCGCTCACGGGCAGCGTCCACGCAAGCAGATGTGTCTGTGCATCGAAGGCACGGATTGAAGATGGCAGGAGCGCGACGAGGAGTTGTCGTGGACTGTCGTCGAAGCGGCCTATCATGACGCCGTTGCATCTGAAAGCGGGATCGTCCATGGCAATTGAACGCCACAGCATGCTGCCGTCAGCGCTTGAGAAGACGAACAGGCGAGTGCCGACCACCTCTCCGCCTACGGTGAAAGCGCAGGTAACTATTTCGTCATTGCCGTCGGCATCAAGGTCGACGGCTGTCGTGCCTACGGCGGTATACCTCCGTCCTGTGCCTTCTGATTGGGTTTCTGCTCGCCAATCTATGTTGTGGTTGTTCCCATCGATACCCAGAATCGCTCCGCCGGTGCTGGCGATGATGATCTTGTTCGGACCTTCGGCCCGATGGGCGACGAGAACGGTTCGCGGTTGTATGTACCATGGGTCTTCGGCGTCGATCGGCGGGAGTGGAGACTGCCATTCGGCCCTACTCGTCAAGGCATCTACCTGGGTAACGACGCCCTGAATGTATGAGTGGCCTTGCGACGCATACAGAAATTCGTACCTGCCATCGCGGTCCGTGTCATCGAGGTCGACCGCGGTATACGGTCCGGGGCGACTTGCATCGAACTCCCAGAGCGTCGACCCGGTAGAAGCATCTACGATACTGAGCCAGTTCTGATCGGCAGAGTGGATATCTTTTCTGCCGAAAACGATCGCAGAGCTTCCGTTGCGTGCAATGTCGAGTGCTGTGATCGCCGAAACACCGTAGGCGTCGTTCGGGATGGTGAGACGCACTTGATGCGTGCTTGGATCATAGATCCGGACGCCGTCCCATTGGCCGTCGCCCTGGATAATCTCATCGAGGCCGTCCCGATCGAGGTCGGCTGTCGCCAGCGCACTGGTATTGGTGGTTTCGGCGTCCCACACGGGCGAGAAGGGAGAGCTTTGAAAGATCGTGAAGCGATCCCAGATACGTGCGGCCACGAATTGCCCGCTGCTGCCTTGCTGAAAATGACCGGCGGCGAGGAATGTCCCAAAGCCGTCTTTGTATGACCAGTCGATCGATCGTGTTGCGCCATCCAAGACGTAGCCAGGCGTGGCGGCGACCACGATCTCGAGCGCCGGATCGGCATCCAATTGTGCCAGCAGAACGTCCGCACCTCCGTTCGGCACCGACCAACGTAGCGAACCTTTGGTGAGATCGTAGGCATTGACGAAGTTTCCTGACCAGGGACCGCTAGTCACGATCAGCTCGTTACTACCGTCTGCGTCGATATCGCCGATGGCAGCTCCCGCTGAAGGGCTTAGCCCGAGGTCGAAGTCCAAGTCGATCACGCGCACCTCAGCCAACGGCCATCCGGCGAATTCGCGCAGGATGCCATTCGTCGCGAGAGCGAACAGATGCGGGACGCCGTCGACAACGTGCACCATGATTCGGATGAGCGCTTCGCCTTCGAGGAGGACGATCTGCTTGAGCTCCGGCCGTGTGGACCTTCTACCGATGATTTCGATCAGGGGAGTTCCGCTTGTAGCGGTGATCGCCACATCCTCAACACCGTCGCCGTCGAAGTCGGCGACGACGAAGCCAGCCGCGCCTACGTTTTCGAAGCCGGGCACGATGCGATCAACCTCTTGAATCTGCGGCACCTCCCCATGTGCCGGCGCGCCAGCCGCCGCCGCTAGTGCAGAACTCAATCCCAAAACCAAACGTAGTACGCGCATGCAATTTCCCCCACCCAATAGCCTGCGAATCTTGCGATGGAACTCTCTCGCACTCAATCAAGCAACGCCACTTCCGTTGTTTCCAACTCGTATCCGAGGGGCGAAATCGCTTCTTGGCGGAATCAACGTGGTGAAAAGGCCGCTGTTCCCCGATCGTCGCTCGCAGTCGCGGCAGGCACGCACACCACCGCCTTGCGCGGCGTCTCGTCGTCCGGCGCACGGTACGCCTGGCCGATCTTCGGCAGGCGCGAGGACAGCGGCAGCGCCTTGCCGTTCATGCGCCAGTCGTAGATCACGCTGAAGGCGAGCACGCGCGAGACGTACTCGCGCGTCTCCTTGTACGGGATCGTCTCGATGAAGAAGTCCGGATCGAGCGCGGAGCGCGCGTCGAGCCAGCGTCCGACCGGCGAGGCGCCGGCGTTGTAGGCGGCGCTGGCGAGCCAGGGGCTGCCGTCGTACTTGTCGGCCATGCGGCCGAGGAAACGCGTGCCGAGCTGCACGTTGAGTTCCGGGTCGAACAGGTCCTGTGCCTTCGAGTACGACAGGCCCTCGGCCTTCGCCATCTGCTTGGCGACGCCGGGCAGGAGCTGCATCAGGCCGTAGGCGTCGGCGTGCGAGCGCGCGTCGGTCATCCAGGCGCTCTCGGCGCGGATGATCGCGTAGGCCCAGGCCGGATCGATGCCGGCCTTGCGCGCCTCCCGCCGCACGTGCTTCTCCATGCCGAGCGGAAAGCGCTGCTCGTAGAGCTTCTGCGTGTCCGGATCGGCGGAGAACGCGAACACGGCGCGGTCGTACCAGCCGCGGCGATAGGCGAGGTCGGCGGCGAGGCGGCGCTGGCTCGCATCGAGCTTGCCCATCGCGAAATCCCACTCGCGCCGCGCCTCGCGCAGCATGTCCAGTTCGCGGAATTCGTAGGCGCGCTCGAGGTCGGCCTGCTTGGCCAGCGTCACTTCGGCGGCGTCGCTGCCGGCCAGCTTGCTCGGGCAGATCGCGTACGGCTGGCCGCTCCAGTCGGCGGCGAGGAAGCCGTAGAAGTTCGCTTCGCGCGCGAGGTCGGCGTAGATCGGCGCGGCTTCGGTCTTACGCCCGAGCTTGTCGAGCAGGCGCGCGCGCAGGTAGCGCCAGCGTGGGTCGGTCTTCTGCGTTTCGGACAGGCCGTCGAGCGCGCTCAGCGTTTCCTGGTAGTCGCCGCCGGTCAGCGCGATGCGCACCTGCCACTCGCGCGTCGCTTCGTCCTCGGCTTCCTCCGGCAGCGCCTTCAGTCGCGCCAGCGCATCGGGCGAGTAGCTGGTCGCGCGGTACAGCGCGATCGCGTGCAGGATGCGGTTCTTCTGCGCGGCGTCCCATTGGAAACGTGTCTGCAGATCGGCCCAGGCGGTTTCGGCCGCCGAGCTGTTGCTGCGCGCAAGGCGCGCGAAGGCGTAGGAAACCGCATCGCGCGTGTGCGTCGTGTCGGCCCAGACCTTGGCCTTCGCCAAGGTGCCGGAAGGATCGCGCAGCGCGGTGACGATGCGGTCGGCATCGGTGCGCTCGGCTCCCGCGAGCAGCGGCGCTATTTCAGCCGCCGCTTCGGCATTGCCGGCCGCGGCGGCGCGGTCGAGTCGCTCGCGGATGCGCTGGTCGTCGAATGCGCCGCTGCTGTGCGCGGCGGCGAGCACCGGATCGCAGGCGGACGGCAGCGCGCGCGCGCCTTGCCACAGCGCATCCAGATCGCGGGTGAAGTCGAGCTTGTCGCCGGCGGCGAGGCGCGCCTGCAAGGCGTTGCACTGCAGATCACGATCGGCGCTGCTCTGCCACAGGGCGCGGAACGCCGCCCAGTCGCCGCGGCGCGCGAGTTCGCGCAGGTAGGCTTCGCGCAGGTCGCGCGCCGCAAGGGTGTCGGGCCAGCGTTTCAGGAAAGCCTCGACCTCGGCGCGATCGAGCTTGGCCACGCGCGGCCTGAGCGCGGTCAGTTCGATATATGGCGTCAGCGGGTAGCGCGCTTCCTCCAGCTCGGCGGCGTAGCGCTTCCACGCCGTTTCCTGCGGCTTGGCGGCGAGCGCGAGCGCGGTGCGGAATTGCGCGCGTTGCTGCGCGCGATCGGCCGCGTGCAGCGGCAGGGCGACGAGCGCGGTGAAGATCAGGGCGAACGGATGCAGCAGAAATCGTCGAATCGCACGTACGGGCATTACGCGGACAACCGGCGGCAAGTGCAGCACCAGTGTAGCGTGCGGCGGCAAATGGTGCTTTGCGGAAAAAACGGACGTGTTTGGCGTTCGCCATGCGCGTCTATGGCAATGCCGTTTGAGTTGTTTTACATTTTCTTTACGTCGGCCGGGGGAGGGCGGCGCAGCTGGGGCATTCTTTCGTACGGGAGATAACGATGAAGCCACACCGCTTTAAGCCGCTCGCGGGTCTGACCGGGCTGGCCTTGTTGGGAATCTGCATGGCGCCGGTCGCGGCGCAGGAAAGAGGCGGTGACGATACGCAGGTATTGCAGGCGATCGAAGTCACCGGTTCGCGCATCAAGAAGGCCGAAGTCGAGAGCCAGACGCCGATCCTCACCATCACGTCCAAGGACATCGAGGCGACCGGTCTCGGCTCGATCGGCGACGTGATCCAGCGTCTCTCCGTCAGCGGTTCCTCGTTGAACACCAAGTTCAACTCGGCCGGCAACTTCGGCTTTCCGCCGGACGGCGGCGGCGTCGGTTCCGGCTCGACGACGATCTCCCTGCGCAACCTCGGCGCCAAGCGCACCCTGGTCCTGGTCGACGGCCTGCGCTGGATCAACGAATCCTCCGCCTCGGGCGTCTCGGCCGCGGTCGACCTCAACACGATTCCCGCCAGCGTCGTCGATCGCATCGAGATCCTGAAGGACGGCGCCTCCTCGCTGTACGGCTCCGACGCGATCGCGGGCGTCATCAACATCATCACCAAGAAGAAGGACAAGGGCCTCGGCCTGCACCTCTACGGCGGCGACTATTCGACCGGCGACGGCAAGACCTGGTCGGGCAATGTCTCCTTCGGCGCCAGCACCGACAAATTCGACTTCTTCGCGGACGTCAGCCACTACAAGCAGAATCGGATCAACTCGTCGGATTGGACCCAGTCGAAATATGCGATTCCGGGAGTGGGCAGCGCCCCGAATCGGGGCTGGAGTTCGTATACGCCGTTCGGGCGCATCGATTTCAGCGTGCCGGGCGGCGGCGATTTCGGCGGCCTGTGTCCCGACGGCGTTTGCGACATCACGGCGAATGGCGTGGCCGGCCCCGGTGGATTGCAGCGCTTTCCCGACGGATACCATGGGTTCTCGACCGCGGACCGCTTCAACTACGCGCAGTACAACCTGCTGCTGACGCCGCAGAAGCGCACCGGATTTTTCGCGCAGGGCACCTACCACATCACCGATCACGTGAACTTCTACGTGAAGGGCTTGTACAACGAGCGCGATTCGACCAACCAGGCCGCACCGGAGCCGATCGGCCTGGGCCAGGGTTTCTGCGCGGCGTTGGACCTGTGCTATCGCGTCGGCGTCGACGTGAGCAATCCGTACAACCCGTTCGGCTTCAGCCTGAGCGCGGACGATCCGAACTTCGGCATCGGTCGCCGACCGATCGAAGGCGGCCCGCGCGTCTACAAGCAGACCGTCGACACCAACTACTACGCGGCCGGCTTGAACGGCGACTTCTCCGTCGGCGAACGCCAGTTCTTCTGGGACGTGAACTACGTCAACAGCACGAACAAGGCGAAGCAGACCGTCACCGGTACCTACAACATCCGGCACATCATGAATGCGCTCGGCCCGGTCGACCTGTGCACGGCGCCGTGCGTACCGATGAACATCTTCGGCGGGCCCGGCACGCTCACGCGCGAGATGCTCGACTACATCCTGTTCACGGAGCGCGACCGCAGCCGACAGGAGCTGGAAGTCTGGACCGCCAACGTCTCCGGCAGTCTGTTCCAGCTGCCGGCCGGTTCGCTCGACGTCGCCGCCGGCTACGAGCATCGCAAGCTGGACGGCTCCTACTCCCCGGATCCGATCGTGGTCGCGGGCGACTCGAACGGCGTTCCGTCGCGGCCCACCAAGGGCGGTTATTCGGTGAACGAGTACTACCTCGAGCTGAACGTCCCGCTGCTGGCGGATATGTCGTTCGCCAAGCACCTGGACCTCAGCGTGGCGTCGCGGTACTCGGATTACTCGAACTTCGGCAACACGACCAACAACAAGTTCGGCCTGCGCTGGCAGCTGGTGGACGACCTCACTCTGCGCGGCACGTACGCCGAAGGCTTCCGCGCGCCGTCGATCGGTGAGTTGTACGGCACGTTCTCGCGCTTCGACGCGCAGCTGGTCGATCCTTGCAGCGGCAACGTCACGCCGAACTGCACCGCGCTCGGCGTGCCGCCCGGCTACGAGCAGGCCAATCCGCAGATTTCCGTCATCACGGGCGGCAACCGGAATCTGAAGCCCGAGGAATCCAAGAGCACGACGCTCGGTGCGATCTACAGTCCCGGCTGGGCCGAGAACACGGCCTGGTCGCAGCGCCTCGACTTCGAGTTCACCTACTACAAGATCAAGGTCGACAACGCGATCCAGGCACCGAATGCGCAGACGCAGCTGAATCGCTGCGTGGGCACGACCGACCCGTTGTTCTGCAACGGCATCACCCGTGCGCAGAACGGCGCGATCAACGGCTTCAACAACACATTGCGCAATCTCGGCCGCATCGACACCAGCGGCTTCGACCTCGGCCTCAACTGGCTGAGCCCGGAAACGACCATCGGCCATTTCGGCGCGAACTGGCAGATCACGTACACGAAGGAGTACAAGTCCGTCGCCAACGATACCGGCGCCGCGGAGCCGACACGCGTCGGCGTCGAAGTGGCCGACAGCGGCATTCCACGCATCAAGTCGACACTGACCACGAGCTGGGGCATTGCTGCTTGGAACGTGAGCTGGACTTTGCGCTATCTGTCGAAGCTGACCGAGGATTGCGGCAACGCGACCTCGTTCCCGATCTGCACCGATCCGGAGAACGTGTTCGGTGGCCGCTCCAACGGCACGCACACGCTCGGCGCGACGACCTATCACGACGCGCGCGTGAGCTGGAAGGTGCCGGTCAGATACGACTTCAGCGTCTCGGCCGGCATCAACAACATCTTCGGCAAGGACGCGCCGGTATGCCTGTCCTGCTCGTTGAACGGCTACGACGCGTCGAGCTACGACCTGCCGGGCCGCTTCAGCTACGTCGAGGCCAGCGTCAAGTTCTGACCGAGCGGTTCAAGGGAGGGAGAAGGGCCGCCTCGCGCGGCCCTTTTCTTTTTGCGGTCGTCGGTGATCGCTGTGGTCCGTCGGCTCACGAAGCCGTGTGAGAACGCAGCCGTGCTCATCCGTGCCGCACTTCTCAACAACGCGCCATGCGATGGCCGGTTGCTCAGTCGTTCCGCGGCGAACGCAGCAGCGATTTCGGCAGTCGCAGGCTGGCTGCGATCGGCAGGTGGTCCGATACCGGATACGGCAGCGCCCACAGGCGTTCCACTTCGAGCGCGCGCGAGACGAGGATGTGGTCGAGCGCGCGGCGCGGGCGCCAGCTCGGGAAGGTCGGCGGTGCCTGCGCGGGGCGCACGAGCGAGGTGCGTGCGTACAGCATCTCCAGTTCGCTGCTGTCGGCGGGCGTGTTGAGATCGCCCATCAGCACCGCGTTCGCATGCGGTCCGATCAGCTCGGCGATGAAGGCGAGCTGGCGCGCGCGCGCCTGCTGCCCGAGCGAGAGATGCGCGACGACCACGATCAGCGCGTCGTCGCCGTGGCCGAAGCGCGCCCACAGCGCGCCGCGACCCGGAATGCGGCCGGGCAGCGGGTAGTCGAGCACTTCGTCCGGCTGGCGGCGCGCGAGCAGGCCGTTGCTCGACGTCGCCAGGCGCGAGACGCGGCGATTGGGCTGATGGCTCCAGTACGGGAAGCCGGCCGCTTCGGCGAGGTACTGCGTCTGGTTGAGGAAGCCCGAGCGCAGGCTGCCGGCGTCGGCCTCCTGCAGGCCGACCAGATCGAACTCGCCGATCACGCGCGCCAGTCCGTCGAGGTTGGCGCGCTTGCCGGTCGGCAGCACGTGCTTCCAGCTGTGCGTGACGTAGTCGCGATAGCGCTTGACGCTGCCGCCGGCGAGGATGTTGCAACTGAGCAGGCGCAGCCGCGGCGCGTCGTCGACGCCGGGCGCGGCGACGGCTGGCGCGGCTGAGGTCATGGCAGGAGGCTAGTCAGCGCCGGCGACGCCCGCAAGCGTCGCCGGTCACGAATCGCGCTCGGCGCGCGTCACTTCTTCTTCGCCGCCTTGGCCGGCTTCGCCGCGGCGCCGTGTTCCTTCTCGGCCAGGTAGTCCACCAGCTCGATCAGTTTCGGATAGCCGCCGGCCGCCTGCGCGGTGACGCGATACTTGCCGGCGACGATGATGGTCGGCGTGCCGTCGACGCCGAAATTCTTCACCAGCTCGCGTGCGCGCGTGAGCTTGCTCTCGACTTCGAACGAGCCCGCCGTGGCGAGGAACTTCGCCTTGTCGACGCCGTGCTCGGCGTAGAAGCCGGCGAGATCCTCGATCGTGCGCAGCGGCACGTGGTCGCGATGCAGCGCGTCGAACAGCGCCTGGTGCGTCTTCTCGAGTACGCCGAGCGACTGCGCCGTGTAGTAGGCGCGCGCGAACGGCTCCCACTGCGCGTTGAAGATCGCCGGCATGTAGCTGAAGCTGGCGTACGCCGGCAGCGAGGCTTTCAGCTGTTCCGCATAGGGCTGGAAGTTCGCGCAGTGCGAGCAGGCGTAGGAGAACACTTCCAGCACTTCGACCTTGTCGCCGCTGGCGGTCGGCTGCGGCGGGTCGATCGGGAAGTAGTTCTTGCCTGCTTCCCATTCGGCGGCTGCCGGCTTGGCGGCGGTTTGCGCGCCGGCGCCGGTCGCGAAGAGCAGCGTTCCGGCGAGCAGCAGGCCCAAGTGCTTCAGCATGATCGTGTCCTTGAGGTGGGTTGAGGATGCGCAGACTACGCCAGACCACGGCGGGGCGCGATCGTTCCTGCGCGTACGCTGTCGCCGCTCGATGCGGCGGGCGGCCTCACGGAGGATCGGCTGGGCTGCCGATCGCGAGCGCCGCGGCGTCGAGGAATACGACAGCGGCCGTGCCGGCCGCTGTCGCTCACTTCTTGGCTTTCTTCGCTTCCTGCGCGACCAGGTACTGCGCGATCTCGACCATCTGGTCGAAGCCGACCTCCGCTTCGCTGTTGATCGCCACGCGGTACTTGCCGTTGATGATCAGCGTCGGCGTCGAGTCCACGCCGTAGGCCGCTTCGCGGCTGCGGATCTGCTCGAGCTGTCCTTCGACGATGAACGACTGCGCGGTCGACAGGAAGTTCTGCTTGTCGGCGCCGTGCTCGGCGTAGAAGTCGGCGAGCTGCTCGATCGTGCGAATCGGAAGGTGGTCGCGATAGAGCGCGTCGAACAGCGCCTGGTGCGTCTTGTCGAGCAGGCCCATCGACTTGGCGGTGTAGAAGCCGCGCGCGAAGACCAGCCAGATCGGCTGGAAGTCGGCCGGCATCAGGGTGAATTCGGCGTTCTTCGGCAGGCTCGCCTTGAGCTTTTCCGCATAGGGCTGGAAATGCGCGCAATGCGGGCAGGCGTAGGAGAACACTTCGAGCACTTCGACCTTGTCGCCGGTGCCGGTCGGCGCTGGCGGGTCGATAACGGCGTAATGCTTGCCCGCCTCCCATTTCGGCGCATCGGCCGCGCTGGCGACGGCGGCGAACAGGAGACCTGCGGCGAGGATCAGCGAACGCGCGAACATGGCGATGACTCCGTTGCGGATGGGACGACCGGCCGGGCGATCACGGCTTGCCGGCGCTTTCCTTCTCGATCAGGAACTTGACCAGCGGCGCGACCTTGTCGACCGCGCCGGCGGAGGCGGCGGTCAGGCGGTACTTGCCGGCGACGACGATGGTCGGCGTCGAATCGACGCCGTACGCCTTGATCATCGAATCGGCGCGTTTCATCTTCGTGTTGACCGCGAAGGAGTTCGCCACGCCGACGAAGTCCTCGGCCTTGATGCCGGCCGTCGTCGCGTAGAAGGCGCCGACGTCCTCGATCTTCGGCATCTGCTTCACCGGACGGCGGGTCTTCGGATCGCTGATGCGCAAGCTGCCCTCGTCCTTCCAGATCGCATCGAAGGTCGCTTCGTGCGTCTTGTCGAGGATGCCGAGCGCCTGCGCCGCGTAGAACGCGCGCTGGAACACCGGCCAGTCCTCGTCCGGACGGAACGCGGCCGGCAGATAGACCATTTCCACATTGGCCGGCAGGCCGGCCTTCAGCTTCGCCATCGTCGGCTGGAACATGTTGCAGGCCGGGCAGGCGTAGGAGAACACCTCGACCACTTCGACCTTGTCGCCGGTGTTGGTCGCCTGCGGCGGCTCGATCACGAAGTAGTGCTTGCCGGCCTCGAAGCTCTCTTCGGCGGCGTGGCCGAGAGCGGCGAAGGCGAGGCCGAACAGCAGGACGGACATTCTCTTGAGCGTCGGGCGCTTGAACATGGAGCTCTCCGGAATCGATGGGCGACCCACGATCGCCGCGATGGCCGCGGCGCAGTGTCGAATGGCTTCGCGATCGTCCGTGATCGCTGCGGTCGGCCGAGGCGGCTGCTCGCAGAGCGGCAACCGCTCCGGATCGTCATCCGCGTCCGTCCCTGGCCGCGCTTTCAATACGGGGGCGCGGCTGAACTTCGCCGCAACCGCTGCGGCGCGTCGTGGACTACTTCGCGGTGGTCGCAGTTCCCGCCGCGGCCGCCGAATGCAGGCCTTCGACGTACGAGGCGACCGCGTTGATGTCCGCTTCGGTCAGCGCACCGGCGATGGCCGGCATGATCTTCGCGTTGACGTCGTCGCCCCAGCTGGCGCCGCCCTTCCAGTCCTTCAGCTTGGTGGTGACGTAATCGGCCCACTGGCCGCCGAGCTGCGGATAGCCGGTGCCCGCCATGCCGCGGCCGTCCGGTCCGTGGCAGGCCATGCAGGCCGGCACGCCGAGCTTGGCGTCGCCGCCGCGGTACAGCGCCTGGCCGCGCCCGACCAGCTGCTCGTCGGCGACGCCGGGCAGGGCGGACTTGGTGGCGAAGAACGCGCCGATGTCGTGCATGTCCTGCGTCGACAGCGGGGTCGCGAAGCCGAGCATGATCGGGTTCTGCCGCTTCTGCGACTTGAACGCCTCGAGCTGGCGGGCGATGTAGGCCTCGTTCTGGCCGGCCAGCTTCGGATACTGCTTGTCGGTCGGATTGCCGTCCGCGCCGTGGCAGGCGGCGCACACCGCGGCCTTGCCTTCGCCGGCCTTGGCGTCGCCGAACACCGGAGCCGCCGACTCGGAGGCCACGGCCGCGCCGGCCGTCAGCAGCGTCGCCAGCGCAAGCGCGTGTCGAACATGGGCGCGCGGAAAGCTCATACACTCGACTCCAGAAAAAGGGGGATGACGCGGAACCCCCGTCGCGCAGCCGCTCGCGGCGCGCCGACGGAAACCGCGGAATTATCTCCGTGACTCCGGAGGCGGTCAAACCGCCATGAGTGCCCATGCCCACCCATCCGTTCCGCCAGACCCATTTCCTGACCAGCGCCAACCGCATCGAACAGCTGCCGGCCGACCTCGGCGCCGAGGTCGCTTTCGCCGGCCGCTCCAACGCCGGCAAGTCCAGCGCGCTGAACGCGATCTGCGACCAGCAGGGCCTCGCGCGCACCTCGAAGACGCCCGGACGCACGCAGCTGCTGAACGTGTTCGCGATCGGCGACGGCGCGCAGCGGCTGATCGACCTGCCCGGCTACGGCTACGCCAAGGTGCCCGAGGCGATGCGCCTGCACTGGCGCGGCGTGATCGACAAGTACCTGCGCGAACGCGCCTCGCTGCAGGGCCTGGTGCTGGTGATGGACTCGCGCCACCCGCTGAAGGAGTTCGATCGCGACATGCTCGCCTTCGGCGCCGCCAGCGGCCGGCGCTGCCACTGCCTCTTGACCAAGTCGGACAAATTGTCGCGCAGCGAGGGCGCGCGCACGCTCGCTGCCGTGCGCAAGGTGCTGGCGGCGGAGTTTCCGCAGGCGAGCGCGCAGTTGTTCTCGTCGCTGGCGAAGAGCGGGCTCGACGAGGCGCGCGGCACGGTCGCCGGCTGGCTCGGGCTGGGCGCCGAAGCGGCACTGGGAACCGGCCGAAACGCCTGACCGCATGAACGGCCGCCGGCGCGTCGCCCGGCGGTCACGGTCGGAGCACCACTCGGCGTCGCAGGCAGAGCCGGCACCGGCCGGCCCTGCCGCGTCGTCATGGCCGCGTCAGTGCGCGCAGCCGGTCAGCTTGACGTCATCGATCGCCCAGTTCGCGCCGGCGCGATGCGGGAAGCGGTCGTGACCGAGGCGGAAGCGGAACTTCACAGTGCGGCCGGCGAGGCTCTGCACGTCGAGGACCGAGTTCAGATACGCCTGCGGATCGCCGCACCAGGCCTGCCGGCCGGCCAGCGGATTGCCGAACGCGCCCGATACGCTGCCGTCGAACGGATCGGTGAGCGGCGCGGTGAGCTGTGTCCAGATCGTGCCGCCGTCGCTGGAGGCCTCGACGATCGCCGCGTCGTTGCAACTGCCGGCGCCGCCGGATTTCAGCGCCTGGCGGCTCCAGAACTTCAGGCTCAGCGTGTCGAGATCCGCCGGCAAGGCCAGGCTCGGCGAGATCAGCCACTGGTCGTTGATCGCACCCGACGCCGGCGCGTTGGCCTGCCAGGCATGGCTGCCGCTGTTGGCGGCGGCGCCGAGCGACCAGGCGTCGACGCTGCCGCTCGCCGCGCCGTGTGCCCAGCCGGGCGCGCCGCTTTCCAGGTCGTCGTCGAACAGCACCTGCGTGGTGGCGTCCACCGGGCAGTCGCCGGGCAGGGCCAGCGTGGTGAACTCGTGGCCGGCGACGAGCGCCGCCGCTTCGAAGCCGTCGGCGAAGACCGTGTCGGCCGCGGCTCCGCTGTCGCCGCAGGGGTTCTGGGCGATCACGCGCCACCAGTAGCGCGCGCTGGAGTCGAGCGATTGCCCCGAGCCGACCGTCCACGCGGTATCGGTGGTTTCGTGCGAGAGCACGATATTCGCGAAGCCCGGATCCGTCGCGATCTCCACGCGGTAGTCATACGCGCCGGCGGCCGCGGCCCAGGTGAACGTCGGCGTCGGCGAAACGTCGGCGCTGCCGTCCGCCGGGCTTTTGCCGCCCGGCGCCGCCGGCGGCACGTCGAATACGCCGAGCTCGAGGTCCAGCGTTTTCTCGATGCTGCCGGAGGCGGCGCGGATCTGCAGCGGATAGCGGCCCGGCACCGCCGACGCGGTCGCGGCCACGCTCAGCGTCGAATCGGCCGGCGGCGTGGCCGGGTTCGGATCGAAGGCGGCACTCGTTCCGGCCGGATTTCCGCTTGCGCTCAAGTCGACCGCGCCGCCGAAGCCGACGATCGGATGCAGATGCACCGCCGCCGTCCGCTCGCCGCCGGTGCATACCTGCAGCGCCGACTGCGCAGCGGTCAGCGAGAACGACGGCTGCTGCGAGCAGTTGCTGCACACCAGCGCGAAGTCCTGGTCGGTGGCATCGCCGCTGCCCGGCACGCCGTCGCCGGCGATGTTCGACGCCTTCACGCGGATCGTCAGGTCGCCGATCGCACCGGCCGGCAGGAACACCGCCTCGTAGTTGTTCTTCGCGTCGGCGTTGCCGCCGGTCACGCTCCACTGGTGGTCGAAGCGGTTGCCGAGGTAGGTCTGCCCGCCGATCTCGACTTCGAGGTCGAGGTCGTTGACCTGCGGGCTGGTGCCGAGCGCGCCGGGCGCATCGGTGTAGGCGAGTGCGATGCGCACCGGCCGGGTCGGATCGGCGACGCCCCAGGCGAAGCTGCGCGTCTCGCCGCTGGCGTCGAACACCTCGCTCTGGTCGAGCAGCACCTTCGGTGTCGCATCGAACATGTCGCCGAGGTTGGGCATGCCGTAGCCCTGCGCGTTGCTCGGCAGGTTGTCGTTGGCGTAGACGCCGGTCAGATAGCTCGGATGCGCGATCAGCCAGGCCTTCATCATCGCCGGGCTCGGTGCGCGCGCGCCGCCGATTTCCTCGAGGCTGCCGGCGGCGTCGCCGGCGCCGCCGTGCTCGATCCACCAGTAGGCCAGCGAGGCGGCGCCCGATATCGCCGGCGCCGAGTGGCTGGTGCCGCTGGAGGCGGCGAATTCGGTCTGCTCCGGCGATTCGGGGTAGTAGCGGATGCACACGCCGCCGCCCTGGAAGCCCGAGTACACGCTGGCGCCGGCCTGGATGTGCGTGCCGGGCGCGATCACCTCCGGCTTGACGCGCTGACCGGGGACCGGGCCGCGGCTGGAAAAACCGGCCACCGATTGCGGATCGTCGGCGGCATCGCTGCCGTCGTCCGGGCAAATGTCCTGCGGGCTGCTGAACGGACGCAGGTTCTCCGAGGCGCCGACCGTGATGACGTTCTTGGCCGAGCCGGGCGAACCGACCGAGCTGATGCCCGGCCCGTCGTTCGCCGCGGAGACGACGTAGATCATCGGCTGGTTGCCGGCGGCGTCGACGTCGACGTCGCGCACGGCCGCGTCGTAGAGCTGGTCGCGTTCGCCGTAGGTGCCGCTGGCCGCCGAGCCCCACGAGTTGCTGCTGATCTTCGCGCCGCCCGCGGCGTTCGCGCCGATCACGCCCTGGTCGTTGCCGCCGCAGCCGTTGACGTCGTAGCTCGGCGGAGCGCTGACGAAGATCGTGGTGGAGCCCACGCGCGCGAACGGATTGATGCCGAGGCCGAGCTGCTGGCCGTCGGCATCGCGGTACGGATAACCCTCGCGCTGGTCGTAACCGGCGATCACGCCGGCATTCAGCGAGCCGTGGCCGTCGGCGGCGCCGACCTGGTTGTCCGGGCGCGCCGAGCAGTTGCGGAAATACGCCACGCGCGGCGGGCGCGCGAGATCGCCCTGCTCGTGCAGCATCTCATCCTCGGTGTTCAATACGGTGTCGCCGGTGCCGCCTTCGTCGATCGTGCTGTCGGTCACGTCGACGATCGGGTAGTCGGCCGGCGTCTGGCTGAAGCCGCGGTCGAGCAGGAACTGGAGATAGCTCGGCGAGGCGATTCCCGGCGCGAAGTCGCCGCTCATGATCAGGGCCTGCTTCTCGTCGAACAGCCGCGTCGGCAGGCGCTCGCCGACGAAGGTCACGTCCGCGCGCTGCGCGATGTCCGGGACGTCGCTCAGGCGCACGCGCAGCTGCAGGTTCTGGAACTTCAGCACCGGCGCCCAGGCGAGCGTGGCCGCCCCCGGCCCCAGCGGCCCGCGCTGCACGGCGGGAAGCACGGCCTTGCTCTGCACGAAGCGCTGCGTTTCCTCGACGCCCGCGTGCGCGTACACCTGCACGGTGACGTCGACCTCCTCGTCGCCGTTCGCCGGCGCGGCCAGGCGCCGGGACAGGCGCGGATCGACCTTCAGGAAGCCGTGGAACGGCGCGCTGAACTGCAGCCACGATGCGCTGCCGCGCAGGCCGTCCAGGCGCGCCTGCGCCGCTGCGTCGGCCCAGACGATGTAGCCGTTGCTGGCGACGTACTGCACCGGCGTGACGCCGCGCGCGACGAGCGCGTCCAGCCACTCCTGGCGCACCGGTCCGGTGAACTGCACGAGCTGCAGGCGCGCTCCGCTCGGCGCGACATCCGAGAACGGCGCCGGTGCGCGCAGCCCGTCGCGCTGCGTGTCGAACGGATGGGCGCTGAACTGCAGCAGGTTGCGTTCCGCGTCGAGCGGCGAGGCGGGCGAGGTGTTCGTGGCGCCGGCGGCGGCCAGCGCGGCGAGGATGGCGGTGGCGATCGGTTTGCGCATGACGGTTCCTTGGAGACGGTGGGTGGCGGCCGACGGGCCGGCTCAGCTCGGCGTGCGTGCCGGCCCGTCGCGCAGGTCCAGCACCAGCACACGATCGGTCTGCCGGTCGACGCCGACGAAGAAATCCGCGACGCCGACGTCGACGAAGCCGCATTTGCGGTAGAACGCGATCGCGCGCGGATTGCGCTCCCAGACCTTCAGCCAGAGCTCGGCGCCGCCGAGCGCGGCGGCGGCGCGGCGTGCCTCTTCGAACAGGCGCTGGGCGACACCGGCGCCGTGATGGGACTTGTCCACGTAGAAGCGCAACAGCTCGACCGGCGCGGCTCCGCCGACGCAGGGCGGCGGCGGACCGCGGCGGACCTGCGCGTAGGCGACCAGCTGCGCGTACCGATGGGCGAGCAAGGTGACGATGCCGGCGTCGCCGAGCTCGCGCGTCTGCTGGGCGAGGCTGTAGGTCGACGTCAGGTGCATCGCGAGGTTCGCCGGACTGTTGTACTCGCCATAGGTGTCGGTGAAGGTGCGCGCGGCGAAGCTGGCCAGGTCCGCGGCGTCGGCGGGTACGCCGCGGCGGACGGTGTACGCGGCGGTCGGGATCGATTCTGCGGTCGTGTCGAGACGCAGGTTCATTGGGAAAGGCCGTCCTTGTCGTCAGCGGGAAGAGGGGTGTGCGGCGCGGCCGCTCGCCGCGACGCTGCGCCCCGTGTGGTCGGTGCGGACTTGCGCCGAAGCGGCGCACGCCGGGAAGCAGCCGCCGCTGCGCGGCGGCTGCGGATTGCTGCGGCGTCGAAGGATCAGTCGCGGGCGCCCCGTGCGCTCGGGCAGCTGCCGCCGCCCTGCTCGAAGCCGTCGTCGAAGATCACGTCGCTGCAATTGACCGGCGCGGCGTCGCCGAACACCGAGAAGCCGAAGTCCTTCGAGCCCGCCGCGAACATGTTCGGGCACTGGTCGAAGGTCGACCAGGCCGAACAGCCGGTGCCGAGCATGCCTCCCGGATTGCGCCACACCGCCGGCTGGTTGTGCTGCTCGCTGGTGGCGCCCCAGAAGCCGAGGATCGGCGAGGAGATGTCGACGTCGGCGAACGACCACGCCACCCAGTACGTGCCCGGCACGAGCGGGCAGTTCTGCGTCAACCAGACGCCGATGCGGTTGGCGGGCGCATCCAGGGGAATCGCCGGCACGCCATGGGCCGAGCACAGCGCGTCGTTGCCGGGACGGCCGTTGCCGTCGTCGGCGAGGATGCGCAGGTTCACCGTCGGCGGCAGCGGATTGCCGTTGTTGCCGTAGGCGGAGAACTCGAAGCCGGACACCGCCCATCCGTTGCCGGTGACGACGAAGTCGTCGGCGCCTTCGGCGGACAGGCCTTCGGTTTCCGGCGGCGCCACGATGGTGTTGTTGAACGCGTGCACGTCGGTGCTCTCGACGGCCTGGTCGTACAGCGGCTCGGACGGCGTCACCGCGAAGGACACCGGCACCGCCACGCGCTGGTGGCGCGGGTCGTCGCTGAACACGCAGATCGTGGCCTGGTGCAGGCCCGGGCTGAGCCCGCTGGCATCGAGCGTGACGGTGACGTCCTGCGGCGCGCCGTCGGCGAGGATCGTGCCGCTGGTCGGACTGAGCGACAGCCACGGCACCTCGCCGGGAGCCGAGCAGCCGACCGACGGTTTGGCGATCGCCAGCGCGCTCATCTCGTCGAACGGGAATTCGCCGGCCGCCGGCAGGGTGCCGATCGCCTGCGAGGCGGCGGTCAGCGGATCGATCACGCGCATCTCGCCGACCGGCTGGTTGGTGGTCGAGTCGACGTAGAACGCGGCCCAGTACAGGTCGCCGGTCTGCGCATCGAACTTGAGGTCCTGCACGTACTGCACGTTGAGGCCGAAGCCGTCGATCACGCTGGCCGCGCCGGTGGTTTTGTCGATGGCGATCAGGCTCTGGCCGTACAGATCGATGCCGTACATCAGGCCGGCCGGCGACACCGCGATGCCGGAGATGTAGCGCACCGGATGCACGCCGGGACCGTCGATCGGGCCGATGCGGGTGGCCTGGCCGGTCGCGAAGTCGATCGTGTACAGCGTCGCGCCGGCGCTGCCGAACTGGTCGAGGAAGTTGACCGCGTACACCGTGCCGGTGAGCGGGTCTTCGGTCAGGCCGCCCCAGGTGCGCGTCTCGGCACCGGTGATCTGGCCCAGTTCGGTGAACGCACCCGTCGCGGTGTCGACCGTGCCGTAGGTGCCGGGCATCAGCTCCCAGCTGTCGTTGACGATCACGTAGAGCTTGCTGAAGTCGTTGCCGACGAAGGTCGCCGCGTAGATCCAGTCGCTGCTGTTGTTGACCGGGGTGTAGGTGGCCGCCGGAGCGAGCGCGTCGAAGGACACCAGGCCCGGCAGCAGCGCGCTGATGCCGTAGGCCGGCACGGCGAACGCGCCGGTTGGCGCATGCGGCGCGGCCGCGGCGCCGCGCGGGCGCTGGGCGGCGAGCGTGCCGCCGAAGGTCGTGCCCGGCACCGGCGCGGCGGCGTCGAGCCGCAACGGCGCGAGGTAGCGCGGCGTCTTCGGGAAGTGCGCCTGCGTGCCGCCGGGCGCTTCGCCCAGGCTCCAGTGCAGGTCGCGGTTGCCGGTGTTGGCGATGGTCAGGCTGCGCGTCGTGCTGCCGCCGGGACCGGTCACCGCCGTCAGCGAGGCCTGTGCGACGGCGAGCGTCGGGTCGCCGGCCGAAATGCGCACCTCGCCGCTGTCCGCGGCCGAGCTGACCTCCGGGGTGTAGGTCCACTCGATCGCCGAATTGGGCCGCAGCGCCGGCTGACGGTAGGAGTACTTCGTGTACAGGCCGTGCGGATCGGCCTGCAGGCCGACCGTCGCCCAGTTGCCGTTGTCGGCATCGTTGCCGAACGCCGTCGACAGGTATTCGAAGCGGATCGTGTCGCTGTTTTCGCGGAAGACGATCTCGAACGTGGCCGAGCTGGTCGCGATGGCGTAGCTCTCCAGGTCGTGCCACTGCACCACGTAGGTGCGGTTCGGCGCGGTGCCCAGCGTCTGCACGTAGACGTCGCCGGACACGTCGTCGAGGTCCATCCACATCGGTGCGAGGTAGGTCGGCACTTCGGTGCCGAACGTGCTCGGGATGTCCTCGTTGAACGAGAAGCCAGGCGGCGGGGTCGAGCCCTGCGGCGGCGTGCAGCTCGCGTCGGCGAATTGCAGCAGGCCGTCGATGGCCAGGCACAGGTCGCTCGACTGGCGCCCGTAGAAGCGCAGCGGGAACGGTGCGGCGACGTAGCCGGTCTCGTTGCCCCAGCCGTCGCCGGGCACGAAGCCCATCGGCGTGCCGGTCGCGGAGATGTCGACGAAGTTCGGTGCGACCGAGTCGTCGTAGGCGTAGCGGGGCAGGGTCTGGTAGCTGGTCCAGCTCGCCGTGCGCTGGGTGTCGGCCGTCGCCACGATCGTGCGTACGTAGGTGTGGCTCTGGCCGGGGCCGATCGGCGTCGGATCGTAGGTGACGACTGCGCCGTCGAGGCTGTCGACGACCGACTGATAGGCGAGCGCGGCGGTGCCGTTGTTGGTCAGCGTATAGCAGAGGTTGACCTGGTCGCCGACGTTGACCTCGACCTCGGTGTCGTTGCCGCACTCGTTCGGATCGCCGGTGTACGGCGTCACGTGCAGGCTGATGGCCAGGTCGCCGGCGCCGCGGCCGACGTGGCCGAGCACGCTGAAGCCGTAGTCGCGCGGGCGGGTGTCGAGCGCGCCGCACCCGGCGGGCGTGCCTCCGTCGGTCGTGCACGAGGCAGTGGCGTCGCCGCTGCCGTTCCGGTGCAGCGCGGGTTGGTTGCGCTGCGTCTCGATCCGGCCCCAGTTCCAGCCGCCGCCATGCTCGGCCGCGTCGAACGACCAGGCGGCCCAGTAGCGGCCGGCCGGCAGCACGCAGGGCGAGGCCAGCGGCAGCGTGATCCGCCGACTCGTGGCATCGTAGTCGACCGTCGTGGACGGCGCCGAGCACAGCGCCTTCGCGCCGGGTGCGCCGTTGCCGGCGTCGGCATAGACTAGCAGCGAGACCGTCGGCGGCGACGCCGAGTCGCGCGGCGCTGCGGCGTCGAAGGCGAAGCCGGTCACGCTCCAGCCCGCCGGGTCCTCGACGACGAAATCGTCTGCGGCGATGGAGCGGTCCGCAGCCGCCGATGAAGGAGCGGCATTCTCGTAGGATGCGACGAAGCGGCCGCCGGTGCTCTGGTCGTACAGGGTGCCGCCGAAGAGCGTCTTGACCCTGGCGGCCTTCGGCGCGACGTGCGTGGTCACGGAAGAACGAAGCGGACTGTCCGGGGCCGCCGCGGCGGTGGCGGCGGCCACCGTCAGCGAGGCCAGGACCGGCCGAATGAAGTGTCTACCCATTGTCATTGCGAGTACCCCCATCGAGATGCCGGACACGGCGAGTGGGCCGCCGCCGCGGTGCGGGCGGCGGCGGACCGTTCATGTTTCCTGACAGAATGTCGAGGAGACCATTCGTCCGAGTGCGATAGACGTCTATCCGCCTATCCGTCCTGTGGGGTCGGAGTGTGGGCGTGATTTTGCAAAAAAGAGAAATATCAAATACCTCGTTGCCTCATCAGGAAATCCAATGAATCTGACCCTGCGACAGCTGCGCTACGCGCTGGCCGCCGCGCGCTACGGCAATCTGACCGAGGCGTCGCGGGCGCTGCACGTCTCGCAGCCGTCGATCTCGATGGCGATCACCCAGATCGAGGAGTTCTTCGGCCGTCAGGTGTTCGTGCGCCAGCGCGGCGCCGGCGTCTCGCTGACCGCGTTCGGGCAGGCGGTGGCGGCCAAGGCGCGGCAGGTGCTGGCCGAGGTCGAGGCGCTGGAGGCGCTCGCCGGCGACAACGCGCTGCCCAGCGGCGAATTCGTGCTCGGTTGCTTCGAGGATCTGGCGCCGTACTGCGTGCCGTCGATCCTGGCCCGGCTGCGCGCGAAGTATCCGGCGATCGGCGTGACCGTGCGCGAAGAAGGATTCGACACGATCGGCCGTCGCCTCGACGACGGCGCCGTCGACATCGCGCTCAGCTACGACCTGGGCCTGCCGGCGACGGTGGCCACGACGGTGCTGTGCGAGCTGGCGCCGCAGGCGCTGCTGCCGGCCGATCACGCCCTGGCCGCCAAGGCGGCGGTGTCGCTGGCCGAGCTGGCCGAGGAGCCGCTGATCATGACCGACCAGGCGCAGAGCTGGCAGCACGTGCTCGAACTGTTCCATCTGCGCGGCGTGCGGCCGACGCGGGCGGTGCGCACCGGCTCGTTCGAACTGCAGCGCAGCATGGTGGCGAACCGCTTCGGCATCGCAGTGGCGTACTCGCGCCCGCACGGCGACGTCAGCTACGACGGCCAGCCGCTGGTGCGCAGGCCAATCTCCGACCCGCTGCCGCTGCAGCGCATTCTGCTCGCCTACGACCGCAAGAGCGCGTTGTCGGCCGCGCAACTGGTCTTCATCGAGGAGGCGAAGACCTGGTTCGCCCAAGTCTGGCCGGACCCGGCCGCCGGGCACCCTTTTAAGGAATCCGCGCAAGCCCCATAGTGCGGTGCTCCCAGCCGAGGTTGCCCCGTGTCCGGACCTTCCGCCGTCAAAGAAACCCCGATCTCCGGCCGCGCCGAGCTGGTGGAGTACCTCGCCGCCGGCGAGAAGCCGGCGTCCGCCTGGCGCATCGGCACCGAGCACGAGAAGTTCGGCTTCCGGCTCAGCGACCTGCGTCCGCCGACCTGGGAAGGCGAGCAGGGCATCGGCGCTCTCCTGGAAGGCATGACGCGCTTCGGCTGGCAGCCGGTCACCGAGCACGGCAAGCTGATCGCGCTCCTGCGCGAGAACGCTTCGGTCACCTTGGAGCCGGCGGGGCAGCTCGAACTGTCCGGTGCGCCGCTGGAGACGATCCACCAGACTTGCGCGGAGGTCTCGCAGCACCTGCGCGAGGTCAAGGCGGTCGCCGACGAGATCGGTCTCGGCTTCCTCGGCATGGGCTTCCAGCCGAAGTGGCGGCGCGAGGACATGCCGTGGATGCCGAAGGGCCGTTACAAGATCATGCGCGAGTACATGCCGAAGGTCGGCAAGCTCGGCCTCGACATGATGACGCGCACCTGCACCGTGCAGGTCAACCTCGACTACGCCGACGAAGCGGACATGGTGAAGAAATTCCGCGTCGGGCTCGCCTTGCAGCCGATCGCGACCGCGCTGTTCGCCGATTCGCCGTTCACCGAGGGCAAGCCGAACGGCTACCAGAGCTATCGCTCGCACATCTGGACCGACACCGATCCGGATCGCACCGGCATGCTCGACTTCGTGTTCGAGCCAGGCTTCGGCTACGAGCGCTACGTCGACTACCTGCTCGACGTGCCGATGTACTTCAGCTATCGCGACGGCGAGTACGTCGACCTCGCCGGCAAGTCGTTCCGCAAGTTCATGGCCGGCGAACTGGCCGAACTCCCGGGCGTGAAGCCGACCTTGCGCGACTGGGCCGACCACACCACCACCGCGTTCCCCGAGGTGCGCCTGAAGAAATACCTCGAGATGCGCGGCGCCGACGGCGGTCCGTGGGGCCGCTTGTGCGCGCTGCCGGCGTTCTGGGTCGGCCTGCTCTACGACGCGACCGCGCTCGACGCGGCCTGGGACCTGGTCAAGGACTTCACGCGCGAGGAGCGCCACGCCTTGCGCGACGGCGTGCCGAAGCACGCACTCAAGCTGCCGGCGCGGATCGGCGGCGCTCGCGGCACGGTGCGCGACCTCGCCGACGAGGCCTTGAAGATCGCCGCCGAAGGTCTGCGCCGACGCGCATGCCTGACGCCGGCCGGCGCCGACGAACGCATCTTCCTCGACGCGCTGCTGCAGATCGTCGATGCGAACCAGACGCCGGCCGAGCGCAAGCTGGAACTCTTCCACGGTCCCTGGAACGGCGACGTCGACCGCGTGTTCCGCGAATTCGCGTACTGAAATGGCTTTGTCGCGACGCAGCGCCGGCCGGGCGTGACTTCCGGCGCAGGCGCCGCCGCGTGGCTAGTGCAAGATCGAGGCTCCTCCGTCCGAATACGGAAAGCCCCGCCCATGTCCGCGCGTCGCCCTCTCTCGCTCGCCATCCTTGCCGGCCTGTTCCTCTCGCCCGCCGCGTTCGCCGGCACCAAGCTGCTGCGTTTCCCCGACGTCTGCGGCGACAAGGTCGTATTCACCTACGCCGGCGATCTGTGGACCGCCTCGACCCAGGGCGGCACGGCCGCCCGCCTGACCGCCGGGCCCGGCCTCGAAGAGTCCGCGCGCTTCTCGCCGGACTGCTCGACGATCGCCTTCACCGGCCAGTACGGCGGCGACGACCAGGTCTACACGATCGCCGCCGGCGGCGGTGAGCCCAAGCAGCTGACGTTCTATCCGGCGAAGGGGCCGTTGCCGCAGCGCTGGGGCTTCGACAACCAGGTCTACGGCTGGACGCCGGACGGCAAGGCGGTGCTGTTCCGCTCGTGGGAACAGTCGATCAGCGAAACCAATCCGCGCCTGTACACGGTGCCCGCGACCGGCGGCCTGCCGACTCCCCTGCCGATGCCGGTCGCCGGCGTCGGCCGCTATTCGCCGGACGGCAGCAAGATCGTCTACTCGCCGAAGTACCGCGATTTCCGCACCTGGAACCGCTACGTCGGCGGCTGGGCGCAGGACCTGTACATCTACGACTTCGCGGCGAAGTCGGCGAAGAACATCACCAACGATCCGAACACCGATCGCGATCCGGTGTGGATCGGCGACGCGGTGTACTTCCTCGCCGACCGCGGCGCGCACCTGAACCTGTATCGCTACGACACCGGCAGCGGCGACACCAAGCAGCTCACCGACTACCAGGGCGCCGACGCGCGCTGGGCCAGCGGCGACGGCAAGAGCCAGATCGTGTTCGAGGTCGACGGCCAGCTGCACCTGTACGACACCCAGGCGAACCAGGATCGCGCACTCGACATCACCGTGCCGAGCGACCTGGTCCGCGCGCGCGCCGAGGAGCGCAGCGTCAAGGACAAGATCGAGGACTTCGCGCTCAGCGCGAACGGCAAGCGCGCGCTGTTCACCGCGCGCGGCGAAGTGTTCAGCGTGCCGGTCAAGGAAGGCATCACGCTGAACCTCACGCACACGCCTGGGGCGCACGAGCGCGAAGCGGCCTGGTCGGCGGACGGCAAGCGCATCGTTTACGTGTCCGACCAGAGCGGCGAGGAAGCGATCTGGGTGCGCGACGCCGACGGCGGCAACGCCAAGCAGCTCACCAGCGAAACCCTCGGCCGCCTGTACGCGCCGCGCTGGTCGCCGGACGGCGCGCGCATCGCCTTCGTCGACAGCAACAACAACGTGCGCATCGTCGCGGCGAGCGGCGGGCCGGCGCCGGCGGTCGCGCACGATCCGGTGTTCCTGCGCCGCGACCACGTCTGGTCACCGGGCGGCCACTACCTGGCGTTCTCGCTGACCGACAAGAACGACACCAAGCCGCGACTGCACGTGTACGACCTCGCCGCCGCCAAGAGCGTGCGCGTCGGCGACGCGAACTTCGATTCGTTCTCGCCCTCGTTCTCGCCGGACGGCCAGTACCTGTACTTCCTCGGCAACCGCGAATGGGCGCCGCAGCTGTCCAACATCGAATGGAACTTCGCCGCCAACCGCGACACCGGCCTGTACGCGCTGGCGCTGCGCAAGGGCATCGCCAATCCGTTCGCGCCGCGCAACGACAGCGCGACCGGCGAGGAGAAGAAGGAAGGCGAGGGCGATAAGAAAGACGACGGCAAGCCGAAGGCCGCCGCCGACGTCAACGACCGGATCGATTTCGAAGGCATCGACTCGCGCCTCGTGCGCGCGCCGATCGAGCCGGACAACATCGCCGGATTCGAAGTCTCCAGGAAGGCGATCTTCTACGTCGTCACCGACGCCCAGTACTACGGTCGCGACGGCGCCTTCAAGTCGAAGCTGAAGTCGTGGTCGTTCGAGGAGCGCAAGAGCACGGACCTGTTCGAAGGCGTCGACGACGCCTCGCTGGCCGCCGACGGCAGCACGGCCCTGATCCGCAGCGACGGCGCCTTCAAGCTGATCGACCTCAACGCGGGCAAGCCGGAGCCGAAGGACGTCAAGACCGACGGCCTGTTCGCGCTGGTCGATCCGAAGGCCGAATACGCCGAGATCTTCCGCGAGACCTGGCGCCGCTATCGCGACTATTTCTACGTGCAGAACATGCACGGCTACGACTGGCCGGCGATCCGCGCCAAGTACGAGCCGCTGCTGACCTGGGTCGGCGACCGCAGCGATCTGAACTACCTGCTCGGCCAGATGGTGGCCGAGCTGAACATCGGCCACGCCTACGTCGACGGCGGCGATCTCGGCCTGCCGCCGAAGCCGCACGTCGGCCTGCTCGGCGCGCGTTTCGAGCTCGACGCCGCCAGCGGCCAGTACCGCATCGCGAAGATCCTGGAAGGCCAGAACGACGAGGAGCGCTACCGTTCGCCGCTGACCGAGCTCGGCATCGACGTGAAGGAGGGCGACTACGTCGTCGCGATCAACGGGCAGCCGCTGACCGCCAACGACAGCCCGTACCGCCTGCTGCGCACGGCGCCCGGCCAGCTCGTGCAGCTGACCGTGAACGGCAAGCCCGGCAGCGACGGTGCGCGCACCGTGCTGGTGCAGCCGATCGACAGCGAAGAGCCGCTGAACTACTACGCCTGGGTGAAGCACAACCGCGAATACGTCGCCAAGGCCAGCAACGGCGAGATCGGCTACCTGCACATCCCCGACATGGGCGCCGACGGCATCCGCGAGTTCATCAAGTGGTACTACCCGCAGCTGCGCAAGCAGGGCCTGATCGTCGACGTGCGCGACAACGGCGGCGGCAACGTCTCGGCGATGGTCATCGAGCGCTTGTCGCGCAAGCTGCTCGGCCTCGACTACGCGCGCGGGCTCGACGTGGTCGGCACCTATCCGAACGAGACCTTCCTCGGCCATCTCGCCGCGCTGTGCAACGGCACCACCGCCTCGGACGGCGACATCTTCTCGCACATGTTCAAGCAGGCGAAGCTCGGACCGCTGATCGGCGTGCGCACCTGGGGCGGCGTGGTCGGCATCAGCGGCTGGGGGCAGGCGATCGACGGCGGCAACATCTTCGTGCCGCAATCCGCCAGCGCGAGCGCCGACGGCCAGTACGTGGTGGAAGGCCACGGCGTCGATCCGGACATCGTGGTCGAGCAGGACGTCGCCTCGCTGCTCCAAGGCAAGGACCCGCAGCTCGACCGCGGCATCGAGGAGCTGAAGAAGACGATCCAGGCCGCGCCGGTCAAGCTGCCCGCGCGTCCGGCCGATCCGAACAAGGCGCCGGACAGCATGCGCACGAAGGGCGCGTCGAGCTGACCGCGCTCGGACGGGCGACGGCGGCCGCGCCGTCGCCCGTCAGCGTTCGGGCTTGCCGCACAGCGACGCGCTGCGCTTGAGCTCGAGGCTGTGGGAGTTGGTCGTGCCGATGCAGTCCAGTCGCCGCTGCTCTTCGTCTCGCGTCTGCGCCACCGGCCCGGCGCCGATGTACTTCGTCTGCGTCGGGCCGATCTTCCAGTCGATCGTCACGATGCCTTGCGCTTCGACCGGCGTGCCGTAGCGCTCGCCCGGCTGGTAGCCGTACTTGAGCGCCGTGGCGACCGAGGCCTCGTCGAGCGACGGCGTGCCGCTCGACTGGTAGACGCGGGCGTCGACGGGGCGGCCGTCCGCGGTGATCGTCACCAGGACGTCGACCCGTCCTTCCTGGCCGGCGCGAAAGGCGGCGGCGGGGTACTCGGGAATCACGCGGCGCGTGACCCGTGGCGAGCGGAAGCGCGGACCGCTGCGGACGCCTTCGCCACGAAGCCCCGAGGAAGTCCGCGCATCGTCGCCGACGGCGCTGCCTGCCGGGGCGCCGACACCGGCGTCCGGCGAATCGGAATCCGACGCAAGCGGCGTGCGGCCTTCCAGGGCCGGAATGCTTTCCGGTGCCGCGACGCTGCGTTCGCGGTTGCGCGAGGTCGTCTGGGGCGCAGCGGCGCCGGGTTTCGGCTTGGCTGCCGCGGGCTTCGCGACTGCCGGAGCGGCAGGCGCCTGGACGGACGCGGCCGGGTCCCACAAGTGGATCAGCACCATGCCCAGGTCGGGCTGCGACGGCAGCCTGTGCCAGCGCGTGTCGATCAACCAGACGAGGAACGCCGCGTGAATCGCGACGACGAAGAACGCCGCCCGCCAATCCAGGGAGGGCCGCCGCCAGCTGCCGGAGGGTCCGTATGTCGCAACCATCGCATCGATCTCCCTTGAGGCCGAGGGAAACAGCTATGGCGGAGGCATACTCCTGAAGGCGGGCGCAGTCAATCGACCGCCACGGCGGCTCAGGCCGAGCTGACGTCGCGCAGCGTCCAATGCTTGCCGACCAGCAAGGTCATGCGGTGCTGGATGATCGCGTGCGGCAGCACGGTGATGACGGTGACGCTGACGTGCACGTCGGACTGGTGCGCTTCGACCGTCGCGGACGGATCGTTCTGGCCCAGCGACGGATCGACCGCGTCCGGATCGGGCTGCATCGCCTTCCAGCGCTGCCACAGGGTCGGTTCGCGCAACGCCTGCTGCAGCAACGCCGCGAAGCTTTCGGCCGAGCCGCCGCCGAAGGAGAGTTCGTGCGATTCGCCGCGTGCCTTCGGCAGATCGTCGATCGAGAAGATGAAGCGCTGTCGGGTAGCCATGGCGTTCCTGCGTTGGGACTGGCGCGAGTCTATCAGCGCGACGAGGCCCGCTGCGCAACCGCGCGTGGCGTGGAGTCGCGCGGCCGCTACGCCAGGACCGCGGAGAGTGCCGTATCCCTGCGGTCCTCGCCGTGATCGAGCACGCCGAGCAGCGGCGCCGCCAGCCGCGCGCGCAGCGTGGCCAGGTTTTCCTCGGCGCGCGCCATGTGCGGATCGATGTGGTTGGCGATCCATCCGAGCAGCGTGCAGCCGTCGGCACGGATCGCGCGCGCGCTGAGCAGTGCGTGGTTGAGGCAGCCCAGGCGCAGGCCGACGACGAGGATCACCGGCAGTTCCAGCGCGCGTGCGAGGTCGGCCTGCATCAGCGTTTCCGACAGCGGCGCGAGCCAGCCGCCGACGCCCTCGACGACGACGCGATCGGCGCTCCGCGCGAGGCGCGCGTATGCGGCGCGCAGCGGCGCGAGTTCGATCTCCACGCCGGCTTCGCGCGCGGCGATGTGCGGCGCGATCGCCGGCTCGAACGCGTACGGATTGCCGTCGGCGTACGTGGGCGCCGGCTCGCTGGCGGCGATCAGCGCTTCGGTGTCTTCGTTGCGCAGGCCCTGCGGGGTGACGCGGCAGCCGCTGGCGACCGGCTTCATGCCGACCGCGCGCAGTCCGCGCGCGCGCAGGGAAGCGAGCAGCGCGACGCTCGCGTAGGTCTTGCCGATGCCGGTATCGGTGCCGGTGACGAAGACGCCGCGATTCACGACGAAGCCGCCGTCAGTGCCTGCAGTTCCCGCGCGGCGCCGCGCCGCACCTGCGCCGCTGCCGGAATCAGCAGCAGATAGGCGAGGCCGGGCAGCCAGATCGTCGCCGGCCGTTGCGCGAACGGCAGCGTCGCCGCGAGCGCGATCGACAGCAGCGCGATCGACGCGAAGACGACGTTGCGCCGGATCGACATGCGCGTCACCAGCCGCTCCGCCGCGGACAGGCCGATGGCCGCGTGCTGCTTCTCGGCGTGCCGGTACAGCAGCGCGAACACGCTCCAGATCGACAGGCCGCCGATGCCGAACACGACGAAGGCCGCGCGCAGTTCGAACACCGTCCCGATGCCGACCGCATGCTCGGCCAGCCAGCCGCCGCTGAGCGAGGAGAACATCAGCGAGAACAGGATGCGCAGCGGGTAGACGTAGATCAGCACCAGGAACACCAGCAGCAGGCTCAGCCGGACCGCGCCGGCGTCGTCGAGGTCGTAGTGGCGACTCCAGTCGCGATGGCTGCGCCACAACCGCGCGATCAGCAGGAAGCAGGCCGCGAACGTCGGCACGTCGCGCAGCGCGGCGAGCATTTCCGACACCGAGGTCGGCATGCGGCCGATCGAGATCACCAGCAAGGTCACGGCGAACGCGAACGAGGCGTCGACGAAGCCTTCCAGCCGGGTCGGCTGGTGCCGGCGCACCTTGAGCACAGCATCGACGGACGCGGCCATCGGCAGACGGAGAGGAGCACGCGATTCGTGCTCGCGCAGGATAGGCAATACCACGAACGCGTCAAAGGGTAGAATGTGGACCTTTCCGCTTCCCGCCCGCCGATGTTCACCGCCGCCGCCCTGCGCACCGACGACAAGTCCGCCCTGTACGCCGAACTCGGCGCGCAGATGCGCGGCTTGCTGCACGGCGAACGCGACCGCGTCGCGAATGCGGCGAATTTCGCCGCGCTGGTGTGGCAGCAGGTTCCCGACATCAACTGGTGCGGTTTCTATTTCTTCGACGGCCGCGAGCTGGTCGTCGGGCCGTTCCAGGGCAAGCCCGCCTGTGTGCGCATCGCGCTCGGCAAGGGCGTGTGCGGCACGGCGGCGGCGACGCGCGAGACGCAGCTGGTCGCCGACGTGCACGAATTCGCCGGTCACATCGCCTGCGACGGCGATTCCAATTCGGAAGTCGTCGTGCCGCTGTACGACGGCGATCGCCTGATCGGCGTATGGGACGTCGACAGTCCGCACCTCGCGCGCTTCGACGCGGACGACCGCGCCGGCATGGAAGCGTTGTGCGCGATCTACCTCGAGTCGATCGCATGAATCCGCGCCGCGCCCGCCTGCGCGTTGCATGGGGAATCTCACGATGAGCAGTCGCGACACCAAGATCCGCAACGTCGGCCCGAAATCCGCCGCCTGGCTGCGCCAGGTCGGCGTGCGCACGACGGAGGATCTCGCGCGCATCGGTCCGGTCGAGGCCTTCCTCAAGGTCAAGCGCGCCGGCTTCCGGCCGAGCCTGAACCTGCTCTACTCGATGGCCGGCGCGCTCGCCGACTGCCACTGGGCCGAGCTGCCCGAGGAGCAGAAGCAGGAACTGCTGCTGACGCTGGACGCGGCCGAGTCGGCCAACCCGATCCGCACGCGCTGGGAAAAGCAGAAGGCCGCCAGCGAGCCCGCCGTGGCGCGCAGCACCGAGAGCGACGGCGCGAACGAGATGCCGGCCAGCAACCTGTTCGACGATCCGGACGGCGGCGGCTCCGCGCACGGCGACGCCGACCGCGACCTCAGCCGCTTCGACTGAATCGCGGCCGCGCTCAGCGCACCGCGGCGTAGGCGCGCGCGTCCTCGCGCCAGCGCGGCGTGCCGCGGATCGTCGGCAGCACGTCCTCGACGCGTTCGACCAGCGACCACATCGCCAGGTGCTCGCGATTCATGAAGCGCTGCTCGACGATCTGCTCCATGAAGCGCTGCAGCGGCTGGTAGAAGCCGTTGGTGTCGAGCAGCACGATCGGGTTGAAGTAGAGCCCGAGCCGCTTCAGGGTCAACGCCTCGAACAGCTCCTCCAGCGTGCCGCTGCCGCCGGGCAGCGCGACCACCGCGTCCGAGCCGGTCAGCAGGCGATGCTTGCGCTCGCGCATGTCCTCGACGATCTCCAGATTGACCACGTCCGGATGCTGCCATTCGATCTCGGTCATGAAGCGCGGAATGACGCCGACCACCTCGCCGCCGGCGGCGAGCGCCGCGTTGGCGAGCGCGCCCATCAGGCCGACCGCGCCGCCGCCGTAGACGACCGTGCAGCCGGCCTCGGCCAGGCTGCGGCCGAGCGCGGTGGCGGCGTCGTGGTAGGCGCGGTCGCAGTGGGCGCTCGAGGCGCAGTAGACGCAGACGCGCATGCGGGGTTCTCCGAGGCGGGGGCGGCATAGGGTAGCCGGCTGGAGCGCGATCGGCGCAGGCGGCGAGCGTGCGCGAATCGACAATCGGCCGTCGTTCGCCGCGGCTATAGTGCGCGCGCGTTCCGCACGCACCCAGGGGAGTCACCATGAAACGACTGCTTTCCGTCGCGAGCGCAGTGGCGCTCGCGGCCGTTGCCGGCCCGGCGTTCGGCTGGCAAACCACGATCGCCGGTGGAGGGACCTTCCAGCAGAACCTCGCGCATGGCTCCGCACTGGTCGCCAATGCCGCCGGCGAGGTCTGCCTGCTCAGCAACGACCGCGACTTCAGCGGCGTCGCCTTCGCTCACGTCTACGGATTCCAGGCCGCCACCGGCGTGCCGACGCCGCTGCATTCCTCGCTCGGCTCGCGCGAGCTGGCCACCTTCGGCATCGACTGCCGCTTCGGCGATCCGATCGTCGGCTACTCGGCCTACAGCAACTACGACGCGCGCCGTTCGAGCCGGCTCGCCGGGTTCCTGCCGACGCCCGGCAGCCTGGGGCCGGATTTTCCGCTGGTCACCTACGCCGCGATCGAACCGGTGCGCATGGGAGTGGACGCGGCCCGGCACGCGGTGATCCTGCGCGACAAGATCGGCGGCGGTTCGGTCGACCTGCAGGCCTACGATCTCGCCACGCTGTCGCCGCTGTGGCAGGCCAACGTGACCACGATGCCGCTGTCCTATCCGCGCGTGCGCGACATGCAGGTGGCGGCCGACGGCTCGGTCACGCTGATCGGCACGGCCGACGACACCAACACGCCGACGGTGGGCGTGTTCCTGCTCAAGTACGACGCCAACGGCGTTCCCAACGGGCCGAACTTCCAGTTCGCCGATCCGGCGTTCGGCCAGGTCGGCGAGGTGGCGCTGTCGCCCGGCGGCATCGGCTACGTGGTGCGCCGCGACCGCGAGTTCATGCGCGACGAACTGCTGCGGATCGACGCGCAGACGCCGTGGGGCGTGCCGCTCGACATCGGCTGCTGCGGCACGCGCATGGTGGATGCGCTCGCGACGCTGCCGGACGACGGCGCACTCGCCGTGTCCAACGACGTGTTCGGCTGGGCCAGCGCGTTGTCGCGCTTTCGCGCCGACGGCACGCTGATGTGGCGCGCCGACAGCGTGCCGGTGGACATGCCGGGCATGCAGCTGGTCGGCCTCGTCGGCGATCGCGCCGGGCGGGCGCTGGCGGCCTACACCGAGCCGATGCCGTACGGCCCGCCGCAGGCGCTGCGTTCGGTGCGGCTGCGCGCCTATTCGGAGACCGGCACGGAACTGTGGACGCGCGCGATCGACAACGTGCGCTTCGACGACGGCGCGCCGCTGCGCGCGGCGGTGAGTTCCGACGACGTCGTCGTGCTCGCATTGAACGTCTACGACGTCGGCAGCAACGTGTCCGGCATCCTCGTGCAGGGCTTCCCGCTGACCCAGCCGTTTCCGTAGGCCTTGCGGCGAAGGCCGCGGACGGGATTGGGCGCCCGCGGCCCCGCGCGCAGTCGAAGCCGCCGGCGAACAGTCGGTCGCGGCATTCGCCGTTGCCGACCACGCCATTGCCGTAGACGCGCGCGCCGTAGCGCGCCGACTCGGCGGAGATGGAACCTTCCTAGGAAGACGGCGGTTGGGTCGCGGCCTGCGATCCTCGTGCCGTGACCTTGCGTCTTCCAAGCGGAGGCGGTCAACCGCAGCTCGATCTCGCCGACCCCGCCGCTACCGTCGTCGGCGGTCACGCGGGCGCCGACGAAGCGCGGCGCGTAGCCGGCGGCGGTCAGCATGAGGCGGCGTCCGCGCATGGCGAGGTTCTGCGTGATCGGCTCGTCCGTCGCGCTCTCGATGCGGCCGCCGTCGGCTGCTGCATCGATGCAGCCTTGCAGACTGGTCGCGCGCGGCGCGGCGCCGAGCCAGGCACGGGTGGCGGCCGCGACGAGGCCGGCATGGCTCGCGAGCAGCACGAGCGCACGACGCAGAAACGACATGGGGAAGCCCTCCCTCGGAATTCCGTCGCTGCAAGCGCAAAACGACGGCGGGAGAGAGCAGGCGTCAGCGCATGGCGACCAGGGCGGCGTTCGCCGCGACCAGTTCGGCCGGCGCGAACGGCAGCGCGGCGATCGCGTCGCGTGCCGCGCGCGCGGCCTCGTCGGCGTCTTCGGCGTGCAGGCGGCGCCGGCAGCTCGCGCGCTCGACCGCGACCCAGGCGCGATCGACACGGACGGCCGCGCCGCCGGCGGCCAGCTCCTTGTCCGCGGCGGCGAGCTGCGGCAGCGCGTCTTCGCAGTCGCCGCGCTCGGCCGCGACGCGCGCGGCGATCAGGCGCAGCTTGCCGAGCCGCGGATGCCCGGCCGGGAACGCGCGTTCGCCGGCGGCCAGCGCGGATGTCGCCTCGGCGCGCGCGGCGTCGAGCTGGCCGGTCTGCCGCAAGGCGGCGGCGAGCGCGGCCTGCGCCTGCAGGGTGTCCTGGTGTTCGGCGCCGAGCTTGGCCGCGAGCAGCGCGTGCGCGGCGCGGATCTCCTCCAGCGCCGCATCGCCGCGACCGCGCTCGGCCAGCGTATTGCCGAGGCCGAGCCGCGCGATGCCGACGAGATAATGGTCCTCGCCGAGCGCCGCGATCGTCGTCGCCACCGCCGCGCGCGCGTTCGTCTCGGCGTCGTCGTAGCGGCCGGCGCTGCGCTGCATGCCGGCGAGGTTGTTCTGCATCGTGGCGACGGTCGGATGCCGGTCGCCGTAGGTCGCGCGAGCCGCGCGCAGCGCCGCTTCGAGATACGTGATCGCGCCGGCCGTATCGCCCTGCTCGAAGGCGATCACGGCGAGCGAGTTGAGTCCGTTGGCGACGCTCGGATGATTCTCGCCGAGCAGCTTCTTCTGCAACGCGACCGCGTGGCCAATGCGCTCCGCCGCCCCGGCGCGATCGCCCTGGCGGCGCAGGGCGGTGCCGAGGTTGAACTCGCTCTCGGCCAGATCCGGATGTTCCGCGCCGAGCAGGGTGCGCCGCGTCGCCATCGCCTGCGCGAACAGATCGGCCGCCGCCTTCGCGTCGCCTTGCTGAAGTACGACCACGCCGAGATCGTGCTCGACCGCGGCGGTCTGCGTGTGCGTCTCGCCATCGCGCGCACGACGCAGCGCCAGTGTCTCGCGCAGCGTCGCGGCGGCGCCGTCGAGGTCGCCGCTGCGGAAGCGGATGCCGCCGAGCGCGGCCAGTGCGCGCATCTCGGTTTCCGCGTCGTCGCCGCGCGCCCGCGCGAGCGCGGCTTCGGCGAGCGCGCGCGCATCCGGCAGCCGGCCGCGTTCGGACAGCACTTCGGCCAGGCGCAGCTCGATCCCGCCGCGCCGGTCCGGCGAGCGCGCGAGTGCCTCGCGCAGGTCGCGCTCGGCTTCCTCGAACTTGCCTTGCGCGGCGAAGATGCGGCCGCGCTCGACCAGCGCCTCGGCGCGGGCCGCGTCGCCGTCGCCGTGGCCGAGCGCGCGCTCGGCGAGTTCGGCGGCGCGCGCGTAGTCGCCGAGCTGGCGATAGGCGCTCGCCAGCGCGGTCGACAGTTCCGCTTCGAGTTCGGGTTGCGCGTTCAACGTCTCGGCCAGGCGCAGGGCGCCGCGGTCGAGCAGTTCGCGCGCGGACACCGTGCGACCCTTGCTCTCATCCGGCGTGACGCCGTCGAACAGCGCCAGCACGAAGTCGCGCGCGGCGTCGGCGCGCTCGGCCTCGACGCGCGCCGCGCGCGCCTGCCACAGCGTCGCGGCGAGGCCGGCGAGGATCGCCAGCGCGAACGCCGCGCCGACGGCGAGGCCGAGACGGTGCCGGCCGACGAACTTCGCCGCGCGGTAGCGCCGCGAATCCGGCCGCGCGCGAATCGGCACGCCGCGCGCGTGGCGGTCGAGGTCCGCGGCGAGTTCGGCGGCGCCGGCGTAGCGCTGCGCCGGGTCGCGTTGCAGGGCCTTGGCGAGGATCAGGTCGAGCTCGCCGGCGACGCGCTTGCGCAGCGCGCGCGGCTCGCTCGCGCGAGCCTGCGCTGGAGTCTGCGCCGCGGCGCCGGTCAACGCCGCCGAGGCGGCGCGCAGGCTGGCGTCCTCGCGCCAGTGCGGACGGCTGCCGGTCAGCAGTTCGTGCAGCAGCACGCCGAGCGCGTAGACGTCGGTGGCGGTGGTGACGGCGCCGCCGTCGCGTTGTTCGGGCGCGGCGTAGGCCGGCGTCAGCAGGCGCGCTTCGGTGCGCGTCGCGTCGCGGTCGCCGTCGTCGAGCAGCCGCGCGATGCCGAAGTCGAGCAGCTTGAGCGTGCCGTCGCCGCGCACGAGGATGTTCGACGGCTTGAGGTCGCGATGCACGACGAGGTTGCGATGCGCGTAGTCGACCGCCGCGCAGATCGCGCCGAACAGCGCCAGGCGCGCGTCGAGGTCGAGGCGCCGTTCGTCGCACCAGGCGGTGAGCGGCTGGCCGTCGACGTATTCGAGCGCGAACCACGGCACGCCTTCCTCGGTGAGCCCGCCGTCGAGCAGGCGCGCGATGTGCGGATGGTCGAGCCGCGCCAGGATCGCGCGCTCGCGCGCGAAGCGTTCGCGTTCGTAGGCGTCGTGCAGGCCGTAGCGCAGGATCTTGATCGCCGCCTGCTGCTCGTAGGTGCCGTCCGCGCGCATCGCCGCGAATACGTGGGCCTGTCCGCCGGCGCCGATCGCGCGGCCGACGCGCCAGGCGCCGAGGCGGCGGCCTTCCAGGCCGCTCTCGATCAAGGCGGCGGCGAGGCGGCCGCTGCCGTCGTCGAGCGGCGTTGCGCGGCCGGCCTGCTCGAGCAGATCGGTCAGCGCCTCGCGCAGTTCCGCGTCGTCGATGCCGGCGAGGAAGTGTGCGCGCTCCGCCGCGTCGAGCTCGAAGGCACGGTCGAACAACGGCCCGAGTTCGAGCCAGCGCCGCTCGATCGCGCCGCCGCTCATTCGATCGCCTGCTGCAGGAAGACGCGCGCGCGCGCCCAGTCGCGCACCACGCTGCGCGCGACGATGCCGAGCGCCTCGGCGGTTTCCTCCACCGACAGGCCGGCGAAGAAGCGCAGCTCGACCACGCGCGCGAGGCGCGGTTCGAGCGCGTCGAGGCGGTCCAGCGCCTCGTTCAGCGCGAGCATCTCGGCGGCCGCGTGCGCGCTCGGAATCTCGATCGCGTCGAGGTCGAGCGGCGTCTCGTTGCCGCCGCGCTTGCGCGCCATGCGCCGGCGCGCGTGGTCGACCAGGATGTGCCGCATCGCGGTGGCCGCGTAGGCGTAGAAATGCGCCCGGTCGTTGAAGCCGTGCGCGCCGTCGGCGAGGTTCAGCCAGGCCTCGTGCACCAGCGCGGTGGTGTCCAGCGTCTGCGCCGCGCGTTCGCCGGCGAGCTGGCGCCGCGCCAGTTCGCGCAGGCGCTGGTACACCTGCGGCCGCAAGGTCGCATCGAACTCTCCCGCGTCGCCGCGCGACGGCGTGACCGGATCGGGATCGCGCATGGCAGCTCCGTTGACGGAGCTATGCTAGCTCAGGCGCGTGCCCGCGGTGATCGCGGCCGTCGGCTGCCCTATTCGACCGTGACCGACTTGGCCAGGTTGCGCGGCTGATCGACGTCGGTGCCGCGCAGCACGGCGACGTGGTAGGCGAGCATCTGCAGCGGCACGGTGAACACCGCCGGCGCGATCAGGTTGCCGCCGGAGGCGATCTTCAGCACCGCGCCGCGCGTCGTGTCCTGCGCGACCGCCGCGTCCGTGTCGGCGAACACGAACAGTTCGCCGCCGCGCGCGCGCACTTCCTGCAGGTTCGAGTTCAGCTTCTCGAGCAGCTGGTTGTTCGGCGCGACGGTGATCACCGGCATGTCCTCGTCGACCAGGGCGAGCGGGCCGTGCTTGAGTTCGCCGGCCGGATAGGCCTCGGCGTGGATGTAGGAGATTTCCTTCAGCTTCAGCGCGCCTTCCAGCGCGACCGGATAATGCACGCCGCGGCCGAGGAACAGGGCGTGGTGGCGCGGCACGAAGCGTTCGGCCAGCGCGGCGATCTCCGGCTCCAGCCGCAGCACCTCGCCGATCACGCGCGGCAGCGTGGCCAGTTCGGCGACCAGGCGCTCGTACTTGTCGTTGGCGAGCCCGTTCAGGCGTGCGAGTTCGAGCACCAGCAGGGCGAGTGCGGTCAGCTGCGTGGTGAACGCCTTGGTCGAGGCGACGCCGATCTCCGGGCCGGCGCGCGTCATCAGCACCAGGTCCGATTCGCGCACCAGGCTGGACTCGGGCACGTTGCAGATCGCCATCGAGCCGAGATAGCCGCGCCGGCGCCCGTCGCGCAGCGCGGCCAGCGTGTCGGCGGTCTCGCCGGACTGCGACACGGCGAGGAACAGCGTGCCGGGCTGCACCACCGCGTGGCGGTAGCGGTATTCGCTGGCGACCTCGACGCTGCAAGGCAGGCCGGCGATGCCTTCGAGCCAGTAACGCGCCACCAGGCCGGCGTGGTAGCTGGTGCCGCAGGCGACGATCTGCACGTGCCTGACCTGCGCCAGCAGCTGGTCGGCGTCGACGCCGAAGATGTTCGGCAGCACGCGGTTCTCGCTGATGCGGCCCTCGAGCGTGTCGGCGACCGCGCGCGGCTGCTCGTGGATCTCCTTGATCATGTAGTGGCGGTACTCGCCGCGATCGACCGCGTCGGCGGACAGTTCGCTGGTGCGGACCGGCCGCTCGACCGGCTCGCCGTCGGCGTCGCAGATCTCGACGCGTTCGCGGCTGATCTCGACGATGTCGCCTTCGTCGAGGTAGACGAAGCGGTTGGTCTGCTTGATCAGCGCCTGCACGTCGGAACCGAGGAAGTTCTCGCCTTCGCCGATGCCGACCACCAGCGGACTGCCGCGGCGCGCGCCGACGACGCGCTCGGGCTGGTCGCGGTTGATCACCGCGATCGCGTAGGCGCCGTGCAGGCGCTTGGTCGTCGCGACCACGGCCGAGCGCAGGTCCGCGCCGCCGGTGAGCGCCTGTTCGATCAGGTGCGCGATGACTTCGGTGTCGGTCTCCGACTCGAAGCGGTAGCCGCGCGCCTTCAGTTCCTCGCGCAGCTCGGCGTGGTTCTCGATGATGCCGTTGTGAACAATGGCAACGCGTTCGCTGGAGACGTGCGGGTGCGCGTTCACCGTATTGGGCACGCCGTGCGTCGCCCAGCGCGTGTGCGCGATGCCGGTGCTGCCGGCGACCGGCGCGGATTCGTACAACGCTTCGAGCTCGCGCACCTTGCCTTTTGCGCGTACGCGCGCGAGACGTCCCTGCTCGATCACCGAGATGCCGGCCGAGTCGTAGCCGCGATACTCCAGCGCCTTGAGACCGGCGATCAGCACCGATACCACGTCACGATCGGCGGTGGCCGCTACGATTCCGCACATAGAAAGTCCTTGACTGAGGATTGAACGCGCAGCGCGCGTGCGCCTTGCTGGCGAGCGGCGGCGCTGCGAAGATGATAGGCCTTTCGCGACCTCGCCAGAGCGTGCGCGGGGGCAGAAGGACGGCAAGTCGTCGCGATCGACGGCGATGGCCGCTCGCGGCGAATCCCCGGACGGGTTCGCGAGGCCCTGCACGGAGAACGAGTCCGATGTTCCAGTTGTTGCGTCAACGCTCGGCGCGCTGGCTGTTGATGCTGGCGCTGCTCGAACTCGTGCTGCTGGCGTTGTGCGTCAAGCTCGCCTCGCACCTGCGTTTCCTGTCCGACGAGCCGAGCCTGGTCGGGTTCTCCGAATACATCTGGCCGCGCGCGCTGCTGTTCGCGGCGGTCATCGCGGGCGGGATGGCGGCGCTCGGGCTGTATCAGTCGCATCTGCGGGAGACCTGGTTCGGTTTGCTGGCGCGGCAGGCGGTCGGCTTCCTGCTCGGCGGCATCGCGCTGATTGTCGTCTACTACGTCTTTCCGCTGGCTTACATCGGCCGCGGCGTGTTCGGCCTCGCCCTGCTGTTCGGCTTCGTCGCGATCGCCGCGTTCCGCGTCGTGTTCGCGCGCCTGGTCGACACCGAGGCGCTGAAGCGGCGCGTGCTGGTGCTCGGCTCCGGGCGGCGCGCCGCGCTGATCCCGCAGCGCATGCGCCGCCGCTCCGACCGGCGCGGCTTTTCCATCGTCGGCTTCGTGCGCATGGGCGAGGAGGAGGTCGCGGTGCCGACGGAGCATCTGCTCGAACGCGAGGCGCCGCTGCGCGCCTGGGCCGAGCGGCTGCAGATCGACGAGATCGTGGTCGGTCCCGACGATCGCCGCGGCGGCCTGCCGATGGAGGAACTGCTCGACTGCAAGCAGGCCGGCATCGTCATCACCGACCTGCCGACGTTCTTCGAGCGAGAGTCGGGCAAGATCAAGCTGTCGCTGATCGAGCCGTCCTGGCTGGTGTTCTCCGACGGCTTCGACACCTCGCCGCTGCGGCTGGCGATCAAGCGCGTGTTCGACGTCTCGATCGCGCTGGTGGTGCTGGCGCTGACCTGGCCGCTGATGCTGCTGACCGCGCTGGCGATCCGCCTGGAGTCGGGCAAGGGCCAGCCGATCCTGTATCGGCAGGAACGCGTCGGCGAGCACGGCGAGGTGTTCGCGCTGACCAAGTTCCGCAGCATGCGCACCGACGCCGAGCGCGACGGCGTCGCGCGCTGGGCCACCCGCAACGACGACCGCGTGACGCGCGTCGGCCGCATCATCCGCAAGACCCGCCTGGACGAGCTGCCGCAGCTGATCAACGTGCTGCGCGGCCAGATGAGCCTGGTCGGACCGCGCCCGGAGCGCCCGCAGTTCGTCGCCGAGCTGGCCGAGAAGATCCGCTACTACAACCTGCGCCACAGCGTGAAGCCGGGTCTGGCCGGCTGGGCTCAGCTGCGCTACGCCTACGGCGCGTCCGAGGAGGACGCCGCCGAGAAGCTCAAGTACGACCTGTTCTACGTCAAGAACCACAATCTGCTGTTCGACGTGATGATCCTGATCCAGACCGTCGAGATCGTGCTGTTCGGCCGCGGCGCGCGCTGAGCGCATCGCCGTCAGCGCGGCGCCGGCCGCGCGCTGGCGACCTTCAGCGGACGCAGGCGCGAGCTGTACCAGTCGCTGACGCGGCCGTGGTCGAACTCGATCCACGACGGGCCGTAGTCCCAGCGCTCGATGTTCTCCATCACCGGCCGGCCCTCGATCGCGCGCACGCTGGCCGCGTCCATGCCGATTTCGATGCGCTCCTCCTCGTTGTGGCTGGGCGCGGGCGGCGGCGGTGGAACGGCGACGAAGCGGCGCTGTTCATGGGTGTCCTGCGCGTGGGCGGGTTCGTCCTGCCCGATCTGGCCCCACACCACCCAGGTGAGGGCCGCCGCGGCGAGCAGCGCGAAGACGGTCCGGCGCAGGCCGGTCCGCCGCGTCGCCTCGGGCCGCGTCGCGCCGGGCCGATCGGGCGCCGGGGTGCGGCTGTACGGGGTTGGATCGGGATGGACCCGCGCGCCGGGCAGGCGGCCGTGGCGCCGCTCGAATGCCAGCGCGGCCTGGTAGGCGGCGGTCAGTTCCTGCAGCCGGGCGGCCGCCTCGGCATCGTCACGGTGTTGCGGATTGCGGTCCGGATGCAGCTCGGCCACGCGCCGTCGATAGGCGTTCTTCAGTTCGGCCAGGCTGCAGTCGGGGCGGAGTCCGAGCTGCTGGTAGAACGCGACGAAATCGGTCGGGCGGTTCATGCGGGGCGGCGGAGGTGGCTTGCTCGGCTGAAATCCTCTCGCAAAGAGTGCGCCATCGGCGCTAAAATGTGAACTGTTTCGCAGTTTTTGCGGTCCCAGGCTGGCCCGCACTGCGACGAAGACAGGGGCCGCCGTCGGAGACGGCGAACGAGGCAGCGAAAGGGTTCGCGCGCAGGACATACAGGGCGATGCGAAAGGTCGGTTCAGCGACGCAGGCAGGGGGCGCGGCCCGCGCGGCTTCGCTGCGGCCGGCGCGCGCGATCCGGCCGGGCCGGTTCCGGCACGCATCCCTTTCGTCCCGGCGTCCGACGACCGCCCGCACCCTTCCGCGCCAGCCGCGGCCACCGATTGCCGTATCTCCAGGAGCGGCTGCCGCATCGGCGGTCGCACGATTCCCTCGCGACGCGGCCGTCGCCGCGACGAGGCATCCGGGCAGGATCAGGGCGGGAGGGCGACGAGCATGAGCACCAATCACGCGCAGATCGCGGATTTCGCGGATTCCGCGCCGCACGGCGAATCGACCTGGGTCGACCGCCGCAGCGACCTCGATGAACGGGCGTTCGTCCGCGACTACCGTGAGCCGCGCCGGCCGGTGGTGATCACCGACGCCGCCTGCGCCTGGCCCCTCTACGGCCACGGCACGCCGGACTATTTCCGTCAGCGCTACGGCGAACACGTCGTGCGCGTGCGCGGCCAGGACTACCGGCTGCACGATCTGATCGACCTGCTCGACGCCTCGACCGTCGAACGGCCCGGCCCGTATCCGTGCAAGTTCGAGATCGCCAAGACCTTCCGCGACCTGCTGCCGGAAGTGACGCCGCGCTTCGCCTACAGCCTGCCCGACCGGCAGGCCGGCGTCGGCATGCCGCAGCGGCTGTTCGGCGCGGTCAACAACCTCGAGATCTTCTTCGGCGGTCCCGGCGGGGAGTTTCCGTACCTGCACTACGACGTGCTGCGCCTGCACGCCTGGATCACGCAGATCCACGGCGACAAGGAATTCACGCTGTACGCGCCGGGGCAGGAGCACCTGCTCTACGTCAATCCGGAAGTGCCGTGGCAGTCGAGCATCCGCGATCATCATCATCCGGACTACGAGCGCTATCCGCTGTTCCGCGAGGCGAAGTGCCAGAAGGTCGTGGTGCGCGCCGGCGAGACGCTGTTCCTGCCCTGCGGCTGGTGGCACACCGCGCGCAGCCTGAACATGACCATCTCGATCGCCTTCGACCAGCTCGGCGCCGACAACTGGCGCGACTTCGTCGGCGACGTCGTCGACGAGCGCCGGCGCGTCGGCAAGCGCTGGCTGGCGAGCGCGCTCGGCGCGTATCTGACCGTGCTCGGTCCGCTGCTCTCGGTGCTCGAGCGCTTCGGCGCCAACGCCGCGGTCGAATGGGGGCTGCGGTGAGCCGGACCGCTGCGCACGCCGCCGACGTGCTGCTGGCGCCGCTGCTCGCGCAGGCGGCCGCGCGGCCGCAGGCCGAAGCGGTCCGCGCCGGTGCGCTCACGCTCGACTACGCCGGCCTGCTGGCGCAGACGAGTGCGCTGGCGGCCGCGCTGCATCGGGGCGGCGTCGCTTCCGGCGACCTCGTCGCGCTGTCGGCCGAGCGCAGCGCGGAGACGATCGCCGCGCTGCTGGCGACGCTCGCCTGTGGCGCGGCCTACCTGCCGCTCGATCTGGATTTTCCCGACGCGCGCCTCGCCGCGATGTGCGAGGACGCGCGCCCGCGCTGCGCGCTCGGCGACGCCGCGCTGCGCGCGCGCCTGCCGCGCGGGACCACCTGGATCGACCGCCGCGCCGCGCTCGCGGCGCCCGCGGACGCCGTCGCGCCGGTGCACGGCGAACTCGCCTACGTGCTGTTCACCTCCGGCTCGACCGGCCGCCCGAAAGGCGTCGCCATGCGTCGCGCCGCGGTCGCGCACCTGATCGACTGGCATCGCGCGCACGCGCGCCTCGGCCGGCCCGCGCGCACCTTGCAGTTCGCGCCGCTCGGCTTCGACGTCTCGTTCCAGGAAATCTTCTCGACCCTCGCCGGCGGCGGCACCCTGGTGCTGCCGAGCGACGCGGAGCGGCGCGATCCGTACGCCCTGCTCGACCTGCTCGCGCGCGAGCAGGTCGAGCGCCTGTTCCTGCCCTACGTCGGCCTGCAGGCGCTGGCCGAGGCGGTGGCGACCGGTGCGCCGGCACCGCAACGTCTCCGCGACGTGATCACCGCCGGCGAGCAGCTGCGCATCACGCCGGCGATCCGCGCGCTGTTCGCGGCGCTGCCCGGCGCGGTGCTGCACAACCACTACGGCCCGACCGAAACGCACGTGGTCACGGCGCACGAGCTGTCCGGCGATCCGGCCGCATGGCCGGAGCTGCCGCCGATCGGCGCGCCGCTGCCGTGGGTGGACGTGCGCGTGGTCGACGGCGAAGAGTGGGGCGACGCAGTCGCCGAAGCGTCCCTCACCCCACCCTCGGCATCCGCCGATGGCCCTCCGCTCTCCCGCTTCGCAGGCGAGGGGCAGTCGCGGCAGCCTTCGGCTGCGAATGTATTCGAGGGCGAGCTGTGGCTCGGCGGCGACTGCCTCGCCGCGGGCTACATCCACCAGCCGGAATTGACCGCCGAACGCTTCGTCGAGCAGGGCGATGCGCGCTGGTACCGCAGCGGTGACCGCGTGCGCCGGCACGCGGACGGCGTGCTCGACTATCTCGGCCGCCTCGACGAGCAGATCAAGTTCGACGGTTTCCGCATCGAACCGGCCGAGATCGAGGCCGTGCTCGTGCGTCACGCCGCGGTGGCCGAGGCGGTCGTCGTCGCGGCCGGCGAGGACGGCGCACGGCGTCTGGTCGCGCACGTCGTGCCGCGCGATCCGAGCAGCACCGAAACCCAGCTCGCCACGGCGCTGCGCGCGCACAGCGCGAAGACGCTGGCGGCGTACCTGGTGCCGCAGGAGTTCGTGTTGCACGCGGCGCTGCCGCTGACCGCGAGCGGCAAGATCGACCGCCGCGAACTCGCCCGTCAAGCGAGCGCGAGCGTGCTGCACTGGCGCGCCGGCGCGCCGCTGCGGGAACAACTGGTCGAACTCTGGCAGCAGCTGCTCGGCGTCGGCGACCTCGACGCGGAGGAGAACCTGTTCGAACGCGGCGCACGCTCGCTGCTCGTCGTGCGCGCGCTGACCGAACTGCGCCGCCACGGCCACGTGCTCAGCGCGGCGCAGATGTACGAGCATCCGAGCGCGGCCGCGCAGGCGGCGCTGCTCGGCGCGGACGCACCGGTCGAGGCGGTGGTGGAAGCGGACGTGCAGCAGCGCGGCGAGCGCCAGCGCGCCTCGTTCGCGCGCTTCGGCCCGCGCGGAGGTGCGCGATGAGCGATGCAGCCAGCGACGGCGTCGCCATCGTCGGCATGGCCGGACGCTTTCCGGGCGCGGCCTCGGTCGACGAGCTGTGGGCGAACCTGCTCGCCGGCCGCGAGAGCATCACGCGCTTCACGCCCGAGCAGCTCTCGCCGCTGGTGCCGCGCGAGCTGCGCGAGCATCCGCGCTACGTGCCGGCGCGCGGCGTGGTCGCCGACGCCGACCGCTTCGACGCCGGCTTCTTCGGCATCTCCGCGCGCGAAGCGCAGCTGATCGATCCGCAGCAGCGCGTGTTCCTCGAGCTGTGCTGGAACGCGCTCGAGCACGCCGGCATCGATCCGGCGCGTGCGCGGGGCGGCGTCGGCGCCGCTTCGATAGGTGTGTTCGCCGGAACCTCGAACAATGGCTATCGCAAGCTGGTCGAAGCGCGGCCGGACCTGGTCGCCGCGGCCGGCGAGTTCGCCGCGATGCTGGCCAACGAAAAGGACTACGTCGCCACGCGCGTTGCGCACAAGCTCGGCCTGACGGGACCGGCGATCAGCCTGTACACCGCCTGCTCGACGTCGCTGGTGGCGATCGCGCAGGCCTGGTACGCGCTGATGAGCTGGCAGTGCGACGTCGCCCTCGCCGGCGGCGTCAACATCGCGGTGCCGCAGGAGTCGGGCTACCTGCCGGCCGAGGGTGCGATCGAGTCGGCCGACGGCCATTGCCGTCCGTTCGACGCCGACGCCACCGGCACGGTGTTCTCCTCCGGCGCCGGCGTGGTGGTGCTCAAGCGCCTCGCCGACGCGATCGAGCACGGCGACACGATCTGGGCGGTGATCCGCGGCGTCGGCGTCAACAACGACGGCGCCGACAAGGCGAGCTTCAGCGCGCCGAGCGTGCGCGGCCAGGCCGCCGCGATCCGTCTCGCGCTGGCCAGCGCCGGCGTCGAGGCCGACTCGATCGGCTACGTCGAGGCGCACGGCACCGGCACGCCGCTCGGCGATCCGATCGAGATCGAAGCCCTCGCGCGCGCGTTCGCCGCCGAGCGCGGCAGCGGCGCCGCGCCGACCTGCTGGATCGGTTCGCTCAAGGGCAACCTCGGCCACCTGGTCGCCGCGTCCGGCGTCGCCGGCTTGATCAAGGCGACGCTGGCGCTGCATCACGGCCGCATCCCGGCCAGCCTCAACTACCGCACGCCGAATCCGGAGATCGACTTCGCGCGCACGCCGTTCAAGGTCGTGCAGCGCGCCAAGGCGTGGACGCGCAAGGCCGCGCCGCGCCGCGCCGGCGTCAGTTCGTTCGGCGTCGGCGGCACCAACGCGCACGTGGTGCTCGAGGAAGCGCCGCAGCGCGCGCCGTCCTCGGCCGGGCGGCCGGTCGCGCTGCTGCCGCTGTCGGCGCGCGATCCCGACGCGCTGCGTCGTCGCGCTGCCGAACTGGCCGACGCGCTCGCCGCGCACACCGACGCCGACCTCGCCGACATCGGCGCGACCCTGGCGCTCGGCCGCAAGACGATGGCGGTGCGCGGCGTGGTCGTCGCGCGCACCGTCGCCGAGGCGCGCACACGCCTCGCGCGCCTCGCCGCCTGCCGCGCGGCCAAGCCGAAGCTGGTGTTCCTGTTCCCCGGCCAGGGCTCGCAGCACGCCAACATGGCGCGCGAACTGGTCGCCGCGGAACCCGCGTTCCGCGAATCGTTCGAGCGTTGCTGCGAACTCGCCTCCCGGCACCTCGACCTCGACCTGCGTGCGCTGATCCTGCCGATGACGGGCGACGAGAAGCGCGCCAACGCGCAGCTCGCCGAGACGCGCTGCACGCAGCCGGCGCTGTTCGCGGTCGAATACGCGCTGGCGCGCTGGTGGCAGTCGATCGGCCTGGACGCCGACGCGATGATCGGTCACAGCATCGGCGAATACGTCGCCGCGACCCTGGCCGGCGTATTCACGCTCGAAGACGCGATCGCGCTGGTCTGCGCGCGCGGCGCGGCGATGCAGGCGCAGCCGCCCGGCGCGATGCTGGCGGTGCGCGCGGCCGAGCACGACGTCGCCGCGCGCCTGCCGCTCGGCGTGACGCTGGCGGCGGTCAACGCGCCGGAGCTGGTCGTCGTCGCCGGCGCCGAGGACGCGCTCGATGCGTTCGCGAAAGAGCTCGACGCCGAACGCATCGCCAGCACGCGGCTGAAAGTCAGCCACGCCTTCCATTCCGCCTCGATGGACGGCGCCTTGCCGGCATTCGAGCGCGCCTTCGCGCAGGTGCGCCTGGCGCCGCCGACGCGGCCGTTCCATTCCTGCGTCAGCGGCCGGCCGATCCGCGCGGACGAGGCGACCGACCCGGCCTACTGGCTGCGCCAGCTGCGCGAACCGGTACGATTCGCCGACGCGGTCGCCGATGCGCTGGCCGACGGCCCGGCGCTGTTCGTCGAAGTCGGCCCGTCGCAGGCCTTGACCACCTTCGTGCGCACGCAATTGCGCGAAGGCGACGCCGCGGCTGCCTCGCTCGGCGCGGCGTCGCGCAGCGGCAGCGACGCCGAGCACCTCGCCCAGGCGCTCGGCGAATGCTGGCGGCAGGGCCGCGAGCCGGACTGGGACGCGTACTTCGCCGGCGAGAAGCGCCATCGCGTGGTGCTGCCGGGGTATCCGTTCGGCGGTGAGCGATACTGGATCGAAACATCGGCGCCGGCCGCGAGCGGCGTCATCGGAGCCGTCGAGATGAGTCCACCCGCCGCACCCGTCCCGCCGACCGCACCGCCGCGCGGTGCGCGCCTGCGCGCGGAGCTGCGCGAGCTGGTCGAGAACCTCAGCGGCGAGCCGGTCGGCGCGGCGCAGGACGGCGCGAGCCTGCTCGAACTCGGTTTGGATTCGCTGTCGCTGACGCAGGCCGCGCTCGAACTCGAACGGCGCTACGGATTGAAGCTGAAGTTCCGCCGCCTGATGGAGGATCTGGACAGCATCGACAAGCTCGCCGACCTGCTCGACGCGACGCTGCCGGCGGACGCCCCGGCGCCTGTCGCGATGCCGGCGGCGGCTGCGCCGGTGGCGGCCGACGCGCCGCTGCTGACCCAGCTGATCCAGAGCCAGATGGCGCTGATGCAGCAGCAGACACAACTGCTCGCCGCGCTCGCCGGCGGCGCCGCCGCGGCGCCGGCGCCCGCGCCGGCCCGCGTCGTGTCCCCCGCGGTGCAGACCGCCGTTGCGGTCGAGGAGACGGCGAACCTGGTCGAGCGGCCGTTCGGCGCTTCCGCGCGCATCACCTTGAAGGGCGATCTCGCGCTGAGTCCGTCGCAGCGCGCCTACGTCGACGACTTCACGCGTGCCTACAACGCACGCACCGCGCAGTCGAAGGCGTTCAGCCAGCAGCACCGCGCGCGCATGGCCGATCCGCGCGTGGTCACCGGTTTCAATCCACTGTGGAAGGAGCTGGTCTATCCGCTGGTGGTCGAGCGCTCGAAGGGCGCGCGGTTGTGGGACGTCGACGGCAACGAATACGTCGACTGCCTGAACGCGTTCGGCGCGAATTTCCTCGGTTACCAGCCGGACTACGTCGCCGACGCGTTGAAGCAGCAGATCGACCAGGGCTTCGAAGTCGGTCCGCAGCATCCGCTGACCGCCGAGGTCGCCGAGCTGATCGCCGGCATGACCGGCATGCAGCGCGTCGCGTTCTGCAACACCGGCTCGGAAGCGGTGATGGGCGCGATGCGCGTCGCGCGCACGGTGACCGGGCGCAAGACGATCGCGATCTTCACCAACTCCTACCACGGCATCTTCGACGAGGTGATCGTGCGCGGCACGCGCAGCCTGCGCTCGATCGCCGCCGCGCCGGGCATTCTCGCCAGCGCGGTCGAGAACGTGCTGGTGCTCGACTACGGCAGCGAGGAATCGCTGCGCATCCTGCGCGAACGCGCGCACGAACTCGCCGCGATCCTGATCGAGCCGGTGCAGGGCAAGAATCCGTCGCTGCAGCCGCGCGAATTCGTGCGTGCGCTGCGGCCGATCTGCGACGAAGGGGGTTGTGCGCTGATCTTCGACGAGGTCATCACGGGCTTCCGCATCGCGCCGGGCGGCGCGCAGGAGTTCTACGGCGTGCGCGCCGACCTCGCCACCTACGGCAAGATCATCGGCGGCGGCCTGCCGTTCGCCGCGATCGCCGGCAGCGCGCACTGGATGGACGCGCTCGACGGCGGCGACTGGCGCTTCGGCGACGATTCCCACCCGGAAGCCGGCGTGACCTACTTCGCCGGCACCTTCGTGCGCCACCCGCTCGCGCTCGCCGCGGCCAAGGCGGCGTTGACGCACCTCCAGCGCAGCGGGCCGGAGCTGCAGCGCCGCCTGAACGCGCGCACGGCGATGTTGATCGAGCGCTTGAACGCGATCTTCGCGGCGCACGCGGCGCCGCTGCACGCGGTCGGCTTCAGCTCGCTGTGGCGCATCGTCGCCGACGAGGGACAGCCGTTCGCGAGCCTGTTCTGGTACGCGCTGCGCGCCAACGGCCTGCACGTGTACGAGCAGTTCAACTGCTTCCTGACCGAGGCGCATACGGACGACGACGTCGAGCGCATCGTCGCCGCCGTCGAGGCCGCGACCGCGGCGCTGATGCGCGAGCGGTTGCTGTCGCCGCGCGACGGCGCGAGTGCGGCGGTCGGCGCGTCCGCTGTCGCGGATGCGTTTCCGCTGACCCAGGGCCAGCTCGAGAAATGGCTCGGCGGTCAGTACGGCGGCAGCGCGGCGCTGGCCTACAACGAGGCGGTGGTGCTGCGCTACGACGGCGCGCTCGACGTCGCGGCGTTGAAGCGCGCACTGGAATGGGTGTGGTCGCGGCACGAGGCGTTCCGCCTGGCGATCGCGCCCGACGGCCGCACGCAGAGCCTGCGGACGCTGCCGCCGCTGCCGCTGCGCGACCGGGATTTTTCCGCCGAGGCCGACGTCGAGGCCCGCCTCGACGCGTTCTGCCGCGAGGCGATGCACGAGCCGTTCGATCTCGACGCGCCGCCGCTGCTGCGCCTGAACCTGATCCGGCTCGGCAAGGATCGGCACGCGCTGCACGTGCTCATGCACCATCTCGCGATGGACGGCTGGTCGCTGGCGGTGTTCTGCGAGGAACTCGAAACCGCCTACAACGCCTACGCCGCGGGCGGCGAACCGGAGCTGCCGCCGGCGCAGAGCTATCGCGCCTACGTGCTGGACGAGCGCGCGCGGCGCGCGTCGAACGCGGCGCAGCTCGACTACTGGCGCGCGCGCCATCTCGACCCGCCGCCGCCGCTCGCCTTGCCGAGCGACCGTCCGCGCGCCGCCGTCGCCACCGACTTCTCCGCCGACAGCGAACGCCACGCATTCACGCCGGAGCTCGCCGACGCGTTGCGCCAGGCGGCGCGGCGGCGCGGCGCGACCTTGTACGGCCTGCTGCTGGCCGGCTTCGCCGCGTGGCTCGCGCGCGCTTCCGGCCGGCGTGACTTCGTCGTCGCCATTCCGTTCGCCGGCCAGGCGCTGGCCGGCAGCGGCGCGTTGATCGGCGACGGCGTCAACACCTTGCCGCTGCGCCTCGCGGTCGCGGAGGGCGCTTCGACCGACGCGCTCGTCGCCGACGCGCAGCGCGCGCTGCTCGACGCGGCCGAGCACCAGGATCTGACCCTGCTCGATGTCGTGCACGCGCTGGGTCCGCGCCGCCGCGATGCGCAGGGCGCGCTGGCCGAGGTCGTGTTCAATCTGAACCCGCGCGTGCGCGCGCCGGCCTACGACGATCTCGCGGTGACCTGGCAGGACTGCCGTCACGCGGCGCTGCTGTGGGATCTGTTCTTCAATCTCAACGACGACGGCCATGCGCTGAGTCTCGACGTGCACTACCGCACGGCGCTGTTCGACGCGGCGACGATCCGCCGCTGGATCGGCGAGTTCGAGCGGACGCTGGCCGCGTTCGTGCCGCCGGACGGCGCCGCGCGGGCGCCGCTGCCGCCCGACGCGGATTCCGCCGCGCCGGTCGAGCCGGCCGCGCCGACGTTGCCGAGCCTGATCGAAGCGCAGGTGCAGCGCGCGCCCGATCGCGTCGCGATCGAAGGCGAGGGCGGTTCTCTGAGCTACGCGCAGCTCTGGCGCGACAGCGCCGCGTTCGCGGCGAACCTGCGCGCCGCCGGCGTCGCGCGCGGCGATCTGGTCGGCGTCTGCATGCCGCGGCGGATCGAGCTGCTGCCGGCCCTGCTCGGCGTGCTGCGCGCGGGCGCGGCCTACGTGCCGCTCGATCCGGCGTTTCCGGACGCGCGCCTGCGCACGATGATCGAGCAGTCGGCGCTGCGCCACGTCGTCGTCTTCGACGGCGCCGAGCTGCCGGCCGCGGTGCAGGGCGGCGACTTCGCGCGCGTCGCCTACTCCGCGAAAGGCGCGGCCGCGACCGGGCTGCCGCGCATCGACGGCGACGATCTCGCCTACGTGCTGTTCACCTCCGGCTCGACCGGCGTGCCGAAAGGCGTGCGCGTGTTGCAGCGGAATCTCGCCAACTTCCTCGTCTCCATGCGCGAGCGCCCCGGCCTCGACGCCGACGACGTGCTCGCCGCGGTGACCACGCTGTCGTTCGACATCGCCGGCCTGGAGCTGTATCTGCCGCTGATCGTCGGCGCGCGCATCCGGCTGCTCGGCGAGGCCCAGACGCACGATCCGCTCGAACTCGCGCGCGCGCTGCGCGAAGCGCATGCGAGCGTGCTGCAGACCACGCCGACCTTGCTGCGCCTGCTCGTCGATGGCGCGGGTGAGGAGGCCGTGCGCGGACTCAAGCTGCTGGTCGGCGGCGAGGCGCTGCCGCGCGACCTGGCCGAGCGCGTGCTGGCGCCGGCGCGCGAGCTGTGGAACCTGTACGGCCCGACCGAGACGACGATCTGGTCGAGCGTGGCGCGCGTCGAGCGCGGCGGCGGCGCGGTGCCGCTCGGGCAACCGATCGCCAACACGACGCTCCATCTGCTCGACGCCGAAATGAAACCGGTGGCGTCCGGCGCGGAAGGCGAACTCTGGATCGGCGGCGCCGGCGTCGCCGACGGCTATCTCGGCCGCCCCGATCTGACCGCCGAGCGCTTCCGCGCCGATCCGTTCGCCGCCGACGGCAGCCGCATGTACCGCACCGGCGACATCGGCAGCCTGCGCGACGGCGTGCTGCATTTCCACGGCCGCGCCGACGACCAGATCAAGCTGCGCGGCCATCGCATCGAACCCGGCGACATCGAAGCCGCCGCGCGCGCCGAGTCCGGCGTGCGCGAGGCCGCCGCCGTGCTGCGCCGCTTCGGCGGCAACGACGAGCGGCTGGTGCTCTACGTCGGTGCGCCGACCGTCGCCGGCGATCTCGCCGCGCGGCTGCGCGAACGTCTGCGCGAGGCCTTGCCGCCCTACATGCGGCCGCAGCAGATCGAGGTGCTGGCGACGCTGCCGCACACCCCGAACGGCAAGATCGACCGCAAGACGCTGGCCGAATTGGCCGTATCGACTCAGCCGGAGGCGGCGCCGGAAGCGGACGCGCCGACGGAGGCGTCCGGCGACGCGCGCGAAGCGTACCTGGGCCGGCTCTGGAGCGATCTGATCGGCCTCGCCGAGGTGCGCCCGGACGACAACTTCTTCGAACTCGGCGGCCATTCGCTGCTCGCGGTCGAGATGGCCACGCGCGTGCAGCGCGACACCGGCGTGCGCCTGAACCTGATGGCGGTCGCGACCGGCACGCTCGGTTCGCTGGCGAGCCAGTTGCCGGAGCAGGCCGCGACGGCGGCGCCGTCGCTGCTCGGGCGGCTGTTCGGGCGTGGCGGCCGCGGGCGGACCGGTTCATGAGTTCGTCGGTGCGTCCGATCCCGTTCGGATCGCCCGGACGCGAGCTGTTCGCCGTCGCGCACGTGCCGGCGCCGCAGGTGCCGCTGCGCGGCGGCGTGCTGATCTGCCCACCGTTCTTCCACGAGCAGTTCCTGAGCTATCGGCTGATCTCGCTGGTCGCGGCGCGGCTCGCCGCGCAGGGCTGGCTGTGCCTGCGCTTCGACTATTTCGGCAGCGGCGACTCGGCCGGCGACGACGACGCCTTCAGCCTCGCCGGCGCGACGGCCGACACGCGCACGGCGCTGGCGCTGCTGCGCGGACTCGTCGCCGACGCCCCGTTGCTCCTGCTCGGCGTGCGCGCGGGCGTCTGGCCGGCGCTCGCGGCGACCGACGCCGACGGCGTGGCGCGCGTGTGCCTGTGGCAGCCGCTGTCCGACGGCGCCGCCTGGCTCGACCAGCTCGGTGCGATGGACGCGCACGAGCGCGCCTCGCGCCAGCGCTATCCGCATCTGCGCGCGCCGCGTGCGGCGGTCGCCGACCGCCTGCTCGGTTCGCACGTCGGCGCCGCCTTGCGCGCCGAACTCGCCGCACAGCGCACCGTCGCGCCGAGGATCGCCTTCGACGTCGTCGGCGACGGCACGCTCGCCGACGGCGCCACGCCGCCGCATCGCTTCGATCTGCCGCCCGCGCTGGCGGGCTGGGAGACCGACCTGACCATCCGCAACGTGTTTCCGGGGCGCGAGCTGGACGGTCTGGTCGGAACGCTGGTCGCCGCCTGGTCGGCAGGGAAGGGTGCATGAGGGAACAGGTGCTGGAACTGGGGGACGGCCTGTTCGGTGTGCTGACGCTGCCTGCGGAGAGGCGGCCCGGCAGCGCCGTGGTGGTGCTGCTGAATGCCGGTCTGGTGCATCGCGCCGGTCCGTTCCGTCTCTCCGTGCAGCTCGCGCGCACGCTCGCCGAGGCCGGGCAGGCGGTGCTGCGCTTCGACCTGCCCGGCGTCGGCGACGCGCCCTTGCGCGGCGCCGACGCGCCGGCCGTGGTCGCGCGCATTCTCGACGCGCTGCAGGCGCGCTTCGGCGAGACCGGTTTCGTCGTCGGCGGCATCTGTTCGGCCGCCGACCTCGGCTGGAAGGTCGCCTTGGCGGATCGGCGCGTGCGCGGCCTGCTGCTGCTCGACGGTTTCGCCGCGCGAGGCGGCTGGTTCCGCGTCGGCCAGCTGCAATTGCTGCTGCGGCGTCCGCCGCGCAGCTGGCCCGGCATGCTGCGCCGGCGCGCGTTCGCCGCGGCCGAGATCAGCGACGACGACCTGCGCGACTGGCCGTCGCCCGCGGCGGCGCGCGCGCAGATGCACGAACTGCTGGCACGCGACGTGCGCGTGCTGGCGCTGTATACCGGGGGGGCGGCGTACTTCCTGCATCGACGGCAGTTCGCGGCGACGTTCGGCGTCGCCGAGCGCGAGGCGGGAATCACGTTCGACTACTGGCCCGAGTGCGATCACTTGTTCATGTACGGCGAGGATCGCGCCAGGCTGCTGGGGACCGTGCGCGACTGGTGCGCGCGGAGTTGACGGGGGACAGCGTGGATCGCATCGACGCCGCGGACAAGCGTTCGCACCTGTACCCGGCCTTGCCGCCGGACGCCACGCGCCTGCGCGTGGTCGCGCTGGTCGGCCACGTCAACGCGCCGACCTGGATCGCCGAGACGCTGGCGGCGATCGTCGACAGCGACGTGGCCGACCTGGTCACGATCGGCGCGGTGACGGCGCCGGCGCCGCGCCACCTGCCGCGGCTGCTCGAATTGTTCCTGCACGCCGACGCGTGGATCGGCGGCGTCGCGCGCATGGCGACCGCGCGCTGCTCGCTGCCGGGACGATTGCCGCAGACGATCTTCATCGGCTGCCGCGCCCGGCAGACCGAGCCGACGCTGGAACTGGCCGACGAGGACCTGCAGCGTCTCGCCGAGGCGAAGCCGGATCTGATCGTCTCCATCGGCCTGCCGCCGGCCGGTCCCCGCCTCGCCGCCGCCGCGCGGCTCGGCGTGTGGACGTTCGAGCGCTACGCCTTCGACCCGCTGCGCTCGGCGCTGTGGCTGCTCGATCCGGTGATGCGCGGCGACCCGGTCACGCGCGGCGGCCTGCTGGTGCATCTGTCCGAGCTCGGCGACTGGCGCGTGCTGCAACCGCTGCGCAGCGCGACCTCGCAGCTGTCGTTCTCGCGCAATCGCGCCAACCAGTTGCTGCGTACGCCGGCGCTGCTGGTGCGCGCGCTGCGCGAGCTGGCGCTGGGGCGGTCGCCGGCGCTGCATCCGGCGCCGCAGTTCCAACCGCCGGGAACATTGGCGATGTGCGTGTTCGGCCTGCGCTTCGTGCTGCGCGGGCTGCGCCGCCAACTGCCGCGGCTCGGTCGCGTCGAATCCTGGTTCCTCGCCGTGCGGCGCGGCCGCCGCCTGGATCCGGCGGCGCCGCGGCTGGACGAATTCCAGCGCGTCGACGCGCCGCCCGGACATTTCTGGGCCGATCCGTGCGCGCTGCGCCACGACGGGCGCGACTACGTCTTCGTCGAGGACTATCCGTACGCGACGCGACGCGGCCTCATCACCGCGATCGAGCTCGGCGGCGACCTGCGCCCGGCGCGCACCTGGGTCGCGCTGGAGACCGCCTGGCATCTGTCCTATCCGTGCCTGTTCGAGTGGAACGGCGACATCTACATGACGGTCGAGTCGTCGGAGACGCAGCGCGTCACGCTGTATCGCGCGCGCCGCTTCCCGGACCAGTGGGAGCAGGTGTCCCACCTGCTGCACGGCTGGAACATCGTCGACCCGACCCTGCATTTCGACGGCACGCGCTGGTACCTGTTCGCCACGGTGAAGGAAAGCGCGCTCAGCTACGACGATCGCATCTGGGACGACCTGTTCCTGTTCAGCGCGCCGACGCCGCTGGGGCCGTGGCGGCCGCATCCGAACAATCCGATCGTCAGCGACGTGCGCGCCGCGCGCCCGGCCGGCCGCCTGTTCGTGCACGAAGGCCGGCTGATCCGGCCGTCGCAGGATTGCAGCGTCGAGTACGGCTACGCGGTGGTCTTCAACGAGGTCACCGAACTCGATCCCGAGCGCTACGCGGAGCGGCCGATCGGGCGCCTCGAGCCGAGCTGGGACGCGCACCTGAAGGGCTGCCACACCTATTCGACCAGCGCCGACCTGGAAGTGCTGGATGCGAAGATCCTGATCGGACAAGGCCGCGAGCACGCGCGCGCGAACGCGACGTCGACCGCGCGGCCGGTGTCGAACGAACCGATGTCGGAGGAAACATCATGAACGCAGAGGCGATGATCACGGACCCGGCGGGGCGGATGCGATGAGCGCGAACACGATTCTCGTCACCGGCGGCGCCGGCTACATCGGCAGTCACGTCGTGCGCCAGCTGCGCGAGGCCGGCGAGCGCGTGGTCGTGCTCGACGATCTCAGCACCGGCTTTCGCGAAGCGGTGCTCGACGCGCCGCTGGTGGTCGGCCAGGTCGGCGACGAGGCGCTGGTCGAGCGCGTGCTGGGCGAACACGCGGTCGACACCGTCATGCACTTCGCCGCGCGCACGATCGTGCCGGAGTCGGTCGCCGATCCGCTGCGCTACTACGGCAACAACACGGCGCAGACGCGCAGCCTGCTCGATCGCTGCGTGAAGGCCGGCGTGAAGCATTTCGTGTTCTCCTCGACCGCCGCCGTGTACGGCATCCCGGGCGACGGCCGCGTGCGCGAGGATTCGCCGACGCAGCCGATCAATCCCTACGGCAGCTCCAAGCTGATGAGCGAGTGGATGCTGCGCGATCTCGACGCGATCGGCGCGCTGCGCCACGTCGTGCTGCGCTACTTCAACGTCGCCGGCGGCGATCCGCAGGGCCGCATCGGCCAGAGCACGAAGAACGCGACCTTGCTGTTCAAGGTCGCCTGCGAGGTCGCGCTCGGCCGGCGCGCGCAGCTCAGCGTGTTCGGCACCGACTACCCGACCGCCGACGGCACCGGCGTGCGCGACTACATCCACGTCGAGGATCTGGCCGCCGCGCATCTGCGCGCGCTGGACTACCTGCGCGCCGGCGGCGCCTCGACCACGCTGAACTGCGGCTACGGCCACGGCTATTCGGTGCGCGAGGTGATCGCGGCGGTCGAGCGCGCGCACGGCGCCGGTATCGCCGTCGTCGAGCAGCCGCGCCGCGCCGGCGATCCGCCGTCGCTGATCGCCGACGCCGCGCGCGCCGGCGAGGTGCTCGGCTGGCGTCCGCGCTACGACGACATCGACGTCATCGCGCGCACCGCGCTGGCGTGGGAACGCAAGCTCGCCGCCGCCGGCTGACGCGCGCGCCAGCGATAGACCAGCATGCCGACGATCTCGTGGATCGCCGCGTCGGCCTTGCGCAGCGCCGACGTGCGCGGCAGGAAGTAGCCGATGCCGCGCGGCGGCACCCAGGCGGAATCGCTGGCGATCGCGCAGGCGTCGAAGCCGGCGGCGCGGAACGCGACCAGCGCGCGCGGCAGGTGCAAGGCGGAGCTGACCAGCGCGATGCGCGACGGCGGCGGTTGCGGCAGCGCGCGCAGATGCTCGGCGTTCTCCCAGGTCGTCATCGAGGTCCGCTCGGTGACGATCGCCGCGGCCGGCACGCCGAGGCGTTCGGCCAGCGCGGCGAGCACCTGGCTCTCCGGTACGCGTTCGTCGGCCGCGCCGGCGATGTACAGATGCACAGCACCGGCGCGCTGGAACGCGGCGGCGCCGGCGAGCAGCCGGCGCAGGCTCGGCGCGGACAAGGCGACGACGTCGTCGGCGTCCTGCGGATCGCCGTCGAACCCTCCGCCGAGCACGACGAGCGCGTCCGGCAGCGGCTCGGAGCAAGCCGCCGGATCGCCCGCGTCGATCTCGACCAGGCGCACCAGCGCATTGGCGCCGAGCGGGGTCATCGCCACCAGCGCGAGCATCGCCAGCGCGACCGCGGGCAGGCGCAGACAGCGCCGGCGCGCGCCGAGCAGGACCAGCGAGGCGGCGATCAGCCAGGTCAGCGGCGAGAGCAGGAAATCCGTCATGGCGTTCGAGGGCGCAGCGGCAAGGCGGTGGCGCGCCATGATCGCATCCCGCGCGTCGCCGCGGAGGTCATGCTGACTCGCACCGGAACGCGCATTCGCCGTCGCCGATCGCGCGCGCGCGGGCGGCGTACACTCGCCGGCGGATCGCGTGCGGCCGGCGCATCGGCGACTCGTCGATCTTCCCATCGGCGGATCCGGACTGCTTCCGGACTCGCCTGCGCGAGCGGTCCGCACGTGTCCGGTCGCGAGCGGCACATTCGCGTGCCACGGGAATCCCGGCGTCGGCCGAGGATTCCTTCCTGAGTCGGCCAACGAACATGTCGAAACTGGTTCTCGTGTCATTCCTCGCCGCCGGCGGCGCGGCGCTCGCGGTGATGGGGGCGTCGCGGCCGGGCAGTCGCGATGCGCCGGATCCGCCGCCGCGGCCGGCCGTCGATGCGGGCGTCGCGGCGGCGCATTCCTCGCACAAGCGCGCCTCGCTGCCGGAAACGGCGCCGCGTGCCGGCGGTTGCGCCGACCTGTACGCGGCCGGCGATTTCGCCTTGCTCTCCGCCTACGACGCGCCGACCGCGATACCGGAACTGGCGCGTCCGCAGAAAGGCGTCGGCGTGCGCGAGCCGACGTTCGGAACCTGCCTGGTGCGCGCGACCGACCGCCAGGCGGACTATCCGAACGGCGGTTTCCTGCGCAACGACTATTCGCGCCGGCAGGCGTTCAACGCCGACGATTCGCGTTATCTGGCGTTCTCGACGGACGGCTACTGGCATCTCTACGATGCGGCGAACTTCAAGCATCTGGGCGTGCTGAAGGGGCTGGCCGGCGACGCCGAGCCGCAGTGGCAGCCGAACGATCCGCAACGGCTGGACTACCTGCCGCTCAACGGCGGCACGGTGATCGACCAGATCGACATCCGCCGCGGCGCCTCGAAGGTCGTCGCCGATCTGAAGGCCGCGCTGCCGGCGTGGGGCGCCACGGCCGAACACATCTGGACCAAGTCCGAAGGCTCGCCGTCGGCCGACGGCCGCTACTGGGGCTTCCAGGTCGAGAACGGCAAGTTCGAACTGCTCGGTTTCCTGGTCTGGGACCAGCAGAACCAGCGCGTGGTCGGCGCGCGCGAGGGGTCCGAGCGGCCCGATCACGTCAGCATGACGCCGTCGGGGCGCTGGTTCACGATCTCCGACGACGATACCGGCACGTGGGCTTGGTCGCCGGACTTCACGCAGAAGAAGAAGCTGCACCACAAGAGCGAGCATTCCGATCTGGCGATCGGCGCCGACGGCCACGACGTGTACGTCTCGATCGACTACCAGAGCAACGGCGGCGACGTGTTCTACGCCGACGTCGACGCCTGCCCGGCGGTGCCGGCGGACGTGCGCGACGCGCCGGTCTGCCCGCGCACGGTGCTGTTCCGCAGCTACGTCAACGGCAGCGTCGGCGCGATGCATTTTTCCGGCAAGGCCTACGACCGTCCCGGCTGGGTGCTGGTGTCGACCTACGGCACGACGCCGCAGCGCAACGGCGCGCTGCCGTGGTTCGCCGACAAGATCTTCGCGCTGGAACTGAAGGACAAGCCGCGCGCGCTCGGCATCGCCTATCACCGCAGCATCGGCGTGACCGGCCTGGGCTACTGGTCCGAGCCGCAGGCGACGGTGGATCGCGGCTTCCGGCGCATCCAGTTCTCCTCGAGCTGGCAGAGCACCAACGAGGGCGACATCGAGGCGTACCAGGTGCTGTTGCCGGACGGCGTCCTGGACGAGTGAGGCGCTGATCGACGCACGCGTTCGAGCAGATGATGGTCGAAGCGCGAGCTGTTCGCGCTGAGGCCGCTCGCCCGAGGTTCGAGGCGTGGTGCGAGAAAGCGTGCTCTCGCAGAGGCGCAGAGAGCGCGGAGAAAAATCCAGGCGCGAGCTGTTCGCGCTAAGGCCACTCGTCCGAAGTTCGAGGCGTAGTGCGAGAAAGCCTGCACTCGCAGGGGCGCAGAGGACGCGGAGAAAAATCCAGAGTGCTCTTTCTCCGCGTCCTCTGCGTCTCTGCGAGAAACCAGCTTCGACCCTCGCCCCAAAAGCGCGAGAGCCGATGCCGTTTTCCGCCGAGCTGACCTAGTGCACCGCTCCGGGCGGCAGCTGGATCAGATACGCCTCGATGTCGCTCTGATCGGTGCCGTACCAGCTCGAGTTGAACAGGATGCGCGTCAGGTCGCGATTGACCGACGATTGCGGTTCGGACCAGTACGCCAGCGGCGTCACGCCCACGCTGTTGTGGTAGGCGAGCTCGTAGACGCGCGCCTGCGGCGCGAGCTGCATCGCGAACACCTTGTTGCCGTACCAGGGCATCGTGCCGTCGCGGCTGAGCGCCGTGCCGTACGGCGTGATGATCACCCAGCCCGGACGCGCATAGGCCTTGCCGGAGATGTGCAGCGCGGTGGTGCTGCCGTTGACGTAGGTCGGGAACAGCACGGTGCGCGGACATTCGGGCGGATTGACGGCGTCCGCCGGGACGGCCGGGCAGGCGTCGATGTCGATGTAGAACACGTCGCCGCCGTTGCTCTGGTAGTCGAGCGAGACGTACATGTCGTCGCCGTTCGCGCCGATCGCCAGATCGGAGTGCTCGGTGGTGTGGTGGAGCTTCTTCTTCTTGGTGAAATCCGGCGACCAGGCCCAGGTGCCGTCGAAACCCGAACTGGTGAACCAGCGGCCCGACGGCGTCATGCTGACGTGATCGGGACGGTAGGTGTTCTGGCGGCTGCCGACGAGCCGGTTCTGGGCGAGGTCCCACACGATGAAGCCGAGTGTCGAGTAGCCGCCGTCCTCGACCATGAAGCCCCAGTAGCGCGCATCGGCCGACGGCGAGCCTTCGGACTTGGTCCAGATGTGCGCCGCGTTCTGCGCCCACGCCGGCAGCTGGCCGCGGAAGTCGGCGACGGTCTGGCGCGCGCCGGTGCTGACGTCGAGCGAGTACATCACGGTGCCGCCGTTGTTGGGCACGTAGTACAGCAGGTTCGGATTGGTCGGGTGCCACTGCGGCTCGGCGTCGCCGGCCAGGCCGTCGAGCACGTGCAGGTAGGCCAGCGAGTTGGCGTCGTACAGGTGCCAGTAGCCGTTCGAGCCGAACACGAAGAAGCGCGTGTTGTCGGCATTGAACGCCTGCCGGCGCGAATAGTCCTCGCGCAGGAACGCGGCGGGCGGATATTCGACGCGGTGGTCGGTGGTGCGGACCATGCAGGTGCCGAAGGTCGATTCGCTGAACGGCACGGCCTTGACCGGTTTCGGCGATGCGGCCAGCGACGGGCCGGCGCCCCTGCCCTCGGGCAGCGCGAACGATTCGGGATAGAAGCCGGCGCAGGGGCCGGTCACAGACACGAACTCGAAGCTGCCGTCGAAGATGGTTTCGCCGGGAAGCGGCGAAGACGCTTTCGAGTGGGGGACGAAGCCGCAAAACGCGGCGAAAAAAATCACGAACGCAAAGGAATTTCTAACTTTCATTTTCTCGAACGACCTCGATGAACGCCGCCGGAACCAGGCGGTGGACGGCGATTCTGGGAGGCGTTTTCGAGCCGAATTGCGATCGGCATCACGAAAGTTGCGTGTCCGACGCGGGTCACCGAGCCGACGTCCGAATTACGTGATGGCTTTCAAAAAAAGAATTTACCGGAAAATGGAAAGCGTTAAATAAATATACTTTTGCGTCGGAATGACGCGACGGAGTCCGTCGTCGGAATGTGAAATCTCCGTCGGGGGGACTCGCGACGCCGGCTCGGCGGCGCGGGAGCCGCCCCCGATAGCGGCGACAGTGGGGTTCGCGGAGAGGGGGGCGCCTAGTAGATGCGCGGCGGGCGCAGGCGGCACAGCAGATGGATCAAGGCGCTCGCACGCACGGCCGCCAGCGCGAGGAACACGCGCTTGAACGGGGCGAGTTCGGCGCAGCGCAGCGCCTGCGCATACGGCAGCGGCGGCGGAACGGACAGCAAGCCCGAGATCGCGCGGCGCGGTCGCTCGGCGGATTCGTCCCCGGCGATCGCCGCCCGGCTGGACGCGTAATAGAGCCAGGTCGCGAAGCTGTGGGCGGCGAGCGCGGGCGCCGTGCGCTTGAGTTCCTCGTCGGAGGCGATTTCGGTCGCCAGCAGGAAGTACATGGCCTGCTCGGCGATCCGCCGCTCGCGCGGCACCTCGCGTTTGGCGAAGTACTGGCTGGTCAGCGAGGACGGCGAATGGACGTAGTGGTACAGCGCCTCGTCGACGTAGGCCAGGCGCTCGGCATGCGCCAGGCTGGCCATGATGAAGAGCGCGTCCTCGTGCATCGAGACCGCTTCGCTGAAGCGCACGGTCTGGCGTTCCAGCAGCTCGCGCCGAAACAGGCAGGTCCAGACGAAGCCGTGCACCGAGGACGCATCGCCGAGCCCCGCCAGCGGCTTCAGCCAATGCTGCACGATCGCCTCCCGTCGGTGGACGCCGGCGGCGAAGCCTTCGATGTTGGAGTGCGAGCGCTCGCGGCCGGCGCCGATGAAGTAGCGGCACACCGCGACGTCGGCGGCGTGTTCCTTCGCCGCCGCGTACAGGCGCTCGAACATCGGCGGCTCGGCGAAGTCGTCGGCGTCGCAGAAGCCGACGAATTCCCCGCGCGCGCGGGCCAGGCCCGCGTTGCGCGCCTTGCTGCAGCCGCCGTTGGCCTGGCGCAGATGGACGAGATTCGCATGCGCGCCGGCGTAGCGTTCGCAGAGCGCGGCGGTGCCGTCGGTGGAACCGTCGTCGACGACGATGATCTCGATGCCGCCGAGGCTCTGCGCCAGCAGCGAATCCAGGCAGGCGCCGAGGCGCTCCTGCGCGTTGAACGCGGGAACGACGATGCTGACCGTCGGGCGTGCGGACTCCATCGGCGCCTCAGATCGGACCGGACAGGGACAGCGCGGTCTGCAGCGAGGCGGCGACCAGCGCGTCCGGCCGTCCGTGCGCGCGGTAGTAGTCGAGGCTCGCCTGGGTCATGCGCGCGCGCGTCTGGTCGTCATCGAGCAGGCGGCGCACCGCCGCCAGGCACGATTCCGGGCTGTCGAACTCCAGATAGTTCCGCTCCGGCGCGAACGAGCCCGGCAGGCGCATGTGCAGCCGCTCGGAGACGATCGCGCGCGACATCGCCAGGTACTCGGCGAACTTCCAGCCGATCGAGCGATGCAGGCCGCTGCTGGCGATGCAGACAGGATGCTCGCGCACCAGCGCCAGGTAGTTGCGCTTGCGCGTCAGGCGCGCGTCGTCGACGACCAGGTCGGGAAACGCGCGCCGCGCGAACGGCGTGGCGCGAAAGCCGCAGGTGGCGCGGTCGCCGACGTCCTCGCGCAGGGCGCGCATGCAGCCGGCACGCAGGGCGTTGATCTCGACGCGCTCGGCGGCGGTTTCGGCCGACGGCGCCTGCTCCGGATCCCAGGCTTCGGCGAGGAACAGCACGCGCGGCTTCAGGTGCAGCGGCGGCGGCGCTTCCAGGTCGCCGAGGCGCGGCGTGAACAGGCGGTCGCCGAGCAGGCGATCGAGCCCGAGCGCACGCAGGCGCGACTTCAGCCGCTCCTGCCCGTGCAGCAGCCGCGTGCGCTGCCAGGCGAGCAGGCTCGGTGCCGCGTCGTGCACCCACACGTTGGCGCCGAGCGGCAGCACGCACTCGGGCGCGGCGCACATCGCCACGTAGCGTTCTTCCCAGCTGCGCTTGAAGTAGACGTCGACGCGGCGCAGCAGCTCCTCGCTGACCTCGCTCGCGTCGTGCACGTCGTAGCCGATGCGCAGACCGTTGGCGATCACCACCAGGTGCGAGGCGCGCACCTCGGTGAGATGCGCGGGCAGGTCGGGCTGATGGAAGTCGGTCGGCAGCAGGCGCTGGCGCAACCGGATCCGCCCGGCGCGCGCGAGCATGCCGAAGCCGGCGTAGATCTGCTGCAGGTGCGGCTCGTCGGCCTGGCACAGCAGCTCGCAGGAAACGGCGGCCGAGCGTGTCATCAGGCGGTGCTCCGTTTCGTGCGCAGGCGGGAGGAGAGCATGGCGACCGCGTCGCGCAGGTCCCGCTGGCGCAGGACCCAGGCGACGGCGAGCGCCGCGGCCAGCGCCGGCAACGCGATCAGGCAGTGCGCGAACGCGCGCAGCCGGTCGCCGTCGGCCGGGCCGATCCAGTGGTTCGCCGGCAGCACGATCGCGATCAGCACCAGGCACGGCAGCACGACGCCGGCGAGGTCGCGGCCGAAGCCGGGCGGCCACGGCACGCCGAGCAGACGGCGCACGGCCCAGGTCGACAGCGCGGCCGACTGGATCGCCGCGATCAGCGTCGACAGCGCGATGCCGCGCAGGCCGAGCTCGCGCGCCCACAGCGCGTTCAGCGCGATGCAGGTGGCGACGCCGGCGAGGCCGATGGCGACCTGCGTCCACGCCCAGCGCGCCGCGTGCAGCACGCGGTAGCTGAAGTACGCATGCGCGCGCGCGATCACCACCAGCGACAGGAAACCGAGCGCCTCGACCGTCAGCAGGGTCGAGCGCGTGTCGAAATGCCCGCGCTGCAGCAGCAGTTCGACCACCGGCTGCGCGAGCAGCGCGAGCAGGGTCGCGCACGGCAGCGTGAGGAACAGCAGGAAACGCACGCCGTGCGCGTAGGTCGCCGCGGCGCCGGCGGAATCGCCGGCGGCGAACAGGCGTCCGAGCGGCGGGTAGTAGGTGGTGATGACGGCCTGCGCGAACACTTCCAGCGGCAGGTAGGCGAGCATGCTGGCGTAGCTCAGCGCCGAGATCGAGCCGGAATCGAGCAGCGATACGAAGTACTGGTCGACGAAACCGGTCAGCATCGCGCCGGCCGAGCCGACGAACAGCGGCAGCAGGTGTCCGAACGGCGCGCGGAAATCCGCGTGCGAATAGTCGAACGCCGGGCGGATGCTGCTGGCGAGTAGGTCGCGGTTGCCGTACAGCAGCAGGCCCGCCTGCATCGCGTAGCCGAGGATCACGCCCCAGATCAGCGCGGTGACGCCCATGCTGTGCGCGAACAGCAGCGCGCAGCCGACCACCGCGACGTTGTTGACGATGCCCTCCAGGCCCGGCAGCACGAAGCGCTCGCGCGCGAGGCTGAGCGCCGACAGCAGCGAGGACATCGTGATCAGCCCGACGCAGGGCAGCAGCATGCGCGTCAGCGTGACCGCGCGCTCGTGCGTGTCCGGCGCCAGCCCCGGCGCCATCAGGCGCACCAGCGCGCCGGCCTTCAGATACATCAGCACGCTGCCGGCGAGCGCCAGCAGCAGCACCAGGGTCAGCAGCGTGTTGGCGCCGCGCCAGACGTCGCTGCCCGTGCGGCCCGCGAGGTTGGCGACGAAGCGCGGCACGAATGCGATCGTCAATGTCGAGGTCAGCAGGCCCGGCAGCAGCAGGGGCAGCGAGTAGGCGACCCAGAACGAGTCGAGCATGCCCGAGGTGCCGAACAGGCCGGCGATCAGCAGCGTCTTGCCGAGCGCGAGCAGCTTGCCGCCGAGGTTCAGCCCCGACAGCACGATCGTCGCCTTGCGCGAGCCGGCGCTCACGAGCCGCCGCCGGAGGGCCGGCGCAATCCCGGCAGGCTGCGTTCGAGCAGCGGGAAGCGTTCCAGCATGCGCTCCTGCGCGCTGACTTCAGCCGTGTCCTCGGCGGCCGGCCGGCTGCCCATCTTCAGCCGCATGTAGCGTTCGAGCAGTCCGCACAGCACCCAGTAGGTGCCGAACACGTTGTTCTCCAGGAACGGGCTGCCGTAGAGGTTGCCGAGCGCCGCGCTGATCGTCGTGACGGTGAAGGCGACGGCGAGCGCGCGCGCTTCCGGATCGTCCGGCGGTACGTTGCGGCGCAGGAAGCCGCTCAAGCGGAACAGCGCGTAGAACACGAACAGCAGCGCCGCCAGTCCCTGCACGCCCATCTCGGCCAGGGTCAGCACGTAGAAGTTGTGCGCGTCGTAGCCCTTGTGGCTGGAGTAGTTGCCGATCTGCGTCTTGAAGCGGTTCAGGCCGACGCCGAGCGGATGCTCGGACCACATCGCGATCGCGCCCGACCAGATTTCCCAGCGGCTGGTGGTGCTCTCGTCGAGCACTTCCGCGCCGTGCGTGTCGCGCTGCTTGGTCTCGGCGACGCGCTGGGTCACGCTGTCCGGCAGCAGGCTCGACATCGACACCAGCGCCGCGCCGAGCACCACGGCGAACACGACGTTGCGCCGGAGCAGCAGCAGGACCGCGCCGGCGATCGCGATGAAGTAGGACTGCCGCGAATAGGTGACCAGGATCGCCATCGCCACCAGCGCGATGCCGACGATCGACGCCAGCCGCCACAGGCGCTGCTTGCGCATGAACAGCGCCAGGCCGATGAACATCGGCAGGAATATCGCGTAGTAGATGCCGGCGCGATTCGCGTCGCGGTAGTCGGCGCCGAACGGGCCGGAAGCGCGATGCGTCTCGTTGAAGGTGCCGATGCCGTAGTCCAGTCCCTGCCGCACGGCCTGCAGGCCGGCCAGCGCGGCGACCGCGAGCACGGCGATGATCAGCAGCCGCGTCGTCGGCAGGTCCTGCCGGCAGCGCAGGTACATGAAGTACAGCAGCGGCGACAGCAGCGCGTTGCGCAGGTAGTTGACGTCGAGCATGAAGTTGCCGGGCGCGACGAGCTGGGCCAGCACGAACGCCTGCAGCAGTGCGACGAAGAACACCACGATCGCCGGCTTCAGCAGCGCCGGCTCGCCGTGCAGCGCGTCCTTCTCCGAGCGCGCGAGGATCGCGACCAGCGTCACCGCGAACAGCACGTTCGGCAGGTTCACGCCCGGGATGCCGGTCTCGAACGAATAGTGCCCCTGGTAGACCGTATAGAGGATCTGGAACAGCAGCAGCGCGCGCAGCAGCATGGCGTCAGCCCGCCGTGGCGCCGTCGAGGAAGCGCCGCGCCCACGATTCCAGCGAGACGATCGACCACAGGATCTCGCCGTGGTCGGCGGCGCCGGCCAGATGCGCGGCGAGGTAGTCGCCGGCGACGCGCGCGTCGAGCAGGCCGCGCTCGCGGAACGCGCGGCTGCCGATCACGTCGGCGGCCAGGTCGCGCAGGTCGCCGCGGAACCAGTCTGCCAGCGGGATCGCGAAGCCCTGCTTCGGCTTGGACAGCTGCGCCGGCGGCAGCCAGCGCGCGGCGACCTTGCGCAGCAGGTACTTGCCGCGACCGTCGCGCACGCGCATCTCGTGCGGCAGGCGCACGGCGAACTCGACCAGGCGATGGTCGAGCAGCGGCGCGCGGCCTTCCAGCGAATTGGCCATCGCGGTGCGGTCGAGCTTGACCAGGATGTCGTCCGGCAGATAGCTGTGCAGGTCGATCGCGACGATGCGGTCGAGCGGGTCGCCTTCGGGCACCTCGCGCAGGGCCTGCTCGAGTCCGCGGTAGTGGTTCGGCTCGGCGCGGCCGAGCAGCGCCGCCGCGGTGTCCGCGCGCGTCAGCGCGACGCCGCTCAGGTAGTCCTCGGGGAAGCGCTGCGCGAGGCGTTCGCCGATGCGGCGCAGTCGATAACCGTGGCTGCCCGGCAGCAGGTGTCCGCCGACGCGCGCGGCCAGCGCGGCGAGCGGCCGCGCGGCGCCGAGGCGGCGCAGGCGCAGGTAGCGCAGGTAGCGGTCGTAGCCGCCGAAGGCCTCGTCGCCGCCGTCGCCGGTCAGCACCATCTTGACGCTGCGGCGCGCCAGTTGCGCGACCAGGTAGGTCGGGATCGCCGAGGAATCGGCGAACGGTTCGTCCAGGTGCCAGACCAGCTTCTCGAACAGGTCGACCGCGTCGGGCTCGACGATGAACTCGTGGTGGTCGGTGCCGAAATGCTGCGCGACGCGGCGCGCGTCGGACAGTTCGTTGAAGGCGTCCTCGCGGAAACCGATCGAGAACGTGCTGACCGGCCGGTTCATCTGCCGCGCCATCAGCGCGACCACCACGCTCGAATCGAGTCCGCCGCTGAGGAACGCGCCGAACGGCACGTCGGCGACGAGGCGGCTGGACACCGCCTGCTCGAGCCGCACTTCCAGTTCGCTTTCCGCGTCCGCTTCGGACAGGTCGCGACGCTGGCCGAATTGAAGCGTCCAGTAGCGATGCAGTTCGCAGCGGCCGTCGACGTAGCGCAGGTAGTGCGCCGGCGGCAGCTTGCGCACGCCGGAGAAGATGCTCGCCGGCGCCGGCACGTAGCCGAAGCACAGGTAGGCCTGCACCGCGTCGGCGTCGATCTCGCGGCGGAAGCCCGGCACCTGCAGCAGGGACTTCAGCTCGCTGGCGAAGGCCAGGCGGCGGCCGTCGTCGTCGTAGAACAGCGGCTTCTCGCCGAAGCGGTCGCGCGCGAGCAGCAGCGTGCGCGAGCGCGCGTCCCAGATCGCGATGGCGAACATGCCGTGCAGGCGCTCGAAGCAGCGTTCGCCGAATTCGAGGTAGCCGTGCACGATGACTTCGGTGTCCGACTGCGTGGCGAAGCGGCAGCCGCGCTGCTCCAGCTCGGTGCGCAGCTCGCGGTAGTTGTAGATCTCGCCGTTGAACACGACCTGCACGCGGCCGTCGGCGCCGTGCAGCGGCTGGTGCCCGCCGGCGAGGTCGATGATCGACAGGCGGCGCATGCCGATCATCGCCTGGTCGTCGCGGTAGATGCCTTCGTCGTCCGGGCCGCGATGCACGATCGCCGCGTTCATCGCGCGACCGACGCTTTCCTGCGCCAACGGCTGGCCGGGTGCCGCGACGATGCCGACGATGCCGCACATGCTCAGGACTCCTCGAGGGCGGCGTCGACGCCGTCGCCGATCGTGCCGGGCGCGGCACCGCGATACAACGCGAGCAGGCGTGCGACCACGCCGTCGATGCCGGCGCGGCGTGCGACGTCGGCGCGGCCCTGCCGGCCGAGCGCGCACAGCGCATCCGGCGGCATCGACTGCGCCTCGCGCAAGGCGCTCGCCAGCGCCTCGACGTCGCCGACCGGGAACAGCCAGCCGTTGCGCCGCGTGGCGATGAAATCCTCGCTGCCGCTGACCTCGCTGGCGATCACCGGCAGGCCACTGGCCATGAATTCGAGCAGCGAGTTGGACAATCCCTCGATGATCGACGGCAGCACCGCGACGTCGGCACCAGCGAGCGCCTGCTCGACGTCGTCGCGATGGCCGACGAAGGACAGCTGCGCGGCGATGCCGAGCTGGTCGGCGAGCGCGCGCAGCTTGGGCTCGTCCTCGCCCTTGCCGACCAGTTCCAGCTCGGCCGCCCCGGCCTGCGGGAACGCGCGCTGCCAGCCGCGCAGCAGCGTGTCCAGGCCCTTGTGCTGCTGCAGGCGGCCGACGTAGACCACGCGCAGCGGCGCCTGCGGCGGGCGCGGCGCGTGCTCGGCGCGGAAGCGCTCGACGTCGACCGCGTTCGGCAGGTGCACGACCAGCTCGGCCGGCAGCCCGCGCGCGACCGCTTCCCGGCCGATGCGCCGGCTGATCACCTGGTAGGCCGATGCGCGGCGCAGCAGCGACTTGAACCAGCGCGTGGCGAGACTCGGCTGCGACACGAGCAGGCCGCGTTCGAGCTCCCACTGCCCGGTGAACTTGACGATCGTCGGCAGTCCCAGGCGACGACCCGCGCCGCAGCACAGCGCGGCGAGATAGTGCGCGATGTGCGCGTGCAGCGCGTCGTAGCGACGCCGCCGGCGATGCAGGAACAGCAGCAGCCGCGTCCACAGCACGAGGCTGCCGAGGCCGCTCACGTGCGGATAGGCGAGCCGGCACACCGGCAGGCCGTCGACGCGCTCGACGCGCCGTTGCGATCCGCCGGCGAAGCGCGGCGTCAGCACCGTCACGCGGTGCCCGCGCCGGCGCAGCGCGCGGCCGAGCGTGCGCACCTGCGATTCGGCGCCGCCGCCGCCGTAAGGCGGGAACGGGCTCTCCAGCACCATCAGGACGCGCAGCGGATGCGGATCACGTGCCATCGAGATGCCTGCGCAGCCACAGTTCCAGCACGAGCATCTGCCAGATCGCGCCGGAATGGTCCCAGCTGCCGCGCATGTGCTCTTCGATCAGCGCCTCGACGCAGGCCGGCTCGAACCAGCCGCGCGCGCGGGCGCGCGCATCGAACAGCACGCCCTTGACCATCTCGATGAAGGCCGCGTCGCTGCGCAGCCACACCGCGATCGGCAGGCCGAAGCCCTGCTTCTTCTTGCGCAGGATCGCCTCCGGCAGCACCTCGGCCATCGCGCGCTTGAACAGATAGCGCTTGTGCGTGCGGCGCACCTTGAAGCGCGCCGGCAGCCGTCCGGTGTAGGCGACCAGGGCCGGATCGACGTAGGGATAGCGCACGCTGACGCCGCTCGCCTTGCACGCGCCGTGCACCTTGACCAGGTCGTTCTGCGCGATCGCCATCGAAAGATCCAGGCGCATGATCCGGTGCAGCGGGCTCGCCTCTTCGCCGCCGCGCGCGTACAGCTCGCGCATGAACTCCAGCGAGGCGTCGCGGCCGACCTCGGCGCGGAACGCCGGCGTGAGCAGCTTTTCGTAGTAGTCCGAGGCGAACGAGTCGTCGGTGTAGAAGCGGTCGGGGTTGGGCAGTGAGGAGCGGCGGAAGAAGTTGTCCACGCGCTGCAGGAAATGGTTCGAACTCCGTCCGGCGCCGTGGCCGATCGCGCGGCCGAGCGCCTTCAGCGGCGCCGGCAGGCGATAGAACGACTCCATCACCCAGTCCTTGGCGTAGCGCTGGTTGCCGCCGAAGATCTCGTCGCCGCCGTCGCCGGCGAGCAGCACGTCGACGCCCTGGCGGCGCGCGAGGTCGGCGCAGGCCAGGGTCGGCACCGCCGAGGCGTTGCCGAACGGCTGGTCGTAGTGGCGCACGATGGATTCGACCAGCGAGGTGGTCTGCTCGCGGCCGACGGTGGCGAACGACGGCTCGGCGCCGCAGGCCTCGGCGGCGAGCCGCGCGAAGTCCAGTTCGTCGTAGCCGGCCTCGGCGAAGCCGATCGAGAAGCTGCGCACGCGCCGCTTCGGCTGCTGCCGCGCGAGGATCGACACGATGCTCGAACTGTCGGTGCCGCCGGACAGGAAACAGCCCCACGCGGCCGCTTCGCTTTCCGGACGGTAGTCGTGCACGGTCGAGACGATGCGCTCGCGCAGTGCCGCGGCGAGCCGGTCGTCGTCGCCGTCGAGGTCCTGCGGGTAGTCGGGCAGGAAGTAGCGTTCGAGGTTCAGCGTGCCGGCGTCCCAGGTCGCGCGCGTGCCGGGTTCGAGATGGGCGATCTCGCGGCAGATCGTGTGCGGCGCCGGGATGCAGCCGAAGTTGAGGTAATGGTAGACGGCGACCTTGTCGATCGTGCGCGCGCACTGCGGCAACGCCGCGAGCAGCCGCAGGTCGCTGGCGAGGTAGCAGTCGCCGCCGTGGCGGAAGACGTACAGCGGCAAGGTCGAGAAATGATCGGTCACGGCGACCAGACGCGCGCGGCCGGGCTGCCACAGCAGCTGCGCGAAGCGGCCGCGCCAGCCGGCCTGCACGGCCTCGCCCGCGTAGGCGGCGGTCCCTTCGGCGGGATCGCCGGCGACGAGGTCGGCCAGGGCCAGCCAGTGCGTGCCGTCGGCGGCGACGCCGTGGCGCACCGCGCCGCGCACCGCGACGGCGATGCGCTCGTCGCCGCTCGGCAGAAGCGTATAGCCGTCCGGAACGGCGAGCGCCGGTGCCGCGTTGGCGCCGATCGCGAGCAGCAGATCGCCGATGACGCTGATGGACGGGGGAGTCGGGTTCGACACGTGCAATCCTGGGCCTGCGACAGTTCGTTTCCACGCGACGGTGCTCCGTCGCGGCGTTTGATTTCAGCCGATTCTCGCGTAGACCGCCTCGGTGCGGCGGATCAGCGCGTCGATGCGGTAGTGCGTGCGTACCTGTTCCGACGCGGCGGCGGCGAGCCGCGCGCGCAGAGTAGCGTCCGTGCTCAGCGCCTGCATGCAGGCGGCCAGTTGCGCGGCGTCCTCGGAGCGGAACAGCAGTCCGGTGCGGCCGTCGGCGACGATCTCCGGATTGCCGCCGACGTCCGAGGCGAGCACGGCGCAGCCGGCCTCCATCGCCTCGAGCAGGACGTTGGACATGCCTTCCTCGCGCGAGGGCAGCACCAGGAAATCGGCAGCGGCCATCAACTGCCGGCTGTCGCTGCGTTCGCCGAGCAGGCGCAGGTCGCGTTCCAGCCCGAGCGCCGCGCTCTGCGCGTGCAGCTCGGCTTCGAGCGGGCCGCCGCCGGCGACCAGCAGCAGCGGCCGCTGCGCCGGCTCGATCCGCGCCAGCGCGTCGAGCAGCAAGGGCACGTTCTTGGCCGGCACCAGCCGGCCGACGAACAATCCCAGGCTGCGGCCGGGCGTGGCGCCGAGCTGCTCGCGCAGCGCGCCGCGGTCGACCGCGCGCGCCAGCGGCGCGATGCCGTTCGGGATCACCTCGATGCGTTCGAGCGGAAAGCCGGTGCGGCGCGCGGTCTCCTGCGCGCCGGCGCGCGCGTTGGACACCACCGCGTCGGCGCGCGCGAGGATCCAGCGCTTCAATCGCCACTGCCACGGCGAGTAGTCCAGGCACAGGCCGCGCACCGAGGCGACGAAGGCGCTGCCGCGCGCCGACCAGAGCACCGCGCGCACCCACAGTTCGGCGGTGAACGAAAAACAATGCACGACGTCGTAGCGACCGCGGCGCAGCGCGCGCGCGAGGTTCCAGGCGAAGCCCGCGTCGATGCGGCGGCGCTTGGGCAGCTCGATCACCTCGACGCCGGCGGCGATCAGCTCGTCGACGAGGAAGGAGCGCTTGCGGAAGTACATCAGCGTCGGCTGCCAGTGCGCGCGGTCGAGATTCTTCAGGAAATGCGCGATCTGGCGCTGGCTGCCGCCGACTTCCATCTCGTCGGTGACGATCAGGAGTTTCTTCGGCGCGGCTTCTTCGCCGGCCCGGCCGCGGGCGCGCGCGCCCGTCGCGAGCGATGCGGCGGAATGGCGCTGCGGCGGCGACGCCGCTTCCGGCACGGGGGTCTCAGCGCGCATGGGCCACCTGGCGGAACAGGTCGAGCAGCTTGCCGGCCTCGATGCGCGCGTCGAACTCGCGCTCGATGCGCTGGCGCGCCGCGCGGGCGACGCTGTCGCGCAGCTCGGCGTCGGCGAGGATGCGGCGCAGCGCCGCGGCGAGCGCGGCCGGATCGCGCTCGGCCACGAGCAGGCCGTCGTGGCCGTCGGCGACCAGTTCCGGGATGCCGGAGACGAAGGTGCTGACGACCGGCGTGCCGACCGCCATCGCTTCCATCAGCGCGACCGGAATGCCGTCGCGGTTGCCGTCGGCGGTCACCACGCTCGGCAGCACGAAGCAGGCGGCCTCGTGCAGCAGGGCGCGCACGTCGGCCTGCGGACGCGCGCCGAGCAGTTCGACGCGGTCGTGCAGGCCGTGCCGCGCGATCGCCGCTTCGAGTTCGGCCTGCTGCGGTCCTTCGCCGACGATGCGGCAGCGGAAGCGCACGCCGTCGGCGGCGAGCAGCGCCAGCGCCTCGATCAGCACGTCGAAGCCCTTGATCGGATCGAGCCGGCCGACCGCGGCGATCAGGTCGCCGGCGCGGCCTTCGCGACGGTAGGCGAACGCCGGCAGGTCGACGCCGCAGTGCACGACGTGCAGCCGCTCGCGCGCGAGCGGCGTGACGCGTTCGCTGAGCCAGTCGACGCCGTAGCGCGAGATCGTCACCGGAATGCTCGCCGTGCTGAGTTTCTCGTGCAGCAGATGATCGTCGACGAAGATGTCGTGCGCGTGCGCGGTGAAGCCGAACGGCTTGTCCAGCGCCTGCGCCAGCGCCATCGCGACGGTCGAGGGATAGGTCGCCCAGTGCGCGTGCAGCACGTGCGGATCGAAGCGTTCGATCCAGCGAAGGCGCGCGATGCCGCGGCCGAGCGCGACCAGCGACTTCGCCGCCGCCAGCGGCTCGCCGCGCAGGCGCCACAGGATGCGCAGCGCCGCCGCGCCGAACGCGAGCGGATGTCGCAGCCAGCCGCCGAGCTGGGCCGCCACGGCGCCCAGGCCGCGCGCCGGATGCTGCACGCGTTCGAGCAGGGGAACCGCTTCGGGCTGCACGAGCTTCTCGCTCGGCGGTTTCAGCGACAGGATGCGCACGTCGACGCCGGCGGCGACCAGGGTCGCGATCTCGCGCGCGATGAAGGTTTCCGACCAGCACGGAAACAGCGACACGACGTAGAGCACGCGCAGCGGCTCGGCGGTCGGTGCGCGGGTGGCGGCGCTCATGTCCGCTCCGCTTCGGCGTGGCGCGTGACCGACCACAGGTGCGCCGAGCCGCCACGCAGGAAATCGAACAGGCCGAGCACGGCGTAGCCGTTCATGCGCACGAAGGTGGCGGCGATGCGCAGCACCAGGTGACGCGTCAGCGACGGCCGCCATAGGCCGGCCAGCGCGGCCGCGTAGAAGCCGAGCTGGGCGAGCAGCAGCAAGAGCCATTTGGTCGAGGTCGGAGCCAGCTGCGCGTTCGTCAGCAGCACGACGAGGAGCAGCCACGGCGCCAGCAGGCGCAGCCACTTGTGACCCCACAGGCGCCAGCCGAGCGGATGTGTCCACGGCAGCAGCAGCGACGGCTGGCGCGCGATCAGCTGGAAGTTGCCGGCCAGCGTGCGCCGCTTGCGTCGCGCTTCCAGTTCGGCGTCGCCGGACGGACGGTCCCAGGCGCGCGCGTCGGCGGCGAACACCACGCGCGCGCCGCGACGCGCGATCTCGAGCGGAATCCACAGGTCGTCGAGGATCAGGCCGGGCGGAATCGCCGGCAGCAGCGAACGCCGCGCCGCGTACAGCGCGCCGCTGACGCCGACCACCGAGCCGCTGTCGGCCTCGCTGCGGCGGATCAGCTTCTCGTAGCGCCAGTAGAAGTCGACGCCGCCGGCGAAGTCGCCCTCGCCGCGTTCGAACATCAGCTCGCCGCTGACCGCGCCGACCGACGGATCGGCCAGCGGACGCAGCAGTGCGCGGATCGCGTCGGCTTCGATGCGCTGGCGCACGTCGGTGAACACGACGATCTCGCCGTCGAGCCCGGCGACGAGGTCGCCGAGGCAGGCCGACTTGCCGCGCCGCTGCGGAAAGACGTGCACGGTCACGCGCGGGTCGTCGCATTCGCGCAGCAGGGCCGCGGTCAGATCCTCGGAGCCGTCGGAGGCGATGTGGATGCGCAGGCGGTCGGCCGGATAGTCGAGTGCGCGCAGGTTGGCGAGCTTGGCCGGCAGCTCGGCCGCCGCGTTGTAGGCGACCATGACGAGGTCGACGCGCGGCTGCCAGTCCGCCGCGTCGACCGGGCGCGGCGCGTAGCGCGCGCGCAGCCGCATGGCGAGCGCGTAGCCGACGAAGGTGTAGCCGAGCGCGAGCGCGCTGGCGAGGAAGGCCAGCCGCGTCATGCCGGACTCCGCGCTTGCCCGAGCAGCCGCGCGCGCAGGCGCTCGTAGCCGCGGTCGCCGAGCGTGCGCTTGGCGAGGTCGAGCGCGGCGTAGCGCAGCCGTGCGCGCGAGAGGCCGCGGCCGGCGAGCCAGCCTTGCAGCGTGGCGAGGTCGAGCTGCGCCGTCACCGCCATGCGCGGCAGCACGTGCGCGGCGGCGTCGCGGATGCCGCCCGGCCGGGAACTCAGCACGTGCGTGTAGCCGCACTCGCGCGCGGTCTCGGCGAGCTGCGCCGGCATGCGGCCGCCGGGCGGCGCGAGCAGGCGCACGCGGCGGCCGATGCGGTCCTCGATCTCGGTGCGCGAGCGCGTCAGGTCCTCGCGCAGTTCGGCCGGCGTCAGTTCGGTGAAGTAGCGATGGTCCCAGCCGTGCGACTGGATCGACAGGCCCTGGTCGGCCATCTCGCGCAGCTGTGCCCAGCTGGCGAAGCCGCGCGTGCCGACGCGGCCCGGATTGACGAAGAAGTCGGCGCCGACGCCGGCGTCGAGCAGGGCCGGCGTCGCCAGCGTGTAGTTGCTGAGGTGGCCGTCGTCGAAGGTCAGCAGCGTAGCGGCGGGCTTGCCGCCGGCGAGCCAGTCGCGCGCGCTGGCGCCGCCGCCGCGCCGCGCGAGTTCGGCCAGGTGCGCGGCGAACTGCGCCGTGGTCACGCTGTAGTGCGCGTCCTGGCCTTCGCTCGGGCTGCCGGCGCCGCTGAGCGCGTGATACATCAGCGCGATCCGGCGGTCGGCGTAAGGGGTCGGGGAAGTCATGCCTGCGGCCGTCTCAGCGCTGGAAGGTCACCGCCAGCATGATCGAATTCTCGCGATAGCTGTTGTTCGGCGTATCGCTGTCGCGGCGCTCGTGGCGCGCCTGCAGCGACCACAGCCAGTGGCGCGAGCGCCGGTAGTTCAGCGAGGCGCCGTAGGCGAGGTCGTCGTCGGTGCGCGAGATCTGCGTGTAGCGGCGGCGCTCGCCGCCGACGTTGGCGTCGATCCACAGCGTCGGCAGGAAGAAGTAGCCGGCGTCGACGTAGAAGCCGGTCGAGTGCTGGTTGAAGCCGATGTCGGTGGCGTCGACCAGGACGTAGTCGAGCTCGCGCCAGAACGGCGCGACGCTGAAGTAGTACTTGTCCTCGCGATGGCGCACGTCGAGGTTGACGCGCTTCTCGACGTAGACCTGCGGCGTCAGCACCGAGCCGTTGATGCCGCTGCCGATGCCGGTGTTGCGGATCTGCTCGGGGCTGAAGACCAGGTCCTGGGCGGCGTCGGAATACTGCCGCGCGAGCCAGATGCCGACGCTGGTGGCCGGCGTCGGCGACCAGCGCGCACTCGCGCGCAGCAGCGCGCCGGAGCGCGAGCCGTCGTTGCGCAGGTCCAGGTGGCTGTAGCCGAGCGCGCTCTCCAGCGTGAAGCTGCGGTTGCTGCGCTGGTAGCCGACGTAGGCGTCCTGCCGCTCGTAGTCGAACGGCCGCGACGCGGCGCGGTCGTAGCGCACCTGCGAGCCGGTCGCGTTGGCGCTCAAGGTGTCGGTCGGCGTCAGCGTGTAGAGCAGCGCGGCGAGCGCGGAATAGCGGTCGCTGTTGAACTGGTTGCTGGTGTCGGCGTAGGTGTTCGTGTAGCGCACGTCGAACTGGCCGTGCAGCGCCTCGCCGAACTTCGCGTGCAGGCTCGGGCCGGTGGTGAAGACGTTGGTCTGCTGCTGGTTGGACGGCGCGTTGCTCTGCAGCGCGTTGACCGGCTCGCGCCCGGCGTTGTCCTGGAAGAACCAGTCCAGCCGCTCGGGCAGCAGCGTCCACACCGCGGTGCCGGCGAGCAGGGTGTGCAGTTCGTCGCCGAAGCGGCCGTGCAGGTAGTCGCGGTATTCGAGCGAACCGGCGACGTTGGCCCGCAGCGTCGAACCCTTCTGGTTGACGGTGAAGTCCAGCCTCGGCGCCAGCACGTCCTCGCTGACCGGATCGTGCTCGCTGTAGTTGATGTTGTCGCTGTGCTTGAGCGACACGCCGACGGAATAGTCGAGCACGGGTTCGGCCGCCGCGGTCGAGGCGGCGAGCGCGAGGCCGAGGGCCGCGGTGAGAGCACTGCGCTTGGGCATATCCGGTCTCCCTCCATCCGTCCGCGGCGATCGCGGCCCGGGTTCGATCGCGAATGACGCGCTCGCAGTGATCAAGGCAACTGGTTGAATACGACGCCGGCGAAACGGTTCGGGTCGAACGCCGCCGCCGCCTGCGCGATCGCCGCCGGCGTGTCGCGGCCGTAGCCGGCGACCAGCACGACGAAGTCGGCGAGCTCGGACAGGATGCGTGCGTCCGGCGAACCCTTGGTCGCCGGACCGTCGAGGAACAGGTAGCGGTCCGGATAGCGGCAGCGCAGCGAATCGAGCACCGCGCGCATGCGGAACGAGGAGAAGTACTCGCCCGTCAGCTCGCGCGGCTTGCCGGCCGGGATCAGGCGCAGGCGCGGAATGCCGGTACGGTAGATGATCGGTTCGACGCCGATCGCCGGATGGTCGAGGTAGTCGATCAGGCCGGGGCCGGCTTCGATGCCGAGCGCCTTCTGCTGCGCCGGGTGGCGCGGGTTGCAGTCGATCAGCAGCGCGGTCTTGGCCTCGTCGAAGGCGAACGCGGCGGCGAGGTTGCGCGCGACGAAGCTGCCGCCGCAGCCGGAGCTGACCGGCACGACCATGGTGACGAAGTTCTGGTCGCCGCCGAGGGCGAGCAGGCGCGTGCGGATCTCGCGGAACGCGTCGGCCTGCATCCGCGCGGTGTCGTCGCGGTGGATCAGGCGGCGCTCGTCGAGCTGGCGTGCCGACAGCTCGCGCGATTCGCTCATGCGTGCGATCGAGCGGCTCGCGGCGCGGCGCTCGGCGAGCTGGCCGACGCTGCTGCCGGGCTCCAGCGGATCGGACAAGGGCGCGTTCTCGTCGGCCGTCACGGCAGCACCTCCATGCGCACCCAGTACATCATCACGTAGGCGATGCCGACCGCAGCGATGATCGCCAGCAGCAGCGTGCCGTGCACGAAATTGCGGCGGCGGTCGCCCGGCGTGGCGTAGACCGGAATCGTCGCCAGCACCGGCACGCCGGCCATGCGCTCGATCTGCGCCGCCGAGCGCGCGCGCGGATCGAAGCGCGCGTAGCCGAACAAGAGGCCGAGCGGCAGCACGATGCCGAGGCCGAGGCCGGCCATCGCGAAATGCATCATGCGCAGGCCGGACGGGCGCAGCGGCATCACCGCCGGCTCCTGGATGCGGAAGGTCAGGCCCTGCTGCTTCTGGTCGAGATCCATCGATACGCGCGCGTTCTCGCGGCGCTTGAGCAGGTCCTGGTAGATGTCGCGGTTGACCTCGTAGTCGCGCGTCAGCTCCGACAGCGCGTTCTCGGAGCTGGCGATGCGCTTGCTGCGCTCCAGTTCGTCGTTGAGCATGGTCTGGCTGGCGGCCAGGCGCGAAGCGGTGGCGCCGTGGTTGCGGCGCACCTCGTTGAGCTTGCTGCGCAGCTCCGTGTACAGCGGGTTGTACTGCACGGTGTTGTCGATCGAGGACGGATTGGCGGCCTTCGCGGTCGACTTCTGCGCCTCGTTGCGCTTGAGCGCTTCCTGCAGGTCCTGCATCTGGTGGCGGATGCGCACGACGTCCGGATAGTCGTCGGTGTAGGTCAGCAGCAGCTTGTCGAGCTGGCCCTGCAGCTCGGCCAGCTGGGCGCGGATCTGGCCGTCGCGCGTCTGCACCGCGGTGATTTCCGACTCGCCGGAGACCTGCGCCACCAGCGCACCCTCGCGCGAGGACTGTTCCATCATCTCCATGCGCGCCTGCTCGACCTGGCTGCGCAGCTGGGCGATGCGCGCGTTGCTGTCGGCCTCGCCGCCCGGGCGGGCGTCGACGTTCGCTTCGCGATAGGCCTTCAGCTTGTCCTCGGCGTCGGTCAGCTTCTTGTGGTACGCCTCGACCTGGCCGTTGATGAAGTCGAACGCGTTGCGGCTCTCGCGCTCCTTCGCGGCCAGGCTTTCCTGGATGAAGGATTCGGCCAGCCGCTGCGTGACGCGGTACGAACGGGCCGGGTCGCCGTCGGCGTAGGAGATCTCGATCAGGTTGTCGCGCGGGCTGGTGATCTTCGTGCGATTGGTGATCGACTCGATCATGCGGTCCTGCTCGACCGGCGACGGCGGCGGCTGCCGCGCCATCCAGCCGCCGACGTCGAGGATCTCGCCCATGACCTTGCGGCTGAAGATGACCTCGCGTGCGATCGAGGCGCGGTCGGCCACCGTGGTGGCGACCGCGCGGCCTTCCATCAGGCCGGTGACGATGTTGCTTTCCTGCACCAGGATCGTCGTCGAGGACTCGTAGCGCTTCGGCCAGGTGGCGCCGATCACCAGCGCCGCCAGCGCGATCAGCGCGAACAGCGTGCCGAGGGTCAGCATGCGTCGCCGCGCCTCGGTGAGGAGGATCGGGGCGAGTTCGCCGAGTGGAGCCAGTGAGGTGGCCATGGGGATTCGCTGATCGCTGGGCTACGCCGCGGGGCGCGTGTCAGAACACGCGCTCGGGCACCGTGATGACGTCGCCGGGTTGGGCCGGGTAGTTGGTCGCCAGATCGCCCTTCTGCAGGATGCGGTCGAGCCGCACGGCGTAGGACTTGGTCGCGCCGTCGCCTTCCTTGCGGTACAGCTCGGTGCGGTCGGCGGCGGCGAAGTCGGTGGTGCCGCCGGCGGCGAGCACGGCGTCGAGCATCGTCATGCCCTGGCGATACGGCACCGAGATCGGCTGGCGCACGGCGCCGGTCACGCGCACGCGCGAGAGGTATTCGTGGCTGCGCAGCTCGGTCAGGATCACCGCCACCTGCGGATCGCGCACGTAGGTCTTGAGCTTCTCGGTGATCGCCGAGGCGACTTCCTCGGGCGTCTTGCCGCCGGCGGGAATGTCGCCGACCAGCGGCACCGAGATCATGCCGTCGGGACGCACCGGCACCTTCGCGTTCAGGTCCGGGTTGTGCCAGACCGACACTTCGAGAATGTCGTCGACGCCGATGTGATAGACGTTGACGGCCTGTGCTTCGGGATTGACCGGCGGCGGGGCCGAACTGGTGCCGCCCCCGGTGGCGCAGGCGGATAGCAGCAGAACGACCAGCAGGGCAAGGACTTGGGTGCAGCGGCGCATGACTCCCCCTTCCCTAAAAAGTGTGAATTGTTTCACATTTTACCCGCTCTCTGCGGCGCCGCAAGCGGAGCCGGTTCCCGCGGAGCGCCGTCTGCCGCAGCGGGAGGCGGCAGACGACTTTCTTAACAATTCGCCTAGGTGCGGTAGAACTCCCGATACCAGTCCACGAAGCGCCCGACGCCGACTTCGACCGGCGTGGCCGGCGAATAGCCGGTGTCGCGCGACAGTTCCTCGACATCGGCGTAGGTGTCCGGCACGTCGCCCGGCTGCAGCGGCAGCAGGATCTTCTCGGCCTTGCGCCCGAGCTTGCTCTCGAGCACCTCGATGTAGTGCGCCAGCTCGACCGGCTGATGGTTGCCGATGTTGTAGACGCGGTACGGCGCCGCCGAGGAAGCCGCGCTCGGATCGAGCGGGTCGAAGGCGGGGTCGCCGCCGGGAACGCGGTCCAGCGTGCGGATCACGCCTTCGACGATGTCGTCGACGTAGGTGAAGTCGCGCGTGTGCTTGCCGTGGTTGAACACCTCGATCGGCTCGCCGGCGAGGATCTTGCGCGTGAACAGGAACAGCGCCATGTCCGGCCGGCCCCACGGGCCGTAGACGGTGAAGAATCGCAAACCGGTCGTCGGCAGCGCGTAGAGATGGCTGTAGGTGTGCGCCATCAGCTCGTTCGCCTTCTTCGTCGCGGCGTACAGGCTGACCGGATGGTCGACCGAGTCGCGCACCGAGAACGGCAGCTTGCGGTTGGCGCCGTAGACCGAGCTGGACGAGGCGTAGACGAGGTGTTCGACGCCGCCGTGGCGGCACGCTTCGAGCACGTTGATGAAGCCGACCAGGTTCGCCTCGATGTAGGCGTACGGATTGGTCAGCGAGTAGCGCACGCCGGCCTGCGCGGCGAGGTTGACGACGCGCTGCGGACGGAAATTGGCGAACGCCTTCTCCAGCGCCGGACGGTCCTCCAGCGAGGCGCGCACGAAGCCGAACTTCGCGTGCGGCGTCAGCCGCGCCAGGCGCGCTTCCTTCAGCGTCGGATCGTAGTAGTCGTTGACGTTGTCGTAGCCGAGCACCTCGTCGCCGCGCGCGAGCAGGCGTTCGCTCAGGGCCGATCCGATGAAGCCGGCGGCGCCGGTGACGAGGATGCGCATGATGGTGTTCTCGTTGAGGTTGCCTGAATGTTCCGACGCCGCGTTCCTGCGTCGTGCCGGCGCGAGCCGGGATCCATCGTGCTCCGAATCGCACGGTGCAGGAAGCGAAATCGACTCCGGCGTGCGCCGGAGCCGGGTGAATCTCACAACCGATCGTCGACCTGTTCCCGCGGCAGCGCCTGCTTGACGTCGAACAGCACGCTGCCCGGCTTGCCGAGCGCGCGGATGCCGTCCGCACCGAGCTCGACGAACTGGTGGTGCGCGACCGCCAGGATCACCGCGTCGTACTGGCCCGCCTTCAATTCCGATACGAGATCCAGCCCGTATTCATGACGCGCCTCCTCGGCGCTGACCCACGGATCGTAGATCTCGACGTTGGCGTGATAGCTGGCGAGTTCGGCGACCACGTCGACCACGCGCGTATTGCGCAGGTCCGGGCAGTTCTCCTTGAAGGCGAGGCCGAGCACCAGGATGCGCGCGCCGGCGGCGTGGATGCGCCGCTGCGTCATCAGCTTGACCACCCGGTGCGCGACGTGTTCGCCCATGCCGTCGTTGATGCGGCGGCCGGACAGGATCACCTCGGGGTGGTAGCCGATCTGCTGCGCCTTGTGCGTGAGGTAGTACGGGTCCACGCCGATGCAGTGGCCGCCGACCAGGCCCGGCTTGAACGGCAGGAAGTTCCACTTGGTGCCGGCCGCGGCGAGCACTTCGCTGGTGTCGATGCCGAGGCGGTGGAAGATCAGCGCCAGTTCGTTGATCAGCGCGATGTTGAGGTCGCGCTGGGTGTTCTCGATGACCTTGGCCGCCTCGGCGACGCGGATGCTGGAGGCCTTGTGCGTGCCGGCGGTGACCACCTGCCGGTACAGCGCGTCGACGAAGTCGGCGGTTTCCGGCGTCGAGCCCGAAGTCACCTTCAGGATCGTCTCCAGGCGATGCTGCTTGTCGCCGGGATTGATGCGCTCGGGGCTGTAGCCGGCGTAGAAGTCGACGTTGTACTTCAGGCCCGATTCGCGCTCGATGATCGGCACGCAGACCTCTTCGGTCGCGCCCGGATAGACGGTCGATTCGAACACCACTACGCCGCCGCGGCGGATCGCCTTGCCGACCGTGCGGCTGGCCGATTCGAGCGGGCGCAGGTCCGGGCGCTTGGCGTCGTCGATCGGCGTCGGCACCGTCACGATGAAGACGTTGCAGGCGGCGAGGTCGGCCGCGTCGGCGCTGAAACGCAGCTGCGACGAAGCCTTCAGCTCGTCCGGCGTGACTTCCAGGGTGTGATCGCGGCCTTCGCGCAGTTCCGCGATGCGCGCGCCGTTGATGTCGAAGCCGAGCGTGGGCAGCTTGCGCCCGAAGCCGACCGCGAGCGGCAGACCGACGTAGCCGAGGCCGATGACGGCGACGCGCGTGGCGTCGGGACGGGGCAGGGCGGCGGCGTCCATCGCGGGCTTCCGAATCGAGGGGGGCGCAAGTCTAGCAGGCTGTCGGCAACCGGCCCGCTCCAGCGATTCAAGGAGGATTCGCCGTCGGCGACGCGGCATCAGTCCGTACTGTGCGGCACCAGCAGCCAGGCAGTACGGCAGCCGGACAGCAGCAACAGGATCGGCGCGCTGGCCAACAGCGAACCCGCCATCGACAGCAGGGCGGACGGGGACATCGTCAGGCTCGGCCGCGCGAGCAGCAGCAGGCTCGGCGCCAGCACCAGCCGGTTGCCGAGGATCGAGAGACCGAATCGGCGCGCCAGCATGCCGCGCGGGGCGCCGCTCGCGCTCGCGCGCCGCATGATCAAAAGACTCTGTCCCGCGCGCAGGAGGCCCGCCGCGCTGATCGCCGCGATGACGATGCCGAGATTGTCGGCCGGCACGTGCGGCACCAGCATGACCAGCGACAGGATCAGGACGACCAGGAAATCGCTCAGAGTCTGCCGCGCCAGGGCCTGCAGGGTGGGATCGCCACGCAGTCCAAGCGTGCGGATGTTGAAGGTCAGCGCGACGAAGACGAGTCCTACCAGCCCGCCGCTGACCTGCGCGATGGCGCTGAAGTAGCTGTTGAACGAGGCGACGAACTCGGCGATCGGGTCCATGCGGGAAAATCCTAGCACGCCGACTCGAGTCCTCTCCGCTCGCGTCGACGCCGGCCGCGGTGCGCTTTTCGGACATGTGGAGGGTGCGTCGACTCCGGTAGAGTGCGCACGCAGGTTCGGGATTTGCAGAGTTCCGAGCGTTTCGGGGAGGTCGGGTACTGGTGGGCGATTCCGCACGAGCGACCCAGCGGGAAATCACGCCTGAATCCACCCTTCCCATCGAAGTCGTCGTGCAAGAGCATCTCCGGTAATGGCTGTCGCTTTCAACGCGGGTGAGCGCCCGATCGAACATCGGTTCGCGCAGTTTCGTTTGATTCCCGCCGCGCGCGAGCTGTGGAAAGACGGGCAGCTTTGCCACACCCCGCCGCTCGTGTTCGACTGCCTCGTCTACCTGTTGGAAAACCGGCAGCGCATGGTTGGGCGCGACGAGCTGGTGTCGGCGGTCTGGGGCAGGGTCGACGTCGCCGACCAGCAGGTCAGGCAGCTCATCCAGCGCGCGCGTCAGGCGGTCGGGGACGAGGCCAGGAGCCAGCACGTCATCCGCACCGTCTCGGGCAGCGGCTACCGCTGGGTCATGGCGATCGAGAGCGCCGAAGCGCCGGTCGATGCGGCGTCGACGGCGAGTTCGGCCGCGTACGCGCCGCCGGCCCTCGAACCCGCGGCGCAGGATTGGGCGCCGGATTTTCGGTCGGACGTGCCCGCTGCGAGCTCGCCGTCGCCGAGCCCGGCATCCGAGCCGGATGCGCGGCCGCTTCGCAGGCGCGCACCCGCGTACGCCGGGAAGGCGGTGATGGTGGCTGGCGTGCTGGCGCTCCTCGTCGCCGCATTCGTCTACTGGCACGAGCGCCGGGCCGGACCCGCGCGGCCGCCGCAAAGTCCCGGCGTCGCGTCGCCCGCGCTCGCCGTCCTGCCGCTCGAAGTGACGGGGCCGCTCGACGCCGGCTGGGTCCGGCTCGGCGCGATGGATCTGATCGCGCAGCGCCTGCGCAGCACGGGCATGCCGGTGAGTCCGAGCGACAACGTCGTTTCGGCCACGCTCGCGGTCGGCGAGGCGGATACGCCCGAGCGCCTCGCCAAACTGCGCGCCACGCTGGGCGCCGCCACGCTCGTGCAGGGGGCGGCGGTCAAATCGGCGGCCGGCTGGCAAGTCGATCTGAGCGCGGTTTCCGCCGACGGCCAGCGCCGCACGGCGCAGGCGCAGCGGCCCGACATCGTGGAGGCCGCGCGCGACGCCGCCGATTTGCTGCTGGTCACGCTCGGGATGGAGCCGCCGCCGCGCGAGGAGAACAGCCGCGACGACCTCGACTGGCTGTTGCAGCGCGCACGTGCGGCGCTGCTGGTCAATCAGCTCGATGCGGCGCGTTCGATTCTCGCCGGCGCGCCCGAATCGCTGAGCCACGATCCGCGCGTCCGCTTCGCCGCGGCACGGATCGAACAGCGCGCCGGCAAGCTCGACGTGGCGGAGAGCGCTCTGCGCGCCTTGCTCGGCGATCCGGCGCTCGCGGCGGATGCGGACACGCGCGTGGACGTGTTGATGGCGCTCGGCGACGTCGAGATGTCGCGCGTCGACTGCGCCGCGGGCGAACGGTTTTTCGATAGGGCGCTGAACGGACCGCAAGACCGCAGTACGGCGCGCCACGGCAAGGCGCTTTCGACGCGCGCCACCGCGAGAGCGTGCCTGTCGCGTTTCGACGATGCCATCAAGGACCTCAGCGCGGCCGGTCCGCTGCTGGATGCCGCGGGCGATCGGCTCGGACGCGCGAATCTGAACAATCATTTCGGCCTGTTGGAGCTGTACCGCGGCCGCCCGGCGCAGGCCGTCGGCTATCTCGAGTCCGCGCGCGCGATTCATCAGTCGTTCGCGAGTGTCTACAACGTCCGCGGAGATCTCGCCCTGCTCTGCAGCGCGTTTTCCCAGCTGTTGCGCTGGCCGCAGGCGCTGGACGCGAGCGCAGCTCTGTGGGCGATGCACGGACAGGTCGACGATGCCAGTACGCTCTATCTGATGGCGGGCGTGCGGGCGCGCGTCCTGGTTGCGACCGGGCAATACCGGGAAGCAGAATCCCTGCTGCGCGGCGTCGAAGCCGCGCATCCCGAAGGCGGCGACAAGCCGCTCGCATTGACGTTTCACGAGGCCAAGGCAGACCTGTTCTGGGCGCGTGGGGATGCGACGCGGACGATCGCCGCGATCGACGCGGCGTGGAACCTCATCCCGCCCTCGAAAATGCGCGACGACGAGGACCTCTATACCGTTCTGTTGCGGCAGCGCGCCGCGTTCTCGCTAGGTCAGGCCGCGTCCGACGACTCGCGCCTGGGGGTGCCGGGGATCGAGTCGAATGCGGCGGCCGTGGTCCCCCTGCTCGTCGCGCAGGCCGAACGCGACGATCGCGCGGGCCGTTTCGACGAGGCCGAAGCCGGTTTCCGCAAGGCCGTCGCAAGCGCGGAGGCGCGCGACGTTCCGGCTAGCCTGGTGCTCGCGGTGGATGCCTATGCGCGCTGGCTGCTGGCGCGCGGTCGCCTCGACGAGGCGCGCGAAACGGCGGGGCGCATTTCCGCATGGGCCGATCGCGACTTCGACAGCGCGCTGCTGCAGGCCATCGTCTTTCGCGCGAGCGGCGCGAAGGCGGCCTGGCAGGAATCCCTGCGCCGCGCGAGCGCGCTGGCGGGGGAGCGAGAGCTGCCCGCGGCGGCGGAGGGCGAGGTTCCGTAGGTCCGCTCGATCTGCGGACGAGGGGGCGCGCGGTTTCGACGTCGATGCCGTGTCGCAGCACGGATGGGGCCGGATTGCCCTTTCGGAGCGGCGCTCATACGCCGATTCGATGTTGTGCGCTGCGGCATCGTTGATGACGGCAATCGCGCGGCGACGACCAGACGACGGCGCAACGACGGCCTCCGGCTCGACTCGTCCCATGATCGCGCCGCGAAAAGAGGGCCGGGTATCCGTCGAGCGCATGCCGCGGCATGCGATCCCGACGGCCGCTCGCCCTCGCCTACCGACATCGAGACGCCAGCCCCAGGGAGCCGCAACGTGAAAGGTTCGTCAGAAAATTCATCCGGTTGTTCCGAGCGCGCGCGCAGCCCGCGCCGGCTTCGACAGCCGAGCCTCCAGCGCGGCCGCCGGATCTGGTGCGGCCTGGCGACGCTGTTGGGGGTGTGGCTCGGAAGCGCCGCCGCGCTGGCGCAGAGCCTGGTCGATCCCTCGTTCGTTCCGTCGACGAACGACGTCGCTTACGCGTCCACGCTCGCCGTGCAGGCCGACGGCAAGGTCGTCATTCCGGTCATCTCGAGCTCGCTCGGCACGGCCAGCCTGCGGCGCCTCGGCACGGACGGCTCTTTCGACGCGACGTTCGCGCCGGTCGACCTCGACCGCGAGCCGCAAGGCCTGCTGGTTCAGCCCGACGGCAAGATTCTCGTCTTCGGGGCGGGGCTCTCCACGGTCGGCGGGCGGGCGGTGCAAGGCATCGCTCGCGTCAATCCGGACGGCTCCGTGGACGGCGGCTTCACGACGCCCACCATTCAGGGGCAAGGCGTAAGGAGAGCCGCGCTGCAGCCCGACGGAAAGATTTTGATCGGCGGGAAATTCTTCAAAGTGGGCACCGTCGAGGTGCATCACCTCGCGCGGCTCAACGCCGACGGCTCGTTCGACCCCGGTTTCGTCACCACGAGCCTGCCCGCCGGCACGTCCAGCGACGGCGTCTTCGGTCTCTCCCTGCGCGCGGACGGCAAGATCGTGATCGGCGGCTGGTTCATGGCTTCGGGGACGAGCGAGCTGTCCACTCTGCTGCGTCTGAACGCCGATGGCTCCGTCGACAAGAACCTCACCGCGATCAGCGGTCTTGCGCAAGTCGGCGGGGCGACGCTCGCGCTGCCGGACGGCCGATTACTGGCCAGTGGCTCCAACGCTTTCTCGGAGAACGCGCTCGTGCGCTTGAATGCGGACGATTCGCTGGACACGATGTTCAATCCCACCTTCGGCGAGAAGATCGGCGGCTTCTTCGTGCAGCCGAACGGCAAGATCGTCGTCTCGGGCCTGTTCTCCACCGTGAACGGCCAACCGCACAACTACATCGTGCGTTTGAACGGCGACGGATCGACCGACAATGGCTTCGATCCGCAAGGCAACAGCATCGACACGTACTACGTGACGTCGCTGGCCGCACAGGCGGACGGAAGAATCCTGATCGCCGGCACCTTCCAGTACGTGGGAGCGACGCCGCGCCCTGGCCTCGCGCGGCTGCTGGTGTCCGAGCCCGCGACAGCGCGGCTGCAGTTCGGCGCATCGCGCAGCGAAGTGCAATGGCAGCGCGGCGGATCCGGCATGGAGCTTGCGCGCGCGAGCTTCGAGTCGTCCGTCGACGGCGTCGCGTGGCAAGGCCTCGGCGAAGCGGCGTGGAACCAAGGCACCTGGACGCTCGGCGGAGTGATTCTGCCTTCCAGCGGCAGCCTTTGGCTGCGCGCCCGCGGTAGCGCATCGACGGGCGGTGCGATGGATAAGGGTTTCAGCGGATCGATCATCGAGTCGACACGGCAGATGGTCGCGACGGTGACGCCGTTCGCCGGCGCAGGCGGCTCCATTTCGCCGTCCGCGCCGCAGTTCGTCGACACGGAGCTGCCGGCCAGCTTCACGCTCACGCCGTCCGCCGGTCAACAGGTTCTCGGCGTGAGCGGAACCTGCGGCGGCAGTCTGAGCGGAAACACCTACACGACGCTGCCGCTGAACGCCGATTGCACGGTGGTGGCGAGCTTCACGTCGGCGGACAACTTCGTCGTCACGCCGACCCTCGTTTCCGGCCGCGGCTCCGTTTCCCCGCAGACACCGCAAGGCATCGCGCCCGGCGGCCGTGCGAGCTTCACGCTGACCCCGGACACGGGATCTGCCATCGACAGCGTCGGCGGAACCTGCGGCGGAAGCCTCGACGGCGCGGTCTACACCACCGACGCCGTCAGCGCGAACTGCACGGTCGACATCCGCTTCTCCGTCGTCACCGTGACCGCGACGGTGGCGGTCTCCGGCGGCCACGGTTCGATCTCGCCGACGGCGCGGACCGTCGACTACGGCAGCACGGCGACGTTTTCGGTGATGTCCGACTCGGGCTACAACGCGAACGTCAGCGGCTGCGGAGGCACGCTGTCGGGCGGCCTCTACACCACGGCACCGCTGACGGCGGACTGCACGGTGAGCGCGAGCTTCAGTTCGTTCATGGCCGTCGGCGACCTGGAGGTCTGGGTCTCCAAGGTGGCCGACGAAGGCACGATGCCGGACCCCTGCTTCACGCAGCAGAACACGCAACTGACGGTCGCCAAGGGCGAGCGGGTGGAATACTGCGGGCGCTTCACCAATCACAGCGACCGCGCGGTCAGCCGCTGGGTCGTCTATCGGGACGCCCTGAACGGCGTCGTCAATCCGATGAGTCTCGCGGTCGGCGGTGGCGGCTTCAGCTATCCAATCCAGCCGGGCGAAAGCATGCTGTTCGTCGGCGACAGCGACTCGGTACTCGAGACGACCGATCTCGCCGTGACCTACACGGCCCTCGGCATCGGTTCGTTCACGGACTTGCCGCGGTACGCCGTCGACGACGGCGCTCCTTTCGAGGCGATGAACCTGTCGGCCTCGCACAATGCCGTCGACCTGGGACTGATGCGGCAGGGCACGACGCGAAGCGTCGAGCTGCCGTTCTCCTTCAATTTCTACGGCATGCCCGTCGACCGCCTCTGCATCGGCAACGACGGTGTCGTGCAGCCGGCCCTGCGGACCTGCAGCGAACCGCCCGACCTGATCACGCCGATGCTGATCATGCCGGCGCTGCGCATCTCGAACTTCGGATACATGACGGGCGACTTCGGCCGCTACGGAAGCTACGCGGGAGGAAACGTTTACTACGAAATCCAGGGCAAGGCGCCGCGCCGGCGCGTGGCGATCGAGTGGCGAAACAAAGAGGTCGCCGGAACGAGCGGCGCCGGCGTCACGTTCCAGACGCTCATCGACGAGGCCAGCAGCGCGATCACGTTCCAGTACGTCTCGATGGGTACCGACGATCCGGCCGCCGCCGATGGCAACGGCACCCTCGCGGGGCTTCATCTGACGCAGGGCTTCTCGCAAATCTATCCGAGCGGTCCGCTGCTGACGAACGGCAAGGCGATTCGCTGGACGCCGACGACGCAGCCGTTCTCCGCCGTCGCGAAGGCCAGCGCGCGCATCACGGTGGTGGCGCCCGACGTCGCTGTCGACCCGCCAGCCGTTGCCGCTACCAGCCCCTTGGGAGGCAATGCGACGATCGAGTTGAACATCGCCAACCGCGGCAATGCGGCGCTCGACTGGCGGCTCGCCGCCGGCGGCGACGGACGTGGCTTCCGGATCGCGCAGAGCCATTCAGGCGCATTGACGAGTCCTGCTGCGCTGTCGGGCGGTGCCGGTCGGGTCGGATCGGCGGTGCCGACACGACGCCCTGCGCTCGAGGGGCGGCCGGCATCCGCGTCTTCTCTTTCCGCCATCGCCCCGGAAACGCGGACGAACATCGCCGACTTGCAGGTGCCTGCGTACGGACACGCGACCGACGGCGTCAACAGCGACACCTCCAGCCCGGTCGTGCTCGATGCGGCCGCGCCTTCGGTCGTCTCGCCCACTGCGCTTGGAAGCCACGGTTTCATTACCGCGCCCATTTATACCTTCGCGTTCGCCGACGACCGTTTCGATCGGCTCTACGAGCTGACCCTCGGCGCCTGCGGCAGCGACGCGGGCTGCGTCGGTCCGTACCTGCGCCTGGACGGCATCGCCGCTGCGACCGATCCGAACAGCAGCGACAACGCGTTCGTGCTGGCGGGGGCGCAGATCGTGCCTTGGGCCGGGTTCGACGCGCGCTATCAGCAGTGGCGCGGCATGAAGTGGGACACCGCGACGCGGACGCTCTACGCCGTCGCGTCGGATTGGTTTCCCTTCGGGCTGACGCCGCCGGCTCCGCCCTATCGCAGCGATCTGTACGCGATTTCTGCGCTCACCGGCGTCGCCACGCACGTCGCGCGAATCGACGACATCAGCAGCGACGGCACCGTCATCGCCGACATCGCGATCGACAACCACGGCAACCTGTACGGCCTCGACATGCTGACCGACTCGCTGGTGGCGATCGACAAGACCTCGGGCCACGTGCGGACGATCGGCTCGACCGGACTCAACGTATACCTGTGGGACATCCAGTCGATGGATTTCGACGGCACCACCGGCGCGCTCTACTACGCCACCTGGACACAGGACTCGACCGTCGGAGCGCAGATGTTCGTGCTCGACACGAAGACGGGCTCGGCGAATCTGCTCGGCGTCATCGGAGACGGCCACAATGGCGTGCGCGGCCTTTCGATCGCGAAGCCGCGCGGTCCCTGCGTCGACGCCGACGCGGTGCCGTGGCTGTCGCTCGATCGCACTGAAGGCAGCGTGGCCGCGGAAAATTCCGCTGCCGTCGCGATCCGGTTCAACGCGATCGGTCTGGCGCAAGGCGTCTATCGCGCGAACCTCTGCGTCGACAACAACACGCCGTACAAGCGCCAGATCGTGGTGCCGGTGACGTTTACCGTCGCTTCCGGCGACAGCATCTTTAGGGACGGTTTCGAAGCGAATTAGGATCCTGTTTTCCCTTCTCCCGCTTGCGGAAAAGGTGCCGAAGGCGGATGAGGGGAAACGAAGCGCAGCGCTCCGGCTTCCCCTCCCCCGCGCCTGCGGCGCGACCTCTCCCGCAAGCGGGAGAGGTCCAGTGCAAGAACATGAACCAAAGATGCGCTAGCCGGATTTCTTCTTCGGCCGCTGCCAGCCCGGCACCGTCGTCTGCCGCGCGCGCGCGACGGTCAGCTCGCCGGCCGGCGCGTCGTGGCCGATCACCGAGCCGGCGCCGATGGTCGCGTCCCTGCCGATCTTCACCGGCGCGACCAGGGCCGAGTTGGAGCCGATGAAGGCGCCGTCTTCGATCGTCGTCGGGTGCTTGTTCACGCCGTCGTAGTTGCAGGTGATGGTGCCGGCGCCGACGTTGACGTGGGCGCCGATCTCGGCGTCGCCGAGATAGCTGAGGTGGTTCGCCTTCGAGTTCTCGCCGAGGCGCGCCTTCTTGGTCTCGACGAAGTTGCCGACGTGCGCGCCGGCGCCGAGTTCGGTGCCCGGGCGCAACCGCGCGAACGGGCCGATGTCGCAGGGACCGTGGGTGACGACGCCGTCGAGGTTGCAGTGCGAATGCACCACCGTGCCGGCGGCCAGGGTCGAGTTGCGCACGCGGCAGAACGGCCCGATGCGCACTTCGTCGCCGAGTTCGACCAGGCCTTCGAGGATCACGTCGACGTCGATCTCGACGTCGCGGCCGACGCGCACGTCGCCGCGCACGTCGAAGCGCACCGGGTCGGCGAAGCGCACGCCGGCGGCGGCCAGGTGCGTCGCGCGCAGGCGCTGGTAGGTGCGTTCGAGCGCGGCGAGCTGCCACGGGTCGTTGGCGCCGAACACCTCCTGTGCGTTGATGCACAGGCTCGCCTCGGCCGGCTCGCCTTCGTCGTTGGCCTGCGCGAACACGTCGGTGAGGTAGTACTCGCGCTGCGCGTTGTCGTCGGACAGATTGTCGATCCACACGCGCAGGCGGCGCGCGTCGGCGGCGAGGATGCCGCTGTTGACCCAGGTGATCGCGCGCTGCTCGGCGCTGGCGTCCTTCTCCTCGACGATCGCGCGCACGCGGCCGATGCCGTCGCGCACGACGCGGCCGTAGCCGTAGGGATTCTCGAGCTGGGTGACCAGCGCGGCCAGCGGCGACTCCAGCGCGAGCAGCTTGCGCAAGGTGTCGACGCGGATCAGCGGTACGTCGCCGTAGAGGATCAGCACGCGCGCTTCTTCCGGTACGCGCGGCATCGCCAGCTTGACCGCATGGCCGGTGCCGCGCTGCTCGGGCTGATGCACCCAGTCCAGGTCGCCGAGATCGGTCAGCGCGGCCTTCACCTGCTCGCCGAGATGGCCGTAGACCAGGTGGATGCGCGCGGGCTGCAGCGCGCGCGCGGCGTCCAGCACATGCGCCAGCATCGGCCTGCCGGCCAGCGGCATCAGCACCTTCGGTTTGGCCGATTTCATCCGCTTGCCCTCGCCGGCGGCGAGGACGATCACGTGCAAAGGACTGGTCACTGGGATTCCCTGTCGAGACGTGGGACGCATTCTAGGTGCGATCGTCCGTGATCGCGACGACTGGAGAGGCGCCCGGTCGGTGCAGGAATCGCAGTCGGAAGGCCCACCGGCGGCCATCCATGGCCGCACTTCTCGATCCGGTGCGATCGGCCGTGATCGCGATGACCCAGGGAAGGACCTCCACTCGGCGCGGAAATGGCATTCGGAGGGGATTCCCTTGGCCATCCGCGGCCGCGCCCTCGGCAAGGCGCATCGCCTCGTGGACGTCGGCCCGTTGCGCGGCGGCGGACGCATGCTCGTCGCCCGCGGCGGTCCCTAGTAAGCTGAAATGCTTTCCCGATACGGAAGCGATTCGCGCGATGACCGCTGCGCTCGACCCCTCGACATCCGGCGACCGGCGCCTCGACGGCCTCGGCGCTTCGGCGCTGCTGTTCCTGCGCCAGGGCGAGCGCAGCTTCGACGCCGGCGACTACGGCGCGGCCGAACGCTGTTTCGCGCAGGCCCGCCGCGAGGCGCCGGAGCACGCCGAGCCGATGCGGCTGCACGCGCTCGTGCTGCAGCGGCTGCAGCGGCCGGCCGAGGCGGTCGCGTTGCTGCAGCAGGCGGTTCAGCGTCGTCCGGACGACGCGCTGATCCACGACGCGCTCGGCAGCGCGCTCGGCGAGATCGGCCGGACCGACGCGGCGCTGGATGCCTTGCGCCGCGCTTGCGCGCTCGACCCCGGACTCGCGTCGGCCTGGGCGAATCTCGGCAACGCGTTGACGCTGGCGGGTCGCACCGAGGAGTCGGAAGTGCCGCTGCGGCGCGCACTCGAACTCGCGCCCGCGCTGCAATCGGCGCGCTTCCTGCTCGCCGAGGCGCTGATGATGCTCGGCCGCGTGGAGGAATCGGCCGAGCAGTATCGCGAGCTGCTGCGGCGCTACCCGCATTCCGGCCAGGCCTGGTGGGGACTGGCCAACCTGAAATCGGTGAAGCTCGGCACGGACGACGCGCGCGAACTCGGCGCGCTGGTGCAGCGGTGCGACCTGCCCGACCACGAACAGCTGACGGCGCGCTTCGCGCTGGCCAAGGCACTCGACGATAGCGCGCGCCACGCCGACGCGTTCCACGCCTACGTCGAGGCGAATGCGTTCGCGCGGCGCGGCTTCCGCTGGGATGCGGCGGGATTCGAGCGTTGGCTGGAGCGCGTGACGACGAGCTTCGAACGCGCGGCGGTGGAGCCGCCGGATATGGAATTCGGCCGCGAAGTCGTTTTCATCGTGGGCTTGCCGCGCTCGGCCTCGACCCTGACCGAGCAGATCCTCGCCGCGCATCCGCAGGTCGAGGGCGCCAGCGAACTGGTCGACCTGGGCGTCGTCATCCGCGAGGAATCGCGCCGCCGCGCGCGCGACTTCCCGGATTGGGTCGCCGATGCCGATGCCTCCGACTGGCGTCGCCTCGGCGAACGCTATCTCGAGCGCACCGCGCGCTGGCGCACCGAGCGCCCCCGCTTCACCGACAAGGCGCCGAGCAACTGGATGCTGACCGCCGCGATCCGGCGCATGTTGCCCGGCGCGCGCATCGTCGACTGCCGGCGCGATCCGGTGGAGACGTGCTGGTCGTGCTTCCGCCAGATCTTCTGGCGCGAGCACGAATACAGCTACCGCCTCGAGGATCTCGCCGCGTACTGGCGCCGCTACGATGCGGCGATGCGGCAGTGGGGCGCGCAGTGGCCGACGCGCATCCGCGCACAGGTGTACGAGGAACTGCTGGCCGATCCGGAAGCGCAGACGCGTGCACTGCTCGAGTTCTGCGACCTGCCGTTCGATTCCGCCTGCCTGCGCCCGCACGAGGCCACGCGCAGCGTGCGCACCGCCAGCGCGGCGCAGGTGCGCCAGCCGCTGCGGCGCGACACCGCGCGCACGGCGCGCTACGGCGACCTGCTCGATCCGCTGCGGCGCGCGCTGGGGCGCGGGCGCTGAGGCATCATCGATTCGAGCGGAGGCGTTGGCTGTTCATTCTTTCTGCGCGTTGCGCAAAGAGCGCCCTCACCCCGGCCCTCTCCCGCAAGCGGGAGAGGGAGCGTGGAGCGTTCCTCTGAATACGAAGGCACGGCTACACGCCCCGTCCCGTCGCGCGGAAAGACCGGCTTTCACCTCTCCCGCTCGCGGGAGAGGTCGCGCCGCGGGCGCGGGTGAGGGGAGCTCGGAGTGCAGCGTTCCACTTGCTCCATCCACCTCGCACGCCCGCACCCGCAGCGCGCCACGAACAGCCGCCGGATAATCGCCTCAGGAAGCCACTTTGGCGGAGGCCGCATCCTCTTGCTCCGCTACGTGCACGCGCCGGATCGCGCGTCCCGACGGATCGGCGTTGCCGGCGAACTCCTGCGACCAGCGATAGGCGGTCGGCGTCGAGCAGGCGATGCTCGGGCCGCCGGGCACCAGGCGCGCCGCGTTCTCGCCGGGGAAGTGCTTTTCGAACAGGGTGCGGTAGAAATACGCCTCCTTGCTCGCCGGTGGATTGATCGGGAAGCGCTGCGCCGCGATCGCCATCTGCGCGTCGCTGACCTGCGCTTCGGCGTGGGCCTTCAGCGAATCGATCCAGTTGTAGCCCACGCCGTCGGAGAACTGTTCCTTCTGCCGCCACAAGATCGCGTCCGGCAGCAGGCCGCGGCCGGCCTCGCGCAGGATGTGCTTCTCGATGCGGCCGTCGACCGGGCGCTTGGCCGACGGCGCCGTGCGCATCGCCGCGTCGAGGAAGTCGCGGTCGAGGAACGGCACGCGCGCTTCCACGCCCCAGGCCAGGGTCGACTTGTTCGCGCGCAGGCAGTCGTAGGAATGCAGCGCGTCGAGCTTGCGCACCAGCTCCTCGTGGAACTCGCGGTCGTTCGGCGCCATGTGGAAGTAGAGATAGCCGCCGAAGATCTCGTCGGCGCCTTCGCCCGACAGCACCATCTTGATGCCCATCGCGCGGATGCGCCGCGCCAAGAGGTACATCGGCGTCGAGGCGCGGATGGTGGTGACGTCGTAGGTCTCGATGTGGTGGACCACGTCGGACAGCGCGTCGAGTCCTTCCTGCACGGTGAAGTGGAACTCGTGGTGCGCGGTGCCCAGGTGCTCGGCGACGGTTCTCGCCGCGGCGAGGTCGGGCGAACCGGCGAGGCCGATCGAGAAGGTGTGCAGGCGCGGCCACCAGGCCTCGGAGCGGTCGTCGTCTTCGATGCGGCGCGCGGCGAAGCGCGCGGTGATCGCGGCGATCAGCGAGGAGTCCAGGCCGCCGGACAGCAGCACGCCGTAAGGCACGTCGGTCATCAGGTGGCTGTGCACGGCGCGCTCGAGCGCGGCGCGCAGCGCGCTGGCGTCGGCGGGGCCGTGCTCGACCGCGTCGAACTCGCGCCAATCGGGCCGGTAGTAGGTCGCCGGCGCGGCCATCGCGCGCGTCTGGTAGCTCCCGGGCGGGAATTCCTCGACGCTGACGCACACGCCCTGCAGGCCCTTCAGTTCGGAGGAGACGTATAGACGTCCATCCGCATCGCGGCCGACGTACAGCGGGACGATGCCGATCGGATCGCGCGCGATCAGCCAGTCGCCAGCCGCCTTGTCCCACAGCGCGAACGCGAACATGCCCTTCAGCTCGTTGAGGAATCCGGCGCCCTGCGCGCGATACAGCGGCAGGATCACTTCGCAGTCCGAATCGGTGCGGAACGGATAGCCGCTGGCGAGCTGGGCGCGCAGCTCGCGGTGGTTGTAGATCTCGCCGTTGACCGCGAGCACCTGGTCGCCGTCGCTGGACAGCAGCGGCTGCGCGCCGTTGTTGACGTCGACGATGGCCAGGCGCTCGTGCGCGAGCACGGCGCGTTCATCGGCGTAGACGCCGCTCCAGTCGGGGCCGCGGTGGCGCAGCACACGCGCCTGGCGCAACGCCAGCGCGCGCAACGCTTCGGCGCCGCCGGCCGGATCGAAGATGCAGAAGAAGCCGCACATGCCGATGGATCCCGGATCGAGGAAACGCAAGCTCACTACGCCGCGGTCGGCGCTGTCAAATGGAGAATGCCCATGAGCGCACGCCGGTTACCATTGCGGGCGGTGCGTCAGCGCGACGGCGGCCGGGCCGCCGACGACGTGACGTCCAGCGCCTTGCCGTCGACCTGTTCGAAGCGGAACGCATAGTCGAGATGGAAAGGCAGCGCGCGCTCGCGTTCCTGGTACTCGGTCCAGACCGTGCCGTCCGCGTCGGCGGTCTGCACCGGCACGCGCGTGCGTTCGATCAGCGGCGAGAAGCGCCATTGCGCGCAGGCCATCCGGACGCTGCCGAAGAAGGGGTCGCCGGCGGTCGCCGCGGCGGCGTCGAGCGCCTGCACCTCACGGACGCGACCGGCGGGATCGACGATCAGGCGCACGCGAATCGAATGCGGCGGCAAGCGCTCGGCAAGCAAGGCCGACGGATACTCGGGCAGAAGGTTGTCCGTCGCGGCGACGGGCGATTCGTAGCGGACTTCGTCGGAATGCTCGTAGCGGTCGCCGGCGTCGGCCGGAAGCTGCTGTGACAGCACGGCGCCGTCGCGCGGTTCCGTCGGGCGCCGCGGAGCATGGCTGCACGCCGCGAGCGACAGGAGCGCCGACGCGAACAGCGTGGCCGTGCGTGCGCCATTGGGCGCGCGATGTGCGGAAGTCGGCATCGCCCGATGGTAGCCGCACGACGCGCGGCGTTCGAGCGGCGCTCAGTCGAAACCGTCGTGGAAGATCGGATCGTTGCGCTCGACTGCGCCGATGTCCGGCGCGGCGCCGCCGTAGCCGTCGTTGATGCCGGGCAGGACCAGGCCGCGGTCGATCAACGCGCTGGTTTCCGTCGGCGTGAAGTCGTCCTGCGCCGGGGCGATCAGCGCCGGCGCCGCCTGGATGCCGTGCGTCTCCTGGCCGGTGCCGGCCTGCAGCGCGGCGAGGTTCGCGTAGCGGGCACCCTGCCACCAGACCAGGGTCTGGCCGGCGGCGTCGAGCGCGTCGTAGTCGAGATCGAGCGCGATCGGATTGTCCTTGACGAAGGCGCGATCCGTGCCCGAGTAGAGGTTGTTGCGGCTGACCAGCCCGCTGCTGTAGCCGGGCGGCATCAGCCAGATCGCATCGGTCGACGGCGCCGTGGTCAGGAAGCTGTTGTGGTAGACGAAGGTCGGCCCGACCGGCGTGGAGTAGCCGCTGTTGATCTTGATGCCGCTGGCCGATTGGCCGTCGACCAGGCCCGAGCGCGTATTGCCGATGTCGTAGGCGACGTTGCGCACGATCCACACCGGTCCGACGCCGGCCGGCGCGATCGCGAAGGCCATCAGCGAGTCGCGGATGCGGTTGTTCCACAGGCGCACGTTGGCGCAATGGCCTTCGGTCTCGGTGGCGTCGTCGGCGTGGTCGTAGAAGCGGTTCTCGTAGATGTCGGTCTCGTTGCTGAAGCCGCTCGGCGGCGGCGAGCCGCCGCACGAGCCGATGCCGTTGAAGGTGCCGTGGATCGCGTTGCGGCGGATCACGTTGCCGCGGCCGACGTCGTCGGTGAACAGGACCGCGTCGTTCTCGGCGCCGCTGCCCTTGGTCAGGCTCCACGGCCAGTGCGCGATCGAGGTGTCGCTGATGTCGTTGCGTTCGACCAGGTTGCGGTCGCCGCCCTTGATCCACACGCCGGCCATGCCGACGTCGTGGATGCGGCTGCCGCTGACGGTGCAGTCGCTGCTGTAGCGCAGGTAGACGCCCTTGCCGTACTGGTCGGCGCCGTAGTGGCGGATCTCGAGGTTCTCGACGCGCACGTGGGCGAGTCCGGACAGGTAGAAACCCTCGTTCAGGCGAGCGACCTGGATCTGCCGCTGCGCCGGCGCCGAGCCGTCGTTGAACTTCAGCGACAAGGTGGTGCCGTCGAAGACGAAGCCGCCCGGTGCGCCCGCGGCGAGCGCGCGCAGCTCGGCGAGGCTCGAATAGCGGTATAGACGTCCCTGGTCGGTGACCACGTGCGCGGTGGCGAAGCCGGTCGCGCGCGACCACACGCCGCTGCCGGCGTTGGTCCAGCTCGCGCCGGCGGCGATCGCGGCGTCGGCGCCGTCGAGCACGGCGCCGGTCGCGCCGCGGAACACGATCGGCTGCGCGGCGGTGCCGGAAGCCGGCACGCGCACGCTTTCGCGGTAGACGCCGGCGGCGATCGAGACGAGGTCGCCGGCGCGCGCGAGGTCGGCGGCGCGCTGGATCGTGCGCAGCGCGCGGGTCGGGCTGCTGCCGTCGTTGCCGTCCGCGCCGCCGGGTGCGACGTACAGCGTGCGCGCGGGAACGAAGCTGCCGGCTTCGGCGCGCGTCGCGAACGTCGCCGTGCGGCTCGGCGTGGCGCCGGTGCCGTCGGGATCGCTCAGCGTGACGCGGACGTCGTAGCTCGCGCCGGCGTCGAGCCAGAACAGGCTGCCAACGAAGTGCGTCGCGTCGACGCGCACCAGCGGATGCCCGGCGCGGAACGCAGCCTCGCCTTGGCGGCGCCATTCCAGGCGCGCGCTCGCGTTGCGGTTGGCGTCGCCGGAAACGCCGGCGACCAGGCCGCCGGCCTGCAAGGTGCCGTAGGCGTCGAGCGAGCCGAAGCCGATCGCGTTCTGGGCGAAGGCGGGAGTGCAGGTGGCCGCGACGAGGACGGCGAGAAGGAAGCGCAGGAACATCGAACCACGAGGAAGCGACAGGCGGCGGATACTGCCACGCCGTCGCGCGGCGGGTGTGAGCGGCGCGTTAGGGGCGGTGTCCAGGCAGGCGGCGCGTCCGGCGAGCGACGGACGCGCTCATCGCGACGGCGGCGCCAGATGCCCGTCCTTCTGCACGACGAACTCGACCGATCCGTCGGTGCGATCGAGGATCTCGACGCGACCGGCGACGGCCACGCCGCGATAGCTCGGCACGCCGGCGACGAAGCGCTCGATCATCCAGCGATCGCCGTCGGCGGCGGCGAGCCGCAGCGGTGCCCGTGCCGTGCCGAGGCGTTCGGTCAGATCGGCGTAGAAGTTGCGATGCGCGATGCCGATGTCGTGCATGCGCCAGGCGATCGCCATGCCGTGGACGCAGGCGACCGCCGCGACGACGCCGAGCGCGATCCTCGGCGCGAAGCGCAGCCGCGTCCAGGCCAGCGTCGCGATGCCGACCGCCGCCGCGCTGGCGAGATACGCGTACTGGCCGTAGCTGGTGCCGAGCACCAGCACCGGCGCCAGCAATGCGGCGAACAGCGCGAGCCAGGCGACCGGCCAGCGCCATCCGAGCGTGCCCAGCGCCACCAGCGCGGCGCTCAGGCAGGCGGCCGCGCCGAGCAGACGCGGCGGGCTCTTCGCCAGCACGGGAGCGACTTCGAACAGCGGCGGCAGGAACGGAAACAGCAGGTATTCGGCGAGCCGGCGCGGAACGTTGCCGACGCTCCACGCATAGGCTTCGCTGCCGGGCGGCGTCGCCAGGATGACCGGAAGGCGCAGCAGCAGGTAGATCGCCACCGGCGTGGCGGCGAGCGCGATCATGCCGAGCACGGCGCGCGGGCGCGGATGGCGATACAGGGCGGGCAGCAGGGCGAAGGGCAGCACGATCGCCGCCTCCTTGCACAGCAGCGCGGCCGAGCTCAGCACGACGATCAGGACGCCGGTCACGAGGTCGTGCGCGCCGGGTGGACGTGCCATCCGCTGCAGCAGGCGCAGACTCGCCAGCGCCAGCAGCAAGGTCAGCAGGTCGGCCAGGGTGGCGACCCAGCCGTGCACGTAGGCCACGTACGGCGACAGCACGAAGAGGATCGCGGCGAACACCGCGTGCCGCCGCGGCGCGCCGGCCTTTTCGACGCACACTCCGAGCAGCACCGCATTCAGGCTGCCGAGGCCGACGAAGACGGCGTGCATCAGCACGGGTTCGTCCGCCAGCGTGTAGGAAAGCGCGAGCCAGAGATTGAAGGTCAGCGGGCGGTACTGGAAGACGCCGAGACGGGTCCAGGATTCCCACGGCAACGCAGCCCAGTCGGCGACGTCCGCGCGCGCCCACCATTGCAGCTCGTCGTGGCTGAAGTAGCCGGGATTGAGGATCAGCGGCAGTTGCAGCAGCAAGAGCAGGGCGAAGAGGCCGAGCCAGGTCGACGGTGCCGAGGCGGGTTTCATCGGCGCGAGTTCGCCACGTTCGTGCGGCGGCTGCAACTGCCGGGATGAGGCATTGCCGGATGCGGCTGCGTCGCGACGAGGCGCTTCGGCCAGTTTCGTCGTTCCGGCCTCACTCGCGCTGTGCGCTCGCTCTTCGGACCTTCGCTCGCCGTCGAGGGAGTGACGGCGGGAGAGGTTCGTCGAGACGTCGCCGGAGGCACCAAGCCGTCGTGCTGCGGGCGGCTCCGGACGCCGGACAGCAAAACGCCGGCGGATGCCGGCGTCTGCGTGGATTCGCGTGAGCGTTCGGCGCTCGCGGGATTCAGTGCTTCAACGACTGCCGCAGCTTCTCCAACGCCTGCAGCTGCGCCAGTGCCTGCGCCAGCTGGGCCTGCGCCTGCGCGACTTCGAGCGCGTCGGTGCGGTTGGAGAGCGCGCGTTCCGCTTCGTCCTTCGCCTTGCGCGCGGCCGACTCGTCGAGATCCTTGGCGCGGATCGCGGTGTCGGCGAGCACGGTGACGACGGTCGGCTGCACTTCGAGCATGCCGCCGGAGACGTAGAAGAACTGCTCCTCGCCGCTGGCCAGCTGCACGCGCACCTGTCCGGGCTTGAGCCGCGTGATCAGCGGCGCATGGCGCGGCGCGATGCCGAGCTCGCCCATTTCGCCGGTCGCGATGACCATTTGCGCCTCGCCGCTGAAGATCTCTTCCTCGGCGCTGACGATGTCGCAGTGGATGGTGCTCATGTCTTTCTCGCTTCGCTCGTTCGACGTGATTGGTGATTAGTGATGGGTGATTCGCCAAAGCCGATCGCATGGTGCGAAGCGCGCTTTGCCATTTTTCGAACCACCGATCACGCTGTCCGAATCACGGCTCTCACGCGGCCTTCTTCTCCATCGCCTTGGCCTTCTCGAACGCCTCGTCGATGCCGCCGACCATGTAGAACGCCTGTTCCGGCAGGTGGTCGCATTCGCCGTCGCAGATCATCTTGAAGCCGCGGATGGTCTCCTTCAGCGTGACGTACTTGCCCGGCGCGCCGGTGAACACCTGGGCGACCGTGAACGGCTGCGAGAAGAAGCGCTCGATCTTGCGCGCGCGGTAGACCGTGTTGCGGTCGTCTTCGCTGAGCTCGTCCATGCCGAGGATCGCGATGATGTCCTTCAGTTCCTTGTAGCGCTGCAGGAGGCCCTGCACGCGGCGCGCGGTCTCGTAGTGCTCCTGGCCGATCACCAGTGGGTCGAGCTGACGGCTGGTCGAGGCGAGCGGATCGACCGCCGGATAGATGCCGAGCGAGGCGATGTCGCGCGACAGCGCCACGGTCGAGTCCAGATGCGCGAACGTCGTCGCCGGCGACGGGTCGGTGTAGTCGTCCGCCGGCACGTACACGGCCTGGATCGAGGTGATCGAACCGGTCTTGGTCGAGGTGATGCGCTCCTGCAGCACGCCCATTTCCTCGGCCAGCGTCGGCTGGTAGCCCACCGCCGACGGCATACGGCCGAGCAGCGCCGACACTTCGGTGCCGGCCAGCGTGTAGCGGTAGATGTTGTCGACGAAGAACAGCACGTCCTTGCCCTTGCCGCTGGCGTCCTTCTCGTCGCGGAAGTACTCGGCCATGGTCAGGCCGGTCAGCGCGACGCGCAGGCGGTTGCCCGGCGGCTCGTTCATCTGGCCGTACACCATCGCCACCTTCGACTGCGTCTTGTCGTCGAGCTTGACGACGCCGGCGTCGATCATCTCGTGGTAGAAGTCGTTGCCCTCACGGGTGCGCTCGCCCACGCCGGCGAACACCGACAGGCCCGAGTGCTGGGTCGCGATGTTGTTGATCAGTTCCAGCATGTTGACGGTCTTGCCGACGCCGGCGCCGCCGAACAGGCCGACCTTGCCGCCCTTGGCGAACGGGCAGACCAGGTCGATGACCTTGATGCCGGTTTCCAGCAGCTCGTTGGCCGCCGCCTGGTCGTCGTAGGACGGCGCGCTGCGGTGGATGACCCAGCGGTCTTCCTCGCCGATCGGACCGGCTTCGTCGATCGGATTGCCGAGCACGTCCATGATGCGGCCGAGCGTGGCCTTGCCGACCGGCACCTTGATGCCCTCGCCGGTGTTCTTCGCGACCAGACCGCGCTTGAGGCCGTCGGTGGAGCCGAGCGCGATCGTGCGCACGACGCCGTCACCGAGCTGCTGCTGCACTTCGAGCGTGATCGGCTCGGCGGTGCCCTCGACCTTCAGCGCGTCGTACACCTTCGGCACGGAATCGCGCGGGAATTCGACGTCGACGACGGCGCCGATGATTTGTACGACTTTGCCCTGGCTCATTGGAGTGACTCCATTTGTATCTGAATGCGGTTGGATGTGAGCGGCCTAGCGGTGAGCGGTGAGCGGAAAGAGCGAGAGCGTCGGCGCTGGCTGCTTTCGCCGCTCACCGCTCACCGCTCGGCCGCTGACTTCCTTCATCACACCGCCGCCGCGCCGCCGACGATTTCCGAAATCTCTTGCGTGATCGCCGCCTGGCGCGCCTTGTTGTAGACCAGCGTCAGCGAACCGATCGCCTTGGTCGCGTTGTCCGAGGCGGCCTTCATCGCGACCATGCGCGCGGCATGCTCGCTGGCGAGGTTCTCCAGCACCGCCTGGTAGACCAGCGACTCGACGTAGCGCGTCAGCACGTGCTCGAGCACGGTCGCCGCGTCCGGCTCGTAGAGGTAGTCCCACGCGTGCGTGGAGGCCAGCTGTTCCGACGGCGGCAGCGGCAGCAGCGCGTCGATCGTCGGCTTCTGCGTCATCGTGTTGACGAAGTCGTTGTAGGCGAGGTTCAGGCGGTCGACGCGACCGGCCGTGTACTCGTCCAGCATGACCTTGATCACGCCGATCAGCTCGGCGATCTGCGGCTTCTCGCCCAGATGCGTGACCGAACCGACCATGTTGACCTTGAGGCGGCGGAAGAACTGTGTCGCCTTCTGGCCGATGCAGACGACGTCGACCTCGACACCCTTGTTCTGCCACTCGCGGATTTCGGCGAGCAGGCGGCGGAACAGGTTCGTGTTGAGGCCGCCGCACAGGCCGCGATCGGTCGACACGACGACGTAGCCGACGCGCTTGACGTGCTCGCGCTCGACCAGGAACGGATGCTTGAACTCGACGTTCGCATGCGCGATGTGGCCGATGACCTGGCGCATCAAGCGCGCGTACGGACGCGAGGCCTTCATCAGGTCCTGCGCCTTGCGGATCTTCGACGCCGAGACCATTTCGAGCGCGCGCGTCACCTTGCGCGTGTTCGCGACGCTCTTGATCTTGGTGCGGATTTCTCTTGCGCCTGCCATTCGATTCTCCGTGAGCGGTCAGCGGTGAGCGGTGAGCGGGAACAGCGAGAGCGTCGAAGCATTGCGCTTTTTCCGCTCACCGCTCACCGCTTTACCGCTCACAGGCGGTCACCAGCTGCCCGTCTTCTTGAACTCTTCCAGGCCCTTCTTGAACGCGGCCTCGATGTCGTTGTTCCAGTCGCCAGTGTCGACGATCTTCTTCATCAGGTCGCCGTAGTTGCTGTGGAAGTGCGCGTGCAGCGCGCCCTCGAACGCCAGCACCTTGTTCAGCGGCAGGTCGTCCAGGTAGCCCTTCTCGGCCGCGTAGACCGACAGCGCCAGCTCGGCGATCGACAGCGGCGCGTACTGCTTCTGCTTCATCAGCTCGGTCACGCGCTGGCCGCGCTCCAGCTGCGCGCGCGTGGCGGCGTCGAGGTCGGAGGCGAACTGCGCGAAGGCGGCCAGCTCGCGGAACTGCGCCAGCGCCAGCTTCACGCCGCCCGACAGCTTCTTGACGATCTTGGTCTGCGCCGCGCCACCCACGCGCGACACCGAGACGCCGGCGTTCACGGCCGGGCGGATGCCGGCGTTGAACAGGTCGGTCTCGAGGAAGATCTGGCCGTCGGTGATCGAGATCACGTTGGTCGGCACGAACGCGGACACGTCGCCTGCCTGCGTCTCGATGATCGGCAGCGCGGTGAGCGAGCCGGTCTTGCCCTTGACGGCGCCCTTGGTGTGCTTCTCGACGTATTCCTCGTTGACGCGCGCGGCGCGCTCGAGCAGGCGGCTGTGCAGGTAGAACACGTCGCCCGGATACGCCTCGCGGCCCGGCGGGCGGCGCAGCAGCAGCGAGATCTGGCGGTACGCCCAGGCCTGCTTGGTGAGATCGTCGTAGATGATCAGCGCGTCTTCGCCGTTGTCGCGGAAGAACTCGCCCATCGCGCAGCCGGAGTACGGCGCCAGATACTGCATCGCGGCCGACTCGGAGGCCGACGCGGCGACGATGATCGTGTGCGCCAGTGCGTCGTTCTCTTCCAGCTTGCGCACGACGTTGGCGATCGACGACTGCTTCTGGCCGATCGCGACGTAGATGCACTTAATGCCGGAGCCCTTCTGGTTGATGATCGCGTCGACGGCCAGCGCGGTCTTGCCGGTCTGGCGGTCGCCGATGATCAGCTCGCGCTGGCCGCGGCCGATCGGGATCATCGAGTCGACCGACTTGTAGCCGGTCTGCACCGGCTGGTCGACCGACTTGCGCCAGATCACGCCCGGCGCGACCTTCTCGACCGGCGAGGTCTCCTTCGCGTTGAGCGGGCCCTTGCCGTCGATCGGGTTGCCGAGCGCGTCGACGACGCGGCCGAGCAGTTCGCGGCCGACCGGCACTTCGAGGATGCGGCCGGTGGTCTTGGCGGTGTCGCCTTCGCGCAGGTGCTCGTAGTCGCCGAGCACCACCGCGCCGACCGAGTCGCGCTCGAGGTTCAGCGCCAGCGCGTAGGTGGGCGCGCCCCCGGGAGCGGCGGGCAGCTCGATCATCTCGCCCGACATCGCGTCGTTGAGGCCGTGCACGCGCACGATGCCGTCCGACACGGAGGTCAAGGTGCCTTCGTTGCGCGCTTCCGCGGACAGCTTGAACTGTTCGATGCGGCTCTTGATGAGTTCGCTGATTTCGGACGGATTGATCGTGGTAGCCATGGTGGTGGTTCCTGCTCGCGCATCCGGGTGGATGCGACGTGGGTCCAAGGGGTCGAAAGTGAAAAGTCGAAAATCAACGCTCGAACGAGGCGCGGCCGCGCCAGGGTTGAGCTTCGACTTTTGACCTCCGACGTCGAACTGCGAAGAAACCCGCCGGCGCGATCCGCGCCGGCGGGGCCTGAATCAATGTGCCAATGCCTGCTGCAGACGCGCCAGGCGACCACGCACCGAACCGTCGATGACGACTTCGCCGGCGTCGATCACGACGCCGCCGAGCATGCCTTCGTCGATCGTCTGCTCGACCTCGATGTCGCGGCCGAAGCGGCGCTTCAGCGCGTCCTTCAGCTTGGCGGCCTCGGTCGCGTCGATCGGCGTGGCCGAGCGCAGGTTGACCTTCAGCACGCGCTCCGCTTCGTGCTTGAGCTCTTCGAACAGCGCGCCGATTTCCGGCAGCACCGGCAGGCGGCGGTTCTCGGCCAGCACGCGCACGAAACCGGCGAACGCCGAATCGGCGGGCTCGCCTTCCGGCGTGACCAGGGCGGCGAGATCCTTCTGCGCGACGCGCGGATCGCCGAACAGCGCGGTCACGCGCGGATCGGCGGCGACCTGCGCGGCGAAGGCGAGCTTGCCGGCCCAGTCGCCGAGGGCGTTGCCCGAACGCGCCAGTTCGAACGCGGCGCGTGCGTACGGACGGGCGAGGGTGAGTGCGCTGGACATGTCAGATCTCGGTGACGAGCTGGTCGATCAGGGCCTTGTGCGCGTTCGCGTCGATCTCGCGCTTGAGGATCTTCTCGGCGCCGGCGACCGCGAGTGCGGCGACCTTGCCGCGCAGTTCCTCGCGCGCCTTGTGCGCCTGCGCTTCGATGTCGGCGGCGGCGATCGCTTTCTGCTTGGTCGCCTCGACGATCGCGTCCTGCTTCGCCTTGTCGACGATCTGCGCGGCCTGGTGGTGCGCCTTGTCGACGATGGTGGCGGCTTCGGCACGCGCCTTCTTGATCTCGTCGGCGACGCGCGCGTCGGCATCGGCGAGCTCCTTGCGCGCCTTTTCCGCTTGCGACAGGCCTTCGGCGATCTTGTTCTGGCGGTCTTCGATGGCCGCGATGATGTGCGGCCAGCCGAATTTCATGACGAGCCAGACCACCGCGAAGAACGCGAAGCCCTGGATGACCAGAGTGAGATTGGGAATCATGGAATGCTCCTGCGTCGCGGCGACCTCATGCGGCCGCCGCGCAGAACTGCGGATTCGTCGACTTACTTGACGCCGAGGGTGGCGAGCAGCGGGTTGGCGAACAGCAGCAGCAGGGCGATGGCGACGCCGATGATCGGCACCGCGTCGAGCAGGCCGGCGACGATGAACATCTTGGTCTGCAGCATCGGGGTCAGTTCCGGCTGGCGCGAAGCGCCTTCGATGAACTTGCCGCCGAGCAGCGCGAAGCCGATCGCGGTGCCGAGCGCGCCGAGGCCGATCAGAAGGCCGGCGGCGATGACGGTCATGCTCAGCAGATTGCCGACCTGGGCGATGTTTTCCATGGTGTTCTCCGGGGTTCTCAGACTAGGTGAATGGAAACTGGTGACTGATGACGCGATCCAACAAAGACTGCTTTCAGTTGAAAAGTGCAGGCATGGATGCCTGCTTTTTGATCTTCGCGATCAAGGACGATCGCACAAGCAACGAAACCCTTGTGGCGGCCTGCTCTCAAAAGCTTTTAGTGATGCTCCGCCGCCATGCTCAGGTACACGATCGTCAGCGTCATGAAGATGAACGCCTGCAGCGTGATGACCAGAATGTGGAACGCCGTCCAGGCGAATCCGGCGATGAACTGGCCGAAGCCGAGCAGATAGGTCGAGACGTGCGCGAGACCCGCGCCGAGCGTCATCACCGCGATCAGGATGAAGATCAGCTCGCCGGCGTACATGTTGCCGAACAGTCGCAGACTCAGGCTCACCGGACGCACGCATTCTTCGATGATGCGCAGGAGCAGGTTGGCCGGGAAGGCGTACTTGCCGAACGGCGCGGTGAACCATTCCTTGAAGAAGCCGACCAGGCCCTTGTGCTTGATGCCGACGTACTGGATCAGCAGGAACACCGTCAGCGCCATGCCGAGCGTGGTGTTGAAGTCGGCCGTCGGCACCACGCGCAGATAGGCGTGCGCCGGATCGTGACCGGCCAGTGCGTGGCCGCTGCCCCACAGCCAGGGCAGGAAGTCGACCGGGATCATGTCCATGAAATTCATCAGGAACACGAGGCAGAAGATCGTGATCGCGAGCGGCGCGATGATCTTGCTGTTGCCGTGGAAGGTTTCCTTGACCAGGCCGTCGACGAACAGCACCACCATCTCGATCGCGCACTGCAGCTTGCCGGGCACGCCGGTGGTCGCCTTGCGCGCGATGCGCAGGAACAGGAACAGGAAGATCAGGCCGGTCAGGGCCGTGAAGAACAACGTGTCGAGGTTGATCTTCATGAACGCGCCATCGCCGACACTCAGCTGCAGGTGATGCAGGTGGTGCTGGATGTATTCGGTCATGTTGGCCGAACCGGCTTCTTCACTGGCCATCGGTCTACCTGGTTGCGATGAGTGAGATCCAAAAAGCGACTTGCGCAGCCAGAATCCCGGCGATCAGGCCCGGAAACGGCAGCTTCCACACGGCGATGGCGAGGTACAGCATCGCGCACAGCCAGAACCACTTCAGCGCTTCCGCCGCGTAGGCGGAGCGCAATGCACTGCGCGCCGAGACCACTCCGCGTCCGAACAAGCGCAATGCGAACAATCCGCTGCCGGCGGCGATGATCAGGCCTCCGACCAGCGCTGCTACGCCGGCGCGCCAGCCCCAGGCCGTCGCTGCCAACGCAGTCACCAAACTTGCACCGACCTGCAAGAGCGTCGTGCGCAGCGCCATGTGCCAGCCATGGGCGATGGAGTTGCGCACTGGACATTCCCGCAGGCGGGAGAAGGGGCTGCAGCGCGCGTCTCCCGGCGCGACCCACCTCTCCAAAAGGCCTTCGAGTTTATCAATGGCGGCCACTCGGCTGCAATGTGGCAGACGCCGCAAAACACGCAAACCGCGCTGCCATGCGGTTTGTGCACCCACCCGCCTTCGCGGCAAATCGCCGCATGCGCTGCGGTGCAGCAAAACTCCGCTTCGAAAGTCCCGGCGAGCAACACCCGCGGCCCAGTCGCTCCTTGCTTGAATGCTCTTGATGAAGAGTGCGGCCATGGATGGCCGCGGTTGGACTCCCCCGAAGTCGCGACCACGCCCAGGTAGACCGCCTGGCAGATGACGGCGATCCCGGACGGATCGCAAAAAAAAAGCCGGGCAAAGCCCGGCCTGGAATCGGCGCAGTCGCGGGGGAGGGGGATGCGACTGCACGGTCTGACGTTGCTCGTATGGCGGCGATCAGCGCGCGCCGGTCGCCTTCTTGGCGGCATTGACCTGCTTGGTGATCGTCTCGTTGGTGGTCTCGAACGAGCCCTTGGCCAGCGCGCCGATCGCTTCGGAGGTCTTCACCGACACGCCGAGGACTTCCTGGGTGTTGGCGTAGAACTTCTCGGCGTTTTCCTTGGCCAGCTGCATGCCCTTCGGCCAGATCGCCTTGGCGCCTTCCAGGTCGCGCACTTCGGCGGCTTCCGACCAGAATTCGACCGAGGCCTTGATGCGCTCTTCGAAGGTCTTCAGGTTCAGCTCGGTGATGCGCTCGAAACCGGCCAGGGCCAGGCCCTGCGCCTTGACGAAGGTATCGGCGTAGCTCTTGCCCAGAGCCAGCGACTGCGAATTGATCTGCTCGAACATGGGGATTGCCTCAAAACGGGATGGGGGAGATGTGGCAGGCATCCTAGCAGCGTCTTTGTTGCGATGCAACAAGTTTCGTTCGCAACGCTGCCGGGAAGCCCGAGATTCGCACCAGTCGCATTACAGATCAGTTACTTCCGCGTGAACTCGCGGGAAAGTGCGCAGTCCGTCGGGTTCCGCCTCCTGGGCGCGGATGCGGCAGCTGCACATGAGCTGCCGCGCCGCAGGAAGCGCCCGGCTTTGCCGATCCGCGCCTTCGGCGGGCGGCGACCGCGAATCAGTCCCCGTCGGGGCCTGCGTAACTACAGGCCGACGTGCAGGTCTCGTGCACGACCAGGCGCGCCAGCAGCGGCAGGTCGGGCTTCAGCCGATCCCAGATCCATCGTGCGAGGTTTTCGCTGGTCGGATTGTCGAGGCCGGGGACCTCGTTGAGGTAGCGATGGTCGAGCTGGTCGAACAACGGCGCGAACGCGCTCTTGATGTCGGCGAAGTCCATGACCCAGCCGAGCTGCGGGTCGAGCGGGCCGCGCACGTGCACCTCGACGCGGAACGAATGCCCGTGCAGGCGCGCGCACTTGTGCCCGGCCGGCACGTTCGGCAGGCGGTGCGCGGCTTCGATGTGAAAGGTCTTGGAGATCTCCATCGGGCGAAATGGTAGCAGGCGGACCCCGGCGACCGCCTCGCGGCGGCGGTTCATCTATGCCCTTTGTCACGTGACTGACTCCGTCGGCTCGGACAACATCGGCGGTCCGCGCACGCTGGTGCGGCGAAAACACGAATCCCGGAGGGACAATGGACAGACGCGATTTCCTGAAAATCACCGGCGTGAGCCTCGGTGGCTTGGCGATCCCCACGTTCTACGGACGCGCGATCGCGGCCGAAGAACTGCTCAGCACGATCGACGTGGGAGCCAAGAAGAAGCTCGCCGACGTCGCGCTCAACGCCGCCAAGGCGGACGGCGCCAGCTACTGCGACGTGCGCATCGGCCGCTACCTGCGCCAGTTCGTCGTCACGCGCGAAGACAAGGTGCAGAACGTCGTCAACACCGAGTCGACCGGCATCGGCATCCGCGTGATCGCCAAGGGATCGTGGGGCTTCGCGGCGACCAGCGACCTGTCGGCCGACGCGGTGGCGAAGGCGGCGGCGCAGGCGGTGGCGATCGCCAAGGCCAACGCGCGCCTGCGCACCGAGCCGGTGCAACTGGCGCCGGTGAAGGGCGTCGGCGAGGTCTCGTGGAAGACGCCGATCGTGAAGAACGCGATGGCCGTGCCGATCAAGGACAAGGTCGACCTGCTGCTCGGCGTCAACAGCGAGGCGATGAAGGCCGGCGCGAGCTTCGTCAACTCGACCCTGTTCCTGGTCAACGAGCAGAAGTACTTCGCCTCGACCGACGGTTCCTACATCGACCAGGACGTGCACCGCATCTGGGCGCCGATGCAGGTCACCGCGGTCGACCAGAAGAGCGGCAAGTTCCGCACGCGCTCGGGCCTGTCCTCGCCGCGCGGCATGGGTTTCGAATACCTCGACGCGAAGGCGGGCGACAAGGTCGAACTGCCCGGCGGCGCGATCGTCTATCGCGACTCCTACGACATGAAGGCCGACGCGATCGCGGCGGCGAAGCAGGCGAAGGAAAAGCTGACCGCGCCGTCGGTCAAGCCGGGCAAGTACGACCTGATGCTCGATCCCTCGCACACCTGGCTGACGATCCACGAGTCGGTCGGCCATCCGCTCGAACTCGACCGCGTGCTCGGCTACGAGGCGAACTACGCCGGCACCAGCTTCGCCACGCTGGACAAGCTCAAGGACAAGTTCAAGTACGGCAGCGACAAGGTCACGATCTTCGCCGACAAGATCCAGCCCGGCTCGCTCGGCGCGGTCGGCTACGACGACGAAGGCGTCAAGACGCAGAAGTGGGACCTGATCAAGGACGGCACCCTGGTCAACTACCAGGTCATCCGCGACCAGGCGCACATCCTCGGTCTGAAGGAATCGCAGGGCTGCTGCTACGCCGACTCGTGGTCGAGCGTGCAGTTCCAGCGCATGGCCAACGTCTCGCTCGCACCGGGCAAGGACAAGCTCTCGCCGGCCGACATGATCAAGGGCATCGAGAACGGCATCTACATCGTCGGCGACGGCTCCTTCTCGATCGACCAGCAGCGCTACAACGCGCAATTCGGCGGCCAGCTGTTCTACGAGATCAAGAACGGCAAGGTCACCCAGCAGATCGAGGACGTCGCCTACCAGATCCGCACGCCGGAATTCTGGAACTCCTGCGTCGCCGTCTGCGACGAGAGCGACTACCGCCTCGGCGGCTCGTTCTTCGACGGCAAGGGCCAGCCCGGCCAGGTTTCGGCCGTCTCGCACGGTTCGAGCACGGCGCGCTTCAACGGCGTCAACGTCATCAACACGGCGCGCAGCCTCGGCTAAGACCTAAGGGAGCAATCATGACCATCTACAGCGAAGAACAAGCCAAGGCCATCCTCGACAAGGCGATCAAGCTGTCCAAGGCGGACGAGTGCAGCGCGACGCTGACCGGCTCCAGCGGCGGCAACGTGCGCTACGCGCTCAACAACGTCTCCACCAGCGGCTACGTCAGCGACGCCGATCTGGCGATCGAGGTCGCCTTCGGCAAGCGCGTCGGCACGGCGACGATCAACGCGTTCGACGACAAGTCCATCGAGGCCGTCGTGCGCCGCGCCGAGGAGCTGGCCAAGCTCGCGCCGGAGAATCCCGAGTTCGTGCCGGCGATCGACAAGCAGACCTACAAGTCGAGCAGCACCTTCCTCGAGAAGACCGCGGCGATCACGCCGGAATACCGTGCCCAGGTCGCGGCGGACTGCATCGAGCCGTGCCGCAAGGACAAGCTGGTCGCGGCGGGCTTCTTCAGCGACGCGCAGAACTTCTCGGCGATCGCCAACAGCAAGGGCAACTTCGGCTACCAGAAGTCCAGCGGCATGGACTTCACCTGCACCGTGCGCACCGAGGACGGCAAGGGTTCGGGCTGGGTCGCGCGCAACCTCGCCGACGTGGCGAAGTTCGACGCCAAGGCCGACATCAAGACCGCCATCCAGAAGGCCAAGGGTTCGGTCGACGCGAAGGCGCTCGAGCCGGGCAAGTACACCGTGATCATGGAGCCGGCCGCGACCGCGGGCCTGATCAGCTTCATGATGTTCGGCTTCGACGCGCGTCGCGCCGACGAAGGCCGCAGCTTCCTGTCGAAGAAGGGCGGCGGCAACAAGGTCGGCGAGAAGCTGTTCGACGAACGCGTGACGATCTACGCCGATCCGTGGGACGAGAACGCCGCCGTGCTGCCGTGGGACAACGACGGCCTGGCGCGCGAGAAGACGCCGATCGTCACCAAGGGCAAGGTGGACTACCTGCACTACTCGCGCTACTGGGCGCAGAAGCAGGGCAAGAAGGCGGTCGGCCAGCCCGGCAACCTGATCATGCTCGGCGGCGACAAGTCGACGATGGACCTGGTCAAGTCGACCAAGAAGGGCATCCTCGTCACGCGCACCTGGTACATCCGCATGGTCGATCCGCAGACCGTGCTGCTGACCGGCCTCACGCGCGACGGCACGTTCTACGTCGAGAACGGCGAGATCAAGTACCCGATCAAGAATTTCCGCTTCAACGAGTCACCGGCGATCATGCTCAACAACATCGAGGAGATCGGCAAGCCGGTGCGCGTGGGCGACGACGAATCGCCGTTCGTGATGATGATCCCGCCGATGAAGATCCGCGACTTCACCTTCAGCTCGCTGTCGGACGCGGTCTGACGGAGCGGCGGGGAAACGCCCGGGCTGCGAGGAGGACGACGACGTGGACGTGATCACCGAAAGCGGCGCGAAGGCGATTCTCGACAAGGCGATCGGCTACGCCAAGGCCGACCAGTGCGTGGCGCGGTTGAACGGCACGCACACCGGCAACGTCCGCTACGCCGCCAACACGGTCTCGACCAGCGGCTCGGTGCGCGACGCCGAGCTGGTGGTCGAGGTCGCGTTCGGCAAGCGCGTCGGCACCTCCACCGTCAACCAGTTCGACGACGCGTCGCTGGCCGCCGCCGTGCGGCGCGCCGAGGAGCTGGCGCGGCTGGCGCCGGAGAATCCGGAGTTCGTGCCGGCGATCGACAAGCAGACCTACGCGCCGAGCAAGACCCTGGTCGCGCGAAGCGCCGCGGTCACGCCGGAGGATCGCAGCCGCGTCGCGGCCGACTGCATCGAGCATTGCCGCAAGCAGGGGCTCGTCGCCGCCGGCTTCTTCACCGACGTGCACGCGTTCTCGGCGATCGCCAACAGCAAGGGCAACTTCGGCTACCAGGAAAGCTCGACGATCGACTTCACCTGCACCGTGCGCACCGCCGACGGGCGCGGTTCGGGCTACGCCGCGCGCAACACCGCGGACGTGTCGACGTTCGACGCGAAGGAGGCGGTGGAGATCGCCGCGCGCAAGGCGAAGGCGTCGGTCGGCGCACGCGCGCTGGAGCCCGGCAAATACACGGTGATCCTCGAGCCGCAGGCGCTGATGCCGATCATGTACTTCCTGATGAACGGCGGCTTCGACGCGCGCGAGGCCGACGAGGGCCGCAGCTTCCTGTCGAAGAAGGGCGGCGGCAACCGGCTCGGCGAGAAACTGTTCGGCGAGCGCGTGACGATCCACACCGATCCGTGGGACGCGCAGGCGCCCGTGCTGCCGTGGGACGAGGAGGACGCGCCGCGCCGACGCACGTCGATCGTGACCGGCGGCCGCGTCGACGCGCTGCGCTACTCGCGCCACTGGGCCGCGGCGAAGGGCAGGGCGCCGAGCGGCGGGATCGGCAACGTCGTGATGGCCGGCGGCGACAAGTCGACCGACGAACTGGTCAAGTCGACCAAGAAGGGCCTGCTGATCACCCGCACCCACTACGTCAACATGGTCGATCCGCAGACCATGCAGCTGACCGGGCTCACGCGCGACGGAACCTTCTACGTCGAGAACGGCGAGATCAAGTATCCGGTGAAGAACTTCCGCTTCAACGAATCGGTCGTCGTCGCGCTCAACAACATCGAGGACCTCGGCCGGCCCGAGCGCACGGTGTTCTTCTTCGATCTGGCATTCCCGATGCTGCTGCCGGCGCTGAAGGTGCGCGATTTCACCTTCACATCCCTGTCGGATGCGGTGTAGAGGGACGCGGTTGGTGATTCGTGATTGGTGATTCGACAAGGCCACGAACTCGCCAGCGCCGATGTCCCGCTTCTCCCAATCACCTATCGCCAATCACCAGTCACCGCCCATGACCCGCGCCGAATTCCTCCGCCTGATGCTCGCCGGCACCGCCGGGCTCGCGCTGGCGCCGTTCGCGCGGCGCGCGAGTGCGGGCGAGGCGACGTACGATTTCTGGTTCACCCGGCTGATGTACGAGTCGGGTGACTGGGACGTCGATGCGCGCATGCCGTCGAACCTGCTCGACGCGCTGATCCAGTACACGACCCTGCGCGTCGATCCCAAGGAGCGCGTGCTGCCGCTGGCCGATCCGCGCATGCTCACCGCGCCGTTCTGCTATCTGGCCGGACACAAGCTGGTCGAGTTCAACCCGGACGAGCGGCGCAACTTCGAGCGCTACGTGAAGAACGGCGGCTTCGTCCTCGTCGACGACTGCAATCACGACATCGACGGGTTGTTCGCGAAATCGTTCGAGCGTGAGATGGCCTCGATCTTCGGCGATGACGCCTTGCAGAAGCTGCCGAAGAAGCACCCGGTCTATTCGAGCTTCTTCACCTTCGACGGCCCGCCCAACACCGCCTTCGAATTGAACGGCTGGGGTGACGACATCGTCCACGAATACCTCAAGGGCATCGAGGTCGGCGGTCGCCTCGGCCTGCTCTACAGCAACAAGGACTACGGCTGCGAATGGGACTACGACTGGCGCAACAAGCGCTTTCTCGCCGAGGACAACACGAAATTCGCGGTGAACATCGCGATCTATGCGCTGACCGCCTGATGCCGCGAAACCCGCTGCCGCCGGCGTCCCCGCGAACGCGGGGATCCCTGCCGATCTCGATTTTTCAGCGAGAAGCGACTCTGCATTCCCGCCTTCGCGGAAATGACGCTCTCGCAACGTTGGAATTTTCCGCATGAACGACACGATCACCGAACACTCCATCCAGCATCAGCTGGCCAAGCTCGCCGCGCTGCGCGACGCCATCGCGCGCGTCGTGGTCGGCCAGCACGACGTCGTCGAGCAGCTGCTGATCGGCCTGCTCGCCGGCGGCCACTGCCTGCTCGAAGGCGTGCCGGGTCTGGGCAAGACCTTGCTGGTGCGCTCGCTCGGCCAGGCGCTCGCGCTCGACTTCCGCCGCATCCAGTTCACGCCGGACCTGATGCCGAGCGACATCGTCGGCACCGAGATCCTCGAAGAGGACCACGGCACCGGCAAGCGCTACTTCAAGTTCCAGCAGGGCCCGGTGTTCACCAACCTGCTGCTCGCCGACGAGCTCAACCGCACGCCGCCGAAGACGCAGTCGGCCCTGCTCGAGGCGATGCAGGAGCGCACGATCAGCTATGCCGGCACCACGCACGTGCTGCCCAGGCCGTTCTTCGTGCTCGCCACGCAGAACCCGCTCGAGCAGGCCGGCACCTATCCGCTGCCCGAAGCGCAGCTCGACCGCTTCCTGCTGCACGTGCGCGTCGACTATCCGGACGAGGCCGAGGAGCGCGCGATCCTCGCGCAGACCACCGGCACGGCCTCCGCCGACATCGACGCCGTGATGGGCGGCGAGGAAGTCGTCGCGCTGCAGAAGCTGACGCGCGAAGTGCACGTCGGCGACGACGTGCTCGCCTGGATCACGCGACTCGTGCGTGCCTCGCGGCCGCAGGCCAGCGCGGTGCAGGAAGTGCGCGACTGGGTGCGCTGGGGCGCAGGTCCGCGCGCCGGCCAGTCGCTGGTGCTGGCGGCTAAGGCGCGCGCGCTGATCCAGGGCCGCTTCGCCGCGACGCGCGAAGACGTCAAGGCGCTCGCCGCGCCGGTGCTGCGCCATCGCCTGCTGCTCTCGTTCGTCGCCGAGGCCGAGCAGCGCAGCGCCGACGACGTGGTCGAGGCGCTGCTGAAGTCGGTGCCGTTCCCGAGCTGAGCGTCCGGCGCATGCATGCGGAATTCGTCCATGGCGCCTGCCTTCCCCGCTCCCGCATGCCGGAGCGGTCGTCGTGCTTCGCGCGGCGGGCGAGGGCAGTTCCCGCAAGGCCTCGACGGAACTGCTTCGGTACCGACAAGGCAATGAGTCGATGCTGCAACTGATCCCGCCCGATCTGCGCGCCCGCCTGCGCGACCTGCGCCTCGTCGCGCGCCGGGGCGGTGCCGGCGACGGCCTCGGCCAGCACGCCAGCCGCAGCCGCGGCGCCGGCCTCGAGTTCGCGCAGTACCGCGCCTACGAACCCGGCGACGAACTGCGCCGCATCGACTGGAAACTCTACGCGCGCTCCGATCGCTACTTCGTGCGCGAAGCCGAGCGCGACAGCCCGCTGACCGCGTGGCTGATCGTCGACGCCAGCGCCTCGATGCGCCAGGCCGATGCGGCGCGCGCCGGCTATTCCAAGCTCGACGCGGCGAAGACGCTGGCGGCGTGCGTGTTCGAACTCGCGCTGCGCCAGGGCGACCGCTTCGGCCTGGCCGCGCTCGGCGGCGCCGCACCGGTGTTCGTCCCGGCCGGCTCGGCGGCGCGCCAGCGCGATCGCTGCCTGCTGGAACTTGCGCGTCTGCAAGCCGCCGGCGGCTGGCCCGACGCGGCCGCGCTGCATCCGTTGTGGGAACGCATCCGTCCGCCGTCGGTGGTGGTGATGTTGTCGGACTTCTTCGACGAGGCCGCGGCGGAACTCGCCCTGCGCCTCGCCGCGGCGCGCCGCGAAGTGCTGAGCGTGCAACTGCTCAGCGCCGAGGAGCGCGACTTCCCGTTCGCCGGCGGCCATCGCTTCCTCGACCCGGAATCCGGCGCCGAGCGCCGCGTCGAGGCGGCCGCCGTGCGCCGCGACTACCTCGAACGCTTCGCCGCCGCGCGCGCCGAACTCGCGCGGCGCTTCGGTGCGGCCGGCATCCTGCACGTCGAGCACGTGCTCGACCGCCCGCTCGACGAGCCGCTGCGCGCCTTGTTCGGCGGCGCCGGCGTCGAGTCGAAGAGGAGCGCCTGAGGTGAGTCTCGCCTTGCTCGCTCCGCTCGGCCTCGCCGCGTTGGCGGCGCTCGCGCTGCCGCTGCTGATCCACCTGGTGCGCCGGCTCGAACTCCAGACGACTCCATTCGCCGCGTTGCGCTGGATTTCCGAGCGCGTCCGGCCGCAGCGCCGCCTGCGCTTCGAGCGGCTGTGGCTGTTGTTGCTGCGTCTGGTCCTGCTGGCCGCGCTGGCGCTGCTGCTCGCGCGGCCGGTGTGGAACGGCGATGCGCAGCCGGCGCGGTCGTGGGGGGTGGTCGCGCCCGGCGTCGCGCTCGGTGATGCGCGCGCCGCCGTCGGCGCCGGCGAGGCGGAGTGGCATTGGCTGGCGCCCGGATTTCCGCGCACCGACGAAGCGCCGCCTTCCTCCACGGTGGCCGTGGCGAGCCTGCTGCGCGAACTCGACGCGGAACTGCCGTCGGCGGCGAAGCTGGCCGTCGTCGTGCCCGAACAGCTCGGCGGCCTCGACGGCGAGCGGCCGCGGCTTTCGCGCGCGGTCGACTGGCGCAGCGTACCGGCGCGCGCGCCGGAAGCCGCATCGTGGTCGAACGCTGCGCCGATCCGGCTCGCCGTGCGCTACGCGCCGGAATCGGCCGATTCCTTGCGCTATCTGCGCGCGGCGGTCGCCGCCTGGAACCAGCGCGAAGCGGGCCGCTACGCGTTCGACGCGCAGCCGGCCGAGGTGCCGCTGGCAGAGACGACGACCTGGCTGGTCTGGCTGGCGCCACCCGCGCCGGCACTGACGCAGTGGCTCGATCGCGGAGGCACCGCGCTGGTCGCCGGCCGTGCCGACGCCGGCGGCGAGCCCCTGTGGCGAGACGCCAGCGGCCGCGTGCTCGCGCGCCAAAGCTCCGACGGGGCGGGGCGCACGATCGCACTCGCCGGCGCGCTGACGCCGGCGGACTTGCCGCCGCTGCTCGACGCCGACTTCCCCGATCGCCTGCGCGCCGCATTCGCCGGCGCGCCGCCCGCACCGGACCGCGCACCGGCCGCGGTCGCGGCGCCGCGCGTCGACGAGCGCATCGCCGCATCGGCGGCGCAATCGCCGGCCAACGCGCGTCCACTCGATGCCTGGCTCGCCTGGCTGATCGCCGGCCTGTTCCTGCTCGAGCGCATCGTCGCGATGCGGATCGGAGGGCCAGCGGCCGAAGGTCCGCGTGCGCGTGCGGCGAAGGACGCGGGCGGGACGCGCGCGCAGGAGTCGCCGACGTGACGCTCGATCCCCGCCTCGATCGCTTGCGCGAGTCGGCAGCGCGGCGCCGGCTCGCGATCGTCGCGTCGGCGGCCGTTCCGCTCGTCCTCGCCGCCGCCGCATTGGCGCTGCGAGTCGGCGGCGTGCCGGCGACGGTCGCGACGGCGCTGCTCGCCGCGGCGATCGCGGCGGGAATCGCCTGGCGTGCATGGCGCGACGTCGATCCGGCCTGGCTCGCGCGCCGCCTCGACGCCTCGTCGCCGGCGATGGACGACAGCGCGGCGCTGTTGTTTCGCGACACCGCTGCGCTGTCGGATCTGCAGCGCCTGCAGCAGACGCGCGTCCGCGCGCGGCTCGCCGATCTCGACGCCGATCTGCGTCCGGCCTGGCCGTGGCCGCGCCTGGGCGCGGCGTTCGGCATCGCGCTCATCGTGCTGCTGGTCGCCGCGCTGTGGCGACCGCAGTTGGGCGGCGTCGCCGGCGCCGACCGCAAGGCGGCGCAGGGCGCTGCGAACGCGACGGCGCTGGCGCGCGTGCGCATCGACGTTACCGCGCCGGCATATACGAAGCTGCCGCCGCGCACGGAAAACGCGCTCGACGCGAAGGCGCCGGAAGGCTCGCGCCTGCAATGGAACCTCCGCTTCGATCCGGAACCCAGCGCGGCCGCCCTGGTCTTCCACGACGGCAGCCGCACGCCGCTGCGCCGCGACGGCGACGGCTGGCGCGGCGAACACGCGCTGACCGCCTCGACGCTGTACCGCATCGCCCTCGAAGGCGCGCCGCCGCCGGCCGACGACCGCCTGCACCGGCTCGACGCGATCGCCGACCGCGCACCGGAAGTGCGCGTGCTCGAACCGGAGAAGACGCTGACCCTGCTCGACGCGCAGCAGAAGACCTGGAACCTGGCTTTCGAGGCGAGCGACGACTACGGCATCGCCGGCGCCGAGCTGCAGATCACGCTGGCGCAGGGCGGCGGCGAGAACGTCAAATTCACCGAACGGACCGTCGCGCTGCAGGGCGATCCGCTCGCCGCCGACGACGGCGCCGAACATCGGCGCTTTCGCCACACGCTCGACCTCGCCGCGCTCGGCATCGCGCAAGGCGACGACGTCATCGTGCGTCTGCTCGTCACCGACAACCGCGAACCGAAACCGAACGCGACGCGCAGCGCGAGCTTCATCCTGCGCTGGCCGCCGGAAGCGTCGAGCGACGCCGCCGGCCTCGACGGCATCGTGCAGAAGACGATGCCGGCCTACTTCCGCAGCCAGCGCCAGATCATCATCGACAGCGAGGCGCTGCTGGCCGAGAAGCCGGGCCTCGAGGCGGAAAAATTCCTCGCGCGCTCGGACGCGATCGGCGTCGACCAGCGCGTTCTGCGCCTGCGCTACGGCCAGTTCCTCGGCGAGGAATCGGAGACGCGCGCCCAGCACGGCGAAGCGCGCGAGCAGGCGGCGGCACAGTCCGAGCACGGCGAGTCGCACGACGGCGCGGAGGAGCCCGCGCACGGCGGCGCCGACGAACACGCCCACGATGCGGCGGGAGCGCCGGGGAAATTCGGCGAGGCGGGCGACATCGTCGCCGAGTTCGGCCACGTGCACGACATCGCCGAGGCGGCGACCTTGCTCGATCCGGAAACCAAGGCGACGCTGAAGTCCGCGCTGGCCGAGATGTGGCAGGCCGAGCTGCATCTGCGCCAGGGCCGTCCCGACGAAGCCTTGCCGTACGAGCATCGCGCGCTCGAATTCATCAAGCAGGTGCAGCAGTCCACGCGCATCTATCTGGCGCGCGTCGGCCTGGAGTTGCCCGCGCCGGACGAGGCGCGCCGGCTCAGCGGCGAGCGCAAGGGCGTCGACGATCGCGCAGGTTCCCTCGTCGCGGCGACGAACGACGACGTCGCGGCGGCAGCGTTGTGGCGCTCGCTCGCCTCGGGCGGCGCGCCGGACTACGCCGCCGCCGAGACCTGGCTGCGCGCGCGCCAGGCGAGCCTGCCCGATGCGCTCGGCGTGCTGGCGGCAATCGACCGCGCGCGACGCGATCCCGCCTGCGCGGAGTGCCGCACCGCGTTGCGCGACCTGCTCTGGCCGCTGCTGCCGACCGCAGCGACCGCGAGCGTGCCGCGCGCCGCGCCGGACGCGGCCGGTCGCGTGTATCTCGACGCGCTGCAAGCCGGCACGGGTTCCACACCATGAGCGCGCCGACGACCATCGCGATCCTGCTCGTGCTCGCCGTCGCGTTCGGCGGCTGGCGTACGCGGCGCGCGCCGCGCCTTCGCGGGCTGCGCATCGGCCTGCAGGTCGCGGCGGCCGTACTGCTGTATTTCTGCCTGTTCCCGCCGCCGACGCGCGAGCACTTTGCCGCCGACCAGCTCGTCGTGCTGACGCCGGGTATCACACCCGCGCAGCTCGACGCGTTGCCGCTCGGCGCCGGCGTCGTCGCCTTGCCGGGCGTCGCCGCGCCGCGCGCGATCGAGCGCGCGCCCGATCTCGGCACGGCGCTGCGCCGGCACGCGGACGCGCGCCGGCTGCGCATCGTCGGCGGTGGCCTGCCGCCGCGTGATCGCGACGCGGCGCGCGGCCTGGTCGCCGCGTTCGAGGCGGCGCCGCTGCCGCGCGGGCTGGTCGAGTTCGACGCGCCGTCCGCGGTGCGCGCCGGCAGCGTCTGGCGCCTCGGCGGGCGCGTCGAAGGCGTCGCGGACGGCCGCGTGGAACTGCGCGATCCGTCCGGCGCCGTCGTCGCCACGCAGGCGCTCGACGCCGGCGGCCGCTTCGAGCTGCAGGCGAGCGCGAAGAGCGAGGGCGCGGCGCTGTTCGCGCTGAACGTGATCGACCGCGAGGGCGCACGCGTCGATGCGGTCGCGGTGCCGCTGGCCGCGCGCGCGGGCGCGCCGCTGAAAGTGCTGCTGCTCGCCGGCGCGCCGGATCCGGAGCTGAAATACCTGCGACGCTGGGCCGCGGACGCCGGCCTCGCGCTGGACAGCCGCATCGGCTTGAGCGAAGGCGTCGCGCTGACCGAAGGCGCTCCCAAGCTCGATCGCGACGCGCTGCAAACGGCGGATCTGGCGATCGTCGACGAGCGCGCCTGGGCCGCGCTGGACGCCGCTGCGAAGCAGGCGCTGAACGCCGCCGTGCGCGACGGTCTCGGCCTGCTGCTGCGCGTGACCGGACCGGTTCCCGAGCCCGTCGCGGCGGACTGGGCCGGGCTGGGCTATCGCGTGCGCGCCGGCGAGCCGGCCGTCGCGGCGAAGCTCGATCGCGCGTTCGCTCCGGCGGACACTGGTCTCGCCTTCGCGCGCGCGTCGCTCGAGGTCGAAGCCAAGGACGCGGCATCGCTGCTGCGCGCGGACGACGGTGCGATCCTCGCCTGGGTCGGCAATCGGGGCAGCGGCCGTGTCGCACTGTGGCTGCTCGCCGACAGCTATCGATTGAGCCTCGCCGGCGCGGGCGCCGCGTTCGGCACCTTGTGGAGCGATGCGTTCGGCGCCGTGGCGCGGCCGCGCGAGACGAGCGAGCCGACGCTGCCGTCCGCGATGCGCGTGGACGAGCGCGCGGTGCTGTGCGGCGTCGCGGACGATGCCGCGGTCGAGAACGAAGCGGGTGTCCGCACGGATTTGCTCGTCGACGCCGCCGATCGGTGCGCCGCGTACTGGCCCGAAGCGCCCGGCTGGCACGCGTTGCTCGAAGGCGGTCGGCGCTGGCCGTTCTTCGTGCGCCCGGGCGACGCGGCGACCGGCCTGGTCGCGGGTGACGCCGCGCGCGCGACGCGCGCCCTGCTCGGCGCCGCGTCGTCGGCCGTCGCCGACTCCGATCGCGAACGGCCGCTGCCGCGCTGGCCGTTCTTCCTCGCCTGGCTGGCCGTGACGGCCGCGCTGTGGTGGCTGGAACGCGGCACGGTCCCGCGCAATGACCAATCGCCCATTGCCGCCCCGCGCACGAGCCGCTAGGGTCGCCCGATTCCTTCTGCGGAGAGATTTCCGATGCGTCGTCTGCTTCTCGCCAGCGCGTGCGCACTGGCCTGCGTTTCACTCGCGGCTCCGTTCGTTTCGGCGAAGGACGCCGCGCCGCCGGCGAAATCCGCCGCCGCGCTGCAGCCTGCGCCCGATTGGGTCAAGCGCAGCAACGAACTGGCGCAGCCGCTGCTGAAGGCGCAGGCCGAGTTCGCGCCGGAGTTCGCGTCGTTCTTCGGCCTGCCCGGCTACGACGATCGCGTCGCCGATCTCGGCCCGAACGCCGGCGAGCGCCAGCGCGCCGCCTTGCGCGGCGCGAAGGACTCGTTGCAGAAGGACCTGAAGACCGAAGAGAACGCGAACGTCCGCCAGGACATCGACATCATGATCGGCGCGGCCGATCGGCAGATCGAAGGCAGCGAGCTGAACGAGAAGTTCCTGCTGCCGTTCACCGACGTCGGCCAGCTGGTGTTCCAGGGCGAGCAGGCCCTGTTGCAGGAGCAGACCGATCCGGCGCGCCGCGCCAAGGCGCTCGACCGCCTGCAGCGCTACGTCGGACTCGCGCCCGGCAGCACGTCGATCGCGACGCTGGCGCGCCAGCGCTACGAGGAGAAGCTCAAGAATCCAGCCCTGCTGAAGCCGACCAGGCTCGAGGTCGAGCAGGCGCTGCGCAACGTCGACACGTACGCGGCCGGCATCCGCAAGCTGTTCGAGAAATACAAGATCGACGGCGGCGACGCCGCGCTGGCTGCGGTCGACCAGCAGTTCCGCGAGTACGCCGACTGGATGCGCAAGGAAGTGCTGCCGAACGCGCGCACCGACACGCGCCTGCCGCCGGAGCTGTACGCGTTCCAGCTCAAGCAGGTCGGCATCGACATCGCGCCCGAGCAGCTGATCCAGCGCGCGCAGCTCGAATTCATGGAGACGCGCAACGCGATGCAGCAGCTCGCGCCGCTGGTGGCCAAGGCCAAGGGCATCCAGGCGAGCGACTACCGCGAGGTGATCCGCGCGCTGAAGAAGAAGCAGCTCGACAAGAGCTCGATCGAGAGCTTCTACCGCAACACGGTGATGCCGGAGCTCGAAAAGCAGATCGCGGCGAACAAGGTCGTCGACCTGCCGCAGCGGCCGATGGTGATGCGCCTGGCTTCCGAAGCCGAATCGGCGGCGCAGCCGGCGCCGCATTTCCTGCCGGCGCCGCTGATCGGCAATACCGGCCAGCAGGGCCAGTTCGTGCTGCCGCTCGGCAACCCGGCCTCGGCGGACAAGGACGGCAAGAGCGCGGCCTACGACGACTTCACCTACGAGGCCGGTTCCTGGACTCTGACCGCGCACGAAGGCCGCCCCGGCCACGAGCTGCAGTTCACCGCGATGGTCGAGCGCGGCATTTCGCTGGCGCGCACCTTGTTCGCGTTCAACAGCGTCAATGTCGAAGGCTGGGCGCTGTACGCCGAAGCGGAGATGGTTCCGTACGAGCCGCTCGACGGCCAGCTGATCGCGTTGCAGCTGCGCCTGCTGCGCGCGGCGCGCGCGATGCTCGACCCGATGCTGAATCTCGGCCTGACCGACCGCGAACGCGCCGGCCAGGTGCTCACCGAGGACGTCATGCTGTCCGAGCCGATGGCGCGGCAGGAACTGGACCGCTACACGTTCAACATGCCCGGCCAGGCCGGCAGCTACTTCTACGGCTACAGCCGCATCATGCAGCTGCGTATGGAGACCGAACTCGCCCTCGGCAAGCAGTTCGACCGGCTCGCCTACAACAACTTCCTGCTCGACCAGGGCCTGCTGCCGCCGGATCAGCTCGCCAAGGCGGTGCGCGAGCAGTTCGTCCCGGCGCAGCGCAAGCGCAAGTAGCTCCGGCGCCGATGCGGGGTGGGTCCCGCGTCGGCGTCTGCATGGTGCATGATGCCGCCCGGCGCGTCCCCGACGCGCGCGGCGACGGTCGCGCGCGTTCGCGCGTCCTCACCGCAACGGCACTGGCGCTGAACGCATGGCAGCGGACCCACGCAGCGAATCCTTCGAGAACCCCGGTGCTCCGCGATGGCCCGTCGCCGCGTACGGGATGATCGCCGTCGCCGGCGCGATCCTCGCCTTCGTCGGCCTCTCCGCCAGCAGCTACTGGATCGACGAGCTGTTCACGCTCTACGTCGTCGATCCGCACGCGAGCCGGGCGCAGATGATGTGGCGCATCCTGCGCGACGTGCATCCGCCGCTGTACTACATCCTGCTGAACGGCTGGGGCGCGGTGTTCGGCCAGTCCGAGGCGGCGATCCGCTCCTTCAGCGCGATCTGCGCGGTCGCGGCCCTGCTGGTGTTCGCCTGGGGCGTGCGCCGCATCGTCTCTCCGGTCGCGATCGCGTTTGCCTGCGCGGTCGCGACGACCTCGACGTTCTGGTTCGAGCAGGCGCAGAACGCGCGCAGCTACGGCTGGGTGATGCTGCTCGGGGCGTCCGTGCTCGCCGCGGCCCTGCACCTGCGCCGGAGCGTGCGCCGGGAGGCGGGGTTTCCGCTCGGCGCCTGGTCGATCCTGAGTCTGCTTGGCCTCGCCGCCGGCCTGACGCATTCCTATCTGCTGCTCGCAACCGGCATGGTGCTGCTGTACCTGATCGCGACACTGCGCCCTGCGCGCCTGCGTCTGGCGCTGGCGGCGTCCGGCGCGGCGATTCTCGGCGCGTACCTGGTCTTCCTCTGGTTCCAGCTGCACACGATCGACCGCGATTTCTCGGCCGACTGGTTCCGCAGCGACTTCGGTTTCATCGGCGGACAGATCCTGCAGGCGATGGGTGACGGCTTGAGCCGGCAGGCGGCGCTGGTCGTCGTCGCGCTGGCGATCGCCTGGGCGGCGACGCGCGGCCGCGCCGCGGTCGCCGACGGGATCGCGTACGACGACGCGAACTGGGCCAGCGGCCTGGCCGTGTTCGTGATCGGCGGCGGACTGGTCAGCGGCATCGTGGTGACCAAGCTGATCGCGCCGTCGTTCTCGTTCCGCAACGTGCTGACGTTCGCGCCGTTCGCCTGGCTGCTGCTGGCCCGGCTCTACGATGTGGCCGGCCCGCGCGCCCGGACACGCGCCGGCGCCGTGGGCGTCGTGCTGATCGCGGCCTTGCTCGGCTGGCAGCAGGTCGTGCTCGCGCGCGGTCGTCCGTTGCAGCGCAACGAGCCCTGGCGCGCCTCGGCCGACTACGTGCGTGCGCTCGATTCCTGCGCCGGCGCGCCGATCCCCGCCGTGGTGCTGCCGGAGGCCTACAGCGGCCAGGAAGCCGATCTGCGCGTCCTCGCCGCGCACTACCACGGCTATTACCTTCCGCCGCAGGACCGCGTGCAGGTCTTCACGCCGACGGAGGTACTGCAACAGGCCCGCGGGGAAGCGACAGCCGACGCGAACGGCTGCCCGCTGCTCGCCTGGAGCGTGCGCGGGCTCGGCGAGCCGCGCGCCGTGACGCTCGCGATGGCGCTGGTGAGCCGGCTGGGCGGTGTCGAGCTGCAGGAATTTCCCGTTCATCTGCTGCGCGGCTTCTCGTGGCGCGAGCGCTTCGAAGGCTTCGTCTTCCTGCGCGCGGAGCACGGCGCCGCGGTGCCGGTGCGCGGCGATCGCATTCTCGTCACGCGGGCGGACGATCCTGCGCCGCCCGACGCGGCGGCGTTCCGGGTCCGGTACTGGCGCGACGGACGGCTCGAACGCGAAGAGCGCACGGTCGTTGCGGCATCGGTATTGAACGCCGATCCGCTGCGTGACTGGCGCGACGGCGCCGCGACGGAATCCGCCTCCTCGCCGTAAGAACGGTGTCGCGATCCCGGCTTTCCGCGACGCGAGAAACAACACAACGGGCCACGATCGAACAGGAATCGACATGTCGGTGAACGCGCGAAAGGACTTCCCCGAAAACCCGCCGGCGCCACGTTGGCCGATCGCGCTGTACGGCTCGATCGCGCTCGCCGGGTTGCTGCTCGCCTTCGTCGGCCTCTCGGCCAGCAGCTACTGGGTCGACGAGCTGTTCACCTTGTACGTCGTCGATCCACAGGTCGACGTCGCCGAGATGATGCAGCGCATCCTGCGCGACGTGCATCCGCCGCTGTACTACCTCGTGCTGGACGGCTGGAGTGCCGTATTCGGCCAGTCCGAGGCGGCGACGCGTTCGCTCAGTGCGATCTGCGGGGTACTCGCCGTATTGGTGTTCGCCTGGGGCGCGCGGCACGTCGCGCGGCCGCTCGCGATCGCGTTCGCCTGCGCGGTGGCGACGACCTCGGTGTTCTGGTTCGAGCAGGCGCAGAACGCGCGCAGCTATGCGTTCCTGATGCTGCTCACCGCGGGCCTGCTCGCGGCGGCGCTGCATCTGCGCCGGCGCACGCGCGAGAGTTCCGCTTTCCCGTTCGCCGCCTGGCTGACGCTGACCGTACTCGGGCTCGCCGCGAGCCAGACGCATTCCTATCTGCTGCTCGGCACCGGCGTGCTGCTGCTGTACCTGATCGCGACCTTGCCGGACCTGCGCCTGCGCCTGGCACTGGTGGCGTCGGGCGTGGTGACGCTCGGCGCCTATGTGCTCTTCCTCTGGTTTCAGCTGCATGCGACCACGCACGATTTCGGTGCGAGCTGGTTCCGCGGGGATTTCGATTTCATCCAGCGCCACATCATGAGGGCGATGCGAAACGGGATGAGCCGGCAAGCGATGCTGGTCGCCGGTGTGCTGCTGCTGGTATTGCTGGTGCGGAAATGGCGGCGGCGCGGCGAGCCTGCGGAGAGTCGGGCGGATGACGATGCGAACTGGGCCGCAGGCCTCGGCGCGTTCGTGATCGTCGGCGGCATCGCCGCCGGCATCGCGGTGACCAAGCTGTTCACGCCGTCGTTCTCGTTCCGCAACGTGCTGACCTTCGTGCCGTTCGCCTGGCTGCTGCTGGCGAGGTTGTACGACGTCGCCGGGCCGCGCGCGCGCACGCGTGCCGGTACCGCCGCCGTCGTGCTGATCGCAGCGCTGCTCGGCTGGCAGCAGGTCGTGCTCGCGCGCGGCCGCGCATTGCCGCGCAACGAGCCCTGGCGCGAGTCGGCCGAATACGTGCGCGAGCTGACGGCCTGCGCGGCCTCGCCGCTGCCGGGACTGGCGCTGCCGGAAGCCTACGGCGGGCTGTCGAGCGGTGGGCGCGCGTTGGTCGCGGACTACTACCACGGCCACTATCTGCCGGCGGAGGTGCGCACGCAGATACTCACGCCGCCCGAGATACGTCAGCGCTATCTCTCCGCGCCGGCGCACAGCGGCGATGCTTGCCCGCTGATCGCCTGGAACGTGCACGCGCTCGGCGAGGCCAGGGCGCTGACCTTCGCCGCGGCGCTGGCGGATCTGCCGGCGTTTCGCGGGAGCGGCGTCGCGATCCAGGAGTTTGCGCAGTATTCGCAGGACGACTTCTCCTGGCGCGCGAAACAGGAAGGCTTCGTGTTCCTGCGTGCCGACGCGGAAGTCCGGACCCTGCCGCGCGCCGATCGCATCCTCGTCCGGCGCATCGACGAGGCCGTGCAGCAGGAGCGGAAGACGTTCCTGATCGAGCGATGGCGCGGCGGCGAGCGGATCGGCGAACAGCGCATGTCCGTGCCGGCGGATGCGCTCGGCATCGATCCGCTGCGCGAATGGCGCAAGATCGCGAAGAAGGAATAGGCGTCGGCGCGATCGACGCCGGCGTCGTCAGGCCGGGCTTCGCCGTGACGGTGCTCCTCGCATCGCCCGCTTGCGCCCGGCGCTGTCCCGCCCGGCACCTTCTTCACCGCGGAACTCGGCCGACTCGGCCAGCAGCCAGGTGCGAAACGCCTTGAAGCCGGCATGGTCGAGCGAGCGTTTCGGATAGACGAGATAGTGCGCGTAGCGCGCCTTCATGCGCTCGGGAAACAGCGCGACCAGGCGACCGGTCTCGAGCAGCGGACGCGCCATGGTCAGGCGGCCGAGCGCGACGCCCATGCCTTCGACCGCGGCGCGCTGCAGCGTTTCCGAATCGCTGAAGGTCGCGACGTAGCGCGCGGGTTCGCTGCCGCCGAACTGCTCGAACCAGCGCTGCCAGGGATCGTCCGGGCACAGCAGCGGCCAGTCGCCGAGCTGGGTCAGGCGCGGGCGCTTGCGTCCCTTCAGCAGCTGCGGGCTGACGACCGGCGTCAGCCACTCCTCGAACAGGAGCTCGGTTTCCAGTTCGCCCCAGCGGCCGGGGCCGTAGCGCAGCGCGCCGTCGAAGCGGCCGTCGGCGAAATCGACCAGCTCGATCGAGGAATCGAGATTGAACTCGAACTCCGGATGGCGCGCGAAGAAACGCGGCAGCCGCGGCACCAGCCAGCTCGACGCCATCGACGGCAGCGCGGTGAGGCTGAGCGCGGTGTCGCGCCGCGCGCACAGCGGGCGCAGCGCGGCGTCGATCGCGTCCAGGTGCGGGCCGACGCGCTGCAGCAGCAGCGCGCCCTCGGCGGTCGGCTTGAGCCCGCGCGGGCCGCGCACGAACAGCGTGCAGCCGAGGCGCTGTTCGAGCAGGCGCACCTGATGGCTGAGCGCGCTGACGGTCAGATGCAGGCGTTCCGCGGCGCGCGTCAGGTTCTGCACGCGCGCGGCGACGACGAAGATCTGCAAGGCATTCAGCGGTGCGCGTTCCATCTTCAAAAATCCTCAAGTCAGGCTATCAAAGATATCGCTACCGGATCGCCAGACGGCGGCCTATCTTGGCGCCCTGGAAACATCACCGCAAGCGGAGGAGTCAGTGCCATGTTGAAGTTTTTGAACAGCATCGCGCGCGACCTGCTGGGTCTGCACGGCCATCCGATCGCACCGTTCGCCTCGTCCGCGCCGACGCCGCCGGTGCGCCGCGAGCCTGCGTCGCCGGGCTGCATCGGCGCCTGCGCGCGGCGCGCGCAAAAGGCCTTCGCCGTCGCGAAGGGCGCCTTTGGTCCGTCGGCGATGGGCCACGTTTTCTGGTGACACGTCATTCGGTATCGGTAGCCGCCATGAATCTTCCGTCTCGCAACGCTTCCCTCGCATTGCCGCTGATCGCAGCGGGCACGGCGCTGTTGTTCTGGTCGTCGTCGTTCGCTGCGATCGCCTACGGCTTGCGCGCGTTCTCGCCGGCCGAGCTGTCGCTGCTGCGCTTCGGCATCGCTTCGGCCTTTCTCGCGCTTCCGGTCGCGCTCGGCGCGATCCGGTTGCCGCCGCTGCGCGACTGGCCCGCCGTCGCCGCGCTCGCGCTGATCGGCATGACCGTGTACCAACTCAGCCTCGGCTACGCGATGACGCGCATTCCGGCCGGCGCCGCCGCCGTCATCATCGCGCTGGCGCCGGGCGTGACCGCCGCGCTTGCCGCGCTCCGCCTCGGCGAGACGCTGACGGCGCGCATGGGCGTCGGTCTCGCGGTCGCGTTCGCCGGCGTCGTGCTGGTCACGCTCGGCTCCGGCCACGAACTGCGCTTCGAGCCGATGGCGCTGCTGGTGCTGATCGCGGTGTTCGCGACCAGCACCTACTTCGTCTGGCAGAAGCCGCTGCTGGCGCGTACCGATCCGCTCGGCTTCACCACCGCGAGCATCTTCGCCGGCACGCTCGGCCTGCTGCCGTTCGGACTGCACCTGCCGGAAAAGATCGCCGTGGCCTCGACCGCGCAGCTGGTCTCGGTGTCCTATCTCGCACTGGGGCCGACCGTGTTCGGCTATCTGTGCTGGAACTGGGCGCTGTCGCGCGCGCCGGCATCGACCGTGTCGAGCTTCCTGTACGTGCAGCCGCTGCTGGCCGGCCTGATCGCATGGCTGTGGCTGGGACAGACGCTCGGTGCGCTGGCGATCGCCGGCGGCGTGCTGGCGATCGGCGGCGTGGTGCTGACGATCCGCGGCTCGCGCGCCGCGCCGCCGAAGACACCTGCGCTCGGTGAGCGCATCGCCTGCGCCGGTGCCCGCTGAGGCGTGTCGACCCCGCACCTTGCGTCGAGGAGCGTGAAGCCGGCGTGGAATCGCGCCGCTTCCGGACCTGCAAGAACACGCAGCTGGCATCGCGGTCCCGACCTGCGCCATGCTGGCCTTTCGCCAGCCTGATGGGGATCGAGGTCTTGACGAACATTCGCGACTTCCACGGTTTCGCACCGATCGTTTCGCCGCTGGCCTACGTCGACCCGGCTGCGCAGGTCATCGGCAACGTGAGCCTCGGCGACGAGAGCTCGGTCTGGCCCTGCGCGGTGATCCGCGGCGACGCGCACGCGATCCGCATCGGCGCGCGCAGCAACATGCAGGACGGCGCGCAGCTGCACGTCACGCACGACGCGCAGTACACGCTCGGCGGTTTCGCGCTGACGATCGGCGACGACGTGACCATCGGTCATGGCGCCGCCCTGCACGGCTGCACGGTGCAGGGCGCCTGCCTGATCGGCATGAACGCGACGATCCTCGACGGCGCCCTGGTCAAGCGGCACAGCGTCGTCGGCGCCGGCGCGGTCATCACGCACGGCAAGATCGTCGGCGAAGGCGAGCTCTGGTTCGGCAATCCGGCACGCTGCGTGCGCATGCTGACGAACGAGGAAATCCAGCAGATCCTCTACGCCGCGCGACGCTACGTGAAGCTGGCCGGACAGTACCGCACGGCGCAACAGCTGCCCGTTGCCGGCGCTGCGCCGGAATTCGGTCGCGTCGCGAGCGGTTGAGCGGTCGACGGCTGGGTGCTTGGTTCGTAGGAGAAGGCAGAAGCAGGACGCGGATCGAACGGATAGACGCGAATAGAGCAAGAGATTTTTGGAATTTCTTATCCGCGTCGATCCGTTCGATCCGCGTCTAAGCTCTTCTACTTCAGCGACCAGTTGCGGGGAGAGCGAAGGCAGGGACGCGGGAGACGCGGATAGAGCCGAGAAATTCCAAACTTCTTATCCGCGTCGATCCGCCTGATCCGCGTCGAAATCTTCCCTCTCAACACTCTCCGCGCTCGTCGAACAAGCCCGACTGCCGCGGCGTATCGTCGGCGTCGACGAAATTCGACAGGCCCACGCCGACCAGGCGATACAGCGTCGTCGCCGGCGCCTCGACGTGGCCGCGCAGTTCCAGCGCGATCTCGATCAGCTCGTCCGCGGAGCGCGGCGGCGACGGCGGTGTGCGGCTGCGCGTGAGGATGCGGAAATCCTTGGTCTTCAGCTTCAGCACGACGGTGCGGCCGATGCGTTCGGTCTGCCGCGTCGCGTTCCACACCTTCGCCGCGAGCTCGCGGATCATCGTTTCGATCGCGGACAGCGGCTGGTCGGTGGCGAAGGTGTCCTCGGCCGAGATCGACTGCGTCGGCCGGTCCGGCTTGACCTCGCCGCGGTCGACGCCGTGCGCGAGTTCGGACAGGCGCCGGCCGTAGCGGCCGAAGCGGTTTTCGAGCTCGGCGACGTCGACGCGGCGCAGCTCGCCGACCGTGCGCAGGCCTAGCGCCGCCAGCTTGCCGTCCATCACCTTGCCGACGCCGTGGATGCGCGACACCGGCAGCGGGTCGAGAAAGGCCTCGACTTCGTGCGGGCGGATCACGAACAGACCGTCGGGCTTGCGCCAGTCGGAGGCGATCTTGGCCAGGAATTTCGCCGGCGCGACGCCGGCCGAGGCGGTCAGCTGCGTCTCCTCGCGGATCTGCTCGCGCACGCGCTTCGCGATGGCGGTGGCCGAGGGCAGGTCGGACTTCGGCTCGGTCACGTCCAGATAGGCTTCGTCCAGCGACAGCGGCTCGACCAGGTCGGTGTGGCGCAGCAGGATCTCGCGCACCTGGCGCGAGACCGCGCGGTAGCGGGCGAAGTCCGGTGCGACGAAGACCGCGTCCGGACACAGCCGCTCGGCACGCGCGGCCGGCATCGCCGAGCGCACGCCGTAGCGGCGCGCTTCGTAGCTCGCCGCGCAGACCACCGAGCGCTGGCCGCGCCAGGCGACCACCACCGGTCGGCCGCGCAAGCGTGGGTCGTCGCGTTGTTCGACCGAGGCGTAGAACGCGTCCATGTCGACGTGGATGATCTTGCGCATGCGAAGGTGGTTCGTCGGACGCGGAAATCGTACTCCGCCGGACGCGTGCATCGGACATGCGTCCGTGCGGGCGACGAGGTTCGTCGGGAGACATCGCGACGGCGCGGCGTTTTCCTACGCTGCGACGCGCGACTTGCACATCGTCGCGGCCGGTCCGCGCGACGACGATGGGGCACCTTCGTTCGGAGCCCGCTCATGTGCATTTCCCGATCCGTGCTGCTCGCGCTGGCGATGCTCGGCGGGCTGTCGTTCTTCGCCGCGTCCGTCCAGGCCGGATCGATCTACCGATGCCGACACGAGGACGGAAGCCTCGCCTATCAGGACAGGCCCTGCGCCGCGGCCCAGCGGCAGAGCCGCGTCGAGCTGGCTCCGGCGCCGCCACCGGCCGCTTCGCCCGACTACGGCGCCGGTTCGTCCGCGCGATCCAAGGCCGCGCCGAGGAGCCCGCGTTCCGGCGTACGCGGCGCACGTCGCGCGGAGACGCCGTCCTACGAATGCCGCGCCGCCAACGGCGAGGTGTTCTATCGCCATTCGGCGTGTCCGACGTCGATCGTGGAAACCGACCCAACCCGGCAGCGGCGCGGCGCAGGTTCCTCGTCGGTCGCCGTCTCCGCGACCGCGCTGACGCGCACGGAGGCGTGCCGGCGGTTGGCCGCGGCGGGCTCGATCGGCCGCCGCGGGCGCGACCGCGACGAGCGCGTGTCGACCTACGAACGCAATGCGGGCCGCGACCCTTGCCGGTAGCGTGCGGCCATGGACCGCCGCCGCCAGGCCGGACGGTCCGCCGGCGGTGCGCAAGCCGATCGGGCGGAGACGATCGAGGGGATCGGGAAGTGACTCGTTTTGCGGATCTGTAACGCCGCTGCGTTTAGGATTCGACGGATTTCCTGCGGAGTGCACCGATGCGTTCGAATTCCCGCGCGCTGGCGCTGGTCCTGCTGGCGGCCTTGCCGGTCGCCTGTTCGCGCTCGACGCCGCCCGCCGCGGCGCCGGCGGCGCCTGCCGCCCCGGCGGCCGACACGCAGGGCAAGAAGGAACTGGAGCTGTACCGGCAGCTGCAGCAGGAGAAATCCTACGAGCTGGCCGCGCCGATCGGCGCCGAGATCGTCGCCAAGTATCCGCAGAGCCTGGCGGCGAAGGAGGTGCAGGAGACGCTGGCTGACACCACGGCGAAGGCGACCGCGCTGGCGACGCGGCGCCGGCTGGAGCGCTTGTGGTCCTATCAGTCCGGCAAGGAATCCGGCGGCACGCAGAACACCGCCTCGATCTACAGCGGCGACTCGACCGAGACGCGCGTGCGCCTGGTGTTGCGCCGCCATTCGGCCTGGGGCCAGAGCGTGTACCTGTTCGGCAACGGCAAGGGCTTCGAGTGCGGCAAGAGCTGCACCGTCGGCGTGCGCTTCGACGAGCAGCCGGCGAAACGCATGAAGGCGTATCTTCCGGAAACCGGCGAGCCGGCCTTGTTCATCTCCGACGACAAGGCCTTCCTCGAACGCCTCGGCAGCACGCAGAAGATCGCGATCGAGGTGGTCGAGAAGGGGCGCGGCCCGCGCACGCTGGTGTTCGAGGTCGGCGGTTTCGAGTCGGACAAGTTCCCGCGACTGAAGAAAGGCTGACGATGGCGCGCAGCACGGCGGCGACGGTGGACGGGTATCTCGCCGAGTTGCCGCCGGAGCGGCGCGCGGTCGCCGCGGCGCTGCGCGCGCTGATCGTCGGGCACTTGCCGGACGGCTACGTCGAGACGATCAACTGGGGCATGCCGAGCTACGAGGTGCCGTTGTCGCGCTACCCGGACACCTACAACGGCCAGCCGCTCGGCTACGTCGCGTTCGCGGCGCAGAAGAACGGCTACTCGTTGTATCTGAGCGGCGTGAGCATGGATCCCGACAAGGAAGCCGCGCTACGTGCCGCTTTCGCACAAGCGGGCAAGAAGCTCGACATGGGCAAGGCCTGTGTCCGATTCAGGAAGCTCGACGACCTGCCGCTGCCGGCGATCGGCGCGCTGATCGCCGGCATCCCGGTGGCCGATTTCATCGCGAGCTACGAACGCAGCCGGCAGCGCTGACGCGTCCGGCTGATGACGTTTCAGATCGCGCCGGGGTCGTGCGCCTCCAGCCGCACGCCGGTGGCGACGACTTCGTAATGGCGTTTGGACAGCACGCGCAGCTCGCCGCCGTCGGCGAGGCAGACCTTGGCGAGGCGCTCGATGTGCGCATTCTCGTGGCTGGCCGGCTCGACGTAGACGTGGATCTCGTAGTCCTTCCCGTCGCTGCCGTGCGCGTGATACAGCCGTTTCAGGACCAGGGGTGCCAAGACGATGCTCCGCGCGCCGGATTGCCTCGGAGCGATGCTAGCAAACGCCGGTGAACGATTCCGCGCGCAGTGCCGGTCCTTCCGTCCCGGAGCGGGCGCTAGACTGGCCTTCCTTATCGCGCCGGACGGCGCTTCGTTTCGAGGAGATCGATCATGAAAGGCATTCTGGCGTTGCTGTTGTCGCTGCTGATCGCGGTACCGGCCTTCGCCGCCGAGGCCGCGGCCGGCCCTGCCATCGGCCAGGTCGCACCGGACTTCCGCCTGCAGGACCAGAAGGGCGATTGGCACACGCTGGCCGCCGAGCGCGGCAAGTGGGTCGTGCTGTATTTCTATCCGAAGGACTTCACGCCCGGCTGCACCACCGAGGTCTGCGCGTTCCGCGACGACATCATCGAGCTGCGCAAGGCCGGCGCCGACGTGTTCGGCGTCAGCCTCGACGACGTCAAGTCGCACGCGGAGTTCGCCGAGAAATACAAGGTGCCGTTCCGCCTGCTGTCGGATGCCGACTCGAGCGTGGCCAAGAACTACGGCGTGCTCACCTCGAAGCTCGGCATGAGCTACGCGCGTCGCGAGACCTTCCTGATCGACCCCGAAGGCAAGGTCGCCAAGCGCTATGAGGACGTCGACCCGAAGGAGAACTCCAAGCAGGTGCTGGCGGATCTGGCGGCGCTGAAGAAGTCCAAGGCGTGACCGGATGACCCGATCCAGACGCGGCGCGGCGCCTTCCGTCACGCCGCGCCCGGGCGCGGAGCGCGGCAGGTCCGCCACCGCGCCGGGGCAGGCGATCGTCGAGAGTTTTCCGCCGCAGGTCGGCCCGGGCTGCCGCCTGCTGCTGCTCGGCACCGCACCGAGCGTCACGTCGCTCGCACGCGGCCAGTCCTACGCGCACCCGCACAATCTGTTCTGGCCGTTCATGGGCGTGCTCTACGGCGCCGGGCCGGAACTGGCGTACGCCGAACGCATCGCGCGCCTGCACGCGCTCGGCATCGGCATCTGGGACGTGCTCGAGCGCTGCGAGCGCCCGGGCAGCCTGGACAGCGGCATCGTCCCGGCGAGCGAGGTGCCCAACGACATCCCCGGTCTCCTGCGGGAGCATCCGGGCATCGTCGCCGTCGCGCTGAACGGCGCCAAGGCGCAGCAGGTGTTCGCGCGCCGCATTGCGCCGGCGATCGAGGCCGGGAAGCGGGCGGGGCTGGCGATCCTGGCGCTGCCGTCGACCAGCCCCGCCAACGCCTCCATTCCGCGCGCGACCAAGCTCGAACGCTGGCGCGAGCTGCTGCGCTGGGTGCCGGCTCCGGTCGTCGGCCATTTTTGACAAAGTTTCATCTTGGTTTCTGATCGTTCAGCTAGGCTGCGCCAGGCTTGTTCATACTTGCTGGGCCCCAACACAAAAGGAGCAATGCCGATGAAATCGTCTCTCGCGGTACTGGCTGCTGCTGTCGCCTTGGGTTTCGCCGTCTCCGCTCCGCAGCGCGCGAGCGCGGCCGAGGCGGATCTGGATTGCAAGCTTCGCTTCTCGTTGACCGGCTGGTCGCTGATCTACAAGCACGCTGAAGGAAACGGCGTGGTCACCTGCGCCGATGGCAAGTCGATGCGCGTGAAGATCGAATCGAAGGGCGGCGGCCTCACCGCCGGCAAGTCGCACATCGACAACGGCACGGGCAGGTTCACCGACGTGCGCAAGATCGAGGACGTGCTCGGTACTTACGCCAAGGGCGACGCCAGCGCCGGCGCGATCAAGGCCGGCACCGCGCAGGTGTTGACCAAGGGCACGGTGTCGCTGGCTCTGGCCGGCGCCGGTGAAGGCATCGAACTCGGCGTGAGCGTCGGTGCGTTCACGATCAGCAAGGCCGGCGCCAAGCACCACAGCAAGAAGTAGCGCGGGCCGCGGCCCTCAGCGCGTTCCGAAGGCCCGTGTCATGCGCACGGGCCTTCGCTTTTGCGGCTGCGGATCACGAGCGGATTCGTTCCGAAGAACGGCCACCGTGCGACCGGGTCGCTCCGTCAGAGCGGCTTTTCGTACCGCCAGACGTCGAGCAGGAACAATCCGTCGGGCGTTTCCAGGCGGCTCGTCACCACGCCGGTGCGCTGCCAGCCGTGCTTCTCGTAGAACCGCGCGGCGCGCTCGTTGCCGATCGCGCAGGCGAGCCAAGCGGTCGTGACACCCGCCGTGGCAAGACGCGCCTCGCCGTCGGCGAGCAGGGCGGCGGCGGCGCCGGAACCGCGCGCGGAAGCGGCGACGAAGAGCTGATACAGCTCCTCGCCGTGGATCATGCAGAAACCGTCCGGTGCGCCGAGCGGTCCGGTCGCGCGGACGTCGGCGAGCGCGGCGGCGAGCCGGTCGCGGAAGCTTTCGAGCGTGCGATGCCGCGCCAGCTCCGCCGGCACGAGGTGCGCATGCGCGTCCTGCCACGCGTCGCGCCAGAGCCGGGCGAGCGCCTCCAGCTCGCCGGGTTCGGCGGCCCTTATCTGCACGGCAGCGGCTCGCCACGGAATCGGCGGTGCGACGGTGCCGGCATTCGGGAGGCGTCGCACGTCGCCATCAGCCCGCCTCGGATTCCTGCGCCGGATACCGGTCGAGAAAATGCTGCATCCGCTCGTGCATCGCCTTCTTCAGGGCGATCATTTCCTCCCCGAGCGGCCGCTCATCCGGATGGTAGAACTTCAGGTAGCCCGCGGCGCGCGACAAGTCGTTGGACAGCGCGTAGTGCAGCGCCCAGACGATCGCCTGGGCGCTGTCCAGCTGCTCGAAGTCCTTCGCCGTCTGGACGTCGAGCGCGCGGCGGTCTTCATCCAATGCCGCCAGCTGCTCGCGCTGAGGCTTGCGCAGCTTGACCGGAGGTTCGCCACGCTTCGCCTTGATCGCATGGATGCGCTCGGCGAACGAGTCCTCCGCCTGCACGAAATCCGTCGCCAAGGCTTCGAGTTCCCGCAGCTGCTGAATCGCCTCGGCGTCCTCCGTCTTCGTCGCGGCGATGCGGAAGTATTCGGGTCTCATGGCGTGCGGATCCCGATGCCCGGCCTAGCCGACTTTGGAAGGATCGAACGACGGATTCTCGATCAGCCCGATCGCATTGCCGAACGGATCGAGCACGGACGCGACCGTGATGCCGCCGCCGACGTCCTTGGGCGGCTCGTGCTCGGCGGCACCGAGTTCGACGAACTTCGCGAACGCCGCCTTCGCGTCGGCCACGCCCCAGTACGCCAGCGCGCCGGCGGCGCCGGGCGTACCGTCCGGGACCAGGCCGAGCTCGAAGCCGCCGACGGCGAAGCCGACGTAGTAGGGCTCGTCGAAGTACGGCTCGATGCCGAACGCCTGCGCGTACCAGCGCTTGCCTGCGGCGAGGTCGCCGACCGGATAGATGACCGTGCGCAGGCCGCGGATCACGGCGCGGCTCCGCGGTTCAACGTCGTCTCGAACAGCTTGTAGATGCGCTTGTACTCGTCCAGCCAGGCGTCCGCGTGGACGAAGCCGTGGCGTTCGAGCGGGTAGCCGGCGAGCTCGAAGTTGTCCTTCTTCAGCTCGATGAGCTTCTGGTACAGCCGCACCGAATCCTCGAACAGCACGTTGTCGTCGATCATGCCGTGCGCGATCAGCAGCGAGCCCTTGAGGCCGTCGGCGAACTCGATCGGCGAGGAGCGCTCGTAGGCGATCGGGTCGACCTGCGGCGTGTTGAGGATGTTGGAGGTGTACTCGTGGTTGTACTGCGCCCAGTCGGTGACCGGGCGCAGCGCGGCGCCGGCCTTGAACATCTCCGGCGCGCGGAACATCGCCATCAGCGACATGAAGCCGCCGTAGGAGCCGCCGTACAGGCCGACGCGCTGCGGATCGGCGGAGGCGTTCTTTTCCAGCCAGTGCACGCCGTCGATCAGATCTTCCAGCTCCGGATGGCCCATCTGGCGATAGATCGCCGTGCGCCAGTCGCGGCCGTAGCCTTCGCTGGCGCGGTAGTCCATGTCGAGCACGACGTAGCCGCGCTCGGTCAGCAGGTTGTGGAACATCTGCTCGCGGAAATACGCCGGGAAGCCCAGATGCACGTTCTGCAGATAACCGGCGCCGTGCACGAACAGCACGGCCGGATACTTCTTCGAGGCGTCGAAGTCCTTCGGCTTGTAGAACTTCGCGTAGATCGGCTGCTTGGTGTGCGAGGAGGGCACCGCGACGATTGCAGGCTGAAGCCAGCTCATCGCCTTGTATTCGGCCGTGCGCGTGTCGGTCAGCTCACGCGGGGCAGCGCCCGGTTCGGCACCGGCGATGGCCAGTTGCGCCGGCACGTAGGCGCTGGAGTGCAGCACGGCGAGCTGGCGGCCGTCCGGCGACAGCGCGAACTGCTGCGCCGCCTGGTAGTTCGTCACGCGCTCGAGCGAGCCGCCGCCGGTCGCGACGCGGTACACGTCGTAGGCGTACGGCGCTTCGACGTTCGCGCGCACGTAGAACCAGCGGCCGTCCGGCGACAGCGTCGGCGAGGAGATCTCGAACGCGCCGCGCGTCAGCGCGGTTGCCTTGCCGCCGTTCGCCTTCGAGTAGATCTGCGAATAACCGCTCTCCTCGGACAGGTACCACAACGTGCGGCCGTCCTTCAGCCAGCCGAAATCGTTGAAGCCCCAGTTGATCCAGGCCGGGTCGGTCAGCCGGTGCTGGGCGGCGAGCTTCGCGCGCTCGAAATCGACAGTGGCGATCCAGCGGTCCTTGTTGTCGATCGCGCGGATCTGGATCGCGAGGCCGGCGCCGTCCTCGCTCCACACGATACCGCCGCCGCCGCCGTCTTCGGCGTCGGAGACGATGCGCACGGTGCGCGCCTTCGGCTTGTCGTCTTTCTTGTCGGCCTTCTTGTCCTTCGCCTCGGGCTTCGATTCGAGACCCAGCTCGCGGCGGCGCTTGTCGTTCTCCTCGCGCACCGCCTTCAGCGGATCGTCGTGGATGCCGGGCAGGTCGTCGAGCGCGAGCGCGTGCTGTTCGTGCTTGGCGAGGTCGAGCAGCAGCAGCGACTGCGGCGCCGGATCGTTGCGGCCGACGCGCGTGCGCTCGTCTTCCTGTTCCTCGTAGCCGGACTCGGTCACGAAACGCTGCAGCTTGCCGCTGCGGCCGGACTCGTAGCCCTTCGGCGACGTCACCACCAGCAGGTGCTTGCCGTCCGGCGCCAGCGAGGTGCCTTCGATCTTCACCTCGTCGCCGACGTAGAACGGCATCGGCGCGCGCGTGGGATCGCCGGCGGTGAACTCTTCGGTGTACTGCTTCTGCGCGTCGCGGTCGGCCTTCAGCTTGCGCAGGGTCGAGAAGTAGCGCAGCTGCTGCTGGGCGAGGTCGTCGGGCTTCTTCGCCGCCGGATCCTTCTCGGTGCGCACGATCGCCGCCGGTCCGGCGACGGCGCCGGCGATGTCGTAGACGAACCAGTCGCTGCCGCTGCGGTATTGCAACGCGCGGCCGTCGGCGGAGAACTGCGGCGAGGCTTCCGCCTGCGGCGTGCGCGTGACCTGGGTCAGGCGGCCGCTGGCGACGTCGCGCAGGAACACGTCGCCGTTGCGTACGAAAGCGGCGCGGCTGCGCGAGCGGTCGAACACGGCGTCCGCGCCGTCGGCGCCGGCCATCGCGGCCGGATCGACGATCGCGTCCTTGCCGCCGGCGAGCTCGATGCGATGCAGGTCGCGCACCGGCGAGCCGGCGCGCTTGAGGCGGTAGTACAGGCTGCGCCCGTCGACGCTCCAGTACGGCTGCTGCACCGGCGGACCGATCCAGTCCGGGTCGGCCATCGCCTGTTCCAGGGTGACCGCGTGCGCCGGCGCGGCGGCGAGGCAGAGCAGGGTGGTGAAGCTGGCGACGAGCGCGCGCTGCATGCGGGGGATCTCCGGATGACGAAGCGCCCAGCATAACGGCTGGGCGCTCCGGATCTATCGGTCGAAAGTCAGCCGGCCACGCTTGGCAAACGCATGGCGATCCGGCAGCCTTCGCCGAATCCCGCATCCGACAATCCCCATGCCCCTTCCCTGCGTCGAAATCGAAACCGCCCCCAATCCGCGTCACGCGATCGTCTGGCTGCACGGCCTCGGCGCCGACGGCAACGACTTCGCGCCGATCGTGCCGGAACTGGTGGACCGCGCCTGGCCGCCGCTGCGCTTCGTGTTTCCGCATGCGCCGGTGCGGCCGGTGACGATCAACAACGGCATGCCGATGCGCGCCTGGTACGACATCAAGGGCGCGGCGATCGCCGACAAGCAGGACGAGCCCGGCATGCGCGCGTCGATCGCCGAGCTGGACGCGCTGATCGCGCGCGAAGGCGAGCGCGGCATCGCGCCGGAGCGCGTGCTGGTGGCCGGTTTCTCGCAGGGCGGCGCGATCGCGCTGGCCGGCGGCACGCGCCACGCGGGGCGGCTGGCCGGCATCGTCGCGTTGTCGACCTACCTGCCGCTGGCCGAGAAGACCTTCGCCGAGCGCAGCGCGGCGAACGCGGACACGCCGATCTTCATGGCCCACGGCAGCCACGATCCGATCGTGCCGCAGGCGCTCGGCGAGTTCAGCCGCGACGCGCTGGCGAGCTTCGGCTACCGCGTCGAGTGGCACAGCTATCCGATGGCGCACCAAGTCTGCATGGAAGAGATCGCCGCTCTGCGCACGTGGATCGGCGCGCGGCTGGCCGCTGCCGGCTAGCCCGCCCCGGGCCGGCGGAGAAGGCGCTTTTCCGTATCGCGACCGCCTGCGCAGGCGGTCGCCGCGCCGGCCTCTATACTGCCGCCCATGGCTTCGGGGGAACCGGGTAGCACTCATTCGACGCGCGCGGACATCCAGTCCGCGCCGAACTGGCTGCCGCAGTTTTGCAGCGCGCCGACGCTGTTCGCGGTGATGGTGGTGGCCGAGCTGGTCGCGCTGGTGATCGTGCTCGCGCCGGAGGCCGAGGCGCGTCCGCTGCTGCCGCGGCTCGGCGTCGCCAGCGTCTACGTGCAATGGCTGGCGCTGCTCAACGTGGTGGCGCTGTGTTCGCTGCGCGTGCCGCTGGCGCGGCTCGGCGCACGTGCCGCGTATTCGATCGCCTGGGCGTTGGCGATCGCGATCACCGCGCTGGCGAGCGCGGTGATCGCACGCATGGACCAGGCGCTCGGCCTCGCCTTGAGCGTGCCGCCGGAGGCGAGCGTGCGCTTCGTGCTGGCCAATGCGGCGATCTGCGCGCTGATCGCGGCGGCGCTGCTGCGCTATCTGTTCGTGCTCGAACAATGGCGCGAGCGCGTGCGCGCGGCGTCGCGCGCGCAGGTCGAGGCCTTGCAGGCGCGCATCCGCCCGCATTTCCTGTTCAACAGCATGAACACGATCGCGAGCCTGATCCGCACGCGCCCGGTCGAGGCCGAGCACACGGTGGAGGATCTGGCCGACCTGTTCCGCGCGGCGCTCCGTTCCGATGCTTCCCTCGGCACGCTCGGCGAGGAGCTCGACCTGGTCGACCACTATCTGCGCATCGAGCAGCTGCGCCTCGGCGAGCGCCTGCGCGTCGAGCGCGAACTCGCCGCCGCGCCGCGCGAGCTCGCTGTGCCGCGCCTGCTGCTGCAGCCGCTGATCGAGAACGCGATCAATCACGGCATCCAGCCGCTCGCCGACGGCGGCACGATCGCCGTGCGCGCGCGGCCGCACGAGGACGGCGTGGAGATCTCGATCGGCAATCCGCTGCCTCCCGACGCGCCGGTGATGCGCAACGGCGTCGCGCTGGCGAACGTGCGCGCCCGCGTCGAGTACCATTTCGGCGCGCGCGGCGAGCTGCGCGTGCAGGCTGGACCGGAAACCTTCCTGGTCGTCCTGCGTTTGCCCGGGAGGCTGCAACGATGAGGGTGCTGCTCGCCGATGACGAGCCGCTGGCGCGCGGGCGCCTGGCCGCGATGCTGGCCGAGATCGGCGACGTCGAGGTGGTCGGCGAGGCCGGCAACGGCCGCGAGGCGCTGGAGGCGGTGATGCGGCTGCAGCCCGATCTGATCCTGCTCGACATCCGCATGCCGGTGATGGACGGGCTCGAAGCGGCGCGACATCTCGCCGCGCTCGACGCGCCGCCGGGGCTGATCTTTTGCACCGCGTTCGGCGATCATGCGCTGGCCGCGTTCGAGGCGAATGCGGTCGACTACCTGGTCAAGCCGGTGCGCGCGGAACGCCTGCAGGCGGCGCTGAAGAAGGCGCGGCGCTGGAACGGCGAAGATGCGCGCACGCTCGGCGCGATCGAGGCCGAGCGGCGCCGCACGCACCTGTGCGCGCGCGTGCGCGGCAGCCTCGTGCTGGTGCCGGTGGCCGACATCGACTATCTGTTGGCCGAGGACAAATACGTGATCGTCCGCCACGCCAAGGGCGAAGTGCTGATCGAGGAACCATTGAAAGCGCTGGAACAGGAATTCGACGGGCGCTTCGTGCGCATCCACCGCAACTGCCTGGTCGCCCTGGGCAAGCTGAGCGGCCTCACGCGCGCGCCGGACGGGCGGCTGTTCGCCAACGTCGGCGGCGTGGCGACCACGCTCGAAGTCAGCCGCCGCAATCTGCCGGCGCTGCGCAAGCTGGTGCGCAACCTGTGAAGACGCTGCGCATCGCCACCCGGCGCAGCGCGCTCGCGCTGTGGCAGGCCGAACACGTGGCCGCGCGGCTGCGCGCGCAGCACGCGGATCTGCAGGTCGAGCTGGTCGCGATGACCACGCGCGGCGACCAGATTATCGATCGTCCGCTCGCCGCGATCGGCGGCAAGGGATTGTTCCTGAAGGAGCTCGAAGTGGCGATGTTGGAGGGGCGCGCCGATCTCGCCGTGCACTCGTACAAGGACGTGCCGATGGAACTCGAGCCGGGCTTCGCGATCGCCGCCGTGCTCGAGCGCGCCGATCCGGCCGACGCCTTCATCAGCAACGAGCACGCGCGTTTCGGCGACCTGCCGCGAGGCGCGCGCGTCGGCACGTCCTCGCTGCGCCGGCAGGCGCAGTTGCGCGCGCTGCGGCCGGATCTCGAACTGCTGGATCTACGCGGCAACGTCAATTCGCGCCTGGCCAAGCTCGACGCCGGCGACTACGCCGCGATCGTCCTCGCCTGCGCCGGCATCGAACGTCTCGGTTTGGGCGGGCGCATGCGCGAGCGGCTGGCGCCGCCGTCCTGGCTGCCGGCGGTGGCCCAGGGCGCCATCGCGGTCGAATGCCGGCAGGGGGACGCGGAAGTCGCCGAGCTGCTGGCTCCGCTCGACGATGCGAGCACGCACCGCTGCACCGCGGCCGAGCGTGCGATGAATCTTCGCCTGCACGGCAGCTGCACGGTGCCGGTCGCCGGCTACTGCGTGGAGACCGAGACCGGTCTCGCATTGTGGGGGCTGGTCGGCGACGCCGCCAGCGGCCGCCTGATCCGCGCCGAGGCCGAAGGTCCGGCCGACGATCCGCGAACGCTCGGCGAGCGCGTCGCCGCCCTGCTGCGCGAGCAGGGCGCCGACGCGATGCTCGGACGGTGAGTCCGGGCTTGCGGACTTACTTGGCGCCGAAGTTGTAGACCAGGTTGGTCGTCATCAGCTGGTCGTTCTTCTTGATGCCCGGCGCGACTTCGGAGTTGTGGCGGATCTGATAGCCGACCTTCAGCGCGAACGACTTGTTGATCGCGACCTGCAGGCCGGCGTCGTTCTGGATGAAGGTGTTGTCGCTGCCCGATTCGACCAGCAGCGTGTTCACGAACGAGGTCGTGTCGCTGAAGTTGTGCTTGTAGGCGATCAGGCCGCGGCCGACGATTTCGCCTTCCGCGTCGAAGCGGTGACGCACTTCGCGGCCGTCGACGATTTCCGGACCGAGCACGTCGACCGGCTTGTAGCGCTTGTAGCCGGGGCCGACTTCGAACGACAGCTCGTCGCTCTGGTTCTTCAGCATCGTGTAGCCGTAGCCGATCGAGGCGACCGCCTGGTAGTCGAACGGCGAGAAGTCGTCGTTCTCGTAGCGCAGCGCGCCGACGATGTAGCTGCGCTCGTCGAGCTTGTAGGCCGACGACAGGCCGGTCTCGTAGCGGTTCGCGTTCAGCTCGTAGGCCTTGCGGAAGCCGATGTCGCCGTTGCCGTCGATGTACGGCGTCTTCACTTCGCCCTTGGCGCGCAGCGCGGTCAGGTAGAAGTTGTGCTTCCAGGTCTCGTCTTCCTTGGCGAACTGCAGCTTGGCGTTGAGGTTCTCGGACTTGGCGTTGCCGCGCGCGGCGGCGAAGCCGACTTCGCCCGAACCGGACCAGCCATAGTCTTCGGCGGCGACGGCGCTGAGCGGCAGCGCGGCGAGCAGGGCGAGCGGAAGCAGATGCTTGTTCATGGAATTCTCCTCGGGACGTTAAGAAAGCGGGGAAGTTCTTCTAAAAAGCGACCGAAAGAACGGTCGCAGTCAGATCGCCCGAGTGCGCCACGGCACCGGCACGCGCCATCGGGTTCGCTGCGGCGATCCGCACGGATCGCGAAAATCTTCAAAAAAAAACCGCAAGGGGGGCTTGCGGTTGGAGCGCGATGGTATGCACGCGGACTAAACCCTGCGTGAACCGCCCGGTGAACAAGCGTTGCGGACGGCGCGGTTCAGCGGCCGTAGTAGGCGATCACCGCGTGGCGCGCTTCGGCGAAGAACAGCCAGCGTTCGACGAACAGGCCGAGCGTGCCCCCTGTTAGGGCAAGCCAGGAGGCCGCCGGACCGATCGCAAGACCAAGCAGGAACCCGACTATCGGTGAGAAGAGGATCAGCCCGAAGGCGATCGCGCGCAGCTTACGCGAGTGCTTGCGGGCAAGCACAAAGCCCATTTCGCGCGTCAGATAGTTTTCCTCTGTGTGCGGCGCTTCCAGCGGACGCGTGATGCCGAGGAGTTCGAGGCCGACTGCATGGCCAGTGCTGATGTGTGGTTGCGTGTCGAGCGAGCGCCAGTAGCGATATTTCAGCCATACGCATGGGATCGCGACCATAACGGTGATGACACATAGGGCGTCCCGCACGGACATCCACGCGAAGTCGCTACGCGCCATTGCCGTGGCGAAGAGCAGCCCACCGTAGAGCGCCAGGAGCAGATAGGCTGCCACGACCTTTCGGTCGTGCCACGCCCGAATGGTCTTGAGGCTTGAATAGATGTTCGCCGTGCAATAGACCGTTATCAGAGCCCCGGCCGAGAGGCATATTCCCAGAAGCGGCAGGGCGAACATGCTCCAGAAGGGCGCGAAAACCCAAGAGGGATGGTTGGTCGTCCAGACGAGGAACCCGGTCAATGCAAGTAGGCTCGCTGGAACGAAGGTCACTAGCGCGGCGATTCCCTCGCGTGACAGCCATGAGCTGCGCCACTGCGACAGAGCGCGCCAGGCGCGTTTGGGTTTCCCTAGATGCGCCAATGAGCAGAGCAACCCCGTAGCTACCAGTGCGAAGGCGAGTAAGAAGCTCACCAGGTTTGTGAGTGGAAGATTGCACAGACTCCCTGGAAGGCGGCTCATTGAGGATTCGTCCAGGGCGAAACAAAGTGGGTGCGTGGCAAGACTTATGCCCGCGAGAAACCATGCGCCGTATCCAATGCCGGACAGCACGGTGAAGCAGATGATCGAAAAGGTCGGTCGCATCGGCCTGCCTCAGCGCGACAGCACGCGGTCGAGCCAGCGCAGCACGCCGGGGAGTTTTTCGCGCTCCAGCGTTTCTTCGCGGGCCGGCGCGGGTGACGCGCTCGCCCCGTCGCGCCGCGGTCGCGGCGGCAGGTAGCGATTGACGGGCTTGTAGCCGAACTCCGGCATCAGCGCGTAGCCGTCGCGTTCGGCGACGAGCCTGGACACCGGCGATTGCGCGTCGCCGAGGTCGCCGAAATGCCGCGCGCGCGTCGGACAGGCCATCACGCAGGCCGGCTGGCGGTCGGCCTCGTCGAGCGTCTCGTTGTAGATGCGGTCGACGCACAGCGTGCATTTCTGCATCGTGCCCTTCTTCGCGCTGATCTCGCGCGCGCCGTACGGGCAGGCCCAGGCGCAGAGCTGGCAGCCGATGCACTTGTCCTCGTCGACCAGCACGATGCCGTCTTCGGCGCGCTTGTAGCTGGCGCCGGTCGGGCAGACGGTGACGCAGGCCGGCGTCTCGCAGTGCAGGCACGAGCGCGGGAAATGCACGGTCAGTTCGCGCGCGCCTTGCGGTGTTTCCTGTTCGACCGCGTAGGTGTGCACGCGATTGAACCACACGCCGTTCGGCTCGCCGCCGTAGGGATCGGCGTCGGGCAGCGGGCCGAACTCGCCGCCGTCGTTCCATTCCTTGCACGCGACCGCGCAGGCGTGGCAGCCGACGCAGATGTCGAGGTCGATGACCAGGCCGAGCTTCTTCGGCGACGGGGAGGGCAGCGAAGTCATGCGGCGTCCGCCTTCGGATTCCGTGGTGCCGTCGACATCTCGATCCGATGGCCCGGCTCGCACGGCGACGGGTCGCGTTCGATGCGCACGCGCAGGTCGAACCAGGCGGCCTGGCCGGTGACCGGGTCGGCGTTCGCGTAGCTCGCGTCGTCGAGCGATTCGCCGATCAGGTGGTTGAGCAGGAAGCCGTCGCGGTTCTCCGGCGCATCGCCGGCGAGCTTCCACGCGCCCCTGCGCTTGCCGATCGCGTTCCAGGTCCACACCGTGCCCGGCGCGGTGCTGGCGTGGTGCCGGGCCTGCACGCGGATGCGGCCGCGCGGCGCGGCGAGCCAGATCCAGTCGCCGTCGTCGATGCCGTTGGCGGCGGCGGTCTGCGGGTGCAGGTAGAGGAAATTCCGCGTCGCGATCTGCCGCAGCCAGGCGTTCTGCGAACCCCAGGCGTGATACATGAACATCGGGCGCTGGGTGATCGCGGAAAGCGGGAAGTCGTCGACGTCGTGCGCGCGGGAGCGGGCATCCGCGGTCGTCAGCGGCGATCCGCCGAGCGACGCGTACCAGAACGGCAGCGGATCGAAATACCGCGCCACGCGCGCACGATCCTTGGGCGGCGGCTGCGTCGCGCCGTGTCCCTGCGCGGCGAGGCGGAACCGCTGCAGCGGCTCGCAGTAGAACTCGAGCACGATCGGCGCGTTCGAGCCGACGAAGCCGAGCGACTTGGCCCAGTCCAGGTAGTCGCGATTGGCCATCTTGTAGTAGCGCGCCGCGGCCGGGATTTCGCGATGCCAGTAGCAGCCGTGCTCGGCGTAGCGTTCGAGCTGGTCGGGATTGGGCAGACCGATGCCGGCCTTGGTGCCGTCCGCACCGCGCCAGCCGGCGAGCAGGCCGATGCCGGGGGCGCGTTCGTGCTCGGCGATGTATTGCGCGTAACCCTGCGGATACTTCGGCGCGCCGTCGTCGTCGACGAGGCCGGGCAGCTTCAGGCGCGCGCCGAGGTCGAGCAGCACGTCCTGGAACGGGCGCACGTCGCGATCGGGCGCGACCACCGGCCGGCGGATCGCGTCGCTGGCGCCGTCGGCGTCGGAGATCGGCCGATCGAGCAGGCTGATGCAGTCGTAGCGTTCGAGATAGGTCGTGTCCGGCAGCACCAGATCGGCGAACGCGACCGTTTCCGAATCGTAGGCGTCGGCGTAGATGATGCGCGGGATCGCATACTCGCCGGTGGCCGGATCGCGCGCGCAGAGCATCTCGCGCGTCGCCGTCGTGTTCATTGCCGAGTTCCAGCCCATGTTGGCCATGAACAGGAACAGCGTGTCGATGCGGTAGGGATCGCCGGCGACCGCGTTGGCGATCACGTTCTGCAGCATGCCGTGCGCGGCGAGCGGGTGCTCCCAGGAGAACGCCTTGTCGATGCGGCGCGGACTGCCGCCGGCGTCGACCACGAGATCCTCCGGCGCGTGCACGTAGCCGAGCGGGCCGGCGTCGAGCGCGCCGTTCGGCTTGCGCGATTTTCCGGGGCGATTGGGCGGCGGTGCGGATTTCGGATACGGCGGCTGGTAGCGGAAGCTGCCCGGCGTGTCGATCGCGCCGAGGATCATCTGCAGCAGATGCAGCGTCCGGCAGGTGTGGAAGCCGTTGGCGTGCGCGCTGATCCCGCGCATCGCGTGCATCGCGACCGGGCGGCCGGTCATCTGCGCATGCTCGCGCCCGTGCGCGTCGGTCCAGGGCTGGTCGAGCGTGATGGCTTGCTCGAATGCGGCTTCGGCGAGTTCCCGCGCGAGGCGGCGGATCGTCTCGGCCGGTACGCCGCAGACCGGAGCCGCTGCATCCGGTGCGTAGTCGTCGGCGAGATAGCGTTCGGCGAACAACTGGAACGAAGGAACCGCGCGGCGGCCGTCGGGCAAGGTGACTTCACCGACGACGAGCGGGGAAATGCCGGGGGCGTCGGCGCGGGTCACTGTCGGGCCGGGGCGTTTCGCTCCGGGTTCCCTCACCCGCGCCTGCGGCGCGACCTCTCCCGCACACGGGAGAGGTGACGGCGGTTCTTGCTCTCCCGCACGCGAAGCAGGTGACTGCCATTCTCCCTCGCCCGCTTGCGGGAGAGGGCCGGGGTGAGGGAAGTCTTGCGCCGCCGCCGCATCCTCGGATGCCCGCACCGCGCACAGCGGATGACCGTCCGCATCGCGCGCGAACAATCCGTCCTCGGCGCCGCCCGGATCGCGAATCACCAGGTAGTGCGCATTGGTGTAGCGCACCAGATACTCGAGATCGACGCGATCCGCGCGCAGCAGCTCGTGGATCAATGCACCGGCGAGCAGCCCGTCGGTGCCCGGATTGATCGGCACCCATTCGTCCGCGATCGCGCCGTAGCCGCTGCGCACTGGGTTGATCGCGACGATCTTGGCGCCGCGCGTCTTGAGCTGGCCGAGGCCCAGCTTGATCGGGTTGGAATCGTGGTCTTCGGCCACGCCCCACAGCATCAGGTACCTGGTCAGCGCCCAGTCGGGTTCGCCGAATTCCCAGAAGCTGCCGCCGAGCGTGTACATGCCGGCGGCGGCCATGTTGACCGAGCAGAAGCCGCCGTGCGCGGCGTAGTTGATCGTGCCGAAGGCCTGCGCCCACCAGCCGGTCAGCGCCTGGCTCTGGTCGCGGCCGGTGAAGAAGGCGAGTTCGTCGGGATTGCGCGCGCGGATGTCGCCGAGCCACTGCGTCGCCAGCGCCAGCGCCTCGTCCCATTCGATCTCGCGGAACTCGCGCGCGCCACGTTCGCCGACGCGCAGCAGCGGCTTGCGCAGGCGTGCCGGCGAATAGTGCTGCTTGATGCCGGCCGAGCCCTTCGCGCAGATCACGCCGCGATTGACCGGGTGCGCGGGATTGCCGTCGATGTAGCGCACGCGGCCGTCCTTCAGATGCACCCTGATTCCGCACCGGCACGCGCACATGTAGCACGTGGTCGTGGCGATCTCGTCGCCGGTGGGCAGGTTCAGATTCAGATGAGCGTGCGGCACGGCAACGGTGTGCGGCTGGCGAAGCGGCCATGGTAGCGGATGCGCCGCCGGCGCTGCCTACAATGGCGGACGCTTCCGCACTCACGTCCCGCTCGAATCATGGCCGAACCGAAGATCCTGCCGCGCTCGTTCTATCGGCGCGATCCGCGCGAGGTCGCGCCGGATCTGCTCAACAAGCTCCTGCTCGGTCCCGACGGGCGTGTCGGCCGCATCGTCGAAACGGAAGCCTATTGCGGCGCGATCGACGCGGCGGCGCATTCGTTCCGCGGCCGCACGCCGCGCAACGCGACCATGTTCGGGCCGCCCGGCCATCTCTACGTGTACTTCACCTACGGCATGCACTGGTGCGCGAACGCGACCTGCGGCGACGGCACGGCGGTGCTGCTGCGCGCGCTGGAGCCGCTGCGTGGGATCGAGCGGATGCGTCTGGCGCGGCCGCGGGCGCGCAGCGAGCGCGAGCTGTGCAGCGGTCCGGCACGGCTGTGCCAGGCGTTCGGCATCGACGGCGCCGACGACGGCGTCGATCTATTGCATGGGCGCGTGCGCATCGCCGGCGATGGCACGCCGCCGCCGGCCGAGCCGGCGGTCGGGCCGCGCATCGGCATCACGCGCGCGGCCGAGGAGCCGTGGCGCTGGTACGTGCCGGGCAATCCGCATGTGTCCGGGCGTTAGCGGAAAAGCACGAGCAGGGCCCTGCAAGGAGGCGGCGTGACGGAGGCGTGCGATGCGTCCGTCGCGGCAGCGGTCGTGGACGATCGCACGAAGACCGCGGAGCGGCGCCGGCGGCTGTGACAAACTAGCCGGATCGACCGCCCTCACATTGCGCGCCATGGACCGTTACGAACGCATCCTGACCCTGCATCGCCTCCTGAAGTCGGCGCGCTATCCGGTGCCGTTCGCACGCCTGAAGGACGAGCTGGCCTGCTCGCGCGCGACGCTGTACCGCGACATCGCGTTCCTGCGCGACGCGCTCGGCGCGCCGATCGAGAGCGGCGGCGGCGAGGAGGCGACCTTCCACTACGCCGCCGACGAGGCCGAACGCTTCGAGCTGCCGGGCCTGTGGCTGACCAGCGAGGAACTCGCCGCGCTGCTCGCGCTGAACGAGCTCCTGGTGAAATCCGACCCCGGCGTGCTGGCCGGCGCGCTGGCGCCGTTCCGCGCGCGCATCGAGCGCCTGCTGTCGGACCATTCGAGCGGTCGCGCCCTGCCGGTCGAACGCATCCGCGTGCTCGCCAGCGGCTCGCGCAGGCTCGACCAGAACGCGTTCCGCGTCGTCGCCGGCGCGCTGCTCAATCGCCAGCGCCTGAAGTTCCGCTATCGCGCGCGCTCGACCGACGCGCAGACCGAGCGCACGGTCTCGCCGCAGCGACTCGCGCATTACCGCGACAACTGGTATCTCGACGCCTGGGACCACAGCCGCGACGCGCTGCGCAGCTTCGCGCTCGACCGCATCCGCGAGCCGCAGCCACAGGACGAGCCGGCGCTGGACCGCGAGAGCACCGAACTCGATGCACACCTCGCTTCGAGCTACGGCATCTTTTCCGGCGCGCCGAAGGCCTGGGCCACGATCCGCTTTTCCACGCACGCCGCGCGCTGGGTCGCCGACGAGCACTGGCATTCGCAGCAGCAGGGCGCGCGTCTGCCGGACGGCCGCTACGAACTGAAGCTGCCCTATTCGAACTCGCGCGAGCTGCTGATGGACGTGCTGAAGTACGGCCCGGACGCGGAAGTCGTCGCGCCGGTGTCTTTGCGCGAAGAGATGAAGATCCTGCTGCAGCTCGCGCTCGGCGCGTATCAGGGGGCGCCGGCGTGAACGACGAACCGACCGCGCTGCCGAGCTCGTCGCAGGATCTCGCGCCCGAGCGCGGCACCTCGGTCTCGCTGGTGCTCGGCTCCGGCGGCGCGCGCGGCTACGCGCACATCGGCGTGATCGAGGAGCTGGAGGCGCGCGGCTACGCGATCCGCTCGATCGCCGGCAGTTCGATGGGCGCGCTGGTCGGCGGCATCTATGCGGCCGGCAAGCTGGCGAGCTACGCCGACTGGGTGCGCCCGCTGCAACGCCTGGACGTGTTGCGCCTGCTCGACTGGACGCTGAGCGGCGGCGGCTTCATCAAGGGCGATCGCATCATCGGCGTGCTGCGCGATCTCGCCGGCGACACCGACATCGAGGAGCTGCCGATCCCGTACACCGCGGTCGCGGTGGACCTCGACCAGCAGCGCGAGGTCTGGTTCTCGAAGGGGCCGCTGTTCGACGCGATCCGCGCCTCGATCGCGATCCCGACGATCATCCGTCCGCACCACTACCAGGGTCGCCTGCTCGTCGACGGCGGCCTGCTCAATCCGCTGCCGGTCTCGCCGACCTTGCGCGATCGCACCGACGCGACGATCGCCGTCGACGTCAACGCGGCGCCCGAGCCCTTGTCCGGCGGCGACGATCCGAACGTCGGCGGCGTGCCGGACCTGGCGCCGGCCGCGCCGGCGCGGCCGCGGCATCGCATCGCCGAGTTCATCGAGACGCAGTTCGCCAGGCGCGCCAAGCGCGGTGCCGCGCACGAGCCGGGCGCGTTCGAACTGTTCGCGCGCTCGCTCGACATCGTGCAGGAAACCATCACGCGGCTGAAACTCGCCGCGCAGCCGCCGGATCTTCTGATCACCATTCCGCGCAACGCCTGCGCGTTCTATGAATTCCACCGCGCCGAGGAGCTGATCGAACTCGGCCGCCAGCGCACGCGCGAGGCGCTGGCACGCTGGTCGAAGCCGCCCTCCGGCGGCTGAGGGTGAGCCATGGTTGGCGAACGGGAAGCGCTCCATGGATGGACTCTGGTGGGAGAGCCGCTCCGCCCTCCGGCGGCTGAGGGTGAGCCATGGATGGCGAACGGGAAGCGCTCCATGGATGGATTTTCGTGAGAGAGCCGCTCCGCCCTCCGGCGGTTGAGGGTGAGCCATGGATGGCGAACGGGAGGCGCTCCATGGATGGATTCTCGTGAGAGGGCCAGTACACCCTCCGGCGGCCGAGAAATCACGACTGTGCCGCGCTTCGCACATCCCGGCGAAATCCACCCGCCGTCGGCTGTGAATTTCCCGCCCGCATCGTCAGGATTTTGAAAGCTTCGTTTGGTTAGCGTCGGTTCGCTGCGATGTCGGTCGTGCGGGAATCGATGTGCCGGACGGAGTCGGGGTGGGCCATCGCTCGTCGCGCGATCCCCTGGGTTTCACTGTCGATTCCGAAGCCGGGGGAAGCTTCTCGCCCGATCCGCCACGCAGCCCGGCACGGGTCGGCTGGAGCCGATCCGCAGAGCGTCCCTCCACGACGCTGGAGGGACACCCCTTCTTCGAGGAGCGTACGATGATCCACAGAACGAGCGGTTCCCACGCGTGTCCCACGCGCCTGGCGGTCGCGCTGTCGTTGGTGTTGTCACTACCCGCCGTCGCCGCGGTCGCCGCGCCGGTGCAGGCTCGAGACTATGCGTGGACGCAGACCGCCACGCGCGCGGTCGACATCAGCCGCGCGTCGCTGACCGGCTCGGTCGCCGACACCGCACCGATGCCGATCGTCGTCGCCCTGAAGCTGCGCAACGAGAAACTGCTGGACGACTACATCGTCGAGCAGCAGCGCCCCGGCAGCGTCGCCTATCACCAGTGGCTGACCAGCGAAGAGTCGACGGAAAACTTCGCGCCGACCGCCGATCAGGCGCAGGCCGTGGCCGACTATCTGACCGGCATGGGCTACGCCAACGTCGAGATTGCCGCGAACCGGCTGCTGGTGACCGCCGACGGCACCGCCGGCACTGCGCGGCGCGCCTTCAACACGGATTTCGCGCGCGTGGCGAGCAAGAACGGCGACGACGTCGCCAACGTGCGCGACGCGCAGGTTCCGGCCTTCCTCGGCGGCATCGTGCAGGGCGTCTACGGCCTGCAGACGTTGAACCGGATGCACACCTATTCGCGCGATCCGCAACCGCTCGGCGCGGCGAAAGGCCGGCACGGCGGCGCGTCCGTGACGGCCACCACCAACTACTACTTTCCGCATCAGTTCCAGACCGTCTATCACGCCGGCAACACGCCGAACGGACGCAGCACGGCGGTCGCGATCATCGGTTGGGGCAGCATGACCAAGTCGGTCAGCGATCTGGCGCACTACGAGTCGGACTACGGCATCACCGCCGTGCCGACTTCGGTGGTGACCGTCGGACGCACGAGCCGGGACAATTCCGGTGAAGGCGAATGGGCGCTCGACGCGCAGGCCATCGTCGGCATCAGCGGGGGGGTGAAGTCGCTGACCTTCTACGCGTCCTACTCGGCGACCGACGCGAACCTGCTCAACACGATCAACCGCGCCGTCAGCGACGACACCGCCAAGGTCGTCGACATGTCCTGGGGCGGCTGCGAAACCTCCGCCTCGTTCGCCGATGCGCAGTTCAAGATCGGCGTGACGCAGGGGCAGACGTTCTCGGCCTCTTCCGGCGACAACGGCGCCTATGCCTGCGGCAGCATCCCGAACGGCAACGGCAGCTACGGCACGCAGCGCGGCGTTTCGGATCCGGCGAACTCGCCGTACGTGATCGCGGTCGGCGGCACCACGCTGACGACGGATGCGAGCCAGAACTACGTCGGCGAGGTGGCCTGGCCCTACGGCGGCGGCGGCGTCAGCGGCTACGAAGCCAAGCCGGCCTGGCAATCGGCGCTGAGCGGCAGCTATCGCCAGCTTCCGGACGTCGCCTTCGACGCCGACTGGGACAACTCGCCCATCGCCTATTACCTCAGCGCCAGCGGCACGCGCAGCGCGGGCTATTACCTGAACGGTGGCACCAGCCTCGCTTCGCCCTTGTTCGTCGGCGCGTGGGCGCGGCTCGAGTCGGCGCACGGCAACGGCATCGGTTTCGCGCCGAAGGCGTTGTACGCCTATTCGTCGAGCTATCCGTTCCACGACGTGACGCAGGGCCAGAACGGACCGACCGCCACCTACTACTCGGCCAAGGCCGGCTACGACAACACGACCGGGTGGGGCAGCTTCGACATCCAGGCGGCGAACACCTTCATCACCAACACGCCGGGTTTCGTCAGCGCGTCCAACTAGAAGGCGGTTCGGACCGGCACAGGGACGTGCCGGGCGAGCGCAGGGCCTGCCGTGCGGCGGGCCCTGCGTCCGGGCGGGGACTTCAGCCGCCGCGCTTCATCGACGAGAAGAACTCGTCGTTGGTCTTGGTGTTCTTCATCTTGTCGAGCATGAACTCCATCGCCGCCAGCTCGTCCATCGGATGCAGCAGCTTGCGCAGGATCCAGATCTTCTGCAGCTGGTCGGGATCGATCAGCAGATCCTCGCGGCGCGTGCCGGAGCGGTTGATGTCGATCGCGGGGTAGACGCGCTTCTCGGCGATGCGGCGGTTCAGGTGCACTTCCATGTTGCCGGTGCCCTTGAACTCCTCGTAGATGACCTCGTCCATCTTCGAGCCGGTGTCGATCAGCGCGGTCGCGATGATCGTCAGGCTGCCGCCTTCCTCGACGTTGCGCGCGGCGCCGAAGAAGCGCTTCGGGCGCTGCAGCGCGTTGGCGTCGACGCCGCCGGTCAGCACCTTGCCCGAACTCGGCACCACGGTGTTGTAGGCGCGGGCGAGGCGGGTGATCGAGTCGAGCAGGATCACCACGTCCTTCTTGTGCTCGACCAGGCGCTTGGCGCGCTCGATCACCATCTCGGCGACCTGCACGTGGCGCACGGCCGGCTCGTCGAACGTCGAGGCGACGATCTCGGCGCGCACGGTGCGCTGCATCTCGGTGACTTCTTCCGGACGCTCGTCGATCAACAGGATGATCAGGTGCGCGTCCTTGTGGTTGTGCACGATCGCCTGCGCGACGTTCTGCAGCATCATCGTCTTGCCGGCCTTCGGCTGGCTGACGATCAGGCCGCGCTGGCCGCGGCCGATCGGCGCGACCAGGTCGAGGATGCGGCCGGTGATGTCCTCGGACGAGCCGTTGCCGCGCTCGAGATGGAACGCCTTGCGCGGGAACAGCGGCGTCAGGTTCTCGAACAGGACCTTGTTCTTCGACGCTTCCGGCGGCTCGTCGTTGATGTCGTCGACCTTGAGCAGGGCGAAGTAGCGCTCGCCTTCCTTCGGCGGGCGCACGCGACCGGTGATGTAGTCGCCGGTGCGCAGGTTGAAGCGGCGGATCTGGCTCGGGCTGACGTAGATGTCGTCCGGGCCGGCGAGGTAGGACGCGTCGAAGCCGCGCAGGAAGCCGAAGCCGTCCTGCAGGATCTCCAGCACGCCCTCGCCGTAGATGCCGCCGCCGGCGCGCGCGTGCGCCTTCAGGATCAGGAAAATGATGTCCTGCTTGCGCGCGCGGGCCACGCCTTCCTGCACGCCGAGGCTTTCGGCCAGCGTGAGCAGGTCGGCGGCGGACTTGCGCTTGAGGTCGTTGAGGTCGATCAGCGGGCCGTTGCCGCCGCCGTTGCGCTCGTCGTATTCCTCGTCGAAATTCGGGTTGTTGTGGCCTTGCGGGTTGCCGCCGTGGCGGTTGCGGCGGTCGCGGCGACCGCGACGGCCGCCCTGGCCTTGCGCATTCTGACCGCCCTGGCCTTGCTGCTGCGGCTGGTTGTTGCCGGACTGCTGCGGCGCTGCGCCGCCGCCTTCCGCGCTCGGCGCGGCGGTTTCGTTCGGTGTCGCGGCCGGCACGCTGTCGGCGGCGGCTTCCTGCGGCGCGTTCTGCGAAGTGCGCGAACCGCGCGGACGGCGGCCTTCGGCACGGCCTTCGGCTACGGCGACGGGGCCGTTCTCATTCGTTTCGTTTTCGGACACGGGCAATCCTCGCTGGGCGCCGTTGGTGAAGCTGGGGAGGGAAGATCTCGGGGAAGAAGCGGGCGGGGCGGCTGTGGCCCCGGGCGCTAGAGCGCTTGAGAACTACGTTAGCACCGCGATTGGCGGGCGTAAAGCGGCGCCGCGGTGATTCGTGATTGGCGATTGGTGATTCGGATCGAGCAGGGCAGCCGCACGGCGGAGGCGCCTTTTGCGAATCACGAATCACCAATCACGGCATTTCAGGCAATCGCCTTGTCGATCATGTTGGCGAGCGCGGACTTGCTGACGGCGCCGATCTGCGTCGCCTGCACCTTGCCGTCCTTGAAGATCATCAGGGTCGGAATGCCGCGCACGTTGTAGGTCCGCGGAGTCTTCTGGTTGTGGTCGACGTTGATCTTGGCGATCTTCAGCTTGCCCTCGTAGGTGCCGGCCAGATCGTCCAGCATCGGCGCGATCATCTTGCACGGGCCGCACCATTCGGCCCAGAAATCGACCAGCACCGGCTCGGACGAGTTGAGGACCTGGGTCTCGAACTGGTCGTCGCTGACATGAGAGATGAGTTCGCTCACGATGACTCTCCAAAAAGGGGGAACGACCGGCCGCCGCGCGCCGAAGGCGGGGTTCCGCTACACTTGCGCGGTTGGGCGGCACGGGAAGGGATGCGGCGGGACGCGAAATCCACGTCCCATTTGAGCCCAAACCCCGACCCGCTGCAAGCTGGGGGCGCCGTTGCGCATTGCAAGACTGCAGCCGCGCCGCCATCTGCCATCCACCCCCGGAAGCGCCAGCCGCATATCCGACGAAAGGCGCGCCGCGCCAGACGACAGCCCGGCTACGTCGCGCGCTTCCCCTCCTCACGAACGTAACGATTCATGTCCCAACATCCGCTCACCGACATCACCTTCGAAAGTTTCGACCTGCATCCGCGCCTGCTCTCGGGCCTGAATGCCGCCGGCTTCACGCGCTGCACGCCGATCCAGGCGCTGACCCTGCCGGTCGCGCTGACCGGCCGCGACGTCGCCGGCCAGGCGCAGACCGGCACCGGCAAGACCGGCGCCTTCCTGGTCGCCGTGCTGAACCGCCTGCTGACCCAGCCGGCCGTCGCCGACCGCAAGCTGACCGATCCGCGCGCCGTCATCCTCGCGCCGACGCGCGAGCTGGCGATCCAGATCGACAAGGACTTCCGCAACATCGGCCGCGACACCGGCCTGACCTCCGCGCTGATCTACGGCGGTGTCGACTACGAAAAGCAGCGCGACGCGCTCAAGGCCGGTTGCGACCTGATCATCGCCACGCCCGGCCGCCTGATCGACTACCTCAAGCAGCACGTCTTCTCGTTCAACGCGATCGAGGCCGTGGTGCTCGACGAAGCCGACCGCATGTTCGACCTCGGCTTCATCAAGGACATCCGCTTCCTGTTCCGCCGCATGCCGCCGCGCGAGCAGCGCCAGAGCATGCTGTTCTCGGCCACGCTCAGCCAGCGCGTGCTGGAACTGGCCTACGAGCACATGAACGAAGCCGAGAAGCTCGCGGTCGAAGCCGACAACGTCACCGCCGACCGCGTGCGCCAGGTGGTCTACTTCCCGGCGAAAGAGGAAAAGCTGCAGCTGCTGATCGGCCTGCTCTCGAGCGTCGACGCGCATCGCAGCATGGTCTTCGTCAACACCAAGATCGCCGCCGAGAAGGTCACGCGCGCGCTCGAACGCCAGGGCTTCTCCGTCGCCACCTTGTCCGGCGACGTGCCGCAGGCCAAGCGCGAGCGCCTGCTCGGCAAGTTCCAGAAGGGCGAGATCGAAGTGCTGGTGGCGACCGACGTCGCCGCGCGCGGCCTGCACATCCCCGACGTCAGCCACGTCTTCAACTACGACCTGCCGCACGACGCCGAGGACTACGTGCATCGCATCGGCCGCACCGCGCGCCTCGGCGCCGAAGGCGATGCGATCAGCTTCGCCTGTGATCTCTACGCGATGGGCCTGCCGGACATCGAGAAGTACATCGAACAGAAGATCCCGACCGCCTCGATCGATCCGCAGATGCTGGTGGCGCCGCCGCCGCGTCCGCGCGCGCAGGCGGCCGCGGGCAACACTGCCGACGAGGCGGCCGACGATGCGCGCAACACCGCCGGTCCGCCGAAGAAGGAAGGCCCCTCGCGTTCGCGCGGACCCCGTTCGCAAGGCGGCCGCGGCGAACGCCGCGAGGGCGAGCGGCGTGACGGCCGTCGCGGCGAGCCGCGCGGCGAAGCGCGGAAGGACGCGCCGAAACCGGTCGTCGCCGAAGCCGTTGCGCCGGTGGCTCAGGCGGACGCGACTCCAGCCGTCACGAACGGCGAGGCGCCGCGCAAGCGCCGCCGCCGCGGCGGTCGCGGCCGCAACAAGCGGCGCGAGGGCGAGGCGATGAATCCCGCCGTCGGCGCCGGCGGCGACAACGCCGCGCCGGCGCACGGCAGCGAACGCAAGCCGCGCCGCGAACACGCGCCGCGCAGCGAGCGCACGATCCCGACGGCGCCGCCGGGACCGGTCGCGGCCGAGAGTTCGCCGCCGAAGCAGGGCTTCTTCCGCCGCCTGGTGCGGATGTTCACCGCGCGCTGACGCGGCGATTCCGGCACGCGCCGCACGGGCGCGTGCTTCCAGCTAGCGGGCGTTCGACTCGGCCCGTATGCGCGCGATGACCGGCCGATAGTAGTCGTTGCGCGCCTTCACCAGCCCCTGATCGAGGCGTGCGGCGAACGGTTCGATCGCCGCGGCCGCCTGGTCGTGGCGGCCCAACCGGTTGAGACAGTCGGCAGCCGCGACGCGCACGTCGAATTCGCGCGCGGTGAACTGGTTCGCCAGCGCGCCCATGCGTTCGAGCAGCGCGTCGATCCCGTCGCCGCCTTCCGTCCGGCAACGCCGCGCGGCGGCATACAGCTGCGCGCGTTGCGCGAATTCCTCGCGGTCCTGCTCGTCGGCGATCGCCGCGCCCGCTTTCGCATCGGCGGCGGCGCGCTCGAGATCGCCGGATTGGAACGCGAGGTCCGCCGAGTGGATCAGGCTGAGCCCGACGAACGGATGCGACTCGCCCAGGGCTCCCTTCATCGACTGCGTCGCCTCGTCGCGCCAGCGGCGCGCCTCGTCGAGGCGGTTCCAGCGGAAATACAGCATCGCCAGATCGCTGAGCTTGAACGAGGTTTCGCGATTGACCGCGCCGTAACGCTGCTTCATGCGCTCGATCACGCGGAGGAACAGCGGCTCGGCTTCTTCGAACTCGCCCATGAACATCAGCGTCTGCGCCAGGTTGCCCTCGGTATTGGCGAGCTGGCCGCTCGATTCCAGGCCGTGCGCGCGCTGGAAATCGATCGAGCGCCGCAGCAGCTCCGCCGCACCGGGCAGATCCAGGCGCGGATAGCCGCGCGGAATGCTGGCGAAGCCGAGCAGGTTTCCGTACACGTCGGGATGCTTTTCCTTGATCGGCTCGGCGATCTCGACGGCGCGGTCGATCAGCCGCCGGCTTTCGTCCCAGCGCGCCAGGTGGTTGTTGGCGATCGAGTGCGTCGAGTACAGCGTCGCCAGCGTGAGCGGGTCGGTGACTCCGTGGGCCTCGGCGAGTTTCGTCGCCGCCTCGAGACTGGCGACGGCGGCGTCATAGTCGCCCTTCAGCACCAGGACCTCGCCGACCAGGCTCGCCGCCCGCACGCGGGTTTCCCAAGCGCGCGAGTCGTCGGCCGGCCCGGCGGCCACCTCGCGCGCCAGCGCGAGCGCTTCGTCGTAGCGATCGGTGCTCTTCAGGCTTCCGGCGATGGTGAGGCGCAGGTCGTTGCGGGTTTCCGGATCGAGCGAGGCGTCGTCGCGGATCGTCGCCACGGAACCGGCGAGGAAATCGCCGAGCTTGGTGTCCGCGCCGACACCCGTCTGCGGATCCGGGCTGGCCAGGAGATTCTGCAGAAAGCCGAGCGAGGCTTCGGCCCGGTTGCGCTCGGCCTCGGTGCGCTTCAGCTGCGCGTCCAGCGTGCGCAGGTGATAGACGCCGAGCAGGGCGACCACCAGCAGAGCGCTGCCCGCGATGCCGGCGGCGACGCGATTGCGTCCGACGAACTTGCGCAGGCGATAGCCGAACGCGTTGCCGGAGACGCGCACCGGCGCGCCGGCGAGCCAGCGTGAGAGATCGTCGGCGAGACTCTGCACGCTGGCGTAGCGGCGCTCGGGTTCCTTCGCCAGCGCCTTGTCGAGGATGCGCGAGAGATCGCCGCGGACCTCGTTGCGGTAGGCGCGCAGGCTCGTCCGGCGCGCGGTCAGACGGCGGCCGGCAGCTTCGCTGCCGTCGCGCGAAATCGCTTGTGCGAGCGGCTGCGGCGGTTGCTCGCGGATCGTGCGCTCGGCCGCGGCGAGATCGTGGCGGTCGAGCACATACGGCAATACGCCGGCGATCAGTTCGTACAGGACCACGCCGAGCGCATAGACGTCGGTGGCGACGCCGGCCGCTTCGCCGCCGAACTGCTCGGGCGCGGCGTACTCCGGCGTCAGTACGCTGCGATGGCCGACCGTGGTCAACGTCGCACCGGCGTCCTCGTCGCCGAGCAGGCGCGCGATGCCGAAGTCGAGCAGTCGCGCGTGGCCGTCGGCGTCGACGAGGATGTTGCCGGGCTTGAGGTCGCGATGCACGACCAGTTGCGCGTGCGCGTACTGCACGGCGGTACAGACGTCGAGGAACAGCCGAACACGCGCACGCAGGTCGAGCGCCTGCGCATCGCACCAGCGCGTGATCGCCTCGCCGCGCACGAATTCGAGCGCGAACCACGGCCGGCCGTCCGGCGCGACGCCGCCGTCGATGAAGCGCGCGAGGTTCGGATGCGACAGGCGCGCGAGGATGCGCCGCTCGCGTAGGAATCGCGCACGGATGTCGTCGAAGTCGAAGCCGCGGCGGATCAGCTTGAGGGCGACGTCCTGGCGGAAGTCGGCGCCGTCGCGCTCGCCGCGATAGACCACGCCCATGCCGCCGCGGCCGACGCGCTCGACGACGCGGAATGCGCCGAGCTTCGTGCCGATCAGGGCATCCGCGTCGGCCGGCGGGGCCGGTTCGGCTTGCGCGGGATCTTCGTCGAGTTCGCATTCGCCGATGCCGCGCAGCAGGGCGAGGACGCGTTCGCGCAGCGCGGTGTCGGGACCGCAGCGTTCGGACAGGAAGCTGTCGCGTTCGCCGGGCGCGGTGTCGAGTGCATCGCGCAGGATCCGCAGGGCCTTCAGTTCGCGCTCGTCCACGCCGGCTTCCCCCTTCGTCGTCGGCAACCCGCCGTGCCCGCCGTCCTAGGCCGTCGTTTCCAGCCGCCCTCTCAGCCATTCGCGGGCGGCGACCCAGTCGCGCCGTGCGGTGCGTTCGGTCACGCCGAGCGCGGCGGCGACCTCGGTCACTTCGAGGCCGACGAAGTAGCGCAGCTCGACCACCTTCGCCATGCGCTCGTGCGCCGCTTCGAGTTCGTTCAGCGCCTGGTCCAGCGTGGCGAGATCGGTACCGTCGGGAATCGGCAGTTCCAGCGCCTCGGTGAATTCGTCGCGCTGCCAGCCGCCGCCGCGTTTTTCGGTGGCGGCCTTGCGCGCGCGATCGACCAGCACCTGCCGCATCATGCGCGCCGAGGCGTTGAGCAGATGCGCGCCGCTCTCGAACGCCGCCGGCGTGCGTCCGAGCAGACGCAGCAGCACCTCGTGCACCAGCGCGGTGGTCTGCAAGGTCGCGTGTCCCGGCGTCGAGCGCAGCAGGCCGGCGGCGATGCGGCGCAGGTCGGCGTAGACCAGCGGCAGCAGGCGATCGAGCGCGAGCGGATCGCCCTCGCTCCAGCGCTGCAGCAGACGCGTGATGCTGTCGTTCCCCGACTCCGCCATGCACGCACGGTAACGCGTCGCGCGCGCGCCTGCCAAGCGCGCGGCGACGGCGAGAGCGGGCGCGCGATCGAAGGCTCCGGCGCCGCTCAATCGAAGCCATCGCGAAAGATCACGTCGCGGCCGACGCGTGCCGTCGCGTACATCAGCGTGTTTCCGGTGCTCGAGTCGCGCGCGTCGCCGGCCACGCTGAAGCTGCCGTCGCCGTTGGCGACGATGCCGTACAGCGCGCTCGAGGACGGGAACGTTCCCGACGGCGGCCTGATCGCGCTGGCGAACCGCTGCGCCACCGCGCCGCTGTCGGCGTCGACGAAGGCGACCGCCGCGGAAGGGATGAAGTCGGCCTGGACTTCGGCGTCGTCCTGTCCGGCGATCGCCAGCGTGGCGCCGTCGCGTGCGACGGCGAGGGGCGAAGCGGGGCCGTAGACGGCGCACGCCTGCGCGTCGCTCGGATCGTCCCAGCCGCCGAAGCGCAGCTTGCCGTTGTCGCCGAAGGTGGCGACGTAGTTGCCGTCCTGGTCCAGTTTGCCGACTCCGGTGCCGGAAGCGCAGGCCTGGGCGACGCTGGCGACCACGTAGACCTCGTCCCGGTAGGGCGACGCCGGAATGCCGAGGCCGAGCGTGCGCACGGCGATGCCGCGGTTGCGGTCTTCCTTGGTACCGCGGTCGAACTGGACGAAGGCGAAGCCGTTGCCGGAACCGGCGCCAGTGCTGCCGCCGAAGCTGGTATCCAGATCGCCGCTGCTGCTGAACTTGACGACCGCGGCGTCCCAGTCGTTGCTGGTGGCCGAGGTCGTCGAGTACTGGCGCTCGGCACCGACGTAGATCGGGCCGGAGCCGGTGAACCCGCGGAAACCGACGGCAAGGCTGCGCGCGATGAGCGGGCAGGCGCCGGCCGTCGCGACGGCGGTCGAACAGCCGCCGGAGTTCTGGAAGAGGAAGGCGATGCTGGTGCCGTTGGTGCCGAAGGCGCTGTCGCCTTCGAACGTCGTGGTGCCGCCGACGTTGAACCGGCTGAGGCGGACGTAGTTGCCCGAGCCGCCGTACACGGTGGCGGCGGCGAGCAGCTTGTACGGAGCGCCGCCGATGGTGCCGCTGCTGAACAGGGCCATCTCGGCGCCGTCTTCGTTGAACGGGCTGGTGAACAGCGTGAAATGGCCGAGGAAGCGGCCGGTCTCGCCGCTCGCGTCGGAGAAGATCAGCAGCTGCACGTCGCGGCTCCCGCCGTCCGGCGTGTGATCGACCATGATGTAGATGCGGTCGCCGATCGCCTTGACGTCCTTGACCGCGGTGAAGCGCGGCGTGAGTTGTCCGGACAGGTTGCTGCCCGGGTAGATCAGGTACTGGTTGCCGAAGTTGCCGTAGGACGAGGCGAAGCTCCAGGCCACGCGCTGACCGGTGGCGTTGTAGCGCACCAGGCCGATGTGGAACTGCCCGTCCGGCGGATCGGGTTGGTTGTAGGCCGGCACCAGGCCGACCACGACGACGTCCCCGTTGGGCAGGCGCACGAGCTTGCGGCCGCGATAGTTGGCGCTGTCGGGTCCGGCGAAGCGATCGAGGAAGAACGCGCCGTCGTTGAATCCCGGATCGAGGGTGTAGCCGCCGGCGACCTGCAGCTCCGGCGCCGTCGGCGCGTCGGGTACGAGCGGTTCCTCGGCGGCGGCGGCGATGGCGACGGCAGGCAGGGCGAGGCACAGGATGGCGCGGGCGATTCGGTGACGCATGGCGTGGTCCTCCGGCAGGGCCGGCTCGCTGGCCGGTTCGTTCGGGGATACGCGGAAATTCGACGTCGCCGGACATCGGGCCGGAAACGAAAACGCCGCCGGCGCTGACAGGCCGGCGGCGCGAGGTCGTGGCGCGGTGCCGTGATCGAGCACCGCGCCGGAGCGGATCAGTCGAAGCCGTCGCGGAAGAGCGTGTCGTCGGGAATGCGGCGATAGGCCAGCGTGAAGGTTCCCTGCGCGGCGAGGTCGTATCCGCGGATGCTGATGGTCCGCGTGGTGGTCGAGTCGCTGGTGAACAGGACGTGCGACTGAAGGCCGCAATCGTCGTCGTTCGAGGTCACGCCGACCACTTCCATCACGGTGTCGAAGTCCGCTGAGCCGCCGCCGACGGCGCTGCACAGGGACAGCTCGTAGTCGTCTCCCGCGACGACCGGCAGCAGCAGTTCCCACGATCCCGACGGGCCGATGCGTCCCAGGCTCCAGGTGCTCCAGGATTCGACCGGCGTCAGCGTCGCCGGAACGTTGCGAATGGTCGCCATCACGTTCGGCGAGGAGACCGCAGTGTTGTTGCCGGTCACCTGGTCGCCGTCCAGCCGCAGGTACATCGAGGGGTAGTAGCGGCCGGTCGGCATCGTGTCGGGAATCGTGGTCGGATTCACCGTCAGCCGGCGCGTGCTCGACGGGTCGACGGTGATCGAGTACGACGCAGCGCGCAGGAAATAATAGCTGTCCGTCCAGGAGCGCCAGTTCTGCGCCAGGTAGATCTCCACGCGCGGATCGGCGAAGGCGAGGGTGCCCGCGTTCTCGACCTGGATGGTGCCGAAGGTCAGCGGCTGGCCGTGGTAGATCGTCGTCGCGCCGGGGAACGCGGCCGTGTAGAGCGCGTTCATCGAGTTCGGGTCGTCTTCGGTCTGGTACAGGCTGAGTAGGCCGTCGAGGTCGATCGTGGCGCCCGGATAGGAAACGCGCACGGCGTCGGCGTCGTCCTCGTGCAGGAACGGCGGGCGGAATTCCTTCGGCGCGTAGTTCATCACCGAATCCCACCACACGTTCTCCGTTTCCCACGGATGCGCCAGCCCCCAGGCGTGTCCGAGTTCGTGCAGCGTGCTCTGGTCGATGCCCCAGCAGGTGTCGCTGCCGTTCGCGCTGCGCGACTCGTCCAGCGTCCAGCAGTAGGCCGGGTTGAGCGCGATGTCCGATTCCAGGATCACGCCGGAGCCGTTCCAGCGCGACCAGGTGATCGCCAGAGTGGTCGCGCCCCAGCCCGCGCCGAACTGCGCGACCATGTCGGCGTTGCTCGGGAAGCCGACCATCTCGAAGCGGTCGTTGCCCCAGGCCCAGGTGGTCAGGTCGGTGCCGCTGACCCGGTTCAGGTTGTCGGCGACGTGGTTCCAGTCGGACATCCGGTACTGGTCGTGCGGCGACACCCACCAGTCGTGCGGCCATTCGTCCCAGACGATCGGGCGGTTGGCGATGGCGAAGCGGTGCCAGTTCGGCGTCGTCGGTGCGTGCGCGGCCTGCGGCTCGGGCTGCGGGTCGACCACCGGCTCGGCCAGCGCGTCGCCCGGCTCCGGATCGGCGGACGCCTGCTGCTGCAGCGGAGCGAGACTGCTGCTCGCAGCAGGGGGCGCGAACGGCGCGCGGAACGGAACGGCGGTCTTGGACGGATACGTCACGCCGGCCGCGGGACCCGCGTGGCGGAAATGCGGCGGCGCGTTGCCGCGCTTCTGCACGCGCGTGTCGATCTGCGCGATCAGCGAATCGAGCGGAAGGCTTTGCCGGCCCGACAGCGCGCTGGCGAGGTTGTCGTCGGTGACGCGATAGACGCCCTGGTCGCCGCCCATGAACGGGCAGAACACGTGGTTCGCCTCCGGGTCGAGGAACGCCACGTAGCGCTCGCCGACGAACAGTTCGGGATTGGAACTCAGCTTGTGCGTCTCGCCGTCGAGCGTACCGCCGGCCTGGGTGACGACGAATTCGGTGTGGCCGACGCCGCCGTCGATCAGCACGCGCCCGATGCGGAAGCGGTAGTCGGTGAGGATCAGGTTGTGCTGGTTGTTCCAGCGCGGCTGCGCGGAGACCAGCGTGCCTTCCACGATCGACGCCGAGCCGTCGACGAGTTCGTCCAGCGTGACCGGTACGTGGTGCTGCGCGAAGGACAGGCTGCTGCCCGCGGCGGCGCACAGGGCCACGACCAAGCCGAGCGCTCGGCGCGCGAGGCGGTCGAGACGTCCGGGCCAGTGCGTGGGCGGATGGTTGCGCCGGGAGGCGTCGGTGCGTCGAAGCGAGGAAAGCGGAATCGGATCGCGTGCGTTCATGTGGAATCTCCCCGTTGGATACCGGCCGAGCGACCGGTTCACCAGGGAATACGCCGAATTCCCTCGCGCGCTGACGAGGGTGGAGGCAGGCCCGCTCCGATCGGCGTGCACGGACAGGCATTCCGGCTCGACTGCGTCACCCCGCGCGTGGCCCGCGTTTGCTACGCTTGCGCGTCTTTCGTCGCAGGGGGCGCAGCGCATGGCGCGGCGCGGGTTCGCCATCGATCGTGGTCGCTATGCCGAAGCGGCGGCATGGGCCAGCTGCGCCGTGCTCGGCGCGCTGGCGCTGTGGCTGCTCGCGCGCCTGGTGTGGCAGCTGCTGCCGCACGGCGATGCGACGTCGAGCGGCGATCGCGCGCAGCTTGCCGGCGCGGTGGCGGTCAGCGCGCCGGCGCGTTCGATCGCCAGCTGGCATCTGTTCGGCGAGACGCCGCAGCGTCCCGGCAGCGGCGGCGCGGCGTCGACGCTGTCGCTGATCCTGCGCGGCACCGTCGCCGACGGCGATCCGAAGGCCGGATTGGCGGTCCTCGCCGGCGCCGACGGCGTCGAGCGCGCGTTCCGCGTCGGCGAGGAAGTCGTCTCCGGCGCACGTCTCGCCGCGGTCTATCCGGATCGCATTGTGCTGTCGCGCGCAGGTGCCGAGGAAACCCTGCGTCTGCCGCGCGAACGCACGCTCGCCCCGGCCGACGTCGTGCGTTCCCCGCCCGCCGGCGCGAGTGCCCGCGCGCCGCGCAATGCGGCCGGTGCGACGCCGGCGGCGCCGGCCGCCGCCACCACAGCGGTGATCAAGCCGTCGGCCGAAGCGCAGCAGACGCTCACGCAGCTTCGCCAGAACCCGGACGAGTTGATGAAGCGGGTGCCGATGGTGCCGGTGCTCGACGGCGGCCGCCTGACCGGCGTGCGCGTCGCCGCCGGCGCCGACGCGGCCCTGCTCGGCCAGTTCGGCCTGCGCGCGGGCGACGTCGTCACCGCCGTCGACGGGCAGGCGGTCGATTCGTTCGCGCGCGGCCAGCAGATCCTGTCCAACCTCGCCGGCGCGAATTCCGCGCGCGTGACCGTGCTGCGCGACGGCAAGCCGGTCGAGCTGCGCGTCGGGCTGCAATGATGATTTCCAGAGGATTTCCCGCAATGCGTGTTCTGCCGCTCGCTTTCGCTCTTTTCGCCGCGCTACAGGGAGCGGCGTTCGCGCAAGGAGCGCCGGAGCCGCAACCGGGCCATGCGCGCACGGCCGACGGTCGCCACACGCTGAACCTGAAGGACGCCGACATCCAGGCGCTGATCGCGACGGTCAGCGAGATCACCGGCAAGAACTTCATCGTCGGGCCGACCGTGCAGGGCAAGGTCACCGTGGTCTCGGCGCAGCCGATGCGGCCGGACGAGATCTACGACGTGTTCCTGTCGGTGCTGCGCGTGCACGGCCTCGCCGCGGTGCCGTCCGGCAGCATGATCAAGATCGTGCCGGAATCCGCCGCGCAGGCCGACGGCGGCGCGGGCGTGAGCGCCGCGCGCGCGGAGTCTTCCGACGAGGTCGTCACCCAGATCGTGCCGGTCAAGCACGTCTCGGCGGCCGAGCTGGTGGCGATCCTGCGCCCGTTGATGCCGCAGGGCAGCCAGCTGCTGGCGCATTCCACGTCCAATTCGCTGGTCGTATCGGATCGCGCCGGCAACGTGAAGCGGCTGATCGACATCGTTCAGCGCATCGACACGGTGTCGGACGCGCAGGTGGAAGTCGTGCCGCTGCGCCACGCGAACGCGGCCGAGCTCGCGCGCACGCTGACCTCGCTCGCCGACGACAAGACCGCACAGGCGAACGGCGAGGCATCGCGCGTGTTCGCCGACACGCGCACGAACTCGATCCTGCTCGCCGGTTCGAAGAACGGCCGCCTGAAGCTGCGCGCGTTGATCGCGCATCTGGACACGCCGGTCATCGACGGCGGCGACACGCAGGTCGTCTACCTGCGCTACGCCAGCGCCAAGGACCTGGTGCCGATCCTGCAGGGCGTCGCCGCGACGCTCAGCGGCAGCGCGCCGCCGACTGCGGCGAAGGCGACCGACACGGCGAGCGGCGCGGCCTCGGTGGCGACGATCCAGGCGCACGAGGAAACCAACGCGCTGATCATCAGCGCGCCGCCGGCGATCTTCCGCTCGCTGTCGGCGGTGGTGCGCCAGCTCGACATCCGCCGCAGCCAGGTGCTGATCGAGGCGGTGATCGCCGAGGTCGCCGACCAGACCGCGAGCGAACTCGGCGTGCAATGGCAGGTGGCCGGCAACAAGCACATCGTCGGCGGCACCAATTTCACCGGCGCCACGCCGGGCAACAACATTCTTTCGGCGTCGATCAATCCGTTCGGCATCGGCAACGGCTTCAACCTCGGCTACGTCGCCGGCACGATTCCGGGGCCGGACGGCAAACCGATCGCCCAGCTCGGCGCGCTGATCAGCGCGCTGCGCGGCGACGGCAAGTCCAACATCCTGTCGACGCCGTCGGTGCTGACGCTGGACAACCAGGAAGCGCAGATCAAGGTCGCGCAAGAGGTGCCGTTCCTCACCGGCCAGTACACCACCAACGCCTCGAGCACGGTCGGCGGCACCACGCCGACCAACGGCATCACCAATCCGTTCCAGACGATCGAGCGCAAGGACGTCGGCCTGGTGCTGAAGGTCAAGCCGCAGATCAACGAGGGCGAGTCGGTGCGGCTGGACATCCACCAGGAAGTCTCGAACCTGCTGCCGCCGGTGCAGGGCGCGGTCGACCTGGTCACCAACAAGCGCGAGCTCACCACCAGCGTGCTGGTCAAGGACGACGCGCTGCTCGTGCTCGGCGGCCTGATCGACAACCAGCTCAAGGACAACGCGCAGAAGGTGCCGGTGCTCGGCGACGTGCCGCTGCTCGGCAACCTGTTCCGCTACCGCACCAACGATCATCAGAAGCGCGATCTGATGGTGTTCCTGCATCCGAAGATCCTGCGCGACGAGGCGACCGAGGCGTCGGTGTCGAGCGAAAAGTACAACTACATGCGCACCGAGCAGCTGCAGATGCGCCAGCAGGACTGGCCGATCACGCCGCGCTCGCAGCGCCCGCTGCTGCCGGACGTGCACGACTTCCTCGCCAGCCCGTCGCTCGACGGCCAGCCGAATCTCGCGCAGCCGCCGGCGCGCACGCCGACCGGCGCGTCGCCGCGCCGATGAGCGAGGCAAGGTCTCCCGTCGACTCGTCCGCCGCGCAGCGGCCGTCGCGGCCGAGCTTCGGCTTCGCGCGCCGTCACGGCGTCGCGCTGACCGGCTGGCGCGGCGAGATCGCCGAGATCGCCTGCCGCGCCGACGCGCGCGCCGAGGTACTGGCCGAGCTGCGCCGCCATCTCGGCGCGCCGCTCGCGTTCACGACGCTGGCGCCGCCGGAGTTCGAGCGCCTGCTGCGCGAGCTGTACGAGCAGGGCGACGACGCACGCACGATGGTCTCCGACCTCGACGAGCGCATGGACCTCAAGGCCGTCGCCGACGAACTGCCCGAGCCGGAAGACCTGCTCGAGAGCGAGGACGACGCGCCGATCATCCGCCTGATCAACGCGCTGCTGACCGAGGCGGTGAAGGAAGGCGCCTCGGACATCCACATCGAGCCGTACGAGAACCGCCTCGTCGTGCGCTTCCGCATCGACGGCGTGCTGCGCGAGGTGCTGGCGCCGCAGAAGGCGATCGCCAGCGCCGTGGTCAGCCGCATCAAGGTCATGGCCAAGCTCGACATCGCCGAGCGGCGCCTGCCGCAGGACGGCCGCATCGGCCTGCGCGTCGCCGGTCGCCCGGTCGACGTGCGCGTGTCGACCATCCCCGCCGGTCGCGGCGAGCGCGTCGTGCTGCGTCTGCTCGACAAGCAGGCCGGCAAGCTCGACCTCGCCCAGCTCGGCATGGACGAGGCGATGCGCGCGCGGTTGGAGGACCTGATCGCGCGCCCGCACGGCATCCTCTTGGTGACCGGTCCGACCGGATCGGGCAAGTCGACCACGTTGTACGGCTCGCTGCTCAAGCTCAACGACTCCTCGCGCAACATCATGACGGTCGAGGATCCGATCGAGTATTACCTCGACGGCGTCGGCCAGACCCAGGTCAACCCGCGTGTCGACATGACCTTCGCGCGCGGGCTGCGCGCGATCCTGCGCCAGGATCCGGACGTGGTCATGGTCGGCGAGATCCGCGACCTCGAAACCGCCGAGATCGCCGTGCAGGCCTCGCTGACCGGTCACCTGGTGCTGTCGACGCTGCACACCAACTCCGCGGTCGGCGCCGTCACGCGCCTGCGCGACATGGGCGTCGAGCCGTTCCTGCTGTCCTCGAGCCTGATCGGCGTGCTGGCGCAGCGCCTGGTGCGCGTGCTCGATCCCGCGGTGCGCGAGGCGTACGCCGCGAGCCCGGCCGAACTCGCCGCGTTCGGCCAGCCGGCCGACGCGAAGGTCACGCTGTATCGCCCGCGCGGCGATCTCGCCGCGAACGCGCGCCATGCGGGCTACCGCGGCCGCACCGGCCTGTACGAGCTCGTGGCCGTAGACGACGCGATGCGCCGGCTGATCCACGAAGGCGCATCCGAGGCCGAACTCGAACGCCACGCGCGCGCGCGCTCCGCGTCGATCCTCGAGGACGGTTGGCGCAAGTGCGTGGCCGGCATCACCTCGACTGAAGAAGTGTTGCGGGTGACACGCGAGGAGTGAGCGACGTATCGGGCGAAGGCTGCATGCCGCGGAAGCGCGCGAATCGCCTTCCGTGGCTTCTGCTGCCGGGGCTGGACGGCAGTGCGGAACTATTCGACGAATTCGTGCAGTGCCGGCCGCGAGCGGAGGTGCATCTCGTACGGTATCCGCTCGACTCGACTTGGCAACTCGACGACTACGTCGCGCATGCGGAGACGGCCGCTCGCGCGATCGGGCCTTGCATGGTCCTCGCTGAATCGTTTTCCGGGCCGATTGCGCTGAGATTGGCACGCCGCTGCGAGAGCGTTGCCGCTATCGTGTGGGTGGCGAGCTTTCTCCGATGCCCGAACCCGCTGCTGAGATCCGTCCCGCTCGACGTCGTCGGAGCACGTGTGCAGCGCTGGATCACTTCGACGCCACTCGTCCGGCTGATGTGTCTGGATTTCGATGTCACGCCCACCTGTGTCCGCACAGTCCAGCAGGTCGTCCGGGCGCTGCCGATCGAGGTCCTGCGCTCGCGTTTGCGGTTGCTGCGCGATCTCGATCCGAATGGAGCGTTGGACGGGTTGGACAAGCCATGGTTCGCCTTGACGGCAAGTCGTGATCGCCTGGTCGTCACGAGCTCCTTTCCTTCGGAATCGGCAGGAGCAAGCAACCGTCAGCGTCGATGGGCCGCACTTTCTGCTGCAAGCTCGTCCGGAGGCATGTTGGCGACGAATCGGGACCTGGCTGGCGTCTCGATGCATCTGATGGAGTTGCAATTTCAAGGCCGGCGTCATACGTTTATGACGTTGCTGGAGGCAATGTCATGACCTCTTCCGAACTCCGCATCAACGCCCGCCTGACCGGCGAGGACGCGCGCCGTTTCCGCGAACTGCAGAAGCGCGAAGGTCTGTCCGCGTCGGATCTGCTGCGCGACGCTTTGCGCGCCTATCACGCGGAGCGCACGCGACCGCGCGCCTCTCCCGCCAAGCTGCTCGCGGGCAGCGGTTTCGTCGGCGGCGGCGAAGGCCCGGCCGACTTGTCCGAGCGCTACAAGGACTACCTGACCGAAGCGTTCGAAAGCAAGCTTCCGATGCGCGTGCACGACCGATGATCCTGGCCGATTCGGGCTTCTGGATCGCGCTCGGCAACCGCCGCGACCGACACCACGCATCGGCGTGCGACGCGTTGGAACGTTTCGGCGAAGAAGGCTTCGTCAGCACCTGGCCGGTGCTGACCGAGGTGGCGCATCTGCTGGCGGCGCGGGTCAGCGCGAACCAGGCCGTCGCTTTCGTCGACGGCATCGCGCGCGGCGCGTGCGAGATTCCCGAACTGCCGGCGGATGCGCTGATGCGCGCGCACGTGCTGATGCGCCGCTATCGGGATCTGCCGATGGATCTCGCCGACGCCTCGCTGGTGATTCTCGCCGAGGATCTCGACGAAGGTCGCATTCTGTCGACCGATCAGCGCGACTTCGAAGGGTATCGCTGGAAGAATACGCGTCCGTTCCAGAACCTCCTCTTGTACTGATGCCCGCATTCGCCTACCAGGCACTGGACACCAGCGGCAGAACCCAGCGGGGTGTGCTGCAGGGCGACACCGCGCGCGCGGTGCGCGGATCGTTGCGCGAGCGCGGACTGAATCCGCTCAGTGTCGAAGAGGTGCGCGAAGGCGCCCGGCGCACGCGCGGCGCATTCGCGCGCGGCGGCTTGAGCGCCGTCCAGCTGGCCTTGCTGACACGCCAGCTGGCGACCCTGATCGGCGCCGGCCTGCCGATCGACGAGGCGCTGGCGGCCTTGTCCGAACAAGCCGAGAGCGAACGGCAGCGCGGTCTGACTATGAGTCTGCGCGCGCGCGTGATGGAAGGCGCGAGCCTGGCGCAGGCGCTCGGCGACTTCCCGGAGAGCTTCCCCGAGATCTTCCGCGCGACGGTGGCGGCCGGCGAGCAGTCCGGCCGGCTCGAATCCGTGCTCGACAAGCTCGCCGACTACGCCGAAGCGCGCGATGCGTTGAAGCAGAAGATGCTCGCCGCCCTGGCGTATCCGTTGCTGCTGACGCTGGTCGCCGTCGCGGTGGTCGCCGGGCTTCTCACCTGGGTCGTGCCACAGATCGTCGGCGTGTTCCAGAACCTGCATCAGACGCTGCCGCTGGCGACGCGCGCGTTGATCGCGCTGTCGGCGTTCCTGCGCGGCTGGGGCTGGTTGATCCTGCTCGCGGCGATCGCGGCGCTGGTCGCCGCGCGCTTCGCCTTGCGCAGCGAAGCGGTGCGTCATCGCTGGCACGAACTGCTGCTGCGCCTGCCGCTGGTCGGTCGTCTGATCCGCGCCGCGAACACCGCGCGCGCGACGCGCACGCTGGCCCTGCTCGCCGGCAGCGCGGTGCCATTGCTCGACGCGCTCGGCATTGCCGCCCAGGTGGTGCCGAATCTGCCGATGCGCGAAGCGCTCAAGCGCGCCGCGTTCAAGGTGCGCGAGGGCGCTGCGTTCTCGCGAGCCTTGGGTGAAAGCGGTCAGTTTCCGCCGGTCGCATTGCGTCTGATCGCGAGCGGTGAGCGCTCGGGCGAGCTGCCGCGAATGCTCGAGGAAGCGGCGCAGCAGCAACAGCGCGAACTCGATCGCTGGCTGACCGCGCTGACCGCGGTGCTCGGCCCGGCCGTGATTCTCGCCGTCGGCGCGATGGTGCTGTTCATCGTGCTGGCGATCCTGCTGCCGATCTTCAATCTGAACCAGATGGTGAAGTAGGTGTGCGGTCTCGCCGGCTGCTGGGAGCCGCACGCAGGTCACGATGCGGCCACGCTCGCATCGCGCGCGCGACGCATGGGCGAATCGCTGCGGCATCGCGGACCGGACGACGACGGCGTCTTCGTCGACGCGGCCGCCGGTCTGGCCCTGGCGCACCGGCGACTGGCTATCCTCGACTTGAGTCCGCTCGGGCATCAGCCGATGCAATCGGCCGACGCGCGCTGGGTGATCGTCTACAACGGGGAAATCTACAACTTCGCGGCGGTGCGCGAGATCCTGGTCGGGCGCGGGCACACTTTCCGCGGTCACTCCGATACCGAAGTCCTGCTCGCCTCGATCGTCGAATGGGGCCTGGAAGGCGCGCTCGCGCGCTGCGACGGCATGTTCGCGTTCGCGCTGTGGGACCGGAGCGAACGCCGGCTCTGGCTGGCGCGCGACCGGGTCGGCAAGAAGCCGCTCTACTACGGTCGATCGTCGCGCGGCCTGCTGTTCGGTTCCGAGCTGAAGGCGCTGCTCAGCCATCCCGATTTCGAACCGGAGATCGACGCCGACGCGCTCACGTCGCTGCTGCGCTACGACTACATCCCCGCGCCGCGCTCGATCTACCGCGAGGTGCGCAAGCTTTCCGCCGGCCACTGCGTGTGCTTCGACGAGGCGGCGCTGCGCGCGTCGGACTGGCCGGTTCCGCACGCGTTCTGGGATGCGCAGGCGCACATCCGCACGGCATCCGCGCAGCGGTTCCGCGGTGGCGAAAGCGAGGCGCTGGAGCAACTGGACGCGCATCTGCGCGACGCCGTGCGCCTGCGCCTGCACGCGGACGTGCCGGTCGGCCTGTTCCTGTCCGGAGGAACCGATTCCTCCCTCGTCGCCGCGCTCGCGCAGCGCGAAAGCGCGCAGGCGGTGCGCAGCTTCACCATCGTGTTCACCGATCGCTACGACGTCGACGGCGTCTATGCACGCAAGATCGCGGCTCATCTCGGCACGGCGCACACCGAGTTTCCGGTCGGCGGCGCCGACGCGCTCGCCGTGGTACCGCGGCTGCCGGAGATCTATGACGAGCCGTTCGCCGACGTGTCGATGATTCCGAGCGTGCTGGTCGCCGAACTGGCGCGCACGCAGGTCACCGTTGCGCTGTCCGGCGACGGCGGCGACGAGCTGTTCTTCGGCTACGCGCGCTATCTGCGCGCGTTGCGCAACTGGCGCTGGCACGCGTGGCTGCCGGCCGCGCCGCGACGGGCGCTCGGGCGCTGGCTGATGCGCGGCGATCTGGAGACGGCGCGCACCGGCGGCTCGCGCACGATCGGCATGGAATTGGCGGCGGAAGGCATCGACGGCATCTATCTCAATCGCATCAGCCGCTGGCGCGCGCCGCTGCGCGTCGTGCGCGGCGCAAAGGAGCCGACCACCGCGTACACCGCGTATCCGCTCGCCGATACCGATCTCTCCCCGGCCGAACGCATGATGAGTCTGGATTTTCTCTGCTACCTGCCGGAAGACATCCTGGTCAAACTCGACCGCAGCGGCATGTCGGCGGGTCTCGAGGCGCGTTCGCCACTGCTCGATTCGCGCGTCGCGGAATTCGCCTGGTCGTTGCCGGATGCGCTGCGCGTGCGCGAGAGCGAACCGAAGCATCTGCTGAAGGCGTTGCTGCGCCGCTACCTGCCGGAGGAGCTGGTCGATCGCCCGAAGGCCGGCTTCGGCGCGCCGGTGGGGTCGTGGTTGAGCGGACCGTTGCGCGAATGGGCCGACGACCTGCTGTCGGAAGATCGCCTGCGCCGCGATAATCTGCTGGATGCGTCGTCGGTATCGCGGCGCTGGAACGCGTTCAAGCACGGCGAGCGCAAATGGCATACGCATCTGTGGAGCATCGTGATGTTGCAGAGCTGGCTGGGTTGGCAGCGCGATTTCCGCGCCGCACGGAGGCAGGCGTGATCTTCCCGCGTACGACGGCGGGGCTGCGCGCGTGATCCGCTTCGATCAGGTCGCCAAGCGCTACGCATCGGGCCAGGACGCGCTGGCCGATCTCAGCTTCGAGATCGGCGCCGGCGAAATGGTCTTCGTGACCGGACATTCGGGTGCCGGCAAGAGCACGTTGTTGAAGCTGATCGGCCTGGTCGAGCGGCCGACGCGCGGGCAGATCGTGGTCAACCACGCCGATCTCGCGCGCGTGCGGCGCGGCGGCATCGCGCAGGCGCGGCGCGGCATCGGCATGGTGTTCCAGGATCACCGGCTGCTGATGGACCGCACCGTGTTCGACAACGTCGCCCTGCCGCTGCTGATCGCCGGCACGGCGCGCGAGGAGATCGGCAAGCGCGTGCGCGCGGCGCTGGACAAGGTGGGCCTGCTGGCGAAGGAGAAGGCGGCGCCGGTGACGTTGTCCTCGGGCGAGCAGCAGCGCGTCGGCATCGCGCGCGCGATCGTCGCCAAGCCGCCGGTGATCATCGCCGACGAGCCGACCGGCAACCTCGATCCGCAGTTGTCGGCGGAGATCATGGGCCTGTTCGCCGAGTTCGGCCAGGTGGGCACGACGGTGCTGATCGCCAGCCACGACCTGATGCTCGTGCGCCGGCTCGGCAAGCGCGTCCTGGTGCTCGATCACGGCCGCCTGATCGACGACTTCCGGCCCGAGTCGAGCCGGACCGGCGCGAGCCGCGTCGAGTCGAGTCGCCCTGAATCGGGCCGGCCAGGGCAGGACGCATGAGCCGCCAGGCCGAACGCAACGTGCGGCGCCAGGCGCCGGCGCCGAAGGTCGCGGCGGAGCCGCGGCGTGCGCGCGTGCCTTGGCGCGCGCGCCTCGCCGCCTGGCGCGACCAGCACCTCTACAGCTTCTTCTCCAGTCTCGGCCGGCTCGCCGCGCGGCCGTGGGCGAACGCGCTGACCGTGCTCGTGCTCGGCTTCGCGCTGGCGTTGCCGCTGATGTTCTATCTGTTGTTCGACAACGCGCGCGATCTCGCCGGCGGACTGCGCGAGGCGCGTGAAGTCACGGTGTTCCTGCAGCCGGCGATCGACGGCAAGGGCGCGGTCGCGCTCGCCGCGGAATTGCGTGCGCGCGCCGACGTCGCCGACGTGCTGATCCGCACGCCCGAGGAAGGCTTGGCCGAGTTCCGGCAGCTGTCCGGGTTCGGCGAGGCGCTCGACGCGCTGCATGCCAATCCGCTGCCGACCGTGCTGGTCGTCACGCCGGGCGCGCAGTCGGATCTCGACGCGCCCCCCCTGCTGGCGGACCTGAAGGCCGATCGGCGCGTCGATCTGGTGCAGTACGATGCGACCTGGCGTCGTAAACTTTCCGACATTCTCCACTTCGGCGAACGCATCGTCGCGGTGATCGCGGCGCTGCTGGCGCTGGCGACTCTGCTGGTGATCGGCAACACGGTGCGCATGGACATCCAGGCTCGAACCGCCGAGATTTCGGTGATGCAATTGATCGGCGCCAGCGACGGCTTCGTACGGCGCCCGTTCCTGTACGCCGGCTTCTGGTACGGCCTGTTCGGCGGCATCTGCGCGCTGGCGATCGTGATCGCGATGGAGCTCGCGCTCGTCGCGCCGGCGCAGCGGGTGATCGAAAGCTACGGCGGCCGCTTCGCGCTGCACGGCGTCGGCGTGCTCGTCGCGCTGGCCGTGATCGGTGCCAGCGCGCTGCTCGGCTGGCTCGGCGCTTTCGTCGCGACGGCGCGCCATCTCGCCGCGGGGCAGCCGCAGGCATGAGCGAGCCGATCCGCCTGACGCGCCACATCAGCAGCGATGCGCCGCGCGTGCTCGTCGTCGACGGCTCACGTGTCGTGCGCCAGTTGATCGAGCGCGTGCTGAAGACCGAATTGCCGAACGCGGTCGTGCTCGGCTGCGGCAGCGGCGAGGAGGCGCGCCGCGTGCTCGAGGACGGAGTCGTCGATCTGGTCACGACGGCGCTGCGCCTGCCGGACATGGACGGCCTGGAACTCGCGCGCCGTGTGCGTGCCGGCGCGACGCAGGCCTACATTCCGATCGTGGTCGTTTCCGGCGACGTGCAGGAGCGTCTGGTCGCGCGCAAGCTGTCCGACGACGTCACCGACTACTTCGACAAGTCGCTCGGCTTCGAGGCGCTGGCCGCCTTCATCCACGGCTACGTGCGCCCGACCGCGACGGTCGACGGCGAGGTGCTGTACGTCGAGGACAGCCGAGTGGTCGCGTTGGCGACGACGCGCATGCTGGAGAAGTCCGGCTTCACGGTCGTGCACGTGCTCAGCGTCGAGGCCGCGCTCGAGCGCCTCGAAGGCGCCGCGGCGCTGCCCGATCTGGTCCTGACCGACGTCAACCTGAAGGGCGAACTCGGTGGCGGCGATCTGCTCGAGCGCATCCGCAACGGCTTCGGTCACGCCAAGGGCGAGCTGCCGGTGCTGGTGATGACCGGCGACGACAACCCGGCGAACCAGGCCGCGCTGCTGCGCGCCGGCGCGAACGACCTGGTGCACAAGCCGATCGAGGAGCGCCTGCTGGTGACCAAGCTGCAGTTCCAGCTGCGCGTGTCGCGCCGTCTGCGCGAGCGCGCGAGGGCGCCGGCATGAGCGAGGACCGGGTCAAGCTCGAGGCTTCGTGGAAGACGCGCGTCGGCGACTATTTCGAACGGCCGGAAATGCTCGCGCTGGCGGAATTCCTGCGCGCGCAGAAACGCGCCGGCAAGGTCATCTATCCACCCGGGCCGAAGATCTTCGCCGCGCTCGACACGACGCCGTTCGAGGCGGTCAAGGTCGTCATCCTCGGCCAGGATCCGTATCACGGACCCGGCCAGGCGCACGGCCTGAGCTTCTCCGTGCCGCCCGGCGTGCCGCCGCCGCCGTCGCTGCTGAACATCTTCGCCGAGCTGCAGCGCGAACCCGGCATACCGCGGCCGGACCATGGCTGCCTGATTTCCTGGGCACGCCAGGGCGTACTCCTGCTGAATGCCGTGCTCACGGTCGAACGCGGTCAGGCCGGCTCGCATGCCGGCAAGGGCTGGGAAGGCTTCACCGATGCCTGCATCGACGCGCTGAACCGCGAGCGGGAGGGCCTGGTGTTCCTGCTCTGGGGCAGCTATGCCCAGCAGAAGGGCAAGCTGATCGATTCCCATCGCCATCGCGTGCTGAAGGCACCGCACCCGTCGCCGCTGTCGGCGCACCGCGGCTTCATCGGCTGCGGTCATTTCGCCCGCGCCAACGAGTACCTGCGCGCACAGGGGAAGGCGCCGATCGACTGGGCGCTGCCGCCGCGGAGCGAGCTGGAATTCGGCTGAGACGCCGCCCCTTTCTTGCGGAAAATCCTTTTCCTGCAAAGGGTTGGACTTTGGATTCGAACCGTGAACGCTGCGTCGCCGCGGCTCACCGAAAAAACACGTGCAATTAACGAACTTTCGGGTACTATAACTGTCAGTACAGTTATCCCCGAGCGCCGCAGCGCGCCGGAACTCTGTAGGCGTTTAGCACTCCAAGGACCCGAGTGCTAGCATGCCCAACCAGTCGGGAGTTCACTATGAGTAATGCCCTGGTCGCCAACAATTTCCCGGTTCCGAGCGCTTTGGGTAGCCTCGAAGCCTATGTAAGTGCGGTTCACCAGATTCCAATGCTGACCCAAGAGGAAGAGCAGAATCTCGCACGCCGCTACACCGACGACTCCGACCTCGACGCCGCCAAGCAGATGGTGCTGGCGCACCTGCGTTTCGTGGTGCACGTCGCGCGTGGTTATTCCGGCTACGGGCTGCAGGTCGGCGATCTGATCCAGGAAGGCAACATCGGCCTGATGAAGGCGGTCAAGCGCTTCGATCCGAACCAGGGCGTGCGCCTGGTCTCGTTCGCCGTGCACTGGATTCGCGCTGAAATGCACGAGTTCATCCTGCGCAACTGGCGCATCGTCAAGGTCGCCACGACCAAGGCGCAGCGCAAGCTGTTCTTCAATCTGCGCAAGTCGAAGAAGCGCCTCGGTTGGATGAACGCGGAAGAGGTCAACACCGTCGCGCGCGAGCTCGGCGTTCCGGCCGCCACCGTGCTCGAGATGGAGGCCCGCTTGAACGGCCGCGACGTCGCCTTCGACTCGCCGGTCGACGCCGAGGAAGACGAGCGGCCGGCACCGTCGGCGTTCCTGATCGACCATGGCGCCGATCCGTACTACGCAGCGGAGACCGAGTCGGAGGAGGAATCCAGCCTCGACACGCTGCAGCGCGGTCTGGTCAGGCTGGACGAACGCTCGCGCGACATCATCCAGCGCCGCTGGCTGCGCGACGGTGAGAAGGCCACGTTGCAGGAACTCGCCGACGAGTACGGCGTCTCCGCCGAGCGCATCCGCCAGATCGAGGCGAATGCGATGAAGAAGATGCGCGCGCTCTTCGTCGCCTGAGGCCCACGGGGTTCGCAAGGGCCGCTGGCCTGCCGAACTCCTGGATCTTTGTACTTTTGGACACGGAAACGGCCCCGATCGGGGCCGTTTCCGTGTCCGGTTGTCTGCTTCCAGGCAACCCGACCGCGCCCTCGCGGGACTCATGATCAACGGCCGTTCACCCAAATGGCCGTTTATACCGCCGCGCTGCGTCTATGAGTCTCGACCGCTGCGGCGGTTTGCGGGAGGGGTTGCCTGGCGTTCTCTCGATCGTTCGACTCCCCACGGGCGGGCGAGAGCTCCGAAGCATCAGGCGTCCCGAGAAAGGCCGCCTCCGGCACGAGCGAGCCGGAGGCGGCCCGACTCGCCAGTGCGCGAGGCGCGCGCTAACCTCGCCGGATGACCGGTGAGGTTTACGAATTCGCAGCGTTCCGCTTCAACCCGTCCACGCGCGAGCTGTGGCGCGGCGACCAGCGCGTCGAGCTGCCCCGACGCACGTTCGAATGCATCGAGCATCTGATCGCGCACCGCGATCGCGCGGTCGGTCGCGACGAACTGGTCGAGGCGATCTTCGGCCGCTCGAACGTATCGGATGCGCAGCTCGGCCAGGTCGTCCTGCGCGCGCGCCGCGCACTCGACGACGACGGCAATGCGCAACGCACGATCCGCACCGTCGCCGGCTACGGCTATCGCTGGGTGGCCGACGTGCGCGTCGCCGCGGCGGCACCGGAATCCGCTGCCGAGACGATGCCGGCGGTCGAGCCGCCGGAACCGACGCCGGCGGCAGTCACGATCGCGGAAGCGCCGGCGCACTTGCCGCCGCCGTCGTCATCGCGGCCCCGACCGCGTCGCCGGCGGGTGCTCGCCGTCGCATCCGCCGTCGTGCTGCTGGCGACCGTCGCGGTGTCGCTGACGTGGCTGGCACGCCGCGCGCCGCCCGCCGATTCTCCGTCGCCGACCGCGCAACCCTTGCAGGCCGACAGCGTGGTCGTGCTGCCGCTGCAGGTCGACGGCCTGCGCGACGACGCCTGGGTACGGCTCGGCGCGATGGACCTGGTCGCCGAACGCCTGCGCCAGGCGGGTTTTCGCGCGCCGACCAGCGAAAGCGTGCTGGCGCTGCTGAAATCGGAGCCGGAATCGAGCGCCGAGCCGCCGAACCTGCGCGCGACGACCGGAGCGCACCTGATCGTGCGCGGCAGCGCGAAGCGCGGCGCATCCGGCTGGCAGATCGAACTCGCCGCCGCACCCGAGCACGGCATCGCCGTGCCGGTGCGCTTCACCGGACGCGATGCGATGCAGGCGACGCGGGGCGCCGCCGACCTGCTGCTCGCCGCGCTCGGCCGCAACATGCCGTCGGAGAGCGAACGCGACCGGAGCCTGGATGAAACCCTGCAGCGCGCGCGTGCGGCGATGCTGGCGAACGAACTCGACACCGCACGCGAAATCCTCACGGCATCGCCGGACCTCGCCGCTTCGTCGGCGCAGCTCGCTTATCGGCTCGCCCTGGTCGACTTCCGCGCCGGCCAACTCGATCGCGCCGAGGCCAGCCTCGATCAGATCCTGCGGCAGCCCGAAGCCGAACACGACGCCCACTTCCGTGCGCAGGTATTGACCGCACGCGGCGCGGTGCACGCGCGCCGCGGCGAGTTCGCCGACGGCGGGCGCGACTACGACGCGGCGGTCGCCTTGCTGACGCCGGAGAAAGATCCGCTCGAACTCGGCCAGGCCTTGATGGGGCGCGCCAACAGTCGCGTACCGGAACGTCGTTACGACGAGGCGCTGGCCGACTACGGCGCCGCGCGCACCGACCTGGAGCGCGCCGGCGATCCGCTCGGCATCGCGCGCGTCGACGCCAACCTCGGTCTGCTCGAACTGTTCCGCAGCCGTCCGGCCGCGGCGCTCGGCTACCTGCTGCCGGCGTCCGATCGGTTCCAGTCGTTCGGCGCCCTGCACGAACTGCTGGTCAGCCTGACCGGCATCGTGCAGGCGCAGCTCGCGATGCTGCAGCGGAACGAGGCGGCGGCCAGCGTCGAGCGCGGTTGGGCGCTGCGCGAGCGCGTCACGGATCCCGATCAGCGCGTCGATCTCTTGTTGAATCAGGTCGAGGTGCAGACCGGCAACGGCCGCCTGCGCGAGGCCGCCGCGGCCCTGGCGCAGGCGCGTGCGAGCACGACCTCGGGCAACCGCGTGCTGCAGGCCCGCTTGCGCGCGCTCGGCGCGAATCTCGCCGCGGCGCAGGGCGACTGGCACGAAGCGGCCGACGAAGCCGCCGCGGCGCTGACCGACTGGCCGCCGAGCGGCGCCGACGAGCAGCGCAGCGGGGTGGTGCTGGTTCGCCAGCGCGCCTTGCTCGCCCTCGGCGACAAGGCGAGAGCGGAAACCCTGCTCGACCGCCGCCGCGATCCGCCGGAGCAGCCGCTCGACAGCGCCGGCGTCGTCACCGAAGCCCTGGCGATGGCGGAGTGGGAGCAGCAGGCCGGCGATGCCGCCCGCGCGCGGCGCTGGTTCCGCTTCGCCGCCGTCAGCGCGGATCGTCGCGGCGTGCCGGCGGAAATCGTGCTGGTCGCCGAAGCCTGGGCGCCGGTCCTGCTCGCGGCCGGCGACCGTGAGCAGGCCGCCGTGGTGATCGGCCGCGTCGCGCCCTGGGCCACGCGCGATTTCGATTGCGCCTTGCTGCAGCTGCGCCTGTTCCACGCCTTGAACCAACGCGAACCCTGGTTCAACGCCCTGCGCCAGGCGCAGGCCCTGGCCGGCGAGAGGACGATTCCGGCCGCGCTGCTGGAGCCGCGCACGCTCGACGCGAACAGCCCCTTGCGCCTGAGCGATCGCGCGCGCTGAGCGACGGTCGGCTTCCGCCATCCGTCTGCAACGTCACAGGAGCCGCTTTCTCGTGTCGTTGTCACGCCGTTGGAATGCTCTTGGAGTGACCGGCACGGGACGCCTGCGCAGACTCGATCCCAGACGAGGCGGCCGCTCGCGCGGCTGCCGTCGCGTCATCGTCCGTCTGCAGGAGTCCCCCGATGAGAACACGTGGTCCCCGTTGGTCCCGGCTGATGAAGTTTCCCGCCGGGAGCGCCGCTGCGCTGGCGCTGATTCCTTTCCTGTTCGGCAGCGTCCCGGCGCAGGCCGGCGCCGCGGCGCCGGATTTCGCCCCGGCGGCGATGCACCTGCCGAACTGCTGTTTCGCGGTGTCGCTGACCGCCGCCGATCTCAACGGTGACGGCGCACCGGATCTGATCACCGGCAACATGATGAGCGGCGACTTCTCGGTGCTGCTCAGCGACGGCGCCGGCGGCTATGCCGAACCCGTGTCGACCCCGATCACGAACGAGCCGGCGCGCACGGTGAAGACAGCGATCGCCGATCTGAACGGCGACGGCAAGCTCGATCTGGTCGTCGCCGGCTATCACGAGACCGAAATTCGCGTCTACCCGGGCGACGGCGCCGGCGGCTTCGGCGACCCGACCCTGCTCGACGTCGGCAGCGGCATCTGGCCGACCGCGCTGGCGCTGGCCGACATCGACGGCGACGGCCGCCTCGACATCGTGACGGCGAACGGCGAGAGCGCCACCGTCGCGGTGCTGGTCGGCGACGGCGCCGGCGGTTTCGCCGCGGCGGTGAATTCGCCGAGCGGCGCCTGGGCGACCGGGATCGCGATCGCCGACTTCGACGGCGACGGTCATCTCGACGTCGCCACTGCCAACGCCGGCACCCGCGACGCCTCGATCCTGTTCGGCGACGGCAGCGGCCAGTTCGCGACGCCGCAGGCGGTGTCGATCGGCCCCGAGTCGGAGCCGAACGCGATCACGGTCGCCGACGTCGACGGCGACGGCAAGCCGGATCTGCTCGTCGCCAGTTCGGCCACCGGCGGACAGGACTTCCCGCCGCCCGAGTTGCCGGGAACGGTCTCGCTGCTGATCAACGACGGCAGCGGCGGCTTCGCGCCGGCGCAGGTGCTGTCGGCCGGCTCCGGCGACGGGCGCGCGCACGACGTCGCGTTCGCCGACGTCACCGGCGACGGCAAGCCCGACATCCTCCTGGCGCGGCCGAACGCGAATGCCGTGTCGATCCTCGCCGGCGACGGCGCCGGCGGCTTCGCCCCGGCGACGAACCGGCGCGTCGCGCAGGGACCGTACGCGCTCCTCGTCGTCGACGTCACCGGCGACGGCAGCGACGACGTTCTCGCCGCGAACGCCGTGTCGCCGAGCCTTTCGATCCTGCCGACCGACGGCGCCGGCGGCATCGGCTTCTCCGCCAACTTCGATTCGGGCGAATTTCCGCACGCAGTCGCCGCCGGCGATCTGAACCACGACGGCCACCCCGACATCGTCAGCGCGAACGCGTTCGGCGACGACGTCTCGGTCCTGCTCGGCGACGGCAGCGGCGGCTTCGCGGAGGCGGTGCACTATCCGACCGGCTCCTCGCCGACCGGCGTCGCGCTCGGCGACGTCAACGGCGACGGTCACCTCGACATCGTCAGCGCCAACTTCGGCGCGAGCAGCGTTTCGGTCCTGCTCGGCAACGGCGACGGCAGCTTCGCCGCGGCGGCGACCTTCGGCGTCGGCGGCAGTTGGGAGAGCCCGTACGCAGTCGCGCTCGGCGACGCCAACGGCGACGGCAAGCTGGATATCGCGACCGCCAACACCAACATCTCCAACGAAAGCCTTTCCTTCCTCGCCGGCAACGGCGACGGCAGCTTCGCCACCGGCGTCGTGCTGCGTGCCGGCGAAGCAGGCGCGTTGCGCGATCCGCGCGGCATCGCGTTCGCCGACGTGACCGGCGACGGCAAGGCCGACATCGTGTCCGCCAACTCGTACTCCAGCGACGTGTCGATCCTCGCCGGCGACGGCGCCGGCGGCTTCGCCGATGCGGTGCACTTCGCCACCGACCTCGGGCCGGTCGGCGTCGAGGCGCGCGACGTGGACGGCGACGGCAAGATCGACCTGGTCACACTGAACACGACGGCGCAGAGCATCTCCGTGCTGCGCGGCGACGGCAGCGGCAACTACGCCAAGGCGCGCAACTATCCGATCTACCCGGAGCAGTCGATCCAGGACTACATGCCGTGGCCGTGGGCGATGACGATGGCCGACGTCAACGGCGACGGCAAGCCCGACGTGGTCACCGCCAACACGCAGAACGACACCGTCTCGGTGCTGCTCAACGACGGCAGAGGCGGCTACGACAACTACGCCTGGTTCGACACCGGCGCGTTGCCGGGCGGCGTCGCGGTCGCCGACTTCGACGGCGACGGCAAGCCGGACATCGTCAGCTCGAACCGCGAGAACAAGAACGTGTCGGTGCTGTTCAACCGCGGCGAGTTCAGCGACAGCCTCTTCGCCGACGGCTTCGACGCGGCGCTCTGAGGCGGGGGGATTCGCAAAAGCGTTTCTCGCAGAGACGCAGAGACGCAGAGGGAAAAAAGAAAGAGTGTGCTTCCGCTCTTTCCCTCCGCGTCTCTGCGCCTCTGCGAGAGTTCGCTTCCTCGAACACCTTCGATCAGTCGATCAGTACAGATCGACCGGATCGACGTCGATCGACCAGCGCAGCGCGCGCGCGCCCGGTATCGCGCGCAGCGCGTCGAGCCAGCGCGGCAGGAAGGCTTGCAGTTCGCCGCGCGTCGAGGCTTCGAGCAGGATCTGGCCGCGGTACGCGCCGGCGCGGCGCGGCATCGGCGCCGCCAGCGGGCCGTGCGCAATCAGATCGCGGGCGTCGATCCGCGCCATCGCCTCGCGCAGGAACGCATCCAGCGCGGCTTGCTCCTTCGCCTCCGCGCGCAGCAGCGCGAAATGGGCGAACGGCGGCAGGCTGGCGGCGCGGCGATCCTTCAGCAGTTGCGCGGCGAGCGCGCGATAGCCGCCGTCGAGCAGCACCGCGAGCAGCGGATGCGACGGATCGTGGGTCTGCAGGATCACCGCGCCGGGACGTTCGGCGCGTCCGGCGCGTCCGGCGACCTGCACGACCAGTTGCCCGAGCCGCTCGCTGGCGCGGAAGTCGACGCTGAACAGGCCTTCGTCGACGCCGACCACGACGACCAGGGTCAGGTGCGGCAGATCGTGGCCCTTGGCCAGCATCTGCGTGCCGATCAGGATCCGCGCGCCGGCCTCCGGCAGGCGATCGAACAGCGCGTCGCGCGCGCGTCGGCCGCGTGTGGTGTCGCGATCGACGCGCACGATCGGCGTATCGGGAAAACGTTCCGACAACGCTTCTTCCAGGCGTTCGGTGCCCTGGCCGAGCGGATTCAGACCCAGCCCGCCGCAGTCCGGGCACGCCGCCGGCAGCGCGCGTTCGTAGCCGCAGTGATGGCAGCGCAGACGACTTTCGCGCCGGTGCAGGGTCAGCGCGCGCTCGCAATGCGGGCACTGCGCGCTCCAGCCGCAGTCGTGACAGAGCAGCACCGGCGCGTAGCCGCGGCGGTTCTTGAACACCAGCACCTGTTCGCCGCGCGCGAGGCAGTCGGCGATCGCGTCCAGCGTCGGTGACGCGAGACCGTGCTGCAGCCGCTGCCGGCGCAGGTCGATCACGCGCAGCGACGGCGGTTGCGCCAGTCCGGCGCGATGGCGCAGGTGCGCCACGGCATAGCGGCCGGCTTCGACGTTGGCGAGGCTTTCCAGGGACGGCGTCGCCGAGCCGAGCACGACCGGTACGCCGAGCGCCTGCGCGCGCAGCACGGCGAGATCGCGCGCGTGATAGCGGAAGCCCTCCTGCTGCTTGTAGGAGGCGTCGTGCTCCTCGTCGACGACGATCACGCCCGGCCGCGGCAGCGGTACGAACAGCGCCGAGCGCGTGCCGAGGATCACCTGCGCTTCGCCGCGCGCCGCCGCGAGCCAGGCGCGCGCGCGTTCGCCTTCGGCGAGGCCGGAGTGCAGCGCCGCGATCTCGACGCCGAGACGCTCGCGGAAGCGCTTCAGCGCCTGCGGCGTCAGCGCGATCTCCGGCACCAGCACCAGCGCCTGGCGGCCGCGCGCCAGACAGGCGCGGATGACCTCGAGATAGACCTCGGTCTTGCCGCTGCCGGTGACGCCGTCGAGCAGGAACGAAGCAAAGCCGTCGGCGGCGACGATCGTGTCGGCGGCCGCGCGCTGCTCCTCGTTCAATGGCGGGCCCGGCGTCGCCGCTGCCGCCGGGATCGCCGCGGTCGCCAGGCGCAGGCGCTCGACCCAGCCGCGCGCGAGCGCCGCACGGGCAGCGGCGGCGACGCCGGCGAGGGAGGCCTCGAGCGTCGCCACCGTGCGCGTGCCCTCGGTCAACGCCTGCAGCAGCGCATCCAGACGCGTGCCGCGACGGCGCGTCGGGTCGAGCAGCGCCTCCCGGCCGGCCGCGGTCAGCTGCAGCGCGGGCGTTCCGGTTTCCGGCAGCTCGCGCGCCGAGCGCAGTGCCACCGGCAGGGCAGCCTGCAGCACCTCGCCGAGCGGATGCTGGTAGTAGCGCGCGGCGCGGCGCAGGGTCGCCATCAGCTCGCCGGTCAGCAGGGGACGGTCGTCGAGCACGCGTTCGACCGGTTTCAGCTGCGCCTCGTCCAGTTCGGACGTCGCCACCGACTCGATCACCACGCCGACGACGCGGCGGCGCCCGAACGGCACCAGCACGCGGCAGCCCGGCGCCGGCGCCACGCCGCCGCTCCAGCGGTAGTCGAACCACTGGTGCAGCGGGACTGGCAGGGCGATGCGCAGGATCGAATTCATGGCGGAAGGCGGGGGCGAAACCGCGTCGTGGCGAGTGTAGCTTCGGCTCGGAAAGTCGCCGGGACAGCTTGCAGGCGGTTTCTCATGAAACCTTCAGAAAGAGGACTTAACTGGATGCCCTGTCGAAGGTTTTTCGCTTATCCACAGCGAATGTGGATAAGTCTGTGGACGAGTGCCCCGCGGCGGGGTCGAGAGGCCCACTGTGGAGCCGCGGGAGTCGGGTTGGCGAATCTTTAATCAATCTGTAATGCACGAGCAAATTCAATGGCTTGCATTGTTACAGCGGCTGTCATACGCGCTCGCGGAGCCCCTTGGCGGGTGTCGGCGTCGACGCGGGCGTCCCTGTGCACAACCGCTTGACACGGGGGTGGTCGCTCGTTCCGCCAGCGTTGGTGCGGTGTTGCGGTCGGAGCGGGCCGGATTCAGGCCAGGGTCAGCGTCGCGACGAGGGCGCCGGCGAGGCCGAAGCAGAGCAGGATCAGGTACGCGACGCCGATCAGGCTGTACTTGAACGTGGTCATGAACCAGCCTTGCTTGTAGACCTTCTTCTGCATCAGGAACAGGTAGATCGGCAGCCAGATCCAGACCGCCGCCTCGATCAGCGAGACCAGGGCGCGCAGGCCGCCGTCGCCGGCCGCGCTCTTCAGCATGCTGAGCAGGGCGATCAGCAGCAGGGACAGGAAAATGAAGGCGTGGCTATGGAGGGCCACCATCAGGTGCTCCATGTACAGGCGCCGCTTGAAGATGTAGACGATCTTCAGCAGCACCGCGAACAGCGGCATCAGCACGAACAGGGTCTGCGGCAGCACCGAGAAGATGCCGGCGATCAGGTGGCGCGGATCCTGCCGCGCGGCCTTGATGTTGTCGCGGGCGCGCACCGCCATCTCGTTCAGCTTGGCATTGGCGAAGGCCGGCAGCCAGGTGATGCGGATGGGGTTGGCGACCGGGTCCCAAGGGGAGCCGTCGAAGTTGAGGTCGTCGCCGTCCGCGTTCGGGTCCGGCGGCGGCGGTTCGCCCTTCGCCTCGGCCTGCTGCTTGCGTTGCAGCCAGGCGCGGCGCTTGTCGGCCTGCTGGCGCAGGTTGGCCATCACCCGATCGAGTTCGGCGGCGTCGTCGGCCGGGATCTGGGGCAGCTTGCGCGCGTCCTCCAGGCGGCTCATCGCCTCCTTGAGATGCTTGTCGAGTTCGGGTTCGGTCATCGACTGCTCGATGCTGCCGCGCCCGGCGGCGACCTTGAGCAGGTCGAACTTCGCGTCGTTGAGGTTCAGCGCGAACTGGATCGCGAAGAACGAGATCACGCAGAGGAAGAAGAACAGCCGGAACGGCGTCACGTAGCGCGTGCGGCGGCCGACGAAGTACTCGTTGGTCAGGTAGCCGGGGCGGAAGTACAGCGGCAGGATGCTGCGGAAGATGCGCGAATCGACGTTGAAGATCGTGTCGGCGACGTCGGACATGACGCTGGCCAGATGGCGCACCATGCCCTTCTCGGGCTGGCCGCAGGCGTAGCAGAACGGGCCGTACATCGGCGCGCCGCAGTTGGCGCAGGGCTTGTGCTCTTCCGCCGCGACGGGGGCGATCGGTGCGGCGGCGGTTTCGCTGTTCATGCCGGTACGTTCACTCCACGCGAAAGCTCAATGCCGCGCGCGAGGCGAGGCTTCCGATACAATCCATCTCTTGCGAACGCGGCTCCCGTCCCGATCTCGCGAGCGGCGCCGCGCGCGCCACCCGCATCGGCCTGTTCCCGTGCGCGTCGCCGCCACCGCGCGTACGCCGATCGACCCGTGGTTCCAGTCATCGCCCGAACGCGCTCAGGATTTGCGCATGAGTTCCATTCTACATCGCCAGCCGTCGCGCCTCGCGCGCGAGCTGAAGGAAACCGCCGTGCTCGCCGCGCCGCTGGTGCTGAGCCAGCTGATGGCGGTCGGCATGAACGCGATCGACGCGATGCTCGCCGGCCATCACAGCGCGGTCACGCTCGGCGCGGTCGCGGTCGGTGCCGGCATCTGGTCGATCGCGGTGGTGGTCGCGATCGGCGTGACGATGGCGGTGCCGCCCTCGGTGGCGCAGCTGTTCGGCGCCGGCCGATACGCCGAGGTGGGGGCGGTGTTCCGCCAGGCGCTGTGGCTGGCGCTGGCGCTCGGCCTGCTGTGCTGGATCGGCGTGCGTTCGAGCGGCCCGCTGGTGAGCCTGATCGGCGTCGATCCGCACCTGCTCGGCGAAGTCGACCGCTTCCTGCGCGGCGTCTCCTGGGGCGCGCCGGCGATCGCGGCGTTCTTCACCTTGCGCGGCATGAGCGCGGGCGTGGGCATCACGCGGCCGACGATGTACTTCAGCCTGATGTCGCTGCTCCTGCTCGGGCCGATCGCCTACGTGCTGCTGCACGGCAAGTTCGGCTTTCCGGAAATGGGCGCGGGCGGCATCGGCCTGGCCACCGCGATCGTGCTGTGGCTGGAGACGCTCGCGTTCGGCGCGTACATGGTCCTGCATCGCGACTATGCGCCGTACGAATTGTTCGCGCGCTTCGAGCGCCCGAACCTGCGCGCGATCGGCGAGCTCCTGCACATCGGCGTGCCGATGGGCGTGACCGTCTTCATGGAGGCGAGCCTGTTCATCGCGACCACGCTGGCGATGGGCACGCTCGGCACCGACACGGTGGCCAGCCATCAGGTGGCGCTGAACGTTTCCGCGCTGTTCTTCATGATCCCGCTCGGCATCGCGATGGCGACCACGGTGCGCATCGGCCACGCGGTCGGTCGCGGCGATCCGGCCGGCCTGCGCGCGGCCGGCGGTGCCGGCTTCGCGCTGGCGCTGGCGACGCAGATGCTGTCCGGCAGCATCATGGCCCTGCTGCCGGCGACGATCGCCGGCTGGTACTCCAACGATGCGGCGGTGATCGCGCTGGCCGCGCAGCTCCTGCTGCTGGCGGCCGTGTTCCAGTTCTCCGACGGCATCCAGGTGGTCGCCAACGGCGCGCTGCGCGGCCTCAAGGACACGCGCCTGCCGATGCTGATCACCACCTTCGCGTACTGGGGCGTCGGCATGCCGGTCGGCTGGTGGCTGGCGTTCCCGCACGGTCTGGGTGCGCGCGGCATGTGGGTGGGACTGATCGCTGGACTCAGCGTGGCGGCGATCCTGCTCAGCTGGCGCTTCTGGAAGCTCGCGCGACGGCCGCTGGCGGCGTCGCCCGTCGAGGCCGCCGCATGACTTGCGCGGCATGCTGCGCGGCACGATATCGGTTAGGCTGATTCCATCGGCATAGGCGCAAGGACGTGCCGGCGCAGCGGACACGCCAGTGACCGAGGCGAGAGAAAAAGGTGGGCGCGGCTCGGCCGCGGCCGTTTTTTTTGCGAACCGCGGCAGGACGCCCGGTTTCCCAAAGCACAGAGAGCGATGCGATGTCGAAAGAGAATCCCGGCGTGATCCGCCGCCTGTTCCGCGGACTGTGGAACGCGCTGAATTTCACGCGCCGACTAGTCTTCAACCTGATCTTCCTGCTGTTGCTGATCGGCTTCCTGGTCGCGGTATTCGGCGGCCGCGCCACGCTGGCGCCGCGCACCGCGCTGATCCTCGATCCGAAAGGCGCCATCGTCGACCAGTACTCGAACAATCCCGGCGATCGCGCGCTCGCCAACCTGACCGGTTCGGAATCGAAGGAAGTGCAGCTGCGCGACGTGCTGCGCGTGATCGACGCGGCCGCGAAGGACGCGCGCATCGAACGCCTGGTGCTGATTCCGGACGAAATCGACCGCGCCGGCCTGTCCACGCTGCGCGAGATCGGCGCCGCGCTGGATCGATTCAAGGCGGCCGGCAAGGACATCGTCGCGGTGTCCGGCGGCATGGGCCAGAGCCAGTACTACCTGGCCGCGCATGCGAACCGCATCCTGCTCGATCCGGAAGGCGCGGTCCTGCTCGAAGGCTTCGCCAACTACCGCAGCTATTTCAAGGACGCGCTCGACAAGCTCGGCGTGCAGGTGCACCTGATCAAGGTCGGCACGTTCAAGTCGGCGGCCGAGCCGTACATCCTCAACCAGGCCTCCGACGCGGCGAAGGAAGCCGACAGCTACTGGATGGGCGGCATCTGGCAGGAGTTCCTGACCGAGGTCTCGGCCCTGCGCAAGATCGACGCGGCGAAGATCAGCGACGACATCGCGCACTACGACGAGCGCGTCGCCGCGCACAACGGCGACCTCGCCGGGCTCGCGCTGGAGCAGAAGCTGGTCGACCAACTGGCGACGCGCTCCGAAGTACGCGCGCTGCTGCGCTCGCAGGGTGTGGCCGAAGGCAACGACAGCTTCCGTCAGATCGACTTCAAGAAATACCTCGGCACGCTCGTGCCCGAAGCGCTGCCGGCCGTCGCCGCGAACCAGGTCGCGGTGATCGTCGCGCAGGGCGAGATCGTGCCGGGCGAACAGCCGCCGGGCATGATCGGCGGCCGTTCGACGGCGCAGCTCGTGCGCGCGGCGCGCGAGGACGACAAGGTCAAGGCGATCGTGCTGCGCGTGAACTCGCCCGGCGGCGATGCGACCTCGTCCGAGCTGATCCGGCGCGAAATCGTGCAGACGCGCGAAGCCGGCAAGCCGGTGATCGTCTCGATGGGCGACGTCGCCGCCAGCGGCGGCTACTGGATCGCGATGGACGGTGACGAGATCTGGGCGCAGCCGACCACCATCACCGGTTCGATCGGCATCTTCGGCCTGTTCGCGACGCTGCCGGAAACGCTGGCGAAGATCGGCGTGCACACCGACGGCATCGGCACCACGCCGCTGGCCGGCGCGCTGGACATCCGCCGGCCGCTGTCGCCGCAGCTGGAAGCGATCCTCAACAGCGTGATCAAGCGCGGCTACAACGAATTCATCGGCAAGGTCGCGAAGGCGCGCGGCAAGACGCCCGAGCAGATCGACACGATCGCGCAAGGCCGCGTGTGGAGCGGCGTGCAGGCGAAGGAGCGCGGTCTGGTCGACAAGCTCGGCGGCCTGCAGGACGCGATCGCCGCCGCCGCCGCGCGCGCCAAGCTCGGCACGGACTACCACGTGCGCTACGTCGAACGCGAACTCAGCGCCTGGGAACGCCTGGCGCTGAGCTTCAGCAACAGCGAGGCGCTGGTGCGCGTGGCGCGCCAGGCCGGTTTCTCGCTGCCGCCGGGCTTCGTCAATGCGAGCGACCTGCGCCAGTTCAGCGGCGTGGTCGAGTCGCTGCGCGGCAAGCGCTACGGCGCGTTCGCGCATTGCTTCTGCGAGCTGCCGTAGCGTACAGACGTTTTCCCCTCTCCCGCTTGCGGGAGAGGGCGGCCCGAAGGGCAGGGTGAGGGAATGCGGGTAGATCGCCGCGAGCGTTCCCTCACCCGGCACGCTGCGCGCGCCGACCTCTCCCGCAAGCGGGAGAGGGGAAGCCGCAGGCCGATTCGACCGGTGAACGTCGAACGCGCTGCTAGCGCAACCCGGCGTTGATCTTCTCCAACGCCGCGATGCCGGGGCTGAGTTCCTTCACGCCGAGCCGGTTGATCGGCACCTCGGTCGTGTTGAAATGCTCGTGCAGGTCGTGCGCGTCCGGATCGACGTAGAGCAGGCCGGTGACGACTTCGCCCTTGGCCTGGCGCGCATGCACGTAGTTCATCGCCCCGACGCGGTCGTGCGCGTTGAAGTCGGCGCTGAGCTTGCGTAGGCGCACGATGCTGCCGTCGTGCTGGGTCACGTCGACGATCTCGCCCTCGGCGTAGTCCACCGTGATCTCGGCGCGCACGTCGATGAAGTCGAGCCGGTTGACCGCCTCGTTGTGCTCGCGCACGTATTCGTAGCTCTTGGTGCTGCCGGCGTGGTTGTTGAACGCGACGCAGGGGCTGATCACGTCGATGAAGGCCGCGCCCTTGTGCGCGATCGCGCCCTTGATCAGCGGCACCAGCTGCGTCTTGTCGCCGGAGAAGCCGCGCGCGACGTAGGTCGCGCCGAGCTGCATGGCGAGGCCGACGAGGTCGAGCGGGCTGTCGGTGTTGACCACGCCCTTCTTCGATTTCGAGCCCTGGTCCGCGGTCGCCGAGAACTGGCCCTTGGTCAGGCCGTAGACGCCGTTGTTCTCGACGACGTAGACCATGTTGACGCCGCGTCGGATCGCATGCACGAACTGGCCGATGCCGATCGAGGCCGAGTCGCCGTCGCCCGAGACGCCGAGATAGAGCAGGTCGCGGTTGGCGAGGTTCGCGCCGGTCAGCACCGAGGGCATGCGCCCGTGCACGGTGTTGAAGCCGTGCGACTGGCCTAGGAAGTAGTCCGGCGTCTTCGAGCTGCAGCCGATGCCGCTGAGCTTGGCCACTCGATGCGGCTCGATGTCCAGCTCCCAGCAGGCCTGGATGATCGCAGCCGAGATCGAATCGTGGCCGCAGCCGGCGCAGAGCGTGGAGATCTTGCCCTCGTAGTCGCGGCGCGTGAAGCCGATCGCGTTGCAGGCGAGAGTGGGATGGTGCAGCTTCGGCTTGGTGATGTAGGTCATGTGTATTCTCGCTCGTGAGCGGTGAATCGTGAGCGGTCAGCGGTGAGCGGTGAGCGGGAAAAGCAGAAACGCGACACGCGCCTCTCCCGCTCACCGCAGACCGCTCGGCCGCTCACCTGCTTCATGAAGCCACTCTCCCCGTCGGTGCCGCCCGCCGCACCCGCTCCCCAATCGCCCCCGCGATGAACCGCGCCGTGACCGGCGTGCCGTCGTAGTGCAGGATCGCCACCAGCCGCGCCGGGTCGATGCCGAATTCGTTGATCAGCAGCGTGCGCAGCTGGCCGTCGCGGTTCTGCTCGACGACGAAGACGCGCTCGTGCCGGCGGATGAACTCGCCGACGACGTCCGGAAACGGAAACGCGCGCACGCGCAGCGTGTCGAGCACGAGACTGTCCTTGCCGAGCAGCTCGATCGCCTCGCTCATCGCGGGGCTGGTCGAGCCGTAGTAGATCACGCCGTCGCGCGCCTCGCCCGAGGTGCCGCGCAGGTGCGGCTGCGGAACCAGCGATTTGGCGGTATCCCACTTCTTCAGCAGGCGCTCCATGTTGTAGACGTAGTCCGGTCCGCGTTCGGAATAGCGTGCGTACGGATCGCGCGAGGTGCCGCGCGTGAAGTAGGCGCCGCGTTCGGCGTGGGTGCCGGGATAGGTGCGGTACGGAATGCCGTCGCCGTCGACGTCCTTGTAGCGGCCGAAGTCCTTGCCGGCTTCGAGCTCCTCCGCCGTCATCACCTTGCCGCGATCGTAGTCGCGTGCGTCGTCCCAGACGAACGGTGCGGTCAGGCGCTGGTTCATGCCGATGTCGAGGTCGGTCAGCACGAACACCGGCGTCTGCAGGCGATCGGCGAGATCGAGCGCCTGCGCCGCGAACTCGAAGCATTCGTGCGGATCTTCGGGAAACAGCAGCACGTGCTTGGTGTCGCCGTGCGAGGCGTAGGCGCAGGCGAGCACGTCGGACTGCTGGGTGCGCGTCGGCATGCCGGTCGATGGGCCGCCGCGCTGCACGTCGATCAGGGTCACCGGGATCTCGGCGAAGTAGGCGAGGCCGATGAACTCGCTCATCAACGAAATGCCCGGTCCCGCCGTCGTCGTGAACGCGCGCGCACCGTTCCAGCCGGCGCCGACGACCATGCCGATCGAGGCGATCTCGTCCTCGGCCTGCACGATCGCGAAGCGGTTGCGTCCGGTCTCCGGATCGACGCGGTACTTCATGCAGTATTTCTGGAACGCCTCGGCCAGCGAGGATGACGGCGTGATCGGATACCAGGCGCAGACCGTCGCGCCGCCGTAGACGCAACCGAGCGCGGCGGCGACGTTGCCGTCGACGAAGATCTTGTCGCCGACGTTGTCGGCGCGGCGCACGTGCAGGCCGATCGGCGGCAGATGCTGCTGCGCGTGTTCGCGGCCGAGCTCCAGCGCCCGCACGTTCGAGTCGAGCAGCTTCTCCTTGCCTTTGTACTGCTCGGCGAACAGGCGCTGGATCTCATCCGCGTCGATGCCGAGCAGCACTGACAGCGCACCGAGGTACATGATGTTCTTGAACAGCTGGCGCTGCCGCGCGTCGGCGTAGGTGCGGTTGCAGATCGCCGTCAGCGGCATGCCGAGGACGTGGACGTCGTCGCGGAACTTCGACGCCGGCAGCGGCCGCGTCGAGTCGTAGAACAGATAGCCGCCCGGCTCGATCTCCGTCAGGTCCGCATCCCAGGTCTGCGGATTCATCGCGACCATCAGGTCGACGCCGCCGCGGCGCCCGAGCCAGCCGCGCTCGCTGACCCGCACCTCGTACCACGTCGGCAGGCCCTGGATGTTGGAGGGAAAGATGTTGCGCGGACTGACCGGCACGCCCATGCGCAGGATCGAGCGAGCGAACAGCTCGTTCGCCGACGCCGAGCCCGAGCCGTTGACGTTGGCGAACTTCACGACGAAGTCGTTGGTGGCTTCGATACGTGCCCTGAGGTCGGATTCGTGAGCGGTCAGCGGTGAGCGGTGAGCGGTCATCGTGCCCCCTTGGCGCGCGAACGATTGGCATTGATCAGCGCATTCAGTCGAGCGGTCAAGAGTTGCAGCGCGGATTGAAGTGGCTGCACGTCGCCGAGAAAGTTCAGGTCGCGTGCGATCCACAACTGGGTGTCGAGTTCCGCGAGAGACCCGCGCGCAATGGTCAGGAAGCGGACAAGCTCAGTTCTGCCTCCTCGAGCTGCGCCCTCCGCAATATTCGAGGGAACGCTGACTGCCGCACGCCGCATTTGGCTTATGAGCCCGAAACGCTCGTATTCGGGAAATTCTGCCGTCGTGCGATAAATCTCTCGAACCATCCGCATCGCGTCTTTCCAGACTTCCAAATCGTAATGCCGTGGCTGCTGTTGCGGCTTTTTCCGCTCACCGCTCACCGCTCGGCCGCTCACCGCCACGGTCACGCCACCGCCTTCGCCGCTGCGCGCTTGTGACACCCTGGCCCCGCCTGCGTGGTCTCGAGCAGGAACTTGCGCATGTCCCAGGCGCCGGTCGGGCAGCGCTCGGCGCACAGTCCGCAGTGCAGGCAGACGTCCTCGTCCTTGACCATCACGCGCCCGGTCTTCAGCGTGTCGGACACGTACAACGACTGCGTCAGGTTCAGCGCCGGCGCGGTCAGATGCGTGCGTAGCGCCGCCTCCTCGTCGTTGTGGGTGAAGCTGATGCAATCCATCGGGCAGATGTCGACGCAGGCGTCGCACTCGATGCAGACGTCCTTGGTGAACACCGTCTGCACGTCGCAGTTCAGGCAGCGCTGCGCTTCGTGGAACGCCGTCTGCGCGTCGAAGCCGAGCTCCACTTCGATCTTGATGCTCTTCAGCGTCTCCGCCTTCTCGCGCCACGGCACGGCGTAGCGCTGGTCGTTGGAGACGTCGTTGTCGTAGCTCCACTCGTGGATGCCCATCTTCTGCGAGATCAGGCTGACCGCGGGCTCCGGGCGCTCGCGGAGGTCCTCGCCGCCGAGGAGCTTGTCGATCGACACCGCCGCCTCGTGCCCGTGCGCGACGGCCCAGATGATGTTCTTCGGGCCGAACGCCGCGTCGCCGCCGAAGAACACGTTCGGCAGTGTCGACTGCATCGTCGCCGGATCGACCTTCGGCAGGCCCCACTCGTCGAAGGCGAGCCCGAGGTCGCGCTCGATCCACGGGAACGCGTTTTCCTGGCCGACGGCGATCAGCACGTCGTCGCATTCGACGTAGTGGTCCGGCTCGCCGGTCGGCACCAGCTGCCGACGGCCTTTCGCGTCGCGCTCGGCGCGCACCTTCTCGAACGTCATGCCGACCAGCTTGCCGTCGCGGTGTTCGAAGGTCTTCGGCACCAGGAAATTGAGAATCGGGATGCCCTCGTGCATCGCGTCCTCCTTCTCCCACGGCGAGGCCTTCATCTCCTCGAAGCCCGAACGCACGATGACTTTCACGTCCTCGCCGCCGAGCCGGCGCGAGGAGCGGCAGCAGTCCATCGCCGTATTGCCGCCGCCGAGCACGATCACGCGCCTGCCGATGCTCTTGACGTGCTCGAAGTAGACCGACGCCAGCCAGTCGAGCCCGATGTGGATGTTCGCCGCGGCCTCCCGGCGGCCGGGCAGGTCGAGATCGCGGCCGCGCGGCGCGCCGCTGCCGACGAAGATCGCGTCGTAGCCCTGCGCGAGCAGGTCGCGCATCGAATCGACGCGCGTGCCGCCGCGGTAGTCGACGCCGAGGTCGAGCACGTAGCCGACCTCCTCGTCGATCACCGATTCCGGCAGGCGGAAGCGCGGGACTTGCGTGCGCATGAAGCCGCCGCCTTTCCGTTCGGCTTCGAACACGGTGACCTCGTAGCCGAGCGGCGCCAGGTCGCGCGCGACGGTGAGCGAGGACGGCCCCGCGCCGACGCAGGCGATGCGCTTGCCGTTCTTCTTCGCCGCCGGCCGCGGCATGCGCTCGCGGACCGCGGCGCTGTCCTTGCCGTCCGCCGCGACGCGCTTCAGTCGGCAGATCGCCACCGGTTCGGCCTTGCCCGCGCCGTTCTCCTCGACGCGCCCGCGCCGGCAGGCCGGCTCGCAGGGGCGGTCGCAGGTGCGGCCGAGGATGCCGGGGAAGACGTTCGACCTCCAGTTGACGAGGTAGGCGTCGTCGTACCGGCCGGCGGCGATCAGGCGGATGTATTCGGGGACCGGGGTGTGGGCCGGGCAGGCCCATTGGCAATCGACGACTTTGTGGAAATAGTTCGCGTCGCGGATATCGGTTCGCTCCACCACAGGCCTCTCGCATGAGCACTCTGGTGAGCGGCGAGCCTAGTCCTTGACGCGCCGCGAAGCAAAGCGCAGTGCACCATCGCCGACGGCGGCAGGCGGGAACGGGAACGAAGGGCCTAGAGCAAGCCGCTCCGACGCAGGCGTTCCTGGTAGTCGTCGATCGCTTCCTTCGCCGTCTTCAGGTCGACGCCGGTCGCCTCGCGATAGCGCTTGATCGCCTGGATCGGATTGCCGTGCACGATCATCTCGCGGATTTCGGTATCGAGGTCGGTCGGCAGTTCGAGCGGTCGCGGTGGCGTGGTGGGGCGCGGTGTCCGTGCGCGCTCGTTTCGATCGCCGGCGCCGATACCGGGGCGCGCGCCGCCACGATCGGCGGTCACTCGGCCGAGCACGAAGAACACCGCGGCGACCAGCAGGTAGCTCCAGAGATTCTCCGGCATCCGACTCAACCCCCGGCGTCGTCGATCGCTTTCTGCTGTGCTTTCGCGGCGTCGTCGACGGTCTGCTGCACGGCCTTGGCCTTCTCGAGCGCCTTCAACTGCTCGTCGAGCGCGGTCTTCGGCTTCGCCGGCGCGGCAGGCTGCGCCGCTTGCTGGTCGGCCTGGCGGCCGGAGCATCCCGCCAAGGCACAGACGCAGACGGCGAAGGCGATCGAACGCAGCATGGCATGCTCGATGTGGCAGGATTGGCCGGAGTCTGCGCCGCACATCGGGTGCGCACAAGTCGGAGGATCGCGCGATGACGAACCCATCACGCTGGCGGCTCGACGGCCAGGTCGCGCTCGTCACCGGTGCCAGCAAGGGCATCGGTTTCGCCTGCGCGCGCGAGCTGGCGACGCTCGGCGCCGACGTGTTGATGATCGCGCGCGACGAGGCCGCGCTGGAACTCGCGCGCGCGGAACTCGCCGATGCGGTGGACGGGCGCGAGTTCCACGCGTTCGCCGCCGACCTGGCCGACCGCGAACAGCGTCTGGAGGTGTTCGACTGGGTCGCCGACCTCGACGTCGAGCTGTCCCTGCTGGTCAACAACGTCGGCGGCAATGCCACCCGGCCGGCGCTCGACTACGCGCTCGAGGAGGTACGCGCGCTGATCGAGACGAACGTGCTCGCCGCGTTCGAGATGAGCCGCCTCGCGCATCCGCATCTCGCCGCGCACGGCAACGCCGCGATCGTCAACGTCGGCTCGGTCTCCGGCCTCACCCACGTGCGCACCGGCGCGCCCTACGGCATGACCAAGGCTGCGCTGCACCAGCTCACGCGCAACCTCGCCTGCGAATGGGCCGAGGACGGCATCCGCGTCAACGCGGTCGCACCGTGGTACATCCGCACGCAGCGCACCGAAGGCCCGCTCGCCGATCCCGACTATCTCGACGAAGTGCTCGAACGCACGCCGATCGGCCGCATCGGCGAGCCGGAGGAAGTTGCCGCGGCAGTCGCCTTCCTGTGCCTGCCGGCGTCGAGCTACGTGACCGGCGAATGCATCGCGGTCGACGGCGGCTTTCTGCGCTACGGATTCTGAGCGGCGCGTTCAGTCCCCGCGGGCGAGCGCGCGATGCGCGGCGCGTCCGAGTAGGCTCATGAAGATCGACGTGGCGATGACGGTCGGCACGACGACGAGCGCCGCGATGGGCCAGAACGGATCGCTTCGCGCCGCGAAATACCACCACGCTCCGAGCGAACAGCCGCGGACAGGAAGAACGCCGCCACCGTGTTGCGCAGGAGCGCGTCGCAAAGCGCCCCGGCGGCGGCAGCCGCCACGATCAGGATCGTGAGTGCCCAGGCAAGTTCGCTCATGCCGAAGAGATCGCGTGATGGGCTCGATCGGCCCACCATGCCGGACGGTGGCGTGCTCCGCAACAGGAGGTGTCGAGCCGGATCCGGCACTTGGCGTCGGTGGTCGAGGCGGAAGGACGGTCGTGGCGCCAGGCGGCACGAGGACGGATTCCACCGCGCGCTTGACTCGAAGTCCGACGACTGATAATTAATTAAGTAATTTCCTAATTAAGGAACTCCTGTGGAGCGTGTATTCGAGGCATTGGCATCCACCGCGCGCCGCAAGATCCTCGCCTACCTGAACCAGGGCGAGCTGACCGCAGGCGAGATCGCGGCGCGCTTCGACTTCAGCAAGCCCGCGTTGTCCGGCCATCTGCGCATCCTCGAGGACGCCGGGCTGATCGAGCGCGAAAAGCGCGGCCAGTTCGTCTACTTCCGCCAGGTTCCCGACCGTCTCGCGAACACGCTGTTCGCCTGGGCTGCGGAAGTCTGCCCGGTCGCCGGTCCGCTCAAGCGCGAAAGCCGGTCGCGCGCGAAGACGCGAGCGAAGCAGAGCTGAGCCGGAGTACGCCATGCGAGACACGACGAATGACGCGTCGACGTTCCCGGCTGCGCGTCTCCATCCGCGCGGAGGCGGTCTGCCGGTCGAAGTGACCTTGATCGCACAATTGGGTCCAGGTGGAGGCGACCGGCTGATCGAAGATGCCTCGGCGCGGCAGCGCGCGCACGAGAACTTCGTCGACGCACTGGACGAACCGTCGACGCGCATCGGCGGCATCGATCTCGCCAAGGGCGACGCGACCTCGCTGTACACGTTCGCGGTCGGCGCGAACGGGCATCCGTTCCATCGTCACGCCGGCCATCGCGTGTTCACCGCGATCTCCGGCGGCGCCGGCGCCCGGCTGCGCTTCTCGACCGCCTCGGCCGGGCAGATCGCTCACGACCCGCATGCGTTCGTCGCCGAGCTGAACCACGTCGACGTGCCGCCGGACAGCGTGTTCGTCGTGCGCTTCGGCGGAGGCGTCTGGCATCAGTTCCTGCCGCTGCGATCGGGATCGACGCATCCGGCGTTGTTCGCACTCTCGTGCCACACGAACGAACTCGGCGGCGATCTCGCCCCGGAGCTGCATCGGCGCGTACTCGACGGCGCGGCGAGCATTCCGGCATTGACCGAGTTGCTGCCGGCCGCGGTGTGCGCTCTGCTCGACGATCCTTCGTTCGACGCGACGCGCGTGCCGACGACGGTGCTTGCGTTGAACGCCCCGGCCGATCAGCGTGCCGCTTGGCGTCGCGGGCTCGGTTGGCTCGGCGGAGCGCTCGCACGCGTCCGGCGACCGCGCGGCCCCGGTGCCGTTGTCGGCACGCCGCGCGTGCGCGAGCTGGACGTCGTACCGGAAGCTTCTTTGCTGCGCACGCAGTTCGCCGGCCTGCCGGTGCACGAGGATCTGTTCGAGCGGGTCGTTCCGTCCGGCGCGTTCGCGACCGCGTCGGCCAGCACGGCGCTCGCCGCGCTGTTGACCGGCTTCCTCGAAAGCCGGCCGCACGGCGTATCGCGCCTGATGGCGTTCCGCAACGTGCTGGTGAAGCCGCTCGGCCTGCGCACCTCGCCGCTCGGCTGTCCGGTGTCGTCGCTGTTGTCCGCGACCGCGCAGGTCACGTTCGCGGGCCGCTTCCCGGTACTGGCGCAGCGCGTCGACACGGCGGACGCGCGCGCCGAGGTGATTCTCGGCGCGGACGACAAGCATCTCGCGTTTCGTTCCTGCGTCGGCGTCGAACGCCTGCCCGATGGAAGCATGCGCTGCACGCTCGGCACGCGCGTACGCACGCGCAACGGGTTCGGCCGCTTCTACATGGCGGTGGTCGATCCGATCCACCGCGGCTACATCGTCCCGGCGATGCTGCGACAGGCGGTCGATCACGCCGTCGGGGCGCTGGGCGGTGGATCATTGACGGCCGAAAACGGCGAGTTGGCCGCTTCGGCCGGCGTTAGCATAGCGGCATGCACAATGCCGAACCCGGCCATCGCCTCGACCCGCGCATCTGCGAACGCGCACGCCTGACGCGCGACGCGCGCTTCGACGGCCTGTTCTTCATCGCCGTCACTTCGACCGGCATCTACTGCCGCCCGGTCTGCCCGGCGCCGTCGCCGAAGACGCACAACGTGCGCTATTACGAAAGCGCGGCGGCGGCGTCCGCGGCCGGGTTCCGGCCGTGCTTGCGCTGTCGCCCGGAGGCGGCGCCGGGTTCGCCGCTGCATCGTGCGAAGAGCGAACTCGTCGCCGGTGCGCTGCGCCTGATCGAACAGGGTGCGCTGGACGAGGGTTCCTTGCCGGAGCTGGCCGCGCGCATCGGCGTCGGCGAACGTCATCTGCGCCGGCTGTTCGCCGACGAGCTCGGCGCGAGTCCGCTGGACGTCGCGGCGACGCGGCGCCTGCTGTTCGCCAAGAAGCTGCTCGGCGAGACCGCGCTGCCGATGACGACGATCGCGCAGGCCTCCGGCTACGCCAGCCTGCGCCGCTTCAACGCCGCCTTCGTCGCGACCTACGGCAAGCCGCCGCGCGCGTTGCGTCGCGAGCGCGGTTCGGCGGCGCGCTCGGCCGCTTCGCCGGGTTCCGAATCCGGGCTCTCCGGTCCCGGCTGCATCGACCTGCGTCTGCCGTATCGCGCACCGTACGATTTCGCGCAACTGCTCGAGTTCTACGCGCGCCGTTCGATTCCCGGCGTCGAGATCGTCGATGCGGACGGCTACCGGCGCAGCTTCGTGCAGGACGGCGTGCCGGGCTGGTTTGGCGTGGCGCCGATCGCGGGCGATTCGGCGCTGCGTCTGCGCGTGCACCATCCGCGCAGCAGCGCGCTCGGCGGCCTGGTCGCGCGCGTCAGGCGCATGTTCGACGTGGATGCGGATCCGCGTGCCCTCGGCGCCGCGTTCCGCCGCAGCGAGGTGCTCGGCCCCTTGATCAAGCGTTGGCCGGGACAGCGCCTGCCGGGCGCCTGGGACGGCTTCGAGCTCGCCGTGCGCGCGGTGCTCGGCCAGCAGGTCAGCGTCGCCGCGGCTCGCACGCTGGCGGCGCGCGTCGCCGCGACGTATGGAACGCCGTACGCGGAAGGCGTTGCCGCGGGGCTGACCGCGCTGTTCCCGACACCGCAGGCGCTGGTCGAGGCGCCGCTCGAGCAGCAGGGCATCATCCGCGCGCGAGCGGCGACGATCCGCGGACTCGCGCAGGCGATCGTCGACGGCCGTATCGCGTTTCGCACCGAGCAGCCGCTGGCGGAATTCGAACGCGATCTGGTCGCCTTGCCCGGCATCGGCCCGTGGACCGCGCACTACATCGCGATGCGCGCGCTGGCGCAGCCCGACGCGTTTCCGGCCGCCGACCTGATCCTGCGCCGCAGTGCCGGGCAGGGACGCACGCTGTCGACGCGCGAACTGGAGGCGATGAGCGGAGCCTGGCGGCCGTGGCGCGCGTACGCGGTGATGCTGTTGTGGCGCGCGAGTTGAGCGATGCCGTCGAGGGCGGCCTCTCCCGGATCGTGTGGCGCGCTACGCTTCTCCCATCGACCCCAGCAACGGACCCACAGGATGGACTACGACTATCTCGAGACACCCATCGGACGGCTGCTGCTGGTCGCCGATGAAGACGGCCTGCGCTGCGTCGACTTCCCGAACAAGGATCAGGACGCGCGCATCGAACAGGGCTGGCAACGCAGTCGTCGCTTCCTGGGACGTGTGATCGAGCAGCTCGACGCCTACTTCGCCGGCGACCTGCACGTGTTCGACGTCGCGCTGGCGCCGCGCGGCACGGCGTTCCGCAAGAGCGTCTGGGACGAGCTCCTGCGCATTCCCTACGGCGAGACGATCAGCTACGGCGAACTCGCGCGGCGCATCCGCCAGCCACAGGCGAGCCGCGCCGTCGGCGCGGCGAACGGCGCGAATCCACTGCCGATCATCGTGCCCTGCCATCGGGTGATCGGCAGCTCCGGCAAGCTGACCGGTTTCGGCGGCGGTCTGCCGACCAAGCAATGGCTGCTCGAACACGAGCGGCGCCATGCGCCGCGGCCGTCGCTCGTGCTGCAATGACGGCACGGTCGCGGCAGGACGACGCGACACGAAGAACGAGGAAGGAACACCAGAGGCAGAGCGCGCTCCGGCTCCCTCCGTCTTCTTCACGGTCCGATCGCTTCCTCTTTCAGCAACCCCGCTGGCGCGCGCGCAACTCGCGTTGCTGCTGCTTCAACTGCGCTTCGGTGTCGCTGAACGCGCGCCTCATCTTGCCTTGCAGGCGATCGAGCTCGTCGCGTAGATAGGCACAGGCTTCCTGCGGCGCGGCGTGATGGCATTCGTCCTCGACCTGTACGTAGTTCGTCGCGAACGGCGCTTCGTCGGCCGGAATCGTCGGCGGCGTGCGCAAGCCCGGCGCCGACACGCCGATGCCGTCGCGGCCGCCATAGGCCTGCGCGAGGCTGCGACCCGAACCGGACAGCATGCCGTAAGGCACCGCATAGCGATCGCCGATGCCGCTGTCGCTGAGATAGCGGCTGCCGTCGTAGCGCGTGCACAGGAAGAAGCTCGGCGGCGGTTCGCGCGGTACGGAAGGCTCCGGCGGCTGCGGATTCCCGGCGGGCGTCGCCTCGACGACGGCATCGTCCGCCGGCGGCGGTGGCGGCGCGTACTGCGGCAGCTGGAATCGCTCCTGCCGCGACGAGTCGCGACACGGCCGGTCCTGGAAACTCACCGAGCCATCCGCCGCCGTGCATTTGAATGCGTCGGCCGCGAACGCGACGGGCGTCGCGAGCAGCACAATCAGCGCGAGGATCGAAGGGCGGCAGCGCATGCCGCCAGTGTACGCCGCCGCTTCGATCGCGCCGAGAACCTACCAGGGCAAGGTCTGGCCGAGGTGCGAGAAGCTGCCGTTCGGGCCGTCCGCGCCGATCAGGGCGAGCTCGACGCTGGACCGGGCGCCGTCGGGAATGTCGAGCTCGCCATTGCCGCCGTTCATGTCGGTCTTCACGTAGCCCGGGTGGACTGCGTTGACCTTGATCGGCGTCTCGCGCAGCTCGTGGGCGAGATGCACGGTCCATGCGTTCAACGCCGACTTCGACGCGTCATAGGCCGGAATCTTGAAGTCGTAGATGCCCGAACCCGGGTCGGTGTGCAGCGCCAACGAGCCGAGGATGCTCGACACGTTGACGATGCGCGCGGCCGGCGATTTCTTCAGCAGCGGCAGGAACGCCTGCGTCACCGCGACGACGCCGAACAAGTTGGTGTCGAAGGTCTTGCGCCAGGCGTCGAGCGGCTGCTGTGACGGCTTCTTCGTCGGATCCTCGGCGAGGATGCCGGCATTGTTGACGAGGATGTCGAGACGGCCGTGCGCGGCTTCGACTTCCTTCGCCGCGGCGGCGATGCCGTTCGCGTCGTTCACGTCGAGCGCGATCGCGTCGACGGTGAGGCCTTCCTGCCGCAGCTTCGCCGCGGCGTCGTTCGCCGCGGCGCGGTCGCGCCCGGCGAGCAGGACGTGGACGTCGTTCCGTGCGAGCTGGCGTGCGGTTTCAAGGCCTATGCCGCGCGTGGCGCCGGTGACGAGGGCGATTTTCCGAGTCATGGAGTTTCTCCTTGGTTGGCGGACGCGCATCGCGCATCCTTGGGATGGGTCGTGGATCGAGTAATCAGGGATTGCAGGACGCGGCGTTCGGGCATTCGGCGCCGTCCGCGGCGAGCCTCGCCACGGCGGTGGTCGCCGGTGCGGAGCGCGGTGTCGCGCCGAAGACGAAATAGCTCAGCGCCGCCAAGGCCAGCACGCCGAGGCCGCCGTACGTCAGCACCCAGGCGAAGCCCTGCGCCAGCGCGCTGCGCGCGGCGGCGTCGGAGGCGGCGAGATTTCCGGCCGCGATGCTTTCCGCCATCGTGCGCACCTGCGTCCCGTCGATCGCACCGCCGAGTGCATGCACCAACTGCGCGGCCACGCCGTTCTGCAACAAGAGGCCCATGACGGCGATGTTGATCGCGAGCGCGATCAGGCGCGCACTGACGTCGATGCCCGAGGCCATGCCGGCACGGTCGCTCGACACCGAGGCGGTGGTCGTGTTGGTGACCGGCGTGTTGGTCAAGCCGATGCCGACGCCGGCGAGCAGCGTGCCGGGCAGGATCGTCCATCCGTTCGCCTGCTCGACCGAGCTGCCCCACAGCATCAGCAGGAAGCCGGCGCCGATGGCGGCGAGGCCGAACGGCACCGCGAAGCGCGCGCCGCGACGCTGCAGCAGACGCTCGGCCAGCGGCGTCATGACCAGGAACGGCAAGGTGTAGGCGAGCAGGAACAGGCCCGAGGTCGTGCTGTCGTAGCCGAGCACGCCCTGGAAATAGATCGGCAGGTAGATCATCAGCGGCCAGTAGCTGAAGTTCATGCCGACGCAGCCGACGATCGCGCCGGAGAACGCGCGGATCTTGAACACCGAGAAATCGAACATCGGATGCGCGTGCCGGCGCTCGACGCGAACGAAGGCGACGAATGCGGCCAGGCTGACGGCGAGGATCGCCAGCGTCGCCGGGGCGGTGAAGCCGCCGAGGTCCGGTCCCTGCGTGATCGCGTAGGTCAGCGCGAACACCGCCACCGACAAGGTCAGGATGCCGGCGAGGTCGAGCTTTTCCGCATTCGGATCGCGCGATTCGCGTACGTGTGCGACGGCGAGCAGCAGCGCCACGACGGCCAGCGGAACCTGGATCAGGAACACCCATTGCCAGTTCGACGCCGCCACGATCACGCCGCCGATCAGCGGTCCGAAGCCGAGACCGATGCCGCTGATCACGCCCCAGGCGACGAAGGCGCGGCTGCGCTCGGCGCCTTCGCGGAACTGGTGCGAGAGCACGGCGACCGTGCAGATGAACATCGCGCCGCCGGCCATACCCTGCAGGAAGCGGCCGACGACTAGCACGCCCACGTTCTGCGCCACGCCGCACCACAGCGAGGTCAGCGCGAACGCGGCGATGCAGAGCAGGAACACGCGCTTGCGCCCGAAGCGGTCGGCCAGCGTGCCGGTCGCCATCAGCACCGTCGTGCAGGCGATCGTGTACGCGTTCATGATCCACTGCAGGTCCTTGAAGTCGGCGTGCAGGACCTTCTCCAGCGTCGGCAGGATCACCGGCACGCTGGAGATCTCCAGACCGAACATCAGCGAAGCGAGACAGACCGCGACCAACGCGATCGAGTTGCGGCGGGCGTCGGCGGAAGTCGTCGTGACAGCCATCGGTGGATCCTCGAAGGGGTATCGAAACGCCATGCTGTCCGAAGCGGTGCGCGCCGGCTGGCCGTTTTCGGCCTTCAACGTGCGTGCGGCACGTTCGCTGCGCTGCGGACGGAATTGCCGCGCGTCACGTCATTTGCGGCCGCGCGACGCATCGCATCGTCGACGCGGCGTCGAGGTTCGGTGCGGAGGCCTGCGGCGCAAGGTCACGAGTGCGCCGCCGCGTTCGCGACGCCCGAGTGCAGGGGAATCCGGCTCGCGTAGGCGAGCACCAGCAAGGCGCCGAGGAACGCCGCGCCTGCGCTCAGCATCAGGACCGGGTCGATGCCGCGGTGATCGACCAGCCAGCCGCCGAGCAGGGCGCTGCCGCCGATCATCACCTGGAACGCCACCACCAGGGCCGAGATGCCGCGCTCGGCCTTGTCTGGCGCGGTCACGAACATCCAGGTATTGGCGAGCATCGGGAAGCAGCCCCAGGCGATGCCCCACAGGCTCACGAGTACGACGATCGCGATCGTCGACTTCGCGAAGATCGTCAGCAGGCCGATGCTGAGCATGAGCACGACCGCCGTGGCCAGGAAGCCGTAACGCACGTCGCGGCTGCCGAGATGTCCGCCGATCCAGGTGCCGACGACGCCACCGACGCCGAAGATCAGCAACGTGGTGGCGATCAGGTCGACGTCGAAATGCGCCGCATGCTGCAGGAACGGCGCGAGATAGGCGTAGGAGAGGAAATGCGCGGTGCCGACCAGCATGATCGCGACGAAGCCGACCCGCGGCGGCATCGACGACAGCAGCAGTCCCATGTCGCGCAGGCGGAACTGGTCGATCGCGGGGACGCGCGGCATGAAGCGCAGCAGGGCGAGCATCGCCAGCACGCAGACCAGGCTGATGATCGCGAACGCGGCGCGCCAGCCGATCGCGCCGGTCAGCCAGGTCGCGAGCGGTACGCCGAGCACGGTCGCCGCGGTGACGCCGAGCATGTAGACCGACATCACCTTGGCGATGTGGATTCCCTTCGGTGCCACGCGCGGCACGACGGTCAGGGCGATCGACCAGAACCCGCCGACGGCGACGCCCTGGAACAGGCGTCCGATCAGCAGGAGGGCGTATGTGGACGCCGCCGCTGAAATCAGATTGCCGAGCACGCTGGCCAGCACGGTCAGCAGGATCAGATCGCGACGGTCGGCCCTGCGTCCCAGGTACGGCGCGAGCACGGCCGCCAGCGCGGCGGAGATGCCGGGCAGCACGATGGTCGCGCCGGCATCGCCGGCGCTGATGCCGAGGTCGGTCGACAGGATGTTGAGAATGCCGACCGGCAGGAATTCGCTGGTGACCAGGATGAAGGCGGTGACGCTCATCGCGATCACCGGCGCCCAGCGCGCCGTCGGCCGGCAGTCGTCGTTGCACGGAATGGCAAGGGATTCGGACATGTGCGGATCTCGTTGACGAAATAACGGCCGGCGGTCAGTGGCCGGGCGCCGGTTCCAGCGCCGTCGTCGGCGCCGCCGCCGCGCGCTGCGCGCGACGGCGCCGCACCAGCAGGTAGAACACCGGCGTCAGCAGCAGGCCGAAGAAGGTCACGCCGAGCATGCCGGAGAACACCGCCACGCCCATCGCGCGGCGCATCTCGGCGCCGGCGCCGGTCGCCAGCGCCAACGGCACCACGCCCATCACGAATGCGAGCGAGGTCATCAGGATCGGACGCAGGCGCAGGCGGCACGCGTCGAGCACGGCCTGCCACACGCCGACGCCCTGCGCCTCGCGGTCCTTGGCGAACTCGACGATCAGGATCGCGTTCTTGCAGGCGAGGCCGATCAGCACGATCAGGCCGATCTGGGTGAAGATGTTGTTGTCGCCGCCGGCCGCGAGCACGCCGGCGATCGCGCAGAGCAGGGTCATCGGCACGATCAGGATCACCACCAGCGGCAGCGACAGGCTCTCGTACTGCGCGGCCAGCACCAGGAACACCAGCAGCACGACCAGCGGGAAGATGATCACCATCGTGTTGCCGGCGAGGATCTGCTGGTAGGTCAGGTCGGTCCACTCGTAGGCGAACCCGTTCGGCAGTTCCGTGCGCAGCACTTCCTCGATCGCCGTCTGCGCCTGGCCGGAGGAATAGCCCGGGGCGGCGCCGCCGTTGAGTTCCGCGGCGAGGAAGCCGTTGTAGTGCGGCACGCGATCGGGACCGGAGGTTTCCTTGGCGGTGACGAAGCTGGCCAGCGGAATCATGTCGCCGTGCGCGTTGCGCGTCTTCAGGCGGCCGATGTCCTCCGCGTTGAGGCGGAAACCCGGTTCGGCCTGCGCGTTGACCTGGTAGGTGCGACCGAAGCGGTTGAAGTCGTTGACGTAGAGCGAGCCCAGGTACATCTGCATCGTGTCGTACACGTCGCGCAGCGCGACGCCGGCGGCTTTCGCCTTCTCGCGATCGACTTCGACCTCGATCTGCGGCACGTTGACCTGGAAGCCGGAGAACAGCCCGGCGAGTTCCGGACGCTTGCCGGCCTTCTCGATCACGTTCTGCACGACCTGGTACAGCTCGTCCGCGCCGCGGCTGCCGCGATCTTCGATCTGCAGCTTGAAGCCGCCGATCACGCCCAGGCCCTGCACCGGCGGCGGCGGGAAGATCGCGATGTAGGCGTCCTGGATCTTCGAGAACTGCGCGTTCAGCGCGGTTGCGATCGCGCCGGCGGACATCGACGCGTCGGTGCGCTCCTCGAACGGCTTCAGCGGCGTGAACGCGATGCCCATGTTCGGCGCATTGGTGAAGCCGTTGATCGACAGGCCGGGGAATGCCGGCACCGATTCGATGCCGGGCGTCTTCAGCGCGATGTCGCCCATGCGCCGGATCACCGCGCTGGTGCGATCGAGCGTGGCGGCCTCGGGCAGCTGCGCGAAGCCGACCAGGTACTGCTTGTCCTGCGCCGGTACGAATCCGGTCGGCGTGCGCGCGAAGGCGAACGCGGTGAGCACGATCAGGCCGAGGTAGAGCACCACGGCGACCGAGCTGCGGCCGAGGATGCGGCTGATCATGCCGACGTAGCCGTTCGAGGCGCGCGTGAAGAAGCGGTTGAACGGGCGGAAGAACCAGCCGAGCGCGCCGTTGAGAAAGCGCGTGGCGCGATCCGGCGGCGCATCGTGCGACTTCAGCAGCAGCGCCGACAGCGCCGGCGACAAGGTCAGCGAATTGAACGCCGAGATCACCGTCGAGATCGCGATGGTGATCGCGAACTGCTTGTAGAACTCGCCCGACAGGCCGCTGATGAACGCGGTCGGCAGGAACACCGCGCACAGCACCAGCGCGGTGGCGATGATCGGGCCGGTGACTTCCTTCATCGCCTGTACCGTCGCGTCGAACGGCGCGAGACCTTCGCCGATGTTGCGCTCGACGTTCTCGACCACCACGATCGCGTCGTCGACGACGATGCCGATCGCCAACACCAGGCCGAACAGCGACAGCGTGTTGAGACCGAAGCCGAGCAGGTGCATGACGCCGAGCGTGCCGATCAGCGACACCGGCACCGCCAGCAGCGGGATGATCGAGGCGCGCCAGGTCTGCAGGAACACGATCACCACGATCACCACCAGCAGGATCGCTTCGAGCAGCGTGTGCAGCACGGCGTTGATCGAGCCGCGCACGAAGATGGTCGGGTCGTAGGCCGGGTCGTACTCGATGCCTTCGGGGAAGGACTTCGACAGCTCCTTCATCTTCGCGCGCACCGCGTCGGAGATCGCGATCGCGTTGCTGCCGGGGCGCTGGTAGATGCCGACGCCGACCGCGGTCTGGTTGTTGAGCATCGCGCGCAGCGCGTAGTTGTCCGAGCCCAGTTCCACGCGCGCGACGTCGCGCAGGCGCGTGATTTGGCCGCTGCTGCCGGTCTTGATGATGATGTCGGCGAAGTCCTCTTCGTCGACGAGGCGGCCCTTGGTGCTGACCGCGACCTGGAAGTTCGGCCGGCTCGACCCGTCGGACACCGAGGGCTGGGCGGGCGAGCCGAGCTGGCCGGCCGCGACCTGCACGTTCTGCTCGCGGATCGCGTTGGCGATGTCGCCGGCGGTCAGGCCGCGCGCGGCGACCTTCTCGGGGTCCAGCCACACGCGCATCGAGTAGCTGCCGCCGCCGAACTGCTGCACGTCGCCGACGCCGTCGATCTTGGCCAGCTCGTCCTTGATGTTGAGGATCAGATAGTTGGCGAGGTAGTTGAGGTCGTAGCGGCCGTCCGGCGAAATCAGGAACACGCCCATCGTGATGTCGGGCGTGGACTTGTTCACCGTCACGCCGATGCGCTGCACGTCCTGCGGCAGCTTCGGCGTCGCCTGCGCGACGCGGTTCTGCACCAGCTGCTGCGCCTTGTCGACGTCGGTGCCGAGCTTGAAGGTGACCGTCAGCGTCATCACTCCGTCGGCGGTCGCCTGCGAGAACTGGTACAGCATGTCCTCGACGCCGGTGATCGCCTGCTCGAGCGGCCCGGCGACGGTGTCGGCGATCACCTTGGGATTCGCGCCGGGATACGTGGTGCGCACGACCACGGTCGGCGGCACGACTTCCGGATATTCGGAAATCGGCAGCTGCCGGATCGAGACTAGGCCAGCAATCAGGATCAGCGCCGACAGCACGCCGGCGAAGACCGGGCGCGTGATGAAGAATTGGGAGAGGTTCACGGGAGCGAGTCCTTTGTTTTTCTTTCCCTTCTCCCGCTCACGGGAGAAGGTGCCCGGAGGGCGGATGAGGTCGAAGCCGCCCTCCGGCGGCTGAGGGTGAGGTAGGAATGCCGATCGGAAAGCGCACCAGGGATGGTGGCTTGCGTCACACCTCCTCACCCATCCCTCTCCCGCAAGCGGGAGAGGAGGCAGGATTCAATTCATCAGTTCAGGCCGCCGCGCGCATTGCCGCCCGCGGTCGACGCCGTACGGTTCGATGCCGGCGCCAGCTGCCCGATCACGGCCGTGTTCGTCGTCATCTCGACCCGCGTCGGTTTCACCGCGCTGCCGGGACGTGCGTGCTGCAATCCGTTGACGACGATGACGTCGCCGGCGGCGAGTCCCTGCTTGACCACGCGCAGGCCGTCGAGCGAGGCGCCGAGTTCGACGAAGCGGCGTTCGAGCGTGTCGTCGGACTTCAACGCGAGCACGTACTTCTTGCCGAGGTCGGTGCCGACCGCGCGGTCGTCGATCAGCACGGTCTCGCGGCTGTCGCCGCCGACCATCTTGATGCGCGCGAACAGGCCCGGCGTGAAGCGGCCGTCCGGGTTGTCGAACACGGCGCGGCCACGGATCGTGCCGCTCTGCGCGTCGACGACGTTGTCGAGGAAGTTCAGCCGTCCCTCGTGCGGATAGCCCTGCTCGTCGATCAGGCCCATGAACACCGGGCTGTCGGCGCGGCGGCCGTCGCCGCCGAGGCCGGCCTGGCGCGCGAACTTCAGGTAGGTGTGCTCGTCGGCGTCGAAGTAGGCGTAGACCGGATCGTCGGAGACCACCGTGGTCAGCACGCTGGCGTTGGAGACGAGGTTGCCGGCGGTGATCAGCGCGCGCGAGACGCGGCCGTCGATCGGGGCGCGCACCTCGGTGAACTCGAGGTTGAGCTTGGCCGCGTCGAGCGCCGCCTGCGCCGCGCCGACGGCGTCGACGCCGGTCGCTTCGGCGGTGGCGAGCTGGTCGAAGTCCTGCTGCGAGATCCAGTGCTGGCCGAGCAGACGCTTGCCGCGTTCGTGGTTCGACGCTGCCAGCTGCTGCTGCGAACGCGCGCGCTTCAGTTCGGCGGTGAGGCGGTTGACCTCGGCGCGGAACGGGCGCGGATCGATGCGGAACAGCAGCTCGCCCTTCTTCACGCGGGCGCCCTCGGTGAAGTTCACCGAATCGACGAAGCCGCTGACGCGCGGGCGGATCTCGACGCTGTCGACCGCCTCGAGGCGGCCGCTGAATTCTTCCCAGTCGCGCAGCGGCTGGCTGATGACGGCGGCGACGCTGACTTCGGGCGCCGGCGGCGCGGCCGGCGCGTCGGTCGCCTGCGAGCGGGCGCAGCCGGCCAGCACGAGGGCGGCGAGCAGCGGAAGTACGGCAAAGGAGGCGGTTCTCATGAGTCTGTCCTTGGGCTGAGGCGGGCCGGGGTGCGAAAATCCTTCTGCGGCCACGGCGCGCGGGTTCTCTCCTGCTGCGTCGCGGCTTGACCGGCGGACGGAACGCCGCAATGCTGTTGCAACGTTAGTTACCGGTCAGTAACATTGTGGTACGTTACTGACTGGTAACTCACGTGTCAAGAGGAGGAGTCGTGTCATGAACGCAAAACCCGTCGCCACCGAGAACGCCGCCCCGGCCGACAAGCCGCGCGTGCGCGATCGCATCCTCGACGCGGCTTGCGATCTGTTCTATCGCCACGGCATTCGCGCGGTCGGCGTCGACGCGATCGCCAACGAAGCCGGCACGAACAAGATGAGCTTCTATCGGAGCTTTCCGTCGAAGGACGACCTGGTCGCCGAATACCTGACCGACCAGGAGCGCGAGTACTGGGCGCGCTGGGACGAGACGATCGCGCCGTACGCGGGCGATGCGCGGCGCCAGGTCGAGGCCCTGGTCGCCTCCGACATCGATCTCGCCTGGCTGCGCGCGAAGGCGATCGAAGGCTGCAAGTGCAAGACCAGCCGCGGATGCGCGCTCGGCAACGCCGCGGTCGAGATTCCCGAGGACAACGACCGGCTCGGCGACATCGTGCACCGGTACAAGACGGAAATCCGCCGCCGCCTGCGCAAGCTCGCGCGCGAGATGGGCGCGAGCGACCCGGACGCGCTCGGCGACGCGCTGATGCTGTTGCGTGAAGGCGGCTACTACACGCGCCTGACCTTCCCGAACAACACCGGCCCGATCAGCGCGATCGTCAAGGCCGCGCGCGCCCTGATCGACGCGCACCTGGAGTGAGCCGCCGGGCGGCGCCGGCTTGTCGAGTGCGTCGCCCGTGAAATCTGTGAAGAAGCGTTTCGTCCGGGTAGCCGTGCGCTGAGCGCGTTCGTCGCGATGGCATCATCGGCTCGCTGCGACCGTTCGTTCGTCGACCGCGGCAGGAGGCCGGGTTCGGCAGGTCATTCTCGAATAGGCGCGCCGTGGATCGTGGGTGTTTTCGCATCGTCGTCTGGCTCAGGGCATTCGCGCTTGCCCTGATGCTGGCGAGTGCGGCCGCGCAGGCGCAATCGGTTGCGCTGGTGGTCGAACGCTTCGATCCGGGCACCGCCGCGGTCGATCCGGCCGCCCTGATCAACGGCGCCAACGATCGCGATTTCGTCGCGCAGGCCTACGCCGCCGTCACGCCCGCGCGCGACCACGCCGTCTGGTACCGCATCCGGCTCGCCGCCGATTGGGCCAGCGAGGGGCCGCCGGTGCTCGCGATCTTCGACCCGCAGGGCCTGGACGCGACCGTCTACCTCCCGCCCGACCACGTCGAGGTCAGGCATTCGATCTACGCGGCCGACGCGAACGCCGGCTTCACGCGACACGCGCTCATGTTCGATCTGCCCGCGGGTCTGAAGGCCAGCGCGCCGATCTACCTGAAGATCAAGCCCGACAAGGCGGTGCCGCGGCGGGTCGAGATCACGCCGATGCTCGATGCGCTGGTGCGCGACCTCGGCCGCGCGCGGCTCGACGTGCTGTTCCCGTCGGTGCAGGTCGCCACCTTGCTGGTGATGCTGTGCTTCTTCCTCGCCCTGCGCGAGCGCATGTATCTGTATTTCGTCGGCCACGTCGTCTTCGTCGTGCTGTACGAGCTGTACCAGTTCGGCGTCGGCTACGAATACGCGCCGTTCGACCTGCTCGCGCCGCTCGGCGGCCGCGCGGTGCTGCTGACGGCGGCGATCTCGATCGTGCTGATGATCGAATTCTCGCGCCAGTTCCTCGAACTGGTGCGCTACGCGCCGCGCCTGGACCGGCTGCTCGGATTCGGACGCTGGCCGTTCGCCGCGCTGGCGGTGCTCGCGGCGCTGCCGGCGTTGCTGCCGGACTGGATGGTCGAGTACGCATTGGCGGCGCTGCTGCTGGCATTGGCCCCGCTGCTGCTCGGCGCCGGCCTGCTCACCTGGCAGCAGGGCAGCCGCCGCGGCGGCTTCTTCCTCGGCGCCTGGATTCCGGGCCTGCTGCTGGTGATCCTGCGCGCGCTGCAGCTGATCCTGCACTGGCCGCTGCCGGTCTGGCTCGAGTTCGCGCTGCCGGCCGGATTCGCCTATGCCAGTCTCGTGCTCGCCTACGGGCTGGCCGACCACACGCTGTCGATCCGCCACGAGCGCGACGTCGCGCACCGGCTCGCCGAGCACGACGCGCTGACCGGCGTGCTGAACCGCCGCGCGATCCTGGCGCGGCTGCGCGCCGGCTTCCTGCAGGCGCGCGAGACGGAGGAGCCGCTGTCGCTGCTGTTCCTTGATCTCGACCACTTCAAGCAGGTCAACGACACCTACGGCCATCACGTCGGCGACCAGTGCCTGCGCGCGCTGGTCGGGCCGATCCTCAGCGAGATGCGTCAGGGCGACGCGCTCGGCCGCTACGGCGGCGAGGAATTCCTCGTCGTGCTGCCGGGCGCCGCCGCGGCGAACGCCGAGGTCGTCGCCGAGCGCATCCGCAAGCGCGTCGAAGACATGGCGCTGCTGGTCTCCGGCCGCCGCATCGGCGTGACCCTCAGCATCGGCATCGCCGCACTCGACGCCGACGTGCTGACGCCGAACGACCTGATCGAGCGCGCCGACGCGGCGCTGTACCGCTCCAAGTCGGGCGGGCGCAACCGGATCAGCACGCATCCCGAAGCGGAAGGATTGGGCGGCGAAACGGCGTTCGAATCGTCGAACTGACGGCCGCGACGTAGCGCGTATCGCATCCGGCGGAACGGCAACGCCGCTCGCGTGATCGCGGCGACGCTCGAGGCGCCGCGCTCGAATCGTGTGCCGTCGGATCGTCAGCGCACGCGCTGCACGCCGGGCAGCGCGGCGATGCGTGCGTACTCGCCGGTCGAGAACCGTGTCGGATCGGCCAGCCAGTCGGCGATCATCGGCGTCGCGTCCTCGCCCCAGAACCGCTCGCCACCGATGTCGAGCGTCGGCACGCCGAACACGCCGCGCGCGAGCGCCGTTTCGGTGTTCGCGCGCAAGGTGGCCTTCACTGCTTCGTCGGCGATCGCCGCACCGACGTCGTCGATGCCGAGATGGCGGCCCACCTCGGCCAACTCCGCCGCATTCTCCCCGCTGCGGCCATCGCGCCAGAGGTGATCGAAGATCGCTTCGATCGCGCGCCAATCGGCGCCGGCGGCGACGCACAGCCGCAGCGCGGCGAGCGGATTGAACGGATGCGCGGGCGGGAAGCGCAACGTCGTGCCGATCCGGCCGGCGCGCCACTGGACGAAGCGGTAGGTGAATTCGCGCTTGCCCGGGATCTCGGCCGGACCGAGCTGGCCGTGGTGCTTGAGCACGGCGCCGAACACGATCGGTTTCGGTACGACGTCGATGCGCTCGCCGAGCGCGCGGATCTGCGGCAGCTGCAGATACGCGAACGGAGAGATGAAGTCGAAATACCACTGCGCTTGCATGGGATGCTCCGTTGGTTCGCGGTCAGGTGAAATGCTTTGCGAAGCGGGTTCGGGGAACGTCGATCGAAGCGCGTTCGCGGGCGTGACATCGGCGCGGCCGGCCGGCCCTTTCCGGGTGCAGCGTCTCGTCGCCATGGGCGTCTCGTCCCGGCGCGGAGCCTCGGTGCCGCGCGTAGCCTTCAGTGCAGCGTCTTGTAGACGTCGGGTTCGAACGCGTCCACCGCGATGACCTCGTCGCGCGCGTCGCGCGCCTCGTTGAGCAGGTCGTACTCGGCGCCGGTGATGACGCCGGCGGCGGCGCCGAGGTCGTCGAGCAGATAGCCGGGCGCGCGGTCGAGCACGCCGGCGCGCACCGCGTCGCGCAGTTTGGTCTCGATCGGGATCGCGCGCACGGCCTTGTCCAGCGCGGCCTCGAGCGCGCCGAGGCCGGGTTCGTCCGGCGGCGGCACGAACACGTCGGCGGTCAGCGTGCGGCGCGCCTCGCGGTCTTCGAGGATGTCGCGCGCGACTTCGCTGCCGAGCCGGTCCGACGGCGGCCGGAAGCGTGCGCCGAGCGGGAAGATCGCGATCTTCATCGGCACCGCGATCCAGCGCACGGGCAGGTTGTCGAGCACGCCGAGCAGCGCTTCCTGGATACGGTACAGGCACAGCTCGACCGACCAGCGCACCAGCGCGTAGTTCGGCCGCGTCTTCGGCTCGTCGTGGTAGCGCTTCAGCGCGCAGCTGGCGAGGTAGAGATAGGCGAGCGCGTCGGCGAGCCGGCCCGACAGCTTCTCGCGCCGCTTCAGCGAACCGCCGAGCGTGCCCATCGCGGTGTCGGAGAGGATCGTGAAGGCCGCCGAGAAGCGCGACAGGTGCTGGTAGTAGCGGCGCGTGTCGGGCGTGTCCGGCGCCTCCGCCAGACGCGCGCCGGTCCAGGCCAGCAGCTTGGTGCGCGTGGCGCGCGTGACGAACAGGTTCAGATGCCCGAACAGGGCGCGGTCGAACGCGGCGAGGTCGTCGGCGGCGACCGCCTCGATCTCCTTCTGCACGAACGGATGGCAGCGGATCGCGCCCTGGCCGTAGACGATCATCGTGCGCGTGAGGATGTTCGCACCCTCGACGGTGATGCCGATCGGCACCGCGTCCCAGGCGCGCGCGAGTACGTTGCGCGGGCCGCGCTGGATCGCGCTGCCGGCGCGGATGTCCATCGCGTCGGCGATCACCTGGCGCATGCTGTCGGTCAGATACGCCTTGCAGATGTTGCCGATCACGGCCGGCTTCTCGCCGGCGTCGAGCGCGCCGCAGGTCAGGCTGCGCGCCGAGGTCATCAGGTAGGTCAGTCCGGCGATGCGCGCGAGCGGCTCTTCGATGCCTTCGAAGCGGCCGATCGGCGTGTCGAACTGTTCGCGCACGGTGGCGTAGGCGCCGCAGATGCGCGTGGCGAGCTGCGCCGCGCCGATCGACAGCGCCGGCAGCGAGATCGAGCGTCCGGCGGCGAGCGACTCCATCAGCATGCGCCAGCCGCGGCCGATCTGCTCGCGGCCGCCGATGACGGCTTCGTCGAGCGGCACGAACACGTCCTTGCCGACGATCGGTCCGTTCATGAACGGCACGCCCATCGGATCGTGGCGCAGGCCGATCTCGATGCCCGGCGTCGCGCGCGGAATCAGCGCGCAGGTGATGCCGCGATCGACGCGGTCGCCGATCAGCTTCTGCGGATCCTTCAGGCGGAACGCGAGGCCGATCAGGCTCGCCACCGGCGCCAATGTGATGTAGCGCTTCTTCCAGTTCAGGCGCAGGCCGAGCACCTCGACGCCGTCGATCATGCGCTTCTCGACGATGCCCTCGGACTGCGTCGCCGCGGCGTCGGAGCCGGCTTCGGGGCCGGTCAGCGCGAAACACGGGATCTCCTCGCCGCGTGCGAGCCGGCCGAGGTATTTCTTCTTCTGTTCGTCGGTGCCGTAGTGCAGCAGCAGCTCGCCGGGGCCGAGCGAGTTAGGCACCATCACGGTGACCGCCGCGGTGACCGAGCGGCTGGCGATGCGCGTGACCACGCGCGAATGCGCCAGCGCCGAGAAGCCCAGGCCTCCGTGCTCGGCCGGGATGATCATGCCGAGGAAGCGCTCGCGCTTGATGAAGTCCCAGATCTCCGGCGGCAGGTCGCGCTGCTGGTAGACCTCCCAGTCGCTCAGGCGCCGGCAGAGTTCTTCCACCGGTCCGTCGAGAAAGGCCTGTTCCTCCGCGTTGAGCGCGCGCGGGCGGAACGCGAGCAGCTTGTCCCAATCCGGCATGCCGCCGAACAGATCGCCGTCCCACCACACCGTGCCGGCTTCCAATGCGATGCGTTCGGTGTCGCCGAGCCGCGGCAGCACCTTGGCGAACTTCGGCATCACGAAGCGCGAGACCAGCGCGCGCCGCAGCGGCGGCAGCCCGAACACCGCGGCGAGCGCGACCAGCACGATCGTCGTGCCGGCGAACAGGTTCGGCGACGCGACGCCGGCGATGCGCCAGCCGAGCAGCCAGACGCCGGCCGCGGCGACCCAGGCGAGGAAGCCGAGCCCGCGAAAGGCGAGGATCGAGAAGACCAGCAGGGCGAGTAGGAAGGTGATCAGCATCTGCGACTCCGGCCTCGTGCGTCGTCCCGGCGCGACCCGTGCGAACCGGATGGGGCAGGATGCCGAGGCGAACGTTCGCGCCGCGAACCCGACGGGCAGTCTGCCGATCCGGAGGATGGTCGCTCGGATTGTGGTCCAGTTGTCGCGCGATCTTCAATCCGTCGCCGCCGACGGAGCAACGGTTCGTTCCCGTCGGAACAGCTCGGCTTCACCCGTCGCGGGTGCGGAAAGGCAGAATGGCGACACCGGGCAATGGTTGTCCCGATGACGATGAACTTCCAATGAGCAGTACGGCTTCGTTCTTCCCGCGCGTTCTGCTCGGCGGCCTCGTGGCGGTGCTGTCGCCGTTCGTTTCGGCGCAGCGCGACGCGCGCCAGGCGTTCGATCTCGCCGTTCCGCTGGCGCCGACGTCGTATGTCGTCGACGGTCGCGCGCGGCTCGGCTATGAATTGCATCTGACCAACTTCGCCGCCGTACCGCTGCGCCTGACGCGCGTCGACGTGTTCGCCGAGGACGGATCGACGCCGCTGGTCACGTTGAGCGGCGGCGCACTCGCCGCCTCGCTCGGTCGCATCGGTCCGGAAGCGGGCGAGGATGCTTCGACGCTCGCCCCCGGCGTGCGTGCGATCGTCTATCTCGATCTCGCGGTCGATGCGCAGACGCCGCCGGCGCTGCGCCATCGCGTCGAATTCCAGTCGACGACGGACGGCACGTCCGCGCGAGTCGAAGGCGGCCGCGTCGCGCCGAGGCCGGCAGCGACACGAGCGCTGGGCGCGCCGCTGCGCGGCGGTCCGTGGGTCGCGGTCTACAGCGCCGAGTGGACGCGCGGCCACCGGCGCGTGCTGTACGCGGTCGACGGACGCGCGCGGATTCCCGGTCGCCACGCGATCGACTGGATCAAGCTCGATGCGCAGGGCGGACAATTCGCCCGCGAGGGGAAGGACAAGCGCGACTGGTACGGCTATGGCGCCGACGTGCTCGCAGTCGCCGACGCCACCGTCGCCGCCGTGCGCGACGACGTGGCGGAACCGGTCGCCGTGTCCGACGGCAATCCCGCCGTCTCGATTGGCGATGCGAGCGGAAACTACGTCGCGCTGGCGCTCGCCGACGGCCGCTACGCGTTCTACGAGCATCTGAAGCCGGGCAGCATCAAGGTCCGACGCGGCGAGCGCGTACGCCGCGGCGACGTGCTCGCCGCGCTCGGCTACACCGGCCAGTCGACCGGGCCGCACCTGCATTTCCATCTCGCCGACGCGCCCCTGCCGCTGGCGGCGGAAGGCCTGCCCTACGCGTTCGAGGGCTGGCGACCGCTCGGCGCCTACGTCTCCGCCGAGGCGTTCGGCAAGGGCGGACGCTGGTCGCCGCCGGAGAACGACGAACCGGCGACGCGCGCGTTTCCGGCGCCGTTCGCGGTGGTGGAGTTCACGTCCCCCGCCCGCTGAGCCGGAGGCGCTTTCGCCGCGGCGCGTTGTGGCGCCGTCGGAGTTCGATGAAGGTTTCCCATCGACGCCTGTCCTCTCCCGCCGCCGTCTTGCGCTTCGCATCCGGCAACAAACGACGGGAGTGGGTCATGGGTATCCGCGTAGGTGTGTGGGTCGCCGGATTGCTCGCGCTGCCGCTGGCTCATGCCGGCGTGGTGCGGGACTGGCCGGGGGCCAGCTGCGCCGGCACTTTGCAGGCGTGCGTCGACGCGTCGTCGTCCGGCGACCAGGTGCGCATCGCGACGAACACGCCGGTGGACGAGGACGTCGACCTCGGCGACCGCGGCATCGCGCTGATCCCGGCGACGACGCTGATCGCGACCTATCGCCCGAGCTTCGCACCGGGCCGCTCGATCCGCGCCGTCGCCTCGGCCGCCGCCGGTGACGTGGAGGTGACCTTGCGCGGTCTGCACCTGGTCGACGGTTCCGTGACGGTCCACTACGGCGGCACGGGTTCGGCCGCCTACGATCTCAGCGACCTCGATCTGTCGCAGACCAGTCCGGCCGCACCGGTGTCCATCCGTGTGCAGGCGGCAGGCGGCACGGTGACGGCGAACCTGAGCGGCAATCGCATCGCCGGCAATCCATCGGCGTACGGCGGGTCGATCGAGCTGATGAGCGTCGACGCACGGCTCGACGCCTACGCCGCCTTCAACCGGATCGAGCACGCGCAAGGCGACCTGAAGAAAACCGGCATCCTGGTCGACGCGCAGGGCGATTCCGCCGGCGGCTACGTGCGCCTGTTCGGCAACGACGTGCGGCTCGCCGCCACATCCACCGATGGCATCGCGTTCACGCAGCGCGCCGGCGATCCGGCCGGCGCGCTGTACGCGCGCGCCTACTCGAACGCGGTCCACTGTGTCGCCGGTGGGCAGATGCGCGGGATGTCCTTCTCGGGTTCCGCCGGCACGCTCGATCTGCAAGCGGTGAACAATACGGTGGACCGCTGCCGGACCGGCATTCGCGTCGTGCCAGCAACGTCGTCCTCGTCGCCGGGCTTCGCCGGCCTGGTCTGGAACAACCTGGTCGTCGCCGACGAGATGGGTCTGCAGATCGATGCCGCTGCGGCCGCCGTGACCAACGACTACAACCTGATCAATGCGGCGTCGAATGCGGCGGCGCTCGGGTCGCATTCGATCACGGCACCGGCCGGGCTCGGCGTCGCGACCTGGCCGCGTCCCGCCGCGGGCTCGCCGGCGATCGACGCGGCGGACGCCTCGACGCTCGCCTACGGCATCGTCGACAACGGCCTGCCGCTGCTCGACGTCGACGGCCTGCGCCGAACCAAGGGTGCGCGCGCCGACATCGGCGCGTACGAATACGGCGACGTCGCCTACGCGCACGTCGCGAGCGCCGGCAACACCGGCAACCCGGGCGACCACGTCACGACCCTGGCCGACGAGACCGATCCCGGCGCGATCCTGTTCGCGACGCGCGCGCACATCAATCCCGACGGCATCCCCAACAGCTACGAACGGTTCGGCGTGTGGTTCAGTCTGTTCGCCGGCCACTGGACGATCTATCACGAGAACACCGCCGCGCCGATCCAGCCCGGAAAGCGCTGGCACGTATTCGCGCCGGCGCCCGGCGGAACCGTGTTCACGCACGTGGCCGCCGCGGCGAACACGGGGGCGGCGCGCACGCGCATCGATTCCGCGGCGACGAACGGCCTGCCCGGGCAGATCCTGCTGGTGCGCCACGACTTCAATCTCGACGGCGCTTATCACGACCATCCGGTCGCGGTGATCTGGACAGGCAGCGGCACGTCGGGGCGATGGAACATCGGCAACGTCGACGGCGCCGACATGGACGTCGGCGCCGGATTCAACGTCTACGCGCAGCCGCCGAGCCCGAACGCGTTCCGCCTGCCGCCGGCCATGCTCGGTGCTTCCGTGCAGGTGATCGACCATCCGCTGCTCGACGGAACGCCGTGCGCGCGGCCGCAGGTGACGATGGTGCGTGACCAGTACGAAGACGGGGCGATCGACGCGGACTTCATGGTCGAATACGAGACGCTGTCCAGCATCGCCGGCCACTGGCTGGTGCGCTCGCCGGCGCCGTTCGGGCGCGGCGTGTCGTTCAACGTGGTGGTCGATCCGGCGCAGGTGGCGGAATGCACCGACCGGTTGTTCGCTGACGGTTTCGACGGCTGAGCCGGAAGTCCGCGGCGGGCCGCGCCGAGCGCGGACCGGGGAGAGGAGGGCTTGCGCCGACGGCGATTCCGGCATTGAATCGACGGATGAAGAACAAGAGCGACATCGTTGAGAACTGGCTGCCGCGCTACACCGGCTCGCCGCTGGACGCATTCGGCGAACACATCCTGCTGACCAACTTCGGCCACTACGTCGAGCTGTTCGCTCAGTGGCACGGCGTCGAGGTACGCGGACGCGACCGGCCGATGCCGAACGCCACCGCCGACGGCATCACCATGATCAACTTCGGCATGGGCAGCCCGAACGCGGCGACGGTGATGGACCTGCTCTCGGGCGTCACGCCGAAGGCGGCGTTGTTCCTCGGCAAGTGCGGTGGGCTGAAGAAGAAGAACCAGCTCGGCGACCTGGTGCTGCCGATCGCGGCGATCCGCGGCGAGGGCACCTCGAACGACTACCTGCTGCCCGAAGTGCCGGCGCTGCCGGCGTTCCAGCTGCAGCGCGCGGTGTCGACGATGATCCGCGACCTCGGTCACGACTACTGGACCGGCACCGTCTACACCACCAACCGGCGCGTGTGGGAGCACGACGTCGCGTTCAAGGACTACCTGCGCAAGACGCGCTGCATGGCGATTGACATGGAGACCGCGACGGTGTTCGCCGCCGGCTTCGCCAATCACATCCCGACCGGCGCGCTGCTGCTGGTGTCCGACCAGCCGATGATTCCCGAAGGCGTCAAGACCGAGGCCAGCGACAAGGCGATCACCGCGAACTTCGTCGACGCGCACATCAAGATTGGCATCGAGGCGCTTAAGCTCGTGCGCCGCAACGGGCGCAGCGTGAAGCACCTGCGCTTCGAGGAAGAAATCGACCGGGAAGACGGCGATCGCTGAAGAGCGAAAGCGTTTGACGCGGATCAAAGCAAATAGACGCGGATAAAGACCTTTCGTAGTTTGGCTCTATCCGCGGAAATGCGCTTTGATCCGCGTCCGAGCTTCTTCAGTAGCGCAACAGCGCATGCAGCGGCAAGTCGCCACCCCAGTGCGTGCGGCCCGGCAGCGTGGTCAGTTCGATCAGGACGCCGGCGCCGACCACGTGCATGCCGGTTTTCTCGACCAGCGAGCGCGCGGCGGCCAGCGTGCCGCCGGTGGCGAGCACGTCGTCGACGATCAGTGCGCGCCGGCCGTCGTGCGGAGCGTCGGCGCGCACCTCGAGCGCATCGCTGCCGTATTCGAGCCGATACGCCGCCGCGACCACCGGCGGCGGCAGCTTGCCCGGCTTGCGCAGCGGCACGAAACCGCAGCGCAGCCGATCGGCCAGCGCGGCGCCGAAGATGAAGCCGCGCGATTCGATCGCGCAGACCACCTGCACGTTCGCCGCACGCCACGGTTCGGCGAGCAGGTCGATGCAGTGCGCGAAGCCGTCGGCATCGGCGAGGAGCGGCGTGATGTCGCGGAACGTGATGCCGGGCTGCGGGAAGTCCGGCACCGCGCGAATCAGATCGAACAGACGCTGCACGACTTCCGTCGCGTCGTCGTTGTCGGCGGAGGCCATCTCAGTAGCGTGCGACGGACGGATCGACCTCGAGCGCCCAGGCGTCGATGCCGCCTTCGACGTTCCACAGGTTGGTGAAGCCGTGTTCGCGGAAGTGCTCGGCCGCGTTGCGGCTGGAGATGCCGTGATGGCAGATGAAGGCGAGCGGCGTGTCCTTCGGCAGCGCGGTCAGGCGCGCGTGCGTGTCCGGCGTCAGCACGTCGGCGCCGGCGATCTTCGCGATCGCGCGCTCGTGCTCGGGGCGCACGTCGATCAGCGTGACGTCGCCGGCGTCGAGACGCTGCTTCAGCGTCTGCACGCTCATCGGCTTCAGCGCTTGCGGTGCCTGCGGCAGGAAGATCGCCAGGCCCTCGCCGTGCGGCGTGCGCGTCCAGTCGATCGTCGCGCCGCGCGCGCGCTGCGCACTGGCGACGTCGAAGCGGATCTCCAGGCCGTTGGCGTCGACGACGATGTCGTTGTCGCCGGCCTCGCGCAGCTGGAACTGCGGATTGAAGCGGCCGTCGACGATCAGGAATAGTTTTGCCTCGCCGGCGTCGGCGAGCGCGCCGCGGATGCGCTCGACCGCCGCGTCGGAAATCGACACCGTCGGCGGCGTGCGATCCGGCTCCGGCACGCCGAGCACGCGATGCAGTTCGCCCGAATCGAACATCGACTGCACGATGTCGGCGCCGCCGACCAGTTCGCCGCCGACGTAGAGCTGCGGGATCGTCGGCCAGTTGCCGAATTCCTTGATGCCGGCGCGGATCTCCTCGTCGGCGAGCACGTCCACCGTCGCGTAGTCGTCGAGCAGCGCGTTCAGGCGGTCCGCGGCGGCGGCGGAGAAGCCGCATTGCGGCGCGTGGCGCGAGCCCTTCATGAACAGGACGACGGGATGGCTGGCGAGCAGCGCTTCGATGCGCGCGCGCGTGGCGGGGGTGAGCGACATGACGGAGTCCGAACGGGAAAACGCGCATGATACGCCGCGTGCGCAACCCGTGCCGCGCCCTGGCGCCGCTGCGGCCCTTGCCGACGACGCGCCCGCGAAAGCGGCGTCCACGGCAAGCCTCTCCGGACGACCGGTCCGCGTTCCGCGAACCATGTTGCCACGGGTCATCCGCATGGATGTCCGCTCCCGCCTCGCGCGTGCCGCTCCGCTTCCGCGGAGGAAGACGACTTCCGGATGCGCCCTAGGCGGCCGCGGGCAACGCTTCCGGCACCGGCATTTCCGCGCGGCACAGCGCGATCGAACGGCGCTGCTCGGTCCAGTGCAGGAGTTCGAGCGCGCCGTCGTGGTGCTCGACCAGCGCGGTGCAATGCTCGACCCAGTCGCCGTCGTTGACGTAGAGCACGCCGCCGCGGTCGACGATGCGGCCGTAGTGGATGTGGCCGCAGATTTGGCCGTCGAAGCCGTCGTGGCGGGCCTGTTCGGCGACACGCCTTTCGAAGTCCTCGATGAAGCGCCGCGCGCGGCCGATCGTCTGCTTGATGCGGATCGACAGCGGCAGGTAATCCAGGCCGAGGCGTCGGCGCAGCGCGTTGAAGCGCCGGCTGGCCGAGCAGATGAAGCCTTGCAGCGCGTCGCCGAGCTTGAGCAGCCAGGCCGGCGCGTCGTGCCCGCCGTCGAATTCGTCGCCGTGGCTGACGCGGTAGCGGCGGCCGTCGGCAGCCACGTGCACGGCGTTCAGCGCGATCTCGACGCCGCCGAAGCGCTGTCCGGCGAAGCGGCGCAGCGCGGCGTCGTGGTTGCCGGGGATGTAGGTCACCTTGGTGCCGCGCGCGGCGATGGCGAAGATCTCGGCCAGCACGGCGCCGTGTTCGTCGCGCCAGTACGGCTGCTTCTCGAGGTTCTCCAGGTCGACGATGTCGCCGACGAGGTAGAGACGCTCGCACTGCGCCGAGCGCAGGAAGTCGAGCAGATAGCCGGCCTGGCAGTCGGCCAGACCGAGATGGACGTCCGAGATGAAAACGCTGCGAAACATCGTTCGCGTCATCACGTGTCTCCGCAGGAAACCGGCGCAAGTGTGCGATTCGCCGATCGCGATAGCGTTGCTGCGGCGTTGCAGGGTCGTGACATCGCGTGCCCGCGCGTCGCGCCGCCCATGCAATACGCGCGTCATTTCGGAGCGCTAGCGTCGACTGGGGCACGACCGTGCGCGATCGCCTCTGAGCGGTGCGATCGCGAGTGCCGCCGATCCGTCTCGCGGCCGTCTCGACCGCACGTCTCCATTGAAGCCAACCAGCGAAGCCAGCCCGATGTCGACACCGAACCTGCGCGACAAGCTCGACCAGAAGATCTTCGACGCGATCTACTCGCGCAGCCTCGTCTACAACACCTGCTGGGAAGACCCGGCGGTGGACCGCAAGGCGCTCGCGCTGGGTGCCGACGACAGCGTGCTGGTCATCACCAGTGCCGGCTGCAACGCGCTCGACTACGCCTTGCAGGCGCCGCGCGTGATCCACGCGGTCGACGCCAATCCGCGCCAGAACGCGCTGCTCGAGCTGAAGATCGCCGGCATCCGCACGCTCGGCTTCGACGACTACTTCGCGATCTTCGGCGAGGGATTCCACGCGCGCTTCGCCGATCTGTATCGCGATCATCTGCGCGCCGAGCTGTCGCCGTTCGCGCAGGAATGGTGGGACAAGCACGCGAGCTGGTTCACCAGCCGGCGCGGCAGCTTCTATTTCCATGGCCTGTCCGGCCTGGTCGCGCGCGGCGTGCGTGCCTACTTCGCGACGCGCCCGCGCCTGCGCGTGGCGATGAACGACCTGCTCGGCGCGCGCAACGTCGCCGAGCAGCAGGCGATCTACGACGCGCGCATCGCGCCGCAGTTGTGGAGCAAGTCGGTCAACTGGGTCATCTCGCGCCAGTTCGTGATGAGCCTGCTCGGCGTGCCGTATCCGCAACGCAAGCTGGTCGAGGCGCAGCACGACGGCGGCGTGTCCGGCTTCATCCGCCACGCGGTGCAGTACGTGTTCCGCCAGCTGCCGCTGGCCGACAATTATTTCTGGCACGTCTACATGACCGGCCGCTATCGCCGCGACTGTTGCCCGGAGTACCTGAAGGAAGCGAACTTCGAGCGGCTGAAGAGCGGTCTGGTCGACCGCATCGTGCCGCACACCACGACGGTGACCGAGTTCCTGCACGCGCACGAGGAACCGATCTCGCGCTTCGTGCTGCTCGACCATATGGACTGGATGAGTTCCTACCATCCCGAGGCGCTGGTCGAGGAATGGGAAGCGATCCGCCTCCGCGCGGCGCCCGGCGCGCGCATCCTGCTGCGCAGCGCGCACGCGCGGCCGGCCTATCTCGACGCGATCCGCATCGGCCCCGACCAGCGACGGCTGCGCGAGGCGTTCCGCTTCATGGACGAGGTCGCCGACGCGCTGCAGCCGCAGGATCGCGTGCACACCTATGCCGGTTTCGTGATCGCCGATGTCCCGGCTTGAGGCGCTGCGCAACGACGCCGCGGTGCTCGCGCGCCTGCTGCGCGGCATGCCGCGCGCGGCCTCGCACGCGGATGCGCTCGGCGCGTTCTACGGGCCGCAGTCGCAGCATTACGACCGTTTCCGCGAGCGCCTGCTCGCCGGCCGCGCCGAGCTGATCGGCAGTCTGCCGCTGCCCGAGCGCGCGCACGTGGTCGAACTCGGCGGCGGCACCGGCCGCAACGCCGAGTTCTTCGGCGATCGCCTGGCGCGCATCGAGCGCTTCGAGGTCGTCGATCTGTGCCGCCCGTTGCTGGCGCAGGCGCGCGAGCGCGCGCAGCGCGTTCCGCAACTGCACGCGGTCGAGGCCGATGCGACGACGTATCGCCCGGCGCAGCCGGTGGACTGCGTGTTCTTCTCCTACGCGCTGACGATGATTCCGGACTGGCGCGGCGCGATCGCCAACGCGATCGCGATGCTGAAGCCGGGCGGCGTGCTCGGCGTGGTGGACTTCTACGTCTCGCCGGCGCGCTCCGAGTTCGCCGACGCAACCCGCCACTCGGCGTTGACGCGTGCGTTCTGGCCGGCCTGGTTCCGCCACGACGGCGTGCGTCTCGACGCGGAGCATCTGACGACTCTGCGCCGCGCCTTGCCGCCGCACGAGGTCGTCGAGGCGCGCGCGCCGGTGCCGTACCTGCCGTTGGGCCGCGTGCCGTACTACCGCTTCATCGGACGCAAAGCCGGCTAGGTTTCACGCGCTGGCGAGATCGAGCTGCTCGACGTCGTCGTCGGACAGTTTCAGCTTCACCGCGCCGGCCAGTTCCTGCATCTGCGCGACGCTGGTCGCACTGGCGATCGGCGCGCTGACGCCGGGGCGCGCGATCAGCCAGGCCAGCGCGACCTGCGCCGGCGTCGCCGAGTGTCGCGCGGCGACGTCGTCGAGCGCGGCGAGCACGCGCAGGCCATGGCCGTTGAGGTACTTGCCGACCGCGGCGGCACGCGCGGCGCTCTTGCCGAGGTCGGCTTCGCTGCGGTATTTGCCGGTCAGGAATCCGCTGGCCAGCGAGTAGTAGCCGATCACGCCGACGTGTTCCTTGCGCACCAGCGGTTCGAGTTCGCTCTCGTAGCCCTTGCGCGCGACCAGGCTGTATTCGGGTTGCAGCGTTTCGTAGCGCGGCAGGTCGTGCTCGGCGCTGACCGCGAGCGCTTCGGCGAAGCGCGCGGCGTCGTAGTTGGAGGCGCCGATCGCGCGCACCTTGCCCTGCTCGATCAGGCGCGCGAACGCGCCGAGCGTGTCGGCCAGCGGCACCGAGGGGTCGTCGGCGTGCGCCTGGTACAGATCGATGCAGTCGGTCTGCAGGCGTCGCAGCGATTCCTCGACCGCGGCGGCGATGGTGTCCGGCGCCAATCCCTTGCGCGGCAGCCACTTGCCGACCTTGGTCGCAAGCACGACGCGATCGCGCTTGCCGCTCCGCTTCAGCCAGCGGCCGATGATCGTTTCCGATTCGCCGCCGCGATTGCCGGGCACCCAGGCGGAGTAGGCGTCGGCGGTGTCGATCAGGCGGAATCCCGCGTCGACGAACGCGTCGAGCACGGTGAACGACGCCGTTTCGTCGATGCTCCAGCCGAACACGTTGCCGCCGAGCGCGAGCGGCGGGACATGGAGGCCGGAACGGCCGAGTTCGCGCAGGTGCATCGCGGTTTGCCTCGTTGCGGCGTGGGGCGGTGAAGGATTCTACTCGCGGGACATTCCGTGCGAGCGCTTGCCGGCGCTCGCCGCCGCGTATCGCTGCAGCGACAACGCACCGATCAGCACCGCGAGCACGGCATACGCGGCGGCGAACTGCCAGGCGACCTCGGCCGCGCGTCCGCCGAGCGTCCACGGCAGGTAGATGCTGCCGCTCGGCTCGACCGAGTGGATGACGCCGAACGCGGTCAGCGCGGCACCGAGCACCAGGATCAGTGCCGCATCGCGCAGGCGCGCGTCGATCAGTGCGACGACGAAGCTGGCCCAGATCATCGAGGTGATGATGAAGCCGTTGCCGAGCGCGACCAGCACGGCCAGTTCCGGCAGGCCGTGGCCGGCTTGCGTCATCAGCGTACCGAAATGATCGGGCGCGACCACGTTCGGGTCGCCGAGCTTGATCGCCAGCAGGCGCGCGATCGGCGGGAAGAAACTGAACACGACCGCGGCCGCGTAGCGCTGCGGCGTGGCCTCGAACGCCTGCGTGGTGATGCTGATCGCGACGAACACCAGGATCGGCGCGAGCACCGCGAGCGGCAGCAGTTCGACCAGGCCGGAGACGTAGCCGAGCACGCCGCCGATGCCGATGAACAGTCCCGTGGCCAAGGTGTAGGCGCTGCGCGCCCCCATCGCCTTGTACGCCGGTTGGCCGATGTACGGCGTGGTCTGCGCGACGCCGCCGCAGACGCCGGCGACCAGGGTCGAGAACGCTTCGGTGAGCAGGATGTCGCGGGTCGGGTAGTCGTCGCCGGCGGCGCGCGCGCTCTCGTTGACGTTGATGCCGCCGACCACCATCAGCAGGCCGAACGGCAGCAGCAGCGGCAGGTACGGCACCGTCAGCGGCAAGCCGTCGAGGAAGCCGAGATTCGGCCACGGCAGTGCGAAGCGCCATTGCCAGGCATGCGGCGGCTGGTAGCCCGAGCCGAGCGCGCCGGTCGGGCCGAGGCCGAAGTAGAGCAGGGCGCCGACCAGCACCGCGACGAGCACGCCGGGCAGGCCGAACGGCAGCCGGCCGTGCGCGACCAGCGCGTAGAGCACGATGCCGAGGCCGGCGAAGCCGACGATCGGCACGCGCAGGATCTCCACCAGCGGCAGGAAGCCCATCAGCACCAGGGCGATGCCGGCAATCGAGCCGAGCAGGCCGGCGCGCGGCACGTGCCGCTGCACGGCGGCGCCGAAGAACGACAGCACGAACTTCAGTACGCCCATCACGACCAGCGCGGCCATGCCGAGCTGCCAGGTGGCGATCGCCGCGGCGTGCTCGTCGAGTCCGGCCTGCTTGTAGGAGACGAAGGCGGGGCCGAGCACGAGCAGGGCCATGCCGATGCTGGTCGGCGCGTCGAGGCCGAGCGGCATCGCGGTGACGTCCTCGCGCCCTTCGCGCCGCGCCAGCCGGCGCGCCATCCAGGTGTAGATCACGTTGCCGATCAGCACGCCGAACGCGGTGCCGGGGAACATGCGCTGGAACACGATCTCGGCCGGGAACTGGAAGATGCCGATCAGCGCGCCGGCGATGAAGGCGAGGATCGAGAGGTTGTCGACGACCAGGCCGAGGAAGCCGTTGACGTCGCCGGAGTTGAACTTGCGCGTCGCCGCTGTCGAAGTCATGCGCGTTTGCTCACAGGCTGTTATGAGAAGTGCGGCCATGGATGGCCGCGGGTAGACGAGCCGCAGTCATCGCCCGTGTCGGCAAGGCGGCGATTCGCCAGATCGCAGCGATCAAGGACGATCGCTCGAGTTCATCAGAAGTGCGGCCATGAATGGCCGCGAGTAGACGAACCTCAGCCATCGCCCTTGTCGGCAAGGCGGCGATTCGCAAGACCGTGGCGATCAAGGACGATCGCACTAGAACGACACGTCGGCCGGTTGCGTCACGCGCAACACGGACGCATCGCCGCTCGCGCGCTTCCACGCCGCGCGGATCGCTTCGACGTCGGCGCGATGCTGCGGCGTGTCCGGGTACAGCAGCAGAAGCACTTTCGAGCGCAGCCGTTCCGGCTCGGCGGCGCCGCGATCGCGCCATTGGCCATAGACGTCGTAGACGCTGAGGCCGTCGGGGAACCGCGTGGAGACTTCGTGGTCGAGGAATTCGCGCCAGCGCGATTCGCCGGCGCCGGCGTTCGCGGCATCGGCCGGGCCGAGGCCGAAATACAGTTCGGTGCGCACCCAGTTCGTGGTCGCCTCCGGATGCGCCGGATCGCCGTGCAAGGTCGAAGCGGACCTCGGCGCCGTCGCCGTGCAGGCGGTAAGACAGAGCAGGGCGGCGGACAGGAAGGCGATGCGCGGCGTCATCCGCCGATTCTAGGCGCCCGCGCGAAGCCGTGGAACGGACGTCCGGCCGTCCGTGCGGCCATGACGATATGCGCTTTCGGTGCGGTGGCGTCCGTCAGCGGACGCCGATCGGGAGCTGGTGCCGAGAAAAGGCGCCGATCAGGAAAGGACGTTCGGACGCTTCGCGCCGACGAAGCGCTTGGCCCAGTAGCCTTCGTTCAGTTCGCTGACGCTGATGCGCTTGCCGGTCGACGGGGCGTGGATGAAGCGGCCTTCGCCGAGGTAGATGCCGACGTGCGAGATGCGCTTGCCCTTGATGCGGAAGAACACCAGGTCGCCGGTCTTCATCTCGTTGCGCGCGATTTGCGTGCCGGTCTGGTACTGGCTGGCGGAGTTCTGCGGCAGCTCCTTGCCGAGCGCGTGCTTGTACACGTAGCGCACGAAGCCGCTGCAGTCGAAGCCGGTCGACGGCTCGCTGCCGCCGCGGCGGTAGCGGATGTCGCGCAGGGTCATGGCGAAGTCGGCGAGCAGGCTGCGCAGGCCGCCGGCCTTCGGCGCCTTCGGCTCGACGGCCGCATGCGTCGACGTGGCCGGCGTGGCGACGGACGTGCCAGCCAGCGGCGCCGGTGTGGCGGAAATCGCCGGAGCAGGCACGGCCAGCGTGTCCAGACGGTTCATCTCCCAGTTGTCGAGGGTGATGTCGACCATCGGACTGGCGAGGGCGGAACTGCAGGGGGCAGCCAAAACAGCGAGCAAAAACAAGGACTTCATCCGCTGGATTGGCATGAGGCAGGCTTCCCGCTACGGCTGTTTCGGTACGTCGCCAGCCGTGGCGGCGAGCGTGTGAGGGGCGGACCTTAGCAAAGGATTTTTTCGAAGTTGTTTGGCTCCCGTTAAGAAAAATCTACCCATGGGCGGAAAACGTGACCCAGTGCGGAATCTATCGATGCTGCACTGCGGCGACGTGCGATGATCCCGATTCGCGCCGGCGCCGGCGTGCCGTCCTCCCGATCAGGAGTCCCCGCGATGTCGTCGTTGCAGAGCTTCCAGCCGCCTTCCCGCCTGCTGCTCGGTCCCGGTCCCTCGCCGGTGCCGCAGCGCATCCTCGACGCGCTGGCGCGGCCGACGATCGGGCATCTCGATCCGGCCTTCATCGGCATGATGGACGAGTGCAAGGAGCTGCTGCGCTACGCGTTCCGCACCGCCAATGCCGTGACCTTGCCGGTCTCCGCACCGGGCTCGGCCGGCATGGAAGCCGCGTTCGTCAACCTGATCGAGCCGGGCGACACCGTGATCGTCTGCCAGAACGGCGTGTTCGGCGGGCGCATGCGCGAGAACGTGATACGCATCGGCGCGCAGGCGGTGATGGTCGCCGACCCGTTCGGGCGGCCGATCGATCCGGACAAGGTCGAGGCGGCGCTGAAGGCCAATCCCGGCGCGAAGGCGCTCGCCTTCGTGCACGCGGAGACCTCGACCGGCGCGGTCTCGGACGCGGCCGCGCTGTGCAAGCTCGCGCGCGAGCACGGCGCGCTCAGCATCGTCGACGCGGTGACCAGCCTCGGCGGCATCGACGTCGACGTCGACGGCTGGGGCGCGGACGCGATCTATTCCGGCTCGCAGAAGTGCCTGGCCGCGCCGCCGGGACTGTCGCCGCTGTCGTTCGGCGAGGCCGCGGTCGCCGCGCTGAAGGCACGCAAGACACCGGTGCAGAGCTGGTTTCTCGATCTCGGCCTGGTCATCAACTACTGGCAGGGCAGCGGCGCGCGCGCCTATCACCACACCGCGCCGATCAACATGCTGTACGCGCTGCACGAGGCGCTGCTGATGCTGCGCGAGGAAGGTCTCGAAGCAGCCTGGGCGCGTCATCGCGCCAATCATCTGCGCCTGCGCGACGGACTGGCGGCGCTGGATCTGCGGCTGTTCGTCGAGGAGCGCGCGCGCCTGCCGCAGCTGAACGCGGTCGAGGTGCCGGACGGCGTCGACGAGGCCGCCGTGCGCCGCCGCCTGCTCGACGAGCACGGCATCGAGATCGGCGCCGGTCTCGGCGAGCTGGCCGGCAAGATCTGGCGCATCGGCCTGATGGGCGCCGGCAGCGCGCCGCACAACGTCGATCGCGTGCTGGCCGCACTCGGCGTCGTGCTCGGACGCAAGGCGGCGTGAGCGCGTCGCGCCCGCCGCCGAAGACTCAGGTGGCGACGGCGGAAAGCATCTTCGCGATCACCGCGCGATAGTCCTTCTCGTTGAAGATCGCCGAGCCGGCGACGAAGGTGTCGGCGCCGGCGCGCGCGATCTCGGCGATGTTGTCCGGCTTCACGCCGCCGTCGATCTGCAGGCGGATCGCGCGGCCGCTGCGGTCGATGCGCTCGCGCACCTCGCGCAGCTTGCCGAGCGCGGACGGAATGAAGCTTTGCCCGCCGAAGCCGGGATTCACGCTCATCAGCAGGACCAGGTCGATCTTGTCCATCACGTAGTCGAGATAGGCGAGCGGCGTGGCCGGATTGAAGACCAGGCCGGCCGTGCAGCCGCAATCCTTGATCAGCTGGATCGTGCGGTCGACGTGCTCGGTCGCCTCGGGATGGAAGCTGATGTGCGTCGCGCCGGCCTTGGCGAAGTCCGGCACGATGCGGTCGACCGGCTTGACCATCAGGTGTACGTCGATCGGCGCGCTCACGCCGTGCTTGCGCAGCGCCTCGCAGACCAGCGGGCCGATGGTCAGGTTCGGCACGTAGTGGTTGTCCATCACGTCGAAGTGCACCCACTGCGCGCCGGCCGCCAGCACGGCGTCGACTTCCGCGCCGAGCGCGGCGAAATTCGCCGACAGGATCGAAGGGGCGATGACGGGAGATTGCTTGGCCATGGTCGATTCTGCTTCTGGAAAGAGGAGGATGCCGGACGGCCGGCGTGCCGCCGCGCCGGCTACTTCAGCCCGCGCTCGTTCTTGATGCGCTCGTAGGCCGCGTTGATCTCGCGCGCACGCGCTTCGGCGCGGCGCTTCAATTCCTCCGGCACGTCGCCGAGCTTGTCCGGATGGTGCTGGCTCATCAGGCGCCGGTAGGCCTGCTTGATTTCGCGATCGTTCGCCGCGCGCTCGATGCCGAGCACGGCGTAGGGGTCGACGTCGGACGGCCGTTGCGCCGACGGCCCGCGCGGACCGTAGCCGCGCCCGCCCGGCGCCGCGTGCGCGTAGCCCTTCATCGCCGACAGCGCGGCGAGTTCGTGCTCGCCGACGCCGAGTGCCGCGCACAGCTTGCGCACCAGCACCAGCTTGGCGTCGACCGGCGAGCCTTCCGCGTAGACCAGATCGAGCAGCAGGTCGAGCACGATGAAGGCGAGGTCGCGGCGTCCGCTGCACCAGGTTCTGAGGCCGCCGATCGCCGGATCGACGTCGAAACCGGCCTGCTTGCCGGCGTTGAAGCGCTCGATCGCGACACGGCGCTGCTCGGCGTCGAGCCGCAGGCGTGCGATCAGCGCCTCGGCGGCGGCGATCTCCGATTCGGAGACGCGGCCGTCGGACTTGGACAGCGCGCCGGCGAAGGCGAACAGCGGTTCGAGGAAGCCGCGCCCCATCGACGGCGGACGCAGGCGCGCCACGGCGGTGTCGTAGAAGTGGCCGAGCGTGACGCCGATCAGCACGCCGATCCAGTTGCGGAACAGCAGCAGGCCGAGGATCCCGCCGACGAGCTTGCCCGCGACGTTCATCGGATCGGCTCGCGACCGCGAGCGGCGATGTGGGCGGATCGGACGAACGGCATGAGGAGTTCCGCGGCAAAGGCGGCGGATTCTAGCAAGAGCGCTCCGCGGCGCCGCTCGGACCCGCAAGCGAGGCAAAAACTTTCGCGCGCACCGCTACACGCGCGCCGTTACAATCGCGGGCCGCTTTTTCGATCCGGAATCCTTCGTGCCGACCGTCCTTTCGCATTCGAACCTGCCCGGCCTGCCTTTGCTCCACCGCGGCAAGGTGCGCGACGTCTACGCGCTCGGCGCGGACGAACTGCTGATCGTCGCCAGCGACCGGTTGTCGGCGTTCGACGTCGTGCTGCCCGATCCGATTCCGGGCAAGGGCGAGATGCTGACGCAGATCTCGAACTTCTGGTTCGGGCGCACCGCCGGGCTGATGCCCAACCACCTGACCGGCAAGCCGATCGCGGACGCGCTGCCGGCCGGCGTCGACGAGGCGCTGTACGAACGGCGCAGCGTGATCACCAAGCGCCTGAAGCCGGTGCCGGTCGAAGCGATCGCGCGCGGCTATCTGATCGGTTCCGGCTGGAAGGACTACCAGGCCAACGGCACGCTGTGCGGCATCCGGCTGCCGGCCGGATTGCGCCAGGCGGAGAAGCTGCCCGAGCCGATCTTCACGCCGTCGACCAAGGCGGCCGTCGGCACCCACGACGAGAACATCTCCTTCGACGCGGTGGTCGAGGCGATCGGCGCCGACCTCGCCGAGCAGGTGCGCGCGGCGACGTTGGCGATCTACCGCCACGCCGCCGACTACGCGGCCGGACGCGGCATCCTGGTCGCCGACACCAAGCTCGAGTTCGGTACCGACGCGGACGGCCGCCTGTACGTGATGGACGAGATGCTGACGCCCGATTCCTCGCGCTTCTGGCCGGCCGAGGACTACCAGGTCGGCACCAGCCCGCCGAGCTACGACAAGCAGTTCGTGCGCGACTACCTGGAAACGCTGGACTGGAACAAGCAGGCGCCGGGCCCGATCCTGCCGCGCGCGGTCATCGACGGCACCGCGGCGAAGTACGCCGAGGCGTTGCGGCGGCTGGCCGGCATCGTGCTCGACTGACGCCGAGCGCGCGATGGGCTATCTGTACCTCGCCGTCGCGATTCTCGCCGAGGTCGTCGCCACCACGGCGCTGAAGCTCACCGAGGGCTTCACGCGCCCGCTGCCCTCGCTGCTGGTGATCGTCGGCTACGGCACCGCGTTCTACTTCCTCTCGCTGGTGCTGCGCACGCTGCCGATCGGCGTCGCCTACGCGATCTGGTCCGGCGTCGGCGTGGCGCTGATCGCCGTGCTCGGCTGGGCGTTCCATCGGCAGGCGCTCGACGCGGGCGCGATCGTCGGCATCGCGCTGATCGTCGCCGGCGTGGTGGTGATCCAGGTGTTCTCGCGCAGCGCGGCGCACTGAGCGCCGGCGCGCGGCCCGGCGTGCTGCGGCGCTCCTTTCGCGGCGCGCGCAGTCGTTCTAGATTCGGCGACACGGGCGCGTGCCGTGCCCGCCGGGTTGAAAAGTGCACGAAGGCACTTTCTCCACATCCTGTGAGTTCCGTTCGAGGACCGCCTCATGCGCAGCGTCAACGACTGGTTCGACAGCTACAGCGCCGATCACCAGAACCCGACCAACCGGCTGATCCACTGGATCTGCGTGCCGGCGATCCTGTGGGCGGCGATCGCGTTCCTGTGGTTGATCCCGGTGCCGGCCTCGATCGGCCGCGCGGGCCTGTGGTGCGGCCTGGTGATGGTCGCCGTGCTGGCGTTCTACTGGCGGCTGTCGCGCCCGCTCGGCGCGGCGATGATCGTGCTGTTCGTGCTGCTGGCGCTGCTGACCGAGGCGGCGTACCGCTCGCTCGGCCCGAGCGGCTTGATGTGGCTGGCGATCGCGGTGTTCGTCGCCGCCTGGATCGGCCAGTTCATCGGCCATCTGATCGAGGGGCGGCGGCCGTCGTTCTTCACCGACCTGCAGTATCTGCTGATCGGCCCGGCGTGGTTGATGGGCAAGTTCATGCGGCGCGTCGGCGTCGCCTATTGAGCGGGTATTTGGGCGATCGGTTCTGGATCGCCGCTGTCGTGCACGCTCGACGCGGTGACGGGGCGTGTTCCTTCGGTTGGTCTACCGCGACCATCCCTGGCCGCACTGAGTGACTTGTGCGATCCGTCCTGGATCGCCGCCGTCGTGCGAGGGGGATGCGGTAACGGGGCGCGTTCCTTCGGCTGGTCTACCCGCGGCCATCCCTGGCCGCACTTTTCAATAGCGCTTCATTACTTCGCGGGCTTCACTTGCATCGTCATCGCGTGGAAGTCGAGCGTGACGACACTGTGCGCGAACAGCGCGTTGCCGGCGGTCGCGTCGAAGAGGCCGTCCGGTTGGCGCAGCGGGCCGTCGTCGACCGGGAAGTACAGCGACTTGGACGCCAATGCGCGACCGTCGAACGCGATCTTCGGCGCCGGCGCGGTGAGCAGGTTCACGCCGGCATCGGTGTAGGCGAAGAACTCCGGCTTGCCGCTCTTGGCGAGGCCGAGCCGCCCGAGCGCGCCGTCGTAGACGAGCAGGGTGCCGGTGAAAACGGTGTCGATGCGCGCGCGCAGCGGCTTGCCGTCGAGCGTGAAGCCGGAGGCGACCAGCGTCGCCGGACCGCGTTCGCCGAAGCCGATCATCTTCAGCGAACCGGTCCCTTCGTCGCGTTCCGGCGCCGCGATCGTCAGCACGTTGGAAATGCGCAGGCGATGACGCGGATAGTCGATCTCGAGTCGGCGGTCCTTGAAGAAGTCGTAGGCGATCGAGCCGTCGACCGGCGGCCGGTGCTCGCCGAGCAGGGCGCGGTCGAACACGAAGAAATCCGCCTTCGACTGCAGCGCACCGAGCGCGACACGGTGTTCGCCGCCGCGGAAGATGCCGGGCACCTCCTCGCTGCCGCGCATCGCCGGGTCGAGCTTCCAGTTCAGTTCGCGCGCGACTTCGCTGAGCAGGGTCGAGTTCGCGTTGCCGGTGTCGAGCATCAAGGTGCGCGGCTTGCCGCCGTCGAGTGCGACGTCGATGCAGATCAGGCCGTCGCAATCGCGGAACGGCAGCTCGGCGGCGAACGGGGGAGCGGCGTCCTTGGCCGCCACGGACGTCGAAAGAACGCCGCCGGCGAGCAGCGCGAACAGGAAACGCATCGGGGTTCTCCGCGGGAATTCGCGGCGAGGATGCCGGACCGGCGCTGAACCCCGGCGCGCCGTGCGGCGCGCCGGGGGAATGCGTTACGGCTGCGGGCCGAGGATGACGGCCGGGTTGCGCACCAGCACCGCCTGGCCGCCGGTCGCCAGGAAGCTGGCCATTTCGCCCTGCATCTCTTGCGTGGCGGCCGGGAAGTCGGTCGGATCGAGCAGCGAACCGTGTTCGCCCTGCACGAAGCGCACCGCACCTTGCAGGCTGCCGCCCGTCGACTGCACCGATTCGGTGATCGGGGGGAGCTGCAGGGCCGCGATCAGCGGCTCGGTACCCGACAGCGGCGCGCCGGCGACGCGGTTCGGAATCACCTGGTCCGGCAGCACGTCGCCGCCGCCGACGACTTCGTGCACGAGCAGGTTCTTGCCGTACTGAGCCACGCTGCCGTCTTCGTTGTAGCGGGCCAGCAGCAGCGTGCCGTTGCCGGCGAAGTTGATCGGATCGCCCGAGTCGACCACCGTCTGCGTCGCCGCCATGAAGGTGTCGTACAGCGGCGTGCCCTGCTCGATGCCGGCCGCGGCGAGGCCGGCGTGGATGCGCGGGCCGAAGGTCGGCGAAGCGTCGAGCAGGCGCGCGATGCCGCCGCCCGGCACGCTGAGCATGCCGGTCTGCACGTTCGGGTCGATCGCCAGGAACGTCGCGCCGACGATGCTGCCGAGCGACTGGCCGAGGAAGCTGACCTTGGCCGTGTCGAAGTCCGTGCCCGTCGAATAGTGCATGCCCTGCACCGCGTGCGAAAGCTCGAGCAGGTCGACCACGCCCTCGCGCAGGTTGTCGCGCGAGGTCAGCAGGCTGGTCAGGTTGATGTAGTGGCTGCCGGAGCCGTCGATGACGCCGTCGGGACCGGGCGCGCCGGTCGCGTTGTCGACCAGGTCGAGGTCGAACGTGCGCTCGCGCGCGCCGAGCGCGGCCAGCGGCGTGTTGCCGATGTAGAACGGATTGGTCTTGTCGGTGATGCCGTGCAGCGGCAGGTCGATCGCGACGACGGCGAAACCCTGCGCGGCGAGCGTGCCGGCGACGGCGAACATGTCGGTGCGGTTGCGCGTGATGCCGTGCTGGAAGATCACCAGCGGCCAGCCCGCGGCCGGCTTGGTCTTGCCGGAAGACGCGTTCGGCACCGTCATCAGCAGCGGCGCGACCTGCGTCGTCTTGGCCACCGCGAGCGGGTTGGCGTAGGTCACGTTCGTCGAGGTCGGGTCGAGCCCGGCCTTGTCGAACGGCGGCAGGTACGCGCCCGGCGCCGCTTCCCAGTTTCCGACGAGCGGATTGGTCGGGCAGTTCGGACCCTCCGGAACGCAGGCGATGTCCGGCGAGTTGAGGTAGTAGGGCAGGTCGACCGTGCCGATGTAGATGTCGGCGACCGGCGGCAGGCCGAGGCCGAGGTCGCCGAGCGTCTTGCCGGTCGGCGCGATGCGCGTCGCCGCCGGCGGCGACTGCTCGATCACGCTCTGGCGTGCGAGCAGCGGCGCGGTGACGTTCTGCGTGGTCATGACCCACGACATCGCGATGCCGGCCGGATTGACGCCGGCGGTCGCGGCGGCGGCTTCCTGCGTGTTGACCAGCAGCCGCAGCGGCTCCAGCGCGCAGGCGGTGGCGGCCGGCAGCGGCGTCACCAGCGAGGCGTTGTTCGCGCACAGCGGGCTGGTGCGCTTGGCCAGCTGATACACCAGCGAGCCGCGCACGTTGTGGCCGGCGGCGTCCTTGATGCCGTCGGTGAGCACGGCCATGTACGAGGTCATCTGCTGCAGCGGCTTGGTCGGCACGATCGCGATCGTGCGGCCGCTCGCGTCCGACGGCGCCGGCGCGACGACGAACTCGGCCGGCGAGGCCAGTTCGCGCTCGATGCCGACGACGCCGCCGCCCGGCCCGCTGAGCCTGACCTGGAACACGCGCACGCTCGAACCGCCGGTGAGCGAAGCCGGATCGATCGGCGCCGAGAAGCTGGTCGACCACGGCGCCGTCGTGCTGAAGCCGTCGAGCGCGTTCATCGCCAGGGTCGGTCCCGCGCTCGGCGCGTTCGGATCGGCGACCGGGATGTTCAGCGTGAGATCCTTGGTGCCGCTCAGCAGCAGGTTGTTCGGGAACGGGATCACGCCCTGGCTCGGATCGAAGCTGGCGACGGTGTGGAACTGCACCGGCGCGTAGTAGTCGTAGGCCTGGGCCTCGCGCGGGGCGAACGAAGCGAGCGACAGCGCAGCAACGACCGCAGTCGTGATCAATCGGGCTTGCATGGGGTGCCCCTTTGGATGGCGACCTGGAAAGTCGCAGCATCTTAGGTCGGTCAAACGAGCGTTGGCAACGCTGCACTGCGGCGAAACGCGCCGTCGTCCAGGCCGACGAACGCTCCTTCAGCGCGCGCCGTCGAGTTCGAGCAGATCGAGCGTGCGGCCGTTCGCGCCGCGCACGCCCTGCTGCAGTTCGTACAGGTGCCGGATCGACGGACACAGCGCCGCGATGCGCGGCTTCAGCGCCTGCAGGCGTCGCTCCAGGCGCGGGCGCAAGTCGCCGGCGAGGTCGGCGGCGCGATCGCGCAGCGAGGCGGCGGTCTGCAGGTCGCCGCTGCTCGCCGCGTCGAGGGCCTGCGCGCCGAGATCGGCGGCGATCAGCGGCAGCAGTTCGGCGGCGATCTGGTCGGCCCAGCGCTCGAACGCTTCGTCCTGCCAGTCGTGGGTGCTGGTGCTGGCGTCGACGCGCCGCTTCAGTTCGGCGCTGCGCGCATCGAGCGTCGCGTCGAGCCGGGCTTGCGTGTCGGCGCCGAGCTGCAGGCCCTTGGCTTCGGCGCGCAAGGCCTGCGCGGCGAGGTCGACGCCGTCGCGCGCGACGGCCTTCGCCTTCGGTGCCAGCGCGCGCAGGTCGTGCTCGAACAGCGCGAGGCGGTCGACCTGCTCGGCGTTCAGGCGCAGCGGCTTGCCGTCGAGATCGAGCTTGCCGTCGCGCAGCTCCACCCGCCGCGGCGCCGGCGCGGCGCGATCGAACAGCAGGTGGTCGGGGGCCAGGGTCAGGTCGTAGCTGCTGCTGGCGCCGCAGGTATCGGCGAGGTCCTGCGCCTGCGCGGCGCTCGCGGCGAGGAGGATCAGGCAGCACAGGGATCGCATTGGAATTCCTCGCTCGTCGACCCGACAGGAATAACCGCCGCCGCGCGAATCGGCGCTGAATTCAGGCCTCGCCGCCGGCTCGCCACGTATTCGCATCGACCACGAAGCCGCGCGGCGACCAGCCGAAGTCGGTGCGCGCGTCGTCGTCGGCGGCGACGAGGTCGCGCGTCAGCCGCTCGACCGCCGCGGCCGGCACCAGGCCGAGGCGCGCCAGCGTGCGTGCCGCCGCGATCGGCAGCGGCAGCGGCAGGCAGCGCACCGGCAGCGAGGCGCGCACACGCTCGAGCATCGCGTCGAAACCCAGGCGCTCGCCGCCGCCGAGCGCGTAGGTCTTGCCGGCGCTGACCGGCCGCTCGAGCACGGCGATGCACGCCGCGGCGAGATCGTCCGCGTGTACCGGCTGGCGCAGGCCGCGCGCGCCGGGCAGGCGCGGGAACACGCGCCAGCGCCGCGCGAAGCGCGCGATCGGGGTCAGGCTGCGGTCGATGCCGGCGCCGTAGATCAGGGTCGGCCGCAGCACCGTCCAGGCGCAGCCGCGCCGCGTCGCGGCGTCGGCGAGTTCGAGTTCGGCGGCGCGCAGGCGCTCGACCACGGCGCGTTCGGCGGCGTCGATCGAATCGCGCTTGCTGTCGATGCTCATCGAGCCGAGCGCGACCAGGTGCGGTCGTCCCTCCGGCGCCGTGCGCGCGAACCAGCGCGCGAACGCGTCGAGCGGGCCGAGGCTGAAGATCGCCTCGACCGGCTGCGGCAGCGGCACGTCGCGATCGAGGTCGCCGACAATCCAGCGCAAGCGCGCGTGCCTGCCGGCGCGTTCGCCGCGGCTCAGCGCGACGACGTCGTGGCCGGCGTCGAGCAGGCGCGGCAGCAGGAAACGTCCGACCGCGCCGCTGGCGCCGACGACCAGGGCGCGCATCGACTAGGCCGTCGCGGCGAGCGGCAGCTCGTCTTGCTGCGGGCCGTGCGCGAGCACGTCGAGCGCGCGCAGGTCCGTGCCGGCGGCGGCCAGCGGATCGGTGCCGCGATGGAGCGGATGGCGGTCCATCGCCGAGCGTGCCTCGAACAGGTTGCGGCGCGCGCCTTCGACGTGGCTCACCAGTTCGTCGAGGCTGGCCTTGTCGGCTCCGAAGATCAGCTCGACCGGTTGCAGGCAGTACTGCACCGCGTCGTCGAAACGGCGCACGTGCGCGCGATAGGCGGCGACGTCGGCCGCGGCGCGGTCGAGATCGCCGCGCAGCGCGTCGAGCAGGCTGCGCAGGCGCTCGTTCGCCGCCGCCGCGTCCTGCCGGGCGAACTCGGCCGCCTGCTTCTGCTCGGTCTGCGCCGCGTCGCGCTGGTTCTCCGCGTCGATCTTGGCGTACAGCAACTGCACGCCGTGTGCGCGCTCGGCGCGCAGCGCGCGATGCAACCCGAAGGCGAGGCCGAGCGCGAGCACGGCGACCATCCACCCGATCCACAACATGTCCGTCCTCTCCACACGGCTCTTGCCCGCAGGATAGAACGCCGGCCGCGCACGCGCCAACGCGCCTCGTCGCATACTGTCGATCGGCGTCGGGAAAATCGGCAGTGAAGAATCGGCGCGCTCGCGTGTAATGGCTGTCGATGGCCTCGTCCGAAGGAGCGTTGCGATGAATCGATACGGCGTGATCCTGGTCCTCGCCGCCGGCCTGCTCGGCGGCTGCGGTGGCAGCGCGGATTCCGGCACGGCGAACGCGCCGAAGCTGGAGATGCGCGTCTACGACGTGCCGCCGGAGCAGACCGAAATGCTCAGCCGCACCTTGAACAGCGTGTTCGCCGGCGACGAGAAGACCGCGCTGGGCAAGGTCTCCAGCCCGGCGCCGGGCCGTCTCGTGGTGCTCGCCCCGGCCACCCTGCACGGCAGCATCGAGGCGAGCCTGCGCGCGCTGACCAAGGAGCAGCCGGTGAAGGAAGCGCCGGCGAAGTCCGGCGGTCCGCTGCGCTTGTCGTTCTGGAGCGTCGACGCGGTGCCGGAGAACGGCGCCGACGACCCGGCCCTGGTCGGGCTGGCGCCGGCGCTGGACGAAGCGCGCAAGCAGCTCGGCATCGTGCACTTCGAGTTGCGCGACCACATCACCGGCGTGTCCAGCCTCGGCCAGAGCGTGCAGCGCAACTGGACCGGCACCGGCCCGGCCGGCACCGCCCCGCCACGGCAGCTCGGCTACACGATCCGGCCGGACGGCGGCGCCTGGAGCGTGAGCCTGGACTATCGCGACAGCATCGCCGTGGTGCGCACCCGCAACGGAATCGCCGACGCCAGCTTCGCCGAGACCGGCGCGCAGACGACCACCGCGATCGCGCCCGGCCAGACCCTGGTCGTCACGCAGAACCCGGTGCCCGACAGCGACGGCGCGGCCACGATCACGCGGCTGTATCTGGTGCGCGTCGATGCGGTGCCCGCCACGTAAGGCCGCCCATGGCGCTCGGCGAAGGAGAGCTGTACGCCTGTTACCAGCGGCTGGAGAAACCGCTCTACAACGTGTTGTATCGCTGGCTGTGGCAGACGCAGGACTGCCAGGACCTGATCCACGACGCGTTCCTGCGCGTGTGGGACCGGCGCGCGCGGATCGACGCCGCGCGCGTCGATGCGCTGGTCTGGACCACGGCGATGAACCTGGCGCGTAACCGCCTGCGCTGGCGCACGTTGTGGCGCCGCGGCGAACTCGACCCGCTGTCGCCGAGCGCGGACGATCCGCTCGCCGAGGCCGTGCGCGGTCTGGAGCTGCGCCGGCTGCGCGCGGCGCTCGAACGATTGTCGCCGCCGCTGCGCGAGGTGCTGCTGCTGGCCGAGTTCGGCGGCCTCGGCGGCAGCGAGATCGCCGCCGTGCTCGGCATTCCGGCGGGCACGGTCGCCTCGCGTCGCCATCACGCGCTGGCGCGCCTGCGCGAGGCGTTGAACGAAACGGGATTCGAAGGAGCACCACCATGACCGACGCCCCATCCTGGCAACGTGCGCTGGATCCGCCGGCGGGCGGCCTCACGCGCCTGATGCGCAGCGTCGAGGCGCGCCGCGCGCGGCCGCCGCGTGGACAGTGGCGCCTGGCGTTCGCCGGCGCCGCCGCGGCGATCGTGGTCGCGTTCGGCGTGGCGCAGCATCAGCGCGAAGCGCCGCGGCGCGCGTTCGAGCGGCACTTCCAGGCCGCGCTGCAGGCCGAGCGGGCCGAACGCGGCATCGCACGCGAGCTGCCGAGCACGCGCACGGACGTGCGCATCGTCGTGCTCGCATCCTCCGGCGTCACGGTGCCGCGGCCGTGACGAGGGAGAAGCGAAAGCCGGACGCGGATCGACGCGGAGGACGCGGATAGAGCAAGACCTCTCGTGCTTATCCGTGTCTATCCGCTTTGATCCGCGTCAAGCGCTCTCCGCCGAATCCTCGCCGGAGCCGTACAAGTCCGTGGTGACGAGCCGGCTCCGGCGCCATGGCCGTGACGAGTGAGAAGCGAAAGCCGGACGCGGATCGACGCCGAAAACGCGGATAGAGCAAGACCTTTCTCGTGCTTATCCGTGTCTATCCGCTTTGATTCGCGTCAAACGCTCTCCACCGAATCCTCACCGGAGCCGTACAAGTGCGTGGTGACGAGCCGGCTCCGGTGCCGCGGCCGTGACGAGCGAGAAGCGAAAGCCGGACGCGGATCGACGCGGAGGACGCGGATAGAGCAAGATCTTTTTCGTGCTTATCCGTGTCTATCCGCTTTGATCCGCGTCAAACGCTCTCCACCGAATCCTCACCGGAGCCGCCCGAATCCGTCGGCGTCGCGCCGGTGCGCGTACCGGCCGGGCGCCGCAGCAGCGGCATTCCGAGCAGCAGCAGAACCAGGCATTTGTGGATCTTGTGTCGCGCGCGCAGCGAACGCAGGAAATAGCCGCGCGCGAGGCGCGGATGCCCGGCGCGGTCGAGGCAGCGCGCCAGCCAGTAGTCCGCTTCGGCCTGCGCCTTGCGCAACACGGTCCGCAGCGCGCGGCGCGGGCGCGCGACGGCGTGCAGATGGCGCAGCACGCGCTGGTGCATGACGGCGCGGCGCGACTGGCTGTCGACCCGGCTCAACTGATCGGGGCGCGCGGTCTCACGGCGGAAGCCGGGCGCGTCCAGGTGGCCGCCGATGCCCTGCAGGCACATGCGCGCGGTGAAATCCCAGTCCTCGAGGTAGCGCAGGCGCGGATCGAACGGGCCGGCCGCGAGCGCGGTCTCGCGGCGCACGATCAGGCCGGACAGGTAGAACAGGTCGCCGTAGACGATCGCCGGCAGGCAGTCGCCGACGAGCAGGGACGCCGCCGCGCCCGCCACGGTCAGCGGCACGGTGACGAAGCGCCCGGGATCGAAGCCCGGTCCGGTCCAGCCGGGGCAGGCGCCGCGCACGATGCCGCGATCGACGCGGTCGCTGCCGAGCGCCTGCGATTCGCCTTCCAGCGTGAGGAAACGCAGCGCCGGCACCGCCTCGAACGCGGCCGCGGCGAAGGCGAATGCGCCGGGCGCCAGCGCGTCGTCGGAATCGAGGAACAGCACCGCGTCGCCGTCCGCCGCGGCGAGTCCGCGATTGCGCGCGACCGAGGGTCCGGCATTGGTTTCCAGCCGGATCGCGCGTACGCGCAGGTTCGCGCCGTAGCGTTCTTCGAGCACGGCCTGGGTTCGATCGGTGGAGGCGTCGTCGACGACGATCACCTCGGCGGCGCCGGCGGCGAGCGCGCTGTCGATCGCGCGCACGACCGGCTCGGCCCGATCGAAGGTCGGAACGATCACGCTGAACCGCATGGCCCGCCTCCCGGGGAAAGGGAAACCGCACCCACGAGTCGCGCACATCATCGCTCAGCGCGCGCGTGCTGTCGCCTCCCCCGGCGGCCCGGAAACCGCATGCGCGGTGGCGGTCCGCGTAACCTTCCACGAACGCGGCGTATGCGAAGATGAACTCTTGGCTCCGCGGAGGATTCCATGATCGCTCGCATCTGGCGCGGTATCACTCAGGCGGAGAAGGCGGATGCCTACATCGCCTACCTCAACGAGACCGGCCTGAAGGACTACGCGAAGACGCCCGGCAACCGCGGCGTCACCGTGCTGCGCCGATTGCAGGGCGAGCATTGCGAGATCGTGCTGATCTCGCTGTGGGAATCAATGGCCGCGGTGCGCGCGTTCGCCGGCGAGAACCCGGAGCGCTCGGTGTACTACCCCGAGGACGAGGACTACCTGCTCGAGATGGAGCCGCTGGTGCGCCACTACGAGGTCGCCGATCAGCTGATACCCGCCTGACTTCGATGGCGGAAAATCGTTTTTTGGACGCGGATCAAAGCGGATAGACACGGATAAGCACGAGAAGGTTGTGCTCGGTCCGAGTCTTCCGCGTCGACCCCCGTCCGGCTGCCTTCGTTCCGTCGAGGTGGAAAGCCTTCGACGCAGATCAAGACAGACAGGGGCTTCGCTTTATCGGCGTCGATCGGCTCTGATCCGCGTCGAAAGCTTTCCACCTCCCCAGCGCACGTCCCCTAGCGCAAGGCGTCGATTTCCTCGCTAGACTGCAGCGCCGGCGGGGGCCGGCCAATGGCTGGGGAGAGGTCGATGTCGCTGCGTCGTGCGCTGCCGTTCGTGCTGTTGCCGTTCTTCGTCGACGCGTCCGCGTCGACGCAGGAGCCCGCCCTGACCCCCGAGATGCGCGCGCTGCGCGAGGCGCGGCCGGCGCAACCCACGCCGCTGGCGCCGATGCACGCGACGCCCTGTGTCGACGGCATGGCCGGCATCTATCCGTGCTCGAACATCGACCTGCTCGCCTTCGTGCCGCTGGCGGAATTCAGCGCGCAGAGCACCAACAGCCTGTGGGGCTGGACCGATCCGCAAAGCGGCATCGAATACGCCCTGGTCGGCGCCAACAACGGCACCGCGTTCTACGACCTGTCCACGCCGGACCACCCGCACTACCTCGGCAAGCTGCCGACGCACGCCGGCACCGGCAGCTCGCTGTGGCGCGACGTGCGCGTGTACGCGAACCATGCCTACGTGATCAGCGACGCGAATCCCGGGCACGGCCTGCAGGTGTTCGACCTGACCCGCCTGCGCGGCGTGACCACGCCGCAGACGTTCACCGAAGACGGCTACTACGGTGCCTTCGGCAGCAGCCACACGATCTCGATCAACGAGCAGAGCGGCTACGCGATGATCGCCGGCGCCGACATCAACTGCGGCAGCGATCCGACCCACGGCGGCCTGCAGATCCTCGACCTCAGCACGCCGGCCGCGCCGAGCCTGGCCGGTTGCGTGCCGACCGGTGGCTACACGCACGAGTCGCAATGCTGGATCTACGCAGGTCCCGACACCGCGCACGTCGGCAAGGAAATCTGCTTCAACGCGAACGGCCCGTCGCGGCGCATCGCGATCGTCGACGTCAGCGACAAGAGCGCGCCGGTCACGCTCTCCTCGACGACCTACGCCGGCGCTTCCTATCCGCATCAGGGCTGGCTCAGCGACGACCACCGCTACCTGCTGGTCGACGACGAACTCGACGAGAGCGACAGCGGCCACACCGCCTGGACCTACGTCTGGGACGTCAGCGATCTCGAAGCGCCGGTCCTGGTCGGCCACCGCGACAGCGGCCTGTCCGTCATCGACCACAACCTCTACGTGCACGGCCAGTACGTCTACCAGTCCAACTACGAGGCTGGCGTGCGCATCCTGCGCATCGACAACCTGTCCAGCGCGCAGCTGACCGAGGTCGCCTACTTCGACACCTACCCGACGCGCGACACCGCCGAGTTCAACGGCACCTGGAACAACTACCGCTTCCCCGGCAGCGGCCGCGTCGTCGCGACCGGCATCGACGAAGGCTTCTTCGTGCTGCAGCCGCAGCTGTGCGTGCCGCCGGCAGCGCCGGACGGCCTCGCCGCGACGCCGAACGGCGACGGCCGCATCGATCTGTCCTGGACCGCGTCCGCGACGCCGGGCGCGCACTATCGCGTCGAGCGCGCCCAGGGCGGTTGCAGCGGCAGCTTCGAAACGATCGCCGACGCGCTCGCCGCGTCGACCTACTCCGACACCGGCGCGTCCGGCAGCGTGACCTACGGCTACCGCGTCGTCGCCGGCGACGACGGCGGCCAATGCGTCTCGCCCGCCTCGACCTGCGTCGAGGCGGAGACGACCGGCGCCTGCATCGCGCCGCCGCTGTTCGCCGGCATTGCCGCGGCGACGAACGCGGCGGCTTCCGAATGCCGCGTCCAGCTGGCCTGGAACGCGGCGCAGCCGGCCTGCGGCGGCCCGGCGAGCTATTCGATCCATCGCGGCGGCAGCGTCGACTTCGTGCCGAGCGAGTCGAACCGCATCGCGCAGGACGTCGACCTGCTGACCTACCTCGACATCGGCGTCGCCGGCGGCGCGCCGCAGTACTACGTCGTGCGCTCGACCGACGACGCCAACGGCGCCACCGACCGCAACCTGGTCCGGCTAGCGGTCACGCCGACCGGGCCGAACGTCGACGGCACCTTCGCCTCCGGCGCCGAACCCGGCGATCCGCTGTTCGAAGCCGAAGCGGTCGAGGTTCCCGTCCTCTCGCGCAGCGGCAACCAGATCTTCCACGCCGGCTGGCATCCGTCTACGGCGCGCGTGCACGGCGGCGCGCAGAGCTTCTGGTCGACCAACGAGAACAATCTGTGCGTGACGCTGGTCACGCCGGAGCTGCAACTGACCGCAGCGCAGGAGTCCACGCTGTCGTTCTGGAGCGTGTGGGACACGCAACAGGGCCGTGACGGTGGCGTCGTCGAGATCTCGACCGACGCCGGCGCGAACTGGACGCGCCTGACGCCGCTCGGCGGCTATCCGGGCACCATCAACAGCGGCGGCACGCTCTGCGGCGTCGCGGTCGGCAGCGGCGCGTTCACCGGCCTCGGGCATTTCACCTGGTCGCCGCAAGAGGTCGACCTTTCCGCCTACGCCGGACAGACCGTCAAGCTGCGCTGGCTCTACCGCTCCGACCAGTCCACCAACGGCGAAGGCTGGTTCGTCGACGACGTCGCGCTGACGCATGCGCAGGTGCCGGGCATGTGCGTGGCGGACAGCGAGCGCATCTTCGTCGACGGGTTCGACGCCACGCCCTGACGGTTTGCGCAGGTACGTGGCGGCACCCACAATGCCGCGATGTACCGCTTCGGCGACTTCCGACTCGATCCGGCGACGCGCGAGCTGCATCGCGGCGAGGAGCGCGTCGTGCTGCCGCCGAAGGCGTTCGACTGCCTGCTGTGGCTGATCGAGCACCGCGACCGCGCGGTCGGTCGCGACGAGCTGATCGCGGCGGTGTGGGGCAAGGTCGACGTCGCCGACAACCTGCTGGTGCAGGTGGTCACGCGCCTGCGCCGCATGATCGACGAGGACGGCCGCGACAGCGCGATCCGCACCGTGCCGCGCTTCGGCTATCGCTGGGCGGTCGAGACCGAGCTGGTCGACGCGACGGTGCCCGCATTGCCGAAACCGCATGCGACTTCGCCGCCGCGCCGACGTCGCTGGATCGCGTCGCTCGCCGCCGTCGCCGCGCTCGCGCTCGTCGCGGCGGTGACGGTGTTGGCGCTGCGCGAGCGTCCCGCGCCGGCCGGCGCCGCGCCATTGGCCCTGGTCCTGCCGGTCGCGGTCGAGGCGCCGCCGCAGCACGCCTGGATGCGCCTCGGACTGATGATCGCGCTGATCGAGCGCCTGCGCGCGGCCGGTCAGCCGGTGGTGCCGGCGACGAACGTGGTCGCGCTCGCCGGCGGGTCCGTCGACGCATTGCCGGGCGACGCGCTGCCGGCGCCGCTGGTGATCGCCGCGCGCGCGCAGCCGGACGGCGAGCGCTGGCGCGTCGCGTTGCAGACCTTGAAGGGCAGGGATCCGCCGCTGGAGGCGATCGGCGAATCGGTCGACGCGCTCGACGCCGCACGCCTGGCCGCCGATCGTCTCGCGCATCAACTCGGCCTGGGGCCGATGCCGCCGGATCGCACGCCTGCCGACCGCTCGCTGGCGCAGCGCCTGCTGCGCGCCGAGGCGGCGAGCCTGGCCGGCGAGACCGACGCCGCGATCGCCTTGCTCGACGCCGCGGACGCGGCCGAACAGCAGTCGCCCGAGTGGCGCTACCAGCGTGCCTGGGCCGATTTCGTCGGCGGACGGCTCGAGCCGGCGCAGGCGCGCCTGCAACGTCTGCTGGCCGAGCTGACCGACGACGACGCGGCGTCGATGCGCGCGCGTGCCTACAACGGGCTGGCCAACGTGCAGTACGAGCGCGGCGACCTCGACGGCCTGCGCCGCAGCGCCGATGCCGCGATCGCCCTGTTGCAGGATCGCGACGCGCCGGGCGAGTTCGGCCGCGCGCTGATGAGCCGCGGCGTCGCGCACGCGCAAGGCAAGGACACCGATGCCGCGCAGCGCGATTTCCTGCAGGCGCGCGTCGCGCTCGAAAGCGCCGGCGACCGCCTCGGCGTGGCGCGGGCCGAACTGGCGCTCGGCGTCGTCGCGAAAGGACGCGGCCGCCTGGTCGAGGCGCTGCCGGCGCTGGAAAGCGCCGCCGTGCATCTGGGCGCATTCGACGCCGCGCACGACGAGCTGATCGCGCGCACGCACCTGGCCGACGCGCAGCTGCTGCTGCTCGAGCCGGCGGCCGCGCTCGCCGGCGAGCCGCGCCTGCGCGAATTGTCCGGGCGCGAGCACGCGCCGCGCGCGCGGTTCCTGGCCGACCTGTTGCGCATCGAGATCCTCGCGGCCAACGGCCGCCTGAGCGCGGCGCGGGAGCTGCTGCGGGGACTGCGCGTCGACGACGATCGCGGTGTGGACGGCTGGCGGCTAGGACTGGCGCGCGCGCGTCACCTGCTCGAACCGGCGCAGGCCGAGGCGACCGAGCGCGAGATGCAGGCGGAATTGTCGAAGCTGCCGCCCGGCGAAGCCGGCCGCGATCCCGGCCGCAGCGCGCTGATCGTCCTGCGCGGTGCGCTGGCGCGCGGTCATGCGGAGGAGGCGCGTGCGGCGGCGCTGGCGATCCAGGCGTGGGCCGCACGCAACGGCGACGCCGACGTCCGTCTGTACACCGACCTCGCCGAAGCCGAGCAGCACGCGGCGGCGGACCGGGTCGAGCTCGCGCGGCGCGCGTTCGAGTCCGCGCAACGCCGCGCCGCCGCCGCGCAGGTTCCCGGCGACATGCTGTGGGTCGCGCAGGCGCATGCCGGCTGGCTGATTCGCAACGGCGATCTCGCCGGCGCCAGCGCGGCGGCCGGCGGCGTCGCCGGCTGGGCGCGTCGCGACTACGACGCGGCCCTGCTGCAACTGCAACTGCAGCATGCGCTCGGCGCGTACGCGCCGTGGCAGGCCGCGCTCGAACGCGCGCGCCTTCTCGCCGGCGAGCGGCGCATCCCGGCGGAGCTCGAACGTGCGCCGCCGCAGCGCGACGCCGACGTCCGGTCGCGCATCGCGGCGTCCGCCGGGACGCCGCCAAGTCCCTGACGCGCCGGCGATCACACCGAAATCTCACCACCATCTAGGCGAACCGGAACGCGCCGGCGCCGGATGCGACGCAGAATCGAAGATCACCCCAGCCCGGAGGCGCCATGCCCAGTTCCGTTTCCTCGGCCGCATTCGCCGCCGTGCGCCGCTTCGTCCTGCCTGCGCTGTTCGCCCTCGCGCCGATCGCCGCCTCGGCCGAGTTCGTCGTCACCGGCAACCTGGTGACCGCGCGCACCAGCCCGACCGCGACGACCCTGCTCGACGGCCGCGTGCTGATCACCGGCGGCAACGTGCGCACGGTCGACCGCGCGCCGGCGGCCACCGCCGAAGTATTCGATCCGGCCAGCGGCCAGTTCAGCGCCACCGGCGCGATGACGGTGCCGCGCTGGGACCACGCGGCGACGCTGCTGCACGACGGCCGCGTGCTCGTCGTCGGCGGCAGCTCCGGCGCCGACGACAACGGCATCAGCTTCACGCAGGCCAATGGCGAGCTCTACGATCCCGCGTCGGGCACCTTCAGCGCCGTGCCGAGCGCCATCGAAGTCGGCGGCGAGCGCACCACCGTGACGACGCTCGCCGACGGCCGCGCGCTGGTGGTCAGCGGCTGGATCCAGGGCCAGGGCACGGTCGCGCGCGCGCAGTTGTTCGATCCCGCCAGCGACACGTTCAGCGAGACCGGCGCGCCGCATTTCTCGCGCATCGTGCACACCGCGACCCTGCTCGCCGACGGCCGCGTGCTGGTCGTCGGCGGCACCAGTTCGACCGAAGGCCTGCTCGACAACGCGGAACTGTACGACCCGGCCACCGGTACGTTCACGCTGCTCGCCTCGACGATGTCGACCTCGCGCGAGCGCCACGCGGCAGCGCGACTGGCCGACGGCCGCGTGCTGATCACCGGCGGCTACGGGCCGGAGGAAATGCTCGACGTCAGCGAGCTGTTCGATCCCGCCACCGCCAGCTTCGTGCCGTCCCAGGCGACGATGGCCCTGGCGCGCGTGGACTTCAACCTGCTCGCGCTGCCGGACGGCAAGGTGTTCGCGCTCGGCAGCAACCAGTGGGGGATCGAGGCCGGCACCGCCGAACTGTACGATCCGGCCGCCGACGCCTTCAGCCTGATCTCGCCCGGTCCGTCGACCGAACGCGACGGCGCGCGCACGGCCCTGCTCGCCGACGGCCGCGTGCTGATCGCCGCCGGCGTCGACCTGCGCAGCGAGAACGCCGATCTGGTCACCTACGGCGAGATCTATGCACCGGGCGCGGCCGACGCGATCTTCGCCGACGGGTTCGAGGGCGCGCCGTAGGCAAGGCGCCGAGGAACTATCCCGCGGACGCGCACTCTGACCTCGGGCCGTGATCGCGGCGTCGAGGACGGGAGAGCGAGATGGTGAAGCGAATGCTGCGCGTGGTGGCGCTGGCCGTGTTCGGACTGGCCGCCGTTGGGTCCGGGCTCGCGATCGCGGCGTCGAAGTCGCCGGCCGGCGAGCCGAAGATCGTCATGTACGCGACGCAGACCTGCGGCTACTGCGCCAAGGCGCGCGAATACTTCAAGGCGCACGGCGTGACGTGGGACGAGCGCGACATCGAAACCTCGGCGCAGGCGGAGCAGGAATGGAAGGCGCTGAACGGGCAGGGCACGCCGCTGATCCTGATCGGCGAGGAGAAGGTCAGCGGCTTCCATCAGGCCCGCCTCGACACATTGCTGGCGAAGTACGGGAAGTAGCGCGCCGACGGGAATCGAGGCGCATGCGACGGCGCGGCGGCATTCGGTGAATAATCGCGCTTCCGCCGATCGGAGCTTCATCATGCGTCTCGCACTCGCCCTTTCCCTGCTGCTCGCCGTTCCCGCCTGGGCCCACGACCACGCCGCCGCCGGGCACGCGCACGGCGGCGACGATGCCCCGGCCGCCGCAGTGCCGGTGCAGAAGACCGCCGACGGAGCGGTCTACGGCGCCAAGCTCGCCGATATCCTGCCGGCCGCGGTCAGCCTGGACAGCGTGGTGGCGAAACCCGAAGCCGCGCTCGGCAAGGCCGGCGCCTTCAGCGGCCGCATCACCCAGGTGTGCCAGAAGCAGGGCTGCTGGCTGGTGCTGAGCGGCGAGAGCGGCGAGTTCGCGCGCGTGTTCATGCACGACCACGCCTTCAGCGTGCCGAAGGACGCGAGCGGCGAAGCGGTCGTCTACGGAACGCTGGGCGAGAAGAAGCTTTCGGCCGAAGAGGCGGCGCACCTGAAGAAGGATGGTGCTGCTGCGCCGGCGGAGCGCGAGTTGCAGATCGATGCGACGTCGGTGCTGATTCGCGCGGCGGGGTAGTTCTGCGAGGAAGCTTGCTCGCGGAGACGCAGAGACGCGGAGAAAGGCGAAGGCGGTTTGTTTTCTCCGCGTCTTTGCGCCCCTGCGAGAGAAGCTCTCGTTGATGCCACGCGCACGTGTCTCGCAGCTCCGCGAAGCGGCATCAGGATGTCGGCTTCAACTGTTGCAGCCGTCTCTTGGCATCTTTCAAAGTGTCCCCACTGCGCTTCGCCGTCGGTAGCGCGATGTATTCGCGGAAGGCTGTGGCGGCCGCGTCCTCGTCGCCCTTGGTCTGCAATGCGATACCGAGGCGGTATTGCGCACCACGCTGCGGATCGAGTTCGACGGCGCGGCGCAGGGACGTGATCGCCGCGTCGACCTGCCCGGTCTCCAGCTCGCTGCGGCCGTAGCCGAGGCACAGGCTCGCGTCGTTCGGGAAACGTTCGCGGCCGCGTCGGAATGTCTCCAGCGCTTTGGCGGTCTGCTTTGCTTCCAGTTGTCGGAAGCCCAGGCTGGTCAGGGCGCTGCGGTAGCCGTCGGCGAGATCGGCGGACGCGAACGCCTCCGGCGCCAGCAGCAGCGCACCGGCGCGATCGAGCTGGCCGTTCTGCAAATGGATGCCCGCGCGCAGCAGTGGGGCGGCTTCCGGTCGCACGGCTTCGAACGCCGCCGTGTTGCGCTCCGCCTTGTCGGCGCCGCCGCCGACGATACCGGGAGCCATCAGGTAGAACTGGTTGAGGTCGTCGCGTGCAGTGAAATTGCGCGGATCGAGTTCGACCGCCTTTTCGAGTTCTTCCCGGACGCGTCCGGCGTACTTCATGCCCTTGAGCATGCCGCCGGATGCGGCGATCGCGCCGTAGGTTTCGCCGAGCGCGAGATGGCACAGCGCCGACTGCGGGATGCGCTCGAGGCAGGGCTGCAGCGTATCGGCGAGACGTTCGAGATCGGCGGTTTCCTTGATGGTTTCCAGCCCGGCCCGCGCCAGCAGCCAGTACGCCTGCTCGTCGGTGGGGTCGGAGGCGAGGCGCCGCTCGGCGAGTCGGCGCGCCTCGTTGTAGCGCTTGTCGCGCAGCAACGAATCGGCGCTTCCGTCGTCCGCGATGGCGGCGAGCGTCGTCGCGGCGAGCAGCGCGGAGCAGACCGCTCCGATCGCTGCGCCGAGTTTTCGCCAGCGTGCACGCTCGTCCATGCTCGGCCTTCCTTGTGATTGGGCGCTTACGGATCGGGGATCGTATCTCGTGGATCTCAGCCGCCGTGCCGACTCCGTCTCACTTCTTTTTCGGTATGTACAGGTCGGTGATCGTGCCCTCGTACACCTCGGCCGCCATGCCGACCGACTCGCTCAAGGTCGGATGCGGATGGATGGTCAGGCCGATGTCGGCGGCTTCGGCGCCCATCTCGATTGCCAGCGCGGCTTCGGCGATCAGGTCGCCGGCGTTCGGCGCGACGATGCCGGCGCCGATGATGCGATGCGTGGCTTCGTCGAACAGCAGCTTGGTGAAGCCTTCGGTGCGGCCGATGCCCACGGCGCGGCCGGAAGCCGCGTGCGGGAACTTGCCGACGCCGTAGTGCACGCCCTGTTTCTTCGCCTCGGTCTCGGTCAGGCCGACCCAGGCGATTTCCGGATCGGTGTAGGCGACCGACGGAATCACGCGCGCGACGAACTCGCTCTTCTGGCCGGCGGCGACTTCGGCCGCGACCTTGCCTTCGTGCGTGGCTTTGTGCGCGAGCATCGGCTGGCCGACCAGGTCGCCGATCGCGAAGATGTGCGGCACGTTGGTGCGCATCTGCTTGTCGACCGGGATGACGCCGCGGTCGGTGACGGTGACGCCGGCCTTGTCGGCGCCGATCCTGCCGCCGTTCGGCGCGCGGCCGATCGCGACCAGCACGCGGTCGTACAGTTGCGGCTCGGGCGCCTTCTCTCCCTCGAACGTTGCCTTCAGGCCCTTCTTTTCGGCCTCGATCTTCGCGACCTTCACCTTCAGGTGGATGCCGGCGTAGCGCTTGGACAGGCGCTGCTGCAGCGGCCGCACCAGGTCGGGATCGGCGCCCGGCATCAGCTGGTCCATCAGTTCGACCACGGTGACCTCGCTGCCGAGCGCGTCGTACACGCAGGCCATCTCCAGGCCGATGATGCCGCCACCGACGACGAGCAGTTTCTTCGGCACTTCCTGCAGCAGCAGCGCGTCGGTGGAATCCATCATGCGCGGGTCGTCCCACGGGAAGCCGGGCAGCTTCACCGCCTGCGAGCCGGCGGCGATGATCGCCTTCTCGAAGCGCACGAGCTTCTTGCCGTCCTTGGTCTCGACCTCGATCTCGTGCGGCGACACGAACACGCCGGTGCCTTGCACGACGGTGACCTTGCGCTGCTTGGACATGCCGGCCAGGCCGCTGTTCATCTGCGCGACGACCTTATCCTTGTAGGCGCGCAGCTTGTCGAGGTCGATCTTCGGCTCGCCGAACGCGATGCCGATGTCGGCCGAATGTGCGGCTTCGTCGATGACGCGCGCGGCGTGCAGCAGCGCCTTCGACGGGATGCAGCCGACGTTGAGGCAGACGCCGCCGAGCGCGGCGTAGCGCTCGATCAGCACGGTGTTCTGGCCGAGGTCGGCGGCGCGGAACGCGGCCGTGTAGCCGCCGGGGCCGGAGCCGAGCACGACGACCTGGCATTCGATGTCGGCCTTGCGGCCGCTGGCGGCGGCGGCCTGCGGCGCCTTGCTTTCGCCGGCCTTCGCGGAGGAATCGCCGTTCGTCGCCGGACTAGCGGAAGCCGTAGTGGGAGCGGCCGGAGCCGCCTTCGCGCTGCTTCCGCCCGCCGCAGGCGACGGCGAAGACGCAGCCGCCTCCGATGCCTCGATCACCGCGACGACGACACCTTCCGCCACCGTGTCGCCGAGCTTGACGCGCAGCTCCTTGACCACGCCGGCCGCGCTCGACGGCACTTCCATCGTCGCCTTGTCCGATTCCAGCGTGACCAGGCCCTGGTCCTTGGCGACGGTGTCGCCGACCTTCACCAGCACCTCGATGACCGGCACGTCGGTGTAGTTGCCGATGTCGGGAACCTTGACTTCGATCGTGTTGGCCATGATGCGCGCCGTCGCTGGAGGGAGCCTCGGATTCTACCGGCGACGCCGCGTAAATCGCGAGGAAACGGCACGCGGCCCGATGCGGAAACGTGCGCGAGCACGAAATGATCCCTGTGCGATTCGTTCTCCGTACCTGAGAGCGGACTCCCCGCCGCAGCTCGCGCGGGCGGCCGATCTTCCGTTCCGCTCGCGCGGACGCCCCATCCGGAGACGTACTCATGACGATTCATCGCAAGTCCGCATCTCACGCCGCCGTCGCGGCGCTGCTCGGCCTCGCCGCCGGCGCGGTGGCCGCCGAACCGGCCGACGGCGTGCTCGATCCGACGTTCGCCGGCGACGGCAAGGCCGTCGTCGGCTTCGACATCAGCGCCGCCGGCCCGATCGACAACGCCCTGGACAGCGTGGTCGACGGCTTCGGCCGCATCTACCTGGTCGGCACGGTGATGACCGGCGCCGGTGCGCGCATCGGCATCACGCGCCTGCGCCAGAACGGCAGCCTGGACACCGGCTACGGCCCCGACGACGTCGGCCTGGTCGTCGCGCCCGAGCAGCTCGGCTTCAGCCTGACCGGCGTCGCCGCCGCGCTCGACACCCAAGGCAACCTGCTCGTCGGCGGCACCGTTACCGTCAACGGCAACGACGATTTCGCGCTCTGCCGGTTCAACATTGACGGCGCGTTGAGCGCGTTCCCGAACGGCTCGCAATGCGTCAACGTCGCCTTCGACCTGACCGGGCCCGGGGGCAACAAGTCCGACGTGCTGCACGACATCGCGGTGCAGCCGGACGGCAAGATCGTGATGGTCGGCAGTGCGGTATTCAGCCAGACGCATACGCACGCAGCCGTCGCGCGCATCGACACCCAGGGCAACCTCGACAGCGAGTTCGTCAACGGCGGACGCAATTCCTTCACGCCCACCAACGGCCGCTACAGCAAGCTCAAAGCGGTGGCGATCCAGACCAACGGCAAGATCGTCGCGGTGGGCAACGTCGAATTGAACAATTTCCCCTACGACGACCTCCTCGTCGTGCGCCTGAATGCGGACGGCCATCCGGACACCGCGCTCGGCGCGAACGGCGCGAAGGTGCTGAGCTACTCCGCCCAATCCCTCGACGAGTCGCTCAACGCGCTGGTCCTGCTGCCCGGCCATCCGCAGCTGGCGCTGGACCAGACGCTGATCGCGGTCGGCTCGATCCAGGACCAGATCGGCAGCGAACAGCACTACGGTCTGGTCGCCGCGATCGGCCCGGACGCGGAACCGATCAGCGGCTTCGGTACCGGCGGCAGCGGCTTCCGCATCGACAACACCGGCTACGACCTGGTCTTCAACGGCGTGGCGAGGGAAGCGAGCGGCGGTCTCCTGGTCGCCGGCACGATCCGCGCGAACGCCAATCCGGCGACGACGACGGACTACTACGTGACGCGCTTCCTCGCCGACGGCTCGACCGACCACGACGCGTTCAGCCCGCCGAACGGTTTCAGCATGATCGACGTCGACGGCGGCAACGACGTGGGCAACGCGATCGCGCTGCAGAACAACCGCATCGTCGTCGCCGGCGCCTCGCTGGTCTCGGCCGGTCCGCCGCCGAACCTGGACTTCTCGGTCGTCGGCCTGCTGCGCGACCGGATCTTCGCCGACGGCGTGGACTGACGCGCGTCGCGGCAAATTCCTGGCTTCACGGACGAACGGAAACGGGATCGGACGCACCGGCATCCGATCCCGCGCTCGCTTCCACGCGGAATGCGCTCAGTCGGCGAGCGCCCAGTCGGCCGCGTGTTCCGCGTGGATGGCGGTGGTGTCGAACAGCGGCACGACGCTGTCGCTCGCGTCGACGAGCAGGCCGATCTCGGTGCAGCCGAGGATCACCGCCTCGGCGCCGGCGGCGACCAGGTCGGCGATCACCGCGCGATATGCGGCGCGCGATTCCGGCACGCAGCGGCCCTGGCACAGTTCCTCGTAGATCACGCGGTGGACGACCGCGCGCTGCGCTTCGTCGGGTACCCGCACGTCGAGCCCGTGCCCGGCCAGACGGCCACGATAGAAATCCTGCTCCATCGTGAAGCGCGTGCCGAGCAGGCCGATCTTCGTGAAGCCGGCGGCGCGAATGCGCGCCGCGGTGGCGTCGGCGATGTGCAGGACCGGAACGCGCAGCACCGGCTCGATCTGCGGCAGCACGCGATGCATCGTGTTCGTGCAGATCACCAGGCCCTGTGCACCGGCGCGCTGCAGCGCCTGCGCCGCGTCGGCGAGCACCTGGCCGGCGGCGTCCCAGTCGCCGCGATGCTGCAGCGCCTCGATCCTGGCGAAGTCGACGCTGTACAGCAGCAGCTCGGCCGATTGCAGGCCGCCGCGCCGTTCGCGCACGCGCTCGTTGATGCGGCGGTAGTAGGGAATCGTCGACTCCCAGCTCATGCCGCCGAGCAGGCCGAGGATGCGCACTACAGCAGTACGCGCCTCATGTCGGCGAGCACCTGGCCGAGATAGGCGGTGAAGCGTGCGGCGGAAGCGCCGTCGATGACGCGATGGTCGTAGCTGAGGGACAGCGGCAGGATCAGGCGCGGCTGGAATGCCTTGCCGTCCCAGACCGGCTTGGTCGCCGACTTGGACACGCCGAGGATCGCCACTTCCGGTGCGTTGACGATCGGCGTGAACGCGGTGCCGCCGATGCCGCCGAGGCTGGAGATCGAGAAGCAGCCGCCGGACATGTCGGCCGGGCCGAGCTTGCCGTCGCGCGCCTTCTTCGCCAGCTCGCCGGTCTCCTGCGCGATCTCGATCACGCCCTTCCTGTCGGCGTCGCGCAGTACCGGCACGACCAGGCCGTTCGGCGTGTCGGCGGCGAAGCCGACGTGGAAGTACTTCTTCAGGATCAGGTTCTCGCCGCTCGCGTCGAGCGAGGCGTTGAACTCCGGATACTTCTTCAGCGCGGCGACCACGGCCTTGATCAGGAACGCGAGCATGGTCAGCTTGATGCCGCCGCTCTTGTCGGCACGCGCCTCGTTTTCCTTGTTGAGCTGCACGCGCAGCGCCTCGAGGTCGGTGACGTCGGCATCGTCGTGCTGCGTCACGTGCGGGATCATGACCCAGTTGCGCGCGAGGTTGGCGCCGGAGATCTTCTTGATCTTCGACAGCGGCTTGCTCTCGACCTCGCCGAACTTGGCGAAGTCCACGTTCGGCCACGGCAGCAGATTCAGTCCGCCGCCGATCGCACCGCCGGCCGTGGCGCGCGGCGTGGCGCCGCCGGCCAGCGCGGCCTTGACGTAGTTCTGCACGTCCTGCCTGGTGATGCGGCCCTTGCGCTCGCTGCCCTTGACCTCGGCCAGGTTCACGCCGAGCTCGCGCGCGAACAGGCGCACGACCGGGCTCGCGTACGGCACCTTGTCCGGCATCACCGTGCTGGCGTCGAACGGCACCGGCGGCGTGCGCGGGCCGGCGGCTTCCGGATCGAGGCCGGGGCGCGCGTCGGCGATCGCCGGCGCGGGCGCGGTGGCCGGCGCCGGTTTCGGCGCTTCGGCAGCGGGCTTGGGCGCTTCGGTTTTCGGCGGCTCGGCCTTCGCCGGTGCCGCTGCGGCCGGGGCGGACGCGGGCGCCGCTGCGGCACCCGCGGCTTCGATCAGCGCGACCACGGCGCCTTCCGAGATCTCGTCGCCGACCTTGACCTTGATCTCCTTGACCACGCCGTCGAACGGCGCGGGCACTTCCATCGTCGCCTTGTCCGACTCCAGGGTGACCAGGCCCTGGTCCTTGCTGACCGTATCGCCGACCTTGACCAGCACCTCGATGACCGGAACGTTCGTGTAGTTGCCGATATCCGGCACCTTGGCTTCGCTGGTGGCGCTCATGGACGTCCTCGTCGTGATGGGGCGGCGCCGGGCGCCGCGTCGAAGGTTGACGAGGATAACGCAATGCGCGCGGATTCGACCCGTCGCCAGCCGATTCGCGGCATGACTTGCGCCGCATGCCGAAGCGGGTGCGTTCGATGCTAGCGTGCGCGTCTTCCCTCGCTGCCAGGAGCCCGTCGATGCCCGCGATCCGCTTTCCCGCACTGTTGCTCGCTCTCGCCTTGCCCGCGTTCGCGCCGGCGGCGGAAACGCCGGCGCCTACGAGGGTCGCGCTGACCGCCGCGCGCCTGATCGCGCCGGAGCAGGGCAAGATCGTCGAGCATCCGCTGGTGCTGATCGAAGGCGATCGCATCCGCGAAGTGCGCAGCGGCGGCGCCGTTCCGGACGGCTACCAGAAGATCGACCTCGGCGCGGCGACCCTGCTGCCCGGCCTGATCGACAGCCATGTGCATCTCGGCGGCGATCCGACGCTGTCCTCGGGCAACTACTACGAGGACACGCTCAAGCGCAGCGTGATCGACGACGCGGTGACCGCGCACGTGTTCGCCAAGCGCACGCTCGACGCCGGCTTCACCACGGTGCGCAATCTCGGCTCCGGCGCCTACATCGACGTGGCCCTGCGCAACGCGATCGACGCCGGCCGCATCGAAGGCCCGCGCATCCTCGCCGCGACGCTGGCGCTCGGCGCCACCGGCGGCCACGCCGACGACACCACCGGCTACTCGCCCTACATCGAGTTCCACGGCGCCTCCGGCGTCGCCGACGGCGTCGAGGCGGTGCGCAAGCAGGTGCGGGAGAACGTCAAGCGCGGCGCCGACGTGACCAAGTTCATGGCCAGCGCGGGCGTGCTCAGCGCCGAGGAGTCGGTCGGCGCGCCGCAATACTCGCAGGAGGAAATGAACGCGATCGTCGACGAGTCGCATCGCTGGGGCCGCAAGGTCGCCGCGCACGCGCACGGCGCCGAGGCGATCAAGATGGCGATCAAGGCCGGCGTCGACTCGGTCGAGCATTGCAGCATGATCGACGAGGAGGGACTGAAGCTGGCCAAGCAGCACGGCACCTGGCTGGTGTTCGACGTCTACAACGACGACTACATTCTTTCCGAGTACGCCCGGCTCGGCTATCCGGCGACGATGGTCGAGAAGGAGAAGAAGGTCGGCCGCCTGCAGCGCGAAAGTTTCCGCCGCGCCGTGCAGGCCGGCGAGAAGCTCGCCTTCGGCACCGATGCCGGCGTCTATCCGCACGGCTGGAACGGCAAGCAGTTCGCCAAGATGGTCGAATGGGGCATGACGCCGATGCAGGCGATCCAGGCCGCGACGACGAACGCCGCGGAACTGCTCGGCCGTGGCGACCGCATCGGTGCGGTCAAGCCCGGCTACTACGCCGACCTCGTCGCGGTGAGCGGCGATCCGCTCGCGGACGTGGCCGTGCTGGAGCGCGTCGGCTTCGTCATGAAGGGCGGGGCGCTGGTCAAGAACGAGATCGCGCCGAAATAGCCGTCGCTTCGACCGCCAGCGCGAGAAAGCGGCGCGCGGCGCGATGGGTGAGGGCAGGCGGCGCATGTCGCTTCGATTGCCCTCGCGCGTCGCTCGCGCGGCCCGACCTCTCCCGCCGACGGGGAGGGGGAAGCGGCCCCACGTCATCCAACTGTTACCGCGCTGCCCACGAACCGTCACGCCTGGTTCGCGGCATCGTCATTGCCTGCGCCGAAGCTGCGCCCGCCCGATCCGACCCCTGCGGATCGCACGGAGCGCGCCATGCCGTCCCAGAGCCGCCGCGATTTCCTACGCCTTGCCGCCGCCTCGATCGGCAGCGCCACCGCCGCCAGCCTGCTTCCGGGCGTGATCCGCAAGGCGCTCGCGCTGCCGGCGAACAACGCCACCGGCACGATCCGCGACATCGAGCACATCGTGGTGCTGATGCAGGAGAACCGCTCCTTCGACCACTACTTCGGCAGCCTGCGCGGCGTGCGCGGCTTCGGCGATCCTCGCGCGATCCGCCTGCCCGGCGGCGCGCCGGTGTGGCAGCAGCCGAACGGCTTCGGCCACGTGCTGCCGTTCCGTCCCGAGGCCGGCGACCTCGGCCTGCAATACATGGAAGGCACGCCGCACAACTGGCCCGATTCGCACGGCGCCTGGAACCGCGGCGTGTACGACCAGTGGATCGCGCACAAGGGCACGACCACGATGGCGTACTTCACGCGCGAGGACATCCCGTTCCACTACGCGCTGGCCGACGCGTTCACGATCTGCGACGCCTACCACTGCTCGCTGATGGGCGCGACCGACCCGAACCGCTACCACCTGTGGACCGGTTGGGTCGGCAACGACGGCAACGGCGGCGGCCCGGTGGTCGACAACGCCGAGCTCGGCTACGGCTGGAGCACCTATCCCGAGCGCCTCGAAGCGGCGGGCGTCTCGTGGAAGATCTACCAGGACATCGGCGAAGGACTCGACGCGGCCGGCTCGTGGGGCTGGACCAGCGATCCGTTCATCGGCAACTACGGCGACAACTCGCTGCTGTACTTCAACCAGTATCGCAACGCGCAGCCCGGCGACGCGTTGTACGAGAAGGCGCGCACCGGCACCCACGCGCTCGGCGGCGAGGACTACTTCGACCTGCTGCGCGCCGACGTGAAGAACGGCACCTTGCCGCAGGTGTCGTGGATCGTCGCGCCGGAAGCCTATTCCGAACACTCCAACTGGCCGGCCAACTACGGCGCCTGGTACGTCGCGCAGGTGCTCGACATCCTGACGTCGAACCCGGAGTTGTGGAGCAAGACGGCGCTGTTCATCACCTACGACGAGAACGACGGCTTCTTCGACCACGTGCCGCCGCCGTACGCGCCGTGGTCGAGCAGCGTCGGCCTGTCCACGGTCGACACGCGCGACGAATTCTTCGCCGGCTCCGGCAGCTACGGCGCCAATCCGTACGGACTGGGCAACCGCGTGCCGATGATCGTCGTCTCGCCGTGGACGCGCGGCGGCTGGGTCTGCTCGGAGACGTTCGACCACACCTCGCTGATCCGCTTCATCGAGGCGCGCTTCGGCGAGGACTATCCGAACCTCGTCGAGACCAACATCACGCCGTGGCGGCGCGCGGTCTGCGGCGACCTGACTTCGGCATTCAACTTCACCGATCCGAACGCGGCCCTGCCGGCGCTGCCGCCGACCGACGGCTACCTGCCGCCCGACCAGGATCGCCACGACGATTTCAGTCCGTTGCCGCCGGCCGAACAGGTGATGCCGAAGCAGGAGCCCGGCGTGCGGCCGGCGCGTGCGCTGCCCTATCGGTTCGACGTGACCGGCCGCATCGGCGACGGCGACGGTCGCTACTGGCTCGACTTCGCCAACACCGGCACGGCGGGCGCGGTGTTCCACGTCTATGCCGGCAACCGTTCGGACGGGCCGTGGACCTACACGACCGCCGCCGCGACGCAGGTATCGGACTATTGGAGCGCCGCGGCGGTGACCGGCGGCGTCTACGCGCTGTCGGTGTTCGGCCCGAACGGGTTCCTGCGCGAATTCGCCGGCAACGTGCACGACGCCGGTGCGACGGGCCGCGCGGCGCCCGAGGTGATTTCCAGCCCTGACGCCGAGGTCCTGGTGCTGCATCTCGCCAACCACGGCAATGCCGACTGCGTGCTGACCCTGCGCGCGAACCACTACGCCGACGAGACGCAGACCGTCGCGCTCGCCGCCGGCCAGACGATCGAGGTGAACTGGCCGCTGGCCGCGCACGCGAACTGGTACGACCTCGACGTCGAATCCGACCACGACGCCGGCTGGCGTCGTCGCCTGGCCGGTCACGTCGAGAACGGCACGCCGAGCACCAGCGATCCCGCGTTCGGCGAGGACGTGCGCGACCGCGTGTTCGCGAACGGATTCGACTGACGCGTCGAGTGCGTCAGCGCCGGCCGGCGGCGCGTCGACGGTGACGCATGCCGCCGAGGCCGAGCAGGGTCGCCAGCAGCGCCGTCATCCACGTCGACAACGTGGGCACCGGAACCTGTTCCCTCGGCGGCAACGCTCCCTGGCGCTCGAACGCGCCGATGTCCGCTGCGGCGCCGTAGACGCGAGGGAAGTTCGCGCCGCGTTGGTCGGACGCAAGGCCGTTGGGATTGCTGCCGTGGTCGATGGCCGGGCTTTCCTTGCTCAAGGCGTGCGTGCGTGTGGGGCCGCCGTTGAGGTTCAGCGGTTCGAGCAGCGGATCGAGTTCGAGCGTGTCCGTCGGCAAGGTGAACAGCGGGCCGCGCGCGCCGATGAGATTGTGGTTGCCGTCGATGGTTTGCTCGACCGCGGTGGAGTAGTTGTTGCGCTGGTTGCCGACGTTTTCGCCGAGGTCGTCGTCGCCGCCCGCGTCGAGGGCATTGCCGAACACGACGCTGCTGCGGAAGTACGAGCCCGGTGCGTTCAGCCACACACCGCCGGCGTCGCGCCCGGCGCGATTGAAGGCGATGGTGCTGTTGTCCATCTGCAGCGTCGACGGCCGGCGCAGGAAGGCGCCACCGCCGATCTCGGCCTGCGCCTGGTTGCCGGAAATCGTGCTGTTGGACAGGCGCAGATCGCTGAACGCGGCGACGCCGCCGCCGCGGCCCTGGCTGAAGTTCGAGTCGATCGTCGAGTTGTAAATGCCGCCGCCGCGGATGGCCATCAGGCCGCCGCCGATGCCGTACGAATTGAAGCGCGGATCGGCCTGGTAGTCGGCGCGGTTGGAGCTGATCGCGCTGTCGAAGATCTGCATGAAGTACGCGTAGCCGCCGCCGCCGAAACCGGCCGTGGTCGCGTCGTCGAGGCGACCCGCGGCGAGGTTTCCGCTGATCAGGCTGTTCTGCATCAGCAGCGCGTAGGAAAACGTGCCGCCGCCGTAGGAGCCGACGCCGACCGCCTTGCAGTCGCTGACGGCGGCGTGATCGAGGCTGAGATAGCTGCGCGCGGCGATGCAGCCGCCGAACGCGACGTCGTGGCCGGTGGCGCGATAGTAGCCGCCGCTGACGGTGAGTTTCTGCAGCGTCAGCGTGCCGAGGCCGTAGTGGATGAAGACGCGGTCGCGTCCGCCGCCGTCGATGACGGTCCGGTCCGCTCGGATTCCGGTCAGGGTCAGGTTGTCGAGCTCGATCGGGATCGCGCCGGTTTCCAGCGTGATGCGGCCGCATTGCAGACGGGTGAGGTCGATCGTGTCGGACTCGCCCGCCGCGGCGATCGTCGCGCGCAGCGAGCCGGGGCCGTCGTCGTCGCAATTGGTGACCGTCCGGATCGCTGCCGGCGATGGGGACGGGCCGGGACGCCGATCGAGTCCGGCCAGCTTGCCGAACAGCGGCCAGCCCGATTCGTCGCGCAGGCGCGGCCATGCGGCGTCGGCGGCGGCTCGGGAGTTTTCGCCCATCGTGGCGGCGAGCATCGCCGCCGCCAGGGCCGCGGCGAGGTGACGGCGCCGCAACGGCGCGGGGTGGAACGGAGCGTCACTCATGCGGCAGCTTCCCAGAATTCGCGCGGGCGTGTGCATTCAACATACGCAGCCGCGCGGCCGGAGCGGACAGCTCCGGCGCCCGGTCAGCGCATTTCTTCGGCGCCGATCAGCACGACGTCGGCCGGGCGCTGCGCGAACAGGCCGACCGTGACCACGCCGGCGATCTGGTTCAGCTCGCCCTCCAGCTCGGCCGGACGCTCGATGCGCCAGCCGTGCACGTCGAGGATCCAGTTGCCGTTGTCGGTGACCACGCCGTCGCGCCAGACCGGATTGCCGCCGCGCTTGACGATCTCGCGCGCGACGTAGCTGCGCGCCATCGGGATCACCTCGACCGGCAGCGGAAAGCGGCCGAGCGCGTCGACGCGCTTGCCGGGGTCGATGATGCAGACGAATTTGGCCGCCGCCGCCGCGATGATCTTCTCGCGCGTCAGCGCGCCGCCGCCGCCCTTGATCAGGCAGCGCGCGGCGTCGCATTCGTCGGCGCCGTCGACGTAGAGCGGAATGTCGCCGGCCGCGTTGAGGTCGAGCACCTCGACGCCACGTTCCTTCAGCAGGCGCGTGGACTGCTCCGAACTCGACACCGCGCCCTCGATGCGATGTTTGTGCTCGGCCAGCGCGTCGATGAAATGCGCGACGGTCGAACCGGTGCCGACACCGACGATCATGCCGTCCTCGACGTAGCGCATCGCGGCGCGCCCGGCCAAACGTTTCTCTTCGTCTTTGCTGCTCATGGGCCTTGTAGTCTGAAAGTAGTCCGGCAAGCTTTTCACGAATCACGATCACGAATCACGAATCCCGGCTATTCGAGCGCGAGAATGTGATTCCACTGCCCCTTGCTGACCGGCAGCACCGACAACCGGTTGCCGCGCTGGAGCAGGGCGAAGCCTTCGAGCTTGGCCTGTTGCCGCAGCTCATCGAGGCCGATGGTGCGCCCGAGCTTGCGCTTGAAGGCGACGTCGACCAGCATCCAGCGCGGATTCTCCGGCGTGCTCTTCTCGTCGTAGTAGTCGCTCTTGCGATCGAACTGGGTCGGGTCCGGATACGCCTCCGAGGCGACCTCGGCGACGCCGACCACGCCGGGTTCGGGGCAGCTGGAGTGATAGAACAGGACGCCGTCGCCGACGTGCATGCCGTCGCGCATGTAGTTGCGCGCCTGGTAGTTGCGCACGCCGGTCCACGGTTCGGTCTTGACGCGCGCGAGGTCGTCGATCGAGAACGCGTCGGGTTCCGTCTTCATCAGCCAGTAGTGCATGAGATAAGCCGTCGCTGCTGCCCGGATGCGGACTTTAGCAGCCGTACCGCTCGCCGATCACTCGATCGGCGGAGTCAGGTCGATCAGCTCGCGCTCGGTCGCGACGTAGTCCAGGCGCACGTCCCACGGCATCGCCTCGATCGCGGCGACCTCCTGCAGCGCGTAGCCGACGCCGACCAGCACCGGCTTGCCGACGCCCTCGCGCTCGCGCAGGAAATCGAAGCTGCGGTCGTAGTAGCCGCCGCCGAAACCGAGGCGGTAGCCGCGGCGGTCGAAGCCGAGCAGCGGCAGCAGCACGAGGTCGATGTCCGACGGCGCCAGCGCCTCGGACGGCGCATGGACCGGCTCGGGAATTCCGTAGCGATTGGCGACGATCTCCTGGCCCGGCCGCCACGGCGCGAAACGCAGGCGTCGACCCTCGCCGACGACGGGCAGATGCCACGTCTGCCCACGCGCGCGCAGCCCCGGCATCACACCGAGCAGCGGCAACTCGCCGCCGACCGCCCAGTAACCGGCGATGCGGCGATCGGTGAGGAATTCCGGAATGCGTTCCAGCTGCGCGACCAGCCCATTCGCCGCCGCGATCCGCTCGCTCGCCGACAAGGCCTCGCGTCTCGATCGCAATTCCTTGCGCAACGCGGAACGCGGATCGAGAGACGCCGGAGAAGAGGAGGGAGCGGTCATGCGTTCGCCTTCGCTTTTCTGCCGTCGAACCAGTCCGCGACGGCACTCATCGAAGGCAGGCGTCTGGTTGAAAGTGCGTCCATGGATGGCCGCTGGTGGATCATACGAACAATCGCGCGACACGGACACGCGAGTTTGTCGCAGCAGCGATCAAGGACGATCGCACAAGTACATGAAAAGTGCGGCCATGGATGGCCGCTCTAGACGCCCCGAAGCCGCGGGCCTTCCAGAGCACGATCCACAACAATCGACGCAGCGTTCAAGGACGAACGCAAAAGAAAGATGTCCTCCGCTGGTGTCGGTGCGCATCGAACGACCTTGATCCCGGGGATCAGGTGGGAGGGCTGACGCAACCTTCAGGCTTTCCGCATGCGCGGACGTGCACACAGGTTTTCGTTTCGCCGTCCCGGGGTCGTCTATAGGAACAAGGCAATATGTAAGAGTGCGCTGCCGGGCACCGCAGAGGACACCCGCGGCTATTGTAGTGAGCCCGGGAACGCGCGTTCAAGCTTGGCGTGCATCGCTTGCAGTTTTTCCGCCAACTGCGCCGAATCGCTCGCTTCGCGCTGGCGCGCGCCGAGCAGCTCGTGGCTGATGTTCAGCGCGGCGAGGATCGCGATGCGGTCGAGCGTGGCGGTGCGCGCGTTGTTGCGCATCTCGCGCATCTTGCCGTCGAGATAGCGCGCCGCGGTGAGCAGCCCCTCGCGTTCCTCCGGCGTGCACGCAATCAGGAATTCGCGGTCGAGGATGTTGACCGCGACCGGTTCGCTGCCGCTCATCGCGCTTCCCCTCGATGCGAATTCATGCGTGATTGTGTTCCAGCGACTTCAACCGCAGGATCATCGCCTCGACGCGCGCGCGCGCCTGCTCGTTGCGCGAGATCAGCTGGGCGCGTTCGATGCTGAGCTGTTCCTGGCTGTGGCGCAGGCTGCGGTTTTCCTCCTGCAGGGTGCGGCACAGGTCGAGCAGCCGATCGACTCGGTCGCCCAGGGCCAGCAAGCTTTCCAGGTGCGCGGACATGGAGCCGAATATAGCATCGGGATTTGTCGTTGCGTGAGAGGGGCTTGCGGGAGCCGCGGCGGCACGCGCGAGGGCCGCGCCGGCGGACCTCCGCTCAGGCTTCGCCGAGCGCGATGCGCCGCCGTCGCGCGCGTTCGAGCAGGAAGTTCAGGCACTCCTGCGGCGGCATCGGCGGCGCCAGCCAGTGGCCCTGCACCTCGTCGCAGTCCTGCTCGCGCAGGTACTCGACCTGCTCGGCGATCTCCACGCCCTCGGCGACCACGTTGAGGCCGAGCGAATGCGCCATCGCGATCACCGTCGCGGTGATCGCCTCGTCGTCGGGATCGGTGGTGATGTCGCCGACGAACTCCTTGTCGATCTTCAGCGTGTCGATCGGCAGGCGCTTGAGATAGCTGAGCGAGGAATAGCCGGTGCCGAAGTCGTCGATGGCCAGCGTCAGGCCGATCGTCTTCAGCCGGCGCAGCGTGGTGATCGACTGCTCCGCGTTGGCCATGACCATGCTCTCGGTCAGTTCCAGCTCGAGCTGGTTCGGCGCGATGTCGTGCTCGGCCAGCACGTCGCACAGGCGCTGGATCAGGTCGCCGCGCATCAGCTGCGCGACCGAGACGTTGACCGACATCGTGATGTCGCCGATGCCGGTGTCGCGCCAGCGCGACAGCTGCGCGCAGGCCTGCGCGACGACCCAGTCGCCGATCGCGATGATCAGCCCGGTTTCCTCGGCGAGCGGGATGAACATGCCCGGCGAGATGTCGCCGAGTTCGGCGCTGCGCCAGCGCAGCAGCGCCTCGACGCCGGTGACGCGCTCGTCGAGCAGCGACAGTTTGGGCTGATAGACCAGCGACAGCTCGTTGCGCTCGAGCGCCTTGCCGAGCGCGGCGACCATCGTCGCGCGCAGCTTGGCGGCCGCGTCCATCGCCTCGGTGTAGACCATGAACGTCTTGCGGCCGCGCTCCTTGGCCTGGTACATCGCGGTGTCGGCGAACTTCAGCAGATCGCTCGGGATCTGGCCGTGGTCCGGATACAGGCTGACGCCGATCGACGGCGAGATCACCACTTCCTGGCCGCTGTCCAGTTCCAGCGGCTGCTCGAACGCGGCGATGATCTTCTCGGCGACGCGCTCGGCCTCGCTGCCGTCGGCGATGTCCTCGATCACCACGGTGAACTCGTCGCCGCCGAGGCGGGCGACCGAATCGCCCTCGCGCACGACCTGGCGCAGGCGGCTGCCGGCCGCTTTCAGCATGCGGTCGCCGGCGGCGTGGCCCATCGAATCGTTGACGTGCTTGAAGCGGTCCAGGTCGAGGAACAGCACGCCGACCTTGCGCCCGGCGCGGCGCGCGCGAACGATCGCATGGCCGATGCGCTCGCTGAGCAGGGTGCGGTTCGGCAGGCCGGTGAGGGTGTCGTAGTTGGCGAGGTAGCGCAGTTCCTGTTCCGCGCGCTTGCGGTCGGTGATGTCGGAGATCACGCTGACGAAATGCGTGCGCCGGCCTTCCGCGTCGCGCACCTCGGCGATCTCGATCCAGCTGAGGAATTCGTCGCCGTCCTTGCGCCGCTGCCACAGCTCGCCGCGCCAGTGGCCGTTGCGGACCAGATTGTCGCGCATTGCGGCGTAGTACTCCGCCGCGTGCTGGCTGCAGTTGAGCAGCGTCGAGGACTGCCCGACCACTTCGTCCTCGCGCCAGCCGGCCATGCGCGTGAACGCGGGATTCACGCTGACGAAGCGGAACTGCGGATCGGTCACCGCCACCGCCTCGCCCATGCTGCGGATGACCTCGTCGGCGATGCGCCGCTCGCGCTCGGCCGCGCGCGTCGCGGAGACGTCGCGCGCGGTGCCGCTCATGCGCAGCGGCTGGCCGTCCTCGTCGCGCTCGACGATCTTGCCGCGCACGATCACCCACACCCAGTCGCCGCGGTGGTTGCGCTGGCGGTGTTCGGACACCAGCGTCTCGGTCTTGCGGTTGATGTGGTCTTCCAGGCGCAGCTCGACCGCGGGCAGGTCGTCCGGATGGATGTTGGCGCGGAACCAGTCGTAGGCGTAGACGCGCGAATCCTTCGGTCCGCGCTCGAGCGGATTGGCGGCGCCGGTCACCGTGAACAGGCCGCGCGGAACGTCCCAGTCCCAGAACGCGTCGCCCGAGCCCCACAGCGCCAGGCGCAGGCGGTCCTCGCGTTCGCGCAGGCCCTGGTGGTAGCGCTCCATCTGCAACCGACGCCGCCGGTGCGTGCTCCAGGCATAGGCGGCGAGCAGCAGGCCCGCGGCCAGGTAGCCGGCCTGCGCGGGCCGGCTCTGCCACCACGGCGGCGTCACGCGCAGGTCGAGCGCGGCGGGCTGGTCGTTCCAGTAGCCGTCGTGGTTGCTCGCGCGCACCTTGAAGCGGTAGTTGCCGGGGCCGAGGTTGGTGTAGGTCGCCTCGTGGCGCGTGCCGGCGTCGATCCAGCGCTCGTCGAAACCTTCGAGCTGGTAGGCGAAGCGGTTGCGCTCGGGCGCGGTGAAATCGAGCGCGGCGAACTCGAAGCGCACGATGCGATCGGCCACCGCCATGCGCACCGGCGTGTTCTCCGGAGGCGGCAGCGCGGTGCCGCTGCCGATGCGCACGCGCGTGAACACGACCGGCGCGGCGTAGCGGCTGCCGGCGATCGTCTGCGGCGGGAACAGGTTGAAGCCGTTGACGCCGCCGAAGGCGAGGCGGCCGTCGTGCAGCGCGGCGAAGGCACCGCCGTTGAATTCCATGTCCTGCTGGCCGTCGGCCAGGGTGAACGAGCGGAACGTCGCGCTGGTGCGGTCGAACGAGGCGATGCCGCGATTGGTGCTGAGCCAGAGCCGGCCCATCGCGTCGCTGCCGATCGCGTAGACCGAGCGGTTCGGCAAGCCGTCGCGCGTGAGCCAGCGGGTGAAGCGCGCGCCGTCCGCGTCGAGCCGGTCGAGGCGGTTCAATCCCGCCTGCGTGCCGACCCACAGCACGCCGTCGTCGCTCTCGTGGATCGAGCGCACCAGGTTGCCGGCGAGCGAATGCGCGTCGTGGGGATCGTTGCGGAACAGCCGCACGCTGCGCGAGACCGGATCGATCAGCGCGAGGCCGGCGGTGGTGCCGGCCCAGATGCGGCCGTCGGCGTTCTCGTGCAGCGACGTGACCAGATCGCTGCCCAGTCCGCCGATCGCCGGCGCGGAAGCGCTCTGCCGGTAGAGCTGCCAGCGGTCCTGCGCCGGATCGTGCTCGAGCAGGCCGGCGTCGGTGCCGATCCAGAGCGAGCCGCGGCGCGTGCGCAGCAGGCTGCGCACCGACGCCTTCGGCACGCCGGCGACGTCGGTGGGCAGGAACGACAGCGTGCGTTGCGCCGGATCGAACAACGCGACGCCGACGTTGCTGCCGACCCAGAAGCGCCCGCCGCCGGCATCGGTGAACGCGCGAACGATCGGCTGGCGCACGCCGTTCGCCGCGGCGCGAGCCGCGAACAGCTCGCCGTAGTACTCGAAGCGGTTCTCGGCGAGGTCGTAGCGCTTGAGGCCGTCGCCGTCGGTGCCGAGCCACAGCCCGCCGCGGTTGTCCTCGAAGATCGCGCGCACGAAGTTCGACGCGGTCTGCTTGCGCCCGGGCGTGCGGTCGAGGATGTGCTGGAACGGCGCGCCGGTCGGATCGACGCGGACGAGGCCGCGTTCGACCGTGCCGATCCAGATCAGGCCGGACCGATCGACGGTCAGGTCGGTGATGGCGGCGTCGGGCAGGCTGCCGGAAAGGTCGTCGCTCGATTGCAGCCATTGCGTGTGGTGCGCCTGCGGATCGAAGACGGCGACTCCTTCGTGCGCCACCGCCAGCCACAGGCGGCCGCGCGCGTCCTCGGCGAGGGAGGTGACCGCGCGCTCGCCCTGTTCGGGCCAGATGCGTTCGGCCGTGCCGGCATCGCCGGCGACGCGATAGACGCCGCGCGGTGTCGCCGCGAGCAGGTTGCGGGCGCGGTCGATCAGCAGGTCGCCGGCGGCGTCGATCGGTGGAGCGACCACTTCCGGCACCAGGTCCTGCGGCGCCAGACGCAGCAGGCCGGCCGAGCTGGCGATCCACAGCGTGCCGTCGTCGCCGCGGCGCAGCTTGCGCGGCGTCGCCGGCTTGCCGTCCCCTCCGCGCAGCGGCAGCGCGCGCAGCAGCCGCGCGCTGTCCGGTTCGATCAGCAGCAGCGAGGCGTCGCCGGCGACCCACAGTCCGCGCGCGTCGGCCAGCAGCGCGCGCACGTTCGACCAGCCGGGCGGCGGCGGGGCGTCGGCGGCGCTGAGCGCCATGCGGCGGAAGCGGCCGCTCTGCGCCGTGCGGCGGATCAGTTCGCCGTGCGTGCCGACCCACAGGTTGCCGCCGGCATCCTCGGCCAGCGCGGTGATGGTGTCCTCGGGCGGGCTGTCGGGGTCGTCGCCGGAATGCTCGAAGGTTTCCAGGTCGTAGCCGTCGTAGCGCTGCAGGCCGCCCATCGTGCCGATCCAGAGGAAGCCGGCGCGGTCCTGCAGCACGGCGGTGACCGTGTTCTGGATCAGGCCGTCGCCGGTGGCGACGGTCTGGAAATAGAAATCACGCCGCAAGGCCTCGCCGGCGGCCAGCGCAGGCAGGGCGGACAAGGCGAATACCAGCCAGCCCCGAAGCAGACGACCGGGTGGTGACGACGGGCCCCTCATGGCGGATTTTTCAGGGTGCGAATCGCCGCAGTGTAGGCAAACCCCGGTCGTGACGCCACGCATGCGGTTACACTGAGGACGATGACTTCGCTCGAATCCGTCGACCCGTCCGCCCTGACGCACGCCGAACTCGAACAGGCGCTGCGCGCGCTGCGCCTCGGCGTCAACGCCAGCGATCTGCACGGCTCGCTCAGCGGCTATCTGTGCGCCGGCGGCGAAGCCGGTCCCGACGACTGGATGGACGCGCTGCAGCTCGGTTTCGACGAGCCGCAGCCGGTGCGCAACGCGGTGCTGGAGCGCCTGTATCGCGAATGCCGTGCGCAGTTCGCCGAAGCGCCGGCCAGCGTCGATCCGCTGCTGCCGGCGCCGTCGGCCGGACTGCGGCCGCGCGCCGACGCGCTGATCGAATGGTGCCGCGGCTTCCTCGGCGGGATCGGACTTTCCGCCGCCACGGTGGGTGCGGATCTGTCGGGCGATGCGCGCGAGATCCTCGACGATCTCGGCATGATCGCGGCGTCGAATCTCGAATACGCCGACAGCCGCGACGACGAGCGCGCCCTGGACGAAGTGCTCGGCTTCGTGCGCGCCGGCGCGGCGATGCTGCATCGCGAGCTGACGCGACGCGCGCGCCCGCGCGCCCTGCACTGACCGAGATGATCGAGCGCAAGGAATACGCCCGCCGCCGCCGCCAGCTGATGCGCATGGCCGGCGCGGACGCGATCGTCATCGTCGCCGCTGCGCCGGAGCGCGTGCGCAACAACGACGCGCACTACCCGTACCGGCAGGACAGCGACTTCCATTACCTCAGCGGTTTCGGCGAGCCGGATGCCGTGCTCGCCCTGGTGCCCGGACGGGAGCATGGCGAGGCGATCCTGTTCTGCCGCGAACGCGACCCCGAGCGCGAGCGCTGGGACGGTCCGCGCGTCGGCACCGAGGGCGCCGTGTCGCAATGCGGTTTCGACGACGCGTTCCCGATCGACGACATCGACGACATCCTGCCCGGCCTGATCGAAGGCCGCCGCCGCGTCTACTACCACTTCGGCCGCGACACCGAGTTCGACCTCAAGCTGATCGGCTGGGTCAACCGCGTGCGCGCGCTGGTGCGCCAGGGCGCCAAGCCGCCGCACGAATTCGTCGCGCTGTCGCATCTGCTGCACGACCTGCGCCTGTACAAGTCGCGCGGCGAACTGCGCCTGATGAAGAAATCCGCGCGCATCGCTGCGGCCGCGCACGTGCGCGCGATGCAGGCGACGCGGCCGGGCCTTTCCGAACACGAGGTCGAAGCCGAACTCCTGCACGAGTTCCGCAAGCACGGCGCGGTGCCGAGCTACGAGCCGATCGTCGGCGGCGGCGCCAACGCCTGCGTGTTGCACTACCGCGCCAACAACGCGCCGCTGCAGGATGGCGACCTGCTGCTGATAGATGCCGGCGCCGAAGTGGAGTGCTACGCCTCCGACATCACGCGCACGTTCCCGGTCAACGGCCGCTTCACGGCGGAGCAGCGCGCGCTGTACGAGATCGTGCTCGCCGCCCAGCTCGCCGCGATCGACGAAGTCCGCGCCGGTCGCTCGTTCGACGCCTATCACCAAGCGGCCGTGCGCACGATCACCAAGGGCCTGCTCAAGCTCGGCCTGCTCGGCGGCACGCTGGAGAAGAACCTGCGCGAGCACGCCTACCGCAAGTTCTACATGCACAAGACCGGGCACTGGCTCGGCCTCGACGTGCACGACGTCGGCGACTACCGCATCGACGGCGAATTCCGCGTGCTCGAACCGGGCATGGTGGTCACCGTCGAACCGGGGCTCTACGTCGCGCCGGACGCGAAGGGCGTGCCGGCGAAGTTCCGCGGCATCGGCATCCGCATCGAGGACGACGTGGTCGTCACCGGCGGCGCGCCGGAAGTGCTCTCGGCCGACGTGCCGAAGGACGTCGAGGCGATCGAAGCGCTGATGGCGGAGAGGCGATGAACTGGCGCGTCGGCGTCGCGCGGCTGGCCCTGGCTCTCGCGCCGATGGCGGCGCTCGCCGCGGACGTGCCCGGCGCGGACGTGCCCGCCGCTTCGGCGCCCGCCGACGCGGCGCCGATCGTCGACTACGGCCTGTTCGGCCATCTGCACCTCAGCCGCCCGGGCGGCGCGATCGCGCACACGGTGCTGCTGGTGTCCGACCGCGACGGCTGGAGCGCACGGCAGGACGCGCTCGCCGCCGCGCTCGCGCAGCGCGGCGCGTTCGTCGTCGGCATCGATCTGCCGGCGTATCTGAAGCGCATGCAGGCGATCGCCTCGGACAAGTGCTCCTATCCGGCCGCGCACTTCGAGGAAGTCGCGCACTGGATCGAGCGCCACGAGGGACTGGCGGACTACAGCGTGCCGCTGGTCGTCGGCGACGGCGCCGGCGCGACGTTCGCCTACGCGATGACGGCGCAGGCGCCGGCCGGCACCTTCGAAGGGCTGATCACGCTCGGCTGGGACGACTCGCTGCGGTTCGCCAAGACGTTCTGTCCCGGTGACGCCGGTGCGATGACGGTCGCCGACAGGAACGTCTTCCGCGTCGCGCCGCTGGCCAGGTTTCCGTTGCCGTGGCGGCCGCAACCGTTCGCACGCGACGCGCGCCTGGTCGGTCTCGGCGCGGTGCTCGCGCCGGCGTGGCGTTTCGTCGGTACGCTCTGGCCGCCGCTGGCCGAACCGGACGCGGCCGCCGGGCTCGCGCGCACCTATGCGCGCTGGCGCGCACGCACGGACGCGGCGGCGAGCGCGCTACCGGACGACGTCGCCGATCTGCCGCTGATCGAGGTCGAGCCGACCGCCGCCGCGACGACCCCGCCGCGCATCGCGATCGTCCTCACCGGCGACGGCGGCTGGGCCGGGCTCGATCGCGGCGTCGCCGACGCGCTGGCGGGGCAGGGCGTGCGCGTGATCGGTTTCTCGACGCTGAAGTTCTTCTGGCAGAAGCAGACGCCGGAGGCGACCGCGCAGGCGATCGCGCGCGTGGTCGCGCACTACGCCAAGGGCGACGCGAACGCGCGCTTCGTGGTGATCGGCTATTCCTTCGGCGCCAGCCTGGTGCCGGTCGTCGTCAACCGCCTGCCGGAGGAATTGCGCCGGCACGTGCAGGAAGGCGTGATGATCTCGCCCGACGACGAAGCGGTGTTCGAGATCCACGTCGGCGACTGGTTCGGCTCGACCCATCACGACGAGGCGGTGCCGATCGCGCCGGAGATCGCGGCGTCGAAAGTGCCGCTGCTGTGCGTGCACGGCGTCGACGAGGACGACAGTCCCTGCCGCAAGGCGCAGCCGCCGATGCGCGCGGCCAGTCTGCCGGGCGGGCACCACTACGACGGCGACTACGCGGCGCTCGGCGCGCTGATCGTGCGCGACCTGTCCGCACCGCAGCCGTAGCGGAATCGACGCGTGCGCACGCGCGAAGCGGTCCATTCGACACGTGCGCACGTCTACACGAAGTGAAAATCTCCACGCGGAGACCTGTAAGAACATGCAGGTCATCGCGCCGTGGCCCGCCACCTAAGCTGATCGAATCGTCGGCGACGAAGGGGGCGTCCGTACGAGGCAAGACGCGAAGCGGCGCAGGCGGCGCCGCGCCCTTCGAGCCCTGTTGCGGATGCCGACCGAGCGCGCTCCGCGGCATTCCCTCGCGGCGTTTTCGGTTTTCTCTCCTCGCCGGCGTTGCATCCGCAACCAGAGGCGAGTCATGAAAACCGATCTGTTCCCGTCGACCCTGCGACGCCCGCATCGGCGCCGCGTCCTTCCTTTCACCCTCGCCGCGCTCGCCGGCGCCTGCCTGTTCGCCGGCGCCGCGCAGGCGGCGAACGTGCCGATTCCGAACGGCGATTTCTCCTCGGCCACCAACGTCGGCACGATCGGCGGCGGCCTGCTCGGCGCATCCGGCACCGACGTGGCGATCGGCAGCACGGGGCCTTGGACCGGCAGCTACTACGGCGTGCTCGGCCTGCTGGCGCCGCCGCAGCTGTCGATCGCGTCCGGCGGCGCGACGGTCGGCGGGCTGCTCGGCATCAACGTACTCGGCCTGGTCAACAACGGCGGCTACTTCAGCCAGTCGCTGCCGGTCGGCTACGAGGTCGGCAAGCGCTACACGATCACCGCGCGCATCAGCGCCGCCGGCGTGCTCGACCTCGGCGTGCTCGGCAGCGGCAACGTCGGCCTCGCGCTGCGTGCCGGCGGCGTGACCCTGGCCTCGACCGCCACCGCGCCGCCGCAGCTGATCTCGCTGAGCACCATCGGCACCAACGAATACCAGGTGCAGCTGCGCCACGACGTGACCGCGCCGATCGCCGGCAACGTCGACGTCCAGCTGCTCGGCACGCCGAGCGGCCTGCTCACCGCGAACCTGCTCGGCTCGATCACCTACACCCAGGTCACGCTGGACGCGAGCGCCATCGACCCGGTCGCCGGTTCCGTGATCGCGGTCGACGGCACGACGCAGAGCGCGACGGTCGGCCAGCCGTTCCCACAGCCGTTGAAGGTGAAAGTCGCCGACGCCAACGGCGATCCGGTGCCCGGCGTCGCCGTGACGTTCGCCGCGCCCACCAGCGGCGCCGGCGCGATCCTGTCGGCGACCAGCGTCAACACCGGAGCGGACGGCGTCGCCTCCGCCACGGCCACGGCGAACACCGTCGCCGGCAGCTACACGGTCAGCGTCAGCGTGATCGGCGTCGACACGCCGGCCACCTTCTCGCTGGTCAACACCGCCGGCGCGCCGGCCGCGATCGACGCGCTCGGCGCCGGCGCGGAACAGAGCACCGACGTCGCGACGGCTTTCCCCGATCCGCTGGTCGCCAAGGTCGCCGACGCGTTCGGCAATCCGGTACCCGGCGTCGCGGTGACGTTCGCCGTACCGACCTCGGGCGCTTCGGCGATGTTGTCGGCGGACAGCGCGACGACCGACGACAATGGCCTCGCCTCGGTCGACGCGACGGCGAACGCGCTGCCGGGTTCGTACGCGGCCACGGCCGGCGTCGCCGGCGTCGAGACGCCGACGACCTTCGATCTCAGCAACACCTTGCCGGACGGCACCACCGTCGACCAGGGCGGCGGCGGCACGCAGTCGGGCGAGATCAACACCGCGTTCCGCTGCGCGCTGGAAGTCGCTGTCGCGAAGCCGGACGGTTCGCCCTACGCGGGCCTGCAGGTGCGCTTCGACGCGCCGGCGAGCGGTGCGTCGGCGACGCTGTCGGACGGCGTCGCCAGCGGCGCCTCGCTGACCGTCGCCACCGGCGCGAACGGCAAGGCGCGCGTGCAGGCGATCGCCAACGACATCGAGGGCGAGTACGAGATCGGCGCGGTGCTGGTCGGCGCGGACGGCTATCCGCCGGTCACCTTCGTGCTGCGCAACATCGGTTCGCTGATCTACGCCGACGGGTTCGACACGCCGTGCAGCCCGTTCCCGTGAGGTACTGAGGTCGCCGCGCGGCAGCCGGCCGCGCAGTGACCGCGATATCGGAATGCCCCGGCGGTTTGTGCTGTGATGCGCGGGCCCTGCACCGATCCGGTGCAGGGCCTGTGCGTTTCAGGGGGAACGATGAGCACACGAATCGCGGCGAGCCTGGCGCTCGCGGGTTTGGCTTGGGTGGCCACGTGGGCGGGCGCGACCACGCTGGAGGAGGACGAGGCGCGCATCGAGGCGCTGATCCGGGCCGAGCGTGCCGGAAAGACCGTCGATCCCGCGCCGCCGCCCCCGGTGGCGGCGGCAACGCTGATCGTCGCCACCGCAGTGCCGGTGCCGGCGCCGGTGGTCGCCTCGGTGGTCGCGCCGCCGGCATCGAGCGAGGAATGGCTGGCCGCGCCCGCGCGCGACGCGGGTCTGCCGTTCTCCGAGCTGGCGCAGCGGATCGGCCAGCGCGTCACGATCATCACCGCGAACGAACGCGTGCACCGTGGCGTCGTCGGCTCGGCCGACGCGCGCCAGGTGACGCTGCGCGTGAAACGCGTGGGCGGCAACGCGACCTACACGCTCAGCCGCAGCCAGATCGCGCGCATCGAACCGCGCTAGGAGTCCTTCGATGACTTCGCTGCTGCTGCTCTCGCTGGCCGGGCTGATCTACCTGTTCACGGTCACGCGCGTGTGGCAGGCGAGCAGGAAGCTGGCGGTCGGCATGATGCTGTTCATGCCGACCGGGCTGTACGTGCTGGCGCGCTACTGGAACGACCGGGAGATCGGCGTGCGCGTGCCGCTGCTGGCCGCGTTCGCGATGTTCGGCGTGTCGTGGGTGCTGCTCGCGCCGGATCTGCGGCGGCTCGAGGTCTACGCGAGCGAAGCCGACGCGGGCGCGATGTCGCCGGCGCCGAAGGCGCGCGTCGCCGATGCCGTGGACGACCGGCTGCGCCTGTCGATCGCGCTGGCCAAGCTGCCGCAGCGCGGCGGACGCGTCGAGATCGAACCGGCCAAGGCGGCGATCGAGGTGCCGCCGCATTTCCGTTTCGTCGATCGCGCCGGCCTGCTGGCGCTGTACGCGGAAATCGGCACCGAGCTGGAGCCGTCCAGCGTCGGCTGGCTGGTGCACGAGGACGTCGACCTCGGCGCCGACGACGCCTGGTTCGTCGAGATCGAGTGGCTCGGCGACGGCTACGTGCGCGAGAACGGTTTCGCCGCGCGGCCGAGCGAGCGGATGCTGGCCGAGGCGCAGAGCGCGATCGCGCAGTTGTCCGCGCGCCAGGGCGAGGAGGCGCAGGGATTCAGTCTGGTTCGCTACGTCGAGGAGCCGGCGTTCGACGTCGGCCGGGACAGCGCGACCTGGGTCGAGGAACTCGCCTACGCGGGCGACGCCGAGCATCGGCTCGACTGCTACGCGGCCAAGCTCGGCCGCGGCGGCGCGCTGCTGTTCTCGATCCTCGAAGTGGGCATGCGACGGCAGGAGCTGTGCCTGCGCAGCGTGCGTCTCGCCGCCGGGCGCACGCACTTCGATCCCGGCCAGACGTACGCCGACCATTCGAGCCTGTTCGACCGCAAGGCGAAATACGATCTCGCCGCCGTCGTCAGCGGCGCCGCGGCGTTGCGGGAACTCTGAAGAACGATGGGATGGCCACCGTCACGTCGGTGCCGGCTGCCGGATTCAAGCAGTAGCCACGAACCCGGGGAGTCGGCTGAAAAGCGGCCTCTCGCAGAGACGCAGAGAGAAAAATCTTTCCTCTGCGTCTTTGCGTCTCTGCGAGAACATCTTCTTCGTCTGCCGCGATCGCGGCGCGCGGCGACGGAACTATCTCCCGCCGAACAGAAAGCGCCGGTAGCCGCCGGCGACGAGCGCGGCGATGTCGATCAGCAGTCCCGGCACCCACAGCCCGCGCGGATAGGCGAGATACGAACCGGTCCATTCCGGCCCGAACTTCTCCTTGTAGCGCCGCAGTCCCTGGTAGTTGTAGAAGCGTCCGCCGTACTGGAACGCCAGCGCGGCGAGGCGCTCGTTGACGCGCGCGTAGGGGTTGTCGCCGACCGCCGACAGCGGCGCCATGCCGAGGCTGAAGCTGGCGTGGCCCTGTTCCTTCGCCCACTGCATGACCTTGGCGAACAGGAAATCCATCGTCCCGCGCGGTGCGCCGTCGACGTGGCGCATCAGGTCCACGCTGGCGGTGCCGTTCGGGCCGTACGGCGGCAGCACGTTGGCGAAGGCGAGCAGTTCGCCGTCGCGGCGCACCAGCGCGAGCGGGCTCCAGGCGAAGTAGTCGGCGTCGAAATGGCCGAGCGAGAAGCTCTTCTCGCGCGCGTCCTTGTCCGCCAGCCAGTTGTCCGAGACGCGTTCGAGTTCGCTCATCAGTACGGTGTCGAACGGCGGTTCGACCAGCTCGAAGGTCAGGCGCTCCTTGACCGACCGATTGACCGCCTGGCGCAGGTCCTCCCAGCGCTTGCCGGCGAGCGTGAATTCCTCCAGCCGGATCGTCGCCAGTTCGCCGAGCTTGAACAGGTCGAAGCCGAGGTCGTGGTAGAGCGAGAGATCCGGCTCCAGCACCTCGTAGAACAGCGGCACGCGGTCCTGCGCGTCGGCGAAGTGGCGGAAGTCGAGGATCGCGCGCTTGATCGCGCTCTCCGGTCCGCACGGCGAACCGAGCGCGACCAGGCGGTCGCGCACCGCGCCGTAGGCGACCACGGCATGATGGTCGCCGGACCAGAACAGGTGCTTGTCGCCCATGAACGACAGGTGCGCGAACTCGCCGCCGCCGTGTTCGAGGTAGACCTCGCGCGCGCGCTCCAGCTCGGCGCGGTCGGGACGCTTCAGCGGCGGCCGGCGCACCGAGAACGATTGCCAGATCAGGTAGATCGCCAGGCCCAGCGCGGCAGCGAACAGGCCGCGCGCGAGCTTGGAGGAATGCTCGCCGTGGCCGAAGTACCAGAAGTCGAAACTGTCGTCGCCGAGCACGGCGAACACGCCGATCGCGAAGAAGGCCAGCACGACCGCGATCAGGCCGGCGAACCAGGTGAACGTGGTCAGCGAGGTCAGGCTCATCGCGCGCTGGGTGAACTCGCGCTTGCGCGTGCGCAGCAGCGCCGCGATCGCGAGCAGGAACAGCGCCTCGCCGAAATGCAGGCCTTTGGTCACCGACAGCGCCGCGCCGACCACCAGCGCGATCGAGGCGAGCCGGTAGGCGACGCGCAGCCGCCCGTCGATGCCGCGGCCGAGGCCGAGCAGCAGCACGCCGGTCACGATCGACAGCCAGTACGAACTCTCGACCGCGGCCAGCGGCAGGTGCTCGCGCACCACCTCGATGTGCTCGTGCACGCTTGGGATCGCCGCCGAGGCGAGCAGCACCAGGCCGGCGAGGAAGGTCAGCACCGCCAGTACGCGGATGCCGAAGCCGGCGAGCAGGCTGGCGGGGAGCCCGAGCAGGCCGAACAGCGGATGCGCGCGCAGCCGCGCACCCGCGCGCACCACGGCCGGCAGGCGCTCGGCCAGCATGCCGGAGCCGAAGTACAGCCCGGCCAGCAGCGGCACCAGGTAGTACGCGATGCGGAACAGGAACAGCGCCGACAGCACCGCCGCGCTCTCGTAGCCCTCGCTGGTCAGCGCCAGCAGCATCAGCCCGTCGAACACGCCGAAGCCGCCCGGGATCAGGCTGAGCAGGCCGAGCGTCTGCGCCGCGGCGAAGCTGCCGAGCAACGGGCCGGGTCTGACGTGCACACCGGTCATGTACAGGCAGGCGTACAGCACCGCGGCGGCGAGCAGCCAGTCGACGAACGACAGCACGGCCAGGCCCAGCTTCAGGCGCAGGGGCGGCAGCGCCATGCCGCGCGGCAGCCAGCGCATCAGGCGCCGCCGCGTGGTCAGGACGAAGAACGCCGGCAGATACAGCGCCGCGGCGACCAGCACCGTCAGCGCGAGCCAGCGCGAGGTCGCGCCCGGCGTGATCGGCGTCTGGCCCAGGCTGAGCGTGGCGACGATCAGCACCGACAGGCCCAGCGGCAGCGACAGCACCTGCAGGCCGATCAGCGCCGCGCCGACCGGCAGCTCGACGCGCCGCGCCGACAGACCGAGCAGGCGCACGCCGGAGCCGACCGCGCCGGACAGGTTCAGCGTGTTGGACAGCGTGTTCGCGACGAAGGCCAGGCGCAGCACCTCGCGCACCGGCATCGGCACGCCGAGCCAGCGCGCGATGACGACGTCGATCGAGCCGGTGAAGGCCACCGCGAACAGCGCCAGCGCGGCGACGCCCAGGGCCGGCAGCGTCGGCACCTCGAGCAGGGTGCGCTGCATCTCCTGCAGGTTGAACTCGCTGATGCCGCGCACCAGCAGCCAGCCGACCAGGAAGAGAAACGCGAGCGGGACCAGCCAGCGCAGGTACGCGCGCCAGCCGTGCTTCGCGGCCGGCGCCGATTCGTGGATCGTTTCGTCGCTCATTGCCTGGCGATCTTCCGTGACAGGTTGCAAAGTGTAACGGCTTCGGCAAGGCGCGTTCCCGTGCCCGCGCGAGGGAGGTTCGCGCGCAGCGCGCGGCGAACGCCGGCTCGATCGACGCGAGAGCGTGGCCGGCACGGCGCAGCTGCGCGTGTGCGCAGGCGCGGCGGCTGGCGGAAGCGTTCGCGCGCGCTCAGCGGCGCCGGCGAAGCGGCGAAGCGAGCGCGGTCACGGCCGCGTTCCGCCGGCGAGCACGTCCTCCAGGCTCTGCCGGTACTGCGGCATCCAGTTCTTCGGCACGCCGAAGCCGTGGCCGACCTTCGGCAGCATGACGGCAAGGGAGTCCTTCTGTCCGGCGGCGAACTCGGGCGCGAACTTCGGATCGCAGACCTGATCGCTTTCGCCCTGCAGGATGCGCCAGCGCGCGTGCACCGTCTCGCGCTTGTCGAACACCCAGGTCGGCGGCTGCTTCTGCCAGTGCGCCGTGAGGCCGCCGTCGCCGGGGCAGAACGGCTTGTGGATCAGGAGGTCGGGGCAGAAGCCGAGGCTGATGCCGCCATCGAGGCGCCGGCCGGCGTCGGCGGCGAGCGCCGCGTAGACCACCGTCGCGCCCGAGGAGTAGCCGATCAGCGCCGGCCGCGTTTCGCGCGGCAGGCCGACCTGACGTGCGAGGTCGCGGCCTAGCGCGGCGAGGCGGCCGTCGGCGTCGCTGCAGGCGGCGTCGGCCGCATCGAGTTCCTTCAGGAATCGCGGTGTGCTGAAGCCGGCGACCCAGTAGCCGAGCGCGACCGCCTCGTGCGCCATGTCGGTCACGCCGAGATTCCAGCCGCCGTCGCCGGAGGCGAACAGCACCAGGCCGCGCGGCTCGCCCTTGGGTTTGTAGAGCGCCACTTCGCCGAAGCCGGCGATCTCGAGCCAGCGGTCGACCTGCGCATCGCGCGGCGGCGGCGGTTTCGGCTTGGACTTGCGCGCGGCCGGCGGAGCCTTGCTGCCGGGTGACGCGGTGCAGACGATCGCGCTCGAACCGAGGCAGAACGCGAGGGCGAGGAGAAACACGCGAAGGGGACGGATCACGCGACCGTTCCAGCAAGGGCGGCCGCGCCACGCTAGCGCAGAACGCGGCGGGCGTCACCGGCGCGGGAGGCGAAATTTCGTGACGCGACGCGCGCGCCTCCGGTCAAGTCCGCTCGCGCCGGCGCGATTCGTCGTCGGCGTGCAGCTCGAACCACATCGCATTGAGGATCGCGAACGACAGCGCGAGCCCGAGTCCGAGAATCCAGCTGAAGTACCACATGGGCAAAACTCCGGTTTGGTGATTGGTGATTGGTGATTGGTGATTGGAGAAGAGCGTGTCGGCACCCGCGGAGAGGGCCTTGCTTCTACGAATCACCAATCCCCTCTCTCAATACAGACTGTGCGTCCGCCGCACGTGCTCCAGCGACACGCGGCCGCGCAGCACGTGGTACACCCATGCCGTGTAGGCCATCACCAGCGGCAGCAGGATCACGGTCGCGAGCAGCATCAGGCCGAGCGTCGTGCGGCTGCTGGAGGCATCCCAGACGGTCAGGCTGCTGCGCGGGTCGAGGCTCGACGGCAGCAGGAACGGAAACAAGGCCAGTCCGGCCGAGGCGATCGTGCCGGCGACCGCGATCGAGCTGGCGACGAAGGCCGGCAGATGCCGGCGCCGGCCGGTCAGGAATGCCGCCGTCAGCGCGGCGACGAGCGCGAGGATCGCGGCCAGCACGGCCCAGCCGCCGAGCGGCGAATCGACCAGCCAGTTGCCCTGCTGCACGACGGTCTTGGCCAGCGGGTTCGACGGCCCGTCGTACAGGTTGCCCTGCAAGGCGTAGCCGGTCACGCCGAAGTACAGCCACAGGCCAGCGGCGAGATAGAGCAGGACGAACGTCGGCGCGAGCACGCGCACGGCGCGCTCGGCGCGCGCGAGCACGACGTCGTCGCTCTTCAGCGCGACCCAGGCGGCGCCGTGCAGCAGGATCATCGCGACCGAGACCAGTCCGACCAGCAGCGGGAACGGGCGCAGCAGGTCGAAGAAGCCGCCGTCGTACGTCAGGCGCAGCGTCTGGTCGTAGCGCAGCGGCACGCCGAGGAACAGGTTGCCGAACGCGACGCCGAACACCAGCGCCGGCACGAACCCGTGCACGGTCAGCAGCCAGTCCCAGAAGCCGCGCCAGCGCGGGTCGGCGAACTTGTTGCGGAAGTTGAAACCGACCGGCCGCACGATCAACGCGAGCAAGGTCAGCAGCATGGCGAAGTAGAAGCCGGAGAACGCGGCGGCGTAGAGCAGCGGCCAGGCGGCGAAGATCGCGCCGGCGCCGAGGATCAGCCAGACCTGGTTGCCTTCCCACACCGACTCGACCGTCTCCAGCACGGCGCGGCGTTCGGCATCGTCGCGGCCGAGCACGCGCAGCAGCGCGGCGATGCCGAGGTCGAAGCCGTCGGTGACGGCGAAGCCGATCAGCAGCGCGCCGAGCAGCACCCACCAGATCACGCGCAAGGTTTCGTAGTCGAACATGGCGGTCTCCGTGCGTTCGCGTGTCAGTCCGCTGCGCGCGAGGTGTGGCGCTTCATCGCGCGCCCTCGATCACCGCGTGGTCGGGCACCGGCTCCGGCGCGGCCGGCGGCCACATGCCGAGGCCGTCCGGTCCCTTGCGCGCGTACTTCAGCATCAGCACCGCGTCGACCACGGCGAGCGCGGTGTAGAAGACGACGAAGCCGGTCAGGCTGATCGCGACCTGGCTGGCGGATACCGAGGACACACCGAGCGCGGTCGGCAGCACGCCCTCGATCGCCCATGGCTGGCGGCCGTACTCGGCGACGATCCAGCCCAGTTCGGCGGCGAGCCACGGCAGCGGCAGGCTCCACAGCGCGGCCTTGAGGTACCAGCGGTGGCGGTCGAGCTGGCGCCGCGAAGACAGCCAGAACGAATAGGCGAACAGCGCGATGAACCAGAAGCCGCAGGCGACCATGATGCGGAACGCCCAGAACAGCACCGGCACGTCCGGAATCGTGCTGGCCGCCGCCTTGGCGATCTGCGCCGGCGTGGCCGCGGCCGGATCCGCCGCCACGCGATGCAGCAGCAGCGCGTAGCCGAGATCCTTCTTGTACTGCTCGAATTCGGCGCGCGCCTCGGCGTCGTCGCGGTTCGCGCGCAGCCGCTGCAGCGCGGCGTAGGCCTTGGTGCCGTCGGCGATGCGCGTCTGCGCCTCGGCGACCAGCTCGCGGATGCCGGGCAGCACGCGGTCCAGCGAGCGCGTGCCGATGATGCCCATGACCCACGGGATGTGGATCGCGAAGTGCGTCTTGCGCTGCTCCACGTCGGGGAAGCCGAACGCGGTGAACGAGGCCGGCGCGGGTTCGGTCTCCCACATCGCCTCGATCGCGGCGAGCTTCATCTTCTGGTTTTCCGACACGGTGTAGCCGGACTCGTCGCCGAGCACGACCACACTGAGCGCGGCGGCGAGGCCGAAGCTCGCCGCCACCGTCATCGAGCGCTTGGCGAATTCGACGTTGCGGCCCTTGAGCAGGTACCAGGCGCTGATCGACAGCACGAACATCGCGCCGACGACGTAGCCGGCGCTGACCGTGTGCACGAACTTCGACTGCGCCACCGGATTGAAGAACACCTCGCTGAAGGAGGTGATCTCCATGCGCATCGTGTCGACGTTGAACTCGCTGCCGACCGGGTTCTGCATCCATGCGTTGGCAATCAGGATCCACAGCGCCGACAGGTTCGTGCCCAGCGCGAGCAGGAACGTCACGATCAGATGCTTGACGCGCGAGAGGCGATCCCAGCCGAAGAAGAACAGGCCGATGAAGGTCGCCTCGAGGAAGAACGCCATCAGGCCCTCGATCGCCAGCGGCGTGCCGAAGATGTCGCCGACGTAGTGCGAGTAGTAGGCCCAGTTGGTGCCGAACTGGAACTCCATCGTCACGCCGGTGGCGACGCCCATCGCGAAGTTGATGCCGAACAGGACGCCCCAGAACTGCGTCATGCGCTTCCAGATCTCGCGCCCGGTCATCACGTAGACCGCTTCCATGATCGCCAGCATCCACGCCAGGCCCATCGTCAGCGGCACGAACAGGAAGTGGTACAGGGCGGTCAGCGCGAACTGCAGGCGCGACAGCGCGACGACGGACTCATCGATCATGCGCGGTCTCCGAAGCGGGGGCGAGCAGGTGATTGCGCACCGCCGGCGGCGCGGTGTCCGCGCGCGGCAGCGGCCGGATGCAGAAGAACCAGAGCAGGATCAGCGCGAGCAGCTTGAGCAGCACGATCGCGGCGAATTCGCGGCCGAAGCGCCGGCCGCCGCGGCTGCGGAACCAGGAGTAGGCGGGCGGTGGAGGCTGGCTGTCCACGACGCGCCCAAGGCTACGCCGATGGGCGGGTTTTGTCGTGCGACCTGGTGTCGCAAAGGGAACAATGGGAAGAAATCGACGCGTGGCACGGCAGCGCCTCGTGGAGGCGATCGGCGCCGGGAGGAGGCGCCGATCGCGTCCGAAGCCGGCGTCGGGCGCTCAGCCTCCGTCGAAGCCGTCGGCGAAGATGCGATCGAGGATCGGATTGCCGAGCGTGCCGTCGCCGCGCAGGTTCTGCACGCGGATCGTCGTCGCGCCGTCGGCACCGTCCTGCCACGCATAGATGACGGCGTTTCCGGAAGCGCCCTTCACGGCCACCGTGCGGCCCGTGGGACGCGCGTTCTTGATCGCCACGTTCTGTGCGTCCCACACGTAGTTGCCGCTCTGGTCGAGGCGGGTGGCAGTGATCGGCTGGTCCGGAGCCGGAATCGCGCCGGTCGTCCAGCTGCCGATGAAGCCGCCGCGCGGGCCGCCGAGCAGCGACGGCGCCGACACCGCGGTCAGCTGCGAGATCGAGTGCGTGCCGTCGGTCGCGATGGCCATCGGCACCAGTTCCTTGCCGGTGTCGCCCCACTGGCGCTGGCCGCTGGCGTCGACGCGCTGGGCGTATACGCCGTCGTAGACCTGCATGTCGTCGCGCTGCACGGTGTCGATCCAAATCGCGTAGATGTCGCCGCTGGCGCGGTCGAACGCGGCCGCTGTGGCGACGTGGTCGTTGACGGTGTCGGTGGTGGTCAGCACGCCGTTCGGATCGAGCATCGGCGCGCCGTTCGCGTCGAGACGCTGCACGCGCGCGAAGAAGCGCACGCCGACGACGTCGTAGTCGTAGAACACCGCGCCGCCGTCGCCGGCGTCGATGAACTCGGGGAAATACCCCATCTGCAGTCCGCCCTGGCCGAACACGCGCACGCCGCCGGTGCCCCACAGCCCGGCGCCGTCGGCGGCGGCGAGCTTCTGCGCGCGCAGCGTGCGCGCGGGACCGGCCTGGTTCGACCACGACACGATCACGTTTCCGGCGTCCGACGGCTCGATGTCGGCCAGCAGCGCGAGGCCGTTCGGCGGGTTGACCGCCACGCCGCCCTGGGTCCACTGCGCGGCGCCGTCGACGTCGAGCTTCTGCACGCGGATGAAGTTCGGATCGACGCTCCAGGCGACCGCGACGAAGCCGTCGCTGGTCATCGCCAGATGCGCGGCGTACGGCCGTTCCGTCGAGGCAGGCGCCGACACCGTGATGCCGGCGGCGCCCCACTCCAGCGTGCCGTCGGGCGTGACCTTGCTGACGGCGATGTGCTCGTCGTCGGAGTTGTTCGCGCAGCAGTTGTATCCGAGGTAGGCGTTGCCGTCGGCGTCGATGGCGAGGCCGTAGTCGTAGGTGAAGCCGAGCTGGCGTTCGGCGACCAGGATGCCGTCGTGCTCCCACAGCTCGTTGCCCTGCGCATCGAGGCGCTGGAGATGGATGCCGAAGCCGTGCGCGATGTCGTCGAACCAGCTCACGTAGTAGCCGCCGTCCGGCGTGGCGACGATCTTCGGCTGGGTCTGGTCGGCGTATTCGTCGGCGACGATCAGATTGTCGCCAGGGTTGGCGGACCACTGGGCATGGCCGCACGCGGGGCCGAGCGCGGCGGCGGCGCCGAACACGGCGACGGCGAGCCCGGCGTGACGGAACGAGGACGATTTCATGGCGTGATCTCCTGGCTGGGGATGCTCTGATCGGTGGGTTTCCGGCGCTGCGATGCCGTCGGCGGGGTGGATGAATCGCAGAGGATCCGCACGCTCGCCGGCAACTCGGCGATGAACGAATCGAAACGATGCTGGCGCAGGCCGTAGCCGCCGATGCGGCGTGCATCGGCGTCGACGGCGGTTGCGGCGACCAGGGTCCAGTCGCGCGGCACCTCGACGCCGTGCGCGGCGAGGAAGACGTCGAGCCGCTGCGTGCCTTCCCGCGCGGTCCATACGACCGCGCGGCGCTGGCGGCTGCTGCCGGCGTGGCCGACGCGCAGGGCGCCGTCGCGGCTCGCGGCGACGAATTCGAGCGGCGCGGGAAGTTCGGCGGAGCCTTCGGCGACGCCGGGGCAGCGAGGAAGGGTCCGCACGTCCTCGTCGATGTCGGCCGCTCGAACGCGGGAATCCACGGTGTTTTCTTCGGCGGACGTCAGGGGCTCGGAAAGCGACGACGCCTGCGCCGCTTCGCCGGCAGGGGCGGAGGTCGGCGCGGACTCGTACGCCTGCAGGCCGCCGGCCGCCGTCCACGAGAACGCGATGCGCCGGTCGTCGCGATCGTGCGCGATGCCGCCGAGCTGGCCGGTGTCGTCGATGGTGCGGCCGATGCTGTGCGCGCCCGGCAGTCCGGCGATCCGGTGCGCGTCTGCGGCGGCATCCCACCAGGTCGCGACCTCGTCGGCGTTCTCGTCGAGCGAGGAGCCGGCGACGTAGCGGCCGGACGGCGAGATGCCGCGCACGGAAACCGCGTGCGGCAAGGTCTGCGCGCCGTGTCCCTGCCGCCAGCGGAAGCCGCCGCCGGCGCTGCCGGCGAGGCTGCCGGCGGCGCTGCGGCCGTCGTCGGCGAGCGCGGTCAGCTGGCTGCCGGGCAGATCGAGCGCGAGGAAACCTTCGGCCATCGCCGGCAGGGGCGACAGCAGCAGGGCGATGGCGAGGCGCAGCGACATGCCGCCGACTCTCCGCCGACGCCGCGTCGAACGCATGAGTCCGCCCTGGCGCGCCCTTGAAAGCGCGTTGAACGTTGCCTGACAGCGGGCTGAAAACGCGCCTTTTCAGCCACTTGGCTACAGCGGCAGGCGTGGATCGCGCTCGCCCGCCAGGCGCTTCGCGCGCGCCTCCGCGTCGCCCGCGAAGCCGCTGTTGCCGAGCGCGCGATACAGCGCGGCGACGGCGCGGGCGGCGCCGTAGTCGCGTTCGGCGTACGGCGCCAGGCGTCCGACCACGGTCGCCGCGAGTTCGGCCTGCCGGTGGCGGACCAGGTAGTCGGCATAGGCGATCGCCGCGGCGACGAAGGCCTCGGGTGCGCCGTGCCGGTCGGCCTCGGCGAACGCGTCGGCGTAGGCCTGGGCGGCGGCGGGATCGTCTTGCAGCGCGAGCTGCTGCGCGCGGCCGAGGCGGCGGGCGAGGTCGACGTCGACGCGCGGGTCGTTCGGCTCGTCCTGCCGCGCGCGTGCCAGCGCCTGGTCCAGCAGCGCCGGCGCGGCGCCGCGCCGTGTCGCGACGACGGCGAGCTGCACCACGTCGCCGGCGTTCAAGTCTTCCTGCCGCTCCGCCGCCCGCGTCAGCGCCGCGCCGGCGCGTTGTGTGGCACCGGCCACGTCGCCGCGCTCGAGCCGCAGGCGCGCGCGCAGGAGGTCGAATTCGGCGCCGTCCGCAGCGTCGCGCCCGCCTGCGTCGAGCTTGGCCTGCGCCGCGTCCAGCTCGCCGTTGGCGATCAGGGCGGCGCAGCGCGCGGCCGCGATGCGGCGCTTCAGCAGCGGGTTTTCCAGTTGCGCGGCGAGTTCCTCGGCGCGCGCGCTGGCGGCCAGCGCGCCGGCGCCGTCGAGCAGGGCCAGCTGCGCATTGGTCTTGCCGAGCAATGCGGCGGCGAGGTGGTCGCGCACGCCGAAGCGCGTGAACACCGCGATCGCACGGTCGAAGGCCTGCACCGCATCGGCGTAGTGGCCGCGATTGCCTTCGAGCAGGCCGAGATTGACGTCGACCGTGGCGGTGCCGGTGCGGTCGCCGGCGCGGTCGAGTTCGACCCGCGCGCGGCCGAAGTCGGCCAGCGCGGCGTCGAAGCGGTTGCGCGCCGCCTGCGCGGCGCCGCGGCCGCTGTAGGCGCTGCCGACCAGGTCCGGCGGCGCCTCGTTGGATTGCGCCAGCGCCGCGATCGCCGCCGAGTAGTGCCGCTCCGCGTCGTCGAAGTGCGCCTGGCGCACGGCGACCGCGCCGAGCCCCATCAAGGCCTGCGCGCGCACCGAGGCGGTCGTCGCCGCCGTCGCCAGCGGCGCGAACGCCTCGCCGGCGGCTTGCAGCTGGCCGGCGCGGAACGCGATCTGGCCGATCCGCACCGCCGTTTCCGGATCCCGGCGCGCGGCGGCGGGCAGCGCGTCGACCAGGCGGCGCGCGGCGTCGAGGTCGCCGGCCAGCATCGCCGCGTCGATGCGCTTGAGCGGTTCGCTCGCCATCGTGCCCGCGGCCGGTTCGCGCGTGCCGAGGCCGAGGTCGGCGACGAAGCGTTCCACCGCGATCGTCGCGGCTTCCAGCGGATTGGCGCCGCTCGCCTCGAAACTGCGCACGCCGCCGTCGTGGTAGGCGTCGAGCAGGAACTTCCACTCGCCGTGTTCGAACGTGGCGCTCGGCGCGAGCACGTAGCCGGCGCCGGTGGCCAGTTCCAGCCGGTGCAGCGCGCCGGCGTCGGTGGGGTCGGTGTCGTGGCCGATCAGCAGCAGGGTCTGCTCGCTCGGCAGCACTTGCAGGCGCGCGCGTTCGCGCAGCTGCGTGGCGATGTAGTCCATCGCGCCGAGGCGCAGCCATGCGCTTTCGTTGTCGCCGCCCTCGCGCTGCACCGGCAGCACCAGCACGCCGCCGGCGGCGGATTTCGGCGGCGGCGCGGCGTGTTCGCGCCATTGCCAGACGGCGAGCGCGGCGACGGCGAGAGCGAGCGGCAACAGCAGCGCGGACCAGCCGCGGCGCGCGCGCGCCGCCGCGGCGGCCGGCGTCGGTGGCGCGGCATCGGACGGGTGCGCCGGTGCCGGCCCGGCGATCTCCTCGAGCGGCAGGATCCAGCGATAGCCGAAGCGCGGCACGGTGCGGATCGCACGCTGCTCGTTGCCGGTGTCGCCGACCGCGCGGCGCGCGCGCAGCAGGGTCTGCGCGAGCAGGTCGTCGCTGACGTCGGTGCGTCCCCACACCGCGCTGATCAGCTCGTCGCGCCCGACCGCGCGTTCGCGATGCTCGATCAGATAGGCCAGGCAATCGAACGACTTCGGCGGCAGGGCGATCAGCTGCCCGCCCCGCCACAGTTCGCGCGCGCCGGGGGCGAGGCGGAACTCGCCGAATCGATGCTCGGGTGCGGTCATCCGTTCAGGGTAGCGCTGCGCCTGCGCGCTGGGTATCGCCGCGTGGCGTTCTAGGCCTGGTCGACGTCGTAGTACTCGAAGATCAGGTGGATGCGCGGCTCGCCGCCGCCGTTGTGCACCGCGTGGCGGCCGAGGTTGTTGACCTCGTAGGCCTGGCCGACTTCGAAGTGGTAGGTTTCCGGCTCGACATAGAACGCGACGCCCGGATTGGTCAGGATCGGGATGTGGATCTTGTGCGGCCAGCGCGCGGCCGGATTGGCGTCGACGTGCGGATGGATGATGCCGTTCGGCGGCATCTTGGCCAGCATGACGCGCGGGAACGCGCCGTTGGCGTAGCCGTACGGCCTGGTCGCCTGCGCGAGCAGCGGCTCGATGCGCGACTTCCAGTCGGACCACAGCGGCGTCTCGTAGGACTGGCGCCAGTCCTCGAAGCTGGAGACGAAGCGGAAGATGATGTGCTGCGTCTGGTCGAGCGCGCCGAACTTGTTCGGCTTGCTCGCGTTCTCGCGCGCCCAGATCTCTTCCGGGATCGCGAGGATCTCGTCGCGGACGCCGCCCAGGTCAACCGGACCCAGGAATCTGACGGCTTTGGTCTTGCGCGGGTTGGCGTGCATGCGGATCGAATCGGTAATTGAACAGGGCGAGGTCGTCGCGATAGAGCTGCCCGACCATCGCGATCAGCTCGTCGTCGTAGTAGGCCGCGTACGGTCGGTGCGAGGAGGCGTTGACGCGCTCCAGCGTCGAGCTCGCGACGCCCAGCTGCGTGCAGATCGCATCATACGACGCCTGCATCTCCTCGGTGCGCCCGACGTAGTCGGTCAGCAGCCGGCCGTCGGCGTCGACCAGGAATTCGCACTGCGGCCGGAACAGGATGTGGTCGAACGGACGCAGTTCGCGGATCACGTATTTCATGAAGGCCAGCGGCGCGCGCTCGAAGTCGCCGGTGTCGCGGCTGACGAAGGCGCAGTACGACACGAAGCGGTCGAACGGATTGCGCACGAAGGCGAACTTGAAATAGCTGGCGAAAGTTTCCTCGCCGAGCACCGGGCGGATCTGCGCGGCGCTGATGTGGCCGTGCGGGATGTTGGCCAGCTGCGGGAACGGGAAACGCTTGCGCACGAACAGGCCGACCTGCTCGAGATCCTCCGGGTCGAGGATCGCGCGCAACGCCTGGCGGACCGAATGCGTGCCGGTCTTCGGAATGGCGACGAAGACGAAGCGGTGCCGGTGGGAAATGATCAAGTCGCCGCCCCTTGCGACTGCGCCGCGAACGCGTCGCGGGTCAGGTTCTCCGGTTCGCCGTCGGTGCAGACCACGTCGTCCTCGATGCGGATGCCGCCGTACCGGCGGAACGCCTCGATCCTGGCCCAGTCGATCTCCTTCGCCAGCGGCTGGTCCTTGAGCTTGGCCAGCAGCATGTCGACGAAGTACAGGCCCGGCTCGATCGTGACGACCATGCCCGGTTCGAGCACGCGCGTCATGCGCAGATACGGATGGCCGGGCGGCCGCGTGAGGGTGCCGCCGCTGTCGCTGGCCTGGAAGCCGGCGACGTCGTGCACCTGCAGCCCGATCGGATGGCCGAGGCCGTGCGGGAAGAACGCCGAGGAGACGCCCGATTCGACCGCGCTCTCCGCGCTCATGCGCACGAAGCCGTGTTCCTTGAGGATGCCGGCGAGCACGTGGTGCGCGTGGATGTGCAGTTCCGGATAGCTCTGGCCCGCGCGCACCTTCGCGCACAGGCCCTGCTGCGCGGCGTCGACCGCGTCGATCAGCGCGCGGAACTCGTCGGCGCCGTCGGCCGCGTAGGTGCGCGTGATGTCGCTGGCGTAGCCGTGGAAGCTGGCGCCGGCGTCGATCAGGAACGAATGCGCGTGCGCCGGCGGCGCGTGGCCGAGTTCCATGTAGTGCAGCACGGCGGCGTGCTCGTTGAGCGCGATGATGTTGGAGTAGGGCAGTTCGTTGTCGCCCTGGCGCGCCGCGCCCATGTAGGCGACGTGGATGTCGAATTCCGAAACGCCGCTGCGGAACGCGCGTTCGGCAGCGCGGTGCGCGCGCGTGCCGATCTTGCTGGCGACGCGCATCATCGCCAGCTCGTACGGCGTCTTGTAGCTGCGCTGGTAGTGCAGGTAGTTCAGCACGTCGGGCGGATTGTTCGGCGCGAAGCCGTCCAGCGCGGCGTGCGCCTCGCCGATGACCGCGCAGCGCGCGGCGTCGTTCGGCAGCAGCGCGCGTGCCTCGTCCGCCTCGCGGATGATCGCGATGTCGAAGTGTTCGACCCAGTAGCCGGCCGGCGACTCCGGCACCACGTGCCAGTAGTCGTGCGGCTGCAGGTAGATCAGCTTCGGCTTGCGGCCCGGCGTGTAGACGATCCAGGAATCGGGCGCCTTGGTGACCGGCAGCCAGTGCTTGAAGTGCGGATTGACCGCGAACGGATACGGGCGGTCGTCGAGAAACTGCAGCGTGGGCCGGCCGGCGGCGATCACCAGGTGATCGAAGCCGCCGCGCAGCAGCGCCTTGTCGGCGCGCGCCTTCAGCGTGGCGAGGTGGTCGGCGAACAGCGGGTGGAGGTCGGGGTGCTGGGTGTCCATGAGCGATCCTGGCGACGAACGCGCATTGTGCCGCGCGTGCGCGCCAGCGGATAGCCGCGCTACGCCAGCGCAGCAGATCGCCCTGACGGTGCGCCGGTGCGGTTCGCGCCGCGTTCCTCGACCCGTCTCGATCCCGACGACGAGGCGATGTTCCGCGACGAGCGGCACGGCCGGCGAGCGGGGCTCCCCGGCGCCGGGCCGATCGCCCGGTCGATCAGCGCGCCGGCGCCGCGAACTCGCGCCGCAGCCAGTCGTCGAGCATGCGCTTCTCGTAGCGCAGCGGATCGTCGTTGTCGATCGTGCCGCGGGTGAGATAGCCCGGATCGGTCAGCTTGCGCTCGCCTTCGCCGAGCACCTTGCCGCTCGCGTCGGTCAGCGTGAAGCGCAGGTCGATGCGCGGCGGGTAGATGTCCTTGACCACGCGCACGTCGTTCCACTGCGGGCCGCGCCAGGGCTCGTAGGAACCGGCGCGCTTGATGTCGGTGAAGGTGACGGCGAGATGCTCGCCCGCCGGCAGCATCGAATCGGCGCGGCCGCGCAGGTATTTCGCCAGCGTCGGCAGCCATTCCTCGGGCTTCTGGCGACCGACGCCGGGCCCCGGATTTTCGCGCACGTCGGCGAAGGCCTCCGGGCTGGTCCAGTCGACATTGACGCGTGCGGCGGCGTTCGGATCCGCCGGCGCCGTGGCGCAGCCGGCGAGCAGCGCCGCGGCGAGCAGCGCGAAAAGGATAATCGGGCGGCGGATCGGACGTTTCATGGGACACCTCGCTGGCATGGGAATTCACGGTAGGCGCCGCAGCGCGTTCGTTTCAATGGACGCTGCGGCGGGCGCGATCGTCGCCGTCCGTGCCGGAACACGGCCGCGTTCCGGCGCTCACCACCAGCGGCGCTTGTCGCCGGCGAGAATGCGCAGCATGTGCCGTTTGGCCAGCGGCAGGCGACCGAGCGGGCCGAAGCAGGCGTCGCGCAGCGGCGCGAGCAGGGCCGCGTCGGACTGGAACAGCGGCGTCAGCCAGCGACTGAGGAATTGGTAGATCGCGACGTGGCGCGCCCGCCGTCGCGCGTAGTCGTCGAGCGCCGCGGCGAGGTCGCCGCGCGCGGCGAGCGCGGCGGCCAGCGCCTGCGCGTCGAGCAGCGCCATGTTGACGCCCTGGCCGAGCTGCGGGCTCATGCCGTGCGCGGCGTCGCCGACGTAGACGACGCGTTCGCGCCACGGCCGGCGCAGCACGACGTCGCGATAGCGCGCGCGATTGAGCAGGCCCGGATCGTCCAGCGCGTTGGTGCGTTCGGCCAGCTCCGGCCAGAGCGCGGCGACCTCGCCCTGCATGCGCGCCAGCGCGGCGCGATCGAAGCCCTCGACAGCGGCGCCGGGCAGGCTGTAGTAGAAGGTCAGCCAGCGGCGTCCGTCCGCGTCGCCGGGGCGGCTGCCGACCGGCAGCACGCCGAGCATCGTGCGCGTGCCGTCGTAGCGCTGGCGCAGTTCCGACGGATGCGCCCAGTCGTCCGCCGGCAGCAGGCACCACATTGCGCCCCACGGATACAGGCGTTCGCGCACGAGCAGGCCGCTCGACGTGCGCAGCGCGGAATGGCTGCCGTCGGCGACCACGATCAGGTCGTAGGGGCCGTGGGCGACGTCGTTCCCGTCGACGAGGTGGCGTCCGTCCGCGGCGATCGAAGCGATGCGCGCGCCGGTGCGGATCGCCGCGACCTGGCGGCAGCGTTCGTGCAGCAGCGCGAACAGAGCGCCGCGCGTCATGCCGAGGCCGCTGGCGTCGGCGGCGAACTCGGCATAGCGCATGTCCATCACCGCGCGCCCGGCCGCGTTCGCGCCGTGCAGGCGTTCGATGCGCGCCCCGCATGCGCGGACGTCCGCGCCGAGGCCGAGCGCGTCGAGCACGCCGAGGCCGGTCGGCTGCAGCAGGAAACCGGCGCCGACCGGGCGCAGTTCGGAGCTGCGTTCGAAGATCTCGATCGCGTGCCCCTCGCGGGCGAGAAACAGCGCCGCCGCCTGTCCGGCGCTGCCGTAGCCGACGATGCCTATCTTCATCCGTGCCCCTTCGTCCGTTCTCCTTCGACCATGCGACTGTAGTCGGCCGGCGCCGCGGCGCGAAACGCCGCGGGTGGTCGCGCTTGGGCGAACGTGCTTCAATGCGCCTCGAAGCGGGGGTGCCGGCGCGGCCGGCTGAGAGAGTCCCTTCGAACCTGATCCGGTTGGTACCGGCGTAGGGAGCTTCGCGGACGGAGGCCATGGGCCGACGTCGCGTCTCCGCTTCGGCAGGCGAGTTTCTCGCCACGACCCGCACGTCTCGTGCGGATTCCTTCACCGAAGCCGAGATCCCAGCCGATGAACGCCGTGCCCGCCGAGCTGCTGCGCGCCACCGCCGAACTTTCCGAAACCGTCACGCGGCCGATCCCGGGTTCGCGCAAGATCCACGTCGAGGGCTCGCGGGCGGACCTGCGCGTGCCGATGCGCGAAATCGCGCTGTCCGACACGCCGTCGCTGTTCGGCGCCGAGAAGAACGCGCCGTTCGCGGTCTACGACACCTCCGGGCCGTACACCGATCCGGATTACCGCGTCGATCTCGCCGCCGGACTGCCGGCGTTGCGTGCGGCCTGGATCGCCGAACGCGGCGACACCGAGCGGCTCGCCGATTTCAGCTCGCCGTTCACGCGCCGGCACGCCAGCGCGCCTTCGCTCGCCGACGTGCGCTTCCCGAACATCCCCAAGCCGCGCGTGGCGAAGTCCGGCGCGAACGTGTCGCAGATGCACTACGCGCGCCGCGGCATCGTCACGCCGGAGATGGAATACATCGCGATCCGCGAGAACCAGCGCATCGAGGCGATCCGCGAGGCGCATCTGCTCAGGCAGCATCCCGGCCAGTCGTTCGGCGCGGCGATCCAGAAGCGCATCACGCCGGAATTCGTGCGCGAGGAGGTCGCGCGCGGCCGCGCGATCATCCCCAACAACATCAACCATCCGGAAAGCGAGCCGATGATCATCGGCCGCAACTTCCTGGTGAAGATCAACGCGAACATCGGAAATTCCGCGGTGACCAGCTCGATCGCCGAGGAAGTGGAGAAGATGGTGTGGGCGATCCGTTGGGGCGCCGACACGGTGATGGACCTGTCCACCGGCAAGCACATCCACGAGACGCGCGAATGGATCCTGCGCAACTCGCCCGTCCCCATCGGCACCGTGCCGATCTACCAGGCGCTGGAGAAGGTTGGCGGCGTCGCCGAGGATCTGACCTGGGAGCTGTTTCGCGACACGCTGATCGAGCAGGCCGAGCAGGGCGTGGACTACTTCACCATCCACGCCGGCGTGCGCCTGCCGTTCGTGCCGCTGACCGCGCGCCGCGTCACCGGCATCGTCAGCCGCGGCGGCTCGATCATGGCGAAGTGGTGCCTGGCGCACCACCGCGAATCGTTCCTGTACGAGCGCTTCGAGGAAATCTGCGAAATCATGAAGGCCTACGACGTGGCCTTCTCGCTCGGCGACGGGCTGCGTCCGGGCTCGATCGCCGACGCCAACGACGCCGCGCAGTTCGCCGAACTCGACACGCTCGGCGAGCTGACGAACGTGGCCTGGAAGCACGACGTGCAGACGATGATCGAAGGGCCCGGCCACGTGCCGATGCACCTGGTCAAGGAGAACATGGAGCGCCAGCTGGAGAAGTGCGGCGAGGCGCCGTTCTACACGCTGGGGCCGCTGACCACCGACATCGCGCCCGGCTACGACCACATCACCTCGGCGATCGGCGCGGCGATGATCGGCTGGTACGGCACTGCAATGCTCTGCTACGTGACGCCGAAGGAGCACCTCGGCCTGCCCGACAAGCAGGACGTGCGCGACGGCATCATCACCTACAAGATCGCCGCGCACGCGGCCGACCTCGCCAAGGGCCACCCCGCCGCGCAGGCGCGCGACAACGCGCTGTCGAAGGCGCGCTTCGAGTTCCGCTGGGACGACCAGTTCAACCTCGGCCTGGATCCGGAGAAAGCGAAGGAATTCCACGACGAGACGCTGCCGAAGGACGCGCACAAGAGCGCGCACTTCTGCTCGATGTGCGGTCCGAAGTTCTGCTCGATGAAGATCACCCAGGACGTGCGCGACTACGCCAGGGAGCACGGCGTCGGCGACGCGGACGCGCTGGCCGACGGCATGGCGGAAAAGGCCGCCGAGTTCCGCGAGCAGGGCGCTGAGGTCTATCGGCGCGCGTGAAGCGGCTATGATCCGCGCATGAAACTTCCGGTTCCCTTCATCCAGCTGCCGCTGTCGTTCGACGCGTCCGCATTGGCGGCCGAGATCGCCGCGTTCGACGAGAGCCTGTGGCGGCCGCACCCGAGCGGCATGCCCGGCAACTCGGCGCTGCCGCTCGCGGCCGTCGGCGGCGATCCGGCGCGCGGCGACGCGCTCGAGGGGCCGATGCGGCCAACGCCGGCGCTCGAACGCAGTCCGTACCTGCGCCAGGTGCTCGGCAACCTCGGCGCGGTGCTCGGGCGCATCCGCCTGATGCGCCTCTCCGGCCGCGCGGAGGTCGAGGAACACGTCGACCTCGACTACTACTGGAACGAGCGCGTGCGCGTGCACGTGCCGATCGTGACGCAGCCGACCGTGCGCTTCTCCTGCGGCGATGCGCAGATCAACATGGCCGAGGGCGAGTGCTGGATCTTCGACACCTGGCGCATGCATCACGTGCTCAACGACGCCGACCGCGCGCGCGTGCATCTGGTCGTCGACACGGTCGGCGGTCCGCTGTTCTGGGACCTGGTCAACGCCGGCCGGCCGCACACGGCGCCTGCGCAGGGCTGGTCGCCGCGTTTCGTCGCGCCGCAGCCGCAGGCCGCTGCGCCGGCGCTCGCGTTCGAGACGGTCAACAGCCAGTCGCCGATGAGCTACTGGGAACTGCGCGGCCATATCACCTTCCTGCTCGGCGAGGCCGAGCCGCATCCGCGGCTGCAGGAAGTCGCGCATCTGGCCGGACTGTTCGTGCGCCACTGGCAGGGCCTGTGGTTCCGCCACGGCACCGACGAGGCGGGGCTGCAGGAATACCGCGATCTGCTCGCGGGCTTCTTCGCCCGCATCGGCCCGGTGGCGGGCGAAATCCGGCTGCGCAACGGCGTCGACCTCGGCGCCGCCGTGCGCGGACTGCTCGGCCGTGCCGTGCGCCGGTCCGACGCGACAGCGGCCACCGAGGAGACCTCGCGCAGCGCACCGAGAGCGGCGGCGCGCGCCTGATCGGCCGCTTCGGGCGGCGGTTTCGATCGATGCGGGCGGGCGCAACCGCGTCAGTCAGCGCAAGGACATGCAGCCGGCGTACGATGCCGGAACCAGAGCGTGCGTACGCACGGATCCGGCATCCCACCCTCAGGAGGCAGGCATGGCCGCGAAACTCGGCAACGACAAGCCCTTTCTTTCCGACATCCAGACGATCCGCCGGCGCGCCCGCGCACACATGGAGCGCGGCGCCGTCACCGACAGCTACTCGCTCGACCGCGAGACGGTGCTCAAGCTCCTCAACGAAGCGCTCGCCACCGAGATCGTCTGCGTGCTGCGCTACAAGGCGCACTACTACCTCGCTTCCGGCATCAACGCCAAGAGCGTGGCGGCGGAGTTCCTCGAGCACGCCGGCGAGGAGCAGGAGCATGCCGACCGCATCGCCGAGCGCATCACCCAGCTCGACGGCACGCCGAACTTCGAGCCGGACGGCCTGTCCGGGCGCAGCCATTCCGAGTTCGTCGTGCCCGACGACCTCGCCGCGATGATCGAGGAGAACCTCGTCGCCGAGCGCATCGCGATCGACAGCTATCGCGAGATCATCAACTACGTCGGCGATCGCGACACCACCACCAAGCGCATGCTCGAGGAAATCCTCGCGGTCGAGGAGGAGCACGCCGAGGACATGAAGACGCTGATGGAGAACTTCGGCGACAAGGGCGAGCCGGCCAAGCCGCGCGACAACGGCAAGAAGAAGAAATAGCCCGGGGCCGGCTCCCGGAGCGCGGCGCGACCTCCGGGAGCCGCCGTCCTCGCCAAGTCCGCGGCACGCCTTAGAATGGGCGGCATCGCCCGGCGGCGGTGAGCCGGCGTGGCAAGTCGATCGAGGGCAGTCGTGGACGGAAGCGGGGTGAACAGCATGCGTCACTGGATGTTCCGCGGCCTCGGCGTGGCGCTGGCCGCCTACGTCGTCGTCGTTCTGGCGCTGATGTGGTGGTGGGACTACGAACCGCCGCATTTCGACGTCGCCAAGGAAGCGCAGACGCGCGCCGCGGCGAAGCAGCAGTCGGTGGTGACCGGCTCGGTGACGACGGCGACGCTGATCACGATCGCGCAGACGCTGCTCGACAAGCGCGGCGGCTATCTCAGCAACGACAAGTTCCCGCCCGGCGTGCTGATGGACAACGTGCCGAACTGGGAATTCGGCGTGCTGACCGCCACGCGCGACCTCGCGCGCACGCTGCGCAACGATTGGAGCCGCTCGCAGACGCAGTCGGTCGAGGACAAGGACCTGCAGGAGGCCGAGCCGCTGTTCAGTTCGCCGAACGACCGCTGGCTGCTGCCGAGTTCGGAAAGCCAGTACCGCAAGGCGATCGCGCACGTCGACGGCTATCTGACGCGGCTGGCCGACCACGACGCCAGCAACGCGCAGTTCTACGCGCGCGCCGACAATCTGGCCGACTATCTGCAGACCGTGTCGGCGCGACTCGGCTCGCTGTCGCAGCGGCTGTCCGCCGCGGCCGGGCAGGTGCGCATCGACACCGACCTGGCCGGCGACCGCAACGCGCAGCAGTCCAAGCCGGCGCCGAGCCCGCGTCTGGTGCAGACGCCGTGGACGAAGATCGACGACAACTTCTACGAGGCGCGCGGCTACACCTGGGCGCTGCGCGAGCAGCTCGAGGCGGCGCGCATCGACTTCGCGCCGGTGCTGCACGACAAGAACGCGCTGATCAGCCTCGACCAGGTCATCCGCGAACTGGAAGAATCGCAGAAGCCGCTCGGCAGTCCGGTCGTGCTGAACGGCCGTCCGTTCGGCTTCTTCGCCAACCATTCGCTGGTGATGGCGAACTACGTCTCGCGCGCGAACGCCGCCGTGCTCGAACTGCGCGAACTGCTCAAGCGCGGTTGAGGTCCCGGGCGCGCCGGTTCGCACCTGCGCGCCGTTCACGCTTCGTGTACTGTCGCGCCTCCCCGCGCAACCGGCAGCGACATCCGTGAGTTCAACGCCGCAGCTTTCCAGTCCGGACATTTCGCCGCAGGGGCCCTGGCACAGGCTGCTCGAGCAGCCGTTGTTCCTCGGCATCCTGCTGCTGCTGCCGATCGTCTGGCTGCTGGTGCCGGTGCCGATCGACGAGACGCGCTATCTCGCGGTGGCCTGGGAAATGCGCCAGACCGGCGAGTTCCTGGTGCCGCATCTGAACGGCGAGACTTACGCGCACAAGCCGCCGCTGCTGTTCTGGCTGATCAACGCCGGGTGGCTGGTCACCGGCGTTCACGCCTGGACCGCGCGCGCGATGACCTTGCTGTGCTCGATCGCGAGCCTGCTGCTGGTGCAGCGCCTGACCTTGCGCATGGGCGGCTCGGAGGCCGCCGCGCGCAACGCGATGTGGTTCCTGCTCGGCGCGATCTACTTCGCCGCGTTCGCCAACGCGATCATGTTCGACGTGCCGCTGACCACCTGCGTGCTGCTCGCCGTGCATGGGCTGGTGGATCTCGCCGAAGGGCGCACGCGCCGCGGCATCGCGCTGACCGGCGTCGCCATCGGGCTCGGCATCCTGGTCAAGGGGCCGGTGATGCTGCTGTTCGTCGCCATCGTCGCGCTCGGCGCGCCGTGGTGGAGCGATCGCCTGGACGGACGCCGCGCGCGCTATTTCGGCGCGTTCGCGCTGGCCTTCCTGCTCGGTGCCGCACTCGCGCTGGCGTGGGCGATTCCGGCCGCGCTGCACGGCGGGCCCGACTACGCGCGCGCGATCTTCCTGAACCAGACCTTCGATCGCATCGAGGGCGTGGTCGGCGCCAGCACGCACAGTCGTCCGTGGTGGTGGTACTTCGTGATCTTTCCGCTGATGCTGCTGCCGTGGCCGCTGGTGATCCGCGGCAGCTGGAGTGCGCTGCGCGCGCTCGCGCGCGCGCCGGCGCTGCGCCTGGCGCTGGTGTGGGTCGTGCCGACCTTCGTCGCGTTCTCCTGCATCGGCGGCAAGCAGCCGCACTACCTGCTGCCGGCGGTGCCGGGCGTCGCGCTCGGTCTCGCCTTCGCGCTGGACCGCGGCGCGCTGCGCGTGCGCAGCGGCCTGTTCGCGTGGTTCCTGGTCGCGCTCGGCCTGGTGCTGGCGGCGGCGCCGTATTTCGCCGCGTCGCGCCAGCGGCTCGGCTACATTGAGGACGCTACACCGGGCTGGGGTATCGCGCTGGCCGTGCTCGGCGTGCTGCTGCTGGTGTTCGTGCGTCGCGCGCGCACGCCGATGCTGCCGGCGCTGGCGATGTTGTCGGTCGCGCTGCTGGTCAAGTTCGCGGTGATCGAGGGGCCGGGCCAGCGCTACGACCTCGAGGCGATCGGCGCCAGGCTTGCCCAGGCGCAGCAGCGCGGCCAGGCGATCGTGCACCTGGGCTGGCATCACGGCGTGTACGAGTTCGCCGGCCGGCTGAAGCAGCCGATCCCGGCGATCGAGGATCCCAAGCTGCTCGAGGCCTGGGCGCAGCAGCACCCGGACGGCCTGGTGATGACCTTCTACCGGCGCTTCCGCTTCCGCGCCACGCCGGTGTTCACGCAGCCGTTCCGCGGCGGCGAGGTGTCGATCTGGAACGTGCGCGAGGCGCTCGCCTCCGGCATCGACCCGGCGGTCGCGCATACGCGCGACGCGGCCGAGGACTTCTCCGACGACTGAGTTCTTCGGCGCCGGGAGCGGGTGAGGAATTCCCCTCTCCTGCAGCGGTCGGCGCGATCCCCGCGAACGCGGGGATCCACGGGGCCTTTCCCGCTCGCTTCATGGACGATCAGCCTTGGGCTGTCGCGCCTCCTGCTTTCGCGGGAATGACCTTGGTCGAGGCTTCGAGCTAGCTGCGAGCGAGCAGAGGGAGCTACGCGCGCTCTGGAAAACCGGACCTCAGTTCGCCTTCGTGTAGCGGTCGACGCCGGCGCGAATCTCGCGCTTGGCTTCCTCGGCGCCGACCCAGCCCTCGATCTTCACCCACTTGCCCTTCTCCAGATCCTTGTAGTGCTCGAAGAAGTGGCCGATACGATCGAGCCAATGGGCGGAGACTTGCTGGATGTCGGTGATGTGCGCGTAGCCGGCGAACACCTTCGATACCGGCACCACCACCAGCTTCTCGTCGCCGCCGGCCTCGTCGGTCATCTTCAGCATGCCGACCGGCACGCAGCGGATCACCGAACCGGGCACCAGCGGCAGCGGCAGGATCACCAGCGCGTCGAGCGGATCGCCGTCGCCGCCGAGGGTCTGCGGCACGTAGCCGTAGTTGCACGGATAACGCATCGGCGTGGACAGCACGCGGTCGACGAAGATCGCGCCGCTGGCCTTGTCGACTTCGTACTTGACCGGCTCGGCGTCCTTCGGGATTTCGATGATGACGTTGATCTCGTTCGGCACGTCGGCGCCGGCGGAAACGCGTTCCAAGGCCACAGCTTGCTCCTGATTGCGGGGGTTCCGGACGAAGCCCGGAAGGGGCGCGAAGGATAATGCAGGCTGCTGCGGCGCAGCAATTCAGTGACGAGACGGCGGCAGCGTCCCCCGGCAGGGGCGTGCCGCCGTCGCGCTCAGGATTTCAGCGCTTCCTTCAGCTTCGCCACCTGCTCCGGGAACCACTGGCCGTTCTGCTCCAGCGCGTCGGCCGCGACCTGGTCAGCGTCCGCCTGGCGATGCAGCGCCTTCAACGCCTTCACACGCAGGGTGGCGACGCCGAGGCGGTTCACGCCGTAGGCCTTCTCCGCGGCCTGCTCGAGCAGCGGCAGCGCCTGTGCCGGCTGGTCGCGGTCGAGCAGGCTCTTGCCGTAGCGGTACGGGTAGACGTAGTCGTCCGGATAGGCGGCGATCAGTTTCGGATACAGCGCGTCGAGTTCGCCGTCGCGCTTGGCGCGCATCAGGTATACGCGCAGGTTGTCGGCGGCGTTGCGGTCCTTCTTCAGGTCTTCGCCGAGGCGTGTGCGCGTGTCGTCGATGGCATGGTCGAGTACCGCGGTCTCGGCGGCCTTGTCGCCGAGCGCGGCATCGAGGTCGGCGGCGGCGATCACGCTGCTGCGCTGATCGGCGCAGGCCGGCGCGGCGACGAAGACCTGTTTGGCCAGCAGCTCGTCGAGCGGCGCCTTCTGCGGCGCGAGCGCGGCGCGGCGTTGCGCCTTCGGCAGCTTCTCGCTGGCTTCGAGCAGCTGGTCGAGGACGTAGGGCCGGTCGCAACCGATGTCGCCGGCGAGCACGCGCTGCGCGGCCTTCACCGTCGCCGGCTTGTCCTCGGCCTTGTCGGCGCGCGCGAGTTCGAGGCGGTCGCGCCAGAGCGCGATCGTCTTGTCCTTGGCCGCGTCCGCGCGAACCTTCGGCGGCAGGCCGGCGTACCAGTCGAGCCCGGACTTTCCTTCGCCGCGCGCCTGGTACGAGCCGAGCACGCCGGCGATCGCGTCGGACGAACCCGCCGCGGCCTTGCGCTTCAGATCGTCGAGCGTGCTCGCGCCGGCGAGGATCTTCTCGACGTTCGGATAGAACTTCTCGCGCGGCTGCTCGGCCAGGATGCGGCCGAGTTCCGCGCCGTTCTCGTCGAGCACGACGTAGGCCGGCAGCGCCTTGACCGTGAGCTTCTTCATCCAGGCGTTGCCGTCGGGAGAGTCGGCGTCGATCTCGGCGATCACCGCCTGGCGATGCAGGGCGTCCCATTCCTTGCCGTTCAGCACGTGGGTGGCCATGAAGTAGCACGAGTAGCACCACGGCGCGCTGAAATCGATCAGCACCGGCTGGTGCGCCTTCTTCGCCTGCGCCAGCGCCTCGTCGACGGTGGCCGGACCGGCCGCGTGCAGCGCGCCGGAGAGGAGGAGTGCGAACAGCGGAAGGGCGGATTTCATTGCGGGGCCTGCGCGAGGTGGTTCCAGAGGAAGGAGTAGGCGAGCGCGTGCATGAAGGCCGATTGCCGGTTGTCGGCGGCGGCGCCGTGGCCGCCTTCGGTGTTTTCGTAGAACCAGACGTTCCGGTAGCCGAGCTGCTCGGTCATCTTCGCCGCCATCTTGCGCGCCTGCACCGGGCCGACGCGATCGTCGCTGGTGGCTGTGTAGAACAGCACGGGCGGGTAGTCCACTCCCTTTTCGACATTTCGATAGGGCGAGAACTTCTGGATGTAGGCCCATTCCTCCGGCTTGTCCGGATCGCCGTACTCGGCGATCCACGAGGCGCCGGCGGAGAGCTTGGTGTAGCGCTGCATGTCCAGCAGCGGCACTTCGCAGACGATCGCGCCGAACAGCTGCGGATACAGCGTCAGCATGTTGCCGACCAGCAGGCCGCCGTTGCTGCCGCCTTCGGCGCCGAGATGGGCGCGCGAGGTGATGCCGCGCTTGACCAGATCCTCGGCGACCGCGGCGAAGTCCTCGTAGGCGCGCAGGCGATTGGATTTCAGCGCGGCCTGGTGCCAGCGCGGCCCGTATTCGCCGCCGCCGCGGATGTTGGCGATCACATAGACGCCGCCGCGCTCCAGCCACGAGCGGCCGACGCTGCCGCTGTAGGCCGGTTGCAGCGACACCTCGAAACCGCCGTAGCCGTACAGCAGCGTGGGATTGCTGCCGTCGCTCTTCATACCCTTCGGCGCGATCACGAAATACGGCACACGGGTGCCGTCCTTCGAGGTCGCGAAATGCTGCTGCACGTCGTTCTTGGACGCGTCGAAGAACGCCGGCGCGCGCTTGATCGGCGTCGCCTCGCCGTCGCCGAGGCTGCCGTAGTAGAGCGTGGTCGGGTCGAGGAAGCCGCTGACGGTGAGGAAATACGCGTCGTCCGCGTCGGCGTCGACGGCACCGGCCTCGATCGTCGACAGCGCCGGCGCGCCGCCGAGCGGCGCGCGCTGCCATTCGCCGGACGATCCCTTCGGCGGCGTCAGCACTTCGAGTTTGCTGACGACGTCGTCGAGCACGTCGAGGATCAGATGACGGCGCGTCCACGAGTAGTTCGACAGCGACGTCGTCTCGCTCGGCGTGAACAACGCGGCGATCTCGCGCTTGCCGCCCACGTAGTCGTCGAAGCGGGTCGCCAGCAGCGAGCCCGACGGGTAGGTCTTGCCGTTCACCGTCCACGCCGTGCGCGGCTGGATCAGCAGCCATTCGCGCTCGGTGCCGACCACCGCGTCGAGCGGCACGTCGATCTTGGTCAGCTTGCCGTCCTTGCCGCGCAGGAAGGTCTCGCTGGTGAAGAAGTCGATCGTGCGCACGACGAAATCGCGCTCGTAGCCGGGCGTGAGGTCGCGATAGGCCGAGATCGCGAGGTCATCGTCGGTGCCTTCGTAGACCAGCGTCGCCGACGACAGCGGCGTGCCGCGCCGCCATTCCTTGACGATGCGCGGATAGCTCGACTTGGTCATCGAGCCGGGACCGAAGTCGGTGGCGACGTAGATGCGGTCGGCGTCGATCCAGGCGACCTGGGTCTTGGCTTCCGGCAGCTCGAAGCCGCCGGCGACGAATTTCTTGTCGACCAGGTCGAATTCGCGCACGACGTCGGCGTCGCCGCCGCCCGGCGACAACGACACCAGGCAGCGGCGGTACTGCGGCTTCAGGCACTGCGCGCCGTGCCAGACCCAGGACTTGCCCTCGGCCTTGCCGAGCGCGTCGACGTCGATGACGGTTTCCCAGGCGGGCTGGTCCTTGCGGTACTCGGCCAGCGTCGTGCGCCGCCACAGTCCGCGCGGGTGCGCCTTGTCCTTCCAGAAGTTGTAGTAGCGCTCGCCGATCTTGGCGACGAACGGAATCTTCGCGTCGGAATCGAGCACTTCGAGGATGCGCGAGCGCATCGTCTCGAACTGCGGCGTCTCCGCGTAGGCCTTCGCGGTGCGCTCGTTCTCGGCGCGCACCCAGGCCAGGGGCTTTTCGCCGTGGATGTCCTCGAGCCAGAGATAGGCGTCGTCGCTCATCGTTGCGGGTTTCTCGTTGGCGGCGGCGGGCGCCGGAGCTTTCTTCTCGACCGGTGCGCAGGCGGCCAGGAGGAGGGCGGTCAGCGCGAGCGCGCGCCGGGCTGCGGAAGGCTGCATGACGGCTCCAGATCGGAAGGGCGGCCTATCCTAAACGCAGGCGCGCCTCGGGCTGCGTGCAAGTGTCGACGGTTGGTGCGTTCGGCTGCGCGAACGGGGTCGATTTCGTCGTGCCGTCAGTGACTTGCGCATGGGCCTGCGCGGGCATGAGCCGTTTCGCCGCCGGACTGCGAATCCTTGGCTGGCGGCGTCGAACCGCGCACGTATCGGCCGGAACGAATCGGCGAACGAGCGCGGCGGGCACCGCCGAGGCCCGGCCATGAACCGGGATCGTGGAAATCCATGTCCGTCAGGAGATCGTGCATGAAAGTGCGTTCGCTCGTGCTGCTGTGTTCCGCCGTCTTCGTCTGCCCGCCGTCGCAGGCGGATTCGGTGCGTGAAACCCTCGCCGCGGTTCCGGCCGTGCTCGCCGCCCAGGCCGGCGCCCGCTTGCCGGATGCCTGTGCCCTGCTGCCGCAGTCGGACCTCGAGGCGCTGTTCCCGGGGCAGTCGATCAAGAAGGACGAGCCGAGGCTGAGCGCGTTGTCGAAGGGCCCGCAGTTCGTCGAGAACTGTTCCTACCGGGTGCGCGTGCCCAATCCGCGGACGACCGGCGATCAGACCAAGTTCGCCTGGCTGTTCATCCTCGACAACGGCGCCGGGCCGCGCGACTTCGCCGACCGCTTCAAGTCGCGATCGGACACGGCCGCGATGCGCAAGGCCACGGTCGAGAAGGTGGACGGCATCGGCGACGAGGCGTTCCAGGACGTTTCCGAGCGCGAGACGACCGTCTACGTACGCAAGGGCGCGTTGTTCTTCGACGTGCAACTGGACACCTACTCGGCGCAGACCTTGCCGAACGCGCTGGCGCTGGCGCGGCAGGCGGCCAGCCGCTGGAGCGATGCTGCCGGCATGGGGCCCGGCGACGGCACCATCGCCAGGAACGAAAAGATCGAGATTCCGGCCGATACGCGCGAGTCGATGCAGGCGCCGGCGGAACAGTGGCCCGACGCGTGCGCGATGCTGACCAAGGAAGACGTGCAAGCGGTCTATCCGGGCCTGGACATCGACGGTCCGGACAAGCGCATGGCGATGCTGACGCGCGAGTCGCGCGAGCAGAAATCCGTGCCGCTGCCGCATCCGATCGGCTGCGCCTACACCGCCACCGAAACCAGGAACGTCAGCGGCGGACGCGACATCAACACCACCTCGATCCGCCTGAACATCGCCGACATGGCCGCCAAGCCCGAGTACGCGCAGCGCATGTACAAGGTCATCCGCGGCGACGCCGACCTGCCGGGACTGGGAACGGCCGAGCAGGCGAGCATCAAGGCGGCCTCGGGTGAAGTCGCGATGCTCAAGGGCGCGCTGACGCTGACCTTGAAGGCGAGCAGCTACAAGGGCTCGCGCGATCAGGCGCAGCGCGACAAGGACGTCGAACTCCTGAAGGCGCTGGCGGCACGCGTCGCCGCGCGCCTGCCGTAACGCGCGAGCGGGCGGCGGTGCGCGCGATGCGGTATCGTTGGCCGCATGTCCGCCTCCGCCGCCCTGCTGCGACTGCTGCTGAGCCTGGTGCTGGTCCTGAACGGGATCGGCAGCGTGGCGGCGTCCGCGCGCATGGCCGGTGCGATGGACGGAGCGCATCACGCGGCCGTATCGAAACCCGCGGCCGCCAAGCATTGCGCTCAGAGTGCGATGGCCGAAGCGACGGCGGATCCGCACGCCGGCCACGACAGTCACGCCACGGCGCCGCCGTGCAGCGACCACGCGAAGCCGGACTGCTGCGACTCCTCCGCTTGCGGCTGCGCCTGCGCGCAGAGCGGTTCGACGGCGCTGTTCGCCGTCGCGCAGCTGTCGCCGGTGTTCCTGCACGGCCATCTCGCGCCGCCGCCTTCCGCCGGACACGTGGCTCCGGCGCTGGCCTTCCCGACTCGACCTCCGATCGCCTGAGCGTCCGCGGCGCCTTTGGCGCCGTTTCGTCGCGTCCGCAGCTTGCCGCCCGGCGCTGTCTGCTTTCCCGTTTGCGGAAACGAGCAGGGTGAGAGCAAGCGGAGCGTACCGCTTCGATTTCCCTCACGCGCGCCGTCGGCGCGACCTCTCCCGCTAACGGGAGAGGTGATGGACTTCCGGGCGTTCCGCGCAGCGACGAACACGACGGTGATTCCCGCTCGAGCGGGTCGTTCATAGGCTTTCGGAGTTCCATTCATGTCTTTCGATTTCTTCGGCGGCGACGCCGATGCGCCGCGCGCATTGACGCGGCGCCGTTTCGTGCAAGGGCTGGCCGCCGGCGGCGCGCTCGCCGCGTTCGGCCTGCGGCCGCGCACCAGCTGGGCGCTGAAAGGCGCCGGCGAGCAGAACGTGCTCGCCGGCACCGAGTTCGACCTGCGCATCGGCGAGACGCCGGTCAACTTCACCGGGCGCACGCGCTACGCGGCGACGGTCAACGGCTCCGTGCCCGCGCCGATCCTGCGCTGGCGCGAAGGCAGTACGGTGAACCTGCGCGTCGCCAACGCGCTGCCGGCCGCTTCGGTGTACGGCCACCACACCTCGATCCATTGGCACGGCATCCTGCTGCCGGCGAACATGGACGGCGTGCCGGGCCTCAGCTTCAACGGCATCGCGCGCGGCGAGATGTTCCAGTACCGCTTCGACGTGCGCCAGAGCGGCACCTACTGGTATCACAGCCATTCCGGCTACCAGGAACAGGCCGGCCTGTACGGCGCGCTGATCATCGATCCGGCGGCACCTGAGCCATTCCGCTACGAGCGTGACTACGTCGTGCTGCTGACCGACTGGACCGACCTCGACCCGAACGCGCTGTTCCGGCGCCTGAAGAAGATGTCGTCCTACGACAACTACGCCAAGCGCACGCTCGGCGATTTCTTCCGCGACGTGCGCCGCGACGGTTTCGACGCGACGTTCGCCGACCGCCTCGCCTGGGGCGACATGCGCATGACGCCGACGGACCTGTCCGACGTCAACGCCCACACCTACACCTACCTGATGAACGGCACGACCTCGCTCGGCAACTGGACCGGCCTGTTCCGTTCCGGCGAGAAGGTGCGGCTGCGCTTCATCAACGGATCGGCGATGACGTATTTCGACGTGCGCATTCCGGGCCTGAAGATGACCGTGGTCGCGGCCGACGGCCAGTACGTGCATCCGGTCACCGTCGACGAATTCCGCATCGCGGTGGCGGAGACCTTCGACGTGATCGTCGAGCCGTCCGGGCAGGACGCGTTCACGATCTTCGCGCAGGACATGGGCCGCACCGGCTACGTCAGCGGCACGCTGGCGACGCGCGAGGGCCTGCGCGCGCCGGTGCCGGCGCTCGATCCGCGCCCGCTCCTGAGCATGGCCGACATGGGCCACGGCGGCATGGGGCATGCCGGCCACGACATGGGCGCGATGCAGGGCATGGACCACGGTGGCGGCGCGATGGCCGGCATGGATCACGGCGGCGCGGCGATGCAGACGCATCCGGCGAGCGAGAAGAACAATCCGCTGGTCGACATGCAGACGATGGCGCCGGTGCCCAAGCTCGACGATCCGGGCATCGGCCTGCGCGACAACGGCCGCCAGGTGCTGACCTACGCCGCGCTGCGCTCGCTGTTCGAGGATCCGGACGGGCGCGAGCCCGGCCGCACGGTCGAGCTGCACCTGACCGGCCACATGGAGAAATTCGCCTGGTCGTTCGACGGCATCAAGTTCGCCGACGCCGAGCCGCTGCGGCTGAACTACGGCGAGCGCCTGCGCATCACGCTGGTCAACGACACGATGATGACGCACCCGATCCATCTGCACGGCCTGTGGAGCGACCTGGAGGACGAGCGCGGCGACTTCCTCGTGCGCAAGCACACGATCGACATGCCGCCCGGCAGCAAGCGCAGCTATCGCGTGCGCGCCGACGCACTCGGCCGCTGGGCCTACCACTGCCATCTGCTCTATCACATGGAAGCGGGCATGTTCCGCGAAGTGCGGGTGGAGGAATGAACGCCATGCATCATCATCCGAACCTCCTGCCTTGCGCCATCGCGCTCGCGCTCGCCTTGTCGAGCGGCGGCGTGCTCGCGCAGGACATGGACCATTCCCAGCACCAGGGGCACGCGCCGGAGCAGTCCGAGCCCGCGCACGACCACGCCGCGATGGATCACGGCGCCAAGGCGCCCACCGATGCCGAGTCGCGGAAGGCTCATGCACAGCACGGCGAACACGCACAGCACGGCGAAGCCGAGCCGTCGGCGCCGGTCGATCACGGCAGCATGGATCACGGCAGCCACGCCGGCATGGACCACGCCGCGATGGGGCATTCCAAGCCGGCGGCGAGCAGCGAACCGCGCGAGCCGATCCCGCCCGTCACCGACGCCGATCGTGCCGCCGCGTTTCCGCCCGGCATGCACGGCCACGAATTGCACGGTTCGCCGATCAATTCCTACTTCCTGCTCAATCGCCTGGAAGCATCCGGTGCCGATTCCGGCGGTGGCCAGGCCTGGGAAGCGACCGGCTGGATCGGCGGCGACATCAACCGCCTGTGGCTGCGCAGCGAAGGCGAGCGCGAAAACGGCAAGACCGAATCGGCCGATCTCGACCTGCTGTACGGCCGCGCGATCTCGCCGTGGTGGGATGTCGTCGCCGGCGTGCGCCAGGATTTCAAGCCGGGCGAATCGCAGACCTTCGCCGCGATCGGCGTGCAGGGTCTCGCGCCGAAGAAGTTCGAGGTTTCGGCGATGGCCTACATCGGCGAACGCGGCCAGACCGCGGCGCGCTTGGAGGCCGAGTACGAGCTGCTGCTGACCCATCGCTGGGTATTGCAGCCGCTGGTCGAGGTCGAACTGTTCGGCAAGGACGATCCGGCACGCCACGTCGGCTCGGGTCTGAGCACCGCGGAAGTGGGCCTGCGCCTGCGCTACGAGATCACGCGCCAGCTCGCGCCGTACGTCGGCGTCGTCTACGAGCGCGCATTCGGCGGCACCGCCGACTATCGCCGCGCGCATTTCGAGAAAGCCGACGAGACGCGTCTGGTCGTCGGCCTGCGCGCCTGGTTCTGAGGAGGCCTGCATGAACACGACAGCGAAGACTTTGCTCATGCTCGGCTTGCTCGCCGCCGCCGGCGTGGCCGTGGTGTATTCCGGCGTCTACGACGTCGCTGCGGACGTGCCGCACACGCGGCCCGTGTACGCCGTGCTCGAACTCGCGCGCGAGCGCTCGATCGCCGCGCGCGCGGGCAGGCTCGAAGTGCCGGACGGCCTCGACGATCCGGCGCGCATCCGCCGCGGCGCCGGCAACTACGACGCGATGTGCACCGGCTGCCACCTGAAGCCGGGCGCGCAACCGACCGAGCTGAGCCGCGGCCTGTATCCGGCGCCGCCGGATCTGACGCGCACGAGCGTGCCGGTCGCGCAGGCGTTCTGGGTCATCAAGCACGGCATCAAGGCCAGCGGTATGCCGGCCTGGGGGCGCAGCATGGGCGACGAGCATCTCTGGAACATGGCCGCGTTCGTGCGCCAGTTGCCACAGCTCGACCGCGCCGCCTACGACGCGCTCGTCGCGGGCAGCGAAGGCCACTCGCACGGCGGCGGCGAAACCGAAGGGCACTCGCACGCGGGCGGCGACGAGGCCACGCCGCACGACGCAGACGCGCCGCACGCCCACGACGGAGCGCCGCACGGTCAGGGCGCGCCACACGCCCATGACGAAGCGCCGCACGGCGAGGGTGCGCCGCACGGGCACGACGAAGCACCGCCCGCCGCCGCGGCCGAGCAAGGCACCACGCACGTGCACGCCGACGGCAAGACGCACGTGCATCCGCCCCGACGCACGCACGCCGACGATGGCCATGCGCACTGACGTCCACCGAGGAGAACGTTCGATGAAGTCCCGTCCGATGAGTCCCCGCTTGCCGATCGCCGTTTCACTCGCCGCCGCGTTCGCCCTGCCGTTCGCGGCGAACGCGCACGACGCCAGGTCCGCCGAGCCCGTCGCCGACGCCGTCAGCGCGCAGGCGCAGCCGGCGGTCGCCGTGGTCGAGCGGTTTTCCTCCGCGCTGCAGGCCGGCGATCTCGACCTCGCCGGTTCGCTGCTCGCCGACGACGTGCTGATCCTGGAGAACGGCGGCGCCGAGCGTTCGCGCGCCGAATATCTCGGCGGGCACGCCAGGCACGATGCGCAATTCCTGAAGCAGGTGCATACGCAGGTGATGCGGCGCACGGCCAAGGCCGAGGGCGACCTGGCCTGGGTCGGCACCGAGAGCGAGCTGCACGGCCGCAAGGACGGCAAGCCGACGACCGTGCTGAGCACCGAGACGATGCTGCTCCAGCGCGGTGCGGACGGCTGGCGCATCGCGCACATCCACTGGTCCTCGCGACCGAAGCGCTGAGGAGAACGCCATGTCGATTCGTTGGATGGTCCGCGCGTCGCGGATCTGGCTCGCTCTCGCCTTCGGTGCCGCTGCGTCACCCGCGTTCGCCGCGGCCGAGGCCGCCAGGGCCGACGCGGCGCTGCCGCCCGTGCTCGTGCACAAGAGCTCGACCTGCGGCTGCTGCGGCCTGTGGGTCGAGCACATGCGCCGCGCCGGTTTCCGCGTCGAGGTACGCGACGACGAAGACCTGTACGCGATCAAGCAGCGCCTCGGCGTGCCGTACGGCAAGGGTTCCTGCCATACGGCGGAAGTCGGCGGCTACTTCGTCGAAGGCCACGTGCCGGCGGACGACGTGCGCCGGCTCCTACGCGAGAAACCGGAGGCGAAGGGGCTGGTGCTGCCGGGCATGCCGGCCGGTTCGCCCGGCATGGAAATGCCGGACGGCCGCGTGCAGCCGTACGTGGTCGAGCAGGTCGCGCGCGACGGCAGCACGACGGCCTTTGCGCGGCACGAGCGCGCAGCGGGAGACCGGGCGGCAGGTGACTGACGTCCGCGCCGGTGCCGGTGCCGATGGCGCCGGCGCCGCGCGTCAGCCGCCGCTCGTATCGTCGCGCGGCGGCGCGGCGTGATCGTCTTCCGCGAACAGGCCGAGTCGCAGCAGCACGAAGGTCGCCGCGGTGGCGATCAAGGCGATGCCGAGGCAGCCCAGACCGACGGTGACGCCGATCGCCGCGGTCATCCAGATGCCGGCGGCGGTGGTCAGGCCGCGCACGTCGCGTTCGGCGCTGAGCTTGAGGATCGAGCCGGCGCCGATGAAGCCGAGCCCGGTGACGATGCCCTGGATCACGCGCGAGAGTCCTTCGGTGGAGAAGTTCGCGCCGATGCAGGCGATCACGAACACCGCCGTGCCGAGGCAGACGAGGATGTGGGTGCGCAGTCCGGCGGGCTTGCGCGCCTTTTCGCGCTCCCAGCCGATCACCGCGCCGAGCACGATCGCCGCGACGATGCGGATGACCGCCTGGCCGATGTGGCGGAAATCCGGCAGTCCGGTGCCGAGCTCCTGCAGGATCAGATCCATGGACGCTCCCGTCGGCGAAAAAGGGGCCTTCGATGGTAGTGCGGACGGCCTGTGGCGAGAACCGCGGCCCCCCTGCGTACGTTCCCTCGGCGTGCCGGGTGCGCGAACGACATAGGGTATCCACCAATGGGCCGTCGATTGCGCGGGGGCTAGCATCGAGGCGGGATGGGTTCCAGCCAGGATTTCCACAATGGGCACACCGTCGATCGGCAATACCCCACTTACCGCGGCACGGCCGCCCGCATCGGCGGACAGCCAGGACTTCGTCGCCGAACACGGCGATACGTTCGACAGCGTCGCGCGGCGGCTCGGCGTCGACGAAGAGGCGCTGCGCAAGGCCAATCCGCAGGCGCTCAATCCCGAAGGGCTCTATCCGGGGCAGCGCCTGACGATTCCCGGGTCGCCGCAGGCGGGCGGCAACGGCGCAGCCGCGCCGGTCGATGCCGCCAAGCCCGGGCACGCCACGGTCGGTACGAGCTTCAAGGACGGCGCCGCGTCGGTGACGCAGAAGACCACCGCCGCCGATCCGGTGGAAGGGCGCAGCGCGGACGCCACGCTCGGCGCGACCGCCGACAAGAACGGCGTCAAGGGAACCGCCCAGTTCACGGCGTCGACGAATGCGCAGGGCGTCGACGGCACGAAGGTCGGCGGCAGCTCGACGACCACGGCCGGCGCCGGCTTCGACAACAAGGGCGTCGGCGTCGACGTCGTGGCGGACAAGAAAACGACGACCACGCAGGCGGACGGCTCGAGTTCGGGCACCTCGACCTCGACCACGGGCAACGTCAAGTTCGGCGAGGACGGGCTCAGCTTCGGCGGCAGCCGGAAGAACGGCACCGAGACGCAGGGGCCCGCCGGAACTCCGGCGAAGGCGAGCGAAAGCACCGAGCACAAGGGCAACCTCACGCTCTCCACGAATTCGATCGGCGGATCGGTCGAGCGCGAGCGCGCAACCGCCACGACGAATGCGCAGGGCACGACGACGACCACCAAGCACTCACAGAGCGGAAGCGCGACGCTCGGGACTGACAGCTTCAAGATCGAGAAGGGCGTCGGTATCGACTTCAGCTACAAGAGCCCCGGCGGCGTGTTCGGCGCCGGCGTCGGACTTGCCGTCAACGGCAAAGTGGAAGGCCGCACCGACAGCAAGGACGGAACGACCACTTCTTCCCTCTCGGCGGAGGCGAGCGCGACCGCGAAAGCCAACGCGTTCCTCGGAGGCAAGGAGGACAAGGCGGCGGCCAAGACGCCGCTGCGGTGGAGCCTCGAGGGCAGCATCACCCCCGGCTTCAAGGTGTCCGCGGAAACCAAGGTTCCCGATGCCGAGGCCAAGGGCAAGGACACCTCGCCTCTGAAAGTCAATCCGCTCGATCCGGATTCGATGCCGAAAGGCTCGCAGTTCACGCTGAACACCTCGGCCTTCGTCAACACCGACGTGAAGGCCGGAGTCGGCCTGGTGAGGGCGCAGACGAAAAGCTCCTCGGAAGACGGCTTCACCGTGGTGGCCGAGAAGACCGACGCGAACCGGATCCGCCTCACCGCCGGCCCGACCGCCGCACTGTCGGCGTCCATCGGGGTCGGCGTGGACGTCGGCGTGGCCAGCGCGATGCTCGGCCGCGGCGACAAGTTCGCCGACGCCAAGCTGACCAGCGCCGAGTTCGATCTCGCCGATCCGCAAGGACGCGCGAGCTATCGCGAAGCGCTGCTGACCGGCCGTTTCCCGACCGACAACGGCGCCGGCGTCGCGGACGTGAAGACGATCCAGAAGCTCGACGTCTCGACGCAGGCAAAGCTCGACGGCAAGCTGGCCTCGTTCGACTTCTCCATCAAGGGGGCGGGAAGCACCGCCAGCGACGTCCTCACCACCGAGCCGGGCAAGCCGGCGACGCGCGAGACGACGCTGCAGTTCGACGACAACGTGGCGCTGGTGATGACGCGCAAGTACGACGCGAACCAGAACGAGCTGCTCGACGAGCGCCGCTATTCCTACAAGGTCGACATCGACGGCAAGAGCGACTGGCTGGTCTCCTCGCAGTTCATGAAGCTGAGCGCGCCGGTGCCCAGCGCAGGTCCGGTGAAGAGCGCGCAGCTGACCTACACCGAGAACGACATGCGCGCGCTCAAGGACGGCGCCGAGCATGCGGCGGCCAAGGACCTCGTCAGTGACGCCGAGGTGCGCAAGCTGAGCGGCGATTCGGTGAACGGCACCTTCGCCGGCATGAAGCCGCAGGACTTCGCCGTCGCCCTGGTCAAGGGCATGGGCAGCACGAACGGCGCGGACGGCGGGTTCGTGCAGCATCTGAAGAACATCTTCACCGACTCGAAGGTCGTGCGCGGAGCGGACGGGCTGCCGCAGCTGATCGACGACGCCAAGGCCCAGTTGCCGGGCAGGCTGGAGATTCGCTAGCGCTGCCGATGCTTCGCGGCAATGCGGAAACGGCGGCGATCGGGCCGCCGTTTTCTTTCGGCTTCCGGACGGGTCTTGCTGCGCCGGTCGTCCGGCATTCGAGTGTCCGGGCATGACGACGGGTTTTTCGCCGATCGAGGCCTTGACCCTGGACTAAGGTCAAGGGTTGATACTGGCGCCATTCGATCCACGAAAGGCGTCCAGACCCATGAAAATCGGACAACTCGCACAACGCTCGGGTGTCGGCATCGACACCGTGCGCTACTACGAACGCGAAGGCCTGCTGCCCAAGCCCTCGCGCCTCGCCTCGGGCTATCGCAGCTACGACCTCGGCGATCTCAAGCGCCTGCGCTTCGTGCGCCGCGGCAAGGCGCTCGGCTTCACCTTGCCGGAAATCCGCGAGCTGCTGGCGCTGTCCCAGCACGGCGACGAGGACATGGCCTCGATGAAGGCGGCCGCGCAGCAGAAGCTCGCCGACGTCGAACGGCGGCTGGAAGAACTCGCACGCATCCGCGACGGCCTGAACGCCTTGATCGAAGCCTGCCCCGGACACGGGCTGCTGGAGGACTGCCCGATCCTGAACGCCCTCGCCGAGGAGGAATCGGCATGAGCGGGCACGGCAGGCATCACGGACACGATCACGCGCACGCTCAGGGAGGCGATCACGGCGGCGGTGCTCACGCCGGGCACGATCACGGCGGACACGCGCCGTCGTCCTCATCTGTGAGCGCCCACGGCTGCTGTTCGACGAAGCGCACCGGGGCGAGCGTCTCCCAGGCCACCGTGCTCGATCCGGTCTGCGGCATGCAGGTCGATCCGTCGACGAGCGCGCATCGCGCCGAGCACATGGGCCGCTACTACCACTTCTGCGCCGCGCGCTGCCGCGAGAAGTTCCTCGCCGATCCGCAGGCCTACCTCGAGCCGACGGCGGAAGCACGGAGCTGCTGTTCGACCAAGCACGCCGGCGCTCCGGAAGCGGAGACGGCCGGCGTGCTCGATCCGGTCTGCGGCATGACGGTCGATCCGGCGACGAGCACGCATCGCGCGACGCATGCGGATCACGAATACCACTTCTGCTCGGCACGTTGCCGCGAGAAATTCCTCGCCGATCCGCAGAAGTATCTCGCGCCGCAGCCCCCGGCCGAGCCGGCGCCGGCAGGCACGATGTACACCTGCCCGATGCATCCGGAGATCCGCCAGGACCATCCCGGCACCTGTCCGCTCTGCGGCATGGCGCTCGAACCGGAGATGCCGAGCCTGGAAGAGGAGGACAACCCCGAGCTGCGCGACTTCTCGCGCCGCTTCTGGTGGACCTTGCCGCTCAGCCTGGTCGTGCTGGTGCTGGCGATGTTCGGCCACTCCTTCACGTTCCTCTCGACCGCCGCGCGCACGTGGATCGAATTCGCGCTCAGCGCGCCGGTGGTGCTGTGGGCCGGCTGGCCGTTCTTCGAGCGCTGCGTGCAGTCGATCCGCAACCGCAGCCCGAACATGTGGACGCTGATCGGCATCGGCGTCGCCGCCGCGTTCGGCTACAGCACGGTCGCGACGCTGGCGCCGGAATGGTTCCCCGATTCGTTCCGCGAACACGGCCGCGTCGGCGTCTACTTCGAAGCCGCCGCGGTGATCGTCTCGCTGACCCTGCTCGGCCAGCTGCTCGAGCTGCGCGCGCGCTCGAAGACCTCGGCCGCGATCAAGGCGCTGCTCGGGCTCGCGCCGAAGACCGCGCGCCGTCTGCGCGAGGACGGCGGCGAGGAGGACGTCCCGCTCGAGCACGTGCACGTCGGAGATCGCCTGCGTGTGCGTCCGGGCGAGAAGGTGCCGGTCGACGGCGTCGTCGTCGACGGTCGTTCCAGCGTCGACGAATCGATGCTGACCGGCGAGTCGATCGCGGTGGAGAAGACGCAGGGCGACACCGTCATCGGCGCCACCCTCAACGGCACCGGCAGCCTGGTGATCCGCGCCGAGAAGGTCGGCTCCGGCACGATGCTCGCGCAGATCGTGCAGCTGGTCGCGCAGGCGCAGCGTTCGCGCGCGCCGATGCAGCGCATGGCCGATCGGGTGTCGTACGGGTTCGTGCTGACCGTGCTCGCGATCGCCGTGCTCACGTTCCTCGGCTGGGGCCTGTTCGGCCCGCAGCCGTCGTGGACCTACGCCGTGCTGAACGCCGTGTCGGTGCTGATCATCGCCTGTCCGTGCGCGCTCGGTCTCGCCACGCCGATGTCGATCATGGTCGCCACCGGCCGCGCGGCGCAGGTCGGCGTGCTGTTCCGCGACGCGCAGGCGATCGAACAGCTGCGCACGATCGACACGCTGGTGGTCGACAAGACCGGCACGCTGACCGAAGGCAAGCCCGCGTTCCGCGAACTGATCGCCGCCGACGGCTTCGCCGCGGACGAGGCGCTGCGCCTGGCCGCCAGCCTCGAGCTCGGCAGCGAGCATCCGCTGGCGGAGGCGATCGTCGCCGAGGCGCGTCGCCGCGGGCTGGCGCTGGCGCCGGCCGAGGCGTTCGAATCGATCACCGGCCAGGGCGTACGCGGCCGCGTGCAGGGCCGCGCGCTCGCGCTCGGCAACCAGGCGCTGATGCGCGAGGTCGGCGCCGATCCCGCGCCGTCGCTCGAACGCGCCCGCCGCCTGCGCGAACAAGGCGCGAGCGTGATGTACCTCGCCGTCGACGGCCGCCTCGCCGGCGCGATCGCGGTGGCCGACCCGATCAAGGCGACCACGCCGGCCGCGCTGGCGGCGCTGCGCGCCGACGGCTTGCACATCGTGATGGCTTCCGGCGACGCGCAGGCGACCGCCGCCGCGATCGGTCGGGAACTCGGCATCGACGACGTGCGCGGCGAAGTGCGCCCGCAGGACAAGGCCGAACTCGTACGCCAGCTGCAGGCGCAGGGTCGCCGCGTGGCGATGGCCGGCGACGGCGTCAACGACGCGCCCGCGCTCGCCGCCGCCGACGTCGGCATCGCCATGGGCACCGGCACCGACGTGGCGATGTCGAGCGCGCAGGTGACCCTGGTCAAGGGCGACCTGCGCCGCATCCTCGAAGCGCGCGCGATCTCCGAGTCGGCCGTCGCCAACATGAAGCAGAACCTCGGCTTCGCCCTGTTCTACAACGCGATCGGCGTGCCGCTCGCCGCCGGCGTGCTGTATCCGGTGTTCGGCCTGCTGCTGAGCCCGATGATCGCGGCGCTGGCGATGAGCCTGAGTTCGGTGTCGGTGGTCGGCAATGCGCTGCGGCTGGCGCGCAGTCCGCTGAGCGTGGCCGCCAAGGAGGGCTGATCGGTTCGCGCGAACGCGCCATCCATGCATACGGCGTCCATCGCGGGAAGGACGGCGGAACATCCGTAAGGCCGCGCAAGCGGACCCCTGCAAACGAAGACGGCGGCCTCGCGGCCGCCGTCTTCGTTTCCTCGAGCTTGCCGCGCACCGCTTCCGCAGGGCGCGCCTCGGTGCTTACAGCAGCGGTACGAGCAGCAGCGCCACGATGTTGATGATCTTGATCAGCGGATTGACCGCCGGGCCGGCGGTGTCCTTGTACGGATCGCCGACGGTGTCACCGGTCACGGCCGCCTTGTGCGCGTCCGAACCCTTGCCGCCGTGGTGGCCGTCCTCGATGTACTTCTTGGCGTTGTCCCAGGCGCCGCCGCCGGTGGTCATCGAGATCGCGACGAACAGGCCGGTGACGATGGTGCCGATCAACAGGCCGCCGAGCGCCTTCGGGCCGAGCAGGAAGCCGACCAGGATCGGCACCGCGACCGGCAGCAGCGACGGGATCATCATTTCCTTGATCGCCGACTTGGTCAGCAGGTCGACCGCGCGCGAGTAGTCCGGCTTGGTCGTGCCTTCCATGATGCCCTTGATCTCGCGGAACTGGCGGCGCACTTCCTCCACCACGCTGCCGGCGGCGCGGCCGACCGCTTCCATCGCCATCGCACCGAACAGGTACGGAATCAGGCCGCCGATCAACAGGCCGATGATGACCATGTGATCGGAGATGTCGAAGGTGAAGATCTTGTCCGGATGCTGCGCGCCGAGCTTGTGCGTGTAGTCGGCGAACAGCACCAGCGCGGCGAGGCCGGCCGAACCGATCGCGTAGCCCTTGGTGACCGCCTTGGTGGTGTTGCCGACCGCGTCGAGCGGATCGGTCACCGCGCGCACTTCCGGCGGCAGCTCGGCCATCTCGGCGATGCCGCCGGCGTTGTCGGTGATCGGGCCGTAGGCGTCGAGCGCGACGATCATGCCGGTCATCGACAGCATCGCGGTCGCGGCGATCGCGATGCCGTACAGGCCGGCCAGCCAGTACGCGCCCCAGATCGCGGCGCAGACGGCGAGCACCGGCCAGGCGGTCGACTTCATCGAGATGCCGATGCCGGCGATGATGTTGGTCGCGTGGCCCGTGGTCGAGGCCTTGGCGACGTGGCGCACCGGCGCGTATTCGGTCGCGGTGTAGTACTCGGTGATGACGACCATCGCGCCGGTCAGCACCAGGCCGATCACCGCGCAGCCGAACACGTTCCACACGCCGTAGGTGCTGCCGGCCATCAGTTCCTGCGTCACCGGGATGAAGGCGAGCAGGGCGAGCACGCCGGACACGATCACGCCCTTGTACAGCGCGTTCATGATCTTGCCGCTGCCGCTGGACTTGACGAAGAACGTGCCGATGATCGAGGCGATGATCGACACGCCGCCGATGACCAGCGGATACAGCACGCCGTTGGCGCCGGTTTCGCCGGCCATGATGCCGCCGATCAGCATCGTCGCGATCAGGGTGACCGCGTAGGTCTCGAACAGGTCCGCCGCCATGCCGGCGCAGTCGCCGACGTTGTCGCCGACGTTGTCGGCGATCACCGCCGGGTTGCGCGGATCGTCTTCCGGAATGCCGGCCTCGACCTTGCCGACCAGGTCGGCGCCGACGTCGGCGCCCTTGGTGAAGATGCCGCCGCCCAGGCGCGCGAAGATCGAGATCAGCGAGGAGCCGAAGGCGAGGCCGACCAGCGCGTGCAGGGCTTGGTCCGGCGTGCTGCCGGTCTTCAGCAGGCCGACGTAGTAGCCGGCGACGCCGAGCAGGGCGAGCCCGACGACCAGCATGCCGGTGATCGCGCCGCCGCGGAACGCCACCGCCAGCGCCGCCGGGATGCCGCCCCTGGCGGCTTCGGCCGTGCGCACGTTGGCGCGTACCGAGATGTTCATGCCGATGTAGCCGGTGAGGCCGGACAGGATCGCGCCGATCGCGAAGCCGATCGCGGTGCCCCAGTCCAGCGCGAAGCCGATCGCCACGAAGAGCACGACGCCGACCAGCGCGATCGTGCGGTATTGGCGATTGAGGTAGGCGCGGGCGCCTTCCTGGATCGCCGCGGCGATTTCCTGCATGCGCGCATTGCCGGCCGGCTTGGCCAGAATCCAGCGGATCGACCAGACCCCGTACAGGATCGCGAGCACCGCGCAGACCAGCGCGATCAAAAGCCCATGTTGCTGAAACAGCATCGAACCCTCCCTTGACGTACCAGGACGAAAGACGAACAACGGGAAATCGCGAGCAACCGGCCGAGTATAGCCACGCCATCGCGGCGAACGCATTGGCGCGGCGCAGCAGGCGCGGTGGAGTTCGCGAAAGGCGCGATGCGCCGGGCGCGGCTAGCGATCCTCGATCGCGTAGGCGGGCAATTTCTTCCGCACGAGCTTCCGTTCGAGCCGAACGTAGTCCGGCAGGCCGTCCTTGCCGTACCTGGGCGGATCCTCGCCGCGGATCAGCGGTTCGAGATAGCGCCGCGCGGCGGCGGTGATGCCGTAGCCGTCCTTGCGGATGAAATGCTTCGGCAGCTTCTTCTCGTGGTTGGCGATCTTCGCCAGCGGCGCGGGTTCGATCTTCCAGCGGTAGGGCGAATCGGACGTGCGCACGATCACCGGCATCACCGCGTTCCTGCCGGCCAGCGCGTACTCGACGGCGGCCTTGCCGACCGCGTAGGCCTGTTCGGCGTCGGTCTTCGAGGCGAGGTGGCGCGCCGACCGCTGCAGGTAGTCCGGCAGCGCCCAGTGGTACTTGTAGCCGAGCCGGCTCTTCACCAGCTGCGCGAGCAGCGGCGCGACGCCGCCGAGCTGGCTGTGGCCGAACGCGTCGCGCGTGCCGGCCTCGGCGAGGAACTGGCCCTCCGCGTTGCGCAGGCCTTCCGAGGCGACCACGGTGCAGTAGCCGACCTTTTCCACGATCGCCTTCACGCGGGCGAGGAAGCTCGCCTCGTCGAAGGCGATCTCGGGGAACAGGATCAGGTGCGGCGGATCGTCGGCGCGGCGCGCGGCGAGACCGCCGGCGGCGGCGATCCAGCCGGCGTGGCGGCCCATCACTTCGACGATGAAGACCTTGGTCGAGGACTCGCACATCGACTCGACGTCGAGGCCGGCCTCGGCCACCGACACCGCCGTGTACTTCGCCACCGAGCCGAAGCCGGGGCAGGTGTCGGTCACTGCGAGGTCGTTGTCGACCGTCTTCGGCACGCCGATCACGTCGATCGGATAGCCCAGTTCACGGCCGATCTGCGAGATCTTCAGCGCGGTGTCGGCCGAGTCGTTGCCGCCGTTGTAGAGGAACCAGCGGATGTCGTGCGCCTTGAACACCTCGATCAGGCGTTCGTACTGCGCGCGGCTGTGTTCGATCGACTTCAGCTTGTAGCGGCACGAACCGAACGCGCCGCCGGGCGTGTGGCGTAATGCCGCAATCGCCGCGCGGCTTTCCTTGCCGGTGTCGATCAGTTCCTCGCGCAGCGCGCCGATGATGCCGTTGCGCGCCGCCAGCACGGGCAGCCTGACGGCGCGCGCGGTCTGGATCACCGCGCAGGCGGTGGCGTTGATGACCGCGGTGACGCCGCCCGATTGCGCGTAGAGAAGCTTGCCTTGCGCCATGTGGTGTTTCCTCCTGCGCCCGTCTCCGGCGGCGAAAATCGAGAGCGGCGCGGTTTGACAGGGTTTCGGCCAGCCGCTAGCGTTGCCGGCATTCTAAATCGGTTCGGCGCGCGCGTTCGGTGATCCGACGCGACACGGCAATAGATGGGGCGCAGTCCGCTGCGCGTTGCCGCAAACACTCCACGCGATCGGCAACGCCGCGGCGGCGGCATGGGAGCAACATGCGACTCGTTCTACTCGGCGCGCCCGGCTCGGGCAAGGGCACTCAGGCGGACATTCTGAAAGCCGAACTCGGCGTGCCGCACATTTCCACCGGCGATCTGCTGCGCGCCGCGGTCAAGGCCGGCACGCCGCTCGGCTTGCAGGCGAAGGCGGTGATGGATGCCGGCCAGCTGGTCTCCGACGACATCGTGCTGGCGATGCTGGAAGAGCGCATCTCGCAGCCCGACGCCAAGAGCGGTTTCATCCTCGACGGCTATCCGCGCAACCTCGCCCAGTGCAAGGCGCTGGAGACGCTGCTCGAACGCATCGGCCAGCCGCTCGACGTCGCGGTCAAGCTGGACGTGCCGAGCGAACTGATCGTCGAGCGCATCGCCGGCCGCGCCGCGAAGGAAGGACGCAAGGACGACACGCCGGAAACCGTGCGCGAACGCCTGCGCGTCTACGCCGAGCAGACCGAGCCGGTCGCCGCGCACTTCGCCGAGGAAGGCCTGCTGAAGGTCGTCGACGGCGTCGGCGAACTGGCCGACATCACCCGTCGCGTCCTGGCCGCGCTGCCGCGGGGCGGCGACGCGAATCGTCTGCGCGCCTGAGCGCGAGGTACCGCCCGCGACGCCGCCACGGCGCGTTTCGAGTCCGAATCCCATGGCGATCGCGAGTTCCGATTTCGTCCGTCTCGTCGCGGACCTGTGCCGGCTGCGCCGCGGTCCGCAGGATCTGCCGCACTCGCCGACGCTGCTCGCCTGGCTGATCGGCGCGGTGCTCGCGCTCGACGTGTCGATCGGCGGCCTGCTCGGCGACGGCGGCGACGCGCTCGCGCATTCCCTGCTCACGACCGGCGTCGTGCTCGGCCTGGCCTGGCTCGAACTGGCCTTGCGCGGCCGCCGCAGCCGCTACGTGCAGACCGCGACCGCGCTGTGCGCCTGCGGCCTGGCCATCTCGCTGACGCAGTTGCCGATCGCCGCGCTGATCGAGTTGCCCGCGGCGGGCGGCGCCGACGAGGCGCTCGCGCTCGGTCCGTGGCAGGCCCTGCTGCGCTGGCTGCTGCTGGCGACGCTGATCTGGCAGGTCTTCGTCAACGCGAACCTCCTGCGCCACGCGGTCGAGATCGGTTTCGGCTTCGCGCTCGCGCATGCGACGAGCTGGCTGGTCGCGTACTGGGTGCTCGAAAGCCTGTTGTTCGGCAAGGCCGCCTGACCGCTCACGGAAACCCACGGCATGAAACTGCACATCCTCGGCATCTGCGGCACCTTCATGGGCGGCATCGCCGCGCTCGCGCGCGAACTCGGGCACGAGGTCGAAGGTTCCGACGCGAACGTGTATCCGCCGATGTCGACCCAGCTCGAACGGCTCGGCATCGTGCTGAAGCAGGGCTACAGCGCGGAACACCTCGGCGGCGGCGATCCTGCGCGCGCGCCGGACCTGGTCGTCGTCGGCAACGCGCTGTCGCGCGGCAACGCGGCGATCGAGCACATGCTCGACGCGCGCCTGCCGTACGTGTCCGGCCCGCAATGGCTCGGCGAAACCCTGCTCGCGCAGCGCCGCGTGCTCGCCGTCGCCGGCACGCACGGCAAGACCACGACGACGTCGCTGCTGGCCTGGATCCTCGAGGCGCAAGGCCGCGCGCCCGGCTTCCTGGTCGGCGGCGTGCCGGCGAATTTCGGGGTGTCGGCGCGATTGGAGCCGGGATTGGGGATTGGGAATTCGGGATTCGGAGAGCGCAGCGGTCCATCGCCTTCCCAATCCCCAATCCCCAATCCCCAATCCCCGCTCTTCGTCATTGAGGCGGACGAATACGACACCGCCTTCTTCGACAAGCGCTCGAAGTTCGTGCACTACCGCCCGTCGATCGCGATCCTCAACAACCTCGAGTACGACCACGCCGACATCTTCCCCGACGTGGCCGCGATCCAGCGCCAGTTCCATCACCTGGTGCGCACGGTGCCGGGCAACGGCCGCCTGATCGTCAACGCCGAGGACGCGCGGCTCGCCGAGGTGCTCGCGATGGGCTGCTGGACGCCGGTCGAGACGTTCGGCATCGACGACGGCGACTGGCGCGCGCGCCTGCTCGCGGCGGACGGCAGCGCGTTCGTCGTTTCGCATCGCGGGCGCGAACTGGGCGAGGCGCGCTGGGAATTGAGCGGCCGCCACAACGTCATGAACGCGCTGGCCGCGCTGGCGGCGGCGCATGCGGCCGGCGTCGACGCGGCGCAGGCCCTGCCGGCGCTGGCGGATTTCCGCAACGTCGCCCGGCGCATGGAGCGGATCGGCGAGCACGCCGGCGTGCGCGTCTACGACGACTTCGCCCATCACCCGACCGCGATCGCGACGACCCTCGCCGGTCTGCGCGCGAAGGTCGGCTCGGCGCGCATCCTGGTCGGCATGGAGCCACGCTCGAACTCAATGCGCATGGGCGCGCACGCCGACGAACTCGCGCCGTCCTTGCGCGACGCCGACGCGGTGGTGTTTCTGCAGCGACCGGAGTTGCCGTGGGACGCCGGCCGGATTCTCGGCGCGCTGGCCGGACGCGGCCGCACCGCCGGCAGCGTCGCCGATCTGGTCGCCGACCTGCTCGCGCAGGCGCGTGCGGGCGACCACGTGGTGTTCATGTCGAACGGCGGCTTCGAAGGCGCGCCGCGCAAGTTCTTCGCCGCGCTGCAGGCGGCCGGCGCCTAGTCGGCGCCGCCGTCGACATGCCGGATTCGTCGGCTCGGCCGCCTGCTAGACTCGTCGCGTGAGCCTCGTCAACATTCCGCTGTTCCCGCTCTCCGCGGTGCTGTTTCCAGGCGGCTTGCTCAATCTGCGCATCTTCGAACCGCGCTACATCGACCTCGTGCGCGACTGCACGCGCAACAATTCCGGCTTCGGCGTCTGCCTGATCCTCCAAGGGCGCGAGGTCGGCGAGCCCGCGGTGCCGGCCGCGGTCGGCACGCTCGCGCGCATCACCGACTTCTACACGCTGCCCGACGGCCTGCTCGGCATCGGCGCGGAAGGCTACGGACGCTTCCAGGTCGCCCACACGCGCGTGCGCGACAACGGCCTCGTGCACGGGCAGGTGCGCTTCCTCGACGACGAGCCGCTGCTGTCGGTGCCGCCCGAGCACGGCCTGCTCGCGACGATCCTCGAACGCCTGCACGAACGCGCCGGCGGCCCGTTCGCGCAATCGGACCGCGCCAGCTACGACGACGCCAGCTGGGTCGGCTTCCGTCTCGCCGAGGCGCTGCCGCTGGAGCCTTCCGAGCGGCAGGAACTGCTGCAGCTGTCCGACCCGTTGCAGCGCCTGGCGCGACTCGCGCAGCACATCCCGCGCTTCCAGCGCGGGTGACGCCGCGCTCGCGCGCGGCGTGTCAGAACGCCACGCGCAGGCTCAGCGCATAGCTCGCCGGAGCGCCGTAGTAGGTGTTGTCGTATTCGTCGAGCACGTAGTACGTGCGGTCGAAGAGGTTGTTGGCGTTGAGCTGCAGGGACACCTGCGGCGAGAACTGGTAGCGCGCCATCACGGTCGCCGTCGCGACGCTGCCCTGCCGTAGCGTGGTGCCGCCGTCGGGCGAGCCGACGAAGGTGCGGCTGCGCGATTGCCAGTTGACGCCCGCGCCGAGCGTCAGGCGCTCCCACTGCGCCGGCTTCCACGTCGCGAACAGGCGCACCAGTGTCGACGGGATGAACGTGCGCACGGCGCGGTCGTCGGCGTCGCGCGTGAGCTGGCGCGACCAGCCGAGCGAGACGTTCCATTCCTCGCCGAGCCGTCCGACCGCTTCGATCTCGAAGCCGCGCGTGCGCGCGCCGTCGATCGCGCGCGAGACCTGCGAGCCGTCGGGCAGCCTCACCGGTTCGCCGGTTTCCGGATCGAACACGGGCGCGGCGACGTTGTCCTGGCGCGTCTCGAACACGGTCAGCGCGGTGTTCAGTCCGCCGTCGAGGTGCTCGCCCTTGATGCCGAGTTCGACGCTGCGGCCCTCGACCGGGTCGAGCCAGTGGCCGTTCGCGTCGCGGCTGTTCTGCGGCTTGAAGATGCCGGTGTAGCTGGCGAACGCGGAGAAGCCGCGGCCGAGGTCGTAGACCAGGCCGGCGTAGGGAATCGTCTCGCGATAGTCGTAGCGTGAATCGTGCGGGTCGTCGTAGAGATAGAACGAATCGGTCTTCCACGTGGCGTAGCGCGCGCCGGCGATCAGCTTCAGCGGATCGGCCAGCGACAGGCGCGCCGCCGCGTAGGCGCCGTTCTGGCGCGTGCGGATGTCGGTGAGGCGATTGCCCCGGGCCTCGAAGCCGGGGTTGGGATACGAACCGTCCCAGTCGAAGAAATTGCCCGGATCGGCGAGCGGGCCGCTCACCGCGTATTCCTTGCCGGTATTGGTCGAACGCGAGCCGTTGTAGCCGAGCACCAGTTCGTGGCGGTGGCCGAACAGGTCGAACGGGCCGCTGGCGTAGACGTCGAGCGCGCGCTCGACGATTTCGCCCTTGCTGCGGTAGGCGGATGGTTCGAGTCCCTCGCCGCTGACCGGATCGGGGAATCCGGACAGGTAGAACAGCGCCAGGTCCTCGTCGTAGCGGCGCCAGTTCGCCACCGCGTGCAGCTGCCAGTCGTTGTCGAAGGCGTGGCGCAGCTCGCCGAACACGGTCTCCGTGCGCCGGTTCCAGAACGTCCAGTCGGTCGCGGTCGTCACCGAGCGCGACCAGTCCGCGCGCGTGCCGTCGGCGAGGAACAGCGGAAACGAACCCCAGGTGTTCCCGCGCGGCCGGTTGTTCTGGTAGTCGATGCCGAAGGAGAGCGTCGTCGACGGCGACAGGTCCGCATCGACGATGCCGTACAGCACGGCGGTCTTCTTGTGATAGAGCGCCTGGTACGACTCGCGGTCCTCGTAGACCGCGATAGCGCGGCCGCGCACGCTGCCGGAGGCGTTCAGCGGCGCGGAGACGTCGACTTCGCCGCGCCGGTTGCTCCACGAACCCACGCCGAGGTCGACCGCGACGCGCGGCGTCGTCGCGTCCGCGTGCTTGCGCACCAGGTTGACCGAGGCGCCGGGGCTGCCCGCGCCGTTCATCAGGCCGGTCGCGCCGCGCACGATCTCGATGCGCTCGTAGGGCGCGGTGTCGATGGTCTCGTCGATCGAGCCGGTGTTGAAGTTCGGCAGCGCCGGCACGCCGTCGACCATCAGGCCGTCGACCGGAAAGCCGCGCGAGAAGAACAGCACGCGCTCGCTGTCGTAGGCGTCCGAATAGACGCCGGTGACGTTGTCGAGCACCTCGCGCAGCGAGTTCAGGTTCTGGTCGTCCAGACGCTCGCGCGTGACGACAGTCACCGACTGCGGCGTCTCGCGCAGCGACAGCGGCAATTTCGTCGCGGCCGCGGTGCTGTCGACCGTGTACGGCGCGTCGTGCGCGGTGGCGACGACGCCTTCGAGCTGCACCGGTTCCTTCTGCAGCGGCACGTCGTCCGCGGCGGCGGCATGCGCGCAGGGCCAGGTGGCGGCGAGCGCGAGTGCGAGCAGGCGGCGTGGAGGTGTGCGCAGGCGCATGACCGGAGCAGGGCGGGTCCGAAGGGATCGTGGATTCATGAGCGGCGGAAACGTCGTCGAGTGAAGGAGTCGGGCGGCGAACCGTCGACCCGCCGATGTGCGAGTGCCGTGGAGCACGACGGCACGCGCGGATTCCCCGCGTCGCGACGGCGCGACGGGTTGATCAGACGGCACATGGAAGGGCTTGGCGGATCGAGGTTTCGCGGGAGGATTTTCGTATTGTAAACGCAAATGAGAGTAATTCACATTTACGACAGTAAGATCACGCATTTCGGCGTGTCGGGCTGGCTATCGCACTCGATCCCTCGTCGACGAAAATGGCCGTCTCGCACGGGACCGGTCGGGGCGCAGGCGCCACACGCACGCCGCCCCGGCCAGCCCATGCACCGATCGGAGAGCGAGATGAAATACCTGCACACGATGATCCGCGTCCGCGACGTCGACGCGACCCTGCGCTTCTTCTGCGACGGCCTCGGCCTGCGCGAACGGCGCCGCAAGGAGAGCGAGGCCGGGCGCTTCACGTTGATCTTCCTCAGCGCCGACGCCTCGCCCGACGCCGAGGTCGAGTTGACCTACAACTGGCCGGCCGCCGACGGCTCGCCGCCCGAGGACTACGGCAGCGCGCGCAACTTCGGCCATCTCGCCTTCGAGGTCGACGACATCTACGCGACCTGCGCGCACCTGCAGTCGATGGGCATCACCATCCATCGCCCGCCGCGCGACGGCCACATGGCCTTCGTGCGTTCACCGGACCTGATCTCGGTGGAACTGCTGCAGAAGGGCGAGCGTCTGGCGCCAGCGGAGCCGTGGGCGTCGATGCCGAACACGGGCACGTGGTAGGCGCGATCGCCCGCGACCTGGGGTTTCGCGCGACGTTCCGAACGGGTGTCGCCAGGCAGTCCGACGCGGCCGGCCATCGCCGCACTTCCCGAACCAAGGCTTGAACCATGGATGATGCTGCATCGAGGACTTCCGACCTGCTCGCCCTCGGCCCGCGCTACTGGCTGCCGGTCTACCGCCCGCGCCAGATCGTGCTCGATCGCGGCGAGGGCGCGCGCGTGTGGGATCGCGACGGCCGCGACTACGTCGACTTCGGCGCCGGCATCGCGGTCAACGCGCTCGGCCACGGCGATGCGGACCTACTCGCCGCGCTGACCGCGCAGGCCGGCAAGCTGTGGCACGCGAGCAACGTGTTCTACACCGAGCCGCCGCTGCGCCTGGCCGAGGAACTGGTGGCCGCTTCGGAATTCGCGGAGCGCGTATTCCTGTGCAATTCCGGCGCCGAGGCGAACGAGGCGGCGATCAAGCTCGTGCGCAAGTGGGCGGCGGCGAACGGCAGGCCGCCAGAGCGGCGCGTGATCGTGACGTTCCGCGGCTCCTTCCACGGCCGCACGCTGGCCACCGTGACCGCGACCGCGCAGCCCAAGTACCAGGAAGGCTACGAGCCGCTGCCGGCCGGCTTCCGCTATGCGACGTTCAACGACCTCGACGAACTCGAGCAGGCGTTCGCGCCGGGCGACGTCGCCGCGATGCTGGTCGAGCCGGTGCAGGGCGAGGGCGGCGTGACGCCGGCGGCGCCGGGCTTCCTCGCGCGGGCGCGCGAGCTGTGCGACGCGCACGGCGCGCTGCTGGTGCTCGACGAGATCCAGTGCGGCATGGGCCGCACCGGCACGCTGTTCGCGCATGCGCAGGACGGCGTCGTGCCGGACATCGTGACGTTGGCGAAGGCGCTCGGCTGCGGCTTTCCGATCGGCGCGATGCTGGCGGGGCCGAAGGCCGCCGAGATCATGCAGTTCGGCGCGCACGGCACCACCTTCGGCGGCAATCCGATCGCCGCCGCGGTCGCGCGCGTGGCGCTGCGCAAACTGTCCTCGCCGGCGCTCGCGGCGAACGTCGCGCGGCAGGCGCAGGCATTGCGCGACGGACTCGCGGCGCTCGAGCGCGGGCGCGGCCTGTTCGCCGAGGTGCGCGGTCGCGGCCTGATGATCGGCGCGATGCTGGCGGATGCGTACAAGGGCCGCGCCGGCGAGATCCTCGATCGCGCGGCGGCGCAGGGACTGCTGTTGCTGCAGGCCGGTCCCGACGTGCTGCGTTTCGTGCCGCCGTTGACGATCACCGACGCCGAGCTGTCCGACGGCCTGCGACGCCTCGTTGCGGCGCTCGACGATTTCGCGGGCGCCTGAGAGGACCGGCGCCGCCGAATGCGCATACGGGCGCACGCTCCGCCACGGCGAACGAGCCGCGCCCGCGTCGACGCTGCTACGCTTCGCCGAAGGCGGCGGCGTCACGCGGAAGGGGTATGGACCTCCAGGACGAAACGGAATACGAGACCGAGATCGGTCTGCGGCTGGAAACCCTGGTCAAGGAGCGCGCCCTCGATCTGTCGGCGCTGATGACCGGACTGCAGAACGAGCTGCGCCAGATCGCCCATCGCCAGCGCCGGCGCGGCGGGGTCGGCGAGACGCTGTCGACCACCGCGCTGGTCAACGAGGCGTATCTGAAGTTCGCCTCGTCGCCGGAGCTGTTCGGCCGCGTCGACCGCAACCACTTCCTCGCCATCGCCGCGCGCGCGATGCGCAACATCGTGATCAACCACGCCCGCGACCGCGTCGCGCAGAAGCGCGGCGGCGGCGCGGCGCACGAAACGCTCGGTGAGGTCGAGGCGTTCGACGCCGACCTCGCCGAGGCGAACCGCATCCTCGAACTCAACGATGCGCTCGGCCGGCTGGAGCAGGTGCGCCCGCGCCTCGCCCAGGTCGTGCAGCTGCGCTACTTCGCCGGCCTCAGCGAGGAGGAAACCGGTGAGGTGCTCGATCTGGACCGCAGCACCGTGCGGCGCGACTGGCTGAAGGCGCGCGGCTGGTTGTTCGAGCGCCTGCATCCGGATTCCTGATGGGGAACACCGAATCGCAGCGGGATTCGCCGATGGAATCCTCGCCCGCCGACTGGCAGCGCCGCGAAGACCTGCTCGACCGCCTGCTCGACCTGCCCGAGCGCGACCGCGCCGCCTTCGTCGAGGAAGTCGCACGCGCCGATGCCGAGGACGCGGCGGCGCTGCGCGGCTGGCTGGCCGGCATCGAGCGCTCGACCGACTACCTGGTGCCGCAGGCCGCCTCCGATCCGATCGGCCACGATGGCGAGATCGTCGGCAACTGGCGCGTGCTGCGCTTGCTCGGCCGCGGCGGCATGGGCGAGGTCTGGCTCGGCGAACGCGCCGACGGCCTGTTCGCCAAGCAGGTCGCGATCAAGTTCATCCGCGACGACCGTCCGCTGCTCGCGCGGCACATCGAATCCGAGCGGCGCGTGCTCGCCGGCCTGCATCATCCGGGCATCGTGCGCCTGCTCGACGCCGGTTCGCTCGTCGACGGCCATCCGTACCTGGTCACCGACTACATCGACGGCGTCGCGCTCGACGCCTGGCTCGAGCGCGACGAACCGGCGCTGGCCACGCGGATCGACCTGTTCCGCCAAGTGGCCGCCGCGGTCGCCTACGCGCACGAGCGCCTGGTCGTCCATCGCGACATCAAGCCGGCCAACATCCTGGTCGACGCGGACGCGCGCGCGCACCTGCTCGACTTCGGCATCGCGCGCGCACTCGCCGCCGATGCCGACACGGCGCAGGCGACGCAGATCGCGTTGACCCCGGAGTTCGCCGCGCCCGAGCTGATCGTCGCCAACACGGCCAGCGTGCGTTCGGACGTCTACGCGCTCGGCGGCCTGCTGTACTTCCTGCTCTGCGGCCGTCCGCCGCTGTCGCTGCGCGGCCTCTCGCTCGGCGCGATGGTCGAGAAGATCCGCCTCGAACCGCCGCGCGCGCCGAGCGAGCTCGCCGCCGCCACGCCGCTGCGCGCCGAGCCGGCGCACCTCGCCGCCGACCTCGACGCGATCGCGCTGAAGGCGCTGTCGAAGGAGGCGTCCGCGCGCTACGGCACGGTCGAGGCGCTGCTCGCCGACGTCGAAGCCGCGCTCGAACGCCGCCCGATCAGCGCGCGCGCGCCGGACGCGTTCGACCGCCTGCGCCGCTACCTGCATCGCCATCGCGTCGGCGTCGGCGTCGCCGCCGTGGTCGCGCTGTCGCTGCTGGCCGGCATGGCCGGCACCTTGTGGCAGGCGCACGAGGCGCATCGGCAGCGCGATCGCGCCGAAGCCGAGGCGGCGCGCGCGACGGCGCAAGCGCAGGCGGCGGGCGCGGTGCGCGACTTCCTGGTCGGCGTGTTCGAGTCGGCCAATCCGGAAGTCACCCTCGGCAAGCCGCCCAGCGCGCTGGAACTCGTCGACATCGGCGTGCGCCGCGCGGAGGCCGACCTGAAGCAGCAGCCGGACATGCAGGCGCAGTTGTTCGAGGCGCTCGGCCGCACCTACATCGGCCTCGGCGAGTACGACAAGGCGGCGGCGCTGCTGCAGCGCGGCTACGAGATCGCCGTCGCCGCGTTCGGCAAGGATTCTCCGCTGGCCGTCACCTTGGCGACCGGCTACGCCGGCGCGATCGGCCACGGCGACGGGCCGCAGGACGCCGCCTTCGCGATGCTGGAACCGATCGTGCAGCGCGATTCGCACGCTTCGCCCGAGGCCGCGCAGCAGACGGCCGTCGCCGCCTACCAGCTCGCCACCCTGCACAAGCGCCTCGGCCATCTCGACCAGGCGGAGGCGAACTTCCGCCGCTCGGTCGAACGGCTGCGCGAACTCGGCGCGCCGGCGGAGTCGGAGCTGGCCGAAGCGCTGCACCAGTTCGCCGGTCTCGACGAGGCCAGGGGTCGGCGCGGGGAGGCGATCGAGCGCCTGCAGCAGGCGATCGCGATCCGCGAGCGCTCGGCGCTCGGACCGTCCACGGACGTGAACCTGATGCGCGTCGAGCTGGCCAACCTGCTCGGCGGCGCCGGCAGGAACGACGACGCGGTGGCGATCCTGCGCGAGGTGGTCGACTCCAATCGCGCGATCTACGGCGAGGCGCATCCGCGCTACCTGGAAAGCGCGAACTGGCTCGCGCGCGCGCTGGTGCGCAAGCCCGCCTACGCCGAGGCCGATGCGATCCTCGAGCAGGCGCTGGCGACCTCGCGCAGCCACTACGGCGAGGACAGCGAGACGACCGCGCAGGCCGAGGTGGCGCTGGCGGCGTCGAAGCTCGCGCAGGGGCAGCTCGACGCGGCGATCGAATTCGGCGAACGCGTGCGGCGCTACGCCGTCGCGCACGGCGGCGAGGACAGCTACCGCGCGATCGTCACGACGCAGAACCTGGCGCGCCTGCGCCTGGCCAATGGCGAGTACGACCAGGCGGAGAAGATCGCGCGCTCCGTGCTGGCCGCGCTCGAGCGCATCGGCTCGAAGAGCACCAACGACGCGCTGGAACTGCTCGGCAACGTGCGCCAGTACAAGGGCGACGCGGAAGGCGCGCGTGCGTATCACCGCCAGGCGCTGGAGGTGCTCGAACGCAACGGCGACCAGAGCAGTTTCGACGTGCAGCTGCTGAAGGCCGAGCTGGCCGAGGACGAGCGCGACCTCGGCGATCTCGACGCCGCGCGGCGCCACGCGCGCGACGCGCTCGACGGGCTGGTGAGCCTCGATCAGGCGTCCAACGACCGGATGATCGCCTTCGTTCGCTACCTGCTGGCGCAGTTCGACGCGCTGGAGGGCCGCTGCACCGCGCCGGCCGACGTCGAAGCGACGATCGCGCACAATCAGGGGCCGACGCTGGCGCGGGTGGTGCAATGGCGCGTCGCCTACGCGCGACTCATCCTCGGCCTGTGCCGGCGCCAGCAATCGGGCGCCGATGCCGGCGCCGCCGCGCTGATCGCCGAGAACGCGAAGGTCCTGCGCGAATCGCCACTGGTCGATCCGCACGTGAAGCGCCTCGTCGAAGCGGCAGCGCGCAACCACTGACGCCGCGCGCGCGGCCGGTCCGTTCTCAGCCCGGCAGCGACGGCAGGCGATCGAGGAAACGCGCCGCGCGCCGCACCATGCCGAAGTAGACGAGATTGAGCGTGATCCTCAGGAACAGCCCGATCGCCGCCCCGGCGACCACGATGTCCGGCGGGCAGGTCGCTTCCGGATCGGCCAGGCGCAGCGGGATCTCGTACAGCGACACCGCCACGCCGGCGCCGACGAACAGCAGGGCGATCTTCGCGAGCATCGCGCCGCCCGGACGGTAGCGCAGCAGCGCGGCGTTGCCGAAGAGTCCGAACAACGCGATGCCGGCGTGCGCGGCCGTCTCCGCCAGGGTGATCGACATCGGCACGTCTTGCGTCTCGCCGCCGAGCAGCAGCGAGAGTCCGGCCAAGGCCAGCACGGCGTTGAGCGCGCACAGGAGCAGGTCCGCCACCAGCCAGCCGGCGATGGCGCCGGGATAGCGCGGGCGAGCGGCAGGTGCCGATGCGGCGAGCGGCTCCGGTGCGGCGGAGGATGCGTTCATGGCGAAGTTCCGACCGCGGCGCTCAGAACGGGCGCACCGGCATCCAGCCGTCGTCGCCTTCGATCTTGAACGCGTAGAAGTCGCGCGGCGCCATCACGCCGAAGATCGCGCCGCCGAGGAAGCGCGTCGCGTTGGCCAGGGTTTCGCCGCCGACCATGTACAGCAGGAAGCTGGCGGTGATGACGATGATCAGCACGAACGCGAGCAGCACCAGGCCCTTCTTCCACATGCCCTTGGCGAGGTAGTAGAAGAAGCCGAACACGAAGGCCAGCGCGCAGCTCGCGATCGGCGGTGCCATCTCCTTGGTGGCGGCCTTGCGCTGATCCGGCGGCAGCGTCCGCGCCAGCGGCGCCTGCAGGCCGCCGTACTTCCGGATGGCCTTGAAGTAGCGCTTCCATTTGTCCGACACGTCGAGCGTGTCGATGTCCACGCTGGCGGCGAGGCTGGGGTCGGGCGAGAGGGCGTCGGTGTTGGCGTTCACGGCAAGGCTCCGGTTCGAGGGGATCGGGCGGCGGGCGCCCTCGTCCGGAGAAATCACCTGAACGGGTCCGTTTGCGGCATTTTTTTCGATCCGTCCTGCCGCGTCGTCTCGGCGGTGCGGTTTCGGCCAAGGAAGGAACATCCACGAGCCGCCGGTGGCGCGGCCGTCGCGATGGCCGGATACGCTCACGGCGAGGCTGACCAATGGGCCTGTTCGCGGGAGGAACGATCGGGGAGATTCGTGTCTCCGCGGTGCTCCGTCGAGCGCCGGAGACAAGGGGAGGTCGTTGATGAGCGTGATCCGGAAACGTCGCCGCCATGGGGCGGGCGCCGTCGTACTGGCGGCTTTGGCCGCTCTGGCGGTTCTGCCGCCGGCGGCGGCCGAGTCGAGTCCGCCGCCGGCGACGAGTGCCGGGGTGCAGGCCCTGCACTGCGGCTACCTGTTCGACGCCAAGGCCGGCAAGCGGCTCGGTGCGACCACGATCGTGGTGCAAGGCGAGCGCATCCGCGAGGTCAAGCCCGGCCGAGCGGAGGTGCCCGGCGCGACGGCGATCGATCTCGGCGACGCGACCTGCCTGCCGGGCCTGATCGATGCGCACACGCATCTCTCGCTGAGCACCGACGCCGACCCGTTGCGCTGGAACCTCGCCGATTTCGCGGTCCGCTCCGTCGTCCACGCGCGGCGCACGCTGCTGGCGGGATTCACGACCGTGCGCGACATGAGCGACATCAACAACGAAACCATCGCGCTGCGCAACGCGGTCGATGCCGGCATCGTGCCCGGCCCGCGCATCCTCACCGCGGGGCGTCCGATCGGCAGCACCGGCGGTCACGCCGACTGGAGCGTCGACCTGCGTGCGGACCTGCAACGCGATCTCGGTCCGAAGAACGGCATCGCCAACGGCCCGGCCGAAGCGGCGAAGACCGTGCGCCAGCACTACAAGGACGGCGTCGACACGATCAAGATCATGGCATCGAGCAGCTTGTTCGAGGACCTGCCCGGCGGTGCGATTCCGCACATGACCTTGATCGAGATCAAGGCCGTCGTCGACACCGCCCGCGATTACGGACTCACCGTCGGCGCGCACGCGCACGATCCGGAGAGCATTCGCCGGGCGGTGCTCGGCGGCGTCGACTCGATCGAGCACGGCACGTTCATCGACGCAGCCAGCGCCGCGCTGATGAAGCAGCACGGCACCTGGTTCGTACCGACGATCTGCGTCGGAAAGATCGTCGCCGAGCACGCGGACGAGTGGAGCGGCGGCTCGCCGCAGGAAGCGGCGAGGATGCGCACGTTCGGCAACCTGATGCAGGCGAGCGCCGGCCGCGCCTACAAGGCCGGCGTGAAGGTCGCCTTCGGCAGCGACGAGGGCGCCTGCCCGCACGGCGAGAACGCGCGCGAGTTCGTCTACATGGTCGAGGCGGGCATGCCGCCGGCGTACGCGCTGCAGGCGGCGACCACGCATGCGGCGGAGCTGCTGAAGAAATCCGCCGACCTCGGCACGCTCGAGGCCGGCAAGTTCGCCGACGTCGTCGCCGTGCCCGGCGACCCGTTGCAAGACATCGCGGTGATGCGCAAGGTCGCCTTCGTGATGAAGGGCGGCCGCGTCTACGAGCGGGACGGCAAGCCAGTGTCGGTCGATTGAGCGGCGACGGCCGCTTTGCTGCCGCGCCGCGTAGGGGCGCCGCGCGCGATCAGCGCGCGGCCACCTGCGCGAACGCGCCGCGCGCGGCGTGCAGCGTGTCGGCGATGACCTGCTCGGTGTGCGCGATCGAGACGAAGCCGGCCTCGAACGCGGACGGCGCCAGGTAGACGCCGGCCTTCAGCATCGCCTGGAAGAAGCGGTTGAACGCGGCGACGTCGCAGGCGGTGGCCTGGGCGTAGGTGTCGACCTTCTCGGAGGTGAAGAACAGCCCGAACATGCCGCAGACGCGGTTGATCGTGAGCGGCACGCCGGCTTCGTCGGCGGCGGCCTGCAGGCTGTCGGTCAACAGGCGCGTGCGGCGGTCGAGTTCGTCGTGGAAGCCCGGCACGCGGACCAGCTCGAGCATCGCCAGTCCCGCCGCCATCGCGACCGGATTGCCGGACAGCGTACCGGCCTGGTAGATCGGGCCGGCCGGCGCGATCTGCTGCATCAGTTCGCGGCGGCCGCCGTAGGCGCCGACCGGCATGCCGCCGCCGATGATCTTGCCGAAGGTGGTCAGATCGGGCGTGATGCCGTACAGCGCCTGTGCGCCGCCGAGCGCGACGCGGAAGCCGGTCATCACCTCGTCGAAGATCAGCAGCGCGCCGTGGCGCGTGCACAGCTCGCGCAGCGCGGCGAGGTAGCCCGGCCGCGGCAGGATGCAGTTCATGTTGCCGGCGACCGGCTCGATGATCAGCGCGGCGATCGTGTCGCCGGCGTCGGCGAACAGCTTCTCGGCCGCTTCCAGATCGTTGTAGGGCAGGGTCAGCGTGAGATCGGCCAGCGCGCCGGGCACGCCGGGCGAGGTCGGCGTGCCGAGCGTGAGCGCACCGGAGCCGGCCTTGACCAGGAACGCGTCGCCGTGGCCGTGGTAGCAGCCTTCGAACTTGACGATGCGCGTGCGTCCGGTCGCGCCGCGCGCGAGGCGGATCGCCGACATCGTCGCCTCGGTGCCGGAGTTGACCATGCGCACGACTTCGACCGACGGCACCAGCTCGGCGATCGTCTCGGCCATCGTCACCTCGGCCGGGCAGGGCGTACCGAACGAGAGGCCGTTCTGGATCGCACGTTCCACCGCGGCGCGCACGTGCGGGTGATTGTGGCCGACGACCATCGGGCCCCAGGAGCCGACGTAGTCGACGTAGCGCTTGTCCTCGACGTCCCACAGATACGCGCCGTCGGCGCGCGCGGTGAAGAACGGCTCGCCGCCGACCGCCTTGAACGCGCGCACCGGCGAGTTCACGCCGCCGGGGATGCGCGCGAGGGCGCGCTGGAACAGGTCGTGGTTGGTGGTCATCGAAACTCCGGAGGCGAAAGGAAGCGTGCGCACGGCAGACGGCGCGTGAGCATCCAACGGAAATTATCGCCGAACGACGCTGCGGCGACGACTCTCCGCCGATGTGTTCGGCGGAGCAGCTTTCGCTGAAGTACCATTTCGGCGGGTCGACTGAAGGCACCCCGATGGAACAGGACCGGTTGAACGCGCCGCCGAGCTCGAGTCCAGGCATTCCACGCAGGCGCCCCTTCCTGTCCGGGCTCAGCAATCTATTCGCGCTCGCCGCCAGCTTTCTCGCACTCGCGCTCGGCGTATACCAATCCCGCTTGATGAATGCCCAGACGCAACTGATGCAGTCTCAAGCTCGCGGAAGCGTGTGGCCCTACCTCTCGATCGGCTACCGTTTGAGCAACGAGGGAGAAAAGCGCGGATACATCTGGGAAGTCAGCAATGACGGCGTAGGGCCGGCGCGCATCGAATCGGTGACGATGAGTCTCGACGGCAAACCGATTCGCAACTGGAAGGAAATGTTCGGCCCTATCCTCGGCGACGTTCCCGTTTCGGCCACGTACAGTCGAATCTACGGGAAGGTCGTTCCGCCGAGCACGAATCGGGAAACGACGATCGAGGCGGTGCGGATTCTCGATCTCGAGCAGGCGCGAACGTTCTATGCGGCGCAGAAACGTTTCGACATGGCGATCTGCTACTGCTCCGTCTACGACGAATGCTGGATCGCCCACTGGCAGAAGCCGAAGGTCGATCCGGTGGAAAGGTGCGAGACCTCGAACACGGTACAGTTCGAGCAGGACATGTGAGCGTGCCTCTGTGGTGCGTTCGCCCGGGAAAGATGCTTTGCTTTTCCGGAAGCGCCTCGCGGCGTGTCGGCCCCCGAAAGGACTGACCGTTCGGCCTTCGTCAAAACAGCGCAGCGAAGCGCCGCGCCGTCGCGCGCACGTCGGCGGCGCCGAACAGCGCCGAGATCACCGCGAGGCAGTCGGCACCGGCGTCGACCAGCGCGCCGGCGTTGTCCGGCGTGATGCCGCCGATCGCGACCAGCGGCAGGCCGAGCGGTTTCGCCGCGCGCAGCAGGTCGGTGGTCGCGCGGCGCGCCTGCGGCTTGGTCGGCGAAGGGAAGAATGCGCCGAAGGCGAGATAGCCGGCGCCGGCCGCGGCGAGGCGGTGCGCGCGTTCGATCGAGTCGTAGCAGGACACGCCGACGATCGCGCGCGCGCCGAGCCGCGCACGCGCGGCGGCGACCTCGCCGTCGTCCTCGCCCAGGTGCACGCCGGCGGCGCCGACCGCGGCGGCGAGCTCGACGTCGTCGTTGACGATCAGCGGTACGCCGCGCGCCGCGCACAGCGCCTGCAGGGCGCGCGCTTCTTCCGCGCGGCGGACCGTGTCGGCGCTCTTGTCGCGGTACTGCAGGAGGCGCGCGCCGCCGGCCAGCGCGGCGGCGCAGGCCTCGAGCAGGTCCGCGCGCGGACCGTCGGTGATCGCGTAGAGGCCGCGCAGCGGCGGGAGAGGGGTGTCGGGCATCGGCTTTCGCGCGCGGGGACAAGCTGGGAGAATACGCGGCTTCCACCCGCAGAATCACATCGCCGCATGTCCGAATCCGTTGCCCGCGCCGACGCCCCGTTCCGCACCTTCATGTGCGTCGTCTGCGGCTTCATCTACAACGAAGCCGAGGGCTGGCCGGCGGACGGCATCGAGCCGGGCACGCGCTGGGAAGACGTGCCCGACACCTGGACCTGTCCGGATTGCGGCGTGACCAAGTCCGATTTCGAGATGGTCGAGATCTGAGCACCGTTCCGCGGCACGTGCCCGCAATCGGGCCTTCCGCGTCTCCGTTTCTTCACCTGCGCGACGCATTCGCCGCATCCGCGTTTGCTTGACTGTACGCAGTCCAAGCCACGGAGCGTGTCATGCGTGTGTTCGTACCGGTCGAGGACCAGAGCCTCGACGGCGAAAGCGGAATCCTGGTGCCGTATCGTCAAGGCCTCGCCTGCGTGCACGGCCTGCGCGGGGACGCCGCGCAGGATTTCCGCGGTTCCGGCGAGGGCTTCGTGCTCGACGAGGACGGCTGGCTGTGCTTCGGCGTCGTCAGCGACGGATCGTCAGCTCGTCGCCCGGATGCACGCCGATCAGGTCCGCCTGGCCGGCGTTGAGTTCGAGCACGTAGCGCGCCGGCGCGCCGCTGGAGTACGCGGGGCACGGATCGGAGACGCACGGCGGCACGTTGCGCTGCACGCTGATCAGGCGGCGCTCGGCGTCGAAGAACAGCATGTCCTGCGGGAACTTGCAGTTCTTCATCCAGAACGCACGCGGCGCGTCGTCCTGGAACACGAACAGCATGCCGTGGTCGGCCGGCATGCTCTCGCGACCCATCAGGCCGTGCGCGCGCGAGGCGTCGTCCTCGGCGATCTCGATCGAGAAGGTCTTGCCCTTGATCTCGACGGCCGGCGACTGCGCGGTGCAGGCCTGGACCGCGACGGCGAACGCGAAGCCGATGGCGAAGCGGGCGAAACGGACGGTTGGCATGGCGACGATCCTCGCAATCCTCGGGACGCGGACTCTAGCTCAGCGCGTAGCCGAACTGTTGCTTGAACTGGTCGACGAACTCGGCGTAGGTGAAGCGCTGGTTCTGCGTGCCGGGATGTTCGATCTTCAGCGTGCCCATCAGCGAGGCAATGCGGCCGGTGGTCGCCCAGTCCATGTCGCGCATCAGGCCGAAGATCAGGCCGGCGCGATAGGCGTCGCCGCAGCCGGTCGGGTCGACGATGCGGCGCTCCTGCGCCGGCGGGATCGTGATGGTCTTGCCGCCGGTGTAGACGGTCGATCCCTTCGGGCCCTGGGTGACGACGTAGGCCTTCACGCGCTGGGCGATGTCCGAAGCGCTCCAGCCGGTGCGCTGCTGCAAGAGCTGCGATTCGTAGTCGTTGACGATCGCGTAGTCGGCCTGCTCGATCATCGTGCGGAATTCCTCGCCGCTGAACAGCGGCATCGCCTGGCCCGGATCGAAGATGAAGGGGATGCCCTTCTCGGCGAATTCGCGCGCGTGCTGCAGCATGCCGTCGCGGCTGTCCGGCGCGACGATGCCGAAGGTGACGCCGTCGACGTCGCGCACGTGGTGCTCGTGCGAATTGAGCATCGCGCCCGGATGGAAGGCGGTGATCTGGTTGTTGTCGAGGTCGGTGGTGATGAAGCACTGCGGCGTGAACAGGTCCTCGAACACGCTGACGTGGTCGAGGCGGATGCCGCACTGCTTCATGTGTTCGCGATACGGGCCGAAATCCTGGCCGACGGCGGCGAACGGAATCGGGTCGTCGCCGAGCAGCTTCAGGTTGTAGGCGATGTTGCCGGCGCAACCGCCGAATTCGCGCCGCATGCGCGGAACCAGGAACGACACGTTCAGAATGTGCACCTGGTCGGGCAGGATGTGTTTCTTGAACTGGTCCTGGAACACCATGATGGTGTCGTAGGCGAGCGAACCACAGATCAGTGCGGACATCGAGGATTCCGGAAGAGGGAGCGGGAGCGCGCGGCGCGCGTTGCGCGGCGCCAAACCGCCGAATTCTACCCGACGCGCCGCCGCCTTGCGCGATCCGGCGCTCTCGTCGCGCGGCGGCCGGACGGGCGCGTCGGCGCCGTGGCCGCAGGGCCGGCGCGACATCGGCGCACGCCGATGTGGCGGTGAGGAGGCGAACAGCGGGCGAACGCGGGCGCGGCGCGGTGCTTCGCGAGGCCGCCTCGATACGCCCGCATGCGTCGGAAATCCGCGCCGGGCAAGGGTTTTTTAACTTCGCCGACCTTGCCCGCCCGGCCGTGGCTGACTAAACTCGCGCGCTTTTCTCTCGCACTCAAAAGGCTGCGCCGCGCTCATGTTCAAAGGTCTACGCGGACTCTTTTCCAACGATCTCTCGATCGACCTCGGTACCGCCAACACGCTGATCTACGTGCGTGGCCAGGGCATCGTGCTGAACGAACCCTCGGTCGTGGCGGTGCGCCAGGATCGCGGCCCCGGCGGGCCGCGCTCGGTCGCGGCGGTCGGCGGCGACGCCAAGCGCATGCTCGGGCGCACGCCGGCGGCGATCAACACGGTCCGGCCGATGAAGGACGGCGTCATCGCCGACTTCACGATGACCGAGGAGATGCTCAAGCAGTTCATCAAGAAGGTGCACAAGGCGCGCATGTTCCGGCCGAGCCCGCGCGTGCTGGTCTGCGTGCCCTGCGGCTCGACCCAGGTCGAGCGCCGCGCGATCAAGGAGTCGGCCGAGTCGGCCGGCGCGCGCGACGTCTACCTGATCGAGGAGCCGATGGCGGCGGCGATCGGCGCCGGCGTGCCGGTGCACGAGGCACGCGGTTCGATGGTGCTGGACATCGGCGGCGGCACCTCCGAAGTCGCGGTGATCTCGCTCAACGGCATCGTCTACTCGCAGTCGGTGCGCATCGGCGGCGACCGCTTCGACGAGGCGATCATCAACTACGTGCGCCGCAACCACGGCACCCTGATCGGCGAATCGACCGCCGAACGCATCAAGTTCGAGGTCGGCTGCGCGTTCCCGCAGTCGGAGGTGCGCGAGATCGAAGTGTCCGGCCGCAACCTCGCCGAAGGCGTGCCGCGCAACTTCACGGTCAATTCCAACGAGATCCTCGAAGCGCTGCACGAGCCGCTGTCGGGCATCGTCAGCTCGGTGCGCGGCGCGCTCGAACAGACGCCGCCGGAGCTGTGCTCGGACGTCTACGAACGCGGCATCATTCTGACCGGCGGCGGCGCGCTGCTGCGCGACATCGACCGCCTGATCTCCGAGGAGACCGGCCTGCACGTGCACGTGGCCGACGATCCGCTGACCTGCGTCGCCCGCGGCGGCGGCCGCGCGCTGGAACTGATCGACCAGCACGGCAGCGATTTCTTCGCGCCCGAGTAGCCGTGATTGGTGATTCGTGATCGGGGATTGGAACGAAGCGGCCATGAGATCCGGTATCGGGTAGCGGCATTCGCGATGCCCGGATCTCTCGCGTTCTTCCAAATCACCAATTACCAATCACGAATCCCGGCCCCATGCGCACCGACAACGCCACGCTGTTCGCCGAGGGCACGGTCAGCACGCTGAGGCTGATCGTCTATCTCGCGCTCGCGGTCGCGCTGATGGTGCTCGACCATCGCGGCAGCTATCTCGAACTCCTGCGCCGCACCGGCAGCGCGGTGGTCGAGCCGATCTACCGCCTCGCCGCGTTTCCCGCCGACGTCGCGCGCGCGACGCGCACCGCGGTCGTCACGCAGGACCAGCTCGCCGGCGAGAACCGCCAGCTGCGCGAAGCGCTGCTGCTGGCGCAAGCGCGGTTGAACCGGCTCGATACCGTGGTGGCGCAGAACGCACGCCTGAAGGCCTTGCTCGACGCGCAGAAGAACCTCGGCCTTTCGGTGCAGTTCTCGCGCCTGGTCGACGTCGACCTCGATCCGTTCCGCCATCGCATCGTGCTCGACACCGGCGCGAATCAGGGCGTGGAAGTCGGGCAGCCGGTGATCGACGCCTCGGGCGTGATGGGCCAGATCGTCGAGGTGCTGCCGAACACCGCCGTGGCGATGCTGATCACCGATCCGACCCACGCGATCCCGGTGGTGGTGGAGCGCAGCGGCGTGCGCACCATCGCCTACGGCAGCGGCGCGATCGATCGCCTGGAATTGCCGAACGTGCCGATCAGCGCCGACGTCAAGGTCGGCGACCGCCTGCTGACGTCGGGGCTCGGCGGGCGCTTCCCGGCCGGTTTCCCGGTCGGCGAGATCCGCTCGATCAGCAACGACGCCAGCGGCATGTTCGCCGCCGCCGTCGCCCGCCCGGCCGCGGCGCTGGACCGCAGCGGCGAGGTGCTGCTGCTGCACGATCAGGCGCAGCCCTACGGTCCGCCTCCGACGCCGCCGGAAGAGGTCGGACCGCCGGCCGATCTGGCCGGGCCTGCCGCCGGCGATGATCCGGCCGCCGCGGGCCGCCAGTCTCCGCCCACCGCTCGCGAGGCGGGCGTCGGCGGCGCCGATGACGGGACGAGAGATCCGTCCCGCCATCCCTCGTCTCCGCCGGCGCAAAACCCGGCGGCGGCCACGCCCTCGCCGACGCCGGAGACGACCGAATGAACCGCATGCGCGCCCAGGGTTGGCTGTTCTTCGGCAGCCTCGTCGTCGCCTTTCTGCTGCAGATGATGCCGCTGCCGCAGGTGCTGCTGCCGCTGAAGCCGTACTGGGTCGGTCTGGTGCTGATCTACTGGGCGATCGAGCTGCCCGAGCGCGTCGGTCTCGGCTTCGCCTTCCTGTTCGGCCTCGCCGGCGACGTGCTGACCGGCGAGCTGCTCGGCGAGCAGGCGCTGCGCCTGGTCGTGCTCGCCTTCATCGTGCTGCGCTTCCGCGCGCGCCTGCGCTTCTTCCCGATGTGGCAGCAGGCGCTGGCGGTGCTCGCGCTGCTGCTGAACGATCGCGTCGTGACCTTGATGGTGCGCGGCTTCTCCGGCGAGGCGACGCCGTCGACGGCGTTCTGGATCGCGCCGTTGAGCGGCATGCTGATGTGGCCGTTCGTGTTCCTGCTGCTGGACGACCTGCGCCTGCGCCTGCGCGGCAGCGAGTGACGCCGTGCCGAGCAGCTTCAAACCGATCAAGGAAAGCCGGCACGAGTACGCGCTGTTCCGGCGCCGTGCCCTGGCCGGCTTCCTGATCATCGTCGCCTGCCTGGCGGCGCTGGCGGTGCGCTTCCATTTCCTGCAGGTCGTCAGGCACGAGGAGTTCAGCACGCGCTCGGATGCGAACCGCGTGCTGACCCGTCCGCTGGCGCCGGCGCGCGGTCTGATCTACGACCGCAACGGCGTGCTGCTGGCCGAGAATGTCGCCGCATTCCGTCTCGAGGTCACGCCGGAGCAGGCCGGCGATCTGCCGGCGCTGTTCGACCGGCTCGGCCGCATCGTGCCGATCGGCGAGGACGACGTCACGCGCTTCAACCTGCTGCGCAAGAGCAAGCGCTCCTACCAGGGCGTGCCGCTGCGCCTGAAGCTGTCGGAAGAGGAGATCGCGAAGTTCTCCATCAACCGCTGGGCGTTTCCGGGCGTCGAGGTGGTGCCGTACCTGACGCGCTCGTATCCGCTCGGCGCCGAGTTCGCGCACACCGTCGGCTATGTCGGCCGCATCGACAACGACGATCTCGCACGGCTCGACAAGGACAACTACGCCGGCACCACCCACGTCGGCAAGACCGGCGTCGAGCGCTTCTACGAGGACCGCCTGCACGGCGAGCCCGGCTACGAGAAGATCGAGGTCAACGCCGATCACCGCCCGATCGGCGAGCCGCTGGCGCGCGTCGCGCCGAAGCCGGGCGAGAACCTGTACCTGACCATCGACGCACACTTGCAGGAAGCCACCGAAGCCGCGTTCGGCGGCCGCGCCGGCGCTGCGGTGGCGATCGACCCGCGCAGCGGCGAGATCCTGGCGATGGTCGGCGTGCCGAGCTACGACCCGAACCTGTTCGTCAACGGCATCTCCAAAGCCGACTACGCGGCGCTGCTCGAAGCGCCGAACAAGCCGCTGCTCAATCGCCTGCTGCGCGGCAACTACACGCCGGGGTCGACGATGAAGCCGTTCGTCGCGCTGGCCGGGCTCGAATTGGGCCTGCGCAAGCCGAGCGACACGGTGCTGTCGACCGGCGAGTTCTTCATCCCGGGCCAGTCGCGCGCCTATCGCGACGACATCCGCGGCGGCTTCGGCCGCGTCGACCTGCAGCAGGCGATCGCGCGCTCGGTGAACACGTATTTCTATTCGCTCGCGCTGGACATGGGCATCGACCGCTTCAGCGGCTATCTCGGCAAGTTCGGCTTCGGCAAGCCGACCGGGATCGACCTGGTCGGCGAGGGCGGCGGCGTGCTGCCCTCGCGCGAATGGAAGCGCGCGCGCTACAACCAGCCGTGGTTCCCCGGCGAGACGGTGATCGCCGGCATCGGCCAGGGCTACTGGGTCGTCACGCCGCTGCAGCTCGCCAATGCGCTGGCGACGCTCGCCAACCGCGGCGTGCCGCACGTGCCGCACCTGCTGCGCGCGGTGCAGACCGGCATCGACCGCCCGCCGGAACTGCTCGACAAGGCGCAGCCGCTGCCGAGCGTGATCCAGAAGCCGGGCGACTGGCAGGCGGTGCTCGACGGCATGATCGGCGTGGTCGCCGCCGGCACCGCGCGCGGGCTCGGCAACGGTTTTCCGTACGTGATCGCCGGCAAGACCGGCACCGCCGAGCGCTTCTCGCGCACCGACGACACCTGGACCAGCATCAGCGCCAGCCCGATCGAGCGCCACCAGGTATTGTTCGAATGCTTCACGCCGGCGGAGTCGCCGCGCATCGCGGTGATCGTCGCGCTCGAGGCCGGCCGCAGCGGCGCCTCCGACGCGGCGCCGATCGCGCGCAAGATCCTCGACGCCTGGCTGCCCGGCGATCAGGAACAGCAGGCGCGGCTCGGCGCCGCCGCCGCTTCGGCGACACCGACCTCCGCCGTGGCGGCGGAGGTTCGACGTCCGGGACGGGGGGCACCGTGATCGACGAGGTGACCGCCCAACTGCGCTACCGGCTCGGCGCGCTCTGGCGCAAGCCGCGCATCGACCTGCCGCTGTTCGGCTCGCTGCTGCTGCTGATGGGCATCGGCTTGACGACCCTGTACAGCGCGGGCGACCTCGACCGCGGCGTGGTCGTCTCGCAGGCGCTGCGCTTCGCGCTCGGCCTGACGCTGATGTTCGCCATCGCGCGCGTGCCGCCGCAGGCGCTGCGCAACTGGACGCCGTGGCTGTACGCCGGCAGCGTGCTGCTGCTGGTCGCGGTCGCCGTGCTCGGCGAGGGCCGCGGCGCGCATCGCTGGCTGGATCTGAAGTTCGTGCGCTTCCAGCCGTCGGAGATGCTGAAGCTGACGATGCCGATGATGGTCGCCTGGTACCTGCACGGCCGGCCGCTGCCGCCGAGCTGGAGCACGCTGTTCGTCGTCGGCCTGCTGATCGCGATCCCCGGCGGCCTCGTCGCCGAGCAGCCGGATCTCGGCACGGCCCTGCTGATCGCCGCCAGCGGCGCGTTCGGCGTGTTCCTGGCGGGCCTGGCCTGGTGGCGCATCGGCGCGTTGCTCGCGGTGTTCGCGTCGGCGGTGCCGGTGGGCTGGCATTTCCTGCACGACTACCAGCGCAACCGCGTGCTGACCCTGCTCGATCCGGAAGCCGACCCGCTCGGCAACGGCTGGCACATCATCCAGTCGAAGATCGCGGTCGGTTCCGGCGGCCTGTGGGGCAAGGGCTGGCACCAGGGCACGCAGTCGCGGCTGGAGTTCCTGCCCGAGCACACCACCGACTTCATCTTCTCGGTGTTCGCCGAGGAATGGGGCCTGGTCGGCGTGCTGCTGCTGCTCGCGCTGTACATCTTCATCATCGCGCGCTGCCTGTGGATCGCGGCGGAGGCGAAGGACACCTATTCGCGGCTGCTCGCCGGCGCGATCAGCATGTCGCTGTTCGTCTACGTCGTCGTCAACGGCGGCATGATCACCGGCGTGCTGCCGGTGGTGGGCGTGCCGCTGCCGCTGATCAGCTACGGCGGCACCTCGGCGGTGTCGCTGCTGGCCGGCTTCGGGGTGCTGATGTCGATCCACGCGCATCGCAAGACGGCGCCGGCGTGACGCCGCCGGGCGCGCGGCCGGCCTGGTCGCCGCGCGGTGGTTTCTAGGTCTACAGACCTACATTTTTAACGTTCTACAGACTGATGATAGTCTGGTCTCGTGGGCCGGGCTGGGTCGCCGTCGGTGAGTCCCCGGCTCACGATCGACCAGGGGAAAAGACATGTTCCGCAAGAAAGCGTTGACCGGAGCGCTGGCGTTTCTGTGCGCCCTCTCCGGGCTATCGGCGTTGCACGCATCGGAGGTACCCGCGACGGGAGACGCGGCTGCCGAGATTCGTGGGGAAAGACTTGCACCGACGTCGGCGATCGAACTCGGCACGACCGAACTCATGCATCGCCAGGCCACGGCGCCGCTGCGTCCGACGCGGCCGGCCGAACGCGAGAAGGAGCCGTTCGACCGCGAGCATCTGGACCAGGACCCGGCCGCGCCGGCGATCTCGCGCTATCCGCTCTCGACCGGGGAGCGCAGCGTGCCGGGCGTGTTCGCCGCGCACACCGTCGACCTGTCCTTCGACGGCGCGACGCTGACCGACGCCGGCGCGTTCCCGCCGGACTCGATGGGTACCGTCGGCCCGCAGCAATACGTCGTCGCGATCAACGGCCGCATCCGCTCGTTCACGCGCGCCGGAACGGCCGACGGCGTGCTCAACGTCGACACCGACGTGTTCTTCGCGCCGGTCATGACGCCGCTCGGCGGTTCGGTAGTGCAGGTGTTCACCAGCGACCCGCAGGTCCGCTACGACCGTTTCTCCGCGCGCTGGTTCGTCAGCATCATCGACGTGCCGTGCACCAACGCGAGCTGCTCGTCGACCGCCGCCAACCGCTGGCTGCTCGCGGTGAGCGACGCGGCGAGCGCGGGCGTGATCAGCGCGTCGACGACGTGGAGCTACTACTACTTCGTCGCCGACACCGGCAGCAACTTCTGCGACTACCCCTCGCTCGGCATCGACGTCAACGCGCTGTACGTCGGCTGCAACATGTTCTCCAGCGCCGGCTCGTTCGTCGGCATGAACGGCTACGTCGTGCAGAAGACCTCGGTACTCGCCGGCGGTCCGCTCCTGGCCACGCGCTTCACCGGCATCGGCAGCGGTACGGCCGGGCCGTATGCGCCGCGCGGCGTCGACAACTTCGATCCCGCCGCCACCGAAGGCTACTTCGTCGGACCCGATGCCGGCGTCTACAGCCGCCTGGTGTTCCGCCGCGTCAGCAATCCGGGCAGCGCGACGCCGACGATCTCGGCCAACATCAACCTGACGGTGCCGACCACCGGCGCGACCAACCCGGTCGAACACGCCGGCAACACCGGCGGCAACAACGGCCGACTCGATTCGCTCGACGACCGCCTGTTCGCGGCGATGATGCGCAACGGGCGGCTGTGGACCGCGCATAACCTGCGCGTGAGCACGACCGGTGTCGCCAGCACGGCCACGACCGCGCGCAAGGGCGTGCGCTGGTACGAGATCCGGGATCTCGCCACCACGCCGGCGCTGGTGCAGTCCGGCACCGTGTACGACAACGCGGCCACGCTGGCGGCGGCTCTGCAGTACTGGATCCCGTCGGTCACGGTCACCGGCCAGGGCCACGCGGTGGTCGGCTTCAGCATGGCTGGCACGCCGTCGGGCGCGACGCCGGCCTTCGCCGGGCGCCTCTCGGGCGATCCGGCCGGCACCATGACCGGCCCGCCGGGCACCGGCGCGACGACGTTCGGCATCACCGCGGCGAGCTACAACCCGCCGAGCGATCCGGGCGGCAGCTCCGGCCGCCGCTGGGGCGACTATTCGTTCACCGTCGTCGACCCGCTCGACGACATGAGCGTGTGGACCATCCAGGAATACAACCAGACCACCAACAGCTACGCCGTGCGCGTCGGTCGCCTGCTGGCGCCGCCGCCGGCCGCGCCGAGCTGCTCGTCGGTGGCGCCGATCGAGTTCGCCGGCGGCACCGGCGACGTCGTCGTCGGCGCGGTGTCGACCAACGGTTCGGGCTTCTACGATCCCGGCGCGAACCTGCCGGCGCCGGCGTTGCCGTTCAAGCATCTGACGGCCAACGTCAGCGGCGCGACCGTGAACAGCGTGACCTACAATTCGCCGACGCAAGTCACGCTGAACATCACCACCGCCACGAGCGGGCTGCACGACCTCACGATCACCAATCCCGACGGCCAGAGCGTGACCGTGGCCGGCTGCATCGAGGTGACCGGCGGCGGCCCGACCAACTACACGCTGACCTACGCGGCGGGCGCGAACGGTTCGCTCACCGGCAATACCTCGCAGACCGTGGCATCGGGCGGCAACGGCACGCCGGTAACGGCGGTGGCGAACACGGGTTACCACTTCGTGCAGTGGAGTGACGGCTCGACCGCGAATCCGCGCACCGACACCAACGTGACCGCGAACATCAGCGTGACCGCGAGCTTCGCGATCAACCAGTACACGCTGACCTATACGGCCGGCGCGAACGGGTCGATCTCAGGCAGCGCGTCGCAGACGGTGAACCACGGCGCGAACGGCACACCGGTGACGGCGGTGGCGAACACGGGCTACCACTTCGTGCAATGGAGCGACGGCTCGACCGCGAACCCGCGTACCGACACCAACGTGACCGCGAACATCGGCGTCACGGCGAGCTTCGCGATCAACCAGTACACGCTGACCTACACGGCCGGCGCGAACGGATCGATCTCGGGCAGTGCAACGCAGACGGTGAACCACGGCGGCAGCGGCACGCCGGTGACGGCGGTGGCGAACAGCGGCTACCACTTCGTGCAATGGAGCGACGGCTCGACGGCGAATCCGCGCACCGACACGAACGTGACGGCGAACGTCAGTGTGACGGCGAGCTTCGCGGCCGACCAGTACACGTTGACCTACACGGCCGGTGCGAACGGTTCGCTCACCGGCAACACCTCGCAGACGGTGACGTCGGGTGGCAGCGGCACGCCGGTGATGGCGGTGGCGAACAGCGGCTATCACTTCGTGCAGTGGAGTGACGGCTCGACGGCGAATCCGCGCACCGACACGAACGTGACGGCGAACGTCAGCGTGACGGCGAGTTTCGCGGCCGACCAGTACACGCTGACCTACGCGGCGGGCGCGAACGGTTCGCTCACCGGCAATACCTCGCAGACCGTGGCATCGGGCGGCAACGGCACGCCGGTGACGGCCGTGGCAAACACGGGCTACCACTTCGTGCAGTGGAGCGACGGCTCGACCGCGAACCCGCGCACGGACACCAATGTGACCGCGAACGTCAGCGTGACCGCGAGCTTTGCGATCAACCAGTACACGCTGACCTATACGGCCGGCGCGAACGGGTCGATCTCGGGCAGTGCGTCGCAGACGGTGAACCACGGCGCGAACGGCACGCCGGTGACGGCGGTGGCGAACACGGGCTACCACTTCGTGCAATGGAGCGACGGTTCGACGGCGAATCCGCGCACCGACACCAATGTGACGGCGAACCTCAGCGTGACCGCGAGCTTCGCGATCAACCAGTACACGCTGACGTACACGGCCGGCGCGAACGGGTCGATCTCGGGCAGTGCAACGCAGACGGTGAACCACGGCGGCAGCGGCACACCGGTGACGGCGGTGGCGAACACCGGCTACCACTTCGTGCAATGGAGCGACGGTTCGACCGCGAATCCGCGCACCGATGCCAACGTGACGGCGAACGTCAGCGTCACGGCGAGCTTCGCGATCAACCAGTACACGCTGACCTACACGGCCGGCGCGAACGGTTCGATCTCGGGTAGCGCAACGCAGACGGTGAACCACGGCGGTAGCGGCACGCCGGTGACGGCGGTGGCGAACACCGGCTACCACTTCGTGCAATGGAGCGACGGTTCGACCGCGAATCCGCGCACCGATGCCAACGTGACGGCGAACATCAGCGTGACGGCGAGCTTCGCGATCAACCAGTACACGCTGACCTACACGGCCGGCGCGAACGGTTCGATCTCGGGCAGCGCAACGCAGACGGTGAACCACGGCGGCAGCGGCACGCCGGTGACGGCGGTGGCGAATGCGCGCTACCACTTCGTGCAGTGGAGCGACGGCTCGACCGCGAACCCGCGTACCGACGCCAACGTGACGGCGAGCATCAGCGTGACGGCGAGTTTCGCGATCAATCCGCCGCATCACCTCGCGTTCGTGCAGCAGCCCGCGAACGTCCCGCAAGGCGAGCGTCTGGGTCAGGTGCAGGTCGCGATCGTCGACGTCGACGGCAGCGTCGTGGCGACCGATTCGACCTCGCAGGTGACGCTGACGATCACCGCCTGCAGCGCGCCGATCCCGCTCGGGCAAGCCACCGTCAGCAACGGCGTGGCGACCTTCGCGCCGGCCGTGTCGCAGCGTTTCTACACGCTGACCAGCGGCAGGACGCTGTCGGCGGTCAGCGGCGCCCTGTCGGGCACCAGCGCGGCCTTCGACGTGGTGGCGAACAGCGGTTTCGTGTTCGCGGACGGTCTGGAGACCTGCAGACTCTGACGTCGATGCCAAGGCGTCCTTCCGGAACCCCGCTTCGGCGGGGTTCTTTTTTTCGCGTTGCGCAGGTGTGCCGGGATCTTGCGCGCGCGGCGCGAGACGCCGGCGGCAGGCGGCATTGGCCGCTCGCGCGGGTCACGGCGTATCGGCGTGGCGCGCTGCTGCGGCCTCGGCCAGGCGCCGCAGGTCGGCGAGGGTTTCCCGGGCGTCGGCGTAGAACTCGGGGATGTGTTCCAGTTCGGGATCGCTGGCCTGGTAGATCAGCGACGCGGCCGTGTGCGTTCCGTGCGTGCGTTCCAGCGCGTAGCCGGCTTCGCCGGCGAGCGCGACCACCCAGCCGGGGCGCGAACGCGCCGCGCCCTGGGGGCCATCGGCATCCTCGGCGCCGGAAACGAGCGCTCCCGCGCGGCCGGCGGCCTGCAAGACGGCTTGATGGATGTCGCGAATGCGCGGAATCCAGTCCGGATCGCCGAGGTTCGCGCCGCGCAACACGGCCACGCGCAGTTCCGCTTCGCGCAGGTCCGCGCCATGCAGGTCCGCACCGCCGAGGTTCGCGCCGGCGAGATTGGCCTGCAGCAGCCGCGCTCCGCGCAGGTTGGCGCCGGACAGGTCCGCGCCGATCAGCGCGGTGTCGTACAGATCGGCATCGCTCAGATCGGCGCCGGCGAGTTCCGCACCGTGCAGGTCGGCGCCGCTGACGTCGCTCTCGCGCAGATTCGCCTCGCGCAGGCGCGCGCCGTGCAGCTGCGCGCCGAACAGATTCGCGCCGCGCAGGCATGCGCCGCGCAGATCGGCGCTGCGCAAATCCGCGCCGGACAGGTCGGCGCCGGACAGATCGGCACCGTCGAGTCTGGCGTGGCGCAGGTCCACCTCGCTCAAGTCCGCTCCGCGCAGGCTCGCTTCGCGGAGGTCGGCGCCGCTCAAATCGGCGCCGTGCAGGTCCGCCTGTTTCGCGGCCGCGCTTTCGACCGCCCGTCCGAGCTGCGCGGGACGGTCGACGCCGGCCATTTCGTCGGTGAGGTCGCATTCGTACTGGACTTCACCGGTATGGCGGTTGGCGATGCGGAACTTCATCGTCGTCTCCTGCCCGCGGGCGGCGGCGCGGACTGTATCCGGTCCGCCGCCCGTCGGTAGCGCCGGGCGGCGGCGTGCCGATCTAGAGGCAGTCGACGAGGCCGTCGTAGATCGTCGTCGCCGATCCCGGAAGCGGCGCGTACAAGGGCTCGTCGCCGGCCAGCGCCGTCAACAGCGCGTCGATCGTCGTGCCCGGCACCAGCGGCGTGCGGCAGCGCCAGAACTGCTTCTGCACGATGAAGCGGCCGGTGGCGGGATCGATGTCCTCGTAGCTGCCGGCGAACAGCCAGAGGCAGCGCCCGATTTTTCCGCTCGTCTGCTCGACCGAACAGCGGTAGCCGAGCGACTGGATGTTGCTGTAGTCGCCCTCGCAGAACGTGTCGCCGCAGATGTCGTCGAAATTGCGGCGCAGCTGCGAGGCCAGCGTGTACCAGGCCTCGTACTGCGCGTCGGTCGTGAAGTAGCCGTAGACGTCGCCGAAGGTCGGCGCGGTCTGCGCGGCGACCGGATTGGAGACGGCGGCGAGCAGCAGCAGGGCGGGCAATGGAATGCGAAACGACATGATCGGCTCTCCTTGGCGATGATGGATGTCCGCGGCGCGACGCGCGTCGACGGACCGCGGCAGGATGAACCGTGGTTTCGCCGGTGCCGACCGGCGCGATCGGAAAGACGCATCGGGGAATAGCGCGCCGGCGTGTCGGAGGATGCCGATCCGCGCGTACGACGAGCGGGCGGTTCGCGCAAGCGCGGCGGCGCGAGGACGCATCCCCACGCGAAGTACGCCGGTGCCAACCCGTTCGCGGGCCGCGGCGGATGCCTGGTTTTGCAGGTGATTCAGGTATTTGCACACGCGCGAAAATCCGTCTCGCGATGGTAGAGTAGCCGCGTGCAAGCCCCTGAAAGTCTCCCTTGATCCGAAGAACTTTTCTCATCCTCCTCTGCGCGCTGGCCTGCGGCCAGGCTGCGCCGTCGGCGGCATCCGCCGCCGCCACCGCCAAGACCCCGCCGAGCGCCGACCAGCGCGCCTTCGCCGCCGAAGTGGCGAAGGACGGCGGCCCCAGCGCACAGAGCGTGCTGGAGACCCTCGCCGGCGCCAAGGTGCAGCAGTCGATCCTCGACGCGATCGCGCGCCCGGCCGAGAAGACGCGCGAGTGGAAGGACTACCGGCCGATCTTCGTCACCGACAAGCGCATCGCCGACGGCGTCGCGTTCCGCCGCGCCAATGCCGAACTGCTCGACCGCATCGGCGGCGAGTACGGCGTGCCGCCGGAGATCATCGTCGCGATCATCGGCGTGGAGACCGGCTACGGCAAGAACACCGGCAAGTACCGCGTGCTCGACGCGCTGTCGACGCTGGCGTTCAACTACCCGCCGCGCGCGAAGTTCTTCCGCGGCGAGCTGAAGCAGCTGTTCCTGCTCGGCGACCAGCACCTGCCCTATGCGGTCGACGAGCTGAAGGGCTCGTACGCCGGCGCGATGGGCTGGGGCCAGTTCATGCCGACCAGCATCGCGCAGTGGGCCAGGGACGAGGACGGCGACGGCCGCATCGACCTGTGGAATTCGCTGCCGGACATCACCGCCAGCGTCGCCAACTATTTCCTCGCGCACGGCTGGCAGAAGGATCAGCCGGTGACCGTGCGCGCGCAGCCGGCGGCCGACGCGCAGGCGCTCGCGCCGGCGAACTCCGAACCGGTCTGGTCGCTGCAGCAGCTGGAAGCGTGGGGCTACGCGCCGATCGAGCGCGTCGACGCGCAGACGCCGTCGACCCTGCTCAAGCTGGAAGCCGAGCGCGGACCCGAGTACTGGTTGACGTTCAAGAATTTCTACGTGATCACGCGCTACAACAGGAGCCCGCTGTATTCGATGGCGGTGTGGCAGCTGGCGCAGGCGATCGCCGCCGGCGCCGCGGAAACGCCCGCCTCGTGAGCGCGTCGCGCGCGCTTCTCCTCGCCGCGCTCGGCCTCGCGCTGGCCGCCTGCAGCGGGCCCAAGCCGCGCCGCGACGCACCGCGCACGCCGCCGTCGAGTCCGCGCGGCGATCGCTTGCCGGCGGAGACGTCGCGGCAGCAGTCCGAGCGCTACCACAAGGACCAGGACGGCGGTCCCGACGCCCCGGCGATCGACGTCAGCAAGATTCCCGAACCGGTGCCGAAAGCCGAACCGCGCTCGCGTTACGGCAACCGCGAGACCTACAGCGTGCTCGGCCGCAGCTATCGCGTGCTGCCGGACGCGCGCGGCTACAGCGAGCGCGGCGTCGCCTCGTGGTACGGCAACAAGTTCCACGGCTACATGACGTCCTCGTTCGAGCCCTACGACATGTACGCGTTCAGCGCCGCGCACAAGACGCTGCCGCTGCCGAGCTATGCGCGCGTGACGAACCTGGAGAACGGCAAGAGCGTGGTCGTGCGCGTCAACGATCGCGGCCCGTTTCACGAGAACCGCCTGATCGACCTGTCCTATGCGGCCGCGGTCAAGATCGGCGTGTGGCCGAAGGGCACCGGCCTGGTCGAGGTGCGCGCGATCGATCCGGAGCGTCCGGACGCGCTGCCGCCGACCCAGGTCGCCTCGATCGCGCCGTCGCGTCCGATCGTCCCGGCACGCGCCGACGAGCCGCCGCCGTCCGCCGGCGGCGCGCCGCGCATCTATCTGCAGATCGGCGCGTTCGGCGATCGCGCCAATGCCGAACGCGCCGTCGCCAACGCGACGCGCGCCGGCCTGGATCGCGTCGACATCCAGTCGGCCACGGTCGACGGGCGCACGGTGCATCGCGTGCGCGTCGGTCCGCTGCCCGACGTGGACGCCGCCGACGCGATGACCGAGCGCATCGAACAACTCGGCCTCGGCGCGCCGCGCGTCGCGATCGAGCGCTGAATGCCAGGCGTACCGCCGATCGCGCGATCGCTCGTGCGGGGTGTTTTGACCGGCATGCTCTGCGACAATCCTTTTTTTGCGATGTGCAAGGATCTCAGTCCCGAATGAAAGTGAACCTCCTGATCCGGCCTCTTCTGTTCGCCTGCGCGCTCGCCGCGACGGGCGTGCAGGCCGCTCCGGCTCCCGCCGCGGCAGCACCCGCGGCGGCGAAGCCGGAGCCCGCTTCGGCGCCGTCGCAGCCGGCCAATCTGCCGACCCCGCAGCCGGTCGCCAAGCCGGCGGCGCCGCCGGCGCCGGGGACTCCCGGCAGCGGTCCGGTGCCGCCGCCGCCGACGATCGACGCCAAGAGCTGGGTGCTGATGGACTACACCAGCGGCCAGATCCTCGCCGAGAGCAACATGGACGCGCGCGTCGCGCCGGCGTCGATCACCAAGGTGATGACCTCCTACGTCGTCTCGGCCGAGCTCGCGCACGGCAAGATCAAGATGGACGACAAGGTCGCCATCAGCGAGAACGCCTGGCGCTCCGGCGGCGCCGGCACCGACGGCTCGACCAGCTTCCTGCAGCTCAACAGCCAGGTGCCGCTGAAGGACCTGCTGTACGGCATGATCATCCAGTCCGGCAACGACGCCGCGATCGCGCTGGCCGAGCACACGGCTGGTTCCGAGGCGACGTTCGCCCAGCTGATGAACCAGTACGCGGCCAAGCTCGGCATGAACGGCACCAATTACGTCGACGCCAGCGGCCTGCCCAATCCGAACCACTACACGACCGCGCGCGACATCGCCGTGCTGTCGCGCGCGCTGATCCACGACTATCCCGACGAATACAAGGTCTACTCGGTCAAGGATTTCGAGTGGAACGGCATCAAGCAGCACAACCGCAACACGCTGCTGTGGCGCGATTCCACCGTCGACGGCATCAAGACCGGCCACACCTCCGAGGCCGGTTTCTGCCTCGCCACCTCGGCCTTGCGCGGCGACCAGCGCCTGATCGCGGTGGTGATGGGCGCGCCGAGCGAGAAGCAGCGCGCCGACGACAACCAGGCCCTGCTCGCCTACGGTTTCCGTTTCTTCGAAACGCAGAAGCTGTATCCGGCGAACAAGCCGCTGGCCGATCCCGAGCTGTGGAAGGGCGAGGCCGCGAACCTGCCGCTCGGCGTCGCCGAGGACGTGCTGATCACCTTTCCGCGCGGGCGCTACGGCGACCTCAAGGCGAGCCTGGAAATGCCCTCGCGCCTGATCGCGCCGATCGAGAAGGGCAAGCAGGTCGGCATGTTGAAGGTCACGCTCGACGGCAAGACGCTGCTCGAACGGCCGCTGGTCGCGCTGGCCGACGGCGGCGAAGGCGGCTTCTTCAAGCGCCTGTCCGACGGCTTCTGGATGTGGTTCAAGGGCGACGCCGGACCGGCCGTGTCGGCGGAAGCGCCGAAAGGCAACTAGAGCTTTTGGACACGGATCGACGCGGATCGACACGGATAAGGCAGCAAGGGAGGCATTGGCCTTATGCGCCTTGATCCGCGCCGATCCGCGTCCGACGCTCTTTTCTTTTCCAAGCGAGCCAACCCATGAAAGACCTCGACGACATCCACGCGCAGAATCCGGAGCAGGGCTTCCAGTTTCCGGGCGTGTTCGAGATCACCGCGATGGGCAGCGCCGCCGCCGATCTCGAGCACCGCGTGCCGGAAATCCTCGACAGCCTCGGCCTCACGGTGCTCGCCGACGCGGTACAGGTGCGGCCCTCGCGCGAGGGCAACTACGTGTCGGTCACGGCGAGCTTCACCTGCCCGTCGCGCGAGAAGTACGACGCCGCGCACGCGGCGCTGCGCGCGGAGCCTGGGATACGCTGGACGCTGTGAGCGCCGAGGTCGAGACGCGTCTCGACCAGCGCTGAAGCGGTTCCAGGCCGCTCCGCGCGCACGACCGAACCGCGCGGCCGGCTGATCGTGGACGGCGCGTCTGATCCTGTGGAGCGAGTGGGCCGTTCCTACCTCGATCCGCCTGGCCCGGCCAGCATCGCGTCCAGGAAGGCGTACATGTCGGCGTATTCCAGCGCTTGCGCATTCGCGCTGGTGGCGAAGTGGCCGAACTGATCGTCGGTGCGATACCACACCGGCGTGGACGGCGAGGCCGCCATCACCCGTGCGCCGAACTTGCCGCTGTGCCACGGCGCCACGCGCTGATCGACCAGGCCGACGACCAGCAGCAGCGGTGGGTATTTCGTCCCGTCGCGCACGTGCTGGTAGGGATCCATCGCCAGCAGTTGTCTCATCCCGGTTTCGGTGCGCGGGTCGCCCATCTCGGCCATCTGGTTGGCGCCGTTCTTTTCCGAGAGCAGGCGCGTCGCGGTCAATTCGCCCGCGTGCACCACCATTGCACCCCAGGCGTCCGGTGCGGTGGTGTAGGCGCCGCCGGTGAGGAGGCCGCCCATGCTGGCGCCAGAGCCGCTGATCCGCGCCGGCACGCTGTAGCCGCGCCGGACCAGCTCCCGGGCGCAGGCGATGAAGTCCTCGACGCCGCGCTGCTTGTTGGCGCCGCTGCCGCCGAGGCGCCAGGCATCGCCGTTCTCGCCGCCGCCGCGCGCGTGGCAATCCGCCAGAACGGCGCCTGCCTGCGGCCATTCCAGCAGGAGCGGCGAAAAATACGGCTGCAGGCTGATGCCGTAACCGCCGTAGCCTTCCACGATGGCCCGCGCATGGCCATCCAGTTCCAAGTCGCGACGACGGATCACGCTCAGCGGCACCTGGGTACCGTCGGCGCTGGTGGCCTCGATTTCCTCGCTGATCAGCTCCGGATACGCCGGCGCGTCCAGCGTGCCGAGGCCGGTGTCGGACAGATTTCCGTCACGGGCCAGATAGACCTTGCGGGGGACGGTCCAGCTTTCCAGCGACAGCAGGACGCCGTCCTGGCGTGGGTCGGTGCGCATCAGATAGACGCTGCCTTCTCCGGGCAGCGCGGTCGGGACCAATGCGCCGGCGGCATAGTCCATGCGTTCGACGCGATCGAGGCCGTGGCGCATGGACTTGAGGTAGAGGCCGTCCTTCGCGACGCCCAATTCCGTCAGGACGGCGTCCGCGCGTTCGGGAACCACGATCCTCGCGGCGGCCAAAGTTGCCTTCGGATCGCGCAGGTCCAGCGCCAGCACCTGCCGATTGGGCGTGCCTTTCGCCGACAACAGGTACAGGGTATCGCCGTGCAGCGCGCTGCTCTGCACATTGTCGGCGTCGTCGGTCGGGCAGCGCCATGTGGCGTCTGCCGTCACGGCGTCGGCCAGCGGTGTCACGCATGCGCGGGCGGAAGCGCGTGCGCCTCCGATCAGCAGCAAGGTCCAATCGCTGCCGGGCGCGGTGAGGATGACGGGGAAGTCGTGGGCGACGATTTTCAGCGCATCGTCGGCGCCGGCGCGCGCCAGCAGTCGGTCCTCGGCCTGCGCCTGGCCGAGTCGGTGCAGGTAGGCGCCGGAGCCTTGTATCGGATCGGGATCGTCCGGTTGGACATCGCGCAAACGGGTGTAGAAGAAGCCGCTGCCGTCGGGCAGCCAGGAGATGGGGAATTCGCTCCATACCGGTTTCAGCGTATCGGTCAGGCGCTTGCCGGTGACCGTGTCGAAAAGTTCGATCTCGCCGATCTCGTTGCCGCCGAAGCCGATGTTCACCGCCACCTTGCCGCCGTCGCGCGACACGCTGAAGCCGCCGATGCTGGCGCCGCCCTGCACGGTGTTCGGGTCGAGCAGCAGGCGTTCCTCGCCGTCGGCGTCGCGCACCATCAACATGCCTTCCTTGCCGGTCGGCGCGCGCAGGAAGAACAGGCGGTCGCCGACCAGCGTATGGGCGCTGTGCCTGGTCGTGGCGGCGGCCACCCGGGTCAGGCGTTCGCGCCAGGATTGCAGTGTCGGCAGCGCGTCCAGCTTCGCGCGCGAAGCCGCGCCCTGCGCCTTCAGCCAGGCATCGAACTCGGCGTTCTTCTCGCCTTCCATCCAGCGGTACGGATCGGGCATGGAAAGGCCGAAAGCGCGATCGACCACGTCGACCGTCCGCGCCGCCGGAGGGTTCTGCGAGCAGCCGGCGAGGATGAGGATGGCGCACAGGGCTGGCGGGAAATGAGGTCGCATGGCGGCGGTGTCCTGGATGCGGGGCTGGGGCGGAGAACTGGCGACGGACCATCACGGGACAGCCCGCCATTCGAAGGAACAGATCAACGACCTTCCCTACGCCGATCCGGCCTGAAAAACGACATGCCTGGAGCGCGGTCGCCGCTGCCGGCAGCGGCGCGGTAGACGGCAAGGCGCAAGCGATCGGCACGGTCGCTTTCGAGGTCCTGCCGATCTTTCTCGTGAGCCGGGGCCATTCGCAACGGCGCCTCGGGAAGACGCGGCAGCGGGTGATCGCCGACGCGATGCAGAGAGGTCTTTCGTGCAAGGGCAACGACGTTCCGGTCATTGCCCGCTTCACCTGCCCGGCGTGCGACGCGGCGCTGCGGGGCAGAGCCCGGCATACGCCGGACGCGGCGAGCGTTCATCGCCGAGTCGCCGATAGCGCCGCCGGCCCATCCCGCGCGGCGCCGTGCGCGCTCTATTTCCCTTTCTGGGCGCGCTTTTCCGACGGCGATTTCCACTCGGCCGGCGGCTCGGCCTTGCCGGCGCGTGTCGCCGCCAGGCGCAACGCTTCAATTTCACTGCCGGTCGAGGCGAAATCGTCGAAATAGGCGTCGAGGTTGGACCCTTCGGTAAACGCGTTCAGTTGCGTTTCCTGCCACCAGGCGATGCGGCGTTCGCGCTGCTGGTCGCCCGGCGCGAGCGGACCGACTTCGCGCAGGATCGTGCTGCCGATCCGTGCGCTGATGGCCGTGTCGCTCGAATTCAGCATGAGGCGGCCGATCGCGAGGCATGCCTCTCGGCGCCGCGCGTCGTCCGCGTCGCCGCGCTGCTTGCACGCGGTATGTACGCTGGCGAAGTGCGATGCGCTGGTCGAATGGATCATCGCGAAGCTCAGCGCCGCGGCCTTGCCGGCCGTGTCGGCGGAGAAATTCTCGACCGACGACGACGGCAGCAGCGTGGCCTGGAGGTTTTCCAAAGGTATCGGGCGTTTGCCCACGGCGGCGAGCCACGGCGCGAGCAGGTCGGCCAGATGTTCGTCGTACCGCTTCGCCTCCGCCATGCGCTGCAGGAGCGCCGGTGTGTCCGCATCGGCGGCCGACAGCGACAGGCCCCAGGCCGCCGCGTTGTCGGCGTCGAGCCGTTGCACGTTGGCGATCGCGGCGCCGGCGGCGTCGCTGCTCGAGGTGGCGACGACCCACTGCACCAGCAGGTCGTCCGGGTTCGCCGCTGCCAGCGCGGCGAGGGCATCGGGCGCCGATGCGTCTTTCGTCGCCGGCGCGTCCGCGGGGCCGGCGGTATCGAGCCAGAAGGCGAAGACCTTGTCCGAGCCCAGCGCCAAGGCTTGCGTGCGCACGTCGGTGCTGCCGCGCATGTCGTCGAGCAAGGCGCGGACGTAGTCCCGCCACGCGTTCTCCGCCGCGGAGGCGGTGGCCTTTTCCTCCGAGTCCGCGTCGACCCAGCCGGCCGGCGGAGTCATCGGTTGACCGAGGCGCTCGAGCCGGCGTTCGGTCGCGGCGATTTCGTTCGGTGCGCCGCGCCAGTCCGCGACGAGATCGGCAAGGTCGTCGCCGAAGGCCGTCATGTTGCGCAGCGGATTGGGCGCGTGCGCTTTCAGCCAGTCGAACTGGCGCTGCAGTTCGGCGAGGTCGCTCGGCGTGGCGCCCGCGGCGGTGAGCATCTTCAGGCCGGTTTCGCGCAGGGCGAAGCTGGTGCCCTTGCCGGCCATCAGCGTGCCGGCCTCGACGCACCAGCCGAGGCGCTGCCAGGCCTGCTCGACGTTGCCGTCGGGCGCGCAGACGCTTTGCAGGGCGTTCGTGGTCGGTGCGACGCTGGAATCGGCGTGGCGCAGGGCGTCCAGCAGCGCGCGCTCCTCGACCGAGGCATCCTCCCGCGAGTCGCCGAAGCCGGCTTCGGGATGGGCGGTGAGCGCCTTGCGCCATTCGGCCACTTCCGCGCCGGAATGGTCGTCGGCGCGCGTCGCCGAGGCCATGCGTGAGAGCGCCTCGTCGAGCGCGGCCTGTCCGCCCTTCGCGTGCGCCAGCGCGACGGCGTACTGCAGCGCGCCGGCATTGTCCGGTTCCAGCCGCACCAGGGCGGCGACTTCCGCTTCGGGCCAGCGCGTCGGGCCGCATTGGCTGGAGTAGTAGTTGCCGGAATCGGCGGCGATCCATTGCACGACCGCGTCGCCGCGCGCCAGCTGGGCGGCGTTCGCGACCACGTCCTGGCGCTTCGGGCGCAGGACGGTCGGCACGTCTTCGTCGTCGACGTACAGGCGCGCGGCCAGCACTTGCCGGCGCGGCGAGGCGTCGTTGCGCAGCGTGTCGAAGAGATCGAGCTGGCCGCGTCGATACGTGTCGATCAGGGACTGCGTGTCCTTGTCGGGCACGCTCGCCGGCGGCTCGGCGCGAGCGCTCGCCGAAAGGGCGGCGAGCGGCGCCGAGAATGCGAGTACGATGCCCAACCCAGCCGTCTTGCTGCGCATGACGCGACTCCCCCGTGGCAGGTGCGGTGAGTCTAGCAAGGCGGAGGCGTGCGGGTCCGCCGTACGTCGTGATTGTGAAACGAGCCTGAGAACCCATCTACGCGACATGTCCCAGCCACTGATCGTCCGCCGCCTCGGCCGCCAACCCTACGAACCCGTCTGGCGTGCGATGCAGGCGTTCACCGATCGGCGCGGAGCGGAAACGCCGGACGAACTGTGGGTGCTCGAGCATGATCCGGTCTTCACCCTCGGCCAGGCCGGCAAGTGGGAGCACGTGCTGCTGCCGGGCGAGATCCCGGTGGTGCCGGTCGATCGCGGCGGCCAGGTGACCTACCACGGGCCGGGCCAGATCGTCGCCTATCCGCTGTTCGACCTGCGCCGGCTGAAGGTCGGCGTGCGCGAGCTGGTGCAGCGGATCGAGCAGGCGATCATCGACACGCTGGAGACCTGGAACATCGTCGCGGTGCGCCGCGACGGCGCGCCGGGCGTCTACGTCGGCGACGCCAAGGTCGCTGCGCTCGGCCTGCGCGTGCGGCGCGGCTGTTCGTTCCACGGTCTCGCCTTCAACGTGGACATGGATCTGGAGCCGTTCCACCGCATCAATCCCTGCGGCTACCAGGGTTTGGCCGTCACCCAGGTGCTAGACTTGGGCGGGCCTGGCTCGCTGGCCGAGGTCGAAACCGTCCTGATCGGCGAGCTGGCGCGACAATTCGGCCTCGTGCCGCAAACCGCCGCGGCAGAACTCCCCCTTTCCGCCACCGCCGACGCCGTGCACGTCGCTCGGTGAGCCTGACTCGAAGCAGCATGACCGACGTCAAGACCATTCCGCTGGCTGTCATCCCTACGCCCGTCGCCGGGGCATCGCCGGACAAGCAGCTCGGCGAGGACAAGATCGCACGCAACCGCGCGACGTTCGCCGACGCGCCGACCTTGCGCAAGCCGTCGTGGATCCGCGTGCGCATCCCGCCCGGCAACGCCGTCGCCAAGCTCAAGGCCAAGCTGCGCGAGAACCGCCTGGTCACGGTGTGCGAGGAAGCCTCCTGCCCGAACATCCACGAGTGCTTCGGCAAGGGCACCGCCACCTTCATGATCCTCGGCGAGGTGTGCACGCGGCGCTGCTCGTTCTGCGACGTCGCGCACGGCCGCCCGAAGGCGCCCGATCCGCTGGAACCGGCGCACCTGGCCGGCACGATCCGCGACATGGGCCTGAAGTACGTCGTGATCACCTCGGTCGACCGCGACGACCTGCGCGACGGCGGCGCCGCGCACTTCGCCGCCTGCATCAAGGCGGTGCGCTTCGAGAATCCCGGCATCCGCATCGAGATCCTGACCCCGGACTTCCGCGGCAAGGGCCGCATGGAGCGCGCGCTGGAGGCGCTCGCCGGCGATCCGCCGGACGTGTTCAACCACAACCTGGAGACGCCGCGCGCGCTGTATCGCGAAGTGCGTCCGGGCGCCGACTACGACTGGTCGCTCGACCTCCTGAAGCGCTTCAAGGCGCAGCATCCGGACGTGCCGACCAAGTCCGGCATCATGCTGGGCCTGGGCGAAACCTGGGAGCAGGTCGAGGAAACGTTGAACGATCTGCGTGCCCACGATGTCGATATGGTGACGATCGGCCAGTACCTGCAGCCGAGCCCGCATCACCACCCCGTGTTGCGCTACTGGACGCCGGAAGAATTCAAGGCGTTCGAGCAGCTCGGGATGAGCCTCGGTTTCGAGCACGTCGCCTCGGGACCGATGGTGCGCTCCTCGTACCACGCGGACGAGATGGCGCACGCGGCGGGCTTCGTTCAGGTGGCGTGAGCGATGGTCCGGTCGTCGGACGTCGCACGCGACGGCGTGTGCCACATTGCTAAGTCCGCGCAAGGACGCGTGGTCTGATTTCGCTTTGCGCGGAAAGAACCGCGCATCAACCAGGGTGATACCGATGCGGAAGTTGCTGTTGACCGTTGCGCTGACCGCCCTGATCGGGCCGGTATTCGCCAAGCCGACCGAAGGAGCGGGCGCGCCGCTGCTGAAGGCGACGCCTTCGCAGACCGAGGCGGCCGTGTGGGCGACGCGCTTCCTGACACGCTTCCACTACAAGCCCACGCCGCTCGACGACGCGATGAGCGAGCAGATCTTCAAGCGCTATCTCGACTCGCTCGACGGCGACAAGCTGTTCTTCACGCAGAGCGACATCGACAAGTTCGCGCCGTACAAGGACAAGCTCGACGACGCGATCTACGACCAGGATCTCGCCGCGCCCTACGCGATGTTCAACATCTACGAGCAGCGCGTCGCCGAACGCGTCGCCTACGCGCGCGCGGCGCTGGCCAAGGGCTTCGACTTCGCCGCCGACGAGAACTACCAGTACGACCGCGAGAAGGCGCCGTGGGCGAAGGACACCGCCGAACTCGACGAACTCTGGCGCAAGCGCGTCAAGAACGACTGGCTGCGCCTGAAGCTCGCCAGCAAGTCCGACAAGGACATCCGCGACACGCTCGACAAGCGCTACGCGGCCTACCTGGACCGCGTGCGCCAGCTCAACAGCGAGGACGTGTTCCAGACCTTCATGAACGCGTACGCCTCGTCGATCGAGCCGCACACCAACTACCTCGGCCCGCGCGCGTCGGAGAACTTCGACATCGCGATGAAGCTGTCGCTGGAGGGCATCGGCGCGGTGCTGCAGCGCGACGACGACTACACCGCGATCCGCGAGATCGTGCCCGGCGGCCCGGCCGCGCTGTCCGGCAAGCTGAAGGTCGGCGACCGCGTCGTCGGCGTCGGCCAGGGCGAGCACGGGCAGATCGTCGACGTGATCGGCTGGCGCCTGGACGACGTGGTCGAGAAGATCCGCGGCGCCAAGGACACCGTCGTGCGCCTGGAGGTGCTGCCGGCCGACGCCGGCCCCGACGGCAAGCACGTCACGCTCGCGCTGACGCGCAAGAAGGTCAGCATCGAAGAGCAGGCGGCGAAGAAGTCGATCATCGAGGTCAAGGGCGGCGACCACACGCGCAAGATCGGCGTGATCTCGCTGCCGACCTTCTACCAGGACTTCGACGCGCGCCGCCGCGGCGACCGCAACTACAAGAGCGCCACGCGCGACGTCGAGAAGCTGCTCGGCGAGCTGAAGACCGACAAGGTCGACGGCGTCATCGTCGACCTGCGCAACAACGGCGGCGGCTCGCTGGCCGAGGCGACCGATCTCACCGGCCTGTTCATCGACAAGGGCCCGGTGGTGCAGGTGCGCAACGCCGGCGGCCAGATCGAAGCCGAAGAAGACAGCAATCCCGGCATGGCCTGGGACGGCCCGCTCGCCGTGCTGGTCAACCGTGCCTCGGCCTCGGCGTCGGAGATCTTCGCCGCGGCGATCCAGGACTACGGCCGCGGCCTGATCGTCGGCGAGCCGACCTTCGGCAAGGGCACGGTGCAGAACCTGGTCGATCTCGACGACGTCGCGCACAACGAGAAGCCGACCTTCGGCGAGGTCAAGATGACCATCGCGCAGTTCTTCCGCATCAACGGCGGCTCGACTCAGCTGCGCGGCGTCACGCCGGACATCAGCTTCCCGCTGACCGTCGAGGCGAAGGACTTCGGCGAATCGAGCTACGACAACGCGCTGCCGTGGACCTCGATCGAGCCGGCGAAGTACGCGCCGGTGGCCGACCTCAAGCCGGTGGTGCCGGAGCTGCTGCAGCGGCACGACGCGCGCGTGGCGAAGAACGTCGACTGGAAGAACTTCGAAGCCGATCTCGCCGACATCCGCAAGCTGCGCGCGGAGAAGACCGTTTCGCTGAACGAGCAGGCGCGGCGCAAGGAGCGCGACGACCAGGAAGCCAAGCGCAAGGAGCGCGACCAGGCCAGCACTTCGGCGACGCCTTCGGCGGACCCGGCGGCCAAGACGGAGCAGAAGATCCGCGAAGCCGCGGGCGTCCGCGATCGTCCGCGCAAGGCCGACGCCGACGACGGCGTGAAGATCGCGGTCGATACGAAGAAGGACGGCGGTAAGTCGCAGAAGCGCGATGGCGCGGACGCGCCCGCCGACAAGGGCGAGGACGCCGGCCTGCAGGACGACGGCCTGCAACCCGACGAGCGCAGCATCACCACCGACATCGAGCGCGAGAAGAAGGCGAAGGACAAGCGCGACGTCGTGCTCGACGAAGCCGCCCACATCCTCGCCGACGAGATCGACCTGATCCGCACCGACGTCAAGCTGGCGGCGCGCATCCTGCCGTACGGGGCGATGTCGACGCGGGTCGACTGACGTCGGCACGAGGCACCGGCGGCGGCTCGCCTCGATGCGATCCGCCGTCGTTCGTTTCGGCGCGCTGCTCGGCTTCGTCTCGGCCGCCTGCGGCGCCGCGCCGGCGCCTTCCGTCGTCGACGGAGACCTTCTTTTCCAGACCTCGCGCTCGGCGCAGAGCGCGGCGATCCAGAAAGCGACCGGTTCGCGCTACAGCCACATGGGCGTGGTGCTGACGCGCAATGGCCGCGCGTTCGTCTTCGAAGCCGAGCGAACGGTGCGCTACACGCCGCTGGAAACGTGGCTGGCGCGCGGCGAACGCGGGCACTACGTGCTCAAGCGGCCGCGCACGCCTCTCACGGCGGCGCAGGTCGATCGTCTGCGCGAGGAGGCGAAGGCTTTCGAAGGCAAGCCCTACGACGCCGCCTTCGAATGGTCGGACCGTCGCCTCTACTGTTCCGAGCTGGTCTGGAAACTGTACGACCGCGCGCTCGGCGTGCGGCTCGGCGAGCGCGCGAAGCTCGGCGACTTCGCGCTCGATGATCCGCTGGTGCGGGCCAAGCTGCGCGAGCGGTACGGCAAGAACATCCCGCTGGACGAAACGGTGATCTCGCCGCAGGCGATGTTCGCCTCGCCGCTGCTGGAGACCGTGGCCGAGCAGTGAGCCCGGTGTCCGGGCGGTCGCTTCCGGCGAAGGAGCCGGCGTGTCGACCGGATACCGGAACGGCTGTTGGCAGAGTGGACGCTCGCCCGTATCGACGCGGCGGTGCTGGCGCGGTCTATTCGGCCGCGCGTGACGCCGTGACGATCCACGCGCGCGAATCGAACAGCACGCCCTCGGCGCTCCGGTGCGCTTCCAGCACGTCGCGCAGCCGCCGCGACATCGCGCCGGGCGGTTCGTCCGTGCGCGCCAGCGCCTCGCGCACGAACTGGAAGCCGGAGACGGCCTCGAACGCCGCGTCGACGTCCGGTCCGTAGAAGACCGGCTCGCGTACCTCGGTGAACCCGATCGAGGCGAAACCGGCCGAGGTCAGCAGCGTCGTGACGACCGCGGGATCGCCGAGCGAGAACGTCGCCGGAGTGCCGGCGGAGGCGGCCGTCTCCGGCGCCAATGCAAGGCGCACGGCGACGGACCAGGCGTTGCGCTCCTGGCTCTGCCACACCATCCACGCCAGGCGCGCGCCCGGCTTCAGGGCACGGGCGATGTTGGCGAACGCCGCGGCGGGATCAGCGAAGAACATCACGCCGAAGCGGCTGATGCAGACGTCGAAACGAGCGCTCGGGAACGCGTGAACCTGCGCGTCCCCCTGTTCGAACGTCACGTTGCGCAGTCCTTCCTCGATGCCGCGTTGCCGCGCGATGGCGAGCATCGGTGCGGAGGTGTCCACGCCGAGTGCTTCGCCTTCCACGGCGGCGCGCGCGGCTTCGCGAGTGGTCTGCCCCGCACCGCAGCCGATGTCGAGCACGCGGTCGCGTCTTCCGACGCCGGCGGCCGCGCCGAGGTGCCGCTGGTGACGGGCCAGTTCCGCGTCGTAGAAGTCAGCACATGTCGACGTCATCGCGCTCGCCCGCCCTTTTTGTGGATGCCCACGTTCGCGGGCATGACGCCTACGTGAGCGCGAAGGCTCTCACGCGCGTGCGTAACGCCGCCGCAGGAACTCGAAATACGCACGCAAGCCCTGCGCCTCGCCGCCGCGCGGATGGCCGGGCTTGTCGGAATCATTCCAGGAATAGACGTCCAGATGCGCCCAGGCCTGCGACTCCGGCACGAAGCGCTCCAGGTACAGCGCGGCCGTGATCGCGCCGGCGTGGCGCGAAGCGCCGGAGTTGGCGAGATCGGCGACGTGCGAATCGAGCATCGCCAGGTACGGCCGCCACAGCGGCAGGCGCCAGAGCGGATCGCGCGTCGCCTGCGCGGCTTCGAGCAGGCCGCCGGCGACCTCGTCGCGGTTGGCGAACAGCGCCGGCAGTTCCGGGCCGAGCGCGATGCGCGCGGCGCCGGTGAGCGTGGCGAAGTCGAGGATCAGGTCGGGCTTCTGCTCGGCCGCGTAGGCCAGCGCGTCGCACAGCACGAGGCGGCCTTCGGCGTCGGTGTTGTCGATCTCGACCGTGTGGCCGGCGCGCGTCTTCACGATCTCGCCGGGACGGTACGCGTTGCCGGCGATCGCGTTCTCGACCGCGGGAATCAGCACGGTCAGGCGCACCGGCAGCTTCGCCGCCAGCACCACGCCGGCCAGGCCGATCGCGTGAGCGGCGCCGCCCATGTCCTTCTTCATCCAGCGCATGCCGTCGGCCGGCTTGATGTCGAGGCCGCCGGTGTCGAAGCACACGCCCTTGCCGACCAGCACCAGATGCGGCGCGTCGGCCGGGCCGTGCGTCAGCTCGGCCAGGCGCGGCGCGCGATGGCTGGCGCGGCCGACCGCGTGGATGGTCGGGAAGTTGGACGCGAGCAGTTCGTCACCGACCCATTCGCGATAGTCCGCGCCGTGGCGCTCGGCCAGCGCGCGCAGGCTGCCGGCGAGTTCGGCCGGGCCCATGTCCTCGGTCGGCGTGTTGATCAGGTCGCGCACCTGGAAGATCGCCTGCGCGATCGGTTCCATGCGCGCGGCGCTGGCCGCGTCGACGACCAGCTGCGCCGGCGGACGCGAGGGCTTCTTGTAGCGCGTGAACTGGTAGGCGCCGAGCGCCCAGCCGAGCGCGGCGTCGCCGGCGTCGAGGGCGAGGCCGCGCGCGTCGAGCGCGTAGCGGCCCGGCGGCAGACGCTGCGGCAGCGAGGCCAGCGCGAACACCGCGTCGCGCCGATCGCAGCCGGCGAGCACCGCGTGCGCCGCACCGTCCGCCGAAGGCAAAGCGAGGAAGCGGCCGAGTTCGCCGGCGAACGCGTTCGCCTCGCACCAGCGCTGCGCCTCGGCGCCGAGCGCGGTGGCGATCGCGGGAAAGCTCTCGCGATCGACCGCGATCAGCGGAATCGCATCGGCGGCGGTGTCGGCGACGATCCAGGCGTCCATTGTTTTCGGTTCCTCGTGAATTCGTGGTCAGGCGGCGCGGCGTTCGAGCCAGTGCACCAGTTCGCCGAGATCGCGCAGGTGCAGATCGGGCTCGACGTCGGCGTGCGTCCACGCCGACGCATGGCGGTTGATCCAGGCGGTGCGCAGTCCGGCGCGATGCGCGCCGACGACGTCCAGATGCGCATCGTCGCCGACGTGCAGCACGTGCTCCGGCGCGAGGCCGAGCCGCGCGCAGGCGGCGTGGAAGATCGCCGCGTCCGGCTTGGCCGCGCCGAACTCGCGCGCGGAGATGCAGTGCGCGAAATGCCGGCGCAGGCCGATGCGTTCGAGGTCGGCGTTGCCGTTGGACAGGCTCACCAGCGGCACGCGCGCGGCCAGCGCGGCCAGCGCCGGCTCGACGTCGGCGTAGCACTGCACGCGATTGCGCGCCTCGAAATACGCCTCGAACGCGGCGTCGACGTGTTCGTCGCCGAAGCCGCAGGCGGCGAACGCGCGTTGCAGGGTCAGCAGGCGCTGCGTGGTGAAGTCGTGCGCGAGATCGGGCCGCTCGGCGGAGACCTGGTCGCGCAGCTCACGCAGCGCGGCGATCGGCCAGCGCTCGGCGACGGCGGCGTGGTGCCGCCGCAGCCAGTCGTCGAGCGCGCGTTCGGCCTGCTGGATCGCCGGCGCGACGGGCCACAGCGTGTCGTCGAGATCGAGCGACAGCGCGAGGATGCGCATCGGTGTCGCGGTCGGGCTCCGCGTCCGCGCGTCAGCCGCCGCTCGCGCCGCTGCTGACGTTGCCGAACGACGGCGCCTTCTTCTCCGCGGGCTTCGCCGGCGCGTCCGCCTTCGCGGTCGCCGCCTTCGCCTTGGCGGGGGCCTTGGCCGGGGCGGCCTTGGCGACGACCTTGCCGGTGTCGGCCTTCTTCGCGGCGGTCGCCTTCGGCGCGGCGGGCTTCTTCGGCGCCGCGGCCTTCGCGACCTGCGCCTTCTCGGCCTTCTTCGCCTCGGCGCGGGCGAGGTTCTCGCGCGCGGCCTGGGTCGTCTCGGCGGTCGGCGCGATGCGCGTCTTCGCCTCGAGGCTGGCGCGCGGCGCGGCGACCGGCGTCGGCGGCGGCGCCGAGGCGGCGGCGACGGCCGCGGCGGAAGCGGCGGCGTTGCGGCCGACCTGCGCGTCGATGTAGGCCATGCGTTGTTCGTTCTTGGCGATCACCGCGCTGGCGTCGGAGTACGGCGTCAGCTGGTGGCGGCGCAGGATGTCCTTCGCGGCCGGCGTCTCGAGGAAGGCGAGGAAGCGCTCGATCGCCGCCTGCTTCGGCGAGTCGTTGAGCTCGGCGAGATACAGCGTGATGTAGAGCGGATAGCTGCCGTCGCCGACGGTGGCGGTGGTCGGCGCGACGCCTTCGACGGTCAGTGCCTTCACGCCCTTGTTGGAAAAGGTGCCGGCCATCGTCGACAGGCCCAGGCCCGCCGGATCGAGCGTGACGGCTTCTTCCAGCTTGACCGTGTTGATGTACAGGCGCGGCGCGGCGACGCGCTGGTCGCCGTTGCGGAACACCAGTTCGCGCAAGGAGTACTCCACGCCGTCGAGCGGCGAGGCGATCGCGTACAGGTTGATGTCCTTGTCCGGACCGCCGAGGTCCTTCCAGTTCTTGATGCGGCCGTAGTAGATGTCGTGGATCTGCTTCAGCGTGATGTTCCCGACCGGGTTCTTCGGGTGCGTGATCAGCACCGCGCCGTCGAGCGCGACCGGGATGAAGTTCAGCGCCGCTTCCTCGCTGCGGCGCGCGTACTTGGCGCGCGCGCTGCCGGCGAAGTCGGCGCTGCCGGCGGCCACCGCGTCGAGGCCGGACAGCGTGCTGAACGGCTGCAGCGAGATCTTGCCCTTCTTCTCCTTCGCGTACTGCTTGGCGAGGTCTTCCATCAGCGCGCGGCCGGTGGCGTGGTCGCCGCGCCAGACCAGGTCGTCGGCCGAGGCGGGCAGGGCGGCTTCGGCGGCGGGCTTCTTCGCGGCGAGCGCGGGGCCGGCCGACAGCAGGGACACGGCGAGGACGAACGGAGTGCAGAGACGGCGTAGCAGCATGGCGTCGGGATTCGCGGAAAGGTCGAAAAACGAAGGCGCAACCTTAGCACGCAGGCGCCAGCGGCGCCGCAAGCGGAACCGCGTGCGGCGCTGAACTTCACATTGCGCGTGGAGCGTTACTGCAGCAGCAGGTAGAACGCTTCCTGACCCCGCAGCAAGGTCAGCATCAGCTGGCGCGGATGCGTGGCGACCAGGCGGCTGAAGTCCTCGCTGCCGGCGAGGTCGCGCCGGTTCACCGCGACGACCAGGTCGCCGCTGCGCAGGCCGTTGGCGAACGCGCGGCTCGACTCGGCCACGCGCGTCACGCTGACGCCGCCGACGCCCTGCCGGCGCAAGCTGTCGGGAACGTCGCCGAACTGCACGCCGGCCAGGCGCGGATCGAGCGCTTCGCCTTTCAGCACGACCGCCTCGTTCACCTTCAGCGCGGTGTTGATCGTCAGCGGCTTGCCTTCGCGCATCACGCCGACGTCGACCGCCGCGCCGGGCGTGGTCAAGCCTTCGATGTTGTGCAGTTCCTGTTCGCCGCCGATGCTCTTGCCGTTCAGCGAGACGATCACGTCGCCGGGCTTGAGGCCGGCGCTTTCCGCCGGCGACTTCGCGCGTACGCGCGTGACCACCGCGCCCTTGCGATCGCCGAGGGCGAGCATCTCGGCCAGCTCCGGCGTGACGTCCTGCGCCTCGACGCCGAGCGCGCCGCGCTTGACCTCGCCGAACTGCACCAGCTGGCGCATGACGTCGGCGGCGAGGTTGGACGGAATCGCGAAGCCGATGCCGACGTTGCCGCCGGACGGCGAGTAGATCATCGAGTTGATGCCGACCAGCTCGCCGCGCAGATTCACCAGCGGGCCGCCGGAGTTGCCGGGATTGATCGAGGCGTCGGTCTGGATGAAGTTCTGGTAGCCCGAGCCGCGCAGGCCCGAGCGGCCGAGCGCCGACACGATGCCGGAGGTGACGGTCTGGCCGAGCCCGAACGGCTCGCCGATGGCGACGACGAAATCGCCGACGCGCAGCTGCGAGGAATCGGCCAGCGGCAGGGCCGTCAGTTTGCCGGTCGGGATCTGCAGCACCGCGAGGTCGGTGTCCGGATCGGTGCCGATCAGCTTGGCCTTGACCGTGTGGCCGTCGGCGACGGTCACCGAGATGTCGTCGGCGCCTTCGACGACGTGGTTGTTGGTCAGCACGTAGCCCTTGTTCGCATCCACGATCACGCCCGAGCCGAGCGACTGCTGCACGCGTTCGCGCGGCATGTTCGGCACGCCGAAGAAGCGGCGAAAGATCGGATCGTCGAAGTACGGATTGCGCACCGCCACCCGCGTCTTCGAGGCGATGTTGACCACCGCCGGCGTGGTCTTCTCCAGCATCGGCGCCAGCGAAGGCAGCGCCTGGCCGTCGACCGCCGGCGGCAGTGCCGCGTGAGCTTCCGCACCGAACCAGGCCGCGCCGGACAGCGCCGCGGCGAGTGCGAAGGCGGAGAGACGACGGGTCGTCGGGTCGAAACGGACGGATGCGCGCGGAAGCGGAGGCATGGAACGGATCCTTGTTGCGAGGTGAGGGACAAGCATCGGACTAGGCTGCAGACCGTGCAAATCGCGGCGGGTTTCCCGTGCTTCAAGCCGCTCGCACGGATTCCGTTCAGCGTTCGGCGCAGCCGCGTCGGAGCGTGCGAAAAAATGCTTGCCAAGGCCGACGTGCAGGCGTAGGTTAGTGCGCCGCTGGCACAAGATCTTGTGTTCACGCATGTTCACAAAGCCTATACATTGGGTTGGTTCAAGAATCGGCACGATAGGCGGCGATTCCGGCAGCGGGGGCGGAATCTGATCGGCGGGTTGTCGTAGACGGCGTGGTACCCAGGTAAGAAAGGGTGGCGCCGGCGGTGTCGTTTGTTCGATGCGGCCACGACGATCGATCGGCAATGTTGGCAAAGCCGGACCTGAAGATCCGGCAGCAATTCGGGAGAACGAAAGAGCAATGAGCACGGTGCGCCTGGAGCAGCTCGCGCGCGGCGCAGTGGAAATTCCGCTGCAGCCCGCTTCCTACGACATCTGGGACAAGAAATACCGCCTGAAGTCCAAGCAAGGCGAAGCGGTCGACCTATCGATCGACCATAGCTACCAGCGCGTCGCCAAGGCGCTGGCCGAAGTCGAGACGACTCCGGAGAAGCAGAACTACTGGTACGACCGATTCCTGTGGGCGCTGCGCCGCGGCGCGATCCCGGCCGGCCGCATCACCTCCAACGCCGGCGCGCAGGAACACAAGCCGAAGACCTCGACGATCAACTGCACGGTCTCCGGCACCATCGACGATTCGATGGACAACATCCTCGACAAGGTGCACGAGGCGGGCCTGACCCTGAAGGCCGGCTGCGGCATCGGCTACGAGTTCTCGACGCTGCGCCCGCGCGGCGCGTACGTGTCCGGCGCCGGCGCGTACACCTCCGGGCCGCTGTCGTTCATGGATATCTACGACAAGATGTGCTTCACCGTCTCCTCCGCCGGCGGCCGCCGCGGCGCGCAGATGGGCACGTTCGACGTCAGCCATCCGGACGTGAAGGAATTCATCCGCGCCAAGCGCGAGGACGGGCGCCTGCGCCAGTTCAACCTGAGCCTGCTGATCACCGACGGCTTCATGGACGCGGTCGAGCAGGACGCCGACTGGCCGCTGGTATTCCCGATACACGTGAAGGAGCAGGGCGAGATCGACCTGGCCGACGCCGAGAAAGTCGTCTGGCGCGACTGGCCCACGCACAGGAACTACGTCACGCGCGACGACGGCCTGGTCGCCTGCAAGATCTACGGCCACATCCGTGCGCGGCACCTGTGGGACATGATCATGGTCTCGACGTACGACTACGCCGAGCCGGGCTTCATCCTGATCGACCGCGTCAACGAGATGAACAACAACTGGTGGTGCGAGCACATCCGCGCCACCAACCCCTGCGGCGAGCAGCCGCTGCCGCCGTACGGCTCGTGCCTGCTCGGCTCGGTCAACCTGACCACCTTCGTGCGCGACCCGTTCGGCCCGAAGGCGCGCTTCGACTGGGACGAGTACCGCGAGGTCGTGCGCGTGTTCACGCGCATGCTCGACAACGTGGTCGAGATCAACGGCTTGCCGCTGGCGCAGCAGCGCGACGAGATCATGAACAAGCGCCGCCACGGCATGGGCTTCCTCGGCCTCGGCAGCACGCTGACGATGCTGAAGATGCGCTACGGCCACGCCGACGCGGTCGCCTTCACCGAGGACGTCGCGCGCGAGATGGCGCTCGCCGGCTGGGAAGTCGCGCTGTCGCTGGCCAAGGAGAAAGGCCCCGCGCCGATCCTGGCGCGCGACTTCGAGGTCACCGGCGAGATGCTGCGCAAGCGCCCGGAAATGGCCGCCGACGGCTGGAAGATCGGCGACACCATCCCCGGCCGCGTGCTGCACGCCAAGTACAGCCGCTACATGCAGCGCGTCGCCGGCGTGGCGCCGGAGCTGGTCGCCGAGCTGGCCGAGGTCGGCGCGCGCTTCACCCACCACTCCTCGATCGCGCCGACCGGCACGATCAGCCTGTCGCTGGCCAACAACGCCTCCAACGGCATCGAGCCGAGCTTCGCCCATCACTACAGCCGCAACGTGATCCGCGAAGGCCGCAAGACCAAGGAGAAGGTCTCGGTCTACAGCTATGAACTGCTGGCCTATCGCGAGCTGATCAACGGCCGCGCGATGCCGGGCTCGCAGGAAGCCGACGAGAAGCTGCCGGAGTACTTCGTCGCCGCCGACGACATCAGCCCGGTGGAGCACGTCGACATCCAGGCCGCGGCGCAGAAATGGGTCGACTCGTCGATCTCCAAGACCGCCAACGTACCGACCGACTACCCCTACGAAGACTTCAAGGACATCTATCGCTACGCCCACAAGCAGGGCCTGAAGGGCTGCACGACCTTCCGCTTCAATCCGGCGGCCTTCCAAGGAGTGCTGGTGAAGGAGCATGATTTGGAGAACACCATCTACCGTTTCGAACTCGAGGACGGCTCGGTGGTGGAGGTCAAGGGCAACGAAGAGATCGAGTACGATGGCGAAACGCACACCGCGGCCAACCTTTTCGACGCTTTGAAGGAAGGCTATTACGGCAAGTTCTGATGTCGATCGCGATGTGCCGTCAGGCAAACGTGCTCAAAAACATCCAACCATCAGGCGCAGGAGAGGGGAACACCAATGCATAGCGAAGGCGACAGTTCCGGCAGTACGTTCGAAAACATGAAGGAAGGCGCGAGCCAGATCGGCGGCGCCGCGGTCGACGCGGTCGGCGCGCTGGTCACCTCGGTGAGCACCGCCGCGGCCGACGCCAAGGCCGCGGTCGAGAACACCGCGAAGAAGGTCGCCAACAAGGCGGCCAAGGCGAAGAAGCAGGCCGCGCGCAAGGTGCAGGCCGTCGTCGCCAAGGCCAAGCAGGTCGTGGCGAAGGACAAGAAGGCCGCCGCCACCGCGGTGAAGAAGGTCGAGAAGAAGGTCGAGAAGAAGGCCGCCGCCGCGAAGAAGGCGGTGAAGAAGGCCGTCAAGAAGGTTGCCGGCAAGGCCGCCGCGGCGAAGAAGGCGGCCAAGAAGGTCGCCAAGAAGCCCGCCGCGAAGAAGGTGGTCAAGAAGGTCGCCGCGAAGAAGGCGGCCGCCAAGAAAGCCGTGAAGAAGGTCGCCAAGAAGGTCGCCGCCAAGAAGGCTCCGGCGAAGAAGGCACCCGCCCGCAAGGCGCCGGCGAAGAAGGCCCCCGCCAAGAAGGCTCCGGCGAAGAAGGCCGCCAAGAAGGCGGCGAAGAAGGCCGGCAAGCGCAGGTAGGTTCCACCGGCAGGAGCGATCCTGCGGCGCCACCGGCCGACCCCCGCGGCGGCCGGCCGGTGGTGAAACCGTCCGTGCCGCGACGGAGAAGCGCATGGCCACCAGACGCACCACGCTCTACAGCAGTGCCGGCAAGAAGCTCTACGCAGTCCGCAACGCCGACGGTACGTTCAAGGATATCCAGACCTACCAGCGCGCTCACGCCGCCGACATGAGGCACAAGAGCAAGGCCGAGCTGGAAACCGCCGCGAAGAAGAAGGCGGCCAAGAAGCCGGCGGCGAAGAAGGCCGCGGTCAAGAAGGTCGCCGCGAAGAAGGCCACGGCGAAGAAGGCCGTGAAGAAGGCGCCGGCCAGGAAGGCGGCGAAGAAGGCTGCCGTCAAGAAGGCCGTGAAAAAGGCCGTCAAGAAAGCAGCGAAGAAATAGCCGGGCCGCCGATCCGCCCGACGTGCGCCGCCGCGACCTCGCGCGGCGCCATCCACCGGCTCCGCCGGCCCCCGTTTTCCCGCGAGCCGCGGCCGATGCCGCGGTTGCGCGATCCATTCCCCGCATTGCAGTGAAGACCATGAAGATCAGCAAGAAGATCAAGGGTTACAGCGTCGTCAAGCCCGAAGAGACCGCCAAGGTCGTTCCCGCCGCCGAGGCGCCGGAGAACGCGCCGTCCGTGCCGATGGCCGAAGTCATCCAGATGCACGAGAAGGTCGAGCGCCCCGACACGCTGATCGGCGCCACCTACAAGATCAAGTCGCCGCTGTTCGAGCACGCGCTGTACGTGACCATCAACGACATCGTGCTCAACGCCGGCACCGAGTACGAACTGCGCCGCCCGTTCGAGATCTTCATCAACTCCAAGAACATGGACCACTTCCAGTGGATCGTGGCGCTGACGCGCATCATGAGCGCCGTGTTCCGCAAGGGCGGCGACGTGACCTTCCTGGTCGAGGAATTGAAGGCCGTGTTCGACCCGCGCGGCGGCTACTTCAAGGCCGGCGGCGTGTACATGCCGAGCATCGTCGCGGAACTCGGCGCCGTCATCGAGCAGCACATGAAGATGATCGGCCTGCTGCACGATCCCGAGCTCGACGACGCGCAGCGGCGCCTGATCGCCGAGAAGCGCGCGGCGTACGAAGAGCGCTCAAAAAAAAACGCTGACGTGAGCGGCGACGCCGCGACGGCGTCTTCGACCGAAAGTCCGCCGTCCTCGCGGGCGCGGGGATCCGCGGGGGTTTCCGAGAACCTTGCCGGCGCCGGCGCCGAGAGCGCCGCGAAGGATGCGGCTGCGTTTCCGCCGGGGGCCACGATGTGCCACAAGTGCAATACGAGCGCAGTCATCATCATGGATGGGTGTGCGACGTGTTTGAATTGTGGGTATTCGAAGTGTGGGTAAAAATCTAATTAAAGCCAATTTGTTTGGATGCCGGGGCACATAAAGGCTTGGATTCTTAGCCCATAGAATTAGAAATCATTGAGCTTAGAACCTGGACGGCCCCTTCGGGGGCCTCTTTTTATCTCGAATTCTTGGGTCTTCCCGAATTCGAAGCTACTGTCTGCGCGTCGAGGTGAGTTCGCGATCGTCTTCCTTAGTTCCAGCGCTGGTCCATGCGGCCAACACCATCCACGGATGTCATCTGTGAGCAGCGCAATCGCCCCCGACCCAGGGGCTTGCTACGTGGGCGAAGCTGTCGAGTTCTTCGGCGAGTGCGTCACCGGTAGTGCCCGGCGGGGTCGAAAATCTAGTTAACTATTGGTAAGCTGGAGCGCGGCCTCCGCGCGGAGCTGCTCGGGCAAGGCATAGGATGCGGAGCAGACGAGGCGAGATGCGGGTTGCTCTCGCAAAAAGGGAGCAGGCATGGAAAAACGTCGTCGCAAAAGCCGTACGCAGGCGCCAAAGGAACCTGCCGTGAGAGTTGGGCCCGACATTGTCTGCGTGGATCTGTTCTGCGGCGCAGGAGGTCTCACGCGCGGGCTGCTGGACTCAGGTGTCAAGGTTACAGCAGGTGTGGACCTCGACGACGCCTGCAAGTACCCCTACGAGACCAATAATGGCGCCACATTCCACGCCCTGGATGTGTCGACGATTACCGCAGCGAATCTCGCCGATTGGTTCGGCGATGCGCGGGTTCGCGTCCTAGCAGGGTGTGCGCCTTGTCAGCCATTCTCGAGCTACTCCCAACGATACGAAACAGTTGGCACTGAACGCTGGGGCCTTCTCAATCATTTCGCGCGATTGATCCGGGAGACCAAACCCGAAATCGTGACGATGGAGAACGTGCCCACGGTCACGAAACATGCGGTGTTTGATGATTTCGTCGAGACCCTGAAGGCGCAAGGATTTGAAGTCTGGTTCAAGGTAATCGACTGCGCTGAATATGGGCTGCCGCAACGCCGCCGTCGCACTGTACTTTTGGCGTCGAGGTTAGGGAAGATCGAACTCATTGCGCCAGACGGGGCTACTCAGAGGTCTGTTGCCGACGTCATCAAGGGCCTTCCGGCTCTTCGACACGGCGGCAGGGATGCCGAGGATGCGCTGCACGCAGCTTCTCGGCTTTCGGATCTCAACTACGCGCGTATTCAGCACTCGAGACCCGGCGGCACTTGGCGCGACTGGCCAATGCACCTGGTTGCGAAATGCCATACCAAGAAGTCCGGCAAGACTTATCCAGGTGTCTACGGCCGAATGACTTACGCAGATCCTGCGCCAACACTTACGACGCAGTTTTATGGCTTCGGCAACGGACGGTTCGGACATCCGACGCAGGGACGAGGACTCTCGCTGCGCGAGGGTGCACTCCTTCAAGGGTTCCCCCGAGACTACAAGTTTCTGCCTGAGGGCCGTCCAGTCCAGTTCAAGGCGCTGGGTCGGATGATCGGAAATGCGGTTCCTGTGGATCTGGGGCGAGTCATCGGTGAGAGCATCGTCAAACACGTCGAATTGCACGAGCCGAATCTAGCGAAGAGCAATGGGCGTCCGGGCAAGCTTCTGCCGTCGCCGAAACGTGACGGGGGGCAGAATGCCTGGAAGCAAAAGGACCGTGCCATCCGGGCCTGACGTCAGCCTCAGGATGAAGAAGATTCGGCAGAGGGATACCTCTGCCGAGTTGGCTCTGCGCAGCGAATTGCATGCGCGTGGGCTCCGTTATCGCATCCAAGTTCCTGTCCTCAGCAAGCCGCGCAGGGTTGCTGATGTCGCATTCAAAAGGCTACGCGTCGCCGTTTTCGTCGACGGGTGCTTCTGGCATGGCTGCCCGCAGCATGCGACGTGGCCTAAACAGAACGCCGAGTTCTGGCGCGAGAAGATCCTCGCGAACCAGCGGCGTGACCGCGACACCGACAAGCGCCTTCGTGCCGAGGGTTGGGAGGTCGTCCGGGCGTGGGCGCACGAGTCGCCAGAGCGCGTGGCTGCGAAGGTCGTGAGCATCGTCGAGAATCGTCGGGAGAAGCTCAGCCCATGAGCTTCTCTCTCGCCACCGACACCCTTGTGCTCAGTTCGACAGCTCCTGAGCCCATCCAGGTCGTCAGTCCGATGCATGGCGGAGCCGTGTTCGCGCCCATCCACGTCTTCCCGCACCGACCTCTCGGTCCATGAGATTTTCCGGGGCTTACATGTCGGGTCGATTGTATAGCGTTGCGCCCCCGCACGCTGACACCTGAATCCACATTTGCAGTTGAATAACAGGAGGAGATGCCATGACTCGAGCTGAAGCCGCGCCACAAAAAAAATACCGGCTGGAAGTCGATCCACGCATCCTCGAACTGCTTGGACCGAACCTTTACACGAATATTTATTACGTCTTGGCGGAGTTGATCGCCAATGCATATGATGCTGACGCAAAAAATGTTTACATCATTGCTGGCAAGGACGACATCCGTGTCGAAGATGATGGCCATGGCATGTCCTACAAAGCAGGTGATATCACCAAGTACCTAAATGTGGCAGGGGTATCGAGGACTACAGAGAAGGATTCACTCACAAAATCCAGGAAGCGCCGAAAAATGGGACGCAAGGGCGTCGGCAAGTTGGCAGCGCTTTCGGTATCCGAGAACGTGGATGTCCTGACCGTGGCCAAAGGGGAAAAGTCCGGGTTTGTGCTAACTCGCCACCCAGAGAACGGGCATGAATTGAAAGCGATTCCAGATGCGGGGGTCGTCTTCGAGCGCGTCAAGAATCATGGCTCCGCCATAATCATGCGACATCCGCAATATCGGCTTCACAAAACGTTGGCTGCCATAAAGCGGAATCTTCTAAAAATATTTCCATTGGTCGATTCAGACTTCCGGATACACGTCATTCGTGGCAAGGAAAGCTTGATCATAGACGACTTCGACCGAAGCATCATGGGTGAACTATGCACGCTGATCACACTGGGCGATAGATTTGCGTCGCTGGGAGGTCTCGTTCCCGACAGCTATCCGAAAAAGCGAAACGATCTCGTCTCGGCACAGGATGCGAAGGTTCTGCCCGTCACCATGCAAGCCAACGACGCTAAGGAATACGAATACTCGCTTGAAGTCATGGGTTGGATAGGAACCTATAAGACCACCCGTGGACGGAAGGCGGAGATGACCGACTTTCCAGACAATTTCATTTCGCTTTTCGCCAACGAGAAGATGGGCGAGTTCAATATCTTGCCTGTCGTCGGTCAGAACAAACTGAACGAAGTCTATGTCGTCGGGCAGCTGCATGTCGATTTGTTTGAGTTGACCGAACTGCCGGACATGGCATTGAGTAATCGCCAAGGCTATAAATCCGACGATCCGCGTTACGAGGCGGTGCGCGGATATGTAAGAAACGAATTGCTCGCCGAGATTCTCAGGCGGCGAGAGACGTACACGGATCTCGCCAATGCCGAGAAGAAGAAGCAGCGGGAGAGGTTGCAAAGGGAAGCAGAGGCTAGATTGAGGGCGTCAGTGGACGCTTTCCGCAAGAAGGCCAGTGGGGATGCGGCGGGTGCACTAGCAAAAATGGGAGTCAAGGTTTCTCGCGAGGCGATGGAAAGGGCTATTTCCGAATCCATTAATGCCAACAGCCCAGATCTCGGGCTGAAGGCGTCAGTGGATTCTCAGAAGAAGAAGATTCTTATCAGCCAGACGTATCCCGACAAGTCATTTGCTGACATCGTCTATCAGATGCTGATTTTCAACGATGTTGCTTCCGACGATATTCTATATACGAACTGCGACGACGAGGTATGCCGCGTTCCGGAAGGTCGTGAGGTCTATGAATATCTACGAGAGTTCTTCGTCGAAAGCTATTCGACACAGAAGATTTTCGTGCTCTTTGTGACCAGCGAGAACACCAAGATTTCGTGGGGCGCGATCACTGAGGTCGGGGCGTCTTGGATCACCAAGATCGACCATAAGATTTTCAACATCCATCCCTTTCGACCGGAGCATCCTCTCAACGACGAAGTGCAATGGCAGAGCACCAATCGGGACAAGCCGAGTGGAGATCTTTGGATGGCTTCGCTGAATGCGGACATCTTCTGCCAGAAGATCGAAGCGGTTTGTGATGCATTGGGTTACAAGAAGAAGACCCGATCGCAAAACACAGCGCACTTGGCAACTCTTGTTTCCATTAGGAAAGCATGAGGTTCTGCGCGAGTTTGACGCCAATCCTAGTAGTAGGGTCAGAGTCGCCTATCTCGACACAGCAAGAAAATGAGCTAGCCAATGAACGCCAACGTCTTCATCACCACCGACACCAGCTTCCCCGCCGACGTCCTGCAATCCCCAACCCCCGTCCTCGTCGACTTCTGGGGCGAGTGGTGCGGCCCGTGCAAGGCGCTCGCGCCAATGCTGGAACAGCTCGCGGCCGACTACGGCGGCCGGCTGAAGATCGCCAAGCTCGAAATGGACAAGAACCCGAAGACCGCCATCGCCTATGGCGTGCGCTCGGCGCCGACGATGCTGCTGTTCAAGGACGGCGAGGTGCAGGCGACGCAGGCAGGGCTGGTCTCGAAGGCGCAGCTCGCCAAGGTGATCGACGCGGTGTTGTGATCCCGCGTCGGGACTGGTGCGCCGTGGCGACCTCGAAAGATTTCTCGTTCGCGCTGACCGTGGTCGGCGTGATCTTCATCGCGTATTGCGCTTTTGCCGTCGGTCGTCATCTTCGCCACGTCAGCTCGACCGCACGTCCCACGTGGCCGCAGATCACCGCGGAACTCGACGGCATCGTCGCGAGTGCCTCGGGCGACAAGACTTCCGATTTCCGGGTCGCGAAGAGCCAATCCACCATCTTCGTCGTGGACGTCGGCTTTCGGCGCCCGGACGGGCCGATCGCAACGGCGGACATGGATCGCGCGATGGGTGAACACGGATGGGCGGTGAGCGGATCAACGTTTGGGAATGGTCGGCTCTATTGCAAAGGTGACCTCGTAGCCACGGTGAGAGGGCCCTCGAAGAGCGACGGCCTCTATCTTGCGCAAGTCGACTGGGGCAGTGCGGACGGTCTTTGCGGTCGCCATTGAGATTCATCAGGTCGGCGCGGGGTCATTTGGTGCGACTCCTACTGCGAGTCTGTTGCGGTCTGACGCCTTCTCGTAAACAGCGCACTAGGTAGAGTTGTAACAAGGGAATCGCTGTGGTCGTCGCAGCATAGCGCCGTGCTCGGCGCGTCAAGGCCAAGCCCTTCGGGCGCGCTGCGCGCGGCCTTGACCCACCTGCGCGCGGCGCTGGGAAGGGTGTCGCCCACAGCGATCCCTCCCGGATCGCGGGCGAACGGAGAAACGCCATGCACCACACACACGACGAACTCGCTCTACAGATCGCCGATCTGCGCTATACGCTCTCGCGCGACATCCCCGCCATGAAGCGCCACGTCCGCATCCAGACCGGCTACGGCTCGGTCGAGTTCTACGGCACGCAGGCGCGCAAGATCGCCGTGCTCTGCGAAGAACTCCTGCGACGTCGGTTGCAGGGCATCGAACGCCAAAGCGGCGGGGCGCGCTGACGCATCGCGCCGGGCGGCTCTGCGCCGTCCGGCGTCTTCATTCCACTCCGAAGTTGTACAAGCCGAGTGATCCGGGTTGGAAGAAGCGACCACTCAAGACGATCACGCGGGGTTCCGACGCATCAGAATTTCCAACGTTGGAATTCCCGGCCTCAGCCCAACCGTTCGATCGACTCCAGCAAGCGCCGGCCGTGGATCACCGCCAATATCTCGACGCGTCGCTCACCCAGCTCGTAGATCAGCCGCTAGCTGTACAGAAACCGCTCACGTACTCGCTCGTCCCCGAGCTCCGGTACGACGCGGCCGATCAGCGGCTGCTCGCCGATCAACTCGCCCAGGGCCAGCAACGCCTCCACCACGCGCTGCGCGTGATACGGCGAATTGCGATGGATGTACTCGGCAATCGCGTCGATGTCGTCGAGCGCACCTGCGACCAGACTATCGTTGCAGCCATCGGCTCACGCGCTGGCGGGCTTCCTCGGTGGTATAGCGGCGGCCCGCAGCGACGTCGGCGCGGCCTTGCCGGATCTTCTCCAGCACGTAGACGTGGTACTGGATGTCTTCCAACGTCGCGTCGTCGGGCAGGTGCTGCAACAACGGCTCGACCTCTTGTTTGGCAGTGGCCTGCGCGGTCATCGGCCGTTCTCTGAGTGTGTCGAATCATTCTACGCCTCCCCAATGACGCCCATCGCGTCAGCTGGCGCGAAGCCGCTCCGCGTTTTCGCCCACGGCCGATACGGCTACCATGCGCACGTTCGACGTCGCCGCGGGCGACCGGCTGGGGCGGACATGATCCACTCGTCAGAATCGGCAGGGCGCGCGCGCGAATCGCGCACCGCGACGGCCAGGCGCATGCGCTGCACGTCGCTGTGGTGCGGCGTCGTGCTCGGCTTCTTCCTCATGATCCCGCTGCAAGCGGCGGCGCAGACGATCGCGATGTCCGCGCGCGCATTGCGCTACGACGCGCAGACCAGCTTGCTGTACGCACTCGTCGCGTCGAACGGCGCCGGGCTGTACGGCGATCGCCTGGTCGCGATTTCACCGGCCCTGGGAACGGTGGTCGCGTCGCTCGATCTCGGCGCGGGCGCGTCGTCGCTGGCGATCTCGCCCGACGTGGCTCGCGCCTACATCGGCTACAAGACGGGGCATGTGGTGCGCCAGGTCGATCTGGCCACGATGACGGTGGGGGTGTCGTTCCCGGTCGGCGCGACGCTGTACGTCCAGGACCTCGCCGTCATGCCCGGCTCGCCCGATACCGTCGCCGTCGCACTGGCCATGTCGGAAGGCAGCGCCTGCAGCCGTGTCACGGTCTATCACGGGGGCGTGGAGGGTTCCGGAGCCGAGCAGCCCGGATGCGACGCGATCGCGTTCGGCGACGATCCCGGGTTCCTGTACGCCTACGACCGTCTCAGCACCGGCGCGTGGCTCGTGCGCGACGCGATCTCGACGAGCGCGGTGGTCCTGGACGATGGGGTGCTGCGCGGCCTGCCGGCATTCGCCCGATCGTTCCGGGTGCGTGGCGGCACGGTGTATTCGGGCAGCGGCGTCGCGGTCGACGGTGCGACGCTGCATCCGGTGGGCAGGTACGCGGCGCAGGGTCCGTTCGCGTTCGACGACGCCCACGGCGTCGTCGCCTACTTCGAGGATGCCGACTTTTCCAACGACGCCCACGTGCGCGTGTTCGATCGGGAGTCGTTCGTCCTCTTGCGCGCGATCGCACTCGAGGTGCCACCCGGCAGCAGGGCCTTGCATGCGAGCGAATGCGGGTCGAACTGCGCCGCCGTCGCGTTCGATTCGGGGCAGGTCGTGCTGGTGACGACGCTCGTCGATGCGGTGTTCTCCGATGGCTTCGACGGTATGCCCAGAGCGGCGGAGGAACGCCCATGATTCGCCTCGGCAGGTGCGTCGGCCGCTTCGCGATCGCAGCGTGCATGATCGCGTGTGATGCAGCTCCCGCGTTCGCCGGCGCCGTCGTGCCGGTGTCGGTGGCCGGCTCGGATATCGCGTTCAATGCGCACACCGGCATGCTCTACGCGTCGGTGCCGAGCGTCGCCGGGCCGCCGTACGGCAACCGCGTCGTCGAGATCTCGCCGGTCGACGGGTCGATCACGCGCAGCGTCTTCGTCGGCAGCGAGCCGGCCGCGATCGGCTCGTCGCCGGATGCCGCCGTCGCCTACGTCGGAATCGAGGGGGCCGCGTCGGCGCGCCGCATCGATCTCGCCACGATGACCGCGGGCGCGCCGTTCGGACTCGGCAGAACGGAAGAGCACGGGCCTTTCCTCTACGCGACGGACATCCGCGTGATGCCGGGATCGCCGGAGACGATCGCCGTGGCGCTGCATCGGATCGACCAGATTCCGTGGGATGCCGGCGTCGCCGTCTTCGACGCCGGCGTGGCGCGGCCCATCGTCGTCGGCACCGACGGCGCGACGCCCTCGTCGCTCGCCTTCGGCGCGGATGCCGGGACGCTGTACGGCGCCGACGGATCTTCCCCACCGACGCTGGCGCGCCTGACGGTTGCCGCGGACGGCGTGACGGTGGCGCAGGCGCATTCGTTGTCCAGCTCCAACCCCGTGCGCATCGTCTTCGACGCGGGCCGGATCTATACGGCGCAGGGCACCGTGTTCGACCAGAACCTGGCGATGATCGGCACCTACGCGGCGAGCGGACCGGTCGTCGTCGACGGCGCGTCCAGCGCGGTGTACATCGTCGAGCGAGGGCGCGTCCATGTGTTCGACCGCGACACGTTCGCGGCGTCGTATTCGATGCCGATTTCGGATGTCGACGACCCCGCCGTCGTCGCGACCGGGTGTGGCGCGGGCTGCATGGGCATCGTGTTCGAATCCGGCAAGGTCGTCGTCGTGACCGTCGACGAAACGATCTTTCGGGACGGCTTCGAGTCGCTTCCCTGACCGGGGCGCGAGCCCTGTCGACGATCCGGCCATGCCCCGGGACCATCCCCGTCGACGTTCGGGGCGAGTGGTACGGTCCGCGATAGGGGGCGGATTGCAACGCCAGCGTTCCGCGCCGCCGGGCGCCCGCTTCGTCGCCTGCGACCCACTCGCTGGATCGAATCGGCCAACCCTTGCAGAATCGGCGTCTGCCACTTCGACCAGGGTGACCATGAAGATCCAGCTGACCAGCGTGATGGTGGACGACCAGCAGAAGGCGCTGGCGTTCTACACGAACATTCTCGGCTTCGTGAAGCGGGCCGACATTCCGATGGGCGAGTACCGCTGGATCACGGTGGTTTCGCCGGACGGTTCCAAGAGCGTGGAACTGCTGCTGGAGCCGAACGCCCATCCCGCGGCGAAGACGTTCCAGAAGGCGATGTACGACGCCGGCGTGCCGGCCTCGATGTTCGCGGTCAGCGACCTCCAGCAGGAATACAAGCGCATGAAGATCCTCGGCGTCGCGTTCCGCTCGGCGCCGACGGCGATGGGGCCGGTGATCGCCGCGGTGCTCGACGACACCTGCGGCAACCTGATCCAGCTGTATCAGGAAGCCCCGCAAGGGGCGTAGAGCCCGGTCGACTGAGCCGACGTCCTGCCCGCACCAGCGGGCATCCACGTTGCGTTGTGCATGGATGCCTGCCGGCGCGAGCAGGGCAAAAACATCCGGATTCTCCTCGCGCGCCGAGGCCGTCGCGCGAGGTCACCTCGCGTGTTCTTGCACGGGCGCGAGTGTCGCCGAGCGCGATGGAACCGCATCTGCGGGTATGACGGCGAGCACGCTCCGACTCCCTTCATCCATCGGCGCCATCGCGTGCGATGACATCCGCCGCCTCTTCGCAGGCGTCGATGCCGCTGGCACCGACATCGGCGCAATCGAGTCTCGCCGTGGGAGGCGCCTGCACACCGGCCTGCGCACTCGGCCCAGGCACCCTGCGTAAATTGCGCAGGTTTTTCCGCGCGTGTTTTCACCACGACTTCATCGGGCGCCCGCGTAGATTTTTTCGCAGGTCACCGCTGGAGCATGGACATGGAAAAGCGTTTCGTCGTACCGCTGTTCGCCGTCCCCGCCGCACTGCTCGCCACCTTGCTCGCCCTCGCCGGTTGCGCGTCGCCGAAAACGCCGGCTTCCGGAAAGGCGTCATCCGCTCCCGCTTCCTCTCCCGGAATCGCGCGTCTGGTGCTGCTCAACGCCAACGTCATCACGATGGACGACGCGCAACCGGTCGCGCAGGCGATCGCCATCGACACCTACGGCAAGATCATCAAGGTCGGCAACGATTTCGAGGTCCTGCGCCTGGCCACGCGCACGACGCAGCGCATCGACGCCACCGGTTGGACCATCCTGCCGGGCTTCATCGATCCGCATTCGCACATGGCCGGCTACGCGATGTTCACCGACATCGACCACTGGCTCGACGTCTCCAGCATCAACATCTACTTCAAGCCGTCGCCGGGCACGCCCGGCTGCGTCACGCCGACCGATCCGCAGCGCTGCTTCATCCCGGTGCAGAACCAGGCCGACGTCGTCGCGCGCCTGCGCGCCGCGGTGGCCAAGGCGCTGTTGAACACGCCGCCGACGCCGGTGCTCGCGTTCAACTACGATCCCTCGCGCCTCGGCCACGATCCGAGCTGCGTGGCCAAGCCGAAGAGCCTGTCGTTCGAGTGCACCACGTTCGAGAACGGCAACGCGCTCGCCCAGCTCGACGCGATCACCACGGCCGTGCCGATCTACATCACCAGCGAATCGGGGCACATCTCCTACGTCAACACACCGGCGTTGGCGGCCCTCAACATCTGCGGCACGAAGGGCTCGACCAACGACGGCAACTGCCACAAACCGATCATGAACGTGAACGTCGAGACCGCGCTGGCGAACGTCGGCCAGCTCGACGAGGATCTCTCGCTGTACGCGACCGGCGTGTTCCAGGGACAGGTGCTGAAGGCCAATACCGGTCTCGGCGCCCAGCTGCTGAAGAAGGGCGCCGAGATTTACGCGCAGCACGGCTACACGCTGGCGCAGGAGGGCGCGGCGGGCCTCGGCGAAATGGCGCTCTACGCGGAGGCGACGGCGGGCTGCAAGCGGCCGTTCTGCGATTTCCCGCTGTCGGCGGCGATGATCGCCTACGACAACAGCAGCTCCGATTTCGCCAAGACCATCGCGATGGGCGAGGCCGGCAAGGCGACGTTCCGCGACAGCCAGCTGGTCTCGGTGCAGGCGCTGAAGTCGTTCGCCGACGGCTCGCTGCAGGGCTACACCGGCTACCTGAAATCGCCGTACACGAACGTGTTTCCGCCGTTCACCCTCGGCGGCCTGTTCCAGCAGCCCTACGTCGGACTGCCCGACGTGCCGCAATCGGAACTGGCGCTGCGCCTGCGCGCGGCGCACGCGGCCGGCTATCCGATGATCATCCACCAGATCGGCGACGCGGCGATCAGCGATGCGGTCAATGCCGTCGTGGCGACCCGCGACGCGCCGCCGCCGGCGGGCAAGCGCGACACGATGCTGCACGTGGCGATGATCTCGGGCCACGATCTCGACCAGCTCAAGTCGGTCGGCACGACCGCGGTCAGCGTGATGTCGAGCAACGTGTACTTCTACGGCCTGCCCGAATGCCAGATGGTGCTCGACCCGCAGCGCATCCTCAACGTCTATCCGGCGCGTTCGGTGCTCGACCGCGGCCTGCCGATGACCCTGCACAGCGACAGCCCGGTGGAACCGCCGTATCCGCTGTTCGAGATCTGGGTCGCGGCGACACGCAACGTGCAGCAGCCGTCGTGGTATCCGAACCAGAACCCGTCCAACTGCCCGGCGGTGTTCGCCAACAGCCCGAAGGTGCCGGGCGACGAGCGCATCGGCATCCTCGACGGCATCAAGGCCTTCACCACCAGCGCCGCGATGCAGTACGGCTTCACCGATCGCGGCGCGATCAAGGAGAGCTACATCGGCGACCTGGTGCTGCTGTCGGACAATCCGCTCGATCCGAAGGTGATCGCCAATCCGGACCTGCTCAAGACGATCCGCACGATGGGTACGGTCAGCTACGGACAGTACTTCGCCAATCCGACGGCGAGCATGCCGCCGGTGTGGCCGGCCGATTGAAGCCGCCGGGCGCGCGGTGACGCGCGCCGACGCCTGCGCCGCGAACGGCCGCTGCGTGCAGCCGTTCGCGGTGCGGCGATTCGGAAGGCCATGCCGGCGGACGGTCGCTTCGCTTGACGGCCAGGGCCACGTCGACGTTCGCAGCCGGCGATCTGCGCATCGACGTCATGCCCGCGACAGCGGGCATCCACGTTGCGCCGGCCATGAGTGCCTGCTGCCGCAGTTGTGAGAGCAGATGGCTCGGAATTTCCCGCGACACCCATTGCGCGCGACGATGACGTTTCGCGGCCAGCGACATTCCGCGGGAACGCGAGCGCGTGCGGCATTGGCGAGGCGAACGCTGCCTAACCGGGCGCCGTGTTGCGTTCATCTTTGATAAATCGCCCGCGGACACACTGATTCGCGTCGCCGCAATGCGGCTTTGCTGGGGAGTCATCCATGAGTCGTACTCCGATGTGGATCTGCCTGACCGCGACCGTCGCGCTGTCGCTGAGCGCTTGCCAGAAATCGCCCGACCAGGCGCAGGAGGACGTCGCCAAGGCGCAGCAGAAGGCCGCGGTCGACGTCGCGGCGGCACGTGCGAAGGCCGCCGACGAGGAGGCCGCCGCGCGCCGGAAGCTCGAGGCGGCCCAGGCCGAAGCGAACGCGAAAGTCGACAAGGCGAACACGGAAGCCGGCGAAAAGATCAACGCGGCCACCGCGAACGCGAACGACGCGGAGCGCGATGCGAACCAGGATCTGGCATCGGTGCAGTCGGACGTGTTCCAGAAGGATGCCAAGTCGCGGCACGACCTTGCGATCACGCAGGCCGAGGCCGCGCACAAGGTCGCGATCGAGAAGTGCAATGCGTTGCCGAGCGAGCAGCGCGGCAGCTGCAAGGACGCGGCGGATTCCGATCTCGCCTCGGCGAAGGCCAAGGCCGACAAGGAAAGGGACGATGCGCAAACCGCGGCGAAGCAGTTGAAGGAGCATTGATCGAGCCCGCGCAATAGTTTTCGATTTGCCGCGCCACGGACGGCGCGGCCTTCCGGAACCGCGGCTGGAGGGCACGATGCCTGCTCCGGTTCCGGGCCGGCTTCGACGAAAGCCATGAAATGCGACCGGTGGCTGCGATCGCCACGCTCAGGCAGCCGGCTAGCATGAGCACCTCCGCATCGTCGTCCCGGGCGGGCGCGATGCCGGCTCCCCGCTCCTTCAGAACGAGCCCGTGCGGCGCCGATGCACGAGCGCCGGCGCGTATCGGTGCAAACCTCCGAACCTATCCTTCGCCGTCGAAGCCGTCGCGAAAGATTACGTCGCCCGTCCATTCGTAGGCGCCGACGTCGATCGCGCCGACGACAGGCCGGCCGGAATCCGCAACCGGATGCACGTACACGCGCGTCGGCTGCAAGGAGCGGCCCGCGCCGCTGCCGGGATCGACGCCCGCGTCGATGACGGCGGTGGCGGTCGGCAGCAGCCGGTAATCGTAGTTCGTCGCGTCGACGAACAACGCATCGTTGCTGACGACGTTGTGGTCGAGCACGGCACTCGCCTGCGAACTCGGCGTGCCGCCGCCGTGGAAAATGTTGTTGCGCGCGATCACCGGCGTGCTCGCGGCCGTGCCGATCTGCAGGAACGTGCCGCTGCCGCGCCCGTTGACGAAGGTGTTGTTGACGACGAACAGGCGGTCGTCGGTGTTCTGCCCGAAGCCTTCGCTGAGGTAGTCGAGCATGGCGCCGTTCTGCGTCGTCGAGGGCTGCTGGATCAGGTTGCCGATCACGTACGACAGGCCGCCGTTGGGCAGGTTGATCTCGTAGCTCTCGCTGCCGCCGGCCTCGCCGGTGAGGCGGTTGTATTCGATGACGTTCTCGGCGGCGCGCGATTTCAGCAGGTGCCCGACCACGGCGTGGTGCGACCAGTTGTAGCGGAACACCAGCCGATCGACGTGGCCGATGTAGAGGTTGTGCGATTGGCCGTCGCCGGCGCCGTTGTTCGCGAACTCGCTGTGCTCGATGGTGATCGTGCTGCCCGCACGTTCGCCGGCGAGGATGCCGTTCTCGTTGTCGTGGAAGAACGCGTTGCGCACGGTCAGGTTGGCGCCCTGCTGGCGGATGCCGGCGCCGTTCGCGTCGGGCACGCGGCAGCCGGACAGTTCGACGTTGTCGATCGTCGTGTCGTCGCCGCTGATGACCCAGATCGCCTTGCCTTGCGCGTCGTTGCCGGCGGCATCGATGTGCGGCCGGCCGTTGACGCCGCGCAGGGTCAGCCCGTTCGTCGACCAGGCGCAGACGTCGCCGTCGTAGCTTCCGGCGGCGTCGATCAGGATGGTGTCGCCGGCACCCGCCGCGGCGATCGCGGCGCAGGGCGTCGCATACGTCTGGCCGGGGCCGACCTGCAAGGTGTCGGCCGCAGCGGCGAGGGGAAGCAGGCAGCACACCGCCGCCGTGATGGCATGGCCAGTTCGAATCGTCATCGTCGCACTCCGCACGTCGCAGGCGCGATCATCGCACCGATACGGCCGCCGAGGTCCGGCGATGTCGAGGACGCATCCCGCTGCGGGGACTGGATGCCAGTCCCCGCAGCGGAACGGGTCAGCGCCGCGTGCCGCCGTCGAAGCCGTCGCGGAACAGCACTTCCGACACCGTGTAGAGCGTGGTCGTGCCGCTGATCTCGTTGGCGACGGCGATCATCGCCTCGCCGGTCGGGCTGTCGGCGGCCGGAATGAACACGATGCCTTCCGGACCGAGGTCGCCGGCTGCGGCCGGGTCGACGTCGAGGTCGACGGTCACGTCGAAGTCGCGCGCGTTGACGTAGCCGGCGTAGCTCACGGCGTACGGATTGGTCACGTCGAAGGTGACGATGCCGCCGATGCGCTCGAGGCCGGCGAAGGCGTAGGTGCGGCCCGAGGTCGTGGTGCCGACGGCGAGGGCTTCGGGCTCCGGTCCCTTGTTGTCGCTGCGCGTGTCGAAGCTGCCGTTCGCCTCGTTGTCGGAGTTGAACGCGGTCGGGAAGCGTTCCGCGGTCACCTGCTCGATGAGGTCGCCGCTGTCGTAGACCAGGTTGCCCCAGCGGTCCCAGATCGCCATCGAGCGGCTGCCGAGGATCTGCAGGCGGTCGTATTTGCCGTCGCCGTCGAGATCGCCGTCGATGGTCGAGGCGTTGAGACGGCCGATCTGCGCGTTGGTCTTCAGCGCCGCGGCATCGGGGAACACGCCCGGATCGAGGTCGAGCGAGGAGATGCGCGCGACTTCGCCGCGGTCGTCGCCTTCGCCGGCGCTGGCGTAGAACGTGGCGCCGCCGGCGGAGAACGCGGCGATCGAGTCGGGCATGTGCATGCCGAACACCGGCCAGTTGCGGATGTTGATGGCCGGGCCGCCCGACGGTCCGTCGCGATCCGAAGCGTCGAGGCCGCTCGGCAGGTCGAAGCGGACGATGCCGAGCTGGATCGGCGTCGGCTCGGCGTCCATCGGCACGCTGCCGTCCGGCGGGCTCGGCAGCGGCTGCGGCGCGATGCCGAAGTCGTTGTCGTTGATCAGGGCGAGACGGCCGTCCGGCAGCGCGGCCAGGCCTTCGAGCTTGTCGCCGGCGAAATAGCCGAGCGAGGGCAGGTTGGCGACTTTGACCTTGTCGACGGCGCGGATGCCGGCGGCGACGAGCTGGTCGGGCGTGTGCTGTTCCAGCGTGAGGCCGGCGAGCGGCGCCGGCGCGCCCGCGGCGCGCAGGTTGGTCGCGCCCTTCAGCGTGAACTCGAACAGCATCTTCTTGCCGCTGCGCTCGGTCGAGTCGTCGCGTTCGACGATCGCGAAGCGTCCGTTGCCGAGGTAGGCGGCGTCGCCGATCTTGTCGGTGTTCTGCTCGCGGAAGTCGGTCTTGTCGATCAGGTAGACGTACTCGGCGACGGTGGCGCCGCTGGCCGGGTCGATGCCGAGCATGCGGATCACCTTCGAGGCGTTGCTCGCGGCGGTGTTCGGATTGGCCAGCGGCGTCTGGATGAACGCGTAGAGGATGCCCGCGTCGGTGTCGTAGGCCATGCCCTCGAAGCCGCGGTTGGGGCGTCGCGTCGAGTACTCCGCCGGCAGCGTCTCCTGGCCGTAGTAGCCGGCCGCCTGGCCGCCGAGCGCGCCGGTGCCCTGCGGCACGAAGCGGTCGAGCAGCACGCCGGCGGTGCTGAAGTGGTAGATCGCCGGGCGGTACTCGTCGACCATCCAGTACGAGCCGTCCGGCGCGACGACGATACCTTCGATGTCCGCGCCGAGCGGATCGAGCGGCAGCGGCTTGCCGAACAGGTCGACCGGTTCTTCGTCGATGCCGTTGCCGATGTTCGGCAGTCCGGTCATCGGCGTGCTGCCGTCCTGCTGGAACAGCGGCAGCTGCTTGCCGAGCATGATCGCGCCGCTGGCCGGGTCGAGGCTGAAGCGCACGATGCGCGGCTGGTAGCCGGGCAGCACGAACGGGCGCTCGAGCGCCGGATCGGCGTCGACGTTGCTCGGCTCGCCGTTCGGGCCGCGGTCCGGCACGGTGACGAATTTCAGCGCGCCGGTGGCCGCGTCGGTGCCCTCGAACCACAGGCCGGAGAAGCCGCCGAGGCGGATCGTCTGCCCGGCCGGCGTGGTGCCGAGCACCGGCAGTTCCGGGAACGTGTAGGTGTCCAGGCGCGGCAGGCCGCGCGAATGGTCCTTGAGGCCGGCGGCGACGATGTCCTTGATGCTGAGCGTTTCCAGGTCGATCACCGCGAACGCATTGGCTTCCTGCAGGCTGACGAAGGCGACGTCGTTGCCGGGCGAGGTGGCGATGTATTCGGGTTCCAGATCGACGCTGGCGGCGCGGTTCGGGAACAGGCGCACGCCCTTCGCGCGCAGCTCCGCTTCGCGGCCGTCGAAAGCGTCGAAGCCGAGCGTGGTGGCGACGGCGGCGGCGACGCCGCCGGACAGGTCGACGATCGTCACCGAACCGGGCGGATCGACGTCGCCGACCGGCTCGCCCTCGTTCGCCGACATCACGTAGCGGCCGTCGGGGCTGAAGCTCACGTGGTCGGGCAGCACGCCGGCGGTGAACGTGCGCAGGTGCTGGCCGCCGGCGTCGAACAGCGCGATCACGCCGGGCTGGGTGCCGTCGGCATTCGGGATCGCGGCGGCGAGCACGCCGTTCTTCACCGCGACGCTGGTCAGCGATCCGCCGTACGGCGCGACGTCGATCTGGAAGAGGAGTTCCGGCGCGTCGACATCGGCGACGTCGAGCACGTCGATCTTGTCGAGCGCGCCGTTGGTGACGAACAGGCGCCGCGTCGGCGCGTCGTAGGCGACGATCTCGGCGCCGGCGACGGTGCCCGAGGCATAGCTGCCGCGGCGGACGAGGTCGACGGCGGCCTGCGCCTGGCCGGCACAGAACACGGTGAGGGCGACGAGCATGGCTCGGGCGAGACGGGACGGGTGGAGCATCGGTTCTTTCCCCAGAGGTTGAGAACCGCCCATTGGACTTGGCGCAGGTGACGAAGCGCTTTCATTTTCGTTGCGCGTGCGTGTGGCATTGCCTGCCTCAGGCGCGGGCGCCCGCGGCGAGACCTGCGGCACCGAAGTACAGGCTGGCCTCCAGCCCGCCGCCGTCGCGATTGCGCAGCGTCAACGTGGCGCCGATCGACGCGGCCAGCTGCTGCGCGATCGCCAGGCCAAGGCCGGTGCCGCCGGTGTCGCGGTTGCGCGAGGTCTCCAGGCGATGGAACGGTTCCATCACCTTGCCGAGCTGCGCGTCGGGAATGCCGGGGCCGCGGTCGCGCACCGCGATGCGCACGCCGCCGGCTTCCGCGGCGACGTGAAGCTCGGCCGCGCCGGCGTACTTGAGCGCGTTGTCGACCAGGTTGCCGACGATTCGGCGCAGCGCGTTCGGGCGCGTGATCACGGGCCGGCCGAGGCGGCCGTGCAGGCGGACCGGCCGGCCGATGTCCTGGTAGTCGTAGACCAGGCTCTCGAGCAGCGCGTCCAGGTCGATCCGCGCCGGCGCCTCGGCGGCGCCGTGCGCGCTGCGCGCGTAGACGATGCCTTCGCGCACCAGCTGCTGCATCTGTCCGAGGTCGTCGATCATCTTGTCGCGCACGGACTCGTCGTCGATCGTCTCGGCGCGCAGCTGCATGCGCGTGATCGGCGTCTGCAGGTCGTGCGAGACCGACGCCAGGATCTGCAGGCGCTCCTGCGTGTACTGCGCGATGCGCTCCTGCATCGTGTTGAACGCGGCCACCGCGTCGGCAACTTCGCTCGGGCCGCCTTCGCGCAAGCGTTCGCCGTCGCCCGCCGGATTCAGCGTGCGCGCGGCGGTGGCGAGTCGTTGCAGCGGCCGCGTCGCCAGCCGCACCGCCAGCCAGGTGCAGAGCAGCAGCACGGCCAGCTGCGAGAGCAGCACGTACGGCAGCCACTTCGCCAGCGGCATCACCGACGGCTGCACCTCGATCGTCATCGCGCTGCCGTCGCCGAGCTGCAGGTGTACCTGGAAGCGCTCCGGATCGGCGGAGATCGCGTTCGCCGTCGTCCGATAGCGCGGACCGAGCGCAGCGGCGATCGCCCGGCTCATCTCGCGCGCAGTGTCGCTGGCCAGCGGCGCGCCGTCCCGGCCCGCGCCGAGCAGGTAGTGGAAGGTTCGCCGGCGCAGCATCGGCAGCCACTGCGCGCGTTCGTTCGCCGGCAGGTGGTCGAGCAGGTTCACCGCCACCACCACGTCCTGCTCCAGGTTGGTGAGCAGCATCGAGCTGGCCGCTTCGTGGCGCTCGTAGAACAGCAGCGCGAAGGACAGCGCATGCGCCGCGAGCAGGCCGCCGAATACGATTAGCGACAGGCGCGCGGCGATCGTCCGCGGCCACCAGCGCCGGCCGCCGGCGCGCGGCGTGTTCATTCGCCCTCGCCGAGCAGCGTCACCGGCATGCTGAAGACGTAGCCTTCGTTGCGCACGGTCTTGATGTAGCTCTGTTCGCGCGCGCCGTCCTGCAGGCGCTGACGCAGGCGGCTGACGAGCAGGTCGATCGAGCGATCGAACAGCTCGGCGTCGCGACCCTGTGTGAGGTTCAGCAACTGATCGCGGTTCAGCACGCGATTGGGATGGTCGAGGAACACGCGCAGCAGACGGAACTCGGCGCCGCTGAGCGCGACCGCGGTGTCGTCGGGGTCGAGCAGGTGGCGGGCGGTGGTGTCCAGGCGCCAGCGTCCGAACGCGAGCAGGCGGCTGGTCTCGCTCACTTGCAGGTTCGGCGGCAGCATGCGCGTGCGCCGGATCACCGCCTTGATGCGCGCCAGCAGCTCGCGCGCGACGAACGGCTTGGTGACGTAGTCGTCGGCGCCCATTTCCAGGCCGATGATGCGATCGGTCTGGTCGTCGCGCGCGGTCAGCATCACCACCGGCACGGCGCGATGCTTGCCGGTGCGCAGATTGCGCGCCAGCGTCAGGCCGTCCTCGCCGGGCATCATCACGTCGAGCAGGATCAGGTCGATCGCCTGCGTGTCGAGCGTGGCGCGCATCTCGCGTCCGTCGGCGGCGGTGCTGGCGCGAAGACCGTTCTTGCGCAGGTAGTCGGCGACCATCTGCCGGATCTCGGTATCGTCGTCGACGACCAGGATGTGATCCACGTGTTCCATGCGTTTCCCGGAAGCGGAGCGGCGAGGGATTGTGCCACCGCGCCGGAGCGGCCCGACACGCGGGCGCTCCGGCGCGAGGTTCAGCGGGAGGCCAATGCCTGCCGGATGCGTTCGTCCATCACCTCGTAGGCGCCTTCGCCGTAGTGGCGATAGACGATGCGGCCCTCGCGGTCGATCAGGTACGAGGCCGGCCAGTAGCGGTTGCCGTACGCTTCCCAGGTGCGATAGCCGTTGTCCTGCGCGACCGGGTACTCGATGCCGAAGCGTTCGATCGCGGCCTGCACCTTGGCGGGATCGTGCTCCTCCTCGTACTCGGGCGTGTGCACGCCGATCACCACCAGCCCCTGATCGCGGTAGCGCCGGTACCACTCCTTCACGTGCGGCGTGACGTGGATGCAGTTGATGCACGAATAGGTCCAGAACTCCACCAGCACGACCTTGCCCTCGAGTTCGGCGAGGCTCAGCGGTGCGCTGTTGAACCAGCGGTCGATGCCGGTGAACTCCGGCGCCGCCACGACCGGTTCGGCGCGTGGCGTCGGCATGCCGACCACCGCGACGGCGACGCACGTCGCCGCGGCAACGAGGATCGATTTCCACATGACTCAGTCCTCCTTCGCAGATTCGATTTTGGATGGCTTCGCGCCGGTGGCTTCGAGCATGGCGCCGGTGCGCCTGGCGACCTGCGCCGGCGCGGGGCCGGCGAGGCACGGCGATGCTGCGAATGCGCGCGGGCGGATCACGGCGGATCTCAGACGACGACCAGTTCGACGTCGACGTGGCCGCGCGTCATGCGCGAGTACGGACAGGTGGCGTGGGCGGCTTCGACCAGCTGGCGCTTGATGTCTTCGTCGAGACCGGGCAGGTCGACGTTCAAGGTCACTGCGAGCTGATATTCGTCGCCGGCCGTCTTGCCCAGCGACACCTCGGCATCGACGGCGGCGTCCTGCGGCAGCCGCACCTTCAGCTTGCCGGCGGCGAGCTGCATCGCGCCGATGAAGCAGGCCGAGTAGCCGATGCCGAACAATTGTTCCGGATTGCTGCCGGCGCCGCCCGATCCCGGCGGGCTGAGCTTGACGTCGATCGCGCCGTCGTCGGATTGGCCGGAGCCGCTGCGACCTCCGGTGGTGCGGGTGCGCGCGGTGTAGAGAATGGTTTCGAGGGAATGGTTCATGGCGAGGACTCCAGTGCGTTGGGAGATGCTAGGGACCTGTTCGGACCCGTGCCGGGCGGCGGTGGCCGTGTGTTCCGGTGGCGCCATTTCGCGGTCGCGCGGTATCGCGCATGTGTCGTCCGCGGTGCCGCTTCGTCTGCCGGGGTAACCGAAGGCGGCGCGGATACATTTCGATACAAAGGAAAAACGCTCGCTCGCGCTGCGCTATCGTGGCTTCGATCCGCTGCCCGGGAGTTGGGCGGGAATCCGGATCGCCGCGCGAGGCCGCCGTCGGCGACACGAAAGGCTCAGGAATCGCATGAACCAGACTGCCGATCCGTTCCGCCGCGCGCTCGCCGCCTACGCCGCTGCGGCTCGCGCCAAGGACATCGAGGCGTTCCTCGCTCTCTACGACGAGGAGGTCGTCCTGTTCGATCTGTGGGGCAGTTGGTCGTTGCGTGGTATCGAGACCTGGCGCACAGCGGTGACGGACTGGTTCGGCTCGCTCGGCGATCAACTGCTGGTGGTGACCGCCGACGACGTCGAATCGCGCGTCGACGGCGACCTCGCCGTCGGTCACGCGATCCTCACCTACGCCGCGTTCTCCGCCGACGGGCGCGCGCTGCGTTCGCTCGACAATCGCATCACGATGGTTCTGAAGCGTTGCGGCGATGCCTGGAGGATCGTCCACGAGCACACCTCGGCGCCGGTCGATCACGCGACGTCGAAGGCCGTGCTGAAGCGAGGTTCCATCAGCTGATCGAGCGCGCCGAGATCGCGTCGTCGACGATCGCCGTTGTCGCGGTTCGCGGTGCGGCGAAGGCCTCGAGTGCCGTGACGTCGACGGCGTCCATGCGTTCGGTCGTGTCTTCGTCCCGGACGTTCCGCTTCCGGCGGCGTGTCGAGGAAGGAACGAAGGCCTTTGGAGTCCCGTTTCAAATGGCCGACGAAAAACCGAGTGGTTTATCAACCTTCAATGACCGATCCATTGCGGTCCGGAACCGTTTCCTGCAAATTATCCTATTGGCTGTGCGAGCACACTAATGGAATGGAGCGACGTCCGAATATTTCTCGCGGTTGCACGCTGCGGTTCATTAGGCAGCGCAGCGCGCGTTCTGCGGCTGAGTCATCCCACGGTTGGACGACGACTACGCGCGTTGGAGGAGAAGATCGGTCAAGTTCTGTTTCAACGCCATAGCGAAGGCGTCGTTCTGACCAAGCCGGGCGAAGCCATCCTGCGGCTCGCTGAGGAAATGGAATCCAATGCCCTGGCGATACAGCGACGGCTCGTCGGCGCGCGCGGACAGTTCGAAGGCGAGCTGCGCATCTCTTCGGCCGGCTGGTTCGCCACCTACGCGTTGCCGCCGGTACTCAAGGAACTCTCGCTCCAGTATCCCGGTGTCGTGCCCAAGCTCATCGCCAGTCATCGTCCGTTCGACCTTTCGCGCGGCGAGGCGGACATCGCCTTTCGCGTCACCCGCTTCGACGAGCCGGACGTCGTGCAGCGCCGTCTGATGCGCATGACATACGGTCTGTACGCCCCCAAAAGCGTGCCGGATCCGAAGCTTGGCGACGGCGCCGGCTCCGCGCTGCTGCTCATGGATACGTCGGAGTACGCCTATCCGGACGTGGACTGGGTTCAGGAAGTGCTGCCGCGCGCACGCGCCGTGTTCAGCAGCAACTGCCGCAGCCTGCAGGCGCGTCTGTGCGCGCAGGGCCTGGGCGTCGCCGTACTGCCGCGTCCGGTCGGCGACCAGACGCCGGGCCTGCGGCTGGTCGACCTCGGCATCGAGCCGCCCAGCCGCGATTTCTGGGTGGGCTATCACCGCGACTTGCGTCAGATAAAGCCCTTGCGGGCGATGCTCGACATCGCCCTGCGCCTCCTGGGCGGCATCGATCCTGCCGACCCCGAACATTCTTGAACGGTAGCGGTACGGATATGTCAGTTCTCAAGACGGGGGTGCGATGCCTATTCTCGACCCCTCTCTCGTCTGGGGATTGAAGCGTTTTCTTGAGCGCACCGAACCCTGAATGGTTCGGCAATAGCCGAGCCTTTTCGGAAGCGCGGAGTCTTGTTCGTCAGACGTCATTCGATTTGCGCTGAATAAGCGCGAATAAGGTTTTCTCGTCTGCAGAAAGTGGTTGTCGATCGGCTCGCATTCAAAGTCGAAAAGAATTACCGCTGAACGAAAAGATTCTGGGGATTATGGATAGCACTGTTCGGATTTTCCGCGTCGGAAGATGAGTACTGGCGTCCCCATGGATGCGTGGGTGGCGCTTTTTTCGTTTTTTGTTGTTCGCATGGGATGCATCGCTCGACGCGAGCGATGGCGGCGTGCCGGGAAGGTGGGGAATCCATCCTTCTCGATTGCACGCCGCAGATCGCCGACCTCCCCGACGAGCGACGAGCAGCCGTTTCCGAGCCGGAGAACCTTCGACCAGGCGATCGTTCGCCAGGTGGTCCTGATTCCGTGAGAAGGAGGTCGCGATGAATAGGCGTGAGCCGGATGGGGCAAATCGGAACGGGCCGAGCCCAGGCCGGGTCTTCGCTCGAGGGCTGTTGCTCCTGTTGCTGCTGGTCGGCGGCAGAAGCTACGCCGCCAGTTGCAACTATTCGGCACAGACCGCCATCGGCAAGTACGCCGGTGCCCTGTGCTTCTTCGATCTCAGCGACTACCGCGACGCCACCGCCTCGTCGGCGGCCGGACAGGACTTCACGTTGACGCTGCCGACCGGCGGCACGTTCTCGTTCAATCTCAAGCGCACCAACGGCACCGCTTCCGGCGGCGGTACGCCGAACGCGCCGCTGGCGGCGGTGGCGATGCCGTCCTGGGGCGGCGCCTCGCTCGGCAACAACAACTGGTACGCCGGCGTGCCGGGCCGGCCGGTGCTGTACCAGTCGAGCAATCGCACCACCAGCATCCTGACCTTCAGCAACTTCGTCATCACCCGTCCCGACGGCACCTCGTTCCCGAACTTCGACTTCATCGCCATCGACGGCGAAACGACGTCCGCGCCGACGGAAAGCTTTTCGCTGCGCACCGACGGCTCGGCGTGGCGGGAGATCGATCGTTCCGGCAGCAACATCACCTATTCCGGCCTCGGGACGCAGGACGTCAGCTGGCGTTCGCCCGGCGGCAATGCGTCCGCACCGATCCTGCAGTCGCATTCGCCGACGCAAGTCGTCGCGACCCTCGTCGGCGGCGGCCGCCAGGGCATGTCCTTCGCGATCGCCGCGACCAGCCTGATCGTCGAGAAGACCGTCGCCGATCCGTACGGGACCGGCCTCGGTCGCGCCCGCGCCGGCGACCAGTTCGCGCTCGCCGTCACCAACACCAGCGGCGCGACGTTCGATCAGCAGGGCCAGGCGACGACCACCGGCAACGCCTCCGGAAAACAGACCGCGAAAGCGCGGGCGCTGATCTACTTCAGCGGCTCGGTCAACATCGGCGAGTCGATGGCCGCCGGCAGCACGTCGAACGTCGCCGCCTACGATCCGACCACGACCTGCGTTTCGACCAGCGGCGAGACGACGAACCTGCCCGTCGATCAGCCGGGAGCATCGGTCGAGCTGACGACGCTCGATCCCCTGCATTTCGACTTGGTCCGCTGCACGATCACCAACACGATCCCGCGGCCGCAGGTGTCGATCGACAAGAGTTCGAGCGCGGCTTCGGTGCCGCCGGGCGGAAGCCTCGCGTACACCATCACCGTCACCAACACCGGCGAGGTGCCGGCGGACGGAACCGTCGTCAGGGACGACGTCCCCGCCGGCATCAGCACGTTCAACTGGACGTGCGACGCCGAACACGGAGCGGTCTGCCCGAACGGCAGTGGCAGCGGCGCGATCAACGAAACGATCGCGACCTTGCCGCCCGGCGGCCGGATCGTCTATCGCATCGACGCGATCGTCTCCTGGGATCCGCCGTCGAACATCGTCAACACGAGCACCGCCGATCCGCCGCACGGTGCCTGCTATCCGAACGACTCGGCGCCGCCGTGCGCAGCCACGGTCACCAATACGCCTGCTCCGGTCATTGGTATCGGCAAGCGTCTCGACTGCGATGGCAGCGGTGGCGGCGGAAGTAGCGGCGGCAGGGGCAGCGGCAGCGGCAACGGTTGTGGAGGAGGGGATGGAGGAGGTGGCGCCAGGGACGGCACTTCTTTCAACGGCGCGGCCACGGTCCAGGAAGGGGCCGTGCCGGGCTCGACGGTGACGTATTTCCTGGACGTCTACAACAACAGCAGCGTTGCTGCCGACGGCACCGTCGTCGACGATCCGATCGGGCCGGGATTGACGACGCCGTTCACCTGGACCTGCGTCGCCTACGGCGGTGCGGTGTGTCCGAACGACAGCGGCAGCGGCGCGATCCACGAAACGCTGACGACGTTCCCGGCGTGGGGCTGGATCACCTACACGATCACGGCGACCGTCGATGCCAATCCACCCAATCCGATCGTCAATCGCGCGACCGCCGTCCCGCCGGCCGGCGGGGTCTGCAACAGCGGCATCGGCGGTCTTCTCCTGGGCGGCGAAGTCGAAGGTTCGACGCCTTGCGAGGCGAGCGTGGAAACACCGCCAGCTCCGCAAGTCGCCGTCTCCAAGAGCGCCGAACCGTCCGGAGCGCTGACGCCCGGCGGCACGGTCACCTACACGATCACGGCAAGCAACGGCGGCAGCGTCGACGCGCCGAATACGCACGTGGTCGACGAGTTCCCCGACGGCATCGCCGAGGCGACCTGGACCTGCACGGCCAGCGGCGGCGCGGTCTGTCCGGCCGACGACAGCGGCGGCACCGTGACGCCGCCGGCGACGATGCTGGACCAGACCATCGCCACGTTCCCGCCCGGCAGCGCGCTGACGTGGACGGTGACGGGAACCGTCAATCCGGATCCGCCGGCCCAGGTGGTCAACACCGTCAGTGCGACGCCGCCGGACGGCGGTGTCTGTCTGCCCGACAACACGCCGGCACCGTGCGACGCGACGGTGATGAATCCGCCGGGACCGATCGTCGACATCGCCAAGAGCGCGGACGCCGGCGTGGTGATTCCGGGCGGCACCGTCACCTACACCGTGACCGTGCGCAACACGGGCACGGTCGCGGCCGACGGCACCACGCTCGACGATCCATTGCCGACCGGCATCGCCGACGCGACCTGGACGTGCAGCGCCGAAGGCGGTGCGGTCTGTCCGGAGGCGAGCGGCACAGGCGCGGTCGCAGCGACGATCACGACATTCCCGCCCGGCGGTCGACTGGTCTACACGATCGTCGCCACCGTGGACGACAACCCGCCGTCGCCGTCCGTCGCCAACACCGCGACGATCACGCCGCCGGCAGGCGGCGTCTGCGACAGCAGCGCGCCTCGCCCATGCGATGCGACGACCGTGCTGCCGGTCGCGCCGCAGATCGAGCTGACCAAGACCTCCGAGCCGGCCGAGGCCATTCCGGGCGGCACGTTGACCTGGACCGTCACCGTGACCAATACCGGCCAGGCCGACGCGGCGGGCACCCTGATCGACGATCCGGTGCCGAGCGGCATCGATTCGGCCAGCGTCTCCTGGAGCTGCGTGGCCAGCGGCGGCGCCGTCTGCCCGAACGCGAGCGGCAGCGGCGGACTCAACGAGAGCGTCGACACGTTCCCGCCCGGCGGCCGGCTCGTCTACACGATCACTGCGATCGTTCCGGCCGAACCGCCGACGACGATCCACAACATCGCCGCGGCGACGCCGCCGGGCGAAGGCCGCTGCATGCCGGGCAACACGCTGCCGCCGTGCCATGCGGACACGGCGACGCCGAGTGCGGCGAACGTCAGCCTGGCCAAGGCGGTCGCGGACGCGTCCGGCGACGGCGTGGCCGAGCCCGGCGAGACGCTGACCTACACGATCGTGCTGAGCAACAGCGGCGGCGCCGCCGCGGTCGACTACGGTGTGACCGATCCGCTCGATGCGAACACGACCTTCGTCTCGGCGAGCGACGGCGGTGTACTGTCCGGCGGCACGGTGACGTGGTCCGGCCTGAGCGTCCCGGCCGGCGGCACGCTGACGCTGACTCTGGTCGTCACCGTCAACGATCCGATTCCGTCCGGCGTCGCGCAGATCGCGAACCTGGCCTACGTCACCGGCGAGACACCTCCGGATTGCTCGGTCACGCCGCGCCCCGCCGGATGCACGGCGATTCCGACGATCGGCGCGGTCGAGATCGCCAAGTCCGTCGTCGACGCCAGCGGCAACGGCGTGGCCGAACCCGGCGAGACGCTGACCTACACGATCACGCTGACCAATCGCGGCGGCAGCGACGTGACCGGCTACGGCCTGCTCGATCCGCTCGACGCGCACACGACCTTCGTTTCCGCGAGCGACGGCGGTGCCTTGTCCGGCAGCACGGTGAGCTGGTCCGGCCTCGACATACCGGCCGGCGCTTCGTTGAGCCTGACCGTCGTGGTCACCGTCAATACGCCGCTGCCGCCGGGCGTCACGCAGATCGGCAATCTCGCCTACCAGGAAGGCACGGTGCCGCCGGACTGTTCGGCCGTGCCGATGCCGACGTCGTGCACATCGATTCCGACGCCCGGCGCGATCGCGATCGCCAAGAGCGTCGTCGATGCGAACGGCGACGGCTACGCCGAAGCCGGGGAACAACTGGTCTACACGATCGAGTTGACCAATGTCGGCGGCAGCGAGGTGACCGACTACGGCGTGACCGATCCGCTCGATGCGAACACGACCTTCGTCTCCGCGAGCGACGGCGGCCTGCACTCGGGCGGTATCGTCACCTGGAGCGGACTCACCATCGCGGCCGGCGGAAGCCTCACGCTCAACGTCGTCGTCACGGTGAATTCGCCGATACCCGCCGACGTCACGCAGATCTTCAATCTCGCCTACGCCAGCGGCGATGCGCCGCCGGACTGCACGGCGATGCCGCGCCCGGCGAACTGCACCGACATCTTCACGATCCAGTTCCCGGCGCACGTGACCATCGCCAAGAGCGCGAGCAGCGACGATCTGGCGCCCGGCGCGCACGTCGTCTACACCGTGACGGTACGCAACGTCGGCGGTAGTGCGGCGACGAATGTCGTCGTCTCCGATCCGATCCCGGCCGGCATCGACGCGTTCGCGTGGACCTGCGCGGCGAGCGGCGGAGCGGCGTGTCCGAATGCCGCCGGCAGCGGTGCGCTGGCGGAAACGATCGCGAACCTGCCGGGTGGTGGAGAGCTCGTCTACACCATCGACGCGACGATCGCGGCGGACCCGCCGGCGAGCGTCGTCAATACGGCCGGCGTCACGCTGCCGGACGGCACCTGCTCGCCGTGCTCGTCGACGGTCGTCGGCCAGGTGCAGGTGCCGTCGCAGATCCGTCCGGTTCCCGTCGCCGATCGGTGGGCGCTGTGGTTGCTCGCGCTGCTGCTGGCGGGCTTCGCCGGCCATGGGCTCGTGGCGAGGAGGCGCCGATGCTGAGGCGCGTGAAGCGGTCCCATTCGCGCGAGCCGGGAGGGTTCGTCGGTCGCGCAGAGCGCAGGTCGTGCGCTGGCCTTCGGTTTCCACGGTTTTCCGCGGGCGACGCTTGTCGGTTCGTCCCGTCTCTTGCGAGGGGAGGTCGCAATGCAAACGCGTAAGCGGGTTCGGTTCGGAAAGGAAGGCCTGCATCCGGCTCATGCCCTGCGCTGGGGATTGCCGGTGCTGATGCTGTTCGGCGGCTACGTCCATGCGGCCGATACCGCACTCGTCGACGCGCGGACGCAGGTCGCAGGCGCTGCCGTGGGCGTGCTGGGCGAGCCGCAGCCGCAAGTCTCGATCGACAAGAGCTCGAACCTGAGCACCGTGCCGTCGGGCGGCAGTCTCGTCTACACCGTCACCGTCACCAATACGGGCGACGTGCCGGCGACGGGCACCGTCGTCGAGGACGACGTTCCCGGCGGCATCGACAGCTTCGACTGGACCTGCAGCGCCGAGGGCGGCGCAGTGTGTCCGAACAGCAGCGGCAGCGGAGCGATCGACGAGACGATCGCGACCTTTCCGCCGGGAGGTCGCGTCGTCTATCGCATCGATGCGAACGTCAATTCGTCCCCGCCGGACAACATCGTCAACACGAGCACCGCATCGCCGCCGAACGGCGTCTGCTATCCGGACAATTCGGCTCCGCCTTGCGCGGCCACGGTCAGCACCGGGCAGGCGCCGATCATCGGCATCGCCAAATATCGCGAATGCAGCGGCAGCGGCGGCGGAATTCGTCGCGACGGCGACTGCGACGGCGGTGGTCCCCTCCGCGGCAGAAGCGCGGTTTCGCCGCAGGGCGCAGCACCGGGTTCGACGCTCACCTATTCGCTCGGCATCTACAACAACAGCCAGGTTCCTGCCGACGGCACCCTCGTCGACGACCCGATCGGCCCCGGCTTGACGACGCCGTTCACCTGGACCTGCTTCGCCTACAGCGGCGCGGTGTGTCCGAGCGAGAGCGGCAGCGGCGCGATCCACGAAACGTTGGCTGTTTTCCCCGCCTGGAGTTCGGTCGTCTACACGATCACGGCGACGGTCGACGCGAATCCGCCGGACCCGATCGTCAATCATGCGATCGCGACGCCTCCCGAAGGCGGCATCTGCAGGAACGGCTCCAGTGGCGGCAGACCGGGTTCAGCCCGTGGTGCATCGGAGTGCGAGTCCACGGTGGAAACGACACCGGCGCCGCAGATCGCCGTCTCCAAGAGCGCCGAGCCGCCCGGAGCGTTGTCGCCCGGCGGCACGGTCGCCTACACGATCAGCGCAAGCAACGGCGGCAGCGTCGACGCGCCGGGTACGCACGTGGTCGACGAATTCCCGGACGGCATCGCCGACGCGACCTGGACCTGCAGCGCCAGCGGCGGCGCGGTCTGTCCGGCCGACGACAGCGGCGGCACCGTGACGCCGCCGGCGACGATGCTCGACCAGACCATCGCCACGTTCCCGCCCGGCAGCGCGCTGACCTGGACGGTGACGGCGACCGTCGACTCGCAGTTGCCGGCGCAAGTCGTCAACACGGTCAGCGCGACGCCGCCCGACGACGGCGTGTGCCTGCCGGACAACACGCCGGCGCCGTGCGATGCGACGGTGATGAATCCGCCGGGACCGATCGTCGACATCGCCAAGAGCGCGGATGCCGCCGTGCTGATTCCGGGCGGTACCGTCACCTACACCGTGACCGTGCGCAATACCGGTCCGGTCGCCGCCGACGACACCGCGCTCGACGATCCGCTGCCGAGCGGCATCGCCGACGCCAGTTGGAGCTGCGCCGCCGAAGGCGGCGCGGTCTGTCCGGAAGAAAACGGCGCCGGCGCGATCGCGACGACGATCGCGACGTTCCCGCCCGGCAGCCAACTGGTGTACACGATCGTCGCCACGGTGGAGAACGAACCTCCGTCGGCCACCGTCATCAACACGGCGACGATCACGCCGCCGGCGGGCGGCGTCTGCGACAGCAGCGCGCCCCGGCCGTGCGATGCGACGGTGGAGCTGCCGGTCGCCCCGCAGATCGAACTGACCAAGAGCGTCGACCCGACCGAAGCCGTTCCGGGTGGCACGTTGACCTGGACCGTCACCGCGACCAACAGCGGTCAGGTCGATGCCGCCGACACGGTGATTCAGGATCCGGTGCCGGCCGGCATCGACACGGGCAGCGTCTCCTGGACCTGCGCGGCCAGCGGCGGCGCGGTCTGCCCGAACGGCAGCGGCAGCGGAGCGCTCGACGAAACCGTCGCCACGTTCCCGCCGGGCGGCAGTCTGGTCTACACGATCGTCGCGCCCGTGCCGGACGAGCCACCGTCGACGATCCAGAACACCGCCTCGGCGACGCCACCGGGAATGGGCCGCTGCACGCCGGGCAACACGCTGCCGCCGTGCCATGCGAGCACGGTGACGCCGAGCGCGGCGAACGTCAGCCTCGCGAAGACGGTTGCGGACGCATCCGGCGACGGCGTGGCCGAAGCCGGCGAGGTGCTGACCTACACGATCGTGCTGACCAACCACGGCGGTGCCGCGGCGACCGACTACGGCGTGACCGATCCGCTCGACGCGAACACGACCTTCGTCTCGGCGAGCGACGGCGGCGCGCTGTCCGGCGGCACGGTGATGTGGTCCGGACTGAGCGTGCCCGCCGGCGGCACGCTGACGTTGACGGTGGAGGTCACGGTCAACGATCCGCTCCCGTCCGGTGTCATGCAGATCGCGAATCTCGCCTACCCGACCGATGGCACGCCGCCCGACTGCTCGACGGCACCGCGTCCGGCGGGCTGCACGGCGATTCCGACGGCGGGCGCCGTGGAGATCGCCAAGTCGGTCGTCGATGCCGGCGGAAACGGCGTCGCCGAAGCGGGCGAGACGCTGACCTACACGATCACGCTGACCAACGACGGCGGCAGTGACGTGGCCGGTTACGACCTGCTCGATCCGCTCGATGCGAACACGACCTTCGTCTCGGCCAGTGACGGCGGCATGCTGTCCGGCAGCACGGTGGTCTGGTCCGATCTCGGCATTCCGGCCGGCGGCACGCGGATGCTGACGGTGGTCGTCACGGTCGACGATCCGATCCCGGCCGGTGTCCTGCGCATCGGCAATCTCGCCTACCAGGAAGGAACGGTGCCGCCGGATTGCACGGCTACGCCGACGCCGGCGTCGTGCACGTCGATTCCGACGCCGGCCGTCGTCGCGATCGCCAAGAGCGTCGCCGATGCGAACGGTGACGGAATCGCCGAGCCGGGAGAGCAGCTGATCTACACGATCGAGCTGACCAACAGCGGCGGCTCCGACGCGACCGACTTCGGCGTGACCGACCCGCTCGACGCGAGCACGACCTTCGTCTCCGCGAGCGACGGCGGCCTGCACTCGGGCGGCATCGTCACCTGGAGCGGACTCACCGTCGCGGCCGGCGGCAGTCTCACGCTCAACGTCGTCGTCACGGTGAACTCGCCGATACCCGCCGGCGTCGCGCGGATTTCCAATCTCGCCTACGCCAGCGGCGACGCGCCGCCGGACTGCACGGCGACGCCGCGCCCGGCGAACTGCACGGACATCCCCGCGATGGCGGCGCAGCCGGCGAACCTGACCATCGCCAAGAGCGCGAATCGCAGCGATCTGTCGCCGGGTGGACACGTCGTCTACACCGTGACGGTACGCAACGTCGGCGGCAGTGCGGCGGCGAATGTCGTCGTCTCCGATCCGATCCCCGTCGGCATCGACGCGTTCGCGTGGACGTGCGCAGCGAGCGGCGGAGCGGCGTGTCCGAATGCCGCCGGCAGCGGCGCGCTGGCGGAAACGATCGCGAACCTGCCGGCCGGCGGCGAACTCGTCTACACCGTCGACGCGACGATCGCGTCGGATCCTCCTTCGAGCATCGCCAACACGGCCGGCGTCACGCTGCCGGACGGCACCTGCGCGCCGTGCTCGTCGACGGCTGTCGGCCAGGTGCAGGCGCCGCAGGAAATCCGTCCGGTTCCCGTCGCCGATCGGTGGGCGCTGTGGTTGCTCGCGTTTCTGCTGACGGGCTTCGCGGCCCGCTGGCTGGCGACGAGGACACGCGATTGCTGAGGCGTTCGAAGCGGTTGCGTACGCGTTTCGACTTGTCGAGCAGGCTGCTGAACGGGATTTCTCGGCTGCCTGGCAAGGCGATGCCTGGAGGCATCGATACGAGGATCGGTCGTGCAAACGGTCGATTTCCAAAAGAGGCGACGGCAGTGCCGCCACCTTTTCGCTGAAAGAGTCCAGGACGGACTTTTTCAGCGCCCAATCCTGCATGCGTCGGCGATTCTCCAATCGCCGCCGCATGCGTCGGCCACGTCGGACGGCTCGTGATCCTCTCGAGGCGATGCCTGAGCGTCCGTGCGATGCCGGATTGAAAAAGCCCAGCAGGTATCGAGTCGGAGAACATGAAGAAAGCCAACACGAAGAAGAACGATGCGTACGACGCGAATCTGCGTGTCTCCAAGCGCGTCCACAACAGCCTGAAAACGGCAGCCGCACTGATGGGGCGGCCGCTCTACGACGTGACCGGCGAGGCGATCGACGCGTATCTGGCGAACCTGCAGTTCGCCGACATGTTGACGGCCATTCGCCGCAACGGGCGGCCACGCAAAGCGACCTGACTTCTCGATTCGTCACGACGAGTCGAGCGTCGCGCGTTGTCCATCGAGGCGATGTCGGAGGCGAACTGCTCCGGATCCTCGAACACCGTCGTTCGCCCGCTTCACTCCCGTGTGAGGAAAGTCACACAAATCTTGGAATTCACGACGTGCAAGGTTCCTACGACTACGGACTGGTTGCTCTTTCCTATCTCATCGCATCGCTGGCCGGGTTCGTCGCGATCGAGTTCGCCTCGCGCTTGCGTGTGCGCAGCGCGAGCCGCGTGTCGTGGCTGATCGGCGGCGCGCTGGCGATGGGCACCGGCATCTGGTCGATGCACTTCGTCGGCATGACCGCGTTCTCCCTGCCGGTACCGATCACCTACGACGCCTGGATCACCTTGCTGTCCTGGGTCGCCGCGGTCGGCGTGTGCGCGCTGGCGTTGTACATCATCGGCTACGGGAAGCTCCGGCACGGCACGCTGGCCGTCGGCGCGCTGGTGATGGGCGCCGGCATCTGCCTGATGCACTACAGCGGCATGTGGGCGATGCGCATGGCGCCGGACATCGTCTACCGGCCCGCCTTGTTCGCCGCGTCCGCCGCCATCGCCGTGGCCGCGTCGGGCGCCGCGCTGCTGATCATCGCCTCCCTCAAGGAAGTGCGCAGCGCGCGCGACATCGCCCTGCGCGTCGGCGCCGCGCTGATCATGGGACTGGCCGTGGCCGGCATGCACTACACCGGCATGGCGGCGGCGGAATTCGCCGATGGCGCGTTCTGCGCGGCGAGCAACCAGCTCTCGGCCGACCTGCTGCCGCTGCCGACCACGTTCGCGACCTTGCTGATTCTCGGCTTCGGCATCGCCTTCACCGTGGTGGACGCGCGCGATCTGGCCGCGGCGCATCGCGCGGCCAACGAGCTGGAGGAGCGGGTGCACAGTCTGGCCTTCACCGATCAGGAAACCGGCCTGCCGAACCGCGCGCGCCTGTCGCAATTGATCGTCGAACGCATCCGCCGGCGCCTCGCGGAAGGCTTCACCCTGGTGACGTTCCGCGTCGAGGGCCCCGACGGCAGCGCGCCGAAGGGAGAAGTCATGACGTGGCTGAAGGATCGCATCGCCGTGGCCTTGCCGGATGCGACGGTCGCGCGGACGCAGCGCGAACACCTGGTGGCGATGGTCAACGGCAGCGCCGAGGAGGTCGCCGCGCGTTGCGCGTCGCTGGTCGAGTTCGTGCGCCGCGACTTCGCCGCGCATCGCCGCCACCTGCTCGCGGTCAACAGCGCGCATTGCCCGAGCGACGGCGAGAACGCGCAATGGCTGCTGCTGCGTGCCGCGCCGAAATCATTGCCCGGCGACGAACCGGCGAGCGCATCGACGCCGAGCGCGTTGGATGAGTAGTCGCGCCGCGATGAAGGGTTCTCCGTCCCGGCGACATGGATTCCCGCCGCTTCGGAGCCAAGCGCGCGAAGCACGCCCGCCGCGTTCGAGCCGACGCATTTCTCACGGTCGCTGCAGCCGCATCGGCGCTGCAGCGAGTGAATTTCCAGGATAGAAGATGTCGAGATTCGAAGAAGTGAAGAAAGGCGGCGTAGCTGCCGAAGCGATCGCGTCGCGCGCGCTGCGCGGCGTCCTTCTCGCCGGCAGCCTGCTCCTCGCGGCGCCGGCGCTTGCGGTGACCACCGGCGGCTGGACCAATGCCGCGGGCAACACCAATAGCGCCAACGCCGCCGGCATCGTCGCCACGATCAGCGGCAATCTCGGCGGTTCCTGCGTCGGCACCAACGCGGGCTACGGCACGGACCGGCTCAACAATACGGCGAACGCGGCCAGCTGGTTCACCAATCCGTACGGCAACCCGGTCGCCGGCTTGCCGGACCTGCTGCTCACGGTATGCTTCGGCAACAACACCGCCGCGCGGGTCGTCACCGTCACCTTCAGCAAGCCGGTCGACAACCCGGTGCTGCACGTCGACCGGCTCGGCGGCTTCCGGCAGCCGTCGGGAAACTCCAACAACTACGCCACCAGTTCCTGGTGGAAGCTGACCGGCTCGACCTCGACCGGCGGCTCGGTCAGCTTGCGAATGCTGAGCGGCAACCCGCAGCTCTACGTCGCCTCCTCCGAGTTCGTGCGTTCCGTCGTCTACGCCAACGGCGATCCGATCTACGTGGACACCGCGTCGGAATGCGGCACGAGCCTCACCCGCGGCACCGCCTGCGGTTCGATCCAGATGACCGGAACCGGAATCACCAGCCTGACCTTCAGCGTCACCGGCACTGCCTGGGGCAATGTCCTCAGCAACGAAGACGGAGACGGCCTGGAGATGGCGCTGTCGGTCAAGGGCGCGACCGTCACGCTGCGCAAGGAAACCATCGGCGGCTTCGGCAGCTTCGGCTTCGTCGACGACAACACGACCACCGCCGACACCGGCACCAGCGCGACCAGCACCAGCACGACGCTGACGACCGCCAACGGATCGAACCCGGTGGCGTCCGGCCAGTATCGCGTCGGCGACCATGCCCGGGACATCGTCCTCACCGAAACGCCGGCGGCCGGCTTCGCCCTGCGGTCGGCCGCGTGCCGAGACCAAGGCGGTGCCGCGGTGCCGGCGACCTTGAACGGATCGGCGCTGAGAATCACCGCCGCGAACTACCGTGCGAACCAGGACATCGCCTGCACGTTCAGCAACGGCAAGACCAGCCGCGTCACGCTGACCAAGACCTGGATCGTCGGCGCGCCCGGCGACACGGTCGCTCTCTCGATCGACGGCGGCAGCGACGCCACGGGCGGCACGTCCACGCCCGAGGCGACGACGGCCGCGACGGCGATCGGTGTGGCGGGCAGCAAGATCTCCGTGGAAGAAGTCTTCGCATCGTCGGCGCGCGGCAACGACTACGAGACGTCGCTGGACTGTCCGGGCGTGGTCGTCGCCACCACGACTGATCGCCGGTCGGGCCTCTTCACGATGCCTGGCGCGGACGTGACCTGCACGTTCACCAATACGCGCAAGCCGGTCCTCAAGGTGACCAAGGCGAGCAACGCGAATCCCGCCTGGGTCGTCGGTCAGAGCGGCGCGCAGTACACGCTGAACGTGACCAACCAGGGCGGCATGGCGACCAGCGGGTCGATCACCGTCCTCGACGCGCTGCCGAGTCAAGTGAGCGCGAACTGGACCGATCCGCTGACGACCAACGGATGGAGCTGCACGCACGACGGCCGCAACGTGACGTGCCGGACCTCGACGGCCGTCGCTGCCGGCGCGAGCAGCTCCATCGTCCTGCCGGTCAATGTGGTCGCCGACGGCGAAGCGAAGAATCACGCGTCGGTCGGCGGCGGCGGCGATCCCTCCAACGGCGGAGCGCCACCGGCGCCCGGCGCCGGCTGCCAGGATGTCACGCACTGCGCGACCCAGACGACGCGGGTGAATACACCGGCGAGCATCACCACGTCCAAGACCTTGACCGGCATCAACGGGCAGCCGGCACAGGCCGGCGCCTCGGTGAAGGCAGGCGACGTGCTGACCTACACGATCACCAGCACGAACGCCGGCCAGACCGCCGGAACGACGACGCTGACCGAAACGGTGCCGGCGAACACCGTCTATACCGGGCCCGACGGCGCCGCGTGGAGCGACTGCCGCGCCGGCGCGGCCGCCGGCACGAGTTGCGCCGCGACGCAGGCCGTCCCGGCCGAAGGCCAGGCGAGTACGACCTTCACCGTGACGGTAGCGACACCGGTGGCGGCGGATGCGACGACGCTGACCAACAGCGTGACCAGCAGCGAGGATGCGACCTGCGCCGCGTGCGCGGCCAGCAACCCGATCGTCAAGCCGCAGCTCCAGGTGACCAAGAGCGCGACGCCCCATCCGTTCACGGTCGGCCAGCCAGCCAGCTACACGCTCACCGTCGCGAACGCCGGTCAGGGACCGACGGCGGGGGACATCACGATCTCCGACACGCTGCCGACCGGCGTGACGCTGGCCAGCGCGAGCGGCGGCAGTTGGAGCTGCAGTGGAACCAGCATGCTGTCGTGCGTCTACTCGGGCACGCTGGCGGCGGGCGCGAGCACGACGCTGACGCTCGAGGTCGACGTCGCCGCCAACGCCGCGAACGGCGACAACACGGCCACCGCGAGTGGCGGCGGGGACGCCGGCTGTCCGTCGGAGTCGCGTTGCAGCGGTGCCGTGCAGGTGCCGGTGAACGCGTCGGCGGACATCGTGCTGGACAAGACGGTGGACGAGGCGACGCCGAACGTCGGCGAGACGGTGACGTTCACGGTGACGGCGAGAAACGACGGCCCGAGCGATGCCACCGGCGTCGCCGTCACCGACGCCTTGCCGGCAGGCCTGTCGTTCGTCAGCGCCGACCCGAGTCAGGGCAGCTACGACGAAGCGACCGGACTGTGGACGATCGGTGCGATCGCCGACGGCGCGCAGGCGACGCTGACGCTGACCGCGCAGGTGCTGACCGCCGGTGCACTGAGCAACACCGCGACCAAGTCGGCCGGCGACCAGTTCGATCCGGATACCAGCAACAACGCGGCGACCGCGTCGGTGAACGCGCAGCCATCGGCGGACCTGCAGGTCAACAAGACGGCGAGCACGACGACGCCGAACCTCGGCGCGAACGTCAGCTTCACGATCACGGTACGCAACGCCGGCCCGAACGACGCCACCGGCGTGGTCATCGACGATCCGCTGCCGGCCGGCTTGAATTTCGTCTCGGCGACGGCGACGGTCGGCAGCTACGACGCCGCCACGGGCATGTGGACGCTCGGCGATCTTGCCGCCGCCGCCGAAGCGACGCTGACCATCGTCGCCACGGTCGGCATGCCGGGCGAACTCACCAACACCGCGACGGTGGCGGCTTCGGACCAGCACGATCCGAACCCGGCCAATGACAGCGGCGGCGTGACGATCAATGGCCAGGCGGCCGACATCCAGGTGCTGAAGACGGTCGACGAGTCGAACCCGACACGCGGCGACACGGTGACGTTCACGGTGACGGTGACGAACCTCGGGCCGAGCGCGGCGAGCGGCGTGCGCATCGAGGAGCAGTTGCCGGCCGGGCTGACCTTCGTCGGCGCGACGCCGGGTCGCGGCAGCTACGACGAGGCGACCGCGTTGTGGACGATCGGCGACCTCGCCGCGAGCGGCGCCGATGCGGTGGCGACGCTGACGGTCGTGGCGAGGGTGGACACCGACGCGCGCGTGACCAATGTCGCGCGTCTGGACGGGTTGGACCAGACCGATCCGGACCCGGACAACAACCAGGGCGAAGCGAGCGTGACGCCGATCGCCAGTGCGGACGTGTCGATCGAGAAAGACGGCCCGGCGCATGCAACGGCGGGTACGAACGTGACCTACACGCTCGTCGTGAGCAACGCCGGCCCGAGCCCGGCCGCGCAGGTGAGCCTGGCCGATCCGACGCCGGCCGGTCTGAGCTTCGTGTCGGCGACGGCGCCTTGCGCGGGAGGCTTCCCCTGCGCGCTCGGCGACCTCGTCGCCGGCGCGAGCGCGACGGTGACCGTCACCTACGCGGTGCCGGCGAACTACGCCGGCGCCGATCCGATCGCCAATACCGCCACCGTCTCCAGTCCCACCAGCGATCCGGACACCAGCAACAACACCAGCACGGTGACGACGCCGGTCGACCGCAATGCGGACCTGCAGCTGACGAAGACGGGGCCTGCGACGGTGACGGCCGGCGACACGATCACCTACACGATCGTGGTCAGCAACGTGGGCCCGAGCGATGCCCACGGCACGACGGTCAGCGATCCGCTGCCGGCGGGATTGACGAATGCGATGGTGACCTGCGGCGGCGAGATGGGTGGCGCCGTGTGCGGCGCATTCGATAGCAGCGTCACCGGCACGATCGCGACCTTGCCAGCCGGTGGCAGCGCGACGCTCACGATCACCGCGAACGCGCCGAACGACGCGACGACATTGAGCAACACCGCGACGACGGTACCGCCGTCCGGCGTGACCGATCCGGACATGACCGATAACGCGGATACCGTCGATACCGAGGTGGCCGCCTCGGCGAACTTGTCCGTGGCGAAGACCGGCCCGGCTACGGCAATCGCCGGCACGAACGCGACCTACACGCTGGTGGTGAGCAACGCCGGCCCGAGCACCGCGACCGCGGTGAACCTGGCCGACCCGACGCCGGCCGGCCTGAGCTTCGTCTCGGCCGACGCGCCGTGCGCGGCGGGTTTCCCGTGCGCGCTCGGCGACCTCGCCGCCGGTGCGAGCGTGACGGTGAACGTGACCTACGCGATCCCGTCGAACCAGACCGGCACGATCACCAACACCGCGACGGTATCGAGTCCGACCAGCGATCCAGATACGAGCGACAACACGAGCACCGCGACCACGACCCTGAGCGGCAGCGCGGACGTTTCGGTGACGAAGAGCGGCCCGGCTACCGTGACGGCGGCCGGCACGCTCACCTATACGATCGTGGTCCGCAACGCCGGCCCCAGCGACGCGAACGGCACGAGCGTGAGCGATCCGCTGCCGGCAGGCCTGACCAATGCCAGCGTCACCTGCAGCAGCGCAACCGGCGGTGCGGTGTGCGGCACGTTCGACACCAGCGTCGCCGGCACCATCGCGACCTTGCCGGCCGGCGGCAGCGCGACGCTCACGATCACCGCGACCGCACCGAACGAGGTGACCTCGCTGACCAACACGGCCAGCGTGGCGCCACCGGCGGGCGTGACCGATCCGACGCCGGGCAACAACCAGAGCACGGTCGAGACCGAGGTCGAGGCCAGCGCGAACCTGTCACTGGTCAAGAGCGGGCCGGCCTCGGTGAC
>NZ_JAGIAG010000002.1 GCF_017744955.1 Dokdonella sp.
AACGTGAAGATGGTGGTCACGCTGATCGCACCGATCGCGATGGACGAGGGTCTGCGCTTCGCGATCCGCGAAGGCGGCCGTACGGTCGGCGCGGGCGTGGTGGCCAAGATCGTCCAGTAGAGGCGATGTGAATCGGCTCGCCGATTTTTTATCGCAGGGGGCTTCCCATGGGTCGAAGTCCCCACTATACTTAGCGGCTCACTGCTGTCCCGATTGTTGATCGGGCGGCACAAGACAGCGAAATGAGGTGCGGGAAGCACTTCGAGTTCGCCGGCAAGGATGCCGACCGCGTCGATGGCTGTTTCGGGACGGCAAGTCTCGCTTCCAAGCGATCGATGGCGAAGAGTAGAACCAAGTGTGGGCGGGCCGACATCGGCCCGCCCATGTTTTCGTAGTTTCGAGCGAGTGGTTGAGGCTGCGTCCCGGTCGGGGCGCGGCGGATGGGGTTCAGTGAATCCCGTCGTCGACGAACAGCGTTCTTTCAGATTCAAGGACACGGCAATGGCGGACCAGAAGATTCGTATCCGGCTCAAGGCGTTCGATCACCGTTTGATCGATCGTTCGGCGAGCGAAATCGTCGAAACGGCAAAGCGCACCGGCGCGCAGGTGCTCGGTCCGATTCCGCTGCCGACCAAGATCGAGCGCTACACCATCCTGGTGTCGCCGCATGCCGACAAGGATGCGCGCGACCAGTACGAGACACGCGTGCACAAGCGCGTGCTGGACATCGTTGATCCGAACGACAAGACCGTGGACGCGCTGATGAAGCTCGATCTCGCGGCCGGCGTCGACGTTCAGATCAAGCTGCACTGAGGCGGTACATCATGAGTATCGGATTGGTAGGTCGTAAATGCGGCATGAGCCGCGTCTTCACCGAAGACGGTCGTTCGGTGCCGGTGACGCTGATCGAAGCGACGCCGAACCGCGTGACGCAGGTGAAGACGGTCGAGGTCGACGGCTACAGCGCGATCCAGGTCACCGCGGGCGCCAAGCGCGCCGCGCTGATCAGCAAGCCGCTGGCCGGGCACTACGCGAAGGCGAAGGTCGAGGCCGGTCGCGGCCTGTGGGAGTTCCGCGTCGAAGCCGGTGATCTCGGCAAGTTCGCGATCGGTGGCGAAGTGAAGGCCGACGAACTGTTCACGGTCGGTCAGAAGGTCGACGTCGCCGGCGTCAGCAAGGGCAAGGGCTTCCAGGGCACGATCAAGCGCCACCACTTCACGATGGGCGACGCGACGCACGGTAACTCGTTGTCGCATCGCGCGCCGGGCTCGATCGGTCAGCGCCAGACGCCGGGCCGCGTGTTCCCGGGCAAGAAGATGGCCGGCCACATGGGCAATGTGAATCGTTCGGCGATGAATCTCGAGGTCGTCAAGATCGACAGCGAGCGTCATCTGATCGCGGTCAAGGGCGCGGTTCCGGGCGCTCCGGGTGGCAACGTGGTCATCCGCGCGGCCGTGAAAGCGAAGAAGTAAGGAGACGCCATGGAACTCAATGTTGTTGGCGCCAAGTCCGTGACCGTCTCCGAGGCGGTGTTCGGCAAGGAATTCCGCGAAGACCTCGTGCATCAGGTCGTCGTCGCGTACCGCAATGCCGGCCGTGCCGGCACCAAGGCGCAGAAGACGCGCTCGGAAGTCAACGGTACGACCAAGAAGTCGAAGAAGCAGAAGGGCGGCGGCGCGCGTCACGGTGCGCTGAAGGCTCCGATCTTCGTCGGCGGCGGCGTGACCTTCGCGGCCAAGCCGCGCAGCTTCGCGCAGAAGGTCAATCGCAAGATGTTCCGCGGCGCGATGGTTTCGATCCTGTCGGAACTCAACCGCCAGGGTCGCATCTCGCTGGTCGAGGCTTTCGGTGTCGAGCAGCCGAAGACGAAGGCGCTGGCCGCCAAGCTCGGCGAGCTGAAGGCGGAAGGCCGCGTCGTGCTGGTCGCCGAGAACGCGCCCGAGGCGCTGTTCCTGGCCGCGCGCAACCTGCCTTACGTGCACGTCGTCGACGTCGCCGCGCTGGATCCGGTCAGCCTGGTCGGCGCGGACAAGGTGGTGATGACCGTCGAATCGCTCAAGCGCATCGAGGAGTGGCTGGCATGAAAGAGCAGCTTTTCAGCGTCCTGCGTGCGCCACACATCTCCGAGAAGAGCGCGCGTCTGCAGGAGCACAACCAGTACGTGTTCGAAGTTGCGCAGGGCGCGACCAAGGCCGACGTAAAGGCCGCGGTCGAGGGCCTGTTCAGCGTCGAAGTGCAGTCGGTGAATCTGGTCAACCAGAAGGGCAAGGCACGTTCCTTCCGCAACCGCGCGGGTACGCGCGGCAGCAAGCGCAAGGCATACGTTCGCCTCGCCGATGGCCAGACCATCGACGTGACCGCCAAGGCTTAAGGTGGATATGGGCGCCGTGGCGCTCATGGAAATCAGGAAAAAGACATCATGGCACTGATTACAGTCAAACCCACCTCTGCCGGACGTCGCGCCGTCGTGCGCGTGGTCACGCCGGGGCTGCACAAGGGCGATCCGTACCGTCCGCTGACCGAGTCGCAGTCGAAGAGCGGCGGCCGTAACCACTACGGTCGCATCACGACGCGCCACAAGGGCGGCGGTTCGAAGCAGAACTACCGCATCATCGACTTCAAGCGCGACAAGGAAGGCATCGCCTGCCGCATTGAGCGCATTGAATACGATCCGAACCGCACCGCGCACATCGCGCTGCTGCTGTTCGTCGACGGCGAGCGTCGCTACATCATCGCGCCGAAGGGCGCGAAGGTCGGCGACCAGCTGATCTCCGGCCACGACGCGCCGATCAAGGTCGGCAACTCGCTGCCACTGCGCAACATCCCGATCGGCTCGACGGTGCATTGCATCGAGATGAAGCCGGGCAAGGGCGCGCAGATCGCGCGTTCGGCGGGCGCCTCGGCGCAGCTGGTCGCACGCGAGCAGGGCTACGCCACGCTGCGCCTGCGTTCGGGCGAAATGCGCAAGGTGCCGGCCGAGTGCCGCGCGACGATCGGCGAAGTCGGCAACTCGGAGCACAACCTCGAGAAGCTCGGCAAGGCCGGCGCGAGCCGCTGGCGCGGCGTGCGTCCGACCGTTCGCGGTGCGGCGATGAATCCGGTCGACCATCCGCACGGCGGTGGCGAGGCCAAGGCCGGCCAGGGCAACCCGCATCCGGTGTCCCCGTGGGGCATGCCGGCGAAGGGTTACAAGACACGCAAGAACAAGCGTACGACGCAGTTCATTGTCCGCGATCGTCGCGGTTAACAGGTAGCGATCCATGCCACGTTCTCTCAAGAAAGGTCCGTTCGTCGATCACCACCTGCAGAAGAAGGTGGACGCGGCCAGCGCCGCTAACAACAAGCGCCCGATCAAGACCTGGTCGCGCCGCTCGATGATCGTGCCTGAAATGGTGGGCCTGACGCTCGCCATCCATAACGGTCGCCAGCACGTTCCGGTGCTGGTCAACGAAAACATGGTCGGCCATAAGCTCGGCGAATTTGCGGTCACGCGTACGTTCAAGGGGCATTCGGGCGACAAGAAGGCCGCTGAGGCCAAGAAGTGACGGTGAGCACGATGGAAGCGAAAGCGATCCTGCGCAGCGCGCGCATTTCCCCGCAGAAGGCCCGCCTGGTCGCCGATCAGGTGCGTGGACTCAGCGTGGACCGAGCGACCAACCTGCTCGCGTTCAGCGACAAGAAGGCGGCACACCTGATCAAGAAGGTGCTGCTGTCGGCGGTCGCCAACGCCGAGAACAACCTCGGTGCGGACGTGGACGAACTGAAGGTCGCCAAGATCTTCGTCGACGAGGGCGCGATCCTCAAGCGCATGCATGCACGCGCAAAGGGCCGCGGTTCCCGCATCTCCAAGCGCACGAGCCACATCACCGTGGTCGTCGGCGAATAAGCACAGGATCGAAACGATGGGTCACAAAGTCAATCCGATCGGTATCCGCCTGGGCATCGCCAAGGACTGGAACTCGAAGTGGTTCGCGAACAAGCGCGAGTACGCCCAGTACCTCGGCGCCGACCTCAAGGTGCGCGAACTGCTGAAGAAGAAGCTGGCGCAGGCCGGCATCTCGAAGATCCTGATCGAGCGCCCGGCGAAGACCGCGCGCGTGACGATCCACACCGCCCGTCCGGGCGTGGTGATCGGCAAGAAAGGTGAGGACATCGAGAAGCTGCGCAAGGAAGTCTCGCAGGTGATGGGCGTTCCGGCGCACATCAACGTGAGCGAAGTGCGCAAGCCCGAGCTCGACGCGCAGCTGGTCGCCGAGTCGATCGCGCAGCAGCTCGAGCGCCGCATCATGTTCCGTCGCGCGATGAAGCGCTCGGTGCAGAACGCGATGCGCCTCGGTGCCCTCGGCATCAAGGTCAACGTCGGCGGTCGTCTGAACGGCGCCGAGATCGCGCGTTCGGAGTGGTACCGCGAAGGTCGCGTGCCGCTGCACACGCTGCGCGCGGACATCGACTACGGCTTCGCCGAGGCGAAGACGACCTACGGAATCATCGGCGTGAAGGTGTGGGTCTACAAGGGCGAGATCTTCGACCTGCACGCCGCACAGCAGGAAGCCAAGGCGGAGGCGACGGAAGAACGTCCGCAGCGCCGCGCGCCGAAGGCGGGAGCGTAAGTCATGCTGCAACCCAAGCGCACCAAGTACCGCAAGGTCCACAAGTCCCGCAACCGCGGCCTGGCCTATGTCTCCAACAAGGTCAGCTTCGGTGAGTTCGGCCTGAAGGCGACCACGCACGGCCATCTGACCGCGCGCCAGATCGAGTCCGCGCGCCGCTGCATCACGCGCTTCGTCAAGCGCGGCGGCAAGCTGTGGATCCGCGTGTTCCCGGACAAGCCGATCACCAAGAAGCCGATCGAAGTTCGAATGGGCAACGGCAAGGGCAACGTCGAGTTCTGGGTCGCACCGATCCAGCCCGGCCGCATGCTGTATGAAATGGAAGGCGTCACCGAGGCCGAGGCGCGCGAAGCGTTTCGTCTGGCCGCGGCGAAGCTCTCGGTGCAGACCCAATTCGTGACCCGGACGGTGCTGTGATGGAACTGAAGGAACTCCGCCAGAAGAACGCCGAACAGCTCGCCGAGCACCTCGGCGAACTGCGCCGCGAACAGTTCAATCTGCGCATGCAGAAGGGCTCCGGCCAGCTCGCGCAGACGCACCAGTTCGGCCGCGTCCGCCGCGAGATCGCGCAGGTCAAGCATCTGCTCGGCACCAAGAAGCAGGGGCAGTGAGATGAGCGAAAACCAGAAGACTCAGCGTACCCTCGAAGGTCGCGTCGTCAGCAACAAGATGCAGAAGACGGTCACCGTCCTGCTCGAGCGTCAGGTGCAGCATCCGTTGTACGGCAAGATCGTGCGTCGTTCGACCAAGGTGCACGCGCACGACGAGGCCGGCGAGTGCAAGGAAGGCGACGTCGTCCGCATCGCGGAATGTCGTCCACTGTCTAGAACCAAGAACTGGCGCGTCGTGAAGGTTGTCACGCGCGCTGAAGCCTGAGCGTGGGGCGGAGGAGTCAAGCGACATGATCCAGATGCAGACCACGCTGGCCGCGGCGGACAACAGCGGCGCGAAGGAACTGATGTGCATCAAGGTGCTCGGCGGCTCCAAGCGCCGTTACGCCGGCATCGGCGACATCATCAAGGTTTCGATCCGCGACGCGATTCCGCGCGGCAAAGTGAAGAAGGGTGAGGTCTACGACGCCGTCGTCGTGCGCACGCGCAAGGGTGTGCGCCGCGCCGACGGTTCGCTGATCCGCTTCGACGGCAATGCCGCCGTTCTCTTGAACAACAAGCTTGAGCCCATCGGTACCCGTATCTTCGGACCGGTCACGCGCGAGCTGCGTGGCGAACGATTCATGAAGATCGTTTCGCTCGCGCCGGAAGTTTTGTAACGAGGTTGATGTCATGAACCGTATCCGCAAGGGCGACCAGGTTCTGGTGATCGCCGGCAAGAACAAAGGCCAGAGAGGCGAGGTGACGCGCGTCGCGGGTGAATCCGTGTTCGTGCAGAACATCAATCTCGTCAAGCGCCACACGAAGCCGAATCCGCAGGCGAACCAGCCGGGTGGCATCGTCGAGCGCGAGGCGCCGATCCATATTTCCAACGTAATGCTGTTCAACACCGCCACCGGCAAGGGTGAGCGCGTGGGCTACAAGACGCTCGATGATGGGCGCAAGGTCCGCGTGTTCCGGTCGTCCGGCGAAGTGGTTGACGCCTGAGGTCCGCAGCGATGACGACGCGTCTTGAAACAATCTACAAGGGTCAGGTGGTGCCGAAGCTCGTCGAGCGTTTCGGCTACGCCAATCCGATGCAGGTCCCGCGCCTGAGCAAGATCACGCTGAACATGGGCGTGGGCGAAGCCGTGGGCAACAAGAAGATCCTCGAGAACGCGGTCGCCGACATGGCCAAGATCGCGGGTCAGAAGCCGATCGTGACGTTGTCGCGCAAAGCGCACGCGACGTTCAAGATCCGCGAGAACTGGCCGATCGGCTGCAAGGTCACGCTGCGTCGTGCCCGCATGTACGAATTCCTGGATCGTCTGATCAACATCTCGCTGCCGCGCGTGCGTGACTTCCGCGGCATCTCGGGCCGTTCGTTCGACGGTCGCGGCAACTTCAACATGGGCCTGAAGGAACAGATCATCTTCCCGGAGATCGACTTCGACCAGATCGACGCGCTGCGCGGTATGGACATCGCGATCACGACGACCGCGCGCACCGACGAGGAAGCGAAGGCGTTGCTGGAAGCGTTCAAGTTTCCGTTCCGTAACTGATCGAGCAGGACCGAATCATGGCAAAGCGTTCAATGATCAATCGCGACCTGAAGCGGACCAAGCTGGTCAAGCGTCACGCCGCGAAGCGCACCGAGCTGAAGAAGATCGTCTCCAGCGCGACCGCTTCCTACGACGAGAAGCTCGCCGCGGCGGTCAGGCTGCAGAAGCTGCCGCGCGATTCGAGTCCGTCTCGTCAGCGCAACCGCTGCGAGCTGACCGGCCGTCCGCGCGGCGTCTACGCGAAGTTCGGCCTCGGCCGTCACAAGCTGCGCGAAGCGACCATGCGCGGCGACGTGCCGGGCTTGCGCAAGGCCAGCTGGTAAGCCTCAACAACTTTTCGGAATTCACGCGACGCGTGGATTCCGGGATATCGATGCTAGAGAAGGAATCGAAACATGAGCATGACTGATCCCATCGCCGACATGTTCACGCGCATCCGCAACGCGCAGGCCACGGGCAAGCGTACCGTGGCGATGCCGGCGTCGCGCGTGAAGCAGGCGATCGCGAATCTGCTGAAGAACGAAGGCTACGTCGCCGACGTGCAGACCGTCACCGAGGACGGCAAGCCGAAGCTCGAAATCGCGCTGAAGTACTACGAAGGCAAGCCGGTCATCGAGCGCATCGAGCGCATCAGCCGCTCCGGCCTGCGCGTCTATCGCGGCAAGGACGGCTTGCCGAAGATCCTCGGCGGTCTGGGTATTTCGATCGTCTCGACCTCGTCCGGCATCATGACCGACGCGCAGGCCCGCAAGCAGGGTCTCGGCGGCGAAGTCATCGGTCTGGTCGCCTAAAGTTTTGGTGGAGACACAACCATGTCACGTGTAGGAAAGAAGCCCGTTGCACTGCCGAAGGGCGTCGAGTGCCAGGTGCAGAGCGACGCGATCACCGTGAAGGGCCCGAAGGGCACGCTTCAGATCGCCGCGCCGGCCGGCGTCGACGTCGCCATCAACGGCGGCGAGATCCAGCTGAAGGCGCAGGGCGACAACGACCACAAGATGGCCGGTACCGCGCGCGCGCTGATCAACAACATGGTCAAGGGCGTCAGCGAAGGCTATACGCGCAAGCTCGAGCTGGTCGGCGTCGGTTACCGCGCCGCGCTGCAGGGCAAGGACCTGAACCTGAGTCTCGGCTTTTCGCATCCGATCCTGTTCAAGGCGCCGGAAGGCATCACGATCGAAGTGCCGGCACAGACCGAGATCCTGATCAAGGGCGCCGACAAGCAGCGCGTCGGCGAAGTCGCCGCCAAGATCCGCTCGTTCCGTCCGCCGGAGCCGTACAAGGGCAAGGGCGTGCGCTACTCGGGCGAACAGATCACCATGAAGGAAGCCAAGAAGGCTTGATGCGGGTTTTCCGCGAGAGTCCGGTCGGTTCCCGCCGGGCTTTTCAATAGAGCCTTCAGCTTTCTGGAGAAAGACAGTGGAAAAGAACATCGCAAGACTCCGTCGTGCCAAGTCCACGCGTGCGCGCATCCGTACACTCGGCGTGCCGCGCTTGTCCGTGCACCGCAGCGCGCAGCACATCTACGCGCAGGTCTTCAGCGCGGACGGCGAGACGGTCGTCGCGGCCGCCTCGACCGTGCAGAAGTCGCTGGCCGAGGGCCTCAAGGGCACCAAGAACAAGGCTGCTGCTGCGGCGGTCGGCAAGGCCGTGGCGGAAGCCGCGCTGAAGGCCGGCATCGACAAGGTCGCGTTCGACCGCTCCGGTTTTCGTTATCACGGTCGCATCCAGGCTCTGGCCGAGGCGGCGCGCGAGGCTGGATTGAAGTTCTAACAACAGCGAGCGGTGAGCGGTGAGCGGAACGAGCAGGTACATTGCTTTTTCCGCTCACCGTTCACATCTAGGCCGCTCACCGTCGATCACAATTCTAAGCGGCTCAGCCGCAAGCAGAAGTCCGCATCCTCAGGGAGCGGCATACAGGTGAAACATGGCGAACAACAACGAACGTGAAAACAGCGATGGCTTCCTCGAGAAGCTGATCGCGGTGAACCGCGTGGCGAAGACCGTCAAGGGCGGTCGTCAGATGAGCTTCACGGCGCTGACGGTTGTCGGCGACGGCGACGGTCGCGTCGGTTTCGGTTACGGCAAGGCACGCGAGGTGCCGGTCGCGATCTCGAAGGCGATGGAGCGTGCGCGCAAGGGCATGGTCAAGGTCCAACTCAACAACGGCACGCTGTTCCACGCGGTCAAGGCCAACCACGGTGCGGCGAAGGTGTTCATGCAGCCGGCGTCCGAGGGTACCGGCGTGATCGCCGGCGGTGCGATGCGCGCCGTGCTCGAAGTCGTCGGCGTCAAGAACGTGTTGGCGAAGGCGGTCGGCTCGCGCAATCCGATCAATCTGGTTCGCGCGACGATCAACGGTCTGCAGGCGATGGTGTCGCCGGAACGCATCGCGTCCAAGCGCGGCAAGTCGGTCGACGAGGTGCTCGGCAATGGCTAAGGCGAAGAAGACGGCGGAAGGCAAGATGATCCGCGTGCGGCTCTTCAAGAGCATCAACAGCTGCCAGGAGCGCCACCGCATCAGCGTGCGTGCGCTCGGTCTGCGCAAGCTCAACGACGTGCGCGAATTGAAGGATTCGCCGTCGGTGCGCGGCCTGATCAACCAGGTCAGCTACTTGGTCCGCATCGAAGAAAGCGCTTAAGAGAAGGCGCGCTCGCCGCGCTCACCCGTTCAGGAGTTACGTCATGCGTCTCAACACACTCAAGCCAGCTGCCGGCGCCCGCAAGGATCGCGTTCGCGTTGGCCGCGGCATTGGTTCCGGCCTCGGCAAGACCGCCGGCCGTGGCCACAAGGGCCAGTACGCGCGCAAGGGCAAGGGCAAGGTCAAGGCCGGCTTCGAAGGCGGCCAGATGCCGCTGCAGCGTCGTCTGCCGAAGGTCGGCTTCCGCTCCAAGAAGGCGCACGAAGTCAGCGAGGTTCTGCTGTACAAGCTCGATTCGATCAAGGCCGACGTCGTCGATTTCGACGCACTGAAGGCGGCCGGTCTGATCGAGACTCGCGCCGAGCGCGCGAAGATCGTCAAGAAGGGCGAAATCAAGCGCGCCGTGAAGCTCAAGGGCGTGGCGGTCACCGCCGGCGCCAAGGCGGCGATCGAGGCGGCCGGCGGCAGCGTGGAGTAAACCCGTGGCGTCTTCGCAATCCAACATGCTCGCTTCGCTCGGCAAACTGACCGAGCTGAAGCAGCGCTTGCTGTTCGTGATCGGTGCGCTGATCGTGTATCGGCTCGGCTCGTTCATCCCGGTGCCGGGCGTCAATCCGGACGCGATGTCGCGCCTGATCCAGCAGGGTGGCGGATTGCTGGACATGTTCAACATGTTCTCGGGCGGTGCGCTCAGCCGTTTCTCGATCTTCGCGCTCGGTGTGATCCCGTACATCTCGGCCTCGATCATCGTGCAGATGTTCGCGACCGTGATCCCGAGTTGGCAGGCTCTGCGCAAGGAAGGCGAGTCCGGGCGGCGCAAGCTGACCATGTACACGCGTTTCGGCACGCTGGCGCTGGCGGTGTTCCAGTCGTTCAGCGTGGCGACGATGCTGCAGACCCAGCAGGGCATCGTCTATTCGCCTGGACCGGGGTTCATTTTCGCCACCGTGGTCGGCCTGACCGCCGGCACTATGTTCCTGATGTGGCTGGGCGAGCAGATCACGGAGCGGGGCGTCGGTAACGGCATCTCGCTGCTGATCTTCGCCGGCATCGTCGCGGGGCTGCCCGCTGCGGTCCTGCACACGCTGGGTATGGCGCAGAGCGGCGAGCTGCCGATCATCCGCGTGCTGATCGTGTTCGTGATCGTGCTGGCGGTGACCGCCTTCGTGGTGTTCATGGAGCGCGGCCAGCGCCGCATCACCGTGAACTACGCGCGTCGTCAGGGCGGCGCCGGCAAGGCGTACATGAATCAGAGTTCGCACCTGCCGCTGAAGATCAACATGGCGGGCGTCATTCCGCCGATCTTCGCGTCCTCTTTGCTGATGTTCCCGGCGACGGCCGCGACCTGGTTCAACAATTCGAGCCAGATCCACTGGCTGCAGGTGCTGACCTCCGCGCTGGGACCGGGCGAGCCGCTGCACATGCTGATCTACGCGGCCCTGATCATCGTGTTCGCGTACTTCTACACGGCGCTGACGTTCAATTCGCAGGAAACCGCGGACAACCTCAAGCGTTCCGGCGCGCTGATTCCGGGCCTGCGCCCGGGCAAGGCGACGGCCGACTACATCGACGGCGTGCTGACCCGCCTGACGGGTGCCGGCGCTCTGTACCTGGTCGCGGTGTGTCTGATTCCGGACATCCTGCGCAACGCCTGGCACGTCCCGTTCTACTTCGGCGGCACCTCGTTGTTGATCGTGGTCGTCGTGGTCATGGATTTCACCGCGCAGATCCAGGCACACCTGGTCTCGCATCAGTACGAAAGTCTGCTCAAGAAGGCGAATCTGCGCGGCCGTTGAGCGGGAAAAAGTTGCAATACCGGCCGGTCGGACCCAGGGGTTTCCCGGGTGCGGCAATCCGGATATAATGTCAAGTTCTCTGCGCAATCAGTAGTTTTTTTGGAGACAAACAAGCATGGCACGCATCGCGGGTGTCAATCTGCCGGTTCAGAAGCATGTCGTGATCGGCCTGCAGAGTATTTTCGGCGTCGGTCGTTCTCGCTCGAAGAAGGTCTGCGCCGACGCCGGGGTCAACCCGGCCGCCAAGATCAAGGACCTGACCGAGGCCGAGGTCGACAAGCTGCGCCATGAGATCGCGAAGTTCAGCGTCGAGGGCGACCTGCGCCGCGAAGTCGGCATCTCGATCAAGCGCCTGATCGACCTCGGTACCTATCGCGGCCTGCGCCACCGTCGTGGCCTGCCGCTGCGCGGCCAGCGTACGCGCACGAACGCGCGCACCCGCAAGGGCCCGCGCCGCGCGATCAAGAAGTAATCATCTTTTTTGAGGATCCTCCGGACCTATGAACAAGCCGGTTGCAGTCAAGGCTAAGAAGAAGACCAAGCGCGTGGTGACGGACGCCGTCGCCCACGTGCAGGCTTCGTTCAACAATACCGTGGTCACGATCACCGACCGCCAGGGCAATGCCCTGTCGTGGGCGACGGCCGGTGGCGCGGGCTTCCGCGGTTCGCGCAAGTCGACGCCGTTCGCTGCGCAGGTCGCTGCCGACAAGGCGGCGCGCGCCGCCGCGGACTACGGCATCAAGACCGTCGAAGTGCGCATCAAGGGGCCGGGTCCGGGACGCGAGTCCGCGGTCCGCTCGCTCAACAATGCGGGCTTCAAGGTCACCAACATCATCGACGTGACGCCGATTCCGCACAACGGGTGCCGTCCGCCCAAGAAGCGCCGCGTCTAACCAAAGAGTCTGATGCGATCGGAATACCGATCGCTAAATCACTGAATCGGTCACGCGTGGCCGGACTCGCAACCAGAGAAGAAAATTTCATGGCACGTTATCTCGGCCCCACCTGCAAGCTTGCGCGCCGCGAAGGCGCCGATCTCAATCTCAAGAGCCCTGCGCGCGCGCTCGACTCCAAGTGCAAACTGGAGCAGAAGCCCGGCCAGCACGGCGCCACCGGCGCCAAGCGTGGTCGGTTGTCGGACTACGGCGTGCAGCTGCGCGAGAAGCAGAAGGTCAAGCGCATCTACGGCCTGCTCGAGCGTCAGTTCCACTCCTACTACCAGAAGGCTTCCGGCCAGAAGGGCAATACCGGCGAGAACCTGCTGCGCATGCTCGAGTCGCGCCTGGACAACGTCGTCTATCGCATGGGCTTCGCGGTCACGCGCGCCGGTGCGCGCCAGCTGGTGTCGCACGCTGCGGTGCGCGTCAACGGCAAGAAGGTGAACCTGCCGTCGTACCAGGTGCGCCCGGGTGACGAGATCGCCCTGTCCGATCGCGCCAAGAGCCAGCTGCGCGTGCAGGAAGCGCTGACCGTCTCGCAGGAGATGGACCTGGTGCCGACCTGGATCGAAGTTGACGCGAAGAAGGCTGCCGGCCTGTTCAAGACGCTGCCGGAGCGCTCGGATCTGCCGTCCGACATCAACGAAAGCCTGATCATCGAGTTGTACTCGAAGTAATAGACCGCCGGCCAGCGGCGCGAGTCGCGGATCGGCGCAAGCGAGTCCGGTCGTCCGCCGGACTCGTCGAATCGGGAAAGGGCGGAAAGCCCTTCTCGAGAAAGACAACCCTCTCGTCGCGACTGGATTTTCGCGGCAAACACACCATATGAGCCCTTTCGGGGCTCTTGGAGTTGATTCATATGGCGGGATCGTCCACCAACGTGCTGCGTCCGCGCGGCATCAGTGTCGAGCGCATCGGCGCCGACCGCGCCAAAGTCGTCGTCGAGCCGCTCGAGCGCGGCTTCGGCCATACGCTCGGCAATGCGCTGCGTCGCGTACTGCTGTCGTCCATTCCGGGCAGCGCGATCATCGAAGTCGAAATCGACGGCGTGCTGCACGAGTACACCACACTCGAAGGCCTGCAGGAAGACGTCATCGAGGTTCTGCTGAACCTCAAGGACGTCGCCATCCGCATGCACGGCCACGACGAGACCACGCTCACGCTCAGCAAGAAGGGCAAGGGCGTCGTCACCGCCGGCGACATCAAGGTCGATCACACGGTCGAGATCGTCAATCCGGACCACGTGATCTGCCACCTGACCAAGGACATCTCGCTGAGCATGCGCCTGAAGGTCGCACGCGGCGTCGGCTATCAGCCGGCGACGGCACGCCGCCTGCCGGACGAGGAAGCGCGTCCGATCGGCCGTCTGCAGCTCGACGCCTCGTTCTGCCCGGTTCGCCGCGTCGCCTACAACGTCGACAGCGCGCGTCTGGAACAGCGCACCGACCTCGACAAGCTCGTGCTCGACGTCGAGACCAATGGCGCGATCGACGCCGAGGAAGCGGTGCGCAAGGCGGCCGAAATCCTGCAGGACCAGATCAGCGTGTTCGGCGATTTCACCCGCCGCGAGAGCGCGGATGCGAAGACCGACAAGAGCGGCGTGGATCCGATCCTGCTGCGTCCGATCGACGATCTCGAGCTGACCGTGCGTTCGGCCAACTGCCTCAAGGCCGAGAGCATCTACTACATCGGCGACCTCGTGCAGAAGACCGAAGTCGAGCTGCTGAAGACGCCGAACCTCGGCAAGAAGTCGCTGACCGAAATCAAGGACGTGCTGTACCAGCGCGGCCTGCAGCTCGGCATGAAGCTCGACAGCTGGCCGCCGCCGGGACTCGTGCACGGCATGCAGTTGGGTTGATGGCTGGCCTTGCGATCATCCGTGATCGCTGAGTAGAAAGGATTTGGCGAGTTTGCGCGAAGCGCCCTCGCCGATTTCCAGAGCGGCCGTCCCTGGTCGCGTTTTCAAGAAGAGCCCCGTTTTCAAGGGAGCTCAATAACAGCGGGTAACCGCGGGGATCCGGACGCAGGCGCCGGTTTCTCATAACAATCGAAACAGAGGATTCCATCATGCGTCACCAGAAAGCAGGCCGTAAGTTCAGCCGCACGAGCAGCCATCGCGAAGCGATGTTCAAGAACATGGCATCGTCGCTGTTCAAGCACGAGCTGATCCGCACCACGCTGCCGAAGGCGAAGGAACTGCGTCGCGTCGCCGAGCCGCTGATCACCCTGGCCAAGACCGACAGCGTCGCCAATCGCCGTCTCGCCTTCGCGCGTCTGCGCGACAAGCAGGCGGTCGGCAAGCTGTTCGTGGAGCTCGGCCCGCGTTACCGCGAGCGCAAGGGCGGCTATCTGCGCCTGCTGAAGTGCGGCTTCCGCGTAGGCGACAACGCGCCGATGGCCTACGTCGAACTGGTGGACCGCCCGCGCGCCTCCGCTGAAGAGGCGGCCGCCGAGTAAGGCGCTGGCGAAAGCTGGATACCCGAAGAACCCCGGCAAGTCCGGGGTTCTTCGTTTTCGAGGATCGTCGAGGTCTTCGCGCCCATCCTCGACCGCGCTTCCTCCGATCCGCGGCACTTCGGCTGGATTTCGTGGTCCAGAGCGCGGCAGACTCTCCACGAAAATCCTCTCAAGGCTCCTCGATGACCATGAATCCGTTCCGCTGGCCTTTCCGCGCGCAATTCCTCTTCGGCGCACTCGCCTGCATGGGGCTGCTCGCCTATGCGTTCTACGAACAGTTCCAGATGGGTCTGGAGCCCTGCCCGAAGTGCATCTTCCAGCGCGTCGCGTTCATGGCGATGGCCGTGGTCTTTCTCATCGGTGCGGCGCACGGTCCGAAGGCGACCGGCCGCCGCGTCTACGCGATCCTGGTGACCATCGCCGCGGCGGTCGGCGCGGTCGTCGCGATCCGGCACTTGATCGTGCAGTTCTCGCCGAAGGATCCGTTGATGGAAGGTTGCGGCCCCGGCCTCAACTACCTGATGGATTCGTTCCCGATCGCCGAGGCGATCAAGAAGGCCTTCATGGCGACCGGCGATTGCGGCGAGATCGGTTGGACCTTCCTCGGTCTGACCATGCCGGGCTGGACCTTGATCTGCTACGTGCTGCTCGCCGCCGGCGCGCTCTGGGCCGGATTCCGCAGGCGCTAGACGGGGAGGGCGGGCGAGCCGCCTTATGCCGTAGGCGCGGCCTCGACCTTGTGGCATGATCGTTTTCCGCACTGCAACAACAGCGTGATGCCATGAGGTCGCTCGAACGCAACATCGGTCCCGTCCGCGAAGCCGCAGGCTGGTCGCCTTCGTCCTGGCACGAGCGTCCGCAGCAGCAGCAGCCGGTGTACGCCGATGCGGCCGAACTCGAGCGTGCCCTGGTGCAGCTGCGCGAGCTTCCGCCGCTGGTCACCTCGTGGGAGATTCTCGCGCTGAAGCGCTTGATCGCCGACGCGGCCGAGGGCAAGCGTTTCGTGCTGCAAGGTGGCGACTGCGCAGAGAGCTTCGACGACTGCAGCTCGCCGCTGATCTCCAACCGCCTCAAAGTCATGCTGCAGATGAGCCTCGTGCTGGTGCACGGGCTGCGCCTGCCGGTGGTGCGCATCGGCCGCTTCGCCGGCCAGTACGCCAAGCCGCGCTCGGCCGATACCGAGACGCGCGACGGCGTGACCCTGCCGTGCTATCGCGGCGATCTCGTCAACGGAATCACGTTCACCGGCGAGGCGCGCCGCGCCGATCCGCAGCGCCTGGTCCGCGGCCATGCGCACTCGGCGATGACGATGAATTTCGTGCGCGCGCTGATCGACGGCGGTTTCGCCGACCTGCACCATCCCGAGTACTGGGACCTGGCCTGGGTCGAGCACTCGCCGCTGCAGAACGAATACCGCCAGATGGTCGAGTCGATCGGCAACTCGCTGCGCTTCATGGAGACGCTGGCGGGCGAGTCGATCGGCAGCTATCAGCGCGTGGATTTCTTCACCTCGCACGAGGCGCTGGTGCTGCACTACGAGCAGGCGCTGACGCGGCAGGTGCCGCGCCATTGGGGCTGGTTCAACCTGTCCACGCATTTCCCGTGGATCGGCATGCGCACGGCCCAGCTCGACGGCGCGCACGTCGAATACTTCCGCGGCATCCGCAATCCGGTCGCGGTGAAGATCGGACCGTCGGTCACGCCGGATCAGCTGCTGCGCCTGGTCGACGTGCTCGATCCGGACAACGAGCCCGGTCGTCTCACGCTCATCCATCGCATGGGCGCGGCGAAGATCGAGAGCGGGCTGCCGCCACTGCTGACGGCGCTGAAGGCGACCGGACGCAAGCCGCTGTGGATCTGCGATCCGATGCACGGCAACACCGAAACGGTGGGCGGCGGCGTGAAGACGCGTCGCTTCGAGAACATCCGCGCCGAGCTCGACCACGCCTTCGACGTGCACGCGGCGATCGGCACGCGCCTCGGCGGCGTGCACCTGGAACTGACCGGCGAGAACGTCACCGAGTGTCTAGGCGGCGCGCGCGCGCTGGCCGAAGCCGATCTCGCTCGCGCGTACAAGTCGCAGGTCGATCCGCGCTTGAACTACGAGCAGTCGCTCGAGCTGGCGATGCTGATCGTGCGCAAACGCGGCGGTCTGCAGGCCCCGCTCTGACGTCGACGCCACGGGCTTGCCCGTGGCTTCGGGGCGCTCGGATCACACCCCTCGATGTCCGGCAGCTCGATGCGCGATTTCGCGCCCTGGAGATCTATCGCCACGCGATCACGCCGAAGTCGGTGATGGCGGCGACGAGGTTCTGCTGCGCGTCGTAGGCGAAGTAGGTGGCATAGGCGCCATCGCCGTAGCCGGAGGAGAACAGCGCCACGGTTCCGCGCTCGGTCGGCAGCAGCAGCCACGATCGCGTGTGCACGTAGGTCTTTTCCATCGCCTCGATCAGGTGATCGGAGAATTCCTCGCCCTCCCGTCGCAGGCGTCCGGCATAGGCGTGCATGGCCGCTTCGTCCATGAACGAGCCGGTGCCGCTGTCGACGCCGTAGCCGAAGAACTCGCCCGGTTTCAGCGTAGCCGGATCCTGTCCTTCGACCAGCGCGAGTTCCCAGCGCGCGATGCGCGCGTCGGAGAAGGCGATCTTGGCGAGCGCGATACGTTCGTCGTCTCCGCTGCGAGCGATCGCGAGCCGCAACGGGAACGACCCGCGCGGCAGTTCCTTCTCGAACGGCTCGGCTTCGAATTCGACGAACGGGTCGAAGGCCGCGAGCCTGCCGGTCGGAAGATCGACGCGGCCGACGTCTTCCGTGCGAAAGGCGAACGTCGTGCCGTTCTGCGTGATCGTGAAACCGGGAGCGAACGCCTCGTCGAAGACCGGATGGTCGAGCGTCTCGGTCGCCGAAGATCCGCTCGGCGCCGGCGCCTCCTTCCGATCGCAAGCGGTCGCCGCGAGGAGGAGGGCCAGGGCGAGCAGATGCCTCATGGGGCGTCGGCCGCCCTTCAGGGCGGCGCTGCCTCAGGCTGCCTGTCGCGACGCTCTCTTGCGATCGCTTTCGGTCAGGAACTTCTTGCGCAGGCGGATCGCCTTCGGGGTGACCTCGACCAGCTCGTCGTCCTCGATGAACTCGAGCGCCTGCTCCAGCGACATGCGGATCGGCGGCGTCAGCTGCACGTTGTCGTCCTTGCCGGCGGCGCGGATGTTGGTGAGCTGCTTCGCGCGCAACGCGTTGACGGTGAGGTCGTTGTCCTTGGCGTGGATGCCGACCAGCTGGCCCTCGTAGATCTCGTCGCCTTCGCTGACGAGCAGGCGGCCGCGCTCCTGCAGGCCGACCAGCGCGTAGGCCGGCGCCGGGCCCTGGCCATTGGAGATCATCACGCCGTTCGGACGCTTGGCGATCGCACCCTCGGCCTTCGGGCCGTAGTGGTCGAACACGTGGAACAACAGACCGGTGCCGGCGGTGATCGTGCGGAACTCGGTCTGGAAACCGATCAGCCCGCGCGCGGGGATCAGGTATTCCAGGCGCACGCGGCCCTTGCCGTCCGGCTCCATGTTCTTGAGCTGGCCCTTGCGCTGGCCGAGGCGCTCCATCACGCCGCCCTGGAACTGTTCCTCCATGTCGACGACGAGCTGCTCGATCGGCTCGCTGGAGACGCCGTCGATGTCCTTGATGATGACCTCCGGGCGCGACACGGCCAGCTCGTAGCCTTCGCGGCGCATCGTCTCGATCAGCACCGACAGGTGCAGTTCGCCGCGGCCGGAGACCTTGAACTTGTCCGGGTCGTCCGTTTCCTCGACGCGCAGCGCGACGTTGTGCAGCGTCTCGCGCAGCAGGCGATCGCGCAGCTGGCGGCTGGTCAGGAACTTGCCGCCGCTGTGCTCCTTCTGGCCGGCGAACGGCGAGTTGTTGACCTGGAAGGTCATGCTGATCGTCGGTTCGTCGACGGTCAGCACCGGCAGCGCCTCGGCTGCTTCCGGCGCGCAGACGGTGTCGGAAATGCCGAGTCCTTCGATGCCGTTGATCGCAATGATGTCGCCGGCTTCGGCTTCCTCGACCTCGCGTCGCTCCAGGCCCATGAAGCCGAGCACCTGCAGCACCTTGGCGTTGCGCTTCTTGCCTTCGCGGTCGATCACGGTGACCGGCATGTTGGTGCGCACCTTGCCGCGCTGCACGCGGCCGATGCCGATCAGGCCGACGTAGTTGGAATAGTCGAGCTGGCTGATGCGCATCTGGAACGGGCCTTCCGCGTCGACCGGCGGCTTGGGCACGTGCTGCATGATCGCTTCGTACAACGGCGTCATGTCGCCGGAACGCACGCTGTCGTCGAGGCCGGCGTAGCCGTTCAGGCCGGATGCGTAGATGACCGGGAAGTCGAGCTGCTCGTTGGTCGCGCCGAGGCGGTCGAACAGGTCGAAGGTCTGGTTGAGCACCCAGTCCGGACGCGCGCCGGGGCGGTCGACCTTGTTGATCACGACGATCGGGCGGAAGCCCATCTGGAACGCCTTCTGGGTGACGAAGCGCGTCTGCGGCATCGGCCCGTCCATGGCGTCGACCAGCAGCAGCACCGAGTCGACCATCGACAGCACGCGCTCGACTTCGCCGCCGAAGTCGGCGTGCCCGGGCGTGTCGACGATGTTGATGCGGTTGCCGTTCCAGGTGATCGCGGTGTTCTTCGACAAGATCGTGATGCCGCGTTCTTTTTCCTGGTCGTTGGAGTCCATCACGCGTTCGGCCAGGACCGTGCGTTCGTTGAACGTACCGGACTGCTTCAGCAGCTGGTCGACGAGGGTGGTCTTGCCGTGGTCGACGTGGGCGACGATGGCGATGTTGCGCAGGTTTTCGATGGACATGCGAATGGCGCGGCCTCCGAACGAAAGCCACGCGAGAGAATTGGGGAACGGCGATTATACCGTGTTGCGGTGCAAAACGCTGGGTCGGACATGCGCAAGCTGAACGAAAGCCCCGATCGATGGGGAAGCTACGCCGCTGGCGCCGACCCTCGTCGGTGCGATCCTCGTCGGCGCGGCAGCCATGGCCAGTGGTCCCAACCCTTCGAATGCGCCGCTTCGGCGCCCCGGCGCGAGCGCAGGGTCGAGCGTTAGTTCGTGCGGCGTTGAAGCGAGGAGGCAGCCGCGCAACCGCATGCGCATCGCCAGGTCGACGTGTAGATCTGGATCGAGCGCACCCGCGCCGTGGTGCCGCTGCCGATCGAGGTCCGCGCGGGCGTCGAGGAGACCTAATCCCTTCGGCGTGTGACGCGCGCCGTCGGCGACGGTCGGGTAAAGTGCGCGTCGCGGACGCGCTCCGCCTTCACGTCATCTCGAGGATTTCCCATGTCACTGACTGCCACGATCGCGACGTCGCGCGGTCCCATCCACCTGCGCCTGTTCGACGACAAGACCCCGATCACGGTCGCCAGCTTCGTGAACCTCGCCCAGCGCGGCTTCTACAACGGCAAGACGTTCCATCGCGTGATCCAGGACTTCATGATCCAGGGCGGCTGTCCGCTCGGCACCGGTACCGGCGGCCCCGGCTACCAGTTCGACGACGAGATCGTGGCCGATCTCAAGCACGATCGTCCCGGCATCCTGTCGATGGCGAACGCCGGCACGCGCATGGGCCGCGGCAGCAACGGCAGCCAGTTCTTCATCACGCACACGGCGACGTCGTGGCTGGACGGCAAGCACACCGTGTTCGGCGCGGTGCTCGGCGCGGACGACCAGAAAGTCGTCGACAGCATCCGTCAGGACGACAAGATCGAATCGATCACGATCGAGGGCGACACGATGGCCTTGTTCGCCAATCCGAAAGTCGCGCCGAAGCTCGAGGAATGGAACCGCGCCCTCGCCGCGCGCTCGGCCTGACCACGCGATCGTCGTGACTCGGGCCGGTGTTTCCGCGCCCGGGTGCAGGGATTACCTGCGCAGGTTTGCGGGATTTGCCGGATCGTCGGCCGGATCGTCGGCGCCTATCGTGGCGCCGCCGGTTCGAAACCGATCGGCGGACCGGCAACCCTTCGCAACCCGAGCAACGAGGTAGTCCATGCATCGCAATTCGAAAAACCTATCGCGTCGGCATGTATCGCTGGCGCTCGCAGTAGCGTTCGGCGGCGTGCTGGCAGGTTCGGCGCTGGCGCAGAACGCAGCGCCGCCGGCTCCGAACAACGACGAACCCGAAAAGGTTCAGAGCGGCGCGACCGATCCGAAGGTTCTCAAGACCCAGCCCATCCCCGGTCTTCCGAGCGGTCCGGGCGCACGTGCGCAGAGCAGCGGCACGGTCGAGCTGGCGAGCGCCACCCTGCAGACGAACAAGGCGCGCGACCTGTCGATCCGCTTCACCAGCGAGTGCTTCGTCTACACGCAGGGCACCAACGGTCAGACCCAGAACCAGGATCAGACGCAGTCCCAGGCGAGCGTGACCACCTGGGTCGAGGTCGACGGCCAGCCGGTACCGATCGGCGGATCGTCCGATTCCACCGGTGAACCCGACGACGGCAAGGTCGGCCTCTGCGCACGCTCGCAGGATCTGAGCTCGACGCTGCCCGACGACGCGGTCATCGACCTGGCGGTGCTGTCGCAGTCGGCGCACGGATTCAACTGGAGTGCGCTCAACGCCGAGGCAGGCGAGCACACGATCAAGGTGATGGGCAAGCTCGACGCGAGCGTGGACGGTTCGGGCGCGGGCAATGCCGCGGCCGTGATCGGCAAGCGGACGCTGCAGGTGCAGGCCGTGAAGCCGAGCGCACCGGCGCCGGAAGAAAAGAAGCCGTCGAACGGCTAGCCATGCGGATCGTCGGGGAGATGCGACGAGACGGCGACGATGTCCTGAATGCCCCGTTCGAGCGGGCGCGGCACCCGCCGCGCCCGCTTCTCGCGTTCAGGTTTCCCGTGTTCAGCGGCGAGTTCCCGGCCTTGTGCTCGAATCCGCCGTCTGAGCACCGCCCTGGCCGGAAAGGATCGAAGGCTCACCGACACTCGAGCGGCCGCGTCGCGGTTCGACGAAGAACCCGCCGGGCTCGATGCCCGCGCGATCGCGATGCGGCCCGCAGTGGCCTCGACAAGATGCCCAGCGTCCGATACGGGATCGGCGAACGGTCCGTCGGCCGGCCGTCCCGAAGCGTTCCGCTGCGCTGTCGCCGTGATGGGCGGATGCACTCGAGATGGAGGCGCAAGCCTGTGGTCGAGCGTATCCAATTGATCGTCGCCAGCGCCGAAGACGTCGTCCTCGCGCGACTGCGCGGGCGCGAGTTCGCCCGGGCGCTCGGCTTCGCGCCGCCCGACGCGATCCTGATCACCACCGCCATCGCCGAACTCGCGCGCAACATCCTGAGCTACGCCTACGACGGCACGCTCGGCCTGCGCCGCGTCGAAGACCGGCATCGCGGCGACGGCTGCGTGGGCCTGGCGATTCGTGCGCAGGACAAAGGCCCCGGCATCGCCGACGTGGAACGCGCCCTGCTCGGCGGCTACTCGACCTCCGGCCGGCTCGGCGTCGGTCTGTCGGGCGTGTGCCGCATCATGGACGAGGTGACGGTGAAGAGCGGAGCGGGGCGCGGCACCATCGTGACCGCGACCAAATGGCTGGGTGCGCAGGCGTCGCGATGAGTGCGCCGACGCCGACCAACATGCTCGGACGCTATTCGCAGGCGCTGCAGGATTTTCTGCTGCGCGACGACGAGGCCGGCCTGCTGCGCGCCTACGAACTCGGCCGCGAAGCGGTCGCGCGCGAACGCGGCCTGCTCAATTTCGTCGACATGCATCGCCGCCTCGTCGAGCGCATCGACGCGCAGATGCCGGCGTCGCTCGGGCGCGAGGATCGCTCGCTGCGCTTCCTCACCGAGAGCCTCGCCGCGTTCGCGCTGCTGCACATGCGCGACCAGGAGGCGAACGCCGCGTTGCGGCAGATGAACGAACTGCTCGAGAACGAGGCGCGTCGCATCGCCCGCGCCTTGCACGATCAGGCCGCGACGATGCTCGCGGTGATCTATCTCGATCTCGCCGATGCCGGACGCGAGGCGGCCGACTCCGTGCAGAGCGAGCGTGTCACGCGCATCGTCACCCACCTCGACCAGCTGCGCGAACAGCTGCGCCGCCTCTCGCACGAACTGCATCCGCCGATGCTGGACCAGCTCGGCCTGGTGCCCGCGTTGCGTTCCCTGACGGAAGGACTGACGCGCAACGCCGGCCTGGAAATCACGCTCGGCGCGGCCGATCTGAACCTGCCGACGACGCTCGCGACGGTCGCCTATCGCGTCGTCCACGAGGCGCTGACCAATGTCGTGCGGCACGCGCAGGCGCAGCACGTCGACGTGCGCCTGTGGTTGCGCAGCAATCGGCTGCAATGCGTCGTGCAGGACGACGGCGTCGGTTTCGACCTGACGCAGCGGCGCAAGCGCGCCTTCGCGACCGGCCTCGGCTTGATCGGCATGCGTGAACGCGTGCACGCGCTGCAGGGACGCCTGCACATCTGGTCGGCACCTGGGCACGGCACGATCGTGCGCTTCTCGCTGCCGCGCTCGCAGACGAGGCGTGCGTGAACGTCCTGCTCGCGGACGATCACGCGATGTTCCGGCAGAGCCTGCGCGCGCTGCTCGAGCGCGAAGGTCTCGAAGTCGGCGCCGAAGCCGGCGACGGCCGCGAGGCGGTGCGGCTGGCGGCGAAGCATCGGCCCCGCGTCGCCGTGCTCGACTTCAGCATGCCGCTGCTCAACGGCATCGAGACCGCGCGGGCGATCCGCAAGCGCGCACCGCAGACGGCGACGATCCTGCTGACGATGTTCGAGGAGGACGACTACGTGCTCGGCGCGCTCGCCGCCGGTGTGCGCGGCTACGTGCTCAAGGCGCAGGCAGCCTCCGATCTCGTCACCGCGCTGCGCGAAGTCGCCAACGGCGCGGTCTATCTGAGTCCGGGCATTTCCGGCGCGCTCGTCGACTACCACCTGCAGCGAGGGCGCGCGAATGTCGACCCGCTGACCGATCGCGAACGCCAGGTGCTGCAGCTCGTCGCCGAGGGCAAGACGATGCGCGAAATCGCCACCTTGCTCAGCGTCAGCGTCAAGACCGCCGAATCGCATCGCACGCGGCTGATGCGCAAGCTCGACTTGCACAACACGGCCGGCCTGGTGCGCTACGCGATTCGCAGCGGACTGATTCAGGCCTGACGCAACGGCGAGAACATCCTCATCGGTGTCATGCACGCGAGCGCGGACATTCGTTGCAGGCGGTCGTTGGATCGTCCTTCAGCGATGGGAACCGTCTCCCGTTCGCCCAAAGCGGCAAAGTTCGGCTTGCGGTTTCCGCCGAAAAAAAGAAGGCCGCCCGGGGCGGCCTTCTTCATGTGCCGTGAACGAAAAACTCAGCCGGCGTTGCGGCGCACGATGCGATAGATCGCGAGCAGGATCAGCGAGCCGATCACGCCGCCGATGAAGCCGGACGGCTGGACCTCGCCGGCGGGGCCGGTGGTGCCGAAGATGAAATGGCTCAGATAGCCGCCGAGGAACATGCCGGCGATGCCGAGGATCGCGGTGACGATGAAGCCGCCCGGATCCCTGCCCGGCATCAGGAACTTCGCGACGATGCCGACGACCAGGCCGACGATGAACATCCACAACCAAGACATAGAACCTCCTCTGAGGGGACACGCACCGACACTGTAGCGCAGACGGCGCCGCCTGAGGCGGACCAATTCGACGTAGACAAACGTTTACCTCGACGCGCCGATTTTCGAGTTCGGTCGCGGCCGCGATCAGCGTGTTCGTCGCGATTCGCGCAAGCCGGCGAGGAAGACCTCGGCCGCGCGCTGGACCAGTTCGTCCGGGTCGACCTCCGCCTCCACGTGCACGTCGATGCGGTGATCGAGCACGAGCGCCGCGACGCCGTGCGCCATTGCCCAGGCGGCCAGCGTCTCCGACGTCGCCGGTGCGGCGACGCCGAGCGCCTGCATCACCTCGCGCAAGGTTTCGAAGGCGAGGCCGGAAATGCGCATCAGCTCCGGATACGCATGCTTGTCGAGCGCGTCGCCGAACATCAGGCGCCACGCCTCCGGCTCGTCGCGCGCGAACTGCACGTAGGCGCGCGCCATCGCGACGAAGCGCCGTTCGGCGTCCTCGCGCGCGGGCAGGGCGGCGAAGCGCTGGTTCAACCGTTCGAAGCCGCGGCCGGCGAGATCGGCGAGCAGGGTCTCGCGGTTCGCGTAGTGCCGATACGGAGCGGCGTGCGAGACACCGGCGCGGCGCGCGATCTCGCGCATGCCCACCGCGGCGGCGCCGTCCGCTCCGAGCAGTTCTTCGGCCGCCCGCAACAGCGCCTGGCGCAGGTCGCCGTGGTGATAGGCGGCGGCTGGTCGCGCGCGCGCGGCGGGCTTGGTCGGGCGTGTCATCGGTTCGAGGGTAGGAGCCAATGTTGACGACGTCAACATTCGGCGCTACCGTCGCCGCAAAGTCCTTCGCCGGAGACCTGCCATGCTCTCGACCGCGCGCCTCGACGGTCCCGCCGTCTTCCCGGATCAGCGCCTGCCGCAATTGTTGCGCGTGCAGCATCAGGCGTTCCGCAAGGACATGAATCCTTCCCGCGAAGTCCGCCTGGATCGGTTGAACCGGCTCGAGCGCCTGCTCGACGCGGACGCCGAGCGCGAGTTCGTCGAGGTGATCGCGCAGGACTTCGGCAACCGCTCGCGCGTGGAAACGGTGTTCGCCGAATCGATCTTCACGCGCAATGCGATCAAGCACGCGCGGGGCCACCTGAAATCGTGGATGAAGCCGCGGCGCGCGCCGACCGCGCTGACGCAGAAACCCGGTCGCGCGCTGCTGCTGCGTCAGCCGCTCGGCGTGGTCGGCATCATTAGCCCGTGGAACTATCCGCTGCAGCTCGCGCTGGCGCCGCTGGTCGGTGCGCTCGCCGCCGGCAACCGCGCGTTGCTGAAACCGTCCGAGCTGACGCCGCGTTTTTCCGAAGCTTTGCAGCGGCGCATCGCTGCCGTGTTCGCCGAGGACGAAGTCGCCGTCGTCACCGGCGACGCCGAGGTCGGCAAGGCGTTCGCCGCGCTGCCGTTCGATCATCTGGTCTTCACCGGTTCGACCGCGGTCGGCCGTCTCGTCGCGCAGGCGGCGGCGAAGAACCTGACGCCGGTCACGCTCGAGCTCGGCGGCAAGTCGCCGGCGATCGTCGACGCCTCGGCCAATCTCGCCCTGATCGCCGACCGCATCGCGTTCGGCAAGCTGCTCAACGCCGGCCAGACCTGCATCGCGCCCGACTACGTGCTGGTGCCGACGGGACAGCGCGACGCGCTGGTCGAGGCGCTGCGCACGTCGATGACGCGCATGTATCCGACCATCCAGGACAACCCCGACTACACCAGCATCGTCAGCGACCGCCATTACCAGCGTCTGCGCGACCTGGTCGAAGAAGCGCGCGCGCGCGGCGCGACGGTGATCGAACTCGCGCCGGCGGGTGAATCGAGCGATCCGGCCAGACGCAAGCTCGCGCCGACCCTGCTGCTCGACGTCGACGACGACATGCGCATCATGCAGGAGGAAATCTTCGGGCCGCTGCTGCCGATCGTCGTGCGCGACACGCTCGACCAGGCGATCGACTACGTCAACGCGCGCGAACGGCCGCTGGCGCTGTACTGGTTCGGCGAGGATCGCGCCAGGCGCGAGCGCGTGTTGAACGAAACGATCGCCGGCGGCGTCACCGTCAACGACACGCTGATGCACATTGTGCAGGAAGCATTGCCGTTCGGCGGCGTCGGTCCGTCGGGGCAGGGGCACTACCACGGCGAGTTCGGCTTCCGCCAGTTCTCGAAGGAGAAGCCGGTCTTCATCCAGTCGCGCTTCGCCGGCGCGCGCTTCCTGTATCCGCCGTACGGCGCGGTCGCGGAGAAGCTGCTGAAGCTGCTCGCGCGGGTGTCCTGAGCCGTCGGACGGGTACTCCGAAACGGTATTTCGAGTGGATTCCGGAGCTGCGGCGGACCGACCGCGAGCCGGCGGGCGGCCTGTGATAAAATCGATAGTTGCAGTTGCAACTTTCCGTCTCCGAACCCTCGCAGGACAGTCATGCCGAATCTTGCGGCGCGCATGAGTCGCGCCAAACCCAGTGCGATCATGGCCGTGGCCGAAAAAGCCAAGGCCCTCAAGGCCGCCGGCCGCGACATCATCAGTTTCTCGATCGGCGTGCCGAATTTCCTGCCCGGCGAGCACGTCTACGCCGCCGCGCGCGAAGCGCTGACCAAGGACAGCGGCCAGTACGGCTCGAACCGCGGCCCCGACGCGCTGCTCGACGCCTTCATCAAGCACCTCGATGACGGCGGTCTGAAGGGCTACGGGCGCAAGAACATCGCCACCGGCATCGGCGCCAAGCACATGCTGTACAGCCTGGCCGAAGCGCTGCTCGACCCGGGCGACACGATCGCCTTCGCCGTGCCGTACTGGACCACCTACGTCGACATCGCCGACATCGTCGGCGCCGAGAAGCGCCTGCTGCCGTGCCCGGCCAGCCAGAACTACAAGCTGACGCCGGCCCAGCTCGACGCGGCGCTGCCCGGCGTGAAGCTGTTCCTGTTCAACAATCCGTCGAACCCGACCGGCATGGTCTACACCAAGGACGAGATCGCCGCGCTGGCCGACGTGCTGGTGAAGCATCCGGACGTGTGGATCGTCTGCGACGACATCTACAACCGCATGGTGTTCGACGGCGTCGGCTACCACAACTTCGTCAGCGCGCGGCCGGAACTGCGCGAGCGCACGGTACAGGTCGATTCGATCTCCAAGACCTACGGCATGCCGGGTTGGCGCGTCGGTTTCATCGCCGGCCCGGAGAGCGTGGCGCAGGCGATGGTCACGCTCAACTCGAACCACATCACCAACGTGCCGGAAGTCGTCAACGCGGCGGCCACGGCGGCGCTGGCGGGACCGCAGACGGTGACCGAGCAGAAGTGCGCGGAATTCCAGGCCAAGCGCGACGAAGTGCTGGCCGCGGTGCTGTCGATCCCAGGCGTGGTCTGCCCGCGTCCGCAGGGCGCGTTCTACGTGTTCCCGGACATCTCGGTCGCCTTCGGCAAGAGCCACGACGGCGTGAAGATCGGCAACGACGTGGAGCTGTGCAACGCGCTGCTCGAAAACAAGGGCGTCGCCTGCGTGCCCGGTTCGGCGTTCGGCGATCCGAACGCGCTGCGCATCTCCTACACCTGCCCGACCGCACAGTTGTCGGAAGGCCTGAAGCGGTTCCGCGAATTCTTCGCCGAACTGTCCTGATCCGATGCGACGACTCGCGCTCGCACTGCTGACCGGCGTCGCCGTGGCGACGCTGGGGGCATGTGCGCGCCGCGCGCCGGTCGACCATGCCGCCTTGCGTGCCGCGGTCGGCGGTGACACGGTCGTGCTGCTGTCGGCGACGTGGTGCGGCTACTGCAGCAAGCTGCGCGCCGATCTCGACCGCTGGGGCGTGCGCTACCGCGAGTACGACGTCGAGAACAGTCCGGAAGGCGTGCGCGCGGCCGGTGTCTTGCGCAGCCCCGGCGTGCCGGTGCTGCTGGTCGGCGAGCGTCGCTTCGTCGGCTACGTGCCCAACCAGATCCATCAATCCCTTTCCGAAGCCGGCTTGCTGCCGGCTTCGGCGCATTGACGGAGCGGTTCGAACAATCGCTCCGGCACACGGATGTGCCGCCGCGTCGGACACGCGAGTGTTCGACGTGGAAAACGTGGCGCGGCCGGGCCGCGACCGTTTTCTCGCGAGCCGCGGCGGGACGCCCGGTTTCGCGAACCACCCGAATTTCCTGCACTACTGCGAGGTCCTCACGATGAAAGCTCCCGTCCGAGTTGCCGTCACCGGCGCCGCCGGCCAGATCGGTTACGCCCTGCTGTTCCGCATCGCCGCCGGCGACATGCTGGGGCCGGATCAGCCGGTGATCCTGCACCTGCTCGAAATCACGCCCGCGCTGCCGGCGCTGCAGGGCGTGGTGATGGAACTCAACGACTGCGCCTTCCCGACCCTGGCCGGCATCGTCGCGACCGACGACGTCAACGTCGCGTTCAAGGACGTCGACTACGCGCTGCTGGTCGGTGCGCGTCCGCGCGGCCCCGGCATGGAGCGCAAGGACCTGCTCGAGGCGAACGGTGCGATCTTCGCGCCGCAGGGCAAGGCGCTGAACGACCACGCCAAGCGCGACGTCAGGGTGCTGGTGGTCGGCAATCCGGCCAACACCAATGCGCTGATCGCGCAAGCCAACGCACCCGACCTCGATCCGGGCCAGTTCACCGCGATGGTGCGCCTGGACCACAACCGCGCGCTGTCCCAGCTGGCCGAGAAGACCGGCGCGCACACGACCGACATCAAGAAGGTCACCATCTGGGGCAACCATTCCTCGACCCAGTACCCGGACATCCACCACACGACGGTGAAGGGCAAGGCGGCGCTGAGCCTGGTCGACCAGACCTGGTACGAGAAGGACTTCATCCCGGTCGTGCAGCAGCGCGGCGCGGCGATCATCAAGGCGCGCGGCGCGTCGAGCGCCGCATCGGCCGCGTCGGCTGCGGTCGACCATATGCGCTCCTGGGCGCTCGGCACCGCCGAGTGCGACTGGGTCTCGATGGGCATTCCGTCCGACGGTTCCTACGGCATCGCGCCGGGCGTGATCTACGGCTATCCGGTCACCGTCAAGGACGGCAAGTACGCGATCGTGCAGGACCTGGAGATCAACGCGTTCTCGCGTGCGCGCATGGAAGCGACCGAGAAGGAACTGCGCGAAGAGCGCGCCGGCGTCGAGCATCTGTTCGCCAAGAAGTGATCGGTGCGATCCGTCCAGGATCGCCGCGGCCGGAATCGGTCTCTGCAGTCTGTACGGTGGGCGCCTTCGGGCGGCCCACCCGCGGCCGTCGATGGCCGCACCTTTCAAGTGGAGGGAAAGCCATGCACAAGATTCTCGTAACGTTCTTGCTCACCGCCTTGTCCAGCACTGCGGCGATCGCCGGCGAAGGCATGTGGACGCCGGACAACCTGCCCAAGGCGGAAGTGCAGGCGAAATACGGCTTCACACCGGATGCGAAGTGGGCCGAGCACGTGCAGAAGGCCGCGCTGCGTCTGGCCGGCGGCTGCTCGGGCTCGTTCGTGTCGCCGAACGGCCTGGTGCTGACCAACCACCACTGCGTGAACTCCTGCGTGCAGCAGCTCTCCAGCGCCGAGAAGGACTACATCAAGTCCGGCTTCCTGGCGAAGGAGCAGAAGGACGAGATCAAGTGCCCCGAGATCGAGCTGAACCGGCTCGACCGGATCGTCGACGTCACCGAGCGCATCCGCCAGGCGACCGCCGGCAAGAGCGGCGAGGACTACAGCAAGGCCGAGAAGGCGATCAAGTCCGAGATCGAGAAGGAGTGCGTCGGCAAGGACGGTGCGAACACGCGCTGCGACGTCGTCGATCTGTATCGCGGCGGCGTCTACGACCTCTACAAGTACCACCGCTTCCAGGACGTGCGCCTGGCGTTCGCGCCGGAACTGGAGATCGCGTTCTTCGGCGGCGATCCGGACAACTTCAACTTCCCGCGCTATGACCTCGACATGGGCCTGCTGCGCGCCTACGAGAACGGCAAGCCGGTGCAGGTGAAGGACTACTTCCCGTTCTCCAGGAACGGCGCCGAGGAAGGCGAGATGACGGTCATCGTCGGCAACCCGGGCGGCACCGACCGCCAGCTGACGATCGCCCAGCTCGACTTCGCGCGCGACGACGAGCTGATCCCGTACCTGCTGCTGCTGGCCGAGCGCCGCGGCGTGCTCGAGCAGTTCCGCAGCCAGAGCGCCGAGAACTGGCGCGTCGCGCAGAGCGACCTGTTCGGCACCGAGAACTCGTTCAAGGCGCTGCGCGGCCGCCTGCAGGCGCTGCAGGATCCGGCGGTGTTCGAACTCAAGCGCAAGCAGGAGAAGGAGCTGCGCGACTTCGTCGACGCCGATCCGGCGCGCAAGCAGAAGTACGGCGCGGCCTGGGACGAGATCGCCAAGGCGGTCGCGCTCCATCGCAACATCGAGGACCGCTACAACTACATCGAGTACAGCCGCGGCTTCTACTCGCGCTACTTCGAGTACGCGCGCACCCTGGTGCGCGGTGCCGCCGAGCGCGGCAAGCCGAACGCCGAGCGCCTGCGCGAATTCAGCGATTCGCGACTGCCGAGCGTCACGCAGCGGCTGTTCTCCAGCGCACCGGTGTATCCGGACTACGAGAAGGTCAAGCTCGGCTGGTCGCTGTCCAAACTGCGCGAGGCGCTCGGTACCGACGACGCGTTCGTCAAGCAGGTGCTCGGCAAGGAGTCGCCGGAGGCGCTGGCCAAGCGGCTGGTCGACGGCAGCAAGCTCAACGACCCGGCCGTGCGCAAGGCGCTGTGGGAAGGCGGCGCGGACGCGATCGCCAAGTCCGACGATCCGTTCATCGCGCTCGCGCGCAAGGTCGACGGCGACGCGCGCGCGATCCGCAAGCGCTACGAGAACGAGATCGAGTCGGTGATCGACAAGAACTCCGAGCTGATCGCCGAAGCGCGCTTCGCCAAGTACGGCACCAGCGTCTATCCGGACGCGACCTTCACCCAGCGCTTCTCGTTCGGCGAGGTCAAGGGCTGGGACGAGAAGGGCGTGCCGGTCAAGCCGTTCACGACGATCGGCGGCGCGTTCGAGCACGCCACGGGCTCCTATCCGTTCGCGCTGCCGCAGAGCTGGCTCGATGCCAAGTCGCGGCTCGACCTCGACCAGCGCTTCGACTTCGTCAGCACCAACGACATCATCGGCGGCAATTCCGGCAGCCCGGTCATCAACAAGAACGCCGAGGTCGTCGGCCTGGTGTTCGACGGCAACATCCATTCACTCGGCGGCGACTACTGGTACGACGAGCGTCTGAACCGCGCGGTGTCGGTGCACAGCGGCGCGATCCTCGAGGCGCTGCGCAAGGTCTACGGCGCCGACGCGCTGGTCAAGGAAATCGAAGGCGCGCGTCGCTGAGGCCCTCCTGAAAACGGCGTCGTGCCCGCGTGCGCGGGCATGGCGCCGTGCGGGATTCGCCGATACCTCCGTCGGCGCGATCCGATCCGATCCGACTCGGTTCGGCTCGGTCTGTTGCATGGCTTGCCCTGACGGACCGGTATCCTTCCCGAGCATGACCTTCTTCCCATCTCCGGGAGGAATCGCATCGGTTACTCTGCCCGCGAAGGCCGCCGGTAGGCGTTTCGCCCGCCGGCGCGGCGATTCTTGCGGGAGGAAACCATGCACATCCGGTGGACGGCGGTAGGGCTGCTGGCGCTGCTTGCGGGCAGCGCGTCGGCGGCGACGTTGGACGAGCTCGTCGCGAAGAACCTCGAAGCGCGCGGCGGCGCCGCCAAGCTCGAGGCGATCAAGACGCTGAAGACGAGCGGCAAGCTGCTGATCGGCGATCAGTTCGAGCTCGGCTTCGCGCAGTACCAGAAGGCGCCGGAGTCGATCCGGGCGGAGGCCAGCCTGCAGGGACTGACGTCGGTCCAGGCGTGGGACGGCCGCGAAGGTTGGCAGATCTCGCCGTTCCAGGGCCGCAAGGACCCCGAGAAGATGAGCGCCGACGACGTCAAGTCGCTGGCCGACGAAGCGCCGATCGGCGGCGCGCTGTTCGACTGGAAGGCGCGCGGCAGCAAGCTCGAGTACCTCGGCACCGAGGACGTCGACGGCACCGAGGCGCACAAGCTCAAAGTCACGCTGAAGAACGGCGACGTCGAATACGTCTACCTCGATCCGGACCATTACCTCGAAATCCGCATCGTCGCGCAGCACAACGTGCGCGGCACCCAGGTCGTGCGCGTCAGCGACTACGGCGACTACGAACAGGTCGCCGGCGTGTACTTCCCGTTCTCCATCGCCACCGAAAGCAAGGGTGACGGCGGCAAGCAGCAGGTCACGATCGAGCACGCCGAAGCGAACGTGCCGATGGAGGATGCGCTGTTCGCGTTTCCGGCCCCGGCCGCGACGAAGGGAGCCGCGAAATGAGCACGCACTCGATGAAGAAGGGAATGGTCGGCGGCGGCCTGCTCGCGGCAGCCGCGTTCGGAGTGGCAGTGGCCGCTCCGGCCGCGCCGGAGGCGCGCTTCGACGCCGGCGTCGTGTCCGGCCTCGGCGCGCGCAACATCGGCTCGGCGGCGATGAGCGGGCGCGTTTCCGCGCTCGCCGCGGTGCCGGGCAAGGACGGCAAGACGACGCTGTTCGTCGGCGCCGCCTCCGGCGGCGTGTGGAAGTCCGACGACGGCGGTACCACGTTCAAGCCGGTGTTCGACAAGCAGCCGGTGCAGTCGATCGGCGCGATCGCACTCGATCCGTCCAACCCGCAGAACGTGTGGGTCGGCACCGGCGAGCCCTGGACACGCAATTCGGTCTCGATCGGCAACGGCATCTACAAGTCCGGCGACGGCGGCGAGACCTGGAGCTACCTCGGCCTGCCCGAGTCCGAGCGCGTCGCCAAGATCCTGATCGACCCGCGCGACGGCAACACGGTCTACGCCTGCGTGCCGGGCAAGCTGTGGAGCGATTCGGCCGAGCGCGGCCTGTACAAGACGCGCGACGGCGGCAAGAGCTGGAATCTGGTCCTGAAGGGCAAGAACCTCTCCACCGGCTGCGCCTCGATCGGCTTCGATCCGAAGAATCCCGACGTGCTGTTCGCCGGCCTGTGGGACTTCCGTCGCAAGGGCTGGAGCTTCCGTTCCGGCGGCGAGTCGCCGGACGCGCCGTCCGGCAGCGGCCTGTTCCGCACCGCCGACGGCGGCGCATCGTGGACCGAAGTCACCGATGCGGCGAACAAGGGCTTTCCGAGCAAGCCCTACGGCCGCATCGCGGTCGCCGTGGCGCCGTCCGACGCGAACGTCGTCTACGCCCTGGTCGAGTCGACCGACTCGGCGCTGTACCGCTCCGACGACGGCGGCAAGACCTGGGACAAGCGCGACAAGAGCCAGATGATGGTCTGGCGGCCGTTCTACTTCGCCAATCTGATCGTCGACCCGAAGAATCCCGATCGCCTGTTCAAGCCCGATCTCGGTCTGATCCAGAGCCTCGACGGCGGCAAGAGCTTCGCCAACGTCGGCGGCGGCACGCACGGCGACCATCACGACATCTGGATCGACCCGACCGACACCCAGCACGTGATCAGCGGCGACGACGGCGGCCTGTGGCAGTCCTTCGACGGCGGCAACAAGTGGTGGAAGCAGAACAACCTGCCGATCTCGCAGTTCTACCACGTCAGCGTCGATCAGGCCGATCCGTTCCGCGTCTACGGCGGCCTGCAGGACAACAGCTCCTGGGTCGGCGACAGCGCCTATCCCGGCGGCGTCACCAACTCGCGCTGGGAGAACATGTACGGCGGCGACGGCTTCTGGATGTTCGAGGATCCGGCCGATCCGGCCTACCTCTACGCCGAGTACCAGGGCGGCTCGATCGCGCGCATCAATCGTCACACGCACGAGATCCGCTTCGTGCAGCCGATGGCCGAGTACAAGGAAAAGCTGCGCTGGAACTGGAACACGCCGATCGCGCTGAGTCCGAACGAGAAGGGCGCGATCTACATCGGCTCGCAATTCCTGTTCCGCTCGAACGACCACGGCCAGAGCTGGCAGCGCATCTCGCCCGACCTGACCACCAACGACCCGCAGAAGCAGAAGCAGGAGGAATCGGGCGGCGTCACCGTCGACAACTCCGCGGCCGAGATGCATACGACGATCTACTCGATCAGCGAATCGCCCAAGCAGGCCGGCCTGATCTGGGTCGGCACCGACGACGGCAACGTGCAGCTGACGCGCGACGGCGGCAAGTCGTGGAGCAACCTCACGCGCAACCTCAAGGGCGTGCCCGAGCATTCCTGGGTGTCGTGGGTGCAGGCCGGCGCATTCGAGCCGGGCACCGCCTTTGTCGCCTTCGATCGCCACACCTTCGGCGACATGGCGCCCTACATCTATGCCACGCGCGACTACGGCCAGAGCTGGACCGCATTGGTCGGCCCGAAGGACGCGAAGGGCATGCGCGGCTACGTGCACGTGATCCGGCAGGATCCGGTCAAGCCGGACGTGCTCTACGCCGGCACCGAGTTCGGCCTGTGGATCTCGATCGACGGCGGCCGCGAGTGGGCGCAGTTCAAGGGCGGCGAGATGCCGGCGGTGGCGGTGCGCGACCTCGCGTTCCAGAACCGCGACGCCTCGCTCGCGCTGGCCACGCACGGTCGCGGCATCTGGATCGTCGACGACCTGACGCCGCTGCGCGCGCTCGACGCGAAGGCGCTGGCGAGCGAGGCGGCCTTCCTGCAGGCCAAGCCGGTGCAGCAGCGCATCAACGCGTTCGGCGGCTGGTCGGAAGGCGATGCGAGCTTCAGCGGACCCAATCCGCCGGCCGGCGCCGACATCGTCTACTACCAGAAGAGCCGCCACCTGTTCGGCAAGCTCAAGCTCGAGGTGCTCGATTCGAAGGGCGAGGTCGTCGACACGATCCCGGCCAGCGTGCGCCGCGGCATCAACCGCGTGAACTGGTCGATGCGCGCCAAGCCGCCGCGCGTGCCGCCGGCGGCGCAGGTCGCCTTCAATTCGACGCAGGGACCGCGCGTGCCGCCCGGCACCTACACGGTGCGCATGACCAAGGGCAAGGACGTCTACGAGACCAAGCTCGACGTCGGCCTCGACCGCCGCATCGCCTACGGCACCGCCGATCGCCAGGCGCAGTACGACACCGCGCTGCGCGTGCGCGACCTGTTCGGCCGCATGAGCGACCTGGTCCACAAGATCAACGCGGTGCGCGCGCAGGCGGACGAACGCGCCGGCAAGCTCGGCGGGAACGACGCGCTGCGCAAGCCGCTGCTCGCGCTGAAGGACAAGGTCGACACGATCCGCAAGAAGATCGTCGCGACCAAGGAAGGCGGCGCGATCACCGGCGAAGAGCGTCTGCGCGAGCACATGGACACGCTGTACGGCGCGATCACGATCTACGAGGGCAAGCCGACCGACTACCAGCTCGCCCGCGTCGACACGCTGCAGCGCGAACTCGGCGACGTGGAGCAGGAGTTCGCCAAGTTCCAGTCCGGCGATCTCGCCCAGGCCAACGCGAGTCTGCGTGCGGCGAAGCTCGAGGAGATCGCGGTGCCCGCCGCGGCGCCGGAAGAGGCGTCCGCCGCGCGCGGCGGACGCGAGGAAGAGCGGCGCAATCCGTTCGAGCGCGATTGAGAGGACGGGTCGGAGCGCATCCGATCCGATCTTAGAAGCAACCTGTTTTCCCTTCCCCGGCAAGCGGGGGAAGGTGCCAGAGGCGGATGGGGGGAGTCGGAGTGAAACGCTTCACTCCGATTGCCCTCACCCAACCCTCTCCCGCAAGCGGGAGAGGGGACAGTGGCGACAACGAATGAGTGGAGCGCTCTCTGGCCGGATCGAGCGGAGCGCGACCGCCTCAATGTGGCAAGACATACCCTTCAATCCAGCCGCTTGCGGAACCGCAGCACCGCGACCGACAGCATCACCACGACGAACGCCGCCAGCGCCGCGAGTTCGTGCCACATCTCGCCCAGGGCCGCATCGCGCAGCATGATGCCGCGGATCAGGCGCAGGAAATGCGTCAGCGGGAAGATCTCGGCCAGCCATTGCGCCGCGCGCGGCATGCCGTCGTAGGGGAACATGAAACCCGACAGCAGGATCTGCGGCAGGAAGGTGAAGAACGCCATCTGCATCGCCTGGAACTGGCTGTCGGCGAGCGTCGAGATGAACACGCCGAGCGACAGCATCGCCGCGATGTAGACGATCGCCGCGAGATAGACCTCCAGCAGCGAGCCGCGCACCGGCACGTCGAACACCAGTTCGCCGAGCAGCAGGATCAGCGTGACCTGCACCAGGCCGATGCCGACGTAGGGCAGCACCTTGCCGATGGTCAGCTCGAACGGTGACAGCGGCGTGGCGATCAGCATCTCCATGTTGCCGCGCTCGCGTTCGCGCACGATCGCCATCGCGGTGAAGATCACCATCGTCATCGCCAGGATCACGCCGATCAGGCCGGGCACGGTGTTGATCGGCGCGCGCCGTTCGGGGTTGTAGAAGTTGACGATCTCGACCGACGGCACCGCGCGCGTGCCGGGCCGGTTCGCCGCCGCGCCGTAGTCGAGCGAGGCGAGCGGAAACGCCGACAACTGGCGTGCCGCGGCCTGCACCGACTGGTCCGAACCGTCGACGACGACCTGCCACGCCGGGCGGTCCGGCCGCGCCAGGCGCGTCTCGAAATCCTGCGGGATCACCACGGCGACGCTGATCTCGCCGCGGCGCATCGCCGCGTCGATTTCCTGCGGCGCGGCGACGACGCGGCGGAAGTCGAGCACCTGCGAGGAGGCGAGTTCGGCGACCAGTTCGCGCGAGTGCATCGTGTTCGCCTGGTCGAGCACGGCGGCCGGCAGGTGGCGGATGTCGAGGTTGATCGCGAAGCCGAACAACAGCAGCTGCAGCGTCGGGATGCCGACGATCATCGCGAAGGTGAGACGGTCGCGGCCGAGCTGCACCAGCTCCTTGCGCACTACCGCGAGCAGGCGCGCCAGGCTCATGCGGCCGCCTCGACGGCGGACTTGCGCGTCGCCGCGACGAACACGTCTTCGAGGTTCGCGGCGACCGCTTCGACCTCGGCGTCGGCGTCGATCGCGCGCACGCGCTCGCGCAGCCAGTCGGCGCCGTCGCGGCGGTCGGTCAGCACGCGCAGGCTGCTGCCGATCTGCGCGACGCCGAGCACGTGCGCTTCGCGCGCGAGCGCCAACTGCACGCGGCGCGGCTGGCCGCAGTCGACGCGGAAGGTCGAGCCGGGCAGGTCGGCCATCAGGCGCTGCGGGCTGCCGTCGGCGACCAGGCGGCCGCGATCGAGGATGGCGAGTCGATGGCAGCGCTCGGCTTCGTCCATGTAGTGCGTCGACACCAGCAAGGTCGTGCCGGCCTCCGCGAGGTCGAACAGCGCGTCCCAGAAATCGCGTCGCGACTGCGGATCGACGGCGCTGGTCGGCTCGTCGAGCAGCAGCAGCTCAGGCTCGTGCAGCACCGCGCCGGCGAGGGCGAGGCGCTGCTTCTGGCCGCCGGACAGCGTGCCGGCGAGGCGTTCCTTCAGTTCGCCGAGGTGGTAGCGCGCGTACATCTCCTCGAGCCGCGCGCGCGCCGACGCGCCGCGCAGTCCATGTACGGCGGCGAGAAATTCGAGGTTCTGGCGCACGCTGAGGTCCTCGTACAGCGAGAACTTCTGCGTCATGTAGCCGATCGCGCGCTTGACCGTCTCGGCGCCGCGCGGCAGCGCCTGGCCGAGCACGCTGACCTCGCCTTCGCTCGGCCGCAGCAGGCCGCAGAGCATGCGGATGGTGGTCGACTTGCCGCAGCCGTTCGGGCCGAGGAAACCGTAGATCTCGGCGCGGCGCACGTCGAGGTCGAGATGATCGACCGCGACCAGGTCGCCGAAGCGCTTGGTCAGACCGTGCGCGACGATGACCGATTCCTGCGCGCGCGCTTCAGCCGCCATCGCCGCCGCTGCCTGCTTTCGAGCAATCGGCCTGCGCCGGCAGGCCGGCGGGGAGCTTCGCCGCCGCCTCGCCGGACAGCACCAGTTCGGCGCGATAGGCGAGGCGGCTCGCGTCGGCGCCGGTCAGTGCGTAGTACGGCGTGAACGCGGGGTCCGAGCGCAGGCTGCGGATGGTCGCGTCGAATGCGCTCGCGACGCCTTGCACGTGCACGCGGCAATGTGCGCCCTCGTTCAGCGTGGCGCGCTGCGAGGCCGGCACGTAGACGCGCGCATACGGCGCCGGCCCGGCGAGCAGGCTCACCAGCGGCGCGCCGAGCGGCGGCTGGTCGCCGAGCTTGAACGGCAGCGCGTCGACCTCGCCGTCGCGCGGCGCGCGCACGTCCAGTCGCGCGCGCGTCAGCGCGGCATGCTCGGCGGCGGCTCGCGCGGCGGCCAGCGCCGCCTCGGCCTGCTCGATGTCCTCGATGCGCGTTCCGTTGAGCAGCTCGGTCAGGTTCGCGCGCGCCGCGTTGGCGCTCGCGCCGGCGGTGCGCAGCGCGGTCTCCGCGTTGTCGAGGTCGGCCTGCGCGATCAGGCCGCGCTTGCGGATCTCGGCCAGCCGATCGCGTTCGCGTTGCGCGTTGGCGCGCGTCGATTCGGCGCCGGCCAGCGTGGCGCGCGCGGCGTCGATGGTTTCGATGCGCGTGCCGCGGCGCAGTTCGGTCAACGCGGCTTCGGTGCGGCGCTGTTCGGCCTGCGCTTGCGCGAGCGCGGCGTCGCTGCGGCGTGGGTCGAGGCTGAGGATCGGATCGCCGGACTTCACGTGCGCGCCTTCGGCGACCGCGATCGACAGGATCGGCTCGGAGGCTTCGGCGGCGACCGCGACACGATCCCATTCCAGCGTGCCGAGCAGCTGCGGCGGTTCGTGCTCGCCGCAACCGGCGAGGAGGGCCGTGGCGATGAGCGCGATGAGCCGCAGGTTCGCTCGATGGCCGAATCGATCGATGCATTCACGCATGTTCGAGCTCCAGTCCGCGCCCGAGCAGGGCGAGGGTATGGGTGGCGAGCCGGCCCGCGTCGACGTCGTCGGCGTCGAGCAGGCGCGTCCAGATCGGCCGTGCGGCGAACGGGAACACGGTCAGGCCGATCAGCGACACGACGGTCAGGCGCGGGTCGAGATCGCGGTTGATCTGGCCGCTCGCCTGCGCCGCGGCGATCGCGTCGCGCAGCAGAGGAGCGATGCGCGAGGCGACGCCGCGCAGCAGGCGTTCGCGCAGCAGTCCGCCTTCGGTGAGCACCTCGCGCAGCCACAGAGGCGGCAACCATGGATTGGCCTCGAGCACGCGGAACAGGCTGCGCACCAGCGTTTCGATCTGCCGCGCCGGGTCGTGCGCCTGCGCGAGCAGATCGGCGCGCACGGGTTCGAGCAGCGGCAGCACGCGTTCGTCCATCAGCGCGTCGAGCAGGCGGTCGCGGCTGCCGAAGTAGTAGTGCAGCAGCGCCGGCGTGACGCGCCCGCGCCGCGCGATCGCGGCCAGCGGCGTCGCCGCGATGCCGCGCTTGGCGAACAGCGCCAGCGCGACGTCGAGCAGGCGCCGGCGTTCGTCGCCGCGCGTGCGGGCGGGGCGTCCCGGCGCGCGGCCGGACGGGTTCTTGCGTGTCGGCATGCCCACACAATAATTAACTGAATAATTAATTTCAAGCGGCGGTCGTCGATCGCGCCGCAGCCTTCTTCGACCATTGTCGTAGCCCGCCCCGGTGCGCCGTACCTTAGGCTTGCACGGCGATCGCGAGGGAGACGTGCGATGACTTACGAAGAGCTCTACCGGCAATCGATCGAGCAGCCGGAGGCGTTCTGGGCCGAACAGGCGAAGGCGATCGACTGGCACGTGCCGCCGCAGCGGATCCTCGACTATTCCGATCCGCCGTTCCGGCGCTGGTTCGTCGGCGGCGAGACCAACCTGTGCCACAACGCGATCGACCGCCATCTGGCCGGGCGCGGCGACCAGCTCGCCCTGGTGGCGATCTCGACCGAGACCGGACTCACGCGCGAGATCACCTATCGCGAGCTGCATCGCGAGGTGAACGCGTTCGCCTCGGTGCTGAAGTCGCTCGACGTCGGCCGCGGCGACCGCGTCGTGATCTACATGCCGAACATGGCCGAGGCGGTGTTCGCGATGCTCGCCTGCGCGCGCATCGGCGCGGTCCACTCGGTCGTGTTCGGCGGATTCGCCGCGCACAACCTGGCCCTGCGCATCGACGACGCGCAGCCCAAGCTGCTGATCTGCGCCGACGCCGGCATGCGCGGCGGCAAGGTGATCCCGTACAAGCCGCTGGTCGACGCGGCATGCGCGCAGGCGCAGTCGCCGCCGCCGCGCGTGCTGATCGTCAGCCGCGGACTCGATCCGGACCTGGTACGTGTCGAAGGGCGCGACGTCGACTACACCGAGCTGCACGCGCGTCACGACGGTGCGACGGTGCCGGTGGAATGGCTGGAGTCGAATGAGCCGAGCTACCTGCTCTACACCTCGGGCACCACCGGCAAGCCGAAGGGCGTGCAGCGCGACGTCGGCGGCTACGCGGTCGCGATGGCGCTGTCGATGTGGGCGATCTACGACGTGCGCGCCGGCCAGACGATGTTCTCGACCTCCGACGTCGGCTGGGCGGTCGGGCATTCCTACAACGTCTACGGTCCGCTGATCGCCGGCGCGACCTCGCTGCTCTACGAAGGCCTGCCGACGCATCCGGACGCCGGCATCTGGTGGCGGTTGTGCGAGCAGTACCGTGTGCGCACGATGTTCTCCTCGCCGACTGCGATCCGCGTGCTGAAGAAGCAGGACGTCGCCTGGCTGCGCAAGTACGACCTGTCGGAACTCAAATGGCTGTTCCTCGCCGGCGAGCCGCTGGACGAGCCGACCGCGCAGTGGATCACCGACGGCATCGGCAAGACCGTGGTCGACAACTACTGGCAGACCGAGACCGGCTGGCCGGTGCTGACCTTGATGCCGGGGCTCGACCTGAAGCCGGTCAAGTTCGGCTCGCCCGGACTGCCGAGCCCGGGCTACCGGCTGCGCGTGATCGACGAAGTCAGCGGCAACGACGCCGCGCCGAACGAGAAGGGCGTGCTGGTGATCGTGCCGCCGCTGCCGCCCGGCTGCATGACGACGATCTGGCGCGACGACGCGCGGTTCCGCTCGAGCTACTTCAGCCACTTCAAGGAGCTGCTCTACAGCTCGCTGGACTGGGCGGTGCGCGACGAGGACGGCTACACCTTCATCCTCGGCCGCACCGACGACGTCATCAACGTCGCCGGCCACCGCCTCGGCACGCGCGAGATCGAGGAGTCGGTCGCCACGCACGCGAGCGTCGCCGAGGCCGCGGTGGTCGGCGTGCAGGACGAGTTGAAGGGGCAGGTGCCGGTGGTGTTCGCGACCTTGAAGGCGGCCGGCGCCGACGAGCAGACCAAGCACGCCACCGCCGACGCGATGCAGCGGCGCGTGATCGAGAGGCTCGGCGGCGTGGCCAAGCCGGCGCGCATCTACATCGTCAACGCGCTGCCGAAAACGCGCTCGGGCAAGCTGCTGCGGCGTTCGCTGCAGGCCTTGGCCGAGCAGCGCGATCCGGGCGATCTGTCGACGCTGGACGACCCTGGCGCGTTGGAAGAGATCCGCCGGGCGCTTGCGCGCGGCAGCGACGTCTGAGCCGTCGATTCACGCGCTGGCGACGAACGCCGCGCGTTCGCCGGCGCTCTCGCTCCACCAGTCGCCGAGCGCGTCGATCAAGGGCACCAGCTTGCGGCCGGATGCGGTCAGCGCGTAATCCACGCGCAGCGGATAGCCGGGATGCGCGGTGCGCCGGACGACGCCGGCCGCTTCGAGCTTGCGCAGTTCCAGGGTCAGCATGCGGTGCGAAATGCTCGGGTTGTCGCGCCGCAGTTCGTTGAAGCGCTTCGGTCCCGGTTGCAGGTAGTACAGCAGCAGGGTCGGCCAGCGCCCGCTGAGCAGCACCATCGCTTCCTCGATCGGACAGGGCGAGACGGCGGTCTTCATCGCGGGTGGCTCCGGTTACAAAAAAGTGCGTCATTTACTTGCAGGGATCGCGACTCGATATTCCCGTCAGCGTCGTGCACGGCGTCACTCCACGAACCGACACAGGAATCGAGATGGAACCGATACTTTTGTATGGCTTCCCGGCGGGAAGCTCAATGGGTCTGGTCGCAGCGCTGGAATGGCTCGGCCGACCGTATCGCCTCAGCCGTGTGGACATGCTCGGCGAGATGCGCGAACCGTCCTATGCGCGCCTCAACGCCCGGCACGAAACGCCGGTGCTGATCACCGATGAGGGCCGTGCACTGAGCGAGACAATGGCGATCGCCGCCCATCTGGAGGCGCGCGACGACGAGCGCCGCATCAGCTTCGATCCGCGTTCGCGCGAAGCCGATCGCATGCACCAGATGCTGGCCTTCATCAACACCGGCTTCACCGCCGCGTTCACGCCGCTGTGGGTGGCCTTGGAAATGGCCGAGCCCGATCCGCAGCAGCAGGCCGCGCTGCGCCGCTTCGGCCGCGAGCGCGTGATCGAGCGGCACGACAAGCTCGAGGCGATGCTCGGCGGCACGCCGTTCCTGGCCGGCGACAAGCCGACCCTGGCCGACGGCGTGCTGATCGGCGTCGCGCGCTGGCTCGAATTCCACCAAGTCGCCGAGCGCGGGCGCTGGCCGCGCCTGGACGCCCTGCGCGCTCGTCTGGAGGCCGACCCTGCGGTGCGCTACGCGCTGGCGATCGAGGACGGGGAGACGCCGGCCGGCTCCGGCGCCTGCCTCGGCCAGGTGCCGCTGGCGGAAGTGATCCGGCGCTACGGGACCTGACCGCTCGGCGGGATCGACGCATCCGGACGAGTCCGCTGCGGCTCGTCCGGATCGCCTGACGGAGCCGTACCGCCCGATCGGCTAGAATCGCAGACCTTTTCAGGAGGTCGCATGAGTCCGATCGCATCCGCCGGCGCGCGTTTCCGCGCCGCCGTCGCCGAGGAAAGTCCGCTGCAGGTCATGGGCTCGATCACCGCGTACGCGGGCCTGATGGCCAAGCGCGTCGGCTACAAGGCGCTGTATCTGTCCGGCGGCGGCGTCGCCGCGAACTCGCTCGGCGTGCCGGACCTCGGCATCAGCACGATGGAAGACGTGCTGATCGACGCGCGCCGCATCGTCGACGCGACGCAGATGCCGCTGCTGGTCGACATCGACACCGGCTGGGGCGGCGCCTTCAACATCGCGCGCACCATCCGCTCCTTCATCAACGTCGGCGTCGCCGCCGTGCACATGGAGGATCAGGTCGGCCAGAAGCGCTGCGGCCACCGGCCCGGCAAGGAAGTGGTGTCGAAGGAGGAGATGGTCGATCGCGTCAAGTCCGCAGTCGACGCGCGCACCGATCCGGGCTTCGTCATCATGGCGCGCACCGACGCGGCGGCGGTCGAGGGCATCGACTCGGCGATCGAACGCGCGATCGCCTACGTCGAGGCGGGCGCGGACATGATCTTCCCCGAGGCGATGAAGACGCTCGAGGACTACCGCAAGTTCAAGGCCGCGGTGAAGGTGCCCATCCTCGCCAATCTGACCGAGTTCGGCTCCACTCCGTTCTTCACCACCGAAGAGCTGAAATCCGTCGGCGTCGACATCGCCCTGTACTGCTGCGGCGCGTATCGCGCGATGAACAAGGCCGCGCTGAACTTCTACGAGGTCACGCGCCGCGACGGCACGCAGAAGGCGGCGCTGCCGACGCTGCAGACGCGCGAGGAGCTGTACGACTTCCTCGGCTACCACGACTACGAGCGCAAGCTCGACACGCTGTTCGCCAGCGGCAAGAAGGATTCGTGAGCCGATGACGGAGCCGGCGGTGCCCGAGAAGCCCGGCCGCGAGCGCCATTGGGACGCGCTCGCCGCCGTCGTCGCCGCGCTGATCGGCTTCCTCGCGCTGCTGGTGTCCGGCTACACCGCCTACGTGCAGCGCCAGCAGGTGCGCGCGCAGGTGTGGCCTTATCTGCTGACCGCGAACTACGACACCGAGTCGGCCCTGAAGGTACTCAATAAGGGCGTCGGACCCGCCATCGTGCGCAGCATGCGGGTCTGGGTCGACGGCAAGCCACAGGCGAACTGGCGCGCGGTCATCACTGCGCTCGGCATCGAGAAGACCCCGTTTCGCACCTCGACCGTCAGCGACAACGTCGTCAGCGGCGGCGAAGTGGTGCCGATGCTGGTGCTCTCCGACAACGAGGTCTATCGCCGTTTCCGCAACGAGAGCGCGCGGCTCGACGTCGAGATCTGCTACTGCTCCACGCTCGGCGATTGCTGGCTCTACGGCGGGCGCGAAAAGGCGAAGGTCTTGCAGGCGCCGGTCGAGCGCTGTCCCGTTCCCACCGCCGCCGAGACCTTCTCCGATTGATCGCCGCGGCGATCGATCGCTCCACCGAATCCTGCACCGTCCAACGAGTACTCCCATGACCGATACCGCTCCGACCTTCAAGCCGAAGAAATCCGTCGCCCTGTCCGGCGTCGCTGCAGGCAACACCGCGCTGTGCACGGTCGGCCGCAGCGGCAACGACCTGCACTACCGCGGCTACGACATCCTCGACGTCGCCACCACCTGCGAGTTCGAGGAGATCGCGCACCTGCTCGTGCACGGCAAGCTGCCCAACCGCGCCGAGCTGGCTGGCTACAAGGCCAAGCTGAAGGCGCTGCGCGGCATCCCGGCGTCGGTGAAGGCGGTGCTGGAGCAGCTGCCGGCCTCGGCGCATCCGATGGACGTGATGCGCACCGGCGTGTCCGCGCTCGGCTGCGCGCTGCCGGAGAAGGACGACCACAACCATCCCGGCGCGCGCGACATCGCCGACCGCCTGATGGCCTCGCTCGGTTCGGTGCTGCTGTACTGGTACCACTACGCCGTCAACGGCAAGCGCATCGAAGTGGAGACCGACGACGACTCGATCGGCGGTCACTTCCTGCACCTGCTGCACGGCGAGAAGCCGAGCGACTTGTGGGTGCGCGCGATGCACACCTCGCTGATCCTCTACGCCGAGCACGAGTTCAACGCGTCGACCTTCACCGCGCGCGTGATCGCCGGCACCGGCAGCGACATGTACTCGGCCATCGCCGGCGCGATCGGCGCGCTGCGCGGGCCCAAGCACGGCGGCGCCAACGAAGTCGCGTTCGAGATCCAGAAGCGCTACGACACGCCGGACGAGGCGGAAGCCGACATCCGCGCACGCGTCGAACGCAAGGAGGTCGTGATCGGTTTCGGCCATCCGGTCTACACCGTCAGCGATCCGCGCAACAAGGTCATCAAGGAAGTCGCGCGCGAACTGTCCGCCGCGCAGGCCAACCTGAAGATGTTCGACATCGCCGAGCGCCTCGAGTCGACGATGTGGGAGATCAAGAAGATGTTCCCGAACCTCGACTGGTTCAGCGCCGTCAGCTACCACATGATGGGCGTGCCGACCGCGATGTTCACGCCGCTGTTCGTGATCTCGCGCACCTCGGGCTGGAGCGCGCACGTGGTCGAGCAGCGCATCGACGGCAAGATCATCCGTCCGAGCGCGAACTACGTCGGGCCGGAAGACTTGAAGTTCGTGCCGATCGACCAGCGCTGACCTCGGCAGTCGTCCGCGGCCGCTGCATCACCGGGGTCGAGTCATCCCGGCCGCGCTATGGACTTCGCAGGAGTCCGTCGCGCCGTTTCCAGCCGTACTGATCATCGAGAGCATCCGGGAACGGATGCTCCCGATGCGAACAGAGCGCTTCAGTCGAGCCCCTGTTCGCGCAGCACCTTCTGCACCGCCGGGTCGGCCTCCATGCGCTCCTTGAACTTCGCCAGCTGCGCGAAGCCGTCGAGATCCAGGTTCTGCCCCTTGGCCCAGCGCAGCACGACGTAGAGATACGGATCGGCGATCGAACGCGCACCGGTCAGCCAGTCGCGCCCTTGAAGCTGCTCGTCGGCGCGCGCGAACAACGTGCGCAGCACCGCGCGTGCGTGCGTCTTGCTCTTCTCGATCGCGGCGGCGTCCTCGAGGTAGCCGGTCGAGCCGAACAGCGGCTTGAACGCCGGATGCACGTCGGAGTTCACGAAGGCCAGCCAGCGGTTCACCTCGGCGCGCCCCTTCGCGCTGCCGTCGCCGCCCAGCTTCGCTTCGGGATGGATGTCGGCGAGGTAGTTCAGGATCGCCGCGTTCTGCGTCAGGATCCAGCCGTCGACGTCGAGCACCGGCACCGCGCCGGCCGGGTTGATCTTGCGGAATTCCGGCGAACCGCGCTCCTCGCGGCTGACGCGCTGTGCCTCGTACGGCTTGCCGATCCATTCGAGCACGATGTGATCGGCGAGCGCGCAGGTGTTGGGCGAGTAGTACAGCTTCATGCGATTTCTCCTCAGGTGGATGTTCAGCGCGGGCGGCCGATGTCCTCGAAGCGGACATTCTGGATCGCATACGACCGCCAGTCACGGTAGTCGTAGTGCCACCACTCGAATTCGAACACCTCGAAGCCTTCCGCCTGCATGCGCCGGCGCAGCAGCTCGCGCAGGCGGCGCGACTCGGCGCTGCCGCCGGAGTAGTCCGGATACGCGCGTTCGGACATCTCGTCGTACAGGCTCGGCATCTCGACGGCACGGCCGCTGCGCAGATCGTACAGCGTCAGGTCGACCGCGCAGCCGCGGTTGTGGCGCGAGCCCTGCGCCGGATCGGCGACGAAGCGGCGCTTGTCCACCGGCGTCGCGTCCCAGAACATCTTCGTCACGTACCACGGCCGGTAGGCGTCGTGCACGAGCAGGCCGTAGCCGTCGGCGGCGAGCGCGCGCTGCACGCGCACCAGCGCTTCGGCCGCCGGGCGCTGCAGGAACGCGCGCGCCTGGCTGTACAGCGGCGTGCCGAGGAAGTTGCGCGTCGTCGCGTAGCGGATGTCGAGCTTGATCGACGGATCGAGCGCCGCCGGCTCGATCAGGTCGGAAGGATGGAACTCGCCCGATTCGGGCGGCGGCGTCGCGGCCAGCGCTTCGGGCAGCAGCTCGGCGATCGGGCGCACCGGCTCGATGCGGAATACCGGCGTCGCCTCGGCGGGCGGTTTTTGCGCCTGTGGCGCGGCGCAGCCGAACAGCGCGAGCGCGGCGAGCAGAAGATACGGACGAGGCATGCGTCTTTCCCTCGCATCGGCCGACGGCCGACCGGACGCCTACCTTGTAAGAACCGGAAGCCGGCGTCCAGCGCCGGCGGACCGTGCCGCGCCGGCGCCAACGCCGACGCCGCCCGCTTCGCCGCGGAGGGCGCCGGCGAACCGACCGGCGGCGTCAGTCGAAGCCGTCGCGGAAGACGCGGTTCTCGTACACCAGCACGCCGCTGTTGCCGCCGGCGACCACGGCGCCGTCGGCGGCGATGGTGACCGCCGCCAGGGCGTCGTAGTCCGGGGTCTGGTAGCCGGTTTCCCAGGTGACGCCACCGTCGCGCGTCTCGTACAGCCCGCCGGTGGCCGAGACCGCGTACCAGTGCGACGCGTCGCGATGGGCGATGTCGAGCAGCAGGTCGCCGTTCGGCGCCGCGCCCAGCAACTGCCAGCTGCCGCCGCCGTCGACCGTCGTGTAGAGGTTCGAATCCTGCGTGGCGACGATGCCGTGATCGGCGTCGAAGAAGTCCGACGCGTAGATGCGGCCGCCGTGGAAGTCGAGCAGCGTCCAGCTCCGTCCGCCGTCGGCGGTGCGCGCGACGAAGCCCGCCGTCCCCTCCGACGAGGAGATGCCGCCGGTGGCGAAGCCGATGTCGGCGTTCGGGAAGTGCAGCTTGTCGAAGAACACGTTCTGCGGCGGCTGGTAGACCATATCCCAGCTCTCGCCGCCGTTCTCGCTGTAGTAGAGGTCGGCGCCCTTCAGCAGCGAGACGTGCTGCGCGTCGAAGAAATGCGCGTCGAAGATCGAGTCGTCCGAGCTGCTGAGGCCGCCGAGCTCGCTCCAGGTCTGGCCGCGGTCGTCGCTGCGATAGAAGCCCAGGCGCGCGGCGTACAGCACCTGGTCGCTCGCGGCGCGCGCCCAGCGCAGGGTCTGCGCCAGGTCGGTGTGGATGACGTGCCAATTCACCCCGGCGTCGCCGGTGACCATGACGTCGCTGAACATGCAGGTGGCGAAGCCGTGGCGCGCGTCGGAAAAGTCGAGGTCGGTGACGTCGCAGGCGTCGTCTAGCGTGCCCCTCACCCAGTCGGCGGGCTCCGCCGCGGCCGAGCCGGCACCCGCCGCCAGTACGACGGCCAGCGCCCAGTGAATCTTCGAATGCATACGCAACTCCTGATCGTGGAAGGCGGGCCGTCGGTGACGGCCTCGCCGGCGAGAAGGAAGGCGCCGCGCCGAGCGATTCGCTCAGGTCCCGGTCGGCGCAGGCGCGTCCTTCGTCCCGCAACGCTAGCGCCGGACGCGGCGGTGCGCGCTACGTCGACGCTACGCAGGCGTCAGCAACTCCCTGTTGCTGCATGGAAAACCCGTTTCGTCACCCGGCAGGCACCTGCGCGAGCAGCGACGGCAGCGTGCGCTCGCCGGCCAGCGCCCGGGCGTGCGTCAGCGCCTCGCGCCAGGCGCGCGAATCGCCGCTGGCGTGGAACAGGCGCAGTTGCAGCAGGGCGCTGTCGTAGTCCTGCTGCGACCAGGCGGCGACGCGCCCGACCAGCGCGGCGGCCTCGTCGCGTCGGCCGGCGGCGAGCAGGCGCGGCGCCTGCGCCGCGACGGCCTCGACGATCTCGGCGGGCACGCCGCGCGCTTCGGCCAGTTCGACCGCGCGGCCGAAGCCACGCTCCGCGTCGTCGCCGCGGCCGACGAATCCGGCCCATTCGGCCGATGCCAGCGCGTGCGCCGGCAGGTCGTCGTCGAAGGGCGCGGGCCCGCCCGGCGCCGGATCCGACGGCGGATGGCGCGGGTCGGCCTGACCGCCGGCGATCAGCGCACGCTGCAAGATCAGGGCGACGCCGGCGCGTCCGGCGTCGTGCGCATCGACGGGCCAGGCGCGGAGGGCGGCGCGGGCGCCGGCGATCGCGTCGTCGTAGCGCTGCTGCCGCCAGGCGAGTTCGGCCTCGACCGCGCGCAGCCGCCCGCGCGAGGCGTCGTCGCCCGCGTCCGTCTCGGCGGCGACGGCGTGCAGCGTCTGCGCCGCATCGCGTTCGCGGCCGACGGCCAGCTGCGCGTCGGCCAGGCTCGCCGCGTGCAGGAGGCGCTGGCTCGGGTCGCTGAGGCGGTCGCGCAGCGCCCAGCCGCGTTCGGCGGTCGCCAGCGCGTCGCTCCGGCGCAGCAGCAAGGCCTGCGTGTCGGCGAGCCCGATCGAGGCGATCGCCTGCTCGTTGAGCGCGCCGAGTTCGGCGAAGCGCGCAGCGGCCGCGGCGAAGAACGGCAGCGCCTGTGCCGGGTGCGCGCGTTCGGCTTCGAGCGCGCCGCTGTTGTTGTCCACGCGCGCGACGCCGAGCTCGTCGCCGATCTTGCCGAGTTCGATGCGCGCCTGGCCGAGATCGGCCAGCGCGTGGTCGAATTTCTGCAGCGCGACGCGCGCGGCGCCGCGGCCGTTCAGGGCGCGGCCGAGTTCTTCCGTGCGGCCGCCCTCGCGCGCGAGGGCGACGGCGGCGTCGAAATCGCGCTCGGCCTCGGCGTAGCGATCGCGATGCACGTAGACGGTGGCGCGCGCGCACAGGACCTGCGCGCGCAGGCGCTCGTCGGCGGCGACGGCCGGATCGGCGAGCAGTTCGCTCAGCGCGCTTTCGGCGCGGTCGAGGCGGCCGGCGCGATAGTCGATCTGCGCCAGCCGGTAGCGGACCGCGGCCGGTTGCGCGGCTTCGGCCTCGCTGCCGTCGAGCAGGATCTCGCGCGCGCTGTCCAGCTGGTTGGAGAACAAGGCTGCCTGGGATCGCAGCAGGCGCGCCTGCAAGCCGCCGTCGTCATCGGAATCGCTGCGCGGCACGTGGCCGAGCGCGGCGGCGAGCAGGTCGGCGGCCTGGCGCGCGGCCTGGGCCGGATCGGCGTGGGTGGCGCGGCTTCGCTGCATGGAGCCGTCCGCGTTGCGCGCGTCCAGCACGACCTGCCATTCGGCGCCGTCGAGGCGCGCGCTGCCGCGCACCACCAGGTGCCGTGCCGGCAACTCGCGCCCGCCATCGGCGAGCAGGCCCAGCACCGACTCGCTCTGCAAGGCTGGCACGCCGGCTTCGCGCAGGCGCGCGATGACCAGAGCCATTCCGCCGAGGCGGATCCATTCGCTGTCCGCCGGGCCGGTCACTGCCAATGGCAGCACGATCGCGCCGGGCGGGATTTCCGAGGCGGCGGTCGTCGGTGCCGGCGAAGGGGTTCGCCATGCGAATGCGGCGCTCAGCGCGATGGCGAGCAGCGCCAGGGCCGCGGCGATCGTCCAGCGATGCTGCTTGCGCGGAACCGGCGCGGCGACCGTCGTCGGCGTCGCTGAGGCCGATGGTGCCTCGAGGGCAGGGACGTCGACCGCAGGTTCCGCCGGCGCAGTCCCGATCGCGCCCGCGGCCAGGCACTCGGTCTCCGCGACCCAGCAATAGCCGAACCCGGTGACGGTGCGGATCGTCTGCTGGCCCTGTCCGTCGTCGCCCAGCGAACGGCGCAGGCGCAGGATGACCTGGCCGAGCTGGGCATCGGTGACTTGCGCGTCTCCCCAGCCGACCCGCACCAGCTCGTCGCGGCCGCAGGCGCGCTCGCGGTGTTCGATCAGGTACAGCAGGCAATCGAAGCCGCGTCGCGACAACGCCACGCGCGCGTCGCCGCGCCGCAGTTCGCGGGTTTCCGGATTCAGGCGGAACGGGCCGAAGCGGTAGTGCATCGAAGCGGGGCGGGACGAGGAAGACGAGCCTGACATACCGCGCGCGGCGCCGGCCATGTGCCGCTGGTCACCGCACGATCCGCGTCACAGCTGCGCGGCGAGTCGGGTTCCCTGCGCGATGGCGCGCTTGGCGTCCAGTTCGGACGCGACGTCGGCGCCGCCGATCAGGTGCACGTTGGCGGCGCCGGGTCCGGCGAACTCGGCGTGCAACGCACGGTTCGGCTCCTGCCCGGCGCAGATGACGACGGTGTCGACCGGCAGCACCTGCGCTTCGTCGCCGATGCGGATATGCAGGCCGTCGTCGTCGATGCGCTCGTAGGCGACGCCGCCGAGCAGGGTCACGCGCTTGGCCGCCAGCGTCGCGCGATGCACCCAGCCGGTGGTCTTGTTGAGCCGCTTGCCGGGTTTTCCGGGCGTGCGTTGCAGCAGCCAGACCTGGCGCGCCGCGGCTTCCGGCGCCGGCGCGACCAGCCCGCCGCGCGCGGCGAGCGTGGTGTCGACACCCCATTCGCGCGCCCAGCGGCTGATGTCGGTGGTCGGCGACGGCGCGTGCTCGATGAGGAACTCGGCGACGTCGAAACCGATGCCGCCGGCGCCGACGATCGCGACCCTGCCGCCGACGGCGGCGTTTTCGCCCAGCACGTCGAGATAGCTGACGACGTTGGCGCGATCGCCGCCGGGAATGCCCGCTGCGCGCGGCGTGACGCCGGTCGCGAACACGATCTCGTCGAAACCGCCCGCGCGCAGCAGCTCCGGCGTGGCCGCCGTGGCGAGGCGCAGCGTCACGCCGGTCTGCTCGATGCGGCGGCCGAAATAGCGCAGCGTCTCGTGGAATTCCTCCTTGCCCGGAATGCGCTTGGCCAGGTTGAACTGGCCGCCGATCTCGCGCGCCTGCTCGAACAGCGTCACGGCGTGGCCGCGTTCGGCCAGCGTAGTCGCGCAGGCGAGGCCGGCCGGGCCGGCGCCGACGACGGCGATGCGTTTCTTCGTCGGTGACGGAACGATCGTCAATTCGGTTTCGTGGCAGGCGCGCGGGTTCACCAGGCAGCTCGCGCGGCGGTTCTCGAACACGTGGTCGAGGCAGGCCTGGTTGCAGGCGATGCAGGTGTTGATGTCGTCGGCGCGATCCTCGCGCGCCTTGCGCACCCAGTCGGCGTCGGCGAGCAGCGGGCGCGCCATCGAGATCATGTCGGCGTCGCCCAGGGCGAGGATCCGCTCGGCGACGTCCGGCGCGTTGATGCGGTTGGTGGTGATCAGCGGGATGCGCACTTCCGCCTTCATGCGCCGCGTGACCCAGGTGAAGGCGGCGCGCGGCACGCTGGTCACGATGGTCGGGATGCGCGCCTCGTGCCAGCCGATGCCGGTGTTGAGGATCGACGCGCCGGCGGCTTCGATCTTCCTGGCCAGCGAGACGATCTCGTCCCAGCTCTGACCGCGCTCGACCAGATCGAGCATCGACAGGCGATAGACGATGATGAACTCGCGCCCGACCGCCGCGCGCATGCGCCGCACGATCTCGACCGGGAAGCGCTGGCGCTTGTCCACCGAACCGCCCCAGTCGTCCTCGCGCCGGTTGGTGCGCTCGACCAGGAACTGGTTGATCAGATAGCCCTCCGAACCCATCACCTCGACGCCGTCGTAGCCGGCGTCCTGCGCCTTGCGCGCGCAGTCGACGAAATCGCCGATCGTGCGCTCGACGCCGCGCGCGGAGAGCGCGCGCGGCATGAACGGCGTGATCGGCGACTTGATCTTCGACGGCGCCACCGACAGCGGATGGTACGAATAGCGCCCGCCGTGCAGGATCTGCATGCAGATGCGTCCGCCCTCGGCGTGCACGGCGCGCGTGATCTTGCGATGCCGCGCGACGTGCCACGGCATCGACAGGCGTCCACCGAACGGCGCCAGCCAGCCCTCGACGCTCGGCGCGATGCCGCCGGTGACCATCAGCCCGACGCCGCCGCGTGCGCGCTCGGCGAAGTACGCGGCGAGCTTGTCGTAGTCGCGCGCGCGATCCTCCAGGCCGGTGTGCATCGAGCCCATCAATACGCGGTTCGGCAGGGTGACGTGGCCGAGGTCGAGCGGGGCGAACAGGTGCGGATAGCGCATGCGGGCGGCCTGGCGGGGTCAAACGATCGTATGAAGATGCCTGGAATGCGGCAGGCCGACAAGCGGGCCCGAGGCCGGCCGGCGGGAGCGGGTTATGCTGCGCGCCTCGAAGGGGGAGCCATGACGCGAATGATCCTGCTGCTGATCCTGCTGGCGCCGGCTTTCGCCGTCGCCGCGCCCGACCGCGCCGGTCTCATCGAAGCCTGGGAGGCGGCGATGCGGCACGACGGCCAGCTCGAGCCGCAGGCGGATGGAGACTACCGCTATCGCAGCGATTCGATCGGCTACGACGGACGCCTGAAGCGGCTGACGGCGATCGTGCGGACCGACGGCATGGCCGCCGAAGGCCTGCACGGAATCCAGGCGACAGGGTCGGTCGATTTCGAGCTGCCGGATCTGCCGGCGTCGTCGCAGGGCGGCGTGCAGTCGCCGGGGCTTCTGAGCTGGAAATCGGAACGCCAGAACTTCTTCTACGACATCGACAAGCAGGCCTGGTTGTCGATGTCCGAATGGGCGCGCGCCTTCCGCACGCCGGGCGAGGACGAGGAAGCGCCGAGCCGGTGGCCGGAATGGGCGCGCAACTACGGTCCGCTGCTCGTTCTGCTGGTGTTCCTCGCCGCCGTTCTGGCGGGCGCCTCGCGCCAGCAGCGGCGCGTGCGCGCGCTGATGGCCGAGTCGCACGAGATCAATCGCATGGGACGCGAAAACCTGGATCGCGCGGCGGAGTTGCGCGAGGCGCAGGTGGCGGCGACGCAGGAATCGCTCGAGCTGGCGCGCCGCGGCGCGGCGACGCTGGAGGCGATCCTCGACGAGCTGCGGCGCCGGCCGCCGACCTGAAGCGTGCCCCCGGGCGAGCCGGTCCCGGCTCGCGGCTCTGGCACAATAGGCGGTTTACGGATGGTCCATCTCGCGCGTTCGATTCGTCGCGACGGCCATCCCGCCTGCCTGCACGGAGCCAGCCATGAACGCGAACCACCGCCAGCCTCTTCCGGGCACGACGCTCGACTATTTCGACGCGCGCGCCGCCGTCGACGCGATCCAGCCGGGCGCCTGGGACACGCTGCCGTACACCGCGCGCGTGCACGCCGAGAACATCGTGCGCCGCGCCGATCCGGCGCGCATCGGCGACTACCTCGGCCAGTTGATCGAGCGCAAGCGCGAGCTGGACTTCCCCTGGTTCCCGGCGCGCGTGGTCTGCCACGACATCCTCGGCCAGACCGCATTGGTCGACCTGGCCGGCCTGCGCGACGCGATCGCCGACAAGGGCGGCGATCCGGCGCGGATCAATCCGGTGGTGCCGACGCAGCTGATCGTCGACCACTCGCTCGCCGTCGAGTGCGGCGGCTACGACCCGGACGCATTCGCCAAGAACCGCGCGATCGAGGATCGCCGCAACGAGGACCGCTTCCACTTCATCGACTGGACGAAGAAGGCGTTCCGCAACGTCGACGTGATCCCGCCGGGCAACGGCATCATGCACCAGATCAATCTGGAGAAGATGTCGCCGGTGATCGCGGTGCAGGACGGTGTGGCGTTCCCGGACACCTGCGTCGGCACCGACAGCCACACGCCGCACGTCGACGCGCTCGGCGTGATCGCGGTCGGCGTCGGCGGGCTGGAAGCGGAGAACGTGATGCTCGGTCGCGCGTCGTGGATGCGCCTGCCGGACATCGTCGGCGTCGAGCTGACGGGCCGGCCGCAACCGGGCATCACCGCGACCGACGTCGTGCTCGCGCTGACCGAATTCCTGCGCCAGTCGAAGGTCGTCGGCGCCTACCTCGAATTCCGCGGCGAGGGCGCGGCGGCGCTGACGGTCGGCGACCGCGCGACGATCTCGAACATGGCGCCGGAGTACGGCGCGACGGCGGCGATGTTCTTCATCGACGACAAGACGCTCGACTACCTCACGCTGACCGGGCGCAGCGAGGAGCAGGTCGCCCTGGTCGAGAAGTACGCCAAGGCCGCCGGCCTGTGGGCCGATGCGCTGCGCACCGCGCAGTACGAGCGCACCTTGCAGTTCGATCTTTCCGGTGTCGTGCGCAACATGGCCGGGCCTTCGAATCCGCACAAGCGCCTGCCGACCACGGCGCTGGCCGAGCGCGGCATCGCGGTGGACCTCGACAAGGCGAGGGCCGAGGAAGCGCAGGGCCTGATGCCGGACGGCGCGGTCGTCATCGCTGCCATCACCAGCTGCACGAACACTTCCAACCCGCGCAACGTGATCGCCGCCGGCCTGCTCGCGCGCAACGCGAACGCGAAGGGACTGGTGCGCAAGCCGTGGGTGAAAACCTCGCTCGCGCCTGGCTCGAAGGCGGTGCAGCTGTATCTCGAGGAAGCCGGACTCCTGTCCGAGCTGGAGAAGCTCGGCTTCGGCATCGTCGCGTTCGCCTGCACCACCTGCAACGGCATGAGCGGCGCGCTCGATCCGAAGATCCAGCAGGAGATCGTCGAGCGCGACCTGTACGCGACCGCCGTGCTGTCGGGCAACCGCAACTTCGACGGCCGCATCCATCCGTATGCGAAGCAGGCCTTCCTCGCCTCGCCGCCGCTGGTCATCGCCTACGCGATCGCCGGCACGATGCGCTTCGACATCGAGAAGGACGTGCTCGGACACGACGCGCAGGGCAATGAAGTGCGCCTCGCCGACCTCTGGCCGAGCGACGCGGAGATCGACGCGATCGTGAAGCAGGCGGTCAAGCCGGAACAGTTCCGCAAGGTCTACGAGCCGATGTTCCGCCTCGCCGTCGACGACGGCGAGCGCGTCGGCCCGCTGTACGACTGGCGCCCGCAGAGCACCTACATCCGCCGCCCGCCGTACTGGGAAGGCGCGCTGGCCGGCGAGCGCACGTTGCGCGGCATGCGCCCGCTGGCCGTGCTCGGCGACAACATCACCACCGATCACCTGTCGCCGTCGAACGCGATCCTGCCGAACAGCGCGGCCGGCGAATACCTCGCGCGGATGGGCCTGCCGGAAGAGGACTTCAATTCGTACGCGACGCATCGCGGCGACCATCTGACCGCACAGCGCGCGACGTTCGCCAACCCGAAGCTGATCAACGAAATGGTCGTCATCGACGGTCAGGTCAAGCAAGGCTCGCTCGCGCGCGTGGAGCCGGAAGGGAAGGTCATGCGCATGTGGGAGGCGATCGAGACCTACATGGAGCGCAAGCAGCCGTTGATCATCGTCGCCGGCGCCGACTACGGCCAGGGCAGCTCGCGCGACTGGGCCGCCAAGGGCGTGCGCCTGGCCGGCGTCGAGGCGATCGTCGCCGAAGGCTTCGAGCGCATCCATCGCACCAACCTGATCGGCATGGGCGTGCTGCCGCTGGAATTCCAGCCCGGTACGGACCGCAAGACGCTCGCGCTCGACGGCACCGAGACCTACGACGTGATCGGCGCGCGCACGCCGCGCGCGACGCTGACGCTGGTGGTCCATCGCAGGAACGGCGAGCGCGTCGACGTGCCGGTGATCTGCCGGCTCGACACCGCCGAGGAGGTCTCGATCTACGAGGCCGGCGGCGTGCTGCAGCGGTTCGCGCAGGATTTTCTGGAGTCGAGCAAGGCGGCGTAGCCGCAGTCCGGCGTGCATGGAGCCTTCCTCATGCCCGGAATGGGCATTACAATGCCCGGAATGGGCATGAAGGGTTCCGCGGGAAAGGTCAGCGAGGCGGCGGCGCTCTATGCGCGCGCGAACCTCGCCGACGCTTTGTTCTCGCGCACGCAGCAGCGGGTGCTGGCGTGCCTGTTCGGCATGCCCAGCCGCAGCTATTCCGTCACGGAACTGATCGGCGCTACTGGCGCCGGCAGCGGTGCCGTGCAGCGCGAGCTGGCGAGACTTTCCGGCAGCGGTCTGCTGGCGGTGGAGAAGATCGGCAACCAGAAGCGTTATCGCGCGAATCCGGCATCGCCGATCCACGACGAACTGGTTTCCATCGTGCGCAAGACGTTCGGTCTCGTTGTGCCGCTGCGCGAGGCGCTGGAACCGTTGGCGACGCGCATCCGTGCGGCATTCGTATACGGTTCGGTCGCCAAGGGGCAGGACACCGCCCGCAGCGACGTCGACGTGCTGCTCGTCGCCGACGACCTGTCCTACGCAGATGTCATGGCGGCATTGCATCCGTTGAACGAACGGCTCGGACGCGACGTCAATCCGACGATCTACACGCCGGCCGAACTGCGCAAGCGCATCGATTCGGGCAGCAGCTTCGTCGCGCGTGTATGGCGGCAGCCGCGCTTGTGGCTGATCGGGAGCGACGATGACCTTGCCGCTTGAGAATCTCGCCGGACCGAGCGGACCGCTCGTGTCCGAACCTCCGGACGATGCGGAGATCGCCGGGCTCGTCCGCTCGGGACGACTCCGCTTGGCCGATGCGCGCAACCCGTCGCTTTCGCTCGACAGCCGTTTCGATCTCGCCTACAACGCTGCGCACGCGCTGAGCCTGGCGGCGCTGCGTTCGCGAGGCTATCGCGCCCGCCATCGCTACATCGTATTCCAGGCGTTGCCGCATACGCTGGGCCTCGGTCCCGGCGTCTGGCGGTGCTCGCCAAGGCGCACGATCTGCGCAACCTGGCCGAATACGAGGGCCACGTCGACGTCGACGAGCGGCTGGTGCGTGACCTGATTTCTGCATGCGAAGCCGTCGCCGGTGCGTTCACCGACGATCGCTCAGAATCCCTTCGGAGATAGACGATCATGCCAGCACCGCAAATCCGCATTCCCGCCACCTACTTGCGCGGCGGCACGTCGAAAGGCGTGTTCTTCCGGCTCGACGACTTGCCTGAAGCCGCGCGCACGCCGGGTGCGGCGCGCGACGCGCTGCTGCTCCGCGTGATCGGTTCGCCCGATCCGTACGGCAAGCAGATCGACGGCATGGGCGGCGCGACGTCGAGCACCAGCAAGGCGGTGATCGTGTCGAAGAGCTCGCGGCCCGATCACGACGTCGACTATCTGTTCGGCCAGGTCTCGATCGACCAGCCGTTCGTCGACTGGTCCGGCAATTGCGGCAACCTGTCGGCGGCGGTGGGTCCGTTCGCGATCGCGAACGGACTGGTCGACGCCGCCCGCGTTCCGCGCGACGGCGTCTGCGTGGTGCGCATCTGGCAGGCGAACATCGGCAAGACCATCGTCGCGCACGTGCCGGTCACCGGCGGCGAGGTGCAGGAAACCGGCGATTTCGAACTCGACGGGGTGACGTTCCCGGCCGCCGCGATCGAGCTCGAATTCCTGGATCCGGCGGACGAGGGCGAGGACGGCGGAGCGATGTTCCCGACCGGCAACCTCGTCGACGATCTCGACGTGCCCGGCGTCGGCACGCTGAAGGCGACGCTGATCAACGCCGGCATTCCGACGATCTTCCTCGATGCGACGGCCGTCGGCTACACCGGCACCGAGCTGCAGGAAGCGATCAACGGCGATGCGCAGGCACTGGCGAAGTTCGAGGCGATCCGCGCGCACGGCGCGCTGAAGATGGGCCTGATCAAGGATCTGGCCGAGGCCGCGTCGCGCCAGCACACGCCGAAGGTCGCCTTCGTCGCGCCGCCGCGCGACTACGTGTCCTCGAGCGGCAAGGCGATCGCTGCCGGCGACGTCGACCTCAACGTGCGCGCCTTGTCGATGGGCAAGCTGCACCACGCGATGATGGGCACCGCCGCGGTCGCGATCGGCACCGCGGCGGCGATTCCCGGCACCTTGGTCAACCTCGCCGCCGGCGGCGGCGAACGCGAGGCGGTGCGCTTCGGCCATCCGTCCGGCACCTTGCGCGTCGGTGCGCAGGCGCGCCAGGTCGACGGCGTGTGGAGCGTGACGAAGGCGATCATGAGCCGCAGCGCGCGCGTACTGATGGAAGGCGCGGTGCGGATTCCGGCCGAGGCGCTCGCGTCGCGTTGACGCGGCGCCCTGCGCCGGCTCGCTCAGTCGGGCAGGCGCTGCGGCGCCGATCCGCCGAGCCGGCCGACCAGCGCCTGGAGATAGCTGTCGATCGAGCTGTGGTGGCCGAACACGTAGCGCGACAGCAGGCGGAACAGCGGCGAGGTCACCTCGCCGTCCTCGGTGATCGTCACCAGGCTGCCGGCGCCGTCCGCGCGGATGTCCCAGGTCCAGCTGCCGCCGTAGCCGAGATCGGTATCGGCGATGCGCGTGACGAAACGATGGGGCGCTTCGGCCGCCTCGATGCGGTAGGTGATCGCGCCGTGCTTGCCGTTCTCGCGGAATCCCGGCAGGCCGCCGCCGGCGTCGAGCAGCTCGACCGATTTCACGTCCTTGCGCCAAGCCGGCGTGTTGCCGACGTCGGTGATCAGTGCGTACACCGCGTCCGGCGCGGCGCCGACGCGCGCCTGCATGCGCGCGCGATGCTGCGCCGGTAGGCGCGAGCCGAGGAACCATGCGCCGGCGACGAGTCCGGCGAGCGCGACGGCGAGAACGAGCAGAATCTTCATGGCGTTTCCTTGGCGAGTTCACGGGCGGCACGCGCGAGGAGGGCCAGTCCCTCCAGCGCGTGTTCGCGTTCGGTGGGAGCGAGACGGGCGAGCAGGGCGGCCGCGCGCTGCGGATCGAGCACCGAGCTTTCGGCCATCGCGATCTCGCCGCGCGCGCTCAGGCGCAGCCGGTGCACGCGGCGGTCGTGCGCGTCGGTTTCGCGTTCGACGTAGCCGAGCTTCTCCAGCCGCGTCAGCGCGGCCGACAGCGTCGACGGTCGAATCTGCATGTGCTGGGCGAGTTCGGCGGCATGGATGCCGCGGTCGCGATCGAGGTGCGAGAGCAGTGACGCGTCGCGCGCGCTCAACGCATGCGCGTTGCTGCGCGCGCGCACGTGCTCGACGTGGCAGGCGAGGTAGATCTGCGGGTAGCAGCGCAGCAGTGCGAGTACGGCGTCGTTCATGGCGCCGCGATTCTAGGGTTGGCCGATCGTTCGTCAAATCGAACGATCGGCACCGCCGCGACGGAGCTTCGGAGGTTTCGAGGCGCCTCGATCAGGACCAGCCGCTCAGTGCGAGCTTGCCGATGGTCCGGCCGGATTCGAGCTGCGCGTGCGCCGCGCGCAGGTTCGCCGCGTCGATCGGCGACAGCGTCTCGGTCAGGGTCGTACGCAACTCGCCGGCGTCGACGAGGTCGGCGACGCGGTCGAGGATTTCGCCCTGGCGCTGCATGTCCGGCGTGCCGAAGCGTGACCGCGCGAACATCATCTCCCAATGGATGCCGATGCACTTGGCCTTGTACGGGTCGCCGATCTTCAACGCGCCGCGCGGTTCGACGATCAGGCCGACGTGGCCTTGCGGCGCGAGCAGTTCGCCGAGTTCGTCCCAGTAGCGATCGGTGTCGGCGAGGTTGAGCGCGACGTCGACGGCGGCGAAACCGAGCGCTTCGAGCTGCGGCCGCAGCGGCTGGCGATGATCGACGACGTGCTCTGCGCCCATCGCGCGGCACCACTCGATCGTCTCCGCTCGCGAGGCCGTCGCGATCGCGACGAGTCCGGCACGGCGCGCGAGCTGCAGCGCGATCGAGCCGACGCCGCCGGCGCCGGCGACGACCAGCAGCGACGTACCGCGGTCGCCGCCGTCGGGGTCGAGGCCGATGCGCTCGAACAGAAGCTCCCACGCCGTCAGCGTGGTCAGCGGCAGCGCCGCGGCTTGCGCGACATCGAGGCTGGATGGCTTGCGCCCGACGACGCGTTCGTCGACCGCCTGGAATTGCGCGTTGCTGCCCGCGCGGGTGACGTCGCCGGCGTACCAGACCGCATCGCCGGGCTTGAAGCGCGTGACCTCGCGGCCGACCGCCTCGACGATGCCCGCGGCGTCGTAGCCGAGCACTTTCGGCTGCGCCTCGGCCTGCGGCTTCGGCGCGCGCACCTTGGTGTCGACCGGGTTGACCGAGATCGCCTCGACGCGCACGAGCAGGTCGCGCGGGCCGGGCTCGGGCTTCGGCAGCTCGACGTCGAGCAGCGATTGCGGATCGGAAATCGGCAGGTAGCGGGTCAGTCCAACGGCTTTCATGAGCGTCTCCGGAAGAATCACACCAGTGGCGGATTGAGGCGTGCGAAGCCGGCCTGGCGCCGGTACGGAAAATACGGATAGGGCGCGACCACGGCGCTGGCCGCGTCGAGTTCGGCGACGTGCGCCGCGCTCAGCGACCAGCCGGCGGCACCGAGATTGTCACGCAGTTGCTCCTCGTTGCGCGCGCCGAGAATCACGCTGGCGACGGTCGGCCGCTGCAGCAGCCAGTTGATCGCCACTTGGGCGATCGACTTGCCGGTGTCCTGCGCCACCGCGTCGAGCGCGTCGACGACGCGGTACAACCGCTCCTCTTCGACCGGCGGGCCGAACTCGGCGGTGGCGTGCAGGCGGCTGGTCGCCGGCAGCGGTCGGTCGCGCCGGATCTTGCCGGTCAGACGCCCCCAGCCGAGCGGGCTCCAGACCAGCGCGCCGACCTGCTGGTGCCGGCCGAGCGGCATCAGCTCCCATTCGTAGTCGCGACCGATCAGCGAGTAGTAGACCTGATGCGCGACGTAGCGCGGGTAGCCGTACTTCTCGGCGACGGCGAGCGAGCGCATCAGTTCCCAGCCGGCGTAGTTGGAGACGCCGACGTAGCGCAGCTTGCCGGCGCGCACGAGATCGGCGAGCGTCGCCAGCGTCTCCTCGATCGGCGTGTGCGCGTCGAAGGCGTGCAGTTGCAGCAGGTCGATGTAGTCGGTCTGGAGTCGCGCCAGTGCGGCGTCGACGGCGCGGATCAGGCGCAGACGCGAAGCGCCGGCCTCGTTCGGTCCTTCGCCCGTAGGCAGCGCGGTCTTGGTCGAGATCAGCACGCGGTCGCGGCGGCCGCGCAAGGCTTCGCCGAGCACTTCCTCGGACGCGCCGTCGGAGTACACGTCGGCGGTGTCGAACAGGTTCACGCCGGCGTCGAGACAGAGGTCGATCAGGCGCCGCGCCTGCGCGACGTCGGTGGTGCCCCAGGCGCCGAACAGCGGGCCGGAGCCGCCGAATGTGCCGGTGCCGAAACTCAGCGCCGGCACTTGCAGGCCGGAAGCGCCCAAGTGGCGAAATTCCATGTCGATGTCCTCGTGGTGATTTTCAGGGGCATGCGGCAGCGGCGACCGGTGTTGTCGTCGGCGCGGCGCGCGTATCCAGACGCAGCGCGATCAGCGCGACGGCGAGGCCGGACAGGGTCACCAGCGCCGCGATCCACGGCAGCGACGTCAATCCCGGTCCGTGGTCGATCGCGACGCCGCCGAGCCAGGCGCCGAAGGCGTTGCCGAGATTGAAGAAGGCGATGTTGAAGCTCGAAGCGAGGTTCTGCCCGGCGCCTTCGGCCTTGCGCAGCACGCGCAGTTGCAACGGCGACACGGTGGCGAACGCGGCGACGCCGAGCAGGCCGATGAAGATCGGCATCGCGATCGCGCTGTGCAGGGCGAAGCGCATCGCGCCGAGCACGACGGCGAGCGCGACCAGCGTGCCGAGCAGCGACTGCGTCGGCCAGCGATCGGCCAGGCGTCCGCCGAGCAGATTGCCGAGGATCATGCCGCCGCCGAACAGCAGCAGGATCGGCGACACCGCGCTGTCGGAGAAGCCGGTCAGGTCGACCAGCAGCGGCTGCACGTAGGCGACGACGAGGAACACGCCGGCGAAGCCGAGCATCGTCATCGCCAGGCCCAGCCAGACCTGCGGCCGCGCCACGCCGCGCAGTTCGTCGACGAGCGGCGCCGGCGCATGCGCTTCGCGGCTGCGCGGTACCAGCAGCGCGATCACCGCCATCGAGACCAGGCCGATCAGCACCATCGCCCAGAACGTCGCACGCCAACCGAAGTGCAGGCCGAGCCAGGCGCCGGCCGGCATGCCGAGCAAGGTCGCCAGGGTCAGGCCGGAAAACATCACCGAGATCGCCGACGCCTTGCGGTCCTCGGCGACGAGGCCGGTGGCGACGACGGCGCCGACGCCGAAGAAGGTGCCGTGGGTCAGCGAGGTGATCACGCGCGCGACCATCAAGGTTTCGTAGTTCGGCGCGAGCGCGCAGATCAGGTTGCCGATCGTGTAGATCGCCATCAGCGCGATCAGCACGACCTTGCGCGGCATCCGCCGCGTCGCGACCGTCAGCATGGGCGCGCCGGCGAAGACGCCGAACGCGTAGATCGAAACGAGCATGCCGGCGGCGGCGATCGAAACGTGCAGGTCGCCGGCGACCTGCATCAGCAATCCCATGATGACGAATTCGGCGCAGCCGATGCCGAACGAGCCGGCGGTGAGCGCGTACAGCGCGAGCGGTGTCCTCGACGAGGGGGCAGCAGTGGTCATGGCTTCGGCGGACGGATGAGGAAGGAACGGGAAGGGCGTAGCCTGAGTGCTTGCGGATCGACGAAAAACCGTCAGGATAGGCAATCAGTTTCAACGATTCGTTGAAAATCATGGATCGCATCGGCGACATCAGCCTATTTCTGCGCGTGCTCGACCTGGGCTCGATCAGCGCGGCGGCGCGCAGCCTCGACCTCTCGGTCGCGGTCGCCAGCCAGCGCCTGCGCCGGCTCGAACAGCAGCTCGGCGTGCGCCTGCTGCATCGGACCACGCGCCGGCTGCACGCGACGCCGGAAGGCGCCGCCTTGGCCGAGCAGGGGCGCACGCTGGTCGAGGATCTGGAAGCGCTGGCGACCGATCTGCGGCAGAGCGGCACGGAGGCATCCGGTACGTTGCGCGTGACGACGTCGGCATCGTTCGGCCGGCAGTATCTGTCGCCGCTGCTGCCGGAATTCCTGCGCCGTCATCCGCGCGTGCGCGTCAGCGTCGATCTCGACGATCGCGTGCAGGATCTGATCAGCGCCGGCTACGACCTTGCGGTGCGCATCGGCGCCCTGGCCGATTCGCGATTGGTCGCGCGCCGCATCGCGGCGAACCGGCGCGTGCTGTGCGCGGCGCCGGCGTATCTCGATCGTCGCGGCGTGCCGGCGACGCCGGAGGATCTGGCCGCGCATGATTGTCTGATCCTCACCGGCAGCCAGGGGCGCCAGGACCTCTGGCGCATCGCCGATCGCGACGGGCGCGAGGTTTCGGTGCGCGTCAACGGCCGCTTCGAGTCGAACTACGGCGAAGTGCTGCGCGACGCGGCGGTGGCCGGACTCGGCATCGCGCTGCATTCGACCTGGCACGTCTGCGACGACCTGCGCAGCGGTCGCCTGCTGCCGTTGCTGGAGGATTGCCGGATCGCCGAGACGGGCATCTATGCGGTGATGCCGCAGCGCCGGCTGGTGCCGTTGCGCGTACGTGCGTTCGTCGAATTCCTCGAAGAGCAGTTCGGCGGCGTGCCGCCGTGGGAGCGCGATGCGGGTTCGATCGCGGCGCCGGTTTCGCGGCGTGCGAGCCGTTCGTCGCGCACGCCGGCATCCTCACGGAAAAGGGAGGTTCGATGAGTTCCCCCGATATGCGCTCGGCCGTGCGGCCGGCACCGGACGCGCCGATGGTCGAGATCGCCGACTACGTGGTCGACTACGCGATCGCTTCCGAGGAGGCCTACGACACCGCCCGCTACGTGCTGCTCGATTCGCTCGCCTGCGCGATGCTGGCGATGAAGTTTCCCGAATGCGTCAAGCATCTCGGCCCGCTGGTGCCCGGCGCGATCCTGCCCGGCGGCGCGCGCGTACCGGGAACCGACTGGGAACTCGACCCGGCGCAGGCCGCCTACGGCATCGGCGTGCAGGTCCGCTGGCTGGATTTCAACGACACCTGGCTGGCGGCGGAGTGGGGGCATCCCTCGGACAATCTCGGCACGATCCTCGCCGTCGCCGATTACCTCTCTCGCCAGGCCGTGCACGAAGGCGGTGAGGCCCTGCGCGTGCGCGACGTGCTGACGTACGCGATCAAGGCGCACGAGATCCAGGGCTGCTATGCGCTGCGCAATTCGTTCAACCGCGTCGGCCTGGATCACGTGATCCTGGTGCGGCTCGCCTCGACCGCCGTCGCGACGCGCATGTTCGGCGGCGGCAAGGAGGCGATCGTCGATGCGATCTCGCATTCGTGGATCGACAACGGCGCGCTGCGCACCTATCGCCACGCGCCGAACACCGGTCCGCGCAAGAGCTGGGCCGCCGGCGATGCCTGCCGGCGCGCAGTCATCCATGCGCTGAACGCGATCAAGGGCTGCGTCGGCTATCCGTCGGCGCTGAGCGCGAAGACGTGGGGTTTCTACGACGTCGCGTTCGGCGGCGAGCCGTTCGAATTCGAACGGCCGTTCGGAAACTACGTGATGGAAAACGTATTGTTCAAGATCAGTTATCCGGCCGAATTCCACGCGCAGACCGCCGTCGAGTGCGCGATGCGGCTGCATGCGGCGGTGGCCGATCGGCTCGGCCGGATCGAGAAGATCGTGATCGAAACCCAGGAAGCCGGCCGGCGCATCATCGACAAGACCGGGCCGCTGGCGAACTACGCCGATCGCGACCACTGCATCCAGTACATGGTCGCCGTGCCGCTGATCTTCGGGCGACTGACCGCCGACGACTACACCGACGCGGTCGCTGCCGATCCGCGCATCGACGCGCTGCGAAACCGCACGGAAGTACGCGAAAATTCGCACTTCACGCAGGACTATTACGATCCCGACAAGCGCTATATCGGCAACTCCGTGCAGGTGTTTTTCGACGACGGCAGTTCGACCGCGAAGATTTCGATCGACTATCCGGTCGGGCACCGCCGGCGCCGCGCGGAGGGCATTCCGCTGCTGCTGCAGAAATTCGACGCTGCGTTGGCCGGGCACCTGCCGGCTGAACGAGTCCGACGCCTGGTCGGCTTGAGCCGCGACCCGGGCCGGCTCGACGCGATGCCAATTCACGAGTTTGTGAATCTCTTCGCGTTTTGACTGACTCAATCCTTAACAACATCTTCACAAAAGAGTGGCCGAGCCTCGTCAATGCGGCTAGAATCCGCCCCGGCCCTGAACCCGTGATAAAGTGTTAAGTGTACGTTTCTTCTACGTCATTTCGGCGTAGACTAGAAAAGGTGCAGCGTCCTGCGAAGGGTTGGGCGGACGCATCGATAAAAAACGTAGAGAGGAGACTCTGGATGAAACGTAAAGCCCTAAGCGCGCTCATCGCCCTGGCGCTCGTCGGCGGCGCCAGCGCCACCGTACACGCGCAGGATTCCGGTACTTGGTACATCGCGCCCCGCATTGGTGCGGTCATTCCCGACAGCGACCGCAAGACGGACACGTCCGTTTGGGGCGGTATCGGCGTCGGCGTGTGGGTCAACCCGCACCTGGCCGTCGATTTCGAATACACGATCAACAACGCCGACTTCAAGGACAACTCCTGGCGTCGTAACCAGATCCCGGCGGGTTGGGATCGCGGCGACAAGCAGTGGGAGAACGTCGGCCTCGGCGTTTCGGCTCGCTGGTTCTTCGGCGACCCCGGTTCGGCCTGGCGTCCGTACGTGATGGCTGGCCTCGGCGCCATGCGTCATGCGGCGTACTCGGGCGTCCTCACCTCGGCGACCGGCTATGAGAACGATGGCTGGGATCCGTTCGCCACGGTCGGCGGCGGCGTCCAGTACAACATGTCCGAGCGCGTCGCGCTGCGTGGCGAAATCGCCGCCCGCTACGACCATGACAACAACACGATGAACAACCTGGCCGAGTCGCTCGGCTACCGCGTGAAGCGCAAGAGCGGCTTCACCGACGGCATCGTCAGCGTTGGCCTGGTCTACAGCTTCGGCACCGCGGCTCCGGCCGCGGCTCCGGCCCCGGTCGCTCCGCCGCCGGCTCCGGACTGCCACTCGCTCGACGACGACAAGGACGGCGTGAACAACTGCGACGACCGCTGCCCGGATACGCCGGCCGGCACCATCGTCGGTCCGGATGGCTGCCCGCAGAAGGTCGTCATCGACCTGCGCGGCGTGAACTTCAAGTTCGACCGTCCGAAGAAGGGTGAGCACAAGATCGAGCCGACTCTGCAGGTCCCGACCTCGGATTCGATCGCGATCCTCGACCAGGCGATCGACGCGCTGAAGCGTTACCCGGAGATCAAGGTTGAACTCGACGGTCACACCGACTCGGTCGGTACCGATCAGTACAACCAGGGTCTGTCCGAGCGTCGCGCCCAGATCGTGGCCGACTACCTGACCGCGCACGGCGTCGACTCCAGCCGCATCGTTGCGGTGAAGGGCTTCGGCGAGACGCAGCCGATCGACACCAATGCGACCAAGGAAGGCCGCGCGCGCAACCGTCGTACCGAGATCAAGGTCGACCAGTAAGCGCACGCAGTTTGGTGCACAGTGAAAAGGGAAAGCCCGGCGCAAGCCGGGCTTTCTTTTTGTCCCGGTCGCGCGACCGCACATGGATTCTGTCCCGCCGCGCTGGTGGAAGCATGCGCGGGTCGGCGCTTCGATGAAGAAAGGAAGCCGCCGCCCAGGAAGCGATGCGCTGCTGCGATCGCCCGGATGCGTTCAGCGAGGAATTGGTTCAGCGAAGGAATACGCGGCCCGGACTTCTATGGAATCGGAAACGGCAGTCCACCGCTGCCCCGCTGACTGAGGGCAGGGCGCAGCGGCAGGAAAGATCAAGAAGAGAGCGGGGCTCAGCGCAGCGCGAGCGGGGGCGTCAGTTCCGGCGCGATCGTCTTGACCATCGCCCCGGCCACGGCGACGTTGCCGGCGATCAGGTGGCCGCTGTCGGGCAAGCCGTCGCGGCCGACGAAGTCGCAGTAGCGGCCGCCGGCTTCACGTACCAGCACGCAGCCGGCCGCCATGTCCCAGACGTTCAAGCCGATTTCGTAGAAACCGTCGAAGCGGCCGGCGGCGACGTAGGCGAGGTCGAGCGCAGCGGAGCCGCTGCGGCGGATGTCTTCCGCTTCGACGAGCAGGGCGCGGGTCATGCCGAGCTGCGCTTCCAGATGCCGGCGCTGGCGGTAGGGAAATCCCGTCGCGAGCAGGGCGCCGCCGATGCCGTCGCGCTTGCCGACGCGGATGCGGCGATCGTTGAGATAGGCTCCGTTGCCCCTGTCGGCGGTGAACAGCTCGTCGCGCAGCGGGTCGTAGACGACACCGAGCGTCGGTTCGCCGTTTTCCAGCAGGCCGATCGACACCGAGAAGTGCGGAAAGCCGCGCAGATAATTGCGCGTGCCGTCGAGCGGATCGATGACCCAGACGTTGCGCGAATCGCCGCTCTTGCCCGACTCCTCGCCGAGGAAGGCGTCGCGCGGATAGGCGCGCTTGAGTTCGCGCAGGATTTCCGCTTCGGCCAGCCGATCGACTTCGGAGACGTAGTCGTGGCGCTGCTTCTCGATCACGTCGAGACTGTCCAGGCGGTTCATGTAGCGCAGGATGATCTGGCCGGCGGCGCGCGCGGCGCGCACCGCCACGTTGACGGCGGGTCTGGGCATGCTGGTTCCGCTGGACGGAGTGGAAAAGAACGCGGCGCGGCGCGATGGCCGCGCGCGGGGGGCGCAGGGTAGCAGATCACCGCACGGCGGGCGACTGCGCTATCGTCGCGCCGATCGCAACGACGCTCGCTCTGGCAATGACCGAACCGATTTCCGCCGACGCCCTGGCGCGACTGCGCTTCGTCCTCGTCCGCACCTCGCATCCCGGCAACATCGGCGCCGCCGCGCGCGCGATCCGCACGATGGGTCTGCACCGCCTCGCGCTGGTCGCGCCGCACAGCTATCCGCATCCGGAAGCCAACGCGCTCGCAGCCGGTGCCGACGACGTGCTCGCCGCGGCCACGGTCAGCGCCGATCTGCCCTCGGCGATCGCCCATTGCCGGCTCGTGCTCGGCGCCACCGCGCGCCGCCGCGGCGTGCTGCTCGACGAACTGAGTCCGCGCGAGGCTGCATCGCGCGTGCTGGCGACGCTCGCGGCCGGCGACGAGGTCGCGCTGCTGTTCGGCAACGAGCGCAGCGGCCTCGACAACGACGAGATCAAGCTCTGCCACGCCGCGATCGCGATACCGAGCGACCCGACCTATTCCTCGTTGAATCTCGCGCAGGCGGTGCAGGTGATCGCCTACGAATTGCGCCTTGCCTGGCTGCAAGGCGGAATCGAACCCCTGGCCGCGCGCAACGAATCGCCAGCCACCAGCGCGGACATGGAAGGCTTCTTCGCGCACCTCGCCCAGACGCTGGACGAGATCGACTTCCACAAGGGACGCTCGCCGCGCACGATCCTGCAGCGCCTGCGCCGCTTCTTCCTGCGCGCTCAGCCGGATGCGCGCGAGCTGCGCGTCCTGCACGGCATCCTCGCCGACGCGCAGCGGATGGCGCGGCTGGCGAACGCTGAACAGCGGAAGACTTTGGACGCGGATTGACGCGAATAAACGCGGATCAAGAAAAAATCCTCCGTTTTGCTCTATCCGTGTCCATCCGCGCCAATCCGCGTCCGGCTTTTCCAAGCCGTCAAGGCACGCGCGCGATCAGCAGTTTGTCGATGCGCCTGCCGTCGAGGTCGACCACTTCGAAGCGGAATCCGCTCGCGCTGAAATGCTCGCCCGGCTGCGGGATGCGGCCGAAGTGCGCCACCGCCAGGCCGGCCGCGGTGCGGAAGTCGTGCTCCCGCTCGTTGGGCAGTTCGGACAGGCCGAGCAGTTCGCGCAGATCGTCGGCACCGACGCTGCCGTCGACCAGCCAGCTGCCGTCGTCGCGCTGGACGATCGGGTGGTCCTGAGTTTCCGCGAACGGCGTCGCCGTGCGTCCGACCACCGCCGCGAGCAGGTCGTTCAGCGTGACCAGGCCCTCGATCTCGCCGTACTCGTCGACGACCAGGGCCAGGCGCGTTTCGGCATCACGGAATTCTTCCAGCAGGTCGAGTGCGCGAGCGGTCGCCGGCACGTAGAGCGGCTTGCTGAGGTCGTGGAACAGATCGGCGTCGGCAGCGCCGGCGACGCGCCCGATCGCGCGCTTGACCTCCAGCACGCCGAGGATCTCCTGTTCGCCGCCGCTGTGCACCGGGTAGTGCGAGTACGGCGTATCCCGCATGACGGCCAGGTTCTGCTCCATCGGCGCCGCGGCGTCGAGCCAGGCGATGCGCGTGCGCGGCGTCATCACGCTGTCGACCGTGCGGTCGCCCAGGCGCAGCACGCGATTGACCATGTTGCGTTCGTGGGTGTCGATCACGCCCTGGTCGGCGCCTTCGGCGACGAGCAGGCGGATTTCCTCCTCGCTGACGTGCCCGCGGCTGGTCCTGTCCATGCCGAGCAGGCGCATCATCAGGCGGGTCGCCCAGATCAGCACGAAGGTGAACGGTTTCGCCAGCCAGGCCATCGCGCGCATCGGCGCGGCGACCGCGATCGCGAAGCGCTCCGGATCGACCAGCGCGATGCGCTTGGGCACCAGTTCGCCGAGCAGCATGTTGAGGAAGGTGATGCCGGAAATGGCGACGGCGACCCCGATCGCGGTGCTGTAGCGATCCAGCCAGGGCAGGTCGAGCGTGTCGAACGCGGCGCCGATGCGTTCGCCGATGCCGGCGCCGAGCGCGGCGCCGGCGCTGATCTGCAGCAGGGTGATGAAGACCTGCACGGTGGCGAGGAACCGTTCCGGCTGCTGCACCAGTTCGAGCGCGAGCCGCGCCCGGCGGCTGCTGCGCGCGAGCTGCTTCAGGCGGCTGAGGCGCGAGGTCATCAGCGCCATTTCGCCGAGCGCGAAGAAGCCGTTCAGCAGGGCGAGCAGAACGACGAGTCCGAATTCGATCAGCATTCCGGTTCGGCGATCCCCGCGCCGCGGATGGTGTCCACCGCTTCCTGCCTCCTCACCGTGCTGTCGACCCGGGAGTGTAGCAACTCGTCGCGCCGCGCTTCCCCGCGGCCGCGATTCGGTAACATAATTGAAACATCGGCTGCCGTCGCGCAGCTCCGGCAGCAGGTCCGCTGCGAAGTCGACGACAGGCGTATCCCCATGTTTTCGTTGCAGACGATCTTCGGCAAGGGCGACAAGTTCTACGGGTTGCTCGAAGCCAGCGCCGCCGCCGCGCACGAATCGGCCGCCGCGCTCGTGCGCATGCTCGATGCGCGCCGGTCGGCCCCGTCGCTGGACGAATTCATGCTCGCGCGCCGGCGCGAGAAGGATCTGTCGGCGCAGATCAGCCAGGAGCTGGTCAACACCTTCGTGACCGCGCTCGAGCGCGAGGACATCGAGGCGCTGTCGGCCGCGTTGAACAAGATCACCAAGGCGATCGCGAAATTCGCCGAACGCTACTCGCTGGCGGCGGACCGCCTCGGCGACGTCGATTTCCACACGCGCGCGGCCCTGCTCGAGAAGGCCGGCGAAGTCATCGTGCAGATGGTCGCGCAGCTGCGCAAGGGCATGAACCTGGAGACGATGAAGTCGCTCAACGATCGCCTGCAGGCGATCGAGAACGAGGCCGACCGGCTGCTGCTCGAGCTGTACCGGAATCTCTACGACGGCCGCCACGACGCGATCCGCATTCTGCTGCTGAAGGATCTGTTCGAGCTGCTCGAGAAAGCGATCGACCGCTGCCGCGACGCCGGCAACGTGGTCTATCAGATCGTACTGAAGAACTCCTGACGACGGGGCGGGCACGCGGATGGAACTGACGCTCGTCCTCTCGGTCGTGGTGATCGCGCTGGTGTTCGAATACATCAACGGCTTCCACGACACTGCCAATTCGATCGCCACGGTGGTCGCCACCAAGGTGCTCAGTCCCGGTCAGGCGGTGCTGCTGGCCGCCTCGATGAATCTGATGGGCGCGCTCGCCGGCACCGCGGTGGCGAAGACGATCGCTTCGGGCCTGGTCGACACCAACCTCGTCGCGATCACGCCGGTGGTGCTGATCTGCGCTCTGCTCGGCGCGGTGATCTGGAACCTGATCACCTGGTGGTGGGGTCTGCCGTCGAGTTCGTCGCACGCTTTGGTCGGCGGTCTCTGCGGTGCCGCATTGGCTGCCGCGCACGGCAACTGGGACGCGATCATCTGGGCGCAGGGCGGCACGCACTGGTGGGGCGAGAAGGGCGTGGTGCCGAAGGTCATCGTGCCGATGGTCACCTCGCCGGTGGCCGGTTTCGTGCTCGGCCTGCTGTTGATGGGGCTCTTGTTCTCGTTGATGGATTTTCTCGGCAGCCGCACAGGGCCATTGCAGAAGCTCGGTCGCACGCGGTTCGCGAACGTGTTCTTCGGCAAGGCGCAGCTGGTCTCCGCGAGCGCGATGGGCCTCTCGCACGGCCTCAACGACGCGCAGAAGACGATGGGCATCATCGCGCTGGCGCTGGCCGGCGCGACCGCATCGGGCACCTTCGACGGCATGCCGCACTGGCTGAACTTCCTGCGCATCGAGGACAGCGCATCCAAACCGTTCGAGATCGCGCTATGGATCAAGTTGCTGTGCGCGATCGTGATGGCCGCCGGCACCGCGGCCGGCGGCTGGCGCATCATCAAGACGCTCGGTCACAAGATGGTCAAGCTGCACCCGATCAACGGCTTCGCGGCGGAAACCGCCTCGGCCAGCGTGATCCTGACCGCTTCGCATTTCGGCATTCCGGTGTCGACCACGCACAACATCTCGGCGGCGATTCTCGGCGTCGGCGTGGCCAAGCGCGCCAACGCGATCCGCTGGACCGTGGTCGAACGCATGATCTGGGCCTGGATCCTGACCCTGCCGATCACCGGCACGTTGGCCTGGCTGATGGTGCGCGGCGCGCGCCTGATGGGCTGGGCGGATTGAGCGGGTGGGAAAAGCGTTGTCGACGCGGATAAGGCCAAGATCTCTTGATCTATCCGCGCCGATCGCTGTTGATCCGCGTCCGGCTTCTTTCTTCGAATGGCGTTCCCGTCAGAACGCGTCGCCGCCGTTGGAAATGGCTTGCTCCAGCCGATCGCCGAGCGAACCGAGTTCGACGACGACGCGATCGAGTTCGGTTTCGGTGAGCAGGGCGTAGGGGCGGTTCTCGCACAACTGCAGGTAAGGCGAGCCTTCGAGGTCGCTGACGGCGAGATAGCCGGTGCGCTGCTCCCAGTTGAAGCGCAGGCAGCGCAGGCCGTCCATGCCGGTGAACGGGCCGATCGGCGTGGAGATGCGCAGGATCTTCTCGCCGTCCTCGTCGTCCATCTCGGCCAGATAGATGCCCTGATGGCGGTCGTTGTCGAGCGTCAGATCGAAGCTGATCAGGTACGGGTCGTTCGTGCGCAGCGTGTGGCGCGCGCCGACGTGGGAGCGGATCTGTTCGAAACTCTGCACGGCAATCCTTCGTTCGGAATCGGCGCCTATGCTAGCGTGGGCTGCCGATGAAGTCAGTCGAAGCGAAACCCAAGGCGGAACACGCCGCCATCCTGCGCGCGATCGCGGCGATCCCGCCGGGCTGCGTGGCGAGCTACGGCGAAATCGCTGCCCGCGCCGGCTTGCCGAAGCGTGCGCGCCTGGTCGGCCGCGTGCTCGGCGAGACGCCGGCCGGCGTGGCGCCCTGGTACCGCGTATTGCGTTCGGACGGCCGTATCGCTTTCCCGCCGGGCAGCCGCGAATTCCGTGAGCAGGTACGCCGGCTCGCGGCCGAAGGCGTGCTGGTCAGGAACGGTCGCGTCGATCTGGCTGCGCACGGCTGGGAGCGCAATCTGGACGACCTGCTGTGGGGCCCGCCGCCGCCGGCGAAAAAAGCGGCGCGCGGCAAGCGTCGTCCTACGGGCGACTGAGCGCTGCGTCATGTTTGCAGCGTTGCGAACGCGCTAGATTCCGCGCGCATCGCAGCCTTCCATTCCTGGGGACGAGCGTGATCTCTTCCTTCTCCTGTCGCCTTCTCGCATTCGCGGCGTGGGTCGCCGCGGCCGTCTCGTCGGTGTCGGCGCAGACGCCGAGCCATTGGCCGGACGCGAGCTTCCGTGCCGGTTTCGAAAGCGTCGCCAGCGGCCCGGCGACCGACGCCGACGCCGCGCGCTTCCTCGCGCAGGCGACGTTCGGCGCGACGGAGGCCGACATCGCGCACCTGCGCGCGATCGGCTACGAAGCCTGGCTCGCCGAGCAGTTCTCGCTTCCGGCGACGAAACAGGTGCCGTATCTGGACTGGGTCCGCGCGCTCGACCCGGACGCCTACATCAGCGACAACGTGCGCCTCGAAGCGTGGAACATGGCCGCGGCCGGGACGCCCGATCCGAGCCGGCCGGGGTTCCCGACCAATGCGCGCGGCGACCAGCTGCGTCAGCGCGTGGCGTTCGCGCTCAGCGAGATCTTCGTGGTGTCGGAGAAGAACGGCACCTTGGCCTACCAGCCGTGGGCGCTGGCGAGCTACTACGACCGGCTCGCCGAGGATGCGTTCGGCAACTACCGCGACCTGCTCGAGGACGTGACGCTGCATCCGACGATGGGCGTCTACCTCAGCATGATCGGCAACCGCAAGGCCGACGCCGAGCTCAACATCCGGCCGGACGAGAACTACGCGCGCGAAGTGATGCAGCTGTTCTCGGTCGGCCTGGTCCAGCTCAATCCGGACGGCACGCCGAAACTCGTCGGCGGCGCGCCGGTGCCGACCTACGGCCAGGCGACCGTGCGCGGCTTCGCCGCCGTCTTCACCGGCTGGATCTGGAACAACACCGGTTGCGGCGCGAATACCTATCCGTGCTGCACCGAGGAGACCTATACCTGGTGCGGACCTTGGGACAACGCCGACGACCGGCCGATCTGGCAGCTGCCGATGCAGCCGGTCGAAGCCTTCCACGACGCGACGTCGGACAAGCAATTGCTCGACTATCCCGGCGCCGCGCTGCCCGCCGGCGTGCTCGCGCACGGCGGCAACGCGCAGGCCGAGATGCAGGCGGCGTTGGACAACCTGTTCCGTCATCCGAACGTCGGCCCGTTCATCGCCACGCGGCTGATCCAGCGCCTGGTGACGAGCAATCCCTCGCCGGACTACGTGCGCCGGATCGCCGCGGTGTTCGACGACGACGGGAGCGGCGTACGCGGCAACCTGCGCGCGCTGGTGCGTGCGATCCTGCTCGATCCGGAAGCGCGCTACGGTCATTGGCAGAAGCCGACGACGTTCGGCAAGCTGCGCGAGCCGCTGCTGAAGAACCTGCACGTGTGGCGTGCATTCCACGGCCGTTCGCAGAGCGGACGCATCCTGAACCTGTCGACCTGGCCGTGGATCGAGGACTGGTACGGCCAGGCACCGCTGCGCTCGCCGAGCGTGTTCAACTTCTTCCAGCCGGCCTATCGGCCGCCGGGTGCGATCGCCGCCCAGGGCATGGTCGCGCCCGAATTCCAGATCCTCAACGACAGCACGATCGTGGCGACGCCCAATCAGCTGTTCATCCACCTGTTCTGCTACAACGTGCTGAACCACGAGTGCTACACGGAGTCCCTCGCCGACACGCTGTTGATGGACATCCAGGCCGACGCGCAGCTCGCCGCCGAGAATCCGGCCGGCCTGGTCGACGCCTACGACCGGCTGCTGATGGCCGGGCAGATGTCGCCGTTCATGCGCTCGGTGCTGCTCACGCGTCTGGAGGCGATGACCTCTGCGGAGCTCGGCGCGAACCTCGGGCGCGAGCGCGTGCAGCACGCGCTCTACCTGATCGTCACTTCCCCCGAATACTCGATCCAGAAATGAGGCGCGCCATGCCCACGAGCCGTCGCGATTTCCTGCGCAAGAGCCTGTGCGCCGCCCTCGGCGGAGCGAGCGTGTATTCGGCGCTTGGAGGCCTCCGGCTGATTTCCGCCGCCGCCGCGCAACGGCCCTACGTCTTCGGCGACTACAAGGCGCTGGTGTGCGTGTTCCTGTTCGGCGGCAACGATAGCTTCAACACGCTCGCGCCGGTGTCCGGAACGGAGCGCACCGATTACGTCGCCTCGCGCGGCGGCATCGCGGTGCCGGCCGGCGAGCTGCATGCGCTGACGCCGGCCGCAGGCGGCGGGCCGGCGAACTACGGCCTGCATCCGGCGATGTCCGAGCTGGCGGCCTTGTTCAACGCCGGCAAGGCGGCGGTGGTCGCCAACGTCGGCGGTCTGCTGTATCCGGTCACGCAGGCCGAGTATCAGGCCGGAACGGTGCCGGTGCCGCCGCAGCTGTTCTCGCATTCCGACCAGTCCGTGCAGTGGCAGACCTCGCGCCCCGACGACGCCAGCGCGAACGGCTGGGGCGGGCGCGTCGCCGATCTGCTGCAATCGTCCAACAGCGGCCAGGTGCCGATGAGCGTTTCGCTCGGCGGCAACAATCCGTTCCAGCGCGGCGCGGTGGTGCAGCCGTACGCGATGGGCACGCAGGGCGTGGAGCGGCTCAGCTATTCCGACGACGGCCCGGATGCCTGGTTCCTCGAAGGCGACAACGCGGCCGGCGCGGCGGCGTGGGACGCCTTGATCGAGCCCGGCACGCAGGCGCATCTGCTGGAACGCGCCTACGCCGGTTCGGTGCGGCGCTCGATCGACAACTACCGCATCATCGCCGACGCGCTCGGCGAGCCGCCGACGTGGACGACGCCGTTCCCGGCGGACAACGAGCTCGCGGCGCAGCTGCAGATGGTCGCGCGTCTGATCGGCGCACGCTCCGCGCTCGGCATGCACCGGCAGGTGTTCTACGTCTCGGTCGGCGGCTACGACACGCACGCCGCCCAGTTGAACGATCATCCCTATCTGCTCGGCCAGCTCTCGCAAGCCCTGCACGCGTTCCATGCGGCGACCGTGCAACTCGGCGTCGAGGGCGGGGTGACCACCTTCACCGCGTCCGACTTCGGACGCTCGCTCGGCGTCAACGCCGACGGAACCGATCACGGCTGGGGCGGGCATCACTTCGTCCTCGGCGGCGAGGTGCGCGGGCAGCGCTTCTACGGCACGCTGCCGTCGCTGGCGCCGAACGGCAATCCGGACGACACCGGCTTCGGCCAGATCATCCCGACCACGGCCGTCGACCAGTACTCGGCGACGCTGGCGCGCTGGTTCGGCATCGACGCCGGCGGGATCACGGACATCTTCCCGAACCTCGGCCGTTTCTCCGGCGCGGATCTCGGATTCATGAGCTGAGGCATTCCGGGAGCGCAGGCCGTGGGCGGCGTGCGCCGCTACCCGGCAAGCCGTCGTGGCGGTCGCGCCGCGCTGGGCTCGATCGTCCGTCTGGACGCCCCGGTCCGGCCGTCGCGGCCGTGCTCCGGCGCGGTCCGCGCGTGATTGTCTGGTTTGCCCCCTTTCCTGCGTTCTTCATATTGAATCGGAGCGGCCCAAGCCGCATGCTCGACGTTTCGTGCATGCGGCGCGATCGGAGCTCCGATCCCCAGGCACACGCAGGACAGTCATGAACATCGATCTTCCTCCCGTCACGCGCGCCCTGCTGATCGTGAACGTCGCGATCTACCTGCTGCAGCAGGTGACCGGAAACTTCCTGGTCGCGCATTTCGCGCTGTGGCCGCTCGGCCCGTCGCAATACACCGACGTGGCGGGTTTCGAGCCGTGGCAACTGGTCACCTACGGCTTCCTGCACGGCAGCCCCACCCACATCGTGTTCAACATGCTCGCGTTGTGGATGTTCGGCGGCGCGATCGAGCGTCTGTTCGGCTCGCGTCCGTTCGCGCTCTACTATTTCGTCTGCGTGATCGGCGCGGCGTTCGCGCAGCTGGTGACCGTGCGCTACTTCACCGGCGGTTTCTATCCGACCCTCGGCGCCTCCGGTGGCGTGTTCGGACTGCTGCTCGCCTACGGCATGATGTATCCGCACGCGCGTATCCTGCTGCTGTTCCCGCCGATTCCGATGCCGGCCTGGCTGTTCGTGATCGGCTACGGCGCGGTCGAGCTGGTGCTCGGCATCACCGGTACGCAGGCGGGCGTGGCGCACTTCGCGCACCTCGGCGGAATGGCGTTCGGTTTCCTGATGATCCAGTACTGGCGCGGCAAGTTTCCGCTGAAGCCGCGCCGCATCCTGATGCGCTGACCGACGTGGACACCGTTTTCGGCACGCTGCAGGAGTGGCTCGACTACCAGCAGCGCGTGCATCCGAACGCGATCGAACTGGGCCTGGACCGCGTGCGCGAGGTCTGGCGGCGGCTCGGTGCGCCGGCGCCCGCGCCGCTGGTGATCACCGTCGGCGGTACCAATGGCAAGGGTTCGACGGTCGCCTTCCTGGAAGCGATGCTGGCCGCGGATGGCCGCCGCGTCGGCGCCTACACCTCGCCGCATCTGCTGCGCTACAACGAACGCGTGCGCGTCGCCGGCCGCGATGTCGACGACGCGGTGCTGATCGACGCGTTCGAGCGCATCGAGGCCGCGCGCGTGAGGGAAGCCGCCGCACCGGTCGCGCTGACGTATTTCGAATACGGCACGCTGGCGGCGCTGTGGATTTTTTCGCAGAGCGCGCTCGACGTCGCCGTGCTCGAGGTCGGCCTCGGCGGACGGCTCGACGCGGTCAACCTGATCGACGCCGACGCCGCGATCGTGACGACGATCGACCTCGATCACCAGGACTGGCTCGGCGACGATCGCGACAGCATCGGCCGCGAAAAGGCCGGCATCTTCCGCGCCGGGCGCCCGGCGATCGTCGGCGAGCACGCGCCGCCAGCCGCGCTGGTGGAGGAGGCGGAGCGCATCGGTGCGGAGCTGCGTCTGGCCGGCCGCGATTTCACCTTCTCGCGCCAGGAGGGCGGCTGGACCTGGCGCTGCGGTGACACGGAACTCGCGCTGCCGCCGCCGCAGCTCGCCGCACCCGCCCAGCTCGCCAACGCCGCGGCCGCGATCGCGGCGCTGTACGCCGTGCGCGAGCGCGCGGGCTGGAATCCGCAGGCGATCGCGCAAGGCACGGCGCAGGCACGCATCGGTGCGCGCCTGCAGCGTTTCGCCGGTGCGCCGGAGCTGATCGTCGACGTCGGCCACAACCCGCAGGCCGCGCGCGTGCTGGCCGAATGGCTGCGCGCGGAGGCGACGCCGGGCCGCACCCTCGCGGTATTCGGCGCTCTCGGCGACAAGGACGTGCGCGGCATCGTCGCCGCGCTGTCGGATCTCGTCGATGTCTGGTTCCTCGCCGGGCTCGAAGGCGATTCGCCGCGCGGACTGACGGTGGACGATCTGCGCGCGGAAATCGGCGCGGCGCTGGACACCCCTGCCGAGTGGGTCGCGAACGCGACCGTCGAGGTGGCGCTCTTCGCCGCCTGCGAGCAGGCGCAGCCGGGCGACCGCGTGCTGGCGTTCGGTTCATTCTTCGTCGCGGCGACGGCGCTGCAGTTCGCCGCGCGGCGTCTCGCCAAGCGCTCGGCGGGCGTCGCTTAACGTTCGATACAGCACGCCGCGAGGGTATAATCGCGCGGTTATTTCGATTCGGGCCCCTCATGGATCTGTCGCTGAAACAGCGCCTGCTCGGCGCCGCCGTGCTGATCGCGCTGGCCGTGATCTTCGTGCCGATGTTCATGTCCGGCTCGGCGCCGCAGAAGAGCGCGGAGATGGAGACCTCGAGCCTGGCCATCCCGCCGGCGCCGGACCGCGAATTCCAGACGCGCGTGTTGCCGGTCGATTCGGTGTCGAACAGCCCGACCGCGGCACCCGCAGCGCCGGCCGACGACGGGCACATCGCCACCGTCGACACCGCGACCGCACCGAAGCCGGCCGAAACGCTGCAGCCGGCAGCACAGACTCCGACACCGGCTCCCGCGCCCGCGGCGCCGCCGTCGACGAAACCCGCGCAACCGGTCGCGACCACGCCGCCGCCCGCGACGACGACGCCCGAGCCACCCAAGCCGGTGCCCGGGCAGGTCGCCGACGGACGCTACTTCGTGCATCTGGGCGTCTACACCGCGAGCAAGAACGCGGACGATCTGGTCGCCGGCCTGAAGAAGGACGGCTATCCGGCCTTCGCCGAATCGAGCAGTTTCCAGGGCAAGCCGGCTTCGCGCGTGCGCGTCGGGCCGTTCGCGGATCGCGCCGCGGCCGAGGCCGCGCGTCTGCGCATCAAGCAGGTCAAGCCGAGCGTGCCGGGCAGTGTGGTGCAGCTGGCGAGCGACGCGACCGCCGACGCGACGCCGGCCGCACTGCCGAAGACCCGCGCCGGCGCGTTCGCCGTGCAGCTCGGCGCACTGAAGACGGCCGAGGACGCGAACAAGTTGCGCGACCGCGTCAAGAACGCCGGCTACGCCGCCTTCGTCGACAAGGTCGAATCGAACGGCGCGACGCTGTGGCGCGTGCGCGTCGGCCCGGAGGTCGACCGTGCGGCCGCCGACAAGTTGAAGGTCGGCATCAAGGACAAGCTGAAGCTCGACGGCATGATCGTCACGTTGTGATGAGGCGGGGATTGGAGATTCGGGATTTGAGATTTGAGAGAGCCGTGCGTCTGGTCGTGTCGAGCCTTTTTCCAATCTCCGATCTCGAATCCCCAATCCCGGCTCTCCGATGAACTGGGCCGACTACGCGATCCTGGCGATTCTCGGCCTGTCGGTGCTGATGGGGCTGTGGCGCGGTTTCATCGGCGAAGTGCTGGCGCTGGCGGTGTGGGTCTGCGCGTTCTGGGTTGCCTGGATGCTCGGGCCGGCTCTTGCGGAACAGTTTTCCGGCAGCATATCCACGCCGTCGGTGCGCATCCTGATCGGTTATGCGCTGTGCTTCATCGCGGTGTTGATCGCCGGTGCGATCGTGACGTTTCTGATGCGCAAGCTGGTCGAAGGCAGTGGTCTGTCGGGCAGCGACCGGTTGCTCGGCATGGTGTTCGGGCTGGTGCGCGGATTGGCGCTGGTCGTGCTGATCGTGCTGCTGCTCGGTTTCACGCCGTTCGCGCACGATCCGTGGTGGCGCGAGTCGCGGCTGCTGCCGAGTTTCGAACAAGGCGCGCACTGGGTGCGCGAGCGCCTGCCGGCCGAAGTGGCGCGCTATCTCGAACCGGCCGCCGGCCTGATCCGGCCGCCGGAATCCGACGGGAAACCGCCGGCTGCAACGAATCCATCGTCTACCTGAAGTATCCAAATCATGTGCGGAATCATCGGCATCGTCGGTCAGTCGGAAGTCGCTGCGGCGCTCTACGACGCGCTCACCGTCCTGCAACACCGCGGCCAGGACGCCGCCGGCATCGCCACGCTCGACGGCAACCGCCTGCGTCTGCACAAGGGCGCGGGTCTGGTGCGCGACGTCTTCGACCGCGAGTCGATGCTGAGCCTGCGCGGCAGCGTCGGCATCGGCCACTGCCGCTACCCGACCGCGGGTTCGGAAGGCTCGGCCGAGGCGCAGCCGCTGTACGTGAACTCGCCGTACGGCATCGCGCTGGCGCACAACGGCAACCTGATCAACACCGAAACGCTGCGCCGCGAGGTGTTCGAGGACGACCGCCGCCACATCAACACCGATTCGGATTCGGAGATCCTGCTCAACGTGCTCGCGCACGAATTGCAGATCCAGGACCGCATGCGGCTGACGCCGGATGAGATCTTCAAGGCCGTCGCCGGCACGCACGCGCGCTGCGTCGGCGGCTACGCGGTCGTCGCGACCCTGCTCGGCTACGGCGTGCTCGCGTTCCGCGATCCGCACGGCATCCGCCCGCTCGTGCTCGGCGAGCGCGAGACGGCGACGGGCAAGGAATACGCGGTCGCGTCCGAATCGGTCGCGCTCGACATCCTCGGTTTCAAGCTGCTGCGCGACGTCGCGCCGGGCGAGGCGGTACTGCTGACGCTCGACGGCAAGCTGCACGCGCGCCAATGCGCGGACCCCGCCGTGCACGCGCCGTGCATCTTCGAATACGTGTATCTGGCGCGGCCGGATTCGATGATCGAGGACGTCTCGGTCTACAAGGCGCGCCTGCGCATGGGCGAGAAGCTCGGCGAGAAGATCCTGCGCCTGATGCCCGACCACGACATCGACGCGGTGATCCCGATTCCGGATACCTCGCGCACCGCGGCGGGTCCGTTGGCGCAGAAGCTCGGCGTGCCGGTGCGCGACGGCTTCGTCAAGAACCACTACATCGGCCGCACCTTCATCATGCCGGGGCAGAGCGAGCGCGTGCGCTCGGTGCGGCGCAAGCTGAACCCGATCGGCCTGGAGTTCCGCAAGAAGAACGTGTTGCTGGTGGACGATTCGATCGTGCGCGGCACGACCTCCAAGCAGATCATCCAGATGGCGCGCGAGGCCGGCGCGAAGAAGGTCTATCTCGCCTCGGCCGCGCCGCCCGTGCGCTACCCGAACATCTACGGCATCGACATGCCGGTGACCGCGGAGCTGGTCGCGCACGGCCGCACGGTGGAGGAGATCGAGAAGATCCTCGGCGCCGACAAGCTGATCTACCAGGATCTAGACGACCTGGTCTGGGCGGTGCAGGACGGCAACGAGGAGCTGAAGCACTTCGACGCCTCGTGCTTCTCCGGCGAATACGTCACCGGCGTCGAGCCGACCTACCTGCGCGACCTCGAATTCGCCCGCTCGGACGACGCCAAGATGCAGCGGCGGCAGGCCGGCTGAATCCGCGCCTCCGGCGCCTGAACGTTTTCTTTGCGCCGGTAGGCGAACTCGTATCGCATCCTTGTCGGCCACGGTCGTGGATAATCCACGATTGGAATTCGCGGGAACCCGATACGACATGGAGCACGCCAACCCGGCCGACTGGTTCGCGGCGGCCGAAATCTGCCTCGCCTGCGCCGATCCGCAGCGCAAAGGCGCGCTGACCCGGCAGTTCGCCGCGGCGATCCGCAGCGGCGAGCTGGCCGGGCCGGAGACGCCGTCGGCGCCGCAGCCGATCGCGATGCCCGGCCGGCCGGCACGCCCGCGCCTGGTCGCCCCGCGCGAACTGGCGCAGCGCGGGCTCGGTACGGTGGAGGGCAGGGCCGCACTGATCCATGCGGTCGCGCATATCGAGTTCAACGCGATCAACCTGGCCTGGGACGCGGTGTATCGCTTCCGCGACCTGCCCGACGACTACTACCGCGACTGGGCCGAGGTCGCCGCCGACGAGGCGCGCCATTTCGCCTTGCTCGAGGCGCGGCTGGCCGAACTCGGCCATGCCTACGGCGACTTCGATGCGCACGACGGGCTGTGGGACATGGCGATGCGCACGGCCGACTCCTGCCTTGCGCGCATGGCCCTGGTGCCGCGCGTGCTGGAGGCGCGCGGTCTCGACGTGACGCCGGGCATGATCGAGCGCCTGCGCGGCGCGGGCGACCTCGCGACGGTCCAGATCCTGGAGGTGATCCTGCGCGAGGAAGTGGCCCACGTCGCCGCCGGTTCGCGCTGGTTCGAATGGTGCTGCGCACGCGAGGGCGTCGAGCCGCAGGCGACTTTCCGCGAGCTGCTCGAATGCCACTTCCGCGGCGGCCTGCGCGGCCCGTTCAACGTCGATGCGCGCCTGCGCGCCGGCTTCTCGGCGGTCGAGCTCGATCGCCTGGCCGAGCTGGCCGCATGAGGAGCGGCCGGCTGCGCGCCGTCGCGTTCGTCGTTGCGCTCGCGGCGAGCTGGTCGATTCTCCTGCTGTGGGCCGCCGGGGTGGACTGGCGCGCGCCGCTGTCGCCGCAGACGACGCGCGCGATCGACGGCAGCGATTTCCACCCGATCTTCGGCAAAGGCAGCGCGCAGAGCGGCCATCTGCGGGTGACCGCAGCGGCCGAGGATTATTCCGCGCTGCAGTCGACCGCGCTGGCAAACGTGGTCGGAGAGGATTTTCCGACGCTGCGCTATCGCTTCGAGGATTTCCCGCGCACGCTCGAGCTGGCCTTGGTGTTCCGCACCGCCGAGCAGCCGGACGATGTGCAGACCATCGCGCTGCCGTGGCCCGGCGTCGGCGAATCGAGCTTCGATCTCTCGCGCATTCCGGCTTGGCGCGGAACCATCGTCGAATTGGGATTCGCCGAATTCGCGACGGCGCAGCTGGTCGCGCCCGAGCGCGGTTTCGCACCTTTCACGCTGATTTCCGCCCGCCTCGAATCCGCCTCCTGGTGCGGGCGGCTGCAGGCGACGCTGACCGAATGGTTCCGCTCCGCGCCGTGGCAATTGATTTCGGTCAGCGCGATCGGGCCCGCCGAGATCGGGGACACCACGCCGCACGCACTGCGTCCGCCGTTGGTGATCGCCGCGGCTCTCGCGCTGCTCGGGTTGTGCCTGCGCTTCGTGCTGGGTCTGTCGGGGCGGAGCTTGCGTCGCTGGATGTTCGTTTCCGCGCTGCTGGCCTGGCTGGCGATCGATGTGTCGTGGTTGCGCAGCCTGGCCTACAAATATTCCACGGATCGCGACGTCTGGAGCGAGGTGCCCTTCGCCGAGCGGCAGACCCACGTCGCGGACTCGGACATCCTCGCCGCGGCGACGAAGCTGAAACAGCTGCTGGTCAACGAACCGGCGTCTACGCGCATACTCGTCGATGCCGGCTCACCTCACGACGTCCTGCGGTTCATCTATCTGGCGTCGCCGCTCAATCTCGGTGCGTTCGGACAGTCGCTGCTTGCCGGCAGCAGTCAGACGCGGATTCCTCCAGGCGCGGTGCTGGTGCGCTACGGCGACAGCCGGCATTTCCGGCCGGTGCGGAATCGATTGCGGTTCGGCAAGCAGACCGTACGCGTCATCGCGGTGACGGAAAGCGAAGCGTTCGCGGTGTATCGCGTGGCGGGAGCGCCGCAATGACCTGGCCGTCCGCGTGGATCGTCTGGCTCGTGCCGCTGCTCTTCGGCAGCGGCGTGTGGGCCGCGTGCGCGGGCTGGCCGCGGCGAGCTCACGAGTCGCTGGTGACTCTGGCCGGCGGCTGGATCGTCGGCATGCTGATGTGCGGCATGCTCGCGCGGCTGCTTTCGGCTGCCGATTTGTCCTCGGCTCCGCTGCGGGTCGGCGCCAGTGCGGCCGTGCTCGGGGCGGGAGCCTGGGGGCTCGCGTGGTTCCTGCGCCGGCCTGCGCTTCCGGCAGCTTCCGTGCGGCCGACGCGGATGGAATGGGCGGTGATCGCAGCCGTGCTGGTGCTGCTCGGATGGCGCGGCTGGATCATCGCGAACGACATCCTTCTGCGTCCGACGTTGCCGTGGGACGCCTGGGCGATCTGGCAGGCCAAGGCGAAGGCCTGGATGCTGGCGGGGCAGGCGACTCCGTACGTTTCTTTCGAGCACTGGTTGTCCTCGCCCACGGCGCAGGCGCGCACGGCCGGGGCGTGGAACTATCCGGACCTGCTGCCGTGGACGATCGTCTGGTTCGCCGGCAGCGGCGGCTGGATCGAACCGTGGATCAATCTCGCCTGGTTCGGATTGTGGTGCGCGCTGCTGTTCGCGCAGTACGGCCAGTGGCGCGCGCTCGATGTGCCGCGTTCCGCCGCGTTCGTCGGTGTCTATGCGCTCGGCTCGCTGCCGCTGATCGACGCCCATGCCGCGCTCGGCGGCTACGCCGACCTCTGGCTGGCGGCTCTGCTGTCGCTGGGCGTGCATGCGTGGCTGCGCTGGCGTCGCGACGGCGGGCGAGGGCCGCTTCTGATCGCCGCGGGCGTCGTGCTGCTGCTGCCGATGATCAAGCTCGAAGGCGCGGCCTGGAGCATCATGCTGGCCGCGGCGTGCGTGTTCGGCGCGCTTCCCGCACACATGCAGGGTCGGCGGTTCCTGATCGGCGTCGCCGTGGCCGGAGCCGCGATCGCGCTGTCGTTCGCATTCGGCGTGGCCTGGATCGCGACGCTGCGCCATTACGTCGGCGACGGACTGATGATCGGCGTCGACCAGATCGGCCATTCGATCGCCGCCCTGGCGAATGCGTTGTGGGGGCAGTGGAACTGGAACCTGCTGTGGTTCGCGCTGCCGGTGGCGCTGGTGTGGAACCGGGCCGCGTGGTCGCGTGATCCGACCGTGCGTCGCCTGCTGGTGCTGGCGGCGATACCGCTGTTCCTGATCCTCGGCCTGTTCGTGTTCACGACGGCTTCGCGCTACGCGCAAAGCTATTCGGCAGTGAACCGGCTGTTGCTGCAGATGGCGCCGCTGCTGGTGAGCTTGCTGGTCTTCGTGCTGTCGCCGTCGACGGCGCGAAGCGATGCGCGCGGCGATCAGGCCGGCGCGCGGGCGGCGACGGCTTCGGCGTAGATCCGGCGCACGGCGGACGCCGTCGCTTCGAGCGTGAATGTGCTGCGCCAGCGCTGGACTCCCGCTTGTCCCAGTTGTCGTCGCAGCGCGGAATCGCGCAGCCGTTCGATCGCGGCGGCCAGCGCGCCGACGTTGCCGGGCGGAACCAGCAGGCCGGTTTCGCCGTCGACGACGACGCTGCCGACGCCGGAGCCCGGAATCGCGCTGGCGATCGTCGGCAGGCCGGCGCGCATCGCCTCCAGCAGGACCAGGCCGAAGGCTTCGCCGCGATCCAGGGAAGGCAGCACGAATGCGTCGGCCTCGGCATACGCCGCGGCGAGCGCGCCGTCGTCGAGATTGCCGGCGAAGCGCAGGCGCTGGCCGAGGCCTCGCGCCGAGGCTTGCGCGCGCAGTTCGCGCTCGCATTCCCCGTGGCCGACGAGCAGCAGGCTGGCAGCGGGCACTCGTGCGAGTGCTTCGATCAGGACGTCGAAACCCTTGTAGCGGCTCAGCCGGCCGACAGCGAGAAGGCGGAGGGCGGAGGCGTTTTCCTCGTTCCAGCGCGTGTGCTCCGGCGCGTGTGCAGTCGGGGTGGTGGTGGCGTCTGCGTCGATGCCGAGCGCGACCACGTGCACCTTGTCCTTCCATTCCGCCAAGGCCGCGCTTGCCTGCACGTACGGCTGCGACGTGGCGATGATCGCGTTTGCCCGCCGCAGTACGGCCCGCTCGAACGGCCGATACGCGCGATAGAACGTGCGCAGCCGCCAATCCGGTGAATCCGGCGGCACGTCGGCGTGCCAATGCACGATCCAGGGCAAGCGCCGCGCAGCGGGAATCGCGAGCGCGGCGAAGCAGGACGGATTGGGGAAGTGCAGGTGCAGCAAATCGGGGCGGAATTCGCGCAGGGTCCGCGACAGTTCGAACGGGAACGCCGGACTCAGCGGCGTATAGACCGGGGCTGCGAGACAGCCGGCGCGATGCACTTCGACGCCGTTCAATTGTTCGCACGTGCCGCGCCAGCGTCCGGGTCGTTGATGCACCAGCACCGCAACGATGTCGCCTTGTGCAGCGCACCATTCGGCCAGCGTCTGCGTATAGCGCTCGATACCGCCGCGTTCCGGGGCGTAGTACTTGCCGAGATGCAGGACGCGCATCGCCGACGCGGCCGGGTCAGTCTTCGTCGTTGGAGCGCGCATCCGATGCGGGGCGGCCGCCCAGGCGGGCGAGTTCCTGCTCGAGAATGGCGAGTTTCTGCGTCAGCCGCCGCACTTGGCGCTCCTGTTTCGAGCGGTCGATGTCGAGCTTGAGCAGGCGGATCAGCACCAGCGACAGACCCACGATGATCGGCAGCACCGGCGCGTAGACGATGCCGGTCGCGTGGCCGAGCCAGATCACGACGTTGGGGAACACGCCGAGCACGAAGGTCGCCGCCGCGACCGCGAACCACCAGATCGCGAACGGACCGTGCAGGTGATCGCGACGGACCAGAAACAGGATCGCGCCGGCCAAGCCGACGCCGAGGATCGCCGAGGTGATTTGGCCGGTCAGCATGCGCGGCTCCCCGCCGAAGGATGGCGACGGCCGGCATCCAATTGAGCCACGCACAGCACCGTCGTATGCAACATGTAACGTGCCACCACCCACCAGGAGGCGAACACGCGCGAGTGGCCCTGGCGGCGCGGCAGCATCGGTGTCGGCGTCTCCTCGATCGACAGGGCGTATTTGGACAGCAGCATCAGCACGCCGACGTCCTGGTAGTCGAGCAGGCTGGCTTCCGGCCCGGCCAGGATCTCGATCGCACGGCGATCGTACAGGCGCAGACCGGAGGTGAAGTCGCCGAGCCTCAGCCCGGTCAGCAGGCGCAGATAACGCCAGGCGATGCGCTTGGCGCGGCTGAGCCGCTCGATGCAGGTGCCGATGACCACATTCGCGCCGCTGCGCGCCTGTGCGGCGAACAGGGCAGGTAGCGAATCCGGCAGGTGCTGGCCATCGGCATCCAGGGTGATCACGCCGGCGTAACCGTTGCGCCGGGCGTAGCGGATGCCGGCCTGGGTCGCCCCCCAGGCGCCGAGACCGAGCGGCAAGGTCAGCACTTCCCCTCCGGCTGTCCGTACTTCGGCCGCGGTTGCGTCCGTACTGGCATCGTCGACGACCAGCACGTCGCAGCCAAGCGTCGCCCGGACCCCGGCGACGATCACGCCGACCGTCGCCGCCTCGTTGCGCGCAGGGATCACGGCCAGGCAGTCGCGGGCGAGGAGCGATAGAGAAGGAGTGGAAGCCACGAAGGGGAGGCGAGCCGCAAGGAGGCGCGATTCTGCGGATGGGGGTGGGGTAGGTCAATGTGTCGGCATGGATTGCCCACCACTGGTTCCGGGGCGCTCCGGCGGCTCTCAAAAAAAGTTCCCGGTTCGTGTCCGGTTTACGTCCGCCCGTGCGTCAAGGAGATTCGTGGGTTCAGGCGCAGCCGCAAGGCAGCCCCTGACCGGGACGCGGGACCGCATGCAGTTGGGGACCCCCTTCTCGAATCGGGCACGGGTTAGCCTGGTCCACGCCGCGAACGTGTTGACATAGCGTTATGACTTCACTATCGTCCGCGCGGATCGGGCTTGGTTAACCAACATTCACAACCAAACGGGGATGGGGACTGCACCTCGCCCGAGACACTCTGGGAGATATCCATGAACACGAAGATGAAGGTTCTTTCGCTGGCGCTGGTCGGTGCATTCGGTTACGTCGGTGCGGCTTCGGCGGCTTGTCCGACGGATCCGGCTCAGGCGGGTGGTGGTGCGTGGTCGGCGAAGAACGTTGCGACTGACGCGACGCTCGTGATCCAGACGCCGGGCTTGGCGTCGACGGAATGCCGTCTCGACGTTTCCGTGAATTCGAACACCTCTCTGGCGAATACGCGTGCGTTCGTTACGGACGAGAGCCCGAACGATGAGCCGCGCTATCGCGCTCGTTTCTACCTCAGCACTTCTGCTCTGACCGGCCTCACGCTGGCCAACCAGCAGACCAAGATCTTCAATGCTTCCGCTGCCAATAGCCCCGGCGCCGGCATCAGCACCGCGCAGATCACTGTTTCGTTGCTGGGCAGCAGCTCCGGCCCGGCGGTGCGTCTGTTGATCTCCGATGCCAGCCAGCCGAGCAAGTTCAAGACCTTCACCACGGTCCTGCCGGCGAGCGCGTCGAAGACCTACACGGTTGAAGTGGATCTGACGCAGGGCAATACCGCCAACAACTTCAAGTACTGGGTCGCGGCTGTTGAAGACCCGGCGCCGGTCGAAGCAACCCCGACGAATCAGGGTCAGGTTGATACGACCGGTTGGAGCGGCGTTACGAGCGTGAACCTGGGCCTGTTCAGCACCACCGCAGGCTTCCGTGCGAATGTCGCCGGCCAGGCTCTTTCGCTTGACCAGTTCGATTCGCGCCGCCAGACGTTCATTGGTCGATAATTTCAATAACCTCATTTTGGAGTGATGAAGATGAAGAAACTTCTTCTAGCTGCTGCTGTAACGGGTGGTTTGGTTCTCGCACAGGCTGCATCCGCTCAGACTTGCACCGGCTTCTCGGGCGCCATCAATGGTGCAACGGGCTCGGTGACGGGTGACAGCTGCCAGGCTGGTGGTTCGGCTCTCGCCGGAGCATGCAGCAACGCGGAAACGCTGAATGGCGCTGGTGTGGCCATTTATGAAGTTACGACCGGCCAGACCAACAGCTATTCGTTCACGGTGAATTCCGCCGCGTTCGTTCCGTGGATTGGTTACGTCAAGGGTACGTGCTCGTCCAATACGGCGTGTATCGATGACGTGACGCGCTCGGGTCCGGGCGAGATCACCACGGCGGCCCATACCGATGCCGATACGCCGGCTGGCACCTACTTCCTGATCGTAGGCGGCGTGGACGTCGACACCCCCGGGTGCGGTTCGTTCACGGTTAACTGGGGCCAGAACCTGCCGGTTCAGCTGCAGAACTTCTCCATCGAGTAATTCAGTAGTCGATAGTTGACTACTGATTGAGTACATAAACCCACCCCTCTGGGGTGGGTTTTTTTTTGGATATCCTGAAATGCTCGTCTCATATCTGCTCAGCTTGGCCACCGCTTTTCAGTTTGCTGCCACGAACCCAGCATTGGTTGTTGAGAGTTGCGACTTCGGTGAGGTGATGGCCTTTTCCAAGGCGCAATGCGACATCGTATTGTCGAACCACAGCAACGAAGAAATCCGCATAACCGGCGTCAGCTCGTCGCGAGAAGATATTTCGCTGCATTCTGAGAATGTGGTGGTTCCCGCCAACGGCAAGACGTATTTGCACGTAACGATCGACGTGGGCAACTCAGTGGGTGGCGTCAGCTACCCGCTGGTATTGGAGACGAGCGAGAAGGGGCATGCTCGTCGCAGCGCCAGGGGAAACGGCTTTGTGACGACCGTGGTCGACCAGATCAGGCCGACCTTGGATCTTGGTGCGATTAACACCGATAGCTCAGTGCTCGAGGAGAAATCCATTGCATTGAGCAGCAACGAGATTCCCGACCTCCGTATGGAGAAGGTGATCGAAAGCCCCGATTGGCTTGACGCGCGAATTGAAGGCAATAAATTGCATGTCAAGCCGCGTCGCAATTTCGTTCTTGGATTGCGCGACGGCTTCGTAAAGGTCGCCATCAATTCGCCAAGGCAAACTCAGGTGTGGGTCCACGTCAAAGCAGATATTCGCGGCGAGGTTATTCCGTCGGTGAACCCGCTGGATATGGGGCTGATGCGATCAGGCAATGCCAATCAGCACTTGATTCGTTTGACGGATAAGCAGGGTCGGGAGATTAAGGTTGGTAGTTTGACGCTGGAAAACGTCCAGGGAAAGGCAGTCGACCTTCCCTGCGAATCTGGGGCAAAGGGTTGCCGAATGATCCGGCTGACAATCTCCGATAAACAGCCTGAGGGTTTCATCAAGGGAAGGTTGCTCATTGATTTGCCCGATTTGAAGCAGAAGCTGCCTGTGAGTATCGGAGGTATGCTCGTCGCCAAGGATCAAAAGATCGAAACGTTCGGGCCGAATTCCTCCTCGCCTGCGGGCAAGGGAGACGAGGTGTCGCCCTCAAACGCGGCATCGAACGTCAGCAATCTCCAGCAGTCGATCGAGAGCAGCATTCGAGGGGCGAGCAATGGCGATTCTCCGCCTCCTGCTGGGTCCGGTCCGTTGCTGAAGTGGGCGACAAAGGATGGTGCGGATGTATATGGTTTCCAGATTTTTCGAGCAAAGGAAAAATCCGGGCCTTTCTCGTTGATGAACGAGAAGTTGATTAAGGCGATCCGTCAGCCAAATGGTTCTTCGTACTATCAGTGGCGTGACGCCACTGCAGAATCAGGACGGAAGTATTGGTACTACGTCGGAATAGTACGAACTGACGGAAGTAAGCAGCAGTTGACGGGCGCGCAGGAAGTTCTTGCGAAATAAGATCGTCAGCCTGGTTAGGCCGGCGGCTCTGAATGGAGCCGCCGGTTGTCCGTCGGAATCTCGACCGGCGTTCTGCCAGTGGAGCGGCATTGCTGCCCGGCAAAGGACTGCGCTCTGCCTTCAGGGAAGGTTCTTGGGAATGCGGTAGAAGTAGGCGGCGCCTTGCTTGAGATTGTCGTTGACCTGTGCGGTATATGAGCCGACAAGTATGGTCTCGCCGTCGAGGGCGGTGTAATAACCAAAGACGTTGCCGGCGACGCCGTCGTTCGCGAGCAGTTCCTTCCTTTGCAGCCACGTATCCTTTCGGATGTTGAAGAGATACGCCGCACCACGGTAGTTGTTGGTCGCATACGCGCCGATGAGGAGCGCGCCCTCATTGGAGGCGCTCATGGCGGCACCGAATAGGCTGAGTGCAGAGCCGGGCGTCGCACTGAATTTCTGAGTCTGTTGCCATCCGCTGCCGGATGGCTGGAACTGATACACGGCACCGCCCGAGGAGCCCACAGTGAAAACGCCCTGTGCTCCCACCAAGGCTGAATTCTCATACAAGGCTACAGACGAGCCGAAGTTGTCACGCGGCGCGCCATCGGAGGCCATCAGCGTATCCGTCAACTTCCAGCCTGCTCCGGACCTTGCGTATACATAGGCGAGGCCTTGTCCGGGATTGTCGTTGATCGTGCTGGTACGGGCGCCAATCAAGGCGAGATCTTTGGAAAGCGTCAATGAGCCGCCGAAGAAATTTCCTGGATCCTGTGGCCGCGGGTTCTCCAACAACTGCTTTTCGGTCCAATTTTCGCTGGCAGCTGTTGTCGCCTTGTCGCGTCGGAAGACATAAACCGTGCGCGGAATTTGTTGACCCGCGGAATATGTTCCGCCCGCTCCAATCAATGCGTATTCCGCATTCATCGCAAGCGACGTTCCGAAGGTCAGAAAAGCCGTCCCTCTTGCGGCGACCAGCTTTTTCCTCTGCACCCAAGGCGCAGTCGAACTGGGGGAGCTTCTGGACGGCGTGAATACGTAGACCGCTCCTTGCCAAGTATTCGTTCCGATCTTCGCGAAGGGGGCGGCGATGAGCACGATGCCGTTCGACACGGCGATTGTGGAACCAAACTGATCGACCGCTTGGCCATCGCTTGCGGTCAGTTTTTGCGTTTGAACCCAAGTGCCTTGGATCTTCTTGAATACATAGACTACCCCCTGACTGGCGTTGCTTCCGACCGTCTTGTTCTTTGCGCCGATGAAAGCCCAATCACCACAGACGGCTACCGCGGAACCGAACCAATCCTGCGCACTGCCATCATCAGCGACTACTTTCTGTTCTTTCCAAGTGTTTTCGAGCTTTGACTGGGTAGGCATGTCGGTCACCGAGGGCTAGTGGCGCTTGAGGGTCAAGGAGATTGGATATTGGAATGCTGGGGCGATAACGTGCTGACGAGCTCCTGCTTGCCTATGGACAATGTCAATTTGCGGCACTCTATGCGCAAGGCGCTGGTTTGCTGATACCAGTCCCCCAGCACGATACGCTCACATGGCAACTCGCCACTTGAAAGCCGATGCATGGCCGGTCGATGCGTATGACCATGGATCACGCGTCGAACTTCATGCGTTCGTATCGCATCGAGGACAGCTCCGGTATTCACATCGGTAATTGCCTCGTCGACCGAACGAGTATAACGCCGGCTTTCGGCTCTCGCCTGCGCAGCGAACGCTTGCCGCTCGGTGACTGGTCTTTGCAGGAAAGTACTCTGCCAATCCGCTGTCCGCGATTGGATCCGAAATCCCTGATAGGCGACGTCATCCACGCAGAGGGTATCGCCATGCATCAGCAACACCCGCTCCCCCTCGATCTCGACCACGCTCGGATCGGGCAGCAAGGTCATGCGCGCACGACGCGCATAGGCGTCGCCGAGCAGGAAGTCGCGATTGCCGTGAATGTAGAAGCAGGGCACGCGATGCGCGTGCAGTTCGGCGAGTGCGTCGGCGACTTGAGCCGCGGTCTCGTCCTCGACGTCGTCGCCGATCCAGGCCTCGAACAGGTCGCCGAGAATGTACAGGGCTTTGGCGTGAATCGCTTCGCCGCGCACGAAGTCGACGAAGAGGCGCGTGATGTCGGGCCGGCTCGCGTCGAGATGCAGGTCGGAGATGAACAGTGTGGTCATGCCGGGATTCTATCCGACGGTATGACGGAGCCTCTTCGACGGAGAGCAAGGAATCGCCGGCGCTGAACACCGAACGCGTCGCACCGGGACGCATTCGGAAGGATTGCGCGCTGCATCGACGTGCTGTCGACCGCAGGCGAAGCGAGGTGCGGCAGCGGCCGCACCTCGCCCGAGTACTTACGGAACCAGGCTGACCTTCTCGATCACCACCGCCGTGGTGGGCACGTCGCTGCGGAACGGGCCCTGCGGACCGGTCGGGACAGCCTTGATCTTCTCGACCACGTCGAGGCCCGAGATGACCTTTCCGAACACGGCGTAGCCGGGGTTCGCGTCGCTGACGTAGTCCAGGCGCGGATTGTCGACGGTGTTGATGAAGAACTGCGCCGTCGCCGAGTTCGGGTCCATCGTGCGCGCCATCGACAGCGTGCCGCGCAGATTGCTGAGACCATTCTTCGATTCGATCGGAATCGGTGCCTTGGTCGGCTTCTGGCGCAGGTCCTTGGTGAAGCCGCCGCCCTGGATCATGAAATTGGCGATCACGCGGTGGAACACGGTGCCGTCGTAGAAGCCGCTCTTGACGTAGCCGAGGAAGTTCTCGACCGATTTCGGCGCCTTGTCCGGATACAGCTCGACCGTGATGTCGCCGAGATTGGTCTTGATCAGCGCCTTGTTCGAGTCCACCGCGGCTTCCGCGGCGGCCGGCTTTTCGGCCGCCTTGGCCGGCGCCTTCGCGGCGGGCTTGGTCGCCGATTTGGCGGCCGGCTTCGCCTGGGCCTTGGTGGCAGCGGGCTTGGCGGCTGGCGCAGGGGCGGTCTGCGCAAGCGTGTAGGCGGGGACGAGCAGGGCAAGCAGGAACAGCGCGCGCTTCAGCACGGAAACCTCCGGATCGGATGGACGAACAGAACAGAGGCGAATGATAGGCGCTGCGCCCCCGGCGCGTCATGCCGACGGCCGGCGGTCTTCAGGCAGCGGCTTTTTCCAGCGCCCGTACGTGCAGCTTCAGATCGAGGATCTTGAAGTAGTCGCGCTCCTGCTCGAGATCGGCGCGCGTCAGCGGGTGCTGCGCCAGCCAGGTTTCCGGCAACTCCAGGCGCAAGGTTTTGTCGTCGGCTTCCAGGTGCAGCGTCGGCAGCGCCTCGGTGGTGCGCGGCCGCTCGAGCAGCGCGGCCAGGCGCAGCAGGGCGGTCAGGCGGCGCGCCGGACGGCGCAGGCGCTCGGGCAGGGCGTCGAGCGCGTCGCGGTCGGGTTTGCGCCGGTGCGAGCGGATGATCGCCGCGAGGGCCTGCTGGCCTTGCCGGCTGAAGCCGGCGAGGTCGGAGTGGGCGACGATGTAGGCGCCATGGATGTGATGCAGGCTGTGCGCGATCGCCAACCCGATCTCGTGGATGTCGGCGGCCCAGCCGAGCAGGTCGCGATCGAGCGAGCCGAATTGCCAGGCTTCCTCGACCTGTTCGAACAGCGCGATCGCGGCGTGGTGCACGCGGGCCGCCTGGGCGCGGTCGACGCCGTAGCGCGAGGCCAGGGCGGCGATGCTGCCGGCGCGCGGATCGCCGTGCATGTCGCGGCCGACCATGTCGTACAGGATGCCTTCGCGCATCGCCGTCTCGCAGGTCGCCATCTGCTCCAGCGCGAAGGTCTCGAAGATCGCCTCCAGGATCGCCACGCCGCCGGCGAGCACCGGCGCGCGCTCCTCGGCGAGGCCGGCGAGGCGCAGGTTGTCGACGCTGCCGGCTTCGAGGATCGCGTCGCGCAGGCGCGCCAGCGCGGCCGGCGTGATGCCCTGTTCGCTCCAGCCGTTGGCCTGCACGATCGCGCCGATCGCCTTGGCGGTGCCGGACGAGCCGACCGCCTCGCCCCAGCCGCGCGCCTTGTAGTCGGCGGCGAACTGCTGCAGCTCGACCGCGATCTCGGTCTGCGCCTGGCGCCAGCGCTTGGCGGTGTACTTGCCGTCGTCGAAGAAACGCAGCGTGCTGGCGATGCAGCCCATCTGCAGGCTCTCGGTTTCGAGCGCCTCGTAGCCTTCGCCGATGATGAATTCCGTGCTGCCTCCGCCGATGTCGACGACCAGCCGGCGCTGCTTCGTCACGGCGAGGTCGTGCGCCACGCCAAGGTAGATCAGGCGCGCCTCCTCGCGGCCGCTGACGATCTCGATCGGATGGCCGAGCGCGGTCTCGGCCGGCAGCAGAAAGCTCTGCGGATGGGCCAGGCGGCGCACGGTGTTGGTCGCCACCGCGCGTACCCGCTCGGGTGGAATCGCGCGCAGTCGCTGGCCGAAGCGCGCCAGGCAGGCCAGCGCGCGTTCGCGGCGTTCCGGATCCAGGCTGCCGTCGGGACGCAGGCCGAGGGCCATGCGCACGCTGTCGCGCAGGCGATCGATCAGGCGCAGGCTGCCGTGTTCGTAGCGCGCGACGACGAGGTGGAAACTGTTCGAGCCGAGATCGACCGCGGCCAGGGTGTCACCATCGCGGATATGCTCGCTGGCAGTCTTCACCGGATGCGCTCGCGTCGGGGATCGGGATTGTCGCACGTCTTGCGGACGCCGCCGCAGCGGCGCGGCGGCCGTCGCCTGAGCGGGCCGCCGCGAGCGGGAAGGAGGCGACGCCAAAGCCGCGCCTCAGGTGTATTTCGCGAGCAGGGTCTGCTGCGCGGAATGCGCCGGCGCGTCGCCGGGCGTCATGCGCACGTAGCTGCCGTCGGATTCCAGCGTCCAGGCCTGCGTGTTGTCGGCGAGGTAGTTCGCCAACGACTCGTCGAACACGCGCTCGGCCAGCTTCGGGTCGAGGATCGGGAAGCAGGTCTCGATCCGGCGCAGGAGATTGCGCTCCATCCAGTCGGCGCTGGAGCAGTAGATCTCCGGCTGGTCGCCGTTCTGGAACCAGTACACGCGACTGTGCTCGAGGAAGCGGCCGACGATCGAGCGCACGCGGACGTTCTCGGACACGCCGACGATGCCGGGCCGCAGCGTGCAGGCGCCGCGGATGATCAGATCGATCTGCACGCCGGCCTGCGAGGCGCGGTAGAGCTGTTCGACCACGCGCTCTTCGTTCAACGCGTTCATCTTGGCGATGATGCGTGCCGGCTTGCCTTCCGCCGCGTGCGCGATCTCGCGTTCGATCTTCTCCATCAGCCCCTTGTGCAGGGTGAACGGCGAATGCAGCAGGCATTTCAGCTGGATGATCGGGCCGAGGCCGGACAGCTGCAGGAACAGCAGGTGCGCATCCTCGCCGATCGTCGGATTCGCGGTCATCAGGCCGAAGTCGGTGTAGATGCGCGAAGTGATCTGGTGGTAGTTGCCGGTCGAGAGATGGCAGTAGCGGCGCAGCGCGCCCTGTTCGCGGCGCACGATCAGCAGCATCTTCGCGTGCGTCTTGTAGCCGACCACGCCGTAGACGACCTGCACGCCGGCTTCCTGCAGGCGGTTGGCCAGGCGCAGGTTCGCTTCCTCGTCGAAGCGCGCGCGCAGTTCGACCACCACGGTGACGTCCTTGCCCTGGCGCGCCGCCTCGATCAGGTGATCGATCAGCGGCGAGGCGTTGCCGACACGGTACAGCGTCTGCTTGATCGCGAGCACGTCGGGATCGACGCTGGCCTCGCGCAGCAGTTCGACCACCGCATTGAACGATTCGAACGGGTGGTGCAGCAGGATGTCGCGTTCGCGGATCGCCTCGAACAGGCTCTGTTCCTCGATCACCGCCGACAGCACGCGCGGCGTGAACGGCGGGAATTTCAGGTCGGGGCGGTCGATCTGGTCGTACACCGCGCCGACGCGGCTGACGTTGACCGGACCCTCGCAGCGATACACCTCCGACTCGGTCAGCTCGAAGTTCTGCATCAGCATGTCGGCGATCGCCTTCGGGCAATTGTCGGCGACCTCGAGCCGCACCGGCTTGGCGAAGCCGCGGCCTTTCAGCTCGTCGCGCAGCGCCAGCGCGATGTTCTCGACTTCGTCCTCGTCGACCACCAGCTCGCTGTTGCGCGTCACGCGGAACTGGTACGAGCCCTTCACCTGCATGCCCGGGAACAGCTCGTCCATGAACTCGTGCAGCACGCTGGACAGGAACACGAAATCGTAGGCCGATTCGGCGACCTCGGCCGGCATGCGGATGATGCGCGGCAGCGAGCGCGGCGCGCGCACCAGCGCCATGTGGCCCTCGCGGCCGAATGCGTCGCGTCCTTTCAGCACGACGGCGAGGTTCAGGCTCTTGTTGAGGATGCGCGGGAACGGATGCGCCGGATCGAGGCCGAGCGGCGACAGCACGGGCAGGATCTCGTTGCGGAAGTAGCCTTGCAGCCAGCGCCGCTGCTTCGCCGTCCAGCCGTCGCGCTTGGGGAAGCGTACGCCCTCGCGCTCCAGCTCCGGCAGCAGGGTCAGGTTCCAGAAATCGTACTGCGCCTTGACCAGGGTCAGCGCGCGATCGCGGATGCGCGTCAGCACGTCGGCCGGCGACAGCGCATCGGGACCGGGGCGCTGTTCGTTCAAGCTCAACTGCTCGCGCAACACGGCCACGCGCACCTCGAAGAACTCGTCGAGGTTGGTGCACGAGATGCACAGATAGCGCAGGCGTTCCAGCAGCGGCACGCTGGCATCCTCGGCCTGCGCCAGCACGCGGAAATTGAACTCGAGCTGGGCCAGCTCGCGGTTCAGATACAGGGCGGGATCTTTCAGGTTCTGCGGCGGCACGTCACGGTTCATGGCGGCTGATTCACTCGAGGAGCGCGCGTTGCGCGTCGCGCTCGTGGGCTTGCAAGGGCATGAATCCTTCGCGCTGCGCCAAGGCCTGACCAGCGTCGGACAGCGCGTAGGCGAGGAAGGCGGCGGGCAGGTCCGCGACACGGCCGCTCGCCGTGCGATTCACGTACAGATACAGGGCGCGGGACAGAGGATATCGGCCTTGCGTGACAGCTGCGCGATCCGGCAGCACCGCCGCGTCGGCGTCGCTGCGCGCGAGCGCGAGCGGCTTGACCAGGCCGTTCACGTAGCCGAGACCGGCATAGCCGATCGCCTCGCGATTCGTCGCCACCGTCGCGACGACCGCGCCGTTGCCGGGCCAGGCTACGACGTCGGCGCGATAGTCGCCGCCGCAGAGCGCGCCTTCGCGGAACATCTCGTAGGTGCCGGAAGCATCGTTGCGGCCGCTGGCGAGCACGCGCGACGCGGCCAGCGGAGCTTCGTCGAGGCCGAGGTCGCGCCAGGCGCGCACCGGCGAGGGCGCGCCGCAACGGCGGGCGGCCGAATAGATCGCGTCGAGCTGGGGCAGGGTGATATGCGTCAGTGGATTGTCCGGATGCACGAACACGGCGATGGCGTCGTGCGCGATCACGACTTGCGTCGGCGCGTGGCCGTGACGCGCCTGGAACGCGGCGATCTCGGTCTCGTTCATCGGCCGGCTCATCGAGCCGAAGTCCGCGGCCCCTTCGATCAAGGCGGTCGGCGCGCTGGCCGAGCCGGAAGCCTGCACCTGCACCCGCACGCGCGGATGCACGGCGCGAAACGCCTCGGCCCAGCGGGCGACCAGGGCGCTGACGGTATCGGAGCCGACGCCGGTCAATGTGCCGGCCAGCGCATCGGCCGCGTCGGCTCGCGCCGCGCACACGGCGAGCAGCGCACTCATCAGCCACACGCTCGGCGAGAAATGCATCGCGCGCGGCGAAATTCTCGTCGTCTCGGCGAAAGTCGGTCGGGCGGGACGCGCGCAAACTGTTCGAAGAACGGCGGCGCAGGTGCGAGCGAAACGGGCAGTCCGGTTTTCAGCACCGGAAAGACCGCCTGCCGGCTGCCGCCGGAGTGAAGCAGCGAGCGTCATCACGGCGCCTCCGCCAGCGCCAGCGGCTCGAGCAGCCGCTCGCCACCGAAGACGCAGCTGAAGGTACTGCCGACGCCGAGTTCGCTGCGGATTTCCAGCCGCGCCTGGTGCAGTTGCAACACGTGCTTGACGATCGACAGGCCGAGGCCGGTGCCGCCGCTTTCGCGCGAGCGGCTGGTCGACACGCGATAGAAGCGTTCGGTCAGCCGCGGCAGATGCTGCGGCGAGATGCCGGGGCCGGTGTCGATCACCGACAGCCGCGCGCCGTCGTCGCTGCTTTCCCAGCGCAGCGTGATGCGGCCGCCGGGTGGCGTGTAGCGCACCGCATTGCTGACCAGATTCGAGAACGCGCTGTGCAGCTCCTTGGTCGAGCCGAGCAGGTCGTGACGACCGCGCAGTTCCGTCGTCACCGTGTGCTCGCCCTGGCTCAAGGCGGCCGCCTCGCGGCGCAGCGCTTCCAGCAGCGAGCGCAGACTGACGCGTTCCTGCGGCAGGTCGCTCTGCGCCTCGAGCCGCGACAGCGTGAGCAGGTCCTCGACGATCTGCGTCATGCGCCGCGACTGGTTGCGCAGCTCGTGCAGGATCGGTTCGTACTCGGGCATGCTTTCCGGCTCGATCATGTCCAGATAGCCGTGCACCACGGTCAGCGGCGTGCGCAGTTCGTGCGAGACGTTGGCGACGAAGTCGCGACGCACTTGCTCCAGCCGCATCAACTGGCTGACGTCGCGCGCGACCAGCAGCGACTGTGCGTCGGCGTAGCGGATCAGGCGCAGGTTCAGACGCAGGTTCTCGTCGGCCGGAGCGGCGAGGTCGAGCAGGGGTTCGGTCGGTTCGCCGCGCAGCCATTCGGCGAAGCGCGGCGCGCGCACGAGATTGGTGAGCGGGCCGCCGATGTCCTGCGGGTACTTCAGCCCGAGCAGCGTGTTCGCCGCGGTGTTGAACCACAGGATGCGGCATTCGCGATCGAGCACCACCACGGCATCCGGCAGCGCCGCGGCGGCGTTGCGGAACTCGCGCAGCAGATGCGCCAGACGGCGCTTATCCTCGAAGGCGCCGCGCTGGCGTCGGCGCAGCAGGTTCTGGATCTCGTCCCACAAGCCGTGGCCGTCGGCCGCCGGCACGTGCTGCGGACCGGTCAGAAGGCGGCACAGGCGCGCGAGCCGGAACAGGCCGTAGCCGAAGCAGGCCGCGAGCGCGATCAGCAGCGCCTGCGGAATCGCCCGCAGCCAGCCGCCGAGCGCCAGCGCGACGAGCAGCACGGCGGCGAGCCGCCACAGGCTCGAACGCCAGGCGCGGCCGAGGCGCGACGGCATCACCGGGAACTCCGCAGGCGTGCGCCGTCAGGCGGCGCGGAAGCACCGATCGGGGCGGATCGCGGTTTTGTCTTGCGCATGATCGATCCGCCGCGGCGCACCGTCACACGCTGGTCGAGAAGCGATAGCCGGCGCCGCGCACGGTTTGCACCAGGGCGTCGCGACCGAACGGTTCCAGCGTCTTGCGCAGACGGCGGATGTGCACGTCGACCGTGCGTTCCTCGACGTAGACGCCGCCGCCCCAGACGTGATCGAGCAACTGGCCGCGCGAATAGACGCGTTCGGCGTGCGTCATGAAGAAATGCAGCAGCCGGTATTCGGTCGGGCCGATGTGCACCGGCTGGTCGCCGGAGAACACGCGATGCGCGGCGCTGTCGATGCGCAGGCCGCCGAGTTCGACGACGCCTTCGGAATCCTCGCCGTGCGTGCGGCGCATGACCGCGCGGATGCGCGCCAGCAGCTCGCGCGTGGAGAACGGCTTGACCACGTAATCGTCGACGCCGGCGTCGAGGCCGCCGACGCGGTCGGTTTCCTCGCCGCGCGCGGTCAGCATGATGATCGGCACTTCGCGCGTCAGGTCGTCCTTGCGCAGGCGCCGCGCGAGGTCGATGCCGCTCATCCCGGGCAGCATCCAGTCGAGCAGGATCAGGTCGGGCACGCGCTCGCCGATGGCGGTCTGCGCGGCGCGCGCGTCGGCCGCGTGCATCGCCTCCATGCCGGCTTTGCGCAAGGCGAACGCGACCATGTCGCGGATCGCGGTTTCGTCTTCGACGATCAGGATATGTTTCTGCACATCGGCACCGCAGGACAGCGCAGACACTGCGCTTTATGACGCCATCATTGCAGCGAGATTGTGTTACACGCGAATGACAAAGAAGCCGTCATCCGCTGGACGAATGCGCGAAACCTCGCCCGCGGCCGCGCATTGCGTTGCCGAAATATTACACCTTCACGGCCGGCCGACGTGGATCTGCAGGCGTGAAGGCTCGCAGCACGACAGCGCGGGGGCGGCGGAATTGGGTGAATCGGTGCTCGGCGAGCGTCGCTTGCGCAGTTCCAGCACGGTCGGTGTCAATTGGGTGATGCGCGCATCGATCCGGCTGCGCTGGTAGTAGGTCAGATCGGACTGCTTGGACAGCGCCTTGAGCTGGTTCAAGGCGTCTTCGGCGTGCCCGGTCAGGTAGGCGGCTTCGGCGAAGGCTTCGGCGGCGCGCACCTTGTCGCCGGCGAGCTGGTTGGCGCGGCCGAAACTCTTCTGCAGGTCCGGGTCGTCGCTGTATCGCGCGACCATCGGGCGCAACAGCTCGAGCGCGCGCTTGGCGCCCTTCTCGTCGCTCTGGCCGAGCAGGGCGTCGGCATAGGACAGCGTCACGGCGCGGTTGCCGAGGAAGTCGGCGTGGAGATCCTCGTAGGTCTTCAGTGCGTCCGGCTTGTCGCCGGCCAGATCCAGCGCGCCGGCGAGCGCGAGGCCGAGCGGTGCGGAGGACGGATGGCGCGCCACCAGATTGCGCAGTTCCGTCACCGCGCTTTTCGCGTCGCCGCTGCGCATCAGCGCGAGCGCGTAGCCGTAGCGGTTCGCCGTCGTGTCGAACGCCGGATTGTCGCGCAGATTGTTCGCGTAGTAGGCGCGCATCGAGGTCAGCGATTTCGCGCTCAGCACGCGTGCCCGCTCGCGCATCAGTTCGAAGTAGCCCTGCACGGCGGGGCCGCGCGCGACGCAGGCGGTCACCGAGATCTGCGGCAGCGCCTTCGGATCGTCGGAGCTCTTCTCGATCGTGGTCTTCGCCGCTTCGCTGGCCGCGATCGCGCTGGCCTCGTCGATCGTGTCGGACGGCGCGGCGTCGTTCCGCTGCTGCGCCGGCAGGGCGAGATTCAACGAGCCGTCGGAGGGCAGCGAGGATTTCGCCGGACGCACGCGCGGTTCGCTCGGGCAGCCCAGTTGGGCGGCGCGCTCCTTCGCTTCGGCGATGCGCTTGGTGTCGAGCGGGTGGTCGAGCAGGAATTCCGGAATGTCCACGCCGTTGACGCGCATCACCCGTTGCAGCGCTTGGAACGCGCTGGCCATCGCGTTCGGATCGAAACCGGAGCGCGCCAGGATCTGGATGCCGAAACGGTCGGCCTCGGCTTCCTCGCTGCGCGTGAAATTGATCTGCCGCTGCTGCATCAGCGAGGTGCCGGCCGCCATTGCCGCCGGCGCCGCGTCGTCGCCGCGGCCCGAGGCGGCGATCATCACGCCGAGCATCGCCAGCATGATCGGAATCGAGACCTTCTTCTGGTCCTCGAACGCACGCAGCAGATGCTGTTGCTCGACGTGCGAGATTTCGTGCGCGAGCACGCCGGCGAGTTCGTCCTCGCGCTGCATCGCGGTGATCAGTCCCGCGTTCGCCGCGACGAAGCCGCCCGGCATCGCGAACGCGTTGATCTGATCGTCGTTCATGATGAAGAACGTGAAGCGCAACTCCGGGTGATCGCTGTTGGCGACCAGCCGATAACCGAGCCCGGTCAGGTAATCGTTCAGCAGGGCGTCGTCGAGAACCATGCTGTAGGCGCGCATCTCCTGCAGCGCGCCGGCGCCGTAGTCGTACATGTCCTGCGGCGACACCAGGCCCGCAGCGGAACTGCCGATGTCCGGCAGGCGGACGTCGGGCTCGCGCGCGCCGGCGAGCGTCGCGACGCAAGCGGCGGCCAGCAGGGGGAGGGCGCGGGAGAAACGCATGAAGGCACCGGAAAGAACGGTTGCTGGGACCAGATTAGCGCGCGCAGGTTCCCGCGGCTACCGAAGTCGCGGCGCCGCTCGGCGCCGGTTCATGCACAGGTGGGGTATCGGAAACACTCTTGCAACAGTGCGACGAACGCCCCAATCTCCGGTCTCGTTCGAAACTCTTCGGAAATCGCGATGAAACGCGTCGAGATCTACACGACCGCTGCTTGTCCGTATTGCGTCGCCGCCAAGAATTTCCTGCAGCGCCGAGGCTTCGAGTACCAGGAAATCCGCGTCGATCTCGACGCCGCGCGGCGCGAGGAAATGCTCGAGCGCAGCCACGGTCGTCGCAGCGTGCCGCAGATCTTCATCGGCCAGATGCACGTCGGCGGTTACGACGATCTGGTCGCCGCCGATCGCGCCGGACGCCTGCCCGAATCGCCGGAGGCTGCCTCGTGAGCGACCGCATCGCCGAATTCAGCGCGTTCCGCCAGCGCATGAACGAGCGCATCCTGGCGCAGGACAACCAAGTGGTGCGGCGTTTCTTCGCGCTCGACACGCAGACCTACAAGGCCGGTGCGCTCGACGTGAAGACGAAGGAGATGCTCGGATTGGTCGCCTCGCTGGTCCTGCGTTGCGACGACTGCATCAGCTACCACGTCGCCCAGTGCGCGCACGCGGGCGTCAGCGAGGACGAGTTCTTCGAGGTGTTCAGCGTCGGCCTGGTGGTCGGCGGCTCGATCGTGATTCCGCACCTGCGCCGCGCAGTCGATTTCCTCGACCAGACGCTCGCCGCGCCCGACGAGGCCGCACCCTGAGGACTAGCGCGGAACGCGCATCAGAGTGACGCGCGCGCCGCCGCTCGTGCGGCCGGCAAGGTGGTCGAGACCGACCTGGTCGAAATCCGCGAGCACCGCCGCAGCGGCGGACAGGGTGCACAGGTCCGGATGGTCGGTGCCGTTTTCGAGGCGGCAGTCGAGGCGGGCGTCGCCGGTGGCGTCGGTGAGATGGAAGTTCTCGGAATCCTGGCTGCCGGCGGCGGCGAATTCGAAGCTGCGCGGAGCGCCGCCGTCGTCCGGTACCAGCACCCATTGGCCGGTCCAGTTCGCGCTGACCGGGCCATTCGCGAAGCGCGAGCGCGACAGCGTCAGCGCGCGCACTTCGACGTCGCGTCCGCCGTCGTTGCGCACCAGGTAGGCGCGCGCACGGCTCGGCGAGAGGAATTCGAGTTCGATGCGCGGTCCGGGCTGCGCGCTCGGCTGGTTGCCGAGCGGGGCGAACGGCGGATCGCCGTTGGCGAGCTGCAGCAGCGGCACGCGCGCGACGCGGCCTTTCGGTTGCGCAGTGCCGAAGTACCAGGTCGCCGCGCCGGTCTCACCGAACCCGAGCAGGCTGACGGCGAGACGTCCGTCCTGCAGTTCGATGCTGGCGCCGTTGCCGGCGGAAGCGGCACCGGTGTCGGTGCTGGCTTCGGACCACCACAGGCCGCTTTCCGGCGTCGGCGCCGCATTCGCCGTGTTCGCGTCGAGCAAGGCGAAGGCGAGCAGGCTGGTGGTGCCGTGGTCGGTCGAATACACGCGGATGCGGTAGACCTGTCCCGGCGGCAGCGGCGCGATCGCGTTCGCTGCGGCGTCGACGCGCAGATAGAACGGCACCCATGCCTTCGCGCAGTTGTTCTGCGGCGATTTTTTCAGCGCAATGCTGAGGTCGTTGCCGTCGAGAACGGCGCGATCGAGTTGCGGCGCGCAGCCGGCGAGCGCGCGGCCGACCACGGCGATCCGCGGCGGCTGCGGGGTCGTCGACGCCTTGCTCGATTCGAGCTGCACGCGCAAATCCTTCGCAATGAGCTCGGCAGCGCCCACGGGAAACGCACAGGCGAACGCGAAGAGCGCGGTGACCAGGCCGGCTCGGGCGGACCGTTTTCTTGTGCGGATCGGCAGCATTTGTGGATAATGCGCGCCCTCGCCGGCGCCGGCAAGTCGGGATTGCCGAAAATCCTTGTGGCGCAAGGCTTTCGGCACGATTGTTGTCATCCGATCGTCATCCCGACAGCGACTCCGATGCCTATCTTTCACCCATGCGGACGGGCACGCGCGATCGGTCCGCGCGCGCCGATCGGCGCGACGCCCGCCGCTTTCCAGGAGATGTTTCGATGAGCACGACCATTGCAGTGATTCCCGGCGACGGCATCGGTCCGGAGATCATGGATGCGACGCTGCGCGTCCTCGACGTATTGCAGCTCGGCTTTTCCTACGATTTCGTCGACGCCGGCCTCGCCGCGCAGCAGAAGTCCGGCGAGCTGCTGCCGCAGGCGACGCTGGATGCGATCGCCAAGCACCGCGTCGCGCTGAAGAGCCCGCTGACCACGCCGGTCGGCGAGGGCTTCAGCTCGATCAACGTGCAGTTGCGGCGCCAGTTCGATCTCTACGCGAACGTGCGCCCGGCGATCTCGTTCCCGAATACGCGCTCGCGCTTCCCGGAGAACGTCGACCTGATCACCGTGCGCGAGAACACCGAAGGCGCGTACGCCGGCGAAGGCCAGCAGGTGTCCGAGGACGGCGCCACCGCGACCCTGGTGCAGAAGATCACGCGCAAGGGCTCGGAGCGCATCGTGCGCTACGCCTTCGACCTCGCCCGCCGCGAAGGACGCAAGAAGGTCACCGTGGTGCACAAGGCGAACATCCTGAAGTCGACCTCCGGCCTGTTCCTGAAGGTGGCGCGCGAAGTGGCCGCGCAGTACCCGGAAATCCAGTGCAACGAAATGATCGTCGACAACACCTGCATGCAGCTGGTGATGAAGCCGGAGCAGTTCGACGTGATCGTCACGACGAACCTGTTCGGCGACATCATCTCCGATCTGTGCGCCGGCTTGGTCGGCGGTCTCGGCCTGGCGCCGGGCGCGAACATCGGCGCGGACGCGGCGATCTTCGAAGCCGTGCACGGCTCGGCGCCGGACATCGCCGGCAAGGGCATCGCCAATCCCTGCGCGCTGCTGCTCGGTGCGGCGCAGATGCTCGACCATCTCGGCCGCGGAGCCGAGGCGACGCGCCTGCGCGCGGCGATCCGCGAGACGCTGGCCGCGCGCGACCGCGTCACGCCGGATCTCGGCGGCACCGGTACCACGCAGACCTTCGCCGACGCGCTGATCTCGCGCCTCGGCAGCTGAGGCGCGGCCTCAGCGCGCGGCGGCGAGATGATCGAGCACGCGCAAGCGCCCGCGTCCGGGGTGATAGCCGGACACGAGCGCCGCGTGCACGAAGCCGATGGCTCCCTCGACCGCGGCGTCGAGCGGCTCGCCCCGGGCTAGTCCCGCGGCGATCGCGGACGCCAGGCTGCAACCCGTGCCGTGGCTTTCCCCGCGGATGCGGCGTTGGCGGAACCAATGTTCGGCGTCGTGCGTGAGCAACAGGTCGGCGACCTCGCTGCCGCGCAGGTGGCCGCCCTTGAGCAGCACGGCACGAACGCCTTGGTCGAGCAGTTCGGCTGCGGCGGCGTGCATGTCGGTCTGGTTGCGGATCTTGCGGTCGAGCAGCGTCTCGGCCTCGGGGATATTCGGCGTCAGCAGGTCGGCCCGGGCGAACAGATGCCGGCGCAGGGCGGCGACCAGGCCATCGCGTGCCAAGGCGGCGCCGGTGGTCGCGATCAGCACCGGATCGAGCACGAACGGCACGCGCGGATGGTCGTCGAGGACGCGCGCGATTTCACGCGCCAGTGCGGCGCTCGCCAGCATGCCGGTCTTGACCGCGCCGACGCGGAAGTCGGCGAACACCGCGTCGAGCTGCGCACGCAGGGTCGCGCGCGGAACCTCGTGCACGGCGGTGACGCCGAGCGTGTTCTGGGCGGTGACCGCCGTGATCGCGCTGAGCCCATGCACGCCGAACGCGGAGAACGTGCGCAGATCGGCCTGGATGCCGGCTCCTCCGCCGGAGTCGGAACCGGCGATGGTCAACGCAATCGGAGGACGTCCGGATCGGGCGCGGACGGAGGTGTCGTTTTTTCGCAACGGAAAAGACTCGGTACGGGGAGAAGAGAAGTGCCTGATTTGCGGGAGCCTGCTCGTTGCCGAGCGAGCTCGTCCGAGCGGGATGCTTGACAACTGTTGCTTTTTCGCCAAAATCCCCGCCGAATTACAACACATCCTATTCACCACTGCAGTGACGGGGCGATGCAGCGGGCAAGAGCAACCGTGGGGAAATGGATGGGAGCGCTGGGCACAGGGCTGGCGCTCCCATTTTTTTCTGTTCTGGCACAAGCCGGCGTCGCCGACGGCGGGAGGGCTGCTGCCTACGCGTCCTCCGCCGTCGAAACCGTCAGTGAATCCGTACCGGCGCGTTGGCGCGCCTACGCCCTGAAGAGCATCACGCCGCAGTTCTCCTGGGCGCTGGCGCCGCAGGCGTTCGAGCCGCCGCGCGTGCTCGACAACTACAGCGGCGAGGTCGAACGCGCACCGTTGTTCGGTTCGCAGGCGCGTTCGGGCGCGGAACTGTCGATCTCGGTCGCGAACGGCGCCGTCTCCGACACGCCGAGCGTGCTGCCGGGGCAGACCACGCATCTGGTCGACGTGCCGCAGGCAGGCCTGCAGCGCACGATCGTCGCGCCCACGTTGGCGCTGCGCTGGGGCGAGACCGGCACGGTGCGCCTGACCGGCGTGCTCGCCTATCAGCGCTTCGCCACGGTCGGTCTCGGTCTCGCGCAGGCCGACGGCTGGGCGCCGCCGCCGTCCTGGTTCGGCGACAGTTCCTACGGCGCCGGCGGGCGCATGGAAGTCGGCAATTTCATCGGCGATCGCCTGAGCTGGAACGTCGGCTACCAGTCGCGGCTCGACATGGGCCGGTTCGATCGCTACCGCGGCGTGTTCTCCGACGCGGCCGATTTCGACGTTCCCGCGAGCGCGACGGCGACGCTCGCCTATGCGATCACGCCGAGTTTCAGCGCCGACGTCGGCGTGCAGCGCGTCGACTACAGCTCGATCAAGCCGTTCGCGAGCTCGAACCTGCCGCGGCGCTTCCTGGCCCTGTTGGGCGACAGCGCGAGCCCGGTGTTCGCCTGGAAGGATCTCAACGTCTACAGCCTGGGCTGGACCCTGCGCGACGAGACCTTGGGCAACTTCCAGCTGCGCTACACGACGCGCCAGCAGCCAGTGCCGACTTCGAAGATGCTCGAGAGCGCGCTCGCTTCGGCGGTCGCGAACGACATGATTTCGCTCGGCTGGTCGCGCGCCTTCGGCGGCAACGCGAAACTCAGCCTGATGACGAGCTACGCGAGCTCGCCGTACTTCCTGTTGATGCCGACCTACGTCACGCGCCACGACGCCACCGCGAGCCGGTTCGAATTCGAGGCGCTCTGGTCCGTGCGGTTCTGAGAAGAGCCGCGATGGGATTGGTGATTCGAAGGCTCCGGACGGATGCCTTCTCGAATCACCAATCCCCAATCACTGCCCTTACAGCACTTCCGACGCGTAATCCGCCAGTCGCGACCGCTCGCCGCGGCGCAGGGTGATGTGCGCGCTGTGCTCCCAGATCTTGAAGCGGTCCACCGCGTAGGTCAGGCCCGAGGTGGTCTCGGTCAGGTAGGGCGTGTCGATCTGCTCGACGTTGCCGAGGCAGATCATCTTGCTGCCCGGGCCGGCGCGCGTGATCAGCGTCTTCATCTGCTTCGGAGTCAGGTTCTGCGCCTCGTCGATGATCACGTAGCGGCTCAGGAAGGTGCGTCCGCGCATGAAATTCATCGAACGGATCTTGATGCGCGAGGCGAGCAGGTCGTTGGTCGCGGCGCGACCCCAGGCGCCGCCTTCCTGCGGATTGGTCAGCACTTCGAGATTGTCGGTCAGCGCGCCCATCCACGGCGTCATCTTTTCCTCCTCGGTACCGGGCAGGAAGCCGATGTCCTCGCCGACGGAGACGGTGGCGCGCGTCATGATGATTTCGCGGTAGCGCTGCTGGTCCATGACCTGGGCGAGGCCGGCGGCGAGCGCGAGCAAGGTCTTGCCGGTGCCGGCGGTGCCGAGCAGGGTGACGAAGTCGATCTCCGGATCCATCAGCGCGTTCAGGGCGAAGTTCTGTTCGCGATTGCGCGCCGAGATGCCCCACACGGTATGCGAGCCACTGCGATAGTCGTCGACGATCTGCAGCACCGCCTTGTTGCCGTCGAGGCGCAGCACGCGCATCTCGACCTCGTCCTCGCCGGGCAGGTACAGGCTCTGGTTCGGATGCCAGTCCTCGTCCTTGCGCCGCTTCACTTCGTAGTACGTGCGGCCGCGCTCGGACCAGGAGCGCAGTTCGCCGTGGCGGTTCCAGAAGTCCGCCGGCAGCTCGGCGACGCCGGTGTAGAGCAGGCTGAAATCGTCCAGCGCGCGATCGTTCTCGTAGTCCTCGGCGGTGATGCCGTGGATGGTCGCCTTGATGCGCAGGTTGATGTCCTTGGACACCAGCACCACCGGCACTTTCGGCCGCTGCTGGCGCAACGCCACGATCGAGGCGAGGATCAGGTTGTCCGGCAGGGTGCGCCGCTGGCTCTTGTCGGCGGCGACGAGCGCGGTGGTCTGGAAATAGAGCCGTCCGGCCTTCTGCTTGCGATTGAGCTGGATGCCCTGCGGCATGCGCAGCTCGACGCCGTCCTCGATGTGGTTGCCGTTGCCGGCGACGATCAGCTCGTTGAGGAAGCGGCTGACCTGGCGCGCGTTGCGCGAGGTTTCCGAAGTGCCTTTCTTGGCGGCGTCGAGTTCTTCCAGCACCGTCATCGGGATGAACACGTCGTGTTCCTCGAAGCGGAACAGGGCGGTCGGATCGTGCATCAGCACATTGGTGTCGAGCACGTAGATGCGCTTGCCTCGGGTCATGCGGGGCTCTCGTGGGAACGGAGAAAGGATGCGCGCGCGGCGCGTGGCCGCGATGCATAGCAGAACAAGATGACGCTCAAGAGTGGGATAGGCGCTCCAGCACGGCCGCCGCATGGCCGGGCACGCGCACGCCGCGCCATTCGGCGACCAGAGTGCCTTGCGCGTCGATCAGGAAGGTGCTGCGGATCACGCCGACGAAACGGCGTCCGTATAGGCTTTTTTCGCCGAGCACGCCGAACGCGTTGCACCAGGTCTCGTCGACGTCGGCGAGCAGCGGAAACGGCAGCGACTGCTTGTCGCGGAATTTCGCGTGCGAGGCGACCGGATCGCGCGAGACGCCGACGATCTCGCAACCGCGCTTGCGGAATTCGGGGTAGATGTCGCGGAACGCCTGCGCTTCGTTGGTGCAGCCGGGCGTCGCATCCTTCGGATAGAAGTAGACCACCACCGGATGGCCGCGCAGATCGGCCAGCGTCAGCGTGCTGCCGTCGTGCAGCGTGCCCTTGAGCTTGGGAACCTTCTTGCCGACCGCTATCGTCATTGAATCGAGCTCGAGTGAGTCAGGCGCAATGGAGTCGAATTCGACGGGGCTCAGAACTTCATCGGATCCATGATCGCGTCGAGGTTGAGCCCGTCGCAGAACTCGAGGAAATCGTCGCGCAGCGCGGCGATGTGCATCGTGTTCGGGATGCCGACGGTGATCTGCGCGGAGAACATGTCGGCACCGGTCTGCATCGCGCGATAGCGCGTCGAATGCAATTGTTCGATGGTGATGCTCTGCTGCGCGAAGAATTCGGCCAGTTGGAAAAGCACGCCCGGCTTGTCCGCGGCGACCACCTCGACCACGTACGGCAACAGGTTGGACTGCTGCTGCTTCGCGCTGGTGCGGAAATGGCTGAGGCGCAGCTCGCCGTCGCGTTCCAGCCGTGCCAGCGCGTTTTCGAGTTTGGCGATCGCGTCCCAGGCGCCTTGCGCCAGCGCGAGCACGCTGAGTTCGTTGCCGAGCGTCGACACGCGCGCTTCGGCCAGATTGCAGCCGCATTCGGAGATGCGCTTGCTGATCGCCACCAGGGGCGACTGCGCGGAGGCGCTGAAGGCGCTGATCAGCAGATAGTTCTCGTTGGAAGCCGGGCGCGAGGCGCTGTCGTTCGGAGCCTGTCTTCCTGCTTGCTTCACGATTCCGCCGCCCTGTCGATCGCTGCGCCACTGGTCGGCGCCGACGACCCAGAATACTGGCGGGGCAGAGGGGGAGCAAGGGAAGCTGCCGGGCCGGCGCACGGCTGAATGGACTTGCGAGGACGGTCCCCGCTACCATCGAAATCCCGCAAGCATTTGAATCTCTGTCTTGATTCTTTCCGGCAGCATCTGCGCATTGGCGACGCCGCTGCGTTCCCGCGACGACGGCCTCGATCTCGAGGCTTGCGGTCGCCTGGTCGACTACCAGTTGGAGGGCGGCACGCGCGCGCTCGTCGTCGCCGGTTCGACCGGCGAAGCGGCTGCGCTCGACGATGCGGAGTACTCCGCGCTGATCGAATTCGTCAGCGCGCGCGTCGCCGGTCGCGTGCCGGTGCTGGCGGGAACCGGCCTGCCGGCGACCGCAAAGACGATCGCGCAGACGCAGCGCGCTCGCGCAGCCGGAGCCGACGCGGCGCTGGTGGTCGCGCCGGCCTACGTGCGGCCGACGCAGGCCGGCATGCTGCGCCATTTCAACGAGGTCGCCGAACGCGGTGGCTTGCCGGTCGTGCTCTACAACGTACCGGCGCGTACCTCGAGCGATCTGCTGCCGGAAACCGTCGCCCAGCTGGCGCGCCACGGCAACATCGTCGGTATCAAGGAAGCCTTGCCGGACGCGCAGCGCATGCAGGCGCTGCTCGCGCTGCGGACCGACCGCTTCCGCATCTTCTCCGGCGACGACTCGACCGGCGCGCGCGCGATGCGCGCCGGCGCCGACGGCGTGATTTCGGTCGCCGCCAACGTCGCGCCGCGGCTGTTTTCGGCCATGTGCCAGTCCTGCGCCGCCGGCGCGGCGGACGCCGAGGCGCTCGATCGCGCGCTGCAGCCGCTGTACGCGGCGCTCGGTGCGGAACCGAACCCGATTCCATTGAAATGGTGCCTGGCCCAGCTCGGCCTCGGCGAAGCCCATCTGCGCCTGCCGCTGCTGCCCTTGTCACCCGCGTACCATGCCGCGACGCTCGATACGCTGAACCGCCTCGGCCTGGTCGAGGCCGTCCGCGCGGCCGGCTAGGCTAGACTAGTCGTCATTCCCCCGCTTACCTGCCACGAGATTCCACTGTGAAAAGAATCGTCCTCGCGCTGCTGACGGCCATCATCGCGGCTTCGCTGATCAGCGGCTGCGGCTTCCTGCGCAAGCGGTCCGAGCGCAAGAACAACGAATACAAGATGGCGGTCGAGGAACGTCCGTTGGAAATCCCGCCCGGTCTGGACATGCCCAATACGACCGGCGCGCTGACGATTCCCGGCGCGGCGGGCTCGTCCTCAGGCGCCGTGGCCTCTTCATCGACCGAAACGCCGCCGGCGGACGGTTCGAGCGCCGTGATCGGCGCCAGTGGCGCCGGCGTGGCGCTCGGCGGCGACGGCCTGCGCGTCACCGACAACGTCGAAAGCACCTGGTCGCGCGTCGGCCTCGCGTTGGAGCGCTCCGGCGCGGCAACGATCGTGAATCGCGACGAGTCCGGCCGCACCTACACTGTGCAGACCACCGGGCAGACGACGGTCAAGCCGGGCTGGTTCAAGCGCGCAGTCACGCTCGGTATGGCCGGTACGAAGAAGACCGCGCAGGTGCAGCTGACCGTGCGTGTCAGCGCCGACGGCGACGGCAGCAAGGTCGGCGTCGAGGGCGCCAACGACGAAGCCTCGCGCGACGCGGCGCGCGCGCTGCTCGCGACGCTGCGCGAACGTCTCAGCTGATTCTCGCGATTCGCTTGATATCGCTGCAACCATCACGGTGGTTGCAGCATAGGTGAGTGCGGCCTGGGTTGAGTCCGGACTGGCTTTCCCAGTCCGCGCGGAAACCGGCGCCTCAGCGTTCGATCAAGTCGCGCTTGCCGGGCTTGCCGTCCCAATCCTTCGCATCCGCCGGTGCGTCCTTGCGCTCGGTCAGCACCGGCCAGAGCTTGGACAGCTCCGCGTTCAGCGCGATGAAGTCCTCCTGGCCCGCCGGTACGTCGTCTTCCGGGAAGATCGCGTTGGCCGGGCATTCCGGCTCGCACAGCGTGCAGTCGATGCATTCCTCGGGATCGATCACGAGGAAGTTCGGCCCTTCATGGAAACAGTCGACCGGGCAGACCTCGACGCAGTCGGTGTACTTGCACTTGACGCAGTTCTCGGTGACGACGAAGGGCATAGGATCGGGGCTAGAAGTCGTTGCGGAGCTGGGCTCGAACGCGCTTTTCCAAGGAAACTGCGCGGATCGGCTTCGAAGCGGATGTTAATTGAAAAGCGGCCAGGGAAGGGCCGCTCCGGACTTCAGTGAGACGAGAAGCGCGACGCCGCGCTTCCGTCCCCGAAGCGGCGTTCACGGATGAACGCACGAGCAAATGGCGCTCCCTACGAGGTTCGAACTCGTGTTCCCGCCTTGAGAGGGCGGTGTCCTAGACCACTAGACGAAGGGAGCGGGTTGGGATTTGCGAGGCCGCGTAGTATAACGAATCGGTAACACGCGGCAAACACCGGAGCACCTGCAGGGAATGAATTCGGAGTCTATCGTACGGAACGCGCCGGTCGACGGGGCGTTCCGCATCATCCCGCGCGCGGAGCATTCCATTTCCCGCAGGGACATTTCGCCCGGTGCATTGCGCGTGCTGTATCGCCTGCGCGAGGCCGGTTTTCGTGCCTGTCTGGTCGGGGGCGCGGTGCGCGACCTCCTGCTCGGCGGCCACCCGAAGGACTTCGACGTCGCCACCGACGCCACGCCGGAGCAGGTCCGCGCGCAGTTCCGCAACTGCCGTCTGATCGGCCGGCGTTTCCGGCTCGCCCACGTCGTGTTCGGCCGCGAGATCGTCGAGGTCGCGACCTTCCGCGGCAGCAGCGACGACGGCAGCGGCGACCGTCATCTCGTCGACGGTCGCCTCGTGCGCGACAACGTCTACGGCAGCATCGAGGAGGATGCGGTCCGGCGCGACTTCACCATCAATGCGCTGTACTACGACATCGCCGATTTCAGCGTGCGCGACGCGGTCGGCGGCATGGACGATCTGGAGCGCCGCACGTTGCGTCTGATCGGCGATCCGGAGCAGCGCTACCGCGAGGACCCGGTGCGCATGCTGCGCGCGGCGCGGCTCGCGGCCAAGCTCGATTTCGAGATCGCGGCGGACACCGCCGCGCCGTTCGCGACGCTGGGCCCGCTGCTGGCGGAAGCGCCGCCGGCACGCCTTTTCGACGAGGCACTGAAGCTGTTCCTCAGCGGCTACGGCCTCGCCAGCTTCCGCGCGTTGGAACGCTACGGCCTGCTGCAGCACGTGTTCCCGGCGACCGCGCGCGCGCTTTCCGGCGGCGGTTCGGGCGCCTTCCGCCATCTGCTCGAGCAGACGCTGGCCAATACCGATGCGCGCGTACGTGAAGACAAGCCGGTGACGCCGGCGTTCCTGTTCGCCGCGATGTTGTGGGAGCCGGCGCGCGCGACGGCGCAGGCGCTGATCGACAGCGGCAGCGACGCGTCGATCGCCTGGCCCAGCGCCACCGCGCGCGTGCTGCGCGAACAGGCGCAGCGCGTCGCGATTCCGCGCCGCTTCACGCTCGCGGTCGAGGAAATCTGGTCGCTGCAGCCTCGTTTCGCCTCGCGTACGAAGAAGCGCGTGTTCCGCCTGCTCGAGCACCCGCGCTTCCGCGCGGCGTACGACTTCCTGCTGCTGCGCGCGCACGAGTCCGCGGAATTGGCCGAGCTGGCGCAGTGGTGGACCGAGGCGCAGGAGATCGACCAGGCCGAACTGGCCACGCGTCTGAACGCGGTGCCCGCGCCGGCGAACGACGAGGCCGCGCCGCCGAAGAAGCGCAAGCGTCGCCGCCGGCGCAAGGCGTCGTCGTCTCAGGCGAGCAGTAGTGAGTGAGCCGGAGACGACCGCCTACGTCGGGCTCGGCAGCAATCTCGACGGACCGGAGCAACGCGTCCGGCACGCGCTGAATGCGCTCGGCACGATCGAGCGGACCCGCCTCGTGCGTCATTCGCGTCTGTATCGCACGGCGCCGTGGGGCCGCGGCGGGCAGCCCGATTTCATCAACGCGGCCGCGCAATTGTCGACCGCGCTGTCGCCGCGCGAGCTGCTCGATGCCTTGCTCGCGCTGGAGATCGAGCAGGGCCGGCATCGCGACGGCTCGCGCTGGGGACCGCGCACGCTGGATCTCGACCTGCTCGTGCACGGGGAGGCGCGGATCGCCGAACCGGGATTGGCGCTGCCGCATCCGCACATCGCCGAACGCGCCTTCGTCCTGCTGCCGCTGGCCGAGATCGCTCCCGAACTGGTCATTCCCGGCGTCGGCCGTGTGCGCGAGCTGTCGGCCGGCGTGGATGCGCGCGGCTGCGCCCTGCTTGAGCAGGCACGAGCGCGCACGGAATAATGCGCGCTCCCATCTTCGAGCGCCGACCTCCGATGCAAGCCAACGCCGCGACCGGTACGCCGGTCACCGTGCCCGACCTGCGCGAGCGCAAGCGGCGCGGCGAGAAGATCGTCACGATCACCTGTTATGACGCCAGCTTCGCGCAGCGCGTCGACGAAGCCGGCGTCGACGTCGTGCTGGTCGGCGACTCGCTCGGCATGGTCGTGCAGGGTCATTCGAGCACCTTGCCGGTCAGCGTCGACGACATGGTCTATCACACGCGCCTGGTCGCGCGCGGCCTGCGACGCGCATTGCTCGTCGCCGACCTGCCGTTCATGAGCTATCGCAACGTCGACGTCGCGCTGACGAATTCGGCGCGCCTGCTCGGCGAAGGCGGCGCGGCGATGGTCAAGCTGGAAGGCGCCGGCTGGGTGTGCGAGGTCATCGACGCTTTGAAGCGGCACGAGGTGCCGGTGTGCGCGCACCTCGGCCTGACGCCGCAATCGGTGCACTCGTTCGGCGGATACCGCGTGCAGGGCCGCGGCGATGCCGAAGCGGCGCGGCTGAAGGCGGAGGCGAGGGCGGTGCAGGAGGCCGGCGCCGATCTGCTCGTGCTGGAATGCGTGCCGGCGGCTCTCGCCGCCGAGATCACTCGCGAACTGCGCATTCCGACCATCGGCATCGGCGCCGGTGTCGACTGCGACGGACAGGTGCTGGTGCTGCACGACATGCTCGGCATCACGTCCGGCAAGCGTCCACGCTTCGTCAAGGATTTCCTGCAAGGACGCGGCTCGGTGCTCGAGGCGATCTCGGCCTACGCCGACGACGTGCGCCGCGGCGCATTCCCGACGTCCGAACACAGCTACTGAGCCGCGCATGGAAATCGTCCGCCGCAACAACGAGCTGTACGCCGTCGTCGACGTCTGGCAACGCGCCGGCAAGCGCATCGCCCTGGTGCCGACGATGGGCAATCTGCATGCGGGGCATCATTCGCTGATCACGCTGGCGCGTGAACGCGCGGACGTTGTGATCGCCAGCGTGTTCGTCAACCCGACCCAGTTCGGTCCGCACGAGGATTTCGCGCGCTATCCGCGCACGCCGGACGCCGACGCGGCCGGTCTCGCCGCGAGCGGCTGCGACCTGTTGTTCCTGCCGGGCGTCGAGGACCTGTATCCATACGGCGCCGATCGCAGTGTGCGCGTGAGCGTGCCGGAACTGACCGGCGTGCTCGAAGGGGCGATTCGACCGGGGCATTTCGATGGCGTCGCGACGGTGGTCGCGAAGCTATTCAATCTCGCGCGGCCGCACGTGGCGGTGTTCGGCCAGAAGGACTATCAGCAACTGCTGGTGATCCGACGCCTCGCGCGCGATCTCGGTTATCCGATCGAAATAGTGGCCGCGCCGATCGTGCGCGAAGAGAACGGGCTGGCGATGAGTTCGCGCAACCAATATCTCGATGCCGATCAGCGCGCGCGCGCCAGCGCCATCAACGTCGCGCTGCGGGCCATGGACGAGCACATGCGTGGGGCCCGGCCGCGACAGGAGGTCGAAGCGGAAGCGAGTCGGCGCCTGACCGAGGCCGGGCTGCAGCCGGACTATGCCGTCATCCGGCGGGCGGCGGACCTCGCCGAGCCAAGTCCCGATGATCGCCAACTGGTGGCCCTGATTGCCGCGCGAATGGGACAGACCCGGCTGATCGACAATCTTTTGATCGACCTGTAGCGTTTTTCCTTCGCGTTGTGGTATTCTCCCAACTGCCCGAGGGGTTTTTGCAACGCTAGTCGTTGTGCTCCGAAGGCAGCAGGGCGCATTTAGGTAGTCGTCACTCCAAATTAGGACCCTCGCTGCGGCGACGCGCGAGGGTTTTTTTTACCGCTTACTTTCAGTAAGTTATTGATTTAATTTTAATTGTATTTTTGGCGATACGAGTCGTGCTGCATAAGCACATGCTTTGATATACTGACCGGGTCCGCATCTGTTGCGCGGACGCAACAAGTCGGAGACTCCATGCACCTCAACATGCTCAAGGCGAAGATCCACCGCGCGACCGTGACGCACGCCGAGCTGCACTACGAGGGTTCCTGCGCGATCGACGGCGATCTGCTCGACGTTTCCGGCATCCTCGAGTACGAGCAGATCCACATTTACAACGTCAACAATGGCGAGCGCTTCTCGACCTACGCGATCCGCGCGGACGAGGGCTCGGGCATCATCTCGATCAACGGCGCCGCCGCGCATCGTGCGCAGCCGGGCGATATCATCATCATCGCGGCCTACGGCGGTTACAGCGAGGCCGAGGTGGCGCAGCACAAGCCGCAGCTGGTCTACGTCGACCGCAGCAACAAGTTGACGCATACGAATCGCTCGATTCCGAAGCAGGCCGCATAGAAAATCTTTGGACACGGATCGACGCGAATGAACGCGGATCGGCCATAGTCCAAATGCCTCAGCTCACTCGAGCTTTTCTCGATCGGCGCTCATCCGCGTCGATCCGTGTCTGAATCGTTGAGTCTTTCTGTAGGGCGCTGCGACTGTCGTTGCAGCGCCCAGGCGACGTGCTCGCGCACGAGCATCGACGCGTCGTCGGCGCGGCTGCGCAGGGCGGCCAGCACACCCGGCGTGCCAGGGGCATTGCCGAGCGCGACCGCGATGTTGCGCAACCAGCCCTCGTAGCCGGTGCGGCGGATCGCCATGCCGGACGTGCGCTCCAGGAAATCCGATTCGCTCCACGCGAACAGCTCGGCAAGCCCAGCTCCGTCGAGGCCGTGCCGTGGCGCGAAGTCGGCCTCCGGCGTCGGTTGCGCGAACTTGTTCCACGGGCAGACCAGTTGGCAGTCGTCGCAGCCGAAGATGCGATTGCCGATCAGCGGACGCAGTTCTTCCGGTATCGCGCCGCGCAGCTCGATCGTCAGATACGAAATGCAGCGGCGCGCATCCAGCCGGTACGGGGCGACGATCGCCTGCGTCGGGCAGACGTCGATGCAGCGCGTGCAGGTGCCGCAATGCGCCGACGGCGGCGCGTCGATGGGCAGCGGCAGGTCGGTGTAGATTTCGCCGAGGAAGAACCAGGAGCCGGCATCACGGCTGAGCAGCAAGGTGTGCTTGCCGATCCAGCCGAGGCCGGCGTCGCGCGCGAGCGCCTTTTCCAGCACCGGAGCCGAATCGGTGAAGACGCGATGGCCGAACGGCCCGGTCCTCTCGGCGATGCGATCGGCGAGCTTCTGCAGACGCGCGCGCAGGATCTTGTGGTAGTCGCGGCCGAGCGCATAGCGTGAGACGTAGGCGCGCTCGCCGTCGGCGAGTACATTCCAGGCTTCGCCGATGTCCGGCGGTGCGTAGTCCATGCGCGCGGACAGCACACGCAGCGTGCCCGGCTGCAGCGCGGCGGGTCGGCTGCGCTTCTCGCCGTGGCGCGCCATGTAGTCCATCTCGCCGTGGAAACCGGCGTCGAGCCAGCTCAGCAGATGCGCCTCGTCGGCGTCGAGGTCGATACCCGAGACGCCGATGCGCTGAAAACCCAGTTCGGCGCCCCAGCGGCCGATGTCGGCGCGCAGGCGGGTGTAGTCGATCGTGTTCATGCAAAGTCGGGTGAGCGCTCGTCCGCGAGCATAGCGCGGCGACGCGCGAGGCCGCTCCGGAGACTTTAGAATCCGGCGATGAGCCACGCCGTCCGCGCCACTTCGCTCTACACCGCCGCACAGGTGCGCGCGCTCGATCGCGCGGCGATCGAGCGTCTCAGTATCCCCGCCGTCGAACTGATGCAGCGCGCGGCCGCGGCTGCCTACGCGTCGTTGCGGCGGCGCTGGCCGCAGGCGCGGCGTGTCGTCTTGCTCGCCGGCAACGGTAACAACGGCGGCGACGCATTCCTTCTCGGCCGGCTGGCGCTGCGCGACGGATGGACGGTCGATACGATCGCTTTGTCCGACCGTTCCGTCGGCACCGCCGAGCAGGCGCGTGCCGCCTTCGTTGAGGCCGGCGGGCGCGTTCGTCTCGCCGGCGACGACACTGACTTCGGCGCGGCCGAGGTCTGCGTCGACGGCCTGTTCGGCGTCGGACTCGGCCGGCCGATCGACGGCGCGGCGGCCGCGCTGGTCGCCAGGCTCGACGCCTCGCGCCGGCCCGTGCTCGCTCTCGACTTGCCGTCCGGCCTCGACGCCGATCGCGGCATACGGCTTGGACCATGCGTGCGCGCCGACGCGACGATCAGCTTCGTCGCCTGGAAACGCGGCGCGTTCACGGCGGATGCCGCCGACGTCTGCGGCGAGCGCGAGCTGGCCTCGCTCGACGTTCCCGCTGCCGCGTTCGACGGCATCGACGCGGATGCCGAGTTGCTCGATTCCTCGATCGCGCGCGTGCTCGCGCCGCGTGCCGGCAACGTCAACAAGTCCCACTACGGGCACGTGCTCGCGATCGGCGGCGACGAAGGCATGGGCGGCGCGATTCGGCTTGCCGGCGAAGCGGCGCTGCGCACCGGCGCCGGCCTGGTCAGCGTCGCGACGCGGCCGGCGCAGGTGCTCGCGATGAATGCGGCACGGCCGGAGCTGATGGCGCACGGAATCGACGATGAAGCGGGTCTGCGGCTACTGCTCGAGCGCGCGAGCATCGTTGCGGTCGGGCCGGGGCTGGGGCAGGCCGCCTGGGGCAGGGCATTGTTCGGCGCCGCGCTCGCCTGTGGCAAGCCGCTGCTGCTCGACGCCGATGCGCTGAACCTGCTCGCGGAGACGCCACGCGCGCTGCCGGTCGAAGTCGTGCTGACGCCTCATCCGGGCGAGGCCGCACGGTTGCTCGGCTGCGATACCGCGACCATCCAGCGCGATCGCTACGCCGCCGCGCGCGCACTGGCGCAACGCTACGCGGCGGTCGTCGTGCTCAAAGGCGCCGGCAGTCTGATCGCCGATCCGCGAGGACGCGTCGCGGTCTGTCCGTGGGGCAATTCCGGCATGGCCTCGGGCGGTATGGGCGACGTGCTGAGCGGCGTGATCGCGGCCTTGCTCGCGCAGCGATTGTCCGCCTGGGACGCTGCGCGTCTGGGCGTCGCGCTGCACGCGCGTGCCGGCGACCTCGCCGCTGCGCAGGCACCGCGCGGCTTGCTGGCGAGCGATTTGTTCGAACCGCTGCGGCGGTTGGCCAACCGGTTCGACGCATGAGCCTTCTGCTACCCGACATCGACGAAGCGCAATTGGTCGCGGCCGCACGGCGCCTCGCGCCGGTCCTGCGCGAGGGCGGCATCGTGCATCTGCGCGGCGACCTCGGCGCGGGCAAGACGACGTTCGCGCGGGCGCTGCTGCAGGCGCTCGGCGTCGGCGAGCGCGTGAAAAGTCCGACCTACAGCCTGATCGAGTCCTATCGCGTCGGCGACCGCGACGTCCACCATCTGGACTTGTACCGGCTCGCCGATCCGGGCGAGCTCGAATGGCTCGGTCTCGCCGAGCTCTGGGGTGGCTCGACCCTGGTGCTGATCGAATGGCCCGAGCGGGGCGCGGGGGCGATGCCGCCGCCCGATCTGTTGCTGCGATTGGCGCATTCGGGCCAGCGGCGGTCGCTGGAGGCCGAGCCGCTCAGTGCACGGGGGGAGCAGTGGCTGGCCGAGTGGGCAGTCCCGGTCGCATTGTGAATCGGTCGCTTGGGTTCAATTCCTGAATGGGAATTCACGAAAGCTTCGCACGTTTCGGATTTTCAAGGAAAAAGCTTGCTTTTTCCAGGCGCTTTCGATTTGAATACGCGCCATGTGGGGACTTCGCATCCAAGCTTCGCTGCTCTCCGGCCTTGCGCTGCTGCTCGGAATCGGCTCGGCTTATGCGTCTGAAATCAAGAGCTTGCGTATCTGGGCGGGCCCCGAATACACGCGCGCGGTGTTCGACGTTTCCGGACCGGTCGACTACAAGCTGTTCGAGCTGAACAAGCCGGACCGCATCGTGCTCGACATCCGCGGCAGCGACCTCGGTCCCGGATTCAGCGCGCCGGCGGTGAAGGGCCTGCTGAAGAGCCTGCGCGCCGGCAAGCAGGGCAAGACCGATTCGCGCATCGTGTTCGATCTCGCCGACGGTGTGCGGCCGAAGAGTTTTCTGCTGCCGCCGGCCGACAAGTTCGGCTATCGCCTCGTGCTCGATCTGTATCCGGCCGCCGCCAAGCAGGTGCCGGTCAAGACCGTGGTCGAAGCGGCGCCGGGCAAGGCGCGCAACGTCGTCGTCGCGATCGACGCCGGCCACGGCGGCGACGATCCCGGCGCAACCGGCGCCAGCGGCACCCACGAGAAGGAAATCACGCTCGCCGTCGCGCGCCAGCTGAAAAAGCTGGTCGATCGCATGCCGGGCATGAGCGGCGTGCTGATCCGCGACGCCGACTACTTCATTCCGCTCGAGCGGCGCTACCGCAAGGCGCGCGAGGCGAAGGCGGACCTGTTCATCTCGATTCACGCCGACGCGTTCACCAGCAGCGACGCGCGCGGCTCGTCGGTGTGGGTGTTGTCGCCGCGCGGCGCGACCAGCGAAGCGGCGCGCTGGCTGGCCGATCGCGAGAACCGCGCCGACCTCGTCGGCGGCATCTCGCTCGACGACAAGGACGACATGCTGGCCAAGGTGCTGCTCGACCTCTCGCAGGGCGCGACGATGGGCGCCAGCGTCGCGGTCGCCGAGCAGGTGCACGGTGCGCTGCGCAAGCTCGGTCCGACCCATCGCAACTACGTCGAGAAGGCGAACTTCGTCGTGCTGCGCTCGCCGGACGTGCCGTCGATCCTGGTCGAGACCGCGTTCATCAGCAATCCGACCGAGGAAGCGCGGCTGAAGAATCCCGAGCACCGCGAGAAGCTCGCCGCGGCGATTCTCGACGGCGTCGACGAGTATTTCCGCGCGACGCCGCCGCCGGGCACGCTGTACGCCCAGAACGCGGATCGCGCGCGCGAGAACGCGCGGGCAAAGGCGCAGCGCTACGTCGTCAATCGGGGCGATACCCTGCGCGCGATCGCCGAACGCCACGGCACCACCGCGTCGCAGCTGCGCGCCGCCAACGACCTCGCCGACGAGCGCGTGCGCCCGGGCGAAGTACTGCAGATTCCGCCGTCCGGCTGATCGCCGCGTTCGGCTATGATGCGCGACTCCCATGTCGCGCATCCGCTCGCTCCCGCCCGAACTCGTCAACCAGATCGCCGCCGGCGAGGTCATCGAGCGACCGGCTTCGGTGGTCAAGGAACTGGTCGAGAACAGCCTCGACGCCGGCGCCCGGCGCATCGAGATCGACATCGAGCAGGGCGGAGCGCGCCTGATCCGCATTCGCGACGACGGTGGCGGCATCGATGCCGACGACCTGCCGCTCGCGGTCGCCGCCCACGCGACCAGCAAGATCGCCAGCTTCGACGATCTCGAACGCGTCGGTACGCTCGGCTTTCGCGGCGAAGCCCTGCCGTCGATCGCCTCGGTCTCGCGTTTCGCGCTGACCTCGCGCGCGCGCGGCGCCGACGCGGCGTGGCGCATCGAGGTCGACGGCGGCAAGCCGCGTGCGCCGGCGCCGGCGCAGCATCCGCAGGGCACCAACGTCGAAGTGCGCGACCTGTTCTACAACCTGCCGGCGCGACGCAAGTTCCTGCGCGCCGAGCGCACCGAATTCGGTCACATCGACGAGCTGGTGAAGTCGATCGCGCTGGCGCGCACGGCGGTCGAATTCCGCCTCAGCCACAACGGCAAGCCGGTGCGCCTGCTGCATGCGGCGCGCGACGAAGGCGATCAGGCGCGTCGCGTCACCGACGTGCTCGGCGAGGAATTTCCGGTCAACAGCCTGCGCATCGAGCACGAGGCGGCCGGTCTGCGTCTGCACGGCTGGGTCGGCTTGCCAACCGCTTCGCGTTCGCAGGCGGACCAGCAGTATTTCCACGTGAACGGTCGCCTGGTGCGCGATCGTCTGGTCGCGCACGCCGTGCGCCAAGCCTATGCCGACGTGCTCTATCACGGCCGGCATGCGAGCTTCGTGCTGTTCCTCGAGCTCGATCCGGTCCTGGTCGACGTCAACGTGCATCCGGCCAAGCACGAAGTGCGCTTCCGCGAGGGGCGCCTCGTGCATGATTTCCTGTATCGCACTCTCGACGATGCGCTCGGCGGAACGCGCGCAGGCGGTGCGGTTTCCGCTGCGGCGGGTCCCGCGTCCACGCCGCTGCCTTCCGCCGCGCCGATGTCTTCGTACGGTTATGCGCCGCAGCGCCAGGCCGGCCTCGGTCTCGGCGTGCGCGAACCGCTGGCCGACTATGCCGCGCTGTTCGGCGAGGCGCGCGCCTTGCCGCGGATTTCAGCCGACGCCGTCGTCGGCGAAACCGCCGCGCCGGCCGCGAATCGCGACGCGGAAGACGTGCCGCCGCTCGGCTTCGCGCTGGCGCAATTGCACGGCATCTACGTGCTGGCGGAAAACGCGCACGGCTTGATCCTGGTCGACATGCATGCCGCGCACGAGCGCATCACCTACGAGAAGCTCAAGGCGGCGCAGGAAGGCGCCGGCATCCGTTCGCAGCTGTTGCTGGTGCCGCTGAGCCTGGCCGTCAGCGAACGCGAGGCGGGCGTCGTCGAAGAGCACGTGGCGCGTTTCGCGGAGCTCGGTTTCGACGTCGAACGCAGCGGCCCGCAGAGCGTCGCGGTGCGGCGCATTCCAGTGCTGCTCGACGGCGCCGACGTCGCCCAGCTCGTGCGCGACGTCATCGCCGATCTCGCCACACACGGGCAATCGCGCCGTATCGAGGAGAGCGGCAACGAACTGCTCGGCACGATGGCCTGCCACGGCTCGGTGCGCGCGAATCGTCGCCTCAGCGTGCCCGAAATGAACGCGTTGCTGCGCGAGATGGAAGCGACCGAGCGTTCCGCCCAATGCAATCACGGGCGGCCGACATGGGTGCAGCTCGGCATCGCCGAACTGGATCGTCTTTTTCTGCGCGGACGGTGATTGGAAAACGTTTGCGATCCGTCCGGGATCGCTGTGTCTGTTAATGATTCGGCTTCGTTCTGCCCGCGGCCACGCATGGCCGCACTTCTCAAATCTCACCTCAAGGATCCACGATGCTCAAGACTGGTCTCCTGTTGGCCGCCAGCTTCGCCGGAGTGCAACTGATGTCAGCCAAGATCGAAGGCGGCAAGGCGCCCGCCGACTACACCAAGCAGATCGAAACCTGGCGCGCGCAGCGAGTCGAACGACTCAAGTCGCCGAATGGCTGGCTCAGCCTGATCGGCCTGCACTGGCTGAAGGACGGCAAGAACACGGTCGGCAGCGCGAAGGACAACGACGTGGTGCTGGCGAAGGGGCCGTCGCGCCTCGGCACGATCACGTTGAAGGACGGCAAGGCGACGATCGAACTCGACGCCAAGGCGGCGGCCTCGATCGACGGCAAGCCGGAGAAGTCGGCCGTGCTGCTCGACGACAGCCACGAGAAGCCGACCACGATCGCGTTCGGCACCGCCAGCTTCTACCTGATCGACCGCAACGGCAAAAAGGGCCTGCGCGTGAAGGACAGCGAGGCGCAGACGCGCAAGCAATTCCTCGGCATCGACAACTATGCGATCGACCCGAGTTGGCGCATCGAGGCGAAATGGGAGGCCTACCAGCCGCCGCACACGCTCGAGATACCGACCGTGCTCGGCACCGTCGACAAGATGCCGGTGCCCGGCAAGGCCGTGTTCGAGCGCGACGGCAAGAAGTACGAGCTGCTGCCGGTGCTGGAGGAAAAGGACGCCAAGGAGCTGTTCTTCATCTTCGCCGACCGCACCAGCGGCAAGGACACCTACGGCGCCGGCCGCTTCCTGTACGCGGACATGCCGAAGGACGGCAAGGTCGTGATCGACTTCAACAAGGCCTACAACCCGCCGTGCGCGTTCACGCCGCACGCGACCTGTCCGCTGGCGCCGCCGGAAAACCGTCTCGACCTGACCATCACGGCCGGCGAGAAGAAATATCGCGGCAGCCATCACTGACGCGGCAGCGGAACGTGCGTGTCCTGTTGATCTCCGACACGCACGCCGCGCTCGACGCACGCATCGAGTCGCTCGCGCGCGCGGCCGACCTGGTCGCGCATGCCGGTGACGTCGGCGCGGCCGAGGTGCTGGATCGGTTGCGCGCGGCTTGTCCGCGCCTGATCGCGGTACGCGGCAATAACGACGTCCCGTCGAAATGGCCGCTACAGGGGATGGCGGCGTTGCAGGCGTTGCCCGAGCATGCGCAGATCGAGTTGCCGGGCGGCGTGCTCGTCGCGACGCACGGCGACCGCTTCGCGCCTTCGCGGCGGCACGCGCAACTGCGCGCGGCGTTTCCGCAGGCGCGGGCGATCGTGTACGGGCACAGCCATCGCCTCTGCGTCGACGACGGCGAACGCCCGTGGGTGCTGAACCCGGGCGCCGCCGGCCGCGCGCGGACGTTCGGCGGCCCGAGCGGCCTGCTCCTGCGCGCGACGGCGAAGTCCTGGTCGGTCGAGGCGGTCCGGTTCCCGTCCTAGCGCGGCTCGGCTGCGGTTCAGCCCGCCGCTGCATCATGGCGGGCCGTCGGCATGAACTTTCCGTCCCCGCCGGGCTCCGAAAACGGTTGTTTTGGCTTGCGGTTCGGCTCGGTTACACTAGCGCGTTTTTGCGGCTCGGCATCCGCCCGGCCGGCTTGGATCAGTATTCACCCCGGAGGCATCAGGCATGAAGTTCGGTTGGTCAATCGCCCTTGCGGCGCTGCTTACTACAGGGTCGGCGCTCGCGCAGGACACCACGTCCGAGAAGGGCAAGGTCTCGTACGCGATCGGCTATCAGATCGGCTCCGGTCTGGCCGACCGCGGCATGGAAGTGGACATCAACACCGTCACGCGCGCGATTCAGGACGCGTTCGGCAAGAAGCCGCCGGCCGTGCCGGAAGCGGCGATGAAGGACGCCCTGTCCAAGCTCGACGCGAAGATGAAGGCCGAAGCCGACAAGGCGCTCGGCGACAACAAGCGTCAGGCCGACCAGTTCATGGCCGAGAACAAGTCGAAGAAGGGCGTGGTCTCGCAGCCGAACGGCGTGCAGTACCGCGCGATCGAGGACGGTAACGGCAAGACGATCGGTCCGAACAACGAAGTCACCTTCCACGTGCGTGTTTCGCTGACCAACGGCCGCGAGATCCGCAGCTCCTTCGTCGGCGAACCGGTCAAGGCGAAGGTCTCGGAGATGCAGAACATCTTCGGCACCAAGCTGTTGCCGGAAATGATCCAGAAGATGAAGGTCGGCGACCACTGGCAGATCTTCCTGCCGCCGGATCCGGGCTCGGGCAACCAGGTCTTCATCTGGGAAGTCAAGATCATCGACGTCAAGTAAGGCCGGAACGGCTTCCCGCACGGTCTTTTTGACGGCCGGCGATGGGAAGGCCGGGATTTCCGCCCCTTCGTCGAAGAAATCGGCAAACGCTGCGCTTCCAGCGCGGCGTTTGCATTTGTGGGGACGGCGGCAGGGCCACGTTGCCCTCTGAGCCGCACTGCGAGCCTCCAGTCCTGCAGCGATTCGGACCGGAATGCGCAGCGCCTGGATCGGGCGGCCGCTGCCGACGGTTGGATCGCCTCCGGCCCCCGAACCTTGTTTCTCCAATCCAAACAGGCGGATAATCGGGTTCGGCCCGGGGTCTAAGCGGGCCGGGTTCCTATCGTGTTGAGGCAGGTCGAGGTTTGCGGTGGACTTGCGCAAGGCCATTCTCTCCATCGGGTGCAGCGCTTTGATTGGCCTGTGCGCGCCGGCGGCAATGGCGGACAGCGGTGATTGCGACACCCCGTTGCCGACCGCTTTGCCGCTCAACGGCACGGTGATCGCGAGCACGTGCCCGCGCAGCCACCAGCTTCCGTGCGGCCCCGTGGATTTACCCAATCCGGCGACGACGTCACGCTTCTCGCTGGACCGACCGGCGCGCGTGGATTTTGCACTGGCCGGTGTCGGCCCGTTCGACGCCGCAATGTACATATCCGGCGACGGCTGCGAAGGCCCGAGCTGCGGTCCGGAGTTGCCTGCCGGAGACTATTGCGTCGTCGTCACCGCGAGTCCGCCGTCCGCACTCGGTTCGTGCGGATGTTTCGCTCTGCTCAGCGACGCGGATGTGGAGACCGTGTTCCGCGATGGCTTCGAGTGATCGCGGTCGTCGTTTCGAATTTCCCCCATCATTGCCGGCGTGCGTACGATTCGGATGCCCACGTGGGTGTCGCTCCACGGATTGACGAGTCGAGCGCTGGATAGCATTGCCGTTGCGATGAACCTGAGTTCCGCCTATCCCATACTGAGTCCCTGCGTCGGCATCTGCCATCTCGGCAGCGACGGCTATTGCGAAGGCTGCCTGCGCAGCGGCGAGGAGATCGCGCGCTGGATCGCGATGGGCGACACCGAGCGGCGACGCATCGTCGAGGAAGTGCTGCCGCAGCGCGAAGCGCAGCGCACGTGAGCGAAACCTCGCCCGATCCGTTCGCGCGGCTGCGTCGCGCCGTGCGCGGACTCGAAAATCCGCCGCGCGCGGCGGCGTGGAACGCGGCCGAACTCGCCGATCTGCCGATACCGCCGCCGGTGCGCGCCGCGGCCGTGCTGGTGCCATTCGTGCGTCGCAAGGAAGGATTGTCGCTGCTGTTCACGCGGCGCACCGAGCATCTGCGCCACCACGCCGGCCAGATCAGTTTTCCGGGCGGCGGCGTCGAAGCCGGCGACCGCGACGTCGTCGCTGCCGCGCTGCGCGAGACCGAAGAGGAAACCGGCATCGCGCCGGCGCTGGTCGAGCCGTTCGGCTATCTCGATCTGCTCGCGACCGTGTCCGGCTACCAGGTCACGCCGGTGGCCGGCTTCGTCGACGGCGACTATTCGCTGCGGCTGGACGCGCAGGAGGTCGACGAAGCTTTCGAAGTACCGCTGTCGCACGTCCTCGAACCGGGGCGCCTGCGTCGCGAATCCCTGCTGTGGAACGGCCGCGAGCGCGACATCTTCGCGATCGAGTGGCAGGGGCACCGCATCTGGGGCGCGACCGCGGCGATCCTGAAGAATCTGCTCGATCGACTGGAGCGCGTCGCATGACGACCTCGCATACGCTGGTTTCCGCCGCCGACCTCGAAACGATGCGTACGCGCGGCGACGTGCTGATCGTCGACGCGCGCTTCGATCTGGCCGATCCCGGCAAGGGCGAGCGCGACTACGCCGCGGCGCACGTCCCGGGCGCGGTCTACGCGCATCTCGATCGCGATCTTTCCGATCTCGGCAAGCGCGGGCTCGGTCGCCATCCGCTGCCGGACGATGCGGCGTTCTCGGCCGCGTTGTCGCGCTGGGGCTGGCGCCGCGATCTCGACGTCGTGGTCTACGATGACGCGAACGGCGCACTCGCCGCTGCGCGGTTGTGGTGGTTGTTGCGCCTGGCCGGTCACGAGCGCGTCGCGGTCCTCGACGGCGGTTTCGCGGCATGGAAGGCCGGCGGCTATCCGCTGGAATCTGGCATCGTCGTGCGCACGGCGACCGACACGCGCGTGGTGCTCGATCGCGACGAGGTGGTCTGGTTCGACGAGCTCGAAGCGCGCCGCGCGGCACACGGCGTGCTGCTGCTCGACGCGCGGGCAGCGCCGCGTTTTCGTGGCGAAGTGGAGCCGATCGACCCGGTCGCCGGTCACGTGCCCGACGCCGTCAACCGCGCTTTTTCCGAGAATCTCGATACATCCGGCCGCTTCAAACCGGCGGCCGAGTTGCGCCGCGAATTCGAAACCCTGCTCGGCGGCCGCACTGCGCGCGAGGTCGTGCACATGTGCGGCTCCGGCGTGACCGCCTGCCACAACCTGCTCGCGATGGAGCAGGCCGGGCTTGCGGGCTCCCGGGTGTTCGCGCCGTCGTGGAGCGGCTGGATCGCGGACCCGGAGCGCGCAGTCGCCCAAGGGTAGATTGATCGACGAAGAGCGTTTGACGCGGATCAAAGCCGATCGACGCGGATAAGGCGTAAGAAGTTCTTGTTCCTCAATCCGCGTTGATCGGCTTTGATCCGCGTCAAGCTTTCGCCTTCCGTGCAACGGCTATTTGCCCTTCAACTTTGCCAGCACGCCAGCCAGGGTCGTGCGCGACTCTTCGTTGAACCACCCGCTCACGAATGCTTCGACGTCCTCGCGATAGGCAGCGTCGAATGCCGTGACGAGATCGGCACGCGCCAGCGCCCGCGTCGTCGCCATCGCCTTCGGCGGCAGCGCGAGCAGGGCGCGCAACCACGCCAGCGATCGCGCGACGACCTCGTCCGCGGCGGTCAGCTCGTCGACGAAGCCGATGCGCAATGCTTCCTCCGGATCGATCATCGCGCCGGCGACCATCAGGCGCTCGGCGCGATACGGGCCGACCAGGCGGCGCAGACCGGTCTGGACTTCGGGCGGGATGGACAGGCCGACCTGGGTTTCGTTGAGGCCGATGCGAAACGGCTTGGCCGGATCGGCGCTGCGCGCCATCACGCGGTAGTCGCAGAAAGTAGCCAGCACGGCACCGCCGGCCGGGGCGTGGCCGCCGATCGCGGCGACGACCGGAACGGTCGACGCGGCGATCGCGCGGCACAAGCCCGAGTATTCGCGCCAGAGTTCGGCCAGACGTCCGTCGCGGTCGAGTTCGAGCACGACCGCGACGTCAAGTCCGGCGCTGAACATGCCGGGCCGCCCGGACAGGACGATGCCGCGTGCGCCCTGCGCCGGCGCGTTCTCGATCGCCTCGCGCAGCGCGCGGCTGAGCTGATGGTCGAAGGCGTTGACCGGCGGTCGCGCCAGGCGCAGTTCGAGGATGTCGTCGTGGCGGATCAGGTCGAGCATGGTGTCGGGTTCCGTTTCAGTTCGGGGGTGGATTCGGCGTCAGGTCCCAGACCAGGACCTGGAACGGTTCGAGGGAAATACGCAGCGGCGCTGTCGCGTCGACGTCGCGCGCCTGGTCCTTTTCATACGGCGACTGCGCGCGGAATGTCGTAGCCGAGTGCGCCGGCAGCTCCAGCGCCGCGCGCAGGTCGAGGCTGAATTCCTGCGTCGTCTCGCGCGGATTGCGCAGACTCACGACCGCGCGCGCGGGCGACCAGGAAGCCCAGCCGTAGACCTCGCCGCGCGCTGGATCGCCGCCGATCCAATGGCTGTCGCGCAATACGTCGGCGCGTTCGCGCGCCCATTTCGCCGCGTCGGCGAGCACGTCCCAGTCGGCCTCGCCGAGCAGGTCGGGCGAAACGTACAGTTCCTGCAAGCCGGTGCCGCTGGCGAAATACGAACGCACTTCGTCGGCGAAGTCCGCGGGCTTCGGATTCGCGTCGAGTCCGCGCGCGTGCCGGGCATAGACGATGCCGTGCAGCATCAGCGCGTTGAGCGGGAACAGCGATCCCTGACGCACGATGCCGCCGTAGGTATCGGCGTCGCGATAGGTAATCCAGCGTTGGCGATCGTCGCCGCGGCCGGCGAACTCGTGATCCTCGCCGCCGCGCCAGATCGAATCGGCCGTGCGCAGCCAGAACGGCGAGGGCCAGGTCCCCGTGGTGAGATTGACGAACAGATCGGGCTTCACCGCGCGCAGGTCGCCGATCAGCGCGATCGCCGCGGCGAAGTCGCTGTCGAACGCGCTGCCCTTCGTCACCTTGTCGGGACTGCCGGTGCCGTCGAGCTTGAACTGGTTGATGTGGTACCTGGTCAGCAGATCGAGCGCGGCCTGGTGGAACAACGCGTAGTACTTCGGCCCCGACAGCGCGAGGCCCTGGTCGTCGACTTCGTAGCCTTGCTCGCGCGCGGTCGCGAGGCGTTCCGCGCGCGGCGGTCCGTAGCCGCCCCACGGTGACAGCCAGACGCCGGGTTCGGCGCCGGCGGCTTCGGCGGCCTTGGCGACCGAGGCGAATCCGTCCGGGAAGCCGGCGTTGAATTGCCACAGCTTCTTGTGGTCGTCCCAGCCGTCGTCGAACAGGAAGGAATCGAGTTCGACGCCGCGCTGCCGCGTCAGTTTCTCGGCATAGGCGCCGATCCGGCGGATGGCGTCTTCCCGCGTGTACGGCGTGAAGTAGCCGATGTCGTACCAGGAGTTGTAGTGCAGGAAGGTCCGGTACGGGTGCGCGCGCTCGCGTTCGAGATAGGCGAGGAAGGTGCGCCGGAGCTGGCCCGGCACGCTGGTGCCGTAGACGGTCGAGTAGGTCGCGCTCACCTTGGCGCGCAGCGGCAGTACGCGCTTGACGAAGACCTGCGCGCGACCGGCTTCGATGCGCGCTTCCGACATCGGATGCTCGACGCCGAAGAAGCGCGTGTCGGCGATCACCGGCGAGCCTTGCACGGTGCCGGCCGTCCACGCGTCGCCGAGTCGTTGATCGATCAGCACGACTCGCGCGAGATCGAGGTCGCGGCTCGCGTCGAACGCGAATTCCTGGCGCACGTAGTTGCCGCCGTCGCGCAGCACGGCGCGCCAATGCACGCTCAAGCCGGTTGCGTCGTCGAGGAGGTCGGCTTTCAGCGCCGCTCCGGCGAAGCGTTCCGCGGCGCGCGAGGATTTCGGCTCGGCCGCGAGCGCGACGCAGGCGAGCTTGCCGCGCAGCTTGAAGCGGCTGGAGGGGACGGCGGACTTGTCGCGCAGAACCAGCGCGAACAGTCCGCCGTCGAGCGCATGCTTCGTCGCGTCGAGGCGATTGTCGAAGGCCTGCGGCTCGAGGGCTCCGTCGTCGCGCGCGACCGCATAGCGCAGCGCTGCGTTGTCGAGCGCGCCGCCGTTCTCGTCGGCGCGGCAGTGCGCCTTGCCCGGATCGACGGGAAGCCAGATCGGCGAGAACGCTTCCGCGGCGGATGCGCCCGGCAGCGCGACGGCGAGCCAGAGCAGGCTCGCGGCCGCGCCGAGCACGATCCGCGTCGCGCGCGAGATCGCCGCGGAAGGCATCAGTCGTCCGTCGCCGTCCAGGTGTAGCGCACCGCGTAGTCGAGCGTGGCCTTGCCACTGGCGGGCACGGCGACGCGGAATTCCAGCGTGTCCGGCGTCTGCTTGTCCGGCTTCTGGCTGGAGGAGATGAGACTCCAGGCGCGCCAGCGGTTCGGATGCTCGCGTACGGTGATCGTGCGCGCGTTCTCGCCGGAGTTGGTCAGCGTCACGCGGAAACTCTCGTTCATGTCACGTGCCGCCTTGTCGACGCTGAACGCCGTGCGTTCGCGCGCCGCCGACAGGTCGAAGGCGACGCCGAGGCCGAGGTTGACGTCGCGGCCCTTGGCGACGTCGCCGATGCGGTTTTCGCCGAGCAGTTCGGCGCGGCCGTCCTTGTCGCGCGTCAGCACGCGCAAATTGCCGCTCGGCAGGTTCTCGGCGGCGGTGAAGCGCAGCTGGCTCTGCACCGGTCCGCCGCCTTCGGCGCCGGCTTCCGGCTGCAGCAGGGGCTTGGGTGGGAACCAGGCGCCGCCGTTTTCGAACAGCCAGCGGCGTTCGCAGGCGAGTTCGCGGCTGCCGTACAACGGTACCTGGGTCACGCTGGCGTCGGGCAGGTCGAGATTGCCGTCGATCGCGTAGCTGCGGTAGTCGCCGAGCGAGGACTGTTCCGGCATGGCTTCCGGCGCGGCGTCCGCGGCCATCGATTTCATCATCATCGCGCTGCGTGGCGCGCCGCCGTAGCGGGCGAAGTTCGGCGCACCGGCGACCAGCTTGAGCTTGGCGTTAGGGAAGTCGCGGCCGCTGCGGTTGGCGATGCTGGCGAGCGCGTCGAGCCGCAGCTTGCAGTCGCCGTCGAGCAGCAACGCGGAGTAGGCCGCGCGCCAGCCGAGGCCGCTGGTCGGATAGGTCAGCGTCGCCGGCACGCTGCCGGCCTTGCCGTCGACGGCGACCTGCAGCGTGCTGCCGGGCAGGCCCGAACTGTCCGGGAACTGCACCGAGGCGTATTCGCGCACGTAGCGCACCTGGCCGTCGTCGCCGCGCACGCCGAGGTTGCCGCCGTCGAGCGCGACCAGCACGCCTTCGGCGATCGTCGCGCCGGTGTCGCCGGAGACGCGCACGCGCTCGCCGCGATGCGCCGCCAGCGCGCCGCCGTCGCCGGCGGAGAGCACACGCTGGGCGAGGACGCGGCCGGCTCCGCCGAGGTCGATGGCGACCGCTTCGGTGTCGAGCATCGCCGGCAGGCCGCCGACGACGACGGTCTGGCGGCCGCCCGTGAGTTGAACGTTGCGTTGCTCGTGCACGACGGCGTGACCATCCGCGACCGGCGCGTTGCCGGCGTCGAACAGCGCGTCGCCGTCGCTGCGGTAGATCGTCAGGGCGGGATCGGCGGCGGTGGCGGCAGTGCTGGCGATGGCGGTCATGGCGAGGACGGTCAAGGCGAGAGCGGGCGGGGAGTGACGCATGGTCGCATTCCGGTTGCGGGCGGGGGATGCGACTATCATAGCCACGACTCCGGAGGATACGATGCGTCGATTGTCAGCATTTCTTGCCGCGATGCTCGCTGTCGCGGGCACTGCGCGGGCCGAGGGCAGGCTGGTCGTCAGCGAAGCCTGGATCCGCGAAGCGCCGCCGGGCGCGACGATGCTGGCCGGCTACGCCAAGCTGAGCAACGACGGCGACGCGCCGATCAGCGTGCTGACCGCGCAGAGCGACGCGTTCCGCTCGGCCTCGCTGCACGAGACCGTGGTCGTGGACGGGGTTTCGCGCATGCGCGAACTGCATCGGCTCGATCTCGCGCCGGGCGCAAGCGTGGCGCTGGCGCCGGGCGGCAGGCATCTGATGCTGATGCATCCGCGCAACGAGGTGCATGCCGGCGACAAGGTCGAGGTGCGCTTCCTTCTCAGCGACGGCGCGCGCGTGGAGACGTCCTTCGAGGTGACCGCGGCGGAATCCGACGAAGGTTCGGGCGCGCATCATCAGCATTGAACCGCGCGGGGGCGGTTGTCGAGGCGAAGGGCTTTTGACGCGGATCAAAGCCGATCAAGGCGGATCAAAGACCAGAGATTGCTTCGGCTCTATTCGCGCCGATCTGTGTTGATCCGCGTCCGGCTTCCTCTTCGCCCTGATCCACGTCCAGCTTGCGCTCTCCCGCCAGCGCCCGGCGATCTACCCAGGCTCGCAAGCCGAGCGGATCGCCGCCGGCAGCGGCACCGAGCGTCCGCTGGTCGGATCGATCCAGACCATCACCACCTCGCCGTCGGCGTAGACGCAGTCGCGATCGCCGTCGGCGACGATGCGGTGCGCGATCGTCACCGACGAATTGCCGAGCCGCGTGGTCGCCAGTTCGACCACGATCCCCGCCGGCCAGCCGAGCTGGCGGCGGTAGTTCATGTGCGCCGAGGCCACCACCGGCATCATCGTCTCGTCGAACCACGGGCCCTCGATCTGCGCCAGCCAGGCCAGGCGCGCCTCCTGCACGTAGACCAGATAGGCCGCGTTGTTGACGTGGTTGAAGGCGTCGAGATCGCCCCAGCGCACCGACGAGGGAATCCGCGCGAACGGGTTCCATTGGGTGGCGGGCGTGGCGGTCGGTGCAGCCGTCGGCGTCGCTGCGGCGGCGGGCGCGACTTCGTCGCGTTTCGCGTCGCGCGGCTTGGCGCGTTTCCTGGCGGGCTTGTTCAAGCGGCTTCCTTGCGGTTGCGCGTGCGCGTCTTCGGCGCCTCGACGCCGAGCGTGCGCGCGAGGAAATGGCCGGTGTGCGAACCCGGCGCCTTCGCGATCTGTTCCGGCGTGCCGGTGGCAATGATGGTGCCGCCGCGCTCGCCGCCGTCGGGGCCGAGGTCGACGATCCAGTCGGCGGTCTTGATCACGTCGAGGTTGTGCTCGATCACCACCACGGTGTTGCCGTCCTCGGCGAGACGGTGCAGCACCTTCAGCAGCTGCTCGATGTCGTGGAAGTGCAGGCCGGTGGTCGGCTCGTCGAGGATGTACAGCGTGCGGCCGGTGTCGCGCTTGCTGAGTTCGCGCGACAGCTTGACGCGCTGCGCCTCGCCGCCGGACAGCGTGGTCGCGCTCTGGCCGAGCTTGATGTAGGTCAGGCCCACGTGCATCAGCGTCTCGAGCTTGCGCGCCAGCACCGGCACCGGCTCGAACAGCTTGAACGCGTCCTCGACGGTCATGTCGAGCACGTCGGCGATGGTGTGGCCCTTGTAGGTGACTTCCAGCGTCTCGCGGTTGTAGCGCTTGCCGTGGCAGACGTCGCAAGGCACGTACACGTCCGGCAGGAAGTGCATCTCGACCTTGATCAGGCCGTCGCCCTCGCACGCCTCGCAGCGGCCGCCCTTGACGTTGAAGCTGAAGCGGCCCGGCCCGTAGCCGCGCGAGCGCGCTTCCGGCACCTGCGAAAACAGCTCGCGCAGCGGCGTGAACAGACCGGTGTAGGTCGCCGGGTTCGAGCGTGGCGTGCGGCCGATCGGCGACTGGTCGATGTCGACCACCTTGTCGAACAGGTCGAGCCCTTCGATCTCGCGGAACGGTGCCGGTTTCTCGTTCGCGCCGTTGAGTTCGGCGGCGGTGTGGCGGAACAGCGTGTCGTTGATCAGGGTCGACTTGCCCGAGCCCGATACGCCGGTCACGCAGGTGAACAGGCCGGCCGGGATCTCCAGGTCGACGTTCTTCAGGTTGTTGCCGCTCGCGCCGAGGATCTTCAGCATCTTTTCCGCGTCCGGCTCGCGGCGCTGCTTGGGGATCTCGATGCGGCGCGCGCCGGACAGGTACTGCCCGGTGAGCGAGCGCTTGGATTTCAGGATCGCGTCGAACTTGCCCTGCGCGACCACCTCGCCGCCGTGCACGCCGGCGCCGGGGCCGATGTCGACGATGTAGTCGGCCAGGCGGATCGCGTCCTCGTCGTGCTCGACCACGATCACCGTGTTGCCGAGGTCGCGCAGCCGGTTCAGTGTGCCGAGCAGGCGTTCGTTGTCGCGCTGGTGCAGGCCGATCGACGGTTCGTCGAGCACGTACATCACGCCGACCAGGCCGGCGCCGATCTGCGAGGCGAGGCGGATGCGCTGCGCCTCGCCGCCGGACAGCGAATCGGCCTGCCGGTCCAGCGTGAGGTAGTCGAGGCCGACGTCGACGAGGAAGTGCAGGCGCTCGCGGATCTCCTTGACGATCTTCGCGGCGATCTCGCCGCGCCAGCCGGACAGCTTCAGCGTCTTGAAGAAGGCCAGGCACTGCTCGATCGACAGCGCGGTCAGCACCGGCAGATTGCGGTCGCCGACGAAGACGTTGCGCGCGCTGCGGTTCAGGCGCTGGCCGCCGCAGTCGGGGCAGGGGCGCGAGGAGATGAACTTGGCCAGTTCCTCGCGCACCGCCGGGGACTCGGTTTCCTTGTAGCGGCGCTCGAGGTTGTGCACGATGCCTTCGAACGGATGCTTGCGCGTGACCGTGCCGCTGGCGTTGCCGGGCGTGTAGCGGAACGCGATCGGCTCGTCGCCGGAGCCGAACAGCACGTGATGGCGCGTCGCCTCGGGCAGCTCGGTCCACGGCGTGTCGACGTCGAACTTGTAGTGCTTGGCGAGCGACTGGATCAGCTGGAAGTAGTACGGATTGCGCCGGTCCCAGCTGCGGATCGCGCCGGAGGCGAGGCTCAGCTGCGGATGCACGACCACGCGCGCCGGATCGAAGAACTGCGTCACGCCGAGGCCGTCGCAGCCGGGGCAGGCGCCGATCGGTGAGTTGAACGAGAACAGGCGCGGCTCCAGCTCCGGCAGCGAGTAGTCGCAGACCGGGCAGGAGAAGCGCGAGGAGAACGTGATCTCGGCCGACTTCGCGTCGTCGTGGTCGACCAGCAGCGCGATGCCTTCGCCGAGGCGCAGCGCGGTCTCGAACGACTCGGCCAGGCGCTGCTTGATGTCCTCGCGCGGGCGGAAGCGGTCGATGACCACTTCGATGGTGTGCTTCTGGCGCAGGGTCAGCGGCGGCACCGCATCGAGTTCGTAGACGACGCCGTCGACGCGTGCGCGCACGAAGCCTTGCGCGCGCAGCTGCTCGAACACCTGCACGTGCTCGCCCTTGCGCTCGCGCACCACCGGCGCCAGCAGCGCCCAGCGCTTTTCCGCGTCGAGCGCGAGCGCGGCGTCGACCATCTGGCTGACGGTCTGCGCCTCCAGCGGAATGCCGTGGTCGGGGCAGCGCGGCGTGCCGACGCGCGCGAACAAGAGGCGCAGGTAGTCGTAGATCTCGGTGATCGTGCCGACGGTGGAGCGCGGGTTGTGCGAGGTCGACTTCTGCTCGATCGAGATCGCCGGCGACAAGCCTTCGATGTGGTCGACGTCGGGCTTCTCCATGATCGACAGGAACTGCCGCGCGTAGGCCGACAGCGACTCGACGTAGCGGCGCTGGCCTTCGGCGTAGATGGTGTCGAACGCCAGCGAGGATTTGCCGGAGCCGGACAGGCCGGTGATCACGATCAGCTTGTCGCGCGGGAGATCGAGATCGATGTTCTTGAGGTTGTGCGTGCGTGCGCCGCGGATGCGTATCGTGTCCATGACGCCGGAACATTGGGGGAAACCCTAACTATAACAACCGGGCGAACTTCGCGAAGATTCCAGACTGCGATCCTGTGCTCGCGCGCGGGACGAACGAGTGCCGAGGAAGATCGATGCCGAACCTGTCGCGTGTGAATCGCATGGCCGCATGGGCCACCGCCGTGTTGCTGTGCTCGTCCTCGGTGCTGGCCGCCCAGGCGGGCGGCGGCGAGAGCTGTCCGGTCGCCTCGCCGCAGTCCGCCGCGGCAGGGCTTGCTATGGCATCTGCCGCGCGCGCGCCGCGGCTCGGCGACGGCATCAGCGTGCGTTCGGAGAGCACCGGTCCGTACGATCCGCAGGCCGCCGCGGCGCGCCGCGAGGCCGAGCGGCGGACGTTCGAGCGCATTCTGGCTTCGCGCCCCGTCCTGCCGGCCTCGCCCGCGTTCGCGTTGTCGATCACGCCGCAGCAGCGCGAATCGATCGAGCAGGGAACGGGCGGCGGCCGCCTGCGCGTCGGTACCGCGCTGGCGATCGGCCAGGGCGTCGACTTTTCGCGTCTGGACCGCGCTGCGTCCGCGCGGAGCGAACTCGAGTTCGCGCGCGGGACGCTGCGGGTGACGGCCGCGTCGGCGGTCTGGGAGGTCGAAGTGGCGTCGGCGCAGGCGAGCGCACTGCGCCTGCAGTTCGGCGAGGTTTCACTGGCGCCCGGCGTCGAGCTCTACGTCTACGACGAGAATGGCCGCGTCGTCGGTCCGTACACCGGCAACGGGCCGGACGGCAGCGGCGGATTCTGGAGCAATTCGGTCTTCGGCGACCGCGTGCATGTGCACGTGCACGCGCCGGACCTTGCGTCGCTGCAGACGAGCCGCTTCACGCTGACGCAGGCGATGCATTTCGGCTCGCGCTATCGCCTCGCCGATCTCGCGCGACAGCGTTACGAGGTGGGCCCCTCTCCGGACCGCGACTTCTGCGGAACGGCCGTGCCGACCTGCACGCTGGACGGCATGTGCGCGCTCCCATCGAATGCCGGGCTCGCCAATGCGGTCAAGGGCGTCGCGCATCTGCAGTACATGGATGGCGCCGACGGGTTCATCTGCACCGGCACCTTGCTGAACACGATATTCGAAGGCCCGAGTTCGGAAGCGGGCACCGCGGCCGGCCGGCCGCTGTACCTGCTGACGGCGAACCATTGCATCTCCAACCAGACGAGCGCGGCGAGTCTGGAAGCCTACTTCAACTATCACACCGCCTCCTGCGGCGGGACGTGCCCGACCGCGGCCGATCTGGTCGAAGTGGACGGGGGAACCTTGCTGACCACCGGAGCGGCGCCGGCCCTTCCCGACTTCACCCTGCTGCGGCTGCCGGTGCCGCCGGTCGGCGCCGGGCTGATGCGGCTCGGCTGGACCTCGGAAACGGTCGGCGAGGGCTGGTATCTGATGCATCTCAGCCATCCGGAAGGCGCGCCGCTGGCCTACAGCCATCGCCGCGCGCGCCTGAACAACGTGGCCGTGCCGCACTGCACGGTGGCACCGGAGCCGACGTTCCTGTATTCCGGGCTCGCCGTGCCGACGAGCAATCCGCCCGAATCCGCCGGTGCGGTCGCTTCCGGCAGCAGCGGCTCGGCCGCGCTCGCGTTCCTCGACGACTACTCCGACGTGCAGGTGGTCGGCCAATTGTTCGGCCATTGCCCCGGCGCCGGCGACGTCTGCGATGCGAACACGGATTCGACCGTCGACGGTTCGTTCCGAGTCGCCTTTCCCTACCTGCAGCGCTTCCTCGTGGATCGCATCTTCGCGAACGGATTCGACTAGACGGAGTCGGTGGGACCGAACGGAACGCCGGCGCCGCGCACGAGCCACCGGTGTCGCGGGACGTTTCGACGACAGACGGGGACGAAGCGAAGACCCCCGCCCACGGTCGTGGGTGAGCCCGGAAAAATCGCCACTCTGCGCGCTGCGCCGATGCGCTCCTTCGCGGAGCGATGCGACGGATGACGCCTGTCGTCGCGCCGGCATGAGCCATTTCCTCGCGCCATTGCGAACCGTTCAAAGAGCCGCCGACGGCGGTTCGTCCGATCTTGCAGGAGAACTCAAGCATGTCCGTATTCCATTCGATCGCCCGGCTGCCGTTCGAGGCACTTCGTACCGGCGCTTCGATCACGAAATTCGTCCGCCGCGACCGTCCGCACTCGCTCGCCGGGCGGTTGTTCGCGCCGACGCCGCTGCGCGTCGGAGCCTTCCTCGCCGGGGCATTCGTTCTGTCGCCGGCCTTTGCTTCCGCCTTCAATGGTGATTCGCAGGCGCCAACCGCCTGTCCCGCCGCACCGCCGTCCAATCTCGCCGTGCTCGCGCCGGCTTGGGCGCCCGAGGACTTGCAGGACGGCGCGATGGTCGAGGGCGCCGCCAGCCCGCAGCAGGCCGCGGATGCCTTGGCGCAGGCGCGTACGGAGGAGCAGGCATCCTTCGCGCGCATCCTGAGCGAACGCTCCGCCGTGACGGTTCCGAATCCGGCGATCCTGGCGCTGTCGGCACGCCAGCGCGCGGAGCTCGACGCCGAGCCGGCGCCCGAGACCGCGGTTCCGAAGATCGGCACGGCGATCGACGTCGGTCAGGCGGTCGACTTCGCCGGCCTGGACGGCGCGAGACTGCGGCCGGGCGGGGAATCCGTGCACGGCGGCATCGCCGGGCGCACGGATCGCGGCAGCCTGGTGTGGGAGATGGCGGTGGCATCGCCCGACGCGAAGGCCCTGCGTCTGGAATTCGCCGATCTCGCGCTCGCGCCGGGCGTCGAGCTCTACGTCTACAACGAGGACGGTCAGGTCTGGGGACCGTACGGCGGCAGCGGGCCGGACGGCAACGGCGGGTTCTGGAGTCCGTCGCTGTTCGGCGATACGGCGCGCGTGCATCTGCGCGCCGACGATTCCGCGGCGCTGGCGGCGAGCCACTTCACGCTCTCGCGCGTGATGCACCTCGGCGCACGCGTCGGTGCGTTGCAGGACCGCATCCGTGACCGGTATGCGGTCGGTCCGGTGCCGAACGACGTCAGCTTCTGCGGCGCGCAGGTTCCGGACTGCACGCAGAACGCGATGTGCTGGCTCGGTGCGAATCCCGGTCTCGCCGCGGCGGCCGATGCCGTCGCGCATCTGCAGTTCGTCAACGGCGGCAGCGCCTACATCTGCTCGGGCGCCTATCTGGCGCAGAGCGGCAACGCGCCGCAGCAGCCTTACCTGATGACGGCGAACCACTGCTTCTCGACGTCGGCCTCGGCCAATTCGCTGGAAGCATTCTTCAAGTTCCGCACCACCGCCTGCGACGGCGGCTGCGTGACTCGCGACGGGGTGCCGCGGGTCAACGGTGCGACCCTGCTCGCGACGGGCGCGATCCCGACCAGTGCGGATTTCACCCTCGTGCGCCTGTCCGGGTTCCCCGCCGGCGGCGCGCGCCTGCTCGGCTGGACCGCCGCGCAGGTGCCGGAAGGCGCCCAGCTCGCCCACCTGGGCCATCCGGCCGGTTCGCCGCTGGCTTTCAGCTACCGGTTGTACCGGTACAACAACGCCAGCCTGCCGCACGCTTCCGACTGGGACGAGCCGACGTTCCTGTACTCCGGTCTCGCCTCGGCCAGCTCGGACTGGGCCGGCACCACCGCCGGCGGCAGCAGCGGCGGGCCGGCTCTGCTGCCGACCAGCGACGGAGGGGCATTGTTCGTCGGCCAGTTGACGGGCGCCGCCGGCATGCAGGACCCGGTGAACCGGTGCGACCCGAACGCCACCTCGACGGTGGACGGAGCCTATCGGGCGAGCTATCCGAGCGTCCGGCGCTTCGTCTACGATCGCATTTTCCGGGGCAGCTTCGAGACGCCGTAAGTCCTGGGCGGCATTGATTTTGTGTGTCCGACCCCCTAGAATCCGCGGTTCCCTGCGACCCCTACGGGTCGCGGGGCGTTTCCAGAATAACTACAGAAGGCACGTTCCATGTACGCAATCATCGTCACCGGCGGTCGTCAGTACCGCGTGGCGCAGGGTGAGACCCTGCGCGTCGAGAAGCTCGCCGCCGACGTCGGCGCCGAGGTCAAGCTGGATCAGGTTCTGCTGGTCGGAGAAGGCGACGGCGTCACCGTCGGCGCGCCGACCGTCGCCGGAGCGCTGGTCACGGCCAAGGTCGTCAAGCACGGCCGCGCGGAGAAGATCCGCATCGTCAAGTTCCGTCGCCGCAAGCACCATCGCAAGGAGACGGGACATCGTCAGCACTACACCGAAATCGAGATCGTCGGCATCACCGGCGCGGGCAAGTAAGGAGCACGGCAATGGCACATAAGAAGGCAGGCGGCTCTACCCGCAACGGCCGCGATTCCAACCCGAAGTACCTCGGCGTCAAGGTGTTCGGCGGCCAGGCCGTCGAAGCCGGCAACATCATCGTCCGCCAGCGCGGCACGCGCTTCCACCCGGGCAAGGGCGTCGGCCTCGGCCGCGACCACACGCTGTTCGCTCTGGTCGACGGCACGGTCGAGTTCCGCGCCAAGGGTCCGCTCGCGCGCAAGACGGTCAACGTGATTCCGGGCTGATCCGGATTCATCGACGGTCGCGAAGGCCCCGCTTCTGGCGGGGCTTTTCGTTTGCAGAGCCGGGGATTGGGAATCTGAATCAGGATTCGCAATCGCGAAAGCAGATTTCCGCCTCCGAACGGCCCGCGGTTGCCGTGAGGATCCAAATGGCTTGCGTCGGCGCTCCGAGTCCCCGAAGCTTTTCCTAATCTCCAATCCCGAATCCCCCAATCACGGCCCTCCAGTGAAATTCGTCGACGAAGCCACCATCGAAGTCCGCGCCGGTGACGGCGGCAACGGCTGTGTCGGTTTCCGGCGCGAGAAATTCATTCCGTTCGGCGGTCCTGACGGCGGCGACGGCGGCAGCGGCGGCAGCGTCTGGCTGGTCGCGGACGAGGGCATCAATACCCTGGTCGACTTCCGCCACGAGCGCCGTTTCCGCGCGCAGCGTGGCGAGAACGGCATGGGCCGGCAGATGGCCGGCAAAGGTGGCGAGGATCTGGTCGTCCGCGTGCCGGTCGGTACCGTCGTCGTCAATACCGCGACCGACGAGGAAATCGGCGATCTCGCCACGCACGGCCAGCGCCTGCTGGTCGCGCAGGGTGGGCACGGCGGCCTCGGCAACATCCATTTCAAGAGTTCGGTGAATCGCGCGCCGCGCAGGGCGACGCCGGGCAGTCCCGGCGAGGAGCGCGAGCTCCGGCTCGAATTGAAGGTGCTCGCCGACGTCGGTCTGCTCGGTTTCCCGAATGCCGGCAAGTCGACCCTGATCCGCGCGGTGTCGGCGGCGACGCCGAAGGTCGCCGACTATCCGTTCACGACGTTGCAGCCGCATCTGGGCGTCGTGCGCATCGAGACCGACCGCAGCTTCGTGATCGCCGACATCCCGGGCCTGATCGAGGGCGCCGCCGACGGTGCCGGTCTCGGCATTCAGTTCCTCAAGCATCTCGCGCGCACGCGGCTGCTGCTGCACGTCGTCGACGTCGCGCCGCTCGACGGGGTGACCGATCCGGTCGAGGAGATCCGCGCGATCGAGAAGGAACTGAAGGAATTCGACAAGGACCTGTTGAAGAAGCCGCGCTGGCTGGTCTTCAACAAGATCGATCTACTGGCGCCGGAAGAGCGCGAGAAGACCGCCAAGGCGATCGTCAAGAAACTGAAGTGGAAGCAGCCCTGGCACATGGTCTCGGCGATCGCGCGCGAGGGCACCTGGCCGCTGTGCCTGGACATCCAGCGCTTCTTCGACGAGCAGAGGCTGGCCGCCGCGGAAGCGGCGGAGCAGGGCGCTTGATCCTCTGCGAAGGCGACGGGAAGGCAACAAAAAAGCCGGCTTGCGCCGGCTTTCTCGTGAACGTGTCCGCCGCTCGATTAGGCCAGGGCCTTGATATGCGCGGTCAGGCGGCTCTTGTGACGCGAAGCCTTGTTCTTGTGGATCAGGCCGCGGGAAGCGTAGCGGTCCATGACCGGCTCGGCGATCTTGTACGCGGCTTCGGCGCGGGCCTTGTCCTTCGCTTCGATCGCCTTGACGACGTTCTTGATCGCGGTGCGAACCATCGAACGCGCGCTGGCGTTGCGCTGGCGGTGCTGCTCGGACTGGCGCGCACGCTTCTTCGCGGACTTGATGTTGGCCAAGGGATGACTCCGGGAGATGGGTTGTTCGGAAAAAGACTGCAAATTATGCCGGCAGCCGCTTATGCCGTCAATCACTTAGGCGCGGCCCGGCCGTCGACCGAACGGCCGGACCGCGCAAGCCGCGCGCCGGCGGGAATCCGCCGGTTTTGCCGCCTTCCCCAATCCCGGCTTTGCGCATGAGCCGCCCCAGCCTGCTCCGCTCGATGTTGAGCTTCAGCGGCGGCACCTTCGTGTCGCGCATTCTCGGTCTGGTGCGCGAACAGGCGATCGCGTATTCGTTCGGCGCCAATGCGGCGACGGATGCGTTCTGGGTCGCGTTCCGCATTCCGAATTTCCTGCGCCGCCTGTTCGCCGAGGGCTCGTTCTCGGTGGCCTTCGTGCCGGTGCTGACCGAAGTCAAGGAAACGCGTCCGCACGCTGACCTGAAGGAACTCGTGGCGCGCACGGCCGGCACCCTCGGCGGCATCCTGCTGGTGCTGACCGCGCTGGGGGTGCTGTTCGCGCCGTGGATCGCCGGCGGCTTCGCGCCGGGCTCGATCGACGATCCGGCCAAGTTCGCGCTGACCAGTGATCTGCTGCGCGTGACCTTTCCGTTCCTGCTGTTCGTCTCGCTGACCGCGCTCGCCGGCGGCGTGTTGAACAGCTTCCACCAGTTCGCGCTGCCGGCGGTGACGCCGGTCATCATGAACCTGTGCATGATCGCCGCCGCGCTGTGGTTCGCGCCGTATTTCCACGTGCCGATCATGGCGCTGGGCTGGGCGATCTTCGCCGCCGGCATCCTGCAACTGCTGGTGCAACTGCCGGCGCTGCGGCGGCTCGATCTCCTGTCGCTGCCGCGCTGGGGCTGGCGCCATCCGGACGTGCGGCGGATCTTGAAGCTGATGGTGCCGACGCTGTTCGGCTCTTCGGTCGCGCAGATCAACCTGCTGCTCGACACGCTGATCGCCTCGTTCCTGATCACCGGTTCGCAGACCTGGCTGGCGCAGACCGATCGTCTGCTCGAATTTCCGCTCGGCATCTTCGGTGTCGCACTCGGCACGGTGATCCTGCCGTCGCTGTCGCGCCACCACGTCGCGACCGATCGCGACGGCTTCGCCAAGGCACTCGACTGGGGACTGCGCACCGCCTTGCTGATCTCGCTGCCGGCCATGCTCGCGCTCGTGCTACTCGCCAAGCCGATTCTCGCGACACTGCTGCAGCACGGCCGCTTCACCGCGCACGACGTCGAGATGGCGGCGCTGTCGCTGTCGGCGTTGTCGTTCGGCTTGCCGGCGTTCGCCCTGGTCAAGGTCGTCGCGCCGGCGTTCTACGCGCGGCAGGACACCAAGACGCCGGTGCGCGCGGGCATCGTCGCGATGATCGCGAACATGGCGTTGAACGTGCTGTTCGTCGGCCTGCTGCTGCATCTGTGGCATCGCCCGGAAGACCTCGGCGACGGCTGGTTCGCCGCGCTCGGCAAGGTGCCCGGATTGCACATGGGACTGGCGCTGGCGAGCGCGCTCGCCGGCTATCTCAATCTCGCGCAGCTCTGGCTCGCCTTGAAGCGCGACGGCATCTACGTCGGCCAGCCGGGTTGGGGCAGGCATCTGCTGCGCCTGATCGTCGCGTGCGCCGCGATGGTCGCCGCCATCGTCGCCGCGTTGTGGTACTGGCCGGAGTGGGGCGAGTGGTCGCCGCTGACGCGCGTATGGCGGCTGGGCGTGGTGATTGCCGGTGCCGGCACGGCGTTCCTGGCCGCGCTGTTCGCCTGCGGCTTCCGTCTGCGCGACCTGCGCGCGATCTGATGCCGCGTCGACGAGCGCGAGGATCGGACACGACCTTCTCCATCCCCGCTTGCCGACCGACCGCATCGCCGGGCTGGCTGGATATACTTGCGCGATGGGCTTTTTATTCCGTGATGCCGCGGGGCCGAGCCTGGCTCCGGGCGGCAGCGTGGCGTGCGTCGGCGCGTTCGACGGCGTGCATCTCGGTCATCGCGCGCTGCTCGCGCGCGTGCGCGAGCGCGCAGCGGCGCGAGGATTGGCGCCGATGGCGGTGAGCTTCGAGCCGATTCCCCGCGAATTCTTCGCGCGCGGGACGCCGGTGCCGCGGCTGGCCAGCGCGCGCGAGAAGATCGCGCATCTGCGATCCGCCGAAATGTCGGCGTTGCTCTCGCTGCGCTTCGACGCCGCGCTCGCGGCGATGTCGGCGGAATCCTTCGTCGAGGACATCCTGCTGCGCCGCTGCGGCGTGCGCGAACTCTGGGTCGGCGCGGATTTCCGTTTCGGCCATGCGCGGCGCGGCGACGTCGCTCTGCTGCGCGAACTCGGCACGCACCACGGCTTCGAGGTCGGGGTGATGGACGATCTGTGCGTCGACGGCGAGCGGGTGAGCAGCAGCGCGATCCGCGCGCATCTTTCCGCCGGCGAGTTCGAGCCGGCCGCCCATTTGCTCGGCCGGCGCTTCGCCATCGGCGGTCACGTGGTGCGCGGCCAGCAGCTCGGACGCAAGCTCGGCTATCCGACCGCCAATCTGCGCCTCGGCCGGCGCACCTCGCCGGTCGGCGGCATCTTCGCGGTGCGTGTGCACGGCGTCGACGCGCGGTCGTGGCCGGGTGTCGCCAGCCTCGGCGTGCGGCCGACCGTCGACGGCAGCGGCGAGCCGTTGCTGGAGGCGCATCTGTTCGACTTCGACGGCGATCTGTACGGCCGGCGCATCGAAGTGGAGTTCGTGCGCAAGCTGCGCGACGAGCTGAAATTCGACGACCTCGACGCGATGGTGCGGCAGATCGATCGCGACGCCGAGCAGGCGCGCGGGATTCTCGTCGGCGACGAGGGGCTGCGCCGGCCCGGTGAAAGTCGCGATCCGGCTCCCATTTGAAGTCTTCGGCTTCCCGCGTTCGCGGGAATGACGAACAGCAGATAGTCTTCCCCGATTCCCGATTCCCGATTCCCGATTCCCGATTCCGGCCTAACCATGTCCAGAGACTACAAAGACACGATCAACCTGCCGAAGACCGACTTCGCGATGAAGGCCGATCTCGGCAAGCGCGAACCCGGCATGCTGGCCGAGTGGGAGAAGGCCGACCGCTACGGCGAGATCCAGCGCCGCACGGCGGCGCGCGAGCACGCCTTCATCCTGCACGACGGACCGCCGTACGCGAACGGCGCGATCCATCTCGGCCATGCGGTCAACAAGATCCTCAAGGACGTCGTCGTGAAGTCGGCGCTGCTGGCCGGCTATCGCTCGCCGTACGTGCCGGGCTGGGATTGCCACGGTCTGCCGATCGAGGTCGTCGTCGAGAAGAAGATCGGCAAGGTCGGGCAGAAGGTCGACGCGACGACGTTCCGCGCCAAGTGCCGCGAGTACGCCGAGCAGCAGATCGATCTGCAGCGCGCCGACTTCAAGCGCCTCGGCGTGCTCGGCGATTGGACGAACCCGTACCGCACGATGGACTTCAAGTACGAGGCGGACACGATCCGCGCGTTGGCGAAGATCCACGCGAACGGCCACGTCGTCCGCGGTTTCAAGCCGGTGCACTGGTGCTTCGATTGCGGTTCGGCGCTGGCCGAAGCGGAGATCGAATATCAGGACAAGCAGTCGCCGGCGATCGACGTCGCCTACGACGCGCTCGATGCGAACGCGCTGGCGGCGAAGTTCGGCGTCACGCTCGCGGGCGACGACATCGTCGCGGTGCCGATCTGGACGACCACGCCGTGGACGCTGCCGGCGAGCGTGGCGGTCACGCTCGGCCCGCAGCTCGACTATGCGCTGGTCGAAGGGCCGTCCCGCGACGGCAAGCGCGTGCTGCTCGTATTGGCCGAATCTCTGGCCGCGCGCGTGCTTGCTCGCTACGGCGTGGACGGCGTGAACGCACTCGGTCGCGCCAAGGGCGCCGAGCTCGAGGGGATCGTGCTGCGCCATCCGTTCTACGACCGCGAAATCCCGCTGATCCTCGGCGACCACGTTTCCGCCGAGGACGGCACCGGCGCAGTGCACACGGCCCCCGGCCACGGCGTCGAGGACTTCGCCGTCGGCCAGCAGTACGGGTTGGTGGAAAAGTATCCGGCGAACGTGCTCAACCCGGTCGGCGGCAACGGCGTCTATCTGCCGGGCACGCCGATCTTCGAAGGCCAGTTCGTGTGGAAGGCGAACGAGACGATCGTCGCTCTGTTGCGCGAGCGCGGCGTGTTGCTGGCGGAAGCGAAGCTCACGCACAGCTACCCGCATTGCTGGCGGCACAAGACGCCGGTCGCGTTCCGCACCACGCCGCAGTGGTTCATCGCGATGGAGCGCGCCGGCCTGCGCGCCGCCGCGCTGAAATCGATCCGCGACGACGTGGACTGGTTTCCGGCGTGGGGCGAGGAGCGCATCGCCGGCATGATCGCCGGCCGCCCGGACTGGTGCATCTCGCGCCAGCGCACCTGGGGCACGCCGATCGCGCTGTTCGTCGACAAGCACGACCATCAGCCGCATCCGCGCAGCGCCGAGCTGATGGAGGAGGTCGCCCGGCGCGTCGAGAAGGACGGCGTCGACGCCTGGTACGGGCTCGATCCGGCCGAACTGCTCGGCGAGGAAGCGGCGCGCTACGAGAAGGTCGCCGACATCCTCGACGTCTGGTTCGAGTCGGGCGTGTCGCATTTCTGCGTGCTCGACCAGCGCGAGGAGCTGGCGCGCCGCGTCGGCGACCGCGTCATGTATCTGGAAGGCTCGGACCAGCATCGCGGCTGGTTCCACTCATCGCTGCTGACCGGAACCGCGATGCACGGCCGCGCGCCGTACGACGAGGTGCTGACGCACGGCTTCACGGTCGATGCGCAGGGGCGCAAGATGTCCAAGTCGCTCGGCAACGGCATCGAGCCGCAGGACGTGATGAAGAACTACGGCGCGGACATCCTGCGCCTGTGGATCGCGTCGGCCGACTACCGCAACGAGATGGCGCTGTCGGACGAGATCCTGAAACGCGTCGCCGATTCCTATCGCCGCATCCGCAACACGGCGCGCTTCCTGCTCGGCAACCTCGACGGGTTCGACCCGGCCGAGCATCTGCTGCCGGTCGCCGACACGCTGTTGCTCGACCAGTGGATCGTGCAGCAGGCCTACGACGTGCAGCAGGCGGTCGTCGCGGCGTACGCGCGCCACGATTTCCCCGAAGTCGTGCAGCGCGTGCAGAACTTCTGCACCAACGAGATGGGCGCGCTGTACCTGGACATCACCAAGGACCGCCTCTACACGATGCAGACCGACAGTCACGGTCGGCGCAGCGCGCAGAGCGCGATGTACCGCGTGCTCGAGGCGCTGGTGCGCTGGATCGCGCCGATCCTCTCGTTCACGGCCGAAGAGATCTGGAAGTTCGTGCCGGGCACGCGCAGCGAGTCGGTGCTGTTCGAAACCTGGTACGACGGGCTCGCGGCGATGCAGGGTACGCCGGAGCAGCGCAAGTGGTGGTCGGATCTGCTGACGATCCGCGGTGCCGCTTCGCGCCTGCTCGAAGGCATGCGCGCGACCGGCGCGATCGGCGCTTCGCTGCAGGCGAAGCTGGTCGTGCACGCGGATGCCGCGACCCGCGCGCGCTATGCGGAAGTCGCCGATGAACTGCGCTTCCTGTTCATCACCTCGGAGCTCTCGCTGGCCGATCTCGCCGTCGCACCGGATCCGTCCGAGCGCAGCGACGCGCAGGGTGTGGAGCTCGAAGGCGCCGAAGTCTGGGTCGCGGCCAGCCCGAGCGACGCGCCGAAGTGCATCCGTTGCTGGCACTACCGAGCCGACGTCGGCTCCAACGCCGAGCACGCGGAGATCTGCGGCCGCTGCGTCGAGAACGTCGACGGCGCCGGCGAAACGCGCCGGTGGTTCTGACGATGGCCGGACGCAACGCGCTGCCGTGGCTGCTGCTGTCGCTGCTGGTCATCGTGCTCGACCAGTGGACCAAGTACATCGTGCTCGGCGCACTGGATCACCTGCAGCGCGTCGAGGTGATTCCGGGCTTCCTGAATTGGACGCTTGCGTTCAATACCGGTGCGGCGTTCAGCTTCCTGGCCGACGAAAGCGGCTGGCAGCGCTGGCTGTTCACCTCGCTGGCGATCGGCGTCAGCGCCGTGCTGGTCGTCTGGCTCGGCCGCACGCCGCGCGGCGACTGGCGCACGGCGCTGCCGCTGGCGCTGATCGTCGGCGGTGCGCTCGGCAACCTGATCGACCGCCTGCGCCTCGGCCACGTCACCGATTTCATCCAGGTCTATCACGGCGACTGGTACTTCCCGGCGTTCAACATCGCCGATTCGGCGATCAGCGTCGGGGCGGTGGCGTTGATCGTGTTCGGGTTCGTCGGTGGGAAAGCCGTCGGCGACGGGGGATAATCGCAGCATGAACATCATCCTGGCCAATCCCCGCGGCTTCTGCGCCGGCGTCGACCGCGCGATCGAGATCGTCGAGCGCGCGCTCGAAACCTTCGGCGCGCCGATCTACGTGCGGCACGAAGTGGTGCACAACCGTTTCGTCGTCGACAAGCTGCGCGGACAGGGCGCGATCTTCGTCGACGAACTGACCGAGGTGCCGGACGGCGCCACCGTGATCTTCAGTGCGCACGGCGTGTCGCAGGCGGTGCGCGGCGAGGCGGCCGAGCGCGGCCTGCGCGTGTTCGACGCGACCTGCCCGCTGGTCACCAAGGTGCACATGGAAGTCGCGCGCCACGGCAAGGCCGGGCGCGACGTGGTGCTGATCGGCCACGCCGGCCATCCGGAAGTGGAAGGCACGATGGGGCAGTGGGATCCGTCCAACGCCGGCGCGATCCATCTCGTCGAGACCCCGGAGTGCGTCGCCGAGCTGCAGCCGCGCAATCCCGAACAAATCGCGTTCGCGACGCAGACGACGTTGTCGATCGACGACACCCGCGCGGTCATCGAAGCGCTGCAGCGGCGCTTCCCGGCCATCGTCGGCCCGCGTCACGACGACATCTGCTACGCCACCCAGAACCGCCAGGACGCCGTGCGCCGGCTCGGCCAGCAATGCGACCTCGTGCTGGTGGTCGGCTCGCCGAACAGCTCTAATTCCAATCGCCTGCGCGAGCTGGCCGAGAAACAGGGCGTACCGGCCTATCTGATCGACGGCGCCGAGGACATCCGCGCCGAATGGCTGCAGGGCCGCCAGCGCATCGGCGTCACCGCCGGCGCCTCGGCTCCGGAGAGCCTGGTCCGCGACGTCGTGGCGCGCCTGCGCGAGTCCGGCGGCGCGAACGTGCGCGAGCTCGACGGGGAGCCGGAGAATGTGACTTTCGCGCTGCCGAAGGAATTGCGGCTACGGGTGGTGGCGTAAGCGTCGATCGTTTGCGCGTCTCCCAATGGTTCTTCGCCTTTCCTTGAGCGCCTTACTACCCGGCGCCCGACATCGTTCGTCAGCGATGGCCGTCCGCGAAGGCGCCGCTCATCGGTTTTGCATCGTCGGCGGTCGGCTCTCGCTTAACTTCACGCAGAGGCTGGCACTAGGCTTCCACCGGCTGACCTCCAGAGGTTGCGGGCGTCTTGAGCGACTGCAATCCCGAGGTTTAGTCGGACCGGAAGAGCAGGGGCTGTTTCGATGCGAACACACGCACTCGCCGGACTCCACGGCGGCTTGGGGATTCGTCCCCCCGCGAGCGGTTTCACGCTCGTCGAACTGTTGGTAACGATTTCGATTGTCGCGATCCTGGCTGCGCTGGCCTTTCCAAGCTATCGCGAGTTTTCCGTCCGCATGACGGTCACCGACAACACCAATAGCCTGATCGGCGCGCTCAACGCGGCTCGCTCGGAGGCAGTGAAGCGCGGTCGTGCGGCGGCCGTGATCGCAAACGGCGGAAACTGGAATAACGGCTGGCAAGTGGTCGTCGCCGCCGAAGAGGACGGCGGGTCCATTCAGGACACGCCGATCTCGCCCGGAACGACGGCTGCCGAGTGCGAGGCATATCTGGACAATGTCGTAAACGCCGACAATACGGTATCGCTGTGTGTGCTGCATCACGACGCACTGGCTGAGAGTTACCGAGTTCTTGCATCGAGCGACGGTGGTAGTGCCGACGACGAAGTGGTGTTTTCCCCTACAGGGGCATTGCGTGGCGCCAATGGCTTCGATTTCAGCGTGTGTCGGCCTTCCTCCGCTGCCGATTCGACACAGTCACGGCGTATCCACGTCAGAACGAGCGGCTTGATCGAATCGCGCCGCGACACTACCGGTGCTCCCGCCGGCAGTTGCAGTTGAGGACGAGGACGATGCGCTTTCTGAACCGGTCACGCGGTTTTACCTTGCTCGAAGTCTTGATCGCCGTATTGGTATTCAGCCTGGGATTGCTCGGAGTGGCCGGACTGATGGTCTTGTCCGTGCGCGCCAATCACAGTGCGTACCTGCGCACGCAGGCTTCGTTTCTGGCGGAGTCGATGGCCGACCGCATACGCGGCAGCGTCGGCCGTACCAAGGACTACAACGGTGACTACCCCACCTCAGGCGCGGGAGCGGGAGGATGCAAGGTTGCGCCCTGTTCGCCCGACGAGCTCGTGACCCGCGATCAGGAAGTCTGGAGTAAGCAATTGACCGATTTCCTGCCCAATTCAACGGCGTCCATCAATTGCGACGGCACTCAGCTCGGGTCCGGGACGCAAGTCGGTGCCGCCCCCTTCAATGGCCTGTGCACGATGATCATTCGCTGGACCGAGGCCGACCTGAGTCGTGGTGACAGCGTGTCTTCGCAGGGCGAGCCCGCTACGCAGGTTTTCGCCTGGGTGTTCCAGCCATGATTCCTATGCGCCGCATCGTTCGACGTCCACGTGGACGGGCAGTTTTCGTCGAGGGCTTCTCGCTGCTCGAGATCATGATCGCGCTGACTTTAGGGCTGCTGCTCAGCATCGGTATCGTGACCTTGTTCAGCGGCACCAGCCGCACCAACAAGCTGCAGGACGGATTGGCACGCCTGCAGGAGAACGGCCGCTTCGCCGTGACGCGCATGGAGCAGGACCTGCGCATGTTCGGAGGGCAGTACTGCAGCAATACGACCGGAGCAAGCGCGCCGGATACAGCGGTTCCGATGGTGCCGGCGCGTGCGCCGATGGTCTACGCAAGCGATCTTCAGCTGCCCGACAGCGCCATCAACAGCATCGATGCCAACGGCAATCCCACCGACGCCTCCGCGACGGCGGCTTATATTTTGAGCCCGCGCTGGTTCATCCAGGGCTATTCCTGCACGGCATCGACCTGCACCCCTTCATTGCCGTCCGGCAGCGAGGCGATTCCCGACATGGGGCTGGCCGCAGGCCGACGCGTGCCGGCCTCCGACGTGTTGACCATCCGCTATCAGCGCGGCACTGGCTGGACCGTTCCGCTCAATGCCTGCAGCGTAGCGGCGGGGGCGGATTTGGCAGATGGTGACACGATCCAGGTCAGTCCTCAGGATGGGGACGATCCGATCAGTGGCATGACTCCCGGATTGGCGCTGATTTCCGATTGCGTCAGTCCGGTAGTGCTGCCGATCTCCGCCGTTTCCGGCAATCTGCTGACGATCGGTGCCGTTCCTCAGACGAGCAGCGGGATTCTCGCCGGAGCGAGTGGATTTTCATGTAAAGGCAACCGAACCCGCGACGTGCGGCTTTTCAATTTCAGTGCCGATTTCGTCACGGTCAGCTACTACCTCGCGTTTCGCGAGGACGACAATCCCGATGCTCGACCGAACGGCGGGGGAGACACTCGCCTGATTCCGGTGTTGATCCGCCGGGAAAAGGGCGTCGAGCAGGAGCTGGTTCGTGGCGTCGATGAGTTGGTGTTCCGGTATGGCGTGCAGGATAGAACTGGCAAAACGCAGTTCATGAGTGCCGCGGACGTCAATGTCGGCACGGAGTGCTCGCCGCCGCCGCCGGGGCTGAACGATGAGCCCGGATGCATGTGGCGCACCGTGCGCTCCATCGAATCGCATCTGCTGGTGAACACGGTTGACGACATCGGCAGCCTCGATCAAGCCGACCGCCGGTATAGCTTCGACGGCGATGAATTCCTGAATGCCACCTCACTCCCCTCGGGATTGAGTGCGGGCAATCAGTTGCGACGCGAATTCATCGCCTACGTCACCGTTCGCAACCGCAACTTCTAGGCCAGAGCGATGAAACTCGACTCGAACTGCTTGCCGGCGCGTCAGCGCGGCGCCGTCCTCTTCGTCGCATTGATCTTCCTGCTGCTGATCACGTTGCTTGCGCTGACGGCGATCGGCACCTCGATCCTGCAGGAAAAGATGACTGGCGGCATGCGAAATCAGCAGTTGGGCATGATGGGAGCCGAGAGCGGGTTGCGCGGAACGGAGGCATGGCTGTGGAACCTCTCGTTCATGGGTAGCCAGCCACTGCCGCCGTGCGTGGAGAGCGGCACGGGCACTTGCGTGTACCGACCGAACCTCGACGGTACGTTGCCGACTGCGGTGCAGAAATTCCGCACGTCCAAGTCGTGGACTTCCGCGCTGCCTGGGACGCCGAGCTATGCCGGTACGTTGACCGGATTGGGCGGTGACCGCGAGACCGCGTCGCTGGCTACGCAGCCAGTGGTTCTCGTCGAGGATCTCGGGCCGAACGTACCGCCGGGAGCCGGCAGTCAGTCTGGTGCGATCGACGACGAGCGCAGGGGCGGGCCGGGCACGGCCTGGTTCTATCGAATCACCTCGCGCAGCTACGGTGGCAGCGCGGCCGTCCTGAATGCGACCGAGAGCGTGTTCTCGTCCGTCAATCTGACTAATACCGGAATTGAGCCTTGATCACGTGCGAATCCTTCGAGGAGCGAATCCCATGACCAGGATGCGATCGTCCTTCACCCTGTCATTGGCCACGGCCGTGCTTTGCGTTCTGACCGGTCTGCCGCAATTCGCATCGGCCCAGGCGGCTGCGGAGGGCACCATTGACCTCTTGACCACGCCGCCGGAATTGACTTCGAAAGTTGCGCCGAATGTGGTGCTGACCTTCGACGATTCCGGCTCGATGGGGCGCAACTACATGCCCGATCAGCGTCCTTATACCGGCGCAAGCTGGGGAGGTACGGATCAGCAGAATACGGCTGGCAGCGCGATCTACTCGGGATCGGATTCCAGCCCTTATCTTTGCGCTGGCGCCATCGATCCGCGCGTGACGGATGCGACCAATCCAAAATCCTGGGCGATGAATGGCGTCTATTACAACCCGAACGTCAAATATGACCCACCGTTGAAGGCCGATGGTACGGCCTTTCCTAATTCGGTATTCACCTCGGCCTGGGACAACGGCATCCTTGCGAACCGGCCGGATTCACCGACCAGTTCTACCAGGCGCAATCTCGGCGTGACTGCGGACGGGCGATTTTGCGGCAAGTTGACGGCTGGCTATTACCGGCTGAAAGACACTGTCACGCTTACCCTAGGTACAGACGGCAAGATCAGCAATACCGGAACGCTATACACCGCGAGCAACTGGCAGTGGGTGTCTCTTCCGGTGGCTGAGCAGCAAAATTTCGCGAATTGGTATTCGTACTATCACACTCGGTATACCGCTTCGGTCACTGCGGTGTCGCGTGCCTTTTCCACGTTCGATCGCAATATCCGCGTGGCTTGGCAGAATATCAACACGCGCCAGCTCGCTGCCGCGACTGGCATTTTCCCGTTCGAAAACGTCAGCGGGGCTCAAACTCGCACCAATTTCTACACCTGGCTATTTTCGACTACCGTTGGCGGCAATACGCCCAACCAGACGGCTGCCGATCGCGTGGGCACGTTCTTTCAACGCGACACCGGAGCATCCGATACCAATCCCTATTGGGAGCGCAGCCTGGGCAAGGAGCTGAGCTGTCGAAAGAACTTCCACATTCAGATGACCGATGGTCTGTGGAACAACAGTGTCGTGACGGTAACCCAGACTGACAACGCCGAGGCAACATTGCCGGATGGGCGCGCTTATTCGACCTCCGCCGATACTTCGAAGATCTTCTGGAACGAGCTCAGTAACGGGCAGAAGACGATGGCCGACATCGCTTTCCATTACTGGGCTACCGATCTGAGGCCGGGTTTCAAGAACAATGAGCAGACCAAGCTGAAGGTGCGGCCCTATCTCGCCGACCGCACGACCGGCGTCACCGGCAGCACACCGTTGACCGCGGGTGACAACTGGCTCGACAACCTAGAACTCTATTGGAATCCGGCCAACGATCCGGCGACGTGGCCGCACTTGGTTCAATTCATGATCGGTTTCGGCGTCGACGGAACCATTCGGAAGACGGCGGACAATTATCTGAAGTTGCGCAAGGGCGGACTGCAGTGGCCGAAGTTGCAGGGAAACAGCCCGTATTCGGATACGGCCGAAAAGATCGACGACATGTGGCACGCCGCGATCAACAGCCGTGGCGAGTTCTTCGCCGCCTCCAATCCGTCCGAGCTGATCCAAGCTCTGCAGAAGATCATTGCCAGCGTGGTGGCGCAGAGCACCAGTTCGACGCCGGCGTCGGTATCGCTGCCGATCCTGACCGGTGGCAACAGCGGTTACAAGGGCGGCTACGACAGCAGCAGCTGGTCGGGCACGTTTCTTCGTTACGAACTCGACGCGGCAGGTACTCCGGCGACGGTGAAGTGGGATGCCGGCTGCCTGCTCACTGGCGGGCTGTGCGCGGATCCTGCTGGAACCAATACCACACGCGACCCGAACGACCGCATCATCGTCACGTCGAATGGTACCGGCACCGGCGTGCCGTTCCGTTGGACCAGCCTGTCTGCCGGGCAACAGAATGCACTGAATCAGAAGCCTGGGGCGGCGGCAGCCTGCACGGGTGGGACCAGCCCGAATTGCGATGGTTACGGCTCCATCCGATTGGACTATCTGCGCGGCAAGCGCACCAACGAAAGCGCTACCGCGACACCGTCGCTGCGCGTGCGCGCGTCGGTGCTGGGAGCCGTCGTCAACGGCGAGCCGGCCTACGTCTCCTCTCCGCGTTCCGGTTACCACGACATGTTCCCGACGGGATCGCCGGAAGTCGAGGCCGGAGCGGAAGGCAGTTACGCCAGCTACCAGAACCAGCAGCGCTCGCGTCGGCCGATGACCTATGTCGGTGCGAATGACGGCATGTTGCATGCGTTCGACGCAGAAACGGGCGCTGAAGCTTGGGCGTACGTGCCGAATTTGTTGCTCCAGAACGGTCGCCTCGCCAAATCGACGGTCCGCGATGCCGGCCTGACTCCGGGAGTGGACTCGCGTCCGCGCGAAGCGGATGTGTTCGTCAACGGCAAGTGGCGGACGATCTTGCTCGGCTCTCTGCGTCTCGGCGGTCGCGGCATTTACGTGCTGGACGTGACGAATCCGACCATGGGGGATGAGTCGAGCGCGGCCGGAAGCGGTGGCGTGCCGATGTGGGAGTTCACCAGTGGCACGGTTCCGAGTGCGGATGGCGATCAACCTTGCGCCGTGGGTTCGCGCTCGTGCGCCTCGCTCGGCTACACGTACGATTCGGCCAACGTCGCGCGCCTCCACTACCAGAACAAATGGGTCGCAGTAGTGTCGAGCGGCTATTTCCCATCCAATGCGGACGCGGCTGCGGCGCCCGGCGACCGCACCGAAGCCGCCGCCAAGCGCACTTCGCTGCTCGTCATCGACCTCGAAACAGGCAAGCTGATACGCGAGATCCCGACCAGCGGTGCGCCGCAGAGCCGGCCGGCCGGATTCAAGACCTTCGGCCTTTCCACGCCGATGGTTTACGACCTCGGCTCGGACGAAGTGGACGACATCGTCTACGCTGGTGACCTCGCCGGAAACCTCTGGCGCTTCGATCTTTCCTCGGATCAGCTCGACGATTGGAAGGTGGATCTGATGTTCACCTCCTATGGGAATGGAGGCGCCGAAACTGTCGGCGACCAGCCATTCGTGTTCAACCCGACTGCGCTGCGCGACCCGGCAACCCGGCGGCCGATACTGGTCATCGGTACGGGTAAGTACCTTGGAAGCGACGACCGTACTTCTTCGATTCCGGAGCAGGCGTTCTATGGCATCCGAGACTACGGACCGGAATCGCCTGCCTATCCCATCAAGGTGAGCCAGCTCGTCACTCAGAACATGACGCAGGATGCGACGAATACGCGCCGCATCACAGGTTTCGAGAAGCCGACCGAGGTGGTGAGCGATGTTCCGCCGATGCGTCTGGCCGGTGTCGACCCCGATACGCAGGCGCCGACGATCATTTCCGTAATGGCGCATGGATGGCGCATTCGTCTGGACGTCGACACCGAAAAGGGCGAGCGCGCGCAGCGCCGTGCACTGCCGTTTGCTACCGGCAACATTGCACTGCTGTACGGCTTGATCCCGAAGAGTGACGATCCTTGCGATCCAGGCGCGCGCTATTCGATCATGGCCGTCGACGGTGGAACGGGAGCGGCGATCACGACGTCGGGTGGCAATGGCAACGGGCAGGGCATCATCGGCACGGTGGCGAACTTGCCTTCACCGCCGTCCGACGCGATGGTCGCGCGGGGGGGCGGCAAATTGATCATTCCCGGGCTCACGCCGCAACTGACCGAAGACGTGCGCAAGGCTATGGACAAAGCCGTTCCGCCTTGGCACCGCGGTGCTTGGCGCGAACTGCTCGGCTGGTGACGACAATCACATGCGCTGCAACGGCCGCGCTCATGCACGTGAGGGAAAAATGGCCAGTCCAAAGAGCAGGGGATTCACGCTCATCGAGTTGATGATCGTCGTGGCGATCGTCGCGATCCTCGCGGCGATCTCCTATCCGAACTATACGAACTACGTTCTGCGTACTCGGCGTGCCGACGGAAAGGAATTTCTGATGCGTATCGCTGCGGCCCAAGAGCGGTATTACACCAATCTGAATCGCTACGCGTCGATGGGGGACTTGGGACTCAGCACCACCTCCGAGAAGGGGTACTACACCGTCGAGGTGGCTCTGGCGAACGGCGACCAGACCTACGTTCTCACGGCGACGCCGCAGAACGCTCAGGCCAACGACCAGTGCGCCAACCTTCTGCTTTCCAATACTGGAGCCAAGGATTGGTCCGGGGCGAAGCCGCCGACGAACGGGAATTGCTGGTAGGCACCTTCGGGCTGCCTGTTGAACAGGTTCTGACGGTTTGGCTTGTACCCAAGGGCACGCGTTGTCTATACTCCGCGCCCCTCGCCGGAGTAGCTCAGCTGGTAGAGCGGCGCATTCGTAATGCGTAGGTCGGGGGTTCGATTCCCTTCTCCGGCACCATAGTCCGGGTGGGGCGGTGACGCGACAGCGTCACCGCCCCGTCTCGCGAAGCAAGATCGTCCGAGCGGCGATCGCGCCGAGCGTTCGGACGGCCCCAGGGCGGTTAGCTCAGCGGTAGAGCATTGCCTTCACACGGCAAGGGTCGCAGGTTCGATCCCTGCACCGCCCACCATTCTCGCGATCAATCGTGCGCGCTGGCCCGCGCACCGGCGCGCTGCTACGCTGCGCGCCCCCGAACGCGCGCCGCTGGCCGCGCACTCGCGCCGACGAGCATTCGCATGAACGCATCCGCCGCTTCCAGTCACGATTCGATCCGCGCCGTTCTCTGGCAGGGCGATCATCTGCGCCTGCTCGATCAACGGCGGCTGCCGGCCGAGGAAACCTACGTCGATTGCCGCAGCGCTGCCGAGGTGGCCACGGCGATCCACGATCTGACCGTGCGCGGCGCGCCGGCGATCGGCATCGCCGCGGCCTGGGGCGTCGTGCTGGCCGCGCAGAACGAGCCTGAGCGGTTGGACGCGGCGCTCGCGCAGCTGCGTTCGGCGCGTCCGACCGCGGTGAATCTGATGTGGGCGCTGGATCGCATGAAGCGCGTCGGTGCCGATGCGGCCGCGCTGGCGCGCGAGGCGCAGGCGATCCAGGACGAGGATCTCGCCGCCAACCGGCGCATGGGCGAGCTCGGCGCGGCGTTGCTCGGGGACGGCGTCGGCGTGCTGACCCACTGCAACACCGGTTCGCTGGCGACTGCCGGCTACGGCACCGCGCTCGGCGTGATCCGCGCAGGCTTCGCCGCTGGCTGTATCGCGCGCGTGTACGCGGGCGAAACGCGGCCGTGGCTGCAGGGCGCGCGCCTGACGATCTGGGAACTGCTGCGCGACGGCATCCCGGCCACCCTCATCGCCGATTCGGCGGCGGCGCACCTGATGAGATCCGGCGCCGTGCAGTGGGTCGTCGTCGGCGCCGACCGCATCGCCGCCAACGGCGACACCGCGAACAAGATCGGCACCTATCAGCTCGCGATCACCGCGCGTCATCACGGGGTCAAGTTCATGGTCGTTGCGCCGTCGTCGACGGTGGACATGGCGACGGCGAGCGGTTCGGACATCGAGATCGAGCTGCGCACGCCGGACGAGCTGCTCGGCTACGCCGGGCAGCGCACGGTCGTCGCCGGCGCGCAGGCCTGGAACCCGGTGTTCGACGTGACGCCGGCGGCTTTGATCGACGCGATCGTGACCGAGCGCGGCGTGGTCGAACGTCCCGACGCGGCTCGCATGGCCGAACTGTTCCGCCGCGCGCGCTGAGCGCCGCCGGTCCCGCACGCATGGCGCTGCGCAAGGAGCTCGGGCTGTTCGCGATCAGCGGCGTGATCGGCTTCGTCGTCGACGCCGGCGTCGTGCAGTTGCTGGTGCGCGAATTCGCGCTCAATCCTTACGGCGCGCGCGTGATCTCGTTTCTCGCCGCGGCGACGACCACCTGGGCCTTCAATCGCCGCTACACTTTCTCGGGCCGCAGCAACGGCAGCAAGCGGCGCCAGCTGCTGCGCTACCTGATCGCGATGGCCTGCGGTTTCGCCTTGAACTACGGCGCCTATGCGATGTGTCTCGCGTTGTGGCCGCTGGTGCACGAATGGCCGGCGATCGGTGTCGCGGTCGGCTCGGCGGCCGGGGCGGTGGTGAATTTCCTGAGCTCGAAGTACTGGATCTTCCGCGACGCCGCAGACGCCGTCACGCCGCGCCGCGCACGCAGCTGAGACCCCTCGCCAAGTGCCTCAGCGGCCAGGGAAAAACGCCCAATTCAGGGGCCTGTCTGTGCTATGATTTCATGTTGCTTCCGAGCCCGCGCGAACGCCTGTGTGCGTATGCGCCGGGTGTCGTGCGAAGCGTGCGAATTCATCGGTTTGCAGAGGTTTGCTGATGGCTGAACTGGCCAAAGAAGTCATTCGCGTCAACATCGAAGACGAAGTCCGCAAGAGCTATCTCGACTACGCGATGAGCGTGATCGTCGGGCGCGCGCTGCCCGACGTGCGCGACGGCCTGAAGCCGGTGCACCGACGCACGCTGTACGCGATGCACGAATCGAACACGGTGTGGAACCGCCCGTACGTGAAGTGCGCGCGCGTGGTCGGCGACGTGATGGGTAAGTACCACCCGCACGGCGACTCTTCGATCTACGACGCGCTGGTGCGCATGGCGCAGGACTTCTCGATGCGCTACACGCTCATCGACGGCCAGGGCAACTTCGGTTCGGTCGACGGCGACGAAGCCGCGGCGATGCGCTACACCGAGTGCCGCCTGGACCGGTTGTCGTCGGAGCTGCTGGCCGACATCGACAAGGAAACCGTCGACTACCAGCCGAACTACGACGAGAAGGAACTCGAGCCGACCGTCCTGCCGACGCGCATCCCGAACCTGTTGGTCAACGGCTCTGCCGGCATCGCGGTCGGCATGGCGACCAACGTGCCGCCGCACAATCTCGGCGAGGTGCTGTCGGCGTGCATCGGGTTGATCGACGACCCCGAGCTCGGCTTCGACGAGCTGATGCGCCTGGTGCCTGGGCCGGACTTTCCGACGGCCGGCATCATCAACGGCGCCGCCGGCATCGTCGAGGCGTATAGGACCGGGCGCGGCCGCATCCTGGTGCGCGCCAAGTGCGAGATCGAGAGCGAGGACAACGGCCGCGAGACGATCATCGTCACCGAGATCCCGTTCCAGGTGAACAAGGCGCGGCTGATCGAGAAGATCGCCGAGCTGGTTAAGGAAAAGCGCATCGAGGGCATCTCCGAGCTGCGCGACGAATCGGACAAGGACGGCCTGCGCATCGTCATCGAGGTGCGCCGCGACACGTCCGCCGACGTGCTGCTCAACAATCTGTTCCAGCAGACGCAGCTGCAGGTCACGTTCGGCATCAACATGGTCGCGCTGCTCGACGGGCAGCCGCGCACGCTCGGCCTGCGCGAGATCCTCGACGCCTTCATCCGTCATCGCCGTGAAGTGGTCACGCGGCGCACGATCTTCGACCTGCGCAAGGCGCGCGATCGAGCGCACATCCTGGAAGGCCTGACCGTCGCGCTGGCGAACATCGACGAGATGGTCGAGCTGATCAAGACCTCGCCGTCGCCGGACGAGGCGAAGCAGCGCATGCTCGCGCGGCGCTGGGAGCCGGGCCTGGTGCGCGCGCTGCTCGCCGCCGCCGGCGCGGATGCGTCGCGGCCGGAGGGGCTCGATCTGCAGGTCGGTCTCGCCGACGCGGGTTACCAGCTCTCCGAAGTGCAGGCGCAGCAGATTCTCGAGATGCGCCTCTCGCGCCTGACCGGCCTGGAGCAGGAAAAGCTCACCGACGAGTACAAGGAGCTGCTGCGCACGATCGCCGGCCTGATCGAGATCCTCGAGAACCCCGACGTGCTGCTCAAGGTGATCCGCGACGAGTTCGTCGCGCTGAAGGAGCAGTACGGCGATCCCCGCCGCACGGTGATCCAGGCCAGCCAGGAAGACCTCGACGTGCTCGACCTGATCGAGCCCGAGGACGTCGTCGTCACGCTGTCGCACACCGGCTACGCCAAGCGCCAGCCGGTCAGCCTCTACCGTGCGCAGCGCCGCGGCGGCAAGGGGCGCTCGGCGACGAACATGAAGGAAGAGGATTTCGTCGAGCGGCTGTGGATCGCGAACACGCACGACACCTTGCTGGTGTTCACCAGCGCCGGCCGCGTGTTCTGGCTCAAGGTCTACAAGCTGCCGGACGCCGGCCCGAACGCGCGCGGCAAGCCGATCGTGAACCTGCTGCCGCTGGAAGCGAGCGAGAAGGTGCAGGCGATCCTGCCGGTGCGCGAGTACGCCGAGGATCGCTTCGTGTTCTTCGCGACGCGCAACGGCACGGTGAAGAAGACGCCGCTCACCGAGTTCGAGTTCCAGCTGCAGCGCGGCAAGATCGCGATCGGCCTCGACGAGGACGATGCGCTGGTCGACGTACAGCTCACCGACGGCAGCCGCGACGTGATGCTGTTCGCCTCGAACGGCAGGGCGGTACGCTTCGCCGAGGGCGACGTGCGACCGATGGGGCGCGGCGCGAGCGGCGTACGCGGCATCCGGCTCGCCGCCGGTGCGCAGGTGGTTTCGCTGCTGGTCGTCGAGCACGCGTTCGAGCAGAGCGGCGACGAGGACGAATCGAACGAGGCGGCCGAAGGCGAGGTGCTGACCGACGAGTCCGCGTCGTCGGAGACCTGCGTGCTCACCGCCACCGAACGCGGCTACGGCAAGCGCACGCCGCTGTCGAAGTATCCGCGCAAGAGCCGCGGCATCCAGGGCGTGATCGGCATCCAGTGCTCCGAGCGCAACGGAAAACTCGTCGGCGCCGTGGAGCTGGACGATTCGCACGAAGTCATGCTGATCTCCAATCAGGGCACCTTGGTGCGCACGCGCGCCAGCGAGATCGCGCGCGTCGGCCGCATCGCTCAGGGCGTCACGCTGATCCGCCTGCCGGCCGACGAGGCGTTGGTCGGCGTCGTCAAGGTGGACGCGCTCAACGAAGAGGACGGCGGCGACGTGCCGGCCGCCGAGGCGCCGCCAGAACCGACGCAGGAGTAGAACCCGCGCCGGGGCCGCGTAACAGCGGCCCCGGCGCTTTTCCGTGCATGTTTCCGTCGGGCGATTTTCGGTCGTCCAACCGCGGATCGATCAGTCGATCTCCGTCAGCATCGTTTCGGCGTTCGACACCTTGAACTCGCCCGGCGCCTCGACGTTGAGTTTCTTCACCACGCCGTCCTCGGCGTACAGCGCGAAGCGCTTGCCGCGCAGGCCCATGCCGAAGCGCGTCGCGTCCATCTCCAGCCCCAGCGCGCGCGTGAACGCGCCGTTGCCGTCGGCGAGCATCGACAGGCCTTCCGGCACGCTCTGCGATTTCGCCCAGGCGCTCATCACGTAGGCGTCGTTGACCGCGATGCAGGCGACGTCGACGCCGCGGCGGCGGAATTCCTCGTAGTGTTCGACGTAGCCGGGCAGATGCTTGGCCGAGCAGGTCGGCGTGAACGCGCCGGGCACCGAGAACAGCACGACTTTCTTGCCGGCGAAGATCTCGTCGGTGGAGATCTCCTTCACGCCGTCGTTGAGGATGTTGAGCGTCGCGCTCGGGATGCGTTCGCCGGGTTGGATGGCCATGCTGGGATCCTCGGTAAGGGAGGGCGGATCATACGGCGCACCGCAGCTGCGCAAATCGGCTCTTGAAAGCCGAAAAGGGGGCGCCATTTTCCTCGCATCGCGGCGAGGCTCGCCGTACACCTAATGCGGAGAGACACACATGTTGGTCAACCACTATTCCCCCTGGCTGGTTCGCGGCAACCTGCAGGCGAAGCCGGCGCTGGAGCGTTTCTTCGGCGACGAGACGGCTGCCTGGGCGCCGCGCGTCGACGTGCGCGAGGAAGCTTCGCGCTTCGTGATCCTGGCCGACCTGCCCGGCATCGACCCGGCCCAGATCGAGATCCAGATGGACAAGAACGTGCTGACGCTGAAGGGCGAACGCAAGTCCGAGGCGAAGGAAGGCGGTGCGAAGTTCACCCGCGTCGAGCGTCGCTACGGCAGCTTCGAGCGCCGCTTCACCTTGCCCGAGAGCGCGGACGCGGAAGGCATCAGCGCCGCCGGCAAGAACGGCGTGCTCGAGATCTCGATCCCGAAGAAGCCCGAATCGGCCCCGCGTCGCATCGCGATCAACGCCTGAGGCGCCCGACGCGAAGAACCGCGGCAGCTTTGGTACGCTGGCACTCAGCCGGCGTACCCTTTCGAAGGACGCCACGCCCGCGGTAGCGATACCGCGGGCGTCGCCGTTGTTGAAGCGTCGTTGCTCTCGATGAAAAGTGCGGCCACGGATGGCCGCTCTGGATTTGCCGAAGTCGTCGACCCGCTGGGGATCGAAGCACTGACGAAGCAGCGATCACGGACGATCGCACAAATATCGGGGTGAGGATGGAGTTCAAGGACTACTACGAAACGCTCGGCGTGAAATCCGACGCGACCGATGCCGAGATCAAATCGGCGTATCGGCGGCTCGCGCGCAAATACCATCCGGACGTCAGCAAGGAAGCCGACGCCGAGGACAAGTTCAAGGCGGTCAACGAGGCCTACGAGGCGCTGCGCGACCCGTCGCGACGCAAGGCCTACGACCAGTTGCGCGCCGGCGGCTATCGCGGCGGCGATCCGTTCCGCGGTCCGCCGCCGAACTGGCAGCGCGAGACCGATTTCGGCGGTGGTGGCGACGGCAATTTCGACCAGGAGAGCTTCAGCGACTTCTTCGAGTCCCTGTTCGGCGGTCGCGGCGGAGCCGGGCGTGCGGGCCCGCGCTCAGGGCGCGATCTGCATGCGCAGATCGCGGTCGACCTCGGCACCGCCTACCACGGCGGGCGCGAACGCATCACGCTGCGCGACGGCGGCGGCGAGCGCACGCTGGAAGTGAAGATTCCGGCCGGCATCGCGCCGGGCCAGCAGATCCGCCTGGCCGGGCAGGGCTATCCCGGCATGCACGGCGGCAAGGCAGGCGACCTGATCCTCGAAGTCGGCTTGCGCTCGGACCCGCGTTTCCAGCTCGATGGCCGCGACGTGCTCGTCGATTTGCCGATCGCACCCTGGGAGGCCGCGCTCGGCGCGACCGTGACCGTGCCGACGCTGGCCGGCAACGTCGAGTTGCGCGTGCCGGCGGGCTCGGACGGCGGTCGCAAGATGCGCCTGCGCGGGCGCGGCTGGCCGGGCAAGACACCGGGCGACCAGATCGTCACGCTGCGCGTGCGCGCGCCGAAGGCGGAAACCGCCGAGCAGCGCGAGTTGTACGAGTCTCTGGCGAAGGCGTATTTCGAGTACGACCCGCGCGCGTGAGCGGGAGGGCGCGTTGCGCCGAGTCTTCGGCGGTTTCGATGTGGCCGCATCGCATCACGCCCGCGGAGACGAGCCACTCTACGGTCGTCTTGCGCGAGAGATCGCGCAAGCGCCCGAATGGACGTAGCCGACGGAGATCGAAGGACGCATCCGCGCCGTCGCGCCAGGCATCCGAGGGCGCGACAGCACGTCTTCTCGATTCCGACGCGGGTAGCGGGAGTGGGATTTGAACCTACGACCGGTCGTGCGCGCATTCCACGCGCCGCGGCCGCAGGCGGTCACGCCGCCGGCAGGTAATCCTTGATCACCCGCGTCAGCTCGGCGTCGTCGATCGGCTTGGTCACGTACGCTTTGGCGCCCTGGCGCAGGCCCCAGACGCGATCGGTGTCCTGGTCCTTGGTGGTCACCAGGATGATCGGGATGTGGCTGGTCTTCGGATCCTTCGCGATCGTGCGCGTCGCCTGGAAGCCGTTGAGGTTCGGCATGACCACGTCCATCAGGATCAGGTCCGGCAATTCGCGTTTGGCCGCTTCGACGCCGGCGGCGCCGTCTTCGGCGGTGATGACCTGGTGGCCGAGTTTCTCCACCGTGCGCTTCATACCGACCAGCTGAGAAGGCGAATCGTCGACGATCAGCACTCTGGACATGTGCAAGGTTCCCCTGGGTAAGGGCGGCATTCTAGACAGACCTCGGCGGTGTCGCCAGAGAGACGATCAGCCGACGCGGACGATGCTGCGGCCGAGCGAGCCGCCGGCCAGCATGGTATCGAAAACGACCGGCAGATCAGTGAGTTCGACTTCGCGGTTGGCGATCTCGGCGAGATGCGCCGGCTTCCAGTCGGAAGCCAGATGCGCCCACACCTGATCGCGGATCGCGCGCGCCGTGCCGGCCGAGGCGACACCGAGCACGCTGAGCCCGCGGATGATGAACGGCATCACGGTCGTGGCGAGTTCGATGCCGCCGGCGTTGCCGCAAATGGCGATGTTGCCGTACGGCTTCATCACGCGGGTCAATCCGGCCAGCAGGTCGCCGCCGACGTTGTCGATCGCGCCGGCCCAATGCGCGCTCTCCAGCGGACGCTGGCCCCAGTAGAGTTCCTTGCGCGCGACGCACTGCTTGGCGCCGAGGCCGATCAGATAGTCGAACTGCTCGACCTTGCCGGTGATCGCGTGCGCCTCGAAGCCGGCCTGGGTCAGGACGTCGATCGCCAGTGATCCGACGCCGCCGGTGGCGCCGGTCACGACGATCGGCCCCATCGCCGGCGTCTGGCCGTTGCGCACCATCTGGAACAGCGCCAGCGCGGCGGTGAAGCCGGCCGTGCCGAGCGCCATCGACTCGCGCAGGGTCAGGCCGGTCGGCAGCGGAATCGTCCACTTCGATTCCAGCCGCGCGTACTCCGCGTAGCCGCCGTCGCGCGTTTCCGACAGGCCGCAGCCGGTGCACAGCACCTGGTCGCCTTCCTTGAATGTCGGATCGGTCGACGCGGCGACGTAACCGGCCACGTCGATGCCGCCGTTGAGCGGGTACTGGCGCAGGATCTTGCCCTTGCCGCTGCCGGCCAGCGCGTCCTTGTAGTTGACCGACGAGTAGGCGACCTTGATCAGGACTTCGCCCGGCGAAAGTTCGTCGGCGCGCATCTCCTCGACGCCGGCACGATGCGCGCCGTTGTCGTTGTGGATGCGGAAGGCTTTGAACGGAGCGATCGTCATGGCGAATTTCCGGAAGATTTCTTCGCCGTGCGGCGAACGATGGTGGCGGGAGGAGAGGCTTTCTCCCAAGGTTCCACATCCCCCGGGACGACGTCAAACAGCGGATGCGGGAGCGGAGCCGCGACGGCGATCAACCGTTCGCGGCGGGGCGGATCGCGTTGTTCCAGCTTGTTCAGCAGATGTCGCCATTCGCACTGCATCTGGCCTGCGGTCACCGCCAGACGCGTGGCCGCGGTGGCCTCGGCGATCCGCGTGGTGTCGAAGTGGTATCCGCGCTGCGCCGCTTCCGCGGCCACGACGCGCAGATAGTCGGCGACCAGGCCGGGCGGCGAGTCGGCGGCACGAAAGCGATCGAGCTGCGGATGGCGCGTGTAGCCCTTGGTGCGTCCGAGCAGCACGGCCTGCGCCAGCAGGGTTTCACGCCACAGCGCGACCAGGCCTTTGGCGTCGAGGTATTGCGGGTGCAGGCTCCAGATGCGCACGAGGACTCCGTCCGGTTCTCAGGCAGCGAGTTTCGACGAGGAGCCGTTCGTCCCGCCACTCTCTAGTGAAGCAACGGCCACCGCAGGGACGTTCCTCAGGGCCTGGATACCTTACCCTGCGAGCGGATGTGTCCCTGGTCGATCGACCACAGCAGCCCATTGTCGACGGTTACGGCATACACGGGCATGCCGTAGTCCAAGCTCATGAACACGTGGAACGCCGTCGGAACCGGTGACGTCAGATGGGTTGCCATCAGAGCGTGCAGCTTGCCTCCGGATGGCGGACTGGCAGTCGATCGGAGACACGCTTTGGTCTGGCTGTAGTGATCGACGATCGCCGACCCGTCCGCGGAAACGGCGAAATCGTGGAAACCGCTCTGCGGGAAGGAATTCCCCTCCATCCTCGCTGGCAGCAAGTAGACGTGGATCGAAGCGTCCTCGCCGCCGGCAGGCCGGGTGACGACGTTGTAGCGCTCGGCGCAGCGGAGCCACTCCGCCGACATCGCGGTTTGGACGGCCCGGGCGAGCGGCGTTTCATCCGGAGAGAGCGGCCGGGGCGGTGAAATTAGGTGCGGATCGACGATCGAATCCGAACTCACGTGGTAGTCGGCTTCGGCCCACGCGCGCAGGTCCTCTTTCCGTCCCAGCAGATAGACCACACGATAGACGCCGTTGCCGACGTCCTGCGTCAGCCAGCCTGCACCTTCCTGCAGGGAAGGCGCGCCGGGGAGCTGCAGCAGGACGTCGGTCGTGCGGGATGCCGCGTGATCGCGGCGATAGACGTCCAGTCCGACGCGTTCGGATGCCCCGATCGCCGCCCGGTACTCGGGCGGCACGGGTTCCGCCGCAGGTTGGACGCGGCCGGGACCGGCGGAGGGAGCTTGCGTGGGCTGCGTGGTAGCGCAGCCCGCGACCAGGACCAGCATCGGAGCGCACAGTGAGATCCGAAGTGCCAGCCGAAAACGCACGAGTCAGTTCATCTTGTGGATCGCGCGCTTGTCCACCGCCAGCGCCGCCTCGTGCACGGCCTCGCTGAGCGTCGGATGCGCGTGCACGATGCGCGCGAGGTCCTCGGACGAGCCCTTGAACTCCATCGCGACGACGCATTCGGCGACCAGCTCGGAGACGTTCGCGCCGACCAGGTGCACGCCGAGGATGCGGTCGGTTTCGGCGTGGGCGATCATCTTGACCATGCCGGCCGGTTCGTTCATCGCGACCGCGCGGCCGATCGCCGCGAACGGGAAGCTGCCGGTCTTGTACGGGATGCCGGCGTCCTTGAGCTGCTTTTCGGTCTGGCCGACCCAGGCGATTTCCGGCTCGGTGTAGATGACCCACGGGATCGTGTCGAGGTTGACGTGGCCCGCCTTGCCGGCGATCAGCTCGGCGACCATGATGCCTTCCTCGAAGCCTTTGTGCGCGAGCATCGGACCGCGCACGCAGTCGCCGACCGCCCACACGCCTTCGGCACCGGTCCAGCAGTGCTCGTCGACGACGACGCGGTCGCGCTCGTCGAGCTTGACGCCGGTGCCGTCGCCGAGCAGGCCGTCGGTATACGCGCGGCGGCCGACCGCGACCATCAGCTTGTCCACCACCAACTGCTTCTCGCCGTCCTTGCCGGTGTAGGTGAGATGGACTTCGTTCTTCTTGATCTCGGCCTTCGACAGCTTCGCACCGAGTTCGATCTTCAGGCCCTGCCTGTTCAGCTCCTTCAGCGCGACCTTGGCGACGTCGGCATCGGCGGCGCCGAGGAAATCCGGCAGCGCTTCGAGGATCGTGACTTCCGCGCCGAGACGGCGCCAGACGCTGCCGAGCTCGAGGCCAATCACGCCGGCGCCGATCACGCCGAGGCGCTTGGGCACCGCGTCGAAGGCGAGCGCGCCGGCGTTGTCGACGATGTACTTGCCGTCGAACTTGGCGAACGGCAGCTCGATCGGCGCCGAGCCCGTGGCGATGACGACGTTGGTGCCGGCGATCGTCTGCTTGCTGCCGTCGGGCGCGGTGATCTCGACCTGGCGATCTTTCAGCAGCTTGCCGGTGCCGAGGAACGAGGCGATCTTGTTGCCCTTGTAGAGCATCGCGACGCCGCCGGTGAACTGCTTCACGATCTTGTCCTTGCGGCCGATCATCGTCTTGACGTCGATCGCTGCGTCCTTGGTCGTGATGCCGTGCGCGTCGAAATGCTGGGTCAGATTCCAGAACTGCTTGGAGGAATCGAGCAGCGCCTTCGACGGGATGCAGCCGACGTTGAGGCAGGTGCCGCCGAGCGCGGCCTTGCCGTCGGCGCCGGTCCAGGCGTCGACGCAGGCGGCCTTGAGGCCCAGTTGCGCGGCGCGGATCGCGGCGTGGTAGCCGGCGGGGCCGCCGCCGATGACGATGACGTCGAATTGGTCTGCCATTGGATTTCCTAGAAGTGAGCGGTCAGCGGTGAGCGGTGAGCGGAAAAAGCGATCGAGCGGCGGCGTGCAGATGCTCTTGCCGCTCACCGCTCACCGCCGTTCCGCTCACATTCCCAGCAGCATGCGGCTCGGATTCTCGAGCTGATTCTTGATGTCGACCAGGAACAGCACCGCATCCTTGCCGTCGATGATGCGATGGTCGTAGCTGATCGCGACGTACATCATCGGCGCGGCGACGACCTGGCCGTTCTCGACGATCGCGCGTTCCTTGATCGTGTGCATGCCGAGGATCGCGCTCTGCGGCGGATTGACGATCGGCGTGGAGAACAGCGAGCCGAAGGTGCCGCCGTTGGTGATCGTGAAGGTGCCGCCGGCGAGGTCGTCCAGCGTCAGGCCGCCTTCGCGCGCCTTCTTCGCGTACGTGGCGATCGCCTTCTCGATGTCGGCGAAGCCCATGTTCTGCGCGTCGCGCAGCACCGGCGTGACCAGGCCCTTGTCGGTCGACACCGCGACCGAGATGTCCTGATAGCCGTGGTAGATGACGTCGTTGCCGTCGACCGAGGCGTTGACGATCGGATGGCGCTTCAGCGCCTCGACCGCCGCCTTGACGAAGAAGCTCATGAAGCCGAGCTTGATGCCGTTGGCCTTCTCGAACTGCTCGCCGAGCTCCTTGCGCATCGCGGCGACCTTGGCCAGGTTGATCTCGTTGAACGAGGTCAGCATCGCGATCGAGTTCTTCGACTGCATCAGGCGCTCGGCGATCTTCGCGCGCATGCGCGTCATCGGCACGCGCTCTTCCGTGCGGCCGCCGGAAGCGGCGGGCTTGGCGGCGGCAGGCGCAGCAGCAGCCGGCTTGGCGGCGCCGTCGTTGCGCATGAAGTTGATCAGGTCTTCCTTGGTCACGCGGCCGTCGCGGCCGGTGCCGGAGACGTTGGCCGGATCGATCTGGTTCTCGGTCGCGACGCGCTGGCCGGCGGGAGAGAGCTCGGAGGTCTTCGCCGCCGCCGGAGCAGGGGCGGGAGCCGCAGCGGCCTTCGGTGCTTCACTCTTGGCCGGTTCCGCCGCCTTCGCGGCCGGAGCCGCCGCGGCGGCCGCGCCTTCCTCGAGGATCGCCAGCACTTGCTGGCTGGTCACGGTCGCGCCGGTGTCGAACTTGATCTCCTTCAGCACGCCGTCGGCCGGTGCCGGCACTTCGAGCACGACCTTGTCGGTCTCCAGATCGACCAGGTTCTCGTCGCGCTTGACGGCATCGCCCGGCTTCTTGTGCCAGGTCGCGATGGTCGCGTCGGAGACGGATTCGGGGAGGACGGGGACCTTGACTTCGATTGCCATGAATTACTCCGAGACGTTGTCGTTGCCGACGGGCGCGACCAGCGCCTGTTCGACCAGGGCCGCTTGTTCGACGAGGTGGGTGGAAAGATGACCGCAGGCCGGCGCCGGCGAACGTGCACGGCCGGCGTAGGAGAGCGACTGCTTCGGCCCGACCAGGCTCTGCAGATGATGCTTGATCTGGTACCAGGCGCCCTGGTTCATCGGCTCTTCCTGGCACCAGACGATTTCCTTCGCCGCGGCGAACTTGGCCAGTTCGGCCGCCGCTTCGGTGCGCGGGAACGGATACAGCTGCTCGACGCGGACCAGCGCGACGTCCTCGATCTTGCGCTTGCCCGCTTCCTCGACCAGGTCGTAATAGACCTTGCCCGAGCAGAGCACCACGCGACGCACCTTCTTCGCGTTCTTCGACGTCGTGTCGGGCAGCACCAGGTGGAATCCGCCGTCGGCGAGTTCGTCTAGCGTCGACACCGCCAGCTTGTGGCGCAGCAGCGACTTCGGCGTCATCACGATCAGCGGCTTGCGCACGTCGCGCAGCATCTGTCGCCGCAGCATGTGGAACATCTGCGCCGGCGTGGTCGGCACGCAGACCTGCATGTTCTCCAGCGCGCACAGCTGCAGATAGCGCTCCAGGCGCGCGGAGGAATGCTCCGGACCCTGACCTTCGTAGCCGTGCGGCAGCAGCAGCACCAGGCCGGACAGCCGGTCCCACTTCGCCTCGCCGGAGGAGATGAACTGGTCGATGACGACCTGCGCGCCGTTGGCGAAGTCGCCGAACTGGCCTTCCCACAGCACCAGGGTGCGCGGCTCGGAGGTCGAGTAGCCGTATTCGAACGCCATCACCGCTTCCTCGCTGAGCAGCGAGTCGACGATGGTCACGTCGCCGCTGTCGCGCAGGGTCGCGAGCGGGATGTAGTCGCCGCCGCTGTTCTGGTCGTGCAGCACCGCATGGCGATGGAAGAAGGTGCCGCGGCCGGAGTCCTGGCCGACCAGGCGAAGGTCGTAGCCGTCGTCGATCAGCGTCGCGTAGGCCAGGTTCTCGGCGAAGCCCCAGTCCATCGACTGGTCGCCCGCGGCCATCTTGGCGCGATCCTCGTAGATCTTGGCGACGCGCGACTGCAGGGCGACACCGGATGGGATGGTCAGGATCTTGCGGTTGAGTTCGGCCAGCTTGTCCTTGGGCACGCCGGTCGCGATCGTCTGGTCGAGCGAGGCGCGCAGGTGGCGGCTCCAGTCGACCGCGAACTCGTCCTTGTACTCGGCATCCAGCTCGGCGATCGGCGTGCCGGCCTCGAGCCGGCTGCGATAGCCGTCGACCAGTGCCTTCGCGTCGGTATCGGCGATGACGTTCTCGGCGACGAGTTTCTGGGCGTACAGCTCGCGCGCGGTCGGGCGCGCGCGAATCAGCTGATACATCAACGGCTGCGTCGCGGCCGGCTCGTCGGCCTCGTTGTGGCCGTGGCGGCGGTAGCAGACCAGGTCGATGACGACGTCGCGCTTGAACTTCTGGCGGAAGTCGAAGGCCAGGCGCGCGACGAACAGCACCGCTTCCGGATCGTCGCCGTTCACGTGGAACACCGGCGCGTTGACCATCTTGGCGACGTCGGTGCAGTACAGCGTCGAGCGCGCGTCGTGCGGATTGGACGTGGTGAAGCCGACCTGGTTGTTGACGACCACGTGGATCGCGCCGCCGACCGCGAAGCCGCGCGCCTGCGACATGTTCAACAGCTCCATGTTGACGCCCTGGCCCGCGAAGGCGGCGTCGCCATGGATCAGCACCGGCACCACGTGCTCGCGATTGGCGTCGTTGCGGTGCGTCTGGCGTGCGCGCACCGAGCCGGCGACGACCGGGTTGACGATTTCCAGATGCGAGGGGTTGAACGCCAGCGCGACGTGCACGGTGCGGCCCGGCGTCTTGATGTTGGCGCTGAAGCCCATGTGGTACTTCACGTCGCCGGAATGCGCGGGATCGTCCGGATGGTCGAACTTGCCTTCGAATTCGGCGAAGAGCTTCTGCGGCGACTTGCCGAGCGTGTTGACCAGCACGTTCAGGCGGCCGCGATGGGCCATGCCGACGACCATGTCCTTCATGCCGTCGGCGCCGCCGCGGCGGATCAGCTCGTCGAGCAGCGGAATCAGGCTGTCGCCGCCTTCCAGCGAGAAGCGCTTCTGGCCGACGTACTTGGTGTGCAGGTAGCGCTCCAGGCCATCGGCCTGGACCAGCTTCTCCAGCACGCGCTTCTTGTCCTCGACGCTGAGGCCGTAGTGGCCGCCGGCGCGTTCGAGCTGCTCGTGCACCCACTGGCGCTGCTCGACGTCGGAGATGTGCATGAACTCGGTGCCGATGCTGCCGGCATAGGTCGCCTTCAGCAGGGCGACCAGCTCGCGCAGCTTCAGCCGCTGCGGGCCGGCCAGCGAGCCGGTGCTGAATTCCGATTCCAGGTCGGCAGGTCCCAGGCCGTGGAAAGACGGGTCCAGGTCCGGCGCCGACGGCCGCGGCAGCAGGCCGATCGCCTGCAGGTCGGCGGCGGTGAAGGCGTGCTCCATGTCGAGCGGATCGAGCTTGGCCGCCAGATGGCCGCGCGAGCGGTAGGCGGTGACCAGCTTCAGCACCGCGGCCTGCTTCTGCGACTGCGCATCGCCGATCGGCAATGCGGTGCCAGCATGGCCGTTCGTTTTCTGCGCCTGCTCGATGCGGGCGATCGCCGCCGAGTGCGGCACGTCGCCGGCCTCGCGGCCTTTCAGCGCGCCGAAGAACTCCCGCCACTCGGGCGCGACGGCGGCCGGATCGGCCAGATACTGCTCGTAGAGATCTTCGATGAAGGCGGCATTGCCGCCGGAAATCGGGGAAGTGGCCTGGAACTGCTGGAGAAGACTGGGCTGGTTGGCGCTCACGCTGACACCTGACAGACGAAAAAGGCGCGCCGGATGCGCGCCTTGCAACAGGCTGGACGCAGCCGCTCCTGAAGAGGGCGGGCGAAACGACGGAATTATAACCGCTTAACGAAACTTTGTTGCGCTGCACTCAGAGCAGTTGGGGGCGTCGATTCAGATTCCCAGCGCGCGCAGCTCGCTGGCCGGCTCGGAGCGCTCCCAGACTTCGTCGAACAGGGCGAGCAGTTGCGCGTGGCGACCCGGCGCGTAGGTCGAGCCTTCGCCTTCGAGGCGGGCGGCGAGCGGGCGGAACAGGTAGCCGCGACGGTCGTTCAACAGGAAGGCCGATGCGTACTGCCGGTCGACGTCGTCGATCGGCGTGCGCAGCGCGAACGCGCTCGGCAGCCGCTGCGCCAGCGTGATCAGCCGGCGCGCCTCGGTCAGCGCGGCGCGCGGCTCGCGCACCAGGATGCGGATGCGCGCGCGCCGGCCGGACAGCGCGATGCGCTTCAGCGCCTCGAGCGAGGCCGGCGTGTCGAACAGCTCGGGGTCGAGGTCGGGGGTCAGGATCGCCAGCTCGTGCTGCGTGTCGCCGAGCAGGGCGGCGACCGCGGCCAGGGTCTGCCCGCGATCGTCGGCGGCGAGGCTGCGTGCCTCCGGCCTGGGCGGCGGCGCTGCGCGCTCGGGCGCGGCGAACGGTTCGAGTTCGAGCCGCATCCGGCGATGCGGGATGTCGCATTCGAGGAATTCCTCGCCGTAGGCGACGAAGCCGAGGCGCGCATAGAAGGGAATCGCATGCGTCTGCGCGTGCATCTCGACCGCCGGGTAGCCGAGCGCGCGCGCCTGTTCCAGAAGCTGGCGCAGGATCGCGGCGCCGACGCCGTGGCCGCGCCATTCGGCCAGCACCGCCATGCGGCCGATCTTGCGTTCGGGCGTCAGCCGCCCGGTGCCGATCGGGCGGCCGTCGCGGTCGCGCGCGAGGACGTGCTGCGAGGACGCGTCGAGCGCGTCCCATTCCTCGTCTTCCGGGCATTGCTGTTCGACGATGAAGACCTGTTCGCGTACCTGCCGCAGCGCGGGCTGGTCGTCACCGAGCCAGGCGGCGAACTCGACGTGGAAGTCCGCGTCCGGAATCACGCGCGGTTCCCGCGTCGCGACGAACGCAGCAGGGCGAGATGGCCGGCGTCGATCAGCGCGCGCAGCACGTCGCGGTCGCCGGCTGCCTTCGGCACGTCGGCGAGCGCGAACTCGGGGCCGGTGCAGACCAGCCGGGCGAAACCCACCGAGCAGGCATGCGCGTCGCCGGCGACGAACAACCGCGCGCCGCGGCCTTCGCGCATCCACGCGCTGCGCGACCATGGATTGCGCCGCACGCGCGCACCTTGCTCGAATGCGCGGGCGAACGCGGCGTCGCTCAAGCGGCGCGGATTCGGCGCCGCACTCTGTGCGCTGCGGTAGCGCGTGATGAAGCGCCCGAACCACGTGCGAAGCAACGACGCATCGGCCTTCCCCGGATGGCCGCCATCGCTTCCTGCGTGCTTTTCATCCTTCGAACCGGCATCGATCAGCAACCACGGCATCGCCGCCGTCACGCGCGCGATCGCCGCGTCGTCGATCTCGCCGTCGCCGCGGGAGGGGGCGAGGTCCGGGTCGCCCAGGCGCGACGAATCGGGAATGCGCTCGGCCAGCGTCTCGGCGAAATCGACCAGCAATTCCGCCTGCGACGGCGCGCGCATGCCGATCGAGTAGGTCATGCAGGCGCCGAGCGCGACGCCGTGATGCGGCACGCCGGGCGGCAGGTAGAGCATGTCGCCGGGTTCGAGCACCCATTCGTGGGTTGGTACGAACTCGCGCAGCAGCTTCAATTCCGCGTCCGTGCGGAATTCCTTCGATGCCGACGCGTCGGTGCTGATCTGCCAGCGGCGGCGACCGAGGCCTTGCAGCAGGAACACGTCGTACTGGTCGACGTGCGCGCCGACCGAACCACCGTCCTCGGCGTAGCTGATCATCACGTCGTCGATGCGCCAGCTCGGCAGGAACGCGAAGTGCGGCAGCAGGGCGGCGACGTCGGCGTCCCACTTGTCGACGTCCTGCACCAGCAAGGTCCAGTGCGTCTTTGGCAGCTCGGCAAAGTCCGCCTCGGCGAACGGGCCGTTGCGCAGTTCCCATCGACTGGCTCCGGCGCGGGCTCCGCCTCGGCCGCCGTCGTGCGAGCGGTGCTCGATCACGATGCGCGAAAGCGCCAGTTCCTCGCAGGCGAGGCCGGCGAGATCCTCCGGCGCGACCGGATTGCGAAAACCGGCGAACGCGCCACGGATCAGCAGCGGGCGCTTCTGCCAGTAGTCGCGCAGGAAGCGCGCGGCGGGCATGCCGAGCAGGTGACGTGCGTCGGCGCGCGTCTCGATCGCGGGCGGCGTCGGCATGGCTCAGACGGATTGGGCGAGCGACTCGGCGAGACCGGCGTAGGTTGCCGGCGTCAGCGCGAGCAGGCGGTCCTTGGCATCCTGCGGCAGCGCCAGACCGGCGACGAATTCGCGCAACGCGGCCTGCGTGATGCCTTGTCCGCGCGTCAACGCCTTCAGCTGCTCGTACGGCTCGGGCAGGCCGTAGCGGCGCATCACGGTCTGCACGGCCTCGGCGAGCACTTCCCAACTGGCGTCGAGATCGGCGGCGAGCCGGTCCGGCGCGGCGGTCAGCTTGTCCAGGCCGCGCGCGAGCGCGTCGAGCGCGATCTGCGTGTGGCCGAAGGCGGTGCCGAGCGCGCGCAGCACGGTCGAGTCGGTCAGGTCGCGCTGCCAGCGGCTGATCGGCAGCTTGGCGCTGAAATGCTCGAACAACGCGTCGGCGAGGCCGAAGTTGCCTTCGGCGTTTTCGAAATCGATCGGATTGACCTTGTGCGGCATGGTCGAGGAGCCGACTTCGCCCGCCCTCAAGGTCTGGCGGAAATAGCCGAGCGAGATGTAGCCCCAGACGTCGCGCGCGAAGTCGATCAGGATCGTGTTGGCGCGGCGCACGGCATCGCCGAGCTCGGCGACGCAGTCGTGCGGCTCGATCTGGGTCGTGTACGGATTCCACACCAGGCCGAGGCTTTCGACGAAGCGGCGCGAGAACGCCGGCCAGTCGACTTCCGGATAGCTGACCACGTGCGCGTTGTAGTTGCCGACCGCGCCGTTGATCTTGCCGCTGATCTCGACCGCGGCGATCTGCCGGCGCTGGCGTTCCAGGCGCGCGACGACGTTGGCGAGCTCCTTGCCGAGCGTGGTCGGCGAGGCCGTCTGGCCGTGCGTGCGCGACAGCATCGGCAGCTTCGCGTGCGCGTGCGCCATCGTGCGCAGCTTGGCGATGACGGCGTCGAGCGCCGGCAGCAGCACGCCGTCGCGCGCGTCGCGCAGCATCAGCGCGTAGGCGAGGTTGTTGATGTCCTCGCTGGTGCAGGCGAAGTGGATGAATTCCTTCACCGCGCCGAGCTCGGGATGATCGGCGATCTTTTCCTTGATGAAGTACTCGACCGCCTTGACGTCGTGATTGGTGGTGCGTTCGATCGCCTTGATGCGCTCGCCGTCCTCCTCGCCGAAGCGCTCGGCGATCGCCAGCAGCGCGGCGCGCGCCGCGGCGGACAGCGCCGGCACCTCGGCGACGCGCGGCTCCTCGGCCAGCGCCAGCAGCCAATGCAGCTCGACCCGCACGCGCCGCTGCATCAGGCCGAATTCGCTGAAGATCGGTCGCAGCGCTGCGGTCTTGGCGGCGTAGCGGCCGTCCAGCGGCGACAGGGCGAGTAGGGCGGAGCTCATGCGGTTTCCTCGGAACGGTTCTCGTGGGGATGGACGACGATCGTCTTGGCGCGCGCGCCCTGCATCGTGTGCACGGTCAGGTCGAAGCCGTCGAAGGACAGCGTCTCGCCTTCGACCGGCAGGCGTTCGAGGCGGTGGATGATCAGGCCGCCGACCGAGTTCACGTCGGCCGGCGCGGCGATGTCGCGTTCGAGCAGGCGTTCCAGCTTGTAGATCGGCGTGCCGCCCGAAATGACGAACTCCTCCGTCGCCTCCTCGCCGGTGCCGCTGCGCGGCGCGGCGACGCCGCGCGCGTGTTCGTCCTCGATGTCGCCGACCAGCACCTCGAGGATGTCCTCGAGCGTGAAGAAGCCGGCGACGCGGCCGGATTCCTCGACGCCGAGGGCGAGATGCGTGTCGCCGGCGCGGAAGCGCTTGAGCACGTCGAGTACCGGCGTGTGCAGCGGCAGCAGGATCGGCGGACGCAGCAGCGACTTCATGTCGTCGACCGTGCCGTTCGCGGCCATCGCATGGAGCAGGTCCTTCATGTGCAGGATGCCGACGACGTGGTCGCCGTCGGCGTCGAACCACGGATAGCGGCTGTAGCGCGTGCGGTCGAACTCGGCCAGAACGTCGGCCCGGCTCATGCCTTCGCGCAAGGAAGCGAGCTGGTCGCGCGTGCGCAGCACGTCGCCGACCACCAGCTCGGGCAGGTCGAGCGCGTACTTCATCATCGAATATTCCTCGCCCGAGCGGCTTTCGCGCTGGGCGTCGACGATCAGCTTCAGCTCGTCGCGGGAATAGTGGTGCGCCTCGTCGTGCGCGACGGGTTCGACGCCGCCGCGGCTCAACATCCAGTTCGCGCTGGCGTTGAGCACCCAGATCGCCGGGTACATCATCCAGTAGAACGCGTACAGCGGCGCGGCGGTCCACAGCGACATCGCCTCCGGGCGGCGGATCGCCAGCGACTTCGGCGCCAGTTCGCCGAGCACGATGTGCAGGTAGGAAATCAGCGTGAACGCGATCACCAGCGCGGCGACCTTGGTCGTCTCCGGGGCGATGCCGAAGGAGACGAACAGCGGCTCCAGCAGGTGCGCGAAGGCCGGTTCGCCGATCCAGCCGAGGCCGAGGGACGCCAGCGTGATGCCGAGCTGGCAGGCGGACAGATAAGCGTCCAGATGGCTGTGCACGTTGACCAGGACGCGGCCGCGCCAGCCGTGGCTGTCGCCGATCGTGGCGGCCTGCGTGTGGCGAAGCTTGACCAGGGCGAACTCGGCGGCGACGAAGAAGCCGTTGAGCAGCACCAGGAGCAGCGCCGCGGCGACGTAGAGCAGGTTTTGCAGCATCGAGGGATGCGGGAGAGACGGCCGCACAGTCTAGCATCCGCGGCGATCCGGCTCCGGCGCGGTGCCTCCAGCCGCTATAATCGGCGTTCCTTTTCGCAGCAGGTGAAGCATGAGCGAGTACCGCATCGAGCGCGACAGCATGGGCGAACTGAAGGTGCCCGCGAAGGCGCTGTACGGCGCGCAGACGCAGCGCGCGGTCGACAATTTCCCGATTTCCGGGCTGACGATGCCGCGCGAGTTCATCCGCGCGCTCGGCTTGATCAAGTCCGCCGCGGCGCAGGCGAACGCCGACCTCGGCCACCTGAAGAAGGGCGCGGCGAAGGCGATCCGCAAGGCGGCCGAACGCGTCGCCGCCGGCGAATTCGACGCGCACTTCCCGATCGACGTGTTCCAGACCGGCTCGGGCACCTCCTCGAACATGAACGCCAACGAGGTCATCGCGCACGTCGCGACCGCGGCCGGCACCAAGGTGCATCCGAACGACGACGTCAACAACGGTCAGTCGTCCAACGACGTGATCCCGACCGCGATCCAGGTCAGCGCGACGCTGACCGCGAGCGAGAAGCTGCTGCCGGCGCTGACGCATCTGAAGAAGACGCTCGACCGCCGCGCGCGCGAGCTGAACAAGATCGCCAAGACCGGCCGCACGCATCTGATGGACGCGATGCCGGTGACCTTCGGCCAGGAAGTCGGCGCCTGGGCGGCGCAGATCCGTTCCTCGATCGAGCGCATCAACGACGCGCTCAAGCGCACGCGCAAGCTGCCGCTCGGCGGCACCGCGGTCGGTACCGGCATCAATGCCGATCCGAAGCTCGGCCCGTCGGTGGCGCGCGAGCTCGGCCGCATGACCGGCGTGAAGTTCGAATCCGCCGACAACTACTTCGAAGGCATCGGCGCGCAGGACGCCGCGGTGGAGCTGTCCGGCCAGCTGAAGACGCTCGCCGTCGCGCTGACCAAGATCGCCAACGACCTGCGCCTGATGAACTCCGGCCCGCTCGCCGGCCTCGGCGAGATCGAACTGCCGGCGCTGCAGCCGGGTTCCTCGATCATGCCGGGCAAGGTCAACCCGGTGATTCCGGAAGCGGTCGCGATGGTCGCGGCGCAGGTGATCGGCAACGACCTGACGATCACGATCGGCGGGCAGAGCGGCCTGTTCCAGCTCAACGTGCAGCTGCCGGTGATCGCCTACAACCTGCTGCAGTCGATCGAGATTCTCGCCAACGTGTCCGTCGCGCTCGCCGACAAGGCGATCGCCGGCTTCAAGGTGCGCCAGGACAAGATCAAGGAAGCGCTCGACAAGAACCCGATCCTGGTGACGGCGCTGAACTCGGTGATCGGCTACGACAAGGGCGCGGCGATCGCGAAGAAGGCGTACAAGGAAGGCCGCGCGATTCTCGACGTCGCGATCGAGGAGACCGGACTGCCGCGCAAGCAGCTGCAGGCGCTGCTCGATCCGGCCGCGCTGACCAAGGGCGGCATCCACGGCGGTTCGGCCGGCGGCTGATCGTCGAGCCCGGGCGGCGCCTTCGGGTGTCGCCCGCGGCGACGAGCCTCACGATCCAGAGGCATTGCGAGGTTGCGCGTCGCTTCCGGCGGTGCAGGGGTGGTGACGTCGCCGGCGGCGAGAGTCGTGCCGGCGATTCGAGCCTGGTTGCCCGGCCCGCCCTGACGCGGGCTTGTGCGCGAAGCGTGACGCTTCCGCACGACCGACGTGCCGAACGGCACATGCCGCCCCCGCACGGGGATTTCAGACTTTCACGGTTGCGCCGCGAAGCCGGGCGCCCAGTCCACAAATAAAGGAGTAGCAAAATGTCCAGGAAGCTGATCCTAGCGGCGGCTCTGTTCGCCGCCAGCGCGTCCGCGCAGCAGAGCGTCGACATCAGCGGCGCCGATTTCTCCGCCGGCAAGGGCGATGCGCGGCTCGCCGCGCTGGCCAAGCAGGCGGCGGCGGAAGGCAAGCGCGTCGTCGTCACCGCGCCGAAGGAGTGGCACAAGTCGATCGCCGCCAAGCTCGGCAAGGGCCAGGGCGAGGTGGTGATGCGCGAAGGTTTCTACGAAAGCGTGCTCGCGCGCGTCGAGGACAAGCCGGCCAAGCCGGAGCCCGCGAAGGCGCCGCCGCGTCCGGCGCCGGCCGTCGCGGCCGCTCCGGCCAAGGCGCCCGCGCCGGAACCGGCACCCGCTCCGGCGCCCAAGCCGGTCGAAGCCGCTCCGGTCGCGCCCGCTCCGGTGGCTGCGGCCCCGGCACCTGCGGCAGCTGCCCCGGCCCCGGCGCCGAAGGCCAGCGCCGCGAAACCGGCCCAGCCGCTGGTCGCGCTGCCGACGCCGCGCTCGACGGCGAGCCCGCCGGTGCCGAAATCCGCGCCCGACGTCGAAGCGATCCGCGAGCGCATGCGCCAGTCCTTGATCGAAGGCCGCCCCGCGCAAGGTTTGCTGGCGGTCGCCTCGCTGCAGTCCGGCGACATGATCTACGTCGACGGGCCGGTGCGCGGCGTCATCCGCCGCGAGGGTTTGAAGGCGGTGCTGTACTGGCTCGACGGCGACCTCGATCTGCGTCGCAGCGAGCTCAAGCCCGCGGCGACCGATCGCTACCAGGTCATGTCGGCGATCCGCGGCGAAGGCAGCCTGCGGCGCGAGTTCGACGCGTCGAAGACCGATGTGGTCGCCAGCGTCCCGGCCGACGGCGCCCCCGTGCGCCTCGCCCTGGAAAAGGCGTTCAACGACGGCCGCCGCATCACCGATCGCCTCGCCGCCGAACAGCTGCGCGCCGGCGACGTCGTCTACACCGGAACGGGTTCGGCGGTGGTCGTGCGGCGCGACGGCAAGGATCTCCTGCGCTACTGGCTCGACGGTTCCTTCGATACGCGCCAGTCGTCGGTGCAGGGCGACGGTCCGGGCAAGTACCGCATTCGCGGCAGCCTCGCCCGCTGAGCGGAGTCAACGCAGCGGCGCGCACGGCGGATGCGACTGCCGGCGCGCCTCGGCGCCGCGCCATTCCGGATGGTCGTAGGGCACGTAGTCGGCCCAGAACCAGGGCAGGCAGGTCGGGCCGAGCGTCGCCTGGAGCAGGTACGCGAACACGCCTTCGCCGTTCGAGCTGTTGCTGAGGATCAGCACGCAGTCGCGCTTTTCGTCGAGGCAGAAGGCGAGATTCCTGGTGCCGTCGTCGTGGCCGCCCTTGAACCAGGCGCGGCCCTGCGGCGAGTCGTAGGCGACGATGCCCAATCCGCTGCCTAAGTGGATCGGGTCGTTGTCGGTCGTCGTGTCTTCCGACAGGGTCGGGAACTGCTGCACCGAGCGGATCGCGATCTGCGTGCGCTTCATTTCCGCGCAGCTCTTCGCGCCGAGGCCTTCGCAGCGCGCGAGTCCGGCGAGGAAATTCGCGTAGTCGGCGATCGTGGTGTCCATCGAGCCGGCCGCGCGCACGCCGCCGCGCCGCTTGTGGCCGAGCGGCTTGCCGGCTTCGTCGTAGCCGATCGCGAGATTCGCCGCGAACGCGTCGCGCCAGACCATGCCGCTGCCGCGCATGCCGAAGCGGTCGAACACGCGCGCCTGGATCAGTTCGCCGGTGTCGACGTTCAAGCCGTTGTCGATCACGAACTGCATCAGGTTGATGCCCTCGCCCGAATAGGCGTAGCGGCTGCCGGGGGCGAATTCGATCGTCAGCTTGCCGTTCGGGTCGTAGGTTCCCTGCCGCGTGAAGTAGCGGAAATTCGGAAAGCCGGTCGTGTGGTCGAGCAGCATGCGCGGCGTGATCGTGCGCCAGCGCTCGTCGCCGGCGAGATCGGCGTATTTGGCGTAGTCCGGCAGCGGCTTGGGCAGGTAGTCGGCGATGCTGCGATCGAGGTCGATGCGGCCTTCGTCGACCAGGGTCATCACGACGTAGGCGAACAGCGTCTTGGTGATCGAGGCGGCGTACATCGTCGTCTCGGTGGTCAGCGGCAGGTCCTGCTCCAGGTCGCGCTTGCCGTAGGCGCGCAGGTGGACGATGCGGCCGTTCTCGATCACGGCGAGGGCGAGCCCGGGAATTCCGGCGGCGCTCATCCGCTGCTCGACTTCGTGATCGAGCGCCGCACCGCGCAGATGCGGCGAGGAGGGCGGAGTCGTGGCGCAGGCACTCAGCGCGAGCAGGCTCGCGAGGAAGGCGAAACGATGCATGCCGATCTCCAGCGCGGCAGCTGCCGCAAACGTCAGACCGAGGTTTCGACGCGGCGACCGCGCAGCCAGATCGCGCCGGCGAGCAGGGCGAGCCCGCCGATCACGCCGATCCACAGGTCGGCGGTGGTCAACAGGCCGTAGATGCGAGTCGGGTCCAGGCTGCCGACGACGTGGTCGTCGTTGAGGTTCAGCGAGATGCGCGTGGCACCGACCGCGACGCCGTTCGCGCCGAGCCAGCTGCCGGGGAAGATGCTGAACAGCAGGCGGCCGAGAATGGTGCCGAGGTTGAGGTCGCCGGTCAGGTGCACGCCGCCGATCTTGCCCAGCCACCAGTTCGCGGCGATCGCCACGATCGGCAGCAGCACGGCCCAGAGGAACGGCTTGCTGCGCGCGAAGGCGGACCAGAACAGCAGCCAGCCGACTGCGGGCAGCGCCCACAGCATCTGCGCAGGCAGCGCGGCGACGAAGCGCAGGAACATGCCGAGCGGATGCGAGGCCAGCACGGCCGGCATCGGATTCACGCCGTGCACGGCCGCCCACAGGGAAATCAGGACGAGGAAGACGAGATAGGCCAGCGTCGCCACGACCAGCATGATGACCGGCATCAGCAGCAGCGCCGCCAGCGCCTTCGAGACGACCGTGGCCGTATCCGATATCGGCAGCGATTTCCAGAACAGCACGCTGCGGTCGCGGCGGTCGTCGTAGAGCGCGCCGAGCAGATAGAAGAAGGTGACGAAGAACAGACCGATGCCGGCGATGCCGGTGATCGCCAGCTGCGCCATGTCCAGGCCGTTGGCCGCCTGCGCGATGTCCTCGGCGCTGATGCTGCCCCTCAGCTCGTCGAGCGAGAAGCCGATGTGCACCTGCGTCTTCGTGCTGAACATCTCGGCGCTGACGATCCCCATCGCGGTGATGATCAGGATCGCGGCGGTGATCCAGACCGGCGTCCACAGGAAACCTCCGCGGTGTTCCCAGTATTCGCGCTTCAGCAGCAGCGGCAGGTGGTTCATGCGTAGGTTCCTTTCATGGTCGCGACGAACAGGTCCGCCACGCTCGGCTTGTGCAGCTCGCCGAGTTCGGCGAGGCGCGAACGTTCGATGCCGTCGAACAGGAAGATCGACTTGCCGAAGATCTGCCGCTCGTTCAGCGGTTTCAGCGCGCGCGCGGCGTCGGCGCGGTCGGGATTGACCATCACTTCGGCATAGCGGTCGCCGACCTCGTCCATCGTCGCGGCGAGTGCGATCTTGCCGTCGCGGATGAAGATCAGGTCGGTGAGGATGTGTTCGATCTCCTCGACCTGGTGCGTGGTGACGATGATGGTCTTGTTCTCGTCGAAATAGTCCGACAGCAGGCTTTCGTAGAACGACTTGCGATAGAGGATGTCGAGGCCGAGCGTCGGCTCGTCGAGCACGAGCAGCTTGGCGTCGATCGCCATGACCAGGGCCAGGTGCAGCTGCACGATCATGCCCTTGGACAGTTCGCGCACGCGCATGCCGGGTGTGATCTTGGTGTGCGCGAGGAACGCCTGGCATTTCTCGTGCGAGAAGCGCGGGTGCACGCCGCCGACGAATTCGATCGCCTCGCGCACGCGCAGCCAGCGCGGCAGGACCGCGACGTCGGCGATGAAGCAGACCTGCTCCATCAGCTCGGTGCGCTGCTTGCGCGGATCGAAGCCGAGCACGGACAGCTCGCCGTCGAAATCGGTGAGGCCGAGGATCGCCTTCAGCGCGGTGGTCTTGCCGGCGCCGTTCGGGCCGATCAGGCCGATGATGCGGCCGGCTTCGATGTCGAAGTCGACCGCGTCGAGCGCCTTGGTCGTGCCGAAGCGCTTGGACAGGCCGCGCGCGCGTACGATCGGGCCGGAATCGTTCATCGCCGTCGCGTTCATTTCGACTCCTCGCGCCGGGCTTCTTCCAGGAGTTCTCCGAGATCCAGGCCGAGGCGGCTCAGCCGCGCGTGCAGCGCCGGCCACTCCTCGCGCAGGAAGCGCTCGCGCTCGGATTTCAGCAGCGCTTCGCGCGCACCGTCGGTCACGTACATGCCCAGCCCCCTTCGTTTCTCCACCAGGTTCTCGTCGACCAGTTCCTGATAGGCCTTCGAGACGGTGATCGGATTGATCTGGAAATCGCCGGCGACCTGGCGTACCGACGGCAGCGGGTCGCCTTGCTTGAGGACGCCGTCCAGGATCATCGCCACCACGCGATCGCGCAGCTGGCGATAGATCGGCGTCGAGTCGTTCCAGGCGATATTCATTCCCGTCATTCCTTGTTCGCGTGCTGCAGAGGCTTGCCGAAGGAATAGTAGGGCATGGCGAAACCGCCACCCGGGAGCAGGGCGCGCGAGGAACTGCGCACGCGCTCGGCGACCCGATCCAGGGCGTCGTCGCTGGCGGGAACCTCGAGGCCGGCGGCGACGCGCTCGGCGTGGCTCGGGCTGACGGTGATTTCGCCGAGCACCGGGATTTCCGCCTCCGGACGCACCACCACGGCGGGCAGCACGATCATCGTCTCGGGGGCCGTCGTCGGCGTCGCGGCGGCGACCGGATTCGACGAAGCACCGCCGAGGCCCGTGATGGCGACCACGGTCGCGCCGGTACCGAACAGCGCGGCGGCAAGAACGAGAAGTTGGATCAGTCGATTCGACATGGCGGCCTCCCACGAGGCGATTGATGAAGTAGTGTTGTAGTTAACTATAACACTAAAAATGAGCCTGTCAAGCAGGGTCGCGTTCCCGAGGTGAATTCCTGGCTGAACGGAATGGAGGTCACGCGGGAACCTTGGCGCCAGCGCATCCTCAAACCGCCGGTTCCATCGCAAGGCGGTGGTTTGCCAACGTCGAAGGCCGCGTCCACAATACGCGGCCCTCGATTGGCGGCCCGCCAGCCGCATGGCCGTGCCGCCGGACTTGCAGACCGGCACCACTTCGAATTTTTCCAGGAGCAAACATGACGCGTTTCGTGCAGAAGTCCCTCGTGGCCGCGCTGGTGGCCAGTCTCTCCGTCGGCCACGCGTTCGCCGCCGACCCGGCCCCGGCGAAGACCGAGGCGGCCAAGCCGGCTGTCGCGCTCGACAAGAACAAGATCAGCACCATGGTCGGCATGGACATCGGCCGCGGCCTGGTCTCGATCAAGGACGACATCGACATCAAGGTGGTCGAGCAGGCGTTGGAAGCGACGATGAAGGGCGAGAAGACCTCGCTGACCCAGGAGGAGGCGCTGCAGGTGCGCCAGGCCTTCATGCAGCAGATGCAGGCCAAGCGCGTCGCCGAGCAGAAGGTCGTCGCCGACAAGAACAAGAAGGAAGGCGTCGATTTCCTCGCCGCCAACAAGAGCAAGGCCGGCGTGAAGACGACCGCCTCGGGCCTGCAGTACATCGCCGAGAAGGAAGGCACCGGTCCGAAGCCGAAGGCCACCGACACGGTCAAGGTCAACTACCTCGGCACCAAGATCAACGGCGAGAAGTTCGACAGCTCCTACGATCGCGGCCAGCCGGCCACGTTCCCGCTGAACGGCGTGATCAAGGGCTGGAGCGAAGGCCTGCAGCTGATGCCGGTCGGTTCGAAGTACAAGCTGTTCGTGCCGGCGGATCTTGCCTACGGCGAGAACGCGCCGGGCCAGATCGGCCCGAACGCGACGCTGATTTTCGAAGTCGAGCTGCTGGACATCGAAAAGCCGGCCGAGAAGCCCGCCGCTGCCGCCAAGCCGGCCGCGAAGCCGGCGGCCAAGGCTGCTGAGAAGGCCGGCGAGAAGAAGTAAGCCGGTTGCCGTTGTCCGCAAAGGCGCGCCGCAAACCGGCGCGCCTTTGTTTTTTGTGTTGTTTCCAAAGTAGGGAATTGGCATGCGCGTGACGATCTTCGGAACCGGCTACGTCGGACTGGTCACCGGTACCTGTCTCGCCGAGGTCGGCAACGACGTGGTCTGCGTCGACATCGACGCGGACAAGATCGCGCGCCTGGAGCGCGGCGAGATTCCGATCTACGAGCCGGGCCTGGAAGCGCTCGTGCGCGCGAACCGCGCCAGCGGGCATCTGAAATTCACCACCGACGCGGCCGGTGCGATCGCGCACGCGCAGCTGATCTTCATCGCGGTCGGCACGCCGCCGGACGAGGACGGCAGCGCCGATCTCTCGCACGTGCTGGCGGTCGCCCGCACGATCGGACGTTCCCTGGATCGCTATGCCGTGGTCGTCAACAAATCGACGGTTCCGGTCGGCACGGCCGACTCGGTACGCGCGACGATCATCGCCGAGCTCGCCGCGCGCGGTAGCGAGGTCACCTTCGACGTCGTCTCCAATCCGGAATTCCTGAAGGAAGGCGACGCGGTGCAGGACTGCCTGCGTCCGGACCGCATCATCATCGGCGCCGACAACGCGCGCGCGGTCGAGATGCTCAAGGCGCTCTACGCGCCGTTCAACCGCAATCACGAGCGCATCGTGCTGATGGACGTGCGTTCGGCCGAGCTGACCAAGTACGCCGCCAACGCGATGCTGGCGACCAAGATCAGCTTCATGAACGAGATCGCCAACATCGCCGAGCAGGTCGGTGCCGACGTCGAGCTGGTGCGTCGCGGCATCGGCTCGGATCCGCGCATCGGCTATCACTTCATCTATCCCGGCGCCGGCTACGGCGGCTCGTGCTTCCCGAAGGACGTCAAGGCGCTCGAATACACCGCGCGCCAGTACGGTCACGAGCCGAGCCTGCTCAGCGCCGTCGAAGCGGTCAACGCGGCGCAGAAGCGCAAGTTGTTCACGCTGATCGAGCGGCATTTCGGCGCGGATCTGGCGGGTCGCACGATCGCGGTCTGGGGCCTGGCGTTCAAGCCGAACACCGACGACATGCGCGAGGCGCCGAGCCGGACCCTGCTCGAACAGCTGTGGCAGGCCGGTGCCAAGGTGCGCGCCTACGATCCGGAGGCCAGCGCCGAGACCGCGCGCCTCTACGGCGAACGCGACGACCTGGTCCTGTGCGGCCAGTACGCCGCGCTCGAGGGCGCCGATGCGCTGGTGATCGTGACCGAGTGGAAGGCGTTCCGCAGTCCGGATTTCGAGCGCATCTGCAGCCAGCTCAAGCATCCGGTGGTGTTCGACGGACGCAACATCTTCGAGCCGAAGACGGTCGAGGCGGCCGGGCTCGCCTACTACGGCATCGGCCGCGGCCGCAGCGTGATCGGGAAAAAAGCCTAGCGAGTTTCGCAGCTCCGCTCGACGAATAGCGGAGCGCCGCACAGTCCTGTCACCGCAGATCGGTACGATGCCTTCCGCAGGGGCTCGGGGCGTGTCATGGCAGCGCAGATTTCGGGGATTCCGTCCGCGACGCGGCGGGAGTTTCTTGAGCGGATGAGTGGAGCCGAAGCGGGCGGGCCTTCGCCGGCCGGTTTCTCCTCGACGGTTTCGCCGCCGCCGTTCGCGGCCTACGTGCTCGGTCGGCTCGGCTTCGGACCGCGCCGCGGTTCGCTCTACAGCATCGAACATTTCAATTCGCTCGGCGCGAGCGACGCCGACCGCCTGGTCGCCTTCGTCGACGAGCAGCTCGCTCCGACCCGCGACGGCGCCGGCAACGTCACCGATGCCGACGTCGACCAGCGCCTCGCGCACCCGGACTACGTCACGCTCGGCAAGAACTTCGACCAGCTCTGGGCCGACTACGAGGTCAACGGCAACCCGTCCGGCGGTCCCTACGTGCGCGACCTGCCGATCCGCGAAGGCGAGCGCGCCGTGTTCGTGCGCGCGTTCTATTCGCGCTGGCAGCTCATCGAGCAACTGGCCGACTTCTGGCACGACCATTTCAGCATCTACGGTTTCGACCGCTACGCCGCGCCGACCTGGACGCACTGGGATCGCGACGTGATCCGCAAGCATTCGCTCGGCAATTTCCGCGCGATGCTGCAGAAGACGTTCGAGTCGCCGGCGATGCTGTACTTCCTCGACAACTACATCAATCGCGCGCCGAGCTTCAACGAGAACTACGCGCGCGAGATCCTCGAGCTGCACACGCTCGGCGCGATGAACTACTTGGGTCCGGAGCTGCAGCAGAGCGAGGTGCCGTCGATTCCGGCGGGCGAGGACGGCGCCGGCATGCCGGTCGGCTACGTCGACGCCGACGTCTACGAGCTGGCGCGCGCGCTGACCGGCTGGAGCTTCGGCAACGGCAGCAACGGCACGACCAACGACGGCGTGCAGACCTTCATCGGCGCCTGGCACGACATCGGCCAGAAGACCGTGCTCGGCCTGTTCCAGCCGGCGAACACGCCGCCGAACTCCGAGATCGCGGCGTTCCTCGACCGCATCGCGACGCATCCGGGCACCGGCCGCCACATTGCGACCAAGCTGGCGCAGCGCTTCCTCGGCGAAGATCCGCCGCAGGCCGTGATCGACCACGCCGCGCACGTGTTCTTCGTCGCGCGCAACGACGCCGACCAGCTGAAGCAGGTCGTGCGCGCGGTTCTGCTGTACGGCAGCGAAGTCGGCGATCCGCCGGTCTCCGGCTGCTTCGGCGACGTCGCGAACTTCGGCAACAAGGTCAAGCGGCCGTTCGACACGGTGGTTTCCGCGCTGCGCGCGGTGAGCGTCGACTTCACCGTGCGCCGCAACGTCGGCAACGGTTCGCCGAGCAGCGACGCGTTCATGGACCGCTTCCGCCGCACCGGCCATCGACCGTTCGACTGGCGTCCGCCGAACGGCTTTCCGGACGCGTCGGACTACTGGATGGGCAGCACCGCCTTCGTGCAGGCCTGGCGCACGATCGACTGGACGCTCGACGAAGGCACCGGAAACGGCCAGACGCCGCTGGCACCCGTGCTGGCGACGACGCTGGCTGAACTGGGCAGCGATCCCGCCCAGCACACGCCGAATGCGCTGGCGAATTTCTGGCTCGCGCGCTGCTTCGGCTGGGTGCCCGATCCCATCGCCGGCTGGGTCGGAACCGCGCTGCACGCGCAGGTGCGCGACTTCATGTGCCGCAACACCGACGGCCTCAACATGTGGCCGGCCGACGCCGCGATCGGCACCGGCACGCCCGGCAATACGCAGGGCATCGGCACCAACAGCGCGCCGAACTACTGGTACAACCGGCTGCGCGGCATGGTCGGCTGCATTCTGTTCAGTCCACAAGCGATGTCGCGTTGAGCGAGGGCGTCATGGGCAATCTCACGCGGCGCAGTTTTCTCAAAGGTTCCACCCTGTGCCTGACGGCGCTCGGCGGCATGCGGCTCGGTTTGCGCAGCGGGCCGGCGCGCGCGGAGTGGACCGGCAACCGCTTTCTCGTCTTCGTGTTCCTGCGCGGCGGCATGGACGGCCTCAATCTTGTGCCGCCGATCAGCGGCCCGGACCGGGCGCCGTACGAGTCCAAGCGGCCGACGATCAACATCCGCACCAGCGGTCCGACCGCGGCGCTGCCGCTGTCGGGAAATTTCGGCCTGCACTTCGCCGCCGGCGGTCTGCATCAGCTGTATCAGCAGGGCAGGCTGGCGATCGTGCACGGCGTCGGCTTTCCGCTGGAGTTCATTTCGCGCAGTCACTTCGATGCGCAGGACTACGTCGACCTCGGCACGCCGGGCCATGCGCGCGGCAGCAGCGGCTGGCTCGCGCGCCATCTCGAATCGGCAGGACAGGTCCCCGTCGGCGCGAGGATTCCGGCGCTCGCCTCGGGCTCGGCGCCGCCGGACAGTCTGCTCGGCCGGCGCGACACGATGACGCTGGACGATGCGTCCAGCTTCCATCCGAACGCGAACAGCGGCACCCAGGTCGACGGCCAACCGCTGTACAAGCGCTCGACGATGATGACGCTGGCACAGATGTACGCCGGCAGCGGTGCGCTCGACCTCGCCGGCAGCGGGGCGGTGAACACGGTCGAATTGATCGATTCGCTGAATCTCTCCAGCTACACGCCGTCGCCGGGGGCGAACTACCCGACCTCCGGCGTCGCCGCCGGACTCGCCAACCAGGCCAAGCTGATCGCGAACATCGCCAAGCGCGATCTCGGGCTGCAAGTCGCCACACTCGACTACGGCGGCTGGGACACGCACGAGAACCAGGGCGCCGGCGATCAGGCCAATCTCAACGCCAATCAGTACGCGGCGCGCGTCGACGGCTTGTCGCAGGTGCTGTCCGCGTTGTATGCGGACCTCGCCGGCAGCCAGATGGCCGGGCGCATGGTCGTCGTCGTGCAGAGCGAATTCGGCCGTCGCGTGCGCGAGAACGCCAATCGCGGCACCGATCACGGCAGCGGCAACCCGATGCTGGTGCTCGGCGGGCGCGTGCAGGGCGGCCGCCTGTTCGGCACCTTCGGCGGCCTGCAGGACGGTCAGCTGTTCCAGAACGAGGACGTCGCGACCACCACCGACTCGCGTCGCGTGCTCAGCGAGATCGTGGCCGACCACCTCGGCAACGCCGATCTCGCCAGCGTGTTTCCGGGTTACGCCTATCCGGGTCCGCTGGGCCTGATGCCGGGCGATCCGATTTTCGCGAACGGGTTCGATTGAGCGGGCCGGCGCAACCGCGCCGGCCGGGCTTTTCCGCTACCATCCCCGTTTTGCGGTCGAACGTCCGAAGCGCGGGAGCGATGGAAAAAAAGCGTGCATTGATCACCGGCGTCACCGGCCAGGACGGCGCCTATCTGGCCGAACTGCTGCTGGCGAAAGGCTACGAGGTGCACGGCTTGAAGCGGCGTGCGTCCTCGTTCAACACCGAGCGCATCGATCATCTCTACCACGAGCTCGACGAGACGAGCCCCGGCGTGCATCTGCACTACGGCGACTTGACCGATTCGCTCAGCCTGCTGCGCGTGCTGCAGCAGGTGAAACCCGATGAGATCTACAACCTCGCTGCGCAGAGTCACGTCGCGGTGTCGTTCGAGGAGCCGGAATTCACCGCCAACGTGGACGGTCTCGGCGCCGTGCGCCTGCTGGAGGCGATGCGCAGCCTCGGCCTCGGCGATCGTTGCCGCTACTACCAGGCCTCGACCTCGGAACTGTACGGCATGGTGCGCGAGATGCCGCAGCGCGAGTCGACGCCGTTCCATCCGCGCTCGCCGTACGGCGTGGCCAAGCTGTATGCGTACTGGATCACCGTGAACTACCGCGAGGCGTACGGTCTGTACGGCTGCAACGGCATCCTGTTCAACCACGAGTCGCCGATCCGCGGCGAGACCTTCGTCACGCGCAAGATCACGCGCGGCCTCGCGCGCGTCGCGCAGGGGCTGCAGCACTGCCTGTATCTGGGCAATCTCGACGCGCGACGCGATTGGGGCCACGCACGGGATTTCGTCGAGGCGCAGTGGCTGATCCTGCAGCAGGACCAGCCGGCCGACTACGTGATCGCGACCGGCATCCAGCATTCGGTGCGGGAATTCGTCATCCTGGCCGCACGCGAGATGGGCATCGGGCTCGAGTTCCAGGGCGCCGGCGCCGACGAACACGCGGTGGTGGCCAGCGTGAGCACGCCCGGTGCGAAGATACAGCCCGGCAGCGTAATCCTGCGCATCCATCCGCAGTACTACCGACCGGCCGAGGTCGACACCTTGCTCGGCGACGCGAGTTTCGCGCGCGAACGGCTCGGCTGGTCGCCGAAGACCAGCTTCGCCGAACTCGTGCGAGAAATGGCCGCTGCCGACCTCGCGCTGGCGCAGCGCGAGGCGCAGGGCGCGATCGGCGCGCGCCACGGCCGCCATCTGATCGAACGCCTGCCGGGGCGCGACGCATGACCATCACGCTCGAAGACCGTCTGACCGAACTCGAAGTGCGGCTCGCCTTCGTCGACGACACGATGAACGTGCTCAACGACACGGTTTCCGCGCACGAGCAGCAGTTGCTGGAAATGCGACTGGCGATGGATCGCCTGCGCAGCGAGCTGGTGGCGATGCGCGGGTCGCTGACGTCGGATGCGCGAGACGAGCCGCCTCCGCCGCATTACTAGTGCGATCGTCCATGATCGCTGCTCTTGTGGAGAGAGAGGTGTCGTGTCGATCGGTAGGACGGGGCGTTCAACGCGGCCATCCGTGGCCGCACTCTTCATCAAAGCCGACGGCGGGGATTGGGGCCGATGGCGGGCGTGAGGGGGCGGGCTTTTCCGTTCGCGCGGCTCGTGTAAGCTCTTCGTCGTCGAAATGACGTGTGTTTCGTGGTGGGTGTCCGAGTCATGTCCGAATCCTTGCGCGATCAGCTGTTGAAAGCGGGCTTCGTCGCGAAGCCGCAGAGCAAGCCGCAACCTCAGAAAAGGCCGCAGCAGGCGCAGCGGCCGCAACAACGGCCGCAACAACAACAGCGCGGGCAGCAACAGCAGCGCCCGCCGCGGCGCGAGAGCGGCGAGATCGACCTCGCCAAGGCGTATGCGCTGCGCGACAGGAACGATCGCGACGAGCGCGAGCGCGCACAGCGCGAAGCGGAGCAGCGCGCGAGGGAGAAGAAGGAGCGCAAGCAGAAACTCGCTGCGCTGCTGAACGGCAAGGGGCTCAACCAGGCGACCGCGGAGATTCCGCGGCATTTCCCGCACGCGAACAAGATCCGGCGCATCTACGTGACCGCCGAGCAGTTGCCGCGATTGAACGGCGGCGAGCTGGCGGTCACGCAATTCGCCGGGCGCTATCTGCTGGTGACACGCGAAATCGGGCTTGCCGCGCAGACGATCGATCCCGAAGCGCTGGTTCTGCTGTGCGACTCGCAGGCGATCGACGACGACGGCGTGCCGGCCGATCTGGTCTGGTAGGCGCAAGCGCACTCGGATTTTCTTTCCGGGGTCGCGACGGCGAGCGAAGGAGGGGAATGCGCCGCTGCGGTTGGATGATTGCCGCCTGCGCAATGCCGCTGCTCGCGGTCGCCGCGCCGCTGCCGCGCTTCCCGCCCGGCGCGGTCTGGAACCAGGACGTCAGCCGGGCGCCGCTGGCGCCGAATTCGGCATCGATGGTGGCTGCCCTGCAAGGCCTCGGCGGCTGGGGCAATGGCGATCTTTTCCAGATCGACTTTTCGATGTACGTGCTGCATGCGCAGCCCGGCGCACCGACGTTGCCGGTGGCCGGCGAAGGCAGCGGGCCGGATTGCGATTCGGGTTTCGCGTTTCCGTTGCCGCCCGGCGGCGCGCTCGAGGGCGAATCGGGCTATCAGTGCGCGTCCGGCGGCGACTGCCACCTGCTCGTCGTGCAGGGAACGACCTTGTACGAGTCCTACGCCACCGACGTGACCCCGACCGCGATCGATACCGAATGCGCGCTGCGCTGGGATCTGACCAAACGCTACCCGCGCAACGGCCGCGGCGAACAATGCACCAGCGCCGACGCAGCAGGCTTTCCGATCGCGCCGCTGCTGTTCAATGCCGACGAGGTCGCCGCCGCGATGGCGGTCGAGGGCGACATCGGCCACGCGATCCGCTTCATCCTGCCCAATGCGCGCATCGCCGACGATCGTTACGTGCATCCGGCCACGCACGGCACGCGGGTGACCAGCGGTCCGCAGACGAGCGTGCCGTATGGCGTACGCATGCGCCTGCGCGCCGATTTCGACACGAGCGGCTACAACGCCGCCGCCAAGGTTCTGCTGCGAACCATGCAGCGCTATGGCATCGTGCTCGCAGACGGCGGCAACATCGCGCTGACGGGCGAGAGCGATCGCTACACGACGGCGAAATGGGCCGCGCTCGGCATCGACGAGCAGGTCTTCGTCGACGGCACTCCGGCGCCGCGCGTGACCGATTTCGAGGTCGTCGAAACCGGTCCGCGCCACGTCGTCACCTACGACTGCGTGCGCAATCCCGAGGATTTTCTCTTCATCGACGGGTACGACTACTGAGTCGCTCCTGCGAACGGATGACGGAATCGCCTTGCAGCCGCGCTGCAAGGCGGCTTTCCGTCAATAGTTCATGAAGTAGCCGCCATTGACCGGAATGTTGGCACCGGTAATGAAGCCGGCATCGTCGGCGGAAAGGAAATCGACCACGCGCGCGATTTCGTGCGGCTCGCCGAGACGTCCGACCGGAATGTCGGCGACGATCTGGTTGCGGATGTCCTCGGGCACGGACATGACCATGGCGGTCTTGCAGTAGCCGGGCGAAACGCTGTTGACGGTGACGCCCTTGCGCGCGACTTCGCGTGCCAGTGCCATCGTGAAGCCGTGCATGCCGGCCTTCGCGGCCGAGTAGTTGGTCTGGCCGAACTGGCCGGTCTGGCCGTTCACCGATGAGATGTTGACGATGCGGCCGAAGCCTTGCGCGGTCATGCCGTCGACGACGTGCCGGCACATGTTGAACACGCCTTCGAGATTGACCTTGAGCACGTCGATCCATTGCTCCGGTGCCATCTTGCGCAAGCTCGTGTCGCGCGTGATGCCGGCCGCGTTGACCAGGATCGAGATGGGGCCGTGGTCCTTGGTGACGCGCTCGATGAGGGCGGCGCAGGCTTCGAAGTCGGCCACGTTGAGCGGTTCGAACGTGACGGAATCACCGAATTCGGCCATCTCCTGGCGAAAGGCGTCGACGCGTTCGCTGCGGCTGGCCAGATCGGCGGCGACGACGAAGCGCCCGGAACGGGCGAGGTATTTGCAAATTTCTGTGCCGAGTCCGCCGATTCCGCCGGTGACGACCGCGATACGCTTGCTCATCGATGACTTCCTGCTCGTGCGCTGCGGCAATCGGCGCAGCCGAAGTTTGCTGCGGCGCAGCGCGCGGGATGCTAGGAATGCGGCAGGAGGGTGTCAAGCCCCGAAAGGCACGGGGCGGAACATCAAGGCTTGTTGGGGTCTTTCTTGGCCTTGGACGGATCGAACGTTCCGTTGCGCACGCTGTTCGCGGCGCTGTTCAGGAAGCCTTGCTGCAACGACTTCCACAGATCCATGTTGCGCTCGGTCAGATCGTTCAACATCGACCAAGGCGTCTGTCCGAGCATGTTGCTGAGCTGGCTGCGGAACTGCTGCTGCTGGTCGAGGAAGATCTGCAGGCTGCGCTCGAGATAGCCGCCCATGAAGCCCTGCAGCGAATCTCCGTAGAAACGGATGATCTGCGACAGCAGCTTGGTGGTGAACATCGGCTGGCCGCGTTCTTCGTACTCGGAGATGATCTGCAGCAGCACCGAGCGCGTCAGGTTCTCGCCGGTCTTGGCGTCGCGGACCTCGAACTCCTCGTCGTCCAGCACCAGCTGGCGGACTTCCTCCAACGTGATGTAGCTGGAGATTTCCGTGTCGTAGAGACGACGGTTCGGGTATTTCTTGATGATGCGGACGTCGGCCATTCCACAACGCTAACAGAATGTGCGGCGGCGCACCAGTTTCGGATGTTGCGCAGCAAATGAGGGCCGCGACGAAATGCTGCGGTGTGGCACGTGCGTCCAAGCGCGTGCGAGCGAGGCCGCGAGGAGTGCGCCGGGGGTTGCCTGGGGATGAATCGGGAACGTGGAGGGGCGCTCGGCGAAGGCGCTCGGCGGAATTTCGACAATCGCCTTTGATGCGCTCCTTGCCTCATCCACGGCGGGTCATGGATGGCGGTCCTTCCCGTGCCTCAGCCGAGGAGCGTGGCCGACGCCGGATGGCGTCGGCCGAACGCGTGCATCACCAACCCATGTACTGACCGCCGTTGATGGCGAGATTCGCGCCGGTGATCCAGTTCGCACGCTCGTCGGCGAAGAAGCCGACCGCATAGGCGATCTCGTCGGGTTCGCCGAGGCGGCCGAGCGGGATCTGCGCGACGATCTTCGCGCGCACGTCTTCCGGCACCGCCATCACCATGTCGGTGCCGACATAGCCCGGCGAGACGGTGTTCACGGTGATGCCGAACTTGGCGTTCTCCTGCGCCAGCGAGATCGTGAAGCCGTGCATGCCGGCCTTCGCCGCGGCGTAGTTGGCCTGGCCGTACTGGCCCTTCTGGCCGTTGATCGAGCTGATCTGCACGATGCGGCCCCACTTGCGGTTGCGCATGCCGTCGATGACCGGGCGGGTCACGTTGAAGCAGGAACCGAGATTGGTATTGATGACCTCGGCCCACTGGATCGGCGTCATCTTGTGGAAGGTCGTGTCGCGCGTGATGCCGGCGTTGTTGACCAGGATCTCGATCGGTCCGAGCTGGCTCTCGACCGCGCGGATCATCGACTCCGCCGTCGCCGCGTCGGCGACGTCGCCGGGTGCGATCGCGAACTCGAAGCCGTCTTTGCGCTGCGCCTCCTGCCAGGCCACCGCCTTCGCCTCGTCGCGGTAGTTGGTGGCGACCTTGTGGCCGAGCTTGGCGAGATGGCGGCAGATGGCCGTACCGATTCCGCCGGTACCGCCGGTGACCAGGGCGACGCGCGTCGTCATGACTCTTGCTCCTTACGTTTTCGTGGGGTGGGAACGCGAGCGTGTTCGTTTCGATTGTGCCCGCAGCTTCAACAAACGTCCTTCCGCAGCGCCGCAAACGGCGCTGGTGCCGAAGGCGCGCACGGAATGCGGCCGGCATCGAATTCCTCAAGTGCGGCCGAGAGTAGGTCGCGCACGTTGCGCGCCGGCGGCAGCGGCTGGCCGAGGAATCGCAGGGCGGCACGCAGGGCCGGCAGTGGGTCGTCGCCGTCGACCGGCAGCGCCAGTTCGTGTTTGCTGAGCTTGCGCCCGTCGGCGCCGAGCGCGAGCGGCAGGTGCGCGTATTGCAGCCGCGGCAGATCGAGCAGGCGCTGCAACAGGATCTGTCGCGGCGTCGAATCGAGCAGGTCGGCGCCGCGCACGACCGCGGTGATGCCCTGGGCCGCGTCGTCGACGACGACTGCGAGCTGGTAGGCGACCGTCTTCTCGACGCGCCAGACGACGAAGTCGCCGACTTCGCGGCGCAGATCCTGGCGCTGCTCGCCTTGCACGGCGTCGAGGAACGCGATCGATTCGTCCGGCACGCGCAGGCGCCAGGCCGGCGCGCGAGCCGGGTCCGGACGCGCAATGCAGTTCTGCGGATGGATGCCGCCGAAGGCGGCGAGATCGGCGCGGCTGCACCAGCACGGATAGACCTGGCCCGCGTCCTCGAGTCGCCGCAGCGCCGCCCGGTAGACCTCGTCACGTTCGCTCTGATGGATCACCGGTCGATCCGAGTCGAAGCCGAACGCATGCAGCGTCGCCAGAATGTCGTCGGCCGCTCCGGGCACGACGCGTTCGCGGTCGAAGTCCTCGATGCGCACCAGCCATTCGCCATTGTCAGCGCGCGCGAACAACCAGCTGCCCAGCGCGGCGACCAGCGAGCCGAAATGCAGGCGACCGCTCGGCGAGGGCGCGAAACGTCCGCGGTGGAAGGTCATGGATGCTGCATAGGGGTGCGGAACCTGCCGCATCGGGCGAGGTCCAAGCGGCGGCTCGTGATCGCTATTGAAACAGGATAGGCTTTAAAAAGCCTGTTGGGGAACCCATCCATGGCGAGGCCGGAATGCCGCATGCGGCGACGTTCCGGCGGCGGGCCTATCGACCTATCGGAACCGAGGTAGACCATGTTGCGCATCGTTCTTTTCGTCCTGACCAACCTGGCGGTGATGCTGCTGCTGACCATCGTGGTCAAGCTGACCGGCATCGACGTCTACACGCAGCGGGAAGGCGGGATCAACCTGCAGGGTCTGCTGATCATGTCCGCGGTGATGGGCATGGGCGGCTCGTTCATTTCGCTGGCGATGTCCAAGTGGATGGCCAAGCGCTCGGTCGGCGCCGAGGTCATCACGCAGCCGCGCAACGAGAGCGAGGCGTGGCTGCTCGACACCGTGCGCCGCCAGGCCGAGAAGGCCGGCATCGGCATGCCCGAGGTGGCGATCTACGACGGGCCGGAGATGAACGCGTTCGCGACCGGCATGAGCAAGAACAATTCGCTGGTGGCGGTCAGCACCGGTTTGCTGCAGAGCATGAACCGCGCCGAGGTCGAGGCCGTGCTCGGCCACGAGATCAGCCACATCGCCAACGGCGACATGGTCACGATGACCCTGATCCAGGGTGTGCTGAACACCTTCGTGATCTTCTTCGCGCGTGTGCTCGGCACCCTCATCGACCGCGCCATCAGCGGCAACCGCGAGGGCGGCGGCGGTTTCGCCTATTTCGGCATCGTCATCGTGCTGCAGATCGCACTGGGCTTCCTCGCCTCGCTGATCGTCATGTGGTTCTCGCGCTGGCGCGAGTTCCGTGCCGACGCCGGTGGCGCGCACCTGGCCGGCAAGCAGTCGATGATCGCGGCGCTGGAGCGCCTGGCCGGCAACCACGGCGAGAACACGCTGCCGAAGGCGATCCAGGCGTTCGGCATCTCCGGCGAGGGCGGCATCGCGCGCCTGCTGATGAGCCACCCGCCGATTCCGGAGCGCGTCGCCGCGCTGCGTGCGGCGGCCTGATCGAAAAGCCTTTCGACGCGGATCAAGGCGCATTCACGCGGATAGAGACTCGAGAATTCTCGGCTCTATCCGCTTTTTGTTGCCTTGATCCGCTTCCGGCTTTCGCCTTCCCCGGAGAAGCGCCCGCACGTCAAGCCGCGGCGCCGTGCGCCATCACCTTCTCGGGCTCCTGCAGGAAGTTGCCCTGCACGAAATTCACGCCGCAGCTGAACAGGATCGACATGCTGGCGGCGTCCTCGACGAACTCCGCCACGGTCAGCTTGCCGGCGTGATGCGCCTGCTCGCAGATCTCCTTGATGCGTTCCTGGTTTTCCTTGTGCTTGGGCAGATCGGCCATGAAATTGCGGTCGATCTTCAAGTAGTGCGCCGGAATGTGCTTGAGCAGCTGGAAGGAGTTCAGGCCTGAGCCGAACTGCTCGAGAGCGAAGCCGCAGCGCAGCTGTTCCAGGCCTTTGACGAAGGCGCGCGCCGGCTTCAGGCTGGTCACCACCTTGCTTTCGGGCATCTCGAACACGAGCGAATCGGCGCGCTGGCGCGCGTTCTTCAACTGCTGCGCAATCCACGGCAGCAGGGTCGGATCTTCCAGCGACTGCGGCGTGAGCTTGATGAAGAACGTCGTGCGATGGCCGGCGCGCTCGCGCTCGGCGATCGCGCGGATCGCGGCGGCGATGACCCAGCGGTCGATCGCGGCGATCTTGCCGTGATGTTCGGCGACGGGCAGGAACTGGTTCGGCAGGATCTCGCCCTGCGGTCCGCGCATGCGCAGCAGGATTTCGTAGAAATCGCCGTCGGCGCCGTGCAGGCTGATGATCGGCTGGTAATAGAGCACGAAGCCGTCTTCGGCGAGCGCGCGGTCGATCTGCTCGAGCCAGTGGCGCGACGTCGCCGCGGCGGCCTTGTCCTGCTCGGAAGGATCGACGATGCGCGCGCGGTTGCCGCCCGCGCCCTGCGCCTCGCGCAGGCTCGAATGGGCCAGGCCGAGCACGCTGTCGGCGTTCGCGTTGCGCTCGCCGATCAGGGCGCCGCCGACGCTGACGGTCAGACTGATCGACTGGCGGCCGACTTCGAAGATGCGTTCGCCGAACGCATTGCGCAGCTTTTCCGCCAGCGCCAGGGTCGCCGCGCTGTCGCGCTTGGTCACCAGCACACCGAACGTGTGATCGGCGATGCGGCCGGCGACGTCGGTTTCGCCGACGACGCGGCGCAGCAGGCCGCCCATGTCGCCGAGCAGCACGTCGGCGTTGCCGAGGCCGATCGTGTCGAGCACCTGCTTGAAGCCGTCCGGCTCGATCAGCAGCAGCGACTGGTCGTCGGCACCCTCGACGGCCGCGGCGGCGGCGCGCTCGATCTGCGCGAGCATGTGCTGGCGGTTGAACAGGTCGGTGATCAGATCCTTGGAGCGCAGCAGGTCCAGCTCCTGTTCCAGCACGCCGTCGGCGATCTGGCGGCGGAATGTGATCTGCTGGCACGGCTCGCCTTCGAAGCTCGCCTCGGCGAACTCCATCGTCGCATCGAAGGTGGAGTCGTCGCCGCGCCGGGCCTTGAGGTTCAGCCGTTGCGGCGGCTTCTCGCCCTTCGACAGGCGCTTCAGCAGCGCCTTGAAGTCGTCGGCGTCCTGGGGCGCGATCAGGTCGAGGATCGACATGCCTTCGATGTCCTCGAAGCTGTCGTAGCCGAACATCTCGAGGTACGCGCGGTTGGCGCGCACGTGCATGCCCTCGTGCACGAAGGCGATCGGGTCGCGCGAGGAATCGAGCAGTGCCTCGCAGCGCCGCTCCGACTCGCGCAGCGACGCCTCGAGGCGGCGTACGCTGCGGCGCATCGTCAGCGCGTCGAATTCGCGCCGCACGATGGTCTGCACGAACTCCTGCGATTCGCGCAGCAGCACCGCGCGCGCGCCGTCGCGGAAGGCGGCGACGATCCTCTCGCGATCGAGCTCCTTGCCGCTGGCGATCAGCGCGACGTCGCGCCCGCCGCGTTCGACCAGGTCGCGTACCTGCGGCAGGGTCAACTCGGTGCAGCCGAGGTCGACGATGACCAGGTCCGGCGTCTGCTGTTCCAGCGCGGCCTCGATCTGGACTTCGTTGGCGGCGCGCGCCGGGCGCACGGCGATGCCGCCGTTGCGCAGCATGCTGATGATCTGCTCGGCGTCTTCGACCGAGTCGTCGACCAGCAGCAGTTTGAGGATGGAATCGGATCGGTTCATCGGGTTTGGGGGGCAGGGGCGGCGAGCGGGGTTTTGTGTCGAATCCTCCCGCCGGGGCGGTATCCGCCGTTCGCGCAAGAGCGTGCGAAGGCGAGGAGAACGCGGCAACGGGACGTCGGGCGGCGGAGCGAGCGTCGGCCCTTCGATGGCTTCGTTTCTACCGGATTCGCCGTGCGTTTTCCATCGACGCGTCGAATCCGCGTGACGGGCTCGGGATTAGCGATGGATTCACAGGGGAAGCTTCGACGGCGCCCCGGCGACCTCGCGCACCAGCTGCGGCACCAGATAGCCCGGCAGCCGCGCGCGCAGCGCTTCGACCAGGGCCAGTGCGCGCGCGTCGTCGACCTCGTAGTGCGCGGCGCCGGCGACGCGGTCGAGTTGATGCAGGTAGTACGGCAGCACCCCTGCCGCGAACAGCCGCTCGGACAGTGCCGCGAGCGCGTCGACGTCGTCATTGACCCGATGCAGCAGCACGGCCTGGTTGAGCAGGGTCGCGCCGGCCGCGCGCAGGGCGGTGCAGGCCGCGGCGACGGAATCGTCGATCTCGTGCGGATGGTTGGCGTGCAGCACGACGACCTTCTGCAGCGGCAGCGCCGCCAGCCAGTCCCGGAATTCCGTGTCGACGCGCTCGGGCAGCACGACCGGCAGGCGCGTGTGGATGCGCAGGCGACGGATGTGCGGGATCTGCGCCAGAGCGGCGCTCAGCTCGGCCAGCTTCGGCGTCGACAGCGACAACGGATCGCCGCCGGACAGGATCACCTCGGCGATCGAGGCATCCGCGCGCAGGTGCTCGACCGCGAGCTGCCAGCGGTTCGCCGCCGCGGTCTCCTCGGCGTACGGGAAATGCCGGCGGAAGCAGTACCGGCAATGCACGGCGCAGGAGCCGGTGGCGATCAGCAGGGCACGGCCTTGGTACTTGTGCAGCACGCCGCTGGCCGCGCGCGCGCCGAGGTCGCCGACCGCGTCTTGCGTGAAGCCGGGCACGTCGCCCAGTTCGGCCGCCTGCGGCAGCACTTGCAGCAACAGCGGATCGGTCGCGTCGCCGCAGCGCATCTTGGCGGCGAAGCCGCGCGGCACGCGCAGGGGGAAGCCGGTGTCGCCGGACGGCAACAGGTCCTGCGCATGCTCGACGAGATCGAGCAGGCGCAGCAGTTCGAGCGGGTCGGTGACGGCTTCGCGCCAGAGCTGCTGCCAGCGGCGCGGCTGCGCGGGCAGCGGCTTTGCAGGTATCATATCCGGCTAAGTTTAGCCTCCTGCGGGTTCTTCCGCGAAAGACCGGCTGTCGACGGCCGGACTTCAACCACATTCGGAGCAACATATGGCCAGCTATGGCATGAACGACGTGAAGAACGGTCAGAAGATCATCGTGGACGGCTATCCGTGCACGATCATCGACACCGAGTACGTCAAGCCCGGCAAGGGCCAGGCCTTCACGCGCGTCAAGTTCCGCAACCTCAAGAACGGCCGTACGCAGGAAATGACCATGAAGTCGACCGACTCGGTCGAGGCCGCCGACGTGATGGACACCGACATGGAGTTCCTCTACTCCGACGGCGAATTCTGGCACTTCATGGACCCGTCCACGCACGAGCAGCTCGCCGCCGACGAGACCGCGATGGCCGACGCGGCGAAGTGGCTGAAGGGCAACGAGACCTGCATCATGACCTTGTGGAACGGCGCGCCGCTGACCGTGACGCCGCCGATCTTCGTCGAGCTGGAGATCACCGAGACCGATCCGGGCGTGCGCGGCGACACCTCCGGCGGCGGCGGCAAGCCGGCCAAGCTCGAAACCGGCGCAGTCGTGCGCGTACCGCTGTTCGTCGCGCAGGGCGAGAAGATCAAGGTCGACACGCGCACCGGCGAGTACATGTCGCGCGTGAAGTGATCGGTTCGCGGCGAGATCCGCGCAGCGGGTCGGCGTCGCGAATCCACGGTTCCAATGTTGCAAGGCGCGCTTCGAGGATTCGCGCAAAGTGTCGCGCGGCGAGAGGAAGCGCGAACCGATGTCCCTTCTCCCGCTCGTGGGGGAAGGGGCGAACGACGAGGAGGCGTGAGCCACGCCTGTCGGGTTTTCCTCACCTGCGCCGGCGGAGCGGCCTTTCCCGCCGGTGGGAGAGGTGACCCGATGCCGATACGATTCGCGGCGCTTCCTCCCGATGCACGTCCCATCCCGATCTTCGCCAGACGACCAGGCTGCAAGCTCCCATGAGCGACTCGCCGCACCCCATCGATCTCCTGCTCGAACCGCGCTGGCTGGTTCCGGTCGAGCCGCACGGCGTCGTCCTCGAAGACCACGCGGTCGCGGTCGACGGCGAGCGCATCGTCGCCGTGCTGCCCGCGGCCGAGGCGCGCGCGCGCTACGCGCCGCGCGAGCGCGTGATGCTGTCCGAGCACGCATTGATCCCCGGCCTGGTCAACGCGCACGTGCACAACCCGATGACGCTGATGCGCGGCATCGCCGACGACCTGCCGCTGATGCGCTGGCTGCAGGAGCACATCTGGCCGGCCGAGGCGAAGGCGATCGGGCCGGAGTTCGTGCGCGACGGCATCGAGCTGGCGGTCGCCGAGATGCTGCGCGGCGGCACCACCTGCTGCAACGAGAACTACTTCTTTCCCGACGTGCAGGCCGCGACGTACCGCCGCCTGGGCTTCCGCGCGATGATCGGCCTGCCGGTGATCGAGTTCCCGAGCGCCTGGGCCAAGACGCGCGACGAATATTTCGATCGCGCCCTGGCCGTGCACGACGAATTCAAGGGCGAGCCGCTGCTCGGCACTGCCTGGGCGCCGCACGCGCCGTACACCGTCGCCGACGAGAGCTTCGAGCGCATCCGCGTGCTGTCCGACCAGCTCGATCTGCCGGTGCACCTGCATCTGCACGAGACCGCGCAGGAAGTCGAGGACGCCAAGCGCGAGCGCGGCGCGCGCCCGTTCGCGCGCATGCAGGCGTTGGGCCTGGTCAACGATCATCTGATCGCCGTGCACATGACGCAGCTGATCGACGCGGAGATCGCCGCCTGCGCCGAAGCCGGCGTTTCGGTCGTGCACTGCCCGGAATCCAATCTCAAGCTCGCCTCCGGCTTCTGCCCGGTCGAGAAGCTGCGCCGCGCCGGCGTCACGGTCGCGATCGGCACGGACGGCGTGGCCAGCAACAACGACCTCGACATGTTCGGCGAGCTGCGCACGGCGGCGATGCTGGCGAAGGCGGTGGCGGGCGACGCCGCCGCGTTCGACGCCGCCGGCGTCCTGCGTGCGGCGACCTTGAACGGCGCCAAGGCGCTCGGTTGGGAGGCGCGCATCGGTTCGATCGAAGCCGGCAAGCTGGCCGATCTGGCTGCGGTGCGCCTCGACGCGATCGAGACGCAGCCGCTGTACAACGTGATCTCGCAACTGGTCTATGCGACCGGACGCCAGCAGGTCAGCGACGTCTGGATCGCCGGCCGGCGCAAACTGCGCGAGCGCGTGGCGGTCGATCTCGATCTGCAGGAAATCGGCGCGAAAGCGCGACGCTGGCGCGAGCGCCTGGCCGGCTGACGCCGCGCACGGGCCGGTGCGACCGCGGCCGGCCGGATCGCTACACTGGGCGCCTCGAACGGGAGGCGGGTCGTGGACGCCGACGTCGGCGAAATCACTCTGCTGCTGCGCAATTCCGCCGGCGACGACGCGGCCCGGCAGCGTCTCGCCCCGCTGATCTACGACACGCTGCGCCGCCTCGCGCGCGGCGCGCTGGCCGGTGACGGAAGGGAGCGCACGCTCGGCACGACCGCGCTGGTGCACGAGGTCTACCTGAAGCTGCTCGGCGGCGCCGAACTGGACTGGCCGGATCGGCGCCGCTTCTTCGCCTACGCCGGTCGCGCGATGCGCAGCCTGGCCATCGACGACGCGCGCCGCCGCAGCGCGCTCAAGCGCGGCGGCGAGGGCGTACGTGACGACGACGCGCTGCCGCAGCTCGTCGCCCCCGATGCCTCGCTCGATCTGGTCGCGCTCGGGCAGGTGCTCGACCGTCTCGGCGCCGTCGATCCGCGCCTCGGCGAACTGGTCGAACTGCACGTGTTCGCCGGGCTCGCTTTCCCCGAGGTGGCGCAATGCCTCGGCGTCAGCCTGCGCACGGTGATGCGCGACTGGCAGAAGGCGCGCGCGCTTTGTGCGAGCCTGCTCGAGGAACCCGCGGCGTGAGCGATTCCGCCGCGCGCTGGGCCGAGCTCGAGCGCTGGCTCGACCGCGCGCTCGACGTCGAGCCGGAGCGCCGCGCCGAATGGATCGCCGCGCAGCCGCTCGCGCCGCAGCTGCGCGACGCGCTGATACGGGCTGTCGCGCACGCCGAGGCGCCGGGCGATCTCGACCGGCTGCAGCGCGAGTTCGCGGCCGGCGGCACGACCGATGCGGACTGGATCGGCCGTCGCGTCGGTGCGTTCCGCATCGAGCGCCTGCTCGGCGAGGGCGGCAGCGCGAGCGTGTATCTCGCCGAGCGCGAGCAGGCTGGATTCCGGCAGCGCGTCGCGCTGAAGCTGCTGCGGCAGGGCTTGTTCCGCGCCGACGACCGCGCGCTGTTCGAGCGCGAGCGACGCATCCTCGCCGCGCTCGAGCACCCGCATATCGCTCGTCTGATCGACGGCGGGGTGACCGACAACGGCGTGCCGTACATCGCGATGGAATACGTCGACGACGGCGAGCCGATCACTGCGTATTGCGATCGCCTGCGCTTGCCGCTCGCGCGGCGCATCGCGCTGTTCGTCGAGGTCTGCGAGGTCGTCGCCTACGCGCAGCGCAACCTCGTCGTGCATCGCGACCTGAAGCCGTCGAACATCCTCGTCGCGCGCGACGGCACGCTCAAGCTGCTCGACTTCGGCATCGCCAAGCTGCTCGGCGCCGACGACGATTCCGCGCGCACCGCCACCGCGATGCTGCGCCTGACACCCGGCTACGCCGCGCCCGAGCAGTTCGCCGGCGGCGCGATCACCACCGCCACCGACGTCCATGCGCTCGGCGTGCTGCTGCACGAACTGCTGACCGGCGAACGCCCGCGCTTCGGCGCGGACGGTTCCGCGTCGCCGTCGTCCGTGCGCGTGCTCGGCGCAGCGGCGTCCGCGCGTGCGAGCACGCCCGCCGCGCTGGCGCGCGCGCTGCGCGGCGATCTCGACACCGTCGTGCGCACCAGCTTGGCGCCGGAGCCATCGCGCCGCTATGCCGATGCCGCCGCGCTCGGGGCGGACCTCGGGCGCTGCCTGCGCGGCGAGCCGATCGCGGCGCGGCCGGCATCGGCCGCCTATCGCGCGCGCAAGTTCGTCGCGCGCCATCCGTTCGGCGTGCCGGCGGCGGCGATCGCGGCGCTGCTGCTGATCGCCGCGACGGCGTGGAGCGCGCATCAGACCGCGCTCGCGCGCCGCGAAGCAGGGCGTGCCGAACGCGCCGCCGCCGACGCCACGCGGCAGGCCGCGCACGCCCAGGCCGAGTCGCGGCGCGCGCTGGCGATCAAACAGTTCCTGCTCGATCTGTTCACCGGCGCGGCTCCGGCCGGCGCCGAGCACCACGAAACCGCCGCCGATCTCCTCGCCTACGGCGAACGGCGCGCGAACGAGGATTTCACCGCGTATCCGGAAATGCGCATCGAGCTGCTGCAGACGATCGGCCGGGTCCGCAACGCACGCGACGAGATCGAGGCGGCGAAGGCACCGCTGGACGCGGCGGTGGCATTGGCGCGCGAGCGTTTCGGCGCCGGCGACGCGAGGACCCTGGCGGCGGAGAGCGCGCGCACGATCCTCGACGACAGCGCCGGCGCGTACGCCGACGGCAAGCGGCGCATCGACGCGGCGATCGACGCGTACGCCGCCGCCGGAGGAGGGGATTCCGCCGCGTTCGCGCAAGCGCTGGCGGCGCGCGGCGCTCTGGCGCATTGGGCCGCGCCCTACGATCCGGGCATCGACGACCTGCGCCGTGCGTTCGCGATGTTGCAGCGCTTCGCGCCCGACGACGCGCGCGCGTGGGATTCGGCCCAGGTGGTACTGGTGGAGCTGTTGAGCCGCGCCGGGCACAACGAACAAGCCGTGGCCGAAGCGCGCGGCTTGCTGACGCGTGCGCGTGCACTGCACGGCGAGGATCACGTGGACACCGTGCACGCCTTGCAGGTCCTGGCCGATCCGTTGCGCGAAACCGGCGATCTCGCCGGCGCCGAAGCGGCCCTCGGCGAAGCGCTGGCGATCGAGCGCCGGATCTACGCCGCGCCGAACCTGGACATTGCGCAGACCTTGAACGACCTCGGCGTTCTGCGCGGCCAACGCATGGATCCCGAGGGCGGCGCGGCGCTGATGCGGGAGGCCTACGCGATCTTGCACAGGCTCGCTCCCGACAGCCCGGCGACGCTCACGACCGCGGGGAACCTCGCCAGCGTCGAGGCGCGGCGCGGCCGCTACGCGCAGGCCGAGCCGCTGCTGCGCGACGTGCTCGCGCACCAGTCGGCCGGCCCGGCGAACGCGGCGGCCGGCGCCACGCGGCGGGCGTTGGCCGGAGTGTTGCTGCGCCTGGGGCGCATCGGCGACGCCGAGGCGCAATGGCGCGCGGCGCTGGCGGCGGACCGCGCCATGTTCGGCGAACGTCATCGCGCGGTCGGCGCGGACCACCTCGGTCTCGCGCGCGCGTCGCTGGCGCGCAAGAACACGCGCTGCGCCGTCGAGGCGGACGCCGCGCGCGCGATCTTCGACCAGACCGTGATCGCCGTCAGCCCGTTCCGCACGGAAGCCGACGTGGTGGCCGGAAAATGCGCGCAGCTCGCCGGCCGTACGCGGCAGGCGCGCACGTTGCTCGACGCCGCCTCGGATCGCGCTGCACACGCCGAGCCCGTCGTCGAGACCGTGCTCGCGCGCGTGCTGGCCGATCGCGCCGACGCGGAACTGGCCGACCGCGACGCCGCCGCCGCGCGTGCCAGCATCGAGGCCGCCGACGCCGCCTTGGGGCGCGCTAGCGCGGGCAACAAGTCCGACGTCGACTATGCCGAGGCGCGCGATCACCTGGCTGCGTTGCGCGCACGCCTGCGCGACTGATCACGGCGAGGTTTCGAATCCGTTCGCGAAAATGCGGTCCCTGACGTAGGAGCTCTCGTAGCAGCCGCCGTCGGCGACGCCGCCGTCGTACGGTCGCGGATGGCCGTCGAGGTCAGCCGTCTGCAGGCCGTGCGGCGTGAAGTTGGTGCCGGCGTCGATGGCGGGTGAGTCGGCGCGCAGGTGATAGTCGCCCGCGGCCGCGTCGACGAAGCGCGCGTCGGTCAAGCCGAGCAGCGAGCGAAGGACCAGCCAGTTTTCCTGCACCTGGTCGGGTTGGCCGTTCTGCGCGGAGAGCGTGTTGGTCAGCTGCACGTCGCCGTCGAGCCGCAGCCCGGCACCGCCGTTGCGCGCCACCGTGACGTTCTCGACGAAGAAGTGCGGCGCCCGGTAGTCGGATGCGTAGAGGCCGCGATCATTGCCACCGACGACGAGGGCGTCGGAGAAGTCGATGGCGCCGCCGCGGGCTTCCAGGTACACCGATTCCGAGGAGCCGGAACTGCCGGAGACCGTATTGCCGACGATGCGAATGCGGTTGGTATGTACGCCGTGCGGTGCGGCGAGGTCGGCGCTCGCCGCATACAGGCCGCCGGCGTGACCCACGGCCTGGCTGCCGCAGGATTCGCCGTTGCCGGATATCGTGAGGTCGGTCAAGTCGACGTCCGCAGCGCCGTATTGGCCGGCCAGCGCGGCAAGGCCGGCGCCGTAGCAGGCCTGTCCCGCGTAGGTCAGCGCGTTGTCGTGGACGTCGAGCTGCTCGGCGGTGATCCGGCCGGCGTCGAACGCATGCAGCGAGACGCCGCCGCCGAAGGCGTAGTCGCGTGCGCTGACGGAGTTGTCGCGCACTTCGTCCGCGACCAGTTCCACCCAGGCGGAGTCGTGCGCTTCCGCTTCGATGCCGCCGCCGTAGACGTAGTCCTGCGTGACCGCGTCGTGATGGTTGTCCGATACCTGGTTGTACTGGAATGAAAGATAGCTGGCGTCGCGCGCCTGTAGGTAAGCCCCAGGATGCCCGGCTGCGCCGTAGAGACTGAAGCCGCCGACGAAGGCGTGGCCGTGCGCGCCGCGGGTGAGCACGCGCCAGGAATCGCCGTTGCCGTCGCCGAGCGCGACCAGCGTCGGCAGTCCGGCCGGCTGGAAGCCGGCGTCGTAGCCGCCGTGCACGCCGACGGCGATGTCGTCGATGTCGAGCACGGGATTTTCCGGGTAGTAGGCCGATTCCACGAGCACGTCGCCGCCGCCGGCGGAGACGACGGCGTCGATGCCGGCCTGGATCGTCGCGTACCGGCCGTCCGGACCGACCTCGACGGTGATGGCGAAGGCGCCGGTGCAGGCGAGCGGAGTGACGATCGCGCCGGCGGCGCGCAGCAGGCCGGAGAGGGAAGGCATCGGGACGCTCGCCGTGGGAAGGGGAAGGCGGTCGGACCTTGGAGGTGTGTTCATGCGGACGGATCGAAGCCGTCGGCGAAGATCGCGTCGTCGATCAGCCGCGCGGCGACGAAGTCGTAGTTGGTGGTCGTGGTGTTCGAGCAGCAGTAGTACGTGTCGCCGCCGAGCACGATGTGCGGGCCGTCGAACAGGATCGTCGAGAACGTGCCTTCCAGATGCGTTTCGCCCGGGTGGTGCGGCGTCGTCAACGTGACGTACGGCATGCTGCCGGGAGCGAAGTAAAGGTCGGGGCCCGGAGAGTTTCCGGTGAGGAAGCGCCCGACCAGGGCGCTGCCGCCGCCGTTGCCGTCGGTGACGGTGCCGGCATAGACGAGACGATGCGTGGAAAGGCCCGACGACACCGGCGGCGAGGATGTCGGATCGACTGCGAGGCGGTTCAGCCAGCCATGCGAGATGCCCTGGAACGAGAAGTCCGGGAATCCGGGCAGGTCGCGGCCGTAGTGGTCGAAGCCGCGGATGTAGACGTCGCTGTCCAGATCGCTGCTGCCCGGCGCGTAGCCGATCACGGTGCCGCCCAGGTAGATGTTGGCGTGCAGGAAATTGTTCTCGACGACGACGCGCGGCTGCAGGTCGTTGAAGGGGCGGGTGGCGTCGCGGGTGGCCGGGATCAGCATGCGTCCGGTATTGCCGCCTCCGCACATTCCGTTCGAACAGAACGTGATGTCGAAACCGTGGCCGTCGCTGTAGTAGCTGGCGAGCGCGAACTGCGGGTCGCCGCCGTTTTGCCGCGCGACGCCGGCGACGAGCAGGTTGTCGCCGAACGCGAGCGAGGTCGGCGTGGAGAGCAGCGGCGCGGCGTCGGAACCGAAATTGAAGTGGGCCAGGCCGCCGCTGCCGAAGCCGCCGTCGAGCTGGCCCGACGGCGTCAGCAAGGCGAGGCCGACGTCGGAGCCGGCCGGCGTCGAGACCTGGCCGACCAGGTAGATGTAGTCGCCGGCGGCAGCGGCCGACGTCAACACGTCGGCCGGGTAGTCGTTGCTGCCGCCGCCGAGTCCGAAGTCGATGTTCTTGCGTCCGCCGCCGGTGCCGAGCGGAGGCGGCGCGTAGGCGAACGTGGAGTCGTAGCTGCCGTCGGGGAGCAGGCGCAGCACGCCGAAATCGACGTCGGCGGCCGCGCCGGCGGCGGTCGGGCCGACCACGACGAAGCGGCCGTGCGAGTCGCGCGCGACCGCCGTGACGTTGCCGAGCAGGTCCTGCGGCGTGCGTACGTAGCCGTTCGTGCCGTAGCTGGTGTCGAATGCGCCGCTGCCGAGCAGGCGTGCGATGCCGATGTCGAACGTCGCGCACTGGGCGCTGGTGCAGACCTTGCCGATCAGCAGGTAGTGACCGTCGGCATCGCGGAACATGCCGGCGAGGTGTTCCGAAGGGTAGCCGCCGACGTCGAAGTAAGGCTTGGACCAGCCGTGCAGCGTCCCGTCGCTGAAGCCGAGATCCAGGCCGCTGTCGTAGGCGCGGGCGCTGCCGGCGGCGAGCGTGCAGGCGAACAGGATCGTGCCGATGGTGCGAGTCATGGGTCTCTCCGTTGGAATCTTGCGAAGAGAACGAAAAACGACGCGCGAACCGTGCCATCGCCGAGTGTCCTCGTCAGCGCGGCGCCCAGGCCGTACCATTGGCGGCTGCGCCGCGTGGCGCCGCCGACCGCACGCCGATGAATCCCGCCAACGCCAACGTCCGGGCCGAAGAGCTCGCCAAGTTCGACCGCCTCGCCTCGCGCTGGTGGGATCCGGACGGCGAGTCGCGGCCGCTGCACGATCTCAATCCCGTACGCCTCGGCTACGTCGCCGAACGCGTGGCCTTGAAGGGTGCTCGCGCGCTCGACGTCGGCTGCGGCGGCGGCCTGCTCAGCGAGGCGCTGGCGCGTGCCGGCACCGAGGTGACCGCGATCGATCTCGCGTCCGGGGTGCTCGACGTGGCGCGCTTGCACCTGCACGAAAGCGGCGTGTCGGTCGATTATCGCGAGATCGCGGTGGAAGCGCTGGCGGAAGAGAAGCCGGCCGCGTTCGACGTCGTCACCTGCATGGAAATGCTCGAACACGTGCCGGATCCGGCCAGCGTGATCCGCGCCTGCGCGACGCTGCTGAAACCCGGCGGCAAGCTGTTCCTGTCGACGCTGAACCGCACGCCGCTGGCCTTCGGCGCGGCGATCCTCGGCGCCGAGCATCTGCTGCGCCTGCTGCCGCGCGGCACGCATCACTACGCGCAGTTCATCAAGCCGAGCGAGATGGCGGCCGACCTGCGCGCCGCCGGTCTGGTGCTCGACGATCTGTCCGGTCTCGCCTACAACCCGCTCACGCGCAAGGCCTGGCTGACCGGCAGCGTGGCGGTCAACTATCTGGTCTGCGCTTCGCGGCCGGCATGAATCAGACCGACATGAATCCTGCTGACGGGAGCCGTGCCGACATGAATCGCGCCGACATGAATCTCGACGTCTCCACGCCCCGCGCGGTGTTCTTCGACCTCGACGGAACCCTGGTCGATTCCGCACCGGACCTGGTCGCCGCGGTGGCGGCGCTGTGCGCCGAGCTCGGCGCACAGCCGCCGGATGCGCAGGCAGTGCGGCAGGTCGTCTCGGCCGGCGGCCGGGCGATGCTTCGCAAGGGATTGCCGGGCGCCGACGACGCGATGATCGACCAGTGGCTGCCGCGCTTCCTCGACCTGTATTCGGTCGCGATGAACGTGCACTCGCGCCTGTACGACGGCGTCACCGACGTGCTGGAGCGGCTGGAAGCGCGACGCATTCCGTGGGGCGTCGTCACCAACAAACCGGGCTGGCTGACGCGGCCCCTGCTCGATCAACTGGCGCTCAGCGCGCGCTGCGCGGCCGTGGTCAGCGGCGACTGCCTGCCGGTGAAGAAGCCCGATCCGGCGCCGTTGCTGCATGCCTGCGCGCTGGCCGGCGTCGAGGCCGGCGACAGCGTCGTCTTCGTCGGCGACGACCTGCGCGACGTGCAGGCGGGCCGCGCGGCGGGAACGCGCACGATCGCGGCGGCATGGGGCTACCTCGACGGCGGCGATCCCGCTGCCTGGGGCGCCGACCAGGTCGTCGCGGCGCCGTCCGGGCTGCTCGCCGCATTGGCCCTGGGCTGACCGCGTGGACGAGGAGAGCGGCGCGCCGCTGGCGAGCTTCGAGGCGAAGTGGGCGTCGGCCCATCCCGAATTCGCGCTCGCGCTGAAGTTCGTTCCGCCGCACGAGCGCGCCGCGCGAGCCGCCTTCGCCTGCCTGTCGTTCGAGCTCGAACATGCCGCCTTCGCCACCCGCGACGCCGAACCGGCCGCGATCAAGCTGCAATGGTGGGCCGAGGAACTCGCCCGCGCCGGTCGTGGCGAGGCGCGTCATCCGCTGACGCAGGCCTTGGCGACGCAGGCGGGCTTCGCCGCGGTGCCGGTGGCGAGCTGGTTCGCAGTGATCCGCGGCGCGCTGGAGCAGCGCGAACCGGAACCGGCGGCGGATCGCGTCGCCGCACTGCGCACCTATGCGGCGCTGTACGAACCCCTGGCGGCGATCGAGGCGCAGCTATTCGGCGCGATCGACGCGCCGGCACGCGCCCGCGCGGCCGCCGCTTCGCGCGCGCTGCGCGAGACCGCGCTGTTGAGCGACAGCCTGCGCGCCGGACGGCTGCCGCTGCCGCTCGACCTGCTCGCGCGGCATCGGCTCGCGCGCGGCGATCTGGCGGCCGTGTCGCCGGCGCGGACGGCGGCTCTGCAGGAGTGGCTGGCGACGCTCGCCGCCGAATTCGCGGCGTGCCCGGCGGCCGCGCTGGGCGCGCTCGGCGCGGCCTCGCGGACGGCCGATCGCGCGCGCGCGCGCCGCGCCGCGCGTGCGGACGAGCCGCTCGCGGCGCTGCACGAGGCGTTCGGCCGCCTGCCGTTGGCGACCGTCTGGGCCGCCTGGCGCGCCGGGCGGCGTTCGCCGGCCTGAACGCTGCATCGCAGCGATCGGGCTGCGTGAAGCATTGAGGATCGGCCACAATGGCCGCAATTCAGGGCCTTGCGCCACGTCGGCCCGAACTTCGTCACTGGATTTCCGCATGAATACGACCCGAGACAACACCCAGCGCGCGATGCCCGACGTCGCCAGCGAGCGACGGCCGGAACTGGCCGGTGCGCTGGACTGGGTCGGCATGGACGAGATCGAGCTGCCGGTATTGATCGCCGGCGGCGACGGTGCGGCGCAGCGGGTCAGCGCGCGCGTCGCCGCGTTCGTGAACCTCCATCGGCCCGATGCGCGCGGCATCCACATGTCGCGCCTGTACCTGCATCTGGATCGCCACCTGTCGGCCGAAGTGCTGACGCCGGCCGCGTTGCGCCGCTTGTTGCGCGATTTCCTCGACTCGCATGAGGGCCTGTCCGATCGTGCGCGCGTCAGCGTGCGCTTCGACCATCTCGTGCGGCGGCCGGCGCTGGCCAGCGGCAACAGCGGCTGGCGTTCGTATCCGGTCGAGATCGCCGCGCGGCTGGACGAGGCGGGCTTCGAGGCGGAACTCGGCCTGGAAGTGCAGTACTCCAGCACCTGCCCGGCGTCGGCGGCGTTGTCGCGGCAGCTGATCCAGGAGCAGTTCGCGCGCGATTTCGCGGAAGGGGCGGCCGTCGATCGCCAGGCGGTGCTCGCCTGGCTGGGGACGCCGGCCGGGATCGTCGCCACGCCGCACAGCCAGCGCAGCGCGGCGAAGTTGCGCGTGAAGCTCGCGTCCGGCTTCGATTTCCCGATCACGGAGCTGATTGATCGCGTCGAGCAGGCGCTGCGCACGCCGGTGCAGACGGCGGTCAAGCGCGAGGACGAGCAGGCCTTCGCGCTGGCGAACGGCCAGAACCTGATGTTCTGCGAGGACGCCGCGCGCCGCGTCGCGCGCGCGCTCGATGCCGACGAGCGCATCGCCGACTACCAGCTGCGCGTGGCGCACTACGAGAGCCTGCATCCGCACGACGCGGTGGCGTATGCGAGCAAGGGCGTGGCAGGCGGTTACGCGCCGGAGGAGTGAGCGCGAGAGTCCACGGGTGAGGTGCCGTACCCCGACGCTCCTCACCCGACGCGCCATGCGCGTCGACCTTTCCCGCAAGCGGGAGAGGTGATCAGGATCGCAACGCCGTGAAAATGTTCCCTCCCGCGGCAAGCGGAATCGCGCTGCCGCAGGAGGTTCTCCCTCTCCCGCTTGCGGGAGAGGGCCGGGGTGAGGGTTCTTTCGAGGACGTCTCCGGCAACCGCCGCAGGCGTCCTCGACCTCGCGCGAATTGCCGCCGAGAACTACAGGTCCGCGCGGAATTCCACGCCGATGATGCGCGGATCGTTGACGAACGCCGTGCGGTTGTTGAAGTCGATGCCGCCGGTGATGACCTTCTTGTTGGTCAGGTTGCGCGCGTACAGCGCGACCTCGCGCTTGCCCAGATCCCAGTTGTAGCCGACGCGCAGACCGCCGTCGAGGAACGGCTTGCTGCGGAATTCCTTCGACTCGTACAGGAAGAAGTTGACCTCGCTGCGGTAGTTCCAGTCGGTGTAGACGAAGAACTCGCCGCCGTCGCCGAGCGGAATGCCGTAGCGCGCGGTGATCGTGCCGATCCACTCCGGCGAGTTCGGCAGCGAGTTGCCGTCGACCAGGGCCAGGCCGTTCGCGTCGACCGGGTCGAGCACGTGGCAGAGCGTGCCGCCGCCGCAGGGCGCGACGCCGAGGCCCTTGTCCTTGAGCTCGGTGTGGTTGTAGCTGCCGCCGGCGGTCAGGATGAAGTTCGGCGTGACGAAGGCTTCGAGGTCGAATTCGGCGCCGTAGCCTTCGGTCTTCTTCGCGTTGAGCAGGCGCACGATGTTGGTCGCGCCGCCGACCGCGGTCAGCTGCTGGTTGCGCATCGTGTAGGAATAGACGTCGGCGTTGAAGCGCAGGCGCTTGTCCAGCGTGAACATTTTGACGCCCACCTCGTAGGAGGTGATCGTCTCCGGCTTGACCGTCCAGATGTCGTTGCCGAAGGTGATGCGGCCCTGCACGCTCGGCGCGCGGAAGCCGTTGGCGACGCGCGCGTAGACGTTGACGTCGTCGTTGACCTTGTACGAAGCGGTCAGGTCGCCGCTCCAGCGCGAGTCGCTCGGGCTGGACTTCAGCGGTCCGATCGGGCCGCTGAAACCGAACAGGCGATCGGCGGAGAAGTCGCGCTCGTCGTGCGACCAGCGCGCGCCGGCGCGCACGTCGAAGCGATCGGTGAAGGCGTAGTCGATCGAGCCGAACGCCGCCCAGGCCTTGTTCTTCTGGCGCTGCTGCGCCCAGGTGTCGAGCGCGTGGTCGGCGAAGGTGTTGTAGCTGAAGTTGTTGATCTGGATGTCTTCGTCGAAGTAGTACAGACCCGTCTGCCACTTCAGCTGTTCGCTCTGGTCGTTGGACAGGCGGAACTCCTGCGTGAGCTGGCGATCCTTCGGCAGCGCATCGGCCGTCTCCGACGGAAACGGGATCACGCCCGGGCCCATCGGCGGATGGAACACCGCGCCGTAGCCGCCGTCGACGTCGCCGAGGCTGTAGGTCGTCGCGCGCTCCAGGCCGGTGATCGAGGTGAAATTGAGATCGCCGAAGCGCCAGACCATGCGCAGGTTGCTGCCCCAGGTGAACAGGTGCTGCTTGTTGTTGCCGTCCTGCGCGACCTTGTCGCGGTCGAAGCCGGGCACGAAGGAGTCCTCGCCGTACTCGATCGCGTTGGCGCGATTGACCATCGCGCTGCCGTCGAGCAGGCGCGCGTGCACGTTGAGCAGCGCGTCGAATTCGTCGCTCGGCTGGTAGCGGAGCTGCAGGCGCAGGGCGCGGTCGTCGTAGCCGCCGAGGTCGTCCTTCTTGCCCTTGAAGGTGTTGTCGATCCAGTCGTCGCGATGCTGGGCGAGGAAGGAGAGGCGTCCGGACCAGGCGCCGCCGAGCGATCCGCCGATCGCGCCTTCGAGGTTGGCGGTGCCGAGGCTGCCGTAGGAGACGCGCCCGTAGCCGCTGGTCTCCTGGGTCGGCCGCGCCGAGTCGAACTTGATCACGCCGGCCGGCGAGTTGCGTCCGAACAGGGTGCCCTGCGGCCCGCGCAAGACTTCGACCTGGTCGAGGTCGAACAGCGGGAAGCCTTTCAGGATCGGGTTCTCCTGCACGATGTCGTCGTACACCATCGACACCGGCTGCGAGGCGTTCAGGTCGAAGTCGCCGTTGCCCAGGCCGCGGATGTAGAAGCGCGGGAATTCGCGCCCGTAGGACGTTTCCGCGAAGACGCTCGGCAGGCGCGAGGCGAGCTGCAGCACGCCGTCGCCGGACTGGCCGAACGCCTCGAGCTTCTCCGGCGTCACCACGCTGATGGAGATCGGCACTTCCTGCAGGTTCTCGGTGCGCTTCTCGGCGGTCACCGTGATGGTGCCGAGTTCGTTCTTCGCCGGCGCCTGGGATTCGGCGGGGGCTTCCTGCGCGAGCGCGGCGGGCGCGAGCAGGGCCAGCGCGAGCGCGGCGGCGAGGCGGGAAGTCGGATGCGACGAGCGTGCGGCGCGAACGGACGAGTGGGCGTTCAAGGCGTGATCCCCGATGCTGAAAGAGACATTCTGAAAGAGGCATCCGGAAGGAATCTTCCGGAAACGATCGGCGTTCGGCGCGCGGCCGGTGCCGGCGGTTCTCCTGCCAGGAGGTTGCGAAAGTGCGTTTCTGTACTTCTTCACATCGGCAAGATCCGCGCGTTTCCGGACTTGCCTCCGACGAATCAACCGCTTGCGTGGGAAGGTTGCGAGCGATCCACGCACGGACCGCCGCCGCGGACCGTCCCCGGTCCGCGGCGGCGCGGCTAATCTGCTGAAGTCGACGCCGAAGTGCAACCGACGCGTCACGCGCCGGTCATGAGCATCGCTTCCTTGCCTATTCCGGGCGGGCGGGTTCGAGCAGCAGCAGGGGATCGAGGCGCACGTCGAACCAGTTCATGCCCCAGTGCAGATGCGGCCCGGTCGCGCGGCCGGTCTTGCCGACGGCGCCGACGACCTGACCCTGTTCGATGCGGTCGCCGACCTTCACGTCGATGCGCGAGAGGTGCAGGAAATTGGAACTGACGCCGTGGCCGTGGTCGATCAGCAGGGTGCCGCCGGTCAGGTACAGGCCGCCGTCGGCGAACGTGACCAGCCCCGCCGCCGGCGCCTTCACCGGCGTGCCTTCGGGTGCCGCGATGTCCATGCCCGAATGCGGCGATTTCGGCACGTCCTTGCCGTCGACGACGTAGACGCGCTGGTTGCCGAAGCGTCCGCTGATGCGGCCGGTGAGCGGCCAGATGAAGCGCTGTTCGAAGTCCGCGCGCGCGTCGTCGCGCGCGCGCGCGGCGACCACGCGCGCCTGCTCGCGCTTGATGCGTTCGGCGATCGCCGGCGGCGGCTCGACCGTCTTCGGCGGCACGCCGTCCACGCGTTCGAGCGGCCAGTCGCGCGGCGTGACCTCGATCGCGACGCGCCGGTGCCGGCCGTCGCGCGTACGCACGTCGACCGTGACGGGGCCCTTCTCGTCGCGGCCGACGCCGAATGCGACCGCGCCGTCCGGCGCCACGCGCAAGGTGCGACCGGCATATTCGACCTTGCTGCCGGGCTCGACCTTGGCGATGACCAGGGCGCCTTGCGAAACCTGCGCCGGGAACGCGCCGGCTTCGGCGGCAATGGCCGGGAACGCCCCGGCCAGGCAAGCCAGCATTCCGACGAGAGCCCTCGCGCGAAGGCTCGATCGTCTACCGGGAACGGCGGGCTCCGGTGTCCGCCGGAGCGGTCGGAAATGCGGAGAGGAAAGGGAATGTGCGGGCGCCGCTGTTCCGGCCGCCGTCATCGTGCGAACTCCAGCCGCTGTCCGCGCACCGAGTCGCTCACCTGGCTGCCGTTCCAGACGAGCTGCCCGTTGACGAAGGTCGCCGCGATGCTGGAACGGAAGGTGGTGCCTTCGAAGGGCGACCAGCCGCATTTCGACAGCACCTCGTCGGCCGTGACGGTATGCGGCTTGCGCGGATCGACCAGCACCAGGTCGGCGTGATAGCCCTCGCGCAGGTAGCCGCGTTCGCGCACGTCGAACAGCGTCGCCGGCGCGTGGGTTACGGCCTCGACGGCGCGCTCGAGCGTCAGCGCGCCGTCGAATACGCGCTCGAGCGCGCATTGCAGCGCATACTGCACCAGCGGCAGACCGGATGGCGCGCGCACGTACGGCTCGGCCTTCTCGCTGGCCAGGTGCGGCGCATGGTCGGTGGCGAGCACGTCGATGCGGCCCTCGGCCAGCGCGCGCGTGATCGCCTCGCGATCGGCCGCGGTCTTGATCGCCGGATTGCACTTGATGCGGTGGCCGAGCCGGGCGTAGTCGGCGTCGCTGAAATGCAGGAAATGCACGCAGGTCTCGGCGGTGATGCGTTTGCCGGCCAGCGGGCCGGGCGCGAACAGCGCGCATTCCTCGGCGGTGGAGATGTGCAACACGTGCAGGCGCGTGCCGTGCTTCTTCGCAAGCCCGATCGCCAGCTGGGTCGATTTCATGCACGCCTCGCGCGAACGGATCAGCGGATGCTGTTCCGGCGGGATGTCCTCGCCCCAGCGCGCTTTCGCCGCTTCCTCGTTGGCGGCGATGATCGGCGTGTCTTCGCAGTGGGTGATGATCGGCGTCGGCGCGTCGCGGAAGATCGCGTCGAGCACGGCCGGGTCGTCGACCAGCATGTTGCCGGTCGAGGCACCCATGAACACCTTGATGCCGGGCGCGCTGCGCGGGTCGAGCGCGCGGATCTCGGCGAGGTTGTCGTTGGTGGCGCCGAGATAGAACGCGTAGTTCACGCGCGAGACCTCGGCGGCGCGCGCGTACTTGGCCTCGAGCGCCTCGCGGTTCGTCGCCGGCGGCTTGGTGTTGGGCATTTCCATGAAGCTGGTGATGCCGCCGGCCGCGCAGGCGCGCGATTCGCTTTCGATGTCGGCCTTGTGCGTCAGCCCCGGTTCGCGGAAGTGCACCTGGTCGTCGATCATCCCGGGCAGCAGCCAGCGGCCGCCGGCGTCGACGACGCGTTCGTTGCCGAGCGAGGTGAGGTCGCCGCCGATGTTGTCGATGCGGCCGTTGCGCACGCGCACGTCGGCGTGGAAACGGCGGCCTTCGTTGACCAGTTCGGCGTTGACGATCAGACAGTCAGTCATGCGGAAGATCTTCCTTCGGCGGATGGACGTGCGAGGGCCACAGGCTGAACTCGAGCGGCACCGGATCGTGGCCGCCCGCGCACAGCGGTTGGCAGTGCGCGATGCGGTGCAGGCCGAGCCAGCCGCCGCGCAGCGCGCCGAAGCGCGCGACCGCGACGCGGGTGTAGTCCGAGCAGCTGGGATGGAAACGGCAGCGCGTGCCGAGCAGCGGACTCAGCCAGCGCTTGTAACATCGGATCAGGACAATGATCGGCCGTGACATCGTACCGCCGCGGCGAGGGCGCTCAACTGCGCGTCGCGACAAGGGGTTTTCGGCGGTTGCCGGGGGTAGGGAACTAGGCTATAACACGCGACCGCCGAGTCACAAGATGGACTTCAGGATGGCGAAGAGCAAAGCAAAACCGGCCGCTCGCGCGAAAACCGCGAAGGCGCCGGCGAAGGCCAAGAAGGCGACGCCAGCCGCCGCCAGCGCTGCGCGCAAGCCGGCGTCGAAGGCGAGCGCGAAGAAGCCGGCCGCGAAAGCCGCTCCGGCGAAGAAGCCGCTCAAGCCCGCGCCGTCCCGCAAGACTGCGACGAAGCCCGCCGCCAAAGCCGTCGTCAAGAAGCCCGCCGTCGTGAAGAAGACTGCGGCGGCCAAGAAAGCGCCGGCCAAGCCGGTCAAGGTCGCCAAGCCGGCGAAACCGGCACCGGCGCCGGCACCGGTCAAGCCGAAGGCGGTCGCCGCACCGCCGCCGACATCGAAACCGTCCACCCGTGAAGCAGCACCCGAGAGATTCGTGACTACCAGCAAGCCAGAACCGAACACCGCAGCGAAGGGCGCCAAGGCGCGCGCGACGCCGCCGCCGCCGCCGTCGGACAACGGCGTGACCATGCAGGACGGACGCTACGCCCTGCCGACCACCGTGCAGATCGACCTCCCCGCCGGTTACAAGCCGAACGCGAAAGAGGAGTACATGAGCCCGCGCCAGCTGCAGTATTTCCGCAGCAAGCTGTCCAAGTGGCGCGAGGAACTCGTCGAGGAGAGCCGGCAGACCATCGAAAGCCTGCGCGACGAAGTCCGCGACGTCGGCGACGAGGCCGAGCGCGCGACGCGCGAGACCGAGAACTCGCTCGAACTGCGCACGCGCGACCGCTACCGCAAGCTGATCGCCAAGATCGACAAGGCGCTCAAGCGCATCGAGGAAGGCCGCTACGGTTTCTGCGAAGAGACCGACGAGGAGATCGGCCTCGACCGCCTCGAAGCGCGCCCGATCGCGACGCTCTCCCTCGACGCGCAGGAGCGCTGGGAGCATCGTCAGAAGCAGATGGGCGATTGATGAAGCCGGGATTCGGGATTCGGGATCCGGGATTGGGCGGAGCGGCGCAGCGCAATTTCGTGGTGCACCGCCTATTCGACATTCCTGACCAATCCCCAATCCCCAATCCCCAATCCCCGCTTTCGTGAAACGCTACTTCGGCACCGACGGCATCCGCGGCCGGGTCGGCGAGTGGCCGATCACCGCCGAATTCATGCTCAAACTGGGCCGCGCCGTCGGCGCGGTGCTGGCGCGGCGCGGCGGTGCGGTCAACGTGGTGATCGGCAAGGACACGCGTGTCTCGGGCTACATGTTCGAGTCCGCGCTGGAGGCCGGCCTGGTCGCCGGCGGCGCCGGGGTCAGCCTGCTCGGGCCGATGCCGACGCCGGCGGTGGCGTACCTGACTCGATCCTTGCGCGCGAGCGCCGGCATCGTCATCAGCGCCTCGCACAATCCGCATCACGACAACGGCATCAAGTTCTTCTCGGCGCAGGGCGAGAAGCTCGACGACGCGCTCGAAGAAGAGATCGAGGCCGAGCTCGACGCGCCGTTCACGACGGTCGCCTCCGAGGCGATCGGCAAGGTCGTGCGCGTGCGCGACGCCGCCTCGCGCTACGCCGAATTCTGCAAGTCCACCGTGCCCGACTCGCTGGATCTGCACGGCCTCTCGGTCGTGCTCGACTGCGCGCACGGCGCCACCTACCAGATCGCGCCGACCGTGTTCGCCGAGCTCGGCGCCAAGGTCGCCGCGATCGGCGTGCAGCCGGACGGCCTCAACATCAACCGCGACTGCGGCTCGACCCATCCGCAGACGCTCGCGCAGGCGGTGCTCGCCGCCCGCGCCGACCTCGGCATCGCCTTCGACGGCGACGGCGACCGCGTGCAGATGATCGACCGCCACGGCGCTCTGATCGACGGCGACCAGCTGCTGTACGTGCTGGCGACCGACTGGCACGCGAGCGGCCGCCTGCGCGGACCGCTGGTCGGCACGCTGATGAGCAACTACGGTCTCGAACGCGCGATGCGCGAACTCGGCGTGCCGTTCCTGCGCGCGAACGTCGGCGACCGCTACGTGCTGCAGCAGCTCAAGCAGCACGGCGGCGTGCTCGGCGGCGAGACCTCGGGCCACATCCTCACGCTCGATCGCGCCAGCAGCGGCGACGCCATCGTCAGCGCGCTGCAGGTGCTCGACGTGCTGGCGCGCACGCGCAGGACGCTCGACCAGGCGGTCGCCGGCATGCGCAAGGTGGCGCAGACGACGGTGAACGTCCGCGTCGCCGGCCGCGCCGCGGCGTTGCTGGAGCACGCCGGCGTGCAGCGCGTGTTCGAGCGCGTGCGCAGCGAACTGGAAGGGCAGGGCCGCGTCGTGCTGCGGCCGTCCGGCACCGAACCGCTGGTGCGCGTCACGGTGGAGGCCGGCGACGCGGACCTGGTCACCCGTCTCGCCGACGAACTGGCCGACACCGTAAGATCGGCCGCCTCGGAAAGCCCGACCTGACGCCATGACCGCACGCATTCCCACGCTCGACATTCGCCGCTACGCCGACCCGTCCGGCCGCGACGCCTTCGTCGCTGAGCTCGGCGCGGCCTATCGCGAATGGGGCTTCGCCGGCATCCGCGGCCACGGCATCGCGCAGGAGCTGATCGACGGCGCCTACGACGCGTTCAAGCGCTTCTTCGCGTTGCCGGACGAGACCAAGCGGAAGTACCACGTCCACGGCGGCGGCGGCGCGCGCGGCTACACGCCGTTCGGCATCGAGACGGCGAAGGATTCGAAATACCCGGACCTGAAGGAATTCTGGCACGTCGGACGCGAGATCCCGCGCGATTCGAAGTACGCCGAGGTGATGGCGCCGAACCTGTGGCCGGCCGAGGTGCCTGAGTTCCGCGACTACGGCTACGGTCTGTTCGACGCGCTCGACGCGCTCGGCTCGCGCGTGCTGCGCGCGCTGGCGCTGCACATCGACCTGCCGGAACGCTACTTCGACGACAAGACGAATTTCGGCAACTCGATCCTGCGCCCGATCCACTATCCGCCGATCACCGCGCCGGAGATTCCCAACGTGCGCGCCGGCGCGCACGAGGACATCAACCTGATCACCCTGCTGGTCGGCGCCAGCGCGCAGGGGCTCGAGGTGCGTTCGCACGCGGGCGAATGGGTGCCGTTCACCGCCGACGCCGACACCATCGTCGTCAACATCGGCGACATGCTGCAGCGGTTGACCAACCACGTCTATCCGTCGACCACCCATCGCGTGGTCAACCCGCCCGGCGAGGCCGCGCGCGAGCCGCGCTATTCGGTGCCGTTCTTCCTGCACCCGAACCCGGATTTCCTCATCGACGTGCTGCCGTCCTGCGTCGACGCCGAGCATCCGAACCGCTATCCGCAGCCGATCACGGCGCACGAGTATCTGCAGGAACGGTTGCGCGAGATCAAGCTCATCTGACGGCCGTCGTGAGCGGATGGATGGGCGAGTACGGGTGGCTGCTCTGGGCGCTGTTCGCGCTGTGCGCGATCGTCGTCTATCGCCTGCGCCGTGACGGCGGCGATGGCAGCCTGCCGCGACGCATCGCGTCGGCCCTGTTTTCGCTTTCCGGTCCGATGCATGCCGATCCGACCAGCGCGCGGCGGCGGGAAGTCACTCCGACGATGATCGTTCTGATCTTCGCCGGACTGGTTCTGGCGGCGGCGATGACGGCACTGGTCGCCCTGCTCGGTTCCTGAGAGCGACGGTTCGGAAGTCCGATTGCGTGTGACGGGCGGCAGGCAGCTCCGCGCGGATGCGTTCCTGCAGGTGCGCGGTGCCGCGCTCGCTCAGCTCACGCAGCATGGCGCGATCGGCCGGCGCGAAGACGGAGCGCTTGCCGCAATGCTCGCGCAGCAGGGCGTAGTCCTGCGCCTCGCCGAGCAGGATCGCCAGGCGCTTGGCGCCTTCCCCGATTTCCGGCGGCGCCGCGATCGAATCGCCGAGCGCGCGCAGTTGTTGCGACAACCGCCGCGCACGGCGGCGCCAGCGGTGCCAGTCCTCGTCGCGGCCACTGCGTTGCGCGCGCGCGGCGGCTTCGTCGGCTCGCGTCGCGCTGACGCGCAAGGCGTCGTGGGCCTCGGTTTCGGCGACCGTTTGCCAGGGCAGGGCGGACAGCGCGGCCTGCAGCACGGCGAGCAGGGCGCGCCGGTCGCGCAGGTGCGGGTCCGTCGTCATCGTCGTGCGTGCCCGCTCGGCCCTGGCGTGTGCGGCGACACGGCGGCTGCGGCGCAGGATCGCGGCCGCCTCGGTGTCGGCGTTCTTGCGCAACAGATGGTCGAGCGTGCCGACCAGGGCTTGCGTGTCGCGCAGCTTCGACAGCCGCCGGTTCAGGCGGCGCAGCTCGCGGTCGATCAGCACGGCTCCCGGTCCGAGCGTGGCCGCGCCCAGCGCCAGCGTCGCGCGCGCGCGGCGCAGCGACTTGCGCGCCTGGTGCACCCCGGCGTGCAGGCGCGAACCGCGCCAGCCCAGGCAGGCGATCGCCTGCGTCAATTCCGTCGTGGCGTAGTCGCGCAAGCGCGTTCCCGGTGCCGGTGTCGATTCGGACGTGCTGCGGGATGAGCCCATGTCGCTAGCAGGCGGCGGCCACGATCGGTGCAGCATAGCTCCTCGCCGCCCATGGACACCAAAGGTGGCAACGGCGCCGTTGCGATCGCCGCCGATGGGGACGATTCGGGGTCGGCTCTCCGGCGGTGCCGGCGCCGCCTCACGGAATCGGTCGCTGGCGTCCCTGGTTGTATTTCTTACGACGACGACTGCCGCGGCGGCGTGTCGTCGCCGACGCGGAAATCCTTGCCGCGCCGGTCGATCAGACGCAGCGCGAGGCGGTCCGGCAGGAGCTTGAACAGGCGTTTGATGGTGCGGTTGACGCCACCGGTGACGTGAACGATCTCGCCGCGATCGAGCGCCGCCAGCGCCTGGCGCACGACCGGTTCGGCCTCCATCCACAGCCATTTCGGCATGTCCGTGAGCAGTTCGCGCGCGCCGTTGACGTCGTGGAACTCGGAGTAGGTGAAACCGGGGCAGAGCGCGCAGACGCGGATTCCGTGCGCGCGGTTCTCCAGCGCCAGCGCCTGCGAGAACTTGACCAGATACGCCTTCGACGCCGCGTACAGCGTATGGCCGGCCGGCGCCGGAATCAGGCCGGCGAGCGAGGCGACGTTGACGATGCGGCCGCTGCCGCGCTCGCGCATGCCGGGCAGCAGGCGATGGCAGAGCTCGGTCGGCGCCGTCATCATGACCTGGATGAAATCCGCATGCGTCGGCCAGTCGCGCGAGACGAAGCTGCCGGTGACGCCGTAGCCGGCATTGTTGACCAGCGTGTCGACGGCGAGGCCGCGACGTTCGATCTCCTCGCACAGAAGCCGCGGCGCGTCCGGCTGGGCGAGGTCGTGGGGCAGGCATTGCACGTCGACGCCGTGGCGGGCCCGCAGTTCGGCGGCCAGCGCGTCGAGCCGGTCCGCGCGGCGAGCGGTCAGCAGCAGGGGCTGGCCGCGCGCGGCCAGTTCGCGCGCGAAGGCCGCGCCGATGCCGGCGGACGCGCCGGTGACCAGGGCATGAGTCGCCGCCATCGTTGAGTTCTCCATGGGTGATCCGGCGCGCAGCGTAGTCGCAAGGCCGGCACGGCGTCAGCGTTCGCGGTTGTCGCTCCGGGCGCCGGTGGCTATCCTTGCGCGCCTTTCGCTGGTTCAGGATCGTCATGCGTCGTCCGCTGGTCGCCGGAAACTGGAAGATGCACGGGTCGCGCGCGAGCGCGGCCGAGCTGGTCGGCGCGACCGCCGCGGCGTTGCCGGAGGGCGTCGACGTCGCCGTGCTGCCGCCGTTTCCATATCTGGACGGTCTGATCGCGCTGCACGGCGGCAGCGGCATCGCGTTCGGTGCGCAGGACCTGAGCGCCCACGCGCAGGGCGCCTACACGGGCGAAGTGTCCGGCGCCATGCTGAAGGACATCGGCTGCCGTTGCGTGCTGGTCGGTCATTCCGAACGGCGCCAATACCATGCCGAATCGGACGAGCAGGTCGCGGAGAAATTCCTCGCCGCGCAGGCGGCGGGCCTGCAGCCGATCCTCTGCGTCGGCGAGACGCGTGCCGAGCGCGAAAGCGGCGCGACCGAGGCGGTCATCGCGCGCCAACTCGATGCGGTCGTCGCGCGCGCCGGCATCGCCGCGTTCGCCCAGGCCGTGGTCGCCTACGAGCCGGTCTGGGCGATCGGCACTGGCCTGACCGCCTCGCCGGAACAGGCGCAAGCGGTTCACGCGTTCATCCGTGACAAATTCGTTCGGCTCGATGCTACAATCGCAAACTCGCTGCGGCTTTTGTACGGCGGCAGCGTCAAACCCGCCAATGCGGCCGAACTGTTCGGCCAACCCGACGTGGATGGCGGATTGATCGGCGGGGCCTCGCTGGTGGCGGCGGATTTCATCGCCATCTGCCAGGCCGCGCGAACGTAAACGAGTTTCGGAACATGCTGTCCATCGTTGCAAACATCCTCTATGTGCTGATCGCGATCGCCATGATCGTCCTGATCCTCTTGCAGCGCGGTGCTGGCGCCGCGGCGGGGTCGGGCTTCGGCGGCGGCGCTTCGGCAACCGTCTTCGGTGCGCGCGGCTCGGCGAATTTCCTGTCGCGCAGCACGGCGGTCCTCGCGGGTTTGTTCTTCCTGCTCAGCCTCGGCATGGGCATTTATGTCGGTCGCGGGGGCCCCCAGGTCCGCGCGTCGGACGATCTGGGCCTGATGTCCGGCGTCGCCGCTCCGGCGAAACCGGCTCCGGCGGCACCTTCGTCGAACGGCGAAGTTCCGCAGCCGGCAGCAGCGCCCGCGGCCTCTCCCGAGAAGCCGCAGCCGACGTCCGCCGAGGCCGCCGACAAACCCGCGGCGAACGGCGACAAGCCGCCCGCCGACACGCCGGCGAAAGACGTGCCGAAGGATGGGGGGAAGGACGGAAAGTAAGCCGTGCCCAGGTGGCGGAATTGGTAGACGCACTACCTTGAGGTGGTAGCGACGCAAGTCGTGGAGGTTCGAGTCCTCTCTTGGGCACCATAAATCGGTCGGTCGCGCTTCGGAGAAGTTTCTCCGCAGCGCGGTTCGTCCGATCTTTCTTTACCGTCGTCGCCCGGCCCGGCCGGAGCGATCGCTGATGCGCTGCCAGGCGCGGAGGTGTGTGTGCTCACCGAGTATTTCCCGGTGCTGTTGTTCTTCGTCGTCACCGCGATCGTCGGCATCGCGCTGATCGTGATCGGCAATCTGCTCGGCCCGAAGCGGCCGCAAGCGCAGAAATACACGCCCTACGAATGCGGCTTCGAGGCATTCGAGGACGCGCGCATGCGTTTCGACGTGCGCTACTACCTGATCGCGATCCTGTTCATCATCTTCGATCTCGAAATCGCCTTCGTTTTCCCGTGGGCGACCGTGTTCGGCAAGCTCGGCCTGCTCGGACTGATCGAGATGGGCATGTTCCTCGCGCTGCTGGTGCTCGGCTTCGTCTACGTCTGGAAGAAGGGAGCTCTCGAATGGGAGTGATAGAGCGCATCGGCGAGTCGATGCACAACCCGGCGCCGGTCAACGTCGTCGACGACATCCTGCGCCCGGGCGACGACAATCCGCTGATCCAGCGCGGTTTCGCCACCGCCAGCATGGACGCCCTGATCAACTGGGCGCGTACCGGCTCGATGTGGCCGATGACCTTCGGTCTCGCCTGCTGCGCGGTCGAGATGATGCACGCCGGCGCGGCGCGCCTGGACCTCGACCGCTACGGCGTGATCTTCCGCCCGAGTCCGCGCCAGTCCGACGTGATGATCGTCGCCGGCACCCTGGTCAACAAGATGGCGCCGGCGCTGCGCAAGGTCTACGACCAGATGCCCGATCCGAAATGGGTCATCTCGATGGGCAGCTGCGCCAACGGCGGCGGCTACTACCACTACTCCTACGCGGTCGTGCGCGGCTGCGATCGCATCGTGCCGGTCGACATCTACGTGCCGGGCTGTCCGCCGACGGCCGAGGCGCTGATCCACGGCATCCTGCAGCTGCAGAAGAAGATCCGCCGCACGAACACGATTGCGCGTTGAGAAGAGCACCGAGATGAGCGAAACAACGGCAAGCAACGGCCGCTCCGCGTTTGCGCAGAAGCTCGAGGCCAGGCTCGGCCAGAAGCTCGTGTCGCTGAGCGAGTCGCGCGGCGAGACGACGATCGAGGTGCTGCCGGAGAACTGGCTCGCCGCGTCGGCGCTGCTGCGCGACGACGCCGAGCTGCATTTCGAGCAGTTGATGGACCTGTGCGGCGTCGACTACCTGTCCTACGGCGACGACGAATGGGACACGCGCGACGTGACCTCCACCGGCTTCAGCCGCGGCGTCGAAGGCCGCATGGTCGGTCGCTTCAAGTGGGGCGAGGCGATCACCTCGGAGAACGGCAGCGCCAAGGGCATCGAACCCGTGCCGTCGCCGTCTCGGCGTTTCGCCGTCGTCGCGCATCTGCTCTCGCTCAAGTACAACCGTCGCCTGCGGCTGCGCGCGCGCTGCGCGGACGACGAGCTGCCGAGTCTGCCGTCGCTGGTCGGCATCTGGCCGAGCGCGGACTGGTTCGAGCGCGAGGCGTTCGACCTCTACGGCATCGCGTTCGAAGGCCATCCGGACCTGCGCCGCATCCTGACCGACTACGGTTTCGTCGGCCATCCGTTCCGCAAGGACTTCCCGCTGATCGGCAACGTCGAGGTGCGCTACGACCCCGAGAAGCAGCGAGTCGTGTACGAGCCGGTCACGTCGGTGGAGCCGCGCGTGCTGGTGCCGCGCACGATCCGCGACGATTCGCGCTACGAGCAGGCGAGCGCCGAACGCAAGGCAGGGAAATAGCCGCCATGCAGGAAATCAAGAACTACACGATGAACTTCGGCCCGCAGCATCCCGCTGCGCACGGCGTGCTGCGCCTGGTGCTGGAGATGGACGGCGAGACGATCATGCGCGCCGATCCGCACATCGGCCTCCTGCATCGGGCGACCGAGAAGCTGGCCGAGTCCAAGCCGTTCAATCAGTCGATCGGCTACATGGACCGCCTCGACTACGTCTCGATGATGTGCAACGAGCACGCCTACGTGCGCGCGATCGAGAACCTGCTCGGGGTCGAGGCGCCGGAACGCGCGCAGTGGATCCGCACGATGTTCGACGAGATCACGCGCATCCTGAACCACCTGATGTGGCTCGGCTCGAACGCGCTCGACCTCGGTGCGATGGCGGTGTTCCTGTACGCGTTCCGCGAGCGCGAAGAGCTGATGGACTGCTACGAGGCGGTCTCCGGCGCGCGCATGCACGCGACCTACTACCGCCCGGGCGGCGTCTATCGCGACCTGCCCGAGCAGATGCCGAAGTACGGCGAGTCGAAGTGGCACAAGGGCAAGGACCTCGAGCGCCTGAACGAATGGCGCGGCGGTTCGATGCTCGACTTCCTCGACGCGTTCACGGCCGATTTCCCGCGCCGCGTCGACGAATACGAGACCCTGCTGACCGACAACCGCATCTGGAAGCAGCGCACCGTCGACATCGGCGTGGTGCCGCCGGAGCAGGCGTTGGCCTGGGGCATGTCCGGGCCGATGCTGCGCGGTTCGGGCGTCGAGTGGGATCTGCGCAAGAAGCAGCCGTACGCGAAGTACGCCGAGGTCGATTTCGACATCCCGGTCGGCGTCAAGGGCGACTGCTACGACCGTTACCTGGTGCGCATCGAGGAGATGCGCCAGTCCAACCGCATCATCAAGCAGTGCGCGGACTGGTTGAGGAAGAATCCGGGGCCGGTGATGGTGCGCAACTACAAGGTCGCGCCGCCTTCGCGTGTCGAGATGAAGGACGACATGGAAGCGCTGATCCATCACTTCAAACTGTTCACCGAAGGCTACACGGTGCCGGCCGGCGAGACCTACGCCGCGGTCGAGGCGCCGAAGGGCGAGTTCGGCATCTATCTGGTCTCCGACGGCGCCAACAAGCCGTTCCGCCTCAAGTGCCGCGCGCCGAGTTTCGTGCATCTGTCATCGATGGACTCCATCGTGCGCGGGCACATGCTGGCCGACGTCGTCGCGATGATCGGCACCTACGACGTCGTTTTTGGCGAGGTTGATCGATGAAAGCGACCGGTACCTACGAGCAGGTCAAGGACGTCGATCCGCTGGTCGCGCTGAACGCGCACACGCGCGAACACATCGATCACTGGGTCGCGAAGTTTCCGCCCGACCGCAAGCGCTCGGCGCTGATCCAGGGCCTGTGGGCGGCGCAGGAGCAGAATGGCGGCCACCTGACCGACGAACTGATCACCGCGGTGACGAAGTACCTCGGCCTGCCGCAGGTCTGGGGCTACGAGGTCGCCACGTTCTATTCGATGTTCGAGACCACGCCGGTCGCGCGCAACAACGTCGCGATCTGCACGAACATCTCCTGCTGGCTCAACGGCGCCGAGGACATCGTGCGCCACTGCGAGAAGAAATACGGCATCAAGCTCGGCGAGAGCACGCCCGACGGCCGCATCTACCTCAAGAAGGAAGAGGAATGCCTGGCCGCGTGCTGCGGCGCGCCGATGATGGTGGTCAACGGCCACTACCACGAGAAGCTGACCGCCGCCGAGGTGGATCGGATTCTCGACGGGCTGGAGTGAGGCATGCATCGAGTGGTCGGCGCGCTTCTCGTTCTCGCCGTGGCGCTGCCCGCGTCCGCGCAGGCGGAGACGTGGAAGACGTTCGAGGACAGTGACGGCAAGTTCTGGGACACCGACGCACGGCTCGAAGTCGATCTCGATTCGGTGCGCAAGGCCGATGTCGCCAAGGCGACGGACGTCGAGGGTCACGCGCTGAGCGGTCCGTTCTTTCTCGCCACGCGGCGCGCGGTGCTTTCCGACCACGGTCGCGAGGCGCTGGGCTACGACAGCGAGCTGGCCAGCGAGTACTACCACTGCGCCGGCGAGACGCCGCTGCGCACGGCCAACGGTTCGGTGCTGTCGGCGGACATCACCGACGGCAAGCAGAAAATCAAGTATCAGGGTCGCGCGGACGAGGCCTACGCCTTCGCCCCCGCGACCACGGGTTGGCAGAAGAATCTGCAGTCGCTCGTATGCGCGCGCGCGCGGGCGATCGGATCCTGAGGCAAGGCAACGATGAGCTACGGTCCAGCACCACAGGAACACCAGGTCGTCTACACGACGCTGCACTACGAGCGGCCGTGGATACTGGAAAACTATCTGAAGGTCGACGGCTGGAAGGCGTGGAAGAAAATCCTCGCCGAGAAGCCCGACCCGGCGACGATCGTCGACGAGGTCAAGAAGAGCGGCCTGCGCGGCCGCGGCGGCGCGGGCTTCCCGACCGGTCTGAAGTGGTCGTTCATGCCGCGCACGGCGCCGGGGCAGAAGTACATCCTGTGCAACTCGGACGAGTCCGAGCCCGGCACGTGCAAGGACCGCGACATCCTGCGCTTCAATCCGCACGCGGTGCTCGAGGGCCTGGCGATCGCCTGCTATGCGACCGGTTCGACCGTCGCCTACAACTACCTGCGCGGCGAGTTCCACCACGAGCCGTTCGAGCACATCGAGCTCGCGCTGAAGGAAGCCTACGAGGCCGGCCTGCTCGGCAAGAACATCCAGGGCAGCGGCATCGACGTCGAGATTCACAATGCGCTCGGCGCCGGCGCCTACATCTGCGGTGAAGAGACCGCGCTGATGGAATCGCTCGAAGGCAAGAAGGGCCAGCCGCGCTTCAAGCCGCCGTTCCCGGCCAACTTCGGCCTGTACGGCCGGCCGACGACGATCAACAACACCGAGACCTACGCCTCGGTGCCGACGATCCTCAACAAGGGCGCCGAGTGGTTCTTGAACCAGGGCAAGCCGAACAACGGCGGCCCGAAGATCTTCTCGGTGTCCGGGCACGTCAACAAGCCGGGCAACTACGAGATCCGCCTCGGCACGTCGTTCAAGGAACTGCTCGAGATGGCCGGCGGCGTGCGCAACGGCCACCAGCTCAAGGCCGTGATCCCCGGCGGTTCGTCGATGCCGGTGCTGCCGGCGGCGACGATGATGGAACTGACGATGGACTACGACGCGATCCAGAAGGCCGGCTCCGGCCTCGGCTCGGGCGCGGTCATCGTCATGGACGAGACCACCTGCATGGTGCGCGCCTGCCGCCGCATCAGCCAGTTCTACTTCAAGGAAAGCTGCGGCCAGTGCACGCCGTGCCGCGAAGGCACCGGCTGGATGTACCGCATGCTGACGCGCATCGTCGACGGCAAGGCCGAGCTCGGCGACCTCGACACGCTGAAGGCCGCCGCCGGCCAGATCGAAGGCCATACGATCTGCGCGTTCGGCGAAGCCGCGGCGTGGCCGGTGCAGGGTTTCCTGCGCCACTACTGGGACGAGTTCGAGTACTACATCAAGAACGGGCGCTCGATCGTCGACGCGCCGTTGGGGGCTGCGGCATGAAGCTGGATGTGAATTGTCAGCGGTCAGCGATCAGCGGCGAGTGGGCGGAAGCTCCCGCTTTCCGCCGCTCACCGCTCACCGCTCGGCCGCTCACGGGAGCAACCGCATGAGCGCCCAGCCCGCAGCCCCGGCCGTGCCGCCGGATCACGTCACGGTCGAGATCGACGGCCGCTCGCTGGTCGTGCCGAAGAACTCGATGATCATCGCGGCCGCCGACAAGGCCGGCATCGCGATTCCGCGTTTCTGCTACCACGAAAAGCTGCCGATCGCCGCGAACTGCCGCATGTGCATGGTCGAGGTCGAGATGGGCGGTAAGCCGATGCCCAAGCCGCAGCCGGCCTGCGCGACGCCGGTCGCCGACGGCATGAAGATCCAGACGCAGTCGGCCAAGGCGCTGTCGGCGCAGCGCAACGTGATGGAGTTCCTGCTGATCAACCATCCGCTCGACTGCCCGATCTGCGACCAGGGCGGCGAGTGCGAACTGCAGGATCTGTCGATCGGCTACGGCCGTTCGGTCAGCCGCTTCGTCGAACGCAAGCGCACGATTCCCGACGAGGACCTCGGTCCGCTGGTCGAGACCGAGATGACGCGCTGCATCCAGTGCACGCGCTGCGTGCGCGTGATGGCCGACGTCGCCGGCACCTACGAACTCGGCGGCATGGAGCGCGGCGAGCGCCTGCAGATCGGCACCTACGTCGGCAAACCGCTGATGAGCGAGCTGTCCGGCAACGTCATCGACGTCTGCCCGGTGGGTGCGCTGACGAACAAACCTTTCAGGTTCAAGGCGCGTGCGTGGGAGTTGATCGCGCGCGAATCGATCGGCTATCACGACGCGCTCGGCTCGAACCTCTGGCTGCACACGCGCCGCGGCGAAGCGCTGCGCGCGGTGCCGCGCGACAACGAAGCGATCAACGAGTGCTGGCTGTCGGACCGCGACCGTTATTCGAACGATGCGCTGCACGCCGAAGACCGCGCGACCCAGCCGATGATCCGCAAGAACGGCGAGCTGGTCGAAACGAGCTGGGCCGAGGCGCTGGCCTTCGTCGCCGATCACCTGCGCACCGCGCGCGGCGAAGTCGGCGTGTTGGTCGCGCCGCTGACCTCGAATGAGGAAGGACATCTGCTGGCGCGGCTGGTACGCGGGCTCGGCAGCGACAACATCGACCATCGCCTGCGCACCTCGGACTTCTCCGACGCGCCGTTCGCACCCGCGTTCGAGATGCCGGTCGCCGAGATCGAGAAGGCGAAGACGATCCTGCTGATCGGCTGCAACCCGCGCCACGAGGTGCCGCTGCTGAACCATCGCGTCCGCAAGGCGGCGAAGGGCGGGGCGAAGGTCTACGCGATCAACCCGATCGACTTCGACTTCAATTTCGAGCTGGCCGGCAAGACCGTCGCGACGCCGGCGGCGCTGGTCGACGCCGTGCTCGCGCTGGCGAAGGCGGCCAATGATCTGGGCCATCTGCCGGAATCCTCCGCGCTGGCGCAGGCGATCACCGGGCTCGATGCCGGTGCGACCGCGTCGGGCTGGGTCAAGCAGCTGGCCGATGCCGGCGCTGCCGTGGTGATCCTCGGCGAGAGCGCCGTGCAGCATCCGAACGCCGCTTGGCTGCGTGCGGCGGCGCGTTTCGTCGCCAAGGCGACCGGAGCGGCCTACGACGAGATTCCGAGCGGCGCGAACGCGCTCGGCCTTGCCCGCTCGGGCGCGCAGCCGCAATCCGGTGGACGCGATGCTGGCGCGATGCTGGCGAACGGGCCCAAGCACCTGATCGTCTATCACGCCGGGTCGCAGGACACCGCCGCTCCGGCCGCGTTCGACCAGGCGCGCAGCAGCGCCGATTTCTGCCTCTACGTCGGCGCCTACGCCTGCAAGGGCGTCAGGCGCACCGCCCATGCGGTGCTGCCGATCGGCCTGCCGCCGGAGATCGACGGCAGCTACACCAATCTCGACGGCACGACCCAGGTCCTCGCCGCGGCGACCAGGCTGCCGGGCGATGCGCGTCCGGGCTGGAAGGTGCTGCGCGCGCTCGGTTCGGCGCTGTCTCTGGACGGCTTCGGCTTCACCGAGATCGACGAAGTGCGCGCGCAGATGAGCGAAGCCGATCCGTCCGCGGTCGGTGCGCCGGCGCCGCGCAAGCAGCCGGCGGCCGGACGTCTGGAACGCGTCACGACCACTGCGGTGTACCGCGCCGACGCCGTGCTGCGCCGCTCGCCGGCGTTGCAGGCGCATCCGCTGGCGCATGCCGCGGCGGCCGTGCTGCACCCGGAAGACGCGCTGGCGCTCGGCTTCGGTGCCGGCGCGAACGTGAAGGTGTCGGGCACGGCGGTGCTGCCGGTCGAGATCTCGACGCGCGTGCCGCGCGGCGCGGTCTGGATCGAGGCGGGGCACGTCGCCAGCGCCGGCCTGCCGCCCTACGGCGCCACTCTCGATCTGGTGAAGGCGTGACGACGACATGAGCTGGCTCATCGACCTCTATCACTGGTTCGTCACCACCTTCCCGACGCTCTCGATGGCGCTCGGGCTGTTCCTGTTCCCGCTGCTGCCGCTGATCATCGCGGTCGCGCTGTACGTGTGGTGGGAGCGCAAGGTCATCGGCTGGATGCACGTGCGCATGGGACCGAACAAGATCGGTCCGCTCGGTCTCGCGCAGACCTTCGCCGACGTGTTCAAGCTGCTGCTGAAGGAAGTCATCTACCCGGCCAACGCGAACAAGAAATTGTTCCTGCTGGCGCCGCTGTGGGCGCTGATTCCGGCGTTCGCGGCCTGGGCGGTGGTGCCGATCGGTCCGCACGTGGCCTGGTCGGACGCCAATGCGGGCCTGTTGTTCCTGCTCGCGATGACCTCGATGGGCGTGTACGGCATCATCCTCGCCGGCTGGGCCTCGAACTCGCGCTACGCGATGCTCGGCGCGATGCGTGCGGCCGCGCAGACGATCTCCTACGAGATCGCGATGGGCTTCTCGCTGGTCAGCGTGCTGGTGCTCGCGGGCAGCCTGAACCTGTCCGACATCGTCGCCGCGCAGGCCGGCTCGAAGGGCATCCTCGACTGGTTCCTGGTGCCGCTGCTGCCGATGGCGGTGATCTATTTCGTGTCCGGCGTGGCGGAGACCAACCGCGCGCCGTTCGACGTCGCCGAGGGCGAGTCGGAAATCGTCGCCGGCTTCCACGTCGAGTATTCGGGCGCGCCGTTCGCGGTGTTCTTCCTGACCGAATACGCGAACATGATCCTGATCTCGTTCCTGGCGCCGGTGCTGTTCCTCGGCGGCTGGCTGTCGCCGTTCCCGGCGTCGTGGGGTTTCCTCGGCGCGCCGAGCTGGGTCTGGCTGGCGATCAAAGCGTTCTTTTTCGCAACGGCGTTCGTCTGGTTCCGTGCGAGCTTCCCGCGCTATCGCTACGACCAGATCATGCGGCTCGGCTGGAAGGTCTTCATCCCGATCACGATCGTGTGGGTGTTCGTGGCCGGCTGCATGAAGTACTTCGGCTGGGTCACGACGGGCGCCTGAGGCTGAGCCATGAATCGAGTGAGTTCCTACTTCAAGAGCCTGATGCTGAGCGAATTGCGCGCCGGTCTTTGGCTCACGTTCAAATACCTGTGGAGCCCGAAGTACACGGTGCGCTACCCGATGGAGCACATCCCGAAGTCGAACCGTTTCCGCGGGCTGCACGCGCTGCGCCGTTATCCGAACGGCGAGGAGCGCTGCATCGCCTGCAAGCTGTGCGAAGCGGTGTGTCCGGCGCTGGCGATCACCATCGACTCCGCTCCGCGCGAGGACGGCACGCGCCGCACCACGCGCTACGACATCGACCTGTTCAAGTGCATCTACTGCGGCTTCTGCGAGGAGAGCTGCCCGGTCGACTCGATCGTCGAGACCTCGATCCACGAGTACCACTTCGAGCAGCGCGGCGAGAACATCGTGACCAAGCCGAAGCTGCTCGCGATCGGCGACCGTTTCGAGAAGGACATCGCGGCGGCGCGCGCCCAGGACGCGGCATACCGATGAACCGCGCACGTTTCGAAATCGAGGCCGTCATCCATGACGTCGGGGCAGGGCACCGCGCCGACGCCGAAAGTCCGGTGGTGAGCGAATGAGCTTCCAACTGATCTGTTTCTACGCCTTCGCCGCCGTCACCGTCGGCGCGGCGCTGGCCGTGGTCACGCTGAAGAGCCCGGTGCACGCGGCGCTCAGCCTGGTGCTGACGTTCTTCTCCACCGCCTGCCTCTGGCTGCTGGCCGACGCCGAGTTCCTCGCCATCGCGCTGGTGCTGGTCTACGTCGGCGCGGTGATGGTGCTGTTCCTGTTCGTCGTGATGATGCTCGATCTCGACCTCGACCCGCTGCGCGAAGGCTTCGTGCGCGCGCTGCCGTTCGGCCTGCTGGTCGCGGTGGTGATGCTGGCCGAGATGCTCGCGCTGATCGGCGTGCGCTCGATGGACCTGCAGGCGCCGGTCGATCCGGCCGCCGCGGCCGGCATGTCGAACACGGTCTGGCTGGCGAGCGCGCTGTTCAGCGAGTTCCTGCTGCCGTTCGAGGTCGCCGCGCTGATCCTGACCGTCGGCATCATCGCCGCGATCCCGCTGACCTTGCGCCACCGCACCGGCATCAAGGCGCAGAACCCGTCGCGCCAGGTCCGCGTCGAGGCGCGCGACCGCATCCGCGTCGTCAAGATGCAGGCCGAGAAGCCGGCCGCCGCGAACCAGGAGACTTCCGCGCCATGATCCCGTTGTCGCACTACCTGACGCTCGGCGCGATCCTGTTCTGCATCGCGGTCGCCGGCATCTTCATCAACCGCAAGAACGTGATCGTGCTGCTGATGGCGATCGAACTGATGCTGCTGGCGGTGAACACGAACTTCGTCGCGTTCTCGCGTTACCTCGGCGATCCGTCCGGACAGGTGTTCGTGTTCTTCATCCTGACCGTCGCCGCGGCCGAGGCCGCGATCGGCCTCGCGATCCTGGTCGTGCTGTTCCGCAACCGCGCGACGATCAACGTCACCGAAATCGATTCGCTGAAGGGTTGAGCCGATGCCTTTGTCGAAGACCCTGCTGCTGACCATCGTTCTCGCGCCGCTGTTCGGCGCCGTGGTCGCCGGACTGTTCCGCCGCCAGGTCGGGCGCGCCGGCGCCGCCGCGATCACCATCGCCGGCGTCGCGCTGTCCTGCGCGCTGTCGTTCTACGTGCTGTACCAGCTGGTCTGGGGCGGCGCGCCGGTGTTCAACCAGAACCTCTACACCTGGTTCGAGGTTGGCCGCATCAGCGCCAACGTCGGCTTCATGGTCGACCGCCTGACCGCGATGATGATGGTGGTCGTCACCTTCGTCTCGCTGATGGTGCACATCTACACGATCGGATACATGGCCGAAGACGACGGCTTCCAGCGCTTCTTCAGCTACATCGCGCTGTTCACGTTCTCGATGCTGATGCTGGTGATGAGCAACAACTTCCTGCAGCTGTTCTTCGGCTGGGAAGCGGTGGGCCTCGTCTCGTACCTGCTGATCGGCTTCTGGTTCAAGCGGCCGAGCGCGATCTTCGCCAACATGAAGGCGTTCCTGGTCAACCGCGTCGGCGACTTCGGCTTCCTGCTCGGCATCGCCGGCGTGCTGTACTGGTTCGGCTCGCTCGACTACGCGCAGGTGTTCCAGGCCACGCTCGGCGGCCCGATCCTCACCAAGACGGTCGAGATCTTCGCCGGCCATCCGTGGTCGGTGGCGACGATCGTCTGCATCTGCCTGTTCATCGGCGCGATGGGCAAGTCGGCGCAGGTGCCGCTGCACGTGTGGCTGCCGGACTCGATGGAAGGCCCGACGCCGATCTCGGCGCTGATCCACGCGGCGACGATGGTCACCGCCGGCATCTTCATGGTCGCGCGCATGTCGCCGCTGTTCGAGCTCAGCGAGACGGCGCTCTCGTTCGTCTTGGTGATCGGCGCGACCACGGCGCTGTTCACCGGCCTGATCGGCATCGTGCAGAACGACATCAAGCGCGTGGTCGCCTATTCGACGCTGTCGCAGCTCGGCTACATGACCGTCGCGCTCGGCGTGTCGGCCTACGCCGGCGGCGTCTACCACCTGATGACGCACGCGTTCTTCAAGGCGCTGCTGTTCCTCGGCGCCGGCTCGGTCATCGTCGCCATGCACCACGAGCAGGACATGCGCTACATGGGCGGCCTGCGCAAGTACATGCCGATCACCTGGATCACCATGTGGCTGGGTTCGCTGGCGCTGGCCGGCGCGCCGGGCTTCGCCGGCTTCTTCTCCAAGGACGCGATCATCGAGGCGGTCGGCGAGTCGCATCGCTGGGGCGCGGGCTACGCCTATTTCTGCGTGATGGCCGGCGTGTTCGTCACCGCGCTGTACAGCTTCCGCCTGCTCTACATGACCTTCCACGGCAAGGAGCGCTTCGTCGTCGACGCGCACCATGGCCACGGCCACGACGATCACGGCGACCATGGTCATCACGAGCCGGGGCATCTCGCGCACGCGCCGCACGAGTCGCCGTGGGTCATCACGCTGCCGCTGGTGCTGCTGGCGATTCCGTCCGTGCTGATCGGCTGGTTCACGATCGGACCGATGTTGTTCGACGGCTGGTTCCGCGCGGCGATCCGCGTCGCCGAGCACAACGACGTGCTGAAGGAGCTCGGCCACGAATTCCACGGCGCCGGAGCGATGGTGCTGCACGGCTTCACGCAGGCGCCGTTCTGGATCGCGTTCGCCGGTTTCGCCGTCGCGACCTACATCTGGCTGCTGAACCCCGGCATCGCCGACAAGGCGAAGAACGCGCTGCGGCCGCTCTACAACGTGCTCGCGAACAAGTACTGGGTCGACGAGCTGTACCAGGCGGTGTTCGCGCGCGGCGGCGTCGCGCTCGGCCGCGGCCTGTGGAAGGGCGGCGACGCCGGTGTCATCGACGGCCTCGTCGTCAACGGCTCGGCCGCTGTCGTCGCCCGCGTGTCGGCGACCGTGCGCTGGCTGCAGTCGGGATATCTCTACCACTACGCGTTCGCGATGATCCTCGGATTGATCGCGCTGCTCGGTGGCGTCTATTGGATTGCGCATGCCGCGCCTTGATCGATTGGGGATTGCATAGGACATGGCTTCGCATCTGTTGAGTCTCCTGATCTGGCTGCCGATCCTCGGTGCGATCGCCGTGCTCGCGTTCGGCCGCGAGGCCCGCGTCGCGCGCTGGCTGTCGCTGCTGATCGCGCTGGCGACCTTCGCGCTGTCCGTACCGCTCTGGACCGGCTACCAGCCGTCCGGTCCGCTGATGCAGTTCGTCGAGAGCATGGCGTGGATTCCGGCGCTGAAGGTCAACTACGCACTCGGCGTCGACGGCATCTCGGTCGCCCTGATCGTGCTCACCACGTTCACCAGCGTGCTGGTGATCCTCGGCTCGTGGGGCCCGATCGAGAAGCGCGTGTCGCAGTACATGGCCGCGATGCTCGCGCTCGAAGGCCTCCTGATCGGCGTGTTCGCGGCCACCGACGCGCTGCTCTTCTACGTGTTCTTCGAAGGCATGCTGATCCCGATGTTCATCATCATCGGCATCTGGGGCGGTCCGCGGCGCGTCTACGCCACGTTGAAGTTCTTCATCTACACCTTCCTCGGCTCGATCTTCATGCTGGTCGGCCTGATCTACCTGCACATGAAGACCGGCGAGTTCTCGCTCGACGCGTTCTCGCGGGCCGGACTCGGTTCGACGGAGCAGGCCTGGCTGTTCTTCGCGTTCCTGATCGCCTTCGCGATCAAGGTGCCGATGTGGCCGGTGCATACCTGGCTGCCGGATGCGCACGTGGAGGCGCCGACCGGCGGCTCGGTGATCCTGGCGGCGATCATGCTGAAGGTCGGTGGCTACGGTTTCCTGCGCTTCTCGCTGCCGATCACGCCGGACGCGAGCCAGGAGTACGCCTGGGTCGTCATCGCGATGTCGCTGATCGCGATCATCTACATCGGCTACGTCGCGCTGGTGCAGGAGGACATGAAGAAGCTGATCGCGTATTCGTCGATCGCGCACATGGGCTTCGTCACCCTCGGCCTGTTCATCGCGCTGGCGCTGGTGCGTCAGCACCAGAATCCGATGGGCGCGCGCCTGGCGATCCAGGGCGCGATGGTGCAGATGATCTCGCACGGCTTCGTTTCCGGCGCGATGTTCTCGTGCATCGGCGTGATGTACGACCGCCTGCACACGCGCATGATCAAGGACTACGGCGGCGTCGCCAACGTGATGCCGTGGTTCGCCGCGTTCATGGTGCTGTTCGCGATGGCCAACTGCGGCCTGCCGGGCACCAGCGGCTTCATCGGCGAGTTCATGGTGATCCTGGCGGCGTTCCAGGACAGCCCGCTGATCGCACTGCTCGCCGCGTTCACCCTGATCATCGGCGCCGCCTACACGTTGTGGCTGGTCAAGCGCGTGATCTTCGGCGAGGTCGGCAACGACAAGGTCGCCAAGATGAAGGACCTCGACGCGCGCGAGTGGATCGTGCTCGGCGCGTTCGCGGTCGCCGTGCTGGCGCTCGGCGTCTACCCGAAACCGCTGACCGATCTGATGGAGCCGGCCGTGCTCCAGATCGTGAAGGCATTGGCGATGGCAAAGGCATAGGTCGTCCGAGATGATCCAATTCAACCCCGCCGATCTCGTGACGCTGCGGCCCGAGCTGTTCCTGCTCGGCGCGACCTGCTCGATCCTGCTGATCGACCTGTTCCTGAAGGCGGCGCAGCGCGACGTCACGCACTGGCTGTCGCTGCTCGCATTGGCGGCGACCGCGGCGCTCGTCTACTGCGGCATTCCGGCGCCGGGGCAGAGCGTGCCCGCGTTCAACGACATGTTCGTCAGCGACGGCGTCGCCGGCGTGCTGAAGCTGTTCGTGCTGCTGATGACCGGCCTGGTCTTCCTGTACGGCCGCAGCTACCTGCGCGACCGCAAGCTGTTCATCGGCGAGTTCTATCTGCTGCTCCTGTTCGCCACGCTCGGCATGATGCTGCTGGTCTCGGCCGGCAGCCTGGTCACGGTCTATCTCGGCCTCGAACTGCTGACGCTGAGTTCCTACGCGCTGGTCGCGCTGAACCGCGATTCGGCCGCCTCGTCGGAAGCCGCGATCAAGTACTTCGTGCTCGGCGCGCTGGCGTCCGGCCTGCTGCTGTACGGCATGTCGATGATCTACGGCGCGACCGGCACGCTGGATCTGGCCAAGATCCACGCCGTCGCCGATTTCTCGACCAACAGCCCGCATCGCACCTTGCTCGCGTTCGGCCTGGTCTTCCTGGTCGTCGGCATCGCGTTCAAGCTCGGCGCGGCGCCGTTCCACATGTGGCTGCCGGACGTCTACCAGGGCGCGCCGACCGCGATCACCGTCTTCATCGGCTCGGCGCCGAAGCTCGCCGCGTTCGGCATGGCCTACCGCCTGCTCGAGGGCGGCATGGGCGGCCTACACGGGCAATGGACGCTGATGCTGGCCTGGCTCGCCGTGCTGTCCCTGGCGGTCGGCAACCTGTTCGCGATCGCGCAGACGAACCTGAAGCGCATGCTCGCCTACTCGACGATTTCGCACGTCGGCTTCCTGCTGCTCGGCTTCGTCAACGGCAGCGCCAGCGGCTACGCCGCGGCGATGTTCTACGCGATCAGCTACGCGCTGATGGCGGCGGTCGCGTTCGGCATGATCCTGCTGCTCGCGCGCGCCGGCTTCGAGGCCGAGGAGATCGACGACTTCAAGGGTCTGAACCAGCGCAACCCGTGGTATGCCGGCATCATGGCGATCACGATGTTCTCGCTCGCCGGCGTGCCGCCGCTGTTCGGCTTCTTCGCCAAACTGATGGTGCTGAAGGCGGCGATCGACGCCGGCCAGCTGTGGCTGGCGATCGTGGCGATCGTGTTCGCCATCGTCGGCCTCTACTACTACCTGCGCGTGGTGAAAGTCATGTACTTCGACGAGCCGGCCGACGACGCGCCGCTGGCGCTGCCGCCGGATCGCGCATTCCGCTGGAGCCTGTCGCTGAACGGCCTCGCCCTGCTGGCGCTCGGCATCGCCTGGAGCCCGCTGCTGGAATGGTGCAACAGCGCCTTCGCGGCGGTCGCGAAATAATTCGATGCGGACATATCGACATTCAAAGGCGCTGCCGTTACACTAGACAGCTCGGTGCGGGGTGGAGCAGTCTGGCAGCTCGTCGGGCTCATAACCCGAAGGTCGTAGGTTCAAATCCTACCCCCGCTACCACTGAGGTCTAAGGGAGAAGGCCGCCTAGAGCGGCCTTTTTTCTGACCAGGCGCAAGGAGCGCGCCGACTGTCCTCGGACAGCTCGCCGAATGTTGGATGCGACACAACGGCGAACTACGGAATGGGCCTCGTGCCCATTTTTTGTTTCTTTTTTTCGGACCGTCTTCCCCATCTTGAGCGCAGATCTCAACGAACTGCTGGCGCCGACGATCGCCGACCTCGGTCTGGAACTGATCGGCATCGAGTTCAGCCCGAACGCGGGGGGCAGCCTGCTGCGCGTCTACATCGACGAGCCGGAGCGCGGCGTCACCATCGACGACTGCGAACGCGTCAGCCGCGAGGTTTCGGCCCTGCTCGACGTCAACGACCCGGTCGCCGGGCGCTACACGCTGGAAGTGTCCTCGCCGGGGCTGGAGCGGCCGCTGTTCACGCTCGAGCATTTCGCGCGCTTCGTCGGCGAGTCGGCGAAGGTCACCGTGAACCTGCCGCTCGACGGGCGCCGCCGCTTCCAGGGCAGGATCGTCGCGGTGGAAGGCGACCGCATCGTCGTCGACCAGGACGGCACGCCGGTCGCGATCGCGCACGCGAACGTGGCGAAGGCGCATCTGGTACCGGATTACGTGGCGCTCGGCCTCGCGCCGGCGCGGCCCGAGGGCGGCAAGGGCGGCAAGCCCGCCGCGCGCAAGAAGAAGAGTTGAAAGTCGTCGTTGATTCCCGCATCTCGCGCGATCGGCGCGACGAGCGGGGCGAAGATCAGAACCATTCCGTCCGCACGCCGCGGGCGCGAAGGAGTCGGGTATGAGCAAAGAACTGTTGTTGGTCGTTGATGCCGTCGCCAACGAGAAGGGCGTGCCGAAAGGCGTGATCTTCGAAGCGATGGAAGCCGCGCTCGCGTCTGCCGCGAAGAAGCGCTATGCGGAAGAGGACGTCTCCGTGCGGGTCACGATCGACCGCGACAGCGGCGAGTACGAGACCTTCCGCCGCTGGGAAGTCGTGCCCGACGACATCGTGATGGAGTCGCCGGACCGCATGATCCGCCTGATGGACGCAGCCGACGAGGCGCCCGGCGTCGACGTCGGCGGCTTCGTCGAGCAGCAGATCGAGAACCCGGATTTCGGCCGCATCTCGGCGCAGGCGGCCAAGCAGGTCATCGTGCAGCGCGTGCGCGAAGCCGAGCGCGCCCAGGTCGTCGACGCCTACAAGGATCGCGTCGGCGAACTGATCACCGGCATCGTCAAGCGCGTCGAGCGCGGCGCGGTGTTCCTCGACCTCGGCGGCAACGCCGAAGCCTACGTGCCGCGCGACCGCGCCATCCCGCGCGAAGCGGTGCGCGCCGGCGACCGCCTGCGCGGCTACCTGTACGAAGTGAAGTCCGAGCCGCGCGGACCGCAGCTGTTCGTTTCGCGCACGGCGCCGGAACTGATGATGGAGCTGTTCAAGCTCGAAGTGCCGGAAGTCGGCCAGGGACTGGTCGAGATCAAGGCCTGCGCCCGCGACCCGGGCGATCGCGCCAAGATCGCGGTGATCGCGCACGACCATCGCACCGATCCGATCGGCGCCTGCATCGGCATGCGCGGTTCGCGCGTGCAGGCGGTGTCGAACGAGCTGAATGGCGAGCGCATCGACATCGTGCTGTGGAACGAAGCGCCGGCGCAGTTCGTGATCAACGCGATGGCTCCTGCCGAAGTGCAGTCGATCATCGTCGACGAGGAAAAGCACTCGATGGACATCGCCGTCGCCGAGGACAAGCTGTCCCAGGCGATCGGCCGCGGCGGCCAGAACGTGCGTCTGGCCAGCAAGCTCAGCGGCTGGCAGCTCAACGTGATGACCGCCGACCAGGTGCGCCAGAAGAGCGAGGCGGAGCAGGACGCGGCGCGCCAGCTGTTCACCAGCAAGCTCGAGGTCGACGAGGAGATCGCGCAGATCCTGGTGCAGGAAGGCTTCTCGACCGTCGAGGAAATCGCCTACGTGCCGACCGCCGAGCTGCTCGGCATCGAGGGTTTCGACGAGGACATCGTCGAGGAGCTGCGCGCACGTGCGCGCGACGCCCTGCTGACGGACGCGCTGGCGGTCGAAGAGGGCATGGAAGAGCACAAGCCGGCGGACGATCTGCTCACGGTCGAGGGCATGGACGAGAGCCTCGCGTTCGAGCTGGCGTCGCACGGCGTCGTCACGCGCGAGAACCTCGCCGACCTCGCCACCGACGAGTTCATCGAGCTCGGCATCGAGGGCATCGACGAAGACCGCGCCGCGGCGCTGATCATGGCCGCACGCGAGGCTTCATAAGCGGATATCGCCTTCGCCAGGCGCGGGTACGCGACGCCGTTCGGGCGCCGTCGCCGAAGTAGAGAAATGGCCGCTCGTGCGAGGCGGTAGTAGAAGCGAATCGCACGAGCCACGGAGTAACCAATCGATGTCGGACGTCACCATCAAGCAACTGGCCAAGGTTCTCGGCACGCCGGTCGACAAGCTGCTCACGCAGCTCGGCGAGGCGGGCATGAAGTTTTCCGACCCGGATCAGGTCATCAGCAGCACCGAGAAGGTGAAGCTGCTCGGCTTCCTGCGTCGTACGCACGGCAAGAAGGACGAGGCGCCGGTCGAGACGAGTGCGGCACCGCGCCAGATCACGCTGAAGCGACGTACGGTGAGCGAGATCACCGTGGTGCCGGGCCAGCGCGGCGCCAGCGCCAAGACGGTCAACGTCGAGGTGCGCCAGAAGCGCACCTACGTCAAGCGCAGCGTGGTCGAGGAAGAGACGCAGGCGCAGATCGACCCGGAACGCGAAGAGGCGATCCGCAAGCTCGGTGAATCGCAGCAGAAGCGCGAGGCCGAGGAGCAGGTGCGCGTCGAAGCCGAACGCCGTCGCCAGGAAGAGGACGCCAAGCTGCGCGCCGCCGAAGACGCGCGCCGCGCCGCGGCCGACCAGGAGAAGCGCCGCCTCGAGGAAGAGGCGAAGCCGCCCGTCGCGCAGCCCGAGGAAGCGGCGGCCGCTCCCGCGGCGCCCGCACCGGCCACGGGAGCGGCCGAGCGCCCCGCCGCGACGCCTCCGCGTCCGCCGGTGGACCGCGCCCGCGAGCCGCGCGAAGGCGTGCCTGCGGCGCAGGACGGTGCCGGCCATCGCCACAAGACCAAGACGCACGGCTCGCACCGCATGCGCGACGACGGCGGCGACGAAGCCGGCGGCAACCGCTACTTCGGCAACGAGCTGCATCTGTCGCAGGAAGGCGCGGCGCGACGCGGCGGCCGCAAGCGGCCGAAGACGCGCGTCGCCGAGCAGTCGCGCTCGGGTCCGGCGCATGCGTTCTCCCGACCGACCGCGCCGGTCGTGCGCGAAATCGCGGTCGGCGAATCGATCACCGTCGCCGATCTCGCGGCCAAGCTCGCGATCAAGGGCGCCGACGTGGTCAAGGCACTGTTCAAGATGGGCGTGATGGTCACGATCAACCAGTCGATCGATCACGACACCGCCGTGCTCGTCGCCGAGGAACTCGGCCACAAGGTCAATGCGGCCGAGGACACCAGCGCGGAGACGACCCTGCTCGCGCAGCAGGCCGGCGACGAGGGCGAGAGGTCCGTGCGTCCGCCCGTGGTCACGATCATGGGCCACGTCGACCACGGCAAGACGTCCTTGCTCGACTACATCCGCCGTACCAAGGTCGCCTCGGGCGAGGCCGGCGGCATCACCCAGCACATCGGCGCCTATCACGTGGAGACGCCGAAGGGCGTCATCACCTTCCTCGACACGCCCGGCCACGCCGCGTTCTCGTCGATGCGCGCCCGCGGCGCGCAATCGACGGACATCGTCGTCCTGGTCGTCGCCGCCGACGACGGCGTGATGCCGCAGACGATCGAGGCGATCCAGCACGCGCGCGCGGCGAAGGTGCCGCTGATCGTCGCGATGAACAAGATGGACAAGCCGGAAGCGAATCCGGACACGGTCAAGCAGGGACTCGTGCAGTACGAAGTCGTGCCGGAAGAGTGGGGCGGCGACGTGCAGTTCGTGCCGGTGTCGGCGAAGACCGGCGACGGCGTCGACCACCTGCTCGACGCGATCACCGTGCAGGCCGAGGTGATGGACCTCCGCGCCGTGCCGGACGGCCGCGCCAGCGGCGCGGTCATCGAAGCCAGCCTCGACAAGGGCCGCGGCCCGGTTGCGACCGTGCTGGTGCAGCAGGGTCTGCTGAAGAAGGGCGACTTCCTCGTCTGCGGCATCGAGTACGGCCGCGTGCGCGCGCTGTTCGACGAAGCCGGCCGTCAGGTCGAGTCGGCCGGTCCGTCGATTCCGGTGCAGTTGCTCGGTCTCTCCGGCGTGCCGCAGGCGGGCGACGACTTCGTCGTCGTCGCCGACGAGCGCCTGGCCAAGGAAGTCGCGTTGCAGCGCCAGCACAAGCGGCGCGAGTCGCGCCTGGTCAAGCAGGCCGGCAACCGCATGGAAGACCTGATGGCGCAGATGGGCGAGGGCACCGGCCAGCTGACCCTGAACCTGGTCGTCAAGGCCGACGTGCAGGGTTCGGCCGAAGCGCTGCGCGAGGCGCTGACGGCGATCACGACCGACAAGATCAAGGTCAACGTGATCATCTCCGGCGTCGGCGGCATCACCGAGTCGGACGCGAACTCGGCGGTCACCTCGAAGGCGACGATCATCGGCTTCAACGTGCGTGCGGACGCTTCCGCGCGGCGCATCATCGAGGCGAACGGCCTGGATCTGCGCTACTTCTCGATCATCTACGACGTGATCGACCAGGTGAAGCAGGTCGCCACCGGCCTGCTCGGCACCGAGGTGCGCGAAGAGATCATCGGCGTGGCCGAGGTGCGCGACGTGTTCCGCTCGTCGAAGTTCGGCGCGATCGCCGGCTGCATGGTGGTCGAAGGCACGGTCAAGCGGCACAAGCCGATCCGCGTGCTGCGCGACAACACGGTGATCTTCCAGGGCGAACTCGAATCGCTGCGCCGCTTCAAGGAGAACGTCGACGAAGTGCGCAACGGCACCGAGTGCGGCATCGGCGTCAAGCAGTACAACGACGTCAAGCCGGGCGACCAGATCGAGTGCTTCGAGCGTATCGAGGTCGCGCGGACGCTGTGAAATGAGGAACGGGTGGAGAGGAGTGAGGAACGAGTGATGCGTTCCGGTCTTGCCTCCACTCGTTTCTCGTTCTTCTCCACTCATTCCCAACCTTATGCCCGCGAAGTCCTTCAACCGCTCCGACCGCGTCTCCGCCGAACTCCGGCGCGAGCTGGCCGTGCTCGTGCACGCGGCCGCGCGCGAATACGGATTGCCGTCGGTGAGCGTGTCCGACGTCGAGGTCACCAAGGATCTCGACGTCGCCACCGTCTACGTGACCACGTTGATCGGCGACGAGGGCATCAAGGCGACCGCCGCGCTGAACGAGCTGGCGAAGGAATTCCGCCGCGAGTTGTCGCGCTCGATGAAGCTGCGTCGCGTGCCGGAGCTGCGTTTCCGCTACGACGATTCGGTCGACAAGGGCGAACGCATCGAGTCCCTGCTGCGCGGCGACTCGCACGACTGATCGCGCCCGCGCGCCGGGCCGCCGCGAATCCATTTCTAACGCCGCCGCAACGCCGTTTTAATCTCCGCGTCGCCGCCTTCCTCTACGCTAGCACCGCCGAACGGTCTCGGCGGCGCGTCGATGGCGCGCAATCACAGGAGGATTCATGACGAAGCGGACGATTTCCACGGTGCTTGCCCTCGGGCTTTCGATCGGTGTCGCGGCGTCGCCGGCGACGGCGGCGGACGGACAGGCCGCCGACGCAGCCGGTACCAAGCTGGCGATTCCTTCCAACGTGCAGGCCACCGCCGCCGTCGGCGTCGTCGTGCGCGTCAAGGAGGTGGTCGCCGCCGAGGACGTGACCCTGGTCACCGTCAGCGCGTCCTACAGCGGCGAGACGAGTTTTCTCGAGCTGGCCTATTCGGACAGCGGCACCTACCTGCAGGACGAGAGCGGGCAGAAATATCCGCTGCGCAGCCCGGAAGACAATCCGAACCTGCGCATCTCGCGCGGCGACACCATGCAGGGGCGGCTGGTCTTCCTCGGCCGTGTCGCGCCGGAGTCGAAGAAGATCAAGCTGGTCTTCAACGAAGGGCGTGCCGGCAGCGATACCAACGGGCCGGGCCTCAGCATCGACGTTCCGCTAACGTCGGGCTGAGTCGTGCGCATCGTATTGCTCGCGGCGGCGCTGTTCGGCGCGTCCGCGCAGGCCCAGTTGATCGTCGAGCGCGTGCCGACCCGGCTCGGCGAGCGGGCTTCGACCTGGAGCGAATCGCCGCAGCCGCAATCGCTGTGGCAGGAAAAGGGCATCGCGTCGACGACCGCGACCGGCGGTCCGGCTTCGAGTCTGGCTCCTGCGGCGGTTCCGAAATCCGAGTTCGCGCTGGCCGACGTTCCGCCGGAGCGCCTCGACGCCACGCGCAAGATGCTCGGCGAACTGCAGGCGCGCCCCGATGCGCAGGGCGCGATCGTCGTCGACCTGCCGGGCGACGTGCTGTTCGATTTCGACAAGTCCGACCTGCGCGCGGATGCGTTGCCGGTGCTCGATCGCATCGTCGGCCTGCTCGCCGCGTTTCCGGCGCGCGGCGTCGCCGTCAACGGACATACCGACAGCAAGGGGGACGACGCCTACAACGACGGGCTGTCGCGCCGCCGCGCAGAGACGGTGCACCGCTACCTGCACGAGCGCGACGGCTCGCCGGCGCGCGCGTTCGACGTGCGCGGCTTCGGCGAGAAGCAGCCGGTGGCATCCAATACGCACGCCGACGGCAGCGACGATCCGCAAGGCCGGCAGAAGAACCGCCGCGTCGAGATCGTGCTGCGTCCCGTTCAATCCTGAGAGATCCTGCCTTTGGAGTCCTGGCCATGGCCCTGATGAAATGCCCCGAATGCGCGCGTGAGGTGTCGGACAAGGCGCCGGCGTGTCCGAGTTGCGGTCATCCGATCGCGGCTCCTGCCCAGAGCGGTGGCGCGATCCACGGCGGCAACGCCGCCGACATCGCCAAGACCGGCGGCAAGGTCGCGACGACCTGGCTGCTCGCCGGCCAGGTGCACTGGATCGTGCGCGGACTGGTCGCCGTCGTCGCCATCGTCGGCTTGTTCCTTTTCCTCGCCTCCGGCCGGAACTGATTGATGGAAAAGCGTCGGACGCGGATGGCGCGGATAGAGCGGGAAAATAGGGCTGGAGCTTTATCCGTGCGGATCCGCGTCGATCCGCGTCCGGCTTCCGCTTTCCTTTCGTCGCCCGACACTCCCGCTAGAATGCGCGCGCAATTTCGCGCGTCGCATTGATCGAAGCTCGTGCCGGTAGACGAAAGCGTTCCGAACCGAAAGATTTCCTGGCGCGACCTGCACGGCATCCTGCTGCTGGACAAGCCGCAAGGCCTGAGTTCCAACGCCGCGTTGCAGAAGGTGCGGCGACTCTTGCGCGCCGAGAAGGGCGGACACACCGGCAGCCTCGATCCGCTCGCGACCGGCCTGCTGCCGCTGTGTTTCGGCGAGGCGACCAAGATCGCCGGCCTGTTGCTCGGTTCGCGCAAGGCCTACGAGACCGAGGCGCGTCTGGGCCTCACCACCACCACCGACGACGCCGAAGGCGAGGTCGTCGAGCGGCGCGAGGTTCCGGTGCTGGACGACGCGGCGATTCGTGCCGCGCTGGCCGGGCTGACCGGCCGCATCGTCCAGGTACCGCCGGTCTATTCGGCGCTGAAGCAGGGCGGCGAGCCGCTGTACCGGCGCGCGCGCCGCGGCGAGGACGTGGCGGCGGCGCCGCGCGAAGTCGAGGTGCATCGCTTCGAGTTGCACGATCGGGCCGGCGACCGCCTGCGCCTGCGGGTCGAATGCGGTTCGGGGACCTACGTGCGCAGCCTGGTGCGCGATCTCGGCGAACGGCTCGGCTGCGGGGCGCACGTGACCGTGCTGCGCCGGACCTGGGTCGAGCCTTTCCTGGCGCCGCGGATGCACACCCTGGACGAGCTGAACCGCCTGGCCGAGGCCGATCCGGCCGCCCTGGACGCCCTGTTGCTGCCGCTGGAGGAGGGCCTGGCCGGCTACCCGCAGGCGCGTCTGGACGAAGCCCAGGCGACGCGGCTGCGTCAGGGGCAGGCGATCGACTGGCCCGGCCCGCCGGGCCGCTGCGTGGCCCTGGACCCGAACGGGCGCGCGGTCGCGCTGGCGGAAGTCGCCGCCGGTCAGTTGCGGCCGCTGCGCGGCTTCAACGCCTCCGCGGCAGTGTCATGAAGGGTTAACTGCTTGTTCCGACACCGCTCCGGCAGCTAAAATAGCCCGTTCCCTTCCGAACATTCCGTCCGACCAACCCCTGCGGGGCTTGCGAACGACCACGTCAATCCCAGGGCGATTCGCCCGTGCGCTCCGCGCCATCGCGGACGCGACGATCCTCGTGGGCATTCGCAAGTCTCGCTTCCGCATTCAAGGATTCACGCAGATGTCTCTGTCCAACGAACAAACCTCCAAGATCATCGCCGACTTCGGTCGCGGCACCAACGACACCGGTTCGCCGGAAGTCCAGGTCGCCCTGCTGTCGGCCCGCATCGACCACCTGAGCAAGCATTTCGCCGACCACGACAAGGACCACCACTCGCGTCGCGGCCTGCTGAAGATGGTCAACCAGCGCCGCCGCCTGCTCGGTTATCTGAAGAACAAGGACGGCGATCGCTACAAATCGCTGATCGAACGTCTCGGCCTGCGCCGCTAAGCGCCCATCAGGAGAGACTCGTGGCGAAAGTAACCAAGTCGTTCCAGTACGGTAATCACACGGTCACGCTGGAGACGGGCGAAATCGCCCGCCAGGCTTCCGGCGCCGTCGTCGTCAGCGTCGACGGCACCGTCGTGCTGGTCACCGCCGTGGCCGCGGCGAAAGCGAAGGAAGGGCAGGACTTCTTCCCGCTCACCGTCGACTACGTCGAGAAGTTCTATTCCGCCGGTCGCATCCCGGGCGGCTTCTTCAAGCGCGAAGGCCGTCCGACCGAGAAGGAGACGCTGACCTCGCGTCTGATCGATCGTCCGGTGCGCCCGCTGTTCCCGGAGGAATACAAGAACGAAGTGCAGGTCATCGCGCAGGTGATCTCGCTCAATCCGGAAGTGGACGGCGACGTCCCGGCGATGATCGGCGCCTCGGCCGCGCTGTCGCTGGCCGGCATTCCGTTCAAGGGCCCGATCGGCGCCGCGCGCGTCGGCTACGTGAACGGCCAGTACGTGCTGAACCCGACCGCGACGGAACTGAAGACTTCCGATCTCGACCTCGTCGTCGCGGGCACCTCCAACGCCGTGCTGATGGTCGAGTCCGAGGCCAAGCTGCTCAGCGAAGACGTCATGCTCGGTGCCGTGGTGTTCGGCCACAAGGCGATGCAGGTCGTGATCAATGCGATCAACGAGCTGACCGTCGAAGCCGGCACCAAGCCCTCGGCATGGGTCGCTCCGGCCAAGAACGAGGCGCTGATCGGCGCGCTCAAGGGCGCCGTCGGCGACAAGCTGGCGCAGGCGTTCCAGATCCGCGACAAGCTGCAGCGCCGCGACGCGATCGCCGCGATCAAGGCCGACACGTTCGAGTCGCTCAAGGGCCAGGCCGAAGCCGGCAACTGGGCCGCCGGCGATCTCGCCAAGGAATTCGGCGAGCTGGAATACCGCACGCTGCGCGATTCCGTGCTCGCCACCAAGGTGCGCATCGACGGCCGCAAGCTCGACGACATCCGCCCGATCACCTCGCGCGTCGGCGTGCTGCCGCGCACGCACGGCTCGGCGCTGTTCACGCGCGGCGAGACGCAGGCACTGGTCGTCGTCACGCTCGGCACCACGCGCGACGCGCAGATCATCGACGCGCCGGAAGGCGAGTCGAAGGACGCCTTCCTGTTCCACTACAACTTCCCGCCGTTCTCGGTCGGTGAAGCCGGCCGCTTCGGCGCGCCGAAGCGTCGCGAGATCGGCCATGGCCGCCTCGCCAAGCGCGGCGTGCAGGCGGTCAAGCCGACCATCGAAGCGTTCCCGTACGTGCTGCGCGTGGTCTCGGAGATCACCGAGTCGAACGGTTCCTCGTCGATGGCGTCGGTGTGCGGCTCCTCGCTGGCGATGATGGACGCCGGCGTGCCGCTGAAGGCGCCGGTCGCGGGCATCGCGATGGGTCTGGTCAAGGAAGGCGAGCAGTTCGTCGTCCTGTCCGACATCCTCGGCGACGAGGATCATCTCGGCGACATGGATTTCAAGGTCGCCGGCAGCGCCGAAGGCATCAGCGCGTTGCAGATGGACATCAAGATCGACGGCATCACCGAGGAGATCATGAAGGTCGCGCTGGCGCAGGCCAAGCAGGGCCGTCTGCACATCCTCGGCGAGATGGGCAAGGTCATCAGCGCCTCGCGCAGCGAGATGAGCGAGTACGCGCCGCGCCTGATCACGATGAAGATCCACCCGGACAAGATCCGCGAAGTGATCGGCAAGGGCGGCACCACGATCCGCTCGATCACGGAGGAGACCGGCGCGACGATCGACATCAGCGACGACGGCACCGTCGTCATCGCCTCGGTCAACCGCGAGGCCGGCGACGCCGCCAAGAAGCGCATCGAGCAGATCGTCTCCGACGTCGAGCCGGGCCGCATCTACGAGGGCAAGGTCGCCAAGCTGATGGACTTCGGCGCCTTCGTCACGATCCTGCCGGGCAAGGACGGTCTCGTGCACGTCTCGCAGATCTCCAACGAGCGCGTCGAGAAGGTGTCCGACAAGCTCAAGGAAGGCGACATCGTCAAGGTCAAGGTGCTCGAAGTCGACAAGCAGGGCCGCATTCGCCTGTCGATGAAGGCGCTCGAGGAAGAAGGCGCCGCTTCCTGACGGAAGCGGTGTCGCGGGCGGCGCTTCGCGTCGCCCTGCAGTTCGCAACGACGGCGGGCCTCGGGTCCGCCGTCGTCGTTTGCGGCGCAGCGTTTCGCGTCGAATTCTCCTCCGCCGGCAGCGGATCAGGTCCGGCTCGCCGAGCCGCTGAAACCCTCGCCATCGCTGCATGCGCCGAGCGCGGTCGCGCGCCGTGCGTTCACGTGCGCAGCATCGCCCGCAGCGGGTCCAGCAAGGTTCCGTATCGTTCCGCGCGTGCCGTGTTCTTGCGCAACGGCTCGCGCACCTGCGCCGCGCTTGCCGTGCGCACCGCGCGGCGGCTCTCGTGGAAGCGCAGGCACGCGGCGTCGAACGGGAGGCCGCAGAAGTCCAGCAGGCGCCGGATTTCCGCCTCCGGATCGGCGACGAGCTTCTCGTGGGACAGCGTGAAGACGGCCTCCGGATCGCGCGCCGACCAGAAGCGCATCAGGCGATCGTAGTCACGCCAGAACGCGGCGAGTTCGCCGAGGTCGTAGGTGAAAGCCATTTCGGTCTCGAACAATTGCCGGAAGCAGCCGAGGCACGTTTCGAGCGCATCGCGTCTGCAGTCGACGAAGCGCGCGCCGGGCAGCATCGCGCGCAGCGCGCCGACGTAGCGCCAGTTCAGCAGCGCCTTGTCGACGAAGCGCGGCTTCGAGCCGCGCAGATGGGCGGTACGATCGAGGTATCGCCGGGCGAGCCCTGCCCAGTCCGCGTCCGTCGTGTCGTCGATCCAGGCGGGGAAGTCGCTGCCGCGCCGCTGGGATTCGTCGCGCACGAGGTCGCGTACGTCTTCGAGTTCGCCCCCGGATGCGACGTCGGGATGCGCAGCGAGAATTTGCTCGACGAGCGTGGAGCCCGAGCGCGGCATGCCGACGAGGAAGACGATGCCGTCTCCGCGTCCCGCGTCGGCCGGGACTTCGCCCGGCCGGGAACCGAACGTCTGCTCGATGGCGGTGACGTTCGCCGTGAACACGGCCGAATCCCAGTGCAGCTGCCTGCGCCGCAACGCGTTGGCGGCCTCGAAGGTGCGGAACGCGTCGGCGTAGCGGTCATTGTCCTCATAGGCCTTCGCCAAGGCGAACAGGGCGGGCGCGCGTTCGTGTTCGCGCAACGTCTCCGGTCGCAGTGCCTCCAGAGCCGCCAGATCGTCGGCGCCGAAGCGGAGCGTCCGCAGCGTCGACAGGCCGAACCAGGTCATGGCGGCGGCGGGGGACAACGTCAGCGCGCTTCGGTACGCCGCTTCGGACTCGGCGATGCGTCCGGCGAAATGCAGCGCGCGCCCGAGCAGATCGCGCGCAGGCAGATGAGGCGGTTCGCGAACGATCGCTTCTTCGAGTGCCGCGACGGCGGCGTCCATGTCCCCCTGGTGCTCGTAGGTCCGAGCGAGCGAGAGCAGTGCGACCGCCTTGGTCGGATCCAGGTCTGCCGCCCGGCGCAGCGTCGCGATCGCCGCCTCGAAATCGCCTTTGCGCACGAGTGCGTTGCCGAGGTCGAACGAGGCCTGGGCATCGTTCGGTCGGGCTGCCGCGACGCGGCGCAGAAACTCGACGGCCTCGTCGTTGCGTCCCTGCAGGTAGGCCGTCGCTGCGCGCATGCGCAGTGTTTCCGGATGGGATGGCGCGAGGGCCACCAGCGCGGCGAGACGGCGTTGGAGTTCGGGAGCGTCGCGCCGCGCCAGGGCGGTGTTGACGTTCTGCAGCAGCGTGACCGCGCTCGGAGAAAGCCCTGCCAGACGGTCGGGACGCGCGCCGGGCGGTATGGCCGCCCTCGAATTCCGGTTGTCAGCCATGATCCGTTCTCCAGGCCGGCGGTCGCGCTGGCCGGCCGCCGTGAAGGAAAGCGAGTTGTCGCCGCGCCGTCATTCGGGCGCGAGAGACCCGAGCCGCAGCACGCGTTGCAAGGTTTCGCCGTTTCGTACGATGGTCAGCGTGACCGTACGTCCGGCATTCGCCTTCAGCAGGTTCTGGAACGCGCTCTTGCCGGCGATCGGCTTGCCGTTGACCTGCACGACGAAATCCCCCGCCAGCAGGTTCGCCCGCGAGGCCGGCGTGCCGCCGACCACCGAGCCGATCTCCACGCCGCCGTCGTGGCCGATCGCGGCGCGTTCCTCGGCTTTGAGGTCGCGGAACGTCGCGCCGAAGGGCAGCTTGAAGCGGACGTAGAACGCGGCGTTCCAGACCGGGGCGGCGGCGGAGGTCGCGCTCGGCAGCGGCGGATACAGCAGGATGCGATCCGCGCCGACGGCCTGGCCTTGTCGATCCGCTTCCTCGCGCGCGACCGTTTCGGAACCGGCGTAGTTCGCCGTGCCGACGCGCACGAAGCCCTGCGCGGCGAGGCGGTTGGGATCGCTGGACGGGTTCTTGCCGAGCACGAGTTCCGGCGCGGTGGGCGGCGCGGCACGCATTTCGGCGATCGTCGCCGCGTCGCGTTCGGAGACGTACGACGACACCGGCGGCGGCTCCTGCGACGGCCCGGGCCCCGGTCCGCGCGGCGTGCTGACGCAGCCAGCGACGAGGATCAAGGCGGCGACTGCGACTGGACGGAATCGGCGCGGCATCGGGTGCGGTCTCCGGACTGCAAACGTGTGCGTCGCAGCTTAGCCCGGCGAATATGAACGACATGTTCGGGCGTCGGCGTTTGCTAGGATTCGCCGCCATTCGAAGGCGCTCCGGGGTCGGAAGCGCTTCGGCGGCACCGTCCACGATCCGGACGTCGGCGCCGGTCGCCGAGCGAAACGGCGTCGGAGTGGCGGTTTCTCGGGGTTTTCTCGGAAGGAAGACGTCGTGGACATCCTGCGCATCTACTATCGCGTCATCACCTTGCTCGCGCCGGAAAAATGGCTGGCGGCGCTGCTGGCTTTGGCCAATCTCGCCCTCGCCGGCGTGTTCTTCCTCGAACCCTGGCTGTTCGGCCGCGTCGTCGACGCGCTGGCCGGCACCAAGCCCGGCCACGTCTGGACCTACATCCTCTGGTGGGCCGGGGTCGGCTTCGCCGGTGTCGCCGCCAGCGTACTGGTGTCGCTCTATGCCGACCGCCTCGCGCATCGGCGCCGGCTGGCGGTGATCGCGCAGTTCTTCGAGCACGCGATCGGCCTGCCGCTGGCGTTCCACGGCCGCCATCACACCGGGCGCCTGCTGCGCATCATGCACGGCGGCAGCAGCAACCTGTTCGGGCTCTGGCTCGGCTTCTTCCGCGAGCATCTGGCGACGGTGCTGGCGATCCTGGTGATGGTGCCGCTGGCGCTGTCGATGAACTGGAAGCTCGCGCTGCTGATGATCCTGCTGCTGCTCAGCTTCGGCGTGTTCAACGCGATCGCGATGCGCCGCACGCACGCGGCGCAGGGCGAGGTGGAGCAACTGCATCACGCGATCTCCGAGCGCGTCGGCGACGTGTTCGGCAACGTGATGGTGGTGCAGAGCTTCTCGCGCATCTCGGCCGAGGTGGCCGAGATCAAGAGCATGGTGCGCCGGGTGCTGAGCGCGCAGTACCCGGTGCTGCGCGGCTGGGCCTGGCTGTCGGTCGCCAATCGCGCGGCGAGCACGCTGACGATCGTCGCGATCTTCGCGCTCGGCACCTCGCTCAACGTGAAGGGCGAGGTCACGGTCGGCGCGATCGTCACCTTCGTCGGCTTCTCGATGCAGCTGATCGGCCGCATGGAGCAGTTCGCCGGCTTCATCTCCGGCTTGTTCTTCCAGACGCACTCGCTGAAGGATTTCTTCGCCGTGCTTGACACGCCGGCCGTGCTCAGCGACGACAAGCGCGCGCCGGATCTGCCGCTGGCGCAGGGCGAAGTCGTGTTCGACGACGTCTCCTTCGGCTACGACGCCTCGCATCCGGCGTTGAAGCATCTTTCGTTCCGCGTGCCGGCCGGAGGCACCGCGGCGATCGTCGGCCCGACCGGTGCCGGCAAGACCACCGCGTTGAGCCTGCTCTATCGCGCCTACGATCCGGACGCGGGCCGCATCACGATCGACGGCATCGACATCCGCACCGTCAACATCCACAGCCTGCGCGAACAGATCGCGGTGGTGTTCCAGGATCCCGGCCTGTTCTATCGCTCGATCGCCGACAACCTGCGCATCGGCAAGCCGGACGCCACCGACGAGGAACTGCAGCTCGCCGCCGAGGCGGCCGAGGCGCACGGCTTCATCGTGGTCAAGCCGGACGGCTATTCGACGTTGGTCGCCGAACGCGGCCGTTCGTTGTCGGGTGGCGAGCGCCAGCGCCTGTCGATCGCGCGCGCGATGCTGAAGAACGCGCCGATCCTGATCCTCGACGAGGCCACCAGCGCGCTCGACAACGCCACCGAGGCGCGCATCCAGCGCGCCTTGAACAAGCTGACCAAGAACCGCACCACCTTCGTCATCGCGCACCGCTTGTCGACCGTGCGCAATGCCGACGTGATCCTCGTGTTGAAGGACGGCGAGCTGGTCGAGCAGGGTCGCTACGCCGAGCTGGTCGCGCAAGGCGGCCTGTTCGCCGAGCTGGACGGGCAGGGACGTTTCGTCGCCGACGCGGAAGACCCCGACGTCGCGAATGCCGAAGAGGTGACGTCGTGAGAGCGGCCCGTTGCGCACTGTTGATCGGAAGCGTCGCCGGTGCGACGGCCGTGGCGCTCGGCGCGTTCGGCGCGCATGCGTTGCGCGCGAGTCTCGACGAGCGCGCGCTGGCGATCTGGCGTACGGCGGTCGACTACCAGTTCTGGCATGCGCTGGCGGTATTGCTCGTCGGCGTGCTGGCGCGCGACAGCGAAGCGCGTTCGCTGCGCGTCGCCGTCACGGCGTTCGCGATCGGAATGCCGCTCTTCTGCGGAAGCTTGTATGCGCTCGCGCTGGGCGTGCCGGGCGCAGTCGGTGCAATCACTCCCGTGGGAGGCGTGGCTTTCATCGCCGGTTGGCTCGCGCTGGCCTGGTACGCGTGGCGCTCCGCTGCCGAGCGCACAGGATGAGCGATCGGCAATACCGATAGGCCGCGCGACGGAAATCGGCGGCACGGCGAAAGTGCCAGCGCGATGCGTTGCACAACGGGGTTTCACCCGCCTTGGCGCATACTCGTTCGAACGATCGTTCGGTCGGATTTCGAAGAAGGGGCCATCCATGTTCACGTCCATCGTTCGGCGCGCGTTGCCCGTCGCCATCGCGCTCGCGTTCTCGGCCTCTGCGGCCGCGCAGACCGTTTCGGCACCGCAACTCGGCGCGCCCGGAAAGATTTCCTTCGACGCGCGCGGCATGCCGACGATCCAGGCGCAGAGCGACAACGACGTCGCGTTCCTGCAGGGCTACGCCCATGCGCAGGCGCGCTTCTTCCAGATGGATCTGACCCGGCGCCAGGTCAGCGGCACGCTGGCGGCGCTGGTCGGCCAGTCGCAGCTCGCCAACGACGTGCAGGCGCGCACGCTGGGTCTGCGCCGCGCCGCCGAGCGCAGCTGGGCGGCGATGTCGGACGACACGCGCGGCTGGATCGCCGCCTACGCTTCCGGCGTGAACCACTGGCTGGCGACCAATCCGCTGCCGCTCGAATACGCCGCGCTCGACCTGACGCGCGCCGACGCGTGGACGCCGGTCGACACGCTGTGCGTCGGCAAGGGTCTTGCGTACCAGCTTTCCTTCGACCTCGACATCGACGCGACGATCCAGCTCGGCGCATACCAGCAAGCCGGCGAGGCCGGCGGATTCGACGGCACCGCGCTGTTCTTCGGCGACGTGCATCGCTCCGCGCCGGCCGACGACCGCGTCACCGTGCCCGGCTTCGAGCCCGGCGCGGGCAAGTCGGCGGCGACGCCGAAAGCGGCCGCCGCACCGACGCTCGGCCGCATCGATCCTGTCACGATCGACCTTGCGCGCGCCTACCGCGCCAGCATCGCCGGCAATCCGCTGTTCGAGAAGGCGCTGGCCGGGCGTGACACGCCGATCGGCAGCAACGAATGGGTGGTGTCGGGCAGCCTGACCGCGTCGGGCAAGCCGATCCTGTCCAACGATCCGCACCTGGGCTTGTCGTTGTCGCCGGTGTTCATGGAGCAGCACCTGTCCTCGGCCGAGAAGCGCGACGGCCGCGCGATGGACGTCACCGGCGTGACCGTGCCCGGCGCACCCGGCGTGATCCAGGGCTGCAACCAGACCGTGTGCTGGGGCACCACCACGAACTCGCTCGACGTCACCGACGTGTTCCAGGAAACGCTGCGCCTGAACAGCTTCGGCCTGCCGGTCGCGATCGTGCACGACGGCGCCGACGAGCCGTTGCAGTGGATCTTGCAGAGCTACTACGTCAACCGCATGGACGGCACGCCGGACAACGTCGTGCGCGACGAGTCGATCGGCTACGCCAACGGCGCGCTCACGCTGGTCGTGCCCCGCCGCAACAACGGCCCGATCGTGCAGATCGACAGCGCCAACGCGCAGGGCCTGTCGATCGCCTACACCGGCTTCGGCGCGACGCAGGAGATCGAATCGTTCCGCCGCATCAACCGTGCGTCGAATCTCGACGAGTTCCGCGATGCGCTGACCTATTTCGATTTCGGCTCGCAGAACTTCGCCTACGCCGACACCGCCGGCAACATCGCCTACTTCACCAGTGCCGAAGCGCCGGTGCGCACGGACCTGCAGACCAAGGGCGCGCCCGGCGGCGGGCGTCCGCCGTGGCTGATCCGCGACGGCTCCGGCGCGCTCGGGCACGACTGGATGCCGGTCGCGCATCCGCAACCGAACCAGGCGACGCCGTTCGAGATCCTGCCGGCGGACGAGATGCCGTTCGTCGTCAATCCGCAGAGCGGCTATTTCGCGAATGCCAACAACGATCCGATCGGCTTCTCGCTCGACAACAACCCGCTGAACCAGCTGCGGCCCGGCGGCGGCCTCTACTACCTCGACTGGGGCGGCGCGTCCTCGCTGCGCATGGGGCGCATCGACCGCGAGATCCAGGCCTTCAAGAGCGCCGGTCACAAGATCACGCCGGCCGACATGCAGGCGCTCCAGGCGAACACGAAGGCGCTCGACGCGGAGCTGCTGTTGCCGCATCTGTTCGCCGCCTACGACCACGCGACGGCGGCCGACGCGCCGGCGCCGCTCGCGCAGCTGGCGGCGTCCGCGAACGTCGCCGAGGCGATCGAGCGTCTGCGCGCCTGGGACTACTCGACGCCGACCGGCATCGCGCAGGGCTACGACGCCGGCGACAATCCGCTCGCGCTGCCGCAGCCGGGCCAGGCCGAGATCGACGCCAGCGTCGCCGCGACGCTCTGGGCGAGCTGGCGCAGTCACGCCTTGCGCGACACCGTCGACGCGACGCTGACCCAGGCCGGGCTCGGCGATCACCTGCCGGGCGCGGGCCTCGCGTTCAACGGCCTCAAGTTCGTGCTGGACAACTTCGACGCGCTGGGCGGGAAGAGCGCGTCGGGGCTGTCGTTCTTCGCGTCGGCGGAGAGCGACGATGCCGCCACCCAGCGCGACATCGTGCTGTTGAACAGTCTGCGCGAATCGCTCGACGCGCTCGGCTCGGACGCGTTCGCGCCGGCCTTCGCCGGTTCGACGAACCTGGCCGACTATCGCTGGGGCCGCCTGCACCGCATCGTTTTCGATCATCCGCTCGGCGGACCGTTCAGCGCGCCGGGTCAGAACGGCATTCCGAGCCCGTACGGCTTCACCGATCTGGCCGAAGGCCTGCCCGGCATCGCGCGCGACGGCGCGTGGGAGACCGTCAACGTCGGCAACTACGACCTGCGCGCGGATGCGGCGAACGGCTTCATGTTCGGCTCCGGCTCGGCGCGCCGCTTCGTCGGCGAGATGTCGGCGACGATCGGCGCGACGGAAGTGATCCCGGGCGGCAACTCCGGCGTGCTCGGCAGTCCGAACTACGTCGACCAGCTGCCGCTGTGGCTGACCGGCCACTACCACGATCTGCCGATTCCGGCCTCCGCGGCGATCGCCGCGTCGGTCACGACGCTGAATTTCCAACCGTAGGAAAAGGGAGCCGGCGCCGCCCCGCGGTGGCGCCGGCCGGGCCGCGGACACCGACGGCTTCGCGCCGTCCGCGGGTCTACGAAGCTGTAAGTACGAAGAAAGCGCAATGTTTTCTTCGGCGTTACTCCGGCGTTACCTCGTCGTTACCGGCGCGTGCCGACACCTGCCGGTCCTCCCTCTAGATTCGATGCCGGTCCCCGCACCCTGCGGACGGCGGCGCCCCCCCCGAGCACTGCGAGCGCTCGTCCCCGACGCCGTCCTCGGGAGTGCGGGGCCGACTCCGGCCCGAGCCGCGGCGGCGCGGGTGTCTTCCGAATCGAAGCGTGAGGGAATACGACGATGGGCATCTACCGATTCATCGGCGCGATCGCAGCCGCCTGGGGCGTCTGCGGCATCGGCCACGCCGCGCCAGCCAATGATCACTGGTCGGAGCGCACCATGATCACCGAGCTGCCGTTTTCGGCGACCGTGCCGGAGATTGTGAGCGCGACCACCGACGACACCGATCCGGACGTCTTCTGCTGGTGGCAGTCGTCCCATCCGGCGAGTCCCGGCCAATACGGCCTGTGGTTCGGATTCGTCACCGGCGATGCCGACGAATACGTCGACATGGACACCGCCGGCTACGACACGATCCTCGCCGTCTACGAGGGCGAGCCGGGGGCGTTCGTCGACGTGCCGGGCGGCTGCAACGACGACGGCGCGCGCGTCGGAAGCGGATCCCTCGTGCGCGGGCTGAAGCTGCGCGCGAACACTGCCTATTCGATCTTCGTCGCCGCCTACGTCTTCGTCTTCGACGACGCCGTGCTCGAGTTTTCGATGTCGCGCAGCGCCGTGCATCGGGTGACCAAGACCGAAGACGGCGACGACGGCCGATGCGACGAGAAGGATTGTTCGCTGCGCGAGGCGGTGAACCAGGCCGTCGCCCAGCCGGGCGCCATCCTCGTTCCGGCGGGCCACTACAAGGTTCCGGGCGGGCTGGATTTCGGCACATCCAATCCAGGCGGCATGAACCTCTACGGCGCCGGAATGGCCGAGACCGTCATCGACGCCGCGCAGGACGGGCGCGTGATGACGTTCCCGGAACAGAACGCCAACGCGCAGATCCTCACCTGGGGGTTGCACGACCTGACCTTGACCAACGGCAGCACCACAGAGAGCGGCGGGGCGGTCTTCGTGCGCCGCGGCTACGTCGCGCTCGAGCGCGTCGCGGTGACCGATTCCGTCACGCAGCGCAACGGTGGCGGCGTCGCCGTCAGCGCCGGCGCGGCGTCGTTCGTTCAAAGCCTGGTCGCCGGCAATCGCGCGGTGGGAATGGGCGGCGGCGCATACGCCTCCGGCTACAACGTGGAAGCGCGTGAGTCGACTTTCACCGCAAACGACGCGGGAGAGTCCCAGGCAAGCGGCGGCGGCGGACTATCCGTCGAAAGTTTGTTCGACCTCGTTCTGGTCAATTCGACCATCAGCGCGAACCGCTCGCGCAGCAGTGCCGGCGGCTTGTACATCTACGGCATGGAGCACGGAGTGCTGAACAACGTAAGCATCGTCGGCAATACGTTCGGAGAAATCGCCTCGGACACCAAGGCCGGTGGCCTGTGGCTCGACGGATCGAACCAATTGCAGGTCCGCAACAGCGTCCTGGCCGGCAATCATCGGTTCGATCATCCGGAGACTCCCTCCGATTGCGAGCTGGGCGCCCCGAACCTGATGGCGACCAAACGCAACTTGGTGCAGGCGCCCGGTTCGTGCACGTTCCACACCACAAGCGACCTGATCGGCATCGATCCGCGACTGTCGCCGCTCGGCCTTTACGATTCGGTGCTTCCCGTGCATCTGCCGCTGGCGGGAAGCCCGCTGGTCGATGCCGGCGATGCCGCTGCCTGTGCCCGTCGCGATGCGCGCGGCATCGAACGCCCGCAGGACGGCAACGCCGACGGCAATGCGGTGTGCGACATCGGTGCCGTCGAGGTGGAGCGCCCCAGCGACGTCCTCTTCAGCGATGGCTTCGACTGAGAAGAGCGTTCGTTCGGCGGCCGTGGCGCGCGACGCGCGGCTGCCGACACTGCATGCTGACGTTCGGAAGCGAGTCTCGATCGGGAAAAACTTAGGCGGTAGCGCCGCGCGAAGACGATCGCGCATGCCAGCACCAGTGCCACGGCTCGTAGGCGATGGCGTGCCGGTTGCCGCGCGGATACGACAGCACGAAACCGAACTCGCGCGCGCGCCGCGCGAGCCACGCGAACGCCGGCGAATGCTCGAACTCCTCTTCGAGCGCCGCGTAGCCGGGCGTGGTCAGGTCGACGACGCGACCGGAGTGATGCTCGCTGTAGCCGGGCGCCGCGCTGACGCGCAGGATCTCCTCCACGCTCTGCCCGCGCTCGAGCTTGCGCTTCAAGATGCCGAGCTGGTACTCCGCCGAGCGGAACGCCGAGACGAGTTGCAGTTCGACGCCGTCGTGCGCGGCGGCGTCGCGCAGGCGCACGAAGGCGCGCGCGGCGCGCGGCGCCAGCCACTGGTGGCGCGCATGGATGTCCTCGCCGACGCAGACGAGTTCGCGCGGTTCGCGCACGATGCGCAACGCGCGCGTGCGGCCGTAGTCGTGCGGCACGCCGAGCCGCGCGGCTTCGCGCAGCACGTCGAGGCGCTGCCGTGTATCGCAACGGGCGGGCGGCGCGGGTTCGCTCACGCCGCGAAGCGAAGGTGCGCGGCGCCGGTGCTCACGGCTGCACGGCCGACAACGGCTTGACGTAGAAGCCGGCGATGCGCGCATCGCTGCCGCAGGTGACCTGGGCAACCAGGGTGGTCTTCTCGAAGATCAGCGGCGTCATCACGATGAAGTAGCCTTCGCCCTTGGCCGGGTGCGCCTGGCCGCGCGCCTGCAGGGCGCCGAACTGAGCCAGCGAACTCCAGGTCTCCTTGAACTTGGCCGGCGGCAGCGCGCTGCGCATCTTCGCGTCGAAGTCCCTGGTCGCGGCAGCGAAGTCGCCTTTCTGCGCCGCGTCGAGCAGCGTCGTCGAGCGCGATTCGCAGGACGTCGCGAGGCGCTTTTCCTTCGCGTCGATCGGCGGCGTCAGCGCGACGGCGTCCTGCGCGGCGTTCTCGCTCGGCTTGCTCGCCGCCGATGCGGACTCCGGTTTGGATTGGGCGTCTTGCGATTCGGCCTTCTCGGCTTCGGTTTTCGCTTCGGTCGCAGCGGGCTCGGCATTCGCCGTCTCGCTCGTTGCCGCGTCGGCCGGTGCGGCGGTCGAGGTTTCCGCCGCGGCGTCCTGCGGCGGCGTCTTCTGCGCGTCGACGTCCTTGGCGCGCGCCATCGCGTCGACATCGAGTTCCTGCGGCGGGGCTTCCGGCGGCGCCTTCTTCTTCGCGGGCGCGGCCGCCTGGGCACTGGCGGCGGCGAGCAGCAGGATGCAGGCGAGGGCACGTATCGACATGGGAAATCTCCGGGCGACGGGCGCCGCGATGCCTCGCGGCCGAACGGGCGCCAACGCTATCACGACGGCATGTATCGACGCTGAGCCGGCCGGTCGGTGCAGCGCGGTACCGCCGGGCGGAAGACGGCTCACGCGGAATCGTCCTCGATCAGCTTCGGCTTCTGCGCCGGCTTCAGGCGGCCGGCCTTGCGCAGCGCATCGCGCAGCAGGTATTCGATCTGCGCGTTGAGCGAGCGCAGATCGTCGTCGGCCCAGCGCTGCACCGCCTCGAGCACGGGCGCGCTGATGCGCAGCGGGTAGGCTTTCTTTTCGCTCACGGCTTCAGATAGTTCTGCGCGCCGAGGTACAGCCAGGCGGCCAGCACCAGGATCATCGCGACCAGGAAGGACGAGGCGATGCGGTCGTCGACGAGCCCGGATCCGACCGCCGCGCCGAACGCCGCGATCAGGCCGCCGAGGACGTACAGGAGGTTGCCGGCGAAGCGCCCGAGTCCGGCGCGATCGGCGACGCGCGCGGGATCGACGAAGTTGAGCAGTCCGACGCGTTGCCGGCTGCGCACGAGCCAGGCGATCGTCCAGATCACGGCGGCGGCGACGAACGTGAGCCAGACTGGTCCGTTGCGCATGACGGTGCTCCTCCGGCAGCTTCGCGGGCTCAGTAGAGCGTTCCGGTATTCACCACCGGCTGCGTGCTGCGATCTCCGCACAGCACGACCAGGAGGTTGCTCACCATCGCCGCGCGGCGCTCGTTGTCGAGGTCGACGACGCCGCGCTTGCCGAGTTCGGCCAGCGCCATCTCGACCATGCTGACCGCGCCTTCGACGATGCGCGTGCGCGCGGCGATGATCGCGCCGGCCTGCTGGCGCTGCAGCATCGCCTGGGCGATTTCCTGCGCGTAGGCGAGGTGGCTGATGCGCGCCTCGATGACCTGCACGCCGGCTTTGCCGAGGCGGGTCTGGATCTCGTCGCGCAAATGCGCGTTGACCTCCTCGCCGTGACTGCGCAGCGAGGGCTTGTCGCTGTCGTGCGCGTCGTAGGGATAGCTCTGCGCCATCTGCCGCAGCGCCGATTCGGACTGGATGCGCACGAAGTTCTCGTAGTCGTCGACCTGGAACACCGCCTCGGCGGTGTCGACCACCTGCCACACCACGACCGCCGCGATCTCGATCGGGTTGCCGTCGTTGTCGTTGACCTTGAGCTTGCCGGATTCGAAGTTGCGCACGCGCAGGGACAGCGCGCGGCGCGAGTAGAACGGGTTGGTCCAACGCAGGCCTTCTTCGCGCACGCTGCCGGCGTAGCGGCCGAACAGCTGCATGACCTGGCCCTGGTTCGGCTGCACCTGGAACAGGCCCTTGACGAGGAAGGAAATCGCGCCGATCAGGATGGCCGCGCCGCCGACCGTGTACGGCTGCCCGGGGCCGTGTCCCATGGCGCCGCCGAGCCAGACGAAGGCGACGATCGCGGTCGCGATCAGCAGCAGCACGACCGGCAGGCCGGCGACGGAAAACGCTTTGCGCTCGTTCATGGCGGCTCCTCGAAGTGGAGCGAGACGATATCAAAAACATATCAATTTGGAAATCCCTGGTTCGGATGAGCCGTTCCGACGCTTTTTTCCGCCATAGTTGGGAAAGCAGAAAACGGAGGAGGGATCGATGAAACCGAAGTTCCGCTGGACGTGGCTGGCCGCGATCGCGGCGTCGAACGCGGCCTGGGCGGCGCCGGCGCACTACGTCGTGTTCGAGATGGACGCGGCGAAGAACGTACGGGCGCTCTTCTACACGCAGGTCGACATCGCCGACGCGGCACTGGAGCGCGCCCGCGACGCGCAGCCGGCGGGCGAGGAGCGAATCGCCTACCGCCTCGTGCGCGACGGCGTCGGCCGCGGCGAGCGCAGCGTCGAGGTGCCTTCGCTGCGCGCCGAGTTCGCGCGTGACCCGGATCGCGGCGACCAGCGCATCGTGGCCAGGCCGGTCGACGCCGCCGTGCGGCACTTCGTGCTGCGTGTGCCGCTCGCCGACGCCGACACGGTCGAGTTCGGCGACGCCGGCAAGACGCAGCGTTTCGATCTGCACGAGCTCGCGTCGCGCGAGCAGACGACCACCTACGCCGGGCGGACGCCGATGCAGATCGAGCGCGCGCCGAACGCGGGCAATCCGGCCAATCGCGTCGACATGCTGGTGATCGGCGAAGGCTACACCGCGGCGCAGCAGGGACTGTTCGACAGCGACGCGGCGATCCTGCGCGAGTCGTTCTTCGGCCTCACGCCGTACAAGGAATATCAGAGCTTCGTGAACTGGACGACCGGCTTCGTCGCCTCGAACCAGTCCGGCGCCGATCATCCGCCGTATCAGTCCGGCTGCACGCAGGCGACCTGCTGCTCGGATCCGGAGGCGCAAAGCGATCCGCGCGCGGGCCAATTCGTCGACACCGCGTTCGACGCGACGTTCTGCGCGTTCCAGATCCACCGCCTGCTCACCGTCGACGACGGCGCCGTGCTCGCCGCGGCGGCGGCGTATCCGGACTGGGACAAGATCGTCGTCGTCGTCAACGATCCGGTCTACGGCGGCGCGGGCGGAAACATTTCGACCACCTCGACGCATGCGCAGGCGACGCAGATCGTGCTGCACGAGTACGGCCACAGCTTCACCGGCCTCGCCGACGAATACGATTCGCCGTATCCGGGATTTCCGCCATGCAGCGATCTTTCCGGCGGGGCGCCCTGCGAAGCGAACGTGACCGACCAGACCAGCGCGTCGTCGGTGAAATGGAAGAGCTGGTTCACGCCCGGCAATCCGATTCCGACGCCGCCGGGCACTTCCGGCGTGGGCCTGTTCGAAGGCGCGCGCTATCGAAGCAGCGGCATGTTCCGCCCGGTCGACACGCAATGCCTGATGCAATTCCTCGGCGTGCCGTTCTGTCCGGTCTGCGCGCAGGAATACGTGCGCACGCTGTATCGCGGCGGATTCGGCGTGCCGGCGGGCGGCATCGACCTGATCGAGCCGGGCAGCGAATCGCCGCCGACCTCGGGTGTCGTCGCCTACGGGCTGGGTTCCTCGCGCACGTTCCAGGTCTCGACGCTGCAGCCGACGATCGGCTCGATCGCCGTCCAGTGGTATCTGGACGGCGCCGCTATCAGCGGCGCGAACGCGGCGAGCTACGTCTTCTCGCAAGGCTCGCCGACGCCGGCGACGCGCACGCTCGAAGTGCGCGTGACCGATTCGACGGCGCTGGTGTCGCCGACGATGGCCGGCGGCCTGCTCGAGCATCGGCGCAGCTGGACGATCCAGGTCGGCAACGACGTGATCTTCCGCAACGGCTTCGAGTCGCCGTAGCCGTCCGCGCTCACGGCGTCAGGGCTTCGGCTTCGCGCAGCTCGATGCGCCCGAGCATGTCCAGCCCGGCGTAGAACCGCCACGGATCGCCGTCGCCGACCGACAGCGCGATGTGGCCGGCGTCGAAGCCGGGCAGGGCGGCGTCGAAGCTCTGCCAGCGGCCGTCGATCCACGCCTGCGCCCAGGCGTGCGGCACGAACACCTGTTCCTTGCCGGCGAAGCCGGGCGCGTAGGCGAGTCCGTCGACCACGCGCGTGGCCAGGCCGAGCGTGCGGCCGAGAGCGGCGACCAGCACGGCGTGCTCGGTGCAGTCGCCCTCGGGCTTGCGCGCGACTTCGAGCGCGGAGGCGTAGCCGACGCCGAGGCTCTTGTTGCGGATGAAGCCGCGCACGAACGTCTCCACCGCGTGCATCTGCGCGAGCGGATCGCGCTTCGTGCCGACGGCGCGGCGCGCCAGCTTGACCAGTTCCGGCGACTTGCTCTGCAGCCAGTCGTTGGGCTGGTAGTCGTCGCGGTCGGGCTTCGCTTCGCCGCGCGCCACCGCCTTGCGCCGCACGGTGACGAGGAGCTCGTCGCCGCGCCGCTCGACGCTCTGCTCGTCGGTGTCGGGCAGGGTCAGCGGCTTGCCGGATTCGCGCGGTGCCAGCGTGTAGCGCATCGTGCCGGCGAGTCCGGCCGGGGTCAGCGCGCGCGGCGAATCCACCAGCGTGCGTTCGAACACGTCGCTGCCCTGGTTCGGCGCGGTCGCACAGGTGCGGTCGCAGGCGAGCAGGACCAGTTCGACGCCCATCACCGGCATGGCCAGCTTGTAGACGGTCTGGTCGGCGTCGACCCAGGCGCGCGTCTTCATCGGCGCGCCCGGAAAGGCCAGCGTCTGCTCGACCGGACTGAGGCTGCGGCGGCCGGTGGGCAGGTCCACATCTTCCTTCGCGCCGACCACGCTGGTGATCTCGGCGGCGTCCGCGCTCGACGGCTGGAACGACAAGGCCTTGTACCGCGTGCCCGGCGCGAGGCCGGCGCGCACGCCGGCGAGGCGCACGCCTTCCGGCAGCAGGGCGCCCTTCGGCCACGGCAGAGTGCGCTTCTGCGTCTCGCCGCCGTTGCTCGAGACCAGGCGCAGGGTGTCGCCGCGCAACGTGCCCTCAAGGACGGTCTCGCTGCCGGACAGCTGCGACACGCTGCGGAAGCCGAGCGGCTTGCCGTCCTCGGTCTCGGTGCTGGTTTCCGCGCTGCTCATCGTCACCTGGGTGCCGGCGCGATCGAGCACGAGATCGAGCTTCTGCATCGTCACCACTTCGCCGCCGCGCACCTCGCGCCTGGACTCGAACGTGCCGATCTTGCGGCCGTCGAGCAGGACCGTGAACCACTGGTCCTGCGGAGGTGCGGCGCCGGCGAGCGACGGCAGGGCGAACAGGACGGCGAGAAGAAGGCGACGCATGCGAATTCCCGGTGGCAGGCGCCTATTGTGCCAATCTGCGTCGCGGAGCGTGCGGGCCCGGTCCGGGGTGCCGTTTCGGCGTCGACGCGCCTTTTTTCCCGCCACGGCTCATTCGCCGGACTGCACTCGCCGCGGCGGCACTCACTACAATTGCGCTCCTGTTTCCACGAGTCCGCGCATGAAAGCCTTCGGCACGCCGCACACCGACACCGCGATCCGCGTCCTGCTGCTCGGCTCGGGCGAGCTCGGCAAGGAGGTCGCGATCGAGCTGCAGCGCTTCGCGGTCGAGGTGATCGCGGTCGACCGCTACGCGAACGCGCCGGCGATGCAGGTCGCCCATCGCTCGCACGTGATCGACATGCTCGACGGCGCCGAGCTGCGCCGCGTGATCGAGCTAGAGCGCCCCGACCTCGTCGTGCCGGAGATCGAGGCGATCCATACGCCGACCCTGGTCGAGCTGGAGCGGCAGGGCCTGAACGTGGTGCCGACCGCGCGCGCGGCCTGGCTGACGATGAACCGCGAAGGCATCCGCCGGCTCGCCGCCGAAGAACTGGGCTTGCCGACCTCGCCGTACCGCTTCGTCGACACGCGCGAGGACTATCTCGCCGCGGCGGCCGAGATCGGCCTGCCGCTCGTGATCAAGCCGGTGATGTCGAGCTCGGGCAAGGGCCAGAGCATCGTGCGCGGCGAAGGCGAGCTCGACGCCGCCTGGGACTACGCGCAGTCCGGCGGACGCGCCGGGCAGGGCCGCTGCATCGTCGAGGGCTTCGTCGAGTTCGACTACGAAATCACCTTGCTCACCGTGCGCCACGTCGGCGGCACCGGTTTCTGCGCGCCGATCGGCCATCGCCAGGAGCACGGCGACTATCGCGAGTCCTGGCAGCCGCAGCCGATGAGCGACGCGGCGCTGGCCGAGGCGGAACGCCAGGCGGCCATGATCACGGCGGCGCTCGGCGGATACGGGGTGTTCGGCGTCGAGTTCTTCGTCAAGGGCGATGCGGTGGTGTTCTCGGAAGTCAGCCCGCGCCCGCACGACACCGGCCTGGTCACGCTGATCTCGCAGGACCTGTCGGAGTTCGCACTGCACGCGCGCGCGATCCTCGGTCTGCCGATCCCGGCGATCCGCCAGCTCGGGCCGTCGGCTTCCTGCGCCGTGCTCGCCGAAGGCCACGGGGCGCGGCCGGGCTACCACGGCGTCGCCGAAGCGTTGAACGAGCCCGATACGATGCTGCGCCTGTTCGGCAAGCCGGAAGTGCGCGGCCAGCGCCGCATGGCGGTCACGCTGGCGCGCGACGTCGACGTCGACGCAGCGATCGCCAAGGCCGTGCGCGCTGCCTCGCGGCTGTCGATCACGCTCTGAATCGAACCTTTCCGCAACTCTCACGAAGGACCGTCGCATGCCCGATGCCCCGAACTATGCCGTGTTCCTGTTCCCGCAGGCCCTGGAAGCGCTCGGCGAGCCGATCAAGCCCTACCTGCGCGACGCGCCCGGCGGCCCGCACATCGTCTGCGTCGAGATCGACGCGTCCGGCCCGCTGTTCGGCATGACCTTGGTCGGCAAGGGACCGGCCGGCGAGCGGCTGGAGCTGGAGCTGATGCTGCCGGTGTCGATGGTCAAGCTGGTCATGTCGATGCACGGCGAGCACGAGATCGGTTTCGTCTGATCGCGCATCGTCGGAGCGAACGGGTTCCCGTTGTCGCGGGATGACGGCGCTCAGGATTCTCAGGGGCGAAGCGCCGCCGTTGCCGGCGGCGCCTGCCGTTTCCCGCTACCGCGTCAGCGCACGGTGCCGTCGAAGCCGTCGCGGAAGATCGCCGCGCCGCCGTCGCCGTTCGTGACGGTGAAGGCGACCGGCACCGCCAGCAGCGAATGCGCGCGGTCGTTGCTGTCGATGCAGATGTTGGCGCTGTATTCCCCGGCCTCCAGGCCGCCGGCGTCGAAGGTCACGGTCACCGGCGAACGTGCGCCCGGCGAGGTGCGGCCTTCGGCGACGTCGAAGCGCAGCCACGCAATCTCGCCCGGATACGCGCACGCTCCGCCGGCGCGTGCGATCGACAGGGCGTCGATCTGCAGGTAGCCGTGCTGATTGGGCCGCAGCGGATACGGCGAGATCCGTTGCGCGACGCCGGTGACCAGGTCGATCGTGTAGAGGCCGCCGCCGGCGCTCGTGCCGAAGGCGGGGTAGTACCCGGCGGCGAGATACAGCACGCCGCTGGCGTCGTCGAAGTCGATGCTATTGGTGTCCTGGATGTCGAAGCCGAGCGAGCCGATCAGCGCGGCGCGGCCGTTGGTCTTGTCGATCGCGACCAGCGCATCGTTGAGCAGGTCGATACCGTACATCTGGCCGCCCGGCGAGACCGCGATGTCGGTGACGCAGAGCGGGCGGGCATCGTCGAAGTGGATCGCGCCGATGGTGCGTTGTTCACCGGTATCCGGATCGATCGTGTACAGCGCCGAGCTGCCGAACGCCACCTGTTCGTCGCAGGGTTGTCCCTGGCCGCCGGTCATGGCGGAGGAGGCGAACAGCGTATCGGTGCTGCGGTCCCAGGCCAGGCCGCTCAGCCGCTGCCCGTTGGCCGGCATGGTCGTCAGCGGCTGGCTGACCTGGTAGGCCTGAAAATCGGTGTAGTCCAGCCGCAGCAGGGCGACGGCGTCTCCTTCGTTCGGCGAGTACAGGATGTACTGCTGGCTGAAGTCGTCGCGAATGAAGTCGCCACCCTGGGTGCCGACGGAATTGAAGAACACCGGCGTCAGTTCGGTCGGATTATTCGCGTTGAACGTCACGTAGTTGGCGCCGCCGAGATGGTTGGTCGTGGAGGCGATCATGGCGCCGTAGGCGGGCACGTCGAAGGCCGCCGATGCCGGCGCGAAACGCGTCGATGCGGACGCGTTCTTGCTTTGCGGATGCGTCGACGGCCGGTACGGCAGGCCGGATCGTTCGGGCGGCAGCACCCAGCGTTGCGTTTCCGGGAAGTGTCCGGCCGCGGCGGCGCGGTCGAGCGACCAGTCGAGCGTCAGGTTGCCGGTGTTGGCGATGTCGAGCATTCGCGTCACGGACTGCTGCCGGGCCGCGCTCGCAGCGAGGCTCGCCGGCGCCTGCACGCGCGGCGTGCCGACCTGCAGATGCGTCGCGGCGGTGGCGATGTGCGGACGGGAGGTCGGCGAGAACACGATGCTCTGCCCGTCGTGCAGAGGCGGCGCGACGTCGACCGCGCCGTCGACCGACGGATTGGTGCCGATCAGGCCGATCGTGGCCGAGCCGCCGTAGCTGAGCGACGGTGCGGAGGGATCGTCGAAGTCGAGATCGCGGTAGACGTAGCGGATCGTTCCGCTGTCCTCGTCGACGATCGCCTCGAAGGTGATGCCGCCGGCCGGATTGGGCACGCTGGCGTGGTCCTTCCGATCCCACTGCACGATCAGGCGCCGGTTCGGCGCTGCGCCGACGGTCTGCACGTAGACCGCGCCGTTGTCGCCGAGCACGTCCCAGTACGGCAGGATGCCGTCGGTGTAGTCGCTGTCGGTCTGTCCGTTGTCGCCGACGAAGGGCGGCGTCAGGACGGAATTCTGCGTCGACGGGCATTCCGTGTAGAAACCGGGCACCAGGCGCAGCGTGCCGCTGTTGTTGACGCACAGATGGTCGCCCGAGTCCGGCCGGAAGGTGGTGCCGAAGTAGGTCAGCGGGAACGGCACCGGCAGGTCGGTGACGCCGAGCGCTTCGGAGATCACCGCCTGGCCGGTGCCGGAGATGTCGACGAAGGCTTCCGTCGCGTTCGTGTCGGCGTGATAGCCCGGCGCGGCGGCGAACGCGGTCCAGGTGAACTCCTCGTCCATGCTGTCGGCGGTGGCGGCGGTGGTGATGTGGTAGCGGACCGTCGACTGCGCGGCGATGGCCAGCGGTTGGAGGTAGAGCGCCTGATCGCTGTCGAGCGTCCAGAAGTACGCCCACGGCGAATGCTGCAGGCTGTGGTAGTTCAGTGGCGTCGAGGTGCGGTTGGTCAGCGTGAAGCAGTAGTTGACCGGCGTGCCGGGCGTGACCTCCAGATGCGCCGAGGCACCGCAGGCCGGCGGCGGATCGGCGCTCAGGGTCACCTGCAGCTCGATGCCCGGACCGTCGATCGCTTCGTTGCTGAGCAGGAAGAACGACGGAGCGCTCTCCAGGCCGGTCACCACCGCCTTCACCGCGTAGCTGCCGCCGACGCCGTTGGCGACGGCTGTCACGCTGGCCTCGCCGTTGGCGTCGGTGGTCGCGGTGGAGGCGGACAGGAGGGCGCCGGGGCCGCCGGCAGGCGCTTGGAAACTGACCTGCACGCCGCGCACCGGCACGGCCGGAAAGGCGCCGAGCACGCGCACCTTCAGCGGTGTCGCGAACGGCAGTCCGGTGACCGCGGTCTGCGGCGTGCCGCCGAGCGTGACCCGGCCGGGCGCCACGAATTCCGCCGTGACGGTGCAGTCGGCCGCGATTGGCCCGGTGGTGTACACGTCGCCGTTCAACGTGCCGTTGCAGCCGCTGGCGGCGCTCACGTAGTAGCCGGTGCTCGGCACCAGGGTGAAGCTGATGGTCTGTCCAAAGCGCACCGTCTGCGGCCCGGCCGGCGACAGCGAGCCGCTCAGCGGCGTGCCGGTGCTGACGGCCGTGTTGACGACGAAGGTCGGCGCATTCGGGTCGGCGACGAAGCTGGCGCTGACCGTGCAATCCGCGGTGACCGGTCCGGTGACGTAGTCGGGGCCCTGGATCGAGCCGCCGCAGCCGTCGACGGCGTCGAGGCGGTAGCCCGCATCGGGCTGGATCGTGAAGCGCGTCGTCTCGCCTTCGTGCACGCTCTGCGGCGTCGACGGCGAAAGGCTGCCGTTGGCGCCTGCCGCCGGCGTGACGGTGTGGACGGGGATGTCGATCGTGCCGTCGGAATTCAGCCGCGCCAGGTTCTTGCGCGGATAGCCGCCGCCGGCTTCGTAGAAGTAGCCGCCGGTGAGTACCTTGCCGTCGGCCTGCAGCGCCGACGCCACGACGATCGCGTAGACGATCTTCGGGTCGGCGAAGCTCGTGTCGATCGTGCCGTCCGGGTCGAGGCGCACCACCGCCGGTTTCGGGTAGCCGGTGGAAACGTAGGCCGTGCCGCCGGAGAGCAGGAGCTTGCCGTCGCCTTGCTGCAGGATCTGGTTGATCTCGCTGAAGTTCAGGCGCGTCGCCGCGTCGAACGCGTTGTCCAGGCTGCCGTCGGGGCGCAGTCGCGCGAGCCCGCGGAACGGGGTCGTGAAGCGGCCGCTGATGACGACGGCGCCGTCGCTCTGCACCAGCACCTCGGTCACCAGGTTGTTGATGTTCGCGGTCTGGAAGCTGGGATCGAGCGAGCCGTTCGCGTTCAGCCGCAGCACGCCGTGCTGGCCGCCGTAGGAGCCGCCGAGAAGGATCTTGCCGTCGGCCTGCAAGGCGGCCGAGTAGACGCTGTCCGGACCGCCGTCGGCGGAGCCCGGCAGCGCGAAGGTCGAGTCCAGCGTGCCGTCGCCGTTCAGCCGCGCGATGCCGGCCGGGAAGGGCTGGCCGTTGATCGAGTTGAAGCCGTAGCCGTCGATGGTCTTGAAGACCAGGATCTTGCCGTCCGCCTGCAGCAGGACGCCGCCGACGTCGGGCGTGCTGCCGTCGCCGGCGAAATCGAGCGCGGCGAAGGACGTGTCCAGGCTGCCGTCGGCATTGAGCCGCGCCAGCCCCTTGCGCGGGACGCCGTCGACCTGGTCGAAGCTGCCGCCGATCAGGATCTTGCCGTCGGGCTGCCTGACGATCGCCATCACGCCATAGGAGGTGCCGCCGCTGGCGATGCCGGTGAAGCTCGCGTCGAGGTTGCCGTCCTCGTCGAGGCGCGCGAGGTAGTTGTGCGGCGCGCCGCCGATCTGGCTGAAGGTGCCGCCGACCAGGATGTCGCCGTCCGGCAGCGGCAGGATGGATCTGACGAAGTCGTTCGGATTCGGCGCGAACACGGTCGCGCCGGCGGACCCGCCGAACGCGGCGGCTGCCGCGAAGGCGAGGCGAAGAAGGATGGTGGGTTTCATAGAGGTCAAGGATCTCCCGCGAGTGGTCGCCGATGGCGAGTCGGACCTCGTCAACGGCTCCCCGCCGGTCCGACGCGGCAGTATGTCCGGCGGCCTAGCCGCCCCGTGTTACGCGGTTTCGGGATCGTCTTTGAATCGTCTTTGATTCGTCTTCGGATCGGCGCGGAATCGCCTTGCGGCGCGCTTTGGCGGCTACCGACGCGGCGCCGGTCACTTCGAGGCGACGGTGCGCGACCCGCTCGGGACCTCGCGTTCGCCGGCCAGCGCGCGGGCTCGTTGCAGCGCCGCATCCGACTCCCGGCGATCGCCGCGCGCATCGAAGACGGCCGCCTCGAACAGCGCGACGTCGAAGTCGCGATCGCTCCACGGGGCCAGCCGGCCGGCCAGGGCGCCGGCTTCCTCGACGCGGCGCTGCGCCAGCAGCCAGCGGCCGTAGGCCACGCCGACCGTGACCAGACCGATCGGCGTGCCGCGCGCTTCCGCCTGCTTCAGCGCGGCGCGGAAGTGGTTCTCGGCATCCGTCGGCTTGCCCGTCCACGCAGACCTTTCGGCGCGCGCGATCAACAGGAACGGCGACGGATTCCTGGTGCCGGGAGAAAGCTCGCGTTCCATCGTGTCGACGGAGGCTTCGCCGGCGGCGATCAACGCGCGCTGGTGCAGCAGGATCAACTGCGCGCCGTTGCGCTCGACATCCGGATCATCGGGCGACCACAGCGCGAGTCCGCGCTCCGCGGCGGTGGCGGCTTGCCTGGCGTCGCCGGCACTCCAAGCGATCGTCGCCAGCAGCGCGTCGAGATAGCGGCGCGCCTGCGGGCGCGTATTGGCGTGCTCGCGCTGCGCCTGCGCGGCCAATTCGCGCGCTTCGCGCAGGCGGCCGAGCATCACCAGCGCCTCGCCGCGGTTGACCGCGATCTTCAGCGCCAGCCCGGGATCGCCGGCGCGATCGCGATGCGCCCATTGGCGATCGGCGATCGCCAGCGCCTCCGGCCAGCGCCACAGCGCCGCGTCGGCGTCGAAGGCGACGGTCAGCACGCCGAGCATGCGCTCCGGTGCGCCGAACGCCTCGAACTGGTCGGCGGCGCCGAGCAGGGATTTCAACGCCGGTTCGTAGCGTTCGCGCTGGTATTCGAGCAGGCCGAGGTTGGTGTCCGACTGGATCAGGCCGAGCCGGTCGCCGTTGCGCTGCAGTTCGATGCGCGCGCGGCCGAGGTCGGTCGCCGCTTCGTCGAAGCGGTCGAGGCCGACGCGCACGCCGCCGCGGCCGTTCAGCGCGCGCGCCAGGTCGATCGGCGAATTCGCGTTCTGCAAGGCGCCGACGGCCGCGTCGTAGTCGCTTTCGGCGTCGGCGTACCGTTCGAGCCGCACGCGTGCCAGGGCGCGGTTGGAGAGCGCGCGTCCGTACAGCACGGGATCGGCGCGCACGGATGGATCGGCGACGAGTCGCGTATAGCCGGCGTCGGCCTGGTCGAGCCGGCCGGCGCGCGCGTCGACCATCGCCAGCATCAGCCGCGCGCGCGGCGCGTCCTGCTCCGGGATCGCGGCGAGGATCTTGCGCGCGGTGTCCAGTTCGCTGGCCAGCATCGCTGCCTGTGCCTGTTGCAGGCGTTCGTCGAGATCGTCGTTCTCGCCGCGCTCGGCCGGCGGCGAATGGCCCATCGCGGCGAGCAGCAGGTCGGCGGCCTGGCGCGCGGCGCGGATCACGTCGACGTGCTTGGCGGTGGCGGTGTAGCGCTGGGCGTCGCCGCGGGTGGCGGCGAGTTCGACCGTCCAGCCTTCCGGCGATCGCATCGCCTTGCCCTCGACCAGGCTGCCGACGCCGAGATTGCCGCGGAGCCGGGGCGTTCCGCCGTCGTCGGCCGGCGCGCCGCGCAGGGCGATCAGCACGTTCTCGCTCGGCGGCACGGCCAGGCCCGCGTCGCGCAGACGCTCGGCGATCAGGTCCATTGCGCCGAGCCGTATCCAGCTGCTGTCCTTGGGGCCGTTCACGTCGAGCGGCAGGACGGCGAACGAGGAGGGTTCCGCGCTTGCTTCCGCTACCGGATCGGCGTTCGGCGAGCGGTGGCTCAGCCAGGCGACTGCCGCCAGCGCGACGGCGAGCGCGGCGATCGCCGCCGCCGCGGCGAACCGGCGTCGCGGCGCGGGCGCTCGTCGCGCCGCTGCAGCCGGAGCTTCGAACGTCCACACTGCCGTGCCGGTCGGCGCGGCCTCGGTTTCCGGTTCCGGCGCAGGCGGCTCGTCCGCTACCGCGGCGCTTGCCGCCTCGGCCGGGCCGCCGTCGTCGGAGCGCTCGTCGGTTTCGGCGATCCAGCGATAGCCGAATCCCGGCAGCGTGCGGACCGCCGACTGGGCCTGGCCGCTGTCGTCGATCGCGCGGCGCGCCTGCAGCATGACCTGGCTGAGCTGGGCGTCGGTCACGTCGACGCGGCCCCAGACCGCCGCGGTCAGCTCGTCGCGACCGACGGCGCGGTCGCGGTGCTCGATCAGGTAGAGGAGGCAGTCGAACGCGCGCCGCGCCAGCGGCACGCGCTCACCCTCGCGGCGCAGTTCGCGCGCGCCGTTGGTGAGCTGGAATTTTCCGAAGCGGTAGAGCCGGTTGCGCATGGTCGGATCGACGCATCCCCGTGAGCCGTGACCGAAGATCGGTGGACTCAGCCGGAAGGAGCGTCCAGATCGATCCAGGCATTGTCGCGCAGGATCTCCAGCGGCCGATAGCGCGACTTGTAGTGCATCTTCGGGTGGCGGTCGATCCAGAAGCCCAGGTAGACGTGCGGCAGGCCGCGTTCGCGCGCGAGGCGGATCTGGCTCAGGATCGCATAGGCACCGAGTCCGCGCGATTGCTGCTCTGGATCGAAAAACGTATAGACGGCCGAAAGCCCGGCGGCGCAGAAGTCGGTGACGGCCAGGGCGACGAGCTGCGCGCCGTGGCGGAATTCGACGAAGCGGGTCGGGCTCCAGGCGGTGTAGAGGAAGCGCGCGAAATCCTCCGGCCGCGCGTCGTCCATGCCGCCGTCGGGATGGCGCGCGCGCAGGTAGCGGCGGTACAGCGCGAAGTATTCGTCGGTGTAGGCGGCTGGAACGACCTGCACGCCGAGATCGGCGTTGCGTGCCAGGCAGCGCCGCTGGCTGCGATCCGGCTGGAAGCGCGCCACCGGCACGCGGCAGGCCACGCAGGCGCGGCAGCTCTGGCATTGCGGGTGGTAGACGTGGCCGCCGGCACGGCGGTAGCCGCGCTGCACGGCCAGGTCGTAGATCTGCGGCAGCTGCGGCGCGCTCGGGTCGATGACGATGTTCTGCGCGGTGCGCCCGTCGAAATAGCCGCACGGGTGCGGCAGGGTCTGGAACAGGCGGACGACATCCGAGCGCATGGCCGCATTCTAGTGGCTCGTCGAGCGGGACGACGATACTGGAAAACCCGACTCTGATCCGGGAGCGAAGAGCTGTACGCGGATCAGGCGGATCAAAGCGGATAAGTCAAAAAAATGCTTTATCCGTGTTCATCCGCCTGATCCGCGTCGAGCTTCTAGCTCACGCCAGGTAACGGCAGCGTCAATGCGACAGCTGCGTGAGGGCGATCAGTGCGGCGACGCCGGCGATCAGAGCGAGCAGGATCAGCTTGATGCGCAGCGAGGTGCGGCGGTGGCCGCTGGTGTCGCCGGCCACACGCGCGGCGGCGAGTTCGTCGGCGAAGCGGGTCGCCGGTTCCAGGCCGGCCTCGCGCAGGATGCGGCGTGCGGCGGTCTGGTCTTCCGAACGCACCACCCAGACCTGCGGCCAGGAATCGCGGTCGCCCTTGGCGGTGTAGCTGAAGCGCTTCCAGTCCGAGCCCTGGTAGGCGCGGCGGTTGGCGATCGAGGTCTGGATGCCTTGTTCGGCCATCAGCGCGACGACGCGCTGAATGTTTTCCAAGCGGGGTGAGGTGTAGATCTGGCGCATGGTTCGATGCTACGCCGTTTCTGGGCGCAGGCGGATCAATCCTTCCTGCGCGGTCGAGGCGACCAGGCGGCCGTCCTCGCTGTAGAACAGTCCGCGCGCCAGCCCGCGGCCGCCCTGCGCGGTCGGGCTGTCGCAGGCGTACAGCAGCCATTCGTCGACGCGGAACGGGCGGTGGAACCACAGCGCGTGGTCGAGGCTGGCGACCTGCACGTTGCGCTGCAGGAACGAGATGCCGTGTGGCAGCATCGCCGTGCCGATCAGGTGGAAATCGGACGCGTAGGCGAGCAGGGCGCGATGCAGCACCGCGTCGTCGGCGATGCGGCGGGTCAGGCGGAACCAGACCTGCTGCTGCGGCGGGCGCTTCGCCGGGTTCAGCTCGTCGCGCGGATAGACGTGGCGGAACTCGAACGGCCCCGAGCGGCCGAACCAGCGCTGCAGCTTCGGCGGCAGCTTGGCGAGTTCTTCCGGCGACAGCGGCTGGGGCGGTTCAAGATCGTCGGCCTTCGGCACTTCCGGCATCGACACCTGGTGCTCGACGCCGCTCTCGGCGACCTGGAACGACGCGGAGAAATTGAAGATCGGCTGGCCGTGCTGGATCGCGGTGACGCGCCGCACGGAGAAGCTGCCGCCGTCGCGCGTGCGCTCGACGTTGTAGACGATCGGTTTCTCGATGTCGCCGGCGCGCAGGAAGTACGCGTGCAGCGAATGCGCGGCGCGATCGGCGTCGACGGTCTGCTGCGCGGCCGAGAGCGCCTGGCCGAGCACCTGGCCACCGAACACGTAGCGCGTGCCGATGTCGCGGCTCTCGCCGCGGAAGAGGTTGTCTTCGAGGCGCTCGAGCTGGAGCAGGATCAGCAGTTCTTCAACGCTGGACGACATCGGGCGGGTCGCTCGGGGAGGGCGCGGAAGTATAGCGGGGGAGAGCGGGGGCTTTGGACGCGGATCGACGCGGATAAAAGCCGATCGAGCAAAGCTGGATTTGTCCGCTAAACGCTTCTTGCCTCGGCCCGATCCGTATTTATCCGTGTCGATCCGCGTCCGGCTCTTTCGGCTTCAAGCGCTCCAATCCGCTGGCCGGGACGACGTCTTCCCACGGGAACAGCGGTCCGGGATCCTGCCGGCGTCGCAACTGGATCGACGGATCGTCCTTGGCCGGCTCGAGGCGGCGGTCGAGATCCTCGTGGCCGGCGATCCAGCGCAGGTTGGAATGGTCGTGGCGCAGCTGCGCGAGCAGGCTGCGCAGCGAATCGATCTGCTCCTGCGTGTACGGCACCGTGAACGCCTGGTGGCGGCTGTCGCCCCAGTGCGGATAGCGGCCGATGTTGACCAGCTCGATGCCGATCGAGCGCGGGTTGTAGCCGTAGGTGTGGTTGGCCGCGCGCAGGTCGGCGACGAAGCGGAACACCTTGCCGTCGGTGTCGATGTAGTAGTGGCCGCTGTTGCCGGTCTGCGTGCCCTCGTAGTGGACGCGTTCGCCGAACTCGCGCGCGAGCTTCATGTCCGGCAGTTCGGTGCAATGGATCACGACCAGGTCGATCGCCGCGGACGGGCGTGCCGCCAGGCGTTCTTCGTACGGCAGCGGCCAGTCGTCGATGGCTAGGGCGGGCATGGAGGGGCCGGGATTGGGGATTGGAGATTCGGGATTCGGCAACGTGAAAGCGTACAAGCTTTCGCCGCGGCCGGTGAAGCCCGTTATGCTTCTCCGAATCCCCCATCTCCAATCCCCAATCCCGGCTCTCATGAAAGGCACGGTCATCCTCTCGCACGGCCTGGAAAGCGGCCCGCAGGCGACCAAGGTCAGCGCGCTCGCCGAAGCGGCCATCGCGCTCGGCTGGGCCGAGGTGCGGCCGGACTATCGCGATCTCGACGCCACCCGCGACGTGCGCCGGATCGACGCGCGCATCGCGCGGGCACTCGAGCACGCGCCGGCGCAAGGTCGCGTCGTCTTCGCAGGATCCAGCATGGGTGCGTTCATCTCCGGTCCGGCGTCGATCGAGCGCGCCTGCGCCGGCTTGTTCCTGATGGCGTTGCCGACTGGCATCCCGGGCTATCCACGCGCGTTCAGCGCCGCCGCGGTGCCGATGGCGCTGGCGCACGGCTGGCGCGACGAACTCTGCCCGGTCGACGCCGTGATCGAGTTCGCCCGCGACCGCTCGGCCGCGCTGCACCTGGTCGACGACGACCATCGGCTGGGCGCGCACGTGGAGTATTGCGCCGAGCTGTTCCGCCGTTTCCTGATCGCCCTGGATTGACGTGCACAAGCTGTTCGCGACCTGCCCGAAGGGGCTCGAATACCTGCTGCGCGACGAGTTGCGCGCGCTCGGCGCCGACGACGCGCGCGAGGCGCTGGCCGGCGTGCATTTCGGCGGCTCTCTGGCGCTGGCCTACCGCGCCTGCTTGTGGTCGCGCCTGGCCAGCCGCGTGCTGCTGCCGTTGGCCGAATTCGACGCCGTCGACGCGGACGCGCTGTACGCGGGCGTGCAGGGGATCGACTGGTCGGAGCATCTCGCCGTCGACGGCAGCTTCGCGGTCGACGCGGTCAGCAACGCCAGCAAGCTCAATCACACGCAGTTCGTCGCCTTGCGTACGAAGGACGCGATCGTCGACCAGTTCCGCCAGCGCACGGGCGAGCGGCCGAACGTCGACGTCGAGCGGCCGTCGATCCGCCTGAACGTGCGTCTGTATCGCGATCGGACCACACTCTCGCTGGATCTTTCCGGCACGCCGCTGCATCGGCGCGGCTGGCGGCAAGGCCAGGGCGAGGCGCCGCTGAAGGAAAATCTCGCCTGCGCGATGCTGCTGCGCGCGGGCTGGCCGTCGATCGCCCGTGCCGACGGTGCCGTGGTCGATCCGATGTGCGGCTCCGGCACCTTGTTGATCGAGGCTGCGTTGATGGCGGCGGACGTCGCTCCCGGCCTGCGTCGCGAGTACTTCGGGTTTCTCGGTTGGCGTGGCCACGACGGTGCCTCGTGGGAGCGCCTGTTGGCAGAGGCGAACGAGCGCGCGACCGAGGGACTGCGCGCGCTGCAGCCGCGGTTCTTCGGCAGCGACCAGGATCCGCGCGTCTTGAACGAGGCAAGGCGCAACGCGCAGGCCGCCGGCGTCGCCGGTTTCCTGCACCTGGCGCGGCAGTCCGCGGAGCATGTGCAGAAGCCGGAGGGCACCGCCGTCGCGGGACTGGTGATCTGCAATCCGCCTTATGGCGAGCGGCTCGGCGAACGAGCGCAGCTGGCGACGCTGTATCGCGCGTTCGGCGCCCGCCTGCGCACGGAGTTCGTCGGCTGGCGGGCCGGCGTCATCGTCGCCGACGAGGAACTCGGCCATGCGCTCGGCCTGCGCGCGGACAAGCGCTACACGCTCTACAACGGCGCGCTGGAATGTCGCCTGCTGATCTTCGATCTCGCCGAGGTGGCGCCGCGCGAGCACGTCGAGAAGCCGCTGTCGGAGGGCGCGCAGGCGGTCGCCAACCGCATCACCAAGACGCGCCGTCATCTGCGCAAGCGCTTCGATCGCGAAGGCATTTCCTGCTATCGCGTCTACGACGCCGACATTCCCGAGTACGCGGCGGCGATCGACGTCTATACGGCCGTGGCGCGCGACGACGAAACGCCGACGAGCGAGTCGTTCCCGCAGACCTGGCTGCACGCGCAGGAGTACGCGCCGCCGCGCGAGATCCCCGAGCAGGTCGCGCGCGACCGTTGGCGCGACCTGGTGCGGGCAGCTGGCGTGGCGCTCGACGTGCCGCGCGAACGCATCGCCACCAAGACGCGCTATCGCGGCAAGGGCGGCGCCAAGTACGGGCGCTTCGAGCAGCGCGACGAGTTCCTGGTGGTGGAGGAGGGCGGGCTGAAGTTCCGCGTGAACCTGTTCGACTATCTCGACAGCGGCCTGTTTCTCGACCACCGCCCGGCGCGCGCGCGCATCCGCGCGGCGGCACGCGGGACACGCTTCCTGAACCTGTTCTGCTACACCGCGAGCGCCAGCGTCCACGCCGCGGCCGGCGGCGCGCGCACGACGACCAGCGTCGATCTGTCGGCGACCTATCTCGAGTGGGCGGCGCGCAACTTCACGCTGAACGGCTTCGGCGGCCCCGGCCACCAGCTCGTGCAGGCGGATGCGCTGGAGTGGCTGCGCCACGATCGCGGCCAGTACGACCTGATCTTCGTCGACCCGCCCACCTTCTCGAACTCCAAGCGCGCCGATGATTTCGACGTGCAGCGCGATCACGCGCAGCTGCTCGCGCTGTGCGGAGAGCGGCTCGCCGCCGACGGCCTGATCGTGTTTTCGAACAACCTGCGGCGATTCACCTTGGATGCATCGCTGTCGAGTGCATTCGACGTGAAGGACATCACGGATTCGACGATTCCTCCGGACTTCGCGCGCAACGCACGCATCCATCGTTGTTATGAATTGCGTCGTCGTTTTTCGCGTTGAGCGGATTCTTAACTCGCCCGCTCAAAATTTCAGTCACGATTCAGGCGTTCGGACGCAGCATGCGAACCGTCATTTGGAGGGCGTGCTGTGAGCATCTTGCGCAAACCATTTCGTCTCGCTGTGTTGGGCCTGCTGATCGCAGCCGGCTTCGCATTCGCGCCGGCGTCGTTCGCGCGCGGTCACCACGGTCACTGGAACGTCTCGCTGAATTTCGGCTATCCGGGCGTCGGCATCGGCTATTCGAACTGGGGTGGTGGCTACTACGGCGGTTACTACGCTGCGTCCTATGCACCGGTGTACTACGACTATGGTCCGTCGTATTACAGCTATCCCAGGTACTACAGCTCGTACTACTACGATCGTCCTTATTACCGCCCGTACTACAGAACACGCTATTACGATCGGGGTTATTCCTACGATCGTGGCTACAGGCACTACGACCGGGGCTACCGCAACGATCGCGGCTATCACCGGGCAAGCTACTACGATCGCGGCTACCGCCGCTGATCACCGTCTGCGCTGGCGGCGCACCCCTCCCCCTTCCCCGCCGCCAGCGTATCCGCCCCGCGACGATTTCCCCTGGTCGTCGCGGGGTTTCTTTTTGTCTGGGCAATCGTCCTTGATTGCTGCTTCGGGCTGGCATAGAAGTTCTTGGTATTCCGTCACCGTCTTGACGTCCAACGCGGCCATCCATGGCCGCACTCTTGAAATGGAGCAAAGAGCGCCTCTCTCGCCGCCAGAGCGAGGCGTTCAGGCGGTTGGACGGCGGAGCGGGGTGTCGGCACGCTATGATGGCGCGTTGACTTCAGCGGAACGGTGCATGAGCGAACACTCCAGGCGACCCTCGACGAGCGCAGCGGCCGAAGCGCCCGCGATGTGGACGTTCTTCCGCCAGTGGCTGAAGAATCCGCGCGCGATGGCGGCGCTGGCTCCGTCGAGCCGGCAGCTCGCGCAGCGCATGGTCGCTCAGCTTCCGGCCGGATCGCGGCGTGTGATCGAGCTCGGTGCCGGTACCGGCGTGTTCACGCGTGCCTTGCTCGACCACGGCATCGCGCCCAGCGACCTGCTCGTGCTCGAACTCAACGCCGAACTGGCGGACTTGCTGCGCCAGCGCTTTCCCGACGTGCGCGTCGTCAACGGCGATGCGCGTGACCTCGTCGAGCTGGCCGGGCAGATCGGTTTCGAGATCGGCGGAGGCGTCGATGCGGTCGTCAGCGGACTGGGGTTCCTCGCCATGCCGCGGCCGATCCAGCAGGCGATCCTGCGCGCGGTGTTCGCCGCGCTCGGTCCGGATCGCCCGCTGATCCAGTTCACCTACGGTCCGTCGAGTCCGTTGCCGCGCGATTTGCTGGCGGAGATGGACCTCGGCGTCCGCCGCGCGAGCATGACCTGGCTGAACGTGCCGCCGGCGACCGTCTACGTCTACACGCGCAACCGCTCGACGCCGGTGCGCGCGGTGCGCGCGAAGAGCTGACCTTCGTCGATCCGTCGGCGCGATAGCGCGCCCGTCATGCGCCTGCACTATGATGCGGCTTCCGTCTGCCTGCGCCTCGAGGAGCCTTCATGGGTCAGTCGCCGAATCCCGATTGGTTGAACCAGTGGCAGGGGTTGTCGCGCAACATGCTGAATGCGTGGCAGGACATGGCACGCCAGGCCGGCGTGGTCGCGCCGCCGCAGGCACCGACGTCGCCCTGGCACGAAGGTTTCGAGCAATGGGCACGCCTGTTCGCGTCAGGCGGCGGCGCGCAGAGCGAGACGATCGAACGCATCATCGACAGCGCGAAAGGCTACGCCGCCTTCATGCAGTCGGCCCTGGCCGCGGCGGCGAACAGCGGTGTCGCGGCGCCCAACTGGGGCGAAGCCTTCCGTTCCGGCTTCGGCATTCCCGGCGCCGAGGCGATGCCGTTCGGCGGTGACCTGCTACGCATGCTGCGCGAGCTGCCGGGGCAGGGCGGCGGTTACGCGGCGATCATGAACGCGCTCGGCAACCTGCGCCCGCCGGCCAATGCGGATCTCGGCGAACTGAAGAGCTGGCTGAACCTGCCGGCGTTCGGCCTGCTGCGCGAGCATCAGGAGCATTACCAGAAGATGGCCGTCGCCTGGGTCGAATACCAGGAGCAGATGGCGCGCTACAACGCGCTGATGCTGAAGGCGGGCCAGCGCGGCTACGAGCTGTTCGAAGGCAAGCTGACCGAGCGCGAACAGCCCGGCCGGCAGATCGACTCGCTGCGCGCACTCTACGATCTGTGGGTCGACGCTGCGGAAGAGGGTTACGCGGAAGTCGCGCTGTCGACCGAATTCCGCGAAGTCTACGGCGCGCTGGTCAACGCGCAGATGAGCGTGCGCGCGCAGGTGCAGCAGGAGGTCGAGCGCGTCGCCGTCGATCTGGGCATGCCCACGCGTACCGAGCTGAACAACATCGGCGAGCGCCTGCAGGCGCTGCGGCGCGAATTGCGCGCGCAGGGCGGCGGCGATCTCGCGCGCGAAGTCGCGCGCCTGCGCAGCGAAGTCGCCGCGCTGAAGGCCGCGTCGAAGCGCGGCGAAACCGCGAAGCCTGCGGCGGAGAAAGCCGAGCCGCCGGTGCAGCCGGCCGCGCGACCTGCGCACAAGAAACGCGCGAAGGCCCGCCCGGCGCGCGAAGCCGAACCGAAGAAGGCGGCCAGGCGCGCCGTCGCCGCGGTCGCGCCGAGCAGCTTCTCCTCGCGCATCGCGAAGTTCGCCGACGCCTCGCTCGGCCGCGGGAAGAAATCGGCGAAAGCCGCGAAATCGAAGAAGAAGCGTTGAACGTAGACGTCTAGCCGAGGGCCCGCCATGTTTCCGATCAAGATCGAGCCGACCAAGGCGATCGACGAAGTCCTGACCACGCAGCGCAAGCTCGCCGTCGCGCTGCAGACGCTGCGCGAGGTCGACGACGTCGACTTCGGCGTGACCGCGAAGGAGGCGATCCATCGCGAGGACAAGCTCGTCGTCTACCGCTTCAAGGGACCGCACGAGCCGACCGCGAAGGTACCGATCCTTATCGTTTACGCGCTGGTCAACCGGCCCTACATGGTCGACCTGCAGGACGACCGTTCGTTGGTCAAGAACCTGCTCGCGCAAGGCGAGGACGTCTACCTGATCGACTGGGGCTATCCGGACCTGGCCGATCGCTGGCTCACGCTCGACGACTACATCAACGGCTACATCGATCGTTCGGTCGACGCGGTCGCCCAGCACGCCGGCGTCGACAAGATCAACCTGCTCGGCATCTGCCAGGGCGGCGCGTTCTCGCTCTGCTACGCCTCCACGCACGCCGACAAGATCAAGAACCTGATCACGATGGTCACGCCGGTGGACTTCCACACGCCGGAGAACATGCTGTCGAACTGGACGCGCCAGCTCGACGTCGACCTGTTCGTCGACACGCTCGGCAACGTGCCGGCCGACCTGATGAACCTGTGCTACCTGATGCTGAAGCCGGTGCGCCTGAACCAGCAGAAGTACATCGGCCTGGTCGACATCCTCGACGACAAGGTCGAGATGGAGAACTTCCTGCGCATGGAGAAGTGGATCTTCGATTCGCCCGACCAGGCCGGCGAGGCGTTCCGCCAGTTCATCAAGGATTTCTACCAGGGCAACAAGCTGGTCAAGGGCGGCCTGAAGATCGGCGAGCGCGAGGTGCACCTGGGCAACGTCACGATGCCGGTGCTGAACGTGTTCGCCGAGCAGGATCATCTGGTGCCGCCGTCGGCTTCGCGCGTGCTGGCCGACCACGTGGGCACCGACGACTACACGCAGATCGCGTTCCGCGGCGGCCACATCGGCATCTACGTTTCCGGCCGCGCGCAGCGCGAGGTTCCTGCGGCGATCCACGACTGGCTGGCCAAGCGCTCGCGCTGACGCCTGCACGGCGCTTCGACGGCGCCGAAGCGCCCGCGGTGCGAGGACGCGCCGCTCGCGACCGAGTGCTCGATCGGCGGAAAGCCGCCGAGCCGGCTTCGCGCTCCGGAAAGCCGCCACGGCGTTCGTTCGGCGTTTCCTGAAGACTGCGGCGGCTTGCCGCACGCCCGAACCCGGTGCCGCGAAACGGTTCCGAAAGGGCCGCGCGGCATGCTGCGCGCAAAATTTCCACTTCCGAACCGCAAGGCGACGCTCATGAACGAAGTCCTGATGACCTTGCACGGGATCACCATCACGCCGTGGAAGCTGGTCGGCTATCTCGGCGCCTTCATGTTCACCAGCCGCTGGTTCGTGCAGTTGTACGCGACGAAGAAGCTCAAGCGCGTGCACATGCCGCAGTCGTTCTGGTGGCTGTCGGTGTTCGGCAGCGTGTTGCTGCTGAGCTACTTCATCTTCGGCAAGAACGACTCCGTCGGCGTCCTGTCGAACCTGTTCCCCGCCTTCGTCTCGGTCTACAACCTCGTCGTCGACATCCGACATCGCCGCGACCGCGGCTTGCAGCGCGAGGCGAACGCGAGCTGAGGTCGGCGGCGGCGTCTAGAACGCGATCGACGTCTTCAATCCCAGCACCAGCGCGTCGTCGTTGGCCGACGTGCCGCCGGGATGCCGGATGTACTGCAGGTTCGGCCGCAGCCGCACCGAGCGCAGCGGCATCCAGTCGTAGAGCAGCTCGCAGACGTATTCGTCGCCGCGCCCGACGTGCGTGAGCGATTCCGGCTGCCAATCCGAGCCGTAGCGCTGCACGAACGCGTCGTAGTAGCGGCCGTTGTGGTGTGTCGCGCCGAGCGCGAGGCCGACGACGTCGTCCGGCCGGCCCGGCACGCCGCGGTAGCGCAGGCCCACGGCGATCTGCCGATCGGTACGCGAGGTGCGCCGATCTGCCTGCGTCGCGTTGAGGAACACCGACAGTCCTTCGGTTCCGACGCCGCCGGTGAGTTTCTGTTCGACGTTGAGGTAGACGCCGTAACGGCTGTCGCGCATGCGCACGGCCACCTCGTCGTCCGAACCGCGGCCGTCGTCCGCGCGCAGATCCGGCGCGTCGGCGCTGCTGTGCCAGACGCCGAACGCGTAGCTGCCGGGCAAGCCGTTCGGTTTCGGCGTCCAGCCGAATTCGAGCGGGACCAGCCAGCCGGCGGTTCCGCCCGGGATGTATGGCTTCCACGCGTTGCGTCTCGCCCAGGTCTCGTCGACGTATTTGGGATCGACCTGGTAGGCGCCGATGCGCAAATGCACTGCCTCTCCGGGGCTGACGACCAGCCGCGTCGCCCACGGGCTGACCGGCCAGTTGAGCCAGTAGTCGCCGACCAGGTTGCCGGGCTGCGATCCGCAGAAGGTCAGGTTCTGGAAGTCGCAGGAGAACGCGGCGAAGTCGGACCCCACGGGCATCTTCCCGAGGCTCCAGTCGATCCGCCCGTCGAGCCACGACTGGCGATAGGCGAACGTCGACAACCACCACGTCTGTCCGCGCCCGTAGACCTCCTGCAGCAGCAGGCTGTTGCCGATGTGCGCGTCGGCGCCGAGATTGCGGCCGTTGCGGTCGGAAAGCGCGATGCGGAAACCGGCGCCGGCCCAGCCGAAGCGTTTGTCCAGGTCCAGCGTCGCGCCGAGCGTCCATTGTTCGGTGTAGCGGGTCAGGTGCGCGCTGCCGCCGCTGAAGTTGTGCGCGGTCTCGCTGACGTGGCCGAAGTCGAATTCGACGCCGCGGTTCGCCCAGGCGTCGCGTCGTCCGTTCCAGTCGCCGAACAGGTACGGGCTCGACGCGTCGAACGGGTCGGCGCCGGAGCAGAGCGCCGGGGCTGAGGAAACCAGCAACAGCAGGGCCGACGTCCAGCCGCGACGGCGCGTTCTCCCGATGGCGCTCATGGACACCTCGATGCGACGGCGTGCATCAACCGGATGCCTGCGGTACGGCACAGGTCCGTTCCGCGATCAGGATAGTCCTCCGCTTTCCCGGACGATGTTAAGAAAGGATGCGTTCGCGCCGATTGCCAGCCGGCGGTTTCCTTTTTGCCGCATTCGCACGATGCTAAGCAGGCTGCCGAGGCCGGACCGCTTCGCCACCGGCTTCGCTTTTCGATCCGGAAAGCCGAGGGAGTTCGCCATGCGTGTGATCGCCGCGTTGGTCCTTTCGCTGTTCGCGTTGGTGCTCGCCGCCGGTGGCGGCTGGCTGCTGTCGCTGCACGGCAGCCCGTTCTATCTGCTCAGCGGACTGGTGCTGCTGGTCGCGGCGATCGGCTTCTGGCGACGACGTCCCTGGTCGATCGGCGTCTACGCGCTCTGGCTGCTGGTGCTGATCGCCTGGTCGGTGTGGGAGTCGGGCCTGCACTGGTGGCCGCTGGCGACCCGGCTCGGCGTGCCGGCCTTGCTCGGCCTCTGGCTGGCCTCGTTCGGCGGCCGCGGTCACGGCGGCGCGCGCGGTGGACTGGTGGTCGCCTCGCTTCTGGCGGCGGCGGTGGCTTTCGCCGGCATGACGCGGCACCCGCACGAAATCGAAGGCACGCTGCCGATGGCGGTGGTGAACGCGGACGCCGGCAACGGCGACGCCGGTACGGCGCCGGGCGATTGGAGCGCGTACGGACGCACCGCATTCGGCCAGCGCTATTCGCCGCTGGAGCGCATCGCTCCCGGCAACGTCGCGCAGCTGCAACTGGCGTGGTCGGTGCAGACCGGCGACGTGCGCCGGCCCGACGACGTCGGCGAGACCACCTACGAAGTCACACCGCTGAAGATCGGCGGCACGCTCTACCTGTGCACGCCGCACAGCTGGGCGTTGGCGCTCGACGCGGACACCGGCCAGGTGCGCTGGCGCTTCGATCCGGCTGCGGGCATGGAGTCGCAACGTCAGCACCAGACCTGCCGCGGTGTTTCGTATTTCGCCGACGCGGAGGCGGAAGAAGGGCGGGCGTGCAAGGCGCGCGTCTTCCTGCCGTCGGCGGACGCGAAACTGCACGCGCTCGACGCCGCGACCGGCAAGCCGTGCGAGGACTTCGCCGACCACGGCGTGCTCGACCTCCTGCACAACATGCCCTTTCGCGAGCCGGGGTATTACTACTCGACCTCGCCGCCGCTGGTCGCGGCCGGCAAGGTGATCGTCGCCGGAGCGGTCAACGACAACTACGCCGTGAATTCGCCGTCCGGCGTGATCCGCGCCTACGACGCGCGCGACGGCAAGCTGCTGTGGAACTGGGATTCGGGCGATCCGGAGCGCACCGCGCCGCTCGACCCGAACGATCCGGCGCAGAAATACACCACCAGTTCACCGAACAGCTGGTCGGTCGCGAGCGCGGACGAGACCTTGGGCCTGGCCTATTTCCCGATGGGCAACCGCACGCCGGACCAGCTCGGTGTCTACCGCAGCGAAGCGGAGGAGAAGTATTCCAGTTCGGTGGTCGCGCTCGATCTTTCCAGCGGCCAGGTCCGCTGGGTGCAGCAGTTCGTGCATCACGACCTGTGGGACATGGATTCTCCGGCGCAGCCCGCGTTGCTCGATCTCGACCTGCCGGCAGGGCGCACGCCGGCGCTGGTGGTGCCGACCAAGCAGGGCGACGTCTACGTGCTCGATCGCCGCAACGGCGCGCCGCTGCTGCCGGTCGCCGAGCGCCCGGCGCCGCAGGGCGTGGACATTCCCCGGCAGCGCGTGGCGGCGACGCAGCCGTATTCGGCGCTGAGCTTCGAGCCGCCGCCGCTGCGCGAGGCGGACATGTGGGGCGCGAGCCTGGTCGACCAGATGCTCTGTCGCATCGCGTTCCGCCAACTGCGCTACGACGGCCGTTACACGCCGCCGACGTTGCAGGGTTCGCTGATCTATCCGGGCAACTTCGGCGTGTTCAACTGGGGCAGCGTCGCGGTCGATCCGCAGCGCGAGATCCTGTTCGGCATGCCGACCTATCTCGCGTTCGTCTCGCAGCTGATCCCGAAGGATCAGATCGATGTCAAGACGGCCAATGTCGGCGAGCACGGCGTCAATTCCAACGAAGGCGCCGACTACGCGATCAGCCTGAAGCCGTTTCTCTCGCCGCTCGGCGTGCCGTGCCAGCAACCGCCGTGGGGAACCATCGCGGCGGCGGACCTGCGCAGCGGCAAGATCGCCTACCAGTACCGCAACGGCACGATCCGCGATCTTTCGCCGGTCCCGCTGCCGATCCGCATGGGCGTGCCGGGCATCGGCGGACCCTTGCTCACGCGCAGCGGCCTGGCCTTCCTCGCCGCGGCGGTGGACGACGACTTCCGCGCCTACGACGCGGCCAGCGGCAAGGTGCTGTGGGAAACGCGCATCCCGGCCGGCGGCCAGGCGACGCCGATGACCTATCTGGACAGCAAGGGCGAGCAGGTCGTGCTGCTGGTGGCCGGCGGGCACGGCTCGATCGGCACCAAGCCGGGCGACTACGTGTTGGCCTATAAGCTCAAGCCGTAGGCATTCGTCGAGGACAGCCTGTCGAGGGCGACGACGCGGATCGTGTCGACCCTCGATGGGGTTTCAGTCGGCACCGCCGACTCGGGGGCCGTAGAAATTCAACGCCCGCCAGCGCCCGAGTGCCGCGGTGCGCTGCCGTGGATCAGCCGGTGCGAGGTATCGACCGCGTTCGATGTCTCGACAGGCTAGAGAAAGAACCTCGTACGGAACTCCTCCGCGCAGTATTCGAGCGCGGTGTCGAGTTCCTTCTTGAGTTGGGCCGCTCCATCGGCGAGAAGGGCCTCCGCGGTCGGGCCATTGGGAGCCGATTCGTAGTGGCAGAAACCCTTCGCGAAGATACTTGGCCGTTTCTTCGCATCCGCGGTCGCCTCCGCAATCACGACGGAAGCGTTGAATGCGACGTTGTCCTTGTGGAGTGCCCAGCCGTCCACGGCGACGGTCACGGCGAAGCCGGAAGCGGTGTTCGCGGTATCGTATTTGGCGAGCATTTCACGAACGCGATCCACCAGGCGTGGGCTAGGATCGGCGATCTTGTTCTCCGTCGCGATCGCACGCCCGGCACTGCGTGCGTGTTCGAGCGCTGCAATGGCTCCGATTCCTCCGCCGACGGCGCCGAACAGCATGCCGACGGTCATGGTCGCCTGATGGCCACCCGTGATGCGAAGGAAGTCCGGTGTCGGTGCGACCAGCAGATAGACGCCTCGGTCGTACAGGAGCCGGTCGAGCGCAGGATCGACAGGCGAGTACTTGCTTACCGGCGAGGTGCTCGCGCAACCTGCAAGAAGAAGGATCGCTGCCGCGACGATCGGGTACTTCACTTAGGTGTCCCCCTGAGGTGTTGCGTGCTTCTCGGATCGTCAATCCGGATCGTAGTCGAGGTTCGGCGCCAGCCAGCGCTCGGCCTCGGCCAGCGACCAGCCCTTGCGCTTGGCGTAATCCTCGACCTGCTCCTTGGTCAGGCGGCCGACGACAAAGTACTGGCTCTGCGGGTGCGAGAAGTACCAGCCCGACACGGCCGCGGTCGGCAGCATCGCGAAGCTTTCGGTGATCGAGATGCCGGCGCGGCTCGTCGCGTCGAGCAGGCGGAACAGCGTCGACTTCTCGGTGTGGTCCGGGCAGGCCGGGTAGCCGGGAGCGGGGCGGATGCCGCGGTACTTCTCGCCGATCAGCGCTTCGTTGTCGAGTCCTTCGTCCGGCGCGTAGCCCCAGTACTCGCGGCGCACACGCTGATGCAGTCGCTCGGCGAACGCCTCGGCCAGACGATCGGCCAGCGCCTTCAGCAGGATCGCCGAGTAGTCATCGTGGTCGCTCTCGAAGCGCGCGACGTGCTCGTCGATGCCGATGCCGGCGGTCACCGCGAATGCGCCGATCCAGTCCTCGCGCCCGGAATCCTTCGGCGCGACGAAGTCGGCCAGGCAGAAGTCCGGCCGCTCGACCGGCTTGTCGACTTGCTGGCGAAGGAAATGAAGACGCTGGGATTGGGGTGAGATGCCGGTCTTCCCCGGATCCCAGAGTTCAACGTCGTCACCGACCGAATTCGCGCGCCAGAACCCGATCACGCCGCTCGCCTTCAGCCATTTCTCGGCGACGATCTTGTCGAGCATCGCGCGCGCATCGCGGTACAGCTCGCTGGCTTGCGCGCCGACGACGGGGTCTTCCAGGATCGCCGGGAATTTCCCGGCCAGCTCCCAGGCGTTGAAGAACGGCGACCAGTCGATGAATTCGATCAGCTCGGTCAGCGGATAGTCGTCGAATGCGGTGACGCCCGGCGTGCGCGGCGCCGGCGGAACGTAGTCGGCCCAGCCGCCGTCGAAGCGCTGCGCGCGCGCCTTGTCGAGCGGAACGAGCCGCTTGGCGCCGCCGCGGTCCTTGTGCCGCACGCGGATCTCGGCGTATTCGGCGCGGATTTTCGCCATGAACGCGTCGACCAGGTCCTTGGAGATCAGCGACTGCGCCACGCCGACCGCGCGCGAGGCGTCCTTGACCCATACCGTCGGCGCCTTGTAATGCGGCTCGATCTTCAGTGCCGTGTGCGCGCGCGACGTCGTCGCGCCGCCGATCAGCAGCGGCAGTTCGAACTCCTGCCGCTGCATCTCGCGCGCGACGTGGCTCATTTCCTCCAGCGACGGCGTGATCAGGCCGGACAGTCCGATCATGTCCGCCTTCTCGGCGATCGCGGTGTCGAGGATCTTCTGCGCCGGCACCATCACGCCGAGGTCGATCACCTCGAAGTTGTTGCAGCGGAGCACCACGCCGACGATATTCTTGCCGATGTCGTGCACGTCGCCCTTGACCGTCGCCATGACGATCTTGCCGTTGGACTTGCCGGTGTCGCCGGTGCGCGCCTTCTCGGCCTCGATGAAGGGCAGCAGGTAGGCGACCGCCTTCTTCATCACGCGCGCCGATTTCACCACCTGCGGCAGGAACATCTTGCCGGCGCCGAACAGGTCGCCGACCACGTTCATGCCGTCCATCAGCGGCCCTTCGATCACGTCGAGCGGGCGCGTGCATTCCAGGCGCATTTCCTCGGTATCGGCCTCGGCGTAGGCGTCGATGCCGTGCACCAGCGCGTGTGTCAGGCGCTCGCGGATCGGCAGGCTGCGCCAGGCGAGGTTCTCGACCACGACCTCGCCTTTCTTCGCCTTGTAGCGGTCGGCGATCTCGAGCAGTCGCTCGGTGGCGTCCTTGCGCCGGTTCAGCACGACATCCTCGACGCGCTCGCGCAGTTCCGGATCGAGATCGTCGACGATCGGCAGCGCGCCGGCATTGACGATGCCCATGTCCATGCCGGCGCGGATCGCGTGGTACAGGAACACCGCGTGGATCGCCTGGCGCACGGTCTCGTTGCCGCGGAACGAAAACGACACGTTCGACACGCCGCCGGAGACGTGGCAGTGCGGCAGCGTCGCCTTGATCTGGCGCGTCGCCTCGATGAAGTCGACGGCGTAGTTGTCGTGCTCCTCGATGCCGGTCGCGATGGCGAAGATGTTCGGATCGAAGATGATGTCCTCGGGCGGGAAGCCGAGGCGCTCGGTCAGCAGCTTGTAGGCGCGTGTGCAGATTTCGACCTTGCGCGCGCAGGTGTCGGCCTGGCCCTGCTCGTCGAACGCCATAACCACCGCGGCGGCGCCGTAGCGCAGGACTTTCTTGGCGTGGTCGAGGAAGACCTCTTCGCCTTCCTTCAGCGAGATCGAATTGACCACGCCCTTGCCCTGCAGGCAACGCAGGCCGGCTTCGATCACGCTCCACTTCGAGGAGTCGACCATCACCGGCACGCGCGCGATGTCGGGCTCGGAGGCGATCAGGTTGAGGAACCGCACCATCACGGCCTCGGAATCGATCAGACCTTCGTCCATGTTGACGTCGAGGATCTGCGCACCGTTCTCGACCTGCTGGCGCGCGACCGCCACGGCTTCGTCGTAGCGCTCTTCCTTGACCAACTTGCGGAACTGCGCGCTGCCGGTCACGTTGGTACGCTCGCCGACGTTGACGAACAGCAGCTCCGGCGTGATGACCAGCGGCTCCAGGCCGGAAAGGCGAGTGTGGCGAACGTTGTTATTCATCGGTGCGAACAAAGAAGAGATTGGGACGCGGATCGAGGCGGATGGACGCGAATACGGCGTATTTGAACTCGGCTCTATCCGCGTTCATCCGCCTCGATCCGCGTCGAGGTCTTGTTTCTATGCGGCTGCCGCCACCGGCAACGCCCGCGGCGCGACGCCGTCCACGGCCGCGGCGATCGCGGCGATGTGCGCCGGTGTCGTGCCGCAGCAGCCGCCGACGAGATTCAAAAGGCCGGAGCGCGCGAACTCGCCGATCAGCGCGGCCATCTGCTCCGGCGTCTCGTCGTATTCGCCGAACGCGTTCGGCAGGCCCGCGTTCGGATGCGCGCTGACGTAGCCGTCGGCGACCTGCGCCAGCACGTCCACGTACTGGCGCAGCTCCTTCGCGCCGAGTGCGCAATTGAGTCCGACCGACAGCGGGCGGCTGTGCGCGACCGAGGTGTAGAACGCCTCCGCCGTCTGGCCCGACAGGGTGCGGCCGGAAAGATCGGTGATCGTGCCGGAGATCATCACCGGCAGGCGCGCACCGCGCTCGTCGAACAGTTCGTCGATCGCGAACAGCGCCGCCTTCGCGTTCAAGGTGTCGAAGATCGTCTCGACCATAAGCGCGTCGGCGCCGCCGTCGACCAGTCCGGCCGCGGCTTCGCGGTAGGCGGCGCGCAGTTCCTCGAAGCTGGTGTTGCGGAAGCCCGGGTCGTTCACGTCCGGGCTGATCGAGGCGGTGCGGCTGGTCGGGCCGAGCACGCCGATCACGAAGCGCGGCTTGCCGGGGATCTTCGCTTCGATCGCGTCGCAGCACGCGCGCGCGAGCCGCGCACCTTCGCGATTGAGTTCGTAGACGAGGTGTTCGAGGTGGTAGTCGGCCTGGCTGATCGACGTCGCGTTGAACGTGTTCGTCTCGAGCAGGTCCGCGCCGGCCTCGAGATAGGCGGTGTGGATCGCGCCGATCACGTCGGGACGCGTCAGCGTCAGCAGGTCGTTGTTGCCCTTGAGGTCGTGGCCCGGCTGCGCGTCGGCGTCGCGCTGCGGTTCGTGGCGGGTGTCGAAACCGGGCGCGAAGCGCTCGCCGCGATAGTCGGCCTCGTCGAGCTTGTAGCCCTGCACCATCGTGCCCATCGCGCCGTCGATGATCAGGATGCGTCGCGCGAGCGCGTCGAACAGCGCTTCGGCGCGGGCGGGATTGAGATAGGGCAGGTTCACGGCTTCCTCGCGAGCAGGCTCAGAACTTCGAAATGCGGCGCGCGGCGTTCGCGCGTCAGGCGTTCGCAGGCCACCACCTCGAGCTTCGACCGGCGCGCGAACTCGCGCAGCTCGTCCGGCGTGAAGCCGAGATTGCGGTGCTCGAACGGCTCCACGACGGTGCGATGCGCGTGGCGCGCCAGCGTCGCGACCAGCAGGCGGCCGCCGGGGCGCAGCACGCGCGCGGCCTCGGCGATCACCTGCGCCGGCTGTTCGCTGTAGGTCAGCGCGTGCATCAGCAGGACCAGATCGAAACTCGCCGCGTGAGCCTCGAGCGCGTGCATGTCGCCGACGCGCACATCCACGTTGGTGTAGGCCTTCAGGCGCTGGCGCGCCGCCGCGACGACGCGTTCGCTGGTGTCGACGCAGACGATCGAGCGCGCGCGCGAAGCGAGCAGTTCCGCCAGCACGCCGTCGCCGGAGGCGATGTCGAGCACGTCGCCGGTCTCGACCAGCTGCGTCATTCCGCGCGCCAACGCTTCCCAGGTGCGGCCGGGCGAATAATGGCGCTCCATGTCGCCGGCGACGGTGTCGGCCCAGCCTTCGGCGCGCGCGCGCTTGGCGAGCAGGGCGGGCAGGCGGCGCTCGTCGTCGCGCAGGATGGCGTCGTCGACGTTGTCCTTGAGCGCGCGCAGCAGCGCGTTCTCCTTCGCGTCGAGTTCGCCGTTGTAGCGGTAGTACGAGGACACGCCGGCGCGCCGGTCGCGTACCAGATCGGCTTCCTTCAGCTTGGCCAGATGCGTGGACACGCGCGGCTGCGCCAGCCGCAGTACGGCCGACAGCTCGGCGACGGTGAGTTCCTCGCGTTCCAGCAGGGCGAGCAGGCGCACGCGCGTCGGATCGGAGAGCAGGCGCAACAGGGCCGAAGTGGCGGCCAGATCCAAGATGTATCCCTTTATCTTGATACAAAGATAAAGCTAGCGTAGCGAGCGGCGGCGGCAGCGTCAATGCGCTGCCCACGGCGGGCGAGACGGTATGCTTGGGCGATGTCCGGACATTTCCTCAGGGCGCGGCTGCGCCGTGCTTTCGTCATCCTCGCGCTCGGCCTGTGCGGCCACGCCGCGGCCGCCGCGCTCGAAGACGAAGAGCTGGCGAAGTACTGGACCGATGACGCGCTGCGCGTGCCGTACCGGGCGATCGAGACGCCGGGAAGACGCGGCGCCGAAAAGCTCCCGCTGATCGTGTTCCTGCACGGCGACTGGCAGGACGGCACCGACAACGAATCGCAGCTCGCCGGGCGCGGCAACGGTTCCTACGAACTGGTCGATGCGGCGCGCGAGGAGCGCATCCCGCTGGTCTACGTGGTACCGCAGACGACCGACGCCTACTGGCCGCCGGCACGCGTGCTCGCCGTCGTGCGCGACGCACAGTCGCGCTGGCCGATCGACCCGCGCCGCGTTTATCTGACCGGCATCTCCGACGGCGCCACCGGCGTGTGGGACACGCTGAAGGCGTATCCGGCCTGCTTCGCCGCCGGCGTGCCGATGTCCGGCATGACCGAGCTGGCCGGCCTCGGACCGATCCGCGACGTACCGCAATGGGTCTTCCACGGCTCCGAGGACGACGACACCGACGTCGAGACCGGCTATGACGGCGCCATGGTCGGCTCCCGCGCCGTGGTACGCGCGCTGCGCGCGATGGGCGGCAAGCCGCGCTATACCGAGTACGCCGGCGAGAAGCACGTGATCTGGTCGCGCGCCTACGCCGAGGACGGTTTGCTGCCGTGGCTACTCGACCAGCGCCTGCGCGGCAAGCCCTGCGATTTCTCCGCGCTCGCGCGCTGAGCGGCGCGAACGCTAAAATCCGCGTTCTGTCCGTCCTTTCCGCCTCGTCGTTTCCATCGCCGCCCTCGCGCGGCCGCCGCGCTCCTCGGCGAGGAGGCGACGAACGGCAGGCTGCACCGTCCACTCTGCAACGGGAACCGTCATGGATTTCAATCTGACCGAAGACCAACGCTCCATCCAGGCCATCGCGCGCGACTTCGCGACGCGGCGCATCGCGCCGGTCGCGGCCGAGCTCGACGCGAAAGGCGAGTTCCCGCTCGACAACATCCGCGAGATGGGCCAGCTCGGCCTGATGGGCATCGAGGTGCCGGTCGAGTACGGCGGCGCCGGCATGGATCCGGTCGCCTACGCACTGGCGATGATCGAGATCGCGGCGGCCGACTGCGCGCATTCGACCATCATGTCGGTCAACAACTCGCTCTATTGCAACGGCATCCTCACCTACGGGACCGAGGAGCAGAAGCAGAAGTACGTGCGCGCGGTCGCGTCCGGCGAGGCGATCGGCGCCTATGCGCTGACCGAACCGCAGTCCGGCTCCGACGCCTCGGCGATGCACACGCGCGCGGAGAAGAACGCCGCCGGCGACTGGGTCATCAACGGCAAGAAGAGCTGGATCACCTCCGGCCCCGTCGCCAAGTACATCGTGCTGTTCGCGATCACCACGCCGGGCATCGGCGCGAAGGGCGTTTCGGCGTTCCTGATCGACACCGGCCGTCCGGGCTTCCACGCCGGCAAGACCGAGCCGAAGCTCGGCATCCGCGCGTCGGCGACCTGCGAGATCGAGTTCAGCGACTACGTCTGCCCGGCCGCCGACCTGCTCGGACCGGAAGGCAAGGGCTTCGCGATCGCGATGGGCGTGCTCGACGCCGGCCGCATCGGCATCGCCTCGCAGGCGGTCGGTCTGGCGCGCGCCGCGTACGACGCGAGCGTGGTCTACGTGCGCGAACGCAAGGCGTTCGGCTCGCCGATCGGTTCGTTCCAGATGATCCAGGCCAAGATCGCCGACATGAAGTGCCGCCTCGACGCGGCGACCCTGCTGGTGCTGCGCGCCGCGTTCGCCAAGGGCGAGACGGCGAAGAACGGCGGCCGCTTCAGCACCGAAGCCTCGGTGGCCAAGCTGTTCGCCTCGGAAGCGGCGATGTTCGTCACGCACCAGGCGGTGCAGATCCACGGCGGCATGGGCTACTCGAAGGAAATGCCGCTGGAGCGCTACTTCCGCGACGCCAAGATCACCGAGATCTACGAAGGCACCAGCGAGATCCAGCGCCTGGTCATCGCGCGCAACGAGACAGGCGTGCGCTGAGCGGCTCGCTTCGTTCGAGCGGACCGCCGTTCGAACGGGGCGAACCTCACACCCGTGCGGCGAGCGCGGACTGCTCGACCAGTTCGCGCAATTGCTCGGCCGCGACCGGCTTGTGCAGCAGGCGATAGCCGCTGGCGCGCGCCTCGCGCAGGCGTTCGGGCGAGGTGTCGCCGGTGACGATCGCCGCCGGCACCGGCGTGCCGAGATAGTCGACCAACTGCCGTATCGCCTGCGCGCCGTGCACGCCGCCGGCGAGGCGGTAGTCGGCGATGATCAGGTCGACGGGCGCGTCGCCGTGCCGCCGCGCCGCCTCGTGCGCATGCCGCGCGCGCTCGGCGTCGAGGCCAGCGTAGACGGCGCAGCCCCAGGTGCGCAGCTGGTAGCTCAACGCGTCGAGCACCTGCGCGTCGTCGTCGACCACGATTACGCCGCGTGCGATTCCGCGCGCCGTCGCCGCGGGCGTCGCCGGCACGGACGGCGCCGGCGCGGCGCAGAGCGGCACGCGCACCCAGAACATCGAACCGCGCCCCGGCACGGAGCGCACGCCGAGCGCATGGCCGAGCAGGCCGGCCGCGCGCTGCGCGATCGCCAGGCCCAGGCCGAGTCCCTGTTCGCGGTCGCGCTGCGGATTGTCGACCTGGGCGAACTCGTGGAAGATCGCCTCGTGCTGGTCGCGCGCGATGCCGATGCCGGTGTCCCAGACCTGGATCTCCAGCGCGTCGCCGCGTCGCCGGCAGCCGACGAGGATGCCGCCGCGCGGCGTGTAGCGGATCGCGTTGCTGAGGACGTTGTCGAGGATGCGCCGCAGCAGCAGGGGATCGCTGCGGATCCAGCAGCGGCTCGGCACCGAGCGCAGATCGAGTGCCTTCGCCTGCGCCGCATCGGCGAATTCGTGCCGCAGCGCTGCGAACAGTTCCGTCACCGCCAGCGCGCGCGGCTCGGGCTGCACGATGCCGGCGTCGAGCCGCGAGATGTCGAGCAGGCCGTGCAGCAGCCCGCCGAGGCTCTTTAGCACGGCCGACAGCTTGGCCGCGATCAGGCGGCCTTCGGTCTGCGCCACGTCGCCGCGCTGCGCCAGCGTGCCGAGCGCGGAAGCGAACAGGCCGAGCGCGTGCACCGGCTGGCGCAGGTCGTGGCTGGCCGCGGCGAGGAAGCGCGACTTGGCCAGATTGGCCGCCTCGGCGCGATCGCGCTCGACGCGCAACTGGCCGATCAGCGCCGTGTTGGCGAAGCGCAGACGCACGCTGTCGATCAGGGTGAGATAGGTGACGCGGCTGTAGTAGAGGTTGACGCAGAACAGGCACAGCGCGAACGCGCCGTAGACGAAGGCGAGGCCGTGACCGTCGGCGAAGCTGCGCGACACGAACGGCAGGATCAACAGCACCTGCGCCGCGGCGGCGGCAGGCGGAAACGCGGCGAACGAGGCGATCGTGCCGGAGGACAGGCCGGCGATGACGATGCAGGTGAAGGCCACCAGTTGCGGCTGCTCGGGCTGGTAGAACGCCCAGCCGATCCAGCCCCACAACGCGCTCGACACGCTGCTGCCGACGGCGAAGCGCCACGCCCAGACGGCGCTTCGCGCCGGCGTCGCGCGCCGCGCGTAGGCGAGGCTCAGCGCCAGGCGCGCCGCCGTGGCGAGGTACACCGCGCCCGCCCAGGCCAGCAGGCCCATGGCCGGCGCGTATGGCCACAGCACGCCGACGACCGGGATCGGGATCACGAAATTGGCGAACAGGACCGCGCGCGACTGCCGATAGAGCAGGTCCACCAGCGCGGATTGCTCCGCTTCGTTCGAAGTCGTGGTCACGCTGATCCGCTCGGGTTGCGCACGTCGTGCTTCCATCATAGGTTGCGTCGCATGCGGCCGGCGCGCCGTTCTGCGGAGTTCGATTCACCCATGTCCGAAGCCGACACCGACCTGCGCATCGTATTGGCCGAGGATCACGCCGTGGTGCGCGAAGGCTTGCGCCTGCTGCTCGACCTGGTGCCCGGCTGGAAGGTCGTCGGCGAGGCCGGCGATGCGGTGGCGGTGCTCGCGTCGCTGCGCGAGTGTGCAGCCGACCTGATCGTGCTCGACCTCGGCATGCCGGGCGTGGCCGGGCTGTCGTTCATCGGCGAGTTGCGCGCTGCGTATCCGGGCCTGCGCATCCTGGTGCTGACGGCGAACGTCGACACGCGCACGCTGCGCGCCGCGCTCGAAGCCGGCGCCGACGGCTATCTGGCCAAGCACGACGAAGCCGGCGAGGTGCGCGAAGCGGTGCGCGCGGTGGTCGCCGGGGAAACCTACGTCGGCCGCAGCCTGCGCGCCGCCGTGCCGGGTCCCGCCGGCGGCGCGGCGACGGTGCCGGCGAACGCGGCCTTGTCGCCGATTCCGCTGACCGAGCGCGAGTGGCAGATCCTGCGCGGCATCGCCGACGGCGACGGCCACCAGCAGATCGGCGCCCGCCTGCGCATCAGTCCGCTGACCGTGCGCAAGCATCGCGAGAACCTGATGCGCAAGCTCGACCTGCACAGCACCGCCGAACTCACCGCGTTCGCGGTGCGCATCGGCCTCGGCGGCGGCTGAAGCGCCGGCCCGCACCGAGCCCGTTTCGTTCGCGGGCGCCGAAGAGGCGCTGCATTCGGCGGATCGCATGCCGGCCGCGCCGCCTACGGCCGCACGTATTGCGCGCCGTCCGCCGGCGCCGCGTCGAAGCCGCTGCGGAACAGGACCAGCACGTCGCGATCGGTCGCCTCGGTGGAAACGCCGTCCTCGACGACGGCGACGGTGTGCTCGATCGCCTCGCCCGCGGCATCCGCGCGCACCGCGGTGGCGATCCGCCAGCTCACGCTGCGGCCGGCCGGGATCACGACGCCGGCGTCGTCGAGCGCGCCGCTGCCGCTGGCGGTACAGCTCGCGCCGTCGCCGCCGTCGAGGCAGGTCCAGTGCGTGCGCGCCGGATCCAGTTGCGCCGGCAGCGCGGCGGCGACGTGCAGGTCGACGGCGTCGCCCTTGCCGCTGTTGCTGACGGTGACCAGATAGTTCAGTTCCATGCCGTAGCGCGCGTAGTCGCGGTCGTCGCTGATGCCGACACTCAACGCGGCCTGGCCGGGACGCAGGACGCGGATCGTGAGGCTCGCCTCGCCGTCGAGGTAGTTGCCGTTGCCGGCCTGGTGCGCGGTCACCGTGCACAGGCCCGCGGCGATGCCGCTGACGGTCGCGCCGTCGATCGTGCACACCGTCGCGGGCGCGGCGGAGAGCACGAGCGGATTGCCGGAGTTGGGCACGCCGCTTCTGGCCGAGACGGTGCCGGTACCGCCGACGACGATCGTCGGGGCCGGCGCGAACACGATCGACTGGACGGCCTTGCCGATCGCCACGTCGAGCCGCGCTTGCGGCGCCGGTTCGTATTCGAAGCCACCGGGCTGGTCGGCGAGCACCGTGCAGATGCCGGCGGCCAGGATCGACACCGCGCGTCCGGCGATCGAGCAGGTCGCCGCCGAACCCGGGTCGATGGAGAACGCGACCGGATTGCCGCTGCCGCCGGCGTGCGCGGAGACCTGGAACGTCGCGTTCGGCGAGTAGACCGGGTGGGCGGGATCGGAGAGGAAGTCGCGGATGCTCTGCGTATTGCGCGCGATCTGCACCAACCGCGATTGCTGAGGCGCGGACGCATAGCCGTTGCCTTGCGCATCGGTGGCGCCATCCTGCGTGGCGCGCACGCCGCACAGGCCGGAACGGATCGCGCGCAGCGTGGCGCCTTCGACCGCGCAGGTGGCCGGCGTCCAGACGTCGAAAGCGGCGGCGCCGCTGCTGCTCGCCGTGGCCGTCAACGGCAGGCTCTGGCCGACCGCCATCGTCGCCGCCGCGTCGAAGGCCAGCGATTGGCCGAGCAGTACGCTGGTCGGCACGTGGCGATCGGCGGTTGCGCCGTTGCCGAGCGCGCCGCGGTCGTTCGCGCCCCAGCATTTCAGCTCGCCCGCCACGGTCAGCGCGCAGGTGTGGAAATAGCCGGCGCCGATCGCCACCACCTCGCCGAGGCCGGCGACGTCGACGGCGGACGTGCTGTCCTCGGTCGACCCGTCGCCGAGCTGGCCGTGGTTGTTGAGACCCCAGCATTTCACCGTTCCGGCCGCGGCCAGGGCGCAGGTGTGGTGAGCGCCGGCGGCGAGCGCCTGCGCGCCGAGCAGGCCGTCCACGGACACCGGGATGGCCGTGGAATGCACGACCGCGCCGTTGCCGAGCTCGCCGTGGTCGTTGCGGCCCCAGCATGTCGCCGTGCCGTCGGGCAGCAGCGCGCAGCTGTGCTCGGCGCCGGTCGCGACGGCCATCGCGCCGAGCGGCAGGTCCGCGACGTCGACCGGCACGCGGCGATCCGCGTAGGTGCCGTCGCCGAGCTGGCCGAAATAGTTGTAGCCCCAGCATTTCACGCCGCCGTCGGCGGTCAGCGCGCAGGTGTGGCTGTCGAACGCCGCGATCGACGCGACGTCGCCGTCGAGCCCGGCGACGGCCACCGGCGCGAGCCGATCGACGAACGAGTCGTCGCCGAGCTGGCCGTGGGCGTTCCAGCCCCAGCATTTCGCCGCGCCCGCGTCGGTGATCGCGCAGCCGTGCTGGCCGCCGGCGGAAAGCCGCGCGTCGTCCTCGTCGAGCGCGGGCACGTCCACCGGCAGCGTGCTGCTGGTCGTGCTGCCGTCGCCGAGTTCGCCGTCGCCGTTGTAGCCCCAGCACTGCACGCCGCCGGACGCGAGCTTGGCGCAGGTGTGATAGCCGCCGGCGGAGAAGGTGCTCGCCTCGCCGGCGAGCCCGACGACGGCGAGCGGTGTCGGATTCGGAGCGGATGCCGTGACGCCGACACCGAGCTGGCCGAGCTGATTGTCGCCCCAGCACAGCGGCGCGCCGCCACGGCTCAGCGCGCAGGTGTGGTCGAAACCGGCGTCGAACGAGGCGAAGCCCTTGCCCAGCCCGTGCACGTCCATCGGCACCAGCCCCGGAGTGGAGGAACTGTCGCCGCGGCCGAGCTGGCCTAGGCCGTTGTCGCCCCAGCAGGCGACGTCGCCCTGCGTGCCGAGCGCGCAGGCGTGCGTAAAGCTGATCGTCGCCGCTCTCGTACGCGATGGCAGGTGCAGCACGTCGACCGGGACGCTGCTCGAGACGGTGCTGCCGTCGCCGAGCTGGCTGTAGAGGTTGTCGCCCCAGCATTTGACGTCGCCCGTCGTCGTCACCGCGCAGGAGCTGCTGAAGCCGGCGGCGATCGCGGCGACGCCCGAACTCAATCCGACCACGTCGACGGGGGCGGAAGGCTGTGTGGTGCTGCCGTCGCCGAGCTGGCCGTTGTCGTTGGCGCCCCAGCATTTGACACCGCCGGCGGTGGTCAGCACACACGTGTGGGCAAGGCCTGCGGCGATCGCGATTGCCGTCGTTCCCAGGCCGCCGACGTCGACGGGCACGGGACTGTCCGTCGTGCCGCCGTTGCCGAGCTGGCCGCTGCCGTTGTTGCCCCAGCACTTCACACCGCCGGAAGTCGTCAACGCGCAACTGTGGCTGGCTCCGGCGGCCAGCGCGACGATGCCCGTGGTCAGGCCGGAAACGTCCCTGGCGACGGTGTGCGAGACGGTACTGCCGTCACCGAGCTGGCCGTCCGAATTGTCACCCCAGCATTTCGCGCCGCCGCGGTCGGTCAGGGCGCAGCTGTAGCTGGCAGACGTCGCGATGGCTGCGATGCCCGACTCGAGGGTCAGGACATCCGTCGGCGTCGCGCGGTTCGTCGTCGTGCCGTCGCCGAGCTGGCCCTGGTCGTTGTTTCCCCAGCACTTCACGCCGCCGACGGTGGTCAATGCGCAGGAATGGACGAAGCCCGCGCCGACCGCGGCGGCTCGCGCGTTCAGTCCGACCGCCGGTATCGCTACGTCGCGATCCGTGAGCGTGCCGTCGCCGAGCTGGCCCATCATGTTGGCGCCCCAGCATTCGACCGTGCCGATCGTCGTCACCACGCAGGTGTGGAGGGCGCCGGTGGCGATCTGGATCGCGATCGGGTCGGGCATGCTCGGAGTCTGCGCGTGCGACGCGGCGAGTGGCGCACCGAGCAGGACGAGCAGGAGCAGGCGGTACTTGTCGATCATGGGATTTTTCCAGAATGGGAAACAGTCGGGTCGCACGGCATTTCGTCGCTCGATCGCGCCGGCGCATGTGCACGCGTGCATTCGAGCCGCCGGGCAGGGCCGTCCGCTGCCGCTGCGTGCGTTCGGCTGACAGAACGCTGCGGTCGTCGAAGGTGGCGCCGATCGCGGCGACGCGCCGGATGCCGGTACGTTCGCCGTCGCCTCGGTCGCACGCGACGAGGCGCGCGGCCGCGGCGGCGCCGCGACGCGCACTTCCCCCCGTGGCGAACATGCGGCAGTCCCGGACACGCCCCGGCAAGGGCGGCAGACGGATGCTAGTCAGGCGAAACGCACCCGCCTATACGACAAATGCCGTAGTCGAGCGGGCGTACTGCGGCGTATGGGAGAAATATATTTCTGGCTCTTCCGCGCTTCTTTCCGGGCACCGAAAACGGCGGTCCGATGCGATGCGTGGACACAAATCCGCTCCTACACACGAGTGCGTACGGTCGACGCGTCGAAAAGTGCGAGGACTTTCGTATTGACAGGCCGATTCCGGAACACCGAGACTCCGAGTGCGCCTCGCTCGCGACGCGCGTCTCTCCGTCCTCGAAATCCAGGTGAACCCATGCCGAATCGCGTTCCTCGCGCATCCGTTCCGCTCGTCTTGGCGATCCTCGCCACACTGCCTTCGGCGCAAGCCGGCGTCGACCCGAAGGATCTGATCTTCGAGAATGGATTCGAGATCTCCGCACCGAACTGCGCGCCGGTGCAGTCGACGATCGGCAGCGAGGGCGGCGTCCTGGAGCTGTGCGGCGCCAAGCTGGAAGTGCCGGCGAACACCGTCGCCCAGCCGGTCACCTTCGGCATCGAGCGCCTCGACGATCCGCCGCCGCCGCCGTTCGACATGAGCTTCGTCGGCCCGGTGTTCCGCTTCACGCCGACCGACGCGCCGCTGCAGGGACCGGTCAGCATCACGGTGCCGCGCAACGACACCGCGCGCGGCGGATTGGTGCGTTTCGAGCCCGAGTTCGACGCGTTCATCCTGATCGAAGCCTGCGGCGCGACCGACACCAGCCTGCAGCAGTTCCAGTACGCGTTGAACACGTTCGCCGCCGCGCGCTACGTCGGCGACCTGCCCGACAACACGACCGGACTCGGCGACGGCACGGCGACGGGAACGGTCGACGGAGGCGCGCGCAGCTACGACGTCGACGAGCCGGGCAACTACGCGATCTACGAGGATCGCGAAGACGGCAGCCGCCTGGTCACCGTTTCGGTGCTGACCTCGCCGAGCGAAGGCGATTTCGAGAGCCTGCGCATGAATCTGGTCGTCGACGCGGCGAACGCGACCGGCGAGGTCATACAGGTCGAGTTCCTCAGCAGCATCGGCGGCAACTTCGTCGGCGGCTCGTACATGGTCGGCATCATGGGCACCGCCTCGATCACCTTCGGCGATCTCGGCGACGGCCGCGTGCGCGCGAACGTCGACGCCAACCTGGCACGCTCCGGCGGCGGCGACCTGCCGTTGCAGATGGCGCTCGACGTCGGCGTCGAGCGCTTCATCTTCCCGCCGTCGCTGTCCTGCCCGCGGCCGGACTGACGCGTCCGCTCAGTCGAAGCCGTCGGCGAAGATCCCGTCGCCGGCTTCGAGTTCGACCACGTACTCGCCGGTGCCGCCGGCGATGTCGAGACGCCAGCCGCGCCGGAAGGTCTCGTCCGGACCACTGCGCGTGGTCCAGTCGAGCGCGCTCAGCGTCGCGTCCGGCGGCGACAGCACGCGCACGCGCAGGTCGCCGGTGCGGGCGGTGGCGCCGTCGATCGTCGGCTGGACCGGCACGTTGAGCTGGAACACCGCCTGCGTATTCGCGCCGAGCGCGTAGCGGTCGCGAACGACCAGCGTGCCGCCGGCGAAGTCGAGCGTGCGCCGCCAGCTCTGCACGGCGGGATCGCCGTCGTAGGCCGGCGTCAGGTCGGCTTCGACGTGCACGGCGCCGCCCGCGCCCGGCGTGACGATCATGCTCGAGGTCGTGCCGATGCGCTGCGGCACGAGCGCGCCGTCGCGTTCGAAGCGCAGCAGGTTGTGCACGTCGGTGCCTTGCTGGATGCCGCTGTGCGTCCAGATGTTCTCGGTGACGGCGAGCCAGTCGCGCCGGAACAGCGTGAACGATCCTTGATCCTGATGCGCGTGGCTCTCGACGTAGGGGCCGGCCGAGAACTGCAGCCACGTCGCGCCTTCGTCCCAGCCGGTACGCGCGAACAGCTGGCCGGTGCCGGTGGCGTGATAGACGAGTCGGTCGGGCGGGGCTCCGGCGTCGCCGGACGGCAGCAGGTCGTGGCGGAAGTTGAAGCCGCTTTCCATCTGCGCCTGCGAGATCGCGTGCAGCCACCACGAGGCGTTCGCGCGCGCGGTCGCATCGTTGGTCATGCGGCGCGCTTCGAGCATCGTGTGCCGGTGGTAGTCGTACAACACCGGTTCGGACACGCGCGACTGGTCGCCGATCGGCGCGACGCGGTCGCGCGTCGGCACGGTGGCGTGGATCCACCAGGCGATGCTGTCGGTCAGGTGCGCATTGGCGTTGGCGAGATCGGCGCCGGTGGTGTCGCGCCAGAGCCGGTACAGCGCGAACAGCGAGCGGTGCGAAAGGCCGTAGCCGGTGCCTTCCTGGCTGCCGCCCCCGCTGAGCGTTGCCGCGTACTGCTCGAGCGCGGGCAGCTTGACGCCTTGCAGCCACTGCATCCACGTCGCGCGCTGGGATGCATCATCGGTGGCGAGCGCCCACACCATCGTCGCCTCGACGAAGCTGTAGTAGTAGTTGTTGGCCGGGTTGTCGATCGACCAGCCGGACCACGGATGCGCGTGGCCGCCCCAGTGCGCCTCGGCCGGATGCCAGACGTTCCACACCGCCTGCTCGGCGTAGGCGGACCAGCGCGTGCGCTGCTGCGGCGTGATCGACGCGGCGCACCAGTCGTAGGTCAGCGCGAGGTCGCGCAGCATCTCGCCGACGTGCAGGTACGAATCGCCGGAAATCTCCGGGCGCTCTCCCTGCGCGATCAGCGCCTCGGCATCGGCGACTTGCCGTTCCACCATCTGCACGGCCAGCGCCGCGTAGGGCGCCCGGCCGGTCAGGCGGAACAGGTAGGCCGCGTCGGTGGCCGAGAACGCGTAGCCGGGTGCGCCGGCGACGGCCTGGTCGACCCAGGCCTCGAAGCGCCAGTAGGCCGGCGATTGCAGGTCGACGTAGGACAGGTCCAAGTCGATCGCGGCATAGCAGGGCGGGGAGGCGCCGGCGGCCAGCAGCGCCGCCAGCGCGAAGCGCGGTACGGATCGAAGCATCGTCACGACTCCGGAAAAGTTTCCTGTCCCGCCGGTGAACGCGCGGAGACGATTTGCGACATTCGCCCGCTCTTGCGCGCCGCCGCGACGACCCGCACTTCCGCCGGCATGAATCTTCGTGGCAGCCTTTCGCGCATGATCCGGGCCGGGTTCGCCGTCTTGCCGCTCGCCGCGGCGCTGTTCGCGGGCGAAGTATCCGCGCGCACGGTCTACCGGTGTGTGCGCGACGGCACGGTCAGCCTAGCGACGGCGCCGGAGCCTGGTTCGGAATGCTTCGCCAAGCAGCTCGACGACGGCGCCGCCGCGGTGCCGAACCTGTGGGGTTCGCTCGGCCTCGTGCACGGTACGCTGTACCGGCGCGAACAGGACGGCAAGACCGTCTACGGCACGCGCAACCTGCCGGGCTCGACGCCGGTGCTGGCGTTCACCGTAGCGACGCCGCCCGGGTCGCCCGCGCACGAAGGACTCGGCAAGATCGGCAAGCCGCGGCTGGCCGAGTTCAAGCAGCAGTTCAAGGCCGCCGCGAAGGCGACCGGCGTCGACGAAGCCTGGCTGCGCGCGATCGCGCACGCGGAAAGCGCCTACGACGCGAACGCGCTGTCGGAGAAGGGCGCGCAGGGTGTGATGCAGCTGATGCCGGAGACCAGCCGCGAATACGGCGTCAAGGATCCGTACTCGGCCAAGGCCTCGATCGACGGCGGCGCGCGCCTGCTGCGCGACCTGCGCAAGCGCTACGAAGGCGACCTCACGCTGGTCGCCGCCGCCTACAACGCCGGCATCGGCGCAGTCCAGCAGTACGGCGGCGTGCCGCCGTACGCGGAGACGCAGGCCTACGTCGCCAAGGTGCAGGCGCTGTATGCGCGCTATCGCATCGCGATGGGATTGAAGCCGCTGCCGGCGCAGTTGCAGGCGGCGGAGTAGGGCCGGCGCTCAGTCGACGTAGCCGGCGACCATCACGCGCTTGCCGTAGCGCAGCTGCTCGTAGGCGTTCTCCGGCGGCGGCACCAGTTCGACGCGCGCGAAGCCGACCTTGCGCAGGATCCAGAACAGCGCTTCCAGGCTCGGCACCAGGCAGATGCCGGTGGTGCTGGTCTCCGGGCCGTGCGTTTCCTCGGTCTCGTCGATGATGCCGAACGAGCCCTTCAACGGACGCACGAAGCGGTAGCTGCCGTAGTCGACCATGCCGGTCATGCCCGGCACGATCTGCGTCTCGACCAGGCAGACCTGGCGCGTGAGTGCGCGCGCCTGGCGCAGCGCGCCGACCGGATTTTCGAGGTGGTAGATCAGGCCGAGCATCAGCACGACATCGAAGGTGCCGAGCGCGGCGGCGTCGAGCGCGTGCACGTCGCTCTGCGCCACGCGCAGGTTGGAAAGACCCAGCGTGTCGCGTACCAGCGTGGTGTCGGCGACGTGTTCGGCGCGCGCGTCGATGGCGAGCACGTCGTCCGCGCCGGCCTGCGCGAGCTGCGTCGCGAACCAGCCCTGATGGCAGGCGATGTCGATCGCGTTGCGTCCGGTCAGCGTGTCGCCGAAGCGCGCACGCAGCACGCCTTGCAGCATCGCCAGGCGCGTTTCGTGGATCGCGTCGAGCGCGCCGTCGTCGTAGGTGCGGGTGACGCGGCCGCTCGGCAGCTGGAAGCGGTAGAACCAGGTCTTGTCGAGCAGGGCTTGTTCGTTCGCGCTCATGTCGGAGTCGATGGAAGGCAAGGCGCGATTGTAGCGTCCCGTGCTCAGAGCGACAGGCCGACGAAGAACGTCACGTCCTGCGCGTGCCGCGCCGGAAGGTCCTCGACCAGGCCGGCGCGCAGGGTCCAGCCCGCGCGCGCGCGCCAGGCGGTCGATACGCTCAAGTTGCCGGCCGCGCGCAGCATCGGGATCGCCGAATCGTAGGGTGCGTCGTGCCATTGGTATTGCGCCGCGACGCTCCACTGCGACGTGAGGGAATAGCCGAGCGTCGCGTCGACGAAGGCGACGAGATCCTCGGCACGGCGCGGCAGCAGGTCGGTGTCGCCGCGCCGCGTCAGTCCGGCGCGCAGGCCCCAGGGCAGGCGCGTCGCCGCGGTCGATTGCGCCGCCAGCCACAGGCTGAGGTCGATCGCGCGGTCGTCGAGCAGCGGGCTCGCGTGCGAGGTCGGCAGCTTCAGCGTCGCGCCGACCAGCCATTCGTGGCCGTCGGCCGGCGCGCGCCAGGCGAGGTCGAGCAGCAGCGGAGCGACGCCGCTGCGCGCGCGCGTCAGCGCGAGGGTGTCGCCGCGCGAGTCGGCGTAGTCGATCGTGTGGCCGTTGCCGCCGAGCCGGCCGCGGTCGCCGTTGGTGAAGCCGAACGCGCGATGGAAGTCCTCGATGAAGGAGTCGAGGAAGCCGCCGCCGAACCGCGTGCCGGCCAGGGTCGCGCGCGCGACCCAGTGCTCGCCGAAGCTGCGCGTGACGGCGATGCGCGCCTCGTGGATTTCCATGTCGTAGAACAGCCGCTCGCCGCCGCCGGCGAAGGCGATCTCGGTATTGCTCGCCGCGATCGCCGCGTCGACGCGCCAGCGGTCGCCGGCGGCGATCGTCGGCGGCGCGAACGGCAGGCCGCCGGCAGCGACGAACGGATTCGCGTCGCGGTAGAGCAGCCACGGTGCGGCGAGGTAGTCCTCGGCGCTCGCGCCGGCGCAGAGGCCGAGCGCGAGCAGTGCGGCGAATCGCCGATGCGTGCGCACGGAATACGGCCGGGTCGTCCCGCGCCGGGTCGCCGCACCGGTGTCGAAGACACGAGCGCGGCGGCCGGCACGGCCGGCGAGAATCGGAGGAAGAGGCATCGGCGTTCGAGCCAGGGATCGAACGCCGATTCTGACACGGTCCTCAGGCGCGGGAGTTCAGCGCGTGCCGCCGGAGGCGATCAATTTCTCGCCGGTCAGCCAGGCTGAATCGTCGGAGGCGAGGAAGACCGCGATCGAGGCGATGTCTTCCGGCTGGCCGAGGCGGCCGAGCGGAGTCTGCGCGACCATCTGCTTTTCGAAGTCGCTGCCGATGATGCCGGCCGCGTGCGTGCCTTCGGTCTCCACGCCGCCCGGATTGATCGAGTTGACGCGGATCTTCCTCGGCGCGAGTTCCTTCGACAGCACGTGCGTGATCGTGTCCACCGCGCCTTTCGTCGCCGCGTAGACCGACGATCCCGGCAGACCGAGCTGGCTGGCGACCGAGCTGATGTTGACGATGTTGCCACCCTCGGCGCCGAAGTGCTTCACCGCCTCGCGCGAGGCCTGCAGCAGGCCGAGTACGTTGACGTCGAACTGGCGGCGGTACAGCTCCTCGGTCAATTCCTCCAGCGGCGCGAACTGGTAGACGCCGGCGTTGTTCACCAGGATGTCGAGCCTGCCGTAGGTTTCTTGCGTTTGCGCGAACAGCCGCTCGACATCGGCCGATTTGGCCACGTCTCCCTGCACCGCGGTCGCCTTGCCGCCGGCCTGGGTGATTTCCGCGACGACGCGATCGGCGCCCTCGCGGCTGGCCGCGTAGTTGACCACCACCGACGCGCCGGCGGCGGCCAGTCCCTTGGCGATGCTGGCGCCGATGCCCTTCGAAGCTCCCGTCACCACTGCCACCTTGCCCTGCAACTTGTTCATGGATGCGTCCTGTATCGTGAGATTTATAGTTAGATGATTATCTAACTGTCTAAGCGATAGGGTGCAGGCCGGGCTTTTTCAAGAACGGGACGGGAAAGATTTTTCGGGCGGCCCCGGGCGGGCTCAGATCGCCGCCAGCCGCGCCAGGTAGGCGGCCAGCACGTCGCGGCGCAGGGTCAGGTGGACGAACTTGCCTTCGCGCTGGAGGTCGACGAGCCCGGCGGTTTCGAGCTCCTTGACGTGATGGGAGATCGTCGCCGCGCTGACGTTGTGCGTGTCCTGCAGCGCGCTGCACGGCATCGCGCGGTCGCAGCTGCCGATCTGCTGCAGGATTTCGACGCGGCGCGGCTCGGCCAGCGCGCGCGCGATGCGCTCGAGCTGGCGCTCGTCGAGTTGGATGCGTGTCGCGGTCATGCGTCCAAGGATGGGTTCGCGGCACGGTCGATGCAAGCCGTCGCGCTCGATGCGAAGGAGGAGCTGCAAAAGAAAACGGCCCGGAACACCGGGCCGTTCGTGAGCGCCTGCGTGATGCCGGCTCAGTGCCCGCCGTGACCGCCGGCGTCGAGCTGGGCCTGCGTTTCCTCGCGCGATTCGAGCTTGTCGCCGAGCAGGCGCCGCATCATCACGTAGAAGATCGGGATGAACAGCAGGCCGAGGAAGGTCGCGAACAGCATGCCGCCGACGACGCCGGTGCCGATCGCGTGGCGCGAGTTGGCGCCGGCGCCGGTCGAGATCGCCAGCGGCAAGCAGCCGAGGATGAAGGCGAACGAGGTCATCAGGATCGGCCGCAGGCGCAGGCGTGCGGCGTCGACCACGGCGGCGCCGAGGCCGCGTCCGGAGCGCTGCTCGGCGACGGCGAACTCGACGATCAGGATCGCGTTCTTCGCCGCCAGGCCGATGATCGTGATGATGCCGATCTTGAAGTAGACGTCGTTGGACAGTCCGCGTCCCCAGGTCGCCAGCACCGCGCCGAGCACGCCCAGCGGCACCACCAGGAGCACGGACACCGGGATCGACCAGCTCTCGTACAGCGCGGCCAGGCACAGGAACACGATCAGGATCGACAGCGCGTACAGCATCGGCGCCTGGTTGCCCGAGATGATTTCCTGCAGCGACTGGCCGGTCCAGTCGAAGCCCATGCCGTTGGGCAGGTCGTTCTTGATGATGTCCTGCATTGCCGTCATCGCCTCGCCCGAGCTGCGGCCCGGAGCGGGGGAGCCGTTGATCTGGATCGCCGAATAGCCGTTGTAGCGGGCCAGCGTGGGCGAGCCCATCTTCCATTCGGTCGAAACCACGTTCGACAGCGGGATCATCGCCGGCAGCGTCGTGGTGCCCTTGCTCGTCGTCACCGTCTCGGTCTGCGTCGAGCTCGGCACGAAGAAGCGGCCGAGCGCGTCGGGATTCATGCGGAACGGCGCGTCGGCCTGCATGTTCACGCGCTGCACGCGACCCTGGTAGAAGAAGTCGTTGGCGTAGACCGGCGCCAGCATCAGCTGGATCGCGGTGTACACGTCCGACAGCGACAGGCCCATCGACTGCGCCTGCACGCGGTCGACCTTCATCGCCAACTGCGAAGTCGGCGGCAGGATGTTCGGACGCACGCCGGTCAGGAGATCGCTCCGCTCGGCCGCCTTGGCGAGCAGGATGTTCTGCGCCTCGATCAGCGCGTCGTGGCCGGCGCCGGAGCGATCCTGCAGGTACATGTCGAAGCCGCCGAACTGGCCGAGGCCGCGGATCGTCGGCAGGTTGACGATGAAGGCCTGCGCGTCGCGCACGTTCATGAAGATCGCGCCGTTGAGCTGCTGGATCACCTGCGAGGCGGTGGCCTTGCGGTCGTTCCAGTGCTTGAGCCGGATGAACGCCATGCCGGTGTTTTCGCCGTTGCCGATGAAGCTGAAGCCGGACACCGCGATCACGCCTTCGACCGCCTCGTTCTTGCGCACCAGCTCGCCGATGTCGCCCATCACCTTCTTGGTGCGTTCGATGCTCGCGCCGGACGGCAGCTGCACGATGGCGAAGGCGAAGCCCTGGTCCTCCTCCGGCACGAAGCTCGACGGCAGCTTGACGAACAGGAAGCCGCAGGCGACGGCGACGACGGCGAACAGCGCCATCCAGCGCGGCGTGTGCCGGATCGCCGAGAAGATGTGCCCGGTGTAGGTCTTCTGCACCCAGTCGAAGGCCCGGTTGAACCAGCGGAAGAACGCGTTCTTCTTCGTCTCGTGCAGCGGCTTGAGCATCGTCGCGCACAGCGCCGGCGTGAACATCAGCGCGAGGAACGCGGAGAAGCCGGTCGACAGCGCGATGGTCAGGCAGAACTGCCGGAAGATCGCGCCGGCCGAGCCGGACTGCAGCGCGCTCGGCACGAACACCGCCATCAGCACCACCGCGATCGCGACGACCGCGCCGGAGATCTGGCTCATCGCCTTGCGCGTCGCTTCCTTCGGCGACAGGCCTTCCTCGTCCATGATGCGCTCGACGTTCTCGATCACCACGATCGCGTCGTCGACGACGATGCCGATCACCAGCACCATGCCGAACAGCGACAGCTGGTTGATCGTGAAGCCGACCATCCACATGCCGAGGAAGCCGCCCATCAGCGCCACCGGGATCACCAGCAGCGCGATGATCGTCATGCGCAGGTTCTGCAGGAACACCAGCATGACCAGGAAGACGAGGATGACTGCCTCGACCAGGGTCTGCACCACTTCCTCGATCGAGATCGTGATGAACGGCGTGGTGTCGTACGGCACGAACCACGACACGCCGTGCGGGAAGCTGGCCTGCAGCTCGTCCATCTTGGCCTTGACCGCCTTGCCGACGCCGAGCGCGTTGGCGCCGGTCTGCAGCTGCACCGCGTAGCCGGCGACGGCCTGGCCGTTGTAGGTGACGCTGACGCCGTAGCCGAACGGTCCGAGCTCGACGCGCGCGACGTCCTTCAGGCGCACCGAGGTGCCGTCGGTATTGGCGCGCAGGATGATGTTCTCGAACTCCGCCGGCGAGGTGAAGCGGCCCTCGGCCGTCACCGTCGCCTGGAAGCCGTTGCCGGGCACCGCCGGTTCCGCGCCGAGCGAGCCGGCGGCGACCTGGATGTTCTGCCCGCGCACCGCGGCCAGCGCCTGCGCGGCGGACAGGTTGTAGCCCTTGAGCTTGTCCGCGTCGAGCCAGATGCGCATCGCGTACTCGGAGCCGAACTGACGCACGTTGCCTACGCCCGGGATGCGCTGGATCTGCGGGATCACGTTCGCCGCGAGCATGTTGTTCAGCGCGTAGGAGTCGTAGGCGCCGTCGTCGGACTTGAGCATGCCGACCATCAGGAAGTCGGGGTTCTGCTTGGCGACCACGATGCCCTGCTGGGTGACTTCCGACGGCAGGCGCGGCGTCGCCAGCGAGACCTTGTTCTGCGTCTGCACCTGGGCGATGTCCGGATCGGTGCCGGGCTCGAAGGTCAGCGTGATCGACGAGGAACCGTCGGAGCCGGAGCTGGAACTGAAGTAGGCGAGGTTGTCGATGCCGGTCAGCTGCTGCTCGATCACCTGCGTTACGGTCTTCTCGACCGTGTTCGCGTCGGCGCCCTGGTAGGTCGCGGCGACGACGACCTGCGGCGGTGCGATCGACGGATACGACTCGATGCCGAGCTGGGTGATCGCGATGGCGCCGCCGAGCGTGATCAGGATCGCGACGACCCAGGCGAAGATCGGGCGGTCGATGAAGAAATTGGGCATGGGAGGGGTTCCTGCGAGCCTGGGTCGAGCGCGGCGCGATCAGTGCGCCGCGGTTGCCTGTGCGGGGGCGGCCGCTTTCGCCGGCTCCGGCTGCCACGGCGTCGCCTTGGCCGGCTGGCCGGGCTTGGCCTTCTGCAAGCCGCTGACGATGATCTGGTCGCCGTCGGCGAGGCCGTCGGTGACGATCCAGCTGTCGCCGCGCAGGCGGTCGGCCTTGATCCGCTTCTGTTCGACCTTGCCGTCCGCGCCGACCACCATCACGAAGGCGCCTTGGGTGTCGCGCTGCACCGCGCGCTGCGAGATCAGCCAGGCGTGCTTGAGGTCGCCGAGCGTCAGGCGCACGTTGACGAACTGGCCCGGCAGCAGGCGATGCTGCGGGTTCGGCACGATGCCGCGCAGCGACACGGCGCCGGTGGCGGCATCGACCGCCTGGTCGGAGAAGTCGAGCGTGCCGGGATCGGAGTAGGGCGTGCCGTCGGGCAGGAGCAGCTCGACTTTCGCCTTGGCCTGGTCCGCCAGATCGACGCTGCCGGCCGCGGCGGCGGCGCGCAGGCTGTCGAGCTGGCCGACCGCCTGGGTGAAGTTCACGTAGATCGGGTCGATCTGCTCGACCGTGGTCAGCAAGGTCGCTTCGCCCTGGCCGACCAGCGCGCCCTCGGTCACCTGCTGCTGGCCGGCGCGACCGGCGATCGGCGCGGTCACGCTGGTGTAGCCGAGGTTGATCTTCGCCGCTTCGACGTTCGCCTGCGCCTGCTTCACGGCGGCGGCGGCGGTGCGTTCGGCGGCGGCGGCGTTGTCGAGGTCGGCCTTCGACAACAGGCCCTTGCTGGCGACCGAGCGCGCGCGTTCGGCGGCGACGCGGTTGTTGGTGTAGGTCGCCTGCGCCGAGGCGAGGTTGGCCTGCTGCGCGTTCAACGTGGCGCGCAGCGGTGCCGGATCGATCTCGAACAGCACCTGGCCCTGCTTGACGTCGCTGCCTTCGGTGTAGACGCGCTTCTGCAGCACGCCGGGGACGCGTGCGCGCACGTCGGCGCTGCGCGTGGCGGTGAGGCGGCCGGTCAGGTCCTCGGTCAGCGGCACCGACTGCGCCTTGGCGGCGACCACGCCGACCTCGGGGGGCGGAGGCGTCTGCTGCTGCGGCTGGGACTTGCCGCAGCCGGTCGCGATCGCGGCGAGCGCGGTGATGCCGGCGCAGGTCAGGGCGCTATGCAACTTCATGGCGAAGTCTTCCTGTGGTCGAGGCTGATCGGGGTGGTTCGGATGCCGCGCGGCCTGCGGTCGATGCGACCTGCGAGGCGGCGGGATTCCACGAAACGTGCCGGCAAACCGGGGAGCGGAGCGTGCGCAACGCGACCCGCGGCGACGAGCGGGGCGAGACTATACCGGCCGGTATAGGAATTGTCACGCATGGTCCGGCGATTCTGGCAGACCTCGCCGCACGAGTGTATGTCGATTGGTGACGCTTCCTTCACGCCGGGCGCGTCGCGCGTGATGTCGCGCGAACCGCATCACAGCTAGCGATCGGCCATGTCGAGGTGGAATAAGCAACGTGGGCGGCATATCCTTCGCGCCCCGCAGTTTCCCCCTCTTCGGAAGTCTTCATGACCGCTCAAGGCGCCGCTGCCAACACGCCCGTCGATTCGATCCTCGCCCAGTATCCAGGCCAGCTCAGCGGCGCGCGACTGCGCGACGCGCAGGCGTTCACCAGCGAGTTCCTGCGCCGCGTGCCGGCCGACGAGCTGGATGCGCGCGGCGGCGCCGAATGGGCCGCGCTGGCGCTGGGCGTGCTCGACTTCGTGCGCGAGCGCCGCGGCGGCTCGGCCAAGGTGCGCGTGGCCAATGCGGTCGAGGGCGAGCACGGCTTCGAAGCCACCCGCACGCTGGTCGACGTGGTCACCGAGGACACGCCGTTCCTGGTCGATTCGGTCGGCATGGCGATCAACGCCTGCGGCCTGCAGGTGCATTCGGTGATCCATCCGATCTACCGCATCGCGCGCGATCCGGGCGGCCATCTGCTCAGCCTGGGCACCGGCGAAAGCGCCGCCGGCGCGGCGGAATCGGTGATGCACTTCGAGATCGACCGCGTCACCGAACCGGCCGAGCTGGAGCGCGTCAAGCGCGCGGTCTGCGCCGCGCTCGAGGATGTGCGCGCCGCGGTCGGCGACTGGAAGGCGATGCGCGAACGCATGCTCGGCATCGCCGACGGACTGGCGCAGGAAAAGCTGCCGGTCGACGCCGCCGGCGTCGCCGAAGGGCAGGAATTCCTGCGCTGGGCGGCGGACGACAACTTCACCTTCCTCGGCTACCGCGAGTACCGCGTCGAGAAGTCCGGCAGCGACGAAGTGCTGCAGGCGGTCGACGGTTCGGGCCTGGGCATCCTGCGCGGCGGCGAGCGCTCGCTCGCGCCGCGTTCGCTGCGCACCCTGGTCGCCAAGGACCTGCCGCAGTCCGGTTCGATGGACGCGATCATCCTGACCAAGACCAACGCGCGCGCCAACGTGCACCGCCCCGGCTACATGGACTACATCGGCGTGCTCGGCTTCGACGACGCCGGCGTGCCGGTGGTCGAGCGGCGCTTCCTCGGCCTGTTCACCACCGCTGCCTACATGGCGCGCCCGCAGGACGTGCCGCTGGTGCGGCGCAAGGTCGACGCGGTGATGCAGCGCTCCGGCCTGCGCCGCGATTCGCACTCCGGCAAGGCGCTGCGCCACGTGCTGGAACTCCTGCCGCGCGACGAGCTGTTCCAGTGCAGCGAGGACGAGCTGTACGACGTCGCCACCGGCATCCTCGCCCTGCGCGAGCGGCCGCGTACGCGCCTGTTCGTGCGTCGCGACAAGTACGGGCGTTTCTTCTCCTGCCTGGTCTACCTGCCGCGCGACCGCTTCAACACCGAGGTGCGCGAGCGCATCGAGTCGACGCTGAAGCGCGCCTTCCACGGCGAGCGCATCGATTCGAGCATCCAGATCGGCGAATCGCCGCTGGCGATGCTGCATCTGGTCATCCGGCCCAAGCCCGGCGACAAGTCGACCTACGACGTCGCCGAGCTGGAAGCGAAGATCGTGCACCTCGTGCGCAACTGGCACGACGACCTGCGCGACGCGCTGGTGCAGCGACACGGCGAGGACAAGGGCCTCAAGCTCGCCGCGCGCTACGGCCGCGCGCTGCCGATCGGCTACATCGAGGAGGTCACGCCGCACGTCGCCGCCGCCGACGTCGAGCTGGCCGCCTCGCTGCGCGACGCCGACGACATCCGCCTCAGCCTGCAGCGCTCGCGCCGCCGGCCCGACACGCTGCAGTTCAAGGTGTTCCGCCTCGGCAGCGCGATCGAGCTGTCGGAGGTCATCCCGTTGCTCGAGAACATGGGCGTGAAGGTGCTCACCGAGCAGCTCTACGAGCTCGACGTGCAGGGCAGCCAGCTGTACATCCAGGACATCGCGGTGCAGCCGGCGCAGCGCTTCGAGTTCGATCTCGACCAGGTGCGCGAGGCGTTCCAGAACGCGTTCGGCCAGATCTGGCGCGGCGCCGCCGAGAACGACGCGTTCAACAAGCTGATCCTGACCGCGCAGCTCGACTGGCGTCAGGTCGGCGTGCTGCGCGGCTATTGCAAATACCTGCTGCAGACCGGCGTGACCTACTCGCAGAGCTACATGGAGGAGACGCTGAACCGCTATCCGGCGATCGCGGGCCTCCTGGTCGAGCTGTTCGAGGCCGGCTTCGATCCGAAGCGCGAAAGCGCCGGCAAGCCGGTCATCGAGGCGGCGCGCAAGCGCCTGGCCAAGGAGCTGCAGATCCTCGTCGCCGAGGACGTGCTGAAGGCGCAGCCGCGCCTGATCGACGACCTCGTCGCGGTGCGCGGCGAGCCGCGCGCGCAGCAGATCGCCACCATCGTCGCCTCGATCAAGAGCCTGCTCGAGCACGTCGCCAGCCTCGACGAGGACCGCATCCTGCGCGCCTACCTCGGCGTGATCGGCGCGACCTTGCGCACCAGCTACTACCAGCTGCACGACGGCGCTCCGGCGCACACCATCAGCTTCAAGTTCGACTCCTCCAAGGTGCCGGACCTGCCCAAGCCCAGGCCGTATCGCGAGATCTTCGTCTACGGCCCGCGCGTGGAAGGCGTGCACCTTCGCTTCGGCCCGGTCGCGCGCGGCGGCCTGCGCTGGTCGGATCGCCGCGAGGACTTCCGCACCGAGGTGCTCGGCCTGGTCAAGGCGCAGATGGTCAAGAACACCGTCATCGTGCCGGTCGGCTCGAAGGGCGGCTTCTTCGTCAAGCGCCCGCCGGCGAGCGGCGAGCGCGACGCGGTGCTGGCCGAGGGCGTGGCGTGCTACCGCATGTTCATCAACGGCCTGCTCGACATCACCGACAACCTCGTCGACGGCGCCGTGGTGCCGCCGGAGAACGTGGTGCGCTACGACGGCGACGATCCGTACCTGGTGGTGGCGGCCGACAAGGGCACGGCGACGTTCTCCGACATCGCCAACGCGGTCAGCGCCGAGCACGGCTTCTGGCTCGGCGACGCGTTCGCCTCCGGCGGTTCGGTCGGCTACGACCACAAGAAGATGGGCATCACTGCCCGCGGCGCCTGGGAATCGGTCAAGCGCCATTTCCGCGCGCTCGGCCACGACAGCCAGAGCGAGGACTTCACCTGCGTCGGCATCGGCGACATGTCCGGCGACGTGTTCGGCAACGGCATGCTGCTGTCCAGGCACATCCGGCTGGTCGCCGCGTTCGACCATCGCCACATCTTCATCGACCCGAACCCCGACGCGGCCACCTCGTTCGCCGAGCGCGAGCGCCTGTTCAACCTGCCGCGTTCGTCCTGGGCCGACTACGACACCAAGCTGATCTCCAAGGGCGGCGGCATCTACCCGCGCGGCGCGAAGACGATCGCGCTGTCGCCGGAGGCGAGCCGCGCGCTGGGCCTGGGCGAAAGCAGCGAACCGCTGACGCCGGCCGCGCTGATGAGCGCGATCCTGAAGGCGCCGGTCGACCTGCTCTGGAACGGCGGCATCGGCACCTACGTCAAGGCCGAATCGGAGACCAACGCCGACGTCGGCGACCGCGCCAACAACGCGCTGCGCGTCAACGGCGGCGAGCTGCACTGCAAGGTGGTCGGCGAGGGCGGCAACCTCGGCTTCACGCAGAAGGGCCGCATCGAGGCCGCGCGCAAGGGCGTGCTGCTGAACACCGACTTCATCGACAACTCGGCCGGCGTGGACACCTCCGATCACGAGGTCAACATCAAGATCCTGCTCAACGACGCCGTGCAGCGCGAAGAGCTGACGCTGGAGCAGCGCAACACGCTGCTCGCGGCGATGACCGACGAAGTCGGCCGCCTGGTGCTCGCCGACAACTACCGCCAGAACCAGGCGATCACGGTGATGGAGCACATGTCGGCGCAACGCCTCGGCTCGAACGCGCACTTCATCCGCGTGCTCGAATCGGAAGGCCTGCTCGACCGCCAGATCGAGTTCCTGCCGAGCGACGCGGAACTGTCCGAGCGCAAGGCGCGCCACCAGGGCATGACGCGGCCGGAACTGGCGGTGCTGCTGTCCTACTCCAAGCTCAAGCTGTTCGAGCAGTTGCTCGACTCCGACGTGCCGGAGGATCCGTTCCTGTCGAAGGAACTGGTGCGCTACTTCCCCGAGCCGCTGCAGGCCAAGTACGCCGACCACATGCAGCGTCATCGCCTGAAGCGCGAGATCATCGCCACCGCGGTGACCAACTCGATGGTCAACCGCATGGACGCGACCTTCGTGCTGCGCATGCAGGAAGACACCGGCCAGCCGCCGGCGGCGATCGCCAAGGCGTACTCGGCGGTGCGCGAGATCGTCGACTCGCGCGGACTGTGGGCCGAGATCGAAGCGCTCGACGGCAAGATCGCCGAGAGCGTGCAGATCGACGCGCTGCTGAAGATCTGGGACCTGCAGCGCAACCTGACGCGCTGGCTGCTCAACCATCGCGGCGGTGCCCTCGACATCGCCGGCATCGTCGAGCGCTACGCGCCCGGCGTGGGCGAGCTGCGCGCGGCGACGCCGAAGGTGCTCACCGCGACCGGCCGCGCCGACTACGAGGTCGACGTCGAGAAGTGGCAGGGCATGGACGTGCCGGAGTCGCTGGCGAAGCGCCTCGCCGCGCTGCCGGTGCTCGGCGTCTCCTTCGACATCGTCGAGGTTGCGCGCGAGGTCGGCAAGCCGGTCGAGCGCGTCGCTTCGGTGTTCTTCGAACTCGGCCAGGCGCTCGACATCGACGGCCTGCGCCGGCAGATCGAAGGCCTGCCGGTCGACAGCCGCTGGCACGCGCAGGCGCGCGGCTCGCTGCGCGACGAACTCGCCGCCCAGCATCGCGCGCTCGCCGCGCAGATCCTCGCCGACGCGTCCGACAAGGTCGCCGACCCGGTCGCGCCGTGGCTGGAGCGCGACGATCCGACGCTGAAGTTCACCCTCGGCCTGCTCGGCGAAATCCGCAGCCAGTCGGTCGACTATCCGATCGCCTCGGTCGCGCTGCGCCGCTTCGCGCAGCTCGTGCAGGCGTCGGCGAAGAGCTGAGATCCGCGGAAGGCGCGAAGGTGACCGGGCCGGAAGCAGCCCGGTCCGGGGGAGGGGACGTTGGCGCCGAGCGCGTTGCCGTCGCTGTCGCAGCATCTGCGCGAGTTCGCCTCGCGGCGCGAGGCGTGGCTGGTGCTCGCGCGCAACCTGGTTCCGGTCGTCGGCATCTACGCCTTCGGCTGGTCGGCGCCGCTCGCCGTCTTCAACTACTGGTTCGACGGCCTCAGCGCGCTGGCCGCGATCGTCGCCGCGCTGGTGCCGCGCGCGTTGCGCGAGACGCGTTCGCGCGCCGACGGCCCGCTCAAGTCGTGGCTGGGCGGGCTCCTGGTCTGGCTCGTGCTCGTCGGCATTCTGGGCCTGCCGTATTGGGGTGCGCTGGCGGCGCTGCACGAGGGGCCGCTGTCGTCCGGCTTGTTCCGACAAGTCGCGCACTCGCCGCAACTGCTGCTGACCTTCGGCATGATCGCGGCGACGCACGCCTGGAACGCGTTCCACGCCGGCTACGACGCGCTGCCGGAGAGCGAGCTGAAGCAGCGCGTGCGCTGGGACGTGTACCTGCTCGTGCTGCGCGCGGTGGCGATGTTCCTGATGGCCTCCTCGATCCTCGCCCTCGTGCTGGTGCCGGCGATGGCCCTGCTGCTCAGCTACTTCGAGATCTGGCCGGAGCGCGTGCTGACGACGATGTTCGGCGACGCGTCGAAGCTGCACGAATACGATCCGGATCGATCGTCGCCCCGACGTCGCCGTCGCGACGCGTCCTGATCGCCGACGCCTGCTAAGCTTCGCGCATCCAGCGGGGAGCCACGTGGACACGCATCGCATCGCATTCGTCGCCAGCCCGACCGAGGAAGCGCAAGCCGCGTTGGCGGCGCTCGGCAAGCGCTACGGCGACGCGCCGCTGGACCAGGCCGACGTCATCGTCGCGCTCGGCGGCGACGGTTTCATGCTGCGCACCTTGCATCGGCACCGCGCGCGCGGCTTGCCGGTGTACGGCATGAAGCTCGGCACGATCGGGTTCCTGATGAACCAGCATCATCTGGACGACCTGCCCGAGCGCATCGCCAGCGCGCGCGCGACGGTGCTGCGGCCGCTGGTGATGGACGCGATCACCGAGTCGGGCAGCAGCGCCACCGCGCTCGCCTTCAACGAGGTCTCGCTGCTGCGCCAGACCAAGCAGGCCGCGCACGTGCGCGTCGCGCTGAACGGCGCGGTCAAGCTCGACGAACTGATCTGCGACGGCCTGCTGGTGGCGACGCCGGCCGGCTCCACCGCCTACAACCTGTCCGCGCACGGCCCGATCCTGCCGTTCGGTTCGCAACTGCTGGCGATGACGCCGATCAGCCCGTTCCGGCCGCGGCGCTGGCGCGGCGCGATCCTGCCGTCGCACGGCGAGATCGCGATCGAGATCCTCGATCCGTACAAGCGCCCGGTCAGCGCGACCGCCGACTCGAACGAGGTGCGCGACGTGGTCGAGGTGCGCATCCGCGAGTCGCGCGAAGAGACCATGACCCTGCTGTTCGACCCCGAGCACGGCTTGGAAGAGCGCATCCTCAACGAGCAGTTCGAGCTGTAGCGCACGAATGCCGCTGCGCTGGCTGGCGATCCTGTGCATGCTCGCCGCGACCAGCGCCTGTTCGAGCCTGCGCTACTACGCGCACGTAACGCACGGACAGGTCGCCCTGCTGGTGCAGCGCGAGAAGGTCGCCGACGTCGTCGCCGATTCGCGGCGCGACGAAACGCTGCGCCGGCGGCTCGCGCAGACGCAGGCGGCGCGCCTGTTCGCCTCCGACCGGCTCGACCTGCCGCGCAACCGCAGCTACACCAGCTACGTCGAACTCGGCCGTCCGTACGTGACCTGGAACGTGTTCGCGACAGCGGAGTTCTCGGTCGAGCCGCTCGCGCACTGCTTCCCGTTCGCCGGCTGCGTCGCCTATCGCGGCTACTTCCAGCGCGAACGCGCCGAGCGCGAGGCTTCGCGGCTGGCCGCGCTGGGCAAGGACACCGCCGTCGAAGGCGCGACGGCGTACTCGACGCTCGGCTGGTTCTCCGATCCGATCCTCTCCAGCATGCTGCGCTGGAACGACGACGAACTCGACGGCACGATCTTCCACGAACTCGCGCACCAGAAGCTCTACGTGCAGGACGACACGCCGTTCAACGAGTCCTACGCCAGCTTCGTGCAGGAGCAGGGCGTTCGCGAATGGCGCGCGGCGCGCGGCCTGCCGGCGCCGGACGAAGGCGAGCGCGCGCGCGACACGGCGTTCACGCAGTTGGTGCTCGACCTGCGCGACCGGCTCGAGGCGCTGTATGCGACCGAACGGCCGGCGGCGCGGATGCGCGCGGACAAGGAGGCCGAATTCGCCGCGTTCCGCCGACGCTACGCGCAGCTGCGCGACACGCAGTGGCAGGGCAGCCCGCGCTACGACCGCTGGGTCGGCGCGCCGCTGAACAACGCGAAACTGGTGCCGTTCGGCCTGTACGAGCGTTGGGTGCCGGCGTTCGAGCGGTTGTTCCGCGAGGCCGGCGGCGCCTGGGCGGCGTTCCACGCGCGCGCGAAGGCGCTGGCGGCGTTGCCGAAGGCCGCGCGCGAGGAGGAACTGGCGCGGCTCGCGTCCGGATCCTGAACGTCGTTGCCGGGGATGGTTGATTGCGACGGCTCAGCGCTTATTTACTGGGGGAGGCGTAAGGTGCGCCGTCGAAGTGTGGAGGGTTGCGCCATGAAGGGTCGGTTGAAAACGGGTTTTCTCAAGGCGGGCCTGCTGCTGGCGCTGCCGTTCGGCCTCGCCGGCTGCTACTACGAGCCGGGCTACTACACGCGCGGCGACGCCTACTACGGCGCTTCGTACTCCGACGGCGGCTACTACGGCCCGGGCTACTACGACTACTACGGGCCGGGTTACTACGGGCCTTCGTGGGGCATCGGGTATTACTACTACGACTACGACGGTCATCGCCATCGTCGCGACCGCGATTGGAATCACGGCGACGGCTGGAACGGCAACCGCGGAAACTGGCGTCCGCCGGCGCACGGCGCGAGGCCGTCGCCCGGGACTTCGTTCAATGCTCCGCGTGCCGGCAGCGGCCGCATGATGGCGCCGTCGCGCAGCAGCGCACCGGCGCGCAGCAGCGCTCCCGTGCGCAGCAGCGTCCCCCGGGCCGCGGCGCCGGCGCGCAGCTCGACACCGACGCGGTCGCAGCGCTAAGGAACCCGCTAGGTTCACCGCATTCCGCGAAAGCGGAAATCCACGATGGAATCTCACGCGTGCCCGCTTTTGCGGGCACGCGTCTTGAGGGCGCGGGCGCTTTGTCGTCTACACGCCGCCGCCGGCCTTCCCAAGACAGGTGCGATAGCGCTGATCGACGCGCGTCGCGAACCATTCGGTAGTCAGCTTGCGCGTGATCTTCGGACTCTTCAGGTCGATGCGCGGCATCATTGCGCGCGGCAACGGCTTGCGTTCCTGCCGTTCGGCCAGTGCGAACACGCGCTCGTACAGCGTGCTCTTTTCGAAGTCCGCCTCCTCGCCGCGTTTCAGCGCACGATGGATCTGCGCGTCGCTGAAGTCGATCTGCTTGCCGAGCGAACGCACGGCCAGTTCGGTAGCGCCGGGCTTGTCGTCTTCGTAGTCGACCAGGTCGCCGTCGAGCGCGAGCGGAATACCGGAAGCGAGAACCACCGCGTTCTGGAACGCCGCGTTGCGGCTGGCGTAGAAGCCGGCGTTGAAGTCGGCGAAGCGGTAGATCATGCGGTCGTAGGCGGCCGGATAGCCGAGCAGGTGGGCGATACCGAAGTAGACGCCGCCGCGGCGGCTGAACAGCTCGTGGCGGATCGAGTCCTGCGTCGCGTACGGGTAGGGGTGTTCGCGCGCGTGCCGCTCGGCGAAGGCGACGCTGACCTGCATCGGCCCGCCGGTGCGCACCGGGTTGGACCCGGCGAACAGACGCTGGCCGAGCGGGATGCGGTCGATCAGGTCCTCATAGACCAGGCTCAGCTCGCGTTCGGTGCGCACCGCGGCGATGCGGTCGGCGTAGCTTTTCCCGTTCGACGACTTCAGCGCCAGCGCGCCGCGCACCAGCAGCTGCGGCACGTGATGCTGCTCGGCGCGGCGGTCGATCTCGGCGCGCGCGATCCTGCCGAGATTCGGCACCGCCGGATCGACGCTGAAGGTCGATTCCTGCTCGATCACGGCCAGGCTCGCGCACAGGTTCTGCGTGCTCGGCTCCACGCCGAGGGCGGCGAATGCGGCCGTGATGTCGGTGGCCCAGCCGCTCCTGTCCTTCGCGCCGGCCGGCATCAGGCGCACGATTTCCGCGCGCACGTCGGCGGGACGGCGCGCTGGAGCGACGGGTTTCTGCGTGGCGCAGCCGGCGAGCAGGGCGAGCGTCGCGAGAACGACGGCGCCGCACCGCGCCGTCCGCATCGGGGGGCGAATCGGAGACATGGCGCGCTTATTAAGCCAGGTCTCCCGTCTTGTCCATCCGCGGCGCCGCGCATGGCGGCTTCTTTGCGAATGTTTGCTTGGTGAGCAATGCGGAGTCCCGCGCTTCCCTCAATCTCGATCCGGCGCGCCGAGCGGAAACAGCGGCCGGTACGGCCGCGCTTCGTCGACGGCGCGCGCGAACGACGGCCGCGCGAGCAGGCGCCGGCGATACGCCTTGACGTTCGCGAACGCATCGTCGATCGGATGCGTCCAGTCCGCGTAGAACAGGAACGGCGCGGCCGCGCAGTCGGCCAGGCTGAATGCCTCGCCGGACGCCCACGTGCGCCCTTCCATCCAGCGCTCCAGCCAGGCATAGGCGGTGTCGAGCATGCGCCGCGCCTCGGCCACGCCGTAGTCGTCGCGCGCGGCCTCCGGTCGAATGCGGTCGAACACGACCTTCTGCTGCGGAGTCGAGACGTAGTTGTCGAAGACGCGGTCGAGCATGCGCACTTCGAGCGCCGCCTTCGGATCGGCGGGAACCAGCCGCATCGGCCCGGGATGATGCAGGTCGAGATACTCGATGATCGTGCTCGCCTCGAACACCGTGCGCCCGTCGTCGACCAGCACCGGAAAGCGCTTCATCGGCCACAGCGCCTCCAGCTCCTGCATCGTCCCGGCGTCGCCGAGCACGCGGTATTCGAACGGCGTGCCGTTCTCGTACAGGGCGACCAGCACCTTTTGGCAATAGGACGAGAACGGGTGGGCGTAGAGCGTCAACGTCGACATCGTGGATCTCCAGTGCGGCGCCTCGGCGGGAGTGCGCGAGGCCGTCGTTCGTCTCCCCGACGAACGGGCGTGTGCCGAATCGACAACGCGATCCGAAATAGGCTCTTCGTCGGCGACGCTAGCCGCCGCCGGTCGGCCCGTGCGCGCAGGCGTCCTGCCGGCCGCGCAGGAAGCGCCGCACCGCCTCGTCGCTCTCCAGGCCGATCGCGATCGCGTAGGCCGCCTGCGCTTCGTGCGCGCGGCCGGCGCGCGCGAGCAGGTCCGCACGCGTCGCCCAGTACGGCTGATATTCGCCGAGACGGGCGTCCGCGGCGAGGTCGGGCAGCTCGGCCAGCGCCGCCTCGGCACCGCGCAGCTCGGCGATCGCCAGTGCGCGATTGATCGCGACGACCGGGGAGTCGGTCAGCGTCGCCAGCGCGTCGTAGAGCTGCAGCGCGGCGGTCCAGTTCACGCCCGCGCCGCAGCGGCGTTCGGCGTGCACCGACTGCAGCGCGGCTTCGAGCTGATAGCGGCCGATCCGGCCTTGCCGGCACGCGCGGCGCAGCAGGGCCTCGGCTTCGTCGATCATCGCCGCGTCCCAGCGCGCGGTGTCCTGCTCGGTCAGCGGCACGTAGTCGCCGTCCACATTGCGCCGCGCGCACCGGCGCGCGTGCGCGTGCAGCAGGCAGGCGAGCAGGCCGAGCGCTTCCGGCTCGCGCGGCAGCAGCCCGGCGGCGAGGCGTGCCAGGAACAGCGCTTCCTCGGTCAGGTCGCTGCGGCCCGTATCGGCACCGCCGGGGTCGGACCAGCCGTCGGTGAACGCGGCGTAGATCGCCTCGAGCACGCCGCTCAGGCGCGTGCCGAGTTCCTCGCGCTCCGGCACGCGCAGCGGAATGCCGGCCTGGCGGATCTTGTCCTTCGCGCGCACCAGGCGCTTGCTCATCGCCGCCGGCGAGGTCAGGAACGCGGAGGCGATGCGCTTCGCGTCGAGTCCGAGCACGGTCTGCAGCATCAGCGGAGCGTGAACGCCGGCGTCGATCGCCGGATGCGTACAGGCGAACATCAAGGCCAGGCGCTGGTCCGGAATCGCCGCGTCGTCGTCGGCGGCGTCGACCTCGTCGGCGATCCATTGCCAGTGTTCCAGCGCGGCCTCGCCGCTGCGCTGACGGCGCGCGCCGTCGATCAGCTTGCGCCGCGCGACGGTCAGCAGCCAGGCTTCCGGATTCGCCGGACAGCCGCGCGGCCATTCGGCCAGCGCAGCGGCGAACGCGTCGGCCAGCGCGTCCTCGGCCGCGGCGAGGTCGCGCGAACGCGCGGCGAGGAAGGCCACCAGCTTGCCGTAGCTGCGTCGCGCGACGAGTTCCGTCGCGCGGCGTGCCGTGGCTTTCGCATCGAGCTGGCAGGCGTCGTCCATGACGGGCACTTGTAGCACGCGCCCGGTCAGTCCATCGGCCAGATCGGACGCACTTCGATGATGCCGTGATAGGCGCCGGGACAGCGCGCGGCCCAGGCGATCGCGGCGTCGAGATCGGCCGCCTCGATCAGGTAGTAGCCGCCGAGCTGCTCCTTCGAATCCGCGTACGGACCGTCGAGCACCTGCGGCTTGCCGTCGGCGACGCTGACGCGCGTGGCGGTGTCCGTCGGCCGCAGGCGGTTGCCGCCGACCAGCGCGCCGGCCTGCGCCAGCGCCTCGGTGTACGCGCCGTACGCCGCGGCGCCTTCTTCCTGGTCCTTTTCGCTCAGGTTTTCCCAGGCCTTCTCGTTCGAGTAGAGCAGCAGCAGGTATTGCATGGTCTTCGTCCTTTTCGTCGACGGCGAGAATGCCGTCCACACGATGACGTTCGGGCGGCGGCGGTTTGGACATGCTCGTCTCGGCAAATTCGGCAACCCGCCGCGGCGACCGGTGTGCGAGGATCGGACGGGGCAGGGCGGACGACGTCCTGGAGATCCGATGATCGGGAGGTAGTGGGATGACGATTCGATACGACACGGCAGCGCCGATTGCCTGGCCGGAGATCGTGCTGGGAGGACTGCTGATCGCGCTCGGCGACGCCGCGTTCGCGACCACGTACTGGTTTTCGTGGGACGCCGCCGGCGTGACGCGCATGTTCCAGTCGATCGCGGTCGGCGTGCTCGGCAAGGACAGTTTCGACGGCGGCGCCGGCGCGGCCGCGCTGGGCGCCGGGCTGCATCTGGTGATGGCGACGATGTTCGTGGCCGCGTACGCGCTGGTCGCGCGCCGCAAGCCGGCGCTGCTGGACAAGCCGCTCGTCTACGGCATCCCGTACGGCGTGCTGATGTACGTGATCATGAATTTCATCGTGATGCCGCTGTCGCGCGTCGGCCGCGCGCCTTCGCTGGAGCATCCGGAGCGGCTCTTTCCGGTGGTCCTCGCGCACCTGGTGTTCGGCGTGCTCTGCGTGCTGTTCGCGCGGCGCGCGTTGCGCAGGCGCTGATCCGGGCGGCGTCCGTGCGCGGCGTGCTGCGCCTCGTGCTCGCCCTGGCCGCCGCCGTCGCGGCGCCGGGGGCCTGCGCGGGCGGCGGGCGCGACACGCTGAGCGTCGTCACGCTCAATCTCTGGCACGACAAGGCCGACTGGCCCAAGCGGCAGGCGCTGATCGCCGAGACGCTGAAGAAACGGCGGCCCGACGTGATCGCCCTGCAGGAAGTGCTGCAGCACGAGACCCTGCCGAACCAGGCGCAGACGCTGGCCGCGGCACTCGGCTATCGCTGCGTCTTCGTCTCCACCGACCCACCCGAGCGCCAGCGCCGCTACGGCAACGCGGTGCTGACGCGGCATCCGATCCTGCGCGAGGAATGGAAGGCGCTGCGGCCGCTCGGCGACTACCGCACCGCGCTGCATCTGCGTCTGGGCGTCGGCGCGCGCAGCCTCGACGTCTATGCCACGCACTTGGCCTACGAGGCCGAGGCCGGCGCGGTGCGCCGCGAGCAGGTCGAGGATCTGCTGGCCTGGCGCGACGCGACGGCGCAGGGCGACGCCTCGATCGTCGTCGGGGACTTCAACGCGCCCGCCGACGCGCCGGAATTCGCGCCCTTGGCCGCGCGTTACCGCGACGCCTACGACACGCGCCATCCGGACGCCGCGCAGGACTCGCGCGAGCACAGCACGCTGAACCTGGCGTACTACGCGCCGCTGCGCATCGACCACGTGATGTTCGATCCGCACCGGCTGACCGTCGTCGAGGCGCGGCGCCTGTTCGACCGGGCGGATCGGAACGGCACCTGGGCTTCGGACCATTACGGGGTGTTCGCCGCGCTGCGATGGCTTGATTGAGTCGGCCGGCATCCCTACCTCGAAAGGAGCGAAGCACGCCGCCCGCGGGCGCATGCTTCGCCTCGTTCAGGCACAGGAGACAGCGATGGCCACCGGCTGGGCCGGCGACGGCGCCGTACAGGACCAGATCGACGCGACCGTGAAGGATGCGATCCAGCGCGCGCGCGACCGCATGCCGCAAGGCGCCGGTCGCAGCCATTGCGAGGAGTGCGAGGCGCCGATTCCCGAGGCACGGCGCAAGGCCGTCCCCGGCGTGCGCCTGTGCATCGCCTGCCAGGACGCGCAGGACCGCGAGCAGGCCGCGTTCAGCGGCTACAACCGCCGCGGCAGCAAGGACAGCCAGCTGCGCTGAACGCTATCCGGCCGCGCGCAGCGCGGCCGCGACGTCGATCTTCTTCATCTGCAGCACCGCCGCCATCGCGCGGCTGGCCCTGCCCGCATCCTCGCCGCTGAGAATGTCGATGATTTCGGTCGAGACGACCTGCCAGGACAGCCCGTAGCGGTCCTTCAGCCAGCCGCATTGCTGCGCCCGCGGATCGCCGCCCTCGCTCAGGGCATCCCAGTAGCGGTCGATCTCGGCCTGGCTGCGGCAATTGACGACCAGCGAGATCGATTCGTTGAAGGTGAAATGCGGCCCGCCGTTGATGGCCGTGAACGCGAGTCCGTCGAGTTCGAACGCGACGGTCATCACCGATCCTTTCGGCTGCCCCGAAGCGGCGGCGCTTTCGGCGTCGTAACGCACGGTCTTCACGATGCGCGAGTTCTCGAAGATCGAGACGTAGTGGCGGGCGGCCTCCTCGGCCTGCTGATCGAACCAGAGGAACGGGCTGATGCGCTGGAATCGGGCGGACATGGCGATGCTCCTTCTTGCGACGGTTTGCGGAACCGCTGACGCGGGCCTTTCCATCGACGACGAACGGGCGCGATCCGATTCGACAAAGCCGGGTCGGTGATCGCATAGTAGGCGTTTGGCAACTTCAGAATTGCGCCGATGACCGACACCTTTCCCGATCGACTCAGCGTCGACCCCAAGAGCCCGTACCACGACGCCGACCTGCTCGCGCGCGGCATCGGCATCCGCTTCAACGGGCAGGAGAAGACCAACGTCGAGGAATACTGCATCAGCGAGGGCTGGATCCGCGTCGTCGCCGGGCGCGCGCTCGACCGCCGCGGCAATCCGATCACGCTGAAGCTGAAAGGCGAAGTGGTGCCATTTTTCCAGGATTCCGCCGCGCACGACTCCGCCGGGACTTGAGTCGCGACGGCGAGCGCCGGCGACGGGAGCGAACGATGAAATTCCTCGTGATGATCTACAACGACGCGTCGCTGCTGAACGCGCTGCCGGCCGGCGAGTTCGACACCACCATGCGCGGCTGCTTCGAGCACGCCGACGAACTGCGCCAGGCCGGCCATCTGCTCGATTCGCAGCAGCTCGAACCGCCCGCGACCGCCAAGACGCTGCGCGTGCGCAGTGGCCGCGCGACGATCGTCGACGGCCCGTTCGCCGAGACCAAGGAAATCCTCGGCGGCTTCAATCTCATCGAGGCGGCCGACATGGACGAGGCGCTGCGCATCGCCGCCGAGTTCCCCTGGGCCGCGACCGGCTGCATCGAAGTGCGGCCGGTGGTGGACATGGACGCCGTGCGCCGCCGCGTCGGCGCGCCCGTGCCGACCGCCGCTTGAGCGCCGTTCCCACCGGCGCGGGCCGGGGCGGGCGGAGCGTCCGAACATGAGCGATTCGCCATCCGGCCGGACGCCGGCGCAGCCGTCGCTGGCCGGCTTCGCGCCGGCCGCGCCGACCGATCGATTGTTCCTGGCCGTCTATCCGGATGCGGCGGCCGCCGAGCGCATCGCCGCGCTGGCGCAGACGCTGCGCGAGCGTCACGGCCTGCGCGGCCGGCCGCTGGCGGCCGAACGCCTGCACGTGACCTTGCATCACCTCGGCGACTACGTCGACGTGCCGGGCGACGTGGTGCGCATGGCCGGCGCGGCGGCCGAACGCGTCGAGGCGTCGCCGTTCGAGGTCGGCTTCGATCGTGCCGAGAGCTTCGCGGCGCGTTCCGGCAAGAAGCCCTTCGTGCTGCTCGGCGAGCACGGTATCGCGCACTTGGCCGAGTTGCAGCGCGCACTCGGCGAAGCGCTGCGGGCGAGCGGACTGGCGCGCTGGGTCGCGCCACGATTCACGCCGCACGTGACGCTGCTCTACGACGACGCGGCGATCGCCGCCCAGCCGGTCGAGCCGGTGCGCTGGCGCGTGGAGGAATTCGTGCTCGTGCACAGCCTGCTCGGGCGCAGCCAGCACACTCCGCTCGCGCGCTGGCGTCTGCGCGGTTAGCTTCGACCGACGCTTCGTCGCAGCGGGCTAGCCGCTGGTCTTGCGCGAAACGACGTCGAAGCCGCCGCCGGGCCACTGCCAGCGGCCGGTGATGGTCCTGCCGTCCTCGCTCAGCCGGCCCTTGAAGAAATTGTCCGAGCCCTTGTCGCCGAACCACGTCCAGTACGTTCCGTCGTCGTCGAGCTGGTAGGTGTAGGCGAAATTGCTGCCGTCGTCGGCCATGAGGTGCGAGCGCAGGCTCCGCGTGTCCTCGTCCCAGGTCACGTACTCGATGCCCGAGAGCGTGCGCCCGCTCGGCGTGACGGTGTCGAACTCCTGCATCAGATAGTGGCCGCCGAGCGCCATGCGGTACGTCGAGGTGCCCGCGACCGCTCCCTCGTTTCGCCACGTGCCGATCAGGTGTCGCAGCCGCTTCATCGCGGGATGGGGCGTCAGGGGGAGTTCGGCTACGCGATGATTGTTGTGGTCTGCCATGGGGCCTCCATTGAAAGGTCGTCGGGATGATCGGTTTCGCGCCGTCGCACGGCCCGTCCATCCGGACGACGTACCACGACGGCGAAAATCGACAACTCCGGCTCGCCAGGTCGTTCGCTCGTTTTCGACTGTCCGGGCGAGAGCGCTACCATTCTCCGTGCGTGTCGATTTCGCCGACGCTCGTTCGTCGCGAAGAGGAAAGCGGCGCTCCGCCGCGACCAGGAGGCATCATGTCCCGCATCGTTCCGATCCGTCTGCTGTCCGCGCTGTTCGCATCCCTCGCCGCCGTTGCCGCCACCGCCGCGCCGGCCACTTACACGCTCGATCCGGACCATACCTATCCGAGCTTCGAGGCCGACCACATGGGCATTTCGCTCTGGCGCGGCAAGCTCGACAAGAGCACGGGCAAGGTCGTGCTCGACCGCGAGGCCGGCACCGGCACGCTCGAGGTCTCGCTCGATCCGGCCAGCATCGACTTCGGCCAGCAGGCCTTGAACAAATGGGCGCGCGGCAAGGAGTTCTTCGATATCGCCAAGCATCCGAAGGCGAGCTACAAGGGCACGTTCGAGCGCTTCGTCGACGGCGCGCCGACCCGCGTGGCCGGCGAACTCACGCTGCACGGCGTCACCAAGCCGGTCGAGCTGCGCATCGAGCGCTTCAAGTGCATTCAGCATCCGATGCTCAAGCGCGAATACTGCGGCGCGGACGCGTACGGTTCGTTCGATCGCTCCGCGTTCGGTCTCGATGCGGGCAAGGACTACGGCTTCGACATGAACGTCGCGTTGCGCATTCAGGTCGAGGCGGTGCGCGACAAGTGAGGTTTCTCCGTGCTCGCGCACCGGCGTGGTGGTGCACGGGCGTTGCCGGTCGCGATGGAGACGCGCCTGGCCGAGCCGCAGTGCGGTGCGCGACCTCGAAATCCTCGATGGCGGCCGTCACGTGCTGCACCTCGCCAGCGGCGCGCGCGTCGCGGCCGGGCGCGCCTATCGCGCGCGGCTGCGTGCGGCGTTGAGACTCGATGCGCGCTGAAACCGGCGCCGCCGCGCTAGGATGTGCGCATGCCGAGCCTGCTTCTGAATCTGCGCCACGTGCCCGACGACGAGGCGGACGAAGTGCGCGCGCTGCTGGACGCGCATCGCATCGAGTTCTACGAGACGCCGCCGAGCCGCTGGGGCATTTCCGCCGGCGCGATCTGGATCACCGACGAGGACGTCGCGCCGGAAGCCAAGCGCCTGTTCGCCGACTACCAGGCCAAGCGCCAGGCGCAGGCGCAGGCCGACTACGCCACCGCGCGCCGTGAAGGCACCGCGCCGACGTGGTGGACGATGCTGCGCCACGAACCGCTGCGCGTGCTGATGGCCGTGCTGGTCGCGGCGCTGGTGCTCGGGTTGCTGGTGCTGCCGGTGTTGCTGATGTCGCGCTGAGAAGAGCGGTTCTCTCGCAGAGGCGCAGAGGAAGAGCTTTTCTCAGGTAGATCGCTTTCTCTGTTTCTTTCTCTGCGCCTCTGCGTCTCTGCGAGAAAAGCTTCTTCCGCAGGTTCCACCAAGATCATCCATGGGCACGCGCGCTCGCATGCATGACGCCGGCGGCGGGCGCGGGCTGCTTCAAGCCCTGCGATCGACAGGCGCGCCCGACCGTCGATAGGTCAGCAGCCTTCCGCGAAACGGCGGCGCTTCGTCCGGTGTCATCGGCCCGCGCCACTCCTCGACCGCATAGCCTTGCGCCGCGAGCGCGCGCGTGAGCAGAGCACTGTTGCCGCGGCCCGGATCCGCGATGACGATCTCGGCCTCCGCGCTCGCGTGGCGTTCGAGCACCGGCGCGAGCTGGGTGGCGTGGCCGCGTTCGTACAGGATGTCGCTGCCGATGATCAGGTCGAAGCGACCCAGGTCCGGCTCCGCCACCGTCCATTGCAGGGTGCGGTACGGCACCGGCGCCAGGCCGTTCAGCGCGGCGTTCTCGTGCAGGAAGGATTCCGCCAACGGATGATGGTCGGTCGCCAGTACGTCCGCCCCGCGCTGCTGCAGCACGAGGCTGGCCAGGCCGAGCCCGCAGCCGAGTTCGAGGATGCGCCTGCCGGCGATCGGGTGGCGGCTCATCGCCTCGGCGAGCAGGCAGCCGGCCGGCCAGACGTGGCCGAACAGGCTCCATTGCGCCGAGGAGATGCCGGCGCGCTCCGCGTGGCCGTCGGCGTCGTCGTATTGCTGCAGGTCGCTGAGCGCGCGGACGTGCAGGTCGCGCTCGCCGAAGCGCAAGCGGAGCTGGCGGGTGGTGTAGCCGGTCATCGCTGCATCTTACGCGACCGACGCACTTCGTCACTGCCGTCGCGCGACTGCGACGTGGCGGGATTCGGCGCGTTTCGGCGTATCGAAGGCGGAATAGGGTTCGGCATCGAGCCCGAGGGCACGCCATTCGCAAAGTGACGTGCACGGCAGTGTGCTGCAAAGGTCAGGCGGGAGGGGCGACATGTCGCAGGTGCCGCAGACGGGAGAGGTGCACGAGTTGTTCGCGCGCGCGCTGGCCGAACCGGTCGAGCGGCGAGCGGCTTTTCTGGATCGGGTGTGTTCCGGCCGGCCCGATTTGCGCGGGCGCATCGAGCACTTGCTGCGCCTGACCGAAGACGAGGACGGCTTCCTCGATCGCGCGGCGATCAACAGCGATTCGACGAATGCCGCAAGCGAGAACGTCTACGCCGCCGGCCGCACGATCGGTGCGTACCGCCTGCTGCGTCCGCTCGGCCGCGGCGGTATGGCGGAAGTGTGGCTGGCGGAACGTCGCGAAGGTGGCTTCCAGCAGCAGGCCGCGCTGAAGCTGATCCCGAATGCGCGCGGCTCGATCGGTCAGCGCTTCGTCGGCGAGCGCGAAATCCTGGCCGGCCTGGCGCATCCGGGTATCGCGCGGCTCTATGACGGCGGCATCGAAACGGATGGCGCCGCCTACATGGTGATGGAGTACGTCGAAGGCGAGCATCTGATCGCCTATGCGAATGCGCACCGGCTGCCCCTGACCGAGCGCTTGATCCTGTTCCTGCAGATCTGCGACGCGGTGGCGTATGCGCAGACGCACCTGGTCGTGCATCGTGATCTGAAACCGTCGAACATCCTGGTCACGGCCGACGGGCAGGCCAAGCTGCTCGACTTCGGCATCGCCAAGCTGCTCGACGCGGAGCCTGCGGAGGACACCACCCGCACGCTGTATCTGTCGCCGAAGTACGCCGCACCGGAACAGTTGACCAGCGGCACGATCGGCACTGCCACTGACGTCTACGCGCTAGGCGTGATCCTGTTCGAGCTGCTGACCGACCGGCTTCCGTGGTCGGACGACGCGGCGCCGATGGCGGCCGCGGTGAAGCGGCTGCTGGACACGCCGCTGCCGCCGCCGAGCAAGCTCGCGACGGAGCGGTCGCCGGTACCGGCGCGCGCACTGCGGGGCGATCTCGACGCGATCGCCGGCAAGGCGCTGCGGCGCGAAACGGACGAGCGCTATCCGGATGCGCGGGCATTGGCGGACGACGTGCGTCGGCATCTCGATCATCGGCCGGTGCAGGCGCGCGCGGGCGCGCGCGTCTACGTCGCGCGACGGTTCATGCGCAGGAACTGGCTGCCGCTGTCGACGGCCGCTGTGTTGTTCGTCGCAATGGCGGCTGCGACCGTCGCGGTTGCTTGGCAGGCGAGCAAAGCGCGCGCGCAAGCTCAGCGGGCCGAAGCGGTACAGAGCTTCATGGTGGATCTGTTCAAGACCAATTCGAGCCAGCAGAAGAACCCGGTCAAGGCACGCCAGACCACGGCGAGGGAGCTGCTGGACATCGGCGCGAAGCGGATCGAGAACAGCTTGGAGGATGCTCCGGAGGCCAAGCTCGAATTGTTGCGGGTGATGCGCGACTTGTATGTGGATTTTTCTCTGAAGGACGAGGCGTTTGCTTTGGCGCAGGAGGTTGTATCGCTGAGCAGGAGGATCGACGGTCCGGAGTCATACGAATTGGTCGCCGATCTAATGAAGGTGTCGACTTCGTCCATCGGATCGAAGTGGATGAAATTGGCGGGGCCGGCCTTGGGCGAGGCGAAGTCGATACTCGACAAGATTGGCGATTTCGATTCCAACACGAGAGCCAATGTCCTCTACAAGATGGCTCAATATTATCAATATTCAGACGTTCTCAAATCGTACTCGTATTCCTCGGAGGCCGTCGGTATTCTCGCGAAGCTCCCGGAATCGGGAGATTTATGTTCTGCATTATTCTTCAACGGTTTGGCGGCAGGAACGATTAGGCGACTCTCGGAGGCGGTTTCGTTGCTGAGACGGTCAATAGATATGTCGGGTCGCGTTAATGGAAATGATGATGGTTCGTTGGCGATTGGTTACTACGAATTGGCAAGGGCTGAGAGTAAGAACATGCAGCACGAGGCTGCGTTGAGCTCGGCTCGAAAATCGCTGAGTTTGTCCATTCTGGCTGAAGGAGAGGGAGGTATTCGTGTAGTAAGGGGGCAGCTGATGGTGGCGCAGGTGCTTTCTGCTGCAGAGCAGGCAAAGGAGGCTCTGGATATCGCGGGATATGCGAAAGATAAAATGCTCGGAATGGATGACTCGATCGGAGTCAACAGCAAGGCATTTGCATTTGAGTCCTACGGCCGCGCCATGCTTGCGGCCGGCAGCTACGATGCTGCGCTGGCGGCCTGCGAATCGGCTGTGGATGTGATAAATAGAGGTAATCTTCCGGAGAATGCAAGAATAAGTCCTTCCCGGTGCGTAATTTCCGCGCTCCTGGAGCTGGGTCGCTTCGATCTGGCCGATGACTTGATCGAGAAATTACTTCCGATAAATGGCGTCGCAAGCGGCGGGATGAGCATCCAGAGCCATGATTCCAGGGCCAGGATTGCTTTGGACTCCGGTAGAATCGATGCGGCCAGGTCGATACTTTCGCAGTCTTCTTCGGAATACCAGGATCCGATTCCCGCTTCGGTTTGGGGTCTTCGCCGGGATTTGATGGCGGCGGAGATTGAGCTGCGCGCGGAAAAATTTGGCCCAGCTTCGAAGAATGCCGCCGATGTCGGCAATCGGGCGCGTGCCAGCGAGATTGCGCCGTATGTGCGCTCCGTGATCTCCGACAGTGAATTGATCGAAGGGCTTGCGCGCTTGCGTAGCGGCGACCCGGCGACCGCCCGCCCTATCCTGGAGCATGCCCTGGCGACCCGTGTCGACCTGTATCTGCCGAAGAGCCCGAAGATCGCCGAAGTACAGCTCGCGTTGGCAGAATGCGAAATGGCGCAGGGCAAACGAGGCGAGGCGGCGAAGCTCGTCGAGCAGGCGGCAGCGATTGAAACGCAGTACAGCTCGCTATCGCCGCGCTACGTCGAGCCGCTGAAACGTCTGCGCAGGGAGCTCGTCGCGAAACGCTAGGCTGTCCCCAGCGACTCGTACAGCAACGCCTTCGCCATCATCCAGTCGCGCTGCACCGTGCGTTCGGCGACGCCGAGCGCCAACGCGGTTTCCTTTTCCGAATAGCCCGCGAAGTAGCGGCATTCGACCACACGCGCCAGCCGCGGCGAGATCTGTTCGAGCGCATTCAATGCGTCGTCGAGCGCAGCGATACGCTCGTCGCTTTCGGCAAGCACGTCGACTTCGTCGATGTCGAGCGGAGCCTGTCCGCCGCCGCGCTTGTCGCGCAGACGCGAACGTGCGTGCGAGACCAGCACCTGCCGCATGGCGAGCGCCGCGGTGTTGAGGAAATGCGCGCGGTCCTCGAAGACCCCTTGGCGCGCCAGCTTCAGGTAGGCCTCGTGCACGAGGGCGGTGGTGCCGAGCGTCTCGGACGGGCTGGTGGAGCGGCCGCGCTCGCGCCGCGCGATGCGCTGCAAATCCGCATAGAACAGCTTGACCAGCAGCTCGACGGCCTGGTCGCTGGACGGCGAAAGATCTCCCTGCATGGGCGGATTGTGCAGCAAATCCAGCCGTGCGGCATGCGTGGGTGAATCATGGCGGGTTTGCCTATCGGCCGGCGTAGTAGGGGTTGGCTGGATCGGCCAATACCGGTCGTTCCACATCACGGGAGGAGAGATGAACACGTCACATCGCCACATCGCTTGGGCCGTCGGCCTGGCACTCGCTTTCGGCGGTTGCGCGGCGCAGGCTGCGAGCTTCACCTACCACGGCAGCCTCGACGACGGCGGTCGGCCGGCCAGCGGTCGCTACGACCTGCGTGTGACGCCCTACGGCAGCGAGAAGGCCGTTGCGCCCCTGGCGGACGCGGTCACGCTGTACGGCGTCGAAGTCAAGGATGGCCGTTTCAGTACCGAAGTCGATTTCGGCAGCGTCGCCGTCGGTGATGGCTGGATCGGCGTCGCCGTGCGCAAGGCCGGTGGCGGCGAATTCGCCGAGTTGGGCGGGCGTTCGGAGATCAATGGCAGCGGAGCTTGCTGGTCGACCACAGGCAATGCCGGAACGGCCCCAGGTGTCAACTATCTCGGAACATCCGACGATCAGCCGCTGATTTTTGGCGCCAGAGGGTTGTATGCCGGACAGTTCACCCCGACCGCTGACAGTGTCGCGTTCAGCATCGGATCGTCCTCCGCGGACGGCAAGCAATCCATGGCAATGGGTGATCATTCGGAAGCTCATGGCGGGTACAGTTTTGCCGGCGGACACGCCAAGACCGCGGCAGGTCATGATCGCAGCTTCATCTGGGGCGGCAGCGGCCGCGACTTCAGCTACAGCGGTGCGGCCGATCAGTTCATCATCGGAGCTGACGGCGGCGTAGGCATCAATACGAATACTTTCCGGGAATTTACGACCGAGCTGCAAATCAATCCTCGTCCCGATCCATTTGATCTCAGAGACGTCGAGATCGCATTGATAACGGACGACAAGTGGGCAAACATTTACCTGACCCGCAACACGGGACGGTTGAACCTCAACGCGGGGGGAGGCGTCCACATAGTGACTCAGGTGGAAATCTCCGGAAATCTCACTGTAAACGGCGAAGCGTCGAAATCCACCGCAGGCGCCTGGCAGGCGAACTCCGACGGCCGCATCAAGCAGGACATCCAGCCGATCGACAGTGCGCTCGACACGCTGGCGAAAGTGCACCCGGTCAGCTTCCGCTACACCGACGCCTACCGCGCCGCGCATCCGGAAGTCGCCGACCAGCGTTACTACAACGTGATCGCGCAGCAGTTCGCCGAGGTGTTCCCGGACGCGGTGACGAAGTCCGGCGAGTACCTGCCGGGCGCCGAGAAGAACGCCGACAACGAGATCCTGCAGGTCGACACCTATCCGGCGCAGATCGTGACCATCGCCGCGGTGCAGGAGCTGGCGCAGAAGAACGCCGCGCTCGAGGCGACCGTGCAGAAGCTGATGGCGCGCCTGGCCAAGCTCGAAGCGAAGGGGAAGTGAGATGGACGCGCCGATCCCCGGAGCGACGCCGAGAACGCCGTCGCACCTGCGAACAGCGGCGTCCGTCCAAAGCGGCGAAAGGAATTCCCGCATGCGAGGGAACGACGCCGGAGAGGCGGCGGCGCATGGCGGAATCCCGCGATGTCGCTTAGGCGTCGCGGCGGTTTCGCTGTGCGTGTTGCTCATCGGCACGACCGCATCGGCAGCCGATCCGGCGTCATCGCGATTCACGGTGCAGGCGTCGATGCAGGCCAAGTCAGCCGCACAGGCGGGCAGCGGTTTCGAGGTGCGCGCGCAGCTGACGCCGACGCGAACGCGCGTCGCAGGTGGCGGCTATGCGATCGACGCCGTCGCCGCGCCGGCGGGAACCTGCGGCGGCAGCGACATCATCTTTCGCGACGGCTTCGACCCGCGCATGTCGGCGTCGCCGTCCGGCGGATAGAAGTCGGGGCGCTTGGCGGACCGACGCCGTCCTTCCCGGGCGATTTCCGCAGGCCGCCCGCCCTTTCCCCGGGGCGGGCGGTTTCTTCGCGACGTTCGCCGCAGCGCGTATGGACCTCATCGGCGAGCCGGACTAGCATCGAACGCTTTCCGTCCGGAGGGTCCGCTCTTGAAACGTCTGCTTGCCACCAGCATCGCTCTCGCCCTGTCGTCGTCCGCCTTCGCCGAGAAGGCGCCGACGTTCGACGCCAAGCGCCTCTCCGAAGACGTCAAGACGCTGTCCTCGGACGCATTCGAGGGACGCGGCCCGGCCACGCCGGGCGAGACCAAGACGGTCGAATACATCGTCGCGCAGATGAAGGCGGCCGGATTGCAGCCCGGCGGCGACCTGAAGGACGGCCAGCGTGCCTGGACGCAGGCGGTGCCGCTGGCGCGTTCGCAGATCAGCGGCACGCCGAAGCTCGACGTCGCCGTCGGCGGCAAGAACGAGGCGCTGACGCAGGGCGAGCAGATCGCAGTGCGCGCGGCGATGGAAGGTTCCAAGTCCGTCTCGATCAAGGACGCGCCGCTGGTCTTCCTCGGCTACGGCGTCGATGCGCCGGAGCGCAAGTGGAACGACTTCAAGGGCGTCGACCTGAAGGGCAAGATCGGCATCGTGCTGATCAACGACCCGGACTTCGAAACCGGCAAGGGCGACTTCGGCGGCAAGGCGATGACCTACTACGGCCGCTGGACGTACAAGTTCGAGGAAGGCGCGCGCAAGGGCGCCGCCGGCATCCTGATCGTGCACGAGACCGCGCCGGCTTCCTACGGCTGGAACACGGTCAAGAACTCCAATACCAACACGATGTTCGACGTCGTGCGCGACAACGGCGCGGCGGTGCATCCGAAGCTGGAAGGCTGGATCCAGCGCGATTTCGCCGCGGACCTGTTCAAGCGCGCCGGGCTCGACTTCGAGGCGCAGAAGAAGCTGGCGCAGACGCGCGAGTTCAAGCCGGTCGAGCTGAAGGGTGCGACGTTCTCGGCCGACTACGCGGTCGATCAGCAGGTGATCACCTCGCAGAACGTGGTCGGCCGCATCGAAGGCGCGCAGCGTCCGGACGAGACGGTGATCTACAGCGCGCACTGGGATCACCTCGGCGTCGGCGAGCCGGACAAGAAGGGCGACAAGATCTACAACGGCGCGGTCGACAACGCGACCGGCGTCGCCGCGTTGATCGAGATGGGCCGCGCGTTCGCGCAGAGCCCGAAGCCGCAGCGCTCGGTGGTGTTCCTCGCCGTGACGGCGGAGGAGAAGGGGCTGCTCGGTTCGGAGTACTACGCGTCCAAGCCGCTGTATCCGCTCGGCAAGACCGTCGCCGACATCAACATGGACGCGCTCGATCCGGGCGATCCGTCGCGCAACTTCACGATCTCCGGCAGCGCGAAGTCCGATCTGATCGACCAGCTGATCGCCGAAGGCAAGAGCTTCGGCCTGGCCTACACGCCCGATTCGCATCCGGAGGCCGGCTACTTCTTCCGCTCCGATCATTTCCCGTTCGCCAAGCGCGGCGTGCCGGCGGTGTCGTTCGGTTCCGGCGACGACCTGGTCAAGGGCGGCAAGGCGGCCGGCGAAGCGGCGCAGAAGGACTACACGACCAATCGCTACCACCAGCAGGGCGACGAGTGGCAGGCCGACTGGAGCTTCACCGGCATGGCGCGCGATCTCGGCCTGCTCTACAAGCTCGGCAACGATCTGGCGAACTCCAAGCGCTGGCCGGATTGGTCGAAGGATTCGGAATTCCGCGGCGCGCGCGACGCGAGCGCGGCGGAGCGGCGCTGATTCCGCCGCGATGACGATTCGCCGCGCGACCGATGGGTCGCGCGGCGATCGGGTGCTCCGGGAATCTCGAAGGAATTGCGAGCGGCGCGAGGGAGTGCCGCTCCCGATCGAGGGCATCGCTCCTCGATCGGTGCTGTCGAAAAAGCTTCCTCTCGCAGAGGCGCAGAGAGCGCAGAGAAAAGCATCCCGACGAAAAGCTCTCTCTGCTTTCTCTCTCTGCGTTCTCCGCGTCTCCGCGAGAGAACCGCCTTCGTCAGTTGATGCTGTAGAAGTTGTGCGCGCCGATCGTCGCCAGCGGCGGGCCCTTGATCCACGACGGCCAGGCCGAATCGGCCACGACGAAATAGTAGGCGTGCGGGACCACGAACTTGCGCTGGTCCGTCGGCAGCGACCACATCGCGATCGCGCGGCCGGCAATCTTCCACGCCTTGCCCCAGGCGTCCGGGTTGTCGAGCACGAAGTTCTGGCTCATCGTCGCCGTCGCGAACTGGCCGGGTGCGCGCACGACCTCGCAGACCGTGTTGCCCCAGCGTCCGCGTTCGCGACGCCGCATCGCCACTTCGGCGACGGCCATCTGGCCGGTCTGCGACTCGCTGCGCGCTTCGAGATAGACCGTCGTCGCCAGGCAGACCTGATCGGCGGCCGGTTGCGGCAGCGCCGAAGCGAGCCACAGCAGGAAGGACAGTTTCATTTTCTTCTACCTCACTCACTTCGGCCTTCGCGTCGCCTCGCGCGCATGACGCGAGCGGGGAGGGTCCGCGTCGTGCGAGGAGCACGTCGCGCGCTGGGCCTTCTTGATTGCGAAGCTGCGGCGCGTGCGCGAAGGATCGCTGCGACGGCGCCAGTTGGTTGCGTCTGCCACCCCGGCAGTCGCTCCAACTTCGGGTGTTGCCGATCGGCGAATTTCGTCGATCGTTTCCGCGCGAAACGCGCGAGTGTTAGGAATTTGTTGCGCCCTCCGTGGGGCGCGGAGCGGGAGATTACGCGATGCGAGGGGCGCTTGTCTCCACCCAGGCTGAATGAACATTCAGCTTCGTATTCATCGCGCGGAACGTGAAAATGTTTGAACTGCAAACGGCAAAAACGTCTAGACGTATTTACGTCTGGACGTCTAAACGGTAATGACGAATACGCCGAGTCCGTCCGCCGTCTTCAATGCGCCGGCGTCGTCGGGTTGGTCGATCGGCATCACGGCCAGCGCTTCGCTCGCGTCGGCGGAGACCGGTGCGGCGTAGAGGATGCGTCCGGCGTTCGCGCCGGCGGCGTCGAGGAGTTCGGTACCGTTCGCCGGCGCTGCGCCGTCAACGCGCAGCCGTCGCAGGCCGCGCTTGTTGCCACCGCGGAAATGCAGGCGCGCGGCGATTTCCTGACCCGGATAGCAGCCTTTGTCGAAGCGGATCGCATCGAGGCGTTCGAGATCGAGCGCCTGCGGCACGAACTCGCCGCCGAGCGCCGGCGCCAACAGCGGCAGTCCAGCCGCGACGTCGGCCGCGCGCCAGCGATTCAGCGCATCGGCATCGACGTCCACTGCCGGCGACGGCGCCAGCCATGCGATGCGGTTCTCGCCGCCGGGCTGGCGGAAGGCGAAGCCGTCGGCACGGGCGACGATGGCGTGCGTGTCGAGCGGCGTGTCGAGTTCGTCAGCCGACAGCGCATGCAGCGTCCAGTCCGTCGACGCGCTCAACGTGAGCTTGGCGCGGAACACGTAGCGTGCGAGCGCTTCACGCATCGCCTCGGCGCCGCCGAGAGGAAGCCAGGCCAGCAGGCGATCCGTTTCGACGCACATCAGCAGAAAGAAGTGGCGAGCCCGGCCTTGCGCGTCGAGCCACGCGCTCCACTGCCAGTGGCCGGGAGTCAACGTACTCACGTCGCTGGTGAACTGCGCCTGCGCGAAGGACGAAGCATCGGCGCCGGAGAGGGTGAGCAGTTCGGCGGGGCAGAGCGGCATGGGCATCGATGTCGTATCCGGCAGGTCGAGGTTCAAGCCTAGCATCGCGCGTCGCATGCACCGGCGCCTCCCGCCGCTGAAGCCGCGCCATGAGCGACGCGCTTTGCTCCGCTCGAGAAGTGCGGCCAGGGATGGCCGCGGGCGGGGCCGCCGAAGCTGCGGCCGCTGCGCGATCCCATGCTGCGACGACTGCGGCGATCGGGGACGATCGCAGCAGCATCCATCATGGACGGCCGCGGGTGGATTCGCCGAAGCTTCCGGTCGTTCTGCGGATCCGTACCTGGACGATCGTGGCGATCACGGACGATCGCAAAAGCCACGGACGATCGCAAAAACATTGTCAGCGCGCCTCGCTGGGTTTAACCTTTGCGCCGCACTGCACCATGTCCGAACCCGAATCCCCAGCCGAATCTGCGAAGACGCCCGCGACCGAACGTGTCGAGGACACGGCGACCGCGCGCGTGACGCCGGCGGCTGAAACCGGCGGACGTGAGTCGGGGTTGGATCCCGTTCGATACGGGGATTGGGAAAAGAACGGCCGCTGCATCGATTTCTGATGCGAACCCGCGTCGTGGGGACGCGGCGGCCATCCACAACGTCAGCACGAGCCAGCCATGCCAGCCACCGCGCGACCGTTATCGCCGCACCTCTCGATCTACCGCTGGCAGATCCAGATGGTCACCTCGATCCTGCACCGCGCGACCGGCATCGCGCTCGCCGCCGGCACGATCCTGCTCGTCGTCGCGCTGCTCGCGCTGGCGTCCGGCCCCGAAGCGTATGCGAAGGTGCAGGCGTTCTGCGCTTCCTGGATCGGCCTGCTGCTGCTGTTCGGCTGGACCTGGTCGCTGGCCTATCACCTGCTCAACGGCATCCGTCACCTTCTGCAAGACGCCGGCCTCGGCTATCTGCCGGCGCAGTTCGTGCGCAACGGCTGGCTGGTGGTCGCCGGCAGCCTGGTGCTGACGGCGCTGGTCTGGGTCTGCGTGTTCGCGCAGCGGGGTGGCGCATGAGCAACCTGCGCACACCGCTGAAGAACGCGCTCGGTCTCGGCTCGGCCAAGCAGGGCGCCCATCATTTCATCGTGCAGCGCCTGACCGCGGTCGCGTTGCTGTTCCTGTCGCTGTGGTTCGTCTGGACCGTGCTGGGCGCGCTGCACGGTGACTACGCAGCCGCGCGCGCGCTGGTCGCGCAGCCGTTCAACGCGGTGCTGATGCTGGCCTTCATCGTCGCGGTGTTCTGGCACGCGCAGCTCGGCCTGCAGGTCGTGGTCGAGGACTACGTGCACACGCGTTGGCTCGAAGTCGCGCTGCAGATCGCGATCAAGTTCCTCTGCTTCCTCGGCGGCGCGGCCAGCGCGCTCGCCGTCATCCGCATTGCGCTGGGGCGCTGACCGATGGCTTCGAGCTACAAGATCCAGGAACACAAGGTCGACATCGTCGTGGTCGGCGCCGGCGGCGCGGGACTGCGCGCGACCTTCGGCCTCGCCGCGACCGGCCTCTCGACCGCGTGCATCACCAAGGTCTTCCCGACGCGCTCGCACACCGTCGCGGCGCAGGGCGGCATTTCCGCCGCGCTCGGCAACATGGGTCCGGACGACTGGCGCTTCCATTTCTACGACACGATCAAGGGCTCCGACTGGCTCGGCGACCAGGACGCGATCGAGTACATGTGCAAGGAAGCGCCGGCCGCGATCATCGAACTCGAGCACTACGGCGTGCCGTTCTCGCGCACCGATGCGGGCCTAATCTACCAGCGGCCGTTCGGCGGCATGACCACCGACTACGGCAAGGGCGTCGCGCAGCGCACCTGCGCCGCGGCCGACCGTACCGGCCACGCGATCCTGCACACGCTGTACCAGCAGTCGCTCAAGCACGACGCGCGCTTCTTCGTCGAATACTTCGCGCTCGACCTGATCTTCGACGAGGAGGGCGCCTGCCGCGGCGTGCTCGCGCTCGACATGGCCGAGGGCACCTTGCATCTGTTCCGCGCGCACGGCGTCGTGCTCGCCACCGGCGGCTACGGCCGCGCGTACTTCAGCGCGACCTCCGCGCACACCTGCACCGGCGACGGCGGCGGCCTCGCGCTGCGCGCCGGCCTGCCGCTGCAGGACATGGAGTTCGTGCAGTTCCATCCGACCGGCATCTACGGCTCGGGCTGTCTGATCACCGAAGGTTCGCGCGGCGAGGGCGGCTATCTGACCAACTCGAACGGCGAGCGCTTCATGGAGCGCTACGCGCCGAACGCGAAGGATCTCGCCTCGCGCGACGTGGTCAGCCGTTCGATGACGATCGAGATCCGCGAAGGCCGCGGCGTCGGCGAACACAAGGACCACATTCACCTCAATCTGCAGCACCTCGGTGCCGAAGTGCTGCACGAGAAGCTGCCGGGCATCTCCGAGTCGGCGCGCATCTTCGCCGGCGTCGACGTGACCAAGGAGCCGATCCCGGTCATCCCGACCGTGCACTACAACATGGGCGGCGTGCCGACCAACTACCACGGCGAAGTCGTGCGCAAGCGCGGCGACGACAACGATTCGGTCGTGCCGGGCCTCTACGCGATCGGCGAGGCGGCCTGCGTGTCGGTGCACGGCGCCAACCGCCTCGGCTCCAATTCGCTGCTCGATCTAGTCGTGTTCGGCCGCGCGGTCGCTCAGCGCTGCGCGGCGACGATCAAGCCGGGCCAGCCGCACAAGGCGCTGCCGGCCTCGGCCTGCGATCAGGCGCTGGCGAACCTGGATCGCCTGCGCCACGCGAACGGCTCGATGCCGACCGCGGAAATCCGCGCCAACATGCAGAAGACGATGCAGGCCGACGCCGCCGTGTTCCGCACCGAGAAGACCTTGCAGGAAGGCTGCGCGAAGATGGCGCAGGTGTTCGCCTCGTTCGAGGACGTGAAGGTGTCGGACCGCTCGCTGGTCTGGAACTCCGACCTGATCGAGACCTACGAGCTGCAGAACCTGCTCTACAACGCGGTCGCGACGATCAACTCCGCCGAGCAGCGCCACGAGAGCCGCGGCGCGCACGCACGCGAGGACTATCCCGAGCGCGACGACGCCAACTGGATGAAGCACACGCTGGTGAACGTCGACGCGAACGGCAAGTGCTCGTTCGATTTCCGCCCGGTGCACATGAACACGTTGACCACGGACGTCGAGCCGGTGCCGCCGAAGAAGCGGGTGTACTGATGCTGTGATTGGTGATTCGTGATTGGTGATTCGCGAAGGCCGACGGCGACGCGAATCCGCTCTTTCGAATCACGAATTGCCGATGACGAATCACGGAACCGATATGGCCGAATTCACTCTCCCCAAGAACTCCAAGATCAAGGCCGGCAAGCACTTCCCGGCCAAGTCCGGCGCGAAGAAGCTGCGCACGTTCCGCATCTACCGCTGGACGCCGGACGACGGCGAGAACCCGCGCGTGGACACCTACGAGGTCGACCTGGCCGCCTGTGGGCCGATGGTTCTCGACGCGCTGATCAAGATCAAGAACGAGATCGATCCGACGCTGACCTTCCGCCGCTCCTGCCGCGAGGGCATCTGCGGCTCGTGCGCGATGAACATCGACGGCACCAACACGCTGGCCTGCACCAAGGCGATCGAGGACTGTCCGTCCGGCGACGTGAAGATCTACCCGCTGCCGCACATGCCGGTGGTCAAGGACCTGGTGCCGGACCTGACGCACTTCTACGCCCAGCTCGCCTCGGTCAAGCCGTGGCTGCGCGCGGAGACGCCGCCGCCGCCGGACAAGGAGCGGCTGCAGTCGAAGGAGGACCGCGCCAAGCTCGACGGTCTGTACGAATGCATCCTCTGCGCGTGCTGCACCACCTCCTGCCCGAGCTACTGGTGGAACAGCGAACGCTACCTCGGCCCGGCCGTGCTGCTGCAGGCCTATCGCTGGATCGTCGACTCGCGTGACGAGGACACCGGCGCGCGCCTGGACGAACTCGAAGACCCGTTCAAGCTGTACCGCTGCCACACGATCATGAACTGCGCGCGCACCTGTCCGAAGGGCCTGAATCCGGCCAAGGCGATCGCGGAAACGAAGAAGCTGATCGCCGAGCGCGCGGGCTGAGGCCTCGCCGATGCGCGTCGCGCGATCGGTCCGGCGGACCTCGGCGAGATGAGCGCCGAGGCGCGCCTGCGCTGGCGTTGCCGTCGCGGTACGCGCGAACTCGACGCCTTGCTCGGCGGCTGGCTGCGCGATTGCTACGCCCAGGCCGACGATCAGCGCCGCGCCGATTTCGATCGGCTGCTCGACGTGCAGGACCCCGATCTGTGGGATTGGCTGATGGGCCATTCGGTGCCGGCCGACTCCGGCTTCGCCGCGCTCGTCGATGAAATCCGCGCCCGCCATCGCGTTTGACCTGCGTCCCTCGCGCCGGATCGGCGCGGTCGTCTGCGCGCTCGTCGCGCTCGCGATGCTGGCGCCGTGGCTGACGAGCCTGTCGACGGAAGTCGCCGCCGCGTCGTCGCTGGGAGCATTCGCGCTCGGCGCCTCCGCTTTGTGGCGGCATCGGCGGCCGAATTTCCGACGCGCCGCCTGGCGCGAGTCCGGCTGGGTCCTGCTCGATCGCGACGGCCACGAGCACCCCGCCGAACTCGAATCGCCGTTCCGCCTCGGCGCGTTGCTCGCGCTCGGCTTTCGCCATGGTCCGCGCGCGCGGTTCCGCTTCCTGCTGGCGCCGGACAATCTCGATGCCGATACGCGGCGACGGCTGATCCTGCTGCTCGCGCGCGGCGGCGACGCGGCGGCGGATTCCGCCGTGATTCGCTGAAGGAACTTCGGACGGCTTCGTCATTCCCGCGAAAGCGGAGATCCAGCCGCTTTTGATCCTGGCTGGAAATCGATGCGGATCCGCGCTTTCGCGGGGATGACGGCATTCGCGGGTCGAGGTGCCGCGCACGGCGCCCACGGCCGTGTCGCAGGGTTTGCGGCTAAGGCGTCGCTTCGCGCGCCGCGACCTCGGCGGTCTCCTCGCTCAGCGCGACGCTCTCGCGCTGCGGCTTCGTCAGCGGCGTCGGCTTGGGCTGGTTGCCGATCAGCAGATGGCGGCCGACGCGCAGTCCTTCGGTCACGTCGACGACGAAGCGCTCGGCGTCGCGGCGGCGCACTTCTTCGGCCGTCTCGTGTGCCGCGTCGGCGTCGACGCCGAGTTCGCGCAGCGCCGCCTCGCCGAACGCGATCGCCGCGTCGAAGGTCTCGCGCACCTGGTAGTCGACGCCCTGGCCGACCAGCTCCACCGCATGGCGGCGGTCGTACGCGCGCACGAGCAGCTTGGCCTGCGGGAACTCGTGGCGCGCCAGCTCGACGATGACCTTGGTCGCGGCGCGGTCGTCGACGCAGACCGCGATCGCGCACGCCGTGGCCGCGCCGGAGGCGCGCAGCACGTCGATGCGACGTCCGTCGCCGTAGTAGATCTTGAAGCCGAACTCGGCGGCCGAGCGGATCATCTCGGTGTCGGTGTCGATGATCGCGACGTCGTAGCCGCGCGCGAGCAGCGGCTGGCTGACCACCTGGCCGAAGCGGCCGAAGCCGATGATCAGCACGCTGCCGGCGAGGCCGTCCGCGGTTTCGATGCCGTCCATCGACGGCCCGCGCACCGGCGTCAGCTTGCGCAGCGCGAGCGTCGCCAGCGGCGTCAGCGCCATCGACAGCACGACGATCGCGGTGAGATTGGCGTTGACCGTCGCGTCGATGACGCCGGCCGCCGATGCCGAGGAGAACAGCACGAAGGCGAACTCGCCGCCCTGCGCCATCAGCACCGCGCGGTCGATCGCCTCGCCGTGGCTGGAGCGCGTGAGGCGCGCGACGAAGTAGATGCACAGCGCCTTGGCCAGCATCAGCGCGAGCACGCCGGCGACGATCAGCGGCGCGTTGCGCGTGACCACGTCGACGTCGAGCGACATGCCGACGGCGAGGAAGAACAGGCCGAGCAGGACGCCGCGGAACGGCTCGACGTCGGCTTCGAGCTGATGGCGGAAGGTGGATTCGGACAGCAGCACGCCGGCGAGGAACGCGCCCATCGCCATCGACAACCCGCCGATCTGCATCAGCAGCGCCGAGCCGAGCACCACCAGCAGCGCCGCCGCCGTCATCACCTCGCGCGCCTTGGCCGCGGCGAGCACGCGGAACAGCGGGTTGAGCAGCCAGATGCCGGCGGCGATCAGGCCGGCCAGCGAGGCGACACCGATGCCGATGCTGGCCCAGCGCGAATGTCCGGTGTCGACGGCCTGCGGCGACATGAAGGCGACGATCGCCAGCAGCGGCACGATCAGCAGATCCTCGAACAGCAGGATCGAGACGATCTTCTGGCCGCCGGGCAGGTTGAGGTCGCCGCGCTCGGCGAGCAGCTGCATGACGATCGCGGTCGAGGTCAGCACGAACCCCGCGGCGCCGATGAAGGCGACCGCGGGAGGGAAGCCGAACAGCATGCCGACGCCGGTCAGCGCCAGCGAGCAGACCAGGATCTGCAGCGCGCCGAGGCCGAAGATCTCGCGGCGCAGATTCCACAGGTGCGAGGGCTGCATCTCCAGCCCGATGACGAACAGGAACATCACCACGCCGAGCTCGGCGACGTGCAGGATCGCCGCCGGATCGGAGAACCAGCCGAGCCCGAACGGACCGATCAGCAGGCCGGCGGCGAGATAGCCGAGCACCGAGCCGAGGCCAATGCGCCGGAAGATCGGCACCATGACCACGGCCGCTCCGAGCAGCGCCACCACCTTGACCAGTTCGCCGCCAGCGCCTTCCGCCGCCATGTTCGTTCTCCCGGAGCCGAACCCGCATGCTACCGCGTGCCTCGGCGGCGAGCAGCGGCGGCGTACGCCTGGGCGGCTCCGCGCACGCGGCGAAGTCCTACAGGGCCGATCGCCGTTCTCGCTTGCCGCCGCCGTGCGCTTGCGGCACTCTCGCCGCCGTTCGCTGTCGCAGAGCGACCGCCTCCCGCCGCGCCGCCAAGGAATCGCGAAGCCGCATGTTCCGTCCCCTCGAAGTCTTCGTCGGCCTGCGCTACACGCGCGCGAAGCGGCGCAATCATTTCATCTCGTTCATCTCGCTGGTCTCGATCCTCGGCATTGCGGTCGGCGTGACCGCCCTGATCACGGTGATCTCGGTGATGAACGGCTTCGACCGCGAGCTGAAGCAGCGCATCCTCGGCATGGTCTCGCACGCGACGATCGAGGGCGTCGACGAGACCGTGCGCGACTGGCCGGAGGCGGTCAAGCTCGCCTACGCCAACTCGCACGTGCAGGGCGCCGCGCCGTACGTCGAGCGCCAGGCGATGCTGCAGGGCGTGCGCGTCAGCGGCGCGATCGTGCGCGGCGTGATGCCGGACCTGGAGCCGAAGGTGTCCGACATCGACCGGCGCATGGTGCAGGGCAAGCTCGCCGATCTGGTCGCCGGCCAGTTCGGCATCGTGCTCGGCAAGGAACTGGCGATGACGCTCGGCGTCGGTGTCGGCGACAAGGTCACCGTGTTCGCGCCGGAATTCAGCGCCACGCCGATCGGCGCGATCCCGCGCACCAAGCGCTTCACCGTGGTCGGCGTGTTCGAGGCCGGCATGCAGGAGTACGACTCCGGCCTCGCCGTGATGCAGATGCAGGACGCCGAGACCCTGTACCGCCTCGACGGTCCGACCGGCATCCGCATCAAGCTCGACGACATGTTCCGCGCGTTCGCGGTCGGGCGCGAACTGGCGCAGGATCTCGCCGACCGGCTCGGCGCCGGCTACTACCGCGTCACCGACTGGATGCAGGGCCACAGCAACTTCTTCAAGGCGGTCGCAATGGAGAAGAAGGTGATGTTCCTGATCCTCTCGCTGATCGTCGCGGTCGCCGCGTTCAACCTCGTCTCGACGCTGGTGATGCTGGTGCAGGACAAGCAGGCCGACATCGCGATCCTGCGCACGCTGGGGCAGAGCCCGGCCTCGGTGATGGGCACCTTCATGGTGCAGGGCGTGCTGGTCGGCTCGCTCGGCATCGCGCTCGGCCTGTTGTTCGGCGTGCTGCTCGCCTCGAACCTGCCGGCGATCATCCGCTGGATCGAGCAGACCTTCCACGTCGCCTTCCTGTCGCCCGACGTCTACTACATCAGCGAACTGCCCAGTGAATTGCATTGGGACGACGTGATCTGGATCGCCGTGACCGCGTTCGTGTTCTGCACCCTGGCCACGCTGTACCCGGCGCGGCGCGCGGCGAAGACCGAGCCGGCGGCGGCGTTGAGGTATGAGTAGCGGTGATTGGGAATGAGTGATTGGTGATTCGTTGAAACCCAGACAAGAACGCTTCGCCCCGTCGTCCATCCGCGAGCCAGCATGAATTCCGTCTCTTCCAATCACCCATCGGCCATCACCCATCACGGCTCCCCCGAGACGGTGCTGCGCGCCGCCAGGATCGCCAAGACCTACCAGGAAGGCAGCCTGCGCACCGATGTGCTGCGCGAGGTCGACCTGGAGGTGCGGCGCGGCGAGACCGTCGCGATCATCGGAGCCTCCGGCACCGGCAAGAGCACCTTGCTGCACATCCTCGGCGGGCTCGACCAGCCGAGCGCCGGCGAGGTGATGGTCGAGGGACAGACGATGTCGCGCCTGACCGACCGCGCGCGCGGCGAGCTGCGCAACCGTTCGCTCGGCTTCGTGTACCAGTTCCATCATCTGCTGCCGGAATTCACCGCGGTGGAGAACGTGTGCATGCCGCTGCTGATCCGCGGCACCGCGATCGCCGAGGCGCGCGAGCGCGCGGTCGCGCTGCTCGGCCGCGTGGGTCTCGGCGCGCGGCTGGAGCACAAGCCCGGCGAGCTGTCCGGTGGCGAGCGCCAGCGCTGCGCGGTCGCGCGCGCGCTGGTCACGCGGCCGGCCTGCGTGCTCGGCGACGAGCCGACCGGCAACCTCGACGAAAAGAACGCGGCGCAGGTCTACGACCTGATGCTCGAGCTCAATCGCGAAGTGGGCACGGCGCTGGTGCTGGTCACGCACGACCCCAAGCTCGCGGCGCGCGCCGACCGCATCCTGGAACTGTCCGGTGGAACGCTGGGCGTCGCGCATGCGGCGCCGTCGGCGGCCGACGTCCGTTAGGCGAGGAGGGCCCATGCGTTTCGGCAAGACGACACCGATCCTGCGCATCTTCGACGTAGCCAAGGCGAAGGAGTTCTACATCGGCTATCTGGGCTTCACGCTCGACTGGACGCATTGCTTCGAGGAAGGCATGCCGCTGTACATGCAGATATCCCGCGACGGCTGCGTGCTGCACCTGTCCGAGCACCACGGCGACGCGTGTCCGGGATCGGCGATGCGCATCGAGACGGACGACGTCGAGGCCTTCCATCGCGAGCTGGCGGCCAAGCCGTATGCGTACATGCGGCCCGGGATCGAGGACACGCCTTGGAACAGCAAGGACGTCTGCGTGATCGATCCGTTCGGCAACCGGTTGACGTTCACCAACGCGATCAGCACCTGATCGTCCGCGCCGGAGCTGCCTGCTCCGGCGCGACAGGGCACGGAAGTCGAACGCGCGAGGACGCGCTTCGCCGGAGGGCGAATGGGCAGGGAGCCGACATGCACCCGCAGCAGGCCATTGCTCGGTGTGGCGAGCGCCGTCGCCGTGCTGCTCGGCGCGCTCGCGGTACATGCCTTGCCCGCCTTGCCGCCGCGCTGGCTCGATCTGCTTCTGGCCGCATTCGGTTTCGGCATGGCGTGGCATCCGCGGCTGCGCCTCGCCGGTGGTGTGCTGCTCGGCTTCGCCTGGTGCGCGCTGCGCGCCGACATCGCTCTCGACGCGCGCCTGCCGCGCGAACTGGAAGGTCGCGACTTCAGTGTGGTCGGCGTCGTCGACGATCTGCCGAAGCGACGCGTCGACGCCACCAGCTTCCTGCTGCGTGTCGAGCATGCGCAGCTCGACGGCCGCGACATCGCATTGCCGGGCGTGCTGCGACTGTCCTGGTACGACGAAGTCCCCGACCACCTGGACGCTTGCAGCCGCTGGCACCTGCAATTGCGCCTGAAGCGGCCGCGCGGCCTGGTCAACCGCGGCGGTTTCGACGCCGAGCGGCAGGCGCTGGAGCGCGGCGTCGTCGCAGTCGGCTACGTACGACGGGCCGAATCGAACCGGCGCCTCGGCGAACAGGGCTGGTGCGTGAACGGGTTGCGCGAGCGGCTCGCGCAGGACATCGCCGCGCGCGTCGCCGATGCGCACGACGCCGCCTTGCTGCGCGCGTTCGCGATCGGCGACACGCGCGGGCTCGACCAGGACGACTGGGAGGTCGCGCGCGCCAACGGCGTGCCGCATCTGATCGCGATCTCCGGCTTCCACGTCGGCATCGCGGCCGGCTTCGGCGCCTTGCTGGTGAAGCTGCTGTGGTGGCTGTGGCCGCGGCTCGGGCTGCGCATCGCGTTCCCGGTGGCGCAGGCGCCGGCCGCGCTGATCGTCGCGGTGCTGTACGGCATGCTCGCCGGCGGCAGTCTGCCGACCCTGCGCACGCTGATGATGATCGCGGTGGTCGCGCTCACGCACTGCGGTCGGCGCAGCGCGAGCGGCGCGCATTCGCTCGCGCTGGCCCTGCTCGCGATCCTCGCGTTCGATCCGCTGTCCACGGTGTCGGCCGGTTTCTGGCTGTCCTTCGTCGGCGTCGCCTTCCTGCTGGCGTGCCTGCAGCGCGGTCGCGGTGCGCTCGGCTGGCTGCGCGAGCTCACGCTCGGGCAGTTGCTGATGACGATCTCGCTGCTGCCGCTGACGGTCTGGTTCTTCGGCGAGGCGTCCCTGGTCGGTGCGCTGTCCAACCTGATCGCGGTGCCGCTGATCACCTTCGTGATCGTGCCGCTGTGCCTGGCCGGCGTGCTCGCCTTGCTGGTCGCACCGGCGCTGGCGACGCTCGTGCTGGTACCGGCGGGCTGGGTCGCGCACGGGCAATGGTGGCTGCTCGAACGGATGGCGAGCTGGCCCGGCGCGCACTGGTACCTGTCCGAAGTGGCGCCGTGGGCGCTGCTGCTGGCGATGCTCGGCGCGGTCTGGATGTTCCTGCCGCGCGGCGTGCCGGCGCGCGGGCTGGGTGCGTTGCTGTTCCTGCCGTTGCTGCTGCCCGATCGTCCGCCGCCGCCGGAAGGCGCGTTCGTCGCCAGCGTGATCGACGTGGGGCAGGGGCTGTCGGTGCTGGTGCGCACGCGGTCGCATGCGCTGCTCTACGATGCCGGCGCGCGCTACCGCTCCGAGTTCGATCTCGGCGAAGCGGCGGTCCTGCCGACCCTGCACGCACTCGGCGTGGATGCGCTCGACGCGCTCGTCGTCAGCCACGGCGACAACGACCACGCCGGCGGCGCGCTCGCGGTGGCGCGGGCGTATCCGCAAGCGCAGCGCTACGCCGGCGAGCCGGCGCGCACGGAGATTTCCGCCGCGCAGTGTCGCGAAGGCCAGCGCTGGCACTGGGACGGTGTGGACTTCCGCGTGCTCGGTCCGCGCGCGCAGGCGCTCGGCGGCGCGCGCCTCTCGGCCGGCAACGATCGTTCCTGTGTGCTGCTGGTGGAGACGCCGGCGGGGCGCCTGCTGCTCAGCGGCGACGTCAGCGCGCGCATCGAGCCGGCGATCGCGGAGGCAGTCGGCGTCGGCGCGCCGCTGGTGCTGCTGGTGCCACATCACGGCAGCCGCACCTCGTCGAGCGCCGCCTTCATCGCCGCGTTGCGGCCCCGGCTGGCCGTCGTCTCGGCCGGCTGGCGCAACCGCTTCGGCCATCCGCATCCGACGGTGGTGCGGCGCTACGCCGACGCCGGCGTGGCGCTGGAGGGCACCGCCGAGGCCGGCGCGCTGGAGATCGAGTTCGCGCGCGCCGGCCCGCCGCGGCTGGTGTCGCGCGAGCGCGAACGCCGCCGGCGCCATTGGCGCGAATAGCCGCGACTGCCGCACATCGCACAGTCTGCCGCGACGGCGCTGCTATCATGCGCGCCTGTCGCAATCGCGAGGAAAGGGTGTGCTGGAACTCCTGATGGCCGGCGGCTGGGCAATGCTGCCGATCCTGCTGTGCTCGGCGGTCGCGCTGGCGATCATTCTCGAACGCTTCTGGACGCTGCGCCGCAAGGCGGTGCTGCCGCCCGGGCTCGGCGCCGAAGTGCGCGAGTGGGCGCGCTCGCGCAAGCTCGATCCGCAGCACCTGGCCGCGCTGAGCCAGAACTCGCCGCTCGGCGAACTGCTCGCCGCCGCGCTCGGCGTGCGCAACCGCCCGCGCGAGATCATCAAGGAACGCATCGAGGACACCGGCCGCCACGTCGTGCACCGGCTCGAGCGCTTCCTGAGCACGCTCGGCACGATCGCGTTGATCGCGCCGCTGCTCGGCCTGCTCGGCACCGTGTTCGGCCTGATCCGCATGTTCCTCGCGGTGATGGTCAGCGGCGTCGGCGATCCGCTGAAGATGGCCGGCGGCATCGGCGAGGCGCTGGTGTGTACCGCAGCCGGCCTGTGCGTGGCGATCCCGGCCTACGTGTTCCATCGCTATTTCCGCAGCCGCGTGTCGGATCTGGTGGTGCAGATGGAGCGCGAGGTGTTCCTGCTCACCGACGAGCTGACCGCGAGTCCCGATCTCGCCGCCGCGGCCGCCGCGCCCGCGCGCGTCGCGCTGGCGGCCGGCTGAGCCATGCGCATCTCGTCGGCGCGGCGCGAGGACGATTTCGAGATCAACGTGATCTCGCTGATCGACGTGCTGCTGACCCTGCTGATGTTCTTCGTGCTGACCACCACCTTCGTGCAGAACGCGCGCATGCAGGTGACGTTGCCGCAGGCCGAATCGGCCGAGCAGAGCGAACAGCCCGACGCGCTGGTCGTGCTGATCGACCGTGACGGGCGCTACTTCGTCGACAACGAGGAGGTGCTGCGGCCCGGCCTCGACTCGCTGAAGGAAGTCGTCGCGCGCGTCGGCGGCGACAACCGCGCGCGGCCGGTGATGCTGCGCGCGGACGCGCTGACGCCGCACCAGGCGGTGGTCACCGCGATGGACGCACTCGGCGAACTCGGCTTCACGCGCCTGTCGATCGCCACCACGCCGACCCAGGCCGCGGGCAAGCAGTGAGCGTCGAACTGAAGTCGGCCCGCTCCGGCTGGGCGATCTACCTGCGCCTGCTCGGCTACGCGCGGCGCTACTGGCCGATCGCGATCGTCGCCGTGCTCGGCATGGTCATCGACGCCGCCGGCCTCGGCCTGTTCGCCGGCACGATCAAGCCGATGCTGGACAACCTGTTCCTGTCGCGCGATCCGTTCTGGATCTTCTGGATGCCGATCTTCATCGTCGCGATCTTCCTGGTGCGCAGCCTGGGCATGTACGCGACCGACTACGGCACCGCCTACATCGGCCGCGGCGTCGTGCAGCAGCTGCGCCAGCAGGTGTTCGATCATTACCTGCGCCTGCCGGCGTCGTACTTCGACCGCGAATCCTCCGGCCATCAGATCGCGCGCATTACCTACACCTCCGAGCAGGTCGCGCAGGCCTCCACCGACGCGGTCAAGGTCGCCGTGGTCGACGGCCTCAGCGTGGTGTTCTACGTCGCCGTGATGCTGCACAACAGCGTGCAGCTGACGCTCGGCCTGCTGGTGATGGTGCCGCTGGTCGGCCTGCTGGTGATGTACGTCGGCCGTCGCTACCGGCGCATCAGCACGCGCATCCAGGGTTCGATGGGCACCGCCACCGGCGTGATCGAGGAAGCGGTCGGCGCGAATCGCGAAGTGAAGGTGTTCGGCGGCCAGCGCTACGAGTCCGAGCGCTTCAACAAGATCTCCGAGCAGACGCGCCGGCTCTCGCTGAAGGTCGCCGCGACCAATGGCCTGGCGAGTTCGTTCGTGCAGCTGATCGCGGCGATCTCGCTGGCCCTGATCATCGTCCTGGCGACGCGCCCGAGCATGCTCGATACGCTCACGCCAGGCACGTTCACCGCGGTGATCCTCGCCATGGGCGGCATCCTGCCGGCGCTGAAGCGCCTGACCACGGTGCAGGCGAGCCTGCAGCGCGGCATCGCCGCGGCCGACGAGATCTTCGCCCTGATCGACACGCCGGGCGAGCGCGACGAAGGCCGCGTCGAACTGGCCGCGTTCGAGCGCGAACTGGAATTCCGCGACGTGCAGCTGACCTACACCGGCGCGGCCAAGCCGGCCCTGCGCGGCGTGAGCCTGGTCTGCCCGCACGGCAGCGTGACCGCGCTGGTCGGCCGCTCCGGCAGCGGCAAGTCGTCGCTGGCGAGCCTGATCCCGCGCTTCTACGAAGCCAGCGGCGGCAGCGTGCGCATCGACGGCCGCGCGCTCGACGAATACACGCTGGCCAGCCTGCGCCGGCAGATCGCCTGGGTCGGCCAGAGCGTGACGCTGTTCGACGACACCGTCGCGCGCAACATCGCCTACGGCGCGCTGGCCGACGCGTCGGAGGCCGACATCGCCGCCGCCGCCGAAGCGGCGAACGCGATGGAATTCATCCGCCAGCTGCCGGACGGCATCCACAGCTGCGTCGGCGAGGGCGGTTCGCTGCTTTCCGGCGGCCAGCGCCAGCGCATCGCGATCGCGCGCGCGCTGTTGAAGAACGCGCCGATCCTGATCCTCGACGAAGCCACCAGCGCGCTCGACAGCCAGTCCGAGCGGCTGATCCAGGACGCGCTGAAGCGCCTCATCCATAACCGCACGGTGATCGTCATCGCGCATCGCCTGTCGACCGTCGAGCACGCCGACCAGATCGTCGTGCTCGACCACGGCGCGATCGTCGAGCAGGGCACGCACGCCGCTCTGCTCGCGCGCGGCGGCCACTACGCCGCCCTGCATCGCATGCAGTTCCGCGACGAGGTGGGCTGAGCCGCGCGCCCGGCACCCGGACGAAGCGGACTTGCGGTAGGTCGCGAGTTCTGTTCAGACTCGCCCGCATGGCTCTCGGCGCTCGCATCGAACGCATCTGGTACGGCGGCGCGCCGCCGTCGTGGTGGCTGCGCGCGCTGGTGCCGGTGTATCGCGGGTTGCGCTGGCTGCATCTCGCGCCGTATCGGTTCGGCTGGCGCAAGGCGCGCCGGCTGGCGGTGCCTTTGGTCGTGGTCGGCAACCTGACCGCGGGCGGCAGCGGCAAGACGCCGCTGGTGGTGGCGCTGGTCGACGCGCTGCGCGCGCGCGGCCTGCGCCCCGGCGTGGTCAGCCGCGGCTACGGCGGGCGCGAGGCCGGTCCGCTGCTGGTCGACGACTTGTCCAAGCCGGCCGACGTCGGCGACGAACCCTGCCTGATCCGCCGCCGCAGCGGCGTCGCCGTCGCGGTCGGGCGCGATCGCGCGCGCGCCGCGCAATTGCTGCTCGAGCGCGGCGTCGACGTGGTGATCGCCGACGACGGCTTGCAGAACCCCGCGCTCGCGCGCGAGGTCGAGATCTGCGTCGTCGACGGCCAGCGCCGCTTCGGCAACGGCCGTCTGCTGCCGGCGGGGCCGCTGCGCGAGCCGGTCGAGCGGCTGGCGACGATCCCGTTCCGCGTCTGCAATGGCGCCGCCGCACAGGCCGGCGAGATCGCCATGCGCCTGGTCGGCGACATGGCGGTCGCGCTCGACGCGAACGGCGGCGCGCGACCGCTGGAATCGTTCGCCGGCCAGCGCGTGCACGCGGTCGCCGCGATCGGCAATCCCGCGCGCTTCTTCGACGGCCTGCGCGCGCATGGCATCGACGTGATTCCGCACGCGTTCGCCGACCATCACGCCTTCGTCGCCGCCGAACTCGCCTTCGGCGACCAGCTGCCGGTGCTGATGACCGAGAAGGACGCGGTCAAGTGCCTGGCCTTCGCCACGCCGCTGCTCTGGTGCGTGCCCGTGCGCGCCGAGCTGCCCGGGGCGTTCTTCGACGCGGTAGCCGAACGTCTGCGCGCTCGCGCGGCGAACTGAAACGCGCGGCCAGGAGCAATGGATCGGGCGCGCGCACGGGAATTGCCGTGCGGCGAACCCGCTCATTTCGACGGAGGCCGACGAGAAGGAAGTCTCGCGGAGACGCAGAGAACGCGGAGAAGAGCTCGAATGGCTTTCCTCTGCGTTCTCTGCGTCTCTGCGAGGAACGCTTTTTTGAAGGGTTCGAATCAGCGTAGCGATCGAGGGGATTGCAGGAGCGCGGCGAGCCCGTTCATTTCGACGGACGCCGACGAGAAGGAAGTCTCGCGGAAACGCGGAGGAAAGCCATTCGGGTTCTTCTCCGCGACTGCGCGAGCGATGCTTTGAAAGGTTCGAGTCAGCATTGCCGTCGACAATGCGAGCGGCGTTCGCGGTCGTCGCGTCGCTGCTGCCGTTCGCCGGAGCGGTGTCGCGTTGGGGGCCGCCGATGCTCAAGCTCACCGCCTTCTCGGCCTGGCTGCCGGGGCTCGCGCGCGATGCGGGGCGGCGCGCCGAACGCACGCGCGCCGCGCATCCCTTGCTCGCCTACGCCGGCATCGTCGCCGGTGAGGCGCTGGCGCGGCTGGACAGCGGCAGCGACGGCCTCGACGCGGCGCAGATCGAGGAGCGCCTGACCCGCTACGGCGCGAACGTGGTCGCCGGCGAGAAGCGCCGCTCGCACGCGGCGGAGCTGCTGCGCCGGCTGTCCAATCCGCTGAACGTGCTGCTGATCGTGCTCGCGGTGGTGTCGTGGTTCGGCGACGACAAGATCGGCGCCGTGATCATGTTCGCGATGGTGGCGATCGCGGTGATCCTGTCGTGGGTGCAGGAGAGCCGTTCGGACCGCGCCGCCGAGGCGCTGCGCCGCATGGTCAGCAACACCGCGACGGTGCGCCGTCGCGACGAACACGGCGCCGCGCGCATCGAGGTGTCGATCGAATCGCTGGTTCCCGGTGACCTCGTGCAGCTCTCGGCCGGCGACATGGTGCCGGCCGACCTGCGCCTGATCGCGGCGAAGGACCTGTTCATCAATCAATCCGCGCTGACCGGCGAATCGCTGCCGGTGGAGAAGTTCGCCGCGATCGACGTCGAGGCGAACACGCCGCTGGAGGCGCGCAACCTCTGCTTCATGGGCTCGAACGTGATCAGCGGTTCGGCGCTCGGCGTGGTCGCGGCGACCGGCGGCGGTACGTACTTCGGCGCGCTGGCCGGCGCGCTGTCGGGCGAGCGCGCGCCGACCAGCTTCGACCTCGGCGTGCGCCGCTTCGCGCTGCTGATGCTGCGCTTCATCGCGGTGATGGTGCCGCTGGTGTTCCTGCTCAACGGCTTCCTCAAGGGCGAATGGCTCGACGCCTTCATGTTCGCCGTCGCGGTCGCGGTCGGCCTGACGCCGGAGATGCTGCCGATGATCGTCAGCGTGAACCTGGCCAAGGGCGCGATGGCGATGGCGAAGAAGCAGGTCATCGTCAAGCGCCTGCCGGCGATCCAGAACTTCGGCGCGATCGACGTGCTGTGCACGGACAAGACCGGCACCCTGACCCAGGACCGCGTGATCCTCGAGCGCCACGTCGGCGTCGACGGCGTGGAGGACGAGGAGGTGCTGCGCCTGGCCTGGCTCAACAGCCACTACCAGACGGGCCTGAAGAACCTGCTCGACGTCGCCGTGCTCGACGCGCTGCCGGCCGCGACCGCGACGCAGCTCAAGGCCGACTATCGCGTCGTCGACGAAGTGCCGTTCGACTTCGCGCGGCGGCGCATGTCGGTGGTCGTGCGCGCGCCGGATGGTGCGCACGTGCTGATCAGCAAGGGCGCCGTCGCCGAGACGCTGGCGATCTGCAGCGAGATCGCGCGCGGCGCGGCGGTCGAGACGCTGACGCCGGAAACCCTGGAAGCCGCTCGCTCGCTCGCGCGCGAACTGAACGCGGACGGTTTCCGCGTGATCGCGGTCGCGACGCGGCGCGCTTCGGCGGCGAACCGCGCCTGGTCGGTCGCCGACGAGGCCGGCATGACCCTGGTCGGCTTCATGGCCTTCCTCGACCCGCCGAAGGACGATGCCAGGGAGGCGATCGCCGCGCTGCGCGCGCACGGCGTGGACGTGAAGATCCTGACCGGCGACAACGACATCGTCACGCGCCACGTCTGCCGCCAGGTCGGCATCGACCACGAGCACGTGCTGCTCGGCCCGGAGATCGACGCGCTCGGCGACGAGGAACTGCGCGCAGCGGCGCGCACGACGCCGGTGTTCGCGCGCCTCAATCCGCAGCAGAAGGTGCGTGTGATCGAGGCACTCAAGCGCGACGGCCGCGCGGTCGGCTTCCTCGGCGACGGCATCAACGACGGCCCGGCGCTGCGCGCGGCCGACGTCGGCATCTCGGTCGACACCGCGGTCGACATCGCCAAGGAATCGGCCGACATCATCCTGCTGGAGAAGAGCCTGGCGGTGCTGGAGGAGGGCGTGCTGGAAGGCCGCAAGGTGTTCGGCAACATCCTGAAGTACATCCGCATGACCGCGAGCTCGAACTTCGGCAACGTGTTCAGCGTGGTCGGCGCCAGCGTGCTGCTGCCGTTCCTGCCGATGCAGCCGGTGCAGATCCTGGTCAACAACCTGCTCTACGACCTGTCGCAGGCGCCGGTCGCGACCGACGAGGTCGACGCCGAATTCCTGGCCAGGCCGCGCCCGTGGGACATGGCGGCGATCGCGCGCTTCGTGCTCTGTGTCGGACCGCTGAGCTCGATCTTCGACTACGCCACCTTCGCCCTCATGTGGTTCGTGTTCAAGGCGGCCGCGCAGCCGGCCTTGTTCCAGACCGGCTGGTTCGTCGAGTCGCTGCTGTCGCAGACGCTGGTCGTGCACGTGATCCGCACCAACCGCATTCCGTTCCTGCAGAGCCGCGCCAGCACACCGCTGATCCTGACCACGATCCTGATCTGCGTGATCGGCGCGGCGCTGCCGTACTCGCCGCTGGCGGCGCTGTTCGGCTTCGTGCCGCTGCCGCATGCGTACTGGCTGTTCCTGCCGCCGATCCTGCTCGCCTATCTGAGCCTGACCCAGGCGGCGAAAGGCTGGCTGGTGCGGCGCTTCGGCCTCACCTGATTCGCGATCGAAGATCCTTCGCACGTTCCGGCGCGGCGCCGCCGGAGTTTCGCGGCAGGCCCCGCTTCGGGGCCGGACGCGAAGCCGGTTCGTTCCGACGACGCGTGCCGCCTTCCGCATTCCATGGTTGCCTCCCGGATTGCCAGAGCGTGCGCGGCATTCGCGCTGACGCCTCCCCTAGAGCGCGGTGAGCCGCATGGCGCGCAGCCGCTGGCAAGCCCGCCGCTTTCCGACCGCGAACGCGCACTTGTCTGGCTGCGAATGCTCGGCGCGAGCCTGTCCGCCGTGTGGGCCGGTTCAGCCTGGCGCATTCGCGCCCGATGGCTGCCCTAACGAGGGGATAACGGCGCGGCAACGAGGATGAAAAAGCGGTCGATCGTCACTATTTGAAGGGTGTTTCAGGATTTGAGACGGACGCGCGCAAAATAGACTTATGGCACTCGACACTTTTCACCCCGCCGTCGCGAACTGGTTCCGCGGCGCCTTCGCGGCGCCGACGCCGGCCCAGCTCGAGGCCTGGCCGGCGATCGCGTCCGGCCGGCACACGCTGATCGCCGCGCCGACCGGTTCGGGCAAGACCCTGGCCGCGTTCCTCGCCGCGATCGACGATCTGGTGCGGCGCGGAGTCGAGGGCGAGCTGCCGGACGAGACCGCGGTCGTCTACGTCTCGCCGCTGAAGGCCTTGTCCAACGACGTGCGCGTCAACCTCGAAGCGCCGCTGGCCGGCATCCGCGACGAGCTGCTGCGCCTGTGGCTGCCCGACGTCGAGATCCGTACGACGGTGCGCACCGGCGACACGCCGCAGGCCGAGCGCGACCGCATGCGCAAGCGCCCGCCGCACATCGTCGTGACGACGCCGGAATCGCTGTACGTGCTGCTCGGTTCGGAATCCGGCCGGCGCATGCTGTCCACCACCCGCTCGGTCATCGTCGACGAAATCCACGCGCTGGCGCCGAACAAGCGCGGCGCGCACCTCGCGCTGTCGTTGGAGCGACTCGACGCGCTGTGCGAGCGCCGTCTCGTGCGCATCGGCTTGTCGGCGACGCAGAAGCCGATCGGCGAGGTCGCGCGATTCCTGGTCGGCGGCGCGGCGCCGCTCGCTTCCGGCGAATCGCTACCGACGACCGAAGGGCGGGCGTCGGCTTCGCGGGCCATGGACGCCGAAGAGCAGCCTGTCGTCGTGGAATCCTTCCCCGCCGAGCCGGGATCGACGGCTGTCCTCCAACGATCGGAGGTGGCAGGCGGGCGGGAAAGGGCGCTCGTCGCGGCGGCCGACGAGCCCGATTGCGTGATCGTCGACTCCGGCCACGTCCGCGCGCGCGACCTCGCGCTCGAACTGCCGGAGGCGCCGCTGGAAGCCGTGCTCTCCGGCGACCAGTGGGCGCAGGTCTACGCGCGCCTCGAACAGCTGATCGGTGAGCACCGCACTACGCTGATCTTCGTCAATACGCGGCGCATGGCCGAGCGCGCCGCGCGGCACCTGTCCGAACGCCTCGGCAAGGACAAGGTCACCGCGCATCACGGCAGCATGGCGAAGGAGCATCGCTTCGACGCCGAGCAGCGGCTCAAGCGCGGCGAACTCAGCGCGCTGGTCGCGACCGCCTCGCTCGAACTCGGCATCGACATCGGCGACGTCGACCTGGTCTGCCAGATCGGGTCGCCGCGCTCGATCGCGACCTTCCTGCAGCGCGTCGGCCGCGCCGGCCACCAGGTCGGCGGCGTGCCGAAGGGGCGGCTGTTCCCGCAGTCGCGCGACGAACTGGTCGAGTGCGCGGCCCTGCTCGACGCGGTGCGCCGCGGCGAACTGGACGCCCTGCACGTCGAACGCGCCGCGCTCGACGTGCTGGCGCAGCAGATCGTCGCCGAGGTCGCCTGCCGCGAATGGCGCGAGGACGAGCTGTTCGAGCGGATGCGCCACGCCTACCCGTACGCCGGAGTCACGCGCGAGGACTTCACCGCGGTCGTGCGCATGCTCGCCGACGGCTTCACCACGCGGCGCGGTCCGCGCGCCGCGTACCTGCATCGCGACGCCGTCAACGGCGTGCTGCGCGCCAGCCGCGGCGCGCGCCTGACCGCGATCACCTCGGGCGGCGCGATCCCGGACACGGCCGACTACGAAGTCGTGCTCGAACCGCAGGCGACGATGGTCGGCACGGTCAACGAGGACTTCGCGGTCGAGAGCATCGCCGGCGACATCTTCCAGCTCGGCAACCATTCCTATCGCATCCTGCGCGTCGAGCGCGGCCGCGTGCGCGTCGAGGACGCGCAGGGTGCGCCGCCGTCGATTCCGTTCTGGCTCGGCGAAGCGCCGGGGCGCACCGACGAGCTGTCGATCTCGGTGTCGCGATTGCGCACGGAAATCTCCGAGCGCCTGTTCTCCTCGCCGGTGCTGTCCGACGGTCTCGGCGCGCAGGCCTGGCTGGTCGACGAGGTCGGTCTCGGCGATGCCGCCGCGCGGCAGATCGTCGACTACCTCGGTTCCGCGCGGATCGCGCTCGGCGTGCTGCCGACGCGCGAGGAGCTGGCGATCGAGCGCTTCTTCGACGAGTCCGGCGGCTCGCAGCTGATCATCCATTCGCCCTACGGCAGCCGGCTCAACCGCGCCTGGGGGCTGGCCTTGCGCAAGCGCTTCTGCCGCAAGTTCAACTTCGAGCTGCAGGCGGCGGCGACCGAGGACGCGATCATCCTGTCGCTGTCGACCAGCCACAGCTTTCCGCTCGAGGACGTCGCGCGCTACCTGCATTCCGGCTCGGTGCGCGACGTGCTCGTGCAGGCCCTGCTCGACGCGCCGATGTTCGGCGTGCGCTGGCGCTGGAACGCGACCGCCGCGCTGGCGCTGCCGCGCTTCCAGGGCGGCAGCAAGGTGCCGCCGCAGTTGCAGCGCATGAAGGCCGAGGACCTGCTCGCGACGGTGTTCCCGGACCAGGTCGCGTGCCTGGAGAACATCGTCGGCGAGCGGCAGATCCCCGATCATCCGCTGGTCGCGCAGACGCTGTACGACTGCCTGCACGGCGCGATGGACATCGACGGCCTGGTCGCGCTGCTGCAGGGGCTGGAGCAGGGCAGGGTACGCATCGCCGCGCGTGACCTGACCTCGCCGTCGCCTCTCGCCGCCGAAGTGCTCGGCGCGCGGCCGTACGCGTTCCTCGACGACGCGCCACTGGAAGAGCGCCGCACGCAGGCGGTGGCGAGCCGGCGCTGGAGCGACATCGACAGCGCCGACGACCTCGGCCGTCTCGATCCCGACGCGATCGCCGCCGTGCGCGAGGAGGCCTGGCCGGAGGCGCGTTCGTCCGACGAGTTGCATGCGGCTTTGCTCGGCATCGGCTTCGTCACCGCGGCCGAGGCGCAGGCGAACTACGGCTGGGCGTCGTGGCTGGAACGGCTCGCCGCCGACCGCCGCGTGGCGCACATCGCGTTCGGGCCTTGCTCCGCGGCGGGGACGGAGGGCGTCGACTCGGCGGCGATGCCCGGAACGACGGGCATCTGGATTCCGGCCGAACGGCTGCCGCAGTTCGCGGCGCTCCTTCCCGCAGCACGAATCGATCCGATCGTCAGTGCGCCCGCCGAGTACGCCTGCGTCGCGTGGACGCGCGAAGACGCCCTCGTCGATGTGCTGCGCGGGCGATTGACGGCGCTCGGGCCGACGCGCGCGACGGAGATCGCCGCTGCGCTGGGCGTCGAACGTTCCGACGTCGATCTCGCGCTGCTCGCACTCGAAACCGACGGCTTCGTCATGCGCGGCCACTACACGCCGTCGTCTTCGCCGCAGTCGGGAGAGGGAGAGCGGACGCCGGCCTCCGAACCGGAATGGTGCGAGCGCCACCTGCTCGCGCGGATCCATCGCTACACCGTGCGCCGCCTGCGTCGGGAGATCGAACCGGTCGAGCCGCGCGATTTCGTGCGCTTCCTGTTCGAGTGGCAGCGCGTCGCGCCCGGTGCGCAGGTGCGCGGCCCGGATGCGCTGGCCGCGGTGCTGGCCCAGCTCGAGGGCTACGAAGCGCCGGCCTCGGCCTGGGAGAGCGAGATCCTGCCGGCCCGCGTCGCCGACTACGAGATCGCCTGGCTCGACGCGCTGTGCAGCGCCGGCCGGCTGGTCTGGACGCGCCTGCGCGGTCGCCGCGCCGGCGCCACCGATCGCGTCGCCGGTCCGGTGCGCGCGACGCCGATCGTGTTGCTGCAGCGACGCAATCTCGACACCTGGCTCGGTTTCGGCGGCCTCGCGCCGGGTGCGACGATCGCCCTGTCCTCGCGCGCGCAGATGGTCGCCGACCACCTGCAATCCCACGGCGCCTCGTTCTTCGACGAACTGCTGCACGGCACGCGTCTGCTGCACGTGCAGCTGGAGGAAGCGCTCGGCGAACTGGTCGCCTCCGGCCTCGTCAACGCGGACAGCTACAGCGGTCTGCGCGCACTGCTGCTGCCGTCCGCGAAGCGCGCGCCGACGCGTCGCCGCCACGGCCGGCGCACCGCGTTGTTCGGCATCGAGGACGCCGGCCGCTGGTCGCTGGTGCGCCGCGCGGCGGCGGAATCCGCATCGGGTACGCGGTCCGGCGCGGACTCCGAACGTGTCGAGCAGATAGCGCGCACGCTGCTGACGCGCTACGGCGTGGTCTGCTGGCGCATGCTCGCGCACGAGGCGGAATGGCTGCCGCCGTGGCGTGATCTGGTGCGCGTCTACCACCGCCTCGAAGCGCGCGGCGAGATCCGCGGCGGCCGTTTCGTCGCCGGCCTTTCCGGCGAGCAGTTCGCCTTGCCGGAGGCGATCGCCGCGCTGCGCAGCCTGCGCCAGCGCGCGCCGAACGAGACCTGGGTTTGCTTGTGCGGCGCCGATCCGTTGAACCTCGTCGGCAGCCTGCTCGCTGGCGACAAGGTGCCGCGCCTGACCGGCTCGCGCGTGCTCTACCGCGACGGCGTGCCGGTGGCCAAGCGCGTGGCCGGCGAGATCGTGCTGCTGGAGAGCGGCGACGCCGCGTTCGAGCAGACCGCGCGCATGCGCCTGCTGCGCGGCGTGGAACATGCCGAATCGGCGGTGGTGTTCGAGAGCGAAGACGAGGCGGACTGAGTCGCAGGGCGATCGCGCACGCGACGTCGCTCGACCCGGCGCCGACGCCGGCTGCCGCGCGGATCGGCATCGCCGAGCTTCAAACCGGACGCGAATCGGCTCATAGTGTGCGCCCCGTGAGAAGACCACCGCCGTGAACGCCATCGCCGTGTCGAACGCGCCGAAACCGGTTTCCGCCCGCTCGGAACTCTCGTTCTGGCCGCTGCAGATCGCCGGCTGGTTCGGCTACTTCGCGCTCAATTTCACCGCGGCGATGGGCGACGGCAAGCCGTTGCACTACGTGATCGCCTCCGCCTCGGTGGCGCTCTGCGGTTTCCTCATCACCAGCGTGCTGCGCCTGGGCTATCGGCATCTGTGGCATCTGTCCGTGCCGCGCATGGCGGCCGGCGCCGCGGGGATGCTCGTCGTCGCCACGCTGGTGCTGATGAAGATCTACGTGGACGTCGTATTCCGCTGGTGCGAGGACTGCGAGATCCACAGCCTGTTCGGCTACCTGTGGTACTTCGCCTCGATGTTCTACCTGCTGCTGTCGTGGAGCGGTCTCTACTTCGGCATCAAGTTCGCGCGCCAGTCGCAGCAGCAGAAGGAAGCCGCGCTGCGCGCGCAGACGATCGCCCACGCGGCGCAGCTGAAGATGCTGCGCTATCAGCTCAATCCGCATTTCCTGTTCAACACGCTGAACGCGATCTCGACCCTGGTGCTCGACGACAAGCGCGACACCGCCTACCGCATGGTCGGCAGCCTGTCGGCGTTCCTGCGCCATTCGCTCGATTCCGATCCCGAGCAGCGCGTGACCCTGGCGCAGGAAGTCGAGGCGCTGGAACTCTATCTCGGCATCGAGCAGCTGCGGTTCGGCGAACGCCTCAAGGTCGAGATGGACATCGATCCGGCGGTGCGCGACGCGCTGGTGCCGAGCCTGATCCTGCAGCCGCTGATCGAGAATGCGATCAAGTACGCCGTGTCCAAGCACGAGGAGGGCGCGCGCATCGAACTGGTCGCGCGCCGCGACGGCGGTGCGCCGGGCGAAGCCTGGCTCGACGTGCACCTGCGCGACGACGGCCCCGGCTACTGCGAAGCGGACGCCGCGCCGAACGGTCGCGCGCGCGTCGGCCTGACCAACACGCGCGAGCGCCTGCGCGTGCTCTACGGCGAGCGGCAGCGCTTCGAGATCGGCGCGTGCGTGCCGCACGGCGTCGACGTGCACATCCGCCTGCCGTTCGAGACCGCGGACGGACTCTGAGATGTCGACGATCCGCACGCTCATCGTCGACGACGAGCCGCTGGCGCGGCGCGGCCTGGAGCTGCGCCTGCGCCGGCACGCCGATGTCGAGATCGTCGGCGAGGCCGGCAACGGACGCGAGGCGTTCCACGCCATCTCCGCGCTGCGTCCGCAGCTGATGTTCCTCGACGTGCAGATGCCGGGCGTCGACGGCTTCGAGCTGCTGCGCGCGCTGCCGGCGACGCAGATCCCGTTGACCGTGTTCGTCACCGCCTACGACCAGTACGCGCTGGCGGCGTTCGCCGCGAGCGCGCTCGACTACCTGCTGAAGCCCGTCGACGACACGCGTCTGGACGAATCGGTCGAACGCGCGCGCGCGCGTCTCGTTTCGCGCAAGACCGAGGATCACTACGAACGCCTGCTCAAGCTGGTGGCGACCCTGCCCGATTCGGCGAAGACGCGGATCGACGCCTTCCTCGCCGACGAGGACGCCCGCGCCGGCACCAAGCTGACGATCAAGGACGGCCAGCGCGTGCTGCGCGTCGACGTGGAGTCGATCCGCTGGATCGACGCCGCCGGCGACTACATGTGCATCCACACCGCCGACGGCACGCACGTCCTGCGCGGCACGATGCAGCAGCTCGAGCGCCGCCTCGATCCGCGCCGTTTCGCGCGCGTGCACCGCTCCAGCATCGTCAATCTCGACCGCGTGAAGGAAATGCGGCCGCATCTGAACGGCGAGTACTTCCTGGTGCTCGATTCCGGGCACGAACTGAAGCTGTCGCGCAGCTATCGCGACAAGGTGAAGTTGCTCACCTGAGCGACGTCCGCCCGCCGTCGCACCGGCTGCGCGACGGCTCCAACGCTTCGTCGCGCGCCGACAACGCTTCGTCGCAGACTCTGCAAACTTCCCGTGCGCGGCGCCTTCCAATCGGTCGATGCGCAGCGGAGGGCTGCGTACGGCCGACGTCGCGGGAAGCGCCCCATGAAGATCATCGAAGCCTCGTTGAAGAATCCGATCGCCGTCGCGATGGCGGTCCTGCTCGTCTGCCTGCTCGGCCTGATGAGCCTGCGCGAGCTGCCGCTGCAGCTGTTTCCCGACATCGACCGGCCGCAGATCTCGATCCAGACCAATTGGCGCGCGGCGTCGCCCGAGGAAGTCGAGGCCGAGCTGCTCGAACCGCAGGAGCAGGTGCTGCAGGGCGTGCCGGGCCTGGAGGAACTCGACGGCAACGCCTCCGCCGGCGGCAGCAACGTCAACCTGACCTTCGCCATCGGCACCGACATGAAGAACGCGCTGGTCGAAGTCATCGGCCGGCTCAACCGCGTGCGTTCGATCCCGAAGGATGCCGATCGCCCGATCGTGCAGATGGGCGGCAACAACGGTGGCGCGAACCAGACGCTGAGCTGGTTCTTCGTGCAGCTGCTGCCCGGCACCGCGGGCAAGATCGAGGACTATCGCCGACTGATCGAGAACACCGTCAAGCCGCGCATCGAGGCGGTGCCCGGCGTGGCGCAGGTGGTCGTCTACGCCGGTCCGCCGAACGAGGTGCGCATCACCGTCGACATGGCCAAGGCGGCGAGCCTGGGCGTGTCGATGGCCGACATCGCCACGCGCGCGGCGGCGGCCACCGACGTCTCCGGCGGCCAGGTCGACATCGGCCGCCAGCAGTTCCAGCTGCGCTACACCGGGCGCTACAAGCCCGAGCAGCTCGGCGCGCTGGTGCTGTCCTCGAATGCGGACAAGACCGTGCACCTCGGCGACGTCGCCACGATCGAGGTGCGCCCGCCGCGGCGGCAGGCCTACGCCTACCAGAACGGCAACCCGGCGATCGGCCTGCAGATCGACAAGGTCAGCGGCGCGAACGTGCTGCAGACGTTGAACGCGGTCAAGCAGGTGGTCGCCGAGCTGCGCGACGGGCCGCTCAAGGCCAAGGGCCTGGGCATCGAGCAGTCGTTCGACTCCTCGCTGTTCATCAATCGCGCGATCCACCTGCTCACCGAGAACCTGATCGTCGGTGCGCTGCTGTCGCTGCTGTGCGTGTGGTGGTTCATGCGCGACGCGCGGGCGACAGTGCTGATCGCGGCGGCGATCCCGGTCTGCCTGCTCGCCACGTTCACCGTGCTGCAGCTGAGCGGACACACTCTGAACGTGATCTCGCTCGCCGGCCTCGCGTTCGCGGTCGGCATGGTGGTCGAGGGCGCGATCGTCGTCTCGGGCAACATCCTGCGCCTGAAGGAAAGCGGCATGACGCCGTACGAGGCCACGCTCGTCGGCACGCAGCAGGTCGTCGGCGCGCTGATCGCCTCGACCATCACCACCATCGCGGTGTTCCTGCCGGTGATGTTCCTGCGCGACGTCGAGGGTCAGATCTTCTCCGACCTGGCGCTGACGATCTCGATCGCGGTGGCCATTTCGGTGGTCGTCGCGATCACCGCGCTGCCGGCGTCGGCGGGCTGGCTGAAGGCGAAGAAGCTCAAGTCCGGCTACGGCGACGGCTGGCCGTGGCTGACCGACAAGATCATGGCCTGGACCGACACGCGGCCCCGGCAGATCGGCTGGGTGCTCGCGCTGCTGGTGCTGCCGCTGGTCGCGTCGTACGTATTCATGCCGCGCCTGGACTACCTGCCGCCGGTCAAGCGGGCGGCGATCGATTCCATCGTCAACTTCCCGCCGGGCATGCCGCCGGAGGTGATCGATCGCGAAATCATCCCGACGATCCTCGAACGCATGAAGCCGTACATGGCGGGGACCAAGCAGCCGCAGCTGAAGAACTGGTTCGTGAACGTCTTCCCGGGCGGCGGCGGCTCGGTCGGCGCGCGCGTCGTCGACGAATCGCGTATCGGCGAACTGGAACGCATCATGCGCGAGGAGATCATGGTCGGCTTTCCCGACACGCGCGTGTTCACCCTCGAAGGCAACCTGTTCGGCGGCTTCGGCGGTTCGGCGCGGGCGGTGTCGATCCACTTGCAGGGCGAGGACGCGGCGAAGCTGTATCAGGTCGCCGACGCCGGCCGCCGATTGCTGGAAGCGAAGTTTCCCGGCGCCATCGTGCAGGCGTTTCCGCCGACCGACGCCGCGCAGCTCGAACTGCACGCGGTGCCGGACGATCGCCGCATCGCCGAGGCGGGCTGGGATCGCGTCGCGCTCGGCGAGATCGTGCGCGCGCTCGGCGACGGCGCCTGGCTCGGCGAATACTTCAACGGCGAAGAGCGCGTGCCGGTGATCCTGCGCGCGAGCGCGGGGCAGACGCCGGAAGAGCTGGCGCAGACGCCGATCGTCGCGCCGAACGGCAAGGTGGTCACCGTCGGCGAGATGGTGCGCCTGGAGACGTCGCTCGGTCCGGCGCAGATCCGCCGCCTGGACCATCGCCGCACGGTGACGCTGACGATGGACCCGCCGCCGACGCTGGCGCTCGAAACCGCGCTGGCGATGATCGACAAGGACATCGTGCCGACGCTGCGCAGCCAGTTCCCCGACGGCACCATCCGCCTCGCCGGCAGCGCCGACCGCCTCGACCGCATCGTCGGTACGATCGGCAAGAACTTCCTGCTCGCGCTGTTCGTGCTCGGCCTGCTGATGGCGGCGATGTTCAAGTCGCTGCGCTACGCGCTGATCGTCGTGCTGACCGTGCCGCTGGCGCTGATCGGCGGCATGCTCGGCCTGCGCGTGCTCGGCCTGTTCTCGTTCCAGCCGCTCGACCTGCTGTCGATGATCGGTTTCATCATGATGGTCGGCGTGGTGGTCAACCACGCGATCTTGCTGGTCGACCTGACGCGCCACGCGCAGATGAGCGGCGCGCCTCTCGCGGAGGCGATCCGCATGTCGCTCAACCAGCGCCTGCGCGCGATCCTCGCCTCGACCCTGACCGGCGCGCTCGGCGCGCTGCCGATGGCGATCAATCCCGGCCCCGGCAGCGTGATCTATCGCGGCCTCGCTGCCGTCAACGTCGGCGGCGTGGTGGTCAGCCTGGTCTTCTCGCTGCTGCTGCTGCCGAGCCTGATACGGCTGTTCTTCCCCGGCGAGAGCCGCTCCGTCGCGCTCGCGCCGCCGCACCACGAGCGGCCGCGGCTGGTGGAGGTGGAGGCCGCGTGATTCCTTCGACGCGGATTTGCGCGGATGGACGCGAATGGAGCAAATGAACAAATCCAGTGCTCCATCCGCGTCCATCCGTCCAATCCGCGTCAAAAGCTCTACATCAGGAGAAAAAACATGTCGGCAGGAATCCAGAGTTTGCTCGTCGGCGCTTCGTTCGCGCTGTGGGCGGCGTGCGCGAGCGCGCAGACCGATCAGGACACCGTGCGTGCGATCGAGGCGACCGCCTACGACTACATGGACGGCCAATTGGAAGGCGACGCCGATCGTGTGGCGCGGGCGCTGCATCCGGACCTGGCCAAGCGCACCGTCCGGCCGGCTTCGGCCTATGAGAGCCTGGCGCTCGGACGGATGACGTCCGACGAGCTGATTGGTTTGACGCGCAAGGGCGCGCTGAAGACGCCGAAGGAGCAGTGGCAGCGATCGGTCAAGGTGCTCCAGGTCGACCAGGACATCGCGACCGTGCGGCTGGAGAGCCCGTGGTTCGTCGATCACCTGCAAATGGGCAGGTTCGGCGACCGCTGGGTGATCGTGAATGCGCTCTGGCATCGGAAGCCACGTCAGTGATTCTCGAACGGACCGCTCCTCGCACGCCGGGGCAATTCCCATCTTTCATCTGGACCCAGCCATGAAGAAGACACTCGCGACGGCACTGATCGTCTTGCTGTACGCAACCGCGCAGGCGCAGACGGCGAGCGCGCCGCCGGCGATCGTGGAGGTCGGCCAGGCGACCGCCTCGACGCTCGCGCCGCTGCGCTGGGTGCCGGGCAGCGTGGTCAGCCGCGACGACGCCAAGATCGCCAGCGCCGAAGCCGGCAGGCTCGATTTCGTCGCCGAGGTCGGTGCGCGCGTGAAGGTCGGCGAGCGCCTGGCCAAGCTCGACGATCAGGCGCTGCGCCTGCGCCGCGAAGAGCTGCTCGCCGAACTGCGCCGTACCGAGGCCAAGCAGGCGCTGTCGAAGACCCAGCTCGAACGTCTGCGCAAGCTCGAAGCCAACAGCGCGATCGCGCGCGCGCAGCTCGACGAGGCGCAGGCGACGCTGGAGACCGACGGGCAGACCGCCGCGCGGGCGCGCGCGCAGCTGCGCCAGGTCGAATACGACATCAGCCAGGCCGACGTGCGCGCGCCGTTCTCCGGCATCGTCACCGAACGCTATGCGCAGCGTGGGGAATATCTGCAGGTCGGCGCGAACATCGTGCACTTCGTCGACGTCGAGCGCATCGAGGCGCGCGTGCAGGCGCCGCTCGCGCTGGCCGACAAGGTCCGCTCCGGCATGCAGGTCAGTGTGCGCGCCGGCGGCGTGGAGCGGCCGGCGACGGTGCGTGCGGTGGTCCCGGTCGGCGACGAGCGCGCGCGCCAGTTCGAGCTGCGCGTCGGTGTCGATCCGGCCTATGCGCTGGTCGGCAGCGCGGTCGAGGTGGCGCTGCCGGAAATGGCCACGACGGCCGAGACCGCGCTGGCGGTGCCGCGCGATGCGCTGGTGCGGCGCACGGATCGGACCTACGTCGTGCGCGTTTCCGGCGACAACACGGCCGAGCAGGTCGCGGTGACGCCGGGCACGAGCAGCGGCGACCAGGTCGAAGTGCGCGGCGCGCTGAACATCGGCGATCGCCTGGTCGTGCGCGGAGCCGAGCGCCTCAGCGCCGGCCAGGCGGTATCGGTGCAGTCGGGGAGCTGATCGCGGTGCGATTCGGCGAAACGGCCGCTTTGCGGCGACCGTTCCGTGCGGGGCAGGGGAGCGCTTTCCCTTTCGGGCGCGCTCACGCTTCCTTGTTGCGCGCGCGCATGACGCGCTGCTTCTCGCGGTTCCAGTCGCGTTCCTTCTCGGTGTCGCGCTTGTCGTGCTCCTGCTTGCCGCGCGCGAGACCGAGGTCGATCTTCACCCGGTTCGACTTCCAGTACAGCGACAGCGGCACCAGCGTATAGCCCTTGCGTTCGATCGCGCCGATCAGCTTGTCGATCTCCTCGCGATGCAGCAGCAGCTTGCGCGTGCGACGGTCGTCGGCGACGACGTGGGTCGAGGCCGAGATCAACGGCACGATCGAGGCGCCGAACAGGAAGATCTCGCCGTTGCGCACGATCGCGTAGGCGTCGCCGAGGTTGACGCGCCCGGCGCGCAGGCTCTTCACTTCCCAGCCCTGCAGCGCGACGCCGGCTTCGTAGTGCTCGTCGATGTGGTACTCGTGACGCGCGCGCTTGTTCTGCGCGATCGTGCCGGTGCCGCTTTTTTCCTTGGTCTTTTGCTTGGCCATGTCCACTACAATTCCGCAACTACGATGATCCAGATCCGCCGCCACGCCCTGGTCCGCCAAACGCCCGAACGGATGTTCGACCTCGTCAACGACGTCGAAGCATACCCGAGGCGCTTTCCGTGGTGCGCCGGCGCGCGCATCCTCGAACGCATCGGCGACGGCGAGATGGTGGCCCAGCTCGACCTGCGCTTCGCCGGCATGACGCAGACCTTCACCACCCGCAACACGCTGGAACGGCCGCAGCGCCTGCGCCTCACGCTGGTCGACGGGCCGCTGCGCGCGCTCGAAGGCGAATGGACCTTCGCGCCGCTCGGCGAGGACGGCTGCAAGATCACTCTCGCCCTCGATTTCGACTACAGCGGGCGCCTCGTCGGCACCGCGTTGCGGCTCGGTTTCCAGGGGCTCGCCAACCGCATGGTCGACGATTTCTGCGCCGCCGCGGCGAAGGCCGATGGCTGATCCGCACGATTCGATCGCGGTCGAGGTCGCCTACGCGGAACCGCAGCGGCAGTTCCTGCGGCGTGTCGAACTGCGCTCCGGCGCCACCGTCGCCGACGCGATCCACGCCTCGGAGGTCGAGCGGGAATGCGCGATCGACCCGGCGGCGCTGGCGATCGGCATCTGGTCGAAAGCGGTCGATCGCGGGGCGCTGCTGCGCGACGGCGATCGCGTCGAGCTGTACCGCCCGCTGCAGGTCGATCCGAAGGAAGCGCGCCGGCGGCGCGCCGAACGCGCGCCGCTCAAGCCCAAGCGGTAGGGGCCGCTCAGCTGCCCTGCTTTTTCTTCTTCTTGTCGTCTTCCGGCCGCTTCTCGTCCGGGTACTCGCGCTTGTACTTCTGCGCGTCCTTGATCAGCTGTTCCGGATTCTCGGGGAAGTAGTCGCCCTCGATCTTGACCAGCGCGTCGTCCTTGAAGTGCAGCGTGAGGTCCTTCGTCTCCATCTGGCCGCGGCCGCGACGCACGGTCGACACGTAGTCCCAGCGGTTCTGGTCGAATGGGCTGACCACCGCCGGCGAGCCCATCACCAGCAGCACCTGCCGCTTGGACATGCCTTCCTTCAGCGATTCCACCGTCGCCTTGTCGAACAGGTTGCCCTGCTGGACGTCGACGCGATAGAGCGGGTTCAGACTCCCGCCGCAGCCGGTCAGCAGGACGATGGCGAATAGGGCGAGCCAGGTCAGGCGCATGCGCGTGGGGATCCCGAAGCCGTAAAAACGCCGATGATACACTAGGCCCCTGAACCGCAAGGCGGACGAGGGGCAGGTGGAGGTGAAGGTGGAATCGAACGAACTGCGCAGGGCCGGGCTCAAGGTCACCCATCCGCGCATGCGGATCCTGGAAATCCTGGACAGTCACGACGGCAAGCACTTCACCGCCGAGGACATCTACCGCGAGTTGCTCGACCATCACGACGACATCGGCCTGGCCACCGTCTACCGCGTCCTGACCCAGTTCGAAGCCGCCGGCATCGTGCTCAAGCACAATTTCGAGGGCGGCCAGGCCGTCTACGAACTCGATCGCGGCAAGCACCACGACCACATGGTCGACATCGAGACCGGCAAGGTCATCGAGTTCTCCAGCGAGGAGATCGAGCGCCTGCAGCACGAGATCGCCGAGAAGCACGGCTACGCGATCGAGGACCACAGCCTGGTGCTGTACGTGCGCCCGCTGAAGCGGAAATAGTCCCGTGCGCCGGCCGTTGCCGCTCCTGCTTGCCGGGCTGGCCGCCTGCGCGGCGACGAAACCCGCGCCCGAGCCGGTTCAGGACGTCCTCTTCGTCGGCAACAGCCTGACCTACTACAACGACCTGCCGCGCATCGTCGAGGCGATGCAGGCGGCGTCGCATCCGCGCCGGCCGATTCGCGTCGAGATGCTCGCCAGCGGCGGCGCGAAGATGGCCGACCATCTGCGCGAGGGACGCCTGGCCTCGCGGCTCGCCGAGCGTCGCTACGACGTCGTCGTGCTGCAGGATCTCGGCGGATTCCCGATGTGCGACGCCGCGTTCCCGGGGTGCAAGGACGCCGTCGCCAGCGTCTGCGAGGCGGCGCGTAGCGTTCGTGCCGCGAAGGCGAGACCGATCCTGTTCGGCACCTGGCAGGGCCGCGCCGACGCGCAGCGGGCGTTGAGTGCCGCGACGCGCGACGAAGCGCGCCGCTGCGGGCTGGACGTGGCCGACGTCGGCGCCGCCATGCAACGGTTCGTGCAGCGCACGGGCGACGTTTCGCCGTGGACGAACGACGGCCATCCGTCGCTGGCCGGCTCGTGGATCGCCGCCGCGACGCTGACGCGCGCGATCGCGCGCAGCGAAGCGCCGGTGGCGTCGCCGCCCGAACCGTTCTGCCGCCTGCGCTGGCAGGGCGCCGAGCTGGCTTCGCGCCAGCCGAAGCCGCCTGCCGAATGCGAGCTGCCGGCCGAACCGGTGGCGCGCGCCGCCGTCGCGGCGGCGAACGCCGTGTCCGGCTAGCCTTTGCCGAACAGCCGTCCGAACAGCCCGCGCTTCTTCTCGTTGCCGGCATTCTCGGCCGCCTTGCGGCAGTGTTCGGCGTCGCCGTTCTCGCCGGCGGCCAGGTAGCTCGACGCGGCTTTCTGGTAGGCCATCTTCGCGTTGGCGACGCTGCCGAGCGCCTCGTACGACTCGCCTTTCTTCATGTGGCCCCAGCCGTCGGCCGGAATCAGGCGGATCAGCTCGTCGCAGCGCGTCAGCGCCTCGGCATGCCGGCCGAGCGACTGCAAGGCCTTGATCAGCTGCACCAGCGCGGCGACGCTGCCCGGCGCGAGCGCGACCCATTGTTCGAACGAGGGCACGGCGTCGGCGGTGTGCCCGAGCTTGACCAGCGCCAGCCCGCGCAGGCGATGCGCGCGGTCGTCGCGCGGATCCAGCGCGACCGCGGTTTCCGCGTGCGCCTGCGCACCGGCCGGATCGTCGAGCCCGAGCAGCGCCTCGCCGTAGTTGCGGTGCACGTAGGCGCAGCCGTCGTCGAGCGCGAGCGCGCGCTCGTACATCGTCTTAGCCTGCGCATGACGATCGAGCCTGGCGAGGCAGAAGCCGGCCAGGTTGAAGAGGTCCAGGTCGACCTGTCCGGCGGCGATCGCCTTCTCGAGCAGGCGCAGTGCCGATGCGTGCTCGCCGGCCTCGATCAGGCGCCGCGGTTCGGCCTGCAGCGCCTCGCTCGAATCGGGGCCGACGATCTCCATCCAGCGCGCGTGGTCGGCGTCGGCTTCGGCGTTGCGTCCGAGCGCGCGCAGCGAGCGGAAGCGGCCGCTGACCGCCCAGTCCCAGTCGGGCTCGCGCAGCAGCACGTTGCTCCATTCCTCGATCGCCTCGGCGTGGCGGCCGAGCGCCTGCAGGGTCAGCGCGCGGTTGTGCTGGATCGCGTTCTGCTCGCCGAGCAGGCGGCGGCCGCGGTCCAGATGCACGATCGCCTTGTCGTATTGCCCGAGCTGGTAGTAGTGCGTGCCGGCGTTGTAGGCGGTCATGCCGTCGTCCGGGCTCGCGGCGGCGGTGCGTTCGTAGAACGCGGACGCCTCTTCGGCGCGGCCGGCTTCCTGCAGGAACGTCGCCGCGTTGACCGCCGGGCGGCGGCGGTGCGGACGCGCGCGCAGCGCCGCTTCGCAGGCGGCGACGGCGTCGTCGAGGCGGCCGAGCTGGTGGAAGCGCCAGCCGCGCGACAGATGGCAGCCGTAGTGGTCGGGCTGCCGCGCCAGCAGTCGATCCAGTTCAGCGAGGGCGCGCACGTTGGCGCTTTCGTCGTCGTCGTCGATCAGCAGGGTGCGCGCCCACAGCGCGTCGACGCACTGCGGATCGAGCGCGAGGGCGGCCTCGACGTCGGCGCGCGCCGCGTCCTCCTTGTGGCATTTGTAGCGCGCGCGCGCGCGGACCGCGAGCGCGCGCGGCTCGCGCGGAAGCTCGGCGACCAGCCGCTCGGCCAGGCCCAGCGCGTAGCCGCTGTTGTCGACGTCGTCGAGATCGAGGATGGCTTCGATGCGTTCTTCGAGGGTGTCGGCGTACATGCGGTCTCCGTTCAATCGGTGGCGGTCGGCTTCGTGCTGCGGCAGCGGAACGGCAGGTCGCCGGCGGCCAGGTCCGGGCTCGTGCAACGCCAGCTCTTGATGCGCTGGCGTCCCTTCTTCGATTCGATCTCGGGCGTGAGCACGAACTGCGCGCCGGCGATCGAGGGATCGTTCGCCGTCGCCGTCAGTGTGCCGCTGGCGGCGTCGATCCGCAGATTCCCGAGAACGGGCGGGAGTGCGTCATTCCATTGCGACGGGAACGCTCCCGTCGCCTGCCAGGCGTCGCCGGCGCGGCGCGCCGCGTCGTTCGCGGCAGCGATCGCCGACCGCGCGGCGTCGCGGCGCGGGTTCGGCTCGGCGGTCAGGGCGGCGTAGCCGAGCAGCGCGCCGACCGCCACGATGGCGACGACGAGGAGCACGCCGAGCAGGCGCGCCAGCCGGCGGAAGCGCGCGCTGCCGGCGTCGTTGCCGATGCGGTAGCGGATCGCCTCGCGCGACGCCTTGGCGGACACGACGTAGCTCTCGGTCATCAGGTTGTGCAGCGAGTGCCGGCCGAAGATGAGGCGCTCCAGCATCAGCACCGGCAGCGATAGCAGCGGATGCAGCGTGTACTTCGCGATCGTGCGCAGGATCGAGCGGCCGATGCCCGGAGCGTCGCCGTCGGCGTCGACCACGCGGATGCGCGCGAAGCGCTTGCCGAGCGAGCCGCGCGTCCAGCTGTCCAGCAGCGCGGTCGAGAGGATCGCGAGCAGGGCCAGCGCGGCCAGCAGGCCGAACAGCGCGCCGCCGCCGAATCGGAGTGTCTGCGAGAGATACAGGCCGCCGTACAGCAGCAGCGGCAGCAGGGCGGCGAGCAGGCACAGGTCGACCAGCGTGGCGATCAGGCGTGCGCCTTCCCCGGCGAATACCTCGCCGGAGGCGTGCGAGACGTTCGGCGTGGCCGCCCGTGCGTCCGGCGCCGCCAGCGCCTTGCGGCAGTTGTGGCAGTGCGTGAAACCGGCCGGATTGGTCCAGCCGCAATGTGGGCAGCGCATGAAGTCTCCCGATGACGACGACGGAGGATCCCGCGAAATCGTTCGCGTCGCTTCTCCTCTTCCCGCAAACGCGGGGAAAAGCGTCACGAGGCTCGCCGGGGCGCCGATTTTTCCTTCCCGCGTGCGGAAGCGAAGGCCGGGCGGGGAAAAAACGCCGCCGCGCCCGCGCCCGGCTCGCGATTCCTCGTCTCAGCGCGCGGCGCTGGCGAGCATCTGTTTCGCGTGCGCCAGCGTCTCGCGCGTGATCTCGATGCCGCCGAGCATGCGCGCGATCTCCTCCTGGCGCTCCTTGCCGTCGAGCGCGTCGATGCGCGTCTGCGTCGAGGCGCCGGCGCTGGACTTGCTCACGCGCAGATGCCGGTGCCCCTGGCTGGCGACCTGCGGCAGGTGCGTCACGCACAGCACCTGGCAGCGCGCGCCGAGCGCGCGCAGCTTCTGCCCGACCACCTCGGCGACCGCGCCGCCGATGCCCGAATCGACCTCATCGAACACCATCGTGGCGACCACGTCGCTGCCGAGCGCGGCGACCTCGATGGCCAGACTGATGCGCGACAGCTCGCCGCCGGAAGCGACCTTGCGCAGCGGGCGCGGCGGCTGGCCGGGGTTGGCGCTGACCAGGAACTCGCAGCGCTCGGCGCCGTGCGCGTCCGGCTCGTCTCCGTCCTGCGTTTCCAGCTGCACCTCGAAGCGTCCGCCGCGCATGCCGAGCTCGGCCATCAGGCCGCTGACCGCGTCGCCGAGCCGGCGCGCGGTCGCCGCGCGCTTCTTGCCGAGCGCCGCGGCGACCTTGGCGTAGTCGGCCGCGAGCTTCTGCCGCTCGGCCTGCAGTCCGGCGATGCTGGCGCCGGCGCCGCGCAGGCTTTCGAGTTCCTCGCGCAAGGCCTCCACGTGGGATTTCAGTTCCGGCATGCGCACGCGATGCTTGCGCGCGAGTTCGTGCAGCTTGCCGAGCTGCGCCTCGGTTTCGGCCAGGCGCTCCGGATCGAGATCGAGCGCGTCCTGGTAGCGCGCGAGCGCATCGTTGGCTTCGCCGAGCTGGATCTGCGCGGCGTCGACGAGCTCGCCGATCGGCGTCAGGCGCGCATCGAGCGCGGCGAGGTGGGCGATTTCCGACTGCGCGCGCGCCAGCAGGCGCAGCAGGGCGAACTCGTTGTCGCCGTCGAGCCGCTCGGCCAGGGCAGCGCAGCCTTGCAGCAGCTGGCCGGAGTTGGCCAGGCGCCGGTGCGTGTCCTCGAGCGCGGCGAGGTCGTCCGGCGCCAGCGCCACGCGGTCGAGTTCGTCGACCTGGTGCGTCAGCCATTCGATGCGTTCGGCATGGTCGGTGCCGCGCGAGAGTTCGGCGATGCGCGCGCCGGCCGCGCGCCAGGCGCGCGCGATGCGCGCCGTCTCGGCCAGTTCGGGCGCGTGCTCGCCGAACGCGTCGAGCAGGTCGAGCTGCTGGCCGCGGTCGAGCAGGGCCTGGTGTTCGTGCTGGCCGTGGATCTCGATCAGGCCGGCGGCCAGCGTCTTCAGCTGGCCGAGCGTGACCGGGCGGCCGTTGATCCAGGCGCGCGAGCTGCCTTCGCTGCGGATCACGCGACGCAGCTGGCAGGCGCCGTCCTCGTCGAGTTCCTCGGCGGCGAGCCAGTCGCGCAGGTCGGCGCGGTCGGAAAGGTCGAACTCGGCCGACAGCTCGGCGCGCTCGCAGCCGTGGCGCACCATCGCCGCCTCGGCGCGGCCGCCGGCGAGCAGCAGCAGTGCGTCGACCAGCAGCGACTTGCCGGCGCCGGTCTCGCCGGTGACCACGGTCATGCCCGCTCCGAACGCGATCTCGGCTTCGTCGACGATCGCGAAATCCTTGACGTACAAATTTCCCAGCATCGGCCACGCAGCCCCGCATGAAAAGGCGGCGGAACGCTAGCACGCGGACCCGAAGCGGCCAAGACAGGCGGTGCTGCGCGCTCCGATCGGCCGATGCGCGGCGAATCGGGCTTGCCGGCCCGGTCCCGTTCGGCAGGCGGGGGTGTCGTGCTCGGGGTGCCCTGCGACGGGCTCCGCGAAGGCTTCGCCGCGCGTCCCGGCGCCTGCGCCCACGGCGCCGGCCGGCGGCCGCGGTAGAATCGCTGCCGGTTTTCCGCATCAGTCACTTGGGTCTTCGATGCGGCGGCTTTTCGAGCCGCTCTATTGATTGCGATGACGCCGCTTGTTAGCGTCGTTTCGAAGCCGGCGCCGTGGCGCTGCCGTGGATCTCGATGATTTCTCCCTCCAGCCAGCATCCGCTCGACGCCCGCTCGCGCAGCCTGCTGCGCTCGCTGATCGCGCAATACATCGCCGAGGGTCAGCCGGTCGGTTCGCGCACGCTGGCGAAATCGTCGGGCCTGGACGTCAGTCCGGCGACGATCCGCAACGTCATGGCCGACCTGGAGGAGGCCGGCCTGGTCGCCGCGCCGCACACCTCGGCCGGGCGCGTGCCGACCGCGCAGGGCTACCGCGTCTTCGTCGACAGCATGCTCGAGCTGCGCCCGCTGCCGGAGCCCGAACTGGACCAGCTGCGCCGCGAGCTGCCGACCGACGCGGCGACGCCCGACCTGCTCGGCAGCGCGACCTCGCTGCTGTCGGAGATGACCCGCTTCGTCGGCGTGGTCAGCGTGCCGCGGCACGAGGAATTCCCGTTCCGCCACATCGATTTCGTGCCGCTCGATGGCAGCCGCGTGCTGGTGATCCTGGTCTTCACCGACGGCCAGGTACAGAACCGCGTGATCGCCACGCAACGCGCGTACGCCCCCGGCGAGCTGGAGCAGGTCGCCAACTACCTCAACCAGAATTTCGCCGGCCAGCGGCTCGACGAGATCCGCGCACGGCTGCTGCGCGAGATGCGCGACGAGCGCACGCGCCTGAATTCGCTGCTGGCGGCGGCGGTCGAGGTCGCCGAGCAGGCGTTCCGCAGCGGCACCGGCAGCGACATGCTGGTCGCCGGCCAGACCAATCTGATGGGTCGCCAGGAGGTCGCCGACGTCGACCGCCTGCGCGAGCTGTTCGAGGCGTTCCAGCGCAAGCGCGACCTGCTGCAGCTGCTGGAGCGCTGCGCCAGCGCCGAGGGCGTGCGGTTGTTCATCGGCGAGGAATCCGGCTTCGCCGCGCTGGACGGATACAGCCTGGTCACCGCGCCGTACGGGGTGGGCGGGCGCGTGCTCGGCGTGCTCGGTGTGATCGGGCCGACGCGGATGGCCTACGAGCGCGTCATTCCGGTCGTGCAGGCGACCGCCGGCATCATTTCCGGCGCCTTGAAGCGCGCCCAGCCGGCCTCATAAAGCAGGCGTTGCGGGGAGCCCGGCGGCGGCATCGGCCGCGCCGGCGTATTTTCCTGCGACAATTGCCGATTTGAACGCTCTCCGCGTAATTGCGGGCGGCGGATTTTTTGAAATGGGCAGTTTGCGAAACGCATTTTGCGAACTGTTGCGACGGAGGAATGATGGAAAACAATGATCCGGGTGCCGCGGGCGCGAATGCCCAGTCGAATACGGGCGACGGTGCCGACAACGAACTGGAAATCCTGACGCGCCAGCTCGCCGAATGCGAAGCGAAACTGGCCGAGATGCGCGACACGGTGCTGCGCGAGCGCGCCGAGCTCGACAACCAGCGCAAGCGGCTGCAGCGCGATCTGGAACAGGCGCGCAAGTTCGCCAACGAGAAGCTGCTCGCCGACCTGCTGCCGGTGCTCGACAACCTCGAGCGCGGCCTGGCCCTCGAAGGCAACGACTACGCCGGCCTGCGCGGCGGCGTCGAGCTGACCCAGCGCGAGCTGGTGCGCGTGGCGGAGGCGAACGGCCTGAAGGCGGTCGGCACGATCGGCGAGGCGTTCAATCCCGAACATCACCAGGCGATGGCGATGGTCGAGGCGGCCGGGCAGGGTGCCGGTCGCATCGTCGCGGTGATGCAAAAGGGCTACGTGCTGAACGAGCGCCTGTTGCGTCCGGCGCTGGTTTCCGTTTCCAAATAAGAAGCCTTAATCGAATCGACGAATGCGGCCATGGACGGCCGCTGCTGGACCTTCCGCCGGCAGGCCGCGAGAATCCGCGTAACCTGACCCGATTGCGGCGATCGAGGACGGATCGCGAGAGTGCCAACCGCGCTTGAAACATAGGCGCAGACCCCCAGATTTGGCGACAGTCGCGGCTTCGCGCCGCATCGAAATTGAGAGCGGGAGAGTACAGAAATGGGCAAGATCATCGGTATCGACCTCGGCACCACGAATTCGTGCGTGGCAGTCATGGAAGGCAATACGGCACGCGTGATCGAAAACGCCGAAGGTGATCGCACCACGCCGTCGATTGTCGCGTTCAAGGACAACGAGGTCGTGGTCGGTGCGACGGCGAAGCGTCAGGCGGTGACCAATCCGAAGAACACCTTCTACGCGGTGAAGCGCCTGATCGGCCGCAAGTTCACCGACGCCGAGGTGCAGAAGGACATCGACATGGTGCCCTACAGGATCGTCGCGCACGACAACGGCGACGCCTGGGTCGAGACCGCGGAGGGCAAGAAGATGCCGCCGCCGGAGATCTCGGCCAAGGTCCTCATGAAGATGAAGAAGACCGCCGAGGACTTTCTCGGCGAGCCGGTGACCGAAGCGGTCATCACGGTGCCCGCGTACTTCAACGACTCGCAGCGCCAGGCGACCAAGGACGCCGGCCGCATCGCGGGCCTGGAGGTCAAGCGCATCATCAACGAGCCGACCGCGGCGGCGCTCGCCTACGGCCTCGACAAGAAGGGCGGCGACCGCAAGATCGCCGTATACGACCTCGGCGGCGGCACGTTCGACATCTCGATCATCGAGATCGCCGAAGTCGACGGCGAGAAGCAGTTCGAGGTGCTGGCCACCAACGGCGACACCTTCCTCGGCGGCGAGGACTTCGACAAGCGCGTCATCGACTACCTCGTCGAGGAATTCAAGAAGGACCAGGGCGTCGACCTGAAGAACGATCCGCTCGCACTGCAGCGTCTGAAGGACGCGGCCGAGCGCGCCAAGATCGAGCTGTCGACGTCGCACCAGACCGAGGTCAACCTGCCGTACGTCACGGCCGACGCCTCGGGTCCGAAGCACCTCAACATCAAGCTCACGCGCGCCAAGCTCGAGGCGCTGGTCGGCGACCTGGTCGAGAAGACCATCGCGCCGTGCCGCACCGCTTTGAACGACGCGGGCCTGAAGGTTTCCGACATCAACGAAGTGATCCTGGTCGGCGGCCAGACGCGCATGCCGAAGGTGCAGGAGGCGGTGAAGGACTTCTTCGGCAAGGAGCCGCGCAAGGACGTCAACCCCGACGAGGCGGTCGCGGTCGGCGCGGCGATCCAGGGCGGCGTGCTCGGCGGCACGGTCAAGGACGTGCTGCTGCTCGACGTCACGCCGCTGTCGCTCGGCATCGAGACGCTCGGCGGCGTGTTCACCAAGCTGATCGAGAAGAACACGACGATTCCGACCAAGGCCTCGCAGGTGTTCTCGACCGCGGAGGACAACCAGTCGGCGGTGACCGTGCACGTGCTGCAGGGCGAACGCGAGCAGGCGCGCTTCAACAAGTCGCTGGCCAAGTTCGACCTCGCCGGCATCCAGGGCGCGCCGCGCGGCATGCCGCAGATCGAGGTCACCTTCGACATCGACGCGAACGGCATCCTGCACGTCGCCGCGAAGGACAAGAACACCGGCAAGGAGCAGCGCATCGAGATCAAGGCCGGGTCCGGCCTGTCCGAGGACGAGATCCAGCGCATGGTGCGCGACGCCGAGGCGAACAAGGAAGAAGACAAGAAATTCCACGAGCTCGTCGGCGCGCGCAACAAGGCCGATCAGCTGGTGCACGCCACGCGCGCCGCGGTCAAGGAACACGGCGGCAAGGTGCCGGGCGACATCGGCCGCATCGAGGAGGCGCTGGCCGATCTCGAGAAGGTCATGAAGGGCGACGACAAGGCGCAGATCGAAGCGCGCACGGCCAAGCTGGAGGAGGCCGCGCAGTCGCTGCACGCCGCCGCTGCGGCGGGTCCGCAGGCCGGCGAGCCGCCGCACGCCGAAGGCGGTTCGGCCAAGAACGACGACGTCGTCGACGCCGAGTTCACCGAAGTCAAGGACGACAAGAAGTAGGAAGCGGCCGAGAAGTGAGCGGTGAGCGGCAGGTGCGGCAGCACTTGCCGCTCGCCTTTCCGCTCACCGCTCACCGCTTCACATGGCCGCCATGAGCAAACGCGACTACTACGACGTCCTCGGCGTCGCTCGCGACGCGAGCGAAGAAGAGCTGAAGAAATCCTTTCGCCGCCTGGCGATGAAGTGCCATCCGGACCGTTGTCCGGACGATCCGGCGGCGCAGGAGAAGTTCAAGGAGGCCAAGGAGGCCTACGAGATCCTTTCCGACGCGCGCAAGCGCGCGATGTACGACCAGCACGGCCACGCCGCGTTCGAGCACGGCGGCGGCCGCGGCGGTTTCAACGGCGACGTCGGCGACATCTTCGGCGACATCTTCTCCGACATTTTCGGCATGGGCGGCGGGCGCGGTCGTGCGCGTCGCGGCTCGGACCTGCGCTATCTGATCGAACTCGATCTGGAAGAAGCCGTATTCGGCGTCGAGAAGCAGATCGAAGTGCCGACCCTGGTCGAATGCGACACCTGCGACGGCAGCGGCTCGGCCGACGGCAAGGTGTCGACCTGCGCGACCTGCCGCGGCCAAGGCCGCGTGCGCATGCAGAACGGCATCTTCTCGATCCAGCAGACCTGCCCGCATTGCGGCGGCGCCGGCAAGACGGTGACCAATCCCTGCGGCGATTGCCGCGGCGAAGGCCGCCTGCAGTCCGAGCGCACGCTGTCGATCAAGATCCCGGCCGGCGTCGACAACGGCGATCGCATCCGTCTCACCGGTCAGGGCGAAGCCGGCCCGAGCGGTACCGTGCCCGGCGATCTCTACGTCGAGGTGCGCGTGCGCGAGCACGCGATCTTCCAGCGCGAAGGCGACGACCTGCATTGCGAGATCCCGGTGCGCTTCGCGCAGGCGGCGCTCGGTGCGGAGCTGAAGGTGCCGACGCTGGAGGGCGAGACCGACATCGCGATTCCGCCCGAGACGCAGACCGGCAAGTTGTTCCGCCTGCGCGGCAAGGGCGTGAAGTCGGTGCGCAGCGGGCGCACCGGCGATCTGCTCTGTCGCGTCGTGGTGGAGACGCCGGTGCGGCTGACCAGCGAGCAGCGCGAGCTGCTGCAGCAGTTCGAGGCGACCTTCGCCGGCGATCAGGCTTCGGCCCATTCGCCGCGCACGAGCACGTGGCTCGACGGCGTCAAGCGGTTCTGGGATCGCGTCACTTCGTAGGGAAGGCCTTCTAGAAAGCATCCTCTCGCAGAGGCGCAGAGGCGCAGAGGCGCGGAGAAAAGCAGTAGAAGTGCCTTTCTCTGCGCCTCTGCGAGAAATCTTCTTGTGGGCGTCGCCTCTGGCGCCTCCGCGCGGCTGGGCTACCATCGCGCTCCTGATCCACGGAGCGCGTCATGTCTTCTTCGATTCCCGTCGTCCTCCACGGCGCCGCCGGGCGCATGGGGCAGGCGATCCTGCGCGTGCTCGACGAGCGCGCCGACCTGACGCCTGTCGCGGCGCTGGTGCGCGCGGATTCCGCGCGGGTCGGTCAACCGGTCTATCCGTTCTCCGAGCGCACCCTGCGCTACGCCGGCACGCTCGCGCCGGACCTCGCCGCGAGCGTGCTGATCGATTTCAGCGTCGCCGACGCGTTCGACCACGGTCTCGCGCTCGCGCTCGAACGCAAACTCCCCTTCGTCAGCGGCACCACCGGCCTCGACGCGCGCCAGCGCGCCGCGCTGGAACGCGCGGCAGCGTCGATTCCGACGCTGTGGGCGGCGAATTTCAGTCTCGGCGTCGCAGTCCTGGCCAAGCTCGTCGCCGCGGCGGCGAGGGCGGTGCCGGAATGGGACTGCGAGATCGCCGAAGCGCACCACGCCGGCAAGCACGACGCTCCGTCCGGCACCGGGCTGATGCTCGGCCGCGAAGTCGCCGCCGCGCGCGGCCAGGACTTCGACGCGGTCGCACGCTATTCGCACGCCGGCAACGCGCGCGCGCGCGGCACGATCGGCTTCGCCTCCACCCGCGCCGCCGACATCGTCGGCGAGCACACGGTGATGTTCGCCACGGCGGGAGAACGCATCGAGCTGGTCCACCGCGCCACCGATCGCATGATCTTCGCCCGCGGCGCCGTCGCCGCCGCCCGCTGGATCGCCGGGCGGCCTGCGGGCCGCTACTCCCTCGAAGACGTCATTTTTTCCTGAGGAAACCTCGAAACCTTCAGCACAGTCGTTCTCGTGCCGGACACTGGAATACGTTCGACTCTCGTCATTTCCGCAATATCGACCGCAGCAAGCGAATGGCGAAGTCGGACCGAAGGGCGAGGGGGGAGGCATCGTTACCAGCCGAAGTGCTCCGGCGATCCACTGCGTCGTCATTTCCGCGCTTCCGCGAAAGCAAGAACCCACATGGGTCTGGTCACGCTAGAGAAAAGTCGAAGTGACTCCTTAGTTTTCGCGGGAATGACGAGGCTTTGAGCTTTCCTGAGGTGAGCGCGTGCCGGTCGTTGCCCGGCGGAGAGCGATGACGCAATTTCCATGGCTCGCGCGCGTTAGCATTGGCGATGAGGGGTTGCGTCTCGGGTGGGGGCGCGGATTTTCACGAGCTCGACTTATCGGGCTTGGTTTCCAGGGGAAGAAATCATGAGTCGAGTGGAATGCATTCCATCGGGATTCGCAGTGCCTGAGCGGCTACGCAGGTTCGGCGCGGCCTGTCTGCTATTGGCGCTTGGGCTGCTGGCTGCCCCGGTCTGGGCCATCGCCGATACGTGGTCGTCCGAAGCGTCAATGGCGATTGCGCGTCACGCCCACACCGCCACGCTGCTGCCGTCCGGCAAAGTGCTGGTGGCGGGAGGAAGAAACAGTAGCGGCATCGTCGCCGGAGCCGAACTGTACGATCCGGCGGCGGACAGCTGGGCACAGGCTGGCGCCATGGCGACTGCGCGCCGCCTGCACACCGCGACGCTGCTGCCGTCCGGGCGAGTGTTGGTGACCGGCGGACAGAGCAACAGCGGGTCCCTTGCCAGTGCCGAGCTGTACGACCCGGCGACGAACGCCTGGATTCCTGCGGGGACAATGGCGGCCGCGCGCCGTTCCCACACGGCCACGCTGCTGCCTTCGGGGCGGGTGCTGGTGGTGGGTGGCTTCGACAGCACTCCACTCGCCACCGCAGAACTCTACGATCCGGCAACGAACGCCTGGACATCCGCAGGTACGATGGCGACCTGGCGGGACAGTCACACCGCTACGTTGCTGTCCTCCGGTCTGGTGTTGGTCGCCGGCGGCTGGACCGCAGCCGCCGAGCTCTACAACCCCACGACGAACAGTTGGAGCTCGGCGGGGGCAATGGCGGACCTGCGTCTCGGCCTCACCGCCACGTTGCTCGCGAACGGTCAATTGCTGGTGACCGGGGGGCAGACCGTCAACGGCAGCTTTTACATTCTGGCGAGCGCCGAACGCTACGACCCGACGACGAATACCTGGACCTCCGCAGGTGCGATGGCGACGCCGCGGGTCGGGCATGCCGCCACGTTGCTGCCATCGGGCCAAGTTCTCGTGACTGGCGGCCAGACGACCAGCAGCGGCGGCTATCTGGCCGAAGCTCAGCGCTACGATCCGGCAACGAATACGTGGACCTCAGCGGGTGCGATGGCGACTGCTCGCTCCGGCCACTCCGCGACGTTGTTGCCCACAGGCGAGGTATCGGTGGAGGGCGGCTCCAACGGCAGTTATCTCGCCGCCGGCGAGCGGTACTCCGATGCACCTGCGACGCCGATACTGACGTGGGCGATGCCGGCACCGATCATCTACGGCACCGCGCTCGGCGCGTCGCAGCTGAATGCCAGTGCGAGCTTCCAAGGCAATTCGATCGTCGGCACGTTCACGTACACGCCGTCCGCGGGCACGCTGTTGAACGCCGGAGCTGGCCAGACGCTGTCAGTCGAATTCGCGCCGGCGGACACGGTGAATTATGCGAATGCCTCGACCACCACCACCATCACGGTCGAGCCAGCTTCGACGACTTCCAGTGTGTCGGCTTCGCCCGCGTCGACCGTCTTCGGTCAAGGCACGACGTTGATCGCCAATGTCGCGCTACCTGTCGGCAACAGCGGTGTCGTGCTCGGCACGGTCGCCTTCAGCGACGCCGGCACGCCGCTGCCGGACTGCATGATGGTCGCGGTGGAAGGCGGGCAGGCGACATGCGCCGCTGCCGGTCTCGCGGTCGGTTCGCACGACATCGTCGCCGCATTCACGCCGGACGACGGAAATACGACGCTCTCGGCGAGTGCCGCTGCGAACGTCGTCGTCGACAAAGCCTCGACCGTGACCATGCTGACAGAACCCGCACCAATCGTGTTCGGCGATACGGTCACCGTCAGCGCAACGGTGTCGGTCGTCGCACCGGGCGCCGGAACGCCGAGCGGCAGCATAGCGATCGATGCCGGCACGCCTGCCGAGGCCTGCATCATCACGTTGCCTGCGACCAGTTGCACGCTGACGCCGAGCAGTGCCGGCGCGAAGACGTTGAGCGCCATCTTCTTGCCGGATGCGGTGTCCGCCGCGAATCTCGATAGCTCCGGCACCAGCGGGACACTGACTGTCGATCGCGCACCGCAAGCTGACTTGAGCGTCGCGGCCACGCCGAATGTCGTGACTCCAGGTATGAGCAGCCAATTATCCTCGAGCGGCGGCTCAGGTACCGGGGCGGTGAGCTACTCGGCGGACAGCGGGCCGTGCGGCGTGGTCGGCGATGTGGTGACCGCGACCAGCATTGGCACATGCATCGTGCGTGCAACCAAGGCTGCGGATACGAACTACGAGGCGGCGAGCGCCACGGCGAGCGTGCTCGTGCAAGCCCCGCGGCTCGCGCTCACGATCGACGACGGCCGCGACTTCGTGCGTTACGGGGAAATGGTCGACTACACCGTCACTCTGAGAAACGCAGGCGAGGCCTCCGCAGACGTGCCGGTGACGTTCGCGCTGTCGAGCGCGTTCGACGGCGACTCCGCACGTTTTGCCTGCCATGGCGACGACGTCGGCACAATCTGCACGCAGGACGCGATCGATCCATTGCGCTACAGGGTCACGCTGTCCTCCAAGCGCAGCGTGACGTGGGTTGTCAACGTACCCGTACGTTCCGACGCGGAAGAAGCCAATATCGAGTTTCAGGTTTCCGCCACCGGCGCGAAGCCGGTCATCGAAGTCAATGCGTTGGTCCTGTTCAAGAATGGTTTCGATACAACCGAGGACTAGAGCGCGCCGTCGTCCGAGGCGTTCATGTCGCTGAGATTGTCCATGGTGAAGCGTCGCGCGGTGCCGCGGTAGCGGCGATTTCGTCGCAGGCGGCAGCTCCGTGTCCGCGACGACCATGCGCCTGTCTATGACATTGGACCGCTCCGCCTCGCGGCGGCCGAGCGACGCTACAGCTAGCAATTGGCGCAAAAAAAAAAAGGGGCGCTTGCGCGCCCCAAGGAGAGTGAACGGGAAAACGTGGAAATCAGAAGTAGATCTGCAGGCGCGCTTCGAAGATACGCGGATCGACGTCGACGTTCTTCTTGATCGAACCGCCGTAGTACTTGGTGCTGTTGGCCCAGATGTAGTTCGCCTGCACCTTGAAGTGCTGGCCGAGGTACCAGTTCGCGCCGACGGTCCAGTTGTCTTCCTTGCCGCCGAGCACCGGGCCGTCGTTGAGGTCGAGCGAGCTGTAGCGCACGGCGACTTCGACCGCGCCCCACTCGTTGACCGGACGCACGTTGCCGATCGTGCCCTTGCTGTACGGACGGCTCTCGCCGGTCAGTACCCACGAGCCCTGGATGTAGTAGCCGTCGCCCTCGTAGCTCGGCTTGCCCTTCGGATCGGCGCTGAAGCGCAGGTATTCGCCCTGCACCAGCAGCGGTCCGTGGATGTAGGCGCCTTCCAGTCCGAGGCGGTCGATCGTGCCCGGGAAGCTCAGGTTGCCGGTGTCGATCAGGCGCGTGCCGGTCATGCCCGATTCGGGACGGGCGCGGAAGCGCGCCGCCGGATTGGTGACGACGCCCTTGCCGTCCTTGGTCGAGTCGCGGTCTTCCTGCGACCAGGCCAGGCCGAGGTGCAGCACGTTGGCCTGTTCGCGCGAGCCGGCGCCGGGCTGGCGGTTGAACGGCGTCCACGCCACGCGTGCGGCCGGGCCGTCGCCGTCGTTGTCGCCGTTGAGGTCGCCGCCCTTGAAGTAGGCGAGGTAGAACAACCAGTCCTTGACGCCGGTATAGGTCCAGTCGAAGCCGATGCGGCGGCCCATATTGGCGGCCTGGACCGGCATGGCGCGCTCGAGGAACGTCGTCGCGCTGGAGCTGATCGTCTCTTCCCAGCCGACCGGAGTCTTGAACTGGCCGAGGCGGAAGTCGCCGAATTCCTTGTTGCTGTAGCGGATGAAGTTGTCGATCCAGCCGGTGGTCGGCAGGCCGCCGCGCACGGTGAAGTCGTAGCCGATGTTGAAATCCAGACCCCACGGCGTCTTGCCGTAGAAGTTGAATTCCTTGCGGCGCCACGCGTTCATGTCCGGCAGGAAGACCTGGCCGTTGGACGGATTCTGCGTGTCGCCGCTGTAATCCTCGTACTGGTACTGATACAGACCCTTGAAGCCGAACTCGTAGCCGTCGGCGGTCTTGTACTTGGTCGGCCAGTCGTTGAGCAGGTCGTAGGCCATCGCGTTGGTGCCGAACGCGCAAAACAGAGCGGCGGCGATCGCAGGTCGCAATTTCATCCGGTAGTCCTCGAAGAAAGCGGGGCAGAAAACTGGCGCGAAGTCTGGCCAGCCGCTGTTACGCTTCGATGACAAAACAACGCCGTCTTAACGCCGATTGGTCAGCACTCGGGCGCAAGCCCCGGAAAACAGGCGGTCACGAGCGGGCTCCGCCGAAGGCGGCGATTCGGAGCAGTGGCGTGCCGCTTCGTCGCAGGCACCCGGGATGGCCCGCTGAAACTACATCGTGACGGTCTTGTGACGATATGCGCACAAGTCCCTGATTGCGCAACGCGGACATTCCGGCTTGCGCGCCTTGCAGACGTACCGGCCGTGCAGGATCAGCCAGTGATGCGCGTCCTTGCGGAATTCGTCGGGTACGACCTTCTCGAGCCGGTCCTCGACCGCGCGCACGGTCTTGCCGGGCGCCAGGCCCGTGCGATTGGCGACGCGGAAGATGTGCGTGTCGACCGCGATGGTCGGCTCGCCGAACGCGGTGTTCAGCACCACGTTGGCGGTCTTGCGGCCGACGCCGGGCAGGGCCTCCAGCGCCTCGCGCGAGCGCGGCACTTCGCCGCCGTAGCGTTCGACCAGGATGCGGCAGGTCGCGACGACGTTCTTCGCCTTGGCGTTGTAGAGGCCGATCGTGCTGATGCAGGACTTGAGCCCCTCCTCGCCGAGATCGAGGATCGCCTGCGGCGTGTTCGCCACCGGGTAGAGGCGCCTGGTCGCCTTGTTGACGCCGACGTCGGTCGCCTGCGCGGACAGGATCACCGCGATGAGCAATTCGAACGGCGTCGTGTAGACCAGCTCGGTGGTCGGGGTCGGGTTCAGCTCGCGCAGGCGGCGGAACAGTTCGACGATCTTTTCGCGTTTCATCGATGTCTGCGATCCATCCGGGATCGCTGCGGTCCGAAGGGGCGCAGCGGTTGGTCGGCGTCCGGTTTCGGAAGGTCCATCCGCGGCCATTCCCGGCCGCGCTTTTCGACGGATGCTTCCTAGTCGGGTTCCTGGGTCATTTTGCGCGCACGGCCGCGCGCGATGGCTTCGAGCACGGCCGAGCGGGTGATCGGCACGGCGGCCGTCGAGGCTTCGGCCTTGTTCGTCACCGGAGGAGAGTCCATCGACGGGGCAGCCTCAGGCGACGCCGTTTCGGCGCCGTCCGCGTCGCTCGCGTCGTCATCGGGAACGGCGGATCGGAGATCTCGTTCCGTTCGTCGAGAGGCGCGATTGCCCGCCTCCGCCAATCGCGCCTTGCGAGCCTCGTAGCGCCGCCGCGCGTGCGCGGCGCGCGCGAGCACTTCGGTGCGCGGCAGCGGCTGCGCGGCGGTCGGTTGCAGGGAGATGCAATCGACCGGACACGGCGGCAGGCACAACTCGCAGCCGGTGCATTCGGCGGCGATGATCGTGTGCATGCGCTTGGCCGCGCCGACGATCGCGTCGACCGGGCAGGCGCGGATGCATTTGGTGCAGCCGATGCAGATCGCCTCGTCGATGACCGCCACCAGCGGCGGCCGCTCGAAGCCGTAGTCTGGATTCAACGGCTTCGCGGCACGGCCGAGCAGGGCGGCGAGCGCGCCGACGCCGTCCTCGCCGCCCGGCGGGCAGCGGTCGATGTCGGCCGCGCCGCTCGCGATCGCCTGCGCGTAGGCGCGGCAGGTCGGATAGCCGCAGCGCGTGCATTGGGTCTGCGGCAGCAGGGCGTCGAGGCGGTCGGCGAGGTCGGCGGTCGTGCTCATCCGGCGGGCTCCGCCGACGCCGTCGGCTCCGCCTCGGCCACGGCGTGCGCGAGCGCATCGAAATGCCGCCGCGGCGTCGCGAAAGCGGCGCCGCAGCTTCGACAGCGATGCCGCGATCCGAGCAACGGCGCGGCGGCTAGGGGAAGGAAGGGCAGGAGGCCCGCGATCCACAACAGCGCGGGCGAGGAGGTGAACGCGAACGGTGCGACCTGCGAGGCGAGCAGCGTGCCGAAGACGACCCTGCGCGGCCGCGGATCGTCGGCGACGGCATGGCCGGAGCAGCGCGGGCAGGCAGGCACGTCGAGATCGGCGTCCGCGAGCGTCATCGCGCCGGACCGGTAGTCGGCGAGCAACTCCTGCGCCGACGCCATCTGCGCGGCGGGCACCATCACGCGATAGCCGCCGAGCGCCAGCGTCTTGAACCAGTCCTGGCGCACGATTCCGGCGTCGAACACCGACGCGTGCAGGCCGTGCGCGCGCAGCATCGCCTCGACGACGTGCGCCTCGCCGAAATCCGCCGACCAGTACGCGCGCTGCAAGCCGGCCCCGCTACTTCACCGCGGCGCCGGGCACGGCGCCTGCGTCCGCGTCGAGCAGGAACAGGTCGCTGCCGCCGCTGCCGGCCGACAGGATCATGCCTTCGGAGGTGCCGAAGCGCATCTTGCGCGGGGCAAGGTTGGCGATGAACACGACGTTGCGGCCGACCAGCTTCGAAGGCTCGCCGTAGGCGGCGCGGATGCCGGAGAAGATCTGGCGCGTGCCCAGGTCGCCCGCGTCGAGCTCGAAGCGCAGCAGCTTATCCGACCCCTCGACGAATTCGCAGGCGAGCACCTTGCCGACGCGCAGGTCGAGCTTGGCGAAGTCGTCGATAGAGATGAGGCCGGGATTGGGGATTGGGGATTGGGGATTGGAGGAAGCCGGCGCCTTCTTCGCATCGGCCGTACCGGTTGCGGGGACGGATGCGGCGGCGGGTTGCAGCGATTCCTTGGAGGCTTCGATCATGGCGTCGATCTTCTTCGCGTCGATGCGCGTGGTCAGGGCGGTGAATTCGTCGAGCGGGATGCCGAGCGCCGGCGCGTCGGCGGCGGCGAAGCGCGTCCAGTCCTCGCGCAGCAGCGCGCGCGCGCGGCGGGCGATGTCCGGCACGACCGGGCTCAGCCAGATCGACAGCAGGCGGAAGTAGTTCAGCGCCAGCGTGCAGACCAGGTGCAGTTCCTCGCGCCTGCGTTCGTCCTTGGCGAGCTGCCACGGCGCCTTCTCGGCGACGTAGGCGTTCGCCTCGTCGGCGACTTCGACGATGCGGCGCATCGCGCCTGCGTAATCGCAGGCGTCGTACAGCCCGGCGCAGCCGGCGAGCTTGGCGGCGGCGCTGTCGTACAGCGCACGCTCGCGTTCCGGCATCGCCGCGGCGAGGCGTCCGCCGAAGAACTTGTGCACGAAGCCGGCGCAGCGGCTGGCGATGTTCACCCACTTGCCGACCAGGTGCGAGTTCACCCGATCCTCGAACGCCTTCAGGTCGAGGTCGAGGTCGACCGGTGCGGCGGTCAGCATCGTCGCGAAGTAGTAGCGCAGCCAATCGGGCTCGAGCCCGGCGTCGAGATAGGTGCGCGCCATCACGAAGGTTCCGCGCGACTTCGACATCTTCTCGCCGTTGACGGTGAGATAGCCGTTCACGTGCAGCGCGGTCGGCGTGCGCAGGGCGGCGCCCTTCAGCATCGCCGGCCAGAACAGGCCGTGGAAGTTGACGATGTCCTTGCCGAGGAAGTGGTGCATCTCGGCGTTCGGATCGAAGCCGGCGTCGCCGGTCTGCAGGAAGGCGTCGAACGAGGCGGGCGTCAGGCCGTTCTTGGCGCCCGCGTCGCTGGCGCAGTACTTCTTGAAGCTGGCGAGATAGCCGATCGGCGCGTCGAGCCAGACGTAGAAGAACTTGCCCGGCGCGTCGGGGATCGGGAAGCCGAAGTAGGGCGCGTCGCGCGAGATGTCCCAGTCGCGCACGCCGCCTTCCGCGTCCAGCCATTCCTTCAGCTTGGCGGCGACCGACGGGTGCACGACGGCTTCGCCGTGGGTCAGCTTGCCGGCGAGCCAGTCCTGCAGCAGCGCGGTGAAGTCGCCGACCTGGAAGAAGTAGTGCTCCGAGTCGCGTAGTTCCGGCGTCGCGCCGGACAGCACCGAGCGCGGTTCCTTGAGGTCGGTCGGCGCATAGGTCGCGCCGCAGTTCTCGCAGTTGTCGCCGTACTGGTCCGGCGTGCCGCAGTTCGGGCAGATGCCCTTGACGTAGCGGTCGGGCAGGAACATCTCGCGCACGGGATCGTACAGCTGGCGGATCGAGCGCACGGCGATGTGGCCGCCGGCGCGCAGGCGCGCGTAGATCAGTTCGGCGAGTTCGCGGTTCTCGGGCGAGTGCGTCGTGTAGTAGTAGTCGTGGGCGATGCCGAAGTCGGCGAAGTCGCGCACGTGGCTGTCGTAGACCTGGCCGATGAATTCCTCGGGCGTCTGGCCGGCCTTCTCGGCGGCGAGCATGATCGGCGTGCCGTGCACGTCGTCGGCGGCGACGAAATGCACGGTGTCGCCGGCCATGCGCCTGGCGCGCACCCACACGTCGGTCTGGATGTAGCCGAGCAGATGGCCGATGTGCAGCGGGCCGTTCGCGTACGGCAGGGCGTGGGTGACCAGGATCTGTTTTGGGGCCGGCGCGCTCATGCGTCGTGGGTTCCGCTGCGTTGCTGCAAAGCGGAATTATCGCATGAGGTCGGGGGGCTTAACGAAGAGCTTCTCTCGTACATCGACATCCGCATCGCATGCGGTGCCGGGATGGCGAAAAAGCTTCTCTCGCAGAGACGCAGAGAGCGCAGAGGTCGATCAACCTCTACAACACGTTCTTTCCTCTGCGTTCTCCGCGTCTCTGCGAGAAACCAGACTTACGCTTCTGCGTCAGCCTCGGCAGCGACGAAGCCGCCGGTCTGGCGTGCCCACAGCCGCGCGTACAGGCCGTCGTGCGCGATCAGCTCGGCATGCGTGCCCGATTCGACGATGCGGCCCTTGTCCATCACCACCAGCCGGTCCATGCGCGCGATGGTCGACAGGCGGTGCGCGATGGCGATCACGGTCTTGCCCTGCATCAGGTCGTCGAGGCTGTCCTGGATCGCCGCCTCGGCTTCCGAATCCAGCGCCGAGGTGGCCTCATCGAGCACCAGGATCGGTGCGTCCTTCAGCAGCACGCGCGCGATCGCGATGCGCTGGCGCTGGCCGCCGCTGAGCTTGACGCCGCGTTCGCCGACGTGCGCGTCGTAGCCGCGCCGACCGTCGCCGTCGGTGAGCTGCGGGATGAATTCGTCGGCGCGCGCGCGGCGCACCGCGTCGGCGAGCGCGGCGTCGGACGCATCCGGGCGGCCGTAGAGCAGGTTGTCGCGGATCGAGCGGTGCAGCAGCGAGGTGTCCTGCGTGACCATGCCGACCTGGCAGCGCAGGCTCTCCTGCGTCACCGCGGCGATGTCCTGGCCGTCGATCGCGATGCGGCCGTCCTCGAGGTCGTGCAGGCGCAGCAGCAGGTTGACCAGGGTCGACTTGCCGGCGCCGGACGGGCCGACCAGGCCGATCTTCTCGCCGGCGCGGATCGACAGGTCCAGCCCCGAGATCACGCCGCCCTTCTGGCCGTAGTGGAAGTGGATGTCGCGGAACTCGACCGCGCCGGTGCCGACGACGAGATCGGGCGCGCCGGGCGCGTCGACGATGTCGCGCGGCTGCGAGATCGTCTCGATGCCGTCCTGCACCGTGCCGATGTTCTCGAAGATGCCGTTGACCACCCACATGATCCAGCCGGACATGTTGTGGATGCGGATGGTCAGGCCGGTGCTGAGCGCGATCGCGCCGGCAGTCACCGAGCCGCGGCTCCACAGCCAGGTCGCCAGCGCCGCCGTGCCGACGATCATGAAGCCGTTCACGATCGAGATCGAGGCGTCCATGCCGGTGACCTGCCGCGTCATGCTGCGGCTCGCCGCGACCTGTTCGCGCAGCGCCTCGGCGACGTAGGCGTCCTCGCGCTCGCTGTGCGCGAACAGCTTCAGCGTGAGGATGTTGCCGTAGCCATCGACCAGGCGACCCATCAGCTTCGAGCGCGCCTCGGAGGCGCGCCAGGAGCGCGCCTTCGTGCGCGGCACGAAGTAGCACAGGATGCCGACGTAGACGAACAGCCAGACCACCAGCGGCGCGATCAGCCAGAGGTCGGCCTCGGCGAACAGCACCAGCGCGCTGGTGGTGTAGATCAGCACGTACCAGATCGCGTCGACGATCTGCACCGCCGACTCGCGCAGCGAATCGCCGGTGTGCATGACGCGGTTGGCGATGCGCCCGGCGAAGTCGTTCTGGAAGAAGGAGAGGCTCTGCCGCACGACGTGGCGATGGCTGAGCCAACGCACGCGGTTGTCCAGGCTCGGCGCGACCGCCTGATTGATGAACAGGCAGTGCAGCCACAGCAGCAGCGGCCGCGCGACCAGCACGACGAAGACCATCCACGCCAGCGTGCCGGCGTGATCGCGGAAGAAGCTCTCGGGCCGGCCCGCGTTGACGAGGTCGATCAGCTGGCCGAGGTAGCCGAACATCATCACCTCGGCCAGCGCCAGCAGCAGACCGGCCACGCAGGCGCCGGCGAACACGCGCCAGACCGGGCGCAGGTGGAACAGGTAGAACGCCAGCACGCCGCGCGGCGGCACCTCGCGCGAGGAGTCCGCGAAAATCTCGATCAGCGATTCGAACCAGCGCAGCATGGCGGGCGAAAAAACAGGCAGGGGACCGCCGAGTCTAGAGCATCTTCCGTTCACGCATGCGCGCGACGGGATGATGCGCCAATCACCTTTCCCTCTTGTGAGAGAGGCCGCGGCGGAGGCAAGAGCGGGGGCGCCTGTGTGCCGTGATCCGTCATGCGACGGACCATGGACATTCGACCAGGGATTCGACCCGTCGAACCGGATGCGTCATTCCCGCGAACGCGGAATCCCCTTTTTCCGTTCCCGACGCATGCCCGGTTTCGCGGGCATGACGTCATGCAGTCATCCGGACGACCTTCAGGGCGTCGCCGCCTTGCGCACCCAGGTCTGCGAGCGGCCGAGCAGGGAGATGCCCTTGAACCCGCGTACTTCGAGCTTCTGGCCGCCTTCGATCAGGTGGATCTTGCAGCCGTAGGTCTTGCCACTCTTCGGGTCGAGGATGGTGCCGCCTTCCCAGCCGTCGCCGGACTTCTTCATGTCCCAGATGATCGTCATGCCTTCGACCGGCTTGTCCTTGCGCTCGCCGTCGCACTTCTCGCACACCGGGTGCGGGCCGCGTTCGGACCACAGCACTTGGACCACCTTGCCGGTCAACTGGTCGTTGGCGACGTCGATCTCGACGATCGACTTCGGCTTGCCGGTCTCGTCGTCGATCGTGGTCCACTGGCCGGCGGGGGACGTCAGGTCCTGGGCGAGGGCGGGCGCGCCGAACGCGAGACCCAGCGCGAGCGCAACGATGAAGCGCGGTTTCAGCATGACGCAACCTCCCGGCACGGATGGAAACGGCAAGGTGCCGTCGCGCCCCTGTCGGCGTCAAGGCGCGCCGCAGCGGAGCGGCTGGCATAATCGACGGATTCCCCGTCGCCTGTTGCGAGCCTTCGCCTTCCGAGCATGACCAATCCTCTCGAAACCCGCGTCCGCCAGATCCTCGCCGGTGTCGTCGATCCGCACAGCGGCGCCGACCTGGTCGCCAGCGGCGCGTTGCGTGGCGTCGGCGTCTCCGGCAACGACGTTTCCGTCGACATCCTGCTGCCGTATCCGGCGCTCGGCGCGCAGGCCGCGCTCGCCGACGCGGTCAAGCACGCGCTGACGGCCGAACCGTCGATCGCGCATGCCGCGGTCAGCGTGTCCTGCCGCGTCTACGCGCACGAGGTGCAGCAGGGCCTGACGCCGCTGCCCGGCGTCAAGAACGTGATCGCGGTCGCTTCCGGCAAGGGCGGCGTCGGCAAGTCGACGGTCGCGGCGAACCTCGCGCTGGCGCTCAAGGCCGAGGGCGCCAGCGTCGGCGTGCTCGACGCCGACATCTACGGCCCGAGCCAGGTGCGCATGCTCGGCCTGACCGGCAAGCCGGACACCAAGGACGGCAAGCGCATCGAGCCGAAGCTCGCGCACGGCGTGCAGGCGATGTCGATCGGCCTGATGATCGAGGAAGACACCGCGATGATCTGGCGCGGCCCGATGGCCACGCAGGCGCTGCAGCAGATGCTCGGCGAGACCAACTGGTCGGACCTGGACTATCTGATCATCGACCTGCCGCCGGGCACCGGCGACATCCAGCTGACCTTGTGCCAGCGCATCCCGGTGTCCGGCGCGGTGATCGTGACGACGCCGCAGGACATCGCCCTGCTCGACGCGAGGAAGGCCTTGAAGATGTTCGAGAAGGTCAACGTGCCCACGCTCGGCATCATCGAGAACATGGCCACCCACGTGTGCACGAACTGCGGCCACGAGGAGCCCATCTTCGGCACCGGCGGCGGCGCGCGCATGGCGGAGCAATACGGCGTGCCCTTGCTCGGCAGCCTGCCGCTCGACATTCGCATCCGCGAGCAGGCCGACGGCGGCACGCCGACGGTCGCGGCGATGCCCGATTCCGATCTCGCCGCGCGCTATCGCGAGATCGCGCGCAACGCCGCCGCGCGGCTGTCGCTGCGCGCGCGCAACAAGGCGATCCAGTTCCCGAAGATCGTGGTGCAGAACTCATGAAGGCGACCCTGCAACGTATCGCCGCCGCGTGCGGCCTGTTCGCGGCGACCTTGCTCGCCGGCTGCGCGACCGCGCCGTCGGCCGCGGGCGTCAAGCCGACCGGCGGCTCGGATGCCGCGCTGATCGCCGCCGCGCAGCCGGCGATCGCCGCCGCCAACACCGACTGGCCGGGCGCGATGCGCGCGCGCGACGCGCGGACGCTGGCGGCGCCGTTCGCCGAGACCGGCGCCTTGATCACCGCCGGCGGCAAGGCGATCACCGGCCGCGCCGCGATCGAGAGCTACTACCGCGAGGCGTTCGAGCACAGCCCGCCGATCATCGACGGTCAGATCGTCGACGACGGCATCGCCAGTTCCGGCAACCTGGTCTACGTCTGGGGCCACGGCAACTACACGATCGAGCGCACGCCGGGCCAGCCGAGCGCGAACAGCGGCTATTTCCTGACGGTGTGGCAGGCGGACGAGGCGGGCAACTGGAAGGTCGTGCGTCATCTGATCTTCTGAGGGGTTGTGTCTCGCGGACAGTTCGTTCTTCCTGCGGGCATGCGCTTTCTCCCCCCTCCCGCTTGCGGGAGAAGGCTGGGGTGAGGGCAAGCTTGGGACGGCGTTTCCAGCTTCCCCTCACCCGCGCCTGCGACGCGACCTCTCCCGCGAGCGGGAGAGGTGAAAGCGGATGGTGTCGCCCGCGAGCGCGAACCTTTCTCCCTCTCCCGCTTGCGGGAGAGGGCTGGGGTGAGGGCAAGCTTGGGACGGCGTTTCCAGCTTCCCCTCACCCGCGCCTGCGGCGCGACCTCTCCCGCGGGCGGGAGAGGTGAAAGCGAATGAGGCAGTCCGCGCAGGCGCGCTAGAATCGCGCTCTTTCCTTCCAGAATCCGCGCCTTCGCGCGAACCGGAGCATCCGTGAGCATCAAGAGCGACAAGTGGATCCGCCGCATGGCCGAGCAGCACGGCATGATCGAGCCGTTCGAGCCGGGCCAGGTCAAGCACAACGGCGGCGACCGCCTGGTCTCGTACGGCACCTCGAGCTACGGCTACGACGTGCGCTGCGCGGACGAGTTCAAGGTGTTCACCAACATCAACTCGACCATCGTCGATCCGAAGCGCTTCGACGAGCGCAGCTTCGTCGACGTGAAGCAGCCGGTCTGCATCATCCCGCCCAATTCGTTCGCGCTGGCGCGCACGGTCGAGTACTTCCGCATCCCGCGCAAGGTGCTGACGATCTGCCTCGGCAAGAGCACCTACGCGCGCTGCGGCATCATCGTCAACGTGACGCCGCTGGAGCCGGAATGGGAAGGCCACGTCACCCTGGAGTTCTCCAACACCACGCCGCTGCCGGCGCGCATCTACGCCAACGAAGGCGTCGCGCAGATGCTGTTCCTCGAATCGGACGAGGAGTGCGAGACCAGCTACAAGGATCGCGGCGGCAAGTACATGGGCCAGACCGGCGTGACCTTGCCGCATGCGTGAACGCGCGCCAACGACGGCTTACCGGCTCCGCCCCGCGGTGGTAGGCTTTGCCTCCCGAATTTTTGGCGGAGCAGGTGCGATGCGGAGTTTCTCGGTGCTCGGTGCGGCGAAGCTGGCGGTGTTGCTGGCGGTGGCCGTCGCGATGTCGGCCTGCAGCTGGTTCGGCGGCGGCAGCAAGTCGTCCGGCGTGGTCAAGCAGGCGGAGAACATTCCGGCCGGTTTCGACGTGACGCTGGTGGCCGCGAAGGACAACCAGTTCGACCTCAACGACGTGCCGCTGACCCCGCAGGACCTGGAAAGCGCGTTCCGCCACCGCACGCAGGAAGAGAAGCTGCCGCTGACGACCGTGCTGCTCAAGCGCGGCGAGAAGCAGAAGGTCAAGAAGGAGCACGAGGCGACGCTGGTGCGCATCGCCCGCCAGATGAACTTCAAGGCGTACGTGCAGGAAAGCGACGGCGTGATCAGCGAACTGCAGGCGCGCGGCGAGTGAGTCGGCCGGCGTCGAGCGAACGAAGGCGTGCAATGAACGGAGCGAAGGCGATGAAGAATCTGATGCGCGGTCTGGTCCTGGCAACGGGTATGGTCGTGGCCGCCGGCGCGTTCGCGCGTTCGGACGTGCGCGACGGCAATGCGATGGTGCAGCCGGTCAAGAGCGATCGCTACTCGATCGACGGTTCGACGATGGGCAAGGCGGAGCTGTTCGGCTACATCAGCGACCTGAAGGATCGCGAGCAGCTGACCGGCATCGTGCTCAAGAAGGGCGGCAGCGACGAGCAGCGCAAGTCGATCGGTTCGATCGCGCGCACGCTGCAGCTGAAGGCGTTCGAGCAGGAGGGCGGCGAACTGAAGTCGATCGACCTGCCGGCCGCCGCCGCGACGCCGGCGCCGCCGCCGATCGAGAACAAGCCGGAAGCCGCTCCCGCGGCATCCGCCGAACCGGCCGCCGCCGCGCCGCCGGAGCATTGATCCGCGGTCGCGCCGGTCGGCGCGACTGCTTCCTCCGGACCCGGCGCCGCCGGGCTCCGCTACCGAACGCGCCGCCACGCGGCGCGTTGCGTTTTCCGATTTTCCGATGATCCGCTTCCGCCTACTTCTTTCCGTCGCGTTGGCCGTCGTTGCGGCCGATGCGGCCGCTGCCAATCCGCTGCGTTTCCTCGGCGAAACCTATTCCGAATGGAAGGAGCGTCTGTTCGGCTCCGGCCATCCGACGCCCGCCGTCGTCGACGCGCCGGCGAAAGGCCCGATCGCGCTGCCGACGGAACAGCCGATGCGCGTGCGCGTCGACGACAAGGCGCCCGAGCGCGATTTCCCGAAAGGCGAGAGCCGCTACCGTCTGGTCGAGCTGCCGCGTCATCTCGATCACGCCGCCGTGCGCGTGCAGGTGCTCGCGCTGCCCAATCCGAACGGGCGCGGCAAGGCCGTCTTCAAGCCGCTGCTGTACGTGTTCGGCGACGACGGCACGGTGCGCGCGCCGATCGAAGCGAAGCCGTTGAACCTCGACATCCGGCCGTTCCGGCGCACGCGCCTGCTCGCCTGCGTGACGCTCGACCAGGTGCGCCGCTTCGCGCTCGCGACCACGCCGAGCGTGGTCGGCAAGACCTACGAGTCGGAGCTGCGCGAAGCGGTCAGCGCGCCGACGCAGTACGGTTTCTACTACAAGACCGAGGCGCTCAAGACGCGACTGCCGTATGCGGCGACCGGCGAGATCATCATCGAGGTGACGCCGGAGAGCGAGGCGGGCAAGGGCTGCTGAGCGCCGCGGGAGCTCCTCGTCCGCGCGTGAGCGCGATGACGAGGCCTTTCGGCTCGCCTCAGCACGTCGTGCCGCCGGCCACGCGCAGGTCGCTTCCGTTGGCGAGCGCGCATTCGAGCGCCGCGCGCACGCCGGCGAGCATCGTTTCCAGCGCCATGCTCGGCTGGCCGGGATGATGGACGGCCTGCTCCGGCAGCAACGGCACGTGCACGAAGCCGCCGCGCGCCTGGGGCCAGCGCGTCGCCAGCAGATGGGCGAGCACGAAGAACACCTGGTTGCAGACGTAGCTGCCGGCGGAGAGCGACAGTGCCGCGGGGATGCCGAGATCGTGCAGCCGCGCCCGCATCGCCTTCAGCGGCAAGGTGGAAAAGTACGCGCCGGGTGCGCCCTCGACGATCGCCTCGTCGATCGGCTGCAGACCGTCGTTGTCGGCGATGCGCGCGTCGATCAGGTTCACCGCGACGCGCTCGAGCGAGATCTCGCCGCGTCCGCCGGCCTGCCCCAGCGCGAGCACCAGGCGCGGCCGATGCTCCTCGAGCAGGGCTTCGAGCAAGACGTGCGTCGGGGAGAACGCGACCGGCAGGATCGCGCCGACGACACGGTGCGCGCCGATCGTCTCGCCGTCGAGCGCGAGCACGATCTCGCGCGAGGGATTGATGCGCTCGCCGCCGAAGGATTCGAAGCCGGTGAGCAGGATGGCGGGTTCGTCGATCATGAGCGGTCGTCGTGCGAGGGTGTGCGGAACGTCGCGGCGCGACGCTAACGCGGATTCTGCGGCAGGCCGTCGCCGATGTCGTAGTAGTCGCCCTTGTCGGCGACGAAGATGTGCTTCTCCAGGCGCGCTCCGGTGGGGGAATCGAGCGATCCCATCGAGACCGCGATCCTCTCCCGCGCCGGCGCATCCCAGAACAGGGCTGAGCCGCAGACCGAGCAGAAGCCGCGGCGCACCGCTTCCGACGACTGGAACCAGGTGAGATGGTCGGCGCCGACGATCTTCAGATCCTTGCGCAGGACGTCGGTGGAAGCCCAGAAATGTCCGGACTGCCGACGGCACATGGAACAGTGGCACGCGTCCGAAGCGCCCAGCGGGCCGTCGATGCGGAAATTGACCGCACCGCACAGACACGATCCTCGATGCATGTGTTTTCCTCGGAAAATCTTCAGCGGAAAGCCAGATACCACAGCAGGGCGAAGTTCACCGCGAGCAGGAGCAGTGCGGTCGGAACTTGTGCGCGGATCACGCCGTACTGGTCCGGCAGTTCCAGCAGCACGGCCGGCACGATGTTGAAGTTCGCCGCCATCGGTGTCAGCAGCGTGCCGCAATAGCCGGTCAGCATGCCGATCGCGCCGAGCACGGCCGGCTCGGCGCCGTGCTTGAGCACCAGCAGAGGCAGACCGATGCCGGCCATCATGACCGGGAACGCGGCGAACGCGTTGCCCATGATGACGGTGAACAGCACCATGCCGAACGCGAACGCGGTCAGGCAGGCGAGCCGCGAGTCGATCGGAATCAGCATCTCGACCAGATCCGCGATGGCGTCGCCGACGCCGGTCGCGGCGAATACGCTGCCGAGCGTCGCTAGCAGCATCGGCAGCAGCGCGACGCAGCCGAGCGTGTCGAGCAGGCGGCGGCCCTGCGCCAGGGATTGCGGCACGGTCGACCGCGTCGTGCGCAGCGCGAACGCCAGCGCGACGAGGCAGGCGATGCCGAGCGAGGCCAGCGTCACGTGCGCGCCGTCGATCAGCGACGCGTTGCCCCAGCGCAAGTAGGGCGCGCCGAGCACGATCGCCAGCGTGACCAGCGGAATCGCCAGCGCCGGGGCGAACAGGCGGTTGCCGAGGCGCTGCGCGGATTCCCGGCGCTGCTCTTCGCTGGACGTCTTGCTCTGCATCGTTCCGCTGGCGGCCAGCAGTCCCAGCGCGATCACGCCGAGCCCCATTGCCTGCGCCGGCCAGCGTACGCCCTCGGCGGTGGCGAGTTGCACCAGGTCACCGAGCAGGAACGCGCCGGAAAGCACGAACCAGAACGCCGCCATCGACCAGCGCCGCTCGCGCGCGTTCATGATCGCTGCGACCAGCAGGAATGCGCCGACGAGCCAGTAGATGTGTTCGACGGAGATCATCCTTGCGATCGTCCGTGATCACCGCGGCCAACCGCGCCTTCGTCGAGCGGTGCGATCGTGCCGTCCGGGGAATTCGCTCGCGGCGTTCCGTCGTCGCTCTCCCGCAGGGAACGTTGAAACCACACGATGCGCAGCGCGTGGATCACGAACGCCGCGATCGCGGTCGGCAGCGCCCACAACGCGATCGCCAGCGGTTCGAGATGGATGCCCTGCCGCTCGTAGAAGCCCTGGATCAGCAGCACCGCGCCGAAGGCGAGAAACACGTCCTCGCCGAAGAAGCGCCCGACGTTGTCGGTGGCCGCGGCGAGTGCGCGTACGCGTTCGCGCGACGGCGCATCCAGCGGACGATCGCCGTCGGCGGCGGCCTCGCTCATCGGTGCGAGCAGCGGCCGCACGGTCTGCGCGTGCCCGGCGAGGTCGATCAGGCCGAACATCGACAGGACCTGGCGCAGGCCGAGGTAGGCGATCAACAGCCGCGCCAGGGTCATCGAGCGGAAGCCGGCGATCCACGCCTGTGCGCGCTCGCGCAGGCCGTAGTGCTCGAGCAGGCCGATCACCGGCAGCGTCAGCACGAACAGCAGCAGGGCGCGGTTGCTGACGAAGGAATTGCCGATCAGCGCGAGCAGGTCGCCGACGCCCATGCCGGCAGCGAGCCCGCTGACCACGCCGGCGACGACCACGACCAGAACCGGATTGCGCTTCAGCACGAAGCCGATCACCACGACGGCGACGCCGAGCAAGGGCCAGTAGTTCACCAGGGCCTCCTAGGAAGCGGCTCTCGCAGAGCCGCAGAGGTCGCAGAGAAGAAGCTATTTGCTTTCATCGAGCCCATTTACGGTTCGCGTTATGCCGTCTCTCATCAGGGCGGCGCCGAAATTCAGTAGGTACCCAAGCTTCATGCCGGTGAGGCGCAAGTAAGTCAGGAGCTGTTTTTTGTGTGCATTCGTCACCGCTTCGGCCGATTTGATCTCCACGATCACGCGTTGCTCGACGATGATATCGGCCCTGAAACCTTCTTCGAATGCGATGCCGCCGTACCGTATCGGGATGCCGACCTGCCTTTGCACATTCAATCCGCGCGCAACGAGTTCGTGCGCAAGAGCGACTTCGTAAACGGATTCGAGCAAACCAGGTCCGAGTTTCCGGTGAACCTCCAGCGCAGCATCAATGACCTGCGTTCCAATGTCGTTCTCCGTCATTTCTCGCCTTCCTTTGCGTCTTGGCGTCTCTGCGAGAACCGCTCCTTCGATCAGATTCTTGATACGAGTGGCGCAAGCGTAACGCCGGCTCCGATCAACGCAGCGCGCAGGCGCGCCGCAAAGACGCCGGCGCCGGGCCGATCGCCATGCACGCAGATCGTGTCGGCGCGCAGTTCGAGCACGCCGCCGTCGCGCGTTGCGACTTCTCCGCGCGTCGCGATCGACAGCGCCTGCGCCACGGCGGCGTCGACGTCCTCGATGACGGCATCCGCTTCGCGTCGCGGCGTCAGCGTGCCGTCGGCCTGGTAGCGGCGGTCGGCGAAGGCTTCGTGGGCGACCGCCAGGCCGGCGCGCTCGCCGGCGCGCGGCAGTTCGCTGGCGGCGAGGCCGACCAGGATCAGGGCGGAATCGAAGTCGCGCGTCGCGGAGGCGATCGCGTCCGCCAGCACCGGATCGCGCGCGGCCATGTTGTAGAGCGCACCGTGCGGCTTGACGTGGCGCAGGCGCGCGCCGGCCGCGTGCGCGAAGCCGGCCAGCGCGCCGATCTGGTACAGCGTGAGCGCGTACGCCTCGTCGGCGCCGAGCTTCATCTCGCGGCGGCCGAAGCCTTGCAGGTCCGGCAGCGACACGTGCGCGCCGACCGCCACGCCGGCGCGCGCGGCGAGGTCGACCGTGCGTCGCATCGTGTCCGGGTCTCCCGCATGGAAGCCGCAGGCGATGTTCGCCGAGGTGACGTGGGCGAGCACGCCGGCGTCGTCGCCCATGCTCCAGGCGCCGAAGGATTCGCCGATGTCGCTGTTGAGGTCTATGCGTTGCGTCATCCGGAGAGGCGTCGATGAGTCGTAGGATTTCACCACGAAGGACACCGGAGCACGAAGGAAAGCCGGAAAAATTCGATGCGCTTCGTGCTTCCTTCGTGTGCCGCGCGTGCTCGGTGTTCGATCGTTCGCTGCGGAGCGGGCTATTCGAGCCTGGCCGCGACGGCTTCGAGCAGGCGCGCCAGTTCGTATTCGCGGCGAAGATAGCGCGTTTGCGCCTCGTCGAGATCGATTTCCACGAAGCGCAGCATGTCGCCGGGGCGGCGCTGGGCCAGGCGCGGCAGGTCGATCGCGGCGATCTGGCCGATGCGCGGATAGCCGCCGGTGACCGGGTGCTCGGCCGTCAGCGCGATCGGCTGGCCGCCCGGCGGAAGCTGCACGGCGCCGAACGCGAGCGGCTCGCTGACGATTTCCAGCGCGGCGACCAACGCGAGGCGTGGCCCGTCGAGCCGGTAGCCGACGCGGTTGGATTCCGCCGCGATGCGGAACGGCGCGTCGAACAGCGCCGTGCGCGAGGCGGCGTCGAGCGCGTCGAAGTGGCGGCCGCGGATCAGATGGATCGGCGCGCTCGGATCGGTGTCGAACCACGGCCGCGGATCGAGCGACCACGCCGGACCGAAGCCGCTGGTGCTCGCGCCGCGCTGTCGTTCGACGAAGGCAATCCGAGGCTCGGCGGCCGTCGCCAGAACGTCGCCTTCGCGCAGCGGCCTGCCGATGCGCGCGTTCACGTCGACGGCGGTGCTGCCGAGCACGCGCGGCGCGTGGAAGCCGCCGGCGATCGCGAGATAGGCGCGCGCACCGCGGCGCGCGCGGCCGAGATCGAGGATTTCGCCGCGGCGCACGCGCACGGTGCGCCAGGCCGCGAGCGGGGCGTCGCCGATGCGCGCGTCGAAGTCGGCGCCGGTCAGCGCGACGAGCGCGTCGTCGTCGAAGCGCAGGCGCGGTCCGAGCAGGGTGATTTCGAGCGCGGCGGCGTCGTCGTCGTTGCCGACCAGCGCGTTGGCGAGGCGCGGCGCGACATCGTCCATCGGCCCGGCATGGCCGACACCGAGTGCGCCGTAGCCGTTGCGGCCGCGATCCTGCACGGTGGTCAGCAGGCCGGGTTTGAGGACGGTCACGCTCACGTCGCGCCATCCGCCAGCGCGTCGAATTCGCTCGCCTGGATCGCGCGGAAACGCACGCGGTCGCCGGGAAGCAGCAGGCACGGCGGTTCGCGCGCGGCGTCGAATAGGATCAGTGGCGTGCGGCCGATCAGCTGCCAGCCGCCCGGCAGCTCCGACGGATAGATGCCGGTCTGCGCGCCGCCGATCGCGACCGAACCGCGCGGCACGCGCGTGCGCGGCTGCGCGCGGCGCGGCATGTGCAAGGCCGGATCGAGGCCGAGCAGGTACGGAAAACCCGGCGCGAAGCCGAGCATCGCGACGCGGTACTCGGTGCCGGCGTGGCGTGCGATCACCTCGTCGACGCCGAGCCCGGCGTGTGCGGCGACCGCGTCGAGGTCGGCGCCGTGCGCGTCGCCGTAGTGGACGGGGATCTCGACCACGCGACCTTCGTGCGCGTCGCCGCGCGGCGGCGTGGCGAACACCGCGCTCAGCGTTCCGGCCAGATGCCGCCACGGCGGCTCGCCGTCGCGACCGGCCCAGAACGCGGCGTCGTAGTGCAGGGCGAGCGTGGCATAGGCGGGAATTACGTCGAGGAGCCCGGGCATCTCGACCCGGCGCAGCATGTCCGCGGCGGCGTGCACGCGCGCGTTCACGTCGGCGTCGATGCGCTCGCCGAAGCGCAGCAGCAGCATCGTTTCGCCCACGGGCTCCATCGAGAAGCCGGGTGCGGCCGGGGCGTCGACCGCCGCGGCGCGTGCATTCACGCGAGCTGTTCCTTCAGCGCCGCGCGCCACTCGGCGACGCGCGCGGCGGCGTCCGCCGCGGCGTAGGCGACGCGCTCGCCGCGGCCCCAGACCGGCTGCGGCCAGGCCGCGTCGTGCGCGTAGCGCGCGATCACGTGCAGGTGCAGCTGCGCGACCACGTTGCCGAGCGCGGCGACGTTGAGCTTGTCCGGACGCAGCACGGCTTCCAGCACGCGCGAGACCGCGGCGACCTCGTCGAGCAGCGCCGCGCGGTCGCCACCGTCGAGATCGATCAGCTCGCGCGCGCCGGCGATGCGCGGCACCAGGATCAACCACGGGTAGCGCGCGTCGTCCATCAGCAGCAGGCGCGACAGCGGAAGTTCGCCGATCAGATGCGTATCGGCGGTGAGGCGCGAATTGAGTGTGAACGGCATCCGGCAGGCGCCTCGCTCAGGCCAGATGGCGATCGAAGAACGCGAGCGCGCGTTCCAGCGCGAGCTTCGCGCTGGGCTCGTCGTACGCCTTCGGGTCGACGTCGCGGTTGAACGCGTGGCCGGCCGGGTAGACGTGGATTTCCGCGTCGGGCAGGGCGGCGCGGTGCTTGGCGATCGCTTCCGGCGGAATCGACGCGTCGCGTTCGCCGAAATGGAATTGCACCGGCGCTGTCGGCGGCTGATCGAGGAAGGCGGTGTTGCGCGCGCCGTAGTAGCTGACTGCCGGCAGGCCGAGGCGGATCGCGGCGAGCAGGGCGACGGTGCCGCCCCAGCAGTAGCCGACGCAGCCGATCTTGCCGGCGGAGGAGATCGCTTCCGCCGCACTGGCGATGTCGTCGAGCGCGAGGTCGAAGCCGATTTCTCCGACCAGTTCGCGCCCGCGCGCGTAGCCCGCCTCGTCGTAGCCGAGTTCGACGCCGTTCTCGACGTGGTCGAAGAACGCCGGCGCGATCGCGGTGTAGCCGAGCGCGGCATAGCGGTCGACGACGTCGCGGATATGCGCGTTGATGCCGAAGATTTCCTGCACGACGACGAGGCCGCCTTTCGGCGTGCCCGGGGCCTTGGCGAGGTAGGCGCCGATGCAGTGCAGGCGCGAGGTGTTCAACTGGATGTGCTGGCCCATGCGAACTCCTGTCGAGCGAAGCGTTCCGGAAATACAGGTTACCCCAGTACCAAACCGCCCAGCGGCGGCCGCCACGCGTCCGCCGCCACGCCGGGCGCCGGCAGCGCCTCGATCGAGCGTGCGTCGCGGCCGAGGAAATGCGCGGTGACCATCGCCTGCACCGCGTTCATGCGCGGCATGGCGGCGTGCAGGTCGACCAGTCCGTTGATCAGGCGGTCGCCGAGCTCCCACCAGGCGTAGTGATGACGGGTGACGGCGACGAGCTGTTCGTACGGCAGGAACGTCGGCGTCGCGCCGGCGAGCGGCACGGTCGCGTCGCCGGTGCGCACGTCGGCGCGCTCGCGCTGCGCGGGGTCGTAGTCGTCGACCGGCGCGGAAGCGCGCAGGTCGATCTCGATCGCCTTGGCGCCGTCGAAGATCGCCGCCTTGGCGAACGCGTCCGGGTCGGGCAGCGGCACGGTGGTGGCGGCGATGCGGTCGACGGTCGCCTCGCCGATGCCGGCGAGGCAGAGCCAGTCGGTGGGGGCGAGGCCGGCGTCCTTCAGGTTCAGCGCATCGACGCCGGCGCGATGCTTCTGCGCCTCGTTGAGCATCGCGCGCAGGATGCCGGCGGCTTCGGCGATGCGGTCCGGCAGGGCGGCGGTCTCGGCCGGATCGCGGCGCGAGTACAGGCGGATGTATTCGGCGATCGTCTGGTACACGCTCGGCTGCCAGGCCAGCGGCTTGTAGAAGCCGCGCGCGAGTGCCTGCGGCCAGGCCAGCGCGCCGGCGTAGCTCGGCAGCAGGTGGTAGACCGCCGGCAGCATGCGCGCTACCTCGCGTTCGGCGGGGCTGACGTCGACACCCGTCATCGACGCCTGGCCGGTGGCGATCGACAGCACGGCGTTGGCCGACCCCTGGAACGGCGTCGCCAGCGTGGCCACCTTGGCCACCTTGGCGCCGCCGTAGCGCGCCAGATAGCCGGCGACGATCAGGCCGCCCATCGAATGCCCGACCAAGTGCACGCGCGGCCGCCTGCGATAGTCCGAGCCGTAGTAGTGGCGCAGCAGCAGGGTGCGCGCGATGACCTCGTCGATGAAGCCGTCGAGCTGCTCCTGGATGTCGCCGAGCGCGCGGCGCCAGTCGTACGGGAACGCGAACACCGGCGTGGGGCGATCCTCGGTCGGCGACAGCTCGTGGCGCAGGCTGGTCAGGAACTGCTCGTAGATCAGATTGAACACCGGCCCGGGCGCGACCCGCGCCGGCTCGATGCGCTCGTAGCGGCGATCGTCCGGATGCAGGGCGAGGCGCTTGAAGTCGCCGCGCAGGCTGTTGGACACCGACCACACCGACTCGCGGTCGGCCGGATATTCGTCGGTCAGTTCGGTGCCCTTGATGCCGGGCAGGAGGATGACGGGGCAGCACGGCGTGGGTTCGCTCATGCGTCGGGAGTGTATGCGATCGTCCGTGACCGCTGCAGTCCGACCCGCTTCGACGGCTGGGTGAACACGGCTTCGGAGCGTCCGGCCGCGACCGTCCCATGGCCGCACTCTTCAGGTCGTGCAATCGTCCGTGATTGCCGCTTCGGCCGGCGAAAGGCCGCTGACGTGGCCTTCGTCGTCTTGGAGTTCAACCGCGGCCATCCCTGGCTACACTCTTCATGAACAGCCCGTGTGCTTGCGCTGCTAAAATGCGCGGTCCATCCCGCTCCGGATTTCCATGTCCCGCCGCAATCCCAAGGTCGGTTTCGTCAGCCTCGGCTGCCCCAAGGCGCTCGTCGACTCCGAACGCATCCTCACCCAGCTGCGCGTCGAGGGCTACGACATCGTGCCGAGCTACGACTCCGCCGACGTCGTCGTCGTCAACACCTGCGGCTTCATCGACGCGGCGGTGAACGAGTCGCTCGACGCGATCGGCGAGGCGCTGGAGGAGAACGGCAAGGTCATCGTCACCGGCTGCCTCGGCAAGCGCGCCGAGCTGATCCGCGAGACGCATCCCGACGTGCTCTCGATCTCCGGCCCGCAGGACTACGCCAGCGTGATGAGCGCCGTGCACGAGGCGCTGCCGCCCAAGCACGATCCGTTCCTCGACCTGGTGCCGCCGCAAGGGATCAAGCTGACGCCGAAGCACTACGCGTACCTGAAGATCTCCGAGGGCTGCAACCACCGTTGCACCTTCTGCATCATCCCGTCGATGCGCGGCGACCTGGTGTCGCGCCCGGTCGACGAGGTGCTGGTCGAGGCCGAGAAGCTGGTCAAGGGCGGCGTGAAGGAACTCCTGGTGGTGTCGCAGGACACCAGCGCCTACGGCGTCGACCTGAAGTACGCCGCGCGCGACTGGCGCGGCCGCGCGTACGCGACGCGCATGAAGGATCTGTGCGAAGGCCTGGCCGAACTCGGCGCCTGGACGCGGCTGCACTACGTCTATCCGTATCCTCACGTCGACGAGGTGATTCCGCTGATGGCGGACGGCAAGCTGCTGCCGTACCTGGACATCCCGTTCCAGCACGCCAGTCCGCGCATCCTCAAGCTGATGAAGCGTCCCGGTGCGGTCGACAAGGTGCTCGCGCGCGTGCAGGCGTGGCGCAAGGCCTGTTCGGAACTCACCATCCGCAGCACCTTTATCGTCGGTTTCCCCGGCGAGACCGAGGCCGAGTTCGAGGAACTGCTCGACTTCCTGCGCGAAGCCGAACTCGATCGCGTCGGCGCGTTCGCCTATTCGCCGGTCGACGGCGCGCGGGCGAACGAACTGCCCGATCCGGTGCCGGAGGAGGTCAAGGAAGAACGCCTCGAGCGCTTCATGGAAGTGCAGGCGGAGATCTCCGCCGTGCGCCTGGCGCGCAAGATCGGCACGCGGCAGACGGTCCTGGTCGACGAGGTCGACGAGGACGGCGCCGTCGCGCGCTCGAAGGCCGACGCGCCCGAGATCGACGGCGTCGTGCGCATCGACGACGGCCAGAAGCTCAAGCTCGGCCAGTTCGCCGACGTCGAGATCCTGCATGCCGACGAGCACGACCTGATCGGCCGCCTCGCCGGCTGAGCGCGCCCGCCGCGCGCGGGCATGACTCACGGCACACGCCGCAACGGAAATCTTGTCCTACCGTGCCCCCGCGCCGCGGGGGTTCTTCGGCGTGCCATTTTTCTGGGGAATGTCAGATGTTCGAAAATCAGATCAAGCGAGGGTGGCTCGCCCTCGCGTGCGGGCTCGTTTGCGCGCCCGTCTGGGCCGCCGCGCCCAACGACCGCTGGACCGATCGCATCGCCGTCGCCGCGTTGCCGTACAGCGCCGTACAGACCGACGTCGGCAGCGCGCTGTTCAACAGCGACGAGCCGACCGGGCCGTGTTTCCCGAGTTCGCTCAATCCGGGCAATGCGGTCTGGTACAGCTACAGCACCGGCGGGGAGGTCGAGTACCTCAACCTCGACACCGTCGGCTCGAGCTACGACAGCGTGCTCAGCGTGTGGACCGGCACGCCCGGCGCGTTCGAACTGGTCGGCGGCGGCTGCAACGACAACGGCAACCAGGACGGCAGCGCCAACACCGCGCGCCTCGCGGGGCTGCGGCTCGCGCCGAACACCGAGTACTCGATCCTGGTCTCGCGCGCCACGCAAAGCAGCGGCAGCATGACGCTGAACCTGTCGATCGACCGCGCGCCGCAGTACCGTGTGACGCGCAGCGACGATCGCGCCGGCAGCACCTGCGCCGACGGCGACTGTTCGCTGCGCGAGGCGATCTCGGCCGCGAACGCGGCGCCCGGCGCGGTGGTGATTCCGGCCGGCACCTATCGCATCGAGCTGGCCGGCGCGGGCGAGGACGCCAACGCTTCCGGCGATTTCGACCTGCGCTCGCCGATGGGCCTGTACGGCGAAGGTGCCGGCGCGACGATCGTCGACGGCAACGGCCTCGATCGCGTGTTCCACCTCGACCCGAGCGGCACCGGCGTGACCTCGGGACGCCTGACCGCGCATTTCGCCGACCTGACCATTCGCGGCGGCCAAACCGCCGGCTTCTCGTCCGGCGCCGGGCTGTTCAGCAACAGCGGCAGCAGTTTCCTCAGCCTCGAACGCGTGGTGGTTCGCGACAACGTCTCGATCGCCAGCGGCGGCGGCATCCAGGCCGGCATGCGCGGCTTCCTGCGCGAGGTGCTGGTGCAGAACAACAGCGCCGTCGGCAGCGGCGGCGGTATCAACCTGAGCGGCAGCGCGTCGGGCCTGAACTTCGACCTCGTCGGCTCCGCCGTGGTCGGCAACCGCGCCACCGGCACGGGCACCAGCGGCACCGGCGGCGGCATCAACAGCGTGCAGCTGCTGCGCATCAGCAACAGCACGATCGACGCCAACGAGGCCAATCACAGCGGTGGCGGCATCAACGTCGACGGCACCAACGGCGAACTCGCGCTGTACGGCGTGACGCTGACGCACAACCGCTCGGATGCAGAAGCGAATGGCGTCGGTTCCGGCGGCGGCCTGCGCTTCAACGGCAGCAAGACCTCCACGATCCGCCACAGCGTGCTCGCGTTCAACGTCGACCCGACCAATCCGGGCGCGGCGATCTTCGGACCGGACTGCTCCAAGAACAACACGACCGCACTCACCATCGGCTACAGCCTGGTCTCCGATCGGCGCGGCAGCTGCAGCTACACCGGCAGCGGCAATCTGCTCGACGTCGATCCGGGCTTCGACGGCCAGCTCGGCGATCACGGCGGCCCGACGCCGACCTTGCTGCCGCTCGCGACCAGCGCGCTGGTCGACGCCGGCGACGAGGCCGGCTGCCGCGACTTCCTGCCCGCGCCGCGTCGCTTCGACCAGCGCGGCGTCGGTCACGCGCGCGTCGTCGACGGCGGCAGCGGCGCCCTGCGTTGCGACATCGGCGCGGTCGAGTACGAGGCGCCGGCGGTCGAGCCGCCGGCCGGCGCGCCGGCATTGCTGGCCGCCGACGACAGTGGCATCTCCAGCAACGACGGCATCACCAACGTGGTCGCTCCGCGCTTCACCGGCCGCTGCCTCGCGGAGGCGACCGTCCATCTGTGGATCGACGGCGTGCGGGCGGAGAACGGTGCCGCGTGCGTCGACGGCCGCTACGTCGTCGCCGCCGCGGCTCCCCTGACGGACGGCTCGCATCCGATCCAGGCGCAGGCGCTCGTCGACGGCGAATGGAGCGACCCGACCGCGCCGTTCGAGGTGACGATCGACACGCGTGCGCCGGTCGTGCGCTTCACCGAGGCGCCGCCGGCGGGCATCACCGCTGACGAGACGCAGTTCCGCGTCGAGGTCGACGAAGCCGTGCCGGCGGTCTGCAGTCTCGACGGCGCGACGCCGACGGCCTGCCGCGATCCGCACAAGCTGTTCCTGCTCGCCATGGGCCCGCATCGCTTCGTCGCCACCGCGACCGACCTCGCCGGCAATCCCGGGCGTGCCGAGCACGCGTTCGAGCGCGTCGAGCTGAGTCCGCTGGAAGCGCCGTTCCTCGACGTCTCCACCGATACCGGCCGCTCGAACACCGACGGCATCACGCTGGCCGATCCGCTGCGCATCGTCGGCACCTGCCGCGATGGCGACCTGGTCACGATCTACGACATCGACGAGCCGATGAACGCGTCGGGGAATTGCAGCGGCGGCGCGTTCTCGATCGACGTCGCCGGCGCGCGCGAGGGCCTGCGCATCGTCGCCGTCACGGCGACGCGCGCCGGCCTGGAGACGACGCGCAGCCCCGGCGCCTTCGTGCTGGTCGATCGCACGCCGCCGCCGGCGCCGACGCTGCTCCTGCGCGCGGCCAGCGGTGGCACGCAGGTCGAGGTGGGCGGCAGCGCGGAGGTGAACGCCGACGTCGCCGTGCTCGCCGACGGGCAGCCGTTCTGCGCGACGCGGGTCGACGGCGCGGGCCAATGGCATTGCGCCGGCGACCTCGGCGAGCGGGACACGCTGACCGCGAGCACGACCGACGCGGCCGGCAACCGCGGCGTCGACTCGGCGCCGCTGCACGTGGATTTCACTCCGTTGGCCGCGCCGCGACTCGACCCCGCCACCGACAGCGGCCGTTCGGACGCGGACGGCGTCACGCGCGCCGATCCGATCCGCCTCGGCGGTGTCTGCAGCGACGGTGACACGGTCAAGGCGTATCGCGGCGGCATCTACACCGGCGTCTCGACGGCTTGCGCCGGCGGCGCGTATTCGCTCGAACTCGCCGGCGTCGGCGAAGGCGAGCATGCGTTCGCCGTCGGTGCGGTGCGCGGCGGCATCGAAACGGCCGTCGGCCCCGGCACTTCGGTGCGGATCGACCGCACGCCGCCGGACGCGCCGACCGTGCGGTTGCCCGACGTCGTCGATGCGCCACAGTTCACCGTCGGCGGCACGGCCGAGGCGGACGCCGACGTCGTCGTGCTCGCCGGCGCACAGCCGTTCTGCAGCGCGCGCGCCGACGAGCAGGGGGAGTGGAGCTGCGCCGGCGATCTCGGCGGCGAGCGCAGCCTCAGCGCGCGTGCGAGCGACGCGGCCGGCAACGTCGGCGCGGCGTCGGCGCCGCTCCCCGTCGAGTGGGATCGCGTGTTCGCCGACGGCTTCGACGGCTGAGGCGGCGCGCGGCTCGGGCAAGGAAGCCCGAGCCGTCGCTGCGCCGGCGAGCGCGGATCGCCGGCGTGAGAGCCTTGCCGATGCGGAGGATCGACGCTTCGGTTTTCTTCGGACCGCGGCACGCCGCGACCGGGATTGCCTTATCCTGCGCGCCGCCATGGATGTCTCCGTTCCGACCCGCACCCCCGTCGAATCGAACCGGCCCTTGCGGCACGGCGCATCGCCGCCGCGGCACGCTCCGATGCCCCATCCGCTGCTGCGGATCTGGCAGTCGGCAGCCGGTCCGTCTCGTGCGGATGCTTTTTCCGTGGCCGAATTGGAACGGTTGCGCCTGGCTGCCGTCGAGGCGGACCGGATCGAGCGGCCGAGATTTCGCGCCCAGGACGCGGCGTTGCTGGCCGACGGCCTGCACTACGAGACGCGCATCGCCGGGCGCGGCGAACTGGCCACGCGCGAATGCGATCCGCACGATTTCTACAACGCGCTGGTCTGGCTGCGTCATCCACGGCTCAAGCGCGCGTTGAACGCGCGCCAGGTCGCCGACATCGCCAGCGTCGGGCCGAAGCGGCGCACGCGCGGACAATGCGCGCTGACGCATTTCGACGAAGCCGGCGCGATCGTCTGGCTGGCCGAGCCGGCGTTGCTGCCGTCGTGGGACGCGCACGACTGGTCTGCGCTGTTCGGAGCGCAACGTGCGCAATGGGGATGTTCGATCGCGGTCACCGTGTTCGGCCATGCGCTGGTCGAGCACGTCTGGAACGGTCACGACCTGCCGGTCGCGAAGGCGCTGGCGGTGCGCGTCTCTTCGCGCGGATTCGCCTCGCTGAACATCGAAGCCGGCGTGATGATCGCGCGCTGGCCCGCTGCGGAAGAGCGGATCGCCGCCGCGATCGCGGCCGGCGAACTGCTCGCCGATCCGCAGGAATTGCGTCCGCTGCCGCTGGCCGGAATTCCGGATTGGCACGCGGCCAATACGCAGCCGACGTTCCTGCGCGAAGCGCCGTGCTTCCGGCCGCTGCGCGCGGGTCGGCGCTATCCGCCGCCGTACGAGTGCGGCGACGGTTTCTGAGGCCGGCGCTTCACGCCAGTCGCGTGTCGATGACGATCTTCGACGTCAACGTGCGGTGCACGGGGCACTTGTCCGCCATGTCGAGCAGGCGCGGCTTGTCCTCTTCGCGCGCGCCGACCAGTTCGATCTCGCGCTGGATGTGGTCGAGCATCACCGGCTTGTCGCCGCAGTCCCGGCAGTCCTCGATGTAGCGTTTGGCGTGCCTGAGCCGCACGATCACGCGTTCGAGCGGCATCTGCTTGCGGGTCGCATAGAGACGCAGCGTCATCGACGTGCAGGCGCCGAGCGCCATCAGCAGTAGCTCGTACGGCCCCGGTCCGGTGTCGTCGCCGCCGGCCGAGGCGGGCTCGTCGGCGGCCAGCTGGTGTCGTCCGTCGAGCACGTACTGGGCGAAGCGGCCGTCACCGGTCTCGGCGACGACGACGGTGCCTGTCGCGACCGGCGGCGCGTCGAATCGCGTGCCACTCATGCCTGCACCAGGTCCTGGTATTCGGGATGCTTGCCGATGTAGGCCGCGATGAAGGGACATTGCGCAATCACTTTCTCGCCGGCCGCGCGCGCGTCGTCGAGCACGCGGCGCGCGAGCTTGGAACCGATGCCGCGCCCGCCGAGTTCCTCGGGCACGATGGTGTGGATGAAGGTGATGGTGCCGGGAGCGCGCTCGTAGTCGACGTGCGCGACGTAGCCGTCGGCGCTCAGCTCGTAGCGGTGGCGCGCGCGGTTGTCGATGATCTCGTCTGCCATGGGAAATGCTCCTGGGTGGATGGCGGACGCGCGGCATCCGCGTCGGCGGGGTGGCGAGGATTCTCGCGCAAACGCCGATGGTAGGGGAGGAATCGGCCGGGGAACTTTCCGCCGACTTTGCGGTATCTTTCGCGGCGCCTCGAAGTTTCGTCCACCGTGCGGGCGGTCGACGACCGCCGGACCGGGTCCGGTACACGCGAGCTTCGCGGCGTTTCCAACGTGCACCTGTCCGCTCGGCGTCTCGGGGCCGTGCGGTTTTCTTGAGAAGTGCGGCCCGGGACGGCCGCTGGTAGACCTTCCGAAGTCGTTGCGCAAAGGATCGGCGCGACTCGGCAGATTGCGGCGATCCCGGACGGATCGCAGAGGAAAATCCACGATGATCGAAACGCGGCAACTCACCAAGCGCTACGGCGGCTTCACTGCCGTCGACGCGATCACGTTCAAGGTCGAGCCCGGTCAGGTGCTCGGCTTCCTCGGGCCCAACGGCGCCGGCAAATCGACGACGATGAAGATGCTGGCCGGGTTCCTCGCGCCGACTTCCGGTGGCGCGACGGTGGCCGGTTTCGACGTCGAGTCGCAGCCGCTCGAGGCCAAGCGCGCGCTCGGCTACCTGCCGGAAGGCGCGCCGAGCTACGGCGAGATGAGCGTGCGCGAGTTCCTCGATTTCATTGCCGACGTGCGCGGGCTGAAGGGCGAGCCGCGCTACGCCCGCATCGACGACGCGATCGCGCGATTGCACCTGGAGCGCGTGCTGGAGCAGCCGATCGACACCTTGTCGAAGGGCTTCAAGCGCCGCGTCGGCCTGGCCGGTTCGATCCTGCACGACCCGAAGGTGCTGATCCTGGACGAGCCGACCGACGGCCTCGATCCGAACCAGAAGCAGGAAGTGCGCACGCTGATCAACTCGATGGCGCGCGACAAGACGGTGATCATCTCCACGCACCTGCTGGAGGAAGTCCACGCGGTCTGCACGCGCGCGATCATCATCGCCGGCGGCCGCATCCTCGCCGACGCCAGCCCGAGCGAACTGGAAGCGCGCTCGCGCTACCACCAGGCGGTGTCGCTGACCGCGACCAACGTGAACCAGGCGAAGGAGGCGCTCGGCAAGGTCGCCGACGTCGCCGCGATCGAGGTCGATCCGCAGGACGGCCGCATCACCGCGTTCCCCAAGCCGGGCCGCTCGATCTTCGTCGCCGTCGGCGACGCGTTGAAGGCGCAGGGCGTGGAAGTGCGCGAACTCGCGCTCGAGGCCGGACGCCTGGACGAGGTGTTCCGCACCATCACGCAGGGAGCCGGCGGCAAGGAGGCGCGGACATGAGCGGCACGTTGACGATCTTCAAGCGCGAACTGCGCAGCTATTTCGCGACGCCGGTCGCGTACGTGTTCATCGTGATCTTCCTGCTGCTGGCAGGCGCGTTCACGTTCTACATGGGCGGCTTCTACGAGCGCGGCCAGGCCGACCTGCAGCCGTTCTTCAACTTCCATCCGTGGCTGTACCTGTTCCTCGTTCCGGCGGTGTCGATGCGGCTGTGGGCCGAGGAGCGCAAGACCGGCACGATCGAACTGCTGCTGACGCTGCCGGTGACGATGTGGCAGGCCGTGCTCGGCAAGTTCCTCGCCGCCTGGGCCTTCATCGCGATCGCGCTGGCGCTGACGTTTCCGATCTGGATCACGGTCAACTATCTCGGCAGCCCGGACAACGGCGTGATCTTCGCGAGCTACCTCGGCTCGCTGCTGATGGCCGGCGCATTCCTCGCGATCGGCTCGTGCCTGTCGGCCTCGACGCGCAACCAGGTCGTCGCCTTCATCCTGACCGTGGTGATCTGCTTCCTGCTGCTCCTGGCCGGCTTCCCGCTGGTACTGGATGCGATCAGCGCGGTCGCGCCGCAGGGCGTGGTCGACGCGATCGCGGGTCTGAGCTTCCTGACCCATTTCGCCTCGATCAGCAAAGGCGTGATCGACCTGCGTGACCTGATCTATTTCGTCCTGATGATCGTCGCCTGGCTGTACGCGACCGCGGTCGTCATCGACATGAAGAAAGCGGCCTGAAGGAGGGAACCGACATGGCAATCACTCGCAAGACTCTCTCCGGTACCGCGCTGCTCGTGATCGGCGTGCTGCTCGTCGCCGTCCTGCTGCTGGTCAACGTGCTGTTCCGCGGCGCGCGCGTCGACCTGACGCAGAACCATCTGTACACGTTGTCCGCCGGCACCAAGAACATCCTGGGCTCGATCGACGAACCCATCAACCTGTACCTGTTCTACTCCGACAAGGGCTCGCAGAACCTGCCGCAGGTGCGTGCGTACGCGACGCGCGTGCGCGAGATGCTGCAGGAGATGTCGGCGCGCGCCGGCGGCAAGATCAAGCTCGAGGTCATCGATCCGCTGCCGTTCTCCGAGGACGAGGACCGCGCCACCAGCTTCGGCCTGCAGTCGGTGCCGGTCTCGGCGGCCGGCGACAAGATCTTCCTGGGATTGGCCGGCACCAACTCGACCAACGGCCAGGCGTCGATTCCGTTCCTGCAGCCGGACAAGGAAGCCTTCCTCGAATACGACGTCGCCAAGCTGATCCACGAGCTGGAGACGCCGAAGAAGCCGGTCGTCGGCCTGCTCTCGAGCCTGCCGATCGCCGCCGGCTTCGATCCGCAGACGCGGCAGATGCGCCAGCCGTGGGCGGTCGACCAGCAATGGACGCAGCTGTTCGAGATGCGCCCGGTCGCCGCGGAGAACCTGAAGGAGATCGACAAGGACATCAGCGTGCTGGTGGTGGTGCACCCCAAGCAGCTGACCGACGACGCGCAGTACGCGATCGACCAGTTCGTGCTGCGCGGCGGCCACCTGCTCGCCTTCGTCGACCCGAGCGCCGAACTCGACGACAGCGGCGCCGACCCGAACAACCCGATGGCCGCGATGATGGCCGACAAGTCGTCCGACCTGCCCAAGCTGTTCAAGGCCTGGGGCATCGAGTACGACCCGAAGAAGGTCGTGCTCGATCGCGCGCGCGCGCTGCCGATCAGCATCGCCGAAGGGCAGGCGCCGGTGCGCCATCCGGGCATCCTCGGCCTGACCGACAGCGACCTCAATCGCGACGAGGTGGCGACCGCCAACCTCGACACGATCAACATCTCCTCGGCGGGCTTCTTCGAGCTCTCCAAGGACGCCAAGGACATCAAGCTGATTCCGTTGCTGCAGACCACCTCGGACGCGATGAGCGTGGCCAGCGACCGCCTGCGCATGCTGGCCGACCCGAGCACCCTGATGAGCGGCTACAAGGCCGCCGGCACGCCGTTCGTGATCGCGGCGCGCCTGACCGGCAAGTTCAAGACCGCGTTCCCCGAGCGCAACGGCGAAGGCGCGCTGAAGGAGGCCAAGGACGAAGGCCAGATCGTGCTGGTCGCCGACACCGACATCCTCAGCGATCGTCTGTGGGTGCGCATCACGCCGTTCTTCGGCCAGCAGATCATGAACGCGTTCGCCAACAACGGCGACTTCGCGGTCAACGTGCTGGACACGCTCGCCGGTTCCAGCGATCTGATCTCGATCCGTGGCCGCGCGACCTCGCAGCGTCCTTTCGCGACGGTCGACGCGCTCAAGCGCAATGCCGACGAGCGCTTCCGCGCCAAGGAGCAGGAGCTGCAGAAGGAGTTGTCCGACACCGAGCGCAAGCTGACCGAGCTGCAGAGCGCGAAGTCGAAGGACCAGGCGCAGATCCTGTCGCCGGAGCAGAAGGCGGAGCTGGACAACTTCCTGAAGCGCAAGCTCGAGATCCGCAAGGAGCTGCGCCAGGTGCGGCGCCAGCTCGACGCCGAGATCGAATCGCTCGGCACGCGCCTGAAGATCGTCAACATCGTGCTGATCCCGCTGCTGGTCACGCTCGCCGCGCTCGCCTTCGCGTGGTGGCGCGCGCAGCGCCGGCGGCAGGCACAGGGAGCCCGCGCATGAACCAGAAGACCCTGATCGGACTCGCCGTCGCCGCGCTGATCGCGATCGTCGTGGCGATCGTGCTGAACCAGCGCAGCCAGCCGCGCAGCGAAGGTGGTACGCAGACCACGTATCTCGCGCCGGAGCTGCGCGAGCACGTCAACGACGTCTCGAAGCTGGTCGTGACCGGCGCCGAGAACAAGGTCGTGGCGACGCTGGAGCGCGGCGAGAACGGCTGGACCCTGGCGGAGAAGGGCGGCTACGCGGTCGACACCGGCAAGCTGCGCGAACTCCTGCTCAAGCTGGCCGACACGACCCTGGTCGAGCAGAAGACCGCGAACAAGGACAAGTACGCCGTGCTCGGCGTCGAGGACGTCGACGCGAAGGATGCCAAGGGCCTCAAGATCGAGCTCGGCGGGCTCGCGCAGCCGCTGGCGCTGATCGTCGGCACGGCCAATGCGCGCGGCGACGGCAGCTTCGTCCGGCGGGCCGGCGAGGCGCAGAGCTGGCTGGCGTCGACCGCGCTGAATCCGCCGAAGACCGCGGCCGACTGGTTGAAGAAAGACCTGGCCGACGTGCCGGCGACGCGGATCGAGTCGGTCGCCATCACGCATCCCGACGGCAAGAGCTTCAAGGTGGCCAAGGCGGCCGAGGGCGACGCGAACTTCAAGCTGCTGGAAGTGCCGAAGGGGCGCGAGGCCGGCTCGGAGTTCACCGCCAACGGGCTCGCCTCGACCCTGGCCGGCCTGCGCTTCGACGACGTCGTTCCGGCGAAGGACGCAGCGCCCGAGGCGAATGCGACCAAGGCGCGCTACGCCGCGTTCGATGGCCTCGTCGTCGACGCGACCGCGTGGGAGAAGGACGGCAAGCACTACGCGCAGTTCAAGGCATCGCTCGACGCCGCGCAGGCCGACAAGGGCATCGCCGCCGCGCAGACCAGGGCGAAGGAAGACTTCGACACGGCCGCGGCCGCCGCCGAAGCGGCGAAGGCCTCGAAGGATCCACAGCCCGAAGGCGCCAAGGACGCGCCGATCAAGCCGCTGGCGGTCAGCGATCCGGCCAAGGACCGCGAGCAGCGCCTGGCTGCCGCGAACAAGGAAGTCGCCGACCTGAACGCGCACTTCGACGGCTGGACCTACCAGCTGCCGGCGCACAAGTACGCCAACATCGACAAGTCGATCGACGATCTGCTGAAGCCAGTCGAAGAGAAGAAGCCGGCAGCGGCGCCGGCGAAGAAGAAGTAGGCGCGCTTGCCGATCCCGGCCGTTTCGCCAGCGGGGCGGCCGGGGGAGGCGAAATCGTCATCCGGCCTCGTCGCTCGTTCTTCCGGTTTCGGTGGGGCGGCGCCACGGAGGCAAGGGGACGCCTCGTTTCCGCCGGTTTGGAGCCGGAGGTCGATTCGGGAGCGTCCCTCACCCGGCGTGCGATGCGCGCCGACCTCTCCCGCGAGCGGGAGAGGTGAGCGTCATCGGTTCGTGAGTAGATCCGGAGCGGATGAAGCTGCGCCGAAGGACGCTGGAGCTACGTCTCGGCGACCTATCGATGTAATGCCAGCGAACGCGGGCATCCATTGACCGCTGTGCGCTGCAGATTGCCGCGTGGCTCGTACGCTACACCGACGTCCGCTTCGTTTTCGTGCCCTCGCAGTCCCGCTCGACAGCGTTCCGGTGGTCGAGCGGGACCGACGATTTCTTCGCAGTGACTCAGAACTCGAACTTGATGCCCTGCGCCAGCGGCAGCGCGTCGGAATAGTTGATCGTGTTGGTCTGGCGGCGCATGTACGCCTTCCACGCATCCGAACCCGATTCGCGGCCGCCGCCGGTTTCCTTCTCGCCGCCGAACGCGCCGCCGATCTCGGCGCCGCTGGTGCCGATGTTGACGTTGGCGATGCCGCAGTCCGAGCCGGCCGCGCTGAGGAACGCCTCCGCCGCCTTCAGGTTCTGCGTGAAGATCGACGAGGACAGTCCCTGCGGCACCGCGTTCTGCTGCGCGAGTGCTTCGTCGAGCGTCTTGAACTTCATGACGTAGAGGATCGGCGCGAAGGTCTCGGTCTGCACGACTTCGTCGGCGTTCGAAAGGCCCGTCACGATCGTCGGCAGCACGAAATTGCCCTTGCCGTCGATCGCCGCGCCGCCGGTCTCGACCTTGCCGCCGCTGGCCTTGGCCTTCTCGACCGCGCCGAGATAGGCCTGCACCGCGTCGCGGCTGTTCAGCGGACCCATCAGGTTCTTCGCGTCGGTCGGATCGCCGATCTTCTTCTCGACCTGCTTGTACGCGCCGACCAGCTTGGCCAGCACGTCGTCGTGGATCGACTCGTGCACGAACAGGCGGCGCGTCGTCGTGCAGCGCTGGCCGGCGGTGCCGACCGCGCCGAACACGATCGCCGGGATCGCCAGCTTCAGGTCCGCGCTCTCGTCGACGATGATCGCGTTGTTGCCGCCGAGTTCGAGCAGGCTGCGGCCCATGCGCTGCGCGACGCGCTCGCCGACGATGCGGCCCACGCGGGTCGAGCCGGTGAAGCTGATCAGCGGAATACGCTTGTCGTCGACGAACTGCGAGGCCAGCTCGGTGCCGGCGTCGTTGAACACGAAGAAGATGTCTGGGAAGCCGCCGGCCTTCAGCGCCTCGTTGCAGATCTTCATCGACGCGATCGCCGACAGCGGCGTCTTCGGCGACGGCTTCCAGATCGTGATGTCGCCGCACACGGCGGCGACGAAGGAATTCCACGCCCACACGGCGACCGGGAAGTTGAACGCCGAGATCACGCCGACCAGGCCGATCGGATGCCATTGCTCGTACATGCGGTGGCCGGGACGCTCGGAATGCATGGTCAGGCCGTACAGCTGGCGCGACAGGCCGACCGCGAGCTCGCCGATGTCGATCATTTCCTGCACTTCGCCGTCGCCTTCCGGCTTGGACTTGCCCATCTCGAGCGCGACCAGGCTGCCGAGCGCGTCCTTGTGCTTGCGCAGCGCGTCCGCGCACAGGCGGATCGCCTCGCCGCGGCGCGGCGCCGGCGTCGTGCGCCAGACCGCGAAGGCTTCCTGCGCGCGGCGCACGATCGTCTCGTAGTCGCCGGTGCCGGATGCGTGCACTTCGGCGATGACTTCGTTGCTGCTCGGGTTGATCGACTGCAGCAGGCCGGCGTCGGTCGTCTTCGACCATTCGCCGTGGCCCAGATAGGTGCCGGAATTGGTCTGCTCGAGGCCGAGGGCCTTCAGGATCGCGCTGGACATACGGAACTCCATGTTTCGAAAGAGGGCGCGCGGCTGCGCGAAACCGGCGATTGTATCAGGCTGGCCGATGTGGACGGTTTCGGGCCGCGACGCCGGTGCGCGAGCGGTGTTTGCGCCGGGAATGACGGGCATTTCCGCGCAAGGCGCCGGAAATGAACCGATGCCTGAACGATATCCGCCATTCGTCACGGCATGACTTCCGCGCTATTGCGGCGCCTGCACGCCGTAGCAATATCGCAGTCGTCACCCCACCGCGGAGACTGCGCATGAGCGAGACCGACACCACCCATTCCCCGATCGACCAGCCGCCGGCCACGTTGTCGAGCGACGAGCGCACCTGGGCGTTGATCGGCCACCTGTCCGCGTTCAGCGCGTTCGTCACACTCATCGGCTGCGTAATCGGTCCGCTGATCGTGTGGCTGGTCAAGCGCGACACGCTGCCGTTCGCGGCGAGCCAGGCGAAGGAAGCGTTGAACTTCAACATCACCGTGGCGATCGCCTTCGCCGCATTGACCGCCTTCACGATCCTGACGTTCGGCATCGGCATCGTGCTGGCCTGGCCGCTCGGCGCCGCGCTGTTCGTCGCCTGGATCGTGTTCACGATCATCGCCGCGATCAAGGCGAACGAGGGCGTCGCCTACCGCTATCCGTTCACACTGCGCCTGATCTCCTGACCGAAGGGCTCCGTTGCCCCTCTCCCGTTGCGGGAGAGGGGACGCCGCCGTCCGGCGGTAGGCATCGGGGAATCGCGGTCACGCCCGGTAGTGGTCCTGCATCGGATATCTCCTCGCGTACAGCGCGAACGCGAGCGCGGCGAGGAAGGCGAAGCCGGCGAAGAAGAACATCAGGAACGCGTTCAGGCCGAAGCCGGTACCGGCGATCTGCGCGGTCACCGCGTCGTTGCGCACGGCGGCATTGGTGACCAGCACCCAGAGATTTCCGTACGACACCGACAGCATCCAGAAGCTCATGATCGTGCCCTTCATCGAGCTCGGCGCCTGGCTGTAGGCGAACTCGAGGCCGGTCGCCGAGACCAGCACTTCGCCGAACGTCAGCAGCGCGTACGGCAGGATCTGCCAGGCGATCGACACGGCGTCGCCGCCGTCGATGGCGAGCTGGATCAGGCCCGCCACGATCCACGCCAGCCCCGAGAGCGCGAGGCCGAAACCCATGCGCCGCAGCGCGGTGACTTCGACGCCGAGCCGGCGCAGGAACGGGTACAGCACCAGGTTGTTGAACGGGATGATCAGCATCACCATGATCGGGTTCAGCGCCTGCATCTGCGCCGGTGATTTCACCAGCCAGCCGGGCCACCACCATTGCTCTTCCGGCATGCGCATCGCATTGCCCTGGATGACCCAGGTCGACGCCTTCTGATCGAACAGCGACCAGAACGGCGTGACCAGGGCGAACACGATCAGGATGCGCAGCACCGCGCTGACGCCGTCGACGGCTTCGTCGGGATGCGCGCCGCGCGCGCGTTCGAGCTGCAGCGAAGCGCCGACGCCACCAAACGCGATCACCAGACCGAGCGCGGTCAGCACGGCGATGACGAAGTCCGAGCGGATCAGCCAGACCAGCGCGGCGAGCGCGAGCAGCGCGCCGACGCCGGCGACGACCAGTCCCGGACGCCCCTTGCCGGGGGCTTGCGCCAGCAGCGCCGTGCGCGCGACGCGCAGGAACGAGTGCGGATTGGGCGGCGTCGGCGGCACCATCACGTACTTCTTGCGGCCGAGCCAGAGAATGAACGTGGCGACGAACATCAGCAGACCCGGGATGCCGAACGCGACCGCCGGCCCGTAGCTGCGCAGAAAGATCGGCATCAGCAAGGAGGCGAAGAACGAGCCGAAGTTGATCGTCCAGTAGAACGCGTCGTAGACCACTTTCGCCAGATGCTTGTTGGTTCCGTCGAACTGGTCGCCGACGAAGGCCGACACCAGCGGCTTGATGCCGCCGGAACCGAGCGCGATCAGGAGCAGGCCGGCGTAGAAGCCGAGCCGGTGTTCGGTGGACAGCGCCAGGCAGACGAAGCCGAGGCAGTACACCAGCGAGAGCCACAGCGTCGTCTTGTACTTGCCGAAGAAGCGGTCCGACAGCCAGCCGCCGAGCAGCGGGAAGAAGTACACGCCGATGACGAAGGTGTGGAACACGTCCTTGGCGATGCCGGCGCGTTCGGCTTCCGGCGCGAACAGCAGCAGGCTGCCGATCAGGAACGGCGTCAGGATGTTGCGCATGCCGTAGAAGCCGAAGCGCTCACCGGCTTCGTTGCCGATGATGTACGGGATCTGGCGCGGAATGCGCGCCTCGGCGCTGGTCGGGATGGCGGTGGTCGACATCGCTGGGGTCCGGCTCGACGGAAACGCCAAGCCTAACCCATGCGGCGGTCGCGTTCGCCGGCGGCTTCTCGCGCGCCGACGGCGCGGCGTGGCGCGCGATGCGTCAGCTTGCGCGTTCGGCGACGAAGCGGGCTAGATCGCGCAGCGGTTCGGCGCGCGCGTCGAGCGCGGAAATCGAATCGAGCGCGCGCGCGGTCAGCGCGGCGAGTTCGGCGCGTGAGGCGTCGAGGCCGAGGATCGCGGGGTAGGTCGGCTTGTTCGCCGCGACGTCCTTGCCGGCGGTCTTGCCGAGCTGCTCGGTCGCGGCTTCGATGTCGAGCAGGTCGTCGCGGATCTGGAACGCGAGGCCAATGCAGTGGCCGTAGGTTTCGAGCGCGTCGAGCGTGCGCGCGTCCGCGTGGCCGGAGGCGAGGGCGCCGAGACGCACCGAGGCGCGGATCAGCGCTCCGGTCTTGTGCACGTGCATGCGCTCCAGTTCGGCCGGCGCCAGCTTGCGGCCGACGGCGGCGAGATCGAACGCCTGGCCCCCGGCCATGCCGTGCGAACCGCAGGCGAGCGCCAGCACGCGCAGCATTTCCAGCCGCGTCGACGCGTCGACCGCCAGCTTCTCGTCGTCGGCGAGCACTTCGAAGGCGAGCGCCTGGAGCGCGTCGCCGGCGAGGATCGCCATCGCTTCGCCGAAGGCGATGTGGCAGGTCGGACGGCCGCGGCGCAGCGAGTCGTCGTCCATCGCCGGCAGGTCGTCGTGCACCAGCGAATAGGCGTGGATGATCTCGACCGCGGCAGCCGGCGCGTCGAGTCGTTCCAGAGCCGCGCCAAACGCGTTGCCGGTGGCGTAGACCAGCAGCGGACGCAGGCGCTTGCCGCCGCCGAGCACCGCGTACCGCATCGCGCGATGCAGCTCGACCGGCGGCTGTTCGTCCGGCGGCAGGAAGCGGGCGAGGGCGTCGTCGGCGCGCGCGGACAGCGCAATCAGTTCAGGCGTCAGCTCACTCACGGGAAACGATCGGTGCTCTTGTTCGAGAAGTGCGGCCGAGGATGGCCGCCCTGGACTTTCGGATGACGCGAACGCTCGGTGTTTCTCGCACCACTCGAAGCGGCGATCAGGGAGGATCGCAAGAATCACCGTCGTCGAACGGCCGCGCGCTTTCCGACAGACCCGGATCGAGCAACTGGCTGACACGCAGCTCGGCCTGTTCGAGCGCGCTCTGGCAGTTGCGATACAGCGCGACGCCGCGCTCGAACGAGCGCAGCGAATCGTCGAGGCTGAGTTCGCCTTGCTCCATGCGCACGACGAGCTGTTCGAGTTCGTCGAGCGACTGCTCGAACTGGGCGATCTGCGAGGTTTCCGGAGCGGATTGCGGCATGGGCGCGAACGCTAGCATGGGCTCCCGCGATCGTCCACGTTTTCGCCGGCGCGTCGCCTGCATGCGCGCACCGCCGGCGCTTGAGGGCGCTGCGAACGAGCGCGCTATGGAACTCCGGCGGTGGTCTTCCATTCCAGTCGCGCGCCCGCCCGCGCGAAGCGTTCGGCCGCGCGCGCGCCGAGCCAGAGATCGGCAACCGCGGCCAGGCTCTCGCCTGCGTCGTCGGATTCGAACAGAAGCGGTAGCCGGCCGCGTTGCCACGGCGGGATGCCGGCTTCCTGGAACAGGTCGCGCAGTTCGCGCGTCGGTCCCTGCTCGGACAGGCGCAGGTTCTCGCCGCCGCGACGGAAGCGCACGACGAGCGGCGAATCGAGGCGTCGCGGCGCGCCGTCGTCGCCGATCAGGGCCACGCGGCCGAGGCCGTTCGGCAGTTCGAGTTCGCCGCCGTCGAAGTTCGCGCTCCAGTCGGAAACCGGGAACTGCAGCGGCGGCAGCGCGTAGAGGAGGTCGCGGTAGCGGCGTACTTCGACGCCGGGCCAGCGCACGCACGGTTGCCGGTCCTCGCCGGCTTCGCCGAGCTGGCGCACCAGTTCGGCGGCCTGGTACTGCGTCGGCTCGGGCAGCGCCAGCGAACGCAGCCAGCGCCGCAGCACCGGATCGCGCAGCGCGCGCGGCAAGCCCAGCCAGGCGCGATAGCGCAGTGTCGCGGGATCGAGGCCCTGCGTGCGCGCGAGCGCGCGTTCCGCCTCGGACTCGATGAAGTCGGCCGCGTCGCGCGCCCAGGTCGCGCTCTGCGCCATGCTCGCCTCGGCTTCGGGCCAGCGCCGCGCGATGTTCGGCAACACCTGCATGCGCAGGTAGTTGCGGTCGATGGTCGGATCGGCGTTGCTCGGATCCTGGATCCAGCTCAAGCGATGCCGGTCGGCGTACTCGTGCAGCACCGCGCGCGGCAGCGGCAGCAGCGGCCGCCACGCCAGTCCCTTGCCGAACGCGCGCAACGTACGCATCGCGCCGACGCCTTCCGGGCCGGCGCCGCGCAGCAGTTTCAGCAGCACGGTCTCCGCCTGGTCGCCGCGGTGATGCGCCAGCGCGAGGATTTCGCCGTCCCGGAGCAGTTCCTGGATCGCGCCGTAGCGCGCGCGGCGCGCGCTGGCTTCCAGGCCCAGTCCCGGCACGCGTGCGACGTCGACCGCGCGCACGATCAGTTCGACTCCGAGCGCCTGCGCGAACTCCGCGCACTGGCGCGACCAGCTCGCGCTGTCGGCGTGCAGGCTGTGGTCGACGTGCACGGCGCGCAGGCCGCGTGCACGCGCCGCTTCCGACTGCGCCAGCGCGTGCAGCAGCACGCTGGAATCCAGCCCGCCGCTGAACGCGGCCAGCAGCGGCCCCGGCGGGAGTTCCGCGAGGCCGGATTGGAGTTGATCGCGCAGACGACGGAGCGGCATCGCAGGTTCAATGCGTCGGAATGATCGCCGCGGAATGCTTCGGGCGAGGGAGCGGCAACGCGAATTCAGACGTCGGATTCACCGCACGTCCCTGCAGCGCATCGAGCGAACGCGTCCCGATTCAATTCCACGAACACACGACCTTGCCGCAGTTGCCCGAATCCATCAGATCGAAGCCCTTCTGGAAATCGTCGATGTGGATCTGGTGCGTCAGCACCTTCTGCAGCGGGAAGCCGGTCAGCACCATCTGCGTCATCTTGTACCAGGTCTCGTACATGCGGCGGCCGTAGATGCCGTGCAGGACCAGGCCCTTGAAGATGACCTTGTCCCAGTCGATGCCGGCGCCGTTCGGCAGGATGCCGAGCAGGGCGACCTTGCCGCCGTGGTACATGCAGTCGAGCATGTCGTTGAACGCGCGCGGGTTGCCGCTCATCTCCAGCGCGACGTCGAAGCCCTCCATGTGCAGGTCCTTCATGACGTCCTTGACCGACTGCTTGGAGACGTTGACCACGCGCGTCGCGCCCATGTCGGCGGCGAGCTTGAGGCGATAGTCGTTGACGTCGGTGACGACGACGTTGCGCGCGCCGACGTGCTTGCAGATGCCGGCGGCGATGATGCCGATCGGGCCGGCGCCGGTGATCAGCACGTCCTCGCCGATCAGGTCGAATTCCAGCGCGCAGTGGGCGGCGTTGCCGTACGGATCGAAGAACGCGGCGAGTTCGCTCGGGATCTGGTCCGGAATCGGCCACAGGTTCGACGCCGGCACCGCGACGTACTCGGCGAACGCGCCGTTGCGGTTGACGCCGATGCCGACGGTGTTCGGGCACAGGTGCTGCTTGCCGGCGCGGCAGTTGCGGCAGACGCCGCAGACGATGTGCCCTTCGGCGGAGACGCGCTGGCCGATCTGGTAGCCGCGCACGCCGGCGCCCATGTCGACGATGCGGCCGACGAATTCGTGGCCGATCACCAGACCGGGCTTGATCACACGCTGCGACCACTCGTCCCACTTGTAGATGTGCAGATCGGTGCCGCAGATGGCGGTCTTCTCGAGCTTGACCAGCACGTCGTTCGGGCCGATCTCCGGCACCGGCACTTCCTCCATCCAGATGCCGCGCGCGGCTTCGCGCTTGACCAGGGCCTTCATCATCGCTTGCGACATCGTTCGTTCCTGTGGGGAGGATGGGCGAGGGGCGCGATTATAGGTCGAGCACCGCCCTCCGGCGGTGCGAGTGGGAGGCAGCAGCCGACCGGGTGCGCTCCATGGACGGATGCTTGCGACAAGCAGACTCTCGCACTCGACATACAATCTTCCGATGCCATTCGCCGATCGACGCCCACCTGCGATCTTCCTGATGGGACCGACCGCGTCCGGCAAGACCGCGCTCGCCTGCGCGCTGGCCGAGCGCTTCGCGCTGGGTCTGATCAGCGTCGACTCCGCTCTGGTCTATCGCGGCCTGGACATCGGAGCGGCCAAGCCGGACGTGGCGACGCTGGCGCGCCATCCGCATCGCCTGATCGACATTCGCGATCCCACACAGCCGTATTCGGCGGCCGATTTCCGCGTCGACGCGCTGGCCGCGATGGACGAGGTGACGCGATCGGGCGCGGTGCCGCTCCTGGTCGGCGGCACCGGCCTGTACTTTCGCGCGCTCGAGCGCGGCCTGTCCGACTTGCCGGAAGCCGACGCCGGCGTGCGCGCCGGATTGGCCGAAGAGGCGGCGCGGCTCGGCTGGCCGGCGCTGCACGCGCGTCTGGCCGGGCTCGACCCGCCGGCCGCCGCGCGCATCCGCCCGAACGACGCGCAGCGCATCCAGCGCGCGCTGGAAGTCATCGCGCTCACCGGCCGGCCGCTCAGCGAGCAGCAGGGCGGGCAGCGCGATCGCCTGCCGTGGCGCGTCCTCAAGCTGGCCTTGCTGCCCGCGGAGCGCGCGCCGCTCCACGCGGTGATCGCGGCGCGTTTCGAGGCGATGCTCGGCGCCGGATTTCTGGACGAGGCGCGGCAGCTGCTGGCGGCCGTCGGGACGAAGTTCGATCTGCCGGCGATGCGCGCGGTCGGGTATCGTCAGGTGTGGCCGTATCTGGCCGGCGAGATCGATCGGGAGACCTTCGTCCAGCGCGCGATTTTTGCGACGCGGCAATTGGCGAAACGGCAGACCACCTGGCTGCGCAGCGAGCTGGATGCGCGCACGTTCACGCCGGATCGCGCCGATTTGGCGGAACATGCGGCGAGGGCGGTCGCCGACTTCCTCGCATGATCGTCACGGAACGCGAACGATGCCGTTTTAATTGTCGGAACAAATCGTTAAGATGCGTGCTTGGCTGAACGCGGATTGAATCGGGCGTTGCGCGGGGAGCTCCTCCCTGATGCGCCGCGTGACTTTTTGCCGGTTCGTGATTTCGTTGCTGGGAGAAGAAGACCATGTCCAAGGGGCAGTCGCTGCAGGATCCGTTTTTGAATGCTTTGCGCCGTGAGCGCGTGCCGGTGTCGATCTATCTGGTCAACGGCATCAAGTTGCAGGGCACCGTCGAGTCGTTCGACCAGTTCGTCGTGCTGCTGCGCAACACGGTCAGTCAGATGGTCTACAAGCACGCGATCTCGACCGTCGTGCCTTCGCGCAACGTGCGCGTCGGCGGCGCTCAGGAAGGCGGCGGCTCCGGCGGCCATGCGGTCTCCGTGGACGCGACCGACGAAGCGAGCTGATCGGGCGGACCGCCGGGCTTGAATTCGTCCGCAACGGACGCATCCAGGCGGTTCCCAACCGAGGGCCAGTCTCCTGTTCGAACGATCCAAAAAGGGCGAGCGCGCGCTGCTGCTGCAGCCGCAGGCGCCGGGCCAACACGATCCGCTCGCGCTGGAGGAATTCGGCGAACTCGCGCGCTCGGCCGGCGCCACCGTCGTCGGTTCGCTCGGCGCGCGCGTCGAACGGCCCAACCCGCGCTATTTCGTCGGCGAAGGCAAGGCCGAGGAACTGAAGGAACACAAGCAGGCGCTGGACGCCGACCTGATCCTGGTCAATCACGCGCTCAGCCCCGTGCAGGAGCGCAACCTCGAGAAGCTCACCCAGTGCCGCGTGGTCGACCGCACTGGCCTAATCCTCGACATCTTCGCGCAGCGCGCGCGTTCGCACGAAGGCAAGCTGCAAGTCGAGCTGGCGCAGCTCAAGCACATGTCCACGCGCCTGGTGCGCGGCTGGACCCACCTCGAACGCCAGCGCGGCGGTTCGATCGGCCTGCGCGGTCCCGGCGAAACCCAGCTCGAACTCGACCGCCGCCTGCTCGGCGAGCGCGTCAAGCAGTTGCAGAAGCGCATGGAGAAGGTCGAGACGCAGCGCGCCACCGCGCGCCGCTCGCGCCAGCGCAACGCGCTGCCGGTGGTGGCGCTGGTCGGCTACACCAACGCCGGCAAGTCGACCCTCTTCAACACGCTGACCGGCTCGGGCGTGTACGCCGCCGACCAGTTGTTCGCGACGCTGGACCCGACCCTGCGCCGCCTCGACGGCCTGGACTGCGGTCCGATCCTGCTCGCCGACACGGTCGGCTTCATCCGCGACCTGCCGCACGATCTCGTCGCCGCATTCCGCTCGACGCTCGCCGAGGCGCGCGATGCGGATCTGCTGCTGCACGTCGTCGACGCTTCCGACGCGGAGCGCGACGAGCGCATCGCCGACGTCGAGAAGGTATTGGCCGAGATCGGTGCCGACGATCTGCCGCAGGTGCTGGTGTTCAACAAGATCGACCTGCTTCAGGCCGATGATATGCCTCAAGCGGAGGTCCCTGCCGACGACAGCGCGGACGCGGCCGTCCACGACGGGGCTGCTCGATCCGCAGCGGCTTCGTCGAAGCCGACCTACCGGCTCGACTACATCGACGGCGGCGAACAGCCGCGTGCCTGGGTGTCGGCGACGAGCGGGGCCGGGCTGGACGGCCTGCGCCGCGCGATCGAGCAGCGGCTCGGCAGCGAGCGCGTGCGCGCGCAGCTGCAATTGCCGTCCTCCGCCGGCCGGCTGCGCGCGCGCCTGCACGCGCAGGGCCTGATCGCCGAGGAAAGCGCCGACGAGAGCGGCTGGCACATCCGCATCGACGCGCCGCGCGCCCTGGTCGAACCTCTGTTCGGCCTGCCCCACGGCGACGGCGAATGGCTGCGCGAGCGTCTGGATCGGCTTGCCGCAGCGGAGGACGCTACCTACAATCCGGCGGTGGTGGCGTAGATTGATCCTTGCGATCGTGGTCTCTTGCGATCGCCCCCCGATCGCCTCCGGAGCCACGGCGCAGCGGGTCAGGATGCGATCACCGCCGACGACGCGCCTCAGGCGACCGTCCCTGGCCGCACTTTTCAGTGAAGCCCAAATCAGTGAAGCTCAGAATGTCGGCAAGGTTGCGGGCAGCGAGGTAGCGAGTAATGGCGTGGAATGAACCCGGCGGCGGCAAGCAGCGCGACCCGTGGCGCGACAACGGCGGCAACGGCTCCGGACCGGATCTGGATGCGCTGACCCGGCGTCTGCGCGAATTCTTCAATCGCCTGTTCGGCGGCAAGGGCGGCGGTCCCGGCGTCGCGGTGGTCGCGATCGTGCTGGTCTGGCTGGTCTTCGACAGCTTCGCGCTGATCAAGGCGGGCGAGTCGGGCGTCGTGCTGCGCTTCGGCGAAGTGGCGCGCCTGATGACGCCGGGCATCAACTTCAAGCTGCCGCGTCCGATCGAGACGCTCTACAAAGTCAACGTCGGCGGCATGCGCACCACCAACGCGCAGGTGCGCATGCTGACGCGCGACGAGAACATCGTGCTGATCGACTTCAACGTGCAGTACCTCGTCACCGATCCGCAGAAGGTGCTGTTCGGCGTGCGCGATCCGGACGGTACGCTCGGCCAGGCGGCCGAGAGCGCGGTGCGTTCGGTGATCGGCGCCGGCACGATGGACACGATCCTGTCCGGCCAGCGCGCCGAGCTGATCACGCGCGCCAAGCAGCAGCTGCAGGCGACGCTGGATCAGTACAAGACCGGCCTGACCGTGAACGCGCTGAACTTCCAGAACGTGCGCCCGCCGCAGGAAGTCAAGGACGCCTTCGACGACGCCAGCCGCGCATTGCAGGACAAGCAGCGCCTGGAAGAGGAGGCGAAGGCCTACGCCAGCAAAGTCGTGCCGGAGGCGCGCGGCGACGCCGCCACCACGCGTGCCGAGGCCGAGGGCTACAAGAGCGAGCGCGTCGCGCGCGCCGAGGGTGACGCGCAGCGCTTCAACCTGGTGCAGGCGCAGTACAAAGCCGCGCCGGAAGTCACGCGCAAGCGCATGTACCTGGAAACGATGCAGGGCGTGCTCGAGCGCACGCCGAAGATCATCGACTTCTCCGGCGGCAAGAACATCATCTCGTTGCCGGCCTCGCCGGAAATCCGCGCCGCGGTGCCGGGTGCGGCCGGCGCCACGGTCGTCGCGCCGGAATCGGGCAAGGGAGGTCGCTGATGCGTTTCGCTTCCATCGTGATCCTGCTGGCGGCTGTCTTCATCGCCGGCAGTTCGATCTTCATCGTGCGTGCGGACCAGACCGCGATTCTTCTCCAGTTCGGCCGGATCGTGAAAAGCGGTTACGAGCCGGGCCTGCATTTCAAGATGCCGCTGCTGCAGCAGGTGCAGCGGTTCGACAAGCGACTGCTGACGCTGGAGTCGCCGCCCGAGCGCACGCTCACCTCCGAGAAGAAGGACGTCAACATCGACTTCTTCGTGAAGTGGCGCATCTCCGACCCGGCCCGATACTACGTGTCGGTCGGCGGCGACGAGTCGGTCGCGCAGACGCGCGTCGCGCCGCGCATCCGCGACGGCCTGCGTACCGCGGTGAACTCCAAGACGCTGCAGGAACTGGTTTCCGGCGGTCGTGCGGACCTGACCCAGGGGCTGATCGCGGAGGCCAATACCGCCATCGAGGGCCTCGGCATCGAGGTGATCGACCTGCGCATCAAGCGCATCGACCTGCCCGAAGACGGCACCGTGATCAATTCGGTGTACGAACGCATGCGTTCGGAACGCAAGAAGGTCGCCAGCCAGCTGCGCGCCGAGGGCGAAGAGGTTTCGCGCACGATCCAGGCCGACGCCGACCGCCAGGTGCAGGTGATCAAGGCCGAAGCCTACCGCGACGCCGAGAAGACCCGCGGCGAAGGCGATGCCGCCGCCGCCCAGACCTACGCCGCCGCCTACGGGCGCGACGCGGAGTTCTACGCGTTCTACCGCAGCTTGGAGGCCTACCGCGAGTCGTTCGTGACGCCGAACGGCCTGCTGCTGCTCGATCCGAAGAGCGAGTTCCTGCATTACCTGCAAGAGAGCAAGTGAGCGAACTGGCGGCGGCCTTGTGCCTGATCCTCGTGCTCGAGGGCCTGTTCCTGTTCGCCGCACCGCAGGCGTGGAAACGCATGGCCGAACAGATGCAACAAATCGATCCACGTTCGCTGCGTATGATCGGCGGCGCGATGATGGCGGTCGGCCTGATCGCGCTGAAGGTCGTGCATTGATTTAGAAACGGCTCTCCATCCGCCGCGTGACGGCCGGGTGGAGAGCGGTTTCCCGCACGGACGCCGAGGTCGAATCCTTTCTCGGCCCGGGTGTCCGCGCGGGAATGGCAAGATGGGCGGGCTGCCGACACCGCCGTTCGCGGCGCACCGGCGCCTGCACTCCACAATTTCCGTTTCATCTGGCGAGAACAACATGGGCAAGTCAGTCGTCATTCTCGGCGCGCAATGGGGCGACGAAGGCAAGGGCAAGATCGTCGACCTGCTGACGCAGGACATCGGCGCAGTGGTGCGCTTCCAGGGCGGCCACAACGCCGGCCACACCCTGGTCATCAAGGGCAAGAAGACCGTGCTGCACCTGATCCCGTCCGGCATCCTGCGCGACGACGCGCTGTGCCTGATCGGCAACGGCGTGGTGCTGTCGCCGGCGGCGCTGCGCAAGGAGATCGAGGAGCTCGAGGCGAGCGGTGTCGAGGTGCGTTCGCGGCTGAAGATCAGCCCGGCCACGCCGCTGATCATGCCGTACCACATCGCGCTCGATCAGGCGCGCGAGAAGGCCGCCGGCGGCAAGGCGATCGGCACCACCGGCCGCGGCATCGGTCCGGCCTACGAGGACAAGGTCGCGCGTCGCGGCATCCGCGTCGCCGACCTGCACTATCCGGAGCAACTGGCCGAGCTGCTGCGCACCGCGCTCGACTACCACAACTTCGTGTTGACCCGGTATCTGGGCGGCGAGGCGATCGACTTCCAGCAGACCTACGACGAGGCGCTGGCGTTCGGCGAGTACGTGCAGCCGATGAAGTCCGACGTCGCCGGTCTCTTGTACGAGCTGCGCAAGCAGGGCAAGCGCGTTCTGTTCGAGGGCGCGCAGGGCGCGCTGCTCGACATCGACCACGGCACCTATCCCTACGTGACCTCGTCGAACACGACCATCGGCGGCGCGCTGGCCGGCACCGGCGTCGGCGCCGACACGATCGACTACGTGCTCGGCATCGCCAAGGCCTACGCCACGCGCGTCGGCGGCGGCCCGTTCCCGACCGAACTCAACGACGAGATCGGGCAGGGCATCCGCGACCGCGGCCAGGAGTACGGCGCCTCGACCGGCCGTCCGCGCCGCTGCGGCTGGATGGACATCGTCGCGCTGAAGCGCGCGGTCGCGATCAACGGCATCAGCGGTCTGTGCATCACCAAGCTCGACATCCTCGACGGCATGGAGAAGCTGAAGATCTGCATCGCGTACGAGTACCGCGGCAAGCGCACCGAGTACGCGCCGCTCGACGCCGCCGGCTGGGACGAGTGCACGCCGGTCTATCTCGAATTCCCGGGCTGGCAGGAATCGACCCACGGCATCACCGAATGGGACAAGCTGCCGCCCGCCGCGCGCGCTTACCTGCGCGCGCTGGAGGAGCTGGCCGGCTGTCCGCTGGCGATCGTCAGCACCGGCCCGGATCGCGACGCGAACATCGTGCTGCGCGATCCGTTCGCCTGAGCATTCGCGAAATCATCAAAAAGTTCAAAAAGATAGGAGCAGCGAAAGAGCTCCGCGAATGATTCGCGAATGACGCGCGAATGGCGCGCGAGTCCGCTTCCGGCAGGGGCGGACTAGGTTGACCGGGTTCCACAGTCGGTGCCACGGGGCGGCGTCCCAGTCGGGAAGCGGCTCCGCGGCAGGTTTGCGAACCCCCTTGTCAGGAGTCAGCCCGCAATGCGCCTCACCCCGTACGCCGCCGCCATCACCCTGATCGCCTGCGCTTCCGCCCAGGCCGGTGAATTCATTCCGCTCCAGACCGAACTCGGTCAGGCCACCAAGTTTTCGCAGAACGGCGAATACCTTTCGATCTTCGTGAACGGCAGCGGCGGTGCGCGCTGGATCCGCGCCACGGGCGCGGAGGAGCCGATCTCCGGCCTCAACTCCCTCAACGGAATCAACAATCTCGGCACCGTGTCCGGCTCGGTACCGGTCGGCGGCGGCGCCGACAACGGCGGCACGGACGTGCCGGCGCTGTCCGCGCTGGGCGCGACGGCACCGACCGAAATGCCGCTGCCGGCCGATACGCAGAACGCCGACGTCTACGACGTTTCCGACGACGGCTCCGCGGTCGGCCTGACCTGGGCCACCGACTGGAGCGTGGCCCGCGCCTACTACTTTTCCGCCAGCCAGAACGCGATCGCGGTGCTGCCGGTCGACGATCCGGACGAAGGTTCGCGCGGCAACTCGATCAGCGCCGACGGCAGCGTGATCGCCGGCTGGAACGACGATCCGACCACCGGCTTCCGCCGCGGCGTGGTGTGGATCGGCCTGGTGCCGACCTATCCGACCGCGACGATCGGCGCCGATACCTACAACGTCGGCGAAGCGTCCGCCGTCAGCGGCAACGGCCAATGGGTGGTCGGCAGCAACTATCCGAGCGACACCGGCGCGGCCTCCTGGCGCCTCAACGTCCAGACCGGCGAGCTGACCGAGATTCCGGTCATGCCGTTCGCGTTCGGCATCAGCGACGACGGCAAGACCGTGGTCGGCGCCAGTGGGTTCTTCGACGTTCCGCCGCGCGCGGCGTACATCTGGACCGAGGAAGGTGGCAGCCAGCTGCTGACCGACTACATGACGGCGAAGGGCATCGAATATCCGTCGGACTGGGGTTTCGAAGGCGGCCTGACGGCGATCTCCGGCGACGGCGACACGGTCGCCGGCTGGACCCGCGTCAGTCCCAACGGCTTGCAGTCGTTCATCGTCACCGGCATCAGCGCACCGGCCGATTCGATCTTCAAGGACGGCTTCGACGGTGCGCCGCCGCTCAATCCGGTGCTCGACTCGGGCTTCGAGCAGAGCCTCGGCGGCTCGGGGCCATGGGCGTCGACCTCGACCAACTTCGGCGTCGCGCTGTGCAGCATTTCGATGTGTGGCGACGGCGGCGGCAGCGCCGGCGCGCATTCGGGCAGTGCCTGGGCCTGGTTCGGCGGCGCCGAAGAGGCGGCGGAGGAGAGCACGGTCTCCCAGTCGGTGACGATTCCGGCCGGCGGACCGCAGTACCTGAACTTCTGGCTGTGGATCGGCGCCGTCAACGGCAGCGACTCGGTGCTCACGGTCAGCGTAGACGGCACCGAGGTGGCTTCCTATCCGGAGCCGCCGGAAGCCGAAGCCGGTTACACGCAGCGCAGCGTGGACATCAGCGCGTATGCCGACGGCGCCGCGCACACGATCGAGTTCCGCTACTCGGAGACGGCCGGGATCATGTCCAACTACAGCCTCGACGACGTGACGATCGATGCGACGCAGCCGACGTTGCGTGCGCCGGTCCGTGCGTCGAAGACGCCGGACGCCGCCACGGCGACGCGCAAGCGCCACTGATCGCGCGGCACCGACGGACGGCTAGCCGTCCGTCGGGACCTCATGCGACGGGAGGCACCTGGAAAGCCGAGGCGTGAGCCTCGGCTTTTTCCTTGCCTGTCGCGTCGTTCGGGAATCGTGAAATCGCATCGGAAACGCATGCGGCGATAGCGCGTCGGGAGCGGCCGATGTGCGGCTTGATCGGGTTCGCAGACGCCGAGAATGCTGCGCGAACGCGGCGCGAAGCGCATTCCCTCCAAGGCCAACTAGCGTGGGCGGACGCGAGAAGCGCGGGGCATGTGCTCCGGTTTCCGCGGCCTTCCCGTGCTTCGCGTCAAGGAGTCGGCTCACCATGCGCGTTTCTCCCTATCTCGCCGCCGTCGCGACGATCGCCAGCGGTTCGGTCTTCGCGGCCGGCGAATTCATCCCGCTCGACACCGCCGACGGACAGGCGACGCAGTTTTCGCAGAACGGGCAATACCTCGCGATCTCCACCGGCGACGCCGGCGGTGCGCGCTGGATCCGCGCGAGCGGCGTGGAAGAACCTATCACCGGGATGAACTATCTGAACGGCATCAACAACCTCGGCGCGATCTCCGGCTCGCTGATCGCGGGCGGCGGCACCGACGCGCCGGCGCTGTCACCGCTCGGCGCCGGCGCCCCGACGGCGCTGCCGCTGCCGGTCGATCTGCAGAACGCCGGCGTCGACGACGTCGCCGACGACGGCTCGGCGGTCGGGCTGGCCTGGATGAGCGACTGGAGCGTCGCCAGGGCCTACTACTACTCGGCGGCCGACGGCGCGGTGACGCCGTTGCCGGTCGCCTCGCCGGAAGCGCCGTCGCGCGCGAGCTCGATCAGCGCCGACGGCCACGTGATTGCCGGCTGGAACGACGAGCCGGCGTCGGGTTTCCGGCGCGGCGTGGTGTGGAAGGACGGTGTCGCGACGTATCCGGTCGTCACCCTCGACGGGGGTGAGTACAACGTCGGCGAGGGCGCGGCGGTCAGCGGCAACGGTCGCTGGGTGGTCGGTCATTTCCATCCGCGCGACAAGTCGTCGGGCTCCTGGCGGCTGGACGTCGAGACCGGCGAAGTCGTCGAGATTCCGTCGATGCCGTTCGCGTTCGGCGTCAGCGACGACGGCAGGACGGTGGTCGGTTCCGGTTCGTATTTCCTGTACCCGCCGCGCGCGCCCTACGTCTGGACCGAGGCCGGCGGCACCGAACTGCTGACCGACTATCTGGCGGCGCGCGCGATCGCCTATCCGTCCGATTGGGGCTTCGAAGGCGGACTCACCGCCGTCTCCGGCGACGGCCTCGCGGTCGCAGGCTGGACGCGCACCAGCCCGAGCGGCATGCGGTCGTTCGTGGTGACCGGCATCGACGCGCCGGTCGACGCGGTCTTCGACAACGGTTTCGACGGTGCGCCGGCGTCCAATCCGGTTGCCGACCCGGGCTTCGAGGGCAGCATCAACGGCGATGGTCCGTGGACCTCGACCTCGAGCGTCCGCGGCTCGGCGATCTGCGCGGTGGTGTTCTGCGGCGACGGCCTCGGCACGGCGGGGCCGCACCGTGGCCCGATCTGGGCCTGGCTCGGCGGCGTGGAAGGCTCGGCCGAGGAGTCGACCGTCTCGCAGCGGCTGAGGATTCCGTCCGGCGCGCCGCGCTACCTCAATTTCTGGCTGTGGATCGGCCTGGTCAACGGCAGCGATTCGATGATGACGGTGCGCATCGACGGCGTGGAGGTGGCGTCCTATCCGGAACCGGCCAACGCCGAGGACGGCTACACGCAGCGCAGCGTGGACATCGGCGCGTACGCCGACGGCGCCGAGCACACGATCCAATTCCGCTACACCGAAAGCGCCGGGCGGATCTCCAACTACGGCCTGGACGACGTCACGATCGACGCGGAACCGGCGCCGTAGCGCGCCGATCATTCCGCTCGCCGACGGACGGGCGCCGCGTCGTCCGTCGGCCAACGAGCATGGTCGACGCCTGGCCGAAGCAGGCGTCGACTCCTGCAAGCCGGGGCTCAGGCCTCGGCTTCTTCCTTGTACGCATCCACCGGGATGCACGCGCACATCACGTTCTTGTCGCCGTAGACGTTGTCCACGCGCGACACCGGCGGCCAGTACTTGGAGAGCTTCAGCGAGGGCAGCGGGAACGCGGCCAGTTCGCGCGGGTAGGCGCGCGTCCATTCGCTCGCGCTGACCTGCGTCGCGGTGTGCGGCGCGTGCTTGAGCGGATTGTCCTCGCGATCCAGGCGGCCGTCCTCGACCGCGCGGATCTCGTCGCGGATCTGGATCATTGCGTCGATGAAGCGATCCAGTTCGTGCAGCGATTCGCTCTCGGTCGGCTCCACCATCAAGGTGCCGGCGACGGGGAAGCTCAGGGTCGGCGCGTGGAAGCCGAAGTCGATCAGGCGCTTGGCCACGTCCTCTGCGCTGATGCCGGTCGCATCCTTGAGCGGGCGCAGGTCGAGGATGCATTCGTGCGCGACCAGGCCGTTGCGACCGGTGTAGAGCGTCTCGTAGTGCGGCGCGAGGCGCTTGGCGACGTAGTTCGCGTTGAGCATCGCGACCTGGGTCGCCTTGCGCAGCCCGTCCTTGCCCATCAGCGTGACGTACATCCAGCTGATCGGCAGGATCGAGGCGGAGCCGAAGCTCGCCGCGGAAACCATGCCGACGTCGCCGCCGCCGCCGAGCTTCCTCGGCAGGAACGGCGCCAGGTGCGACTTCACCGCGCAGGGGCCGACGCCGGGGCCGCCGCCGCCGTGCGGGATGCAGAAGGTCTTGTGCAGGTTCAGGTGCGAGACGTCCGAACCCCATTTGCCCGGCTTGGCCAGGCCGACCAGCGCGTTCATGTTGGCGCCGTCGGTGTACACCTGCCCGCCGTGGCGATGCACGATCTCGCAGATCTCGACCACTTCCTCCTCGAACACGCCGTGCGTGGACGGGTAGGTCATCATGATCGCGGCGAGGCGGTCGCCGTACTTCTCGGCATTGCGGCGGATGTCCTCGACGTCGACATTGCCGTTGGCGTCGGTCTTGGTCACCACCACGGTCATGCCGCACATCTGCGCCGAGGCCGGATTGGTGCCGTGCGCGGAATCGGGGATCAGGCAGATGTCGCGATGGCCTTCGCCGCGCGAGCGGTGGTAGGCGCGGATCGCGAGCAGGCCGGCGTATTCGCCCTGCGCGCCGGAATTGGGCTGCAGGCTGACCGCGTCGTAGCCGGTGCATTCGGCCAGCATCGCCTCGAGGCCGTCGATCAGCTCCTTGTAGCCGCGCGCCTGGTCGGCCGGCGCCAGCGGATGCAGGTTGCCGAACTCGGGCCAGGTCACCGGGATCATCTCGGCGGTGGCGTTGAGCTTCATCGTGCACGAGCCGAGCGGGATCATCGTGCGATCCATCGCCAGGTCCTTGTCCGCCAGCGCGCGCATGTAGCGCAGCAGCTCGTGCTCGCTGTGGTGCGTGTTGAACACCGGATGCTGCAGGAACGCCGACTGCCGCCGCAGCGACGCCGGCAGCGCGTCGGGCGTGTCCGCGTCGAAGGCGTCGAGGTCCTCGATCGCGGCGCCGAACAGGCGCGCCAGCGCGAGCACTTCGGCGCGCGTGGTCGTCTCGTCGAGGCTGATGCCGACGCTGGTCGCGTCGATGTGGCGCAGGTTGATGCGCTCGTGGCTGGCGTACAGGTGCACCTGGGCCGCATTGATGCCGGTGACGTGCAGCGTGTCGAAGAAGCCGTCGCCGACGGCGACGCCGGCTTCGCGCAGCGCGCGGGCGAGGATCGCCGCCAGGCGGTGCGTGCGGCGCGCGATGCGCACGAGGCCTTCCGGACCGTGGTAGACCGCGTACATCGAGGCCATCACGGCGAGCAGCACCTGCGCGGTGCAGATGTTCGAGGTCGCCTTCTCGCGGCGGATGTGCTGCTCGCGCGTCTGCAAGGTCAGGCGATAGGCGGGCTTGCCCTCGGTGTCGACCGAGACGCCGATCAGGCGGCCCGGCATCGAACGCTTGTACGCGTCGCGGCAGGCCATGAAGCCGGCATGCGGGCCGCCGAAGCCGAACGGCACGCCGAAGCGCTGCGAATTGCCGACCACGATGTCGGCGCCGAACTCGCCCGGCGCCTTCAGCAGGGTCAGCGCGAGCAGGTCGCTGGCGACGGCGAGAATGCCGCCGCGCGCGTGCACGGCGTCGGCGACGGCCTGGTAGTCGCGCACGCCGCCGAAGGTGTCGGGGTATTGCAGCAGGGCGCCGAACGCGTCGACTTCGGCGGCCTCGACGTCGGCGCCGACATGCAGCGCGATGCCGAGCGGCTCGGCGCGCGTGCGCAGCACTTCCAGCGTCTGCGGATGCACGTTGTCGGCGACGAAGAATGTGTTCGACTTCGACTTGGCCGAACGCTTCGCCAAGGTCATCGCCTCGGCCGCGGCGGTCGCCTCGTCGAGCAGGGACGCGTTGGCGATCTCCATGCCGGTGAGGTCGGCGACCATCGTCTGGAAGTTGATCAGCGCTTCCATGCGGCCTTGCGAGATCTCCGCCTGGTACGGCGTGTAGGCCGTGTACCAGGCCGGGTTCTCGAGGATGTTGCGCAGGATGACGTTCGGCGTGTGGGTGCCGTAGTAGCCCTGGCCGATGAAGCTCCTGAAGACTTCGTTCTTGTCGGCGACGGCGCGGATCTTCGCCAGCGCTTCGACTTCGCCGATCGCGTCGGGCAGGGCCAGCGGGGCTGCCGACTTGATCGAGCCGGGCACGATCGCGTCGGTCATCGCGTCGAGCGAGGCGTAGCCGACGCTGCGCAGCATCTGCGCGATCTCGGCGTCGTTCGGGCCGATGTGGCGTTCGACGAAGGCGGAATGATGTTCGAGGTCGCGCAGCGAGGGCGAGGCGTTCTGGGTCATGGAGGCGTCCGGAATACGGAAAACGTGCGAAGCCGCACGCGGGCGCCCCTCTGTCCTTTTGCCTGAGAGTTTGGAAGCTCGCGCTTCTTGCCCCTTCGGCGCCGGCGCGCGTTCGCGCGACCGATCTCTCCAGAGTGTGTGCACGCGCCGGTCAGGAGCCTGAGCGATTACGGGCGTTGCGCCTTCGGCAGCGGCTGGAGCCGCTTCTCCCGGGGCGTGCATCGACGCGCGAGTATAGCCGGTTGGCGCGTCGGCGCGCGCGCCGCACTCCGTCCCTGGCGGGGACGGAGTGCGGCGGCGGTGGTCAGGTCACGGCGTGCGCGATTCGAAGCCGTCCGCGAAGATGCGGTCGTTCGAGCAGGTGACGGCCACGTCGGTCACGTTCGCCGCGGCGATCGTGCCGCTGCCTTGCGCGATCGAGCACAGCGAGCCGGCTGGCTGGCTGGCGACGGTGACGTCGTACGCGGTGCCGTCGGCCAGGCCGATCGGGAACGTGAACGCGCCGTCGCCGACGATCGGCAATGTCTGCGCGCCGTCGTTCAACGACAGGATCAGGCCGGTGCCGAGCAGGCCGCCGACATTGCCGCCGACGGTGTAGGTCGACGTCGCATCGGCGACGGTGACGGTGTAGTCCTCGGCCTGGCCCCATCCCTCGGTATTGCACGCCGCCGGATAGCTGACCGACGAGGAATACTTCTTGATCACGCGCATGCGCGTGTTGCCGGTCAGTGCGGTGGCGGGAACGGCGACCGTGTTGGTGGCCTGGACGGCGTCCGTACCGGTCGAATTGGCGATCGCGCCGATGTTGTAGCCCTCGCCGCTGTCGAAGCTGCCGTTGTGGTTCCAGTCGATGTAGGCCGAGACGTAGGTGGTGAAGTTGCCGGCCGTATTGCCCTTGACCGCGATCGTGGCGGCGACGCCGCGGGTGAGGCTGCCGACGATCGCGGTGAAGTCCTCGAGCGCGGGCGAGCCGTCGACGGTCGGGCTGCTGGTGTTGTCGATGCCGCCGATCGTCACGCGCGTGATCGGTTCGACCGCGTTGGAGAACGCCGCCACGCAGTACGGCTCGGGGAAGGTCACGCCGGTCGTGAACGAAAACACCGGCGAGGTCGCGCTGTCGCCGCAGGGGCTGTTCGCCTTGACGCGCCAGTAGTAGGTGGTCAGCGGCTGCAGCGGCGTCGCCGGCGTCCAGGTCGCCGCGCTCGGCTCGCCGGTCGCGACGATGGTGGTGAAGCCGGAATCGCTGGCGACTTCGATCGTGTAGGTCAGCGCGGCGGGATCCGTCGCCCAGGTGAAGGTCGGCTGGCGCGCCACGTCGGCGGCGGCGTCGGCCGGCGCGGTCAGGCTCGGCGTCGCCGGCGTGCCGCTGGTCGTCTGCAACTGCACCGTGACGGAATGGCCGGGGCTGTCCGTGGCGGTGCCGGCGACCGTGATCGTCGAGGTACCGGCCGCGGCGCTGCCGGACGCGGTCTGGGTCAGCATCGCGCTGGTGCCCGGGACGACCGGGTTCGGCGTGAAGCTCGCGGTGACGCCGGCCGGCAGGCCGCTCGCGTTCAGCGTCACCGGATTGGCGAAGCTCATCTGCGAACCGATGTCGATCGTGTAGCTCGCGCTGCCGGGTGCGCAGGTCGTCTGCGTCGGATTCGGTACGCTGAGCGAGAAGTCCGGTGCGTCTGCCGAGCAGACCGGTCGCGTGCCGCAGGCGATGTCGTGCGCCTTGAACGCGTCCCAGATGCGGCAGGCGTTCGGCGTGCCGTTGGCGAGGTTGCCGTCGTCGTCGTCCGCGGCGAGATACACCGTGTACCAGTTGTTCGCGCCGCAGCCGTCCACTTGCGCCGCGGGACTGCACTGGCCGCCGGAGGTCACGCGATAGGCGCTCTTGGACGGGATCAGCGAGCCGTACCAGATGCGATCCATCTCCTGCCAGCCTTCGCTCTCGCCGAACTTGTCGACTAGCGCCTGCGCCAGATCCCAGTTCGCCGAGCCGGCGATGTAGCTCTCGCAATGGCCTTCGTAGCCCATCGGACCCTGGTACGGGAAGATGCCGAATTGCAGGTACGGGCAGCTCCAGCGATCGCAGTCGATGCCGCCGTTGTCGATGACCGTCGAGGGCTTGGCGGTGACCGCCGCGCCGTGCGTGCTGAACGCGCCGAGGTCGCGCACGCCGGTGCAGGTGGCCTCGCAGTTGCGGCAGGGGACGCCGGGCGTGAAGTTCTTGCCTATGCAGGCGTCCTTCGTCTCGAGGAAGGCGAACGTGTCGCCGACCGCTTCGCCGCTGCCGTTCTCGCTGGCGGCGCCGCCGGTGTTGGTGTCCATGCCGTGACCCCATTCGTGCAGGAACACGGCCGCGATCTCGCCGGTGTTGGAACAGCCGCCGCCGGACTTGAAGAAGTTCACCGTGGTGCCGTCCCAGCCGGCGTTGCACTGGTCGTTGACGTTCATGTTCGCGGTGACCTTGCTCGCCAGCCACGGCAGGGTCGGGTGGTAGGTCGCCGCTTTGCGGTTGATGTTGGTCAGGTGGTAGAAGCCGGTACGCGAGGCGTGCGTGTTGCCGGCGCCGCCGACGCCGGGCGTGACGCAGTCGGTGCCGCCGCTGGTGCCGAGCGCGAGGTTGCCGTCGGTCGAATTCGACAGCGAGATCGCGCCGCAGTTGTCGGACATCTTGAAGTACTTGCCGTCCAGGGCGGTCGTCGCGGCGCCGCCGCTGTAGTCGTAGATGCCGAGCGCGTCGGTGACCTTGGCGCCGCCGTTGGTGACCGCGGCGAACGGCATCGGCTCGACGACTTCCGGATCGGTGTTGGTGGTCGGGTAGATGCCGCCGCTGACGGTGGCGTCGGCGTAGACGGCGAGGTTGCGCACCTCGATGACCGAGCCGGTGTGCGCGTCGAACAGCACCTGGTACGTCACGTCGTCGTCGTTGACGCGGAACACGAAGCGCCAGGCCAGGCGATGCACGTAGCCGGCACCGGTCGCGCCGGTGTAGATCTCGGCCGTCTTCTCGCCGCTCGGCGCGCCCGGCAGCAGCACCAGTTCGCCGGCTTCGCGCGTCTCCACGACCTCGGTACCGGCCGGGAAGGCGAGTTCCTGCCAGGCCGCCTTGAACGCGTCCGCGCGTGCGATCGACGGACGCGTGTCGACGCGCACCGGGGCGACCATTTCCTCGCCGAACTGCACGACGTTGCCGTGCGAGATGCGGAAGAACAGGTTCGCGCGATCCACCCGCACGCCGCCGGCGTACTGCGCGAATTCGACGAACCAGTGCGTATCGCCCTTGCCGTAGGCGGTGCTGGCGGGATCGAGGCGGAACTCCAGGCCGCGCGTCTGCAGCAGGTCGTCGTTCGCGGCGATGAAGTCGCGCAGCTTCGTTTCGACGACGGCGAGATCGATCGTCGCGTCGGCGGCGAGGCCGAGGCTCGCCGCGGTGAGGGAGTTGCCCTTGCCCGGCAGCAGCGGAACGCCGCTGCCCTGGATCAGGTTGGGTCGATCCGAGCGCCGGTCCCAGCGCAGCTCCCAGCTGCCGCCCTGCCGCTGCAGGAATTCGGCCGCGCCGGTCTTCATCGGTACGTAGCGGCCGGGCGCGAGTTCGAGACTCGGCTCCAGATCCGGCTGGACGCTCAATTCCGGCGCGAGGAACGGGCGCGACAGCTTGGTCTTCAGGCCCTGGTTCGAGTCGACCGGCTGGATGGCCGAGACGGGCGCGGCGAGCGCGATGCACAACGTCGCCGCGAAAGCGGCAAGGAACCACTTGCCCTGGCCGCTCTTGGCGCGGCCGGGTCTGCAACCCAGTTTCATCGAGGTCAACTCCCCATGCGATCGCCACGGCCGGAAGAGGGCGCCGCGGCCTTCGTCCAGGCGGTTCCCGTTTTTTCCCCGCGGGAACCTGCGCGCGGATCGTACACCGGACGCGCGAACGAAGAACCCGCCTTAGGGCGGGGCCACGGCAATGCGTCCGCGTACGCTGCTCGGGGGCGGCGATGTGCGGGTGTGTCAGGCGATTGCGGTCCCGCGCTGGTGAATCGCCGGAGGCGGTCGAGACCGCTCGCGAGCCCCGTCATCGCGCGAGGCGGGTATCCATCTCGGCGAAGATCCAGTCGCGGAACGCTTTCACCTTGCGCTGGCGGATCGTCTGCGGTGGATAGACCAGATAGAAGCTCGACGTCGCCTTCAGCGCCTGCTCGAAGGGCCGCATCAGCCGGCCCGCGGCGAGATCGTCCGCCACCAGCATGGTCCGGCCCAGCGCGACGCCTTCGCCCTGCACGGCGGCCTGCACGGCGAAGGTGTAGGAGTCGAAGGTGAGGCCGCCGCGCGGGTTCACGCCCTTGACGCCGACGCTGGAAAACCATTCGGCCCAGCCGATCGGATAGTTGTCGCGGATCAGCGTGTGATGGCGCAGGTCCGCGGGCTTGCGCAGCGCATGTGCGCCTTTCAGCAGCCGCGGGCTGCACACGGGAAAGACTTCCTCGTCGGCGAGCCATTCCGACGTAAGCCCCGGATAGGCGCCGCCGCCGTAACGGATGGCGACGTCGATCCCATCGCCGAGGAAGGTGGCCAGCTTGCCGGTGGTGGACACGCGTACGTCGATGCCGCCGTGCGCGCGATGGAAACGATACAGGCGCGGAACCAGCCACCGTCCGGCGAAACCATCCGACGTGCTGACGTTGAGCGTGGCGCCGGAGCGACGGGTGGTCACTGCCGCGGTAGCGGCGGCCAGTTGATCGAGCGTCTCGCGCACCGCGCGCGCATAGGGTTCGCCGACCTCGGTGAGGCGCACGGCGCGCGCAGCGCGCTCGAACAGCCGCACGTCGAGATGGTCCTCCAGATGCTTCACGGCACGGCTGATCGCGCCGGGCGTGAGATGAAGTTCCTCGGCGGCCCTGGAGAAGCTGAGATGCCGGGCTGCGGCTTCGAAACAGGGCAGGGTGCTGAGCGGCGGGAGTTTGCGGGACATGATGATTGAGCGTTACTCAAGAATGGATGACAAACATTCGTTTGCCGGATGCCGCAAGCGCTGCGCAGAATGCCTGAGAATCTATGAGAATAACTCAAGGAAAGCAGATGGCCGCCGACACATCGCCCGTTACCGTCGTGATCACCTGTTCCATCCGGCCCGGGAAGCTGGACGTCGCCCGGCGCGAACTCGCCGCGGTCATCGACAAGGTGATGCTCCTCGAGCCCGCTTGCCGCGGCATCCGCGTGCACGAGAACCCCGAGCAGTCGCAGCGCTGGCTGATCGTCGAGCGATGGGACAGCCGGGAGGCATTCACCGGGCCGCACATGCAGCAGCCGCACATGCAGGCCTTTCTCGAAACGGCCGCAACCTTCCTGGACGGCGAAGCCGACTTCGCCTTCTGGCACGAAACCCTGGTGGCCTGAGGAGACGATCGTGCGCCCCATCACGCTGAACTGCCGCTGCGGGAAAGTGCAGATGCGACTGGATGCTGCGCCGGTGGCGCAGTTCTATTGCCATTGCGGAGACTGCCGCGCGGTCACCGGCGGTGCGCTGGCGCCCATCGCCCTGTTCCCGGCGCCGGCCGTCACAATCACCGGCGGCGACACGTTCACCTGGACCTACAAGACGTTGCCGCGAACCCGCTGCGCGACATGCGGCACGTTGCTCTTCGGCGAACCGCCGGGTATCGGCATGCGTGGCGTGAGCGGTTTCCTGCTGCCGACGGAGCGGTTCGAGCCGACGTTCCACATTCGTTGCCGGCAGGCCGTGGTGGCGGTGAAGGACGACCTGCCGCATTTCAAGGACGTTCCGACGATGTTCGGCGGAACCGACGAGACGGTCGACTGGTAGGGAATGGTTTCGCGGCTGCCGCGAAAAGTCCGTCGTGCCGAGCAGCCGTCAGCTCGCTTCCGCACAGGAGCGGTGGCGCGCAGCACGACGTCGCCGCGAAAGCGGCAAACAACGAGTTGCTGGCCGCTCTCGGCGCGGCCGGGTCTGCAACCCAGCTTCAGCGAGGCAACTCCCTGTGAGATCGTCACGGCCGGACGAGGTGTTGCGGCCTGCGGTTCCCGATTTTCCCCGCGGGAACCTGCGCGCGGATCGTACGCCGGACGCATCCATGAAAACCCGCCGGAAGGCGGGTTCCCCGGAAGCGAACGATGCGCGGCGGTCACGCGTGCAAAGTTGCACGCGTGAGGGCCGCATTTCTTCTCGACGACCCGAGCGGTGTGAACCAGGCCGGCCACTGGAACGTCGTTGTCACCCGGTCGGGCGAGTCGATGAAGTCGGCCGGTGGCTTCAGCGCGGCCGGCAGTCGTAGTGCAAAGCCACGGTGTCCGACTCCGGCAGGCGGCGCTGATCCAGCAGCACCCAGCGTTGCGCCAGGCCGGGCTCGAAGGTGGGCACGCCTCCACCCAGCAGCACGTTGCCCGCCAGCAGGTGCAGCTCGTCGACCATGCCGCGTGCCAGCAGGTCGTTGTAGAGCAGGTGGCTGCCGTAGATCAGCAGATCGGCGCCGGGCGCCGCCTTGAGTTCGGCGATGCGCGCCTGGGCCTGCGCGCGCGGCACCGCTTCGGTGTCGGCCCAGGGCGAGTCGGGGCGCACGCCCACGCGGTCGCCGACGACCAGTTTGCGCGCTGCCATCGTGCGCTCGGCGATCTCCCGTTGCACCGGATCACTGCCGGGACCGCGGTCGACGTTGGGCCAGTAGGCCTCGAACATCGCGAAGGTGGTGGCGCCGAAGAGCAGCGTGTCGGCGCGGCGCAGGCAGTCGAGATTGTGGATGCCGAAGGCGGCATCCATCGGCAGGCCGGCGAGCGCCCCGCCGGGGCCGGCGCAGTAGCCGTCGAGGGAACTGAGGATGCTGACGATGAGCTTGGCCATGAAAAAGTCTCCTGAGGTCGAACCACGCCACCGGTCCATCCGGGGCGTGTCATCTCGTTGGAGACGGGGCGATGACCGAATTCATCGGTGCCGGCCGCGATTTGTTCAGAAAAGTTCGTCGAGCATGCCGAAGCGCCGGCAGACGGCCGGGTCGATGAAGCTGTCGATCGAATCGATGCGGCCCTCGCGCAGGCGCAGCAGCACCACGCCGCCCGGTCGGAAGCGGTCGTCGCCGGCCTGCTGGATGTAGCAGGCGAAACCCGGCTGACCGTTCCCGCGAATCGGCTGCAGCCGCCACGGCGTCTGGAACACGCGCTCTGCGAAGAACATCTCGACGAAGCGGCGGCCGTCGAACCAGGCGGGCAGCGGCGGCATGGTGAAGCGGGCATCTTCGGCCAGCAGGCTGACCATGGCGGCGATGTCGCGATGCTCCCAGGCGCTCACGAAGCGCTGCAGCAGGCCATCGGCTGCGTGCTTGTCGGGCGGCTGCGGCTCGGCCGTGGGCATGCGCTCTCTCACCGTCTTCTGCGCGCGTTGCAGCGCGCTGTTGACCGACGCGACCGAGGTGTCGAGCATCTCGGCCGCTTCGGCCGCTGAATACTCCAGCACTTCGCGAAGCAGCAGGACGGCGCGCTGCGTGCCGGGCAGGTGCTGCAGCGCTGCGACGAAGGCGAGCGCCACCTGCTCGCGACGTTGCAGCGCGGTCGCCGGATCCTCGCCGGTGCCTTCGTCCGGCAGGGGCTCCAGCCACACCGGTCCGGCAACGGGCTCGCCCAGCTCGGCCGTCGCCTGCAGCGCTGCGCTGTGATCGGGCGAGGTCATGCGCTTCGGACGCTGCTCGATCAGCCTCAGGCACACATGCGTGGCGATGCGATAGAGCCAGGTGTCGAGCGTGCTGCGCGACTCGAAGCTGGCCAGCCCGCGCCAGGCGGCGAGCAGGGTTTCCTGCAGCGCGTCGTCGGCATCGAAGGGCGAGCCCAGCATGCGGTAACAGTGCATGTGTAGCTGGCGACGGCGCGGGGCCACCAGCCGGTCGAAGGCGGCGGCGTCGCCGGCGCGTGCGCGCGACAGCTGTTCGGTTTCGGCAATGGAATCCTGTGGCAGGGCCATCGCTCATTCTAGCCGTCGCTCCGGCATCGCCAGGTTCGGCCGATCGGCGCCGCACGCCGGAGGCTTTCATCGTGGGAGATCGGGAATTCACAAAGCGCACGGCGACACGGGGCGCGTCATTGAAGCGGGCGCAAGGTGTAGGGCGCGACACACGCGAAACGGCTTTTCACTCGGGAGATTCATTCGGAAATCGAATCTTCGATTCGCCCCGGACTGGCCACCGGACATTGCACCGTGCTGTTCCCTTCGGAACAACCGAGCGGTATCGGCGTGGGCAAGGCGAAGTCCGAAAAGCAGAAACCCCGCATAGGAGCGGGGTTTCGGAGTGTTGCTGGAAGTGCATGGACGTCGTCGGACGTCGAAGTGGTGCCCAGGAGAGGACTCGAACCTCCACGGTTTTACCCGCTAGTACCTGAAACTAGTGCGTCTACCAATTCCGCCACCTGGGCCCGCCGGCTGGGTGACCAACCGGGGGCGCGAACGATACTGGCGTCGCCAGGCTCTGTCAACGAATCGGCTTGCAATCGGCGTCTCGCTCGGCGACGCTGCGGGAGATACGAGGGAACGAATGTGAAACGAAGAAAGACGACCGACTCGCGCTCAGGCGCCGAGCGCAACAAACGAGGCCCGGGCCAGCGTGCCGGCAACAACAAGAAGAAGGCGCTGCCGGGCTGGCTGCCGTCGCCGCCACCGCCGGCGAGCAAGCGCGGCAAGGCCGCAGCGCCGATCCGCGATCCCTACGCCGAGCGCGAGGCGAGCCGTTACGAGCGCCCGATCGCGAGCCGCGAGGCGATCATCGCCTTGCTCGAGCAGCACGGCGAGCTGATGACGGTCGAGTCGATCGCGCGCACGCTGAACCTGACCGCGCCGACCGATTTCGAAGCGCTGACGCGCCGGCTCGGCGCAATGCTGCGCGACGGCCAGCTGATCCAGAACCGACGCGGCGGCTACGGCGTCGCCAGCAAGCTCGACCTGATTCGCGGCAGCGTGATCGCCAATGCGGAAGGCTACGGCTTTCTGCGTCCCGATGAAGGTGGCGGCGAGGACCTGTACCTGTCGCCGGCCGAGATGCGCAAGGTGCTGCACGGCGACCGCGTGCTCGCCAGCGTGGTCGGCGTCGATCGCCGCGGCCGTCGGCAGGGCGCCATCGTCGAGGTGCTGGAACGTCGCTCGCCGCGCCTGGTCGGGCGCGTGGTCGAGGAGAACGGCTTGGTCCTGGTCACGCCGGACGATCGTCGCCTGCACCAGGACATCCTGATCACGCCGGGCAAGGAGCGCGGCGCGCGCTCGGGCCAGATCGTGATCGTCGAGATCACCGAGCAGCCGACCACCCAGCGCGGACCGATGGGCCGCGTGCTCGCCGTCCTCGGCGAACGGCTGACGCCGTCGCTGGTGGTCGAGATGGCGATCGCCAGCCACGACCTGCCGCACGAATGGCCGGCCACGGTGCTGCGCGACGCGGCCAATGTCGCGCCGGAAGTCTCGGCTGCGGAGATCAAGGGCCGCGTCGACCTGCGCGCGACGCCGCTGGTGACGATCGACGGCGAGGACGCGCGTGACTTCGACGACGCCGTCTACGCCGAACCGAACGCGGACGGCTTCAAGCTGATCGTCGCGATCGCCGACGTCTCGCACTACGTGCGGCCGGGTACACCGCTGGATGAGGAGGCGTACAACCGCGCGACCTCGGTGTACTTCCCGGGCTTCGTCGTGCCGATGCTGCCGGAGAGCCTGTCGAACGGCATCTGTTCGCTCAATCCGAAGGTCGAGCGGCTGGCGATGGTCTGCGAGATGCAGGTCGACCGCGACGGTGAAGTCGCGCGCTCGAAGTTCTACCCGGCGGTGATCCGCTCGCACGCGCGCCTGACCTACACGCGCGTGTGGCAGGCGATCGGCGAGAAGAACGCCGACGCGCGCGCCGAACTGGCCGACGTGCTGCCGCAGCTCAAGCACCTGCACCAGCTCTACAAGCTGCTGGCGAAGGCGCGCCAGCGCCGCGGTGCGATCGACTTCGAGAGCAGCGAGGTCGCATTCCGCCTCGGGCCGAGCGGCGAGGTCGTACAGCTCGGCGCCTACGAGCGCAACGACGCGCACAAGCTGATCGAGGAATGCATGATCGCCGCCAACGTCGAGGCGGCGAAGTTCCTGCAGAAGAAGCGCATCCCGACGCCGTTCCGCGTGCACGCGCCGCCGCCGGCGTCGAAGTACGAGGACCTGCTCGAATTCCTGCGCGAATTCAAGCTGAGCATGCCGCCGCACGACCAGGTCACGCCGGGCGACTTCAGCGCGCTGCTGAAGAAGGTGCGCAAGCGCCCCGACGCCAGCCTGATCGAATCGGTGCTGCTGCGCTCGCAGAGCCTGGCCGTGTACCAGGCGACCGATCCGGGCCACTTCGGTCTCGGCCTGGAGTCGTACACGCACTTCACCTCGCCGATCCGCCGTTATCCGGACCTGCTCGTGCACCGCGCGATCCGCTACGCGCTCGGCGGCGGCAAGCCGGCCGGCTACGAATACAGCCCGAGCGCGATGGCGAGCCTGTGCGTGCACTGCTCGCACAACGAGCGCCGCGCCGACGAGGCCGAACGCGACGTCGACGAGCGCTACAAGTGCGCGTGGATGGAAAAGCACGTCGGCAGCGAGTTCGACGGCATCGTCTCCGGCGTCGCCTCGTTCGGCCTGTTCGTCGAGCTGGCCGAGTCGAAGATCAACGGCCTGGTGCACATCAGCCAGCTGCCGAACGACTACTACCACTTCGACGCGACGCGGCGCCTGCTCGCCGGCGAGCGGCGCGGCCTAAAGTTCCGTCTCGGCGACGCCGTGCGCGTGCAGGTGCTGCGCGCGAGTCTGGAAGACCGCAAGATCGATTTCCGCCTCGTGCCGACGAAATGACGGAGTGCCGCCCGGCTTCGGCGAATCGCCGATCCGGGCGCGCCTTCGCGTCGGCGAGAAATCCGGTTCAGGCCTTCGCGCGCGGCGACTTGAACGCGGATGCCAGCTGCTCGCGCCAGCCGCGGAACGGCGCGAGGCTGGAGCGCACGAGGCCGTTCAGATCCTCGCCGTCGTCGAGTCCGGTGCTCGGGTAGGTGTCCTTGGCGGGCTTGCAGTACGTCCCGAACAGGATGTCGAAGATCGGGAAGACGGCGGCGAAGTTCTTGTCGCGGTGTTCGCGAAGATCGGAGTGGTGGATGCGGTGGAGCTGCGGCCCGCACATGACCGACGTCAGCGGGCCCATCGAGAAGCGCACGTTCATGTGGATGAAGTAGCCCCACAGAAAGAGCACGCTCCACGGCAGCGCCATCGAAATCGGCTTCTGCTGGAAGAGCAGTCCCATCGGCAGCCACATCGCGAACACTCGGATCGGCTCTTCCAGCCAATGGTGACGGTTGCCCGAAGTGATGTTCAGCGAGAGCTCGGAGTGATGCAGCTTGTGCTGCATCCACAGCCAGCCGAACGTGTGCTGCGCGCGATGGAACCAGTAGTAGAAGAAATCGATGATGAAGAAGAACGCGAACACCTGCAGGGCCTGCCCGAGCGGGCCGTCCGGGAAGGCGACGGGAATGGCCAGTCCGAAGCGGTCGATCCAGGGCTTCGTCACCGCCTGCAGCGGCGGCAGCAGCAGGTTGGTGAGCAGCAGGAACACGAACGTGTAGGCGATGTTGAAGCCGATGCGGCGCAGCGGCTGCTGCGACTCGGCCGGCCGCAACTGCTCGATCGCCAGCCCGATGCAGTAGACGACGCAGATCCACTGGAACGCCTGCCATGCCGTGGTGAAGCTGTCGTGGAAATACTGCATGAGGCGAAGCAGGCGGAGACGTCAGGAGCCGAAGTGTACAATACGCCGCTGTGCACCCTCTCGGGAGCAGGCGTCGAGCAAGCCGCAAGCGCTTCTTTTCGCAGGGGATTCGCGCGTGGTCCGAGCCGCCCGCCGATTCCGTTCCGTGCCGGCGCGGCGACGCCGCGCGATCCGGCTTCCACCGATCCTCCCATACCCATCCCCAATTCCGGCCTTCGATGAGCAACGAACTCCTGATCGGCATCCACGCGGTCGAGGCCGCGCTGAACCACGACGTCGGCAATCTGGTCGAGCTGTACATCGAGACCGGATCGCAGAACGCGCGCGTGAAGGAGCTCGGCGAACGCGCCCGCGAACTCGGCGTGAAGCCGCACGCGCGCGATCGCGCCGCGCTGGACCGGATGACCGGCGGCGCCCGTCATCAGGGCGTGGTCGCGCGCTACAACGCGCCGGCGCCGCTGCCGGAATCGGCATTGGCTGAGCTGGCCGAGAAGGCGGGCGGCGAGGCGCTGTTCCTGGTGCTCGACGGCGTCACCGATCCGCACAACTTCGGCGCCTGCCTGCGCAGCGCCGAGGCGGCCGGCGTGACCGCGGTGGTGATGCCGAAGGATCGCGCCGTCGGCGTCACCCCGACCGTGCGGCGCGCCTCGGCCGGCGCGGCCGATCGCGTGCCGATCGTCGCCGCGACCAATCTCGCCCGCACGCTGAAATCGCTGAAGGACGCCGGTGTCTGGCTGGTCGGCCTGGTCGGCGAGACCGAGCAGTCGATCCATGCGGTCGACCTGAAGGGCCCGATCGCGCTCGTGCTCGGCAGCGAAGGCGAGGGGCTGCGCCGCCTGACGCGCGAGGCCTGCGATTTCCTCGCGCGCATTCCGATGCGCGGTCAGGTCGAGAGCCTCAACGTGTCGGTCGCGACCGGCATCGTGCTGTTCGAGGCGCTGCGGCAGCGTGCCTGAGCGGGTTCCGAGCGACGGCACGCGCATGCGCGGGCACGTTTTCGGCCTCGATCTCCTGCGCGCGATCGCCATCGCGATGGTGCTGGTTTCGCACGCGAGTTTTTTCTTCCTGCCGCTCACGCACGATCTTCAGGCCTTCGAGGCCTGGTGGATGCTCGGCCATTTCGGCGTCGAGCTGTTCTTCGTGCTCAGCGGATTCCTGATCGGCGGCATCCTCGCCGACCAGGCGCAGGCCGGCGCTCTGGACGTCCGCCGGTTCTGGCTCCGGCGCTGGCTGCGCACCTTGCCGAACTACTATCTGTTCCTGCTGATCAACGTCTTGATCGAGCGCTGGGTCAGCGGCACGTGGCCGTCCGCCGCGGCCTATCTGGTGTTCGCGCAGAACCTGGCCTGGCCGGTGCCGATGTTCTACGTGGAGTCGTGGAGCCTCGCGATCGAGGAGATCTTCTACTTCGTCGCGCCCTTGCTGATCCTCGCGGTGACGCGTGTTCCGTTCCTGCGCGCCGTTCGGCCGACTGCGCTGGTGCTGTCCGGCATCGCGCTGTTCACGCTGGTGCGCATCGCCTATGTCGCGCACTACCAGCCCGACTGGGACGAAGGCATCCGCAAGGTGGCGCTCCTGCGGCTCGACGCGATCGCCTACGGCGTCGTCGCGGTGCTGTGGTTCCGCAGCGCCCGGCCGTCGCTGCGGACCGCGTCGCGCATCGCGCTCCTCGGTACGCTCGGCCTCGCTTTCTGCATCGCCGCCTATCTGCTGCTGCCGCGCGACCAGAGCTTCTTCGCGCGCACGTTCCTGTTCAACCTGATCTCGATCAGCTTCGCGGCGTTCCTGCCGTTCGCGGCGTTGTGGCAGCGGAGCGGCTGGCCCGGGCTGCTCGATCTGGCGACGCGCAAGCTCGCGCTGTGGTCGTATGCGCTCTACGTGTGCCAGCTGGCTCTGCTGCGCGTGCTGGTGTCGGGTTTCGGCTGGAAAGGGGACAGCTTCGCCGGCTGCTCGATGCAGGCGCTGGCCTTCGTCGCGATGGCGATCGCGTTGGCCGCGTTGATCTACCGCGTCTACGAGCGGCCGCTGCTCCGGTGGCGGGACGTCGTCGCGCCCAAGGCGGCCGGCAACACGGCCTGACGGCGCCACGGAGCGCTGTCCGCGACAGCGCTTAACCCTTTTCCCCGGCTTCCGGCGATGATGGAATCGTCACTCCCACAGCCGGACATCATGCGCGCAGCCGCCATCACCCCGAGCGACGGAACCTGCCTGGAGCTACTGGACTTCGCGTTCGCGCATCTGCCCTGGCGGGAGCGCAAGGCGACACGGCCCGCCGTCGTGCAGGAAGTCGCCGACGAGGCGCTGATGACCGCCTACGGTCGCGGCGACTCGCACGCGTTCCGCGCGCTCTACCTGCGTTATCACGAGAAGCTGCATCGGTATCTATTGCGCCTCGCGTCGCATGCGGACGAAGCCGAGGAAGTGTTCCAGGAGGTCTGGATCTCGATCATTCGCGGCCGCGAGCGCTACGAGCCGCGCGCGCCGTTCGCCGCCTGGCTGTTCTCGATCGCGCACCGGCGTGCGACCGATCGTTGGCGCGAACTCGGCCGGCATGCGCCGGACGCGCACCATCGCGCCGACGGCGACGCCGACGCGTGGGAGGAACTGCTGCCGCCGGTCACGCTGACGCCGGAGCGCAGCAGCGGCAACGAGGCGCTCGGCCAGGCGCTGCTCGACGCCATCCAGCAGCTGCCGCTGCCGCAGCGCGAGGCGTTCCTGATGAAGGCCGAGGGCGACCTGAGCCTCGAGGACATCGCCACGGCGACCGGCGTTTCGCGCGAGACCGTCAAGAGCCGGCTGCGCTACGCGCAGAATCGGCTGCGGGCGGCACTGGAGGAATGGCGATGAACGACGACTCGATCGACGATCTGGTCGCGCTCTACCGGCGCAGCGCACGCGAAGCGCCGGCGGCGCGCGTCGACGCGCACATCCTGCGCACCGCCGCGCGCACGCACGCCGCGCGCGGCGCCTGGATCTGGAAGGCGGCGGCGCTCGCCGCCAGCGTGCTGATCGGAATCGTCTGCTACGTGTTGCGGGTTTCGCCGCCACCGCCGCCGCCGATGGCGAGCGCGGCCGCCGGATACGACGAGGGGCGCATCGCCGCCTACCTGATGCGCATGGACGTCGGTCCGCCGCGTTCTCCCGTCGCGCAATACCTGCTGACCCATGCGTCGCGGGCGACCTTCCTGGCCGACGAGTGACGTCGACTTCTTCCCATCCGAACTGGAGAAACGATCGTGAAGAAATCCCTCTGCCTGGCGTGGTTGATCGGCTGCGCGCTGGCCGGCGCAGCCCACGCCGACATCCCCGCCGGCTGGAGCGCCACCGGTTCGGCCGCCAGAGACTACGAGATGGGCAGCGTGGCCGGAAAACGCCATCCGGGCGACAAGAGCGGCTTCATTCGCGCCAAGGGCGACAGCGCCGGTTTCGGCACCATGGCGCAGATGATCGACGCCGAAGCGTATCGCGGCAAACGCGTGCGCCTGTCCGGCTTCCTGCGCACGGAGCAGGCCGGCAGGGGCCAGATGTGGATGCGCGTCGACGGTGCCGGCGAGCGCTCGCTGGGCTTCGACAACATGGACGATCGCGCGCTGGTCGGCGACACCGATTGGAAGCGCTACGAGATCGTGCTCGACGTGCCGGACGGCGCGATCGACATCGCGTTCGGTTTTCTGCTGTCGGGCAAGGGCGAGATCTGGGCCGACGATTTCCAGCTCGAGGTGGTCGGTCCGGACGTGCCGGTCACCGGCGGGAACCTGCGCAAGCTCACTCGCGAGCCGGTGAATCTCGACTTTTCGCAGTGACGCGCCAGGGCGGCGAATCGGCTCGCTCCGTCGACGAAAAAGCCGCCTTTTCGGGCGGCTTTTTCGTTGGTCCGCATGGAGCCTTCTGCGTGCGTCGTCGCGAACGGGCGGGCGCGGAGGTGGCGGCGCGAGCGAGATCCCGGCGTGGGCTCCGCTCCCGTCGCGCGCCCGTCCGCTTCAGCGCGGATCGTCGACCGGCAGCAGCGAAGACGTCGTGTCGCCCTTGCGGCGCACCTGCGCGATGTGCGCGCCGTGCACGAGGAAGTAGACGTTCTCGGCGATGTTCGTCGCGTGGTCGCCGATGCGCTCGAGGTTCTTCGCCATGAAGAGGAGATGCGTGCACGGCGTGATGTTGCGCGGATCTTCCATCATGTAGGTGAGCAGTTCGCGGAACAGGCCGGTGTACTGCTCGTCGAGTTCCTCGTCGCGCGTCCAGGCGTCGAGCGCGCGGTCGGCATCGTTGTCGCGGTAGGCGGCGAGCACTTCGCGCACGAGGTTCTCGGCCAGGCGCGCCAGGCGCGGCAGCGCGTAGGCCAGCTGCACCGGCGCCGACTGGTTCAGCACAATCGAGCGCTTGGCCACGTTCGCCGCGTAGTCGCCGATGCGCTCGATGTCGGCGGCGATGCGCAGCGCCGCCAGGATCTCGCGCAGGTCGCGCGCCATCGGCTGGCGCAGCGCGAGCAGGCGCACGACGTCGTGGCTGACGTCGTGTTCGAGTGTGTCGATCGCCGCGTCGGACTGCACGACCTTGCGCGCGGAGTCGCTGTCGCGTTCGAGCACCGCGTCGATCGCGGCGTCGAGCTGGGCGAGCGCGATCTCGCCCATGCGCTGGATCTCGCCGGTCAGGCGGTTGAGTTCCTCGTCGTAGCTCTTGACGATGTGTTCGCTGGTGGGGGCGTTTGCGTTCATTGGGATCTCTTGAGCGGTGAGCGGTGAGCGGTGAGCGGAGGAGGCGAGCTTTTTCCGCTCACCGCTCACCGCTGCCCGCTCACGACGATTAGCCGAACCTGCCGGTGATGTAGTCCTCGGTCTGCTTCTTGGTCGGCTTCGTGAACAGCGTTTCGGTAGCGCCGAATTCGACCAGCTCGCCGAGATACATGAACGCGGTGAAGTCCGAGCAGCGGGCGGCCTGCTGCATGTTGTGCGTCACGATCGCGATCGTGTAGTGGTCCTTCAGCTCGGAGATCAGCTGCTCGATCTTGCCGGTGGCGATCGGATCGAGCGCCGAGGTCGGCTCGTCGAGCAGGATCACTTCCGGACGCAGCGCGATCGCGCGCGCGATGCACAAGCGCTGCTGCTGGCCGCCGGAGAGGCCGAGCGCGCTCTGCTTGAGCTTGTCCTTCACCTCGCCCCACAGCGCGCCCTGCGTCAGCGCCAGCTCGACGCGCGCGTCCATCTCGGCGCGCGACAGCTTCTCGTAGTGGCGGATCGCGTAGGCGATGTTGTCGTAGATCGACATCGGGAACGGCACCGGCTTCTGGAACACCATGCCGACCTTCGAGCGCAGCCGGTTCAGCGGATACTTCGGATCGAGGATGTTCTCGCCGTCGAGCAGCACTTCGCCCTTCGCCTCGAGCTTGGGATAGATCGAGTAGATGCGGTTGAAGATGCGCAGCAGGGTCGACTTGCCGCAGCCGGACGGGCCGATCAGCGCGGTGACGCGCTTCTCGGCGATGTTGAAGTTGACGTCCTTCAGCGCGTGGAAGCCGTTGTAGAAGAAGTTCAGATTGCGGGCGGCCATCTTGGTCGCGCCGGCCGGCGCGACCTCGCGGCCGGTGGCGCCGACGATCGGCGTGGCGATGGCGAGGCGGGCGTCAGTCATGGCTGGTCTTGTTCCTGAGCAGGATGGCGCGGGCGAGCAGGCTGAGCAGAAGCACGAAGACCGTGAGCACGAGCGCACCGGCCCAGGCCAGCGTCTGCCACGATTCGTACGGGCTGCCGACGAACTGGTACATCACCACCGGCACGCTGGCCATCGGCTTGAGCAGATCGGTGCTCCAGTACTGGTTGCCGAAGGCGGTGAACAGCAGCGGCGCGGTCTCGCCGGTGATGCGCGCGAGCGCGAGCAGGATGCCGGTGACGATGCCGGGCAGCGCGGCGCGGTAGAGCACCTGCATGGTGACCTTCCACTGCGGCACGCCGAGCGACAGCGCGGCCTCGCGCATCTGGCCCGGCACCAGGCGCAGCATTTCGTCGGTGGTGCGTACGACCACCGGAATCACCAGCAGGGCGAGCGCGATCGCGCCTGCCAGCGCCGAGTACTGCTTGAACTGCATCACGATCACGATCGCGACGAACAGGCCGATCACGATCGACGGCGCGGAGATCAGGATGTCGTTGATGAAGCGCGTGACGGTGCCGATGCGCTTGTTGCCGGCGTATTCGGCCAACCAGGTGCCGGCGGCGACGCCGAGCAGCGAGCCGATCACGATCGCGATCAGGCAGATCACCGCGCTGCCGAAGAACGCGTTGAGCAGGCCTCCGGCCGACATCGGCGCCGGGGTCATCTTGGTGAACAGGTCGAGATTGACGCCTTTCAGGCCGTAGCTGAGCGTCGTCCACAGGATCCAGAACAGGAACACCAGGCCGAACAGCGCCGCCGCGCAGCCGAGCACGAGCGCGAGGCGGTTGACCACGGTGCGGCGGAAGTACAACCGGCGCTCGACGGCGGCCTTGCCGGCGTCGGGAGCGGGGATGACGGCGGAATTCATGCGTTGCCTTCCTTGCGCGACAGGCGCAGCAGCATCAGGCGGGCGGCGGCCAGCACGATGAAGGTGACTACGAACAACACGAAGCCGAGCAGCAGCAGCGAGGAGCGGTGCAGGCCGGTCGACTCGTTGAAGTCGTTGGCGATCAGGGCGGCGATCGTCGTGCTCGGCTCGAGCAGCGACGGGGTGAACTTGACCGAGTTGCCGACCAGATAGGCGACCGCCATCGTCTCGCCGAGCGCGCGGCCGAAACCGAGGAACACGCCGCCGACCACTGCGGTGCGCGTGTACGGCAGCACGATGTCCCAGACCACTTCCCACTTGGTCGAGCCGAGCGCGTAGGCCGATTCCTTCAGGCGCGTCGGCACGGTCAGGAACACTTCGCGCATCACCGAGGAGATGAACGGAATCACCATGATCGCGAGCACGAAGCCGGCGGTCAGCATGCCGATGCCGAGCGGCGGGCCGGTGAACAGTGGGCCGATCAGCGGCCAGCTGCCGAGGTGATCGTTGAGCCACGGCGCGACGTGCTCGCCGACCAGCGGCACGAACACGAACAGGCCCCACATGCCGTAGATGATCGACGGGATGCCGGCGAGCAGCTCGATCGCCGAGGCGACCGGGCCGCGCAGCCAGTTCGGCGCGATTTCGGTCAGGAACAGCGCGATGCCGAAGCTGACCGGCACCGCGATCAGCATCGCGATGAGCGCGCTGACCAGCGTGCCGTAGATCGGAATCAGCGCGCCGAATTTCTGGTTGACCGGATCCCATTCGGCGGAGAAGAAGAAGCCGATGCCGAACTGGGCGAGCGCTTCGCGGCCGCCCCACAGCATCGACAGCGCGATGCCGATCAGGGTGACCAGCACGAAGATGCCCGCTGCGGCGAGCAGGCCGCGGAACAGCTTGTCGGCGCGGGCGTCGCGCTCGGCGCGCCGGCTCGCATCGATGACGGCGGCGGGCAGGGCGGCGGCAGGCGAGGAAGCGGCCATCACTCGATCCTTAGGAGATATCCGGACAAAGACGCGCGCATCGTCGGGATGCGCGCGTCGGCGTTGCGGTCGTCAGCAGCAGCGGACGATCAGAGCTTCACTTCCGCCTGCCAGTAGGCTTCGATCTGCTCGACCAGCGACTTCGGCAGCGGCACGTAGTCCAGCTCCTCGGCCTGCTTGGCGCCGTTCTCGTAGGCCCACTTGAAGAAGTCGAGCACCGACTTGGCTGCGGCCGAATCCTTCGGCTGCTTGTAGACCAGGATGAAGTTGGTCGCGGTGATCGGCCAGGAGTTCTCGCCCGGCGCGTTGGTGATGACCAGGTGGAAGTCCTTCGCGTTCTTCCAGTCGGCGCTGGCGGCCGCGGCCTGGAAGCTGGCCAGGCTCGGCAGCACGAACTGGCCGGCCGAGTTCTGCAGCGCGGTGTAGGTCATCTTGTTCTGCAGCGCGTAGGCGAGTTCGACGTAGCCGATCGAGCCCTTGATCTGCTTCACGTAGGCGGCGACGCCTTCGTTGCCCTTGCCGCCGACGCCGACCGGCCACGACACCGTGGTGCCTTCACCGGCCTTCGACTTCCACTCCGGCGAGACCTTCGACAGATAGTTGGTGAAGTTGAACGTGGTGCCCGAACCGTCCGAGCGGTGCACGACGGTGATGTTCGCGTCGGCCAGCGTCACGCCCGGGTTGACCTGCGCGATCGCCGGGTCGTTCCACTTCTTGATCTTGCCCTGGTAGATGTCGGCGAGCAGCGGGCCGGTGAACTTCAGCTTGCCGGCTTCGACGCCTTCGACGTTGACGACCGGCACGACGCCGCCGATGACCGACGGGAACTGCGCCAGGCCGGCTTCGTCGAGTTCCTGCGGGGTCAGCGGCTTGTCCGACGAACCGAACGACACGGTGCCGGCCTTGATCTGCGTGATGCCGCCGCCGGAGCCGATCGACTGGTAGTTGATCTTGTTGCCGGTCGCGTTGTTGTAGCTGTCCGACCACTTCGACAGGATCGGATAGATGAAGGTGGCGCCAGCGCCGGTGATGTCGGCGGCCTGCGCGGAGGCGGCCCCGAGGACGGTCGCCAGACCAACGGCGACGAAGCGGGTCTTGATCGAGGTGAGCACGCGGAGACTCCTCAAAGCAGTGGGAAAGCGAAGGCGGCTCGGAACCCGTTCAGGGTCCGGCCGGCTCCGCGCTTTGTAGGCCCGCGAGATTGCGAAACGATGAGAGTTTTATTTCAGTAATGTTGCATCGGTGCGCTCGGTCACAGATTCGTCCGGTGCGGTTTCTTCGAGATCAATGACTTGCGACCGTTTCGTCGGGGATTGCAATATGACGGCAACCCACGCGTCCGGCCTATCGGATGCCGTGCCGATGCCGAAAATGAAGGTCGTTCGAGGCACGATCCGGCTCCCGTTCGCGACGACCAGGCACGCACTTGCGAGAAAAGAGGCGGGGTTTCCCCCGCCTCGAAACGACACATGCCGGCTTCTTCAGGCGATCGGGATCGCCGCTGCGGCGCCCGCCGTCACCGCGCCGGTGATGGCGCGCCGACGTTCATCCGCACCGGTATCCTGACCAGCGACCTGTCCGGATCGTTGCTGCGCACGCACAGCGTACCGTCCCTGACCTCGCCGTCGGCGAGCCCCGCGCCGTCCAGCGTGAGTGTGACCGGATCAGTGCCGTCCGGCAGCGTCGTGCCGCCGGCCGGCGCGATGGACAGCCATGGCAGGTCCTGCAACTGCGCGCACGGCCCGTGCCCGATCGCGATCGCGAACGCGGCGACCTGCGCGTCGGCCTCTCCGCCGACGGCGCCGATCAGCGTCGCTTCGCCCGTCGCGGGGTCGACGGTGTACAGGCTGTTCGACTGGCCTTCGAGGAGGTACAGCGTGCCGGTCTCCGGATCGAACGAGAGCGACTGGCTGAAACGCGCGGAGACGCCGAGCGCGCCGATCGTAGTGGCCGCGCCGGTGGTCTTGTCGATCGCGACCAGCGAGCTGGAGGCGATCTCGACGCCGTACATCAGGCCGTTGCTGTCGACCGCCAGACCCATCACCAGCGAATAGCCGCTGGCGCCGATGCCGCTGATCGCGCCGACCCGCGTCGGCGTGCCGGTGGCGAGGTCGTACTTGTACAGATCCGAGCCGACCCCGCCGTCCATGACCGTGCCGAATAAGGTGTTGGTGGTGAAGTCCCAGGCCAGGTCGCGCGGACGATAGTCGAGGCCGGTGGGCCCGATGGTGGCGATGGCACCGCTCGCGGTGTCGACCGTCTTCAGATCGCCCGACGGATAGGCGATGAAGTATTCCTTGCTGAAGTCGTCGGCGACGAATTCGCCGCTGAAGGATAGTTCGTCGACGGAGGCGAGCAGGTTCAGCGTGCCCGGAGCGGTGGCGTCGAAGGAAACCCAGTTGCCTTCGGTGGACGACTGCAGACTGAAGGCGTAGGCCGGCACGGCGGCGCCGCCCAGCGGCTGCGGCTGCGCGCGTCGCGGTGTGGCCTGCCGGCGGGCGTGCGGACCTTCCGGATGCACGGCGCCCGTGAGGCGTTCGCCGCGCGCACGCGTGGTCGCGACGTAGCGCGGGCCGATCGGGAAGTGCGCGGTCGGGCTGGATGCACCGATCGTCCACTGCAGATCGCGATCGCCGACGTTGGCGATGTCCAGCAGCGTCGTCGCCGAGCCGTCGGCCGGGACCGTGGCGGCGATCGAGGTCGGTGCGACCTGGATGTCCGGTGCGCCGACGTTCACTGTGACCGTGTCGGAAGCGGTGAAGATCGCCGGTGCGCGTGCGTTCCACTCGATGCCGGTGCCGTCGCCGATCGAGGCCTGGTTGAACGAGAACGGGCTGGCCAGGGTGGAATCGGCCTGCAGACCGATCGTGGCGCAGATGCCGTCGTCGCAATTCGCCGGATCGCCGCCTTCGACGGCGCCGATCGCCGTGTAGGCGACATCCAGATAGTGGAACGAGAGCGTACCCGTCGCCTCGTCGAAGACGACCTCGAACGTCGCCGTGTCGGTATTGCTGGCGCCGTCGTAGTGCGCGCGCTGGTGCCATTCGACGATGAACTTGCGGTTCGGCGCCGTGCCCTGCGTGGCGTGGAAGACGCCGCCGCTGGTGGAATCGAAATCGTCCCACAGCGGCGCGATCAGCGGCACCGGCAGGTCGGCGGTCGGCAGCGGCAGGTTGTCGTAGTAGCCGCCGAGCGGGCAGGACGCGGTGCCGAACAGGATGAAGCCGTTGTTGGCGATGCAGATCTGGTTCGAGGTGTTGCCGTAGAAGTTGAACGAGAACGGCATCGTCACCGCTTCCGCGCCGTCATTCCACAGATCGAGCGCGGTACCGGTGCCGCTGATGTCGATGAAGCCGCCGCCGCAGGCGGCGGCGTCGAAGCCGTCGCAAAAGAGGCGGTCGGTGACCGCCGGGCCGCCGGTGACGACGGTGGCGGCGTAGCCCGGCGGCACGTCCTGTGCGGTCCAGGTCGCCGTGTGGGTCCTGGTCGCGCCGGCTGTGACGACGCGGTTGTACTGGTAGCTCGCGCCGGCGGCCAGCGGCTGGTTGATCAGCCGGAAGAACTCGCCGTCGATGTTGTCGCCGAGCGAGTGGTAGTCGAGCGGCTGCGCGGTGCGGTTCTCGACCGTGTAGCAGAAGTTGACCTGGTCGCCGACGGTGACGTCGAGCGAATCGGCCGTGCCGCACGCGCCGGCGCTCGTGTCGGTGCCGAGCGTCACACTCAGGCAGATGCCGTCAGCCGGGCAGGCGTCACCGGCACCGACCGCGCCGACGACTTCGAAGCCGAAGGACGTGTCGGTGAAGTCGCCGCAGCTGTCGAGCGCAGTCCAGGACGTGCAGCCGATCTCGTAGCCGCCGCCGGGGTTCTTCCACTGCGCGATGCTGCCGGGCAGCGTCGCCGGCGAGAACGCCGACCAGTACATCTGGTTGTTGGAGATGCCGAAGTCGACGTTGCCCTGCAGCGTCACCCAGTAGTGGCCGGGCGGCAGCGAGCACGTGGCCGGCAGGGCGATGCTGAGCGCGGTGCTGCTCGCATCCAGCGTCCCGGCGACGCCGTTCGCGCTGCACAGCGGTGCGGTGCCGTCGTCGGGCTTGCCCGACGCGTCGGCGTAGACGTCGACGTCGTAGGTCGTACCGTCGTCCGGCTCGCCGTTGGCGAACGTGACCGGGAAGTTGAAGCCGCTGACGGTCCATCCCGCGGCGTCGGTGACGGTGAAGTCGTCGGCGCCGAAGGAATCGAAATCGTCCGTGGAGAGCGAGTTGGACGAAACCGGGCCGCTGGTGTAGGTGCCTGCGGTCTGCGAGTAGAGGACCGTGCTGCCGTTCGGCTGCACGTGGCGCGGATAGGCGAAGCGGTTGGCCGAATGGACCGGGCCGGCGGCTTTGGACGTCCTGGTGTTCTTGCCTGTTGCCGCTACGGCGTCGTGCGCGACGAAGGCGGGTGCCGACAACGCAGCCGCGATGCCGATAGCGATGGTGCTTTTACGCATGAACGAATTCCCCATGAAGGTTGCCAGTGAAGCCTTTGGAACCTAACAGGGTTTACTTGAGATTTTCCGCGTAAGGTACTAATTTTATTGAACTACTGGCGAACGTTTTTGCACGAGGGCATTCGGCGTGTGATCGTCGCCTGGATCTGCGCGCAGCCTGGCGAACGACCGCGCCAATAAAAAACCCGCCGCCGGCGAGAGAGTCCGGACGGCGGGTACCGCTTGGGAAGCGAGATCGGAGCGGCGGGATCAGCGCGACTCGAAACCGTCGGCGAAGATCGTGTCGTCGTCGCCGGGCACGTAGTCGTTGATGCTGATCGACTGCAGCGACATGTACATGCCGAAGCTGCCGCCCTGCTGCGTGATGACCCACGAGGTCTTGTTGAAGAACTCCGGGCCGAACGTGCGGTTGATGCGGTCGAGGTCGTCGGAGTCGAACATGCCACCGGCCAGCGGGCCTTCGCTGGTGCCGAACAGCTCCAGTTCCATCATCTGTCCTGCGGTCGCCATCGGCGTTTCGAACAGATGGATGCCGTCGGACAGCGGGTAGTCGTTGGCGATGCGCAGGGCAGGGCCAAAGGTGGCCGGAACCAGCGTGTCGCTGGCGCCGTCGGCGTCGAGACGGAAGGTGTCGAGTTCGATGATGTAGGCGGTGTGCATGCCCGGATCGATTTCGGCGGCGTCGACCGTGGTCACGCGGAAGCTCATCGTCACCGGCGTGTCCACCGCGATGCCGGCGAACGGACCTTCCGGCAGGTCGTTCCAGTTGACCGTGCCGTGCACCTCGACGATCGCCTCGGTCGGCGGCGCCTCGTGCAGGTCGGCGACGTACGAGGTGAATACGTTGTTCGGATTGACGCCCCAGCCGCCGATGGTCTTACCGTCGCCGGAGATGGCGCCGCCGCTGCGCAGAGCCCAGCCGTCCGGCGCCAGGCCTTGCGCGGCGAGGTAGTCGGCGAGGTTCTGGACGCCACCCTTCTGCGTCCACACCGCCGCCACGTAGCTGCCGCCGACGACCGCGTCGCCGACGATCACCGAGCCGTCGTCGCTGACCGCGCGCGGCGAGAACGGGTCGCAGCCGAACGGGCCCTGCAGGCAGCCGATCCGCTGCACGCCGGTCTCTTCGGTCCAGCGCCAGCCTTCGTACTTGAACGTGGTGGTGTTGAAGGCCCGCTCGCCGACCACGACGCGGCCGTCGCGCGAAACGGCGATGGCCTCACCGGACGGGACGCCGTCGGAATCGGCCAGATCGATGGCGGCGCCGTCCTTCCAGATCACGCCGCTGCGGAAGCCGCTTTCCTGGTCGTTCCAGCCGACGATCACGCTGCCGTCGGCGCTCGTCTTGTTGGCGCGCGAGGACCGCTGCGGCCGGTTCACCGGCAGTTTGCTCATCCCTTCGGCCGCGCTCCAGCGGAAGGCGAAGTACTTGCCGGTATCGTCGATCGCCAGGCCCACGGCGACGCCGTTGTCGGAGACGCCGAAGGCTCTGCTGAGGAATCCGTCGCTGGCGATGCCGCCCGGCCACGGTCCGATGACGATCGGACCGTCGAGGAGGTCGCTGTTGCTGTAGGCGAGTGCGGCGACCTGGTTGCCGTCGGCGTCGGTGGTGCCGCCGGCCAGCGCCTGACCCCAGGAGTTGGCGCCGAACGCTTCGGCGAAGTTGCCGACTTCCGTGACGCCGATGTCCTTGGCCCAGCGCCAGCCGGTGTCGACGCCGTAGAGGCTGGCGATGCGGCCGTTCTGCGACAGGGCGGTCAGTTGCGCGCCGGGAGTGGCGAGGTCGTAGAGCGTACCGGCGTGGGCGGAGCCGGCAATCAGGGCGAGGGCAGCGGGCAGCATCGAACGCATGTAGGGGTATCCGGATAGAGCGCCCACGGACGGCGTGGCGGAGGCCGGCCGTTCGGGGCGGAGAGACGGAAGATTGGAGAACCCGCGAGCGTGGTGCGGGTCCGGTCGAGTGTCGGCGGCAGCCGGCGGCACCGCATTCGCGCTTCATTCGCGCTGCGTTCGCGTACCGTCAGTCCATTGATTTTGCTAGAGAACTTGCGCGGTGCGGCGATTCGCAGCGGGCTGTTCGGGCGGGATGGCCAGGTTGGCCGGGATGCTGCGCTCGCCGGCCAGGGCGCGGGCCTGCTGCAGGGCGGTGCGCCAGGCGTCGGCTTGGCCGAGCGCCCGATAGAGGCGCACCTGCAGCAGGGCGCAGCGGAAGTCGCGATCCGCCCAGCGCGCGACCTGGCCGACCACCACCGCGGCGCGCTGCAGCTCCCCGTCGGTGATCAGGCTGCTGCCGTAGGAGACCGCCACTTCGGCGATGTCGCCCGGGATCGCCTGCTGCTCGGCCAGGCGCAGGGTCTTCTCGTACGCCGTGCGCGCGGCGTCGAGCTGCCGTTCCGCCCAACGCTGCTCGGCTTCGGCGAGGGCTGCGGCCAGCGGTGGCGGCACCTGCGTGATGGTGGCGGTCCAGGTGCTGAGGCGCTGGACCTCGGCGGCCGCTTCCTCGTCGCGGCCTTGCGCGCGCAGGGCGCGGATCAGGACTGTCCAGGCGGACGCGCGCTCGCGCAGGTAGTCCAGGTTCGCCAGGCTCGACACTGCCACCGACGCCAGCGTTGCGGCGGCCGCGGCCTGGCCGTCGGCGAGGTCGGCCTCGGCCTGCGCGGTCTGCACGCGCGCCAGCATCACCGGATCGCCGTCGTTCGGGATCGCCGTCAGCAGTTCGCGCAGCAGCGCGCGCGCCTCGAGCAGGCGCCCGTTCTCGGTCAGGGCTTCGACGCGCGTGATCTGGAAGCTGTGCTTCGTGCGCGGATTCTCGAGCCGTCCGAGCAGCGCCCAGGCACGATCGCTGGTGGCCAGCGCATCGGCCGGGCGCAGCAGGGCGAGCTGCGCCTCGGCCGCGTTGGCGAGCGTGAGGATCAGCTCGTTCAGCGCACCGAAGCGCTCGAAGCGCTGCGCAGCGCGTTCGTGCGCGGCCAGCGCGTCGGCGTAGCGGCCGCGCTTGGCGTCGATGATGCCTTCGTTGGCCTCGATCCGCGCCAGCGCCAGCGTGTCGCCGGCGAGTTCCAGCGCGATGCGCGCGCGCGAGAAGTCGGCCACGGCCAGATCCAGGCGCACCTGCTGCGCATAGGCGATGCCGCGCCCGGTGTAGGCCTGTCCGAGCGCGGCCGGCTGATCGCGGTTTTCCAGCAGGGCGATCGCTTCGCCGAAGTCGCGCTCGGCTTCGGCGTTCTTGTCCTGGCGCACGTTGACCGCGCCGGACCCGTTGAGGATGCGCGCGCGCAGCACCGGATCGGCTTCCGCGGACACTTCCTTCAACAGCGTGTCGAGCAGGCCGCGCGCGTGCTCCAACTGGCCGGCGCGGAAGTCGATCTGCACCAGGCGCAGGCGCAGGTCGGGCTGCTTCTGCGCCTCGGCAGGCGCCGATTCGAGCAGGCGTCGCGCGCCGTTGAGGTCGTCGGTGAGCAGCGCCGCTTCGGCGCGCGAGAGCAGTTCGGCGATCGACGCGTCGGGCGTGTCCGACGGCGTCTTCGGCATCGCTTTGCCGAGCACGGCGAGCAGGCGGTCGGCGGCGGCGCGGCCGGCTTCGATCACGTCGGCGCTACGTGCCTCGACTTCGCGGTCGCCGCCGTCGGCGCTGCGCAGCAGCAGATGCACGACCCATTCGTTACCGGTGCGCGTCGCGCTCGGCAGGACGGTCAGGCGTGCGCCGGTCGCTTCGCGCACGCGCAGAGCAGCGGCCTCGCCGCGGCCGGCATCGTCGCGCGCGAGCGCGACGACGTTGTCGGCCGGCACCACGGCCTGGCCGGAGTTGCGCAGGCGCGTGGCGATCAGTTCCATCAAGCCCAGCCGCAGCCAGGCCCATTCGCCGCCGGCGTCGACCTCGACCGGCAACACGGCGGCGGCGTCCGGCGTCGTCTTGCGTTCTGCCGCGACGCTCGTCGTCGGCGCGGGCGCTTTCGCGCGCTCCGGCGCATGACGCCAGAAGCCGAGCGCGGCCACGGCCAGGATCGCGGCGGCGAGCGCCGACATCCAGAACGAACGCGGCCGTGGCGCAGGTGCCGTCGTCGCCGCCGGCGCGTCATCGGCAGCAGGCGTTTCCGACTCGGGCGTCGCTTCGATCGGGACGACCTGCGCGGGTCCCGTCGTCGCCTCGTGGCTTGGCGGTGATGCGTCCTCGCTCGCGGTTTCGATCGGCGGCGCGTCGGCCGGTGGCGCCTCGAGCTGGATCGGCGCGATCCAGCGATAGCCGAAGCGCGGCACCGTGCGGATCGCATTCTGTTCGTTGCCGGTGTCGCCGACCGCGCGGCGCGCCTTCAGCACGGTCTGGCCGAGCAGGGTGTCGGAGACGTCGGCCTTGCCCCACACCGCGGCGATCAATTCGTCGCGGCCGATCGCGCGGTCGCGATGCTCGATCAGATAGGCGAGGCTGTCGAACACTTTCGGCGACAGCACCACGAGCTCGCCTGCATGCTGCAGTTCGCGCGCGGAGGGATCGATGCGGTAATCGCCGAAGCGGTAGATCGGATGAGCCATCGCCGTCAGTTTAGCGTGCGCGGTCGCCGATTTACCCCGATCCGGGGCGTCGATGGACGGAGGCGGGCGACCGGCGGTCCCGCCGGCCGGACAGGCGCGTGGAGATTGATCCGCGTCAGCAGCGCGACTACAGTGCGCGCCGCTGCGTACATCCCATTCCAGAGGCCCTGCCACCTTGGACAGTTCCAGTCGATCTCGTTGCGGCTCCTCGAGCCGACGGAACGCCTGACCCCAAGGTCGCGCTCCGTCCGCTCGGGACGGGGCGCCGGCGCGAGCGAGTACTCGCGCACCGCCTCGCGTCATCGGAAGCAACGCGTCGTCCGGACTCCGGGAGGAAGGTCCTTGGCACGTCCGTTTCATTCGGGGAGCGCCGATGTCCTTCAAGCATCCATTCGTCGTCGCGGTGTTGCTGGCCGCTTGCGCGGGACGCGCGCACGCCGGCGCCAGCCTGTACGTCGACGACGCGGCCGTCACGCCGCCCGGCCAGTGCCAGGTGGAGTCGTGGGCGCGCGCGTACTTTCCGTCGCGGGAACTGACCCTGGTGCCGGCGTGCAGCGCGGCCGGCAACGAGTTCTCGCTCGGCTTCAGCCAGTTCTCCGCGCCGGGCCCGACGCGCCTGTGGTCGCCCGGCCTCAAGCACGTGTTCCGCGACGCCGGCGTCCGGCAGTGGGGCGTCGGCTTCTCGCTCGGCGCGAGCTGGGACGCACGCCGCGGCCGCTGGGTCGCCGGCGCGCTGAGTCTGCCGGCGAGCATCGCCTTCGACGACGACGAGCGCTTCGTCCTGCACGCCAACCTCGGCTGGGGCAAGGCCGAAGGAAAGGTCGGCACCGTCACCGGCGGTGTGGGGGCGGAGTTCGTGCTGGACGAGGCGTGGCGCCTGCTCGCCGAAGTCTACGGTGACCCCCACGGCACCGCGGCCGGCCAGCTCGGGCTGCGCCGGTCGTTCGGCGAGGACGTCTCGGTCGACCTGCTCGTCGGCCACGAAGCCGGCCTCGGCACCGGTCCCTGGCTGACCCTCGGCTTCAATCTCGCCTTCGCCCGCTGACCACCCGCGGCGCGCACCGTGCTGGAAGGCACGTGCCCCGCATTCATGGCTTCTTTACCATCGGCGCGCGAGCATGTGCGCAGTCGTCCCACCCAAAACCGGAGTTCAGCAATGACCAGCAAATGGCTCTCGACGGCCCTGATCGGCGCCGTGATGATTTCGATGGCGGGTTGCGTCGCGACTGCGCCGCGCGCGCGCTACGACGATGACTACTACCAGCGGCGTGCGCGTTTCGATTGCGCGCACAAATGCGGCGTGATCCGCGAAGTCGACCGCGTCTACGTGCGCGACAACGCGACGACCGGCGGCGGCGCCGTGCTCGGCGCGATCATCGGCGGTGTGCTCGGCAACACGCTCGGCCACGGCCGCGGCCGCACCGCGACCACGGTGGCCGGCGCCGTCGCCGGCGGTTTCGCCGGCAATGCGATCGAGCGCAATCAGGGTGACGGCGGCGGCCGCGAAGCGTGGCAGTTCGGTGTCAACCTCGACGACGGCCGCTGGGCCACCGTCACGCAGTGGGACAACGATGGCCTGCGTCCGGGCGACCGCGTGATGATCCGCGACAACCGCCTGATGCTGCTGCGCTGAGGCAGCGACCGTCTAACGCGGATTGGCCGCCGCGGCGCGTACGAGCCGAAGCTCGACGCGCTGCGTGCCGCCGGGCGTGACCGCGACGCGGGTATCGGTCGCGAACTCGAGGTGCCCGCTCGCGTTGCGCAGCGTCGCGCGCAGCGCGTAGCGGTGCGTCGAGAGGATCCTGGTCGTGTCGTAGGGGAGGGCGAAATCGTACGGCGGCCCGTGCAGTTCGGCGAAGGATTGCTGCGCGATCGTGTTTCCCTCCTCGTCGATCAGCTGCACGTCGAGCGTCGCGCCGGGTGCGAGCCGGATGCGTTCGAGATAGGTCGCCTGGCCGAGGATGGCCGTGGTGGTCGATGCGGGCGAGAGCGTCGCCGCCTTCGGGCGCGGCGCGGACTGGCAGGCGACCAGCCCCAGGGCGAGAAACAACGACAGCAGCTGACGCATGGTGCGCATCCGGGAAACTCGAGCAAGGGCGCGTTTTACACGCTGCGCTCGCAACTTGCACGTGCGCACGGCGGCAGAGTCGTTCACGCGCCGTGCGTCGGTGGCTCCGCCGGAGACGGCCGGCCGGCTAGAATCGCCGGATGCGTCTCAACAAACACATCGCAGAAACCGGCTACGGCTCGCGCCGCGAAGCGGACCGGCTGATCGCCGCCAAGCGTGTCCAGGTGAACGGCGTCGTCGCCGGCATCGGCACCCAGGTCGTCGAGGGCGACGAAGTGCTGGTCGACGGTCAGCCGCTGCTGGCGCGACGCGCCGCCAGCGCCACGCGCAAGCACGTCTACATCGCCTTGAACAAGCCGGTCGGCATCACCTGCACGACCGAGCGCGAGGTCGGCGGCAACATCGTCGACTTCGTCGATCACCAGCAGCGCATCTTTCCGGTCGGCCGCCTCGACAAGGATTCGGAAGGACTCATCCTGCTGACCAGCAACGGCGACATCGTCAACGAGATCCTGCGCGCCGAGAACCGCCACGAAAAGGAATACCTGGTCGCGGTGAACCGGCCGGTCACGCCGGAATTCCTCACCGGCATGGCGCGCGGCGTGCGCGTGCACGGTGAGATGACCAAGCCGTGCAAGACCACGCGCATCGCCAAGTTCGGTTTCCGCATCGTGTTGACGCAAGGATTGAACCGGCAGATCCGCCTGATGGCCGCCGCGTTCGGCTATCGCGTGACGCAGCTGCGCCGCGTGCGCATCGTCAACGTCAAGCTCGGCGCGCTGAAGGTAGGGCAATGGCGCAATCTGACCGAGGCCGAGCTGCGCGGCCTGCTGCCCGAACGCACGTCGTGGTGAACGCCGCCGGAAGCCCGCCACCGATGACCAATGGCGCTGTCGCCGCTCCCGACCGGCAGCTAGATTGAGCGCATGCCGGCCTGCTACGAAACCCGCCACGACCGCGGCGACGCGCTGCCGACGCACCGGCATCGCACGGCCTATGCCGCGCTGGTGGTGGAGGGCAGCTACGAGGAGAACAGCGCCGACGGCCCGCTGCCGTTGCGGCCGGGTGTGCTGCTGCTGCATCCGGCGTATCACGCGCATGGCAATCGCTTCGAACGCTCCGGCGCGCGCGTGATCAATCTGGTCCTGCCGGCGCGCGAAGACCTCGCGCAGGCGCAGGCGCGTGTGGTGCCGGACCTGCGCGAGGCGATGGCGATCTTCCGTCGCGCTCCCGAGCGTTTCGAGGAGCTGCGCGCGGCGTGTCCACTGGACGACGAACTCCCCGCCGTTCCGGCCTGGCAGCGCGGCGTCGTCGAGGCGCTCGCGACGAGCGACCGGCCGATCGCCGACATCGCGCGCGAATTCGGCGTTTCCGCCGAGCACGCCAGCCGCGCGCTGAGTCTTTCCTACGGCATGTCGCCGCAGGCGCTGCGGCGGGAATTCCGCTGGCGGCGCGCTCTGGCTCTGCTCGCCACGCCGGCGCCGCTGGCCGAGATCGCCGTCGACGCCGGCTTCGCCGACCAGAGCCACTTCACGCGCATCGCGCGCGCGCATGCGGGGTTGCCGCCGTCGGCGCTGCGCCGCCACGTCGCCGGGATCAAATGCGTTCAAGACGCGACCGGCCCGACCGCGCTGCAATAGCCGCGACGCCGGAAGGCATGCTGGAAGAACCAACGATGCGATACACGTCGCCCCTGCTGGGAATGATGATGGCGCTGCTGTGCCCGTCGGTCGCGAGCGCCGCCGCGGAGGCGAGTACGCCCGCCGCCCGGCAGGCGATCGACGCCTCGACCAGCGCGGCGTTGCAAGGCGACGCGCGGCGCACGCTCGAAGCCGTGGGGTCGGTGCCGGCGGAGCAGTTCGTCGGCGTCGACGCCGACTACCGGGCTTGCCTGTTCGGCCGCTTCGAGCGCAGCGGTCCGCCGTATCTGGCGCCGTCGATCGAGGATGCGTTCGCGCGCGAACTGCTGACGACGTATCAGGACTACTGGTGGCACGCGTTGTCGGCGCCGGCGTCGCGCGACTCGCTCGACGCGGCGTTGCTGTTGCGGCTGCGCAGCTTGATCGGTGCGCCGGCGGACGAGGACTGGGACGTGGTCGAGAAGCGTCTCACCGATCGTCTGCGCGAACGCGGCTACTACGCGCTGGCCGGCCGCACGCCGCCGCTGCGCGAGCTGATGGTCTGGCACAAGCAGACCTCCAAGTCCTACCGCGTCGCCTTGCCCGACAGCGAATACCAGGTCGACGTCGAACTGCTCGACGATTTCGTCAGCCGCGGCTGGAGCTACTACGCCCGTTGCGGCCGCGGTTCCGCCGGCGGCTGGGCGGCGGACGACCGCATCTACGCGGTCGTTCCGTGGCTCGACGGCAACCTGGATTCCGATCGCTTTCGCGCCAGCTTGCTCGGCCACGAGACCCAGCATTTCTCCGATCTGAAGCGCTTCCCCAAGCTGGAGGCGTGGGAACTGGAGTACCGCGCGAAGTTCACCGAGACGTGGATGGCGCGTTCGACGCTGCCCGAGCTGCTGGCCCGTTTCGCCGCCAGCCAGAGCGACGACAAGGATTCGCCGCACACCTACGCGAACAAGCGCGTGCTGGCGGCGCTGCGCGCCCAGCTGGAAACGCGCGGAATCGCCGCGACGAAGCCGGATCTCTCCGACGCACCGGCCGATGCCGTGCGAGCGGCCGCACATGACGTCCTGCTGGCGGATTCGAAGCGGCGGATGGACATCGCCAAGCCGTGAGTGGGCCGGTGTCGCAGTCCGGCATCGGCATTCGAGCGTCGGACTGCGATGCGGTCGAACGCCGGCTTGACTACTGCGCGGCCGGCGGACGTTGCACGACGAGCTGCTTGCCGGAGCCGACCACGGCGACGGCGCGCATTTCCACCGGCGCGCCGTCGGCGAGCAGCGCCGTCGTTCCGACCGCGGTCCAGGCGGGGTAGCCGGTCGGGAAGTATTCCTTGTGGATCGCCAGGAACCGTGCGAACTCGGCCTGGAACGTCGGCGGGTCCTTCGCGTCGACGTGGAAGGTGTCGATCTCGACCACGTCGTCGAGCGTCGCGCCGGCCGCCTCCAGCGTCGTCTTCAGGCGCTTGAACATGGCCCGCACGCGCGCGTCGTAGTCCTCGCCGGGGCCGGCCGGAATGCCCGACACGATCACCGTGTCGCCGACGCGCACCGCCGGCGCGTAGTGGTAGTCGTCGTAGGCGCGCTCGTGGCGCGGCGGGATCACGATCGTCTTCGCCGGAGCGCGCGTCGTCGCGCAGCCGGAGACGAACAGCAGGGGCGGGAGCAGCAACAGCAGGAGGCGCATGGGAATCCTGTCGGAATGGATGGTCGTGGAACATTCCCCAATACGGACGGCAAGGTGCGAACCTATCAGCAGGGCTCGCGTCGATGTTTGCGGCGAACTCGCGCGTCGGCGGACGGAGCGATGACTTGTCGTGATCGCGGCGACCGACCATGCTTGCGGCTCCCGCATTCGAGGACGTCTTCATGAAGCAGAATGGCCTGGTTTCCGCGCTGACCGCCTTCTTCGCCGTCGCGGCCTTGCCGGCTTCGGCGAGCGGACCGGCGCCGGACGAGGCGGCATTCCGCTCGCTCTACAGGGAACTCGTCGAGATCAACACGACGCTGTCGGTCGGCAGCTGCACCGAGGCGGCGAACGCGATGAAGAAGCGCCTGCTCGCCGGCGGCCTCGCCGCCGCGGACGTGCAGGTACTGGTGCCGCCGCAGCGGCCGAAGGACGGCAACCTGATCGCGACCTATCGCGGCAGCGACGCGAAGGCGGAGCCGATCCTGCTGCTCGCGCACATCGACGTGGTCGAAGCGCGGCGCGAGGACTGGCAGCGCGATCCGTTCAAGCTCACCGAAGAGGACGGCTGGTTCTACGCGCGCGGCGCCAGCGACGACAAGGCGATGGCGGCGGTGTTCGTCGACAGCCTGATCCGCTATCGCAAGGAAGGCTTCAAGCCGCGCCGCGACATCAAGCTGGCGCTGACCTGCGGCGAGGAAACCTCCGAAACCTTCAACGGCGTGTCCTGGCTGATCGAGCATCATCCGGACGCATTGAAAGCCGCCTTCGCCCTGAACGAAGGCGCCGGCGGCGAACTCGGCGCCGACGGCAAGCCGGTCGCGCTGCAGATTCAGGCCGGCGAGAAGGCGTACCAGGATTTCACGCTGGAGATCACCGATCCGGGCGGGCACAGCTCGCGCCCGAAGCCGACCAACCCGATCTACCGCCTCGCCGCCGGGCTCGACAAGATCGGCGCGTATCGTTTCCCGATCCAGCTCAACGAGATCACGCGCGCCTACTTCAAGGCACAGCTCGAACTCGCGCCGAGCGCCGCCGTCGACGACATCAAGGCGGTGCTGCGCGATCCGCCGGACGAAGCCGCGGCCGCGCGACTGTGGGCGATGAACCCGGCCTGGAACAGCATGCTGCGCACGACCTGCGTGGCGACCATGGTCGAAGCGGGGCACGCGCCGAATGCGTTGCCGCAACGCGCGCGCGCGAACGTGAACTGCCGCATCCTGCCCGGCGTGCCGATGGAGACGGTGAAGAACACGCTGGTCCATGTGATCGGCGACGACGGCATCGCGATCAGCGGCATCGAGGATCCCGGCGCGAAATCGCGCGTGCCGCCGCTGACGTCGCAGATGCTGGAGCCGGTGCGCCAGGTCGCCGAAACGATCTGGCCGGGCGTCGCGGTCGTGCCGACGATGTCGACCGGCGCCACCGACGGACGTTTCCTCAATGCGGCGGGTACGCCGACGTACGGCTTGTCCGGCATGTTCCACGACGCCGAGGGCAGTCGTGCGCACGGCCTCAACGAGCGCATCCGCGTGAAGTCGCTGCTCGACGGACGCCGGTTCCTCCACGAGATCGTCAAGCGCTACGCGACAGACGGCGACTCCGCGACGAACTGACGTGCCGCCGGATGCTCAGCGGCGGCGCGGCTGGCCCGCGGCGATCGTGGCCTCGATCCAGCCAGCGTAGCGGCTCAGGCGAACGTTGCAGCCGCTCTGTCCGTAGGCGCCGGGGCGCACCGTGACGGGGTTGCCTTGCAGGATCTTCCACGACGCCAGCCCGGCCAGTTGCCGCCGGCCGTCGACCTCGATCAGAACGGGGCCGCCGCTGTCGCCGTTGCCGAGCATGCCTTCGAGCGGCAGCGCCGCCGGCGGCTTGTCGAACAGGTAGCAGATCCAGCGCTCGTCCGCGCGGGTGATCCGGTTGAACGCGCGGCGCAATTCAGTGCGGTGCGGGGCTTGCGGATCGTGCCCGCGGGCGCCGGTGCCGGTGGCGCCTTTGCCGACGAGTTCGACGGTCCTGCCGAGTTCGTCGCCGCCCTTGTAGAGAGGGACCGGCGCGACGTCGGTGGCGGGAGCCGCGAGTTCGATCAGCGCGACGTCGTCGGAGGCGGCGAGGAAGTCGATCACGCCCGTCGCATCGCCGTCGCGGATGGCCTGGTCGACCAGCGTCTGCGGCAGCTGCTTGTAGCCGGGATGGACCACCACGCGCTCGACCTTCCGGGCCGTGCCGGCGACGGTGATCTTCTCCGGCTCGTGCCCGCCGACGGCGTGCGCGGCGGTGACGATCCATTGCGGCGCGATCAGCACGCCGTGCCCTTCGCCCGGCAGGTCGGCCAGGGCCGGCAGTTCGGACGCCGGCACGCGGTACGCCGCGTCGTCGACGTCGTCGCGGATCACGATCGCGCCGGCGCCGGACGCCGCGGTCAGCAGCAGGAGGAGAGCGAGTCTCCCGCCACGCACGATGCTCAGCGACCCGTCCGCCGCAACCGGCTGTTGCGATAGCCGTAGCCGAGGTAGACGGCGACGCCGATCGCGGTCCAGGCCAGCAGCAGGCTCCAGTTGTACCAGCTCATCGTGCTGAGCAGCAGCAGGCAGCTGGCGATGCCGAGCGTGCACACGACCGGCGCCCACGGCACGCGGAACGCGCGCGGCAGGTCCGGCTGCGTGTGGCGCAGGATCCAGACGCCGGCGCAGACCGCGCAGAACGCGATCAGCGTGCCCATCGAGGTGAGTTCGCCGAGCACGTCGAGCGGGAACACCGCCGCGAGCAGGGCGATGCCGATGCCGGTGATGACGGTGTTGATGTGCGGCGTGCAATAGCGCGGATGGATCTTCGCGAACACCGGCGGCAGCAGGCCGTCGCGGCCCATGATCATGAAGATGCGCGGCTGCGCGATGATCATCACCAGCACGACCGAGGACAGGCCGATCAGGGCGCCGAGTTCGACCACCACACGCAGCCAGGCCAGTTCGGGATGCGCCCTGACCGCGGTCACCACCGGCTCGGTGGTGCCGAGCTGGGCGTACGGCAGCAGACCGGTCAGCACCGCGGCCATGGCGATGTAGAGCACGGTGCAGATCGCCAGCGAGGCGATCGTGCCGATCGGCAGGTCGCGCTGCGGGTTCTTCGCTTCCTGCGCGGCGACCGAGGTCGCCTCGAAGCCGATGTAGGCGAAGAACACCATCGACGCGGCGCGCAGCACGCCGGACCAGCCGTACTTGTCGCCGCCCTGGTTCTCCGGAATGAACGGGTGCCACAGGTCGGGATTGACGTACTGCCAGCCGGCGATGATGACGATCAGGATCAGGCCGATCTTCAGGATCACCATGGCGATGTTGGCGCCGCTCGACTCGCGGATGCCGACGTAGCAGAGCCAGGTCAGCGCCAGCACGATCGCCACCGCAGGCAGGTTGAACAGCGCGCCGGTGGTGACCAGGTGGCCGTCCTGGAACGCGATCGGCGCATTCGTCAGCGCCGGCGGCAGCACGATGTCGAAGTGCTGCAGCAGGCTGTTGAAGTAGCCGGTCCAGCTGACCGCGACGGCCGAGGCCGACACGCCGTATTCGAGCACCATGTTCCAGCCGATGAACCAGGCCGCGCCTTCGCCGAGCGTGGCGTAGGCGTAGGAATAGGAGCTGCCCGACATCGGGATCAGCGTGGCGAACTCGGCGTAGCAGATCGCCGCGAAGCTGCAGCAGATCGCCGCGAGCACGAAGGACAGGATGATCGCGGGCCCCGCGTGTCCGGCCGCGGCCTGGCCGGTGATCACGAAGATGCCGCCGCCGATCACGGCGCCGATGCCGAGCGCGGTGAGGCCCCAGGGTCCGAGCGTGCGCTTCAGCGCCGGGCCGTCGCCGCTGTCGTAGCCGGAGAAATCGGTCTTCTTGGCGAGCAGTTGATCGAGCATGAGGCTTCCGTCGTGCGCGTTGCGCAGGGTGGCGCGCGAAGCCGGCGTGGCGCCGGCTTCGCAGTCAGGAATGCACGCAGCGCACGGCTCAGGCCGCGTTCGACGCGGCCAGCTGGCTGCGTCGATAGCCATAGAGCCGGTACACGACCAGGCCGATGGCAGCCCAGGTCACGAACACGATCTTCGCGGTCATGCTGAGGTTCACGAACAGCAGCAGGCAGCCGAACACGGCGAGCGGGCAGACCAGCCACGCCAGCGGCGTGCGGAACGGGCGTTTGCGGTCCGGCTGCTGCTTGCGCAGGATCAATACGCCGATCGACACCATCGCGAAGGCGAGCAGGGTGCCGGAGTTCGACGTGTCGGCCAGCTTGCCGACGGGGAACAGAGCCGAGCAGAACGCGACCACGAGGCCGGTGATGATCGTGATCACGTGCGGCGTATGGAAGCGAGGATGCACTTTCGACAGCGCTTCGGGCAGCAGGCCGTCGCGCGACATCGTGAAGAACACGCGCGTCTGGCCGAACATCATCATCAGGATCACCGACGGCAGGGCGAGGATCGCGGCGACGCCGATCCAGTTGCCGATCGTGGAGAAGCCGAGCATGCGCAAGGCGTGCGCCAGAGGCTCCTTGCTGCAGACCAGGGCCTCGGAGGCGGCGCAGGCGGCGGCCATCGCGTCGCTGCCCGGTTCCAGCGGCATGCCGTCCGGGCCAAGGATCGGCTGCGCACCGACCGAACCCGCCGCTCCGTAGCCGACGAGCAGATAGAAGATCGTGCAGATGCCGAGCGAGCCGATCAAACCGATGGGGATGTTGCGGTTCGGATTCTTGGTTTCTTCGGCGGCCGTGGACACCGCGTCGAAGCCGACGTAGGCGAAGAAGATCGACGCCGCGGCGCCGAGCACGCCGACACCGCCGAGCGGGCTGCCCCAGCCGCCGGGCAGGAACGGTTCGAAGTTCGAGCTTTTCACCGCGGGCACCGCGATCAGAATGAACACGGTCAGCGCGACGATCTTGATGGCGACCAGCACCGAGTTGACGCGGGCGCTCTTCGAGGTGCCGATGACGAGCAGGAAGGTCACCGCCAGCGAGATCAAGAAGGCGAGCAGATTGAAGGTGCCGCCGGTGTACAGGCCGCTGCGCAGGAATTCCGGCAGCGCCAACGCGCCGGGTTGCACCAGGCCGAACATGTCGCTGTGCGCGAGCAGGCCATTCATGTAGCCGGACCAGCCGACCGACACCACCGATGCGCCGATCGCGTATTCCAGCACCAGCGCCCAGCCGACGATCCAGGCGACGAATTCGCCGAGAACACCGTATGTGTAGGTGTAGGCGGAACCGGAGACCGGCAGCATCGAGGCCAGTTCGGCGTAGGCGAGCGCGGCCAGCGCGCACACCGTGGCGGCGATCACGAATGCGATCATCATGCCCGGACCGGCTTTCTGTCCGGCTTCGGCGGTCAGCACGAAGATGCCCGTGCCGATCACCGCGCCGACTCCGAGCAGGGTCAGCTGCAGTGCGCCGAGTTGTCGTTTCAGCGATTTCTTTTCTGCCGTTTCAAGAATCTGATCAAGCGGTTTGACTCGCCAGAAAATCATCGCGTCCCCTTAGCAAATTGCTCGGTGCAGGTCGGTGGTACGGGACAGGATTTTCAAGCCGCTGCCGCCGTCGTGGAGGTCGCCCGCTCCGGCGTTCGCCGGCACGAGTGCGCCGGTAAAATACGCGACCCCCGACGGAGCGGCAAGCAAACTCGTGCACGAAAAAAATGCTGCTTCGCCGCAAAATTTGCCGCCGCACCAGCAGCGCTGGCTCGCCGCGCTCGGCGGCTATGCGCGTCTGCACGCGGAGGAGGGCGACACCATCGCGCTGTTCCGCGCCTTCATGGCCGAGCGTGCGGACGCCGCATCGCGCGAACTGGCGAGCGGCCATCTCACCGGCAGCGCGTGGCTGGTCAGCGCCGACGGCGGTCGCGTGCTGCTGACGCATCACCGCAAGCTCGACCGCTGGCTGCAGCTCGGCGGCCATGCCGACGGCAACGTCGATCTCGCGCGTGTCGCACTGCGCGAGGCGGAGGAGGAATCCGGTCTGGTCGACCTGATCGTGGAACCGGCGATCTTCGACCTCGACCGCCATCGCATCCCGGCGCGCGGCGAAGTCGCCGAGCACTGGCACTACGACGTGCGCTACGTCGTGCGCGCGGCCGGCAACGAAGCGTTCGTCGTCAGCGAAGAATCGCATGCGCTGGCTTGGCGCGACGTCGCCGAGCTGGCCGAAGGGGACGGGGTCGACGAGTCGCTGCGGCGGATGGCGCGCAAGTGGCTGAAAAGGCCTGCGTTCTGATCGAAGGAATCCATCGACGCCCCGCACATGGCGAGGCGGATCGGTATCGGCAATCGGCGAGTCGCGATTTCCTTGTTGCGCTATCCTGCCCGATGGGGGTTGCAGGGGAGTGAGGGGCTATGCAAGGGATTGATCGCGTCGAGCCGCGGTATCGGTTCGCAGGTTTCGTTCGTGGCGGTTTCCTGATCCTGGCATTCGCGTGGTGTCTCCTGGCGCACGCGATCGATCGCCTGGATCCCGGCGAGGCGCCGACTCTGAAGGAAGACGAAGGACTGCTCGCGGTGTCCGTCGACACGAGCGCGGCGCTCGGCAGCGTCAAGTTCCTCAGAGTCGGGACGTTCTTCGGCGGCGACGTCCTCGCTCACGTGCCGGTAGGACGCACGATGCAGTTGTACGTGGTGCCGGCCGGACGCTACCAATGGGTCAAGGTGAATCTGGTCGACGCCTACAACTGGAGTTCGATCCTGACCTTGAAGGACGATCCGGAGTACGCGTTCGAGGTCAAGGCCGGGCAGATCACCTATGCCGGCGAACTCGTCCTGCGGCCGCGGGGGTGGTTCACGTCGGGCGTTCGCGTCGCCAATCGTTCGCTGCCGGTGATCGATTGGCTGCGAGAGAAGTTTCCGGCGCTCTACGAGCGCTATCCGTTCGTCTACAGCGGACACTATCCCGATCCGTTTCCCGAGTTCTACCGCAAGGAACGCGCGGCGGCGGCCGATCCGCCGGCCGATCTCGATGCGGTCCGCGCACCGCCGGAACCCGGCGAGCTCGCGCTGCCCCCGAAGATCCTGTGGGCATCGGGCCGCATCGACACCGCCGTGCTGAGTCCCAGCGGTGCGCTGATGGCGGAAGTGGTGCACGAGAGCGACGGCACGCAATGGCTGCGGCTGATCGACGTCGACGCCGGCAGCAGCCAGGCCCTGGTGAAGTCGACGTTGGGCATCGGCGACGTGCAATGGAAGGACGAGCGCACTCTGCTGGCGAATCTACCCAGCCTCGGAGGCGATCAGCTGCACGCATTCGTGCTCGGCGAGCGTTCCGGCGAGGCGCGTCGTTTCGAGCATCTCGAAGGTCCGGCCGGCGGCCGCATCGTCGATCTGCTGCCGGACTATCCCGGCGAAATCCTCTACGAGGCGCGCGTTCGGCAGGGCACGCTGGTCGTGCACAGGCTCGAAGTCGCAAGCCGCCGGGCCATGCAGGGGTTCGCGAAGACCAGCATCGCGAACCGGCTCAACAAGGGTGTCGACGACGACCTGGCCTGGTACGCCGACGGTTACGGCGCCTTGCGTGCGGCGGTGGCGAAGAAGGACGGCGAACGCGTGCTGATGCACGGCAGCTACGGCAAGTTCAGCCCGATTCTGCGCTTGAGCGAAGACGACGGACTGACGCCGCTGAAGCTTTCCTACGACGGCAACGTCATCTATGCCCTGAGCGATCAGGGACGCGCGCAACGCGACCTCGTCGTCTACGACCCTGCCCAGGGGAAAATCACCAAGACGCTGTACAGCAAGCCGGGCGTGGACGTGGCGGCGGCGCTGTTCGGCGATCGGCGCGAACCGATCGGCGTGCGCTACTACGAGAACGGGCGACTGGTCAGCGAGTATTTCGACGGGCGCAATCGCAGTATCGAGGCGATGCTGCAGAACGCGTTCCCGCGACGCTCGGTGGCGATCGTGGATCGCAATCGCGCGGCGGACCGCATGCTGCTCTGGGTGGACGGCAGCGATCAGCCGGCGCAGCTCTACTATTTCGACGCGGGGAAGCGCGAAGCACAGCTGATCGACGAGGCGATGCCGGAGCTGCAGAAGAGGAAGTTCGTGCCGACCGAGCTGATGAAGCTGCAGAACGCGGCTGGAATGCCGATCGACGCGTTCGTCACGATTCCGGACGGCAACGGCAAACGGCCGCTGGTCGTGATGCCGCATGGAGGGCCGATCGGCGTCGCGGACGCTCTGCATTTCGATCGCGGCGTGCAGTTCCTCGCCTCGCTCGGCTATGCCGTGCTGCAGGTCAATTTCCGCGGCTCCGACGGCTACGGCCGCGCCTTCCGCGAGGCGGGGCGCTACCAGTACGGCCGCGGCATCGAGGACGACATCGACGCGGCCTTGCAGGCGGCGCTCGAGCGGTTTCCGCTCGACAAGGAGCGCATGTGCGTGCTCGGTGCGAGCTACGGCGGTTATTCGGCCCTTTATTCGGCGTTCCGCTGGCCGGGACGCTTCCGTTGCGCCGTTTCCATTTCCGGTGTCAGCGATCGCACCTTGTTCTTCACGGCGAGTGACGGCGGCACCACGCGGCAGGGGCGTGAAGCGCTGGAGCGCTGGATCGGCAATCCGCGTACGGATCTCGAAGCCATGATCGCCACCTCGCCCTTGTACCAGTACCGCCAATTGACGCTGCCGATCATGCTCGTCCACGGCCGCGAGGACGCGCGCGTCGACTTCGAGCACACGCGCCGGCTGATACGAATGCTCAATCTCGTTCGGCGTCCGCCGGTGGCGCTGAGCTTCGACGACGAAGGGCACAGCATCGGCGAAGCGAAGAATCTGGATGCGGAATGGAGCGGCATCGCCGGCTTCCTGCGGCAGCATCTCGGCGCAGTGCCGGCAGGCGCGCCGGCAGCGGCGAAGGCCGCCGACGGCACTGCTGCCACGGCCGCCGGCGCGTCGTCGCGGCGGCCGTAGTAAGTGCGGAGAGTCGATCAGGCCCGGCCGGAAAATTCCCCGGTCGTCGTATTGACCGTGATCTTCTCGCCGGTCGTGATGTACTCCGGCACGAGGATCTCGATGCCGGTCGACAGCTTGGCCGGCTTCGGCCGCTTGGTCGCGGTCGCGCCCTTCATTTCCGGCGCGGTGTCGACCACTTCGAGCACGACCGACTGCGGCAGCTGCAACGCGACCGGCGCGTCGTCGATCAGCTGCACGTAGCAGCCCTCGATGCCGTCGACGATGTAGCCGGCGTCGTCGCCGATCGCGCTGGCGTCGAGCGTGTACTGCGTGTAGTCCTCGCTGTCCATGAACACGTAGGCGTCGCCGTCCTTGTAGGAGTAGGTGACGGCGCGGCGCGTCAGTTCGGTTTCCTTGAGGTCGTCCTCGGCACGCAGCGAAATGTCGAGCTTCTGTCCGCCGGGCACGGAATACATGATGAAGCGGTAGGTCACGTTGCCGCCGCGGCCCTGCGGCGAGCTGCGCTCGATGTCGCGGATCTGGTAGACCTTGCCTTCGTGCTCGACGACGTTCCCTTTCTTGATCTCGGCTGCGCGCATTGCAATCAACTTGATGGACGGAGGAAGCGGCGGATTATGACCGATCCGCCGATTCCCGCGCGCCGGCACGAACGTGCCGGACGAGTCCGCCGATGCTCAGCGAGGAGGCCGCGGGTGCGAGCGTTCGCGAATGATCACGCTGCCGCCCCAGTACGGGCCCCAGTACGGACCCCAGCCCCACGGACCGTACGGACCGTAGCCGTAGCGCCACGGGTCGTAGGGCTCGCGCACGACCAGCGGCCGCTTGGGCCACAGGTAGATCGCGTCGGCGGCGACGTGCGGATAGCTGTAGTCGTAGTCGCCGACCTTGCCGCGGTCGGTGCCGGTGACCCGGCCGACGATCGTCAGCTCGCGGCCGCGCTCGAATTCCTCCGGATCGTAGAAACCGCTGCGGCAGGCGATGAAGCGTCCTTCGCTGGGGTCGCGCGTCATCGGCCGCGCGGTGGCGTCGAGTTTGCGCGAGAGCACCTCGAAGCAGGTGATGTCGGCTTTCGGCTCGACCTTGATGATCTCGCCGCCCCAACGCACCGCCTGGCCGCCGTCGGCGGCGGCCGCGTCGCGCGGCGTCGCGTTGGAATACTGGCCCTGCAGCGGCTTGGGCACGGTGACGCAGGCGCCGAGGGAGGCGCCGAGCAGCGCGGTCGCGGCGAGCTGGAGGATGGACTTGTTCATACGGACCTCGAGCGTTCGACAGGCGGAAAGATGCACTGTTTCGATAGTACTCCGACGACGCTCGGCTACGCGCCGTCGCGTCGGGTGAACTTCTTTACACGTCCTTGCAGGCGATGGCGGCGCACGCGGCGCGCGAAGGCGTCGACCTCGGCGGGAGCGGGCGCGGCGCGCGCGTAGCGCAGGTCGGCGTAGGTTTCCACCAGCGGCGCCAAGCCGTCGGCCAGTGCGGGATCGCGCAGCCGGATCTGCCGCAGCCAATCCAGCGGGCCGTGTTGCGGCTGGGCCGGAAAGCCGGCGTGCTCGACGCGGCGGCGCAGGCGGCTCCAGGCCCGATCGAGCGCGTCGCCGCGCGTCGGCGCGCTGCCGCGCATCGCCCACAAGGTGGCAATCAGCATGGCGATGCCGAGCGCGGCCGACAGCACCAGCACCAGGTCGCCGGGGTTGGCTTCCGGCACTCCGAAGGTCGTCAGCAGGCCTTTCTGACGCAGCGCGTTGAATCCGATGACGCCCTCCGACCAGAGCCGGTTGACGACGTCGAGCTGGTTGCGCAGCTCGCGCAGCCAGTCCGCCTGCATCCAGCCGGTCGCCTCGTGCGCGGCGGCCGCGCCGCGCTCGATCCGCGCCGGGCTGACCGCGGCGGTCGGATCGACGCGCAGCCAGCCTTGCTGCGGCAGCCAGACCTCGGCCCAGGCGTGCGCGTCGGACTGGCGCACCAGCAGGTACGAACTGGCGGCGTTCCACCAGCCGCCCTGGTAGCCGGTGACGACCCGCGCCGGAATGCCGGCGGCGCGCATCAGGAATACGAAGGCCGACGAATAGTGTTCGCAGAATCCCTTTTGCGTGTCGAACAGGAAATCGTCGACCGAGTCGCGACCGAGCAGCGGAGGGCTGAGGGTGTAGCTGAAGCTGGCGTGGAACAGGTCGAGCGCCGCGCGCACGACGGCCTGGTCGTCGCGCCCTTCGCCGCGCCAGCGCTCGGCCAGCGCGCGCGTGCGCGGGTTGAAGCCGTCCGGCAGCGCCAGCGCGCGGGCGCGCATCGCTCCGTCGAGCGTCGGTGCGAGGCGATAGCGGGTGACCGACTGGCCGCGGTATTCGCGCGCTTGCGCGACGGACGCGAGCGCGACCGCGACGCGGTCGGAGCCCAGCCGCGCGTTCGTCGGAGCGTCCAGCGGCAGGTCCAGCATCGGCAGCCAGGGACGCTGGGTCGGTTCGAGCGTCACGCGGTAGTCGAGCGTCGGACCTTGCTCCTGCAGGACTTCGATCTCGCGCGCGCCGCGGCGCCATTCGCGCGTCCAGGCGGTGCCGTCGAAATCCCACAGCACGATCGTACGGAAGTAGCGTTGCGACGGCGGCGGTACGGCGCCGCCGAAGTCGACGCGGAACGCCGGCGTGTCGTCGAGCAGCAGTTCGCCGAACTCGCCCGGCGCCATGCGCTCGCTGAGTCCCGAGCGCGCGCTGGCGTCGTTGCCGGGCGCGCCCCACAGCGGCGAACCGAGCCGCGGCACCAGCACGAAGGCGGCCGCGGCGAGCGGAAGGCCGGCACCGAGCAGTGCCGCGGCGATGCGCAGCTGCGCACGCAACGGTTTGCGCGCCGGCAGTGGTGCCGGCTGCAGCGAAGCGAGGCTCGCCAGCAGCAGCACCAGCACCGCGCAGATCGCCAGCGTGAACGGCAGCGATTGCGCGAACAGGAGCGCGCTCATCAGCACGAAGGCGGCGAAGCCGAGCGCGACGCGCGCATCGCGCACGCGTTCGGTTTCGAGCAGCTTCAGGCCGAGCAAGCCGGCGCCGAGCACGCTGCCGGGTTCGCGGCCGAACACGTTGCCGAAGTTCGCGATCACCAGCGCGAGCAGCACCGCGGTCAACGGCAGGCGGATCCACACGCCGACCGGCGGGGCGCCGCGCCGACGCGTCCATACGCGCAGCGGCACGATCAACGCCAGCGACAGCGACAACCACGCCGGCAGATGCGCGAGGTGCGTCGCCAGCGTCGCCGCGACGGTCAGCGCGAGCAGATCGAACTGGCGTGTGGTGAGACGGTCGCTCATGCGCTCGGCAGCAGGGCGAGCGCGCGCAGGCAGGCCTGGCGCTGCGAGGCGCCGAGTCCGGGGCCGATGGTCTCGCCGGGCAGGCGCAACGTGTAGCCGCGCTGCGCGGCTTCGGCAGCGCAGACCCAGGCGGCGAGGCGGCGGATGCGCGCTTCGGTGTCGAGGTCGCGCAGGGCGAACCAATCCAGCGTCAGCGCCTCGCCGGCGCGGCGCTCGACGTCGCGTACGAGCAAGGTGTCGTGGCGCACCGATGGCTTCCAGGCGATCAGCCGCGACGGATCGCTGGCGCGGTACTCGCGCAGGCCGGCGTGTTCCTCGCTGGCGCCGGCGCTGGCCTGTTCGCCGAGGCGGCCGTCGCCGGCCGGCAGCGGCGGTGGCGGCGATTCGAGCGCCGGGTAGATCAGGAACTCCGCGCGCGGATGCAGCCAGCTCCACATCTGGAAAAGTCCCAATGGATACTCGGTCCACACGCGCAGCCGGCCCGGCCGGAACCAGCCGCGGTGCGTGCCCTCGATGCGCAGCGCGATCTCCTGCTCGCCGCCGGCGGGCAGGACGAACGCGGTCTCGGCCGTTTCGCGACGCAGGCGCAGGCTGGCGCGCGGGCGCCCGCCCGGCGCGAAGCGCAGATGCAGATCGAGCGGCTGCTCCGCGTGCGCCTCGTCCGCGCGGACCTGCACCAGGGCCAGCCCGCTCAGCATGCGGAAGCCGAAGAACAGGCTCGCGCCGGCGGCCGCGCCGAGCAGGCAGGTCAGCAGCAGGGCCGGATTGTTGGAGTAGTTCAGCGCGCCGAGCAGCATCACGAACAGCAGCAGCGTGAACGCGGCGCCGAAACCGGTCGGCAGCACGTAGATGCGGCGGCGATCGAGCGCGACCGGCAAGGCTTCGGCGCGGCGCAGGCGGGTCAACGCCGGCAGCCGCCGTTCAGCCTCGGCGAGCAGGCGGGCGCGCAGCGTGGCGGCCGCGCTCATCAGCTCACCGGCGTCGATTCGAGCAGTTGCAGCGCGAGCTTGTCGCGATCGACGCGCGCGCTCGCGCCCAGACCGAGGCGGTGCGCGGCGACGGAGGCGAACACCGCCTGTACGTCTTCCGGCATCACGTGCGCGCGCCCGGCCAGCAAGGCGTGCGCGCGCGAAGCGGCGAGCAAGGCGAGGCCGGCGCGCGGCGACAGGCCGATGCGGATATCGGCGTGCTGGCGGCTGGCGTCGAGCAGCGCCTGCACGTAGCCGATCAGGGCGGGGCTGGCGAAGACCGACGTGCAGGCGTGGCGCAGTTCGAGGATCTGCTCCGGCGTCAGGCACGGCGACAGCGCTTCGAGCACGCCACGGCGGTCGGCCGCGGCCAGCATCGCGCGTTCGGCTTCGCGGTCCGGATAGCCGAGGCTCATGCGCAGCATGAAGCGGTCGAGCTGCGAATCGGGCAGCGGATAGGTGCCGGCGAAGTCGAGCGGATTCTGCGTGGCGACGACGAAGAACGGCGGCGCCAGCCGGTGCGTGGTGCCGTCGACGGTGACCTGCTCCTCGGCCATCGCTTCGAGCAGCGCGCTCTGCGTCTTCGGCATCGCGCGATTGATCTCGTCGGCCAGCAGCAGCTGCGTGAACAGCGGGCCGGGATGGAACTTGAAGCGGTTCGCCTCGCGCTCGTAGATGCCGACGCCGATGATGTCCGAGGGCAGCAGGTCCGAGGTGAACTGCACGCGCTGGAAGCCGAGGCCCAGGGTCGCGGCGAGCGCGTGCGCGAGCGTGGTCTTGCCGACGCCGGGCAGGTCCTCGATCAGGAGGTGCCCGCCGGCGAGCAGGCAGACGAAGGCGAGGCGGATTTCGCGGCGCTTGCCGAGCACGACGGTGTTGACCTGCGCGATCGCGCGCGCGAGCGAGTCGCGCAGTTCGTTCGGGACGGCGGTCTTCGGCGATTCGATCATGGAAGCCCTGCAGGCTGGCGAGGCGACGGGAGGCTGGATGTGGCGGTCAGCCCGCTGAATTTCGAGTGTAGCGGCGACCATCGGCCGCCGACCGCGACGCGGTCTGCGATTGGAGCGCCCGCCGCCGGCAAGGTTCCGCGACGGCTCAGGCCGCGACGCCGGCCGCGCGCAGCATCCGCGCCAGCGCGATCAGCGGCAGGCCGATCAGCGCGGTCGGATCTTCGTTCTCGATGCGCTCGAACAGGCCGATGCCGAGACCCTCGGCCTTGAAGCTGCCGGCGCAGTCGAGCGGCCGTTCGGCGGCGACGTAGCGCGCGATCTCCGCGTGCGCCAGCGGGCGGAACACGACCCGCGTCAGGTCGCAGGCGAGCGCCGGGACGGCGGCCGCGGTGCGCGTGTCGACCAGGCACAGCGCGGTGTGGAACAGTACGCTGCGGCCGGCGCTGGCCGTGAGCTGGGCCTCGGCGGCGGCGACCGAGCCGGGTTTGCCGAGCGCGCGACCGTCGAGTTCGGCGACCTGGTCGCTGCCGATGACCAGCGCGCCCGGGCAGCGCGCGGCGACCGCTTCCGCCTTCGCCTGCGCCAGCCGGCACGCCAGTGCGCGTGGCGTTTCGCCGGGATGCGACGCTTCGTCGACCTCGGGTGCGACGGCGCGGAACGGCAGGCCGAGGCGCGACAGCAGTTCGCGCCGGTAGCGCGAGGTGGAGGCGAGGACGAGGTCGACGGGAGCGTTCATGGACGGTGGATAGCACGTTCGTGCGCGGCCGTCAGCCGGCGCCCTCGGGAGGCGGCGAAACGGCAGCCTGGAGCCGATTCCGGTTGACAGGGCAGGGGTCCGCACCTACCATCGCGCGCCCATGTCAGCAGCCCTGCCAGATCGCGTGGATGTAGCGCGCCAGGTGCAGGCGAGGCGGGTGTTCGAGGGCACGCTGCCGCTGGCGTCGATGCGGCGCCTGCGGGGCAGTCTCGCCAGCACCGAAGGCGAGGCGCGCTACACGATCGAATTCGGCAAGGACGGATTGGGCGTCGCCTACCTCGAGTTGCGCGTCGAGGCCGGCTTGCCGCTGGTCTGCCAGCGCACGCTGGACATCTTCGTGCATCGGGTGGCGGTCGATCAGCGCCTCGGCCTGATCGCGCGGGAAGAAGAAGAGGCCTCGCTGCCGGAAGGCTACGAGCCGCTGCTGGTGGTGGACGGACAGCTCGATCTCGCCGACGTGATCGAGGACGAGCTGATCCTCGCCCTGCCGGTGGTGCCGCTGAAGCCCGGTGCGCCGCTCGAATGGAGCGACGCCGCCGACGAGGCGGTCGAGGAGCAACGCCCGAATCCGTTCGCGGTGCTGGGCACGTTGAAGAAGCACTGAGGCGGTCCGCTGGACCGCCGGGCACGAACGAAAAGCGTGCCGTTACGAATCATCATTGGAGAGTGTCATGGCAGTTGCCAAGAGTCGCAAAACCCCGTCCACCCGTGGCATGCGTCGTTCGCACGATGCGCTGAGCGCCAAGCAGCTCGCCACCGACCCGACCTCGGGCGAGGTGCACATCCGTCACCACGTGACCAAGGACGGCTACTACCGCGGCAAGAAGGTCATCGACTCGAAGACGCCGGTTCGCGAAGAAGACTGATCTTCCTCGCAGGCGGGGCCGCGGCGCATGGCGCGCGGCCTCTCTTCGTGATCGCCGCCGCGGCCGATGCCGCGCGGCGGCATTGACGACATTGCCGGGAGAACGGTTCTGATCTACTCACGCATCGCCGGCACCGGCAGCTATCTGCCGGAAAAGATCGTCACCAACGCCGACCTGGAAAAGGTCGTCGACACCACCGACGAGTGGATTTCCTCGCGCACCGGCATCCGCGAGCGTCGCCGCGCCGCCGACGGCGAGACCACCGGCGACCTGGCCTTCTACGCGGCCACGCACGCGCTCGAGGCCGCCGGCGTGAAGGCCAGCGAGATCGACCTGATCGTGCTGGGCACGACCACGCCGGACATCATCTTTCCGTCGACCGCCTGCCTGCTGCAGCATCGCCTCGGCGCGAACGGCTGCGCCGCCTTCGACGTCAACGCGGCGTGCTCCGGTTTCATGTACGCGCTCGGCGTGGCCGACCAGTTCATCCGCAGCGGCCAGGTCAAGAAGGCACTGGTGGTCGGCTCGGAAACCCTGTCGCGCATGCTCGACTGGTCCGATCGCTCGACCTGCGTGCTGTTCGGCGACGGCGCCGGCGCCGTCGTGCTCGAGGCGTCGAACGAGCCCGGCATCCTGACCACCAAGCTGCACGCCGACGGCGCGTACAAGCACCTGCTGTACAACCCGGTCGGCGTCTCGGCCGGCTTCAACGAGCAGGAGCCGAACCACGGCATCCGCGTGATGATGACCGGCAACGAGGTGTTCAAGGTCGCGGTGAAGACGCTCGACCGCATCGTCGGCGAGACGCTCGAAGCGGCCGGCATGCACGAGTCCGACGTCGACTGGCTGATCCCGCACCAGGCCAACCTGCGCATCATCGAGGCGACGGCCAAGCGCCTGAAGCTGTCGATGGACCGCGTCATCGTCACCGTCGATCGCCACGGCAATACCTCCTCCGGCTCGGTGCCGCTGGCGCTCGACGAGGCCGTGCGCTCGGGCAAGGTGCAGCGCGGGCAGACCCTGCTGCTGGAGGCTTTCGGCGGCGGGTTCACCTGGTCGTCGGCGCTGCTGAAGTACTGATCCGGGCGCGCGTGCTGCCGGAGCTCTCCGATCTTGCCTTCGGAGTTCTGCGCAACGTTTTCGTCGCGTTCGTCTGGGATTTCGTACTCTTCCACCTCGGGCGCGCCGCGCTGCTGCTGGCGACCGCCGGCCGCTATCCGCGCGGGCGCTCCCTGCAGGCACACGCCGGCCGCATCAGCGCGGCCGGCATTCTGGTGTTGGTGCTGATCTGGTGCGGCATCGCACTTCACAACCATTTCGCAACGGGAACCGCCTGAGATGAATACGTCCTCTTCCGCGCTCGCTTTCGTCTTTCCCGGCCAGGGTTCGCAGTCGGTCGGCATGCTGGCCGAACTCGCCGAACTGCATCCGGGCGTGCGCGACACGTTCGCCGAGGCGTCGGAAGGCGCCGGCGCGGATCTGTGGGCGTTGTCGCAGGGTGGGCCCGAGGCGATGCTCAATCGCACCGAGTACACGCAGCCGGCGCTGCTCGCCGCCGGCGTCGCCGCCTGGCGCGTCTGGCAGCAGCAGGGCGGGGCGAAGCCGTCGCATCTGGCCGGGCACAGCCTCGGCGAATACACCGCCCTGGTCGCGGCCGGCGCGATCGCCTTGCGCGACGCCGCGCACCTGGTGCGCATTCGCGGCCAGGCGATGCAGGACGCCGCGCCCGAAGGCGTCGGCGCGATGGCCGCCGTGCTCGGCGCGGACGACGCCGTGGTCGAAGAGGTCTGCCGCGAGGTCTCCGGCGAGCAGGTGGTCGCGCCGGCGAACTACAACTCGCCGGGGCAGATCGTGATCGGCGGCCATGCACAGGCGGTCGACGCCGCACTGGCGAAGCTCGCCGAACGCGGCGCGCGCAAGGCGGTCAAGCTTGCCGTCAGCGTGCCTTCGCACACGCCGTTGATGCGCGAGGCGGCGACGCGGCTGGCCGAAGCGATCAAGGCGTATCACTGGAGCGAGCCGGCGATTCCGGTGATCCAGAACGTCGATGCGCGCGCGCATGCGGGTCTGGCCGAAATCCGCGAGGCGCTGGTGCGCCAGCTGTACCTGCCGGTGCGCTGGACCGAATGCGTGCAGGCGCTGGCCAAGGCCGGCGCGACGCGCGTCGCCGAATGCGGTCCGGGCAAGGTGCTGATCGGGCTGGTCAAGCGCATCGACAAGTCCATCGACGGGCGCGCGCTCGGCACGCCGGGCGAACTGGAGTCGGCGCTGGCCGATTGGCGCCACTGACGCCCGGTTTCGCGTCGCCGAGGACTGAACCAGGAGTGGACGGGCGCGCTTGACGCGCCCGTTCGCTGGCGTATCATTCAACCATCTGGTTGAATTTAACCGATTGGATCTGGATCGCCGTGTCGACACTCGATCTCGCCTTCGCCGCCCTTGCCGATCCGACCCGCCGCCGCATCGTCGCGCGGCTGACGCGCGGCGAGGTCCGCGTGACCGATCTCGCGCTGCCGTTCCAGATGTCGCTGAACGCGGTGTCCAAGCACGTGAAGGTGCTCGAACGCGCGGGGCTCGTGCGCCGGCATCGCCACGGCCGCGAACACTATCTGCAGCTGCGCGCGCTGCCGCTGCGCGACATCGTGCGCTGGGCATCTCAATACGAACGGTTCTGGAACCAGCGCCTCGACGCGCTGGAGGTTTTTCTGGCCGGGACGGCCGCCGACGAGGAGAAATCCGATGATTGAGCGCAATACGGCCGCGATGGGGCCGTTCCACACCAAGGTACCGAGGACGCTCGACGCCAGCGTCGAGCGCGTGTTCGACGCCTGGATCGAGCCGGCCAGCGTCAAGGCCTGGCTGGCGCACGACGGCAATGCCAGCGTCGACGCGCGCGAAGGCGGCCTGTTCTACATCGAGATGCCGCACGAGGGACGCTTCTACCCGCACTACGGCCGCTACCTGCGCATCGAGCGCCCGACCTTGCTCGAATTCACCTGGGTCAGCGAGGGCACGCTCGGCAAGGAATCGGTGGTGACGATCGAGCTCACGCCGCGCGGTGAGCGGACCGAGCTGCTGCTGCGTCACGAGGGCCTGCCGACCGAGGAATGGGCGAAGAGCCACAATGGAGGCTGGTCCGGCTTTCTCGACTTGCTGGTCGAACGTTTGTAGCCGCTCCGTCGGAGCGCCGCTCTCGATTCGGGGCGTCGTCGTGGATGGCCGTCCGGTCTTCTGCGATCATGGACGATCGCAAATACACGGGCGGACAGATGGGCAAGCTCCTGGAAGGTGAGGTCGCGCTGGTCACCGGCGCGAGCCGCGGCATCGGCGCTGCGATCGCGGACGAACTCGCCGCGCTCGGCGCGAAGGTGATCGGCACGGCGACGACGGCGGCCGGCGCGCAGGCGATCGGCGAGCGCCTGGCGGCGAACGGCGGCGTCGGGCGCGAGTTGAACGTGACCGACGGCGCCGCGGTCGAGGCCCTGATCGACGCTATCGCGAAGGAGTTCGGCGCCGTCTCGATCCTCGTCAACAACGCCGGCATCACGCGCGACCAGTTGCTGATGCGCATGAAGGACGAGGACTGGCAGGCGATCCTCGACACCAACCTGAGTTCGGTCTACCGCACGAGCAAGGCGGTGCTGCGCGGCATGATGAAGGCGCGCAAGGGCCGCATCATTTCGATCGCCTCGGTGATCGGCCTGGTCGGCAATCCGGGACAGGCCAACTACGCCGCGGCGAAGGCCGGCATCATCGCGTTCTCCAAATCGCTGGCGCGCGAGATCGGCTCGCGCGGCATCACCGTCAACGTGGTCGCGCCGGGCTTCATCGACACCGACATGACGCGCGCGCTGCCCGAAGAACAGCGCAACGCGCTGCTCGGCCAGATCGCGCTCGGGCGCCTCGGTGCGCCCGAGGACATCGCCAAGGCCGTCGCGTTCCTGGCCTCGCCGTCGGCGGCCTACGTCACCGGCGAGACGCTGCACGTCAACGGCGGCATGTACATGCCCTGAGGCGGGCGTTGCCGTCGCGCCCGCGCCGGCCGCGAACGCGCCGGCTCGGGTGCCGCGGCCGTCGAAAGCGGATCGGGACCGCCGCAGTAGTTCCCGGCCCCGGCTTCCACTACAATGCCGCGGCTTCGGGCACGGCGCCCGCCGCGGGCCGCGCTGCACTCCGCGTACCGCACGAATTCCCATCGGGAGGCAAGAGAGACACATGAGCACTATCGAAGAACGCGTCAAGAAAATCGTCGTCGAGCAGCTCGGCGTGAAGGAAGAGGAAGTGACGCCGAACGCCTCGTTCGTCGACGATCTCGGCGCCGACTCGCTGGACACGGTCGAGCTGGTGATGGCGCTGGAAGAGGAATTCGAGTGCGAGATTCCGGACGAAGAGGCCGAGAAGATCACCACGGTGCAGCAGGCGATCGACTACGTGAAGGCTCACGTCAAGGTCTGATCCGCGTTCCAAGCTTTGTACGAAGCTGCGCCCAAGAGGCGCAGCTTTCGTTTTTGCGATCGGCAACACACGCCGGCGTATGCGATCGCCGCCCGCGGGGCGGGGTAGCATTCTCATCAGACGATCGGAACAGAACAGGCAGGTTTCACTCATGACCAAACGTCGCGTCGTCGTCACCGGTCTCGGCATCGTCAGCCCCGTCGGCAACGATATCGCCACCGCATGGGCCGCCATCACCGCCGGCAAGAGCGGCATCGGCCCGGTCACGCATTTCGACGCGTCCTCGTTCCCGACGCGCATCGCCGGCGAAGTCCGCGATTTCGATCCGGCGCAGTTCGTCGCCGCGAAAGACGTCAAGAAGATGGACCCGTTCATCCACTACGGCATCGCCGCCTCGGTGCAGGCGCTGGCGGACGCGGGACTGCATCCGCACGAGCACGACGAGGAACGCATCGGCGTGGCGGTCGGCGCCGGCATCGGCGGCATCTACACGATCGAGAAGACCGCGATCACGTATCACGAGTCGGGCCAGCGCAAGATCTCGCCGTTCTTCGTGCCCAGCTCGATCATCAACATGGCATCCGGGCAGCTGTCGATCATGCTCGGCCTGAAGGGGCCGAACATCGCCTGCGTGACCGCCTGCACCACCGGCGCGCACAACATCGGTCTCGCCATGCGCATGATCCAGTACGGCGACGCCGACGTGATGATCGCCGGCGGCGCCGAATACGCTACGGTCGGCACCGCGATGGGCGGCTTCTGCTCCGCGCGCGCGATGTCCACGCGCAACGACGAGCCGGAAAAGGCGAGCCGTCCCTGGGACAAGGACCGCGACGGCTTCGTGCTGTCCGACGGCGCCGGCGTGCTGGTCATCGAAGACTACGACCACGCCGTCAAGCGCGGCGCGCGCATCTACTGCGAGCTGGCCGGCTTCGGCATGAGTGGCGACGCCTACCACATGACGGCACCGTCGGAGAACGGCGACGGTGCGCGCCGCTCGATGGCGGCCGCGCTGGCCGACGCCAAGCTCAACGCGGACCAGGTCGGCTACATCAACGCGCATGCGACCTCGACCGGCGTCGGCGACATCGCCGAAGTGCAGGCGATCAAGGCCTGCTTCGGCGACGCGGCGAAGAAGATTCCGGTCAGCTCGACCAAGTCGATGACCGGCCATCTGCTCGGTGCGGCCGGCGGCGTGGAGGCGATCTTCTCGATCCTCGCCATGCGCGACGGCGTGCTGCCGCCGACGATCAACCTCGACGAGCCGAGCGAAGGCTGCGATCTCGATTTCGTGCCGCATACGGCGCGCGAGGCGAAGATCGACGTCGCGCTGTCGAATTCGTTCGGCTTCGGCGGCACCAACGGCACCCTGGTCTTCCGCGGCATGTGAGTTCGGCTGCCGCCGAGCGTGGAAGACTTTGGACGCGGATCGACACGGATAAATACAGAAAAGCTTTATCGGTGTTCATCCGCCTTGATCCGCGTCCGGCTCCTTTCCCATGAGCTGCATCGTTCGCGAACTCGCCGGCAGCCGCGACCTGTTGGCGCTCGCCGCCGCCCATCCGCAGCGCTATCCCGGATTGCTCGAAAGCGCCGCGCGCGGCAATGCGCGCGCGCGCTTCGACATCCTGTTCGCGTTTCCGCAGCAGGCGCTGCGGTTGGACGAGGGCGGACTGGACGGCAATCGTCCCGCCGCGGATTTCCTCGACGCGCTCGACGTGGCCTGGCGCGCGGAATCCTGCGCACGCAGCGACGACGACGCACCGCCGTTCCGCGGCGGCTGGCTGCTCTACCTGGGCTACGAACTCGCCCGGCAAGTCGAACCGAGCCTGCGTCTGCCGCCGCCGCGTGACGCGGCGTTGCCGACTGCGCTCGCATTGCGCTGCCCCGCGGCGATCCTGCTCGACCACGAGCGCGATCGCACTCTGCTCGTCGCGGAGCCCGGCTGCGAGTCCCTGCTCGATGCGATGCAGGCCGACCTCGACACGGCGGCGCGGTTCTCGCCGCGGCCGCTCGTCGTCGATGCGCTCGAGGAGGACGCGCCGCAGGATTTCGTCGACGGCGTCGCACGCGTGCACGCGCATCTGCGCGCCGGCGACGTGTTCCAGGTCAACCTGTCGCGCGAATGGCGCGCGCGCTGCGCCGGACCGCCGGCGCCGGCGGCGTTGTACGACGCATTGCGCCGCGCCAACCCGGCGCCGTTCGCCGGCCTACTGCAATACGAGGACTGGGCGATCGCGAGTTCCTCGCCCGAGCGCCTGATCGAAGTCCACGGCGAGCACGCGCAGACGCGCCCGATCGCCGGCACGCGGGCGCGCTTCGCCGGCGACGACGACGCGGCGCGCGTGCGCGAGCTGGTCGGCCATCCGAAGGAACGCGCCGAGCACGTCATGCTGATCGATCTCGAACGCAACGATCTCGGCCGCGTCTGCGCGCCCGGCAGCGTCGTCGCCGACGAGATCATGTCGGTCGAGAGCTACGCGCACGTCCACCACATCGTCTCGAACGTGCGCGGCCGCCTGCGCGCCGGCGTCACGCCGGGACAGGCGATCCGCGCGGTGTTTCCGGGCGGCACGATCACCGGCTGCCCGAAGGTGCGCTGCATGCAGATCATCGCCGATCTGGAAGGCGTCGGCCGCGGCGCCTACACCGGTTCGCTCGGCTACCTCAACCGTGACGGCGACCTGGATCTGAACATCCTGATCCGCACGCTGACCCTGCACGGCGCCGGCGTTCGCTTCCGCGCCGGCGCCGGCATCGTCGCCGACTCGGACGCGCTGCACGAGCTCGACGAGACGCGCGCCAAGGCGCGCGGGCTGTTGCGCGCGCTCGGGGCCGACGCATGACGATGCGCGGCGCGGACGCTTCGAACGCTCCGCGGTGTCCGCGAGGAAGCGGCCGGTCGCGGGAGCGGCACTCGAACGCGGTTCGCGCCCGGCGATCGGAAAATCGCCGGGAAGACGGGTTTTCGCAGTTCCCCGATGGGTTGCGACACCGAATCCGGCTAAGCTGGCGCGTCATGCCGATCTCGACATTCCTTCCCGACAGACGCGCCGTTCGCGGCGGCGCGATGCTGTGGCTGCTGCTCGCGCTGGTCCTGCTCGGCCTCCTCGCCGCAGCAGCCGCGGTGGGCTGGTACGACTACCGCCGCTTCACCGATTCGCCGCTGCCGATCGCGCGCGCCGACGCGACCATCGACGTCGCCCGCGGCGCCAGCTATCGCGACATTCTCGCCCAGTTGCGGCGCGAGGGCCTGGCCGGCTCCGGTACGCTCGACGACCTGCGTTGGCGTGCGCTCGGCCGCGAACTCGGCGTCGCCGGCCGCCTGCACGCCGGCGAGTACGCCTTGCCGCAAGGGCTGACGCCGCGCGAGCTGCTGCGCCGCATGGAGGCGGGGCAGGTCGTGCAGCACCGCTTCACGATCATCGACGGCTGGACGTTCAAGCAGCTGCGCGTCGCCTTGGCGAACGAGACCGGCCTGGCGCAGACGCTGCCGACGCTGTCGGACGAGGACATCGCGAAGAAATTCGCCGTCGCCGAAGGCAATCCCGAAGGCTGGTTCCTGCCGGAAACCTATTCCTTCGTGAAGGGCGAAGCGGACGTCGACGTGCTCAACCGCGCGCATGCCGCGATGAAGAAGGCGCTGGACAAGGCCTGGGCCGGGCGCGACGCCGGCAGCGTGAAGCTCGACAGTCCGTACCAGGCGCTGATCCTGGCCTCGATCGTCGAGAAGGAAACCGGCCGTCCCGACGAGCGGCCGCTGATCGCCGGCGTGTTCCTGCGCAGGCTCCAATTCCGCATGCGCCTGCAGACCGATCCGACCGTGATCTACGGTCTCGGCGCGAGCTACGACGGCAACATCCGCAAGCGCGACCTCGAAACCGACACGCCGTACAACACCTACACGCGCGACGGCCTGCCGCCGACGCCGATCGCCTTGCCCGGCGTGCCGGCGCTGGAAGCGGCGATGCACCCGACGCCGGGAGACGCGTTGTACTTCGTCGCGCGCGGCGACGGCAGCCACGAATTCACGCCGACGCTCGACGAGCACAACCGCGCCGTGCAGAAGTACCAGTTGCGTCGAAATCCATGAACGCGCGGACTCGCCGAGGAACGTTGATCACGCTCGAAGGCGGCGAGGGCGCCGGCAAGAGCACGGTGCTCGCGGCGCTGCGCGCGCGCCTGGTCGAGCGCGGCATCGACGTGGTCGTCACGCGCGAGCCCGGCGGCACTCCGTTCGGCGAGGCGGTGCGCGCACTGGTGCTCGATCCGGCGCGCGGCGAACTATGCGCCGAGAGCGAGCTGCTGCTGATGTTCGCCGCGCGCGCGCAACACGTGCGCGAGGTGATCGAGCCGGCGCTCGCGGCCGGCCGCTGGGTGTTGTCCGACCGCTACACCGACGCGAGCTACGCCTACCAGGGCGGCGGCCGCGGCCAGCCGCTGGCGCGCATCGCCGAACTGGAAAGCTGGGCCGCGCCGATCAAGCCCGGACTGACCTTGCTGCTCGATCTGCCGGTCGCCGACGGTCTCGCGCGCGCCGGCGCGCGCAGCGAGGCCGATCGCATCGAGCGCGAGACGGAGGATTTCTTCGAGCGCGTACGCAACGCCTATCGCGCGCGCGCTGCCGCCGATCCGGAACGTTTCCGCGTGATCGATTCGAGCCAGCCGGTCGACGTCGTGCGCGTGGCGGCCTGTGCGGCGGTCGACGCCTTCGTCGATCGCGCCGGGGAATTCCGATGAGCTTGCAGCCGTGGCTCGGGGACAGCTGGCGCGTGCTCGCCGGTGCGCTCGCCGCGCAGCGCCTGCATCACGGCTTGCTGATCGTCGCGCCGGCCGGCTACGGCAAGCGCGCGCTGGCCGAGGCGTTCGCCGCCGCGGCGCTGTGCACGCAGCGCGACGCGGAAGGCCGGGCCTGCGGCCGCTGCCGCGGCTGCCAGCTGCTCGCCGCCGGCTCGCATCCGGATTTCGTGCGTGTCGCGCTCGAGCTGCGCGACGACGGCAAGACCCGTACCGAGATCACCGTCGACCAGATCCGCGCGCTGTCGCAGCGGCTGGCGATGTCGAGCCAGTTCGGCGGCTTGCAGATCGCGTTGATCGATCCGGCCGATCGCCTCAACGCCGCGGCGGCGAACGCGCTGCTGAAGACATTGGAAGAGCCGACGCCGGCGACGGTGATCGTGCTCGTCGCCGACGAGGCGGCACGCCTGCCGGCGACGATCCGCAGCCGCTGTCAGCGCATCGACGTGCGTCCGCCGTCGCGCGAGGAGGCGCTGGCGTGGCTGCACGCGCAGCGCGTCGACGCCGGGCGTGCGCAGGCCGCGCTGGAGGCGAGCCTCGGCAACCCCGGGCTGGCGCTGGAATGGCTCGCCGACGCGACGCTCGATCTGCGCGAAGGCTGCGCCGAGGATCTCGCCGCGCTGGCGCGCGGGCGGCGCACGGCTTACGAGATCGCCGAGCGCTGGACGGCCGATCGGCCGGAGTTACGCCTGTGGTTCGCCGCCGCGCTGGCGCGCGACGAAGCGAACCGCCTCGCACGTGGCGAAACCGGCGCGTTCGGCTTGACCGCACGCGGCGAAATCCCCAAGCTTGCCGCGTGGTTCGGCCGCGCGAATCGTGCGCGCGGCCTACTCGCGACGCCGCTGCGTCCGGAACTGGTCCTGCTGGACCTGTTGCGCACCTGGCCGATGCGGGCGAATCCGGGGAGAGGGTGAGAGATGGCGACACCGGCATCGAGCGGCGCACCGCGGCAGGGCATCCTGTCGCTGGCGATCAAGGACAAGGGCGCGCTGTTCAACGCCTACATGCCGTTCGTGCGCGGCGGCGGCCTGTTCGTGCCGACGACCAAGCGCTACAGCCTCGGCGACGAGGTCTTCATCCTGCTCTCGCTGATGGACGAGAAGGATCGCCTGCCGGTCGCCGGCAAGGTGGTCTGGATCACCCCGAGCGGCGCGCAAGGCAATCGCCTCGCCGGCATCGGCGTGCAGTTCAACGATTCCTCCGACGGCGACACTGCGCGCACCAAGATCGAATCCATCCTGGCCGGCATCCTGACCCAGGAACGGCCGACGCATACGATGTAATCATGCGCATCCTGATCCTCGGCGCGGGCGCGATCGGCGGCTACTTCGGCGCACGGCTGATCGAGGCCGGTGTCGACGTCACGTTTCTTGTCCGACCCGCGCGCGCGGCATTGCTCGCCGAACACGGCCTGCGCGTATTTTCCGCGCGCGGCGACGTCGCGCGGCCGGTCCGCGCGATCAGCGAGGTCGACGGCGCCTACGATCTCGTCCTGCTCTCCTGCAAGGCCTACGACCTCGATTCGGCGATCGCGGCGATCCGCCCGGCCGTCGGTGCCGGTTCGCTGGTGCTGCCGCTGTTGAACGGCCTGCGCCATCTGGACGCGCTCGACGCCGCGTTCGGCGCCGAGCGCGTGCTCGGCGGGCTCTGCCACATCTCGGTCACGCTAGAGGCGGACGGCGCGATCCGCCAGTTCGGCGCGCTCGAACGGCTGACGTACGGCCGCCGCCAGGCGGACCTCGCGATTCCGGCGGGGCTCGATGCCGCGTTGCGTTCGATCGGTCCGCAGGTCACGCGCAGCGACGCGGTGCTCGGCGCGATGTGGGACAAGTTCGCCTTCATCGCCGCGCTGGCCGGCGGCACCTGCCTGCTGCGCGGCGCGGTCGGCGAGATCGTCGCGACGGCGGAAGGCGCCGACCTCATGCGCCGCCTGCACGGCGAGTGCGCGGAAGTGGCCGCACGCAGCGGACATCCGCTCGGCGGCGAGGCGATCGACGCCGCGCTCGGTATCCTCGCCGCGCCCGGCTCGCCATTGAAGTCCTCGATGCTGCGCGACCTCGAACGCGGCGCGCGCACCGAAGGCGAGCACATCCTCGGCGATCTGCGCCGGCGTGCGATCGCGTTCGGTGTGGACACGCCGCTGCTGGCGGCAGCGCTGACGCACGTGCGCGTGTACGAGGCCGGGCGCGAGGCGAACCCCGCGGCGTGAGGCAAAAGTTCAGTCGAAGCCGTCGGCGAAGATCCCGTCGCTGAGCGGCTGGACCTCGTAAGCGCCGATGTCGGCGGCCTCGCCGTATTCGCGCAGATAGCCTTCGCCGCGCTGGTCGTACTCCGCCGTGTACGGATTGGCGCCGTGGTCGATCGCCGGGCTGCCGGCGAGCAGGGCGTGGGTCCACGTCGGGCCGCCGTTGTCGGCGAGGGGACCGAGCAGCGGATCGCCGGTCAGCGTGCCGGCCGGCAGGGCGACGTTCGCCGAGGCGATCAGGTTGCTCGCCCCTTCGATGGCGTGGACCGTCTCGATCTGCACCGGCGTGCCGGCGCCGAACGCCACGTTGGCGGCGACGAGGCTGCTGGTCAGGCTCAGCGCGTACGGGAACTGCGTGCCGTTGTCGGCGATGGCGGCGCCGAAGTCGGCGCGGTTCTCGGCGATGGTCGAATTGGTCAGCGTGAGCGCGCCGAAGTCGCGCGTGTACAGCGCGCCGCCTTTCAGGTTCGTACTGTTGCCGGAGATCGTCGAGTTGGCGATCAGCACCGGCACGCGCGCGACCGTGCCGAGACCGCCGCCGCCGCCACGCGTGTATTCGCCGGCCTCGCCGTCGCAGATCGCGGCGTTGCCGCTGATGGTCGAATTCACGATCGACGACGGCGCCGGCGCGGTGCGCGGCACCGACGCGATGTACACGCCGCCGCCGCTGATCGCGCTGAAATAGACGCCTTGCTCGCCGGCGCCGGTGCCCGGCGTTCCCTGCACGCGATTGCCTGAGACCGTGCTGCGATCCATGATCACCGTCATCGGCGAACCGACGCCGCCGCCCTTGGCGTAGGCGTCCTTCGCCGCGGTCACTTGTACGTCGACGCCGCTGACCGTGCTGCCGGTCAGCACCACGCCGTACATGCCGAACACGCCGCCGCCGAACACGCCGGCGTAGGCGGTGGTGGTGTGCGCGTCGACGTCGGCGCCGAGGACGCGCGTGTCGGTCAGGTACACCGCGCCGCCGGCGATCGCGCCGCCGACGATGGTCGCGGACAGATCGTCGGCCTGCGCCGAGGCGGTGGCGTCGCTGACGATGCTGTTGACCAGGGTCGTCGCGCCGGTCGCGTTGATCGCGGCGCCATGCACGCTCTTGCCGCTCGCGCTGCAATGGTTGACGACGCTGTTGCTGATAGTGACGTACTGCTCGGCCAGCACGCAGCCGCCGGCGGCCAGGCTGGCGTAGGTGCCCGGCCCGTCGTAGACGTAGGAACCGTTGCGCACGGTCAGGCCGTCGATGGTCAGCTTGCCGGCGCTGCCCATCAGCGCGATCGCGCGATCGTTGCCGCCGGCGTCGATGGCCAACTGATCGGCGCCGGGGCCGTTCAAGGTGAGGTAGTCCACGCCGCTGATCAGTGCGCCGCTGGTCAGACTGATCGTGCTGCAGCTGAGCGCCGTCAGGTCGATGACGTCGCCGGAGACCGCCTGGGTAAAGGCTTCGCGCAGCGAGCCGGGGCCGCTGTCGTCGCAATTGGACACGATGACGGTGCCGGCCGGCCGGTCGGGGGCTGTCGGCAGCGGGCCGTGGCGCAGCAGGAACTGCCGTTCGATCGCTGCGCGTTGTTCGCGCTGGACGGCGACGAACCGTTCCGCGTCGAACGCGCCTGCGGGTGCGGCGACAGCCGATGCGCCGGCCAAGCTGGCGCCGAGCGCGATCGCCAGTGCAGCGACGAGAGGAGTCTTGCGGGTGTGCTTGCTGCCGGTGAACGTCATGAGGGGATCCGCGCGAATCGAAGCCGATATTGCAGCAATCCGGCGGCGCCCGCGCTTGACGGTTTCATGATTTCGGCGTGACCAAGCGTGACTGAATTGCGTCGCCTCAGGCGGACGGGAGGTCGAGCGCCGCGCGCGCATGCTGCTTGACCGCCGCCAGCATCGAGGCGAGGCCGTTCGAGCGCGTCGGCGACAGATGCTTGGCGAGGCCGATTGCCTCGACGAAGCGCGGCTCGGTGGCCAGGATCTCGGTAGCCGCGCGGCCGGAGTAGACGCGCAGCAGCAGGGCGATCAGGCCGGAGACGATCGAGGAATCGCTGACCGCGCGGAAGTCGAGCCGCTTCGCGTCGCCCTCGGCGACCAGCCAGACCTGCGACTGGCAGCCCTGCACGCGGTTGGCCTCGGTCTTGTCGGCGTCGGTCAGCGGCGGCAGCTTGCGGCCGAGGTCGATCAGGTACTGGTAGCGCTCGGTCCAGTCGCCGAAGAACGCGAATTCCTCGGCGATCGCGGCTTGTGCCAGCTCGGCGCTGGCTTCGGCGGGGTCAGGCGGCGCGTTCATCGGATTTCACGAGCTTCCAGCGTGGGCCTTGCGGAGTGTCTTCGACCACGACGCCGATCGCCAGCAACTGGTCGCGCAGGCGATCGGCCTCGGCGAAGTTGCGCGCCTGCTTGGCCGCGGTGCGCTCGCCGACGAGGCGTTCGATTTCGGCGGTGTCCAGCTCGACGCCGACGGCCTGCTTGAACCAGGCTTCCGGGTCCTGTTGCAACAGGCCGAGCAGTTCGCCGCCGGCGAGCAGGGCGGCCTTGGCCGCGCCGCGCTCGGCTGGCGTCTTCGCCGCGCGCGCGGCATCGGCGAGCCTGGCCAGCACGGCGAACGCAGCCGGCGTGTTCAGGTCGTCGAGCAGGGCGGCCTCGACCTCGCCGGCGCCGGAGCCGGCGTCGGCCGCGGTCGGTACGTCGGCCAGGTCGCGCAGCAGGTTGTACCAGCCGTCCAGCGTCGCGCGCGCCTGTTGCAGGGTCGTGTCGGACCAGTCCAGCGGCTGCCGGTAGTGCGCCTTCAACAGCAGGAAGCGCAGCACCTCGGCCGGATGCTGTTCGAGCAGTTCGTGCAACACGAGCACGTTGCCGAGCGACTTCGACATCTTCTTGCCGTCGAAGGTGAGCATGCCGTTGTGCAGCCAGTAGCGCGCAAAGGTCTTGCCGCCGTGCGCGCAGGTGCTCTGCGCGATCTCGTTCTCGTGGTGCGGAAACATCAGATCGTTGCCGCCGGCGTGGATGTCGATCGTCTCGCCGAGGTGCTTCTCGGCCATCGCCGAGCACTCGATGTGCCAGCCCGGGCGGCCGCGGCCCCAGGGGCTGTCCCAGCCGGGCAGGTCGGGGGTGGACGGCTTCCACAGCACGAAATCGGCCGGGTTCTTCTTGTACGGCGCCACCTCGACGCGTGCGCCGGCGATCATATCCTCGGTCGAGCGGCCGGAGAGGCGGCCGTAGTCGCCGAAGGTGGCGACGTCGAACAGCACGTGCCCTTCCGCCGCGTAGGCGTGGCCGGAGGCGATCAGTCGCTCGCACATCGCGACGATCTCGCCGATGTGCGCGGTCGCGTGCGGGATCACGTCCGGCACGTCGGCGCCGAGCTTGGCCATGTCGTCGCGATACGCGTCGGTGTAGCGCGCGGTGATGCGGTCGATCGGTACGCCGGCTTCTTTCGCGGCGGCGTTGATCTTGTCGTCGACGTCGGTGATATTGCGGGCGTAGACGACGTTCGGATAGAGGCGCTTCAACAGGCGGGCGAGCAGGCCGAACACGACCGGCGGACGCGCGTTGCCGATGTGGACGTAGTTGTAGACGGTCGGGCCGCAGACGTACATCGTCACGCGGTTCGGATCGGCAGGAACGAAGTCTTCGGTGCGGCGGGTCAGGCTGTTGTGGAGTCGCAGTGGCATGGCTGGGCCTCGATCGGTCGTCGATGATAGCAGGGCGTTTCGGCGCCGCCGTCGACGGAAGGCGGTTTTCTGAATGTTAGGAATGGCTTAGGCGTGGGTTCAGCGATCGGCTGTTGTAATCGCGCCGGAAAACCTGATGGGCCCCTGCACAGTTGGACACCCAAACCGGCGACGACCGGTGGTGAAGACCCACACGAGAGAGCCTTTCGCTGGAGACGGTAATGAAGAAGATGGTGTTCGCCGCGATCGCGGTGGTCCTGGCGGGAACCCAGGTCCACGCGCAGGATCGCGGTTACGACCGAGGCGGTCCCGACGATTCGGACAATGTCAAGGTCGCCTGGGCTGACGTGCTGCGCGTCGATCCGATCTACGACCGGGTGGTCAGCTCGCCGCGCGAAGTCTGCGAGGACGTGCCGGTCGACCGCCGCGTCGACAACGGCGGCAACCGCGCAGCGGGTACCGTGCTCGGTGCGATCGTCGGCGGCGTGCTCGGCAATACGGTCGGCAAGGGTGACGGTCGCAAGGCAGCGACGGTCGCCGGAGCGGTCATCGGCGGTGCGGTCGGCAACAACGTGGCCAAGGGCGACGGCGGCTACTACGCCGACACCGAACGCCATTGCCGCATGATCGAGGACCGCAGCGACGAGCGTCGCGTGGTCGCCTACGACGTGCAGTACCGCTACCGCGGCGACGTCTACATGTCGCGACTGAACTACGATCCGGGTGACCGGTTGCGGGTGCGCGTCAGCGTCGCGCCGGCCGAGTAGGCGGTTGCGCACTTTTCTTGAAGACGACCGGGCCTGGCCCGGTCGTTTCGTTTGCGGCATTCGCGGCGACGTATTGCGCTGCATCACATTTGCCGTTAACGTTCGCCGCATGCAGAACGTCGCCCTCCAGCCGCAGATCGTCACCAGCGCCCGCATGGCCGCTGGCATGACTTCGCGCGCGCGCCGACCGGAAACCTTCACTTCCGCCGGGTAGGCTGTCGCACGTCTGCAATGTGATTCGACGACAAAACCCGGCCTTTGCGCCGGGTTTTTGTTTTGCGCGTTTTTGCGGCTCTCGATATACCGGTGTGCAAGTCCGTCCACGCAAGAAAAGCCGGCTTTTCCATGGCCGGAATCCCCACCAACGGCAGGCTTCGATGACGATTCGACATTTCCTCAGTACGCAAGACTGGACCCGCCCCGAACTGGATGCGCTGCTCGAGCAGGCCGCGGCGTTCAAGCGCGACAAGCTCGGCCGCCAGCTCCAGGGCCGGTCGATCGCGTTGCTGTTCTTCAATCCGTCGATGCGCACGCGCACGAGTTTCGAGCTCGGCGCGTTCCAGCTCGGCGGCCACGCGATCGTGCTGGCGCCCGGCAAGGACGCCTGGCCGATCGAATTCGATTTCGGCACGGTCATGGACGGCGACACCGAGGAGCACATCGCCGAGGTCGCGCGGGTGCTGTCGCGCTACGTCGATCTGATCGGCGTGCGCGCGTTCCCGAAGTTCCAGGATTGGTCGGTCGATCGCGAGGACCGCGTGATCCACGCGTTCGCGAAGTATTCGACCGTGCCGGTGATCAACATGGAGACGATCACGCACCCGATGCAGGAACTGGCGCACATCCAGGCCCTGCAGCAACATTTCGGCAGTGCCGATCTAAGTGGCAAGAAGTACGTCCTGACCTGGACCTACCACCCGCGCCCGCTCAACACCGCGGTGGCGAATTCCGCGTTGCAGATCGCCACGCGCTACGGCATGGACGTGACCTTGCTGTGCCCGACGCCGGAATACCTGCTCGACTCGCGCTACATGGATTTCGCGCGCGCCAATGTGGCCGAGAACGGCGGTTCGCTGACGATCAGCCATGATCCCGCGGACGCGTACCGCGGCGCGCAGGTCGTCTACGCGAAGAGCTGGGGCGCGCTGCCGTATTTCGGCCGCTGGGCCGACGAGAAACCGATCCGCGACGCGCACAAGCACTTCATCGTCGACGAAGCGAAGATGGCCCTGACCGACGGCGGCGTGTTCAGCCACTGCCTGCCGCTGCGCCGCAACGTCAAGGCGACCGACGCGGTGATGGATTCGCCGGCGTGCATCGCGATCGACGAGGCGGAGAATCGGTTGCATGTGCAGAAGGCGGTGATGGCTGCCCTGGCGGGCGGGTCAGCGGCGAGCGGTGAGCGGTGAGCGGTGAGCGGAAAAAGCAACTGCACGCCCACGGCCTCGACCTGATTTTTTCGACGAATCACAGGACTCCACTCAATGGCTACGCACTCCGACCGCTCACCGCTCGCCGCTCACCGCTCACAAGACATCGTCCTCGCCTTCTCCGGCGGCCTGGACACCAGCTTCTGCGTCCCGTACCTGAAGGAACGCGGCTGGGCCGTGCATACCGTGTTCGCCGATACCGGCGGCGTCGATGCGCAGGAGCGCGCCTACATCGAACAGCGCGCGCACGAACTCGGCGTCGCCTCGCATCGCACCGTCGACGGCGGTCCGGCGATCTGGAGCGGCTTCGTCAAGCCGTTCGTCTGGGCCGGCGAGGGGTACCAGGGCCAGTATCCGCTGCTCGTTTCCGATCGCTACCTGATCGTCGACGCGGCGCTCCAGCGCGCCGCCGAACTCGGCACGCGCGCGATCGCGCACGGCTGCACCGGCATGGGCAACGACCAGGTGCGCTTCGATCTCGCGGTGAAGGCGCAGGGCGACTACGAGATCGTCGCGCCGATCCGCGAGATCCAGAAGGAGCACACCGAAGTCCGCGCCTACGAGCAGAAATACCTCGAAGAACGCGGCTTCGGCGTGCGCGCGAAGCAGAAGAGCTACACCATCAACGAGAACCTGCTCGGCGTGACCATGTCCGGCGGCGAGATCGACCGCTGGCAGGCGCCGGGCGCCGGCGCGGTCGGCTGGTGCAAGCCGCGCGCGGAATGGCCGTCCGCGCCGTTGCGTCTGCGCCTCGGCTTCGCCGGCGGCGAAGCGGTCACGCTCGACGGCGAGAAGATCGAAGGTCACGTGTTGCTGGCCCGGCTCAACGAGCGACTGGCGCCCTACGGCGTCGGTCGTGGTCTCTACACCGGCGACACCACGATCGGCCTCAAGGGCCGCATCGTGTTCGAGGCGCCCGGGATGACCGCCTTGCTGGTCGCGCACCGCGCCTTGGAGGAAGCGGTGCTGACCAAGCAGCAGAACCGCTTCAAGCCCGAGATCGCGCGCAAATGGGTCGAGCTGGTCTACGAAGGCTTCTTCCACGACCCGCTGAAGACCGACCTCGAAGCGTTTCTGGCGTCGAGCCAGGCAATGGTCGCCGGCGAAGTCGTGCTGGAAACCGCCGGCGGCCGCATCGACGCGATCGCCGTCGAATCGCCGCACCTGCTCAACGCCAAAGGCGCGACCTACGCGCAGGCGGCCGACTGGGGCGTGGCTGAAGCGGAAGGCTTCATCAAGCTGTTCGGCATGAGCAGCACGTTGTGGGCCGAGGTGAATCGGTGAGCGGCCGGCAGTCGGAGGTGAGCGGTCAGCGGTCAGCGGTCAGCGGAACCAAAGGCCGCTCTCGCCGTGCGATGTCTTCCGCCTTTTCCGCTCACCGCTCACCGCTCACCGCTGACCCGATCGGGGCCTGCCTGTGAGCCCGCTGTTGGCCAGCACCCTGAGCCACCTGCGCGCGCTGGTCGCCTTCGACACGCGCAATCCGCCGCGCGCGATCGACGAGGGTGGCATCTTCGCGTACTTGCGCGATCAGCTCGCCGGCTTCGAGTGCACGACGACCGACCACGGCGCCGGCGCGGTCAGCCTGCTGGCGATCCGCGGCAAGCCGACCTTGCTGTTCAACGTGCACCTCGACACCGTGCCGGATTCGCCGCACTGGAGCGCGAGCCCGTTCGAGCTGCGCGTCGACGGCGACCGCGCCGTCGGCCTCGGGGCCTGCGACATCAAGGGCGCCGCTGCCGCTTTCGTCGCCGCCGCGAACGCGACGCAAGGCGACTGCGCCTTCCTGTTCACCAGCGACGAAGAAGCCAACGACGCCCGCTGCATCGCCGGCTTCCTGAGCGCCTTTCCGCGAATCGCGAATCGCGAATCGCGAATCCCGGCTTTCGACTCCGTCATCGTCGCCGAACCGACCCGCTGCGAAGCCGTGCTCGCGCACCGCGGCATCAGCTCGGTGCTGATGCGTTTCGCCGGTCGCGCGGGACACGCCTCCGGCGAACAGTCGGTGGCCGACAGCGCCTTGCACCAGGCGGTGCGCTGGAGCGCGCGCGCACTGGACCACGTCGACTCGCTGGCGCGGACGCGCTTCGGCGGTCTGACCGGGCTGCGCTTCAACATCGGCCGCATCGAAGGCGGCATCAAGGCGAACGTGATCGCGCCGACGGCCGAGCTGCGCTTCGGTTTCCGTCCGCTGCCGTCGATGGACAATGGCGAGTTGCTGGCGACGTTCCGCAGCTTCGCCGAACCCGCTGCGGTCGAGTTCACCGAGACCTTCCATGGCGGCTCGCTACCGTCCGGCGACGTCGCCGAGGCGGAGGCCAGGCGCCTCGCCGCGCGCGATCTCGCCGACGCGCTCGACATTCCGATCGGCAACGCGGTCGATTTCTGGACCGAGGCTGCACTGTTCTCGCAGGCCGGCTACACCACCTTGGTCTACGGGCCGGGCGACATCGCGCAGGCGCACACGGCCGACGAATGGGTCGCTCTGGAACAACTGCAACGCTACGCGGAAAGCATCCGAGGCATCGTCGAACAGGGCGGCAGAGGATTGCCGCTGCTCGATTCCCGCGCTCAGGAAGGAACGCACGAGTGAACGCCGAAACGCATCTGCAAGTCCGCCAGACCATCGTGCGCCTGCTGTCGAGCATGGCCAGCGCGCGCGAGATCGAGCAGTACCTGAAGCGCTTCTCGCAGCTCGACGCGAAGCGCTTCGCGGTGGTCAAGGTCGGCGGCGCGGTGCTGCGCGACGACCTCGACGCGCTGACCTCGTCGCTGGCGTTCCTGCAACAGGTCGGCCTGACGCCGATCGTGGTGCACGGCGCCGGCCCGCAGCTCGACGAGGAACTCGCCGCCGCCGGCATCGTCAAGCGCACCGTCGACGGACTGCGCGTGACTACGCCGGAAACGCTGGCGATCGTGCGGCGCGTGTTCCAGACGCAGAACCTCAATCTGGTCGAGGCGCTGCAGGAAGGCGACGCGCGCGCGACCTCGATCCTGTCCGGCGTGTTCGAGGCGGAATTCATCGACCGCGACGCGCTCGGCCTGGTCGGCCGCGTATCGCGCGTCAACCTCGCGCCGATCGAGGCGTCGCTGCGCGCGGGATCGATCCCGGTGATCGCCTCGCTCGGCGAAACCGGCGGCGGGCAGATCCTCAACATCAACGCCGACTTCGCCGCCAACGAACTGGTGCGCGTGCTGAAGCCCTACAAGATCATTTTTTTGACCGGCACCGGCGGCCTGCTCGACGCCGACGGCAAGGTCATCGACTCGATCAACCTCAGCACCGAGTACGAGCACCTGATCGCGCAGCCGTGGATCAATGGCGGCATGCGCGTGAAGATCGAGCAGATCAAGGAACTGCTCGACCACCTGCCGCTGTCCTCGTCGGTGTCGATCACCAAGCCGGACGAGCTGGCAAAGGAACTGTTCACGCACAAGGGTTCGGGCACGCTGGTGCGCCGCGGCGAACGGGTCGACGTGTACGAAGGCTGGGACGGCATCGACCGCGAGCGCCTGCGCGCGCTGATCGAGGCCGGATTCGGGCGCAAGCTGGTGCCGGACTACTTCGATCGCACGCAGCCGTACAAGGTCTATCTGAGCGAGAACTACCGCGCCGCGCTGATCCTGACGCGCGAGGAGGGCTACACCTATCTCGACAAGTTCGCGGTCGCCGACGACGCACAGGGCGAGGGTCTCGGCCGCGCCGCCTGGCAGGTCATGCGCGCGGACAATCCGCAGTTGTTCTGGCGCTCGCGCCATCACAACCTGATCAACCAGTTCTACTACGCCGAGTCGGACGGCTGCTACAAGGAGCCGCGCTGGAAGGTGTACTGGTACGGCCTGCGCGAGTTCGCCGACATCGAGCGTTGCGTCGCGCACTGCCGCACGCGTCCGGCGACGCTGTCGGATTGAGGCGCGACGATATCTCGTGGAGGAAACCCATGACTGAGAACAAGACCACGGTCGGCATCGTCGGCGCCCGCGGCCATACCGGCGCCGAGCTGATCCGGCTGATCGCGCGGCATCCGGCATTCGAACTCGCCTTCGTCTCCTCGCGCGAGCTGGACGGCCAGCGCGTGACCGATCACGTCGCCGAATTCGACGGCGAGCTGCGCTACGAGAATCTGTCGCACGAGGACGTGGCGAACAAGCGCGCCGACGCGGTCGTCCTCGCCTTGCCGAACGGAAAGGCCGCCGAGATCGTGGCGGCGATTGACGCAGTGGCGCCGGAGACGGTCGTCGTCGATCTTTCCGCCGACTACCGCTTCGACGATCGCTGGTACTACGGCCTGCCCGAACTCACGCGCGCACGCTACGCGGGACAGCGCCGCATCAGCAATCCCGGCTGCTACGCGACCGCGATGCAGCTGGCGATCGCGCCGCTGAAGGCCGATCTCGCCGCGCCGCCGGTCTGTTTCGGCGTATCGGGCTATTCCGGCGCCGGCACCACGCCGTCGGACAAGAACGATCCGGACAAGTTACGCGACAACCTGATGCCGTATTCGCTGGTCGACCACCTGCACGAGCGCGAGGTGACGCGCCAGCTCGGTCTGCCGGTCGAGTTCATGCCGCACGTCGCGCCGCATTTCCGCGGCATCACGATGACCGTGAACCTGTGGCTGCAGCAGGCCGCGAAGGCGGAGGCGCTGCGCGAGCGCTACCGCGAGTTCTACGCCGGCGAGCCGCTGGTGCGCATCGTCGACGAGGCGCCGTGGGTCAGCGCGATCGCCGGCAGGCACCACGCCGAAATCGGCGGCTTCGCGCTCGCGCCGGGCGGCAAGCGCGTGGTCGTCGTCGCGACCTTGGACAACCTGCTCAAGGGCGCGGCGACGCAGGCGTTGCAGAACCTCAACCGCGCGTTCGGCGTCGACGAGACGGCCGGCATCGAGGTGGGCGGCATTGAGCGACCGTGACGCTCGCGCGTCGCATCGCCGTCAGCCCTTTCTCGCCATCGAGGTATCCCATGCGCCTTTCCCGCTATTTCCTGCCCACCCTGAAGGACAACCCCGCCGAGGCGCAGATCGTCTCGCACCGCCTGATGCTGCGCGCCGGCCTGATCCGGCAGGAGGCCGCCGGCATCTACGCCTGGCTGCCGCTCGGCCTGCGCGTGCTGCGCAACATCGAGCGCATCGTGCGCGAGGAGATGGACCGCGCCGGCGCGCTGGAGCTGCTGATGCCGACCTTGCAGCTCGCCGACCTCTGGCGCGAGAGCGGTCGCTACGACGCCTACGGCCCGGAGATGCTGCGCATCCGCGACCGCCACGAGCGCGAGCTGCTGTACGGGCCGACCAACGAGGAGATGATCACCGAGATCTTCCGCGCCGGCGTGCGCTCGTACCGCGACCTGCCGCTGAACCTGTACCACCTGCAGTGGAAGTTCCGCGACGAGCAGCGTCCGCGCTTCGGCGTCATGCGCGGGCGCGAGTTCCTGATGAAGGACGGCTACTCGTTCGATCTCGACGAAGCCGGCGCGCGCCGCTCGTACAACCGCATGTTCGTGGCGTACCTGCGCACGTTCGCGCGCCTGGGCCTGCGCGCGATCCCGATGCGCGCCGAGACCGGCCCGATCGGCGGCGACCTCTCGCACGAGTTCATCGTGCTGGCCGAAACGGGCGAGTCGGAGGTGTACTGCGATCGCGCCTTGCTCGACCTGCCGGTGCCCGGCGCGGACACCGACTACGCGGGCGATCTCGAACCGGTGATCCGGCGCTGGACCGCGCCGTATGCGGCGACCTCGGACGTGCACGACGCGGCACGCTTCGACGGCGACGTGCCGGCCGAGCGCAGGCTGCACACGCGCGGCATCGAAGTCGGCCAGATCTTCTACTTCGGCACCAAGTACTCCGAGCCGATGCGCGCGGCGGTGACGCTGCCGGACGGTTCCTCGCGGCCGATCCACGGCGGCTCCTACGGCATCGGCGTTTCGCGCCTGACCGGCGCGATCATCGAGGCCAGCCACGACCAGCACGGCATCGTCTGGCCGGAGCCCGTGGCGCCGTTCGACGTCGGGCTGATCAACCTGAAGCCCGGCGACACCGCGGTCGAGGCGGCGTGCGACGCGTTGTACGCGAAGCTCGACGTCGCCGGGGTGCAGGTCCTGTACGACGACACCGACGAGCGCGCCGGCGCGAAGTTCGCCAACATGGATCTGATCGGCTTGCCGTGGCAGATCGCGATCGGTCCGCGCGGCCTCGCCGCCGGCCGGGTCGAACTCAAGCGCCGCGCCGGCGGCGAACGCATCGAGCTGGCACCGGACGACGCGGTCGCGCGGCTGGTCGACGCACGCACCTCGAGGACACGCGCATGAGCGACCTGCTCTGGCAGAAACAGGGAATCCACACCGACCAGCGCATCATGCGCTTCCTGGCCGGCGACGACGTGCTGCTCGATCGCGAGTTCTTCCTCTACGACGTCGAGGCGAGCAAGGCGCACGTAAGCGGGCTGGCGAACATCGGCCTGCTCGACGCGGACGAGGCGGTGGCGCTGGCGCGCGAGCTCGACGCGTTGGCGGACGACTTCCGCAGCGGAAGCTTCGTCCTCGACGAACGCTACGAGGACGGCCATTCCGCAATCGAGGCGCGTCTGACCGAACGGCTCGGCGACGCCGGCCGCAAGGTGCACACCGGCCGCAGCCGCAACGACCAGATCCTGGTGGCGACGCGGCTGTGGCTGAAGGCGCAGCTGCGGGAACTCCAGGCGCATTGCCGCGCCGCCGCCGAAGTCTGCCTCGACCGCGCCGCGCGCGAGGCGCTGCCGCTGCCAGGCTATACGCACCTGCAGCGCGCGGTGGTCTCCTCGACGGCGCTGTGGTTCGCCGGCTTCGCCGAAGGCTTCATCGACGACGCGCGCCGCGCGCGCGACACGCTGGCCTGGATCGACGCCAACCCGCTCGGCACCGCGGCCGGCTACGGCGTGAACCTGCCGCTCGACCGCGCGCACACCACGCAGGCGCTCGGTTTCGCGCGCCTGCAATTCAATCCGATCTACGCGCAGCTGTCGCGCGGCAAGTTCGAGATCGGCGCGCTGGAAGCGCTCGGCGCGGCCTTGCTCGACCTGCGCCGCCTGGCCTGGGACTTGTCGCTGTTCACCACGGCCGAATTCGGTTTCGTGCGCCTGCCGCCGGAATACACCACCGGCAGCTCGATCATGCCGAACAAGCGCAATCCGGACGTGATCGAACTGATGCGCGCGAGCTATTCCAGCGTTGCTGCGGCGCGCAGCGAGATCGAACACCTGCTGTCGCTGCCGTCCGGCTATCAGCGCGATCTGCAATTCTCCAAGGGCGCGATCTTCCATGGATTTCACCGTGGCCTGCCGGCGCTCGAACTGCTGCCCGACCTGCTTGCGCGGCTGGAATGGAATGCCGAGGCGATGCGCGCGGCGATCGAGCCGTCGATGTACGCGACCGACGTCGCGATCGAGCAGGCCGCCGCCGGCATGCCGTTCCGCGAGGCGTACCGGCGGGCGGCCGAGACGGCCGCGGAGGCCGGGCAGGGCAGGACGCCGGAGGCGAGTCTGGCGGCGCGCGTGTCGACGGGAGCGGCGGCCGACCTGCGTCTGGACGAGCTGCGTCTGCGTCTGCACGAACTGAGCAGCGCGTGAGAGCGCCGTCATCCCTGCGAAAGCGGGGAGCCGGCTCCCGCGCGACGCAAGAACACAACGGATTCCCGCCGTCGCGGGAATGACGAGAGTCGAGATTTTCCGGGTTTCCACGCATAGAACCGGTGAGCCGGAAAATCGAGTCGGAGAAATCACGTGTCGCAAGCGTTCGCCGAGCAAGCCCTGCCGAACTGGCGCCGCGCCGTCCTCAAGGTCGGCAGCAGCCTGCTGACCGGCGCCGACGGCGAGCTTTCCGGGCGCCATGCGCGCGGCCTCGCCGCGTTCATCGCCGCGTCGCGCGCGGCTGGCCGGGAAGTCGTGCTGGTGTCCTCCGGCGCGGTTGCCGCCGGACGCGCGCGCGTACCGGCGGATGCTCCGCGCGGCGGCGGCCTGGTGCTGCGTCAGGCGCTGGCCGCGCTCGGGCAGACGCGCATGGTCGGCCTCTGGCAGGACCTGCTCGACGGCGCCGTCGCGCAGGTGCTGCTGAGCCACGACGACCTGCGCAACCGCCGTCGCTACCTGAATGCGCGCGACACCTTGCTCGAACTGCTGCGCCTGCGCGCCGTGCCGGTGATCAACGAGAACGACACCGTCGCGGTCGAGGAACTCAAGCTCGGCGACAACGACAATCTCGCCGCGATCGTCGCCGCGCTGGTCGACGCGGACCTGCTGCTGATCGCCAGCGACGTCGACGGCCTGTACACGGCGCATCCGCGCCTCGATCCGCACGCGCAGCCGATCGACCGCGTCGACGCGATCACGCCGGCCGTGCTGGCGATGGCCGGCGGCGCCGGCAGCGCGGTCGGTACCGGCGGCATGCGCACCAAGCTCGAAGCGGCGACCAAGGCCGCCAAGGCCGGCATCGCGACCGTGCTGTTCAACGGCACCGACGCGGCGACCGTCGCGGCGCTCACCGAAGGCCGTTTGCACGGCACGTGTTTCGCCGCGTCCGGTTCGCGCCTGGCCGCGCGCAAGTATTGGCTGCGCCACGCGCCGGGTTCGGGCGGCCGCCTGCGCGTCGACGCCGGTGCGGTGCGCGCGGTGCTCGGCGGCGCTTCGCTGCTGCCGGGCGGCATCGTCGGCGTCGACGGCGAGTTCGCGCGCGGCGACCTCGTCGAGGTCGTCGCGCCCGACGGCGACGGCGCGCGCGTCGTCGCGCGCGGCCTGTGCCAGTACGCCGCCGGCGAAGTGCGCCGGCTGGCCGGTCGGCACACGCGCGAGATCGAATCGATCCTCGGCTTCAGCTACGGCGACACGGTGATCCGGCGCGACGACCTGGTCGGCTTCGAGGAGACGACGGCATGAGTGCATCGATGCGCGAACTCGCCCTGGCCGCACGCGCGGCGGCGCCGGCGATCGCGGCGTTGTCGAGCGCGGCCAAGCGCGCGGCGCTGTTGCGCATGGCGGACGAACTCGAGCGGCAGGCGCCGGCAATCCTTGCCGCGAACGCGCTCGATGTCGACGCGGCGACCGCCGCTGGCCGCGCCGCGCATCTGATCGACCGCCTGCGGCTCGATCCGGCACGCCTGGCCGCGATCGCCGCCGGCGTGCGCGCGGTCGCCGGTTTGCCCGATCCGGTCGGGCAGGTCACGCGTGAGGAGACGCGGCCGAACGGCATCCGCGTGACGCGCGTGCGCATTCCGCTCGGCCTGATCGCGATGATCTACGAGGCGCGTCCGAACGTGACCGCCGACGCGGCCGCGCTCTGCTTCATGGCCGGCAACGTGGTCCTGCTGCGCGGCGGCTCGGAGGCGTTCAATGGCAATCGCGCGATCGCCGCCGCGCTGCGCGACGCCTTGCGCGCGAGCGGATTGCCGGAGGCGGCGATCACGCTGATCGAAGACCTGCGCCGCGAAAGCGTGCTCGAACTGCTGCAGCTCAGCGACCTCGTCGACCTGGCGATCCCGCGCGGCGGCGAGAGCCTGATCCGCTTCGTCGCCGAGCATGCGCGCGTGCCGGTCATCAAGCACTACCAGGGCGTGTGCCATCTCTACGTCGATGCGAGCGCCGATCCCGAGCTGGCGCTGCGCCTGCTGATCGACGGCAAGACCACGCGACCGGCGGTGTGCAACGCGCTCGAGACCCTGCTCGTGCATGCGGCGGTCGCGCCGACCTTCCTGCCGGCGGCGATCCACGCGCTGGGCGAACGCGGCGTCGAGGTGCGCGGCTGCGAGCGCACGCGCGCGCTGTCGCCGGCGGTCGCGGCGGCCACCGACGCCGACTACGCGGCGGAATTCCTCGACCTGGTCATCGCCGTGCGCGTGGTCGACGACCTGGAGCAGGCGATCGCGCACATCCGCCGCTACGGTTCGGACCACACGGAAGTCATCGCCACGCGCGACGACGACGCGGCGGAGACCTTCGTCGGCGCACTGCGTTCGGCGGTGGTGATGGTCAACGCATCCTCGCGCTTCAGCGACGGCGGCGAACTCGGCCTCGGCGCCGAGATCGGCATCTCGACCACGCGCCTGCACGCCTACGGGCCGATGGGCGCCGAGGCGCTGACGATCGAGCGTTTCGTCGTGCGCGGCGCAGGGCAGGTGAGGCATCCGCCGGTGCCGTGAACGGCTGCTGCGGTCGTCCTTGATCGCTGCTGCGGCCGGCGCATTGCGCGGCACGAAGTGGACTTCTTCGTGGAGTCCATCAGCGGCCATCCACGGCCGCACGCTTCACTAACGCGTCAGCCAGCCCTGCGCGCGCGCCGTGCACAGCGCGTATGGGAAGATCCAGAACAGCGCGAAGGTCGAGAAGAACGCGTAGCCGATGCCGTAGACGAAATCCCAGCTGCGTTCGCTGCGCAGGTAGTACAGCATGTGGAACGCGGACATCAGCAGCAGGGCGCAAAAGAAGCGCAGCAGCACGTCCGGCTGCAGCGGAATCAGCGCGATCAGCAGCAGCAAGCTGGCCCAGGCGATCGGATAGCGCAGGTTGCCGGTGACGAATTCGGCCAGCGCCATCGCGCGCGCGATCGGCGGACGCTTCCACACCACGCGGCCGAGGAAGCGCAGTTCCTCGCGCACGTAGCTGCGGTCCCAGCGCAGGTACATCTTGCACAGCCGCCGGTAGGTCGTCGGCACCAGCGTGTGCACGATCGCGGCGCGCTGGTAGACGCAGTCGTAGCCCTGGTTGAGGATGTCGTTGGTCAGCGCGCGGTCTTCGCCGTAGGTGCAGGCGCGGCCGAGGAAGCGCTGGCGGATCCAGGCGTCGAGCACGCGGCGCACGACCTCGGCGCGGTAGCCGGCGAGCGCGCCGGGACAGCAGTAGACCGTGCCGTAGGTGCTCTGCACCGCGCGCAGGAAATCGAACGACAGCGCGAAGCGCACCTTCAGCATGCGCGGGATCGGACCGTCCTCGCGATTGAACACGCTGACCTTGCCGGCGACCGCACCGACCTTCGGATCGCGGAATGCGCCGGCCATCGCAAGCAGGGTATCCGGCTCGATCACGCTGTCGGAGTCGATCGTCACCACGATCTCGCCGCGACCGCGACGGAAGCCGGCTTCGAGCGCGGCGCGCTTGCCGCGGTTGTGCGGAAAGCGCAGCGTGGTGACCAGGCCGGGGAACTCCGCCGCGGCACGTTCGATGTGCTGCCAGGTGTCGTCGCTGCTGCCGTCGTCGACGACGAAGATCTCCAGCCGCTCGTGCGGATAGCGCGCCTGCGCCACCGAGGCGATCGAGCGTGCGACCATCGCGCCCTCGTTGTAGGCCGGGATCACCACGGTCATCGTCGGCGCGTCGGCGAAGTCGGCCAGCGGCGGGGTGCGGTAGCGGAACCAGAGCGCGGTGCGCAGCATCAGCATCGAAAGTCCCAGCGCGGCCCAGACCAGCACCGGACCGACCAGGTGGCGTCCCCATTCGTGATGCCGTGCCGAACGCACCATGCCCTGGAAGATCGGGTAGCGCCAGCTCAGGTAAAGCAGGGCGGCGAAGCCGAACAGGATGGCGGCGCGGTAGAAATGGTCGTCGGGGCGGTCGCGGTATTCGTGGGATTCCCGCGTCCGTTCGCGGGCGGCGCTTCCGTGTGCCGCAGAAACCTCGACACTCTTCGAGGCTCCCTCGTGCAGGCGTCGAGCGCCGGTGTCGTCGTTCTTCATCGTACGGTGCTCGAGCAGGCGGCCTCGCATCTTTCCGTCGGCGAGGACAACCGCGGATGAATACGCCCCTGCATCTTCTTAACGCTCGCCTCGCGCGGCAGTTGCGCTAGTCTTGCCGCGAGAGGAGAGGCGCCGTTCGAAGGAGTGCAGGTGGGTCGCCGATGACGAGGGAACTGAAGCTGTCGCCGCAGGATCGCGTGCTCGTGCTGGCGCCGCATCCCGACGACGAGACGCTGGCCGCGGGCGACCTGATCCAGGCCGCGCTGGCCGCCGGCTCCGCGTTGCGCGTCGTCTTCGCCACCGACGGCGACAACAATCCCTGGCCGCAGCGCTGGCTCGAACGACGCTGGCGCATCGGCCCGCGCGCCCGCGCGCGCTGGGGTGCGCGGCGACGTGGCGAAGCGCTGGCGGCGCTGGCCGCCCTCGGCGTGCGCGACGTCGAGCGGGAGGCGCGCTTCCTCGGCTGGCCGGACCAGGGATTGACCGCGCTGCTGATGCGCGACGACGCGGCCGTCGCCGTCCTCGCGAACGAGTTCGCGCGCTTCGCACCGACGCACCTGGTCATGCCGATCCTGGCCGATCGGCATCCGGACCACAGCGCGCTGCGCGTGCTGGCCGACCTGGCCGCGCTGCGCGCCGGCAGTCCGGCGCAGCGCCTGGGCTACATCGTGCACGGCGAGAAGCCGCAGGATGCCGGCCGCCTGCTCACCGTCGCCTCGCGCGATGCGTCGGCCAAGCAGCGGGCGATGGAACACCACGCCAGCCAGCTTGCGCTGAGCCGCAAGCGGCTGCTCGGGCTCGCCGCCTTGCCCAACCGCTTCGAGCCGGTCGACAGGATTCCGCTGCCGCCCGGTCCGCCGCGCCTGCTTCGCCTGACGAGCCGTTCGCCGCTGCGGCGCTGCGATCTGCTGTTGGTGATCGCGCTGCCCGAGGAGCCGGTGCGCCTGCGTGTCGCGCTGCCGCGCGGCGCCGGCGTGCGCGAGGCGGTCGACGGGCGCGGGCGCCGGTACTCGATCGAATGCGGCGCTCGCGCGCTCGCCGTTTCGCTGCCGGAATTCGAAACGCCGCCCGTCGCGATCTACGCCAAGCTGCATCGCCGCGATCCGCGCCTCCTGATCTTCGATCGCGAGCACTGGCGGCACGACGCCGAGCTGCTGCGCGCGCCGGCGGCCGCGTTGACGGGTTCCGCCGAGTCCGGATACATCTGAGCGATGGCCGCTTCGCTCGACGCCACGATCGACGAACGCGCCGTGCGCGTGGTCTCCGGCGATTGCGCGGCGGCGGACGTGTATGTGGTGCAGCCGCGCGCCTCCGTGCGCGAGGCGGTCGTCTGGTTGCCGGCGCTCGGCGTCGCCGCACGCAACTACCTGCCGTTCGCGCACGCGCTGGCGGCCCGCGGCGTCGCCGTCGCGCTGCACGAATGGCGCGGCATCGGTTCCAGCGACCGGCGCGCCGGTCGTGCCTCGAACTGGGGCTATCGCGAGCTGCTCGCGTTCGATCTTCCGGCGACGCTCGCCGCCGCGCGCGAGGCTTTTCCCGGCGCGCGCCTCTGGCTCGGCGGACACAGCCTCGGCGGCCAGCTCGCCGCGCTGTATGCCGGCCTGCACGCGGACGAACACGCCGGCCTGCTGCTGGTCGCCAGCGGCGCACCGTACTGGCGGACCTTCCCGTGGTATCGGGGCATCGGCGTCTTCTTCGCCGTCGCGCCGTGGATCGCCGCCGTGCGCGGCCATTTCCCGGGGCGGCGCCTCGGCTTCGGCGGCAACGAGGCGCGCGGCGTGATCGCCGACTGGACGCGCAGCGGCCGCACCGGACGCTATGCGGCGGCCGGCCTGGACGAGGATCTCGAACGGCGCCTGTCCACGCTGCGGCTGCCGATCCTGGCGCTGCGCCTGCAGGACGACTGGCTCGCGCCGCTGCCTTCGCTGGACTGGCTGCTCGGCAAGATGCCGCAGTCGAGCGCCGAAACCGCGCTGCTCGGCCCGGCCGATCTCGGTGGCGTGGCGGCCGACCATTTCGCCTGGATGAAGGCGCCGGACGCCGTCGCGGAGCGTCTCGCGACCTTCGTCCGCCAGGGGCGCTCCGGCTAAATCCTGGTCGGATAACGGAATTTTACTGCCGAAGCTGTCATACTCGCGAGTTCCCACGCGCGGCCTCGCGGCTTGCGCGGCACGGTCGCGGTGCCACATGGCTGGCGTGACCGCGGGTCTCCGTTCAAGAGGATAGTCATGTCTTACGATATCGGTATCGGTCGTTGCACCGAAGTGAGTGGCGACACCGTCGTCGTCAAACTGGAAAGCGTGATGGTCAAGCGTCTTTCGCCGGACCATCCCTGGCAGCGTTCGGGCACCAGCCTGCTGCGCCTCAATCGGAACCTGTGCAGCGCGACGCGTCCGCCCGAGCCGGATCGCGAGTTGTACGTCGATCGCGCGGCGCTGTCGAAGCGCGCGATGGGCGCGCTCGATCTCGCCGGCGACGGCGCGACGATCTCGGTCGACCTGCGCGCGCTGCTCAACGATCTCGATCCGCAGCCTTCCGCCGGACCTTCGGCCAAGGGCGGACGCACCGCCGATCGCAAGGCCGCGAGCCGCTGATCGGATGCACGAAAAACCCGGCCTCGCGCCGGGTTTTTCGTATCGGGTTCGTGCGATCGTTCCGATCGCCGCAGTCCGCGTCTGGCCGGATGACCCGCTCGTATCGTCCAGCCGCAGCCCTCCATCGGCTCGCGGCTCGGGTTTGTGAAGCCGGGGGCTTGCATCGATTTTGGAAATACGTACATTAGTACGTATGAACGACATCGCGCTCACCCCGAACCAGCGCCGCGTCCTCGACTGCATCCGGCAGCATTTCGAGCGCCACGACTGCGCGCCGACCCTGCGTGAGATCACCGAGGCGCTCGGCCTGTCCAGCCACAGCTCGGCGCAGGACTACGTCGAGGCGCTGGTGCGCAAGGGCGCGCTCGAACGGCTGCCGCAGCACCGCGGCCTGCGTCTGGCCGGTCGTTTCGGAGCCGAGCGTTCCAGGGCGCCGGCGGCGACCTCGCTACCCCTCGTCGGCAGGGTCGCCGCCGGCAGCCCGATCCTGGCGGCCGAGAACGTCGAGGCGCAGTACGCGCTCGATCCCTCCCTGTTTCCGCGCGCCGACTACCTGCTGCGGGTGGTCGGCCTCAGCATGCGCGACGCCGGCATCCTCGACGGCGACCTGATCGCGGTGCGGCGCAGCGCCGAGGCCGACGACGGCCGCATCGTCGTCGCGCGGCTCGACGACGAAGTCACGGTCAAGCGCCTCGAACGCCGCAGCGGCCGCGTGCGCCTGCTGCCGGCCAATCCGGATTTCGCGCCGATCGAGGTCGATCCGCAGCGCCACGCCTTCGCCATCGAAGGCCTGTACGTCGGTCTGCTGCGGCGCGACGGCCGGGCGTAAGACGACACCCCTAGTTCCGAACGAGGTCAACGACGATGCTGCTCTCCGATTCCTTCGATCTGGCGCCGTCCGCGACGGTCGCGTTCACGAGTTTCGCTGCGCCAGCGCCAGCGCCGACGCCGCTGCGCGTGCCGCCGGCGCGGCGCGACGAGGCGGCGCTGGCCGAAGTGCTGCGCCATCCGCGGGTCTGGCGGCGCAGCGCTTCCGCGCAGAGCCACGTCGATGCGCTGCCGACCGGTTGCGCCGAACTCGACGCCGAACTGCCCGGCGGCGGCTGGCCGCGCGGCGCGCTCAGCGAAATCCTGGTCGAGCACGATGGCATCGGCGAGTTCGCCCTGGTCGCGCCGGCGCTGGCCGCGCTGACGCGCGCGCGGCAGCGCGTGATGCTGATCGCGCCGCCGTACGTGCCGTACGCGCCGGCGCTGGCCGCCGCCGGCATCGACCTGACGTACGTGGTGCAGATCGACGCGCATTCGACCGACGCGCACTGGACCGCCGAGCAATGCCTGCGCGCCGGTTGCTGCGGCGCCGTGCTGAACTGGCTGCCGGCGGCCGACTATCGCCAGCTGCGGCGCCTGCAGCTCGCCGCCGAGAGCGGGGCGGCGCTGGCCTTCGTGTTCCGTCCCGCCGGCGCGGCCGCGCAATCCAGTCCCGCCGCGCTGCGCCTGCGCGTATCCGCCGAGGCGGATGCGATGGGCATCGAGATCCTGAAGTGCCGCGGCCGCGTCAGCGAGGCGGTGCGCCTGTACGCATGACGGCACGAGCCGTGTGCCATGTGGGCCTGCATCCGTTTTCCGCATTGGCCGCTGCAGGCAATCGGCAGCGGCGACGAGGCGCAGCCCTGCGCCGTCGTCGACGGCCAGCCGCCGCGGCGGCGGATTGCGTTCGCGAATGCGGCGGCGCGCGCGACCGGCGTGCGCAGCGGCCATACGCTCGCCGCGGCGCAGGCGCTGTGCCCGCGCCTGAAGCTGCGCCAGCGCGATGAGGCGGCCGAGCGCCACGGTCTCGAAGCGCTGGCGGCCTGGGCCTATCGCTTCAGCGCGGAGGTCGTGCTGGCGCCGCCGGACGCGCTGCTGCTCGAGGTCGGTCGCAGCCTGAGCCTGTTCGGCGGCTGGCCGACCTTGCAGCGTCGACTGCGCGGCGAACTTGCCGAACTCGGTTACGCACATACCTTGGCCGCAGCGCCGAACGCGACCGCGGCGCACGTGCTGGCGGCGCGTCACGACGGCCTCGCGATCACCGCGCCGGCGTCGCTGCTGCAGGCGCTGGATGCGTTGCCGCTGACGGCCGCCGGTCTCGACGAGCCTGTCGTCGCGGCGCTGCGCGGCATGGGTTTTCGCGGTCTGCGCGAGCTGTTCCGCCTGCCGCGCGCCGAACTCGCGCGGCGCGTCGGTCCTGCCGCGCTCGATCATCTCGACCGCCTGCGCGGCCAGGCGGCCGAACGCCTGCCGCGCTATCGGCCGCCGGATCGCTACGAGCGGCGCATCGAGCTGAACTACGGCATCGAGAACAGCACCGCGCTGCTGTTCCCGCTGCGTCGCCTGCTGACTGAACTGGCGCTGTTCCTGAGCGCGCGCGACGGCGGCGTGCAACGCTTCGCGCTGGTGCTCGGTCACGAGCGCGAGGCGAAGACGCGGATCGAAATCGGTCTGCTGACGCCGGCGCGCGAGGCGGCGACGTTGTTCGAACTCGCGCGCACACATCTGGAACGCATCGAGCTGCCGGCCGCCGTGCATTCCTTGAGCGTGCGCGCCGACGAGCTGCCGCCGTTGTGTCCGCTGCATCGCGACCTGTTCGACGACACGCGTGGGGAAGCGCTGGAGTGGCCGGCCCTGGTCGAGCGCTTGCGCGCGCGGCTCGGGGCGACGTCCGTGCGCGGTCTGGCCCGGGTCGCGGAGCATCGACCGGAACGCGCCTGGCGCTTCGTCGCGCCCGCGCCTGCCGGGAAGAGCGTTGCGACGCGTTCCGCGCCGTCGGTGGAGACCGTCGACCGTCGCGGCACGCCGCCGCGGCCGTTCTGGCTGCTGCCGCAACCGCGGCCATTGCGACCGGCGCCGGCCGCGATCCTGGCCGGGCCGGAGCGCATCGAAAGCGGCTGGTGGGACGGCGGCGACTGCCGCCGCGACTACTATCTCGTGCGCACGCGCGTCGGCCAGCGCGCCTGGGTCTTCGTCGAGGCCGGCGCGAGCGATGGCTGGATGCTGCACGGCTGGTTCGCATGAGCTATGCCGAGCTGCATTGCCTCAGCGCCTTCAGCTTCCAGCGCGGCGCATCGAGCGCGGAGGAATTGTTCGAGCGCGCGCGCCGGCTCGGCTACGCGGCGCTGGCGATCACCGACGAATGCTCGCTGGCCGGCATCGTGCGTGCCTGGGAGGCGTCCAGGGACGTCGGTCTGCCGCTGATCGTCGGCAGCGAAATCCGCCTGATCGACGGCGTGAAACTCGTCCTGCTCGCGGCGGATCGGGACGGCTATTCCGAACTGTGCCGATTGATTACCCTGGGCCGGCGGCGCAGTGCGAAAGGCGAATACCGGCTCGAACGCACCGACCTCGAAGGCTTGGGCGAGGGCGTGCTCGTGCTATGGATCGCGCAGGCGTCGCCGTGCGACGAGCGCCCGGCGCAGGCCGCCTGGTTGGCGCGGCATTTCGGCGGGCGCAGTTGGATCGCGGTCGAGCTGCACCGCGGCGCGGACGATGCGGCCGAGCTGCGTGCGCTGCGTGAACTGGGCGCGCGGCACGGGCTGCCGCTGGTCGCCGCCGGCGACGTGCACATGCACGTGCGCGCGCGGCGCGCGCTGCAGGACGTGATGTGCGCGATCCGTCTCGGCCGCACGGTGGCCGAAGCGGGGGAGGCGCTGTTTGCGAACGGCGAGCGGCATCTGCGCCGGATCGACGATCTCGCCGATCTGTATCCCGAAGAGCTGCTGGCCGAGACGCTGCGCATCGCCGCGCGCTGCACGTTCCTGCTCGACGACATCCGCTACGAGTACCCGCACGAACTGGTGCCGCCCGGTTCGACGCCGACGGCGTATTTGCGCGAACTGACTTTCGACGGCGCGGCGGAGCGCTGGCCGCAAGGCATGCCGGACGACGTGCGCGATCAGGTCGAAAGGGAGCTCGCGCTGATCGCCGAACTCGAGTACGAGGCGTTCTTCCTGACCGTCGCCGACATCGTCCATTGGGCGCGCACGCGGGAACCGCCGATCCTCTGCCAGGGCCGCGGCTCGTCGGCCAACTCGGCCGTGTGCTACTGCCTCGGCATCACCGCGGTCGATCCTGCGCACGGCAACCTGCTGTTCGAACGCTTCCTCTCGCGCGAGCGCAAGGAACCGCCCGACATCGACGTCGATTTCGAGCACGAGCGGCGCGAGGAGGTGATCCAGTACGTGTTCGGCAAGTACGGTCGCGAACGCGCCGCGCTGGCGGCGACGGTGATCCGCTATCGCGGCCGCAGCGCGTTGCGCGACGTCGGCCATGCGCTCGGGCTGCCCGACGAACAGCTCGACCGCCTGAGCCGGCTGCACTCGCGCGTGCACAGCGACAAATCGCGCGAGGACTGGCTACGCGAGCGCGGATTCGATCCGGACAGTCCCTTGCTGAAGCGCTTGTTCGTGCTGACCCGGCAACTGCGCGGCTTTCCGCGGCACCTGTCGCAGCACGTCGGCGGCTTCGTCATCTCGGAGCGGCCGCTGCATCATCTGGTGCCGGTCGAGAACGCCGCGATGGTCGACCGCACCGTGATCCAGTGGGACAAGGATGACCTCGAATCGTTGGGCCTGCTGAAGGTCGACTGCCTCGCGCTCGGCATGCTGACCTGCTTGCGCAAGTGCTTCGACCTGCTGCGCCGGCACGACGGTCCCGACCTGGTGCTGGCGAGCGTGCCGCAGGACGACGAGCAGACCTACGCGATGATCTGCCAGGCCGAGACGATCGGCGTGTTCCAGATCGAATCGCGCGCGCAGATGGCGATGTTGCCGCGGTTGCGTCCGCGCACGTTCTACGACCTGGTGATCCAGATCGCGATCGTGCGGCCGGGGCCGATCCAGGGAAACATGGTGCATCCGTATCTGCGGCGAAGGAACGGAGAGGAGAAGATCGACTATCCGCAGTCGAACCGCGAACGCGAAGCCGGCGCGCAGACTTCCAAGGTCGAGAAGGTACTCAAGCGCACGCTCGGCGTACCGATCTTCCAGGAACAGGTCATGCGCCTGATCGAGGTCGTCGCCGACTTCACGCCAGGCGAAGCCGACCAGCTGCGCCGCGCGATGGCCGCGTGGAAGCGCAAGGGCGGCCTCGAGCATTTCCACGACAAGATCCGCGACGGCATGCTCGCCAACGGCTACGAGCAAGCGTACTTCGAACGCATCTTCGAGCAGATCAAGGGCTTCGGCGAATACGGTTTTCCGGAGTCGCACTCGGCCAGCTTCGCCTCGCTCGCCTACGTCTCCTCCTGGCTGAAACGGCATCATCCGGCCGCGTTCGCCTGCGCGCTGCTGAACTCGCAGCCGATGGGTTTCTATCAGGCCGCGCAGATCGTGCAGGAGGCGCGGCGGCAGAACGTGCCGCTGCGCGCGGTCGACGTCACCGCGAGCGACTGGGATTGCACGCTCGAACGACAAGGCGAAACGCTCGCGCTGCGCCTCGGCCTGCGCCAGGTCGACGGACTTTCGTCGGACCTGGCCGCGCGCATCGTCGCCGCGCGCGCGGCGGCGCCGTTCCGCGACGTCGCCGACCTGACGCGGCGCGCGCGGCTCGACCGTTTCGAGCGCGCGCGACTGGCCGACGCCGGCGCGCTGCGGCGACTCAGCGGCCATCGCCATCGCGCGCACTGGGACATCGCCGCCGCCGAAGTGCCGACGCCGCTGCTGGCCGATTCCACCGTGGCCGAAGCGCGCATCGCGTTGCGTCCGCCGAGCCTGCGCGAGGACGTCATGGCCGACTACGCGACGCAGGGATTGTCGCTGGCGCGGCATCCGCTCGCGCTGGCGCGGCCGCTGCTCGCGCGTCGCCGCGTGATGACGACGCGGGCCGCCGTCGAGGCGACCAATCGCGGTTGCTCCATACGCTGCGCCGGCCTCGTCACCGTGCGCCAGCATCCCGGCACGGCCAAGGGCGTCACCTTCGTCACGCTCGAGGACGAGACCGGCGTGGTCAACGTCGTCGTCTGGCAGCGGCTCGCGGAGCGTCAGCAGGACGTGCTGCTGGATGCGGTGGTGATGGGCGTCGACGGCGTGCTCGAATCGAGCGAGGGCGTGCATCATCTGATCGCACGGCGCCTGTATGACTACAGCGGGCTGCTGCCCGAGCTGGGATTCGAATCAAGGGACTTTCATTGAGGCGGGGTTCCGCCTCGTGCCCAGAAAGGGCAATTGCCGCGGACGCGGCAATGCCCCCAGAGTGGCGCGATCGCTCAGAGCGCCGCGTCCTTGAGCTTCTTCAGCGCACGAATCTTGACCTTGACGGTCGCCTTCTTGGCTTCGAACCAGCGCTCTTCCTTGGTGAAAGGATCGATGCCCTTGCGGCGCGGCTTGGCCGGCACGGCCTGCACCGTGATCTTCAGCAGACCCGGCAGGGTGAACTGACCAGCGCCCTTCTTGTGCACCGCGCCGGCGACGACCTGCTCGAGCGCCTGCAGAACCGCCTTCACGTCGCGCTTTTCGACGCCGCTGTTGCCGGCGAGATGGTCGACCAGGCCGCTCTTGGACAGCGGTTCGGTCACGGGTTTGACTTTCGGTTGGGTGGCCATCGTTGGGACAGGGCTCCGTTGGTAGTAGATGTGAATGGATGTCCCGCGGAGGCAGTGCGCATGGCGAAGGCCCCACGCTCCCCCGGAGACGGGGAGCATCATAGCGGTGATGCGCGAGCATCGGAACGAGGGCCGCATCGCGGGCAGCGGGCCGGATCGCCGGCCGTTCAGGCCGGCGGCGGCGGGCGGCCCGGCCGCTGAATCCCGGCCGGCACTCGCGGAAACCGCCGTTGCGCCGCGGGTACGAAGAGTTCTCGTACCCGTGGCGGACCGCCGGGCGCCGCCTACTTCGTGCGCACCAGTGCCATGGTGACCGGCGAGGTCGGCGCGACGCCGCCCTCGGTCAGCGTCAGGTTCGCCGCCTGGCCCGGCGTCACGCCGAAGCGCAGATAGCGCGTACCGCCGCCGGGCGAGAGGGCGAACGACAGCGGCACGGCATTGGCCAGCGGATCGACCACGAGCTGGTAGCTGCCGTTGAGCGCGGTATAGAGCGAGCGGATGTTCCAGCTCGGCAGCGTGTAGCGCGCGTCCAAGCCCGCGACGGCGTCGTCGGCGTAGATCGCCACCAGGAAGTCGCGCATCCAGTCGTTCGGATCGGCGCCGAACACCGTTTGCAGATTGGCCACGCCGATTTGCGTCGTGTTGACCAGGGCGCTGAACAGCGCGGCGTCGCCGGTGTTCTTCCGGTCGATCGCGTAGCGCAGGAACATGTACGTGTGCACGAAGTTCGGCGCGGTCGCGTCGTGCAATCCGCTCGTGTACGCCGAGCGACGCAACGGTCCCAGGCGCTTGTTGCCGTTGGCGCCTGAACTCAGCTGCAGGAAGTAGGTTCGCATCGCGCCGTACATCGGGTTTTCGTACATGTTGAAGTCGTTGACGCGGACCGCCGCATTCGGACCGGTCGTCAGGTTCGTCACGACGATGTTGCTGCGCGGAGTCAGCCCGACGGAGGCGTTGAAGAACGCCAGCTCCTGCGCCGACCAGGCCAGCGCCTCGTCCAGCCACGGCTCTTCCAGCGCCGGAGCGCTGTTGAAGTACAGGCGGCGGACAGCGTTGAACAAGTGCTCGAAATGGTGCACCAGCGTCGGCCCCGCGTTGCCGTAGGCGAACGACAGCGTGCGCACGTTGCTGTTGACCACTCCGGTCGGATCCGGCACCAGCAGGTAGAGGATTTCCGCCTCGTTGCTGCCCGCGCAGGTCGCCGCGGAGAACAGGTCGCGCGGTTGGAACAAGCCGATCTGTACCGTGCTGCTCGCCGGCGGAGACAGTTCGTTCATCTTCGGCGTGAAGAACACGATCACCCCGCCGTTGCCGTCGACGTCGGTGAGGTCGCCGAACGTACCGGTGAACGTGTCCATCATGCCGTTCTTCAGCAGCGGCCCCGGCGTACCGGCGGGTCCCACGCTTCCCGGCGGAGCCTGGACGAACGCGTCGATGATGGCCTGGAACAACGCGGTCGTGTAGCCGCCGGGAACCGGTGCATGCCAGTCGCCGCTGCCCGGCGAGGTCTCGACCACTTCCTGCACGGCGTACAGCACCTGCTGGCCGGGCGCCTGCGGCGTGGTGATCGCTTCGACGCGTCCCTTGCGGATGTCCGGCGCGACGCTGCAGCCGCCGACCGAGGCGTTGAGATCGATCAGCTGTCCGACCGTCAGCGGTCCGGCGGTCAGGCCGAAGGGCGGCACCAGCGACCTCGGGTCGGCCACGGGGTCCGGCAGGAGCGTCGAGGTTTCCGCGGCGTGGTAGTCGACCTCGAGTTCTTCGTCGAGCGGATCGTGCAGCGGCGCCAGCGGCGACGATCCGGTCGGCGCGATCGGCGCCGGCGGTCCGCTCACGGCGACGATGTTGTTGCCGGTCACGCTGAGGCTGACGTCGCCGCTCGCGGCGATGTTGATCGGCAGGTAGGTGAACTCGGCGTTGGCGCCGTCCGCGTTCTGGACGCACACGTTCGCGCCGCCCGGCATGCCGTCGAGCACGACCTGGCCGACGGCGAGCGTGAGGCAGGCGGAGACCGCGAAGCTCTGCTGCACGCGCGGCGCGGCAGTCCAGTTCGCGTCGCCGGCCTGGTCGGCGTCGATCACGCAGGTGCCGGCGCCGAGGAAGGACACCGTATTCCCGGAAATCGAGCACACGCCGCTCGCACTGGCGTCGATCGAGAGCGCGACCGGCAGGCCGGACGTCGCCGTGGCGGCGACGGAGTAGGGCGTGCCGCCGATGCGCGCATCGGTCGGCGCGGTCGAGGTGAAGCTGATCGTCTGGCTGCCCTTGCCGACCGCGAAGCTCTGCTGCAGCTGCGGTGCGGCGCTCCAGTCGGCGTCGCCGGGCTGGTTCGCGTCGATCACGCAGGTGCCCGCGCCCTGGAAACTGACCACGCCACCGGCGATCGAGCAGACCGATGCGGCGCTGGCGTCGATCGTCAGCGTCACCGGCAGGCCGGCGCTGGAGGTCGCCGTAGGCGTGTAGGTGGCGCCGGCGACGACGGCGCCGGTCGGCGCTGCACTGGTGAAGCTGAGAGTCTGCACGCCCGGGGCGACCGCGAAACTCTGCTGCACCTGCGGCGCGGGCGCGTAGTTCGCGTCGCCGGGCTGGTTCGCGTCGATCACGCAGGTACCGGCGTGCTGGAAGCTCACCACGCCGCCGGCGATCGAGCAGACCGACGCGGCGCTGGCGTCGATCGTCAACGTCACCGGCAGGCCGGCGCTGGAGGTCGCCGTCGGCGTGTAGGTCGCGCCGGCGACCGCGGCAGCGGCCGGCGGCGTCGACGTGAACGTCAGCGTCTGGCTGCCGATGCCGACCGCGAACGACTGCTGCATCTGCGGCGCGGGATCATAGTTCGCGTCGCCGGGCTGGTTCGCGTCGATCACGCAGGTGCCGGCGCCGTGGAAGCTCACGGTCGAGCCGCTGATCGAGCACACCGCCGTGGCGACGGGATCGATGCTGAAGGTGACCGGCAGTCCGGAGGATGCGGTCGCCGCGACGGCGTAGGGCGCGCCGCCGACGACGGCGGCCGGCGGCGTGGTGGTGAAGCTGATTGTCTGCTGGCCGCGATCGACGGCGAAGCTCTGCTGGATCTGCGGCGCGGGATCGTAGCTGGCGTCGCCGGGCTGGTTCGCATCGATCACGCAAGTGCCGGCGCCGTGGAAGCTCACGGTCGCGCCGCTGATCGAGCACACCGCCGCGGCGGCGGGATCGATGCTGAAGGTCACCGGCAGTCCGGAAGATGCGGTCGCCGCGACGGCGTAGGGTGCGCCGCCGACGACGGCGGCCGGCGGCGTGGTGGTGAAGCTGATCGTCTGCTGGCTGCGGCCGACGGCGAAGCTCTGCTGCATCTGCGGCGCGGCTTCGTAGCTGGCGTCGCCGGCCTGGTTCGCGTCGATCACGCAGGTGCCGGCGCCGTGGAAGCTCACGCTCGATCCGGCGATCGAACACACCGCCGCGGCGCTGGCGTCGATGCTGAAGGTGACGGCGAGCCCGGACGACGCCGTCGCGGCAACGTCATAGGCGGCACCGCCGACGACGGCGGCGGGCGGTGCGCTGCTGGTGAACGTGATCGATTGCGTCGCCTTGCCGACGGCGAAGCTCTGCTGCACGCGTGGCGCGGCGTTCCAGTCGGCGTCGCCGGCCTGGTCGGCGTCGATCACGCAGGTGCCGACGCCGTCGAAGCTCACCGTCGATCCGCTCAGCGAGCAGACCGAGGCGGCCGACGCGTCGATCGCGAGACTCACCGCGAGCCCCGACGTCGCGGTCGCGCTCACGGTGTAGGGCGCGCCGCCGAAACGCGCGTCGCTCGGCGCGCTGGAGGTGAAGCTGATCGTCTGGGTGCCGGCGCCGACGTCGAGCTGGTACGTGCGCCCGCCGCTGCAGCCGCTCGCGTCGGTGGCGGTGACGGTGAACAGGTACCGTCCGGCCTGCGCCGGCGTGCCGTTCAGCCTGGCATTGGTGGCGTCGACGACGCCCAGATCGAGGCCTGCCGACGAGCCGCTGGTGACGGCGAAATCGTACGGCAGCGCGCCGACGCCGCTGGCGGTCAGCGTCTGGTCGTAGCCGGCGCCGACGGTGGCGGCGGGCAGGGCCGTGGGGGAGATCGACGTGGTCAGGCACGCGGCGCCGGCGTCGAGGCCGGTCGCCGCCAGCAGCGCGAGCATCGGCCAGCGGAGGAATCGATTCGTCATGGCGTTCCCCTCACTCGACGTAGAACTGCATCAGCTCGACCGGCGTGGTGTCGTTCAACACCAGCACGAAGTGGTCGAGATGGATCGGATAGTCCGACTGCGAGGGAGCCGTGCCGGTGCGGCGCAGGTAGCCGCGCACCTCGGCGCTGGCCGCCGTCACCGGTGCGCCGGCGGGCACGAAGCTGTTGTCGCCGAGGCCGTACCAGACCGCGTCCGCGGCCGTGCCCGGCGCGATCGTCTGCCCCTGCGTGCCGCCGCTGATGAAACCGCTGCAGCCGGGATCGGTGAAGAGCCGCAGTTCGATCGTCGCGCTCAGGCTGCCGTCGTCGGCGGTCGTCGCCGGCACCTCGAAGCTCATGCCGTAGTTGACGAAATGGATCAGCGTCGCGCTGCTGAAATCCACGCATTGCGCCATTCCCGAGGCCGCGTTCGCCGCGGCGCCGCTCGCGTGCAGGTCGATGCGCGCCGAGCCGGAAGTCGGGCTGCCGTTCCAATCCGGCGCGGCGACCCAGACCGGCGCGTCGCCGTTGCCGACCGGGTCGGGCGCGGTGGAGACGAACGGCTGCCAGGGCGCGAACTGCGTGTCGAGATTGGCGTTCGGGACGATGGTCTGGGCGAATGCCGGAGCTGCGACGAACAGCAGCGCGCACAGCGCGCCGGTTCGCCGTGCGTGGAGCACCGCGATGTGCCGGCCGCGGAGACGGCGAGAGCGAATGGTCATGATGTTCCCCCTGTGGAACGGTGCGCGTCGAGAGGTTTTCACCCGTCGAACGATCGAGCGATCGCAGTGTAGTACATCACGCAAAGTAGATTTTTTGCGAAGTGAATTCGGCGCGTAGGCGGTCGCCGCCGGCTCGATCAGCGGCGTCCGAGAATCTCGCCCAGCGCGCGCGCGAAGGCCCGCGCCTTGGGCTCGTCGAGCGTCGAGACGGTGACGCGCAGGCCGTGCGCCGGCCGCAGGACGCCGAAGGCCTCGCCGTCGCGCACCAGCCAGCCGCGCTGCGCCAGGGCGAGCGCCACGGGCCGACTGTCTTCTTCCAGCGGCAACCACAGGCTGAGGCCGTCGGCGGGCGTGACCACGGCGACGTTCCGTTCGGCCAGCGCGGCGGCGAGGATGTTCCTGCGCCGGGCGTAGTCGGCCCGCGCCTGCGCGATCCGCCGGGTCACCGTCGGCGACGACAAGCAGGCGACGACGACGTCCTGCAGCAGATGGCTGACCCAGTTCGTGCCGCTCGCCAGGCGCAGGCGCAGGCGCTGCGACGTCCGCACGTCGCTGGCCACCACCGCGACACGCAGGTCGGGACCGAGCATCTTGGAGACCGAGCGGACCAGCGCCCAGCGGCCGGCCGCGCGCGGAATCACGTCGTGGTACTCGTTGCAGGACAGCTGCGAGAAATGGTCGTCGACGATCACCAGCACGTGCGGATACCGCGCCAGCGTCGAGCGCAGCCGGCGCGCACGCGCCGCGTCGAGGCTGGCGCCGGTCGGGTTGTGCGCGCGAGGCGTGACGACGACGGCCTGCGCGCCGGCGGCCAGTGCCGCTTCCAGCGCGTCGACGCGCATGCCGCGGGCGTCGACCGGCACCGCCAGGATCTGGAATCCGGCCACGCGCAGCGTGTTACCGCTGCTGACGAAGCAGGGATCTTCCACCGCGACCTTGTCGCCGGCGGCGAGATGCGCCGACAGCAGGCGCTCGAGCGCGTCGACGGAACCGTGCGTCAGGTCGACCGCGAAGTCCCGCGGGCAGTCGGGCGCCAGCCATGCGCGCGCGATCCGTTCCAGTTCCGGATCGACCGGCGCTTCGCCGTAGAGCCGCTTGCGGTAGCGCTTGCGCGCCAGCACCGAGGAAAGATCGGGCAGCCAGGCAGGATCGGGATTGCCGCTGCCGAGATCGTCGAGCGGCGAGCCTGTGACGAAGCCTTCCTGCTCTCCCGCGGGCAGCGGCCCGCGCACGGTGGTGCCGAGGCGGCCCTGGGTGCTCGCGATGCCGGCCGTCGCCAGGCGCCGGTAGGCCATCGACACGGTGTTGCGATTGACGCCGAGCCTAGCGGCGAGATCGCGCACCGTCGGCAACGCCTGGCCGTGGGCCAGTTCGCCGCGCTGCGCGAGCGCGCGGACGCTTTCGAAAATCTGCGCGGCGGTGCTTCCCGTGATCCTCATGACCGTCTGGGACGTGCTAGAGTTTGGCCTAGGACAATAACACACGACGAGCCGGCGGCTCGTCGAACGGAGGTTGCGGCATGACCGGCGACGACGCGCGCTCCGCCCCGGGGACGCGAACCCTGCACGACCGCCACGGCCGCTGGGCGCGTGCCGAGACGGTGGAGGACTTCCGCCGCAATCTCGCCGACGTGCAGCGGCGCATCGAAGAGGCCAGCGTCAGGGCCGGGCGCGATCCGCGCGAGGTGCGCCTGCTGCCGGTGAGCAAGACCGTCGACGAGGCGCGCATCCGCCTGTCCTACGCCGCCGGTTGCCGGCAGCTCGGCGAGAACAAGGTGCAGGAGGCGTATCGCAAGTGGGAGGCGATGGCGGACCTGCCCGATCTGCGCTGGTCGGTGATCGGCCATCTGCAGACCAACAAGGCCAAGCTGGTCGCGCGTTTCGCCAGCGAATTCCAGGCACTGGACAGCCTGCGCGTGGCCGAGGCGCTGGAGCGGCGCCTGCAGGTCGAGGGGCGCGCGCTGGACGTGTTCGTGCAGGTCAACACCTCCGGCGAAGACAGCAAGTACGGCCTCCCGCCCGAGGAAGTCGCGCCGTTCCTGCGCCGGCTGCCGGCGTTCTCCGCGTTGCGCGTGCGCGGGCTGATGACCCTCGCCCTGCTGTCGGCGGAAGCGCCGCGCGTGCGCCGCTGCTTCGTCCTGCTGCGCGACCTGCGCGAGCGGCTGCGCCAGGACGCTCCGCAAGGCGTCGGCCTCGACGAACTGTCGATGGGCATGTCCGGCGACTACGAGATCGCCGTCGAGGAGGGCGCCACCGTCGTCCGCGTCGGGCAGGCGATCTACGGCGCGCGTGCGTTGCCGGACAGCCACTATTGGCCGGCGGCCGGAGAAGGGGAATCTCGATGAGTCTTTCGCGAACCGACGTCGTCGCCGAGGCGATGCAGCCGCTTTCCGTCGACGTGGTGTCGGTGCAGTCGCAGGTCGTCTACGGCCGCGTCGGCAACAACGTCGCGGTGCCGACGCTGCAGGCGTTCGGCCTCGCCGTCGCCGCCGTGCCGACCGTGGTGCTGAGCAATACGCCGCATTACCCGAGCATCCACGGCGGCACCGTGCCGATCGACTGGTTCGCCGGCTACCTCGAGGATCTGTCGGCGCGCGGCGCCCTGCGCGAACTCAGGGCGATCGTGACGGGCTATCTCGGCACGCCGGAGCAGGCGGGCGCGCTCGGCGGATGGATCGCCCGCATGCGCGAGGCGCAGCCTGGTGTGCGCGTCATCGTCGATCCGGTGATCGGCGACCACGACCACGGCATCTACGTCGTGCCGGGCCTGATCGACGCCTACCGAGAGCATCTGCTGCCGCAGGCCGACGGCCTGACGCCGAACGGCTTCGAGCTGGAGCAGCTGAGCGGACGCGCCTTGACCGGCTTCGACGACGTCGTCGAAGCGGCGCGCCGGCTGCTGGTCGGCCGCACGCAGTGGGTGATCGTCACCAGCGCCAATCCCGGCGCCTGGGCGGAAGGCAGCATGCAGGTGGCCGTGGTGACCAGGGACGAGGCGGAGGTGTTGACGCATGCGCGCGTCGACATCGCGCCGAAAGGCACCGGCGACCTGTTCAGTGCGGCCGTGCTCGGCGGTCTGCTCGGCGGCGCGTCGATCGTCGAGGCGGCCGCGTCGGCGTGCGACCGCGTCGTGGCGGCGCTGCGCTCGACGCTGCAGGCGCGTTCCGCCGAGTTGCTGCTGCCGCCGTCGCGGAGCTAGCCCGCGGCGCTCTTCCTCGCCGGCTTCATCGCCGTCCCGTGGCGCCCACGTAGGCCGCGAGATGCTTGCCGGTCAACGTCGAGCGCGCGGCGACGAGTTCGGCCGGCGTCCCCTCGAACACGATCCGGCCGCCGTCGTGACCGGCGCCGGGGCCGAGGTCGACGATCCAGTCCGCGTGCGCCATCACCGCCTGGTGATGCTCGACGACGATGACCGACTTGCCGGCGTCGACGAGCCGGTCGAGCAGGCCGAGCAGTCGCTCGACGTCGGCGAGATGCAGGCCGCTGGTCGGTTCGTCGAGCACGTAGACGCCGCCTTTCTCGCCGAGGTGGGTGGCCAGCTTGAGACGCTGCCGCTCGCCGCCGGACAGCGTGGTCAGCGGCTGGCCGAGGCTGAGATAGCCGAGGCCGACGTCGGCGAGTCGTTCGAGGATCGCGTGCGCGGCCGGCGTGCGCGCCTTGCCGGCGCCGAAGAACTCGCGCGCTTCGGCGACCGGCATCGCCAGCACTTCGCTGATGTCCTTGCCGCCGAATTCGTACTTCAGCACCGCGGGCTGGAAGCGCTTGCCCTCGCAGTCCTCGCAGAGCGTGGCGACGCCGGCCATCATCGCCAGGTCGGTGTAGATCACGCCGGCGCCATTGCAGGTCGGGCAGGCGCCCTCGGAGTTCGCGCTGAACAGCGCCGGCTTCACGCCGTTGGCTTTCGCGAACGCGTTGCGGATCGGATCGAGCAGCCCGGTGTAGGTCGCCGGATTGCTGCGCCGCGAACCGCGGATCGCGCTCTGGTCGACCGTCACCACGCCGTCGCGCTCGGAGATCGAGCCGTGGATCAGCGAACTCTTGCCCGAGCCGGCCACGCCGGTGACGACGACGAGCACGCCGAGCGGAACGTCGACGTCGACGTCGCGCAGGTTGTGCGCGTTCGCGCCGCGGATCTTCAGCTGGCCGTTCGGCTTGCGCGGCGTCTTCTTCAGCGCGACGCGGTCGTCGAGATGACGGCCGGTGAGCGTCCCGCTCGCGCGCAGGGCCTCGACGCCGCCTTCGAAGGCGATTTCACCGCCGCCCGCGCCGGCACCCGGGCCCAGGTCGACGACGTGGTCGGCGATCGCGATCGCCTCGGGTTTGTGCTCGACGACGAGCACGGTGTTGCCCTTGTCGCGTAGCCGCAGCAACAGCTCGTTCATGCGCTGGATATCGTGCGCATGCAGGCCGATCGTCGGCTCGTCGAAGACGTAGGTGACGTCGGTCAGCGGCGAGCCGAGATGGCGGATCATCTTGGTGCGCTGCGCCTCGCCGCCCGACAGCGTGCCCGACGGCCGCTCGAGCGAGAGATAGCCGAGGCCGATTTCCACGAACGAGTCCAGCGTGTGCAGCAGCTTGGCGAGCAGCGGCGCCACCGACGGCTCGTCGAGGCCGCGCACCCATTCGGCGAGGTCGCGAATCTCCATCGCGCAGGCGTCGGCGATGTTGATCTTGCCGATCTTCGACGAGCGGGCCGCTTCGGCGAGGCGGGTGCCGCCGCAGTCGGGGCAGGTGCTGAACGTCACCACGCGCCCGACGAAGGCGCGCACGTGCGGCTGCATCGCGTCGACGTCCTTGGCCAGGAACGATTTCTGGATCGTCGGGATCAGGCCGGCGTAGGTCAGGTTGATGCCGTCGACCTTGATCCTGGTCGGTTCCTTGTAGAGCAGGTCGTGCCGTTCCTTCTTGCTGAACTTCCGGATCGGCTTGTCCGGATCGAAGAAGCCGCAGCCGCGGAAGATGCGCCCGTACCAGCCGTCCATGCTGTAGCCGGGAATGGTCAGCGCGCCGTCGTTGAGCGACTTGGCCTCGTCGTAGAGCTGCGTCAGGTCGAAGTCGGTGACCGTGCCGCGGCCCTCGCAGCGCGGACACATGCCGCCGGTGCGCTCGAAGGTTTCCTTCACCGTCTTCGTCTTGGCGCCGCGCTCGATGGTGATCGCGCCGGCGGCCTTCACCGACGGCACGTTGAAGGCGAACGCGCTGGGCGGGCCGATGTGCGGCTTGCCGAGGCGGCTGAACAGGATGCGCAGCATCGCGTTGGCGTCGGTGGCGGTGCCGACGGTGGAGCGCGGATCGGCGCCGAGGCGCTCCTGGTCGACGATGATCGCGGTGGTCAGGCCGTCGAGCACGTCGACGTCGGGCCGTGCGGTGCTCGGCATGAAACCCTGCACGAAGGCGCTGTAGGTCTCGTTGATCAGCCGCTGCGATTCGGCGGCGATGGTGTCGAACACCAGCGAACTCTTGCCCGAGCCGGAGACGCCGGTGAACACCGTCAGCCGGCGCTTGGGGATCTCGACGCTGACGTTCTTGAGATTGTTCTCGCGCGCGCCGACCACGCGGATCAGGTCGTGGCGGTCGGCGGCGTGCGGCGCGCTCGCCGGCGCGTCCTTCGTCTTGGCCTTGCTCATCGGGTCTCCGTGCGCGCCGCTCGCTTCAGCGCAGCTGGTTGATGCGGATGTGATTGCCGGCCGGATCGCGGAACGCGCAATCGCGCACGCCGTACGGCTGCTCGGTCGGCTCCTGCACCACTTCGGCGCCGCTCGCCTGCAGCTTCTCGAAGGTGGCGTCGAGATCGTGCGTGGCGAGGATGATCATCGCGTAGGTGCCCTTGGCCATCATCTCGGCGATGGTGCGGCGCTCCTCGTCGGTGATGCCGGGCGCGGCGCCCGGCGGATGCAGCACGATCGAGGTGCCGGGCTGGCCGGCGGGGCCGACGGTGATCCAGCGCATGCCCTGGTAGCCGACGTCGTTGCGGACTTCGAAGCCGAGCGCGTCGCGATAGAAGGCGAGGGCGGCGTCGGCGTCGGTGTGCGGAAGGAAACTCTGGTGGATGGAAAGATCCATGGCGATCGGTCTCGATGCGTGGTGAAGTCCACGCGATCAGTCTAGTGGCGGCTCGCCGGCCGGCGCTTCTCGATTCCTGACCGGTCGCGTCACCTGCTTCGCCACGCACGGGGGCATGCCCGCCGTCGCCTGCGCGGCCTGCTGCCGATAGGCACTGGGCGGCATGCCGACCAGCTCGGCGAAGCGCGTGCTGAAGGTGCCGAGCGACGCGCAGCCGACCGCGAAGCAGACCTCGGTGACGCTGAGGTCGCCGCGGCGCAGCAGCGCCATCGCGCGCTCGATGCGCCGCGTCATCAGGTAGGAGTAGGGCGATTCGCCGTAGGCGAGCCGGAACTCGCGGCTGAGATGCCCGGCCGACATGTGCGCGCCGCGGGCGAGCGCTTCGACGTCCAGCGGCTGCGCGTACTCGCGGTCGATGCGGTCGCGCACGCGCCGCAGCCGGGCGAGATCGCGCAATCGCTGCGCGGCGGCGGGGTTGCTGGTCATTCGCGGGATCGTGTCACGTCGGACCGGCGTGCTCAAGGGAGGTGCCGGCCGGCGCCCGGCACGCCGGGGACGTCGTGGCGAGGCCGCTTGCGCGCGCCGGCTTGCGCGGTGGAATTCACGAATTTTGCAAGAAATTCCCTTCTAGAATGCGCCGGCGGAATCCCCGTCGCCCCCGGCCAGGAGAGCAAGCATGAAACACGCGGCATGGTTGGTTTCTCTCGCGGTATGCGTGTCGTCGTCCGGCTGCACGGATCCGGCCCAGGTCAGGGCCGAGCATCGCGCCTCGGACCAGAAGCGCTGCGCCGACTACGGCTACCGGGAGGGAACCGACGCGTTCGCCGACTGCATGATGCGTTCCGACGAGAAGCGGGAATACGCCGCGCAGCGGAATCAGGAACGGGCGGATGAGCGCAAGTCGCGCCTGCGCGAGCTGGCCCTCAAGCGCAGCGGCGACGAACGTTACCCGGTCTGCAGCGCGGCGACCCCGAATGTGGAACTGGACGTCGAGGGGTTCTGGTACGGAGAGGGTTGCCGCGCCCGCTAGGTGCCGTGTCGATCCCGCCGGATCAGCGCGCGTCGTGGAACGTCAGTTCCGCGCCGACGCGCTCGCCGCGACGCACGCGGCTGATGGCATGCTTGAGATTGACGCGATAGTAGCCGCGGCTCCCTTTGAACGGCCGTGCCGCGGTGGCGATGACGGCGGCGTCGCCGAGGCCGAGCGGAAGGACCATCGGGCGCGTCTGCATGCGCGGACGCCGTTCCGTCAGCACGAACTCGCCGCCGTCGAAGTCCGTGCCCGGCTCGGACAGCAGCGCGACGACCTGCATTGGAAACACCGGCCCGTCGTCGCTGCATTGGTGCAAGGCGACGTAGTCTTCCTCGCCCAGGCGATTCACGTGGGATTGCGGACGGACTTGTCCCGCCTGCCGGTTGCGGCGGACGAAGTCGTCGAGGTCCGCGGGATAGCGATCGTCGATGCCGAGGATGGCGTTCCAGCGGTTGGCGATGACGGCCAGAGGCCGGTAGAGCGCGTGGCGCCACGACTCCAGCGGGGCCGGCAGTTCCGCGTCGAAGCGGATCCGTTCGCCGCGCCCGAGATCGGCGGAAGCGAACGAAGTGCGACGCGCGGTTTGCAGGTTCCCGGCGCGGCGCGCGAGATCGCGCGCCGCTTCCGCGTCGAGCAGGCCGGGCAGCATCGCGTAGCCTTCGGCGTCCAGTTGCGCGGCGATGTCCGCCCAGTCCAGGCGGTCGATGGAGGCGGTCATGCGTGCGTCCCGATCAGGCTTCGGCTTCGCGGCGCAGCAGTGCGCGCTTGCGCTCCACGCCCCAGCGGTAGCCGGCGAGATCGCCGTCGCGGCGCACGACGCGATGGCAGGGAATCGCCACGGCGAGATGATTCGCGCCGCAGGCCTGCGCGACGGCGCGCACCGCTTTCGGCGCGCCGATGCGTTCGGCGATCTGCGCGTAGCTGACGGTCGTGCCGGGTGGAATCTCGCGCAGCGCCTGCCAGACGCGTTCCTGGAACGCCGTGCCGCGCACGTCCAGCGGCAGATTCAGGCCCAGCGACGGCGCTTCGACGAAGCCGACCACCCGCGCGACCAGTTGCTCGAACTCGGCATCGCCGCCGACCAGTTGCGCCTTCGGGAACTGGTCCTGCAGGTCGCGTACGAGTGCGTCGGGATCCTCGCCGAGCAGGATCGCGCAGATGCCGCGCTGGCTCTGCGCGACCAGGATCGCGCCCAGCGAGCACTGGCCGACGGCGAAACGGATCACCGCGCCGGCGCCGCCGGCGCGGTAATCGCGCGCGCGCATGCCGAGCAACTGGTCGGACGCTTCGTAGAAACGGCTGTTGGAGTTGAAGCCGGCACCGTAGATGGCATCGGTAATGGACGATGCGTTCGGCGCGTTCAGTTCCTCGCGCAGTTTGCGCGCGCGATAGGCGGAGCTGTAGGCCTTCGGCGTCAGTCCGGTCTCCGCCTTGAACAGGCGATGGAAATGGAACGGGCTCATGCCGATGCCGGCCGCGAGTTCGTCGAGGTGCGGCGGCGTCTCCGACGATTCGATCAGGCGGCACGCGCGCTCGACCAGCGCGGCGCGCCCGGCGGCGCTGCTGCGGTCGCCGCGCGTGCGGCGGCTGGAACGGTAGCCGGCCGCTTCTGCCGCCGCGGCCGAGTCGAAGAACTCCACGTTCTCGCGCCTGGGCAGCCGTGCGGCAGCGCTCGGGCGGCAGTACACGCCGGTCGTGCGCACGGCGTAGACGAAGTGCCCGTCGGCGCCGGCATCGCGTGCGCGCAAGGCTTCCCAGCGGGCATCCTCGGTCGCGTAGGCTGGACTCGTCTTCATCGTGCAGATCCCGGGCTCTTCGGACAGGCTGCCAGCATAGGTCCGAGTTGTCGCGCAAGAACTCCGATTCTTGCGCGCCGATTCTTGAGGGCGGATTTCCTGGCTGGAAATGCGTCTCCGGCGATCGATCGCAACGGGCTCGGATCGAACTCAGAATCCGGGAAGCGTGGCCGTGCGCGCAACCGCCGGGCGCGGCGCGAGCGCCTTCTCGTGTTCCAGCAGCCAGCGCTTGCGATGCACGCCCCAGGCGTAGCCCTTGAGATCGCCGTTGCCGGCGATGACGCGATGGCACGGCACGAGGAGGGCGATCGGATTGGCGCCGATGGCCGCGCCGACGTCGATGGCCGCGCGCGGGTCGTCGAAACCGAGCTGCCTGGCCAGCGTGCCGTAGCTCGTCGTGGTGCCGGCCGGGATCCGGCGCAGTGCGGCCCAGACGCGGCGTTGCAGCTCGGAGCCGGCCGTCGCCGTGGGCAATGCCTCGAGCGCGTCCAGCTCGCCCGCGAAATAGCGCCTCAGGGCTTCGGCGATCTCGGCCGGCGCAGGTCCTTCGAGCGTGTCGACGTCGCCGTAGTGCTCGCGCAGGCCTCGACGAAGACGCGCCGCGTGATCGGCGAAATCGAGCGCGCGCACGATCCGTTGCGCGTCGGTGACCAGGTGCATATCGCCGAGCGGAGATGGCAGACGGGTCGAGAAAAGATGCATGGGAGGATCCTCGTTTTCGGGGCGGCTCAACGCAGACGTGTGACGCCGAGTTCGCCGAACAGGTAAATCTCGCCGTTTTCGAGATGCAATTCGGCCCCGCCGGCCTCGTCGGTCCGCCATCGGGCCACGCCGGCGGCGGCCAGTAGTCGGCAGTACGCCTCGACGCGGTCGCGTGCGTCGTCGCTGTCGTCGGTCTGGGCTGCGGGCATCGCGATCATCGGAGCGCTCGGCGAGGTCGACGATTCTCGGCGCGGCGGCGAAGGAAACACTCCGTCGCTTGCGGTCGAATTCGGAAGATCCGGGTCTGCGTCAGCGTGCGTCGTGGAAGATCAGTCCGATGGTGTGGCGCCGGCCGCCGCGAAGGCGGCTGACGCCGTGCCGCATCGCGACTTTCCGCACGCCGCGCCGGCCGGCTGCCGGCCGCTGGTGGACGGTGAACACCACGGCGTCGCCCTGGCGCAGTGCGACGACCTCGGCGCGTTGGCCACTCGCCGCCGCTTCGGTCACGACGAACTCGCCGCCGGTGAAATCGCTGCCGGGCTCGGACAACAGGATCGCCACCTGCAACGGAAAGACGTGCTCGCCATAGAGGTCCTGGTGCAGGCAGTTGTAGTCGCCTTCGCCGTATTCGAGGATCAGCGGCGTCGGCCGCGTCTGGCCGGCGCGATGGCATCGTTGCAGGAAGGCATCCAGCTCGCCCGGATACTGCACGTCGACGCCGAGCTGCCGGTTCCAGCGATTGGCGACCGGTACCAGATGCGGATACAACGCATGGCGCAGCCGGTCGAGCAGCGGCGGCAACGGATAGGCGAAATACTTGTATTCGCCACGGCCGAAACCGTGGCGCGCCATGACGACGCGGGAACGATAGCCGCGCTCCAGCGAATACAGCGCCGCGAGCCCGGCGCACTGCGCTGCGCTCAGCAGGCCCGGCAGCACGGCGTTTCCGCGGGCGTCGAGCGAACGCTCGATGCCCGCCCAATCGAACGTCTCCGCGTCGACGGCGGCGTCGTCGATCGTCATCGCACGCCTTCCCTGGCGAGCAGGGCGCGTTTGCGTTCGGTGCCCCAGCGGTAGCCAGCGATCGCGCCGTCGCGGCGCACCACGCGATGGCACGGAATGGCGAGCGCGAGCAGATTGGCCGCGCAGGCGCCGGCGACGGCGCGAGCCGCCGTCGGCGCGCCGAGATCCTGCGCGACATCGCCGTAGCTGCGCGTGCGTCCCGCCGGAATGCCGGACAACGCCCGCCAGACGTTCTGCTCGAAATCGGTGCCGCCGATGTCGAGGTCCACCGCATCTTCGGACGTCTCTCCCTCGACGCAGGCGACGACTTGGCGGAGTTCGCGCCGCAGCGAACGTCGATCCGCTTGCAGTTCGATTTCCGGAAACGCCACGGCGAGCCGGTCGCGCAACGCTTGCGCATTCTCGCCGAGCAGGATCGCGCAGACGCCGCGTCGACTGCGGCCGACCAGGATCGCGCCCAGCGCCGTTCGACCGACCGCGAAGCGAATCGGGCCGTCGACCGGGCTGTCCGGCGCGCGGAAGTGATAGCGGAACGCAGGAGAGGGAACAGGCTGCATGGCAATCGCTCGCGTAGGGGACGGTGATGCCAGTGTGGAAGGTCTCCGCTTCCCGCACACTCCGATCCTTGCGCTGAGATCCGCCCGCCGCAATCGCGTGCGGATATCGCCTCCTTCGCCCTGCCGCGCTATCGGCGCGAGGCGATGCGCCCGGCGATGTAGGCCGCTCCCGCGGCGGCGGCGAGCACGGCCAGCGGCTGCGCGCGGACGATGCCGCGGAGCGCCTCGGCGACCTGGGCGAAGCCTTCGCGCAGTGAACCCGGCAGCGGAATCTCCTCGAATTCCACTTCCTCGGCGACGTCGACCGGCTCGTCCCAGGAATCGGCGTCGTCCCGATCGACGTCCGTCGTCCGCCGATCGCCCTGCGTCGAATCTTCTTCGTAGGGCGTATCGGTGCTCGGGGTGAAGGGGCTTTCCCGCGTGGGATCTTGCGTCGTCATGGCTCGCCTCGTCGGAATGTCGCACGTGGGCCGCGCGTATTGTCGGGCAGCAAGAACCGATCCATCCATGCATCGGCATCGTCGGCGCGGAAGCACGCCTTCGCCGCAGCGGCCGCGCGGATTCGGGCGGTGCGCGAGCACAAGGAATAAATTTCCGCGAAGCGGGAAATTTGTGGCGCGCACGGCGCGCGGCGCCTGCGCGCGCGGACGCGGCAGTCGTCGGCTTCGGTGGCATGGATGGTGCAGAACTCCGCCGGTCATTCATCGCGCCGCCGATCGGGAATTCGCGGATCGGCGCAGCGCTCTCCGTGGCCGACGAGGAATTCACGATGCCGAGCGAACTGGACATGTATTCGACCCAACGACGCCTGTTCCTCGGCGCCGCCGGCGCCGTGGCGGCCACCGGAATGGCGGCCGAACGCGTCGCTGCCGCGGCCGCCGCGCCGCCGCCCCTGGCCGACCCGCGTTCGCTCTATCCCAAGCCGCCGTTCGAGCGTCAATCGCAGCCGTGGCCGGGGCTCAGCGGAAAAATGAAGCCGCGCCCCGATCACGGTGAGCGCAGCTACAAGGGGCGCGGACGCCTGGCGGGACGCAAGGCGCTGGTCACCGGAGGCGACTCCGGCATCGGCCGCGCGGTGGCGATCGCCTTCGCCCGTGAAGGGGCCGACGTCGCGATTTCGTACTTGCCGGCGGAACAGGAAGACGCCGACGAAGTGCAGCAGCTGATCCGCGACGCGGGTCGCAAGGCGGTCCTGCTGCCCGGCGACATCCGCTCGGAAGCCTTCTGCACGAAGCTGGTCGAGGAGGCCGCGACGCGGCTCGGCGGGCTCGACATCCTCGTCAACAACGCCGGCCGACAGAAGAGCGCCGCGTCGATTCTCGACATCAGCACCGACGACTTCGACTGGACGTACAAGACGAACGTCTACGCGATGTTCTGGATCACCAAGGCGGCCGTTCCGCGCATGCCAGCCGGCGCCAGCATCATCAACACGGCATCGGTGAACGCGTACGATCCGTCGGAGAATCTGCTGGACTACGCCTCGACGAAAGCCGCGATCGCCAACTTCTCCAAGGGACTGGCCAAGCAGATGGCCGAACGCGGCATCCGCGTCAACGCCGTGGCGCCCGGGCCGTACTGGACGCCTCTGCAGGTGAGCGGCGGCCAGACGCAGGACAAGCTCGTGACATTCGGCCGCGACGTTCCGCTGGGCCGGCCCGGCCAGCCCGCCGAGATCGCCACGGTCTACGTGGAGCTGGCTTCGGCCGAGGCGAGCTACGTGACCGGCCAGGTCTACGGCGCCGCCGGCGGACGCGGCAATCCGTGAGTGCGCGCCGCGCGCGCGTCCGCGAGAATGCCGGCTGTGGCGGACATCGGCGTTTTCGCCTTCCGGAAGAGTGACCCGCAGTTCGAGACATGACGACCCGGCAGCGTTTCCGCGCAGGCTTTCGTGCGGACGCGCGTTCGTCTACGTGGTCGGATGCCGCGACGACACGCTGCTCAAGATCGGCTTCACGCGCGATCCGATGGACCGCTGGCGCACGCTGCATCCGCGCTTCTTCGAGTTCTTCGGCCTCGACCAGGGCATTCTCGTCGCCACCGAGAAGGTCGGCGAGGCGCGTGCGCTGGAGCGCCGATTGCTGGAAACCTTTTCGAGCGATCAGGCCCTGGCGCCGCTGGCGGTGCGGGCGACGGCAGGTGGGAGTTCCGAATGGTTCCGCGGCGTGATGGCGGAGGCGGTCGATGCCGCGAAGGACGCGGCATCGCGTCAGGGCTGGCGATGGCAGCAGCCGGACGAATGGATGCGCTCGATGCTGACGGCGCGGCTGGACGTCCTGTTCGCGTGGACCTCGGCGATGCTGGAAGCGCTCGAATTCGAGCGGCACAACGCGCCGCCCGTCGCCTCGGCGCAGGCGGGAGCCGTGTACGAACGCGCGCTGCTCGACACGCTCGATGCGTTCCGTTCGGTCGGACTGGACGTCGACGACTACGTGCCGGAGCGCGTTCGGCACTGGTATGCCGTGCGCAGCCGCGGTCCCGATGGAGACTGACCGGCGCGCGGCGAAGTGGTGCGGTCCTTCGCGATCGCACACGGTGAAGGAACGATCCGAACGGAGTGTCGAAACAGGGCAGGCGACGTCGGGAATGCGTCCGTCGTCGCCGGCTCGCGCGGCGGCCGCGCCCTTCACCTGCGTTTCACGCGATTTCGAGCGCACGAGATTTCCATGCTGCGCGCGAGCGAGTGGCGACCACGTGAAAACATCCTCGAAACGGCCCTGTCATTCTTGACAGGATGCCGCTCACGTTTGTCACCGGTAGGTTGAACGTCGGGCGCGACCGACTCGACAAACGTCGCTTCGCAGGTCTGCCGCCGTCCCTGACTGCCTCGCCGTTCGAGGCCGTACTCGAGGAGCATGCCGATGAATTCCTGCGATCCCCGGACGCTTCGCGCGCGCTGCGGCGCGCATCGGCATCGCACGCCGCGCCGTGCGCTTGCGTGGCTGGCTGCGTGCGCGATCGCGCTGCTGGCGACGGCCACCGGCGCCGTCGCGGCCCCGATAGCCGTCGGCAACGGCGATTTCTCTTCCGCCGCCAATGCGGGTTCGGTCGGTGGTGGCGTCCTCGGCGGCAGCGGCACCGACGTGCCGATCGGCGCAGGACCGTGGACCGGCACCTACGCCGGCGCGATCGGCCTGCTCGCGCCGCCGACGTTGTCGATCTCGGCGACGACGCAGAAGGCGTCGATCAGCGGCCTGCTCGGCATCAGCGCGCTCGTGCTGGTCAACAACGGCGGCTACCTCGGGCAGACGCTGACGACCAACGTGCAATCGAACACGCGCTACGTTCTTTCCGCCGACGTCGACGCCGGGCGCGTGCTGCAGCTCGGGCTGCTCAACAACACGCACACGGGCGTGGCGATCGCCGCCGGCGGCGCCGTGCTCGCGTCGAGCGACACCCAGCCGGCCGGCGCGGTCACCTTGCAGCTGCTGCAGGGCACGACGTACCGGCTGACGATGACCTACGTGTCGCCGACGTCGATCGCGGCCAGTCCGATCGAAGTTCGGCTGTTCGCGCAGCCGCGAGGGCTGCTGACGGTCGACCTGCTGCCGACGATCACGTTCGACAACGTGGCGCTCGACGCGGTCGCGCTCGGCGTGCCCGCCGCGGTCGGCAACATCGCCGGCGACGGCCAGTCGGCGACCGTGAACACGTTGTTCCCCGTGCCGCTCGGCCTGCGCGTGCTCGACGGCGTCGGCAACGGCGTGGCGGGCACGCAGGTCACGTTCACCGCGCCGGCAGCCGGCGCGAGCGCGACGTTCAACGCCGGCGGCAACAGCGGCTCGGTGCTCGCCGTGCTCACCGATGCGAACGGCGACGCCAGCGTGGCGACCACCGCGAACACGGTCGCCGGCGCCTACACGATCAGCGTGCAGGTGGCCGGCCTCGCCGATCCGCAGATCTTCCATCTGACCAACACGGCCGGTGCGCCGGCGGTGGTGTCCATTCCGAACGACGGCAGCGGCGGCGGCACGCAGAGCACCACCGTCGACACGCCGTTCCCGCAGCCGCTGGTGGTCGGCGTCAGCGATTCGTTCGGCAACGCGGTCGCGGCGACGTCGGTCTCGTTCGCCGTCGCGCCCGCCGCCAACGGCGCCGGTGCGACGCTGTCCTCGCCGCAGGCGACGACCGGAGCCGACGGCCGCGCGACGATCACGGCGCGCGCGAATCTCCTCGCCGGCCAGTACGCGGTCAACGCGAGCGTCGCCGGCGTGCCGCAGGCCGCCGCGTTCTCGCTGACCAATACGGCGGGCACGCAGGCGACGATCGCCGCGTCCGGCGGCGGCACGCAGAGCACGGCCGTGACGACGCCGTTCGCGCAGCCCCTGCAGGTCACCGTCAACGATGCGTTCGGCAATCCGGTGTCCGGCGTCGCGGTCGCGTTCAGCGCGGCGACGTCCGGCGGCGCGAGCGCCGTGCTGAGCGCCGCCTCCGCGACGACCGGCGCCGACGGTACCGCCTCGGTGGGCGCGACCGCGAACGCGCAGGCCGGCAGCTACGTCGTCAGCGCGTCGGTGTCCGGCGTCGGTACCGCGGCGGCGTTCCAGCTCACCAACACCGCCGGCGCGCCGACCGCGATCGTTGCGACCGGCGGCGGCACGCAGAGCGCGCCGGTGGAGAACCCGTTCCCGCAGCCGCTCGCGGTGCAGGCGCGCGACGCGTTCGGCAATCCGGTGCCGAACGTCAGCGTCAGCTTCGTCGCCACGCCGGCGGCGAACGGCGCGTCGGCGACGCTGTCGGCCAGCGTCGCGATGACCGGCGCAGACGGTATCGCCAACGTCGGCGCGACCGCCAATTCGATCGCCGGTGCCTACACCGTCGGCGCCAGCGCGGGCGGCGCCACGGCCGCGGTATTCGGCCTCACCAACACGGCCGGTCCGCCGTCGGCGATCGTGATCGGCGCGAGCGGCAGCGGCACGCAGTCGACGACGGTGAACACGCCGTTCCCGACGCCGCTGGTGGTGCGCATCAACGACAGTCACGGCAACCCGGTGCCGAACGTCGCCGTCGCCTTCACGCCGCCGGCATCGGGCGCGAGCGCCGCGTTGTCCGCGACCGGCGCGACGACCGGCGCGAACGGCGAGGCGCAGGTGCAGGCGACCGCGAACACCGTCGCCGGCCACTACCTCGTATCGGCGACCGTCGCCGGCGTGCCGGGCGCGTTCGACTTCGACCTGACCAACACGGCGGGCACGCCGCACGACGTCGTGCCGATCGGCGGCGACGGCAGCGTCGGCGGCGGGACGCAGCAGAGCACGCCGATCGACACCGCGTTCCCGTTGCCGCTGAAGGTGCGTGTGCGCGACGAGTTCCAGAATCCGGTCGCCGGTGTCGTCGCGCAGTACGTCGCGCCGGCCTCGGGCGCGAGCGCGATGCTCTCGGCCGGCCCGCAGAACGGCGCGACGCTCAACGTCGCCACTAACGCCGCCGGCGAAGCCGTGGTGCAGGCGACCGCGAACTCCACCGTCGGCAGCTACACGGTGACCGCGCAGGTCGCCGGCGTGTCGACCCCGGTCACCTACCACCTCAGCAACACGCCGGGCAATTCGTCGACGCCGATCGGCGGCGGTACGCAGGCGGCCGTGGTCGACCAACCGTTCGCGTGCGCGCTGATCGTGCGCCTGGCCGATCCGCAGGGTCAGCCGCGTGCCGGCATCTCGGTCGATTTCACCGCTCCGGCCAGCGGGGCGTCGGCATCGCTGTCGGCGAACGGAGGCGCGGGCGGCCCGACGGCGACCGCGGTGACCGATCTCGACGGCGTCGCCTACGTCGAGGCGACCGCGAACGCCATCCCCGGCAAGTACCAGGTCTCGGCGCAGGAAGCGGGCGTGCCGACCGCGCAGGTCACGCACTTCGCGCTGGAGAACCTCGATCCGGCCGATCCGATCTTCCGGAACGGGTTCGATCTCGACTGCGGTGGTTCGCCGTGAGGTGATCCGGCTTCGTGACGACCAGCCCGCCGTATCGGCGGGCTGGTCGTTTGCGGAAACGGTGCCGTCGCGTGATGAGCACGATGTGCTTCGACGAGGGGTGATGGCGCTGATTCTTCGTCATCGAACGGACGACGCAGGTCATCACGACAACGCGGCCTGACTCGCGCGTACCCTCGGTCAGGAAGGATTCCGCCGCGTTCGTGAAGACTCGGACGCCTGCCGCGTATGCGATGGGAGCGCCATGAGACGTGGATATCGCATCGCCGCCTGGCTCGGCGGTGTACTGAGTTTGCTGATCGTCGTCACGATCGTGTTCGTGGCGACGTTCGACTGGAATCGGGCGAAGCCGACGATCAACGAGAAGGCGAGCGCCGCGCTGGGGCGCGCGTTCGCGATCGACGGAGACCTGTCGGTGCGCTGGCGCCGGGAGCCGGGTGACTGGCTGCCCGGGCCGGTGTTCATCGCAAAGGACCTGCGCATCGACAATCCGCCATGGGCGCGCGAGAAGCAGTTCGCCCATCTGGAACAGGTCGAGTTCCGTCTTTCCCTGCTCGATCTGCTCGTCCATCGCGTGTCCATTCCGCACGTGCAGCTCGGCCGGCCGACGATCCACCTGGAGAAGGAAGGCGAGCGGCGCAACAACTGGACGTTTGCGTTCGCACAGGGCGACGGCGCTGCGCCTTCGACCTGGACGCTCGATCTCGGCGACGTCGGCTTCGACGCCGGCAAGATCACCTTGCACGATCCGGCCGACCGCATCGACGTCGCCGTCGACGTCGAACCGCTCGGCCAGCCGATCGCCTTCGCCGAGGTCTTGGGCAAGGTCGGGAAGTCCGCTGCCGGCAAGTCCGTGCGGGCCCATGCGCAGGACTTCGTCTTCGGCTTCGACGCGCGCGGCACCTACAACGGCGCGCGCGTGTCGGGGACCGGCAAGACCGGCGGCGTGCTGGCGCTGCGCGGCGTCGCCGGCGCGTTTCCGTTGCAGGCCGAGCTGCAGATCGGCGACGTGCGCATCGCATTGACCGGCTCGATCACCGACCCGCGCAGCCCCGACGCCGTCGACCTGCATCTGCGCCTGGCCGCCGACAGCATGGCGCATCTGTACCCGGTGATCGGCGTGACGCTGCCGGATACGCCGCCGTTCCGGACCGACGGTCATCTCACCGCGGCGTTGCAGGCGGACGCCCGTTCCTTCACCTACGACGACTTCAACGGCCGCGTCGGCGGCAGCGACCTGCACGGCACGCTCACCTATGCGCAAGGCGCGCCGCGGCCGAAGCTGAGCGGCAAGGTGTGGTCGGAGCAGCTGCAGTTCGCCGACCTGGGTCCGCTGATCGGCCTGGATACCGGCGACAAGAGCGATGCCTCGAACGCGACGCCGCCGGGCGGCAAGGACGCGCCTCGCCGTCCCGCCGGCGGCAAGGTGCTGCCGAATGCGTCCTTCCGCACCGAGCGATGGCGCGCGATGGATGCCGACGTCGCCTTCAACGGCAAGCGGATCGTGCGCGAAGGCAGCCTGCCGATCAGCGATCTGCAGGCGCACGTGATCCTCGAGGCCGGCGCGCTGGCGCTGGCGCCGCTGAACTTCGGCCTGGCCGGCGGCGAGGCGCGTTCGACCATCCACCTCGACGGTCGCAAGGAGACGATGAAGGGCGACGTCAAGCTGGCCGCCCGCGGTCTCGAACTGCGCCAGCTGTTTCCGAAGATGAAGACCATGCAGAGCGCGCTGGGTCAGCTCAACCTGGATGCGGCGCTGTCGGCGAGCGGAAATTCCGTCGCCGCGCTGCTCGGCTCTTCCGATGGCGAGCTCAAGCTGGTGATGAACGACGGCGTCGTCAGTCGCGAACTGATGGAGCTGGCCGGCCTCAACGTCGGCAACTACGTCGTGGTGAAGCTGTTCGGCGACCAGCCGGTGAAGATCAATTGCGCCGCCGCCGATTTCGCTGCGACCGACGGCTTGCTCGAATCGCGCCTGGCGGTGTTCGACACCGAGAACGCCACGATCGACATCGACGGCACGGTGAACTTCGCCACCGAAGCGCTCGACCTCGACATCACGCCGCACACCAAGGGCCTGCGCATCTTCTCGCTGCGCTCGCCGCTCTACGTGAGGGGAACGCTCGGCAACCCGGACGTCGGCGTGCAGACCAGCAAGCTGCTGCTGCGCGGTGGCGGCGCGGTCGCGCTCGGCGTGGCCGCGGCGCCGGCGGCGGCGTTGCTGGCGTTGATCGCGCCGAGCAACGGCAAGGACGAGAACCCGTGCGCGGACGTGCTGCAGCAGATGCGCGACAAGCCGCGGGCGCCGCCGGCGGGCAAGGCCAAGGGCACTCGATGACGGTCGGCGAGGCGTGTGGAAAAACGCAGGACTTCGTATCTCCGATCCGAGTTTCCCGCGCCAGGAGGATCATTGCAGCGTGATGCGTTTGCGATTGTCCTCGGAGACGCGATCGATCAGCTTGTTGTACGGGTCGATGCCGGCCTCGTACGGCGGCTCGTCGACGGTCACGGTCAGGTGGCTGTCGCCGTCGCCGACGCGGCGCTTTTCCAGGAACAGCACTTTCTGGTGCGCTTCCTTGCCGTCCGCGGCGCGGGCGAACACGCCGATGTCGACCGGCTGGTCGAACGCGGCCGGTGTTTCCTTGCCGACGCCGTCGCTGTAGACCTTGCCGGTGTGCAGCGACAGGGTGACGTCGTACTTGCCGTCGTCGCGCTTCTTCGCAACCGCCTCGACGACGCGGTTGTCGTGCACGGTGATGCGGTCGAACAGGTCGCCGATCAGTGGTGACCATGACGGCCCGGCGGCTTCGCGCAATTCCGCGAGGAATTCGCGCGTGGTCGTGTAGGGCGGTTGCTGGAACGCCTTCTCGCGCGCGTAGCCGGCGAGCACGCGATCGACCAGATCCTCGCCGAGGTAGTCCTTCAGCGCGTACATCACCACCGAGCCTTTGCGGTAGTGGATGTACGGCTGGTTCTCGACCAGCCCGAGCGGCGTCTCCTCGACCACCTCGCCGCCGCGGCCGCCGAGATAGCGGTCGAGCTCGTACTTGAGGAACTTGCGCATCTGCGAGGGGCCGTATTCGCGCTCCTGCACCATCAGCGCCGAATACTGCGCGAACGTCTCGTCCAGCATCGTCACGCCCTGCACCAGGGCGCCGATCACCTGATGCGCCCACCATTGGTGCGCCACTTCGTGCGCGGTCACGTAGAAGACGTAGTCGACGTCGTCCGGATCGCGCAGGTCGGCGATGAAGCCGATCGACTCGGAGAACGGCACGGTGTTGGCGAAGCTCTGCGCGAAGGTCTCGTAGCCGGGGAATTCCAGAATGCGCATCTGGCGGAACTGGAACGGCGTATAGGCCTTGCTGAAATGCTCGAGCGACTTCTTCGTCGCCTCGACCATGCGCTCGACGTTGTAGGCGTGCTTGGGGTCGTGATAGACCTCGATCGCGACGTCGTTCCAGCGGTCGCGCCGTACCTCGTAGCGCGCCGACTGGAACGAGAAGAAGCCCAGGATCGGCTGGTCCATCTTGTAGTGGAAGTAGCGGCGCGGCCCGTGCCCGGGCACGTCCGCGGTCCATTCCTTTTCCAGATAGCCGGGCGCCAGCGCGATCTGCTCGGGTACGGTCGACACCGTCGTCTCGAAGCGCACCCAGTCGGCGTCGCGGCCGAGCAGGTTGAACTGCCGCGCCGGCTCGTCGTCGATCTTCGGCATGCGCGGGCGCTGCGGCAGGTCGTACTTGCGGCGGTCGTTGCGGTCCTCGAGCTGGCCGTTCTCGTCGTAGCCGAAATGCGGGAACGAGCTGCTGTCGAGGAAGGTGCCGTTGTCGACCACGCGAGTGTCCTCCGGCGCGTTGCGGAAGCCGCGGCTCTGGTACTGGAGCGTGAAGTCGAAATCCATCGTGGCGCCGGGCGCCAGCGGCTGCTTCAGGCGATAGATGGTGTAGCCCTGCGTGCGGTCGTCGCTGACTATCTCGTGCGGCACGAAATCGACCGCGACGAGCTTGATCTCGGGCGGCACGCGCACGTGCAGGTCGCCGATCGGCCGCGTGCCCTTGTTCGCCAGCACGTAGTGGCCGCGGACGTCGACGCGCCGCTGGTGTGGATAGATGTCGACGTCGGCGCGCACGTCGGTGATCTTCGGCTGCGGCAGGTCGAGATACTGGCGGTAGCGCTTCTCGTAGTCGGCCTTGTGCTGCTTGGCGAGATCGCCGGGCACGTAGCGGTTGAGCACGTTGGTGTTGTAGTAGATCCAGCCGCCGAGCACCGCGAAGCCGGCCACGGCGGCGGCGAGCAGCGCCGCCGACGGCCGCGTGAGGCGCTGCCGCGCGATGCGCGTGCGCTCCTTCCAGCCGCGCGCCGTGCCGCGAACCCAGTACAGCGCCGCGAGCACCAGCAGGGCGATCGCCAGGCAAGTCCAGTAGGCGCGGAACCACAGGTGCCCGGCCAGGAAGTGGCCGTAGCCGTTCATGTCCGAATACAGCGCGGCCGGCGCGGTGCCGTAGTTGTACAGATGGTGGTCGTAGTCCAGCTGGCCGAGCGCGATGCGCACCACGAAATAGACCACCACCAGCAGATAGCCGATGAACTTGTTGTTCGAGATCGCCTGCAGGAACAGCGCCAGCGCGCCGAACAGCAGGAAGCCGAGCGCGGTCAGCGCGATGTAGGACAGGTACAGGCCCGGCTCGATCGGCGTGTCGCCGCGCCAGAGCTGGTAGACGACGCATTCGACCGCGCCGGCGGCGAGGAACGCGACGATGACCGTCGCCAGCGCGGTCAGCTTGGAGAGCAGCGGAATCCAGTCCGGCAGCGGGAACGCGTCGGTGACGTCGCTGATGCGATGGCTGCGCTCGCGCCAGACCAGTTCGCCGGCGTAGAACGCGACGATGATGATCAGCAGGAAGTTGTAGCTGCCGTCCATCGCCCGTGTCATCAGGTGCGTGACCGGATAGACCTTGGTGCCGAACAGCTCGTTGGAGAACGCCAGCGAGCCGCCGAGATTCATCAGGCCGAACGCGAGCATGACCAGGAACGCGACGCCGCCGAGCACGCCGCGCGTGTCGAACCAGGCGAGCTGGCGCCACTGCGCGAAGCGTGCTGTGGCATCGGTGCGCGCGATCGCGATGGGCCGTGCGAGCACGGTCGGCGCATCGGCGGCCTGCACGACGGCCTTCTTGGCCGCGCTGCGCCACCACCGCCGTCCGGTGCCGGCACGCTCGGTGCGGAACCAGGCGAAGGCGGCGCCGAGCAGCAGGAGCGCGATCGCCGCCCACATCGCGCGGTTGGCCAGCAGCGTGCCGGACAGTTCCGGCAGGCGCGTGTTGCGTTCCTCCGCCGACCAGTAGCGCGTGGCGAGATCCATCGCGCCGAGACCGAACGGGTCGAGCATCGCGCCGAGCGTGCGATGTTCCAGGTTGCCGAGCGCGATCGACGCGATCTGCCACAGCACGAAGAACGCGACGACGCCGATGTAGGTGGCCAGCATCGAACGCGTCTGCGTCGCCAGCAGGAACAGGAACGCCGACAGGAAGAACAGGCCCGGCAGCACGAACACGGCGAAGGCGTACAGGTACGTCCACAGCCGCGTCGGTCCAAGCCGTTCCGGATCGACCCACGGCATCAGCGCGCCGAGGCCAAGTCCGATCGCGACCACGACCAGGATGCCGATCGCGGCGAGATAGCCAGCCAGGAATCGCCCGCCGAGATAGGCCGAGCGCGGCATTGGCGTCGAGAAGAACAGCTCCGCCGTGCCCGTCTCGAAATCGCGCAAGGCCGCGTTGGCGACGAACAGCGGAATCAGGAACAGGCCGAACAGGGTGAAGTAGGTCAGCCACTGCGTCACCACCAGCGGCGCATTGCGGTGCACGTTGCCGATGCCGCCGCCGATCTGCACGGAATCGGAGCCGGCGACGGCGAACGCGATCGCGCCGAAGGCGAGGGCGACCATCCAGAACAGCGGGCTTCGCAGCTGCTGGCGCAGCTCGAAGCGAAGGATTTCGAGGAACATGCGTTCGACCTCCCGTGCCGGACTCAGGCCGCGCGCAGCGCGTGGCGGCGCAGTTCGCCGAAGTAGACGTCCTCGAGGTCCGGATCGACCGTCACGAAGCCGTCCTCCGGCCGCTCGTCGGCCAGCACGTGCACGATGGTGCGGCCGCCGACCAGGCGCGTGGACAGCACCACCAGGCGCTGGCGGTATTCCTCGAGCGCGGCCTTCGGTACCTCGCGCCGCCAGACGCGGCCGGTCAGCGCGGCGATGGTATCGGCGGGCTGACCGGACAGCAGCACCTGGCCCTGCGCGATGATCGCCATGCGTGGGCAGAGGTCGGTGACGTCCTCGACGATGTGGGTGGAGAGGATCACCACCACTTTTTCGCCGATCTCGGCGAGGAGATTGAGGAAGCGGTTGCGCTCCTCCGGATCGAGGCCGGCGGTCGGTTCGTCGACGATGATCAGTTTCGGATCGCCGAGCAGGGCCTGGGCGATGCCGAAGCGCTGGCGCATGCCGCCGGAGAACGTGCCGAGCTTCTGCTTGCGCACTTTCCACAGGTTCACCTGGCGCAGCAGCGACTCGACCACGGCGCGGCGTTCGCTGCGTACGACCAGTCCTTTCAGTACGGCGAAATGGTCGAGCATCGTCTCGGCCGCGACGCGCGGATAGACGCCGAACTCCTGCGGCAGATAACCGAGCAGACGCCGCGTCGCCGGCTTGTCGGCGAGCAGATCCCGGCCGTCCAGGGTGATCGTGCCGCTGTCGGGATCCTGCAAGGTCGCGATCGTGCGCATCAGCGAGGACTTGCCGGCGCCGTTGGGGCCGAGCAGACCGAACATGCCGACCGGGATGTCGAGCGAAACCTGTTTCAGCGCGCGCACGCCGTTGGCGTAGGTCTTGGACAAATCGCGGATCGCAAGCATCGACGGACTCTCTCGGCGGCGGGAGAAGGATGCGGCACACGCTATCACCGAGCCCACCGGGGGCGGCATCCCTCGCAAGTCATGGGTGCGGGGCCGCAGTTCTCGCGTCGACTTCCCGTCGGTGAGCCGAGCTCAGTGAGTCCGGGCGCCGACCCTGATCTTCCGGGGCGAAGCGTGATCCGGTCCTCCGTGGCCGGTGGCGGGCGCTTCTGCTTCGTGCAAAACGGGCGCGCTCGGCGCATGCTCGGCGCGGCGGCAGACGTCACGCAGCGCGAGCGGACCGGAATCGAAATGGCGAATGTCCCCTCGAAGGAGGCTGCCATGAAAGGTTCTACCGACGATCCCGATTCCCCTCATGATGTTTCGAGGCGGCGCATGCTCGCCGCGGGTACCGCGGTCGCTGCCGGAGTCGCGCTGCCATCCGTGTTCGGCCTGTCGCCGGCGCATGCACTTTCCCATCCTGCTGGAGCTTCCCGCATGAACTCGACCATCAAGACCAAGAACGGCGCCGACCTCTTCTTCAAGGATTGGGGTGCCAAGGACGCGACGCCGATCGTCTTCCATCACGGCTGGCCGCTGTCCGCGGACGACTGGGATAATCAGATGCTGTTCTTCCTGTCCCACGGCTATCGCGTCATCGCGTTCGATCGGCGCGGGCACGGCCGTTCCACGCAAACCGATACCGGCAACGAGATGGACACCTATGCGGCCGACGTCGCCGACCTCACCGATCACCTGGGCCTCGAGGGCGCGATCCACGTCGGCCATTCGACGGGCGGTGGCGAAGTGGCCCATTACGTCGCCCGCGCCAAACCCGGCCGCGTCGCCAAGGCGGTGCTGATCGGCGCGGTGCCGCCGATCATGCTGAAGACGGCGGCCAATCCCGGCGGCCTGCCGCTGGAGGTGTTCGACGGCTTCCGCAAGGCGCTGGCGGCCAATCGCGCGCAGTTCTTCCTCGACGTGCCGTCGGGTCCGTTCTACGGCTACAACCGGCCCGGTGCGAAGGTCGATCAGGGCGTCATCTGGAACTGGTGGCGCCAGGGCATGATGGGCGGCGCGAAGGCGCACTACGACTGCATCAAGGCCTTCAGCGAAACCGACTTCACCGACGATCTGAAGAAGATCGAGGTGCCGACCCTGGTCATGCACGGCGAGGACGACCAGATCGTGCCGATCGCCGATTCGGCGCTGCTTTCCGTCAAGCTGCTGAAGAAGGGCACGCTGAAGACGTACAAGGGTCTTCCGCACGGCATGTGCACGACCCATCCGCAGATCGTCAATCCGGATCTGCTGGCCTTCATCAAGAGCTAGCGAGCGGTCGGCGCGACCGGAAACACCTGTGGCCGGCGGAGCAGGCCGGCGAAGGCGCAGGTGCTTCCGGTCGCTGCATCAAGGCTCGAAGCCGTCGGCGAAAATTCCGTCGCGCACCAGGCGCGTCAGCGTGTGGTCGGAGTCGGGCACCGGGAAGTTGAAATCCCACAGGCGGAATCCTGCGACGAGGACGCGATCGCTGGCGTCGACGTAGAGCGAGGTCGGCGCGCCTTGCGGGGTGACCTGCGAAGGGTATTCGATCGACACCGTCGCCGTCGGACCGTTGCCGGACGCGTCGAACTGTGCGATCGACTGCTGGGTGGCCGGCGTATAGGGATTGGGATTGATGCCGTTCGCCGACATCGAAACGACGATGTCGCCGTTCGACCGCACGCCCATGTCCTGCACGACGGCGTTCAGGCCGACGTTGACGTGGGTGGCGCCGCCGACGCCGAAGCCGAGCGTCGGCGTTCCGTCGGGTTGGAGCGACGCGAGCAGGACGTCGGTGAGCGTGTTGAAGAACTCGTCGTCGTGGTTGGCTTCGCCGGCGAGCAGGATCCGGCCGTCGTCGAACACGTGGATCTTGCGCACCAGCACCTGGTCGAAATGCACGCCGGTGTCGAACGAGAAGAACGTGTAGCCGTCCGTGCCGAACGAGGTGTCGAGCGCGCCGTTGGCCGGGTCGAACGCGAGCACGTAGCCGTCGCTGCCCTGGTTGTCGTTGTTCTGCGCGGCGCCGCCGACCAGGATCATTCCGTCGCCGGCGAACGCGGTTGCGTAGGCGAAGTCGTTGCCGTCCGGATAGACGTCGGGATCGAACACGACCGTACCCGGCAGCGGGCCGCTGCCGTCGCCGAACGTCGCGTCGAGCGCGCCGGTCGACGCGTCGAGCTTGGCGACCGCCATCGCGCTGGAGTGGCCCCGTTCGCCGCCCGGATCCGTATTGCCGATCGCGTACAGCTTCCCGTCGCGGTGCAGGACGCGCAATGCCTCGCTGGTGAAGCCGGGGGCGTTCAGCGCGATCGTGACCGTGCCGTGTTCGTCGCCGAAACCGGGGCAGTACGCGCCGTCGACGTCGACGCAGGCGACGGCCATCACGCCCGGTCCCTGCGACGTGAGCAGGTGCATGCCGACGACGTAGAAGCGGTCGTCCACGCGAATGGCGTCGCGAACGTAGCTGATGCCGGTGTCGATCAGCGTCTTTCCTTCCGTGCCGAACGATGGGTCGAGCCTGCCGTCGGCGTCGAGCTTCGAGATCGCGAGCCGGTCGGCGCTCGCGTCGGTGCGGTGGAAGCCGACGAGCCAGAAGCCGTCGCCCTGCGCGGGGATCACGCGCACCGCTTCGTCCCAGGTGCCGCCGTCGTCGTTGTAATTGACGACGGTGTAGCCCTGGTCGCCGAAGCCGGCGTCGACCGTCAGATCGGCGCCGATCGAGACGCCGACGACGCCGTCGGTCGTGGCGGCAACGCCGGAAAAGGCCGGCGCGCAGGAACCGAACGCCAGCAAGGAACCGATCGTCAGTGCAGCTTTGCGCATCATGTACCCCTGTGTTGTCGAGACCACCGGACCGGCGCGAACGTGAGGCGGGCCGTGCGCGTCGAACGCGACCGGCCCGCCGTCGTCCGCGCTACGGATCGAAGCCGTTCGCGAAGAGGGTGTCGCCGACCTCGAAGCGGACCGGCACGACCAGGCGCGGGTGCGCCGGATCGTTGCTCGCGATGCACAGCGTCGCCGCGTAGCTGCCGTTGGCCAGCCCTGTCGGATCGAGCGTCGCGGTGATCGTGCCGCTGTCGTGCGCCGCGACGCTGCCGGAGGTTTCGCTCAGCGTCAGCCACGGCACGTCGGCGGGGTTCGCGCAGACGTCCGGCGCCTCGACCGCGCGTACCAGCAGCGCGTGGTAGTCGGCGAACTGCTCGATCGTCCGGTCCCACGAGCCGAGGCCGAGATCGGATCCGCGCATGTGATAGCCGTGGCCGGCGTCCGGATCGCCGTCGACGTCGGCAGCGATGAAGACGTTGCCGGGGTCGAGCGGATTCCACTGCGCGCCGATGTAGACGCTGCCGCTGGGGATGCTGATGCCGAGCGCGCCGAGATCGATCTTGACGAAGGCGGCCGTCGCCGTGTCCGGAATGCCGGTCGCGGTCGCCGGCACCGAGGCGATCAGGTTGCCGGGGCTGCCGTCGAACCCGGTGTCGTCGTAGATGATCAGATCGAAATCCTGCGTCGTCGGGCCGAGCGTCAGGAACGAGACGCACGCGGTGGTCAACGTCGCCGGATAGGCGCTGGGAGTGAAGCGGTCGACGTAGGCGTTGATCGAGAACAGGCCCGAGCCGTCGCGATAGCCGTCCTCGGGCGTGCCGTCGTCGTGCACGAGCAGGCCGGGCGTGGCCTCGTCGCAGCCGGGCGTGGATTCGCCGCGCACGGCCGGCGTCGCCGGTGCGCGCGAGCGGAAGCGGTCGCGCGTCGCGTCGTTCGCGGCGATCTTGGGCGCGACCGGCGAGGACGCCGCGCGATGGGCGGTGGTGCCGGGGCGCGTCGACGCGCCGCCCGGTGCCTCGAGGAGATTCCACGACAGTTCCACGTCGCCGGCGTTGGCGATCTGCACCGGCACGTTCACCGGCACGCCGCCGGGCGTGCCGCTCGCATCGATCTGCGCCGGCATCACGCTGGCGGTCGCCGGCAGCAGGGCGGGGCTGACCTCGAGCGTCGCCGTCGCGTCGGCGGTGAATGCGATCGGGTTCGTCGCGATCCAGTCGATCGCAAGCGGCGAAGTCACGATCGGCGTGTCGAACGAGTACAGGTTGCCGATCGAGGCGTCGGCGTTCTGCAACCCGACCGTCGCGCTGCCGCCGTTGTCCCAGTCCGGGTTGGCCGGATCGCCGAATACCGTCGAGGCGTACTGGAACGAGAGGGAGCCGTCCTCGCCGAAGATCGCCTCGACGTTCGCGTGTCCGCCGTCGTCGAACAGGAAATGCGGGCGGTCCCACTGGACGACGGCGCGCCGGTTCGGCGCGGTGCCGACGACGTCCCAGTAGACGTCGCCGTTGGCCTGGCCGAGGTCGTCCCAGAACGGCGCGACCAGCGCGCCTTGGCCCAGGATGGCGAACGTCGACGGCAAGGTGTCGTTGAACGCCGCGCTGAATGCGGTGAGCGTGCCGAACACCAGTTCGCCGTTGTTGCCGACCGCCAGGTCGGTCGACGACACGCCGTACAGGGAGAACGAGAACGGCAGGCTGATCCCGGCGACGCCGTCGTCGGCGAGGCCGAGCGCGGTACCGGTCGTCCGCACGTCGACGAAGGCGGGCGTCGCCTCGACGGGCCGGTAGCCGGGCGCGTAGTCCTGCGCGGTCCAGGTCGCGTCGTAGGTGTCCACGTCGGCGCGCACGGTCACGAGCCGGTTGAACTGGAAGCTCTCGCCCGGGGCGAGGTCGTGCGGGAGCAGCGCGAAGATCGTGCCGTCGACGCTGTCGGTCAGCGTGTGGTAGCCGAGCGTGAGGGCGCTCGCGTTGGTGATCGTATAGCAGAAGTTGACCGAATCGCCGACGCGCACGGCCAGCGTCTGCGCGGTGCCGCAGGCGTTCGGGTCGCCGTCGTCGGGCATGAGGCCGACCGTCAAGGCGACGCCGTCGCCGGTCGGCGCTGCGGCATGCGCGGCGAGCCGGAGCGTATCGGCCGGTGCCGTGCGGCCACCCGCGGCGAGCAGGGCGGCAAGTACGGTCGCCGCAGCCAGCGGCCGGGCACGGAAGGAATATGCAGGAACATTCACCTGAACAACCGCCTGTCTGAGGAAGGGAGCGGGCCGCGTGGCGCCCTCGGCGAGGGTAGCGTTCGGCCCGGCTCGCGCATCAAACAGGCGTGACATCGCGATGACACAGTCATTATGAAGCGGCCTCGATGCCTCCGATCACGGCGTCCGCTGGCCGGCAAGGGCAACGGTGCGGCGTCGGGCCTCCTCCGCGGACTGCGTGTCGCCGAGGGCGGCGTAGAACCGCGCCATCGCCTGGGCGGCACGGAAGTCGCGATCGGCGTGGACGACGAGGCGGCCGGCGATCTGCTTCGCCTCGTCGACGCGGCCGCGATCGAGCAGGAATCCCAGATAACCGGATGCGGCGCGAACCGTGTCGTCGGGCCGGTTGGCGCGGACGGCCCGGTCGAGCGCCGAAGCGTACTGCCGGTCGGCCGCGGCATCCTCGCGCTTGGCCGCGGCGACCTCGGCCGAGGCGAGGTCGAGCGCGTAGGGCCGTCGGGGATCCTGCGGGTCGGCACCGGCGTCGCGCACCCGCTCGACCACCCGCTCGGCGACGGCGGGGCGATTGGCGCGCAGCGCGGCCTCGACGAGTACCAGCGCCGCGTAGGAAAGGCGCGCGTCGCTGCTCGGATCGGGCGGGTGGCGCACGCGGTCGAGCATCGCGTCGGCCCGATCGGCGGCTTCGGAAGCATGGCCGCGCTCGGCGAGGATCTCCAGATGCAGCACCGCGAACTCGGGCGGACTTTCGGGGGCGGCGGCATCGAAGCGCTCGAGCAGCCGTTCGGCTTCGTCGAAGCGGCCGGTCGACACCAGCGCCAGCGCGCGCGAGTAGCCGATCGCGCGTACCGCGCGGATATCGGACATGTGCGCGGCCAGCTGCCAGGCCTCGGCGCTGCTGGCGAGCGCGCCTTCGTGGTCGAGCAGCATGCGCTGCGCATCCGACTTGGCGGCCCGCGCCGAGGCGAGATGATCCTGCACGCCGAAGCGCGCGAACACGGCCGTGGCGCGGTCGAACGCCGCGACCGCATCGTTGAGCCGGCCGTTGCGGGTATCGGCGAGGCCTTCGTTGACGTCCACGCTGGCTTCGCCCGGCAGGTTGCCGGCGCGCCGCCATTCCAGTCGCGCGAGGCCGAAACCCTTCATCGCCTCGTCGATGCGGCCGAGATCGTCGTCGATGACCGCGCGCAGCATGTAGATGCGGCCGAGCAGCATCGGTTCGCGCTGGTCGGCCAGCGCCGCGAGCGCATCGCGACAGCGGCGCTCGGCGCCTTCGAGATCGTTGCGCCGGTAGGCGATCGCGCACAGGCCGTAGAGCGCGCGGCCGTGCACCGCCGTCGCGGCGCCGCCTTCCGCCAGCCGCGCGAACTCGCGCTCGGCGAGCTCCATGCGGCCCGAGCGCTCGTCGACCTCGGCGGCGCGCACGGCGATGCCGGGATCCTGCTGCGCTTCGAGCGGCGCGGCTTCGATCAATTCGCTCGCGTGACGCAAGTCCCCCTCGAGGAAGGCGGCGTCGATGCGCTGGCGAAGCTCGACGAGGGTCGGGAATTGCGGCTCGGTGACGGACGCGCGCATGCCGCTCGCCGCGAGCAGCTCGCCGATCGCGAGGTCAGCCGCTTCGAGCGGCGTCGCCGCCGTGGCGGCGTAGCGCTTGGTCTGCTCGGCGTCCTGCGCGTCGAGCTCGAAGGACCAGCCGTTCTCGGTGCGCCGAGCGCTCGCGGTCAGCACGTGCGTCGCGCTGGCCGCTTGCGCGAGACGCCAGCGCTCGGCCCGGTCGGAGAGGTCGGCGTCTCGGCGCCCGCCGATGTACGCGATCGTCTGGTCGGCCGGAAGCACCGGCAAGCCGGCGCGCTCGCGCAGCCGCGAAGCGATGAAATCCATCGCTCCGAGGCGGATCCAGCGCGTGTCGGGCTCGTCCTCGGCAACCGCGACGGGCAGGACCAGATACGTGTCCGCCGCCGCCGGAGCCTCCGGTTCGGCGCCGGTCTCGCGGCGGACGAGCACGAAGGCCGCGATCGCGGCGACGAGCACGAGCGCGGCCACGAAGGCGATACGCGTGGAGCGGGGCGATGCACGCACCGCGGGGGACTCCGCAGGGTCGAGCGTGGACGGAGGTTCGGTCAGGGCAGGCGCTTCGCTTTCCGGGGCGAGAATGTCCTCTGTCGACACCGGCGCGACCCATTGATAGCCGAAGCCGGACACCGTGCGGATGACGCTCTGCGCCTCGCCGCTGTCGCCCACGGCGCGGCGCGCCCGCGCCAGCGTCTGGCCGAGCAACGCGTCGCTGACGTCGGTGCGGCCCCAGACCGCGCTGATCAATTCGTCGCGCCCGACCGCGCGATGGTTGCGCTGGATCAGATAGACGAGGCAGTCGAAGGATTTGAGCGGCAGCGACACCGGTGCACCGTCGCGACGAAGTTCGCGCGAGTGCGGGTGCAGTTCGTAGTCGCCGAAGCGGTAACGCGGTGAGCGCATGAAGCAGGATAAATATGGAAGACCGCAAAAGATAACCGCGGAGGGTTCGTGCGTCGATCACGGAGCCGGCGCGATGCGCGGCCGGGTGTCGTGCGGTACGCGCCGGGAGCTGGAAGCTCGACACTTTCTCTGCCGGCGGGTCTCTGCCGGCGGGTCTCGGCCGGGGCGGCGGTTTCGGCGTATCTTGCTCGACTGCGGCTTCGCGGTCCACGAGCGATGAATGTCGCCTCTCCGTGCTCGACGAGCTTCATTTTTCGAGTACCGCTCACGCCGACGTTGAGGACGACGCTGCTCGCTTCGACCCGATGGGCCTCGCGCGTTCCGTCGGCGCGATAACCGAGCTGTCCGAGCAGCGCGACGAGTTCGGCGCAGCGAGCACGTCGCCGCGGTATGGCACACGCACGCTTGCAGCTATTCACTGTGTGCAGTGATTGACGCCATCGACGGCTCGCAGGACTTGAACGAACGAAGCCAGAGCGGCGTGCAAAGCCGCTCTGGCTCAGAAAGGCGCCACCACATCGAGCCTGCACACGCTTGACGTGAAGAAGACGCCGCGGCTGCTTATCGCAAACCGCGGCAGAACGTCCGGTATTGCAAACCACTCGATCTTTCAGGCAGCGAGATCGAGTGCGCTACTTACCAGCCTGGCGCCAGCTGCGCCAGGCCAGGCCGAACAGGCTGAGGGCGATCAACAGCTGCGCCCAATTGTGCACGGCGGGCACCGGCAGCGGCGGCTGCGTCTGCGTCGGTGTGACCGTGCCGATCACGGTCGCCGGGCAGGGCGGCTGCGTTCCGGCCGGCGCGCAGGTGGCGATGCCGCTCGGCGTGACCGTGGCCGTGTTGACCACCGTCTGCGGCGGATCCGCCGACAAGGTCGCCGTGACCGTGTACACCAGCGTCGCGCCGACCGGGAACGTCGCCACCGTCTCGGCGATCGCGCCGCTGCCGCTGGCGTTCGGACAGGCGACGCCGGAGGCCGCGCAGGTCCAGGCGAACGCGTCGATTCCGGCCGGGATCGGATCGCTGATCATCGCGCCGCTCGCGTCGGCGTTGCCGACGTTGCGCACGGTGATCGTGTAGACCACCGCGCCGCCGGGCTGCAGCGTCGCGGTGTCCGCGGTCTTGGTGATCAGCAACTGCGGCGTGCCCGTCGCCGGCGGCACCTCGATCGAGGTGCAGTTCGCCGGCCGCGGCGTCGCCTCGCAATCCGGCGGGGTGGTGCCGGTCTGGTAGGCGACGTTGCCGATCTGCGTCACGCCCGGCGGTACCGGATCGACGACGCGCACGACCACGGTCAAGGTCAGCGTGCCGTTCGCCGGCACCGTCAGTCCGCTCCAGCTCACCATGCCGGCGGCGAACGTGCCGCCGTTGTCCGCCGACACGAACGCGGTGTTGGTGTCGAGCGGATCGGTGACGCCGTAGTGGGTCGCGTCGCTGCCGCCGGTGTTGGTCAGCACGATCGCATAGGTCAGCTGCTCGCCCGGTTCGGCCAGGCCGTTCCCGTCCGCGTCGCTCACCGACTTGGCGATCGTCACCGCGCCCGCGGTCGGCACGACCACGCACTGGTCACCCGCCGGCGGACACGCCGGTGGCGTCGTGCCGGTCTGGTAGGCGACGTTGGCGACCTGCGTGACGCCGGCCGGCAGCGGATCGGCGACCTGCACGATCACCGTCAGCACCAGCGAACCGTTCGCCGGCACCGTGAGTCCGCTCCAGGTGACGACGCCGGCCGTGTGCATGCCGCCGTTGTCGGCCGACACGAAGCCCGTGTTCGGATCGAGCGCGTCGGTCACGCCGTAGCCGGTCGCATCGCTGCCGCCGGCGTTGCTCAGCGTGATCGTATAGGTCAGCTGCTCGCCCGGTTCGGCCACGCCCGGCAGCGCGCCGCTCTCGCCGGCGAGCGCCTTGACGATCGCCACCACCGACGGCGTCGGCGTGCTCGTGCAGTTCGGCGGCAGCGGCGTGACGCTGCAATCCGTCGGCGGGCCGATCGTCGGGTCGTAGGCGACGTTGCCGATCGCGGTCACACCGGCCGGAATCGGATCGACGACGCGCACCGTCACCGTCAGCGTCAGGTTGCCGCCGGCCGGCACGCTCAGGCCGGTCCACTGCACATTGCCGCCGACCAGGGTGCCGCCGTTGTCGGCCGACACGAACGTCACGTTCGGGTCGAGACGATCGGTGATGCCCTGGCCGACCGCGTCGCTCGAACCGCTGTTGCTCAGCGTGATCGTGTAGGTCAGCTGCTCGCCCGCTTCGGCGACGCCGGCCGCGCTGCCGCTCTCGCCGGTCAGCGCCTTGGCGATCGCCAGCAGCGGCGTACCGGTGCAGGTGCGCGCGTCGCCGGCGGCGCTGCCGCCCAGCGCGGCGGTATTGCGCAGGCCGCCGTTCGGGTTGGCGCAGTCGTCGGCCAGGTCCGCGTCGGTCAGCGTGAACGTCACCGTGTAGGTGTAGCTCTCGCTGCCGGCCGCGGCGATCGTCTCGGCAGTGACGATGCTGCCGCCGCTCGTGCCGAGCGAGCCGAGCGTCGTCACCAGCGGATCGGGACCGGCGTGCGCGACCGCGCTGACGGCGTCGACCGTGGCGCCGGCGAAGGCGAACGCGTCCGACAGGTCGTAGCTGCCGCCGGCGGCGCCGATGTTGCTGACGGCAACCGTGTAGGTGATCGCGTACTGGTTCGCCGTACCGGTCGGTACCGGACCGGTCGCGGTCTTGATCACCGCGATGTCCGGCACGTCGCTGCAGGTGCCGACCTGGCCGCTGGAGCTGCCGCCGAGCTCGGCTTGGTTCCTCAGGCCGCCGCCGCCGGCGCAGAGGCCGACGCCGTTCACGTCGTCGATCGTGAACGTCACCGTGTAGGTGTAGCTCTCGCTCGCGCCCGCGGCGATCGTCTCGCCGGTCACGATCGTGCCGCCGGTCGCCGTCAGCGTGCCGAGCGTCGTCGCCAGCGGATCGCTGCCGCCGTGCTGCACGGCGCCGACCGAGACGACCGTGACGCCGCCGAAGGTGAACGTGTCGGCGAGATCGTAGGTGCCCGGCAAGCTGCCGTCGTTCTGCACGTTGACCAGATAGGTCAGGCGGTACTCGTTTGGGTTGCCGGTCGGCATCGGAGCGCCGGCGCTCTTGCCGATCACCACCGCCGGCGCGCCGGTGCAGGTGGTCGACTCACCGGCGAGCGAACCGCCGAGCTGCGCACGGTTGCGCAGGCCGCCGGACGGATCGGCGCAATCCTGCGCCGTCGCCGCGTCGGTCACGGTGTAGGTGACCGTGTAGGTCCAGGTCTCCGTGCCGCCGGCCGAGATCGACTCGCCGCTGACGATCGTGCCGCCGGTCGGCGCGGTGAACGCACCGAGCGTGCCGTCCTGCGTGTCGGTCGACGAGGTGTACGCGGGCGCGCTGATCGCGTCGACCGTGGCGCCGTTGAACGTCAGCGCATCGGCCAGGTCGTAGGCGCCCGGCAGCGTGCCGGTGTTGGCCACCTCGACCGTGTAGGTCAGCGCGAACTGGTTCGGCGTGCCGGTCGGTACCGGTGCGGCCGCTGTCTTGACGATGCTGACGCTCGGCGCGCCGGTGCAGGTGTCGGCTGCCGGGGGACCGGCGGACGCGCCGCCGAGCAACGCATGGTTGCGCAGGCCGCCGGATGGCATCACGCAATCCGCCGCGACGTCGGCGTCGTCCACCATGTAGGTCACGGTGTAGGTCCAGGTCTCCGAACCCTGCGCGCCGATGCGCTCGCCGGTCACGATCGTGCCGCCGGCCGGAGGCGTGAACACGCCCGGCACGCCGTCCTGTACCTCGCCGCTCGGCGAGGCATAGGCCGGCGTCGTCACCGCGGTGACCGCGGCGCCGTTGAACGTCAGCGTATCGGCCAGATCGTAGGTGCCGACGCTGCCGCCCGCGTTGTGCACGGTGACCATGTAGGTCAGCGAGTACTGGTTCGGCACACCAGTCGGCGTCGGCGTACCGGCCGACTTCACGATGGACACCATCGGCGCGGTCGGCACGACCACGCACTGCCCGCCCGCCGGCGGACACGCCGGCGGCGTCGTGCCGGTCTCGTAGGCGACGTTGCCGATCTGCGTCACGCCGGCCGGGATCGGATCGACCACCTGCACCACGACGGTGAGCGTCAGCGAGCCGTTCGCCGGCACGGTCAGGCCCGCCCAGGTCACGACGCCGGCGGCGGCGCCACCGCCGTTGTCGGCGGACACGAACGTGACGTTCGGGTCCAGCGTGTCCGTGACGCCGTAGTTCAGGGCCGGCGTGCCACCGCTGTTGGTCAGCGTGATCGTGTAGGTCAGCTGCTCGCCTGCTTCGGCGAGGCCGGCCAGACGGCCGCTCTCCCCACTCAGGGTCTTGACCAGCGTGACGTTCGCCGGCGTGAGCACCGGTGTCACCTCGTCGCAATCGTTCGGTGCGACCGCGCAGTCGACTTCGCCCGGAATGGCGACGGTATTGGTGATCGCGGCGCCGGTGAGCGTCGCGCCCACCTGGACCGTGAAGCTCAGGTCAGCGCTGGCGCCGGCCGCGACGTTGAACGCCGAGGTGTTGCCGCACGAGGATCCGGCTGTGGCGGCGGCGCAGGTGAAGCTGTCGCCGCCCGTGTGGGTGGTCTCGGCCGGTACGGTTTCGACCACGTCGCCGGCGAACAGGGTTGCCACGGCGCCGCCGGAATTGGTGATCGTGATGGTGTAGGTCAGCAGGTCGCCGGGCGACACGGCGGCCGGCGGCACGTACGGAGCGCCATTCACGGCGGTCAGGGTCTTCGCGACCGACAGCGCGGGATCCGACTGCGCCGGGAAGACGCAGGAGGCGAGATCGCGGGACGCGTTCGCCGTGGTGTCGGCCAGATGGACGATGACGCCCGTCGTCGGGTCGTATTGGTAGTAGGCGCTCGGCGAGGGCGCGTTGTTGGCGAGAATCAGCGTGCCGTCGCCGGCGAAGGCGATGCCGGCCCAGCCGATCGTGCTCGGCGAACCGCCGAGCAGCGGGCGCGTCTGGCGCACCGCCGGGAACGGCGAGCTGCCGCTCAGGTCGAGGTGGTAGAGATCCTGGCCGACCGCCAGCCAGGCCCTGCCGCTGCCGTCGAATGCGATGTCTCCGGAGCCGACGTCGGTCGGCGCATGGTCGTAGTTCACCACACCGATCGAGGTCGCGGTGTAGCCGAAGGTCGAGGACGACTCCACCTTCCACACCTCCGGGTTCGACCCGGTACCCAGCAGGTAGCCGGTGCCGCCCGCGTTGAATCCGCCGCGCGGGAAATCGGGCGAAACGAAGGGGCCGAACGCCACGTACCAGCCGCCGTTGGCGGAGTCGTAGGCCCACAGGGTGGACTGGGTGCCGCTCGACCGCTGGATCATCAGCAGGCGGTTGCGCAGCGGATCGAGCATGAGCGCATTGAGGTTGCCGGACACCGTGGCCGGAAGCAGCGGCAGCAGCGCGTCGGACGTCGTGCCTGGCGTGTAGCCGTAGATGTTGACGCCGTTGACGAGGTTGAAGACCTGCGCCGGGTCGCCGGCTGCCGGACAGAACGGAAACGCCGGCGGCGCGCTGGAAGCCCACGAAACTGCGGCGGAATCGGTGACACGGGCGGTGCTCGGCGCGACGATCATCAGCGTCTGAGCATGGCTGTCGGCGGTAGCGATGCCGCCCGCAGTCTTCGGAACGGAGACGATGTTTCCGGAGATACCCGAGCCCGCGGCGGAGACCGTGACGGTTGCCGAGCCCGCCGCGGTGACCCCGGTGAGATCGATATAGATGTTCTGCCCGTCGGTGACCGCCGAGGTGTCGATCGCCGTACCGCTGGCATCGGTCAGCGTATAGCCGCCCGTCACCGAAACGCTGGCGATCGGCTGGTTGGTGCTGACCGTGAACGGGCCGACCAAGGTGCCCGCGACAGGCGTGCCGCCTGGAGCCACGATCGTGGCCGTACTCTGAAGTTCGGCAGGGGTCATGCCGCTGCTGGCGTTCGCTCCATTGACGAGGTACCAGTAGGCGGTCTCCGAGTCCGGAGTCGACCAGCTCCAGGAAGCGTCGAAGGTCAGGTCGGTGTAACGCCAGATCGCGTACTGAGCCGCCTCGATGGCGTCATTCGCCGAGATCCCCGGAACACCGGCAGCGGTACCGAAGTCGGACAGACTCAGGTAGGGATAGCTGTGCGCCAGCACCCAGAGCACCTTTGCCTGGATCGCGGCATTGGTGAAGTAGTTGCTGCCCAGGTACGACGGCGGCGCCTCGACCGTCGCCGTCCGAAAGGTCCCTGCGGGGATGTCGTGCTCGATGCAGTAGCCCCAATAGTCCGGGGTGCCGAGATTGCCGATGTCGGGCGGCGTGCTGGCGAAGATGCCTTCCAAGCCGGTCCCGCCGTAGCCCTGCATCTTGTTTGCGACATAGACCGAGTCACCCACGCCGGGCTCAGCTGCAGAAGCCGCGCTCGACGGCAACCATGATGCGACCGCCATCGTCACTAGGACCCAAGCGGCGGCAGCCGAGGCCAGCCGCTTACGCCAACGCAACACAGCAGTGTTCATAACGATCATCCCCTTAGATGCTGTAGCAAACAGAAATAGCAAGCAGAAAGACAGAAACGGAGCCGGAGTGCCTTGTTCGACCCGTTGCTCCTCGTCGCACGACGTGCAGCAACGGATAGACATGGAGCGGTTGCCGCGCCCGTGCCGCAGACGCGTAAACAGCGGGGCCGCCTGAGTGGTGTCTCTCATGCAGAGGCCCGGCGTAAAAAAAAGTCACGACGCCATCGTCGACGCCGTTGCCGCGCGTCCGGCAGGCGTTGACGAACGACGCATCGATCGAAAGGTCAAGGCGACACCGCTCGTGCCTGCTCCTCGCTGGCGCCCCTAACTCGCAAAAGAGCGACGAATCCGGACATGGTTCTCATCGCGCGCCGTCGATCGCGGGAGCAGGGTGGCGAGGCCGCAGGTCGAGAACGCCTGTGGAGCCGCGACGGAGGAGGGGGATGGAGCGGAGTTTCGAGATCCGGGTGGGCTGATTGGACGGATGCGAAAATGTCAGCTGACACGAGGAGCTCTCGCGTCGTTGTCCTGCGCGGAAAATGTCCTGTGGGTGGACAATGTGGACAATGGGCACACGCCACTTGGCGTTGTGACGCGGCTTCGCGTCGTGCGGCCGTGGTCCTGCGGGCATGGCATACGGCTTGCTGTCTTTAGCCAGGCGGTTGGGGGAAAGGATGGCCACACTGATTCCAGCACGGAGCACGTGCCAGTCGAGAATGACGAACGGGGAGCGCCGCTTCGCGCAGCGGCTCGAAGAGAAGCTCGAAGACGACTATCTCGTCTGGTACGACGTGCCCGTGGGCGCGAAGCAGCGCCGCCCTGATTTCGTCGTGCTGCACCCGCGTCGCGGACTGCTGGTTCTCGAGATCAAGGACTGGAGGCTCGAGACGCTGCACGATCTCGACAAGTACACCGCACAGTTGCGCACCGAGCGAGGGCTGGTCAAGCAGATCAATCCGCTGTTGCAGGCCCGCGACATCCTCTTGGAGTTGGTCGACACGCTGAAGCGCGACCCGGCCCTGGTTCATCCCGCTGACCACGCCCATGCCGGCAAGCTGGTTCTGCCGTGGGGCCATGGTGTCGTGCTGACACACATCACCCGCGCGCAGTTCGATCAGCACGAACTGGGGAACGTCCTGGCGCCGCACCTCGTCATCTGCCAGGACGAAATGACGGAAGGCGCCGAGGTCGAAGCGTTCCAGCAACGGCTGTGGGGCATGTTCATCTACACCTTCGGCCACGTGATGACGCTGCCGCAGATCGAGCGTGTGCGCTGGCATGTCTTTCCGGAGATCCGCGTCCAATCTCCCGTGCAACCCGATTTACTGGAAATGCCGGCGAGTTCTTCGAAGGTCATCGCCATCCCCGATCTCGTGCGCGTGATGGATCTTCAACAGGAGCAGTTGGCTCGCTCTCTCGGCGACGGGCACCGCGTCATTCACGGCGTCGCCGGTTCCGGCAAGACGATGATCCTCGGCTATCGCTGCGTGCAGCTCGCCCGGACGCTGGAGAAACCGATTCTCGTGCTGTGCTTCAACCGCACTTTGGCCGCTCGGCTCGCCCAGGTGATCGGTGCGCAATCCTTGAAAGCCCGCGTCGATGTCCGATCGTTCCATGTCTGGTGCAAGGAAATGCTCCGCACGTACCACGTTGCGGAACCGAAGAACGCCAGGAATGCGGAGGCTTTCTTCGCGGCGCAGGTGCAGGCGGTCATCGACGGAGTGGAGCGGGGTGCGATTCCGCGTGCGCAGTACGGCGCTGTTCTGATCGACGAAGGCCATGACTTCGAACCGGAATGGCTGAAGCTCGTTGCGCAGATGGTCGATCCGGAAACGAACTCGCTGCTCCTGCTCTATGACGACGCACAGGCGATCTACGCGAAGCCGGAACGCCGCAAGGTCAGTTTCGCCAGCCTAGGGATCAAGGCGGTTGGGCGAACGACGATTCTCAAGCTCAACTATCGCAATACCTGGGAAGTGCTCGCGGTCGCCAAGGCGTTCGCAGGTGAGCAGTTCGATGGCGACGCGGCCGACGACGACACGCCGATGCTCATCGCGCCGGAAAGCATCGGGCGACATGGGCCGCGCCCACAGCTTCTTCGATACGAATCGCGCTCAGCCGAAGCCGATGCGATCGCAGCACAGATCGACGACGCCCGGAACGACGGTTGCGACTTGAACCAGATCGCCGTGATCTGGCGGCATTGGAACCAAGCGGAAGTCATCTCACGCGCGTTGACGCGGAGAGGGGTTCCCTTCGTCTGGGCCAAGGACAGCGGCAGCAAGGATCGACTGTTCGAGGGGGAGTCTTCGGTGAAGCTCGTTTCGATGCATTCGAGCAAAGGGCTGGAGTTCGAGCGGGTGTTCATCCCGGCTGTCGATACGATGCCTGAAAAGGAAACTGACTCGACAGCGGAAGCGAAGCTGCTCTATGTGGCGATGACGCGGGCGACCGATCGGCTCGTCATGACTTGTGCGGGGGTATCCAGTTTTTGCGGGCAGATCGAGCGTGGGCTCGTATCCTTAGATGAAAGGGACGTCGCTTAGGTGTGTGTCTGGTCTCGGCCAGGAGCGAACATTCAATGGAATGCCAAGCCGCGTTGTTCGCTCACAAAAAGCGGCGACCCCTCATCGGCCTTGGCGATTGTCGCCGCATTGCACTGGCCGCAGTTGCTCCTCCAGCGAGCGCGTCCATTTACCGACGAAATCGCCGGTGTGGCGCGTGGACTTGTTCTCGATGAGCATCACCAGGCATCCATCGGGAGCGCTCGGGTTGTGGAGCGCGCCCTTGGGCACGACGAACAAGTCGCCTTCGGCCAAGGTCACCGAGCGCGCTTCCAGGTCGATGCGCAGGCTGCCTTGCATCACCAGAAACAACTCGTCCCCGTGCTCGTGGCTGTGCCATCCGAGCGTGCCCTGGAGGCGGGCGACCTTGACGTAGTGCTCGTCGACTTCGGCGATGGCGCGCGGCGATGGCGCGTGGAGAGAGGACGTTATCCATGTTGGACGGCTTCAGGAGGCGGCGTGGAACCGTCGGCGGTCGGTGTCGAGGGCGTGACGAGCCGCTGCTTCGCCCGCGCCCAACGGAATAGAACCACCAAGGTCGTCGAGAGCAGCACGAGCGTGACCAGCGAGTCCTCTGGGCCGAAGATGCCGCCGGTCAGCCAGTCGGGGGCGCGGTATTCGCCAGCGAGCGGCGCCATCTTGCGCCAGTCCTCGAGGCCGGACAGGGGCAGGCCGGACAGCAGAATCGTGAAGTTCCACGCGGCGTGGTTCGCGGTCGAGACCCACAGGTTGCGCGAGTGCACGTACACCATCGTCCATAGCGCGCCGGTCAGCACGCACGAGACCATCGTCGTGACCACCACCGGCACGGTGTCGTGGCCGTCGAGGTTGCCCAGGTGCATGAGCGCGAAGATCCCCGACGACACCCACAGCGCCGGCACCGTGCCCCAGCCGGTCTCCAGGATGCGGAACAGGATGCCGCGGTAGACGAGTTCCTCCATCAGCGCGGCGATGACGATCACGCAGGCGACGCCCCACAGGTCCGACTGCAGGCCGCGCCAAGCAGTCGCCACGTATGCACCGCCCGCGAAGAGCAGGGCCATCGCGAACCCGATCAAAAGCGCACCGGAAAGCCCCCCCACGGCGATGTCGAGCGGCTTCAGGCTTAGCTCGGTGACCGCTCGCTTCTCGATGAGGCGGACGTAGGCCCAATAGCCCAGGACGATGAAGCAGAAGATGCCGGTGCGCCGCACCAGGCTGGTTGCCGCGTCGCCGGTGTGGAAAAGGTGCTGGATCGCCGGCAGCAGTAGCAGCCGGAACGACTGCATGGCGGCGAAGAAGGCGGCGTAGGCCAATAGAAGTCGCGGGGCGACCTTTCGGATGGTCGGGAAGACGTGCATCGAAAAGCTCCTGCGAGGGACGTCGACGACAAGGGTTCGTCGTAGGTTGCAAAGCTATGCCAACGAAACTTGCATGAAAATCCACAAACCCGCATGAAGTGCATGCACAATTGCATGAACTGGAGCACGCAAGATGCGATCCCGAATGGAATGGAGCGACCTGCGCCTGTTTCTCGCGATCGCCCGCGAAGGCACCTTGGTCGCCGCGGCGCGGACTCTCGCGCTCACACAGCCCACCATGGGCCGGCGCCTGCGCGAGCTCGAGGAAGCGGTTGGACACCCGCTGTTCCAGCGCACACGAGGGGGCTTCGTACTGACCGACGACGGCACCACCCTACTGGGCCATGCCGAACGCATGGAGGAGGAAGCGCTGGCGATCGAACGGCGGCTCGCCGGACAGGCGCAGCAGCTCGAAGGGACATTGCGGATCACCTCGTCGGATTGGTTCGGCGCGCATGTTCTTGCGCCGGTGCTCGCTGATTTCTCCGTCCTGCATCCGCGCGTCGCGATCGAGCTGCTGACCGACGCACGTTTCCTGGACCTCTCCCGCCGCGAGGCCGACGTGGCGTTCCGGATCCGGCCGTTCGACGACACCGACGTCGTCTCGCGCAAGTTGCTGCGCATGCGTTACGGCGTGTACCTGCGCCGAGGACTCGAGCGACCGGTCGTCGGCGATGGTGCGGGCAGTGCGCTGATCGCGCTGGACGCGGCGTTTGCGGGCACGCCCGATGACAGCTGGTTGCAAGCGATGTTGCCCAGGGCGCACGTGACGTTCCGCAGCAACAGCCGCGACGTGCAGGCACGGATGTGCGCGCTGGGGCTCGGCGTCGCGGTGCTGCCGATCCCGCTCGGCGACAGTACCGACGGCATCGAACGCATCGACCTCGGCGCAGAGCCGCCGGGCCGCGACACCTGGATCGGCTATCACCGAGACCTGCGTCGGCTGGCGCGGTTGCGGGCGTTGCTGGATCTGGTAATTGAACGATTGGCCGGGCCGTCGCGAGAGGGAATCGAGACGTAGCTCGTCAAGCGAGATGCAGACGTCGATGGCGACATTGGGTCGTTTGCGGACGTTAGGGTAAGAAGTCCGCCCGAAACGCCGAAGCCCGGCACAAGGCCGGGCTTCATCGAAACATTGTCGCTAGGGTGGCTTACGCCAAGGCCGTCGCACCGACCTTGTTATCCTCCGGATTCGCCGCGAAGGTAGTCAACGCGCGGATAGCTCAGCGAGCAGTTCGTCGAGCTGCCCGAACGTCTCGTGCATCGCTTCCTGCGCACCGGTGCCAGCCGCGTCGAGCGCTTCCTTCGTGGGATACAGCTCGCTCAGGACGAGCAGCGTCTTTCCATCGCGCTCGTCGAACGTCACGGTGGTGACGGATCCCGCGTCGCCGCTTTCCTCGTTCGTCCAGACGATGCGTTTGTCAGGTACCACTTCGAGATACTTGCCGAAGAACGCCATGGTGTTCGCAGGATCGTCGCCGAACACCAGGCGGTAGCTGCCGCCGGTGCGCACGTCCATCTCGCACGAGCGAAGTGTCATGCCCATGGAGCGGGGCACCCACCACTTCTTGAAAAGCTCCGGCTTGGACCATGCCTCAAACACGAGCCGCGCGGGCGCATCGAACGTCCGTGTGACGACGACTTCGCGCTCCGACTTCTTCTGCACCGTCGTGCGTTGGGATTCACTGTCGTTTCTTGCGACCACGAGCCTTCTCCTGTCGTTTGAGTTCGTCGATGACACCGTCCAGCCCTTCGAAGCGCATGTCCCACATCTGGCGGTAACGCGCGATCCACGCCATTTCCTCCTCGAGACGGCAGGGGCCGAGGCGGCACGTGCGCACGCGGCCAACCTTTTCGGTGGTCACGAGGCCGGCCAGCTCGAGCACGCCGACGTGCTTCTTCATTCCCGTGAGGGTCATTTCGAACTTGTCGGCGAGGTCGGTGATGGAGGCGTTGCCGCGAGCGAGCTGGTCGAGGACGCCACGGCGGGTAGCATCAGCGAGGGCGGCGAAGGAAGCGTTGAAGTGGGTTTGATTACACTGAACCATATGGTTCAGTATGGAACGGCCGTGGACGGGGACGCAAGAGGTATTTCACCGCCGTCGGCGCATGCTGTTCGATGAATTGAAAAGAGCTTCGCCGATGGCTTGTATGGGCTGGACAAGCGATTGAGTCGTACATGTCGCGTCCTGAATCTCGGAATCGGCAGTGGCGCGGTGATCGCGATCGCCTGGGCCGGCAGCCGGTCGGCTTCACGGTGAAGTCATTGCAGCGGTTCCCGCTGTGGACTGGGACGAGCAGCGTCTCCTCTACTACGGCATGCCGCGCTTAGCCAAGCGGCTGGTTGAATCGAATGTATACGCCTGCGCGCTGATCAGGCGGCGGTCGCCCGGCGCTAACCCAAGGTGTTTTAAGGGAGGGCAAAAGCAGAACCGGACTCGCGAAATCGCTCGCGAGAAACAGCGACCCGGTTTCGGAGAATGGCAGCGGGCAGGGCCGAGAAGAGTCCCGATCGCGATCGCGGAAATCGCCGGACGTCAGGCATAAAAAAACCGGTTTGGAGATCAACTCTCCAAACCGGCGCGTGTGTGGCGGAGCGGACGGGACTCGAACCCGCGACCTCCGGCGTGACAGGCCAGCATTCTAACCAGCTGAACTACCGCTCCGCATTTTTCGCTTCCGTTCGGCGCATCCTGCGCTTCGCGGGGGCGGCGAGTGTAGTGCACTGCGCCGAACAAACCAAGCGGATCTTCCTGATCCGTTTCGCCCTTCACCTAATGGCGTCCCCAAGGGGATTCGAACCCCTGTTACTGCCGTGAAAGGGCGGTGTCCTAGGCCTCTAGACGATGGGGACGCTTAGGAAAACCGTACTGCGTGAAACTAGTGGAACTGAAACTTTGGTGGAGCCAGCCGGGATCGAACCGGCGACCTCTACAATGCCATTGTAGCGCTCTCCCAGCTGAGCTATGGCCCCGGGAAAGACGCGGGAGAATAGTGACCGCGCGGGCGTTCGTCAACTGTTCGGCGAACTTTTTCGCATGCGTCCGAACAGGCCGCGCTGCGACGCCCCGGTGACCGGCGCCGAGGCGCTGACTTCGACGTGGCCGATCGCATGATAAGCGTTGACGAAGTCGGCGACATCGCCGACCGGCGCGCCGCTGCGGGCGGCGATGTCTTCGAGCGTGCCGGCTTCCTTGAGCATCGCGGTCGCGATGCGGAAATGCTTCGGGAATTCGCGCTCGCTCTGCGGCCAGCTGGCGAGCTTGAAGCGGGCGTCGGGATCGAAGCGTGCGTCGAGCTGGCCGCCGCCGCGCGTGAGGTGCGTCAGCCAGATCAGCCGCGCGTACGATTGCGCCGGCAGATTCGCCGCGGCGGCCTCGAATTCGTTCGCGGTCGGATGGCGGACGTCGCCGTCGCCGAGCGTGCGCGAACACCAGGCGGCTACCGACTTGAGAGTGCCTTCGGCGCGCCAGCTGCGCGCGGCCGGGTCGAGCAGCAGCGTCGGCAATCCGTCCGCGACAAGGCAGATGTGTCGGCCGGCGTCCGCTCCTTCGAGCAGGGCCAGCAGCGAGGCGGGCGCCGTCGGCGTGGGCGGCGGCGCGGGCTGCGTGATCGCATATGGATCGACGTCGTCGATCGGCGCGGTTGCGGCCGCGCGGGCGCCGACCTGGTTCAGCAGTTCGACCAGCTCGGCGGCGACGATCGGCTTGGACAGCCACAGCTCGTTCTTGTACGCCTCCGGTTGCGAGGTGCAGGCGGCGACGAGGCGGCCGTTGGCCTTCTCGCGCAACCAGTCCATGTGGCCGTGCACGGACTCCGCGTCGACCAGCAGCAGATCGGCGCCGTTGCGCTCGGCCATGCGCCAGCGCGCGCTCAGCTGCGCGCGGTGCTCGTCGAGCAGCGCGGCGAGGCGCGCGTGGACCTGTTCATTGGCGCCGACGATGCAGATCGTGCGCGTTCCCGTGATGACCATCCCGGCTCCCTCTGTTCGACCGGAAGGTCGTGGAGCAAGGAATGTGCCGACGCCGATGCGGGCGCGAACGCCGAGAATCTGCCCGGCGCCGGCCGGAAAGCTGACGCCGGATGTCAGACTTGGACAGCGGCTTCTTCGACCGCCGGCGTTTGTTCGCGTTGTTGCAAGTTCCACAAGTGTGCATAGCGGCCACGCTCGGCGAGCAGTTCCTCGTGCGTGCCGCGCTCGACCACGTGGCCGTGCTCGAGCACTAGGATCTGGTCGGCGTGGACGATGGTCGACAGCCGGTGCGCGATGATCAGGGTGGTGCGGTGCTCGGCGATCTCGGCCAGTTCGCTCTGGATGATCTTCTCGGTACGCGTGTCGAGCGCGCTGGTCGCCTCGTCGAAGACCAGGATGGCCGGATTCTTCAGCAGGGTGCGTGCGATCGCGACGCGCTGCTTCTCGCCGCCGGAGAGTTTCAGGCCGCGTTCGCCGACGGTGGTTTCGTAGCCTTGCGGCAGCGATTCGATGAACGCGTGCACGTGTGCGGCCCTGGCGGCGGTGATCACGTCCTCGCGGCTCGCGTCCGGGCGGCCGTAGGCGATGTTGTAGTAGATGGTGTCGTTGAACAGCACGGTGTCCTGCGGCACGATGCCGATCGCCGCGCGCAGGCTGTCCTGCCGCACCTCGCGGATGTCCTGGCCGTCGATCGTGATGCGGCCGCTGCCGACGTCGTAGAAGCGGAACAGCAGCCGCGCCAGGGTCGACTTGCCGGCGCCGGTGGTGCCGACCACCGCCAGCGTGTGGCCGGCGGGAATGCGGAAGTCGACGCCGCGCAGGATCGGTCGCGCCGGATCGTAGGAGAAATCGACCTGCTCGAAGCGCACTTCGCCGCCGCGCACGGCCAGCGGCGGCGCATCGGGCGCGTCCTCCACCTCGCGCGCCTCGGCGAGCAGGCCGAACATGCGCTCGATGTTGATCAGCGCCTGCTTGACCTGGCGGTAGACCATGCCGAGGTAGTTCAGTGGCACCGACAACTGCAGCAGGAACGCGTTGACCAGCACGAAGTCGCCGAGCGTCATGGTGCCGGCGACGACGCCGGCGGCGGCGCGCCACAGCAGCAAGGTCAGGCCGAGCGAGACGATGCCGGCCTGGCCGACGTTGAGCACGGCCAGCGTCTTAAGGCTGCGAACGGTCGCTTCCTCGAGCTTGATCAGGCTCGCGTCGTAGCGCGCGAACTCGTGCCGCTCGTTGCCGAAGTACTTGACCGTCTCGTAGTTGAGCAGCGAGTCGACCGCGCGCTCGTTGGCCTCGGTGTCGGCGGTGTTCGCCGCGCGGTACCAGCGCATGCGCCACTCGGTGACGGTGAAGGTGAAGGCGATGTAGGCGACCAGCGTCGCCAGCGTGATCGCGGTGAACGTCCAGTCGAAGTGCGCGATCAGGATGCCGCAGACCAGCGCGATTTCGAGCAGCGTCGGCAGGATCGTGTAGATGGTCCAGTCGAGCAGGTCCGAGGTCGCCGTCATGCCACGCTCGACGTCGCGCGCGACGCCGCCGGTGCGTCGATCGAGATGGAAGCGCAGGGAGAGCGAATGCAGGTGCTCGAACACGCGCAAGGTGATGTTGCGCGAGGTGCGCGCCAGCACGCGCGCGAACACGATCTGGCGCAGCTCCTGGAACAGCGAGGTCGACAGGCGCAGCGCGCCGTAGGCGAGCAGCAGGCCGAGCGGGATCAGGAGCGGAGAAGGCTTGAGATCGAGGTGGTCGATCAGGTCCTTCATGACCAGCGGCACGCCGACGTTGGCCAGCTTCGCCGCGACCAGCAACAGCAGGGCGACGCCGACGCGGCGGCGATAACGCCACACCTCCGGCCAGAGGCGGCGCAGCACGGACAGCGTGGTGGCGGGAGGTGTCGTAGTCATGGACGGATCATGCAGATGCGGCCACCGCGGCAATTAACAATCCGCTCAGTGGCGGCGGCGCTATGATGCAGTCCCTTTCGTCGAACGGAGAAACCCCATGCGTCCGATCCCGTTGATTGCCGCGGCCCTGCTGCTCGGCAGCGGTCTTGCGATGGCCGCCCAGGATGCCGGCCACCCGGCTTCGCACGCCGCTCCGGCCGGAACCGGCATCGCGCGCGAGAAGGCGCCGAGCGGCGCGAAGGTGTTCTTCGTCGAGCCGAAGGACGGCGCCACGGTCGGCCGCGAGGTCAAGGTCAAGTTCGGCGTCGAGGGCATCGCGATCAAGCCGGCCGGCGACACCACGCCCGGGACGGGCCATCACCATCTGCTGATCGACGCCAAGGAACTGCCGCCGCTGGACATGCCGATCCCGGCCGATGCGACGCACAAGCACTACGGCAAGGGCCAGACCGAGGACACGATCACGCTGGAGCCGGGCACGCACACGCTGCAGCTCGATTTCGGCGATACCAGACACGTGCAGTTCGATCCGCCGATCGTATCGGAGAAGATCACGATTCACGTGAAGTGAGGAAGTGAGGAACGAGAAACGAGGAATGAGAAACGAGGAACGAGGAACGAGGAACGAACAAGCAGGACAGTACGCTGCCTCTCTCGTTTCTCACTCCTATCCCTTCTCGCTTCTCGTTCCTCGCTTCTCATTCCTCGCACCGCCTCATTCGATCGGCTGCTCCAGCATCAACTGGCGCGCGTAGCGCACCGGCGGCGAGCCGAACGACAGCACGGTGTCGTTGTAACGACGCAGCGCGAACGTGTCGCCCCAGCGCTTCTGCGTCTCCGCGCGCAGGTCCAGGTGTTCCTGCCAGCCGACGAAGTAGGTCGGCAGCTGCGCCGAGGTCAGCTGCGCGCGTACCCACTTGCCGGCCGCTTCGCGCTCCTCCTGGAAGGTCTGCACCGTCATCAGGCGCATCGCCTGCTCGCGCGTCATGCCGTCGACGTGGATGGCCTGGTCGAGCAGGGCATTGGCGATCGCGCGCAGATCCCACTTCAGATGCACCAGGCGATAGAGCGGGTCGCCGTCGAGATAGCCCTCGTCGGCCATGACCTTCTCGGCGAACATCGCCCAGCCCTCGATGAAGGCGCCGGACGACAGCACCGCGCGCAGCACCGACGGATACTTGTTGGAATGCCACAGCTGCAGATAGTGGCCCGGCATCGCCTCGTGGATGGTCAGCTCCTCGATCGAGCGCGTGTTGTATTCGCGCAGGAAGGAGTCGACCTGTTTCTTCGTCCAGTCGTTCGGGATCGGCGATACCGCGTAGAAGGTGTCGAGGTTCTTGTCGAGCGGGCCCGGCGAGTCGCAGTAGGCGAGGGCGACGCCGCGCTGGAACTCCGGCATCGGGATGATCTTCAGCGGCGCGTCGGGCATGCCGACGATGTTCTTCGCGCGCACGAATTCGCTGGCGCTGGCGAGCGCAGCCTCGGCGGTGGCGATGACCTGGTCGCGCTTCGGGCGCTCGGCATAGGCCAGCTCGAGCGCGGCCTGGATCGCCTTCTGCTGCTGCGCTTCGGTCGGTTTCTCCGGCGTCGGCGGCGCCTTGCGCTTGCCGGCCAGCACCTGGCGTGCGATGCCGTACATCTCCTCGCGCGTGCTCTTCAGCGCGGCCTCGGCGCGCTGGCGGATGTCCTGGCGCGTCAACGGCGAGTTCAGCGCGAAGGCGAGCTTGGCGTCGTAGCGTTCCGCGCCGATGCGGAAATCGCCCTTCGCGTTCGGCACCAGCTCGCGGTCGATCCAGGTCTGGTTCTGCTCGACCGCGTGGCGCAGGCCGGCGATCGCCGCTTCCAGCCGCTGCCGATCCGCCTCGGGCAGTTCCTTCGCATGCGGCACGATCAGGCCGTCGACCAGGCTGAGCACGCCCTTGTTCTGCTTCGACACGGTGTCGGCGTGGATCTTCGGCACGCGCGCCGGGTCGAGGTTGGCGTGCATCTGCGTGAACAGGTCGGGCAGCTTTTCCATGCGCGCCGTGGCCGAGCGCAGGCGCTCGGGCAGCGGCGCGAAGTCGCGCGCCATCAGGCTGTACAGCGCGCCGCCGGCGAGCTGGCTGTAGACCAGCGGATCCCAGGCCCAGCTCTGCAGCGTCTCGACGTTCCAGATGTCCGAGCGCAGCTGGTTGCGCAGGATGCTGTAGTCGACCTGGTTCTCGCGCGTGAGCTTGCTGCGGTCGATCTTCTCCAGCTCGGCGAGCATGCCGCGCGAGAATTCCAGGCCGCGGCGGCGGCCGGCTTCGCTGAGGTCGTCGAGTTCACCGTCGTAGCGGTGCTCGCCGATCTGCGTCGCGCCGACCGGGGAGAGCTTGAAATAGCCGTCGAGCCAGCGCCGCGAGAGATCGGCGAAATGCTCGTCGGCATTGGACATCAGCGGCGGATCGGAGATGGCCTCGGCCTTCTGCGGCGGCGAGGAACTGCAGGCCACCAGCAGGGCGCAAAGAGACAACAGGCGTAGCAGACGCGACATCGACGATCTCCGCAGCGCGGCGCGAACGGCCGCGCGCGGACTTTAGCTCAGCCCCCGCAGGACTTGCATGCCGCGCCGCAAAGCTCAGCGCTGCGCGGCGAGGTCGATGGTGTAGGTCGCCTTGCCGTCGCCGCCGTCTTCCCGCTGGCGGATGCCCTTGAGGCCGGCGGCTTCGGCCAGACCGAGCTTGCCAGAGGCCGAGGTGAACACGACCGGCCCCTTGGTCTTCGCCGGCGCGAAACGCCAGCTGCGATCCGAGCCGTCCTGCTTGCGCGTGAGGTGCTTGCGTTCCTTCACCCACTCGATCAGTACGTCGCGGTTCGCGTCCGGTGCCGACAGCACGACGTTGCTGCCGTCGAGGCCGGGAAAGTGGCCGCCGCCGCTGGCGCGATAGTTGTTGGTGACGACCAGGAACGGCTGCGCATCGTCGACCGGCTTGCCGCGATGGCGCAGACGGCGGATGCGCGAGCCTTCCGGCTGCGTCACGTCGATCTCGTAGCTCAAGTCGCCCTGCAGCACGTCGAAGTTGTAGCCGACGAACTTGCGGTTGATCAGCTCCTGCGGCGCCGTCTGCGCCGGGTCGATGCGATTGAAGCGGCCGGCCGAGCGTTCCAGCCATGCCTTCAGTCCTTTGCCGTCGATCTTCACCGCGGTGAGCGTGTTCGGATACAGGTAGAGATCGGCCGCGTTGCGGATCGCCAGCGGTCCGGCCGGGATGTCGGTGTAATCGGCCGGTCCGCCGAAGCCGCCCTTGAACGGCGCCGCCGCCGACAGCACCGGCACGTTCGCGTACTGTGGCAGGTTCTTGGCGACGTAGCGCTCGACGTAGTCGCGCTGCGCACTGTTGACCGGTTGCAGCGCGCTGACGTCGCCGACGTCGGCGAAGTAGGTCGTCATCGCGAAGTCGCTGTCGCCGATCGGCGTGGAGACGTAGCGGATCGTCGCCTGGTGCACGTCGTCGACGAGTCGCGCGATCTCGGCGTCGGGCTCGACGAAGCGGCCGTCGGCCTGCTTGATGCTGCGCACTTCCGAATGCGTCGCGGCGGGGTCGATCTGCCAGCGGCCGTCCTTGCGCACCAGGGCGAGCTCGATCACGCCGAGACCCTTGCCCCAGAAGCTGCCCATCACCGCCGGCTTGCCGTGCACGAAGCCGCGCTGGTTGTCGACCTCGGGCATGTTGGCGAAGCGCGACTTCGCGTTGCCGGGATCCGGGAACGCCGCGTGCGAGTGGCCGAGCAGCAGCGCGTCGATGCCGGGCTCCTGCGCGAGATACCAGTTCGCGTTCTCCATCTGGTCGCTGTAGGGCGAGGCGTCGAGGCCGCCGTGCGAGATCGCGACGACGAGGTCGGTGTTCTGCTCGCGCAGCGTCGGCAGGAATTCGCGCGCGGCTTCGACCAGGCCCTTGGTGGTGAGCTTGCCTTCGAGGTTGCGCTTGTCCCATTGCAGGATCGGCGGCGGCGTGAAGCCGAGCAGGCCGACGCGCAGGTCGTCCTCGGCTTCCTTCCCGTCGGGTGTGCGGTAGGCGATCTTCGCGTCGACCCAGCCGTACGGTGCGTAGATCGGCTGGCCGTCGCGCGCGCTGAACACGTTCGACAGCACCAGCGGGAAGTTCGGGCCCTTGCATTTTTGCGCCGACACGCCGTCGACGTTCATCGGGTTCTTGGTGACCTGCGCGAGGAACGGCAGACCGTAGTTGAACTCGTGGTTGCCGACCGTGCCGCCGTCGTAGCCGAGCGCGTCCATCGCGCGGTACATGGCCAGTTCCTCGTCGCAGCCGATCGGCAAGACCTGCGCCTGGTAGTCGGCGAGGGCGGTGCCCTGGATGGTGTCGCCGGCGTCGAACAGCAGGGAATTGCGGTACTGCGCGCGCGCCTGCTTGATCAGGGTCGCCAGCCGCTCGAAGCCGAGCGACGGGTCGTCGGCGAGCTGGTAGTAGTCGTAGCTGCGGATGTTGGAGTGGATGTCGGTCGATTCGAGCAGGGCCAGGGTCGCGCGGGCGCCCTCGGGGACGACGACCTTCTTCTCCGGATGTCGTGTCGTGGACGGCGCGGACGCGCAGGCGGTCAGAGCGGCGGCCAGCAGCAAGGACAGCGGCGCGAGGCGGTCGCGCGACGGGAATCGGATCATGGCAGGGCATCGGAGCGAAAGGTATGCCGGCCATTTTGCCTGATGTCGTGTGACGGCAGGTCGTCGGGGCTCTCGCCCGCTTCCCTCACCCGCGCCTGCGGCGCGACCTCTCCCGCGAGCGGGAGAGGTGAACGCATGCCCAAATTTCACTGCCGCTGCCACCGTCACTGCCGCCACCGCCACCGCCACCGCCACCGCCACTGCGGCTGCTTCGCGCATTCGCGACGGCGCTGCATTTCCCCCTCTCCCGCTTGCGGGAGAGGGCTGGGGTGAGGGAAGTCGGAGCGCGGCATCACCGTTCCCCTCACCCGCGCCTGCGGCGCGACCTCATCCCTCGAGCGGTGGAGGTGAACGCATGCCTAGAACTTCACCGCCGCCTCCACGCCCCACAGGCGCGGCGCGGTGATGCCGGCGCTGGTCGTGCCGAGCACCGAGGTGCTGATGTTGTTGATGCCGGTCACGTAGCGCTTGTCGAACACGTTGTTGACGAACACCGCGAAGCTCCACGGCATGTCCGGCGACGACCAGCCGACGCGGAAGTCGGCGCGCGTGTGGCGTTCGCCGACCTTGAACGGCAGCGCGCTGATGCAGGTGCCTTGCAGGGCCGAGTCGGCGTTGCAGCGCGTCTTGCCGGTGAACGCCCCCTGCAGGGTGAAGTCGAGGTCGCCGTGGAAGACGTCGTGCAGCACGTAGTCCAGGCCCAGCGTGCCGGACCACAGCGGCAGGCCGGTCGCCTGGCCGGACAGGTCGCGGCCGTCGGAGGTCGTGTACTTCTTGTAGGTCTGGTCGATGTAGGCCGCGGCGGCGGTCACGCGCAGGCTGTCGGTGGCCTGCCAGCGCGCCTCGAATTCCAGGCCCTTGGCTTCCTGGTCGCTCGGGATGATCTGGTATTGCGGCAGGTCCTCGCCGCTGCCGCCGCCGTTGGAGACCAGGGTCAGGTTCGGCAGGTTGGAATACTTGTAGTAGTAGACCGAGGCGTTGAGCAGCAGCTTGTAGTCGGGGAACCAGCTCTTGATGCCGGCCTCGTAGTTGCGCACCGTCTGCGGCCGGTACACCGAGGCGACTTCGAGCGCGTTGAAGCCGCCGGCCTGGTAGCCCTTGGTCGCCGAGGCGTACAGCATCACGTCGGGCGTCAGCTTGTAGTCGAGCACCACGCGCGGGCTGGTGTCGTTCCAGCTGCGCTTCAGCGCGACCGGATGGTGCAGGGTCGACGGCGTGACGAAATAGATGTTCTGCTGGAAGGTCTCGATCGGAATGCCGAGCGCGTCGAGCAGGCCGAGCGACTGCAGGCTGAGCAGGGTCCTGTCGAGCTCGTCGGCGACGCGCGGCGGCGTGGACCAGCTGAAGTCGCGCTGGTCGCGCGTGAAGCGCGCGCCGGTGGTCAGGTTCAGGCGGTCGGTCAGGTGCCAGATCACGTCGCCGTAGATCGCCGCCGCCTTGGAGACGCCGCGATTGTTCATGTTCTCCTGCCACGGATCGCCGAGCAGGGAATACTGGAAGCCGGCCGCCTGGATGCCCTGCGTCAGCGGGCCGTACAAGCCGCCGGGTGCGATGCCGAGGTTGTTCAGCAGCGTGTCGATGCTGTTGGTGAACAGGTTGATCTGGCTGGTCTGGCGGCCGTCGTCCTTGTACCAGCTGACGCCGCCGACCCAGTCGGCGAGATCGGTCTTGCCGGCGAGCTTGAATTCCTGCGACCAGGTCTTGTGGCGCTCGATGTTGACGTCGTCGAGGTAGAGATAGAGGCGGTTGGTGCCGTCCTGGTCGGCGCGGTTGAACGTGTGGTAGCGCTGGAACGAGGTCAGCGAGGTGAAGTCGCCGAACGCGAACGGATGCTCCACGCGCAGCACGAAGGAGTCGTAGGTGCGCGATTCGCGGTTGTCGATCGTGTCGTTCAGCACCGGCGCCTTGCGCGGGTCGAGATAGGTGCTGACGTCGGGGTCGGTCGGCGGCAGCGCCGGCCAGTCGGGCAGGCGCGTGACGCCGATCGCCGGCCGCGACGGCTGCTTCAGGCGCTCGTGTTCCCAGGACAGGTTGACGGTGGTGCCGGTCGGCACGTTCCACTGCAGTTGCGAGCGCAAGCCCCAGTCGTCGTCCTTCTTGTAGCGATCACCATTCGCCGCGTCACGCAGCCAGCCGTCGCTCTGATTGTCGACGAAGCTGAAACGCGCGGCGAAGTCCTGTCCCAGCGGCAGGTTCAGCACGCCGTCGAGATAGCGCTGGCCGTGGTTGCCGATGCGCGTGCGCCCCTGCACCTCGAATTCCGAGCCGGGCGCGACAGTCGCGACCGAGATCGCGCCGGCCGCGCTGTTGCGGCCGAACAGCGTGCCTTGCGGACCCTTCAGGACTTCCACGCGCTCGATGTCGTTGAACATCATCAGCGCACCGCCGGTCTTGCCGAGATACACGCCGTTCGCGTACACGCCGACCGGCGAATCGGTGCCGATGCCGAAGTCGCTCTGCGAGATGCCGCGCAGGCCGAAGAACGGCTGCGTCGCCTGGTTGCCGTCGACGGACAGACCGGGGATGTACATGTCCATCTTCGACAGGTCGGTGGCGGCGAGCTTGTCGATCTGCGCGGCGGTGACCACCTGCATCGCGATCGGCACTTCCTGCACCTGCTGCGTGCGGCTCTGCGCGGTGACCGTGATGTTGCCGAGCTGCTGCGCGGCGTCGGCGGCGGCCGGGGCCGGTGCCGGATCCTGCTCGGCGGGCGCGGTCTGTTCCTGCGCTTCGCTCTTGTCGGCGTCTTCGGCGGCGGTGGCGAACGCCATGCCGCTCGTCATCAGCGTGGCGGCGCCGGCGATCAGCGCCGCGCGCACGTGCAAGGCCAACGGCCTGGTATGGATTTTCTTCACGAAAGCCTCCCCCTCGTTGTCATCAGACGCCGTCATCAGGCGTCGCAGTTTCCCGGCATCGCGGCGATCCACTGGCCGATCAGGTCGACGCCTTCGCGGTGCGTCGTGTTGCGGCCCATCTCGGGCATCATCACGCCGGGTTCGTTCGACAGCATGCGATAGAGCAGGATCGACTCGTCCGGCTTGCCGGGCACGATGTCGAGCAGGCGGTCGCCGGTGCCGCGTCCGGCCGCGACCGGCGGCTTGCACAGGCCGAGGCGGCGCAAGTCGGTGGCCGCGCTGCGCAGGTCGAGCGCGGTCGTGTTGGCCGGCCCCGTCGGGCTGTGGCACTGGCTGCAATTGACGTCGAGATAGGCGCGTGCGCGCGCCTCGAGCGGCTGCGTCGTGTCGCGCCAGTCGGCGTCGCGCGGCAGGTCCGCGGTCGGCAGGCCGCTCAGGTAACCCTTCTCGCTCCAGTGCGCGAGCTGGTTCGCCTTGCCGTCGGCGTAGGCGTAGTCGCGGTTGAGATGACGCGCTCTCGGGCCCAGCGGTTCGATCCGCTTCGCCTTCACGTTGGTGACGTGGCAGCCGGCGCACTGGTTCTCGTTCGGCACGACGTAGGTGAAGGCTTCCCGTTCGCTCGCCGGATGCGCGGCGTCGCGGTCGCCTTTCGCCGCTTCCGTGTCGACCAGTTCGAGCGCGATCGCATCGCCCGTGCGCGCGAGTTCCGCGTCGGTCTGCGCCGCGTTCCAGACGTAGGGGATCGCTTCCCAGCCTTGTTCACGGCGCACCAGCAGGCGCGTCTCGATCAGGCGTACCTTGGAAAGATCGAGCGCGCCGGCCGAGCCTGCGGCGAAGTCGGGCGTCTGATCGTACGTGCGCGCGACAGCCTTGCTTGCGCCGGCCTCGTTCGCCACCCGTGGGTAGTAGAACGTCTTGGTCAGCACGGTGCCGACCGGAAAATCGAACGGGCCTTCGGCGTCGTACTTCGCCGGCGTGCCCTTGGGCATCCACACGGTGCGGAACTTGTGCGCATAATCGCTGAACAGCGGCGTGTTCAAGTCGTACGGCACGACGTCGGCATTCGGCGCGAGCTTGCCGCCCTGCGCTTCGACCAGGTGCCAGTCGCTCAGCTTCGCCGGCTTGCCCTCGGCGAAGAAGTGCACGGGCTGCGGCGCACGCGCGCAGCCGGCGAGGAGGGCGGCGCACAACACCAGGCTTTTCAGGGCGGCACCGTTCCCGCGAACGCGGGAATCCATCCGGATCCCGGCTTGCGAAGCAAAAGCGGACATGCCATCCCGCGTTCGCGGGAGCGACGGCGTACCGGAGCTTTTCGGGAAAAACGTCGACTCGGCCACGCGCATCGTCACGCCTTGCCCTTCAACTCGACCGCCGCCAGCTTGGGCAGGTCGCACTGGTACTCTTCCTTGCCGACCTTCGGCTTGTCGAAGCCGTGCGGGCCGTCGACGTTGAGCACCTCGACGTCGCCGTTGCGGATGCAGATGCGCTGCTCGGCCGGATACTGGCCGTTGGTCATCGCCTTGGTGTCGACATAGCCGTCCCAGAGCACGTCGGGGAAGTGGCCGTTCAAGCCGAACATCGACACCTTCAGCGCCTTCCAGTCGAGCCCGTCGGGCGAGTCGCCGCCGCCGCTGAAGCGGTTGTCGTAGATGAAGATCGATTTCGGATACGGATCGTAGCCCTCGCTCGGCTTCTTGTCGGCGAAGTTGCTTATGAAGTAGCTGGCGATGATCACGTTGGCGGTGCGGTTGTCGCCGATGTCGTTGTCGAAGATCTCGACCTTCGGGTTGGACATGATCAGCACGCCGGTGCCGGCCGGCACGCTCGCCACCGCGGTGCCCTTGGCGGCGAAGTTGCCGAGGTTGTTGGCGACGACCTTGTTCTTGTACACGCGCGTGTGCTCGCCGTGTAGGGTCAGGTCCGGCATGTTGAAGACCAGGATGCCGCCGGTGTTGTTGGTCGCGGTGTTCTCGTAGACGTCGGCGCGCATCGAGTTCTCGATCTCGATGCCGGCGACGTTCCGCTCGGCGCGGTTGCGGCGCACGACGATGTCCTGCGACTGGCCGACGTAGATGCCGGCGTCGCGCGCGGCGTACGAGGAGGAATCCTCGATCAGCACGTTCTTGCACTTGACCGGATAGATGCCGTAGGCGCCGTTGTCCTTCGACGGGCCGGCGGTCCACTCCACGCGCACGTCGCGGATCGTGATGTTCTCGCCGTCGTTGATCTTCAGTCCGTCGCCCTTGGAGTCCTCGATCGCCAGGTGCTCGACGGTGAAGTCGTTGGCGTAGACGAGCATGCCCTCGGGACCGGACACCTGGTTCTTGAACGACAGGATCGTCTTGTCCGAGCCGGCGCCGCGCACGGTCACGCCGCTGGCGCGCAGGGTCAGCACGCGCGTCAGCGAATGCCTGCCGGCCGGGATGTCGATCACCGAGCCCGGCTTGGCGTCGAGGAACTGCTCCTGCAGCTTCTTCTCGAACGCGGCCTCCGCATCGCTTGGCGGCGGTGGTGTGCCCGGCCCGCAGCCGGTGGCGAGGACGCACAGAGCAAGGCTGGCGGCGAGTTTGCGCATGATCGAGACCCCTTCGATATCCGACGTGGGAATGTGCGCCGAACGAACGTTCGAAGGTAGGGGGCGCCGGGCCAAATTGGGGGGCAAAGCGGCCATTCTCGTGTGGCCGCAGGCGCCACGCGGTGCTACTCCGCCACCGCCGCGTGTCGCATCGCGGTCGGCGGCGCCCCGGTCCAGCGCTTGAACGCGCGGCGGAATTCGCGCGCATCGGAATAGCCGACCTCGCTGCCGATCGCGGCGATGCTGAGCGCGCCGGCACTGAGCAGTTCGAGCGCGCGCTCGGCGCGCAGCTGGTCGTGGATGTCGCGGTAGACGCGCCCGGCGGTGGCCAGATGGCGGCGCAGCGTGCGCTCGGACAGGTTCAGGTTCTGCGCGATCTCGCTCAAGGTCGGATGCTCGGCCAGCCGGCGGCGCAGGATGCGTTCGACCGAGGCGATGATCTCGCTCTGGCGCCGGATCTGCGCGGCCTGCTCGCGGCAGATCGCCAGCGCCTGCTGCGCGGAGACCGGGTGGTGCGTCGGCAGGCGCTGTTCGAGCCAGCGCGCGCCGACCACCATGCGGTTGCGGCTGGCGCCGAAGCGGATCTCGCAGCCGAACAGCTTGCGGTAGTCGGCCGCGTGCGGCGGTGCCGGATAGGTGAGTTCGAGGCATTCCGGCTTGAACGTCCCGCCGACCAGGCCGCGCGCGAGCTGCAGCGTGCTGGCGAACAGTTCCTCGCACAGGAACACCAGGATCTCCTCGTCCGGAAAGCGCGGCCGCGCCACCAGCGCGACTTCGTGCGCGTTCGGCGTCTCGGTCTCCACGTCCATCAGCGCGCCGGTGATGTCGGCGTACTCGACGCCGATCGCCACCGCGTCGCCGAACGTGCGCGCGGTCATCATCGCCAGGCCCATCACGCCGAAGGTGCCGTTGGACTGGTGCGAGCCGACTTCCAGGCCGAATTCGCTGCGCGGGATCGCGCGCAGGGCGCGCTTGATGATCAGGCTGGCCTGGCGGTACGACACGCGCACCGAGGCGTCGTCGATCTGCGCGCGCGTGATGCCGAGACCGGCCAGCCAGGGCTCGACCGCCACGCCCTCGGCGTCGGCGAGCTGGGCGAGGACGGCGAGGATCGTGGTCGGAATCACCGCCGCGGTGTAACGCGCATCGGCGAGCAGCCCGCGCGCGGCGGCGCGTGCGGCGGCTGGCTGGCGTCCGGCGGCGGTGCGGGAGCGGGCTGGCGTCATCCGCGCGATGCTAGCGAGCGCGGCGGGGCAAGTCGCGACGCACTGCGCCATCGCCTCCGCCGCCGTCCCGCCTTCGATTAAACTTCGCGCCCCGTCCTGCGAACGTTTCCAATGACCGTACGTACCCGCTTCGCCCCGAGTCCCACCGGCTACCTGCACATCGGCGGCGCGCGCACCGCGCTGTACTGCTGGCTCGAGGCGCGCCATCGCGGCGGCGAGTTCATCCTGCGCATCGAGGACACCGACCGCGAGCGCTCCACCGACGCCGCCGTGCAGGCGATCCTCGACGGCATGAGCTGGCTCGGCCTGGCGCACGACGAAGGCCCGTACTACCAGACCCTGCGCATGGAGCGCTACCGCGAAGTCGCCGCCGATCTGGTCAAGGCCGGCAAGGCCTACTACGCCTACGAGACCAAGGAGGAACTGGAGGCGATGCGCGCCGAGGCGATGGCCAAGGGGCTCAAGCCGCGCTACAACGGCCACTACCGCGACCGCGACGAGCCGCTGCGCGACGACCCGAACCGCGTGCTGCGCTTCAAGAACCCGCTCGGCGGCAGCGTCGTGTTCGAGGACAAGGTCAAGGGCCGCATCGAGTGGAGCAACGAGGAGCTCGACGACCTCGTGCTGATCCGCTCCGACGGCTTTCCGACCTACAACTTCGCCGTGGTCGTCGACGACATCGACATGCGCATCACCGACGTGATCCGCGGCGACGACCACGTCAACAACACGCCGCGCCAGATCAACATCTACCACGCGCTCGGCGCGCAGGTGCCGAGCTTCGCGCACCTGCCGATGATCCTCGGGCCGGACGGGCAGAAGCTGTCCAAGCGCCACGGCGCGGTCAGCGTGATGCAGTACCGCGACGACGGTTTCCTGCCGCACGCGCTGCTGAACTACCTGGTGCGCCTGGGCTGGTCGCACGGCGACCAGGAGATCTTCTCGATCGCGCAGATGATCGAACTGTTCGACGCCGCCGACGTCAACAAGTCGGCCTCGCGCTTCGACCTGGAGAAGCTGTCCTGGCTGAACCAGCAGTACCTGAAGAACGACGATCCGCGCGAGATCGCGCCGCATTTCGAGTGGCACCTGCGCGCCGCCGGCATCGACCCGACGCAAGGCCCCGATCCGGCCGAGGTGATCGTCGCCCTGCGCGACCGCGCGAAGACGTTGAAGGAAATGGCCGAGAAGGCGCGCGTCTGGTACGCGCCGCTGGAAAGCTACGACGAACAGGCGGTGAGCAAGCACCTGAAGACGCCGACCGCGCGCGCCGCGCTGGAAGCCGCGCACGCGCAGCTGGCGGCGCTGGCCGAGTGGAAGGTCGAGGCGATCCACGGCGCGATCGAAGCCGCCGCGGCGGCGATCGGCGAGGGCATGGGCAAGATCGCGCAGCCGCTGCGCGTCGCGCTGACCGGCACGCAGGTGTCGCCGTCGATCGACCACACCGCCTATCTCGCCGGCCGCGACGAGGCATTGCGCCGCATCGAAGCGGCCTTGCAGCGCGTGGACTGACGCCCGTGGAACAGGCCTGTACGCTGTCCGCGTTGACGAGTCTGGATCAGACCGATCCGGACGCCGTGCAGGCGCTGCTGCAGACCTGCATCGAATCGCTGTTCGATCCGATGCTGTGGGAATGGGCGCTGGCGATCACCGTCGCCTGCGCCGTGATCGGCGCGCTCATCGGCAAGGCGAAGGGCCGCTGGCTGGCCGGTCTGCTGTGGGGCGCCGCGCTCGGCCCGATCGGCTGGCTGATCGTCGCCTTGTCGAAGTCCGGCTTCGTCGAATGTCCCGACTGCGGCCAGCCGAACGCGCCGTCGGCCAAGGTGTGCCGGCACTGCGGCGTCGACGTGCGCAGAGCATCGCAGCGCTCGGAGCGTTCGCGCCTGAAACGCGACGACTGGGCCAGCCGCAAGCGCGATTGACGCGCGCCGAGGGCCGCCGCTCCGGCCGTCACGCTTGCATTGCGCGCGTCACGCCGCCAGATCGGTACGGCGTTCCCGCGTTATCATCCCCGTCATGTCGCAAGCCGCCCGCCAGCACCCGCACCACGATCATCGCCACGATGCCGCCGCGTTCGTCGGCGAGGTCGCCAGCGCCTGCGAATCGCGCGGCCTGCGCCTGACGCCGCTGCGCCTGCGCGTGCTCGAGCTGATCGCGGCCGAGGAGAAGCCGGTCAAGGCCTACGATCTGCTCGACCGCCTCAAGGACGAGCACAGCGGCGCGGCGCCGCCGACGATCTATCGCGCGCTCGACTTCCTGCTCGAGAACCGCTTCATTCACAAGCTCGAATCGATCAACGCCTTCGTCGGCTGCCATCACCCGAACGAGGCGCATCAGGTGCCGTTCCTGATCTGCGACGTCTGCTCCGGCGCGGAGGAGATCTGCGACGAGCGCGTCTCGCAGCTGCTCAGCGAGCAGGCGCGCGAACGCGGCTTCGGCGCGCGTGCGCAGACGCTGGAAGTGCACGGCGTGTGCGCCGATTGCCGCGCGGCGGCGAAGCCGGACTGAAGCTTCGGCGGGCGTCCGGTGACATTCCTCCTCCCGCAAACGGGAGAGGCGACGGCAAGGCAGCGACGGCCGCGGCGCTGTTCTCCCTCTTCCGCTTGCGGGAGAGGGCCGGGGTGAGGGTTCCTTTGCGAGGCGCTCACTAGCGAGGTTGTCTCCTGCGAGGCTGCCTCACGACTTCCTCACCCGCGCCTTCGGCGCGACCTCTCCCGCAAGCGGGAGAGGTGACGGCAAGGGGAATGGCGGCGACAGCAGCGCTGTTCTCCCTCTCTCGCTTGCGGGAGAGGGCCGGGGTGAGGGTTCTTTTTTGCGAGGCAGTCATTGGCGAAGTCGTCTCCTGCGAGGCTGCCTCACCACTCCCTCACCGCGCCTGTGGCGCGACCTCTCCCGCAAGCTGGAGAGATGAATGCCTCGCACGAGGAATGAGCTAAGCAATCCGCTCCGGCAACCAGCGCATCGCGAACTCGCGCAACAGGCGGATCTTCGCCGACCGGCGCAGATCCGGGTGCGTGACGAACCACAGATCGGTACGGATCTCCTCGAACGTTCCCGGCAGCCGCTGCACGCCCGCCGCCGCCTCGGCGAGATAGCAAGGCAACAACGCGCGCCCGATGCCCGCCTGGCAGGCCGCCAGCGCCGCCGGCAGCGAGTTGACGCGCATCGCGATGCGTTGCGGTGGTACGTGCGTGCGCAGCCAGCGCGCCGACGAGAGATGCGCCAGCGTGTCGTCGAAACCGATCCAGTCCGCGTCCGCCGGCGCGAGGTCGTCGCCGTGGTCGGCCGGCGCGTACGCCGCGGTGGCGATCGCACCGATGCGCCGGGCCGACAGGCCGTCCGGTGGCGTGGCGCTCGCGCGCAGCGCGACCTCGGCTTCCGGCTGCTGCAGGCTGAAGAACGCATTCGCGACGACCAGGTCGCAGCGCAGCGCCGGATGCGCCGCGTGGAATTCGCGGCACAGGCGCGCAGCGAGGCCGGCCAGCGTGTCGGGGATCGTCACGCGGATGCGACCCTCGGTACGCGCGTCGCGCCCGGCGAGCTGGCGCTGCAGCTCGTCGACGTCGACCAGCAGGCGCTGCGCGCCGACGATCGCCAGCTCGCCGGCCTCGGTCGGCGCGTAGCCGCGCCGGCTGCGCCGGAACAGCGCGCTGCCGACGCGCGCCTCGATCGCGGCGAGGCGCCGGAATGCGCTGGAATGCTCGATCGCGAGGGCCTTGGCGGCGCCGGTCAGGCTGCCGTGCGCGCCGATCGCGCGCAGCAGGTCGAGATCGTCGAGGGACAGCCGTTCTTGTCGCATCTGCAAGCAATCCTTGTGCGTACGCCGTGTTGGAACGCGGCGCCGCGGCGCCGAAATTGGCGGCTCCACACACCTAAGGAGTCCGTCATGAAACTCTACTTCACTCCCGGCACCTGCTCGCTGGCGCCGCACATCGTGCTGCGCGAACTCGGTCTGGACGCGGAACTGCGCCGCGTGCGCCTCGGCGCCGACGCCGTCGTCCTCGCCGACGGCCGCGACTACCGCACGCTGAACCCGCTCGGCTACGTGCCCTTGCTCGAACTCGACGACGGCAGCCTGCTCAGCGAAGGCGTCGCGATCCTGCTGTACCTCGCCGATCTGGTGCCGCAAGCCGGGCTGGCTCCGCCGGCGGGAACGCGCGAACGCGTCGAGCTGCATCGCTGGCTGACCTTCATCAGCGCCGAGCTGCACAAGTCGTTCAGTCCGTGGCTGTTCCACCCCAAATACGGCGAGCAGGCTGCCGAGGTCGCGCGAACGCGCATCGCGCAGCGCTTCGCCCTGGTCGAGCGGCACCTGCGCGATCGGGACTTCCTGCTCGGCGAGCGCTTCGGCATCGCCGACGCCTACCTGTTCACGATCGCCGACTGGGCGCGCGCGACCCGCATCTCGCTGGAGCCGTATCCGCACCTCGCCGCCTATCTCGAACGCGTGCGCGGCCGCGACAGCGTGGCGAGCGCCTTGCGCCTGGAGAAGGCCGCCGCGGCGGAGCAGCGATGAGCGCCTCCGCCGCCTGGGCGATGCTGATCGTCGCCGGCATCGTCGACGTGGTCTGGGCCACGACGATGAAACTCTCGCACGGCTACACGCGACCGCTGTGGACGATCGTCTCGCTGCTGGCGCTGGCGACGTTCGTGTTCCTGCTCGGGCGCGCGCTGACCGCCTTGCCGGTCGGCAGTGCCTACGCGGTGTGGACCGGCATCGGCGCAGCCGGCACCTTGCTCGCCGGGGCATTCTTCTTCGCCGAGGCACTGACGCCGCTGCGTCTTTCCGGCGTCGGCCTGATCGTGTTCGGCGTCGTCCTGCTGCATTCGGCGAAGGCCTGAGATCGGCCTCGCCCGAGAAACGGCACTCGCCGAGCCGCGGAGTGCGCAGAGGTCGACAAGTTCTTTCTCTGCGCCTTTGCGCCTCTGCGAGAAATCCCTCCGCGCGACCTGCCTATCCGTCGAGCGCCGGCGTGATGATCGAGACCCACAGCGCATAGCCGGCCCGATTCATGTGCAGGCCGTCGGCGCCGAACAACTCGGCGCGCGGACGGCCCTGTGCGTCGAGCATCGGCGCGAACACGTCGACGTAGCCGACGTTGTTCAGCTGCCGCGCGTCGTCGCGGATCAGCGCGTTCGCCTCGCGCATCGCCGGCAGCAGAGCGATGCGCGACGGGCTCGGCTTGATCGAGACGAACAGGATGCGCGCGTCCGGCAGCCGCTCGCGCACGGCGCGCACGAAGGCGTCGAAGTCGGCGCGCACCTGCGCCGGCGCGGCGCCGGCGGCGAGGTCGTTGTCGCCGGCGTAGAACACGATCGTGCGCGGCGTGTACCGCGTGACGAGCTGGTCAACATGCTGCGTGGCGTCGGCGATCGTCGAGCCGCCGAAGCCGCGGTTGAGCACGTGGCGGCCGGGGAAGTCCTCGGCCAGGCCCGTCCACAGGCGGATCGAGGAACTGCCGACGAAGACGATGCCGCCGGGAGCGGGCGGCTGCGCGCGGTCGGCGGCGGCGAAGCGCTGCATGTCCGCTTCCCAGACGTCGGCCGGCGCTCGTTGCGCGGAGGCGGCGCCGCCGAGCAGGAGCAGCGACACCAGCGCCGCGCGGGTGGCGAGGCGGCGGAGCGGGGCGCACGTCATGCGGCTTCCTCCTCCAGACGCAGTTCGCTGTCGTGATCGAAATAGTGCATGCGCGCGGTGTCGTAGCCGAGGCGGATGCGCTCGCCGGCGCCGGGCAGGTCGTGCGGCGGCACGCGCACGACCAGCTCGCCGCCGCCGCAGGCGAGGTTCAAGAACGCCTCGTTGCCGACCGGCTCGACCGTCTCGACCTGCGCCGGCAGGCCATCGGCCTCGCCGTCGCGGGCCGGATGCAGATCCTCGGGACGCAGTCCGACGATCAGCTCGCGGCCGATGCGGCCGCGCAACGTCCGCAGCAGCGCCGGCGGCGGCGCCAGCGGCAGCTCGACGCCGTCGGTGACGCGCAGACGCAGGCCGCCTTCGCCGTCGACCAGCGTGCCGTGCAGCAGGTTCATCTTCGGGCTGCCGAGGAAGGTCGCCACGAAGGTGTTGACCGGGCGCTCGTACAGTCGCATCGGCGTGTCGATCTGCTGGATGCGGCCGTCCTTCATCACCACGATGCGATGGCCGAGCGTCATCGCCTCGATCTGGTCGTGGGTGACGTAGATCATCGTCGCGTCGAGCTGGCGATGCAGCTTGGCGATCTCCACGCGCGTGGACAGGCGCAGCTTGGCGTCGAGGTTGGACAGCGGCTCGTCGAGCAGGAACACCGCCGGCTGGCGCACCAGGGCGCGGCCGAGCGCAACGCGCTGGCGCTGGCCGCCGGACAATTGCGCCGGCTTCAACGGCAGCAGGCGGTCGAGATCGAGCATCGCCGACGCCTCGCGCACGCGCCGCTCGACGTCGCCCTTCGGCGTGCCGCGCAGCTTGAGTCCGAAGGCGAGGTTGTCGGCCACGCTCATGTGTGGGTACAGCGCGTAGTTCTGGAACACCATCGCGATGTCGCGGTCGCGCGGCGAGACCTCGTTGACCACGCGCTCGCCGATCGTCAGCGTGCCCGAGGTGATCGATTCCAGCCCGGCGATCATGCGCAACAGGGTCGACTTGCCGCAGCCGGACGGGCCGACCAGCACCAGCAGCTCGCCGTGCGCGATGTCGAAGCTGGCATCGGCGACGCCGACGTAGCCGTTGTCGTAGACCTTGCGCAGCTGATCGAGTCGGACGCTGGCCATGCTTTCCCGGATTGCCGATGGCGGAGGACGAAAAGATTGAAGCACGAGGAACGCGAACGGCACGAACGAGCGCAGGCGCGAACTTGCGGATTCCTGCTGCCTCGCCGGCCGCGTCCGGCGGCTCCTCGCCGCAGAGCTTTTGCTTCGCAAAGCGCTGGGCTACACTGAATGTAATCGTTTTCATCCGCGCATTTCCAGCATTTTGAAGGGCAAGGCGAACCGATGAGCAAGGACTACCAGTTTCCGCCGGACTTTTTGTGGGGCAGCGCGACCTCGGCCTACCAGATCGAGGGTTCGCCGCTGGCCGACGGCGCCGGGCCGAGCATCTGGCATCGCTTCGTGCGCACGCCAGGGATGGTCAAGGACGGCGACACCGGCGACGTCGCCTGCGACCACTACCGGCGCTACAAGGACGACGTGAAGCTGATGCGCGATCTCGGTCTCAAGGCCTACCGCTTCAGCGTGGCCTGGGCACGCGTGATGCCCGAAGGCCGCGGGCGAGTGAATCCGGGCGGCCTGGATTTCTACGAGCGCCTGGTCGACACCCTGCTCGAGAACGGCATCGAGCCGCTGCTGACGCTGTACCACTGGGACCTGCCGGCCGCGCTCGACGACCGCGGCGGCTGGCTGAACCCCGACGTCGCGCACTGGTTCGCCGACTACGCCAGCGTGATGTACCGCAGGCTCGACGGCCGCGTGAAGCGCTGGGCGACCTTGAACGAGCCGTGGGTCGTCACCGACGGCGGCTATCTGCACGGCGCGCTCGCGCCGGGGCATCGCAACCGCTTCGAGGCGCCGATCGCCAGCCACCACCTGCTGCGCTCGCACGGCGCGGCGGTGCAGGCGTATCGCGCCGAAGGCAAGCACGAGATCGGCCTGGTGGTGAACCTCGAACCGAAGTATCCGGCCAGCGACAGCGCCGAGGACCGCGCCGCCGTGCAGCGCGCCGACGCCTACATGAACCGCCAGTACCTCGATCCGGTGTTCTTCGGCCGCTATCCGGACGAGATGAAGGAGATCTTCGGCGAAGCTTGGCCGGAGTGGCCGGAGGAAGACTACGCGCTGATCCGCCAGCCGATCGACTGGCTCGGCTTCAACTACTACACGCGCAGCGTGACGCGCCACGACGAGCATGCCTGGCCGCTGCGCGCCGGCGTCGTGCGCCAGCATGCGACCTACAGCGAGACCGGCTGGGAAGTCTTCCCGCAGGGACTCACCGATACGCTCGCCTGGCTGCGCGACCGCTACGGCAATCCGCCCGTCTACATCACCGAGAACGGCTCGGCCTTCTACGATCCGCCGACGGTGGAAGGCGACACGCTCGACGATCCGCTGCGCGTGGACTACCTCAGGAAGCACCTGCGCGCGATCCACGACGCGATCGGGCAGGGCTGCGACGTGCGCGGCTACATGGCCTGGTCGCTGCTCGACAACCTGGAATGGTCGCTCGGTTTCTCCAAGCGCTTCGGCATCGTGCACGTCGACTTCCAGACGCAGAAGCGCACGCCGAAGGCAAGCGGCCGCTTGTATGCGAAGATCGTTGCCTCGAACGGACGTGCCTTGTCGGAGTCGGCGTAACAAAAAGCCGTTCTCTCGCAGAGGCGCAGAGGCCGCAGAGAAAGACGAGGAAGAATCCGCAGAGTCTTTATTCTCTGCGTTCTCCGCCTCTCTGCGAGAAACCCGCCGTTCGGCGCGTCCCAACTTTCGGAGAGCCTGCGAGTGCACGACACGCTGCTGCTGTTCGGCGCCACCGGCGATCTCGCCGCGCGGCAACTGTTTCCCTCGCTGCTGCACCTGCTGCGCGACCGGCTGCTGCCGGAGGATTTCCGCATCGTCGCGGTCGCCCGGCACGACTACGACGACGACGGCTTCCGCGCCTGGCTCGGCGAGCGCCTGGCCGACCAGGAGAACGGCGCCGACGTGCGCGCCGAGCTGCTGCGCCGGATCGAGTACGTCGCGGTCGACCTCAGCAAGCCCGAGGCGATCGCGCAGACCCTGCGCGGCTACGCCGACGGCCATCGCTGCGTCAGCTACCTGTCGACGCCGCCGTACCTGTTCGTGCCGATCGCGCAAGGCCTGAAGGCGGCCGGCCTGCTCGAGGAGCCGTCGCGGCTGGTGCTCGAGAAGCCGATCGGCAGCGACCTCGAATCGGCGCGCGCGATCAACGCCGCGCTCGGTGCCTGCCTCAGCGAAGACCGCATCTTCCGCATCGACCACTACCTCGGCAAGGCGGCGGTGCAGAACCTGCTCGCGCTGCGCTTCGGCAATACCCTGCTCGAAGCGGTCTGGCACCACCGCTGGATCGAATCGGTCGACATCCTTGTCGCGGAGACCGCCGGCGTCGACGGTCGCGAGAGCTACTACGCCGACTACGGCGCGCTGCGCGACATGGTGCAGAACCACGTGCTGCAGCTGCTCTGCCTGATCGCGATGGAGCCGCCGGCCTCGCTCGAGGCGGCGGTGCTGCGCGACGAGAAGCTGAAGGTGCTGCGCGCACTCAGACCGTTCCGCGCCGACAGCGCGCTGACCGATTCGGTGCGCGGACGCTACGAGGCCGGCCTGATCGACGGCGAGCCGGTGCGCGGCTTCTCGCTGCAGGCGGTGCAGGCGCGCGAGCCGGTCGAGACCTTCGTCGCGCTGCGCGCCTCGATCGACAACTGGCGCTGGGCCGGCGTGCCGTTCCGCCTGTGCACCGGCAAGCGCCTGGCCGAGCGCGTGACCCAGGTGGTGGTCACGTTCCGGCCGACCTCGCACTGGGTATTCGAGAAACCTCGCCGTGAGCGTGCCACGCCGAACCGCCTGGTGCTGCGCCTGCAGCCGCAGGAGAACGTCGAGCTCGAGCTGATGAGCAGCCTGGCCGGGCCGGAGTGGGGCGCGCTGGAGCTGCAACCGCTGCCGCTGGACCTGTCGATGCCGACCGTGCAGCGGCGCATCGCCTACGAGCGCCTGCTGCTCGACGCGCTGAACGGCAACTCGACCTTGTTCGTGCGCAGCGACGAGGTCGAGGCGGCGTGGACCTGGATCGACAGCATCATCGCCGCCTGGCGCGAGGCCGAGGCGCCGATCCTGCCGTACATGGCCGGCTCGTGGGGACCGGCCGCGGCGGCGAACTTCCTGCCGCAGGCGCCGGCGCGTTCGCTCGGCGCGCAGCGACAGCGGCGTACGCCGTGAGCGGCGCCGTTCCGCTCGATCCGGTGCTGCTGGCCGACGTCGGCGGCACCAACGTGCGCTTCGCGCTGGCCGATCCGTCGCGCGCGCAGCCGCTGGTGTCCGACAGCGTGCGCCGCTACCGCGTCGCCGACTACGCTACCTTCACCGACGCCGCGCTGGCCTACCTCGGTAGCAGCGGAGCGCGCGCGCGCCGCGGCGTGTTCGCCTTCGCCGGGCAAGTGCGCGACGGCGAGGTGCAGGTCACCAACCACAGCTGGTCGGTCTCGCGCGAGCGCGTGCGCTCCGAGCTGGCGCTGGAGAGCGCGACCTTCATCAACGATTTCGCCGCGATGAGCCTGTGCCTGCCGCTGCTGGCCGAGGGCGACCGCCACGTGATCGGCCATGCCTCGCCCGCGCCGCTGACCGGCACGCGCACCTACGCCGTCATCGGGCCCGGCACCGGTCTCGGCGTCGGCGCGCTGCTGCTGCGCGACGGCGTTCCCGCCGCGCTGGAAACGGAAGGCGGCCACACCAGCTTCGCGCCGCGCACGGAAGAGGAAGTGGAGGTGCTGCGGCGCCTCACCGCGCGCTTCGGCCGCGTTTCCAACGAGCGCCTGCTCTGCGGCAGCGGCCTTTCCAACCTGCACGAGGCGCTCGGCGACCTGCACGGCATCTACGACGGCCGCCTGACGCCGGAGGAAATCACGCGCCGCGCGGACCTCGGCGAGGATGCCGGCTGCGTGCGAGCGGTCGAGATGTTTTGCGAACTGCTCGGCGCGGTCGCCGGCGATTTCGTGCTCGCCTTCGGCGCCTGGGATGGCGCCTGGCTCGCCGGCGGCCTGACGCCGCTGCTGCTGCCGTGGCTGGAGCGCGGCGGTTTCCGCCGCCGTTTCGAGGACAAGGGACGTTTCGTCGAGGCGATGGCGCAGGTGCCGAGCACGGCGATCCTGCATCGCGACGCCGGCTTGCTCGGCGCCGCCGCGTTCGCGCTGCAGCAGCGAGGAACGTCGGCATGACGGGGCGCGCCGATCGCGTCGTCTGGCACGAGGCCGGCGACGAGCACGAATGGATCGACGCCTCCGCGACGGCCGTCGCGGAGGGGCTGCGCGCGGCCTTGGCGGTCCCCGGCAACGTGCGCCTGCTCTTGTCGGGCGGCAGCACGCCGGCGCCGGTCTATCGCGCGCTGGCCGCGCGGACGCTCGACTGGTCGCGCGTGGTCGTCGGCCTGGTCGACGAACGCGACGTCGAACCGGACGCGGACGGCAGCAACGCGCGGCTGGTGCGCGAATCGCTGCTGCGCGGACAGGCGGCCAGCGCGCGCTTCGAACCGCTGCGCGGGCCAGGACAATCGTTGGCGCAGGCGGTGACGAGCGCGAACGCGCGCCTGACCGATGCGCCGATCGCGCTGTGCGCGCTCGGCATGGGCGAGGACGGCCACACCGCGTCGCTGTTTCCCGGCGCGGCCGATCTCACCGAAGCGCTGGCGAGCCGAGAACCTTACGCGGCGATCGACGCTCGCGGCTGCGCCGTCGCCGGCGCGTATCCGTGGCGCATCAGTCTGACTCCGGCCGGATTGGCGCGTTCGCAGCAGCGAGTGCTGCTGATCCGCGGCGCCGCCAAGCGCGCCGTGCTCGAACGCGCGCTGAAGGACGGCGCGGCGAGCGAGCTGCCGATCCGCGTTGCGGTTGATCTGGCGGGCGAGCCGCTCCACGTCTATTGGTGTCCCTAGAAACGATCGGAAGTGTCGTTTCTCTGCTTTTCTTCTCCCGCTCGCGGGAGAAGGTGGCCCGAAGGGCCGGATGAGAGAGGGCGGAGCGCGATGCTTCGATTCCCTCACCGGCGCCTGCGGCGCGACCTCTCCCGCAAGCGGGAGAGGCGAATGCCGTTGCTGGTCGAACAGCTGGCCGATATCGGCTCCGTCTGAGCGGTCCGCCGCAACGGTATCTTGACTGTCACGAGGAAGACCACGGCATCCATGCATCCACGTCTCGAACAAGTCGCCGCCCGCATCCGCGAGCGCAGCCGCGTCAGCCGCCGCGCCTATCTCGACCAGATCGAAGCCTCGCGCGCGCGCGGACCGCATCGCGCGCATCTGTCCTGCGGCAACCTCGCGCACGGCTTCGCCGCCTGCGGCGTGGCCGACAAGGACGCGTTGAAGAACGGCGCGGCGCCGAACATCGGCATCGTCACCGCGTTCAACGACATGCTCTCGGCGCACCAGCCGTTCGAGACCTATCCCGAGCGCATCAAGCAGGCCGCGCGCGCTGCGGGCGCGACGGCGCAGGTCGCCGGCGGCGTGCCGGCGATGTGCGACGGCGTCACCCAGGGGCGCGTCGGCATGGAGCTGTCGTTGTTCTCGCGCGACGTGATCGCGCAGGCGACCGCGATCGCGCTCAGCCACGACATGTTCGACGCGGCCGTGATGCTCGGCGTGTGCGACAAGATCGTGCCGGGCCTTCTGATCGGCGCGCTCGCGTTCGGCCACCTGCCGGTGGTGTTCGCGCCGGCGGGCCCGATGCCGTCCGGCATCGCCAACAAGGCCAAGGCCGAGGTGCGCGAGCGCTACGCGGCCGGCCAGGCGACGCGCGCGGAGCTGCTCGACACCGAGTCGGCGTCGTACCACGCGCCCGGTACCTGCACGTTTTACGGCACCGCCAACTCGAACCAGATCCTGCTCGAAGCGATGGGCCTGCAGCTGCCGGGCGCCTCGTTCGTCAATCCGGGCACGCGCTTGCGCGACGCGCTGACCGACGCGGCGACTGCGCGCGCCGCGGCGATCACCGCGCTCGGCGAGGACTACCGGCCGATCGGCCGCCTCGTCGACGAGCGCGCGATCGTCAACGCGATCGTCGCCTTGCTGGCGACCGGCGGCTCGACCAACCACACGATCCATTTCGTCGCCGTCGCGCGCGCCGCCGGGCTGGTCGTGACCTGGGAGGATTTCGACGATCTCGCCGAAGTCGTGCCGCTGCTCGCGCGCATCTATCCGAACGGCGAGGCTGACGTGAACCATTTCCACGCCGCCGGCGGCACGCCATTCCTGCTGCGCGAATTGTTCGATGCGGGGCTGCTGTTCGATCTGGAGACCGTCGTCGCGGGCGGCACGCGCGGCTACGCGCAGGAGCCGCTGTTCGTCGACGAGCGGCTGGTGTGGGCCGACGCAGTCGCCGCCAGCGCCGACGAGGCGGTGCTGCGTCCGGCGTCCGATCCGTTCGAGGCGACCGGGGGCCTGCGCCTCGTGCGCGGCGCGCTCGGCCGTGCGCTGGCGAAGGTGTCGGCGGTGAAGCCCGAATACCGACGCATCGAGGCGCCGGCCGTGGTGCTCGACGATCCGGCAGAACTCCGCGCGCGGCACAAGGCCGGCACGCTGCCGCGCGACTTCGTCGCGGTGGTGCGCTACCAGGGACCGCGCGCCAACGGCATGCCGGAGATGCATAGCCTGATGCCGCTGCTCGGCATGCTGCAGAACCAGGGCCGTCGCGTCGCGCTGGTCACCGACGGCCGCCTGTCCGGCGCGTCGGGCAAGGTGCTGTCGGCGATCCACGTGACGCCGGAAGCGGCGGTCGGCGGCGCCATCGCCTGCGTGCGCGACGGCGACATCGTCGTGCTCGATTGCGAGCACGGCCGGCTCGATCTCGCCGTCGCCGAGGAGGAGTGGCGCGCACGCCGTCCGGCACCGAATACCGCGCCGGCGGGCCAGGACATTGGTCGCGCGTTGTTCGCGTTCAACCGCGCCAACGTGGGCCCGGCCGACGAGGGCGCGCTGTCGATTTCCTGCGGTCCGTTCACGGGGCAGGGCGACGACAAGCGTCGTACCGAAACGGAATACGACGTCGGCCGGCTGACCGCATACGCTCCGTTCGAGGCGAAGGACGCGTAGCACCGCCGGCGAACCGGTTCGAGCGAGGTGCTGCGCGTTCGGCCGAACCGATTTCGCCGCACCCGCTAGCTGCGCGCAGGGGCGGACAGTTGCCGGAGCAGGCGGCGCAAGGGCTCGCGGTAATGCTCGCCGAGCTCCTTGTGCCGCGCATGGATGGCTTGCGCTTGCGCGGCCAGTTCGCGCGCCTGCGCGACGCGCCCGAGCGCGAGCTGGCATCGGGCGAGTTCGATCTGCGCTTCGGCGATCTTCGGGCTCGTCGGCAGGAACAGCTCCTCGCGCAGCAGCAGCGCATGCCGCAGCAACGGCAGCGCGCCGGCCGCGTCGCGGCCGGCGAGCTTGGCCATCCCGTCGAACAGATCGGCGCTGGCCAGGGCGCCTTTGAACGAATCGCCGAGTCCCGCCGAGCGGATCGCTTCGCGCACGTTCGCGACGGGCTCGGCGACTCCGTCGACATCGCCCGAGCGCACTGCGATCTCGGCGGCGTAGAGCCAGCGCTGGATGGCCGAGCGCGACAGGCGTTGCCCCGAGACGTTCGACACGGCATAGCCGTCGAGCGCCCGGCGTGCGTCGGCGAAACGGCCTTGCCGCAACGGCAGCACCACGCGCATGTCGACGACCGCGGTCGGCGCCAGCGTGCCGCCCGCCGCCGCGCGAATGCCGGCCGCTTCCTGCGAGTCCTTGCGCGCGGCGTCGTAGCGTCCCAGCTCCGCCAGAACCACGGAGGTGTTGTCGAGCAAGGTCGCCAGCACCAGGTTTCTCGGACCGCGTCGGCGTATGGCGAGCGCCGCGTCGAGGTCGTCCAGTCCGGCCTCGAGATCGCCTGCTTCGGCGAGATCGCCGCCGCGGTTCTCCAGCACGCTGGCGATCTCGGTCTGGTTCTCCGCGCCGGGGAGGGCGAGCACCTGCCGCTTGGCCTGCGCATGCAGGTCCAGACCCTCGCGCACGTGGCCGAGCGCGAACAGCGTACCGCCGAGCCAGGTCTTCTCCAGGATCGTGCCGACGTGCTGCTCGCCGTTGATGGCCAGCGCCGTCGCCAGGGCCAGGCGCGCGTTCTTTTCCGCGCCGGTGACGTCGACCACTTCGTATTGCAGCGTGGCCAGATCGCTGTAGGCGTTGACCAGCCCGAAGCGTTCCTCCGGCAAGGCGCTCAGCACCTCGATGACGCGCTTCATCGAGGCGATCGCCGCCGCGCGGTCGCCGTCGATCCATTCGGCGCCGCCCTGCAACTGCAGCGCGTCGGCCAGGCCGCGCGATGGCGGCAGCGCTTCGTACAGGCGGACGGCGCGGTCGACGGCGTCGTCGGCCAGCGACGGATCGACGAAACGGTAGTACTGCGCCTGTGCGACCAGCAGACGACCGCGAAGCGCGGAGCGGTCGTCGCGGCGGCGGTCGAGGATGGCTTGCGCTTCGCGCAGCAGGCTCTCGCTTTCCGGGTTCTCGCTCGATCCGTACATCGCGTCGGCGAGATCGACCAGGGCGGCGGCGAGTTCCGGCGCGTCGACCGCGTAGTGGTCGCGCGCCAGGGCGACGCTCTGGCGCAGGACGCGGATGCGTTCGTCGCGCATCGCGAGGTCCTTGTAGAGGCCGCCGAGCAGTTGCAGGACGCCGAGCTTCGCTTCCGGCGCGTCGGCCATCGCCGTGTCGATCTTGTCCGCGCCGAGGTTCAGTAGCTGCCGCGCGGTGGTCGCGCGCGCCTTGACCGGGTCGCTCTGCGCGCTCGAATTGGCGCGGAAGATATCGCGCAGGAAATCCTGCACCGCCGTGGCGGTACGCGCTTCGCGTTCGGCGCGCGCTGCCTGCGCCTCGGCGCGCCGCGCCTGCCAGACGGTGCCGGCCAGGCCGGCACCGAGGGCGAGGATCAGGGCGGCGACGCCGGCCACCACCCAGCGATAGCGGCGCAGGAAGCGTCCGAACACGTACAGGCGCGCGCCGCTGCGCGCGGCGACCGGCTGGCCGCGCAGGTGGCGTTCGACGTCCGCGTGCAGCGCGTCGACCGTCGCGTAGCGGTGCGCGGGCTCTTTGCGCAAGGTGCGCGCGACGATCGCGTCGAGGTCGCCGCGCAGGAGGCGCGCGGGCACCGGCGCATCGGCGAGCGACAGCGCGGTCGCGCTCGGTTTCGGCGTGTCCGGGTCGACCAGGGCGAGCATCGCGCGCATGATCGGCAGACCCTGGACGGGCGATGCCTTGGCGCCGGTGAGCAGTTCGTACAGCAGCAGCCCGAGCACGTATACGTCGGTCGCGGTGGTCACCGGCTCGCCGACCAGTTGCTCCGGCGCGCAGTAGTCGGGCGTCAGCATCATCTGCGTGGTGTCGCTCGAGCGACCGAGCGCCGGATCGAGCAGCTTGGCGATGCCGAAGTCGAGCAAGCGCACGCGCCCCCGTTCGTCGACCAGGATGTTCGACGGCTTCAGGTCGCGATGCACGATCAGGTTGCGATGCGCGTAGGCGACCGCCGCGCAGGCCTGGAGGAACAGCTCCAGGCGTCGATTCACATCGGCTCGGTGCGTTTCGCACCAGGCGGTGATCGTCTGGCCTTCGACGTATTCGAGCGCGGCCCAGGGGCGGCCGTCGTCGGCGACGCCGCCGTCGAGCAGACGCGCGATGCCCGGATGGTCGAGCCGCGCGAGAATGCTGCGCTCGGCATGGAAGCGCTCGGTCTGCGCAGCCGCTTCGTGACGCAGTAGCTTCAGCGCGGCGCGTTGTTCGAAGCCGCCGACCGCGCGCGAGACTTCGTAGACCTCGCCCATGCCGCCGCGTCCGATCGCGCGCACGACGCGCCAGGCGCCGAAACGGCTGCCGGCGAGGAGACCCGGCGCTTCGACGGTGATCGCGTCGGCCTGGAAGCGGGGGCTTTCGAGAAATTCCGCCGCGGCGTCGTGCGCGCGCAGCAGCGCCGCCAGTTCGTCGCGCAGGGTCGGATCGTCCGCGCAGCGCCCCGCGATGAACGCATCGCGCGCCGACGCGGGCACGTCGCACGCCTGCGCGAAGAGATCTTCGAGACGCTGCCAGTACTGCCCTGACATGGGGTCGCTCCCGCCTTGCGGCGAGCTTGGACGCGCCCCGGCATCGCGTCAATGCGATGTGTCGCGGGCTGGACGACAGCGCGCGGTGAACCCGTCGCGGTTGGAGCGGCCGGTGGAATCAGGCATCCTGACGCACTCGATTCGCCGCGTCGCGCGGCCGGCATCGCCGATCGCCTCTGCGCTGCTCGATCTTCCTCCGACTTCGGCGCGTTCTCCATGAAGACCCATTCCGATTTTCAATCCAGTCAGGACGTCGCCATCCGGACCTTGCGCGCCGCCGGCGTGCTGCCGGTGGTGACGGTCGATTCCGCCGCGCAGGGCGTCGCGGTCGCGCGCGCGCTGGCGCAGGGCGGCCTCGGCACCATCGAGATCGCATTGCGCACGCCGGCTGCGCGCGACGCGATCGCGGCGATCAAGCAGGAGTTGCCTGCGGTGATCGTCGGTGCCGGCACCGTGCGCGTGCCGGAGGATGTCGAGCGCGCCCGCGCGGCCGGCGCCGATTTCCTGGTCACGCCGGGCACGACGGCGGCGCTGGCCGAGGCATTGGTCGAATCGGGCATTCCGGCGACGCCGGCGGCGGCGACGCCGACCGAACTGCTCGAACTCGCCTCGCGCGGCTTCCGCATCGCGAAACTGTTCCCGGTCGGCGCGCTCGGCGGATTGAAACTGATCCGCCTGCTGCAAGGTCCGCTGCCGGACCTGCTGCTGGCGCCGAGCGGCGGCATCACCGAGGCCGAGGCGCCGGAGTATCTGGCGCAGCCGAACGTGGTCTGCGTCGGCGGTTCGTGGATGGTGCCGCGCGAGTGGCTGGCCGCGGGCAAGTACGACGAGGTCGCTGCCGCAGCGGCGCGCGCGCGGCGCCTGGTCGACGCGGTGGCGCTCGTCTAGATCGTAAGGTTGCTCGCCCTTACCCTCTCTCGCTTGCGCGAGAGGGTAGGACCTGCTCGACAGGGCATTGCGGATTTCCCTCACCCGTCGCGCTGCGCGCGCCGACCTCTCCCGCGAGCGGGAGAGGTGACCATCACGCAACCTGTCAGCGCTGCGCCGCCGGCTGCAGGATCACGTCGGCCGGCAGGTCGCGTACGACCAGCTCGCCGCTGCGCCACTTCAATGCCTCGCGGCCGAGCCACGCCTCGCCGCCGACGTATTCCTTCGGCGCGGCGAAGACGAAACCGCCCGGCGGCTTCGCGCCGGTATCGGCGATGCGCAGGTGCAGAGCGTCGCCTTCGCGTTGCAGTGAATAGCTGAGTTTTCCGTACGGCGTGCGCAGGTTCTCGATCGCGACGCCGTCGCCGGACAGCCATGCGTCCGGTACGCCCGCGGCGAGCACCAGGGCACGATCGTCCTCGCGTTCGTAGGCGAACAGGTCGAGTGCGGAGCGGATGAAATCCGATGCCACCCAGCCGTGCGGCATGTCGCCGATGAAGCGCGATTCGCGCGGCAGCCGTCCGACCACTTCGGCCCACTGGTTCCACTCGGCCGGGCGGCGATCGTGCAAGAACCACTCGATCGCCTCGTGCGCGCGCTCGCGCCAGCGGAGCCGCACGAAGGTGCCGACCGTGCGCCATTCGTACGGTGTGTAGTCCTTCCAGGCGGTCGAGTCGCGGCGTTCGGCGAACTGTTTCCAGTAGCGCTCGAAGGTGTTGCGCAGCAGGTCCTGCGGCAGGCGCGCCTGCTCGCCGCCGGGCGACAGCGCGATCGTGGTCGAGGTCGCGTCGAAGTCGCCGAGTTCGGCGGCGCCGGGCAGGTAGTCGATGCGATGCGCCGCGACCGCGGCGCGGATCGAGGCGTAGAGGTCGGTGCGGAACTGGTCGCGCGAACGCGCCAGACGCCGCGCCGCGTCGTCCTTGCCGAGCGCGGTCGCGAGGTCGACGGCGTCCTTGTAGCCGGTCAACGCCCAGAAGTCGTCCCAGTACGAATGCATCGGCTTGGCCGAGTAGCCCTCGTGGCTGATCGACGCCGGCATCAGGCCGTACAGCGCCTTGCGTTCGCCGGAGCGGTTGGCCGGCGTGCGTTCGCTCGCGCGCAGCTCGTCCATGTAGCGCGCGGCGGCATCGACGTGCGGCCACATCGTTTCGAGAAGGGCACGGTCGCCGCCGTGGCGCCAGACTTCGGCGACGAGGTGGATCAGCTCGCCGTGGCTGTCGTTCTCCGGCACCGGATCGGAGCCGCGCCGGTCGACGCAGCAGGGCACCTTGCCGTTCTTGAATTGGTACGGCGCGTACCACGCGAGGTAGTCGCGCGCGACGTCGTCGCGGCCGAGGCGCAGCAGCGCCTCGGAGGTCATCGCGCCGTCGCGGATCCACGAGCGCGCGTAGGCGCGCGTGCCGGGCCGGATCGCCGCACCGTCGCGGTTGATCAGGATGTGTGCGAGCGCGGTGCGCAGTGTGTCCGCCAGCGCGCGGCCCGCGGCCGGCACGCGCAAGCGCACCTGGTCGAGCTTTTCGCGCCACTCCTGCGCGGTCTTGTCGCGCAACAGGCGATACCAGGTCTCGGCGAAGACCTGGAACTGGTCGGCGGGTGCGGCGCCGTCGAGCGGCATCTGCAACACGATCGTGCGCGCGGCATTCGGCGGCAGGTCCACGCGATAGAGCAGCACGCCGGAGGCGAAGCCGGTGTCGTCGCGCACCGCGCTCGCGTCCGGCAGCGTGCCGTCGGCGAGACGATCGGTCGCCATGCCGGCGTCGAACGCGCTGGCACGGAAACCGTCGGCGTGGTCGAGCGGGTAGACGCGCGGCTTGCCGTCGACGTAGACCGCCTCGCGCCCGTCGTCCGACGGCTTGCGCCAAGCCAGCTCGTGGATCGGGCTGATGCCGCCCGGCGTGTTGAGGAACTGCACCGACGGGTTGACCTGGAACGGCCGCAGCGCGAGCGCGAGGGTGAGCGAACGTGGTTTCGCGCCTTCGTTCTTCAGCGTGTAGCTCGCGTAGAGGTTCGAGTCCTGCGCTTCTGGTGCAGCCGGTCCGGCAGTCGACGTCGCGAACGTCTCGACGTCGAGAGCGAGGTCGTCGCGGCGCCAGTGCACGCGCGGAATCGGCAGGTAGCCGTCCTGCAGGCTGTGCGAGAGGTCGACGTCGGCCCAGCTCAGCAGGCGGCGCTGCCGGCCTTCCGTCTCGAGCAGAAACGGCTCGATCGAGAATCCGCCGCGCGCGACTTCGAGCGCGCCGTCCTCGGAGAACAGTCCGGTCTGGTGGCCGCCGTCGACGCCGACCACGGTCCAGTAGGTCTGCTCGTCGTAGAAGCCGCGCGGATAGCGACCGCGCGGCGCGGCCTGGGCGAGTTCGGCGAAGAACGAGTTGGCCGAGGCGCCGAAGGCGAGATCCTTGATCTCGATCTCCTCGATCGCGTAGTCCTTGCGCGGCCCGTCGTGCAGACTCAGGCGCAGGTAGCGCGATTCGGATTCGGGCAGATGCAGCGGGTCGATGCCGCCGTTGCCTTGCGTCACGCGCCGCACGGTGCGCCAGTGCTCGCCGTCGTCGGAGAGGTCGACGTCGTAGCGCGAGGCATGCGCGCCGTCGGCCCAGCGCAGGAGCAGACCGCCGAATTCGCGCGGCGCGCCGAAATCGAGCGTCAGCGTCTGCTCGCCGCCGCGGCGGCTGCGCCAGCGCGTGTTCGCATCGCCGTCGACGGCGTTCGCGGCCGGTGCATCGGCTCGTTCGGAACTCGCGCGCGCGTGCGGCGCCGGCCAGCTCGTCGGCGCCGGCGGCAGTTCGCGCAAGGTCAGCCGGTCGAAGCAGACCGAACCGCGGCCGCCGTTGCCGGCGTAGAGCGTGAATTCGACGCTGTCGCTGTGGCGCAGCGTCTTGTCCTTGATCGGCCCCCAGGCGAAGTCGACCTGGCGGCGCTTGTAGCGCTGCTCGCGCCATTCGCGCGGAACGGAGAAATCGGGCCGATTCACCCACCAGACATTGTCGCCGCTGGCGTCGGCGAGCTTGAATTGCAGGGCATTGTCCGGCGCCTCGCCGCGCACGCGGAACGAGAATTCGTAATTGTCCGGATAGTCGACCGGCAGCGTGCGGCGCATCGCGGCGTAGCCGGAGACGCCGTGGAAGTCGAAGTCGAGGCAGAGCGCATTCGCGGCGCCGTCGCGCAGCGGCCGCAGCTTCGCCTCGACTTGATCGGAGGCGACGGCGGTCCAGGCCTGCGGATCGGCGAAATCGTCGAGCAGGCGTGCTTCGGTCGCGCCGGCGAGGACAGTGCGGAGGAGGAGCGCGGCGGCCAGCGCGATGCCGAGTCTCATCCCTTCACGCTCCCGAGCAGAAGGCCCTGGATGTAGTGCCGCTGCAGCGCCAGGAACAGGACCAGCACCGGCACGATCGTCACCACGGAACCGGCCATCATCAATTCGTTGTCCTGCACGTGCTCGCGCGACAGCGACGCCAGCGCGACCGGCGCGGTCTGCCAGGTCTGGTCGCTGAGCACGATCAGCGGCCACATGAAATCGTTCCAGCTGGCCAGGAAGGTGAAGATCGCCAGCGTGACGACGATCGGCTTCAGCACCGGCTGCACGATGGCCAGGAAAATGCGCAGCTCGCCGGCGCCGTCGATGCGCGCGGCTTCGAGCAGGTCGTCCGGGATCGAGCGCGCGTACTGGCGCACCAGGAAGATGCCGAACACGCCGGCCAGCAGCGGCACCACCACGCCGCCGTAGCTGTTGACCAGGCCGAGCCATTTCATCATCAGGAACAGCGGGATCATCGTGACCTGGGCCGGAATCACCAGCGCGCCGAGCAGCACCTGGAACACGCGCTCGCGCCCGGCGAAGCGCAGCTTGGCGAAGGCGTAGCCGGCGGCGAGGTTGAAGGCCAGCGAGAGCAGCGTCGTCGCGCCGGCGACGATCAGGCTGTTGAGCAGGTAGCGCCCCATGCCGGCGCGCTCGAACAATTCGCGGTAGTTCGCCAGCGTCGCCTGCGCCGGCAGCAGCGGCGGCGGGAACGTGCTCGCCTCGCCGCGCTGCATGAACGACACCGAGAGCATCCACAGCAAGGGAAACAGCGCGACGAAGGCCATCGCGATCAGCAGGCCATTGACGGCAAAGCGCTGCCACAGCGGGCTCTTCATGCGTAGTCTCCGCGGCGGCCGAAGCGCAGCAGCACCCGCGTCACCAGCAGGATCAGCGCGAACAACAGGAACGCGATCGCCGAGGCGCGGCCGAGGCTCCACCACTTGAAGCCTTCCTCGTACATGAAGTACAGCACACTGACGGTGCTCTGCAGCGGATCGCCCTGGGTCATCACGTACGGCTCGGCGAACAGTTGGAAGTAGCCGGACACCGTGATGATCGCGACCAGCAGCAGGGCCGGGCGCAGCATCGGCAGCGTGATGTGGCGCAGGCGCTGCCGGAACGAGGCGCCGTCGATGTGCGCCGCTTCGTAGAGCTCGCCCGGAATGCCCTGCAGCGCGGCGAGCAGGATGATCATGTTGTAGCCGAAGTTCTTCCACACCGCGAACAGGATGATCGCCGGCATCGACCAGTGCGGATCGCCGAGCCAGTCGATCGGTGCGATGCCGAAATGCGCGAGCGTGTAGTTGATCAGGCCGTAGCGCGTGTGCAGGAGATACCGCCAGATCACCGCGACGGCGACGATCGTGGTGACCACCGGCGCGAACAGCGCGGTGCGGAAGAAGCCTTTCCAGCGCGCGAGCTTGGAATCGAGCAGCAGCGCGGCGCCGAGCGAGGCGGCGATCGACAGCGGCACGCCGACACCGACGAAATAGAGTGTGTTGAGCAGCGACTTCCAGAACAGCGGCGTCTGCAGGATGTCGAGGTAGTTGTGCAGGCCGACGAAGCGCAGGTTGCGCAGGTCGGCCAGCGCGTACAGGTCGAAGTCGGTCAGGCTCAGGGCGAACGCAGCCAGCACCGGCACGAAGAAGAAGCCGCCGATGACGATCAGCGCGGGCGCGGCGAACAGCCAGGCGGCGCGGCGTTCGCTCATCGCGCCGCCTCGTGCGCGAGCATCCAGCGGCGCTTGTCGAGGATCGCATCGGTGCGCGCGTCGAGCTGCGGCAGCACCTGGTCGAGCGGTTCGCGGCCGCGCACGGCGCGCTCGGCGGCCAGGCGCAGTTCCTGCGCGATGCGTTCCCACTCCGGGATCTTCGGCGTGGGTTTCACGCGTTCGAGCTGGTCGCGGAACGCGCGCGCGTAGCGGTCGTCGGCGAGTGCGGGTGCGTTCCAGGAGCTGCGCCGCGGCGGCAGGTCGCCGCAGAGTTCGTGCAGGCGGCGCTGCTGCTCGGGCGCCGAGAGGAATTCGATCAGCTGCCAGACTTCCGGCTTGCGCGCGGAGCTGGCGAACATCACCAGACTGCTGCCGCCGCCGACCGCGGCGCCGGGGCCGTCCGGGCCGGGCAGGGGCGCGGTGCCCCAGTCGTCCTGCAGTTCCGCCGGCAGGCGCCGGCGGAACTCGCCGACGTTCCACGGGCCGGTGATGTAGAACGCGTAGAAGCCCTTGGCGAATTCGTCCCAGACGTTGGAGATCTGCGTCGCGCTCATCGGCGGCGCCCAGTCCTGCTGGAACATGTCCAGGTAGAACTCGAACGCGCGGCGGAAGCCCGCGCTTTCGAAGTTGCCGCGCGTGTCGCGCTCGCGCAGCAGCGGATCGGGCATCTGCACGGCGAGATTCAGCAGCGGCTCGTACTCGTTCAGCGGCAGCAGGATCGCGTACTTGTCCGGGCCGGCGTTGCGCTTGATCGCCGCCAGCGCCTGTCGCCACTCGTCCCAGTCGCGTGGCGGCTCGGCGAAGCCGGCTTGCGCGAGCAGGTCCTTTCGATAGAACAGCAATCGCGTGTCGACGTACCACGGTACGCCGTAGAGGCGGCCGTCGATGACGTTGGTGTCCCAGATGCCGGGGAAATAGTCGTCCTGGCGCACGACCGGCGAAGCGTCGACGCGCTCCTGCAACGGTTCCAGCGCGCCGAGCGTGGCGAGCTCCGGCAGCCAGGTGTTGCCGAGCTGGGCGACGTCGGGCAGCGCGTCGCCGGCGAACGCGGTGAGGAACTTCTCGTGCGCGGCGGTCAGCGGCAGCGCCTGCACCTCGACGCGCAGGCCGGGATGCTCGCGCTCGAAGTCGGCGAGCAGGGCCGGCACGACTTCGGCTTCGCGGCCGACGGCCCAGAACTTCAGGACGGTGACGTTCGGTTCGGAACGCGCGCAGGCGGCGAGGAACGGCAGCGCGAGAAGAATCGCCGCGCAACGCCGAAGTCCTTTCCGCTCGAGCGACGCGCCTTTCACCGCGCCTTCTTCGCAGCGGGAGCCTTCGCGTTTGCGGCTTCGTCGAGCCAGCCGCCGCGGAAGCCCGCGCGTTCCAGCCCCTTGCGGATGTACGGGTTCTTCTTCATCACGTTCCAGACGAAGTCGTCGCGGTAATTCTCGATCATCGCGATGATCGGGCCCTGGTCGATGCCGATGTAGTCGCTGGCGACCCAGCCGAAGTTCGGGATCAGCTGGCCCGATTGCAGCGGGATGTCGTAGTTGAAGCTCGGGTTGAACGCGTCGAGGAAGCCGTACTTGGAATAGATCTGTGCGCCGTAGAGGCGGTGCATCTCCTCCACGGCCGGAATCACGATCTCCGGCGCGAACGGCAGCGAGGCCGCCGCGGCGGTCGGTGCGATGGTGCCGTCGTCGAAGGCGTCGGCGAGGCCGGCGCCGCGCGCGGAGTAGTGGCGGAACTCGCGTACGGAGCCGCCGAAGTCGAGCTTGGCGCCCTGTGGGCCGTCGCTAGCGGTCAGGCCCCAGATGTTTTCGCCGTAGAGCTTCCAGCCCATCGGATTGGCGATCGCGTAGGCGCGCTGCGCGTAGGTCGCGCGGCGGCTGTTCTCGAAGTAGTCGAAGCCGCGTTCGCGCATGTAGGCGTCGCGGATGCCGCGGAAGTCGATCCACACATGCGAATACTGGTGGCCGAACTGCGGTGCGAAGCCGAGGTACTCCTGCTCGTGGAAGGTGCCCCAGGAACGCGAATAGCTCTTCGTCCAGGCGTTCCACGCGTCCGCGCCGATGCCCTGCGTCGGCGAGCCCAGCGCGAGCACGTAGACCAGCATGCCTTCGTTGTAGCCCTCCCAGTCGTACGGGATGTAGCCCTGCTTCGGATACCAGCCCATCGAGATCAGCGGCGGGCGCACCTGCATCCACGGCCATTCGACGCGCCGGTAGATCGTGTCGGCGAGGCGGCGGATCTCCGCTTCGCCCGGCTGGTCGTGGTCGAAGTAGGACTGCGCGAACAGCACGCCGCCGAGCAGCAGCGCGGTGTCGACCGAGGACAGTTCGACCCAGTCGGCGTAGCGCGCGCCGGTCTTCAGTCCGATGAAGTGGTAGAAGAATCCCCGGTAGCCGGCCATGCCGTCGTTGCGCGAACCCTGCGGCAGGCCTTCGAGCGTGCGCAGGGTCAGCAAGGTGCGCTCGACCGCCTGCTCGCGCGTGATGTAGCCGCGTTCGACGCCGATGCCGTAGGCGGTCAGGCCGAAGCCCACCGCGGCGACGCTGGAGAACGCCTCGGTGTACGGATAGCGGTCCGGGATCAGGCCGGTGTCCGGGTCGGCGGTTTCCCAGAAGTAGTCGAAGGTGCGCCTCTCGACGTCGTCGAACAGCGGCGTCAGTTGCGGGCGCAGCAGCGGCGTGACCGGAGTCGGGGGCGGTTCGGGCTCGCTGCGCTGGCAGGCGCCGAGCGCGACGGCGGCGAACAGGAGGAAGACGAGGCGCGGGAGGATGGTTCTATGGCAAGCGGACACTAGAGGATTTCGAAGCGACGGAGGAACGGATTGGCTGACAAAAATCCGGCCATCCAGTTCCTTCGGACGGCCGGCTCCCGAGCGTGGAGCGGATGCGTGCGCGCCGGTGACGGGTGGCATCGGCGCGCACGGGCGATCAGAACCGCACGCCCATCGTGAACTTGAACGTACGCGGCACGGTGAACATGTTGCCGGACTTGTTGAACGGCGCGTAGCCGAGGAAGCGCCCGTTCGAGCCCCAGTTCGTGACGTAGTCGGAGTAGTTCTTGAAGTTGAAGAAGTTGATCGCGTCCAGGCGCAGATACATGCTGAGCCCGCCGGTCAGGTCGATGTTCTTGTTGACCGCGAAGTCGATCTGGCGCGTGCCGAAGATCGGGCCGCCGACGAGGAAGCTGGAACCGTGCGGCGTGATCGCCGACGGCGTGCAGTGCGTGGTCGGATCGTAGCAGGCGATGTCCGACAGCGGCCGCGGCGTGGACAGGGTCAGCTTGGCGGTATAGGTCAGACCCCACGCGCCGTCGACGCTGCCGACGGCGACCAGCCGGTGCTTGGACACGCCGGAGGACTGCAGCCACGGGTAGTCTTTGATGTCCGGCTCGTCGAGCGAGTACTGCTCGCCGGACTTGCGATTTTCCTCGGCGTCCGTGTACGTGTAGGCGACCGAGGCGTACCAGCCCGATTCCTTCGTGTACGGCTTCTCCAGCGAGAGCAGCAGCGAGTTCGACTTCGTCTCGATGCCGTTCTTGCCGAGGATCAGCGAGCCGAAACCGGGAATCGGGAAGCCCCATGGCTGGCCGCCGTTGCCCGGCAACCAGAACGATCCGTCGGGCTGCCGGTTGCCGAGCACGAAGGCGAAGCCATCCTTGCTGACGATGCGCGACAGGATCACGCTGGTGTTCCAGTCGCCGACCTTGTTGCGCATGCCGATGCTGAACTGGTCGGAGTAGGGGACCTTGAGGTTGTTGTTGATCAGGTTGATCTCGCGTCCGCCGCCGGTCGCGCTGACCAGCGAGCGCAGGTTGTTGATGTCGTAGAAGCGCGGATCCCAGTCGATGCAGTTGGGCTGCGTCGTGTCGCAGCCGCGATCGGCCGAGTTGAAGCGGATCTCGTAGGTCGGGAAGGTCGCCTTGGACTGCTCCAGCTGCAGGTAGTCGAAGCTGTCGCGGTCGTAGGAGCGGCCGGCGCCGCCGACGATGACGTGCTCTTCATTGCCGTCGAGGTCGTAGGCGAAGCCGACGCGGGGCTGCCACTGGTCCTTCGGCGCCTTGCGGTTGCTGCCGGTGCTGATGTAGTCGTCGATGCGGATGCCGGACGCCGGGTTGTTGATGTTGGACCAGCCGCGCAACGCGGAGACGACGTCGGCCGGCGTCACGTAGCTGAGGTACGAGGGCGTCTTCTCGTAGTCCCAGCGCACGCCGAGGTTCAGGGTCAGGTGCTCGTTCACGACCCAGTCGTCTTGTAAATAGAGGCCGAACTGCTTGTTCTTCGATTCGGCGCTGCCGTTGCCGACACCGGCCAGCGGCACGCCGAACTTGGCTTTCCACGGAATGTCCGCGGTGCCGCCGGAGGTCACGTCGTAGAAGAACTGCGGATTGGCCGGATTCATCTCCTGCGTGCTCAGCTTCACTTCCTTGTACTTGAAGCCCATCTTGACCAGGTGGTCGCCGTTCCAGTGCAAGTCGGTCAGGCTGAAGTCGTCCTGGATCGCCGGTCCCTTCTGGCTCTTGTTCTGGAAGCTCGCGCCGGCGCCGGTTTCGAGCACGATCTTGTCCTGGTCGAGCGGGTAGGTGTAGATGCGCGCGATGCCGTTGTTGACCGGGCGCGGACCCCACTCGGCGTCTTCCCAGGTGATGTGCAGGTCGTTGAGCCAGCGGTCGGCGGTGTGCTGCCAGCGCAGGTCGGCACGCTTCTCGTCGTTGACGATGTTGACCGCGAACGACGGCGCGCGCGTGTTGCCGATGTTGTCGGTCTGCGCTTCCTCGCGGTACTTGCCGGTCAATTCGATCAGGTCGCGGTCGGTCGGCTGCCAGTCGATCTTGCCGAAGTACAGGTCTTCCTTGAACGCCTGCGAGGCCGGACCGATCGCGTCGCCCACGCCGGGTGGCAGCGGACCGGGCAGCGGACTCACGCCTGGGACGACGGCGACCGGCGTGGTGTAGTCCTTGCCCTCGTAGGTGAAGAAGAAGTGCGCCAGGTCCTTGACGATCGGGCCACCGATGGAGAGACCGTACTCCTGGTCCTGCGACGGCACCTTGTGGTCCGCCTTCAGTTCGGACGGATACGGCGAACGCCAGGTGTCGCTGGTGTAGTTGCCGAACACCTCGCCGTGGAATTCGTTGGTGCCCGACTTGGTGACGGCGGTGATCGCCGCGCTGCTGAGCTGGTCGTACTCCGCCTTGTAGTTCTGCGTGATCACCTTGTACTCGGCGATGCCGAGCTGCGGGAACGGGTTGCCGCGGCTGTTGTCCTGTCCGCTGATGCCGCCCTTGAGGATGTAGCCCTTCTGGCCGACGCCGTCGACGTAGACGTTGATCGCGTTGGCCGACTGCGCGCCGCTCTTCAGCGAGTAGGTGCCGTTGACCGGATCGCGGTTGAAGGCCATGCCGGGCACGGTGTCGGCGAATTCGAGGAAGTTGCGCGTGACCTGCGGCACGGTGTTGATCTGGCGCAGCGAAATCGTGTCGCCGATCTCCGAGGTCTTCACCTCGGCGAGCGCGCTCGCAGTCACGGTGACGCCTTCGAGCTGGGTACCGCCCGACGGTGCCGGCTCGCCGGCGGCGAAGTTCAGCGTGGCGGTCGACGCCACCGACAGCGTCACGGTTTTCTCCGCGCCCGGTCCGGCGCTGACGCGATACGTACCCGGCGGCAGGCCGGCCAACGCGTAGCTGCCGTCGGCGGTGACCATCGTCTGGCGCTTCAGGCCGGTGTCGACGTTGGTCGCGGTGACCTCGACGCCGGCGCTGGCCTGGCCGCGCAACGTGGCGCCCACCGCCTGGGCGAACACGGTCGGCGTGGCGGCGCACAAGCAGCTGGCCAGCGCGCAGGCGAGCAGCTTGCGCGACGCGGGACGGAACTGGATCGGTGTCGTTTTCATTCGTTGCTCCTCTCCCCGGGAGTTTCCGGATTTGACGTACGAAACGTGGCGAAGGAACGGCCGCGAGCGCCGTTCCGCTCTGGTGGTGCCGGTCAACTGGTATCGGTTTCCAGCGCGGGCTCCGCGCCGCTGGAATGGCGGACGACCAGGCTGCACTCCAGCTCGTGCGCGAGCCGTGGCATGGCCTGGCCGTCGATGGCCGCGGCGAGCCGTTCGAGCGCCTGGCTGCCGAGATCGGCGATGCGCACGCGCATCGTGGTCAGCGGCGGGCTGACGAAGCGCGCGATCGGGATGTCGTCGAAGCCGGCCAGCGCGATGTCGCCGGGGACGTCCAGCCCGAGTTCCTTCAGCGCGAACAGACAGCCGATCGCCATCATGTCGTTGGCGGCGAAGATCGCCTGCGGGCGCGGCGTCAGCTCGCGCACGGCGAGGCCGGCGCGATAGCCCGACTCCTCGCTGAAATCGCCTTGCAGGATCTCCGGCGCCTGCTTCGGCAGCCGTTTCTTCAGCGCGTCGCGGTAGCCGCGCAGGCGCTCGTCGGCGTCGAAGTTGTTCGGCGGCCCGGCGACGAAGGCGATGCGCCGATGGCCGCAGGCGACCAGGTGCTCGACCATGGCGTAGGCGCCGCCGTAGTTGTCGATCGACAGCGACAGGTAGTCGCCGCCGGCCAGGCGCGTGTTCATCAGCACCGTCGGCAGCGCAGCCGGCAGGTTGTCGGCCAATGTGACGGCGTCGGCGTGCGGCGACATGATCAGCACGCCGTCGACGCGACCGCGCAATGTGCGCAGGACCTCGCCGACCTCGGAGGCGGAGCCGTGCGAGCTGGACACCAGCAGGTGCAGGCCGCGCGCGCGTGCGGCGGCGTCCATGCCGCGGATCAGCTCGGAGAAGAATTCGCCGTGCAGGTCGGGCAGCACCGCACCGATCGTCTGCGTGCGCTGGGTGATCAGGCTGCGCGCGGCGCTGTTGGGCATGTAGCGCAGGCGGGCGGCGACGTCGAGGATGCGCTGGCGTGTATCCGGCGTCACGCTGTCGTGGCCGTTGAGGGCGCGCGAGACCGACGCGACCGATACGCCGGCCGCCTTCGCCACGTCTTTGATCGTCACGCTCAAGTGTCGCCCGTCTCGCGGATGTAAACGTTTACATCATGCGGGACGGTCGAAGTGCTTGTCATGCTGCGGCACAGCAGCGAGGCGTATTTCGAGGGTTGGGGCGTTGGGGAAGAAGGTTTCTCGCAGAGACGCAGGGAACGCGGAGGAGAGAATTCCGCCTGCGCGTTTTTTGACGCTCTATGCGTCTGCGAGAGAGCGCGTTTGCATGCGTCGGCGCCGCGCGAGCGGTGACGTTGCGGCGTGATTCTTGAAAGAAGTTTCTCGCAGAGACGCAGAGAACGCAGAGGAAAAGAGTTCAGTCGATGCTTTTCTCAGCGCCTCTGCGAGAAATCATTCTGGGCGAGCATGATCCGCCGCAGGGCTTCGGTCAGAACATCCCACGCACGCCGATCGCGAAGTTGCGCCCGGCCAGCGGTGCCTGGTCCTTGATCAGCGAGGTCGACAGCCGTGCGGTCTGGTTGGTCAGGTTGTCGGCGTTGACGAAGGCTTCCCAGCTCGAGCGGTCGTTGTTGAAGAAGCTCCAGGCGAGGCGCGCGTTGACCAGGGTGAAGCCCTTCGTGTCGGTCTCGAATTCGGCCACGTCGTCCTGCTCGAAGTAGCGCGTCGCGCCGAGGCTGGCGCGCCAGTCGTCGTTGCGCCAGCTCAGTTCGCTGCCGAAACGCGCCGCCGGAATGCGCGGCAGGTTGCCGCCGCCGGCCAGCGTCGCGCGCACGGTGTCGCCCCATACGCGCAGGTCGTAGTGACCGCTGGCGTTCTTGGCCAGATGGAAGGTCGCTTCGGCTTCGCCGCCGCGGAACTTCGCGTTGCGCTGCGACCACTGCCGCACTGGCAGGTCGTCCTCGATCTCGCCGGTGTCGGCGAGGTAGATGAAGTCGTCGTAGCGGTTGTAGTACGCGGCGACCTTCGCCTCGACGAACTCGCTGTGGTAGTGCAGGCCGAGTTCGACCTGGTTGGCGGTTTCCTTGGCGAGGTTCGCATCGCCGATCTCGAACGTCGCCGAGGCCGCGTGCGGGCCGTGCGAGAACAGTTCCTCCTCGGCCGGCGCGCGTTGTGCGCGGTCGAGGTTGAGCGTCATGTGCCAGGCGTCGTCGAAACGCCAGGCGAAGCCGGCGGAGAGGCTGAGCGGGCTGAAGTCGCGTTTGTCGCCGTTGTCCGGCGTGCTGCTCTGCCGATCGGTGCGCGCGCCGAGTTCGACTTTCAGCGGCCCGAACTCGCGCTGCTCGGTGACGAACAGGCCGACGCCCTTGGTCGAGGTCGGCGGTACGAAGCTTTCCTCGCCGATCGCGGCGAAATCGCGGTGGAAGGCCTGCAGGCCGAACGCGCCGGTCCATCCGGCCAGCGGCGCATGCGTGAGCTGCACGCGGCCCTCGTCGGTCTGGTTGGTGAACGTGGTGCCGGCTTTGCTGCCTTCGTATTCCACGTGCTGGTAGTCGCTGTGGCCGAAGCTGAACTCGGCCTTGTCGATGCCGGCGAACGGCGCGTTCAGCGCGCCCTTGAGGTCGTAGCGGGTCTGTCCCATCGACACGCGCACGGCCGGTTCGCCTTCGGCGGGATCGCCGGGCTCGGCCGGATTGCCGTAGTTGCTGAGGTAGCGCGAGACCGACAGGCCGAGATAACCCCAGTCGCCGAGCCAGGAGCCGCCGAGCGCGCCGGACTTGCTGTGCGCGAAGCTGTTGTCGAGCGTGCGGCCCGGAATGTCGTAGTCGCCGTCGTGGCGATACAGGCCGTCGGCGTGCAGCGCGAAGCCGTCGCCGCCGGCGTCGACGCGGAACATGCCGGTGCCGCCGCCGGAGACGCTGTCGTAGCCGATCTGGGTGCGGCCCGAGAGTCCGTTCGCCGGCGCGCTTTGCGGGATGCGGCCGTCGACGAGATTGACGATGCCGCCGATCGCGCCGGAGCCGTAGAGCAGGGTGGCCGGGCCCTTGAGGATTTCGATCTGGTCGGCGAGGAACGGCTCGACCGTGGTCGCATGGTCCTGGCTGACGTTGGAGACGTCGGCCGAGCCGAGCCCGTCGGCCAGCACGGCGACGCGCGAGCCGTCGAGGCCGCGAATGACCGGGCGGCCCGCGCCGGCACCGAAGGCGGTCGTCTGCACGCCGGGCACGCCGGCGACGGTCTGGCCGATGGTGCCGCTGCGCGCGTCGTCCAGCTCGGTGCCGGCGAGCACGCTGACCGGCGTCACGATCTGGTCGGCGCTCTGGCCGAGCGGCACGGCGGTGACGACAACGTCCTTCAGTTTGGTCGCAGGCTCAGCGTCGTTGGACGGCGGCGGTGCGTCGTCCACCGGATCGGCGAAGACGGGAGCGGAGGAGAGCAGGGCGAAGCCGATGCAGCAGGCCAGGGCAGTTCTTTTCATCGTGGGAGGCGCCAGGGTGGGGTGTTTTCGACAGAGTAATGTTATATTATTACGCAACCGAGGCGCGCCAGTCCTGCCGGAAGTCATGCTTGCGGGTCGGAATGGCGCCGATTCGCGTCCTCGCGACGAAAGTCGACGCCGGGGCTTGAGGCGACGGCCTCGTGCCCGAAGATCGTGATTCGAGTTATGTTGTAACGTCAGCCGGAGCATCCATGAGCACCGCACCGCACCGCCCATCCTGGTTCGCGCGCTTCGCCGATCGTTTCGGTGCGACCGCGTCGTTCCTGTGCGCGGTGCATTGCGCCCTGCTGCCGCTGGTGATCGCGGTGCTGCCGATGCTCGGCCTCGGCTTCCTCGCCGATCATCGCTTCGAGCGCGTCTTCGTCGCGTTCGCCGCCGTGCTGGCGCTGTCGACCTTGATCATCGGCTTCCGCCGTCACCAGCGTTTCCGCGCGTTCTGGTTCCTGCTGCCGGGCATCGTGCTGCTGGTCACCGGCATCCTCATCGACGTCGAGCACGCCACGATCGGCCATGCCGTTCTGGTCAGCATCGGCGGCACGCTGGTCGCGCTGGCGCATCTGGTGAACCTGCGTCTCGCGCACAGCCACGTCCACGACGCCGCCTGCGGGCACTAGCGGCGGCCTGCGATTGTGTAACGCGGCGCGCGGCGCCTAGTCTTGCGCTCTCCACGCAGCGCCTTTCTTTCCGATGAGTCACACGCACCACCATGCGCACGATCATGCTCACGACCACGCGAGCGCGGGCGACCGGCGCGCGCGGAAGCTGCTGTTCGCGTTCGCGCTGACCGCGATCACGCTGGTCGCCGAGGCGATCGGCGGCTGGTTGTCCGGGTCGCTGGCGTTGCTCGCCGACGCCGGCCACATGCTGGTCGACGCGGCGGCGCTGATGTTCGCCTGGCTCGGCGCGCATTTCGCGCAGCGGCCGGCCGATGCGCGGCGCAGTTTCGGCTATGCGCGGCTCGAAGTGCTGGTCGGCTACAGCAACGCGCTCGTGCAGTTCGTGCTGGTCGCCTGGATCGTGGTCGAGGCGCTGCTGCGCCTGAGCGAGCCGCAGCCGATCCTGTCCGGCACGATGCTGGTCGTCGCGATCGCCGGTCTCGTCGTGAATGCGTTCGTGCTGTTCGTGTTGTCCGGCCACGACCACGACGATCTCAACACCGCCAGCGCGCGCCTGCACGTGCTCGGCGATCTGTTCGGCTCGCTCGGCGCGGTGACGGCGGCCCTGCTGATCGGCTGGCTCGGCTGGCTGTGGGCCGACCCGATCGTCTCGATCCTCGTTTCGTTGCTGATCCTTGCCAGCGCCTGGCGCCTGCTGCGCCGTTCGGCGCACATCCTGCTCGAGGGCTCGCCGGAGGGCATCGACGCCGATCGCGTCGGCGAAGCCCTGCAGCGTGAAGCCGACGGCGTGCGCGGCGTGCATCACGTGCACGTCTGGCAGCTCGCCGGCGGCTACCACGTTGCGACCTTGCACGCGCAGTTGCACGAAGGCGCCGACGCCGACCAGGCGATCCGCTCGATCCACCGCGTATTGCGCGAGCACTTCCGCATCGAGCACGCGACCGTGCAGATCGAGGCGCAGCCTTGCGCGCACGATGGGTGCGCGCAAGGGCGGTGCTAGTGGAGCGGAACGCGTTTTCCGGTTCCGGTGATCTGCGTTCGCCTACGGGCTCGCCGACTTGAGCGGTCGCTGCGGCGGCGGAGCGGATGACGATCGCGACAGGTTCCAACCGGGCTTCCGATCCCAGCCGAACCGGTGCGCCGTCGCCTGGTTCACGCTTCCGTCGGCATTGAGGATGCCGTTCGCCTTCAGGCGCCGCAGGCTTTCCTCGGGCAGTCCCAGAGTGAAATCCGTCGCATCCCTGCTGCGCGGGACGAACATCTGGTTCTCGCGCACCGGTTGGAAATCCGCGAACGCCTTGCGCAGTCCGTTGACCACGTAGTCGACTTCGACATCGGCGGAGCCGCGCAGCACGATGCGGTCCAGCGATTTGGAGAGGCAGGCCACCGTGGCGAGTTCGCCGATCGGCGTGGCGACGACGGTCAGGCCGTGCTCGCTCGACACCATGCGGAAGTCCTCCGGCACTTCGATCGTGGCCTGGCCGTGCACCAGCTTCACGGTGCCGCGGAAGTACGTTCCCGATTCGCGGCCTTCGAGCGAGGCGTAGCGGATTTCCTTGCCGGGGTCGGTCGGATGCGGCTCGATGAAGGTCTTCGCGCCGCCGGCGCCCAGGTTGCCCGGCGAATAGACACCCATGACCGGAGCCGCGCCGACGACGCCGATCCCGTTTCCCTGAGTGCTGCCGAAAACGCCCCAGGAATCCCGATCCGTCACTTCGCCGAACACGCCGTAGCTCTCCGGCCCCGTCGCCCGGCCGTAGACGCCCGTTCCGGTCCCGTCGTGGTAGCCGTATACGCCGACACCCACCGGGCTGGACGCCACGCCGTAGACGCCTTGTCCGGTCGAGGTGAAGCCGCGGACACCGGAACTGGTGCTCGAACTCCCATAGACGCCTACTCCGGAATCGGAGTCGCCTACGACCCCGTAGCCTTGATCGGTCCGCCCCCAGACGCCGTAGGAGGAAGCATCTCCGTCGGCGATTCCGGAGATGCCCGTACCTACTGCGCCCGCGCTGGCCAGCACGCCGTAGCTGCCGGCGCCCGGGCCGGTGGTGACGACGACCGCCTTGCCGTTCGACGCCTGCGTATTGGTGATCGAAAACGACATGGCCGATCCGTCCGATCCGCTGTAGGGTAGGGTGACGACGCCAGCCGGCCCTTGCGGTCCTTGCGGTCCGGCCGCACCGGTTGCGCCCGCAGGTCCTTGCGGTCCCTGCGCGCCGGTGGCTCCGACCGGCCCCTGCGGACCTTGCGGCCCGATCGGCCCCTGCGGTCCCGGAGTGCCGCTGGCCGCATACAGTGCATACGGCGTCGCCGACAGCGCTCGTCGCGGCGTCAAGGTCGTGTAGCTGCTGCCGCCGGCATGGCGGATGCGCACTTCGACCCATAGCGCCTGGCCATCGAACGGTACCGCCGTGAAGTCGAGCTGGGCATTGAGCAAGCCGTCGCTGACGGCCAGCGCGTCGCGGTCGATCGTGTCGACCGGGGAGCCGCCGCTGGGCTCGGTGTACAGCGCGAACTGCACGTCGTACGAGCCGCTGGCCGGCTGGCCGTTCTCGCTGAGCTGGCCTTGGTAGGTGAAGTCCGATCCGAGCGGCGCGGCCAGCGCGGCGGACCAGAGCAAGCCGGCGAACAAGCCCATCAAAGTACGCATAGCATCCCTCCTCAAGGATCGAAGCCGTTGGCGAAAATGCGATCGGAGCCGGTGCCGGCTGCCGTCCAGAAACCGTCCTGCAGCGAGTAGGCGGAGCCGCTCGAGGTGGCGATCGCCGGTTGGCCGAGCGTGCCGCTGAGGCGGAACGCGCCGGCGCCGAGCGTGGCGCCGCCGCCGGCGACGACGGCTTTGTCGATCGCGTAGGCACCGCCCGTGCTCTGCGCACCGGCAGGGATGCAGGCGAACAGCAGGGCGAGGCGCAGCGTGCTGCCGATTCGACGTCGAGCGATGACGGTGCATGTGCGCATGACTCGGCCTCCGTTGATGTGCGCACGAACCTCTACGCCGGAGGGCGAGGGAATCCGCCACGCGGAATCGACGGCGGTGGAAAACCGGTGACGAAGGCAGTCGGTTTCGCGCCTGGCACTTGCGCAGGAGAGCGGATTCACGCAATCGGGACGTACGAGCAGCGCGCGGCTCGTCGTCGCTCAGAGCATCGGCAGTGGCGAGAGACGAGCCTCGACGGGGGCAACGGTGCGTCTTCGGCGTTGGATTGCGCATCCCTGCGCCTGCGCCGAACGGTGTGCCAACCTGCCGCTCCCGATTCGCGCTCGCTGACGAACAGGCGCGGCGCTATGCTGGACGCATCCACCCGGGGAGGGCGATGCGATGACGCAGGAGTCGCCGACGGGCGAGGTGCACGCGTTGTTCGAGCGCGCCTTGGGGCTGCCGCGCGAGCGACGCGCCGCATTTCTCGACCAGGTCTGTGCCGGACGACCGCCGCTTCGCGCGCGCATCGAGGAGCTGCTGCGGCTGGCCGAGGGCGGTGAAGGATTTCTCGACCGTTCGGCCGTCCGAGCCGATCCGTCCGACGCGCCAGCCGATGTCTCGCAAAGCGCCCACGCCGCCGGCCGCACGATCGGCGCGTATCGATTGGTGCGCCCGCTCGGCCGCGGCGGCATGGCGGAAGTGTGGTTGGCCGAACGCAGCGAAGGCGGCTTCCATCAGCAGGCCGCGGTGAAACTGATCCCGCAGGCGCGCGGCTCGCTCCGCCAGCGCTTCGCCACCGAGCGGGAGATCCTCGCCGGCCTGGCGCATCCGAGCATCGCGCGGCTGTACGACGGCGGCGTCGAGGCGGACGGCACGGCGTACATGGTGATGGAGTACGTCGAAGGCGAGCACCTGATCGCCTACGCGCAAGCGCATCGGCTGTCCCTGTCCGACCGGCTGAACCTGTTCCTGCAGATCGTCGATGCAGTGGCCTATGCGCACACGCGCCTGGTCGTGCACCGCGATCTGAAACCGTCGAACATCCTGGTCACGGCCGAAGGCCAGGCCAAGCTGCTCGACTTCGGCATCGCCAAGCTGCTCGACGCCGACTCGCGGGAAGACCGCACCCGCACGCTGTATCTGTCGCCGAACTACGCGGCGCCGGAGCAGTTGACCGACGGTGCGCTCGCCACGGCCACCGACGTCTACGCCTTGGGCGTGATCCTGTTCGAGCTGCTGACGAGCCGGCTGCCGTGGTCGGACGACGGCGCGCCGATGGCGACCGCCGTGAAGCGGTTGCTCGATGCGCCATTGCCGCCGCCGAGCAAGTGCGTCACGGAGCCATCGCCCATTCATAAACGCGCGCTGCAAGGCGACCTCGACGCGATCGTCGGCAAGGCGCTGCGCAAGGACGCGAGCGACCGCTACCCGGACGCGCGCGCGCTGGCCGAGGACGTGCGGCGCTGCCTCGATCATCGTCCCGTGCAGGCGAGGGCGGGGGCGCGGGCGTACGTGGCGAGGCGGTTCATGCGCAGGAACTGGCTGCCGCTGGCCAGTGCGGCGCTGCTGTTCGTGGCGATGGCGGTCGCAACCATTGCCATTGCCTGGCAGGCGGACAAGGCGCGCTCCGAAGCGCGGCGAGCGGAACGCGAGGCGCGCACGGCCACCGCGGTGCAGGATTTCATGCGCGACATCTTCCGCGCCAACTCGAGCGCACAAAGCGATCCGGCCAAGGCGCGCCGGACCACGGCGCGCGAATTGCTCGATCTCGGTGCGAAGAAGATCGACGCCGCGATGGACGATGCGCCCGAAGCGAAGCTCGGCACGGTGCGGCTGCTGGGCGATCTCTACAAGGATCTGGAGATCAAGGACGAGCAAGTCACGCTGCGCCGCCAGGCAGTCGAGCTGGCGCGGAAATCGTATGGCGCGGATTCTCCTGAACTGGCCGCGTCCCTCACCGAGCTCGGCGACGCCTTGTACGGAACGAAGGAGGAAAAAGACGGCGCGGCAGTGCTGGACGAAGCGCAGGCGATCCTCGATCGCCGCCACGACGACCGCTCGGTACTGCGCGGCAGGCTGCTGCTCAAGCAGGCGCAGTTTCGCCGCCTGACCGATCGGCCGCGATCGCTCGACGATGTGCGACGCGCGGCGGATTTGTTCGAGGCGCTTCCTCCCTCGCTGGACCTGGCCGAGGCGCTGCGGCTGGAGGGAAACATGCAATCCCTTGCCGCCAACTGGGAGGACGCCGCCGTTTCGATGAACAAGGCCATCAACGTGTTGCGCGCGGTGCCGGAAGGGCGCTTCGCCTTGGCGCGCGCGTACGGCGAACTCGCCGGTTTTCAGATGCAATCCCTCGACTACGCCGAGGCAGAGCGCAACGCGCGCCTGGCGTTGCAGGCGGTGCAGGCCGTGAACGGCGAGCGGCACATCGAGACGGTCAGGAAGACCACGACGCTCGGCCAGGTCCTGTTCCTCGCCGGCAACACCCGCGACGGGTTGGATCTGCTGACGCGGGCAAAAGAGCAGTTCCTCGCCTTGCCCGGCGCGGACGATCCGACCGACGTCGCCTACGTGGTGGGGACCAGGGCCAGCCTCTTGAGCGTCGCGGGCGATCTCGAAGCGGGATTGGCCGACATCCAAGCCGTGCGGGCGGCGCTGAAGCGCGATCCCGCGGACGTGACGCGGGCAGTCACGATCAGCGAAATCGCGCGTACCCTGACGGAAATGGGCCGCTTCGAGGAGGCGCGCAAGGACTTGGAGGAGGCGGCGAGCATCCGCGAGGCGGCCGGCCAGAAGCGCACCACCGTCGCCTTCAATCCGATCCGGGAAACGACGGCGAAGTGGGCCATGTTCCAAGGTCGTTTCGCCGAGGCGCAGCAGGTGATCGACGATTTCGTCGTTCCGCAGGACCCACCAGGCCAGCGCCTGCAGCGTTTCGCCGTGATCCGTTGGGTGTTGATGGCCGAACTCGCCCTGCGTTCGGGCAACGTCGCGGCCGTTGCCGAGCCGGTGGCGAGCTTGCGTGCGGCGGTCCAGGCCAGCGGTCACGCCGAATTGCTCGAAAAAATCTCCACGCGCGCCGACTTCTTCGATGGCTCGGCCAAGCTTGGTGCGGGCGACGCCGCTGCCGCGCTGCCGCTGTTGCAGCGGGCATTGGACGCGCGCATCAAATATTGGCTGCCGATGAGCCCGTTGGTCGCCGAAGCGCAAATCACCCTGGCCGAATGCCACCTCGCGCTCGGCCACGCCGCGCAAGCGCACGAGCTGGCAGCGAAGGCAGAGGCCATCCAGGCGCAGCACAAGGAACTTGCTGACTATTACCGCGAACCCTTGCGGCGGCTGCGCAAGCGCCTCTCCGTCAGCAAGAGCCTAGCTGCGAAAGCCGTCTAGGTTGCGCTACTCGAGCACCTCTGTCACGGCGAGGTCCGTTCGAACGTGCTCGGCGCGTCGTCGAGCGCGACGATTCGTTCGCTGCTCAGATTCCCGCGAGCAGTCCGTTCCTTCCCGTGGCCGGACGTATTCTTGGGCAAGAGTGAAGCTCAATCGCGGAGCGGCTGGTGCCCGGTCGCTTGCCTGTCGGCCAGCCATGCCGTCGCCGCTTCGCGGCCGAGATCGCGCAGCTCGAGCAGGAAGCCGATTTCGGTGTTGAGGCGCGTCTTCGCGCGGTACTCGGTCAGCGTGTCGCCCGGCTCGATCAGGTGCAGACGCAGGGTCTTCATGCGCCGGCCGAGCGCGCTCAGCGGCACGCTGCCGCGCAAGGCGGCCTGGGCGTGGACGAGCGAGTCGTATTCGCGCAGGAAGGTGGTCGAGAAGCCGAGTTCGGCGACGCGTTCGGCGATCGCGCGCGCGCTCGACGGCAACTGCGGGCGCGACAGAGGCTGCACCAGCACGCAGACGACGTGGGCCGCGGTGCAGCGGTAGATCAGCGGCTCCAGCGCCGGATTGCCGGCGTAGCCGCCGTCCCAGTAGGTCTCGCCGTCGACGACGACCGCGGCGAACAGCTGCGGCAGGCAGGTCGAGGCGAGCAGGGCGTCGATCGACAGTTCGTCGTTGCCGAACAGCTTCAGCGCGCCGTCGCGCACGCGTGTGGCGGCTGTGAACAGCTTGAACGGCGCCTCGCGGCGCAGGCGCTCGAAGTCGAACAGGCGTTCGGCGATCGCGCGCAGCGGATTGAGGCCGAGCGGATTGATCTGCTCGGGGGTGAAGTGGTGCGTCCAGTTCGACAGCAGGGCGCCGCCGAAAGCCCAGCGCAGCGGATTGGACTGCGTGGCGACCGCCTGCCACAGCGCTTCGAGCTTGGCGCGCGCACCCTCGCGGCCGTTCTCGATCCAGCCCTGTGCGAGGGCGAACGCATTCATCGCACCGCTGCTGGTCGCACTGACGCCATCCAGCGCCAGCGCGGGTTCCTCCAGCAGGCGGTCGAGGACGCCCCAGGTGAAGGCGCCGTGCGCGCCGCCGCCCTGCAGGGCGAGACTCAAGGGCGGAAGCGGAGTGGCGGACATGGCGCGGCTCGTGTGGCGGCGGCGAGCCGCGATTCTTGCATAGGGCGGACGGCCTGCTATCCTGCGCGCCCCGAATTCCCGATGGATATCAAGAGCGAGACATGGGCAGAGGCGACCGCAAGACCAAGAAGGGCAAGATCGCGATCCGCAGCTACGGCAATTCGCGTCCGCATGCGGCGAAGTCCGCTGCCGGCACGAAGACCGCCGCCAAGCCGGCGGCTGCCAAGCCGGCCGTGAAGAAGGCTGCGCCGGCGAAGAAGGCCGCGGCGAAGAAGAGCGCCTGAAGTCCCGTCTTTCGCGGCGGCCCGCGCGTTCCGCGCGGCGCCGCCGCTGTCGTAGTTGATGCCGACCTCGTCCCCCCGCAGCGCTCGAATCGATCGAGCCGGACGAGGCGCCCGCCGCCGCAGCCGGGCGGTCCGGACCCGTACCTGATCCGGGTCGCACAAGTCACCGATCGCCGAGCCGAACCGGGACTTTCGTCACTTTTAAAATCTTGTTAGCACTCCTACGGATTTGCGAGTATGATCCGCCCACTGTGTTTGCAAGGGTCACTGTGAATCGTGGCCTGATGCGGTTGATCCTCGGCGATCCGCTCCATCGATTTAGCCTCGCTAGCTCCCTGCAACCCAGTCTCGATGGGGAATGTTCCGCCATCGCGATGTTCATTCGTGTTTTCAGGAGTTATGCAAGATGTCCAATCGTCAAACCGGTACCGTCAAGTGGTTCAATGATGCCAAGGGTTTCGGCTTCATCACCCCGGAGAGCGGCCCCGACCTGTTCGTGCACTTCCGCGCGATCCAGGGCACCGGCTTCAAGTCGCTGCAGGAAGGCCAGCGCGTGACCTTCGTCGCCGTGCAGGGCCAGAAGGGCATGCAGGCTGACCAGGTTCAGGTGGTCTAAGGCCTCACCGGTCCGTTTCAAAAACCCCAGGCGGAAACGCCTGGGGTTTTTTTTTGGCTTGCGTTTGGATCGTCCGCGGATCGCTGCGGCCCGCTGGGCGCAAGGGCTTGCGCCGCGCGTCTCAGGCGAAGCTGCCGGCGCAATGAAAAGCCGCATGCCTCACGGCAGTCGGCCGGCTCGGCCGTCGATGACGGTATGGGTCTGCCCGCCGACCCAGACCGCCGCCTTGCCGCTCGGCCCCGGAGAGTCGATGCGGATCTGGATGGACGCGTCGCGGCCGATCTCGCGGCCCTGACTGACGCGGTAGCCGCGCGCCAGTGCGCCCTGCGGTTCGCGCAGCGCGATCCATGCGGCGATCAGGCCGTTGGCTGCGCCGGAGGCGGGATCCTCGACGATGCCGACACCGGCCGGAAACGCACGCACGACCAGGTCGTAACCGGTCTCGGTCCCGTTCGCGCATCGCGCGAACGCGCACAGGCCGAGTGTGTCGGTTTCGCGCGCGAGCGTACCGATCGACGCGTGTTCCGGCTGCCAGCCGCGCAGTGCCGCTTCGCTGGCGAACTCGGCCACCCACCAGCGACGTCCGCCCTCGACGCAGGCGGGCGGCAGCGCGCCGAGCGCGATGCCGCGCAGCAGATAGGAAAGAACGGGGTCGACGTGCACGCCCTCGCGGATGACGCGTGCGCCCGGCGCCTGCACGAACAGGCGCCGCGCGGTGCCGTCGCCTTCGACGCGCACCGGCAGCAGGCCGGCCGCGCATTCCTGCACCAGCAAGCCGCCGTGCGGTTGCGCGAAGCCGGTTTCGAGCACCGCGTGCGCGCTGCCGATGGTCGGGTGGCCGGCGAACGGGATCTCCTTGCCCGGCGTGAAGATGCGCAGCCGGTAGCTCGCTTCCGCTTTCGTCGGCGCCAGCACGAAGGTCGTTTCGACCAGATTCGTCCAGGTCGCGAAGCGCTGCATGTCCTCGCCGCTCCAGTCGTCCGCGCCGATCACCGTGCCGAGCGGATTGCCGCCGCCGGCGCGCGCGCAGAACACGTCGAGTTGCAGATAGCGCGAGGTCGTCATCGGGTATCGTCTGGACAGGAAGGGGGAGGCGGATGATAACGTCGTGCCACCTTCGTGCCGCTCGAGGAAAGACCGATGGCCAAGATCCGCGACGTCGCCGTGATCGTCGGCAGCCTGCGTAAGGAATCGCTGAATCGCAAAGTCGCACGTACGCTGATCGCGCAGGCGCCGGAACCGTTGAAGCTGGAGATCGTCGAGATCGGCCAGCTGCCGCTGTACAACCAGGATTTCGAGGCCGGCGAGCCGGCGCCGGCGTCCTACGCGCCGTTCCGCGACCGCGTGCGCCGCGCCGACGGCGTGATCTTCGTGACGCCGGAATACAACCGGTCGGTGCCGGGCGGACTGAAGAACGCGATCGACGTCGGTTCGCGTCCGTATGGCCACAGCGTGTGGAGCGGCAAGCCGGGCGCGGTCATCAGCGTCTCGCCGAGCGCGATCGGCGGTTTCGGCGCGAACCATCATCTGCGCCAATCCTGCGTGTTCCTCGACATCCTGATGCTGCAGCAGCCGGAGATGTACATCGGCGGCGCCGACAAGCTGTTCGACGAAGCAGGCCAACTGGTCAACGAATCGACGCGCGAGTATCTGGCCAAGTTCCTGCGCGCGTACGCCGCCTGGGTCGAGCGCATTCTGGCCTGAGCCGCGGCCGAGGTGCCGGCGGGCTGACGGATTCGCGGAAAGGCGAGGCGCGCGGGCCGATCTCGCGGCGGCGGATGCCTTCGGCGCGTCGGTCGCTTGGCGCCGGAGCCGGTTTCTCCCGCTGTGCCGCTGCGGAGAGCGATCCGGAACTCAGAGCCACCCGCGTCGCTTGAACCAGTACAGCGGCAGCACCGCGCTCAGCACGATCGCCACCAGCGCCAGCGGATAGCCGTACGGCAGCTTCAGTTCCCGCATGTTGACGAAATTCATGCCCCAGATGCCGGCCAGGATCACCGGCGGGATCGACACCACCGAGGCGACGGTCAGGATCTTGATGACGTCGTTCTGCTCGATGTTGATGAAGCCGAGCACGGCGTCGAGCAGGAACTGCAGCTTGTCGGTCATGTGGCTGTCCAGCTCGCCGAGCCCGTCGAGATCCTTGTGCACGACCTTCAGCTGCGCGAGCTGAGGTTTGCCGACCCAGGGCGGCGCGTTCTCCTGCATGAAGCCGACGATGCGACCGAGGCCGCTCATCGTCTGGCGCGCGCGCGTGAGGGCGCTTTCGAGTTCGCCGATCCGCTTCAGCATGCCGGTCAGCGTGCGGGTGGAATGCTTCGGCTGCCCCATGATCTGCAACGACAGATCCGCGGTCTGCGCGGTGATCGCCTCCAGGTGATCGGCGATTTCGCCGACCAGCGCCTCGAGCAGGGCGACGAACACGCCGGCGCCGTCGTCCGGCGTCTTCGTCTCGTGAACCGCATTGGTGGCCTGGCGGAACGCCGGCGAATCGCCGTAGCGGATCGAGACCAGGAATTTCGGCGCGACGATCAAGCCGAACGGCACCGGCCGCTGCTCGACGTCGTGCGCGAAGTACGGCACGTTCAGATACAGCACGTCGCCGTCGAGGCGCGCGCGGCTGGACATCTCGACCGCGCGGATGCGCTCCTGCGTCGGCAGCGACAGGCCGGTGCTGCGCTCGACGTCGCGGACTTCCTCGGCGGTCGGATCGCGCAGGTCGAACCAGCGGCATTCGCCCGACGAGCGGCCGTCGGCCGCCGTGGTCAGTACGCGGCCGTCCGCGCCGTGATGGGTCAGCATGCCGTACTCGTCCGCTCGGCGCTTGTGGGCGACATGCGCGCCATCATATCGTGCGCGCCTTCCGGAAGCGGCGCGAAAGCCGCTCCGGTACGGGGGCGTGTCGTCGCTTTCGGCGGCCGATCCGATCCCCGAGGCGGCACGCGTGGTGCGGCGCCGCCGCGATCGTTTCGTCGCCAGCCGCGGCGGGATGCCCGGTCCCGTGAGCCTTCTTTTCGAAAACCGCAGGAAACCAGCCGACCCATGACCATCACCCTGATCATCATCGCGATCACCTGCGTCGTGTCGTTCATGGCGTTCAAGGACGAGCGGCTGCTCGACCGCCTGATCCTGTGGCCGCCGGCGATCACGCGCGGCAAGGAATGGTGGCGCCTGGCCAGCTGCGGACTGATCCACGCCGACGGGCCGCACCTGCTGTTCAACATGATCACGCTGTTCTTCTTCGGCCGCGCGATGGAGGGCTTCTACGTCAGCCGCGGCGGCGCGATCGGTTACCTGATCTTCTACGTCGGCGCCCTGGTGGTATCGAGCCTGCCGAGCTATCTGCAGCACAAGAACGACAGCCGCTATCGCAGCCTCGGCGCGTCCGGCGCGGTTTCCGCCGTGCTGTTCTCGTTCATCCTGCTGGCGCCGTGGAGCAAGATCATCGTGTTCGTGCTGCCGCTGCCGGCGATCCTCTACGCGGTGGCATACGTCGCCTATTCGATCTACATGGATCGCCAGCGCACCGACAACGTCAACCACAGCGCGCATCTATGGGGAGCCGCCTACGGCGTATTCGCCACCATCCTGATCGAACCGGACGTCGTCGGGCATTTCCTGCGCCAGCTGACGCAGCCCTCGCTCGGGTTCGGTTGATCTTCCCTTTCCCGATACGGAGACCCGTCCGATGACCACTCACGCTGGAAGCTGCCACTGCGGTCGAATCGCCTTCGAAGTCGACGCCGAGATCGACAGCGCCATGGAATGCAACTGCTCGATGTGTTCGCGCCGCGGCGGCCTGCTCGCCTTCGTGCCGGACGCGCAGGTGCGCCTGAAGACGCCGGAAGCGGACCTGTCGACCTACACCTTCAACACGCACCGCATCCGCCACCATTTCTGCCCCAACTGCGGCATCGCGACGTTCGGCCGCGGCACCGACCAGAACGGCGATGCGACCTGGGCGATCAACGTGCGCTGCCTGCCGGACGTGGACCTCGCCAAGCTCGAGATCCACCAGTTCGACGGCCGCAATCTCTGAAGCGGCGCGCCGCGTCGTCGTCCGCGCGGCGGCCGGCCGATCCGGCGCGGCGGGCGCGCGCGACCTCGCCGCGCTTGTTGTAACGTGCGGTTTCTGGCGCCGCGCTCGCCGTCGACGGAATCCCGCCATGCCTCGCTCGCTCGCTTCGTTGTCGATCGTTCCCCTCGTGTTCGCGCTGAACGCCGCGCTCGCCGCCGACGTCGATCCCGCCGTGCGCACGAGCGCAGGGCAGGGCGGAGACGTCGACGTGCTGATCGTCTTCGCCGACCAGGCGCAGCCGACCCTGGCGCCGCTCGATCCGCGCGCCGACTATCGCGAACGCCGCCGCGCCCTGGTCGACGCGCTGCGCGCGCGCGCCGGCGTGCAGCAGGCCGGCGTGCGCGGATGGCTGGCGTCGCGCGGGATCGCCTATCGGCCGTACTGGATCGCGAACCTGATATCGGCGCGACTGGACGCGGACGACATCGACGCGCTGGCGCGTCGCGCCGACGTCGCGCGCATCGCCGCCGATCCGAAGATCGCCGCGCGCCTGCCGCAGCCGGCGACGTCGGCTGCGGCGCCGACCGCGCCGCAGGGAAGCGCCTGGGGCGTGGAGAAGATCCGGGCGCCGGCGGTCTGGGAGCGCGGCATCACCGGGCAGGGCGTCGTCATCGGCGGCCAGGACACCGGCTATCAATGGGACCATCCGGCCCTGAAGTCGCAGTACCGCGGCTGGGACGGCAGCGTCGCCGACCACGACTACAACTGGCACGACGCCATCCACCAGCCCAATGCGAGCTGCCCGGCCGATTCGCCGGCACCCTGCGACGACTACGGCCACGGCACGCACACGGCGGGCACCTTCGCCGGCGGCGACGGCGCGGGCAATCCGATCGGCGTCGCGCCCGGCGCGCGCTGGATCGGCTGCCGCAACATGGACGACGGCGACGGCACGCCGGCGAGCTACATCGAATGCATGGAATGGCTGCTGGCGCCGACCGACCTGGCCGGGGCGAATCCGGATCCGGATCGCGCGCCGGACGTGGTCAACAACTCGTGGGGCTGCGTGCCGGAGGAAGGCTGCACGGTCGGCGACGAATTGCAGGTCGCCGTCGACAACCTCGTCGCGGCCGGAGTGTTCTTCGTCGTCTCGGCCGGCAACGACGGTCCGGGCTGCGGCTCGATCACGACGCCGGCAGCGATCTACGACGCGAGCTTCGTCGTCGGCGCGACGACCACCTCCGACGCGGTGTGGTCGTCTTCCAGTCGCGGGCCGGTCGCCGGTTCCGCTACGATCCGGCCCGACGTGGTCGCGCCGGGCGTGAGCATTCTTTCCACGTTGCCCGGTGGCGGCTACGGCACGATGAGCGGAACCAGCATGGCCGGCCCGCACGTGGCCGGCACCGCGGCGCTGATGATGTCGGCCAACCCCTCGCTGCGCGGCCAGCCGGCGCGCCTCGCCGCCCTGCTGCGGGCGAGCGCGACGACCAGCGGCGTGACCAGCGCGTACAACCCGGGCGGCTGCGGTGGAACGACGATGAGCGACTGGCCGAACCACCAGGCCGGCTACGGACGCCTCGACGCCGCGGCGGCGGTGCAGGCCGCACTGGATGAAGCGGAACTGGACGTGATCTTCGTGGACGGATTCGATGGCTGAAACGGAACGCACGCGCGCCGACAAGAAACGCGACGGCGACACCCTGGTGGTCGCCATTTCGTCGCGCGCGCTGTTCGACCTCGGCGACAGCCACGAGCTGTTCGAGCGCGAAGGCGTGGAGGCGTTTGCGCAGCACCAGATCCAGAACGAGAACGAGCTGCTCGCGCCTGGCATCGCCTTCCCGCTGGTGCAGAAGCTGTTGCGACTCAACCGCGCGCCGCCGGAAGCGCCGCACGTCGAGGTGATCCTGCTTTCGCGCAATTCGGCCGACACCGGCCTGCGCATCTTCAATTCGATCGAACACTACGGTCTCGGCATCGTGCGCGCCGCGTTCACGCGCGGCGAGCCGACCTTGCCCTACGTGCGCGCGTTCGGCGCCGACCTGTTCCTGTCCGCGAACGCCGACAGCGTCGCCAACGCGCTCGCCGGCGGCATCGCGGCGGCGACGATCCTGCCGTCGAAGGCGCCGCAGCGGTCGTCCGAGCAGTTGCGCATCGCGTTCGACGGCGACGCCGTGCTGTTCGGCGACGAGTCCGAACGCATCTCGGAGGAGGGCGGCATCGACGCCTTCCATCGCCACGAAGCCGAGCGCGAGCGCGAGCCGCTGTCCGGCGGTCCGTTCCGCAGCTTTCTCGACGCGCTGCACCGGTTGCAGGCCGCGTTCCCGAGCGAAGCCTCGCCGATCCGCACCGCGCTGGTGACGGCGCGTTCGGCGCCGGCGCACAAGCGCGTGATCCTGACCCTGCGCCACTGGGGCGTGCGCATCGACGAAGCGCTGTTCCTCGGCGGCCGGCCGAAGGGACCGTTCCTCGAAGCGTTCGGCGCCGACATCTTCTTCGACGACTCGACCGTCAACGTCGAATCCGCGCGCCAGCACGTCGCCACCGGCCACGTGCCGCGGCGTCCGGCGTCGTCCGACGCATGAGCGAATCGATGCTGACGATCCGCGAGGCGGCCGACGGCGCGCAGCGCGCGCAGGCACTGTTCCGCCGTCGCTTCGGGCAGGCGCCGCCGGATTTTCCGCACCACGTGCTCGCGTTCCATCGCGGCGGTGACGGATCGGAAGTTGTGGTCTGCTACGTGCACTTCACCGCGATGGGCGACATCCTGCTCGGCGGCGGCGCCTGCGTCGACAACCGAGCGATGCGCGACATGGCTCCGGCCACACGTGCCGCGATCCGCGACGCCGGCGGCCTCTATCGCATGACGCTGGACTGGTCGGTGCGCCACTTCGCGCCGACCTACGCGGCGATCTTCGGCTACTGCGGCGACGCGCTGGCCGAGCGCGTCGACCTGGCCGCCGGATTCCGGCGCACGCCGCATGCGCATTTGCTGGTCCACTGGACGCGCGCGCTGCCCGGCGCCGAGCAAGCCCGGCTGCTCGCGCAGGCGCACGCGATCGGGCCGTTCTAGCCGGCTTCGTCGAGAACGCGCTCGAACGCCTGCGGCGACTTCCAGGCGTCGCCGCAGACGAAGCGCGGCAGCCGCCAGCGGTCGGCGCCCGTTTCGAGCGGGCGCGGATCGGTGCCGAACGCGGCGCGCAGGCGGTGCTCGTGCGCGTGCCGCGGCAGGTAGTCCTCGACCAGGTAGTCGTTGCTCTCGCCGTACGGATAGGCGAACAGGCTCGTGCGGTGCGGCGCGCAATGCGCGTCGAGCCAGTCGCTGGCCTGGCGCAGTTGCACGTCGGCGTCGGCGTAGCTGTCGATCGCGCGGAACGTGCCCTTGCGCTGCTCGCGCTGCGCGGTGAGCGGAAGGGTGGGGTGGTTGTGGTCCCAGCTGTGGCTCTCGATCGCGAGCAGGCCCTCGGCCTGCGCCGCGGGCCACCATTCGTCGCCCCACCATCCGCGTCCGGCCAGGCAGGTGCGGTCGAGCGTGGCGCGAGCGGCGGGCGAGACGACGACGAAGCTGGTCGCGTGCGCCGCCGCGCCGGTTTCCGCGACGAAGTCGCGCAGGACGCCGGCGAAGCCGCGCTGCGGTCCATAGGTCGGATGCTCGAGGTCGTGCCAGTCGAACCAGGAGCCGTCGTCGAAGGTCACGGCGACGGCGTTCTCGACGCTGGCTTGCGGAGCCGCGCCGAGCAGCGCGTCGACGATGCGCGCCAGCGGTACGATGCGTAGACCGCGGCGATGAATGGCGCGCAGGTCGTGCGCCAATGCGACGTGGTCGTTGTCGGCGTAGTCGTTGCCGGCGACGTTGTTGGAGTGGTAGGCCAGGACGGGTACTCGCATCCCCCTAGTATCGCCGCTGTGATTCGAGGTTGGGACATCGTGCGCATGCGCATCAAGGGAGGGCTTTCGCTGACTGCGACGCTCGGCTTGGCCGCGGCGATTGGCGGTTGGCTGCTGGTGTCGCGCGAGCGGAGGGTGCGGGCCGAGACGAGCGCGCCGGCCGTCGCCGCGACGGTGAAGACGGACCCGTCCGACGCACCCGCGCGGGCATCCGATACGCGAGCCGGCGCGAAAACCCCGGCCGCGCCCGACCTGCCGGCGCCGGACGTCCCGGCCAATCGCGCCATCGAGGCCTTGCGCGCCCTCGCCGAGCAAGGCCGACCCGACGCGATGCGCGAGCTGTCGATGCGCCTGATGTATTGCGCCGGGGCGGACTCCGAGCCGGACGAGGAAATCCGCCGCAACGCGCTCAAACGCTTCTACTGGAGGAACGGCCACGAACCGGCGACGGAGCTGGAAATCGGCCAGGTCGCTGCGGAGGTCGAGGACAGAGCCCGACGGCGCGAAGACTGCACCGGGGTCGATCCCGCACTGCTCGAGAATCGAGTCGCCTGGCTGGAAAAGGCCGCCCGCGCCGGCGATGCGAGGGCGCGCCTCGACTACGCCAACTGGGGTCTGCACGGCATGGGCAGGGAGGACATCCTCATGCATCCGGACGAGGTCGAGCGGCGCCGGCAAACCGCTGCCGATCTGCTGCAGCAGGCGCTCGCCGCCGGCGACTGCGACGCCTTGCCGCTGCTGGCGGACGCCTACCGCGGACAGGCCGGGCAGCTGGACTGGCTGTTCCAGCCGTCTCCGAGCCTGATGATCGCCTACGCCCAAGCGGATCGGCTGCGGCACGGGGAAGACGCCCGCGCCGACATCCAGGCCGCCGCGCAGGGCGCCGCCGAGAAGCTCGACGCCGCACAGCGGGCGGCCGCACTCCGACAAGGCGAAACGCTGTTCGCGCGCCATTGCCGGGCGCCTTCGCGTAACTAGCGAACATGGCCGCGGCGCAGCGGCAAAGGTACAATGCGGGGCTTTGCCTCCGTCCGGACCCAGGCCCATGCCCGCCACCCCGCTGAACCCCACCGATCTCTACGACGTCCGCTCGCTGCTCTCCGAAGAAGAGCGCATGGTGCAGGACACCGTCGCCCGCTTCACCGACGAGCGCGTGCTGCCGATCATCGGCGATTGCTTCGACAAGGGACGCTTCCCGACCGAGCTGATTCCGGAAATGGCCGAACTGGGTCTGCTCGGCTCGTCGCTGCCGACCGAATACGGCTGCGCCGGCATGAACGGCGTCAGCTACGGCCTGGTCTGCCAGGAACTCGAGCGCGGCGACTCGGGCATCCGCAGCTTCGCCTCGGTGCAGAGTTCGCTGTGCATGTATCCGATCTACGCCTACGGCAGCGAGGAACAGCGCCAGCGCTGGCTGCCGCAGATGGCGCAGGGCAAGGTGATCGGCTGCTTCGGTCTGACCGAGCCGCACGGCGGCTCCGATCCGGCCAACATGAAGACCAATGCCAAGCGCGACGGCGCCGACTGGATCCTCAACGGCGCCAAGATGTGGATCACCAACGGCAACCTCGCGCACATCGCGATCGTCTGGGCGCAGACCGAGGAAGGCATCCAGGGCTTCATCGTCGAGAAGGACTTCAAGGGCTTCAGCGCGCAGGAAGTGCACAAGAAGATGAGCCTGCGCGCGTCGGTCACCAGCGCGTTGTTTTTCGACAACGTGCGCGTGCCGGACGCCAACCGCCTGCCGAACGTGAAGGGCCTGAAGGGACCGCTGGGCTGCCTGACGCAGGCGCGCTACGGCATCACCTGGGGCCCGATCGGCGCGGCGATCGCCTGCTTCACCGAGACCACCGAATACGCCAAGAACCGCACCCTGTTCAACCGTCCGATCGCGGCGACGCAGGCGGTGCAGATCAAGCTCGCCGAGATGGCGCGGCGGATCACGCTGGCGCAGCTCCTGTCGCTGCAGCTCGGCCGCCTCAAGGACGCCGGCACCATGCAGCCGACCCAGGTCAGCCTGGCGAAGTGGAACAACTGCCGCATGGCGATCGACATCGCGCGCGAATGCCGCGACATCCTCGGCGGCGCCGGCATCACCACCGAACACTGTCCGATCCGCCACGCGCTGAATCTCGAGTCGGTCATCACCTACGAGGGCACGGAGACCGTGCACCAGCTGGTGGTCGGCCGCGAGGTGACGGGAATCAACGCGTTCTGAGCCTCGGGAAACCTTCGTGCGCACGGTCGCCGCGGTATTCGCGAGCGCGCTGCTGGCGGCGGCGCTGGTGCTGGTCGCCTATCGATTTCTGATCGGCGACCGGCAATGGCAGCAGCTGAGCGGCGAAGTCTCGGCGCTGAAGGACGAGCAGCAGCGGATGCGCAAGACGCTCGACGAGTCGCACGAAGCACTGGCCGCTTCCGCCGACGAAGGCAGCCTGCGCATGCGCGAAGACCTGCAAGCGGTCGCCGGCATGCGCGTGGCGATCGTCGAGTACTACCAGACCAACGGAAAGCTGCCGGCGCAGCAGGCCGACGCGGGCCTGCCCGCACCGGACCGCTATCGCGGCAAGACGCTGAAGTCCGCGACGGTCGCATCCGACGGCAGCATCGACCTCGTGTTCGATGCGACCTCCGGCGTCGACGGCGGGCGCATCCGCCTCGTCGCGGATACCACGCAGGCCGATGCGATGGGCGTGCGCTGGCGCTGCGAGACGACGGACTATCCGCAGATCAAGCGCGTCAGTCCGCTGTGCGAGTACACGCCGAAGACGCCGAAAATCGCCGGTGCGCCGGCAGCCTCCGACGGTCCTTGACGCATGTCGCCCGCGCGAGCGGGCGGGGACCGACGAGCCATCTGGAGTGAAGTCATCGTGAGCCTTCCCGACATCCGCATCGAAACCGAGCGCCTGGTCCTGCGCCTGCCGCGCATCGAGGACTTCGAGCGCTACGCGGAGCTGCACGCGAACGAGGAGGCCGCGCGCTACATCGGCGGCACCGCGCCGCGCGCGGCGGCCTGGCGCAAGTTCCTGCAGATGCCCGGTGCGTGGGCGGTGCAGGGCTTCGCGATGTTCTCGGTCGAGGAGAAGGCCAGCGGACGCTGGCTCGGACAGATGGGGCCGTGGCGCCCGGAAGGCTGGCCCGGCAACGAGATCGGCTACGCGTTCCACCCGGACGCCTGGGGCAAGGGCTATGCGCTGGAATCGGCGGTGGCCTCGATCGACTGGGCCTTCGACCACCTCGATTGGAACGAGATCATCCACTGCATCGATCCGGCCAATCTCGCGTCGCAGAAAGTGGCGCAGCGCCTGGGTTCGACACGCCAGGGGCCGGGCCGATTGCCGGCGCCTTTCCAGGATCATGCGGTCGACGTCTGGGGCCAGTCGCGCGAGCAGTGGCTGGCCCGGCGCGCGCAGGAGCGCGACGCATGATCACCGTCTACGGCTATTCGCCTTCCGGCAACTGCCACAAGCTGCGCATGCTGCTCGGCCACCTCGGGCGTGAGCATCGCTGGGTCGAGACCGACAGCGCGCACGGCGCCACGCGCACGCCGGAGTATCTCGCGAAGAATCCGAACGGCCGCGTGCCGATGATCGAACTCGACGACGGCCGCCGCATGGTCGAGTCCAACGCGATCCTCGCCTGGCTCGCCGACGGTACCTCGTACTTCGCCGGCGACGCGTGGCAGCGCGCGCAGACGCTGTCGTGGATGTTCTTCGAGCAGTACAGCCACGAACCCTACGTCGCCGTCGCGCGCTTCATCTGCGGCTGGACGCCGGCCGATTCGCCGCGCCGCGCCGACCTGCCGCGGCTGCGCGAGCGCGGCGATCAGGCGCTGGCGGTGATGGAGCGGCACCTGTCCGCGAACGACTGGTTCAGCAGCACCGGCTACGGCATCGCCGACATCGCGCTGTTCGGCTACACGCATTGCGCCGCCGACGGCGGCTTCGATCTGGCCGCCTGTCCGCGCGTCGTCGACTGGCTCGCGCGCGTGCGCGCGCAGCCAGGCTTCGTGGCGATGCCGCCGATTGCGGCGGAAAATGCCGCCTTGATCGCCCAGTCCGCCTAGCTTCCGAGCCGACGCTCGATCCCCACTTTCCATCGGCCCTACGCCATGAACGCCATTCCCAATCCGATCCCCGCCCGCCACAAGAACGTCAACCGCGCCGAGGTCTGCGACCAGAACTTCGTCGAATTCGTGCAGAACTGGTCCGGCTCGCCGCACCATGCGCCGCAGGCGGACGAAGCCGTGCTGCCGGGCAGCCTGTGCACCGCGCGCGATTTCCTCGCGCTGTTCGAATCGCAGCTGGTCTCGCGCCACCTCGACCTGATGGCGCGCGTGCTGCGCGTGAAGAACAAGGTGTTCTACACCATCGGCTCGAGCGGCCACGAAGGCAACGCGATGGTCGCGCGGCTGACGCGCCATACCGATCCGGCCTTCCTGCACTACCGCAGCGGCGCGTTCATGGCCGAGCGCTTCCGCAAGCTGCCGGGCACCGATGGTAGAAAGCTCGATCCCATCATGGATTCGGCGCTGTCGTTCGCGGCGAGCAAGGACGATCCGGCCTCCGGCGGCCGCCACAAGGTTTGGGGCAGCAAGCCGTTGTGGGTGCTGCCGCAGACTTCGACGATCGCCTCGCATCTGCCGAAGGCGCTCGGTACCGCGGTCGCGATCGAGCAGGCCAGGCGCCTCGCGCACGCGCTGCCGGTGCCGGAGGATTCGATCGCGATCTGCTCGTTCGGCGACGCCTCGGCCAACCACGCCACCGCGCAGACCGCGTTCAACGCCGCCGCCTGGACCGCCTACCAGAAGCTGCCGGCGCCGGTGCTGTTCGTGTGCGAGGACAACGGCATCGGCATCTCGGTGAAGACGCCGAACGACTGGATCCGCGCCAGCTTCGGCGGGCGCCGCGACCTCGACTATTTCTACGCCGACGGCCTCGATCTCGCCGAGGGCTACGAGCAGGTCGCGCGCGCGGTGCATCATTGCCGCACGACGCGGCGGCCGACCTTCCTGCACCTGCGCACCACGCGCATCATGGGCCACGCCGGCACCGACTTCGAGATCGAGTGGCGCAGCGTCGAGGAACTGGTCGCGGTCGAGTCGACCGATCCGCTGCTGCGTTCGGCCGCGATCGCGCTGGAATCGGGCCTGTACACGAAGGAATCGCTGCTGGCGCAGTACGAAGAGGTGCGCAAGAAGTGCTTCGCCGCGGCCGAGGAAGCCGATCGCCGGCCCAAGCTCGACCGGCTCGACGACGTGATGGCGCCGCTGGCGCCGTACACGCCGGACAAGGTGCGCGCGGAAGCGCAGCGCGCCGACTACGCGATCAAGCGCGCCGCCGTGTTCGGCGCCGACAAGCTGCCCGAGACCCTGCCGCCGCGGCATCTGGCGATCCAGATCAACAACGCGCTGCACGACCTGTTCTGCAAGTACCCCGAGGCGCTGCTGTTCGGCGAGGACGTGGCGCAGAAGGGCGGCGTCTACACGGTGACCAAGGGTCTGCACAAGGCGTTCAAGAACGCGCGCGTGTTCAACACGCTGCTCGACGAGACGATGATCCTCGGCCTGGCTCAGGGCTACGCCAACATGGGCCTGCTGCCGGTGCCGGAAATCCAGTACCTGGCGTATTTCCACAACGCCTGCGACCAGATCCGCGGCGAGGCGGCCAGCCTGCAGTTCTTCTCCAACAACCAGTACAAGAACCCGATGCTGGTGCGCATTGCCGGCCTCGGCTACCAGCGCGGCTTCGGCGGCCACTTCCACAACGACAACTCGATCGCCGCGCTGCGCGACATTCCCGGCATCGTGGTCGGCTGCGCCAGCCGCGGCGACGACGCGGCGACGATGCTGCGCACCTTGGCGGCGCTGGCGAAGGTCGACGGTCGCGTCGCGATCTTCCTCGAACCGATCGCGTTGTACATGACCAAGGACTTGTACGAAGCCGGCGACGGCCAGTGGCTGACGTCCTATCCGCCGCCGGACCAGGCGATGCCGCTCGGCGAAGGCCGCGTCTACGAAGAAGGCGCGGACGACCTGGTCGTCTTCACCTACGGCAACGGCGTGCCGATGAGCCTGCGCGCCGCGCGCGAGATCGAGAAGAAGCTCGGCTGGAAGGTGCGCACGGTCGACCTGCGCTGGCTGGTGCCGCTCAACGAGAGCTTCATCGCCGAACAGGCGAAGAACGCCAAGCGCATCCTGGTCGTCGACGAAGGCCGCCATTCGGCCGGCGTCGGCGAAGGCGTGATCACCGCGATCGTCGAGGCCGGGCACGGCGCCACGCCGCTGCGTCGCGTGGTCGGCGCGGATACCTACACGCCGCTCGCCGGCGCGGCGTTCCTGGTGCTGCCGGGCGACGCCGACATCGTCGCGGCGGCGGAAGCCTTGCGCTGAGCGCGGAAGCGACCGACGCGCCGACGCTTCGCCGCCGGCGCGTGCGTGCGTGATCGACGGCGTGCTCGCCGGTGGCTTCAGTCGAAGCCGTTGGCGAACACCGCGTCGAAGCCGGTCGGCGCCAGATCGCTGCCCTGGAAGATGCCGAGCGGCGAGTAGTTCGCGTAGCCGGGGAAGGCGTAGTAGACGTTCGCGTTGCGCAGGCGGCGGATCAACGCTTCGGACAAGACGCGGCGGTAATCGGTGGTGACCATCACGTCGGCGCCTTCGAACATCTGGTCGCCGGCGAGACCGGCGAATTCGCCGAAGGTGCGGCCGCCGTTGACCGATCCGCCGAGCGCGAGCATGACGTTGCCGTAGCCGTGGTCGGTGCCCTGGTCGTCGTTCTCCTGCACGCGGCGGCCGAACTCGCTCATCGCGACGGTGCTGACGCGCTGCGCGTAGTTGCCGGTGTCGTTGGCGAGGTCGGCGTGGAACGCGCCGAGCCCGCGCGAGAGCCGGCTGACGGCCTCGCCGAACATGTAGTTCTGGCCGTTGTGCGTATCCCAGCCGCCGAGGTCGATCGCCGCGTAGCGCAGGCCGACGTCGAGCTTGATCAGCTGCGCGAGCATGCGCAGCTGCTGCGCGAAGCCGTCGTCGTCGTAGCTGGCGCCGGGCGCCGGCACATAACCTTCGAAGTCGATGCCGCGGATCACCTGCAGCGCTTCCAGCGTCTGTCGGCCGGCCGCTTCGAGCGAGCTGCCGCCGGTCCAAAGCTGCGGCAGCATCGACAGCATGCCGTGCACGCCGGCCGGCGCGTCGCCGGCGTAGTCGGGACTGACGTTCCACGGCCAGTTGCCGGTGTCGATGCGGAAATCGCCGCCGTCGGACAGCGTGATCGCCTCGGCGCTGCCGAGCAGGCTGGTCGCGGTCAGGCTGCCGACCGACACGGCCGGGATCATCACGTTCGGCGGCAGCGCGCCGCTCGCCAGCGCGCGCGTGATCCAGCCGATGCCGCTGCCCTGGCCGGCGAGGCCGACTTCCATGTTGATCTGCGCGTCGAAGTGGCTGCGCGTGACCGGCGCCGGCATGCCCGCACCGAGCACCACCGCGAGCCGGTTCTGGTTGTACAGCGCCTGCAATTCCGGCGCGCGCGAATGCGCCTGCCACTGGCCGTCGCCGCCGAGCGGCAGGCCGGCACCTTCGCCGGTCAAAGGGATGCGCGTGGCGTTGCGCGCCTGCTCGTAGCGGAAGCGCTCGGAATTGCTGGCGCCGGGCGAGATCAGGCTGAGGCCGTCCATGCCGCCGCGCAGGAACACCACCACCAGGGTGTCGTGGTCGTTCGCGTTCGGTGCGCCGAACACCAGGCGCGTGCCGGGCAGGGCGCCGGCGACGAGGCCGCAGGTGCCGCAGGCCTTGAGGAAATCGCGTCGATCGATGCGGGTCATCGGGCTTCTCCTCAGCGAGCCAGGAAGTCGGGACTGCACAGGATCAGCGCCACCGTCGAGCGCAGGCGGTCCTGCGTGTAGTGCCGTTTCAGATCGTCCGCGTGCCAGTCGTTGCGTTCCAGGTCGAGCGCGTCGTCGGCGCCGGCGTTCTGGCGCAGGAAGTCGACCGCCTTGCCGCGCACCGGTTCGGGGCGGAAGCCGAGGATGCGATCGCACCAGTAGCCGACCACCGCGCTGGCGCTGCGTCCGCCGGCAGCGATCGCCGCGTTGGTCTGCGCGACGACGTCGGCGACGTAGGGGTAGGTGTCGGAATAGCCGACCTCCTGGCGGATCGTGGTCAGGCGCGTCAGCAGCTTCCAGCTCATCGCGATCGCGCCGGTGCTGCTCCAGGCGGCAGCGCGATCGGGATACCCGTTCGGCGCCGGCCAGTAGAACAGGCGATGGCCGGCCTGCTGCAGGCGCGCGGCGAGTTCGTCCGCGGTCGGCCACTGGTTCGGGTAGTCGCGCGTGGTCGGGGTGAAATCGCCGCCGAGCGCGCGCAGCGCACCGGCGAAGCTGTTGAACGGCCGCTTGACCTTGGCGGCCCAGGTGTTCTTGAACGCGTCGGACAGCAGGATCGCGCGCAGCACCTGCGCGAGCTGGTCCGGCGCGCCGATCTGCGCGGTGAACAGCGCGGCGGCGCTTTCGATCAGGCTCGCCGGCGGGTTGTCGCCGACGAAGCGCCGGCACAGCTTGCCGACGACGTGGCGCGCCGTGTTCGGATGCGCGCAGAGACGGTCGAACACATCGCGGCCGTCGCGCATCTCCGGTTGGTCCGGCGGCAGGTAGCGGCCGAGGAAGATCTTGTTGCGCCGGTCGTGCCATTCGCTGCGATAGACGAACCCGCCGTCGTTGTCGGCCGGGAACTGCCAGTTGCCGTCCTTGATGGTCCAGCCGGTCAGCGCGGCGGCGGCTTCGTAGACGTCGTTGTCGACGTAGCCCTGCGGAAAGCTGTCCTCGCAATGGATGTCGGCGTCGATGCAGGGCACGCCGAGCGGGTCGGTGGGGCCGAAGTAGTGCTCGGCGCCGAGCGTGTGCAGTTCGAGCAGTTCGCGCGCGTAGTTCTCGTTCGGGCCGGCGCGCGTGCTGGCGTAGAGGTCGAGCGAGTACATCATCGTGGTCGATTGGCAGACCTGTTCGAGCATCTGCCGGAAATTGCCGAACGCGTTCGCGCGCAGGCGGCGGTCGAGGTCGGGGAACAGCGGGCCGCCGTCGTAGTCCCAGCCGAACACGCTGAAGTGGTCGTGCCAGAAATCGACCGTCACCTCGAACAACTGGCGCTCGCTGTAGATCGCGCGGATCGTCGTCGCGCACTCGGCTTCGGCGGCCGGCAGCATGCGCACGGCGTAGTCGCCGGTTTCGTGATGATCGGCCCACAGCTGCGCGAGCGACTTGTCGAGCGTGAGGAAGCTGCCCGAGGCGATGCGCGCGTCGCAGGCCGCGTCGGCGATCGCGGCAGGGGAGAGCTGCCAATCGACCCAGTTCTGCCAGCGCGCGTCGTCGCCGGCGCCGGGGCGCGCGTCGAACGCGGCCTTCGCCTGCGGCGAATAGCCGAACGTCGCCTTCTGCAGCCAGCGCACCGGCGCCGGCGGCGTGCTGGCGAGCGGCACGTAAGGCACCGCGGCGGGAGCGGCAGGCCGGCCCGCGCGCCGCATCGCGGCGGCGGGCGCATTGCCGACGGCGGCGGACAGCGCGGTGAACAGGCGACGACGCGAAGCGAGCGAAACGGATGCGGCTGTCATGGCTTTTTTTCTTCCCCGTACCTGCCGGGCGGCGACCCGCAGGGCGATCAAGCATAGGCGGCCGTCATGACCCGATTTGTGACGCCCGGCTCAGCAGGCCGCGGGCTTGCTGCGCTGCCGATCGGCACGAAGCGCCGGCGTCAAACGATCAGCGGCTCCGCTTCGAGCACGACGTCGTAGCATTCGCGCACGCGTCCGCGAATGCGCTCGGCAAGGGCCCACAGCTCGGCTCCGCTGGCGCTGCCGTGGTTGACCAGCACCAGCGCATGCCGCTCGGAGACGCCGGCATCGCCTTCGCGTGCGCCCTTGAAGCCGAGCGATTCGATCAGCCAGGCGGCGGACAGCTTGGCGCCGCCGTCTTCGGTCGGCCAGGCCTGCAACTGCGGATGCTCGCGCCGCAAGCGCTCGGCAAGCCCGGCGGCGACGATCGGGTTCTTGAAGAAGCTACCGGCATTGCCGATCACGGCCGGGTCCGGCAGCTTGCGCGTGCGCAGGCGCGCGACCGCCTCGGCGACGTTCGACGGCGTGGGCTCGTCGATACCCAGCGCGGCCAGTTCCTCGCGCACGCCGGCATAGTCCAGGCGCAGCGCGCGCTCGCGCGGCAACTCGAACTCGACCGCGGTCACGACGTAGCGCTCGCGCTCGCGCTTGAAGCGCGAATCGCGGTAGCCGAACGCGCAATCGGCGTTGTCGAGCCGAACCAGCCGCGCCTCTCGGCGGTCCCAGGCCTCGACCGCGGCGATGAACTGGCGCACCTCGATACCGTAGGCGCCGATGTTCTGGATCGGCGCCGCGCCGACCGTGCCGGGAATCAGCACCAGGTTCTCGAGCCCGGCGAACCCGTGCGCCAGCGACCAGCGCACGAAGTCGTTCCAGTTCTCGCCGGCCTCCACGCGTACGCGCGCGGCGTCGCCGCGATCTTCGGGCACGGCGATGCCGCGCGCGGCGATCGACAGCACGACGCCCGGCCAGTCGCGCGTGAACAGCACGTTGCTGCCTTCGCCGAGCACCAGCAGCGGCTGCGTCTTCAGGGCCGCGTAGCCGAACAATTCGGCCAGCGCCGCCGGCTTGCGCACGTCGATCAGCAGCTCCGCGCGCGCCGGCACGCGGAACGTGTTGCGCCCGGCCAGCGAGGCGCGCTCGACGATCGTGTAGCCGTCGCCCTGGGCGAGACCGGAATTAAGCGCGGGCACGGATCGCCTCGACGCAGTCGCCGATCAGGCCGGGGCCGCGATAGACCATGCCGGTGTAGAACTGCACCAAGGTCGCGCCGGCGGCGATCTTCGCCGCCGCATCGGCGCCGCTGACGATGCCGCCGACGCCGATCAGCGGGATCTTGCCGCCGAGCCGCCGCGCCATGCCGCCCAGCACCTCGGTCGATTTCGCGAACGCGGGCTTGCCGGATAATCCGCCGGCTTCGTTCGCGTAGCGATGGCCGGCGACCGCCGTGCGGTCGATCGTCGTGTTGGTGCAGATCAGGCCGTCGACGCCCGCCGCCAGCAGCACCTCGGCGATCGCGTCGAGTTCGGTGTCGGAAAGATCCGGCGCGATCTTCAGCAGCATCGGCTTGCGCACGCGATGCTGCGCGGCGAGGCGCTCCTGCGCTTCGCGCAAGGTTCCGATGAAGCGCTTGAGCGTCTCCTCTTCCTGCAGGTCGCGCAGGCCTTGCGTGTTGGGCGAGGAGATGTTGACGGTGACATAGCTCGCGCGCGCGTAGACGCGCTCGAGGCAGTGCAGGTAGTCCTCGACCGCGCGCTCGTTCGGCGTATCCTTGTTCTTGCCGATGTTGATGCCGAGCACGCCGCCGAACGTCGCTCGTTCGACGTTGCGCACCAGCGCGTCGACGCCGCCGTTGTTGAAGCCGAGCCGGTTGATGACGGCCTCGTGCTCGGGCAGGCGGAACATGCGCGGCTTCGGGTTGCCAGCCTGCGCGCGCGGCGTGGTGGTGCCGACTTCGATGAAGCCGAAGCCGAGCGCGGCGAGGGCGTCGACGTAGGCACCGTTCTTGTCCAGCCCGGCGGCGAGTCCGACCGGATTGTCGAAGCGCAGCCCGAGCGCTTCCACCGGCAGCGGCTTCGGTCGCGGTGCGAGGAGGGCGCTGGTACCGGTGCGGTAGGCCGCCTCGATCGACACCAGGCCGAGGTCGTGCGCGCGCTCGGCGTCGAGACAGAACAGGAACGGGCGGGCGAGGGCGTACATCCGGACTGGTCCTCAAGCGGTGCCGCGCGGCGCGTATGGGGCCGTCGGAGCGCGGACGAAGGAAGGAATTTCGGGGATTTTACCGGCAGGCCGCCGGTTGCGGGCGCGATCCGGCTGTCCGGTCGCCGCCGTCGGTCACGGGTAGTCCGCTCGTGACGGGCGTCAGCGCAGCCGGCCGACGTAGAGCCGCGTGTCGTAGTGCATGGCGACGTTGCCGTCGACCGCGCTGCGCTCGAACAGCTCGCGCAGCGCGTCGCGCAGCGGCGCATAGGCGGCATCGCCGGGCTTCGGCACGTACGAGGACGAGCGCGCGCGACCGAGCAGGCCGTCGAAATCGAGCCGCTGCGCGTTCGGGAACGTCGCGCTCTGCAGGAAGCCCTCGCCGAAGAACGCGCGGATCGCGATCTCGTCGGCGCGCCGGCTCGATTCGACTTCGGCGTAGTCGCGGCTGTGCGTGCGCAGGATCGCTTCGTAGGCGCGCATGAAGTCGTCCTGCCGGCGCAGGTTCCAGAACAGGACGACGTGGCCGTCGCCGCGCAGGACGCGCGCGAACTCCGCGCGCGTCTCCGCCGCGTCGAACCAGTGGAAGGCGGTGCCGGCGGCGACCAGGTCGACGCTGTCCGCGGCGAGCGTGGTCGCCTCGGCGCGGCCGTCGACCGCCTGGAATCCCCGGTGGGCACCCAGCCGGCTCTCGGCCGCCGCGCGCATCGGCGCGTTCGGCTCGACCGCATGCACGACGCAGCCCGCATCGAGGAACAGCGCGCTCGAAATGCCGGTACCGGCGCCGACGTCGGCGACCACGGCGCCCGGCCATAGCCAGCCTCGTTCGCGCAGGTAGTCGGTCACGGCCGTGGGATAGCCGGGCCGATAGCGGACGTAGTCGTCGACGCGGTTGCCGAAGCGCTCGACCGGGTCGCGGCTTGCGCGATCGTCCGTCATCAGGCGACGTAGTGCGCGAAGAACGCGATTCCGCCGAGGAACAGGAAGATCACTCCGAGGCCCAGAACCACGATGACGACGTGCGCCCAGCCGAGGATCAATCCAGCGATGGCCATCCCGTCACCGTCGACGGTGCCTGGAGGCGCGCGCCGGATTTCGCCGCGGGCACTGTGGCCAAGAACGATCGCCAGGATCGCGCCGATAACGGGCAACGCGAACCACGAGAGCACGCCGAAGACGAGACTGGCGACGGCGGTGCCGCTGGTGCGGGGGGCTGTGGTGTTCATGTGGGTGATTCTAGCCAGGTCCGGGGACGAGGAATGTTCAAAGGAAAGCGCGTGCGCCGGCGATCGGCGGCTGGCGTGGGCATGGTTTCGCCGGATTGAGAGTCAAAAAATCACCCTAGTATCGGTCGAGCTGCCGATACTGTGCCGCAGTGTTGACCGACCGATCAACAAGATGCCCGTTGGTTGAAGAGCTGCCGAGAAGATGCCCGCGCGTCGTGTTGGCCGCGGCAGGTCCGTGTGACGACGCTGCGCAAACAACTCTCCCGCTGGAGGGCGGAGTTCGGGCACGAACCTGATTGCAGCAGGCGCGCATGCCCCTTTACGTCGCGATATGCAGAGCCATCTCCAACCGGATCCAGATGATTCCTTCGCGAGAATGGACGCACGTCACGACCGAGGAGGTCGATACGGACAACTGGGGCTTTGGCGGATACACGACCACCACGATCCGCGAGGGGTGCGCACCGATGTCGGGAACCTGGCTGCAGCGCGGCGACCAGACGGATGGAAACAACAGGTGACGCATGCCGCTCGCCCGCCTGCGGAGTACCGCAGGCTGGCGGGTTGGTGATGGAGGTCGATCGACTTCGGTCATGCGACATCGATCACTCGAGCGCTGTCACCCGTGCCCGTGCCGTCTTCAGCGCATGCGTCCACCAGAGCAGATCGTCCACCATCTGGTCGGCGACGTTGTCCAGTTCGGCCAGGTGCGGCGCCACGTCCTGCCCCTGGAAATGCGCGTACAGCGCCGCGGCCGGGACATGGATCGCCGAGCGGATCGGCGCGAGCTGCATTTCCACCGCGATCTCCCGCAGTTGCTCGATCGCGCGTGCGCCGCCGACGCTGCCGTAGCCGACGAAAGCGATGGCCTTGCGATTCCACTCTGGGTAGACCCAGTCGATCGCGTTCTTCAGCACGGCGGTGGGCCCGTGGTTGTACTCGGGCGAGATGACGACGAATCCGTCCGACGCGGCGATGGCCTGCGTCCAGCGCTTGACGACTTCGTGCTCGTAGGCCGGCCGTCCCGGCATCGCTGGCGGAATCGGCGCGTCGAAGAACGGCATCGGATAGTCCTGGAGGTCGATCAGGCGCGCGTCGACGCCCTCGCGCTCCTTCAGGTGGTCGAGGATCCACCGGGCGGGCTTCTCGGCGAGGCGCCCCTGGCGAACGCTGCCGACGATGACGGAAATGACGGTCATGATGGTGTACTCCGATGGATGAGAGAGGTGTTGTGCTGCGCCTAGCAATCAGCGCAACACCCCCTTGGCGTGCAATTCGCGACCGATGCGCGCGATCTCGCGTTCGCCCTCGGCCAGCGCGGCATCGCTGGTGTGCACCGAGTAATAGCCGAGATGCAGGTCGTGCGGATGCGGGATTGCCGTGCCGAGCACGAAACGCGTATCGGCAATCGCCTCGAATTCGATGGCGGCGTTCGAGCGATCGAATATGGCCAGTTCGCCTTTGCCGACCCGCTCGGGCGCGCGCAGGCTTCCTTCCATCACGGCGATCCAGGCGACGCGATGGCCCTCGGGCGGTTGATGGGTCCAGCGCTGACCCGCCTCGAGTCGCACGTCGAAGTAGTTGATGCCCGGCGGCGCATCGATCGGACTGGCCGCACTGCCGCTGCGACCGAGCAACACCCGAGCCGGACCATCGAACGGAATCTCGTCGACCGACAGGTGGTGGCTGAACGCGGGAGACAGCTCGCGATCCTCGGGCAGGGCGACCCACAACTGGAAGGCCTTGATCGGCGGCGCGGTTTCGCCCGTATGCCAGATGCCGCGACCGGCGCTCATCCATTCGACGTCGCCCGCGCTCATCGGTCCTTCGTGGCCGTTCGATTCCATGTAGTGCCCCTGGCCCTCGATCAGCAAGGTCAGCGTGGCGATGCCCGAGTGCGGATGCCAGCCAAAATCCTTCTGGCCGACCGGCTGCTGCGAATCGACGAGGTCGAGGAAGACGAAGGGCTTGATCATCCGGCCGATGTCGGAAGGACTGACCATTCGGGTGATCGGCCCGTGCTCGCGGCCGCGCGTGCGGAAAACAATGTTGCGACCGGTGGATTCGTGGACTTCGTGCGGGGTTTTGACGACGGCGTTCATGGGTTCTCTCCGTGGGTTGGCGAGAACCAATCTAGTCACGCGATGCAGTTGCCACTAGCCGGGAAAACGGGATTTGACTGCTCCATTTCTGGACGGAATCGAGCTGGGAAATCGCGCTGCACGCACGCTACGGCGTGGTCGAGGTATCCATGCTCACCAGTCCGGTCGCGACCATCCTGGCCATGATGAAATCGACGAACACGCTCGCTGCGCGCGGCAGCTGCTTGCGGCTCTGATACACCAGGAACAACTCGAGGCCGTTGATGCCATAGTCGGGCAGGACCCGCACGAGCTGGCCGCTGTGCATGGCTTGACGGGTCGTGACATCGGGCAGGAGCACGATGCCCATGCCGGCCACGCCGGCCTTGAGCAGCGCGAAGGCGGAATTGGCCTGGAATCGCCCGCGCACTTCCACGTCGGCCGGGCCCTCGGGGCCATCGAGGTGCCAGACCGCGCGGCCGGCGGTCGATTGCAGGACGAGGCAATCGTGCGTCGCCAGGTCATCGAGGGATTGCGGTGTCCCATGCGTCGCGAGATAGGCCGGACTCGCCGCCAGAAAGGCGCGGTTGCTGCCGACGCGACGCGCGATGAGTGTCGGCTCGTGGATCGCGCCGGCGCGAATGGCGACGTCGATGCCTTCCGCGACGAGATCGGCGCGCCGGTCGCTGAGCACGAAATCCAGTCGGACCTTCGGATGTTCGAGCAGGAATTCCTGCACCCACGACGGCTCGAACCAGTAGAAGAAATCCGCAGGCGCCGCCACGCGTACTTTGCCGCTCGGCACCCGGCTGCCTTCGGCGAGCTCCTGCGCCGCTTCCGACACGATTTCGATCTGTTCGGCGCTGCGAGCGTATAGCGCTTCACCGGCGTCGGTCAGCGTCAGCTTGCGCGTCGAGCGATGCAACAGGCGCAATCCAAGCTGTTCTTCCAGTTGCTGGATGCGCCGGCTGGCAGTGTTCGATGGCATGCCGGTACGGCGCGCGGCTTCCGCAAAGCTTCCGGCCTTCACCACCTGCACGAACAGGGCGACATCGTTGAGATCAATCACAAGCAGCCTCCGAGCGGAAGCCTCCGCCGTCCCGGAAGCCGAGGCATTGTTACCGAGACGGGGATTTCACGCATACCTCCGCCGATAGCGCCTTTTGCGCTATCGGCGGCGGGATCTCGGTGATATCCGTGGCTTGCGCAGCCACTTACCTGGCCGAGCGCGCATCCAGGCTGTAGCCGCCGGCGCCATTCGCGGCGAGCATCAAGAACCCGCCGGCGATGGCGATGTTCTTCATGAAATGGATCATCTGGTTCTGGTCGCCGAAGTTGCTGTGGAACATCAGTGCCGTCAGCACGGTGAAGCCAGCGAGCAGGATCGCTGCGATGCGGGTCTTCCAGCCGGCAATGATGGCGATGGCACCGCCGACTTCGGTCAGGATGACCAGCGGCAGCAACGCAGCAGGGGCACCCACGGATGTCATGTAGCTGGCGGTCGCGGAGTAGGCGGCGATCTTGCCGAGGCCAGACATCAGGAACAGGGCGGAGAGCAGGATGCGGCCGAACAGCTCGGTCGAATTGCGCAGCGTGGCCGAGGCCGCGGGAGCAGTCAGGGTTTGGGCGTGAGTGGACATGGCGGTACTCCTTCGAGGAATGAATTGGGTGACATCGCAAACCCGATGAAGCGGAGCGGTCTGCGTAGGCAAACTCTAGGCGCCGCATCGTGACGTCACTAGCCGGCTGAATGGGATTTCACCCCTCCACGAATGGCCGCAATCCGATCCGGATTCCTCGTGGCTGGATTTGCGGCTGTTTATGGACGAGTGCCATCCGGTTGCGCCATCTAGTTGGCGAACGGAGCGAATCGTAGATTTGCGCCGTGGAACGTTCCGCATGCGGGAACGCTCCCGACTCTTCATGAGGAGAACACGGCCATGAGCGGAAACACGATGCTTCGCGACGGGGCCATGGAGCGAACGGCAGGGGATTCGATCACATGGACCCTGCGCGTCCTCATGCTGTCCATCGTCGTTTGGTTGCTGCAGGCTTGCTCGACGCTGCCGCGCACCGACGCGCTGCCGAAATCGGAAGCCGATGCCGCAGCGATTCCCGGCATCCCGAATGCCCGTTATTGGCTGGATAGCGACATCGTTCCGTTCGCGAGAAGTGCGATCGGAGACATTGGCCGAGCGCGGACCGCGTTCGCGCAATCCGGAACGACGGCGCAAGCGCTGCCGCCGGCCGCGATCCTGGCGATTTCTGGTGGCGGCGAGAACGGCGCCTTCGCGGTGGGCCTGCTCGAAGGCTGGACCGCGCATGGCGATCGTCCGCAGTTTCGCGTGGTCACCGGTGTCAGCGCCGGCGCGCTGATCGCTCCGTTCGCCTTCCTCGGTCCGTCCTACGACGCGCAGCTGCACGATGCCATCCTGTCCATCGGGCGCGAGAAGCTCTTCCGCTCGCGCGGAGTGTTCGGTCTCTTGAGCGACGGTTTCGCCGACAACCAGCCGGCCATCGAATTCGTGGCCAAGTACATGACGCCGGACGTCCTTCGCGCCGTCGCCGCAGAGTATGCAAAAGGACGCGCGCTGATGATCGGCACGACGGAGATGGATTCCGGCCGCGCGGTGACTTGGAATATGGGTGCGATCGCTGCCAGCGGAGCCCCGAATGCGCTAGATCTCTTCCGGAAAGTGATGGTGGCTTCCGCCAGCATTCCGGGCGCCGTGTCTCCGGTCATGATCGACGTCGAGGCGAACGGCAAGCGCTACCAGGAGATGCACGTGGACGGAGGCGTCAACGCGCAGGTGTTCACCTATCCTTCCACGATGCTGGCCGTCATGCAGGAGCTGACCGGCGAACCCTATCGCGGTGCCATCCAGGTCTACGTGATCCTCAACTGGAAGGTGGCGCCGGAGTGGTCCGTCACGCCACGCAGCACACTGGCGATCGGTGGCCGCGCCTTGGGGATGCTGTTGCAGCGCCAATCCGTCGCCGACCTCGACCGCATCTACCGCACCGCGCATCAGGATGGGGCCGACTACAACCTCGCGGCCATCGGAGCGGATTTCCAATACCCCAAGCACAAACGATTCGACCCGAAGTACATGAACGACCTGCTTGGCTACGGCTACCGGCTCGGTTCCGCGGGGTATGCGTGGAAGAAAACGCCGCCGCGGCCAGATGCACCAGCAACCAAGGTGGCGGTTCTCGGAGAACAAGGCATCCCAGGCATGCCATGACGCAACGCATGTGCCGTGGAAATGAGGGGCGCCGTCCACCGTGCCCCTCACAGGCCGGTCCAGTATCTGTCAGGCTTTCTTCGCGTGTGCCGAACACCAGCCCTTGGCGTTGACCGACTTGCCGGGGAACAGCTGGCATGTGCCCCATGCAGCGGCGCCCTGGAAGAAGTTGCAATTGGCACACGCGCTGCCGGCCGTGTAGGTCGAGAACTTGACCTTGTCCGCCTGCGCCGCGTCTTCGACGTAGCCGAGCGTTTGCGCCGTGGCATCGGTCGGCGATAGATGGGGCAAGTCGTCTGCGTTCGCTTGACGCGGCAGCATGCCGGCGAGCGCGGCGGCCCCGAGTGCGGCCCCTGTGCCGACGAGGAAACGGCGGCGGATCTGATCGGTTCCGATCTGATCGGTTCCGAAACTTGGTCGTTGATCGATTCTTTTCACGATGTCACCTCTGCTTGGGATAAAACACCTGGCGATGGATCTCGTTCGCTACTTTTCCGCCGGCGGCAACGACGCCAGCCATGTGGCGAACGCCTGGATCGACTCGTCGCCGAGTGCGTGGGCAACGCCGTGCATGACGAAGTCGTTGCTGCCGTATTGCGGCTGATCGCTGCGATATCCGCGCAGACGCGCCACGAGGTAGGGAGCATGCCGGCCGCCCAGTCTCGGATACGCCGCGTAGCGGCCGCCGGCGTAGGCCGGCGCTCTCGCATCGGCGCCGTGGCGCCCCTGGCAGGGAGGGACACCACGTTCGCGATCGCCGTCAAGGAACAGTTGTTCGCCATGACTGACGGCTTGCATGCTGGTCCCAGAAGGAGAGGGCGTCGACGTTTGTGCCGCGAAATGGGCGGCGAGGTTGCGCATGTCTGCGTCGCTCAAGGGCCATGGCAGGCGACGCACGTGATCGCCTTCGCAGCACCAGCCGTGGCATCAACCTGGATCGGTTCGATCCGACGAGGTTCTGCCTATGGCTCTTAAGCTCTGCCAACTGCCCGAGCTGTATGAGCGTATTGTCGACCGGCAGGTGACGGCCCCTCGTGACGGCACCCGGTCCAAGGCGCGAGACAGCGCAATGTCGGGCGCGAGTGGCGTTGTCCTAAGCTCATCCTCCACTAGGCGCTGCTCGGCCACGTCGAGGACATGGCTGCCCGCCCCAGGCGGTTGCGCCCCATACGATCTTCTTCGCCGCGTCGGCGATGTTCGCGGTGGCGTCGACGATCGCGGATTTTGTCTGCCCAGCTCAAGCAGGGCGGGGGTCAGGTGTTCCGCTGCAGCTTCGGCGATCCACGCGTCAACGCGTGGATCACGATTCCGACGCGAGCTGGCCGCCGGGTGACGTGGGATTCCGTCGCCATGCGACGACCGCGACTGCGATGAACAACAGCAGCACGACACCTTGGGCCATGGCGAACGGCGGCTCCGATCCCGTAGGCGCGAGTCGGTGCAGCTGCGGCACCTTCAGGAACAGCTGGGCCACGAGCACGAATACGTTGAGCCACTGGCTGATCGTGGCGCCGACGATGAACGTGCGTTTCCAGCCGCCGGACAAACGATACGGCCGCCACGCCAACCAGGTCGGCACGAGCACCAGCAGCGCGATCGCACCCACCACGTGCGATGGGAGCACCTGATCGCGATGGAACAAGTAGCCGGTCAGGCTCGTCAGCGCGGTGGAGACCAGAAAGATCCATGCGACGTTGGAGCGGAAGCGCGAGCGCAGGAAATCGCCTATCAGCACGAAACCGCAGCAGATGCCGACCAGACTGAGGCCGACATGCACAACGAGAAGGGCGATCGGGTCCACGACTGACTCCTCAAGGTTTGCGGAATTCAACGGGCGGGGAAACAGCTCCGGAAGATTGCTTCGGGCCAAGCGGATCGTTACCTGGCGCTTCCGAGGCTCGCCAAGTATGGATTCCGGGGTCATGAAGAGTATGCGAACCCGGTTCGCCGTGGTGGATGGCTACCGCACTTTCACGTGCGACTCGAAGACGGGCAGCACTGGCATTACGAGCCGCCGACCGACCACGACGCCGCCTGGCTCGCGATTGATCAGGGTCGTCTGCGTGCCTCCGAAGCCGTCGAGACCGGACAGTTCGCCGTATTCGAGGAAAGCCAGGGCGGTGCGATCGAGTTGCAGGCCGATAGCGCCACGTCGTTCTTGATCGGCTCGGCGATCAAGCATCCCGCGTCCCTTGGTGCTCGGCTACTACTTCGTGCACACCAGCGCGGAAGCACGCGCACGCGGCGAAGCCGACAGGCCGCCAACTGGCGCGAGAGTTGGCCATCGAGTTGCTGGACGTCGAGCCAACTGCTCGGCAGCACAATCCGGTTGATCATCGCGCCGACTGCCGCTGTCTCGAATTACGCCCAGCCACCGAAGCCAGTCGCCGGCAGCTCGCCGGCCCGAAGAATGCGCAAAAGTCGGATGGCTGACCACGGTACGCGGTTGCGGCCGGAGTCCCAATGCCGCACGGTGCGCAGGCACACGCCGAGCATGTCGGCGCAAGCTCGCTAGCAGGCAGCTCAAGCGCAGCTCCCGAAAACCCCGGCGAGCAGAGCCAGACACGCCGACGGCGACTCTTCCGGACTAGCTTGATACGTGCGCAATGTATATTATGTAAAATTACATCGAGCACGAGATCGCCGCACGAGATCGTCGAGTGCCGCACGTGCCGCAAAACCGGCCTATGGGCTTGTTCCCCATTCGGCAGCCCCATAGCGTCACTTCATCTGAATTCGACAGGTCCAGGTCACGACAGCTTTGCCGAGCACCGATACCTAGCTCGGCCCTGACAGCTCACCGGCTGTCCACGCCCACGCACCTGTCCGTAGCCCTTCGTCGGCCCCGCAGCATGCGAAAGCTCTCCGGAAGCCAAACGGAAGCATCTCGAAAGTGTTGCTCAAACCAAATAAAACCAATCGCTTGGCGGCAAGTGGGATATTCAGCCTGTCTGTCGCCGGAGCGTCACCGGCGCCAGCCGACCGCGCCGTATCCCGGCCGCACTTTGACCATCATCTTCCCGGAAACCGCCTAGTTATGAGCATACGCCTCCCCTCAAGGACCTCTCTGCCGTTCGCTCTCGCCTGCCTCATGGCCTCCGTCGGTCAAGCCCAGTCGATCCGCTTTCACAGCGATGACGCGGTCGTCACCGATCGCACGATCGACGGCAGGCGCATCACGCGCCCGGCGATGCCCGCGTCGACCGCCCTGTCCGCCGTGCCGTCAGCCGCGACGGGCGCCGACGTGTGTGGCGCCACCCCGGTAGGCTGGTATGGCCAGAGCCTGCCGGACGGCGAGTCCGGCACGTTGAACCCGATGTCGTTCAGCCGCTCGGCCACGATCAACGCGCACGGCCGCATCGCATTCAGTTCGGGCGTCGACGGCGCTGCGCGCAACCAGGGCATCTTCACCGCCGACGCGCAGGGTCTGCGCATCGTCGCACTCGGCTGCGGCGGCGACGGCGGCAGTGGCGCGACGGACAGCTGTGGCGACCCTTCGCCGATCGGCGGCAGCTTCAGCGGATTCTTCGGCGCCACCTTCGCCACGCCAGACATCAACGACAACGGCGACGTGCTGTTCCTCGCCGACATCCATGGCGGCAGCGCGCCGCGCGGCTTGTTTCTCTACCGCGCCGCCGACGCCACGTTCGAGAAAGTCGCCGCGGTCGGCGATCCGTCGCCGCTCGGCGGTACGATCACGACGCTCGGGCCCGGCAGCATGAACAACGCTGATACGGTCGTGTTCATCGCCGCCACCGACGGCGGCGACAGCTCGGACGTTTTCCTGTGGCAAGACGGCGTCACGACGAAGTACGTCGCCGCCGGGGACCCGGCCCCTGGCGGTGGCACGTTCTCCCTGATCGGCACCGAATACTGGAGCTACTCGGACGGCACGTCGATCGCCGGCGGCCCCGTGCCGGGCATCAACCAGGGCGGCATGGTGTCGTTCCGCGGCTACGTCTCCGGCGGCCAGTCGGCGGGCGGCCTGTTCCTCAGTGTCGGCGGCGTACATGCATGGTCGGTCAAGGCCGGCGACCCCACGCCCGACGGCGGCACCTATGCCGACTTCGGCGCTCCGCTCCTGAACGACAACGGCGAGATCGTCTTCTACGCCGAGCGCCTGATCGACTCGCAGCAGCTGCCGATCTGGATCGCCGGCAGCGCTGGGCAATGGCGCAAAGTGTTCGCGCCGTACGATCCCGTCGACGGCGGCATCGTCTGGGGCATGGCGTATTCGCGCAATCCCATGCGCGCGCTGAACAATGCCGGCGACGTGGCGCTGTGGATCTCGCTCTTCATGCCGGATCAGAGCGAGCGCAGCACCGTGCTGTTGAACCATGCGAACGGCGACACGCAGACGCTCGCCACGCAAGGACAACCGGCCGCGTTCGGCGGCAACTGGGGCGGCTCGTTCGACGGCTGGCCGAGCCTGAACCAGACCAGCCAGGTCCGCATCGGCGCCGCCACGCCGGGGTTCGCGCTGTCTTCTCATGTGGTGGTGACGCCGTGCACCGGTAACGACGTCATCTTCCGCGACGGCTTCGATCACGCAGCGGACTGAATCTACGGTCTCAAGGCCAACGCGTCGCTGTCCGGCTCGGCCGTCACGGTGGCGGGAAGCGCGCGTTCGCCGGCGAGCGAGCGCGCCTGCGCCAGCGCGGCCTGCCAGGCTGGGCGCTGGCCGAGCGCGCGGTACAGCCGGGCTTGCAGCAGCGCACACGAATAGTCACTCCCCGACCAGCGCGCGAGGCGGCCGACCACCGGGCCGGCCGCCTCCAGCCTGCCGTCGGCGATCAGCGTCGTGCCCCATGAAACGGCGACCCGCGCGATCTCGGCCGGTACCGTGAAGCGCTCGGCCAGCGCGAGCGCCTCGGCATAAGTCGAGGCCGCGACCTCATCGCGGTGATCGCCCCAAGCCTGCTCGGCCTGCGCCAGGCGAACCGTGACCACGACAGCCGGATCGGAGACGTCACGTGCCCAGTCCGAGAAGCGCGCCATTTCGGCTGCCGCCTCGGCTGCGTTGCCTTCGCTGCGCAGGGCGCGGATCAGGGTCAACCAGGCTTCGCTGCGCACATCCTTCCAGGGCCCGGCGGCCGTACCCGCGAGCGCTTCGCGCGCCAGCGCCGCTGCATTTCGCGGCCTCCCGGTCGCCAGTGCCAGCGTCGCCTTGCGGCTGCGGCTCATCGCCCGTATGCCGACGTCATCGACGGCGTCCGGCGCGCGAATCAGCGCATCCAGCTGCTCGTCCGCCTCGGCCAGCCGCCCGACTGCCGAAAGCGCGTTCGCATGCCAGTAGGCGAGCAATCGTCTTACCGATGGGTCGGCGAGCCGCGTGGCCAGTACCTGGCCGCGCTCGCCGACTTCGAGCGCACGTGCCGGATCGAGCAGGGCAAGATGAGCCTCGATCTGGTTCGCCAATGCAGCGGCCAGATTGCTGCGCGAATCGAAGCGCGCGAAGTGCTGCTCGGCGGCGCGGAAACTTGCCAGCGCTTCGTCCGGGCGGCCGCGCCGGCCTTTCAGCGCGCCCTCGTTCATCTCGACGCCGGCCATCGCCAGCGTATCGCCGGCCAGCTGCAGGGCGATGCGCGCACGCCCGAAATCGGCCATCGCGCCCTCGTCGTCCTCGCCGCGCAATGCGCGAGCGACGCCGCGACCACTGTAGATCTGCCCCTCCAAGGCCGGTTCGCGGTTGCCCAACAGCGCCAATGCAGCTTCGTAGTCGCGTTCGGCGCCGCGCAAATCCGACAGGCGCACCAGGCTGGCGGCACGCCCCTTCTCCGCTCTCGCGCGCAGGAGCGGATCGCCCTCCTCGCCGAGCGCGTCCAGCAGTTGCGTGAAGCGCTCGCGTGCCAATTCGAAGCGCCCCAGGCCGAAATCGGTCTGCCCCTGCAGCAGCCGGACTTCCGGCAAATCCCGCTGCGCCGGCGCGGCCGCCTCCAGCTGCCGCTGCGCGGTGACGAAATCGTTGCCCAGCAAAGCGGCGCGGATGTGCGAAACGAGAGGGTCCGCGGCTTCCCCGGACGGCTCGTGGGTCCTGCCGAGCGCCGGCAGCAGACCACCGACGGCGCGCCGCGCCGCGACGACCGGATCGGCATCGGCCACCTCGACGGCACGCGGCTGCCCGTCGACGTTGCGCAGCTCGATACTGACGACCCATCCCGACGCGTTGCGCCGCACGACCGGCGCGACGACCCACTGCGGCGCGATGGCTTCGCGCACGATCCGTTCGGCCGTTTCCGCCTCGCCTCTGTCTCGCAACAGCGAGACGACGTTGTCGCTCGGCACCACGGCAAGGCCGGCATCGCGCAGGCGTTCGGCGACCAGGTCCATCACACCTAGACGCAACCAGGTCCAGTCCCGTTCGGCACCGATGGCCGCCGGCAGCACCGCGATGTTCCGCTGCGCGGTCGCCACGTCGCGCTCGGCAGGACGCGTCTGCGCCTGCCGCAGATACAACCGGGTCGTGCCGGCAGCAACCAGTGCGAGCAGCACGAACGCCGCGATGGACCAGCGCGCGCGAAAAGGGTGCGCACGTCGTGCGACGGTAGCCTGCGGCGGACCGGCACTCGGCGAAGCGGACAATGGCGGCGCGGCGAGCGCCGTTTCCGGGGCTGCCGGCTCTTCGGCGTCGAGCTCGGCGACCCAGCGGTAGCCGAAGCGGGGAATCGTACGGATCGCACGCTGCTCGTCGCCGGTGTCGCCGATTGCACGGCGTGCCTTGAGGATCGCCTGCACGAGCTGCGTATCGGCCACGTCGGCCTTGCCCCAGATCGCTGCGCCGAGTTCGTCGCGGCCGACCGCCCGGTCGCGATGCTCGATCAGCCAGGCGATGCAGTCGAAGACCTTCGGCGAAAGCACGACCAGTTGCCCCGCATGACGCAATTCGCGCGTTGCGAGATCGATGCTGTAGGAATCGAAGTGGAAGATGCGCCGGGCCACCGCGCGAGCGTAGCGTGCGCGCAGGTGCGGCGCCATGCTGGAAGATCTTGCGCACGCAAGTTGCATGAAGCGAGCACGTCTGCAACATGCTTCCGGGTAGCCATCAGCAGTACGTCACATGCACTTGATTCGGCGCTCTTCCTGTAGCGGCGAAAGCGGCTTCGAGGGGGCGCTCTGACCAAAATCTCCGCGCTGATCGTCGATTCAGTCCTTCGTCCGCTTACCCCGGGCCGTCTCGAACTGCCTCCACCGGCACTTGATCGCCTCCAGGTAGGGTGCGGGTGTACCGGCTTTCCAGGAGCGAGGAATGTCGCCGGCGGCGACGTACATGGCTTCGACCTCCGAGTTTGCGAAGTGCAACTTTCCCTTCGGATCCAGGCCAATGAGGTCGCGATCGAAAAGCGCGTGCAAATCCCGGCGCAACAGCAGGCAATTGCCATCCGTGTTGTCGCGGGATTCCGCATAGGTCCAAATGTGGGCGGCTTCCAACGCGTCGGTGCAGCGCAGTCCCGTTATGGCGCAACGATGCGAAAAAACACGGAGCGCCCGGTTGCGGAAAGCGACCTGCTCGGGCCGCAACTCCATCATTGAAGCCTTACGCTTCTTCAGCGTCCGCCGAGGGCCAACAGGCGCGCCCCAGGGGGCTTCGCGCGAGATCTCGGGTTGAGACTTCACGCGGCGACCCTTGGCGTCATGCCACTCAGCGCGGGGTTCGCCATCTTCCAGCCAGATTCGCAATGCCCCTGCTACCCAGTGCTGACCTTTTTTGTACGTGACGGTAACGTCATTCGGCGCGTTTCGAGAAAGCCATCCGGGGACTTGCATCGATTGCCCACACTCCGACTCGACCATCAGAGTCTCGACCGGCCCGTCAGGCTGGGAAAGAAAGCTCTGCGGAACGCGGTCCATCCACAAATCCGGATCGAGCGGCCACCGAATATAGAAAGCAGCTTTCTGTTCCAAACGAAGTCTCCCTGGCGGTGAAGCGCAATCGTACGCGAAGCACATGGCAGGCCTTGTCGCATCGCCGCGCGGTGAAGAGCGTCGAGCGCCTCGGGCTCGGTGGCCCGGTCGCGCGCTGGCGCCGGCTGCGCGAGCGCCTCCATCGCGACGTGCGCAAGAACGGCTACGACGCCGAGCGCAACACCTTCGTGCGCGCCTACGGCCAGGAGCCACTCGACGCCAGCCTGCTGCTGCTGCCGCAGCTCGGCTTCCTGCCGCCGATGGACCGGCGCATTCGCGGCACCGTCGCGGCGATCGAGTGCGATCTCGTCCGTCGCGGTTTCGTTTTGCGCTACGACACGCGCGAAGCCGACGACGGCCTTCCGCAGGGCGAAGGCGCGTTCCTGCCGTGCAGTTTCTGGCTCGCCGACGCCTACGCGATGTGCGGGCGCCGGCGCGACGCGAAGCGCCTGTTCGGGCGCCTGCTGAAACTGCGCAACGACGTCGGCCTGCTCTCGGAGGAGTACGACGTCGAGCGCAAGCGTGTGGTCGGCAATTTCCCGCAGGCGTTCCCGCCCATCGCGCTGATCAACACGGCGCCGAACCTGCGCCGCGTCGCTCCTCCGGCCGAGCGGCGCGCCGATCGCTCGGCCGGCGAAGTCGATACGGGAGAATCGCGGCGCCGCGCAACCGGTCTTCGTGTCCGCTGACCGCCCTCCCCCTCTTTCCGCCGCGCGACGCCTGCCGGACTACTCGAACCCGTTCGCGAAGATCGCATCGTCCGTCGCGACGACGTCGTGGATGCTCACCGAGTCGAGCTGCACCCAGAAGCTCTGGTCGCCCTCGCTGACCTGCCACGACGTCTTCTCGAAGAGTTCCGGTCCGAACGTGCGGTTGATGCGGTTCAGGTCGTCCGAGTCGAACAGGTTGCCGCCCGGATTGAACAGCTCGAACTCGAACAGCTGCCCCGAGGCCGTCGGCGTGCTCATCAGATGGATGCCGTCGGACATCGGATAGTCGTTGGTGAGCATGACGGACGGATCGTTCGCGGTCGCGACCAGGGTTTCGCTGGCCTCGCCCGCCTGGAGACGGAACGTGTCCAGGCGGATCGGATAGCTCGTGGCGTTGCCGGGAGCGAGCTCGATGCCGTCGGGCGACACGACGAACGACAGCGTGACCGGCGTGCCGACCGCGATGCCTGCGAACGGTCCGCCGGCGAGGTCGTTGTAGCCGACCGTGCCGTGCGCCTCGACCACGGCGTCGCTCGGCTCGTCGGAGCGCAGGTCGACGATGAACGCGGCCATGACGCCGTCGGCGTCCAAGCCCCAGCCGCCGATCGTCTTGCCGTCGGCGGAAATCGCCGTGCCCGCGGCCAGGAACCAGTGATCGGGAATCGTCACGCCGTGCGCGGTGGCGTAGTCGGCCAGCGGCTGGAGGCCGGTCTCGGGCGTCCAGATGGTCGCGGTGCGCACCGGCCAGACGCCGCTCGCGCCGACGATCACGTTGCCGTCGTCGCTGACGGCGAACGCGTAGGACTCGGGCGGCAGGAAGCCGTCCGGAGCCGACGTCGTCGCCGGCAGGTCGGTCAGGCGCATCGTCGCCGGCGACACCGAGGCGGCGGTGCGGGCGGTGTTCCGCTTCTCCGCCGGCAGGATGCCGATCGGCTGCGCGCCGGTCGCCGCGGTCCAGCGCCAGGCTTCGCTGCCGTTGGCCGTGTAGTAGCCGCCGCCGACCACCACGCTGCCGTCGGCGGTGGCCGCCGACGCCTCGCCGATCGGGTTGCCGTCGGCATCGGTCATGTCGATCGGCGAGCCGTTCTTCCAGACCACGCCGGAGCGATAGCCGTCCGGCTGGTCGTTCCAGCCGAACGCGATGCTGCCGTCGCGGCTGATGCCGTTGGCGCGCGAGAACGTGGTCGGCCGGTTGACCGGCAGGCGCGCGATGCCGTCCGCCGCGGTCCAGCGGAACGCGATCGGATTGCCGGTCTCGTCGTAGGCGAGGCCGACGGCGACGCCGTCGTCGGAAACCCCGTAGGTGGAACTGAGGAACCCGTCGACTTCGGAACTCCCCGGATACGCACCGATGACCACCGGCCCGACCACCGACACGTTGCTGTAGGCGACCGCGGCGACTTCGTTGCCGTCGGCGTCGTGCACGGCGCCGGCGAGCGGCTGCGCCCAGTCGTTCATGCCGACCGCGTCGAGGAAGTCGGGGATCGATTGCACCCCGTTCTCCGGCGTCCAGCGCCACGACGGCGCACCGCTGTAGCCGGTGGCGAACACGCCGGTGCCGATGCGGCCGTTGTGCGAGAGCGCGGCGACGCCGCTGTTCTGGGCGAGCGGGCGGAACGTGCCGGCCTCGGCCAGGCCGACGTGGACGGATGCGGCGAGCGCCGCGACGACGAACAGACGCATGGTGGACTCCTGTGACACGCAACGAGCTTCGGACCATGAGCGCACACCGCGGCCGGTGCCATTCGCGGTGCTTTCGCGCAGGTTTCGCGTTCGTTTTCGGCGCTTGAGAATCAAAGGCTTGCGGACGAGGCGCCGCCGTTGAACAAGGCCGCGTCCGGCGGAATCTCGCGATCGCCGGCGCTGCCGCGCGCCCTCGCCAGCGCCTGTTCCCAGGCCGCCCGCTGGCCAAGCGCCGAGTACAGGCGCGCCTGCAGCAGCGCGCAGCCGAAGTCCCGCTCCGCCCATTGCGCGACGCGGCCGACCACGGCGGTGGCGCGCTCGGTCTGCCCCGAGGCGATCAGATGCCGGCCGTAGGACAGCGCGACCTCGACCACGTCCGCCGGCACCGCGCCCGCCGAGGCGAGTTCGAGCGCCCGCTCGTAGTCGGCGGATGCGTCGCCGGCGGGCCCGGCAGTGCCCTGCTGCGCGGCGCGCTGCTCGGCTTCGGCCAGGATCGCGAAGCGCAGCGCCGCCGGCTGGCGGCTCGATCGCGCCCAGTCGGCGAAGCGCGCGACCTGGTCGGCGGCCTCCTTCGCGCGCCCCGCGGCGCGCAGCGCGCGCGTGCCGGTGAGCCAGGCCGCCGCGCGGCCGCGCGCATCGTCGCCGTCGATCAAGGTCGGCAAGGCCACCAGGACCAGCTCCGCCGCCTGCCCGGCCTGCCCGGAGTCGAGCGCGATGCGCGCGAGCTCGACGCGCGCCGACGCCAGCACGGATTTCTCGCGCGCCGGGTCGGCACCGGTGGTGACGCCCTCCAGCAGCGCGACGGCTTCGCGTCGGTGCCCGTTCGCCTCGAGCGCGAGCGCACGGTTGATCTCCAGCGCGTGGCGGATGCGCGGATTGCTCAGCCGCTCGCGGCTCGGCCAGGCGCGATCGCTGGCGGCGAGCGCCGCGTGCGGCTCCAGCAGCGCAAGCTGGGCGCCGATCTGGACATTGCTCGCCATGGCCAGCTCGTTCAAGGTGCCGAAGCGCTCGAAACGCTCCGCCGCGCGATCGAGCGGGCCGACGGCGGCCGCGTAGCGGTCGCGGGCGGCTTCGAGCATGCCCTCGTTCGCCTCGGTGCGCGCCAGCGCCAGCGCGTCGCCGGCGATGTCGAACGCCACGCGCGCCTTCGCGTACGCCGCCCGCGATTCCTCGTCCTGGCCGAGAACCTGCGCCGCGATGGCGCGCCCCATGTAGGCCTGCCCCAGCTCGTCGGGCTCGGCGCGGTCCTGCAACAGCGAGGCGGCTTCGCCATAGACCTGCTTCGCCGCGTCGGCGTGGCCGAGGCGGATGGCGGCATGGCCGATGCCGTTCAGCACGCGCGCCCGCAGCACCGGATCGCTCTCGCTCGAGGTCTGCGCCAGCAGCGCGCGCAGGCGACGGTCGGCGGCCTCGAATTCGCCGGCGCGGAAGTCGACGTGGGCCAGGCGCAGCGCGTATTCGGCGGACTGCTTCAGCGCCTCGGGTGCGGAGTCGAGCAGACGGCGCGCGCCGGCGAGGTCGTCGGTCAGCACCGCCGCTTCGACCCGCTGCAGCAGCTTGGCGTCGGCCCAACCCTGCGGGTCGTTCGCATCCGGCGGAGGAATCTTGCCGAGCGCGGTCAGCAGGCGATCGCTCGCCGCCCGGCCGGCGAGCAGCACGTCGACGTCGTGGGCATCCACGGCGATCCGCGATCCGTCGCGCTGCAGTTCCAGATGCACGGTCCAGCCGCTGCGGTTCCAGGCGGCGCTGGGAACGACCAGCAGCGTCGCGCCGGTCGCGGCGCGCACGTCGGGAAGGCGCTCGTCCTGTCGCGGCGTCTTCGTCAGCGCGATCACGTTGTCGCTCGGCACCACCGGCTGGGCGCCGTCGCGCAGGCGCGTGGCGATCGCGTCCATCAGGCCGAGCCGCACCCACGACCACTCGGCCGGCGCCTGCACCTCGACCGGCAGCACGGCCGCGGCGCCGGCGGCGACCGGAACGACTTCGACTTCGCGGTGCTGCGCGAAACGAATGCCGGCCCACCAGGCGAGCCCGACGACCAGCGCGACCAGTGCGGCGAGCGCGAGCCGGCGACGCGGAAGCCGCGTCGCGCCGGCTGGCGTTTCTTCGGACGACGTCGGCGGCGCGTCGGTCTGCTCCATCGTCAACGGAGCGACCCACGCGTAGCCGAAGCGCGGAATGGTGCGGATCGCGTTCTGCTCGTCCGCGCTGTCGCCGACGGCGCGGCGCGCCTTCAGGATCGTCTGGCCGAGCAGCGTGTCGGTGATCTCCGTCTTGCCCCAGACGGAAGCGACCAGCTCGTCGCGACCGACGGCGCGGTCGTGCCGCTCGATCAGATAGGCGAGGCAGTCGAACACCTTCGGCGACAGCACGACGAGTTCGCCGGCGCGGCGCAGCTCGCGAGCGGAAACGTCGACGCGGCAATCGCCGAAACGGTAGGTCGTACGCGGCACTGCCTACCCGGAGATGGCGAGGGGCGCACATTTTCTGCCCGCCCGCGGAAAAAATCGACTTCGCGGCCTTTTCCCGCCGCCCGCCTCGCCGCGCCCGCCCCCTCCAACGACAGTGGCGCGGCCTCGACGCTCGATGATAGATACGACGCTCTTCGGGGGAGCGACTTCATGCGCGGCAAGGCTCACGCACATCTTCACGCGACGGCGCTGCTGCGGCGGCTCCTCGGCGTGCTGCTGCTCGTGCACGCGCTGTTCGCGCACGCGGCGTCCGACGAGGCCGCGGGCCATGCGCCGTACCGCAGCTACGGCCCGGCCGACGGACTGCCGTCGGTCTACATCCAGGCCTTGCTGCAGGATCGCCAGGGTTTCATCTGGGTCGGTACGGACAACGGCCTGTACCGCTACGACGGGCAACGCTTCCAGGCGTTCGGCCTGCGCGACGGCTTGCGCTCGGCGTTGATCACGCATCTGCTCGAGGACCGCGACGGCACGCTGTGGGTCGGCACCCGCGGCGGCCTGCACCGATGGAACGGCACCTCGTTCGCGAGCGCGGCCGAACAGGGCTTGTCCGCGACGTCGATCGCGGCGCTGGCGGAAACCGCCGACGGCCTGTGGGCCGCCACCGGCGCCGCCGGCCAGGGGCCGTTCGCACGTGACGCGGTCGGACGCTTCGCCGCCCTGCCCGGCTGGCCCGGCGGCACTGCGACCGCCATGGCCGGCGCCGCGGACGCGCGGCATGCGTGGGTCGGCGCATGGGACGGAACGCGCGCGTTCGTGCTGCGCTGGGAAGCCGGGCAATGGCAGCGCCTGGAACTTCCGCGCGGCAGCGATCGCGAACGCATCGACGACCTGCTCGAGGACGGCCAGGGCCGCGTATGGGCGCGCGGCGCGAACGGCCTGTCGATGAAATCGCGCGACGGCGAATTCGAGCCGGTCGCCGCGCCGCTGCCGATCGACGCCCAGTTCGGCTCCCTGCTGCCCGATCCGCGCGGCGGCCTGTGGCTGCCGACCGAGGCGGGCCTGCTGCACCACGACGGCGATCGCTGGGAACGCGTGTTCGGCCCGGCGAACCTTTCGGCGCAGTGGTGCCGCACGGCCTTGGTGGATCGCGAAGGTTCGCTGTGGTGGGGCTCGGCGGGACTGCACCGGCGCCTCGGTGGCGGCGTGTGGAGCGCGTACACGGCGCGCGAAGGCCTGCCGGGCGACGTGGTCTGGGCGGTGCTGCGCGATCGTGCGCAGCGCCTGTGGGTGGCGACCAATTCCGGCGCGGCCGAACTCGCCGCGTCCGGCTTCGTGCGCGTGCCGGGCACCGAAGGCAAGGATCTGCGCACGATCGCGCAGGCGCCGGACGGCCGGCTGTTCCTGGCCGGACGCATCGGCGCCGAAGTGCTCGCGTTCGATCCGCGCGACCGCACGCTGACGGCGCTGCCGTTCGCCGGCATCGACCCGACCGCGCGCGTGCTGCGCCTGCACGTCGACCGTGCCGCGACGCTGTGGGCGGCGACCTCCGATGGGTTGCATCGAGCCGATGTCGCCGCGCCGTTGCGGTTCGCGCGCGTCGAAGGCGCCGGCGCGGCCGGCGACGGCACAGTGCCCAGCGGCCTGATCGGCGACGTCCGCGAGGACGCGGCCGGCCGCCTCTGGGTCGCCGCCCAGCGTGGGCTGTGGGTACGCGACGGCGACCGCTGGCAGCGCTTCGGCAGCGCCGACGGCTTGCGCCGCGACTTCGTTTCGCATGTGCTGCCGACGTCGTCCGGCGAACTCCTGGTCGGCTACGGCGATCCGCTCGGCGTTGCGTTCGCGCGCTACGCCGAAGGCCGCCTGCGCGTGCTGCGCCACCACGACAGCGACAGCGGCAGCGCCGACGCGGTCTACCTCGTCGGCGAGGATGTCGCGCGGCGCTACTGGATCGGCGGCCCGCAGGGCATCGACCTGCTGGCCAACGATGCGCACCGGCATCTCGGCCTCGCCGACGGACTGGTCGGCGAGGACGTCGCCAGCGGTGCCTTCCTCGCCGAGGCCGACGGCCGGGTGTGGATCGGCACCAGCGCGGGACTCGCGCGTTTCGACGGCGCCGCCGCAGGCGCGCCGGTGCTGCCGCCGCCGAACGTCGCGCTGATGGATGTGCGCCTCGGCTCGCGCGACTGGCCTTCGGACGAGTCGGAGCCGCGCGTCGCGCACGATCGCAACGTGTTCGAAGCACGCCTCGCGGCGCTCAGCTACGCCGCCGCGCAGTCGCTCGAATACCGCATCCGCCTGTCCGGCCTCGAGCACGCGGCGCACGTCGCGACGAGCCCGAACGTGCGCTTCTCGGAACTGCCGCCCGGTTCGTACCGGCTCGAAGCCGCCGCGCGTACGGCGCCCGACGCTCCATGGGGACCGGTGTCGACGCTGGCCTTCGAGGTGCGGCCGGCGTGGTGGCAGACGCCGGCTTTCCGCGCCGCTCTCGTCGCCGCCGCCGCCCTGCTTCTGCTGCAACTGCTGCACTGGCGCACTGCGCTGCTGCGGCGTCGCAACCGCCAGCTCGACGCGCAGGTCGGCGAGCGCACCGCTGCGCTCCAGGTGGCCGTCGAACGCCTGCGCGAGGAAGTCGGGCAGCGCGCGGCGGCGGAAGCGGCGCTGGCGTCGGCGAACGTCGAGGAGCGCCGCCGTACCGAGCGCTTCAGCTTGATCGCGCATATCGCCTCGATTCTTTCTTCCAACCTCGATGCGGACGTGCTGGTGCTGCGCGCGGCGCAATCCCTGCGCGAGGTGATCGGCTGCGAGCACGTCGACATTCCGCTCGCCGACGCCGCGGGCGAGGTGCGTCCCGCGGCATCCTCCCCTGCCCCGGCGCACGTGCTCGACGTGCCGATCCTGCTCGGCGAGGAACGCCTCGGCGCGATCCGCGTCGCCGGCTCGCGGCCGTTCGACGACCTCGACGCGAGCAGCCTCGCGATCGTCGCCGACTGCCTCGCGGTGGCGATCGAGAACGCGCGGCTGTTCGGGCGGGCGCAGGAAGTGGCGATCGTCGCGGAACGCCAGCGCGTCGCGCACGACCTGCACGACAACGTGATGCAGATCCTCGCCTCGATCCGCATGCGCGCGCAGACGCTGGCGCGGCAGAGCCGCGGCCAGTCCGAGGCGTCGACGCGGCACGCCGACCGGCTCGCCGAACTGGCGCGCATCGCCGTCGCCGAGATGCGCAGCTACGTCGAGCAACTGCGCCCCGACGAAGCCGCGGAGCGCGCGCACGGCGACGCGCACAACGCGGGCACGCAGGACGGCACCGCCTACCTGCACGACCGCTCGCTGCCGAACGCCGTGCAGCGCCTGCTGGCGACGGCGGTGCCGGACGGCATGCGCGTGGTGTGCGACTTCGCGCGGTTCCCGCCGCAGGCGTTCGAGCACGAGGAAGCGCTGTTCCGCGTCTGCCAGGAAGCGGTGTCGAACGCGGTGCGCCATTCCGGCGCGAGCACGCTCGAAGTCAGCGGAAGCATCGTCGACGCCGCCGCGCGGATTCGCGTCAGCGACGACGGCTGCGGCATGCCCGACGGCGCGCTGCGCCGGGGCATCGGGCTGGAGAGCATGCGCCGGCGCATCGCAGCGCTCGGCGGGCGCGTGCGCATCGGCGCGGGTGCGACGCGCGGCACCGAAGTCGAAGCGGAACTGCCGCGCGCCGATCGCGTCGCCTCCGATGCCTGAGCGCGTCGCCGCGCTCGCGCATCGGGCGCGTCACTTCGCCTCGCCGGCTCCGTCGCCGCGGCGCAGCCCGCGCGCGTGCAGCGCGGCCTGCAGCCGGTCGGTCGCGCCGATCTTCGGGAACAACTGGCGCAGGTAGCTCTTCACCGTGCCCTCGGTGATGCCGAGCGCGATCGCGATGCGCTTGTTGCTGAGGCCCTGCCCGAGCAGTTCGAGCACCTGCCGTTCGCGTTGCGTCAGGGTGTCGTCCTCGCGCGTACCGCGGCGCAGGAGATGCAGCAGGCGCGTCTGCACCGGACGATGGATCCAGCTCTCGCCGGCGGCGACGTGGCGGATCGCGGCCAGGATCTCGTCGCGGCTCGCGTCCTTGAGCAGGAAGCCGTGCGCACCGGCGCTGAGCACCGCGTACACCTCGTTGTCCTCGAAGAAGCTGGTCAGGATCACGATCCTGAGATCGGGCTTGGCCGCCAGCAGCGCGCGCACCGCGTCGGGCGCCGGCAGACCCGGCATGCGCAGGTCGAGCACGACCACGTCGACGGCGTGCCTGCCGACGAACGCGAGCGCCGCCTGCGAGGAATCGGCTTCGCCGACCACGACGATGTCGGCCTCTTCCTCGAACAGCGAGACGAGTCCTTCGCGGACGATCGCGTGATCGTCCACCAGCAGCAGGCGCGCCTGCGGGGTCGGCGTGTCTTCGTCGTCGTCGGCTGCCGCCGTCGGCGACCCGTGAACGGCCAGCATCGAGATCCTCCGTGCGCTCGGCCCGCAGTATAGGCCGGCGCGGGATGCGCGTACCCCTGTCTTCGGAGGGGGAAGCGGTGGATCGTCGGACGTGAACGGGCCCCCTCGCACGAGCGCGCCGTCCGCCTCCGCTGACGGATGGTCCCGCTTCGCCGCCGAACCTAGCCTTTGCCGGCATCGCTGCACGAGGTGCATGCGACGACTCCCCCTCCCGACAAAGGATCCATCATGCGACTGCTTCCCCTCGCCGGCGCCGTCTGCGCCGCCCTCATCGCCGGTTCGGCGACCGCCACCGTCACGCTCAAGCCGCTCGACCGCCGCATCAACGACGCGTCGCTGGACTCGATCCAGGAATTGGACGGCACGCGCCCGTTCGTGAAGACCACCAACGGCGAACCGACGATCGCCGAATACGGTCTCGCGCTGGTGTCCGTGTTCAACACGGTCGGCGCGCAGGTGGCCGCCAACGAACAAGGCCAGCCGTACCTCGAGCGCAACCTTCGCCTCGCCTACTCGCACTCGCAGGACGGCGGCCGCACCTGGCGCAGCGACTACCTGCCGCCGCTGCCCGGCAGCACGACGACGCTCGGCTACGGCATGGTCGCCAACGACCGGCTCGGCCGCTTCTACGCCAGCGGCCTCGGCCGCGACGCGAACGGACGCATCACCGTGACGGTGAACCGCTCCGTCGACGGCGGGCGCAACTTCGCCGCCGCGGTGCCGGTCGATTCGGCCGGCCGCGCGGATCGTCCCTGGCTCGCCGTCGGCCCGGCGGTGGGCAAGACCTCCGCGCGCTTTCGCGACAACGTCTACCTGAGCTGGGTCAGCTTCGACGACAGCGTGGGTTCCAGCGTGCTGCGCTTCGCCCGGTCGACCGACGGCGGCGCCACCTTCACGACCAAGACGGTGTTCGCGCCGCCGCCCGATCCGAACCAGAACAATCCGCAGAACGTGGTGCAGTTCCCGACCGTCGCGGTCGACGCGTACAACGGCCGCATCTACGTCGCGTTCCTGCAGTTCGGCTTCGTCTCCAGCGACTACCTGCGCATCATGACCTCGGACGACGGCGGCGAGACGTTCCGTCCGCTGGCGTTCAACCGCCCCGGTTCGCCGTCGCCGGAGGTGCTGCCGTCGGTGCAGCCCGGCACCTACACCGAATGCAGCGCGACGCGCTTCGAACAGCCCGGCAGTCCGCCGCTGTTCTTCGGCAACACGGTGCTGACCCTGCACAGCGGTCCGAACCTCGGCGGCTCGGCCAGCGGCTATCCGCGCTACGCCAACGCCACGCGCGTCAACATGCAGCCGATGCTGGCGGTGTCCAAGGACGTGATCCACATGGTGTGGGCGGCCTCGACCAGCGACGACTTCGGCGCGGCGACCTCCGGCGCGAACGTCCTCTACATGCGTTCGGACAACAACGGCGTCACCTGGAGCGAACCGAAGGCCATCAACGCGAACGCGGGCGGCAGCAACCGCAGCGTGACGCCGGCGATCGCGATCGGTTCGTTCGCGGGCGAGACCGCGCTGCCGCTGCTGCCCTCGACGAACAACGTGCACATCACCTACTACACGCAGGAGCCCGACGGCACGCTCAGCTTCAACCTCGCCCAGTCCAGCGATCGCGGCCGCAGCTTCCCGGACAGCAAGAAGCGCCGGCTCAATTCGAACCCGATCGAACTCGCGCCGTCCAGCGTGCCGATGCCGACGGAGGCCAATCCGTACCAGATGACCCACTACGACCGCCTGGTCACGCCGTGCTCGTCGCTCGGCGAATACACCGGCCTCAGCGTCGGCCCCGGCGTGCTGCACGCCGTGTGGGGCGATTCGAGCGCGACGATGCAGCAGCCGGTGCATCCGCTCGATCCGATCTCGGGCCAGACGCACGCCAAGGAGAACGTGCACTTCACCACCCAGCTGGCGTTCTGACGCCGGCAAAGGCGGCACGGCGGGTATCGCCGTGCCGTCGATCCGATGTATCCGATACCGGCGTGCGCGGTGACGTGCCTCGCCGGCTATCGCGAAGACGTGCGCGGCACCGACCGCCTCCGAGGGATGGCTGGGCAGCTCGTCGACCTGCGTCTTCGGCGCTCCACGCCTTGCCGCGTCGCGTGACGCATCCGCCCGTATTCCCCAGTCTTCCCGCCTCGCGCGTTCAGCGGAAAAAATTACGCGACCGACGCCTGTCTTTCCGCTCTGTCCGGTGCAGCGCAGCCTTGCCGCCGGCGAGATTCCCCACGCGGCGGCAGCGACATTCGCCTCGCAACGAGGAGCGAAGGTCTCCGCTGCTACCCGGGGTCGCACGGTTCGTCGGCACGGCGCGTGACTCGGTCGGCGGCAGGACGTGGCACGTCGAATGCTTGTACTTCGCGCTTCGGCGCGGTCCTCGGACGGCTTCGGAGCGGAATGTTCCGGGAACCATCGAGGAGACATCGCATGAACTCATGGATCGCCACGTCGGCCGAGCTTCCGCAGGAAGGCGACACCGTTCTGTTCGTCGTCGAGCGGCGCTGCATCGTGCTCTGCGGCATCTACGCCGAATGCACGTTCAAGTCGCGCTGGTCGCGCTACCATCCGGGCGAGGTCAGCGAATGGTGCCGGCTCGACGCGGATGCCGCCGAGCGCGTCTATCATGAGACGGCTCGACGGAAGAGCGCGCACATCGGTGCGCGGGCCGCCTGAGCCACCGGCTCGCGCCGATGATCGCTCCGCTTGCGGGCGTGAGAAGATCGACGGCCGAGCCGCCCACTGCGGGCGCGCCCGCAGCGGGAATGCCGGGAAAGAATCGTCTTGCACTCCGGACAACTCTACGACGACGACAGCCTGATCGAGACCGCCGTCCGCTTCGCGACCGGCGGGCTGGATCGCGGGCACGCGCTGTTCGTGATCGCCACGCCGCTGCACGCGGCCGCGCTGCGCCGCCGCCTCGCCGCCGAGGGACTCGACCCGGCCGCCCTCGCCGCCGCGCAGCGCTACGTGGAACTCGATGCCGAGGCGGTGCTGGCGACGATCGTCGACGGCAGCGTCGTCGAGGAAGGCTTCGAACGCATCGTCGGCCGTCCCGTTCTCGCCGCGGCGGCGCGCTGCGGCGGCGTGGCGGTGTTCACCGAGATGATCAGCCTGCTGTGCGCGGCCGGCCGCTTCGAGGTCGCCCTGCGCGTGGAGCAATGCTGGTCCGGGCTGTCGGGTCACGCCGTGCTCGACCTGCTGTGCGCCTACCGGCTCGCACATCTGGCTCCCGGCGGCGGCGAAGCGCCGCCCGATGCGATCGGGGCGGCGCGCGCCGACTACCTGGCCCTCGCCGATCCGCAACACCGGCGCCTGGTGGCGATGCTGCTGCGGCACGCGCAGGCGCTCGATCAGGAGCTGGCGCTGCGCCGTACGCTGCAGCAGCATCTGACGCGCAGCGAACTGGAACTCGCCGACTTCCTCGAGAACGGCATCGAGCCGCTGCACAAGCTCGCCGCCGACGGCACGATCCTGTGGGCCAACCGCGCCGAACTCGCCCTGCTCGGCTACGCCGAGGACGAGTACGTCGGCCGCAACATCGCCGACTTCCACGTCGATCCGGAGGTCGCGCGCGAGTGCCTGCGCCGGGTGCTCGTCGACGAGCCGCTGTGCGAAGTACCGGCGCAGCTGCGGCACAAGGACGGCTCGATCCGCCACGTGTCGATCCGCTCGAACGTGTTCCGCCTCGACGGACGCTTCGTGCACGCGCGCTGCGTCTCGCGCGACGTCACGGCGCAGGTGCAGACCGAGGCGCGGCTGCGCGAGGAACTCGACGCCTGGGAAGTGCTGCGGCGCACCGGCGTCGCGCTCGGCAGCGAGCGGGACGTCGAACGCCTGATGCAGACGGTCACCGACGCGGCGGTCGAGCTCACGCACGCGCGCTTCGGCGTGCTGCTTCATCACAACGGCGACGCGTCGCCGCCGCAGCTCTGGCTGCGCACCGCGGCCGGCGACGCCGGCGATGCGCTGGCGGATCTTCCGTTCTCGTTGAGCGAGGAAATCCTCTCCGCCACCTTGCGCGACGGCCGCATCGTCCGCCGCGAGGATCTGCCCCGCTCCGCGGCGGCGGATGCCGCGCCCGCCACCGTGCGCAGCTATCTGGCGGCGCCGCTGACGGCGCGTTCGGGGCAGATTCGCGGCGGCCTGTTCCTCGTGCACGCCGAGGCCGGCGTGTTCACGCGGCGCGACGAACTGGTCGTCGAGGGCATCGCCGCGCAGGCGGTGATCGCGATCGACAACGCGCGCCTGTTCGAGGCGAACGAGCGGTCGATGAAGGAGCAGAACACCTTCAACGAGACGCTGGAACGGCGCATCGTCGAGCGCACGGAAGCCCTGCATCGCAGCGAGCAGCAGCTCGACCAGCTGCTGTCCGGCATCGCCGACTACGCGATCTTCCTGCTCGACGCCGATGGGCGCGTGCTGACCTGGAACACCGGCGCCGAGCGCATCGCCGGCTACACGGCAGCGGAAGTCATCGGGGAGAACTTCACCCGCTTCTACACGCCCGACGACCGCGCCGCCGCGATGCCGCAGCGCGCGCTGGCGATCGCACGCGCCGAAGGCAAGTACGAGGCCGAAGGCTGGCGCATGCGCAAGGACGGCTCGCGCTTCTGGGCCAGCGTGCTGATCGACGCGATCCACGACGCCGGCGGCGAGGTCGTCGGCTTCGCCAAGGTCACGCGCGACATGACCGAACGGCGCGCGATCGAGGAGCAGCTGCAGCAGTCGCAGCGCATGGAGGCGGTCGGGCGCATGACCGGCGGCGTCGCGCACGACTTCAACAACCTGCTGACGATCATCATCGGCAACCTCGACGGGATCTGCCGCGAAACCGGCCTGCGGCCGAAGGTGCGCACCGCCGCCGAGCACGCGCTGCGCGGCGCGCAGCGCGCCACCGCGCTGACCCAGCAGCTGCTCGCGTTCTCGCGCCGCCAGACGTTGAACCCGCAGCCGACCGACATCAACCGGCTGGTCGCCGGCACCGCCGAGCTGCTCAAGCGCACGTTCGGCGAGTCGATCGCGATCGCCACCGAGCTGTCCGGCGACCTGGCCGCCTGCGCGGTCGACGCGGCGCAGCTGGAGAGCGCGCTGATCAACCTGGCGATGAACGCGCGCGACGCGATGCCGACCGGCGGGCGCCTGACCATCTCGACGGCGAACATGCGCGTCGACGTTCCGGCGGTGCCGGTCCTGCTGCAGGACTGCGTGATGATCGCGGTGACCGACACCGGCGTCGGCATGAGCGACGACGTGCGCGATCACGCCTTCGAACCGTTCTTCACCACCAAGCCGGCCGGCCGCGGCACCGGCCTCGGCCTCAGCCAGGTGTACGGCTTCGTCAAGCAGTCCGGCGGCCTGGTCCGCCTGCACAGCGAGCCCGGCCGCGGCACCACGGTCACGATCTGCCTGCCGCGGCTGGACGCGGAAATGCCGCAGGTCGCGGAGGCGAAGCCGGCCGAGGCGCCCGGCGGCAGCGGCACGGTGCTGGTGGTCGAGGACAACGAGGACGTGCGCAGCTACGGCGCCGGCCTGCTGCGCGAACTCGGCTTCGACGTGCTGGAGGCGGCCGACGGCGAATCGGCGCTGACCTTGTTCGAGCGCCATCCCGAAGTGCGCCTCCTGTTCACCGACGTCGGCCTGCCCGGCATCGACGGCGTGCGCCTGGCCGAGGAGGCGCGCCGCGAGCGGCCCGATCTCAAGGTGCTGTTCACCACCGGCTACGCGCACCATTCGCTGGCGCTGTCGGCGCGGCCGGAGTCCGGCACCGGCCTGCTCAGGAAACCGTACATGCACGCGCAGCTCGCGCACGGCGTGCGCGAGCTGCTCGACGCCGACGTCGCCACCGCCGAGCCGCTGACCGCGCTGCTGGTCGAGGACGACGCGATGCTGCGCGACCTCACCGCGCGCCTGCTCGAGCGCATGCGCTTCGAGGTGGTCGCGGCCGATTCCGTCGAAGCCGCGCTGCGCGTGCTGGAGAGCGGCCGCTGCTTCGATTTCGCGCTGATCGACCGCCTGCTCGGCGACGGCGACGGCATCGTCGTCGCACGCGCCCTGCGCGCCGGCTGCCCGCCGACGCCGGTGCTGCTGGTCACCGGCTACGGCGATCCGGAAGCGGACGACGGCGGCGAGCTGCCGATGGAGACGCTGCACAAGCCCTACGGCTACGACGCGCTCGCCGACGCGATCGCGCGGCTCGGCGTGCGCGTCGAGCGGCCGATGCCGGATCGCCCGTGATCGGCAGCACGATGTCGGTGATGTAGCTCGAACGGGCCGGCGCGACGAGGAACACATACGCCCGCGGTATGTCCCCCGGCTGCGCCGGGCGCCTCATCTCGCTCGCGCTGCCGAACTCGGCGACGTATTCGGGCGGAGGCGTCGGCCGGATTCAGCGCGTCCACACCGGCCCCGGCGCGACCGCGGTCGCGCGATGCGCTTCACGACCGTCTGCGCGAGTTGCGCAGGAAACGCAGCACCGCCCGTTCGATGCGATCGAGGCCGGCGCGGCCACGCGGCGTGCGCTGGTGGACGTCGCGCAGCCGCTGCGCCGGCGCACCGGCGACGGCCTCGAGAACGAGCGGATGCACGTAGGCGCGCTGGCAGACCGCCGGCGTGTTGCCGAGCGCGTCCGCGGCGCTCTCGATCGCGCTCTTCAGCGTCGCCCGCCGCGTCTCGTCGACGTCTTGCGCGAGCAGTTCGCGCGCGACGATCACCGTCGCCGACCAGGTGCGGAAGTCCTTCGCCGTGAACTCGCCCCGCGTGACGTCGCGCAGGTAGGCGTTGACGTGGGTGGAGGTGACGCCGTGGACGCGACCGCCGGCGACGTATTGGAACAGCCGCTGGCCCGGCAGGTCGCGGCAGCGCCGGATCACCGCGGCGACGCGCGCGTCGGACAGCGCGACCTGGTGCCTGCGTCCGGATTTGCCGCGGAACACGAAGCGCACTTCGTCGCCGAGCACGCGCGCGTGGCGGCTGCGCAAGGTGCTCAGTCCGTATGAACCGTTGCTTCGTGCGTATTCCTCGTTGCCGACGCGGATCTGCGTACGGTCGAGCAGGCGCAAGATCGCCGCGATCACCTTCTCCCTCGGCATGCCGCGTTCGCGCAGGTCGCGCGCGATGCGCCGGCGCAGCGCCGGCAGCGCGTCGGCGAAGGCGATCGTGCGCGCGAACTTGGTGCCGTCGCGCGCGGTGCGCCATGCCGCGTGATATCGGTACTGCTTGCGTCCGCGTTCGTCGCGGCCGGTCGCCTGCAGATGGCCGTCGGCGCTGCGGCAGATCCACACGTCGGTGTACGCCGGCGGAATCGCCAAGGCGCGGATGCGCGCCAGGGCGCGTGCGTCGCGCAACGGCCGGCCGCGGCTGTCGACGTAGGCGAACCCGCGTCCGCGGCGGTGCCGCGCATAGCCTGGTTCGGCGTCGGACACGTAGCGCAGTCGCATGTGTGGGGCGGTCCGGTTCAACGCGCGGCGGTTTTCGCGGAAGGCACGGCCGCGAATCCTTCCGGACCTCGCGCCGGCTTCATGCGATCGAGCGGCACCGGCCTGGCAGGCTGTACGTCGCTCGCGACTGACGCGTACGGTGGGGTCGGCTGCATCGGGAATCTCCTTGCGCACATGCGTGCGAGGCCAGCAGCAATTTCCGATCCAGCGTCGCCGCCACGCGTTCGCGAGGTGTGGCGGGAAAATTCGACTGTCCGGCGGAATTTCTTTCCCCTCGCCTCCCCCGTACACGCCGCCGCGCCGCCGCGTGACTCGACCGTGGCACATCGCTTGCTCACCCAATGTCGTATCGATTCCGCACCGATCCCAAGGAGACGCCGATGAAAACCACCTACCTCCTCCTCGCCGCGCTCGCGTTCGCCGGCAGCGCACTCGCCAAGGGTTCATCCGCCGATCGCGACTTCGCCACGCAGGCGGCGCGCGACGGCGCCGGCGAAGTGGCGCTCGGACGGCTCGCCGTCTCGCAAGGCCGGAGCCAGGCCGTGAAGACCTTCGGCCAGCACATGGTCGACGACCACACCAAGGCCGGCGACGAACTGAAGGCCGCCGCGCGCCAGGACCACATCGACCTGCCGAGCGAGGCGCAGAGCGAGCGGCCGGGCACCGATTCGATCGCGTCGCTGCGCGGCGCGGAGTTCGACCACGCCTATGCGCGCAAGATGGTCGAGGACCACGAGAAGGCGGTCGCGCTGTTCCGCCACGAGACGCAGAGCGCCGGCGACTCGCACGTGAAGACGTTCGCGCGCAAGACGCTGCCGACGCTCGAGCAGCACCTGCGCATGGCGCGCGAGCTGCAGACGCAGACCGCAACGAACGGCAAGGCCGACGCCGGCAAGCCTTGACGCGACGTGCGCGCCGTTCGACCGCTGCGCGTCGCGCATGCCGCCGTCACCGGCTTCGTCGCGCACGACGATCTGACGCTGGCGGCGAGCATCGCCTACTACACTGCGCTGTCGCTGGCGCCGCTGCTGGTGCTGGCGCTGTGGCTGGCGGCATCGGTCACGCCGAATGCGCAGGCCGAAATCGCCGTCCAGGTCGGCGCCCTCGCCGGCGAGCAGGCGCGTGCCGCGGTGGCGACGATCCTCGACAACGCGTCGCGGCGTCCATCGTTCGGCAGCGCGGCGGGAATCGCCGGCGCGGTGCTGCTGGTGATCAGTGCGAGCGCGGTGTTCTCGCAGCTGCAGACCGCGTTGAACGTGGTGTGGAGCGACGCCGGCCGTGAACGCGTACTGCGCGCCGGCGCGCTGCGCGCCTGGCTGCGGCGGCGGCTGCTGTCGTTCGGTCTGCTGGCGGCGTTCGTGTTCCTGCTGATCGTGTCGCTGACGGTCAGCACTGTGCTGGCGGTGTTGCTGCCGCGCACCGGCGCCGCGTGGGACGTCGTCAACCAGCTCGTCGCCGTGGTCGTGTTCGCGGCGCTGTTCGCCGGCTTGTTCGCCTACCTGCCGGACCGACGGCCGCCCTGGCACGCGATTCATCTCGGCGCTGTCGCGACGGCGCTGTTGTTCGCCGCCGGCAAGTACGCGATCGGCGAATACCTCGCCCACAGCGGCATCGCCGGCGCCTATGGACCGGCCGGTTCGCTGGCCTTGCTGCTGGTGTGGGTCTACTACTCGGCGGCGATCTTCCTGTTCGGCGCCGAGCTGGTGCGCGCGCTCGCGCCGGGCGGCGAATGACGCTTGGCATGTCGATTGCTCGACTCCGGGCATCCTCGTCGCGGGAACGTTCCGTTCCCGCTGCCGTCCCGGAGGTTCCATCGCTCGCGCCCGTTCGTCGGCTCTTCGCGGGACCCTACAGGAGATCGTTCCGTCCCCGCTTCCACACGATCGTCCTCCCCGCGAAACCGACCTCTTGGGGACTGCCGCGACGGCAGTCCCCTTTTTTGTCGTCGACCACGCGTGCCGCGCTTACCGTCGCCGCGGCGGGCGCGGCGCGTCCTTCTCCTCGATCTCGATGTCGGTGGTCTTGCCCGGATCCGGCGGAATCGGCTGGCTCGGATCGCTGGCGTCGCCCTGATCCTTCCTGCGCGCTCGGCGCGGAGTCGGAGGCGCGGGAGTGGGAGCCGGCTCGCGGGTTTTCGGTTGCCGCTTCATGTCGCTGTCCTCTTCGGGAAGGGCGCGCGCGACATGCGCCGCGCAGACGCGGCGATGTTCGCGCAAAGCCAGGCGAAGCGAATGCATCGGCGGCTCAGTCGAGCTGCCAGGCGCGCTCGCGCTCCTGCCGCTCGTGGCGCAGGTCGTCGGCGATATCGGCCAGCGACGCGCCGCAGGCGTAGGTGCCGACGATCCAATGCACCGGCACCGGCGGCGGCGTGTCGGCCGAGGTTCCGCGCACCAGGCACCGGTCGTCGATCCAGACGGTGACGTGGATGCAGGCGGACGCGCGCGCGACGCAGGCGGCGAGCACGTCGACGTCGTCACGCAGCGAGCCGATTTCCAGTACCGCCATCTGCTCGCGTTGCCGCGGCGTCGCGCGATGTCGGCGCGGCCGCGCGGAGATGCCGGACGGCGCAGCCGGCAATGCCAGTTCGTCAGTGATGCGCATGATGGCCCTCCCGGTCGCCGGCGCCGTCGACGAGAACGTCGATCCCCGCGCCCGAGGCGCAAGGTGATGCGGGCGAAAGTCCGACAGCGGCAGCATGCTCGAGAGGGGGTAAGGCGCGCGCTTGCGCGCCGATTCCGGCGCGACGCTGCGGATGGCGGCCGATGCCGCTGGACGCGCCGATGACGAGGGCGGTGTGCATGATGGAAAGGCTCCGCTCGAGAAAAAAGATGCGGGGCATCCCCGCGGAGAGCGCAGACGCATCATTCGTGCCACGAGGGAGAGACCTGCATTTGCCTGAACGGAAACGGCCGACGTTGCGTAGCCGTTACGCAGGGGCGGCAAATTTTTCCACCCGTCCGAAACTCGCTCGGAACGGAGGCGAAGCGATGGATGACGGCTTAAGGAAAAAACAACGCTGCCTTCACTCTCGCGGTAGGTGCAAAGAAAGTACCGTCGGGATACATTTTTCTACATTTCGCGTTCTCGCCCGGAAGTTTTCGTCCGTAGAACGAGGGCGCGAAGATCGCAGCCAGCTCGCGGCGGGAATGCGATCGTGGAAAAGCTCTCGGATGTCGCTGCGGGCGCGGGTACGCCGCGGTTTTCCGTACATTCGCCGGAGGCGACGATGACTGATTTCATTCGTGAGGGGAACGTGCTGCTGGTCGACGACAACGCGGATTTCTGTTCCGCGGTGTACGACGTCGCCAGCACCTCCAGTTGCAAGATGGTGTCGGTCGATACGCTCGCAGCGGCGCGGCGCGCCGCGGCCGACGACGAGTTCGACCTGCTGCTGATCGACATCTCGCTGCCGGACGGCAACGGGCTGGACCTGGTCGACCAGATCGACCTCGCTTCGCACGGCAAGGTGGCCGTCGTCACCGGCAACCCGTCGATCGAGAGCGCGGTGCGCGCGGTGCGCGCGCCGATCGTGGAGTACCTGGTCAAGCCGATCTCCAGCGACCTGTTGATCAGGCTGATGGAGGATGCGCACACGCGCGCGCTGACGCGCCAATCGCTGTCGGGACAGCAGCTCAGCGGCATGGTCGGCCGCAGCGCGGCGATGCAGAGCCTGTTCGAGCAGGTGCGCCGCGTCGCACCGCTCGACGTCTGCGTGCTCGTGCAGGGCGAAAGCGGCACCGGCAAGGAACTGGTCGCGCGCGCCGTGCACGACCTGAGCGGTCGTGAAGGACGCTTCGTCGCCGTCAACTGCGGCGCGATCGCGCCGGACCTGCTCAGCAGCCAGCTGTTCGGGCACGAGCGCGGTTCCTTCACCGGCGCGGTGCAGTCGCACGCGGGCTTCTTCGAGCAGGCCGAGGGCGGCACGCTGTTCCTCGACGAGATCACCGAGATGCCGGCGGCGCTGCAGGTGTTCCTGCTGCGCGTGCTGGAGACGCGCACGCTGACGCGCGTGGGCGGCACGCGCGAGATTCCGATCGACGTGCGCGTGATCGCCGCGTGCAACCGCGATCCGCTGCAGGCGGTCGAGAACGGCCATCTGCGCGCGGATCTCTACTATCGGCTGAGCGAGTTTCCGATCGAGGCGCCGGCGCTGCGCGACCGCCGCGACGACATCCCGCTGCTCGCCAACCACTTCCTCGCCCGGCTCAACGAGCGCTACGGCACCGCGCGCCACTTCGATCCGGCTTCGTTGCGCCGGCTGGTCGAGCGCCCGTGGCCCGGCAATGTGCGCGAACTGCGCCACGCCGTGCAGCGGCACTACATCCTCTCCGACGGCGACGTCGTCGCGATCCGCCCCGAGGCGCCGCCGCGTCCGGTCGTCGAGAGCGACGGCGCGATCCGCTTCGCCGTCGGCATGACCTTCGACGTGGTCGAGCGGGAGATGCTGCTGAAGACGCTGGCCAGCTGCAACAACAACAAGCGCCAGGCCGCGCGCGTGCTCGGCATCACCGCCAAGACGATCTACAACCGCCTGCTGCGCTACCGCGCGCAGGGACTGATCGACGACACCCTCGTCGGCACGCCGCCCGAGGACGGCGACACCGAGCACTGAGCGCGCGCGCTCAGAAGCGGTCGACGAATTCGAGTGCGACGCCGGTCGAGCGGGCGGCCAGCACGAGGCGGTCGCGCACGTCCGCCGCGGCGGAGTCGCTCTGCGCATGCACCTCCACGTCGTGGAAGTCCGTGCCGAGATCGTCGACGAGTCCGAGCGAGGTCGAGTCGTCGCGCAGATGGCTCTGCTGGTCGCCGACTTCCTCGATCCGATCGACGTGTTCGAGCGACTCGAGCGTCTTCATCACGCGTTCGACCGCGATCGCCGGGCCGGTCAGGCGCAGGCGGACGATGCTCACGGCGTCCTCCGCGCATGACGGCCGGACCACACGGCGACGGTTGTAGCGAATCGGTTCGGCACGGGCGCCTCCTCCTGCTGGGACTTCGCCCGATGCCCTTCAGATTCCATGCCAAGGCACGCGTCGCCGAGTCCGGCATCAGCCGTCGAGCGGAAACACCAGGCTGATCGCGGTGCCCTGCCCCGGCACCGTCTCCACGCTGATCGAACCTCCCGCGCGGCGCGCCGTGTCGCGCACCTGCACCAGGCCGAGGCCGTCGGCGCCGTCGCGCGTGCTGAAGAACGACTCGAACGCGCGCCGCCGCACTTCCTCGGTCATGCCGCCGCCGCTGTCGACCGCGGTCAGCAGCAGGAAGCCGCGACCTTCGGTTTCGACGCCGTGCGCGTCGCGGTTGCGCGTGGTCAGCAGCAGGCGTCCGCCGTCGGGCATCGCCGCGCGCGCGTTCGCCGCCAGGTGCAGCAATGCGGTGCGCAGGAACCTGGGGTCGCAGCGGATGCGTGCGTCGGCGGCGTCGAGCCGCAGTTCGAGCGCGGCCGCGCCGAGCGCCGTCCGCAATTCGTCGCTGCAGTGTTCGATCAGCGCATGCGCGTCGAGCGCGACGGCCTGCTCGCAGCGGCCGGATGCCTGCGCCATCGCGGTGGTGAAATCGCGCTGATGCCGGATCGCCTCGACCACGCCCGTGAGCAGGGTGCGCACGCGCTCGTCGCCTTCGATCCGCGTTGCGAGTTCGACGCCGACCAGGACTCTTCCCAGCAGGTTGTTGATGTCGTGTGCGAATTGCCCGGCGAGTTGCCCGAGCGTTTCCAAGGCTGGCGCGCCAGTCGCCTCCGGCGAGGGCGCGGAGTGGTCTCGATGACGCGCGTCCATGCTCGGCATCCTAACGCAAGCGCTCCTGTGCGGAACGTGAATCCCGATTGGGCAAGCTTTTCGCGCGCATCGAAAGGATTTCACGCCGATGCCTTCGCCGCGTGCTCTCCGCGTCGCGGCGGGCATGATCGCTGCGGCCTCGCCCGCAGTACGAAGCGCGGAGGCTTCTTCCATGCAGGCTCCCGTTTGTCACGGCAGCCGCGACGTGCGCGTCGAAATCCTCGCCGATCTCCCGATCCGGGCCGATGAGGACGACGCGTGCCGCAAGGTCGTGCTGGTTCCCGGCACGCTGGTTCCGGCGCGAGTCGACCGCGACGGCGATCGACGTCGCTTCCCGCCATCGTCGGATGCGGCGACGACGGCGCATCCCATCGATGGTCCGTTTCCTGCTTGAAGCAGGTTCGAGATGAAAACGCATCGTGCCGTCCGGACTTTCTTCCCGTCCGCGCGCCACGCCGAGTTTCGATCCGCACCGCCGCCGCGGCGAGCGGTGGGTGCGAACTCTTTTCCGCCCCGGAGGCAGTGTCCCCCCGGCGCGCATCGTCAGGAGGTTCTTCGTGAGATCCATCGCCGTGACAGTGGCAAGAGGCCTGCCCCCGGAAGCCGCGGTCGGACTGCCGGTGCTGCGCCGGCGGCCGGGGGAGCCGCTGCGCATCGCACAGGTGGCGCCGTTGATCGAGTCGGTGCCGCCGACGCGCTACGGTGGCACCGAGCGCGTGGTCGCCTATCTCTCCGAAGCGCTGACGGCGCTCGGCCACGAGGTGACCTTGTTCGCCTCGGCCGATTCGCGCGCCGCCGTGCCCATCGCCGCATGCTGTCCGCGTGCGCTGCGCGAGGATGCCGCCGCCTGCGACCCCGGCCTGTGGTCGGTATTGCAGTTGCGTCGCCTTCTCGATCGCGCCGGGCACTTCGACATGGTGCATTTCCACAGCGGCTACGTGCACTTCCTGCTCGACGAGCGCCTGCCGCCGTACGTGACCACGATGCACGGCCGCCTCGACCGCGATCCGGCCGAGTTCTACGCGCGCCACGCGGCGCCGCTGGTGTCGATCTCGGCGGCGCAGCGCACGCCGCTGCCACACGTGAACTGGGCCGGCACCGTGCATCACGGCCTGCCGCGCGACCTGCTGCGGCCGGGGCCGGGCGGCGACTATCTCGCCTTCGTCGGCCGTCTGTCGCGCGAGAAACGCGTCGACTCGGCGATCGAGATCGCGCGGCGCGCCGGCCTGCCGTTGAAGATCATCGCCAAGATCGACGCCGCCGACGCGCTCTACGTCGAGCGCGAAGTGCGCCACCTGCTCGACGCTCCCGGCGTCGAGTTCCTCGGCGAAGGCGACGAGAAGGCCAAGCAGGCGCTGCTCGGCGGCGCCGCCGCGTTGCTGTTTCCGATCGACTGGCCCGAGCCGTTCGGGCTGGTGATGATCGAGGCGCTGGCCTGCGCGACGCCGGTGATCGCGTTCCGGCGCGGTTCGGTGCCGGAGGTCGTCGAGCACGGCCGCACCGGCTTCGTCGTCGATTCGATCGACGAAGCGGTCGCCGCGGTCGGCCGCCTCGGCACGCTCGATCGCGCGACATGCCGCGCCGAGTTCGAGCGCCGCTTCACCGCCGAGCGCATGGCGCGCGACTACGAGCGCGTGTATCGCGACATCCTCGAACGCCGCGCCGCGCTCCCGGAGGACCCGGCGCAGGAGATCCCGTCATGGCCTCGTCACCCGTCCTGAGCGCGCCGCATCCCGGCACGCAGCCGGGCGATCCGTATCGCGTCGCCTCCGATTCGGTCTATGCCGACGAATCGGCCTACGTGCTGAACCACGCCGACACCTTCGCGGTGATCGACCGCTGGGGCGACGTGCGCGCCGGCGGCGGCGGATCGCAAGGCGTCTACCATCGCGACACGCGCTATCTGTCGTTGCTGCAGGCGCGCCTGAACGGCGAGCGCCCGGTGCTGCTGACCTCGACCGTCACCGACGACAACCTGACGATGATCGTGGAGACCTGCAACGCGGAGGCGCCGGACCTGCCGAAGAGCGCGCTGCATCTGCGCAAGCGCATCGCGATCCACGCCGGCTTGTGCGACGCGGTGTTCGAGGTGCACAACTACGGCCTGGAGGCGCACGAGGTGGAACTGGCCGTGCGCGCCGACGCCGATTTCCGCGACATCTTCGAGGTGCGAGGCATGCATCGCCCGGCGCCGGCGCCGGCGCGCACCGCCGAGCTGCGCGAACGCGGCATCGCCTTCGACTACGAAGGACTGGACGGCGTCTCGCGGCGCACGCGGCTGGAATTCTCGCTCGCGCCGGAGTCGGTCGACGCCGACGGCTACGCGCGGTTCCGCTGGACGTTGCCGCCGGGTGGCACGGCGCGGCTGGTCGTCGCCGCGGTCTTCGTGCAGTGGAACGCGCCGCCGGTCGAGGACGCAGTCCCGGCGCACGCCACCGCCGTGCGCGCGGGCCACTGGCGCGAGCGGCTGCCGACGATCGAGACCAACTACGGACCGTTGAATCTGTGGCTGGCGCGCAGCGCGGCCGACCTCGTCTCGCTGATCACCGACACGCCGCACGGCCCGTATCCGTACGCCGGCGTGCCCTGGTACAACACCGCGTTCGGGCGCGACGGGCTGATCACCGCGCTGGAGCTGTTGTGGCCGCTGCCGGAACTGGCCGCGGGCGTGCTGCGCTTCCTCGCCGCGACGCAGGCGCAGGTCAGCGACGCCGCGCGCGACGCCGAGCCCGGCAAGATCGTGCACGAGACGCGGCTCGGCGAGATGGCGCGCCTCGGCGAAGTGCCGTTCGGACGCTACTACGGCGCGGTCGACGGCACGCCGCTGTTCGTCGTGCTCGCCGGCGAATACCTGCGCCGCACCGGCGACCTCGCCCTGGTGCGCGAGCTGTGGCCGGCGATCGAGGCCGCGCTCGGCTGGATCCGCGAACACGGCGATCTCGACGGCGACGGCTTCGTCGAATACGCCAACCGCTCCGGCGACGGCCTCGCCAACCAGGGCTGGAAGGACTCGGTCGATTCGGTCTCGCACGCCGACGGCCGCCTGGCGACGGCGCCGATCGCGTTGTGCGAGGTGCAGGGTTACGTCTACGCGGCGTGGAACGACGCCGCCTACATGCTGCACCGACTCGGCGACGCGGCCGGCGCGCGCCGCCTGCGCGAGACCGCGCGCACACTGAAACAGCGCTTCAACCAGGTCTACTGGGACGCGGCGCGCGCTACCTACGCGCTGGCGCTCGACGGCGACAAGCGTCCGTGCCTGGTGCGCGCATCGAACGCCGGCCAGTGCCTGTGGACGCGCATCGCGCATCGCGCCAAGGCCGAGCGCCTGGCGCGGAGCCTGTTCGAGCCGTCGATGTTCAGCGGCTGGGGCGTGCGCACGCTCGGCGCCGGCGAGGCGCGCTACAACCCGTTGTCGTACCACAACGGCTCGGTCTGGCCGCACGACAACGCGCTGATCGCGCTGGGGCTGGCGCGCTACGGATTTTCGGACGCGGCGGCACGCGTGTTCGCCGCGCTGCTGGAGGCGGCGACGGCGTTGCCGCTGCATCGCATGCCGGAGCTGTATTGCGGCTTCGAGCGCACCCCGTGCAGCGCGCCGGTGCCCTACCCGGTCGCCTGCTCGCCGCAGGCCTGGGCGGTCGGCACGGTCTACCTGCTGCTCGGCGCGCTGCTCGGGCTCCACATAGACGCGCCGCGCCGCACGCTCGCGTTCCGCTCGCCGCGGCTGCCGCCCGAGGTCGACTGGTTGCGCATCGAGCGCTGGCACCTGTGCGACGGCCCGTGCGAACTGGAATTCCGCCGCCACGGCGCGGACATCGCGCTCAACGTGACGCGCAAGCCGGCCGGCTGGACCGTGCTGACGATCAAGTAGCCGGCGTTCCCGTCCGTCGTCGCGTCAGCGCTTCGGCGCGCGCGTGCAGGTGTCGTATTCCGCGCGCGTCAGGCGTCCGTCGCGATCGGCGTCGCAGTGCTCGAAATGGCCGCCGAGCCAGCGATCGCGCGCGGCGGGGAATCGCCAGCCAGTCGAGAAAGCCGAACGGCGCGCGCCAGAGCCGAATGCGTCGCGTCGAAACGTGGAAGACCGGTCGCGTGCGCGGCTGAATCCGCGCCAACACCTTCGTGCGTCGTTCATGCGGGTTTGTCGCGTCGCTCGCTAGACCTGAAGGCCCGCACGGAGAGTCGTTGTGTCGAAGATCTGGATCCTGGTCGCCGACAGCTCGCGCGCACGGCTGTTTTCGGGAAACGCCGACCGTTCATTGCGCGAGATCGAGAACCGGCTCAATCCCGACGGGCGCGCGCAGGATCGCGAACTAGTCAGCGACCGTGCCTCGCGCATGCCGGCGATGTCGGGTCGCCCGCGCGGCGCGCTCGAGGCGAGTTCGGCCGAGGACCACGTCACCGAGCAGTTCGCGCGCGCGCTGCGCGACGTGCTCGAACGCGGACGCACCAGCGGCGCCTACGACCGTCTGGCGCTGATCGCGCCGCCGGAATTCCTCGGCGTCCTGCGTGCGACAGCCGGAGATCAGGTGAGCCGCCACGTCATCGTCGAGATCGACAAGAACCTGACCGAGCGCACCGCCGCGGAGATCGGCAGCTATCTGCCCGAGCATCTGTGGCGCGAGGCGGAGCAGGAATGACCGGCGGCGCCGGCGATCCTCGCGCGCACTGAGACGCGCCTGGTCGCGGCTGGTCGCGCCGTCTCGTCGGCGGCTCCGCGCCGAGCGCTACGCGTCGCCGGGCGTGCGCGCGGCGGCCTGCTTGTCCTGCGGCAGGTTGCGCTTGTGGTTCTGCACCTTCTTCGCCGCGACGCTCGAGCGCGCGCCGGTGATCATCTCGGTCAGCCACTTGATCAGCACGGTGGTGTATTCGCGCTGCGCGGCCTTGCCGGTGAAGCCGTGGTCGGCGTCGGCGACGATGCGCGCGGTGATCGAGCGCACCTTGGCGAACGCGGCCTGGTAGTTCTCCGCCACCGGATGCGGCACGACGTCGTCGTGCTCCGCCTCGACCAGCAGCACGTCGCCGGTGTACGAGGCGCAGGCCTGCAAGGCGCGGTTGTCGCCGGCGCTCAGGCGCCGGCGCCGGTAGGCCGGCAGTTCCGGATCGTTGTGCAGCTCGAGCTTCGGCCGTTCCCAGTCCTGGTCCTTGTAGATCGCCGGCGAACGCAGCGCGAGCCAGCGCACGCGGCGCAAGGACGTCAGCAGCGCGGCGAGATAGCCGCCGTAGCTGACGCCGACCACCGCGATCGCCTCCTGGTCGACGTTCGTCCGGCTCGCCAGCCAGTCGTAGGCGGCGAGCACGTCGGCGAGGTTCTGCGCGCGGCTGACGCGCGCGGCCTCGGCGACGTCGCCGGCGTGGCCGCGCAGGTCGAGCGTCACGCAGATGCAGCCGAGGCCGGCGGCCTCCTTCGCGCGCGCCAGGTCGTGCACCTGGCTGCCGCCCCAGCCGTGCACGAACAGCACGCCCGGCAGTTCGTGCGCCGGCGCCAGCAGCGTGCCGCCGAGACGGGTGTCGTCGACGTCGATGCCGATGGTCTCAAGCCGGATGTCCATGCGCGTCCACCAACGAGTACTTGGTCATCCGGCCGGCGTTCGGATCGTCGCCGCGGAAGGAAACGATCGCTCCGCGCGGCGGTTCGACGTCGTCGTAGATCTCGTGCGTGCTGGCGCGCACCCGATGCAGGCCGGGATCGCGCTCGAACGCGTGCAGCGCGGCGATCTCGGCCGGGCTGGCGCCGCCGAAACGCCAGGATTGCTCGAGCACGCCGATGTGCATGCCGTCGTCGGCGTCGCGGCCGCAGGCGACGTCGTAGTTGTGGCGCGAGGCGAAGAAGCGCGGGAACGCACGCACGACGGCGGCTTCGTAGCGTTGCGCCCGGGTCAGCGCCGCGCGCAGGGCCGCGGACATGTCGGCGCGCTCGGGCGGGCCGGCGCCGTCGCGCATCACGACCAGTTCGCTGCCGCCGTAGACGTCGTGGCCGTGGTGGTTGCGCACGGTGTGCTGGGTGCCGTAGTAGGCGATGCGCCGTCCGCCGACCTGCAGATGGCCGATGCTGTAGGTGACCGCCTCCTCCAGGTTCTGCTCGACGACCACGCCGCAGGCCTGCAGCTCGGCGTCGTCGACGGCGGCCAGCGCGGCGTCGAATTCGTCGATGTCGGCGACCACGGTCTGGCCGGCGCCGCCGGTGCCGACGGCACGCTTCAGGCGCGCGCGCCCGCGTTGCAGCACGCGCCGTGCGGCGAGGCGCGCGTCCCCGCGCGCGAACGCGGTGAAGCCGTACAGCACGGCGTCTTCGAGCTGCGCGGCGAGCGCCGGCACCCAGCCTGCCGGTGCGTGCGCCTCGGCCGAGACCGTGCCGTGCGTGAGGGCCTTGGTGGCGACGAACGCGTGCGGCGCGACACCGCCGAACAGGTCGCGGTCGGACAGCACGCCGATCCGCACGGCGTCGTCGGCGTGCAGCGTGTCGTCCGGGACGAAATACGCGTGCCCCGCCGCGAAACGCCGCTCGCGATAGTCGCCGGCGTAGGCGTAGCCGAGCAGGTCGGCCAGACGCGCGGCGGCGTGCGCGCGCGAGAGGTAGTCGTGTCCCATCTTCTCCACGCCGCGTCGACGCGACAGCAGGATCACTTGTCCTTCGCTCATGGGCCTCCCGTGGAACCTGCGCGCGTGGCGATTCGACCGCACGGCGAGCGGCGCGGTGTGCGCATGGCCGTACGTGGGCGGACGGGCCGAAGCGCCGCGGTACGCCCGGCACCGTCGCGCGCCCCGGCACCGCGCCGGGCGCGCGCTAGAAGCGCAGGCGCGCATACGCGGCCGGCCCGTGCAGATGCAGATCCAGATCGGCGTCGTAGCGCGACGAGTCGCGTTCGAGGCGAATGCGCGTGACCGCGTATTCGAGGCCGACGCCGAGGTGGGTGAACGGAAACCATTCCACGCCGGCCGCCGCGTTCCAGGCGTGCCCGTTCAGCTTCCCGCCGTTCTTCTTCACACCCGATCCGTCGGCGTAGAAGCGCCAGCGGTCGCTCGGCGCGTAGCGCCAGCCGAACGTCAGCAGCGGCGCGACGGCGTCGGCGTCGTAGCGTTCGCCGACGCGCACGCGGGTGTCGTCGGCGGAAACCTCGGCCGAGACGCCGACCTTCACGCGGTAGTAGGCCGCGCCGACGCCGAGGCCGAACACGCTGGGACCGTCGCCGAACCACCAGCGATAGGCGGCGCTGCCGAAGTCCAGGTCGAAGCGGCTGCGCAGCTGCGCGCCGACGTCGAAGCGGGCGTCGCCGATGTCGAAGGAACGCTGCAGAGCCTGCGAACGGCTGTGGCGGAACGAGAAGTAGTCGAACTCCAGTCCCTGGTGGTCGCCGATCAGGAATTCGAGCCGCGCGCGGCCGAGCGTCTCGTTGCCGCTCTTCGGTTCGATGCTGGCGCGACCGAGGCCGTAACGCTCGCTGGAAGCGCTCAACCGGATGTCGGCGTCGGCGTAGTAGCCGCCGAGCGAAAGGCCGATGCGGTCGATTGCGGGCGACGGCTCGGCCTGCGCGCTGGTGGCGACGAAAGTGAGGAGGAGAACCGCGCAGGGGCGGATCGGATTCATCATGCACTCCGTGGAATCGACGAAGCGGCGGGTGCAACGGACATGCCAGTGCATCGTGCGGCAGCCAGGCGTATTCCTCCGCCGTGCGCAGCGCGGTCGGATCGCGAAATTTTCGCGGCGGCGGAAAGTTTTTCATCGACGCGCGCGGCCGATCGACTGCCGCTGCGCGCGTGTCGCGCGGCATGTGCGCGGCGCGCAGCCGTGGCATGTGAATTGCTGAAGCGGTTCCGACCACAGCGACCCGCTCCGGAGAATCCGCCATGCCCTTGAACGAGAACCGCAACGCAATCGAACTGCTCAAGCACGATCACCGCAAGGTGGACGCGTTGTTCGCCGAGATGGAGTCGGAATCCTCCGACGAGCGCAAACTGGAACTCGGCCGCACGATCTGCATCGAGCTGACCGTGCATACGCGCATCGAAGAGGAGCTGTTCTATCCGGCGGCCAAGGAAGCGCTGCCCGAGAAGAAAGCCGATCTCATCGCCGAGGCCGACGTCGAGCACGGCTCCCTGAAGCGGCTGATCGCCGACATCGACGGCAGCGCGATCGGCGACGAGCTGTTCGAGGCGCGCTTCACGGTGTTGAAGGAATACGTGCAGCATCACGTCAAGGAAGAGGAGAACGAGCTGATGCCGGCGGTCGAGCGCACCGAGATCGACCTCGACGCGCTCGGCGAGCAGCTCGCCGAACGCAAGCAGGCCCTCGAACGCGAACTGCAGGCGGCCCCTGCCCGCTCGTCCGGCCGCGCGCGGCGGATTTCGCTGCCCGCGCCGCGCGCGCGGCGCGCCGCCGCCAAGAAGACGCGGCGACCCGCGACGAAGAAGAGCGCGCATCGCGCCGCGGCCACCAAGAAACGCGCACCGGCGAGCAAGCGCGCCTCGGCGGCTTCGCGAAAGACCACGCGCCAGGCGCGCAAGAGCGCCGCTCCCGCGAAGACCTCGACGCGCAAGCGTGCGCAGGCGCGCCGCGCGCGCGGATCGCGCAGCTGACCGGCCTATGCGCGCTGCCGCTTCGACGCGGCGGCGCTCCCCCGTGCGGAGTGACGACCATGACCGAACGCGACCGCAAGGACCCCCATCCCGACGGACCGCCGCCGCGGTTGCCGCCGGAGCCACCGCACGAGCGCCAGCGGCGCAAGCGGCACGAGAGCGAGAACCTCGACGATGCGCTCGAGCAGACGTTCCCCGCCAGCGATCCGGTCGCACCGTTCGTTCCGGCACGCGCGCCGGACGACGAGAACGTACCGGAACAGCGCGCGCCGAAGCGGCGCGTGCCGGACGACGACGCCGGCAGCCAGTGAAGCGGCCGGAACGGGACTTCCGGCCGCACTTACTTCCGTTCGGAGGCGTCCGCGTCGCGCGCAGCGGCGAGCCAGCGCACCGTCGGCTGCGACGGCCCGAGCAGGCGCACGCCGCTGTCCTCCAGGGCGAGCTGGATGCGACCGATCAGGTCGGACTTGACGCTACCCAGGTCCGTCGCCCTGGCCCAGATCTGCACCAGCAACAGCAGCCCGCGCTCGCCGAGGTCGCCGGCCAGGACCACCGGCGCCGGCTGTTCGAGGATGCGGCGGTCGCCGCCGATCGCTCCGCGCAGCGTGTCGAGCGCGCGGGTCACCTCGGTGTCCGGCGCGACCCACAGATTCAGGTCGACGCGCCGCGTCGGGCAGCGCGACACGTTGACGATCGGCTGCGCCGTGATCGAGCCGTTCGGCAGCGTGATCATGCGGTTGTCGGCGGCGCGCAGCACGGTCTGGAACAGGTGCACGCTCTCGATCGTGCCTTCCTGGCCGGCGGCGACGACGTATTCGCCGGCGCGGAACGGGCGCAGCACCATCAGCATCACGCCGGCGGCGAGCTGCGCCAGGGAATCCTTCAGCGCCAATCCGATCGCCAGGCCCGCCGCGCCCAGCGCGGCGAGGAAGGAACTGGTCGGAATGCCGGCCAGCTGCAGCGCGGCGATGGCGACCATGATCGCGCCCGCGGTGGACAGCGCGGTGGCGATGAAGTCGGCGAGCAGGCGGTCGATCCGGCGCAGCAGCAGGCGGCGCTCGAGCGCGCGCGCGGCGCGGCGGGCCAGTGCCACGCCGACGACGACCAGCAGCAGCGCGATCGCGATGCGCAGGCCGAAGTGGCCGAGTTCGTCGGTCCACTTGTCCAGCAGCGTCGTCAATTCCACCACGGCGCCCCGCCGGGGGAAGATGACCGCTCGTCGGTGAGCGAGTCCGAGCGCCTCATGCACGCAGCCGCGTCGCCGGCGCGGCTCATTTCGCGTCCACCTGGCGCTTCATCGCGCGCATGTGCTCGTGGGCGGAGACCGCGGCCGGATAGTGCTCCTCGAGCACGCGGCGCGCCTGCGGCTCGTCGATGGTGGAGAGGCAGCGCCGGAATTCCTCGATGACGCGATCCTCCGCCGCCTCCAGTTCGCGGATGTAGACGGCGTCCTTGTCGCTGGCGAGCAGCGTCAGCACGCGCGCGTAGCATTCGCGGATCTTGCCGCTCCAGGTGCCGTCCGGAGGACGGTCCGACGGCAGCAGCAGCTTCTCGATCGCGCGTACCGCCGCCCTCTTCTCCTCCGCCATGCGGGTGAACAACTGCCGGTGCTCGGCCTGCTCCGCGCGTTCGCCGGCTTCGCCGTAGAACATCACGCCGTCGCGGAGGACGCTGAGCAGATCGCGCAGATCGCTGGTGCTGGACATGGGAGGCTCTCCATGGGCTGTCTCGACGCGGTGAGTTCAGCAACATGCATGCCACGCGCCGCGCACGACGCGATCCACCGTGGCACGCCGCTTGCTGCCGCGATGCACGGCGCCACGTGCGCGCCGCCTCTTCATCGACCGGGTCGTCCCATGAGCATTCTCGTTCCGAACCGCCGAGCGGTACGCGCATCGGGCGCCGCTCGCCATGAGCGATCCGCGCGCACGCTGGTCGTCGACAGCTACGCCGCCGCGGCGGAGCTGGTCACCGGGCTCGTCGGCGACGGCGTGCATTTCACCTGCGCCGCGCTGCCCGCCGGCGGCTGGATCTTTTCGGTGCCGGCCGCCGAGCCGGAGGCGCTCGACGCGTTGCTGATGTTGGCCAACCGCGCCGCGCCGCGTTCGCGTAGCGCGTCCATTGCAATGGTGTCGCGCTAGCGTTCCCGGCCGGGCTCCGCCGCGCAGAGCGGTTCGGCGCGACGACGCATGTCGCGTCGATAGCGTTTCAGCAAGGGTTGCGCGGTCACGCCGTGCACGCAGACGCTGACCGCGATGACGGTGGCGACCAGCGCCGACATCGTCCGTGCCGCCTCGCCGCCGAGGCCGTGGCCGAGCGCGAACGCGAGGTAGTACACGCTGCCGATGCCGCGGATGCCGAGCCAGCCGATCAGCGCGCGCTGGCGCGCCGAAGTCGCCGTGCCGAGCAGGCTCAGCCAGACCGAGAGCGGCCGCACCAGTACGAAGAAGATCGCGGCGAACAGCACGCCGTCCGTGCTCCAGTTCGCGGCGATGACGACCCCGACCAGGATCATCAGCGAGGCTTCGAGCAGCCGTTCGAGCGTGTCGCCGAAATTCAGCGCCTCGGCGACGACGACGCCGGCGGCCACCGCCGGTTCGTCGAGGTCGTTCTCGGTGACGCGGTTCGGATTGACCAGTTCGTCCGCCGGCGGCGGCAGCGGCGCGCGCGGCTGCGCCTGCGGCAGCGGCGAGCGCCGGCTGACGGTGAGTTCGGCGCGACGCAGGCCGAGGCCGGCGGCGAACACGGCGACGAAGCCGAGCGCGTGCAGCATCTCGGCGCCGGCGTAGGCGAGCGTCATCAGCGCCAGCGCGAGGAAGTCGCTCGGCGCGGTGGCGTCGCCGAAGCGGCTGTGCAGGCGGATGACGAGCAGTCCGGTGCCGCGCCCGAGCAGGAAGCCGATCGCGAAGCCGGCGGGAATCGCCCACAGGTAACCGAGTGCCCACGCGTCCAGGTGCGCCGTTCCGCCGGCGAGCAGCAGCAGGCCGAGCGTGACGAACGGGAACGCCATGCCGTCGTTGAGGCCGGCTTCGCCGGACAACAGATAGCGCACCGGATCGCGGTCGCTGGCGGCGTCGACGGTGACCATGCCGGCGAGCACCGGATCGGTCGGCGCGACGATCGCCGCGAGCAGCAGGCTCGACGGCCACGACAGGCCGAGCAGCAGATGCGCGACCGCCGCGGCGCCGGCGATCGAAAGCAGCATCGCCAGCGTCGCCAGGCGGTAGCTGCTGCGCCAGCATGGATGCAGCAGCGGCAGGCGCAGCTTCAGTCCGCCGAAGAACAGCGAGGCGACGACGGCGAGTTCGGTGATGCGTTCGACCCAGCGTGCGTGCGCGAGCAGATCGAGGTCGAGCCAGTGCATGCCGAGCGGACCGACACCGAGCCCGACCAGCAGATACACCTGCGACGAGGCGATCGGCAGGCGCTGCAGCAGGCCCGAGATCATCGCCATCAGCATCAGCAGCACGCCGACCGCCAGCGTCCACTGCAGGAAGTTCATGGCGCGCCGGCTCCGTCCGCGCCGGCGCGCCGGCTCCTGTCCGGACGGCGAGACGGTCGGGTGGGCGGGATCGTGCGCATGCGTCGTCGTGAATGGCGGTGTCGACGACGACTTCGCAACAGGCATGCCAGCATGCGCCGGCGCGCGGCGATGGCCTCGAACGTGCAGGAACCGCATGAATACGGCGCCCGTGAAAAAGGTGCGCGCATCCGGGAGACGACGATGAAACGGCAGCGCGTCGCTTCCTCCAGCATCGCCGAGATCGGCTACGCCGCCGGCGAACGCATGCTGGAAGTGCTGTTCCGCAACGGCGGACTCTACCGCTACTTCCAAGTGCCGCCGCCGGTGCATCGCGCGCTGCTGCGCGCCGACTCGATCGGTCGCTACATGAATCGCCGGATTCGCAACCGCTATCGCTACGAGCGCCTGCCGGCGCCGGGTGCACACCGTTCACGCGCGGTTTCGAGCCGGTTGCCGAAGGAGCGGTTCCTTCGCTGAGCGGCGCGTAATTTTCTCGCGGCGTGCGCAAAAGTTTCGCTGCCGCCGCGGTCGCGCGCATGGGTTTGCCCGGCTGCCGACGTTGGTGCGCTTTCTGCATTGCCCGGACCGTCGTTCCGACATCCACAGGAGGCCACCCATGAAGACCACCCACCGCTTCGCGGCATCGTTCGCGTTCTGCGGTCTGCTCACGATCGCCGCTGCCGCCGCGCCGGTCGTCGCGCTCGCCGCCGACGAACACGCCGACGACCAGAAGTCCGATCAGCCGGTGAGCGACACCTGGATCACGACCAAGGTGAAGTCGCAGCTCGCCACGACGGACGGCGTCAAGAGCATGGACATCAGCGTCAAGACCGTGAACGGCGTGGTCATGCTCAGCGGCACGCAGCCGGACCAGACGGCGATCAAGAACGCCGTCGCGGCGGCCCAGCAGATCAAGGGCGTGAAGAGCGTCGACGCCTCGGCATTGACCGTTCACAAGGACATGGACGGAGGCCGCCCGCAATGAACAAGGATCGCATTCAAGGCCAGTGGAAGCAGCTGATGGGCAGCCTGAAGGAGAAATGGGGCAAGCTGACCGACGACGACCTGAGCGTCGCCGACGGCAACAGCGAATACCTCGTCGGCAAGATCCAGGAGCGCTACGGCATCGCCAAGGACGAAGCCGAGCGGCAGGTGCGCGAATTCGACCGCACCTTGTAATCCGCCGATCGGGAACGCCGCGCCGATGCGCCGCGAGGCGGCCGGCGCGGCGCTCGATCGTGCCGTGCATGCCGCGCCGACGATGACCCGCCCGCCCGCATTCGCCCGCGCCGCTGCCGCTGCCGCTCCGCCCTGCCCCGCGCTGGCGCGGCTCGAGCACGCGCGGCGGCTCACCGATGCCCTGCTCGACCGCGTCCGGCCCGATCGCCTGTACGAGCGGCCGATCGCCGAGCGGCACCGCTTCGTCTTCTACCTCGGCCATCTCGACGCGTTCGACCGGAATCTCCTCGCCGCGGCGCTGGACGAGCCTCGCTCGCATGCGTTCGACACGCTGTTCGCCTCCGGCATCGACCCGCTCGACGGCGCGCTGCCCGAGGAGGCGCCGGCCGCGTGGCCCGACGTGCGCGAGATCGACGACTACATCGCCTCCACGCGTCGCCGGCTCGACACTTCGCTGCCGCGCGTGCTGGCGAGCGAGCGCATGGGCGGCGGCGCGGCTCCGCTCGCCTTCGTGCTCGACGCGGCGATCGAACACCGCCTGATGCACGCGGAGACGCTGGCGTATCTGCTGCATCGCTCGCGTGCGCGCCGACCGCTTCGCCGCGGACTGCCGGCGCGCGAACTCGCGGCGGAGTTCGTGCGCATCCCGGCCGGAACCGCGACTCTCGGCCGACGCCGCGACGACTGGCGCACGTTCGGCTGGGACAACGAATACGGCGAGCAGCCGGTCGAGGTCGAGCAATTCCAGATCGCGCGACGCATGGTCAGCAACGGCGAATTCCGGCGCTTCGTCGACGCCGGCGGCTACGAGGACCCGGCGCACTGGTCGCCGGCCGACTGGCGCTGGCGCATCGAGCACGACGTCGCGCACCCGCCGTTCTGGGAGCGCGCGGCGGACCGCTGGTGCGTGAGCAGCGTGTCGGAACGACTGCCGCTGCCGCTCGACTGGCCGGTCTACGTCAGCCACGCCGAAGCCGCCGCCTACGCACGCTGGGCCGGTGCGGGGCTGCCGACCGAAGCGCAGTGGCACCGCGCCGCCTACGGCACGCCGCAAGGCGCCGAACGCGCGTATCCGTGGGGCACCGAGGCACCGGCGGCGCGCCACGGCAACTTCGATTTCCACGACGAGCGCCCGCACGCGGTCGACGCGCATCCCGACGGCGCCAGCGCGTTCGGTGTCGAAGGCCTGCTCGGCAACGGCTGGGAATGGACGGCGACACCGTTCGCGCCGCTGCCGGGATTCGAACCGTTCGCGTTCTACGCGGGCTACTCGGCGGATTTCTTCGACGGCCGCCACTACGTGCTCAAGGGCGGCGCGCCGTTCACTGCGGCCTGCCTGCTGCGGCGCTCGTTCCGCAACTGGTTCCAGCCGCACTACCCGCACGTGCACGCCGGCTTTCGCTGCGCGAGGAATGGATGAACGCCTGCTGCCTCGAAGCCGCATCGGCACAACATGTCGCCCTCGAACGCTTCGCAGCGGACGTGCGTGCGGGACTCGCTGGCCCTGGACAAAAATCGCTGCCGCCGTCGTATCTGTACGACGCGCTCGGCTCGAGCTTGTTCGAGGCGATCACGTGCCTGCCCGAATACGGCGTCTGGCGCGCCGAGCGGCGCGTGCTGGAGCGCTGCGCCGACGACGTCGCGGCGCTCTGCGCGGCGGACACGATCGTCGAGTTCGGCAGCGGCAGCGCCACCAAGACGCGGCTGGTGCTCGAAGCGCTGCTGCGCCGGCGCCGGCTCGCGTACGTCGCGATCGACGTGTCCGCCGGTGCGCTTGCAGCCAGCCGCTCGACGCTGCGCGATCTCGACGGATTGTCGGCGCGATTCGTCGAGGCCGACTACCTGCCGGGATTCGAGCGCGCCGTCGCCGCGCGCGGCGCGGGAGAGCGCTTTCTGGTGCTGTTCCTCGGCGGCTCGCTGGGCAATTTCGCTGCGGTCGAAGCGCTGCGCTGGCTGCGCTGCGTGCGGCGCGGCCTGCGGCCGGGCGACGCGCTGCTGCTCGGCGCCGATCTGGACAAGCCGGCGCAGCAGCTGCTGCCGGCGTACGCGGATCCGCTCGGCGTGACCGCGGCGTTCAATCTGAATCTGCTCGTGCGCATGAACCGCGAGCTCGGCGCGGATTTCGATCTCTCGCGTTTCCGCCACCGCGCGCGATTCGATCCGCGCACGCGCGACGTCGAGATGCACGTCGAATCGACCTGCGCGCAGCGCGTCCGCTTCGCGCGCCTAGACCTGTCGGTGTCCTTCGCCGCCGGCGAGACCATCCACACCGAAAGCAGCCACAAGTACCACGTGGAGGAAGTCGACGACCTCGCCGGCGCGGCCGGATTCCGCTGCGTGCAGGGATGGCGCGATCGCGAATGGCCGTTCCTCCTCGCGCTGTACTCGGCGGCGTAAGCGCGCTCAGGCGGTGCGGCGCAGTTCGTCGCGATTGAGCAGGCGCCAATGCACGCTGCCGGTCGCGCACAGCCGCACGGCGCGGTCCGATTGCACGCGCAGCGAGACGAAGTCGACGAAGCGCGACGAGCAGAACACGTGGTCGGAGAACGCGGCCAGGCAGAATCCGTTGCTGCGCGCGGACGGGTACAGCAGCCCGTGCAGGCTCCTCGTCGCGCGCACGCGATGTCCCAGGCGCTGGGTGACGCGGTAGTCGTCGGCGATCAGCTCGGGGTGGCGCCGCTCGCGGCCGTGCAGGTCGGCGAAGCGTCCGCGCACGCGCAGCTGGTACACGGCGCAGCGAATCGGCTCGGCGCCGCGGCAGCAGTCGTTGAGGACGTGGAAGCACACCTCCGCCAGCGCGCTGGACGGATCCAGCGCCACGTACGAGGTCGGTAGTCCGGGAGCGCCGTAGCGCGTCAGTCCGCTGCGCTCCGCCGCCGCCCGGCACAGCCGCGGCAGGTCGAGGCCGGAGTCGCCGTCGGGCAGGACCAGGTACGCCAGGCCGTCGTAATGCACGGTGCCGTAGGAGATGCGACCGGTGTCGTCCGCCGTCTTCTGCGTTCGCGGGCGATTGCCGCTGCGCGCCGGCGAGCGAGCGTCGCGATCGTGCCGTGCGGGTTTCCGGCTGGTGCCGAAGACGCGATCGAAGTCGACGTAGGGACTGTCGAGAAGCTGCGCGGGATCGCGCTCGAAACGATGGGACATGGGCGGCCTCCTGTCGGCGCAGGCCGACGGTGCAGGTCGCATGCCAAACGCGCGGTTGCGCGCGGAGATCGTCGAATGCCGCGACACGCGGGAAAAAATTCCGCGCGCGCTGTCGAGCTTACGCACGCGTGCCGACGCGGATGCGGCGCACGGCCGACGCCGGCTCAACCGCGCAAGGCGCGGTCGATCGCCTCCAGCACCGTCGCGGCGCGGAACGGCTTGGCGATGAAGGCGGTGAAGCCGTCGTATTCCTCGCGCAGCGCTTGCGGATGCGCGCCGCTCATGATGATCAACGGTACCTCCGGGCGTTGCGCCTGCATGAGGCGCGCGGCGGTGGGGCCGTCCATGATCGGCATCATCCAGTCCATCAGCACCAGGTCGGGGCGCTCGGTCCTGAACAGTTCGACCGCCTGCTTGCCGTTTCCGGCGAGAACGGTTCGGTATCCGGCATCCGACAACAAGGTGTCGAGGATGGCCTGGATACCGTACTCGTCGTCGACTAGCAGGATCTTGTGCACCCAGTCAGCTCCGCTGGCCGTCGTCGGGGCGGCCGCCGTCGGTACGCGAGACGGAAATGATGTTGCGGCGGGCCTGGCCTTCCAGCAGTCCTTCGGCGCGCCCGAACGTGGGTGCGATCTCCAGCCCGGTCGGCGTGATCGAGAGCTCCTGCAGATTCGCGTCGAACGCGCTGTCGCGCACCTTCAGCACCGCCAGCAGGCGGCGCAGCGAGGCGTCGATCTCGACGTAGCGCAGCAGCAGCATGTTCTCGGCCACCATCGAGAAGCCGTCGATCGAGGCCTGCGCCTTCGCCGCGAACAGCTCCGGTTGTTCCATCGCGAACATCGAGGTGCAGCCGAGCGCGCGAAGCTCGTTGGTCAATGCCGCGAAGAAGCGGCTCAGGCGCGCCGGATCGGGCGTGCCGAGGCGGAAGCCGTCGATGCCGTCGACGAACAGGCGGCGGATGCCGCGCTCGCGCACCAGGTCGATCAGCCGGTTGCCGAGGCGGTCGAGGATGCGTTCGGTCGGCGCCTCCCAGCTGATCAGCAGGCGGCCGTCGGCGTACAGCTCGTCGATGCCGAGCGCGAACGCCCTGGCCTTCTGCAGGAGCCGCCGCGGCATCTCGTAGAAGCCGAAGTACAGTCCGGGCTCCTCGCTCGAGCTGCGCGAGAGGAAATGCAGTCCCAGCGTGGTCTTGCCGCAACCCGACGGGCCGAGCGCGAGCGTGGTGGTCGCCGCCGGCCAGCCGCCGCCGATGAGGCGGTCGAGCGAGTCGATGCCGCTGGAGAGGCGGCCGCTCCATTCCGTCTCGGCTTCGCGCGCTTCGCCGTAGATCGCCTCGATGCGCGGATGCACGACGACGCCCTCGTCGGTGATCTGCATCGCGTGGCGGCCGTCGAGGTAGTCCGAGCCGCGGAACTTCTTCACCTCGACGTAGCGCAGCGACTGCGCCGCCGGCACGCGCCGCGTGAGCTCGATGACGCCTTCGACCATCGTCTGCTCCGGCAGCACGACCGCGTCCTCGGCGCTGGTCAACAGCAGCATCGAGCAGTCCATCACGGTGGAGATCGACTGCAGGTCGTGCACGAACTGCTTGAGCTGGGTGTTCGAGGCGGTCATCTGCTCGGCGGCGGTGAGGCCGTCGAAGATCAGCAGGTGCGTGCCGAGACGCTCGACTTCGCGCCGGATCATCATCGTCAGGCCCTTCAGGCCTTCCTGGTCGAGCGTCTGGTAGGCGCTGACGTAGTACAGCGCCGAGGGCACTTCGCTTTCGTCGTAGAACGACAGCGACTGCATGTTGCGCATCATGCGCGCGTGGTTCTCCGACAGCACCGTCACGTAGAGCACGCGCCCGCCGTCGCGGATGTGCTCGAAACACACCTGGTGCGCCAGGATCGTCTTGCCGGTGCCCGGCACGCCCTGCACGATGTACACCGCTCCCTGCAGCAATCCCCCGCCCAGAATCGCGTCGAGTCCCGGCACACCGCTGCGGAAGCGCGGCAGGTGCGGATTCCGACTGGCCGATGCCATTGCCATGAATGATGATCTCCGAAGAACGATGCCGACACTGTAGCCGATGCGACTCCGCCCGAGCCGGTGGATCCGCAGGCGCGGCGGGTGTCCGGCGCGCGTGCCGTGCGCGAAGCACGGGCGGAAAAACTTTCCGCCTCGTGCGTGCGCGCGTGAAACGAACTCCCGCTCTCTCCTGTGCCTGGGCACGCGAATCGCCATGCCGCCCCCGCCGAAACCCCCTTCCCTCGCGGCGCTGAAGAAATCGGCGCGCACGTGCCGCTCCTGCGACCTCTGGCGCGATGCGACCCAGACCGTGTTCGGCGAAGGTCCGCCGGACGCGCGGATGTTCTTCATCGGCGAGCAGGCGGGCGACAAGGAGGACCGCGAAGGCCGGCCGTTCGTCGGTCCGGCCGGGCATCTGCTCGACGAGGTGCTGGCCGAGGTCGGCATCGATCGCCGCGACGTCTACGTCACCAACGTGGTCAAGCATTTCAAGTTCGAACTGCGCGGCAAGCGGCGGCTGCACAAGCGCGCCGACGCGGCGCAGGTGGCGGCATGCCTGCAATGGCTCGACGCCGAGCTGGCGCGTGTTCGTCCGCGGTATGTCGTCTGCCTCGGCAGCCTCGCCGCGAAGATCGTGCTCGGTCGCGGATTCAAGCTGATGCAGGAGCGCGGCCGATGGATCGCACTGGACGTCGGGCAGTGGGCGCTGGCGACGGTGCATCCGTCGTACGTGTTGCGCGCGCGTTCCGGCAGCGGCGGCGAGGACGAGCTGCGGCGGTTCCGGCGCGACTTGATGAAGCTGCGCGATCCGCCCGAGTGAGCGTCCTGGTGCTCGACGATCCTCCCGCGCCGATCAGTCGAGCGTGGGCAGGGTCTGCGCGAGCGCGTCGAGATCGCCCCACGGGTCCTCGCGCAGGGTACGCGCGCGCCGCTTCGCGGCCTCCAGATCGTAGGCGGCCGGTCCCTTCGCGGCGGCCAGCGCCGGCCAGCGCAGCGGCATCGCCACCGGTGCGCCGGCACGCGCGCGCAGCGACCAGCTCGCCACGCTGGTCGCGCCGCGCGCATTGCGCAGCCAGTCGATGAAGATGCGGTCGCGGCGCTTGGCCTTGCTGGCCGTCGCCACGTAGGTCTGCGGCGCGCGCGTCGCCATCGCGTCGGCGAACGCTTCGCAGAACGCCTTGGCCTCCTCCCAGCGCGGGCCGCGCGCGATCGGCACCACCACGTGGACGCCCTTGCCGCCCGACAGGCGCACGAAGCTCTCCAGCCCCGACGCGGTGAGTTGGCGGCGCACGTCGCGCGCGGCGGCGACCAGCGCGGGCCAGCCGATGCCCGGATCGGGATCGAGGTCGAAGACGAGCCGGTCGGGCCGATCCGGATCGTCGATGCGCGAGCCCCAGGGATGGAATTCGAGCACGTTCATCTGCACCAGTTCGAGCAGGCCGGCCTCGTCCTCGACGTAGAGATAGTGGTCGCTGCCGCCGCTCTTCTCGCGCAGGCGCACGGAGCGCACGTGCGCGCCGAGCGTGCCGGCGTGGTGCTTCTGGAAGAAGCACGTTCCGCCCGCGCCGTCCGGGCAGCGCAGGATCGACAGCGGGCGTCCGGCGATTTCCGGCAGCAGGCGCGCGGCGACGGCGCGGTAGTAGTCGGCGACGTCCTGCTTGACGTAGCCGGCGTCCGCATAGACCACCCGTTCCGGATGCGTGATCGTCACTTCGCCGGTCGCCGTGCTTCGCTTGCCGCGCGCCGGTTTCGTCGTGCGCTTCTCGCTCATGTCCAGATCCTCCACCGACTTGTCCTCGCGCAGGCGCAGGAAGCTGGCCTGGCGCAGCAGTCCTTCCTTCGCCCAGCCGCGGAATTCGACTTCCGCGACCAGCGTGGGCTCCACCCACTGCACGGCGGTGTCACGCAGCGGCACGTGCGCCGGCAGCTCGATCGTCGCGGCGCGGCGACGCAGCGGCTGGAGCCGGCGCAGCAGCGAGCGCAGCGTCTCGTCGTCGAAGCCGGTGCCGACGCGGCCGACGTAGCGCAGGCGGCGGCCCTCGCGTGCGGCCATCAGCAAGGCGCCGAAGCCGCTGCGCGATCCTTTCGGCGCGGTGTAGCCGACGACGACGAATTCGTCCGTGTTGGCGTGCTTGACCTTGACCCAGGTCGACGAGCGCGCCTGCACGTAGGGCGCGTCGATGCGCTTGCTGACGATGCCTTCGAGACCCTGGCGCCGCGCCGCTTCGAACACTTCCCGGCCGTGGCCGAGTACGTGGCTGCTGTAGCCGAGCGTGCGGCGGCGGCTGGTCTTCAGCAGGGCTTCGAGCAGTTCCTTGCGTTCGATCAGCGCGACGCGCGTGAGGTCGACGCCTTCCAGCGCCGGCAGGTCGAACAGCTGATAGCGCAGGCGCTGGGTCGCGCCGCTCTTGCGTGCTTGCTGTAGTGCCGAGAAATCGCTGCGGCCGTTGCGGTCGAGCGCGACCATCTCGCCGTCCAGCCGCGCGCTGGCGACCGGCAGCGCCTCGATCGCGGAGGCGATCTCGGGCAGCTCGTCGGTCCAGTCGAGGTCGTTGCGCGAGCGCAGCCGGACCTTGCCGCCGTCGAGGTCGGCGAGCAGGCGGTAGCCGTCCCACTTGCTCTCGTGCAGCCAGTTCTCGCCGCGCGGCGCCGTCGGCTGCTGCGAACACAGCTGCGGCGCGAAGCCGGCCGGCAACGCGTGGCGACGCGCACCGGGCAGCGCGGCCGCCTTGTCGTGCCAGCGGCTCGCGGTCTCGTTCGCCGTCTTGCCCGCAGCGCGGCGCCGCGCGGGTCGCTTCGCCGGTGTTGCGGGCGCTTCGTCGAGCAGGTCGTCGGCTTCGGCGTCGCGCGCTTCCTCGTCGTTGCGCTTGAACAGCAGCCATTGCTGCTGCCGGCCTTGCCGGCGCGTGCGGACCAGCGTCCAGCGGCCGCGCAGGCGTTCGCCGTCCAGCGCGAAGTCGAGGTGGCCGGCGGCGAGCGCGTCGCGCGCGCGGCCTTCGGCGCGCCAGGTGCCGCGATCGAAGATCGCCACGTGGCCGGCGCCGTAGTGGCCTTGCGGGATGTCGCCCTCGAAGTTCGCGTACGGCAGCGGATGATCCTCGACCTCGACCGCCAGGCGCTTTTCGCCGGGACGCAGCGACGGTCCCTTCGGCACCGCCCAGCTCTTCAGCGTGCCGTCGACCTCGAGGCGGAAGTCGTAGTGCCGTGCGCGCGCGTGGTGCAGCTGCACGACGAAGATCGGCTCACCGCCCGCCCGCTTCGCCCGCTTGCGCGGCGCCGCCGGTTCCGGCGTTTCGTCGAAGCGGCGCTTGCGGGCGTACTCGCGCAGGCTCATGACCAGGCGTCACGCCGAGCGGCGGCGCCGCGGAGCGGCCTTCTTCGCCGCCGGCTTGGACTTGGTCTTCTTCGCCGGGCGGGATTCGCGCGGGCGCTTGGATTCCAGGCTCTTCTTCAAGAGCTTCATGAAATCGACGACGTTGGTCGCCTCTTCCGCAGCCTCTTCCGTTTCCGGCGGCGTGACGGTCTTGCCGCTGCGCATGCGCTTCTCGATGACTTCGTGCAGGCGCGTGCGGAACTCGTCCTGGTAGTCGGCCGGATCCCACTTGCCGGCCATCGAGTCGACCAGCTGGCGCGCCATCTCCAGTTCCTTGCGCGTGACGCGATAGTCGGCCGCGGGGCCTTTCGGCAGCTCGAAGTCGTCCAGGTCGATCAGCTCCTGCGCGTAGCGCACCAGCATCAGCACCAAGGCGTCGCCTTCGGGGATGACGGCGGCGAGGTATTCGCGCGTGCGCACAACGACGCGCGCGATGCCGATCTTGCCGGCCTTGGCCAGGGTCTCGCGCAGCAGGACGTAGCCTTTCTGCGCCTTCGTTCCCGGCACCAGCACGTAGGGTTTTTCGAAATGGCGCGGGCTGATGGAACCGGCGTCGACGAAGGCTTCGACGTCGACCGACTCGTGGCTCTGCGGCGCGGCGGCGCGCAGGTCCTCCTCCTCGATCACGACGTAGTTGCCCTTGCGGTATTCGAAGGCCTTGACGATGTCCTTCCAGGGCACCTCGTCGCCGGTCTCGCTGTTGACGCGTTCGTAGCGGATCGGCGCGTTGTCGCGGCTGTCGAGCATGCGGAAATGCAGATCCGTGCGGCGCTCGGCGGACATCAGCTTCACCGGAATCTGCAGCAGCCCGAAGGAAAGAGTCCCGCTCCAGATCGCTCGCGCCATGGTGCTCTCCCGTTCGATCCCGCCGGGAACCGGCCGGCGGCCCGCAGACGATGCGACTCCTCGCCTGAAGCCGGCCTGACGTGCGCCGGACCGGAACCCGCGGACGCTCAGATGCGTCCGAGCAGGGCCAGGACCAGCACGATCACCAGGATCGCACCGAGGATGCCGCTCGGGTAGTAGCCCCAGGCGCGGCTGTACGGCCATGACGGCAACGCGCCCAGCAGGAGCAGGACGATGACGACGAGGACGATCCAGGACAGCGACATGGCGGACTCCTTCTGCGTTGAGGGCGAGTCGTGCCAATCACGAGTCGTGCCAGCACGGCCGTACGCGTTCACGAGCGCGCGGCGGAATGAAAAAAATCACTGGGCCAGGTACTTTCTTCCCCGTCGCCGCGTCAGGTTCGCGCGTCCAGCCCGAGCAGCGCGCGCAGGCGCAGCGCGTCGAACGGCGCGCGCACCTTGACGTCGTTGTCGAAGTAGCCGTAGACCGCGCGCCGCCGAGCAGGCGCGGCCGGCTTCGCCGAGACGCGCACCGCGTCGTCGGGTTCGCCGCCGCCGGCCCAGCGTTCGATGCGCGCGGCCCAGCGGTGCAGCGCCGCGTCGGTGTAGCCGCTGACGTACAGTTCCTGGTCGCCGTGCAGGCGCAGGTAGAGGAAATCGGCGGTCACGTCCTCGAGGTACGGCCAGCGCCCGGCGGTGTCCGCGACCACCAGCGCGACGCGGTGGCGGCGCAGCAGCGCGATGAAGCCTTCGTCGCGAAAGCTCGGATGACGGATTTCCACCGCGTGGCGGAGCCGGCGGCGCGGCGGTGTCGAATCGACGTCGGCGCCGATGCGCCGGGCGCAGTCGCGCGCGGCGTCGGTGTCCTTCGGCAGCATCGACAGGAAGTCCTTCCAGCGCGTTTCGTCGTAGGCCATGCGCGGCGGGAACTGCCACAGCAGCGGGCCGAGTTTTTCGCCGAGGCCGAGCACGCCCGAGGCGAAGAAGCGGCCGAGCGGTTCTTCGATGTCGCGCAGGCGATGCAGGTGCGTGATCAGGCGCGGCGCCTTGAGGCTGAAGACGAAATCGTCCGGCGTCTGCGCGTACCAGCGTGCGTAGTATTCCGGGCGCAGCAGCCCGTAGAACGAGCCGTTGACCTCGATCGAGTCGAACCGCGTCGCGGCGAACTCGAGTTCGCGCCGCTGCACCAGCCCCGGCGGGTAGAACACGCCGCGCCACGGCGCGTAGCGCCAGCCGGAGATGCCGATGCGGATCTCGTGTCGCGCCGGCATCGCGAAGCGCTCACGCCCGATTCGAGCGGCCGCGCGGCAGCGGCTCGCCGCTCGCGTCGTAGGCCGGCGGCACGTACAGGTTGAGCGTGCGCAGCGGCTCGTCGCCGGTGTTGCGGATCTCGTGCCGCTCGCCCTTTTCGATCAGCAGCAGCACGCCTTCGGTCAGGCGCACCGTCCGGCCGCCGACGCGCGCGCGGCCGCAGCCGGAGACGACGAACAGCCACTGGTCCGCGCCGACGTGGCGGTTGTCCGGCCCGCCTTCGCGGCCGCCGACGGCGAGGGTCATTTCCGCGGCCTGCGCGCGCCCGTTGGCGAATGCGACGCGGAAGTCGTCTTCGAAGCGCAGTCGTTTGCGTTGCACGTGCGGACTCCTCGTCGATATCGACGTCGATCGTGCGTCGCCGTCGCGGCCAATTGCCGGTGACGAACGCGCACGCGGTGAAGGTTCGGGCGTTCGCGATTTCGCTGCGTGTGCAGCAACTGGCGTGCCAGCATCGGCGCTGGCGCGCGCGGCGCGAATGTCGATGCGTGTCGCCGCCTGCCCCGCCTCGCTCGACAACGCCGGCCGTCGGCAGGCACGATCGGCCGAAGGAGTTTCGCCATGAAGTGTCTCGACAACCTGCTGCTCAACACCGACAGCTACAAGGTCAGCCACTGGCTGCAATACCCGCCCGGTACCGACGCGACCTTCTTCTACGTGGAGTCGCGCGGCGGCACCTACGACCGCACCGTGTTCTTCGGGCTGCAGGCGATCCTGAAGGAATACCTCGCCAAGCCGGTCACGCATGCCGACGTCGACGAGGCGCGCGACCTCTTCGCCGCGCACGGCGAGCCGTTCAACGAGAACGGCTGGCGCCACATCGTCGACCGCCACGGCGGCCTGCTGCCGATCCGCATCCGCGCGGTGCCCGAGGGCTCGGTGGTGCCGACGCACAACGTGCTGATGACGATCGAGTCGACCGATCCGCAGGCGTTCTGGCTGCCGTCGTACCTCGAGACGATGCTGCTGCGCATCTGGTATCCGGTCACCGTCGCGACGATCAGCTGGCACGCCAAGCAGACCATCCGCCGCTTCCTCGAGCGCACCAGCGACGACCCGGAAGGACAGCTGCCGTTCAAGCTGCACGACTTCGGCTCGCGCGGCGTGTCCAGCGTGGAATCGGCGGCGATCGGCGGCGCCGCGCACCTGGTCAACTTCCGCGGCACCGACACCGTCTCCGCGCTGCAGCTGGCCAAGGCGCACTACCACGAGCCGATGGCGGCGTTCTCCATTCCCGCCGCCGAGCACAGCACGATCACCAGCTGGGGCCGCGAGAACGAGGTGCTCGCCTACCGCAACATGCTGCGGCAGTTCGCCAGGCCCGGCGCGATCGTCGCGGTGGTGTCGGACAGCTACGACATCTTCCACGCGATCCGCGAGCACTGGGGCAAGACGCTGAAGCAGGAAGTCGTCGATTCGGGCGCGACGATCGTGATCCGTCCGGATTCGGGCGATCCGGTCGCCGTCGTGCACCAGTGCCTGGAACTGCTCGACGAGGCGTTCGGCCACACCGTCAACGCGAAGGGCTACAAGCTGCTCCGCCACGTGCGCGTGATCCAGGGCGACGGCGTCGATCCGAACAGCCTCCGCGCGATCCTCGAACGCGTCACCAGCGCCGGCTACGCCACCGACAACGTCACCTTCGGCATGGGCGGCGCGCTGCTGCAGCGGCTCGACCGCGACACGCAGAAGTTCGCGCTGAAGTGCTCGGCCGCGCGCATCGACGGTCGCTGGATCGACGTGTACAAGGACCCGGTCACCGACAAGGGCAAGCAGAGCAAGCGCGGCCGCATGACCTTGCTGCGCCATCGCGAGTACGGCGGCTACCGCACCGAGCTGGTGCCGGCGGAGGCCGACTCGGTGGCGGACGTGCGCCGGCCGATGGGTTACGACGACGCGATGGTGACGATCTGGGAGGACGGCCGCATCGTCCACGACTGGACCTTCGCCGAGGTGCGCGAGCGGGCGGACGCGAACCGGCTGTGAGCGCCGCGCGGCGCTCGCTCGCACACCTCCAAACAAACATCCCTAGACCACATCCTTCGACCACATTCTTGCCCCGTCACGAGGGGCTGGCGGACGCCGCCCTACTCGGTCTTCGTGCAGGCGTCGAATTCCATCCGGGTCAGCCGGCCGTCGCCGTCGGTGTCGCAGCGCTGGAAGTGCTTCGCCAGCCAGGGGTCCTTCTTCCTGTCCGCCGCTGTCAGATAGCCGTGGTGATCGACGTCGAGCTGGTCGAAGGTGCTGGTCGGCCGCGTCGGATGCTTCATCATCTGTTCTTCCATGTTCCTTTCGGCCTGTGCCTGCTGTTCGTCGACGGGCGGCGACGTCGGCGGCGTATCGTTCCGGGCCAGGGCGAGCGAACACACGAGCGCGGCCGCGGCGGAAGCGAGGATGGTCGTGAAACGTTTCATGGCGATCTCCGGTGAATCGGAGAGGCCATGCTGCGACCCGCCGGCTTAATTCACCCCGACCCGGCGCGCGGCGCGAGGGTTTCCCGTCCAGCGCCGAACGCGGAGCCGGGTCGAGGCGATCGGGCCCGCACCGAGCACGTCGGGAAGCCGCGGGGCAAGCCCCTGCCCGTTGCGGATGGCAAAAGCTACTATGGCTCCGTCGCGGTGGGGGTTGCTGACGTCGGTGGCTGCGCTGGAGTACTCATTCGAAGGGTTTCGCGTCAAGGTTGCCGAGCGCGAACTCTGGTGCGGCGACGCGTTGCTGTCCGTCAATCGCTACATCTTCGACAGCATCGCCTACCTGATCGAGCATCGCGACCGGGCCGTCGGCCGCGACGAGTTGGTGGCGGCGGTGTGGGGCCGCGTCGAAGTCACCGACGGGCATCTCAATCAGATCATCGCGCGCGCCCGGCGCGCGCTGGACGACAACGCCCAGACGCAGCGCCTGATCCGCACCGTGCCGGGCTTCGGCTATCGCTGGATCAGCGAAGTGGACGCCCGCGAGACGAAGACGGTCGAGGACGCCACGGCCAAACCGGCGCCGGCTGCCGTGCCGACGCCATCGCCGGCTCCGTCGGAAGCGCCTGTCGAGTCGCGTCCGTCCAAAAACCCTGCCGGCCGTGCCGTGCGCGCGAAGTGGCGCTGGCAGTATGCCGCGCTCGCGTTGCTGGTCGCCGTCGTGGGCGTCTGGGCGGTCGGACGTCACTTCGACAACGCAACGCCGACGCCTGCGCCGGCCAAAGGAACGCCGACCGCGGACAACGCCGTCATCGTGCTGCCGTTCGTGGTCGAGGCACCTTCCGAATCCGCCTGGCTGGAGCTGGGCGCGATGGACCTGGTCGCCGAGCGCCTGCGCGTGGCGGGCCTGCGGGTCTCGCCGAGCAAGACCGTGGTCACCGCGCTGCACGGCGCCGACCTGTCGGTCGACGCGGCCAACTACGCGCGCATACGCAACGTGCTGGGCGGCGACCTGATCGTGCAAGGCAAGGCGACCCGCGCGGAGGGCGTGTGGTCGATCGAGCTGGCCGCGGCGAACACCGGCGGCGTCGAGCGCCGCGTCGAGGCGCGCGGCGCGGACGCCATCAAGACGGCCCGCGCGGCGGCCGACCTGCTGCTGGCGGCGACGGGGCACGAGCCGCCGCACGAGGAGAACCCCGCCGCCGACACCGACGCGACGCGCGAGCGCCTGCAACAGGCGCAGGCGGCGTCGCTGGCCAACGAGCTGGATCTGGCGCGCAGCATCCTGCATGCGATTCCCGACGCGCCTCCGTTCGCGCCGGAGCTGCGCTTTCGCCTGGCGGAGCTGGACTTTCGCGCCGGGCACTACGACCAGGCGGCCGAAGCGGTCGAGAAGCTGCTGGCCGATCCGTCGCTGGCGCCGAACGACGTCCATCGCGGCCGGGCGCTGATCCTGCGCGGCAACCTGAACTTCCGGCGCTCCGATTTCAGCAAGGCGATCACCGATTTCAATGCCGCCGTCACGGCGCTGGACACCGGCGCCGCGCCGCTGGACCTGTGCGACGCGTTGACCCGGCGCGGCCTGACCCGTGTCGCGCTGGAAGATCCGGACGGCGCGCTGGCCGACTACGGCCGCGCCTACCTGCTGGCCGAGCAGTCGGGCGACCGCCTGCGCGTGGCGCACATCGAAACCGGCTTCGGGCAGTTGCAGATCGTCCGCCATCGCCTGGAGCTGGCGCTGCCGCACCTGAACGCCGCGATCGAGCGCTACGAGGCGTTCGGGGTGGTGGAACGCGTGGTCACCTTGCGCAGCATCCTGATCGACGTCTATTCCGACCTGCTGCGCTGGGCGGACGTGTTGCCGCTCGCCGAACGCCAATGGCAGTCGCGCGAGCGGATCGGCGATCCCGGCCTCAGCCTGGTCGTGTTCAACCGCCAGGCGCGGGTGCTGATGAGCGTCGGGCGCTACCGCGAAGCCGGCGAGGTCATCGACGAGGCGCAGCGCCGGTTCCACGACCTGCGCCCCGGCACGCGGCGCTACCTCCACGACATGCAGGCGGAACTCGCCTCGCGCCTGGGCCAGCCGGAAAAGACCGTCGCGTCGGTGGACGCCGCGTTGGAGTCGTGGCCGAGGGCTCCGTCGTTCGATCGCTACGCGTATCTGGTGCTGCTGCGCCAGCGCGCGCTGATCGCCCAGGGGCATGCCGAGCCGGAGCGGATCGAAAGCTGGCTGCCGCAGGACGGCGACGGCGTCTCCGCGGTCTTCCTGCTGGCCAGGGCCGAGTGGGCGGCGCAGCAGAAAGCCGAACTCGACGCGGTGCAGTCGGCGTTCGACCGGGCGCTGGCGAAGGCCGAGGACGTCGGGCTGCCGGTGCTGGTGGCGATGGTGGCGCAGTCGTACGTCGACTGGCTGCTGGCTCACCAGCGGCGCGACAAGGCCGCCGAGCTGGCCGGACGCGTGGCGGTCTGGGCGAACGACGACTACGAATCGGCATTGATCCGCGTCAAGGTCTTCCATGCGCTCGGCAGCCTGGACGCCTGGCGCTCGTCGCTCGGCCGGGCCCGGGAACTCGCCGGCGAGCGGGTCGTTCCCGCGCGGCTCGCCGTGCAGCCCGTGGTCGGCTGAGCCTTCGTGTCCGCAATGGGACGAGCGCGCTCGCCGTCGGCCGTGGCGGCCGCGTTGTCGCCCGGCTGACACACGCCTTCCCCACCCTGCTCCGCCGCGATGCCGGCGGCGCTCGCGCATCGGGCAGTGCGGGTCAGCGTTCGAGCAGTGCCGAGCACCCTCCGTCACCGCCTGTCATCGCCTGTCATGTCCGTCACGTGCCTGACCCGTAAAGGTTTTGCACAGTCCGTCCGGTACATCCGACGCGGATGGCACCAGGTCCGGGGCCGTGTCACGAAGCCCCGGTGGCAGCGCCAGCAACCTCCTCCTTGGAAATCCGAATGAACGATTGCACCCACAACAACGACGCCGTGCCGGCGCTCCCGCGAGGGAGCGGCGACCGCGGCGGGCGGGCGTCACCCCTCTCTCGTGGCCGATCCGCCGCCGGGCGTCGGCGCGCGGGTTTCTGGTCGAGGACGGCCGCCGCGCTGCTGTCGACCGCCTGCCTGGTTCTGGCCGGCACGGGCGTCGCGCAGGCGTTCAATCCGGACGCCAACAGCTACGTGTACGAAGTCGAGGCGTTCCCGGACGGCGGCCTGCTGATCTCCGGCATGTTCACCGCCGTCGGCGGACAGCCGCGCAACCACTACGCGCGCGTGCTGCCCAACGGCGCGGTCGACACCGCGTTCCACAACGCGTCGACGCCGCGCAACGTCCTCGCCATCGCGGTGCAGCCCGACGGCAAGGCGCTCATCGGCGGCATGGGCGCCCAGGGCAACGGCGGCTTGCTGCGGATCAACGCCGACGGCAGCGTCGACAGCGGTTTCGTCGACGCGGCCAGCAGCGGCACGCCGACGATCCAGGCGATCGCGGTGCAGCCGGACGGCAGGATCCTGATCGGCGGCAAGTTCGCCACGATGGGCGGCCAGCCGCGCGTCAATCTGGCGCGCCTGAACGCGAACGGCACGCTGGACGCCAGCTTCGACGCCGGCAGCCTCGCCGCCGGCACGGATTTCATCTACGACCTCGCGGTGCAGCCGGACGGACGCATCGTGGTCGCCGGCTACGGCACGCTGCTGCGTCTGCTGCCCGACGGTCAGGCCGATACCGCCCAGCCCCTGCCGGTGGCGCCGTCGGGTTCGAGCGTTTCCGCGCTGGAACTCCAGCCCGACGGAAAGATCCTCGCCGGCGGCGGCTACGGTCTCCAGTTCGGCGGTGTCGATCGCGGCGTCCTGGTGCGCATCAACGCGGACGGCAGCGTCGACACTAGCTTCGTGCCCTACGTCAGGGGCGAAGTCCAGTCGATCGTCCGCGACGGCAGCGGCAGGATCGCGATCGTCGGATCGCTCACGTCGGTCGCCGGCGTCCCCCATCGCGGCATGGCGCGGTTGAACCCGGACGGCACGCTCGACGCGGGCTTCATGATCCCCGAGATGAATGCGCTACCGGTCTACGCCGTGGCGCTGCAAGCCGACGGCAAGCTCGCTCTCGGCGCGCACTTCGACGAGATCAACGGCCTCACGCGCCATCATCTCGCCCGCCTGCATCCGGACGGCCGCCTCGACAACGGCACCTCGGCGCCGCTGTCGGTCGCGCTGCGTCTCAGCGACGGCGGCAGCGCCACCCCGGCGACGACGCAATCGGTCGGCGAAGGCGGCAAGGTCAGCTTCAGCTTCACGCCCGACGCCGGCAACGCGCTGGCCTCCGTGTCCGGTTGCGGCGAGGGTTTGCGCAGCGGCAACGTCTATCTCACCGGCTGGGTCTACGGCGACTGCACGGTGTCGGCCAGCTTCGTGCCCGAAGCCAACGTGGTGTTCGATCCCGCGCCCAACGCCAACGTCGAATCGATCGACATCCAGCCGGACGGCCGCATCGTGGCGGGCGGCTGGTTCACGCGCATCGGCGGATTGGACCGGCTCAAGTTCGCCCGGCTGAGTCCGTCGGACGGCGCTGCCGAGGCGAACTTCGCCGACGGCACCGGCCTGTACGAGGCCGGCAACACCGGCGGCTCGGTGGTCTACGCGGTGGCCGATCAGCCGGACGGAAAAATCCTGATCGGCGGCGAAGAAGGCCTGATCCGCAACAACGCCGACGGCTCGCGCGACACGGCGTTCGTCGCCGCGCTGGGGCCCGACGCCCTGGTCGAGAAGATCGTCGTGCAGCCCGACGGCCGCATCCTCGCCGCCGGACGGCAGCTGGTCGCGGGAGGTTCGCCGGTCAACCTGGTGCGCCTGCGTTCCGACGGCACGCGCGACACCGGCTTCAACGTGGACTTCGGCGTCGAAGACGACATCCTCGTCGCCGCGATGGTGCTCGAGCCGGACGGCCGCATCCTGATCGGCGGCGGCTCGTCGATCGGCGGCTATCTCGGCCGCCTGAACGCCGACGGATCGCTGCAGGCGATGCTGCCGGCCAGCGACACGATCAACGACGTCACTGCGCTGCGCCGGCTGGACGACGGCAGCTATCTGGTCGGCGCGTTCGCGCGCATCGACTTCGGCGACGGCTCGCCGGTCGACTCGCAGCTCGTGCGCATGCTGCCCAACGGCACCCGCGATCCCGCGTTCGTGGCGCGCATCGACGGCGGCTACGGCGGCGTCAGGGCCATTCTCGTGCAACCCGACGGCCACATCCTGATCGGCGGCGGCTTCGGTACCGTCGACGGCGTGGCGCGGCCGAACTTCGCGCGACTGCAGGCGAACGGCGCGCTCGACGACAGCTTCTTCAACGCGCGGCCCAACACCTGGGTCAAGGACATCGCCCTGCAGAGCGACGGCAAGATCGTCGTCGCCGGCTACTTCAGCCAGATCGGCAGCTTCCCGCGCCGCGGCATCGCCCGCCTGAAGAGCGACGGCCGCGTCGACGTCGACGCCTTCGTGGTCACGCCGCTGGCCGGCGCGAACGGAACGATCACGCCGAACACGCCGCAGGAGGCCACTCCCGGCGAGCAGGTGCGCTTCACCATCGTGCCCGATCCGGGTTACGTCATCGGCGCGGTGACCGGCTGCGGCGGTTCGCTCGACGGACTGGTCTACACCACCGCTCCGGTCGGCGGGCATTGCGCGATCACCGTCGAGTTCCTGCTGGAGACGATCACCTACACGGTGCTTCCCGCCGCCGGCGCTCACGGCGCCATCGTTCCGGCGGCGCCGCAGTCGGTGCTGTTCGCGCAGACGACGAGTTTCGAGCTGACGCCCGACGCCGGCTACTACCTCGCCGGCGTCGAAGGCTGCGGCGGCGCCCTCGCCGGAACCACCTACACCACCGGGCACATCCTCGCCGACTGCGCGGTGATCGCGCGCTTCCACCAGCCGGCGGCGCTGACGCCCAGCGGCGGTACGCCGCAGAGCACGGCGATCGACACCGGCTTCGTGACGCCGCTGTCGGTGCGCGTGAGCGATGCGGACGGACGGCCGGTGAGCGGTGTCGAGGTGAGCTTCGCCGCGCCCGCTTCCGGAGCCGGCGCGATTCTGGCGCAGGCCAGCGCCGTGACCGACGTCGACGGCGTGGCGGCGATCGCCGCGCGTGCCAACGGCACCGCCGGCAGCTACGTGGTGACGGCCACCGCGCACGGCCTCCAGACCCGCTTCGCGTTGACCAACGAATCGCGCGAACAAGGCGGCATCGAACTGCGCGTGACGGTGAGCACCGACCCGCCGCCGGCCTGCGGCACGGCGACGAACATCACGGTGACGCCGGGCGAGCCGGTCAACTACTGCTTCACGATGGTCAACCACAGCGACGTGACGCTCAACTACCACACGCTGACGATGCTGACCTACGCGCCGTTCCAGTACGAGTACTACGGCTGGGATCGGCTGTTCAATCTGCTGCAGCAGCCGGTGCCGCCCGGCGGCAGCTTCCGCTACCACCACGTCGCGGCGGCCGGCACGGAGGACCAGGTGCCGCGCTTCACCTGGAACGCCACCGCGTCGTTGCCGGGCTACGAGCAGGGCTCGGACGCGAGCGTCACGTTCACCGACATCAGCACGATCGGCGCGGAGCTGAGCCTGGGCGCCCTCGGCGTGCATCGCCTGAGCGAACTGCCCTTCCCGATCAGCTTCTACGGCCAGTACTTCCAGGAAGGCGACGGCAGCGTCCTGTGCATCAACAACAGCGGAACCTTGTCGCTGCGCACGGCCGACGATCCGGACGGCTGCCCGCAATCGAACGTCGTGCCGCCGCCGCTGGTGGGCGACAACGACCCGATGGCCGCGGTGGCGGGGATGAGCTTTCCGTACTACGGCTACAACAGCCTGGCGGCGTACTGGGATCTGCTCGGCGGCAACGGCGCGATCTACTTCGCCACGCTCGGCGAAGCTCCGCACCGCCGCCTGATCGTGCAGTGGAGCGACAAGGACCATGCCTACACGCCGAGCCCGGCCGGCGGCATCACCTTCCAGGTGGTGCTGGAGGAAGGCACCGGCCGCATCCACTACGTCTACCAGGACCTGGCGTTCGACGTCGCCGCCGATCCGAGTCCGGATTTCGGCGGGTCGGCCACGGTGGGACTGATCGGCTTCACGCCGATCTCCGACAACCCGCTGTACCAGGAGTACTCCTACGACAGCGCGATTCTCGGCGACGGCCAGGTGATCACCTGGACGCCGGTCGACGTTCCGCGCCAAGCCTGGAACAACGTGCTGGTCGAGGTCGGCGCGCCGCGGCTGGCTCTGGCGCCGGCGGCGATCCAGGCGCGCGCCGGCAGCGGCGAGCAGGCGCATGCTTCGCTGCTCATCGGCAACACCGGCGAGATCGACCTGGCCTGGTCGCTGAAGGAAGCGCAGGCACAGGCGCATTTCCCGCCGGTCGACTTGGTTCCGTGGTTGCCGGAACTGGAGCGTTCGAGCGAGCACGCCTACCGGCCGACGGCCAACCGCCCGGCGACGAACGGAAGCACGCCGAACTCGGTCTTCGACGTGCCCGCCTACGCCAACGCGCGCAACCACTGGAACGGCTTCAGCATGGGAGCGATCACCTTCGACGCCAGCCGCCCGGATCGCGTGGTGCAAGGCGTGGGCGTGCCGATGCAGTCGGGCGATTTCCTCATTGCCGCCTTCGCCGGCAACGATTTCACGCGTGTCTACGAGATCGGCGGCGTCGGCGGCGATTTCGGATTGTCGTGGTCGGACACGGTCAGTCTGATACCCACCGTCATCGCGGACATCCTGCCGGTGAACTCGCACCAGCCGCCCTACATGCGCTGGACGGCGATGGCCTGGGACAGCCGCACCGACACCATGTTCGCGACCGCCGCGGCCGACGTCGGCAACTGCACCTCCACCGTGGCCTCCGACCTGTACACCGTCGACCTGGAGACGGCGCAGCTGCGCCGCGTCGGCCCGATCCAGGCCGCGACGGCCGTCTGCATCCGCGCGCTGGCGGTGGCGCCGGACGGGGCGATGTACGGCATCGACGACTTCAACAACGCCCTGGTGGCGATCGACAAGACGACCGGCGCGGCCGCCATCGTCGGCCCGCTCGGCGTCGCGGTCGAAGGCGCGAACTTCAGCGCGGACTTCGACGAATCCACCGGCGTCCTCTACTTCGCCAACGGCAGCCGGCTGTACACGGTGAACCTCGTCACCGGTACCGCGGCGCTGCTCGGCCCGGGCCTGTCGATCGACGGCGAACCGACCCGCATCGACGGCCTCAGCATCGCGGTGCCCGGTGGCGACTGCGCCGTGCCTGCGCAGGTGCCGTGGCTGCGCGTGCAGCAGACGGCCGGCACGACGCCGCCATCAGCGCAGGCGCAGGTCGCCGTCGACCTGGACGCGCGCGGCCTGACGCCGGGAACGTACCAGGCCAACCTGTGCGTGTTCAGCAACGATCGCGTGGAGCCGCTGGCGCGGGTGCCGGTCTCGCTGACCGTGACCGCAGCCGGTAACGACACGATCTTCGCCGACGGATTCGAGGCGGCGCGCTGACGGATCGGTCGAACGTCATCGAGGCGATCCGGTCGCGTGCCGCGGCCGGATCGCTTTTTCACTCATGAAGCGCTCGATTCCTCGAGCGGCGGGCGAACGGATGAAAATCCCCGAACTCATCCCGCATTGAAGCCGAGCAACTTGAGCACGGGAGCCAGGTAGCTGCCGGTCCACTCGCGCACTCCGGGGACTTCCGCGATCAGGATCATGATCGCCAGAAGGAGGAACGGAAGCACCAGGGTGATCACGAAGGTCCAGGACCATTGGATCCCGCCGGCGCGATCGCAGAGGATGCGGCTGAGAATGCTGTCGCGCTCGAAATAGATCGCCGCCATCACGCAGAACAGCGACGTCGCGACCATGATCCCCATCGTGATCAGGAGCAGCAGATCGCGGCTCGGGACGGGATAGGAGTAGATGAGGAGCACGATTCCGAAGCAGTTGAGGAAGATCAGCAACGCCAGGCTGCGGATGTTCCAGATCCAGCGCGAGAACAGGCGCGCCAACGACGCGCGATTGTCGAACGTGTCGATGTCGGGATGTTCTCGTCCGTCGCTTCCGTCAGGCGTCTTCGGCGCGCCGTGGACTTGTTCCCAGGCAGCTGGCAGGCACAGTATCGGAGTGATGGCGAAAGGAACGAGCGCGGGCTCGAAAGCGGACCACTTTCGTTCGAATGGGCCGGGTGGCGGCTTGGTCTTCGAAGATGCACCCGCCGCTTCGGATGGCGCCGCTTCCGTCGCGCCGGGCGGTTGCTTGGGCATCTGCCAGGTCGCATACCATCGAACGTACTTGAGCGAGCGCACGATCGTCTCGAACATGGAGACGCACATCGTCAGACACGCGGAAGAGACGATCGTGGCGGCGATTACCGACAAGTAGTAGGCCCCGTCGTACATCGGAGCCCAGGCGTTCGCCGCGAGCGGATACGACTTGAGCATCACGAACAGCAGCGCGCCGAGGCATACCACGGCGACGAAAGGCGCCGTGGAACTGTTCGCCGAGTGCACGCTCGGCACACCGATTCGCGTTTCCCAGGCCGACCAGATGCGTTGGGCCTGGGCGCGCCGGCCGACCACGGTCGAGAGGATCATGAGAGCGATCGCGCACAACGTCAGCGCGCCGAGAAACGGCGGCGCGACCGCCACGCCGGTCACGATGCTCAGGTCCAGCATCTGGTTGCCGTCGAGCGGCGCCCACATCGACATCACCAGCGGCGGCAACGCGAACGCCATGCCAAACAGCGCCAGCAGAATGCCCGTGAACGCCAGGCGGATGCTCCACGATTCCGTGACCGCCGCGGCGAACTGAAGACGGCGCGGCAGATCCGCCTCGGCAGGTTCGAATCGAACCCACCGCCGCGTGCCCCAAGCCAGGGCGACCAGGCCGAGTGCCAGGCAGGCGTCGAGAGGATGGCTCGTGGAGCCGATCTGCGTCATCGCCTTTCCGACGACGAATACGCCGACCAGCGAGGCGGGAATGAGCACGGCGATGGCCGCGACGCAGAGCGCCGTTCCGAGATGGCCCAGCATCCGACGCGACACCGATTCGGCATTCCTGCCCGCCCAGAGCAATCCGAACCAGCACAGCACGAGGACGATCGCCGTCGTCACATGTGCTCGTTCGCGAATCCAGGCGACCGAAACGCGAAGGGGATTGGGCGTGCGCGAATAGTTGAAGGGCTGCAACCAGTCCCGTCCGACGATGGCGGCCTGAACAGGCTCGGCTTCGCTCGCCCCTCGATCGAGCTCGTTCTTTTCGCGGGCGGAGCATTCGTTCGAAGAGCGCCGCGGCTGGAGCGTGCAAATCGCATCGCGCAACAAGTGTTGATCGTCCGTCTGGAACGCCACGATCTCGTCGCCGCTACCGGTCTGAAGCGATGCGGACTGCAGCTGCAGCATTCCGCGGGTCGCGCTGACGAAATCCGGATGCGACAACAACGTATCGGCCTCCAGGTCGACCAGCAAGGCGGAGGGTACCTGGCGCCGCAACTGCTGAACGAGGTAGAGACGGTCGCGGACGTCGGTCGCCGCAATGGCGATCATGCGCGGAGGATTTCGTCGGCCGGAGGCGTTCAACGTGCGGAACAGCCGGCCCAGGGTCAGTTCGGCGGCAGCCGAACTCAGGGGCGACTGCCGACTGGTCGGGTACTCGGAGCCGTTCTCGACCGAATCGTCGAGCGGAAGCAGGCTGCTCGAGCGCGCTGCAATTCCAAGCGGCCCGGGAGACGCGTGATTGGACATCGCGGCCCGGCGTGCGCGGATCTCCGAGAGATTGGAAAGGAACGGCACGAATCGCATGTTCTCACAGGACTCCTTCCGGTTTCTCGGCTTGCAGCCTGCTTGCGCCTCTCTCCTGATGCCGACGCCGTAGGTGGATTCCTCGTAGACGAACGCCAGATCGTCGACGGCGAAGTTCTGCAGGTCCAGCAGTGAGAACAAGGTACCTATCTTCTCTTCGTCGGTCCTGGCCAACGGCTGATACGAGACCTGCCATCCAGGCGCCTGGACGCGCTCGTTGGACGTCGCCGTTGCTGCGTAAGATAGAAAGCACACCGTGGCAGGCACCGAATGCGTCGACGACGCATCCCGCGAAAGAGCATTGCTCCAGGAATTCACCGAGCCGGAGTACGACGGCCCCACGATCAACATGCGCTCGTCGGCTCGCTGCGCGTCACCGCATCGAGGGTGCCAGACCGAAGGAGGCGAGGAAGCGCGAGCTTTCCGATGCTCCCGAATCGACTGCAGGATGTCCTTGGGTATTCCATAGGTCGTCGTTTCGGGAACCAGATAGGCGAGACGAATCGCCTCCTTTCGTGTCGCTTCCTTCGGAGCATCGCGCCAGGTGTCGCGTCGGAAGGTGATCAACCCGAAACACTCGCCCGAGCAGTCCGCCGACCGACACGTGCAATCGCTGGCAGAATCGGCGATCGCGTCGAGCTTGGCGTATTCCTGCCACGGAAAGTAGTATCGGTCGATGTCGAATCCCGCGATCGACATGCCGGAAATGATTGCCTCCAGCGAATATTCGTAGCTTCTGCGATGCCGCGGTACGCGAGGATCGGGAACCGCGATCAGCACGGCGTCGAAGCTCGCGTCCGGGTAGTAGTCGGTAACGGCAGCCTTCGGGTCGAGTTGCCGCGATGGTGCCTTGATGGGTGGTGACTTAGCGTCAGCCGCCTGTTTTTTCGCGGAATCCTCCATGGCCTGGGAGCGCTGGGCTGCGCTCAACCCTTCGGTCCGGATCTGGTCGACCTTTCGCGTCAGCTCGTCCAGCCGTTCGCGAATGACGGTTGCGTCGACTCCGCACGTTCCCTGCCCTGTGCAAGCAGCGAGCGCTTTCTCGTAGGCCTGCCGGGATTGTGCTATTTCCCTGGCGATTCTCGACAAGGCAGGCGTCACGTCCGAAGGTGCCTTGTCCAGTTTTCCGATCAGCGTCTTCAATTGATCGGCGGTCTCATCGGCACGCCGCAAGCTCTCCTGGTGATTCCGGTTCGCGTCGGTCTTCAGAGCGGCGGCCGTGTCGGCCAACGTGGACGAGCTACGCGAAATCTCATTCAGCAGCTTTCTCGTGAACAGGGAATTGCAGGCAACCCAGATGGTGGCGTTGTCCGCGTTGTCGCAATGGTTGTCTTGCAGGCGACTGAGATTCCAGTTCTCCGGCGTTGCCGCTGTGGGTGGGGCGGATGCAGCGGCCGCCGTGCCCAGAGAAGCGAGAAGCCCCAACCAAAACCATCGGCGGGAAAGATCCATGGCGCTTCCTTCGAGAGATGCGATTCTTCGAGCCCGGCGTTGCATCGGGCGCTCCCTACTTCCTGCGCGGCAGCTCTACGGCTTGTTCCACGCACGCACGCGGAAAACGAGACTGCCGCGCATGCCCGGTGTGAGCCGGCTGTCGAACGGCACTTTCAGCCTGGTGTCGTCGCCCAGCTGTCCTTCTGCGAGCGGTTCGCTGGCGGCCGAGGGCGATTTGCTCTGCCATCCGTACTTCACGACCCAATTTCCCGCGTCGTCGGCGGGAGGGGAGATTTCCACGATGATCGTGTCGCGGAAGAGATAGGTCCCTTCGTAGTGTTCCTTCAACCAAAGGCTGCCCTTCACTGCGTAGTCCGGCACGCGTACGCCGAGTGTCAGGCTGTAAGCCAGAGAAGCCCGGCTGGGGTCCACGCGTTCGCTTTTGGCGAGGAAGACGGTGGACAGATATACCTGGTGGCGATCATCGCCGGCAGGCGACGGCCCGGGCGAGGTGAGTTCGGTATGGGTTCGACACGCCACCGAATCCTCCTCGGCGACCCGCCGCGTCAGATACCACGGCTTTCCTCGCGGGGAGGCGAGCACCTCGAACTGATACAGGGCTTCCACTTCCCGCTGCCCGTCGATCGCGGCAGGCAGGGTCACCTGCTCGACTTCGACCCAGACGTCGATGCGGACGTCTCCGAAGAGGAAGCGCGTGAGGTTCTGGTACGACTCCTCGCTGTTGACGATGCCGAACGGTCCCGAGTGGGACCGGTAGGCGTAGGCCGTGGCGGCCTGGGTCTGTTCGTCACTGTCCGTGTCCAGCTGGCACACGCAGGCGTTCTCGACCCTGACCAGTCCGTCGCTTCCGTGTCCCGCGAATGCGCGCGAGAGTCCGGCCGCGACGTCGTAGTCGTTGCGATTGGTTCCCACCATGCAGAAGACATTCTCGATCGGCAGCCCTGCGTCCTTGAGCAACCAGTCCACGCGGCCGCGCTTCTGGAATTGCGCGTCGAGATCGAGATCATTCGCCAGGTTCTTGCGATTGAACGTGTTCATCTCGAACGGGCTGAGCCAGGACGGCACATTGATGCCGGCCATGTCGATGCCGTTGTGCGGCGTGGCGTAGGTGAAGAACTTGGCGACGGCGCTGCGTGCGGCTGGGTCGCCGTAGCGTCGATTCTGCAGAAGCGCCCGGCAGACCAGACCGCCCATGGAATGGGCGACGAGGTAGCAGCGGAACTGGCGTTTGGTGATGCCGTTCTTCGGATCGGCGCAGACCCGCTCCCTGATTTTCAGGATCAGGTCCGACAGACCCTTCGCGAAGTTCTCAAGCGAAGCCTCCTGCTCGCCGCCGAATAGCGGCGCCGTCTCGTCGTAGAAGCGATGGATGACGATGCACTTGCGTGGCAGCACGCCGTCGCTTTCGGGGCTGAGGATGTCCAGCCCGCGCTGATACGCGTGGCTGTAGCCGAAGTCCGTCATCAGGCGGACCAGGGGCGATTCGAAATAGAAGCGCTGAGCCGCCTTGGCGCGGTCGGCGACGGCCCGATACACCGTCGAGCCGACATTGAATCCGCAGAACGGATCCGCGGCGGTCTGGTCCTTTTCGCCCGCCGTCATCGCGTATCCGCGAACGTAGATGATCGGATGAAGAATCGCATCGTCAATCTCACGCATGGTCGTTCCTCCTTCGACGCAATGCGCCCCTGTCGTTTCGACGGAGCGCGACGAGCCGTGACCGCGAGGCCGGGCCTCGTGGCTGCATCTGCGGCGCACGGTGAAATCGATATCGGATGGACGTGCGGGTTTCTCGCTCGCCTGCGCGAGAAGGCGCGTTCCGGCGGCGGTCCGGCATTCCGGACGTTGTCGCGACGACGCCCCTCCCGTTCGCGTCCCTCCCCTTCCCTCTCCATTCGCGGCGGTGCCTGCCGCTCGGATGTTGCCCCTGGGCACGAGCGATGCGATCGATTGCCCTTGGATTCCGAAACTACCCAAACTCATTCGCCGCGGCCATCCGTCGCGTACTCAGAATCGCTCATGTCCGATCCCGCGCCATGATCGAAAACAGCCCGGAGTTTGAGCCGCGCAGCGATAGTGAGAAGATGCGAACAGCTTCGCTGAAGACTCAGCCTTTCTGTTGTCGCCGAGGGGACCGACAATGACTGCCACTGCACGCAAGCGCCGCGCGAGCGATCGAGCGTTCGCCGGCCCGCTTCCCATTCGCATCAAGCACGCGCGGCGCATCGCCGGCGTCACGCAGGCGTCTCTCGCGCGCGCCACGGGCGTGGGGCCGAGTGCGGTGGCGCAGTGGGAATCGCCGGACGGGTCCTCGCCGACGGTCTCGCATCTCGCCGAGATCGCCGTGACCTGCGGCGTGTCCTTCGAATGGCTCGCCACGGGACGAGGAGCCGTGGCTGCCGCAGGCGGAGACATCCCGGCGATCGAGCCCGCCTCGTTCGCCGTGGATTTCACCGAGGAACGCCTGCTGACGGCGTTCCGGCGTGTGCCGACGAGGAAGCGCGAATGTTTCCTCGCCTGGATGGAGGCGTTCTTCTGAACGCCTGAGCGGTGTCTTCGCTTTCGCTTCGGTCGGCTGCTCGGATGATTCGCGAGGCAGCGACCGATGACGACCCGCTAGGGCTCTTTCCGCTGCCAGGACACCGTCAGCGTCGCCCGGTCGAAGCAGGCCGCAGCGCCCTTTCCGGTCACCGCGACGTCGCTCAGATCCAGCGTGACCATGTACGGGTATCCCCTGACCGGAAGCTCGCGCCGGCGCAGGAACTGCCCTTCGCTGACGTGCCAGGCGTAGACCTGCGACGGGTCGGGCCCGTGTCCGCTCTTGTTCTGGTAGATCAGGTTCGTCGGCTGACGCGCACCGTCCTTGCGCGTGACCTCCACGTTCCATCCGAACCGCCCGCAGCTTTCGGAATGTTCCTTGGAAATGCGAAGCACGAGCGATTTTCCGATCGTGCGCGTCACGCTTTCGGCTCCGTCGCTGACGGTCGTCGTCACCGACGTCACCGGGGCCGGCTGCGCTTTCTTGCGCGGCTTTGCACTTGCGACGGTGGCGAAAGACAGAATCGCGAAAGACCAGGCGAACAGTTTGTACGGCATCGGCTTGTCCTCGTTCCATGACGCGGTTCCGGCTGCGCCGGGCGCCCATGGTGCCATGCGATCGATGACGAAGTCCGGCGGCGGGCGAAACCGGCGGGCGCCGATGTCGGCGCACTTCGGAAGCGGCGCGCCGATCGCGAAATCAGGCGATCGGAACCAGGCGGCAGCCGTCGGCGGCCATGTGCAGCCGATGATCGAGCGCGATGCGTTCGAGGAACACCGGGTCGTGCGACACGACCACGAGCGCGCCGCGGTACTGCAGCAGCATCCGTTCGAGCGCTTCCTGCGAGCGCAGGTCCAGGTGATTGGTCGGTTCGTCGAGCAGCAGCAGTTCGGCGGGATCCGTGCGGTACAGCGCGCACGCGAGCGCCGCTTTCAGGCGCTCGCCGCCGCTGAGCTGCATGCCCGGCTTCAGCACGTCGTCGCCGGCGATTCCGAGCAGCGCGAGCCGCGTGCGCAAGTCCGCCTGCGTGGCGGAAGGGTTCCCGGCCAGCAGTTGCTGCAACGGCGAGCGGTCCGCGTCGAGCAGGTCGAGCTGCTGATCGAGAAACGCGCTCGGTACGTGCACGGTGCATCGCCCCGCCGCCGGTGCGATCGCGCCGGCGAGCACCTTCAACAGCGTGGACTTCCCGCTACCGTTCGCGCCCGTCACGCCGATGCGCTGTCTCCCCAGCACCGTCAGGTCGAACGGACGTCCGGCGGCGGCGCCGAACGGAAGCACGATGCTTTGCAACGTGGCCACCTTGCGCTGCGCGGCGGCCGACAGCTGCGGCGCCAGCAGCGCGACGTTCGCCTCGTCGCGCAGCTGCTGCGCGGCTTCGCGCACGCTCTGCGCCAAGGCTTCCCTTTGCCCTTCCCGTTCGCGCTGCCGCTTTCCTGCGCTGACCTGGCTGCGCTGCTTGCGGCCGCCGAGCAGGATCGCAGCCTGGTTGGCCTCGCGCCCGTCGCGCGTGGCGCGCGACTGCCGCCGATTCAGGTTTTCCTGTTTCTCGCGCAACTCCGCTTCGCCGCGGCGTTGCTCGGCCTTGCGATGGTCGAGTTCCTGCAAGGCATGTGCTTGCTCCTGCGCGCGGACCTGAGCGTAGAAGGCGTAGCCGCCGCCGTAGTCGCGCAGGCCGGTCGGCGAGAGTTCGACGATGCGCTGCATGGCGTCGAGCAGTTCGCGATCGTGGCTGATCGCCAGCAGGCCTTTCGGCCACGCGCGCAGCTTTTCCAGCAACTGCCGCCGCCGCGGGCGATCGAGGTGGTTGGTCGGCTCGTCGAGCAGCAGCACGTCGGGATCGGTCAGCCATGCACCGAGCAAGGCGATGCGCGTCAGCTCGCCGCCGCTGAGACTCGCGGCGGGGCGTTCCGGCGCGAGGTGGCCGAGTCCCTGTTCTTCCAGCAATACGCTCAGTTGCTGCCGTACGTCCCAGCGGTCGCCCACGGTGTCGAAATCGGCGGGCGCCATTCCGCCCGCCTCGATGCGCGCCAGCGCGTCGAGCACGGGTTGCACGCCTGCCACGGCGGCCACGGTCGCATCGACCGGACAGGCGATCTGCTGCGGCACGTAGTGGATTCTTCCTGCACGCAGGCAGCAGCCGTTCGACGGCGCGAGCCGGCCCGCCAGCAGGCGCGCCAGCACGCTCTTGCCGACGCCGTTGCGGCCGACCAGGCCGGTGCGGCGTCGGTCGAGTCGGAAATCGAGATTCGAGAAAACGCACTGGCCGTCGGGCCAGGCGAACGCTGCCTGTTGCAGCGTCAGCAACGATTCGGTCACGGAAACTCCAGTCATGCCGGTGTCGATCCATCCGCACGGATGGACGGAAACGGGCCGTCGCGAAGACGGCGGCATCACTGGCGCATCGGACGATCCTCGAAGCGGCGAACGGGAGGGAGGCGAACTATAGCGGTTCGCCGGATTCGACGACAGGACCGATGCACGACGGCAACCGGCGCGGCATCCGCGCGTGCGTCAGTTCTTCGCGTCGGACTCGCACCGTCTGAGCCAGACGTAGTCGCGTTTTTCCGTCGACTTCTCGGGCTCGCAGCGCAGTTCCGTCCGGTGCGATCCGCGCAGCTTGACCTGCGAGCAATTCATATGGGTCGGAACCGGCGCGTACAGCGATTTCAGCTTCGACACCTTGGCGTCCGCCAGCGTGCGCTGCTCCGGCGTCATGGCGTTTTCCAGGGCGTCGCTCAGCTTGACGTACTTCGGTTCTCCCGACGCCGCCGCGAGTTTCAGCCACGCATATCCGGTGAGGTCGTCCTTGGTGGCCCCGCGACCGGCCAGATACAGCCCGCCGAGCGCGGCCTGGTTCGGCTGGTTGCCGGCACAGGCCAGCCGTTGCTGCAGCGCGAATGCATTGGGGTTCTTCTCGTCGCGCAGTGCTTCGTCCGAACGCTGCAGCATTTCGTAGTAGTCCCGGCGCAGCACGGCTTCGAAATCGGGTTCGGACGGAACCTCGGCTGCGGCGTTCAACGTCATCAAGAGCAGTCCGAGGGACAGCAGGCGGAAGCCGGGCTTGTTCATGTCGCTCCAATGCAGTGTGGTAGGCGTCGCGAGCCGGATCTCGGGAGTCCGGCTCGAGCACGGTTGCTCTTCCTCGGGGATGCAGGTGCAGCGCGCGCGGAAGTCCCTGCCGGAAGGTACGAAGCGGCGAGTACTTCTGCAACTGGACAAAGCGCCAGAATCTTCCAGTCGCCAGGTAGCGACCGCGCCTTTCCCGCGACCTCCTTCCTCTGCATACCTTCATCCGGAGCGCGCGCAAGCGGAACGGCTCGAGGTGCGGCCGAATCACCGCCGACACTGCCGCGAAGCCCGTGATGCCCGTGGGTCCGGCGGTCGCCGTGGGCATGTTCTCCGTTTCGCAGATTCCGGCAACGCATGCACTTCCAGCGCGAAGGCAGGAGCGTCATCGGGGATTCTCTTTCGGGTTGGCGGCGACTACCCTGCTTCGCCACATACGCCGCAAGCCGATCGCGCGCTCGTTCGAGCCATCTGCGGCAGTTCCCGCTCGCGCGGCTCACATGCTGGTGTCCGATGACCAAGACCGCCTTGATCTACGCAAGCGCCGCGCTGGCCGAAATTGCCGGCTGCTTCGGCTTCTGGCTCTGGCTGCGCGAAGGCAGGAGCGCCTGGATTCTGCCGGCCTCGCTGGTCTCGCTGGCACTGTTCGCGTGGCTGCTGACCTTCGCGGAAAGCAGCGCCGCCGGTCGCGCCTACGCCGCGTACGGCGGCGTGTACATCGTCGCGTCGATCTTCTGGCTGTGGCAGGTCGAAGGCGTTCGTCCCGATCGCTGGGACGCCATCGGCGCCTGCCTCTGCCTGCTCGGCGCGGGACTGATCCTGTTCGGCCCCCGCTCGGTCGCAGTTCCTTAGCGGCCGGCGCCGCGCAGCACGCGCTTGCTCGCACGTCGGTGGCGAGTCGACCTCGCGCGCGTCGTGTTCGACTCGCGCGGGCGGCGGTGGATCATTTGAGGTAGGTGCGGATCAACGCGGTCACGGCGGCGAGTTCCTGGTTGCGCTTCTTCTCGTCGCGCTCGCCCGCGACGTGCTCTTGCAGATGGGCGCTCAGCACTTCCGTCATGAGGCCGTGCACTGCGCCGCGGACCGCCGCAATCTGCACCAGCACCGCGGCGCAGTCGTCGTCTTCCTGCAGCGCCGATTCCAGTGCGGAGAGCTGCCCCTGGATCCGGCGGACTCGGCTCAGCAGCTTCTTTCGATCTCGTTGGACGTGCGCCATGCTGTCGGATCCTATACCCTACGGGGGTATCCTATCGGTGTGTCGCCGCCATGCTATCGGAAAATGCCCTCGACGCCGCGGCCCGCGACCGCGTCCACACGCATCGGTTCGACACCGGCAATCCGTTGGCGGAGCGCAACACGCGTCGCGCGATGACGCTGACCGCGGTGATGATGGTCGTCGAGATCGCCGGCGGCTGGTGGTTCAATTCCATGGCCGTGCTGGCCGACGGCTGGCACATGAGTTCGCATGCGCTGGCCCTGGGCCTGTCGGCCTTCGCCTATTCCTTCGCGCGGCGCCACGCGCACGACCACCGCTTCGCGTTCGGCACCTGGAAGATCGAGATCCTCGGCGGCTACACCAGCGCGATCCTGCTGCTGGGCGTGGCCGCGCTGATGGCGTTCCAATCCGCGGAACGCCTCCTGGTTCCGCAGCCGATCCAGTACGCGCAAGCCATCGCGATCGCCGTCGTCGGCCTGGCGGTGAATCTGGTCTGTGCCTGGTGGCTGCACGATCATCACGATCACGATCATCACGATCATGCCCATCAAGATCGGGGGCACGACCATGCCGATGAACGGCACGGCGCCCATCACCACGATCTGAACCTGCGCTCGGCCTACCTGCACGTCCTCGCGGATGCCGCAACGTCGGTGCTGGCGATCGTCGCGTTGACCGGCGGATGGCTCTGGGGCGCGGCGTGGCTGGATCCGATCATGGGCATCGTCGGCGCCGTCCTGGTCACGCTCTGGGCCGTCGGGCTCCTGCGCGATTCCGGACGGGTCCTGCTCGATGCGGAAATGGACGCGCCGGTGGTCGCCGAGATCCGCGAGGTCGTCGAACAGGGCGCCGTGCCCGCGCGCATCACCGACCTGCACGTCTGGCGCGTCGGTCGCGGCCAGTACGCCTGCGTGCTCAGCCTGGTCACGACCGCCGCCGTGGGAGCGGAGTTTTTCCGGCAGGCGTTGTCCGTCCACGAAGAACTCGTGCACGTGACCGTCGAGGTCGAGGTCTGCCCGGCGGCGGCCGTCGAGGTGTCGCCTTCCGGTCTCGCGGCGAGCGCAGGCTGACCGGTCGACCACGGTGCGCGGATCGGCGAACGAGTCTTGCGCGAAGGATTCGTCGTCGCGCCACGGTGAGGCGCGACGACGATCCCGAGCGGATGCCTCCCTCAGGGAGACGGCGGATATTCGTGCGTCGCCGAACCGTCCGCATCGAAGAACTGCAGGCGCGGAGCGTCTTCGGCGTCGACGCCGAGCCGCGTGCGTTCGTTGCCGGCCTGGTCGTTGACGCTGAAGACGTTGCGGCTGGCCTCCGGCGCGTCCGGATAGTTCTCCTCGCTGAGCAGCGTGCGCAGGCGCGCATCCGGATGCGTCGCGGCGAACGCGTCGAGACGTGCCTGCTGTTCTTCCGGCGGCAGGTCGCCGATGCTGTCGAGCAGGTCGAGGTACTCCTTGATCGACCAGCTCGGCGTATCCCAGATCTTCATCGTGACGGCCTGGTTGCGACTGTCGCTCTTGGCGTCGAGCGCGAACATCTGGTCCTGGTCGTAGGCGTCGAAGCTCAGGTGTCCCCAGCGCAGCTTGGCGCTGTCGGTGACCTTGGTGCCGCCGAAGGTCAGGCCGCCGCTTTCCGTGCCCTGCGCGTCGTAGAACAGGATGCCGGCCGCGTTCGACGGCTTGCGGCCGCCGTAGTCGGGATATTCGTGGCCGGCGACGATCACGTTGGGGATCTTCTGGTTGTTCGACAGCACCATGCGCAAGGTGCCGTCGGGCTCGACGAAGTTGATGCGCTGGACGGTCAAGGTTTCGAAGCGCGCGTTGCGGCCTCCGGTCGGAGTGAAGCCGCTGAGCAGCAGCGTGACGCAGGCGAGCGTCAGCACGCCGGAATACACCACCAAAGCCTTCTGCGCATTGAACATGGGTTCGCTCCTCGAGATGGGCGATCGCGAGTGGCGATCGCGTGCGAGCCGATCCTCGGCGTCGCAGGCGCACGGGCGGCGCGCACGAATCCGAGTGGCGATGCGCTCATCCCGTGCGGATGAGCGAGGGCGGAAGATCCGCCGCTCGCGCGATGCTCGCATCGCGCGGCAGGGCTGGACCGCGACACGGGTAGCGGAATGCGCACGACGATGCGTCGTGCGCGACATGCGGCGAGTTCGCCGTGTAGTTTCTTCTCTCTCGAGAGACGTTCCACAGAGCAGCGGACAAGGGACGCGTGCGCGACGTCACCCTCATCCGCCTGCCGGCCCCTTCTCCCGAGGGAGAAGGGTTCTCCGCCGGATCTCGCCGGCTTCGGCCGCGATCAAGCTCCGGCCGGGGCGTGCGGGGCGATCGGCACTCGAATCGAGCGTGCTCCTCGCCCCTCCTCGCTCACGCGTCAGCGTCGACGAGCCTTCGCGGCCACCTCGAACCCGTTCTCGAAGATGACGTCGTTGACCGAGACCGCCGCGCTGACCGGCACTTCGATCGTCGCATTGACAGGGTCGTTGCTGTGCACGCAGAGCAACGCGGAGTGATCCCCCGGCGTCAAGGTCGTCGCGTCGACGGTCGCGGTGATCGTGGTCGTCGCGCCCTGGGCGACGCTGCCGGAGGCCGGCGCCGCGCTCAGCCACGGCACGGCCGCGGGGCTCGCACACGAGGATGGCGCCGTGTCGATCGTGTAGGCGAGCGTGCTGCCCGGCGCACCGGTGTTGCCGAGATCGAACGTGTCGGTCGCGCTCGCGCCTTCCATCACGCTGACCTCGACGTCGCCGGAGGTCACGGCGGTCGGATCGGTGCTGGCGGCCGGCGATACGGTCGCGCTGACCGGCACTTCGATGGTCGGATGGGCGGTGTCGTTGCTGTGTACGCAAAACACGGCGGAATAGTCACCCGCCGTCAGCGTCGTCGCGTCGACGGTCGCGGTGATCGTGGTCGTCGCGCCCTGAGCGACGCTGCCGGAAGCCGGCGCCGCGCTCAGCCACGCCACCGCGCCCGGGCTCGCGCACGAGGACGGCGCCGTGTCGACGGTGTAGGTCAGCGTGCTGCCGGGATCGCCGGTGTTGCCGAGGCCGAACATGTCGGTGGCGGTGGTGCCCTCGGTCAGGCTGACGTCGAGGTCGCCCGACGTCACGTTCGCGGTCGGATTGCCGGTGCTGGTGCTCACCCAAGGTCCGAACGGCATCAGCGTCGGCCCGACTTTCTTGCAGATCATCGAGTCCTGCGGGATGCAGTTGCTGCCGGTGCAGCCCGGCGGCCAGTTGTTCGCGGTCGAGTCGCGTACCGCGACGCGGTAGTACAGCGCCGGCCGCGTCCCGACCAGGCTCTCGTTGTTGACGAGGTTGCCGTCTTCCATGTTGCAGATGCCCAGCACTTCCCACGGATCCTCCGGCTCGACGATGTCGGCGTACTCGTCGTCGTGCTGCTGGGTCGCCATCACGTCGACCCGATGGAAGCCGCGGCCGGACTGGTTCGCCGGCACCAGGTAGTCGTCCGTGCCCGGTATCAGCTTGTAGCCGTTGCCGGTGGTCGGATTGCGCACTTCCCAGGTCTTCGGGCCGCCGTCCGGGCCGCCGGTGGCGTTGCGCAGGTCGGAGAACTCGGTGGTCTTGTCGACGCCGTTGACGCTGACGGTGTTGGCCGCGTCGTCGATGGCGAATTCCATGCGCCAGTAGTTGTGGTGCCAGTGGGTGACGTTGTTGAAGGTGCCGTTGCGGTTGCCGAAGCCGAACGACGGCTGGATGCGGCCGTCGTTCCAGAACGTCCAGCGCGAGGCGTACATGTACCAGTCCGCGCGGTACTGCGTGGTGAGCACGACGTGGTCGCCGTTGTCCTCGATCGCGAACGGCGCGCCGCAGGTGGCGGTCGCATTCGGGTAGCCGGACAACTGGTACGGGCAGATCTCGTAGGACATGGTCGGATCGTGCGAACGGTCGCACGAGGCGATCGCCGCGGGCGGGTCGACCGGGATGCCGAGCTTGTTCTGCACGGCGCGGTCGGCGAGCAGCGGCGAGTTCTCGTTCTTCCAGTCGCGATAGCAGTCGCCGCCGGCGCCGTCCTTGTACTCGGCGAACAGCATCGGCGCATGCGCGCGCACGAACACCAGGTGCCCCTTGAAGTACACCTTGCGCAGTTCCATGCCCGAGCCGATGCCGCCGACGCTCTCGCTCGGCGGCAGCCAGCACATCTCCCAGATCGGGTTGGTCTGCGGCCAGCTCAGTTTCGTTTCCGGACTCGTACAGGTCGGCGAGGCGGCGTGGGCGACGCCCCCGCCGGCGAACAGCAACAGCAGCGGCAAAGCGAGCTTGCATGAACGCATGACCTACTCTCCCTCAATGTTGGGCGGACGTCTTCTCGTCCGACGGTCGATAGAACGGATACACGACGCGATCGCTCTGCAGATCGACGATGGAATGCGAGACCGCCGTGTCGCCGTCGTCGGCGGCGGCGATCGCATGGATGCAGCGAGTCTTGTCGCCGCAGTGAGGATCCCCCGGCTTGCGGTAGACGAAGCCGCCGGCCCAGATCACCACGCCGGGTTTGTCGACGACCGGTTTCAGTTCGGGGTATTCGCGCACCAGTACGCGCACGCGTTCGCGCTCGGCCTCGGTCAGCGGGGATTCCTCGCCCTTGATCCGTTGCGACTTCAGCAACGCCCCGTTCTCGTCGAAGGATTTGCGCAGCGCGACTCCCTGGTCGTAGTCCCAGCCGTACTCGACTTCGTAGCGGCGCTCCTTGCCGTCCTTCCACGAGAAGTCGCTATGGCGACGCCCGACGACGTAGCCGTGCAGGCGGCCCGGCGCGGCGGTGTCGGCACTGATAGTCGCGCTCGCATCGGTGCGCTTCACCGGCGCGGACGGGCCGGCGCAGGCCGCGCAGAGGCCTGCGACGAGGAGCGCCGGCAGGCGGATGGAGAGGTTCAAGGCTGGCGCTCCTTCGAAGTGGTCGCTACCGCGCTGACGACCGTGGCGGGCGGCGATTTGCCGTAACCCCGCTGATCGGGATCGTCGGCGGCGTTGTTCCACAGCTGGTAGACGAATTCGCCGCGGCTGCGCTGCTGCGGTCCGGCCGTGAATGGTCGTTCCGGGCTGCTGCTGCACATCGCGTTTTCCCCCGGCGTCGCATTGGCCACCGCCTGGTCGCGCAGGAACTCGATGTACTCGCGGCTGGAGGTCTGGTAGTACAAGGTCGCCGTCGCGCTGAACGGCGGCACCGCGCCGGCGGTGAGCGGGAAGACGTAGTCGGCCCGGTCGATGTTGACCAGCACGCCGGAACCCGGCGAGGTCTCCGGATAGACATGGCCGACCGGAGCGGCTTCCTCGCCGTTCGGATCGTCGGCCGCCTTCGGGCGGAAGCCGAGCGGCGGGATGCGGTTGTCCTTGGCGACGCAGTTGTTGAGCACGAAGTGGAACTGCTTCTTGCCGCCCTGCTCGATTTCGCAGGCCTGCGTGGTCGCGTTCCAGATTCCCTGCAACGCCTCGTAGACGCGCGCTTGCGGGTCTTCGGTCAGCGTCGCGCTCGATGCGTCGTACGCGGCGCTTTCGGCGACCAGCTGGTTGTTCGCGTCGCGCACCTGCACGTTGAGCCACAGGCGGCGGCCTTCCGCGTAGCCGGTCGGCAGTTTGTGTGCGGACAGATTGGTGACCTCGACGCGGACGCCGAGCGTGCCGGCCGTAGCGCCGCTCGGCGGCTGGTATTGCGTGACCGCCGCGGTCACCGCGGCGCTCGATTGCAGCATCGCCTGCGCCGCGGCGATGGTGCGGTCGAAGTCGCCGAGCCGGCTGCTGCCGATCAGCGCCACGTACTCGCCCTTGATGATGGCGGGAACCCAGGCGTTGGCGCCGGCGAATTCGTGCACCGGCAGATCGCCGGTACGCGACCCGGCCGGATTCTGGCGGCAGGCCGCGGCTTCCTCCGACGAGGACGACGGCATGTGGCAGTCCTGGCATTGCCGCGCCCTCGCGAGCGCAGGCGTGCCCGGCGCGCCGTCGCCGAGGCCGTCGCGGAAGATCGCTTCGGCGAACAGGCTGCGCTTCCATTCGGTGTAGGTGCGCTCGATCGGGAACGGCCGCCCGCTGTCGCTGCCGTCGGCGCGGATCAGCGTGCGCAGCGGTCCTTCGTCGGTGTCCGGCGTGGTCACGTCGTGGCAGCTGCCGCACAAGGCGGAATCCTGGTGATAGCTCGAATAGACGTGGCCGTGCGGCGGCTCGCGCGAATCGCCGTCGGCGTACTGGTAGGGGCCGCGGCGGCACGGGCCGGCATAGGTCGTGCCATCAGGCAGGGTGCAGTTCAGCGCATCGTCGATCCATGTGTTGCCGTTGCCGATCGCGACGGTCTGTCCTTGCGACCCGTTCGGCATCAGGCGATGGCAGAAGTGGCAGTCGATGCCGCCGTAGTCGTTGGTCTTGCCTTCGCGCGCGCCGTAGCTGCCGAGCAGGCGGCAGCCCTTCTCGCCGTCGTCGGCGGTCGGCGCGCCGCCGACATCCTTCACCACGCGTCCGTTCAACCAGCCGCGCGGCGTGTGGCAACGCAGGCAGTAGTCGCCGACGCCGGCCTTGCCGATGCTGGCCGCGTCGTGATTGGCGACGTCGAGCGCGGCCCAGAACAGCGGATCGCGCGTCGCGTTGGCCATCATCGAGCCGCTCCAGCTCGAGTGCGGCATGAACGGCAGCGTCGTCGGCGTGGCGCCGCGATGGCAGGACGAGCAGCCGGTCGGATCTTCCAACGCCGATTGCAGGCCCGGTTGCGTGCCGTGCGGCGTGTAGTCGAGCGCCCGCGCACCGATCGGAGCCAACGAGACGCCGATCAGCAGCAGTTTCGTCAGCCAGGCCCGGGTGAGGACCGCCGTCGCGCGAGCGAACGGCGGCGCAGCACGTGAAAGGATGGAGTGGATTGGATCCGTCATTCCGTGTCTTCGGTGGCGCGCGACGAGGCGCTCGAGAGTCGGACGGACAGGCGGAGACCCCGTACGAAGTCCCCGCCCCGCTCCGCCGTCGCGATTCTAGCGGTGCTTCGTCCTGCCGGCGTTCGCATTGCCGGCGGCAGGTGTCTGCGGCGGTCGCGGCCGCGCCACGGCCGCCGTCTCCTCGACGGTCACGTCGTCGACGTAGACGTCACCGTCGTCGCTGCCGGTGGCCGCATAGTCGAAGCGGATCTCGTGCGCGGCATCGTCGGCGTAGCTGGAGACGTCGATGGAGACCTTGACCCAGT
>NZ_JAGIAG010000003.1 GCF_017744955.1 Dokdonella sp.
GGTGAAGCTGTCGTCCGACACCTGGCCGGAGACCCAGCCGAAGTAGCTGCCGTCGAGGTCCGTCGCGATCGAATGGTTGATCGGGTTCGAGCAGACCACGCCGCCGCCGGTTGCGGTGAAGTTCGCGATCACCGTGCAATCCGCGGTGACGGCGGCGGTGGTGAACACGCCGGCGTTGAGGCTGCCGCCGCAAGTGCCCGTCACGCTGCCGATCTGGAAGCCGCTGCCGGCCGTGAGCGTGAAGCTCGTCGTCTGATTGTCGTTCACGGTCTGCGGCGTCGACGGCGAGATCGTGCCGGTGCCGGTGCCCACGCTCGGCGTCACCACGTGGGTCGTGGCGCCGCCGGTCACCGTCAGGCTGACCGGCACGTCGACCGACGGATTCGCCGTGTCGTTGGTGGCGACGCAGACGTGAGCCGCGTAGCTGCCCGCCGCGAGTCCATTGGTGTTCACGCTGACCGTCACCGGCGTGTTCGCGCCCGCCGCCACCGAACCGGAGCTCGGCGACGCGCTCAGCCACGGAACGTCGCTGGGATTGGTGCAGCCCGTCGGTGTCACCGTTCCGGTGTTCACGACGAGGCGGTCCAGACCGATGATGTTCGAATTGTCGCCGTCGGGACCGCCGCTGGTGACGAAGTAGCGGAACGCGATGCGCCCGGTGCCCGAGGTCGGCAGGTTCGGAATCGTGAACTGGGTCCACGAAGTCGGATAGCCGTTCACTCCGGTCGGATCCGCACCCGAGACGAGGTTCGGATTGATCGTCAGCAGCACGCTCGTGTAGTTGCCGACGTCCGTTGCGCCGGTGCCGAAGTTCGTGCAATCGCCGCTCGTGCAGACGCGCACTTCGAGACGATCGGCGAACTGCGCCGTTCCGCCGGTGCGCGTGTAGAAGCTGCCGGTGGTCCCCGGCGCAAACGTGATCTCCTTCGTCAGCAGCCAGTTGCTGATCGTGCCGGCGCCGGTCGTGCTGTTGAAGTTGACCAGGGCACACGAATTGGCGCTGCCGTCGAACGCCGGCGGAATCGCGCTGCCGCCGCACTGCGCCCAGGTCGACTGTCCCAGCGGATTGCTGCGGTTGCCGCGTATCCAGCCGCCGGTCGCGACGAGCGTTTCCAGATTGTCGAAGCCTTCGTCGATGGCCACGGCCATGGGCTGCGGATTCCGGCGCGGCGTCGTTCCTGCGGACGGACTGCTCTCGCGCGAGCTCGTCATCGACGGAGCGCCGTCGCGCACCGGAGCGCGACTGGCGAGCGCCTCGGTGATCGAGAAGGTCAGATTGCCGCCGCCGGTGTTGGCGATCGTCAGCGGATTGCTACCGGTCGAATTCTGCGCGACCGAGAACGACAGCGAAGCCGGCGTGATGCTCGCCACCGGCGGGCCGCTGATCGCCGTGAAATTCGCCACGACCGTGCAATCGGCGGTGACGGCGCTCGTCGTGTAGGTGCTGCCCGAAAGAGTGCCGCCGCAAGTGCCGCCGACCGTACCGATCTGGAAGCCGCTGTCCGCGGTGAGCGTGAAGCTGATCGAGCCGCCGTCGGCCACCGTCTGCGGCGTCGAGGGATCGATCGTGCCGCTGCCCGTACCCACGCTCGGCGTCACCGTGTGGTCGGTGCCGGCATCGGCCGCGAAATTCGCGACGACCGTGCAATCCGCTGCGACGTTGTTCACCGTGTAGGCGCTGCCGGCGAGGCTGCCGACGCAGGTGCCGCCGACGTTGTCCACGTGGAAGCCGCTGTCCGGCGTCAGCGTGAAGCTGACCGAACCGCCGTCGGCCACGGTCTGCGCACCCAGCGGGGTGATCGTTCCCGACGGCGTGCCGACACTGGAGGTGACGGTGTGCGTCGAAATCGATCCGTCGCAGGCGCTGGAGTTGGTGTATTCGATCTTGAGATCGTCGGCGAAGAACGTGTTGTTCGCGGTCTGGCCGGAACCGGCAACCTGGGAAATCGCCACGTTGCCGATGTTGCGTGCCGCCGTACTGTTGCCGCTGGTGTCCTGATAGATCTGCTGGCCGTCCTTGCACAGCGTCAGCGCGCCGGTCGAGCGATCCACGATCGCCTTGATGCTGAAGTACGTGTCCGCGGTGTACGTCGCGCCGGTGTCCACGAAGGTTCCGTTACCGCTGGCGTCGAACGTGATCGCCTGGATCTTCTGCGCCGTGGGCTCGAATTGGACGTAGGTCATCACCTTGCCGGCGGCGGGATCCTGCGGGTTGAAGCGCCAGAACGCGCCATTGGTCAACCTCGACAGTCGCAGATTCGCGCTGATCGCCGCATGCGTCGTGGTACCGACCGGGGTCGTCGGCGAAATCGCCAGAGCGTAGTTGCTCGTGGTCGGGCTGGCCGTCGACGTGATGCCGAGATGCTGCGTGCCGTTCGCGGGCATGGTCGTCGCGACGTTCACGCTGCGCGCGGCCCAGCCCTGCTGGCCGTTGATCGTGCCGACCGTGAACGGCGACTCGAAGCCGGTACTGTAGGAAACGGCGGTGCCGCCCTGCGTCGCCTCGTAGGTCGCACTGGCACCGCCGGCGGAACCCTGGTCGGTGACCAGCGCGCCTGCGGCGATGGTGTTGATGAAGATTCCGCTGGCAGCCGCCGAGACCTTGGCGGAAATCGTGCATCCGCCGATCGGAACCGAACCGCCGTTGGCCAACGTGATCGAGTTGCCGCCGTCGGCGGCGGTCAACGTACCCGCGCAAGTCGACGAAGCCGCAGCCGGCGTAGCGAGCGTCAGGCCCGTGGGAAGGGTATTGGTGAAGTCGGCCGTCAGATTCATCGCCGCGGCCGACGTGTTGCCGATCGTCAGCGTCAACGTGCTCGGCGTTCCCACCGGCGTGTTGGTCGGCGAGAAGGCCATGCTCAACGACGGCGGGACCGGAGCGGACGTGCTGATGTTGACCGTGTAGTCCTCGGCCTGACCGAAGCCGGTCGTGCCGCAGGCCGGTGCGTCCGCCGGCGTGCCGGTCGCTGCGCCCGACAAGTACTGCTTGGTGACGCGCATGCGCGTATTGCCGAGCGTCGCCCCTGCCGGCACCGACACGCTCGAGGCCACCGTCTTGCCGTCGGCGCCCGTGGTGTTGTTGAGGGTGCCGACGAAATAGCCTTCGTCCGCGTCGAAGGTGCCGTTCTGGTTCCAGTCGACGTAGACGACGACGGCGTCGGTGAAGTTGCCGCCCGTGTTGCCGCCGACCGTGATCGGATAGCTGCCACCGGGCGCGAGTGCGCCGGTGGTGGCGGTGAAGTCTTCGTCAGCCGCCCCGCCCGTCGTGGGACTGGTTTTGTTGATGCCGTCGATCGCGACCGACGTGATCGGCTCGACGCCGCTGCCGTAGCCGCGCACGCAATAAGGTTCCGGGAAGGCGAACGCCGAACCGCTCGCCATCAATCCCGTCGTCAAGCCCAGCCAAATCCAAGTTCTCTTTACCTTGCTTCTCATGCCAATACTCCCCAAGGACCGAATTCGGACGGACGCATGACGCCCGTCCAAGCATCGCCGTACGCGCCGGCAAGCCGGCGTCGGGCAAATTTCTTGCAAGATGATTCAGGAAAAGGCGCAGCGCCGGCAGCTGCGGCAGGAATGTTTCGTGCGGTGTTGCTTCATCGCCCTTCCCCAAGGTTCGCGCCGGTTGCCGAGCGCGCGCGCAGGCGCGCTGCCTCGGCAGCTTCGCATCGATTTCTGCAGTGAGCCGCGCTGCTCACCCTGAACGCGCGCTGGCTGACCTGAACTATATGCTCGTTTTGAGAGCCAGAACAACTTTTCCTGCGCAGCAGGCAGAGAAATCGACAGTGCACTGCAACATTTTCTCTTCCTGGAATTTTCCCGCCGCGCCCGGATCGCGCATCGGCGGATGCGCGCCGGGCCGAAAAATGACCCGACGAATCAGACTCCTCCAAGCGAACGAGCCGCGCCTATGATGCGCGGACCTCACCGAGCACGCCGATGCGCCATCCGAACCGACTTCGACGTTTTCTGATTTCGTCTTTCGTGCTGCTTCCGATCGGCCTCCTCGTCGCTCTTTGGCTGTCGCTGCGCGGCAGCCTGCCGCAATACGAAGGCGGGATTTCGTCGACGGCGCTGACGCAAGCGGTCACCGTCGAGCGCGATTCGCTCGGCACGGCGACGATCCGCGCGACCAACCGCCGGGACCTCGCCTGGGCGCTCGGCTACGTGCACGCGCAGGAACGCTACTTCGAAATGGACCTGCTGCGCCGGCGTGCGGCGGGCGAATTGGCGGAACTGTTCGGCGCCGTCGCGCTGCCGGTCGATCGCATCGCGCGCGCGCATCGCATGCGCGCACGCATGCAGGCGGCCGTCGCCGCGTTGCCGGCCGATCAGCGCGAGCAGATCGAGCGCTACGCCGACGGCGCCAACGCCGGGCTCGCCGCGCTGTCGGTGCGGCCGTTCGCCTACCTGCTGACGCGCAACCAACCGGCGCCGTGGCGCAGCGAAGACTGCCTGCTGGTCGTCGCCGCGATGGCCTTCACCTTGAACGACGCGGAGAACAAGCGCGAACTCGCCTATACGAAAATGCGCGCGACGCTGCCGGAAACCGCGTTCCGTCTCCTGACCACGAGTGGCGGGGACTGGGACGCGCCGCTCGCGGGCGCCGCACTGGCGATCCCGGACGTGCCGGGCGTCGCGGATCTCGACCTGCGCACGCTCGATCCGAAGCTGCTGAAGCCGGCCGACACGGCGGTCGCGAACCTGCCCGGCAGCAACAGCTTCGCGGTCGGCGGCGCGCTCGCGGGCGGCGCGGCCCTGATCGCCAACGACATGCACCTGGACTTGCGCGTACCCGGCCTGTGGTTCCGCGCGCGCCTCCTCTACCCGGACCCGCGCGGCGGCGAGGTCGACGTCGGCGGTGCCAGCCTGCCGGGCACACCGGCGCTCATCGCCGGCAGCAATGGCCACGTCGCCTGGGGTTTCACCAACAGCTACGTCGACACCGCCGACTGGGTGCGCGTGACGCGCGATGCGCAGGACCGCACGCGCTATCGAACGCCGGACGGATGGACGCCGCTGTCGGAAATCACCGAAACGCTGCACGTCCACGGCGCGCCGGACGAGACGCTGCGCATCGAGGAAACGCGCTGGGGTCCGATCCTGGCCGAGGACGCCGACGGCACGCCGCTCGCGCTGGCCTGGACGGCGCAGATGCCGGGTGCGTTCAACCTGGATCTGCAACGGCTCGAACTCGCCCACGACACCGGCGAGGCGCTGGCGATCGCGCAGGCGAGCGGCCTGCCGCCGCAGAATTTCCTCGTCGGCGATCGCGACGGGCGCATCGGCTGGACGCTCGCGGGACGCATTCCCAGGCGCGCCGGCGGCTACGACGCCGCACTGCCGACGGACTGGTCGCAGGCCGGCAGAGGCTGGGACGGCTGGCTGCCGGCGCAGGACTATCCGCGCATCGAGAATCCCGCTTCGCAGCGCCTGTGGACCGCCAACCAGCGCGTCGCCGACGCGCCGTGGCTGTCCGCGCTCGGCGACGGCGGCTACGACCTCGGCGCGCGCGCCGGGCAGATCCGCGACGACCTCGCCGCGCGCGAACGCTTCGCGCCGGCCGACCTGCTGGCGATCCAGCTCGACGATCGCGCCTTGTTCCTCGAACGCTGGAAGGATTTGCTGCAGCGAGAGCTCGAACGCGCGCCGAAGTCGGCGTTGAACGAGGCGATGCGCGGCGCGCTGGCCGGCTGGAACGGACACGCCTCGACCGATTCGGTGGCGTACCGGCTGGTGCGCGCGTGGCGCAACGAGGTCGTCGACACCGTCCTCGACGGCTTCGCCGCGGTGGTGCGCCGGCGCTTCGCCGACTTCGCCCTGCCGACGCTCGCGCAAGGCGAATACACGGCGTGGAAGCTCGTCGACGAGCGCCCCGCGCATCTGCTGCCGCCGGGCTACGCCGACTGGGATGCGCTGCTGCTCGCCTGCGCCGAGCGCGTCGGCGGCAAGCTCGATGCGCAGCCGGGGAGACTGGCCGCACGCAGCTGGGGCGAACGCAACACGATGCGGATCGCGCATCCGGTCTCGCGCGGCCTGCCGGCCTTTCTCGCGCGCTTTCTCGACATGCCCTACGAAGCGTTGCCCGGCGACAGCAACATGCCGCGCGTGCAGGGGCCGAGCTTCGGCGCGTCGGAACGCTTCGCGGTCGCACCGGGGGACGAGGCGAACGGCTACTTCATGATGGCCGGCGGCCAGAGCGGCCATCCGCTGTCGCCGTACTACGGCGCCGGCCACGCCGACTGGGCCGCGGGCCGGCCGACGCCGTTCCTGCCGGGGCCGGCGCAGCACGTGCTGACGATGACGCCGGCGACGCGATAGCGAATAGGACGGTCGAGAGAGGCGTCTCTCGCGGAGGCGCAGAGAACGCAGAGTAAGAAGCGCTCCTGCTCAAACCGCCTTTCGCTTTTCCTCCGCGCTTCCTGCGCCTCTGCGAGCAATCGCTCCCGCGGGTACCTTCGGGCGGCAGGCCTATGCTCACGGACCGGGCCTGCCCGGCCCGTGAGCGCGGCGCGTCAGTTGCCCGGAACCAGCGTCGCGACCTGGTAGGACGCCGGCGTGCCGGCCTGCGCCACGTGCAGGGTCGCCTGGCCGGCGACCGGCGCGCGGTTGACCACCACCGAGAACGAATACAGCGTGCCCCAGTCCAGCGTCGGCTTGGTTTGCGCGCCGCCCGGATTGGACATCGTGCGGCCGCTGGTGCTCCAGCTCGCACGGTTGCCGCCGAGCGCGACCCAGTCGTTGGTCGCGTCGAGATCGCCGTCGCGGAAGGTCTTCGTGCTGACCGTCGCGGTGCCCGGAACCGGCACGGTGAAGCTGTCGAAACCCTTGTTGCTGAGCACGCGCAGGTTCGGTTCCGAGCCCTCGGTCACCGCGCGCGAGAAGTCGAAGTTCATCACCGCGTAGTGGTAGCGCCAGTTGCCGCCGCCGAGATCGGTGACCTTGACCGCGACCTTGGCGTGCCCTTCCGCCGTCGCCAGCTCGGTGTTCTTGGCGTTCGCGCCCGGATTGCCCGGATCGACCCAGCGGTCGATCGCCGCGCCGAGCTGCATCGCACCCTGGTTGGAGAGCGTCCACAGGCCGCTGGTGTAGCGCGGAATGCCGGTGACCGTCGCCATCGAGTTGTAGATGTTGATGTCCTCGCGGGCCAGGTACCAGGAATCCATCACGTAGGTCGCGCCCGGATTCGCCGCCGGATCCACCTGCGACTCGCGCGTCTTCAGACGCTGCGTCCAGTTGTCGTTGCCGTTGTTGTGCTCGGTGCCGGTGCAGGTGCGATCCCAGATCGAACCGCAGCGTCCCCACTGCCCGGTCGCCGGGATGATTTCCGAACGCGGTCCGAGATCGCCGGGGCTGTCGTTGTTGCCGGTGCCGTAAGTGTCGCTGCAGCTGCGGCCGAGCGAATGCGAGTCATTGCAGCTGTCGGCGCAGCCGCCGTTGGTGGTCAGGAACGCGTGCTTCACGCCGGAGCGGCCGATCTGCTCGATGCTGCCGTCGGCGTTGATGCGGTACATGTTCCAGATCAGGTACGGATGCTGGTCGTTGTTGTACGGCGGGTTGTTGCCGGTGAACATCTGGCGCCAGGCGACGTTGGCGGTGTACAGCGCGCCGCTGGTGCCGAGCGGATCGCCGCTGATGGTCGTCTGCGTGGCGCCGTCGTTGACGTTGTTGCGCAGCGTCGAGCTCGGCACGAACGAGACGATGCCGTCCGTGCCGCCGGGGCCGTCGCAGCTCTGGCAGCCGGCCTGCTGGTAGTTGAGCGCCTTCATGAACAGGTCGGCCTGATAGGTCGCCCCCGGCACGCCCGGCACTGCCACGCCCGGCCACGGATACGGACTGCACACGCCGTCCGGCTGGCCGCCGCTGCCCTGCACGTTGACTTCGGTGTTCAGCGACAGATCCGCCAGCTCCCAGCTCGCCACTTCCGGTACGCCGATGCGCGCCGCGAGTTCCGGCGTGATGCGCAGGTCGGCGGCGCGCACCGCCAGCGTGCGGTTGCCGTCGGCCAGCTCGAACATGACCCGGTCGGTGTAGAACCAGACCTTGCCGTCGCCGCTGACGACGTCGAGGATGTTCGGATCGCTCGCGCGCACGCGCATCGACAGGTCGCGCAGGTCGATGCGGCTGCCGTCGGCCAGGCGCAGCACGTAGCCCCCGCGCATCTGCAGCGAGCCGCCTTCGAAGCGCTGCAAGGTCGCGTTGCGCACGGAGAATTCCAGGCCGCCGGTCTGGCGCAGCTGGAACCATTCGTGCCGGCGCCGATCTTCGCGCGCGATGCGCCCGCTCGGCGCCTCCAGCGTGACGCCGAGATTGGCCAGCAGGTCGCGATTCCAGCGCACGCCGATCTCGCCGCCCCAGGCGGACCACGTCTGCGCTTGCTTGCGCTGCGCCTGTTCGATGACGCCGGCATGCGCGGCCGTGACGCACGCGAGCGCGATGCCCGCGGCCAGCAGAATCTGTTTCATCTTTCACCTCGTCGATGGATGATCGGGAACGGCGCCGCTTCCGGAGCGCCGTTCCTTGGTCGGGAAACCGGACTGCGCGGTTGCGCAGAGCCGGCGAGCGGATCGGCTCTCACGATCGCCGGTCGGCGATCGTTCAGGGCGCCGACTCGAAACCGTCCTTGAAGATTCTGTCGTTGACGACCTTGACGTCGGGCACCAGCGTGGCGACGTCGAACGCCTCCGGATTGCCGGTCTGCGCCACGTGCAGGTTCGCGTTGCCGGCGATCGGCGGCGCCGCCACCGTGATCGAGAACGAATACAGCGTGCCCCAGTCCAGCGTCTGGCCGCCCTTGGGCACGCTCCACGTCACGCGGTCGCCTGCCGTGCTCACCGCCCAGGCGCTGCTGCTGTCGAGGGTGCCGTTGCTGAAGGTCGTCGCCACGACCGTCTGCGACGACGGCAGCGGCACGCTGAAATTGTCGAAACCCTTGTTGCTGACCACGCGCGGATCCGGCCCGTTTGCCGCGCCTTCCACGACGGCGCGCGCGAAATCGAAGTTCATCACCGCGTAGTCGTAACGCCACGTGCCGTCGCCGAGATCGGTGACCTTGACCGCGAGCTTGGCGTGGCCGCCGGGCGTGGCGACCAGCTCGGTGTTCATCGCGTTCTCGCCCGGATCGGCCGGATCGACCCAGCGGTCGATCGCCGCGCCGAGGCGATAGTTGGCCTGGCCGCCGAACGACCACTGTCCGCTGGTGTAGCGCGGCGTGCCGGTGACCGTGGCCATCGAGTTGTAGATGTTGATGTCTTCCTTGGCGATATACCAGGAATCCATCAGGAAGGTCGCGCCGGGATGGGCGGCAGGATCGATCTGCGACTCGCGCATCGTCATGCGCTGGGTCCAGTCGTCGTTGCCGTTGCTCTGCTCGCTGCCGGTGCAGTCCGGATCCCAGATCGAGCCGCAGCGTCCCCAGGTGCCGGTGGCGGGCACGATTTCCGAACGCGGGCCGAGGTCGCTCGGGTTGTCGTTGTTGAACGTGCTGTAGGTGTCGCTGCAGCCGCGGCCGAGGATGTGCGAGGCGTAGCAACTGCCCTGGCAGCCGCTGTTGGTCGTCAGCCACGCATGCTTGACGCCGGAGCGCGCGATCTGCTCGATGCCGCCGTTCGCGTTGATGCGATACATGTTCCAGATCAGGAACGGATGCTGGTCGTTCTTGTACGGCGGGTTGTACGTCGGCGGACTACCGCTGAACATCTGGTGCCAGGCGATGCTCGCCGTGTACAGCGCGGTGCTGGTGCCGAGCGGATCGCCCGGGATGGTCTCCTGCGCGGTGCCGTCGTTGACGTTGTTCCTCAGCGTCGAGTTCGGCACGAACGCGACCAGGCCGTCGTTGGCGCCGCCCGGGCCGGTGCAGTTCTGGCAGCCGGCGGGCTGGAAGTCGATCGCCTTCATGAACAGGTCGGCCTGATAGGCCGCACCGGTCACGCCCGGCACGCCCACGCCCGGCCACGGGTACGGCTCGCAGGTGCCGCCGGTGACTTCGTCGTCCCCCTGCACGTAGACCTTGGTGTCCAGCGCCAGATCCGAGGCAGCCCAGCCAGCCGCTTCCGGGCGGCCGATGCGCGCGGCGAACTGCGGCGCCATGCGCATGTCGGCGGCGTGGATCGCCAGCGTGCGCTTGCCGTCGACCAGCTCGAACATCACCCGATCGATGAAGAACCAGCTCTTGCCGTCGCCGCTGACCACGTCGAGGATGTTGGAACCGTCCTCGCGCACGCGCAGCGTCAGCTCGCGCAGATCGATCACCGTGTTGTCGGGCAGGCGCAGCACGTAGCCGCCGCGCATCTGCAGCGAGCCGCCGCCGAACTGCTTCAGCGCGCCGTTGCGCACCTGGAACTTCAGGCTGCCGGCCTCGCGCACGGCGAACCACTCGTGCCGGCGCCGATCGCTCTTCTCGAGCCGCTCGTGCGGCTGCCTTTCGACCTTGACGCCGAGGTTGCCGAGCAGGTCGCGATTCCAGCGAAAGCCGACCTCGCCTCCCCAGGCGGACCAGGCTTGCTGCGCGGCGGCTTCTTCCTGCTGCGCTTTCTCGATCACCCCGGCATGCGCGAGTGGCAGCGCGCAGCACAGGCCGATCAGGACACTGATGCTTCGTTTCACGATTTCACCCCATGAGCGATGCACGCCGGCTGGTTTCGCAATGGGAAAGTTGCGAATGAAACCGACGGGCGGAGCGCCGAATCTAACACGCCTGCCCCGAGACCCCATGTTGCGAAGCAAAAGGCCAGATTGTCGGAAAGCCCCTTCCCGGAGGCTCAGTTGGTGGTCGCGCTCGCCGTCTGCATCAGCTCCGGCGGCGACTTGCCGTAGCCGGTCTTCGGCGCCTTGCCGTCGAAGCCGTCGGCGAAGATGCGCTCGCCGGCGACCGGCTCGTTCCAAAGGTCGAACAGGTACTGGCCGCGCGTCTTGTTCTGCGGCCCCACGCTGAATGGACGCGGGCGATTGGCGTCGCCCGGGCCGCACATCTGGTTCTCGCCCTGGAACGAATTCTCCAGCGCCTCGTCGCGCAGGAACTCGATGTATTCCTTGCTCGAGGTCTGGTAGTACAGCCGCGCCGTCGCGGTCAGCGGGCCCTGCGTGCCCGGCGGCAGCGCGACCGCGTAGTCGACCTGGTCGTAGTTGATCAGGATGCCCGAGCCGGGCGTGGTTTCCGGATAGTTCGCGCCGACCGGAAGCAATTCGTAACCATTCGGGTCGGACGCGGACGCCGGCTTGAAGCCGAGCGGCGGAATGCGGTTGTCCTTGGCGACGCAGTCGTTCAACGCGAAATGGAACATCGGCGTGCCGTCGACGTCGTCGACGTCGCAGGTGTCGTTGCCGCGGTGATTCCAGATGCCCTGCAAGGCCTCGTACACGCGCGCCTGCTTGTCCTGCGTCAGCACGCCGCTGGCGGGATCATAGGCGGCGCTCTCGAACACCAGCGCGCCGTTGGCGTCCTTGACCTGCAGGTTCAGCCACATGCGCCGGCCCTCGGCGTAGCCGGTCGGCAGCTTGTGGCCGGTCTTGTTGGTCACCTTCACGCGCAGCGCGAGCGCGCCGGCGCCGGCGCCGGCCGGCGTGTAGCTGGTGATCGTCGTGGCGACGTCCGCGGACTGTTCGGTGAGCAGTTGGCGCGCCCAGTCGATGGTCTGGTCGTAGGCGCTGGTGCGGTCGACGTGGCCGCCGTTGTTCTCGATCTGCGCGGCGTACTCGCCCTTGATGATGCCTGGAACCCAGGTGTTGCCGCCGGCGAGCTGGTGCACCGGCAGGTTGCCCTGGCGGAGATTGTCGCGATAGATGCAGGCGTAGGCGTCTTCCGACGGTGTCGACGGCATGTGGCAGGACTGGCAGGTCCGTTCCGGCGCCTGCGCGTACTGGCTCTGCAGCCACTCGTTGTAGGTGCGCTCGATCGGGAACGCGCGTGCCGTGTCGGTACCGTCGCCGAGCTTGAGCGTCTTCAGCGGACCGCTGCCGAGGTCCGGCGAGCTGACATTGTGGCAGGTGCCGCAGATCGCGCTCTGCGTGTGGAATTCGGAATACTTCCACGCGTGCGGCGGCGGCGAGCCGCCGGTGGCGTAGTCGTACGGACCGCGGCGGCAGGGCTCGAACATGCCGTTCTCGGGGTCGCAAGGCAGGTCGTCGACCCAGGCGTTGCCGTTGTCCTCGTACGGCGGCTGGCCCTGCGGTCCCTGTGCCATCAGGCGATGGCAGTAGTGGCAGCTGGTGCCGCCGAAATCGCTGTTGCTGTCGTCGGGCGAGGCGTAGGTTCCATAGAGCAGGCAGCCGGCGGCGCCTTTGACCGGGTCGTTCGGCGTCGGATTCAGCCCCTGCTTGACGACGTTGCCGCGGAACCAGCCCTGCGGCGTGTGGCAGCGCAGGCAATAGTCGCCGACGCCGGGCACGTCGTTGTTGGCGACGTCGAGCGCGGCCCAGAACACCGGATCGCGCGTCGCGTTCGCCATCATCGACCCGGCCCAGGTCGAGAACGGGCGCATCGTGCGGTCGACCGCGACGCTGCCGCCGCCACCGCTGCCGTGGCAGTTGCTGCACTGCTCGCTGTACTGCAGATCGAAATCGAGCCCCGGCTGCGTGCCGTGCGGCGTGAAATCGGCCGCGCCGCCGCCCGGCGAGAGCTGGCGTGAAACGTCGATCCATTGCGCCGGCCTGGCCTGCGCCGTCAGCGTCGACGTGGAGAAGATCGCAATCGCGAGGAGGAAGCGGAACGGCGTGCTCGGCAAGCGCATCGGATGCAAGGAATTCGTGGCAGGGACGACGTCCGCCGACGCCTGCGCGTCGAACTGCGGAACCACGTCGACACCCCGACTCCGCAACGCCGGGGCCCGAGTGTAGGGCCATGCCGCGCGGGCGTCACGCTGCGCCTGCGCACGAAGCGCAGCGTTCGATCCGATCAGGTCGCCGAAGCGAGCAGGTAGCGCTCGGCGATCGAGCGATACAGCGCCGGCAGACGTTCCAGCTCGTCCAGCGCGACGTGTTCGTCGACCTTGTGGATGCTGGCGTTGCACGGACCGACTTCGACCACCTCGGCACCGAGCGGCGCGATGAAGCGCCCGTCGGAGGTGCCGCCGCCGGTGCTGAGCTCCGGCTCGACCGCGCACGACGCGCGGATCGCCGCGATGGTCGCCTCGCGCAGTGCGCCGCCGCGGGTCAGGAACGGCTCGCCGGACAGCCACCAGTCGAGCTCGAAGGCGACGCCGTGACGGTGCAGGATCGCCTCGACCCGCTCGCGCAGGCCCTCGGCCGTGCTGGCGGTGCCGTAGCGGAAGTTGAATACCGCACGCAGCTCGCCCGGAATCACGTTGTCGGCGCCGGTGCCGGAGTTGAGATTGGAAATCTGGAACGAGGTCGGCGGGAACGCCTCGTCGCCCTCGTCCCAGCGCACCGCCGCGAGCTCGGCCAGCGCCGGCGCGAGTCGATGGATCGGGTTGTCGGCCTTCTCCGGGTAGGCGACGTGCCCCTGCACGCCGCGCACGCGCAGCCGGCCGGTCAGCGAGCCGCGACGGCCGACGCGGATCAGGTCGCCCAGGCGCTGCTTCGACGACGGCTCGCCGACCACGCAGGCGTCGAGCCGTTCGCCGCGAGCGCGGAACTCGGCGGCGACGCGGCGCACGCCGTCGACGGCGACGCCCTCCTCGTCCGACGTCAGCAGCAACGCGACGCGGCCCGGATGGCGCGGATGCGCGCGCACGAAGTCCTCCAGCGCGACGACCATCGCGGCGACGCCGGATTTCATGTCCGCCGCGCCGCGGCCGTATAGACGTCCGTCGCGGATCGCCGGCTCGAACGGCGGACTGGCCCAGTTCTCGGCCGGCCCGCTCGGCACCACGTCGGTGTGGCCGAGGAAGGCCAGCACCGGCCCGTCGCCGCCGTGCGTCGCCCACAGGTTGTCGACCTCGCCGTAGCGCAGGCGCTCGATCGCGAAACCGGCGCGGGCGAGGATCTCGGCGATCAGGTCCTGGCAGCCGGCGTCGTCGGGCGTAACGGAGGCCCGGCGGATCAGGTCGGAGGTGAGGGTGAGGACGGCGGACATGGGGGCGGTGAGCGGTGAGCGGTGAGCGGTGAGCGGTGAGCGGTGAGCGGTGAGCGGTGAGCGGTGAGCGGTGAGCGGTGAGCGGTGAGCGGTGAGCGGGAAAAGCCTACATGGTCGTCATTCCCGCTTTCGCAGGAATGACGACGGACAATCCCGTACGCCCCCTACCACCGTGGCGGTCATTTCCCCTCGAACAGCTGCGCGTACAGCTTGTCGGTGAAGCCCTGCCGCACTTCGCCGTCGTCCAGCACCGCCAGCGGCCGGCGTACCAGCGCCGGGTATTCCTTGATCAACAGCGTCCACTCGGCGTCGCTGCCGGGCGACTTGCGCGCCTCCGGCAGGCTGCGCCAGGTGGTCGAGGCGCGGTTGACGAACTTCTCCCAGCCGCCGACCTGCTTGGCCCACCGCTTCAGCGATTCGGCCGGAATGCGCTGCTCGCGATAGTCGACGAACGCGTAGTCGACCTTCTTGCGGTCGAGCCAGTTGCGCGCCTTCTTGCAGGTGTCGCATTTTTCCAGGCCGTAGATCGTCGTGGTCATGCTCGATGCTTGCGTGAAGGAGGGTGGGGATTGTACGTGTCGTCTGCGTGAGCGAAACGGAAAGCCGGACACGGATCAAAGCGCATGAGCTCGGATCAACGAAATTTCTTATCCGCGTTCACGCGCTCTGATCCGCGTCCAATACGCTTTTCTCACGCCCGCAACAACTCGTTGATCGCGGTCTTCGCACGCGTCTTCGCGTCGACGCGCTTGACGATGACCGCGGCGTACAGACTGTGGCTGCCGTCGGTCGCCGGCAGCGAGCCGGCGACGACGACGCTGCCGGCCGGCACGCGGCCGTAGCTGACCTCGCCGCTGGCGCGGTCGTAGATCTTGGTCGACTGGCCGAGGAACACGCCCATGCCGATCACGCTGCCCTTCTCGACCACCACGCCCTCGACGACTTCCGAGCGCGCGCCGATGAAGCAGTCGTCCTCGATGATGGTCGGATTGGCCTGCAAGGGCTCGAGCACGCCGCCGATGCCGACGCCGCCGGACAGGTGCACGTTGGCGCCGATCTGCGCGCAGGACCCCACCGTGGCCCAGGTGTCGACCATCGTGCCGGCGCCGACGTGCGCGCCGATGTTGACGTAGCTCGGCATCAGCACCGCGTCCCTGGCGACATGCGCGCCGCGGCGCACCAGCGCACCCGGCACGACGCGCGCACCGGCGTCGCGGAACGCCGCTTCCGACGCGTCCACGAAACGCAGCGGCACCTTGTCGAACGCCGCCATCGGGCCGCCGTCCATCACGCGGTTGGCATTGATGCGGAAGTACAGCAGCACCGCTTTTTTCAGCCATTGATGCACGCGCCAGCCGCCGTGGCCGTCCGGCTCGGCGACGCGTGCCGTACCGGCTTCGAGCGCGTCGAGAACCTCGTCGATGACCGGACGCAGACGTTCGGCGATTTCCTCCTCGGCGAGCGCCGTGCGGCGCTCCCAGGCCTCGTCGATCAGGGCTTGATGTGATGGCATTGCGTTCCTCGAATGGGGGAGTCGCGCGATCTTCGCGCGGCTCGCGTGCGACGACGGAATCCCCGTCGCGGCGGCGAAGTCGAAGTGTACCGAACGCGAACACTGTCGCGACGCAGTCGTGGGCCGCGAATGGCACGAGGCGCGCCCGCTTCTGCGAGGACACATTCTGCGAAGATGCCGCGATCGCACCCCGAAAGACGAGCGCCCCATGTCCGTTGCCGATCCCCTGCTCGTTTACTCTTGGGTCGGCGCACGTTCCATCGGACGCGGCCTGCCGCTGCCGGTGCCCGACCGCGGCGGACTGCGCGTCGACACGGACCGGCCGGAGGAGCGCCGGCGCTACGTCTTCGCGCGCCGGACCGAGGGCTTGTGCGAACTCGCCGAATCGATCCGCGAACCGCGCGTCGCGCTGAAGCTCGCCGGCACGCGCGAGGAGCTGGCGTCGCTGCTGCCGGCGCGATGGCGCATCGCCGAACCGGGCTTCATGATGATCCGCGAACGGCCGCACGCCACTGCCGCCGCGTGCCCGGACGGATACCGGCTGGAACGGTCGACGGCGGGCGCGACCACCGAGGTACGCATCCTGACCGCGCACGGCGAACTGGCCGCCGGCGGCTACGCCATCGAGTACGCCGGCGTGTTCGCTTACGACCGCATCGTGACCGAGGCGGCGCATCGGCGACGCGGCCTCGGCCGCGCCGTGATGGCCGCCCTGGACTCGGCGCGCCGCTCCGAAGCGTCGCGACCGGTGCTGGTGGCGACGCCGGAAGGCCGCGCGCTATACGCCGATCTCGGCTGGACGCTGCACTCGCCGTGGACGACCGCGCTGATTCCCGACCCCGCGCCCTGACGCGGACCACGCCGGCGGAATCGCGCCCGGAGCGCGGCGATCGCGCTCAGCCGGCCGCTTCGACTCCGCCGCCGAGACGATCGAGCAGAAGGCCGCGCAATCGGGATTGCGCGGTGCCGTCGAGAGGGCGGTCGTCCTCGTCGGTCAGCACGAAGAAGTCCTCGACGCGTTCGCCGAACGTCGCGATGCGCGCGTCGTGCACGCGCACGCGCGCATCGCGCAGCGCCTGCGCGACCTGCGCCAGCAAGCCGGGCCGGTCGCTGCACACCAGCGCGAGCTGGGTCGCCTCGCCGGTCGCGCTGAACTCGATCTGCGGCGTGCGCTGGAAATGGCGCAGCCGCCGCGGCAGGCTGCGGCGGGCGACGCGCGCATCGAGGCGGTCGCCGGACAGCACGCGCGCCAGCGCGCTTTCCAGCTCTGCCGCGCGCGCGGCGCTCAGCGCGGCCGAGCTCGCGGCGTCGAGCACTTCGAACGTGTCGAACACCAGGCCGCGGCCGGAGGCGAGCAGGCGCGCGTCGACGACGTCGAGACCGCACCGGTCCAGCGTCGCGGCGATCGCGGCGAACAGGCCGTCGCGATCCGCCGCGCGTACGAACAGCTCGCTGCTGCCGCCGCGCGTCGAGCGCGCCTGCACCGTGACGACCAGATCCTGCGCGCCGGCGCGTTCGAGCGCCCGCGCCTGCCGCGCGATCTGCTCGGGGCGATGGCGCAGGAAACTCGCTTCCGGAAAGCCCGACAGCACGGAGTCCGCGCGCGCCGCGTCGAGACCGGACTCGGCGAGCAGTTCCCGTGCACGCGTGCGGCACGCTTCGGCGCGCACGCCGGCGTGCGGCGGACGGATCAGCCCTGCGCGCAGGGCGTAGCGCGCGGCGACGTAGAGGTCGGCGAGCAGGCGCGCCTTCCATTCGTTCCACAGCTTCGGATTGGTGCCGGCGATGTCGGCGATCGTCAGCAGGTACAGATGATCCAGCCGCTCGGTGTCCTCGACCTGGCTGGCGAAGCGATGCACGACCTCCGGATCGGTGATGTCCTGCCGCTGCGCCGTCACGCTCATCAGCAGATGCCAGCGCACCAGCCAGGCGACCAGGTCGACGTCCTCGCGCGGCAGGTCGAGCCGCGCGCCGAACGCGCGCGCGTCTTCCTCGCCGAGCACCGAATGATCACCGCCGCGGCCCTTGGCGACGTCGTGGAACAGCGCGGCCAGCAGCAGCAGCTCGGGTTTTTCCAGCGCCTCGAACGCCTGGCAGGCCAGCGGCAATTCCTCGCGCGCGGACGCGTCCGCGTAGCGCGCGACGTTGCGCAGCACACGCAGCGTGTGCTCGTCGACGGTGTAGACGTGGAACAGGTCGTACTGCATGCGGCCGACGACGCGGCGGAACACCGGCAGGATCGCCGCGAGCACGCCGTGGCGATTCATCGCGGCGAGCGCCTCGACCGCCGGCGCGCCGCGCCGCAACAGCGCGAGGAACGCGGCGAGCACGTTGCGATCCTCGGCGAAGCCGCCGCGATGACGCGCCAGCGCCTGCTGCAGCAGGCGCATCGTCTGCGCCGACAGGCCGCGCAGTTCCGGATGATCGAGCAGCAGCGCGAACGCATCGACCATCGTGCGCGGCCGGCGCAGGAACAGGCCGGCGTCGCGCAGCTCCAGCCGCGGGCCGAGCGCGACGAAGCCTTCGTCGAGCACGCGCGGCTCGCCGGACGCCGGCTCGAGCAGTTCCGCGCAGCGCTCCTTGAACTGCACGCACAACCGCTCCGCCACCGTTGCCGCGCGGTAGTAACGCTGCATGAACTGCTCGACGGCGAGATTCTTCTCGTGCTCGTCGGCATAGCCGAGATCGGCGGCGAGACGGCGCTGATGGTCGAACAGCAGGCGTTCCTCGGGCCGCCCGGCGGCCAGATGCAGCGCGTAGCGGTAGCGCCACAGCGTCGCTTCCGAGCGCTCCAGCGCGGCGCGCTCGGTCGCGTCGAGCAGGCCGTGCTCGACCATCGCGGCGAAATCGCCGGCGCCGGCGACGCGCCGGCCGAGCCAGCGCATCAGATCCAGCGTGCGCAGCCCCCCCGGGCCGTCCTTCAGGTTCGGCTCCAGGTTGTAGGCGGTGTCGTCGAAGCGTGCGTAGCGCGCGCGCTGCTCGTCGCGCTTGGCGAGGAAGAATTCGGCCGGCGGCCACAGCGCCGGATCGTCGACGATGCCGCGCAACGCGGCGAGCAGGGTTTCGTCGCCGGCGAGCAGGTGCGCATCGAGCAGCGTGGTGAACACGGTGACGTCGGCGGCGGCGAGTTCGCGGCATTGCGCGGGCGTGCGCACCGCGTGGCCGGGCTTCAGACCGAGATCCCACAGGCAGGTGAAGAAGGCCTCGAGCGCGCGCGCCTGGCGCGCTGCCGCGTCCGGCTGGACCAGCGCGAGCAGATCGACGTCGGAATGCGGAAACAGCACGCCGCGACCGAAGCCGCCGACCGCGAACAAGGCGCAGTCGGCGGCGTCGCCGACACAGGACCGCCAGACGTGCGCGACCACGCTCTCGATCGCGCCCGCGCGCCGGCGCACCAGATCGCGCGCGTCGGCGCCGCCATGGAACGCCTGGGCGAGTGCGCGATCGACGTCGCCGAGCACCTGGCGCAGCGCCAGCCGCGCCTCGGCCGACACGCCGCTGCGCGGCATCGCCGGCGGCAGGCGCGGCAATGGCGGCAGTGCGCTGGGGGGATTGGAGGGCATGCGCCCTACTCTAGCGGTCCCGCTCATCGAGTGGATGCGGGGGTTTCAGGAAAGCGGCTCTCGCGGAGACGCGGAGGGAAGAAGCTTTTCTCCGCGATCTCCGCGTCTCTGCGAGAAATCCGCTTCGAACAATGCGGCCCGGCGAGATCAGGCGGCGCTGGGCCAAGGTGTCAGGATCTCGTAGCCGTCGTCGGTCACCGCGATCGTGTGCTCCCACTGCGCCGACAGCGAGTGGTCCTTGGTCACCACGGTCCAGCCGTCCGGCAGCAGCCGCGTCTGCGGCTTGCCGGCGTTGACCATCGGCTCGATCGTGAAGGTCATGCCCTTCTGCAGCTTGAGACCGGCGCCGGCCTGGCCGTAGTGCAGCACCTGCGGGTCTTCGTGGTAGATCTGGCCGATGCCGTGGCCGCAGTACTCGCGCACGATCGAGAAGCCCTGCGCCTCGGCGTGCTTCTGGATCGCGTGGCCGATGTCGCCCAGCGTCGCGCCGGGGCGCACCTGGGCGATGCCGATCAGCATCGCTTCGCGCGTGGTGTCGACCAGGCGCTTGGCCAGCACCGACGGCGTGCCGACGAAGTACATGCGGCTGGTGTCGCCGTGCCAGCCGTCCTTGATCACGGTGACGTCGATGTTGACGATGTCGCCGTCCTTGAGGACCTTGCCCGGATTGGGGATGCCGTGGCAGATCACATGGTTGACCGACGTGCATAGCGTCTTCGGGAAGCCCTTGTAGCCGACGTTGGCCGGAATCGCCTTCTGCACATTGACGATGTGCTCGTAGGCGAGGCGGTCCAACTGCTCGGTGCTGACGCCGGGCTTGACGTGCGGCACCAGCATCTCCAACACCTCGGCGGCCAGACGGCCGGCGACGCGCATCTTCTCGATCTGATCCGGATTTTTTACGGTGACGGCCATGTTCCCTCGAAAACCTGACTGTGGCGCGGACGCCCCACACAAGCTACAATCTTACGATTCCACGCCCCGACTTTCGTAAGTCGTTGACGCGGAACGCAAGATGCGGTCGCGCGGGCAACCCGCAAGGCCGCGACGGTCGAGAATCCGGCACCCGCCGGGTTCCAGGACCGAATCCGCACACGCATCGTCACCGCGTTCGGGGTGCTCCTCAAGAGCCTAGGCTCGCCGGAGTCGCACGCGGCGGATGCGTGGAGGTCTCAACCCCGGAGCTGTATGCAAGTCCCGCGCAAGAGCCCGCACACCCGTGTGCGGACTTTTCATGGAAGGACCTGCTGCAACTCCCTCTCATGAAGGAATACCTGCAATGCCCCAAGTCACCATGCGCCAGATGCTCGAAGCCGGCGTGCATTTCGGTCATCAGACCCGCTACTGGAATCCCCGCATGGCGCCGTACATCTTCGGCGCGCGCGGCAAGATCCACATCATCAACCTCGAAAAGACCCTGCCGCTGTTCACCGACGCGATGAACTTCATCTCGGGTCTGGCGCAGAAGCGCGGCACGATCCTGTTCGTCGGCACCAAGCGCTCCGCGCGCGAGGCGATCAAGGAAGAAGCGGCCCGCTGCGGCATGCCGTACATCAGCCAGCGCTGGCTCGGCGGCATGCTGACCAACTTCCGCACCGTCAAGGGTTCGGTCGCGCGCCTGAAGGAAATCGAGGCGATGTCGACCGACGGCCGCTTCGAGCGCCTGGTCAAGCACGAAGTGCTCGGCCTCGTGCGCGAGAAGGAAAAGCTCGAGAAGTCGCTCGGCGGCATCAAGGACATGAACCGCCTGCCGGACGCGCTGTTCGTGATCGACATCGGCCACGAGGACATCGCGGTCAAGGAAGCCAAGAAGCTCGGCATCCCGGTCATCGCCGTGGTCGACACCAACTACGACCCGGCCCTGGTCGACTACGCCATCCCGGGCAACGACGACGCGATCCGCGCCGTGCAGCTGTACGCCGCCGCCGCCGCCGACGCGGTGCTGGAAGGCAAGGCCGCCGCGCCGGCGATCGTCGCCAGCGAGAAGGACGACTTCGTCGAGCTCGACGCCGAAGGCAACCCGGTCACGAAGAAGGAATCGCGCGAGCGCGACGACCGCCGCAAGCCGGGTCCGCGCAAGCCGGGCGGCGACCGCCGTCCGCCGTCGAACCGCCGCGGTCCGGCCCCGCGCGATCGCGCGCCGAAGGCCGACGCCGACTCGCCGGCTGCCGAGTAATCGTCATCTCCGGGCCGCATGATGCGGCCCGGAGGACGCGACCGGCTTCAAGCAACCCATCCGTCGTCGTCCCGACGAGACGCTTTTCGGCAGCCGAAGGGCGGATCGGGACGGAATCCGGCTTCCGACGCAGGAAACCCCGGGTTCCGGCCTTCGCCGGGACGACGAGTCTTGTGAATCGAGCGGCGCCGCGCGCCGCTCCCGCATGAGGTACCCCATGGAAATCACCGCATCACTGGTCAAGGAACTGCGCGAGCGCACCGGCGCCGGCATGATGGAGTGCAAGAAGGCACTCACCGAGAACAACGGCGACATCGACGCCGCTGCCGAGTGGCTGCGCAAGCAGGGTCTGGCCAAGGCCGACAAGAAGGCCAGCCGCGTCGCCGCCGAAGGCAAGATCATCTCCGCGCAGGACGGCGGCAAGGCCGTGCTGGTGGAGATCAACTCCGAAACCGATTTCGTCGCCAACGACGACAACTTCAAGGCGTTCGCCGACGCCGTCGCCAAGGCCGCGCTGGCCTCGGGCGCCGCCGACGCCGAAGCGCTGAAGACGGCCAAGCTCGCCTCCGGTGAGACCGTCGAGGAAGCCCGCGCCTCCGTCATCGCCAAGGTCGGCGAGAACGTGCAGGTGCGCCGCCTGGTGCGCATCGACAGCGGCAACAACGTCGCCGCCTACGTGCACGGCGGCCGCATCGGCGTGCTGGTCGAAGTCAAGGGCGGCGACGCCGACTTCGCGCGCGGCGTCGCGATGCACATCGCGGCGATGAATCCGCCGTACAACAAAGCGGCCGACGTTCCTGCCGACTTCGTCGCCAAGGAAAAGGAAATCGAGCTGGCCAAGATGAGCGAGAAGGACAAGGCCAAGCCGGCCGAGATCCTCGAGAAGATCATCGGCGGCAAGATCGCCAAGATCGTCAACGAGAACACGCTCTACGGCCAGCCCTACGTGCTCGACACCGACAAGACCGTCGAAGCCGCGGCCAAGGCCGCCGGCGCCGACGTGGTCGGCTTCCAGCGCCTCGCCGTCGGCGAGGGCATCGAGAAGGTGGTCGAGGACTACGCCGCCGAAGTCGCCAAGGCGATGCAGGTCTGAGAGGAAGCTTCTGCGATCGTCCTCGATCGCGGACCGACGAGCGGCCCCCGTGGCCGCTCGTCTCGATTCGAAGCCCGCGGCCATCCGCGGGCTTTTTTGTTGCGCGCGCTTCTGTCACCTTTTCCGTCGACCGCGCCACTTGTGCGTCACCATGCACATGACCGCACGCCCATTCGACACGCGCAGCGACGACGCGGCGCTCGTCGCGCAGAGCCTGGCCGGCAGCCGTGACGCGTTCGCGCACATCGTCGCGCGCTACCAGTCATTGATCTGCTCGATCGGCTACAGCGCGACCGGCAACCTCAGCCAGAGCGAGGACCTGGCGCAGGAAACCTTCATCAGCGCCTGGAGGCAGCTGCGCGACCTGCGCGATCCCGGCAGCCTGCGCGCCTGGCTTTGCGGCATCGCGCGCCACGTCTCGCAGAACACGCGCCGTCGCGACGGCCGCGAACCCAGCCATGCGGCCGAGCCGATCGAAGCGACGCTCGACGCACCGGCGGCGGCTCCGCTGCCGCACGAACAGGCGATCAGCGACGAGGAGCAGGCGATCCTGTGGCGCTCGATCGCCCACATCCCGCCGATCTACCGCGAGCCGCTGGTGCTGTTCTATCGCGAGCAGCAATCGATCGAAGCCGTCGGCGCCGCGCTGAATCTGAGCGAAGAAGCCGTCAAGCAGCGCCTTTCGCGCGGACGCAGGTTGCTGCAGGAGCAGATCGCGAATTTCGTCGAAGGCGCGCTCGCGCGCAGCGCACCGAGCACCGCCTTCACGCTCGCCGTCGTCGCCGCCTTACCCGCCACGAGCACCTCCGTTGCGGCCGCGGCGATCGGCGCGACCGCGACCCAGGGCAGCCTGCTGACCAAATGGGCCGGCTTCGCCGCGCTGTTCCAGACACTGTCCGGCCTGCTGTTCGGCTTCGCCGGCAGCTACCTCGGCTACCGCATGGGCCTGGAGGCGACGCGCACGCCGCGCGAGCGCGCCCTGCTGCGCCGACAGATGCGCGACATCGCGTTCGGCCTCGCCTTCTTCCTGCCGGCCTTGTTCGCCTTCACGTTCGCAGGGCCGTTCTGGGCCGCGTACCCGCGGCTCTTTCTCGTCGCCGCGATCGCACTGCCGCTGACGTTCGGAGCGTGGATCGTGCGCACGATCGTCGTCTCGACGCGCGCCACGGCGCGGCTGCGCGAAGCCGAACGCGCCGCGCATCCGGAGCTGTTCGCGGACGGCGACGCATCCGCCGCGCGCGGCTTCAGCGAGTACCGCAGCAAGGCCTCGCTGTTCGGCCTGCCGCTGCTGCACGTCCAATTCGGCGTGCCGCCGCGCGGCGCGGGGCCCGCCTGCGGCTGGATCGCGATCGGGCCTGCGCGTGCCGTCGGCGTCCTGTACGCGATGGGCCCGACGAGCTGCGGCGTCATCAGCGTCGGCGCGATTTCCGTCGGCGTCGTCTCGATCGGCTCGGTCAGCGTCGGGATCGTCTCGCTGGCGACCATCGCGGTCGGCTGGTTCGCGCTCGGCGGCATCGCGCTCGGCGACTACGCTCTGGGCGGATTCGCCGCCGCGTGGAGCGCCGCCGCCGGCGGACTGGCCGTCGCGCACGAGATCGCCGGCGGCGGTTTCGCGATCGCCGCGCATGCGAACGACGTCGTCGCGGGCGAATTCTTCCGCCGATACCGCTTCGACCAGCTCCTGAACCTGGGGCTCGCCGCGATCGTGCTGCTGATGGGCGTGCCGGGAATCGCGTACGTCCGCACCCTGCGCAAGCGGCGCCCGTCGAACTGAAGCCGCGACGGCGCGCGTCCGTCGCCCCACCCGTTTCCTTCCACCGAACTCGACGACGAGAGCCACGACCATGCGTCCTCTTTCGCACCCCGTCCCCGTGAACGCGGCCGCTGCAACCGCCCCGCCACCCGCACGCGATCCGGCGCTCGACTACTTGCGCGCCTTCGTCACCGTGCTCGTGGTCGCGCACCACGCCGTACTCGCCTACCACCCCTATGCGCCGCCGCCGGGAACCTTCGACGACGGCAAGCGGCTTTGGAGCGCGTTTCCCGTCGTCGACGCGCAACGCTGGGCCGGCATCGACCTGTTCGTCGGTTTCAACGACGTCTTCTTCATGTCGCTGATGTTCCTGCTCTCGGGGCTGTTCGTCTGGCCGGCCCTGCAGCGCAAGGGCGCGGGCGCGTTCCTGCGCGATCGATGCCTGCGCCTGGGCGTGCCGTTCATCGCCTGCGTCGCGATCCTCGCGCCGCTCGCCTATTACCCGGCATGGCTGCAGCGTGGCGGCGAGTCCGGCCTCGGCGGATTCGCGACGGCCTGGCTCGCGCTCGGCGTGTGGCCGGCGGGGCCGGCGTGGTTTCTCTGGGTGCTGCTCGCGTTCGACGCGTTCGCCGCATTCGCCTGGCGGATCGCGCCGGCCTGGGCGGACGTGGCGGGGCGCTGGCTGGGATCGCGTTCGCCGGCGGCATTCTTCGCCTGGCTGAGTGCGCTGGCGATCGCCGCCTTCGTTCCGCTCGCCTCGTTCGTCGATCCGTCGACCTGGTCGAGCGTCGGACCGTTCTTCGTACAGACCAGCCGCGTCGCGCTGTACCTGGGCTTTTTCGCCATCGGCATCGTCCTCGGCGCCCGGCGCACCGCCCATGACGTGCTCGCCGCGGACGGCGGCCTCGCCCGGCACTGGATGCTGTGGCCGAATCTGGCGGTCGGTGCCTATGCCGCGCTCGTCGCCCTGTTCATCACTCTCATCGTGGTCAACGCGAAGCAGCAGCCGATCGCGGGGCTGGAAACGGCGACCTTGTTCGCGTTCGCGGTGTCCTGCGCCGCCTCTTCGGTCGCACTCCTGTCGATTTTCCTGCGCTTCGGACAAAGGCGCACGGCCGTCTTCGACAGCCTGAGCCGCAATGCCTACGGCATCTACCTTCTCCACTACGCCTTCGTCAGCTGGCTGCAGTTCGCCCTGCTCGGCGTGGACTGGTCCGGTGCCGCGAAAGGCATTGTCGTGTTCGCCGTCGCGCTGGCCGCGAGCTGGGCGACCGTTGCGGCGCTGCGCCGCATTCCGTGGATCGCGCACATGATCTGACCGATCGTCGCCGACGGTGCGCGCTGGGCTACAATGCGTCGTTTGTCCGCCGCAGGAAGACCCATGCCCGCCGAGATCAAGTACAAGCGCATCCTGCTCAAACTCTCCGGCGAGGCCTTGATGGGCGAGGCCGACTACGGCATCGATCCGAACGTGCTCATCCGCCTCGCGCGCGAGATCATCGAGGTGCAGCGCGTCGGCGTGCAGGTCGGCGTGGTCATCGGAGGCGGCAACATCTTCCGCGGCGCCGGCCTCGCCGCCTCCGGCATGGACCGGGTGACCGGCGACCACATGGGCATGCTCGCCACCGTGATGAACGCACTGGCGATGCAGGACGCGATCGAGAAGGCCGGCGGCGTCGCGCGCACGATGTCGGCGATCAAGATCAACGAGGTGTGCGAGGACTTCATCCGCCGCCGCGCGATCCGCCATCTCGAGAAGGGTCGCATCGCGCTGTTCGCGGCCGGCACCGGCAATCCGTTCTTCACCACCGACTCGGCCGCCGCGCTGCGCGCGATCGAGATCGGCGCGAACCTGCTGCTGAAGGCGACCAAGGTCGACGGCGTCTACAGCGCCGATCCGGCCAAGGACGCCAGCGCGACGCGCTACGAGAAGCTGTCCTACGACGACGTCATCCAGCGCAACCTGCAGGTCATGGACACCACCGCGATCGCGCTGTGCCGCGACCACAAGATCCCCCTGCGCATCTACGACATGTCGCGCGAAGGCGACCTGATGCGCATCATGCGCGGCGAGCCGATCGGCACGCTGGTCTACGGGCGCTGAGCCGCGCCCGCGCGGCGCCGGTCGTCGCTGCGCATCGGAGCTTCGCACCGCCGCTGCTATACTCCGCGGCCGATCGCAGACGCATCAAGGTGACCGCGCCATGCTCGACAACATCAAGAAGGATGCGCAGACGCGCATGCAGAAGAGCGTCGATTCGCTCAAACACGATCTCACGCGCCTGCGCACCGGCCGCGCCAGCACCAGCCTGGTCGAGCCGCTGAAGGTGTCCTACTACGGCGCCGAGACGCCGGTGTCGCAGGTCGCCAACGTCGCGCTCGCCGACGCGCGCTCGATCACCATCACGCCGTTCGAGAAGAGCCTGGTCGCTCCGATCGAGAAGGCGATCCTGGCCTCCGATCTCGGCCTCACCCCGACCACGGTCGGCAACGTGATCCGCATCAACCTGCCGCCGCTCACCGAAGAGCGCCGCAAGGAGCTGTCCAAGCACGTCGCGCACGAAGGCGAGAACGCCAAGGTCGCCGTGCGCAACGTGCGCCGCGACGCGCTGCACCACGTCAAGGAACTCCTCAAGGACAAGAAGATCACCGAGGACGAGGAGCGTCGGGCGGAAGAGGACATCCAGAAGTACACCGACAAGTTCGTCAAGGACGTCGACGTGGTGGTCAAGGCGAAGGAAGAAGAACTGATGTCGATGTAAGGCCGGCGTCGACCGGCTGAGGGGGAGGCGGGAAGCCGACCGTCGGACGCTTCAGGGACGGATGCCGGCGTGAGAGCCGGAGAAGGCGGCGACACGCTCGCGGTCTTCTCGTGTTTAGAATCTTGGTCGCTGCCGCCCTCCCCGGAGTTCATGGAAACCGACGCCGCCCCCCGCATTCCGCGCCACATCGCGATCGTCATGGACGGCAACGGCCGCTGGGCCGAACGCCGGCGCCGGCCGCGCAGCTTCGGCCATCGCGAGGGCCAGAAGGCGGTGCGCGCGGCGGTCGAGTTCTGCCGCCGCCGCGGCGTCGAGGCGCTGACTTTGTTCGCGTTCTCCAGCGAGAACTGGAAACGCCCGCAGGGCGAGGTCGGCGCCTTGATGCAGCTGTTCCTGAAGGCGCTCGAGCGCGAGGTCGACGAGCTGCACGCGAACGGCGTGCGCATCGACTTCGTCGGCGACCTGTCCGCGTTCTCGCCGGAACTCGCCCAGCGCATGCTGGCGGCGATGCGGCGCACGCAGGGCAACGCCGCACTGCGCCTCAACGTCGCCGTCAACTACGGCGGCCGCTGGGACATCGCGCAGGCGGCGCGCCGGCTGGCGCAGGCCGCGGCGAGCGGGGAACTCGCGCCCGAGGCGATCGACGAGGCCGCCTTCGCGCGCTACACCTGCCTCGCCGACCAGCCGCCGGTGGACCTGTTCATCCGCACCGGCGGCGAGCTGCGCATCAGCAACTTCCTGCTCTGGCAGGTCGCCTACGCGGAACTGTATTTCACCGAGGCGCTGTGGCCGGACGTCGACGCCGCGGCGCTCGATGCGGCCCTCGCCGAATACGCGCGGCGCGAACGCCGCTTCGGTCTGACCGGCGCGCAAGCGCGCGCGGCGAGTTGAGCCCCGGACGATGCTGAAACAGCGCACCCTCACCGCCCTCGTGCTCGCGCCGATCGCGATCGCGATCATCCTGTTCCTGCCGACCTGGGCGGTCGCCCTGATCATCTCGGCGGTGTGCCTGCAGGCCACCTGGGAATGGACCCAGCTCGTCGGTCCTTTCTCGCTCTCCTCGCGCATCGCCTTCGTGGTCGCGAACGCACTGCTGCTCGGCCTGCTGTGGACCATCCGCAACGAGCCGGCGGCCTGGTACGTGATCGGCGCCGGCCTGGTCGGCTGGCTGCTCGCGCTGTACTGGATGCGGCATTTCTCCTACGGCGCCGCGCCGACGCGCGAGCACACCGTCCTGAAGCTGATCGCCTGCGAACTGGCGATCCTGCCGGCCTGGCTCGCGATGATGCGCCTGCACGACGAGCCGGACCGCGGCCATGCCTGGACCCTGCTCGCGATCGTCCTGATCTGGACCGCCGATACCGCCGCCTATTTCGCCGGCAGCCGCTACGGCACCACCAAGCTCGCGCCGCAGATCAGCCCGAACAAGACCACCGCCGGCGCCTGGGGCGCCCTGCTCGGCGCCGGCGTGATCGCAGTGATCGGCGGCTGGCTGCTGGACGTGCGTGGCGCGCCGCTGGTCGCGCTGGTCGCGCTGGCGCTGGTGACCGTGCTCGCCTCGATCGCCGGCGACCTGTTCGAGAGCCTGCTCAAGCGGCAGGCCGGCGTGAAGGATTCGGGCACGCTGTTCCCCGGCCACGGCGGCCTGCTCGACCGCGTCGACGCCCTGCTCGCGGCGATGCCCGTATTCGTCGCCGGCAAGGCGCTGCTCGACCTCGCTTTCGCGGCATGAAGCGCGTCGCCATCCTCGGCGCGACCGGTTCGATCGGCGCGAGCACGCTCGACGTCGTCGCGCGCCATCCGGACCGCTTCCGCGCCACCGCGCTGGCCGCGCATCGCAACGTCGACGCGCTGGCCGAGCTGTGCGCGCGCTTCCGGCCGGAGCTGGCGGTGATCGCCGACCCCGCCTGCGAAGACGCCTTGCACGAGCGCCTCGCCGCGAACGGCGCCGGCTGCCGCGTACTGGCCGGCGCGCAGGCGCTGATCGAAGCCGCCGCCGGCGCGCACTGCGACGTGGTGGTGGCGGCGATCGTCGGCGCCGCCGGACTCCAATCCACCCTCGCCGCCGCGCATGCCGGCAAGCGCCTGCTGCTGGCGAACAAGGAAGCGATCGTGATGGCCGGCGGCCTGCTCGCCGCGGCACTGGAACGAGGCGGCGGCGAGCTGCTGCCGCTGGACTCCGAGCACAACGCGGTCTTCCAGTGCCTGCCCCGCCAGCCGAGAGCCGCGGACGTCGCGCACGCGCCGGCCGCGCGCACCGACCTCGCCGCCGCCGGCGTGCGGCGGATCGTGCTGACGGCGTCCGGCGGACCGTTCCGCGGCCGCACGCGCGCGGACCTGGCCGGCATCACGCCGGCGCAGGCCTGCGCGCACCCGAACTGGAGCATGGGGCGCAAGATCTCGGTCGATTCGGCCACGCTGATGAACAAGGGCTTGGAAGTGATCGAGGCGCATCACCTGTTCGACGCCGCGCCGGAACGCATCGAGGTCGTGGTGCATCCGCAGAGCATCGTGCATTCGATGGTCGAGTACGTCGACGGCTCGGTGCTGGCGCAGCTCGGCAACCCGGACATGCGCACGGCGATCGCCTACGCGCTGGCCTGGCCGGAGCGCGTCGACGCCGGCGTCGCGACGCTGGACCTTTTGAAGACCGCGCGACTGGATTTCGAGGCGCCGGATCTCGCCACGTTCCGCTGCCTCGCCCTCGCCTACGAGGCACTGCGCGCCGGCGGCACGACGACGACGGTCTTGAACGCGGCCAACGAGGAAGCCGTTGCCGCCTTCCTGGATGAACGCTTGCCGTTCCTCGGCATCGCCGAAACGATCGAACGTTGCCTGGATGCGGTAGATTCGGCGCCGGCGACGACGCTGGAGACCATCCTTGACGCCGATTTAACTGCGCGCCGAGAAGCTCGACGTATCATCGCCTCCCTCTAACCCGAGACCCGCAAGCCCGCGTCATGCATGAATTTTTTGGTTCCGTCTGGTGGCTGATCGTGACGATGGGCCTGCTCGTGACGTTCCACGAGTACGGTCATTTCGTGGTCGCGCGGCGCTGCGGCGTGAAGGTGCTGAAGTTCTCGATCGGCTTCGGTCCGGCGTTGTGGTCGCGCTTCGACCGCCACGGCACCGAGTTCGTGGTCGCGGCGATTCCGCTCGGCGGCTACGTCAAGATGCTCGACGAGCGCGAAATCGAAGGCGTGGTGGGCCCGGAAGGACTGAAGGGCGCGCACAACCGCCAGCCGGTCGGCAACCGCATGGCGATCAGCGCGGCCGGGCCTGCCTTCAATCTGGTCTTCACCCTGGTCGCGTTCTGGCTGATGTTCGTCATCGGCAAGCCGGACTACCAGCCGGTCGTCGGCCACGTCGACCGCGTCGCCGCCACGGCGGGTTTCCAGAACGGCGACCGCATCGCCGCGATCGACGGCCATGCGGTCGAGACCTGGACCGACGCCAGCATGGAACTGCTGCAAGGCGGCATCAACCGCCAGGATCTCCATCTGACGGTGGTCGACGCGCAGGGCCAGCAGCTCGATCGCACGCTGCCGCTGTCGACCCTGCCCGCCTCGCTCAACGAGGAAGGCGTGTTCCGCGAGATCGGCCTGACGCCACGCCAATGGGCGACGCCGCCGGTGGTGGGCAAAGTCGAGGCGGACGGCGCCGCCGCGCGCGCCGGGCTCCAGGTCGGCGACCGCATCGTCGCGATTGAAGCCGAGCCGGTCGTCGACTGGCGCGAGGTGCCGAGCCTGATCCAGAAACACGCGGCCGAAGGCAAGGCGCTGGCGCTGACCGTCGAGCGCAACGGGCAGCGCCTGCAGCTGGCGGCGACGCCGGCGCGCAACGTGCCGGCCGACGCGGGCAAGCCGCGCGCCGGCACCAGCGCGCCGACCTGGGTGCTCGGCATCGGCGTGCAGGCGCCCGAAGTGGCCTACGACGCGACCCTGCACTACGGGCCGCTGGCCGCCATCCCGAAGGCCATCGGCGAAACCTGGGAGCGCAGCCGGCAGACGCTGACCATGCTGTGGAGCATGCTCACCGGCCAAGCCTCGCTGAAGAACCTGTCCGGCGTCATCACGATCGCCCAGGTCGCCAACAGCTCGGCCCAGCTCGGCGTCGCCTGGTTCCTGAACTTCCTGGCGATCATCTCGCTGAGCCTCGCCATCCTGAACCTGCTGCCGATCCCGATCTTGGACGGCGGCCACCTGCTGTATTACCTTATCGAGCTGGTCAAGGGCAGCCCGGTCAGCGATCGCATGCAGATCGCCGGCCAGTACGTCGGGCTGACCCTGTTGATGGCCCTGATGGGGCTCGCGTTCTACAACGACATACTGCGGATCGCATCCTGATCGCGCGGTCTGCCCGACAACAAGTGCGACCGCGGCGGGCGTCCGCCGCGAGCCGCATGCATGCCCTATGGAAGTGACGATGAAGCGTATTGCCGCCCTGATCCTGCTCGCCTGGTTCGCCGCCCAGGATGCGTTCGCGTTCGATACCTTCACGATCTCCGACATTCGCGTCGAAGGCTTGTCGCGCATCGCGCCGGGTACCGTGTTCACCTACCTGCCGGTCGAGAAGGGCGACACGCTCACCGGCGACCGCGCCGAGCAGGCGATCCGCGCGCTGTACAAGACCGGCTTCTTCAGCGACGTGCAGCTGGCGCGCCAGGGCGACATCCTGGTCGTGACGGTGAAGGAACGGCCGCAGATCTCCAAGATCGCCATCCGCGGCAACAAGGACATCAAGGAAGAGGACCTGCTGAAGGGCCTCAAGGGCATCGGCCTCGCCGAGGGCGAGGCGTTCGACGAGCTCAAGCTCAACGAAGTGCAGAACGAGCTGACGCGCCAGTACTACAACCGCGGCAAGTACAACGTCTCGGTGAAGACCTCGAAGGTCAATCTCGACCGCAACCGGATCGAGATCGCGATCAACGTCGCCGAGGGCAAGGCGGCCAAGATCAAGCACCTCAACGTGGTCGGCAACACGACCTACCCGGACAAGGAGATCAAGGGCGAGTTCGAGTCGAGCACCTCGAACTGGACCTCCTGGTACTCCAAGGACGACCAGTACTCGCGCGAGAAGCTCTCCGGCGACTTGGAGAAGTTGCAGTCGTTCTACATGGACCGCGGCTACGCCGACTTCAACGTCGCCTCGACGCAGGTCAGCATCAGCCCGGACAAGCGCAAGATGTACGTCGTCGCCAACATCAAGGAAGGCGAGGTCTACAAGATCAACGACATCAAGCTGACCGGCACCCTGGTCCTGAAGGAAGAGGACCTGCAGAAGCTGATCCAGTTCAAGCCCGGCGACACCTTCTCGCGCAAGCAGATCGAGCAGTCGGTCGACGCGATCACCTCGGTGCTGTCCAACATCGGCTACGCGTTCGCCGAGGTGCAGCCGATCCCGGCGATCGACAAGGAGAAGCGCGAGGTCGGCATCAACTTCTTCATCGTGCCCGGCAAGCGCGTGTACGTGCGCCAGGTCGTGTTCAAGGGCAACACCCACACGCGCGACGACGTGATGCGCCGCGAGATGCGCCAGCTCGAGGGCTCCTGGTACTCGCAGGCGGCGATCGACCGTTCGAAGATCCGCCTGCAGCGCCTCGGCTACTTCCGCACCGTCGAGATCGACACGCCGAAGGTGCCGGGCACCGACGACCAGGTCGACCTCGAGATCAAGGTCGAGGAGCAGAACTCCGGCGCGTTCACCTTCGGCCTCGGCTACGGCCAAGTGCAGGGCGTCATCGCCAGCATCAGCGTGACGCAGAACAACTTCCTCGGCAGCGGCGACCGCATCTCGATCACCGCGCAGCAGAGCTCGTTCATCAAGCGCTACTCGCTGTCCTACTTCGAGCCCTACCTGACCGACGACGGCATCGGCCTCGGCTACAACCTGACGCATTCGCGCTTCGACGCCGGCGAAAGCAACCTCGCCAGCTACTACACCAGCACCGACGCGTTCGACATCTACCTGTCCTTCCCGATCACCGAGGCGGACACGATCAACACGCAGATCGGCATCAACAAGACGCGCATCGACCCCATCGGTTCGCCGCCGATCATCATCGACTACATCGACAACCTCGGCCACCGCACGTTCCACTCCATGAACACGGTGCTGTCGTGGGCGCACGACACGCGCAACCGCTTCTGGAACCCGACCCGCGGCTCGCTGCAGCAGGTCTCGCTCGAAGCGACCTTGCCGGGTTCGACGGTCGAGTACTACAAGATCAACTATCAGTTCAATCAGTACCTGCGACTGACCAATTCGCTGACCTTCCTCGGCAAGATCAAGCTCGCCTACGGCGACACGTACAAGGATCCGAAGAGCGTGCTGGATCCGAACGGCCCGTACAAGGACATCTACATGAAGGATCTCAGCGGCATGCCGTTCTTCGAGAACTTCTATGCCGGCGGCGTCTCCGACGTGCGCGGCTTCCGCGACAACACGCTCGGACCGTACACGGTCTACAACCCGGGCTCCTGTCCGGCCACCAACAAGGACTGCCGCCTGCCGCTCGGCGGCGCGTTCAAGACCGTCGCCTCCGCCGAAATCATCTTCCCGACGCCGTTCGTGAAGGAGAACGACGACAGCACGCGCCTGTCCGCGTTCCTCGACGTCGGCAACGTGTTCAAGAACAACCTCTGCAAGTACGACGTCTACAGCGAGGATTCGCGCCTGGACTGCGTGCGCATGCGCACCTTCAGCAAGGATCAGCTGCGCGCCTCGGTCGGCCTGTCGTTCCAGTGGCGAGCGCCGGTCGGCCCGATCGTGATCAACCTCGCGCGGCCGATCAAGAAGAAGGAAGGCGACGACACCGAAGTGATCCAGTTCACCTTCGGCAACACGTTCTGAGATCCGCGCACAGGGGGCGGGCACATCGTCGGGGGCAGCGAGGAGACGCCGGGTGAGGTTTCGCGCACGACCAGGCCTGTGCATCCGCGCTGCCGCGGCCGCGACGCTCGCGTTCGCGCTCTCCGCGCAGGCGCAGGCGCCCTCGCCCTCCGTCCGCATCGGCTACGTCGACATGAAGCGACTGCTCGACAACGCCCCGCAAGTGGTCGCCGGCCGACGCAAGCTCGAACGCGAGTTCGCCGCCGGCGACACCGCGCTGAAAGCCGACGAGGCGCGCGCCGCGTCGTTGCGCGAACGCCAGAAGCGCGACGCGCAGACCATGAACCAGGCCGAAGCCGACGCGCTGCAGCGCGAGATCGACGCGCTCGACCGCTCCATCAAGCGCAGCCGCGACAACCTGCGCGCCGACCTCAAGACGCGCAGCGACCAGGAACTGGACAAGAGCTGGCGCGAGATCAACGACGCGGTGGTCGAATTCGCGCGCGAACAGGGCTACGACCTGATCGTGCCGAGCCCGGTCGTCTACGCCAGCCCGAAGGTCGACGTCACCGACCGCGTGCTCGAACGCCTGCGCCGCACCACCAAGACGGAGACGCCGTGACGACACGCGCGTTCCGGCTCGACGAACTCGCCGAGCGATTCGAACTGACCCTGCGCGGCGACCCGGCCGTGCGCATCGAGGGCGTCGCCACGCTCGCGCAGGCGGACGCGAGCCGGCTCGGCTTCCTCGCCAACCCTCGCTACCGCTCGCAGCTGGCCGAGACGCGCGCCGGCGCGATCGTGCTGCGCGAAGCCGAGGCGGACGGCTGGCACGGCGCCAGCCTGATCGCGAAGGATCCCTACGTCGCGTTCGCGCGCATCGCCGCGCTGTTCGAATCCACGCCGGCCGCGGCAACGGGCGTGCACGCCAGCGCGGTCGTCGCGCCCGGCGCGCGCGTCGCCGCCGGCGCCAGCGTCGGCCCGTGCTGCGTGATCGAAGACGGCGCCGAGATCGAGGACGGCGCCGTGCTCGGTCCGCATTGCGTCGTCGGCCCCCGCTGCCGCGTCGGCGCGCAGTCGCGCCTGGTCGCGCGCGTGACCCTGGTGCAGGACGTCGTCCTCGGCCACCGCGTGCTGATCCACCCCGGCGCCGTGCTCGGCGCGGACGGCTTCGGGCTCGCCTTCGAGCGCGGCGACGGCGAGCCGGGGCACTGGATCAAGGTTCCGCAACTGGGCGGCGTGCGCGTCGGCGACGACTGCGAGATCGGCGCGAACACCACCATCGACCGCGGCGCGCTCGGCGACACCGTGCTCGAAGAGGACGTGCGCCTCGACAACCAGATCCAGATCGGACACAACGTGACCATCGGCGCGCACACCGCGCTGGCCGGCTGCGCCGCGGTCGCCGGCAGCGCGCGCATCGGCCGCTACTGCCTGATCGGCGGCGGCGCTGGCATACTCGGTCATTTGAGCCTCGCCGACCGCGTCACCGTGACCGCCATGAGCCTGGTCACGCACTCGATCCGCGAAGCGGGGGAATATTCCTCCGGCACGCCGATCCAGCCGAATCGGCAATGGCGCCGCAATGCGGCGCGTTTCAAGCATTTGGACGAACTCGCGCGGCGCGTCGACGCCGCGGAAAAGGAAACGAAGTCATGACCGAACCGGCCACGCCGATCCAGCTACCGCTCGGTGTCGAACAGATCGCCGCGGTGCTGCCGCACCGCTACCCGTTCCTGCTGATCGACCGCGTCGTCGCGCTCGATCCGCACAAGAGCGTCACCGCGATCAAGAACGTGTCCACCAACGAACCGTTCTTCCAGGGCCATTTCCCGAATCATCCGGTGATGCCCGGCGTGCTGATCGTCGAGTCGATGGCGCAGGCGGCCGGCGTGCTGATCAAGCTCTCCGAGCCGCACGACCCCAGCCAGCCGGTCGTGTTCTATCTGGTCAAGGTCGACAAGGTGCGCTTCAACCGCGTCGTCGTACCGGGCGACCAGCTGCGCCTGGAAGTCGAGCACAAGCGCCGCCTGCGCAACATGAGCCAGTTCTTCGGCCGCGCCTTCGTCGACGGCAGCGTCGCCGCCGAAGCCGAGTTCCTCTGCGCCGAGGTCGCGCGCTGATGATCCACGCGACCGCCCAGGTCGACCCCGCGGCAAGGATCGGCCAGGGCGTGCGCATCGGCGCCTACAGCGTCGTCGGCGCCGACGTGGAGATCGGCGACGGCACCGAGATCGGCCCGCACGTCGTCGTCCAGGGGCCGACCCGCATCGGTCGCGACAACCGCGTGTTCCAGTTCGTCTCGCTGGGCGGCGAGCCGCAGGACAAGAAATTCCGCGGCGAACGCAGCGAGCTGGTCATCGGCGACCGCAACGTCGTCCGCGAATTCGTCACGATCAACCGCGGCACCGGCGACGGCGGCGGCGTCACCCGCGTCGGCGACGACAACTGGATCCTCGCCTACAGCCACATCGCGCACGACTGCCGCGTCGGCAACCACTGCGTGTTCTCCAACAACGCCACCCTCGCCGGCCACGTCGAGATCGGCGACCACGTGATCCTGTCCGGCTTCGTCGGCGTGCACCAGTTCTGCCGCATCGGCGCCCACGCCTTCGTCGGCATGGGCGTGCTGCTGACCGGCGACGTGCCGCCGTTCCTGATGGTCGCCGCCGACTCGCAGGGACGCCCGCGCGGCATCAACAGCGAGGGACTCAAGCGCCGCGGCTTCGACGCCGAACGCGTCGCGGCGATCAAGCGCGCCTACCGCACGCTGTACGTCGCCGGCACACCGCTGGCCGAAGCGCGCGCGAGACTCGCCGAGCAGGCGAAGGACAGCGCCGACGTCGCGGCGATGCTCGACTTCATCGACGGCGGCGAGCGGTCGTTGGTGCGGTGAGGCGGTGATTGGTGATTGGTGATTGGTGATTGGTGATTGGTGATTGGTGATTCGGCAGAGCATAGCGGACAGCGCATCGCACGGATCGACTGCCTTTGCGTTCCCCTCGCCAACTGCGAACACTTTCAGACTATGGCGAGCCCACTCGAATCACCCATCACCCATCACCCATCACGGCTCTTCGTCCTCGTCGCCGGCGAAGCCTCCGGCGACCTGCTCGGCGCGGGATTGATCCAGGCCTTGCGCGAACGTTATCCCGACGCCCGCTTCGCCGGCATCGGCGGCCCGCGCATGATCGCCGCCGGGCTGGAGGCGTGGTATCCGGCCGAACGACTCGCCGTGATGGGCCTGGTCGAAGTGCTGCCGCGCCTGTTCGAACTGCTGGCCATCCGTCGCGACGTCGCGCGCCGCGCCATCGCGCTGCGGCCGGACGCGTTCATCGGCATCGACGCGCCGGACTTCAACCTCGGCCTGGAGCGAAAGCTCAAGCGCGCCGGCGTACGCACCCTGCACTACGTCAGCCCGTCGATCTGGGCCTGGCGCGAGAAGCGCGCGGCGAAGATCGGCCGCAGCGCGGACCGCGTGCTGTGCCTGTTCCCGATGGAGCCGCCGATCTACGCGCGCCACGGCGTCGACGCGCGCTTCGTCGGCCATCCGCTCGCCGACGCGATGCCGCTCGAACCCGACCAGGCCGACGCACGCGCCGCGCTCGGCCTGCCCCACGATGCACCCGTGCTGGCCCTGCTGCCCGGCAGCCGGCTCGGTGAGATCGCGCGGCTCGGTGCGGATTTCATCGCCGCCACGCGCCTGCTCGCCGGGCGTGTCGCGAACCTGCGCGTCGTCGCGCCGATGGCCAACGAGGAATGCCGCGCCGCCTTCGCCGCGCTCGCCCGCGACGCCGGCTTCGCCATCCACGAAGCGGGAACCGATCCAGCCGAGGCCGGCGACAAAGCCCCGATCGTACGTCTGCTCTCTCCCCAATCCCCAATTCCCAATCCGCAATCCCGGCCCCTGTCCCACCTCGCCATGTTCGCCGCCGACGCGGTGTTGCTCGCCTCCGGCACGGCCGCGCTCGAAGCGATGCTGGCGAAGCGGCCGATGGTGGTCGCCTACCGCATCGCGCCGACGACCTATCGCATCGTCAAGGGGCTCGGCCTGCTCAAGACCGAGCGCTACGCGCTGCCGAACATCCTCGCCGGTCGCGAGCTGGTACCCGAGCGCATGCAGGACGACTGCACGCCTCCCGCGCTAGCTGAGGCGCTGGCGCCTTCGCTGCTCGGCCGCGACATCGATCCGGCCCTGCTGGCCGAGTACCGCCGGCTGCATCTGGAACTGCGCCACGACGCCGACCGCAGCGCGGCGTCGGCGATCGCCGACGTGCTCGACGCGACCACGGCGGCGCGCGCCGCATGAGCGACGTGCCCGCTCCCGCCTCGCGCCGCCGGATCCTGCTGCGCGCGTTCGCCGCATCGGCGTTCGTGCTGATGTTCGCCTTCGGCCCGCTGACCGAGAACACGACCAGCGAGAAGATCTTCGCCGGCACCCTGGTGCTGCTGGTGCTGCTGTTCGCGCTGTTCGCCAGCGCGCGGCTCGCCTTTTCGCTGATCGCGGCTGCGCTGCTGTTCGGCCTGATCGAGATCGCCGGCCGCCTGAAATTCCTCTACCTCAACACGCCGCTGCTCGCGCCGGACCTCGAATACTTCGTCAACAGCGACACCATCGAGCTGTTCACGCACTACCCGCTGCTGCTCGGCATCGGCGTCGCGGCGTTGATCCTGGTGCCGCTGCTGCTGATCGTTTCCTTCGCCGGCGAGCGCGTCGTGCCGTTCGCGCCGCGTTCGCGCGCGCAGCGCGCCCTCGTGCGCGCGCTCGGCGCCGGCGCGGCCGCCGCGCTGCTGCTGGTGTGCCTGAGCGCGCGCGGTCCGTTCGGCACCGCGTTCAACAAGCCGATGTGGATCGCGATCAACGACAAGAGCTTCATCACCGACTTCGTCACCTCGTTCAACGACACCGTGATCGAGCAGCCGACGATTCCGCCGGACGTCGACCGCGGCATCTCCTGGAAGCTCGATCGCCCGCTGCAGGCCCCGCCGACGCCGCCGGACGTGGTCGCCGTGCTCGAGGAGAGCACCTTCGATCCGCGCCTGCTGAAGCCGTGCACGCTGCCGCAATGCAAGCTGCGCATGTTCGAGCCGGACAAGTCGACGCGCGCGCACGGCCCGCTCAGCGTGCACACCTTCGGCGGCGGCACCTGGACCAGCGAGTTCTCGCTGCTGACCGGCCTCGCGCACACGCTGTTCGGCAACGCCGGCCTGTACGCGCCGTACAACCTCGCGCCGCGCGTCGCCCACACCCTGCCGAAGGCGTTCAAGCGCGCCGGCTATCGCGCGATCGCGGTGTATCCGATGACCGGCGACTTCCTCAACGCGCGCAACGCCTACGACTACTACGGTTTCGACGCGTTCTACGACGGCACCCAGTACGGACTCGGCTGGGAGAGCCACGACGCCGACTTGCTCGAAGTGTTCAAGCGCATCTACCAGGACGAGAAGCGCGTGCATCCCGAGCAGCCGCTGTTCGTCTTCATGCTGACCCTGCACCAGCACGGCCCGCACATGAAGCCGCTGGCCGAACTGAAGCCGCCGTTCGACAAGCCGCTGTTCGCGGACCGCTTCAAGCCGAAGAAGCTCGACGAATGGCTGAACCTCAATCTCGGCAACTACCTCGAGCGCCTGCAGGAATCCGACGCGATGCTGGCGGACCTGGAGAAATTCCTGCTCGGTGCCGAACGGCCCGCGGTGCTGATGCACTTCGGCGACCACCAACCGTCCTTCGACGGCGCGATCAACGAGATTCCGAAGGTGCTGCCCAAGGGCGCGGGGCCGAACGCGCACTGGATCACCTACTACATGCTGAAGTCGAACTTCGCCGTGCGGCGCAAGTTCGACTATCCGGTGCTCGACATCGCCTTCCTCGGCTCGCTGCTGCTCGACGTCGCCGGCGTGCCGAAGGACGAGTTCTTCCAGGCCAACACCCTGCTGCGGGAACGCTGCAAGGGCCGTTACGTCGACTGCAAGGACGCACGCATGGTGACCTCGTATCATGACTACGTGTTCACCAAGCTCAAGGATCTGCAGGAATGAGGCAGCGACGCGCCGAACTCGTCGCCGGCGTCGACGAAGCGGGCCGCGGCCCGCTCGCGGGGCCGGTCGTGGTCGCCGCGGTGATCCTCGACCCGCAGCGGCCGGTCGACGGCCTGGCCGATTCGAAGGTGCTCAGCGAGGCACAGCGCGAAACGCTGGCGCCGCTGATCCGCGCGCAGGCGCTGGCCTACGCCGTCATCGCGGTCGACATCGACGAGATCGAACGGCTGAACATCCTCGGCGCGACCCTGCTCGGCATGACGCGCACGCTGCAGGCGCTCGCCGTCGCGCCGTCGCTGGCGCTGATCGACGGCAACCGCCTGCCCAAGTCTCTGCCCTGCCCGGCGCGCGCGATCGTCGGCGGCGACGCCAACGAACCGGCCATCAGCGCCGCCTCGATCCTGGCCAAGACTGAACGCGACCGCATCATGCGCGAGTTCGATCCGATCCACCCCGGCTACGGCTTCGCCCAGCACAAGGGCTATCCGACGCCCGAGCATCTGGCCTGCCTCGAACGGCTCGGCCCGTGCGCGATCCATCGCCGCGGCTTCGCGCCGGTGCGGCGGCTGATCGCGCCGGAACTGCTCTGATGCGCGCCGCGCGATTGCGCTGATCCGGCGATCGGCGTCAAGCGACGTCCGGTGCGCCACGAGCGCTCGGCGACGCCCTGTCAATCTTGCCCTGCCTCCGCCCCGGGGCTAGGCTGTCCTTTCGATCTTCGCCCCGCCTCGCCATGCCCTCCGGCTTCGTCCACCTCCACGTCCACAGCGAGTATTCGCTGACCGACTCGACGATCCGCGTCGGCGATCTGGTCGCGAGCTGCGCGAGCGCGGGCATGCCGGCGGTGGCGCTGACCGATCAGGCCAACCTGTTCGCGCTGGTCAAGTTCTACAAGGCGGCCGAGAGCGCCGGCGTCAAGCCGATCGCCGGCAGCGATCTGTGGCTGGCCGACGCGCAGGACCGCAGCCGCCCGCAACGCGCGACGGTGCTGTGCCAGAACCGCCAGGGCTATTTGAATCTCTCGCGCCTGCTCTCGCGCGCCTACGCCGAGAACCGCCACGGCGACCACGCGCTGGTCGAGCCGGACTGGCTCGAGAGCACGCACGAAGGCCTGATCGTCCTGCTCGGTCAGCACAGCGACGTCGGCCAGATGCTGCTCGGCGGCCGCGACGAGGCCGCGCTGGAGCGCGCGCAGTGGTGGCGCTCGCGCTTCCCCGAGCGGCTCTATCTCGAAGTCGCGCGCACGCAGCGCGCCAACGAGGACGCCTTCCTCGCCAGCGCGCTCGACCTCGCCGCGCAACTCGACCTGCCGGCCGTCGCCAGCAACGACGTGCGCTTCCTCGCGCGCGAGGACTTCGAGGCGCACGAGGCGCGCGTGTGCATCCACGCCGGCCGCGTGCTGGCCGATCCGAAGCGACCGCGCGACTACTCGCCGGAGCAGTACCTGAAATCCGCCGAGGAGATGCAGGCGCTGTTCGCCGACCTGCCCGAACTCCTGGAGAACTCGGTCGAGCTGGCCAAGCGCTGCAATCTGGAACTCAGCTTCGGCAAGTACTTCCTGCCGGCGTTCCCGGTGCCGGACGACCACACGCTCGACAGCTTCATCCGCGCGCAATCGCACGAAGGACTCGCCGGGCGCCTCACCGCGCACGCGCCGGCGCCCGGCTTCACGCACGAGGACTACCTCGCCCGGCTCGACCGCGAGCTCGACGTCATCGTGCAGATGGGCTTCCCGGGCTACTTCCTGATCGTCGCCGACTTCATCAACTGGGCGAAGTCCAACGACATCCCGGTCGGACCCGGCCGCGGCTCCGGCGCCGGCTCGCTGGTCGCCTACGCGCTCGGCATCACCGACCTCGATCCGCTGCGCTACGGCCTGCTGTTCGAACGCTTCCTCAATCCCGAACGCGTGTCGATGCCGGACTTCGACGTCGACTTCTGCATGGACCGCCGCGACGAGGTGATCGACTACGTCGGCCGCAAGTACGGCCGCGACCGCGTCAGCCAGATCATCACCTACGGCACGATGGCGGCGAAGGCCGTGCTGCGCGACACCGGCCGCGTGCTCAGCATGCCCTACGGCCAGGTCGACAAGATCGCCAAGCTGATCCCGAAGATGCCGCTCGACCTCTCGCTGGAGGACGCGCTCGGCCGCTCGGACAAGTCGCGCAAGGAACCCGACCGCGTCGTCGCCGACTTCAAGGGCCTATATGAGAACGACGAGGACGTCACCGAGCTGGTCGACCTCGCGCTGAAGCTCGAAGACCTCACGCGCAACGCCGGCAAGCACGCCGGCGGCGTCGTCATCGCGCCGGGCCCGCTGAGCGACTTCGCCCCGCTGTTCTCCGAATCGGGTGGCGAAGGCCTCGTCACGCAGTACGACAAGGACGACGTCGAAGCGGTCGGCCTGGTCAAGTTCGACTTCCTCGGCCTGCGCACGCTGACGATCATCGACTGGGCGGTCAAGGCGATCAACGTGCGTCGCGCGCACAACGGCGAAGCGCCGCTCGACATCATGTCGATCCCGCTCGACGACCCCAAGGTGTTCGAGCTGCTGCAGAAGGCGCGCACGGTCGCCGTGTTCCAGCTCGAATCGCGCGGCATGCAAGGCATGCTGAAGGACGCCAAGCCCGACTGCTTCGAGGACATCATCGCGCTGGTGTCGCTGTACCGCCCGGGTCCGATGGACCTGATCCCGAGCTTCTGCGCGCGCAAGCATGGCCGCGAACCGATCGAGTATCCCGATCCGCGCGTCGAGCCCGTCCTGAAAGAGACCTACGGCATCATGGTCTATCAGGAACAGGTCATGCAGATGGCGCAGATCGTCGGCGGCTACTCGCTCGGCGGCGCCGACCTGCTGCGCCGCGCGATGGGCAAGAAGAAAGTCGAGGAAATGGCCAAGGAGCGCGCCAAGTTCCGCGAAGGCGCCGCCGGCAACGGCCTCGACGAACGCAAGGCCGACGCGATCTTCGACCTGATGGAGAAGTTCGCCGGCTACGGCTTCAACAAGTCGCACGCCGCCGCGTACGCGCTGGTCTCCTACCAGACCGCGTGGCTGAAGACGCACTACGCCGCCGAATTCATGGCCGCGGTGCTGTCCAGCGACATGGACGGCACCGACAAGGTGGTCAACTTCCTCGGCGAGGCGCGCGCGCTCGGCCTGGTCGTGCGGCCGCCGGACATCAACGCTTCCGGCTACATGTTCGAGGCGACCGACGCGAAGACCATCCAGTACGGCCTCGGCGCGGTCAAGGGCGTCGGCCGCGGCGCGGTCGAGAACGTCGTCGAGGTGCGCAGGCAGGGCGGCCCGTTCGCCGACCTCGCCGACTTCTGCCGCCGCATCGACGCGTCCAAGCTCAACAAGCGCACGCTCGAGGCGCTGATCCTGTCCGGCTCGATGGACGCGCTGGCGAAGAATCGCGCCACCTTGATGGTGCAGTTGCCCGAATGCATGCGTGCGGCCGAGCAGCAGGCGCGCGACGCGATGGCGGGCCAGAACGACATGTTCGGCGCGGCGAGCCCGGCCGCGCCGAAACTCGTGCTGCCGGAAGTGGACGACTGGCCGGCCGCGCAGCGCCTCGCCGGCGAACGCGACACGCTCGGCTACTACCTGTCCGGCCATCCGACCGACGTCTGGCGCGAGCTGATCGCCGCCGTCGCGACCTGCCCGATCGGCGAACTCGACAAGCACTACCGGCCGTCCGCGCGCGAAGGCCGCAGCCGCTTCTCCGACCTGCAGCAGGTCGCGCTGGCCGGCTCGGTGATCGGCTTGCGCAAGCAGGGCGATTCGCGTGCGTTCGTCACCGTCGAGGATTTCTCCGGCAAGTTCGAAGCCGTGCTCTATCGCGAGACCTGGGTCGAATACGGTCCGCTGCTGACGCGCGACGCGATCCTCCTGTTCGAAGGCGGCCTCAGCGTCGACGAATTCTCCGGCGGCTACCAGCTGCGCGTGAACTCAGTGTCGACGATCGAATCGGCCTGCGAACGACGCGCGCGCCTGCTGCGCCTGCGCCTCAACGGCGTGCGGCCGGACTTCGTCCCGAAACTGCAGCACGCGCTCGCCGCCTGGCGCGGCGGCGCCACGCCGGTGCGCATCAGCGTGCGCAATGCGACCGGACAGGCCGAAGTCGAACTCGGCGCCGAGTGGCGCGTGCGCGCCAACACCGAACTGCGCGAGACGCTCGCCGCCCTCGACGGCGTCCTGGCCGCGGAGCTGGTGTTCGGCTGAGTCCCTGTCGTTCCGGCGCCGGTCGCGCTCGGATCCTCCCTTCCGCTCGTCCAGGCCGCGAACAGCGCGGACGCTTCGTGTCGCCCGCCTTCACGCCTCGAACGTCACCCTCCATCCGGTGACACCCGCGGGCGCCCGATTGCGAGTGGGTCTTGGCGACTCACTCCAGGAGGGCATTCATGCTCCGATCCGTGCAGGTCCGACGTAGCGTGTTCACGTCCGTCGCGGCCATGGTTTTTTCCGTCACCGCCCACGCGGATTCTCGCGCGCCCGGTGGCGACGGCGGAGAGGCCGTCCCGGCCGATCCCGGTGGCGGATCTCCGTCGCCCGCCGAGCGAGGCGTCGACGGCTTCGGCGTGCGGATGATCTATCCGACGCGCGCCGGCGGCGAGACCTGGGCCATCGGCGAGGATCCCAATCACGACGACCGGTTCATCACGCAAGGAACGCTGGCGCGCAATTCCGACGGCTCGTGGCGGTTCGAGAACGACGCCGAGAACGCCAAGGTCCGCATGAGCGTGACGACCTCGGCCGGATACCACCAGAACCAGGTCGTCACCGACCACGCGGCACTCGCCGAGCGCGGCTACATGCAGAGTCCGCGCGACTGGAAGAACGTCGAGATCACCGGCTACGTGCGCGTGACCGACGTCAGCAATACCGGCGACGAGATCACCTGGTACGCGCGCGGCGGAAAGCACAGCAACCCGCAACCGTTCTGCGAAGGCGTCGCCTACAAGGGCGATCTGAAGTTCAGCGGCCGCGTGCGTTTCGCCAAGGAGCCCTGGCACGTGAACTACTACTTCCGTCCCGGCGACGGCGTGCCCGCCACGCGGAGCATCCTCGGGCGATGGGTCGGGTTCAAGACGGTCATGTACGACACGGACGCCGGCGTGCACCTGGAACTGTGGGTGGACGGAGAAGGCGACGGCCACTGGACGCAGGCCCTCGCCACCGACGACGTCGGCGGCTGGGGAAGCGACGAGGTGTACTGCAATGCGCCGGAAGCGATTCCGATCACCTGGGGCGGCCCGCTCGCCACGTTCCGCTGGGACAACGTGCGCAAGATCTCCTTCAAGCATCTGAGCGTGCGCGAGATCGAGCCGAACGACGACACCATCTTCCGCGAAGGATTCGACCCATGATCGGCAAGCCGCTCATCTCCGCCGCGCTGCTCGCGGCATTCGCCGCCTTCGGCCCGACGACGCAGGCGCACGTGGTCTGGAAAGGCAATTTCGAGACCGGCGACCTGTCGCAGTGGAACGTCCACCAGGGCAATCGGTTCGAACTCGTTCCCGCCAGCGGCCTGCCGCGCGGCGACGTGCGCGCGGTCGAGACCTCGGTCGAGCGGAACGACTGGAACAACGGCGGCGAGCGCAACGAACTCGTGCATTTCGTGCACGAGCCGGAAGGCTCGGAGTACTACTACCGCTGGCAGACGAGGTTCCCCACCGACTACCAGTCCGACCCGACGTGGCAGGTGTTCACCCAGTGGCACACCAAGGTGGACGGCGGCGTGCCGCCGGTGCAGTTCTTCCTCAACGGCGAGACCATGAACTTCGCCATCGAGGATCCGCAGCGCGTGCTCTGGACGACGCCGCTGGTGCGCGGCGTCTGGCACGACTTCATCCTGAACGTGAAGTTCTCCGACAACCGCAACACGGGTTTCGTCAAGCTCTGGCACGACGGCGCGGTCGTGGTCGAGAAGACCTTCGGCCGCACGCGCGCGCTCGACTATCTCAAGCAAGGCCTGTATCGCAACGCCTCGATGTCCACCACCGGAGTGGTCTACCACGCCGGAATGATCCAGGGCACCACGATGGAAGACGTCGCCGCTCCGGACTGCAACGCAGCGATGTGGTCGGGCGACTTCAGCACCGGCGACCTGACGCAGTGGACGCGCACGCAGGTCGCCGCGCCGGATCGCATCGCGCTCGAAGCGGCGCCGACGCCTGCGCCGCGCGGGCTGCCGGCCGCGCGCGTGACGGTGCAGCCGGGGGACCTGGTCTCCAACGGCAACCGCGCCCAGCTCGTGCATCTGCAGAACGCCTACGAGGGATCGGAGCATCTGTATCGCTGGCACGCGTACTTCCCGGGCGACTATCCGAGCGTCGGCGAATCGCAGGCGCTGCTGACGCTCAATCGCCGCGACGACGTCGCGCTGCCGCCCGTCGTGCTGCGCACGCTCGGCGAGGAACTGCAGCTGTCGTTCAACGACGCCGTCGTCTGGCGCCAGGCGCTGCAGCGCGCGCGATGGCAGACGTTCACGCTGTACGTGAAGTACTCGGACGATCCCTCGACCGGACGCGTCGCGCTGTATCACGACGATCGGCTCGTCGTCCCGCCGCAGGCCGGCGCGACGTACGCGGAGGACTACCTCAAGCTCGGCCTCAACCGCAGCGGCAATCTGCCGATGCCGAGCACGATCTACGTCGCGGGCATGACCGAGGCCTGTTCGCTGTTCGGCGTCGGCGGCGATCGCATCTTCGCCGACGGATTCCAATGAGCCGGACGTGCCCGGGCCGGTGTTCCGGCCCGGGCCGCCGCGTCAGCGCGGATCGAAGCCGTCGCGGAAGATCAGGTCGGCGGCGTCCGGCACGACGACGAATTCCCCTTCGCGACGGAACGACGTCGCCGCTCCGTTCCAAGTGACGCGCGTCGCCGCCGGCGCATACAGCCGCACCGGCCCGGCTCCGCTCGAGGAAATCGCCAGATCCGTACGATCGAGCCCGTCCGCTTCGAGCGCCGGTCCCGCTTCGTCCGTCGACGCCAGCACGCGCGTGGCGTCGGACAGCCGCGTCGCGTCGATCAAGGCGACGCGGGTCGGCGCGCCGTCGGCGCCGTAGGCCGCGACGCCGACGCTGCCGAGCAAGGTGAAGCTGCCGATCGTGCGCGCGGTGCCCGGCTCGTCGTTGAACACGGCGAGCGAGCGCGCTCCGCCGGCGCGGATGCGTACGCCGCCGTCGGGCTGCACCGGGTCGATCGCCTCGACGACCGGCCGGTCGCTCCGGCCGTCGGCGGAGGCCGGCACCAGCGCGGTCAGGAACGTCGTCGCGGCCGCTGCGGGCGCGCTCACCTGGGCCAGCGTCACCGATCCGGCAGGGTTGAAGTCGCCGATGTGCTGCGGCCTCTGCGCTTCGAACGACACGTCGAACGTCGAAGGCGACACCACCGCGACGCCGAGCAGCTGATCGTTCTCGCCCGTGCCGCGCAACCATCGACCGCCGTCCTCGCGCGCGCCGCCGTTCATGAAGTGGCACAGCCACGTGTAGCGGTGCGGGACCGGCGAGCGCAGCACGTCGCGCAGCACGATCCAGCGCCGGTCGACGAACAAGGCCTGCCGATGCCAGAGCGAGAGGCGCGCCGCGGCCGGATAGAGGGAAGAACCGTCCGCCGCGGCGTAGGCGAAATGCGCGGTCGAGTCGTGCCGGAGAATGCCGCCGCGGCGCGACGGGAACCACGGATAGGCGTCGAGATCGTCGCCGTGATCGCGCACGCCCTCGCCCGACTGCCCTTCGCCGTCGACGAGGATCACGTTGTGGAAGATCGCCTTGTTCGCCGCCGGCGGCGGCGAATCGCGATGCCCGATGTAGTACCCCGGCGCTTCGGGCGCGAGCCAGGAACCGTTGCCGTACAGGTAGAAGCCGTTGTCGTCGGCATGGTCGTGGCCGATGTTCAGCCGCCCGGTCGGCGCCGTTCCCGCCGCCTGCCAGTCCCATCCGGAGAGGCCGCCGAACGTGCCGCTCTTCAATCCGAACAGCGTCGCGCCCGCGCCCCAGCCGCTGCGGAAGACCACCGATTGCTGATTCGATCCGTACCAGTCGAGCGGCTCGGTGGAGAGATCGGCCGAGGGCACCGACGCGTCGTGGAACAGGAACTCGAACACGCGCGGCAGCAGCGACGGCGCCCACGTCGTCTGCGCGGTGCCGGCGATCCAGCGGTCGGCGGCGGCCTGTGCGACGGGATCGCGGTAGCGCGCGGCCGCGTAGCGCAGCAGCGGCATCTCGTCGACTTTGGAGAAGTGCGAGAAATCCCCGTTCATGATCAGGTATTGGTTCGGCCGCTCCGGCAGCTGCACGTGCGCACGCATCGCGCCGTAGCCGCGCATCAGGCCGAGATCGCCGTAGTCCGGCTGCCCCGCGCGCGCCAGCGCGGTGACGAACGGCAGGTGCCAGCCGAGGCCGTAGGCGAGATAGCTGAGCCCTTCGTGCCAGGTGCCATCCGCGATCGGGTCGAGCAGCGTCTCGACGTCGCGCGCGTTGGTCTTGGCTTTGTCCAGCCAGCGCGCCGTCGTCGCCGCGTCCACTTCGCCGCGCGTGGCCAGCGCGGCGAAACCGATGGCGGCATGGTTGATCCAGTTGTGGTTCTGCAGGAACGAGCGCTGCCACCAGTCGTGCGGCGGCACCGGATCCATCAGCACGTCCGCATTGCGCGCGATCGTCTCGACGATCGCGTCGGTCGATTCGAGCCGAGGGGCCAGCATGTCGTAGGCGAGCGACACCGCCGCCACGAGATGGGCGAGGATCAGGTCCTGGGTGCCGTCGAGGTCCAGGTCGCCCCAGTCGACGACGGTGGTCAGCCAGTCGCGCGCGAGATCGAAGTAGCGCGTGTCACTCTCTAGCGTGGCGACGAACGCGAACATCACCAGCATGTCGCCGATCGTCCGGCGGTCGCCGCTCGCGTAGGTGGTGCCGTTCGCCAGCGTCACCTCGCCGTTCCGCGCCACGCGGCTGCCCCAGTGCTGCTGCGCGACGCGGCGCAGGTTCTCGTAGGCTTGCGGGTAGCTCTCCCTCTTGGCGCGCAGCTGCGGCACGTCGGCGGCACCGAACAGCACGTCGGGATGCGCCGCCGGCGCCGGCGGCGCGGACAAGGCCAGCACGAGCGCCACGGCGGGCAAAGACCATTTCGACATCGGAATGTCCTCTCGGGGCGAGCGGCACGAAAGCGATCTCGCTGCGCACCGGCGCGCTCGCTCGCACCGGTGGCCCGTTGCATTCGCAATGGCGCGCCGGCGAGTGCCAGGGGACGTTCAGCGCGCCGCGGTGCCTTCGCCGAGCACGGCCAGTTCGCGTTCGAGATAGGCCGGCAGTTGACGGCCGGGCGCGCGCTGCCGGGCCAGTGCGGCGAACGCATCGGCGCGCGTCTCCAGTCCGGCGGCACGCGCGGCGCGCGCCAGCGCCGCGTAGGCGTCGATGCGTTCGCGCTCGCCGGTCGGCGGCAGCCGCTTCACCTCCGCGGCGAGGGCGTCGAGGTCGGCCGCTTCCGCGCGCCGCCCGAGCGCGATCGACACGCGCAGACGCTCGGCGCGGCGCCTGACCTGCACGGACACCTCGGCCTCGGCGGCGTCGGCCTTGGTTTCCAGGTCGAGCAGCTGCAGCGCCTCCTCGGGGCGGCCGGCCTGCTCCATCGCCACCGCCAGCCAGCCGTAGACGCGCGCGACCTTGGCCGGATGGCGTGCGCCGCCGCGCAGGAATTCCTCCACGCCGTCGCGCGTGCCGGACGTCTCCGCGGCCGCCTCGTCGAAGCGGCCGGCCTCGGCCAGCGTGCGGACGATCTGCGCCGAGATCAGCAATCGCCCGAGCGGATCCTCGACGCACAGGCGGCGCGCCTCCTGCAGCGTGCCGAGCGCTTCGTCGTAGCGGCCGCGGTCGCGCGCGAGACCGCCGACGTTGAACAAGGGCATCGCCAGCGAAGTGGTCGCCGCGGGATCGTTCGCGCGCCGCACCGCGACCGATTCGCGCAACAGCGCATCCGCCTCGTCGAAGTAGCCGATGCGCACGAGGAAGGTTCCCAGATACGTCAGCGGCATCGCGAGCATCGAGCTACCCGCCGGATAACCCGCGCGGGCGATCTCGAGCGCGCGGCGATACGACGCCTCGGCGCGATCCCACCGCCCGAGCGATTCGGCGATGTCGCCGCCGAGCGCGAAGAACGCGTGGTCCTCCGGCACCGGCGTGCCGATCAGGTCGATCGCTTCGGTCATGCGCGCGTCGGCCTCCTGCAGCCGCCCGGCCGCGAACAGCGTGCGCGCCAGATTGCCGAGGATGTTCATGCGCCGGCGCGGCGACGGCGGCTGGATGGTCGCCTCGATCGTCGCGGCGCGCGTTTCGTCGTCGAAGGCCCGGTCCAGATCGCCGAGGATCTCATGGACCGACGCGCGATGCAGATGCGCCTGCACGACCTTCTCGCGCCACTCCGGCTCGCGCTCGAGCAAGGCGATCGCGCGGTCGAACGCGTCGATCGCCTCGCGCCGCCGCGCTTCGCTCATCGCCAGCACGCCCTGTTCGAGCGCGATGCGCCCGCGCAGGCTGCGCGACGCGGCGGGATCGGCGGCCCACGCCTCGGCGTCGTCGATCTGGCGGTGCGCCTGCACGAACTGTCCCAGCCGCGTCTGGATCGAGCCGATCACCAGCAGCAGTTCCGCCTTCAGTGGGCCGTCGGCGAGATCGGAACGCGCGGTGTCCGCGCCGCGCGCCAGCAGCGCGCGCGGATCGGCCGGATTGGTCTCCGGGCTGGCCGCGTCGAACAGGCTCACCAGGAATTCCTGCACCTCGCGCGCTCGCGCCGACTCCGCCGTGGCGCGTCGCGACTGCCAGCTGGTGGCGGCCAGGCCGCCGATCAGGGCGAGCAGGATGGCGGCGGCCGCGGCGACGCCCCAGCGATGGCGCGAGACGAAGCAGGCCGCACGATAGCGCAGCGTCGGGCGTCGCACCGCCAGCGGTTCTCCCGCCAGCCAGCGGCGCAAGTCGTCGGCGAGCGCCTGCACGGTGGCGTAGCGATGTCGCGGATCCTCGGCGAGCGCCTTCTGCACGATCGCGCCGAGATCGCCGAGGCGGCGCAACGGCGCGGCCGCCGCCTTCGCGCCGCCGTGCGGCGGATGGCCGACCAGCAGCCGGCACAACAGCGCGCCGAGGCCGTAGACGTCCATCGCCGTGCTCGGCGGCGCCCCCTCGAACTGCTCCGGGGCGGCGTATTGCGGCGTCAACGGTCGCCAGCGCGTGTCCGCCGCCGTGCCGGCACCGTCGATCAGCCGCGCGATGCCGAAGTCCAGCAGGCGGACGTGGCCGTCGACGTCGACCAGCACGTTGGACGGCTTGATGTCCCGATGGATGACGAGGTTCTGGTGCGCGTGCGCGACCGCTTCGCAGACGTCGGTGAACAGGCGCACGATCGCGCGCGGCGGCAGCTTGCGCTGCTCGCACCAGGCGTCGATCTGCACGCCGTCGACCAGCGCCATCGCGAACCACGGCGTGCCGTCGTCGGCCATGCCCGCGTCGAACAGCTGCGCGATGTGGGGGTGGTTGAGGCGCGCCAGGATCGCCTGTTCCGCCCGGAAGCGCTCCGCGCCGGACAATACCAGCGCGCCGAGCGCCATGACCTTGACCGCGGCGACGCGGCCGTCGTCGCCGCGCGCGCGATGCACCACCGACATGCCGCCGCGGCCGATTTCGCCGTCGAGCGTCCAGGCGCCGAGCCGTCGGCCGGCGAGGCCGCCGGCATTGCCGATGCGTGCGTCGAGCGGCCCCGGGCCGCGCTCGTGCGCGTCGATCAGGCGGCGCACGCATTCGCGCACCTCCGGCGCCAACGTCATCGCCGCCAGACGCGCCTCGCGCTCCGCGGACGGCAGGTCCAGCAGCGCGTCGAACGCGTCGTGAGCTTCGTGCCACATCGCCGTCGTCGGATTCATGTCCCACGCCTGACCATTCGACCCGGGCATCGCTGCCGTCGCCGACGACGGATGTCCGGCAGACAGCCGTCGCGGACTTCCATTTTGCAGCTTCCGCAAAAAAGAGCACACTCCGCCCGACCTTCCACCGTGATCGACCCGCCGACGGGCGCGTCCGCCCGCGGAGGACGGACGGCGAACGCGGCCTGCTCCCGGCACGTCGCGCCCATTTCCCGGCGGCTCGCAGGCCAGGGGGAAGCGCATGAACGTATCCACATCATGACCGACGCGGCTTTCCCGCAGGCCGCGGCGCGCGCACCGGCGAGCGAGATCACGCTGCTGCTCGAGGCGGTTCACGGCGGCGACCGCGACGCGCTCGCACAGGTGTTCGGCCAGCTCTACGCGGAACTGCGCCAGATCGCGCGAACGCGCGTGGCAAACAATCCGCGCACGCTGACGCCGACCGTGCTCGTGCACGAAGCGTTCGTGCGGCTGATCCGCGCGCGCCAGCTCGACCTGCGCGATCGGCGGCACTTCTTCGCCTGCGCCGCGCGCGCGATGCACGCCGTCGCCGTCGACCACCTGCGCCGCCGCACGGCCGACAAGCGCAACGGCGGCGACGCGGCGCAGCCGCTCGACGACGTGCCGGTGCCCGCTCCCGACGCCGGCCTGGATCTGCTCGGCATCGACCACGCCCTGCGCCGGCTCGATGCGATCAGCCCGCGCCAGCGCGAGATCGTCGAGCTGCGCTTCTTCGGCGGCTTCGAGTTCGAGGAGATCGCCGAGATCGTCGGCTGCTCGCTGCGCACCGCCAAGCGGGACTGGGAGCGCGCGCGTGCCTTCCTGCACGCGCAGCTCGGCGAGAATCCGCCCGCGCCGGCCGGGCTTTCGCCGTGATCGCCGATGGGGAACTCGCCTCCCCTCGTCGAGGCGATCCCCGCGCACACCGCGCGACGGCGCGTTCCTAGCGCGGAATCGTGCGTTTCCGCGACGCTTCCGGCGACGCGAATCGACGCGCACGACATCCGATGACGACCGACTCTGATCGAGTCCGCCAAACCGGTATACTCCCGCCTTTGCCCGCCGGGCTCGAACGTCCGCGAATGAACCCGAACTTCCTCGATTTCGAACAACCGATTGCCGACCTGGACGCCAAGCTCCAGGAGCTGCGCCATGCCAGTCACGGCCAGGCGATCAACATCGAAGACGAGATCGCGACGCTGCAAGGCAAGCTGAAGACGAAGACGGCGGAGATTTTCCGCAATCTTTCGCCCTGGCAGGTCGCGCAGGTCGCGCGGCATCCTGCGCGGCCGTACACCCTCGACTACGTCGGCGTGATCTGCCAGGAGTTCCACGAACTCGCCGGCGATCGCGCCTACGCCGACGACGCCGCGATCGTCGGCGGCCTCGCCCGCATCGCCGACCGCAGCGTGATGGTGATCGGCCACCAGAAGGGTCGCGACACGAAGTCCAAGATCAAGCGCAACTTCGGCATGCCGCGGCCGGAAGGCTATCGCAAGGCGCTGCGCCTGATGCGGCTGGCGGAACGCTTCAAGCTGCCGATCCTGACCTTCATCGACACGCCCGGCGCCTATCCGGGCGTCGGCGCCGAGGAGCGCGGCCAGAGCGAGGCGATCGCGCGCAACCTGCTCGAGATGTCCGACCTGCGCGTGCCGATCCTCTGCACCGTGATCGGCGAAGGCGGCTCCGGCGGCGCCCTGGCGATCGGCGTCGGCGACGTCACCAACATGCTCGAATACAGCACCTACTCGGTCATCACGCCGGAAGGCTGCGCCTCGATCCTGTGGAAGACCGCCGAGCGGGCGAAGGACGCGGCCGAAGCGCTCGGCCTGACCGCGCCGCGGTTGAAGGAACTCGGCCTGGTCGACAAGATCGTCCGCGAGCCGCTCGGCGGCGCGCACCGCAACCCGAAGGGGATGGCGGTGCGTCTGAAGGCCGTACTGCTGAACCAGCTCGACGAGCTGCAGGCACTCGACGAGAAGACCCTGCTCGAACAGCGCTACCAGCGCCTGCGGCGACACGGCGCGTTCCTCGAGACGTGAGTGTGCGCGATGCGCAGCCGCGGGCTCTGTGCGGTGTCGCCGGTTGCGACCTCGCTCGCGACCGCGTGGAGCCGGATCGCTCCGGCGACGCTCGCGGGACCGGATCGACGCGCGACGCCGACGGCCCGTAGGCCGGTCCGCGCCCCGGCCCGCTGATCCGCCCCCGCCGAGCGCGAGCACTTGTCATGTCCACCGTCCGCCCGGCGACGATAGCCACCGACATTCCCGCCTTGACGGGCTTGCGCGGCGTGGCGGCGTTCTGGGTGCTGCTCTATCACGCCTGGGTCAACGCGACGCCGCGCGCGATCGAGATCGGCTTCGGCTCGTATTCGCTCAATCTGACCGTCGCGTTCTCCGGCGGCGGCGCCGGCGTGGACGTGTTCTTCACCCTGTCGGCGTTCCTGCTCGCGCTTCCGTTCGTGCAGTGGCGGCTGGGACTCGTCGCCAGGCCGTCGCTCGGCATCTACTGGATCCGCCGCATCGTGCGGATCTTTCCCGCCTACTACGCGCAGCTGGCCGTGCTCCTGTTCCTGGCCGGCGTGTTCGGCATCGGCACCTGGCCCGATGCTCGACGCCTGATCGGCAATCTGCTGCTCTGGTTCAACTTCGGCAGTTCCGGCGTCGCCCCGCTCAACGGCGTCGCCTACACGCTGCCGATCGAGTTCTCGTTCTATCTCGTGCTGCCGCTGCTTGCGCTGCTGCTGCGTCCGCGCTGGTGGGTTCTGTTGCTGCTGTTCGCCGTCGCGGAAACGCAGCTCTATCGGCACCTGATGTTCGATCCGGCGGCCGATACGATGAGCAAGGTCGTCGTCCTGAACCAATTGCCCGGACGGCTCGACCAGTTCGTGTTCGGCATGCTCGCCGCGTACGCCTACGTGCGCACCGCGACGACCGGCCGATTGCCCGGCCGCCGCGCGGCCGACGCCTCGTTCCTCGCCGGCGTGGCCGGCGTGGTGCTCATGCTCGCGCTGCTGCAAATGGGCTCCGAAACCTTCTGGAGCGGCAGCTGGCTGCTGTTCGTCTGGCACGGCGGCATGGGAGCCGCGATCGCGCTCGTGCTCTATGCGAGCGCCGCCGGCAGCCGCATCGCGCGACTGCTGTTCGACAACCGGCCGCTGCGGCAGCTCGGCCTGATCAGCTTCGGCCTGTACCTCTGGCATCCGCCGATCCTGGAGTGGCTGACCAACGCAGGCGCCTTCGATCGCATCGACGGCTATCGCCTGCCTTGGTCGCTGCCCGTTCTTCTGCTGCTGACGGGGCTGGTGGCGGCGTTGTCGTACCGTTTCGTGGAGCGGCCGCTGCTTCGGCTCGGGCATCGGAAGAGCAAGACCTCCGCCGCTGCCGCGGAGCTGACTATCGCCACGCCGTCCGCCTGACGCGCCGCTTCCGGAAGCAGCCCGTGAGGCCGCTCTCGATCGACACGCCGCTTACCGATGAGGCCGCGAATCGCCGCACTGAGATCAGGCGGAGCGCCGTTGCGCCGCCTCGATGTTTTCGTTGAGCTTCCGGAGCTCGACCGCGATAGCGTCCAGCTTCGCCTTCGTTCCGAAGATCGCAAATGGGACGAAAAACCATACGACCGCCAGCGAGAGTCCGAGGAGTATTCCAATCACGTAGAACCACAGAGCGATGTTGAGCGACGTCATGATTTCAGTCCTTGTGAGTAGGCTCTCACCGGCGAAGCCGTGCGGAAGCGCGGGCTCGACCGACGCCACCTCAGTATGTCCAGGCCCTGCGGCTTTGCCTATCGGACGACAGGGTGATCTCGCGTAGGAATTCGCTGCACGATCGGGCGCGCCCCCCTCTACGAGTCAGCCGATCGGATCTTCCCGGAAAAGATCAGGGAATCTCGCGTTCGCAGAGATCCCGTCTTCCGAGATTTCCTCTTCGCTCAAAAAAAAAGCCGCCCGACACAGTCGGGCGGCTTCGTTGGACACCTTTCGACCGTTTACTTCTTCTTCGACTTCTTCGCCTTGCCCTTCGCCGCCGGCGCAGCGGTCAAGCCGCGGCGCTCCAGCAGCGGCTCGATCTGCGGATCGTGGCCGGTGAAATCGTGGAACAGCTGCATCGCGTCCTTGCTGCCGCCGCGCGAGAGCAGGGTCCGGCGGAAGCGGTCACCGTTGGCGCGGGTCAGGCCGCCGTTCTGCTTGATCCACTGCACGGTGTTCGCGTCGAGCACCTCGGACCAGATGTAGGCGTAGTAGCCGGCCGCGTAGCCGCCCATGATGTGGCTGAAGTACGGCGTGCGGTAGCGCGGCGGCACCGGCGCGTAGTCGACGCCGTCCTTCTTCAGCGCAGCCGCCTCGAAGGCCATCACGCCGCCGGCGGCGGGCACCGCGTCGACGCTGCCGATCTGGTGCCAGTTCTGGTCGAGCATCGCCGCGCCGAGGTATTCGGTGGTGCGGAAGCCTTCGTTGAACTGCGCCGCGGCCATCACCTTGTCGAGCAGTTCCTTCGGCATCGGCGCACCGGTGCGGTAGTCCTTGGCGTAGTTGGCCAGCACGCTCGGCCAGTCGGCCCACATCTCGTTGACCTGCGAGGGGAACTCGACGAAGTCGCGCGGCACGCTGGTACCGGCGAAGTACGGGTACTTCACGTTCGAGAACATGCCGTGCAGCGCATGGCCGAACTCGTGGAACATCGTGCGCGTCTCGTCCCAGGTCAGCAGGGTCGGCTTGCCGGCCGAGGGCTTGGGAATGTTGAGGTGATTGGCGACCACCGGCAGCGTGCCGAACAGCGTGTTCTGCTGCACGTAGGCGTTCATCCAGGCGCCGCCGCGCTTGGACGGACGCGCGTACATGTCGGCGATGAAGATGGCGAGCTGCGAGCCGTCCTCGTTGAAGACGTCGTAGGTCAGCACGTCGGGCTGGTACACCGGAAGGTCGGTGCGCTGCTTGAACTTCAGCCCGTAGAGCTGGCCGGCGGCGTAGAACACGCCGTTCTCGAGCACGTTCTTCATCTCGAGGTACGGCTTGATCTGCGACTCGTCGAAGGCGTACTTCTTCTGGCGCACCTTCTCCGAGTAGAACGCCCAGTCCCAGGGCTCGAGCCTGAAGCTCGGCTGTCCTTTCGCCTTCTGCTCGCTGTCGATCACCGCCTGCAGCTCGGCCGCCTCGCGCTTGGCGTTGGCGACCGCCGGCGGCGCCAGCTTGCCGAGCATCGCGTTGACCGCTTCGGGCGTCTTCGCGGTCTGGTTGGACAGGCTGTAGGCGGCGTAGGTGGGATAGCCGAGCATCTTCGCGCGCTCGACGCGCAGCTTCATGATCTGCGAGACGATCGCGGTGTTGTCGTACTGGTTGCCGCGGCTGCCGCGCACGATCGAGGCTTCGTGCAGGCGCTGGCGCAGCGCGCGGTTGGTCAGGAACGCTTCCGGCGCCTGGCCGGTGGTGTTCTGCAGCGCGAGCACGTACTTGCCGTCGAGCTTGCGCGTCTTGGCCGCCTCGGCGGCGGCGGCGATCGCCTCGTCGGAGAGACCGTCGAGTTCTTCCTTGCTGTCGACCACGATCGCCGACTCGTTGACCTCGGCGAGCACGTTCTGGCTGAACTGCGTCGCCAGCGTCGCCAGCTCGCCGTTGATCTGCTTCAGGCGCGCCTTGTCGGCATCCGACAGCTTGGCGCCGGCGCGCACGAAATCGTCGTGGTAGCGCTCGACCAGGCGCACGCCCTCGGCGTCGAGGCCGAGCGCGCTGCGCTGTTCGTACAGCGCTTGCAGGCGCGCGAACAATTTCGGATTGAGCTGGATCGCGTCCTGGTGCGCGCTCATCTTGGCCGCGTAGTCGGCCTGGATCTTCTTGCGCGCATCGTTGGTGTCGGCGCCGACCAGGCTGTAGAACAGCGTGGTCGCGCGGTCGAGCAGCTGGCCGCTCTTTTCCATCGCGACGATTGTGTTGTCGAACGTCGGCGCCGCCGGATCGTTCGCGATCGCGTCGACTTCCTTCAGTTGCTCGGCCATGCCGCGATCGAAGGCCGGCGCGAAGTCGGTGTCCTTGACCTTGTCGAACTGCGGGTACTGCAGCGGCAGCGGGCTCTGCGCGAACAGCGGATTGGCCGCCTCGCTCGTCGAGCCGGCCGCGGCTTTGTGCGAACCGGCGGCGTCAGGCTTGGTCGGCGCGGTGCAGGCGCCGAGCGCCAGGGTGGACAGCGCCGCGGTCAGCGCCAGAGCGAGAGGATGCTTCATCGGTCGGTACCTGAACGTAAAGGACCGCCGAGACTACCAAAACCGGCCGGGCGCAACCCCTGACGAAAGGCATGGCCGCCGAACGGCGGCCCGCCGCCTATTCGACCTCGATCTCGATGCCGCCGACGAAACCGGCCACGAGGTTGTAGACGGCCGCGCCGATCGCCCCGGCCGCGAAACCGATGGCGCCGTACATGATCGGCAGGAAGATCACCATGCCGATGCCGCCGAGAAGCCCGAAGCCGAGACCGGCGCCGGCCTGGTTGTTCGCCGCGCCGAACAAGCCGCCGAGCATGGTGCCGAAGAACAGGAAGCAAAGGCCCATCAGCAATCCGAAGAGGGCCATGACGCAGCCCTGCACGATGGCGGCCTTGAGCACGCCGACACGCTTGATGATCACGTCGATTCTCCCCTTGCAGACGCGGCGCGCCGCCGCCGGCGCAGACTACGTCATCGTCTCGGCCGGCGCACGCTCGCCGGCCGGTGTTTCGTGGATGCCCGCCACGAGCGGCGCAGCCGGATCGGCGATGCCCCGCCGGCTTTCGCGCCGGTCGGGGACATCGCGATCTGCGGCGCCCCTGAAGTCCCGCGTCGCGCGCTCCGGTGCGCTAGGACGTGAACTTGGCGAACTGTCCTTCGTCGGCGCAGCGCTGGAGAATGCCCTGCAGGCTCGCGAGGCGCTCCTCGAACGTGTCGCCCGACGGCGGATTCGCGCGTCCCTGCGCGGTGTTCGCCCACTTCGCCTCGGCCTCGGCGAGGAGCTTCTTCTGTTCTTCCGGCGGCTTCGATTCGATGCCGTCCAGAGGATCGCGCTGCACGTCGAGCGCGGCTTCGCGCACCGCGGCCAGCGAGTACAGTTCGTCGCGCTGCTGCGGACTGAGCGGCGGCAGCCCCGCCTTCTCGCGGCCAATGTCGATACTGTCGACGAAGGTCTGCACGTGGTCGCTGCTCGCGCTCTGTCCCCAGCCGTCGGTCACGCGTACGAGCCGTTCGCCGTCGTCCGGATCGAGCCCCATGTTCTGGAACAGAGCCCGCGCCTTGTCGACCCGCTCGTCGATCGATTTCGAGGTATCGAAGATTTCTCCGTTACGGCCGAGGATGGCGTGCATCGATTCGTGTTCGAGCGTGTCCGTGCCGTCTTCGAGCGAGGACACGGGCAGGTAGACGTGGTCGCCGACGGTCACTCCGCCGGTGTCGGGATACCGCTTCTGGTATTCCTCGTCGCTGAGCACCGTCACCGGTACGCCCAGCCGCTTCGCCTCGGCCAGGATCTTCGCCGCCGTCGGCGAGGCCTGCGCCGATTTCGCCTCGTAGCGTTCGACCAGCAGCGGACCCAGCGTCTTCACGCACGACGCGATCTGCTTCTGGTACTCGGCCCTGGCCTGGTCGTACGCGTCCTTGCTGGGGAAGTCGTGCTCATTGGGCGGGTCGAGCTTCAACTGCTCGTACTTCACTTCCACCTTGGCCGTCTCGACCTGGCCGGCGTGCAGCGCCTTGGCGAAGTCGTAGGCGAACGAACCGAGAAATCCGCCGGGGAAATCCTCGCGCTTGGGCGGATTCGCTTCGAGCTGGCGCAGGCGGTCCCTCGCCGCGTGCAGCCCCGGAGACGCCGAAGGCGCCCCGGCACCACCGCCGATGCCTCCGACGCCGCTGCCCACCACGCCGCCGACGGCGCCTCCCGCGCCGGGAGGCGCGGGATCGTTCGGCTCCGGATACGGCTGCGCGTCGACGACTCGAGCGGAATCGGCTCGCGCGGGAATGCGGATGACCTGGTCCGGATAGATCACCTCGGGATTGACGACCTCGGGATTCGCGGCGGCCAGGTCGTCCGTGGAAACGCCGAATCGCTCGGCGATCGTCGGCAGCGTGTCGCCGCGCTGGGCGACGTGAACCTGTCCCTGATCGGCCAGGGCGTCGCTGCCGTAGCGGACGGCGGATACCGGTGCGATGGACATGCCGTACTCCCGCGCTGCAAGACTCGAAAACCGAGTACATGCCCCGTGCCGCGGCCTTTCAATCGGGGTTTGCCCTAGGTCGGCGTGCGCACCACGCCGGCCGCGATCGCTCGTCGGGTCGTGCGCGAACTGCACGCGCACCGCCGCCCGCGCGGCGCCGCGGCGGCTGACGCATATGCCCCGATCGCGCGACAATGGCGATCTTTCCGCCCGAGCCAGAGCCGAACTCATGGATTACTCCGCCCGCCCCCGCCTCGAAGCCGAACTCGACTCGATCCGCGACCAGGGCCTGTACAAGACCGAACGCGTCATCACCACGCCGCAGTCGGCCGCGATCAAGACCACCGACGGCGGCGAGGTGCTGAACTTCTGCGCCAACAACTACCTCGGCCTGGCCGACCATCCGGACATCATCGCGGCGGCGAAGGACGCGCTCGACACGCACGGCTTCGGACTCGCCTCGGTGCGCTTCATCTGCGGCACGCAGGACCTGCACAAGCAGCTCGAGAAGACCATCTCGACCTTCTTCGGCACCGACGACACCATCCTCTACACCAGCTGCTTCGACGCCAACGGCGGCCTGTTCGAGACGATCCTGTCCGACCAGGACGCGGTGATCTCCGACGCGCTCAACCACGCCTCGATCATCGATGGCATCCGCCTGTGCAAGGCCGAGCGCCGCCGCTACGCCAACGGCGACCTGGCCGAACTGGAAAAGCACCTGCAGGAGACGCAGGACAAGCGCACGCGCCTGATCGCCACCGACGGCGTGTTCTCGATGGACGGCTACATCGCCAAGCTCGACCAGATCGTCGCGCTGAAGAAGAAGTACAACGCGCTGCTGATGGTCGACGATTCGCACGCGACCGGCTTCGTCGGCCCGACCGGGCGCGGCTCGGCCGAACTGCACGGCGTCATGCACGAGGTCGACGTGTTCACCTCCACGCTCGGCAAGGCGCTCGGCGGCGGCTCCGGCGGCTTCACCACCGGGCGCCAGGCGATCGTCGACTTGCTGCGCCAGCGCTCGCGCCCGTACCTGTTCTCCAACACGCTGCCGCCGCCGCTGGTCGCCGCCTCGATCAAGGTGTTCGAGATGCTGTCCTCCTCGACCGCGCTGCGCGACAAGGTCAACGACAACGCGCTGTACTTCCGCAAGCGCATGACCGAAGCCGGCTTCGACATCCGTCCCGGCACGCATCCGATCGCGCCGGTCATGCTCGGCGACGCCAAGCTGGCGCAGGCCTTCGCGCAGGAACTGCTCGCCGAGGGCATCTACGTGATCGGCTTCTTCTACCCGGTGGTGCCGCAGGGCCAGGCGCGCATCCGCACGCAGATGAGCGCGGCGCACACGCACGAGCAGATCGACCGCGCGGTCGCCGCGTTCGTCAAGGTCGGGCGCAAGCTCGGCGTGATCGGCGCCTAGGCGGTCGCGCATGAGGAGCTGTCTGGTGCATCGCATTCGCGCCCTGTTCCGTCCGGGTACACTGCGCCGATGCTGAAGATCGACACCCACGCCCACATCCTGCCGCCGAGCTGGCCGAACTTCGCCGAGAAGTACGGCGACGACCGCTTCCCGGTGATGGTGCAGACCGAGGGCCGCCACCGCATCTACAAGGACGGCAAGTTCTTCCGCGAGGTCTGGGCGAACGCCTTCGATCCGGAAGTGCGCATCGCCGACTACGCGCGCTTCGGCGTCGACGTGCAGGTGGTCTCGACGGTGCCGGTGCTGTTCTCGTACTGGGCCAAGCCGAACCAGGCGCTGGAACTGCACCGCCACCTCAACGACCACACCGCCGGCCTGTGCCGCGACTACCCGCGCCACTACGCCGGCATCGGCACGGTGCCGCTGCAGTCGCCGCGGCTGGCGATCCAGGAGATGGAGCGCTGCGTCGACGAACTCGGCCTGTCCGGCGTGCAGATCGGCTCGCACTGCGAGAACTGGAACCTCGACGCGCCGGAGCTGTTCCCGTTCTTCGAGGCCGCCGCCGAACTCGGCGCGGCGATCCTGGTGCACCCGTGGGACATGATGGGCGCCGCCTCGATGCCGAAGTACTGGCTGCCGTGGCTGGTCGGCATGCCGGCCGAGCAGTCGCGCGCGGCGTGCTGCCTGATCTTCGGCGGCGTGCTCGAGCGGCTGCCGCGGCTGAAGGTCTGCCTCGCCCACGGCGGCGGCGCGTTCCCGTACACGATCGGCCGCATCGAGCACGGCTTCCGCATGCGCCCGGACCTGGTCGCGACCGACAACGCGCGCAATCCGCGCGAGTACCTCGATCGCCTCTACGTCGATTCCTGCGTGCACGACCGCGCCGCCCTGCGTTACCTGATCGACGTGGTCGGGCCGGCGCACGTCATGCTCGGCACCGACTACCCTTTCCCGCTCGGCGAGCAGGAACCCGGCGCCGGCATCGCCGCGCTCGGCCTGCCGCCGGCCGAGCAGGCCCGACTGTTCCACGGCACCGCGCTGGAATGGCTCGGTCTTCCGCTGACCCGATTCGCCAACGATACGGAGTGATCCCGTGAGGCTGCTCGTCCCCCTTCTGCTGTTGTCCGCATCGACCGCTTTCGCGCAAGGCAAGACCGACTTCACGCTCAACGACGGCCAGGTGCACTTCCGCGTGCCGCCGAGCTGGACCGCGGTGATGGAGAAGAACGACGGCAATCCGCAGGCGGTCGCGTTCCAGGTGCCGGACGAAGCCGCGCAGGGTACCGAGGACAGCGCCACCGTGATGGTGAAGACGCGGCAGCTGAAGGCCGCCGCGGCGTTTCCGGGCTTCGTGCAGGACGAGCACGCGCGCGCCGAGTCGCAAGGCGGCTACGAGAAGGACGCGACGAACAAGAACGCGTCCGTGCACCAGTACTACGTGCAGCGCGCGAACACGCGCTACCTCGTGCGCGACAGCTACTACCTCACCGGCGAGATCGCGGTCGAGGTGCGCTGCCAGCGGCCGCTGATCGACAAGACGCCGGCGTCGTGGAACGCGCAGTTCGACAGCGCCTGTGACGCGGTGGCCGCGTCGTTGAAGTGACTTTTTTCGATCCGCATTGAATGCAGTTCACCTCTCCCACTGGCGGGAGAGGTCGCGCCGAAGGCACGGGCGAGGGGAATCGGAGCGCACCATTCCGACTTCCCGAACCCGAGCCCTCAGTCTCTCGCACAGACGCAGGGGCGCGGAGAGAAGCTTTTTTCCGGCATCTTTACTCTGCGTTCTCCGCGTCTCTGCGAGAGACCGTCTCTGCTCTTGATACTTTTCTCCTAGCTCCATGCGCCACTGCGAGAAATCCTCCTCGCCAGCGCCACGCTCTCCCGCCAGCGGGAGAGAGGAAAAGCAGCGCCTATTCTGGAAAACGTAGCCGCGATGACTCCTGCCGAATCCGAAGCCCTCACCCTCGACGCCCGCGACCCGCTCGCGCCGTTCCGCGACGAATTCCTGATCCCGCCGCACACCGACGGCTCGGAGCAGGCCTATTTCTGCGGCAACTCGCTCGGCCTGCAACCGCGCGCGGTGCGCCAGGCGCTGATCGACGAACTCGACGACTGGCGCGACCTCGCCGTCGAGGCGCACTTCCGCGGCAAGCATCCGTGGATGCCGTACCACGAACTCGTGCGCGAGGATCTCGCCCACCTCGTCGGCGCGCTGCCGCACGAAGTCGTGGCGATGAATTCGCTGACCACCAATCTGCATCTGATGATGGTCAGCTTCTACCGGCCGACGCGTGAGCGGAACGCGATCCTGATCGAAAAGAGCGCGTTCCCGTCCGACCACCACGCGGTCGCCTCGCAGATCCGCTTCCACGGCTACGATCCGGCCACGGCGAAGATCGAACTGGAAGGCGACGAAGCCGGCGGCGCGATCTCGTCCGATGCGATCCTGCGCGCACTCGACCAGCACGGCGAGCGCATCGCCCTGGTGCTGCTGCCCGGCGTGCAGTACCTGAGCGGCCAGGCCTTCGACCTCGGCGCGATCACCGCCGCGGCGCACGCGAAAGGCTGCGCGGTCGGCTTCGACCTCGCCCACGCGGTCGGCAACCTGCCGCTGCAGCTGCACGACGCCGGCTGCGACTTCGCCGTGTGGTGCAGCTACAAGTACCTGAACTCCGGGCCCGGCGCCGTCGCCGGCTGCTTCGTGCACGAACGCCACGCGCAAGCCGACCTGCCGCGCTTCGCCGGCTGGTGGGGCCACGACCGCACCACGCGCTTCCAGATGGGGCCGCACTTCGCCGCGACGCCGGGCGCCGAGGGCTGGCAGCTGTCCAATCCGCCGATTCTCGCGCTGGTGCCGCTGCGCATCTCGCTGGCGCTGTTCCGCCGCGCCGGCATGGCCGCGCTGCGCGAGAAGTCGATCGCGCTGACCGCCTATTTCGAGACGCTGATCGGCGAACAGCTCGCCGACGTGATCGAGATCACCACCCCGCGCGAACCCGAGCGCCGCGGCTGCCAGCTCAGCTTGCGCGTGCGCGGCCCACGCGAAGCCGGCCGCTCGCTCTACGATCACCTGCACGCCAACGGCATCGTCGTCGACTGGCGCGAGCCAGACGTGATCCGCGCCGCGCCGACGCCGCTGTACAACCGCCGCATCGACTGCCTGCGCTTCGTGTCGACGGTGAAGGACTGGGCGTCCAAGTCATGAGCGAAAAGCCGGCCACCACGATCGTCGGCGGCGGCCTCGTCGGCGCCCTGCTCGCGACCTTGCTCGCGCAACGCGGCTTCGCCGTCGAGGTGTTCGAGCGACGCCCCGATCCGCGCCAAGCCGGCTACGCCGGCGGGCGCTCGATCAACCTCGCGCTGGCCGAGCGCGGCCTGCACGGCCTGCGCCTGGCCGGCCTGACCGAGGAGGTCATGGATCTGGCGGTGATGATGCGCGGACGCATGGTGCATCATCGCGACGGCCGCACCGAGCTGCTGCGCTACGGCCGCGACGACAGCGAGGTGATCTGGTCGATCAGCCGCGGCCGCCTCAACATCGCGCTGATCGACGCTGCGGAACGCGCCGGCGCGCGCTTCCATTTCTCGCGCCGGCTCGAAGCGGCGGAGTTCGGCGACGGCGTACACCTGCGTTTCCGCGACGACCAGGACGGCAGCCTGCACGAGCACGCCGCCGCGTTCGCGCTCGGCGCCGACGGCGCGGGCTCGGCGCTGCGCGCGGCGATGAACCTCGAGCTGCCGCTCGGCGAACGCATCGAAGAACTCGGCCACGGCTACAAGGAACTGGAAATCCCCGCGCTGACCGAATTCGCGACCAACGCCGTACCGGCGGAAGCCGCCGCTGCGCTGGCGCGGGGTGACCCGTTCGCGATCGAGCGCAACGCGCTGCACATCTGGCCGCGCGGCAACTACATGTGCATCGCGCTGCCGAACGCCGAAGGCAGCTTCACGGTGACGCTGTTCCTGCCCTCGCAGGGCGATCCGAGCTTCGCCACCGTCGACACGCCGGCCGCCGCGCGCGCGCTGTTCGAGCGCGAGTTCGCCGACCTCGTGCCGCTGATTCCCGAGCTCGACGCCGACTTCGCCGCCAATCCGGTCGGCGTGCTGGCGACCCTGTATCTCGATCGCTGGCACCTCGACCGCCGCGCCCTGCTGCTCGGCGACGCCGCGCACGCGATCGTGCCGTTCCACGGCCAGGGCATGAATTGCGGTTTCGAGGACGCGGTCGAACTCGCCGAACTGCTCGAAGCGCACCACGACGACCTCGCCTGGACCTTCGCCGAATTCGAGCGCCGACGCCGACCCAACGCCGAAGCGATCGCGAGGATGGCGCTGGAGAACTATGTCGAGATGCGCGACTCGGTCGCCGACGCCGGCTTCCTGCTGCGCCGCGAGCTCGGCCGCGCGCTGGCCGAACGCCACCCGCAACGCTTCGTGCCGCGCTACTCGATGGTCACCTTCACGCGCATGCCGTACGCGCAGGCGTTCGCGCGCGGCGCGACGCAGGACGCGCTGCTGCGCGAGCTGACGGAAGGCAAGTCGCGTCTGGACGAAGTGGATCTGGCGCGGGCGGACGAACGCGTGCGGGAACGCCTGACGCCGCTGGCGTGACCGAGTCGCCGCAGCGGATCGCCGAGCTGCTGGCGCTGTACCGGCGCACGCACTACGACGTCGCCCTGCCCGGCGGCATCCGCGCGACGTTGCGCATCGACGAACCGCCGCCGCGCTCGATCACCGAATGGATCGCCGCGGACGCGCACGCGGTCTATCTGACCGCGTGCAACCCGCACTCGCGCACGCTGACCGCCGCCGACAACGAAGCGCGCCTGGACGAGCTGCGCCGGCGCCTGCGTCGGGCCGGCGCCCGCTGGCTCGAAGGGACTGCGGCGATCCCGGACCAGCCCTGGCGCGAAGCAAGCCTGCTCACCGCGGGCCTGCCGCTCGAACGCTTCGACACGCTGGCGCGGGCATTCGGCCAGAACGCCAGCGTGCACGTCCGCGCGGACGCTCCGGCGCGCCTGCGCCTGCACCGCGGCGACTGGCGCGGCCTCGCACCGCCCGGCGACGCACTGGAATGGGACGACGGCTGATCCTGTTCGCGCGCAGCCGCCTGCATCGTCCGATGTCCCGCTCCGGCGCGTCAGCACGTACTCTGTAGGAATGGCCCGTCGCGACGCGGACGGCGGGGGGAACGGGGGCGGCATGAGTTCGGATTCGAGCGACATCCTCGCGCGTCGGCGGCGCGCGTTCGTCCTGCTGCGCGAGGCCTTGGACGTCGCCGACGAGGCGCGCGGGGCATGGATCGCGCGGCGCTGCGACGGCGACGACGCGCTGGCCGACGAGCTGCGCGCCCTGCTCGGCACGGAGAAGACCGACCTGCTCGACGACGACGTCGGCGTGATCGCCGCGCGCCTGATCGACGAGGACGAGACGCACGAAACGCTGCCCGCCGGCACGCGGCTCGGCGACTGGACCTTGGTGCGCCGCATCGGCCACGGCGGCATGGGCACGGTGTTCCTCGCCGAACGCGGCGGCGACGGCTACGCGCAGCGCGGCGCGCTGAAACTGGTCAAGCGCGGCATGGACTCCGCCGCCGTGCTGGCGCGATTCCGCCGCGAGCGGCAGATCCTGTCGCGCCTGGAGCACCCGAACATCGCGCGCCTGCTCGACGGCGGCGTCAGCGCCGAAGGACAGCCGTACTTCGTCATGGAATACGTCGACGGCGCCACGCTGCGCGGCTGGATGGCCGACTCGCGGCCCGATCTCGACGCGCGCCTGGACGCCTTCCTGCAGCTGTGCGAAGCGGTCGCGCACGCGCATCGTCACCTCGTCGTGCATCGCGACATCAAGCCGGAGAACGTGCTGATCGCGGCGGACGGCCACGCGCGCCTGCTCGACTTCGGCATCGCCAAGCTGCTCGGCGCCGAAGACGACGGCGAGCGGACCGCGACCCAGCGCCGCTTCGTCTCGCGCGCGTACGCCGCGCCGGAACAGATCACCGGCGACGCGGCGACGACCGCCACCGACGTCTACCAGCTCGGCGCGCTGCTGTTCGAGCTGTTGACGGGAACGCGCTTCGGCGAGCCGCGCCCGACCGGCGCGGTGTCCGGCTGGCTGGTGCGCGCGCAAGCGCAGGGCGACGCGGCCACGCGCAAGGCCGTGCCGGCGCCGCGCCTGCGCGGCGACGCGGCGATCGTCGTCGCGCGCGCCACCGACGCAGACCCGGCGCGGCGCTACGCGACCGTCGAAGCGCTCAGCGCCGACCTGCGCGCCTGGCGCGAAGGCCGCCCGATCGCGGCGCGGCCGGACAGCGCCGGCTATCGCTTCCGCCGCTTCGTCGGTCGCCACCGCGTCGTGACAGTCGCGGCGGCGCTCGCCCTCGCCGCGATCCTGGCCGGTACGACGCTGACGATCTGGCAGGCGCGCAAGGCGGCGGAGGAAGCGCGCCTCGCACGCTCGGCGCAGGCCTTTCTCGCCAGCGTGTTCGACGCCGCCGCGCCCGATGCGGCGGCCGGCGAGCACGTCACCGCACGCGAACTGCTCGATCGCGGCAGCGAGCGCATCGGCTCGGAACTGGCCGACCAGCCGCGGTTGCGTGGCGAGATGCTGCTCACGCTGGGTTCGCTCTACGCGCAGCTCGCCCAATACGACCAGGCCGCGCGGCAACTCGGGGAAGCGCGCGCGACGCTGGCGCCGACCGACGCCGCCGGCGCGGCACGCGCCGCGCTGGAGCTGAGCGCGGTCGAACGCGAACTCGGCAAGCTCGACGACGCCGAACGCACGCTGGCGGCCGTGTCCGCGACGGCCGAACCGGCGCTGCGCTCGCGCGCGCTCGCCGAACGCGCCCTGCTGCGCGAGAAACAGGGGCGCTTCGACGAAGCGCTGGCCGACGCGCGCGAGGCATTGCAGGCCGACCTCGCGCGTGGCTCCGCCGCGCGCGCGGAGCAGGCGCGCGACCGCCAGATCGAAGCGCTGATGCTGGCGCGCCGCGCGCGCTTCGACGAAGCCGCCGCGACGTTCGAGCAGGCGATCGGCGACGCGCGCGCGGTCTACGGCGACGAGGACACGCGCGTCGCCCTGATGCTCAACGACTACGGCGCCGCACTGGCGCAGAAAGGCCGCAACAAGGAATCCGAAGCGCAACTGCTGACCGCGCTGCAGATCCGCCGCAAGCGCCTCGGCGACGCCCACCCCGCCGTCGCCGAGACCTTGCAGGTGCTCGGCGCGACGCAGCGCGCCCAGGGCCGCCTCGACGAAGCGCAGGCCGCGCAGGAGGAAGCCCTGCGCATCCAACGCGCGGTGTTCGGCAATCGCCATGCGCTGATCGCCAACACGCTGAACTCGCTCGGCATGCTCGAATTCGCGCGCCGTCGTCCGGTCGAGGGCGAACCCTACTTCCGCGAGGCGGTCGACATCTACCGCTCGCTCGGTCAGGCCGACACGCCGTCCGCAGCGACCACCGCGAACAATCTGGCCACGGTGCTGGTCCAGCTCGGCCGCTACGAAGAAGCCGAGCCATTGACGCGCCACGCGTTGCAGATCCATCTCGACCGGCTCGGCGAAAAGCATCCGGCGGTGATGAGCGATCTCAATTCCATCGCGCAGCTGGAGCTGCGGCGCGGAAACCTCGACAGCGCGGTCGAGCACGCGCGCCGTGCCGTGGCCGTCGCCGATTCCGGTGCCGCGCCGCCGCGCGAAGGCGCCTACGCGCACCTCTCGTACGCCAACGTGCTCAATCGCGCCGGCCGGCCGGCCGATGCGCTGAGGGAAGTCGACGGCGCGATCGCGACGCTCGAAGGACTGTCCGCCGACGAGTCGCGCCTGCCGACGGCGCGCGCGACGCGCGCCGACGCCTTGCTCGGCATGAACCGGCTCGACGAGGCGCAGGCGCTCGCCGACAGCGTGCTCGCCGATTACCGGCGTCGCACGCCGAACGACGCCGGCGGCCTCGCCGCGCTGCACGCGCTGCGCGCGCGCATCGCCGACGCGCGCCATCGCCGCGCGGACGCGCAGCGCGAACGGGCGCTCGCGCAGCAGATCGTCGCCGGCATGAGCGCGCCCGACCCGTACTTGCTGCGCGAGATCGCGCGGCGCTGAAGGAAAACGTGGCGGACCGCAGTTCGGGCACAATGTCCGCACATCCGCCCGGGCCGCGCATGAGCATCGAACGCCAGCGCCACGCCTTCGCGCTGTTGCGCGAAGCGCTCGACCTGCCCGCCGGGCAGCGCGCCGGATTCATCGCCGCGCACTGCGGCGAGGATCCGCTGCTGGCCGAGGAACTGCGCGCCTGGCTCGCCGCCGACACCCGCTCCGACCTGCTCGACCGTCCCGCCGAGGAGATCGCCGCCGACCTCGCGCAGCACGCCGACCTGCTCGCGCCGGGCGCCCGCGTCGGCCCCTGGCGCGTCGTGCGCGTGCTCGGCAGCGGCGGCATGGGCGTGGTCTACCTGGTCCAGCGCGACGGCGAGGGCTACGCGCAGCGCGGCGCGCTGAAGCTGATCAAGCGCGGCATGGATTCGGCCGCGGTGCTGGCGCGCTTCCGGCGCGAACGGCAGATCCTCTCGCGCCTCAATCATCCCAACATCGCGCATCTGCTCGACGGCGGCATCCGCGAGAGCGGCCAGCCGTTCCTGGTGATGGAATACGTCGACGGCGAAACGCTCGCGACCTGGATCGCGCGCACGAACGCCGCGCTCGACGCGCGCGTCGCGCTGTTCCTCGACCTCTGCGACGCGGTCGCCTACGCGCACCGGCAGCTGGTCGTGCATCGCGACATCAAGCCCGGCAACGTGCTGGTCGACGCCGCCGGCCGGCCGCGCCTGCTCGACTTCGGCATCGCCAAGCTGCTCGAGGAAGGCGACGAGCCGGAACGCACGGCCACGGTCACGCGCTTCGTCTCGCGAGCGTATGCCGCGCCGGAGCAGACAGGCGACGGCGCGATCACCACCGCGACCGACGTCTACCAGCTCGGCGCCCTGCTGTTCGAGCTCTTGACCGATTCGCGCCACGCCGATGCGCCGACCACGCCGCGCGTGTCGCAGCGCTTGGCGCAGGCGCGCGCGAAGACCGCCTCGGTCATCGAGCCGCGCGTCTTGCAAGGCGATCCGGGCGTGATCCTGGCGCGCGCGACCGACCCCGACCCGATGCGCCGCTACGCCACCGTCGAAGCCTTCGCCGACGACCTGCGCCGCTGGCGCGCGGGGCAGCCGATCCGCGCGCGCGCGGACAGCGCCGGCTATCGGCTGCGCCTGTTCGTGCGCCGCAACCGGCTGATGGTCGCCGCGGCGGCGCTGGCGCTGGCGGCGATCGTCGGCGGCGCCGGCATCGCGCTGTGGCAGGCGCGCGCGGCGGCGGCGCAGGGACGCCTCGCACTCGAACGCGCCGAGACGGCCGAACGCGTCAAGCGCTTCATGATCGGCCTGTTCCAGGCGCCGGACCCGGAGCAGGCGCGCGGCGCGATGCCGCGCGCGGACGAACTGCTCGACCGCGGCGCCCGGCAGATCGCCGGCGACCTCGCCGGCGAGCCGCGCCTGCAGGCCGAACTCTACGAGACGATGGCGCTGAGCTACATGAACCTCGGCCGCTTCGAGACCGGCGTGGATCTGCTCGAACGTGCGCGCGAAGGACTCGCCGGCGACGGCGACGACGCACTGGCGGCGCGCATCGAAACGCTGAGCGGTTCCGCCTACGCCGAACTCGGCCGCTACGAGCAGGCGCTGTCCGCGCTCGAGCGTGCCGTACGGCTGCGCGGCGACGCCGCCGATCCGCGCGACACCGCGCGCATCGAGGCCGTGCGCGGCTGGGTGCTGCGCGACCTCGGTCGCTACGCCGACTCGGAAGCCGCCCTGCGCCGTTCGCTCGCGCTCGCGCAGGCCGGTCCGGACGACATGAATCCGGCCGCGCTGCGCGCGCTCAACAACCTCGCCTATACCTTGCAGCTGGCCGGCCGCAAGGACGAGTCGATCGCCGCCTACCAACGCGTCGTCGACTGGTTCGCCGCGCATGTGCCGGCCGACCAGCCGGCGCGCCTGTGGGCCGAATCGACCTTCGGCAAGAGCCTGCGCGATCTCGGCGAACCGGCGCGGGCGCGCGCCCTGCTCGAACGCATCCGTCCGCCGCTGCTGAAGAACGTCGGCGAGGCGCATACCGACCTGGCCGGGCTCGACATCGCGCTCGGCCAGGCGCGCATGGACCTCGGCGACGCCGGCGGCTACGCGCAGGTCGTCGACGCGGTCGCGCGCAGCCATCGCGCCACGCCGCAGCGGAACATGCTGTGGGCGCACGCCGAATTCGCGCTGGCCGAAGCCGAACAGCGAGCCGGCCACGACGTCGCCGCGAGCGACCACTACCAGGCCGCGCGCGCCGCCTACGCCGCCCTGGCCGGCGCCGCGCACCCGGCCGCGCGCGAAAGCGACGCGCGCCTGGCCGCGATCGCCGCGGCGCGTGCCGCGCGACCGGCCGCCGATGAGACACGTGCGATTGACGCCGGCGCGCCCGATGGCGATGCTGCCCGGCAGTGAGGGGGCAGCGGCCAGGGAATCCATGAGCGACAGCGTCACCGAACTGCTGGGCGCCGCCGAGAGCGGCGACGAAGCGGCGCAGAACCGGCTGTTCTCCCTGCTCTACGACGAGCTGCGCCGCTGCGCGCATCGCCAGCTCGGCGGCGGCGGCGAGACGCTGTCGACCACCGCCCTGGTGCACGAGACCTACGTCAAGCTGATCGCCGCCGACACGCTGCGCCTGCAAAGCCGCCAGCACTTCATGGCGCTGGCGGCGCGCGCGATGCGGCAGGTGCTGGTCGACCACGCGCGGCGCATCGGCGCCGGCAAGCGCGGCGGCGGCGCGGCCTTCGTCACGCTCGACGAGCGCGTGCCGGAGACACCGTCGGAAGCCGTCGAAGTGCTCGCGCTGGACCAGGCGCTGGGCGAACTGGAGAAGATCGACGAGCGCGCCGCGCGCGTGGTGCAGCTGCACTTCTTCGGCGGCCTCAGCTTCAGCGCGATCGCCGAACTGGAAGGGCTGAACGAGCGCACGATCAAGCGCGACTGGCAGGCGGCGCGGCTGATGCTGGCCTCGACGATGAACGCCCACGGCTGAATTCCCGTGGATGTCCCGATCGGGCGCCGGCTTGCGTACTGCATGACCGAAACCCGCCCGGAGTGTCGCCATGTCGTCGCGAACCCTCGTTCTCACCGCGCTGTGCGCGCTGCCGCTGTCCGCCTCGGCCGCCGACACCGGCGTCGACCTCTCGTTCGCCCAGTCGGGTTGGCGGAGGATGTTCGAATCGGGCGGCGGCACGCAGGACGAGAAGGCGGCCGCCTTCGCGCGCACCGCGGACGGCGGCTACGTGATCGCCGCGGAACTGCCCGGCGGCGGCGCCGACGGCGGCACCGGCAAGCGCATCGGCCTGTTCCGGCTCGACCGCGACGGCAACTACGTCACCTCCGGCTTCGGCGACAGCGGCAAGGTCGTCAAGGACGCCTGGCTGACCAGCGTCACCGACATGACCGTCGACGCGCAGGGCCGCATCGTCGTGGTCGGCGGCACGCCAGGACAGGGCGGCGTCAGCGATTTCGGCGTCGTGCGCTTCGACGCCGACGGCAGCGACGACGCCAGCTTCGCCGGCGACGGCGGTACCTCGTTCGGGTTCGACGTGACCGGTTTAGACACCGAGGATGCGCCGACCTCGGTGCTGGTCGATCCGGACGGGCGCATCGTCGTCGCCGGCAACGTTCGCTACAGCACCGGCGAGCATCGCTTCGGCGTCGTGCGCTTCGACGTGGACGGTACGCAGGACTCGACGTTCGGCAACGTCAGCGACGGCCACGGCGGCTTCCTCGGCACGGAGGACAAATTCGCCAACGGCCGGGACGCGTACGCCAGCCGAATCCTGCACATCGCCGGCGGCTACTACGTCGTCGCGGGAACCTCGGTGTACTCCGGCACCGACACCGATTTCGCCGCGCGCATCCTGACGCCGTCGGGAGGGCCGTGGGCCGATTTCGTCGGATCGGTCGCGTTCCCGATCGACGTGCCGGGATCCGGCGGCTCGCTGTTCGACAACCTGAGCGATGCGATCCTGGTCGATCCGACCACGATCCTGCTGGTCGGCTCGGCCAGCGGCAGGTTCGCCGCGACGCGCATCAAGGCGGGCACCGAGAACGGCAGCAGCCAGTACACCACGCTGACCGCGGATCCGACCTTCACCGGCCACCCCGCCGGCGCCGACTGCGACTACTGCTACGTCGGCAGCACGACCGGCTCGTCCGGCGAATCGGCGGCGGTCCGCAGCGACGGACGCATCCTGCTGGTCGGCGACACGTCCAGCTTCGGCGTCAGCGGCGCATTCCTCGACGGCATCGAAGGCCCGGCGGGCAATACCTTCAGCCACGCGGGACTGGTCACGCGGCTGAATCCGGACGGCACCCCGGACAGCGGTTTCGGCATCAACGGCAGCTATCTGATCGTCGCACCGAGCAGCGGCTCCCAGTCTTACCACACGGAATTCAAGCGTGTGCGCTTCGACGGCCCACAACCGGTGATCCTCGGCAGCGCGGTCGACAGCCTTTCGTCGGTGACCGACTTCGACGCCGTCATCACGCGCTTGAACGCCGACCAGATCTTCGCCGACGGCTTCGAGTCCGTCCCGTGAAATCCATCGCCTCGCGCGCGATCGGACGTGCGCGACGCCTTTCGCGGTGACGGCCGGACGCCGCCGCGCGACATCGCGTACGTGGCCTTGCGACGCGCCTGCCGTTAGCATGCGCGCCGCATGCCGCCGATTTCCGATACCTCCCACGACTTCCACGACCGCCCGCCTCTGCTCGAAGCGCGCGGACTCGCGTTCGCGCGCAACGACGAGCCGATCTTCGGCCCGCTCGACTTCTCGCTGCACGCCGGCGAAGTCGCGCTGATCGAAGGCGACAACGGCGCCGGCAAGACGACCCTGCTGCGCGTGCTGTCGGGTCTGCTCGCGCCGAGCTCCGGCGAGATCCGCCTGCGCGGCGAACCGCTGACGCTGGCGCGGTTGTCGCCGCAGGTCGCGCTGCTCTCGCACCAGGCCGGGCTCAAGCACGAACTGACGGCGCTGGAAAACCTGCGCTTCGCCGCCGGCCTGCACGGCCAGCGCAAAGGCCTCTCGCCGATGACGGCGCTGGCCGGCGTCGGCCTCGACGGCTATGCCGACGTGCCGACACGCCAGCTCTCGGCCGGGCAGAAGAAGCGCGTCGCGCTGGCGCGCGTGCTGCTCGCGCCGGTCGCGCTGTGGCTGCTCGACGAGCCGTACGCGAACCTCGATCTCGACGGCATCAAGCTGGTCAACCGTCTGCTCGAACGCCACGCCAACGGCGGAGGCACCGCGCTGATCACCTCGCACGGCGCGTACGCGTACACCTCCGGCACGCCGCGGCGCATTCCGTTGCGGCCGGGAATCGGCCATCGACAATCGGCCATCGAAACGGCTGCGGAGCAGGTTCGATGAGTTCCGGGTCGACTCTCGCCGCGTGCTCGGCGCTGGTCCGCCGCGACCTGACTCTGGTCTGGCGGCGGCGCGGCGATGCGTTGAACCCCATCCTGTTCGCGCTGATCGTCATCGCACTGTTCCCGCTCGCGCTGGGACCCGAACCGCAGCAGTTGCAGCGCATCGCCGCCGGCGTCGTCTTCGTCGCGCTGCTGCTGGCCGGCTTGCTCGCGCTCGACACGTTGTTCCGCAGCGACTACGAGGACGGCTCGCTGGAACAGCTCGTGCTGTCGTCGCATCCGCTGTCGCTGCTGCTCGCCTGCAAGATCGCGGTGCATTGGCTGACCACGGCACTGCCGCTGATCGTCGTCGCGCCGCTGCTCGGCGAACTGCTGCATCTGGCCGATTCGGTGCGCTGGGTGCTGGTCGCCGCGCTGCTGCTGGCGACGCCGCTGCTGAGCCTGATCGGCGCGGTCTGCGTGGCGCTGACGGTCGGCATGCATCGCTCTGGTATGCTGCTGGCCTTGCTCGTGCTGCCGCTGTACGTGCCGGTGCTGATCTTCGGCGCCGGCGCCTGCAACGCCGCGCAAATCGGTCTGCCGTATCTCGCACCGCTGCTGTGGCTGGCCGCGGCCCTGGTGCTGGCCCTGGTGCTGGCGCCGCTGGCGTGCGCGGCGGCGCTTAGAATCTCCCTCTCATGAATGCGCTGACGCTCTGGTTCCACAAGATCGGCTCGCCGCCGACCTTCTACCGCATCGCCGGCGCGCTGGCGCCGTGGTGCTACGGCATCGCGCTGCTGCTCGGCCTGGTCGCGCTGTACGGCGGCCTCGTTCTCGCGCCGCGCGACTACCAGCAGGGCGACGCCTACCGCATCATCTTCATCCACGTGCCGTGCGCCTGGATGAGCCTGTTCGCCTATTTCTTCATGGCGGCGAATGCGTTCGTCGCGCTGGTCTGGCGCATCAAGCTCAGCGAGATCCTCGCCATGGCGAGCGCACCGATCGGCGCCGCGTTCACCTTCATCACGCTGGTCACCGGCTCGCTGTGGGGCAAGCCGATGTGGGGCACCTGGTGGACCTGGGACGCGCGCCTGACCTCCGAGCTGGTGCTGCTGTTCCTCTACTTCGGCGTGATGGGCCTGTACGCCGCGATCGAGGACCGCCGCCAGGCCGCGCGCGCGGCCGGCTTCCTCGCGCTGATCGGCATCGTCAACCTGCCGATCGTGCATTTCTCGGTGAACTGGTGGAACACCCTGCACCAGGGCTCGACGGTGCGCCTGATGGGGCCGTCGAAGATCGACTCGGCGATGATCTGGCCGCTGCTGACGATGGCGCTGGCGACGCACATCTGGTTCTTCGGCAGCGTGCTCGCGCGTACGCGCATCGGCCTGCTCGAACTCGACGCCGGCAAGGACTGGGTGCGCAAGATCGCGCTCGACCAGCAGCGCGCCTAGGGTTTTCCGCGTCGATCCCCGCCGGCCGGCGCGACGTCGATGTCCGGTCCGCGCGAAAACCCGCGTATCCCCTCGTGACGCGGCCCTGATCCGCGGCCCATGCGAGGAGAAACCATGAATCCGACCATCGTCGCGCGCCTCCGGCGTGCGCGCACGCTTCGCGGCCTGGCCGTGCTGGCGATCGCTGCGATCGCGCCCGGCTTCACCCGTGCCGAACCCTACGTCGCCGATCCCGGCTTCAACAACGGACGCTTCTACACCGACGCCTTCGCCGGCGCTCCGGACTTCCGCGTCGGCAAGAAGATCGTCAAGGCCGACAACGGCGACGTGATCGTCGCCGGCATCGTGCCGCCGGTATCCGGCGATGCCGCCAACGGCGCCATCGGCCTGGTGCGCTACGACGCCACGGGCGTGCGCCGGCCGTGGAGCAATGCGGGCGACAACGGTCATTTCGACGACCAGTACGTCGTCTATCCCTGCCCCGGCACCAGCCGCTGCCGCGACGTCAAGGATCTCAAGCTGTTCGGCAGCCGGCTCTACGTGCTGGTGGATTCGGACCGCTGGCGCCTCACCGCGCAGCCGCCGTTCGGCTTGCGCTTCTACGGATACGGCAGCGACGTCTTCGTGTTCGGCACGGACGGTTCGTACCAGAACGCGACCGCGATCGACGGCGAGCCGGCGGCCGACCCGGACGACTTCCGCACCGTCGCCGGCGGCGGCATCGCGCTGTACGACAACATGGCCTTCCCCACCGTTACCTCGCTGGTGTACGCCGGCACCGGCTTCACCGATGGCGCCGGCCCGCACCGCCCGCGCTTCGGCAAATTCACCGTCGGCGGCGACGGCAGCTTGACCACCGACACCGCGATCATGGAACCCAATCCCGGCAATCAATGCCCCGCCAGCGCGCCCTGCGAACTGCTCGACGTCGCTCTCGGCGGGCGCTCGGGCACTTCGCCGCCACGCATCTACCTGTCCGGTTCGAAGTGGCACCCCGGCCCTCCGCCCGGCACGATCGGCTGGGACGCCGGCTGGGACTATTTCGTGATGAACGTCAATTCGAGCGGCACGCCGGGCTCCAATCTCTACGACGGCTGGGTCAGCACGGAAGGCATCGGCGTGGAAAGCGGCGGCCGCGGCATCGCCGTCAAACCCGGATTCCTCTCCGGCAGCGACGAAATCTTCGTGATGGCCAACGTCGTGCAGCGCTGCAAGGGCGGCATCGCCGTGATCAAGCACGGGCAGGACGGCACCTTCGCCACCGATTTCGGCAGCGCCGGACGCGTGCGCTACGGCGGCAGCGACGAAGGCGACGGCCAGGTGTGCGATCCCAACTACATGGTCGGCGCCATCCGCGCGGATTGGCCGACCGACATCGCCTACGCCGACGGCAAGATCGGCGTGGTCGGCCTCAACATCTACGGCGCCGGCCGCTGCGACGAAGACCCCTGCCCCGAAGACAACGTCGACGGAGAACTGGCGGTGATCGACGCGACGAACGGCGCGATCGAATCCTGGCGCGGCTACGCCTACAACGACACCCCCGGCGGAGCGCGCTCGCGCCACAACGGCTTCTGGGGCGTGGTCGCCTCCGCCGACGGCACCTTCACCGCGACTGGCGACGTGCGCCGCTTCGAGTCGGCGCCGGTGGGCCAGCGCTACACGCAGGAATACGCGACTCTCCGCCTCGCCGCGCAAGGCGACCGGATCTTCGCCAACGGGTTCGACGCCGTTCCGTAAGCGTCGCCCCGCACTGCGCATTCGCCGCCGTCGCCGCGGCGGATGCGCGGCGCTTCGCCGCATCGCTGCGGCGCGTACGGCCAGCCGGCGGGAATTTGGTAGGCTGCGCGTTCCCCTCCGTCGCGCCACCGGCGCGGATACCGCACAGATGAGCGAATTTCTCTCGATGGGCGGCTACGGCGCCTATGTCTGGCCGTCCTACGCCGTGTTCTTCCTCGTGCTCGCCGCCGAGGCGCTGGCGCCGCGCCTGCAGCGCCGGCGCGTGCTGGCCGAGATCCGCGGCCGCGTACAGCGCCGCGCGGCGCGCGACGGCCGCGGGGAAACGCCATGACGCCGACGCGCCGACGCCGCCTGATCGTGATCTCGCTGATCCTCGTCGCGGTCGCCGCGGCGGCCGGCCTGACCGTGCTCGCGTTGCAGCAGAACATGACTTATCTCTACTCGCCGACCGAAGTGGAGGCCGGGCATGCGCCGGAGGCGGCGCGCTTCCGCCTCGGCGGCGTCGTGCTCGAAGGCACCATCCGGCGCGCCAGCGATTCGCTGCAGGTCGACTTCGTCGTCACCGATCGCTTCAAGCAGATGCCGGTCGAGTACACCGGCATCCTGCCCGATCTGTTCCGCGAAGGTCAGAGCGTGGTCGCCACCGGCAGCCTGCAGGGCGGCCGCTTCGTCGCGACCGAGGTGCTGGCCAAGCACGACGAGACCTACATGCCGAAGGAAGTGGCCGACGCGATCGCCAAGGCGAAGACCGCGCACGTGGACAAGGGCGCGCAGCAGTAGCGTCAGGCCGAAGAAGCCACGCGCAACCGCGGCGACGCTCCGAGCCAAGGCTCGTTGGCCGACCTCACGCCGGCGAGCGCGCTGTCCAGCGCCTCGCGCAGATGCTCCGACAGGTAGTCGATGAAGCAGCGCACCGCCGGCGCCAGCCCCTTGCGTGACGGGAACACGGTGTAGAGCGTCATTTCCGGCAGCGACCATTCGGGCAGCAGCACGATCAGGCGGCCGTCGGCGATCTCTTCACGGCAGACCATCGTCGGCAGTTCGGCGATGCCGCAGCCGCGCAGCGCGGCGTGCTTGATGACGACAATGTCCTCGGTGACCAGGCGCGGCGCGAACGCCACCTCGCTGACGGTGCCGTCCTGGCCGGTCAGATGCCAGCTGTGCCGGTTGCCGCGGCCGAGATCGAGCAGCCCGCCGAGGCCGATCGCGCCGCGCAGGTCCTCCGGCGTGCCGGGCAGGCCGTAGCGCTCGACGTAGGCCGGGCTCGCCACCAGCTGATGGCGCCGCAGCACGAACGAGCGCACCGCGAGCGACGAGGCGCGGATGCCGGGCGCGATGCGCAGGGCGACGTCGTAGCCTTCGGCGATCAGGTCGACTTCGCGATTGGTCAGGTCGAGCACGATCTCGACCTCCGGATATTCGAGCATGAAGTCGGCCAGCAGCGGCGCCAGGATCGTCTGCGCGAAATTGACCGGCCCGGTCACGCGGACCACGCCGCGCGGCGTGCCGCGCGCGTCGTCGATGACCATGTTCGCGCGTTCGACCTCGGCCAGCACCGCGCGACAGCGCTGGTAGTAGCGTGCGCCGACCTCGGTGATCTGCAACTTGCGCGTATCGCGCTGCAACAGGCGCACGCCGAGGTGCGCCTCGAGCCGCGACAGATGCTGGCTCAGCACCGACTTGGCCACGCCGAGCGTCGCGCTGGCCGCACTGAGGCTGCCGTGCTCGACGATCTTGGCGAAGTAGAACAGGTCGTTGAGATCGTTCAAGACGGGCGCTCCGCGCGAACGAGATGGGTTCCGAGCTTAACAGGCCGCCGACGGGGCGCGATTACAAAAATAGAATCACGCGGTCGGCGCCGCCGCGGCACGCCGATGCGCGGCGGCGGCGACGCGATCCCGCGGGCGTTCGGATCGCGCAGCGCGATCGTTCCGATTTCCGAACAATCTTTTCGCCGGATGCGCCTACTCAAAACGGCGGGCGGCGGACACACTCGGACGTCAGGAAGGGCACGCGCCCACGCACGCTTCGATCGACCGCGGAAGTCTCGCGGCGGAGGCGCGTGGAGCGACGCCGACGGCTCATCTGCCCCAAGCCAGCCAGCTGCGACGCCAGCCAGCCAGGGAGACGAAATGCAAAACCGGCTTCTGCAAAACCGCCTCGTTCGCGCCGTCGTCGTGTGCGGTTTCTGGCTGCTGTTCGGCGCCGCCGCCCAGGCGCAGCAGACGCGCGAGGAGCTGTCGCGCAATCTCCCCGCCTCGGGCCTTTCCAACGAAGAAGTGCAATCGACCGGGCGCACCCTGCTCGCGGCGCCTGGCTTCGCCAAGGCCAAGGTGGCCGTCAATCCCGCGTTCCCCGACGCGACGCCGGTCGGCGAGCGCACCTGCACGGCCTGCCATCAGCTCGAAGCCGATCACTTCACGCATACGCTGCACGCGCTCGGCCTGCACGCGGCGAACAAGGCCGATGCGTCGATCCCGGTCTGCGAGACCTGCCACGGCCCCGGCTCGCAGCACGCGCAGGCGCCGCTGACCAAGGGCTCGATCATTGCCTACACCAAGAACGGCGGCACGCCGATCGACGTGCAGACCCAGACCTGCCTGACCTGCCACGAAGGCGGCCCGCGCGATCACTGGCTCGGCTCGATCCACCAGCGCAACGGGCTGTCGTGCAGCGATTGCCACAATCCGATGGCGAAGTTCTCCGTCGAAGGCTCGCTGGCGAAGAGCTCGATCAACGACACCTGCGCGCAGTGCCACCAGGACGTGCGCATGCAGTTCAACCGCCGCTCGCACATGCCGCTGCCGGAAGGGCAGATGAGCTGCGCGGACTGCCACAACCCGCACGGCAGCCTGACCGCGCCGCTCCTGAAGACCAACACGGTCAACGAGACCTGCTACCAGTGCCACGCCGAGAAGCGCGGACCGTTCCTGTTCGAGCATCCGCCGGTGCGCGAGAGCTGCCTGAACTGCCACAGCCCGCACGGCTCGAACCAGAACACCTTGCTGGTCGCGCCGATTCCGTTCCTGTGCCAGCAGTGCCACACCGCGCAGCGCCATCCCGACAACCTGCACACGATGCAGTCGACCGGCACCGGCTCCAATCCCGACTTCCGCGTCATGGGCCGCGGCTGCCTGACCTGCCACGCCAACATCCACGGCTCGAACGCGCCGTCGGGTCCGAAATTCCACGAATGAGACGAGGAGGCACGCGATGAACCTGCTTTCGGCTTCCTCCCGTTCCTCGTTCCCGCCCCGGCGCGCCTTGGCCGCGGCCTGCGCCGGAGTGGCGGCGATGGCGTGCTCCTCGCTCGCCTTCGCCGACAGCGGCATCGGCGTGGACCTGTGGCGCGGCAACAAGCTCGATCCGACCGCCGGAACGCGCAGCGAGACGCCGGACGAGAACGGCACCACCTGGCTGAAGCCCGGCCAGAACCGCTCGCCGACCGGCAACCTGTATCTCGGCCCGTTCACGCCGCCGCAGCCGGAGCAGTACGGCGACTGGCGCGGCTACGGCACGCTCGAGGTCGGCGTGCTGATGGTTCCGACCGGCGACCAGCGCAACGCGTTGTGGAACCGCTACGCGGACTGGAAGGAAGGACCGATCCTCGGCCTGCTCGACTACACGCTGGAGCGCGCCTCCGACGGCACCTACGCGAACTTCCGCGGCAGCCGCATCAGCGACGACGACGAGTACTACCAGGCGACCTTCGGCCGCGCCGGCGCGTTCAAGGTCCAGGCGTTCGTGCGCGACATGCCGAACATCGTGTCGGGCAACGCCAAGCCGGTCTGGAACGGCGTCGGCTCGAACCGCCTGACCCTGCCGAGCGGCCTGACGCCGGGCGGCAGCACGCCGGCGCAGATCGCCGCCGCTTCGGCCGCCGCGCCGGAGCGCACGCTGAGCGTCACGCGCGAGAAGCAGGGGCTCAGCTACAGCATGTTCCTGACGCCGGAGTGGACGGCCTACGCGAACGTCACCGACGAGCAACGCCGAGGCGCGCGGCCGTACGGCGGCTCGTTCTTCTTCCCCGGCCTCGGCGGCTCGATGGAGACGGTCAAGCCGATCGACGACAGCACGATCAACGTCAACGGCGGATTCCGCTACGCGGGCGCGGCCTGGCGCATGGACTTCAGCTACAGCGGCTCGTTCTATCGCGACGCGAACACGCGCTACACGTTCGAGTCGCCGTTCGTGATGGCATCACCGGTCCCCGGCGCGCTGTCGGCGCCGGTGTACCAGGGCCAGATGTCGACCGAGCCGGACAACGACTACCACAACCTGCAGGCCACCTTGACGCGCAAGCTGCCGTCGCTGAACGGCGAAGTCTCGCTGAGCGCCGCCGCCGGACGCATGCAGCAGGACGACACGCTGATCGCGCCGATCGACTGCCGGGGCGTGTTCGGCGTCGGCTTCGGCGACCTGCAGCTCGGCCCGCAGAATCCGCTGCTCGGCGACTGCAGCCAGTGGAACACGCCGGCCGCGCTGTCGCGCCGCAGCGCGAAGATGCGCATCGACACCTCGATGGTCGACGCGCGCATGGTGCTCAATCCGACCTCGCAATGGACGCTGCGCGGCAACGTGAAGTACGACCGCCAGGACTACCGCACCGGCGACTACCTCCTGTACAACCCGCTGACCGGCCAGTACGGCTACATCGCCGAGAACGGCTCGCAGCCGAGCATCATTCCCGGCGAAGGTTTCCCGGTCGGACGCTTCACCGAAGTCGGCAACATGCGCATCCGCAACATCCCGCTCGACATCCAGACCGTCGACGCGAACCTCGGCGCGGACTGGAAGTTCGACGACAAGAACACGCTCGGCGTCACCTTCGGCTACAACCGCTACGAACCGACGCATCGCGAGCGCAGCGAGATCAACGACTCCAGCGTCAAGCTGACCTGGATCAACCGCTCGCTCGACGCGCTGACCCTGCGCGTGAACTACACCTATCTCAAGCAGAGCGGCGACCGCTACGACTACGATCCCTACGAGGAATTCGTCTCCGCCAGCCTGCCCGGCTACACGCCGCCGGCGGGCGGCACGCCGGTGATCACAACCTCGGCGATGCGCAAGTACGACATGTCGAGCTTCGACCAGAACAAGCTCGACGTGATGGCGACGCTGGCCCTCCGCGACGACATGACCGTGAGCGCGTCGGCGCGGCTCGACCGCAAGTCCTACGACGCGCGCATCGGCCGGCAGGACTACGACACCGGCAGCGCCACGCTGCAGTGGGAATGGCAGCCGGCGGCGACCACCAACCTCAGCGCGTTCCTCGGCTACGACCGCTCGCGCCTGAAGATGTCCAACGTCAACGACGCGCTCGAGAACGGCGCCGGCACCGATCCCAGCCTCGGCGGCCCGACCTACCCGTACGACGCGCAATGGTGGCTGCGCGACAAGCAGCGCAACTACTACGCCGGCGCGCTGTTCGACCACCGCATCGGCCGCGTGCGCGTCGACGCGGGCTGGAACTACACCTATTCCCGCGGCACCGACAGCTATCGCTACGCCGGTCCGGACGCCCTCGCCTACCCGACCACCGTGCCGCCCGGCCCCGGCAGCGGCGCGTTCTCGCCGATGGTCTATCGCGTGAACTCGTTCAATCTCGGCGTGACGATTCCGATCGTCGAGCGCGTTTCGCTGCGCGTCTTCGACTACTACGAGCGCGGCCGCGTCGACGACTGGCATTACCTCGGCTTCGATCAGAGCCGCTACATCGGCGGCATGCTCTACACCGACGGCGGACCGCAGAGCTACAGCAACAACGTCGTCGGCATGCTCGTCAACGTGAAGCTGTAGACCGCCGCGCTCCGCCGGGAGAACGCAGATCGGGTATCGCCGCGGGCGATGCGCGGGAATGGAGAGGCACCACCGAGGGTCAGATGAGAGGAACTGCCGAATGAACCGTCCGACCTCGCTTCTGCTCGGCGCCCTGCTGCTCGCCGGCGGCTGCGCGAGCGCGCATGCCGCGTCCTACATCGACCAGCGCCGCGTCGACGCCGTGCAAGGCGACGTCGCCGCCGGCGCCGCCAAGGCGACGGTCTGCGTCGCCTGCCACGGACCGAACGGCAACGCGATCGTGCCGGCGTTTCCGCGACTGGCCGGCCAGCGCGCCGAGTATCTCGCCGGCGAACTGCACAAGTTCAAGCGCGGCACGCGGCCCGAGTCGCCGATGACCGCACTGGCGATGCCGTTGACGGACGAGGACATCCGCAACCTCGCCGTGTATTTCGCCGCGCAGACGCATACGCCGTCGACGCTGCCGCCGCCCGATTCGCAGACGCTGGCACGCGGCGAGGCGCTGTACCGGCAAGGCGATCCCGCGCGCGGCGCCCCGCCCTGCCAGGGCTGCCACGGCGCCGACGCGACCGGACCCGAGGCGGGTGCCGAGCACTACCGCGCCTGGCCGTCGCTGCGCGGCCAGAACGGCGACTACCTCGTGCAGCGCCTGCAGAACTACCGCGACGGCAAACTGAAGGACTCCAGCAACGACTTCGTCATGCACGGCGTCGCGCAGACGCTCGACGAGCCGTCGATGCGTGCGCTGGCGAGCTACCTGTCGAGCCTGCCGCCGGCGAGTCGCTAGCATCGCTGCGAGCGGAAGGAGTTTCGCGGACGGGAAAGCGGCGGACCCATTCCGTACGCCACCCTCCGGCTAGCCCGGCACCTGATCGCGTCATTTCTTCAACGCGGAGTCCCAATGCTCCGCGATCTTCCCGTTCTCGATGCGGAACATGTCGAACCACGTGGTGACGTAGGTCTTCGAGGGTTCCTTCGGGTCCGGATATTCCTTCGGGTAGGAAAGGATCACCAGGTTCCCTTCCGCCGTGATGGCGATCAACGGCGTTTCGACGGAATTCTCGATCGGCTTGGGTTTCTTGAATTTCGCGAAGAAATCGACGAAGCCCGCGCGGCCGGACGGAACGTTCGGGTTGTGCTGGAGGTAGGCGTCGGTCAGATACTTCTCCGATCGTTCGAGATGGCCGGCCTCGTAGACCTCGCGCCAGAAGTCGTAGACGAGGCGCTTGTTGGCGGCCAGCACCGGATCGGCGCTGGCGAGAAGAGCGTCGTGCCGCGTGGGCGCGGGTTTCGTGGCCTTCTCGGCGGTGGCGCAAGAGCAAAGCAGGAGCGCGGCGGCGAGCAGCGACAGCGTTCGTCCCATCATCGAAAAGTCCTCGTCCGAAGAAAGCCGGCGTTCGTGAGGAAGCGCCGCGGATTGCATCTCTCCTCTACCACGTACCGCGGCGGTGATTCGTCACCCAGCGGTGCATGCCGAGGATGTTCAGCGTCTTCATGCCGTCGAAGCCGATCCATCGCTTCACTTCGTCGCTGAACTTCACGTTGCGGTAGAGCTGGTCCCACGACTGCCCCGAGCGCACCAGGTCCAGAACCTGCTGGTGCAGGTCGACCAGGTAGCTGCGCAGCGCCGCCTGGTCGGCCTTGGTCGCGGGGCTGTAGTGGCCGACGTCGATGACGTCGACGTCCTGCGCGGCGACCCAGTCCAGCGTCTCGATCCAGCCTGGGTAGTAGAAATCCAGGAAGTCGTTGTAGGGCATCGACTTGCTTTCGCACACGTCGGTGCACTGCAAGGCCCTGTACTTCGGGAACAGCACCATGACCATGCTGTCGGAATGGCTCGGCGCGACCCGGTGCAGCAGCACCTTCTCGCCGCCGAGCGTGATCGTCATGTCGGTGTCGAACACGCGGTCGGGGACGGCGGTCGGCAGCTTCTCGCCGACGATCGGTTCCACCGCGCGCTGATTGGCGACGACGATCGCGCCGTCGCGCTGGAAGACCTGCGCGCCGCTGATGTGGTCGGCGTGCGCGTGGGTGTAGACGACGTACTTGACCGGCACGTCGAAGCGCTTGCGGATCTCGTCGCGCAGCCACGTCGCGGTGCAGGTCATCGCCGGATCGATCACCAGGGCGCCCTCGCGGGTGATCAGGACCAGGCCGCTGTGGACGGCGAGGCCGGCTCCCGTCGTGTGGCGGTAGAGGTTGCCGTCGATGCGATCGAGGCCGCGCGGATTGTCGGGGCAATCGGCGGCGGTGAAGTCGGCGAGCAGCGGGCGCCCGGCGAACTTGGAACGGTCGAGCGGAACGCCGTCGTCCGCGGCATGCGCCGCGAGCGAAACCGCTCCGAGTGCCAGCAGGAACCACGCGCGCAGGATCGACATCGTTCGCTCCTCGGGAATGGGAAGGCGCTGCGTCCACCGCAATATCCGGGCCGTCGCCATCCGACGCCGGTACCTCCGTCACGAAGCGGTGTCGCCGGGGCGGCACTTGCTTGCGCGCCTGAGTGGCCAAACCTACCATCCGGCAGCATACGCGACGCGACCGGCACGGCGCCGGAATCCGACACCGGCGCGACTCCCGCGGACTCTCGGCATCCCTCGAGCCGCGCGATGCCGGTATCGTCGAGTTCCGCGCCGGGCGGACGCCGTGCACCGCCGGCACGCGTGCGGTGGCATGCACTCGCGCCGCGCCGGGAACTGCCGGAGCGGCGTGCCCGGCAGGCCATCCGCCCGATACCGCCGCGGCTGCGCCGGGCGAGTTCGCCGGCGGCGTCGCGGAACCTCCTGGACCGATCTTGAACACCACCACCACCGAACCCTTCGACGGCAAGACCTTCGTCCGCACCTTGACCGGCGCGCCGGGCGTCTATCGCATGTTCGACGCGCGCGGCGAACTGCTCTACGTCGGCAAGGCCGGCAATCTGAAGAAACGCGTCGGCAGCTATTTCCTGAAGCCGGCGCTGCAACCGCGCATCGCCTCGATGGTCGCGCAGATCGCGCGCATGGAGACCACCGTCACGCGCACCGAGGGCGAGGCGCTGCTGCTCGAGGCGCAGCTGATCAAGACGCTCAAGCCGCGCTACAACATCGTCCTGCGCGACGACAAGAGCTACCCCTACATCCATCTCACCGCCGGCGATTTCCCCAGGCTCGCGTTCCATCGCGGCACGCGCGGCGCGCAAGGGCGCTATTTCGGGCCGTTCCCGAGCGCCGGCGCGGTGCGCGCCAGCCTCGACCTGATCCAGAAGCTGTTCAAGATCCGCAACTGCGAGGACAGCTACTTCAGGAATCGCTCGCGGCCGTGCCTGCAGCATCAGATCAACCGCTGCACGGCGCCTTGCGTCGGGCTGGTCTCGGTCGCCGACTACGCCGACAACGTGCGCCACGCCGAGATGTTCCTCGACGGCCGCGCCGGCGCGGTGATGGACGAACTGGTGGCGACGATGGAGCGCGCCAGCGCCGAGCTGCGCTTCGAGCGCGCGGCGCAGATCCGCGACCAGATCGCCGCGGTCAAGCGCGTGCAGGCGAACCACTACGTGCAGGGCGCCAGCGCCGACATGGACGTGATCGCGTGCACGATCCGCGCCGGCATCGCCTGCGTCAGCGTGCTGTTCTTCCGCAACGGCGTCAGCCTCGGCTCGCGCGATTTCTTTCCGCGCCTGGCCGTCGAGGCCGACGAGGCGGCGGTCCTCGGCTCGTTCGTCGCGCAGTACTACCTCGAGCGGCCGCTGCCGTCCGAGCTGATCGTGAGCCACGCGATCGAGGACGCCGCGCTGCTGGCCGAGGCGTTCAGCGAGCGCGCCGGGCACGCGGTCGAGGTGAAGGCGAACGTGCGCGCCGAGCGTGCGCGGTTCCGCGATCTGGCCGTGCGCAACGCCGAAGCCGCGCTGGCTTCGCGCCTGGCCAGCAGGCAGACGCTGCTGGCGCGCTTCGAGGCCTTGCGCGACCTGCTCGGTTTCGACGAGACGCCGCAGCGGATCGAATGCTTCGACATCAGCCACACGATGGGCGAAGCCACCGTGGCCTCCTGCGTGGTGTACGGGCCTGAGGGGCCGGAGAAGTCGCAATACCGGCGCTTCAACATCACCGGCATCACCGGCGGCGACGACTACGCGGCGATGCGCCAGGCGCTGCAGCGGCGCTTCCGCCGCGCGGCGGCGACGATCGAGTCGGCCGCCGAACCGGCCGCGGACGAGGCGGCGAACGGAAACGCGGCCGCGGCGAAGGTTCGCCGCGTCGACGAATCGCTGGCGAAGCTGCCCGATCTGCTGCTGATCGACGGCGGCAAGGGACAGCTGCAGCAGGCCGTCGACGTGCTCAACGAACTCGGCCTGGAAGGCGTGCCGGTGGTCGGCGTCGCCAAGGGCGAAGCGCGCCGCGCCGGCGACGAAACCTTGATCCTGGCGCGTTCCGGCCGCACCCTGTGGCCTGGGCCGGAATCGCTGGCCTCGCATCTGATCCAGAGCGTGCGCGACGAAGCGCACCGTTTCGCGATCACCGGCCACCGCGGCCGTCGCGAGAAGGCACGCGAAACGAGTACCCTGGAAGAAATCGCCGGCGTCGGCGCACGTCGGCGCTCCGCCCTGCTCCGGCATTTCGGCGGAATCAGCGGACTGTCGAAGGCGGGCATCGAGGAACTCATGCAAGTGAAAGGCATCAGTCGAGATCTGGCCGAACGGATCTATGCGAGTTTCCATGGATGAAGCACCGCGTCCCTCCGCGAAGATCACCATCCCGACCGCGCTGACGCTGTTCCGCATCGCGCTGCTGCCGGTGATGGTGCTGGTGTTCTACGCCCCGTTCCGCGGCTCCAACATCGCCGCCGCGGTGATCTTCGTCTTCGCCGCGCTGACCGACTGGCTCGACGGCTGGATCGCGCGCCGCTACGACATGATGTCCGCGTTCGGCGCCTTCCTCGATCCGGTCGCCGACAAGCTGATGGTCGCGGTCACGTTGTTCCTGCTGGTGCAGGACAATCCGCAGCCGCTGCTGGCGGTGACGGCCGCGGTCATCGTCGGCCGCGAGATCAGCATCTCCGCACTGCGCGAATGGATGGCCGAGATCGGCCAGCGCGCGACGGTGCGCGTCGCCACCATCGGCAAGATCAAGACGGTGATGCAGGTCGTCGCGATCGTCGTGCTGCTGCATCAGCGCGATTTCCAGGAGCTGCGCTACTACCGCATCGGCGAAGGCCTGCTGGTGATCGCCGCGGTCCTGACGATCTGGTCCGGCCTGCAGTACGTGCGCGCCGCCTGGCCGATCCTGCGCGACCACAAGTAGCACGAGCGGAATGTTCCTGCTGCCATGCTTTTCTTGAGAAGTGCGGCCATGGATGGCCGCGGGTAGACGATCCGACGCTGCGCCGCGAAGGTTCGTACGACCCTCGCAGATGACGGCGATTCACGACGAATCGCAAAAACTATTGACTCTGCGGCGTCAAACCGTAATATGCGCGTCCCACGCGGGAATAGCTCAGTTGGTAGAGCACGACCTTGCCAAGGTCGGGGTCGCGAGTTCGAGTCTCGTTTCCCGCTCCAGATTGCAGTCGAAGCCCCGGTACGCCGGGGCTTCGTTTTTCTGCATCGAGGTGGTCATGCGCGGTCGTGAGATCGCGCGAGCGCGAGCCAGGATCGGCGAGCGGATGGCACTCCACGGACGGTGGTTGTCGAAGCAACGTGTTCGCCGCCGGCCTGGTGGCAGAGTGGTCATGCAGCGGACTGCAAATCCGTGTACGCCGGTTCGATTCCGACCCAGGCCTCCAGCGCGCTCGACGACTCGGCCGAGCCGTCGTCCCCCGCCATCGCGATGGCTTCGGGCCCTATCGTAGACATCCCTTCCGCACGACTTCTCGTGCGACGCGCGATCCTCCGCAGATTCGCATCGCCTCGTCGCCGCCTGGCTTCGCGGTGATTTTTTTCCGACGACTCGCCCTCGTCCGCAGCGTCTTCGCTCCCGGTCGCGCATTCCCGCCGCGCGCGCGGTTGCGCCGATGTCGTCCGCCTCTTCCGCGTCAATCCGGATCGTTCCTCCGCGCATACGTGCAGCATTCCGTCGCAGGCATCCGTTTCGGGGAGGGCGAAACGCATGCAGTCGCGGTAGGCTGCGTGTCCTCGACTTCCCTCGAACGACTCGGAGAACGGCATGGCTGGCGAACAAGAGTGGCGGATGTATGAAGTTCAGAACATGGGCGAACGCATCGTGGTGCAGGCCGCGCTGCGGTCGCTGCTGGCCAGCCATCCCGATCCTGCCGCTCTGCGGACGATCTGGGCGCAGCTCATGACGCAGATGTGGCAGGAGTATCCGGCCGTGTTCGGCAACATTCCGCAGGCCGAGAAGGAGCTGCTGGTGCAGTCGATGCAGCGCGCGCTGGCGGCGTACGAAACGCATCTGCCGCCGGTGGCGGAGTAAGCGCATCGCTTGCCGAGCGAGCGCGTCCGGATCGGCTGCTGCTCGCTCGGTACGCGCCGCGTACCGGAACACGCTCATGCGAAGAAGCCCGTGCGGGCATCGCGGCGGGCTCGATGATGGCGAACCGGCACGCGTCGCAGGAACGACTGGTCTCGCGCGCGCAGCGCAACGCGTCGCACGCGACCTGCTCACGGCCGGATCGGCCCATCTGAAGAGCCACGGCGGTGGAAGCCGCGGCACGTCGTGCCTGCGCGGCATGCCTTCCCGCATGAGGCATCATCCGACGCAGTGTCCTAGGAGGCCGAAATCCCCATGAACTACGTACACATCGTCGCGGTGCTGGCCGTTCTGCAGTTCTTTCTGTTCGGCATCCTGGTCGGCCGGGCCAGGGCGAAGTACGGGATCAAGGCGCCCGCCACCAGCGGCCACGAGATGTTCGAACGCGCCTTCCGCGTGCACGCCAATACGCTCGAGCAGCTCGTCGCGTTCCTGCCGGCGCTGCTGCTCGCCAGCGCGTATTGGCCCGATGCGATCGTTGCCGGCGCCGGCGTCGTCTATCTGGCCGGCCGGTTTCTCTATCGGCAGCACTACCTCGCCGATCCCGCCAAGCGCGGCCCCGGCTACGTGTTGACGGTGCTGCCCACCGTCGGACTCCTCGCGGCGGTATTGGTCGGCGCCGTCACTCGTGGCGCAATCTGACTCCTCGGCCTCGCGACGTCACCAGTCAGACCATTGTTCGGCCGCCTTCGGAGCACCGGAATGCCGTCACCCTCTTCCCGGAAATCGTCGCCGCCCGAATGGGTCGAGCGCTTCACCGCGGCGCTGCCAGCCGATCCGCGCATCGTGCGCAAGCCGATGTTCGGCTACCCCGCCGCCTTCGCCGAAGGCAATCTGGTGTGCAGTTTGTACCAGGACGCGGTCGTCGTCCGGCTCGGCAAGGACGGCGCCGCTCGTGCCGTCGCAGAGCACGGCGCACGGCAGTTCGCGCCGATGCCCGGCCGCACCATGACGGGGTACGTGCTGGTGCCGCCGACTGATGCCGAGCAGCAGGAAACCCTCGCCACCTGGCTTCGGCAGGCGCTGGACTTCACGCTGACGCTGCCGAAGAAGGCGCCCGCGAAATCGCCTCGCTGAGCGCCACGGCGAGCCGAATCGCGGGACTTCCCGCTCAAGCCTTGCGCAACCGCTCGATCCACGTGTCGACGCCGGCCCGCGCCAGCGCGACCACTTTCTCGAAATCGGCGTGGTTGCCGTAGTACGGATCGGGCACCTCGTCATCGCCGAGGAACAGCCGCGGTTCCGCGCCGCCGGAGTCCGGACGCGCGCGTTCCAGCGCGCGCAGGTTGACGCGATCCATCGCCAGCACGTAGTCGTAGCGCTCGAAGTCGGCGCGCACGACCTGGCGTGCGCGATGCCCGGCCAGCGGATATCCGTACCCTTCGGCGACGGCGATCGAGCGCGGATCGGCCGCGTCGCCGACGTGATAGCCCTCGGTCCCCGCCGACGCGACCTCGATCGCCAAACCCGCCCGCGCGAACTCGACGCGCGCGACCGCTTCGACCGTCGGCGAGCGGCAGATGTTGCCCATGCAGACGAACAAAATTGCCGGATTCTCTTTAATATTCATGCTCTTATAGTTTACTTCCAGTCACAAAAAAAAACATGCAAAAACATGCAAATGCAACATAATGAAATAAAGCCGTGTAAGGCTGAACCAAAGGCGTTTTCGCCCATCGTCAGAAAATTCCTACGCGGCACTGAGCGACCAATCTTATGTTGCATCGTCATACTACTCATGAGTAGTATGACGGTGGGCTTCTGGCAAAGCCCTGAGTTCTCACACAGCTGGCCTCAGAAAGATTCGTTCGATTCAATTAATGCGATCGCTTGATATCAAATATCAATTAATATAGGGAGATATATTAAATGAATAAGATTAAGATCGCAACTATAACAGTACTTATGGCGTTATCAACTTATGCCCTGGCTGATGATATAATGATAATCCGAGATCAGGGGATACGATATACATTCACCTGCCAATCCCAATGCGTGCTTAATCTATACTCCGGAGGTGGATGGAGCGTAACCGACAGAGGCGGCGGGAGCGTCTACTACGTTCTTATGGCCGAATAAATTAATTCGCAGCTTCTTTAAGTTGACATTTTAACATGAAAAAAATTCATAAATTGACGATTTCAGCTCTCCTAATTGCAGCTGCAGCGACGGCTGGAATCTTAATTTATATGAATCGATCTACGTTACCTGCACAGAAAATTGACCGCGGGGTGGATGCCCCGCGGTCAACTGTTTTTTCCGATGAGCAAGTCATTCCCGTTGAGAAGGAGCCGGCAAACATCTCTGGCCAGGCCAATGATGAGGGCGGCGGATCCTCCATAAGGAAGGCTCCTGCGAACAAGCCGGCCGCCCTTATTTTGAATTCAGAGAAATCACTAGTTGCTGAAATTGACGGAAATCAAGGTATTGATGTTAGAGTTTCGACTTCTTTAATGATGGGTAAGAAATTCGGCGATTTCATGGAGCGCCTTTCGCTAGAATCCTCGAGCGTACCTTTGGCTCGCGATATCACTGATTTATATACCCATGCAGCAGATGAGGCGAACGCCGCTGTTGACAACTCAATTAATATCAATATTGCGTGCGGCATGGTCGTCTGTGGCGTATCGGCCACTGCGCCGACGAAAGATGCATTTGAAGCATGGTTCAAAGCTTTTGTTGAAAACCAATCGGCTCGCCCTAATGCGGCTGGGCGGTACGACATGGTTCTCGACAACGGCAGTGTCGAGTATAGGATCATCTTTTCTACCGATCCGCAAAAAAACCAGGTAATTGCACCGTCGAACTAAGCTTGCTCGGTTAGTTTCGTCGGTCAACTACCCTCAATTGTCAGCAGCGCCCCAGTTTGAAATTTCGGGCCGCGGCTGACGCTTCTTGTAGGCGTCACGCGCAGCGACTTACGAATAGCGGAACTCGCCCACCCAATGTCGCGACGTATCTCCATTCGCGTAGATGTTCAGTCTCTGCGCGCCGTCGACGATGGGGTCCGGGTCGACCAGCTCCAATAGCGGCTGCGCGCTACCGTTGAGGCACACCCGGACGCGGCCGCCGCCGTTGGCCAGCCGGAGCGTCAGCGCCTGGGTGGCCGGATCGACGCCGTGCGGCGCCTGCCCCTGATACTCCGCGCCGCGGTAGAGCCGCACGTTCGCCTGCTGAATCTTCGCCACGTAGCCTGCGTTCCCCTCGCTAGCGTGGATGTGCACGATCAGCTCGGCGTAGCCGTCCGTCGTGGACGGGCGCCACATGACCCGTACGGGCTGGTCGCCGCCGAGCAGCCCGGCCAGCAGCACGCCGAGCGTCTTTCGCCAGCTCAGCGAGCGGCCACCTTCTCCTTTTGAACGCTCTACTTGACGGGGAAGGCTACGTACGGACGTGCCCTACGCGGTGCAGACCTTTCCGCCCCACATCAACAGCTTCGGCGTGATCGCCGGCTACTACGTCGACACGGAGAACCACAACCACGGCTTCGTCGCGACGCCGTGGTGAGTACTTGAGCCCACGATCGGGAACGCGAAGGCTCCTCGACGCCGAGGCGCCTTCGCGAACGTCGCTCAGCCAGCCGCGCCGCCGAGCAGCCGCTCGGTGCGCGCGAGATCCTCGGCCGTGTCCACGCCGGGCGGGAACGGCTCCGGCGCCAGGCGCACCGCGATCGCATGGCCGTGCTCGAGCGCGCGCAGCTGCTCCAGCGATTCGAGCTGCTCCAGCGGCGTGCGCGGCAGCGTGGCGAAGCGGCGCAGGAAACCGGCGCGATAGGCGTAAATGCCGATGTGGCGCAGGAACGGGCCCGCAGGCAGCGTCTGGCGCGTCTGCGCGAACGCGTCGCGCGGCCACGGCAGCGGCGCGCGGCTGAAGTACAGCGCGCGCCCGGAGGCGGCGCGCACGAGCTTGACGCAGTTCGGATCGAACAACTCGGCGGCGTCGTGCAGCGGCGTCGCCAGCGTCGCCATCGGCGCGTCGTCCGCGGCCAGCGCCGCGGCGACCTCGCGGATGCCGCTGGCCGGCGCCAGCGGCTCGTCGCCTTGCAGGTTGATCACGATCGCGTCGTCGGCCCAGCCGCACAGGTCGGCGCTCTCGGCCAGGCGGTCGCTGCCGGAGGCGTGGTCGGCGCGCGTCATCACCACGCGCACGCCGCTGCCCGCGAGCGCCGCTTCGATGCGCGCGTCGTCGGTCGCGACGACGACGTCGGCCGCCCCGGCCGCGCGCGCGCGCCGCGCCACGTGCACGATCATCGGCTCGCCGGCCAGCGGCAGCAGCATCTTGCCGGGCAGGCGCGTCGAGCCGTAGCGCGCCGGGATCGCGACGATGAAGGGAGGAGTCTCGCTGCGCATCGGCTCGGTGCCCATGAAATCGGTGCCCATGAAGTCGCTGTCCGTCGAACGTGTCCGTCGACTGCGTTGCGCAGGCGCCGGCGAATGCGTCAGCGTAGCGGAGCGCGCGCCGCCGCGACAACGCGAGCCGCGCGGTGGACGATGCTAGGATGCGCGCCTCTTCCGCCGGTCCCTTCCGCCCACTCGTGAACACGCCCGCCGCCGCGTCGCCCACGGCAACCGCCCTGCCGCTGCGCGCGGTCGCCTGGATGGTCGCCAGCACGCTCAGCTTCGGCACGATGGCGGTGCTGATCCGCATCGCCTCGGCGCGCGTGCATCCGTTCGAGATCGCCTTCCTGCGCAGCCTGTTCGGCGCGCTCGCCGCGCTGCCGCTCCTGTGGATGCGCGGTCCGGGCATCCTGCGCACCGACCGGCTCGGCTTCTACACGCTGCGCTGCGCGATCGGCGCGCTGTCGATGCTGGCCGGCTTCTGGGCGATCGCACACCTGCCGCTGGCGCAGGCGATCGCGCTGTCGTATTCCTCGCCGCTGTTCGTCACCATCGGCGCGGTGCTGTTCCTCGGCGAAGCCGTGCGCCTGCGCCGCTGGACCGCGGTCGCCGCCGGTTTCGTCGGCGTGCTGGTGATCGTGCGCCCGGGCGGCGACGGCTTCACCGCCGCCAGCCTGGTCGCGCTGTTCTCGGCGGCGATGACCGGCGTGGTCACGATCAGCATCAAGTTCCTCTCGCGCAGCGATCCGGCCGACACCATCGTGCTGCTGACGACCTGGCTGTGGGTGCCGCTGTCGCTGCCGGCCGCGCTGCTGGTCTGGCAATGGCCGCCGGCGGACCTGTGGCCGTGGCTGGTCGTGATCGGCGTGCTCGGCACGCTCGGCCAGTACGCCTGGACGCACGCGCTGAAACTCGCCGACGCCTCCTCGCTGGCACCGTTCAGCTACCTGCAGCTGGTCTTCGTCGCGGTGCTGGCCTGGCTGCTGTTCGGCGAGGCGCCGGACCGCTACACCGCGCTCGGCGCGGCGATCGTCATCGGCGCCAGCCTCTACATCGCGCGGCGCGAAGCGCTGCTCGCGCGCCAGCACCGCCGGCAGCCGCCGTCGGAAAAAGCCGAACCGCAGATCTGAGACGCCTCATGACCGAAACGCCGCCGGAACCCACTCCCACACCCAAGCCTTCGTCGCGGCCGGACCTGATCAGCGTCATCGCACTCGCGGTCAGCGTGTTTGCACTCGCCATCGGCGCCTGGCAGACGCGCCTGATGCAGAGCCAGGCGCGCGCCAGCGTGTGGCCATACCTCGCCATCGGCTACACCTACAGCAACAACGTCGACTCCAACGGCTTCATCTGGACCATCGACAACAACGGCGTCGGCCCGGCGCGCGTGCAGTCGGTCACGGTGAGCCTCGACGACAAGCCGGTGCGCAACTGGGACGAGATGATCGCCGCGCTCGGCATGCGCGAGCGCACGAGCACCGCGACCACCAGCTTCGCCGGCGCGGTGATTCCGCCGAACACGAACCGCGAGACGACGGTCGCGGCGCTTCGCGTGCATGGCCGCGAGTTGGCCGCCTTGTTCAAGGACGCGATCCCGCGCTTCAAGATGGACATCTGCTACTGCTCGGTCTACGACGATTGCTGGGTCGCGCACTGGCAGCGCTGGCAGGTCGACCCTGTGGACCGCTGCACGACCGACGGGACGCAGTTCGAGCAGTGACGCGTGCGATCGTGCTCGATCCCTGCGATCCGGCTGGCCCGACGCGTCGCGCAGATGCGCCTTCGGTGAGTCCGCCCGCGGCCATCGCCGGCCGCGCTTCTCACCGATCCTCGTCGATCCCGGCCTGACCCAGGAACGCCTCGACTTCTTCCCGCCGCGGGATGCTGGCCTGCGCGCCCAACCGCGTGCAGGCCAGCGCCGAGGCGGCGCAGGCCTCGCGCAACGCGCATGGCACCTCCGCGCCGCGCGCGAGCGCGGCGACCAAGGCGCCGCAGAACGTGTCGCCGGCGCCGGTGGTGTCGACGACCTCGACCGGGAACGCCGGCTGCTCCAGCATTTCCGTACCGATGCGCGCCAGGCAGCCGCGCTCGCCCAGCGTGACGATGACCCAGGGCACGCCGATGCGCGCGAGATTCGCTTCGATCGCCGCCTCCGCGCCGGCCAGCGCGGCGAGTTCGCCTTCGTTGACGATCAGCACGTCGACGTCGGCCAGCAGCTCCGCCGGCAGCGCCTGCGCCGGCGCTGCGTTCAACACGACGCGCACGCCGGCCGCGCGCGCCGCGCGCGCGTAGGCGGCGACGCTGGCGAGCGGCGTTTCCAGTTGCAGCAGCAGGTGGCCGACACCGTCCAGCGACGGCAGGTCCTGCGGCCGCAGCGCCGAGTTCGCGCCGGGCGCGACGGTGATCGCGTTCTCGCCTCGGTCGGAGACGCAGATGAAGGCCGTGCCGGTCGGCTGCTCGCGTTGCCGGCGGATGTCCAGCTCGACGCCGGCGGAACGCAGCGAGTCCTCGATCGGCTCGGCGAACGCATCCTCGCCGAGCGCCAGCAGCATGCGCGTCGCCGCGCCGCCGGCACGCGCGCAGGCGGCGGCTTGGTTGGCGCCCTTGCCGCCCGGGAACGTGCGGAACTCGCCGCCGAGGACCGTCTCGCCCGGCGCCGGCACGTGCGGTGCGCGCACCACGAAATCGAGGTTCGCGGAGCCGGCGACGAGAATCGAGGAGCGCGTTCGAGAAGACATCGGGCAGGTCCGCGGAAGGGAATGGACGCCGCCGCGAACCGGCGCAGCGAACGGTCGCCCAGTGTGCCGCAGCCGCGCGGCGGCGATCCACCCTAGCGCGAGGCGGTCGCTCCGCGCTCGACCGTCGACAGCAGCGACTGTAGCGACACGCCGCGTTCCAGAGCCGGCGCCCAGACCAGCGCGACGTCGCCCGCGGCGAGCGGCGCGAACCGGTGCCCGCCGGCCGCCAGGTGCACCGGGCCGTCGACGAAACGGTCGCCGTCGAGCCACCCCGGCACGCCGCCGTGGCGATCGACGAAGCGGTAGTCGCTGGCGATCGCGACGTCGAAGTCGACGCCCTTCCCCGCCGCGAGCGGTCCCAGATGGCGGCCGGCGATGCGCAGCCAGCCGTCGAGCGAGAGGTAGTTCGCCTCGACGAAGGCGCGGTCCGCAGCGGGCAGATGGTCGTCCACCAGCAGCGCGGTCGAGGTCGCCTCCAGGCGTTGGGGAAGATCGTCGCGGATCGAGCCGTCGCGCAGGCGCTGCTCGGTGACCCGCTCGATCACCCAGAAGAACGGCCGTCGACGGAAGATCGACTCGCCCTTCGGATCCATCACGTACTCGCCGGGCCGGCTCAGGGACAGGATCCGCGCGAGTTCGTCCTTCGACGGCGCATAGCGATCCGGGCTGCCCAGAACCCCGATCGCCAGCGCGCCGAACGCGAGCGCCAGCGGCACATATCGCAATGCGAAGCGCATCGGCGCGGCGCGGTGCCCGCCGCCCTCCGCCAGCAGCGCCGCCGGCAGCAGCGCGATCAGCGGCAGCACGGGCAGCAGGTCCTGGTGCGTGAACAGCGGCCAGTACGCGAACAGCGCGAGCAGGTAGCCGATCGCCGACAGCAGCACGACGCTGCCCCGTCGCCAGCGCGACGGCTTGGCGCGCGATCGCCAGTGCCGCGCGGCAGCGATCGCCAGCGCGTAGCCGACCGGAAACAGCCAGAAGTACCAGGCGCCGTGTTTCCAGCGGCCGAGATCCGCGACCACGTTGTGCTCGAAGATCGCGTAGAGCGCCTGGCGCCAGGCGTCGTGCGCAATGAAATACACGGCGAAGGCGGCCGGAATCAGCAAGGCGCCGGCGAGACCGGCCGCCGCGCACTCGGCCCAAAGCTTCGGCCGCAGCGCGAGCCGCCGTCGATCGAGGACGAAGACGGTGGCCACGGCGAGCAGCGCAGTCCCGAGCAGCAGCGTCGTCTTCGCCGACACGCAGAACGTCGCGCCGGCCAAGACGCCGACCAGGAACGCGCGCAGGGTGGTAAACGGGCGCACCAGCGCCGCGGCGACCGTGCACAACCAGAGCAGCATCCACAGGTCGTCGGTACGGAACTGTGCGGAGGTGTTGAAGAACACCGGCGTCGCGCCGGCGAGCAGGGCCGCGTAGACGCCCACACGCGAGGACCACAGGTCGCGGCCGATGCGCCAGGTCGCGTACAGCGCGCCGAAGTACAACGGGATCATCGCCAGCCGCGCCCACAGGACGACGTCGGCGCGCTCGCCGAGCAGCATCAGCAGCGGCGCGCACAGCAGGTGGAACAGCGGCGTGTGGTTGTCGAACACGTCGCGATAGACCACCAGGCCCTGCGTCCAGGCCCAGACCACGTGCAGGTGCTGCGCCTCGTCCGTGTCGGGCGCGAGGGTGAACGCGCGCACCACGCGCAGCACGAGCAGCAGCGCGAACGCGAACGTCGCCCAGGCGCGCGCCGAGCGCGGATCCCACCACGGCTGCTTTTGGTCGATCGGTATCGCCGGCATGTCGGATCGCTCCTTCGATCCGCGCAGCCTGCGCCGGAAACCTTACGGAATGGCCACAACGGCCCCGAGTCAGGCCGAGGCGCGCGCGGCGTAGCGTCGCGCGACATAGTCCTCGACGATGCCGACGAACTCGTGCGCGATGTTGTCGCCGCGCAAGGTCATCGCCTTCTGCCCGTCGATGAACACCGGCGCCGCAGGCGCCTCGCCGGTACCGGGCAGCGAGATGCCGATGTCGGCGTGCTTGGATTCGCCCGGGCCGTTGACCACGCAGCCCATCACCGCCAGCGTGAGGTTCTCCACGCCGTCGTACTTCAGCCGCCACTCGGGCATCTTCGCGCGCACGTGGTCCTGCACGGTCTTGGCCAGCTCCTGGAACAGCGTGCTGGTGGTGCGCCCGCAACCCGGACAGGCGGTGACCAGCGGCGTGAACGCGCGCAGGCCCATCGTCTGCAGCAGTTCCTGCGCGACGATCACCTCGCGCGTGCGCGATTCGCCGGGCTCCGGCGTCAGCGAGATGCGGATGGTGTCGCCGATGCCTTCCTGCAGCAGCACGGCCAGCGCAGCGCTGGAGGCGACGATGCCTTTCGAGCCCATGCCGGCCTCGGTCAGGCCGAGATGCAGCGCGTAGTCGCAGCGCGCGGCGAGGTCGCGGTAGACCGCGATCAGCTCCTGCACGCCGGAGACCTTGCACGACAGCACGATGCGCGCGCGCGGCAGGCCGAGTTCCTCGGCGCGCGCGGCGGAGTCGAGCGCGGAGCGGATCAGCGCCTCGCGGCCGACGCGCGCGGCGTCCCAGGGCTCGGCGCGTGTGTGGTTCTCGTCCATCAGCGCGGCGACCATCGACTGGTCGAGCGAGCCCCAGTTGGCGCCGATGCGCACCGGCTTGTCGTATCGCAGTGCGGTCTCGACGATCGCGGCGAACTGGGTGTCCTTCTTCTTGCCGAAGCCGACGTTGCCGGGATTGATGCGGTATTTCGCCAGCGCCTCGGCACAGGCCGGTTCGCGCTCCAGCAACTGGTGGCCGTTGTAGTGGAAGTCGCCGATCAGCGGCGCGGCCACGCCCATCATGTCGAGCCGCTCGCGGATGCGCGGCACCGCCGCGGCGGCCTCCGGCGTGTTCACGGTGATGCGCACCAGCTCGGAACCGGCCCGGGCGAGTTCGGCCACCTGTTTGGCGGTGCCGGCGACGTCGGCGGTGTCGGTGTTGGTCATCGACTGCACCACGATCGGTACCGCTCCGCCGACCGTGGTCGGCCCGATACGCACCGGTACGCTGGCGCGCCGCTTCAACGCTGCGCTTTCACTGGAATGGGTCATCTGCGGGTAGACGCGCCTGTGCGGCGCGAAGCTCGTGGGTCGTCCGGGACAGGGCGCGCCTACGCGGCGCACAGCTGGACGCGCATTATACGGACGCCAGCGGCGCATCCGGCCGCCGCACCGCCCGCGCGCGGGCCGCCCCGGCGAAATTACCGATTCGTTACCGAGCCGTTATCGGCCCGTGCCGACACGCCCCCGTTTCCGGCCTAGAGTCGGCCCCTTACGCAGCGGGCGCGACCTGCGGCCCGCCGCGGCGGTCTGCTATAGTCGCGCGCCGCGGGGGCGGGTCTTTTTTCTTTCCAGGCACATCTGGCACGCGATGCGGCGATTTCGCCGCGCCGGCCGTACGTCTGTCCGCCGCCGGCGTACCCCTCTACTGGAGCAAGCAATGGAGAAGCACATGAATTCCGTGAAGATCGCCTGCGCGTTCGGCATCGCCACGCTGCTGGCCGGCTGCGCCACCGGGCCGCAGATGGGCGGCGGCAAGAACAATCCGGTGACGGGCGCCGCCGGCGGCTCGTCCTCGGTCAACCGCAGCACCCAGCTCGAGCATTGCGATCGCCCGCTCGGCACCGCCGCGGTCGAGGAAGACACCTCGCAGCAGTGGTACGTGATCCTGACCTCGCAGTACCAGCTGCCGGCGACCACCCCGCTGCTGCGCCTGATGATCCAGCAGAGCAACTGCTTCGTGATCGTCGACCGCGGCCGCGCGATGGGTTCGATGATGGCCGAGCGCGACCTCGCCAAGTCGGGCGAGCTGCGCAACCGCAGCAACATGGGCGGCGGCCAGATGGTCGCGGCGGACTACATCATCACCCCGACGATCCAGTTCTCGCAGGAAACCGGCGGCGGCGGCCTCGGCGCGATCGCCGGCGCGTTCCACCCGCTGGCCGGCGCCGTCGCCGGCAGCATGAAGACCTCGGAAGCCTCGACCGTGCTGATGCTGACCGACACGCGTTCGGGCGTGCAGGTCTCGGCCGCGCAGGGCAGCGCGCGCAACACCGACTTCGGCTTCGGCGGCGTGCTCGCCGGCGGCGCCGCGGCGGCCGGTGCGGGCGCCTACGCCAAGACCCCGCAGGGCAAGGTCATCGCCAGCGCGTTCATGGATTCCTACAACCAGATGGTGCAGGCGCTGCGCTCCTACGCGCCGCAGCGCGTGAACGGCGGCCTCGGCACCGGCGGCGAGCTGAAGGTCGACGGCGCCAGCAGCGCCGGCGCACCCGGCATGTCGCTGATCGACGCGCAGCGTCGCCTGAAGGACCTGGGTCTCTACAACGGCAAGCCGGACGGCATTTCCGGTCCGGGCACCTCCGGCGCGCTGCGCAAGTTCCAGCAGATCCGCGGCCTGCCGGTGACCGGCCAGCTGGACGATCCGACCGCCGCCGCGCTGCAGCAGTAAGCGACGCGTCGCGATCCGCGAACGACGGCGCCGGGATTCGTCCCGGCGCCGTTTTCGTTTGCGCGATCGGACAGGGCCGGGCAATACCGGATTCAGGCGTCCAGCGGCTCCGACACGCCGTCGTCGACGGCTTCCGGCGCGTGCGCCGACAAAGCGAAGCGGCGACAGACGCCGGTGTCCTCGACCAGCGCCAGGCCGGCCATGCGCTCGACGCGCGCCGGCTCCGGCGCGCCTTGCTCGTCGTCCGGCCGCAGCAGCTCGAATTCGCCCGTGTCGCCGGCGAATTCCGTCGAGGCCAGCAGCGCGCCGTAGCCGGCCGCGACACCACCCTGCAGCGGCGCGAGCAGCACGCCGCGCAGCGGCGCGCGTTCGCGATCCCGTTCGAGCGGGCGAATGCCCACCGGCAAGGCGCGCCGCGCCAGCAGCTCGATGCCGGCGTCGACCGCGCCGTGTTCGTCGATGCGGATCCAGCGCACCACGCCGACCAGCCAATCCTGCGTCGCGTCCGGCTCGCTCTCCGGCAGCGCCAGCCCGACCGGCTCGCCGACGCGCACGCGTGCGTTCTGCCTGGCGCTGCGATCCCACAGCAGGCGGTAGCCGCCGAGGCTCTGGTCGAGCACGCGCACCGGCACGCGCGTCGCGCGCGCGGCGGACGATCCGCGCTGGCCGTGCTCCGCTTCGGCGGACTCGCCGCCGGTGCGCTGCAGGAAGCGGCCGAAGTCCTCGCCGGCCAGCATGTAGTGGAGATCGTGCAGACCGAGCACGCTGTCGAGGCGATAGCCGCCGCCGAGCCGCTCGTGGCCGCGCGCGGCGTGCGCGCCCAGATCGGCGACGAAGCGGCGCGCCAGTTCGTTGTCGAGCGTCAGCGCGGTGCCGCCGCGCTGGCGGAACGGCGTCGCCAGCGCACCGGCCGGCGCGCGCGCGAACTGCTCCTCGACGAAGGCGAGCACGCGATCCAGGTGCAGCATCGACGCGCCGGCCGTCGCGTCCGCGCGCTCCTCGGCGACGTAGCCGGGGCCGCGATCGGGACCGCTCTGCACGAGGATGTCGCGCACGCCGCCGCGCTCGCGCAGCTCGGCGTACGGCGCCAGCAGGCGCGCGAACGCGGCCGCCTCGGCCTGGCCGCGCTGCGTGTGCCGGTAGGGATTCATCAAGGCCAGCAGCAGCGCCTCGAAGTAGATCGCGCGCGAGGTCGAGCCGTCGACCTCGCGATCGTCGAGCCGCGCCGTCGCGGCGAAGCGGTGCACGTCGTGCAGGGCCTGCCAGGCGCCCTGCGGCGGCGCGCGATACAGCCGGTACGCGCGCAGCAGATGCTCGTGGCCGTGCTGCGCGGCGCGCAGCGCGGCGAGCGCGACGGGCTTGCCGCGCAGGAAGCCGACCGCGCCGGCCGGCGCGCACAGCTCGACCAGGGCGATGCGATAGCCGAGCGCGAGTTCGTGCTGGAACGCCAGCGCGACCTCGCCGAGCTCGGCCTTCGCGTCCGGCAGCGGAAAGCTCGCGCCGACGATCTGCTGATCCACCGCGGCGGCCAGTTGCAGCACGGTCGGCCGCAGCGCTTCGAGCGCGTCGAGCCGCGGCATCGCGTCGACGCGCTGGCCGTTGAACCGGCGCAGGCCGTGCAGCACGTTCGCCGCGGCGGCGCCGACGTTCGCCAGCGGCAAGGCGTCGAGCCAGGCGCGCAGCGCGCGCGGCTCGGTCCTGAATGCATCCGTCCCCGGCGTCTTGCGCGGCGGCAGCGCCGCGCCGAGTCGCAGATAGGCTTCGCTCACACGCGCCCCTCCAGTTCGTGACGGAGTATAGAGCCGCAACCTGCCGCTACACTGCACCGATGTCCGCCGCGCCGCCTTCGCCTCACACCAAACCCTCCAGCCTGCGCCTGCTCGCCGAGCAGGCGTTCAGCCGCGCCGCCGGCGCGCCGCTGGTCGACGGCAACGCGGTCGAGCTGATGATCGACATGCGCGCGACCTTCGACGCCTGGCTCGCGGCGATCCGCGCCGCGCGCAACACCGTGCTGTTCGAGAACTACATCTTCCGCGACGACGAGATCGGCCGCGCCTTCCGCGACGCGCTGGTCGAGCGCGTGCGGGCCGGCGTGCGCGTATTCGTGCTGCGCGACTGGATGGGCTGCCTCGGTCAGTCGCGCAAGTCGTTCTGGAAGCCGCTGCTCGACGCCGGCGGCGAGGTGCGCGTCTACAACCCGCCGCGCTTCGCCAGCCCGTTCGGCTGGCTCTCGCGCGATCACCGCAAGCTGCTGGTGGTCGACGGCGAGGTCGGCTTCCTCGGCGGCGTGTGCGTCAGCGCGAAGTGGCTCGGCGATCCCGCGCGCGGCATCGATCCGTGGCGCGACACCGCGGTCGCGGTGCGCGGCCCGGCCGTGGCCGACCTGGCGCGCGCGTTCGCCGAAAGCTGGGCCCAGCTCGGCACGGCGCTGCCGGACGAGACGGTCGCGCGCAGCACCCTCTGCCTGCCCGCCGGCACCGTCGACCTGCGCGTCGTCGCCACGGTGCCGAACACCGCCGGCCTGTACCGCCTGGATCAGCTGATCGCCGGCATGGCGCGCACCAACCTGTGGCTGACCGACGCCTACTTCGTCGGCGTCGCGCCCTACGTGCAGGCCCTGGTCGCCGCCGCGCGCGACGGCGTCGACGTGCGCCTGCTGGTACCGGGCAGCAGCGACGTGCCGGCGGTCGCCGCGCTGTCGCGCGCCGGCTACCGCCCGCTGCTCGAAGCCGGCGTGCGCGTGTTCGAGTGGAAGGGTTCGATGCTGCACGCGAAGACCGCAGTCGCCGACAGCCGCTGGGCGCGCGTCGGCTCGAGCAATCTGAACGTCGCCAGCTGGATCGGCAATTGCGAGATCGACGTCGCGGTCGAGGACGAGGCGTTCGCGCGACGCATGGAAGCGCAATACCTGGCCGACCTCGGCAATTCGACCGAGATCGTGCTGAAGATGCCGCGCAGCGCGCGCAAGGCCGCGGAATCGGCCGACCCGCCGCGCGGATCGCGCAAGGCCGCCGAGCCGGCCGACCTGCCGCGCGGCTCGCAAGGCGGCAGCACCGCCCGCGCCGCCGCCGGCGCGCTGCGCCTGGCCAACACGGTCGGCGCCGCGATCGCGAACCGGCGCACGCTCGGTCGCGCCGAATCGGGTCCGTTGCTGTTCGCGGCCGCCCTGCTGCTCGGCGCGGCCGCGATCGCCGTCGTCTGGCCGCGCGCGATCGCCTGGCCGCTGGCGGCGCTCGGCATCTGGCTCGGCGCGAGCCTGGTCGCGCAGTACGCCGCGATGCGTCGGAAGAAGCGCTAGCACCGGAAGCATTCGCCCGTCGCGGAGGCGGCGCGCTCGTCTTCGCGCTCCGCGCCGGCGCTCACGAGAACTTCTCATTCATCGAGCGCGCCTGTGCTCCAATACGCCGATGCCACGGATCGACGACCCCAGCGACGAAATGCCCGCGCGCGAACGCGAGGTCTACACGCCGTCCGCGCTGACGCGCTTCGTGCGCGACCTGCTCGAGGACACGCTGCCGCTGATCTGGATCGAAGGCGAGATCTCGAACTTCTCGCGTCCGGCCTCCGGCCATCTGTATTTCACGCTGAAAGATTCGGGCGCGCAGGTGCGCTGCGCGATGTTCCGGCCGCGCAGCACCTGGCTGCGCTTCAAGCCGGGCGACGGCCTGCGCGTGACGGCGCGTGCACGGGTCAGCCTGTACGAGGCACGCGGCGAGTTCCAGTTGATCGTCGAATCGCTGGAGGAAGCGGGCGAAGGCGCATTGCAGCGCGCGTTCGAGCAGCTGAAGGCGAAGCTCGCCGCCGAAGGGTTGTTCGACGCCGCGGGCAAGCGGCCGATTCCGCCGCTGCCGCGGCGCATCGGCGTGATCACCTCGCCGACGGGCGCGGCGATACGCGACGTGCTCAGCGTGATCGCGCGGCGCTTTCCGCTGGCCGAGGTCGAGATCCTGCCGGTGCCGGTGCAGGGCAAGGAGGCGCCGCCGGCGATCGTCGCGATGCTCGCCGCCGCCTCGCAGGCGCGCCGCCACGACGTGCTGCTGCTGACGCGCGGCGGCGGTTCGCTGGAAGACCTGTGGGCGTTCAACGACGAGAGCGTCGCGCGCGCGATCCGCGCCAGCGCGATCCCGGTGGTCAGCGCGATCGGCCACGAGATCGACTTCACCATCGCCGACTTCGCCGCCGACCTGCGCGCGCCGACGCCATCGGCCGCCGCCGAGCTGCTGGTACCGGATGCGCAGGCGCTCGCGCGCACGCTCGAGCGCGAGCACGCGCAACTGCGCCAGCGCATGCGCCGCACGCTCGAAACGCGCACGCAGCGGCTCGATCACCTGCTGGCGCGAATCAACGCGCAGCATCCGCAGGCGCGGCTGGCGCGCGCGCGCGAACGGTTGTCGTCGTTGCAGCGGCGCCTGTTCGAGCGCGAGCGCGGCGGCGGCGAACGACGCCGCGCGCGGCTCGCGCAGTTGCGGCTGCGTCTGCTCGCGCAACATCCGTCGGCGCGGCTCGCACGCGACGCCGACGCCGCGCGCAGCCGGATCGAACGCCTGCGCACCGGCATGCGACGCAGCCTGGAACGCCGTCGCGCGCGCCTGACCGAACTGGCGCGCACGCTGCACGCGGTCAGTCCGCTGGCGACCCTGGAGCGCGGCTACGCGATCCTGTTCGAACGCGAATCAGGCCGCGTCGTGCGCTCGGCCGCGCAGGTCGAGCCGAACGGCGCCGTGCGCGCGCGGCTCGCCGACGGCGAGATCGCGCTGCGCGTCGTCGACGAGTAGCCGATCGAGGCGAGCCGGTTCGCCGGCGCCTCGCCCAGCTGAACCCGCGCGCACGACCGGAGCGGTTTTCTTTTCGCGGCGGCGCGGGATTCGGTTACGCTGTCCCGGCGGGGAGCCACCACCACCATCGACGGCCATGCTCGCGAAAACCTACCCGTATTTCCTGGCGAACCACGCGCACCAGCCGAACACGGAGCTGGCGGTTCTCGACAAGTATTCCGGCGCGGTCGCCACGCGCGTCGCGCTCGCCGACGCCGAGGCGATCGAACGCGCGATCGCCGCCGCGGCCGCAGCCGCCCGGCCGATGCGTCAGCTGCCGCCGTACGCGCGCCAGGCGGTGCTCGAGCACTGCATGGCGCGCTTCCGCGAACGCTTCGACGAACTCGCGCTCGCGCTCTGCGTCGAGGCCGGCAAGCCGATCAAGGACGCCGAGGGTGAGGTGACGCGGCTGATCGACACGTTCCGCGTCGCCGCCGAAGAAGCCGTGCGCCTCGACGGCGAGGTGCTGAACCTCGAGATCTCCAAGCGCGCCGAGGGCTACCGCGGCTTCGTGCAGCGCGTGCCGATCGGCGCGTGTTCGTTCATCACGCCGTTCAACTTTCCGCTCAACCTGGTCGCGCACAAGGTGGCGCCGGCGATCGCCACGGGCTGCCCGTTCGTGCTCAAGCCGTCGGAGAAGACGCCGATCGGCGCGCTGATCATCGGCGAGATCCTGGCTGAGACCGACCTGCCGGAAGGCGCGTTCTCGGTCCTGCCCTGCCGCATCGAGGATGCCGATCCGTTCGTGTCCGACGAACGCCTGAAGCTGCTGTCGTTCACCGGCGGGCAGATCGGCTGGGATCTCAAGGCCAAGGCCGGGCGCAAGAAAGTCGTGCTCGAACTCGGCGGCAACGCGGCCTGCATCGTCGATGCCGACCAGCGCGGCATGCTCGAGCACGTCATCGAGCGCCTGATCTTCGGCGCGTACTACCAGTCCGGCCAGAGCTGCATCAAGGTGCAGCGCGTGTTCGCGCACGTCTCGCTGTACGAGGAGCTGCGCGAGCGCTTCGTGGCCGCGACCCGGGCGCTGAAGGCCGGCGATCCGAAGCAGCGCGACACCTTCCTCGGCCCGGTCATCGACGAGGCCTCGGCCAAGCGTCTGGAGCAATGGGTCGCCGAGGCGCGGCAAGCCGGCGCCAAGCTCCTGTGCGGCGGCGGCCGCGACGGCAACATGCTCGAAGCGACGGTGCTCGAAGAAGTGCCGGGCGACGCGAAGATCAATGCGCTCGAGGCGTTCGGCCCGGTCACCGTGCTGGCGAAGTTCGAAACGCTCGACGAGGCGATCGCCGCGGTCAACGCGTCCGACTACGGCCTGCAGGCCGGCATCTTCACCAACGACCTCGCCCATGCGATGCGCGCCTGGGACGAGATCGAGGCCGGCGGCGTGATCGTCAACGACGTGCCCAGCTTCCGCGTCGACAACATGCCCTACGGCGGCGTGAAACGCTCCGGCCTCGGCCGCGAAGGCATCCGCTACGCGATCGAGGACATGACCGAGCGGCGCTTGATGGTGCTGCGCTGATCGCTCGCAACACGGGGGAGCCCGGCGAAAGAGCTCTCTCGCAGAGCCGCAGAGAACGCAGAGGAAAGCATCGACAAGAAGCCTTTCTCTGCGTTCTCTGCGGCTCTGCGAGAAACGCTTTCCATGCCTCGCCGTTGACGGCCGGCTAAGCGACGAAGCGCGCCAGCGTCGCCGCCGCGTCCGCCGCGCCGAAGTCCTCGCTCCAGTCTTCCATCAGCGCGATCAGCATCAGCTTCTCGAACTCGGCGTCGAAGCGCTGCACGATCGCGTCCGGATCCCTGACGCGCTTGTGGTCGCCGATCACGCCGAAATGCACGCGGCCGTTGTAGCTGAGGATCGACAGGCCGAGCCCGATCGAGCCGGTCTGCGGCACCCAGAACATCAGCTCGCGCACCTCGGCGCCGGCCAGGTACAGCGGCTGCTGCGGGCCGGGCACGTTGGTCGCGACCGCGGTCGCCTTGCGGCTGAACAGTTCCAGCGCCGGCTGCTGCAGCGCGGCCGGCCCCATGCCGAGTGCGGCGAGCAGGCCGAACGCGACGATCGCCTGGCGCCGTCCCTTCAGCTCGCGCATGCAGGCGGCGACGCGTTCGAGCCGGCGCAGCGGATTCGGCTCGCCGATCGGCAGATCGAGGAAGACCAGCCCGAAATGATTGCCGAGCTTCTTGGCGTGCTCGAGCGGACGCAGGTTGACCGGCACCGTGGCGCGGATGGTCAGGCCGTCGACGTCCTCGCCGAGATCGCGCAGGTAGCCGCGGATCGCGCCGGCGGCGCAGGCGAGCAGCACGTCGTTGACCGTGCAGCCGAGCGCCTTGCCGAGCACCTTGACCTCGTCCAGCGGCAGCGGCTCGGCCCAGGCGACGCGCTTGGTCACGCCGAGCTTGCCCTTCAGCGCGGTCTGCGGATCGTCGGACAAGGTCAGCGCGATGCCCAGCTCGCGCGTGATTTCGCTGCCTTCGTGCGCGATCTCGGCGGCGACGCCGGGGTCGGACAGCATCTGCGCGACCTTGCCCCAGGTCTTCTCGCCGACCGTGAACACTTTCTGCAGGCCGCCCTGCATCGGTTCGAGCAGGCGTTCGAGCACGGTGCCGCGATCGCGCTTGAGCCAGGTCCTGGCCAGTTCCGCGTGCGCTTCCGGCCGCGGCGCCGTGTCGGTCAGCGACAGCAGCACCTGCACCAGCGCGAGGCCGTCGGCGTAGCAGTGATGGATGCGCGCGACCAGCACGCTGCCGCGGCCGCCGTCGGGCGCGGTGTAGTTCTCGACGACGTGGAACTGCCACAGCGGCTTTGAGCGGTCCAGCGAGGTCGAGGCCAGATCGCTGACGAAGGCTTCCAGCTCCGCCTTGCCGCCGGCGCCCGGCAGCGCGGCGACGCGCACGTGCCAGTCGATGTCGAATTCGGTGTCGGTTTCCCACCAGGCGCCGTTGACGCCGGCGGCGACGCGCTGGCGGAAGCGGCGAAAGGCGAGGAAGCGTTCGAGCAGCAGCCGCTTGAAGCGGGCCGGATCGAGCGAGCCGGTGAACATCAGCACGCCGGTGATCATCATGCGGTTGGTCGGCCGTTCCATGCGCAGCCATGCCGTGTCGACCTTGGACATGGCCTCGCGCGTGCCGCGCTCCGCATCGATCATGGGATCTCCCCGTGCGCCGGATACGCACCGCCGCTTCGGCGCCTAGCATCGACGCGGCCCGGTGAAAACGCAACCGGATCGGCGGCGGGCGAGCGGTGTCACAGAAAGATTTCTCGCAGAGACGCAGAGGCGCGGAGAAAGAGTGCTTTCCTCGATGTCTCGCGCTTCGGCGAGAAGCGCTGTTCGCCTTTGTCAGAAGCAATGCACCCGGGTGCAGCTCGACGTCATGCCCGAACGCGGGCGTCCAATGAGGACCATGCGAACGATCGCGCCGACCGACGATTGCACGCCGCCTCCCGAGGCCGTGACCCTGCATCGAGAAGCCATGCACGCGGGACGTGGGAAGAAGAGCTTCTCCCTCTGCGTCCCTGCGCCTCTGCGAGAACGCTTCTTCGCATCCCCCACACCCGCGAAACCGGCGACACCCGCGCAGCCTCTTACGAGAGCACGAACGAGCGCATCGAGATCGAGCCGAGGTCGAAGCCCTGGTTGAACCAGCGCAGCTCGTCCGCCGCATCCGCGACGCCGAGCGCGTACAGGAGCGGCAGGAAGTGCTCGGTCGTCGGATGCGCGAGCCGCATGAGTTCGCCGAGCTTCTCCGCCTCGATCACGGCCGCGTAGTCGCGCCGCTCAATCGCGGCGGTCATGCGCGCGTCGAACTCCTCGGCCCACTCGTAGGGCTGTCCGCCCGGCTGCATCCGGCGCAGGTTGTGCACCAGGTTGCCGCTGCCGACGAGGAGCACGCCGCGTTCGCGTAGGGATTTGAGGTCGCGCGCGAGTTCGAACTGCGCCTGCGGCGATTTGGCCAGGTCGAGCGAGAGCTGGAACACCGGCACGTCGGCCTGCGGAAACAGATGCATCAGCACCGACCAGGCGCCGTGGTCGAGGCCCCATTGCAGATCGGGCTGCAACGAGGCCAGCCCGCCCGCCGCCGCGGCGACGTCCGGCGCGCCCGGCGCCGGATACTGCTGCGCATACAGCGCGGCCGGGAAGCCGCCGAAGTCGTGGATCGTGCGCGGATGCTCGCCGACGTGCACCAGCGTCGCGCCGCGCGTCATCCAGTGCGCGGACACGCACAGGATCGCCTGCGGCGTCGGCAGCCGCTCGCCGAGATCGCGCCAGCTGCGGCTCCAGGCGTTGTCCTCGATCGCGTTCATCGGGCTGCCGTGGCCGACGAACAGTGCCGGCAGGCGCGGCGTGACGGGCAGATCGGCGAATGGCGCGTTCAACGGCGTGCCCTCAGTAGCCGACCGTGAAGCGTTGCCGGTGATGCGCCGGCTTCTCGATCTCGTCGACCAGGGCGATCGCGTAGTCCTCGAACGAAATGCGGCTGCCCTGCTCGCCGACCAGCAACCGGTCGCCGCCGAGACGGAACGTGCCGGTGCGCCGGCCGGGCTCGAACGAGGCCGACGGCGACAGGAAGGTCCAGTCGAGTTCCTTCTCCGCACGCAGCAGGTCGAGGAAGCGACCGCCGGCAAGTGCTTCGGGTTTGTAGGCCTCCGGAAACTCCGGCGTCGTCACCAGCGGCACGCCCGGCGCGACTTCGAGGCTGCCGGCGCCACCGACGACGAGATAGCGCTTCGCGCCGGCCGCCTTCACCGCGTCGATCAGAATGCACGGATCGCTGGCGACGAAGTGCACCGCGCTGACGACGACGTCGTGCCCGCGCAGCAGCGCGGTCAGGCCGGCCTGGTCGAACACGTCGCCGGCTTTCGCGGTGACGCCGGGAAGCGCGGCGATCTTCTCCGGCTGGCGCGCGATCGCGGTGACCGCGTGGCCGCGGTCTGACAGTTCCTTGAGGATGCGCGAACCGGCGTTGCCGGAAGCGCCGACGAGGGCGATGTTCATTTCTGCTTCTCCATGGCGAATCTGCTGCCCGACTGCGGAGCCGGCGTCGCCGCGCGTCGCGGCGATCCTGGCAATACCGGTGAAGCTTGGTAGTATCCGAAAGTCATCTGGGCTCCGTCGGAAACTATAGGAGCCCGATGCGGCGACGTGAAGAACGCACCGCGACGCCACTTGGTTACCTCGGAGAAACCACCCGATGAACGCCTCGCCACCCTGGGACGCCTACGCCGCGGAATGCCCGACGCGGATGGTGCTCGACCGCATCGCCGACAAGTGGACCGTGCTCGTGCTCGGCCTGCTCAGCGAGCATCCGTGGCGCTTCAACGCGCTGCTGCGCACGATCGAAGGCCTGTCGCAGAAGGTGCTGTCGCAGACGCTCAAGCGCCTCGAACGCGACGGGCTGGTCAGCCGCACCGCCTTCGCGACGGTGCCGGTCACGGTCGAGTACGCGATCACGCCGCTCGGCGCCACGTTGGCCAGTTCGCTCGGCGCGCTGATCGACTGGTCCGAGCGCAACATCGAATCGGTGCAAGCCGCGCAGCGCGCGTTCGACGCCAGACAGCCGCACCCCGGGCGCGCGGCCTGATTCGTCATTCAAGAAGGAATCCAGCATGCACCACGGCGCCGACATCCTGCTCGCCCTGTTCGCCATCTTCGTCGCCGCGCAGATCGGCGCCGAACTCGCGCAGCGGCTGAAGCTGCCCGGCGTGGTCGGCGAGATCGTCGCCGGTTGCGCGATCGGCCCGGCCGCGCTCGGCCTGGTCAGCGCCGAGCAGATCGCCGGCGGCACGCCTCTCGACGTGCTGGCCGAGATCGGCGTGGTGCTACTGCTGTTCTCGGTCGGCCTGGAAACGCGGCTGGACGACCTGAAGAAGGTCGGCAAGAGCGCCTTCCTGGTCGGCGTGCTCGGCGTGATCGTGCCGTTCGCGCTGGGCGCGCTGTGGGCGCACGGCAGCGGCTTCGAATGGACCAAGTCGATGTTCGTCGCCGCCGCCTTCGTGGCGACCTCGGCCGGCATCACCGCGCGCGTGCTGCAGGAGCTCGGCGTGCTGACGCGCATCGAGAGCCGCGTGATCCTCGGCGCCGCGGTCATCGACGACATCCTCGCCATGCTGCTGCTCGGCGTGGTCACCTCGCTGCAGGGCGACGCCGGCGTCAACGTCGTCGGCCTGCTGCTGGTGCTGGCGCAGGCGGTCGGCTTCGTCGCGGTCATCGGCTGGGTCGGCACGCGCGTGATGCGCAAGCGCGCGCACTGGCTCGACCGGCCGATCAATCCGCTGTCGCCGCTGACGATCGCGCTGGCGATCTGCCTCGGCCTGGCCTACCTGTCGACCGAGTTCGGCCTGGCCGCGATCATCGGCGCGTTCCTCGCCGGCATGATCGCCTCGGAGATGCACCAGCGCGAGGAGCTGGAGCACCAGATGCAGCCGCTGCTGGCGCTGCTGACGCCGTTCTTCTTCGTCATCACCGGCGCCAAGATCGACCTCGGCGTGTTCGCCAGCGGCGCGGCGCTGTGGACGCTGCTGGTCGTGACTGTCATCGCGATCGTCTCGAAGCTGATCGGCGGCTTCCTCGGCGCGCTCGCGCTCGGCCGCCGCAGCGCGCTGATCGTCGGCGTCGGCATGGTGCCGCGCGGCGAGGTCGGCGTCGTCATCGCCAGCCTCGGCCTCGCCGCCGGCGTGTTCACCAACCAGACCTACGCGGTCATCGTCGCGATGTCGCTGCTGACCTCGATCGTCACGCCGCCGGTGCTGTCGGCGCTGCTGAAACGGACGCCGGACGAACAGACGCCGCCTGCTTGAGCGCGGCGGCCTCTGCGAGAAGGATTTCTCGCGGAGGCGCATGGAGTTCGGCGAAAGGCTTCAAGCAAGACGATTTCTCGCAGAGACGCAGAGGACGCTGAGAAAAGCTTTTCTGCCGGTTTTCTTCTCTGCGCCCTCTGCGCCTCTGCGAGAGAAATGCTTTTTTCAGCCCCCCATGCCGACCCGCGCGCGACGAGACGGAATGCGTCAAGCCGTCTTCATGTGCTGCGAGATCTTCGCCAGCGCGATCGTCAACGCGGCGCCGCCGAGCGTCTTGATCAGGCCGGAGTGCTGCGCGTAGAAGTCGCTGAGTCCGTCGACGATGCCCGGATCGTGCCGCTGCGCCTGCGTGACGGCGACCTGCACCTGCTGTGGATCGACCTGCTGCGCCTGGTCCGCCGTGACGCTGCCGACTGCGCCGCCCTGGCCGAGCAGGCCGCCGAGCACGGCGCCGGCGTTCGGGCCGAGCATCTCGGCGAGATGATTGAGCAGTGCCGCGCGCTGCTCCGGCGTCGCGTTGGCGAACGTCTGCGCGACCATCTGGCCGACGTCCGGCGTGGCGTTGGAGCCGAACGCGGCGCCGATGCCCTTGCTCAGCACGTCGGGCGGCACGTTCTGCGCGACGTGGCTGAAATCCTCGGCCGCCGAATTCGCGCCCGCGGCGCCGCCGAGATAACGGTTCAGGATGTCTTCGAGCAATGCCATCGTCGTGCTCCTAGGCGGCCGGGCCGCGGCCCTTGATCGCCATGTGATAGATGAACAGCAGCACCAGTGCGCCGACGAAGGCGCCGATGAAGCCGGCCGATTGTCCGGCCGCGTACCAGTGCAGGGCGCGGCCGATGAAGGTCGCGAGCAGCGAGCCGGCGATGCCGAGCGCTGCGGTCAGGAAGAAACCTTTCGGCCCCGGTCCGTGCGTGACGAACTTCGCCAACAGACCGACGACGAATCCGATCAGGATGGTCCAGATCAAACCCATGACAGGCTCCTCGTATGCTGGGGATCGACGCGGCGGGCCACCGCGGCCCGCGCGAGAAGGACGCTACGCGCGGATGCTTACGCGAGCCTTTCGATACGCTTTTTCACCGAAGCGGCGTCGCGGCGCGCCGCCGGGAGCACCGCTCAACGTGACAGCGCGTCGGCGTCGAAGCGTTCCATGAACCGCTCCGGCGCGGCCAGCGGCGCGAAGCCGTATTGCGCGTACAGGCCGTGCGCATCCTGCGTGGCGAGCAGGAAGCGGCGGATGCGCTGCAGATCCGGATGCGCCATGACGAACTCGACCAGCCGCTTGCCGAGCCCGCGTCCGCGCGCCGCCGGCACGACGAACACGTCGGCGAGATACGCGAAGCCGACGCCGTCGGTGACGATGCGCGCGAAGCCGAGCTGGCGCCCGTCCTCGTAGACGCCGAAGCAGATCGAGTTGGCGATGCTGCGCTCGACCAGCTCGCGGTGGATGCCGCGCACCCAGTACGACTCCTCGCTGAGGAACGCGTGGATCAGGTCGACGTCCAGGCGCGCGCGATCGACCGAGAACCACAGGCTTCCTTCGCTGCGCTCGTGACGTTCGCTCATCCCGCGTCTCCTTTCCGGACCAGGCCGAACGCTATCACGAAGGGTCGCTCCGGCGTGCTGGAAGAAACGGCATTCCGGCGGCGCGCGACGTCGAATACGCACCCGGGCCCGCCCCTTCTCGAGGATCCCCTCGTTCCTGTCGCGCCGTCGAAAGTTTCGAGGCTCCCTTAAGGCTCGCCTAAGCCGACGGCGCCACCATGCACGACCGCGCGAACGAAGCGAACCCACGAGCATGCCCGCCGACAAAGTCGCCAAGATCACCCTCGCCTTCTGGATCATGAAGATCTGCGCGACCACGCTCGGCGAAACCGCCGGCGACCTGCTGTCGATGACCTTGAACATCGGCTACGCGCTGAGCTCGGTGCTCCTGCTCGGCTTCTTCTTCGCCACGCTGACGGCGCAGCTCGCCGCCCGCCGCTTCCATCCGCTGTTGTACTGGGCGGTGATCGTGTCGACCAGCACCGCCGGCACGACGATGTCGGATTTCATGGACCGCACGCTCGGCCTCGGCTACATGCGCGGCGCTGCGATCCTCGTCGCCGGCCTCGCCGTCGTGCTGGTGGTGTGGCGGCTCGTCGAGGGCAGCTTGTCCGTCGACGCGATCCGCACGCGCCGCGCCGAGCTGTTCTACTGGCTGGCGATCCTGGTTTCCAACACGCTCGGCACCGCGCTCGGCGATTTCCTCGCCGACGATTCCGGACTCGGCTTCCTCGGCGGTGCCGCGCTCGTCGGCGGCGCGATCGCGCTGACCGCCGCCGCGGCGTACCTGACCCGCATCGACCGCGTGCTGCTGTTCTGGATCGCATTCGTGCTGACGCGCCCGTTCGGCGCCACCTTCGGCGACCTGCTGACCAAACCCGCCGACCATGGCGGCCTCGGCTTCGGCACGATCGGCTCGTCGCTGATCCTGGCGGCGATCCTGCTGGTCTGCCTCGCGCTCACCTATCGACCGCTGCGCACCGGCGAAACGCGCGCCTGACTCATCGCGCCGCAGGCAGCGCGAACGCGAGCACGTAGTCGCCGATCGTCGTGCCGAGCTTGGCGTGGCCGCCGGCGGCGACGACGACGTACTGGCGCCCGGCGATCTCGTAGCTCATCGGCGTCGCCTGCGCCCCCGCGGGAAGCCGCGCCTTCCACACTTCCGCGCCGCTGGCGGTGTCGAAAGCGCGCAGGAACTGGTCGGTGGTCGCGCCGATGAAGACCAGCCCGCCGGCGGTGGTCAGCGGGCCGCCCATGTTCGGCGCGCCCTCGATGTTCCAGAACGGCCACGGCGCGCGATCGCGCGAGGTGCCGAGCGGCTTGGACCAGGCGATCGTGCCCTTGCCCAGATCCAGCGCGACCAGCCGTCCCCACGGCGGCGCCGTGCACGGCGCGCCGAGCGGCGACTTCAGCAGCGCGCGCCGCATCGCATACGGCGTACCGCTCTGGCGCGCGAACTCCCAGTCCTTGTAGAGGCCGGAATCGTATTGCGCGTCGAGCTGTCCGCGCGGAATCAGCGCGACCACGAACGGCAGGTCCATCACGTTGGCGATCAGCAGACGGCGCTGCGGGTCCCAGGCACCGCCGCCCCAGTTCGAGCCGCCGGCGTAGCCGGGACGCTCGATCGTGCCCTGCAGGCTCGGCGGCGTGAAGATGCCCTCGCTGCGCAGCGCGGCAATCTTGTCGCGACAGACGCCGCGGTCCCAGAACGTCAGGCCCCAGGCGTCGTCCGGCGTGACCTTCGCATGCGACACCAGCGGCGGCAGCGACGAGAACGGCTGCGTCGGCGACGGCGTCTCGCCGGCGACCGCGCCCTGCGGCACCGCGCGCTCCTCGATCGGGAACAGCGGTTCGCCGTTCTCGCGGTTCAGCACGAACACCTGGCCGGTCTTGGTCAGCTGCACCAGCGCCGGCACTGTCGCGCCGTCGCGATCGAGGTCGATCAGCATCGGCTGCGAGGCGGTGTCGTAGTCCCACAGGTCGTGGTGCACGAGCTGGCGCCCCCAGACCAGCTCGCCGCTCGCCGCGCGCAGCGCGACCACCGAATTGGCGTGAGCGTTGTCGCCCGGCCGCTCGCCACCGAAGAAGTCCGGACTGGCCGAGCCGGTCGGAACGAAGACCAGATCGCGCTCGGCGTCGACCGCGAGCGGCGCCCACGCGTTCGCCGCGCCGGTCCAGCGCGCCTGCTGCGCGGCGATCTCGCCGAACTCGGGATTGGCCGCGTCGCCCGGCATCCTGGCCGTGCGCGGGATCGGATCCCAGTGCCAGCGCAGCGCGCCGCTGCGCAGGTCGTAGCCGCGCACGACGCCGAGCTCGAGGTCGGTGCCGCCGTTGTCGCCGATCGACGAACCGATCACGGCGACGTCGCCGACGATCGCCGGCGGCGAGGTCGCCTGATACTGGCCGAGGCGCCGTTCGATCAGGCGCACGTTCCGCGACAGGTCCACCTCGCCGTCGACGCCGAAGTCCGCGCACCGCTTTCCCGTCTTCGCGTCGAGCGCGAGCAGGCGCGCGTCGATCGTCGGGAACACGATGCGCTCCGCGCAGACGGCGCCGGCGGCGGCGCGCGCGTCGCGCCACCACGACACGCCGCGCGTCGTCATCTCCGAATAGTCGCGTCCGCGATCGACGTTCGCGTCGAAACGCCAGCGCTCGCGGCCGCTCGCCGCGTCGAGCGCGAAGACCTTGCCGGTCGCGGTGTTGAAGTACAACGTGTCGCCGACTTTCAGCGGCGTCGCCTCGAACGTCAGCGCCTCGTGTGCGCGCGCGAAGCCCTCGCCGAGCTCGCCGGTGCGAAAGCTCCAGGCGAGTTCCAGCCCGGCCACGTTCGCCGGCGTGATCTGCGCCAGCGGCGCGTGCCGCTGGCCGCGGCCGTCGCCGCCGTAGGCGTTCCAGTCGAATGCGGCCTGCGCGCGCGCGACGCCGGCCGCTCCGATTGCCGGTACGACCGCCAGTCCGATCGCCAGAAGATGTCGCATCGTCGATCTCTCCGTGGATTCCCGGCGCGATTGCAGCGGGCGTGCGCGCGTCCGGCAACGAAAGAGTGACGACGGGGACGCGCCGCGGGACGAGCGGCGCTACACCGCGCCGAACGCGTCCGGTAGCAGGGCGCGATAGCGGCGGCTCAGCATCAGCTCGCTGCCGTCGCGCAAGATCAGCTTGAGGTCGCCGTGCGCCCACGGCGCGATCGAGGCGACGAAATCCGCGCGCACCAGATGCGAGCGGTGCACGCGCAGGAACTCGGCCGGATCGAGGCGCTGCGCCAACCGAGACAATGTCGCGCGGATCAGGTGCCGCCGCTCGCGGGTGTGCACTTCGACGTAGTTGCCGGCGGCGGCGAACCGCAGCACGTCGGCCAGCTGCACCACCAGCGAGCGACCGCGCTCGTGCACGATCAGGCGCTGCAGCCGCGGCATGCGCGTCAATCCGGCGTCGATGCGGCGCAGGCGTTCCTCCCCCAGGCTCGCGCCGTCGCCGTCGCGCCGCTCGGCCAGCCGCTGCGTCACGCGCGCGAGCATGTGCGCGAAGCGCTCGCGGTCGAACGGCTTCAACAGGTAGTCGAGCGCGGCGACTTCGAACGCGCGCAGCGCGTGCTCGTGATAGGCGGTCGTGAACACCAGCAGCGGCAGCGGCGGCGCGGCGCGCGCGAGCAGGTCGAAACCGTTCTCTGCGCCGAGGCGGATATCGAGGAACAAGAGGTCCGGCCGTGTCTCGCGCAGCGCGGCCAGACCGCCGGCGACGTCCTCGGCCTCGGCGACCACGCGGTAGCCGGCGCGCTCGGCCAGCAGTCGCCGGAGCTTGGCGCGCGCCGGCGGCTCGTCCTCGACGATGGCGACGCGCGTCTCAGTCATCGCGGCGCAGCGGCAGGTCGATCTCGATGCGCGTGCCGCCGCCAGGGCGCGGCGCGATCGCGAAGCGATGATCGTTCGGATACATCAGCGCGAGCCGGTCCTTCACGTTGGCGAGGCCGACGCCCGGCATCGACTGCGGCGCGACGCCGGCGCCGTCGTCCTCGACCGTGCAGACCAGGCGATCGCCGCGCGCCGCGACGACCACGTCGACGCGCCCTCGACCGCCTGCCAGCCCGTGCTCGAAGGCGTTCTCCACCAGCGGCTGCAGCAGCAGGCGCGGAATGCGCGCCGCGCGCGCCGCGTCGTCGACCGCGACGCGCGTGACCAGCTTGCCGCGGAAGCGCTCGCGCATCAGCTCGAAGTAGCGCTCCAGCCAGACCGCGTCGTCGCCGACGCGCACCTCGGCCTCGCCCGACTCGGTCAGCGCCGCGCGCAGCAGATCGGCGAAAGCGGCGATCATGCGGTCGGCGGCGTCGACGTCCTCGTGCATGCGGTTGGAGATCGCGTTCAAGGTGTTGAACATGAAATGCGGCTCGATCTGCGCCGTCAGCTGGGCCAGGCGCGCGGTGCCGAGATCGCGTTCGAGCCGGATGACAGCGAGTTCGTGCGCGCGACGTTCGCGCCACAGGCGCCAGCCGACGCAGGCGCCGGCGATCATCGCGTAGGTGATCAGGTCCTTCTGGAATTCGTAGAACAGGCCCAGCCGCCAGTCGCCGAAGTCGTAGTGCGCGCCGTTGAGCGCGTAGACGAGCTTGCGCAAGCCGACCATCGCGGCCGTGTGCACCAGCGAGAACGCGACCGCGGCCGGCAGGTGGCACAGCAGCCGCGCCGGCCAGCCCGGCCCCGACAGCGGAAAGCGCCGCTCGAAGCGCGCCAGCGCGATCGCCAGCACGGCGATCACGCTGACGCTGGTGAGCTCCCAGCTGAGCGGCTGCCACGCCGGCAGGGTTTCGCCGGCGTTGCGCAATCCGACGATCACATTGACGCCGTGCCACAGGCCGAGCGCGAGCCAGACGGCGGCGTAGATCAGCCAGAAGCGCAGGCCCGGCGGCGAATACGACGTGCGCTGCATCGGCGCTCCACGGTTGCGGACGACCATTGGAGCGCAGTGCCCGCGCCGGCACAACGCCGGCGGGGCCGGCGGGACTCCTCGCGGCGCGAGCGGGATCTCAGACGCGCTCGAGCAAGCCGACCGTGCCGGTGCCGCCGTCCGCGCAGAGCGAGACGATGCCGCGCGATCCGCTCGGCAGCGCGGCGAGTTCCTTCGCCGCCTGGCTCAGTACGCGCGCGCCGGTCGCGGCGAACGGATGGCCGAGCGCGATCGAGCCGCCGTGCGGGTTGACCCGATCCCACGGGAACGCACCGAGATCGGCGTCGACGCCGGCGCGTTCCTTGCGGTAGCCGGCGTCGGCGGCGAGGCGCAGGTTGGCGACGACCTGCGCGGCGAAGGCTTCGTGGACGTTCCACGAGGCGACGTCGGCGAAGCTCAGCCGATGCCGCGCGAGCAGGCGCGCGATCGCGCGCGCCGGCGCCATCAGCATGCCTTCGTCGCCGTGGAGGTAGTCGATCGCGGCGAGTTCCCAGTCGACCAGCTTGACGGTCGGCGCCACGCCGAGCCGCGCGAGACCTTCGCGATCGGCGACCCACAGCGAGGCAGCGCCGTCGGTCAGCGGCGAGGCGTTGCCGGCGGTGATGGTGCCGCTGGCCGGATCGAACGCCGGCTTGAGCGTGGCGAGTTTTTCCGCCGAGGTGTCGCGGCGCGGCAGGTTGTCGGTGCCTACGCCGTCGAACGGCAGGATCAGGTCGTCGAAGAAGCCTTCGTCCTGGCCGCGGATCGCGCCCTGGTGGCTGAGCAGCGCGCGCGCGTCCTGGTCCTCGCGCGAGATGCCGAAGCGCTTGACGGTGTCCTCGGTGTGCTCGCCCATCGAGCGCCCGCTCTTGCGGTTGGCCCAGCCGCGCGCCGGCAGGTTGAAGTCGGCGACGCCGACGCGCGCGAGGCGCTCCGTGGCGGCGGCCTTGTCCTTCGCGAACAGCATCATCAGTTCGTCGGCGACGCGCTGCTTCAACGCGATCGGCACGTGGCTCATCGATTCGCTGCCGCCGACCAGCGCGAGGTGCGCGCCGCCGCGCCCGAGCATCGCGCCAGCCTCGACGGCGCCCATGAAGCTGGTCGAGCAGGCCAGCGTGGTCGAGAACGCCGGAATGGTCGGGTCGATGCCCGCGTCGAGCACGACTTCGCGCGCGATGTTGGAGACGTCCGGATGCGTGATGACCTGGCCCCAGACGACAAAGTCCGGTCGCGCCTTCTCGGCCATCGCGCGCACCAGCGGCACGGACAGGTCGATCGAGGAATGCTTCGCGTAGACGCCGCCGGCCTTGACGAACGGGGTACGCAGACCGGGAACGAGATAGATGTCGGACATCGCACGGCTCCTTGGAGGATGGTCGGTCGCATCGGCGCGACCGCTTGCGAGGATGATATGATGATGATCATACAAAAACCAATCCGATCGCCATGCGCTACGCCGCCGAGCACAAGCAGAACACCCGCAAGACCCTGCTGAAGGCCGCCGCGGCCGCGATCCGCGTCGACGGCCCCGACCGTGTCGGCGTGGCCGACGTGATGGCGAAGGCCGGGCTGACGCACGGCGGCTTCTACGCGCACTTCCCGTCCAAGGGCGCCCTGGTCGCGGCGGCGATCGGCCAGATGTTCGAGGAACGCGAAGCGCTGATCCTCGAGGCGAGCGCGGGGCGCAGTCCGGCCGAGGCGCTGGAGCTGTACGTTCGCCATTACCTCTCGCGCAAACACCGCGACGCGAAACACAGCGGCTGCCCGATCGCCGCGCTCGCTTCCGATCTGCCGCGCCTCGAAGCCGACGCGCGCAAGCGCTACGCGGAAGGCGCGCGGCGCATCCGCGCGCTGATCGCCGCGCAGTTCACGGCGCTGGGCTGCGCCGACGCCGGCGCGCAGGCCGATTCGATGCTGGCCGAACTCGTCGGCGCGCTGGCGATGGCGCGCGCGGAAACCGATCCGAAACGCTCCGACGAGATCCTCGCGCACTCGCAGCAGGCGCTGCGGCGCCGTTTCGGCCTGGAAGATCCGCGCTGATCGTCGCCGTCGCGGCAGCGCCGGGTTGCGGCCCGCGCGGCGGCGGCAAGGGACGAGTTCTTCCGGGTCCGCCTCGCGCCTACAGCGTCTGCCTGGATCCGACCGGAATGGCGACGCCGTCGAACAGCGGCATCCACGCCTGATCCGCGCCGAGCCGCAGCGAAACGTGCAGGTGCAAGGTCTTCACCTCGGCGGCCGGCCGCTCCTTCATGAAGACGTCGACGTCGATGCTCGCGTTCTTCGGCATCGCTTCGGGATGCGCGCGCAGCGAATCGCGCAGTTCGAGCAGGACGCGCGAAGACGCGGCGTCGGTCCTCAGGACCGTCCACGGCAGCGTCGCGTCGGGCGGCGCCTCGTGCCCGGCTTCCTCGAGCGCGAGGTTCAGCGTCCGCTTCGATCCGTCCTTCTCGACGAGGCCGATCCTCAGCGTCGTCTTCGCCGGGTCCGGCTGCACGCCCTCGGCGGTCGTCGCGGCGACGCGAAGCGCGGCGGGATCGAGCTGCAGCAGATCCTGCGGCCCGAAGTTGCGCATCTTCCACAAGGTCGACAGGGGCACGCTGACGCAACCGCCGACGAGCGCGAGCCCGCACGTCAAGGCCGCGAAGCGGATCGCGCGCCTGCGTGTCGAGCGCGAATCGCCGCGAACGATTCGCGCCGAACCGTCATTCCTCATTCCTTTCCCCCGTCCGGACTCACTCGTTCCCGCTCCCCCGATCCATCTGCGCCGCGAGGCGCTTCGGCGCGACGTTGCGCCAGGCCGCGAGCAGCGCGTCACGCACCAGGGCCTCCTTCGCGTCGCGCAGATGCAGCCAGGTCCAGCCCTTGCCGCCCCAGGCGCCGCTCACCGGCGCGAATGCCTGCGCGTCGAGATGCAGGAACATTTCCTGCTGCGCCGCCGTGAGCTTGACGACCGCGCGGCCGTTCACGCCGCCACCACCCAGCGTGGCGAAAATCTTGCCGCGCACGCGAAAGTCCGTCGTGCCCAGGTGCGAACCCTCGCTCGCCTCGGGCAGGCGCAGGGCGAGACGGCGGAACGAATCGGGCGCCACGATCCGGGCTCCAGCGGCGGGGACGGACGAGTCTAGCGACGAAATGCCGCGAATGCGTCGATACGCCGCGCGCCGAAACGCGCAACTGCGACAACCTGCCTGCATCCGCATCACGGGATGCGCCCGTCGCCTCGGCGAGAATGGCGGGCGCCAATACGAAGGGGACGTCATGCGCATCGTAGAGACCTACAACGACCACGTCGTACGTTTGTTCCTGCTCGCCGCCGCGGTGTGGGGCATCATCGGCATGGCGGTCGGCGTGTACATCGCCGCCGAGCTCGCCTGGCCGGCGCTGAACTTCGGCATCCCGTGGCTGACCTTCAGCCGGCTGCGGCCCGACCACACCTTCGGCGTGATCTTCGCCTTCGGCGGCTCCGCGCTGATGGGCACCTGCTACTACGTCGTGCAGCGCACCGGACACACGCGGCTCGCGCTCGGCCGGCTCGCGCACTTCACCTTCTGGGGCTGGCAGCTGATCTGCGTGCTGGCGATGGTGACGATGCCGCTCGGCATCACGCAGAGCAAGGAATACGCCGAGCCCGAGTGGCTCATCGACCTGCTGGTCGCGGTGGTCTGGGTCTCCTTCGGCGTGGTCTTCTTCGCCACGCTCACGCGCCGGCGCATCCGGCACATCTACGTCGCCAACTGGTACTACGGCGCCTTCATCATCGCGGTCGGCCTGCTGCACATCGTCAACAACCTGGTCGTGCCCGTGTCGCTGTGGAAGTCCTATCCGATCTACTCCGGCGTCGTCGACGCGATGGTGCAGTGGTGGTACGGCCACAACGCGGTGGCGTTCTTCCTGACCGCCGGCTTCCTCGGCATGATGTACTACTTCGTGCCGCGGCAGGCGCAGCAGCCGCTGTGGAGCTACCGCTTCTCGATCGTCAATTTCTGGGCGCTGATCTCGGTCTACATGTGGGCCGGCTCGCACCACCTGATCTACACCGCGCTGCCGGACTGGGTGCAGTCGGTCGGCATGGCGTTCTCGCTGGTGCTGCTGATGCCGAGCTGGGGCTCGGCGGCGAACGGCCTGCTCACCTTCAACGGCTCGTGGGACAAGCTGCGCACCGATCCGGCGGCGAAGTTCATGGTCATCGCGCTGGTGTTCTACGCCGCCTCGACCTTCGAAGGCTCGATGATGGCGATCAAGACCGTCAACGCGCTCTCGCACTACACCGACTGGACCGTCGCGCACGTGCACTCCGGCTCGATCGGCTGGGTCGCGATGATCACCATCGGCTCGCTCTACGCGATGGCGCCGCGCGCGCTCGGCCAGCCGGCGATGTACTCCACGCGCGCGATGAACGTGCACTTCTGGATGCACACGGTCGGCCTGCTGCTGTACGTGATCGCGATGTGGTTCGCCGGCGTCACCGAGGGCCTGATGTGGCGCGCGACCGAAGCGGACGGATCGCTGACGCACTCCTTCATCGCCAGCCTGCTCGCCGCCAAGCCGTACTACGTGGTGCGCTGGTTCGGCGGCGTGCTGGTCGTCGGCGGCATGGTGGTGATGGCGTGGAACCTGTGGCACACGGCGGCGGACGCGCGCGCGCATCTGATCAAGCCGATCCCGGTGCCGATCCCCGAACCCGAACCGCGCCAGGTTCCCGCGCCGCTGCCGGCGCTGAGTTGATGCGCCCGTCCATGAGCACTGCTTCGGTCAGGTATTCGAGCCGGAAGCGCGATCTCATTTCGTCAGCACTCTAATTAGGGGCCACGACAATGGCAGGTGGTTACAAGTACTTCGAGGCGATCGAGAAGAATGCCGGCCTGCTCGGCATCCTGACCGCGATCATGGTGTCGATCGGCGGCCTGGCCGAGATCACGCCGCTGTTCATGCGCGCGCACGAGGTGAAGGCGGCGCCGGGCGTGAAGCCCTACGATCCGCTGCGCCTCGCCGGCAAGGACATCTACGTGCGCGAGGGCTGCTATCTGTGCCACACGCAGATGATCCGCGCGCTGCGCGCCGAGACCGAACGCTACGGGCCGTTCTCGACCGCCGAGGAATCGGTCTACGACCGTCCTCACCAATGGGGCTCCAAGCGCACCGGGCCGGACCTCGCGCGCGTCGGCGGCAAGTATTCCGACGAGTGGCAGCGCGTGCATCTGAAGGATCCGCGCGCGGTCGTGCCGGAATCGAACATGCCCGGCTACCCGTGGCTGATGCAGGCGCTGGTCGATCCGGACGAGATCACGCAGAAGCTGCGCGTGCTGCGCCTGCTCGGCGATCCCTACACCGACGAGGACATCGCCAACGCCGCCGCCGCGGTGGTCGGCCGCACCGAGATGGAAGCGCTGATCGCCTACCTGCAAGGCCTCGGCATCGCCAACGAACCGGCGGCAGCGACCGCGTCGACGGCGCAGGCCAAGCCATGAACGCCCTCTGGGGTCATCTCACCGGCGTGCTGATCGTGCTGATGATGGCGAGCTTCGTCGGCATCTGGATCTGGGTCTGGAACGGCCGCCACAAGAGCAAGTTCGACGCGCTCGCGCGCCTGCCGATGGAAGACGAACCGATCGAAAGCGAGCCGCGGAAAAACGGGAGGACACGGCGATGAGCGCATTCTGGTCCGGCTGGATCATGTTCCTGGTCGTGCTGAACTTCGGCATCACGCTGTTCCTGTTCGTCTGGGGACAGTTCGTCGCGATCCCGACCCAGCCCGACGGCACCAGCGGCCACGTCTGGGCGCACGGCGTGCTGCGCGAAGGCGTGCGCCGGCTGCCGCTGTGGTGGGTATTGATGTCGGCCAGCGTGTTCGTCATCGGCATGGTCTATCTGGTGCTGTATCCCGGATTCGGCAGCTACAAGGGCCTGATCGGCTGGAGCGCGCACGACCAGCTCGCGCGCGAGAGCGCCGCGAACCAGGCCAAGCTGACGCCGGTGCTGCAGAGCTTCGAGGGCCGCAGCGTCGAGCAGCTCGCCGCGATGCCGGAGGCGACGCGCATGGGCCATCGCCTGTTCGTCGACAACTGCGCCGCGTGCCACGGCCTGGATGGCCGCGGCAACCACGCCGTCGGCGCACCCGACCTGACCGACCAGGACTGGCTCTGGGGCGGCAGCAGCGAGGCGATCCTGACCAGCATCCTCGACGGCCGCCGCGGCACCATGCCGCCGTTCCAGGCGACCTTCAGCAACGAGGACATCGAACGCCTCGCCAACTACGTGCAGAGCCTGTCCGGCCCGCCGCACTCGCCGTCGCGCGCGGCCGAAGGCAAGGCGCAGTTCACCGTCTGCTCGACCTGCCACGGCGTCGAGGGCAAGGGCAATCCGGCGCTCGGCGCGCCGAATCTGACCCACGCCAGGCGCCTCTACGGCGGCGACCTCGCCACCATCGAGCAGACCATCCGCTACGGCCGCAGCGGCACCATGCCCGCGTGGCGCACGCGCCTCGGCGAGGGCGACGTGCGCCTGATCGCGGCGTGGATCTACGCGAAGTCGCACGGCGGCGACGCCGAGCGGCACTGAGGCGACGGAGCAGCCGGTGGCCCGATCCGCCGCCACGCCGACGCGCACCGACGCCGGCCGGGCCTGGTACCGCCAGCCGGTGCTGTGGCTCGGCGCGCTGCTGCTGGCCGGTTCGCTCGGCGGCTGCATCTGGATGATCGTGCTCGGCGTGCAGAACGCCGACGAAGCCGTGCCAACCGGCGAGCGTGTGTTCAAGGTGCCGACGGCGCAACCGCCGCCGGCACAGGCGACGCCGCGGTGAACGCGGACGGCTGCTGGCACTGCGGCGAACCGCTGCCCGCGGCCGATGCGCCGCAGGCGCAGGTCGGCGGCGTCGCGCGCACGGTCTGCTGCCAGGGTTGCCGCGCCGCGGCGGAATGGATCGACAAGCTCGGCCTGGCCGACTACTACCGCTTGCGCAGCGAACCGGCGCAGCGTCCGTCGGCGGCCGCGTCCGATGCGGACGCCTGGGAGCGCGCCGATCTCGCCCGCCACGTCGTGCGCGAACTCGACGGCGACGAGCGTGAGACGATCCTGCTCGTCGACGGCCTGCGCTGCAGCGCCTGCGTCTGGCTGATCGAACGCTCGCTCGGCGCCCTCGCCGGCGTGCGCCGCGTGCAGGTCAACGCCGGCGCGCAGCGCGCGCGCGTGGTGTGGGACGCGACGCGCTGTTCGCTGCCCAGGATCCTCGCCGCGCTCGCGCGCACCGGCTATCGCGGCCTGCCACTCGACGTCGCCGCGCTCGACGACGCACGCCGGCGCGAATCGCGCCTCGCCTTGAAGCGGCTGATCGTCGCCGGCTTCGGCGCGATGCAGGCGATGATGTACGCCAGTGCGCTCTACCTCGGCGCGTTCGACGCGTCCGACACCTCCACGCGCGACCTGTTCCGCTGGCTCGGCCTGCTCGTCGCGACGCCGGTGGTGTTCTATTCGGCCGCGCCGTTCTTCGCCGGCGCGCTGCGTTCCGTGCGCGCGCGCCGGCTCGGCATGGACGTGCCGGTCGCGCTGGCGATCGCGCTGATCTATCTCGCCAGCCTGGTCGAGGCGATCCGCGGCGGCGAGGAGGTCTACTTCGATTCGATCGGCATGTTCGTGTTCTTCCTGCTGGTCGGCCGCTACCTGGAAATGCGCGCGCGCCATCGCGCCGGCGATCTCGGCGACGCGCTGGCGCGACTGACGCCGATGTTCGCCGACCGCGTGCGCGCCGACGGCTCGCTCGAACGCGTCGCCGCCGCCGAGCTCGCGCGCGGCGATCGCGTGCACGTCGCCGAAGGCGGCGCGGTGCCGGCCGACGGCGTACTCGAAAGCGGGCACTGCCGCGTCGACGAGGCGCTGCTGTCGGGCGAATCGGCCGCGGTCGCCAAGCGCACCGGCGACATGCTGGTCGCCGGCAGCCTGCTCGTGCAGGGACCGGCGCGGCTGCGCGTCGAGCAGATCGGCGCCGACACCGTGTTGGCCGGCATCCTCGCCCTCGTCGCGCGCGCGCAGACCGAACGGCCGCGCCTCGCCGTCGCCGGCGAGCGCGCCGCCGCCGGCTTCGTCGCGCGCGTGCTCGCGCTGGCCGCGCTCACTGCGTTCGGCTGGAGCCTGCTCGATCCCGCGCGCGCGTTCACCGCCACGCTGGCGGTGCTGGTCGTCTCCTGCCCCTGCGCGCTGGCGCTGGCGGTGCCGGCTGCGCTGACGCGCGCGCTCGCCGTGCTGGCGCAGCGTGGCGTGCTGGTGGTGCGGCCGGACGCGATAGAAGCGCTGGCGACGGCGACGCAGGTGGTGTTCGACAAGACCGGCACGCTGACCCAGGCGCCGCTCCGGCTCGAACGCGTCGAACTCCTGCGCGGCGATTCGCGCGAGGAGGCACTCGCGCTCGCCGGCGCGCTCGCGCACGGCAGCCGCCATCCGGTCGCACGCGCGCTCGCCGACGCGGCGACGCCGGCATCGCCGCGCGTCGTCGACGCGCTGCGCGCGCACGCCGGCGACGGCCTCGAAGGCATCGTCGACGGCCGCCACCTGCGCCTGGGTCGCGGCGATTTCGCCTTGGCCGGCACGGCGCGCGCGACCGCGCACGACGACGACGCCGTCGTGCTCGCCGATGCGGACGGCGCGATCGCCGCCTTCCATCTCGCCGAACGCCTGCGCGCGGACGCGCGCGCGGCGCTCGACGCCTTGCGCGCCGACGGCCTGGCCATCGAGATCGTCAGCGGCGACGCGCAAGGCAAGGTCGCCGACGTCGCCGCGCGTCTCGGCGTGGACACCTGGCACGCGCGCCAGCGACCGGCCGACAAGCTGGCGCGGTTGACCGCGCTGCGCGCCGATGGCGCGCGCGTGATCGCCGTCGGCGACGGCATCAACGACGCGCCGGTGCTGGCCGGCGCCGACATCGCCGTCGCGCTCGCCGCCGGCGCCGAACTCGCGCAAGCCTCGAGCGACGTGGTACTCGCCGGCGAACGCCTCGGCGCGATCGCCGAGGCGCGCGCGATCGCGCGCGAGACGATGACGATCCTGCGCCAGAACCAGCGCTGGGCACTCGGCTACAACCTGGCGGTGGTGCCGTTCGGCGCGCTCGGTTTCGTGCCGCCGTGGCTGGCGGCGCTCGGCATGTCGATCAGCTCGCTGGTGGTCGTGCTGAACGCGCTGCGCATCGGCCGCCGGCGCGAGCGCGCGGCGCGACCGGCGCGCCTGCGCCGCGAGGCGGCGGCATGAACATCCTGCTCGCGCTGATCCCAGTGTCGATCCTGCTGCTGATCGCCGCCGGCATCGCGTTCTTCTGGGCGGTCGATCACGACCAGTTCGACGACATGGACACGCCCGCGCTGCTGCCGCTGCTCGACGATCCCGGTGTCGGCGGAAGTCCCGAACCCGCCGCCGTTTCCGGCCGCGCCGGAGCGCCGGCCGCTTCGGACGATGCCGCACGCGGCGAGTCGCGGGACGCGACGGCATGAGCGGCGGTCTCACGCTCGGCGCCGCGTTGCTGCTCGGTCTCGCCGCGAGCGGGCATTGCCTGGTCATGTGCGGCGGCATCTCGGCCGCGCTCGGCATCGCCACCGCCAAGCGCGCCGACGGTCGTCCGCATCCGATGCTGCTGCTGGGCTACCAGCTCGGCCGCATCGTCTCGTACACGCTGGCGGGCCTGGTGATCGGCGGCGTGCTCGGCGGGCTGTTCGGCCTGCTCGATCTCGACGCGGTGCGCGCCACCCTGCGCGCGCTAGGCGCGGCGGCGCTGCTGCTCGGCGCGCTGGTCGCGTTCGGACGCGTGCGCGATCCGGGCTTCGGCATCGGCCGGCGCCTGTGGTCGAAACTGGCCCCGCTCGGCCGCCGCCTGCTGCCGGTGACGAACCTGCCGCGCGCGTTCGCGTTCGGTCTGGTGTGGGGCTGGATGCCGTGCGGCTTCGTCTACACCGTGCTGCTGATCGCGGCGACGCGCCTCGACGCGCTCGACGCCGCCGCGACGATGGCCGCGTTCGGCCTCGGCACCGCGCCGGCGCTGTTCGCCGGCAGCCTCGGCGCGCAGCGCCTGGCCGGCTGGGCCGGCCGCCCCGGCGCGCGCCGCGCCGCCGGCTGCGTGCTGCTCGCCAGCGCCGCCCTGACCCTGGCCGGACCCTGGCTGCCCGGCGCGCACTGGATGCATGCGTGGCTGCCGTTCGATTGCGCGCACGGTTCGAGTTGAAACGTTGCTGTCCGAATACGTTGCGTTCACCGACATTGACGATCATTCGAGACTGACTGCGCGCTGACGCGCATTTCGCCTCGGGTCGCGCCGGCTTCGGGGTTTCGCTATTTTGCGACGCAGCAATGACTCCCTATCACTCCCCCACCCGCCCGCCGCGCCGTGACCACCGCGCCGCCACCACGTCGCCGGCGACCGTCGACGGCGATGCGTTCCGCACCGTCGACGGGCAGACCTTGTGGCTGCGCCCGGTGCGGCCGGACGACGTCGAGGCGCTGCAGCGCGGCTTCGCGCGGCTGACGCCGGAGCAGATCCGCCTGCGCGTGTTCCATCGCATGAACGAGCTGTCGCCGGAGATGCTGCACCTGCTCGCCAACGTCGATCCCGAGCGGGGCGCCGCCTTCGTCGCGACCGATGCGGACGGCGAGATCCGCGGCGAAGGACGCCTCTACGTCGACCGCACGCTGGACAGCGCCGAGTTCGCGCTGATCGTCGATCCCTCGCTCACCGGCAAGGGCGTCGGCCGCGCGCTGCTGCGCCGGCTGCTCGCCGAAAGCCGTCGCCGCGGCTTGCGCGAGCTGTGGGGCCTGGTGCTGACCGAGAACACCGCGATGCTCGATCTGGCCGCCTATCTCGGCGCCGAGCGCGAGGCGATTCCCGGCGAACTCGACACCGTGCGCGTGCGTTTCGCGCTCGACGATCCGCGCCTCGCCGCGACCGATTGAGGCGTTCCGGCAGTCGCCGATGTAAAGACGGGCGAAAGCGCTTGTAATCAATCTGTCGTCACATAGACTCCATCCCCAGGGGGAAAGGAATCATTCTTCAGACGGACAAGTGGGGGTCCGGCTGGAGATCATCACGACGGTCGCGTGTCGGGTTCATCCACCCGGCCAAGGCATCCCATTGGAATCCCTCCGCTGCGCGTCGCGAGCCGCCGCAGCCGGCGTTGCGTCGCGCCCGGAATACGCACGCCCGGGCGCGAAGTCCATTCTGCATTCGCATTCCGGGGGTTTCATGCGCAAGTTGCTATTGCCTTTCGCTTTCACGTTGACCATCGCGGCCGGCGCCACGGCCGCTTATCTGCAGTTCGCCCATCCCGACGGATGGCACGAGCAGGACGAAGGCGAGGACGACGACGGTCCTCCCAACGGCGACGACTGGATTCTCCGCTACACCTATCCGACCGGACGATTCGACCCGGCCTGGGCCACCGAGGCCGCCGTGGCCAACCGCGCCATCGCGCAGGCGGCGCCGGCCGGCGTCAGGACCTACCAGAAGACCCGCGTTCCGGATTCTCCGCTGACCCTCGACGCGAACCGCTTCACGCCGCTCGGGCCGATGCCGGAGAACAACACCCAGCAGAGCTACGGTTCGGTCTCCGGCCGCGTCAACGTCATCGCGGTCGATCCCGTCGATCCGACCATCGCCTACGCGGGCACCGACGGCGGCGGCATCTGGAAGACCACGACCTGCTGCTCGCTCGATGCGCCGCCGAACAACACCACCACCTGGGAGATCGTCACCGACATCCCGGAAATCGCCGGCCTGTCGATCTCCGATCTCACGATCGATCCGAACGACCACCGGACGATCTACGCGGCGACCGGCGACCTCAACTTCGGCAACTTCTCCTTCGGCGCCAACGGTGTGCTGAAGAGCACCGACCAGGGCGCCAGCTGGCGCCTGCTCGGCACCGAGGTGTTCAGTCCGTATTACGCGCCGATCGGCGGCGGCTTCCCGCAGTACCAGGCCATCGGTAAGGTCGCCGTCGATCCGAACGACTCGCGCACCATCGTCGTCGGCACCAAGACCAGCGTGTACTTCTCCTACGACGCCGGCGAGAACTGGACCGGCCCGTGCTTCGTCAACGAATTCGCCACCAGCGCGAACCGCCAGCGCCAGGACGTCACCGGCCTGATCCCGGTCAGCAACGGCGACGGCAGCACGCGGCTGTACGTGGCGATCGGCACGCGCGGCAACGCGACGCCGACGCAGCCGGACATCGGCCAGAACGGCGCCAACGGCGTCTATCGCCTGGAGCGCATTCCGGGCGGCGGCTGCCCGGCCACCGGCGCGTGGACGCTGCTCGCCAACGGCTGGCCGGCGGGAACCGGCAGCGGCAATCCGACCGGCACCGCCGGGGGCACCGACATCGGCCGCATCGAGCTGGCCGTCTCGGCGAGCCAACCGGAGACGATCTACGCGATGGCGGCTTCGGTGTCGGGCTCCAACGTGCTCGGCGTATGGCGCAGCAACGATCGCGGCGACACCTGGACCAAGACGGCTTCCACCGCGAACGTCGCCCGCTGCGGCAGCGACGGCAACTCGACCGGCGGCGGCACGCAGATGTGGTACGACGCCGGCCTCGCCGTGCATCCGACCAATCCGGAAATCACCTTCCTGTCGGGCTTCGACCTGTACCGCTCGACCGACGGCGGCGCCAGCTACGTCGACATCACCTGCGGCTGGACGACCAAGCCGGCGGGAACGCTCGACCACGTCCACGTCGACCACCACGCGCGCGCGTTCCTGCCGGGCGGCGGCGAGAAGATGCTGATCGGCAGCGACGGCGGCGTGTACTACACGGAGAATTCGACCGCGCCGTTCCCGAGCTTCCGCCAGCTCAACGAGACGCTGAACACGATCGAGTTCTATTTCGGCGACATCACGTCGAACTTCGCCAATTCCGCGACGCCGGCGATCGGCGCCGGCGCGCAGGACAACGGCTGCTCGGCGGTCAAGTTCGACGGCCAGCCGGTCGGGCCGGTCAAATGGACGTCCAACTGCGCCGGCGACGGCACCACCACGAAGATCGAGCCGATCGGCAACGCGATCTGGTTCAACTCCAGCCAGTACGGCTCGCTCGCGCGCAGCCTCACCTACGGCAACACGATGTCGGGCGGCTTCTCCACCGCGTCCGGCAACACCGGCGGCACCTGGGGCGGCACGGGCGACCTGTCCAGCACGATCTTCGCGATGTCCTACGACATCTACAAATGGGGCGCGCTCGACGCGCCGGACAGCGGATGCAGCACGGCGAACGGCTGCAACCACATGATCGCCGGCACCAACCGCCTGTGGGAGACGATCGACATGACCAACGCCAACACGACCGCGATGCGCGCGTCGTGGAAGGCGCGCACGCCGAACCTGACCAAGAACACGCTGGTGCTCGGCACCAGCAACCGTTCCTACATCAACTACGTCGCCTACTCCTTCACCGATCCGACGGTGGCGGCGGTCGGCACCACCGACGGCAACGTGCAGATCGTGTTCGGCCTCGGCACCAGCGTGGCGGCCAACTGTCCGGCGACCCCGCCGACCGACGGCAACTGCGCGCAGGCGATCGACCTGACCGACGGCAACCGCGTGCTGCCGAACCGTCCGATCTTCGGCGTGCGCTTCGATCCGCGCTCGGCGCTCGTCGTCTACGCGGCGGTCGGCGGCTTCGACCAGAACACGCCGGGACGCCCGGGCCACGTGTTCCAGGCGACCTGCGCCGACTACGGCTGTTCGAGCTTCGCCTGGAAGGACAAGAGCGGCAACCTGCCGAACATTCCGGTCGAGCAGATCATGCCGAACCCGAACCGTCCCGATCAGGTGTTCATCGGCACCGACTGGGGCCTGTACTACACCGACGACATCTCGGCCGATGCGCCGACCTGGCACTACTTCGAGGACTTCCCGCGCGTGATGGTGTGGGACCTCGCGGTCGATCGCGGCTTCACCACGCTGGCGGCGTTCACGCGCTCGCGCGGCGCCTGGGTCTGGCCGCTGCCGGACGCGGCGATCGGCCACGGCGCCGACCTCGCGGTCACGCAGACCGGCTCCGCCACGGCGGTCGCCGGCGGCCAGGCCACCTATGCGATCACGGTGAAGAACAACGGCCCGGACACCGCCAACCAGGTCGTGCTGTCGAGCCCGACCCCGGCCGGCGTGATGCTGTCGGCGATCAGCGGCGACTGCGCCAGCCTGCCGTGCACGATCGCCAGCCTCGCGCCGACGGCGAGCCGCACGGTCACGCTGACCTATGCGATTCCGGCCGGCTACACCGCCGCCACACTGGTCAGCCAGTCCAGCGCGAGCAGCGCGACCGAGGATCCGAACCCCGCCGACAACAGCGCGTCGGTCACCACGACGATTGGGGCGAGCGCCGACCTGTCGATCGCGCTGAGCGGCCCGTCCAGCGCCGGCGCGCCCGGCACGATCAGCTACACGATCACCGTGTCGAACGCCGGCCCGAGTCCGGCGCAGGTGGTGTCGGTCGCCGATCCGACGCCGGCGGGATTGACGTTCGCGTCCACCGCCGGCGACTGCGCGACGGCGTTCCCGTGCCAGCTCGGCAACCTCGCCGCCGGCGCGAGCAAGACGATCGTGGCCACCTTCTCGATCCCGGACGGCTACGCGCAACCGGACATCGTCGACAACGCCAGCGTCGCCAGCACGACGGACGATCCGGTGCCAGAGAACAACGCCGCCTCGTTCACCAGCAGCGTCTCGCACGACGCCGATCTGACGCTGACCATGCAGGCCCCGGCCGGCGCCGTTCGCGGCGGCACCGTGACCTACGCCATCGCCGTCGGCAACAACGGCTCGGCCAGCGCGAGCGCGGTCAGCCTCGCCGATCCGACGCCGGCGGGACTGGTCTTCGTGTCCAACAGCGGAGCGTGCGCCACGGCGTTCCCGTGCGATCTCGGTACGCTGCCCAGCGGCGCGCTGCGGATCGTCAACGCGACCTTCCGCATTCCGTACGACTACGCCGGCGCAGGTCCGGTCGCGAACGTCGCCACGGTCAGCTCCGCCACCAACGATCCGACCCCGGCCAACAACAGCGCCGACGCCAGTGTTGCGCTCGGCGATTCGGCCGACCTGTCGATCACGCAGACCGGCACTCCCGCGGTGCTCGCGGGCGGAACGATCGCCTACACCGTGACCGTCGCCAACGCCGGACCGAGCGCCGCCGCCGGCGTCAATGTCGGCAACACGCCGCCGGCCGGACTCGTCGCCGGCGCGGTGACCGGCGACTGCACCGCCCTGCCCTGCGCGCTCGGCACGTTGGCGCCGGGAGCCACGCGCAGCTTCGTGGTGAACTTCACGGTGCCGTCGGACTACGCCGGCAGCAACCCGGTCACGCACGCCGCTTCCGTCAGCAGCACCACACCGGACCCGGACATGGACGACAACGTGTTCGCGGCGCACACCACGGTGGGTGCCGGCGCCGACATCGCGGTGACGGTGCAGGCACCGGAGCTGGTCCAGCGCGGCGAGCGTTTCGTCTATTCGGTGAGCATCACCAACAACGGCCCGAGCGCCGCGCAAGGCGTGCAGTTGAACGCGAGCCTGCCGGCGGGACTGGTGTTCGTCGGCAACGCCGGCGACTGCACCGGCGCGTGGCCGTGCTCGATCGGCGATCTCGCCGCCGGCGCGACGCGCACGGTACAGACGACCGTCTGCGTTCCGGCCGGATACGGCTCCAACCAGCCGCTTCGCCTGCAAGCCACCGGCAGCGAGACCACGCCCGATCCGTACGCCGGCAACGACAGCGCGCTGGCCTATGCGGAGTTGAATCTCGACGTGCTGTTCCGCAACGGGTTCGATCCGGCTTGCCAGTGACGCTCCCGCGGATCCCGGCGGAGGTTTGCCGGGATCCGCAGGATTCGCATCGTTCCGAATGCGCGCACCGATTCCGGTACGGAATCGGTGCGCCTTCGCGACGACGAGTGCCGCCCGCGGATCAGACCGCCGGGCGAACCGCCCTGGGCCGCCGCAAGCGTTCCTGCAAGCGTTCGAAGTAGATGTAGATCACCGGCGTGATGTACAGCGTCAGCAGCTGCGAGGTGATCAACCCGCCGACCACGGCGAGGCCGAGCGGCCGGCGCGCATCGGCGCCGGCGCCGATGCCGAGCGCGATCGGCAAGGTGCCCATCAGCGCGGCGAAGGTCGTCATCATGATCGGGCGGAAGCGGATCACGCTGGCGTCGACGATCGCGCGCGTGGCGATCTCGCCTTCGCGCTGCTTCTCCAGCGCGAAGTCGATCATCATGATCGCGTTCTTCTTGACGATGCCGATCAGCATGATCAGGCCGACCGCGCCGTAGAGATCGAGCTCCTTGCCGAACAGCATCAGCGTGAGCAGCGCGCCGAAGATCGCGGTCGGCAGGCCGGACAGGATCGTCAGCGGATGGATGAAGCTCTCGTAGAGGATGCCGAGCACGAGGTAGATCACGAAGATCGCCAGCAGCAGCAGCACGCCCATGCCGGCGACCGAATCCTGGAACGACTGCGCGGTGCCCTGGAACGAGGTGGTGATCGTCTCCGGCAGCTTCAGCTCGGCGACGACGCGATCGACGCCGGCGACCGCGTCGCTGAGCGACATGCCCGGCGCGAGATTGAACGACACCGTCGTCGCCGGAACCTGGCCGAGGTGGTTGATCGTCGCCGCGCCGACCGAATGGCCGGTGCGCGTCACCGCCGACAGCGGCACCAGCTGCGTCGACGGCACCGCGGTCGCGTCGCCGGCGGCGCTCTTCGGCGGCAGCGTCGGCGTGACGTAGATCGAGGACAGCACCGAGGTGTCGGCCTGCCGCTTCGGATCGACCTGCAGCAGCACCCAGAACTGGTCCGAGTCGGTGTAGATCGTCGACACCTGGGCCGGGCCGAACGCGTAGTACAGCGCGTTCTCGATCGCCTGCGGCGTGACGCCGTAGGCGGCCGCGGCGTCGCGGTCGATGCTCACGTCCAGGCGCGGGTTGGCGATCAGCATGTCGCTGGTGACGTCGAGGAATCCGGGCTGCTTGGACAGCGCCGCGACCAGCTTCGGCGTCCACTCGAACAGGCGCTGGCTGTCGGTGTCCTGCAGCGCGAACTGGTAGACGCTGTTGGTCGGACGGCCGCCGATGCGGATCAGCGGCAGGTTCTGCGGGAACGCCTGCAGGCCGGCGATGCCCTGCAGCTGCGGCCGGAGCTGCTGCACCACCTCGTCCGCGCCGACGCGCTCGTGCGGCGGCTTCAGGTTGACGATGACGCGGCCCTGATTGAGCGCGCCGCCGCCACCGCCGGCGCCGACGAAGGCCATCACGAAGCCGACGTTCGGATTCTTGCGGATGATCTCGATCGCGGCGCGCTGCTTCTCCAGCATCGCGTCGAAGCCGATGTCCTGCGCCGCCTGCGTGAACACGAACAGCTGGCCGGTGTCGTCGTTGGGCAGGAAGCCCTTGGGCATGCGCACGATCATCGCGCCGGTGACCGCCACCAGCACCAGGAACAGCGCCATCACGCTGCGCGGATGCCTGACGCAGGCCTCCAGCGTGCGGCGGTAGAAATTCTGCACCGCGTCGAACGCGCGCTCGCTCCACTGGTACACGCGGCCGTGCCGGATCGAATGCGGCGAACGCAGCCAGCGGCTGCACAGCATCGGCGTCAGGCTGAGCGAGACGAAGCCGGACACCAGCACCGCGGCGACGATGGTCACCGCGAACTCGTTGAGCAGGCGCCCGACGATGCCGCCCATGAACACGACCGGGATGAACACCGCCGCCAGCGACAAGGTCATCGACACGATGGTGAAGCCGATCTCGCGCGCGCCGTCGAGCGTGGCGGTCAGGCGGTCCTTGCCCATCTCCATGTGGCGGGCGATGTTCTCCAGCATGACGATCGCGTCGTCGACGACGAAACCGACCGCCAGCGTCAGCGCCATCAGCGACAGGTTGTCGATGCTGAAGCCGAACGCGTACATGATCGCGAAGGTGCCGACGATCGACATCGGCAGCGCCAGCGACGGGATCACCGTCGCCGACAGGTTGCGCAGGAACAGGAAGATCACCAGCACCACCAGGCCCAGCGCGAGCACCAGGCTGAACTTCACCTCGGCGACCGACTCGCGGATGCTCTGCGAGCGGTCGTAGATCACGTTCAGTTCGGCGCCGGCCGGCAGCGAGCGCTCGAACGCCGGCAGCAGGTGCTTGATGTCGTCGACGACCTGGATCGTGTTCGCGCCGGGCTGCTTCTGGATCGCCAGCACCACGCCGCGCTCGCCGTTGAGCAGCGCGCCGCCCTTGTCGTTCTGCACGCCGTCGTAGACGTGGGCGACGTCCTTCAGGCGCACCGGCGCGCCGTTCTGGTAGCTGACGATGAGGTCGCCGAACGCCGCCGCGTCGAACATCTGGCCGTCGACCATGACGTTGTAGACGCGGTTCGGGCCGTACAAGGTGCCGGTCGGCAGGTTCACGTTGCCGCGGCCGACGGCGTCGGCGACGGCGTCGATGCCGAGCCCGCGCGCGGACAGCGCGTCCGGGTTCAGGTCGATGCGCACGGCGTACTTCTGCGAACCCCAGACGTTGACCTGGGCCACGCCGCCGACCATCGAGATGCGCTGCGCCAGCGTGTTCTCCGCGTACTCGTTCAGCGTCGACAGGCGCAGCGTCTTGGAGGTGAACGCGATGTAGAAGATCGGCGCGTCGGCCGGGTTGACCTTGCGGAAGGTCGGCGGCGTGGTCATCTGCGTCGGCAGCTGGCGCAGCGCGGCCGAGATCGCCGCCTGCACGTCCTGCGCGGCGGCGTCGATGTTGCGGTCGAGCGCGAACTGCAGCGTGATGTTGGTCGAGCCGAGCGAGCTCTGCGAGGTCATCGAGTCGATCGCCGGGATCGTCGAGAACTGCTTCTCCAGCGGCGTGGCCACCGCCGACGCCATCGTCTCCGGCGACGCGCCGGGCAGGCTGGCGTTGACCGAGATGGTCGGGAAGTCGACGTTCGGCAGCGCCGCCACCGGCAGCGCGCGATAGCCGACGACGCCGAACACCAGGATGCCGATCATGACCAGGGTGGTCATGACCGGGCGTCGTACGAAAATCTCCGACACGTTCACCGCGCGGCTTCCGCGGCCTGTCCGGCGCCTGCCGCCGGCTCGTCGATCTTCAGCGGCGACTGGTCCTCGACGCGCGACTGCCCGTCGAGCACGACGGTCTCGCCGGCGGCGAGGCCGCTTTCGATCACCGCGTGGCCTTCGACCACGCGCGCGACCTTGACCGCGCGCTGCTCGGCGTGCCGATCCGGCTTCACCACAAAGACGTAGGTTCCGTTCGGGCCGTTCTGCACCGCCGCGTCGGGCAGCACGACGGCATTCACGTCGTGGCCGAGCGTCAGGCTGACGCCGACCAGCTGCCCCGGCCAGAGCACGTGCTCGGTGTTGGCGAACTCGCCGCGCAGGCGGATCGTGCCGGTGCTCGTGTCGACCGCGTTGTCGACGAAGGCGACCTTGCCTTCGACCGGGGCGTCGATGCCGATCACGTTGGCGCGCACCGCGAGCGGCGCCTGCCTCTGCGCCTTCAGCACGTGTCCGAGCAGGGAGCTCGGCAGCGCGAAGTTGACGTAGATCGGCTCGACCTGGTTGATGACGACGAGCGGATTGACGTCGTTGGCCTTCACCACGTTGCCGGGCTGGATCAGGATGCGGCCGATGCGGCCGGCGATCGGCGAGCGGATCTCGGTGTAGCCGAGCGTCAGCTTCGCCGCGGCGACGTTGGCCTCGTCGACCTTGACCGCGGCCTGCGCGACGCCGAGGTTGGTGCGGTACTGCTCCATCTGGTCGGCCGAGATGTAACCCTTGGCGGCGACGTCCTTGTAGCGCCCGACCTGCGAGCGCGCCTGCGCCAGCGTGGCCTGGTCCTTCGCCAGCGCCGACTGCGCCTGCTGCAACGCGGCCTGCGCCGGGCGCGGATCGATGCGGAACAGCAACTGGTCCTTGGCGACGTCGGCGCCGTCCTTGACGAAGGATTCGAGCAACTGGCCGTCGATCTGCGACTTCACCGCCACGCTGTTGATCGTCTCGACGTTGCCCGGCGCCGTCGCCAGCATCGGCATGTCGCGCGCGACCGCCTGCGTCACGCTGACCGGCACCGGCTGCGCCGGCGGCGGCGCGCGCTCCTTCGAGCACGACACGAGCGCGCCCGCGAACAGGAGCGACAGCGCGACGCGGCGACGTTGAGGGGCGGTTCCTCGCATGCCTTGCATTCCGTTGTTATCGAGAACGAATCTCATTGTGAACGATCGCGGCGAACCAGGTTCCGCGCCCGCCGGTAAACCGACGTAAAGAGCAAGGAACGGCATGACTTTCGGCCCGCGCAGCTGCGGGTTCGAGCGCCGTCGAAGACGGTGCCGGCCCGTGGCCATCGTGCGCCCGCGATGTGACGGGCATCCGGCCCGGACCCCCGGTCGGTTAAACTGCCCGGCTTGGTTCGCGGCGATGGGTGCCGCATCTTCTCATCTTTCCGCTCGTCCGATTCCCGTCTGCCGGGTTGCCGGTCGCCCGATTCCCAGTGCCATGTCCTCGCCGCTGATCCGCCCGCCTCTTCCGACCTCGACCAAGCAGCGCCGCTACTGGAACGCGCCGCACGGCTCCGCGCTGGCGCTGACGCTGGCCGAGACCGCGCGCGTGCATGCCGGACTGGTCGTCGTCGTCGCGCCGGACACGCACGCGGCGCACGCGCTCGAGGCGGAGCTGGCGGTGTTCGCCGGCGGCGAGGTCGAGGTGCTGCAGTTCCCGGACTGGGAAACCCTGCCCTACGACCTGTTCTCGCCGCACCCGGACATCGTCTCGCAGCGCATCGCCACGCTGTACCGGCTGCCCGGCCTGCGCCGCGGCGTGCTGGTCGCCTCCGCGGCGACGCTGATGCAGCGCCTGGCGCCGCGCAGCTACGTCAGCGGCTCCGGCCTGGTGCTCGAACTCAGGCAGAAACTCGATCTGGCGCATGAACAGCGCCGCCTCGAAGCGGCCGGCTACCGCAACGTGCCGCAGGTGCAGGAACCCGGCGACTTCGCCGTGCGCGGCGCGCTGCTGGACATCTTCCCGATGGGCACGGTCGAGCCGTACCGCATCGAGCTGTTCGACGACGAGATCGATTCGATCCGCAGCTTCGACCCGGAAACGCAGCGCTCCTCGCACAAGGTCGACTCGGTGCGCCTGCTGCCGGCGCGCGAGTTCCCGCTGACCGAGGAGTCGGCGAAGGCGTTCCGCAACACGCTGCGCGAACGCTTCCCGATCGACCCGCGCCGCTGTCCGCTGTACCAGGACATCAAGGAAGGCGCCACGCCGGCCGGCATCGAGTACTACCTGCCGCTGTTCTTCGAACGCACCGAGACGCTGTTCGACTACCTCGCGGGTGACGCGCTGTTCGTGCTCGGCGAAGGCGCGCTGGATTCCGCCGAGACGTTCTGGACGCAGACCGGCCAGCGCTACGAGCAGCGCGCGCACGACGTCGAACGGCCGGTGCTGCCGCCGGCCGAGCTGTACTTGTCGCCGCAGCAGCTGCGCGAGCGGCTGAACGCGACCTTGCGCGTGGACATCGTCGCCAAGGGCGGCAACGACCACGCCGTCGACCTCGGCACGCAGCCGGCCCCGTCGCTGCCGCTGAACCGCAAGGGCGAGGAAGCCGGCGACGCGCTGCGGCGCTTCGTCTCCGCCTATCCGGGCCGCGTGCTGATCGCGACCGACTCGGCCGGCCGCCGCGAGGCGCTGATCGAACAACTCGCCGCGGCGCACCTGCGCCCGCAGACCTACGCCGCCTGGGGCGAATTCGCCGCCGACGCGAACCGCTTCGGCATCGCCGTCGCGCCGCTCGAACAGGGCTTCGCGTTGACCGAGCCCGCGCTGACGGTGCTCACCGAGCGCGAGCTGTACGGCGAACGCGCGCAGCAGGTGCGCCGGCGCAAGCGCGCCGCGCGCGACCCGGAAGCGGTGCTGCGCGACCTGTCCGAACTCGTCCCCGGCGCGCCGATCGTGCACATCGACCACGGCGTCGGCCGCTACCAGGGACTGCTCAAGCTCGACGTCGGCGGCGAGTCGTCGGAATTCCTCGCCATCGAGTACGCCAAGGGCGACAAGCTGTACGTGCCGGTGGCGCAGCTGCATCTGGTCTCGCGCTACTCGGGCACCGCGCCGGAGCTGGCGCCGCTGCACGCGCTCGGCGGCGACGCCTGGGAGCGCGCGAAGAAGAAGGCCGCGCAGAAGGTGCGCGACGTCGCCGCCGAGCTGCTGGCGATCTATGCGCAGCGCGAGGCGCGCCAGGGCAGCGCGATCGCGGTCGACCGCGAGACCACCGAGCAGTTCGCCGCGGCGTTCCCGTTCGAGGAGACCGCCGACCAGGCGACCGCCATCGACGCCGTCATCGCCGACCTCGCCGCGGCGCGGCCGATGGACCGCGTGGTCTGCGGCGACGTCGGCTTCGGCAAGACCGAAGTCGCGCTGCGCGCCGCGTTCGTCGCGGCGATGGCCGGCAAGCAGGTCGCCGTGCTCGCGCCGACCACGCTGCTGGCGCAGCAGCACTACCAGAACTTCCGCGACCGCTACGCCGACTGGCCGATCCGCGTCGAGGTGCTGTCGCGCTTCAAGTCGACCAAGGAAATCCGCGCCGCGCTGGACAAGCTCGCCGAAGGGCAGATCGACGTGATGATCGGCACGCACAAGCTCGTGCAGCCGGACGTGAAGTTCAAGGATCTGGGCCTGGTCATCATCGACGAGGAGCAGCGCTTCGGCGTACGCCAGAAGGAAGCGCTGAAGAAGCTGCGCGCCGAGGTCGACCTGCTCACGCTGACCGCGACGCCGATCCCGCGCACTCTGAACATGGCGATGGCCGGCCTGCGCGACCTGTCGATCATCGCCACGCCGCCGGCGCACCGCCTGGCGGTGCAGACCTTCATCGGCCCGTACGACCCGGCGCTGATCCGCGAGGCGATGCAGCGCGAACACGCACGCGGCGGCCAGGTCTACTTCCTGCACAACGACGTCGAGACGATCGAGAAGACCGCGCGCGAGCTGGCCGAGCTGATGCCGGATGCGCGCATCCGCTACGCGCACGGCCAGATGCCGGACCGCGAACTCGAGCAGATCATGCTCGACTTCTATCGCCAGCGCTTCAACGTGCTGGTGGCGACCACGATCATCGAGTCGGGCATCGACGTGCCGAGCGCGAACACCATCATCATCAACCGCGCCGACCGATTCGGCCTGGCGCAGCTGCACCAGCTGCGCGGCCGCGTCGGCCGTTCGCACCATCGCGCCTACGCCTACCTGATGGTGCCGGAAGGCCGCTCGATCACCGCCGACGCGGAAAAGCGCCTCGACGCGCTCGCCTCGCTCGACGAGCTCGGCGCCGGCTTCACCCTCGCCACGCACGACCTGGAAATCCGCGGCGCCGGCGAACTGCTCGGCGAGGAGCAGAGCGGACAGATCGAGGAAGTCGGCTTCTCGCTCTACACCGAGATGCTCGACCGCGCCGTGCGCGCGCTCAAGCAGGGCAAAGTGCCGGACTTCGATCTCTCCAGCGAGCACGAGGCCGAAGTCGAACTGCACCTGCCGGCGCTGATCCCGGACGACTACCTGCCCGACGTCAACGCGCGCCTGACCTTGTACAAGCGCATCGCCAGCGCGCGCGACGAGGAAGGCCTGCGCGACCTGCAGGTGGAGATGATCGACCGCTTCGGCCTGCTGCCCGATCCGCTCAAGCACCTGTTCGCGGTGACCTCGCTCAAGCTCGCCGCGACGCCGCTCGGCATCCGCAAGCTCGAGATCGGCGCGAACGGCGGCCGCGTGATCTTCCGCCCGCAGCCGGCGATCGAGCCGATGACCGTGATCCGCCTGATCCAGTCGCAGCCGCGCGTGTATGCGCTCGACGGCCAGGACAAGCTGAAGTTCAAGATGCCGCTGGAAGGCGCCAGCGAACGCCTGCGCGCGGCCGGCGACCTGCTCGCCACCCTCGGCGCGCGCAAGGCGGCGTGAAGCGCACGGCCGCGCGCGGCGGTCTTCGCGCATTCACAACTGCTCTGGCAAAAAACGAAGATTCGTGCGATTCGACCTTGGTCGGTGCGCGAAAAGCCGACGTACGACGAAATTCGGGCTACAGTCCGGTCCGCGACGGCAGGGGAAGCGCGGTTGTCCGCGACCCCGCGCGCCTCCATGTGATGGGCCTCCCCTTCGCTTCGACAGCGACGCCGCGCGGCGTCGCTCGCACCGCTTCACGAATCCGAACATGACGACATCCAACGATTTCCTCCACCGTTTCCAACTCGAACGCGCCGGCGTGCGCGGCGCCATCGTCCGGCTCGACCAGGCCTGGCGCACCGTGCGCGAGACCGGCGGCTACGACGGCGCGACGGCCAGCCTGCTCGGCCGCGCGCTCGCCGCGAGCGCCCTGTTCACCAGCGCGCTGAAGTTCGAAGGACGCCTGTCGATCCACCTGCGCGGCAGCGGCGCGCTGCGCCTGCTGTTCGCCGACTGCACGCACGACGGCCTGGTGCGCGGCATCGCGCGCGTCGACCCGTCGGCCGCGTCCGCCGGCGCGCGGCTGGAAACCGGCGCGCGGCTCGCGATCACGATCGAGAACGCCGCCACCGAGGCGCGCTACCAGGGCCTGGTGCCGGTCGAGAGCGACGACCTCGCGCGCGCGTTCGAGGGTTACTTCGAGCGCTCCGAGCAGTTGCCGACGCGGCTCGTGCTCGGCGCCGGCGAGGCGCGTTGCGGCGGCGTGATGCTGCAGCAGATCGCCACCGCCGGCGGCGCGCCGCTCGGCGACGCCGACGGCTGGAACCGCGCGCAGCACCTGCTCGCCACGCTGACCGACCGGGAACTGCTCGAGCTGCCGCCGGAACAAGTGCTGCTGCGCCTGTTCCACGAGGAAGGCGTGCGCCTGCAGCCGGCCCAGCCGCTCGCCTTCGGCTGCACCTGCTCGCACGAGCGCGTCGCCGGCATGCTGCGCTCGCTCGGCCGCGAGGAGAACGAGGCGGTGCTGGCCGAACAGGGCTCGGTGCAGATCACCTGCGAGTTCTGCGGCCGCCGCTACGTGTTCGACGACGACGACATCGCCGCGGTGTTCGCCGCGGATGCGCCGGAGGAGTCTTCGCCGACGCAGCACTGAGAAGGGCCGCCGCCACGATCCACGCCACCGGTGCGGGGTTCGCGGCTCGTCCTGCGCGAGCCGCACGGCGCCGACGCGCCGCGCGAACCCGGCAAGCAAGAAATGACGCGTCGGAACCCTCGCCGGCGCGCCGCACCGAATTCACTCGGCGTCGAAATCGTTGGCGAAGATGAAATCCGGATCCGTCGGCGTGAGGATGTTGGTGAATTCCGTTGCGGTTTCGGTGATGTTGGCGATCGCCAAGCCGGAGTGAGGTTCCGGCATGGAGCCCCACGCGTAGCCGGGAATCGGCGCCGGCGGCCTTTCGGCGATCGTGCAGGTGCTTCCTGCAGCGATATGCGCGACCTTCACGCTGCCGGTGGTGGCTCCAGCCGTCATCGCGATGTGCTGGGTGGCGTCGGTGGCGGCGATCGGCGTAACGGCCGTTTCCGGGTGAGTGCAGTCGACCGTGAAATCGAACGTGGCGTCTCGCGGCAGCGGCATGTTCACGGTCTTGGTGATTTTCAAGCTGCCGGTCATTACGCCGATCATGTACCAGACCTTCATGCCGCCAGGCTCCGAGGGTTGAAAGCTATATGGCTGGCGAACCTCCCAGCTATACCCGGGCGGAGGATCCGATGGGGTAGTCCACGTCATGATGCAATCGTTCGGCACGGGCATGTCGAACTCTCCCACGGGAGGCGAAATCACGCCCTCGCCGTTGGACGTGAACGTCACCGAAGGCTGCGCCAAGTCGCCAGCCGCACCCGAGCAGTGGATGGTAAATACATACTCCGCGTTAGGTACGGGCACCGGCGTATAGTTGTAGTCCATGACCGTTGGAATAATGGCGTAGGTAAACATATCGCCGGACTGCGCGTATGCCGAGCCGCTCGTCGACAGGACACCCGCCGACAAAGCCAAAGAAATCGCGCGGCCACGCCATTGGCGCTTGCGACTCTTCTCGGCTGAAGAGCCGGCGCTGCCTTGCTGCAAGAAAAGAGGATGGCGGAGTATCGATCGAGTCATCTCAGGTCTCCCATATGTGGAACAAGTACAAGTAGAAGGCGGCAACAACGAGCGATCGCGACGCCGAAAAGCGGGGCTGGCGGAAACACTCAGGTGAAAAAATGTCTCGCCGGCCATCTGCAAGCGCGATGCGGTACATTCATGCTGCCCGCGGCGCCGGCACGGAGCCTTTGCCGAGTCTTGTTTTTCTCTGTGAGTTGTCTTGCCGCCTGTGAAAACGTCACCCAGCCCGGCACGGACGGAGCGCCAAGCGTTCGGCCCCTTCCTGGTGGACGCGGGCGAACGGCGGCTGTATCGCGACGGCGCTCCGATCGCGCTGAAGCCGAAGACCTTCGACCTGCTGCTCGCTCTAGTCGAGGCGCCCGGACGTCTGCGCGGGCGGGAAGAACTGCTGGACCGGATCTGGCCGAACACGATCGTCGAGGAGAACAACCTCAGCTGGAACGTCAGCGCCCTGCGCAAGGCGCTCGGCGACGTCGGTGAAACCCCGCTCTACATCGAGACCGTGCGCGGCCGCGGCTACCGCTTTCTCGGCGACGCCGTCGCGTTGCCGCCGGCCGGCGGTACTTCCGCCTCGCCTGCCTTGCCGGCGGCATTCCCCGACCGCGCAACGCCGATAGCCCGGTCACCCAAGGGCCGCCGGCTTCGCCCAGGCGTCATCGCCCTGCTCGCGCTGCTCCTGCTCGCCGCCGCCGGATTGACCTATCGCGCGCTGCGCGCGCCGGCGGTGCCGCCGCATTCGCTGGCCGTGCTGCCGTTCACCGACCTGGCGCGCAACCCGGACGCGGCGTACTTCGCGGTCGGCGTGCAGAACACGGTCCTGACCAAGCTCGCCGCAATCAGCGATCTACAGGTGATGTCGCGCGCCTCGACCAAGGACCAGGAAAGCCATCCGGTCGACGCGCGCGCGATCGCCGCCCAGCTCGGCGTCGCCGCCCTGCTCGAAGGCAGCGTGCAGCGCGACGGCGAGCGCGTGCGAGTCAACGTGCAACTGGTCGACGGCGGCAGCGGCAGCCACCTGTGGGCGGAGTCGTACGTGCGCCGGATCGAGGATCTGTTCGACGTCGAGAACGAGATCGCCGAGCAGGTCGCCGCCGCGCTGAAGGCCAAGCTGCTGCACGCCGAGGCCGAGCACGTCGCCTACGTGCCGACGCGTGATCCGCAAGCCTACGACGACTTCCTCAAGGCCGAGTACCTGGCCGAACAGGTCGGTCACGTCGGCGCCGGCGACCTGCGCAGCACCGTCGAGCAGGCGCGCTCGCTGTACCGCCGGGCAGTCGGGCGCGATCCGAGGTTCGCGCTCGCCTGGGCGCGTCTGGCCTATCTGAACAGCCTCGCCTACTGGTTCCACATCGACGACGCCCCGGCGAGCATCGCCGCCGCCGAGGACGCCGCCGTCGAGGCGATGCGGCTCGCACCGGATCTGCCGCAGGCGCGCCTCGCGCGCGGCTACGTCTACTACTACCGCCACCTCGACTACGCCGCCGCGCTGCGCGAGTTCGAGCGCGCGCGCCAGGCGCTGCCGGGCGACGCCGACATCGGCTTCGCGATCGCCAGCGTGCAGCGACGGCTGGGCCGCGTGCAGGAGGCCGCCGACGGCTACGAACGCATCGCCGCGCTCGACCCGCGCAACTCGCGCTGGCCGATGGCGCTCGGCGACTCGTACACGATGCTGCGCCGCTACGACGACGCATTGAAGGCCTACGACCGCGCGCAGGCGGCCGACCCGGGCAACCACGGCCCGGCGCTGTACCGCGTGCTGGCGCTGCTGACGTCCGGCGACGTGCAGGACGCGCGACGCACGCTGGACGCGCTGCCGGCCGGCTTCGATCCCAGCGGCTGGACGACTGCGCTGCTGTTCACTGCTCGCTACATGCAGCGCGATGCCGATGGTGCCCTGGCCGCGTTGGCGACCGCACCGGACTGGCTCGAAGCGGTCTATCTGCCGGCCACGATGCCGAGCGACCTGCTGCGCGCGTATGCCTACGCGCTGAAGGGCGACACGGCGCAGGCGCGCGCGGCCTACGCGCGGGCGCGCGACGCGCTGCAGGAGAAACTGCGCGCACAAGCCGACGACCCACACCTGCTGGGCCTGCTCGGACTGGCCCAGGCCGGGCTCGGCGAGAACGACGCCGCGCTGGCGAACGGGCGGCTCGTACACGAACGCTTTCCGGTTTCGCGCGACGCGATGGACGGATCGATGTATCTGTCCATGCTCGCGGAAATCGAAGCCGCCACCGGCCGCCTCGACGACGCCGCCAGGCACCTGCGCGAACTGCTGCGCCTGCCGGCCGGCAACGTCATGTCCGAGCGGCGCATCGCGCTCGATCCGCGCTTCGACGCGGTGCGCGAGACGCTGAAGCAGGCGGGCGATTCGCCCTGAACCCACGCCGGTCGGCAGCGATCATAGGCCTGCCCTCGGCGAGCCGCGGCGCACGACCTTCGGCACGGCGCCAGCCACGCTGACCGGAGATCAACCTCTGAACGACGGCTCAAGCGTCATGCCCGCGAACGAGGGGCATCCCTTGCATGGGGCATCCTCAAGAATGGGGCGGCCGCGCACAACCAACGCGATCACTACGCGCCGACCGCAGCCGCGTCGGCGGCCTCCGCCGACGCGGCACGCATCCCCGACAATCCGTTACGGCGCAGACTCGATCGTGACGTCGTCGAGCTGAATCATGCCGTCGTTGGCGAAGCTGTCCGGGTCCGGCACATAGTCGTAGCGGATCTCGATCCGATGCGAGGAACCGTCTGCGTAGGCGCCGATATTGGCCGAACGGGCCTCGTATTCCGACTCGAATTCCGCGCCTAGTACGCTGTCGGTCTCGACGATCTGGCCGTCGATGCGCACCGTCCACGTCGCCTCGAGCCCCGCGGGCGGGTTGGACACCTTGCGCCAGTAGTTCAGCCGAGCCGAGCCGACCGGAATCACCACATGCTGCGCAACGGACTGCGTCAACGCGTCGGTGAAACGTCCGCCGAACTGCACGAAGCCGTTGCCGGCATGTGCCTGGTTGCTGCCGGTCTGGAACAAGGACGCGTCGGCGCCGCCCTGACCATCGCTGCCGGCCCAGAACGGCGGCTCGACGAGAGGCGTCTCGAAACCCGGGTCCTGCACCGGCTGCACGCCGTCGAAGCCGTCCTGGAAGATCGAGTCCGAGGCGCGCTCGACGACGACCTGCACCGGTACGGCGACACGCGGCTGTCTCGCATCGCTCGTGGTCAGGCAGATCCAGGCGGAGTACGAACCGACGGCCAGATCGGCGGCGTCGACGGTGACGTCGACCGCGCCCGAGCTGCCGCCGACGGCGCTGCCGTTGGCCGGACTCGCACCCAGCCAGGCGACATCGCTCGGCTCGACGCAGTCGAGCGCCGAATCCGTAATCGCGTAGGTCAAGGTCGTCGTCGCCGCGCCGGTATTGGCGACCGTCAGTACACGACTCGCCGTGGTTCCCGTGGCCACGCGGAAGGTCAATTGCGCCGGACCGACGCTCGCCGCCGCGCTGCCGAGGTTGGTGTACAGATCAACCTCGGAGGTGGGGATCGGCTTGCCCACCGGTATGAAACCACCGGTCAGCAGCACCTCTCCCGACGTCAGCACGGTGGCTTCATGGACGAAGCGTCGCGTGGTCAGCCGCGGGCCTTCGCTCCAGCTGCCGGCAGTGCCGACGTCCGGATCGTAGAGTTCCGAGGTGTTGGTGGATTCGATGTCGCCGGGGCCGGCACCGCCGCCCCCCGCCACCAGGACCTTGCCCGACGGCAGCAGGCTCGAGCTGTGGCCGCTGCGCGGCAGAGCCAGCGCGGGCGTCGCCTGCCAGGTGTCGGTGGCCGGATCGTAGAGGGTGGCGCTGTTCAAGCCGCTGGTGAACGGCTCCGGGGCGCCGCCCACGACCAGCACCTTGCCCGACAGCAGGCGCGTCGCGGTGGGTTGGAGGCGCCGCTCCGGCATCGCCGCCGCCGGGCTCCAGGTGTCACTGGCCGGGTCGTAGATCTCGGCCGTGGCCAGGGCCGCGTTCTGTGCGGCGGAGTAGCCGCCCGCCACCAGTACCTTGCCGTTCGCGAGCAGGGCGGCGACATGATTCATGCGCGCCTCGGCCAGCGGCGCGGCCGTGCTCCAGGTTCCGCTGGCGGGATCGTAGATCTCGACGCCGGCCAGCACGTTGCCCTGACCGTTCTGGAAATTGTTGCCGCCGGCGACCAGCACGCGGCCGTCGGCCAACGTCGCGTAGGCGAAGCGATCGCGCGGCGTCGCCATCGATCCGGTCGCCGCCCAGGTTGCGCTCGCCGGATCGTACAGTTCGGCGCTGGCCACAGTGCTGTCGGTGCCGCCACCGAACACCAGCACCCGGCCGGACGCCAGGCGCACCGCGCCGTGGCCGGATCGCGCCTCGATCATCGCAGCCGTCGTCGCCCAGCTGCGCTGCGCCGGGTCGTACAGGAAGGCATTCGTCCCTCCGGCGACCAGTACCTGATCCGACGGGAGCACGGTCGCGCTGTGCAGGACCAGTGCCTGCGGCATCGGCGCGACCATTTCGAATCGATAGCCGGCCTCGCCGCGCACGTCGTCCCACGGGAGCGGACTGGAGATCGGATCGGCGGCGGCGAGCGTGAAAGCGCCGCCGAGCGCGGCGGTCAACGCGACGACGGCAAGCAAGGGCGACTTCAAGGGGAGACCTCGCGGGAATGTCGGAGTGGCGGGCGCGCGCGCCGAGCGGGCGGACGCGATGGGGTAAATTATGTTGCCTGCGACGGTGCCGACAGCGCCTGTGGGGCGCGTGGTATTTCTCTGTGATTTGTGTGGGAGTCTTCGCTTGGAACCGCCGTCGTCCCCGGCAACGCAGTACCTGCCGACCTTCGGCCCGTTCCGCATCGACGCGACCGAGCGGCGCCTGTACCGCGACGGCGTCGCGATCGCGCTGACCCCGAAGGCGTTCGACCTGCTGTTGGCCCTGGCCGAGGCGCCGGGCAAGCTGCGCAGCCGCGAGACGCTGCTGAGCCAGGTCTGGCCGGACACCATCGTCGAGGAGAACAACCTCAGCTGGAACATCCGCGCCCTGCGCAAGGCGCTCGGCGACACCGGCGAAACGCCGCTGTACATCGAGACCGTGCGCGGGCACGGCTACCGCTTCGTCGGCAAGTCCGGGTCGGAGCCGGAAGCCGGGCCGGTCTCGCCGCCGATCGAGGAGGAATCCGACAGCGGCGTCGACGCCGGAACCTCGCCGGCAACGGCGGGTACTCCGGCCGTGCCGACGCCGAACCGGCGCCGATGGCGCCTCGCCGCGGGCATTGCCCTGCTCACGCTGGCGGCGATCGCCGGCGCGATCGGCCTCGCCTACCGCAGCCTGCGCGCGCCGGCGGCGTCGCCGCACTCCCTGGCGGTGCTGCCGTTCGCCGAACTCGCGCGCAATCCGGACGCCGCGTATTTCGCCGCCGGCGTACAGAACACGATCCTGACCAAGCTCGCCGCGATCGGCGATCTGCAGGTGATGTCGCGCGCCGCGACCAAGAACGAGGAAAGCCATCCGGCCGACGCGCGCGCCGTGGCAACGCAGCTCGGCGTCGCCGCCCTGCTCGAGGGCAGCGTGCAGCGCGACGGCGAGCGCTTCCGCGTCAACGTGCAGCTGATCGACGGCGGCAGCGGCAATCACCTGTGGGCGGAGTCGTATACGCGCCGCATCGAGGACCTGTTCGACGTCGAGAACGAGATCGCCGAGCACGTCGCCGCGGCGCTGAAGGCCAAGCTGCTGCATTCGGAAGCCGAGCACGTCGCCTACGTGCCCACGCGCGACGCGCAGGCCTACGACGACTTCCTCAAGGCCGAGTACCTGGCCGAGCAGGTCGGTCGCGTCGGCGCCGACGACATGGCCGGCGCGGCGGCGCAGGCGCGGGCGCTGTATCGGCAGGCGATCGCGCGCGATCCGAAGTTCGCCTTGGCCTGGGCGCGGCTCGCCTATCTCGACAGCCTGGCCTACTGGTTCCATCTCGATCCTTCGCCGGCGACCATCGCCGCTGCCGAAGACGCCGCGAAGAAGGCGCTCGAACTCGCGCCGGACCTGCCGCAGGCGCATCTCGCGCGCGGCTACGTGCACTACTACCGCGATCTCGACTACGCCGCCGCGCTGCGCGAGTTCGAACGCGTGCGCCAGGCCCTGCCCGGCGACGTCGAGATCGGCTCGGCGATCGCCAGCGTGCAGCGCCGCATGGGCCAGGTGCAGGAAGCGATTGCCGGCTACGAACGCATCGCCGCGCTCGATCCGCGCAATTCGCGCTGGCCGATGGTGCTCGGCGACTCCTACGCGATGCTGCGCCGCTACGACGACGCGCTGAAAGCCTACGACCGCGCGCAATCGGCCGATCCGAACAACCACGGCCCGGCGCTGTACCGCACCCTGGCGCTGCTGATTTCCGGCGACCTGCCAGGCGCGCAGCGCGCCCTGGACACGCTGCCGGCCGGCTTCGATCCGGGCGGCCTGAGCACGGCGCTGCGTTCCACCACGCGCTACATGCAACGCGACGCCGACGGCGCGCTGGCCGCGCTGACCTCGGCGCCGGAGTGGCTCGAGGCGGTCTATTTTCCAGCCACGATGCCGAGCGACCTGCTGCGCGCGCACGCCTTCGCACTCAAGGGCGACGCCACGCAGGCGCACGCGGCGTACGCGCGAGCGCGCGACGTGCTGCTGGAAAAGCTGCGCGCGCAAGGCGAAGATGCGCACCTGCTGAGCCTGCTCGGGCTGGCCGAGGCCGGCCTCGGCGAGAACGACGCTGCGCTGGCGAACGGGCGGCGCGCGCTGGAGCGCTTCCCGGTTTCGCGCGACGCGATGGACGGCCCGACCTATCTTGCCGCGCTGGCGGAGATCGAAACGGCCACCGGCCATCTCGACGAGGCCGCACGGCACCTGCGCGAACTGCTGCGCCTGCCGGCCGGCACCGTCATGTCCGAGCGGCGCATCGCGCTCGATCCGCGCTTCGACGCGGTGCGCGAGACGCTGAAGAACGCCGGCGATCCGCCCTGAGCGATCGGCCGGCGGGGATCGGAAACGCATTCGCTCTGCCGGTGCCGCTGCGCTTCGAGGGCGAGGCCGACGACGCCTCGCCCGCGAAAGCAGGACGCACGCGCCCTCGTGCGGGCATGCCCGCTTGCGCGGGCACTACACCGGAAAAACCCGCCGGCCGTACCGCTCAGATCGGCGCGCCTGGCGGAATCGCCGGCAGCGGTCGCAGCTTCACCGACTTCGGATCGGCCAGGTACTTGCGGATCGTCTCCGCCGCCGATGCGCGACTGGCCGCGACCGCATCGCCGCCGCCCTGCTTCGCCAGCGTGGATTGCCACGCCTGCAACGAAGCGCGCAGCTCGGCGTCGACCTGCGCGTGCAGCTTGCCGTCGTCGAGCGCGTGCAGCAGCGCGTCGAGCACGACCCAGTTCGCCGCCTCCTGCACGGCCGCCGCGGACGCGTCGCGCGGCGCCTGCTGCCAGGTGCTGCGGAACGTCGCCGCCAGCACGTCGGCGACGCCGGGCTGCTGCGCGTCGCGCGCGTGCTGCCAGGCGAGGCGGTTCAGCCGCTCCGGCGCGAACAGGAACAAGGTCGTCTGCGCCGTCGCCGCCTCGGCCGCGGCGAGCGGGTCGAACAGCGGTGCGGTGCGGGTCGCGAAGTATTCGCGGCTCCGCGCGTAGTCGGCGGCGGGCGGCGTAACGAGATCGAGCACGTTCGCCGGCAATGCGAGCGCGTCGGCGCCGAGCGTACCGACGAGACGCGCGAGCGCTTCGCGCTGCATCGGCGCCGGCACCGGCTTCGCGCCGGCGCGTCGATCGCCGCCTTCGGAGTAGGCGTAACGGGCACCGCCGAGCAGGCGCGCCACCGCTTCGGTCTGGTAGCGATGCAGCAGGTACACCGGCACCAGCCGCGCTTCGAGTTCGCCGGCCTGGCGCTCGGGCGGCAGCACGCCGAGCGAGAAATCCGCCAGCGCCTTGCGCCGTGCCGTCATCAGCGCGTCGAAGGTCTGCAGACTGTCGCTGCCGGAATCCCACAGCAGGCCGTCCGGCTCCGCGTCGCCGGGACCGCGCGCGTCCTGGTCGCTGACGTAGCCGAAACCGGCCGCGGCAATGTCGGTGCGCAGCTTCGCCAGCGCGGCCGCTTCCGCGCCCGGCGCGAACTGGGCGTAGGCGTGCGCGACGATGAAGTCGTCCCAGGGGCCGACGCCGACGCCGTACGCATCGGCCAGCGACAGCGCGCCGTCTGCGCCGACCTTCAGCAGCGGATGCGGATAGTCCATCACCGAGCCGTTGCCGTGCCGGCTGGCGGCGAAGTTGTGCGCGAAGCCGATCGCATGGCCGACCTCGTGCGCGGCCAGCTGGCGCAGGCGCGCCAGCGCCATCTGCTCGGCCTGGTTCTTCAGTTCCGCCGCGTTCGCCTTGTCGTACGGCGCGAGCAGGCTTTCGGCGATCAGGATGTCCTGGCGCACGCGCTGCGAACCGAGCGTGACGTTGCCGCGGATGATCTCGCCGGTGCGCGGATCGACGATCGGCTGGCCGTAGGACCAGCCGCGCGTGTAGCGGTGCGCCCAGGTGATCAGGCTGTAGCGCACGTCCATTGGATCGACGCCCTCGGGCAACAGCTCGACGCGGTAGGCGTCCTTGAAGCCGGCCTTCTCGAACGCGCTCCGCCACCAGTTGGCGCCTTCGAGCAGGGCCGACCGCACCGGCTCGGGCGTGCCGCGGTCGAGGTAGAACACGATCGGCTTCTTCACCGGACTCAGCGCGGCGGACGGATCGGTCTTCTCCAGGCGGAAGCGCGGCTGCACGCGGCGGTCGATGCTCGACGCGAGCGGCTGCGCGAAGTCGTACCAGCCGACGCTCAATCCACCCGATGCCGGGTGATACGCGCGCGGCGAATAGCCCGGCGCCGGCAGGCGCACGAAGCTGAGGTGCTGGCGCACGGTCAGGCTCTGCGGATCCATCGCCACGTCCTTGACGAAGGTGCCTTCGCCGGGGCCGCGGAAGGTCAGCAGCGCCTCCAGCTCGGTGTTGTCCGGAAAGCTCTTCGCATCGGCGAGCGATACCGCGCTGCGCTTGTCGTCGACTTCGTACTTGCCCTGCTTGGTGTCGCCGAGGCGCTGCGCGATGCCGTGGCGATCGGAGGTGAGCAGGGAGCTCACGTCGACCAGCACTTCGGCATTCGCGCCCTTGCGCTCGGCGACGACGTCGCCGGCCCACAGCACCGACTCGGCGAACGCCTGGCGCACGCTCAGCGATTCGTCCGGATTGTTCGACACGGCGCGGAACCGGGTGTTGTCCTCGACCAGCAGCACGCGCGAACCGACGCGGCGAAACTCGACCAGATGCGAATCGCTGCTCTGCCCGCGATCCAGGCCGATGTCGTTGGAACCGAGCGCCCACGGCAGCGAGCTGGTCATCAGGAACGGCTGCTCGAACGCGCGCAGGCCGAGCAGCACGCGTCCTTTCGCCTCGTCGCGGTAGACGTCGAAGAAACCCGCCGTGCGCGCGAATCCGCGCGTGGCCGACTCGATGCCGGCGGCAGCCTCGGGCTTCTTCGGCGGCGCGTCGGCCGCGTGCACGGACAACGCGAACGCCGCGGCGAACGACACGCAGGCGATGGACTGGGCAAGCTTCATCGTGACACCCCTGATGGACCGGAACGTCCGAGTCTGCCTTGCCTGGGGCGGGATTGGGATGGGTCGAAAGGCCTGGGTGTGTTCGTGGCCTTCTCCGGCCTCGTCTAGAAGCCTCTCTCGCAGAGCCGCAGAGGGCGCAGAGGGCGCAGAGGGCGCAGAGGAAAGATGATTTTTTCTCCGCGCTCTCTGCGGCTCTGCGAGGGAAGCTTTCTCGACGCGCACGGAGGTTGCGCGAAAAGCGCCCTCACCCCGGCCCTCTCCCGCAAGCGGGAGAGGGGGAAAAGATGATGTGGAAGGAAACGCTTTTCTCCGCGCGCTCTGCGGCTCTGCGAGGGAAGCTTTCTCGACGCGCATGGAGGCTGCGCGAAAAGCGCCCTCATCCTGGCCCTCTCCCGCAAGCGGGAGAGGGGGAACAGCGCGGCTTTCGCCTCTCCCCTTGCGGGAGAGGTCGACGCGCGCAGCGCGGCGGGTGAGGGGCGCTTTGACGCCGCCTCTTACGCGCCCGCTGCATCCAGCCGCTGCCGCAGCTCGGCGATTTCCGCACGCAGCTCGGCGATCTCGGCTTCGAGCTGATCGATCCGCTCGCCGGCGCCGGAACGCGACGACGGTGCGGCGGGCACCGCGCTCGCGAACGCTTCGGCATCGACGGGGCCGCCGAGCAGATGCATGTAGCGATCCTCGCGCTGGCCGGGGCCGCGGCCGAGGCGGATCACGTACGCCGCCGGCTCGCGCTGAATCAGGCGGTCGAGCGTGTCGCGCAGATCCTCGATGCTCGGGAAGTCGGCCAGGCGATCGGTGCGCGTGTGCAGTTCGCTCAAGGTCTGCGGCCCGCGCAGCAGCAAGGCGCACAGGACGGCGCGCTGGCGCGCGGTGGTGCCGTAGACGGTGTCGAAGCGGTGTTCGTAGCGCAGCGCACGCTGCGAGGTCGGCGCGATCTTGACCAGCGAGCGGCGCTCCAGCTCGTTCAAGGCGTGGCCGACCGCGCCCGGCTCGAGGTTCATGACCGGCTCGCGGCTGGTCTTCTGGTTGCACGCGGCGACCAGTGCGTTGAGGGTCAGCGGATAGACTTCCGGCGTGATCGCCGCTTTCTCGACCAGACAGCCGAGGATGCGCGCTTCGGCCGCGTCGAGCGGCGGCAGCGTGGTGTCCGATTCCTGCGCGCTCGTTTCGTCCATGGTGCTCGGCCTTCCGGAAAACATCCAGTGTAGCCGTGCCGCCTGCCCGCGGCGAACCTCGACGCGCGCCGATGCGGCGCGGGCGTCAGTGCGCGAGGGTCGGCGCCGGATCGAAGCCGTCGGCGAAGATCGTGTCGCTGCCGCGCTCGATGCGCAGGTTGTCGAAGCGCACGTCGTAGATCGCGAAGCCGTAGATGTAACCGGGCTCGAACGTGGTGAAGGCGAGTTCGTCCACCTGCGCCATCACGTCGGCGAAGGTCACGCCGTCCGGCAGCACCGGCTCGCCGGTCGAAGGATCTTCGGCGCCGTAGCCGCCCCACCCCGCCGGCAGCTGCGGCGCCCCCGGCGCGAAGCTGATCGCGTAGCCGCCCCAGTCCGGGCCGGCCTGCAGCACGCCGAGGCGCGTCCAGACCGCGGTGTAGGGATAGCCGTCCTGCGCCAGCGCGTGGCTGCGGAACTCGACGATCAGGTTGCGCGTGATCTCGCTGCCTTCGTACGTCATCGAATCGACCTTGACGTCGAGTCCGACGCCGAGCACGGCGTCCTGCGTCAGATCGCCGAGGAAGGCCGCATTCGAGTCGGTGCGGTACTCGATGCCGGTCGCTTCGAGGAAGAAATGCGCGTTCGGGCCCGGATGGCCGCCGTCCGGCTCGACCAGGGCGTTGCCGTCCCAGCCTTCCGCTCCGTCGTCGAACGTCACCACCGTGGACTGCGCCGCGGCGACGCCGCAGGACAGCAGTCCGGCCATACCGAGGATCGCGCGAGCCGCACCGTTCATTGCCGCCACCTCTCTTTTCATTCGATCCGCTGCACGAGCCGCGACGCGGCTCGCGCAGCGGATCGGAGTCACTTCGCTTCGAAGCCGTCGACGAAGATCCTATCGACGACCAGCGGGCGCATCAGGAATGCGCGTCCCGGAATGCCGTCGCGGATGCCGATTCCGACGATCTCGTTGTTGGCGTTGATGCCGAGCGGCGTGGTCAGGTCGCTCCAGGCCTCGTGCTGCGCCGAGTCGGCGATCAGGTCGCGCAGCACGTACTTGCTGCCGTCGAGCCACAGCCAGCCGATCGGATTGCCGCCGCCGTTGTAGTCGTCGGCGCCGACGATCCACAACGCCTCGTTGAGCGCGTTCGCCTCGCCGGGCGAGTAGTCCGGCACCGGGATCACGCCGAGGTCGGTCATCTGCCCGTCCGGTGCCCACAGCACCGAGTGCGGCCTGAAGTTCGCCTCGCGGCTGGAACCGACCACGTAGCCGGCGTTGTTGATGCGGCGCGTCTGCGAGGTGCCGCCGTACGAGGGCAGCTCGCGGATGGCACCGGTCCGGCTGTCGTAGACCCAGCCGACCACGCGCGTGCCTTCGACGTTCCACTCGTAGCCGCAGACTTCGCCGTTCTCGTTGATGCCTTCGGCCGCACCGTCGCCGCCGCCGAGACCGATGTTGCGCAGGCCGTCGGCCTGCGACCAGAGGAACGCACCGGTGTAGCTGCCGACGACCTGGCCGGACGAATTGACGTCCCAGGCCTGCGACATATTGTCGGTGCCGGGCGTGAGGTCGATCATGCCGGTGTCTTCCGACCAGAAGAACGCGTGGCTGACGCTCGCTCCCGGGAAGCCCACCATCGGCGTCATCGACTCGCCGACCAGGAAGTCGTTCTCGCTCATGCCGCGCGCGACGCCGTAGCTGGGCGCGTTGTCGGGCATCAGGCTGCCGATGTTGAGCATCGCGCCTTCGTGCCAGAAGAACGCCTGCGCCTCGCGGTTGGTGGCCTCGGCGGTGCCGGCGACGTGGCCGGCGTCGTTGATGTCGTGCGCGTTGGCCAGTTCACCGCCGAAGTCGCCGAGATCGACGATCTCGTACTGCGGCGGCGTCACCGGCGCCGGACCGGCGGCGCGGTCGATGCTGAGGTTGTCGGCGCGCAGGTCGACGTCCATCAGGCCGACCGAGAGGCCGGGCTTGTCGGTGGTGACGAGGATCTCGTCGACCTGGGCCAGCACGTCGGCGAAGCTGACGCCGGGCGGCAGGGTCGGATCGAAGGTCACCGGGTCCTCGGCGCCGGTGCCGTGCCAGCCTTTCGGCAGCACGGTCGAGCGCGGGTCGAAGCTGACCGTGTAGCGGGTCCAGTCCGGCGTCGCCTGCAAGGTACCGAGCGTGGTCCAGACCGAGGCCCACGGATAGCCGTCCTGCGCCAGCGCGCGGCTGCGCAGCTCGACGATCAGGTCGCGCGAGACCGGGCTGCCGTTCGCGTTCAGCGACTCGACCTTGACGTCGAGCGAGAAGCCGACGCCCTTCGACGCGCTGAAGTCGCCGATGAAGGCGGCGTTCGCGTCCGTGCGCAGCTCGAAGGAGCCGAGGTCCGAACCGGCCAGATGCGCGTGCGCGCCCGGATGACCGCCGTCGGCCTCGATCGAAAGGTCGCCGCCGGTCCAGAGCCAGCCTTCGGCACCGTCGTCGAAGCCGACCACGGTGGGCTGGGCCGCCACCGAGGCGGCGAACAGCAGTCCGACGGTCGAAACGGCCCCGAGCAAAGTCTGTCTTGCGTACATCAGAACTCCCGTATCGTTCGCCCGGCCCCTGTTGGCGGGCCGGAACGCAGGTATGAAGGTAACGCGCCGCGGCGCAACCCAATCCTGCGGTCAGGCGCAACCCTGGCGCATGCACGAACGATGCGAACTCGATGTACGAACGATGTACCCTCGCGGCCGGGCCGCGCGGAGGCTCAGTCGAAGCCGTCGGCGAAGATCGCGTCCGCCGGCAGCGGCCGCATCAGGAAGGCGCGGCCAGGCACGCCCTCGCGGATGCCGATGCCGACGATCTCGCCGCGGTTGTTGATGTCCAGCGGGGCGGTCAGCTCGTCCCAGCGGTCGCGTTCCGCGGCGTCGGCGACCAGGGTGCGCAGCTCGTGCTTGCTGCCGTCGATCCACAGCCAGCCCTTGGTCGGCACGCCGTTGCCGTCGTAGCTGTCCTCGCCGACGACCCAGAGCTGGTCGTTGACCCCTTCGGCGACGCCCTGCGAGAAATTCGGCACGGACAGGAAGCCGAGGTCGACGATGACGCCGTCGTCGAGCCACAGGACCGGCCGCTGCTGGTTGTTCTCGCGCGTGGAGGAACCGACCACCTGGCCGGCGTTGTTGATCGAGCGGGCTTCCGACATTGGCTTGCCGATGTGGCCGAGTTCGCGCATCTCGCCGGTCGCGCTGTCGTACACCCAGCCGACGTAGTCGAAGTTCGCGTTGTACTGCTCGCCGCAGACCAGGCCGGTCTCGCTGATGTCCTCGGCCATGCCGCCGTATCCGACCGGTGCGTCCGGCAGCCTCAGCATGGTGACGCCGCCCTCGCGCGTCCACAGGAACGGTCCGCCGTCCTGGCCGAGGATCTGGCCGACCACCTGGCCTGCCGAATTCACACCCCAGGCGTACGAGCTGATGATCGTGCCCGGCCGCGGATCGACGTCGACCATGCCGTCCTGCTCGGACCAGAAGAACGCGTGCGCCAGCGTGCCGATGCCGTTCGGCGACGGCGCCATCGAATAGCCGGCCACCTGCCCGTTCGCGCTGATCGAATAGGCGATGCCGTGGCCGTGCTCGCGATCCGGCCGCAGGGTGCCGAGATCGGTCAGCGTGCCGTCGCGCCAGAGGAACGGCAAGGTGTCCAGCTCCGGATCCTCGGCCGTGCCGACGACCTGCCCCGCGTCGTTGATCGAATGCGCGTTGGCCAGCTCGCCGCCGAAATCGCCGAGGTCGACGATCTCGTACGCCGGCGGCGGCGTCGCGCCGGACGGCCGCGGAGCGCCTGGCGCGGCGGCGAGCGAGGTGGTCAATACGCAGGCGGCGAACGATGCCGCGCTCATCCAAACCGGTCTTGCGTCCATCGAGCTTCTTCCCGTGGTCATGAAGGAAACGCCACTGCCGCGCGGGCCGGCGCCGAACCGGCATGCTCGACGCGCGCGGGCGCGCAGACATGAGGGATCGATGTGCGATGGATGGCCGTCGTGCTAGGAAGCCGCTACAAGCGTGTGAAGTCGCGCGGCGGGAGCGATTTTCTCGCGGAGATGCCGGATGTGCGGAGAAAGCGCCGGCAAGCGACATCGAACGTCGCGTCTCCAAGAGAAAATGCTCTCTTCAAACATCCGAGCCAGGCGGGCCGAATGCGTGGAAGGCGGACCGCAGAAGCGATTTCTCGCAAAGACGCAGAGGGCGCGGAGAAAGGCACCGGCAAACGGCATTTGACTCTGCGTTCTCCGCGTCTCTGCGAGAGACGCTCTTTACGAGTGCCCGCACCCTCGGCTCACAGCTGCGCCGAGCGCGCCGTGCGGATGCGCGCCGCGTTCTCCTCCGCCTTGCGCGCCGCGTCGTCCTGGCCGAGCGCGCGGAACAGGCGCGCCTGGGCGGCGGCCGCACGCACGTCGCGCTCCGCCCACATCGCGATGCGGCCGCTGACGCCGCGCGCGGTGTCGAGCTGGCTGGCCTCGATCAGGAGATCGAGGTAGGACGCGCCGACCGCGACCAGATCCTCCGGCACGTTCATCTTCTCGGCCGTGCGCATCGCCTCGGCGAACTGGCCGAGCGCCGGCTCGCGCCGCCGCTCCGCCGCGGCCTGTTCGGCGGCGGCGAGGTGGGCATAGATCGAACGCCAGTCGTCGTTCGCGGCCCACGTCTGCAGCGACTGCGTCGTGCGCGCGGCGTCGGCCGCGCGGTCGCTGCCGCGCTGCGCACGGGCCTGCAGCAGCAGGCCGCGCGTCCACGCGGACGGATCCTCGTTGCGCAGCGCCGGCACCAGCGCCGCGTCGACGCGATCCACGGCGAGCTTCGCGTCGCCGCGCTGCAAGGCCAGCCGCGCCGCCAGCAGCCGCGACCGCGCGCGCGCCAGCGCGTCCTGGTTCGGATCGGCGTCGCGATCGATGCGCTCCAGCAGCGCCTGCGTCTCGTCGAAGCGGCCGACGCCGTACAGCGCCGCCGCGCGTGCGGCGGCCAGACTCCAGCGCATGCGCAGATTGTTGGTGTTCGATTCCGGCGGCCAGAAGCGCTCGCTGGTCGCGAGCGCGGCGTCGGCGTCGAGCAGTTCGGTCTCCGCGCCGGCCTGTTGCGCGAGCGCGTAGGCGCGGCCCTCGCGCGCGCCGAGCCGCTCGAACTGGCGCACGGCGCTCTTCAGGATCGGCAAGGCGTCGGCGGGCCGATGCTGCAACTGCTGGAACTCACCGAGATTGACGTCAACCGCAGCGACGGCGAGTCCGTCGCCGACGGCTTCGAGTTCGGTGCGCGCGCGCGCCAGCTCGGCGGTGGCCTCGTCGAAGCGGCCGCGCTGCGCGAGCATCGCGCCCCGCCCGAGGCGAGCGACGCCGAGCACGTGGTGATCGTTGGCGGGCTGGCGGAGCGCGATGGCCTCCTCGTACAGCTCCAGCGCGCGATCGGATTGACCGCGGCGCGAATGCGACACGGCCAGCGTCATCATCGCGCGTGCGCGCAGCGCGTCGTCGCGTTCCGGCGGCAGACGGTCGAGCAAGGCGTGCAGGCGCGCCTCGACCGCCGGATAGTCGCCGGCGCGCAGCTCGATCTGCGCCATGCGCTGCTGCACCGACGGCTCCTGCTGCATCTCCGGCGGCGCGCGCGTGATCAGGTCGCGCGCCTGGTCGAGCTGGTCGGCCAGCATCGCCGCGCCCGAATGCTGCAACAGTTCCTCCAGCGCCAGCGAACGCGGCTGCGCGGAGGTCGCGTTGGCGGCGCGGCCGAGCCGCCGCAGCAAGGCGTCGGTGGCTTCGCGCGCGGCCTGGATCGCATCGCCGGCCTCCGCGTCGACGCGGAAGGAATGCTGCGCGCCGAACGCATCCAGGCGCACCTTCCACACGCCCATTTCCTTGCGCACGCGCGGCAGCACGCGCACCGCCGCGAACTGCGCGAGGCCGGCATCGTGCAGCAGCGCCTCGCCGTCCGTCGCCGGCCGCTGCTTGAGCAGGCCGACCACGCTCTCGCTCGGCGCGGTCGGTACCGAACCGTCGCGCAGGCGATTGGCGATCAGGTCCATCAGGCCGAAGCGCAGCCAGCGCCAGTCGTCCGGCGCGTCGACTTCGGCCGGCAGCACCATCGCCGGTGCCGCGGAGGCGATCTCGACGACCGGCAGCGGCGGCGGCGCGACCGGCGATCGACGCGATGCACCGAGGAACGTCGCTGCCGCAACGGCGACGACGACGGCGGCCATGGCCAGCGGAACGGCGACACGACGACCGCGGCGTATCGTCGTCGACGGCTGTTCCGCCGTGTTCGCGCCCGCCGGTTCGATCTCGGGTCGAGACGATGCGGCGAGCGGCGACGGCTCGTCGATCACGGCGGACGCATCGCCCACATTCGCGTCCGGCGCGTCGTCCGCCGGCGTCGCGGCAATCCCCTCGTCGGATTCGACCGATTCGACCGTCGTCGCGCTGCCCCAGCGATAGCCGAAGCGCGGCACCGTGCGCACCGTGCGCTGCTCGTTGCCGGTGTCGCCGAGGCCGCGGCGGATCTTCACGACCGTGTGACTGAGCAAGGCCTCGCTGATTTCCGCACGCCCCCACACCGCCGCGATCAACTCGTCGCGGCCGACCGCACGCTCGCGATGCTCGATCAGATAGGCGAGACAGTCGAATGCGCGCGCCGGCAGCACGACGGGTTCGCCGCCCTTGTGCAGCTCGCGGGTTGCGGGGTTGAGTACGAAATCGTCGAAACGGTAGATCATCCGTCCTAGGTTAGCCGCTTGCGGATCGCCGCGCGCGAATCCGCGCCGCAGCGAATACACTTGGACGTTCACCGCCGCCCGATCGTCGCCGCCGATGAAAACTTCGCCACCGCCCGCCTTCCTGTTCGATCTCGACGGCACGCTCGTCGACAGCGTGTACGAGCACGTGCTGGCCTGGCAGGAAGCGCTCGACGCCGAAGGCATCGTGCTGTCGGTCTGGCGCATCCATCGCCGCATCGGCATGAGCGGCGGACTGATGTTGAACATCCTCGCGCGCGAAAGCGGCGTCGAGGTCGACGAGGCGCGCGCCGAACGCCTGCGCCGGCGCCACGCGGAAGCCTACAACCGCCGCTCCGCGGCGATCCGGCCGCTGCCCGGCGCGCGCGAACTGGTCGCCTGGCTCGACGCCGCGAAGCTGCCGTGGGCGATCGCCACCAGCGGGCGCATGGAAACCGCCGGTCCCGTACTGCAATCGCTCGGCGTCGACCTCGCGCGCACGCCGGTCGTCACGCGCGACCAGGTGAAGTACGCCAAGCCCGATCCGGACCTGTTCCTCGCCGCGGCCGATCGACTCGGCGTGCCGATCGAACAGGCCACGGTCGTCGGCGACGCGGTGTGGGACATGCTCGCCGCGCGCCGCGCGCGCGCGCTCGGCATCGGCCTGCTCTCCGGCGGCTATTCGACCGACGAACTCGAACGCGCCGGCGCCTATCGCGTGTTCGACGATCCCGCCGACCTGCTCGAACACATCGACGAACTCGGCGGGCGGCGTTGATGGCGGCGGCGGAAGCGTCCGCGTCGATCCTGCGGCTGGCGCAGGTCGACCCACTCGCCGTCGGCCATCTGCGCAAGGTGTACCAGCACCCGCTCGAGCCCGACTTCGTCGTCAAGGTGATGCGCGAGGACGCGGTCGAAGCGCGCTGGGGCGCCGGCGGGCGCTGGTACAAGAAACTCGTGCGCGCGCGCCAGTACGCCGGCTACGTGCGCGAGCTGAAGGAATACATCGCCGCGCAGGCGCGCTTCGCCGCCGGCAACGCGCCGATCGCGCGCATGGTGGGACTCGCCGAAACCGATCTCGGCCTCGGCCTGGTCTCGGAAAAAGTGCGCGCCGCCGACGGCAGCCTGGCGCCGACGCTGGCCGCGCGGTACGGGCGCGAAGGCGGCTTCAGCGCGGACCTCGAACGCGACCTGGCGCAGTTCCTCGACGGCCTGCTCGCCTGCAACGTGATCGTCGGCGACATGCACGCCTGGAACATCGTGCACGGCGTGGATTCGCGCGGCGGCCCGCGCTTCGTGCTGATCGACGGCTTCGGCGAGAAGCACGTGCTGCCGCGCTCGTCGATGAGCCGCCGCCTCAATGCCTGGAATACGCGCAAGCTGTTCCGGCGCATGCGCGAGCAGCTGGTGCGGCTGGTGCCGCTCGAAACCGAAACCTCGTCGTCGACGGGCGGGTGACGCACGATGGAGTTCGCGCTCGCTTTCTACGCGATCTTCGCCGTCGCCGCGTGGTGCGTCGGCCTCGCCTGCGTCGTCCTGACTGGATTGGCGGCGCGCGAACTCGGCGCGAGGCCGCCGACGGCGTGGATCGTCGTCGGCCTCGCCGCGATCGCGTTCGTCTCGCCGAGCTATCTGCAGGTCGTGCCCGAGCCGAAGAACGCGTTCGTGATCTTGCCGGTCCCCGTCGTCCTTCTCGCGCAGGGACCGGCCGGACTGGCGCCACGCTGGCAGGCGAATCTGGGATTGGCCTGCATCACCTTCGCGGTCGCCTACGGCGCGAGCAGGCTGCTGCTGCGCACCGATCGCGCGGAATGAATCGGCGCGCGGCGGCGGCTCACGGGTCGCCGCCGTCCTTGAACGCGTCCTCGTCCTTGCGCGTCACCGGAATGCAGTCCGGCACCACCGCGTCGATGCCGAGCAGCCACCATTCGCGGCGGTTGGCGCGGCCGACGCGCGTCGCCTTCGACTGGTCGACGCAGGTGCCCATCGCCTCGTCGAGAATGAACAGGCGGCGCTTGTCCGGCGCTTCGGCCAGCCAGTGCACGGCTTCCTCGTACTGGCGGTTCCAGCCGGCGACGAAACCGAACTCGCGCACCGGTCCGCTCGCCATCAGGAGGTTCTGCTCCTTCCACGCGACCAGGCCGATCTCGGTGTCGGGCCCGGCCATCTCGCGCGCGCGCCGCATGACGGCGGCGGCCGAGCTGGAATCGTTGAGCAGCGGATACGCCCACACGCTCCACACGATCCACAGCGCGGCGATGCCGGCGAGCAGCGCGTGCACGCCGCGGCGCGGCCGGAACCACGCGGCGGCGAGCACGAAAGCGGCGCCGACGGTGAGGAACATGCCCCACACGGCGTGATCGAGGTCTTCCAGTTCGCGCCGCTGCAGCATGTCCTCGAAGCGCGCCGAGTGGCCGAGCGCCGCCCACACGCCGGCGCCGACCACCACCAGGCCGACGCCGAGCGCGATCGCGAACGCGCTGTTGCGCAACCAGCGCGAGCCGGCGAGCTGGACCAGATACGGCGCCATCGCCAGCGCGATCATCGGCAGCGTCGGCATCAGGTAGACGTCGCGCTTGCCGGTCGGAATGCTGAAGAACACGATCGTCAGCAGGCCCCAGGCCAGCGGCAGCATGACGCGCGCCTCGCCGAGGCGCAGGTCCTTCCACCAGCGCGGCACCGCGCCGAAGTAGGCCAGCGACAGCGGGAACCAGTTGAACAGGACGATCGGCAGGTAGTACCAGACCGGTTGCGCGTGATCCCAGGACTTCGCGTAGCGGCCGGCGGTCTGGCGGAAGAACAGGTCGTCGATGTAGGCCTGGTATTCCGCGCCGCCGCGCGCCTTCGCCATCACGATCACCGACAGTCCCCAGGCGAGGATCGGCACGAGGAAGGCGAGCGCGCCGCCGAGCCAGCGCAGCGCCGAGTCGGAGGTGCGCGTGACGCCGTCCCAGCCTCTCACGCGCGCGAACAGGTACGGCGCGAACATCAGCAAGGCGAGAATGCCGACGCCCTTGGTGATGACGCCGACGCCGGCGGCGAAACAGCCGAGCCAGTACGCGCGCCAGTTCGGCCCGCGCAGGAAGTGCACCAGCAGTCCCCAGTTGGCCAGGGTGATCCAGCCCATGATCACCGGGTCGATCTGCGCGCGCTTGACCTGGTACATGAACTGGAACGCGAACAGCACCGCGATCGCGGCGTACAGGCCGGCGCGGTGGTTCCAGAATCTTCGTCCGAGGTCGTAGGTCAGCCCCAGGGTCAGCAGGCCGGCCAGCAGCGAGGGCAGCAGGAAGGCGATGCGCCAGTTGCGCACGACCTCGTACGCGCTCGCCTGTAGCCAGAACATCACCGGCGGCTTGTCCGAATACAGCTCGCGGCCGCGATGCGGGAACAGCCAGTCGCCCGACTCGACCATCTGCTTGGCGGTCAGCGCGAAGCGCGGCTCGTCCGAGGGCCAGGGATCGCGCAAGCCGATGCCGACGCCGAGCAGGACCAGGGCGAACAGCATGAACAGCCAGAACTCGCGGCGCTGGACGGCGGCCGGAACATCGGGCGAATCGGTGCGGTACATGGCGATCGGCGCGTGAGGCGGGCGCGCATAGTACCAGCCTGGACATTTCGGCCAATTTGATCAGTCGATCGTACGCCCGGGGACGTATGGAACCCTGGTCTTTTCGACGGAGCTACGTCACGCTCGGCTTTCGAATCCTGACTTCCGGGGGAAGTCCATGTCGCACTCCGTTTTGCGCCGGCTCGGCCGGTTCGTCCTGGCCGCCTCACCGCTTCTCGCCATGCTGCCGGCAACGGCGGTCGAACGGGAGAAAGGCGAGAATCCACGCGAGGAAAGCTGGCAGATCGAGCAGCGTCAGCGCTGGTTCGAGCAGACGCGCGGCCTGCGCCAGGTGCCCGATGCGGCCCGCCTGCGCGCGAACGCGTCCAAGGAGTTGCAGCGCCAGCGCAGCATCACGCAGGCGCGCCACATCGCCGGCGGCGAGGTCTGGCAGGAGCTCGGACCGTCGTCGATGGACATGGTCGACTGGATCATGGGCCGCGTCGCGGGCCGCCTCAACGCGATCACGCCGCACCCGACCGACGACGACACCGTCTACATCGCCGCTGCCGCGGGCGGCGTGTGGAAGACGACCAACGGCGGCACCGACTGGACGCCGCTGTTCGACGAGGTCGGCACGCTGCCGGCCGGCGCCGTCACGCTCGACCCGAGCAACCCGGACGTGGTCTGGGTCGGCACCGGCGACAAGAACGGCGGCGGCTGCGCCGGCTACTTCGGCCAGGGCGTCTACCTCAGCGAGGACGGCGGCGCGAGCTGGAACGCGCGCAACGGCAGCGGCACCGGCGCGATGCCGTTGTCGGTCGTCAACGCGGTCGCGATCCAGCCGACCGACGGCAACGTGATCCTGGCCGGCGGCGCGGGCAGCTGCGACGCGAACGGCAGCATGATCAACCCCGGCGTCTACCGCTCCGCCGACCGCGGCCTGACCTGGACGCAGGTGCTGGACAAGAACGTCGAGGACATCGTGTTCGTGCCCGGCACGGCGACGGTGTACGCCGGCCTGATCGGCCAGGGCGTGTTCAAGTCCACCGACGGCGGCGCCACCTGGGCCAGCTCGGGCACCGGCCTGGTGGCGACCGGTTCGCGCATGCGCCTGGCGATCGCGCCGAGCGACAGCAACGTGCTGTACGCGCTGGTCGGCCGCTCGAACGGCAGCCGCGTGTTCCGCAGCGGCGACGGCGGCGCGACCTGGACGCAGCGCAACACCGCGGTCTGCGAAGGCCAGTGCACCTACAACCAGACCCTGGCCGTGCACCCGACCGATCCGGACACGATCCTCGTCGGCACGATCCGCGCCGCGCGCTCGACCGACGGCGGCGCCACTTTCACGCCGCTGACCGACACCTGGGGCACCAACCAGAGCGTGCACCAGGACACGCACGTGGTGCGCTATTCGCGGAACGATCCGGATCGCTTCTGGGTCGGCAGCGACGGCGGCATCTGGCGCAGCGACGACGACGGCGCGTCGTTCCGCAACATGAACGCGAACCTCAACATCACGCAGTTCTACGACATCGCCGTGCATCCGAGCGACCCGAACATCGTGCTCGGCGGCGCGCAGGACAACGGTTCCTCGGGCCGGCGCACCAGCCTGCTGTGGGATCTCACCTTCGCCAGCGGCGACGGCTTCATGAACGCGTTCGACCAGATCAACCCGCTGATCGTGTTCCAGACCAGCTATCCGAGCGGCGGGTATCCGAGCATCGTGCGTTCGACGCAAGGCGGCAGCAACGGCAGCTACAGCGGCATGTCGAACGCCGGCCTGGTCGCCGGCAACTTTCCCTGGGTAACGCCGCTGGCGACCGCCGGCGACCAGTTGTTCGTCGCTTCCGACGTCCTCTACCGCACGTTGACCACCGGCAACACGTGGACCGCGATCTCGCCGGGCATGGGCTCGCCGGCCTCGGTCATCACGCCGCAGTTGCACGGCAGTATGACGCCGACCTACGTCGGCACCTCGGGCGGCCGCATCTACGCCAGCCCGGACGCCGGCGTGCCGTCGCCGGTGTTCACCAACGTCACCGGCAACTACGCCGGCGGCTACGTGTCGGACATCGCCATCGACCCGGTCGACCCACAGCGCGTGTTCCTCACCCGCGAGGGCTTCAACGCCTCGCGCCTGTACCGCTCCACCACCGGCGGCACGACCTGGGACGCGGTCGGCGCCGGCCTGCCGAACGTGCCGGCGAACAGCGTGGCGATCGACCCGCTCGACACCGACCGCATCTTCGTCGCCACCGACATCGGCGTGTACGAGAGCGTCGACGGCGGCGACAACTTCGCCGCGTTCTCGACCGGCATGCCGCTCGGCGTCGTGGTGCAGGATCTGGAGATCGACGACGATCCGCACGTGCTGACCGCCGGCACCTACGCGCGCGGCGCCTGGCGCGTCGTGCTCGGCGGCAGCAGCACGAACCTGCCGCCGACCGCCGATTTCACGGCGAGCGTCGCCGACCTCGACGCCAGCTTCACCGACCGCTCGATCGACGACGGCAGCATCGTCTCGCACCAGTGGGACTTCGGCGACGGCAGCGCCGCTTCCTCCGACGTCAACCCGACGCACACCTATGCGTCCTACGGCAGATACACCGTCAGCCTGACCGTGACCGACGACGGCGGCCTGAGCGGCACTTACGCCAAGATCGTGCGCTTCCCGCTGCCGCCGATTCCGCTCAGCAACGGCGTCACCCTGACCGCGCAGCACGCGCCGCAGGGCGACGATCTGTACTACACGCTGGTGGTTCCCGACGGCGCCACCAACTTGAACTTCGTCGTCGACGGCGCCGCCGGCGAAGACGCCGATCTGGTGGTCAAGCTCGGCGATCAGGTCATCTGCCAATCCGCCGGTCCGACGGCGGACGAGAGCTGCGGAACGCCGTCGCCGCAAGCCGGCACATACACCGCGATCGTGAATGCGTATTCGGACCTCAGCGACTTCAGCATCACCGGCAGCTACGACGCGCCGGACACGGACACGATCTTCGCCGACGGCTTCGACGGAGGTGCCGCACGCTGAGATGAACGCGGCTCGAACGCGATCGGCGGCACGCAACTTTCGCGAAGCACTCCTGTCGGAAACAGGGGCCCCGCCGCCGTCGATCGACGGCGGGGCGATGCGGTTAACCGGCTCGCAACGCCGCGTTAACCGCGTCGGCACACCGCTCTCGCGTATCGTTCGCGCCATCGAATCAGGAGTACGCCATGCGTCATCAGCGCCACATCGAAGTGAACGTCCTCGGCTATCGCATCGAACGCGTCCGTCAGATCGACGCGCAGCACGAAGTGACGATGCAATGGTACGAAGTGCTGGCGCCGGAATCGGGCCGCCTGCTCGGCCGTTTCGCGCAGCGCGCCGAAGCCGAGCGCGCGATCGTCACGCGTGAACTCGCGGCGCTGCCGCGCGCGGCGGCGGCTTGAACGTGAGCAAGATCGTCATTCTGCACAACCCGCGCTGCTCGAAATCGCGCGCCGCCCTGGCGCTGCTGCAGGAGCGCGGCATCGAACCGGAAGTCGTCGACTATCTGGCGACACCGCCGTCGACGCACGAGATCGAACGCATCCTCGGCAAGCTCGACCTGCCGCCGCGCGCGCTGATGCGCCGCGACGAGCCGGACTACGCGGAATTGAATCTCGACGACCCGTCGCTGAGCCGCGCGCAACTGGTCGCCGCGATGCAGGAGCACCCGCGCCTGATCCAGCGCCCGATCGTGCTCGCCAACGGCAAGGCGGCGATCGGCCGCCCGCCGGAGAACGTGCTCTCGATCCTCTGAGCGGATCGGCGTCGATGCACGCATCGACGCCGACGCGGACTCAACGCGTGATGGTGAATTCGTCCGCGTCCATCCACGCCGGAAAACGCTCGCGATGCGCCGCGAGCGCGACCGGATCGAGCGTGACGGTGACGACCTGCTCCTGCGCGCCGAGTTCGACCAGCGGCTGGCCGAGGAAATCGAGCGCCGCGCTGTCGCCGGAATAGTGCAGTTCGTTGCCGTCGACGCCGACGCGGTTGACGCCGACGCAATAGCTCAGGTTCTCGATCGCGCGTGCGCGCAGCAGCGTGCTCCACGGATGGCGGCGCGCGCTCGGCCAGTTGGCGACGAAGATCAACAGGTCGTAGTCGAAGCGCTGCGCCGCGCGGTCGTAGCGGTTGCGCAGCCAGACCGGGAAGCGCAGGTCGTAGCAGACCTGCGGGCAGATGCGCCAGCCGTTCAACTCGACGATCAGACGCTCCTCGCCGCCGGCATAGCGCTCGTGTTCCTTCGCCATGCGGAACAGGTGGCGCTTGTCGTACTGCGCGTGGCTGCCGTCCGGACGCATCCAGACCAGGCGGTTGACGCAGCGTTCGCCCTCGCGCACCACCAGGCTGCCGGTGATCGTCGCGCCGACGTCGCCCGCGAGCGCGCGCAGCCAGCGCAGACCTTCGCCGTCCATCGTCTCGGCATTGCCGAGCGTCTCGTTGGTGAAGCCGGAAAGGAAGGTCTCCGGCAGCACGACCAGATCGCCCTGCCCTTTCAGGCCGCGCACGAGGTCGCCGTAGTAGGCGCGATTGGCGGCCGCGTCGTGCCAGCGCGTCGCGCCTTGCACGAGGGAGATCCGCAGAGGTTGCATCGTCATGGTCGGCTTCCGGGATGCGGCCGTCCGTGGCCGCGCAGGTCTCGCAGCGGCGGTTCCCGCCGCGCGTTTCCGTTCAGAGGGCGCGCAGGCGTTCGGCCGCTTGCTCCAGCGTCGCGTCGCTCTTGGCGAAGCAGAAGCGGATCAGGCGCTGCTCGGCCGGCGGCGTCTCGTAGAACGCGGAAATCGGGATCGCCGCGACGCCGGCCTGCTTGATCAGCCACTCGCAGAACGCGAGGTCGTCGGCATCGCTCAGCGCCGAGTAGTCGACGACCTGGAAATACGCGCCGGAGACCGGCAGCAGCGTGAACCTGCTGCCGGCGAGCAGTTGGCGGAAGCGGTCGCGTTTGGCCTGGTAGAACGCCGGCAGGTCGAGATAGTGCTGCGGATCGTTCTCGAGGATGTCGGCGAAGGCGACCTGCGCCGGCGTGAAGGTGCAGAAGGTCAGGTACTGGTGCACCTTGCGGAACTCGGCCGACAGCGCGCGCGGCGCCACGCAGTAGCCGACCTTCCAGCCGGTGGTGTGGTAGGTCTTGCCGAACGAGGAGACGACGAAGCTGCGCTCGGCCAGCTCCGCATGGCGCAGCACGCTCTGGTGCGGCGCGCCGTCGAACACGATGTGCTCGTAGACCTCGTCCGACAGCACCAGGACCTCGCTGCCGCGCACGAGTTCGGCGAGCCGATCCAGATCGGCCGCGCCGAACACCGAACCGCACGGGTTGTGCGGCGTGTTGATCAGGATCATGCGCGTCTTCGGCGTGATCGCATCCTTGATTCGCTGCCAGTCCGGCGAGAAATCGCGCGGATCTAGCGGCACGTGCACGGCGCGGCCGCCGTTCAGTTCGATCGCCGGCTCGTAGCTGTCGTAGCACGGATCGAGCACGATCACCTCGTCGCCGGCGCGCACCACTGCGGCGATCGCCGCGAACAGCGCTTCGGTCGCACCGGAGGTGACCGTGACTTCGGTATCCGGATTGACCTTGCGGCCGTACAGCCGCTCGGTCTTGCGTGCGATCTGCTCGCGCAGCGCCGGCACGCCGGTCATCGGCGCGTACTGGTTGCGCCCCGCGTTCATCGCCGCGGCGAGCGCGTCGCGCAGCGCCTGCGGACCGTCGAAATCGGGGAAGCCCTGGCCCAGGTTCACCGCCTTGTGCTCCAGCGCGAGCTGGCTCATGACGGTGAATATCGTGGTGCCGACCTTCGGCAGCTTCGTCTCGATCTGCATGTCGCTCGCGCGTTTGGACGGCCAAATGGCCAGAACAGCCGATGGTAGCACGCCGGTATTGCGCCCTCGGGAGCTGCCGCCCCGGCCGCCGCGGATCACACGGACATGACGCGCCGCAGCACGATGTTTTGTGCAATCGATCGCGCAAATTCGGGTAAGCCCCAATTGAATTCGGCCCACCAGATGTGCAACCTGGGACTTTAGGCCTATTGACACTAAGCCTTAAGGCGTAAGTCCGGCATGCGCGGTCGCCGGGCGACGATGGTCGGGCCATCGCATTTCGGGGAGAGCTTAAGGATGAAGGCGGTCCTATTCGGCGCACTGTTGTGCGTGTCACCAGCCTGCGCGCACGCGGCGGCGCAGCCTTCGCCGGAGCCTTCCGCCGAACGCCGCGACTTCAGCGCCACGCTCGCCGACGGCCAGGGCCTGACCATCGACAACCCCTACGGCGACGTGCGCCTGCGCTTCGGCGGCTACGCCCACGCCCTGGAAATCCACGCCGTCGTGCAGCAGCCGGCCGGGGCTTCGCCGATCGCGATGGAACCGGCCGGCGACGCGACGCGCTACCGGTTCGCGCCGCGCCTGCCGGCGGGAGCCTTGCTCGCCGAAGGGCAGCGCATCGACCTGGTCGCCTTCGTTCCGCTGGGACACGCGGTCAGCGTGCGCACCGAGCGTGGCCTGATCGAAAGCCGCGGCGTGCGCGGCGACGTCGATCTCTCCAGCGTCGCCGGCGACATCGCCATCCGCGGCACGCAGGGCCGCGTACGCGCGGCCACCGGCGCGGGCAGCATCGAAGCCTCCTTCGACGGCGCGCCGCCGGGTTCCCGGCAGCGCCTGGAGACCACCACCGGCAACATCGTGCTGGCGGTCGACGACCGCCTCGACGCTGCGCTCGAACTGGCCACATCGGGCGTGTTCGCGACGGAATTCTCGCTCGAGGTGGAACCCCTCGCCGGGCAGGAACCGAACAAGCGCGCGCGTGCCGTCATCGGCGCCGACAAGGCGCGCATCGAACTGGCCAGCCGGCGCGGCGAGATCCGCCTGCTGCGCCGGAGCGCATTCACTTCGCCGGCCGGAAAGCCGGCGGAGCAGGAGTACGGGGACGACGACAGCGACTGACGCGCGCGCGCGTCGACGGACGTCGGCAACGACCCTCGGCAAAACCCTTCCATTGGAGGAATCGCGAATGAAACGCTTCAGGACCGTCTTCGCCGGCACGGCGATGTCGATACTGCTTTGCGGCGCGGCGCATGCGGCCGCTCCCGTCGCGCCGGCGCCCGTCCCCGTCGAACTCGGCGAGCCGGTGACGCCGGTCAGCATCGACGTCGATCTGCGCACGCTGCCCGTGACGCCCGCGTGGCGCGCCGGCATGGCGATCAAGGAAGCGCACAAGCGCCAGTTCTTCCCGCCCGACCGGCTCGACACCGCCGCACCGGACTGGCTGCAGGCCGCCCCCGACACCCTGCCCGAACTGCAGAAGATGTGGGACGACGACGCGCCGGCCAACCGCGCCGCGGCGCAGACCCGCGTCAGCATCAACAACGGCTCGACCGGCGTCTCGCCGGGCGACCCGGTCGTCGACGTCAGCGCCAACTACATCCTGTACGGCGTCAACGGCAGCAGCGGCACCAACTTCACCGTCTACGACAAGAGCGGCACCAAGCTCGCCGGGCCGACCACGTTCGCGTCGCTGGCGCCGTCCGGCGACGGCTGCCGCACCTCGGTCAGCGATCCGATCGTGCTGTTCGATCGCCTCGCCAATCGCTGGTTCCTGCTCGAGATGGGCGGCACCTCGTCGGCGCCGAAGATGTGCATCTACATCTCCAAGACCGAAAACCCGGTCTCCGGCGGCTGGTGGTTCTACGGCTTCTCGACGCCGACGCAGAACGACTATCCGCACTGCGGCGTGTGGACCAACGCCTACGTGTGTACCGACAACGAAGGCCAGGCGAACGTGACCGCCTACGCCTACGACCGCGCCAACATGCTGAACGGCGCGACCGCGCGTCCGCAGCAGCGCTTCGTCAGCGTGCCCAAGCTCGCCGGCTACGGCTTCCAGGCGCTGACGCCGGCCACCTTCATGGGCGACAGCGCGCACGCGCCCGCCGCCGGAACGCAGCAGATCCTCGCGCGCCACAACGACGACGAGGCGCACGCCGGCACGTCGGCCGACACGAGCCGCGACTTCATCGACCTGTACTCGATCAACGTCGACTGGAACACGCCGGCGAACAGCGCCGTCACCGCGCTGCCGCGCATCGCGATCACCGAGTTCAACAGCTGGTTCGTGAACTACTCGACCTTCGCGACCGTGCCGCAGCCGGGTTCGACGTCCAAGCTCGATCCGATCCGCGAAGTCATCCTCAACTCGCTGGTCTACCGCAACCTCGGCAGCTACGAGTCGATCGTCGGCCAGTTCTCGACCAACATGAACTCCGCGCGCAGCGGCAGCACGGTCAACGCCGGCATCCGCTGGTTCGAGCTGCGCCGCACCGGCGGCGGCAGTTGGACTTTGCAGCAGGAAGGCACGTTCGGTCCCGGCGACACCGCCACCAATCATTTCGACGGCTCGATCGCCACCGACAACAAGGGCAACATCGGCCTCGGCTACAACGTCACCAAGACCAGCTCGCCGACGATCTACGCGACGCTCGGCTACACCGGCCGCAAGGCGTCCGATCCGTCCGGCGTGATGACGCTCGGCGAGAATACCGTCGCCGCGGGCAGCGCCGCGGAAACCTCCGGCCGCTGGGGCGACTACTATCAGATGGCGGTCGATCCGACCGACGACTGCACGTTCTGGATGGTCGGCATGTACCGCCCGTCCGGCAGCTGGAACACGCGCATCCAGGACTTCAAGTTCAACGACTGCGGCGCGGCGCCGAGCACCTGGTCGGTATCCGGCACGGTGACCACCAGCGCCGGCGTCGGCATCTCGGGCGTCACGGTCGGCACCGGCGCGTCGAGCACGACGACCAACTCCAGCGGCGCCTACACACTCGGCGGCCTCGCCAACGGCAGCTACACGCTGACGCCGAGCTTGTCCGGCTATACGTTCTCTCCGGCGAGCCGCAGCGTGACGGTCAGCGGTGCGAACGTGAGCGGCGCCGACTTCACCGGCACGCCGCCGGCCACCAACGTGCCGCCGGTCGCGAACTTCAGCTTCACCACCAGCGGGCTCACGGCGAACTTCATCGATTCCTCGACCGACAGCGACGGCAGCATCACCGCGCGCTCGTGGAACTTCGGCGACGGCACCAGCTCGACCGCGACCAGTCCGAGCCACACGTACGGTGCGGCCGGTGCCTACAGCGTCGCGCTGACGGTGACCGACAACGGCGGACTGACCAACACCAAGACCCAGTCGGTCACGGTCTCCGGCGGCGGTGGCGGCAACGTGTTGCAGAACGGTGTCGCCGCGACCGGTCTCACCGCCAGCACCGGCAACTCGGTGACCTACACGCTGAGCGTGCCGGCTGGCGCGACGAACCTGAAGTTCGTCACCTCCGGCGGCAGCGGCGACGGCGACCTGTACGTGAAGTTCGGTTCCGCACCGACGACCTCGAGCTACGACTGCCGCTCGTGGAACTCCGGCAACAGCGAGACCTGCACCATCACCACCGCGCAGGCGGGCACCTACTACGTGATGGTCTACGCCTACTCGACCTTCAGCGGGCTCAGCCTGACCGGCAGCTACAGCGCCGGCGGGGGCGGCGGTACGACATTGACGAACGGCGTGCCGGTGACGGGCCTGGCGGCGGCGAGCGGCAGCTGGACGCCGACGTACACGCTGGTGGTGCCGTCCGGCGCGACCAACCTGTCGTTCGCGATCAGCGGCGGCACCGGCGATGCGGACCTGTACGTCCGTCTCGGCGGCGCGCCGTCGACGACCAGCTACACCTGCCGTCCGTACCTCAGCGGCAATAGCGAGACCTGCTCGTGGACCGCGCCGACGGCGGGGACGTACTACGTCGCCGTGCGCGCCTACTCGACGTTCTCCGGCGTCACGCTGACGCCGAACTACACGCCGTAGCGCGATCGACGAAGCCAAAGACGAACGGCGGCCGGTGCGAACCGGCCGCCGTTTTCGTTTCACCTTATTCGGTCGCTCCCGCTACGGACCGACGTCGCACTGCGACAGCGGATGTCCATCGTGCTCCCGGAGCGCCGGAACGTGGATCTCCCCTTCCGCGTGCACGAGATCGGGAGACTCACCGGACCGACCGGTCCTTCGAGCCCGCCGCATCGCGATCGCTACGCGTGCAGCAGCCGATTCACGCGCGCGACGAAACCGGCCGGATCGGCGAGCTGGTCGCCGGCGGCGACCTGGGCTTCCTCGAGCAGCAGCAGGCCGAGATCCTCGGCACGCGCCGGGTCGGCCTCCTCGGCCAGTGCGCGCACCAGCGGGTGCTGCGGATTGATCTCCAGCACCTGCTCGCTGCCGGGCACGTCGTGGCCGGCTTCGCGCAGCAGGCGCTGCATGTGCAGCGCCATGTCGTGCTCGCCGAGCACGATGCACGAGGGCGACTCGGTCAGGCGATGGCTGACGCGCACTTCGCCGACGCGCGGGCCGAGCAGGTCGGCGAGCTTCTTCACCACCGGCTGCGCGGCGTCCGCCGCCTGCTGGCGGCGCTCGGTCTCGGCGCTGTCCACGTCCGTTTCGAGATCGCCCTTGCCCGCGTGACGCAGCTTCTTGCCGGCGTATTCGCTCAGGTAGCCGATCATCCATTCGTCGATGCGATCGCTGAGCAGCAACACCTCGACGCCCTTGGCACGCAGACCTTCGATCTGCGGGCTGCCCTTGGCCGCGGCGTAGGAATCGGCGGTGATGTACCAGATCGCTTCCTGGCCGGCCTGCATGCGACCGACGTAGTCGTCCAGCGACACCGTCTTCGCCTCGCCTTCGGAGGCGGTCGAGGCGAAACGCAGCAGCTTGGCGATGCGTTCGCGGTTCGCGCCGTCCTCGGCGATGCCTTCCTTCAGCACGTTGCCGAACGATTGGGTGAACTTGGCGAACTTCTCCGGTTCGTCCTTGGCGAGCTTCTCGAGCAGGTCGAGCGTGCGCTTGACGCAGGCGCTGCGGATCTGCGCGACGAGGCGGTTTTCCTGCAGGATCTCGCGACTGACGTTGAGCGGCAGGTCGTCGGAATCGACCACGCCGCGCACGAAGCGCAGGTAGGCCGGCAGCAGCTGCTCGCTCGCGTCCATGATGAACACGCGGCGGATGTAGAGCTTCAGTCCCTTGCGCTCGTCGCGGCCGCTGAACACCGCGTCGAACGGCGGTTTCTCCGGCACGTACAGCAGCAGGCTGTAGCTCTGCGAGCCTTCGACGCGGTTGTGGGTCCAGGCGAGCGCGTCGCCGTAGTCGTGCGAGATCGACTTGTAGAAACTCTGGTAGTCCTCGTCGGTGAGTTCGCTCTTCGGCCGCGTCCACAACGCCGCGGCGTGGTTGACCGTCTCGAACTCGTCGGTCCTGCCTGAGTCGGACACGCCGCCGTCCTGCTGCTTGGGCAGCCGGATCGGGAACGCGACGTGATCGGAGTAGCGCGTGATCAGCTCGCGCAGCTTCCAGGCGTCGAGGAATTCGCTCTCGTCTTCCTTCAGGTGCAAGGTCACCGACGTGCCGCGCCGGGGCGCTTCGACGTTTTCCAGCGTGTACTCGCCGCTGCCCCCCGACTCCCAGCGCACGCCCTCGTCCGCCGCCGCGCCGGCCTTGCGCGTGGTCAGCGTGACCTTGTCGGCGACGATGAAGGCCGAATAGAAGCCGACGCCGAACTGGCCGATCAGCTGCGTGTCCCTGCGCGCGTCGCCGGACAGCGATTCGAGGAACTTGCGCGTACCCGAGCGCGCGATCGTGCCGATGTTCTCGATCACCTCCTCGCGCGTCATGCCGATGCCGTGGTCGCGGATCGTCAGCGTGCGCGCGTCCTTGTCGGCGACGATCTCGATGCGCAGATCCGCGTCGTCGGCGGTCAGCGCGGCATCGGACAGCGCGGCGAACCGCAGCTTGTCGCAGGCGTCGGACGCGTTGGAGATCAGCTCGCGCAGGAAGATCTCCTTGTGCGAGTAGAGCGCATGCGTGACCAGGTGCAGAACCTGGGAGACCTCGGCCTCGAACGCACGGGTTTCGGTGGCGGAATTCATGCGGTTTCCCTTCGAATTGGAATGCGGCGCAGATGGTAGCCCGCAGCGGCGGGTTCAAGTCGACCCGCGCACCGAAGACTCGCGCTCATGCGCCGTTCTGCCCTGCCGGGCTCTTCCTCCCACGAGCGCGGAAGAAGCGGCTTGAGCTTCGAGCCAACCGACGAAACCCCCACCGAAGCCTGCTGTTAGTTGAGGAGTGCGGCCATGGATGGCCGCTGGTAGACGATCCGAAGCTACTGTCCAGCAAGGCCCAAGGCCCCGCAGATCGCAGCGATCACGGACGATTGCATAAATTGAGAAGTGCGGCCATGGATGGCCGCTGGTAGACGATCCGAAGCTGCTGTCCAGCGAGGCCCAAGGCCCCGCAGATCGCAGCGATCACGGACGATCGCACAAATAAAAAGCGGCCATCGTTGCCGATGGCCGCTTCTGACGAGGAGCACAGACGCGACTCGATGCTCCAAGAGGGATGTAGGGGAAGGATTAGCCCTTCGTGTGCGCGCTGAGGTCTTCCTTGATGCGCGCCGCTTTGCCTTCGAGGCCGCGCAGGTAGTACAGCTTGGCGCCACGCACCTTGCCGCGACGCTTGACGACGACCGAGTCGATCGTCGGGCTGTGCGACTGGAACACGCGCTCGACGCCGAAGCCGTGCGAGATCTTGCGCACCGTGAAGGCCGAGTTCAGGCCGGCGTTCTTGCGCGCGATGACGACGCCTTCGTAGGCCTGCACGCGCTCGCGGTTGCCTTCCTTGACCTTGACGTTGACGACGACGGTGTCGCCCGGGCTGAACTCCGGCAGCGTACGGGTCATCTGGGCGGCTTCGAATTGCTGGATCAGGTTGCTCATGACACTCACCAAAAGGATGTGACTATTTCGATTCGACGTCGGCGTCCGGCGTCGTCCGTTGCTGCGCATGCTCGTGCTGGAACTCGACCAGCAATGCGCGTGTTTTCTTGTCCAGCTCCAACCGCTCCAGCAGATCCGGCCGGCGCAGCCAGGTCCGCCCCAGCGACTGCTTCAGACGCCAGCGGCGGATCGCCGCATGATCGCCCGACAGCAGCACCGCCGGCACCTCGCCCCACTCTTCGCGCACGGGGCGCGTGTAGTGCGGGCAATCGAGCAGGCCGTTCGAGAACGAGTCCTGCGCGGCCGACTCGGCATCGTTCAGCACGCCGTCCTGCAAGCGCCCGACCGCGTCGATCAGGATCGCCGCCGCCAGCTCGCCGCCCGACAGCACGTAGTCGCCGATCGAGATTTCCTCGGTCACCGCGTGCTGCAGAAATCTCTCGTCCACGCCTTCGTAGCGTCCGCTCAGCAGGACCAGATGGTCGCGCCGCGCGAGTTCCGCCACCTTGGCCTGGTCGAGCCGCGTTCCCTGCGGACTCAGATAAATCGCCTTCGCCTCGCTCGATCCGCTCGCGGCGCGCACTTCGGCCAGCGCTCTGCGCAGTGGATCGATCATCATCACCATGCCGGGACCGCCGCCGTAGGGCCGGTCGTCGGCCGAACGGTAGTTGTCGCTGGCGAAATCGCGCGGGTTCCACGTCGCGATCTCGATCAGGCCGCGCTCGCGCGCGCGCCCGACCACGCCGATCTTGCTGCTGCTTTCGATGAAGTCCGGAAACAGCGTGATTACATCGATACGCATGTGCTCGTACGCTCATCCCCGAGCACGAAATCAAGAGCGGACGTCCTGTCTGCGCTTTTTTCTATTCCGAAGCCCGGAAAACTAGAACTCCGGGTCCCAATCGACCGTCACTCGGCCAGCTTCGAGATCCACGTCGCCGACGTAGCGTCCGGGCAGGAACGGAATCAAGCGTTCGCGTTCGCCGTCCCGCACGATCATCACGTCGTTCGCGCCGGTCGCGATCAGATGCGAGACGCGGCCGAGCGACACCTTGTCCGTCGTCACGACCTCGAGTCCTTCCAGGTCGGACCAGTAATACTCGCCGGGTTTGGTCGCCGGCAGAACCGAGCGCGCCACCCAGATTTCCGTACCGACCAGCGCCGCCGCCGCATCGCGATCGGCGATGCCGGGAATTTCGGCGACGATGCCCTTGCCCTGGGCACGCCCACGGCAACCTTCGATCGTCTTCTCGCCGGCCGCGGATCGGATCCGCCACGGCTGGTAGCGGAAGATCTGCGTTCTCGGCTCGGTGTACGACTCGAGCTTCAGCTCGCCACGTACACCGTGAACTCCCACCACGCGGCCGAGCAGGACGAGCTTTTCGCCCGCTCCGCCGGAGGCCATCAGGCAGCGGCAGCGGTCTGCTTGCCGGCTTCCTTGTACAGCGCCTTGACCTTGTCGGTCATCTGCGCGCCCTTCTCCACCCAGGCCTTGACCTTGGTGGTGTCGAGCTCCAGGCGCACTTCCTTGCCCGCAGCGATCGGGTTGAAGTAGCCGACGCGCTCCAGGTTGCGGCCGTCGCGCGCACTGCGCCCGTCGGTCACGACGATGTGATAGAACGGACGCTTCTTCGCGCCGCCACGGGAAAGGCGAATCTTGACCATCGTAGCTCTCTGAATTCTCTAGGATTTTTTTCTTGGGCGCAGCGAAGCCGCTGGCCACCCCCGAGGGAGCCGGGCATTTTAGCGGAACTCAGGGAAAAATAAAGCCCCGCGCGGGGTTAGGCCATCGGCCTCGCCGCACCCGCCTTGACTTCGCGGCGACTGTCGCTTCCCCACCGCGGACCGCGAACAGCATCATCATCGACGCGAAGGCGCCTGTCATCCGCCGCACCTTCGCATCCCACGCACGCTGGCCCGCGTTACGCGAAGCACTCCATAATGCTCTACGGAATGCTGCCGCCGACTCGACCGCGGCGACATGCGCATCTCCATGAGCGGCGATCATGCGCCGCCCGCGCGGAAGATCACTCGGTCCTGTCGTAGGAGAACTGGATGCCGGCCGTGCCGCCGGTCTCCACGAACAGGTCCATGAACTGGGGCACGGTGTCCTTGCGCGCCCAGTCGCGCTGCAATTCGCAGAACAGCTGCGCCACGCTGATCATCTTGCCGCCGGCCTGTTCGATGCGACGCAAGGCCATTTCGTGCGCCGCGACCGAGGTGCCGCCGACCGCATCGGCGACGACGTAGACCTCGTAACCCTCGCGCAAGGCGTCCAGCGCAGGAAAGGTCAGGCAGGCCTCGGTCCACAGCGCCGTCATGATGAGCTTCTTGCGCCCGGTCGCCTCGACCGCCTTGCGGAACTCGACGTCCTCCCACGAATTGATCGTGGTGCGATCGTAGGTCGGGAACGCGCCCAGCACTTTGCGCAGCTGCGGAATCGGCGGCTTGTTGAGACCCGTCTGGACGTTCACCGTGGAATGCACGATCGGCAGTCCGTAGACGACGGCCGCCTTGGACACGCCGACAATGTGGTCGACGAGCAGTTGCCGGTCCATCGAGGCGATGGAGTTGACCTGCACCGGCTGGTAGTCGATGACGATCAGCGCCGAGTTCTGCGGAGTCAGCAGATCGTCTCTCTTCGGATCGCGAATGGGCTCGCTGGCCATGGGAAGTCTCCGTTGGGTTGAAGGAATGCGCGCCGACCGCGGCGCTCGTCCGGGCGCGATGCGAGCGCGGCTCGCACCGGCCCCGGATCAGGTGCGCTGCGAATCGAGCGGCTCGTGGTTCTGCGCCACTTCCTGCGCCTTCGAATAGCTCTCGATCAGCAACTGGTAGTTCGGGAAGATCTGCGTATAGGCCTGCGCCCATTCGGCCGCGTCCGCGCGGTTCCAGGTCTTCTGCAGTTCGGATGCCACCGCGGCGGTGTCGATCGGCACCACGCCGGCCTGCGCCATGCGCGCGAGCGTGATTTCCTGCGCCATCTTCGAATAGGTGCCCGAGGCGTCGATCACGGCGAACACCTGATAACCGTCGGCGACCGCGGCGATCGACGGAAACGCCATGCACACGCTGGTGATGGTGCCGGCGACGATCAGCTGCTTCTTGCCGGTGTCCTTGACCGCCTGCACGAACTCCGGGTTGTCCCAGGCGTTGATCTCGCCCTTGCGCGCGACGTACCTGGCGTGCGGCGCGTTGGCGTGGATCTCCGGAATCAGCGGACCGTTCGGGCCTTGCGGCACCGACGCGGTGGTGACGACCGGAATCTTCGCCAGCGAGGCGACCTTCGCCAGCGCGCCGGCGAGACGGCGCAGCGTGGTGAACGGCATGTCCTGCACGGTCTGGAACAGACCGCTCTGGTGGTCGATCAGCAGCATCGCGACGTCGTTCGGGTCGATGACGGGCTTGCGGCCGTCGAAGTTGGCGGGGGTGCTCACGGCGATTTCCTCGGTGGTCGTGGATCGGTTGCGGTGACGGGAAATGCCGGGCCCTTGCGGACCCGGCGCACAGTCAGTGCATGCGGCCGAACTTGCCGCTGTTGAAATCGGTGATGGCATCACCGATTTCCTCCTGCGTGTTCATCACGAACGGGCCATAGCCGGCGATCGGTTCGTCGATCGGCTCGCCGCTGAGCAGCAGGAAGGTCGCATCGCCGTTCGCCTCGACCTGGATGCCGCCGCCGCTGCGACCGAATGTGGCCAGCTGCGCCTCGCGCGCGATCTGGTTGCCGTTGATCTGCACGGCGCCGCGCAGCACGACCAGGGCGAGCGTGTGGCCGTCCTCGACGTCGAACGCGGCGCTCTGGCCGTGCTTCAGGCGCACGTCCCAGACGTTCATCGGCGTGAACGTGCGCGCCGGGCCGCGATGGCCGTCGTACTCGCCGGCGATCACGCGGACCTTGCCGGCGTCGTCGGGCAGCGCGACCGCCGGGATCTCGGCGTCGAGCAGGGTCTGGTAGCCCGGCGCGGCCATCTTGTCCTTGGCCGGCAGGTTCACCCACAGCTGCACCATCTCGAAGTTGCCGCCGGTCCTGGCGAATTCGCGCGAGTGGTACTCCTCGTGCAGGATGCCGGACGCGGCCGTCATCCACTGCACGTCGCCGGGGCCGATCTTGCCGCCGGCGCCGGTCGAATCGCGGTGCTCGACCTCGCCCTCGTAGACGATCGTCACGGTCTCGAAGCCGCGGTGCGGATGCTGTCCGACACCGCGCTTGGCATCCGTCGCGTCGAACGCGTACGGACCGGCGTAGTCGAGCAGCAGGAACGGGCTCAGATTCCGCCCCTGGCTGTCATAGGAAAACATCGAGCGCACCGGAAAACCGTCGCCGACCCAATGGCCGCGCGGCGCGCTGAACAGGCCGATCACGTTTCTCATCTCTCGTTCTCCACGCCGCTCCCTGGGAGCGGCTTCATGGCGAACAAGATAGATTCAGGACACTGAGGCCGGTAGACGGCAAAATGCGCCCTCAGAGTCCTATCCATGGAACACTGGGAGGCGCGGGATGCAAGACCTCAACGATCTCTACTACTTCGTCCAGGTCGTCGAACACGGCGGCTTCGCCCAGGCCGGCCGCGCGCTGGGCTTGCCGAAGTCGAAACTGAGCCGACGCATCGCGCTGCTGGAGGAACGCCTCGGCGTGCGCCTGATCCAGCGCTCGACGCGGCACTTCTCGGTCACCGAAGTCGGCCAGACCTACTACGCGCACTGCAAGGCGATGCTGGTCGAGGCCGAGGCGGCACAGGAAGCCATCGACATCACGCGCTCGGAACCGCGCGGCATCGTGCGCCTCACCTGCCCGACCGCCCTGCTCGACACGCGCGTCGACGCGATGCTGGCCGATTTCATGGTCGCCAATCCGCGCGTGGAGCTGCACGTCGAATCGACCAATCGCCGCGTCGACGTGATCGGCGAAGGCGTCGACATCGCGATCCGCGTGCGCCCGCCGCCGTTGCAGGACAGCGATCTGGTGCTGCGCACGTTGGCCGAACGCGGCCAGTCGCTGGTGGCGAGCCCGGACTTGGTCGAGCGCTGCGGCCTGCCGCAGTCGCCGGCGGACCTGGCGCGCTATCCGAGCCTCGCGCTCGGCGCGCCGCAGGCCGAATACCTGTGGCGGCTGTACGGTCCCGACAGCGCGCAGGCGGAGATCTACCATCGCCCGCGCCTGGTCACCGGCAGCATGCTGGCGCTGCGCAGCGCGGCGATCGCCGGCGTCGGCGTGGTGCAGTTGCCGACGATGATGGTCGGCGAGTCGTTGGCGGCCGCAACCCTGGTCGACGTGCTGCCGCAGTGGGCGCCGCGGCGCGAGATCATCCACGCCGTCTACGCTTCGCGACGCTGCCTGCTGCCGTCGGTGCGCGCCCTGCTCGACTATCTGGTCACGCGCTTCGAGCGGCTGCGCGAGGAATGACGACGCGGGAAATCAGCGCGGCGGCATGAAGCCGCCGCCGCCCATGCCCTTCATCGCCGAGCCCATCTGGCGCATCAGGCCCTTGAGGCCGCCGCTGCCGAGCTTGGACATCATCTTCTCCATCTGCTGGTACTGCTTCAGCAGACGGTTGACGTCGGCCGGCTGCGTGCCGGAGCCGCGCGCGATGCGCGCGCGGCGCGAACCGTTCAGCAGGTCCGGATGGCGACGCTCCTTCTTCGTCATCGAGCCGATGATCGCGATCATGCGGTGCACCTCGCGATCGTTGACCTTCGACTTGACCTGATCGGGCAGGTTCGACACCCCCGGCAGCTTCTCCATCAGCGACGCCATGCCGCCCATGTTGACCATCTGCTCGAGCTGGTCCTTCATGTCGTTGAGGTCGAAGCGCTTGCCCTTGATGACCTTCTCGGCCAGCTTGCGCTGCTTCTCCTGGTCGACGCTCTGCTCGACCTGCTCGACCAGCGAAAGGACGTCGCCCATGCCGAGGATGCGCTGCGCGATACGGTCGGGGTGAAACGGCTCCAGGCCGTCCGGCTTCTCGCTGACGCCGATGAACTTGATCGGCCGGCCGGTCACGTAGCGCACCGACAGCGCCGCGCCGCCGCGCGCGTCGCCGTCGGTCTTGGTCAGCACCACGCCGGTCAGCGGCAGCGCCTCGGAGAACGCCTTGGCGGTGTTCGCCGCGTCCTGGCCGGTCATCGAATCGACCACGAACAGCGTCTCGACCGGATTCAGCGCCGCGTGCAGCGCCTTGATCTCGGCCATCATCTCGGCGTCGACGTGCAGGCGGCCGGCGGTGTCGACCAGCAGCACGTCGGCGAAATTCTTCTTCGCCGCATCCAGCGCGCCGGTCGCGATCGCGACCGGGTCCTGCTCGCCGGTGGACGGATGGAACAGCACGTCGACCTGCTCGGCGAGCGTGCGCAACTGCTCGATCGCGGCCGGGCGGTAGACGTCGCAGCTGACCACCATGACCTTTTTCTTCTTGCGCTCCTTCAACAGGCGCGCGAGCTTGGCCACGGTGGTGGTCTTGCCGGCGCCCTGCAGGCCGGCCATCAGCACCACCGCCGGCGGCGCCGCCGCGAGGTTGAGATCGGTGTTGGCGCTGCCCATCACCGCCGTCAGCTCGTCGCGCACCACCTTCACCAGGGCCTGGCCCGGCGTCAGGCTGCGCAGCACTTCCTGGCCCAGCGCCTTGACCTGCACGCGCTGGATCAGCGCCTGCACCACCGGCAGGGCGACGTCGGCCTCGAGCAGGGCGATGCGCACCTCGCGCAGGGACTCGCGGATGTTCGCTTCCGTCAATCGCCCTTTGCCGCGCAGGCGCTGGACGGTGGCGGAAAGACGTTGGCTGAGCGACTCGAACATGGGTGGACCGGTGTGGCGGGTGAGCCGTTTATTGTATCGGGGATCGGGAGGCGGTGAGCGGTGAGCGGTGAGCGGTGAGCGGTGAGCGGTGAGCGGTGAGCGGTGAGCGGGCGAGGCTCGCAGGTCTGGGGATCGGCGCAAGTGACGGAGGGCAATGCGTGCTCCCCCGTTTGCCGATTCTCGATCCCGATTCCCGCTCGTGCGACACTGCGGGCATGCTGATCTCCCTCCTCGCCCTGCTCGCGATCGCGCTCTATCTCGCCGCGGCCGGACTGCTCGCGCGACCGCTGCTCGGCGGCGGCGAACCGCTGAGCCGCAGCGCGGACGGTGCCGCGGCGCTCGCCGTGGTGACGCACGCGGCAGTGCTGTTCGGCATGCATCCGGGCGCGCTGGACCTGCATTTCTTCGCCGCGCTGTCGCTGGTCGCCGGCGTCGTCGCCGCGCTGACCTTGATCGTGAACCTGACGCGCCCGGTGGCGGCGCTCGGCGTGATCGTGTTCCCGCTCGCCGCCGTGCTGCTGGCGATCGACATGTTCGCCTCGCCGCGCACGACGCCGCTGGCGATGGACTGGCAGATCAAGCTGCACGTGACGGTCGCCCTGCTCGCCTTCGGCGTGCTCTCGATCGCGGCCGCACTGGCGATCCTGCTCGCGCTGCAGGAACGCGCCCTGCGCCATCGCCAGTTCGGCGCCTGGCTGCGCGCGCTGCCGCCGCTGACGCTGACCGAAGCGCTGCTGTTCCGCCTGATCGGCGCCGGTTTCGTGCTGCTGACGCTGACCTTGCTCAGCGGCATCCTGTTCGTCGACGACCTGTTCGGTCAGCACCTCGTGCACAAGACCGCGCTGTCGATCGTCGCCTGGTTCGTGTTCGGCGCGCTGCTGCTCGGCCGCTGGCGCTACGGCTGGCGCGGCCGCCGCGCGGTGAACCTGACCCTGATCGGCATGACGATCCTGCTGCTGGCGTTCTTCGGCTCGAAGTTCGTGCTCGAAGTCGTGCTGCACCGGACCGCCTAGGATCGCGGCGTCCGCCTCACGCCGTCTCGCGCGCGGTCACCGCAGCGCACACCGGTTCGGCGCACAGCTTCCACACGAAGCGCCGCCGCGCCTCGTGATAGCTGCGATCCGCGCCGAAGAAGTTGGAATGCATTTCGGCCAGTTCCTCTTCGGCGTAGCGGTCGAGCGGCTTGCTGCGCTCGTCCTGTTCGCGCTGGCGCACCTTCAGCGCCAGGGCGGCGCGATAGCGCCAGAAGCCGAGTTCCGGCTCGACGATGCGCAGGACGCGCTCGATCAGCGCGTCGCCGTCGAGCGCGCCGTCGATCAGGCCGATGCGCGCCGCGCGCGCGGTGCCGACGGGCGCCAGCGAATCGGTCAGATGCCGCGCGGTCGCTTCGCCGACGCGGCGCGGCATCAGATAGGTCCAGAACTCCGAGCCGTACAGGCCGCCCATGCGCTTGTAGTGCGGATTGAGCACGACACCGTCGCGCGCGTACACGCGGTCGGCGGCGAGCGCGAGCGTGACGCCGCCGGCGCCGGCGTTGCCTTGCAGCACCGAGATCACGAGCTTGTCCGACGTCGTCGCGATCGCGCGCACCAGCGCGTTCATCGCGAGGATGTTGCGCCAGGATTCCTCGGCCGGATCGGCCGCCGCCTCGATCGCGTTCAGATCGATGCCGTTGGACCAGAAGTCGCCACCGCCGCAGAGCACGATCGCGCGCGTCGGACGTTCGCACGCGTGGCGATACGCAGCGAGCAGGCGCGCGCAGTTCGTCGTGCTCATCGCGCCGTTGAGGAAATCGAAATGCAGCAGGCCGAAGCGGCCGCGCTCGCGATAGCGGATGTCCTGGTACGTGGCGTGATCGGGCTGCTCCTGCGCCGGCAGCGCCAGCTCCGGCAGCGCTTGCGCGCGTTCGCCGAGCACCTGCGTCGCCGGCAGCTTGATGCCGTCCTTGCGCCGTAGGTGGCTGAGCCAGATCGCGCCGTCGCCGGTGGCGACGCAGATCGCCTCGTCGCGGCGCGCGAGCAACGCGCCCGGCTCGCCGCGCAGGCGGCCTTCCTCGTGCGCGCCGAACACGTGCAGCGATTCGCCGGCGACGCGCGCCAGCGTGCCCGGAGCGCTGTCGCCGGAACGGATGCAGGCGAGAATGCGGGCGCTCGACTCGCGCCAGTCGAAACGACGGTCGGCCTGCCGGCACGCGGGCCGCTCGCGTCCGCGCTGCTCGCCGACCGGCAGGCGCGGCGGGCGCGCACCGCCGTCGAACGTGGCGACCGCGCGCAGCACCGCGTCGACCGCGGCCTGCGTCGATTCGCGCCGGTACAGCGCGCTCTTGCTCACCGCGCGCATCGGAAATTCCGCGCTGGCCCACACCGGTCCGGCGTCGAGTTCGGCGCGTGCCTCGAGCACCGTCAGGCCCCACTCCGCCGCGCCGTCCAGGATCGCCCAATCGAGCGCCGACGGGCCGCGATCGCCGGGAATGCCCGGGTGCACGATCAGGCTGGTCCAGCGTTTCCACACCGAAGGCGGAATCGCGCGCTTGAGCATCGGCGCGACGATCAGCGCCGGATCGGCCGCCAGCGCGGCGGCCTCCATCTGCTCGCCCGAGGCGACCTCGGCGACGACGATCTCGTGGCCGCAGTCCTCGAGTTCGACCTGCAACCGCTGCGACAGACTGTTGTGCCGCGTACACAGGAAAAGAATGCGCATCGCCCCTGCCCTCCCCCGATCCTTCGCGGCAGCGTAGCCGGCGCCGGCGGACGGAATGCTGACGGGATGCGCACTTCTATACTTTTCCCTCTATTGGTACTTTTCCCTCACAGCTCCCAGGCCGCGGCGAGCGCCTCGCCGAGCCGCTCGACCGCGACGACCTCCATGTCGCCGACGCGGCTCTTCTTCGGCGCGTTCGACTTCGGCACGATCGCGCGACGGAACCCGTGCGTGGCGGCCTCCTTCAGGCGTTCCTCGCCGTTGGGCACCGGGCGGATCTCGCCGGACAGGCCGATCTCGCCGAACGCCACCGTCTTGTCCGGCAGCGGGCGGTCGCGGAAGCTCGACAGCACCGCCAGCAGCACCGGCAGATCGGCCGCGGTCTCCTGCACGCGGATGCCGCCGACGACGTTGACGAACACGTCCTGGTCGTAGACCGCCGCGCCGCCGTGCCGATGCAGCACGGCGAGCAGCATGGCGAGCCGGTTCTGCTCGAGACCGAGCGCGACGCGACGCGGATTGCCGAGTGAACTCTGGTCGACCAGCGCCTGCACCTCGACCAGCAGCGGCCGCGTGCCTTCGCGCGTGACCATCACCGCGCTGCCCGGCGTCGGCGCGCTGTGCGCGGACAGGAAGATCGCCGACGGATTGGGCACCTCGCGCAGGCCCTTGTCGCCCATCGCGAACACGCCGAGTTCGTTGACCGCGCCGAAGCGGTTCTTGAACGCGCGCAGCACGCGGAAGCGCGAACCGGACTCGCCCTCGAAGTACAGCACCGCGTCGACCATGTGCTCGAGCACGCGCGGCCCGGCGATGCCGCCTTCCTTGGTCACGTGACCGACCAGGAACACGCTGGTGCCGCTCTCCTTGGCGAAGCGCACCAGACGGGCGGCCGACTCGCGCACCTGCGAGACCGAGCCCGGCGCCGCGGTCAGCAGTTCGGTCCAGATCGTCTGGATCGAATCGACGATCAGCACCTCGGGCCTGGCCGTCGCGGCTTCGGCCAGGATGCGCTCGATCGAGGTCTCCGCCAGCGCCTCCAGACCGTCCAGCGCGATACCCAGCCGCTGCCCGCGCGCGGCGACTTGCGCCAGCGATTCCTCGCCGGTCACGTAGAGGCCGCGCAGACTCTGGCCGAGCGTGCCGAGCATCTGCAGCAGCAGGGTCGACTTGCCGATGCCCGGATCGCCGCCGATCAGCACCACCGAGCCCGCGACCAGGCCGCCGCCGAGCACGCGATCCAGTTCGCCGATGCCGGTCGCGCTGCGCCGCTCCGCCTCGGCCGCGACCGTCGCCAGCCGCGTGACCTTCGCCGCGCCGGACGCACCGGCGTAACCCGAGCGCGCGGCGGCCGCCGATTTCGCCGCCGGCTGCACGACGAACTCCGTCAGCGTGTTCCACGCGCCGCATTCGACGCATTGCCCTTGCCACTTGGAGTGTTCCGCACCGCATTCGGTGCAGACGTAGGCGGTCTTCGCTTTGGCCATCGGGGCTCCATTCGCCGCGCCGGCGGCGGGCCGGACGCGGAACATTCCGTGATCGTGCGGCCCCGCGGCTGCGAGTGCCTTCAAAAGAATCGTACCCGCCGAAATCGTACCCGGGATCGCCGGATCGAGGCGGCGAAGCCGATGCGCACGGCGCAGGTTCGTGCCGGCGCGTCGCAGGAGGCGAGACCGGATGCGAATCAGCCGGCGGCGGCGTCCGTGGCGCGCTCGTGGACGCGCCGCATCAGCTCGGCCGCCATCTCCGCCAGCAATTCCATCTCGGCAGGTTTCATCTCGCGCGGGGCGGAATCCATGATGCACAGCGCGCCGAGCGCGCGGCCGTCGCGATCGCGAATCGGCGTACCGGCGTAGAAACGGATGCCGTACTCGCGCAGCAGCGCGCTGCCGGCGAAACGAGGATCGCGCGCGAGATCGGCGACGACCACGTCGGCATCGCCGCCGACGACATGGGCGCAGACGGACGATTCGCGCGGCACGCCGTCGCCTGCGCCGGCGAGCGCGCTCGCCGGCTTGCGCACGCGCTCCGCGTCGACCCAGGAAATCTCCGCGTACTTCGCGTCGAACGCATTGGTGGCGCGGCGGATCGTTTCCTCGTAGAGCGCCTCGTGTGTCGGTGACAGTGCACCGCTGCGCTGCAGGGCTTCGACGCGTGCCGCGTCGTCCGGCGGAACCGGTGTGGCGCCGATGCCGTCGGCGTCGCTCAGCAAATGATCGACGTGCAGCGCCAGGCTGCCGAGGTCGGAGACGATCGCCTCGACGTCGAGGCGGCGCGGCATGTCCTCTTCGAACATCGCCGCGGAGGAATTCCACGCCGCGACGACGACGCGCACGTCCGGCAGGCGGCGGCGCAGACGCCGCACGATCAGGCGTACGCGCGCCTGCGGCTGCGTGCCGAACACCGACAGGCAGATCACCTCCGGTCGCGGGCAATCCGCCGGCACGTCGAAGGCCGGCGCCGACAGGATCGCCTGCGTCGCCGCGCGCGCGTCGCGGCCGCGCAGCTCGAGGGCGTGCGCCACCATCGCCGCGGCGAGCACGTCGACCTCCCAGCGTGCGCCGAGACAGAGAACGCACGCCGCTTCCTCCTGCACGACCGGCAATGGCGGGTACTGCTCGCGCAGTTCCTCGACCAGCTCGGCCGCGCCGGTGGACAGGCGCAGGCGATGCTCCGCGCTGGCGGCGTCGGCGTGATGGGCGGTCGCGATGCGCAGCATCGGCACGGCGACTTCGCCGTAGAAGCGCGCCAGCGCATCGGCCGTCGTGTCGGCGCCGTTCTTCGACGCGCGCTCGGCGATCACTTCGTCGGCGAGATCGAGCGCCTCCTCCACGTCGCCGGCGAGCAGACGCTGATACAGCCGCTGCGGCGGCGCCAGCGCGCTCGCGCTGCCGAGCAGCACTTCGAGGAAGTGCAGCGACGGCAGGTAGCGGCCGATCACCAGCAGGCACACCGTCAGCGGCGTCGACAGGATCAGGCCGAGCGGACCCCACAACGCGGTCCAGAACATCGCCGCGACGATGATCGACATCGCGCTCAGTCCCGTGCTCGATCCGTACAGCCACGGCTCGACGAGATTGCCGCACACTACTTCCAGCGCGACGATCAGGCCGATCGTCCACAGCACCATGCCCCAGTCCGGCGACACCGCGAAGGCCAGCGCGATCGGGAACACCGCCGAGACGATCGGCCCGACGTACGGCACGAAGCGCATGACCGCGGCGACGAAACCCCACAACGCGGCGGCGGGTACGCCGATCCACCACAGCCCCAGCCCCATCGGCACGGCGTAGCACGCGTTGATGAGGAACTGCATGCGCAGGTAGCGGCCGATGCGCCCGGAGGCTTCGTCCATCGCATCGGTCGCCACGTGCAGGTCGCCGCCGGCGAGGCGCAGCAGGCGATCGCGCAGGTCGCGGCGATCCATCAGCATCAGGATCACGAACAGCAGCGCGATGCCCGCGGTCGCCACCGGCTCGCTGACGCGGCCGAGCCAGTCCAGCACCACGCGCGTCGGACGCGATTCCGGCCCGACGATCTCCACTCTCTGCACGCTGGCCGCCTGGCCGGCCTTCGGCGCGGTGTCGATTTCCTTCTGCACGGTCTGCAGCGTCTTCAGCGCGCCTTCCCACGCACCGGGGCGGGTCGCCGCCTCGCGCAGGACGTGCAGCTTGCTGCGGATCGTGCTCTGGTAGGTGGGCAGGTCGCCGCTCAGCGCGGTGAGCTGATTGGTCACGTAGGCGCCGACGCCGACCAGCGCGCCGACCGCGAGCAGCACCACGAAGAACACCGACAGCGTGCGCGGCAGACCCCAGCGGCAGAGCAGACGCACCGGCGGATCGAGCAGGAAGCCGAGCAGCGCGGCGAGCGCGAGCGGAATCAGCAGCGACCGCCCGAAATACAGCGCGGCGATCAGGATCGTCGCGATCGCCAGGCCCGTGAGCAGACGCAATCCCGGCACGACCGACGCCAGCGTCGCCGCGGCCGCCAAGGCGCCGTCGCGGCCGTGCTCGCCGTCGAACGGCGCACCGGCTCGCGTCGCATCGTCGTCTCGCGGCGCCCGTTCGGGGCGTGTTTCGGAATCGCGCTTCATCGCCCGCCTCCGCGTGGCGACCCGAGCGGGCCGTCCGGCGATACTACCGCAGCCCTCGCGCGGGAATTTGCGCGTCGCGGACGCCCATTCAGCTTTCGTCTTCGACGAAGCGCACGCGGCGCGTCACGCCGCAGGTCAGCTCGTAGCCGATCGTGTCGGCGTGCTCGGCGATCTCCTCGACCGCCAGCCCGCGCCCCCACAGCACGACCGCGTCGCCGACCTTCGCCGCCGGCACGTCGCGCAGGTCGATCGTGATCAGGTCCATCGACACGCGTCCGATCAAACTCGCGCGCACGCCGTTGACGAGCACCGGCGTGCCCGGTCCGGCGTGGCGCGGGTAACCGTCGCCGTAGCCGACCGCGGCGATGCCGACCGGCATGTCCTCCGGCGCTTCCCAGGTCGCCGCGTAACCGACGCGATCGCCGCGGCGCACGCGGTTGATCGCGACCAGCCGCGTCGACAGGGTCATCGCCGGACGAAAGCCGAAATCGGCGCCGATCTTGCCGGCGACGACCGAGATGCCGTACAGCGCGCCGCCGGCGCGCACCCATTGGCCCTGCGCCTCGGGCCAGCCTAGGATGCCGGCCGAGTTCGACAGCGAGCGCTCGCCGTCGAGACCGGACACGCTGCGTTCGAAGCGCTCGATCTGATGCGTGGTCAACGCGTCGTCGAACACGTCGGAGTTGGCGAAGTGCGTCATCAGCGCGACGTCGCGATCGACGCTCGGCAGCGCGCGCAGGCGCGCGTGCACGTCGCGCGCGCGCTCGGGCGGGAAGCCGAGCCGGTGCATGCCGGTGTCGAGCTTGAGCCAGACGCGCAGCGGCCGCGGATCGGCGTCGGCGGCGAGCAGCTCGATCTGCGATTCGTGATGGATCACCGCGTCGAGCCTGAGGCGGCGCATCTCGGCCAGATCGCCCGCCTCGTCCGGCCCCGACAGCACGACGATGCGCTGCGACGTCCCGGCCGCGCGCAGGCGCTGGCCGTCGGCGATCGCCGCGACGCCGAACGCGTCGGCGCCTTCGAGCGCGCGCGCGGCGCGCTCCAGGCCGTGACCGTAGCCGTCGGCCTTGACCACGGCCATGACCTTCGCGCCCGGCGCGAGCTCGCGCACACGGCGCAGGTTCTCGCGCAGCGCACCGAGATGGATCGTGGCGCAGGTGGCGCGCATCAGCGGGGAGCCGTGATTGGTGATTGGGGATTGGAGATTGGTGGAAGACGTGCTTGCGTACTGCAGCCGCGTGCGGCCAGCCCGCTTTTCCGAATCACCAATCCCCAATCACCAATCACGGCTTTCACTCGAACGACCCCACATAACTGTCGCTGGCCAGATTCTCGAACTTCGTGTACTGGCCGAGGAAGGCGAGCTTGACCGCGCCGGTCGGGCCGTTTCGCTGCTTGCCGATGATGATTTCGGCGACGCCCTTCTCGCCCGATTCCGGGTTGTAGTACTCGTCGCGGTAGATGAACATGATCACGTCGGCGTCCTGCTCGATGGCGCCCGATTCGCGCAGGTCGGCCATCACCGGACGCTTGTCGGTGCGCTGTTCGAGCGAGCGATTGAGCTGGGACAGGGCGATCACCGGGATGTTCAGTTCCTTCGCGAGCGCCTTCAAGCTACGCGAGATTTCTGAAATTTCGGTGGCGCGGTTCTCCTTGGTTCCGGGCACCTGCATCAGCTGCAGGTAGTCGATCACGATCAGGCCGAGGTCGTGCTCGCGCTTGAGCCGCCGCGCGCGCGCGCGCAGTTCGCTCGGGCTCAGCGCCGGCGTGTCGTCGATGAAGATCTTCGCCTCGCTGAGCAGCGTGATCGCATTGGTCACGCGCGGCCATTCCTCCTCGGCGAGGTCGCCCGTGCGCAGGTGCCGCGCGTCGATGCGCCCCATCGAGGAGATGAGTCGGAACGCCAGCTGCGAGGCCGACATTTCCATCGAGAAGATCGCGACCGCCTTCTTCGTGCGCATCGCCGCGTTCTCGGCCATGTTGACCGAGAAGGCGGTCTTGCCCATCGACGGGCGCGCCGCGACGATGATCAGGTCCGACGGCTGCAGGCCGGCGGTCATCTCGTCGAGATCGATGAAGCCGGTCGGCAGGCCGGTGACCGCGCCGCGGTTCTCGTAGCGGTGGTGCAGGATCTGGAACGCTTCCTTGACCGCCGAACGCATCGAGACGAAACCCTTGCGCCCGCGCGCGCCGGCCTCGGCGATGTGGAACACCTTCTGCTCGGCGGTCTCCAGGAGCTCCTGGCTGCTGCGCCCTTCCGGCTGGAACGCGTCGCCCGCGATCTCGGTGCCGGCGTCGATCAGCTGACGCAGCACGGACTTCTCGCGCACGATGTCGGCGTAGGCGGTGATGTTCGCCGCGCTCGGCGTCGAGTTCGCCAGCTCGATCACATAGGCCGAACCGCCGACCAGCTCGGAGAGATTCTGCGACTGGAACCACTCGCCGAGCGTGACCGCGTCGTAGGGCATGCTCTTGCTGGAGAGGTCGCCGATCGCGCGGAAAATCAGGCGATGGTCGCGCCGGTAGAAGTCGTCCTCGACCAGGCGGTCGGCGACGCGGTCCCACGAGTCGGGCGCCAGCATCAGGCCGCCGAGCACGGCCTGCTCGGCCTCGATCGAATGCGGCGGCACGCGCAGCGCTTCGATGGTGGCGGAGGATTTGCGTTCGGTCTGGGCCATGGCGCGCGCGCGAGATTCGGCCACGCATCATCCGCGGGCGGGTCTCAGCTGTCGAGACAACAACCTGTGGAAAACCTGTGCGCTCAGCAGGCGACCGAACGGCACGAAAAACAGGAAGTCCCAGCCGCAGCATGCCGCCGACGATCCGATCCCTCCTCCTATCGCCCTTCTTCCTCTGCGTCTCTGCGCCTCTGCGAGAACTGCTTTCTTGCCACCATCCCAAGAAAGACACCCTCGCAGAGACGCAGAGGCGCGGAGAAAGGCCGGCGGCGTTCCTGCTTCGTACTCTTCGCGCGCTCGCACGCAGTCGTATCACCGCTCACCGGACGCGGAAACGACAAGGGCGCCCAGAGGCGCCCTTGTCTTCAGTACCGATGCGGCGGTGGATCAGTCGTCGTTCGCGACGACGACCTTGACCGTCGTGTTGACGTCGGCGTGCAGGTGCACCTGCACCTCGAATTCGCCGATGTGGCGCAGCGGGCCTTCCGACATCACGACCTCGCTCTTGTCGAGCGCGGCGCCGGCGGCGGTGAACGCGTCGGCGATGTCGCGCGGGCCGACCGAGCCGAACAGCTTGCCTTCCGGGCTCGCGTTCGCCTTGATCGTGACCGACAGGTTCTCGAACTGCGCCTTGCGCGCTTCGGCGCCGGCGAGCTGCTGGTTCGCACGCGCCTCGTACTCGGCGCGGCGCTGCTCGAACTCGGCGATGTTGGTCGGCGTGGCGGCGGTCGCCTTGCCCTGCGGCACGAGGTAGTTGCGGCCGTAACCCGGCTTGACCTTGACCTTGTCGCCGAGGTTGCCGAGGTTCTTCACTTTCTGCAGAAGAATCAGATCCATGGGATGTTCCTATTCGTTAGCGTCGGATGGTCCGGCGCAGCTTGCGCTGTCCGAATGCGTTGCCTTCGTCCGGGCGCGCGCCCGGACGGAAGGGATAGATCAATGCGCGTCGCTGTACGGCAGCAGCGCGAGGAAGCGCGCGTGCTCGACGGCACTGCCCAGCATGCGCTGGTAGCGCGCCTTGGTGCCGGTGATGCGGCTCGGCACGATCTTGCCGGTCTCGCTGATGTACTGGCGCAGCAGGTTGAGATCCTTGTAGTCGATCTCGGTGGCGTTCTCGGCGGTGAAACGGCAGAACTTCTTGCGGCGGAAGAACTTGGACATGATGAATTCTCCTTGAGGACCTGGGCAGGCGCTTATTCGGCGGCCGGTTCGGCGGCCGCGGCTTCTTCGCGCGGCGCGCGTTCACGGCGCGGACGCGGCTCGTCGTCGGTGTCGCCGAAGCCGACGCCTTCGTCGTCGCGGCGGCGACCGCCCTTGTCGTCCTTGTTCTTCATGATCGGCGACATCTCGGTCACCGCGTTCTCGCGCTTGACGATCAGGTGGCGCAGCACCGCATCGTTGAAGCGGAAGCCCGACTCCAGCTCGCCCAGGGCGGCCGCGCTGCACTCGATGTTCAGCAGCACGTAGTGCGCCTTGGCCAGGTGCTGGATCGGATAGGCCAGCTGGCGGCGGCCCCAGTCTTCGAGACGATGCACCTTGCCGCCGTCGTTCTCGATCAGCGTCTTGTAGCGCTCGACCATCGCCGGCACCTGCTCGCTCTGGTCAGGGTGGACCAGAAACACCACTTCGTAATGACGCATGGAAACTCCTTGTGGGTATCGGCGCGGAGGATTCCGCTCGACAGCCTCCCGCGGCGCGGTGAGGCAAGGCTCCGCCGGTGAACGAACCGGGCGGAGAACCGCAAATTCTAGGCGAAATCACGAACTTGGCGCAAGCCTGGGATCCGCCACCGGCTTCGCCGAGCCCGCCTTCGCCGGATCGGGAGCGGATTTGCCCGCCGCGCTGACCGGTTCGAGGCGCAGGACGTTGTTCGTCGGCAGTATCAGGGACTGCCGTGCCGCCGCGTCGTACAGGAACACGTAGTTCGACACCGCGCCGAGGTAGGTCCAGGTCGGCGACCTGGACGCGGCGAGATCCGTCTCGCTGCCGTTGAGACGCACCCGCACCTGCGCCATCCCGTCTGCGCGCATCCGCTCCACCCGCTGGTCGGCGTAGATCGCCACGAACAGCCAGCCGTAACAGACGACGATGGCGGCGTAGGCCCATTGCGTGACCGCGTGTCCGTGCCCGACCAGGTTCCAGCGCGCCCAGGCCAGCATCGCGCGCTGCCGCCACGACGGCGCGCCGTCCTGCGCCAGCAACCGCTCGCGCCGCGCCAGATGCCGTCGCCGCGACCAGACGTTGATGCGGTCGAACACCCAGATGACCGCGAAGGTGGACAGCACCAGCAGCGGCGCAACCGGCTGCTGGATCCCGGCGATCAGGAAATCGCTGATCTGCGACAGGCTCAGCACCGGAATGTCGAACTTCGTGTAGTAGCGGTAGTTGTAGAAAATGCCCGCCATCGCGACGAGCAGGTAGGCCACGGTGATGCCGAGCGCGGGTTCGCGCCGGAGCAGCTTCACCAGATGCGGCAGCAGGCTGTGCAGCGCCGAATCGCGCTTTCTTTCCCCGGCATCGGCCGACGGAAGGCCGCCGCCCCTGTCTGGTTCCATCACCCCGTCCGCTCCCCGTCATGCCCCCTGCGCGGCGGCGACGCTCAGCCTACCGTGAAGCTCTCTCCGCAACCGCATTCGCCGGTCGCGTTCGGATTGCGGAACACGAAGCTCGCGTTGATGCCCTGACGCTGGAAGTCGATCTCGGTGCCGTCGACGAACGGCAATGCCTTGCGGTCGATCACGATCGAGAGGCCGTCCTGCTCGAACACCTGGTCGTTCTCGGCGATCGCATCCGCCAGGTCGACCGTGTAGCCGAAACCCGAACAGCCGGTGCGCTTGATGCCGAAACGCACGCCGACCGCGGACGGCTCCTTGGCGAGGAAGTCCTGCATGCGCTGGCGCGCGGCGGCGGTGAGCTGAATGGCCATGGGAGAGCGGCGATTGGGGATTGGAGATTCAGGATTCGGTTCGCGGACGATTGTATCGCCTTGCGCGGCGCGGCGCCTTTGCCGGTACGACGATTCCGCTATCATCGAAAGTCCTTCGCGCCCATCGAACGTGGGCGCCCATTCCAGGAGTTTCAAGCGATGCCGGCGGTCGACACCGTGGAAACCATTGATGTGAAGCGCGCGCTGTCCGGCGCCGTCGCCGCGGGTACCCGCGTGCGCGTGCGCGGCTGGGTGCGCACGCGGCGCGACTCGAAGGCGGGGCTGTCGTTCATCAATCTCAGCGACGGTTCCTGCTTCGATGCGATCCAGGTCGTCGCGCCCAATACGCTGCCGAACTACGACGGCGAGATCCTGCACCTGACCTCCGGCTGCGCGCTCGCCGCCGAAGGCGAACTGGTCGCCTCGCAGGGCAAGGGCCAGTCCTTCGAGCTGCAGGCGAGCCGCATCGAGGTGCTCGGCTGGGTCGACGATCCGGAGACCTACCCGATCCAGCCGAAGCCGCACTCGCCGGAGTTCCTGCGCGAGGTCGCGCACCTGCGTCCGCGCACGAACCTGTTCGGCGCGGTCACGCGCGTGCGCCACACGCTGGCCAACGCCGTCCACCGCTTCTTCCACGAACGCGGCTACTTCTGGGTCAATACGCCGATCATCACGACGTCCGACGCCGAGGGCGCCGGCCAGATGTTCCGCGTCTCCACGCTGGACCTGATGAACCTGCCGCGCACCGACAAGGGCGCGGTCGACTTCCACAAGGACTTCTTCGGCAAGGAGACCTTCCTGACCGTCTCCGGCCAGCTCAACGTCGAGGCCTACTGCCTCGCGCTCAGCAAGGTCTACACCTTCGGGCCGACGTTCCGCGCCGAGAACTCGCACACCACGCGGCACCTGGCCGAGTTCTGGATGATCGAGCCGGAGATCGCGTTCGCCGACCTCGCCGAGGACGCGCGCGTCGCCGAGGAGCTGCTCAAGTACGTCTTCAAGGCGGTGCTCGCCGAGCGCGCCGACGACATGGCCTTCTTCGCCGACCGCGTCGAGAAGACCGCGGTGTCGCGCCTGGAAGCATTCGTCGAGGCGCCGTTCGAGCGCATCGAATACACCGACGCGGTCGAGATCCTGAAGAAATCCGGCAGGAAATTCGACTACGCCGTCGAATGGGGCGCGGACCTGCAGACCGAGCACGAGCGCTACCTGACCGAGGAGCACGTCGGACGCCCGGTGGTGGTGACCAACTACCCGGAGAAGATCAAGGCGTTCTACATGCGCGTGAACGACGACGGCCGCACCGTCGCCGCGATGGACGTGCTCGCGCCCGGCATCGGCGAGATCATCGGCGGCGCGCAGCGCGAGGAGCGCCTGGACGTGCTCGACCGCCGCATGGCGCAGTTCGGCCTCGATCCGGCGCACTACCAGTGGTACCGCGACTTCCGCCGTTACGGCACGGTGCCGCACGCGGGCTTCGGGCTCGGTTTCGAGCGCCTGGTCGTCTACGTCTGCGGCCTGGCCAACATCCGCGACGCGATCCCGTATCCGCGCGCGCCGGGTTCGGCGGAGTTCTAGCCGATGTCCGCCTTCGTTCCTGCCGCAGGGGAATGGACCCGCCGCATCCCACATCTCGCCTGCCGAGCGCTCGATCCGCGCGGCGGACGTCGGCGCGCGATGCACACCGCCCTCCGCTTCGGAAACCGTCGATGAGCGCCTCTGCCTGGCATCAGTTCCTCTTCACCGGCGGCCTCGGCGTCGCCGTCGCCGGCCTGACCACCTACGTCATCGCCTGGATGCTGGTCGCCGTGCATCTGCGCGACCACCACCCGGGCGAACGCGAGCGCCTGGGCGGCTTCCTGTTCGCGCCGCGCGCGTTCGGCTGGTACCTGGGCGCGGCCTGGCGCAAGCTGCACGACCGCAGCCTCAGCGCGCTCGCCGTGCTCGGCAGCATCGGCGCCTGGGGCATCGCGGTCGGCGCGCTGTGCGCGATCGCGGTCAAGTTCCTCGCCTCGAACGGAGCCGCGCTGTGAACAGCGCCGGGTGGTGGCTGGCGGCGCTCGGCGACACGCTGATCTGGGCGCGCCTGAGCGTCCTCGATTCCGGCATCGCCGAGGTCTTCGACAGCGACGGCCGCATCCTGCGCTACGACGACGAGACCGCGGCACGCATGGCCCTACTCGACGCCGAATTCCGCTCCTTCGACGGCCTCGACGAAGACGACGCCGCAGCGCTCGGCTTCGACCTCGACAGCGTCGAGCCGCCGTCCGGCGACAGCGACGAGGACTTGCTCAAGCACATGGTGCAGAAGCTGCCGCCGCGGCATTGATCGCGAGGCAGATTCGAAGCCGACGAGAAGAATTTCTCGCAGAGCCGCAGAGAACGCAGAGGAAACTTGCTTCCGCCCTTCTCCGCGTGCTCCGCGGCTCTGCGAGAGAAATCCTTCATCGACCCGGCGAACACGCGATCCTTTCCTCTCCGTCCTTCGTATTTCACACTTCCACCCTCTCCGCAAACGGCCCATACGATGAACCTCGACCTCACCGGCAAACACGCGCTCGTCTGCGGCGGCTCGCAAGGCATCGGCCGCGCCGCGGCGATCGAACTGGCCGCGCTCGGCGCCGACGTCACCCTGCTCGCGCGCTCGCGCGAAGCGCTCGCGACCGCCGTCGCGGCGCTGCCGAAGACGCACGAGGCGCAGCAGCACGCGACGGTCGCGGTCAACATGCTCGACCACGCCGAACTGCGCGCGAAGGTCGAAGCGATCGTCAACGCGCAGCCGATCCAGATCCTGGTCAACAACACCGGCGGCCCGCCGGGCGGTCCGGCCAACACGGCCGCGGCCGACGACTACCGCAGCGCGTTCGACCAGCACGTCGTCGCCGCGCAGGTCCTGCTGCAGGTCGTGCTGCCCGGCATGAAGTCGTCCGGCTACGGTCGCGTCGTCAATGTGATCTCGACCTCGGTCAAGGAGCCGATCCGGAATCTCGGCGTGTCGAACACGATCCGCGGCGCGATGGCGAGCTGGGCCAAGACGCTCGCCGGCGAACTCGGCGCGCAGGGCGTCACGGTCAACAACGTGCTGCCCGGCTATACGCAGACGCAGCGGCTCGAGCAGATCCTCGCCGAGCGCACGCGCGCGACCGGCAAGAACGGCGCCGAGATCGAACAGGCGATGCTCGCCACCGTGCCGCTCGGCCGCTTCGCCAAGGCCAGCGAGATCGCCAACGTGATCGCGTTCCTGGCGACGCCGGCGGCGGCGTACGTCAACGGCATCAACGTGCCCGTCGACGGCGGCCGGACGCTTTCGCTGTAGCTTTTGCGATCGTCCGTGATCGCTGCGATCTGGTTTGGCCCTTCGGGCGTGTGTCGCCGATGCCACTGGAGAGTCCAGAAGCGGCCATCCATGGCCGCACTTTTCATGGAAAGCACGACGTAGGGAACTCATCGAGGCATCTCTTGCGAGGAGCGCGATTCGAGTGCCTCGCTGCCCCGCGCCTCGCCTGACGGCAAAACCTTCAGCCCCTTGGCGACACCATTCCCGCGAACGCGGGAATCCAACTGCTGCTTCGCTCGAAGGCACTCTTCCAATCGCTCATACGAAACGGAACGATCGCCTCCGGCGCTTTTCTCAATGGATGCCCGCATTCGCGGGCATGACGCCACGAGGGTCGGTCGGACCTTCCCTTGCCCGCCACAACCCTTCCTCGCGACAATCCTCCGATGATCCTCAACATCGCCGCCTACCATTTCGTACCGATCGACGACGCCGATGCGCTCGTCGCGCGTCTGCGCGAGGCGGCGGAGAGCCGTTCGCTGCGCGGCACGGTGCTGGTCGCCGAGGAAGGCATCAACCTGTTCCTCGCCGGCGCGGCGAAGGCCGTCGACGGCTTTCTCGTCGATCTGCGTGGCGACACGCGCTTCGCCGGCATCCGCGTGAAGTTCAGCCGCAGCGACAGCGTGCCGTTCGCGCGCCTGAAGGTGCGCCGCAAGCGCGAGATCATCACGTTCCGGCGCCCGGAAACGGCACCGAAGGCCGAGCGCGCGCCCGCCGTCGCGCCGGCCACCCTGGCGCGCTGGATCGAGCGCGGCGCGGACGACGACGGGCGCCGGCTGGTGCTGCTCGACACGCGCAATCGCGAGGAAGTGCGCCACGGCACCTTCGCCGGCGCGCTCGCCCTGCCGATCGACCGCTTCACCGACCTTCCCGAGGCGCTCGCGGCCGAACGCGAGGCGCTGGCCGACGCGACCGTGGTCAGCTTCTGCACCGGCGGCATCCGCTGCGAAAAGGCCGCGCTGTGGATGCAGGCGAACGGCTTCGAGCACGTCTGGCAGCTCGACGGCGGCATCCTCGGCTACTTCGAGGACGTCGGCGGCGCCGGCTACGACGGCGCCTGCTTCGTCTTCGACGAGCGCGTCGCACTCGATCCCTCGCTGCGTCCCGTCGCCGAGCAGGGCTGAGCCCGGCGCGGCGCAGCCGCGATGCGTTCCGCCGAAGACGACGAAAGGCGATCGCTCGCGGAGCCGCAGAGGGCGCGGAGAAGAGTATTTTTTTCTCGGCGTTCTCCGCGACTCTGCGAGAACGGCTTCTCGAGAAACCCGCCGGGACCGGAAACCTCCCGGGGATGACGATCGGCATTTCACCGCCCAGCGCGAATCGTTAAGCTGCGCGCGATGACCTCTCTCCTCGCGAACCTGATCGACGGCCGTGCGCAGGCGCCGCGCAGCGGTCGCTATCTCGACGTGTTCGAACCGGCCGTGGGCGCCGTGTTCGCGCGCTGCCCGGACTCCGACGCGGCCGACGTCGACGCCGCCGTCGACGCCGCGCGAAACGCCGCCGCGGCCTGGGGGGCGACCTCGCCCGAGCAGCGCGCGCGATGCCTGAACCGCCTCGCCGACCTGGTCGAGCGCGAGCTGGATGTCCTGGCCGAACTCGAATCGCGCAACTCCGGCAAACCCGTCCAGCTCGCACGTCACCTCGACATCCCGCGCGCGGTGGCTAACCTGCGCTTCTTCGCAGCGGCGATCACGCAATGGGCCGGCGAGTCGCACGCGACCGACGAGCGCACCTTGAACTACACGCTGCGCCAACCGCTCGGCGTCGTCGCCTGCATCTCGCCATGGAACCTGCCGCTCTACCTGTTCACCTGGAAGATCGCGCCGGCACTCGCCGCCGGCAACGCGGTCGTGGCGAAGCCGTCGGAGGTGACGCCGTGCACGGCCGCGCGACTCGGCGAGCTGGCAGTCGAAGCCGGCTTCCCGCCGGGCGTGCTGAACATCGTGCACGGCCACGGTGCCGGCGTCGGCCAGGCGCTGGTCGAACACGCGCAGGTCAAGGCGATCTCCTTCACCGGCAGCACGCGCACGGGCGCGGCGATCGCTGCCGCGGCGGCGCCGAAATTCAAGAAGCTGTCGCTGGAACTCGGCGGCAAGAATCCGGCGATCGTGTTCGCCGACGCGGAGCTGTCCGACGCCGACCTCGACACGATCGTGCGCTCCGGCTTCGCCAACCAGGGCGAGATCTGCCTGTGCGGCTCGCGCCTGCTGGTCCAGCGTTCGATCTACGAGACGTTCAAGCGGCGCTATCTCGAGCGCGTGCGCAGCCTGCGCGTCGGCGATCCGCGCGACTCCGGCAGCGACCTCGGCGCGCTGGTCTCGAAGGCGCACTACGACAAGGTCGTCGGCTGCATCGAGCGCGCGCGCGCGGAAGGCGGCACGATCCTCTGCGGCGGCACGCCAGTGCGGGTCGAGGGCCGCTGCGCGGACGGCTGGTTCGTCGCGCCGACGGTGATCGAGGGCCTCGCCAACGACACCGCCACCAACCAGGAAGAAATCTTCGGCCCGGTGGTCAGCCTGATTCCGTTCGACGGCGAGGACGATGCGATCGCGCTGGCCAATGGCACCGACTACGGCCTGGCCGCGTCGCTGTGGACCTCGAACCTCGACCGCGCGCACCGCGTGGCGGCACGGCTCGAGTTCGGCATCGTCTGGATCAATTGCTGGCTGCTGCGCGACCTGCGCACGCCGTTCGGCGGAGTGAAGAACTCCGGCGTCGGCCGCGAAGGCGGCTTCGAGGCGCTGCGCTTCTTCACCGACGCCAAGAACGTCTGCCTGCGCCTGGGCTGACCCTCGCCACGACTCGAAAGGGATCCACCATCATGGCCGAACTGGACGACCTGCTCGAACGCAACCGCGCCTGGTCCGAGGCGCTGCGCGCGCAGGATCCGGATTTCTTCAAGCGCCTGTCCGAGCAGCAGGCACCGAAGTACCTGTGGATCGGCTGCTCGGATTCGCGCGTGCCGGCGAACCAGATCATCGGCATGGATCCGGGCGAGGTGTTCGTGCACCGCAACGTCGCCAACGTCGTCGTGCACACCGACCTCAACTGCATCAGCGCGATCCAGTTCGCCGTCGACGTCCTGAAGGTCGAGCACATCCTGGTGGTCGGCCACTACGGCTGCGGCGGCGTGCAGGCCGCGCTCGAGGACCGGCGCCTCGGCCTGGTCGACAACTGGCTGCGGCACGTCGCCGACGTGCGCCAGAAGCACCTCGAAACGCTGCGCGGCATGCCCGATCCGTCCGTGCGCCACGCGCGCCTGTGCGAAATGAACGTGATCGAGCAGGCCGTCAACGTCTGCCACACGACCGTCGTGCAGGATGCCTGGGAGCGCGGCCAGAAACTTTCCGTCCACGGCTGGATCTACAGCCTGCGCAACGGCCGCGTTCGCGATCTCGGCCTCGACGTGAAGGACACTTCGCTGATCGCCGAACGACACGAGCTCGCGTTGGCGCAGCTCGAGCGCAGCCCGCGAAGCGGCGCCGAACCTACGGGGGAATGACCATGTCCATCACCACCAGCATCGCCACGGTGCTGTTCGCCACGCAGCTCATGCAGGCACCGCCGCCCGCGCCGACCAGCGGCGCCTCGATCACGCAGCAGCGCGCGGCCGTGGCCAAGTCCGAGCGCCTCATGGCCGAGGCGCTGAAGCGTCCCGGCATCCTCTCCGAGTACCTGTACATGCGCGAGGCGCGCCAGCGCGATCCGGACGTCGCCTTCCGCCTGATCTTCAACCAGTACCTGAGCTGGTTCCAGACCTGGGTCGGCGACTACGCCGGCTCGCGCACGACCTTCTCGATCGCGCAGCCGCCGGAGAAAGGCGACAGCGCCGCGCCGATGGACACCGGCTACAAGCAGACTCCGGCGCTCGACGCGATCGTCGCGCTCGCCAAGGATCGCCAGGCGATCTTCCTCAACGAGAACCACAACATCGCGCTGACGCGCACGCTGACCGTGCAGCTGCTGAGCAAGCTGCGCGAGGCCGGCTACGACACCTTCGCCGCCGAGACGCTGTACCACGACGACGAGAACCTCGCCAAGCGCGGCTATCCGAACGCCGACACCGGCTTCTACACGCAGGAACCGATCTACGCCGAAATGGTGCGCACCGCGCTCAAGCTCGGCTATCGCGTGGTCGCCTACGAATCCGAGTCGATGGCCACCGGCGACGCGCGCGAGCGCGAGCAGGCGCGCAACCTCTACCAGCGCGTCTACGACAAGCAGCATCCGAAGGCGCGGCTGGTCGTCAACGCCGGCTTCACGCACATCCAGAAGGCCGGCAAGTATTTCGACGGCGCGGCGATGGCGCAGCATTTCAGCACGCTCAGCGGCATCGAGCCGATCTCCGTCGAGCAGACCGTGATGATTCCGCACGACATCATCACCGGCGACCATCCGGTCTACCGCCGCATCGCGCAGGAAGTGCAGTTCGACGCGCCGATCGTGTTCCGCAACGACGCCGGCGCGCTGTGGTCGCTGCGGCCGCAGGCGTTCGACGTCAGCGTCGTGTTCCCGGCCGAGGTCTATCGCCGCGGCCGGCCGACCTGGGCCACGATCGGCGACCTGCGCGTGCCGTACGCCATCACCGGCGACCTGTGTAAGCAGACCTATCCGTGCCTGGTCGAGGCGCGCTACGCGGACGAGGGCGAAGACGCGATCCCGGCCGACCGGCTGGTGTTCGAGCTCAACTCGAACATGGGCGACGCGAAGGACCGCGTGCGCACCTCGTCCGATCCGGTGCCGGCCAGCGATTTCTACCTGCGCCCCGGCCGCTACCGCATCGTCGCCCGCGACGCCAGCAACCGCCAGCTCGGCAGCACCATCAACACGGTCGGCGGCTCGCCGTGAGTGAGGGCACGTCCAGCCCGATCCACAGCGCCGCCGCCCCCGCTCCGGTCGGCGCCTATCCGCACGCGCGCCGCGTCGGCGACCTGCTGTTCCTGTCCGGCGTCGGCCCGCGCACGCCGGGCAGCAACGCGATTCCCGGCAACGTCTACGACGCCGACGGCGGCCTCCTCGCCTACGACATCGAGGCGCAATGCCGCCAGGTGTTCGCCAACGTGCGCGCCGTGCTCGAATCCGCCGGCGCGCGCTGGCAGGACCTGGTCGACGTGACCGTGTTCCTGACCGACATGCAGCGCGACTTCGCCGCCTACAACCGCGTCTACGCCGAACACTTCACCGACCCGGCCAGCGCGCCCTGCCGCACCACCCTCGGCATCACCGCGCTGCCGACGCCGATCGCGATCGAGCTGAAGTGCATCGCGGTGATGCGGCCTGGGGCTGAAGCAGGAAGCTGATCCCGCGGAGTCGCAGAGAGCGCAGAGAAGAGCATTCTTTGTTCTCTCCTCGCCTGAATCTTTCTCTCTCTCTGCGCCCTCTGCGCCTCTGCGAGAGAACGCTCTTTCGCAAGGCCTTCTCTCCGCACGCGCCTTTTCCTGCGGCCGCCGCGCTCGTGCGAGGTAAACTCTCCCGCCGAGCACCCATGCAGGACACGCCATGCTGGTTCCCCCGTTCAACCTGCAAGCCTGGATCGACGAGCACCGCCACCTGCTCAAGCCGCCGGTCGGCAACAAGTGCATCGTCGACGGCGATTTCATCGTGATGGTGGTCGGCGGTCCGAACCAGCGCACCGACTACCACTTCGACGAAGGCCCCGAGTTCTTCCTCCAGCTCGAAGGCGAGATGGTGCTGAAGATCCAGGAAGACGGCCGCGTGCGCGACATCCCGATCCGCGCCGGCGAGATGTTCTACCTGCCGCCGCGCGTGCCGCATTCGCCGCAGCGCATGCCGGACTCGGTCGGCCTGGTGATCGAACGCAAGCGCCTGCCGCACGAGCAGGACGGCCTACTCTGGTTCTGCGAGCGCTGCAACCATCCGCTGTACGAGGAATACTTCCACCTCGTCGACATCGAGAAGGATTTCCCGCGCGTGTTCGAGCATTTCTACCGCTCGCTCGACGCGCGCACCTGCAAGGCCTGCGCCCACCTGAACCCGGCGCCGGAAAAGTACCGCTGAACGATCGCTCCGCCGCCCGCATCGGCGCCGCGGAAACGCGCGCATGCTGAATACGCTGCTCGAACTGAAGCCCCGTGACGTGCCGCTGCGCGTCGCGCTGCGCAACACGCTGGCGATCGTGCTGCCGCTGGCGCTGGCGATCCTCGCCGGCCGGCCCGGCATCGGCCTCGGCATGGCCGCCGGCGCGCTGAACACGATGTTCATCGACCAGCCCGGCCCGTACCGGCTGCGCATGCAGCGCATGCTGCTGGCCTCGCTCGCCTCCGGCGTGTCCGCCTACGTCGGCAGCCTGCTCGGCGCGCACATCGTGCTGCTGGCACTGGCCGCGCTGCTCTGCGGCGTCACCGGAGGCCTGCTCGTCGCGCTCGGCCCGAACGCCGGTCGCACCGGGCTCGCCTGCATGATCCTGCTGGTGATCAGCGCGGCGACGCCGCTCGATCCGCTGACCGCGCTCGGGCCGGCCGCGCTGATCGTCGGCGGCGGCGTGCTGCAGATGCTGTTCGCGATCGCGGCCTGGCCGTTGCAGCGCTACCGGCCGGAGCGTCAGGCGCTGGCCGACGTCTGCCGCCAGCTCGCCGCGAGCGTGCGCGGCGGCGACGATTCGCGCAGCGCGCCGCCGGTGACGCAGGCCCTGCTCGACGTCGAGAGCCTGCTGCACGGCGAGCACCGCGCGCGCGGCGGCGTGATGGAGACCTTCCGCGTGCTGGCCGAGCTGGTCGAGCGCATCCGGCTCGAACTGCTGGCGCTGCACGACCTGCACGAGACGCTCGAAGACGGCGACGCCAAGCGCACCCTCGCGCGCGTGCTCGAGTACGCCGCGCGCGCGCTGGAGACCATCGCGCTCGCGCTCGACCAGGGCGCCAGCGCACACGGCGCGGCGGCGGCGATGGAAGGCTTCGACGCCGCCCTGGGTTCGCTGCGGGAGATCTGCGCGTCCGGACACGCGCCGCGCGAAGTGATGATCGCGCTGGCGCGCGCCGACGGCCTCGGCGGCCAGCTGCGCGCCGCCGCGCGCAACGCCGACTTCGCCGGCAGCCGCGGCGAATTGCGCGCCGGCGCGGCCGAGCTGCGCCTGCCGGCGGCGATGCGGCCGGGCAACGCGGCGCAGACGCTGCGCGCGAACCTGACCCTCTCCTCGATCGCGTTCCGCCATGCGCTGCGCTGCGGCGTCTGCCTGTCGCTGGCGATCGTCGGCGAGCGCCTCGCCGGCATTCCGCACGGCTACTGGATTCCGATGACCGCGGCGATCGTGCTGAAGCCGGACTTCGCCGGTACCTTCAGCTTCGGCCTGCTGCGCGTGATCGGCACGATGCTCGGCCTGGTGCTGGTCACCGCGCTGGTCCACTACGCTTTCGGCGGCGTGTGGGAGCGCGTCGTGCTGGTCGCGCTGTTCGCGTTCGGCTTCCGCCTGCTGACCACGGTGCACTACGGCATCGGCGTGATGATGCTGACCGGCCTGGTGGTGCTGCTGTTCACCTTCGATGGCACCGCGCCCGCCGACGTGCTGCAGGCGCGCGGCCTGGCGACCGCGATCGGCAGCGCGCTGGCGCTGGTCGCCTACGTGGTCTGGCCGACCTGGGAGCACCTGCGCGTGCGCCCCGCGCTGGCGGCGATGCTCGACGCCTATCGCGCCTACTTCGCCGTGCTGCTGCAAGGCGAGCCCGACCAGCGCGCCGCCGCACGCACCTCCGCGCGCGCGGCGCGCACCAACGCGCAGGCCTCGCTGGAACGCCTGCGCGGCGAACCGCGCCGCGACCGCGCGCTGATCGCGCTCGCCGAAGGCGTGTTCGCCAACGCGAACCGCTTCATCCGCGCCGGCATGGCGCTGGAAGCGGTCACGCTGGATGCGCGCACGTTGCCGCAGCGCGACGCCGTGCTCGCCTTCATCGAGCGCATCGACATGAGCCTCGCGGCGCTGGCGCGCGACCTGCGCGGCGGCACGCCGCCGCAGATCGGCAGTCTGCGCGAGGAGGAGCGCGCCCTGGTCGCGGCGCTCGAAGCCGCCGCCACCGACGAGGAGGCGCGCAACGTCGCCGGCGCGATCACCGAGGCCTTCGACCGCATGACCGACAGCATCGACACGCTGGCGCACGTGCTGCGCGAGGACGGGCGCCGCGCCGGCGGCGCGTCTTCGGCGCGCTGAGCGACCACATGACGCTTCGCTCGCGCCAGATTCGCGGCGCGGGCGACGTCGCGATCCCGAGGCGGAGTCCCGTTCTTCGCCGGCGCGCCGCGCTGCGAATCCCTACGTGCCGTCGCAGGACTAGCCTTTCGGCGCCCTGCCGAGCGAGGCGATGGCGGCCTTCCAGCCGGCCTGGAAACGCGAGCGCGCCTGCAGGTGCTGGTACATCTCGTTGATGCGGCGTTCCAGCGTACGGTCGGAAATGCCGAGCTGGTGCGCGACCACCTTGTCCTTGCTGCCGCTCGACAGCAGCGAAACCAGCTCGCCGACCTCCTTCTCCACCTTGTCGCGCGCGCCGTCGGCGCCGAACGAGGCGGCCTGATTCCAGAGCAGCTCGAACAGCGCGTACATCGCGTCGAACAGCCACGACGGCCGCAGCAGCAAGCCGGCCTGCGAGGTGTACTCGATGTGCAGCGGCACCAGCGCCAGGCGGCGATCGACGATCAGGGCCTTGATCGGAATGCCCGGACAGACGCGGATCTGTTCACCGAGTCCCATCTCGATGCGCAGGTGGTCGAGCCGGCTCGGCACCGCGAGCGCCTCGGTGTCGACGATCGTGCGGTAACTCACTCCCTGCCGCAGCGTCTGCTTCTTCTGGTCGATCTGGGTCGACAGCTCGCTGACGTACGGCGGGCGGTCGAAGCACAGCACCTCTTCGCGCGCCGATGCGTACAGCCGCTCCATGACCTGCAGCAAGGACTGGTGCCCGGTGATGACCTCGGCGCGCGCTTCCTCGTCCTCGGCGCCGCTCGACGGCCGGATCTTGCCGAGCCGGTCGACCAGCGAGCGCGCCGATTGCAGCCGGGTTTGCTGCTTGTCTATCAGCGCGCCGAAGCACACGTCCGGCGGTGCCGCGCGGTAGCGCGGCGGCTGCTCCAGCGTATGGCTGGCCAGACCCTTGCTCTCGATGGCGTGCAGGACGCGCTGCGCGTCGGCCGGCAGCCAGCCGGCGGCGGCGGCCAGCTCGTCCAGCGCAGCGCCCGGCCGGCGCAGCATGACTTCGTAGAAGTGGAGTTCTTCGTCGGCGAGGCCGATGACGCGCAGGCCTTCGCTGTCTTGTTGCGGGTCCGTGGGCATGGCAATGGCCGAAATCCGACGCGAAAGCCGCAGCGAGCATCACGCATGCCTCGACGCGGCGGGAGCGGAGCGATCAGAACAGCACAGACTGTCGAGAACGCGCCTCACCCCCGCCCACGTATCACTTTGTTACATCTTCCCAATCTGGCATTCGCCGGGCGCGGCGCTGGAAATCCCGTTCCACGGCGCACGACGCACGCGCCGAATGTGAACCCGTACGCACATGGCGATCATCAGCCGTGTCGGATTTCCACCCACTCGCCATTGCTAGCATCGAGCCGCCCGATGCCTCGCTCGCCGATCTCGACATCGGTCTGCGGCAATCGGGCGGGAGGCGGTGCGGATCGGCAGTCTCCGCGACCGCGCATCTCCCGCTGTACGGGCTGGCGTCTGGGAGCCTCGAGCCGCCGACGGCTGGAGGCACGAGTCGGACATCCGCGACGGCGAGGCCGAAAGGCCTGAAGCGCTCTCGCGCATCCGCCGACGATGACTGAACGGGAGATCGAACGATGGGGATCTATCGCATGGTGCTGCGTTGCGCGGCGCCCATGATCGCTGCTTGCGCGGCGGTTCCACTGGGAGCCGTCACCCTCCAGGAAAGCCTCGACCATCTTCACCGCCCGGCGCGGGCCTTCGTCGAGCCCTCGCTCGACGTGAAACCGTCGTTGACGACGAGCGCGCAGAACGACGCCGCGGTGACCGCGCGCGTGGCCGCGTTCGAGCGCCGCGTCGGCGGCCGCTGGGAAGTGCGCTGGGATTCGCGCGGCGATCGCCCGAACCTGGTGCAAGGCAGCGGCGTCGCACTGATTCCGGGGCGCGGCAACCGGCTCGCGCCGAGCCGCTTCGGCGTCGCCGCGGCGCAGGAAATGGACCTCGCCACGGTCACCCGCGAAGCGCGGCGCTTCCTCGACGCGCAGAAGGACCTGCTCAAGCTCGACGGCATCCAGTTGCGCCCGGACCCCAAGCGCAGCGGTTCCTACGGCAAGGACAAGGGCTTCTGGACGATCGAGTTCGCGCAGGTCGTCGGCAATGTGCCGGTCGACGGCGCGTTCGTCTACGCGCGCGTGTCGCAGGGCAACGTCGTGCAGTTCGGCGCCGAGCGCGTCGGCGAGGTGCGCATCGACGCGCTGCCCAAGTCCACGCGCGAGGAAGCCTTCCGTGCCGCCTGGTCGGAACTCGGCTTTCCGGCCGGCACCGTCGTGCAGACCTGGGGCGAGCGCGGCGAGCTGCGCATCTATCCGAGCGCGCCGCCGCAGGAGCTCGCCGCCACCGCCTTCGCCGGCACGCGCGGCGAGGGCTATCGGCACGTGCTCGCCTGGCGCTACGTCTTCCGCGTCGACGGCAACGACGCCAGCTGGCAGGTGCTGGTCGATGCGACGTCGAACCGCGTGCTCGACGTGCGCGACCTGAACCTCAATGCCGACGCGACGGTCAGCGGCGGCGTGTATCCGACCACCAATCTCGAAGCGGAAGTGGTGATGCCGTTTCCGTTCGCGACCGTGACCGTCGACGCGGCCACCACGATCACCGACACGCTCGGCATCTACGACTACACCGGCGGTACCGCCAGCACCTCGCTCGACGGCAAGTACTTCAAGATGGTCGACAACTGCGGCGCGATCTTGCTGTCCAGCAGCACCGACGGCAACCTCGCCTTCGGCACCGGGCCGGGCACCGACTGCGCCACGCCGGACGGCAACACGGCGGGACCGGGCAACACGCACGCCTCGCGCACCGGCTTCTACCATCTGACGCGCATCAACGAGAAGGCGCGCGGCATCCTGCCGGACAACACCTGGCTGCAGGGCAAGGTCACGGCGAACATGAACGTCGACGACGTCTGCAATGCCGGCTACAGCCCGCTCAACGGAACGGTCAATTTCTACAAGTCCGGCACGCATCCCAGCGACCCGTCGATCCACTGCGGCAACACCGGCGAAATCGCCGCCGTGTTCCTGCACGAGTGGGGCCACGGCCTGGACAACAACGAGGGCGGCGCGGCCAGCGAGAACGGCTCGGGCGAAGCGGTCGGCGACACCTTCGCGTTCCTGGAGACCAAGGAGTCCTGCATCGGCCCCGGCTTCTACGCCAGCGGGCAGACCTGCAGCGGCTGCACGACCTGCACCGGCGTGCGCGACCTCAACGACTTCTCGCAGACCGGCACGCGCACGATCGCCTCGCCGCCGAACGTCGAGGCCAGCGACGGCATCAACTGCCGCGGCGGCCAGCTGACCTGTCCGTGGCTGGTGGGCGGCTTCATCCCCTACCAGGGCCCGATGGGCTACGAAGGCCATTGCGAAAGCTACATCGCCGGGTCGGCGAACTGGGATCTGAAGAACGCCCTGGCCGAACGCTTCGGCACCGACGAGGGCTACGCCGCGATGGACGGCATCTGGTACGGCAGCCTGCTGCCGTCGAAGAGCGCCTATCAGGTGCAGGACGGCGGCCAGTGCAATCCGAAGGCGACCGTCAACGGCTGCGCGGCGACGAACTGGTACACCGTCTACCTCGCGGTCGACGACGACGACGGCGACCTCGACAACGGCACGCCGAACGCCTGCCGCATCTGGGACGCGTTCAATGCACACGGCATCGCCTGCGGCGAGCGGCCGGTCTGCACCGTCGACGCGCCGGACTTCTCCCTGCGCGTGACCGACAGTCCGCAGGCGATCTGCGCCGCCACCGACGCGAGCTTCAACGTCGAGGTGCGCTCGACCCTCGGCTTCTCCAACGCCGTCACGCTCGCGGCCAGCGGACAGCCGGGCGGCACCAGCGCCAGCTTCTCGACCAATCCCGTCGTGCCGGGCAATGCGACCACGCTGACCATCGGCGGCACCGGCGCCAGCGCGGCGGGCGACTACACGATCGACATCGCCGGCACCGCGCAGGACAGCCCCGGACACGGCACGCACGCCGAATTGACCGTGTTCACCGCGGCACCGGGCGCGCCGACCTTGACCAGTCCCGCCGACGGCGCCGACAGCGTCAACAGCAGCGACGCGACGCTGACCTGGCAGGCGAGCGACCAGGCCGCCTCGTACACGATCGAAGTCGCGACCGACGCGGCCTTCACGCAGATCGTCGCCAGCCAGAGCGGACTGACGACCACGAGCTGGCACGCCAGCGGCCTCAGTCCGACGACCCGCTACTACTGGCGCGTGCGCGCGACCAACGTCTGCGGCGGCGGCAGCGATTCGGCCGTGTTCTCCTTCACCACCAGCGCCACGCTCTGCCGCAATCCGGCCGCGTCGATCGGCGCCGAACTGAGCGACGTGATCACGGTCGCGCAGAAGCAGACGGTCGACGGCGTGCGCGTGCGCGTCGATCAGACGAGCGGCCTGATCCTGAGCGGCGTCGGCATCTCCCTGAGCCACGGCGGACAATCCGTCACCGTGTTCCAGAACGACCAGTGCAATGCCAGCTCGATGAACGTCGTCTTCGACGACGCGGCGAGCGCGCCCGTCGATTGCCCGCTGCTCGCGCCGGCAAGCGGCACCTACCTGCCGCTCAATCCGCTCGGCGCCGCGTTCGCCGGGCAGGCGGCGGCCGGCGACTGGACGCTGACGATCACCGACGGCCTGGGCGCGTTCCTGCCCGGCACATTGAACACCTGGTGCCTGGATCTCGACCTCGGCGCGGCCGGCGACGACATCTTCGCGGACGGCTTCGACGGAGACGCGCCGTGAGCACTTGGTAGCGCAACGTCCGCCGGCCGCTACCCTCGACGGCCGGCGGACCACACGCGAGTGTCTCGCGAGCCGTCCGCCCGCCCTCGGCGACGGCTGGCCGAAACCCGGAGCCGTCGCCCCCGGCAAGACACAGGCGATCTTCGATCTTGCCGGGCGCCGTCCACGGAACGTCCGCGTTCCACTCCCGCGCACCCGGCGACACCATCCACCCGGAGTCCGAATCGTGAAATCGAACCGCCGCGTCACCGCCTCTCCGTCTTCCCGCTCGATCAACCTCCGCCGCAGCGGTCTCGCCCTGGCGCTGGCCGCCGCGATTTCCTCGACGCAGGCCAGCCCGCCACCGCACTTCCTCGAGGCCACCTCGCCGACGATCGACGCCTTGGCCGCGGCGCGCCGGAACGCCTCGTTGATCCTGCTCCGTGCAGGGATCTTCGATCCGGCCGCGCAGCAGCTCGACCTGACGGCGACCGGCGCGGCAGCGGCCGCAGCGAGCGGGCTCGGCATCGTGCAGTTCGAGGCGGGACGGCTCGGCGAGAGCAAGGCGCTCGCCGCGCTCGGCGTGAACATCGTCGGCTACGTTCCGAACAACGCCTACCTGGTCCGGCTCGGCGCCACGTCGCTGGACACGTTGCGCGCGATCCCCGGCGTGCGCTGGGCCGGCGCCTACCGGGCCGGATTCAAGGTCGATCCGGGCTTGTGGACCAGCCGGCGCTCGGCGCTGAAGGCCGGCACGGACCAGCGCTACGCACTGCAGGTGTCCGGCTTCGCCGGTCAGAGCCTGGACGCGGCCGCGGCGACGCTGCGGGCGCAACTGCCCGACGTGCGCATCGCCGACGTCACGGCGGACCGCTTCCTGCCGACGCTGCGTCTCAGCGTCGCCGCCGACGACCTCGCGCGCGCGGTCGCGGCGGCCAGCGCGCTGGATGCGGTCGGTTACATCGAGCCGTTCGTCGCGCCGCGCCTGGACAACAGCGGCTCGATCGCGACGATCCAAGGCAACATGAGCGGCGACGTCGCCGGCGTCGGGGCGGTCGGCGCACCGACGCCGTTGTGGGATCACCAGATCTTCGGCAGCGGGCAGATCGTCGCCAGCATGGATTCCGGCGTCGACCACAACGAAGCCTGGTTCACCACGCTCGACAAGGGCAGCGGACCGGTCACCGCGTTGACGCCCGCCGAAGACACCACGCCGCCGGCGCTCGGCACGCTGCATCCGGACAACAAGATCGTCGGCTATTTCGTGCAGCCCGGATCGACCGCGTACGACAGCGACGGCGTCGAATGCTCCCCCGGCGCCGGCGGCCTCTCGTTCCACGGCACGCACACCTCCGGCACGATCGTCGGCGACGCCGCCGGCACGTTCGGCTCGGCGACCTATCTCGCCGCGACGCCGAACGCGGCCAATCACGACCTCGCCGACGGCATGGCGCCGAACGCGCAACTGCTGTTCCAGGATATCGGCAACGACAGCACCGGCTGCCTGGCGATCCAGGATCTCGGCGCTTCGATCGACCAGGCGCATGCCGCCGGCGCCGGCCTGCAGAACAACAGCTGGGGCGGGCCGACCCAGGGCGCCTACAGCGCCAGCGACACCATCGCCGACGCGCACTCGCGCGATCTCGACACGATGCTGCTGGTCGTCTCGGCCGGCAACGACGGCATGGCCGGAGGCATCGTCGGCGCCTGCGCTACCGGCCAGACCGAGCCGATTCCCGGCAACTCGAAGTACCTGTGCCTGCAGACGGTCGGCTCGCCCGGCAACGCCAAGAATGTGCTGACCATCGGCGCCTCCACGCATGGCGGCCTCAACGAAATGACCAGCTTCTCTAGCCGTGGTCCCACCGCCGACGGCCGCCAGAAGCCCGACATCGTCGCACCCGGCGCCGGCGCCGAATCCGTGGACATCCTCGGCTCCGGTGGCATCAGCTCCGCCGCCGGCAACAGCAACGACGGCGACACGATCCAGGCGCCGGTGTCCAAGCTGCTCTCGGGCACCTCGATGGCGGCGCCGACGATCACCGGCAACGCCACCCTGCTGCGGCAGTTCTACCAGGACGGTTTCTACCCGCGCGGCGAACGCACGCCGGCGGACACACTGAACCCGAGCGGCGCGCTGCTCAAGGCCGTGCTGGTCAATGCGACCGTCACCAACCTGAGCAACACCAAATCCACCGGCACGACCCTGCCATGGCCGAACCAGCACAGCGGCTGGGGCCGCCCGTGGCTCGATGCCAGCCTGTGGTTCCGCAGCACCCTCGCCGGCGGTGACGACAGCCGCCGCACACGCCTGATCGACCGCCCGAACTCGGCCGGCCTCACGACCGGCGAAAGCGACAGCTTCACGATCCAGAACGTCGAAGCGGGCAAGGAGCTGCGCGTCAGCCTGACCTGGTACGACCCGCAAGCGGCGCTGGCGGCGGCCACGACCCTGGTCAACAACCTCGATCTCGAAGTCACCGCGCCCGATGGCAGCGTCTACAAGGGCAACGTGTTCGCCAATGACCAATCCGCCACCGGCGGCGACGCGGATGCGATCAACACCGTCGAGCAGGTGCGGCTGACCACGCCGGTCGCCGGCGCCTACACGATCAAGGTCAGCGGCACGGCCGTGCCGGGCAACGGCCAGTCCGATACCGACGCGCAAGGCTACGCGCTCGCCGTCACCGGCGGCTTCGGCCTGCCCGACACCGCGGCGCTGCCGGCGCCGAGCGCCCTGGCGGTCGCGTCGAACGACGCCGGCGGTGTCGCCATCGGCTTCACCGGCAGCAGCGGCGCGCAGGGCTATCAGCTCTATCGCGCGGCCGGCACCTGCGCCAGCGCAGCGCCCGGAGATTTCCGCTTCGTCGCCAACGGCACGGCGGCACCGCTGACGGACACGCACACGCAAGGGGGCTTTTCCTATGCGTACAAGGTGCGCGGCATCCAGAACGACGTGGAAGGCGACGCATCCGCCTGCGTCGACGTCGTTTCCGCGGCGCCGTGCACGTTGCAGCCGCTGTTCGGTGCCGGCGCGGTGAGCGCCGGCGCCGCCCATGCGAGCTGCAGCGTCACGTTGAACTGGCCGACCGCCGCTGCCTCCTGCCCGGCCGGCGGCTCGATCACCTACGCGGTCGAGCGCGCCAGCGATCCGTACTTCACGACACCCGAACCGCTCGCCAGTGCGCTCGCGACCGCGTCCTACACCGACACTACCGTCGCCAACGGCACGCCGTACTACTACCGCGTGACGGCCAGCGACAGCCTCGGCAATCCGAGCGCGCCGACGCCGGCCGTCGGCGTCACGCCGAGCGGAGCGGCCGGCCCCGATCCGTCGAGCTATTTCGACAACGTCGACGACGCGACCTATCTCACGCTCGATCCGGCCTGGCAGGCCACCGACACGTTCGCCGCCGACGGCACGCTGAGCTACCACAACGGACCGGACGGCGGCGTCTATCCGTCCGACACGTGCAGCAGCGCGACCACGCCGACGCTGACCCTGCCCGCCGGCGCCACGATGAGCTTCCAGGCGCGCTACGACATGGAGTACCAGTGGGACGGCGCCGTCCTGGAGATCTCCACCGACGACGGCGCGACCTGGGCCGACCTGCCGCCGGACGGCGGCTATCCGACCACGCTGGCGCAGACGCAGAACAACAACGCGTGCGGCTTCCCGTCCACGCGCGGCGTGTTCAGCGGCGTCTCCACCGCCGCTTCCAATGCCGATCCCGGCAACGGCACCGCGACGCCGGTGTTCAAGCCGTTCGCCGTCGACCTGGCGAGCTTCGCCGGCCAATCGGTAAAGATCCGCTGGCGGTTCACCAGCGACGGCAACACCGAGTTCGCCGGCTTCTTCCTCGACCAGATCCGCATCGGCGACGCGAATGCCGTCGTCGACCGCCTCTTCGCCGACGGCTTCGACGGCGCCGGTTCGGGTGGCGGCGACTACGTCTGCCACTAGCCTCCCGCAGCCGTCGCGGCCCCTCGGCCGCGACGGCTGACGCCGGGCCGGCGTCATCGCCGGCCTCTTCGATCGAGCGAGGATCCGCGGCCGCACGATGCATGGGGAGACGGCGCGTCGTCGCGATTCAGCCCGCTTTTTCCACCGGCTTCCGCGCCGACCGGGCACGGGAGGCGCCATACGCGCGAGCACGGAACTCGCGTGACGTTCGCTCGCCCGCGTCCCTACAATGCCCCGCACTGGTGGGGTGTTCGGGGCGGCGTCGATGCATCAAAGCGGTGACGTGACCTTGCTGATCGACGCGTGGCAAGGCGGCGACGCCGGCGCGCTGGATCAGCTGCTGCCGCTGGTCTATGCCGACCTGCGCGCGATGGCCGCGCGCCTCCTGGCCGGGGAATCGGCCAGCACCTTGCAGCCGACCGAACTGCTGCACGACACGCTGCTCAAGGTGCTGCGCGTCGACGCGCTGCGCATCGTCGACCGCCAGCACTTCTTCAGCGCATCCGCGCGGCTGATGCGCCATCTGATCGTCGACCGCATCCGCGAAGCGCGCGCCGAGAAGCGGGGCGGCGACTGGGAGCGCGTCGACCTGATCGAGGCGATCAACCTGCCGCTGCCGCACGACATGGACATCGAGCGGCTGCACGTCGCCATCGACGATCTCGATCAGGTCGAGCCGCGCCTGGCGCGCATCGTCGAGCTGCGCTACTTCGTCGGCCTGACCATGCAGGACATCGCCAAGGCGCTCGACGTCGACGAACGCACCGTCTACCGCGGCTGGGCGGTCGCGCGCAGCTGGCTGCAGACGCAGATGGCGCCGTGACGAATTCGCCCGACCGCACGCGCAGTCTCGCGCAACTGCAATGGCTGAACCGCCTGTTCGACCTGCCGGTTTCCGCACGCGAGACGGAACTGGCCGCACTCGCCGCGCACGACGCCGAACTGGCCGCGGCCGTGCGCGAGCTGCTGTCGTCGGCGGACGCCATCGACGTCGACGAGGCCGTCGACGACACCTCGCCCGATCCGCACCGCCTCGGTCCCGACTCGCTGGTCGGCGGACGCTTCCGCCTGCTGCGCGCGCTCGGCAGCGGCGGCATGGGCGAGGTGTTCCTGGCGCAGCGCACCGACGAGATCGAGCAGTACGTCGCGATCAAGCTGCTGCACGAAGGCGGCCGCGCGATGTCGCGCGCGCGCGCGCGGCGCGAGCAGCAGATCCTGGCCAAGCTGTCGCACCCGAACATCGCCGGCCTGATCGACGCCGGCGTCAGCGACAGCGGACGGCCGTGGTTCGCGATGGACTACGTCGACGGCGAACGCCTGATCGCCTGGTGCGACGGCCGCCGTTCCAGCGTGGGCGACCGTGTGCGGCGCTTCGTGCACATCTGCAACGCCGTGCAGTTCGCGCACAAGAACCTGATCCTGCATCGCGACCTGAAGCCGTCGAACATCCTGATCGACAACGAGGGCGTGCCCAAGCTGCTCGACTTCGGCATCGCCAAGGTCATCGACGCCGACCAGACCGACGAGACGCGCACGCTCGCGCTGACGCCGGCCTACGCCGCGCCCGAGCAATTGCGCGGCGATCCGGCCACCACCGCCAGTGACGTCTACCAGCTCGGCAGCGTGCTCTACGAACTGCTCAGCGGCGTGCCGGTGCAGCAGGCGCGCAGCGCCGCCGCGCGCGACGCCGACAGCAACGGCGAGCTGCCGCGGCCGCACCAGGCGCTCGCCACGCGCATCGTCGGCGACCGCAGCGCCGCCGAACAGGCGGCACGCGCACGCGGCGAATCGCCGGACCGGCTCGTGCGCTTGCTGAAGGGCGACCTCGGCAACATCGTGGCGAAGGCGACCGCCGCGCGGCCGGCCGAACGCTACGACACCGCGCAGGCGCTCGCCGACGACCTCCACCGCTGGCTGGCCGGCCTGCCGGTGCGTGCGCACCGCAAGTCGCTGGCCTATTCGTTCGGCAAGCTGTTGCGCCGGCACGCGTGGGCGGCGGCGGCAATCGTCGTCCTCAGCCTCGGCCTGGTCGCCGCGACGGTGGTCGCGTTCGACAAGGCCGCCTCGGAGCGGCACCAGCGCGAACAGGCCGAAGCCCAGCGGCGCGAAGCCGAGCAGCAACGCGATCTGGCGCGCAGTCAGCGCGAGCGGTCGGAGGCGATGGTCGGCTTCTTGCGCAGCGTGTTTCGGCAGGCCAATCCGGACCAGTTCGGCACTCTGGACATCTCCGCCCCCGCTCTGCTCGCGCGCGCCGCCGACGCGCTCGACCAGCGCACCGACGTCGACGAGCCGACGCACGCCGTCCTGCTCGCCGAGATCGCCGACGCGTTCAACAATCTCGGCGAACCGAAGCTCGGCCTGGCGCCAGCCGAGCGCGCGGTCGCGATGCTGCAACCGCAGCGCGACCGCCACGCCGTCGAATTTCTCGGCGCATTGCTGCCGTTGCTGCTGATCGACAATGGCCTCGCGCGCCAGCAGGACGCGATCGACCGCGCGACCGAAGCGCTGCCGCTGGCGGAGCGCACGCGCGGCGGCGGGCACAACTGGCACGCCGCCCTACTCGCGCAGCGGGGCTTCGCGCATGCGCTGATGGGGAAGGCCGACGACGCCGAAGCCGATGCGCGCGCGGCGATCGAATCCCTCGAGGAAAGCGGCGAGGACAACGGCGAGGACGCGATCATGGCGTTGAACACGCTGGCCTCCGCATCCGTGCTGAAGTCCGACTACCGGCAGGCCAACGGTGCCTGGCGCCGTACCATCGCCATCGCCGAGCGCGATCCGTCGATCGGCACGTCGGTGCGGCTGTCGCTGAAGGAGAACTTCGCAGCCAGCCTGTATCGCACCGGCGAAACGGCCGAGGCGATCGAACTGCTCGAATCGACCTTGCGACAACATGAAACGCTCAGCGGCGCATCGAGTTTCGACGTGGTGACGTCGAAGGCGACGTTGCTGGAATGCTATCTGGCCAGCGGCGACCCGCTTCGCGCCCGCCCGATCTACGACGAGCTGCGGGCCATTCCGGTGACGACCGATCCGCAGCAGATCCGTCTGCGGCTCTATGTCGTGATCGGAATGCTGGACTACCAGCTCGCGATCGGCCGCTTCGAGGAGGCCTCGCGGCTCGCGCGCAGTTTCCTCGACGCGACGGGGCGAAATCCGGCGAGCAAGCGCCCCCACAACAACGTGCTGCGCCGGTTCGGCGAAGCCGAGCTGCAACTCGGGCGGCCCGCGGCGGCCCTGGCGGCGTTCGAAAGCGCGTCGGACGATGTGAACGTGCGCGACAGCCTCATCCGCCGCGCCTTGCTGGACGACGGCATCGGCCGAGCGCGGCTGACTGACGGCGACGCCGCAGCGGCGATCGAACCGCTGCAACGCGCCGCGGAAGGCTTTCGTCGAATGCAGGGGCCCGACAAGGCCGGCGTGCTGCGCAGCGAGATCCACGAACTGTGGGCGCGCGCGCTGGCAACGAAGGATCTACGGCTCCTCGACCGCCTGCAGGAAAAGCGCGCCGCACTGGTCGCCGCGCTCGGCGGCGAGGACAAGCTGCAGGTCTGGCAGCTCGATCAACTGCTCGACGATCTTTCCCGCCGCCTCGGCCGGCCCGGCATCGACGCCGAGCGGCGCGCGCGCGCCGAGGCGGGTCTGCGCCGCATCGCCGGCAGTTCGAAGGCGCCGGCCTATGTCGGCCTCAGCCCGTTCTGAATCTGCGGGGCGATCTCGACCCTCTTGTCTCGCTTGCGGAAAGGCAAAGCAAGACCCACGCCGCCCGCCGACGTCATGCCCGCGAACGCGGGCATCCATTTGCCCCGCCTGCGCGCCCGCACGCAAGCGAGACGACTGCGTCCAAAAACCCGATGTCAGGTTCCGCCCTGCCCATTCCGCTTCACTCTTTGAGGAGCCCATGAATCTGCCCCGTCCATCGGTCCGCAAGACCGGCGGAGGGGCGAGCCTCGCCTGAACCATCATCGAGAGACCGCCCATGAACATCCGCTTCGCCCGCTGCACGGCCGTGGCCGCCGTGCTGGGACTCGCCACGATCGGCTTCGCCATTCCTGCCGCCGCAAGCGCTTCAGCACTCGCTCCGGCGGCCGCTTCATCCCAGCCGTCTCCTGCCTCCGCGACGAGCTCTCCCTATCTGCGCGTGGCCGCGGACGATCCGATGGAGTCCGATCCTGTTGCCTTCGTGCCGTGGGCGCCGGACTTCCAGCACGACGGCACGGCGCGACGACGCTGGGCCGACAGTGTCGGTGCCGGGCTGCTGGCGAGCCCGCTGGGAAGCGCCACGCGACGCGAAGTTCAGGTGATCACCAGCGAGATCTACGACGGCGTCATTCCCCTGGATACGGGTTGGACATTCCAGAAAAACAATCGATTCAACGCCATCGTCTTATCCGAAGACACCATGGTCATCCTGGCCAAAACAGAAAGAGTGAATCCGCTCTATCCGGACCCGGAAAACGGTCCGCAAGAAGGTCCGGGCGCGATTCATTTCTTCGAGAAGCGCGATGGAAAATGGCAACGTGTCCAGAAGCTGGAATTCCCGGCGGAAGTTATTGGAACGAATGCCAACTTCGGCAAGATGTTGGCCATTTCCGGCGACACGCTGTTCGTCGGCGCCCCGAGAGGTAATGTCGCCGCGTCACGGCCCGGCAAGGTATACGTCTACAAACGCACCGACGGAGTCTGGCAGCAAACGCAAATCCTGACCGACGGCGTCGTGCAGAACCACGGCTCGGGCTTCGGCGCGTTCATGACCTTGCAAGGCGACCGCGCGCTCATCGCCGACGTCGCCGAGAACGGATTGCGCGGCGCGGTATACGCATTCGGCAAATCCGGCGACGGCACCTGGATGCAGACGCAACGACTGGTGCTCGCCGATGCGCCGGAACTCGCGCAGTTCGGCAACGGCCTCGGCCTGAACGGCTCGACCGCCATGATCACGGCCCCCATGGTCGGATGGGAGCCGACGCCACATACCAATCCGGTCGTCTATGCCTACGAACTCGACGTATCGAGCGGCCAATGGAATGCCACGCAAAGCTTGACGAGTTGCGGGCTCACCGAAGAAGACAGCTACGTCTACAATTTCGGCACCGGAAGGATCGAATTGGCTGGCGACACCGCGGTGATCGCCGACACCATCGGATCCCTGACCACGCCCGATGTCAGCGAACAAACCGGCATCGCCTGCGTCTACACGCGATCGAACGGCACCTGGACCCCAAGCCAGGCCTTGACCGCGGACGACCCGACGGCAGGCGACCTGTTCGGCATATCCTCCGCGCTGAATGGCGATCTTCTGGCGATCGGTTCGGTTCGATCCTTCGGCGGCGATCCGTATCTCGCGGGCGGCATCATCTACGTCTTCAATAGAAGCGGATCGGGCTGGAGCGTATCCGACAAGGTCGTTCGCGGCGGGCCGGGCTATCTGAACGACAACAGCGGCGGTATCGGCGTGATCGGAATCGACGGCAGCGCCGTGGTGTCGACAGCCGCCAGGGACGTCGGCGTGGACTTCGGCAGCGTCGGCATCTTCGATTTCCCGGCGCAGCCCACCGCTGCGCCGGAATCGCTGACGCTCTCGCTCGCACCGGGCGAGCAGACCTCGGCCTCGGTGCGGATCGGCAATGCCGGCGCGGGCGCCGCGCTGACCTTCAGCCTGACCGACGGCGGCACGCTGACACAGATCAGCGAGGAAGCGCCGATTCCCGGCATGGGCATCGGCATGCCGCAATGCCGCCTGCGCGGAGAGGTCGTACAGGAGTGCGTCGAAGTGATCGGCACCGCCGCCACCAGTTGGTATCGCCGCTTCTACTTCGGCGAGTACCCGCACGTCGGCGCCAGCGCGACGATCGACGCCGTCACCGTCGGCATCGAAGGTTCGCAGGCCGGCATTCCGGTGTCGGTCAAGCTGTACACCAAGCCGCACGACGACGGCGCGGTCGACACGCTCGACTCCTTCCAGCTCGAATACATCGGCGGCGGCACCGCCGTCACCGACGGCACGCCGCACAGCCTGCTGCGCGTTCCGATGGACGGTACCGTGACGGTGCAGGACACCGCCTTCGAAGATCTGGTCGTCGAATACCACGTCGACGAGCATCCGGGTCTGCCGGCGTTCGTGCCCGGCGCCAACGCCTCGCCGCAGACGCATTCGACGTTCATAACTTCCTTCCGCGGCGATTACCTGTATGCGGGACAGACCTCGCACATCCTGATTTCGCCGCACCTGGATCCGGCCGCTTCGGGCATCCGCTGCGCGACGCCGGAGAGCACGCCGTGGCTCCGTGTCGCCGCGCCGACGGAAGGGCGCATCGCGGCCGGTTCCTCGCAGGATCTCGCGGTGACGATCGACGCCTCGGACCTCGCGCCCGGCCGCTACTCGACCGAACTGTGCGTGGCGACCAAGGGTCCGCTGCCGTCGATGATGCGCGTGCCGGTCGAGCTGACGGTGAGCGAAGCAGGCGATGCGATCTTCAATGACGGGTTCGACGCGCGCCCCTGATGCTGCATTGTTCCCTCTCCCGCTTGCGGGAGAGGGTCGAGGCCGCCCCCCGGCGGCTGAGGGCCAGCGCAGGGATGCGCTGGCGGCATGCGGAGCAGGACAGCGTAGCGGGGTGAGGGAAAGCGGAGTGCTGTGCTCCTACTGCCCTCACCCGCGCCTTCGGCGCGACCTCTCCCGCACGCGGGAGAGATGAAAACTTGCGTGGCCTTTCTCCCTCTCCCGCTTGCGGGAGAGGGCCGGGGTGAGGGAAAGCGGAGCGCTGCCTCACCTTGGCGAGTTTCAAATGCCGCGTCGAGCACGACTCGCCGCGCCCATTCGCGAACACATCCTCTTCGGAACATCTCAATGCCCAGCCCGTCCCTCCCCCGCACCGCCCTCGCCGCCGCGCTGATGCTGGCATTCGGCCAGGCGATCGCTTCGGAACATGTACCCGCTTCGCCTCCCGCGCTCGACGCCGTCGAGGCGGCGCGCGGCGACTCGACGCAGCTGATCCTGCGCTCGGGCATCTTCGATCCGACGCAGCAATCGCTGAACGTCTCCGCCGTCGGCGCGGCACCGGATGCGCCCACGCGCTACGCGATCGTGCAATTCCAGCCGGGCAAGACGGCCGCGCACAAGGCGCTGGCCGCGCGCGGCATCGAGGTGCTCGGCTACGTGCCGAACCACGCCTACTTCGTCCGTCTCGGACGCGAGGGGCTGCCCGCGCTGACGAGCGATCCCGCCGTGCGCTGGGCCGGGCCGCTGCGTCCGGCGATGAAGCTCGATCCGAACCTGTGGACGGCGGCGCGCACGAACTCGGCCGCGCTGCAGAACGACGGCCGCTACGAGATCCTCGTCGAAGCCTTCCGCGGCGTCTCCGCGGCGCAGATCGAAGCCACGCTGCGCCGCGAAGTGCCGGACGTGGAGATTCCCATGCGCAGCCAGCGCAGCGAGGCGACGCCCTACGTGCGCGCCCGCGTGCCGGCCGCCGCGCTGGACGCGTTGCTGACCAGCGCGACAGCGATCGACGGCGTCGCCTTCGTCTCGCCGTGGCATCCGCTGCGCACGAGCAACGCCGCCAGCATCGGCGCGATCCAGGGCAACATGACCGACGACTGCGCCGGCAGCGGCCGTCTCTGCGGCACCTCGCCGATGTTCGGCCACGGCCTGACCGGCAGCGGCCAGATCGTCGGCATCGCCGATTCCGGCACGACGCCGAACGCGGCCTGGTTCACCTCCTTGGACAAGGGCGACGGGCCGCACACCGAAGTGACCTTCGCCGACAATCCGCCGCCGCTGCCGCCCGCGCTCGGCACGCTGCATCCGGACAACAAGATCGTCGCGTACTGGACGCAGCCGGGCGGTCCGATCGACTACGACTACTTTTCCGGCCACGGCACGCATACAAGCGGCACCCTGGTCGGCGACGCCGCCGGCACCTTCGGCGCGGACAGCTTCCTGCCGTCGACGCCGTGGCTGCCGAACCACGACCTCGCCGACGGCATGGCGCCGAACGCGCAGCTGCTGATGCAGGACATCGGCGGCGACAATCCGATCGAGCTGATCGTGCAGGACTTCGAGGGTACGCTGCAGCAGGCCCACGGCGGCGGCGTGCGCATCCACAGCGACAGCTGGGGCGGGTCGACCTCGGGCCAATACAGCGCCGTCGATGCCAATGTCGACCGCATGACGCACCGGCTCGAAGATCTGCTGGTGGTGATCGCGGCCGGCAACAACCAGACCGGCGCGATGGCCGTCGGCTCGCCTGGCAATTCCAAGAACGGCGTGACGGTCGCGGCGCTCGGCCACGGCGGCAGCCTGGTCAAGTCCTCGCTTTCCAATGCCGGCCCGACCGCCGACGGTCGCCTCAAGCCCGACCTCGCCGCGCCGGGAACGGAGACGATTTCCGCCGCGGCCGTCGGCGAAGTCACCGCGCAGGTTACCGCCCCGCAAACCGTGCCCAACACCGGCACCTCGATGGCGACGCCGGTCGTCGCCGGCAACGCCGTGCTGCTGCGCCAATACTTCGTCGACGGCTTCTATCCGCGCGGCTTCGCCAATACCGCCGCCGCGGCCGATCGCGTGTTCGCCGACGGCTTCGACGGCGTCGCGCCGCCGCCGCTCACCGGCGGCGAGGCGGTCGATGCGTTCAACCCGACCGGCGCGATGCTGAAGGCCGTGCTGCTCAACGGCACCGTGCCGACCACGACCCCGGCAGCCTTCCCGAATACCGGCACCGGCTGGGGCCGCCCGTGGCTCGACGGCAACGTCTGGTTCAAGCAAACGCTGCCCGGCGGCGACGACAGCCGCCGCCTGCGCGTGTTCGAGCGCAGCAACGCGGCCGGCTTGGTCACCGGCGAGGCCGACGAGTACGCCATCGCCGAGGTCGCCGCCGGCATCGAGTTCCGCGCGACACTGACCTGGTTCGATCCGGCGGCCTCGACCGGCACGGCCGCCGCGCTGGTCAACAACCTCGACCTCGAAGTCGTCGCGCCGAACGGAACCGTCTACCGCGGCAACCGCTTCAGCAACGGCGTCTCGGTTCCCGGCGGCTCGGGCGACCGCAAGGACACGGTGGAACAGGTGCGCTTCACCGCGCCGCTCGCCGGCGCGTACACGATCCGCGTGAAGGCGACCGACGTGCCCGGCAACGGCGAGGCGGACACCGACCGGCAAGGCTACGCCGTCGCCGTGTCCGGCGCGTTCGGCCTGCCCGACGCGCCGGCGTTCCCGGCGCCGACGGCACTGTCGATCGCCGCCAACAGCAGCGACGGCGTGAGCGTCGACGCGAACGCCGCCGGCGATGCGCAGGGCTTCCAGCTGTATCGCGCCGACGGCCACTGCGCGACGGCGGCGCGCGGCGATTTCCACCTGGTCGCGAACGGGCCGGCGCTGCCGCTCGCCGACACGCACAGCGAGGGCGGCTTCGCATATGCCTATCGCCTGCGCGGCGTGCGCAACGACGTAGAAGGCGAGTTGTCCGAATGCGTCGACGTCGTGTCGCAGGACGACTGCGGCCTGACGCCGGACTTCAATCGCGCGTCGGTGACCGCGTCGGGCGCGCACGCCACGTGCAGCGTCGACCTGTCGTGGAGCGCGGCGACGTCGAGCTGCCCGACGCAGACGACGATGACCTACCAGGTCGAGCGCGACACCGATCCGTACTTCGGCAATCCGCAGACCGTGGCCGCGGCATTGAGCACGCCCGAGTACGTCGACACGGCAGTGGCGAACGGCACCTCGTACTACTACCGCGTCACCGCGCACGACGCCGCCGGCAATCCGAGCCTGACTTCGTATCCGATCGTGGTGACGCCGACCGGCCCGGACGGCCCGGACCCGAGCGATTATCTCGACGACGTCGACACGCGCAGCCATGCCGTGCTGCAGACGCCGTGGCGGGTCACGGACACCGCCGCGGCGGCCGGAACCTACAGCTATCTCACCGGCGCGGATGGCGCGCCCTATCCGGACCAGACCTGCGGCAGCCTGAGCACGCCGCCGCTGACCCTGACCGCGGATGCCGTGCTGAGCCTGCAGGCGCGCTACGACCTCGAATACCAGTGGGACGGCGTCGCACAGGAAATCTCCACCGACGGCGGCGTCAGCTGGACCGACTTGCCGCCCGATGGCGGCTATCCGAGTTCGTTCGCGCGCACCGGCGCTGCGCCGATCAACGCCTGCGGCTACTCCGCCGCGCAGGGAGCGTTCAGCGGTGTCTCGACTGCGTCATCCAATTCGGATCCAGGCAACGGGACGGCCACTGCCGTGTTCAAACCGTTCACGACGAGCTTGCAGAGCTACGCCGGCCAGACCGTACAGATCCGCTGGCGCTTCTCGTCGGACCAGAACACCGGCTTCGACGGCTTCTTCCTCGACCAGATCCGGATCACCGGCACGCCCGGCAGCGGCGACTACCAGTGCCACTGAACGCGGCCGCGGCGATCACCGATCGCCGCGCAGCGGCATCGCTCGCGTAGGGGCAGCCGCGTTGTCGCGGGAAAGGTCGATGCGGGCACGATCCCGCATCGACCGCGCCAGCCGACGGCCGAGGCGGATGCACGGCTGCTCGACCCAGCGATGCACCAGCGCCGCGATCGCGATCGTCAGCGCCACGACGAGCGCGAGATAGACGCCGAGGTGCTGCGTGCGCCACCACGATCCGGCCGGCTGCCGCGACAGCAGCCACAGCAGCGACATGAACACCACCGGGTGGAACAGGTAGATCGAATAGCTGAGCGCGCCGAGCCAGTCGGTCAGGCGCGTCTGGATGCGCACGTAGCGCGTGCCGACCACGAACAGCAGCAGGCCGAGCGCGTAGGCGATCAGCGGATTGTGTTCGAAGCCGACCGCCCAGGCCGCGGCCAGCGGCAGCACCACGAGGTAGTAGCCGAGCAGCAGCAAGGTGCCGATGCGCGCGACGCCGTCGGTCGCCGGCGTCCGTTCGAACACGACCTGCCGATACAACGTGCCGCACAGCATGATCGACAGGTTCAGGAACCAGAACGCCGCGGTGGAACCCATCAGCGGCGTGCCGAGCCAGCGCGCGACCATCGCCGCCGAATGCACCGCGCCGGCTGCCGCCGCCAGCGCCAGCAGCCGGCGCGGCTTGTCCAGGCTACCGCTGAGCAGCAGTCCGACGCACACCGCGTAGAACACCCACTCGACCAGCAAGGTCCAGTAGAGCCCTTCGGCCGAGCGCATGCCGAACACGTCCTGCAGCAAGGTCAGGTTGACCAGGAAATCCGCCGCGCCGAACTCGCGCCCCCACAGCCACCAGCCGGTCAGCGCACCGAACGGGATCGACAGCCAGTACGCCGGGAAGATGCGGAAGAAGCGCTTGACCAGGAACGTGCGCACCGGCATCGGCTGCGCCGGCCGCATGCTGAACGGGATCACGAAGCCGCTGATGAGGAAGAACGCGACGACGCCGACGCGGCCGAAGTCGACGCCGGAGGCGATGCCTTGCAGCCACGCGCCGCGCAGCGGAGCCGCGCCGTCGAGATGCACGAAGCTGTCGCCGACGTGCAGCCACACCACCAGCAGCGCGGCGATCGCGCGCAGCGCGTCGACGTAGCGCAGGCGCGTGTCGGGGGCGCCGCGCGCGGCAGCGTCGTTCGTCGCGATCATGCGTCGTTCAACCCGGCACGTTCAGATCGAGACGCGGCCGCGCAGCACGTCCCAGAACATCACCCAGTCGCCGGCGAGGCTGTACAGCGGATGCTTGAACGTGGCCGGGCGGTTCTTCTCGAACACGTAGTGGCCGACCCAGGCGAAGCCGTAGCCGGCGAGCGGCGCCAGCAGCAGCCAGCGCGCGTCGCGCGTGGCGACGGCGACGCCGATCACCGCCAGCACCAGGCAGCTGCCGATGAAATGCAGGCGGCGGCAGGTGCGGTTGCGGTGCTCGCCGAGGTAGAACGGGTAGAAGTCGCGGAAGCGCGCAAATTCCGACATGGCTCAATGCTCCGGCAACGGAATGAACTCCGTCTCCCCCGGCACCTGGCCGATGCGCTGCGCCAGCCAGTCGGCTTTCGCGCGCTCGATGCGTTCCTTGCTGGAGGAAACGAAGTTCCACCAGATCGTGCGCTCGCCGTCGAGCGGCGCGCCGCCGCACAGCAGCACGCGCGAACCGGCGCGTGCGGCGATCTCGACGTCGCCGCCCGGCGCCAGCACCTGCATGTGCGTGGCCGGCAGCGACGTGCCGCCGACCTGCGCCTCGCCTTCGACCAGGTAGACCGCGCGCTCGACGTGCTCGGGCGGCAGCACGAAGGTGTCGTCGCGCAGGAACTCGAGGTCGACGTACAGCGTCGGCGCGTACACGCGCACCGGCGATTCCATCCCGAACGCGGTGCCGGCGATCACGCGCAGGCGCACGCCGCCCCGCTCGGCCTGCGGCAGCGTCGCGCCGGGATGGTGGAAGAAACCCGGCTCGACCTCCTCGTGCTCGCGCGGCAGCGCGACCCAGGTCTGGATGCCGTGCACGCGGTGCCCGGCCGCGCGCTCAGGCGCCGGCGTGCGCTCGGAATGCACGATGCCGCGGCCGGCGGTCATCCAGTTCACGTCGCCCGGGCGGATCACCTGCTCGCTGCCGAGGCTGTCGCGATGCGCGATCGCGCCTTCGTACAGGTAGGTGACGGTGGCCAGGCCGATGTGCGGATGCGGGCGCACGTCCAGTCCGCGCCCCGGCGCCAGCGCGGCCGGTCCCATGTGGTCGAAGAACACGAACGGCCCGACGTGCCGACGCAGGCGGAACGGCAGCAGCCGGCGCACGTTGAAACCGTCGCCGAGGTCGTGCAGGCGCGGTTCGATCAACAGGGCGTCTTCGGCGGACATGCGGCTTCCGGGTGCGATCAGGGCCGCCATGATGCCATCATCCGCGCACGCGTTCGCGCTCACGGAGCCCGGCATGCAGCACGAATACCTCGGCGACGGCATCAGCGTCATCGACATCGGCCTGGAGCGGCCGCGCTTCGGCGCCTGCTACCTGATCGAATCGAACGGCGCCGCGGCGATCTTCGACGCCGGCACCAACTACAGCGTGCCGCGCATCCTCGACACGCTGGCGGCGCGCGGAATCGCGCGCGACGACGTGCGCTACCTGATCGCCAGCCACGTCCACCTCGACCATGCCGGCGGCATCGGCGCCCTCGCCCGCGAGCTGCCCCGCGCGCAGGTGCTGGCGCATGCGCGCGGCGTGCGGCACCTGGTCGATCCGTCCGTGCTGCAGGCCAGCGCCGAGCAGGTCTACGGCGCGGACGTCGTCGCCGACAGCTACGGCGCGCTGGTGCCGGTTCCCGCCGAGCGCATCCGCGCGCTCGGCGACGGCGAGGACGTCGACCTCGACGGCCGCGTGCTGCACTTCATCGACAGCCCCGGCCATGCGCGCCACCACGTGACGCTGTACGACGCGGCCAGCGCGAGCTGGTTCACCGGCGACTGCTTCGGCATCAGCTACCGCGACTTCGACGGCGGCTCCGAGCCGATGATCTTCCCGACTACCAGCCCGGTGCAGTTCGAGCCGGACGCGATGAAGGCGACCATCGCGCGCATGCTCGAGCGCCGGCCGCGCGCGATGCTGCTGACCCACTACTCGCGCATCGACGACGTCGAGGCGCGCGCGCGGACGCTGCTGCGCCTGATCGACGCGCAGGTCGACCTCGCACACCGCTACGCCGGCCGCGACGATGCGGTTCCGGCGCTGACCGAGGCGTTGCAGCAGCTGTTCCACGCCGAGGTCCGCCGCCTCGGCGCACCGGTGACGGAAGACGAAACACGGCGCCTGCTGGCGATCGACGCCGAACTCAATGCGAAAGGCATGCTGATCTGGGTCGAGCGCGAGAAGAACGCTTCCAGGAACGGACCGGGATGAAAGGTGTCCAGCGTCGCCACCGGCGCGACGCGGACGAACCCGGTCGATTGCCGCATTCGTGACCGAGCACAAAAAAAGGCCGCGGCGAGCGCCGCGGCCTTTCGAATTTCCTTGGTTCCGATCAGGCCGGAGTCACGTCCTCGGCTTGCAGGCCCTTCTGGCCCTGCACGACGCGGAACGACACTTTCTGGCCTTCCTGCAAGGTGCGGAATCCGCTGCCGCTGATTGCGCGGAAATGCACGAACACATCCGGGCCATTGTCACGGCTGATGAAACCGAATCCCTTGCTCTCGTTGAACCACTTGACGGTACCCACCTGACGATCCGACATAAACTCTCCACTGATTTACCAGACTGGAAACACCATCCCCATTCAGGGTATGTCGACCACTGGGCATGCAGGCTTACGGTGAAGCGATGAAGCGGATCGTCGATCGACGCTGCATCGGGTCAGTAATCACGAGCGACCGTGCAAACACAGCGTTTCGAGTCTACCCGAGTCGTGGTTTTGAAGGTAGAGACCGGCTTTCGGTCTAATTGCAGTGCACAAAAATCCGATTCGGCGGGCTGTCGATTAAAGGCGTGCCTATCGACGGCGGCACCGAGAAGCGGTTCTCTCGCAGAGACGCGGAGAACGCAGAGAAGGAATTTCTGGATTTTTCCTCTGCGTTCTCCGCGTCTCTGCGAGAGACCGGCTTTTTCAACCGAAGCGCGATTAATAGGCGCGAATATCGCCCGGCGGATCGCGCATGAATCCGGACCAGGCCCCCGCCAAGGCGGACAAGCCGCCGGGATAGCGTTCGTCGAGGATGCGTTCGGCCGCGACCGCGCGGCACGGATCGGCGCGCTGCCGCGCCAGCACGTCGGCCAGCGCCGCGCGGCCCGGCGCGTCGCGCATCAGCACCGCGACCAGCGCGTACGCGCGCAGGTAGCGGCGCTCGCGCGCCGTCGCATCGGCGTCCATCGCGTAGAAGACCTCTCCGTCGCGCGCGAGCAGGTCGACCAGGGCGTCGCTGCCGTCCCCGTCCGGCGCAGCCGCGACGATCGCGGGGCGGCCGGCGCCGACGTCGATCTGGCCGCCCAGCCCGGCCGCGCGATACCGCCCGAAGTATTCCGCCAGCCCTTCGTTGACCGGTGTCGGCAGGCTGCCGATCGACTCGTGCACCAGCGCATGGGTGATCTCGTGGCGCAGGACGGCGAAGCTGGCCTCGTCCTGCGGCTGGCGGCGCACGAAGATCGTGCGTTGCGCGGTCGAATAGGCGCCGGCCGAAGCCGACAGCGCGGGATTGCCGATCAGCCGGCCGTAGGCTTCGCCGTCGCCGACGAACACCACGCGCAGCGCGATGCCCGGCGGCGACACCACGCCCAGCGCATCGTGCAGCACGCGCTGCACGCCGAGCGCGTCGGCGGCCGCGCGGCGTTGCAGCTCGTCGGGCAGGTTCGCGTCGTAGCCGGAGGCTTGCACGCTGATCGGCGGCGGCGCGCGCAGGTCGATCACGCGATGCTCGCGCGCGTCGCGCGGCGGCGCCTGGTCGGAATAGTGCGTGATGCCGGCCGCATCGACCCAGCGATGCACGGCGCGCGCGCTGGCGGCGGCGTTCGGCGCCGAGTTCGCCAGACACGCCGCGCCGAGCGGCGGCGGTGCCTCGATCGCACGCGGAGCCGGCGGGGGCGGCGTCGGCACGAGTTCCGGTGCCGGTGCCGGCGCCGGCGGCGGCGTCGAGGCCGTCCGTGCAGCCGGCGCCACCGCGGTCACGCCGGTCGGCGGCGGCGCCTCGCGCCCGCAGCCGACCAGCGCGAGCAGCAGGATCGACGACGGAAGCGCCCTCCGCGTCACGGCGTCCTCGGCGCGCGCAACAGGCGCAGCAGATACGCCACGATGGCGAGATTCACCAGCAGGATGCCGAGCTTGAACACGGTGAAGCGCTGCGCCAGCTCCCAGACCTCTACCGGCAGCAGGAGGCCGCTTTCGACCACCACCAGGTATTCCGCCCAGCGCCGTCCGCGCCAGAGGCCGATCCCCTGGACGACGTAGAGCAAGGAGTACGCGGAGGCGACCAGGCCGAGCAGCAGGAACTGGCGCGCATCCAGCCCGAGCAGATGGTCGACCATCCGCGCGGCGATGCCGTAGCGCGTCAGCCAGCGCAGCGATTCGAGCCAGTGCTCGATCGCCGCGGCGAAGTCCGGCTGCAGAAAACGGAACGCGGCCAGCGCGAGCACCGCGCAGGCCACGGCCTTGAACAGTTTGAACGCCGCGATCAAGGCCAGCATCCGGTGCGGGCGCCGGATGGCAGTCGGAGAAGCAGTCTGCACGAATTCACCTCGCTGACCGTCCGCAAACGATACAACGCCGCGACGATCGCCGCTGCGCAACGCTTCAGCTTGGGCGGCTTAGGATCGGTCCGACGAGGATTCCCGGCACGGTCGCGGCGGATCGCGCAGCGCCCGGCCGGCCCCGTCGGCACCGCAACCGATCCGCACAGGTGAACCCATGAATCCGCGCATGCTCGTCCCGATCCCGCTGCTGCTGTCGTGCGTCGCCGCGTTCGCGCAAACGAACACGGACGCCAGTACGACCACCTACCGAACGCCGGAAGGCGAGCTGGTGGTGCACACCGGCCAGCCCGAACGCCACGACTTCGGCCCGCCGCCCGCCTTCGCCCAGCTCGCCCGCGACGGCACCGACTACATCAGCAGCGCCGAAGCCGCCGCCTATCCACCCCTGGCGAACGATTTCATCTACGCCGACAGCAACCGCGACGGCCGCATCTCGAAAGCCGAGTACGACCGCTGGGCGCGCGCCCGCTGAACGAAGCGTTTCACTCGGCTGCGCGTCTGTGCCAACCTCTGCGGCTCGTGCCTGAGCCGCAGAGGTAAGGATGCACATCACTCACGGACGAACAGCGGCCTGGACCGCCGCGCTGGCGGCGTTGCTGTCGTCGACGACCCTGGCCCAGACGGCGACGGGCGCACAGGCGCAGGACGCCGCGCGCTGCGTCGACCTCGCCGACGACGCGATCCGCCTGCGCTGCTACGACGCCGCGATGAAACGCACGCCGGCCGCGCCGCCGCCGGCGCGCGAGACCACGACCGTGCGCAACGAAGTGTTCCCGCACGAGCACGACTCGGAAGGACCGGAGGAACATCCGCTGGTCGGTTCCCTGCTCGACAGCCGCTGGGAACTGGACGAGGCGAGCAAGAAGGGCCCGTTCCACATCCGCGCCTACAAGCCGGTCTATCTGCTGCCGGTGTTCTACACCAGCGACACCAATCAGCGGCCGGCCTCGCCCGCGGCGGGCCGGCAGACGACCGAGTCGCGCAATCTGCAGTCGATCGAGGCCGTGTACCAGCTGAGCCTGAAAACCAAGCTGTGGGAGAACCTCTTCGGCGACAACGGCGATCTGTGGACCGGCTACACGCAAGTCTCGCATTGGCAGATCTACAACGACGCCGAATCGCGCCCGTTCAGCGAGACCAACTACGAGCCGGAAGTGACGCTGGCGTTCCGCACCGGCTACGAGCTGTTCGGCTGGAACGGTCGCCTGCTGGGCGTTACCGTCAACCACCAGTCCAACGGCCAGAGCCAGCCGCTGTCGCGCAGCTGGAACCGCGTCATGCTGAACCTGGGTTTCGAGCGCGACGGCTGGACGCTGATGCTGCGTCCGTGGTGGCGTGTGCACGACACCGACGACGACAACCCGGACATCAGCGACTACGTCGGCCGCGGCGACCTGCAGCTGGTGCATCAATGGAACGGCCACGAGTTCGCGCTGATGGCGCGCCACACGCTGCGCGGCGGCGACCGCTCGCGCGGCGCGCTGCAGTTCGACTGGGCATTCCCGATCTCCGGCGAACTGCGCGGCCACTTGCAACTCTTCGACGGCTACGGCCAGAGCCTGATCGACTACAACCACCGCGCCTGGTACTTCGGCCTCGGCGTGTCGTTGATCGAGTGGTATTGAAGTCCGCCGGGACGCGGACGCTCCGAGCCGTGCCGAAGCGTCCGTACGCCGACTTCCGCGGACCTCAGACGATCCGCTCGACGCCGCCGAAGTAAGGACGCAGGACGTCCGGCACCGTGATCGAGCCGTCCGCGTTCTGGTAGTTCTCCATCACCGCGATCAGCGCGCGGCCGACCGCCACGCCGGAGCCGTTCAAGGTGTGCACCAGCTCGGGCTTGCCCGTTTCCGGATTGCGCCAGCGCGCCTGCATGCGGCGCGCCTGGAAATCCGTGCAGTTCGAGCACGAGGAGATCTCGCGGAAGGTGTCCTGCGACGGCAGCCAGACTTCCAGGTCGTAGGTCTTGGCCGCGGCGAAGCCCATGTCGCCGGTGCACAGCAGCATGCGGCGGTACGGCAGCCCGAGCTTTTCCAGCACGACCTCGGCGCAGCGCGTCATGCGCTCGTGCTCGTCCCAGCTGTCGGCCGGTCGGGTGATCGAGACCAGCTCGACCTTCTCGAACTGGTGCTGGCGGATGTAGCCGCGCGTGTCGCGGCCATGCGAGCCGGCCTCGGCGCGGAAGCACGGCGAATGCGCGGTCAGGCGCTGCGGCAGCGTATCGGCCTCGACGATCTCCTCGCGCACGAGGTTGGTCAGCGAGACTTCGGCGGTCGGGATCAGATACCGCTTGGTGTCGCCGACGGCGGTCGAGAACAGATCCTCCTCGAACTTCGGCAGCTGGCCGGTACCCTGCATCGCATCCGCGTGCACCAGCAGCGGCACGTTGCATTCCAGATAGCCGTGCTCGCCCGCGTGCAGGTCGAGCATGAACTGCGCCAGCGCGCGATGCAGCCGCGCCAGCTCGCCGCGCAATACGGTGAAGCGCGCGCCGGACAGCTTGGCGCCGGCGTCGCCGTCGAGCCAGCCCTTGTGCGCGCCGAGTTCGACGTGATCCTTCACCGCGAAGTCGAACGCGCGCGGCGTGCCCCAGCGATGCTGTTCGGCGTTGTCGGTTTCGTCCTTGCCCGGCGGCACGGACTCGTGCGGCAGATTCGGCAGGCCGAGCGACACGGCGGCGAGCTGCGCCTGCACCTCGGCGAGCGTGTGCTCGTTGGCCTTGAGCTGGTCGCCGATGCCGGCGACCTCGGCCATCAGCGCGGCGACGTCCTCGCCCTTGGCCTTGGCCTGGCCGATCGCCTTCGAGCGCGTGTTGCGCAGGTTCTGCAGCTCCTGCGTCTCGGTCTGCGCCTGCTTGCGCCGCGCTTCCAGCGACTCGATCGCGGACCGGTCGAGCGCGAACCCGCGCGTGGCGAGGCGTTCGGCGACGGTGTCGAGATGGCTGCGCAGCAGGGCCGGATCCAGCATGAGGCGTTCCCGAAAACGAAGAAGGGCGCGAATTATACGTGGGTTGCCGCACGCACTCCGCCGCGCCCTTCCTCACTCCCCGCCTGCGTGTGCGACGCTAGCGACGCCCGAGCCACCACGCCATCGCGACGCCGGCGAGCAGCCAGCCGATGCCCTGGTCGATCAAGCCGGCGAACACGAACTCGCCCGGAAAGCGGTACCAGGTCCATTGCGGCACCAGATTGGCCAGCCAGCCGAACACGCCGATCGCGCCGGCGCCGAGCGCGCGCCGGCCGAAGCTCCAGGCGGTCGCGGCCAGCAGGCAGGCGGCGATCAGCGCGGCGAGGAAGTTGGTCACGAATTGCGTGCCGAGTTCCCTGCCCATGCTGCCGGCGTCCTGGATCGGCGGCGCGACCACGACGAACGCGTACGGATTCGCCTTGGCCTTGTCGGCCCAGGCCTTGGTCGCTGCCTCGTCGCCCATCTTCGCGCTGTCGATGTGCGGTAGATGGTAGATGCCGGGCTGGCCGAGTCCGCTGCTCACCACCGACAGCACGGCGTCCTCGTTCTGCGGCGCGCGAAAGCCCATTTCGCCGATCGGCAGCAGCATGTGCGACACGAATTGCCAGACGAACAACACGACGGCGGCGAGCAACGCCGCGACGACGATGCGCATGGAACACCTCCCCGGTCAGACGTCGGCGCACGCTACGCCGGCACCGTGCGGGCTGCACGCCGCGTAGCAGCACGTCGCGTGCGCTCGATCGACGAGCCCCCAGCCGGGTTCAGCCCGGCCCGCTCCGGTACAGATGCACCGGCTTGACGGCCGCGCGCCGGACGATGCCCTTCGCCTCCAGGTCGAGCTGGACCGCCTTCAACCACCACCCGGCGGTCTTGCCTTGAGGGAAGAGTTCGTCCGGCAGCAGCGGCAACAGCGCCTGTTTCGCGTCGGCGACCGTCAGCCCCGGCGCGCGCGTCGGCAGTATGCGCAGCAGCGCCTGGCGCATCGCCTGGTATTTGGGGCGGTCGACGCGCTCGGTCCGCCCGGGCGTGTTGACGTTCTCGATCTCGATCTTGTCGTCAGGCATCGATCTTCCCCGCCACCTCGATCTTCGGATTGCGAAATCCCATCGCGACCCACGCCGCGAACAGCTTCGCGTAGAACGACACGGTGTGGCTTTTCAGATTGGGGATGTCGTCCGGCAACGCGGACGCATCGGGCAGGTCGCCGACCATCGTCCGCAACTGCGGTGCCGGTCGCGTCGCCGGTGGCCACAGGTGCAGATAGAGGCTGAGCCAGTGCGCGCCCTTCAGCTCGAGGAAGACCGGCGTGTTGCAGCACGTCGCGACGACGCGGCGCGAACCCGCCGCGGCGGAGAGCCGGAATTCGTGCAGGTGCTCCGCGCCGGACACGATGCGGACGCGATCCTTGCGGTATTCCGCGCAAGGCGTCGCGCCGCAGGCGGTGAGGACGCTGCGCGCGCCGGGAAGTTCGGCGAGCCGTTCTGCCGCTGCGCGGCAGCTGTCGCACACGCATTCGGAGACCAGGATCGGCGCTCCCTGCACCTCGATGCGCGTCGTGCCGCAGGCGCATCCGAGAGTCGTGGTCGTGTTCATGTCGGCGCGTCCTGTGCGATGTGGAACAGGTGCCGGATGTATCGGTCCAGGTGATCGAGGCTTTCGCGCGCGAGTCCGGAATCGTTGCCGGCCTTGGCCAGGACGAAGCCGCCTTGCAGGACCGCCTGCGTGTGCCGCGCGAGGCTCGCGGCGGTCCAGTCGCCGGTGATGCCGCGCTCGCGCCGCGCGGTGTCGATGTCCGCTTCCAGCGTGGCCGTGTGGCCGAAGAGGCTGCGGCCGCAGGCATCGCGGATGGCGGGCGCGCTGGCGTGGACCTCCTGCGCCAGCGTGCCGGCCAGACAGGTGAACTCGGCCGGTTCGCCGACGATGATCGCCTTGCGGAACGCGACGTAGTCGAGCACGCGCTGCAAGGCATCGGGCGAATCGTGATACGGCGCGGCCTCGAAGAAGCGCGTCGTCGTCTCGGCCCAGAACTCGGCGGCGGCGACGCCGAGGGCGTCCTTGCTCTCGAAATGATGGAAGAACGCGCCCTTGGTGACGCCGGCCGCGCGGCACAGATCGTCGACCGTGGTGGCGGCGAAGCCCTGCGCGCGGACGAGATCGCGCGCGGCTTCCAGCAGGCGGATACGCGCATTGCCGCGTTCGGGGGATTGTCGGGTCGGTCTTGGCATGCCGGAAAAATACCATACGGTCGGTATGTGTCAACCGCCTCGGGGCGAGCGCTGCGCTTTTTCGAAGCGCGCAGCCGTGGAGGGTCAAACCGATGCGCCGGCAGCAGCGAACGGGTCGTCGACGCGGAGAACGCGAGCCGGCCGAACCGATCGCGGCGGTCGTCTACGTTCGAACCGGATCCGCGCGCAGCACCCAGGTCTTCAGCAGCACGGCCGCCAGCAGAGCGCAGGCGGAGCCGAACGCGAACGCCGCGCCCGGCGACAGCATCGACCACAGCCAGCCGAACAGCAGCGACGCCGGCAGCAGCAGGATTCCGGCGACCAGGTTGTACCAGCCGAACGCGGTGCCGCTCAGCTCGCGCGGCACCAGATCGGCGACCAGCGCCTTCTCGGTACCTTCCAGCGCCGCCGTGACGACGCCGTAGCCGGCGAAGGCGAGCCACAGCGCCCAGTCCGCGCTCGGCAGGCGGCCGATCGCGAAATAGGCGATCGCGTAGGCGAACCAGGCCAGTGCCAGCGTGTCGGCGCGGCCGTAGCGGTCCGACAACGCCGACAGCGGCGTCGACAGCAGCGCCGCGACGAACGAGAACAACGCCCACATCAGCGTCGTACGCGTCGCGTCGGCGCCGAGTTCGTTCGCGCGCAACAACAGGAACATGTTGGAGGAATTGCCGAGCGTGAACAGACCGAGCGCGAACAGGTAGCGCCGGAACGCCGGCGGCATGCCGGCCAGGGTCCAGCGTATCGGCGCCTTCGACGGCAACGGCGCGCGCTCGGGCTCCGGCACCTTCAGCGCGAGCACCAGCACGAGCAGTGCCGGCACGATCGACAGCAGGAACACGGTGCGCAAATCGAGACCGGCCGCGAGCAGACCCGCCGCGGCGAGCGGACCGATCACCGCGCCGAAATTGTCCATCGAGCGATGGAAGCCGAATGCGAGGCCGCGCCGCTGCGGCTCGACGCTGAGGCTGATCAACGCGTCACGCGGCGCCGAACGCAGCCCTTTGCCGATGCGGTCGGCGACGCGGCAGGCGAGCACGCCGAACCAGCTCGTCGCGAGCCCGATCAAGGGTCGTGCGAAACCGGCGAGGCCGTAGCCGGCGATGACCCACGCACGCGCGCGGCCGCTGCGATCGGCGAGCACGCCTGCGAACAGCTTGAGCAGGCTCGACGCAGCCTCGGCGATGCCCTCGATCACGCCCAAGGCCTTCGGCCCGACCATCAGCACGGAAGCCAGATACAGCGGCACCAGCGGATAGATCATGTCGCTGGCGGCGTCGTTGACGAGGCTGATCGCGGCCAGCAGCCAGACCGTGCGCGGCAGCGAACGCACGTCGCGGATCACCGGACTTCGCCTCGATCGGACATGCGGCAGCACCTTGCGTGGAATGCCGCATTATGGCGTCGGTCGGGGCCGTGAAGAAGAAGCGTTTCTCGCGGAGACGCAGAGAAAGACAAGGGAGTTTCTGCTTCGCTCTCTGCGTCCCCTGCGTCTCTGCGAGAAAAATTCTTTCCAATTGCCGTCAAGCGACGGCAAGTCGCGGGTGCCGCGTCCCGCGAACCTGCAAGGCGAGCACGGCTGCGACCAGCCCGGTGCCGCCGGCGATGAGGAAGGCGTAGAAGTAGTCGCCCTGCACCGTGCGCATCGCGCCGGCGAAGAACGCCGCCGCGGCCGCGCCGAGCTGGTGGCCGGCGACGATCCAGCCGAACACGATCGGCGCCTCGTGTTCGCCGAACGATTCGTTGGCGAGCTTCAGCGTCGGCGGCACGGTGGCGATCCAGTCCAGTCCGTAGAACACGGTGAACACGCCCAGGCTGTAGAACGAGAAATCCGAAAACGGCAGGAACATCAGCGACAGCCCGCGCAGGCCGTAGTACATGAAGAGCAGCTTGCGCGGGTCGTAGCGATCGGTCAGCCAGCCGGACAGCGTCGTGCCGATCAGGTCGAACGCGCCCATCGCCGCGAGCAAGCCCGCGGCCTGCACCTCGGCCAGGCCGCGATCGCTGCACAGCGCGATGAAATGCGTGCCGACCAGGCCGTTGGTGGTGAAGCCGCAGATGAAGAACGTGCCGATCAGGAACCAGAAGTCGCGCCGCTTCGTCGCGCGCGCGAGCGTGCCGAAGGCCGCCTGCAGCAGGCCGTCCGCAGCGGGCTCCGGCCGCACCGTCGCGTCGGCGGCGGCGCCGTACGGCTTCAGGCCGACGTCGGCGGGACGCTCCGGCAGCAGCCACAGCGCGAGCGGAATCAGCGCCGCGCTGGCGGCGGCGACGACGAGTACCACCGGCCTCCATCCACCGGATTCGGCCAGCGCCGCCAGCATCGGCATGAAGATCAAGGTGCCGGTGGCCGTGCTCGCGGTGAGCAGGCCCATGACCAGGCCGCGGCGCGCGACGAACCAGCGGTTCACCACCATCGCACCGAGCACCATCGCGACGCAGCCGGAGCCGAGGCCGGACAGCACGCCCCAGGTCAGGATCAGATGCAGCGGCCGCGTCATCAGCGCGCTCGCGGCGGTCGACGCCGCCATCAGCACCAGCGCCGTGACCAGCACGCGGCGGATGCCGAAGCGCTGCATCAAGGCCGCCGCGAAAGGACCGGCGAGGCCGTACAGGAAGATGCCGACCGCCGCCGACAGCGAGATCACGTCGCGGCTCCAGCCGAACGCGCGTTCCAGCGGCACGATCATCACGCCCGGCGCCGAACGCAGCCCCGCCGAGGCGAGCAGGGCGACGAAGATCACGCCGGCCACGACGTAGGCGTAGTTCTGGCCGAGCCTTCTCGCGAGAGCTATCATGTTACGTACCGGTACGTAGTTGGCGCCATTGATGTTACTGACCGGTACGTATCACAGTCAAGCGGGTACGCGAATCTCGCCGAGGACGGCACACGGCACGTACGCGCATCCGCGGACCCTTTCCGGGAAACCATCGTGAGCAGCCGCAAGACACCGTCCAGATCCGCCTCCTCCGCCACGCCGCCGCGCGCGATCGATCGCATCCGCGCGGTCGCCGACGACATGTTCTATCGCGAAGGCATCCGCGCGATCGGCGTCGACGAGATCGTCACCCGCGCCGGCGTGACCAAGCCGAGCCTGTATCGCAGCTTCGCCTCGAAGGACGAACTCGCCGCGGCGTATCTGCGCGACTACGAAGCGGCGTTCTGGGAGCGCTTCGACGCCGCCGCGAAGGGACACGAGCACGATCCACGCGCGCACCTGCTCGCCTATTTCGAGGGACTCGCGCAGCGCGCCTCGAAAGGCGGCTATCGCGGCTGCGGCCTGACCAATGCGGCGGTCGAATATCCGCAGGCCGAACACCCCGCGCGCAAGGTCGCCGAGGCGAACAAGCGCGCGCTGCGCAGCCGCCTGGCGGCGATGGCGAAGGACATGGGCGCGGCCGACGCGCAAGCGCTCGGCGACGGCTTGCTGCTGCTGCTCGAAGGCGCGTATGCGAGCGGCCAGCTGTTCGGCAAGGGCGGCCCGGTGCGCTCGCTGGTCGAGAACGCGCAGCGTCTGATCGACGCGAGCGTCTCTCCTGCCAGGGTGCGGAAGAAAACTTCTGACGCGGATCGACGCGGATAAAGGCGAATCAGCAAAAAAACAGAATTGCTCTATCCGTTCCGATCCGCCCAATCCGCGTTCAGCTTTTTGCTTCGACCGAGCCGCCGCTGGTCGAAACGCGCAGCGCCTGGTCGATGCGAGCGTCCCACCCGCCGGGGTGCGGAAGAAAACTTCTGACGCGAATCGACGCGGATAAAGGCGGATCAGCAAAAAAAGAATTGCTCTATCCGTCCTGATCCGCCCAATCCGCGTCCAGCCTTCCGCTTCGACGCAAATCAGGAAAACCGGAATTCGCTCTATCGGCTCTTATCCGCGTCCGGCTTTCTCTTCCGCGCTTCCCTCCGCGCCACCCGCAACGCTTCGAGCTTGTCGCGGAACTTGCCTTCCAGGCCACGCTCGGTCGGCGTGTAGAAGCTGGCGTCGGCGAGTGCGTCCGGTAGGAGCTGCTGGTCGAGCGCGATGCCGCCTTCGGCATCGTGGTCGTACTGGTAGCCCTGGCCGTAGCCGAGGCCCTTCATCAGCTTGGTCGGCGCGTTGCGCAGGTGCAGCGGCACCTCCAGCGTGCCGGTCTCGCGCACGAAGCTCTTGACCTGGTTGAACGCCATGTAGGCCGCGTTGCTCTTCGGTGCGACGGCGAGATAGATCGCCAGCTCCGCGAGGCCGAGTTCGCCTTCGGGACTGCCGAGGCGGTCGTAGGTGTCCCAGGCATCCAGTGCCATGCGCCACGCGCGCGGATCGGCCAGGCCGATGTCCTCGACCGCCATGCGCGCCAGGCGCCGCGCGAGATAGAGCGGATCGCAGCCGCCGTCGAGCATGCGCGTCAACCAGTACAGCGCGGCGTCCGGGTCGGACGAGCGCACGGATTTGTGCAGCGCCGAGATCTGGTCGTAGAACTGCTCGCCGCCCTTGTCGAAGCGGCGCGTGCGATCGGCCAGCACCTGCGCCAGGGTCGCCTCGTCGACGACGCCGTCCCGGCCGAGTTCGGCGGCGATCTCGAGGAAGGTCAGCGCGCGCCTTACGTCGCCGTCGGCCGCCTGCGCCATCGTCGCCAGCGCCGCGTCGTCGATGCGGATCCTGCTCGCGCCGAGGCCGTGTTCGGTGTCGGCCAGCGCGCGCTTCAGCGCAGCCAGGATCGCCTCCGCCGGCACCGCTTCGAGCACGTGCACGCGGCAGCGCGACAGCAGCGCGGAGTTGAGTTCGAACGACGGGTTCTCGGTGGTCGCGCCGACGAACACGATCACGCCGCGCTCGATGTGCGGCAGGAACGCGTCCTGCTGCACCTTGTTGAAGCGATGCACCTCGTCGACGAACAACAGGGTACGCACGCCCTGCGCATAGCGCACCTCGGCCTCGGCCAGCGCGGCGCGCACGTCCGGCAGGCCGGAGAGCACCGCCGAGATGGCGCGGAACTCGGCGTCGGCGTAGCGCGCGAGCAGCAGCGCCAATGTGGTCTTGCCGCAGCCGGGCGGCCCCCACAGGATCATCGAATGCACGTGGCCGGCCTCGATCGCGCGGCGCAGCGGCGTGTCCGGCCCGAGCAGGCGCGTCTGGCCGACGATCTCGTCGAGCGAGCGCGGCCGCATGCGCTCGGCGAGCGGCTTCAGACCTTCGGGTTCGGCGAACAGACCGCTGCTGGCGGTCGGGGATTTACGGCGGGACATGCCGCGATGATACGCATTCCGCTCACGCGTGGCCCCGCTCCGCCATGCAGGCCGCGCTCTCGACCTGGATCGTGACGTGCTCGATGCCGAACAGCTCGTCGAGTTCTCCGGCGAGCGAGCGGCGCACCGTTTCGGCATCGTCGTCCGCGCGCTTCAGCACCACGTGCACGGTCAGCACCGGCTGCTTGGAAGCGAGAGCCCAGGCGTGCAGGTCGTGCACCTCGGCGACGTCGCCGCGCGCGAGGATCGTCCGGCGCACGGCTTCCAGGTCGAGGCCCCGCGGCACACCCTGCATCAGCACGTTGCCGGCCTCACGCAGCAGGGTCCAGGTGCGCGGCAGCACCCACAGGCCGATCAGCACGGCGAGGATCGGATCGGCCAGGGTCCAGCCGGTCGTCAGGATGATCACCGCGGCGAGGATCACGCCGACCGAGCCGAGCATGTCGCTCCAGACTTCGAGATAGGCGCCCTTGACGTTCAGGCTGTCGCCGCTGCCGGCCTTGAGCAGGCGCATCGAGATCAGGTTCACGATCAGGCCGAGCGCGGCGATCACCAGCATGCCGGTCGAGGCCACCGGCGGCGGCTCGCGGAAACGCCCGACCGCCTCCCACAGGATGTAGGCGGCGACGACGAACAGCAGGCCGCCGTTGATCATCGCGCCGATCGCCTCCATGCGCGCGTAGCCGTAGGTGCGCTTCGCGTCGGGCGGCCGCCGGGCGAGGCGCACGGCGACCAGCGAGATCGCCAGCGCGATCACGTCGGTGCCCATGTGCGCCGCGTCCGACAGCAAGGCCAGGCTGTTGGTCAGCAGGCCGCCGACGACTTCGGCGACGAGGAAGGTCGCGGTCAGTCCGAACGCCCACCACAGCGGCGTTTCGTGCTCGACCTTCGTTGCGTGATCGTGCCCTGCGCCCATCTCATCGCTCCTCGCCGCCGATCTCGATCGCCTGTTCGATGCCGCTGACGTAGATCCAGCCGGCGTCGGCGCGGCCGGTGCGGCCGTGGCGCCGGATCACCTCGACGGCGCCGGCGACCTGCGCGTCGTCGCAGCATAGTTCGATCTGCATCTCCTCGACGACCGGCTCGCCGAGCTCGACCGAGTAGCGCTGCTCGCGCGCGCTGAGCGCGTGCAGCGTACCCTTCACGTCGAACACGCTGACGCGCTCGAAACCGCTGTCGCGCAACCCGCGCAGCAGATCGCTGACGCAGTGGCGATGCACGAAGGCCTTGACCTGTTTCATGCCGACCTCCCGCCGCCGGAAGGCGTCGCCCGATCCCTGCGCTCGCCGCGGCTCTCCAGCCATTCGTACAGCACCGGCAGCAGGATCAGGGTCAACAGCGTCGAACTGATCAGGCCGCCGACGACCACCGTCGCGAGCGGCCGCTGCGTCTCCGCGCCGACGCCGCTGGACAGGAGCATCGGCACCAGGCCGAGGATCGCCACGCTCGCCGTCATCAGCACCGGCCGCAGGCGCAGCGCGGTGCCTTGCAGCACCGCCTCGCGCGGGCTGCGGCCCTTGTCGCGCAGCTCGTTGAGGAAGCTGACCAGCACGATGCCGTTGAGCATCGCGACGCCGAACACCGCGATGAAGCCGATCGCCGACGGCACCGACAGGTACTGTCCGGTGACGAACAGCGCGATCAGGCCGCCGATCGTCGCGAACGGCACGTTGGCGAGGATCAACGCGGCGTAGCGGATCGAGTTGAACGCGGTGTAGAGCAGCACGAAGATGAAGAAGATCGTGACCGGCACGATGATCGACAGTTTGGCCAGCGCGCGCTGCTGGTTCTCGAACGCGCCGCCCCACTCGGTCCAGTAGCCGCTCGGCAACGTCACCGCCTGCACGACGGCCGCATTCGCCTCGTTGACGAAGCCGTCGATGTCGCGCCCGCGCACGTCCATCTGGATCACCGCGTAGCGCTGCAACTGCTCGCGGCGCACGAAGGAATAGCCCTCGGCGACGTCCACCGTCGCCACCGCGGACAGCGGCACGATCGCGCCGGCGGAGGTCTTCAGCGGGATGCGCCGGAGGTCCTCGACCGAACGGCGCGTGTCGTCGTCGAGCCGCACCGCGATGTCGAAGCGGCGCACGCCGTCGAGCAGCACGCTGACCGGTTCGCCGCCGAGCCCGTTGCGCACGATGGTCAGCACGTCCTCGGCGTTCATGCCGTACTGCGCCAGCGCCGCGCGATCGACCGCGATGCGGATCTGCGGTTTGCCGACGTTCGCCTCCAGCGACAGATCGGCGACGCCGGGCACCTTCGCCAGCACGTTCTTGATGCGGCCGCTCAGGCGGTCGAGTTCGCCCAGGTCCGTGCCGTAGAGCTTCAAGGCCAGCGTCGCGCGCACGCCGGAGATCAATTCCTCCACACGCATCTGGATCGGTTGCGTGTAGCCCGGCACCACGTTCGGCACCTTCTTTTCCAGCACCTCCTGCATCGCTTCCTCGAGCTGCTTGAGGGTGCGGCCGCTCTTCCACTCCTCCGGCGGCTTCAGTGCGGTGTAGATCTCCATGTAGTTGACGTCGGCGGTCTCGCCCTTCTCGGCGCGGCCGATCATCGCCAGCGTGCTGTCGACTTCGGGGAACTCCTTGAAGGCGTCGGCGATGACCTTGCTGGTGCGGATCGATTCGTCGAGCGAGGTCGACGGAATGCCGGTCACGCGCCACATGATCGAGCCTTCCTGCAACTGCGGCATGAACTCCTTGCCGAGGAACGGAAACAGCGCGAGGCTGGCGAGCAGGGCGACGACGGCGATCGCCACGACGCGCTTGCGGTACGCCAGCGCGCGTTCGAGCAGCGGCCGGTACGCGCGCTTGATCTTCGCCACCAGCCAGGTGTCTCGCTCTTCCTTGGGCTTCAAGATCAGCGAGGCCAGCACCGGGATCAACGTCAGGCTGAGCACCAGCGATCCGGCCATCGCGAAGGCGATGTTGAAGGCCATCGGCTTGAACATCTTGCCTTCCAGCCCGTCGAGGCTGAACAGCGGCAGGAACACCACGATGATGATCAGGATCGCGAACGCGATCGGATTGGCGACTTCCTTCGCAGCGGCGAGCACGGCGGATGTCCGATCGACGTTGTCCCCGTGCTCCTTGCGTTCGGCCATGATGCGGAACGCGTTCTCGACCATCACCACCGCGCCGTCGACCATCATGCCGATGCCGATCGCCAGGCCCGCCAGCGACATCAGGTTCGCCGACAGGCCGAACTGGCCCATGCCGATGAAGGCGATCAACATCGCCAGCGGCAAGGTGACGATGACGACCAGCGCGGAGCGCAGCTCGCCGAGGAACAGGAACAGGATCAGCGCGACCAGCAGCGAGCCTTCGACCAGCGCGCGCGTAGCGGTGCCGACGGCCTTGTTGACCAGGTCCGTGCGTTCGTAGATGGGCTCGAGCACCATTCCGTCGGGCAGCGCGCTGCGCACCACGTCGAGCTTGCTCTTGACCGCCTCGACGACGTTCTTCGCGTTTTCGCCGATGCGCGCCAGCGCCATGCCGAGCACGACCTCCTCGCCGTCGCGCGTGACCGCGCCGAAGCGCGGCGCCGGCGCTTCGACGACCTCGGCGACGTCGCGCAGGTACACCGGCACGCCGTCTTCGGCCTTCAGAACGATCGCGCCGATGTCGTCGGTGCTCTTCAGCAGGCCGAGGCCGCGCACCAGGAACTGCTCGCGGCCGACGTCCATCACGTTGCCGCCGACCTGGCCGTTGTTCTCCGGCAGAGCCTTGATCACGTCGCCGAACCCCAGCCCCCGCGCGTACAGCTTCTGCGGGTCGATGCGCACCTGGAACTGGCGCTCGCCGCCGCCCCAGGAGCTGACGTCGTCGACGCCCTTGGCGGTGCGCAGGATCAGGCGCACGGTCCACTCCTGCCAGGTACGCAGGTCCATGTCGCTGACCTGTTCGCGGCCGACGCCGGGCGCGCGCTCGACCGTGTACCAGAACACCTGGCCGAGGCCGGAGGTGTTCGGCCCCATGCCCGGCTTGCCGTAGCCCTCCGGCAGGCGGTCGCCGATTTCCTGCAGGCGCTCGTTGACGAGCTGGCGCGCGAAGTAGATGTCCATGTCGTCGTCGAAGTAGACCGACACGTAGGACAGGCCGAACAGGCTGACCGAGCGGATCTCCTGCACTTTCGGCAGGCCGGCCAGCGCCGATTCGACCGGCGTGGTCAGCAGCAGCTCGACGTCCTCGGCGGCGAGGCCGGGCGATTCGGTGTAGACGTTGACCTGCGCCGGCGTCACGTCCGGGAACGCGTCGATCGGCACTTCGCGCACCGCGCGCGCGCCGAGGAACGCGACCACGGCGAAGGTGATCAGCACGAGGAACTTGTAGCGCAGGGAGAGTTCGACGAGGCGGTTCAGCATGCTGCACCTCGCTGCATCGTTCTCCGCGAAGCGGAGCCGCGGCTTCTCCCTTCTCCCGCTAGCGGGATCGACGGCCGCCTTCCGGCGGCCGGAGGATGCCGGAGAACGGGACGGGCGAACCAAGCAGCCATCCCTGGCGCGCCATCCCGTCGGCATCCTGCCTCAGCCTCAGCCGCTCGTAGCGGCTTCGACCTCACCCGCGCTTTCGGCACGACCTCTCCCGCAAGCGGGAGAGGTAATCGGGCTGGAACGCGCGTTCCGGAGGTGCAGTACCGCAGGCGTCCGCCGTCAGTGCCCATGACCTTCCCCGAGCTGCGCCTTCAGCAATTGCGCCTTCATCTCGAACGCGCCCTCGACCACGATCGTGTCGCCGGCCTTGAGCCCTTCGCGGATCACCGTCGCATCGCCGATGACCTCGCCTGCGCGCACCGGTGCCGGCGCGAACGCGCCTTCGGCGTCGCGGCGGAACACCACCGTCTCGCCGTCCATCTGCACCAGCGCGCTGCTCGGCACGCCCAGCGCCTGCGCGCCCTGCCCTGCCTCGGCGTCGAGGAACACCTCGACGTAGTCGCCGCCGTGCAGGCGGTCCTCGGCGTTCGGCACTTCGATGCGCACGACCGCGTTGCGCGTGGCTTCGGAGGTACGGTGCGCCGCGCGCATGACCTTGCCGCTGATGCGCACGCCGCCGGCGACGACGGTGGCGCTGCTGCCGACCGGCACGCGCGCGACCGTGCCGGCCGGAAGCTTCGCGTCGACCCACACGACCGATTCGTCGACCAGCCGATACAAGGCGCGGCCCGGCTCGATGCGCTCGCCGACCACGAAACTGTCCTCGGTGATGCGTCCGGCGTGCGGCGCGGCCAGCGTGAACTGGCCGTTCGCGCCACCGCCGGCCGCGCCGGGCAGACCGTACGCCTGCGCCTTGGCGCGGGCGCGGTCGAGCGCGATTTTCGCCTCGGAAATGCGCCGTCCGGCGACGGCTTCGCGGCCGAGCGCGGAGACGCGCTTCCATTCCTGTTCGGCCACGCGCAGTTCCGCCTGCGCGTCGGACACTTCCACGCTGGTCAGCGTGACCAGTGGCGTTCCCGCCGCGACCTCATCGCCGAGCTTGGCGTGGCGACGCACCACCAGCGACACCACGCGCGGCGTGATCAAGGTGGTGCCGTAGGCGTCGTCGAGTACTTCGCCGGGTGCGCGCAACTGCTCGCCCGGCACGTTCTGCGCGACTTCCGCGGTGCGAATGCCGGCCGCCTGCAGTGCCGCGGCGTCCATGCGCACGACGCGCGCGCCCTCGCCTTCCTCGTGCCCGCCTTGTTCCTCGGCGTGCTCGTTCGACGGCGGCTTGGCTTCGCCCCTGGTTTCGCCTCGCTCGGTCGGCGCAGCGGGCTGCGGCGATTTCGAGCAGGCGGACAAGGCGAGCGCCAGGGCGGCGCTGATCAGGATCGTTCGAATCGGTGTCATCGTCGGCGTGCTCATCGAATGGATTCCAGGCCGACCCAGCGCTCGAACCGGTTGCCGGCGACGAGGTAGTCGGCGTAGTTGCGCCACAAGCGTGCTTCGAGTTCGGCGCCGGCCAGCGCGGTGTCGAGCGTCTGCTTGACCTGCAGCAGGTAGTCGGACGTGGACAGCTCGCCTTCACGCCAGGAGCGCTCCAGCAGCTGCGCGCGACGCGCGACCTCGGTGCCGCGGCTGCTCTTCCAGCTCTGCCAGGCGACGAGCGTGGCGGCGTAGCTGTCGACCGCCTTGCGCCGCTCGGCGCCGAGTTCCAGCCGCACGCGCTCGGCTTCGGCAGCGGACGCGTCGGCGTCCGCGCGCGCGGCGGCCACTTCGGCGCGATGGTTGTTGCGCACGAACAGCGGAATGCTGATCGAAACGCCGAACACGTCGTCCTTCACGCCGTTCTCGCCGTAGCGGATGCGGCCGCCGCTGAGGCTCAGCGTCGGATCGGGTACACGGTTACGCTCGGCCACGGCGATCTCGCGCTCGGCGGCGATGCGCGCGGAGTCGGCGATCTGCCATTCCGACAACTGCTGCAGCGACTCTTCGCCGAGCGGCAGCGGCGCCGGCGCGTCGTCGGGCAGCGGCAGGTCGGCGACGCGCTGCGGCTCGCTGCCGAGCGCGCGCAGGCGCGCCTCGGCCTCGGCACGTTCGGCGACCAGCACCGATTGCGCTGCACCGGCCTCGTCGCGCGCGAGCGCGGCGACGTCGCGGTCGAGGCCGGAGATGTCGTCGGCCTCGAACTGCTTCACCGCCAGATCGGCGAAGCGCGTCATCAGCGCGACGCGCTGCTCGCCGGTCGTCACGCGACGCTCCGCCGCGCTCCAGTCGATCCAGGCGTCGAACCAGCGCCGCGCGAAATCGCGCCGGCTGCGCCGCGCCTCGGCTTCGGACAAGGTCAGCAGCGCCGCGGCAGCGTTCTCGCGCGCACGCCGCTTGCCGCCGATGTCCAGCGCCAGGGCCAGTCCGGCCGAACTGGTGCGATCGACGCCTTCGCCGCTGCGCGTCAGTTCGACTTCGGGGTTGTACAAGGGCTTGCCGGCCGCCTCCAGGCGCGCCTGCGCCGCGGCCAGCTGCGCCTGCACGGCGCGGTAGTTGGGGTGCTGCTGCCAGGCGGCCTGCAGCGCGCCGCGCACGGATTCGGGCGCGGTTTCCGAGGCCGGGCGCGCCTCGCGCGCGACCACGGCACAGCACAACGCGGCAGCGAACGCCGCCGATGAACGGAACATGGATGTCCTCCGAGAATGGCCGGGAGCGGGCCGGCCAGCGGCCCGCGGCTGACGCGTCAGGTCAGGCGGCTATCGGGGGACGCAGCAGATTGGAAGGATGCGCTTCGGGTGGCGACGGCGGCGCGTGCGCCGCGACCAGCACGTGCGTGTCGAACGCGAACGCGACCAGCGTGGCCGACGGCAGCACCGGCGCGTGCACGCAGCAATGCGCGGCGTGCAGCACGTCGTGCAGCAACGAACCGCCGTCGCCGCGCTCGGGCGTGGTCGCCTGCGCGCCGGCGTCGGCCGCGTGACCGTCGTCGCCGGCCTGCGCCGTCATCGCATGCGCGAGATCGTGCAGGTCGCATGCGAACAGCATCGTCGGCTGGATCGTCAGGCACAGCAGCGCCAGCACGAGCCAAACGGCGCGGCCACGACGTCCCGAAGAGCGAATCCAGCGGATCATCGGGCAAGCCTAGCCGGCGGACGCAGCGCTACACAATTACGCTGCCGCGAGGACGGATCAGTCCTTGATCGGATAGACGTCCGCGCCGGGCTTCAGGTCACCGATCACGTCGACACCCTTCGGCGGCGTGAACTTGAACGTCGCGGCGGGCAGGTTCGGATTGCGCTTCCAGTCGGCGAAGCGGATCTCGGTGGTGTTGCCGAGCTGGTCCTTGAAGCGCATGCGCACGAGGCCGGCCGCGTCGAAGCCCAGTTCGGCGTACTCGAATTCCGGTTCCTTCGCCTTCGAGGTCAGCTTGAGCCAGACCAGCCCTTCGCGCTCGCCGCCTTCGCCGGACGCGAACTGGCTGTCCAGCTGCGACAGATCGGTCAGCACGGTCAGCGGACTGTGCGCTTCCTCGGAGCTTTGATTGCGCACCGAGACCTGCTGCAGGTCCGGCTCGTAGATCCACACGCGCTCGCCATCGGCGACGATGGTCTGCTGGTACGGCTCCTTCGTCTCCCAGCGGAACTGCCGCGGCGCCTCCAGCGACAGCGCACCGCGCGATTCGTCGCCGCGATGGCCGTTGGCGTCGGTGACGGTCTGCGCGAACTGCGCGGTGACCGAGCGCAGTCCCTTCGAGAACGCTTCCATGCGCGCGCGGGCGGAATCGGCGGCCTGGGCGGCGAGACAGAACGGCAACAGCAGCAGCACGGCGACGAAGCGCATGGAGGGGATCCGGAGCGAAAGCGGAAGGCGATTATCCGCGCTGCGGCTGAACGCTGCACGGATCGGCGAAGCCCGCCGTCGTGCCAGAATCCATCCCGTCCGCGTCCCATTCGCCGCCCCGGAGTTCCGCCATGTCCGCCGCCTCCTACCGTTCGCGCGTGTTCGCGTCCCTCGCACTGTGTCTGGCCCCGGGCTTAGCCGGCGCCGACGTCGTCTGCATGCCGGAGCAGAACATCGACGTGCCGCAGACCGGCGAAGGCGTCTACGTCAACCTGATGACCGGCCAGCACGCCGGCGCCGAAAGCCTGGTGCCCGGCTTCGATTTCGACCCGTACGCCGCGCAGAACAGCGATCCGGCGGACCAGCTCAAGTTCTACTGGGGCTCGTCCAGCAACGGCGGCGCCGGCGTCGCCAGTGCCGGCGATACCTACGCCGTGCTCGCGCCGGGCGACATCATCGGCGCGACCTCGCTGTTCACGCGCGCCGGCTTCACCGGCGACACCTCGGCCTGGCAGGCCGGCGTCGCCGACGGCTATCTCGGCGTCCGCTTCAAGAACGAAACGACCACGCTGATCAACTACGGCTGGATCCATTTCTCGACCACGGCGCCGCTCGGCTTCCCCGCCACGATCCTCGACTGGTGCTACGAAGACGGCGGCGGCGAGATCGAGATTCCGGCCGTGCCGAGCGACACGATCTTCTGCGACGGCTTCGACGAACTGGCCTGTCCCGCGACCGACGCGGCGCCGTGAATCGACGCCGCGCTCAGTTCGCCGTCGACGCGGCGGAAACGTCCTTTTCCACCAGCCGGTCCTGCAGCAGGCCGGCGCGCTCGAGCTGCCGATACGCGATCGCGGCGAGATGCGAATGCACGCGCTTGAGATCGCGCAGGACGCGCAGGTAGACGTCGCCGCCGTGCCCGTTCGAGCGGCGCTCGCGCAGTTCGCGCAGGTGCCGGTCCGAAGCCTCGTTCTCGATCCGCCACAGCACGCCCTTCAGTGCGGCGAGCTTCTGCGCGGCGCGCAGGTCGCCGCGCAGGAACACCGCCAGCGCCAGCGGCAGGCTCTGCATCACCTGCGCGTGCAGATGGGCCAGGTCCTGGATGTCGTCCGCGGAGAAGTCCTGGCCGCTCTGCGCCTGCTTCGCCGCGAACTCCACCAGATTGTTGGCGGTGATGTCGCCGATGTGCTCGAGGTTGAGCACGAAGGCGAGGATCTCCTGGCTGCGTTCGCCGTCCTCCTCGTTCAGTGCCTCGCCGCCGAGATCGGCGAGATAGGCGCGGATCGCCGCGCCGAGGTCGTCGAGCGCGGCGTCGGTGCGGCTGATCGCGGTGGCGCGGCGGTGGTCGTCCTTGCCGAACACGCCGACCAGGTCCTTCAGCATGCGCTCGACCATGTCGGCCATGCGCATCGCCTCGCGCGCGGCGTTCGACAGCGCGACGCCGGGCGAATCCAGCGCCGCTTCGTCGAGGTGCTGCGGCAGGCCGGGATCGTCCGGCCGCGGCGGCTCCGGCAGCAAGCGCACGAGCAGGCGCGCGAACGCGTCGAGCGGCAGCAGGAACACGATCGCCAGCGCGAGATTGAACGCGGTGTGGAAGTTGACCGCCGCACGTGCCGGGCCGCCGCCGTATGCGAGCAGCGCGTCGGCGATCGGCTGCAGGAACGGCAGGCACAGCACGCAGCCGATCAGGCGCACGAGCAGATTGCCGAGCGGCAGGCGCCGCGCGACGGGCGTATCGGCGTCGACCAGCGGCGCCAGCGTGCCGCCGAGGTTGGCGCCGAGCACGAGCGCCAGCGCGCCCGCCGCGTCGACCGTGCCGGCGCTCGCCAGCGACACGATCAACAGCACGATCGCCACGCTGGAATGGCAGGCCCAGGTGAGCAGCGCCGCCACCAGCATCGCCAGCACCGGCTCGCCGGTCAGCGCGTGCAGCACGGCGCGCAACGCCTCGGCGTTCTCCATCGGCATCAGCGACTGCACCAGCAGATGCAGCGCCAGCAGCATCAGCCCGAGCCCGATCGCGACGCGCCCGAGGTTCTGGTAGCGCACCTCCTCGCTGCGCCGGTAGACGGTCACGCCGACCAGCACCAGCAGCGGCGCGATCGCGGCGATGTCGAAGGACATCACCTGCACGATCAGCGTCGTGCCGACGTTCGCGCCGAGCATCACCGCGAGGCCGGGCGCGAGGCCGAGGAAGCCGTTCGCCGCGAACGACGAGGCCATCAGCCCGGTCGCGGTACTGCTCTGCAGCAGCGCGGTGATGCCGAGACCGAACGCGAACGCCGAGGCGCGGTGGCCGAGGTAGCGGCCCAGCCAGCGGCGCAACGCGCTGCCGTATCCGCGCAGCACGCCGCGCGTGACCATGTGCGTGCCCCACAGGAGCAGCGCGACGTAGCCGGCGATGTCGAACAACGCGAGCGTTCCTTTCATGAAGCACCTCCGCGGCCGGGACTTGCCGGCCGGTTGCAGGTTTTCGTCCCGTACGACTCGACCGGCGGAACACCTCGCCCGCCGGTGGAATCCCGCTCTCGTATCTTCATCCCGGCGAACGTCGGAATGACGCAACGAGAGTCGTTGCCGCGCCTGCCCCGAGCGGATCGAGACTCCGTCAAAGCCAGCGACCGTAGCGGCGGATGTACCAGACTTTGACCGCCTGCGTCAGGCCGCAATAGCAGAGCAGCGTCAGCGCCAGCCAGCCGAAGTACGCCGACGGCAGCGGCACCATGCCGATCTTCGCGCCGAGCGAGGTGAATGGCAGGAGCATGCCCGCGAGCATGATCGTCGCCGTCAGCGACAGCACCGGCGCGGCCGCCCAGCTCTGCACGAACGGGATGCGCCGCGTGCGGATCATGTGCACGATCAAGGTCTGCGACAGCAGCCCCTCGACGAACCAGCCGGACTGGAACAGCGCCGCCTGCGCCGGCGAGTCGGCGCCGAACACGTACCACATCAGCAGGAACGTGGTGAGGTCGAAGATCGAGCTGATCGGGCCGATCCGCACCATGAAGCGGCCGATGTCGCCGGCGTCCCAGCGCTGCGGCTTGTGCAGATAGTCCTCGTCCATGCGGTCGAACGGAATCGACAGCTGCGACAGGTCGTACAGCAGGTTCTGCACCAGCAGCTGCAACGGCAGCATCGGCAGGAACGGCAGGAACGCGCTCGCGATCAGCACGCTGAACACGTTGCCGAAGTTCGAGCTGGCCGTCATCTTGATGTACTTCATGATGTTGCCGAAGGTGACGCGGCCCTCGATCACGCCCTCCTCGAGCACCATCAGGTTCTTCTCGAGCAGGATGATGTCGGCCGATTCCTTGGCGATGTCGGTCGCGGTGTCGACCGAGATGCCGACGTCGGCCTCGCGCAGCGCCGGCGCGTCGTTGATGCCGTCGCCGAGGAAGCCGACCGTGTGGCCGCTGCGCTGCAGCGACTTGACCACGCGCGCCTTCTGCAGCGGCGACATCTTCGCGAACACGGTCGTGCGCAGCACCAGCGCGTCCAGCGCGGAGTCGTCGAGCGATTCGACCTCCGCACCGCGCACCGAGTGCGCGACGTCGAGCCCGACCTCGGCGCAGATCTTGCGCGTCACCGCCTCGTTGTCGCCGGTGACGACCTTGACCGCGACGCCGTGCTGGCGCAGCGCGGCGATCGCCGACGCGGCGGTGTCCTTCGGGGGATCGAGGAAGGCGAGGCAGCCGACCGCGATCAGCCCGTCCTCGTCGGCGACGCCGTAGGCGCGCCCGGCCGGCGGCTGCCGTTTGATCGCGACGACCAGTACGCGCAGACCGTCGTCGTTGAGCCGCCGTGCGACCGCGCGGATCGCGCGGCGACGCTCGTCGGTGATCGGCTCGACGCGCTCGCCGACCTTCTCGAACGCGCTGATCGCCAGCATTTCCTCGACCGCGCCCTTGCACACCAGCAGTTCGCCGCCGGCGCCGTCCTCCAGCACGACCGACATGCGGCGGCGCTGGAAGTCGAACGGAATCTCGTCGACGACGCGGTAGCGCTGGGCGAGGTGGTCGAGGTCGCGATGCGCGAGCACCGCCTTGTCCATCAGGTTCTTCAGGCCGGTCTGGAAATGGCTGTTGAGCCAGCCGTAGGCGAGCACGTCCTCGTCGTCGTCGCCGTCGAGGTCGAGGTGGCGCTCGAGCACGATCCTGTCCAGCGTCAGCGTGCCGGTCTTGTCCGTGCACAGCACGTCCATCGCGCCGAAGTTCTGGATCGCGTCGAGGCGCTTGACCACCACCTTGCGGCGCGACATCGCCAGCGCGCCCTTGGCCAGGTTCGCGCTGACGATCATCGGCAGCATCTCCGGCGTCAGGCCGACCGCGACCGACAGCGCGAACAGGAACGCCTGCAGCCAGTCGCCCTTGTCGACGCCGTTGATGACGAACACCACCGGCACCATCACCGCCATGAAGCGGATCAGCAGCCACGACACACTGTTCACACCGCGGTCGAAGCTGGTCTGCGCACGCTGGCCGACGATGCTGCGCGCGAGCGAGCCGAGATAGGTCAGCCGGCCGGTGCCGACGACGACGCCGGTGGCGGTGCCGCTGACGACGTTGGTGCCCATGTAGCACACGCTCGGCAGGTCGAGCGGGCTGTCCAGCGCGTCGTGGCGCTCCTGCACCTCGCGCGGGATCGCCTGCGGCGCGCTCTTCTCCACCGGCAGCGATTCGCCGGTCAGGATCGCCTGGCTGACGAACAGGTCCTTGGCGCCGAGCAGGCGCAGGTCGGCCGGCACCATGTCGCCGGCGGCGAGATGCACGATGTCGCCGGGCACCAGTTCGGCGACCGGCACTTCGATGCGCTCGGAGTGCCCGTCCTCGGCGCGGCGCGTGACGGTGGCGGTGTTGCGCACCATCGCCTTCAGACGCTCGGCGTCGCGCGCCGAACGAAACTCCTGCGTGAAGCGCAGCAGCACGCTCACCGCGACCATGACGCCGATGATGATCGGCCCGGTCGGATCGTCCGCCTCGGTGAGGAGCTGCACGACGGCCAGCGCCAGCAGCACGACGATGAACGGATTGGCGAACGCGCGCAGGAGTTGCAGCGTCCAGTGCGGCGGCTTCTCGTGGGCGACTTCGTTGAAGCCGTCGCGCTCGAGACGGCGTTCGATCTCGGCCGCGCCGAGGCCGTCCACGTCGCTGCCGAGCGCCGCCAGCAGCGCGCTGTTGTGGCGATAGGCTTCCTGGGCGACGGCGATGTGCAGGCGCGCGGCGGGCTTGCGCGCGGCATTCTTGGTTTCTTGGTTCAGCATGGCTCGCGTTCCGTAGAGGTTCGCCGCGCAGCGGCGCCGGACGCGAGCCGGCCGGGTCAGGACGACCCTGGCGGGCGCACGTCGGGCGGACGCGTGCGGGCGTGGAAGGGAAAAAGCGCCGGGGGCGGTTTCGAGTCGTCGGGCATGGCGATCAGCGACTCGTCGGAGCGGACGCGGGGTCGCGCCGGCAGTCGGAGGCGACGTCCCAATGGCAGGCCGGCAGACGGCTGCGCGGATCGAGCGTCCAGTGCGCCGACAGATCGGCGCGCCGCGGTTCGCGCAGCGGCGGCGGCACGGTGGCGCGATAGCGCGGGCGGTCGCGCCGCGCGAGGCCGAGAAAAGCGAGAAGACCGCCGCGCGCACGCGACGGGAACAGCCGGGTGTGGAGCTTCATGGCTCACCTCACGTATTGCCGACGGCAACCGTGGAGGCGAGCCGGACTTCCCTAGTCGAGGAAAGTGCCGGCCGACCCTGGCGGATCGCCGCAGGCGCCGAGTTGGATTTGCGACGCCGCCATCCGATGCTCGCGGAGGTCGGCGCTGCGACTAGGGTGGTCGTCCATATCGTCAGTGGTGGATGACAAGGGCCGCGGCGGCGTGGCGCCGTGCGGCGGCGCGGATTCTCTGCCTCGAAAAAGGGGCCGTCAATCCCCGGCGCAAAAAAAAAAATCCGCATCGCCCGGCGGTGCGGATCTTCGTGTGTCGTGCGACGCGGCGCGTCGGCACCCGAACGTGGGACGGTCGCTTACCGCTCCGGCGGCGGCGGCGCGAGCACGGTGCGGTTGCCGTTGGATTCGGCGGCGCTGACCACGCCGTCCTGCTCCATCTTCTCGATCATGCGCGCGGCGCGGTTGTAGCCGATCTTCAGGCGCCGCTGCACGCCGGAAATCGACGCGCGGCGCGATTCGGTCACGATCGCGACGGCCTGGTCGTAGAGCTCGTCGTAGTCGCCGCCGTTCTCGCCGTCGGAGGCGTCCTCGGGCAGGCCGGATTCGCCGATCACCTTGCCGTTGCCGAGCGACTGCACTTCCTCGAGCACGCCTTCGATGTAGTCCGGCTCGCCCTGCGCCTTCAGCCATTCGACCACCTTGTGCACCTCGTGGTCGTCGACGAAGGCGCCGTGCACGCGCTCCGGCGCGGCGGTGCCGGGCGGCAGGTAGAGCATGTCGCCGTGGCCGAGCAGCGTTTCCGCACCGCTCTGATCGAGGATCGTGCGCGAGTCGATCTTGGAGGACACCTGGAACGCGATGCGCGTCGGGATGTTGGCCTTGATCAGGCCGGTGATGACGTCGACCGACGGGCGCTGGGTGGCGAGCACCAGATGCACGCCGGCCGCGCGCGCCTTCTGCGCCAGGCGCGCGATGAGTTCCTCGACCTTCTTGCCGACGATCATCATCATGTCGGCGAACTCGTCGATGATGACGACGATGTACGGCAGCGGCTGCAACGGCTCGGCCACGCGCGACGGCTGCGAGGCGTCCGGGCGGAACATAGGATCGAGCAGCGGCTGGCCGGCGTCGTCGGCGTCCTTCACCTTCTTGTTGAAGCCGGCGAGGTTGCGCACGCCGACCGCGGCCATCAGCTTGTAGCGCCGCTCCATCTCGGCCACGCACCAGCGCAGCGCGTTGGCCGCTTCCTTCATGTCGGTGACGACCGGCGCGAGCAGATGCGGGATGCCCTGGTACACGGACAACTCCAGCATCTTCGGGTCGATCATGATCATGCGCACGTCGCGCGCGCTGGCCTTGTAGAGCAGGCTCAGCACCATCGCGTTCAGCGCCACCGACTTGCCGGAACCGGTGGTGCCGGCGACGAGCAGGTGCGGCATCTTCTGCAGGTCGACCACGACCGGCGCGCCGCCGATGTCCTTGCCGAGCGCGAGCGCGAGCGGCGACTTCAGCGCGTCATACTTGCCCGAACTCAGGATCTCCGACAGGTACACGATCTCGCGATTCGTGTTGGGGATCTCCAGGCCGATCACCGATTTGCCCGGAATCACGTCGACCACGCGCACGCTGACCACCGACAAGCCGCGCGCGATGTCCTTGTCGAGGCTGGAGATCTGGCTGCCCTTGATGCCGGGCGCCGGCTGCATCTCGAAACGCGTGATGACCGGTCCCGGATGCGCGCTGACCACCTGCGCCTCGATGCGGAAGTCCTTCAGCTTGAACTCGACCTGGCGCGACAGCGCCTCCAGGGTTTCTTCCGAATAGCCCTTGGCCTGCGGCTTGGGCTCGTCGAGCAGCGACAGCGGCGGCACCTCGCCTTCGCTCGACGCGCCGGCGAACAGCGGAATCTGCGTCTCGCGCTTGGCGCGCTCGCTCTTCTCGATCGGCGCGATCACCGGCTCGATCTTGACCGGCTCGCGCTTGGCCTGTTTGATCGTCTCGACCTTGCGCACGACCTCGCGCTCGGCGCGTGCCTCGCGCGCGGCGTTCCAGTCCTCGGCCTTGCGCATCTTGCTGGCGACGTTGCTGCCGGCGCCGAGCAGGAAGCGGCCGATCACGTCCATCACCTTGAACCACGACAAGCCGGTCGCCAGCGTGATCGCGATCAGCAGCAGCGCGAGCAGGAACAAGCCGGCGCCGAGCGGGCCGAAGCTGTGCGTCAGGCCGCCGCCGATGGCACGCCCGAGCACACCGCCGCCGCCGGCGGGCAGCACGCTGGGGCCGTGCGAGTTCAGATAGGCGAGGCCTGGCGCGGCGACGAAGAACGCGACGAAACCGATCAGCCGCAGCGCCGGCTCCAGCGGCGAGCGCTCCTCGGTGGTGGCGCCGCGCAGCACCACCGCGCCGACGGTCAGCAGCAGGATTGGCAAGGTGTAGGCGACGATGCCGATCAGGAAGAATTCGAGATCGGCGATCCACGCGCCGAACGCGCCGCCGAAGTTGCGGATCGCCAGGGCCGGGTCGCCGGCATGCGAAAAGCCGGGATCCTGCGCGTTGTAGGTCAGCAGGCAGGCGAACAGGTAGACCGCCAGCGGAAGCAGCAGCAGGAACGCCGCCTCGCGCAGGCGCTTGTGCCATTGCTCGTTGAGTCGGGGCGTCGGTTTGGATTCTTTGAGTACGCGTGCCACTCGTACAATCTACCCGAATTTCCCGCTACAAGACATTGAGTGAATTGAAAAGATTTCGACACCGGCGAATATCGACGTCATTTCCCGCGACTACGGGAATCCAAAGCGCCATTGCGAATGGATGCCCGCATTCGCGGGCATGACGTCGAGGAGAATCTTCCCGTCGAGTGGGCGATCAGCCCTTCAGCGCCGGATGGACGATCTTGCCGCCCTCGACGTTGATGCCCTTCTTCAGCGGCTCGAACTTCTTCCAGTTCTTGTCCGAGGCGAGGCGGTTCACGTACGGCAGGATCGCCGCGCAGATCGCCTGCGAGGAGGTCTGCGGCACCGCGCCCGGCATGTTGGTCACGCAGAAGTGCGTGACGCCGTCGACGACGTAGGTCGGCTCGGCCCAAGTGGTCGCCTTGGAGGTCTCGAAGCAACCGCCCTGGTCGATCGAGATGTCCACCAGCACCGAGCCCGGCTCCATCGACTTGACCATCTCGCGCGTCACCACGCGCGGCGCCTTCGCGCTCGGGATCAGCACCGCGCCGATGACCAGGTCGGCGTTCTTGATCTCGCGCGCGACGGTTTCCTCGTACGGGTACAGCGCGGTCACGTTCGGCGCGAGGTTCATCATCTCGCGCAGGCGGTCCTGGCGCTTCTCGAACACGATCACGTTGGCGCCGCCGGCGGCGGCCAGTTCGGCCGAGTTGCGGCCGGCCGCGCCGGCGCCGAACACGATGACCTTGCCGCGCTCGGTCGACGGCAGGCCGCCGAGCAGCTTGCCCTTGCCGCCTTCCGGCTGATGCAGGAGATGCGTGCCGACCTGCGTCGCGATGCGGCCGGCGATGATCGACATCGGCGCCAGCAGCGGCAGCGTGCCGTCGGTGTCCTCGACCGACTCGAAGGCGACGCCGGTCAGGCCGATCTCGAGCAGGCGCTGGGTCAGCTTCGGCTCGGCGGCGAGATGCAGGTAGCAGAACAGCAGGTGATCCTTGCGCAGCAGCTTGAGGTCGCCGGCGATCGGCTCCTTCACCTTGACGATCAGCTCGCCCGCCTCGTACAGCTTCTTCGCCGTCGCCGCGATCTTCACGCCGACGCGCTCGAAGTCCTCGTCCTTGAAGCCGCTCTTGATGCCGGCTCCGGCCTGCACGTAGACCTCGTGGCCGCGGCTCACGAGATCGCCGCACGCAGCCGGCACGAGCGCGACGCGCCCTTCCAGGGTCTTGGTTTCCGAAGGCACACCGATACGCATTGCAGGATTCCTCTTGGGGACGTTCAGCCGATCACGGACGGCGCCTTGAATCGCGGCGGCGTTCCCTCCATTCTCCGGCTTCCCCGCATGACCGCAGGCCGCTGCGCGGCCCTGTCGGAGTGCTGGGGAGAATCGGACCCGCCGGCGATGGATTTTTCGCGCCGGTGCCGGAAGAAAACGCCACGAATCGGTCGCCTCGAAAGCGGCCCGGATTATACATGACGACCGCCAAGCACTCGCGCCTGATCATTCTCGGTTCCGGCCCCGCCGGCTACACCGCCGCGGTGTACGCCGCGCGCGCCAATCTCAAGCCCACGCTGATCACCGGACTCGCCCAGGGCGGCCAGCTGATGACGACCACCGACGTCGACAACTGGCCCGGCGACGTCGAGGGCCTGCAGGGACCGGACCTGATGCGCCGCATGGCCGAACACGCCGAGCGCTTCAACACCGAGATGGTGTTCGACCACATCCACAGCACCGACCTGTCGCAGCGGCCGTTCCGCCTCAAGGGCGACGCCGGCGAATACACCTGCGACGCGCTGATCATCGCCACCGGCGCGACCGCGAAGTACCTCGGAATCCGCTCGGAAGAACACTTCAAAGGCAAGGGCGTATCCGCCTGCGCCACCTGCGACGGCTTCTTCTTCCGCGAGCAGGACGTCGCCGTGATCGGCGGCGGCAACACCGCCGTCGAGGAGGCGCTGTACCTGTCCAACATCTGCCGCAAGGTCACGCTGGTGCACCGCCGCGACAAGCTGCGCGCCGAGAAGATCATGCAGGACAAGCTGTTCGAGAAGCAGCGCGCCGGCAAGATCGACATCATCTGGAACCACGCGGTCGACGACGTGCTCGGCGACGACGCCGGCGTCACCGGCCTGCGCCTGCGCGACACCGAGAGCGGCGCGACGCGCGAGATCGCCGTCACCGGCGCGTTCATCGCGATCGGCCACACGCCGAACACCTCGATCTTCGAAGGCCAGCTCGAGATGAGCAACGGCTACATCAAGATCCAGACCGGCCTCGCCGGCGGCGCCACCGCGGCCAGCGTGCCGGGCGTGTTCGCGGCCGGCGACGTCGCCGACCAGGTCTACCGCCAGGCGGTGACCTCGGCCGGCTTCGGCTGCATGGCGGCGCTGGATGCCGAGAAGTACCTCGACAAGGGCTGACGCGGAAACCGCCCCCGACGCATGAGCCGCGAAGGACACGAAGAGCAGGCGCCGATTCTTTCCGCTTCTCCTCGCGTCCTTCGCGCCCCCGTCATCGCTTCCGCTCCCGACGCACTCTCGTGAAGGCCCGCTTCCACGGACGGCTCGACGACCTCCCGGCCGATGCCTGGAACGCGCTGCGCGCGGACGACAATCCGTTCCTCGAGCACGCCTTTCTCGCCGGCCTCGAGCGGCACGGCTGCATCGACGCGCGCACCGGCTGGCAGCCGCACCACCTCGGCGTGTATGACGGCGAGCGGCTGGTCGCCGCGGCGCCGTTGTATCTGAAGGGCAATTCGCACGGCGAGTTCGTGTTCGACTGGTCGTGGGCGCACGCCTACGAGCAGCACGGCCTGGACTACTACCCGAAACTGCTCTGCGCAGTGCCCTATTCGCCGGTGACCGGGCCGCGCCTGCTGGTCGACCACGGCACCGACGCGAACGCGTTGCGCGCGACGCTGATCGCGCTGCTGCGCGGCGAGGCCGAGCGCCTGCGCCTGTCGTCGGCGCACCTGAATTTCGCCACCGGCGAGGATGCGGCGGCGTTCGCCGGCGCGGACTGGCTGCCGCGCTTCGACTGGCAGTTCCATTGGCGCAACGCGGCGTCGGAGAGCAGCGCCGGCTGGCGCGATTTCGACGACTTCCTCGCCGCGCTCAACCACAAGAAGCGCAAGAACATCCGCCAGGAACGCGCGCGCGTCGCGCGCGCCGGCGTCGTGTGCGAGATCCGCCACGGCGACGAGCTCGACGACGCCGAGTGGCAGGCGCTGCACGATTTCTACCTCGCCACCTTCGACGACAAGGGCAACTACGCGGCGCTGACGCTGGATTTCTTCCGCCATCTCGGCCGCAGCATGCCGCGCAAGGTCGTCGCCGTGCTGTGCCGGCGCGGCGACCGGCTGATCGCCGGCGCGCTGATGCTGCGCAGTTCGACCACGCTGTACGGACGCTACTGGGGCGCGCTGGAGACGGTCGAAGCGCTGCACTTCGAAGCCTGCTACTACCAGGGCATCGAATACTGCCTGCGCGAAGGACTGACCCTGTTCGAGCCCGGCGCGCAGGGCGAGCACAAGCTCGCGCGCGGCTTCCTGCCGACGCGCACGCACTCGTTCCACTGGGTCGCCGACCCGCGCTTTCGCCAGGCGATCGCCGAGGCGCTGCGACGCGAAGCGCAGGCGCTGCACGAGTATCGCGACGACCTGCTCGCGCATTCGCCGTTCGCCCGCCACGCGGCGGAGCCGGCGTGATCCGCCTGCCCTTCCTCGATCCCGCCAGGCCGGATGCGTTTCCGCCGGCCGAGCGCGCATTGCGCGAGCCCGACGGCCTGCTCGCCGCCGGCGGCGACCTGTCGCCCGAGCGGCTGCTCGCCGCGTACCGGCGCGGCATCTTTCCGTGGTACTCCGACGGCGAGCCGATCCTGTGGTGGTCGCCGGCGCGGCGCACGCTGTTCGACACGCGCGCGATGCACGTGCCGCGCCGGCTCGCGCGCTGGCTGCGCCACTGCGCCTGGACGATCCGCGCGGACCACGCGTTCGGCGAGGTGATGCGCGCCTGCGCCGCGCCGCGCGCGAAGCAGCGCGGCACCTGGATCACGGCGGAGATGCTCGACGCGTACGAACGCCTGCACGCGCTCGGCCATGCGCATTCGGTCGAGGCCTGGGACGGGGAGCGGCTGGTCGGCGGCATCTACGGCGTCGCGCTCGGACGCATGTTCTTCGGCGAGTCGATGTTCAGCGTGGAGAACAACGGCTCCAAGGTTGCCCTGCTCGGCCTCGCCGCCGCGCTGCGCGGCTGGGGCTGGCCGCTGCTCGATGCGCAGGTCGCGTCGGACCACCTGTTCACGCTCGGCGCCTTCGAGTGGCCGCGCGAGGAATTCCTGCCCCGCGTCGCCGAGCTGACCGCGCTGGACGCCGAAGGCGGCGCGTGGACCGGGCGGCCGCTGCCGCAGCCGCGCGAACTCGTCGGCGTCGCGTGATGCCCGATCGCCCGGTCGCGACGGCGATAGCTTGATCCATCAAATGAGAATAACTATCATTTGCGAAAACTAGCGGGCCAGCGCGCGACTCCGCCCGCGGCAAGGCGCCGCGCAGTGCCCGCGGCGCACGCCCACCCTTCGGTCCAGGCCTCCCGCCCGCTGTGCTCACCGCCGCAGGAGCGACACCCAGACACATCACTCCCCCCGGGACATCCTGCCGTCTCCCCTGCAACGGCCTTCCATACCAAAATGTACAGTTCTGCCCGCTCCGATGCCCCGCTCCGTTCCGAGATGACCCCGCACGCCGTCGCACGCGTCACCCACGTCCACCACTGGAACGACAGCCTGTTCTCGTTCCGCACCACGCGCGATCCCGGCCTGCGCTTCGTCAGCGGTCAGTTCCTGATGATCGGCCTACCCGTCGACGGCCGTCCGCTGATGCGCGCCTACAGCATCGCCAGTCCGGCCTGGGCGGAGCATCTGGAGTTCTTCAGCATCAAGGTCGAGCACGGCCAGCTCACCTCGCGCCTGCAGCACCTGCAGGTCGGCGACGAGATCCTGGTCAGCCGCAAGCCGACCGGCACCCTGGTGCTGCACGACCTGCACCCGGGCAAGCACCTGTACCTGCTCGGCACCGGCACCGGGCTCGCGCCGTTCGTCGGCCTGATCCAGGACCCCGACGTGCTGGAATCCTACGATCGCATCGTGCTCGCCCACGGCGTGCGCGAGACCGCCGATCTCGCCTACGCCGAATTCATCGAGCGCGAACTGCCCCAGCACGAGTTCCTCGGCGAGCTCGTGCGCGAGAAGCTGATCTACCTGCCGAGCGTGACGCGCGAGCGCTTCCGCACGCAGGGGCGCCTGACCGAGCTGATCGCCGACGGCCGCCTGGCGGAACTGGCCGGACTGCCGCCGCTGCATCCGGCGCGCGACCGCCTGATGATCTGCGGCAGTCCGACGATGCTGTCGGATACGCGCACGCTGCTCGACCAGCGCGGCTTCACCGCTTCGCCACGCTCGGGGCATCCGGGCGACTACGTTTTCGAGCGGGCTTTCGTCGAGAAATAACCGCGCCGATCGACCCGATCCGACCGCTTTGCTTCACCCCAGGCCGCGATCGTGGCAGAATCGCGCGCCTTTCTGGGCCGTCCGGCCCCGCAGAACCCAAGGGAACAATGTCCAAAGACGACGTCATCGAGATGGAAGGGACGATCCTCGAAACCCTTCCGAACACGGTGTTCCGCGTGAAGCTCGAGAACGGTCACGTGGTCACGGCCCACATCTCCGGCCGCATGCGCAAGAACTACATCCGCATCCTGACCGGCGACAAGGTCAAGGTCGAGATGACCCCGTATGACCTGACCAAGGGCCGCATCACCTACCGCATGAGGTAGGACCGGTGGGCTGTCCGCTTCGCGCCGGTCTGCTCGCCACGCTCGTCGCCGCTGCCGGTTGTGCGCATGCCCCGGCGAGCGACACCGCACCCACCACCGCCCAACTCGTCGGAACCTGGCACGGCAACGCCGTGATGCTGGGCGATCCCCAATTGCGCGGCGACGACCTGCAAGTGACCAATGCCGACGGCAGTTTCGTTGCGTACTTCCGGCTGTGCCGCAACGGAACGCTGCGCGAAGTCGTCGTGGAAAGCGGCCGCTGGGAATATGCGGACGGTGTCGTGAAAACGACCACCCAGACGGTCAACGGACGGAGCGTTCCCCCGGACGACTACTTCATCGAGCGATATCGCGCGAGCACGTCCGGCAGCGGACGCCTTCGCCTGGTTTCGCTCAAGACTCACGACGTGTTCGACAAGCGCCGCGTCGACACGCCGGGCTTCACCCTGCCGACGGACCCTTGCACCATGGCGGTCCAGAAACCGGGGATTTGACCCGCAAGCTCGTCCATCGCCGGCCTCCACATCGCGACCCACTGCAAGTTCGCGTCCGTTCGGCGATAGTTCCACTTTCCTGCCGTCATCCATCGGGGGCTGAGCGAACGCGATGTCGCCGACTGCCAACGCCTACCGCTGCGGCGACTTCCTGATCGACCCCGACACGCGCGAGCTGCTGCGCGGCGGCGAGCGGCTCGCCTTGCCGGCCAAATCCTTCGACTGCGTCGTCTACCTGTTGCAGCAGCGCGACCGCGCGGTCGGCCGCGACGAACTGATCGCCGCCGTCTGGGGACGCGTCGACGTCAGCGACAGCGTGCTGAACCAGACCATCCTGCACGCACGGCGCGCGTTCGAGGACACCGGCCGCGAGCAGCAGTACATCCGCACCGTGGTCGGCTACGGCTATCGCTGGGTCGCGCCGACCGTGTCCGCGCCGAGCGCTCCCGTCGCCGCGGCGCCCCCGGAAATCGCTGCCGTCGTGGCGCCGGTCGCCGCGGCCACGCCGGTGCGCCGGCGTTCGCCGCGGCGCCTGCTGCTCGTCGTGGCGGCCCTTTCGCTCGTCGCCGCGATCGCCGCCGCCTGGTTCGCGCTCGATCGCCGCGCGCACGACACGCGCAGCAGCGACGCCGCCGCGCGCACGAACGACGCCGTGCTGGTGCTGCCGGCACTCGTCGGCGACACGCCCGACGCGCCGTGGATGCGCCTCGGCCTGATGGATCTGATCGCCGAACGCCTGCGCAGCAGCGGACGCAAGGTGGTCGCCAGCGACAACGTGGTCGAACTCGCGCGCGCCTTCGACACCGCCGATCCGGCCGAACTCGCACGGCTCGCCGCCGCCGCTTCCGCCGCGCTGGTGCTCGAGCCGCAGGTGTCGCGCGACGGCGAGCGCTGGCAGGTGAACCTGCGCGCGGTGTACGGCCAGCCCGCGTCGCTGGCGGCGAGCGGCGTCGCCGACGACGCGCCGGCCGCCGCCACCGCCGCTGCCGACGATCTCGCCGCGCAGCTCGGACTCGCCCGGCCCGCACGCCTCGGCGACGCCGGCGCACCGTCGCTGCGCACGCTGCTGCTGCAGGTCGAGGCGGCGACCTTGAACGACCGGCTCGACGAGGCGCGCGCGCTGATCGAGCGAGCGCCGCCGGGCGAACGCGATCAGCCCGAAGTCGTGTTCCGGCTCGCCAAGATCGACGCGCAGGCCGGCCATCTCGACGCGGCCACGGCGTCGCTGACGCGGCTGCGCGACCAGGTCACCGCCGAGCGCGACGCGGTGCTGCGCGCGCGCGTGCTCGACGCACTCGGCGTGATCGCCTTGCGCCGCAACGATCCGGCTACCGCCGAGCCGCTGCATGCCGAGTCGATCCATCTGCTCGCCGACAGCGGCAACCAGCACCAGCTCGGCAAGGCCTACGCCGACCGCGCTGCCGCCCGGATGGCGCTGCGCCGGGACGAGGAAGCTCTGGCCGACTTCGCCAGCGCGCGCCTCGCGCTGAGCAATGCCGGCGACAGCCTGTCGCTGACCTTCGTCGATTCGAATTTCGGTGCGTTCGAGCTGCTGCGCGACCGCCAGGCCGAGGCGATTCCGATCCTGGAACGCGCCGCCGCGCGCTTCGAGTCGCTGCGTGTCCACTACGCCGCGCTGAACGCCTGGGACGCCGTCGCGCAGGCGCGCCTGATCCTGCTCGATCCGGCCACCGCCGCGACGATCGAGCCGCGCCTGCGCGATCTGTCGGCGCGCGTGAACGACCCGCGCTCGCGACTGACGGCCGGCCTGACGCGGGTCGAGATCCTCGACGCCAACGGCACGCTGCGTGCCGCCGACGAGCTGTTCGAATCGCTGCAGGACGAGCTCGTCCGTCTCGGCGACGCCATTCTGCAGGGCCGCGCCGAGGCGATCGAGGCGCGCCGCCTGCTCGCCGCCGGCAACGCCAGCCGCGCCGCGGTCGCTGCCGGGCACGCTTTCGCGCGACTCGACCAGCCCGACGATTCGCGCCAGCGCCTGCGCAACGGGCTGACGCTGGTGCGCGCGCAGATCGCGGCGCGCGACTTCGACGCCGCCGCAGCCAGTCTCGCCCGCTTCGCGGCGCAGAGCGAAAACGACGGCGCGGCCGGCACGGTGTACGCGACCTTGGCGAAAGCCGAACTCGCCGCCGCACGCGGCGACGCCGACACTGCGCGGACGGCATTCGAGCAGGCGCTGGCCGCAGCCGACCAGGGCCGCGTCCCGCTCGATCTGCTGCAGGTCGTCGACGCATATGCGTCATGGCTGATCACCACGCGCGCCACCGAACGCGCCAGCGCGGTGGCCGAGCGCGTCGCGCCGTGGGCGGCGCAGAGCTATCCGGCTTCGCTGCTGCAACTGCGGCTCTACCACAGCGCCGGTTCCGGCCCGGCCTGGCGCACCGCGCTGATCCGCACGCGCGCGCTGGCCGGCGAGCGGGTCGTTCCGGCGCTGCTGCAAGGCTCGCCCTGAACGTGGCGCTGCACGTCGGAGCGGAGCGTGAAGAGCCGGACGCGGATTGACGCGGATCAACACGGATAGAGCAATCCAAGAAAGATATTTTCTTGATCCGCGTCGATCCATGTTGATCCGCGTCCGACGCTCTCGTTGCCGGGCATCAACCGCGGCATGCGTGCACATGGCAATGCGACGCGAACGCGGATTTTAGGCGATGGGAATGTGGTGCCCGGCGTTTGCTGGCAGCCTGCTGCCGACTCCGATGGGCTCGCCCGTCGCCGACCAGGCCGCACCGTCCATGCGCACCGCTGCACGAACGCTCTCCGCCGCATTCAACACCGTACTCGCCCTGACCGCCCTGTCGGCGCCCGCCGCGGAGGCCGCGGAGGCATGGGCCGAACAGAAGGTCAGCGCCGCGGACGGCAGCCCCGGCGACAATTTCGGCTGCTCGCTGGCGATTTCGGGCGACACCGCCGTGATCGGCGCCTACGTGGCGACGGTCGACCATCCGGCGCAAGGTGCCGTCTACGTCTACACGCGCGCCGACGGCGCCTGGACGCCGACGCAGAAGCTCGTCGCCGCCGACGGTGCGGAACTGGACCAGTTCGGCGAGGCAATCGCGCTCGACGGCGACACTCTGCTGATCAGCGCGAACGGCGCACACGTCGGCGGCGGCCGCTTCGCCGGCGCGGTGTACGTATTCACGCGCGGCGGCGACGGCGTCTGGAGCGAGACGCAGAAGCTCACCGCTGGCGACGCCGCGGAGTACGACAACTTCGGCTGGTCGGTGGCGCTGTCGGGAACCACCGCGCTGATCGGCGCGCCGTACGCCGACGTCGCCGGACGCAGCGACCAGGGCGCGGCCTACGTGTTCTCGCTGGCCGGCGGAAACTGGAGCGAAGTCGCCAAGCTGGCCGCTACCGATGGCGCCGCCGACGAGCATTTCGGCCGCGCCGTCGCGATCGAGGGACAGGCGGCGCTGATCGGCGCCGCCGACGCGACCGTCGACGGCAACGCCGCGCAAGGCGCCACCTACGCGTTCGACGAGAGCGGCGGCGTCTGGCATGAGAGCCAGAAGCTGGCCGGCAGCGGCGGCGCCGCGTTCGACGGCTACGGCCAGGCGGTGGCGATCTCCGGCGACGCCGCGCTGATCGGCGCACCGCTGAAGGAAGTCGCCTACGTGCTCGTGCGCGCGGACGGCCTCTGGCAGGAACGGCAACTCCTCGCCGGCAGCGACGCGCCCGACAACACGCGCTACTTCGGCTACGCGCTCGACCTGGAAGGCGCGCAGGCGATCGTCGGCGCGTTCGACGTCGACGTCGACGGCCGCCAGTACCAGGGCGCCGCCTACGTGTTCGACCTCGACGGCGGCGCCTGGGCGGAAACGCGGCGGCTGGTCGCCAGCGACGGCGCGGCGCACGAGAACTTCGGCCTGGCGGTCGGTATCTCCAGCGGCGTCGCGCTCGCCGGCGCGTACCACGCCGGCGTCGGCGCGCATGCCGAGCAGGGCGCCGCGTACTTCTATGCCGCGGGCGATGCGATCTTCGCCGATGGTTTCGACGGCTCGCTGCGAGACGCTCGGTCGCTGGCGCAGCGGGCGCGGTAGGAGACCCGCGGAACGTCGTCATTCCCGTGCATCGAGCGCACGGCGAAGCCGGCCCGAAGCTCAGGCCGATGCGGGGCGAAAAAAAAAGCCGCGGCGGTCCGCGGCTTTTCGTCGGAACCCGGCGACGCGAGACATCCCGCCTCGCGTCGAACCCGAGCGGCTATTCGACCACGGCCGGCATCTTCTCCGCCGTCTCGCAATCGACCGCCAGCTTGCCGTCCTTCAGCGACAGCAGCACCTTGCCGCCGTCGGCGAGCTTGCCGAACAGGAGTTCGTCGGCGAGCAGGCGCTTGACGCTGTCCTGGATCACCCGCGCCATCGGACGCGCGCCCATCTGCGGATCGAAGCCGTTCTCGGCCAGCCAGCGGCGCGCGTCGGCGTCGACGGTCAGCGAGACGTGCTTCTCCTGCAGCTGCATCTCCAGCTCGATCAGGAACTTGTCGACCACGCGCAGGACGTGCTCGAAGTCGAGCGCATTGAACTGCACGATCGCGTCGAGGCGGTTGCGGAACTCCGGCGTGAAGGTGCGCTTGAGCGTTTCCATCGCGTCGGTCTGGTGGTTCTGCTCGACGAAGCCGATCGTGCGCCGCGCCGCGGCCTGCGCACCGACGTTGGTCGTCATCACCACGATCACGTTCTTGAAGTTCGCCTCGCGTCCGTTGGTGTCGGTCAGCGCGCCGCGGTCCATGATCTGCAGCAGCACGTTGTAGACGTCCGGATGCGCCTTCTCGATCTCGTCGAGCAGCAGCACGCAGTGCGGATGCTTGACGATCTGCTCGGTCAGCAGGCCGCCCTGGTCGAAGCCGACGTAGCCCGGCGGTGCGCCGATCAGGCGCGAGACCGAATGGGCTTCCATGTACTCGGACATGTCGAAGCGCACCAGCTCGATGCCGAGCTGCATCGCCAGCTGGCGCGTGACCTCGGTCTTGCCGACGCCGGTCGGTCCGGTCAGCAGGAAATTGCCGATCGGCTTGTTCGGATTGCCCAGGCCCGAGCGTGCCATCTTGATCGCGCTGGTCAGCGCGTCGATCGCCGCGTCCTGGCCGAACACGACCATCTTCAGGTTGCGGTCGAGGTTGCGCAGCACGTCGCGGTCCGACGCGGAGACCTGCTTGGGTGGAATGCGCGCCATGCGCGCGACGATGAACTCGATGTCGGGCACGTCGACGCGGCCGCTGCGGTCCTGTTCGGGCAGCAGGTGCTGACGCGCGCCGGCCTCGTCGATCACGTCGATCGCCTTGTCCGGCAGCAGGCGGTCGGCGATGTGCTTGACCGACAGATCCACCGCGGCCTTCAGCGCGTCGTTGGTGTACTCGACCTTGTGGTGCTCCTCGAAGCGCGTCTTCAGGCCCTTCAGGATCTCGAAGCTGTCGGCGATCGAAGGCTCGACCACGTCGATCTTCTGGAAGCGCCGCGCCAGCGCGCGGTCCTTCTCGAACACGCCGCGGTATTCCTGGAACGTGGTCGAGCCGATGCAGCGCAGCTCGCCCGAGGCGAGCACCGGCTTGATCAGGTTCGACGCGTCCATCGTGCCGCCCGACGCCGAGCCGGCGCCGATGATGGTGTGGATCTCGTCGATGAACAGGATCGCGCCCGGCTCCTTCTTCAGCTGCGTGATGACACCCTTCAGGCGCTTCTCGAAATCGCCGCGGTACTTGGTGCCGGCGACCAGCGCGCCGAGGTCGAGCGCCCAGATCGTCGCGTCCTTGAGCACGTCCGGCACCTGGCCTTCGACGATGCGCTTGGCCAGGCCCTCGGCCAGCGCGGTCTTGCCGACGCCGGCCTCGCCGACGTAGAGCGGATTGTTCTTGCGACGGCGGCACAGCACCTGGATCGTGCGCTCGACTTCCTCGTTGCGCCCGATCAGCGGATCGATCTTGCCCTGGCGGGCCAGCTCGTTGAGGTTGTTGGCGAACTCCGCCAGCGGATTGCCGCGCGGCTCCTCGCCGCCCTCGCCTTCCTTGCCCGGCTCGCCGCCGGCCGGCTGCGCGCCGGACTCGTGGCCGAGCTTGGCGATGCCGTGCGAGATGTAGTTGACGACGTCGAGCCGGGTGACGTCCTGCTGGCCGAGGAAATAGACCGCGTGCGAATCTTTCTCGCCGAAGATCGCCACCAGCACGTTGGCGCCGGTGACTTCCTTCCGCCCGGACGACTGCACATGGTAGACGGCGCGCTGCAGGACGCGCTGGAAGCCCAGCGTCGGCTGCGTGTCGCGCTCGTCGTTCGGCGGCAGCACCGGAACGGTTTCGGTGATGATCGAGCGCAGGTCGCGCGCGAGCTTGGCGGTGTCCGCGTTGCAGGCGCGCAGCACGGCCGTGGCGGATGCGTTGTCGAGCAGCGCCAACAGCAGATGCTCGACGGTCATGAACTCGTGCCGCTGTTCGCGTGCGTCTTTGTAGCACTGGCCGATGGTGGCTTCGAGATCCTTGCTGAACATGCGAGGGGTGCCTCCTAATTCACTGCACGCGATATGCGGGTCGTTCTCGTGCGGTTCAATCCGGCCCCGCCGGAGTCACGCTTTTTCCATCGTGCACAGCAGCGGATGCTGGTGCGTACGCGAGAATTCGTTGACCTGGGTGACCTTGGTTTCGGCGACCTCGCGCGTGAACACGCCGCAGACGCCTTTGCCGCGCGTGTGGACGTGCAGCATCACCTGCGTCGCGCGCTCGCGGTCGAGGTTGAAAAACGTTTCCAGCACCACGACCACGAAGTCCATCGGCGTGAAATCGTCGTTGAGCAGGATCACCTGGTACAGCGGCGGGCGCGCGACCTCCGGCCGCGCCTCCTCGACCGCGAGGCCAGGCAGGTGTTCGGTGTGTCGTTCGGGCTGCTGTGACATACGGATGGGCAATTGCATGCTGTCCTGAGTATAGCGCCGCGCGCCGGAGGCTCGCGTCACAGATGATGCCGAAACCCCGCTCTGCAAGGCCCCGCCCGGGGTGCCTGCTAGACTTGGATGATGATGAACCGCTTAGCGTTGCAGAACCCCGCACTGGACGACGCCGACGTCTGGCGCCCGCACGTGACCGTCGCGACCGTGGTGTCGCGCGACGGGCGTTTCCTGCTGGTGGAGGAAACCGTGCGCGGCCGCGTCGTGCTGAACCAGCCGGCCGGGCACCTCGATCCGGAGGAGACGCTGCAGCAGGCGGCGGTGCGCGAGACGCTGGAGGAAACCGGCTGGACGGTCGAGCTGACCGGCCTGCTCGGCGTGCATCAATGGCGCGCGCCGGACGGCGAGGAATTCCTGCGCTTCACCTTCGCCGCCGAAGCGCTCGAGCACGATCCGGCGCGGCCGCTCGACGACGGCATCCTGCGCGCGCTGTGGATGACGCGCGAGGAGATCCTCGCCGCCGCCGAACGCCTGCGCAGCCCGATGGTGCTGGCCGGCATCGACGACTGGCTCTCCGGGCGCCGCCTGCCGCTCGGCGCGATCACGACTCTGTGAATGCCGCCGACACCATCGTCGGACTGTCCGGCGGCGTCGATTCCTCGGTCGCCGCGCTGCTGCAGCAGCGCTCGGGCGCGGCCATCGCTGGCCTCTTCATGCAGAACTGGGAAGAGGACGAGCGCCACGGCCCGTGCCGCGCCGACGCCGATCGCAAGGACGCCGTCGCGATCTGCGCCAAGCTCGGCATCGCCCTGCACACGCGCAACTTCGCCGCCGAATACTGGGATCAGGTGTTCGCGCGCTTTCTCGACGAGTACCGTCGCGGGCGCACGCCGAACCCGGACGTGCTGTGCAACCGCGAGATCAAGTTCAGCCTGTTCCTCGATCACGCGCACGCGCTCGGCGCGTCGAAGATCGCGACCGGCCACTACGCGCGCGTCGACGAAGTCGACGGCCGCTTCCGCCTGCGCCGCGCGCTCGACGCCGGCAAGGACCAGACCTACTTCCTGCACGCGCTCGGCCAGACCGCGCTGGCGGCGACGCTGTTCCCGCTCGGCGAGCTGCACAAGAGCGAGGTGCGCGCCCTCGCGCGCGAGGCCGGCTTCGCCACACACGACAAGAAGGACTCGACCGGCATCTGCTTCATCGGCGAGCGCGACTTCCGCCAGTTCCTTTCCGGCTACCTGCCGGCGCAGCCCGGCCCGATGCGCACGCCGGACGGCGTCGCCGTCGGCGAGCATCCGGGCGTGTTCTATTTCACGCTCGGCCAGCGCAGCGGCCTGGGCATCGGCGGCCGCCGCGGCAGCGAGGGCGAACCCTGGTACGTGGTCGGCAAGGACGTCGCCGACAACGTGCTCTACGTCGCGCAGGGCAACGCCAACGACTGGCTGCAATCGCACACGCTCGACGCCGCCGAGCTGACCTGGATCGCCGGCGCCGCGCCGGCCGCGGAATTCCGCTGCACGGCGATGACCCGCTACCGGCAAGCCGACCAGGCCTGCCGCGTCGAGGTCGACGGCGAACGCTGCCGCGTGCATTTCGACGACGCGCAGCGCGCGGTCACGCCGGGACAGTCGGTGGTGTTCTACGACGGCGACGTCTGCCTCGGCGGCGGCGTCATCGAGCGCAGCGACGCGCCGTTCGGCGGCCTGCGGCCGGCGCCGCGCCGCAGCGAGGTCGCGCATGCGTGAGTCGCGCGTCATCGCGATGGCCGGCGTGCTGCAGGCGTGCCGGCTGGTGCGCGACGTCGCCACGCAAGGTCGTGCCGACGCCGTCGCCGTGCAGACCAGCCTCGCCAGCGTGTTCCGCTTCGACGCCGACAGCGCGGCCGACGTGTTCGGCGGCCTCAACGGCCTGCGCTCCGGCCTGGAAACGCTGCTCGACCAGTTCGAGAACGACAAGCGCGACCTCACCCTGACCCAGCTCGTGCTCGGCGTGCTGCGCCTGGAGCGCAAGCTGTCGCGCCGCCCGGCGATGCTGCGCGAACTGCGCGGCGGCATCGAGAGCATCCAGCGCCAGGTCGACCATCTCGGCGTCGCGCACACGAGCGTGCAGGCGCGCCTGGCCGAACTGTACGTCGCCACGCTGTCGCAGTTGCGCCCGCGCGTGGTCGTGCACGGCAATCCATTGCAGCTCGCCGACGCGCAGAAGGTCGAGCAGATCCGCGCCCTGCTGCTCGCCGCCGTGCGCGCGGCGGTGCTGTGGCGCCAGGTCGGCGGCAGCCAGCTGCGCCTGCTGATGCGCCGGCGCGAATACGCGATGCTGGCGCGCGGACTGCTCTCGCGCAGCACGCTCGATCGCGGCTGAAGCGACGGCGTCGCCGTTTCGACGACGCCGTCAGCGGATCGGAAGAGCGCGGCCTTCAACCTCGCGCCTCGACGCTCCGGCTCGCCGCGGACGTCGATGCGCGAAGCGGTCGAGTCCGGGCAAGACCTTCGTTGAAATCCCCCTACTCGGGAAACGCGTTGCGCCCGACGATCAGGTTGTCCATCGAGGTCCAGCCGAAGATCGACGGCGACTGGGAGTCTCCCGACTCGATCGTCACGCTGGTGATCGGCACCGCCGAGGTGAAGCCGCGGAAATCCGTTCGGTCCGAAGCGACGAAGGTTTCGCGGCTGCCGTCGCTGAGCGCGACGGTGACGTTCATCGCGATCGGCGCTTCGTCCGCGTCGGTCGCCCAGAAGTTGCCGCCGACCGCGGTCACCTCGCCGCCGGTGAAGGTGACGACGATCTTCGCGCGTGCATCGTAGGTCGTGATCACACCGGGCAGGGTGTAGCTGAGGAACCCGCCGCCGTCGATCGGCAGCAGGTCCGTCGCCAGCGTGTAGGCGAGATCGCCCTGCCGATACCGGTAGCCGATGCCGTAGACGCGCACGGTCACGTGGGTGAACGGATTTTCGAAGTAGCCCGGCTCGACGCGCGTCAGGAACGCGGCGCGGTCGGTATAGATGCCGGGGCGCGGCTCGCCGCCGTCGACCGGCGTTTCGAAGCCGCTGGCGAACAAGGCGTCCGGCGGCGTCACGGTCAGCTCGACCGGCAGCGTGATCGACGGCTGCGCGGGATCGTTGGTGCGCACGCACAGCACGGCGGTATGCACGCCTTCCTCCAGCGCGCTGCCGTCGAAGCCGACCGCCGCCAGCGGCGCGGATTCGCCGTCGCGGAGTTCGCCGCTGGCCGGCATCGCGCGCAGCCAGGCGACGTCGGCCGGTGCCGAACAATCGGTCGGCGCTTCGGTGATCTCGTAGCTCAGGCGGCTGCCGCGCGTACCGACGTTGGCGATCGTCAACGGTTCGATCCGCGAGGCGCCGACCGCGATCGCGACACTCATGGGGGAAGGCGCGACCGCAGCCGACGGCGCGACCGTGCCGACGGTGAACTCCACCGGCACACTGGCGCGACGACGCAGCGGATCATTGCTGCTGATGCACAGGTCCGCCGAATACAGGCCATCGGCGAGACCGCTTGGATCGAGCGTGACCGTCGCCTCGGCCGGCGGCGCGTCGGCGCCCACCGTGCCGCTGGTCGGCGAGACCGACAGCCACGACACCTCGCCGGGCAGCACGCAGGTGCGCCACGGCCGCGCGATCGCCATCGCGCGGGCGCCCTGGCTGGGAGAGCCGAACAAGGGGCCGAGCGGCACCGCGGTGCCGCCGACCCGATCGACGGCGTAGACGTTGGTGGCGAAGGCGGCATCGCCACCCTGGCGGTACTGTTCGTTGGCGACCAGATACAGCGCGCCGGAAGCCGGATCGAAATCCAGATGCATGCCGGCGCCGGCGAAGTCGAGACCGGTCGGCACCGGCAGCTGCATGCCGAGCGATCCGATCGCAGCCGCCGCACCGGTGCTCTTGTCGATCGCGAGCAGCACGCCGGCTTCGGCGTCGACGCCGTACATCAAGCCGTCCGGTGCGATCGCGACCGCGGACACGTTCATCTGCGCCGGCAGGCCGCTGCCCGCGATCGGTCCGACCAGCGCCACCGCGCCGCTGGTGCGGTCGATCGTGTACAGCCGCGACGTGCGGTCGGCGGTGATGTCGGTCAGGTACAGCTTGCCGCTGCCGGCGTCCCAGCGCAGCCCGCGCCAGCCGATGTGACCGGGGTCCGGCGCTGTCTGGCCGATCGGCGTCAGATCGCCCTTCACCGTGTCGACGAAGCCGAAGCTGCCGTCGAAGCCGATCACGTAGAGTTTGCTGAAGTCGTTGTCGACGAAGCTCGCGCCGGAGAGGTTCGCCGGCAGTCCGATGCGCAGCGTGGTCAACGTCTCCGGACGCAGCAGGTCGAGCGACCAGAAGTACTCGCGCGGCACGGTGCCGAACAGGTAGGCCGGGACGCCGGCGTCGCGGTCCGGCGCGACATCCGCGGGGGAGAGCAGCGGAGCGGCGATCGGTGCGAGGCTGCGCCGCGTGCGCGGGAAATGCGCGCGCGAGGACGGCAGTTCGTCCACGCTCCAGTCCAGCGCGATGCGCCCGTCGTTGCGGATCGTGAGCGGCGCGACGACCGGCGTGCCGCTGCCCGAGGGCGCCGCTGCGCCGATCGACGCCGGCGTCACGGCGAGCACCGCCGCGCTGACCTCGACGTCGACGTCGGCCTGCGCACCGAGCACCGTCGCGTTCCAGCGCCAGTCGATCGCCGACGGCGGCAGATGCGGCAAGGGGGTCGCGTAGGAATACTGGTTGACGATCGAACGATCGGCGTCCTGCAGGCCGATCGTCGCCTTGCCGCCGTCGTCCCAGCCGGGGTTGGCGGCGGAGCCGAAGCCCAGGTGGTCGTAGACGAAGGACAGCGAGCCGTCTTCGCGCAGGATCGCCTCGAAGTTCGCCCGCTGCGGCGTGTAGTTCGGCCAGTCCACTTTCGGCTTGTTCCACTGCACGATCAGTTCGCGACTGCCGGGTTCGCCGCGCACGTGCCAGTAGAGACCGTCCTCGACCGGCGGCAGGCCGCCGGAGGTGAAGTCGTCCCAGTACGGAAAAATCGTCGCGCCGCCGATGTCGTAGGACGGCAGCGGCACGTTGTTCCAGTACAGGTTCAGTTGTTCGCAGGCGAGGAACGAGCGGCCGAGGATCAGGCCGCCGTTGTCGCCGACGCACAGCGTGTCCGACGGCACGCCGTGCAGCGCGAACGCGAACGGCAGCGCGATCGCGACCGTGCGGTTGTCGCCCGGCGTCAGCGGCGTGCCGCTCTGGCGGATGTCGACGAACGGCGTGATGGCGGCGTCGTCGGCGGTGTAGCCGAGATCGCCGCCGAAGGCCTTCCAGGTCGCCGAGTGCACGACCTCGCCGGTGCTGCGCGCGACCACGCTGCGGTGATGCACGTAGGTGCCGCCGCCGGCCGCGATCGGCGTCGGCAGGCTGGCGAAGACGACGCCGTCGACGCTGTCCTCCAGGGTGCTGAAGGAGAGCGCGATCGCCGAATGGTTGGTGACGGTGTAGCAGAAGTCGATCGTGTCGCCGATCTCGGCGACCACCGCCGTGTTGGTGCCGCAGGTGGATCCGTCGCCGTTGAGCGTGAGCCCGACCGTCAGGGCGAGTTCCGCGCCGTCCGGCCGAACCGCGCCGGCATTCACGTTCACTGCGGGGCGCGGCGCTTTCGTCGTCGCACCGGCCCGCGCGCCGCTCTGGGCGGCGCCGGCGACGGCGGCGATGCCGAACAGCGCCGCGCCGGCCGCCGCGTAGAACACGGCCGCGGACGCGCGCGCCGACGATCCATTCCGAACTTTCATTGACAACCCCCGATGACCTGATGCCGCGGCCCGCACGCGAGGCGTGCGGACGGCGACGCTTGCTTGAATGTCCGCATCGCCCTGGCTACGGCTGCGCCGGCTCGTCCGACACGCCGAGTTCGATGGTCTTGCCGGCGGCATTGGTGCCGCTCGCGCGAATGATCCAGTTGCCCTCCACGCTGCCGCCCCAGCCCGGCTGGTTGGCCAGGCGCAGGCCGACGTCGCTTTCGCCGAGTCCCGGCACCGCGCCGGGCGGCGCGTCGTAGAGCGCGCCGATCCACGAGCGGCCCTTGAACGGCCCGCGATCGGCGGTCATCGAACGCGTGGCGTTGCGCGCCGTACGCATGTTGCTGATCGCGATCAGCACGTCGCCCGGGCCGTCGACGACGATCGGCGTCGGCAGCTCGATCGTGGTGAAGACCGGCACCGGACCGGGCGCCGGCAGCACGAAGTCGATGTAGGAACCGACCAGGGTCGCGCCGTTGCTCGGGTCGGAGTCGTCGTCCCGGTACACGTGCACGGGAATGCGATCGCCCTCGTCGTTGCCGGCCACCTGCATGTCGATCAGCGTGGTGATCGAGCGGATCGTGATCGGGAAATCGGTCGGCGCCGGCGTGAACCGGTTGAGCCAGACGAACTCGGCGTCGTTGGCGAGAATCTGGTAGTCGATCGCGAGCGTGTCGATGCGGAACTCGCACGCGCCGCTGCGGCACCCGACGCCGATTCCCGGCTCGTTGCCGACCACCAGCGTGAAATGCTGGTCCGGCGCGAGTCCGTTGGCTTCCTTGAACACGATCTGGCCGAAGGTCGGCGCGCCGAGCGTGCGCGTCGGCTTGACCGTGATGCCGAGCGTCTGCGTCACGCCGGCAGCCGCCGAGAACGTCGCCGGACTGATCGTCACCTCGACACCCGGCGGCATCTGCGCCGTCGCCGTCCAGTTGCCGGTGCCTTCGAGCCGGTTACGCACCGTGCGCGTCCAACTGCATTCCGGCGCGCATTTCAGTTCGCGCAGCGAGGCGAGATTGAGCGCCTTCGGATCGAGCGAGCCGCCGGACGGATCGGCGTCGAGGTAGCGCTCGACGCTCTCGTCGAGCGTCAGTCCGGCGCGCGCGGCGAGGCCCGCGTCGATGCGGCCGCTGCCGACCTGGTCGGCGTTCCACGGCGTCGTGCCGTCCTCCTGCGTGCCGCCGCCGACCGCCGTCGTCTGCAGCGCGGACTTGACCTCCGACACCGACCAGTCCGGATGCAGCGCGCGCAGCAAGGCGGCGGCGCCGGCCACGTGCGGGCTCGCCATCGAGGTGCCGCTCATCGCGAAGTAGTTGCCGTCCTGCGCGCGGCCGGCGGCGTAGATGTCCACGCCCGGCGCAGTGACGTCGGGCTTGGTCAGCGCCGAATACGGATCGGGCGTCGGACCGCGGAAGCTGAAATCCGCCAGCACGTCGGCCGGCCGGCCGGCGAGCGCGGAGGACTTGCGGAAATCGCCGGTTGCGCCGGTGGTCGTCGTCGCGCCGTCGAATCCGTCGGCGAACACGCGGCCTTCGACGGCGGTGCCCGGATGAGCGTCGACGAACGCGATCAGCGCGTCGGAGGCGAGCGGGTTGTTGAGCTTGAACAGCGCGACCGCGGCCCCGGGAGCGCTCATGATCGTGGCGTCGTTGCGGTCGTTGGCGATCAGCACGAGCCGCGCACCGGCGGCCGCCGCGTTGTTCGCCTTTTCCGTGAAGCTGCACGCGGTCGTCGCCGGCGGCGTCGCGCCGCGGCGGACCAGCGCGACGGCGCCGCTGAAGTAGCCGGGCGGGAATGCGCCGGTCTCGCTGCAGCCGGCGATGTTGGCCGGATAGGTGCGGATCGGGACGCCGGCCAGCTCCGCCACCGCGGACAGATTCACTTCGCCGGCGGGAATCACACCGAGGTCGTGCAGCTCCGCCGGAGGCGTGCCCGGACCGGTCAGCGTGAAGCGTGCCGGCGCGAGCAGCTGATCGTGCGTGGACGCGGCGACGGTCGTCATCCACGGACCGAGATGGGAAACGAGGCCGACCGGATCCTGGCACGTCGAACGCGTGTTGCCGGCCGAAGCGGCGACGAACACGTCGGCGGCGACCGCGTCGAGGAAGTTGCGGTCGTCGATGTCCTGCCACGGCGAACCGCCGCCGCAGGTCGGGCCGATCGAATAGTTCGCCACGTCGATCTGGTCGACCGCCAGGCTTTCGATCGCGGCGGCGATGGAATCGTCGTAGATGCCGCCGTCTTCGTCGTTGGCGACCTTGTAGGAATACACCGTCGCGCACGGCGCGACGCCGGACATGCGTACGCCCTCGGGCAGGTCCGGCGGCGGCGCCGCGCTGCGGTCGATCGTGTTGCCGGCCGCGGTGCTCGCCGTGTGCACGCCGTGGCCCAGCACGTCGCCTTCGGCGAGAAACGCGGCTTCGGGGTTCGGCCCGTCGCAATGACCGGCGGAACTGGTGTTGCAGTCGAACGCGTGCAGCTTCGGGTTCGACTCGTCGAAGCCGCAGGCGGCATCGTCGGCGAACGAGGGATGCGCACTGTTCGCACCGGTGTCGATCACGCCGACGCGCACGCCCTGCCCGCGCGTCGCCGTCACGCCGGTGCCGCTCCAGATCGCATCGGCGCCGACGAACGTCGGACCGCGGAACGTGCCCGCCGCGAGCCGGCGCACCGGCCGCACCGAGACGACGCCGGGCAGGCGCGCGACGCGCTGCGCCTCGGGCAGGCTCATCGGCGCGGAGAGGCCGTTGCGATAGACGCCGTAGGCGTGGCGCACGTCGAGCGCGCGTCCCAGCGTCTGCTCGATCGCCGCGATGCGCGCCGCGCGTTGCGTGTCGAGATGGCGCGCATAGGCGCGCGCCGAGGCCGAGTTCACATCGAGCTTGCGCGTGCCCGCCGCCGGCGCGGTGGCGGCGAGCCCGGCGGCGCCACCGGCGTAGTGCAGCAGACCCGCTTCCTCGAACGTCACCAGATAGCGTCCGGTGCTACTCGCTTCGATCAACGCGCCAGTTTCGACGCCGGGCTGCGGCGACGCCGACGCGGCCTGCAGCGGCGATGCCGTCGCCAGGGCCAGGCCGATCGAACACGCCAGCAGGCTGAAGCACACGCGATTGTTCATCTGTGCAAATCCCGTCGAAGGCGGCGTTCGCTGCAACGCCGCCGGGTGAATTCGTTGACTCGACCGCGCGAGCGGGGAACCCGGCTCCGCGCAGGCATGCGATTCGTGGCGCACCGTCGTGTTCATTGCTGCGCGTCGAAACCGCTGGCGAAGATGTCGCTCTGCGCACCGGTCACGGTGAAGCCGACCGGCACCGCGATCGGCCGATGGCGATGCTGCGGATCGTTGCTGTCGATGCAGAGCCGGGCGGTGTAGCGGCCCGGCGCCAGCCCATTGGCGTCGAAGTCGACCGCGACCTCGGCCGCGGCGCCGGCCGCGGTGGTGTCGCCCGCGGTCGCCAGCGACAGCCACGGCACCTCGCCCGGTCGCGCGCAGTCGCCGTACGGCACGGCGATCGCGAAGGCCAGCACGTTGGCGATCGCCGAGCTGTACGGCGAGACCCGCGTGGCCGCGCCGCTGCGCGTGTCGATCGTGTAGAGCCCGGGATTGTCGGGGGTGAACATGTTGAAGTCCGGGCTCGACCAGAACCAGAGCGTGCGTGTCGACGGATCGAAGGCCAGCCCGGCGCCCGAACCGGGATAGCGGTCCCTCGGATCGGACAGTCCGTCGTACCAGGGGAAGTCCTCCCCGAGCGGGCCGACGACTTCGTACTCGCCGGTGGCCTTGTCGATAAGAAGCAGGACGTCGGTGTGCAGATCGACGGCGTACATCTGGCCATCCGTGTCGACGGCGATGAAGGCGAACTCGACGTCGTTCTGCGCGTCGCCGACGGCCTCGGCCGTGCCGGCCGCCGCGTCGATCCGGTACAGGCGGCTGCGAAAACCGTCTTCGTCGTCCGGATCCAGCATCCATCCGCTGGCGTAGAGCGTCCGCGTGGTGTCGTCCCAGGCGAGGCCGGCGAACCACGGATAGCGCGGCTGGCCGATGCGCGGCAGCAAGCGTTCGGCGACCGGGCTGTGCACTCCGCTCGCCGGGTCGACGACGGAGAGCGCACCGTACATGTCGAGCAGGTACAGCCGATCGAAGTCGTTGCCGAGGAATGCTCCGCCGACGTAGGACTGCAACGACTGACCGTCGTCGAGGTAGGCGAACGCGGCGGGGCTGAGGATCACCTCGACGCCGTCGCCCTGCGCGGCGAGATCGGTCGACACCAGTTCCGCGCGCAGCCGCGGGCTGCCGACGGTCAGGGCATAGGCCGGCACCGGCAGCATCGCGCCTTCCGGGGCCGCGGCCGGCGCGGTCCGCGCAGCGCCGACTGCCGGAACTTCCTCGAGAGTCCAGCGCAGCGGACGGTCGCCCTCGTTGGCGAAGCGCAGCGGCAGGCGGGCGCTCGCGCCGGCGGGCGCGGCGACTTCGAGCGTCGCCGTTTCCAGCGCGAGCCGCGGCGCGCCGACGTCCAGCTGCAGCGTCGCGGAAACGTCGTAGCTCCGCGGCACGGTCGGCTGCCAGCGGATCGCCTTGCCGTCCGCCAGCGCAGGGTCGCGATAGGAGTACTGCAGCGCCTGGTTCGCGTCGTGCTGCAGGCCCACGGCGGCCCACTGGCCGTAGTCGCCGGCCGGCGACAGGCTGTCGGCGAAGCGCATGTCCTGGTAGAGGAAGGTGATCGCGCCGCTGGCCTCGTCGATCGTCACTTCGAAGGTGATCGTGCCGGGTTCGGTTCCGCTCGCCTGGTAGCGCGCGTAGTCGCGCCACTCGAACACCAGACGACGCTGGCCCGGCTCGCTGCCGATGACGTCGAAGTACGTTCCGCTGGCCGCGGTCGGTCCCGGCACCAGGTCCAGCCACGACGGCAGGATCGCCGGCTCCGCCGTCGGCAGCACCGCCGGCAGCGGCTGCGACGGCTGCGCCGAGGTGCGGCAGAGCACGGGTTTCTGGTGCGCGAGCACGTGCAGATAGCCGTTCTCCATCACGCACACGCGCCGGCTCGACGCGCCGAAGAAGTCGACCGCGAACGGAAGCTCCAGATAGCCGACGTCGCGCTGCGCGGTGGTCGAGGCGGACAGGTCGACGTAGCTGGCGGCGACGTGGTCGTTCCAGGTGTAGCCCGGCCGCGCGTCCTGCGCGGTCCACGTCGCGACGATCTGCGTCTGGTCCTCGACCATGACGGTGCGATTGAGCTGCCAGGTCTCGCCGACGCCGAGGCGGCGCTCGAAGGCTTCCGAAGCCGCCGCCGGCGCCGTGCCGGACAGCGTGTGCACGGCCAGGTCGGCGCCGCTGCGGTTGGTCAGGCGGTAGCAGAGGTTGAGGCGATCGCCCGGCGTGACCGCGATCCGCTCGCTGCCGTCGCAGGCATCCGGCGCGGCCGGGTCGTACGGCGTGGCGGTCAGGTGCAGTTCGAGCTGGCCGGGATCGCGTCCGGGCCGGCCGTGGATGCGGAAGGAATATTCGACGGCGGCCGGCTCCTGCCACTGCCAGGCGTTGACGCAGCGCGCCACCCATTCCCAGTCCGGGCAGATCGGGTCGGACGCGTAGCCGTGCGTGTAGCGGAACAGGCCAGGGCTGCCGTTGGCGAGGTAGGGTTGGGTGGAGGCGTACAGGAACGAGGAATGGCCGAGGCCGGTGTGCGCATCGAAAGGTTCGTACTCGACGAACTGCACCACTACCCAGTAGCGGCCGGGCGGCAAGGCGCATGGCGCATCGAAGTCGACCGCGGTGAGCGGAAAGGCGGTGCCGAAGCCCGCGGCCGGATAGATCGACGGCGCGTTCGTGGCGGAGCAGATCGGCGTCGCGCCGGGCCGCCCGCGCTCGTCCGGCGCGATGCGCACGTTGACGAAGCGGCTCGGCGAACGGAGGCAGTCGGGCCGGTTCTCGTTGCACGCCCATCCGGCGACCAGGTCGATCGAGGTGACCGTCCAGCCGTCGGCGTCGTAGACGGCGAAGTCGTCCGCCACCTCGGTCGAGCGCAGGATGTCCTCGGGGCGCGCATAGGCACCGGCGTCGATGCCCTGGCCGTCGGGATTGGGCGCCTGTTCGAACAGGACCGCGTCCTCTCCCGCCGCGGCGGGCGATGCCGCCGACAGGCACAGCGCGAGGAACAAGACGTGGACGATGCGATGCAGCACGGCGACCTCCCCGGTCATGGAATGGCATGGCCGGTCTTCGCTCGAACCGGCTCGACCGGATCGTGGTCGGGCGCCGGGAAAGCGGCAATCGCAGCCGGTTATCCAGGCATCACACCGCGGTTACACGGCGATTGAATCCCTGTGACAGCGACGCAAGCCCGCGCCGGCACTGCGTTTCCCGCGACCGGCTAGCGCACCGCTCCGGCCGTGCGCGCGGTCGATTCCATCGTCAGGGCGGCCGGGATCGAGCGTTCGCCGGCGAGCTGGCGTGCCTGCTGCAGCGCCGCCTTCCACAGGTCGCGGCGGTCGTAGCGGTGCAGCACGGCGACCTGCATCAGGGCGCTGCCGAAGTCGCGCGCGGCGTAGACGCTGGTGCGGCCGGCCAGGGCACTGGCCTGCTCGAGCCGGCCGCTGCCGAGCAGCCAGTCGGCATAGGAGGCGGCGACGGCGACCAGGCGCGACGGGCCGCCCTCCTCCGTGACCATCTTCAAGGCCTCTTCGTAGTGCTGCTGCGCCTGGGCTTCGTTGCGCCGGTAGGCGGCCCATTCGGCCCGCGCGAGTTCGAGCATGGCGAGCGTCGGCTGCGGATCGGCCAGCTGCAGCGGCGGCTCGATCTGCGCCGGGTCGGCGCGGCCGTCGGCGATCAGCGAACGCTGGCGCAGCAGGACCAGATACGCGCGCCGCTTGGCGGTCGGTTCCTGCGGCCAGCTCGCGAGCGCGCGATCGGCGGCGTCCGCGGCGCTCTTCCATTGCCCGAGGCTCCACGCCAGTTCGGTCTGGAAGTCGTACAGATAACGCAGGTTCTGGCTGCCGAGCCCGTTCGACACCGACTGCGCCTCGGCCGCCAGCTGCAAGGCTTCGCGATGACGCCCGAGACCGAGCAGCACGCGCCCGCGCCGCGTGGTCACCAGCAAGGCCAGCGCCGGATCGCCGACGCGTTCGCGCAGCGCCCACTGGCGGTCGCTGGTGGCGAGCGCGTCCGACCATTGCAGCAGCTCCATCTGCGCATCCAGCAGGACGTGCAGGCTGGTGACCGTGCGCTCGACCACGCCGAACGCATCGAAGGTATCGGCCGCCTTCGACAGATACGGCAGGGCCGCCTCGAAGCGGCCGCGCTCGCCTTCGATCACGCCGAAATACATGTCGACCTGGGCCAGCCCGGGGCGATCGCCGGCCTGCTGCAACTGGATTCGCGCCTGCCCCAGGTCCGCCGCGGCGCCGTCGAGCTGGCGCAGCACGGTGCGCGCGATCGCGCGTCCGGCCAGCGCGTTGCCGAGTTCGTCCGGCGAGCCGGCGTTCTGCAGCACGCGAATCGCGTTGCCGTAGTCGCGTTCCGCCTCGGCGAAGCGCCGGCTGCGATAGTGCAGCTTGGCGCTCACGCTCATGGCGCTGCCGTACAGCGCCGAATGCGCATCGAGCGCGCCGTGGTCGAGCACGGCATCCAGATCCTGGCGTGCCTCCGCCAGGCGGCCGCCGAGCAGGTCGAGGCGCGCGCGCTGGATCTGCGCGCGCGGATCGGCCGCCTGCGCCGGCGGCAGCGCGGTCAGCACGGTGCGCGCCTGATCGAGATTGCCGGCCAGCATCGCCGCATGCGCTTCGCTCAGGCGGCCGAGCAGGGCGTCTTCCTGCGGGCTCGCGCTTTCGCCGTCGGCCGCGGATCTGCCGAAGCCGTCGCGCAGGAACAGGTCGGCGGCACGGCGCGACGCGACGATCACGTCGGCGTCGCTGGCCTGGACGCGCAGCTGCCTGCCGTCGGCGAGCGTGCCGCTGAGCACGACATCCCAGCCCTGCGCCGAACGCGCCGCCCTGCCCTGCACCAGGATGCCGACGCCGAGCCGCGGATCGAGCTGCTCGGGACTCGGTGCACCGGCGTCCGGCTTGACGCCGCGCAACACCGCCATCGCACTGTCGCTCGGCAGCACCGGCAGGCCGGCGCTGCGCAGCCGGTCGCCGACGAGATCCATCGCGCCGAGGCGGACCCAGCCGGCGTCGCGCGGCGCGTCGACGTCGAACGGCAGCACCATCAGCACGTCCTTGGCGCGAAGGTCGGTGCTGACGTCGGCGGTTACTTCGCCGGCGACGTCGTCGGCCGGTCCGTGCCACAGCCGGATTCCGGCGGCGAGCGCGAGCGCGGCGGCGATTCCAATCGGAATCCATCGGCGTGCTCGCGATGCGTGCGCGGGCGGCGACGGCGTGACTTCCTGCGCGAGGTCCGCGTCCTGCGTCGGCGGATCCGGCGTCTGTTCGACCGGCACCGCGGCCGGTTCGTCCGTTTCGGCGTCCTTGCCCTCGTCGACGGCCGGCGTGGAAGCCGACGGCGACGGATCGGCGACGACCTCGACCGGAACCACCCAGCGATAGCCGAAACCCGGCACCGTGCGCACCGTGTGCTGGGCCTGGCCGTCGTCGCCGAGCAGGCGGCGCAGGCGCAGGATCAGCTGGCTCACGTGCGCGTCGGGGATGTCGACGCGCCCCCAGACGGCCGCGACGAGCTCGTCGCGGCCGACGGCGCGTTCGCGGTTCTCGATCAGATAGGCCAGGCAGTCGAACAGCAGCCGCGGCAGGGGTTCCAGAACGTCGTCTCGCCAGAACTCGCGGGCCGGCGGCGACAAGCGAAAACGACCGAAGCGGTACTGCATGAGGACTTCCGAACTTGTGCTGGCGACGAATCGAGTCCCGGCCCCAGACGCAATCCCGTCGCAGCGGGAACGCCGGTAGCGGGAACCTCGAAAGACCTCGCCGCCCCGCACAGGCGGGGATTCCTTTTGAATTTTCTCCCCATCCATCGACGACGCGATGGACGCCCGCTTGCGCGGGAACGACGACGATCGAAGCTTTTCGAGGCGCCCCAGTGCGCGTCGTGCCGTGGTTTGCGCGGCAGGACGGGCGAGTCACGTGCGAAACGCGGCCATGATACGCCATGGTGCAGGCAAGCCCACGACCTCCGGCCGACAGTATCCGGCGGCAGGACGTCCCGTGAACGGCCGTCCCCGGCGATGTCGCAGCGCGGAAACGGTTTGCGCGATAATAGAAGACCCCATCGCCGATTCGCGTTCGCGGATCGCACCCCGCGGAGCCGCCGCGGCCGCGAGCGAATGCCAGCCAAGGAGATTCAGCAATGACAGACACGTTCTCGACCCGGGACGTTTTCGAGGTCAACGGCCAGCGCTACACGTTCTCCAGCCTCGCCAAGCTCGGCCAGCGCTTCGACCTGAAGCGCCTGCCGTATTCGATGAAGATCCTGCTCGAGAACCTGCTGCGCCACGAGGACGGCGTCAACGTGACCGCCAAGGAAATCGAGGCGGTGGCGAACTGGGACGCGAAGAAGGAGCCCGACACCGAGATTTCCTTCATGCCGGCGCGCGTGGTGCTGCAGGACTTCACCGGCGTGCCGTGCGTGGTCGACCTCGCCGCGATGCGCGATGCGGTGGTCAAGCTCGGCGGCGACGCGACGCGCATCAACCCGCTGGCGCCGGCCGAACTGGTCATCGACCACTCGGTGCAGGTGGACGCGTTCGGTTCCGAGTCCGCGCTGGAAACCAACGTCGAGATCGAGTTCGAGCGCAACCAGGAACGCTACGCCTTCCTGCGCTGGGGTCAGAAGGCGTTCAACAACTTCAAGGTGGTGCCGCCGCGCACCGGCATCGTGCACCAGGTCAACCTGGAACACCTCGCGCGCGTCGTGTTCACGGCCGAGAAGGACGGCAGCCAGTGGGCCTACCCGGACACCGTGTTCGGCACCGACTCGCACACCACGATGATCAACGGCCTCGGCGTGCTCGGCTGGGGCGTCGGCGGCATCGAGGCCGAGGCCGCGATGCTCGGCCAGCCCTCCTCGATGCTGATTCCGCAGGTGGTCGGCTTCAAGCTGAGCGGCAAGCTGCCGGAAGGCGTGACCGCGACCGACCTGGTGCTGACCGTGACGCAGATGCTGCGCACGCTCGGCGTGGTCGGCAAGTTCGTCGAGTTCTACGGCGACGGCCTCAAGCACCTGCCGCTGGCCGACCGCGCGACGATCGCCAACATGGCGCCGGAATACGGCGCCACCTGCGGCATCTTCCCGATCGACCAGGAAGCGCTGAACTACCTGCGCCTGTCCGGTCGCGACGAGGCGCAGATCCGCCTGGTCGAGGCCTATGCGAAGGCGCAGGGCCTGTGGCACGACGACAGCACGCCGCACGCCGACTTCTCGGCGACGCTGGAACTGAACCTCGCCGACGTGAAGCCGTCGCTGGCCGGTCCGAAGCGCCCGCAGGACCGCGTGCTGCTCGGCGGCGTGAAGAAGAGCTTCCACGACGCGCTCGGAGGCCTGACGGCGAACCGCAAGCCGCTGCCGACGACGATCGAGCGCTTCGCCAACGAAGGCGGCGCGACCGCGGTCGGCCGCGACGAAAGCGCCTGCGGCGAAGGTCCGCACGTCGAGTTGAACGGCGCCAAGTTCCAGTTGAAGGACGGCGCGGTCGTGATCGCCGCGATCACCTCCTGCACCAATACGTCCAACCCGGCCGTGATGCTGGCCGCCGGCCTCGTCGCGAAGAAGGCGGCCGCGCGCGGCCTGACCTCCAAGCCGTGGGTCAAGCCGTCGCTCGGACCGGGCTCGCTGGTCGTCACCGACTACCTCAAGAAGACCGGCCTGCTCGAGGAACTGGAGAAGGTCGGCTTCTACCTGGTCGGCTACGGCTGCACCACCTGCATCGGCAACTCCGGCCCGCTGCCGGTCGAGATCAGCAAGGGCATCGCCGAGGGCGATCTGGTGGTCGCTTCGGTGCTGTCGGGCAACCGCAACTTCGAAGGCCGCGTGCATCCCGAGGTGAAGATGAACTACCTCGCCTCGCCGCCGCTGGTGGTCGCCTACGCGCTGGCCGGCACGCTCGACATCAACCTCGAAACCGATCCGGTCGGCATCGGCAGCGACGGCCAGCCGGTGTATCTGAAGGACATCTGGCCGAGCAACCAGGAGATCTCCGACACCATCGCCGGCGCGATCAACCCGCAGATGTTCGAGAAGAACTACGCCGACGTGTTCAAGGGCGACAGCCGCTGGAACGCGATCGCCTCGCCGGACGGCGCGCGCTACGTGTGGAGCGACTCGACCTACATCAAGAACCCGCCCTACTTCGACGGCATGAGCGCCAACCCGGGCACCATCGACGACATCCACGGCGCGCGCGTGCTCGGCCTGTTCGGCGACTCGATCACCACCGACCACATCTCGCCGGCGGGCTCGATCAAGAAGGATTCGCCGGCCGGCCGCTTCCTGATCGGCAGGGGCGTGGAACCGAAGGATTTCAACTCCTACGGCTCGCGCCGCGGCAACGACGACGTGATGGTGCGCGGCACCTTCGCCAACATCCGCATCAAGAACCTGATGCTCGACGGCGTCGAGGGCGGCTACACGCTGCACGTGCCGAGCGGCGAGCAGATGGCGATCTACGACGCGGCGATGAAGTACAAGGCGACCAACACGCCACTGGTCGTGCTCGCCGGCAAGGAATACGGCACCGGCTCCTCGCGCGACTGGGCCGCGAAAGGCACCTTGCTGCTCGGCGTGAAGGCGGTCATCGCCGAGAGCTTCGAGCGCATCCACCGCTCGAACCTGGTCGGCATGGGCGTGCTGCCGTGCCAGTTCCTGCACGGCCAGAACGCGAAGGAACTCGGCCTGACCGGCACGGAGACCTTCGACATCACCGGCCTGAAGGACGGCGAGTCGAAGGAAGCCGAGGTCACCGCGACCGCCGCCGACGGCAGCAAGAAGACCTTCACGGTCAAGGTGCTGCTGCTGACGCCGAAGGAGCGCGAGTTCTTCCGCCACGGCGGCATCCTGCAGTACGTGCTGCGGCAGCTGGCCGGAAAGAAGGCGGCATAAGTGCCGTCACCACCGTCGGCAGGAAACGAAACGGCGCGGGAGACCGCGCCGTTTCCGTTTTCGAGCGCTCGCTTCGACGTGCTAGGATCGCTGCGTCTTCCATCGCTCGGCCGCATCGATACGGCCAGCACGAATGACGCAGCGCTTCAATCGCGGCGAATTCTGGTTGCTCGCCAGTTCCGTTGAATACAGCATTCCGCTTCCCCTGCTCGCCTTGCCCGAATGGGCTCCCGGCGGCGCGATGAACACGATCGACATCTGCCTGAATCGGCATGGGCACGGCCTGGATTTCCAGGCGCTGGTCGATACCCTGCTGCACGTCAGGCGCAACGGCTGGATCCAATTCGGCCGCCCGCTCGCAGGCGAGTCGGTTCCTTTTTCCGAACCCGATGCCGACGAGATTGCCGCATTCCTTCGGGAGCGCGGCCGGGGCCTGGACACCGTGCATTACTGGCTCACGGTGGAGGGCGGTGCCGCCTGGGAGGCATTCGCACGCCCACGATGGGAGAAATACCTCACATCCAGTTGCGAATTCCCGCAGGACGGCTCGACCTTCGAACGCAGCTATACCCTCGAAACGTCAGACTGGCAGTGGCTCGACAAGTACTTGCGGGCGCAAGCCACCGAACAGGTGATCGAGACGGGATCGATGACGCTCGGCGAATTGCGCCCCTGGCAGGCGACCTATTGGAAGACGTTGCCGTTCGGACTTCGTTGCACATTTCGATCGGTGGAACATCGTCTGCGTGGCCACGTGCCCGATTCGTCGCGAATGCTCGCAAGCTGGTGCGAATGGCGATGAGCCGCCGACACCCGAACTTCAGCGCTGAGCCCAGTTCGCGTTGTAGCACAGCCAGCCGCGCCCCTCGCGGCGCCAGCCGGTGGTCATGCGCAGCACCGCGCGACGGTCGGGCAGCCAGCGTCCCGATCCGTCCGTCAACGTCACGTCGAACCGTGCGATCGCGCGGCTGCCGTCGAGTTCGACCTCGACGTCGCCGATCGATACGCCGAGGGATTGCGCCGCCAGCACGCGCGCGCGCAGCAGGCGCTCCAGGGCGGACCGATCGAACTCACCGCCGTTGCCGGTGAAGTCGGCCGCGACGTGGTCGAGCACCTCGCCGGTGCGCCTGGCTTCCGCCGCCGCGGCCATCGCCTGGATCGTCGAGCGGATCGCCTTGGCGTCGGGGACGCGCGCGCACGCGGCGAGCGTCGAGAGCAGCACAAACGCCATCACCATCCGCATCGGAAGATCGCTCCAGAGCCGTCGTCACGTCGCTGCAATGCGGCTTGCCGCTGCTTCCGACGTTGTGCTGCAATCGCTCCAAACCCTGCCGTACGGCGAATGACCGGCTTGACGCGAACATCCATTATGGGGGAGAGCATGACGATCGACGAACGTCCTTGGCTGGCCAGCTATCCGAAAGGCATCGCCGCCGAGATCGACCCCGGCCAGTACCGCTCGGTCGCCGCGCTGCTCGAGGAAAGCTGCGATCGCTTCCGGCACCGGCCCGCGTTCGTCAACATGGGCAAGTCGATCACCTACGACGACCTCGACCGGCTCAGCGCCCAGTTCGCCTCGTTCTTGCGCAACGACCTGAAGCTCGCCAAGGGCGACCGCGTCGCGCTGATGATGCCGAATCTGCTGCAGTACCCGATCGCGATCATGGGCGTGCTGCGTGCGGGCCTGACCGTCGTCAACACCAATCCGATGTACACCGCGCGCGAGCTGAAGCATCAGCTCGACGACTCCGGCGCCAGCGCGATCGTCGTGCTCGACAACTTCGCCAAGACGGTGGCCGACGTCGTTCCGGGCACGGCCTGCAAGCACGTGATCACCACCGGCATCGGCGACCTGCTCGGCTTCCCGAAGTCGCTGATCACCAATCTGGTCGTGCGCTACGTGAAGAAGATGGTGCCGGCCTACTCGATCCCGCACGCGATCCGCTTCAACGATGCACTGGCGCGCGGCGCGCGCGGCAGCGCGCCGAAGACCGACGTCGGCCCCGACGATCTCGCCTTCCTGCAGTACACCGGCGGCACCACCGGCGTCGCCAAGGGCGCGATGCTGACCCATCGCAACATGGTGGCGAACATGCTCCAGGCCTACGCCTGGATCAGTCCGAACATGCACGAGGGCGAGGAAGTCGTCGTCACCGCGCTGCCGCTGTATCACATCTTCGCGTTGACGGCGAACTTCCTGGTGTTCGCGCGCGTCGGCGGCTACAACCACCTGATCACCAATCCGCGCGACATGCCGGCCTTCGTCGCCGCGATCCGCTCGGCGCGCTTCACCGCGCTGACCGGCGTCAACACGCTGTTCGCCGGACTGCTCAACACGCCCGGCTTCGACCAGGTCGACTTCTCCAAGCTGCACCTGACCCTCGGCGGCGGCATGGCCGTGCAGCGCGCGGTCGCCGACCGCTGGAAGAAGGTCACCGGCAGCACGCTGGCCGAGGCCTACGGCCTGACCGAAACCTGCCCCGCCGTCTGCATCAATCCGCTCGACATTCCCGAGTACAACGGCTCGATCGGCCTGCCGATCCCGTCGACCGACGTGTCGATCCGCGACGACGACGGCAACACGCTGCCGAACGGCGAGACCGGCGAACTGTGCGTGCGCGGACCGCAGGTCATGAAGGGCTACTGGAAGCGGCCGGAGGAGACCGCCAAGGTGCTCTCCGCTGACGGCTGGCTGCGCACCGGCGACATCGCGCGCATCGACGAGAACGGCTTCGTCTACATCGTCGACCGCAAGAAGGACATGATCCTGGTGTCCGGCTTCAACGTCTATCCGAACGAAGTGGAAGACGTCGTCGCGCAGATGCCGGGCGTGCTCGAGGTCGCCGCGGTCGGCATTCCGGACGAGAAGTCCGGCGAGGCGGTCAAGCTGGTGGTGGTGAAGAAGGATCCGAATCTCACCGCCGAGATGATCCGCGAGCACTGCAAGGCGAACCTGACCGGCTACAAGCTGCCGAAGGCGATCGAGTTCCGCGAGTCGCTGCCGAAGACCAACGTCGGCAAGATCCTGCGTCGCGAGCTGCGCGACCCGGCCGCGCCCGCCGCGTCCGCCTGAGTCGGCGGAAAGCCGTCGGTCCGGCGGAAGATCCGGCGGCGGCTCAGGTCGCCGAGTAGGGTTCCAGCCGGTCGGCGTAGTCGCCGAGCAGGCTCCACAACGCCGTTTCCCGGTCTTCGGGGATGCGCTCGTAGGCGAATCCGATGCAATCCTCGGCGATGCGCGCCAGCCGCGCCTCGACGTGGATGTCGAGCGAATCGCCGATCAGCATGTCCAGCACGTAGCGATCCCCGATCTGCCCGCTCCAGCCTTCCGGCCGCAGCACCAGCACCCCGGTGGCCGAGATGTCCTCGATTTCGCTGCTCCAGGCGTTGCCGCCGCGGCTCATCAGGATCGCCGATCGGATCGGCATCCGCGCCGGCCGGCTGGGAACGCGGTTCGACTCTCCCGTCATTTCTCCTCCTTGGGACGCACCCGGCGGGGCCGCGCAAGCGGTACCGGAGTGGACCTCGTGAATGCTACCTCGTCGACAAACCCTTGCTGAACTTGGGATAAACTGGCCCGGATCGTCCCATCTCCGGGGGCTCTGGAGGGGTGCAGAGCGTTTGCCGCTCGGCCTGCGATCGTAGAGCGGCGTCCTGTCCTGAGGGTAATGCCATGACCGCCGTCGAAATACTGCATCGTGATACCAACTACCGCCTGCTGCGTACGCAGGAAGATCTGGCCGCCAATACGCATTGGTGCTACATGCACTCGCACCGGTTTCCGCGCGACACCGGCTACCGCGCGTGTTTTTCCGTCGCGCTGATGAAGGAAATGCGCGAGTACCTGAAGCGCACCGCCGACCGCCTGACCCTGCGCGCGACCAATGCCGGCCCGAGCCTGACCCACCTGGTGATGGCGTCCGAAGCAAATGTTTACAATCTCGGCGGCGACCTGGACCTCTTCTGCCGGCTGATCCGCGAGCGCAACCGCGAGCACCTGCTCGCCTACGCGCGCCTGTGCGTCGAGGGCGTGCACGAGATCCACGTCGGACTCAACCGCAACGTCCATTCGATCGCCCTGGTCCAGGGTGACGCGCTCGGCGGCGGCCTCGAACTCGCCCTGTCGTGCCAGACCATCGTCGCCGAGAGCGGCGTCGGCATGGGCTTCCCCGAAGTGCTGTTCGACCTGTTCCCCGGCATGGGCGCGTACTCGTTCCTCTGCCAGCGGGTCAGTCCCCACTTCGCCGAGCAGATGATGCTGAACGGAACGATCTATTCGAGTGATGAACTGCATCGTCTTGGCATCGTGGACGTACTGGTTCCCAAGGGTGAAGGCGTGCAGGCCGTGCACGACGTGATTCGCCGCAATCAACGCATCGCCAACGCTCGAACCGCCATGAATCGCGTGCGCCAGGCCCGTAATCCGATCTCGCTCGCCGAGCTGATGCAGATCACCGAAGTGTGGGTCGACACCGCGATGCAGCTGGGCGAAAAGTCCCTGCGCACGATGGAACGCCTCGTCCGCGCGCAGCAGAAGCGGCCGACCGTGATCGACACTCCGCGCGAAGCGTCCGAACTCGACACCGCGCACGCCGCTGCCTTGTAGTCGGCCTAGGCGGAGCCGGGACACGTACGGTGCACGGGCCGGATCAATGCGCTTGATCCGGTTCGAGCCCTTCGCGCCTGAGCAAATCGGAGGATTTGAGCGCGGTGCGCGCCAGTTCGAACTGCTCGCGCAGATGAGCCACCCGCTTTCCCCATTCCTTCGGCAGCTGCCAGTTCGCCAGCTTCATCGTTTCCGATGCCGCCGCCGCCAGCCGTGACGCCCCCACGTTTCCGGCCACCCCTTTGAGTGCGTGACACTGGTCGCGGAACGCGTCCCACTGCGCGTTCGCGCCGCTCTTGTCCATGTCGCTGATCGCCTTCAGCGCGTCGCGCAGGCATTCGTCGACGAACAGGCCGACGAAGCCGCCGCCGAGCTGCAGTTCCGCCAGCTCTTCGAGCACCGCGCGGGAGATCGGCGCGTCCACGTCCGCCAGCGGCATCGACGCGGCCTGCAACGCCCTCGAATCGCCTTCGGTGCGCCCCAGCGCGATGTCGGTGAGCGTTTCCAGCAGCTTCCCGACCACGATCGGCTTGGTCAGGAACGCGCGCGCGCCGGCCTGCTCGCAATCCTTGACGGTATCGGCGGTCGCGTCGGCGCTGAACACCACGAACGGCGTCAGCTCCTGGCCCGCCTGCATCACCCGCGCCTGCTTGAGCACGTCCAGGCCGCTCAGGCCCGGCATGTGCAGGTCGATGATCACCGCGTCGAAGCGCTCGTTCTCGATCGCGCCGAGCGCGTCGTTGCCGTTGCGCACGATGTGCGTGCGATGCCCCGCCTTCTCCAGGAGACGCGTCAGCACGATGATGTTCGCCGGCTGGTCGTCGGCGATCAGCAGGCGCATCGACCGCACGCGCGCGCGATGCCGCACGAACGGATCGTCGAAGGCGATGACGTTGGCGCCGCCGCGCGCCTCGCCGGCGCCGCTCTCCTCCGGCACGTGGACCGTGCGGAACGGGATCTCGACCCAGAAGCGCGAGCCCTGCCCTTCGATGCTCTCGAAGCCGATGCGGCCGCCGAGCAGTTCGGTCAGCGACTTGGCGATCGTGGTGCCGAGCCCGCTGCCGCCGAAGCGGCGCCCCTGGCCGCCTTCGGCCTGCTCGAACGCGCGGAAGATGCGCATCTGCGCCTCGACCGGAATGCCGATGCCGGTGTCCTTCACCGAGAAGCGCAACATCGCGTTCGGCTCGGAAGCCGGGTTGATGCGCTCGACCGACAGCCATACGCCGCCGCGCTCGGTGAACTTGATCGCGTTCGACACCAGGTTGACGAGGATCTGCCGCAGGTGGTCGCCGTCGCCGTGCACCATGTTCGGCACGCCCTGCGCGACCTTGACCTCGAAGGCGATGGCCTTGCTGCCGGCCGCCGGCTGCAGCATGACCTGCACGCCGCTCAGCAGGTCGGTCATGCGGAAGTCCGCTTCGACGCACTTCAGCTTGCCGGCCTCGATCGCGGAGATGTCGAGCACGTCCTCGATCAGGCTGAGCAGGGTGTTGGCCGAGGTCTGGATGACGTCGGCGCATTCGCGCTGCTCGCGCGTCAACGTGGTCGTCGACAGCACCTGCGACATGCCGACCACGCCGTTCAGCGGCGTGCGCAGCTCGTGGCTCATGTTGGCCAGGAAGCGGCTCTTCGCCTCGTTCGCGCGGCGCGCTTCCTCGGTCACGCGCGTCAGCATGCGCAGCAGCGAGGTCAGGTAGGCCGGGATCGCGATCAGGCCGAGCAGGAGGCCCCAGGCGAGCGGCTGGTTCTGCTGCCAGTACGGCGTGAACAGCACCACCGGCAGGAACGACAGGCTGGCCAGCGCGACCGCGATGAACAGGAAGCGCGGGCCGAAGCGTAGGCCGTTGCCGATCGTGACCCACAGGTGCACGACGTAGACCGGCGCCAGGTTCGCACCCATCAGGTACATCGCCGACGCCATCATCGTGAAGTCGACGATCATGCCGAACACGCGCCGCGCGTAGGACACGCCCGGATTCAGCGCGATCGCGACCATGATCGCGGCGCCGGCCAGGGATTCGAGCGCGACCAGTTTCAAGACCTTGGTCAGCGCGACGTCGTGGAAACCGGTGACGCTGCCCACGCCGAGCAGGTACAGCAGGATGATCGCGAGGATGCACAGCCGGATGATCGCCTGCTCGTGCTCGCTGTCAGGCCGCCTGGAGTAGCGCGCCTTGATCGTGGCTAGAAGACTGGTCATCGAGCTTCGTTCCCGCAAGACGTGCGAACCGCCTCAAACACCGAGCCCTGGCGGCGCCAGCTTGGCGTGCAGGATTTCGAGAATCCGCGCCTGGTGGCTGACGACGACATCGACACAAGCGGGATCAAAAAGCGTGCCACGGTTCGCCTTGAGGTAGTCCAGCGCTTCCTCCGAGCTCCAGGCCGGCTTGTACGGACGCACCGAGGTCAGCGCGTCGAAGACGTCGGCGACGGCGACGATGCGTGCCGGCAGCGGGATCGCGTCACCCTTGAGGCCGTCCGGATAGCCGCTGCCGTCCCAGCGCTCGTGGTGGCGCAGCGCGATCAGGGCACCCATCTGCACGAAACGGCTGCGGCTGTCGCGCAGGATCTCGTAGCCGATCAGCGGATGCCGGCGCATGACCGCGAATTCCTCGTCGGTCAGGCTGCCGCGCTTGAGCAGCACCGAGTCCGGGATGCCGATCTTGCCGATGTCGTGCAGCGGCGCGGCCGAGGTCAGGATCCGCGTCTCCTCGTCCGGCATGCCGAGCGCCTCGGCGATTACCTCGGCGTAGTGCGACATGCGCAGCAGGTGGATGCCGGTGCCCAGATCGCGATATTCGATCGCCTTGGCCAACCGGTACAGCGTCTCGCGCTCGCGCTGTTCCACTTCGTGCAGGCTTTCCAGCACGCGGCTTTCCAGCGAACGCGCGCGCTCCTTGATCGATTCGCCCTGCTGGCGCAATTGCAACAAATTCTTGCAGCGCGTGCGCAGCTCGCGCGGCCGCACCGGCTTGACCAGGAAATCGATCACGCCGGCCTCGAGCGCCGCCTGGCGCACCGGCTCGTCGCCGACCACGCTGATCAGGACGATCGGAACGTCACGACGTGACAAGGAGCGGCGAAACCGGCGTGCGAACTCCAGCCCGTCCATCTCCGGCATGCGGAAATCGAGCAGGACCAGGTCGGTGATGTTTCCCTCGGACCAGCGCAGCGCCTCCACGGGGCTGCCGAAGTCCGCGGCGCGCACGCCCGGACCGATCGCCTCGACGACGTGCCGCAGCATCGTGCGTGCGGAAGGCTGGTCATCGACGATAAGGACATTCACGCGAACACTCCGCGGTCTGGTTCAGGCCCGTCCCGTTCCCATCCCTTCGAACCAGTCCGTCGGTCGGATGCCGGTACGCTCGTGTCGCTCACTTCCAGACTGCAACGGACGCCGGCGATGTGGACAGGGGTTCCTGGCTCCGGTCGGGTAGGCTAACACAACCGTTCGGCGGCACACGGCCGTTGCAGCATTTTGCAGTGTGCGCGTCGACGTGCGGCGCCGCTTCAACAGACGCGCGGGAATCACGCCTCCGGACGCATGTACGGAAACAGCAGCACGTCGCGGATCGACGGTACGTCGGCGAACAGCATGACCAGACGGTCGATGCCGACGCCGAGGCCGCCGGTCGGCGGCATGCCGTACTCCAGCGCGCGGATGTAGTCGGCGTCGTAGTGCATCGCCTCGTCGTCGCCGGCGTCCTTGGCCTGCACCTGGGCGAGGAAGCGCTGCGCCTGGTCTTCCGGGTCGTTCAGCTCGGAAAACCCGTTCGCCAGTTCCTTGGCGCCGACGAACAGCTCGAAGCGGTCGGTGACTTCCGCGTCGTCGTCGCGCGCGCGCGACAGCGGCGAGACCTCGGTCGGATAGTGCGTGATGAAGGTCGGCTGGATCAGCGTGCCTTCGACCGTCGCCTCGAAGATCTCCAGCAGCAGCTTGCCCCAGCCGTAGTCCTTCTTCACGTGCAGGCCGAGCCGCTCGGCGTGGCGCGCCAGCGCGGCGCGGTCGCGCAGCTCGTGCTCGCCGATCTCCGGATTGTGATGGCGCACCGCCTCGGCCATCGCCCAGCGCCGGAACGGCGGGCCGAGGTCGATGTCGCGCCCTTCCCAGGTCAGCGCGGTGCGGCCGAGCGTCGCCTGCGCGGTGTCGCGGATCATGCCCTCGGTCAGGTCCATGATCTCGTCGTAGGTGGCGTAGGCCTGGTACAGCTCGAGCATCGTGAACTCGGGGTTGTGCCGCGTCGACACGCCCTCGTTGCGGAAGTTGCGGTTGATCTCGTAGACGCGCTCGAAGCCGCCGACGACCAGCCGCTTCAGATACAGCTCCGGCGCCACGCGCAGGTACATCTGCAGATCGAGCGCGTTGTGGTGCGTCACGAACGGCTTGGCCGTGGCGCCGCCCGGGATCGGGTGCATCATCGGCGTCTCCACTTCCATGAAGCGGCGCGACGGCGCTTCCAGCCACTGCCGGATGTGCCGGATCATCGCCGAGCGCAGCGCGAACACGCGCCGCGACTCCTCCGTCACGATCAGGTCGACGTAGCGCTGGCGATAGCGCTGCTCGACGTCGGCCAGGCCGTGCCACTTGTCCGGCAGCGGCCGCAGCGACTTCGCCAGAAGACGCAATTTGTGCACTTTTACCGAAAGTTCGCCGGTTTTCGTGCGCATCATGCGGCCTTCGGCGCCGACGATGTCGCCGATGTCCCAGCCCTTGAACGCCTTGTAGGTGTCCTCGCCGACCGCGTTGATCTGGATGAACAGCTGGATGCGGCCGGTCGCGTCCTGCACGTGCACGAAGGCGAGCTTGCCGGTGTCGCGCCGGCTCATGATGCGGCCGGACACCTTCACCTCGCGCGCGGCGGCCTCGACCTCCTCGGCCGGTTTGCCTTCGAACTCCACGTGCAGGTCGCCGGCGAACGCGTCGGGCGCGAAATCGTTCGGGAACGCGACGCCTTGCGCGCGCAGCGCGCGCAGCTTCTCGCGGCGCTCGGCGATCAGGCGGTTCTCGTCAACGGGCAGGGACTCGGCGGAATCGGTCATGTTCGAAAGGCTTCAGGTCAACGCGGCGGAGGAAAGGAAGGCGTGCGGCGCTCGCGCGGCGCGTGCCACAGGCGGTACGAGGCCCAGGCGAGCCAGGCGAGGATCAGCACGATCACGATCTTCTGGCTCGCGCCGCGCGGCAGCCCGCGCGCGAGCACGTGGAGCCACAAGGCCGCGAACGCGAGCACGGCGAGCGCCAGCATCGGCGTGGAACGCGGCCGCCACGACATGTCGTAGCGCACGCGCCAGGACTGCAGCAGCATCGCGACCGTCACGCACAGGAAAGTCGTCTGCGCGGCGAGCAGGTGCACCAGCGCCCAGGCGCCGGAGGCATCGTGCAGCTTGGCCTTCTCGCTGAGCGCGGTCAGCGCGAGCGCAATCGCCGCGACGAGGAACAGCAGCAACGGCGCCGCGCTGCGCGCCCTGCCGTGCAGCGCACGGCGGAATCCGAGACCGATCGCCGCGAGGCCGACCGACAGGCCGAGATACGCCGCGATCACGCCGTCGCCGTAAGCGCCGGTCAGGTAGTAGCTGAGCGGCGCCGCGATCCAGTCCAGATCGGCACGCATCACCTGTGCCGCGCCGCAGACGAGCGCGAACACGGCGACACCGGCGAGGCCGATGGCGCCGAGCGCGCGCGCGGCGGTGCCGCTGCTCTCCCTGGCATTCATGCGTCAAGCGTAGCGCGCGGCCGGGCACTACGCGTCGAGGCGCTTGGCGCCGGCGTCGAGTCCGGCCTTCAGGCTCGCCTCGACGAACTCGTCGATGTCGCCGTCGAGCACCTTCTGCGTGTCGGTGCGTTCGATGCCGGTGCGCAGATCCTTGATGCGCGACTGGTCGAGCACGTAGTTGCGGATCTGGCTGCCCCAGCCGATGTCCGACTTGGTCGCCTCCAGCTTGTCCTTCTCGGCGTTGCGCTTCTGGATCTCGATCTCGTACAGCTTCGCCTTCAGCATCTTCATCGCGCGGTCGCGGTTGGCGTGCTGCGAGCGTTCGGTCTGGCAGGCGACGACGACGCCCGACGGCACGTGCGTGATGCGCACCGCCGATTCGGTCTTGTTGACGTGCTGGCCGCCGGCGCCGGACGAACGATAGACGTCGGTCTTGAGGTCGGCCGGGTTGATGTCGATGTCGATGTCGTCGTCGACTTCCGGCGAGACGAACACCGAGGTGAAGCTGGTGTGGCGGCGGTTGTCCGAGTCGAACGGCGACTTGCGCACCAGGCGATGCACGCCGATCTCGGTCTTCAGCCAGCCGTAGGCGTGGTCGCCCTCGACGCGGAACGTGGCGCTCTTGATGCCGGCGACTTCGCCGGCCGAGGCTTCCAGCAGCTCGGTCTTCCAGCCGCGCGCCTCGGCCCAGCGCAGGTACATGCGCAGCAGCATCTCGGCCCAGTCCTGCGCCTCGGTGCCGCCGGCGCCGGCCTGGATGTCGACGAACGCGTTGGCGCCGTCCATCTCGCCGGCGAACATGCGCTGGAATTCGAGCTGGTCGACGTCCTTGGCGAGCTTTTCGACGTCGTCGGCGACCGCCGTCGCGGTGCCTTCGTCGTTCTCGGCGGCGGCCAGGTCGAGCAGGTCGCCGGCTTCGGCGAGCCCGTCGGTCAGGCTGCGGATGCCGCCGACGATGCGTTCGAGCTGCGCGCGTTCCTTGCCGAGGTCCTGCGCGCGCTGGGGGTTGTCCCAGACGTCGGGGTTTTCGAGTTCGCGGGTGACTTCTTCGAGACGTTCGGCTTTCGTCTCGAAGTCAAAGATACCCCCTAAGCGACGCCACGCGCTCCTTCAGATCGGCGATGCGCGCATGGATCGGATTGGTCTCGATCATCTGCTTCAGGCTTTCGGAAAAAAAGGCCGCGCAGCATAGCAAATCGCGCGTTCCCGCCGCAGCGCGGCCACGTCGATTCGACGCGGCATCCGTGTCGCGGCGACGCCGTCGAGTCAGCGCGACCGGCTGCCGGGCGGACGGCCGCGCCGCGGCGGCGCCGGCGGTTCGCGCACCGCGCGATCGAGATCCAGGGCTTCGGCTTCGGCGAGCAGGTCCGACAGCGGCATGTTCAGGCCGAGCGCGATGCGCTGCAGGTTCCACAGCGTCGGATTCTGCTTGCTGCGTTCGATGTTGCCGTAGTACGTGCGATGCACGCCGATGTGGTCCGCGAAGCCTTCCTGGCTGAACTGCAGTCGCTCGCGGTGACGGCGGACGACGTATCCGAGACGGATCAACAAGGCTTCGGGGCTCATCCCCCGAACCCTAGAATCGGACAGTTATGGCAACCACATAATATGAAATCGAACTTTATGGGATGCCAATTTCCTCCGCCGTCGAACGCGCACTTTCGCCCGGCATCGGCAAGACGACGACGGGCCGCCCCTGTCGCGCGTCGGGCGGCGCCAGCGCCGCCCGAGTCGCGTTCGCTCAACCGCAGTTCGACGAGCGCCGCCACAGACCGAGCCCCGCCAGCGCGGCGGCCAGCAGCAGCGCCGCCCAGCCGTCGAGCGACGGCACCGAGGCCGGCGTCGCGCTCGGCGCTCCGCTCACCTGCTGCACCAGCGTCGCGCTGGCCGGTGCGGTGTTCGCGTCGCCCGGATAGCTGGCGAGGATCGTGTGCCGGCCGGCCGCCAGCTCGGCGGTCGAGAACACGGCGGAGCCGGTCGCGTCGAGCGGCACCACGGCCAGCGTCGTCGTGCCCTCGCTGAAGGTGATCGCGCCATCCGGCGGCGTGCCGTTTGGCGCCCTGTCGGCGTCCCGGCTCAACGTCGCGGTGAAGGTGACCGCTTCGCCGAGCCGGCTGGGATTGCCCGAACTGCTCAGCGCGAGCGTGCTGCCGGCGGCGGCGATCGCGACGCGATAGCTGCGCGTGCCGCGGAAGTCGTGCGCGTCCGTCGCGGCGACGACGAAATCCGCCGTGCCGGCTGCGGTCGGCGTGCCGCTCAACACGCCGCTTTGCGGATCGAGCGACAGCCCTTCCGGCAACGCGCCGTCGCTGACCGCGTACTCGTACGGCGCACTGCCGCCGGCCGCGCTGATCGTCGCCGCCGGATAGGCGACGCCGACCGCGGCGTTCGGCAGGCTCTCCGGCGTCAGCACGATCTGCGGCGCGGCGACGTCGAGCGTGTAGTCCTGCGTGATCGAGTACGGGCCGGTGCCGCCGCTGCCGTCGGTGGCGCGAACGCGGAAGGCGAAGTTTCCGCTCGCTGTCGGCGTGCCGCTCAAGGCGCCGTCTTCGCCGAGCGACATGCCGTCCGGCAAGGCGCCGCCGGCGAGCGCGTAGCGATACGGCGCGGTGCCGCCGCGGGTCGCGAAGCTCTGGCGGTAGGCGACGCCGGCGCTCGCCGACGGCAACGTCGCCGGCGTCAGCGCCAGGCTGGGCGCCGCGACGTCCAGCACGTAGGACTGCGTGCCGACCGATTGCAGCGCGTCGGCGGCGACGACGGTGAACGGGAAGCTGCCGCCGGCGGTCGGCGCTCCGCTCAACGCACCGCTCGGCGACAGCGTCAGTCCGCCGGGCAACGCGCCGGCGGAAATCGAATACGTGTACGGCGCGACGCCGCCGCTGGCGGTGATCGTCGCCCCCGCGTAGGCGACGCCGACGGTGCCGCCGGCCAGGGTGGCCGGGCTCAGCACGATCGTCGGTACCCGCACGTCGAGCACGTATTGGCCGGTCACCGAATACGGGCCGTCGCCGCCGCTGCCGTCGGTCGCGCGAATGACGAAGGTGAAGCTCCCGCTCGCCGTCGGCGTGCCGGACAGCGTGTCGCCGACCAGTTGCAAACCGTTCGGCAAGCTGCCGGAGTCCAGTTCGTAGACGTACGGCGCGGTACCACCGCCGGCGGCGAAGCTCTGCCCGTACGCGCTGCCGACGCTCGCCGGCGGCAGCGCGGCCGGCGACAGGCTCAGCGTCGGTGCCGCGATCGCGAGCCGATAGTCGCGCGAGCCGCCGAAGCCGTGCGCATCGGTCGCGGTGATCGTGACGTCGAAGCTGCCGCCCGCCCTCGGCGTTCCGGAGAGGACGCCGTCGACGAGAACGAGTCCCGCCGGCAGCGTGCCGGCGGTGACCGCGTAGGTGTACGGCGGCGTGCCGCCGCTGGCGCTCAAGGCGGTCGACGGATAGGCGATGCCGACGGCGCCATCCGCCAGACTCTCCGGCGCCGGCGAAATCACCGGCGGATCCACGCCGAGATCCGCCGTGCCGCTGCCGGCGTTGAAATTCGAATCGCCGGCATAGCTCGCGCCGATCGTCGCCGCGCCGGCGACGATCGAGGTCAGCTGGCAACTGCCGCTGGGCGCCGCGATCGTGCAGCTCGCGCCGTGGCCGTCGTCGACGACGATCTGGCCGCCCGGCGTCGGTGCGCCCGGCGCCATCGGCGAAGCCGGCGAGACGTCGACCGCGACCGTGTACGGCACGTGGGCCGTGGCGCTCGCCGGCGGCGTGACGGCGACGAGGACGTCGGAGGTGGTCACCGTCGCGACGTTGCTGACCGCCGATTCCGGTCCGCTGCCGGCGATGTTGGTCGGCGTCACCGTGAACGTGTACGTGCCCGGCGGCAAGGCGATCGGCAGGCTCGTGCAGGGGTCGGTGCAGCTGGCGGTCGCGCCGTTGGACGCCTCGACCCGATAGGTGACCGGCGCGCCGCCGTCGTAGCGCAACGTCCAGCTCACCGTGGCCTGCAGCGGGCCGCCGCTCGCCGTGGGCGTCGAGGTGCCGCTCGGCGCCACGGCCAGCGCGGAGTGGCGCGCCGCGCTGGGCACGCCGTTGACCCAGGTGCGCACGAGCACCGGACCGGCCGGGAATCCGTCGAGCGCCGTCGTGCTGCCGGTGAAGGCGGTATCGCTGAGAGCGACGCTGCCGTCGTTGGCGACGAAGCGCGTCTGCGCGTTGTCCAGGCGCTGCACCTGGAACACCGGGTAGTTCGTCGCCGAGCCGTCGGCGCGTCCGTTGGCGGCCTCGCGCGCCGGCCGGAAACCGCTGCCCGTCGCGGCGAGCTGGCTGGTCTGCAACAGGAACGCACTCGCCGCGTCGAGCTGCGGCTGCAGTGCGGCGACAGGCGCGAGGCCCGGATCGAAGATCTCGGCACCGTTCACGAAGCCTAGGCGGTTGACGCCCGTGGCGAACAGCACCTTTCCGGAAGGCAGCAGCACGGCGCCGTGCTGCGAGCGCGCGGTCGCAAGCGACGCCTTGGCCGTCCAGGCGTTGGCCTGCGGATCGTACAGTTCGGTGCGGTCGTGGAAGACGGTGGCGCCGGACACACTGTGCCCGCCGGCGGCCAGGACACGTCCCGACGGCAGCAGGGTCAGCGACAGTTCGTCGGCACCGGCCGCCATCGTTCCCGCCGGCGACCACGCGCCCGTCTGCGGGTCGTACAGTTCGGCATTGGCGACCGGACTGCGCCCGCCGTCGGAGCCGCCGGCCACCAGCACCTTGCCCGACGGCAGCAGCACGGCGCGATGGCCGTTGCGCGCGAAGCTCAGCGAGCCTGTCGCCGTCCAGCTGTCGTCCGTCGGATCGTACAGTTCGGTTTCCGTGGTGACGCTCTGGCCGACGTATCCGCCGGCGACCAGCACGCGGCCGGAGGGCAGCAACGTGGCGCTGAAGTAGTGCCGCGGGCGCAGCATCGGCGCGACCGTCGTCCAGGCGTCGGCCGCCGGGTCGTAGCGCTCGACGACGCCGACGTCGCCGCCGGCGTTGAAGCCGCCGATGACGAGCACGTGACCCGAGCGCAGCAGCACGGCCTGGTGCGCCCGATGCACGACGGACATCGACGCGGCCGGCGTCCACAGATTCGTGCGCTCGTCGTACAGCTCGACGCTGGCCAGGTTGGAGCCGCCGGTGAGCAACGCCTGGCCGGACGGCAGCACGGTCAGTTGCGGATAGAAGCGCGATTGCGACAGCGCGCCGGCCGCGCTCCAGGCGCCGCTGTCCGGGTCGTACAGCGCCGCGCTGTCCTCGCCCACGACGAGCGCCCGGCCGGAAGGCAGCATGGTGGCGAGCGTGAAGTTGCTGCTGCCTCCCGGCACCGCTCCGGCGTCGGTCATCGTGCCACTGCCGGTCGGGTCGTAGCGTTCGGCCGCGCTGAGACTCGCTGTGCCGTCGCTGCTGCCGCCGACGTACAGAATCTGTCCGGTCGGCAACAGCGTGGCGGTGTGCGCCGCGCGCGTTCTCCCCGCCAAGCCGGCGGCGGTCCAGCTGTCCAGAGCGGGATCGTAAAGTTCCGCGCTGAGCAGCGCACCGCCTGCGTTGCTGCCGCCTCCGACCAGAACCTGGCCCGACGGCAGCAGACTCGCCGCATGTCCGGCGCGCGCGGTCTGCAAAGAGGCCGCCGGGCGCCAGGTGTTCGCAGCCGCATCGTAGCGCTCCACCGTGGTGACGGCGGGAGCGCCCGGAAGATTCCGTCCGCCGACCACCAGCACCTCTCCGGACGGAAGCTGGGCGGCGGCATGATCGCCGCGGCCACCCACCAGATTTCCGGCCGGTGCCCATGTGTTCGTGGCCGGATCGTAGCGTTCCGCACTCGCCAGCGGCTCGCCGGCGCTGCCCCATCCGCCGATCACCAGCACCTGGCCCGAGCGCAGCAGGGTCGCGCTGTGCTGCACCCGCCCGTTCGCCAGCGACGCCGCCGCGCTCCAGCGGTCGGTCGCCGGGTCGTACAACTCGGCGCTGCTCAGCCTCACCTGGCCGGGACCGTAACCGCCGGTCACCAGCACCTGGCCCGACGGCAGCAGCGTGGCCACGTGCCGATAGCGCGGGATCGACGGCGCGGCGGCCGGACTCCAGGCGTTCGCGACGGGATCGTAGAGTTCGGCGTCGGCGCGCGCCGACCCGGAGTCGAAACCACCGACGACCAGCACTTTGCCCGACGGCAGCAGCGTCGCGCTGTGCCACTGGCGCGCGCCAGACATCGCGGCGGCCACTCGCCAGGCGTTCGCCGCCGGATCGTAGAGTTCGGTGGCCGCATAGGCGCCGGCGCCGACGAAGCCGGTGCCGCCGGCCACCAGCACCTGGCCGGAGGTCAGCAGCGTCGCCGTGTGGAACTGGCGCGGCGCGGTCATCGACGCCGCCGGCGCGAACCCGGCAGCGAGCGCGGAACCCGTCGACAACACGCCGAGCAACCCGGCGAACAGCACAACACCCAGTGCGCGGACACCGCGCCTCGTCGACCCGAACATGCTCGCCCCCTGACGTGACCCCATGCACGCCGCGCCGAACCGCGCGGCGGCGTGCAAATTCTGCACTCTTACACAATTGTTGGAAATGGCGGCGTACGCGCGCCGCGCGCGGCCTAGGCCGGCTCGATCTGCTTGAGCAGGAGCTGCAAACTCTCGCGGCCGTTCCAGTCGTTGAGGTCGAGCTGGAACAGCGCGCGTACGCGCGCCGGCGGCGGCATGCAGTCGAGCGCGTCGAACAGGATCGCGTCGTAGGTGTCGGCGCGCTCGTCGAGCCGCAGCTTCAGTTTCAGATGACGCTCGCCGACCGCGCGCCAGGACTCGACCGCGAACACGTTGTCGAACAGCGGCTCGGCGAAGCCCTGCCCCCACGGTCCGGCGTAGCGCAGCGCCTGCGCGGCGGCGGGCGTGAACTCGGCGGCAGCGAGCTCGCCGTCGCTCCAGGCGAAGCGTTCCAGCGCCTGCGCGTCGATGCGCTGGCGCGCGACCGCGTCGAACTCGACGGCGAAGCGGGCGAGGCCTTCCGCGGCGAGGGTCAGCCCGGCGGCCATCGCATGGCCGCCGAAGCGCACGATCAGTCCGGGGCAGCGCGCGTCGATCTCGGCCAGCGCGTCGCGCAGGTGGAAGCCGGCGATCGAGCGCGCGGATCCGCGCAGTTCGAGCGCACCGTCCTCGGCCGGCGCGCAGGCGACGACCGGGCGATGCAGGCGCTCCTTCAGCTTCGAGGCGACCAGGCCGACCACGCCGGGATGCCAGTTCGGCTCGTGCAGCACGATGCCGAACGGAAGCTCGTCCTCGCGATGGCGCGCGAGAAACTCCGCCACCATCGCCTCGCCCTGCTCCACCATCGCCGATTGCAGCTCCTGCCGCTGCGCGTTGATCGCCGACAGCTGCGCAGCCAGCCCGTCGGCGCGCGCCGCGTCGTCGCAGAGCAGGCATTCGATGCCCAGGCGCATGTCCTCGAGCCGGCCGGCGGCGTTGATGCGCGGACCGAGCGCGTAGCCGAGATCGGCGGCGATCGCGCGTGCCGGATCGCGCTTGGCCGCGCGGTACAACGCGGTGATGCCGGCGGCGCACTGCCCGGCGCGGATGCGGCGCAGGCCGGCCGCGACGAGGATGCGGTTGTTGGCGTCGAGCGGCACCAGGTCGGCGACCGTGCCGAGCGCGACCAGATCGAGCAGCGAGGCCAGGTCGGGTTCGGTATTTCTGCGATCCTCCTGATCGCGGGAATCGAGAAGCGGCCGTCCCTGGCCGCACTTTTCACCAGGAGCGAACCAGCCGCGCTCCCGCAAGTACCCGCGCAGGGCCAGCAGCAGGTAGAACACGACGCCGACGCCGGCCAGCGCCTTGCTCGGAAACGCGTCGCCCTCGACGTTCGGGTTCACGATCGCGTCGGCCGCCGGCAGGCTCGCGCCGGGCAGATGATGATCGGTCACCACCACGCGCATGCCGCGCTCGCGCGCGGCGGCGACGCCGGCGTGGCTGGCGATGCCGTTGTCGACGGTCAGGATCAGATCGGGGCGGACGACATCCGCCGAATCGGCGGCCGTCAGCGAGTCGACCAGCGCCGCGGAAAGTCCGTAGCCCTCGCGCGCGCGATTGGGCACGCGGTAGCCGACGTTGCGCGCGCCGAGCAGGCGCAGGCCGCGCACGGCGACCGCCGTGCCGGTGGCGCCGTCGCAGTCGAAGTCGCCGACGACGCAGATGCGCGCGTTCGCCTCGATCGCCTGCGCCAGCAGTTTGCAGGCGCGCGCGAGGCCGCCGAGCGAGCCCGGCGCGACGAGATCGGCCAGTCGCTGACGCGCGAGGTCTTCCGGCACCAGTCCCCGCGCGGCGTACACGCGTGCGAGCAGCGGATGGAATGCTTCCGGCCACGCGGCCGTCGCCGGCACGGGACGCCGGCGGATCTCGACCTGCTTCACGCGCCGTGTCCGTTCGCGATCATCGGCGATCGCCCGGCCGTCAGCCCTCGTACCGGACGCCGGTGATCTCGTAGTTGCGCGTGCCGTTCGGCGCCTGGAATTCGAAGCTGTCGCCTTCGCTCTTGCCGATCAGCGCGCGCGCGAACGGCGAGGACACCGAGATCAGGCTCTGCTTGATGTCGGCTTCGAGGTCGCCGACGATCTGGTAGCTCACCTCGTCGCCGGAATCCTCGTCGGCGAGGTCGACGATCGCGCCGAACACGATGCGCTTGCCGGCGTTCAGGCGCGACACGTCGATGACTTCCGCGTTCGACAAGGCCGCCTCGAGTTCGTTGATGCGGCCTTCGATGAAGCCCTGCATCTCGCGCGCGGCATGGTACTCGGCGTTCTCCTTGAGGTCGCCGTGCGCGCGCGCCTCGGCGATCGCCGCGATGATGCGCGGACGCTCCTGCGTCTTCAGACGATCCAGTTCCGTGCGCAGCCGCTCGGCACCCTTCTTCGTCATCGGCGGTCGGTTCATGCCAGCTCTCCGTGCAGTTCCTGCAGGCTGTTTACCTCAGCGCTGCTGCGGAAGTCCAATGAATGCAGCAGCGCCTTGGCACCGCTGACGGTGGTCGAGTAGGTGACGCGCTGCTGCAGCGCTTCACGCCGGATCGAGAACGAGTCGGCGATCGCCTGCTTGCCCTCGGTGGTGTTGACGATGAACGCGATCTCGCCGTTCTTGATCAGATCGACGATGTGCGGCCGGCCTTCGAGCACCTTGTTGATGCGCTCGCAGGCGACGCCGTGCTCGCTGAGGTAGGTGTGCGTGCCGCCGGTGGCGACCAGACCGAAGCCGCGGCGGATCAGGTCGCGCGCGACGTCGAGCAGCAGCGCCTTGTCCGAATCGCGCACCGATATGAACGCCTTGCCCGACGACGGCGCGCCGATGCCGGCGGCCTCATGCGCACGCGCGAAGGCGGCGCCGAAGCTGCGGCCGACGCCCATCACCTCGCCGGTCGAGCGCATCTCGGGGCCGAGGATCGGATCGACGTTCTGGAACTTGAGGAACGGGAAGATCGCTTCCTTGACCGAGTAGTAGCTCGGCACGACCTCGCGCGTGGCGCCCTGCGCGGCCAGCGACTGGCCGACCATGCAGCGCGCGGCGATCTTCGCCAGCGCGACGCCGGTGGCCTTGGCGACGAACGGCACCGTGCGCGAGGCGCGCGGGTTCACCTCGAGGATGAACACCTGCTCGCCCTGGATCGCGAACTGCGTGTTCATCAGGCCGACCACGTTCAGTGCGCGCGCGAGCAGCGTCACCTGGCGGCGCAGCTCGTCCTGCGTCGCAGCCGACAGCGAATACGGCGGCAGCGAGCAGGAGGAATCGCCGGAGTGCACGCCGGCCTCCTCGATGTGCTCCATCACGCCGCCGATCAGCACGTTGCCGTCGGCGTCCGCGACGACGTCGACGTCGACTTCGCCGGCGTGGTCGAGGAAGCGGTCGAGCAGCACCGGCGAGGACTCCGACACGCGCACCGCGTCGCGGATGTAGCGCGCGAGGTCGGCGTCGTCGTGCACGATCTCCATCGCGCGGCCGCCGAGCACGTAGCTCGGACGCACCACCAGCGGATAGCCGATCTCGCGCGCCAGCGCGAGCGCCTCGTCGGCGTTGCGCGCGGTGCGGTTCGGCGGCTGGGTCAGCTGGAGCTTCTCGATCAGCTTCTGGAAACGCTCGCGGTCCTCGGCGAGGTCGATGCTGTCCGGGCTGGTGCCGATGATCGGCACGCCGGCCGCTTCGAGCGCGCGCGCCAGCTTCAGCGGCGTCTGTCCGCCGTACTGCACGATCACGCCCTTCGGTTTTTCCTTGTCGACGATCTCGAGCACGTCCTCGAGCGTCAGCGGCTCGAAGTACAGACGGTCGGAGGTGTCATAGTCGGTCGAGACCGTCTCCGGGTTGCAGTTGACCATGATGGTCTCGAACCCGTCCTCGCGCAGCGCGAGCGCCGCGTGCACGCAGCAGTAGTCGAACTCGATGCCCTGGCCGATGCGGTTCGGGCCGCCGCCGAGCACGACGATCTTCTCGCGCGCGGTCGGTTCGGCCTCGCATTCTTCCTCGTAGGTCGAATACAGGTACGCCGTCGTGGTGGCGAACTCGGCCGCGCAGGAATCCACGCGCTTGTACACCGGCCGCACATGGAACGCGCGGCGCAGCGCGCGCACGGCGGCTTCGTCGGTGCCGAGCAGTTCGGCCAGGCGCGCGTCGGAGAAGCCCTTGCGCTTCAGGCGCAGCATGCGCGCGGCGTCGATCGCCGCCAGGCCGCCGGCCCTGATCTCGCCCTCGCCGCGGACCAGATCCTCGATCTGCGCGAGGAACCACGGATCGATGCGCGTCAGCGCGTAGACGTCGGCCTGCGACAGGCCGGCGCGGAACGCGTCGGCGACGTAGAACACGCGATCCGGACCCGGCTCCTTCAGCTCGCGCTTCAGCGTGGCGAGGCCCTCGGGCGTAGCCGTGTCGAGCTTGCTCGGGCTGAGTCCGTTCTTGCCGGTCTCCAGTCCGCGCAACGCCTTCTGCAGCGACTCCTGGAACGTGCGGCCGATCGCCATCACCTCGCCGACCGACTTCATCTGCGTGGTCAGGCGCGCGTCGGCAGCCGGGAACTTCTCGAACGCGAAGCGCGGAATCTTCGTCACGACGTAGTCGATCGCCGGCTCGAACGAGGCCGGCGTCTTGCCGCCGGTGATCTCGTTGCGCAGCTCGTCGAGCGTGTAGCCGATCGCGAGCTTGGCGGCGACCTTGGCGATCGGGAAGCCGGTGGCCTTGGAGGCCAGCGCCGAGGAGCGCGACACGCGCGGATTCATCTCGATGACGACCACGCGGCCGTCCTCGGCGTTGACGCCGAACTGCACGTTGGAGCCGCCGGTGTCGACGCCGATCTTGCGCAGCACCGCGATCGAGGCGTCGCGCAGGCGCTGGTATTCCTTGTCGGTCAGCGTCTGCGCCGGCGCCACGGTGATCGAGTCGCCGGTGTGCACGCCCATCGGATCGAGGTTCTCGATCGAGCAGACGATGATGCAGTTGTCCGCGGTGTCGCGGACCACTTCCATCTCGAATTCCTTCCAGCCGAGCACGGACTCCTCGACCAGCACCTCGTGCACCGGCGAGAGGTCGAGGCCGCGCTTGACGATCTCCTCGAATTCCTCGCGGTTGTAGGCGATGCCGCCGCCGCTGCCGCCAAGCGTGAAGCTCGGGCGGATGATGGTCGGATAGCCGACCTTGGCCTGTGCCTCGACCGCTTGCTCGAAGGTCTTGGCGACCTCGGCGCGCGGGCATTCCAGGCCGATCTCCTTCATCGCGATGCGGAACAGCTCGCGATCCTCGGCCATGCGGATCGCTTCGCGCGACGCGCCGATCAGCTCGACGCCGTACTTTTCCAGCACGCCGTGGTCGGCCAGGTCCAGCGCGCAGTTCAGCGCGGTCTGGCCGCCCATCGTCGGCAGCAGCGCGTCGGGCTTCTCCTTGGCGATGATCTTCTCGACCGTGCGCCAGTTGATCGGCTCGATGTAGACCGCGTCCGCCGTTTCCGGATCGGTCATGATCGTGGCCGGGTTCGAGTTGACCAGGACGACGCGATAGCCTTCCTGCTTGAGCGCCTTGCAGGCCTGCGCGCCGGAATAGTCGAACTCGCACGCCTGGCCGATGACGATCGGGCCGGCGCCGATGATCAGGATGGTCTTGAGATCAGTTCTTCTGGGCACTGCCGTTTTCCTGCGCGGCCGGCTGCGGCGCCGGCGTGATCAGCGTGATGGAACGCACCGTGTCGCGCGGCACGCTGAAGTCGATCGAGCCCATCTGCGGACCGAGCTTCAGGGTCAGCGTGGGATTGGTGTACTTGATCAGGGTGCCGCGACGCACGGTGTTCAGCGTCGTCTCCACCGCGATCTCGGCGCCGATCTGCTGCTCGAGTTCCTCGTAGTGGATCGGGCGTGCGCTGGACGCGGCCGGCACCGGCTTGGCGTCCTTCGCCTCCGCCGGCGGCTGCGGCTTGAGCGCGAACGCGGCGTTCGCGCCGAGCAGGGCGATCAGGGCGATGGCGAGCTTGAGGTTCGTGTTCGAGGTCATGTCGTCTTACGCCGCGGCAACCGCGCGCGCCTCCATCAGCTGGATGAAACGATCGAACAAACCGGCCACGTCGTGCGGGCCGGGACTGGCTTCCGGGTGCCCCTGGAAGCTGAATGCGGGCGCATCGGTGAGCGCGATGCCCTGCAGCGAGCCGTCGAACAGCGAGCGGTGCGTCGCGCGCACGTTCGACGGCAGAGTCGCCTCGTCGACGGCGAAGCCGTGGTTCTGGCTGGAGATCATCACGCGGCCATTATCGAGGTCGATGACCGGATGGTTCGCGCCGTGATGGCCGAACTTCATCTTGATCGTCTTCGCGCCGGTGGCGAGGCCGAGCAGCTGGTGGCCGAGGCAGATGCCGAACAGCGGCAGCCTGGCGCGCACGAATTCGCGGATCGCGGCGATCGCGTAGTCGCACGGTTCCGGATCGCCGGGGCCGTTGGACAGGAACACGCCGTCCGGATTCAGCGCGAACACCTCGCTCGCCGGCGTCTGCGCCGGTACCACGGTGATCTCGCAGCCGCGATCGGCCAGCATGCGCAGGATGTTCTGCTTGACGCCGTAGTCGTAGGCGACGACGCGGTGGCGCGCCGGCACCTGCGCGAATGCGGTGCGGTCGAGGTCGTAGCTGCCCTCGCGCCAGGAATAGCGCTCCTTCACCGACACGACCTTGGCGAGATCCATACCCTTCAGGCCCGGAAATCCGCGCGCGGCCGCGAGGGCGTCTTCTTCCGACACGTCGGCGCCGGCGAGGATGCAGCCGTCCTGCGCGCCCGTGTCGCGCAGGATGCGCGTCAGCCGGCGGGTGTCGATCTCGGCGATGGCGACAATGCCGTGCCGCTTCAGATAGGCGTCCAGCGTCTCCTGCGAGCGCCAGTTGCTGGCCAGGATCGGCAGATCGCGGATGACCAGGCCGGCGGCGTGCACGGCGGTCGATTCGGCGTCCTCGGCGTTGCAGCCGGTGTTGCCGATGTGCGGATAGGTGAGCGTGACGATCTGTCGCGCGTAGGAGGGGTCGGTCAGGATTTCCTGATAGCCGGTCATCGCCGTGTTGAACACGACTTCGCCGACGGTTCGCCCCTCCGCACCGATGGAAAGGCCGCGGAAGATCGTTCCGTCGGCGAGTGCGAGTAGAGCCGGTGTCGTCATTGAGATTCGCCTGCTGTGAACCGCCGCACGCCCGGGCGCCGACACCGGATGCAGCGAAACCCGCGGGCTGGCGTCAACCAGTCCGTTGGGAAGGAAAAGGGGATCAAGGCGAGCGGGAATTCTAGCAGGATGTCGGGCGCGGATCATCCAATCGCATCGCGCGGCGCGATCCCGCGCCAGGTGCCGTATCCTGCTGCGGCGAAGTCTACAATTGGCCTGCCCGCCGCTCTTCTCCCTCTCCCGCTTGCGGGAGAGGGCCGGGGTGAGGGAAAGCGGAGCGCAGCGCTCCGGCTCCCCTCACCCGCGCCTGCGGCGCGACCTCTCCCGCAAGCGGGAGAGGCGACTGATTTCCACCTGCCCAGATTCGATCATGAACGCCGTCCCGCAACCGATCGACCCGCCCCGCCTGCTCGATCCGGCGCGCCTCGCGCGCGGCGACACCGTCGTGCATGCGCAGCCGTTCGCGTTCTTGATCGCGCGCGATCAGCTTCCCGACGACGCACGTGCCGAGCTCGCGGCCGATTTCCCGCGCTATCCGAGCGCCGGCTTCTTCCCGCACGAGGCGAAGGACTGCGGGCCGTCGCTGAACCGGCTGATCGACGAGCTGACCTCGCGCGAGTTCGCCGACGCGATCGGCGCGCGCCTCGGCATTCCCGACCTCGGCGAGTATCCGAGCCTGGTCACGATCTGCCGCTCGCTGAACAAGCGCCACGGCACCATCCACACCGACAGCCGCTCGAAGATCGTCACGGCGCTCGTCTACCTCAACGAGAGCTGGCCGCCGATCAGCGAGGGCTGCTTCCGCTTCCTGAACCGCATCGACGACATCGACGACCTGGTCGTGCCGGAAATCCGCCCGCTGTACGGCAATCTCGTCGCATTCCGCCGCGCCGACAACTCCTTCCACGGCCACCTGCCGCACGAAGGTGAGCGCCGCGTGGTGCAGGTCGCCTGGCTCACCAGCGAAGACGAAAAACTGCGCAAGACCCAGCGCGGCAAGCTCTCGCGCCTGTTCAAGAAACTGTTCGGCGGCGTCGACCGCAAGCTCGGCGCCGGACGCGACCGTAACGCGGCGCATCGCGACTGAGCGACGCAGCAATCCAGGAACCGCTCAACGACCATGTCCGACTGCCGTCGTCCTTTCTTCGCGCAAGCCCTCCTCGTCCTGGTCCTGCTCGCCGTTTCCTCGCAAGCGGTGGCGCGGCGCGGCGAACCGCCCTACACGCTGCAGCAGCACGCCAAGCTGGCGCGCGTGCTGCCGGTGATCGACCTGCCCGCGATCGACGCCGCCTCGCGGCGGCTGGAAATCGACGCGGCCGCGAGCCTGACGCTCGGCACGAGCACCAAGCGCGAACGCGTCGCCGATCCGCGCGAGGTGTCGCTGACGCCGCAGCGCGACGGCGTGTGGGACACGCTCGCCGACGGCTCGCAGCTCTGGCGCGCGCAGGTGCGCGCCGCCGGCGCGACGGACTTGCGCCTGGCCTTCCGCCGCTATGCACTGCCGCCCGGCGCGACGCTGTACCTGATCGGCGCCGACGGCTACTACCAGGGTCCGTACGTCGCCGACGACGGCACCGGCGAGACGGCCCGCACCTTCCGCGCACCGGTCGTTCCCGGCGACACCGCGACGATCGAGCTGCACGTACCGGCCGCGGCCTGGCCGCTGGCCGACGACGCGCTCGAACTCGGCCAGGTCGGCGCCGGCTTCCGCGACCTGTTCGCGCGCGAGCCGATCGATCTGGTCAAGCTCGGCAGCCCGGGGCGGTCGGGCGCGTGCAACGTCGACGTGGTCTGTCCGCTCGGCGCGCCGTACGTGGACGAAAGCCGCGCGGTGGCGCACTTCGAGTTCTTCGACGACGACGAACGCGGCTACTACATCTGCAGCGGCACCCTGCTCAACAACACGGCGCACGACCGCCGCAACTATTTCCTGACCGCGGCGCACTGCATCGACAGCATGGCCGAGGCGGCCTCGATGGTGCTGTACTGGAACTACCAGTCGACGCGCTGCGGCGCCCTGGTCGCGCCCGCCGGCGGCTGGTTCAACGACGAGCAGCGCGGCGCAACGCTGCGCGCGACGCGCGCCGACGTCGATGTGACCCTGGTCGAACTCGATCGCACGCCGCAAGCGGACTGGAACGTCTACTACGCCGGCTGGGATGCGAACGGCGCCGCGCCCGGCGGCACGATCGGCATTCACCATCCGAGCGGCGACGCGAAGAAGATCACCGCCGGGCCGGCGCCCTCGGTGGTCGGCAACTGCACCGTGGTCGCGCCGGCAGCCAACGACACGCACTGGCAGACCGGACCGTATTCGCAGGGCACGACCGAGGGCGGCTCGTCCGGCTCCGCCCTGTTCGTGCCGGCCGGCGGCAGCGCGCAGAAGCGCGTCATCGGCACCCTGACCGGCGGCGATGCCTCCTGCTTGGGTTCGCAGCCGAATTTCTCCACCGATTGCTACGGCCGGCTCGCCCGCGCGTGGAACGGCAACGGCGCAGCCACGCGACTGCGCGACTGGCTCGACCCGGCGAACTCGAACGCGAAGGCGATCGACGGCCTCGACAGCCGTTCGACGACGCCGCTGGCTCCGCGGAGTCATTCGCAGCGGCCGCTTCCGCCACGGCTTCAGTCTCGCGCGTCGCGCTGACGGCGTCGCTCGCGATGCGCCTGATCGACACGCACTGCCATCTCGACGCGCCCGAGTTCGACGCCGACCGCGCCGACGTCGTCGCGCGCGCCGAGGCCGCCGGCGTGCAGGCGCAGGTCGTGCCGGCGATCGCGCTGTCGACCTTCGCCAAGCTGCGCGACGTCTGCGCCGCGCACGCGAACCTGCACCCGGCCTACGGCCTGCATCCGATGTATCTCGCCGAGCACCGGCCCGAGCACCTGGACGCGCTGCGCGAATGGATCGATCGCGACCGCCCGCTCGCGATCGGCGAATGCGGGCTGGATTTCTTCGTCGAGGGCCTCGACGCGCAAACGCAGCGCTTCTACTTCGTGCGCCAGCTCGAACTCGCGCGCGAATTCGGCCTGCCGCTGATCGTCCACGCGCGCCGCGCCGTCGACGAGGTGATCGCCACGATCCGCCGCGTCGGCGGGCTGCGCGGCGTCGTGCACAGCTGGTCCGGCAGCGAGGAGCAGGCGCGGCAGCTGTGGAAGCTCGGCTTCCTGCTCGGCATCGGCGGACCGGTCACGCACGAACGCGCGCAGCGCCTGCGCCGCCTGGTCGCGTCGATGCCGCTGGAATGCCTGCTGCTGGAAACCGACTCGCCCGACCAGCCGCTCGCCGACCACCGCGGCGAGCGCAACGAGCCGGCGCGGCTGCGCGAAGTGCTCGACGTCATCGCCGCGCTGCGCGAGGAATCGGCCGAGGACATCGCGCGCGCGACGGCGGCAAACGCGGAACGTCTGTTCGGCCTCGCCTCAATCGCCGCCTGATCGCGCCACCGCGCCGAACAGTTCGTAGCGGCTTTCGGTCACGCGCCGGCCGGCGCGCGGGCGGATCTCGAACGACAGGGTCTGCGCCGCCGACGGCAAGGCGAAGTCCACGTCCATCTGCGACCAGCGCCGCGACGGGTTGGCCTGCGTATCCGGCCACGCGCCGACGCACACGCCGTCGACCCAGATCTCCGCCGCCTGCCCCTCGACGCCGGCGTCGAAGGTGCGGCGCAGGCGGAACGAGCCGCCCGCCCGCGGCGCGGTCAGCGTGAAGCGGCTCGCCGTCGTGCCGGTGCAGACCGCGGCCGTGCGCCCGGTCGGCGGCTCGTCGCCGAATCGCGCGGACAGCATCGCGCAATCCGCGTCGCCCGCACGCCGGTAGTCGGCCGCGGCTTCGGAGGCGGCGTCGCCGACTTGCAGCGTGGCGAGGATTTCCTGCGCCGGCTCGGGACGCGCGTAGTAGAACGCCACGCTACGCAGGCACATCGGCTCGGTGCCGTCGGCGCCGTTCTCGAGCTTGTAGGTGATGGACTGCCGCCAATGCGGCGCGTCGGTCAGGAACCAGCGATACATCGAGGCCGCGTCGTCCGTGCGCCCCGCATGGCGAAACGGGGCGCCGGCGAGAGGTCCTGAATAGGCGCTCTGGTCGAAATAGAAGCCGCCGTTGAACAGATCCTCGACGCCGGTGCCGTACCACAACGGCTGCACGCTGCCGTCGACGTAGACGCGCTCGTCGCCTTCGAGGTAGTAGCCGCCCTCGCGCACGCCGTCGCCGCTCATCCAGGCGACCAGGCCGACCATGCGGCCGCTGCCGCGATGTTCGAGCAGGACTTCGTCGCCGAGCGCCGGCGTCGTCGGGCAGGCTGCATGAACGTAGGTGCGCAGCGTGCCGGCATCCGCAGGCGGCGCGCGCGTGTCCACCTCGAAAACCGAGCGGACGTTCGCCGTTCGCGCATCCGCGCCTTCGCGCAGACGCAGCGCGACCTCGATGCCGCGCCGATACGGCATCGGCAGTGCGGCGTAGAACGCACCGCCGGCGTCGACGCCGGCGAACACGCCGAGCGGCCGCATCGGATCGGCCGCGTCCGCGGCGAAGAACTCGGCGATCGGCAATTCGATCGCCGTCTCGCCGTCGACCATGATCGACAGCACGACGTCGTCCCAGCGCTCGCGCGCGATCCCGATCCGCGTCGAGGTGATCGTCCCGAACCCGTCGCGATGCAACAGCACGAGCGGCGCACCGGCGCCCAATTCGGCCGCATTCCACTCCGCGAACGGATCGAGCGGACGACGATCGCGGCCGAACGGCAGCCGCGCCGCGAATGCCCGGTCCGCGCTCGCAGGCTGCTCCAGACGCTGCGCCAGAGTGAGGAAATCCGCCGCGCCGGCGAAACTCCGCACCGGCGTGGCGTCCGCCACCTGCGTGTAGTTGATCTGGTACCACAAGCGCAGCCCCGTACCGTTCAGCAGCGCGATCTTGATGCCGCGCCGATACGGCAGCGGCAGGTAGGAAACGTTGCCACCGCTGCTCTGCAGGCGATCGGTCATCAGCGGCGCCGCGCCGCGCCGGGCGAGCGGATCGTCGAAGAAGCGATCGAGCGGCACGTCGACGGTCGGCGCGGCTTCTCCGTCGAAGTAGATGCGCAGGCGCACGTCCGACGGCAGCGGCTGGCTGACGCCGTCGCCGGTGGTCATCCACACGCGCGTCACCGCGCCGGCGCCCGGCTGGTCGAAGATCACGCCCTGCTCGCCTTCGGCGGTCGACTCGATGCGCACGAAGCGCGGGCCGCCGCGGCCGGGATCGACCGAGGTGCGGTCGTAGCGGCAGCCGTCGAGGCAGTAGCTGCTGGCGAGATAGCTGCCGTAGTCGCCGCCGACGCGCGCGACGTCACCGAGGTCGTTCCAGGTTTCCCACGGCAAGTCGCCGGCCCGTGCTGCCGCGGCGAAGGCCAGCAGCGCGGCGACGCCGATCTTGCGCATGCACGGCCAACCGCGCTGGCCGGCAGCGCGCACGTTACGCGGTCGCTTTGGCGTCTTCGGCCAGCAGGCGCGTCAGCGCGCGCGACACCGCCGCGAACGCGAACGCGGCGGTCACGTGGGTGGCCGCACCGAGCCCGCCGCCGCAGTCGAGCTTGAGCGAGTCGCCGCCGGCCGGGCGCACTCCGCAGACGCTGCCGTCGGCTTGCGGGTAGCGCACGTTCTCGCGCGAATAGACCGCCTGCACGCCGAAGTAGCGCTTCGGGCCGCGCGGGAAGTTGAACTCCTCGCGCAGCTTCTTGCGCACCAGGGCGAGCAAGGCGTCGTGTTCGGTCTTGGACAGGTCGCGCACCGCGATCAGCGTCGGATCGGTGCGCCCGCCGGCGGAGCCGATCGTGATCAACGGCCGCTTGCGGCGGCGGCACCAGGCGATCAGCTCCACTTTCACGCGGAACGCGTCGCAGCAGTCGACCACCAGGTGGTAGTCGCGATCGAGCATGTCCGCCAGGTTCGCCGGCGTGACGAACGCCTCGATCGCGTCGACGGCGATGGTCGGGTTGATCGCGCGCGCGCGCTCGGCCATCACCGCGACCTTCGCGCGGCCGTATTCGCCGTCGAGCGCGTGCAGCTGGCGATTGGTGTTGCTGACGCAGACCTCGTCGGCGTCGATGATCGTCAGGCGGCCGACGCCGCTGCGCGCCAGCGCCTCGACCACCCACGAACCGACGCCGCCGATGCCGATCACGCACACGTGCGCACGCGCGAGGCGCGCGACGCTGCCGGCGCCGTACAAGCGGTCGATGCCGAGAAAGCGTTGCTCGACGAGGGGCTGGTCCATGGACCGCGCAGTATCGCCGATCGCGGCGCGGCCGTCTTCGGCGACGCAACATTCCCGCCGAAAACGGCGGTGCTAGGATGCCGCTGGGGATCGGCCTTGGCCGCAACGTCGTGGGAAGCATCGTAGAGGGGCGGGCCGAAGCTCCGTGTCCAATCGACCATCCACAAAGGGGCCAGCATGGAACAGTATCTTCCGTTGATCATCCAGATCATCGCCGGTGCGATCGGCGGCAATGCGGCGGGAGCGGCCGCGAAGAACGTCAGCCTCGGCGGCGCCGGCAACACCATCGCCGGCGCGATCGGCGGCGGCGTGCTCGGTCAGCTGCTGCAGACGGTGCTGCCGATGCTGCAAGGCGCCGCCGGCGGCGGTCTCGACATCGGCGCGATCGCCGGCAACCTGGTCGGCGGCGGCGCGGCCGGTGCGGTCGTCACGGCGATCATCGGCCTGATCAAGAACAGGAGCGCGGCGAGGTAACGCGCACGAAAATCGGCACACGGACGTGCCTCCGTTCCATCGCACGCATCATGGATTCTTCCGTTCCGCGCATCCGGCTCGCGCAAGCCGACGACGACGACTTCATCCTCGGCCTGGTCGACCGCTTCGTCGAGTTCGAACTGCCGCCGTGGCGCCGACGCGGTGAGTGCGCCGCCGGCATCCGCGACGACCTCGCGCGTCACCTGCGCGAGCAGCCGCCCGGCTCGCACGTCTTCGTCGCCGAGGACGACGACGGCGAACGCGCCGGCTTCCTGCACCTGCAGACCGTGACCGACTTCTTCACCGCGGCGCAGAACTGCCACATCGCCGACCTCGCCGTCGCGCCGCAGCGCGAAGGCCGCGGCATCGCCGGCGCGCTGCTGCATTTCGCCGAAGACTGGGCCAGGCGCCACCGCTGCCGGCACCTCACGCTGGCGGTATTCCCGGGCAACGAACGCGCCCGCGCGCTGTACGAGCGTCACGGCTACGGCGTCGATCTGCTGCGCATGGCCAAGAAGATCTGACGCGAGCGTCCGGCATCGCCCGGCGACGGGCAGTTATCCAAGCGTCAACTATTTGTTCTATGCTCCGCGGCCAGGTACGTGATCGACGGCGCGGCGGACCTTCCGCCGCCCGCAACGGAGGCACGATGCTCGCTGAAGTGCGCAGCCTGGGCGACATCCACAGCACACGCGTGCTGTCGCTGGATTCGACCGGTCGCATCCTCGACTGGATGAGCTGGCAGGACGCGGTCTGCCTGTACGTGCGCGGCGCGGTCGCCTGGACGCTCGGCGAGGCCTGCCTGACGATCCACGGCGGCATCAACCGCCTGTCCGGCGAACAGAGCCGCATCGACCTGCACCCGATCGTCGCCAGCACCGGCCACGCGCGCCCCGTCGCGATCGACCCGGCGCCGGCGCTGACCAACGTCGCGCTGTTCGCGCGCGATCGCATGCTGTGCCTCTACTGCGGCGACCATTTCCATCGCGGCGAGCTGACGCGCGATCACGTGGTGCCGGTGTCCAAGGGCGGCCGCGACATCTGGACCAACGTGGTCACCGCGTGCTGGTCGTGCAACGTCAAGAAAGGCAATCGCACGCCGCAGCAGGCCGGCATGCCGCTGCTCGCCGTGCCGTACCGGCCGAGCTGGGTCGAGCATCTGATCCTGTCGAACCGCAACATCCTCGCCGACCAGATGGAATTCCTCGTCAGCCATCTGCCCAAGAGCCGGCGCGCGAGCTAGGTCGCGGTCGCTCGATGACGTCTCCCGCCGGCGGCGACACCGCACCGAGTTCGCCGAACTTCACCCGCCTGCGCTGGCTGATCCGGCTGAACCGCCACCCATCGGCCCTGTTGCTGCTGGTACAGCTGGCGGGACTCTTGATCTATCCGTTCCTCGAACAGCGGCCGGGCGGCACGGCATTGCTGCGCGGCTTCGGCGTGATCGTGCTCGGCGTGGCGATCTGGATGGTGCAGCGGAGTTCCGGCCGCGCCTGGATCAGCGCCGGCATCGCCGCGCCGGTGCTGCTGATCGACCTGCTGGAAACCGTTTTCGACCTGCCGGGGCTGCGACCGTGGTCGGCGGCGCTCGAAGCCTCGTTCTACTTCTACGCGGCCGCCTGCCTGATCCGCTACATGCTGGCCGACCGGCGCGCGACCAGCGACGAGCTGTTCGCCGCCGGCGCGACCTTCACCCTGCTCGCCTGGGCCTTCACCTACCTGTTCGTGCTGTGCCAGTTGCTGCAACCCGGCGCGTTCGGCGGCGCGATCGATCCGGGCGCGCCGCGCAGCTGGACCGAACTGCTGTTCATGAGCTTCGTGCTGCTTTCCAGCACCGGCATCGGCGACGTGATTCCGCTCAGCGGTCCGGCGCGCGCGCTCGCCAGCCTGGAGATCTTCACCGGCGTGATGTATCTCGCCCTGGTCGTCTCGCGGCTGATCGGGCTGACCGTGCTCAAGCGCGGCGAATAGTCTCGCGCCGGCCCCGGCGGCCGCGCAAATATTTCAGAAAGATTACGCACTTGCGTGGCGAATCTAGGGTTAGCCCGGATGGTTCGCGCCGCGCGCGGCGACCACACTTCGGCGCATCCGAAGGTCGGCGCGACGCCGACCCGTGCAGGCGAGGACGACGACATGGGCATCGGCAGTGTGATCAGCGGCGCGGCGTCATGGGTCAAGAACACGGCCGAGGACGCGGTCGACGCCGGCGCGGACGCGCTGAAGGGCGCACAGGATTTCGTCGGCGACCGCCTCGACGACCTCGACCAGGCCAAGGACTGGGTCGGCGGCAAGATCGACGGCGCGGTCAAGGGCGCCGAGCAGGCGGTCGACGGTTTCCGCGAGGGCCTGGTCGAATTCGGCGAGGAACACGGCGGCATCGTCGGCAAGGCCGTCGCGCAGAGCGTGTCGAACTCGATCGGCCTGACCGAAGGCGCGACCCTGGCCGTCTACGACATGGGCAAGGGCGTGGTGCAGCTCGCCGACGGCGCCAGCAAGCTGGTCAATCCGCTGGAATGGGCCGCGCACGGCGGCGAGAACCTGCAGCGGCTGGAAAAGGTCGGCCAGGCCGCCGAGGCGATCGGCAACCTGACCAGTCCGGTGGCCTGGGTCACCAACACCGAGGGCAACGCGAACACGGCCAAGGCGCTGTGGAACGGCGTGACCGAGGGCTATCAGGACGCGGCGCGCGACGGCGACTGGTCGAAGTTCATCGGCCGCGGCGTGGTCGACGTCGGCAGCCTGTTCCTCGGCGTCGGCGAGGCGAACGCGGCGATCAAGGGCGCGCAGGGCGCGAACGCGGTGGCCAAGGTCGGCGAAGGCGTGCGCGCGGTCGACGCGGTCACCGATGGCGCACGCGCGCTGGACGCGCTCGGCGATGCCGGCAAGGCCACGCGCGGCGCCGATGCGGCGGGCGACGCGGGCAAGGCGGCGAAGGCCGGCGAGGAAGCGGGCGACGCCGCCAAGGCCGGCGAATCGGCGAAAGGATTGCAGACCGTGACCGAAACGATCGGCCAGAACCAGGTCACCTGGAAGGTCGACGCCAACGGCATCGCGCACGACGTCAGCTTCGATCTCAAGGAAGCCTACAGCGGCGTCAAGCGCAGCAAGACCGAGGTGGACGCGCAGGCCGACGTCGCTGCACGCGGCGTCGCCGGCGACCAGGGCGGCCACATCGTGGATTTCCGCTTCGTGCTCGATCAGGGCTCGAAGAACATGTTCCCGCAGAACGCGAACTTCAATCTGAGCGCGTTCAAGAAGCTCGGCAACGAGTGGTCCGACTGGATCAAGGGCAACCGCGAGGTGCGCGGCGAATTCTCCTTCGATCCGCCCGGCGCGGCGCGCCCGGACTACGTGCAGGTGCGCTACGAGGTCGTCGATCCGGCGACCGGCAACACCGTTTACTCCAATTCGGTTCTGTTCGAGAATGACGCCGGCCAAGTGTTCGACCGCATTCCGCGCGCCGACATGCCCAACTACCCGAACTGAGCCATGAGCGAAAAATCGGTACTCGTTCAGGATCTCGCGCAGCTGCTCGCCGGCGATGAGGGCTATTCCGCGCAGCCGTGGCAGTCGCTGGTGATGGTCGGCGAGGTAGTGCCGGGCCGCACCTCGATGAATGGGTTCGTCTACCTCGACAACGGCCAGGCGGTACCGGCCAGCCCGCGCAGCATGGAGGCGCTGAAGAAGCTGAAGGAAGTCTCCGCCGCGATGCAGGCGGAAAGCGGCAAGCGCTGGCTCGCCTGCGTCGTGCGCATCGACCGCCCGTCCGGCAAGGTCGACATCCACTTCGAGTACGACGACGCCGAACGCTGGCTGATCACGCCGCAGAACGTGGCCGGCATGGCCGAAACGCTGCGCCCGGCCGCCTGACGCCCTGGCGGCCGCGGCGACGCGCCACCCGGCCGCCTGATCTCGTCACCGTCATTTCCTTGCCCCGGCGGCCCGGCGGGCCGAAAATAGCCGGATGATCGACAGCCAACGCTATCCCCGTCTCGCCCACATCGACTCGCCGGCGGACCTGCGCCGTTTTCCGGAGTCCGAACTCGGCGACATCGCGCGCGAACTGCGCGCCTATCTGATCGAGTCGGTGGCGACTTCGGGCGGCCATTTCGGCGCCAACCTCGGCGTGATCGAGCTGACGGTCGCGCTGCATTGGCTGTACGACACGCCGACCGACCGCCTGGTCTGGGACGTCGGCCATCAGTGCTACCCGCACAAGATCCTGACCGGCCGCCGCGACCGCATCACGACGGTGAAGAAGAAGGACGGCGTGGCGCCGTTCCCGAACCGCAGCGAGAGCGAGTACGACACCTTCGGCGTCGGCCACTCCTCGACCTCGATCTCGGCCGCGCTCGGCATGGCGCTCGCCGCGCAGCGCAAGGAGAACGGCGGCGACCCGCGCAAGATCGTCGCCGTGATCGGCGACGGCGCGATGACCGCCGGCATGGCGTTCGAGGCGCTGAACCACGGTGGCGCGCTCGACCCGGACATGCTGGTCATCCTCAACGACAACCAGATGTCGATCAGCGAGAACGTCGGCGCGCTGACCCAGATGCTGGCGCGCCTGATGGCCAGCCGCACGCTGAACCGCATCCGCGAGAGCACCAAGAAGATGCTCAAGCGCGACGGCTTCTGGTGGCGCTTCGTCAAGCGCTGGGAGGAGCACGCCAAGGGCATGTTCGTGCCTTCGACGCTGTTCGAGGAATTCGGCTTCCACTACACCGGCCCGATCGACGGCCACGACTTGCCGCTGCTGGTGTCGACGCTGCGCACGCTGAAGGAACTGAAAGGCCCGCAGCTGCTGCACGTGATCACGACCAAGGGCAAGGGCTACGCGCCGGCCGAGCGCGAGCAGATCGAATACCACGCGGTCGGACCGTTCGATCCGGCCGCGGGCGTGGCCAAGAAGGCCGGCGCGTCGAAGCCGACCTATACCGAGATCTTCAGCGACTGGCTGTGCGACATGGCGGCCGCCGACCCGCGCCTGTACGGCATCACGCCGGCGATGCGCGAAGGCTCCGGGCTGGTGCGTTTCTCGAAGGAATACCCGCAGCGCTACTTCGACGTCAGCATCGCCGAGCAGCACGCCGTCACGCTCGCCGCCGGCATGGCCTGCGAAGGCGCCAAGCCGGTGGTGGCGATCTACTCGACGTTCCTGCAGCGCGCCTACGACCAGCTGATCCACGACGTCGCCCTGCAGGACCTCGACGTGCTGTTCGCGATCGACCGCGCCGGCGTGGTCGGCCCGGACGGCGCCACGCACGCCGGCAGCTTCGATCTTTCCTACCTGCGCTGCATTCCGAACATGCTGGTGATGGCGCCGGCCGACGAGGACGAATGCCGCAAGATGCTGACCACCGGCTTCCTGCACCACGGCCCCGCCGCGGTGCGCTATCCGCGCGGCAGCGGCACCGGCGCGCAGGTCGCCAGCGAACTCGCCACCCTGCCGGTCGGCAAGGCGGACCTGCGCCGCCGCGGCCGCGGCATCGCCCTGCTCGCCTTCGGCGCGATGGTCGCGCCGAGCGCGAAGGTCGCCGAGACGCTCGACGCGACGCTGGTCAACATGCGTTTCGTCAAGCCGCTCGACGAAGCGCTGGTGCTGGAACTCGCGCAGTCGCACGCCGCCCTCGTCACGATCGAGGACAACGCGATCGCCGGCGGCGCCGGCAGCGGCGTGGCCGAACTGCTCGCTGCGCACGGCGTGCATGCGCCGATCCTGCACCTCGGCTTGTCCGACCGCTTCCTCGACCACGCCAGCCGCGAGGAACTGCTCGCGCTCGACGGACTCGACGCGGCCGGCATCGAGAGCGCGATCCGCAAGCGCTTCGGCGACCTGCTCGTCGCACCGCCGTTGCGCAGCACGGGCTGAACATTCCGGCACGAACGTCCGACCGTCGCCACGGTCTCGGCCCGCGTCGATCGCGCAACGACGGCCGGCAATCCACAGGGGAAGCAATGCCATCCACCCAGCGGGCATGGACTCACGCGCTGCGAGCGCAGCGCCACGCGTGGCTGCTGGTGCTGATCGCCGCGAGCGTCGCGATCGCCTGGATCGCGTCGTCCTACTGCCACAGCGCCGGCGACACCAAGGGAACGCTGCTGGTCAGCCAGGAAATCGTCCAGCACGGCAGCGTGCGCCTGGATCGCTACGACGAAGCCGAGCTGCGCCGCTTCGGCTATCCGCTCTCCCGCAAGAACGGCCACCTCTACGATTTCTTTCCGCTCGGCACGCCGCTGCTGAGCACGCCGTTCGTCGCGGTCGCGAACCTGTTCGGCCTGAACGTGTACGACCACCACGACGACGACGCGGTGCAGATGACCATCGCCGCGACCGTGGTCGTCGCGATGCTGTGGCTGTTGTTCGGAATGGCCCGGCTGTTCCTCGATCCCTGGCCCGCCGCCGGCATCGCCGTCGTGTGCGTGCTCGGCACCTCCGTCACCAGCACGGGGCTGTCCTCGCTGTTCTCGCACGACTTCGCGGCGCTCGCGGCGACGGTCGCGATCTACCTGGCCGTGCGCGGCATACGCCAAGGAACGCGTGTGCGCGTGATCCTCGTCGGCGGCTGCCTGTTCCTGGCCTATCTGTGCCGGCCGACGATGTCGCTGCTGGCGCCGTTCCTGCTGCTGTACGTGTTCCTCTATCGCCGCATCGCGGCCGTCCAGTGCGGCGCCGTGCTGGCCGCCTTGCTCGTCGGCTTCATGCTGTGGAGCCAGCACGAATACGGGCAATGGCTGCCCAACTACTATCTGCCGCAGCGCCTCTCGCCGACCGATTTCGCCACCGCCGCCTGGCAGGACCTGTTCGGCCCCTCGCGCGGCCTGTTCGTGTTCTCGCCGTTCCTCGCGCTGGTGCCGCCGCTCGCGCTGCTGCTGGTGCTGGTGCGGCGCGATCGGGATTACCTGTGCACGCTTCTGGTCGGCCTCGCCTGGCCGATCGTGCACTGGCTGGCGATCGCGCGCTTCCCGCACTGGTGGGCGGGCTGGTCCTTCGGCCCGCGCCTGATGTTCGACTGCCTTCCGGGCCTGTTCCTGGCGCTGTTCCACTCGCTGCACCTGCTGCGCGGCAGTCGCGCGTGGGTCTACGCGCTGATCGCGGTGCTCGGCGCGTTCTCGATCTACGTCAACGTCTACCAGGCGTTCGTCAATCCGTATCCGATGCGCTGGAACGCCGAGCCGAACGTCGACGACTATCCGGAATACGTCTCCGACTGGCGCTATCCGCAGTTCCTGCACGACGCCGAGCGGCACCGGCGGCGCCTCGACGAATTCAAGCGCATCCTCGAACTGCCCAGCGATTCGCCCGACCCGATGTTCAGCGGCTTCTCGCCGCCGCGCGGCGGGTTGCGCTGGAACACGACCGGCTCGTCGACGATCCGGCTGCCGCTCCCGCCCGGCAACCTTCCCGAAGGCCGGCTGCTCGTCGCCGGCCACCTGAGCGGCGACCACGCGCTGCGCATCGTTCTGAACGGTCACGTCATCTACGAAGGCCGCCACGTGGGCGGGCACATGCGCCTGCCGATCACGTTCGACCCGGCCTGGTTCGTCGCCGGTGACAACGTGCTCGCCTTCGAGGTGACCGACGCGCCGGGCAAGCCCGACCTGTTCGGCCTGGCCAGCCTGTCCGTGTTCCCGCATCCCTGAGCGCGTCGCCCTAGGCTCTGCCGACGCTGACGCGCTCGCGCCCTTCCACGTCGCGCTCCGTCGAGACGCGACCGTAGCCGTTCGCGAGCAGCACTCCCCGCACGGCCTCGCCCTGCGTATGGCCGTGCTCGAACAGCAGCCACCCGTCACCCTGCAAGTGCGCGCGTGCCTCCGCGGCGATGCGGCGGATCGCGTCGAGCCCGTCGGCGCCGGAAGCGAGCGCGGCCGGCGGCTCGAAGCGCAGGTCGCCCTGCGCGAGGTGCGCGTCGCCCACCTCGATGTACGGCGGATTGGAAACGATCAGGTCGAAACGCGCCTCGCCGAGCGCCGCGCACCAGTCGCCCTGCGCGAACACGACGTTGGCGATGCCCAGGCGCCGCGCGTTGTCGCGCGCGACGGCGAGCGCCTCGGCGCTGGCGTCGGTGGCGAGCACGCGCGCGAGCGGGCGTTCGCTCGCCAGCGCCAGCGCGATCGACCCCGAGCCGGTGCCGAGATCGGCGACCGCGACCTCGCGCTGGTTCGGAATGCGCGCCAGCGCGAGTTCGACCAGCAGCTCGGTTTCGGCGCGCGGAATCAGCACCGCCGGCGTCACTGCCAGATCGAGCGACCAGAACTCGCGCCGGCCGGTCAGGTACGCGATCGGCTCGCCGCGAACACGCGCGTCGAGCAAGCGCTGGTAGCCGGCGCGCTGCTCCGCGTCCGGCTCGAACTCCGGCCACGCGAACAGCCACGCGCGCGTTCGCCCGAGCGCGTGCGCGAGCAGCAGCTCGGCCTCGAAGCGCGCATCCTCGCCGCCCAGCCGGGCGGCGCCGGCGGCGAGCAGTTGCCTGACCGCACTCACGGCGCGGACGGCGCCTCGGTCGCCGTCGCGGCATCAGCCGCCGTCGGCGCGGCGTCGCTCTCGACCGCCGCCGCTTTCGGCACGCTGCGCCAGTAGCCGCCGCGCGTCCATGCGGCGAAGCCGCGGCGCAGCCAGCCGACCAGCGCGCTGGCCAGCCACAGCGCCCAGGCCAACATCGCGAGCTGGTAGGTCCACAACGGCAGGCTGAAAGCACTCGCGACTGGCAATGCGTCGACGCCGCGATCGGCGAACCAGTGCAGCTCCCACGCGCTCGATCCGTTGCCGACGACGTGCATGTCCGGCGACCCGAGCAGACCCTGCCGGATCGACGCGACCAGGCACAGCAGCGCGACGGCGGTCGACACGAAGAGCCCGATCTGCGCGAGATTGAAACGGCGCGCCGACGCGGAAGGTTCGACGCGCGCGCGCCAGTCGAGCGCGAATAGCCAGGCGACGACGAGGACCAGGGCGACCCACGAGAAGGTCGAGAAGCCCAGCCCGAGCAGGACCCATTGCCACCGCTTCAACGGCGAACGCGGCAGCCGCGACAGCGCGAACGCGACCAGCAGCATCGCCACCAGTTCGCCCCAGTACAGCACCGCCGGGCCCGCCGCCGGGCCGCTGCTCGCGAGCAGCCAGCGGCTGCCGGGCAAATGGATGTCCAGCCCGATGTTCGCCGCCGGCAGGCCGAGCGCGACGGCCGGCGTCGCCGCCCTGAAACCGAGCGGCGCGTCGTCGCGGAAACGGATCTCGAAGTTCTGCACGCCGGGCACCAGCGGCAGGCTCAGGCGGCCGTCCTGCGGGCGCAGGTTCAGCGGCTCGCCGTTGCGCCGCACGCCGAGCAGTTCGGCGTGTGCCGGCAAGGCGATCACGTGGTCGCCGCCCTGGCTCGCGCGCATGCCGAGCAGCAGTGTCGAGGTCGACGCGCGCTGGCCGACTTCGTACGCGAGATTCACCGAATCGATCGCGCGCGTGGCGCCCTGCGTCGCAGCCGGGCGCGTGATCTTCAAGGTCAGCGTTTCGCCTGGCAGCGGGTGGAACTCGAAGCCGTGGTAGTCGTCGGCGTCGCCGCCGAAGAGCGCTGCGACTTCGGGCACGCCCGAGAACTCCACGTGCCAGGTCGGACTGACCGTGATCTGCCACACCTCGGCGCTGCCGGCGAGCGGCGGTGCGGTCAGGCTCAATGTCTCGCTCTTGTCGAGATTGGACGACCATTCCGCCTGCGCGGCGTCGCTGCCGATCGCGGCCACGACACGGCCGTCGACGACTTTCACGCCGGCGCTCGTCACGTGCTCGCCGGCGAGCACCGGCACCTCGACGGTGAAGCCACCCTCCTTCGGCGACAGGCGCTCCACGCGCGTGCTCACGCCCCAGTCGAGGCCCAGCGTCAACGCGCGCTGCACGCGCACGAACGGGGCGAACTGCTGCGCGCCCGAATTCACCGGCGCCTCGTCGCCGGAACGCGAGCGCGCCAGCGTCAGCGTCTCGGTCAGCAGCCGGTCCTCGACCAGGCCGCTCGCCTCCCAGCCGCCGCCGGCGAACTGCGCGCGCATCGGCTTCAGCGGAAAGGCCAGCGCGACCTTGTCGGCGGCGGCGGTGAACGCCAGCTCGATGCGATGCACGCCGCGCGGCAGTGCGATCCACAGCGCCGCATCGGCGCGGGCGATCGCGTCCTGCGGGGCGCCGTCGACGCGCAGACTACGCAGGCTCAGCGTCTTCTCGTCGAACGGCAGCGGCACGGCGACACGCTCGGCCGCGTGCACCTCAAGCGCGACCTCGATCGCGTCGCCGCGCGCGGAAATCTCGGCACCGGCGACGGCGGCGCAGGTCGGCGCGCATTTCGGCGCCTCGGTCAGGCGCGTGCGCAGCTCGTCGAGCAGGTGGTCGGGCGGAAAGCTCTGCGCCCGCGACGGCGTGCTCGCACCGAACACGCCGAGCGCGAGCGCGCCGATCCATACCGGCGCGGAAGCGCGCAGCGGAATGCGCAGCGCCGGCGTCGCCAGTCGCAGCACGAGCCAGGCGAGCAGCGCCACCAGCACCAGCCGCAGCGGCCGCACCAGCCACGGCGGCGCGATCACCAGGCGCACGTCCTGCGTCGGCAGGACCGGCCCGCTCCAGGCGAGCTGATAGCGATGGCCGAGCTGCCAGCCCGGTTCGCCGGCGCCGGTCTGCACCACCGTCGAGGCGCTGTAGCGCTCGATCACATCCATCTTGCGGATCTTCGAGCCGGAGACGGTGACGGTTTCGAGATACTCGCTGTTCGAATCGCGCGCGTATTTCTGCGCCGGCGCAGAAGATTCCGTCACCGGGGCAGGCGGCGGCGGCGCGGGAGCCGGCGCCACCTGCGCCTCGTCCTGCGCCTGCGACGGTTCTCCCGCGCCAGCCGGCGCACGCGTGCGATGCCGCCACGGCGCCTCCTCGTCGAACGCGCCGATCCACGCGCCGCGGTCGCTTTCGAGCTGCGGATACAACGCGTAGCGCAGCTGGCCGGCGGCGAACGGTAGCGCCGTCAGCACCAGCAGCAGCAGCGCCGCGCGCTTCAGCCACGTCGCCGCGACCGCCAGCTTGCCCGGCGGCAACGCGCGCGCGATCGACGCCAGCGCGAGCGCGGCGAGCAGACTCCACATCGGCGCGCCGAACTCCTGATAGCCGAGCACCAGATACGCCGCCGCAGCCACGCCGCCGAGCGCGCCGAGCACGCGCCAGGCGAGCAGCACCAGCACCGCCGCGACGAACACGTCGAGCAGGGTCCAGCGCGAAATCCAGCTGCCGTCGGCGCGATCGGCGCCCGGCGCGCCGAGCAGCCGGTAGCCGTTCGGCAGATGCACGATGGTGTCGACGCGGTCGAAGCTGTCCTGCCAGCCGGTGATCGGCAGCGACGCGCCGGCCGGCGCGATGCGCAGCCCGGCGGCGAGATCGACCTGCGGCGTGCGCCATTCGACGCCGCTGAGTTTTTCTTCCGCTCCGCGCGTGACCAGCAGCGACTCGCCGGCGGTGCCGCGTCCGTTGCCGGCGACCTGCGCGCGTTCGAGCACGAACGGCGCGGCCGCGTCGAAACGCCAGCCTTGCAGCATCTCGCCGCTCACGTGGTCGCGCGCGAACCAGCCGCCGCCGTCGAAATCGAGCCACATCTCGCGACGCAGCGTGAGGCGGTTGCGCTCGTCCGGCGCGAGGCCGCGCGAGCGCTGTTCGATCGTCAGCTTGGCGCCGTCGCCGAGCGCGAACGCGGGCAGCGCCTCCCATTCGGAAGGGACCTGCGCCTGGCGCGGATCGACCTGCACGGCACCGCTCGCCGCACTGATGCGCAGGCGCGGATCGGCGGCGTAGCTCCAGATTTCCTGCTGTGGCCACGGCGCGCCGGGCACGCGCGCCGTCGCGTCCGCGAGCGGCGCGGTCGCGCGCGCGTCGAGCGTCAGCGTGTCGGTGCCGGGCTGCACGCGAACGCGCAGACGGCCGTCCGCATCGAGCCGCGCCGGCCATTCGCCGTTCAGCGCCAGCGGCACGAAGCCGTCCGGCAGCACCGGTCCGATGATTTCCTCGCGCGCCTGGCCGGAGGCGTAGATCTGGATGACGGTGCGCAGTTCCGCCGGCACGCCGTCGCCGAGGCGGCGGTAGACGCGCAGGTCGAGGCTGTCCGCTTCCGGCGCGCCGGTGCTGGCGCGGCCGAGCGTGAGTTCGTCGCCGTCGCGCTGCACCGGCACGACCGCCTTGCCGTCGATCGTGAGCGCGACCAGTCCGGCCCGCTGCGGCACGCGCAGCGACTGCGGGCGCTCGCGCCACGGGATGCGCGCGCGCAGCTCGTGGCTGCCGGCAGCCAGGCGCAGCATCGGGGCTCCTTCGCGCTCGACGACCGGCGCGGCCTGTCCGTCCAGCGTGACCTGCTGCGGCCAGTGCTCGTCGTCGCCGGGCAGCGGCACCCACGCCTCCGCGTCGACGCGCCAGTGCTGCGCGAGACTGGCGCCGCCCGCATCGACCGCGACGTTCAACACACCGGGCCACGCGCACAGGAAATCCGACGCGTCGTTGCCGGCCTTGCCGGCGATCAGCGGACAGGCGCGGAACTCCTGCTGCTTCAACACCCAGGCCCGCCACGGTTCGAGCGAGGCCGGCACGACGGGTTCGGCCTGCGCCGACGCGGCGATCGTCAACAGCGCGAGACGCGCGAGGCAAAGCAGAAGCGGACGCATGAACTCTCCTTGTGCGGACGGTGGACCGTTGCAACGGAACGCTGCCGGAAGCGGGGTTGATGATCGCGAAAGCGGATGCCGCCCCTGCTGTCGACGCATTCCCCTCGTCGACGCGGCCTGGCGCATCTTAGAGCCTGTCCGCGGCGTTCCAGTATCTCGCGTCGCGCGATTGCGCCGCGCCGATTGCCGATCGCGGCCCGATGTGCGACGGATGGCGCAGGCTTAGACCGACTCCCGCGGGCCGCTGCGCACCGCCGGCCGTTCGCCTACACTGCGCGGCTGCGGCACCGGCCACGCTCCACCGCCGCGGAACCGAAAGAGGTCGTCCGATGCGCGCCCGAATTTCGATTGCCTTCGCTTACGCCTTCGCCGCCCTCTGCGCGGATCCCACGGCGCTCGCCGCCAACGGCGACGTCGACCCGACGTTCAACGCGCCGTTCGGCTACGACCTCCAGCCGTTCGATCTCGGCGGCAACAACGCCGACAGCATCGTCGCCGTGCTGCCGCAGCCAGGCGGCAAGCTCGTCATGGTCGGCCGCGCGGTGAACGGCACGAACAGCGCGGTGATCGCGCTGAAGCGGCTGAACGCGGACGGCACCTACGATCCCTCGTTCAACGCCGGCGCCGGCTACTCGACGTTCGCGCTCGCGTCCGGTACCTACCAGTCGGCCCTGCCGTACGCGAACGCGGCCGCGATCGACGCACAGGGACGCGTCGTCGTCGCCGGCAGTACCGCGACGGACGATTGCAGCTATGCCGCACGCTTCACCGCCGACGGCGCCGTCGACGCCACGTTCGGCGCCGGCGGCGTGTACGTCGACTGTCCGGCGACCGGCCACCGGATCACCTACTGGGACGTCGCGATCGACGCGAGCGGGCGCCCGGTCCTCGCCGGCCGCCATGCGGACACCAGCGGCGATCTCACATTGCGCTCGAGCCTGTTCGTGCGCCGGCTGACGAATACCGGCCATACCGACGCGACATTCCACGGCGGCAGTGCCTACCTGCGTTCGGTCGGCGACGTGGCCGACAGTCTGGACGCGGCCGGTGCGATCGCCGTCGATTCGAGCGGGCGCATCGTCGTCGGCGGCAGCGCGCAGGGCGCGAGCTACGACTCGCTGGTGCTGCTGCGCCTGACCGGCGCCGGAATGCCGGACGCGAGCTGCGGCGCCGACGGCCTGGTGCATCTCGGCGCCGCCGCGAACAGCGACGCGTTCGCAACGGCGATCGTGTTGCGCGACGCACACCATGCCTTTCTCGCCGGCACCTACACCGATCGCACGACGGCCGGATCCGGACTCGCGTATGCCGAGATGGACGCGGACACCTGCGCGCCCGGCTCGTCCGGGATCGTGGCGCCGGCCTCCGGCGCCGCGCGGAGCGGCCGCGCGGTCGCCGCTTCGGACGGCGCGGTCTACCTGTCCTACAGCCAGCTCACCTCGACGCAGGCGGGATCGCCGTGGGCGGCCGGCGTGCTCGCGTTCTACGACACACTGCCGTACGGCGGCCAGCTCTACACGATCGTCGCGGGCATGAGCAGCTACGGCCAGGGCATCGCCTTGTCCGGTGGGCGCCCGCTGCAGGCGCTGCAGCAGCAACGCGGCGGCAGCGACTACGACTATGCGGTCGTGCGCTTCGCCAACGATCGCATCTTCTACGCGAACTTCGAGCGCGACGGCGCCAAGTCGACGTTCTGAGCGAAGCGGCCGACGCCGCCCGTTCTCCGCCCCGTCGCGGCGACCTCTTGTCCGGTCGCCGCGGCGACCGCATGCAACAGGAGGGCGATGCGCAGCGGCCGCCGGGCGGCTTTGCGTCCGCGCTCCCGCCTCGCTGCTCGCACCCCGCAGCGAGCGATGCCCGGCATACGGCTTGCGAGCCCCAATTGAATAGATAGAATCTATCAATTCATATGGATAAATTGATTGTACATATGACCCAGCGACCACTACAGTACGTCGAATCCTTTCCCCACCACCCCTCACGAGGAAGCAAACCATGTCCTTGATCAACACCCAGATCAAACCCTTCAAGGCGACCGCCTATCACAACGGCAAGTTCGTCGAAGTCAGCGACGCCACGCTGAAGGGCAAGTGGTCGGTCGTCGTGTTCTACCCGGCCGACTTCACTTTCGTCTGCCCGACCGAGCTGGAAGACCTCGCCAACAACTACGCCGAATTCCAGAAGCTCGGCGTGGAGATCTACGGCGTGTCGACCGACACACACTTCGCGCACAAGGCGTGGCACGACACCTCCGAGGCGATCAAGAAGGTGCAGTACCCGCTGGTCGGCGACCCGACCGCGACGCTGGCGCGTAACTTCGACGTGCTGATCGAGGAAGAAGGCCTCGCCCTGCGCGGCACCTTCGTGATCAACCCGGAAGGCCAGATCAAGGTGCTCGAGATCCACGACAACGGCATCGGCCGCGACGCGTCCGAGCTGCTGCGCAAGGTCAAGGCCGCGCAGTACGTCGCTTCGCATCCGGGCGAAGTCTGCCCGGCGAAGTGGCAGGAAGGCGCCAAGACGCTCAAGCCCTCGCTCGACCTCGTCGGCAAGATCTGAGATCGCATCAGCGACACATTCCGGGCGCGGCGACGCGCCCGGATTCCCGCAAGTTCGTCGCGGGGGCAGTACCCGTCGACGTCATACGCGCCGGCCCGAGCATCCTTTGCGATGCGCGCTCGCGGAAATGACGATTCTTCAGGGCCGTCGGCGGCGCGACTGCGCGCCGACCGCCCCAGGCGCTTCGCCGAGACGAGCGCAGCGCGCTCACCGCATTCCCACGGAGTCACGCCATGTTGGACGACAGCATCAAGACCCAGTTGCAGGAGCATTTCGCCAAGATCGCCCGCCCGGTCGACATCGTCGCCGCGCTCGACGGCGGCGAGAAATCGCAGGAACTGCGTGAACTGCTGACCGACATCGCCACGCTGTCGCCGCAGTTCCGCCTCGTCGAGCGCGTCGAGCCGGGCATCCGCACGCCCTCCTTCGCGCTGACCACGCCGGAGCAGGACATCCATCTGCGCTTCTCGGGCATCCCGATGGGGCACGAGTTCACCTCGCTGATCCTCGCCTTGCTGCAGGTCGGCGGGCATCCGCCGAAGCTCGCGCCGGAGACGATCGAGCAGATCCGCGCGCTCGACGGCGAGTACAAGTTCGAAACCTACGTCTCGCTGAGCTGCCAGAGCTGCCCGGACGTGGTGCAGGCGCTGAATCTGATGGCGACGATCAATCCGCGCATCGGCGTGGAGATGATCGAAGGCGCCACGTTCGAGAAGGAAGTCACCGAGAAGCAGATCCTCACGGTGCCGTCGATCTTTCTCAACGGCCAGGAATTCGGCCAGGGCCGCATGGGCGTGGAGGAAATCCTCGCTAAGCTCGACAGCGGCGCCGACGCGCGCGAGGCGGAAAAGCTCGACGCGCGCGCGCCCTACGACGTGCTCGTCGTCGGCGGCGGCCCCGCCGGCGCGGCGGCGGCGATCTACGCCGCGCGCAAGGGCATCCGCACCGGCGTCGTCGCCGAACGCTTCGGCGGCCAAGTGCTCGACACGATGGAGATCGCCAACTACATCTCCGTCACGCACACCGAAGGCCCGCAGTTCGCCGCCGCGCTCGAAGCGCACGTGAAGGACTACGAAGTCGACATCATGAACCGCCAGCGTGCCGACAAGCTCGTCGCCGACGGCGACCTGGTGCACGTCGAGCTGGCCAATGGCGCCACGCTGAAATCCAGGACCGTCGTCCTCGCCCCCGGCGCGCGCTGGCGCAACATGAACGTGCCCGGCGAGAGCGAGTACCGCACCAAGGGCGTGACCTACTGCCCGCACTGCGACGGCCCGCTGTTCAAGGGCAAGCGCGTCGCCGTGATCGGCGGCGGCAACTCGGGCATCGAGGCGGCGATCGACCTCGCCGGCCTCGTCGCCCACGTGACCGTGCTCGAGTTCGATTCCAAGCTGCGTGCCGACGAGGTGCTGCAGCGCAAGCTGCGCAGTCTGCCGAACGTGGACGTGATCCTGAGCGCGCAGACCACCGAAGTCGTCGGCGACGGCAGCAAGGTCGTCGGCCTCAAGTACACCGACCGCAGCAGCGGCCAGTCGCACGATCTCGAACTCTCCGGCGTGTTCGTGCAGATCGGCCTGCTGCCGAACACCGACTGGCTCAAGGGCGCGCTGGCGCTGTCGCCGCGCGGCGAGATCGAAGTGGACGCGCACGGCCGCACCTCGATGCCCGGCGTGTTCGCCGCGGGCGACGCGACGACGACGCCGTTCAAGCAGATCGTCATCGCCGCGGGCGAAGGTGCGAAGGCGGCGCTGGCCGCGTTCGACCACATCATCCGCGCGCCGATCGTCGACAGCGAGAAGAAGGCCGCCTGAGCCCGCCCGCGAGCCGACTGCCCCAAGCGCGCGCCGGGAGAAATCCCGGCGCGCGTCCGTTCGCACCGGCGGCCGATCCCGGCCACCCTTGTGGGGTGCCGCGGCGGGTCGCATCATCGTCCGGTCACGCCAGCCCTCCGCACTCATGAACCTGCGCGATCTCCAGTACCTGGTCGCCCTCGCCGAGCACAAGCACTTCGGCCGCGCCGCCGAAGCCAGCTTCGTCAGCCAGCCGACGCTGTCGACGCAGATCAAGAAGCTCGAGGACGAACTCGGCGTGGCCCTGGTCGAGCGCACGCCGCGCAAGGTGCTGCTGACCGAGACCGGCCGCGAAATCGCGCAACGCGCGCGGCAGGTGCTGAACGAGATCGAGCAAATCCGCACGATCGCGCGCCGCACCGCCGATCCGGAATCCGGCGCGGTGCGCTTGGGGATATTCCCGACGCTCGGGCCGTACCTGCTGCCGCACGTGATCCCGGCGATCCGCGCGCGCTTTCCGCGCCTGGAACTGCTGCTGACCGAGGAGAAGACCGAGACCGTGCTGCGCCTGCTGCGCGAAGGCCGCCTCGACGCCGGCATCCTGGCACTGCCGATCCACGACGAGCAGCTGCATCAGGAATTCCTGTTCGAGGAAGACTTCGTGCTGGCCGTGCCGGAAGGCCATGAACTGGCCATGCACGACGCGCTCAAGCTCGGCGATCTCGCCGAGCAGAACCTGCTGCTGCTCGAGGAAGGTCACTGCCTGCGCGACCAGGCGCTCGAGGTGTGCCATCTGGCCGGCGCCGGCGAGCGCGGCGGCTTCCGCGCGACCAGCCTGGAGACGCTGCGCCAGATGGTCGCCGCGGGCGTCGGCATCACGCTGCTGCCGACCCTCGCCGTGAAGCCGCCGGTGGCGCCTTCCGCCGACATCCACCTGGTCGAATTCCGCGGTCGCGCGCCGCATCGGCGCATCGCCATGGTCTGGCGCCGCAGCTCGGCGATCGCGCGCCTGCTCGAGCAGCTCGCGGACGTGTTCAAGAAGCTGCCGCGCGAGTTGCTCGTCGCCCGCGAGGCGGCGCAGCCGGCACGCAAGCCGCGTGCGCGCACGCGCGCTTGACGGAGACTGCGCGAGACCCCGGCGGTCGTCGTGCCCGCGGCTGCGGAAGTCCATCGTGACTCCCCTCACCTGATCCTGCGCGGCGGGCTCCCGCAGCGGCCGGCGTAGCGCCCCTCGGAAAGCCGCTCGCGACACCGACGGCTCTCGCCGCCGTTCGGGGAGTGCCGCCGTTCGAGGAGCGCGTTTGAGAAAGCCGACGCGATCGGCTACGGTCCCTCCATTTCCCGATTCATTCGCAGCGACCCCGTCGCACGGAGCCTCCATGAACACCGCACGACCCCCGATCCTCGTTTCCAGCCTCGACCTCGAGCGCATCGAGGCCCTGCTCGACGCGCCGGCGCATCGCCATTTCCCCGGCTCCGAAGCGCTGCGCGCCGAGATCGTGCGCGCGTCGATCGTCGAGCCGGAACAGATGCCCGCCGACGTCGTCACGATGAACTCGACCGCCAAGGTCGTCGACGAGAACACCAAAGAGGAATACGAGCTGACCCTGGTCTACCCGCGCGACGCCGACGGCGATCCGGGCAAGGTCTCGGTGCTCGCGCCGGTCGGCAGCGCGATTCTCGGCCTGCGCATCGGCGACTCGATCCGCTGGCCGATGCCGGGCGGCCGCGAAGCCGCGCTGCGCATCGCGGGCATCAAGTACCAGCCCGAAGCGGCCGGGCACCTGCATCGCTGACGCAGGGAAGTCCGCGCCCTCGTGCGCGACCGCCGCGAACCGGCCGATCGACGCTCGTTCGGCCGCTTCACCGGCGACCTTCCGTGGCGACGCGCTGCGCACCGCCGTCCACCTGTCCACATTTCGCCGTCGCCCGATTGACGCGATACTGGCGGGATGGCTCACATCCACCGTTTCGGCGAATTCCGGCTCGACGCCGCCACGCGCGAACTGCGGCGCGGCGGCGTACCGGTCCCGGTGCCGCCGCGCGCATTCGACTGCATCGTCTATCTGGTCGAGCATCGCGACCGCGCGGTCGGCCGCGACGAGCTGATCGCGGCGGTCTGGGGCAAGGCCGACATCACCGACGGCATGCTCGGCCAGACGGTGCTGTCGGCGCGGCGCGTGCTCGACGACACCGGCAAGGAACAGCAGTACATCCGCACGGTGTTCCGCTTCGGCTACCACTGGGTGGCGCCGACCGAATGGGTCGACGAGGCGGCGGAGCGCGCGGTCGAAACCGCCGAGCCGGCCAAGGCGACGAGCGAACCCGCCGCGGCGGGCGCCGCGGCCGAATCGAAGATCGAGGCGTCGCCACCCCCGCGTGAGCAGCGGCGGCGATGGCGCCTGCCCGTCGTCGCGGCGCTCGGCGTGCTCGCCTTGCTCGCCCTGCTCTGGGGCGGCAACCACCTGCTGCGAAGATCGGCGCTGCCGGCGTCGACGGCCGCAGCGCAAAACGGCGGCCGCGTCGTGCTGGTACTGCCGGTCGCCACCAGCGCCGGCCCCGGCTACGACTGGGTGCGCCTCGGCGTGATGGACCTGATCGCGGCGCGGCTGCGCGCCGCCGGCGTGCCGGTGGTGCCGAGCGACAACGTGGTCGCGCTGACCGGCTCGAAGATCGACAACCAGCGCCCGCAGGATTTCGCCGCGCTCGCCCACACCGCCGGCGCCAGTCTCGTCATCGACGCGCAGGCGCAGGAGAACGCCGGCCGCTGGCGCGTCTCGCTGCGCACGGTGCACGGCGAGAGCACGCCGCTGCGCGCCGACGGCGAAGCGGCCGACGTGCTCGGCGCCGCGCGCATCGCGGCGGACCGGATGGCGCAGCAACTCGGCTACGCGCCGGCCGCCGACCGCAGCAGCGGCGGCGACGCGAATGCGCTGGCCAATCTGCTGCCGCAAGTGGATGCGGCGATCCTCAGTGAGCGCCTCGATGCCGCACGGACCCTGCTCGAAAGCGTGCCCGCGGCGCAGCGCGAGAATCCGGAAGTGCGCATGCGCCTGGCGCACATCGACCATCAGGCCGGCCAGCTCGACGCCGCGGAGGCCGGCTACAAGGCGATCGCCGCGGCGGTCTCGCCCGAGCGCGATGCGGTGCTGCACGCGCGCGCGCTGAGCAACCTCGGCGTGATCGCGGCGCAGCGCGACGACAACGAACTCGCGCAGCAGCGTTTCGACGCGGCGATCGCCCTGCTGCGTCGCGAACAGGCGCCCGACGCGCTCGGCAAGGCCTTGAACGGCCGCGCCGCCTACTACAGCGCGATCCACCGGCCCGACGCCGCCCTCGCCGACCTGTCCGAGGCGCGCGTCGCGTTCGAGAGCGCCGGCAACCTGCTCGCGCTGGCCGTGCTCGATTCGAACCTCGGCGCGCTCGACATGCTGCGCGGCCGCTACGCCGAAGCGCAGGCCGCCTTCACGCGCGCGGCCGACCGCTTCGCCACCTTCGGCGCGCACGCGATGGAGCTGAATGCCCTCACCGCGGTGGCCGAACTCAAGCTGGCGCAGCTCGAACCGGACCAGGCACTGGCGCTGGAGGCGCGCCTGCGCCAGCTGATCGGCCAGGTATCCGATCCGGCGCGCCAGCGCAACGGCGAGCTGACGCGCCTGCAGGTGCTCGCCGCGAACGGCCGCCTGCGCACGCTCGACGCCGACCTGGAACGTGTGCTCGACGCGGCCCGGCGCGAGGACGACCGCGTCGCCGTCGCGCGCGCCAGCACGCTCGCGGCGGAACTCGCGCTCGCCCGCAGCGACGCGCCGCGCGCGGCCGAGTACGCCGGCGCCGCCGCGCAACGCTTCACCTCGATCGCCGACGATCCGCACGAACGCCTGCGTGTCGGCCTGCTGCAGGTGCGCGCGCGCCTCGCCGCCGGACAGGACAGCAAGGACGCGCTCGCCGCACTGACCAGCTTCGCCGAGCACGACGGCTCGGCCAGCGCGCGCTTCCACGCCGATCTGGCACGGGCCGAAGTCGACGCCGCCGCCGGCGACGACGGCGGCGCCGGCAAGGCCTACGCGCAGGCGCTGGCGGAAGCCGACGCGACGCGCATCCCGCTCGACCTGCGCGAGGCCGCGCGTGCCTACGCCGGATGGCTGATCGGCAAGGACGATCTGGCCCAGGCCGGCGCGGTGGCCGAGCGCGTCGCGGTCTGGGCCGCGCGCGACTACGAGTCCGCCCTGCTGCAACTGCGCGTCTACCACGCGCTCGGCCAGCCCAACCTCTGGCGCATCGCGCTCGCGCGTGCCCGCGCGCTCAACGGCGACCGCGAGATCCCGGCCGCGCTGCAGATCGAACCGAAGCCGCGCTGAGGTGCGCCGGTTCGACCGCCTGCGATCGTTGCTGATCGCGGCCGTCGTCGACGAATGGAGATCGGCGCTGGACGTCTTCGCGCCGCCCACGGCGGCCGTCCATGCGGGATCGCCGCGCATCGTCCACGTCGATTTTTCTCCGGCACACGCTCGCACGGGACGATTCCCGCGCTTTCGCGCGAGCGCCGGCAATCGAATTTTTTCGATACTCACTCAAGCACTTGCGCACGCATTGATGCGAATCGAATGCGACTCTGACGAGTTACGCATGCGCACGTCGCGGCGGCTTGGCAGCTTCGCGAGGCTGTTCCCACTGGAGATGTCTTGATGTTGTTGAGAAATACCCTGCTCGGCGCGACCGCCCTGATCGGCGCGCTGGCAAGCCTCACCGGCCACGCCGCCGACGGCCGCATCGATCCCGGTTTCGGTGTCGACGGCGTCGCCATCCTGGCGCTGGACGACGTCGAAGGCCGCGAGCTGCGCACGCGTACCGCCCTGGTGCAACCGGATGGCAAGCTGGTGTTCGGCGGCACGCGCAACAAGTTCATCGATTCCTCGCCGTTCGATCCGCACATGCGCGCGACCCTGGCCCGCCTGAACGCCGACGGCAGCCCCGACGCGACGTTCACCGGCGCTGCCGGCATTCCCGGCCTGGTCGTCCTGCCCGACCTCGTGCCAGGCGACCAGATGCAGATCATCGAGGACGCACGCCTGCTCGCCGACGGCTCGATCGTCGCCGTCGGCAGCGCCGAGGCGTTCGGGCCGCTGGCCGCGTTCGCGGTCAAAGTCGACGCCAGCGGCGCGCTGGATCCGGGCTTCGGCGTCGACGGCATCGTGACCCTGCCCTCTTCCTATCTGCATGCGATGGCGGTCGACGCGCAAGGCCGCATCGTCGCGGCCGGCGAGCGCGTCGCCGACGGCGCCTACAGCAGCCTGGTCGTGCGCCTGAATGCCGACGGCAGCCCGGATTCGAGCTTCGGCCCGAGCGCCGACGGCAACGTGATCGTCGGCTGGGACGGCGTCGACGGCCAGGGCGGCTATCTGACCTCGCTGGCGCTGACGTCCGACGGCCACATCCTCGTCGCCGGACAGTACGAGAGCAACGGCGTCGGCATGGGCACCGACTACGCGATCGCGCGCCTCGACACCGACGGCCTGCTCGACACCAGCTTCGGCGGCGGCGCCGGCTGGCGTGTGTTCCGCATCCCCGGCGACGACGCCTCGATGGTCAACGGCATCAACAAGCTGCTGTTGCAGCCCGACGGCGCGGCGGTGTTCGGCGGCTACCACCAGAACGCCGACGGCAATCTCGACCTCGTGCTCGGCCGCGTCGGCAGCGACGGCGCCGCCGACACCGGCTTCGGCGACCCCGCCACGCCCGGCTTCCACGCCTTCTCGCTCTTCCCCGGCGCCTGGAACCACTACGCCACCGGCGTGGCGCGCCAGGACGACGGCAAGCTGATCTTCTCGATCAGCTACAGCCTGCCGGGCGAGAAGCAGGACTTCGCCGCGCTGCGCGTCTCGCCGACCGGCCAGCTCGATGCGGACTTCGCCGATGCCGGCGTGTTCATCGCCGACCTCGCGCCGGACGGCGTGTTCAGCGACGCCACCGCGCTGACCCTGCTGCCGGACGGACGCCCGATCCTCGCCGGCGCCGTCATGCGCTCGCCCGATTCGCCGCTGGTCGATCTCGCCGTCGTGCGGCTGACCAACGATTCCGGCGACCGCATCTTCGCCGACGGGTTCGAATAATCGTTCGACGCTGCGACGAATGCCGCGGATGAAGAGCGGGCCGGCTGCGACACAGCCGGCCCGCTCGCGTTTCACGGTTCGTTCCCGCCTCCCGCGGCGAGTGCGCGCTTCGGCCGACTGCATGCTTCGGTCGACGGCAGCGGTCGCGCACTCCGGCCCGCCACCCTCCGCTTGACGGCACCCGCCTGCGGAAACTACCATTCCAATGTACTAACGCATTAATACATCAACGCCATGAAAAGACGCCACATCGAACCGGAAGTCGACTCCGACCGCGCCGAGCGCTTGCTGTGCGAGGCGCTGCTCGCGCTGCGCAGCGTCGAGGAGATGCGTGCCTTCCTCGCCGACCTGTGCACGCCGGCCGAGCGCGAGTCGATGCGCGACCGCTGGAGCGTGGTGCCGCACCTGCTCGGCGGCGAGCCGTACTGGCAGATCCACGAGGCGACGGCGGTCAGCATCACGACGATCGGCCGCGTCGCGCGCAGTCTCGAGCAGGGTGCCGGCGGCTACGCGCTGGCCGCCGCACGGATGCAGGCGAAGCCGCGTACGGCGCGGGCGTCCGGCAAGCGCGCGCGTGGAGCGGCGTCGTGAGCGCCGCCGTCGACCGCTTGCGCATCGCGGTGCAGAAATCCGGCCGCCTGGCCGAAGCCTCGCTCGGCCTGCTGCGTCGCGCCGGGCTCGCCTTCCGCGCCAGTCGCGATCACCTCTTCCTGTACGGCGAGAACCTGCCGATCGACGTGCTGCTGGTGCGCGACGACGACATTCCCGGCCTGCTCGTCGAAGGCAGCTGCGAACTGGGCATCGTCGGACGCAACGTGCTGACCGAACAACGCCTCGCCGGCGGCGCCGCGGCGGCGCCGGCCGAACTGCTGCCGCTCGGCTTCGGCGGCTGCCGCCTGGCGATCGCGATTCCGCAGGCCGGCCCGATCGCGCAGGTCGCCGATCTCGACGGCCTGCGCATCGCGACCTCGTATCCGGCCCTGCTGTCCGACTGGCTGGCGCACAACGGCTTGAACGCCGAGGTCGTCGTGCTGAACGGCTCGGTCGAGATCGCGCCGCGGCTCGGCAAGGCCGAAGCGATCTGCGACCTGGTGTCCAGCGGTGCGACCCTGGCCGCGAACCAGCTGCGCGAACTGATCGGCGTGTTCGACAGCGAGGCCGTGCTCGCGCTGTCGCCGCGCGAACAGACCGCGGCGAAGACGGCGCAGATCGAGCGCCTGCGCGGGCGCATCGCCGGCGCGTTGTCGGGCGACGGCGCGCGTCTGGTCCTGCTGCAGGCGCCGCGCGCGGCCTTGCCGGACATCACGCGCCTGCTGCCCGCCAGCGACCTGCCGAGCGTGCTCAGCCTCGACGGCCGGCCCGACGACATCGCCGTGCAGGCGCTGTGCAGCGCGGCGCTCGACTGGCAGCACCTGGAAGAACTCAAGCGTCTCGGCGCGCGCAGCCTGATGGTGCTCAACGTGGAGCGCATGCTGGCATGAACGCGCGCGCGATCGTCACGCCGGCCTGGCGCAGGCTGGAATGGGCGTCGCTCGACGAAGCGCAGCGGCGCGAAGCGCTGGCGCGGCCGCGCGCGGTGCGCGACGCGGCGCAGATCGACGCCGTGCGCGCGATCCTCACCGACGTGCGCGCGCGCGGCGACGTCGCGCTGCGCGAGTACACGCGGCGCTTCGATCGCTGCGAGCTGTCCTCGTTCGACGTCGGCGACGACGAGTTCGACACCGCCGAGGCCGCCGTCGACGCCGACGTGCGCGCGGCGATGCGCAACGCGATCGCGCGCGTCGAGGCGTTCCACGCCGCGCAGGTGCCGTGCGACCTCCGTGTCGACACTGCGCCCGGCCTGCGCTGCGAGCAGGTCGTGCGTCCGATCCACCGCGTCGGCCTGTACGTGCCGGCCGGCAGCGCGCCGCTGCCGTCGACGGTGTGGATGCTGGCGGTGCCGGCGCGCCTGGCCGGCTGCACGGAAATCGTGCTGGCGACGCCGCCGCGCGCGGACGGCCGCGCGGATCCTTCGATCCTGGTCGCGGCGCAGCTGTGCGGCGTCGCGCGCGTGATCAAGCTCGGCGGCGCGCAGGCGATCGCCGCGCTCGCCTACGGCAGCGCTTCGGTGCCGCGCTGCGACAAGCTGTTCGGCCCCGGCAACGCCTGGGTCACGCAGGCCAAGCTCGACGTCGCCGCCGATCCGGACGGCGCCGCGATCGACATGCCGGCCGGGCCGTCCGAAGTGCTGGTCGTCGCCGACGAGAGCGCCGACCCCGCCTTCGTCGCCGCCGACCTGCTCGCCCAGGCCGAGCACGGCGCCGATTCGCAGGTGCTGCTGCTCTCGCCGAGCGCACCGCTGCTCGACGCCGTCGAGCGCGCGCTCGAGGCGCAGCTCGCCACGCTGCCACGGCGCGAGATCGCCGCCGCCGCGCTCGCGCATGCGCGCCTGATCGGCGTGCGCGATCTCGGCGAAGCGCTCGAACTGTCGGAAGCCTACGCGCCGGAACACCTGATCGTCGCCACGCGCGACGCGCGCGCGCTGCTGCCGTCGATCAGCCGGGCCGGCAGCGTCTTCCTCGGCCGCTACACGCCGGAAACGCTCGGCGACTACTGCGCCGGGCCGAACCACGTGCTGCCGACGCTGGGTTTCGCACGCGCCTTCGGCGGCGTCGGCGTGGACAGCTTCCTGCGCCGCGTCAACGTGCTCGAAGCCAGCGCCGAAGGCTTGCGCGCGGTCGGCACCGACGCCAGCGTGCTGGCGCGCGCGGAGCGGCTCGACGCGCATGCGCGCGCCGTGGACCTGCGCCTGGCCGCTCTGGATCGATCCAGGCAGCCGCAGCCTCGCCTGGAAGCGGGAGCCGGCGCATGAGCCTGCTCGCCCGCATCCGCCCGGACCTCGCCGCGTTCGCACCGTATGCCTCGGCGCGGCGCAGCGGCTTCGAGGCGCGCATCCGCCTCGACGCGAACGAAAGCCCGTGGAGCGGCGACGCCGATGCGAGCGGCCTGAACCGCTATCCCTCGCCGCAGCCGGAAGAACTGCGCGCACGCCTCGCCGCGCTGTACGGCGTCGACCCGTCGCGGCTGTGGCTCGGCCGCGGCAGCGACGAGGCGATCGACCTGCTGTTGCGCGCGTTCTGCCGCGCCGGCCGCGACAACGTCGTCGCGCCGGCGCCGACGTTCGGCATGTACCGCATCGGTGCTCAGCTGCAAGGTGCCGAATACCGCACGCTCGCGCTGCGCGGCGAGGACGACTTCGCGCTCGACGACGAAGCCCTGCTCGCGCTGACCGACGCCGACACCAAGCTCGTCATCCTGTGCTCCCCGAACAACCCGACCGGCACGCTCTACCACGGCGAGCGGCTCGCCGGACTCGCCGCGCGGCTCGCCGGCCGCGCGCTGCTGCTGGTCGACGAGGCGTATATCGAGTTCGCCGGCGTCGCCAGCGCCTGCGCGCTGATCGACCGGCATCCGAACGTCGCGGTGCTGCGCACGCTGTCGAAGGTGCACGCGCTGGCCGGTGCGCGCATCGGCGTGCTGATCGCGGCGGCCGAGATCGTCGACCTGGTCGCGCGCATCGCCGCGCCGTATCCGCTGCCTACCCTGAGCGTGCGCGCCGCGCTCGCGGCGCTCGACGACGACGCGGTGGCGCGCACCGACCGCCGCGTCGACGTGCTGCTGGCCGAGCGCGCGCGCGTCGCGCAGGCGCTGGAGCGGATGGCGGACGTGCGCCGCGTGTGGCCCTCCTCCGGCAACTTCCTGCTGGTGCGCTTCGCCGATGCCGGCGCCGCGTTCGCGCGCGCGCTCGGCGCCGGCATTCTGCTGCGCGACGTCTCCAGGCAGCCCGGGCTCGAACACTGCCTGCGCATCACCGTCGGCGCGCCGGACGAGAACGACGCCCTGCTCGCGGCGCTGGCGGGATCCGCGGCATGAACGCGGCGACGAAGATCCTGTTCGTCGATCGCGACGGCACCCTGATCGAGGAGCCGGCCGATCAGCAGATCGACGCCTACGAGAAATTCCGCCTCGTGCCCGGCGCGATCGCCGCGCTCGCCCGCCTCGTCGACGCCGGCTACGAGCTGGTGATGGTGAGCAACCAGGACGGGCTCGGCACGCCGAGCTTTCCGGAGGAAACCTTCGTCGGTCCGCAGCAGCTGCTGCTCGACATCCTCGCCGGCGAAGGCGTGCGCTTCCGCGAGGTCCTGATCGACCGCAGCGTCCCGGCCGACGGCGCGCCGACGCGCAAGCCGGGCACCGGCCTGGTCCGCCACTGGCTCGCCGCCGCCGCGCTCGACCGCGCGCGCAGCGCGGTGATCGGCGATCGCGAGACCGATCTCGAATTCGCGCGCAACCTCGGCCTGCGTGGCTTCCGCCTCGGCCCCGGCTGCGGCTGGCCGGAGATCGCGCATGCGCTGCTCGACGCGCCGCGCCGCGCGCGCGTCACGCGCGAAACGCGCGAGACGCGCATCGAGGTCGAAGTCGATCTCGATCGCGCGACGCGGCCGACGATCGCGACCGGCATCGGCTTCTTCGACCACATGGTCGAACAGCTCGGCGTGCACGGCGGCTTCGCGCTGGCGCTGCAATCGGAAGGCGACTTGCACGTCGACGAGCACCACACCGTCGAGGATTCGGCGCTCGCGCTCGGCCAGGCGCTGCGCGAAGCGCTCGGCGACCGCCGCGGCATCCGTCGCTACGGGTTCCTGCTGCCGATGGACGAAAGCCTGGCGCAGGTCGCGCTGGATCTGTCCGGGCGCGCCGGCTTCGTCTTCGACGGCGCGTTTCCGCGCGAACAGGTCGGCGCGCTGCCGACCGAGCTGGTGCCGCATTTCTTCCGCAGCCTCGCCGACGCGCTCGGCGCGACGCTGCACCTGTCGGTGCGCGGCGACAACGCGCATCACATGGTCGAGGCCTGTTTCAAGGCGGTCGGCCGCACGCTGCGCGACGCGATCCGGCGCGACGGCGACGCGGTACCGAGCAGCAAGGGCGTGCTCGCATGAGCGCGACCCGCATGCAGGCGCCGGCATGAAGACGCGCGCGGTCATCGTGCCGTCCGGCGGGGCGAACTACGGCTCGCTGGTCGAAGCCTGCCGGCGCATCGGCGTCGACGCGCCGGTCAGCGCCGACCCGACGCGAATCCTCGACGCCACGCACGTGATCCTGCCCGGCGTCGGCGCCGCCAGCCACGCGATGCGCACCCTGCGCGAGCAGCGCCTCGATCGCGTGCTGCCGCTGCTGCGCCAGCCGCTGCTCGGCATCTGTCTCGGCATGCAGCTGCTGTTCGAGCGTTCGGAAGAAGGCGATCGGCCGACGATGAGGTCCGCCTTCGAAAGGAGCACGGCATCGCTGCCGCGAACGCAGGAAGCACGTCGGCCGTCACCGGGTACCTGGCCCTCCGGTCCGGCAGGGATGCGCGAAAGCAGCATGGATGCCCGCTTCCGCGGGCATGACGACGGAACCGTGCGGGTGGAGGCGCCGCCAGTCGACGCCGTCGCGTGCCTGGGCCTGCTGCGCGGGGCCGTGCGCCGCCTGCCGGCGGCGCCGAGCTGGCCGCACATGGGCTGGAACACCTTGCACAACCGCGTCGAGCATCCGCTGCTCGACGGCATCGGCGACCGCGACTGGTTCTACTTCGTGCACGGCTACGCCGCGCCGGCCGGCGAGGACACGCTGGCGGTGAGCGATCACGGTGAGCGCTTCGCCGCCGTGGTCGCCCACGGCAACGTGTTCGGCGCGCAGTTCCATCCGGAGAAATCCGCCGCCGCCGGGCGGCGCCTGCTGGCCAACTTCTTTGCGCTGACGTGAGACGGTTCGCATGAAGATCATTCCCGCCATCGATCTCGTCGCCGGACGCGTCGTGCGTCTGAAGCAGGGCGAGTTCGCGGCACAACGCACGTTCGACTTCGACGCGCTCGCGCTGGCGCGGCGCTATCTCGACGCCGGCGCCGAATGGCTGCACCTGGTCGACCTCGACGGCGCGCGCCAGGGCGCGCCCGCGCAAGTGGAGCTCGTCGCGCGCATCGCCGCCGACGCGCGCGTGCAGGCCGGCGGCGGCGTGCGCACGCGCGCGGACGTCGAACGCCTGCTCGCCGCCGGCGTCGCGCGCGTGGTCGTCGGCAGCGTCGCGGTACGCGCGCCCGGATCCTTCCTCGACTGGCTGGCTGAATTCGGCGCCGAGCGGCTGTGCTTGGCGCTGGACCTGCGCCGCGACGCGGAGCAGCGCTGGCGGCCCGCCGTCGACGCCTGGCGCGGCGACACCGACGCCGATTTCACCGCCCTGCTCGACCGCTACGCCGCCGCCGGCCTGCGCCACGTGCTGTGCACCGACATCGACCGCGACGGCATGGCCGAAGGCCCGAACCTCGTGCTCTACAGCGAACTGGCGGCGCACTGGCCGCAGTTCGACTGGATCGCCTCGGGCGGCGTGCGCGACCGCGACGACGTCGACGCGCTGGCGGCGAGCGGCGTCGCCGCCTGCGTCGCCGGCACCGCGCTGCTCGACGGTTCGCTCGACCTGGAAGAGATCGCATGCTCGCGCGCCGCCTGATTCCGTGCCTGGACGTCGCCGCCGGCGTCGTCGTCAAGGGCGTGCGCTTCCGCGACCATCGAGTCGTCGGCGACATCGTCGAACTCGCGCGGCGCTACGCCGAGGAAGGCGCCGACGAACTGGTGTTCTACGACATCACCGCGAGCCCCGAGCGGCGCCGCGTCGATCCGGAGTGGATCGCGCGCGTCGCGCGCGAACTCGACATTCCGTTCTGCGTCGCCGGCGGCATCCGCTCGGTCGCCGATGCGGAAGCCGTGCTCGCCGCCGGCGCGGACAAGATCTCGGTCAACAGCCCGGCATTGGCGCGACCGCCGCTGATCGACGAGCTCGCGGCGCGTTTCGGCAGCCAGTGCGTGGTCGTCGGCGTCGACGCCGAAGGCGATGCCGGCGCGCGCGACCAGTGGAAGGTGATCGCCAACAGCGGCAAGCCCGAAGCGGCCAGCGACAGCGGCCGCGACCTGCTCGACTGGGTGCGCGAAGTCGCCGACCGCGGCGCCGGCGAGATCGTGCTGAACTCGATCCGCGCCGACGGCGTGCGCGGCGGCTACGCGCAGGCGCAGCTCGCCGCGGTGCGCGCCGCGACGAGCCTGCCGCTGGTCGCTTCCGGCGGCGCGGGAAATCCCGAGCACTTCGCCGACGTGTTCGAGCGGAGCGGCGTCGACGCCGCGCTCGCCGCCAGCGTGTTCCATTCCGGCGAGATCCGCATCGGCGATCTCAAGCGCTATCTCGCCGGACGCGGCATCGCGGTGCGGCGATGAACGACCTGCTCGACACGCTCGATTTCGCCAAGGGCGACGGCCTGCTGCCGCTGATCGTGCAGCACGCGCACGACGGGCGCGTGCTGATGCTCGGCTACGCGAACCGCGAGGCGCTGGCGTTGACGCTGGAGACGCGGGAAATCCATTTCTGGTCGCGCACCAGGCAGCGCCTCTGGCGCAAGGGCGAACGCTCCGGCCACGTGCTGAAGCTGGTCTCGATCGCACCGGACTGCGACCGCGACACCCTGCTCTGCCAGGCACTGCCGGCCGGGCCGACCTGCCATCGCGGCACGCCGAGCTGCTTCGATGCGCAGGCGCCGGCGCATCCGTGGTTGAACGAACTGGAAGCGCTGATCGCCGCGCGCGCGGGCGCCGATCCTGCCTCCAGCTACGTCGCCAGGCTGCTCGCCGCGCCGACGGCGCGGCGCGCGCAGAAGGTCGGCGAGGAAGGCGTCGAGACCGCGCTGGCCGCGGTCGGCGGCGACGACGCGAAGCTGCGCGAGGAAGCCGCCGACCTGCTCTTCCATCTGCTCGTGCTGCTGCGCGGCAGCGGCCTTGCGCTGGCCGACGTGGTCGGCGAGCTGGCGCAGCGGCATCGCGCGGAACCGGCGCGCCGGGACTGATCAGTCGAAGCCGTTGGCGAAGATCACGTCGCCGACGAAGAAGTCGTGCGTGTAGGTCACGCCCTCGTAGGTCGCGCTCCAACGCCAGGCACCGAACGGCGCGTCGACCGGAATCGTCTTTCCCCAGTACCAGTAGGAACTCGCGTAGTAGTCGCGGCCGGGGAAGAAGTCGTAGGGCTTGGATACCCAGGTTTCTTGCACCGAGCCGTCCGGCCGCAGGATCGCGTAGGTGGTCGCCTGCGGTCCGAGCTGGTCGCGATAGTAGGCCGCGAAATAGCCGAGCTGGCCGGGCTGATAGTGATCGGACGTGTGCGGCGTTTCGTCGACCGGATCGGGGCAGTTCTCGCCGTGGAAATCCGGCTCCGCGTCGTGCACCGCGATCTTGTTGATGGCCGAATCGTTGTACGGCCGCTGCTGCGCCCACAGCGACGCCGACGTGTTGCAGCCGCCCTGGTACGGCTCGAGGATCGCGTAGCCGCTGACCGCGGAGTGGTTCTCGAAGTGCAGGTGCGGCCCGGTCGAGAAGCCGGAACTGCCGACCTTGCCGAGGAATTCGCCGGTGGCGACCGCGGCGCCGACCGGCTTGGCGGTCTGCGAGAACTTCTTCATGTGGCCGTACCAGGCCACGCTGCCGTCGGCGTGCTGCACGTAGACGGCGTTCCAGTCCGCCGAATAGTGGTCCGGGCAGCTGCGATCGTCGTTGCCGTCGGTCTTGCCGATGATCGTGCCCGGCGCGGCCGCGACGATGTCGACCGCGCCCTGGTCCATCATCAGCCAGGAGAACGGCGTCAGGAAGATGTCGATGCCGGCGTGGCCGTCGTAGGTGCGTGCGCCGCAGCTCCAGTCGAGCAGCTGGCCCGCGGCCGGATTCAGGTCGACGAAGTTCGAGATGCCGTGGAAGCCGGGATCGGCGAATCCCGCGGCGGCGCGCAGCGGCCATTGCAGGCCGCCTTGCAGCGGCGTCCACGGCGACACCGCGGCGAGCTGCCCCGCGCGCTCCAGCTCGGCGACGTTCCGTTGCAGCATCGCGTCGATGCGCGCGCGCTGCGCCGCGCTCATCTCCTCGTCGGCCGGCTGCGGCAACGGACCGCCGCCATGCGGCGGTTCCGCCCAGGCGATCGAGGACAGCAACAACAACGGCAGCAGGCGCATGGCGAGGTCTCCATCGGTGGACGACCTTCGATACGCCGAACGATGCGGGTTTCCGCCATCCGGGGCGAAACGTCGATCAGCCCGCGCGCTTGCGCTCCGGCCGATACGAGCCGACGAAGATGCCGACCAGCGACAGGCCGACGCCGATCCAGTCGGTCGTGCGCGTCGGCCGCGCGAACAGGATCACGTCGAATACGAACGACAGCGCCGGTTGCAGCAACAGCAGCAGGCCGATCAGCGAGGCCGGCAGGTTCGGCATCGCGCGCGTGAGCAGCACCCAGCCGAAGACCTGGCCGAAGAAGGCGAGGCCGAGCAGCGACGACCAGGACTGCGCGTCGGGCAAGGCGAAGCTCTCGCCTTCGGCCAGCATCGCGATGCCGAGCACACCCGCGCACAGCAGCGACACCACGCAGAGCAGCTGCGCCGGCGCCAGCCGCACGTGGCCGGCGCGCTGCGCGTGCCGCGTGGTCAGCATGTAGACCGCGTAGGCGACGCCGGTGACGATGCCGAGCACGACGCCGAGCTGGTACTGCGGCCCGACCGCGCTCCAGTCGAGGCCGACCAGCAGGTACAGGCCGACGAAACCCAGCGCGACGCCGACCAGGAAATGCCAGCCGAGCCGCTCGCGATAGAGCACGAAGCCGGCCAGCGCCATCAGGAACACCTGGAAGTTGCCGAGCAGGGTCGCAAGGCCCGGACCGACGTAGAGGATGCTGCGATGCCAGAGCATCAGGTCGAGCGCGAAGGCGACCGCCGGAATCAGCAGCCAGCCGATTTCCGACAGGCGCACGCGCTGCCAGCGCCGCAGCGCGACCAGGCCGAACAGCAGCATCGCGCCGCCGAAGCTCATGCGGTAGAACGCCGACACCGTCGGGCCGACATGGGCGAGCTTGACGAACAGGCTGGTGGTCGAGATCGCGGCGGCGCCGACGATCATCTCGACCAGCGCGCCGCGCGGGATGTCCGCTTCGTTGGCGCGCATCAGGGCACGTCGTCGGTCGCGGGCAGGGTCTCGCTTTCCTCGGCGGCGGCGCGCAGCCATTCCTGCAAGGCGGCGAGGCCGAGCAGCGCGTCGACGTAGGTGCGCGCGTCCGCGTCGAGTTCGACGCCGTAGCTAAGGAAGCGCAGCGCGACCGGCGCGTACATCGCGTCGGCGATCGAGAAGCCGCCGAACAGGAACGGGCCGGCGGCGCCGAAGCGGCGGCGGCAGTCCTGCCACAATGCGGATACGCGCTCGATGTCGCGACGCGTGTCGGCGGCGATCGAGGGCGTGGGTTTGCGCCGGCGGCAGTTCATCGGCATCGCCGTGCGCAGCGCCTGGAAGCCGGCGTGCATTTCCGCGCCGACCGCGCGCGCGTGCGCGCGCGCCGCCGCGTCCGCCGGCCAGCCGGCGCCGGCGAGGAAGGTCTCGTTGACGTATTCGCAGATCGCCAGCGAATCCCAGATCGCGATCTCGCCGTGCCGCAGCGCGGGCACGCGCCGGGTCGGCGACCAGGTCGCGATTTCGGCGGCGAACTGCGGCGTGTCGAGCGGAATGCGCTGCTCGTCGAAGGCGACGCCGTGATGGCGCAGCAAGAGCCACGGCCGCAGCGACCAGGAGGAATAGTTCTTGTTGCCGATGACCAGGATCGGGCGGGCGTTCGTCACGGTACTTGCTCCCGGTTTCGACGATGCGGTTCGACGGCTCGTTTCGAAGATTCGTCGCGAGGATTCGCGCGCGCGGCTCACTCGCCGACGTACGGCAGCATGCGCCGCGCCCGACGCGAGAACTTGAGACGCGGCTGCTCCGATTCAACGACCATGTCGCGCGTCACCAGGATGCGGCCGTCGGCGTCGGCCTGCAGCAGGCGCTCGCTTTTGCCGATCAACGTCACCGAAGCGGACTCGCCCGGCGCGAAGAGGATCTCCACGCCGCGCGGCTTGGCGCCTTCCGCGCTGCCGCCCGGCGTCTTGGCGAACAGCTCCTCGGCCTGACGCAGGCCGGTTTCGACCTCGCTCCACGGCATCTCCAGCGCGTCCGGCAGGCGCAGCGCGGCGTGCACGCTCAGCATCAGCGAACCTTTCGGCTGATTCGTCTCGACCGGCGGGTTCTCCGTCTGCAGGTTCTCGTCGGCCGGGAAATCCACGCTGCCGTCCGCCGCCACCGGCACCGCGATCGCGCCGCGCCGGGCGCGGATCGTGATGCGGATGTCCTGCGCGCGGACGTCCGGCGACTTGCTCTGCACGCGCTCGACCGCGACGAGCCGGTCGTAGGCGCGGATTGAGCGCGCCGGCGCCAGCACCTGGTACAGAGCGAGATACGGTGTCGCGCCGGCCGCCGAATCGTCGGCGGCGGCGACCAACGGAATCAGCAAGGCGAGAAGCGCGAGCGACTTCGACATGACCGCGGATCGGAGGACGGAAAGACGCGCGAGCCTAGCAGATCGCCGCCGCGGGCCGGCGCCGCGTTCAGGCCGGCGCGATCCCTTCGGCGAAGCCTTCCGGATCGTCCAGCCGCTGGCGCAGCCCGGCGTCGATCGCCTGCGCGATCGGCGCGGCGCGCTCGACGTCGACGTCGGCGACCATCACCGCGACCAGGTCGCGCGCCGGCAGCTCGCCGATCGCGCCGACCAGGTATTCGCCGCTGACGAACGCGGCGATGCCTTCGGCGTCGAGCGCGGCCTTGAGCAGGTTCGCGTCGACGATGTTCTCGGCCCGATAGACGATCTTCATTGGGGAAATATTGCCATGTCCTTCACGCCGGCGCTGACACTCTGCCTGCGCCGGATCGTTGCCGATTCATGCCGCGAAGTACCGGAATGCTACAAATGCAACAAACGATAAGCGCATTGCGATTTTGTGTATCGCCCTCCGCAGGCAGATCCGGCTCTGCCGCTATGATGCGCGGCGTGGCCTTCCCGCCCTTCTCCGCTGCGCGAGATGATCGTCTCGACCTTCCACCCTCGACTGGACATGAGCTTGCATCTGCCTGATGACCTGCTGGCCGCGCGCATCCGCGAATGCGTGCTCGATCTGCTCGATCAGCGCGGACCGGGTCACAGCATCTGCCCGAGCGAGGCGGCGCGCGCGCTGGCGGTGCGCTTCGGCGGTCGCTGGCAGGACCTGATGCGCCCCGTGCGCACGGTCGCGATCGCGCTGGCGCAGGCCGGGCGCATCGAGGCGATCCAGCACGAAACCGTCGTCAACCTCGACGAAGTACGCGGCCCGGTGCGGCTGCGCCTGCGCTGCCTGCCGGGCCGCCGCAACAGCTACGCCGCCTGACCTGAGGCGCGCTTTTCGCCGCGCCGATCCCGCCGCGGCGAGCGGATCCCGCCGACCCCGATCCCGCCCATCCGGCGCGATCCGTTCGCTTTGACGCCGCGCACCGTTACACTGCGCGCTTCCCTTGCAGCCCCGGATGCCGCGTCAGCGCGGCGCTTGCGCATGACCGACTCCGCCGATTCGACCCCCGCCGCCGCCCATCCGGCGGTCAGCAACAACTTCGTCCGCCAGATCGTCCTCACCGATCGTGCCGCCGGCAAGCACGGCGGTCGCGTCGCCACGCGCTTCCCGCCGGAGCCGAACGGCTACCTGCACATCGGCCACGCGAAGGCGATCTGCCTCGATTTCGGCCTCGCGCGCGAGTTCGGCGGCAGCACCGCGCTGCGCTTCGACGACACCAATCCGGCCAAGGAAGACCCCGAGTACGTCGAGGCGATCAAGAACGACGTGCGCTGGCTCGGCTTCGACTGGGACGCGCTGCGTCACACCTCGGACTACTTCGAGGTGCTGTACCTGTGCGCGGAGAAGCTGATCCAGAGCGGCAAGGCCTTCGTCTGCGACCTGACCGCCGAGCAGGTGCGCGAATACCGCGGCACGCTGACCGAGCCCGGCCGCAATTCGCCCTATCGCGAGCGCAGCGCCGCGGAGAACCTCGACTTGTTCCGCCGCATGCGCGCCGGCGAGTTCGCCGACGGCGCGCGCACGCTGCGCGCGAAGATCGACATGGCCTCGGGCAACATCAACCTGCGCGACCCGGCGATCTACCGCATCCGCAAGCTGACGCACCAGAACACCGGCGACGCCTGGCCGATCTATCCGATGTACGACTACGCGCACTGCGTATCCGACGCGGTCGAAGGCATCACCCATTCGTTTTGCACGCTCGAATTCGAGGACCATCGCCCGCTGTACGACTGGTTCCTCGACCAGCTCGACCTGCCCGGCGACGCCAGTCTGACCGAACCGCTGCGCCGCGCGGGCCTGTGGCGCCAGCCGAGCAAGCCGCAGCAGATCGAGTTCGCGCGCGGCAACCTCGACTACACCGTGATGAGCAAGCGCAAGCTGATGGCGCTGGTCGAAGGCGGCATGGTCGACGGCTGGGACGATCCGCGCATGCCGACGCTGGCCGGCGCGCGCCGGCGCGGCTTCACGCCCGCGGCGATCCGCGCGTTCTGGGAACGCGCCGGCGTCAGCAAGCAGAACTCGGTGATTCCGTTCGGCGTGCTCGAAGCCTGCGTGCGCGAGGATCTCGACGCGAACGCGCCGCGCCGCATGGCCGTGCTCGATCCGCTCAAGCTGGTGCTGACCAACCTCGACGCCGCGCACGAGGAAACGCTCGAATTCGCCAACCATCCGAAGAACGCGGAGTTCGGCACGCGCGCATTGCCGTTCTCGAACGAAGTGTGGATCGAACGCGAGGACTTCGCCGAAGTGCCGCCGAAGGGCTTCCACCGCCTCGTGCCGGGCGGCGAAGTGCGCCTGCGCGGCGTCGGCATCGTGCGCTGCGAGGAAGTGATCAAGAACGACGGCGGCGACGTCGTAGAGCTGCGCGGCACGCTCGACGCGGAGACGCGGCCGGGCAAGCCGGGCGCGGACCGCAAGGTCAAGGGCACGATCCACTGGGTCAGCGCCCGGCACGCGGTCGCCGCCGAGGTGCGCCTGTACGACCGCCTGTTCTCGGTCGCCGATCCCGACGACGACAGCGACGGCAAGACCTACGCCGATCATCTCAATCCGCAGTCCAAGCGCGTCGTGCGCGCCTGGATCGAGCCGGCCGCCGCCGCGACCGAGCCGGAGCGTCACGTGCAGTTCGAGCGCCTCGGCTACTTCGTCGCCGACCGCCACGACCACGCGCGTTCCGCGCCGGTGTTCAACCGCACGGCGACTTTGCGCGACTCGTGGAGCAACGGGAAGTAACGAGGGAGCGCGTCACTCCGGCTTCCCGCGCCTGCGGCGCGGCTGCGCTATGCCTGCTTCGCATCCGTTCGCGCATCCTGCGCTCACCCTCAGCCGCTGTAGCGGCTTCGACCTCTCCCGCGAGCGGGAGAGGTGACCGCGCGTCTTGCGCTGCTTTCCGCTGGCAGGAATCTCGTTGTTCCTGCATCCGAGTAGCGCCGTCATCCCCGCGAACGCGGGGGTCCATTGTGATTTCCTACGGATCCGTCAAGAGCGCCGATAGCGCGCGGCAACCTCGTCGGGAATGAAGAAATCCAGCGCCGGTGCTGCACCGGATGCCGGCGCGTAGATCGAAAAGTCGGTCACGCCTTCGGCGCGCAGCACGTCCTCGTCGATGAAGAAATGGCCGGTGACCTCGCGCGAGGGCTTGGTCAGGATCGCGTAGGCCGCGTCGGCGACGATCTCCGGGCTGCGGCTGGCGTCGGCGAGCGCCGGAATCTGGTTGCGGATCGCCGCCGTGTCGATCGTGGTCAGCGGCCACAGCGAATTGACCGCGATGCCGTCGCGCCGGAACTCCTCCGCGTGGCCGAGCGTGCACAGGCTCATGCCGAACTTCGCGATCGTGTAGGCGACGTGCGGCGCGAACCATTTCGCCTGCAGGTCCAGCGGCGGCGACAGGGTCAGCACGTGCGGATTGCTCGAGCGCTTCAGGTACGGCAGCGCCGCGCGCGTGCAGACGAAGGTGCCGCGCGCGTTGATCGACTGCATCAGATCGTAGCGCTTCATCTCGGTCGCCGCGGTGTCGGTCAGCGAGATCGCGCTGGCGTTGTTGACCAGCACGTCGATACCGCCGAAGCGTTCGGCCGTCCGCGCGACGGCCTGCTGGACGGCCGCTTCGTCGCGCACGTCGACGACCAGCGGCAACGCCTGTCCGCCGGCCTGTTCGATCGCGGCGGCGGCGGTGTGGATGGTGCCTTCGAGCTTCGGATGCGGCTCGGCCGTCTTCGCCGCGATCGCGACGTTGGCGCCGTCGCGCGCCGCGCGCAGGGCGATGGCGAGGCCGATACCGCGGCTCGCGCCGGTGATGAACAGCGTCTTGCCTTGCAGGGTCATGGGGAAGCGAATCCGGACTGGCGGCGAAGGCGCCAGTCTACCCCCGCCCGGTCGACAGCCCGGCCGGGCGCGGCATCGGCTTGAAGGCGCGGCCTCCGGCCGCATCTTCTGCGCTCCGGCGCGGACCTGCGTCGTCGCAGGAACACCCAGCCGCCATGTCCGCCACGCCGATCCGCATCGATTTCGTTTCCGACGTCGTCTGTCCCTGGTGCGCGATCGGCTTGACCGCGCTGGAACAGGCGATCGCGCGCGTCGGCGACGCCGCGTCGGTCGAGCTGCACTTCCAGCCGTTCGAGCTGAATCCGCAGATGGCGGCCGAAGGCGAGGACACCGGCGAGCACCTGGCGCGCAAGTACGGCATCGACGCGGAGCAGATCGCGCGCAACCGCGAGGCGATCCGCGAACGCGGCGCCGCGCTCGGCTTCACCTTCAACGCGCGCGGGCGCATCTACAACACCTTCGACGCGCACCGCCTGCTGCACTGGGCCGCGCTCGAGAGCGCCGAGCGCGAGCGCGCGCTCAAGCACGTGCTGCTGCGCGCCTACTTCACCGACGGCGAAGACGTGTCGTCGCATCCGGTACTGGTCCGGCTCGCCACCGAAGCCGGGCTCGACGCGACGCGCGCGCAGCAGATCCTCGATTCGGGCGAATACGCCGACGAGGTCCGCGCACGCGAGCGCTACTACCTCGAGCGCGGCATCCACAGCGTGCCGGCGATCGTCCTCAACGAACGCCACCTGATCTCCGGCGGACAGCCGGTCGAGGTCTTCGAGCAGGCCTTGCGCCAGCTCGCCGCCGCGAACAATCCGTAACGCCCCGCGCCTCGACGACGCCGTGCCCGCGAACGCGGGCACGGCTTGCGACCGCCCCGGAAAGCTAAGCCCCCTCGACCGCCACCATCGGCGCCGTACCGAAACGCCGCTTCACCGCGCGTTCGCACGGCAGCGACCAGAACCGCGCGGTCAGCCAGCCGAGTCCCCAGCAGGCCAGCACGGCCGGCACGTACCAGAGCCAGCCGAGGCGCGCGTCGGCGCCGGACGCCTTGTACAGCGAGACGACGCCGAACACGACGAACATGTGGCTGAGGTAGATCTCGTAGCTGAGCCGCCCCATCGAACGCAGCCAGCCGGTGCCCGGAAGCGCGCGCTGCCGTTCCTGGCGCTGCCGCCAGTGCAGCGCGACGACGAGGCAGGCCGCCGACAGCGTGAGCAGCAGCATCACGCCGTCCTTCAGCCACGTCCACAGCCACGGCATCGCCAGCATCGTCGCGACGAGTCCGGCCAGGCCGAGCGCGCCGACCGCGCGCACGACCGCCTCGCGCGGCTGCCAGCGATCGGCGACCAGGGCGGCCAGCACGCCGGCGGCGATCGCGGCCATGCCGGGCAGGTAGGCCTTCTCCTTCCAGATCTCGTTGCCCTCGATCGCCGCCAGCGAGAACGGCAGCGACAGCGCCAGCACGAGCAACAGCAGCGCCAGCACGCGGCGGTCGCGCACGAGCAGACAGACCAGCGGAAAACCGAGGTAGAACACCTCCTCGATCGACAGCGACCAGAGCACGTCCCACGAGCCCGGCAGATAGCCGGTCACGCCTTCGTACCAGTTCAGATGCAGGCCGAACGCGGCCAGCGCGGCGCCGCCGAGCGACTGGCCGTCGCGCTCGATCACGTAGTTCTCCACGCCGCCCAGGTGCAGCACCGCGAGCACGCCGATCAGCAGCGCCAGGCACGGCAGGATGCGCGCGCCGCGGCGCAGGTAGAACGCGCGCAAGTCGATGTTCCCCAGGCCGCCCCAGCGCGCGAGTGCGTTGCTGGTGATCAGAAAGCCGGAGATCACGAAGAACACGAACACGGCCTCGTAGCCGTTGTAGTTCAGCGCGATCAGCAGCCGCTTGGGCAGAAAGTCGGCGAGCGCGCTGGTCTTCAGCGGAATGCGCAGGCCGAGGTGGTGCAGCACGACCAGGAAGATCGACAGTCCGCGCAGCAGGTCGATGCCGGCGTTGCGCGTGTCGCGGGCGGTGCCCGGCGCGGTGTTCGGAGAGAGCATGGATCGACGAGAAGGACGACGGACGCCGCGCATGGTGGCCGCTTCGCCCGTCGCTGGCAATGCGTTCCTCACGCGAAGCGTCGCGGCGTTCTGCTAGGCTCGCTCGATCACTCCGAGGCGACCGCCATGCTCGCGACCGAACTGACACTCGCCCTGCCCGCATGGATCGACGCCGAGGTCGGCGCGACGCACCTCTACGCCGACGCCGAGGCGCGCATCGGACTGGCGATCCGCCTGGCCCGGCGCAACATCGAGGAAGGCACCGGCGGCCCGTTCGGCGCGGCGGTGTTCGACGCCGACGGCGGCCTGGTCGCGGTGGGTGTGAACCGCGTATTGCCGCAGCACTGCTCCGCCGCGCATGCGGAAGTCATGGCCTTCGTCGCGGCGCAGGCGCGCGTCGGTCGCGCCCGCCTCAACGACGACGGCCGCCGCTACACGCTGGCGACCAGCGCGCAGCCCTGCGCGATGTGCTACGGCGCGAGCTTCTGGGCCGGCATCGACGTGCTGGAGATCGGCGCGCGCAGCCAGGACGTGATGGAACTCAGCGAGTTCGACGAAGGCCCGCTGCCGGCGGATTGGATCGGCGAACTCGAACGGCGCGGCATCGCCGTGCGTCGCGACGTGCTGCGCGAGCAGGCGCGCGAGGTGTTCCATCGCTACGCCGAACTCGGCGGCGCCAGCTACTGAGCGCGGCGCTCGAAGCCGCCGGCGACGACCCCTTGCAGGTTCGCCGACGGCGGCGGATCCCGCCGTGCACACCGACGCGATCGACGTTCGCGCCGCGCATTCACGAACGTCCCGATCCGCGCCCCCGCTCGCCTACGCTCGTCATCCGCGGCCTGCGCAGGCATCATGCAGCGCCGTCCTGGGCCGCTCGATGTCCGCATCCCACTCTTCCAGTCTGCTGGCGTACTGCCGCCCCGGCTTCGAGGGCGAATGCGCGCAGGAGCTCGCCGCGCTGGACGCCGAGGCGGGCGGCGGCGGCTACGCGCGCGCGGAGCGCGGCAGCGGTCTGGTCGAATTCGTGGCGACCGACGCCGAGGCGCGCCGCCGCCTCGGCGCCGGCGCTTCCTGGCGCAATCTGGTGTTCGCGCGGCAGATCCTCGAGGTGCTGGCGAGCGCGCGCGACTTGCCGCCGCGCGACCGGCTCGGCGTGCTGCTGCCGATCGTCGAGAACGACGCGCGGCGCTGGTGCGACGCCTGGGTCGAAGCGCCCGACAGCGACGCCGCGCGCGAACTCGCCGCGCTGTGCCGCGGCCTCAACGCCGCGCTGATCGCCGCGCTGAAGCAGCGCCGCCTGATCGACCGCGCCTCGCGCTGGCGCCTGCACGTATGCCTGACCGCCGGCGACGCGGCTTTCCTCGCCGCCGCCGACGTCGCCGGGACGGCGCCGTGGCCGGGCGGCATTCCGCGCCTGAAGTTTCCGCGCGCGGCGCCGAGCCGCTCGACCTTGAAGCTGGAGGAAGCGCTGCTGGTCCTGCTCGACGACGGCGAGCGCGAGCGCTGGCTGAAACCGGGCATGCGCGCGGTCGATCTGGGCGCCTCGCCGGGCGGCTGGACCTGGCAGCTGGTCGCCCGCTCGCTGCACGTGACCGCGGTCGACAACGGACCGATGGACGCCGCCCTGCTCGCCTCCGGCCTGGTCGATCACCTGCGCGCGGACGGCTTCCGCTACCGGCCGCAGCGGCCGGTCGACTGGATGGTCTGCGACATGGTCGAGCAGCCGAGCCGCGTCGCCGCGCGCATGGCCGAATGGCTGGCGCAGGGCTGGTGCCGCTGCGCGATCTTCAACCTGAAGCTGCCGATGAAGAAGCGCTACGACGAGGTGCAGGCCTGCTTCGCGACGATCCGCAATGCGCTCGACGATGCCGGCAAGCGCGTCGAGCTGCGCGCCAAGCAGCTCTATCACGATCGCGAAGAGATCACGGTGTTCGCGCGCGTGGTCTGACGACGAACGCAGCGCGGCGACGCTTCCGAGGCGCGGGCGCAGTCGCTATGCTGGCGCATTCCCCATGGATCGCCCCGGAGCGCCGGCTGTCGGGCGTCCGGTCTCGCCTGAGAGGCCGTGCCGCGGCGCTCGAGCGGAGTCGGGGCGTCGCGCTCCGGTTCCCTCACCCCGGCCCTCTCTCGCAAGCGGGAGAGGGGGAACGGCTGACTCACCGCGTCACTCAACCGATTTCCAGCCGGCAACCGATTTCCATCCGATGAAACGCCTGCGCGCCTTCGTTCCGCTGCTGATCCTCGTCGCGCTGGGCGTCGCCGCGTTCGCCTCCGGCCTGCTCGACCGCTTCGATCCGGTCCGCCTCGCGCGCGAGCACGCGCACTGGCGCGGGGTCATCGCCGAGCATCCGTGGCTGGCCGCGCTGGCGCAGATCGGCGCGATGGCGGCGGCGGTCGCCACCGGCCTGCCCGGCGCGATCGTGCTGGTGTTCGCCGGCGGCATGCTGTTCGGCGCGGCGGTCGGCACCGTGCTGTCGACCACCGGCACCGTGCTCGGCGCGTCGATCCTGTTCTTCGCCAGCCGCTCGGCGTTCGACCACGGCGAGGGCACCGAGCCGGAGCTGGCGGCCAAGCTGCGTGCCGGCTACCGGGCGCATCCGCTGAGCTACACGCTGTTCCTGCGCCTGGTGCCGCTGTTCCCGTTCGGCGCGGTCACGGTCGCGCTGGCCTGGCTGCGCTGCCCGCTGTGGCTGTTCCTCGGCGCCAGCGTGTTCGGCGCCGCCGTGATGAACGCGCTGCAGAGCGCGCTCGGCGCCGGCCTGGTCGAGACCCTGGCGCGCGAAGGCACCGTCTCGCTCAGCCTGCTGGCACACCCGCAGGTGCTGTGGCCGGCGCTCGGCACGGCCCTGCTGGCGCTGGCGCCGGTCGCGCTCGGCTGGCTGCGCCGGCCGCGCTGACGCCGTTTCCGCTTCGCGCCGTCCAGATTGAGCGTCGGCGAGCCGTTCCGTTATCCTGCCGCGTTGCCGCGGCACCTGACCGCAGCCGTCCGAGGTGCCGTTGAGTCCTGTCCCGTCGCCCGTGGTCCGCAAGTCGTTCTGGCGCGCGCTGGCGCTGACCCTGCTGGTCGCGGCGGCGAACGTCGGCCTGTGGGCGTTCCTCAACCGCCCGGTGCAGATCGCCGACTGGCGCGGCGAGATCCACGGCTTCGCCTTCAATCCGTCGCAGCGCTACCAGGATCCGACCAAGCAGCTGTTCCCGAGCGAGAGCGAGCTGGACGGCGACATCCGCATGCTCTCGCAATATTCCAAGCGGCTGCGCACGTATTCCTCGCTGGAGAATCCGACCATCCCGCGCCTGGCCAACTTCTACGGCGTGCGCGTGATGGCCGGCGCGTGGATCGAAGGCCGCTCCGAGCGCAACGAACGTGAACTGGCCGCGCTGATCGCGCTGGCGCGCAAGAACGCCAACGTCGACCGCGCGATCGTCGGCAACGAGGTGGTCCTGCGCGGCGACCTGCCGGTGCGCGAGCTGATCACCTACATCGACCGCGCGCGCGCGCAGCTGCGCATTCCGGTCTCGACCGCCGAGCCGCTGGACAGCTGGCAGCGCAATCCGGACCTGATCCGCCACGTCGATTTCGTCACCGTGCACATCCTGCCGTACTGGGAGCGCGTGCCGCGCAAGGACGCCGTCGGCTTCGTGCTCGGCCAGCTCGCCTCGCTGCGGCAGATCGTCGACCAGGTGTCGCCGGGCAAGCCGATCATCATCGGCGAGATCGGCTGGCCCTCGAACGGCGACCGCAAGGAGTACGCGCAGCCGTCGCTGGCCGACGAGGCGCACTTCCTGCGCGACTGGTTCAACGTCGCCGCGCGCGAGAAGATCGAGTACTACGTGATGGAGGCGATCGACCAGCCGTGGAAGGAACAGCTCGGCGGCCGCGCCGAGGCCTACTGGGGCATGTTCAACGCCAACCGGCAGCCGAAGTTCTCGCTGACCGGCACCGTCATCGAGGACCCGAACTGGCCGTGGAAGGCCGGCCTCGCCTCGCTGCTCGCGCTGCTGCCGATGTTCTGGTTCGCGCGGCACTTCATCCGCTTCCGCGCGCTGGGCCTGGCGTTCTTCCTGGTGCTGGTGCAGCTGTCGGCCTCGATCCTGGTGTGGATGGCGACTCTGCCCTACGACTTCTATCTCAGCCCGTTCGACTGGGCGATGCTGGTGCTGCTGTTCCCGGCGCAGTTTGCGATCATCCTGATCCTGCTGATCAACGGCTTCGAGTTCACCGAAGTGCTGTGGCGGCCGCGCTGGCTGCGCGAGTTCAAGCCGCTGACGCCCAAGCCCGGCGACGCGCAGCCGTTCGTCTCGATCCACCTGGCCTGCTACAACGAGCCGCCGGAAATGGTGATCCTGACGCTCGACTCGCTGGCCGCGCTCGACTACGAGAACTACGAGGTCATCGTCCTCGACAACAACACCAAGAACCCGGAGATCTGGAAGCCGGTCGAGGCCCACTGCGAAAAGCTCGGGTCGAAGTTCCGCTTCTACCACCTCGAACCCTGGCCGGGCTTCAAGGCCGGCGCGCTCAACTACGGCCTGGAAGTGACCGACCCGCGTGCCGAGGTGGTCGCCGTGGTCGACGCCGACTACGAAGTGCGCCGCGACTGGCTGCGCGCGTTGACCGGCTACTTCGTCGACCCGAAGGTCGCCGTCGTGCAATGCCCGCAGGCGCATCGCGAGTGGGAGCACAACGAATTCCGCCGCATGACCAACTGGGAATACGACGGCTTCTTCCGCATCGGCATGCACCACCGCAACGAGCGCAACGCGATCATCCAGCACGGCACCATGACGATGGTGCGCAAGGACGTGCTGGCGAACACCGGCAAGTGGTCGGAGTGGACGATCTGCGAGGACGCCGAGCTCGGCCTGCGCCTGATGAAGGCCGGCTACGAGCTGGTCTACGTCGACGAGCTGATGGGCAAGGGCCTGACGCCGGCCGACTTCAAGGCGTACAAGTCGCAGCGCTACCGCTGGGCCTTCGGCGCGATGCAGATCATGAAGGCGCGCTGGGACTGGATGGTGTCCAAGACCTCGACGCTGACGCGCGGCCAGCGCTTCCACTTCCTCACCGGCTGGTTCTCCTGGTTCGGCGACGCGCTGCATCTCGCCTTCACGCTGATGGCGATGCTGTGGACGCTCGGCATGGTGCTGGCGCCGAAATACTTCACCTTGCCGATGTATCTGTTCCTGGTGCCGCTGATCGGCTTCTTCCTGTTCAAGGCCGCGTTCGGCATCGTCCTCTACCGCGTGCGCGTGCCGTGCTCGTGGAAGGACACGATCGCCGCCTCGGTCGCCAGTATGGGCCTCAGCCACGCGATCGCGCGCGGCATCTACGAAGGACTCTGGCGCAAGAAGGGCGAGTTCATCCGCACCGCCAAGAGCCGGCGCATCGGCAAGAAGCCGAATCCGTTCACCTCGGTCAGCGAGGAACTGCTGCTGTTCCTGGCGATCGTCGCCTGCGTCTTCGGCATGGTGAACTCGATCGGCATCAACTACGTCGAGGGCAAGCTGTGGATCGCGATCCTCTCGGCGCAGGCGATTCCGTACGCCTCGGCGCTGATCGGCGCCTGGGTCGCGCACAGGTCGGGCGACGCGGTCGGCTGACCGCGCCACCCGCCGTCGTCGAAAGCCTCCTCGCCGTCGACCGCCCCACATCCGCGCGGGTGGCGGCTTTCCTCCGTCGACGCCGCTCCGGGCTGTGAACCCGACCCCATTCGCTCCGCGCACGCAGGCATAGCATCGGCGCGCGGCGTCTTCGCGCCGCTCGCCTCGGGGGAGGCGATTCCTGCATGAGGAGGATGGCATGAACCAGCGTTGGTTTGCTTTGCTCGCGACAGGACTGCTCGGCGCCACGAACGTGTTCGCGGCCGGCATCGAGGTCGCCCTCGACGCCACGACCAAGGACCCCGGCAGCGGCAAGATCGACTACCAGCTCGCCAACAACGGCGCCACCACGATCCACGTGCTGCGCTGGCAGACGCCGGTCGACGGCGTCACCACGGACCTGTTCCGCGTGACGCGCGACGGCGAGGAAGTCGCCTACACCGGCCCGATGTACAAGCGCGTCGAGCCGCGCGCCGAGGACTACATCGAGCTGAAGCCCGGCGAACGCATCAGCGCCGAAGTCGATCTGAGCGCCTACTACGACATGCGCAGCGGCGGCCAGTTCGAAGTCAGCTACGCGCGCGACGCCAGCGCCGTGGTGCGCGAAGCCTCGCTCGCGACCAAGGGCGGCGTCGCCGCCGGCGTGGCGGCGTTCGATCTCGCGCGCGGCACCGCCGACGTCTACGTCGACGCGGCGCCGGAACCGCTGGACATGTCGATCGACGCGCTCGGCCCCTCGCCGCTGGCCGCGACCAACAGCTTCGTCAGCTGCAACAACACGCGCCAGTCGCAGCTGGCCACCGCGCGCAACTCCTCGGTGACCTACGCCAACAATTCCAAGGCCTACCTGACCGCCGGCACCACCGGCTCGCGCTACACCTGGTGGTTCGGCAGCTACACCAGTTCGCGCTACTCGACGGTGCGCTCGCACTTCACCAACATCGCCAGCGCGCTGTCGTCGCAGCCCTACACCTTCAACTGCTCGTGCACGGACAGCGGCACCTACGCCTACGTGTACCCGACCCAGCCGTACAAGGTGTACCTGTGCGGCGCGTTCTGGTCGGCGCCGAACACCGGTACCGATTCGCGCGCCGGCACGCTGATCCACGAGACCAGCCATTTCAACGTCGTCGCCGGCACCGACGACTGGGCCTACGGACAGACGGCCGCGCACAACCTGGCGGTCAGCAACCCGACCAGGGCGGTCGACAACGCCGACAACCACGAGTATTTCGCCGAGAACAATCCGGCGCGCAACTGAGCGACGCTTCGCTTCGCCGGAGGCCGCCGTGCGGCCTCCGGCTCTTCCGCTACCGCTCTGGCGTCATTCCTGCGGCTTGACGCCGAGATAGGCGCCGGCCGCCGCCACGGTCGCCCACACTTCCGGCGCGATCTTGAACGAGCGGTCGAACAGGCTCTCGGCCGTGGCGCGGTCGCCGTTCAGCAGGTAGTAGGCTCCGATCGCCGCCAGTTCCTTCTCGTCCTTCGGATTCTCGCGGACGTAGCGGTCGAACAGCGGCTTCGCCTTGCTCCACTCGCCGGCCTCGCAGTACACGCGCCCGATGCGGTACTCGTCGCTCGCCTCGTGCTTCTTCGACAGGACGTCGTCGAACACCGCCTGGCCTTCCGCCTTGGCGCCGCCGAGGTAGTGCAGCCGGCCGATCGCGATGCGCTCCCAGCTGCCGTCGCCCGCCTGCACGCGCGCGGCCTCGATCAGGGAACGCGCGGCTTCTTCCTTCGACTTGCCGCTGTACAGCGACGGATCGAGCTTCTGCGCGGCGTAGCCCACTGCGATGCCCGCCGTGAACAGCAACGTGGAAACCAGCGCGACACGAATCTTCATGGCCCTTCCCTCCCGATGTGAGTCGGTCGAGCTTATCCGTTCGCCACAGCCGCCGTCACGCGGCGGCGGCGCGACGTTTCCGGCGTGCCGCCGCGTTCGCGGCCGATGCGCGCACGAACGGCGATCGCCGGCATCGCTGTGGCGAGGCCGGCGGAAGATTCTTCGAGCGGAGGATCAGGCTTTGCGTGCGCGCGCCGGTGCCGGCGCCTTGCGCTTGGCCGCGGCGGGCTTGCGCTTGGGCTTGAGCATCGTGCCGAGGCAACGCGGCGCGCCGCAGCGGCAGGCCCAGATCGCCTTCAGGCGCGGCGTCAGGCGCTCTTCGAGCACGATGCCGTAGTCGTAGGTCAGCTCCTCGCCGGCGCGCAGCGGGCGCAGCGTCTCGATCAGCACGCGATCCTTGCGCGCGTCGCCGCCCTCGTCCTCCTCGATCAGCGCGCGGCAGTTCGGCTTGCAGCTGTGGTTGATCCAGCGCGCGATGTTGCCTTCGCTGTTGGCGTCGATGACGTACTTGTCGTTCAGCGTGAACAGGAAGGTGTGGCCCGTGTCGCTGGTATTGGCGTACAGGCGGTCGGCCTGCGCGTGCGTCAGGCGCTTGCCGCGGTATTCGATCAGCTCGGTCTTGGCCGGGATGTCGAGGAGGGCGAAGACGCCGTTGCCGTGGATCGGCGAGCGGCGGGCAGCGATGCGTTTGGGCATGGACAGCAGCGGATCGATACGAGGTCGCGCATCATAGCGAGCGGGCGCGACGCGCGCATCGGCATCTGCTAGCTTTCGCGGGCGGAATCGCCGCCCTGACCCGCCGAGTGTGCCATGTCGCTGCCGCGCTGCCTGTTCGCCTGTCTCGTCGTGTTCGCCTTCGGCTTCTCCGACGCCGCGCAGGCGCGCAAGCGTTCGCACGACGACGGCGGCGGCCAGCGCTCCGAGGCCGCCGGCCCGTACGACTACTACGTGATGGCGCTGTCCTGGTCGCCGACCTTCTGCCAGACGCGCGGCGAAGGCGAACAGGAGCAGTGCGGCGAGAAAGGCTACGGCTTCATCCTGCACGGCCTGTGGCCGCAGTACGAGAACGGCGGCGGACCGGAGCTGTGCGACACGCGCGAGAGCGGCCCGGATCGCAAGACCGTCGCCGAGACGCTGGCCTTCATGCCGAGCCGGCGCCTGATCAATCACGAATGGCGCAAGCACGGCGCCTGCACCGGCCTCGGCGCGCAGAAGTACTTCGAAACCGCCGACCGCGCCTTCGCCGCGCTGCAGATGCCGACGGAGCTGAAGGCGCCGCGCCGGAGCCTGCAGATGAACGGCGACCAGCTGCGCGCCGCGCTGAAGCGCGCGAATCCGACCCTCGGCGACGACATGATGAGCCTGCACTGCAGCAAGGGCCAGCTGGTCGAGGTGCGCGTCTGCCTCGACAAGGACACCCATCCGCGCCGCTGCGGCAAGCGCATGCGCAACGCCTGTTCGGCGAGCACGCCGTTCGAGATCCCGGCGGTGCAGTAGCGCGACGCGCACCGCGATGAGCTCGAGCAGACGGCAGCGCTACGGCCTGGTCTTCAAGCTGGCGCTGTTCTATCTGCTGCTGTCGCTGCCGACGCTGATCCTGGTCGAATCGACGATCCTGATCGTCGAATTCCACAGCTTCATGCGCGGCGTCGCCGACGGCAGCCTGCGCACCGCCAACGAACGTGGCGCGGCCGAGCTGGCGACGCGCTGGCACGGCCTCGCCGGCGCCAACACCGAACCGCTGCAGGTGTGGACGCAGGACTGGACCTTGCGCCTGCAGCAGCCGCGCGGCGGCCTCACGCCGGATGAATCCTACGTGCTGCTGGAGCTGGCCGATCAGCCGCTCGCCGCCGCCCTGCTCGCGCCGGACGGCCAGGTGATCGCGCGCTCGATCGACGATCCGCACTGGAAGCCGGAGCTGCCGAGCGCGGAGGAAATCGCCCGCACCGCGCGGAGCGAGCACGCCGCGCTCGACCTCGCCGGCGACGACAGTCCGTACAAAATCCGCCGCTCGCTCGCGCCGGTGCGCGACGCCGACGGTCGGCTGCTCGGCCTGCTGTTCGTCGAACTGCGCCTGCCGCTGCCGTGGCGGCGCCTGCTGCTCGACAGCAGCTACGAGTCGCCGACCGTGCTCGCGTTCCTGATCGTGTTCGGCGTGCTGTCCTCGATCTTCCTGGCCGCCTGGGTCACGCGCCGGCTGAACCGCATCGCCGGCGCGGCCACCGCCTGGAGCCGCGGCGATTTCTCCGAGCGCATCGACGATCCCTCGCGCGACGAGATCGGCCGCGTCTCCGCGCTTCTCGACAGCATGGCGCTCGACCTGCGGCGCCTGTTGCGCTCGCGCGCGCAGCTCGCCACGCTGGCCGAACGCCAGCGCCTCGCGCGCGACCTGCACGACACGGTCAAGCAGAAGGCGTTCGCGCTGAACCTGCAGCTGGCGACGGCGCGGCGCCTGCTCGCCGACGCGCCCGGCGCCGAGCGGCTGGAGCTGGCGCAGAAGCTGACCCAGCAGATCCAGCAGGAACTCGGCCAGATCCTCGACGAACTGCGCAGCGACGCCGCCGAACTGCCGCTCGCCGAGCGCCTGCGCGCGCGCGCGATCGACTGGTCGCACAGCAGCGGCATCGTGCCCTCCTTCGAACTGGAAGACATGCCGGCGCTGGCGCCGCGGCAGGAGGAATCGCTGCTGCGCATCGTCGACGAGGCGCTGGCCAACGTGCTGCGCCACGCCGGCGCGACGCGCGTGGCGATCGCGCTGCGCCGCGAGGGCGAGCGCTGGTCGCTGACGGTGAGCGACGACGGCCGCGGCAGCGACCACGCGCGCGCCGCCGGCATGGGCCTGAACAACATGCGCGAGCGCGCCGAAGCGCTGCCGCAGGGCCGCTTCCGGCTCGACAGCGCCCCCGGCAACGGCACCCGCATTGCCGTCGGCTTCGTCGTGGCGGACAATCCCGAACCATGAACAGTCAGCCGATCCGCGTCGTCATCGCCGATGACCACATCCTGGTGCGCCAGGGCATCCGCGCCTTCCTGGAGACCTACCCCGACCTGTCCCTGGTCGGCGAGGCCGACGACGCCGCCACTGCGGCGACGCTGTGCTCGCAGCAGCACCCCGACGTCGCGCTGGTCGACCTGGTCATGCCCGGCGGCGGCATCGAGGCGACGCGCACGATCCGCGCCGCCAGCCCGCAGACCCAGGTCGTGCTGCTGACCTCGTTCGAGGACGCGCAGCAGATCGTCGCCGCGGTGCAGGCCGGCGCGCTGTCCTGCCTGCTCAAGGACGTCGACGCCGACGCGCTCGCCGATACCCTGCGCAAGGCCGCGCGCGGCGAGGCCGTACTGCACCCGCGCGTCGCCGCCAAGCTGATGGACGCGCTGCGGCGCGGCTCGGAGCCCGGCAGCGAGGTGCTCGAATCGCTCAGCCAGCGCGAGCGCGAAGTGCTGACGCTGATGGCCGAAGGCCTCAGCAACCAGCACATCGCCGACCGCCTCGGCATCGGCGAGAAGACCGTCAAGACGCACGTCAGCAACGTGCTCGGCAAGCTCGACGTCAGCGACCGCACGCAGGCGGCGGTGTACGCCTGGAAGAGCGGCCTGAAGCAGCGCGCGCAGTAGTCCGGCCGCGCCGGCGGGCAGTCCCGCCGGACCGCAATGCAATAAGAAACGGCGATCGGACGGAGCGCCCGGCGCGATTCAGCCGTCCTCGAAACCGTCGGCGAAGATCGCGTCGACGCGATCGCAGGCGCCGTCGGCGTCGTAGCGCATCGCGTGCGCGTCGTTGCTGGTTTGCCCGAACAACGTCCCGCCGGCGCCGGTCCAGCCTTGCGCGCCGCCGTCGAAGACGGTGGAGAAGTACTGCGTGCCGAGGTCGACGGATCGGCACGGACGCAGGTCCGCATCGAATTCGGCCATACGCGCGCCGACGTGGCCCTGGAAGTCGATGTAGTACGTGCCGCCGACCAGCACGCGGCCGTTCGGCGCGCGGGTGAGGGTGCGCGTCACGCCGCCGCTCTGCGCCACTTCGTTCTGCACGAGGGCTCCGCTTGCCGAATCCAGGCGCAGCAGCCGGAAGCGCTCGTCGAGCCCGGCCTGCTGCGCCAGGACCGGATCGCCGTTCGCGTCGAGCACGAGGCCGACGGCTTCGGTGGTGAAGCGCTCGTCGATCGGATCGACGAGCACGCGCGTCCACAACCGCGCGCCGTCGGCCGCGATCTTCCATACCTGCGCCTGCATGTCGCCGCGCGAGTTCTGCAGCGCGCCTTGCGCCAGCACGTCGCCGGCGCCGTCGATCGCGAGGAACAGCCGGCGGTTGAACGTACCGCCGCCGAGGCCGCCGCGTTCGCGGTCGTGGAAAACGACCTGTCCGTCGGCGTCGAAGCGCACGACCAGGAAGCCTCCGGTCAGCATGTCGCCCGCCACGCCGACGACGGCGCCGCCGTCCGCGGCGGCCACGATGTCCTCGGCCAGCAGATCCTCGATACCCGGCGACCAGCGCCAGTCCGGCAGCCGTTCGCCGCGCGGCGTGTAGCGCGCGACGACGACGTCGTTGCCGTCGACCGCGGGAATCAGCAGGACGCCGTCGCCGCCGAGCACGATCTGACGCGATCCGGCCGCAATCCGCCCGGCCTGGAACTGGTCTTCCCAGACGACGGTACCGTCGTCGCCGCCGTACACGCGCACGCGCACCACCGGCCCGAACGCGTCGACCACCGCCACGTCGCCGTCGGGCAGCACCTGCATGCCGCGCCCTTCGAAGCCTTCGCGCTCGCGCAGCCAGACGAACGCGCCGCCTTCGTCGAAGCGCGCGAGCGCGGTATGCGACTCGCCGTCGTGCGCGAGCTCGAACAAGGCGAACACGCGCCCGTCCGCGCCGACGCGAACGTCCATCGGCGTGACGCCGCGCGGTTCGGTGTCGTAGCGCCAGGGCCCGCTCCATGCCGGCTCCCAGGAAGCACCCGCCGCCGTCGCGAGTGCGCCGGCCAGCGCGAAGACGATTCCGATCGACGACATGACGCGGGTCCTTCAGGAGGAAGTCGTCTTCTCATAACGTGAAAACGGGCGAAAAAGCATCACGCCCTAGCCGTCGAACGACTTGGCGAACACGTGCTGGGTCTTGCGCCTCTGATAGCCGGCGCGCTCGTAGAAGCGGTGCGCGCGCTCGCGCTCGATGCGGCTGCGCACGCGCAGATGCGCCGCGCCGCGTTCGTGCGCCCAGGTTTCCGCGGCGCGCAGCAACTCGGCGCCGACGCCGTGTCCGCGCGTCGATTCGGCGACGACCAGGCCGAGGACTTCCGCGACCTCGTCGTCGACCAGGTGCGCCTGCTGCGCGACGTGCAGCCAGCCGACGACGCGGCCTTCCGCATCCTCGGCGACGAACACGCGAGCGGCCGGATCGGCCTCGATCGCGGCGAGCCGCGCGACGATCTGCTGGCGCGTGGCGGGATACCCGAGCTGGCCGCACAGCTCGGCCAAAATTTGCGCGTCGTAGTTGCGCGCGTTGCGGATCGTCGTCATCGCCTGCCCTCCTCGGATTGCGAGGCAGGCTAGCGCGGGAATCGGCGCGAGGCGAGGCGCGGAAGTGGCTCGGCCGAGACGAGTCCTATCGTCCGAAGCCGGCCGTCACCTCTCCCGCTGGCGGGAGAGGTCGAAGCCGCTAGAGCGGCTGAGGGCGAGCGCAGGATGCGCGAACGGATGCGAAGCAGGGATAGCGCAGCCGCGCCGCAGGCGCGGATGAGGGGATCTCGTGCGGCGCTGCGCAAAAAGCGCCCTCACCCCGACCCTCTCCCGCAAGCGGGAGAGGGGGAACATCGAGCGATCAGTCGCAGCAGCCGTCGCCGCCCTTGACCGTGTGCGCGTGCGAAGCCGCCACGCCGCTGGTCAGCCCCTTGCCGCTGGCGACGTAGTGGTCGGCGACCACCTGCGCCACGCACATCGACATGCGCTTGCCGGTCGGGATGTGCAGGAACTCGTTCGGACCGTGCGCGTTCGAGTGCGGCCCGAGCACGCCGGTGATCAGGAACTGCGCGCCGGGGAACTTCTCGCCGAGCATGCCCATGAACGGAATCGAGCCGCCCTCGCCGTTGTAGGCGACCGGCGCGCCGAAGTAGCGCTGCGAGGCGGCGTCGACCGATGCCTCCAGCCACGGCGCCAGCGCCGGCGCTTCCCAGCCGCTGCCGGCCTTTTCCAGGTCGAAGGTGACCTTGGCGCCGTACGGCGGATCGCTTTCGAGCAGGCGCTTGAGGAACTCGCCGCCCTGCTTGGCGTCCAGCGTCGGCGGCACGCGCAGGGAGAGCTTCACGGCGGTGTACGGACGCAGCACGTTGCCGGCCGAATCCAGCGACGGCAGGCCGCCGACGCCGGTCACCGACAGCGCCGGCCGCCAGGTGCGGTTGAGCACCAGCTCGGCGAGATCCGCGTTCATCGGCTGCATGCCGTCGACCAGCGGGAACTTCGAATAGACCGCATCGCCGAGGATCTCGGCCGTGCGCTTGGCCTGCGCCACGCGCTGCGCCGGAATCTCCACGTGCAGCTCCTGCGGCAGGATCTTGCCGCTGACCTCGTCCTCCAGCCGCGACAGGATGCGGCGCAGGATGCGGAAGCTCGACGCGACCACGCCGGAGGCGTCGCCCGAATGCACGCCTTCCTCCAGCACCTGCACGCTGAGGTTGCCGCCGGTCAGGCCGCGCAGGCTGGTCGTGAGCCAAAGCTGCTCGTAGTTGCCGCAGCCCGAATCGAGGCAGACGATCAGCGACGGCTTGCCGATACGCGCGGCGAGATGGTCGACGTAGTACGGCAGGTCGTAGCTGCCCGATTCCTCGCAGGCCTCGATCATGACCACGCAGCGCGCGTGCGGAATGCCCTGCGCCTGCAACGCGAGGATCGCGGCGAGCGAGCCGAAGATCGCGTAGCCGTCGTCGGCACCGCCGCGGCCGTACAGCTTGTCGCCCTCGAGCACCGGCTTCCACGGGCCGAGATGCGCGGACCAGCCGGTCATCTCCGGCTGCTTGTCGAGATGGCCGTACAGCAGCACGGTGTCCTCGCCCTGGCCGGGGATCTCAATGAAGATGAGCGGCGTGCGGTTCGGCAGGCGCACGACCTCGACCTGCATGCCCGGAATCGACTGTGCCCTGGCCCAGGATTCCATCAGCGCGACGGCCTGATCCATGTAGCCGTGCTTGGCCCAGTCGGCGTCGAACATCGGCGACTTGTTCGGAATCTTGATGTATTCGGTCAGCTGCGGAACGATCTCGCCGTCCCACAGGCCGCCGACGAAGCTGCTGAGTGCGTTGGAATCCATGAGTTCACCTTTCGACAGAAAAGCCGTGCCCGTCGGGCAAGGCGGTGCAAGCCGTGCATCGTAGCGGATCGAGGCGTTTCCCGCGTCGGCGGAGCGTGACGCGGGGTGCCGGGAACAGCGACGTCGCCGTTCGTCGGCGCCGTCGCGAAATCGCCTTCATCGCCGTGGGGATTTCCGCAACCGCTAGCCGTCCTGCGTCGCTCCCGACAATGTCGTCGCCCGCATCGACGGCCGCTCGGCGAAGCGGTCGTACCAGGCGGCCAGCCGCGGGCGATCCGAGCGGAACGCGTACACCTCGCGGAATTCGATCCAGCTCAGCGCGGTCGCCACGGCGATCTCGCCGATGTCGGGGGCGTGCGCGGCATCGGCCTCTTCGGCGGCGAACGCGCGCTCGAGGAAGTCGCAGGCGGCGGCGATCTTGCGCAGGTGGCCGTCGCGCAGCGCCGGCCAGCGCAGCTCGGCGGGCCGGCGCTCGCTCTCCCAGCGCACCTCGATGCCGGCGTCGGCGATGCCGAGTGCGATCGCCTGCAGGCGCAGCGCGCGCCAGCGCCGCGGCGCCTGCGCCGGGATCAGGCGCGGACCTTCGTGCAGACCGTCGAGGTAGTCGACGATCACGCCGGAGTCGAACAGCACGAACGCCTCGTCCACGATCAGCACCGGCACCTTGCCGAGCGGATTGAGCGCGAACACCGTCTCGTTGCGCAGCAGCGGACTGGTCTCGTGATGGATCACCTCGAGCCGCTCGGCGAGCCCGATCTCGTGCGCGGCGACCAGCACCTTGCGCGCGTACGGGGAATGCGTCTGGTACAGCAGTTTCATCGTCGAATCTCCTGGAGGTCGCGGAAGAAGCCGGGGAAATCAGTCGTCCTGCAGCAGGCGCCGGTGCAGCGCGGCCGCGACGTTGGCGCCGCAGACCACGGTCGCGACGCGGCGTCCGGCGTAGTGCGCGGCATCGGCCAGCACCGCAGCGAGCCCGGCCGCGCCGGCCGGCTCGGCGATCTGGCCGAGGTGGCGATGCAGTCGCCGCATCGCCTCGAACAACTGCGCTTCGGAGACGGCCACGACGCGATCGCAGCAGCGGCGCAGCAGGCTGAGCGTGGAGGCGATCGGCACGCGCACGGCGATGCCGTCGGCGATCGTGTCGGCGCGCTCGGTCTGGATCGCGCGGCCGGCTTCGAGCGAGTGCTTCATCGCCGGCGCGTGCTGCGCGACGACGGCGACGATCTCGACGTTCGGCCGCAGCCGGCGCAGCACGCTGCCGACGCCGGCGAGCAAGGCGCCGTTGCCGAGCGGCAGCGCGATCGCGTCGAAGACGTGCTCGTCGGCGAGTTCGAGGCCGATCGTGCCGGCGCCTTCGGAGATCGCCGGTTCCAATCCGTCCTCGACGAAGCGCAGGCTCTGCTCTTGCGCGTACGCGCGCGCCGCCTGCTTGGCAGCGTCGAAGTCCTCGCCCGCCACGCGCACCTCGGCGCCGAAGCGCAGCAGCGCCTCGACCTTGAGCGGATTCGCGCCGTGCCCGACGAACACCGTGCAGGCGTGACCGCGCCGGGCGCAGGCATGGGCGAGTCCCTGGCCGAAATTGCCGGCCGAGGCGCACACCACCGCTTCGCCGGCGCGCAGGGCGGTGGCGACGAACCAGTCCGCGCCGCGGCCCTTGAACGAGCCGATCGGGTTCGCCGTTTCGATCTTCAGCAGCGCTTCGCAGCCGAGCGCGTCGTCGAGCGCCGCATCGGTCGCGACCGGTGTGCGCAGGAACCGCGGATCGATGCGTTCGGCGGCGGCGCGCAGCCGCGCGAGATCGAGGAGTTCGTCCATGGCCGAGTCCGGGAGTAGTGGAACACCTCGCCCATGCTAGAGTCCGGCCGCGCGGCCCGGCCGCGTTCCGCGCCTTTCCGACGCGGCTTTCCCGCGCGAATCCGCCTCTCCACGCACGATGCCGGCGCCGCTCGATTCCCTCGACCGAAGAATCCTCGCCCTGCTCCAGCGCGACGCGCGCCTGCCGGCCGAAACCATCGGCGCCGAGATCGGCCTGTCGGCCTCGGCCGTGCAGCGCCGCCTCGCGCGCCTGCGCGAGGACGGCGTGATCACCGGCGAGGTCGCGATCGTCGATCCGCAGCGTGTCGGGCGGCCGCTGACGATGATCGTCGACCTCGAAGTCGAGCGCGAACGCAGCGAGCTGCTGGCCGGCCTGAAGCGCTGGATCGCGGCCGAGCCGGCGATCCAGCAGGCCTGGTACGTGACGGGCGAAGAGGACTTCGTGCTGGTCGTCAGCGCGCGCGACGTCGAGACCTACGAGGCGCTGATGCAGAAGCTCCTGTCCGAGAACGCCAACGTGCGTCGCTACCGCACGCGCGTCTCGCTCGGCACGCTCAAGCGCGGGCTGGCGGTGCCGATCGACTCGCTCTGAAGCGACCGCCGGATCGGCGCGTGTAGGAAATTTCCTACACGAGAACGAGCCGTGCTCCTACGTGCTTATGCGACATGTGTCGCTGCCGCCGCGTCGACCGCGCGCCTAGACTTCCGCCGTTCGCGCGACCGCGCCTCTGCCCTGCATCCGCCCCGCCTCCATGCTGAAGCCGTTGTTGCTGACCTTGCTCCTGCTCGTGCTGCCTGCGCTCGCCTCGGCCCAGGTCGACCTGAACCGCGCCGACGCGAAGATGCTGGCCGAGGCGATGAGCGGCGTGGGCCTGGTCAAGGCCGAAGCGATCGTCGCCTATCGCAACGCGCACGGGCCGTTCCGCCGCATCGAGGACCTGGCCAAGGTCAAGGGCATCGGCGCGAAGACGATCGCCGCCAATCGCGACACGGTGGTGGTGATCGACCCCGACGACGACTTGCCCGCCGGCGCCCCCGGCACCCGCCCCGCCGCGTCGCCATAGCGGCGGCGCCTGCGACAACCCGCCGCAGAGTCGGTCGTCCCGATCGTGCGTGCTAGACTCGCGGCCCGCCGAGCGGCGGTTCGCGCATGATTCTTCCCCGCTACCACATCGGCCCGTCTTCGATCACGGGCGCAGGGAAAGGCTTGTTTCTCGACGAGCCGGTCGCGCGTGGCCGCGTGATCACCGCGCCGGACGCGATTCCGGGCGTGCAGTCCTTCGAGGAAATCCTCGCCCGCCCCGATGCCGCCGACCTGCTGCCGGCCACCGTGCGCTGGTTCGAGGACCGCTACACGATCACGCCGGAATGGCCGGACGAGTGCTACATCAACCACGCCTTCGCGCCGACCGCGCTGTGGCATCTCGGCTTCGTGTTCGCCGCCGCGGATCTCGCGCCCGGCACCGAAATCACCGTCGACTACCGTCATCTGCTCGCGCCCGGCCAGGAAGAGGACTTCCGTGACGCCGTCAGCGGCGAACGCATCGTCGGCTACACCTGGAGCGAGAGCCTGCGCGCCTCGACCCGGGCGCTCGCCGCGCTGCTCGCCTGAGCACGAACCTGCTTCAGCCATGATCGAAATTCCCACGCTCGAAACCGAACGCCTGCGCCTGACCGCGTTCGGCAACCGCCATTTCGAGGCCTACGCCTCGATGCTCGGCGACCCCGCCAGCACGCGCTTCGTCGGCGACGGCCATCCGCTCGACCGCATGAACGCCTGGCGCTCGATGGCGATGCTGCTCGGCCATTGGGCCTTGCGCGGCTACGGCATGTGGGCGGTCGAGCTGAAGGACAGCGGCGAATTCGTCGGCCGCGTCGGCCTGCATCATCCGGAGGGCTGGCCCGACCTCGAGCTGGGCTGGATGCTGATGCCGGAGCATCAGCATCGCGGCTACGCCACCGAGGCGGCGCGCGCGGCGCTGGACTTCGCCTTCGCCGAAGTGCGCGCCTTGCGCGTGGTCAGCCTGATCCGCATCGAGAACAGCGCTTCCGAGCGCGTCGCGCGGCGCCTCGGCGCGCGCCAGGCGACGACCATCGACTTCCTCGGCAGCGCCACCCTGGTCTACCTCTACCACCCGCCCGAAATCGAATCCTGATGCGCCTGATCGACGCCAGCGAAAGCCGCCGCGTGCGCTGGAAGAACGACGGCGGCTGGACCACTGAACTCGCCCGCGATCCGCTCGGCGGCGAGGATTTCCGCTGGCGCGTCAGCATCGCCGAGATCGAGAGCGACGGGCCGTTCTCCGCCTTCCCCGGCGTCGAGCGCGACCTGATCCTGCTCGACGGCGAGGGCATCGAACTCGACCTCGGCGACGCCGGGACGCGCCGCCTGACGCAGCGCTTCGAGCGCGTGCACTTCGCCGGCGAAGCGCGCGTCGACTGCCGCCTGATCGCCGGCCCGACGCGCGACTTCAACGTGATGGCACGCCGCGACGCGGTGCGCGCCGAAGTGGTCGCGCGCCCCTTGGCCGGCTCGATGCTGGTGTTCGCCGAGCCCGGCGAGGAATGGCTGATCCACGTGCTCGCCGGTCATCTCGAAGCGCGCCGCGGCGACGCCACGCTGCTGGCCGAGTCCGGTGCGTCGCTGCACCTGGACCTGCGCGAAGCGCCCGACGCGGGCCGCGTCGCGCTCGACGGCGCGGGGGAGCTGGTGCTGGTGAAATTCGTCGCGGCGGGCTGAGGCGCGCGACGCGCGATTCGCAGGACACGCGGCGATTCCGTCGATGCCGCGTCGCGGAGAGATCGAGTCGAACCCGGACGCAGCTGGACGGAGAGCCCGTGACCAATCCCACCGACATCCTCCTGCCCTGCATGACCCTGGTCGGCTGGACGCTGTGCGTCCTGCTGGTGATGCCGTACCGGCGCATCAAGGCGGCCCTCGCCAGGCAGGTGACCGCGGACGACTTCAAGTACGGCGAGTCGGCCAACGTGCCGCCCGCGGTCCGCATTCCAAACCGGAACTTCATGAACCTGCTGGAAGTGCCGGTGCTGTTCTACGTCGTCGGTCTCGTCGCCTACGTGACGCAGCACGTCGACGCGACGGCGGTCGCGCTGGCGTGGTCGTACGTCGCGCTGCGCGTGCTGCACAGCCTGATCCACCTGTCGTACAACCACGTGATCCACCGGCTGGCCGTGTTCGCCGCCAGCAACCTGGTGCTCGCGGTGCTCTGGGGCCGCGTGCTGGTCGATCTCGCCCGATAGCCGGGCGCGTTCAGGCCGCTTGCGCGGCGCGCGCGCGTTCGCGCATCCGCGCGCCGATCTCGCGCAGCGGCGCGTGCGGCGATTCGGCCAGCTCGGCGCCGAGCTTTTCGAGGAAGGCTAGCGTGCCGGTCGCCTCGGCGCGGCGCAGCCATGCGGCCGCTTCGTCCATCTCGCCGCGCTGGGTCAGGATCGCCGCGTAGCTGGCCTGGCCGCGGAAGTCGCCCGCCTCGGCCGACCTGCGATACCAGTCCAGTGCCGACGCCGCGTCGCGTTCGACTTCCCAGCCTTCCTCGTAGTAGCGGCCGACCAGGTTCATCGACTTCGCGTGCCCCTGCTCGGCGGCGCGCCGGTACAGCGCGAACGCCTGCGCCTGGTCGCGCGCGACGCCGCGGCCGGTCGCGAGCAGATTGGCGAAGTTGTACATGCCCCAGAGCGAGCCGCTGGCGGCTGCCTTGCGATACCACGCCGCGGCGAGTTCGGCGTTCGCCGGCGTGCCCTGGCCGAGTTCGTGGCAGCGCCCGACCATGTTCATCGCCAGCGCATGACCGGAGTTCGCCGCCAGCGTGTGCCAGTGCAGGCCCTCGACCGCGTCGCGCGGCACGCCGCGGCCTTCGCACAGCATCTGCGCGTAGAGCATCTGCGCCTGCACGTCGCCCGCGCGCGCCGCGTCGCGCACGCGCGCCAGCGCGGGCACGGGGTCCTCCCGCAGCGCGGCGAGGAACGCGTCGCGATCCAGCGCGGCGCCGTCCGCCGCCTCAGACATCCGACCACTCGCGCAGGAGGTTGTGGTACACGCCGGTCAGCGCGACCAGCTCGGCTGCGTCCGGAAGTTTCCGCGTGAGTTGCTGGATCGCCAGGTCGAGTTCGAACAAGGTGCGCCGCTGCGTTTCCGAGCGCACGAAACTCTGGATCCAGAAGAACGACGCGACGCGCGCGCCGCGCGTGACCGGCTCGACGCGATGCAGGCTGGTGCCCGGATACAGCACGAGATCGCCGGCCGGCAGCTTGACGCCGTGCTCGCCGTAGCTGTCCTCGATCACCAGTTCGCCGCCGTCGTACTCCTCCGGCGCGCTGAGGAACAGCGTGGCGGACAGGTCGGTGCGCACCGGCTGCGCTTCGCCGCGCGTGCGGTCGTAGCGGATCGCGTTGTCGACGTGGAAGCCGAACGACTGTCCGCCGGCGTAGCGGTTGAACAGCGGCGGATAGATGCGCCGCGGCAGGGCGCCGGCGAAGAAGGTCGGATGACGGCCGAGCGCCTCGAGCACCAGCGCGCCGAGCTTCTGCGCGAGCGGATCGGATTCCGGCAGTTGCTCGTTGTGCTTGGCGCGGGCGGATTGATGGCCGGCGGTGATGCGGCCGTCGGCCCAGGCGGCGCGCTCCAGGCGTTGCCGGCAATGCGCGACCTGTTCGGCGCTGAGTACGTTTTCGATGTGCAGCAGCACGGCGTTCCTCGATGGCGGCGGCGACGAGGGAAACCGGGCGGGCCGCTTCGTCGAAGCGGCCCGCCGGTCGATCAGAACTTCAGCGAGGCCGACAGGACTGCCGAACGCCCCGGCGCCATCACCGCGAAGTGCGCGGGATAGGCCTTGGTGTAGTAGGTCTTGTCGCCGAGGTTCTGCAGGTTCAGGCGGAAGCTCAGGCTCTCGCTGTAGGTCCAGTTCGCCATCGCGTCGAAGCGCCAGTACGACGGCACGCCGTACTCGGTCAGGCGGTTGTCCGCGGCGTTGACGCGATACGAGCCGACCACGTCGTCGACGTAGAACGCACCGCCGCCGACGCTGAAGGACGGCACGATCTGCCAGGTCGTCCACAGGCTGAAGCTGTTCTTCGGCGTGTTCGCCAGCTGGGTGCCGTTGACCGGGTTCGGCTTGCCGGCGACGAAGCCGCCGTCGACCAGCTCGCTCTTCATGTAGGCGTAGCCGCCGAACACGCTCCAGCCATCGGCGATGTTGCCGGACACCGAGATCTCGGCGCCGCGCACGCGCGTCTCGCCGATGTTGGCGTACCAGCCGTCGGGGCCGAGCTGGCGCGCGTCGGTCTTGCGCGTTTCGAACACGTCGGCGTTGACGGTGAAGCGGCGGTCGAGCAGCTCCCATTTCACGCCGAGCTCGAGGTTGCGGCTTTTCTCGGGCTTCAGGTCGAGCACGCTGATCGGATTGCCGTCGCTGCCCTCGCCGAGGAAGCTGCCCGGCGGCGTGACCGCGGTCGAGTAGGAGAAGTACACGCTGCCCTGCTCGACCGGCTTCCACACCAGACCGGTCTGCCAGGTCCACTCGTTGGCCTCGCTGCGGTGCTGCGCGGTGATGCGCTCGCCGGTGTAGCCGTTCGGGCAGGCCTGGTTGACCTGGCCCGGGCAGAAGGTCAGCGGCGCCTTGGTCGAGAAGCGGTCGTAGCGCACGCCGAGATTGAGCAGCCACTGGTCGCTGAAGCGGATCGTGTCGAAGGCGTACAGCGCCTGCGTGTTGGAGGTGGTGCGGATCGGCGCGTTCGCGCGGGTGATCGCGCCGGGCACGAAGCTGTCGTTCGGGCCGAGCGTGCCCGGCACCCACGGATCGCGCGGATTGGGGCGGTACAGGCTGGTGCAGTAGTAGTAGGACGCCGCGCCGACGCCGAGGCGGCAGGCGTTGGCGGCGTTGATCGCCGGTACGACGTAGCTGTCGCGCGTGGACTTCTCGTTGGCGAACTCGAGGCCGACGTTGAAGTCGTTGCGCATACCGCCGAGGTCGAACACGCCGGAGAGGTCGGTCTGGTTGACCGCCGTGACCGTGTTGCCGGCGCGCGTGTTGGCGCGGCGCCAGACCATGCCCTTGGCGACGTTGCCCTGGCTGTCGTCCGGCTGGCTCAGGATGTAGTCCTGCTGCGAGCGGCCGTAGCGCGTCGTGTTGCGCAATACCCACGAGTCGGAGAACTCGTGGCGCAGCTGCAGCGTGCCGATGTTGGTGTCGGTCTTGCGGAAGTCGCGGTCGACCAGGCCGTAGAAGTTGTCGCGGTTGCCGCCGTCGTCGGGACCCACGGTGCGCACGCCGGCCGGCACGTTGCTGAAGCCGAAGTGGTACGGCGTGCCGGCGTCCGGCAGCTCGGTCGTGTTGAGGTGATAGAAGCTGATCGTCGCCGAGGTCGGCGAGTTGAGTCCGAACGTGACCGACGGCGCGAAGCCGAAGCGGCGCTTGAACAGCTCGTCGCGGCCGGCGACGTCGGAATCCTGCCCCATCAGGTTCACGCGCAAGGCGGCGTTGTCGCCGAGCATCCAGTTGCTGTCGATCGTCGCGCGCTTGTGGTCGGCGCTGCCGAGTTCGGCGGTCAGGTTGGTGAAGTTGCCGGCCACCGCGTTCTTGCTGACCAGGTTGATGCTGCCGCCGCCGTTGGAGCGGCCGCTGTAGACCGAATCGGGACCTTTGACGACTTCGATCTGCTGGATGTTGAACGTCTCGCGCGTCTGCGCGCCGACGTCGCGCACGCCGTCGACGAACATCGAGTTCTGCGAGTCGTAGCCGCGCAGGTACGGACGATCGCCCTGCGGATTGCCGCCTTCGCCGGCGCCGAAGGTGATGCCCGGCACCACGCGCAGCGCGTCGATCAGATCGGTCGCGCCCATGTCGTTGATCAGCGCCTGCGGCACCACCGTGACCGAGCGCGGCGTGTCGAGCAGCGGCGCGGTGAACTTCGGCGAGGAGGCGTTCTTGACGCCCTGCCCCTGCACCTTGACCGTTTCCAGCTCCTCCGCCTTGCGATCCACCGGATCGGGACTGCCCGCGTCGGCCGGCGCCGCTTCCTCGGCCAGTACGGGCGCCGCGCCGGAGGCGAATGCCATGCCGAGCGCGGTGAGGACGACGTGCTTCGGGCGCAGTGCGCGCGCCGTGATGTACGGACTGCTGGACATCGAGGGTTCCCTTGAGACGATGAAATACGCGGTGCCCGGCATTCGCGTCGGGCGAAGAACGAGAAATTTACTGAAAATGAGAATGATTCGCAACAAAAGATGACGATCGGAGCCGTGCCGTCGGGCCGGTTCGTCTCGCCTTCCTTGCGATTCAACCGGCTGCGCGCGGCGGCCGCGGCGATCTCTTCGACAACGCGTCACTTCGGCGATGCCGAACTGCGCCGGCCGATGCCGGAGCGGATGACCTGCGGGATGCGGATGGTCTTACTGCGGCATCACCGGACAACCGCGTTCGCGGCAGGACGACGATTGCGTCGCTCGGACTCTTCCCGACCGGTCGACCGCTGTACCGCACCCGCGCAAGCTGCTCGCAGCGCTCGCCGGAACGCCGCTCAATAGACGTCGCGCCGATACCGGCCTTGCGCGAGCAGCTCCTGCACGGCCTCGCGGCCGAGCGTTTCGCGAAGCACCGCGTCGACGGCGGGCGCCATGCCGTCGAGGCTGCCGCAGACGTAGATGGCGGCGCCCTCGCCGACCCATTCGCGCACGCGCTCGCCGGCCGCTGCGAGCCGGTGCTGCACGTAGATCTTTTGATGAGCGGGCCGCGTAGCACCGGCGCTGTCGTGCGGAACCTGTTCGATGTCGCGCGAGAACGCGAGATCGAGTCGTTCGATCCAGCCCTGCGACATCCAGGCGTCGATGTCCTCGCGGTAGTGGAAATCGTGCGCGGCCTGCCGCTCGCCGAACAACAGCCAGTTGCGCCGCGCGCCGGCGGCGACGCGTTCCTTCAGCAGCGCGCGCAGGCCGGCGATGCCGGTGCCGTTGCCGATCAGGATCAGCGGCCGTGCCGGGTCCGGCGCGTGGAAGTTCGCGTTGGCGCGGATGCGCAGCGCGATCGCCTCGCCGACGCGCGCGTGTTCGGTCAGCCAACCGGCGCCGAGGCCGAGGCGGCCGTCCGGGCGGCGGAACTGGCGCACCAGCAGATGGATCGCGCCGTCGGCCGGCAGCGAGGCGATCGAGTATTCGCGATGCGGCAGCGGCACCAGTTGCGCGGCAATCGACGCGGCCTCCTGCCCGAGGCAGGCCGCGACGTCCGGCAAGCCGCTGCGTGCGAGCCGGTCGCCCAGCGTCTCGCGCCCTCGTTCGCCCTCGACCGACGCCGCACCATCGACGCCGGCGGCGCGCAACCAGGCGGCGACGTCGTCCGGCGCCTGGCGCGGGCCGATCTCGGCGATGTCGCCGGCGCGCCACATCGCCGTCGCTCCGCGCGGCGGCTGCAACACCAGATGGAAGCAGCCGCCGCCGACGCTGCCGGGGTTGAGCAGGCGCCGGTCGACCAGATGCCACTGCTCGTAGCGAGGCGCCTGCCAGTCCGGCAGATCGGTGCGTCCGGTGACGACGCCGATCTCGTGCTGCCAGTGGCGCAAGGCGCCGTCGTCGCCGTCGTCGACCTCCACGCGGTCGAACAGCGGCTGCGCGCCGCAGCCGCGCAGCCAGGCGTCGAGGCGGCGGCCGAACGCGCAGAAATTGCGGTATTCGCGATCGCCGAGCGCGAGCACGCCGTAGCGAAGCGCGGGCAGTTCGAGCGGCTGGTCGAGCACGTCGCGCACGAACGTGGCGACGCCGTCGGGCGCATTGCCTTCGCCGGTCGTACTGACGACGAACAGCGCGCTCGAGGCGCGCGCGAGCGCGGCCGCGTCGAGCTGGCCCAGCGAAGACAGGCGCACGGCGACACCGGCCGCGCGCAGCGAATCGACGGTCTGCCGAGCCAGCTGCTCGGCGTAGCCGGTCTGGCTGGCGTAGGCGACCAGCAGCGCGGCGTCGGCCTCCTCGCCCGGCGCCTGCGTCGCGGCATCGCCCGCGCGGCGCAGACGCCAGATCGTCGCGCAGAAGCCGGCGTAGGCGAGCAGCATAAGCACGGCCGTCGCGACGCGCATGCCGCCCGGACGACTCCATGCCGGCCAGCCGCCGTGCAGCTGCAAGAGCGCGAACGCGATTACGCCGATCACCGCCAGCGGCACGATCGCGCCGCGCCATTCGCTCGCGGAGGAATCGCGCGCCGTGGAGGAATCGCGCGTCATTCGCCCGGCGCCGCTGCGGCCAGCAGCGCGGCGAACGCCGGCGTCATGCGCTCGACAAAGCCGCCGCCCTCGTGCAGCAGGATCAGCACGGCCATGCCGCGACGCTCGGCGAAGGCGAGACCGGCTTCCGGGCCGAGCACCATGATCGTCGTGCCCATCGCGTCGGCCTGCATGCAGTCGGCGGCGACCGTCGTCACCGAGGCGATGCGATGCTCGACCGGCCAGCCGGTGCGCGGATCGATGTGGTGCGAATAGCTGCGACCGGCGTCCTCGAATACGTGGCGGTAATCGCCGGACGTCGCGATCGAGCGGTTCTGCAGCGCCAGCACGCGCTGCACCTGATCCGCGCGTTCGACTTCGCCGGCCGCGGCGCCGGGTTTCTCGATCGCCACTTGCCAGGGCGAACCGTCCGGCCGCGCGCCGTGCGCGCGCAGCTCCCCGCTGATGTCGACCAGGTAGTTCTCGACGCCGCGGCGATCGAGGAAGCGCGCAATCTGGTCGGTGCCGAAGCCCTTCGCGATCGAGGACAGGTCGACGTAGACGTCGCCCGGTTGCAGGGCGCGGCGCTGCTCGCGATCGAGCCGGATGCGCTGCCAGCCGATGCGAGCGCGCGCCGCGTCGATGTCCGCCTGTGCAGGCACCTTGTGTTCGTGCGTGCCGGGACCGAAGCCCCACAGATTCACCAGCGGGCCGACGGTCGGGTCGTAGGCGCCGCCGGTGTCGTGCGCCAATGCGAGCGCATAGTCGAGCACGGCGAAGAATTCCGGCGGCAGTGCCTGCCAGGTACCGGCCGGCGCGCGGTTGTAGCGGCTGAGGTCGGAATCCTTCTCGTACGTGCTCATCTGCGCGACGACGCGGTCGACCTCGGCCTGGATGCCGCGTTCGAGATCGGCGACGTCCGCGCCCTTCGGCACCACCAGCTTGACCGTCCAGGTCGTGCCCATCGTGCGGCCGTGCAGCGTCGTCGGCTGCGGCGAGGCGCAGGCGGCGAGCCCGAGAAGGATCGACGCGCACAGCAGCCAGCGAATGGCGACGGTGAACAAGAAAGCGTTTCTCGCAGAGGCGCAGAGGCGCAGATAGGAGCAGAAGCTTTTCCCTCTGCGTCTCTGCGCCTCTGCGAGCAATGGCTTTCCTGGTGTCCCCGAACGTCGGGACGGAAGGATCATCAAGCGGCGTTTACTGCGGCAGCACTTCCAGCGTCGCCGTGTAGCCCAGGCGACGGTCCTTGGCCTTGGCGACGGTCGGCTTCTGGCCTTCCAGCGCCGCGTTCAGCCAGTACAGGCCCGGCGTCGGCCAGGTCACCGAGAACTCGCCGTTGGCGTCGGTGGTGAGGGTCATTTCGTCCTGCTTGTTGCGATAGCGCGTGCCGCCGGCGAGCACGCTGACCTTCAGGTCCTTCGCCGGCTTGCCGTCGAGCAGGAAGCGGAACTTGGCCGCCTCGCCGACGTAGAGATCGTTCGGATGCGTCACCGGCACCAGCTCCAGGCCGTGACCGCTCGGCTTGAGCACGCCGTCGCTCGGCTTGCCCAGCGTGACGAACGTGGCGACGGCGGAATCGTACTGCGCGATCTCGACGTCCTTCGCGTCGGCCGGAATCTCGCCGAGCTTCTCGACAGTGCCGCGCCAGCGCTTCTTCTCGCCCTTGGCGTCGACGTAGCTCGCCGACACGCCGCTGTTGGCCAGCGCGACGCGGTAGGTGCCGGGCTTGGTCAGATGCACGTCGAACGAGCTGCGCACTTCGCCCTTGGCGACGTGCTCGGCCTCGACCTTGGCGCCGTCAGGCCCGGTGACGAGGAGATTGTCGAGCGGCAGCGGCCGGTGGTTGAAATTGAACAGGTCGTTCGACGCGGCCGCGTCGACCGTGACCCAAGCGTCGTCGCCGTCGGACAGCACCGTCGTCGACGGCACCAGGAACGCCTTGTGCGCCGAGGCGGCCATCGGTAGGCAGGCGGCGAGCGCGAGCGCGCTCCACTTCGTCATCGGATTCATCGGACAGCTCCTGATCAAGGATTCAGATCGAAACGCAACGCGCCGAGCTCGTGCTCGCCCTGCGCGGAAAGATGCTGCGGCGCCTGCGGCGGCCAGTCGAACGGGATGCTCAACAGTTCGTGCCCGCCGACTTCGCGCGAGGCCTCGACGACCAGCTTGTACTTGCCGACCGCGAGCCCGGCCAGCGGCGCCTTGTCGCTGGAGAAGCTCAACTGGTGCTGGCCGGCCGGGCGCGTCGCGCCGCTGACGCCGTCGATCGGGAAGGTCTGCTCGCGGCCGCTGCGGCGCCACCACTGGCGCAGGTCCGCCAGCCACTTCGTGCCGGGCTCGGACTTGCCGGACTTGGCGTCCTTGCCGTCCTTGTTCTGGTACCAGACGGCCAGGTTCGCCGCGACGCTGCGGTCCTCGCGCTCGATCCACACCGCGACGTAGGGGCGGTGGTACTCGGCCACGTCGAGCCGCGGAATCTCGACGCTGACCTGCGCCGTCGCGGCGAACGCGGAGGGAGCGGCGAGCGCGAGGCAGGCGATGAGGATGGGTGCACGCATGAACGACCTCGTCAGTGAATGAAAAGCAGAGCGATCAGCAACGGCAGCAGCAACCCGAACGCGACGATCGGCCAGGTCAGCGGCCGCTGCCTGCCGTGCAGCCAGAGCAGGAACAGGCCGGTCAGCGCGAACACCAGGCTCGCCAGCGCGAACAGGTCGATGAACCAGCTCCACAACGTGCCGGCGTTGCGTCCCTTGTGCAGGTCGTTGAAGTACGAGATCCAGCCGCGATCGGTCTTCTCGTACTGCACCTTGCCGCTGTCGAGATCGATGCTGAGCCAGGCGTCGCCGCCCGGCCGCGGCATCGACACGTACGCCTCGCCGTCCGACCACTCCGCCGCGCGCTCGCCGACCTCGACGTCCAGCTCGCGCGCGAGCCAGTCGCGCACCGCGGCCGGCAGCGGCGCCGTGTCCTTGTCCGCGTGGCCCGACAGGCGCGCCAGCCACTCGGCCGGCAGCTGCCCTTCGCGCGTGCTCACCGCCGGCTTGCCTTCGATCTGCCGCGCGTGATTCAGCGTGAATCCGGTCACGCTGAACAGCACCAGCGCGACCAGGCACACGGCCGAGCTGATCCAATGCCACTGGTGCAGCGTCTTCAGCCAGTACGCGCGCCGTTTCGGATCGGGCTTCCGCTCGATGCGCGCCGCTTCCGTCATGCCTTCCTCGATGGACGGCGCCGAATGCGCCTTCACGATCCCGTGCGCGACGGCCGGCAGCACCGGCGTCGCGCAACATCGCGCCGGATTACATCACAAATGAGAATCACTCTCAATAAAGAATGGCGGGCGACAGCGCTCAGGCACCGCCGGCGCGCGGAGTCTCGTTGCCCGGCCGGTACGCGCTGGCGCGTTCGGGCTCGATCGGGCGCACGTCGAAGCTGAGACCGCAGGCCACGCAGGGATTGCGCGCGGCGAGCTCGGCCGCTTCGTCGAGACTGGCGGCGTAGAAGAACCAGTAGCCGCCGATGACCTCCTTCGCCTCGGCGAACGGGCCGTCGAGGATGCCGTCGCGCGATGCGCGCCGCCCGGCACGCGCCAGACGCTGTCCCGGACGCGCCTTGCCGTCCGCGACCAGGCGTTCGTGCCATGCGTAGAACGCGTCGATCGCCTGCTGGATTTCCTCCGGCGACTTGTCCGCATCCCACTGGCCGCGCGAGATCACCAGGTATTCTCCGTCCGCCGCCTCTTCGGTCATGTCCTCGTCCTCTCGTATCGAGCGCATCGTCGACGCCCGCACGATACGACAGACCGCGGCGCGACGCCGACGACGGCGCCATGGGCCCGTGCGCGGCGCGATCCGGTGCCCGCCGTCGGGGCGATCGGCTACATTGCCGCACCGGGCGAGCGATGCCCCATTCGCGAATCAACCCGCCGGCATGAGTGCGCCTCCCCCATCCCCCTGCTTCGCCGACTTCGACCTCGGCTGCTTCTGGAAGGACAGCGACTACGCGCGCAAGGAGTACGTCGAGCCACCGCCGACGCCGGCGACGATCGCCGCCGTCGAGGCCGAGCTCGGCTACCGGCTGCCGGCCAGCTACGTAGCGCTGATGCAGTCGCAGAACGGCGGTATCCCGCGGAACCGCTGCTTCCCGACCGATGAGCCGGTCTCGTGGGCGCCGGACCACGTCGCGATCAGCGCGTTCAAGGGCATCGGCGGCGAGAAGACCTGGAGCCTGTGCGGCGGCCTCGGCAGCCGCTTCAAGATCGAGCACTGGGACTACCCGGACATCGGCGTGTACTTCGGCGACTGCCCGTCGGCCGGACACGACATGATCGCGCTCGACTACCGCGCGTGCGGCCCGCGGGGCGAACCGCAGGTCGTGCACGTCGATCAGGGACACGACTACCGCATCACCTGGCTCGCGGCGGATTTCGAGACCTTCGTGCGCGGACTCGTGCACGAGTCGGTCTATGAGGACGATCCGGAGGAGGTGAAGCGCGACGCGCTCGAACACGTACGCAACGCGCCGTTCAACAAGCGCCTGCAGACGTTGTGCGCGACCTGGCCGGACCCGCGCATGCCGGCGATCATCCGCCGCCTCGCTGAAACCATCGTCGAGGAGAAGGGTCATTTCGCCCTGCACGCGGACGAGCGCTCGCAGTCCCTGTACGACGTGCAGTTCCTGCTGCTCAGCCACAACCGGCCGGTCAAGTCGATGGAAGGGTTCCTGCAGTCCTACCCCGGCGTCATCGCCATGGTCGGCAGCGCGAACTTCGGCACCGGCGGCTGGGCCGCGGGCTTCGTCGAGGACTGGTTCAAGGCCCGCGCCGGCAACGGCCAGCTGGTGCGGAGCGACGACGGCTGGCACTTCGAGTCGACCTACCGGGCCGCGCTGCTGCAACGCCTGGAAGCGGAGCCTTGAGCGCGCGACCCGCGCTCGCGGCGGCGGAAGTCGGCGCAGGCTTGCGGCGTGCGCAGGAAAACTTCGCCGACGATGAAAGCGGCGCGCGGAGTTAGAATGCCGTCGTGCGCGTACTGGTCATCGAAGACGAAGCCGCGATCGCCGATGCGATCGGCGCGGCCCTGACGAACGCCGGCCACGCCGTCGACCGCCTCGCCAGCGGGCGGCTGGCGGACGCGGCGCTGCGCGACCATCCCTACGATCTGATCGTGCTCGACCTCGGCCTGCCCGACGTCGACGGCATCGAGCTGCTGCGTCGCCTGCGCCTGCGAGCGGATTCGGTACCGGTGCTGGTGGCGACCGCGCGCGAGGCGCTGGAGGAGCGCGTGCACGCGCTCGACCTCGGCGCCGACGACTACCTCGTGAAACCTTTCGCGTTGCGCGAGTTCGAGGCGCGCGTGCGCGCCCTGCTGCGCCGGCGCACCACGCAGGGCGTGCCGGAACTCAGCATCGGCCACCTGCGCATCGACCTGCCGCGCCGGCGCGCGCACGTCGGCGACGAGCCGCTGGAACTGACGCCGCGCGAATTCGGCCTGCTCGAGGCGCTGGCCGCGCGGCTCGACCGCGTGATGAGCCGCGAGCAGCTGATCGACGCCCTGTGCACCTGGGACACCACGCTGACCGACAACGGCCTCGACATCGCCGTCTATCGGCTGCGGCGCAAGCTGGAAGGCAGCGGCGTGCGCATCCGCACCGTGCGTGGCCTCGGCTACCTGCTCGAAGCCGGCGACGGCGAGTAGGCCCATGCACGCACCGCAGCCGCGAACCGATGCGCGCTGACCGTCCGCCCAGCCTGCGGCGGCGCCTGCTGACGATCCTGGTCGTGCCGATGGTGCTGGCCTGGCTCGGCAGCGGCGCTCTGATCTACGTGCTCGCGCTGCACTACGCCAACGTCAACTACGACCGCTCGCTGGTCGAGGGCGCGCTGATGCTCGAACGCATGACGCGCAGCGAGGCCGGCCATCAGGAGCTCAGTCCGCAGGTGCGGATCCTGATCGAATACGACACCGACAACCCCACCTACTACGCCGTGCGCAGTCTGCACCACGGCATGCTCGCCTCGAACCTGGACCTGCCGCTGCCGCCGGTCCTGCCGGCCATCGGCGCCGCACCGCGGCTGGATTCGATCCGCCTCGGCAAACGCGAGCTGCGCATGGCCACGCTGGCGCTGGCGCAGGACGACACCGCCGACACCGTCGTCATCTCGATGGCCGAGGCGCTGGACCAGCGGCGCGAACTGGCGCGCGAGATCCTGATCGGCACCTCGCCGATCGTGCTGCTGCTGATCGTCGTCGTGCTGGTGCTGGTCTGGTTCGGCGTCAGCCGCGGCCTGGATCTGCTCGATCCGCTGACCCAGCAGATCGCACAGCGCCGCGCGCGCGACCTCTCGGCACTGGATCAGAGCCAGGTGCCGGTCGAGATCCGCCCACTCACGCGCACCATCGACGCGCTGTTCGCGCGGCTGCGCGAACTGCTCGAACTGCAGGAACGCTTCATCGCCGACGCCGCGCATCAGCTGCGCACGCCGCTGGCCGGCCTGCGCCTGCAAGCCGAGCGCGCGCTGGCCGATCCACGGCCCGACAGCGTGCGCGACGCGCTCGCGCACGTCGAGCGCCTGTCGGCCGGCGCCGGCCGCGCCGCCGGCCAGCTGCTCGCGCTGGCGCGCGCGCAAGCCGTCGGCGAGGACGACGCCGCCACCTGCGCGGTCGATCTGGCGCGCCTGGCGCGCAGCTACGCCAGCGAGCGCGTTCCGGACGCGCTCGCCGCGCGCATCGACCTCGGCTACGAAGGACCGTCCGACGGCCTGGTCGTCACCGGCGACGCGGTCATGCTGCGCGAGGCGCTGGTCAACCTGGTCGACAACGCGCTCAGCTACGCCGGCCGCGACGGCACGGTGACGATCTCGCTCGCGCGGGAGGCGAACGCGATCGCGCTGGCGGTGGAGGATTCCGGCCCCGGCGTCGCGCCGGAATGGTGGCCGCGCCTCGGCGAGCGCTTCTTCCGCCCGCCGGACAGCCGCCGCGAGGGCTCCGGCCTCGGCCTCGCCATCGTGCGCCGCATCGCCGAACGCCATCGCGCCGAGGTCGCCTTCGACCGCGGCCGCGACGGCCGCGGGCTGCGCGTGACGCTGCACTTCGTGCCGCTCGCGGCCGCGTGAGTCCGGCTGCCGATCCCCTGGATCGTCCGGCTCAGTCCCAGCGGTCGTCGCGCGTGTAGACGACGTCGTCCTCGAGCTTCACCGGGAACTTGGCGATCGGCTCGTAAGCCGGCGGACACAGCACCGCGCCGGTGGTGATGTCGAAGCGCGCGCCGTGGCGCGGGCATTCGATCTCGCGTCCCTCGACGAGGCCGCCGGTCAGGTCGCCGCCGTCGTGCGTGCAGACGTCTTCGATCGCGTACAGCTCGCCGTCGAGATTGAACACCGCGATCGGCGTGTCGCCGTCGTAGACATTGCGGTACTCGCCCGGCAGCAGTTCCGCGCGCGTGCACACGCGCACCCAGCCGCTCACAGCGGCTTCACCAGCAGCTCGAAGCGCAGATCGTCGCGCTTCGGAATGCCGAACCGCTCGTCGCCGTACGGGAACGGCTTGTACTTGCCGGTGCGGCGGTAGCCGCGCCGCTCGTACCAGGCGATCAGCTCGTCGCGAATTGAGATCACCGTCATCTGCATTTCCGCGCAGCCCCATTCCTCGCGCGCGATGCGCTCGGCCTCGCCGAGCATCGCGCGGCCGACGCCGCCGCCCTGCAGCTGCGGCCGCACCGAGAACATGCCGAAGTAGCCGGCCTTGGCGCCGCCCTCGCCCGGCACGGCTTCGACGTGCGCGCAGGCCAGCAGCCCCGCCTCGGACTCGCCGAGCAGCACGCGGCAGCCGAGACCGGATCGGCCGATCAGCTCGGCGACGCCCTGCGGATCGGTGCGCTGGCCTTCGAGCATGTCGGCCTCGGTGGTCCAGCCCTGCCTGCTCGCGTCGCCGCGATAGGCCGATTCGACCAGGGCGACGATCGCCGCCACATCGGCCGCGGTCGCGGCGCGGAACGCGATCGGTGCGGTAGCGGTGGCGGTGTTCATGCGTGCTCCGTTTCGGTGCTGATGGTCGGAAGGCCGGCGAGCGCGGCGCGCAGCGTGGCCCAGGGCAGCAGCGCGCATTTGCGCCGTGCCGCATGATGCTGCAGGGCGCGCATCGCGTTCAACGGACCGAACGCCGCATCTTCGTCGGCGCCCTCGATCAGCTGCGCGAACCGCTGCGCCAGCGCGTCGAGTTCGGCCGGCGTCGCCCCGCGCACCAGTTCGCCGAGCATCGACGCGGTCGCCGTGGTGATCGCGCAGGACTCGCCGGAGAAGGCGAACTCGGCCACGCGCCCGTCCTCGCAACGCAACTCGATGCGCAGCGCATCGCCGCACAGCGGGTTGACGCCGTCGGCGGCGTGCGTGCATCGCGGCAGCGCGCCGCGGCCGCGCGGTTGGCGGTAGTGCTCGAGCACGAGCGGCGCGTAGAGGGGATTCATCGGCGAGCGCCGCCGCGCACGGCCGCCGCTCGAAGTCCGCGTTCCGCGAAGACGAGCGGAATCATCCGAGCAGCTTGCGCACCTTGGCGATCGCCGCGACGAGCGCGTCGACCTCCTCGCGCACGTTGTAGAACGCCAGCGACGCGCGCGCGGTCGCCGGCACGCCGTAGAACTGCATCAGCGGATGCGCGCAATGGTGGCCTGAGCGCACCGCGACGCCCTCGTGGTCGAGCAGGGTCGCCAGGTCGTGCGCGTGCACGCCGTCGATCAGGAACGACAGCACCGCCGCCTTCTCCTTCGCGCGGCCGAACAGGCGCAGGCCCGGCACCGATTCCAGCGCCGCCGTCGCATAGGCGAGCAGGTCGCGCTCGCGTGCGCCGATCGCCTCGAAGCCGACGCCGTTGACGTAGTCGACGGCGGCGCCGAGGCCGACGAAGCCGGCGATGTTTGGCGTGCCGGCCTCGAACTTGTGCGGCGCGTCGGCGAAGGTGGTGCCGTCGAAACTGACCGTGCGGATCATCTCGCCGCCGCCGAAGAACGGCGGCATCTCGGCCAGCAGGTCCTTGCGCGCCCACAGGATGCCGGTGCCGGTCGGGCCGAACAGCTTGTGCCCGGTCAGCGCGTAGAAGTCGCAGCCGAGCGCCTGCACGTCGATCGGCAGATGAGGCGCGGCCTGCGAGCCGTCGACGAGCAGCGGGATTCCGCGCGTGCGGCAGGCCTTGGCCAGCTCGCGCACCGGATTGACGGTGCCGAGCACGTTGGAGACGTGCGTCACGCCGGCCAGCTTCACGCGCGGAGTCAGGCGCGCGACGAACTCCTCGACGATCAATTCGCCGTCCGGTGTGATCGGCGCGGCGATCACCTTCGCGCCGGTGCGCGCGGCGACCAGCTGCCAGGGCACGATGTTCGCGTGGTGCTCCATCGTGGTGACGAGGATCTCGTCGCCGGGCTGCAGGCGCGGCAGCGCGTAGCTGTAGGCGACCGTGTTGATCGCCTGCGTGGTGCCGCTGGTGAAGATCACCTCGTCGCGCGTCGGCGCGTTGATGAAGCGCGCCAGCTTGTCGCGCGCTCCCTCGTAGGCCGAGGTCGCCGCCTCGCCGAGCGAATGCACCGCGCGCGCGACGTTGGCGTTGGTCTCGCGATAGAAACGATCCACCGCGTCGATGACCACCTGCGGCTTCTGCGAGGTGTTCGCGTTGTCGAGGTAGACCAGCGGCTTGCCGTGCACCTCGCGCGCGAGGATCGGGAAGTCTTTGCGGTAGGGATTGGAGTCGAACGTCATCGGGGCTGCTTCACCTTCGTCGCCGTCGTTCCCGCCGAGCGGGAGCGACGGACAGGGGTTACCGTCGATCAGGCGCTGGTCGGCAGCGCCGCCTGCGCGCGCTGCGCCAGCCGCTCGCGCAGGTCCGCGTCGGCGACGCCGGCGAGCACTTCGCTGCAGAACGCCGTCACCATCATGCGCCGCGCCTCGGCCAGCGGAATGCCACGCGAACGCAGGTAGAACAAGGCGCGCTCGTCGAGCTGGCCGACGGTCGCGCCGTGCGCCGCCTTCACCTCGTCGGCGTAGATTTCCAGCACCGGCTGCGTGTCGATCTCGGCGTTCGGCGACAGCAGCAGGTTCTTGTTCGACAGCACGGCGTCCGAGCCGTCCGCGCCGGCGGCGACGGTGATCGCGCCGTGGAAGATTCCGCGCGCGCGCTGGTCCGCCACGCCGCGCCAGACGATGTCGCAGGCGGTGTCGCGCGCGAGATGGCGCACGTCGAGCTGCGTGTCGGCGTGGTCGCGGCCGCGCAGCGCGAACACGCCGCGCGATTCCAGGCGCGCCTCGGGGCCGGCGAGATCGACTTGCAGGTCCATGCGCTGCAGGCGGCCGCCGAGCAGCACGTGCGTCGCGCGCAGCGTCGCCTTCGCGCCGACGCGCGCCTCGATCAGGCGATACAGCGCGGCCGATTCCGGCAGCTCGCACAGGCTGATCAGGTCGAGCTGCGTGCCGGCGGCCAATTCGTAGCGACGCTGCAGCGAACCGAACACGGCGGCGCCTTCCGCGGCGAGGTGCTGCTCGATGATGCAGGCGCGCCCGCTGGCGATCGTCACTTCCGCGCTCGCCCGCCAGCGGCTGGCCTGCGCGGACGGTACGCTCGCGTGCACCACGTGCACGGGTGCGCCGACGTCGCCGTCGATGCGGATCGGATAGACGTTGTCGGCCGACACGCCGGCGGTGATCGACGCGCCGATGCCGGCCATGTCCGAGTACCGCTCCGAGAGCGTGCCGTTGACCAGCACCACGCGGCGACCGCGCGTCTGCGGCCAGTCGAACTGCGCCAGCAGTGCCGCGGGCAGCTCGGCCTGCGCGTCGGCCGCGACGAAATCCTGCTGCGACAGCGCGCGCAGCGCCGTCTTGCTGTAGCGCCAGGACTCCGCGCGCGCGCCGGCGTCGCCGCGGCCCAGCTCGTCGAGCAGATCGCGCTCGTGCGGAACGGACGCCATCACGCCGCTCCGGCACCGGCGCCGGCGGGCAGGTGGCGTTCGGCGATCCAGGCGTAGCCGTGTTCCTCGAGCTTGTGCGCAAGGCCGGCGTCGCCGGACTCGACGATGACGCCGTCGGCGAGCACGTGCACGAAGTCCGGCACGATGTAGTCGAGCAGGCGCTGATAGTGCGTGACGACCAGGAACGCGCGCTCGGGCGAGCGCATCGCGTTGACGCCGTCGGCGACCATCTTGAGCGCGTCGATGTCGAGACCGGAGTCGGTCTCGTCGAGGATCGCGAGCCTGGGCTCGAGCAGCGCCATCTGGAAGATCTCGTTGCGCTTCTTCTCGCCGCCGGAGAAGCCCTCGTTGACCGCGCGGTGCAGCAGCTCGTCCTTCAGGTGCAGGACGGCGAGCTTCTCGCGCACCCGCTTGAGGAACTGCATCGAATCGAGCTCGGCTTCGCCGCGATGCTTGCGCTGCGCGTTCAGCGCGGCGCGCAGGAAGTAGGTGTTGTTCACGCCCGGAATCTCGACCGGGTACTGGAACGCGAGGAAGACGCCTTCCGCCGCGCGCTGCTCGGGCTCCAGATCGAGCAGGTTCCTGCCTTCGAAGACGACCGAGCCCTGCGTGACCTCGTAGCCCTCGCGCCCGGCCAGCACGTTGCCGAGCGTGGATTTGCCGGCGCCGTTCGGCCCCATGATCGCGTGCACCTCCCCCGCCTTCACGTCGAGCGAGAGGCCCTTGAGGATTTCCTTGCCGGCGACGCGGACGTGGAGGTTTTCGATCTTCAGCATGCTCTGTTCACTCAAGTCTTTTTTCATCGGGGTTTTCGGCGCGACGACGAAGCCGTCAGTTCGCCGCCAATTCGGCCAGCGCCTCGCCTTCGACGCGGCAGCCGAGCCATTCCGGCGTCAGCTTCGCGCCGAGCGACCGGTAGAACTCGATCGACGGCGTGTTCCAGTCCAGCACCGACCACTGGAACCGCGCGAGCCCTTCGGCCACGCAGCGCCTGGCCAGATTGACGATCAGCGCCTTGCCGATGCCGCGGCCGCGGAACGCCGGGCGCACGTACAGGTCCTCGAGGTAGAGCCCGTGGCGGCCGCGGAAGGTCGAGTAGTTGTAGAACCACAGCGAGAAGCCGGCGACCTCGCCCTGCCATCGCGCGATCTCGGCGAACACGCGCGGCTGCGTGCCGAACAGCGCCTCGGCGGTATCGGCCGCCGTCGCGTCGACTTCGTGGCGCAGCTTCTCGTATTCGGCCAGTTCGCACACCAGCGCGTGTATCGTCGCCGCGTCGTCGGGCCGCGCCGCGCGGATCGCGAGGCTGGCTTGGACCCCGTCCATGCTCAGCCCACCGCGCCTTCGAGCGACACCTCGAGCAGCTTCTTCGCCTCGACGGCGAATTCCATCGGCAGCTCCTTGAACACCTGCTTGCAGAAGCCGTCGACGATCATCGACACCGCGTCTTCCTCGCCGATGCCGCGCGAGCGGCAGTAGAACAGCTGGTCGTCGGAAATCTTCGAGGTGGTCGCCTCGTGCTCGACGATCGCGCCGGGATTCTTCACCTCGATGTACGGGAAGGTGTGCGCGCCGCACTTCTTGCCGATCAGCAGCGAATCGCACTGTGTGTAGTTGCGCGCGCCTTCGGCGCCCTTCTCCACCTTGACCAGGCCGCGGTAGGTGTTCTGCCCGCGCCCGGCGCTGATGCCTTTGGAGACGATCTTCGACTTGGTGTTGCGGCCGATGTGGATCATCTTCGTGCCGGTGTCGGCCTGCTGGCGATGATGCGTCAGCGCGACCGAGTTGAACTCGCCGACCGAATCGTCGCCGCGCAGCACGCAGCTCGGATATTTCCAGGTGATCGCCGAACCGGTCTCGACCTGGGTCCAGGAAATCTTCGAGCGCGCGCCGCGGCAGTCGCCGCGCTTGGTGACGAAGTTGTAGATGCCGCCGACGCCGTTCTCGTCGCCCGGATACCAGTTCTGCACGGTCGAATACTTGATGTTGGCGTCGTCGAGCGCGACCAGCTCGACGACCGCCGCGTGCAGCTGGTTCTCGTCGCGCATCGGCGCGGTGCAGCCTTCCAGGTACGACACGCTGGCGCCTTCTTCCGCGATCAGCAGCGTGCGCTCGAACTGGCCGGTGTCGCGCGCGTTGATGCGGAAGTACGTCGACAGCTCCATCGGGCAGCGCACGCCCTTCGGCACGAACACGAACGAGCCGTCGGAGAACACGGCCGAGTTCAGCGCGGCGAAGTAGTTGTCGCCCGGCGGCACCACGCTGCCGAGATATTTCTGCACGAGCTCGGGATGCTCGCGCACCGCTTCGCTGATCGAGCAGAAGATCACGCCGGCCTCGGCCAGCTCCTTGCGGAACGTGGTGCCGACCGACACCGAGTCGAACACCGCGTCGACCGCCACGCCGGCCAGGCGCGCGCGCTCGTGCAGCGGCACGCCGAGCTTGTCGTAGGTTTCCAGCAGCTTGGGATCGACCTCGTCGAGCGATTTCGGCCGGTTCTTCGGTTGCGAGTAGTAGCTGATCGCCTGGAAGTCGATCGGCTCGATGTCGAGCTTGGCCCAGTGCGGCGGCGTCATCGTCAGCCAGTGGCGATAGGCCTTCAGGCGCCACTCGGTCAGCCATTCCGGCTCCTGCTTGCGCGCCGAGATCGCGCGCACGACGTCCTCGTTCAGGCCCGGCGGCAGGCTTTCGCTTTCGATGTCGGTGACGAAACCGGCGCTGTAGCGACGATTCAGGGCCTCGACGACGGCCTCGTTGCCGGCCGGCGCGTCGCCGCGGTTGCGCAGTTCGTTTTCCATCTGGATTCGTTCGGTGGCCATGGGAGCTGCCTACGGGTTGCTTCCCTTGCGTTCGTCCCGGAACGCGACGTCAAAAGCGGGTGTCCGTGCCCGCACTCAGGAAACCGCTACGCGCAGCGGGATCGCCGCGCCGCGTCGCGGCGGCGGCTTGACCATCTCGGCAAGGCTGACCTCCGCCAGCGCCGTCGCGATCGCGTGGTTGATGCGCTGCCAGTTCACGCGAACGCCGCAGTGCGGCTCGTGTCCGCAGGCGCCGGCGTGCACGCTGCATTCGGTCATGCCGATCGGGCCTTCCATCGCGGTGACGATGTCGGCGATCGAGATCTCCCGCGGCGCACGCGAAAGCCGATAGCCGCCGTTGATGCCGCGGGTGGAGACCACCAAGCCGGCCTGTGCGAGCTGCTTGAGCAGCTTGCTGACCGTCGGCGCCTCCAGGTGCGCGCGCTCGGCCAGCGCCTGCGCGCTGAGCACGCCGTCGCCGGCCGCCGCGAGGCAGGTCATGACGACGGTGGCGTAGTCGGTCAGTTTGCTGACGCGAAGCATGGGAACCGGGGGATCTAAAAGCGTACCGAAATGGTACTGATTTGACGGCCCCGGGTCAACGAACCTGGGCAACCGGAAGGCCGTGAACGCCACCCCAATACGGAGATTCAGAACACCATGTTGAGCGCGACGGCCGGCGTCACGCTCGCCGGGGCGGCGCGCGTGTGCGGAATCACGCGCACGCCGAGCAGCAGGCCGAGATTCGCGCTCCAGTTGTATTCGACGGCCGGCGCCAGCGCGAAGGACGCTCCGGCGCCGCCTTCCACGCGCACGTCGTCCGCCGTGACGTACGGTGAAGAACGGCCGGAGACGCTTGTGTCGCCGGTGTGCCGATAGATCAGGTCGAGCGCGAGCGCCCAGTTCTGCGTGAGGCTGTATTCGAAGGCGAGGTTGGCGGTCTGCACGCTGCCCGGCTTCGCGCGGCCGTGGAAACCCTGCGCGGTGCCGTAGACGCTGACGTCCCCGACGCCGGCGCTGCGCGACCACGCATGCGAAAGATTGAAGCGCGTGCGCAGGATGCGCCCGTTCGGCATCCAGAAATACGTCTGCATGTACCAGCCGAGCGTGGTGGTGCGCGCGCCGCTGCCGAGCCCGTCGCCAGGGCGTTCGCCGAGGCGGTCGAACCGGCCGGTCGGTAGCGACTGCTGCACGTTGATCGACATCGTCGGCACGCCGCTGTCCGCGTCGAACCGGGTCAGGCGCCATTGCGCCTGCACGCTGACGTCGCCCACGCCGAGATGCGAGCTGCCGGCGCCGCCGCCGATGCGGTTGTAGCCGAAGGTCGGGATCAGGCCGACGGTGAGGCGATCGGTCAGGCCGTAGTTGAGGTAGGTCAACGAGCCGAAGCCGTCGGCACGCGGCGATATCACGTCGTAGAGATACGGCTCGACGAGCACGTGGCCGCGCGGCAGCGTGCCCGCCGAGGGCGCCAGCATCGGCCCGGTGAACCAGGCGTCGTCGATCGACTGGCGCCCGGCCGGTTCGGCGGCGGACGCCGCAGCGGCCGCGAGCAGGCAGAACCCGAATGCAGCTGTGCGGAAGGTCGTCTCGACGAGCGTCACGACGCGAATTCCCCGATGGCCGAGCCGTTACCCTAGGCAGCGCCGCGCGACGGCGACAGTATCACCGCGCGCCGCGCGCCCGGAGCCAATTGCCGGAGCGGGCCGCCGCCACTTCGACCGCCCATCGGATGCGCTGGCACTGGAGCCGCGTCTACGCGGACAATGCCGCCCTCGTCCGACTCGTGAAGAGATGCGCGTGACCGATTCCTCCGGCCGCCACGCGGCCCTGTCGCACTTCGTGGCCGAAGCGCTCGCTGACCGGGCCACCTCGATCGCGCCCGCCTCGGCCGATGCCAGCTTCCGCAGCTACTGGCGCGTGACGCTCGCGGACGGCGGCACGCGCATCGTCATGGACGCGCCGCCGGACAAGGAGAACGTCGAACCCTGGCTCGGCATCGGTGCCCGACTGCACCAGGCGGGCCTGCACGTGCCCGACGTGTTCGCGGTCGACCGCGCGCAGGGCTTCATCCTGATGGAAGACCTCGGCGCACGCGCGTATCTGCCGGAATTGACCGCCGAGACCGCGGACGTCCTCTACGCCGACGCGCTCGATGCGCTGCTGCACATGCAGACGCGCGTCGATCCGGCCGGCCTGCCGGTGTTCGACGAGGCCTTCGCGCGGATGGAACTCGAACTGATGCCGGAGTGGTTCCTCGGCCGGCATCTCGGCGCGCCAGTCTCGACGCAGCAGCGCGCGACGATCGACGCCGCCTACGACGTGCTGGTCGCTGCCGTGCGCGAGCAGCCGCAGGGATTCATGCATCGCGACTACCACAGCCGCAATCTGATGGTCGTGGAGAGCCGGGATTGGGGGTCGGCGATCGGGGATTCGCAGCAGCGAAAGACCGAGGGCCTCCTGCCCAATCCGGGCATCATCGACTTCCAGGGGGCCGTAGTCGGTCCGGTCACCTACGACCTCGCCTCGCTGCTGCGCGATTGCTACATCGCCTGGGACGCCGAGCGCGTCGAGGGCTGGCTCGAAAGCCACCGCCAGCGCCTCGTGCACGCGCACCTGCTCGACACGCACGTCGACGCGGCCAGGTTCCGGCGTTGGTTCGACCTGACCGGCCTGCAGCGCCATCTCAAGGTGCTCGGCCTGTTCTGCCGGCTCTGCTATCGCGACGGTAAGACGCAATATCTCGGCGACCTGCCGCTGGTCTGGCGCTACGTGATCTCGGTCGCGCGCGCGCATCACGAATTGGCGCCGCTGGCCGACCTGCTCGAACGCGCGCTCGGCCAGCGCGACATCGCGCAGCCGCGCGAGCTAGGCGCATGAAGCTGCGCAGCGCGCTGATCTTCGCCGCCGGTCGCGGCGAGCGCCTGCGTCCGCTGACCGACGCCACGCCCAAGCCCCTGCTCGACGTCGGCGGCAAGCGGCTGATCGAGCGTCACCTCGACAAGCTCGCCGCGATCGGCGTCGAGCGCGTGGTGATCAACACCTCGCATCTGGCCGAGCAGTTTCCGGCCGCGCTCGGCGACGGTTCGCGCTGGCGGCTGTCGATCCACTACAGCTACGAAGGCCCCTCGCCGCTGGAAACCGGCGGCGGCATGCGCCGCGCGCTGCCCCTGCTCGGCGAGACGCCGTTCATCGCGGTCAGCGCGGACATCGTCAGCGACTACGACTACGCCCGGCTGCCGGCCGATCCGGACGGCCTCGCGCACCTGATCATGGTGCCGAACCCCGACTTCCATCCGCGCGGCGACTTCTGGCTCGACGGCACGCGCCTCAACGAGGACGGCGCCGGCGAGCGGCTGACCTTCGGCAACATCGGCGTCTACCGGCCCGAACTGGTTTCCGGCGAGGCCGACGGCCGCTTCAAGCTGCTGCCGATGTACCAGCGCGCGATGCGCGATGCGCGCCTGACCGGCGAACGCTACGACGGCTTCTGGCGCAACATCGGCACGGTGGAGCAGCTGCGCGAGTTGGGCGATGGGGGTAAGGGCGGGAGCGTTGGACGCGGATCAGAGCGCATGGACGCGGATCAAGAAAACGTCTGATTCGAAGATCCGACCCGGGTCAGGCATCGATTCTCGTCGAGGGTTTTTGTTTTCCCGAGCGTCCGCCACGGCTCGACGCCGTAGTGTCGCGCTCCGGCCAAGAGCTTTGGACGCGGATCAAACCAAATGAACGCCGATCGGATTCGCTTTTCTGATCCGCGTCCATGCGCTCTGATCCGCGTCAAACGCCCTTCTCATCCGCGTCCAATGCCTTCCCGAGCAACGACCGCAGAAACGGAACGGTCACGCGCCGCTGCGAGGCCAGCGAGGCGCGGTCGATGCGGTCGAGCGCGGCCAGCAGCGAGGCGAGATCGCGCCGGCCGCGGGCGAACAGCCAGTCCAGCGCCGCGTCGTCGAGTTCGATGCCGCGGGCCAGCGCGCGGTCGCGCAGCAGGTCGCGGCGTGCCGACTCGTCGAGCGGCTTCAACGCCAGCTGGGTGCAGGCGGACAGGCGCGAGACGAGGTCCGGCAGCCCGATGCCCAGCTGCGCGGCCGGCGCGGTCGCGGCGAACAGCAGGCTCGCGCGCTCGGCGCGGCAGCGGTTGTAGAGGTCGAACAGCGCGTGCTCGGCTTCGCGCTCGCCGGCGATCGCGTCGAGATCGTCGATCGCGAGCAGGTCGCTGCCACCGAAGCCGCGAATCGCCTCGGCGCGCCGCGTGCGCAGCGCAGCCAGCGACAAGTACTGCGCGCTGCGGCCGGCGGCGTTCGCGCAAGCACAGGCGGCGACCAGCAGATGCGTGCGGCCGCTGCCGCTCGCGCCGGCCAGATAGGCCCAGGATTCCTCGCCGCCCTGCGCGATCGCGCGGAGCAGTTCGACCGCGGCCGCGTTGGCGCCCGCGACGAAACTGTCGAAACGCTGGTGCGCCGGCCAGCGCAGCGCGAGCGGAAGCTGATCGGTCATGCGTTGCCGGGCGGCTCCGACGGCCTCGGCGGCGCGCCTTCGACGACGACGCTGTCGGCGGCGACGACGACCACGCTCTCGGCGCCGGGCACGATGATCTCCGGATGCGCGCGCGTCGTGTACAGCTCGCTCTGCGTGTAGCGCTCGTACAGGTAGCGCAGGAGGACCATCACCACCGAAGCGACCGGCAGCGCGAGCAGCACGCCGAGGAAGCCGAACAGCTCGCCGCCGGCGAGCACGGCGAAGATCACCGCGACCGGGTGCAGGCCGATCTTGTCGCCGACCAACTTCGGCACCAGCACGTAGCCCTCCAGCGTCTGCCCGATCACGAACACGCCGAGCACCAGCGCGACGTGGAACCAGTCCTGGTACTGCACCAGGGCCGCGATCACGCCCATCAGCACGCCGGTGATCGCGCCGAGGTACGGCACGAAGCTGATCAGGCCGGCGATCATGCCGATCAGCGGGCCGACGTTGATGCCGACCAGCCACAGGCCGACGCCGTAGAACACGCCGAGCGCGACCATCACGCTGAGTTGGCCGCGCAGGAACGCGCCGAGCACATCGTCGGACTCGCGCGAGAGGCGCGAAACGACCGGCTCGATCGAGCGCGGGATCAGCGAGTGGATGCGCGCGACCAGCACGTCCCAGTCGCGCAGCAGATAGAACGCGACCACCGGAATCATGACCAGATTCAGCACCCAGCCGACCAGGGCCATGCCGGACTTGGACACCTTCGCCACCACCGTCGCGGCGATGCCGCCGGCTTCCTTCCAGTGCGCCTGCAAGGTCTCGAAGATCTTCTGCGTGTCGAGGATGTCCGGCGAGATGCCGAAGCGCGCCTCCAGCCACGGCGTCGCGCGGGTCTGGAACCAGTTCAGCCAGACCGGCAGCTGGGCGAGGAAATTGCTGATCTGCCGCTCGATGAACGGCACCAGCACCAGCATCACCGCGACGACCAGGACCGTCGCCACCAGGAACACCAGGCTGACCGCGAGGTTCCGCCCGATGCGTGGTTCGAGCCGATCGACCACCGGATCGAGCAGGTAGGCGAACAGCGCCGCGACCACGAACGGCATCAGCACCGGCGACAGCAGGTAGATCACGCCGCCGATCGCCAGCAGCAGGATCAACGCCTGCCAGCGCAAGTCGAGCCATGCGCCTCCGTTTTCAGCCATGTCCCTTACCCTCCGTGCTTCGCGCGGCGCGCACGCGCGCCCCAGACGACGACATAGTGCAGGCCGCTGGCCAGCGTGACCAGCGCGGTCGCCACCGCCAGCACAGCGCGCAGCCCGTCCGGCACCGACAGCCAGCGCGACAGGTGCAGCAGCTCGACCAGCACGAAGACGATCTGCAGCGTCGTGGTCAGCTTCGACAAGCGGCTGGGCGCGGCGTCGAAGCGGCCGATCAGCCAATGGTAGGCGCTGGCGCCGGCGACGATGATCAGATCGCGCGCGACGATCAGCCCGACCAGCCACACGGGCAGTTCGCCGACCGCCAGCAGCGAGACGAAGGCGGTGGTCAGCAGCAGCTTGTCGGCGATCGGATCGAGCATGCCGCCGATCCAGCTCTGCCAGCCGTAGTGCTTGGCCAGGAAACCGTCGAGCGCGTCGCTGGCGCCGGCGATCGCGGCGACCAGCAGGGCGCCGTCGTAGCGGCCGTGCAGGATCAGCCAGCACAGCGGCAGCGCCAGCAGGATGCGCAGGCCGGTGATCAGGTTGGGCAGATGGCGCAACATCCGCGCCGAACGCTACGGAGTCAGCGCGAGTGTCGCATCGACGCCGTCGACCTTCGCTCCCGAACTGACCACGCCGAGCGTGCGCTCCATGCCGATGACCTCGAGGAAGCGCGCCGGGCTGGCCGTCAGCGACAGCCGCACCAGCATACCGTCGCCGCGCGCCTGCATCGGCTGCGCGTTGCGCACGAAGTTGTTGCGACCGAGATAGGCGATCACGCGCGCGTAGTCGCCGGCGTTGTTGATGCCGCCGATCCAGACCGTCGCCTCGCTCGGCTCCTCGGCCGCCTCCATCTCCGCAGCGGCCCCGCCGACGCCGAGCCGGCGCAGGATGCGGCCCACCGCCGCGCCGTCGAACTGCGCCACCAGCATGTACTTCGCGCCGCCCTCGCTGCCGCGGCGATACTGGTATTGCAGCACGTAGCGCTCGGCCTGCTCGACCGCCTTGGCGACGTCCGCCGACGACGGCGCGGCTCCCTCGCCGCCGCTCTGTTCGAGGATCACGTTCGCCAGCGCGACCTTCAGCGCGCCGCTGCGCTCCTCGTCGGATTGCGAATTGACCGGCGCCTCGCCGGTGTACGAGCCGGGCGCGGCCAGGACCGGCCAGGACGCGAGCAGCGCCAGCAGAAAAACGATCGCGCGCAACGGAGAGAATGCTCGCATCTTAAGGGCCGGCTGCCTTCGGAAGTTGGCGCAAGTCTGCCGAAAGGTCGCCAACACGTCCATTCCAGCGCCCAGCGCGGGCTCGGCCCGGCGCACTGCCGGTGTATCATGCGCGCCCCCGCAAGATGCCCCACCGCCATGTCCAGCGACCAGGAAAGCTTGAGTTACCGCGCCGCCGGCGTCGACATCGACGCGGGCAACGAAGTCGTCGAGCGCATCAAGCCGCTGGTCAAGCGCACGTTCCGGCCCGAGGTCATGGCCGGACTCGGCGGCTTCGGCGCGCTGTTCGAGCTGGCCGGGCGCTACCAGGAGCCGGTGCTGGTGTCCGGCACCGACGGCGTCGGCACCAAGCTCAAGCTCGCGCAAATGCTCGGCCGCCACGACACCATCGGCGTCGACCTGGTCGGCATGTGCGTCAACGACGTGCTCGTGCAAGGCGCCGAGCCGCTGTTCTTCCTCGACTACTTCGCCACCGGCAAGCTCGACGTCGACACCACCGTCAGCGTCGTCGGCGGCATCGCCAAGGGCTGCGAACTGGCCGGCTGCGCGCTGATCGGCGGCGAGACGGCGGAGATGCCGGACATGTACCCGCCGGGCGAATACGACCTCGCCGGCTTCACCGTCGGCGCGGTGGAGAAGTCCGCGCTGATCGACGGCGCGCGCATCCAGGCGGGCGACACGATCGTCGGCATCGATTCCAGCGGTCCGCATTCCAACGGCTATTCGCTGATCCGCAAGATCCTCGCGCGCGCCGGCAATCCGTTCGACCTCGATCTCGGCGGCGTCGCGCTCGCCGACGCGCTGATGGCGCCGACCACGATCTACGTCAAGCCGATCCTGGACGTGCTCAAGCGCCAGTCCGTGCACGGCATGGCGCACATCACCGGCGGCGGCCTGAAGGAGAACATCATCCGCGTCGTGCCCGAACACCTCGGCATCGCGCTCGACAGCGGCAGCTGGACGCTGCCGCCGGTGTTCGACTGGCTGCAGCGCGAAGGCCGCGTCGCGCGCGAGGAGATGTGGCGCACGTTCAACTGCGGCATCGGCTACGTGCTGATCGTCGCCGACGCCGAACGCGAGACCACGATCGCGACGCTGAAGTCGCTCGGCCTCGAGGCGCGGGCGATCGGCGAAGTCGTCGCCGCGAGCGGCGACGAGCGCGTGCGGATCGGTTGAAAGCCGTGATTGGTGATTGGTGATTGCTAAGGGCAAACCTGGAGATCGGACGGTGCTCGCGGGTGGCGAGCCCGTCGATTTCGATGCTTTGCCGATCGCCCGTCGTTCGTCGCCCATCCTCCGCGTCGCCGTTCTCGCTTCCGGCCGCGGCTCCAACCTGCAGGCGCTGATCGACGCGCAACGCGCCGGAACGCTGCCGGTCGAGATCGTGCTGGTCGCCAGCGACAAGGCGCAGGCGCCGGCGCTGCGCCGTGCGGAAGACGCCGGCATCGCCACGCTCGCGCTTGACCCGAAGAGCTACGCCAGCCGCGCCGCGTTCGACGCCGACCTGTTCGCGCGCGTCGCCGGGCACGAGCCGGCGCTGATCGTGCTGGCCGGCTTCATGCGCATCCTGGATCCGACCGCCTTGGCGCCGTGGGTCGGACGCATCGTCAACATCCACCCTTCCCTGCTGCCGAAGTATCGCGGCCTGCACACGCATCGGCGCGCGCTCGAAGCGGGCGACGCGACGCACGGCACGAGCGTGCATTTCGTCGACGCCGAACTCGACGGCGGACCGCTGCTCGCACAGGCGGAAATCCCGGTCCTCGCCGGCGATACGCCGGACCTGCTGGCCGAGCGGCTGCTCGTCCAGGAACACCGCCTGCTCGTCGCCTGCGTCGCCGAGATCGCCGCCGGACGCGTCGCGCTGGTCGATTCGCGCGTGCGGCGCGACGGCGTGCCGCTCGGCGCACCGCTGCGCCTGCGGGCCGACGGCTCGCTGGCGTGAGCGCCCGTTCAGCCTCGCCTCGCGACACTCGATCCATCGTCTCGCCGGATCCCTCGATGAAAGCTGCGCTCGCCGTGCTGTTGTGCCATCTGCTCGTATTCGCGCCCGCCTTCGCCGCGCCGGCCGCACCGACGTCGATCAAATCCTTCAAGGCCGAATACGCGACCTTGCAGAACGGCAGCGAACTCGGCCGTACGACGCTGGAGCTGTCCGACAACCACGACGGCAGCTGGACGCTGCGCAGCGAGACGCGCGGCACCGAGGGCCTGGCCAAGATCGCCGGCATCCACATCGTCGAGACCTCGCGCTTCCGCTGGCAGGACGGCCGGCCGCTCGCGCTGGCCTACGATTACAAGCAGGACGGCGCGTTCAAGCAGCGCACGCGCCAGGCCAAATTCGACTGGAAGGCGAACGAAGTGCGCGTGCGCGAGGGCGGCGAATTCCGCTACGCGACCGTGCCGGGCCTGATCGACCGCCAGAGCGTCACGCTGGCGCTGGCCGCCGACCTGATGCACGGCGCGCAACGCTTCGACTACAAGGTCGCCGTCAAGGACCACGTCGAGGACATGCGCTACACGCGCGGCGCGAACGAGACGCTGAAGGTGCCAGCCGGCAGCTACGCGACGACCGTCATGCTGCGCGAAGGCAACGACGACGACGATCGCCGCCGCGTCGGGCGCGTCTGGTTCGCCGAATCGCTGGGCTGGCTGCCGGCGCAGATCGAGCAGGCGGACCGCAAAGGCGACACGATCACGTTGCAGCTGGTCTCGCTGAAGCGTTGAAGAGCGGCTGAGCAACGGCCGCCGGCGCGATCCACGAGCGGGCCGCTGCGAACCGTTCGTGGTGGAGCACTACCTTGACATGGTAGGGGGGCAGGCCTGGCCCCCACGCGCATGCCGCTTCCCGCAGTGACTGCAGCGCAGCCTTCCCGGCTGCGCTGCGCACGTACATATCCGTCGATCAGCGGCGCCGAACCCCGGATCGGGGCCCGTTGCCCGCCGCCAATCGCAGCCAGGCCATCACGCCGAGTAAGCCGCCGAGCAGCGCGAGCAGGCTGGGTGCCAAGGTCGGCACCGGAACGACGGCAGGCTCGGCAGCGGCGTCGACCACCTGCGTCAGGGTCGTGCTCGAGGGCTCGGTGAGCAGATCGCCGCCGTAGTCCGCCGTGATCGCATGGGTGCCGACGTCGAGCGATCGGGTCGTGTAGCTGGCCGTACCGGTCGCGTCCAAGGTCAGGCTCGCCAACATCGCGCCGTTGTCGGTCAGTACGAGAGTGCCGGTGGGAACGGCTGCGCCGCTTGCCGATGCGTTCGCGAGCGTGCGCGCCGGGCCTGCCGCGACCGCCGGCGTCACCGTCACGGTGAAGATCACGTTCTGACCGGACCTGCTCGGATTGAGCGAACTGGTCAACGCGACCGCGCTCTCCACGGGAGCGAGCACGACGAATTTCACCGTGACCGGCGCCGCCGCCGCATGGTCGGCGTCGCCTTCCTGGCTCGCGGTGAGCGAGCAGGTGCCTGCGCCGAGCAAGGCGATCGCGAACGGCCCGTTGCCGCTGATGCTGCAGATCGACGCGGTGTCGGAAACCAGGCTCACTGCCAGGCCGCTCGACGCGGTCGGTGCGACCATGATCGAGCCCAGCCCGAGCGGCTGATCTCCCGGTGGCGCGAACGCGATCGTCTGCGCGCCGACGTCGATGGTGACGTCGAGCGCCAGCTGGGCGGCGGCGGTGTAATTGACGTCGCCGGCCTGATCAGCCGTGAGGGCGCAGGAACCTGCCCGACGCATGGCGACAGTGGCGGTGTCGCCTCCGGTCGCGGCGACCGTGCACACCGCAGGCGAATTCGACGAGAACACGAGCGGGCTGGTCGATGCGCCCGGCGTCGCCGAGACGGAGAACGTGCCGCCTTGCGCATAGGTCGGCGCGGCCGGACTGGCAATGAAATTCGAGATGCCCTGCGTCGCCTGGGTGATCGTCAGCGTACCGTCGACGAAGACCGGCGCGTAGTTCGGGCTGAGCGCACCGCTCGCCGTGATCGCATAGGTGCCGGCCGGCGCATTCGCGTCGGCCGCGGTGGCGAACGCCGGCGTGGCGACGAGGTCGTCGACCGCATCGCCGTTGACGAAGCCCGCATAGCTCGCGCCGAAAGTGGGATTCGCGGTGCCGTAGACGCGCGTCGCGTCGTCGACGCGGACCGTCAACGGCGCCGGCGCGACGACCATGGTGATCGACTGGCTGTACTCGCAGGTGCTGGCGTCGCTCGCGATGAGCCGGAAATCGTAGGACCCCGCCGCGGTGGGCGTACCGAGAATCGAGCCCTGGCTGCTGCCGGGACTGGTGCCGAAGTCGAGGCCCGGCGGCAGCGCGCCCGAGTCCAACGCGACCCCGACGACCCCGTTGCCGCCGGACGCGGACACGCTGCCGGTGTAGTCGGCACCGTATTGACCCGGATCGAGGTCGACGAGGTCGAACACGATCGGCGGCGGCGAGCCGATCGTCACCTGCACGCTCACCGTGGCGTCGAGGCTGTCGGTGACGGTGACCGTGTAGTCTCCCGCCGACAGGCCCGATGCTCCGGCCGAGGTTCCGCCGGAGGGGCTCCACAGATAGCGGTACGGCAGCGCGCCGCCGATCGCGTTGGCCGTGGCGGTGCCGTTGCCGCCGCCGTAGCACGTGGTGTCCGTGTGGGTGACGTCGACCAGCAGCATCGTCGTGATGCAGGTCAGGACCAGATCGGTCACGTCCGCGGCGAGCCCGCTGCCGCTCGCCGGCGCGACGGTGCATTCCTGGCCGTTCGGCGCGGAGAGCACCGTCACTGCCCAGTTCGCGTTCTCGGGCAGCAGGTTGGCGAAGGCGAAGCTCGAGTCCGCCTGCGCGACGGTCACGCTTTGCGCGCCGCCGCCGTCCGCGCCGGCCAGTTGCAGCACGACGTCGCCGATCTGACCGCTGGCGGTGCCGGAGAAACCATACAGCCGCACTTCGACGGCACCGCTGTCGCACTCGCTGCCCTGCGGGCGCGCGACGCCGCGCTCGTCGACGTGGCCGGCCTCGACGTTGCAGATCGCGCTGGATCCGCCGTCGATCGCCGCGCTGCCAGGGCCGGGCATCATCACCGGCAGGGCGCCGCCGGGCGGGACGGCGAGCGCGCCCAGGTGCAGCGGCGCGTCATTGCCCGGCATCGACGCCGGAATGCCGCAGCTCGTCCCGATGTCGTAATTGCGCAGATTGAAGTCGGGGTCGCCGACGGGGTTGTAGTACATGGTGCCGGTACCGACGAAGGCGCAGTCGCGAAGCAGGCTGTTGCTCACGCTGATCGCGCCGTCGTCGGCGACGATCGCGCTGACGCCGGAGACGCCTCCGCCGAAGGTGACGTTGTAGGCCTTGACCGACGAGCCCCGCACGTAGACATCGGTGCCGGCGTCGAGCGCCGAGTTGTCGGCGAAGGAGCTGTTGATCAGCGTGGCCTGCGCGCCGGCGGCATTGTGCAGCGCTCCGCCTCTCGCGGCGGAGTTGCCGTGCAGCGTGCTGCGTTTCAGCACGAGGCTGCCTTCGTTCTCGATGCCGCCGCCGTCGTCCGATCCGGCGTCGCCGTCGGCGATCGCGACGCCGCGGATCTCCACGCTCGCGCCGCTGGCGATGCGCAGCACGCGCGTCGTCGTGCCGATCAGGGAGACGGCGCCGCCGCCGTCGACGGCGACCGTGGCGCCCGGAGCGTCGAACAGAATTTCGTCGTCCAGCGTGACGGCCTGGATCGGCGCGGCGAAGGTGATCGTGCCGCCGCCGTCGAGCTTCGCCGCCGCCACCGCGTCACGCAACGTGCAGATGTCGGCGTTGCCGAGGCGGCAGCGTTCCGGGTCCGCGATGGCGGGATCCGCCGCCGAATTGACGACCAGCGAGAAGCCCGGCCCGAACGTCGCGACGCACGTGCGCGCGTCCTCCATCGTCACGCTGGTGGCCGGATCGCTGCCGCTGCAGTCGCCGCTCCACCCGATGAATTCGTGACCGGCGTCGGCCGTGGCGATCAGCGGGTACGGGGTCGGCGTCGCAGCCCCGGCGAGGAACGTCGGCAGGCTGGCGACGCAGATGCCGCTGCCGTCACGGCAGTCGTCGATGTATGCGCTGCCGTAGAACAGATTGACGGCGCCGCTGCCGACCACGCGAATCTCGAGCGGGAAGCGCCCGTTCCACTCGACTGCGCCGACATCGCAGCTCCGGTTCGGATTGGTGGACGGCGCAAGACCGGGGCGCCTCGCACCGCGCTGGTCCGCGGACGGCGCGGTGGCGCAGTCGATCTGGTCGATGATCTGGCCCGCCCCCGGCAGCAGCGTCTGCGTGGGACCGCCGTTGTCGGCCAGGGCGCCGAATCCGATGCTCGCCGGGCCGACGGAACTGGGATCGCCGAAGCTGCAGGAAGCGTCGGCGGCGCGGTTGCCGCCGCCATCCCCCGGCGGGAACGTGCCGAAGCAGTTCTGGATCACGGTATTGATGAGGATGCTGTTGGCGACGAAGCCGGAGGCATACGCGCCGCCCGGGGTCGGACTGCCCCACAGGGTCGAATTGAGCGCGACCAGCCCACCCTGGTCGTAGAGGGCACTGCCGATGCCGGCGGTATTGCCGGCCAGGGTGGCATTGGTCAGATCGAGCGTACCGGCGGCCTGGTAGATGCCGCCGCCGATGCCGGTGCCGGCACCGGCGCTGTTGTTGGAGAAGGTGCTCGCTGTGATCGCCGCGATCCCCGCGTTGTAGAGGCCGCCGCCGCTCGGCGCGCCGTTGCCCGACACGGTGGTCCGCTCGACGATCAGGTTGCCGAGGTTGTAGAGGCCGCCACCGGTATTGCTCGCCTGGTTGTCCTCGAGGCGGCTGTCGCGCAGCGTGACGAGAGCGGATATGCCGTTCTGAATCGCGCTGCCCGCATCGCTGCTGCCGTTGCGCAGGGTGATGTTGGCGATCTGCACGATCGCGCCAGGTACGGTACGGAACAGCCGCGTGGCGTGGTTGCCGTCGATCGCGACACGGTGTTCGCCGTCGATCACCAGCGTGTGGGTCTGGGTGTCGCCGATCACCAGTTCGCCGTGCAGCGTGATCTGCGCGATCGATGCGGCGAAGCGGATCGTGTCGCCGCCGCCGGCGGCGGCGATCGCATCGCGCAGACTGCAGATGCCGACGTTGCCGGCTGCGCAGTCGGCAGCGTCGCCGGAGGCAGGATCGTTGGCGTCGTCGACGACGAACGTGTTGCCGGCTGCTTGCGCCGTGCAGGCCGCGAAGCCGAGCACGAATGCGACGCCGTACGCGCGCAGGCGCGCGGAAGCGAGTTGGAGCACGTCAATCCCCCTGATCGATGGTCGTGGCGCGGGATTCCCGCACCGCGCGAATCCCAGCGCAGGCGTGCCGGCGCGGCAATGTGCCGGCGGCACATCGGGCGCGTGGAAGCTTTGTGCGCATCAGGGGTTTGCGCGCACAATCGACGCCGGCGCCGGCGGCGCCGAAGGGGGCTTGGAACATGGGCATGTCGACGTCCGCCGTGACGCGGCTCAACCACGCGATCCTCGCGGTGTGCGGCGCACCGGAGGTGAACGCGTTCGCCGCGCACCTGCTGCACGCCTTGCGCCTGATCGTGCCGGGCGACATCCGCGTCGCCGACTTCTCCGGCATCGCCGAGATCCGCGGCCATACGGCCTACGATCCCGGACACGCGATCCCGACCGAGGTCAACGCCGCCGTGCATCGCCACCTGCGCGACAATCCGCTGTACGGCCGGCGCAACGTGCGCGCGACGAGCATTTCCGACCTGCTGACGAAGCGCCAATGGCGACGCACCGCGCTGTATGGCGAGGCCTACGCCAAGGCCGGGCAGGAGGACGGCCTCGCGCTCGATCTCGCCCTCGGCCACGGCGGCATGCTGACCCTCAACGTCACGCGCAGCGCGCGCGGCTATTCCGCGGCCGAACGCACGTCACTCGGCCTGCTCGGCCCTCACGTGCAGGCGCACTGGCGTCGCCTGCGCGCAGAGCAGCGCTGGGGCGATGCGCTCGCGCGCAGCGAGCCGTCGTCGCTCGAGGCGTTGAGCGCGCGCGAGCGCGAAGTGCTCGGCTGGGTCGCGGGCGGACGGTCCAATGCGGAAATCGCGACGCTGCTCGGCATCCGCGCCGGAACGGTCAAGCGCCACTTGGAAAACGTGTACCGGAAGCTCGGCGTGACTGGCCGCCGCGACGCGGCGAGTGCCCTCGCCCCGCTGATGCCGCGCGAGGGCCGGCGCGGCGATTGATGGCGGCCGCGTACCGGAGCGTCGGAGTTGCGAGAGCGAAACGACACGAAGCCGGTCGGCGCCTTAGTGCCGAGTACCGCGTCGAAAGCCTTGCAGCCTGCGCTCGCGGTACTGGATCAGCGCGAAGCGGCGAAACAGCGCGACAGACCTCATGTCCACCTTATCGGCGGACGGACGCTGGGATGGCGCCGCTTCGTTCGACCTCTATTGCCGGACCGCCAAGGTGCGCCCGGCCCCGCCAGTGCGCCTACGCCGGCAGACGCCGGATGTGCGCGCCGAGGCCACCGAGCTTCTCCTCGATGTTCTCGTAGCCGCGGTCGATGTGATAGACGCGGTCGACCACCGTGTCGCCGTGCGCGACCAGGCCGGCCAGCACCAGCGAGGCGGACGCGCGCAGGTCGGTCGCCATCATCGGCGCGCCGGACATCTGCTCCACGCCCTTGATGATCGCGCTGTTGCCTTCGATCTGGATGTCGGCGCCGAGGCGCTGCAGCTCCAGCGCGTGCATGAAGCGGTTCTCGAACACCGTCTCGGTGATGATGCCGACGCCCTCGGCGATGCAGTTCAGCGCGGTGAACTGCGCCTGCATGTCGGTCGGGAAGGCCGGGTACGGCGCGGTGGTGACGTTGACCGCCTTCGGCCGTCGGCCCTGCATGTCGAGCTCGATCCAGTCCTCGCCGGTGGAGATGTGCGCGCCGGCGTCCTCGAGCTTGCTCAGCACGGCGTCGAGGGTTTTCGGCCGCGCGCGCTTGGCGGTGACCTTGCCGCCGGTGATCGCCCCGGCGACCAGGAAGGTGCCGGTCTCGATGCGGTCCGGCAGCACTTCGTAGCTGGTGCCCGAGAGGCGTTCGACGCCTTCGATGACCAGCGTCGCGGTGCCGGCGCCTTCGATCTTCGCGCCCATCGCGTTGAGGCAGTTGGCCAGGTCGACGACTTCGGGCTCCTGCGCGGCGTTCTCGATCACGGTGGTGCCCGAGGCGAGCGCCGCGGCCATCATCAGGTTCTCGGTGCCGGTCACGGTGACCAGGTCGAGGTTGATGCGCGCGCCCTTCAGGCGCTTCGCCCGCGCCTTGATGTAGCCGTTCTCGACGGTGACGTCGGCGCCGAGCGCCTGCAGTCCCTTCAAGTGCAGATCGACCGGGCGCGAACCGATCGCGCAGCCGCCGGGCAGCGACACGACCGCCTCGCCGAAGCGCGCGACCAACGGCCCCAGCACGAGGATCGAGGCGCGCATCGTCTTGACCAGGTCGTACGGCGCGAAATAGTGCTTGGCCGGGCGCGGATCGACGTGGATCTTCATGCGCTCGTCGATGACCAGCTCGACGCCCATCTGGCCGAGCAGCTCCATCGTGGTGGTGACGTCGTGCAGATGCGGCACGTTGCCGATCGTGACCGGCCCGTCGGCGAGCAGAGTCGCGGCGAGGATCGGCAGCACCGCGTTCTTGGCGCCGGAAACCCATACGTCGCCGCTGAGGGGCTGGCCGCCGTTGATTACAATTTTTGCCATGTTCGAGAGCCGGAATTCGGGATTGAAGATTCGGGATTCGGGATTCGCGCGACGGCGCGGCACCGCTTGATCTCTACTGCCTGGATCTATTGCCGCTGCGCTTCGTCGGGCGTCAGCGTGCGCAGCGACAGCGCATGGATTTCGCCGCCCATCAGCTCGCCGAGCGTGGCGTAGACCATGCGATGGCGGGCCAGCGGCAGCTTGCCGGCGAAGGCGGGACTGACCACCAGCGCCTCGAAATGCACGCCGTCGGGGCCGTTCACCTCGACCTTCGCCTCCGGCATGCCGCGTTGAATCAGATCCTGCACGGTGGAGCTGTCCATTTTGTGCGTTTCTCCAGGCAAATGCGGATTGCTCGCGAATCCGACGTGGATGGGAGGCCCCCTCGCGCGCGGACAGCCGGGCGGCGGTCCTGGCCGCGACGATGGGGCCGCGACGTCCGTCTGGAGTCTGGGAAGCCAGGACCAACCGGGCCGGCGAAGCGGCTACAATGAGGCGGCGCATGGTACTCAAAATCCAACCCCAGCGCAGAAATCCCGACCTTTCGGACGCCTCCAGGACTTTCGCCAGGACGATTGCGCGCCTCACCACGATGAATGCCCAGATCCTCGCCGCCGTGCGCCCGCTGAACAATCCTCTGCTCGATGCCACCGCCCTGGTGCGCAGCGCGCAAGCCGTCGTCACGATCGAGGCCGAGGCGATCACCGCGCTGAAGGACCGCATCGACGCGAACTTCCTGCGCGCCTGCCAGCTGATGTTCGAGTGCCCGGGCCGTGTCGTCGTTTCCGGCATGGGCAAGTCCGGCCACATCGCGCGCAAGATCGCGGCGACGCTGGCCTCGACCGGCACGCCGTCGTTCTTCGTCCACCCGGCCGAGGCCAGCCACGGCGACCTCGGCATGATCACGCAGAAGGACGTCGTGCTGGCGCTGAGCAATTCCGGCGAAACCGACGAGCTGCTCGCGATCCTGCCGCTGATCAAGCGCCAGGGCATTCCGCTGATCGCGATGAGCGGCAATACCGGCTCCTCGCTGGCGCGCCTGGCCGACGTGCACCTGGACACCAGCGTGCCGGCCGAAGCCTGCCCGCTCGGCCTCGCGCCGACCTCCTCGACGACCGCCGCGCTGGTCATGGGCGACGCGCTGGCGATCGCGCTGCTCGAGGCGCGCGGCTTCACCGACGAGGATTTCGCACGCTCGCACCCGGCCGGCAGCCTCGGCCGCCAGCTGCTGCTGAAGATCGCCGACGTCATGCACACCGGCGTGCAGGTGCCGACGGTCGGCCCCGAGGTGAGCCTGACCGAAGCCCTGGTCGAGATGACGCGAAAAGGCCTCGGCATGACCGCGATCGTCGATCCCGCCGACCAGTCCCTGCTCGGCGTGTTCACCGACGGCGACCTGCGCCGCGCGGTCGACGACGACGACATCGACCTGCGCACGACGCCGGTCACGCGCCTGATGACGGCGAACCCGAAGACCATCGGCGCCGACAAGCTCGCCGTCGAAGCCGCCCAGCTGATGGAAGCGCACAAGATTCATGCCTTGTTGGTGGTAGATCCGGACAATCGCGTGGTCGGCGCATTGAACATCCACGATCTGCTGCGCGCGCGGGTGGTTTGAGAGCCGAGATTCGGGATTGGAGATCCGGGATTCGTTCGAAACGCGCGACGAATCCCCGAGAATTCTCACGCGAACGAAACGCGCCTTGTCGAATCCCCGATCCCCCCATCTCCAATTCCGGATTCATCCCGTGCTGCCAAACGACCTCCCCGCCGACATCCGCGAACGCGCCGCGCGCGTCAAACTGGCCGTGTTCGACGTCGACGGCGTACTCACCGACGGCAGCCTCTGGTACACCGCCGACGGGCACGAGATCAAAGCCTTCCACGTGCTCGACGGACTCGGCCTGAAGCGCCTGCTCGCCAACGGCGTCGAAGTGGCGGTGATCACCGCGCGGCTCAGCCACGTCGTCACCGAACGCATGGCCGAGCTCGGCGTCGCCCACGTCTACCAGGACCAGAAGGACAAGCGCGCCTGCCTGAATCGGCTGCTGCATGCGCTGCGGCTGGAGGCGGCCCAGGTCGCCTATACCGGCGACGACCTGCCCGATCTCGCCGCGATGCAGATCGCCGGCCTGTCGATCGCGGTCGCCAACGCGCACGCGTGGGTGCGCGAGCGGGCGCACTGGCGCACGCGCCTGGCCGGCGGCCACGGCGCGGCGCGCGAGGTCTGCGATCTGATCCTCGCCGCCCAGGGCAAGGCCGAGAGCGAACTCGCGTCGTTCCTGCGCTAGTCCCGACCCGCCCATGAGCCGCAACTATTGGCTGACCGTCGCCGTGCTCGTCGCGCTCGTGCTCGGCACCGAGTACCTGGTCTGGCTCAACCGCGACCGCACCAACGAGCAGACCTTCGCCGGTCCGCCGCGCTCGGACTACACGCTCGGCGACTTCACGCTCAACGCATTGAACGCCGAGGGCAAGCGCACCTTCCAGGTCAGCGGTCCGTTCCTCGCGCGGCGCGGCGAGGACGGCTCGATCTACGTGACCACGCCCGACTACGTGCTCGTCGACGGCAGCGGCAATCCCTGGCAGGGCAAGTCCGACTCGGCCTGGGTCAACAAGGACGGCACGGTGATGAAACTGCTCGGCCACGTCGAGATGCATCGCCAGGCGATCGGCAAGACCCAGGCGATGGATCTGGTCACCACCGACCTGACCACCTGGCCGAAGGACAAGAAGATGGAAACCGCGGCGCCGGCCACCATTTCGCAGGCGGGTTCTATACTCCGCGGCGTCGGCATGCGCGGCGACCTCAACGACAAGACCCTGGAGCTACTGTCCGATGTCCACTCGACGATCGAACCGAAGAATCGGCGCAAGTAAGCTGCTCGGCGCGGCCCTGTGCGCGCTCGCGCCGCTCGCGGCCGTGGCGCTCAGCACCGACCGCCAGCAGCCGATGGACATCAAGGCGAACTACTCCAAGATCGTGCAGGGCAACGAGAAGACGCCCGGCACGACCTTCCTGCGCGGCGACGTGCAGGTGGTGCAGGGCTCGATGAAGGCGCACGGCGCCGAAGCGACGATCTACCAGCATCCGAGCACCGCCAAGGACGCCAAAGGCAACGACATCTCCGGCGAGATCCAGCGCGTCGTGCTGGTCGGCAAGCAGGCGCATCTCGAGCAGCAGCAGGACAACGGCACCGGCGTGATGACCGCGGACGCCGACAAGATCGACTACAACAACGACACCAGCGTCGCCGTGCTGACCGGCAACGTGACCGTCGTGCAGCAAGGCCGCGGCACCTTCCACGGCGAGAAGATGACCTACAACACCAATACCGGCGAGATGGAGAGCGGCGACAGCTCGCCCGGCAATCGCGTGCACATGGTGATCCAGCCGAAGGCCAAACCGGCCGCCGACAAGCCGGCGCCGGACAAGCCGGCCGACGCCCAGCCGAAGAAAGTCGACACGGACGGCCAGCCCTGATGCTGAGCGCTTCGGGTCTGCGCAAGAGCTTTCGCGGTCGCGCCGTCGTGCGCGATTTCGAGTTCAACCTCGATCAGGGCGAGATCGTCGGCCTGCTCGGCCCGAACGGCGCCGGCAAGACGACCTGCTTCTACATGGTGGTCGGCCTGATCGCCGCCGACGCCGGCACGATCCGCATCGACGAGCAGGACGTCACCACGCTGCCGATGCACGCGCGCGCGCGACTGGGTGTCGGCTACCTGCCGCAGGAGGCGTCGGTGTTCCGCCGCCTCAGCGTGGTCGACAACATCCTGGCGATCCTCGAGCTGCGCGAAGACCTCGACGCGAACGGGCGGCAGAACGAACTGGAAAGCCTGCTCGACGACCTGCAGATCGGCCACATCGCCAACCAGAAAGGCGTCAGCCTGTCCGGCGGCGAACGGCGCCGCGTCGAGATCGCGCGCGCGCTGGCGGCCAAGCCGCGCTTCATGCTGCTCGACGAGCCGTTCGCCGGCATCGATCCGATATCCGTTCTCGACATCCAGCGCATCATCCGGCAATTGCGCGCGCGCGACATCGGCATCCTGATCACCGATCACAACGTGCGCGAGACGCTCGGCATCTGCGAGCGCGCCTACATCATGAGCGAAGGTGCCGTGCTCGCGCAGGGCGCGCCGGCCGACATCCTCGCCAACGAGCAGGTGCGCGAGGTGTATCTGGGGCGCGAGTTCCGGATGTAGTGAGGCCGGGAATCGGGAATCGAAGCAAGCCTGGATTGCCGTCGTTTCCGCTCCCGCAGGAATGACGGCAAGGGGATTGCCGCGCGGACACTTCCGCGACCCAGGCGATCGATCCTGCAGCGACCCGCCCGAGGATTCGGGCGACACGTCCGGCAAGCCGCATCCGACGTCGAACGCAGGGGCGCCCGCCCGCGTCTTCGAGCCCCCAATCACGATTCTCCAATTCCGCCGGTAGTCAACCTGCCCGGCGCCTCGCTTTGGCGCTAGGATGGACTCGTGACGTCCACCATGCCCCGGGAATGAAACCAGCGCTTCAATTCCGTCTCAGCCAATCGCTGGCGCTGACGCCGCAACTGCAACAGGCGATCCGTCTGCTGCAGCTGTCGCGGTTGGAGCTGGAGCTGGAACTCAACACCGCGCTGGAATCCAATCCTCTGCTCGACATGGAGACCGGCGAGGCGGTCGAAGCCGAGGAAGCCGGCAGCGGCGAGGAATCCCTGGAAGCGTCCACCGACGCCTCGACCGAAAGCTCGGACAATGCGGACAACGAGGAGCCGCCGCTCGACATCGAAGTCGAGCGCGACGAATACCGCAGCGCCGCCCCGGACGAGGACGGCATGGAGCCGCAGGACGCCGAAGCGCTGGACCTGCGCGACCACCTGCTCTGGCAGTTGAACCTGACCCCGATGTCGGCGCGCGATCGCGCGATCGCCGCGACGATCATCGAGGCGATCGACGACGACGGCTATCTCGGCGAGAACGACGAGTCGATCCGCACCGCGCTGGCTTCGCTGTACACGGTGAGCGCGGAGGAAATCGAGGCGGTGCGCCATCGCGTGCAGCTGTTCGATCCGGTCGGTGTCGCCAGCCGCTCGTTGAAGGACTGCCTCGCGGTACAGCTCGACGTGCTCGACCGTGCCACGCCCGGCCTCGCGCTGGCGCGCATCCTGGTCGCCGAACACCTGGAGGCGCTGGCGCGGCAGGATCGCGCGCGCCTGTGCCAGCGCCTGCACGTCGAGGAGGAAGCCTTCGACATCGCGCTGGCACTGATCCGCGGCCTGGCGCCGAAGCCGGGCGGCAACTTCGCCGGCGCGAACGCCGAGTACGTCGCGCCGGACGCGTACGCGCGCAAGGTCGGCGGCCGCTGGCAGGTCACGCTGGCGCCGGGCTGCCAGCCGCGCCTGGGCATCAACGAGCACTACGCCAGCCTGATCGCGAAGGCGCGGCGCGAGGACGCGAACTACCTCAAGGGCCAGCTGCAGGAGGCGCGCTGGCTGATCAAGTCGCTGAAGACGCGCGCGGAGACGATGCTGAAGGTCGCCACCTCGATCGTGCGCGCGCAGGAAGCATTCCTCGAATTCGGCGCCGAGGCGATGCGCCCGCTGGTGCTGAAGGACGTCGCCGAGGAGGTGGGCATGCACGAGTCGACGATCAGCCGCGTGACCACGCGCAAGTTCCTGCACACGCCGCGCGGCACCTTCGAGTTCAAGTATTTCTTCTCCAGCGGCGTCACCACCGTCGACGGCGGCGCCGCCTCGGCCACTGCGATTCAGGCCATGATCAAGAAGCTGATCGACGAGGAGCAGCCGGTGCGGCCGCTCTCGGATCAGACGCTGGCGACCGAACTCAATCGACGCGGAATTAACGTCGCCCGGCGTACCGTGGCCAAGTATCGGGAGGCAATGAACATCCCATCCTCGAACGATCGCAGCCGGCTCGGCTGAACGTCATGTCCGCATCCGCCCCATTTTTCCAACCCGCAGGAGGGAACGTCACCGGCCATCGACGGTCGGAGTCCTTGCAGGTCGCGGTCGCGTCGGATTCCCGGCGATGCCGGCGGCCTCACATCCGGGTCGGCACGGGCCGATCCCAACATGAGGAGTTCATCATGCAGATCAATGTCAAAGGTCATCAGGTCGAAGTCACCCCGGCGCTGCGCGACTACGCCAACGCCAAGTTCGAGCGCATCACGCGCCACTTCGACCACCTGCATGAGTTCACCATCGTCCTCGGCGTGGAGAAGCTGCTGCACAAGGCCGAGGCGACGATCCAGCTTTCCGGCAAGACCCTGCACGCGGACGCGACCGCCGCGGACATGTACGCAGCGCTCGACGCGCTGGTCGACAAGGTCGACGTGCAGGTGCGCAAGCACAAGGAAAAACTCACCGACCATCACGCCGACGCGGTGCGCTCGGCGCGTTACGGCTAAGCTATACGGGTTGCCCGCAGGACCCGCACCCGCCCATGCCCTTTCTTGATTTGCTGTCACCCGAGCGGGTGCGCACCGGCCTTGTCGCACGCGACAAGGCCGGCTTGATCGCCGAACTGTCCACTCTGCTCGCCGGCGGCGACGACGTCGCCGTCGTGCGCGAGGCCCTGGTCGCCCGCGAGCGCCTCGGCAGCACCGGACTCGGCCACGGCGTCGCCATTCCGCACGGCCGCAGCGCCGCGGTCGGCGAAGCCCGGGCCGCCTTCGTCCATCTGGCCGAGCCGATCGATTTCGGCGCCGTCGACCAGCAGCCGGTCGACCTCGTCGCCGCCCTGATCGTCCCGGCGCACTTCACCGACCAGCACCTGAAGCTGCTCGCCGAGCTCGCCGAGCTTTTCTCCAACCCGGCGGTCACCGACGCCCTGCGCGCCGCCGCCGACGCCGACACGCTGCACGAGGCCCTACGCAAGGGACTGCGCAGCGACGCCTGACCGGCCGCCGCGTCGTTGTGACGGGCGGCGCCAGTCCCCGTACACTCCTCCCTCAGATTCCGGCCAGTCGAGCGGTTGCCGTGCTTCTCCCGATTCCCGATTCCCGATTCCCGATTCCCGACTTCTCCACGGCATGGACCGCCTGACCGCGCGCCAATTGTTCGACTCCGTCGGCGAGCGCATGGCGCTGCGCTGGATCGCCGGCCTGCGCGGCGAGAACCGCGCGATCGAGACCGGCGGCAACCAGCCGCGGCGACCGTCGCTGGTCGGCTATCTCAACATCATCTATCCGAACAAGGTGCAGATCATCGGCACCGAGGAGCTCAACTACCTCGACGGCCTCGACTCGCGCCAGCGCTGGGAGACGGTCGAGAAGATCGTCGCCTACCAGCCGACCGCCCTGCTGGTCACCAAGGACCAGGCCATTCCTGCCGATCTGCGCAAGGCCGCCGAGGAAACCAACACGCCGCTCTGGCACAGCCCCAAGCGCGGCCACGAGCTGCTGACCTACCTGCAATACCAGCTCGCGCGCACGCTGGCGCAGCAGATCACCCTGCACGGCGTGCTGATGGAGGTCTATTCGATCGGCGTCCTGATCACCGGCGAGAGCGGCACCGGCAAGAGCGAGCTGGCGCTGGAACTGATCACGCGCGGCCACCGCCTGGTCGCCGACGACGCGCCCGAATTCACCCTGATCGCGCCGGACGTGATCGACGGCAACTGCCCGGAGATGCTGCGCGACCTGCTCGAGGTGCGCGGCCTGGGCGTGCTGAACGTGCGCGAGATGTTCGGTCAGACCGCGGTCAAACCCTCGAAATATCTGCGCCTGATCGTGCACCTGAAGCCGCAGAAGCTCGACGCGCCGGGCGACGCGATGACGCGCCTGACCGGCGATGTCGGCTATCGCGAAATCCTCGGCGTGCAGGTGCCGCAGATCGTGATTCCGGTCGCGCCCGGCCGCAACATCGCCGTGCTTGCGGAAGCGGCCGTGCGCAGCCATATGCTGAAGAGCAAGGGCTTCGACCCTGCACAGACGTTCATCGACCGCCAGGCGCACCAGATGCGCCGCTTGCCGCCATGGTAGACACCCCCGCCGACGCCGCGAACCCTACCGACCAGCTGATCATCGTCAGCGGCCTGTCCGGCTCGGGCAAGACCGTCGCGCTGCGCACGCTGGAGGATCTCGGCTACTACTGCGTCGACAACCTGCCGGCGGCGCTGATGCCCGCGTTCGTGCAGGCGCTGTCGCAGAACGCGGTCGGCCTGCGCCACCGGCTCGCGGTCGGCGTGGACGTGCGCAACCGCGCCGAGAACCTCAACCGCCTGCCGCAGATCCTGGCCGAACTGGCGCAGGCCGACATCGGCTACCGCCTGGTCTTCCTCGACACGCGCGACGACGTGCTGATCAAGCGCTATTCGGAAACGCGGCGCCGCCATCCGCTGTCCAGCGACGGCCTCGGCCTCGCCGACGCGATCGCCGAGGAGCGCCGCCTGCTGCGCCCGATGCTGGCGATCGCCGATCGCACGATCGACACCAGCGACCTCAACGTGCATCAGCTGCGCCGCCTGGTCATCACCGAGATGGGACTGACCGCCGGTGCGATGACCCTGCTGTTCGAGTCGTTCGCCTACCGTCGCGGCGTGCCGACCGACGCCGATTTCGTGTTCGACGCGCGCTGCCTGCCCAATCCGCACTGGGACGCCAAGCTGCGCCCGCTGTCGGGCAAGGACGCGCCGGTGCGCGAGTGGCTCGAAGGCAAGGCCGAGGTCGGCGAATTCCGCGACGACCTGATGCGTTTCCTCGACCGCTGGCTGCCGAGCTTCGAACACGACGGCCGCAGCTACGTGACGATCTGCCTCGGCTGCACCGGCGGCCGCCACCGCTCGGTCTACCTGTCCGAGCGCCTGGCCGAGCATTTCCGCCAGCGCTACGCGCAGGTGCTGACTTATCATCGGGAGTTGGAGTGATGGGTGCCGTGATTCGTGATTCGGGATTGGTGATTCGCAAGAGCGGGCGCGCGCGCCTGCCGGAGCGCGGTATCCGTTCGCGCTTTTCGCCGATCACCCATCCATCACCCACCACCGCGTGCGGAGCACGTCCGTGACCGTCGGCGTGCTCCTGATGACGCACGAGTCGATGGGCGCGGCCCTGGTCGGCGCGGCGCGGCACGTGCTCGGCCGCCTGCCGCTGCCGGTCGAGGTGCAGGAGGTCGCGCCGAACGACGATCCGGACACGATGCTGCGCGCCGCAGCGGCGAACGCGCGCGAGCTCGACCGCGGCGACGGGGTACTGGTGCTGTCGGACCTGTACGGCGCCACGCCGTGCAACATCGCGCGACGCCTGCCGGACCTCGGCGTACGCATGCACTGCGTGTCGGGGTTGAACCTGCCGATGCTGCTGCGGGTCCTGAACTATCCGGAGCAGTCGCTGGACGAGCTCGCGCAGACGGCGGCGAGCGGCGGCCGCGGAGGCATCGTCGTCGACAATCCATAGGGAAATCCGAAGACCGCCCGTGCGGCGGCCTCGCGGATTTCCTGCAAGCGTCCATCGCGCGAGCGGAACGTCGCGCTCACAACCCCTCAACAGCCACGAAAGGAACGCCATGCTCGAAAGGGAAATCACGATCAGCAACAAGCTCGGCCTGCATGCGCGCGCCTCGGCCAAGCTCGTGCAGGTGCTGCACGGCTTCCAGGCCGCGGCCTTCATCGCCTGCCGCGGCAAGGAGGTCAACGCCAAGAGCATCATGGGCGTGATGATGCTCGCCGCCGGGCTCGGCACGCCGATCACCCTGCGCACCGACGGGGCCGACGAGGAAGCCGCGATGGCGGCGATGGTGGACCTGTTCGAGCGCAAGTTCGACGAGGGTCAATGAGGCTCGTCCTGACCGGAACCGGCGCATCGCGCGGCATGGCGCTCGGCCGCGCGCGCCTCGAACACCCCAGCCGCTACCTGGTCGACGAACGACCGCTCGAAGAATCCGAAGTCGACGCCGAAGCCGAACGCCTGTACCGCGCGATCGCGATCGCGCGCGACGAACTGCAGGCCCTGCGCGAGAAACTGCACGGCGCGCTCGCGCGCGAAGTCGCCGAGTTCATCGACGCGCACAGCCTGATGCTGGCCGACCGCGAACTCACCAGCGGCCTGTTCGAGCTGATCCGCGTCGGCCGCTACCGCGCCAGCGCCGCGCTGAAGATGCAGCGCGATCGCCTCGTCGCGGTGTTCGAAGCGATGGACGATCCCTACCTGCGCAGCCGCAAGGAGGACATCGACCACGTCATCGGCCGCGTGCAGGCCGGCCTCGCGCGCGAGTCGAGCGTGGAGGAACGCAAGCTCGCCGCGCGCGTCGGCGAGATCCTGGTCAGCGACACGGTGGCGCCGTCGGAGCTGGTGCCGCTGGCCGAGCACGGCGTGCTCGGCGTGGTGCTGTCCTCGGGAAGCCAGGTCTCGCACAGCGCGATCCTGGCGCGCTCGCTGCACCTGCCGATGATCGTCGCCGCGCACCAGGCGCTGTCGCACATCCAGGACGACGACCTCGTGCTGATCGACGGCGAGCGTGGCGAGATCGTCGTGCATCCGGCGGCGCAGGACCTGGCGCGCTTCCGCGCCTGGCAGCGCGAGCTGGCGCAGAAGGGCAAGCGCCTGGCCCTGCTGCGCGACGCCGACACGCGCACGCTCGACGGCACGCCGATCTCGCTGTACGCGAACGCGGAATCGCCGGCCGACGTGGCGCAGGCGCGCACGCTCGGCGCCGCCGGCGTCGGCCTGTACCGCACCGAATTCCTGTTCCTGCAGCGCAAGGAAATCCCGAGCGAGGACGAGCAGTTCCTGGCCTATCGCGACCTCGTGCTCGGCATGGGCGGCCTGCCGGTGACGATCCGCACGCTCGATCTCGGCGCCGACAAGGCCGACGCCAGCGGGCTGGTGATGGACGACGAGGAAAACCCGGCGCTCGGCGTGCGCGGCGTGCGGCTGACCCTGCGCCATCCGCAGATCCTCGCCGTGCAGCTGCGCGCGATCCTGCGCGCCTCCGGCTACGGACCGGTGCGCATCCTGGTGCCGATGGTCTCGACCGTCGAGGAAATGACCAGCGTGCGCCGCCTGCTCAAGGAATGCGCGCGAGATCTTCGCTCGGCCGGCCACGAGATCGCCGAGCACATCGAACTCGGCGCGATGATCGAGGTGCCGGCGGCCGCGATCGCGCTCGGCGGCATGATCAAGTCGCTCGACTTCGTCGCGATCGGCACCAACGACCTGATCCAGTACACGCTGGCGGTCGATCGCAACAACGACCACCTGGCCAATCTGTACGACCCGCTGCACCCGGCCGTGCTGAAGCTGCTCGCGCAGACGATCGCCACCGCGCAGCGCGCGAAGCGGCGCGTCACGCTGTGCGGCGAGATGGCCGGCGACCGCCGCTACACCGCCCTGCTGCTCGCGCTCGGCCTGACCGACTTCAGCATGCACCCGGGTCTGTTGCTGGAAGTGCGCGAGACGGTCAACGCGCTCCATCGCGAGCCGCTGCGCGCGCAGGCGACCGCACTGCTGCGCGCGCCGACGCGCGCGCGCATCGAGCGCGTCGTGGAAAACCTCAAGAAGGCCGTCGGCTGACGCGCTGCGGCGCGGTGCGCATGGCATCATGCGCGCCCATGAACGCCTCCGACCTCTCCCGCTTCATCGACCCGCGCGTGCTCGCCGAGCCGGATCGCCACGCCGCCGCATTCGCGCAGGCCGAGCCGTTCCGCCACCTCGTCGTCGACGACTTCCTCGCCGCCGACTACGCCGCCGACCTGCTGGCCCAGTTCCCGCCGTTCGAACGCGGCAACGCGCGCAACGAGGCCGGCGAACTCGGCGGCAAGTCGACCGTCGAACGCGTGCGCGAACTCGGCGCGCCGTACGCGGCGCTCGACGATCTGATCCAGTCGCGCGCGTTCCTCGACCTGGTCGGCCGCCTCACCGGCATTCCCGACCTGCTCTACGATCCGTTCTATTTCGGCGGCGGCACGCACGAGAACCGCGAGGGCCAGGATCTCGATCCGCACGTCGACTTCAACCGTCATCCGGTCGAGCGCTGGCACCGCCGGCTGAACCTGATCGTCTACCTCAACCGCGAATGGCAGGACGATTGGGGCGGCTCGCTGGAACTGCACTCCGATCCGCGCGCGGCGGACGACCGCATCAGCCTGGTCACGCCGCTGTACAACCGCTGCGTGATCTTCGAGACGACCGAATGGAGCTGGCACGGCTTCAGCCGCATCACGCTGCCGGAATCGCGCAAGCAGCTGACGCGCAAGTCGATCGCGCTGTACTTCTACACGCGTGAACGGCCGGCCGAAGAACTCGCCGGCACGCACTCGACGATCTACGTCGACCGCCCGCTGCCGCCGCATCTGCGCGCCGGCACGACGCTGACCGAGGCCGACGTCGAGACCTTGCGCGTGCTGCTGGCGCGCCGCGACCAGCACAACCAGCGGCTCTACCGCGACATCGGCGAACTGACGCAGCAGCTCGAGCAGTCGCAGGCCGCGTTGAGCAGCGGGCGGCTCGGGCGGCTGCGCTACTTCCTCGCGCGCGCGCTCGCGCGGCTGCGCAATTGACCTGCAGCCGGCCGGCACATCCTTGTGCCGGTCGACTTCGAAGCTCGTCCCGGTGAAGATTATTTGACGATCACCGTGCTTACGGCTACCGGCTGCAATCCCGCATAGTCGGCGACGCAATCATTCTTGTAATAAATCTTGAATTGATACGTCTTGTTCATCACGATCCAACTCGGATCATTGTAGCCGGCGCGATTCCAGCAAGAGACGGAAGAGGGCCCATTCCCGACGTCCACCGTCACATGAACGACTTTTCCCGCCGGAGGCGCGGAATAGACCTGATGCACCGTGCACGAAGGCGTGCTGCTGGAGCCGCAGTTCGTATCGCTGAGATAGCTGATATTGGCGTTGGTGCTGGTAATGCTCACAGTCCGCTGGCCGATGAATCCCCGGTAGTTCGAAAACTGATTCGAACTAGGAAGTTGATTCAAGGCTGACTGCACTCCGTACTGCCCTTCAATCAGCGGCCATTCGTATATTCCGGTAATGTTCAACGCGGGAAGACTGCCCAATGCGCTGCTGAGCTGCTGGGAAACGGCCTGGTTGTTGAAGAACGTCTCCAGAACCACGATCGGTTGATTCTGAAGCCCGTAAACGGACAAATTGTTGTACGCCAGCTGCAGCCGCTGAAGGAAGCTGTATCCAGGGCTCGAATAGATGTCCAGGGCCCAGACGTTCGGCTTGTTGGCGCCGTATTCGGCGATAGCGTCGGAGAATCTCGACGGCGCGTTCTGCGGATCCATCGCCACGGAAAATCCAACCGTATCGTTCTTTCCGTAGCGCGCCGTGTAGTCGGACCACAGCTTGGTCTTGAACGCCGGCAACTGTCCGCCTGTTATTCCGCCCCACTCCGCCCCAAGATCATAGGATACGGTCAGGCTCTGCCCGACGGCGGGCGAAACGAGGTCGTGAATACTTTTGACATACGACCAGAAGCTCTGATAGCTGGATTCGTTCCAGGCCGTCCATTCCCGAGGCTTGTTATTGTAGAAGAAGCGAACGACCAAGCTCTTGTAGCCGAGCTGCTGAGCCCACGTCAATATTTGACTCAAGTTCGCCGAATGCTGAGGCCACAAATGGCCGAGATGATTGTCCAGAATCTCTCCGTACACCCCATCATCCACACCATCCACACCATCCACAGAACCCGAAAGCGCCATATTGTATATGGGAAGCACGAGAGCATTCTGGCCGCTTTGGCGCATCGCCTGCAATCGGGAGTAGACGAACTGCGGGTTGCTGTTCAACAGACCTATCAGGTTCTTGAACTGCAACGGAGGACACTTCCAACTGATGTTCGGGGGCTGCTGCCCACAGGGAATGTTCGGATATGTCGGGCCGTTCGGATTCTCGATGATCGCCCCCATGTCGTAGACGAAATAATTGAATCCGCCGTAGTTGACGGTCTTCGCCATCGACGACACAGGCAACATCAGGAGCAGCAAAAGGATGATCCGCTTCATGTTCAATCTCCGCTTTCGGTGAACCCCCTTCTCGTCCAACTCACGAACCATACGATCGATTTCCATCGATCTTCATCACAATTGCGGCACTACGACGGCGTATTCGACTCAGGAACCGGGCATCCGAGCGATTGGATTCGCGCCCCGACGATCTCCTTCTTCGTGCGCGGATCGACCAGCACGAAACGCATTCCCGCCTGCGCCCACTGTCCGGTAGTCCTTTCGTCGTGCGCGGCCCCCTGTGTCCACGGCTTGAGCGGGCGACTCTCGACACCGATCCAGACGTCGAATTCCTCGCCGCTTTCGCCACCGGCGTCCCAGCGAACCGTCGCGATCGAAGGCGACAGGAAGCTGCATGTATAGACAGAGCTCGGCGAGACTTCGATCGAAGCCGAGCTGGCCTCTGCCGCCGCCGTTCCGAACTGCTCGTCTTCATGCAAAGTGGAACATTCTCGCGGCGACAGGCGCATCGATTCGAAGACGGGCGTCCCGTCGCGCTGCGTCCACGTCGTGATCGGACCCGGCTCTCGACCGGCAAGATCAGCTATGAAGTGAAATTTTTCGCCATTCCCAGTTCGGGAGAAGACGACGACTTGCGGCTTCCCCTCGCAGAGTTCGCGGCGCATGCGCATCGGGTCGACCCACTCGAATTGCGCGAGCCGCGCGCGCGTCATGAACATGATCGGCATGACGAAGCCCCAATCGGGCAAGTACACCGTTGCATCCGGATCGTTCTGCTGCATGTCCGCGGCGAAGCGGTCAATGGCATCGGAATACAACTGCGCACCGCCGCTCGCACGAAGATCGACGTGGAACCGCGTGAGGTCGAAGGCGTTCGCGCAGGCGACGATTGAGACGGACGCGAAGGCGATCGCCGCACGCAGCGACCAGCGGCCGGCCTTCGGCGCCGAAGCAGGCGTGCCGGACGCGCTGCCGATCAGCGTCGCGACCGCAATGCCGAATGCCGCATAGAGCAATGGCTGCAAGGCGGTGTAGTGATGTCCGTCGAGGCGTTCGCCGAATAGCGAGGCGACCGCAAGGAAAACTATCGTCAGCAGCAGAGGCGGACCGATGGAACGCCTTGCGTCGGCGGTTCGGCGCAAAGCGAGGGCCAGCGCCAGGATCGGCACTCCGGCGAGCGTGACCGCCTTGATCACTCCAACTGCGCGCCCGTCATGAAACTGAAGGATCATTCGATGCGGCCAGTCTCCGGTGATGACCGACCCGAAGTCCGTCAGCACGGCGCGCAGATGCTCGATTGCGCCCGAGCTCTCGCCCATGACCTTCATCCGTTCGCCGTGATTGAGCAGCCAACCGACGAGCGCGTCCCAACTCCCGAGATTGTCCCGCAGCAGCAGTAGACCGGCAAAGAACGGCGCGTATCCGATGGCGGCGCCGACAAGCCAGACGATTGCCCTGCGCAGCCATGGTTCCCCGCGAGATGTTCCGCGGAAGATCCACCACAACACGACGGGCGCGAAAAACGCATAGATGAAGTAGCTGAAGACGGACAATCCGTACAGCGTTCCACCCGCGAGCAAGCGCCATGTCGACGGCCGCGACTCGCGGCCATCGGTGAGCAGCAAGGAACCGAGCAGCAACGGCAGCGGGAACAAACAACTGTAGGCTTGCGTGCGCAGACTCATCACGAACGAGGGGTCGAGTGCCAGCAGCAGCGCAGCGGATGCTGCCACCCAGCGGGTGTATCCGAGCGTCGATCGCGCGACGAACAGAGCGAGCAGCGCGAGAATTCCCACACCGACGAGTCCCTGCACCAGTCGCAGCGATCCCACGCCGGCATCGAAGAGCATCATCCAAGGGAGCGCAAAGTACAGCTGAGCACTGCCGTGATAGATGCTGCCGGTAAAGATCGGATAGCGATCCGCCACCATGTTTCCGGGCAGGATCCAGGGCCGATTCCCCGGGGCGGAGGGGTCGAGAATGCCCGGAATGAGGTATTCCGGGTTGACCGCGTCCATGTACAGCCCCGGGAGCCGCCAATCGACGCCGAAGGCAACGACGAATGCGAGAACGGCCAGGACGATCGCGATTGCAACGCGGGTGTCGAAACGCCGCACTGGCGAACATGCCGTCCCGGACGAGATTTCTCCAGTGATCGCCGACGCTGCTGCGTGCCGGGCTTTGAGCGAGGCCCCCGTCATGACCTGCGACGGTGAACGAGGCGACGGACACCACCACGGCTGGCGTCTTCGGCGAAGCGGACCAATGCGGAATCGTTACGCGAACGAACGGCGGATCCCGAGCCGCCGAGATACAGAGCGCCGCACGAACTCTCTTTGGAGCACCCGTGCCGAGAGATCCGCTTCGCAGTCACCATGCGCTTCCCCTGAAGGCAGAAGTTCGACGCGCACCCGATGGACAGCGGAACCTCTGTGACGATGGATCGAGCGGATCCGCTTCTCGCCGAGAACGTTCCGCCGCCGAACGAACTCAACAGTACTCAAAGCTTCCCGAGACCTCAAGGATGCGTCCGGGGAGCGAGCCTGCCCCTATCGTCATCGCGAGCGCATGGACGGACGACGCATCGACGAAGCTAATGCTCCAGCGCCGCGGTCAGGATCTTGTAGGCCAAGGAGCGCTGGTCCCCGTCGGCGCCGCCGGCGGCCGGACTCCAGCAGCGCGCCGCACGGATCGTCAATTCGATTTCCTCGCCGGCACGTGCGCGCAACGGCAGCTCGACCGGAGTACGCATACCCGGACGCAGCGACTGGGCATAGCCTTTTCCGCCGAGCGCGATCTGCAGTTGCTGTTCGGTTCCGAGCTGCGGCGGCGACCACAGCTCAAGACGCAGCGATTTCGTCGCGCGCGTCGGCACGAAGCGCGCCGAGAACTCCTCGCCGACCCAGCCGTCCGGCCAGAGCCCGCTCGCGCCGCCGGGCTGCGTCGCGTAGCCCTGCAGATCCAGGCGCAACGCGGCGCGCGCTTCGTCGAGCGCCCGCTCCAGCGTCGCCATCTGCGCGCCGTGATGCTTCTCGCGATCGTACAGGTAGCGCAACTGCGTACGCAGCCGGCTGAATCTCTGGTTCAAGACGCGCAGGTCCGCCGCGTCCAGCGTGCGGCCTTCGCGCCAGTCGGGCGGCATCCCCTGCGGCACGTAGATCGTCGCGTGCGGCGGCGCGCTCTGCTCGGGCGGGCGCTCGCGGGTGTAGAGATAGATCGCGAACGACTTGCGCGACAGATGCCTCGCATCGTCCGGCAGCGTGATCGCCGAGAAGCCGTGCCAGGAATTTTCGGTCGTCTCGAAGATCGCGCACCGGTTGAACAGCGGCGGCACGTGCACGGCCTCGTTCGCCGCCTCGCGCCACGGATCGGAATGCAGCTCCAGTTCGCCGCCCCAGCCGCTTTCCCAGCGCGGATTGAGATAGACGATCAGGTTCAGCCGCCGGTGCCAGCGCGTTCGCGGGTGGTAGTTGAAGTCGACGTGCGCATCGAGCCCCTGGCCGTCGCGGTTCTCGTGCGTGCCGCCACCGACGTAATCGGGGTCGTAGAGCAGATCCGGAATGCCGGTCACCTGCGAAACGAAGCCCAGGAATTCCGGCGTCTGCAGGTAGCGATCGAGTTCGCGATACGCGTCGGAGATGTCGCGCACGTCCATGCGCACGGCCTTGCCGCCGACCTCGCCCATCTCATTCAGCGCATGGCGCGCTTCGAAGCTCGGAAAGTCGGCGAGCAGGCGTTCGCTCAGGGCGGGATCGAAAAAATCGGGGATGCTCAGGTGACGGAACGGCCGCGCCTGCGCGAACTCGCGCGCGTAGTCGCTCGCCTGCGAAAGCACGCGGGAGTCGATGAGTCCCATGGAGCAATCCTGGTTATGTGCTGGCATTATACGAAACACTGGATACCAGACACTCGTCTCAACGGATTGCACGCGATGTCGCCCTTTTTGCGCCGCTCGGCGGAATTCTTCCGCCCGCTCTATCGTCGGCTGCCCGTTCCGATCAAAGCACCGCTGCGACGCTGGATTCTCGGCCCTGCCGAGCCCAAGCCGTCCAGCCCCGGCTCCGAATACGGCCAGCGGCTCGCCGTGGAGACCGAAGCCTTCACCGCACAGACCGACGTGCATGATCTGCCTGCGATCGCCCACTACTGGTCGAACCGCTACCTGCTGCCCAAACTGGAAGCGTTCGGATTTTCCAATCCGGACGGGTTCTTCGCGCGCTACCTCGAACTCGCGCACGCCGGAGCGGACTCTCGCCCGGTGCGCTTCGCCAGCCTCGGTTGCGGCAATTGCGATACCGAAGTGCGCGTCGCCGGCCTGCTCGCCGGGCGAGGCCTGCGCGATTTCATCATCGACTGCGTCGACATCAATCGCGCGATGCTCGATCGCGGCCAAGCGCTGGCGGCCGCCGCCGGCGTGAGCGAACACATCCGCCCCGTCGTCGGCGACTTCAACGATTGGCGTCCGGAAACCCGTTACGCGGCGATCATGGCCAATCAGAGCTTGCATCACGTGCTGAAGCTCGAGGGATTGTTCGCAGCGATCGAACAAGCGCTCGACGCGAACGGCCGCCTCGTCACCTCGGACATGATCGGCCGCAACGGGCACATGCGCTGGCCTGAAGCGCTCGAGATCGTGCAGGAGTTCTGGGCCGAACTGCCGCCGCAATCCCGCTACAACGTGCAGCTGAAACGACACGAGGAGCGGTTCGGAAACTGGGACTGCTCCAGCGAAGGCTTCGAAGGCATTCGCGCGCAGGACGTCCTGCGTCTGCTGATCGAACGCTTCGATTTCGAGCTGTTCGTCGCCTACGCCAATCTCATCGACATCTTCATCGACCGCAGCTTCGGCCCCCACTTCGACGTGAACGAGGCAGCCGATCTCGCCTTCATCGACCGCGTGCACGCGCGCGACGAAGCGGAGATTCTCGCCGGCCGCATCAAGCCCACGCACATGATGGCCGTCCTGCGAAAGAGGCCGTACGCGGGCGAGACGCAAACCTTCGCCCACCTGACGCCCCGCTTCTGCCTGCGCCCGTGAATGCGCGCCTGAATGGGCATCACGCGCGTTTGCGCTCCGGATCCGCGCGCCGCGCGGGCGCGGCCAAGCCGCTGGTGCACCCGCTCGGCCATGCATCGACTTCACGCCCCTGGCTGCCGAGCGCGCTCTTCTCCGCCGCAGCGCCCACTTCATGAGCACCGGACGAAACATGGCTGCCTCGCGCACTCCCTTGCTCGACCCGCCACATCGCCGGTCCACGCCGGCCGCCGTGGCGTGCTGGCTCCTGACCGCAATCGTTTCCGGCGCCGCCGTGCTGTGGCTGTGGAGCACGCTGGCGGCGATCATCAATTTCGTCTTCCGCTATCCGGCATTCGACCAGTACCGGCTGTATCCGAACTACCTGCTGCTGCCGTTCCCGCAGAACATCTCCCAATCCGAGAACGGCCATCGTCCGATCGTGCCGAACCTGCTGCGGCTGGCGGACCTGTACGGATTCGCCGCGAGCCAGCAGCTGCAGATCGTCGTCAGCATCGGCGCCGCCCTGCTGTCGCTGGCACTGATCGTCCGCGTCGTCACGCGCGAACGGCAAGTTCCGCCGCTCGCGCGAGCCGCGGCCTGCCTGTTCGCGGTGCTCACGCTGTTCTGGCTCGGCAACGCGCGCACCCTGATGCACGGCTTCGAGCAGGCGCACGTCTACCTGACCGTGCTCGCCTGCGTGCTGGCCCTGCTCGCGGTGCAGCGGGCTCGCACCGATGATTCCTACCTGTGGCCCCTGCTCGCCGGCGGCGCCTGTCTGGCGGCGACCTTCAGCTACGGCGCCGGACTGGCCAGCTTCGCCGCGGTGCTGCTGGTTTCGCTGGTCTTCGGCCTGCGCGCGCGCTATCTGCTCACCTTCGGCGCTCTGTTCGCTGCGGCGATGCTGGTCTACGCCTTCGCGCTGCCCGGAAACGGCTATGTGCGCGAATCGCTCGCGTTCGATCCGGTCGGCATCGCCGCCACCATGGCGCAGTGGCTGTCCTCTCCCTGGATCCGCGGCTGGCTCGGCGCGGGGTTTCCTCAGTTCGATGCCGCCCTGTACAGCGGGATGACCACCTCTCGCTACGCCCATCTCCTGACCACGGCGGCGACGTGGCTCGCCACCCCGTTCGGTGACGACGGAGCCGCCCGGCAAGGCGTGCTCGTCGGCGCGATCGGTTTGCTCGCCTATCTCGCCGCGCTCGTGCACGCCTGCCGCCATCGCGCATCGAGCACGCGGCTGCACTTTCTCGGCCTGGGCCTGGCGAGCTTCATCGTCGCCAGCGCCGGCATCGTCGCCATCGCGCGCGCGAAGTACTTCGTGCTGTATCCGGAGCAGATCTTCGCCGACCGCTACTCGCCGTGGCCCTGCCTGTTCTGGCTCGGCCTCGCCCTGTATGCGATCGCCGGCAGCAGACGTCTGGCAGGCGCCGCACTGGCCGCCGCGGTCGCGGTGGCGACGGCGCTGGTTCTGCTGCCGACGCATCGCACGCAGGCGATCTGGAGCTCGATCGTGTATCGCAAGATGCAGCAGTCCGCCGTCGCTGCCCAGCTCGGCATCTGGGATCCGAAATACAACTTCGACGTCGCCTCCGCGAGCCGCGAAGACACGATGGGCACGCTGGACCTGTGGCGCGATAACCGGCTGTCGATGTTCGCCGAACCCGGCTTCGCACTGGTCGAAGGCGGCTGGCACATGCCGGCGGCGGTCCCGCCGTCTCTACCGGATGCCGAGGCGCACGTGATCCACGCCTTCGACGAAGCGAACCATCATCGCCGCGTCGCCGAATTCGAAGGCCTGCTGCCGCGCGGCGTGCACCTGCCGCGCGATCCGCTGCTCGTCGTCGTCGACGACGGCGGTGCGTTTCGCGGACTGGCGAAAGCCAGCTTCTTCCCGCCCGGCAAGCCGGCGCTGCGCCTCGGCCTGCAGCGCAAGCGCGGCTTCGCCGGCTATGCGCTCGATGCGCGGCCCGGCGAGTCCTTGCGCGTGCTGGCGCTCCGACCAGGCGACGGTTCTGCGCTCGCCGCCGTCCCTTTGCGCATACCCGATTCGAATTAGGCAAGCATCGACGTGACGGATCACGCCCCCACCGACTCCCTGCACCCGCAACCCGTCCCACACACGCCGGCCGCACTCCCGCGATGGCGACTCGAAGCCGCGATCTACGTCCTGCTGTGCGGTGCCTTGCTGTTCGATGCCCTGCATCTGCTCGACCAGCTCGCCGCGCAGGAGCGCGTGGTTCCCGGCATCGGGCTCGACCGCGGCATCGTCCTGATCGCAGCGCTGGCGCTGCTCGGCTTCGGCACGAAATCGCTGCAGCGGCGCGACGTCGGCACGGCGCTCGCGTTCGCGATGGGCGCCACCTGCGGCCTCCTGTTCTTCGCCCGCACGCTCGGCTCGGCGCTGGTCGATCCTACCGCGACCGGCTGGCTGCTCGGCGGAGACCTGGCCCAGCACTACAGCGGCTGGGCCGTGTTCCGGCACGCGCCGTGGCATTGGCCGCCTGGTCTGCTGCCGGAAGTCTGGTATCCGGTCGGCACGTCGATCGCCTACACCGACTCGCTGCCGCTGCTCGCCCTGCTGCTGAAGCCGCTGTCGCCATGGCTGCCCGAACCGTTCCAGTACATCGGCCTGTGGCTGATGCTCAACTGCGTGCTGCAAGGCGCGACGGCGGCCTTGCTGCTGACGCGCGTCACGCGCGTTCCGGCGACGATCCTGGCGGGCACGGCGTTGTTCGTCTATGCACCGCTGCTGATCAGCCGCCTCGGTCACGACACCCTGACCACGCAATGGCTGCTGCTCGCCTCGCTGTGGCTCTATTTCCGCCCGACGCCGCCGGCGAAGCTCGCGGCGGAAGCCTGTCCGTGGTGGTCGATCGCCGGCATCGCGATCCTCGTGCATCCGTACCTCGCCGCAATGACGCTCGCGATTCAGGCCGCCTACTGGCTCAAGCGCTGGCGCGTCGACCGGCAGCGCTCGCTGCGCGAGGTCGCCGTCGCCGCCGGTGTCGCGCTGGCGATCGTGGTGGCGCTGTTCTGGCTCAGCGGCGCGATGATCCTGCGCTCCGCCGACAGCTCCGGCGGCGTCGCGTACGGCTACTACTCGTTCAACCTGCTCGGCTTCTTCAATCCGATCGGGCATTCGCGGTTCCTGCCGAACCTGCCGTATCTGAAAGATCAATACGAGGGTTTCGCCTACCTGGGCATCGGCGTACTCGCCCTCGCCGCCTGGCTGCTCGTCGACGGTGTGTTGCGCCTGCGCCGCCTGCCGCGCCTGGAGCCGTCGTGGCGTCCGCTCGCGCTCGTCGCGCTCGCGTTGTGCGTGTTCGCGGCGAGCAGCGTGGTCGCGATCGGTTCCTGGGTGCTGGTCGACCTGCCGCTCGACGTTCCTCTGCTGGGTGCGTTCCGCGCCTCCGGCCGCTTCGTCTGGGTCGCCTACTACACGCTGATGCTGCTGATCGTCTGCACCGCCGCGCGGCGCTACCGGCCCGCCGTCGCCGGCGGCTTGCTCGGCCTGACGCTGATCGTCCAGCTGGCCGATCTTTCCGCGGTCCATCTGCACTACGCGACGACGCGCCTGAAGGCGAACGCGGAGGTTCCCGGCACGCGCCTGACCGACCCGCGCTGGGCGGACCTCGCGCGCGGGCGCCGGCACCTGACGATGCTGCCTCCGGTCGCCTGCGGCAAGTCGGCCGGCTCCTATCTGCCGTTCCAGCTGTTCGCCGCCGAGCACGAGCTGACGCTCAACACCGGCTATGTCGCGCGCTGGAATCTCAAAGCCACCCAGCAGTACTGCACGGACCTCGCCGAGCGCGCCGGAGCAGGCGCCTGGTCGGCGCAGGACATCTACGTGATCGGGCCGGCCGAGCGCTGGAAAGCCTTCCTCGAACAAGCGCCGTCGCTGTCGTGCGAGAAGCTCGACGGCTACGACGTCTGCGTCGTTGCCGATCGCGGCGGAGCGACTCCTCCACCGTCGCCTTCCCGCTAGGAACCGGCGTCAGCGCCGCTCGCGCTGCTCGGCCAGGGTCAGCGCCACCTTGTCGCGCAGGTACACCGGCAACGCGAATTCCGCCGCCACGCCGCGGCCGGCGCGTGCCGTCGGCGCGGCCAGCCGGGCCACGTCGGCCGCCTGCGGATAGCGCGCGCCGTCGGCCCACGCCGGCGCAGCCGGCAATCGCGCCGCGAGCGCGTCGGCATAGGTCGCCCAGCCGCTGCCGATCACGTTCCACGCCGGCGCGGCGGGCAGCGACAGCGCCGCGGCCGCGCCGACGGATTCCTCGCCGAGCGCGACGACCAGGTCGTCGGCGCCGCGCCGGAACGCGCCGGAGTAGACCTCGCCCATGCGCGCATCGATCACGGCGAGCACGTCGGCGCCGTTGCGCGGCGCCTGCATCGCCAGCGCCGCCAGCGAGGACACCGGCACCACCGGCAGATCGAGCGCGAGCGCGATGCCCTGCGCCGCCGAGATCGCCAGGCGCACGCCGGTGAACGCGCCCGGACCGCAGCCGACCGCCAGCGCGTCGAGCGCGCTGCGCGCCAGTCCCGCCTCGGCCAGCAGCGCCTCGCACATCGGCAGCAGCAGTTCGGCGTGGCGGCGCGGCGCCAGTTCGCTGCGTTCGAGCAGACGGTCGCCGACCAGCAGCGCGGCGGAACAGGACTCGGTGGCGGTTTCGATCGCGAGCAGATTCATCGGCGCAGTGTAGGGCACCTCGAGCACGTTCGAGGTGCCTGCGGCGCGGCGCGTCACGCGCCGCGTGCGGTCGGGCCCATCGCATACCAGTCGACGCGACGGGTCAGATACATCAGCGCCGTCACCGCCGCGAGCAGGGCCAGAGCGCCCATCAGCAAGGCGTAGTCCTCGCTCGCGACCAGGCCGTACAGCAGCGCATAGACCAGCGCGAGCAGGCCGCCGAGCACGAATCCGGCGCGCCGCTGCGCGAGCACGGCCGCGGCGTAGCCGCCGATCAGCGCCACCGTCGCCGTCGCCGCGGCGAGGTAGGCGAAGGCGAAGCCGATCTGTTCCGACAGCGCCAGCAGCACGACGTAGAACGTGCACAGCGCGACCCCGACCAGCAGGTATTGCACCGCATGCACGCGCAGGCCGCGCAGCACCTCGAACAGGAAGAACGCGACGAAGGTCAGCGCGATGAACAGCACGCCGTACTTGCCGGCGCGCACGTTCTGCTGGTACGGGCCGGCCGGGCGCACCAGGCTGACGCCGAAGTCGCTGTCGGCCAGCGCGACGCCGGAGGTCTCCCGCTCGCTCCAGCGCTGCGCGATGCGGCGATTCAGGTCGAGCACCTGCCAGCTCGCCTCGAAGCCGTTCGCGTCGATGCGATGCGCGGCCGGCAGGAAGGCGCCGTCGAAGCCGGGATCGACCCAGGCGCCGCCGACCTGCAGCTCGGTCTGCCGGGCCAGCGGCAACGCGGCGAAGCGCTCGCTGCCGGCCAGGGCGAGTTCGAACGCGAACGGCAGCTGCGGCGGCAGCGTCGCCGCATCCAGCGCGAGCGGCGCCGCGATCGCGGCGAGCCCGGCGACGCCGGCGGCGTCCGGACCGAAAGCGAGTTCGCGCTCGCCCAGCCGCAGCGTCGAGACGCGACGGATGCCGCGCACGTCGGCGATCGGCACGCGCAGCTCGGCGCGCGCCCACTGCACTTCGCGCCCCGCGCCTTCGAGCGCCACGATGTCGGCGGCGGCAAAGCGCCCCTCGATCTTCGACTCGGCGACGTAGACGACGCTGTCGTAAAGGCCGTAGCGGCGCACCTCGGGCAGCAGGTTCGCACGAATCGCGAGCCGATCCGGCAGCAGGTATTCGAGTGTCTCGACCGTGGTCACGGCGTCGCCCTGGCGCGTCCGCACCGGCACCACCAGCACCGGCCCGCCGAGCAGTTGCTGGCCGCCCCAGCGCGCGGCGATCTGCGCGGTGGCCTCGCGCGCGCGGCCTTCGCGCTCGCCGATCAGGTCGTTCACCTGCGCCAGCGGGATCAGCATCAGCAGGGCCAGAAAGGCGATGCCGAGCACCTTGAAAGTCACGCTGTGCAGCACTCTGGTGGTCATGGCGATTCTCCGTCGTCGGGAGGCGGAGATTGCAGCCGACGCCGGCGTCCGCACGCGGACGAAATCGGGCGCGACGCGGGCACCGCGACGGCCGTGCGCGGGCCGCGCGCGCTTGCGAAATCTTGACCATCGCGCGGTGCCGGCGGTGGTAGGCTGCGGCCAGGGGGCTGCAGACGCGAGGAGGAACGATGGATCCGATCGGCGAGCGCGTGCTCTGGTTCGTTCTGGGCCTCTTGGCCGGCTGGGGTTCGATCGGGCTGGTCGCTGCGCTGCGACGCAGACGCGCGCCGCAGCCGTCGCGACCCGAACTGCATGCGCCGCCGCAGCCCGCACCGGCCGCGCCGGTCGAGGAACACTGGGTGGACGACTACCCGCACGCGCCCGGCGTCGCGCGCCTGATCGACGTCAGCGCCGCGCGCGCGGCCGGCTTCAACATGAAGCACGCCGAGGACCTGACCATCATCGAAGGCATCGGCCCGAAGATCGAAGACCTGCTGCGCGCGAACGGCGTCGCCGGCCTGATGCAGCTGGCGCAGCTGAACGAGCAGGAGCTGCTCGACCTGCTCGATCGCGGCGGCCCGAATTTTCGCTACGCCAACCCCTCCAGCTGGGCGCAGCAGGCAGCGCTCGCGGTACAGAATCGCTGGGGCGAACTGAAGCAGTTGCAGCGGGAACTGCTGCAGCAATAGGCGCCGCGCGGTCGTTGCGTCGCCCGCTTCGCCGGCCGGCTCACGCCGTCACGATCCGGCGGAAGGTCAGGTTGATCCGTGGGGCGAGCACTCTGGCGCGTCTGGGCAGCGCGTGCTGATAGAGCCGCTGCGTCGCGCCCGCCATCACCAGCAGGCTGCCGTGCGCGAGATCGAGCGCCAGCGCCTGCGCGCGCGTCGCGCGCGAACGCAGCCGGAACGCGCGCACCGCGCCGAAACTCAGCGAGGCGATCAGCGGCTCGGCGCCGAGTTCGGCCTCGTCGTCGCTGTGCCAGCCCATCGAATCGCGGCCGTCGCGATAGAGATTGGCCAGCACGCTGTTGAAGCGGACGCCGAGGCGCGCGGCGAGGTCCTCGCGCAGGCGCGCGACCGCCGGCGTCCACGGCCGCGGGTCGAAGCGCGTGCCGGAATAGGTGTAGACGGCGTCACGATCGCCGATCCAGCACGACAGCCGCGGCGCGTCGACGTCGCGGCCGAACAGGCGCAGGCGGTGTCGCTGCCAGGAGATTTCCGCATGCAGGGCCGCGAACAACGCGTCGGCCTGCGCCGGCGGGTAGGCCTGCGCGTCGTAGCGAAGATCGGCGCCCGCGAGTTCGACGTTCTGCATGCGAGGGAGGCCCGCTCGCGCGGGCCCGACGTCGTCGCTAGCCGCTCGCGTCGTTCATGCGCCGGCGCCGCCGATCGGATACGCCGGCGCCGCGTCCAGCGTCGCCGCGCAGATCTCGGCGAGTTCGAGCAGGCGCAGGTCCGAGCCCGGCGCGCCGACCAGTTGCAGGCCGACCGGAAAGCCGTCCGGCAACGTGCCCATCGGCAGGCTGACCGCCGGGCAGCCGGCAAGGCTGGCGAAGCTGGTCAGGTCGGCGTCGTTGGCCCGCTCGCCGGCGTCGATCGGATACGGCCCGTGCGCCACGGTCGGCAGCACCAGCACGTCGACCTCGGCGAACAGGCGGCGCGCCTTCAGCACGGCCTCGTCGAGCACGCGATCGGCAGCGGCGTAGTCGACCGCCGACTTGGCGCGCGCGTAGTCGAGCATCGCGCGCAGGCGCGGTGACAGCGGCGCGCGCGTGTCGGCGAGATCGCCGATCAGCTCGACGCCGAGTTCGGCTTCCATCACCAGCAGCGCGGAGCGGCGCATGCGCGCGAAATCGTAGTCGGAGAAATCGACCCGGCGCGTCTCGCCGAGGCAGCCGTCGAGCGTCTGCACCGCGCGCTGGAACACCGCCGCGACTTCGCCCTCCACGCCGACCTCCGACAAGTCCACCAGCACGCCGCTGCGCAGGCGCCCCGGCTCCCAGTCCGGCGTCGCCAGCGGCACGCGGCGCTTGCGCGAACGCGGATCGGCCGGATCGAACGCGTCGAGCACCTGCAGCACGACGGCGAGGTCGGGGACCGAGCGGGCCAGGATGCCGACGCAGTCGAGCCGGCGCGCGCCGCGCGCGAGGCCGCGCGTGGAGATCTCGCCGAAGGTCGGCTTGAGTCCGTACAGGCCGCAATGGCTGGCCGGGATGCGCACCGAACCGAGCGTGTCGCTGCCGAGCGCGAAGGCGGCGAGGCCGGCGGCGACCGCCGCGGCCGAACCGCCGGACGAGCCGCCGGCGGTGTAGCCCTCGCGCAGCGGGTTCTGCGTGGCGCCGTAGTGCGGGTTGATCGTCGCGGTGCCCAGCGCGCCCTCGTCGAGATTGGTCTTGCCGAGGATCACCGCGCCGGCGGCGCGCAGGCGCGCGACCGCGGCCGAATCCTGGCCGGCGACGAAGGCGCGCCGCCCCGGCAGGCCGAGCGTGGTCGGCAGGCCGGCCGCGTCGAGGTTGTCCTTGATCGCCACCGGCAAGCCGTCCAGACGGCCGATCGTGCGGCCTTCGCGGCGCCGCGCGTCGCTGGCGGCGGCGTCGGCCGCCGCGCTCTCGGACACGGCCAGATACGCGTTCAGACGCGGATTCTCGCGCTCGATCGCGGCGCGGTAGGTGGCGGTCAGGGCGGCGCTGTCGATGCGGCCGCAGGCGAGCCAATGGAGCAGTTGAAACGCGGTCGCGCCGCGCAGGTCGTGGTCGGAAAGGGCTCGGTCGGCTGCGGTCGTCATGCGCACTCGTCGTCAGGGGCTCTGGTCCGATTATGCCTGCTGACGGTGAAGCGTCCGTGTGCCGCGACGCGGACCGCTTTGCAATTTGCTCACACGCGCGCCGGCGGCATCGGCCACACTGCCGCGCATCCGATTGAATCGCCAGGAATCGAGCATGCGTCGCCACCGCCTTCCGAACCGTTGCTGTGCCCTTGCCTTCGCCCTCGTCGCCGCCGGCGCGCATGCCGAAAGCGACGCGCAGGTCTACGAGAACGCGCACGCACGCGCCGCGCGGATCTGCCCCGGCTATTCCACCGAACGCGCCGGCCCGGGCATCAAGGCGATCCAGGTCGGCGCGCTGCGCGTACTGGCCGAACGCGACGTGACGCTGTGCCCCGATCGCCGCCTCGACGCCGCCACCCCGGTGGTCTGGTACGGCCGCGACAGCGTGTTCGCCTGGAATCCGGAAGCGACCGGCGCGGTCGCCGTGCTGGCGACGCGCGTCGACGCGATGACGCGTCGGCAGGACTTCCCGGTCGAGACGCGGGTGTGGAAGGCTGACGGCAGCGAGGCCGCCGGCGTCACGGTATCCGCCTTCGAGCGGCGACCGACGCCGGCCGCGGGCTACTGACGCCACCGCCCGATCGCGGCGAAGCGCGTCCCGCGCGAACGGGTTCCACCCCACCCCGGTGCGCTGGTCCCCGTTGACAGCCCCCGGGGACGGCAGTGCACACTCGCCGGCGTGAACCCGCACCGTATCGCCACCACGACGATTACGACCACCACCACGACCGTGGTGCGGGTGCTCGTGCGCGACTGATCCAAAGCAGCCACGGCCCCGCCCTCCCAAGGGAAGCGGGCCGCGACGCTGAAGCCCGAATCCCGCGAGCCGGGGCCTCCGACGAAAGGAGGCCGTTCCATGTCCGAAGCCGCCATCGCCGCCGAGCTACCGCTCGCGGCGCCCGATGCCCCGTTCAGCGCGCACAAGTTCGGCGGGTCCAGCCTCGCCGACGCGAGCTGCTTCCGCCGCGTCGGCGCGATCCTGCAAGCGCAAGCCGGTCCGCATCAACTGGTGGTCGTGTCGGCGATGCGCGGCACCACCGATGCGCTGATCGCACTCGCCGAGGCGGCCGTGCGCGGCGAGCCGGATTGGCGAACCGACTGGCAACGCCTGCGCGAACGCCATCTGGACACCGCGCACGACCTGCTCGGCGCGAACGCCGCGGAAGCCGCGGAGTGGCTCGACGGCGGTTTCGCGCAGCTGTCGAACCTGCTCGGCGCGCTGGCCGTGCTCGGCACGCCGAACCGCGAGGCGCTGGAGGCGATCCAGGGCCTCGGCGAGGTCTGGTCGGCGCATCTGCTGTCGCGCTTCCTCGCACAGCAAGGCGCCGACTGCGCCTTCCTCGACGCGCGCGAGGTGCTGGTCGTCGGCCACGGCGAACTCGGCGCGATCGTCGACTGGGAAGAAAGCGCGCGCCGCTACGCCGACTGGCGCGCGCGGCACGCGCAGCGCTGGGTGGTCGTGACCGGTTTCGTCGCGCGCACGCACGCCGGTCGCGCGACCGTGCTCGGCCGCAACGGCAGCGACTATTCCGCGGCGATCTTCGCCGCGCTCGGCGGCGCCGCGGAGCTGACCTTGTGGGGCGACACCGACGGCGTGCTCTCGGCCGATCCGCGCCTGGTCCCCGAGGCGACGCCGCTGCCGTCGCTGAGCTACGACGAAGCCTGCGAACTGGCCTACTTCGGCGCCAAGGTGATCCATCCGCAGACGCTGACGCCGGCGATCGCGCGCGGCCTGCCGGTGCGCATCCGCAACACCTTCAACCCCGAGCACGCCGGCACCGCGATCGGCGGCGCGCCGGCGGCGCCGACGCAGCTGCCGCCGGTGAAAGGCATCAGCGCGGTACGCGACCTGGCCGTGCTGACCCTCGAAGGCGCCGGCATGATCGGGGTGCCGGGCACCGCCGAGCGCACCTTCGGCGCGCTGCACGACGCAGGCGTATCGGTGGTGATGATCTCGCAGGGTTCGTCCGAGCACTCGATCTGCTGCGTCGTGCGCAGCGCCGACGCGCCGACCGCGGAAGCAGCCCTGCGGCGCGCCTTCGCCGGCGAACTCGCGCGCGGCGAGATCCATCGCGTCAGCGTCGCCGGCGACATCGGCGTGCTCGCCGTGGTCGGCGACGGCATGGCCGGCACGCCCGGCGTCGCCGCGCGCACGTTCGGCGCGCTCGCGCGCACCGGCGTGAACATCCGCGCGATCGCGCAGGGTGCATCGGAGCGCAACATCTCCGTCGCCGTCGCCAGCGCCGACACCGCGCGCGCGCTGCGCGCCGTGCACGCGGCGTTCTGGCTGTCGCCGCAGACGCTGTCGATCGGCCTGATCGGACCGGGCAAGGTCGGCGCGGCGCTGCTCAGGCAGATCGAGGCGGCGCGGCCGCGCCTGCTGCGCGAACACCAGCTCGACCTGCGTCTGCGCGCGGTGGCGAGCAGCCGCGGCATGTGGCTCGGCGAGGCCGCCGCCGCGGCGCGATGGCAGGAGGACGTCGCCGCCGGCTGCGATCTGGACGCGTTCGCGCGGCACGTGCAGGCCGAGCATCTGCCGCACGCGGTCGTCCTCGATTGCAGCGCCAGCGGTGCGGTGGCCGGGAAGTACGCCGAGTGGCTCGCCGCCGGCATCCACGTGGTCACGCCGAACAAGCAGGCCGGCGCCGGTCCGTCCGCGCGCTGGCGCGCGATCCGCGCCGCCGCCGCGGCGAGCGGCGCGCGCTTCCGCTACGAGGCGACCGTCGGCGCCGGGCTGCCGGTGATCTCGACCCTGCGCGACCTGCTCGACACCGGCGACGAACTGCTCGCCGCCGAAGGCATCTTCTCCGGCACCCTGGCCTGGCTGTTCAACCGCTACGACGGCACGCGGCCGTTCTCGCAACTGGTGCGCGAGGCACACGCGCTCGGCTACACCGAACCCGATCCGCGCGACGACCTTTCCGGCACCGACGTCGCGCGCAAGCTGGTGATCCTCGCGCGCGAGGCCGGCGTCGCGCTCGACCTCGCCGACGTCTCGGTCGAGAGCCTGGTTCCCGCCGGTCTGCGCGACCTCGGCGCCGATGCGTTCATGCAGCGGCTCGAAGAACTCGACCAGGCCGTCGCCGTACGCCATCAGCACGCACGCGAGGCGGGACAGGTACTGCGCTACGTCGCGCGCCTCGATCGCGACGGCAAGGCCAGCGTCGGTCTGGTCGCGTTGCCCGGTGACCACGCCTTCGCGCATTTGCGCCTGACCGACAACGTCGTGCAGTTCAGCACGCGCCGCTACCACGACAATCCGCTGGTCGTGCAGGGCCCCGGCGCCGGCCCGGAGGTCACCGCCGCCGGCGTGTTCGCCGACCTGCTGCGCGTAGCGGCGGCGCTGGGGGCGAAGCTGTGACGACGACACCCGGGAAACGGAGAAGACGAAGAGCGGGCTCGAACCACTCGCGAGCACGGCTTTGCGACAGTGCTGACAAGAGCATTTCTCGCGCAGACGCAGAGACGCGAAGGAAAGCCGGCTCATGCTCTTCTCCGCGCTCTCTGCGACTCCGCGAGAAACGCTTCTTCCTCGTTCTCCGCGCTCTTCGCGTTCCCACTTTCCCAGACTCCACCGGAGTGACCCCGTGATCGCCCAAGCCACCGCCTTCGCTCCCGCCAGCGTCGCCAACGTCGGCGTCGGCTTCGACATCCTCGGCCACACCGTCGCCGGTCCCGGCGACCGGGTGACGGTGCGTCGCGTCGCCGAACCCGGCGTGCGCATCGTCGCGATCCGCGGCAACGCGCAGCCGCTGCCGTTCGAGCCCGAACAGAACACCGCCGGCACGGCGCTGCTCGCGATGCGCAAGATGCTCGCCCTGCAGTTCGGCTTCGAGATCGAAATCGACAAGGGCATTCCGTTCGGCTCCGGCATGGGCGGCTCGGCCGCTTCGGCGGTCGCCGCCCTGGTCGCGGCGAACGCGACGCTGGACACGCCGCTGCCACGCGACCTGCTCTACCCGTTCGCACTGGAAAGCGAATACGCCGCCAGCGGCAGCCGCCACGGCGACAACGTCGGACCGCTCCTGCTCGGCGGGCTGGTGCTGGCCACCGCGGAACGGCTGGTGAAGATCCCGACACCGCCGGACCTGCACTGCGCGCTCGTGCATCCGCACGCCGTGCTCGAAACGCGCGAAGCGCGCGCCGCGCTGGGCGGCCACTACGCGCTGGCGGAGTTCGTCGCGCAGAGCGCGAATCTCGCGCTGCTGCTGGCCGGATGCCACGCGAACGACCTCGAGCTGGTCCGCGCCGGCTTGCGCGACCGCCTGATCGAACCGCGCCGCGCACCGCTGATCCGCGGCTTCGCCGCCGTCAAGCAGGCCGCGCTGGAGAGCGGCGCGCTCGGTGCGAGCATTTCCGGCGCCGGCCCGAGCGTATTCGCCTGGTGCGAGAACGAACGAGCCGCGCGCGGCGCGGCCGAGCGCATGCGCGCCGCGTTCGCCGACGCCGGGCTCGACAGCGAGGCCTGGATCTCGAACGTGAACGGTCCGGCCACGGAGCTGGTCGCATGAACTACCTCAGCACGCGCGGCGCAGCGCCGCCGCTCGGACTCGGCGCCGCGCTCGAAGCCGGACTCGCCACCGACGGCGGCTTATACGTGCCCGAGCGGGTACCGCGCCTGCGCGAGGAGGATTTCGACGGCTGCGCAACGCTGGCGACGGTCGCCGCACGATTGCTGCGGCCGTTCTTCGCCGGCGATGCGCTCGCCGCCGAACTCGATGCGATCTGCGCCGAGGCGCTCGATCCGCCGGCTCCGCTGCGCGCGATCGCCGCGCACACCTGGCTGCTCGAACTCTTCCACGGCCCGACGGCGGCGTTCAAGGATTTCGGCGCGCGCTTTCTCGCCGCCTCCCTCGCCCGCCGGCGCGGAGCGGACGCCGCGCCGCTGACCGTGCTGGTGGCGACCTCGGGCGACACCGGCGCCGCGGTCGCCGCGGCCTTCCATCGGCGCCGCGGCTTCCGCGTCGTGATCCTGTATCCGGACGGGCGCGTCTCGCCGCGCCAGGCGCACCAGCTCGGCTGCTTCGGCGACAACGTGCACGCGCTGCGCGTCGCCGGTTCGTTCGACGACTGCCAGGCGCTGGTGAAGCGCGCGCTTGCCGATGCCGACCTGAAGGCCGCACTGCCGCTGACCTCGGCCAACAGCATCAGCCTCGGCCGCCTGCTGCCGCAGATGAGCTACTACGCGCTGGCCGCGCTCGCGCACCGGCGCGCGCAGGGGACGAAGCTCGACATCGCCATCCCGACCGGCAATCTCGGCAACGCGCTGGCCTGCATCCTCGCCCGTGCGATCGGACTGCCGATCGGCGAGATCGCGCTCGCGACCAATGCGAACCGCGTCCTGCCGGATTTCTTCGCAGGCGGCGAGTACGCGCCACGCGCGAGCGTGTCGACGCTGGCGAACGCGATGGACGTCGGCGCGCCGAGCAATTTCGAACGCCTGCGCTGGCTGTATCCGGACGAGGCCGCGTTGCGCGGCGCGTTCCGCAGCGAAGCGGTCGACGACGAGGAGATCCGCGAGGTGATCCGCCGCAGCCGCGAGCGTTACGGAACCCTGGTCTGCCCGCACACCGCGACCGCCCTGCGCCTGCTCGAACGGCTGCGTGCGCGTGGCGACTCGCGCGATTGGGCCGTCGCGGCGACCGCGCATCCGGCCAAGTTCGACGAAGTCATCGAGCCGCTGATCGGCGCCGAAGTCGAGGTGCCGCCGGCGCTCGCCGCCCTGCTCCGCCGGCCCAGCCGCAGCGAACCGCTCGCGGCCGACTACGCGGCCCTGCGCGAGCGGCTGATGGCCATCTGAAGCGACCCGTGCTCCGTCACGAGGCACGGACTTGGCGTTGCGCCCGGCAGACGCTATCATGCGCGCCCTCGCGCGGCCCGTGGCCGGCGAAGCACAACGTGGGGCGGTAGCTCAGCTGGGAGAGCGTCGCGTTCGCAATGCGAAGGTCGGGAGTTCGATCCTCCTCCGCTCCACCACTCAAGTCCTACCCGCGGTAGTCCGCGGGTCGGAATATCGCAGGCATCCCATTCCGTCGATCGGCGCTCGAACGCCCGCCACGCAGGGCGTCCGGCTTGCGCCGAACGCGACGCAGGCGGCATGCTATCCGCTTTGGCGACCAGACCGTCCGTAACGCCCTCACCAAGGCGCCTTGCGCATGATCGAATACGGACACAGCACCCACGTCGGCTTGCGGCGCGAGCACAACGAAGACACCTACTACGCCGACGGCGACCTGGGCCTGTGGCTGGTCGCGGACGGCATGGGCGGTCACGAGCACGGCGAGGTCGCCAGCGCGCTCGCGCGCGACACGCTGGTGCGCGAGGTCGGCAAGGGCGCGGAGCTTGTGCGCGCGATCCAGCTCGCCGACGAGGAGATCATCCGCCACTCCACGCGCCGCTCCGAGTCGCTGCCGATGGGCACCACCATCGCCGCCTTGCGCATTCCCAACGGCGGCGGCGAGTTCGAGGTCGCCTGGGTCGGCGACAGCCGCGTCTACGTGTGGAACGACGAGGGGCTGAAACAGCTCTCGCAAGACCATTCCTACGTGCAGGAACTGGTCGACCAGGGCGCGATCACCAGCGAGCAGGCGCGCAGCCATCCGCATCGCAACGTCGTCACGCAGGCGCTCGGCGTCACCGATCCGCAGGCGCTGCGCGTGGAGAGCGTGCGCGGCGTGTTGCGGCCGGGTATGCAGCTGCTGCTGTGCAGCGACGGCCTGACCGAAGAGGTCAAGGACGCGGCGATCGCCGCGATCGTCGGCCGCCAGGATCTGAGCACGCAGGAATGCGTCGACCATCTCGTCATCGCTGCGCTCGACGGCGGCGGCTCGGACAACGTCACCGTGATCCTCGTGCGCGCGCGCTAGGGCCTTCCGCCGTCTCGCACCCGTCGAACACCTGTGCTCGCCTCTCCCGCTCGCGGGAGAGGTCGCGCCGCAGGCGCGGGTGAGGGCTTTCGCAGTGAAGCGTTTCACTCCGAACTTCCCTCATCCGGCCCTCCTGGCCATCTTCTCCACGCAGGGAGAAGGGAAAGCATTTGGGTGTTCACCTCTCCCGCTTGCGGGAGAGGTCGCGTCGCAGGCGCGGGTGAGGGCTTTCGGAGTGAAGCATTTCACTCCGAGCCTCCCTCATCCGGCCCTCCGGGCCACCTTCTCCCACATAGGGAGAAGGGGCGTCGCTACTCGAACAACTGCCGCCACAGGCATTGCCCGCCGGCCTTCTTGTCGAGCACGACCAGCCGTGCTTCGTGCGCTTCGAGTTCGCCGGCACCGGCGCGCATCACGCGCGGCCGCACGCGGATCTGCAGTGCCGTCACCGTCACCTGCGTCTCCGCCGCGGCGGTCTCGCTGGCGAAACCGAGTTGCCCCTGGCCCGCGGTCAGCGCCAGATAGACGTCGGCGAGCAGGTTCGCGTCGAGCAGCGCGCCGTGCAGCTCGCGATGGCTGTTGTCGACGCCGAGCCGCTTGCACAGCGCGTCGAGGCTGTTGCGCTGTCCGGGAAATTTCTCGCGCGCGAGGACGAGCGTGTCGAGTATCTGCACGCGGTCGGCCAGCACGCCGGCGCCGACGCGGGCGAGTTCGGCGTTGATGAAGCCGACGTCGAAGGACGCGTTGTGCGCGATGATCTCGGCGCCGTCGATGAATTCGAGGAACTCGGCGGCGACGTCGGCGAAACGCGGCTTGTCGAGCAGGAAGTCGTCCTCGATGCCGGTGACCGCCCGCGCGCCTTCGTCGATCGCGCGATCCGGGTTCAGGTAGGTGTGGAACGTGCGTCCGGTCGGCCGCCGCTGCACCAGCTCGATGCAGCCGATTTCGATCAGGCGATGGCCGCGGTGCACTTCCAGGCCGGTCGTTTCGGTGTCGAGGATGATCTGTCTCATGCCGTGCTCCGCAGCCCCTTGAACGCCAGCGCCGCATCGCGCGCGAGCGTGTCGACGCGCTCGTTCTCGGCGTGGCCGGCGTGGCCCTTGACCCAGTGCCAGGTCACCCGATGCGCCGCCAGCGCGGCGGACAGGCGCTCCCACAGGTCCTGGTTCTTCACCGGCTGGCGGTCGCTGGTGCGCCAGCCGTTCGCGCGCCAGCGCGCCATCCATTCCTCGACGCCGCGTTTGACGTACTGCGAATCGGTGGTCAGCGCGACCACGCAGGGCCGCTTCAGCGCTTCCAGCCCTGCGATGGCCGCCATCAGCTCCATGCGGTTGTTGGTGGTCAGTGGCTCGCCGCCGGAGAGTTCCTTCTCCTTCGAACCGAAGCGCAGCAGCGCGCCCCAGCCGCCGGGACCGGGATTGCCGAGGCAGGCGCCGTCGGTGAACAGTTCGACGCACTCGGCGTCCGATGCGGGCTTGGTCATGCGCAGGCGCGATGGCTCGGCGAGGCCAGGCGCGGGCCGAGCGCGACGCGCTGGCGCACCAGACGCGGACGCAGCGGTGTCAGCACCGCGCGCTGCTTCGACGCGGTCAACAGGTACGCGCCGCGCAGCGGCGTCAGCAGACGCAGGCCGTGCAGCACCGACGCCGCGCCGCGCGTCGGCCAGCAGGCGCCGAGGTAGTCGACGCTGACCGGCGCGAGCTGCCGGCGCAGCAGGCGCCGCCGCGCGAGTTCCGCATGCGTCGGATGCGGCAGCGGCAGGCCGCGTCGCGCCTGCCAGTGCAGCCAGGCCAGCCACGGACTCCACGGATTCAGCCCGAACCACAGCAGTACGCCGCCGGGCGCGAGCAGGCGCGCGAGTTCGTCGACGAAGCCCTCCGCCGGCAGCGCGTCGCTGACGTGCTGCACCACGATCAAGCGGAACGCTTCGTCTTCCCACGGCAGCGCGCCGGGCGCGCAGACCACGTCGCCGGCGAGCCGGTCGCGTTCCACGTGCAGGCGCACGGCGCTCAGATGGCGCGTGTCGACGGTGAGTTCGCGCGTCGGCGCGCACGCCTGCAGCAGCAGAGCGCGGCCGTTCGGCTGGCGCGCGGCGTGCTCGCTCACGCGCTCGATCTCGCTGCGCTGCAGCGCGACGAAATCGGGAAAGGCGAACAGACTGTCGGGGCCGGTGATCACGGATTCAGACGACGAGCGAATGGGCGGAAGTGTAACCCGTTCAGGCGCGCCGCTGCGGCCGGTACCGAACGTGAACCCGGTGGCCGTCCTAATGCCCACTTAACCCCGGCGGGTATCCCGCTGGCTATATTCGCGCCGCCCATGCGTCTGACTGCCCTGCCCGCGCTCGCCGACAACTACATCTGGCTGCTCGCCGACGCGGCGGGCGCGGCCGTCGTCGTCGACCCCGGCGACGCGGCGCCGGTGCGCGCGGCGCTGGCGCGCGACTCATTGCGCCTGCGCGCGATCCTGCTGACGCATCATCATCCCGACCACATCGGTGGCGCGTTCGAGCTCGCCGACGAGAGCGGCGCGGCGATCTACGCGCCGGCCGACGAACGCATCGCCGCGGCGAACCTGCGGGTCGGCGACGGCGATCGCGTGCGACTGGACGAGCCGGCGCTGACGTTCGAGGTCATCGCGATTCCCGGCCACACGCGCAGCCACGTCGCCTACTACGGCCACGGCCTGCTGTTCTGCGGCGACACTCTCTTCAGCGTCGGCTGCGGACGCATGTTCGAAGGCACACCGGAACAGATGCTGTCCTCGCTCGACCGCCTCGCCGCGCTGCCGGGCGACACGCGCGTTTGCTGCGGCCACGAGTACACGGTGGCCAACTGCGCGTTCGCGCGCACGCTCGATCCGCGCAACGCGGCCTTGCAGGCGCGCGACGCGGCAGCGGCGACGCTGCGCGATCGAGGCGAGCCGACGCTGCCGGCCACGCTGGCCGACGAGCGCGCCTGCAATCCGTTTCTGCGCGTCGACTCCGCCGCCCTGGTCGCGGCGCTCGACGGCGCCGATCGCGTCGCTCGCTTCGCCGACCTGCGCCGGCGCAAAGACGTGTTCCGGGCGCCGCTCGCGTGATGCGCCGGTCGTTCGGGCGCTGGCGTTGCGGCGTGCTCGGCGCGGGCGTCGCCGTGCTGGCGGCGTGCAGTGCGCCGACACTGAAGCCGCCGATGCCCGCTCCGCTGCCGCCGCCGACCCCGGCGCCGGTTCCGCGCGTCGGCGATCTTCCGGCCCGACCGAGAGCAGTGTCGACGCCGGATGCCACACAGTCTCCCTGGGCCCGGCTGCGCACGCGATTTGCGATGCACGGCTGCGACTACCGCCCCGGCGTGCAGCGCTGGGCGCGCAGCTACGCGCGCGGCGCGCGCGCCTTCAAGGCGAGCTGGGAACAGGCGATGCCGTTCCTGCTGCTGGTCGTCGACGAGATCGAACGGCGCGACCTGCCCGGCGAATTCGCCATGCTCCCCTACGTGGAAAGCTCCTACCAGCCGATCGCCAGCAACGGCGACCGGCCGGCCGGCATGTGGCAGCTGACGCCGGACACGGCGCGCGGCGCCGGCCTGGTCGTCGGCAAGGAATACGACGGTCGCCTCGACGCGCTCGCCTCCACACGCGCCGCACTCGACCTCCTGGAACGCTACGAACGCGAATTCGACGACTGGCGCCTGGCCAACATGGCGTTCAACAGCGGCGAGTTCCGCGTCAAGAAACTGCTCGGCGAGCGCGACCCGCGCACGTTGTCGGCCGACGAACTCGGCAAGATCGCATTCAACCCGGTCACCCACGACCACCTCGATCGCCTGCTCGCGCTCTCCTGCATCGTCGAGGAACCGCAGCGCTTCGGCATCGAGCTGCCCGAGCCCGACGCGAGCGACCGCCTGCAGAGCGTCGACCTGCAGGCCGCCATGGACCTGCGTCTCGCCGCGCGCCTGGCCGGCGTCGACGCCGGCGATCTGCGGCGCTGGAACGCGGGCTATCGACGCAATCGCATGAGCGCCGACGTGAAGCACCGGCTGCTGCTGCCGGCGGCGCGCGTCGACCGCTTCCAGACGGCATCGGCCGAAGTGCCGCTGGCCTACTGGGGCGACTGGCTCGAACAACCCGCCGCGCGCAGCGGCGGCATCGGCAGCTGGGCGGCCCAGGTCGGCGTGCCGGTGGCCGTGCTCGCCCTGGCCAATGCGATCGACGAGAACGCGACGGTGGGACGCAGCACGCGCCTGCTTCTGCCCGGCCGCGAGCCGGAGCCGCTGGCCGACTCGCGCAAGGAGCCCGCGCGCCGCCCGCGCACGCACGTGGTCGCTTCGGGCGACACCTTGTCCGGCATCGCGCGCCGCTACGACGTCGCGCTGAAGGATCTGCGCCGCTGGAATCCGCGCGCGCAGGGAACCTTGCACCTCGGCGACCGGCTGCGCCTGGGACCGACCACCGACTGACTCGGTTACACTGCGCCGTTTTCCCGCCTACGCAGTTTCGGAGGACAGATGGGTTTCCTGCACGGCAAGCGCGCCTTGATCACCGGCATTCTGAGTCAGCGTTCGATCGCCTGGGGCATCGCCAACGCGATGCACCGCGAAGGCGCGCAGCTCGCCTTCACCTACGTCGACGAGAAGCTCAAGGATCGCGTCGACGAGGCCGCCGCCGCGTTCGGCTCGAACATCGTGCTGCCTTGCGACGTCACCCGCGACGCCGACATCGCCGCCTTGTTCGAGAGCCTCGGCAAGCACTGGGACGGCTTCGACATCCTCGTGCACTCGATCGGCTTCGCGCCGCGCGAGGCGCTGCAGGGCGAATTCCTCGACGGCCTGACGCGCGAGAACTTCGCCGTCGCACACGACATCTCCAGCTACAGCCTCGCCGCGATGGCGAAGGCCGCGCGACCGCTGATGAAGGACCGCGGCGGCGCAATCCTGACGCTGACCTATCTCGGCGCCGATCGGGCGCTGGCGAACTACAACGTGATGGGCCTGGCCAAGGCCAGTCTCGAGGCGAACGTGCGCTATCTCGCCTACAACCTCGGCCCGGAAGGTACGCGCGTCAACGCGATCTCGGCCGGCCCGATCAAGACGCTGGCCGCCTCCGGCATCGCCAATTTCCGCAAGATGCTCGATCACGTCGAGCAGAACGCGCCCCTGCGGCGCAGCATCACGATCGACGAAGTCGGCAACGCGGCCGCGTTCCTGTGCTCGGATCTCGCCTCGGGCATCACCGGCGAAGTGACCTTCGTCGACGCCGGCTACAACACCTTGGGCATGACCGGCATCTGAGTTCCGGATGGACAAGCGCGGCCACGGACGGCCGCGAGAGAGACGTCGACGACGCGGCCGTGAACCCATGAAAAAAAGAAGGCCGATCTTTCGATCGGCCTTTGCTTTTGTACGAATCTCGAACTCCCGGCCGCTTACTCGTCGAGCCGGCTCTCCGACAGCGTGACCTTGGTGTTCTTGCGCAGGGCCGAGACGAACTCGCGCATGCTCGCGTAGCCGAGTCCCTCGGTCAGCGTGGTGCGCGTCGCCTCGCGCGTCTTCGCGTCGAGCTTGGACGGATCGCCGTCGACGACGGCATCGAGCTGCACCAGCGCATACGTGTCGCCACCGAGTTCGACCAGCTTGCGGCTCGGCTTGCCGTCGGCCGGACGCGGCATCGCGAACACCGCCTTGACCAGCGCGCTGTCGGGAACCGCGGCGTCGCGACCGACACCCTTCTGCTCCTCGGTCTTGAGCTTCTGCGCCTCGGCGATCTGGGCAAGACTCTGGCCCTTGCCGAAATCGGCGAACAGCGCCTCGGCATGCTCCTTGGCCTGTTTCGCGATGCGCTCGACGAGAATGCGGCCACGCACGGCGCCCTTCACTTCGTCCAGCGGCATCGGCGTCGACGGCTTGTGCTCGGCGATGCGCACGACGACGACGTGGTTCGGGCCGATCTCGATCGGATCGGAGTTGTTGTTCTGCACCAGCACGCCGTCCGAGAACGCCGCCTTGGCCACCGCCGGATTCGCGGCGATGCCCTCGCCGCCCTGGCGTCCGAACGGCGCGGTCTTCTGCACCGTCAGGCCGAGATCCTTCGCGGCCGGCTCCAGCGAGGCCGGATTCTGGTAGGTCAGGTCGGTCAGGTGGCCGGCCTTCTCGGAGTAGACGCGCTCCTTCTCCGAATCCGCATATTGCTTGGCGAGATCCGGCTTGACCTCCTCGAACGTGCGGACCTTGCCGGGGCGCACGTCGCGCAGCTCGATGACGTGGTAGCCCTCGCTGGTCAGGACCGGCTTGGACACTTCGCCCTTCTGCAAGGCGAACAGCGCGGACTCGAACGCCTCGTCGGTCGCGCCCTTGTCGAGCCAGCCGAGATCGCCGCCGAGGTTCTTCGAGCCGAGGTCGTCGGAGTCCTGCTTGGCGACGTCGGCGAACGCCTTGCCGCCCTTGATCTGCTGCTCGATGCCTTCGGCCTTCGCCAGCGCCTGCTTCTGGTCGTCCGGGCCGCCCTTGCCGCCGACCTTGACCAGGATGTGCGAGGCCAGACGCTGCTCCGCGGTGACGTAGCGCGCCTTGTCCTTCTCGTAGCGCTCCTTCAGCACGCTGTCGTCCGGCGTCTGATCGACCTCGAGCTTGGAGCCGTCGAGATCGATGTATTCCAGGGCGACGCGCTCGGGCGTCATGAAGTCCGCCGTGTGCGCCTTGTAGTAGGCCTCGACGTCGGCGTCGGCGATTTCGGCGTCCGCCGCGGCCGGCTTGTCGAGCTTGATGTAGTGGAAATCGCGGCGCTGGTCCTTCAGGCGCAGGTAGGCGTCGATCTCGGCGTCGGTCACCAGCGCGGTCGAGGAAATCTGCAGCGGCAGCTCGCGCATGGCGAGGTCGTCGTGCACGCGCTGCTCGAAACCGCTCGGCGACATGCCCTGCGAGGCGAGCAGCATCTTGTACTGGTCCGGATCGAACTTGCCTTCGCTCTGGAACGCCGGGATGCCGAGGATCTCGTTGCGGATGCGATCCGGCGCGATCGCGACGCCGAGCTTGTCGTTCGCCTCCAACAGCACGCGCTCGTCGACCATCTGGTTCAGCAGTTGGCGCTTGACCTCCGGGCGGTCGAGGAACGAGGTGTCGCCGGCGCCGCCCATCATCTGCACCATGCGCTGGCGATACTGGCTGAAGCGCTCGCGGAACTGCTCCTGGCTGATCTCGCTGCCGCCGACGCGCGCGACACTGGTGTCGATGTTGGCGACGAAGTACGACTCGATGCCGAAGAACGAGAAGCCGATGACGACCACCACGAGGATGATCTTCACGAACAGACTGGATTTCTTTCCGCGGAGCAGTTGCAGCATGGGTAGGTGAACCTGTTCTGGATATCGGCGCGCTGCGCCGGGGTGACGTCCGGGGGCGCGAATTCTACGCGGTCGCGGGCGGTGAACACAGGCCGTGCGGCGCCCATCAAGACCAAGGGCGCCACGTGGGCGCCCTTGGCTTCGACGCTTGGCCGGGAAAAGCGCGAACCGCGCCGTTCCGGCTGGGCGGACGCATTCGAAGGAAGGCGTCCGGTACGAATGGTGGGTGCTGAGGGTTTCGAACCCCCGACCCTCGCCTTGTAAGGGCGACGCTCTACCGCTGAGCTAAGCACCCGGATCGTTGTCTGCGGACCCGGTTGACCTCGCGCCGGATCCGACGAAGCGGGGCGCGAACCGTATCAGCCGAGCGCGTCCTTGAGCGCCTTGCCGGCCTTGAACGCCGGAACCTTGGACGCCTTGATCTTGATCGTGTCGCCGGTACGCGGATTGCGGCCGGTGCGCGCGGCGCGCTTGCGCACGACGAAGGTGCCGAAGCCGACCAGCGAGATCGACTCGCCTGCTTTCAGGGTCTTCTTGACCACTTTGAACATGGCTTCGACCGCACGCTCGGCATCGGCCTTGGTCAGATCGGACGCATCGGCAATGGCCGAAACGAATTCGCCTTTATTCATGTATGACTCCCGTCGCGGAGCGATCGCTCCGCAGTGAATTTGATCGAGTCGGGGCATGCATTCGCGGAGGTTCTCGCACCTCTGAAATCCATCGCCCCGTTACCCCGCAATCGCCCGGATATTCCATCGCCCGGATCGCGGCCGGCCCTTTATACCAGTGGCCCCGGAGGCGCGCAACACGAGCTCTGATGCGGTTTTCAGGGTTTTACAGTGAATTATCCGCGGCGTCCGTCGACTGCTCGGACGGGGCGACGACGACCGGTTTCGGTTCGATGCGAGTGTGCTGGACGGCTGTCGATTCGCATCCGCGCGAGGCCGCCGCGCTCGGCGGCGACCTCTCCGGCCCGTTACTCCGGTCAGTGCGGACGAGCGGGCGTCTCCACCGCGCCTTCCTCGCGCGCGCGCGGCGTCTCGCCTTCGGCGTGCGCACCGGCGGGAGCCAGCGGGCGTTCCAGGGCGAGATCGAGCACTTCGTCGATCCAGCGCACCGGGTGGATTTCCAGCGACTGCGTCACGTTCTTCGGGATGTCGGCGAGATCCTTGCGGTTCTCTTCCGGAATGATCACGGTGGTGATGCCGCCGCGGTGCGCCGCGAGCAGCTTCTCCTTCAGACCACCGATCGGCAGCACGCGACCGCGCAGCGTGATCTCGCCGGTCATCGCCACCTCCGAACGCACCGGCACCTTGGTCAGCACCGACACCAGCGCCGTGCACATCGCGATACCGGCGCTCGGACCGTCCTTCGGCGTCGCCCCTTCGGGCACGTGCACGTGGATGTCGAGCTTCTGGTGGAAGTCCGGATCGATGCCGAGGCGATCGGCGCGCGCGCGCACGACGCTGAGCGCGGCCTGGATCGACTCCTGCATCACGTCGCCGAGCTGGCCGGTATGGATCAGCTTGCCCTTGCCGGGCACCACGGTCGCCTCGATGCTGAGCAGGTCGCCGCCGACCTCGGTCCAGGCGAGGCCGGTGACCAGGCCGATCTCGTTCTGCTGCTCGGCGCGGCCGAACGTGAACTTGCGCACGCCGAGGTAGTCGTCGAGGTTCTTCGCCGTGACGCTGACCTTGCGCTTGCGTTCCTCGGCGCCCTTGCCTTTCTTGGCGGCCTTCGACGCGGCCAGGCTGAGCTCCTTGACGACCTTGCGGCAGATCTTGGAGATCTCGCGGTCGAGGCTGCGTACGCCCGATTCGCGCGTGTAGTAGCGGATCACGTCGCGGATCGCCGCCTCGGCGATCGATAGTTCCGACGCCTTGAGTCCGTTCGCCTTCAGCTGCTTGGGAACCAGATAGCGCTCGGCGATGTTGACCTTCTCGTCCTCGGTGTAGCCGGGGATGCGGATCACTTCCATGCGGTCGGCCAGCGCCGGCGGAATGTTCAGCGAGTTCGCCGTGGCGATCCACATGACCTCGGACAGGTCGACGTCGACCTCGAGATAGTGGTCGTTGAAGGTGTGGTTCTGCTCCGGATCGAGCACCTCGAGCAGCGCCGCCGACGGATCGCCGCGGAAGTCCATCGACATCTTGTCGATCTCGTCGAGCACGAACAGCGGATTCTTGGTGCCGGCCTTGGCCAGGTTCTGGATGATGCGTCCCGGCATCGAACCGATATACGTGCGCCGGTGACCGCGGATCTCGGCCTCGTCGCGCACGCCGCCCAGCGACATGCGGATGAACTTGCGATTGGTCGCCTTGGCGATCGACTGGCCGAGCGAGGTCTTGCCCACGCCCGGCGGTCCGACCAGACACAGGATCGGACCCTTCATCTTGTTCACGCGCTGCTGCACGGCGAGGTATTCGAGGATGCGCTCCTTGACCTTGTCGAGCCCGAAATGATCGGCGTCGAGCACTTCCTCGGCACGCTTCAGATCGCGACGCACCTTGGTCTTCTTCTTCCACGGCACGCCGAGCATGACGTCGATGTAGTTGCGCACGACGGTCGCCTCGGCGGACATCGGCGACATCTGCTTGAGCTTGTTCAGCTCGGCACGCGCCTTCGCCTCGATCGGCTTGGGCATGCCGGCCTCGCCGATGCGGCGCGCCAGGTCCTCCAGCTCGTTCGGCGAATCCTCGCTGTCGCCCAGCTCCTTCTGGATCGCCTTCATCTGCTCGTTGAGGTAGTACTCGCGCTGGCTCTTCTCCATCTGCGTCTTGACGCGGCCGCGGATGCGCTTCTCGATCTGCTGTACGTCGATCTCGCCGTCGACCATGCCGACCAGCAGCTCCTGGCGATCGGCGACGTCGACGGTTTCCAGCACTTTCTGCTTCTCCGCCACGCGCACGGCGATGTGCGAGGCGATCGTGTCCGCCAGGCGCGAGGGATCCTCGATCCCGGCCAGGGTCGACATCAGCTCCGGCGGAATCTTGCGCGACAGCTTGACCAGCTGTTCGAACTGACCGATCAGCTGACGGCCGATGACCTCGACCTCGCGCTCGCTGCGCGTGTAGGCCGCGTCGAGCACGCGCGCGTGCGCGACCATCAATCCGTTGCGCTCGCCGAAGGTGGCGATCTCGGCGCGGTCCGCGCCCTCGACCAGCACCTTGATCGTACCGTCCGGCAGCTTCAACAGCTGCAGGACGCTGGCGATCGTGCCGATCGAATACAGATCGCCGGCCGCCGGCTCGTCGACGTCGGGGCTGCGCTGCGCGACCAGCAGGATCTTGCGACCGTTCTCCATCGCGATGTCGAGCGCGCGAACGGACTTCTCGCGACCGACGAACAACGGAATCACCATGTGCGGAAACACGACCACGTCGCGCAGCGGAAGCACCGGCAGCTCGACGAGGTCGGACGAGGATTGATTGGATTCAATCGGACTGGATTTGATCGGCTTGTCGGTCATCGGCCTACGGGATTCAAAGACGGGACGTGCGCAACGTGAAAATACGAACGGCAGCGTGTACCCACGCTGCCGTATCGTCAAGTAAGGATTTCTGGGAGCAATTGCAAGGTGAACCGCCCGCTTCCCGGCCTCCCGCCGGCGGCGAACGGCCTTGCGGCGGCTACTCGGACGAGGCCGCCGCGCGCGTCTGCATATTGCCGCGATAGATCAGGTACGGCTCGGCCTGGCCGTTGATGACGGCCTCGTCGACGACGACCTTGCTGACGTGCTCGAGCGAAGGCAGCTCGAACATCGTGTCGAGCAGCACCTGCTCGAGGATCGTGCGCAGGCCGCGCGCACCGGTCTTGCGCTTGATCGCCTTGCTCGCGACGGCGTTGAGCGCGTCGGGACGGAATTCGAGTTCGACGCCTTCCATTTCGAACAGGCGCTTGAACTGCTTGGTGATCGCGTTCTTCGGCTCGGTCAGGATCTTGACCAGCGCCGTCTCGTCCAGTTCCTCGAGCGTCGCGACGACCGGCAGGCGGCCGACGAACTCCGGAATCAGGCCGAACTTGATCAGATCCTCCGGCTGCACGTCGGCGAGCAGCTTGCCGGTGTCGGCACGGCGATCCTTGCTGCGCACTTCGGCGTTGAAGCCGATACCGGTCGACTCCGAGCGCTGCAGGATGATCTTTTCGAGGCCGGCGAACGCGCCGCCGACGATGAACAGGATGTTCTTGGTGTCGACCTGCAGGAATTCCTGCTGCGGATGCTTGCGCCCGCCCTGCGGCGGCACCGAGGCGATCGTGCCTTCGATCAGCTTGAGCAGCGCCTGCTGCACGCCTTCACCCGACACGTCGCGCGTGATCGAGGGGTTCTCGCTCTTGCGCGAGATCTTGTCGATCTCGTCGATGTAGACGATGCCGGTCTGCGCCTTCTCGACGTCGTAGTCGCACTTCTGCAGCAGCTTCTGGATGATGTTCTCGACGTCTTCGCCGACGTAACCGGCCTCGGTCAGCGTCGTCGCGTCGGCGATCGTGAACGGCACGTTGAGCAGACGCGCCAGCGTGTCGGCGAGCAGGGTCTTGCCCGAGCCGGTCGGACCGACCAGAAGGATGTTCGACTTGGCGAGCTCGACTTCCTCGTTGCGCCCGCGCGCTTCCAGTCGCTTGTAATGGTTGTACACCGCGACCGCGAGGACTTTCTTCGCGCGTGCCTGGCCGATCACGTACTGGTCGAGCACGTCGAGGATCTCGGCCGGCTTGGGCAGATCGCTGCGCGCGCTGGCCGCCTTCTCCTCAAGTTCCTCGCGGATGATGTCGTTGCACAGCTCCACGCACTCGTCGCAGATGAACACCGACGGGCCCGCGATGAGCTTGCGCACCTCGTGCTGGCTCTTGCCGCAGAACGAGCAGTAGAGAATCTTGCCGTTGTCGCCCGATCGGCTTTGCCGCTCGTCAGTCATGCTCCGCCTCGGAGGTGTGCCACGCTATCCCGGCCGAGAATAGCACAGCGGAACCGGGCGCCCAGCCCGGTTCGCGGTGGCTTCAGGAAAGTAAAATTTTCGCTTCGGATGAGGTGCCGCGGAATCAGGGAGTGACCGCCGATTCGCCCGGACGACTCTCCAGCACCGCGTCGATCAGACCGTAGGTCTTGGCTTCCTCGCCGCTCATGAAGCGGTCGCGCTCCATGTCGCGCTCGATCTGCTCGAGCGGCTGGCCGGTGTGCTTGACGTAGATCTGGTTCAGGCGGTTGCGCAAGTAGAGGATCTCGCGCGCCTGGATCTCGATGTCGGTGGCCTGGCCCTGCGCGCCGCCGGACGGCTGGTGGATCATCACGCGCGAGTTCGGCAGCGCGTAGCGCTTGCCCTTGGTGCCGGCCATCAGCAGCAGCGAGGCGGCGCTGGCCGCCTGGCCGATGCACATCGTGCTGACGTCGCAGCGGATGTACTGCATCGTGTCGTAGATCGCCAGCCCTGCCGTCACTACGCCGCCGGGACTGTTGATGTACAGGTTGATGTCCTTGTCCGGGTTCTCAGACTCGAGGAACAGCAACTGGGCGACGATCACGTTGGCCATGTAGTCGTCGATCGGGCCGACTACGAAGACCAGGCGCTCCTTCAGCAGGCGCGAATAGATGTCGTAGGCCCGCTCGCCGCGCGAGGTCTGCTCCACGACCATCGGCACGAGATTGAGGCTGTGGATCGGCGAATTCTGGCTGGACATGGGTACTCCTTACCTGCCCGGCGATCAGCCGCCGGGACGCATGACTTCGTTGAAACTCAACACCTGTTCGCTGTGCTTGGCGTGCTCGGCGATCCACTCGACCACCTGGTCTTCGAGCACGCGATTGCGCAGCGCGTTCATCAATTGGGGATCGCGCGTGTAGAGTTCAACGACCTTCTCCGGCTCCTCGTAGGTCGAGGCGATCGTCGCCAGCGCTTCGCTGACGCGCTTGGGTTCGAGGCGGAGTTCGTTCTGGCGCGCCAACTCGGCGATCAGCAGGCCCGCCGCGACGCGGCGACGCGCCACCGGGAGGTAGGCGACGAAAGCGTCGTCGCCCGGAGCGTTCGCCTGGCGCGCCAGCAGGCGTGCCTCGTTCTCGATCATGCTCTGCGGCAGCTCGAGTTCCGGGTGCGAGTCGACCAGCTTCTCGACCACGCCGGCCTTCAGGCGGCCCATCAGCACGCCCTTCAGCTCGCGATCGAGATTGCTGCGCACGTCCTCGCGGAAGCGCTCCAGACCGCCTTCCTTGACGCCGAAGCTGGCCGCGAATGCCTCGTCGATCGCCGGCAGCTGCGGTTCCTGCACGCGCACGACCTTGCCGGTCACCTCGGCCGACTTGCCCGCCAGCGCCGGAACCCGGGTCGTCTCCGGGAACTGCACGGTGGCCGCGAATTCGGAGCCTCCCGTCTTGCCGCCCAGGTGCTGTTCCAGCTCCGCCGAATAGACGTTCGAGCCGAGCACCACGCCGACGCGATCGGTGCCTTCGTCGGGATGGCGGAAACCGTCGCCCTGCGCGGAGTATTCGAACAGCACCATGTCGCCTTCCTGGGCCGGCCGCTCGACCTGGGCCCAGCTGCGGCGCTGCATGCGCAGCGTTTCGATCATCTGATCCACGTCGGCGTCGGTCACGCTGGCCGTCGGCTTGACGACTTCGATCGCGCTGACGTCGAGCTTGCCGATCTCGGGCAGCACTTCGAACGTCGCCGTGTATTCGATCTCGCCGTTTTCGGGGCGGCCACTGGTGGCGATCGACGGCTGCACCGCCGGACGCAGCTTTTCCTGGTTGACCGCTTCCTGGAAGCTCGAACCGATCATCTCGGACAGGGCCTCGTTGCGGATCTGCCCGCCGAAGCGCTGCTCGATGACCTTGGTCGGCACCTTGCCCGGACGAAAACCCTTCAGACGCGCGGTACGACCCATTTCCTGGATACGCGAGCGGATCGTGTCCTCCAGCCGCGCCGCCGGTAGGCGAACGGTCAGCTTGCGGCCGAGGGAACCAACGTTTTCGATCGAAACTTGCATCGGGTGTACCTCAATGACGGATCGCAGGCGACCCTGGGGGTGCGCTGCTTGAGCTTGGGATTCTAAGGGATGGGCGAGGCGGGAACTCTTCGCACAGCGGACTCTGGGTCACGGCGCTCGAGCTGGAAGTTCCGAAGACGAGCCAGATGAATGTGCTCCACGAAGTAGGAAGCCATGGTTCCAGACGTGGTGCGAAAGGAGAGACTCGAACTCTCACGGGTTGCCCCACTGGAACCTAAATCCAGCGCGTCTACCAGTTCCGCCACTTTCGCCCGGATCGACACTCTTCACCCGCGAGCGCGCGGACTGGACGCCGCGCGGTGGAATGTAATGGTGGGCCGTCTAGGACTCGAACCTAGGACCAAGAGATTAAGAGTCTCCTGCTCTACCAACTGAGCTAACGGCCCACGTGTACAACCAGCATTGCGGCAGCGCGATGCGCGAACCGCCTCCCCTGCGGGAGTGGCGGCGAGCAGAAGGCTGACGTGCCTTCGACGCACCGACCGGAATCGCCAAGTATAGCGAAACAATTTGGGGTGGACGAGGGGATTCGAACCCCCGACAACCGGAATCACAATCCGGTACTCTAACCAACTGAGCTACGCCCACCACGTAAAACTTGCGCTTCCAGTTCGTCCGTGAAGCGCGCTCCCTTCGGCATCCTGCCTTTCCCTCACGCCCGGTGGGCGCCTTCGACCAGCTTCGCGCCGAAATCGTCGCGGGGCTGGCACGCCCGACAGGACTCGAACCTGCAACCGTCGGCTTAGAAGGCCGATGCTCTATCCGGTTGAGCTACGGGCGCATCGTCAGCCGCTTCGTCGCGCATCGGATTGGTCGGGGTAGAGGGATTCGAACCCCCGACATCCTGCTCCCAAAGCAGGCGCGCTACCAGACTGCGCTATACCCCGATACCCGTTGCCGTACCTACAACCTCGTCGACGCCGGGAATAGCTGCGGGATAGTACGAACCGAACTCCATTGCGTCAATTCGCACCACCGTCATCCGCCCGGCGAGCCGAGTTCGGAACGGGTCTGCGACTTCATCCTCTTTGCAAAACAAAAAGGGTGCCGCAGCACCCTTTCGGTTCAAGTGGCGCGCCCGGAGAGATTCGAACTCCCGACCACCAAGTTCGTAGCCTGGTGCTCTATCCAGCTGAGCTACGGGCGCTTGAAAACTTGCATTCCACACTTGCGAAACGTCTTCCGCCGCGGTCGTTCCCGTAAGAGATTCGCCCTGGGGAGGAAGCCCGCCATCATCGCGATCATCACTCGACGTGTCAAGCTTTTCGACTGGCGGAGAGAGAGGGATTCGAACCCTCGATAGAGCTTTTGACCCTATACTCCCTTAGCAGGGGAGCCCCTTCGGCCTCTCGGGCATCTCTCCGGATTTCGTCGGACTTGCTTGGCTTCGCGGCGCTCCTCGCGCCGCGAACGGGGCGCGAAGGATAGCGGCCCCATCCGTGATGGTAAAGCGTCAGCTTTGTGCACCGCCCGAAGGCTCTTCTCCGGGCGCCAGCTCGCGCTTGATGCGCTGGTAGATCTCCTCGCGGTGCACCGCCACGTCCTTCGGCGCATTGATCCCTATGCGAACCTGATTTCCCTTGACGCCGAGCACGGTGACGGTCACCTCGTCGCCGATCATCAGCGTCTCGCCGACGCGGCGAGTCAAAATAAGCATGTTGGTGCTCTCCTTACACGATTGTCGGTCCGATGAGCCCTTCAGCGCATGCAACCGCTCACCCGAGCGCGTCGAAGGAAACTCCGGGGACCAGGCAGCCTCCCTCGCTGCCGCTCCCCCTGTCGCAAACCGGCTCGCTGTTCTTGTCGCCACGCAGTGGCGATGCAGCGATACCTCGACCGCTCGATACTAGCGAACGCCTGTCGCAGGCGCAACGAAACGCGCCCGCGCCTTACCTCGTCTTTACATTCACGAAAGGCGCTGCGCGATCCAGTCCGGCAATGCGGCGAGTGCAGCATCGAGCGCCGGCGAATCCACGCCGCCGCCCTGCGCCATGTCGGGCCTTCCGCCGCCCTTGCCGCCGATCAGCGAGGCGACGTGGGCGACGACGTCGCCGGCCTTGATCCGGCCGGCCGCCTGGCCGTGCACGCCGCCGACCAGGGCGGCTTTGCCGTCGGCGCCCGCGGCGAGCAGCACGACGCAATCGACGAGCTTCTGCTTCAACGAGTCGACGCCTTCGCGCAAGGCTTTCGCGTCGAGGCCGTCGACACGCGCGGCGACGACGCGGATCCCGCCGACGTCGCGAGCGGAGCCGACCAGGTCCTGCGTGGCGGAGCTGACCGCCTTCGCCTTCAGCGATTCGAGCTCGCGTTCGAGCTTCTTCTGCTTGTCGAACAGCGCCTGCAGCTTGTCGACGACCTGGGAGGCGTCGACCGACAACAGGTGCGCGACCTCGTCGAGCCGCATCACGTCGTCGTTGACGACCTGCAGCGCGACGGCACCGGTCACCGCCTCGATGCGGCGCACGCCCGACGCCACGCCGGTTTCCGCGACGATCTTGAACAGACCGATGTCGCCGGTGCGGCCGACGTGGGTTCCGCCGCACAGTTCGGTCGAGAAGTCGCCCATCTTCAGCACGCGCACCTCGTCGCCGTACTTCTCGCCGAACAGCGCCATCGCGCCGAACGCGATGGCGTCGTCGTACGCCATGTGACGCACGTCGGCGGCGACGTTGCGGCGGATTTCCTCGTTGACGATGGCTTCGACCCGCGCGTATTCCTCGTGCGTCAGCGGAACGGGATGCGAGAAGTCGAAACGCAGGCGATCCGGCGCGACCAGCGAGCCCTTCTGCGTGACGTGCTCGCCGAGCACCTGGCGCAGCGCCGCATGCAGCAGATGCGTCGCCGAATGATTGAGCACGATCGCCTGGCGGCGCGCGCCGTCGACCTCGCCGCGCAGCGGCGTGCCGACGCGCAGCGGTTTCCCGCTCCAACGTCCGACGTGGCCGTGGAAGCTGCCGGCGAGCTTGATGGTGTCGGCCACCGCGAAGCGGCCGTCGCCCGACGACAAGCTGCCCGTATCGCCGACCTGGCCGCCGGATTCGGCGTAGAACGGTGTGCGCTCGAGGATCAGGACCGCATTCTCGCCGTCGTTCAAGGTTTCGACCGCGCGACCGTCACGCACGATCGCGCGCAGCTCGAGGCCGTCGGCCGCGAGCGCTTCGTAGCCGAGGAACTGCGTCGGCGCCAACGTGCTGGCGAGCTCCGCCGGCAAGCTCACCCTGCTGTCGAACTGGCTGGCCGAGCGCGCGCGTTCGCGCTGCTGCTCCATCGCGGCCTCGAAGCCGGGCATGTCGACCGAGAGTCCGCGCTCGCGCGCGATGTCGGCGGTCAGGTCGACCGGGAAGCCGTAGGTGTCGTAGAGACGGAACATCGCCTCGCCGGGAATCGTGCCACCGGATTTCGCGGCCACCTCCTCGAACACCTTCATGCCCTGCTCCAGCGTCTCGCCGAAGCGCTCCTCTTCCGCCTTCAGCGTGCGCTCGACCAGCTCGCGCTTGGCCGGCAGCTCCGGATAGGCCTCGCCCATGACCTCGACCAGCGCCGGCACCATCGCGTGGAAGAACGGCTGCTGCTGGCCGAGCATGTAGCCGTGGCGCAGCGCGCGGCGGATGATCCGGCGCAGCACGTAGCCGCGCCCCTCGTTGGACGGCAGCACGCCGTCGACGATCAGGAACGCGCAGGCGCGGATGTGGTCGGCGATCACGCGCAGCGACTTGTTCTCGAGATCGCCGGTCTTGGTCAGTCGCGCGGCTTCGCGGATCAGGTGCTGGAACAGGTCGATCTCGTAGTTCGAATGCACGTGCTGCAGCACCGCCGCCAGGCGCTCCAGTCCCATGCCGGTGTCGACGCACGGCGCCGGCAGCTTGCTCAGCGTGCCGTCGGCGGCGCGATCGAATTGCATGAAGACGAGATTCCAGATCTCGATGTAGCGATCGCCGTCCTCGTCCGGCGACCCCGGCGGGCCGCCCGCGATGTCCGCGCCGTGGTCGTAGAAGATTTCCGTGCACGGCCCGCACGGACCGGTATCGGCCATCTGCCAGAAATTGTCCGACGCGAACGGCGCGCCCTTGTTGTCGCCGATGCGCACGATGCGCTCGGGCGGGACGCCGATCTCGTCCTTCCAGATTCCGTAGGCTTCGTCGTCGGTGTGATAGACCGTGACCCACAGGCGATCCTTCTGCAGCTTCAGGACGCCGGTCAGGAATTCCCACGCCCACTCGATCGCCTCGCGCTTGAAGTAGTCGCCGAACGACCAGTTGCCGAGCATCTCGAAGAACGTGTGATGGCGCGCGGTGTAGCCGACCGAGTCGAGGTCGTTGTGCTTGCCGCCGGCGCGCAGACACCGCTGCACGTCCGCCGCACGCACGAACTTCAGCTTTTCGCTGCCGAGGAACACGTTCTTGAACGGCACCATGCCGGAATTGGTGAACAGCAAGGTCGGATCGTTCGACGGAACGAGCGAACTCGACGGCACGATGGTGTGCCCTTTCGAGCGGAAGAACTCCAGGAAGGCGGAGCGGATTTCGGAGGTTTTCATGCGGACGGGAATCGGGAATGGGGAATCGGAAAATCGGACGCGCCGAGCGTGCGATGCTCCGAACGTCGAGAAGGCGTCACGCCCATGAACGCGGGAATCCGATCCCCGCGGCCGATCGACGGCACGCCGGACGCCCGCGTTCGCGGGCATCGAAGTTCGAGGCATCGGCCGAAAATACGGTCCGCGATTGGAGTGTTCAATCCAACCCGAGGTCCGGATCGCCTGGTTCGGCGCGAGTGACGGCGCGTACTGTCGCCGCATCGAAGCCGCGGCGCAAGAGAAAGGCGGCGCGCTTGGCGCGCTCGGCCGCGTCCGCAGACCGCGCCGAACCGGCATGCCGGCGCAGCTGGGCCGCTGCGCTGGCGGCCCAGTCGACCGCGGCTACCGCGATCGCGGCGCGGATGGCGGCGTCGCCGAGCCCATGCGATTTCAGCTCGGCCTGGATGCGCAGCGGTCCGTAGCCCTGCGCGGCGCGCCGCCGTGCGAGGCTGGCGGCGAAGCGTTCGTCGTCCTGATAGCGCTGCTCCTGCAAGCGCCCGATCGCCTGCTCCGCTTCGTCGCCCGTGCGGCCGGTGCTGCGCAGCTTGGTCTTCAGCTCACGCGCGGAGTGCTCGCGCCGCGCGAGCAGACCGACCGCCTGCTCGTAGGCGCTGCGCTTGGCCGGCTTGTCGGAGGAGCGTCGCGACATGGCGAACCGGGCCGTACCGTCAATCGCGGAACCGCGGCGAGCCGCGGGTCAAGGCAGCTTCGGCCGCGTCGCGACGCGCGCGGCGATCTGCTCCTTGAGATCGTCGACGGACTGGCCCGCCGACGTCACCACCGCCTCGATCGCTTCCGCTTCGAGCCCGCCGAAGCGCGAGGCTTCGGCCAGCGCCCAGGTTCGCGCCGCGCGGCGGCCGCTCTTGCAATACAGCAGCACGGCATTGTCGGGACGCGCGATCGCCCGCGAGACGGCATCGACGGCGGCAGCGGGAATGTCGCTGCCGGCGACGGGAGCGTAGGAGAACGCCAGACCCGCGCTGCGGGCGGCGGCGTCGACCGCGCTCGACGGCGGCTGCTCCGGCGCCTCGCCGTCCGGACGCAGATCGACGATGGCTTTGATGCCCTGCGCCTTCAATTCCTCGATCTGGTCGGGCGAAATCTGGCCGGAAATCCACACGCCGCCGACCAGCGGCCTGACCGAAGCCGCGGCCGGCGCGTCGGCCGCGCCGGCGGGCATCGCGAGGCCGATCGCGGCGAGAAGAACCACCTGGGCGAACATCCACTTCAGCTTCGACATCGGGCTCTCCGCTGGCGGATCACGCCTCTTCTACCTCGACCGCCGGCAACGGCGAATCGCCGCCCTTGATCAGCAGCTTGGCGCGCAGCTGCGCGTCGATCGCCGCGGCGATCTCCGGATGTTCCTTCAGATAGAGGCGCGTGTTGTCCTTGCCCTGACCGATGCGATCGCCGTTGTAGCTGTACCAGGCGCCGGACTTGTCGACCAGATTGTGGTTGACGCCGAGCTCGATCAGCTCGCCTTCGCGCGAGGAGCCTTCGCCGTAGAGGATCTCGAACTCGGCCTGGCGGAACGGCGGCGCGACCTTGTTCTTGACCACCTTGACGCGCGTTTCCGAACCGATCACTTCCTCGCCGCGCTTGACCGAGCCGATGCGGCGGATGTCCAGGCGCACCGAGGCGTAGAACTTCAGCGCGTTGCCGCCGGTGGTCGTTTCCGGGTTGCCGAACATCACGCCGATCTTCATGCGGATCTGGTTGATGAAGATGACCAGGGTGCCGGACTTCTTGATGTTCGCGGTCAGCTTGCGCAGCGCCTGGCTCATCAGGCGCGCCTGCAGGCCGACGTGCGAGTCGCCCATCTCACCTTCGATTTCCGCCTTCGGCGTCAGCGCCGCGACCGAGTCGATCACGACCACGTCGACAGCATTCGAGCGCACCAGCATGTCGGCGATCTCGAGCGCCTGCTCGCCGGTGTCCGGCTGCGAGACCAGCAGATCGTCGACGTTGACGCCGAGCTTCTCGGCGTAGCTCGGATCGAGCGCGTGTTCGGCGTCGACGAAGGCGGCGGTGCCGCCGTTGCGCTGGCAGTTGGCGATGACCTGCAAGGTCAGCGTGGTCTTGCCGGACGATTCCGGCCCGTAGATCTCGACCACGCGGCCGCGCGGCAGGCCGCCGACGCCGAGTGCGATGTCCAGCCCGAGCGAACCGGTGGAGACGACGTCGATCGCCTCGTCGGTCTTGTCGCCCATGCGCATGACGGCGCCTTTGCCGAACTGCTTTTCGATCTGGCTGAGTGCGGAGGCGAGCGCCTTGCGCTTGTTGTCGTCCATTGCGGAATCCTCGTGGGTGTCGTTCATGCGGCGAGCCTGCCGCGGCGAAGTCTCAGTGGCTAAGACTCCGGCAGTGGCGACGATTATCCCACAGCGTTCCGCCGCGTCGATGTGCGAATCGCGCGTCAGCTCGTAAGAATTCGGCGCACGCCGTCGAGCGCCGCGGCGACGGTGCGGCGCCGCACGGCTTCGCGGTCGCCGTCGAAATGGAACAGCTCCGCGCGCGCGTAGCCGCCGCGCCGCTTCCAGCCGATCCAGACGGTGCCGACCGGCTTGTCCGGCGTGCCGCCGGAAGGCCCCGCCACGCCGGTGACGGCGACCGCCACGCTGGCGCCGTAGCGGGCGAGCGCGCCGGAGACCATCTCGATCACGGTTTCCTGGCTGACCGCGCCGGTGCGCTCCAGCGTCTGCGGCCGCACGCCGAGCAGGGCTTCCTTCGCCTCGTAGCTGTAGGCGACCACGCCGCACTCGAACCACTGCGAGCTGCCGGCGATGTCGGTCAGCACCTTGGCGATCCAGCCGCCGGTGCACGATTCCGCCGCGACCAGGGTCTGGCCGCGCGCGAGCAGGCATTCGGCCACGGCTTGCGCCTGTGCGTTCAGGGCCTGGTCCGAAGAGGCGATGCTTGCCGACATGACGACGATTCCGGAGGTGCGATACGAAACGCGCAGCATACTCCGCCGATCACGCGCGGCAACGCGCACCGCGCGCGATTCGACGCCGGCCTCAGCGCACGGCGTCGAGCGCGCGACCCACCGGCACCGCCCGGCCCTGCTCGTCGACCGCCACCATCACGAACTCGCCCGAGGTCGCCAGCTGCCGTTCCGCACCGGGCGTCGGCTCGCGCAGCAGCGAGACGCGCACGGTCATCGAGCTGCGCCCGACACCGACCACGTTCGCGCGCAGCTCGACGATGTCGCCGAGCTTGACCGCCGCGCGGAAATCGATGCGATCCGAGCGCGCGGTGACGACCGTGCGCCCGGCGAAGCGGCTGGCGGCGAGGAAGGCCGCCTTGTCCATCCACGCCAGCGCCTGGCCGCCGAACAGGCTGCCGAGATGATTGCAGTGGTCCGGGAAGACGATCTCGACGCAGCGGACCTCGACTCCGCTCTCCGCCGCCGCCTCAGAACGCATGATCGAAGCCGACCTCGCCCTCGACCGCGACCTGGTAAGCCGACACGCGCCGCTCGAAGAAGTTGGTCAGCTCCTGCACGTCCTGCAATTCCATGAACGGGAACGGATTGCGCGCGCCGTAGCGGCGCGGCAGGCCGAGCATCTCCAGGCGCCGGTCGGCGACGTATTCGAGGTACTGGCGCATCTCCTTCACCGACATGCCGACCACGCCGCCGGCGAGCACGTCCTCGGCGAACGCGGTCTCGCAGTCGACCGCCTCGGCGATCATCGTGCCGACCTGGCCCGCCCACTGCTCGTCGAACAGCTCCGGCTGCTCGCTCCGCACGGTGCGGATCACCTCGAAGGCGAAGCCCATGTGCGCCGATTCGTCGCGGAACACCCATGCGGTACCGGCGGCGAGGCCCGGCAGCAGGCCGCGCGAACGCAGGAAATAGACATAGGCGAACGCGCCGAAGAAGAACAGGCCTTCGATGCAGGCAGCGAAGCAGGTCAGGTTGAGCAGGAACCGGCGCCGTTCGGCGTCGCTGGAGATGCGCTCGAGCGTGTAGATCGAATCGATCCAGCGCTGGCAGAACTCGGCCTTGGCGCGGATCGAGGGAATGTTCTCGACCGCCGCGAACGCCTGCGCCCGCCGCTCCGGCTGCGGGATGTAGTTGTCGAGCAGCGTCAGGTAGAACTGCACGTGCAGCGCTTCCTCGAACAGCTGGCGCGACAGGTACATGCGCGCTTCCGGCGCGTTGATGTGCTTGTAGAGGTTCAGCACGAGGTTGTTGGCGACGATCGAATCGCCGGTGGCGAAGAACGCCACCAGCCGCTCGATCAGGTGGCGATCGGCGGGCGTCATGCGCTGCGCGAGATGGCCAAGGTCGATCTGGAAGTCGATCTCCTCGACCGACCAGGTGTTCTTGATCGCGGCGCGGTACATCTCGTAGAACTGCGGATAGCGCATCGGCCGCAGGGTCAGGTCGAAGCCGGGGTCGAGAAGATGGGGAACCGGTGGAGAGGAGTGAGAAACGGGAATGGAGGTCATGAATGCACTACCGGGAAACGATCGTTTGGAGCAAGGCGATGGCAGCAGTCCGGCGAATCTACGGATTGCTGCCGCGCCTCCCGCGGGAAGAAATGTTCGGAATCAGAAGCCAGCTGGCGCGAGCGGCGGTCTCCGTGCCGTGCAATATCGCCGAAGGTTGGACGCGTGAATCTCGACGGGAGAAGGCGCAGTTTCTGTCCATAGCGCATGGCTCGCTGGCGGAAGCCGAAACCCTGCTGACCTTGTGCGAACAGCTGGGCTGGTTCGACGTCGAGCCCACATTTCTCTTGCGAGCGGAGATCGAGGAAACCAGTCGAATGCTGACCGCGCTGCGGCGAAAGACGAGAAACGTGTGACGAGGAGCGAGTAACGAGTGAAGCGCAGCTCTCCACTGCTTCCTTACTCCTCCACACTCTTTCTCGCTCACTGACACGCCTCGCACATCTCCGGATTCTCCAGCGAGCAGACGACGGCCTCGCTGTCCGTGTACGTCTTCGCCGGAGCGGCGGCGTCGACCGTCGCCTTGGCGATCCGCGTCGCCGGGCGCGAGCGCAGGTAGTAGGTCGTCTTCAGACCCTGCTTCCACGCGTACATGTACATGCTCGACAGCTGGCCGATGTTCGGGCTCTCGATGAACAGGTTCAGCGACTGGCTCTGGTCGATGAAGGCGCCGCGGTCGGCCGCCATGTCGATCAGCGAGCGCATCGGCAGCTCCCACACCGTGCGGTAGATCGCCTTCAGTTCGCCCGGCAGTTCCTGCAGCGACTGCACCGACCCCTCGGCGAGCTTGATCGCGTCGCGGATTTCCGCCATCCACAGGCCGAGGCGCTTCAGCTCGTCGACCAGGTAGCGGTTGACCTGCAGGAAGTCGCCGGACAGCGTCTCGCGCTTGAACAGGTTCGACAGCTGCGGCTCGATGCACTCGTAGCAGCCGGCGATCGAGGCGATCGTCGCGGTCGGCGCGATCGCGATCAGCAGCGAATTGCGCAGGCCGTGCGCCTGGATCTCCTCGCGCAGGGCGTTCCAGCGCTCGGCGTCGCGCGGCGTCACTTTCCAGGCGTCGAACTGCAATTCGCCCTGCGCGGCACGCGTCTGCGCGAACGCCGCGTGCGCGCCCTTCTCGCGCGCGAGCTCGAGCGAAGTGCGCAGCGCCCAGTAGTAGATCTCCTCGGAAATGCGCGCCGACAGCTCGCGCGCCGCCGCGCTGTCGAACGGCAGGCGCAGCGCGAAGAAGAGATCCTGCAAGCCCATCAGGCCGAGACCGACCGGGCGCCAACGCAGGTTCGACGCGCGCGCCGTGGCGATCGGATAGAAGTTGAGGTCGATGACGCGGTCGAGCTGGCGCACGGCCACCTGCACCGTGTGCGCGAGCTTTTCGAAATCGAACGCGACGCCGTCGTGGTGCTGCGCCAGGTTGATCGAGCCGAGATTGCATACCGCCGTCTCGCCGGTGCTGGTCACCTCGACGATCTCGGTGCACAGGTTCGACAGGTGCACCGCGTTCTCGCCGCGCGCGGTCTGGTTGCAGGCGCGGTTGCAGGCGTCCTTGAAGGTCATCCAGCCGTTGCCGGTCTGCGCCAGCGTGCGCATCATGCGCGCGTACAGGTCGCGCGCCTGCAGCGTCTTGCGCGCCAGCCCGCGCGCCTCGGCCTGCACGTAGGCCTGCTCGAACGCCGCGCCCCACAGATCCGGCAGCTCGGGCACGTCGTTCGGATCGAACAGCGACCACGCGCCGTTCTCGTCGACGCGGCGCATGAACAGGTCCGGCACCCAGTTCGCCAGGTTCAGATGATGCGTGCGGCGCGCGTCGTCGCCGGTGTTCTCGCGCAGCTCGAGGAACGCTTCGATGTCCGCGTGCCACGGCTCCAGGTAGACGCAGGCCGCGCCCTTGCGCTTGCCGCCCTGGTTGACCGCGGCGACCGAGGAATCGAGCGTCTTCAGCCACGGCACGATGCCGTTGCTGAGGCCGTTGGTCGAACGGATCAGCGAGCCTTCCGAGCGCACGCGGTGCCAGGCGAGACCGATGCCGCCGGAGAACTTCGACAGCAGCGCGACGTCGCGGTACTTGTCGTAGATCGCCTCCAGCGAATCCTCCGGCGAGTCGAGCAGGAAGCAGCTCGACAGCTGCTCGTGGCGCGTGCCGGCGTTGAACAGCGTCGGCGAACTCGGCACGTAGTCGAGCGCGCCGAACTGCTGATACAGCTCGATCGCCTCGGCCACCGTTTCGCTGAGCGCGCAGGCCACGCGCAGCCAGAAATGCTGCGGCGTCTCGATCACCTGGCGCTTGCTCGGGTGCTTGAGCAGGTAGCGGTCGTACAGCGTGCGCAGCCCGAAGTACTCGAAGCGCAGCGTGTAGCGCGCGTCGACCGCGTCGTTGAACTTGCGCGCGTTCGCCTCGACGAAATTCAGCACGCGCTCGTTGATCAGGCCGGCCTCGAAACCGAGCCGGATCGACTGCGAGAACGAATGCACGCCCAGGCCCTGCACTTCCTTGTCGATATAGCCGGCGAGCAGGCGCGCGGCGACCTTGGAGTATTCCGGTTCCTCGGCGATGAACGAGGCGGCGGTGCGGATCGACAGCTCGTCGAGCTCGCGCGTCGTCGCACCGTCGTAGAGGCCGCTGATCGTCTTCAGCGCGACGCGCATCGCGTCGACGTCGGCCAGGCCTTCGCAGCAGCGCGCGACGGCGCGCACGATCTTGTTCAGGTCGACCGGTTCGTGCGCGCCCGAGCGCTTGGTCACCTGCATGGCGACCGGGCCGGCGTGCGGCGCGGTCAGACGGAAGCCGCCCTGGTCGGGCTTCGCCACGGTGGCAGGCGCGATGGGGGGCGCGGCAGTGAGTTCGGACGTGGTCATGGCGTTCTCCTTCACGAGCAATGGACCCGCGAGGAGACGAGCACGGCGACGCACGGAATGAGACATCCCGCGATGCGCCGGCTTCCGCTCCCGCGAGCGAAACGAGAACCTGCGGGGCGACCGGGTCGAAAGCGGGGCCGCGCCCGTACGGACGCATGCGCGGCGACTTCCGGCCGGCCCTTCCCGCGAGGGCCTTCGAGCCAACGCCGCGCCTTGCGGCACGACGGTCGTGGCCGGTATTCGGACTACGGGCCCGAGGCTCGTCGCCTCGCCTACTGGACGCTGCTTCCCAAGCCGCGAGGCTCAGTGCGATTCGCGTCGTTCGTTCCCGATCACCGCTGCGGGGCAGTCCCGGATTCGCACCGGATTCCCTCGTCGCCCGAGCCTTGCAGCTCCGACGACGGCCCAGATGTTGTGTTGGACACCATCGACCAACACAAGATATTCGATTCGCCCGTTCACATCAATCCGCGGATGCAGGATTTTTCGCTTGACTTCGGAGAGCGGCCGACGGAGTTCGTACGGGGTAGGAAGCCGCCGCGACGCGCCCGAACTTTCCAGCCCCGGCGCGTCGATCCGAACGCCCGCCGGCGATGTCTTTCGCCGCGGCTTCGACCGGGGATTCCCGTTTCCGCACGCCAGCGGGCCGCGGCGCATTGCCGCCAGCCGCGACGACGAAGGCGACTGCACCGGTTCTGCACATTCGCGCGCTAGCGTGCCTCACGCGTTCCGCAATCCAGCGACCTGCCGGAGGAGAAGACGATGAAGACGACACGCCCCATCCGCGACCTGCCCCGCCTCGCCGATCCCGACGCCAACCTCGCCGAGACGATGCGCGTCCTGCGCGAGCGGCGCCGCGTGCTCGCCCTGCTCGGCAGCGCCGGACTGTGCGCCGTGCTGCCGCGCAGTCCCCTCGCCTGCACGCTGATTCCGCAGGAGACCGAAGGACCCTATCCCGGCGACGGCACCAACGGCCCGAACGCGCTCGCCGCGAGCGGCATCGTCCGCTCCGACATCCGTTCCAGCGTCGGCGTGGCGAATCCGGCCACCGCCGCGGGAGCGCCGCTGACGTTCGCGCTTCAGTTCCTCAGTACGCTGGACGACTGCGGCCCGATCGAGGGACTGGCGGTGTATGCCTGGCACTGCGACGCACAGGGGCGCTACTCGATGTACTCGCAGGGCGTGACCGGCCAGAACTACCTGCGCGGCGTGCAGACCACCGACGGCAGCGGCCGCGTGAGCTTCACGACGGTCTTTCCCGGCTGCTATCCGGGTCGCTGGCCGCACATCCACTTCGAGGTGTTCGCTTCGCTCGCCGACGCCACCAGCGGCCGCAACGCCGGGCGCGTCTCGCAGCTCGCCCTGCCCGAGGCGGCCTGCACCGAGGTGTACGCGCAATCCGCCCGGTATCCCGGCAGCGCCGGCAACCTCGGCCGCATCACGCTGACTTCGGACAACGTCTTCGGCGACGACGGCGGCGTGCACCAGCTCGCGGCGGCGAGCGGAAACCCGACCGACGGCTACGCGGCCTTCCTCGAAGTCGGCCTTTCGGTGGACGCGACGACCTCGGAGTTGATCTTCGTCGACGACTTCGACCCCTGAGCGGCGACCCTCCGCCGGCTGCACCCGTGCGCAGCGCGGCCGGCGTCGTGCGGGTCATTGCTCGTCGACCGGCATCTCGAAGCGGTAGCCGACGCCGTAGACCGACGCGACGCCGTCGACGCCGTGGGCCTGCAGCTTGCGGCGCAGGTTCTTCACGTGGCTGTCGACGGTGCGGTCGCTGACGATGCGGTAGTCCTCGTACAGAGCATCGAGCAATTGCGTGCGCGACAGTACGCGGCCGGGCCGTTCCAGCAGCTTGCGCAGCAGGCGGAACTCGACCCGCGTGAGCCCGAGCCCTTGTCCTTCGCAGCGCGCCTCGAACGCCTCGTCGTCGAACTCGATCGACGGCGCGCGCGGCGCCGCTTCGCTCAGTGCCGCTTCGCCCAGCGCGGGAGCGGCCGTGCGACGCAGCACGGCGCGCACGCGCGCGACCACCTCGCGCGGGCTGAACGGCTTGCAGATGTAGTCGTCGGCGCCGAGCTCGAGGCCGAGCAGGCGGTCGATCTCCTCCACGCGCGCGGTCAGCATCAGGATCGGCACGTTCGAGAACGCACGCACTTCGCGGCAGATGTCGAAGCCGTTCTGCACCGGCAGCAGGACGTCGAGCACGACCGCGTCGGGTTCGTATTCGCGAATCCAGCCGGCCACGCGCGCGCCGGAGTCGAGCACGCTGCTGCGCCAGCCGGCGATGCCGAAGTACTCGCCGAGCAGCGCGGCGATCTTCGGCTCGTCCTCGACGATCAGCACGTGGACCTGCGCGCTCATGCCGGCCTTCCTCCGGCCGACGGCAGGCGAACCTCGATGCGCAGGCCGCCGAGCGTCGAGCGGCTCGCCGTGATGCCGCCGCCGTGCGCTTCGACGATCGCGCGGCAGATCGCAAGGCCCAGTCCCGCGCCGCCGTCCGCGCGGCGCCGCGAGGGGTCGACGCGGTAGAGCCGCTCGAACAGTCGCGGCAGATGTTCCGGCGCGACGCCCGGCGCGCTGTCTTCGACCGCCAGCAGCAGGCCGTCCGCGCCGGCGGCCAACGCGACGCGGACGGTGCCCGGCGCATCGGTGTAGCGGCGCGCGTTCGCGAGCAGGTTGTCCAGCAGCTGCGCCAGCCGGCGCGCGTCGCCGGACAGCGGCGGCACCGGGGCGACCGACAGTTCCAACCGCAATCCCGCGTCCTCGCACAGCGCACGCTGCGGTTCGGCGACGTCGCGCACCAACGCGGCGAGGTTCATCGGCTCGAAGCGGTATTCGAGCGCACCGGCGTCGGCCAGCGCGAGCTGGTACAGGTCCTCGACCAGCGACGCCAGGCGTCCGCATTCGGCGTCGAGCGACGCGAAAGCGCGCTCGCTCGGCGCGCGCACGCCGTCCTGCAACGCCTGCACCTCGCCGCGCAGGATGCTGAGCGGCGTGCGCAGTTCGTGCGCGATGTCCGCACCCCAGCGCCGGCGCGCCTCGCGGTGCTGCTCAAGGCTCGCGGCGAGCCGGTTGAAGTCGGCCGCGAGCGCGCCGAGTTCGTCGCGGCGCGACGCGTCGACGCGCCGTGCGAAATCGCCGGCGGCCAGCGCATGCGTGCCCTCGGCCAGCGCGCGCACGGGAGCCAGCAGCCAGCGCGCCAGCAGGAATGCCGCGGCGAACGCGCCGACCAGCACCACCAGCACGGCCAGCAGTGCGCCGCGCGCCTGGTCCTGCGCGAACGCGAGATCCTGCGCGCCGCTGATCCGCGGCAGCGGCTGCACGCGCAAGGCGCCGACGCGACGGCCGTCGACCTCGATCGGCAGCACGTGCGCCCCGGCGTCGACACGCGGATCGCCGGCGACGAAGCGATCGTCGGCGTCGACCAGCGCGAGGTGATGCGGACCGCCCGGCGGTGGGCGCGGCCCGCCGCGCGGCGGCGGCGGACGTCCGTCGTCGAACGGCGGCGGCCGCGGTTCCCGCGGCGGTTCGACCGGCGCGTCGTCGCGGCCGTCGAGCAGCGCGTCGAAACGGCGCGGATCGCCGCGCAGGAACGCGAAGTCGCCGTGCTCGCGATAGGCCGCTGCGAACCGTCCGGTCGACGACTGCAATCGATCCAGGGCGACCTGGTCGAGATAGGCGAGGAAGCCTTCGTGGAACGCGCGCTGCTGCCACAGCGCGAAGGCGAGCAGCGCCAGCACGCTGAGCGCGGCGAACGCGAGGAACAACCGGTGCCAGAGCCGCAGGCGCATGCGGCTACGATAAAGGCGCCGGGCGGCGGCGCAAGCCCGCGGCGACGATTCCACGATTTCTCCACGATCTCTGCGCATCCGCTGCGCAGTCCGGGCGCACGCTGCGCGTCACGATCCCCAACGGAGAACGCGTCGTGATGACAAAGAAGACTCTTTCGGCACTCGCCCTCGCCGTCCTCGTCGCTACCGGCGCCGCGTGGGCTGCCGGCCCGGGCTGTCCGCCCGGACCGATGCCGCACGGCCCCGACGGCCCGCATCCTGGCCCCGGCCCCGGCATTCCCTCGGCGGAAATGCTCGCCACCGCCGATGACCTCAGCGCGACCCAGCAGGCCGACATCCGCAAGATCCTGCGCGAGCGGCGCGACGCGGAGGACGCGCTGCGTTCGCGCCTGCGCGGCGAGCGCGAGGCGATCGACCAGCGCGAGCGCACCGAGCGCGAACGCATCGAGGACCAGAGCGCACAGAAACTGCGCGCCGCGCTCGGCGAGGACGGCTATCGCGCCTACGCGCGCTGGATGTCGCAGCGCGGACCGGGACCGTTGCCGCCGCGGCCAGCGCCGGGAGCGCGCGACGATCGCGGCGCGCCGCGTGTGGAAGGCAAGCCGTGAGGCGGACGCGCCTCCACTTGCCGTGAAAGAACGATCCGATGAAAAAAGGGAGCGCCTCGCGGCGCTCCCTTCCTTTTTCATCGCCCGCGCAAACGCGCGAGACGGAACCCGCAACGGCGATCAGGGAATCGTGATCGCGGCGCCGCTCTTGTCGTAGGCGTAGTCGACGATCGTGGCCGGGAAGCCGCGCGGCGCGCCCGTGCGCAGGTGCACGTAGCCGTAGCAGATGCCGCTCGCCGGCGGCTCGGTCAGGCTCGAGCAGTTGAAGCGGAAGCCCAGATACCCGTCCACGTCGGCGGCCCAGCGCGCCGGCCCCGGGTTGTGCACGGTCGACCAGGTCGACGCCGGGCCGATCACCGCACCGGATTGCAGCACGAGGAAATCCGACGTCGAATCCGAGCTGGAGACGCCGGCGATGTCCGGCGCGCCGCCGAGCCAGTAGAACGCGATCTGCGCGTCGTTGTCGTAGGCGTTGAAATGCGCGCCGGGAAGCTCGCCGTCGTCGACGATCCCGCGGATCCAGTCGACCGACGTGCCCTCGCGGTCGATCGCGATCGCATGGTCGATCGGGCCGCTGCGCACGATGTTCTCGTTCTCGGGCGGCGCGGCGCAGGCGCCGGTCTCGCCGGACTCGAATCCGCTGCAGAACAGGCTGTCGACGACGACCGCCGGCGTGACGGTCAGGCGGACCGGCACCGCGACCAGCGCGTGCGTCGGATCGTTGGTCGCCACGCACACGTCCGCGGCGTACGTGCCCTCGGCGAGACCGGCCGCGTTCGCGGTGATGGCGACATCGGCGAACGCTCCCGGCACCAGGGTTCCGGATGGCTGCGGCGCCGACAGCCACGGCACGTCGATCGGATTGCGGCAGTCGGCCGGAGCCGGTTCGTCGGCCAGCTCGACGACCATCGTCAGATGGAAGTTGGGATAGCCGATCGCCGTGGTGCGCGTCGGCACGGCGATGTCGCACTGCGCCGCCGAGACGAAGGTCGGATGGTTCTCCGGGGTCGCGTTCGCGCCCGGGAAGAACTGGCCGCTACCGTCGTCCAGGCCGTCCGTGTGGTACTCGACCACCAGGTCCTTGCCCGCCGTGTCGTCCACCGTGCCGGTGATCGGAACCGTCAGCGAGACGAGACCGCTTTCGATGGTGGCGTTGGCGGTGCCGATCAGCACCAGCGCGCTGGTCGGAATCGTGTCGACCGGTGTCGAGTGCGCAATCGTGTACAGGTTGATCGTGATCGGCAGCGGGCTCGGACCGGCGCCGCCGGAGGACACCGTGACGCTGGCGATGTCCGCGCGCGCGCCGACCTGCGCGTGCTCGCTGAAGTAGAACCGCCGCCACCAGCTGTTGGCCGCCGTGACGCCCGGTGCGCCGCACGACACGCCTTCGCTGCCGGGACTGTTGTCCTGCATCTGCGAGATCATCGTCGCGTCGAGGAAGACCGGTCGACCCGCTTCGCTCGGACCTTCCGCCTGCGACAGCCTGGCGCCGGCGAAGGCGGCGGCGGATTTGGGCTGCCGCACGTTCTTGTAGCTCGGCGGATTGGCGCGCGCGGCGGTTTCGGAGATCGCGTAGGTCAGGTCGCTGCCGCCGAGATTGCCGATCGTGAGCGGCGTCGACCTGCTCGCGCCGGAGGCGACGGAAAGCGACAGCGCGTCGGGCGTCAGCACCGCGACCGGCGCGCCGCCGCCGCCGAGGGCGACGGTCAGGCTCACCGGCACGGCGATCACCGGCCGCACGGGATCGTTGCTGGCGATGCAGACGTTGGCCGAGTAGGAACCCGCGGCCAGACCCGTCGCGTTCGCGGTGATCGTCACGGGAGTGCTGCTGCCCGGCGCCACGCGACCCGAGGCCGGCGTCTGCTCGAGCCAGGAGATCTCGCTGGGATTGCGGCATTCCGGCGGCGCCGCGTCCTGCACGTCGACGATCATGGTCAGGTGGAAATCCGGCACGCCGAGGTTGGCCGCCGTCACCGGCTCGTCGAGCTCGCATTCGGTCGAGGACATGAAGGTCGGATGCGTCTCCGGCGTCGCGTTGGCGCCGGGGAAGAATTGCCCCTGGAAGTTGCCGACGCCGTCGGTGTGGTATTCGACGACGAGATCCTTGCCGACCGTGTCGTCGATCGAGCCGAACACCGGAACCCTCACCGAGACCAGGCCGCTGTCGATCGTGGTGGTGGCGCTGCCGATCAGGGTCAGGCCGCTGGTCGGGATGGTGTCGACCGGCGTGGAGTGGGCGATCGTGTAGAGATTGATCGTGACCGGCACGCCGGCCGGGCCCATGCCGCCGGAGGACACCGTCACGCTGGTGACGTCGGCGCGCGCGCCGACGCGCTCGTGCTCGCCGAAGTAGAAGCGCCGCCACCAGCTGTTGTCGGCCGTGCTCTCGCCGAACACACCGCAGGAAAGACCGGTGTCGCCGGGGCGGTTGTCGGTCATCTGCGAGATCGCCGTGTCGGCGAGCAGGACGGCGGAGCTGCCGCCGGCCGTCGACGCGCCCGTGGCCCGGTTCAACGTCGCGGTGCGGATCGCCGCAGCACCGCTCTGCTTGCGCGCGCGGGACGATTGGTAGCTCGGCGGATCGAGCCTGGCGGCGTTCTCGACGAGGGTGAAGTCCAGATCGCTGCCGCCGTGGTTGGCGATGTTCAGCGCGACGGATTCCGACGCGCCGCTCGAGACGGAGAAAATCAGTACCGTCGGAAGGGCGGCGATGGACGGCGGTTCCGCCGCCGGCGGGGTCACCGTCAGGTCGACCGGAACGTCGATTGACGCCTGCTGCGGATCGTTGGTGGTGACGCACAGGGTGCCTGCGTGGCTTCCCACTCCGAGCGTCGCCGCGTCGGCGACCACCTCCACCTGCGCCGCACGGCCGGGCATCGCGCTGCCGGAGGCGGCGCCGAGGCTCAGCCAGGCGACGTCGCCGGGCTGCGCGCAGCCGCCTTCGGCCACGGCATAGTCCAGGGCCGCGCTGCCGGCGTTGGAGATCGTCAGCGACACGCTGCGCGAAGCGCCCTGCTGCAGCGTCAGCGCGAGCGGACTCGGCGCGACCTGCGCCGCCGGCTGGTTGGTTCCCGCCTCGGCGGTGAAGAAATAGCCCATGCCCTGCAGGAAGTTTCCGCCGGGACTCGCCGAGGACGAGGCGAGCAGCACCGTGGTGCCGTCGATCGCCGCGCTCGCGCCGAGCGAATCGTTGCTGCCGGCGTCGCTGGCGACGAGCTTCTGCACGTAGCGCCAGTCGCCGTTCGACTCGGTGAAGACGTAGCCCGCGCCGGCCCACGACTGGCCGTTCACCGCCGCGGCGTTGGCGCCGGCGACGAACGAGTCGCCGGTCATGCCGAGGGAATAGCCGAAGTTCGCGAACACCTCGCCCTCGGGCGAGCGGATCGTGTGCGTGCGGCTCCAGAAGCCGTCGAGCTCGGCATAGACGTAGACCACGCCCTCGGCGTCGAGCGCCGGCGCGCCGACGACGAGCCGGTTTCCGTGTACCGCCAGCGACGAGCCGAACATCGAGTAGGTCTCGCCGACGAGCTTCTGCCTCTGGATCCAGGTGCCCTCGTTATTCCAGAAGAAGTACAGCGCGCCGGGGAAGTCGGCGCCGCCGAGCTGGGCACTGACGACGATGCCGGTGTCGGAGAACCCGACCCGGTAGCCGAACGCGTCGTTGTCGCGCGTGTCGACGCCCTTGATCTTCTGCGTCTGGGTCCAGACGTCGTTGGAGCCCTCGAACAGGTACGCGGCGCCGCGGGCGTTTCCGTTCACGTGCGCCTTGTGCGCGCCGACCAGCACCTGGTTGCCGGACAGCGCGACCGAATTGCCGAAGTTGTCGTTCGTCTGGCCGTCGGCCGCAACGAGCTTGGCGACCTGCACCCAGCTCGCGCCGTTCTTGCGGAACACGTAGGCGGCGCCCTGCTCCGGCTTGCTGCCGACCTTCGCGCCGTCCGCGCCGATCACCGCGGTCGTGCCGTCGACGGCGAGCGACGCGCCGAAGCGCGCGTTGTCGCCCGGCGCTCCGTCCGCGGCGAACAGCTTCTGCGTCTCGACCCAGCTGCCGTTGGATCGCGTGAACACGTAGACCGCGCTGCGGCCGGTGTGGGTGTCGTTGGTGCCGACCAGCGCGGTGTCGCCGGAAAGCGCCACCGACTCGCCGAAACGCTGCAATTCGGTGCCGTCGCTGGCGAGGATCTTCTGATCCTCGTGCTGCTCGACAGCGAACGGCGCCGGCGCCGCGGCGAACTGGCTGGTCTCCCCTGCGCTCCCGGCAAGCACGCCGCCGGGCAGCACGGCAAGACTGCCGAGCGCCGCGAACAGCATGGTGCGAAGAGCGATACCCCTGGTTGGTTTCTTCATCGTCATGTGAATCGCCTTTGTGGCCGTACTTACATCGGCGTCGGGAACCGTCCGCCGGCGCGCGGACGCACGCAGGCGGAGCCGGCCTCCCGGGCCGACGCGAAAAAGGTTTCTTCCTTGCCCGAAGGATTCAGGAAGACCGCGAACAGGCACCCGCCGCGGGACCGGACATGGATCGCCCCGGCGGATCGGCAAACCGGTGCGGTCGCTCGTCGACGGGCCATCCGCTGCCCGTCGTCCGGACGCCGCTCGTGCCGGACGGCGCGGCTGCTCCGATGCCGCGCCACCCCGACCGCTGCCGCCCCTTCCTTCACCGCCCGCATCGCGAATGCGTCGGCGAAGGTGCGCCGACGTTGCACTGCCGGACGCCGACACGCTAGCAACGCGGTCGGCGCGGAGCTTGAGATTCGTGTTTACAAGGCGCTTCAGGGATGTTTCAAGGGGCTTTACTGGCGATGCCAGGACCCTATGAAGCCAAAAAAACTCCCTTTCCGGCAGGCAGTTGCCGCAACGCCGGCGCATCGCCGCCGGCGCGTGCGGGACGCCGCGACGATCCGCGCGACGGGGCGCTCTGGTCTTACGCGGGCGTGCCGTTTACCCTCGTCCGGGTGGCACGACGTCTCCGCTTCGGCTCCCATCTCATCGATCTTGCGACACGCGAACTGTCCGACGACGGCCGCCTGCTGCAGCTGTCGCCGCGCGTATTCGATTGCATCGCCTATCTGATCGAGCACCGCGACCGCGCCGTCGGGCGCGACGAACTGATGGCCGCGCTGTGGGGCAAGACCGATGTCGCCGACACCCAGCTGGCGCAGATCATCCTGCGCGCGCGCCGCGCGGCCGGCGATTCGGGCGAGGCGCAGCAGGCCATCCGCACCGTCGCGGGTTTCGGCTACCGCTGGGTCGCGGAGACAGGCGAGGAGGAAGAAGCGCCCGCTCCGACCGACCCGCCGGGCGCTCCCGCCGCCGCTCCCTCTCCCGCTCCCGCAAGCGATCGGGAGTATGAAGACGCCGTGCGACCGGCCGCCGCGCCACCGGCCGCGGCCATCCGGCCGTCGCCGCGATGGCCGGCAATCCTGGCGATCGCGCTGCTGGCGCTGGTCGCCGCCGCCGGCCTGGCATGGTTCCGGTTCGCCGACGAGAAGAAGCCGATCGCCGCCCCAGCGCCGACCGCCGCGGCCGCGAAGGAGGCCGACCGGGCGATCGCGGTGCTGCCGGCGACCGTCGACGCCGCCGACGAATGGGACTGGCTGCGGCTCGGCGCGATGGAATTCGTCGCCGGGCGCCTGCGCAAGGCCGGGCAGACCGTCACGCCGAGCGAGAACGTCATCTCGGTGATGCGCTCGGTCGCCGACGCGAAGGCGATGCCGGCGGCATTGAAGGCGGCGCTGGACCCGCGCTGGATCGTGGTGCCGACGATGCGCAAATCCGACTCCGGCTGGATCGCGCGCCTGGAACTCGGCGAACGGAGCGGCAAGACGCGCGAGTTCCAGGGCGACGCCGCCGATCCGATGGTCGCGGCGCGCATCGCCGCCGAACGCCTGCTCGGCACGTTCGGCCAGGCCGCCGAAGCCCTCGGCGAGACGCCGGCGGGCCCGGCCGAAGCATTGCTGTCGCGCGTCGACGCCGCCCTGCTGGTGGACGACGTCGACGGCGCGCGGCGCCTGCTGGCCGGCACCTCCGACGCGATGCGCGCGACGCCGGAAGTACGGCTGCGCCAGGCGTCCATCGACTTCACCGTCGGCCGCAACGACGCGGCGGCGCAGGCGCTGGAGGCGCTGCTGCCCGACGTCCCCGCGGAGACCGACCCGCTGCTGCGCGCGCGCATCGTCAGCCAGCTCGGCGCCGCGCACATCCGCATGGGCCGCGCCGCCGAGGCCGAGGAGGAAACCGGCGCGGCGCTGGCGCTGCTGAAGAACCTCGACGCGCCGGCCCTGCTCGGCAAGGCCTACATGCGGCGCGGCGTCGCGCGCTCCCTGCTCGGCCGCAACGACGACGCGCTGGCCGATTTCGCCCAGGCGCGCATCGCCATGCAGCTGGCCGGCGACACGCTCGGCATCGCCCTGGTGGAACTCAACGAAGGTGCGTTGAACGGATTGCGCAGCCATCCCGCCGATGCGCTGGCGAGCTTCGTGCTCGCCGAGAAACACTTCGAACGGCTCGGCGTGCAGGGCGAGCTGGCCAATGCGGTGACCAATCAGGTGCTTGCGCATCGCCTGCTGCTCGAACCCGACGAGGGTCTCGCCGCCAGCGAGCGCAGCCTGTCCCTGCTCGGCCACCTCGCCAGCATCGAAGCCACCCACCTGGTGCAGATCCGGCGCGCGCAGGCGCTCGTCGACGTCGGCCGCTGGAGCGAGGCCGGCACCCAGCTCGACGAACTCTCCCGCGCCGTCGACCGCACGCGCGAAGCGGAAATCTGGGCGATGAGCGACACCGAACGCGCGCGCATCGAGCTGGAACGCGGCCGCCCGCAGGCGGCGCTGGATCTGGCCGAACCCGTCGTCGAAACGCTGCTCGCGCCCGATTTCGCCGCCACGCGCCAGGAGGCGTGGTCGATCGCGATCCGCGCCCTGCTCCTGCTCGATCGGGAACGAGACGCCGCGGAAGCCGTCGCGACCTTCGCCGCCTGGGCCGACGATTCCGGCAACCCGCGCTTCGTCGTGCACGCCAGGCTCGCGCAGGCCGAGCTGGCGCAAAGCGCGCATCGCGTCGAGGACGCCGAAAAGCTCTATGCGGACGCGCTCGCCCTGGCGAACCGGAACAACGTTCCGGTGGACACCGCCGACGTCGCGATCGCGTACGGCGAGGCGCTGATCGCGCGCGGCGAACTCGAACGCGCCGTACCCGTCGTCGGACTGCTCGACCGCTACGCCACGCGCAGCTATCCCGCCGCGGTGTTGCAGGCGCGGCTGTATCGCGCGCTCGGGCATACCGAAGCCTGGCGCAGCGCGCTCGCGCACGCGCGGGCGCTGGCAGGCGAGCGCCCCTTTCCGGCTGAGCTGAGCCGCGAACCGATCGCGATCAAGACCGGCGTTCCGGCCGGCTGATCGGCTCGCCGCACACGACGCCGCGCGCGGCGTCGATCAGCGGAAGGCGGCGAGTCGCCGAATTCGGTCGCGAGATCCGGCGAAGCCGATCTGAACGCCGACGACGAGCCGAGTCCGGCGCCTGGGCCGGCGCCGACACGATCGATCCCGCCCCGAACTTCCCATCCCCATGCACGTCCATCCGCTAGCTGCACCCGGTCTGCGCACGAATCTTCGTCGCAGTGCGAGGTTTCGTGCCGATTTCTCGTTTACCGCGAACGGACAGCCCGTGGCCATGCTCGGCACGGACGCTGGCCGTCGATTGTTCAGCTGAGAAACCGGAGAGGACCGAATGAAAACGCTCACTACCCTCCTTGCGCTGGCGTGGCCGCTTTGCTCGATCGCGGCGGCCGCGGCGCAGGCCAATGCCGGCGCGCCGCCGACGGTGCCGCCTGCGCTCATGCGGCCCTCGCCGGCGCTGGCGGAGCCCATCAGCGCTCTGCGCCAACCGCCCTGGGTCGCCAGCTTCGCCGCGGCGACGGCGCGTGCGATCCCGCAAGGCACGCCGTCCGGCCGGCGCGAAGTTCAGGCCTTGACCGGCGGCGGCTACGACGGCGTGTTTCCCGTCAATCCCCCCGCCTCCGGCAACTCCTTCGGTCGCGCGATCGCACGGTCCGGGGATATCTTGGCGGTAGGCGCGAGCCTCGACCGCTGGGATCCGTCCGATACCAACAGTGCAACCGCCCGTGGAAACGGGGCCGTTTACATCTACCAGAAGACCGACGGACAGTGGCGGCAAGTTCAGCGGCTGGTGGCCGACGACGGCGTCAAGGACGACCGCTTCGGCACAGCGGTGGCCCTTTCCGGCGATACCTTGTTCGTCGCCACTACCCATCGCCCCAATCCCGGCAAGGTCTACGTCTTCAAGCGGTCCAATGGCAACTGGAGCCAGACGCAGATATTGACCGACGGGATCTCGGTCAACGGTTATTCCTTTGGTTTCGGGATGGCGCTGCAAGGCGACAAAGCCCTGATTGCGAACGCCAGGTTCCCAGGCAACGACGGCAAGGTCTATGCGTTTTCCGAAAGCAACGGCGTCTGGAGCCAGACGCAGGTGCTCGAGGTCCATGCCGCTCCCAACGATCCCAACGGCTGGGGCGATGCGTTCGGCCGGTCCATGGCCATCGACGGATCGACCGCGCTGATCGGCGCCGAAATGGCGTCGTCGTCCGACGGCAGCCAGGCTTACCAGGGTGCGGCGTACTTCTTCCGTTTCAGTGAATCCGATGGAACCTGGACCCAGGGGCAGCGTCTCGATGCCTGCGGCAGCCTGCCGGGTGCCTCCGCCGGCTTCTTCGGTGGTTCCGTTGCCCTGGGCGGCGGCACGGCGTTCGCCACCGCGGCGTACTGGGGGGCTACGGGGGAATCCGTAAAAGCCGCTTGCCTGTTCGCAGAATCGGCCGAGGGCTGGACGCCTACGCAAGTGCTGGAACCCGAAAACAACACGCAAAGGGATGCGTTTGGAGCTCAGGTGGCGTTGAGCGGCGATGTCCTGGTCATAAGCGCGCCTTTGACGAATTCAGCCATGCAGGACGAAGGCGGCACCAACAACGGCACCACCACATCCGGCGCCATTTACGCGTTCAGCCGATCGAACGGCGTCTGGAGTCTGTCCGACACGATCGAGCGCAAAGGCGGCATCCTCGACTATGACGGCAGCTACGTCGACGGAATGGGTTTCGGCGGCGTGGCGATCGACGGGACGGCGATCTTGGCGGCGGGCATTAGTACCACGATCGGCTTCTACGGCGGCAACGGGGTCGTCGACGTTTTCGATTTTCCCGCGCAGTCCGCGATCGCGCCCGCATCCTTGGCGATCTCGCTCGCCGCCGGCGCGAACGCGTCCGCCACGCTGCGGCTGGCCAATGACGGTGGCGGAACCTCGCTGCGTTTCGCAGTGGACGACGGTCGTACGCTGACCCAGACGAGTGACGAATCGCCCGCCGCCGGCGTCGGCAAGGTGCTGCCGATGTGCGCTGATGGCGTATGCCAGGAGATCAGCGGCACGAGCGGCACGAGCTGGTACCGGCGCTTCTATTTCGACGAACACCCGCAGGTCGGCGCGACGGCGGCGGTCGACGCGGTGACCATCGGCATCGAGCGCTCTCCGGCCGGCATGCCGCTGACGATCAACCTCTACACGGCGCCTCACGCGATGCCGGTCGACACGCTCGATCCCGCGCAATTGACGCCGATCGGCAGCGCAACCGTGACCGCCGACGGCACGCCGGACACGATGCTGCGGATTCCGGTCAGCGGCACGATCGACGATACCGCCGGCAAGGATCTCGTCGTCGAGTACTCGGTCGAAGATTTCGAGGGACTGCCGGTGTTCTTTCCGGGAGCCAACGCGTCGCCGCAGTCGCACGCGACGTTCATGAGCTTCGCCGCCGATCCGTCCGGGCAAAGCTACTTCGCCGGAAGCTGGTCGCACATCCTGATCGCGCCGCATCTGGACCCCGCCGCGTCCGGCATCGGCTGCGCCAATCCGACCGCCAACCCGTGGCTCCAGCTATCGCCGGCGACCGGCTCGGTCGATGCCGGCGCCGCGCAGGATCTGGTCGTGACCGTGGACGCGACCAACCTCAGCCCCGGCCAGTACACGACCCAGGTGTGCCTGGCGACCAAGGGGCCGATGCCCTCGCTGATCCAGGTGCCCGTGGACGTGACGGTCACGGCGTCTGGCGACGCGATCTTCAGCGACGGCTTCGACGGCGGCTGATCGCCGCCGCACGCAGTACGGGACGCACCGCCTGGCGGTGCGTCCCTTTCGGTGATCCGCAGGACCGCGTCGACGCGGTCGTCGCACCGGTCGGCGACGGCTCGAACGACACTCAGAACCCGTTGAGCCCGACGAAGCGTGGAGCGACGCGGCGCCCCGCCATCCGGGCGAGGCCGGCCTCGGCTTGCGTCCGTCGGCCAGCGTCGATGCCGGGCCGGCCGAGCGATCGAGCGAGATCGTCGACCAGCAGATCGAACTGCCAGGCCTGCGGCTTGTCATCGCCGCCGAGCGCCGCGACCAGTTGGGTGCGCTTCGCGGCGAGCCGATCCAGCGCGGCCACCTCGCGCGTCGCCAGCGCCTCGACCCATGCCAGATGGATTTCGCTGCGCACGGTATTGGGCTTGTCTTCGCCCTGGGTCTCGCGGAACAGCGCGATGGCGTTGTGCAGGTGCGTACGCGCCTGGTCCCAGTCGCTGCGCAGCAGACAGGCCCGGCCGAGACTGTCTTCGATCTCGGCCATTTCCACCCGCTCGCGCGCGCCCACCGATCGGCGGGCACGCTGCAGGATCTCGATGGCGCCGGCGATGTCGCGCCGCTGCAGCAAGACTTCGCCGAGCAGGCGTGTCTGACTGACCAGCAGCTGGTCCGAGCGGCCGGAAGAGCGCGCAAACTCGACCAGCTCGCGCGCCTGCGTCTCGGCCGCCGGGAACTGGCCGGAATACAGCGCCAGCCGCAATCGCGCCGTCTCGGTGGCGACGCGCACGTTGGAATCGTCCCCCGATACAGGCGCCTGCGCGCGAGCCTGCTCGATCTGGTCGCGTGCGCCCGCGTAATCGCCCATCGCCAGCCGGGCACGCGCGACCATGACGCGCGCGAAACGCCCGATGGCGTGGCCGGGGCCGAACCGCGTCTGCGCACGCTCGATCACCGGCATCGCGCTGTCCAGCACGGCCTGCGCCTCGCCGAGCCGATAATGGGCCAGGCCGAGGTTCGCGAGCGTGGCCAGCAACGCGGTCTGCTCGACCGCGGCCGGATCGGATTTGGCCAGCGCGACGATGCGCTCGTTCACCTCGATCGCACGCCGCGTGTCGCCGCTGGCGTCGAAGACGACCGCAGCGGTGAGCAAGGGGCCGACGACGTCGACGCCGCCGCTGCCGCCTGCCTCGTCGAGTTCGGCCAACGCCGCATTCTCGTCCGCCAGGGCCTCCGACTCGCTGCCGAGCACGAACTTCGCTTGTCCACGTTCGGCCAGCAGCGTTGCGCGCCACGGGGTGATGCCGTCATGCGTCTTGTCCGCCAGCGGCATGGCCGCGTCGACGAGCGTCACCACGTCCCGGCTGCGACCGAGATGGCCGTAGATTCCGGCAAGAACGCGAACGGACAGCAGATATTCCGACGGATGCCGGTCCTTCTGGGGAGACAGCAGCGCATGCGCGCGCTCCGCGGGAGCGAGGGCGAGCGGCATTCGATCGAGATCCTGGTAGACGTCGGCGATCTGCGTGAGCAGGACGGCCCGCGTGACATCGTCGATGTCCGTGCGTCGTTCCAGGCCGGAGGCGGCACGGCGCAGCATCTCGGCGGCGCTGTCGGCCGTGACGTCTTGCGACTGGCCGGGGGCGTTCGATCGAAACATCTCGCGCATGAAACCGAGCAGCGATTCGGCATGGCGACGCTGCTCGTCGGCGTGTCGGCGCTGCTCCTCGGCCAACTCGCGCTGGTCTTCGGCGACCTGCCGCTGCTGCTCGGCGCGGTCGCGCTGCACGCGTTCGCGGTGCGCGCTGTCGAAGGCGATCAGGCTGGCCACGATCAGGCCGAGACTCAACGCGAGTATCGCCACCGCCGCGAACGGATGCCGGCGCAACGCTTTCTCGAACCGATACGCGTACGAGCCTTGCCGGGCCTCGACCGGCAGGCCGCCGGCCCAGCGCTCGAGGTCGTCGGCCAGCGCCTGCGCGCTGGCGTAGCGCACGTGCGGGTCGTCGGCGAGCGCCTTGGCGGCGATGCGCGAGAGATCGCCTTTCAGCAGGCGGCGCAGGCGGTCTACGCCGGTGCCGCGTGCCTGCGCGAGCGCCGACGCACGCGACCGATCGCGCACGACCAATGCCGACAGAGCCTGGTCGAGCCGCGGCAGCCCGGCGGGATCGGTGCGGCGCGGCTGCGCCTTGCGTGCGTCCTGCGCGCTGACGCCGCCGGCGAGTTCGTACAGCACCAGGCCGAGCTGGTAGACGTCGCTCGCCGTGGTCGCCGGCTCGCCGCGCAGCTGCTCCGGCGCCGCGTAGGCCGGCGTCAGCGCGAATGTCTGCGTTTCCCGTCCGTCCTCGGGGTCGAACAGTTTGGCGATGCCAAAATCGAGCAGCTTCGGGATGCCCTGCGCATTGACGAGAATGTTCGAGGGCTTCAGGTCGCGATGCAGGATCAGATTCTTGTGCGCGAACTGGACCGCGACGCAGATCTGGCCGAACAGCCGCACTCGCGCGCGCAGATCGAGCCGGCGACGGTCGCACCAGTCCGTGATGGGCTCGCCCTCCACGTACTCCATCGCGAACCAGGGTTCGCCGGCATCGGAGATGCCCGCATCGATGAGGCCGGCGATGTGCGTGTGCCCGAGGCGCGCGAGAATCTGACGCTCGTGGCGGGCGCGTCCGGGCGGGTTGGACACGTCGCCGCGGACCAGCTTCAACGCCACCTGCTGCTGAATGTCGGTGCGCTCGGCGAGGTAGACCTCGCCCATGCCGCCGACACCGAGCCGGCGCAGCAGACGCAGGCGCCCGCTGATCAGAATGCCGGAGCGATCCGGCGGCGCCGACGCGAACGCCTCGCCGAGCGAACTGTCGGAAGCGCCGCGCTCGGCGGCGGCGATGCCCGCCTCGTCGTCCGCCGCGCGGAGCAGGCGGCGCAGCGTCTGCGCCAGCTCCTCGTCCTCCCGTGCGATCTCGGCGAGACGCGCCGCACGCGCCGGCGGCGTCAGCGCGAACAGTTCACCGAATGCGGCGTAGGCTCGCTGCTCGCGCCGCAACGAGGCGGCGTCCATTACGGACGCATCCGTTCACGCAGCCAGGCGCGGGCGAACGCCCAGTCGCGATAGACCGTGCTCTCGTCGACGCCCAATAGCGCGGCGACCTCGTGCACCTTGAGGCCGACGAAGTAGCGCAGCTCGACGATGCGCGCGAGATCCGGCTTGATCGTTTCGAGGTCGGTCAGCGCCGCATCGAGCAGTTCGAGATCGGTCTCGGCCGGAACCGGCAGTTGCAGCACATCGAGCAAATCCGTGCGCTGATAGCCGCCGCCGTGCTTGTCGGTCTGCGCGCGGCGCGCGCGGTCGGCGAGCAGATTGCGCATCGTGCGCGCGGCGGCCTTGAAAAAATGCGCGCTGTCGTTGAGCGACACCTTGCTGCCCTGCATGAAGCGCAGCAGCATGTCGTGAACCAGGGCGGTCGGCTGCAGGGTGCTGCCGCGATTGCCGCGCAGCTGACTGCGCGCCAACGCGCGGAGGTCGGCATAGACTTTCGGCAGCAGGTGGTCGAGCGCTTCCACGTCGCCGGATCGCCAGCGATGCAGCAGCAGGGTGATGGAGTCGTCGGGCATGCTGGACACGGACTGGACCACGCCAATTGCGCCGGGACCGCAATCGTTGCTTGTTCGGAAATGCCGATGAAGCAACTCGGCCCTTGCGTACATCCCCGAGATGCGCAACCTCCCGACGGACTGGTCGGCGATGCTTGGTCCTTCGGGAGGTTCGTCGCGCTGAAAAATCTGACCGTTCGATGGTAGCACGGGGTCGCGGCCGAACTCGGCAGCGAGCCGTCGCAGACGAAGCTCGGCGTGCCGGCGGGTCGAGCCGATCGGCGCCGAGCCGTCCGGCGTACGATGTCCGTCGCCGGCGGCTCGACGCCTGCGCGACGGACGACGACCGGCGTGAGCTGCTGCCTGCCGCGATCGAGCGGGTCGATCAGCGATGTCGTCCGGCTGGACTCGATGCCCTGCGCTCAGTGCATATGACGATCGGAGGCGCTCACTCGAAGCCGCTTCGGAAAATACCGTCGGGCCATCGAATGACCAGTTGTTCGACCGCCATGTTTGCGCCCGATACGAGGGCGGCCGGTTTGCTGCCGACGCTCACGATCCACCACCCGCGCTGCGCGAGCTGCGGTACCGTCGCATCGCCCTCCGTCGGGCAATGGAAAACCGTGTCGTTGGTCGGGAGTACACAGCCCGATTCGCTCTGACACGTTGCCAGTGCGTCGGTCGGGTCCGAATAGCAGATCTCGGCTGCGGCCCCGGCGCTGGACCATTCGATCGACAGCACGAGCACGACCGATGCCGCAAGAGCCGCCCGCATGATGGGCGGCCTCACGGCTTCTGGATCACGATCTGTTCTTTCTGCCGACCGTACGGCGTCGGTGTCGTGCTGTAGGTCCGCTGCACCAGCTGCGTGATGGTCCAGCCGGCCGCCGCCAGCTGCGGAAGGGTCTTGTTGCCGGCGGTAGGGCAAGCGAAAACCGTGTCGTTGGTCGGCAACGGGCAAGTGCCGGATGCGCATTCGGAGATCTGCTCTTCCGGCCCGTAGCAGATCTCGGCCTGACCGGCTCGAACGGCCGCGCTCGACCCGGCCGCAAGGATTCCCACTGCCGCCACCAAACGAATCATTCGCATCACTGCTCTCCTGGGCTGCTCGACCTTCCGAAAGGCGGCCCGGGTCGCAACCCGGGCCTGTCCTGGATTTTGCGTCATGGGGCCACCGGCAGGACACGGCCGCCAACCTCGCAGACACGATGACGACGCCCAAGCACGCAGTACCCGAGGAATGGTTGGCCAGGCCGATGACCCACGACAAGAAGCCCGAGGACCTGATCGGCAATAGCGGCCCGCTCGGGCAACCGATCAAGGCGCTGATGGAACGGGCTCCGGGTGCGCGGATGGCCGGGCAACTCGGCGCGAGCCGATAGGCAATGCCGAAGGCGGTACCCGCGACGGCAAGCCAAGAACGAGCGCGCAAAGTTGCGGCGACCGGTGCTGACGAGCGGCAGAACCGCGAAACCGGCGATCAGGCGAATTGTGGGAAAATCGATGGCATCGGCCGGCAGGCCACCCCTTGCGCGAAAACGGGAGCATGACGCAGCGATCCAGGCAATATCGTTTCGGTCGGTTCATGCTGAATCCGCAAGCCCGCCAACTGTTCGAGGACGGGCGCCTGGTGACGTTGGCGCCGAAGGTTCTGGACGTCCTGCTGTGGTTGTTCGAACACCGCGAACGCGCGGTCAGCCGCGACGAGCTCGGCGCGGCGATCTGGGGCAAGACGGATTTCACCGACGGCCAGCTGGATCAGCTCGTCTGGGGATTGCGACGCGCGCTCGGCGACAGCGGCAGCCAGCGCACCATCATCCGCACGGTGCCGCGTTTCGGCTATCTGTGGATCGCCGAGGTCGAACCGGTGGCGCCGCCCGGCGACGCCGATACCGCTCCGGCCGCGTCGTCGGCCGCAGCAGCCGACGAGAAACCGCCCGCCGTCGCCGAGACGGAAACGGCCCCCGCGAGCGGAACCGCGTCGCGCCGACTCCCGCGATTCGCGCTGGGCATCGTCGTGCTGCTGACCGTGGCTGCCGCGGCATGGGCGCTGCATTCGACGCAGCGCGCCGCGCCGACGGATGCGATATCGGCCAAGCCATCCGCGTCGCCGACGACGACGGCCTTGGTGGCCGTGTTGCCGGTGGCGATGGACGCCGAGTCCGACAGCCGGTGGGCCTGGCTGCCCCTGGGCCTGATGGACCTGCTCGCCGCGCGCCTGATCGAAGGCGGCGTCCACGTGGTGCCGGCGCACAACATCGTGGCCTTGATGGGGGACCGGAACACGCTTCCGAGCGCGACGGCGGTCCGCGAAGTCACCGGCGCGGCCATCGTCGTCGCGCCGTCGATCCATCGCACCAGCAACGGCTGGCGACTGCGGCTGGATCTCACCGGCCTGGAAGGGGCGGCCCGCGAGATCGAGGTGCACGAGGACGACCCCACCACCACGGCGCGCCAGGCGGCCGACCGCGTGCTGGTGATGATGGATCGCGCACCGGTCACCGGCCGTCTCGGCGAGGAGCGCGTCGGCGACGACGAAACGGCGTTGCGCATCGACGCGGCCGTCGCCAGCATGCGCTTCGACGTCGCCCAGCGGCTCCTCGACGAGGTGCCGCCCGAACGGCGCAATGCGCCGCGCGTACGCTTCATGGGCGTCCACTTGCTGCTGCAACGAGGGCAGACGGCGGAGGCGCTGGCCGAGCTGGAAGCCCTCGCCAGGGACGTGTCCGACACGGCGACGGACGTCAATCTGCATTCGAGCATCCTGCAGGCGTGGGCCGCGCTGCTCGTCCGCAGCGGACAGCCGGCGGAGGCGCTGAAGCGCCTCGACGCGGCCGTCGAGGCGGCCAGAAAGGGGCAGTCGGTGAGCAACTACGGTTCCGCGCTGCAAAGCCGGGCGGCGGTGAACACCATGCTCGGGCGCTGGCCCGAGGCGGATGCCGACTTCGCCCAGGCGCGCGTCGCGATGGAAATGATCGGGGACCGTCTCGGCCTGGCCGAACTCGAGTCCGACGAAGCCGGCGCGCTGATCAACCGCCAGCGCTATGCCGAAGCGGCGAGGTTGCAGGACCGTGCGATCGAACGCCTCGAGCGGTTCCCGGCCGGCGAGGCGCTGAGGATCGCCTACGGCAACAAGATCGCCATGGAACTGGACCTGCTCGACACGCCGTCCGCGCTGGCCACGGCGTCGCGCGCCGAGCAGCGCGTCGACAAGAGCCTGCCGGACCAGCGCGCGATGTCCTGGCTCGCCGTGCACCTCGGCCGCGCGGACATCGCGGCCGGTCGCTTCGCCGAGGCGGAACGGAGACTGCTCGCCGTCCGCACGGGACTCGACCCCGCGGCGACGCCGGATGCCTATTCGAATGCGCAGCTGCTGCTCGCGCAACTGGCGCTCGAGCGCGGAGACGCCGCCGACGCGGCGCGCCTGGCCGCCAGCGCCGAAGACGTGCGCGCGACGCCGGCGCTGGCCGCTGCGCATTTCATCAAAGGGCGGTCAGCCGCCGCGCTGCTTCACGTCCGCGCGCTGCTGGCGCAGCAGCGGCCCGCCGAGGCGGCGGAGGTGGTGCGCACGTTCGCCCACTGGGCGGATGGATCGGCCAATCCCGATGTCGTCGCTCATCTCAGGCTGGCGCAGGCACTGCTGAGCGCTCGCGAAGACGCCGCCGAGGTCGCCACCCGGCGCTTCGACGCAGCCCTGGAGGCCGCCTCGACGGCGGCGCCGGCGCGTCTGGCCAGGATCGCGAACGCCTACGGCACGTACTTGCTCGACGCCGGCGAGGTCGCGGCGGCCACGCGCGTCATCGGACGCGTCGCCCGCTGGGCGGAGCAGGACTTCGAATGCGCCCTGCTGCAGGTGCGGCTCTACCACGTGCTCGGCCAGCCGGAGCCTTGGCGACGGGCGCTGGCCGCGGCCCGGCGGCTGGCCGGCGAGCGCGGCATCCCGCCGGCGCTGGCGGTCGCGCCGGCCGAGGTCGCGGCGCGCGGGTTCGCCGCGCCGACGGCGGAGCCGCCCTCCGCGGGATGAACCGGGCTTGCCGCCGGCGCCCGGCCCCGGGTTCTCGCCGGCCATAAGCCGCGCATCAGGTCTTCTAAGCCTCCCGAGAGGCAGCGCGAATGCGCACGAAGGCCTCGCCCCGCTAGGTTCGCCCGCCTCATCCACCGGACGCCGTGGCGGCGTCCTCCTGTTCAGCGCTCCGGGGAATTCCTGCAATGAAGCGACTCGTCATACCTCTGCTGGCTGCTTCGGCCGGCCTGGGTCTCCAGCCCGCCCGCGCGGCCCTCCCGCCCCTGGACGCAAGCGGCAGCGGCGCTCCCGCCTCGACCACCGCCGTCGTCGTCGCGGATTCACCCCTGGCCTGGACGGCCCAGCGCATGCCGGCACCCGGCAACGGAGGCGAGCTGCGCAACGGCATCGCGATGACCGACGAGGTCGCCATGATCGGCGATCTCCACAGCGTCCACGTCTACCGCAAGGAGACGGGTCGCTGGGTCGAGCGGCAGACCCTCGACCCCAGCCAATCCGTTCCGCCGGAGGCCTATTTCACCTTCGGGGCCGCCATCGCGATCGGCGGTTCGCACGCCGTGATCGGCCATGCCCGCGGGACCAACGGCATCGATTTCGCTCCCCCGGACCTCGGCGCGGACACCGGCACCGAGGCGCAGCCGGCGGCCTACGTGTTCGAGGATCGCGACGGCGCCTGGGTCGAAACGGCCCGCCTGACGCCGGACGACGGCGCCCCCGGATCGTGGGGAGACCGCGGCAATTCGTTCGCCACCAGCCTGGCGATCGACGGCACCACCATCGCGGTCGGCGCGTACTCGCACACGCCCGACGCGGATCGCGTCAACCAGGGCGCGGTCTACCTGTTCAGCGACGACGGCAGCGGCTGGCGGCAGACGCAGAAGCTGGTCCCCGACGACGGCCGCGCCGGCGACCAATTCGGCAATGCCATCGCGATCCAGGGCGATACCCTGCTGGTCGGCGCGCGCGGCGCGACGCGCAACCGCGACTTCCCCTGGCACGGTCTGGTCTACGTTTTCGAACGCCGGGACGGCGTCTGGATGCAGCGCCAGAAGCTGTATCCGTCGCCGCTGTCCGCGGTCGGCCGATTCGGCCAGTCGCTGGCGCTGGACGGCGACAGCGCCATCGTCGGTGCGCCGCGCGGATTGAGCGGCTACCTGGAATACGGCGACGCACTCGGTGGCGTCTACATGCTGCAACGCGCGAACGGCTTCTGGTCGGTGACGCAGGCGCTGCCGTCGCTGAACGACCAGAACTATGCCGACTCCCTCGGCGAGAGCGTCGCGATCTCCGGCGACATCGCCATCGCCGGCGCCTATCAGACTTTCTACACCGGCAATCTGGTGCAGCAGGGCACCGCCCTCGTCTACGAAAGGGACGGCGCTCGCTGGGCCCGGCGCAGCCGGGTGACCTCGCCGGAAGGCATCGACTACGGCTATTTCGGCGCCTGGGTCGCCCTGTCCGGCCGCTCGGCGATCATCAGCTCCTATCCTCCCGGCAACGTCTTCTCCTTCGAGGCGCATCGGCCGGCGAGCGCGCACCTGCAAGCCGCTTCGATCCATGCCGCCATGCCTTCGGGCAGCTCGGCGCAGCGCTCGTTGCGGATCGACAACGCGGGTGAGGAGACGCTGCACTTCGAGCTGAACGCGCCGCTCGCGCGAGGGAGGTCGCTGCAGCCGCGCTTCGCTTCGACCAGGGGTGACCACGCCGGTCCGACGGGCGACACGCTCGACTTCGCGCTCGACCACGGCGGATACGACACCAAGCAATCGTTCAACTTCCAGTACACCGAACAAGCCGCCATCTGGCTCAACCGGTTCGCCGCGCCGACCGGTACCGGCGCCTTCACCATCGACAGCATTTCGATGCTGGTTCCCGCCGAAAACAACGGCTCGCTGGTCGGCAAGCCGATCACCCTGGTCGCCTACTACGACGCGGACGCCGACGGCGATCCGGGCAATGCCGTGCGCCTGGGCACCGATCTGCCGGCCACGATCACGGCGGAGGGATCGTTCATCACGTTCCCGACCGATTTCCGCGTTCCCGGCGACGGCGACGTCTACGTCGGCTTCGAGACGACCTACGCGCGCGGCGGCATCGCCGAGCGCTTCCCGATCGCGCTGGATACGACGGCGCCCGTGCTCGAGCATTCCTGGCTCGCCTCGATGGAGGACGGCGCGCCCGATCTCGACGATCTCTCCGCCAATCGCGTGCAGATGTACCTCGAGGACTACTCGCGCGAGGTGCGCGCCGGCAACGCGCTGATCCGCGCCACCGGCAGGGATCCCGCCAACGACTGCATCGATCCCGCCGCCGCGCCGTGGTTCGCGCTGAGCCCGGCGGCCGGTTCGGTCCCGCCCGGCGGCTCGGCGTCCGTGGTGCTGGAATTGAACAGCAGCGGACTCGCCGAGGGGACGTACGCCGCACAGGTGTGCGTCGCCAGCAACGACCCCGCGCGCGCGATGCAGCGCGTGCCGGTGGTGCTGACGGTCCTGTCCGACGGCACGATCTTCCGCGACGGCTTCGAGGGCGCGCCATGAACGCATCGCGCCACGACCTTTCCATGCTCCCGCGCACGCCGGAACGACGTGCGGACATCTGCCGCGGAACATCGCCCATGAAAATCCTTTCCTTGTCCCTCGCCGGCCTGCTCGTCGCCGGCACCGCCGGCGCGGCCTCGCTGCGGCGCGCGCCGGCCACAGGCTTCGCCGCTTCCTCGTCGGTGGTGCTCGGCGCTCGCGCGCTGGCTCAGATGGAGGACAACACGCCGGTCGAGAGAGGCGGCCTGTCGTGTACCGACGAACAGAGCACCTACACGTCCAGCCAGAGCTACTGGCGACGCTTCTACCTGGCCGAGCACGGCGCTCCGTCGTCCTTGCGCATCGAGAGCGTGACGATCGGCGCCGAATCGGGAGCCGCGCCGGTCACGATCCGGCTGCACGCGCTCGCGCACGCGACGCCGGCCGACACGATTCCCGTCGACCTGCTGCGCCCGATCGGCGCCTCCGCGGAAGTCCTGGTACGGGGTCAGCTGGACACCCGTACGATTCCTGTGACCGGCCTGCTCGCCGATGCCGCCGTCGACGACCTGGTGGTGGAATACCACGTCGGCGAGGCGTTCGGCTCGTTGTTCTACGGCGGTGGCAACCCGACCGCCGAGACGCATCCCTCCTTCATCAGTGCGCCCAGCTGCGGGGTGTTGGCGCCGACGCCCGTCGGCGGCGCCGGTTTCCCCAGTTCGCACATGATCCTGGTCGCCAACACGGCCGCGCCGGGTGTTGGCCTGCTGCCGTCGTTCACGCCCGCGACGATCGCCTCGGGGGGAATTTCGCGGCTGGACATCGCGCTGGCCAATCCGCTGCCGTCGGTGGCGGGGCTGACGTCGGCCTTCACCGTGACGTTGCCGGCCGGCCTGACCGTGGCCGCCGTGCCGAACGCCGTCACCAGCTGCGGCGGCAGCGTGACGACCGCGCCGGGCAGCGTGAGCCTTGCCGGCGCCACGATCGCGGCGCAGGGTTCGTGCACGCTCGGCGTCGACGTGACCTCCGTCGGCGGCACCTACGACCTCACGATTCCCGTCGATGCATTGCGCACCGACCAGGGCGACAACACGCAAGCATCGTCGGCCCGACTGGTCGTGGTGCCTGCCGGAGGCAACGGGCTGATCCGATCCGGCTCGCTCAACCGCACGCTGCCGATGTCCACCGCCGGCACCTCCTACGACATGGTCGGCAATACCCTGAACTTCGCCGGCGCGCTCGGGATGAACTGGGACCTGAAGGTCGGCCTGGCGATGGACTCCAATTCGCCGGCGATGCTCGTGTTCGGCTTCGCCGCCCCGCCGGACACCGAATTCGCCGTCAACGGCAACGGCGAAATCGCCCTGCTCGGCGACGGAGAGGTCGTCGGACCGGCCACCCCGTTCAGCGGCGGCGGCTATGTGAGCAACGATCCGAACTGGTACGCCGGGGCCGACGGCGCGATCGGCATCCGCTTCCGTTGCGCCGGGCGCCTGACGTATCCGGTGGCCGGCGGCGACTTCTGTTTCGGCTACGTGCGCCTGGCGAGCACGGCGCCGAGCGGCATTCCCGTCCGGCTGGTCGAATCGGCGTTCGACGGCGACGGCAATCCGGTGACGGTGCAACTGCCGGCGGCGAGCAATCCACCGGCCGCCAGCGTTGCGCCGGCGTCGCTCTCGCTCAGCGTGGCCGCCAACGCGGTATCGCGCCAGGAGCTGTCTCTCGCCAACGCCGTCGGCAGTGCGCCGCTGCGCTACTCACCGAGCGGTCGCGGCATCGCATTGGCCGCGCGGCCGGGCATCGAGGATCTGGCCCGCCCCGGCGACGCTGCGCAGGCGACCGCGCCGTCGTTCTTGCCACCGCTCGCCTCGCCTCTGCGACAGGCGCATGTGCAGGGCTTCGATCCGACGCCGTGGAGCGCGGGCGACGGCTTTCTCTACGCACTCGATGACGGCGCCTATGAAAAGATCATCGGCATGGGAAGCCTGGCGGGGATCTGGCTGAACCGCTATTCGATCATCGAGGCGCAGACGATCCACTCGATGTCGGTGATGTGGCCGAGGCAGGCGACGGGCGACCCCAATGCCCTGCTGGGCCTGCCCGTGAACCTCGTCGCCTACTACGACGCCGACGCCGACGGCGATCCGACGAATGCGGTGCGCCTGGGTGTCGACCGTATCGTGACGATCGATGCGCTCGACCGCTTCCAGACCTATACGACGCAGTTCGCGGTTCCGGGACCCGGCGACCTCTACATCGGCTTCGTCGAGCATTGGCCGATGGACGGCTCGCAGGAGGTCATGTACGCCGCAGCCTTCGATACGTCCGCCTATGGCGGTGCTTCCTACGCATCGGTGAATTTCGGCGGTCCGCCCGACATCGATCACCTGGGCGCGAACCCGTTCACCACCGTGATCGGCGCGCTGGGCGCGGCCGGCAACTTCACGTTCCGAGCGACCGGCAGCGGCGTGTCCTGCGGCGGAGCAGGAGTGCCTTGGTTGCGCGTCGACGGCGGCGCCGACGTCGTGGCCGGCGGCTCGTCGAGGACGTTGCAGGTCGAGATCGATCCGGCCGCAGGCCAGCTCGAACCCGGCATCCACCACGCGGAGCTGTGCATCGTCACCAACGATCCGGCGCAACGCACGCTGTCCGTGCCGATCACGGTGCAGGTGAATGCGCCGCTGCTGACGCACGCCTGCGCCAGCAACGGCGACAGCCTGTTCTGTGACGGCTTCGATCGAGCCGAAAGCGACGACGTGGTCGACGGCGGCCTCCTCGACGTGAACCTGCCGCCGACGCCGTTCGGCGTGTCGTTCAATTTCGCCCGCGGCGAATGGAGCGACTACCTCTTCTCCGGCGACGACTTCGCGACGTTCTACGGCGGGCCACTCGCCCCTTACGCGCTGTTCTACTGGAACGGCGCCTCGACCCCGGGTCGAGGCGGTGGTGTCGCCGACACGGTGTTCGGCCCCTATCGGGTATTGCGGAGCGGCGACACGATCGGTCCGGACTCGGTCTTCAGCGAAGTCGCCAGCGGCCGCTATTCGGAGACCCGACGATTCCTGGAAGGCGTGGACGGCTATCTCGGCATGCGCTTCTACAACGAGCAAACGCGCCAGATCAATTACGGTTACATCCACCTGCGCACGACCTCGCCCACCGGCTACCCGGCCAGGGTCGTCGGCTACGGCTTCAACCGTGCGGGCGGCCCGATCACGATTCCCTGATCGTCTACGTCCTTCCTCTCCCCAAGCGTCGCCGGAAACGGCGGCGCTTTTTTTTTGCCGGGGATTTCAGGCATCCGGAGTCCTTGGCGTTCCAATGCAAACATGAGCCGCCGCTCCCCACGACAACAGGAGACCCATGTCGACGAGTCGCCGTTCGCCGCCGAAACCGCCGCGCGGATGCGGCTCGTCGAGAACGCGTGGAATACGCCGGAGTGCGAACGCCGCTTGCGTAGAAGGTCAGCGCTCGTGCGCACTTCGCATGGCCGGCGCGAACGCAGGCCGCGTGCCGGCAAGCGCAGGTCACACCGACAATGCTACCTTTTCATGGACACATGCCTCAGCCGACTCCGACATCCCTGGACACGACATGGACGCGGAACGCACGGAAGCGAGCCAAGAGATGCCTTCGAAGAGCCAAAGCAATCCGAAAATGATCGACACGAATGCGCCGAATACGGTCGGCACGCAAGGAAATGCTGCAGGTAGCAGAGAGTTTCTCTCTCACACGCCGCTGATGCGCCAGTACTTCGCAGCCAAGGCGGACTATCCCGACACGCTCGTGTTCTTCCGCATGGGCGACTTCTACGAGCTGTTCTACGAGGACGCGCGCAAGGCCGCGCGCCTGCTCGACATCACCCTGACCCAACGCGGCGCTTCGGCCGGCGCGCCGATTCCGATGGCCGGCGTGCCGTACCACGCGGTGGAAGGCTATCTCGCCAAGCTGGTGCGGCTCGGCGAGTCGGTCGCGATCTGCGAGCAGATCGGCGATCCGGCGGCGTCGAAGGGCCTGGTCGAGCGCAAGGTGGTGCGCGTCGTCACGCCGGGTACCGTGACCGATGCGGCCTTGCTGGAGGAACGTCGCGACAACCTGCTGCTGGCGATCGCCGCCGGCCGCAGCGGTGCCTACGGACTCGCCTGGGTCGATCTTTCCAGCGGACGCTTCCTGCTCAGCGAGGCGACCGATGCGGAAGCGCTCGCGGCCGAACTCGCGCGACTGGCGCCGGCCGAGACCCTGGTCGGCGAGGACGTCGCCTGGCCGAAGTTCGTCACCGCCCTGCCCGGCCTGCGCAAGCGCGGCCCCTGGCACTTCGACGCGGCGACGGCGCAGCGCGAACTCGCGCGCTTCTTCGGCACGCGCGATCTTTCCGGTTTCGGTGTGGAGAACCTGCCGCTGGCGGTGGCCGCGGCCGGCGCGCTGCTCGGCTACGTCGAGGAGACGCAGAAGTCCGCCCTGCCGCACCTGACGGGCCTGGCGATCGAGAACGCCAGCGAAACCATCGCGCTCGACGCGGCGACGCGGCGCAATCTGGAACTCGACACGCACGCCAGCGGCAGCAGCGAGTTCACCCTGCTCGGCGTGCTCGACTCGACCGTCACGCCGATGGGCGCGCGCCTGCTGCGCCGCTGGCTGAATCGTCCGCTGCGCGCGCGTGAGGTGCTGAAGCGCCGTCAGCAGGCGATCGACGCGCTGCACGACCGCCGCAGCTTCGAGAACCTGCGCGAAGTGCTGCGCGGCATCGGCGACCTCGAGCGCATCCTCGCCCGCGTCGCGCTGCGCTCGGCGCGGCCGCGCGACCTGTCGACGTTGCGCGACGGTCTCGGACTCGCGCCGAAGCTGGTGGAGACCTTGCAGGGCTGCGACAGTCCGCTGCTCGACGACCTGCTCGGCAAGATCGGCGACCACGCCGACACCGCCGCGCGCCTCGTCGCCGCGATCGTCGACGTCCCGCCGGTGCTGCAGCGCGACGGCGGCGTGATCCGCGCCGGCTTCGACGCCGAACTCGACGAACTGCGCCTGCTGTCGACGAATGCCGACCAGTTCCTGATCGACCTCGAGGAACGCGAGAAGGCCGCGACCGGCGTGCCCACGCTGAAGGTGGGCTACAACAGCGTGCACGGCTACTACATCGAACTGAGCAAGGCGCAGGCGGACAAGGCGCCGACGCACTACACGCGGCGGCAGACCCTGAAGGGCGCCGAGCGCTACATCACCGAGGAGCTGAAGTCGTTCGAGGACAAGGTGCTGTCCGCACGCGAGCGCGCGCTGATGCGCGAACGCGCGCTGTACGAAGCCACGCTCGATTTCCTGATCGAGCGCCTCGCCGCGCTGAAGCAGGCCGCCGTCGCGGTGGCCGAACTCGACGTGCTGGCGACGCTGGCCGAACGCGCCGACGCGCTGCGCTGGAACTGCCCCGAACTGGCCGACACCAGCGGCATCCGCATCCAACGCGGCCGTCATCCGGTGGTCGAGCGCGTGCGCGAGGATCCGTTCGAGCCGAACGACCTCGACCTGCACGACGGCCGCCGCATGCTGATCGTCACCGGCCCGAACATGGGCGGCAAGTCGACCTACATGCGCCAGGCCGCGCTGATCGTGCTGCTCGCCCACGTCGGCAGCTACGTGCCGGCGGACGCAGCGACGATCGGGCCGATCGACCGCATCTTCACGCGCATCGGCGCCGGCGACGACCTCGCGCGCGGGCAGTCGACCTTCATGGTCGAGATGAGCGAGACCGCCAACATCCTGCACAACGCCACCGCCGCCAGCCTGGTGCTGATGGACGAGGTCGGCCGCGGCACCAGCACCTACGACGGCCTCGCGCTGGCGCGCGCGAGCGCGGTCGCGCTGGCGGCGAGGAACCGCGCATTCGCGCTGTTCGCGACGCACTACTTCGAACTGACCGAGCTCGCCGCCGAGTACGAGGGCATCGCCAACGTGCACCTGGACGCGGTCGAGTACGGCGACCAGCTCGTCTTCATGCACGCGGTCAAGGAAGGCCCGGCCAACCGCAGCTTCGGCCTGCAGGTCGCCGCGCTGGCGGGCTTGCCGAAGCCGGTGATCGCACAGGCGCGTCTGTACCTCGAGGGCCTCGAGCGCCAGCACGCCGGCGAGGCGCCGCGCGTGGCGGCGGATGCGCTGCCGCGCCCGGCCTCGCCGCAGCTCGGCCTGTTCGCACCGGCACTGCCGTCGCCGGCCGAGGAGGCGCTGCGCGCGCTCGATCCAGACGCGATGAGCCCGCGCGATGCGCTCGAAGCGCTGTATCGCCTGAAGAAGTTGATCTAGCCGCCGAACCCGGTCGCGGCGATCGCGAACATCCGGCGAGACGCCGTCTCGGCGGACCCGACTCCGCCCCCGACCGCGACACGTCGCTCGTGTCCGTCTTGACGGCGATCGATATTTCGATAATTCTAGAAATATGAAATCGAAAGACGCCCTCGCCGTATTGAGCGCGCTCGCCCACGAGCATCGCCTGAACCTGTTCCGCCTGCTGGTCCGGGCCGGAGACGACGGCATGGCCGTCGGCGAACTCGGCGAGGCGACCGGCCTCGCCGGCGCGACGCTGACCAACCACCTGCACATCCTGCGCCGCGCCGGCCTGGTTCGCGACGAACGCCGCGGGCGCGTCATCCAGTGCAGCGCGAACTACCCGACGATGAACGCCCTGCTCGGCTTCCTGACCGAGAACTGCTGCGCCGGATCGCCGTCGTCGTCCGCCTGCGTTCCCTCTTCCGCCTGCAAGCCCACCCGGAGAAAGCCATGAAACGCTTCCACGTCCACGTGAACGTCGACGCGCTCGACGCCAGCATCCGCTTCTACTCGACCTTGTTCGGCGCCGAGCCGACGGTGGTCAAGTCCGACTACGCGAAGTGGATGCTCGACGATCCGCGCGTCAACTTCGCCATCTCGCAGCGCGGCCGTGCCGCCGGCGTCGACCATCTCGGCTTGCAGGCCGAGGACGCCGCCGAGCTCGACGGGATCGGCCAGCGCCTGCACGCTGCCGATGCGATCGCGCTGGCCGAGAAGGCCACGACGTGTTGCTACGCCCGCTCCGACAAGTTCTGGGCCGAGGATCCGCAGGGCGTGCGCTGGGAGAGTTTCCACAGCTTCGGCGCGGCCACGACCTACACCGCCGCGCCCGGGACGCCTGCGCTCGCCTCTTCGCGCTGCTGCGGACCAGCGACGCCGACGTCGTGCGCTTCGGCCTCCGCCCACGTCGGCGACTGAGGTTCGCATGACCATTCACAACGTATTGTTTCTCTGCACCGGCAACTCGGCGCGCAGCGTCATGGCCGAAGCGATGCTCAACGTGCTCGGCGCAGGACGCTTCAAAGCCTACAGCGCCGGCAGCTTTCCGACCGGCAAGGTGCAGCCGATCGCGGCCGAACTGGCGCAGGCCTTCGGCTACGCCGAACCGTTGCGCAGCAAGAGCTGGGACGAGTTCGCCGGTGCCGGTGCGCCGTCGATGGATTTCGTCATCACCGTCTGCGACAACGCCGCCGGCGAGGTGTGCCCGATCTGGCCGGGCCAACCCGTCACCGCGCATTGGGGCGTGCCCGATCCCGCCGCTGTCGACGGCGGCGAGGACGATCGGCGCCGCGCCTTCCAGCAGGCCTGGATGATGCTGCGCCAACGCGTCGATCTGTTCCTGGCCCTGCCGCTGGACAAGCTCGATCGCCTGTCGCGACAGGCTGAGCTGCGCACGATCGGCCAGACGGTTGGCCATGGACGATGAAGTAGGCGTGGTTGCCGTCGCGCCGGCGCGGCTGGACTTCTTCGCACGCTACCTCAGCGTCTGGGTCGCGCTGTGCGTCGTCGCCGGCATTGGCCTTGGCCATGCGTTCCCCGCCGCGTTCGCCCGGCTCGCGACGATCGAGCTGCAGCATATCAATCTTCCCGTCGCGGTCCTGGTCTGGCTGATGATCGTGCCGATGCTGCTGAAGGTCGATTTCGGGCAGCTCAGCCAGGTGCGCAAGCAGGCTCGCGGCATCGGCGTCACGTTGTTCGTCAACTGGGCGATCAAGCCGTTCTCGATGGCGCTGCTCGGCTGGCTGTTCGTGCGCCACGTCTTCGCGCCCTGGCTACCGGCGGAGCAGCACGACGCCTACATCGCCGGCCTGGTCCTGCTCGCGGCGGCGCCGTGCACGGCGATGGTGTTCGTGTGGTCGCGCCTGTGCGGCGGCGAGCCGAACTTCACTCTGACCCAGGTCGCGCTCAACGATCTGATCATGATCGTCGCGTTCGCGCCGATCGTCGGCCTGCTGCTCGGCGTCGCCGCGATCCACGTGCCGTGGGGCACGCTGCTGCTGTCCGTGCTGCTCTACATCGTCGTCCCCGTCGTTGCCGCGCAAGGGTGGCGGCGGCGCCTGCTACGCAATGGTCCTGTCGCGCTTGAACGCGTCTTGGCCCGCATCGATCCCTGGTCGACGGCCGCGCTGCTGGCAACGCTGGTGCTGCTGTTCGGCTTCCAGGGCGAGGCGATCCTCGCCGAGCCCCTCGTCATCGTACTGCTGGCCGTCCCGATCCTGATCCAGGTCTATCTCAATGCCGCAGTCGCGTACGGCATGAGCCGCCGCCTGAAGGTGCCGTTCTGCGTCGCCGGCCCCGCTGCGCTCATTGGCGCCAGCAACTTTTTCGAGCTGGCGGTAGCGGCAGCGATCAGCCTGTTCGGGCTGCGCTCCGGCGCTGCGCTGGCGACGGTCGTCGGCGTGCTCGTCGAGGTGCCAGTGATGCTGTCGATCGTGCATATGGTGAATCGAAGCCGGCGCTGGTATGAGGCTGGCGCCTCGCGGACCGCCGCGCCTACTTAGCCGCTCTTTTTTGAGGACGCCGTCATGATTCGCAACGTCGACAATCGCGATGCAGGCGCGCTGGCGCGGATCTACAACCCCTACGTGCTCGACAGTGTGATCACGTTCGAGGAGCAAGTCGTCACCGACGATCGGATGGCCGAGCGTATCCGCGAGGTGCTGGATTCGGGTCTCCCTTGGCTCGTCGACGAAACCGACGGCGTCGTTCGCGGCTTTGCTTACGCCAGCCAATGGAAAGGCCGCTGCGCGTACCGCTATTCGGCCGAGACCACGGTCTACCTCGACCGGACCGCAACCGGCCAAGGACTGGGGCGTCAGCTCTACACCGAACTGCTCGATCGCCTACGCGCCAAGAAGCTGCATGTCGCGATCGGCGGCATCGCTCTGCCGAACCCGGCCAGCGTCGCTTTGCACGAGCGGCTCGGCTTCCACAAGGTCGCGCATTTCGCCGAAGTCGGTTTCAAATTCGATCGCTGGATCGACGTCGGCTACTGGCAGCGGCTGCTGTAGAGGACGACCGCCGCGCGCGCGAATGCCCGACGTTCGCCATCTGACGCCTGCGCCAGGCCACACCGATCGACGACACTGGCGGACCGGATTTTCCGCACTCTTCCAAGGCCCAAGATGAAACACATTCCGCTCGCCGCATTGGCCTTCGCCCTGCTCGCCGCGATCCCGGCCGTCGCCGCCGCGGCCGATCCGTTGACCAAGCCGATCCCCGGCGACGGACCGAAGCGATGGAATCGGCCGCAGACGCCGATGAAGATCCACGGCGACACCTACTACGTCGGCGTCGCCGGCCTCAGCGCCGTGCTGATCCGCAGCGACGAGGGCCTGATCCTGCTCGACGGTGCGCTGCCGCAGTCGGTGCCGATGATCGAGGCGAACATCCGCCGTCTCGGCTTCAAGGTCGAGGACATCAAGTACATCCTGAACTCGCATGCACACTTCGACCACGCCGGCGGCATCGCGGCCCTGCAGCGCGACAGCGGCGCGGTGGTCGTCGCCAGTCCGTCCGGCGCGCAAGGGCTGAAGCTCGGGCACGCCGTCACCGACGATCCGCAAGCCGGCTACGCGAAGGAAGCGACCTGGCCGCCGGTGACGACCGAGGTGCGCGAACTGCGCGACGGCGAAACGCTGCGCCTCGGCAACGTCGCCGTCACCGCCCACGACACCTTCGGGCACACGCCGGGCAGCACGACGTGGAGCTGGAAGTCCTGCGAAGGCGATCGCTGCCTGGACGTCGTCTACGCCGACAGCCTGAACTCGATCTCGGCGCCCGGATTCCACTATCTCGCCGACGCCACGCACGGCGATCTGGCGGAACGTTTCCGCAGCAGCATCCGCAAGGTCGCCGCGCTGCCGTGCGACATCCTGATCTCGGTGCATCCGGACGTCGGCGGCGTCGACGGCAAGCTGCGGCAGGCCGAGAAGCACGCCGAACCGAATCCGTTCGTCGATGCGCAGGCCTGTCGGGTCTACGCCGAGCACGCCGGCAAACTGCTCGACGCGCGCATCGCCGAGGAAAAAGCCGCGGCGGCGAAAGCGACGCGATGAGCGGACGCGGCTAGCGCGCGGACGCGCGCTTTCCTTCGTCCGGCGTTGCGGCCTCGTTGCGGATTTCCGAAGGCGTCTTGTCGAACCAGCGCCGGCAGCAGCGCGTCAGCGCCGACTGTTCGGACAGTCCGAGCAGGGTCGCGATCTGCGTCAGCGCGAGTTCGGTCGAGACCAGGTAGCGCAGCGCGGCCTGCCGACGCACCTGGTCGCGGATCGACTCGAAGGTCGACTCCTCTTCCGCCAGCTGGCGCTGCAAGGTGCGCGGATGCATCGCCAGCAAGGCCGCCACGCCACCGATTTCCGACTGCGAGCTGCCCAGGCTCTTGGACAGGATCAGGCGCACGCGCGCGGACAGCGAATGCTCGCGGTCGGAGTAGTTCCGCTCCAGGTAGTTGACCGCGAGCGTGCGCAGCGTCTCGTTGAAATCGGGCAACGGCGCTTCGAGGAACGCGACCGGCACGCGCAGCGCCGCGTAGGCCTGCGCGAAGCGCACCGGCGCGCCGAAGAAGCGCGCATAGGCCGACGCCGGCGCCAGCGGTTCGTGCGGCAGCAGGACGCGGTCGAGCGGATAGCTGCCGCCGAACGGCAGGCTGATGATGCGATGCGTGAGCCCGATCGCGAGGTCGGTGCATTGGCGGCAATTCATCGACTGCGCCTCGAGGAATTCGAAGCGCAGCTCGGCGCAGTCGCGCTCCATCGGCGCCGGCTGCAGCGTGAACACGACGTCGGCGCCCTGGATGAAAATGAAGCGCGAGGCGCTGGCCGCCGCTTCGCGCACGCTGCGCGCGTGCTGGATCGCGATCGCCAGCGGCCCCAGGGTCGAGACGTCCTGGAACTGCGCGAGCCGCAGGCCGAAGTCGGGACATTGCAGCAGGCGCGCACTGTCTTCGAGCAGTTCGATGCTCGCGCGCGAAGGAATCAGCGCGTCCTCGTTGTCGAGCGCGCCCGGGTTGAGGCGATGCTTGCGCAGCAGCGCGCGCGGGTCGCCGCCGAGCCGTGTCACCAGCTCGGGAAACCCGCGCAGAACGGCGGCGCGTGCCATCGTGGTCATGTCGCGCAGTGTCAAATCATTGTCGCGCACGGTCAAGCCGCACGCGGCCGGCCGGAGCAAGCTGGCGGCACGCTGCGATTCGAGGAAGACGCATGGCGGCCGAACATCTCGACGTACTCGTCGTCGGCGCGGGCCTGTCCGGCATCGGCGCCGGCTACTACCTGCAGCGCCGGCTGCCCGGCAAGTCCTACGCGATCCTCGAAAGCCGCGCCGAACTCGGCGGCACCTGGAGCCTGTTCCGCTATCCCGGCATCCGCTCCGACTCGGACATGTACACCTTCGGCTATTCGTTCCGCCCGTGGACGGCGGACAAGTCGATCTCCGACGGCGACCTGATCCTGAACTACCTGCGCGAGACGGCGGCCGAGCACGGCATCGACCGTCACATCCGCTATCGCCAGCGCGCGCTCTCGGCCACGTGGTCCTCGCGCGACGCGCACTGGCTGGTCGAGGCGGAAGCCGGCGAGGCGAAGGAGCGGCGCCAGTACTGCTGCAAGTTCCTTTACCTGTGCTGCGGCTACTACGACTACGCCGGCGGTCATGCACCGGAGTTCCCGGGGCGTGACGAGTTCCGCGGCGCGGTCGTGCATCCGCAGGCCTGGCCCGAGGACCTCGACTACGCCGGCAAGCGCGTCGTGGTGATCGGCAGCGGCGCGACCGCAGTGACCCTGGTGCCGGCGATGGCCGCCGCCGCGGCGCACGTGACGATGCTGCAGCGCTCGCCGACCTACGTCACCAGCCTGCCGGCCAGGGACGCGGTCGCGACGTGGCTGCGCCGGCATCTGCCCGCCCGCGCGGCGCATCGCCTCGCGCGGGCGAAGAACATCGCACTGACGATGTTCTTCTTCGCCTTCGCGCGCGGCGCGCCGGAAGCGTTCAAGCGCCTGATCCGCCACGCGCAGAAGAAATTCCTGCCGGCCGACTACGCGTTCGACACGCACTTCAACCCGAGTTATCAGCCGTGGGACCAGCGCCTGTGCCTGGTGCCCGATGGCGACCTGTTCAAGTCGATCCGTGCCGGCAAGGCCTCGATCGTCACCGACCGGATCGACACCTTCACTGCGGAGGGCGTGCGCCTGCAATCGGGGCAGACGCTGCCCGCCGACGTGATCGTCACCGCCACCGGCCTGAAGTTGCAGGCCTGCGGCGGCCTGCGCATCGACGTCGACGGACGCACGCTCGACCTCGGCCGCTCGCATACCTACAAGGGCGTGATGCTGAGCGACGTGCCGAACCTCGCCTTCTGCGTCGGCTACACCAACGCCTCCTGGACCTTGCGCGCCGACCTCGCCTCGCAATTCGTCTGCCGCCTGATCGCGCACATGGACCGGCACGGTTTCGCGCAGGTGGTGCCGAAGGCGACGGCTGCCGATCTCGAGCCTTCCCTGCCGCTGCTCGATTTCAAGTCGGGCTACGTGCTACGCGCGCTCGACGAGTTCCCGCAGCAAGGCGCGCGCGCGCCGTGGCGGTTGCGGCAGAACTATCTCGTCGACCTGTTCGGGCTGAAGTTCGGCGCCGTCGCAGACGGCACGCTGGCGTTCTCGCGCACGGCGACCGACGCGGCGGCCGAGCCCCGCAAGGCGGCGGCATGAAGACGTTCGCGGGCAAGGTCGCTGCGATCACCGGCGCCGCCTCCGGCATGGGGCGCGAGCTGGCCGTGCAGTTGGCGCAACATGGCTGCCATCTCGCGCTCGGCGACGTCGACGAGGCAGGCCTCGCCGAGACGCGCCGCCTGGCAGGCGCCGCCAACGACGGCATCCGGGTCGAAGCCACCGCGCTGGACGTCGCCGACCGCGCCGCCGTATTCGCCTGGGCGGAGGCGAGCGCGCGCCTGCACGGCAAGGTCAACCTGGTCTTCAACAACGCCGGCGTCGGCCTCGCCAGCACGGTCGAGGCGATGCGCCTGGCCGACTTCGAGTGGCTGATGAACATCAACTTCTGGGGCGTCGTGCACGGCACGCAGGCGTTCCTGCCGCATCTGAAGGCGAGCGGCGACGGCCACGTCGTCAACACCTCCAGCCTGTTCGGCCTGCTCGCCTCGCCCGGCGCGTCGGCCTACCACGCGGCCAAGTTCGCGGTGCGCGGCTTCACCGAATCGCTGCGCCAGGAGCTGGACCTGATGAACTGCGGCGTGTCGGCGACCTGCGTGCATCCGGGCGGGATCAAGACGGCGATCGCCAGGAACTCGCGCGTCGACGCCAACGTCGCCGCGCTCGGCGTCGACCCGCTGAAGTCGGCGCAGGAATTCGAGAAGCACTTCATCACCACCGCCGCGGCCGCGGCGAGAACGATCCTGAAGGCGGTGCGAAACAACCGGCGCCGCGTGCTGGTCGGGCCCGATGCCGTCGTGCTCGACAAGATCCAGCGGCTGTTTCCTTCCGGCTACGCCGCCGTCGTCGAATCGCTTCATCGGCGCACGCACAAGACCGGCGCAGCCACGGCGTCGCCGGCAGGCGACCTCGCCCCTCGAGCGACGCAAGAGGCCGGACTCCCGCTCCCGCGGGAATGACCGACGCGCACATCAGCGGAGCAGACATCATGAACAAGCCTCTCTCCCACCACGAAACGATCGTCCCGCGCGAGCACCTGGATTTCCGTCTCGACGAGACGGTGCCGAAATACTGGTTCCGCGGCGACGCCTACAAGACGCGCGTGTTCGACGCGGTGCAGTCGGGCTTCCCCGACGGCGAGCGCTACTTCATCACCAGCGTGCGCGCGTTCCGCGACTGCATCGACGATCCGGTCATGCGGCAGGAAGTGCGCGACTTCATGCGCCAGGAAGGCCAGCACGGCCTCGCGCACACGCGCTACAACCAGATGCTCGAACGCCAGGGCATGCCGATGGAGGACATCCTCCAGGAAGGCAAGGACGAGTTCGAGCGCTGGACGAAGACCTACTCGCCCGAGTTCAACGTCGCGCACACCGCCGCGCTGGAGCACTTCACCGCGACGATGGCCTTCGCCTATTTCGCCAGGGCCGCGGTGATGGAAGGGGCCGATCCGCGCGTGAAGGCCTTGTTCGCCTGGCATGCGATCGAGGAGATGGAGCACAAGTCGGTCGCCTACGACGTGATGCAGAAGGTGGCCGGGGTCGGCTACTTCAAGCGCGTGGCGGCGATGGCCTACGCGATCAAGAACATGATCCGCTACACCTACATCTACACCGACCGGCTGCTCGAAGCCGACGGCTACACGCGCCGGCAGCGGATCGGCCTGCACGTGCGCAACTTCTTCTGGCTGCACGGTCCGCGCAAGGGCATCTACGGCTCGCTGGCCGGCAAGCTGCTGGCCTACTTCCGGCCCGGCTTCCATCCGACGCAGGAACCGACGATCCACAACTACGGGAACTGGCTGGAAGCCTGGGAACGCACGCACGACCCGTTCGCCGCCTGCGACGCGCTGTGCGCGGCGGCGTGGCGCTGACGCACACCAGGGGGAAGCCATGAGGATCACACGCACCCTGGTCGTGCTCGCGCCGCTGATCGTCGCCGGGCTGGTCTCGTACACCTGGTGGAGCGCACGGCAGGCCGAAGCGCAGGTGCCGCCGCTCGGGCAGTTCGTCGACGTCGGCGGCATGCGGCTGCACTACGTCGATCGCGGCCAGGGACCGGTCATCGTCATGGTCCACGGCCTCAGCGGCAACCTGCGCAACTTCCACGCGCTGATCGACCGCCTGGCGAAGGACCATCGCGTGATCGCGGTGGACCGGCCCGATTGCGGCTACTCGACACGGCTGTCGGGCAAGCATCCGGACCTGTTCGCGCAGGCCGCGGTCCTTGCCGAGTTCATGCGCACACTCGATCTGCGCCGACCGCTGCTGGTCGGGCATTCGCTCGGCGGCGCGTTGTCGCTCGCCCTCGCGCTCGATCATCCGGAAGCGGTGAGCGGACTGGTGCTGATCGCTCCGGCCAGCGGCGCGATTGTCGATCCGCCCGCGGTGTTCAAGGACCTGGACCTGACCTCGCCGCTCGCGCGCGAACTGGTCGCCTGGACCCTGGCGACGCTGATCGGCAAGCTGAAGCACGAGGCGATGCTGCGCGACGTGTTCGCGCCGGAGCCGGTGCCGGCGAACTTCGACGTCGACGGCGGCGGTGCCCTGGCCGCTCGGCCGCTGGAATTCGTCACCGCTTCACAGGACATGGTCGGCCTGCGCTACGAGCTGCCGACGATGGTGCCGCGTTACGCTGCGCTGACGCTGCCGGTCGACGTCGTATTCGGCCGGCAGGATCCGCTGCTCGACTACAAGCTCCACGGCGAACGGCTCGCCGCGGCGATTCCCGGCGCGCGGCTGCACCTGCTGGAAGGCGGCCACATGCTTCCGGTCACGCAGGCCGATACGGTCGCGGCGCTGATTGCGCAGGCCGCGGAAAAACCGCTCGCGACAACGGCCGTCGCCGTGAGCGGCACGCGCTAGTCAGAGCGCGTCGATGTCACCGAGCGCGCGGATCAGGCGCCGCGCGCGCTTGTCCGGTTTCGTCGGCGGTTTCGCGTAGCCGGCTCCCTGCAGCCGGCGCAGCTCCGCCTCCGCAGCGCGTGCGGCGAGGCTCGCTTCGGTCTCGCAGTAGAGGCGGCGCGCCGCGCTCGCCGGACCGCGGCGTTCGTCGAGCCCGTCGATGCGGATCTCGAAACGTTCCTCGCCGCGCACGATCTTCAACGCATCGCCGACGTGCACGGCCTTGGCCGGCTTGCCGGCGGCGCCGTTGACCTCGATCTTGCCGCCCTCGACCGCCTGCTTGGCCAGCGCGCGCGTCTTGAAGAAGCGCGCGGCCCACAGCCAGACGTCGAGGCGGACGCTGGCGAGCGTGGAATCGACGGGGTTCACGGCGACCTCGGCAGGAACAGCGGATGAGGATCGACGGCGATCCGGCGATCGTGACGTACGTTCGACACTAGTGGGCCGCGCTCCCGCTCAGCCATTTCAGCCCGACCACGCCGCCGACGATCAGCGCGATGCAGCCGATGCGCGCGAGATCGCGCGACTCGCCGAACAGGACCATGCCGAGAATCACCGTGCCGACCGCGCCGATGCCGGTCCAGGCGGCGTAGGCGGTGCCGAGCGGAATGCTGCGCATCGCCAGCGAGAGCAGGTAGAAGCTCACGATCATGCCGGCGATCGTCAGCACGGTCGGCAGCGGCCGCGTGAAGCCTTCGGTGTACTTGAGACCGACCGCCCAGCCGATTTCGGCGAAGCCGGCGAGCAGCAGGAAGAACCACGCGAGCGTGGGAGCGGCCATGAGGAACACTCCGGAGCGAAAGGGAGGCCGGGAGCCTATGTTCGCCCCGCCCCGGGGTCAACGTGCCCCGGGGACGTGGCCGGCGCGGGCCGCATCGTGTATGCTGCGCGCAGTTTGTTGCGTCGCTTTCGCGATCTTCCCTTTGGAACGCCGAGCCTGGAAGCCTCCCCGCTTCCGCCGAAACGTTCCGCGCCGCTCGGCCTTCGCCGCGTCAAACCCGGAATCCACGATCAAGACGATCGCTGCGATCCGCCCATCTTTCTGTTCGCAGCGCGGTCTTTGGGAACGCTGCGGCAGACCGGTCTCCACGACCGGAGCGCTGCGCCTCGCGCTGATCGTCACGGCCTTCGCGGCCGGATCCGCGTGCGTCGCGCGCGTCATCGATTCGGAGTCATCCAATGTCATTTGAAACCCTCGGGCTCGCGCCCGCGCTGCTGCGCGCGCTGGCCGAACAAGGCTACGACCAGCCCACGCCGATCCAGGCCGCCGCCATTCCGGCCGCGCTGGAAGGCCGCGACCTGCTCGCCGGCGCGCAGACCGGCACCGGCAAGACCGCCGCATTCGCGCTGCCGCTGCTGCATCGGCTCTACGCCGCCGGCCGCACGACGACGCAGCCGAAAACGCCGCGCGCACTGGTGCTCACGCCCACGCGCGAACTCGCCGCGCAAGTGCACGACAGCGTGCGCGCCTACGGCAAGCACCTCGGCGTGCGCGCGACGACGATCTTCGGCGGTGTCGGCATCAAGCCGCAGGTCGACGCGCTGCGCCGCGGCGTCGACGTGCTGATCGCCACGCCGGGCCGCCTGATCGACCACATCCAGCAGCGCAGCGTGAACCTGTCGCACATCGAGGTGCTGATCCTCGACGAGGCCGACCGCATGCTCGACATGGGCTTCCTGCCGTCGATCAAGCGCATCCTGGGCCACCTGCCGCGCCAGCAGCGCATCACCTGGCTGTTCTCGGCCACCTTCGCGCCGGAGATCAAGGCGCTCGCCGGCGAATTCATGCGCGAGCCGGTCGAGATCCAGGTCGCCAAGCCGAACAGCGTCGCCACCACGGTCACGCACCGCGTGCATCCGGTCGACGCCGACAAGAAGCGCGACCTGCTGCTGCACCTGCTGCAGAACGACGCGCGCCAGACGCTGGTGTTCGGCCGCACCAAGCACGGTGCGGACAAGCTGGCCAAGATCCTCGAGAAATCCGGCCTGCGCGCGGCGGCGATCCACGGCAACAAGAGCCAGAACCAGCGCACGCGCGCACTGGCGGACTTCAAGAGCGGCAAGATCAACGTGCTGGTCGCGACCGACATCGCCGCGCGCGGACTGGACATCGACCAGCTGCCGATGGTGATCAACCACGACCTGCCGATGGTCGCCGAGGACTACGTGCACCGCATCGGCCGCACCGGCCGCGCCGGCGCCGAGGGCCTGGCCATCTCGCTGGTCTCGCACGAAGAGGAAGGCCTGCTGCGCGACATCCGCCGCCTGCTCAAGCAGGAGATCGAGATCGCGTCGGTCGCCGGCTTCGAGCCGTCGCGTCCGCTGCGTGCGGACGGCACGGCGCGGCCGACGCAGAAGCCGAGCGGCGGCCGCCCGCAGCGCCATGCGCGCCGGCCGCACGCCTCGAACGGCAACGAAGCCAATCCGGAAGCGCGCAAGAAGAAGCCGCGCCGGCGCGGCGGTCGCGGCCGGCAGTCGCGACCGGCCTGATCGGCATCGCGGTCAGCGCGCTGCCGCGGCGAGATAGCCGGGCAGCGCCTTCGCCGCCGCGCTGTGCGCGAGCGCCAGCGCCTGCTCGACCGCCGCGTCGAAATCGCGGCGCTTCGGGCCGATGACCACGCGCGGGCGGAAGAAGTCCGCCCACGCGAACTCGGCGAACGCGGTCGGCGTCTTCGCGTAGCCGCCGCGTTCGCGCACGTAGCCGGCCAGGCTTCGGTACGGATCGTCGACGAGCTTGTCGACGTGGTGCGGAATGTCGTCGGTCGACTGGCGCTGCCCGCTCGCGTCGATCGGATGCGCCCAGCGCTGCTCCTGCATGGTCTTCCAGAACGCCTCGAGCGCCAGGCTCGACAGATCCGCCTCGATCAGGAAATAGCCGCTGTCGTAGCCGCCGTCGGACAGCGCGCGGGCGAGATGGTGATGATCGGTGATGTAGAGCTTGTCGCCGGGGCCGGATACGGCGGGAATCGGGCGCGCCTCCAGGAAATCCTTGCGCTCGCGATGCCCCATCGCGTCGAGATGCTTGCGCTTGTCCTCGACCTCGATCATGCCGACCGTGATCTGCGTCGGGCGCAGCCTGGCGATCTCGCACTCGTGCAGTTCGGCCATCGCCGTCACTCTCCCTGCGGCGGTGCCGGAGGCGGCGGATCGCCGGCTTTCATCCAGCGCCGCCGGAACGCGCGCTCGAAGCGGCCGCCGAGCAGCAGCACGAGCGCGCCGATGACGAAGGCGATCGTCAGCGGCAGATACAGGCCGATGCCGCAGGCGACACCGAGCAGCGCGGTCAGCCAGATCGTCGCGGCGGTGGTCAGGCCGCTGATGTGCTGCTTGTCCGGATTGCGCAGGATCACGCCGGCGCCGAGGAAGCCGATGCCGGTCAGCACGCCTTGCACGACGCGGCTGAGCGCATCGTAGCGATGCGGGTCGCCGCTGCCGGGCGGCAGCGCCACCAGCACGATCAGCGCGGCGCCGAGGCTGACCAGCGCATGCGTGCGCACGCCGGCCGGCTTGTGGTGCAGGTCGCGGTTGAGGCCGATCAGGCCGCCGACGAGCACCGCCGCGCCGAGCCGCATCGAGATCGCCAGCGCTTCCTCGAACATCGCCAGTCCTCCGTCACCGCGGGCAGTCTCGCGCAACGGCGCGCGCTCGACAACGGCGCGCGTCACCCGTCCCGGCGCAGCGCCTCGCGCAGTTCGCGCTTGAACGTCTTCGGCTCGCAGCGGCCGAGTTCGACCTGCGGCGTCGCGTGCCAGTCGGCGCAGCGCCGGATCGCCTCGGCGACGGCCGCGGCGAGTTTCGCGTCCGCCTCGACGCCCTCCTCCAGGTACAGCGCCTTGACCTCGAACCTGCCGTCCGCTCGATGCGCCTTCGCATCGAGCCGGCCGACCAGCCGGCCGCGATGCAGGATCGGCAGCACGTAGTAGCCATACCTGCGCTTGGGCGCGGGCACGTAGCACTCGATGCGGTAGTCGAAGCCGAACATCGCGGCGGCGCGCTCGCGGTCCCAGACGACCGGATCGAACGGCGACAGCAGCGTCGTATGCGTCGCGCGCAGGCGGCCGACAGCGGCGCTTGCCAGCGCCTCGCGGTGATCCGGATGCACGTAGGCCGGATGCTTCCAGCCCTCCACGTCGACGCGCAACAGTTCGCCGGCCTCGACGAACGCGTCGAGATCGGCGTCCTTCAGCTTGCGTCCGCTGCGGAAGTAGTCGTTGATCCAGCGCGCCTGCGTCACGCCGAGCGCGCGGACCGCGCCGAGCGTGAACTCGCGGCGCATATGTTCCTCGGACACCTCGTCCGCGTCTGGGACATGGCCGTTGGCGCGCGCCGCCGCGCGCACGCGTTCGCCGAGGTCGTAGACGCGCTGGAAGTTCTCGCGGCGCGCGATCATCAGTTCGCCGAGCGCGAACAACGCCTCGAGCCAGCGCTTCTCGCTCTTCCAGCCCCACCAGCCTCCGCCGCCGACGCCGTCGACGCGCTCGAAGTCGGCCGCCTTGACCGCGCCGCGCTCGCGCACGTGCGCGAGCAGCGAGTCCATCTCGGCGGCGTGCTCGCGGCGCATGCGGCGGGCGTGCTTCATCGACCAGTGCCCGTCGCGGCCGTCGACGTGGCGCCGGTGCAGCGCGTAGTCGAGCGCCGGCGCGAAGCTCGCCTCGTGCGCCCAGCATTCGAAGATCGCGCCTTCGGCTAGCCACGCTTCCAGCCATTCCTTGCGGTACGCGCCGAGACGCGAGAACAGCACCAGGTACGGGCTGCGCGCGACGACGTTGATGGTGTCGATCTGCAACACGCGCATGCGCGCGATCGCGGCGAGCACGTCGGCCTTGCGCGCGCGCCGGCCCGGCCGCGCGAGCAGCCCCTGCGCGGCCAGATGCAGCAGGCGCGCCTGCTGCGCGCTGAGACGAATCGCCGTCATCGCGTTCCCGACCGGCCTACTTCCTCGGCGCCAGGATCGCGCTCAGGCGATCGGGCACGCCGGCGATGCGTTCCAGATGCGGATACTTCAGTCCTTCGCGGTAGTCGACGCGCACGCTGCGGTACTCCTCGCCGTTCTTGACCAGCAGCTCGATCGGCGCCTTGCCGTCCTTGGTGGCGGCGACCGCGTCCTTCAAGCGCTCCGGCGAGAATTCGCGGCCGTTGACCGCGACCACGGCACTGGTCGGCGCGATGCCGGCCTTGAACGCGGGACCGTTCCAGCGCACGTCGGCGATCTTGCCGCCGTTGCTGCCGATGGTGATGCCGAGCGAGGCGGAGTAGTCGAGCGTCTTGCGGTCGGATTCGTTGTTCTTCTGGTAGTCGCTCGGCTTGTCGGTGTAGACGAGCTTCCAGCCGACGGCGGCGAGACCGTCCAGCGGCGGCGCGGCGGCGTCGAGGCGCTCGCGCAGGAACTTCGCCCAGTCGTAGGCGGCGACGCCGTTCAACGCGGCGACCACGTCGTCGAACAGGTACGGCTTGACCGCCATGCTGCCGTCGTCGACGCCGAAGAACGCCGCGGCGAAATCGTCGAGCGCGCGCTTTTCGCGGCTCAGCTCGCGCAGCTTGGCGTCGACCGCGAGCCACAGCAGCGCGCCGGCGCTGTAGTAGTCCTCGCTCATCTGGTAATTGCGGTACGGCAGCGGGCGGCGCTGCGCGACGATCGGATCGTTGGTCGTGTCCTGCAGCGTGCGCCAGGCGAAGCCGGGGCGATTGTCGGTGTAGGTCGCGGCGATCAGCGCGAGATCGTCGCGCGCCTGCTCCGGCGTCCACAACCCGGCGCGCGCGGCGAGCACGTTGCCCCAGTACTCGGTCTGCCCTTCGTAGACCCACAGCAGCGAATCCTGCATCGGCACGTTGAAGGTCGGCGTCGCCAGATCGGCGGGCCTGCGGAACTTGCCGTTCCACGAATGCGTGTACTCGTGCGCGAGCAGGTCGCGACCCGGCGCGCGCCGCTCCCATTCGGTGAAGTAGCCGGGCTGGCGGGTGTTCTCGCTCGAGCGATGATGCTCCAGGCCGATGCTGCCGAGCTGGTCGGTCAGCGCGAACAGGAACTCGTAGCGATCGTAGTGCTGCGAACCGAACAGCTTGCGCGCCTGCTGCACGAGGCGCTTGTGCGCGTCGATCTGCTCCGGCTTGAAGTCCAGGCTCTTGGCTTCGTCGGCGAACAGGTTCAGATGCACCGGCGCCGGCGTGCCGCCGAGGTCGACGCGCTTGTAGTGGCGCCCGGCGAACATCGGCGAGTCGACCAGCACGTCGAAGGTGACCGGCTTGAACGCGACCGTGCCGTCGGCGCCGGTCGCGTTGCCGCTGCCCTCGCTGCGTTCGAGCGCGGTGCCGAACTGCCAGCCGGACGGCAGCTTCACGCTCGGCGCGACGGTGACGCGGCTCGAATAGTGCCCGGCCGGATACAAGGCCACGGTGTTCCACTGCAGGTTGAGCAGCTCCGGCGTCATCACCATGCGGCCCTGGCTCGGTTCCTGCGGCGACAGGAAATCGAATTCGAGCGACAGGCTGGCGACGCCCGGCGGCACCTCGAGATGGAACGCGTACACGTCGACCGGATCGCGCTTCCACGCGATCGGCTGGCCGTTGCCGCGAATGATGAGCCCGGCCAGCTTGTCGATCGGCCCGCGCGGCGCGTGATTGCCGGGCAGCCACTGCGGATAGAGCAAGGTCAGCGGTCCGGCGGCGACCGGAATCTCTTCGCGCACGCGGAAGATGCGGCGGCCGACGTCGCTGGCGTCGACGTCGAGCCGGATGGTGCCCGGATAGACCACGTCCGCCGGCGCGGGAACCGCGCGCATGCCTTCGTTCTGCGCTTCAGCCGTACCGACGATCGCCGCGCTGCCGACCGCGCACGCGACCAGCCATCTCCATCTCTTCGCCATCCGAACTCCCGCTTTTGATTCTCGTTGAATTACGAAATCCCTCGTCCTACCATCCGCCGCGGAGACGAGCACGCATGAGCCCATCGACCGAAGTCGATAGAGACTCAGGCGCGGGGACATGCTTTCGATATTCGCACACTCCCGGGAGGAGGACGCATGACGAAGGTCGCGGTAGGCGTGGCATCGCTCGTCGTAGTCTCGCTCGTCGCCGCAGGATTCCTGTGGCATCGCCCACGGCACGAATCCTCGCCGTCGCGCCCCGTCGAACGACCGATCAAGCTGTCGCCGGCGGCCGCCGGCACCGGCTACTGGAACTGGCGCGCGACCTATCCGACCGGACAGTTCCACTCGCGCTGGCTCGTCGACGCGGCACGCCAGCACGAGCGCATGAACAAGAGCCGCCCGCGGACGGCAGCGCGAGCGCAGGCGCCGGCCGGCGTGCTGAATCCGGACCAGGTCACGCCGCTCGGACCCGCGCCGCTCGACGCCGGCACCGCCTACAACTTCGGTCTCGTCGGCGGACGCGTGAACACCATCGTCACGCATCCGACGCAGACCAACATCGCCTGGTTCGGCTCCGACGGCGGCGGCGTGTGGAAGACGACGAACTGCTGCAGCGCCGCCACCACCTGGCAGCCGAAGACCGACTCGCCGAGCATCGCCAACATCGCCATCGGCTGGCTCACGCTCGACCCGAACGATCCCGACGTGCTCTACGCCGGCACCGGCGACTTCCGCCGCAACCGTCCGTTCACCTTCGGCGCCGGCGGCCTGCTGAAGAGCGCCGACGGCGGCGAGACCTGGCAGGTACTCGGCGAGGACGTGTTCAATCCCGTCTACACCGAACCCGCCGGCGAATTCCCGCAGTACCGCGCGATCAGCTCCGTCGCCGTCGACCGCCATCAGTCGGCGCGCATCGCCGTCGCCACCAACCAGGGCGTGTACTTCAGCCAGGACGGCGGCACGAACTGGGACGGACCCTGCTACACGAACGCGTTTTCGACGCAGCGCCAGGACGTCACCAGCCTGGTCGCGATCGACACCGGCGGCGGCACCGATCTGGTCGCCGCGGTCGGCACGATCGGCCGCTATTCCGGCGTGCGCTACGACCTGACCGAGAACGGCGCCAACGGCCTCTATCGCACGGCGATGCCGAGCAGCGGCTGCCCGGCCTCGTGGACGCTGATCTCGCGTCCCGACAACGGCTGGCCGGCCGGCACCGGCAGCGGCGTGCCATCCACCCAGCCGGGCGGCAACCCGCTGCGTCGTCTCGACCTCGCACTGGCGCCGAGCGATCCGAACACGATCTACGTGCAGGCGATGCGGCTCGGCGTGTGGCGTTCCACCGACGGCGGCGCCAACTGGACCAACATCGCGGTGCCGCCGGCCGACTTCGCCAGCGGCTGCGTTGAGGATCCGTACGGCAGCGGCTACATGTTCGAGGACTACAACGCCGGCCTGCTGGTGAGCCCGACGACGGCGCAGACGCTGTTCCTGAGTTCGACCGACGTCTGGCGCTCGACCGACGGCGGCGACACCTTCCGCAACCTGACCTGCGGTTACGGCGAGATCGTGCCCGGGCAGTACGGCAACGTGCACGTCGACAACCACGCGCGCGCGTTCGTCGGCGGCGATCCGAACCGGCTGCTGGTCGGCAACGACGGCGGCGTCTACTACAGCGCGAACGCGCTCGCCGCGCAGCCCGACTTCGTCGCGATGAACCAGGGCACGAGCACCATCGAGTTCTACTCCGGCGACATCACCGCGCGCTTCGACGATCCGGCCACGACCGAACGCGGAATCATCGCCGGCGCCCAGGACCAGGGCGGCGCGACGCACACCTGGAGCGGCGGCGCCGCGCCGGGACCGTCGGTGTGGACGCTGCGCTTCGGCGGCGACGGCACCTTCAACAAGATCGAACCGGTTCTCGGCCAGCGCTGGTACTACACGGCGAACGGTGGCTACGTGATGGCCAGCACGACCGGCCCGGAGGTCGAGCCCGACCAGATGGTGTCGCCGTACGACGAGAAGACGTTCGAACTCTGGCAGGGCGACCGCACCGGCTTCCTGATGCACCTGGACCTCTACAAGTTCGGCGGCGCGGACACCTGCCCGCCGGCGAGCGGCTGCCAGCGCATGCTCGCCGGCACCTTCCGCGTGTGGGAATCGCTGAGCGGCGGACTGCCGAACACGTCCTGGTACCCCAACAGCCCGGACCTGACCAAGAACCTGCCGGAAGACTTCTACGACCTCTCGATCGTCAACAAGGTGCGCTACGCCTACTCCGATCCGACGCGCGCGATGGTCGGCACCAACGACGGCAACGTCTGGGCCGGCTTCGGCCTCGGCGCGGGCACGGCCGATTCGGCCACCTGGGTCGACCTGACCGGGGCGAACGCGGTGCTGCCGAACCGCCCGGTGATGGACGTGACCGCCGATCCGACGCAACCGCTGATCGCCTACGCCGCATTCGCCGGCTTCGACCAGAACACGCCGACGACGCCGGGCCACGTCTATCGCGTCGACTGCACGGCGAACTGCGCCGCCTTCGCCTGGACCGACAAGAGCGGCAACCTGCCGAACGTTCCGGTCAACGCGCTGCTGATCAATCCGCACCGCCCGGCGCAGGCCTTCGCCGGCACCGACTGGGGGCTCTACTACACCGACGACATCGGCGCGGCCGTGCCGGTGTGGAACCGCTTCGACGCGGGCCTGCCGTCGGCGATGATCTGGGACCTGGTGATCGACCGCGGCGCGACCACGCTGGCGATCTTCACGCGCTCGCGCGGCGCCTACGTCTGGCCGCTGCCGCAGGGCGACGTGATCTTCCGCGACGGTTTCGAGGAAAACTGAACGAGCTTCGGCAAGCGCACCTCGAGCGCGCCCCGTCTTCCCGCGAAAACGGGAGCGGGCCTTCCGGCTGCCGACGGGACAGTCGCCCGTTTCGTCGTCGATCGCGCCGGGTACACGCCGAAGGAGATCCCCTCTTTCGCGCAGATTGACCGCCATCGGGGTTTTCTAAGGGCCCGCATGCGACCAAAGGCTACTTTTCGCATACGCCATCCGCGCATGCGATGGCCTAGAATCGCCTGTCGCACTGCAACAGGAACACCCGGATGCTGTACCACCTGCATGAAATCAACCGCGCCCTGCTCAACCCCTGGGTGACTTGGTCGGGCGCGGCCGCGCATGCGCTGTCGGCACCGGACAACTGGCTGTCGAAGATGCCGGGGGTGGATCGCATCGCCGCCGGCTACGAGCTGTTCTACCGGCTCGGCAAGGACTACGAGAAGCCGGCCTTCGGCATCACCTCGGTCAACGCGCACGGGCGCGAAGCGGCGGTGATCGAGGAGCGCGTGATCGAGCTGCCGTTCTGCCACCTGCTCCACTTCAAGCGCGCCAGCGACGATCCGGCCGCGCTGCGCCAGCTGCGCGACGATCCGACCGTGCTCGTCGTGGCGCCGCTGTCCGGTCACCACTCGACCCTGCTGCGCGACACCGTGCGCACCTTGCTGCGCGACCACGACGTCTACATCACCGACTGGGTCGACGCGCGCATGGTGCCGCAGGACAAGGGCGCATTCGGCATGGACGACTACGTCGCCTACGTGCGCCGCTTCATCACGCACCTCGGCGCCGCCGAGCTGCACGTGATGTCGGTGTGCCAGCCGACCGTGCCGGTGCTCGGCGCGGTGTCGCTGATGGCCGCCGCCGGCGAGACCACGCCGCTGACCCTGACCATGATGGGCGGCCCGATCGACGCGCGCAAACATCCGACCCAGGTCAACGACCTCGCCACCACCAAGCCGTTCTCGTGGTTCGAGACCAACGTGGTCTTCGACGTGCCGCCGAACTACCCGGGCAAGGGCCGCAGGGTCTATCCCGGCTTCCTGCAGCACGCCGGCTTCGTCGCGATGAATCCGAGCCGCCACTTCACCGCGCACTGGGACTACTACCAGGATCTCCTGCGCGGCGACCTCGACGACGCCGCCGCGCATCGCCGCTTCTACGACGAGTACAACGCCGTGCTCGACCTGCCGGCCGAGTTCTACCTCGACACCATCCGGCTGGTGTTCCAGGAGTTCTCGCTGCCGCGCGGCACCTGGATGGTCGCCGGCGAACGCGTCGCGCCGGAAGCGATCACCGGTTCGGCCCTGCTGACCATCGAAGGCGAACTCGACGACATCTCCGGCCTCGGCCAGACCAAGGCCGCGCACGATCTGTGCAGCGGCATCCCGGCCGAGAACCACAGCCATCTGGAAGTCAAAGGCGCCGGACACTACGGCATCTTCAGCGGCCGCCGCTGGCGCGAGATCGTCTACCCCGACGTGCGCGACTTCATCCGGCGCTTCCACAAGGGATGACGCCGTGCTCCACGGCGCGCGCGGCCGTGCCGCGCCGCCGTCCCGGATCGATCCGTCAGGACTTGCCCAGCGAATAGCGGCCGGCGCCGACGATCGCCAGCAGCAGCAATCCGCCCATGATCGACAGGTTCTTCAGGAACTGGGTCTGGTTGAGGGCGCGTTCGGCCGCATCCATCGCCCAGAACGGATGACCGAGGATCGCGGTGCCCGCGACGAACACCATCATCAACAACGCCAACGGCCGCACGCGGAACCCGACCAGCAAGGCGAGCCCGACCAGCACCTCCATCGCGATCGCCACCGCCGCCGCGACCGACGGCATCGGCGCGCCGACGTAGTTCATGTAGCTCACGGTGCCGGCGTAGTCGGTCAGCTTGCCGAACCCGGAAATGACGAACAGCATCGTCAGCAGGATGCGCGCGAGCAGAATGAGCGCGTCGCGGTACCGCTCGATCAATCGGTCGATCATGACACCCTCCCGTCAGGAACTGACCGGGCCATGATACGGCAGGCATTCGCGACGGGCGTCGATATCGGCTACCGCTGCCCGCGGCCGTGGTTGCCAGGCGAAACGGCCTGTCTCCCCGGGTACGACCTCATCGACCCGCGGACGAACGCGCATCACGCGGCCGCGTGGCCCGCCGCCACAGCCATCGCACCAGCAGGAGCAAAGGAAAGCCGAGCAGGAGGAAAGGCAGCAGGTAGCCGACGTACTCGATGGCGTCGGCGACGCCTTCGCTGAAGGAGTCCCACAGATTGCGCAGCGCGCCGACGATGCGCGAGCGGTCGGCCTCCACCGAAGGCGCGACGAAGTCGATCGTCAGGCGATTCGTCTCGATGCGCCGCCGTTGCTGCGCCGATTCCTGCTCCACCGCGTCGAGCTGGACTTCCAGCCCCGCCAGTTCGCGCGCCAGCGCCAGGCTGTCGGCGACCGTCAGGTCCTTGCGCACCTGCAGCTCTTCGAATTTCGTGCGCTGCCGCGTCAGCAGCTCGCGCTGCTTCACGTTGTCCGCGACGGCCTGGGCGAGGTCTTCGGCGCTGGTCTTGCGCGACCGGATCGCGCCGCCCTGCGCCGCGAGCTGGACCAGCGGCTCGACGCCGGCCGGCACGATCCGCACGACGATCTTGCCGGCCGTATAGCCGCCGGAATCTTGCTCCAGGGAAAGCAGGCTGCAGGCGCCGAACCGTTCACTGGCGCAGGCGTCGCGCACCGCCGCGATCTGCGCCGGGATCGCATCGCGCCGATCGAGCCCGACGCGGACCGCGTGCTCGTACGCCAGGAATGCGCCGGCCTTGGCTTGCTCGCCGGACACCGCCGTCTCTTGCGGCGGGGCAGGCACGGCCTTCTTCTTACACGCCGGCAGAACAGCCAGAGCGACGACCAGCAGGACGAGCCATCGTAGACGCATGTCATTCCCCTTCCGCTCGCCGCATGCTAGCTCAATCGGGAGCGTCGCCTGCCGCGACGGGCGTCGCGCGCGATCGGTTACAGTCTCCGGCCATCGTCGCCATCCGGGGTTTCCATGAATCCGCTGAGTCGGACCTCCGCCGCAATCCGCTGCGCCCTCGCCGTCGGCGCGCTGTCGCTCGCCCTCTGCGCCACCGCGCGGGCCGAAACCAAGCCGCCGACGATGCAGCAGGTGCTGGAGGCGTCGAAACCTTCCGACTGGCGCCCGCTCGATCCGGAAAACACGCTGTATCTCGATCTGGCCGCGGGGCGTGTGGTGATCGAACTCGCGCCCGCCTACGCGCCGCTGCACGCGCAGAACATCCGCACGATGGTGCGCGAACACTACTTCGACGGCCTGGCGATCCTGCGCGTGCAGGACGGCTTCGTCACGCAGTGGGGCGATCCGAACGCGGAGGACAAGGACAAGGCGCGCACGCTCGGCAAGGCGAGCAAGACCCTCGCGCCCGAATTCGAGCGCGCGATCGCCAAGGACCTGCCGTTCACGAAGCTGCCCGACGGCGACGTCTACGCGCCCGAGGTCGGGTTTTCCGACGGCCTGCCGGTCGCGCGCGACGCCAAGGCCGGCAAGACCTGGCTGGCGCATTGCTACGGCATGGTCGGCGCGGGCCGCGATGCCGGCGTCGACAGCGGCAGCGGCGCCGAGCTCTACGTCGTGATCGGCCACGCACCGCGCCAGCTCGATCGCAACATCGCCCTGGTCGGCCGCGTCGTGCAGGGCATGGAGTGGCTGTCGGCGCTGCCGCGCGGCAGCGGGCCGCTCGGCTTCTACGAGAAGCCGGAGCAGCGCACCTCCATCAAGTCGGTGCGCCTCGCCGCCGACGTACCCGAATCCGAGCGTACGCCGCTGCAAGTCCTGCGCACCGACACGTCGACCTTCACCGCGCTGGTCGAGTCGCGCCGCAATCGCCGCGACGACTGGTACAAGGTCCCGGCCGGCAAGATCGACCTGTGCAGCGTGCCGGTCCCGGTGCGTGCGGTGCCTGCGAACTAATTCCGCGAGTCGAGAAGCGGGACGCGGATCGAACCGATGGCCGCGGATAAAGCAGTTCTCGAACAGAGAAAATCTTTATCCGCGTGAATCCGCGTAATCCGTGTCCAAGCTCTCCACGCGACGCCATGCGGAGCCACGGGCCGGAGCGAACGAGGATCGAGGTCGCCCCTGTTTCGGAAGCGCTCCATCCGCGTCCATCGGCATGATCCGCGTCGAAAAGCCTTGAATCAAAGCTGCGCCGCGGAGAAGGTGTCGCAGCTCTTGATGTCGCCGCTGCTCAGCCCCTGGCGGAACCAGCGTACGCGCTCGGCCGAGCTGCCGTGCGTGAACGAGTCCGGCACGGCGTAGCCGCGCGCGCGCTTCTGCAAGGCGTCGTCGCCGATCTGGTTGGCGGCGTTCAACGCCGCCTCGACGTCGCCGGTCTCCAGCCAGTTCAGCTGCTGCTGCGCATGGTTCGCCCACACGCCGGCGAAGCAGTCCGCCTGCAGTTCCTGGCGCACGGAAAGCCCGTCGGCGCCCTGCATCGGCGCACCGCGGCGCGCCTGGTTCTCGACCTGATCCATCACGCCGACGAGATTCTGGATGTGGTGGCCGACCTCGTGCGCGATCACGTACGCGCGCGCGAAATCGCCGGCCGCCTGGAAGCGCTGCTGCATCTCCTGGAAGAAGCCGAGATCCAGATAGACCTGCCGGTCGCCCGGGCAGTAGAACGGGCCCATCGCCGAGGACGCCGCGCCGCAGGCCGACTGCACGCCGCCGCGGAACAGCACCAGCTTCGGCGCCGGATACTGCTGGCCGCTGGCGCGGAACATCTGACCCCAGACGTCCTCGGTCGAGCCGAGCACCTTCTTCACGAACAGGGTCTGCTCGTCGTTGCCGGCGGGCGTGGTCTGCTGCGGCGCGTCCACGCCGCCGTCGCCGGACATGCTGCCGAGCAGTTGCAGGATCTCGCCGGGGTTCTTGCCGAACAGCAGACCGACGATCACCACCAGGATGATGCCGCCGAGGCCGAGTCCGCGACCGCCGCCGAAACGAGGCCCGCCGCCGCCACCGCCGTCGTCTTCGACCACATTGTCGCTCGCGCGACCCTTCTGCCAGAGCATCGTCGTTGCCCTCAATCGTTTTCCGGTCATCCGGCCGGGCGGACACTACTCCGCCGCGCGCGCGCCTCGCAAGCGGATTTGCCGCGCTTCTGCGGCGCCGGTCCGGACCCGCACGAATTGTTCACACGTCGGCGCCATCCCGCTGGTCGGTGTGACGCGCTCTGCTATTCTCGACCGCCCTTTTCGCATTGCTTCCGCACATGGCCGAACCTCTGCAGCGCATTCCGGTGGGGGCGACTCCATCCTCGCCGCGGCGCCTGACGCCGGCGGACCGCCTGGCCGGACTTCCGACCGAAGGCGTAGCCGCCCTGGTCGAGGCGTCGAACCAGCTCGGCGCCGGCCGCTTCGACGACGCACAAGGCGCGCTCGAACGCGTCTTCGCGCTCGATGCCGAACACGCCGAAGCGCTGCGCATGCAGGCCGTCATCCTGTCCAAGCGCGGGCGACGCGACGAGGCGATCGCCTCGCTGCGCCGAGCGCTGCGCCGGCAACCGCACGATCCGCTGATCCTCAACCATCTCGGCGCACTGCTGCACGAGACCGGCGACGCGGCCAACGGCCTGATCCTGCTGCGGCGCGCCTGCGAACTGGATCCCGCGCTCGCCACCGCCTGGCTCAATCTCGGCCGCGCGCTGACGGACGAGTCGCACGTCGAGGAAGCCGCGGCCGCGTTCGAGCGCGCGCTCGCCTGCGACCCGCGCAACGTCCCGGCGCACATCGCGCACGGCGACATGCTGAAGTCGCTCGGCCGCACCGCCGACGCGGCGGCGGCGTATCGCAGCGCGATCCGCGTGCAGCCGGACTCCACGCGCGCCTGGTTCGGCCTCGCCGACCTGAAGACCGAGCGCCTCGACAAGGACGAGATCGCCGCGCTGGAGCGCCTGTACGCCGAACCGAAGCTCGACGACGGCGACCGCGCCTTCGCCGGCTTCGCGCTGGGCAAGGCGCTCGAAGACGAGACGCGCTACGCCGAAGCCTTCGAGGTGTTCTCCAAGGCCAACGCGATCTGGCGGCGCCGCGTGCAGTGGAACCTGCCCGAGTTCGGCGCCCTGCTCGACCGCTTCACCGACGCCTTCGCCACCCCGCCGGCCGGCGCGCCCGACAGGACGCTCGGCCAGGAAGCCGTCTTCATCGTCAGCCTGCCGCGCTCGGGCTCCACGCTGACCGAACAGATCCTCGCCGCGCATCCGGACGTCGAAGGCGGCGGCGAAGTGTCGGATCTGGTCGCCACGATCCAGGCCGAATCGCAGCGTCGCGGCGAGGTGTTCCCGAACTGGGTGCCGCAGATGACGCCGGAAGACTGGCAGCGCCTCGGCCACGACTACCTCGCGCGCACCGCGCACTGGCGCAGCGGGCGCAAGCGCTTCACCGACAAGGCGCTGACCAACTGGCTGTTCCTCGGCGCGGCGCTGGCGATGCTGCCCGGCGCGCGCTTCGTCAACTGCCGGCGCGATCCGGTCGAGACCTGCTGGTCGTGCTACAAGCAGCTGTTCGGCCGCAACCCGCACCCGTTCAGCTACACGCTCGAGGAGCTCGGCGCCTACTGGCAACACTACGACCGCCTGATGTCGTTCTGGCACGCGCGCTATCCGGGCAAGGTGTACGACCAGGTCTACGAAGACCTGCTCGCCGACCCGGAAACGCAGGTGCGCCGCTTGCTGAGCTTCTGCGACCTCGACTTCGACCCGTCCAGCCTGGCCTTCCACAAGGCCAAGCGCACCGTGCGCACCGCCAGCGCGGCGCAGGTGCGCGAACCGCTGCGCGGCGATACCGCACGCGCGCACCTGTACGGCACGCTGCTCGATCCGCTGCGGCGCAGCCTCGGTCTGTCGTGAACGCTGTCGTCGAAACGCCGCTGCCGCCGCGCTGCGCGCAACTGCTGCGCCGCGCCGGCCACTGGATCGAGCATGGCGAGTTCGCCGCCGCCGAGCGCGCGCTGATCGAAGCGCGCCAGCGCACCGGCGACCACGCCGACGTGCTGCGTACCGAAGCCGCCCTGCTGCGCGCGGGCGGCAACGCCGCGGGCGCGGCCCTGCGCCTGCGGCGCGCGCTGGAGCTGCGTCCGGCCAATGCGCCGCTGCTGATCGACCTCGGCCTCGCGCTGCGCGAAGCCGGCGACGCGCAGTCCGCCTACGCCGTGCTCTCCGAAGCGACGCAGCGCGACCCGGATTCGCCGCGCGCGTGGTACCGGTTCGGCGAACTGCTGCGCGACGGTTCCTATGCGGAACGCGCCGAAGAGGCGCTGGCGCGCGCCCGCGCGCTCGCGCCGATGCACCGCCAGACCTTGTTGCTGCACGCGGACATCCTGAAGTCGCTCTGCCGCGATGCCGAGGCGGCCGCCGAGTACCGCGAGCTGATCCGGCTGAGCCCGCACATCGGCGAGGCCTGGCACGGCCTGACCAGTCTCGCCACGCAAACGCTCGACGCCGACGAACTGGCCTGGCTGCAGCGCCTGCCGTCCGAACCGCAGCTCGACGACGAGCAGCGCATCCACGCCGGCTTCGCGCTCGGCACGGCGCTGGAGCGGGCGGGCCGGCACGCCGAGGCCTTCGCGGCCTTCGTCGAAGCCAACCACCGCCAGCGCGCGCGCATCGACTGGGACGCCGCCGCCTTCGGCCGCGAAGTCGACGGCTGCATCGTGCCCTTCGACGGCGCCGGTGCGACGGCCGCGGACGAGGAACTCGGCCACGAAGTCCTCTTCATCGTCAGCCCGCCGCGCTCGGGCTCGAGCCTGACCGAACAGATCCTCGCCTCGCATCCGCAGGTGGAAGGCGCCGGCGAGCTGCCGGACCTCGCCGAGGTGCTGCAGGAAGAATCGCGCCGGCGCGGCGCACCGTTCTTCGACTGGGCCGGTTCGGCCGGCGCCGACGATTGGGCGCGACTCGGCCGCGACTACCTCGAACGCACGCGACGCCGGCGCGAGGCGCGGCCGCGCTTCGTCGACAAGGCACTGCCGAACTGGCAGCTGATCGGCGCGATCCGCGCGATGCTGCCGGGCGCGCGCATCGTCGAATGCCGGCGCGATCCGCTGGAAGCGGCGTGGTCCTGCTTCAAGCACCGATTCCCCGACGGCAGCACGCGCTACGCCTACGAGTTCGACGAGCTCGGTGCGTTCTGGCGCGACTACGAGCGCGCGATGGCGCACTGGCATCGCCTGCATCCGGACCGCATCCACGTGCTGTCGCACGCCGCGCTGCTGGCCGACCCGGACGGCGAAATCCGCCGCCTGCTCGACGCCTGCGCGCTGCCGTTCGACGAGACCTGCCTGCGCTTCCACGAAACCGCGCGTCCCGTGCGCACGCTGAGTTCGACGCAGGTGCGCCGCCCGCTGCAGCGCGACGCCACGTACGCGAGCGCCTACGGCGACCTGCTCGATCCGCTGCGAAGCGCGCTCGCCGGCGCGCGCTGAGTCGCGATGTCGATCGACGTCGACGTCGCGACCTGGCTCGATCGCGCCGCGCAGGCGCAGGAGAACGGCGAGCTGGACGAGGCCTGCTCGCTGCTGCGGCAGGCGATCTCCGCGGCGCCGCAACAGCCGATGATCCGCGTCAAGCTGGCCGACGCGCTGCTGTTTCGCGGCGACGTCGCGGCGGCGGCCGGGGAGTACCGCGCAGCGTTGCGACTGCAGCCACGCTGCGGTCCGGCCTGGTGGGGACTGGCTGGCATCAGGACCGAACGCCTCGAGGCGGACGAACTGGCGCGCCTGGAAACGCTGGCCGGCGACGCCACGCTGGCGGAACCGGACCGGATCGCGGTCGGCTTCGCGCTGGCCAAGGCGCTCGAAGACGAACGACGCTACGCCGACGCGTACGCGATGCTGCTCGACGCGAACGCGCGCCAGCGGCGCCGGATCGACTGGAGCGCGAATGATTTCGTCGCCCGCGTCGAGCGCATGCTCGGATTGTTCACCCCGGACGTCGCCGGCGCCGCACCGGCGGAACTCGGCCGGGAAGTCATCTTCGTCGTCAGCCTGCCTCGCTCGGGTTCGACGCTGACCGAACAGATCCTCGCCGCGCATCCGCAGGTCGAGGGCGCCAGCGAACTGGGCGACCTCGGCGCGGTGATCGCCGAGGAATCCAACCGCCGGCGCGAGAAATTCCCGGACTGGGCGCTACGGGCGGATTCCGCGGACTGGAGCCGCCTCGGCCGGCGCTATCTCGAACGCACGGCGCGCTGGCGCCGCCAGCGCCCGCGCAGCACCGACAAGATGCCCAACAACTGGCTCTATCTCGGCGCCGCGCTGGCAATGCTGCCGGGCGCATGCGTGATCGACTGCCGGCGCGATCCGCTGGAGATCGCGTGGTCGTGCTTCCGCCAGCTGTTCTCGCAGGGCGCACCGTTCGCCTACGATTTCGACGACCTGGCCGCCTACGCGTACGCCTACGATCGCGCGATGCGGCATTGGCGGGCGCTGTTCCCGCAGCGCATCCGCACGCAATCCTACGAAGCGCTGCTGGCCGATCCCGAAGCCGAGATCCGCGCCCTGCTCGCCTTCTGCGGATTGCCGTTCGATCGCGCCTGCCTGGACTTCCACAGCGCGGCGCGCGCGGTGCGCACCGCGAGCGCCGCGCAGGTGCGCCAGCCGCTGCGCGGCGATACCGCGCGCGGCGATCGCTACGGCCACTTGCTGGACCCGCTGCGCGAGGCGCTGCGTCGCGCGCAGGCACGCCGCTAGCCGTGCGCCCGTGCGCGGGCGGCTTTGCTATGCTGATTCTTTCCTTGCGTTGACGCCGTCCATGAGCACTCCGACGTCCGAGCCCATCGCGGCCGAGCACACCGATTCGACATCGCACGCGGATGGCGCCTCTGCGATGGACCAGCGCCTGGCTGGCCTGCCGGTACGCGCGCTGCGTCTGCTGCGCGCGACGCGCGAGGCGATCCAGCAGCAGCGAGCCGACGAAGCCGACCAACTGCTCGCACGGGCGCAGACCTGGGCCGGCGGCCATCCGGAGTACCTGCGCCTGCTCGGCGTGACGCGGCACCTGCAAGGGCGCCCGCAGGAAGCGGTCGACGTGCTGCGCCGCGGCCTGGAGATCGCGCCCGGCGACGCGCTGCTGCTGATGAACCTCGGCACCGCGCTGCGCGCGACCGGCGACCTGCGCGCGGCCACCGTCGCGCTGCGGCGGGCATGCGAGCTGGCACCGGAGCACGCGCCGGCCTGGTACAACCTCGGCCGCGCGCTGGCGCAGGACGCGCGCTCGGGCGAGGCGCTCGACGCCTACGAGCGCGCCTTGCAGCTCGACCCGGCGCACGGCGGCGCGCTCATCGGCTATGGCGACGCGCAGCGCACGCTCGGCCGCATCGACCAGGCCGCGGCGGCCTATCGCGAGGCGCTGAAGCAGCCGAACACGACGCGCGCCTGGGTGCGCCTGGCGAACATGCGCACGATCCGGTTCAGCGCCGAGGAGTCGGCCTGGCTGGAGCGGCTCTACGCGGCCAAGACGCTGCCGGAGGCCGATCGCATCAGCATCGGCTTCGCCTACGCCAAGTCGCTCGAGGACCAGCGCCGTCCGATCGACGCGCTCTCCGTGCTGAACACGGTCAACGCGTCGAAGCGGCGCCAGCTGCACTGGGACGCGCCCGCGCACAGCGCAATCACCGAATCGATCCTGCGCGCCTTCAGCAGCCCGCCGGCGACCGCCGCGCCGAAGGAGATGGGGCGCGAGGTCATCTTCATCGTCAGCCTGCCGCGCTCGGGCTCCACCTTGACCGAGCAGATCCTCGCTTCGCATCCGCAGGTCGAAGGCGCCAACGAACTGAGCGACCTCGAGATCGTGATCGAGGCCGAAAGCCGCCGCACCGGCCGGCCGTTCCCGGCCTGGGTGGCGCAGGCGACGCCGGAGGATTGGCGCCGGCTCGGCCAGGACTATCTCGACCGCACGCAACGCTGGCGCCGCGACCGCCCGATCTTCACCGACAAGGCCTTGTCGAACTGGCGGCTGATCGGCGCCGCGATGGCGATGCTGCCGGGCGCCCGGGTGGTGAACTGCCGTCGCGATCCGGTGGAGACCTGCTTCTCCTGCTACCGGCAGCTGTTCGCGCAAGGCCACGCCTATACCTACGACGTCGACGAGCTGGCCTCGTTCTGGCGCGACTACGATCGCGCGATGCGCTTCTGGCACGCGCGCTACCCGCATCGCATCCGCGACCAGGTGCTGGAGGAGCTGGTGCAGGATCCCGAGGCGCAGACCCGCGGCCTGCTCGACTTCTGCGGCCTGCCTTTCGACGCGGCCTGCCTGCGCTTCCACGAGACGCCGCGCAACGTGCGCACGGTCAGCGCCGCGCAGGTCCGCCAGCCCTTGCAGGCGAGCGGCGGTCACGCAGCCAGGTACGGCGACCTGTTGAGTCCGTTGCGCGCGGCGCTCGGCACGCGCTAGCCGACGCGATCACGCCCCTGGCCCGTCTCCGCATCGCGTGTCCGCGTGCGGAACGGGCGATCTTTCCTTGCCTTCCGCCCGCCCCGCCTCCCCATGCGCGGTGGCGTCACCGCGGGTGGCGGGAAGCCTCGAAATCGCGCCACGGCCGGGTGCCGGCGCGAGCGCCGCCGTCACTTTTTTTCCGCCCCCTAGACGAGGCAAAAAGCGCGCCGCATCACACTCGCCTGCGGCCCCACGACAATTGCTGCGTAGCAAAATTCAATTTAATTGTCACGTAGTTCATGGTCTGTTACGTTCGGTCTGTTTCATCGGCCACCTCATGGGGAGTTTCGCTCATGCGTAAAAGCACTATTGCCATTGGCATCGCAGCGGCGTTGTCGGCGCAGGCTTTCGCCACGCACGACGCTGCAGCTGCAGCAAGCAAGAACACCAAGACCTCCAAAGCCACCGGTCCGATCCAGTCGGCCAACCGCTTCGCCTATCCACGCCACGTGCAGCCGAACGGCAGTACGGTTCTCTACTCGCAGACCACGGGTACCTACGACGGTAGCGCGGTCACCTCCAACTCGATCTCCACCGACGATTTCGACTCCTTCGCCGCCGATGATTTCACCGTCACGGATGCGGCCGGCTGGAACGTCAGCGCATTCAATTTCAACGTGTCCTTCAGGCAGTTCTCGGCGGATCCGGGGACGACCTACAACGTGCACGTCTATTCGGACGCCTCCGGCGTTCCCAACGACACGGCGGCCGCGCTCTGCGGCGGCGACGACCTCGCCGGCACGCTGAGCAGCAGCGATACGGCGCTCAGCGTCGCCCTGCCGGCGGCGTGCTCGCTGCCCGCGGGTCACTACTGGGTCGTCCTGCAGGCCAACATCAACTTCGCCACCGCCGGCAACCAGATGTACTGGTCGGCGTTTTCGCCGGCCACGGTGCCCGGAACCGTCGCGCAGTGGAAGAATCCGGGTGACGGATTCGGCTCCGGCTGTACCTCGTGGGGCCCGACCACTGCCTGCGACCTGACCGGCAACACGTTCGGCTTCGAAGTCGTCGGCGCGGTCGGCGGCGGCGGCAATACCTGCCCGGCCGGCGGCATCTGCCTGACCGTGACGCTCGGCACCGACACCACCGCGGGCGCCTGCGGCACGGCCGATACGCTCGACGCGACCGTCGGCGACCAGGTCAACTTCTGCTACACCGTCGAGAACAACACCTCCGGCTCGCTCGACTACCACACGCTCAGCGACAACATCAACGGCGAGATTTTCCGCCTGATGAACCAGCCGCTGGCGGCCGGCGCGACCTACCAATACAACCGTATCGTCACGGCCGGCGCGACCGAGACCAACACGGCGACCTGGACCGCGCAGGACGAGCTGCCCGGCTACTCCTCGACCGTCACCACCGGCGGCGGCCCGATCACCGACCGCATCTTCTGCGACGGCTTCGACGGCGCCGCGTGCGGCAACGGCGGCGGTGGCGGCTTCATCGACATCAGCAGCACCGGCACCGCGCTCGGAATCGACGACGACGGCTCGGCCGCCGTCACGATGCCGTTCTCGTTCAACTTCTACGGCAATACCTCGAACCAGATCTGCGTCGACAACAACGGCCTGATCCTGTTCGGCACCACCACCTGCCCGACCAGCGGCCTGTTCAACAACGCGGCGCTGCCGACCACCAGCCTGCCGGCCGCCGCGATCATGCCGCTGTGGGACGACTTCGACAGCGAAAGCGGCGAGGTCTACTACGCCACGCAGGGCACGGCGCCGAACCGCAAGTTCATCGTCGAGTGGTACCAGCGCGCGCACTACAACGGTGCCAACAACACCGACACGGCGACGTTCGAGGCGATCTTCGACGAGGCGACCGGCAAGATCTCCTTCGAGTACCTGGACGTCGTCTACACGGCGGCCGGAAGCGGCGATCCGGCGAACTGCGACAACGGCGTGTGCGCGACGATCGGTCTGCAGAACGATCCGACCCTGGCCAACCAGTTCTCCTTCAACCAGGCCTCGATCGCCAACAACACCGGCATCGACTGGGAAGCGACCGATCCGCAGATCTTCACCTCCTCCGACACCGTCACGCTGAACGTCGGCGCGCCCGACATCCAGGTCGCCCCGACCTCGATCAGCGGCACGGCGCCGGCCGGCGGCACGTCGGCGACGACGCTGGACATCTCCAACGTCGGCAATCGCGACCTGGTGTGGTCGATCGGCGAAGCCGGTCCGGCTTCGCACTTCCCGATCGGTCCGCGCTACGTTCCGACCACGCGCAAGCCGGGTGAGCGCATCACCGCGGCGAACCGCCCGAGCAGCCTGCAAGGTGGCCCGACCAAGCCGGCCACGCAGCAGCGTCTGCAGCCGCAGCCGCAGGGCGCCGGCGTGCCGGCGTACGCCTTCAGCATCCAGTCGTCGACCAGCGGCAAGTGGGTCTCGTTCGACGCCACCGCCCCGGGCACGCTGAACACGATCGCCACCAGCAGCGAGATCACCTTCAGCGGTGACTTCGTCGCCGACGACTTCAGCAAGGAATACTTCATCGCCTATCCGTCGGGCGATCTGAAGACCGTCGACACCACCACCGGCGCAACCGCCACCGTCGGCTCGACCGGCCTCGGCGACCGTCCCCGCGACCTGGCCTGGGACGCCACCACCAACACGCTGTTCGGTGCAGTGGTCGACGGCGACGTCGGCACGGATCTGTACAAGTACGATCCGGCCACCGGCGCGCCGACGCGCATCGGCGCCATCAGCGGCGTCGGTGCCAGCGGCTACTCGTTCGTGATGGGCCTGGCGGTCGACAACAACGGCCTGATGTACGGCGTGGAAATCGTCTCGGCCTCGCTGATCGCGGTCGACAAGACCACCGGCGCGGCGACCACGGTCGGCTCGCTCGGCATCGACACGCGCTTCAGTCAGGCGCTTTCGTTCGATCCGAACACCAACACGCTGTACCTGATCGAGGGCCAGACCAACAACATGTACACCGTCGATCTGACGACGGGTGCAGCGACCCTGGTCGGCGCCACCGGTACCTCCTCCGATCTGCAGGTGGCCGCGTTCGCGATCGCCCTCGGACACGGACCGTGCTCGCAGCCGCAGGATCAGCCGTGGCTGTCGGTCGCGCCGACCAGCGGCACGACGGCGGCCAGCGGCACCGATCCGGTCACGGTCACGCTGAACGGCGCGGGCCTCGCCAATGGCGACGTCAGGAACGGCACGCTGTGCGTGCGCAGCAACGATCCGGACTCGCCGCTGGTGCAGGTACCGGTGCAGATGACGATCGGCAACCCGCCGCCGCCGGCACCGAGCGCCGCGAAGGCGTTCGCTCCGACCAGCGTCGCAGCCGGCAGCGCCAGCACGCTGACGATCACGCTGAGCAACACGCAGGCAGGCGTGGCCACGCTGAGCGCTAACCTGGTCGACACGTTCCCGAGCGGCCTGGTCATCGCGGCGACGCCGAATGCGTCCACCACGTGCGCCGGCGGTGCCGGCGTCACGGCCACGGCGGGCGCGGGTTCCGTGACGCTGGGCACGGGTGCGGCCATCCCGGGCTCCGGCTCGTGCACGGTCAAGGTGGACGTGCAGTCTGCCACGGCGGGTTCGTACAACAACACGATCCCGGCCGGCGGCCTGCAGACCGACCTCGGCAACAGCGCTGCGGCGGCGTCCGCGAGCCTCACCGTGACCGGTGGCGGCAACCCGAACGTCGTCGACAGCGGTGTGGTGAACCTCGCGATCGCGCAGGACACCAACGGCCTGTACATCAACTGGCTCACCGGTGCGACCTGCAGCACGGCGTCGGGCGGCGGTTGCGATGCCGGTCCGTACACGTTCAATGCGTACGGCTCGACCAACCTGAGCTTCTTCTGGTCGACGGGCGTCAGCGATGCGGCAGCACAATGCGTCGTGACCGGTACCAACTGCACCGTGCTCGCCTCCGGCGCGACGGTCGGCCCGGCCTCCACCTGGGGTGACGGTGCGGCGAACTCGTTCCGCGTCGGCGGCACGATGTACGTCGGCTTCAAGTTCACCAACACCAATACGAGCCAGGTCAACTACGGCTATGCCAAGCTCACGACCACCGGTCCGAACGGGACTCCGGCGACGCTGAACCAGTACTGGTACGACCGGACGGGCGCGGCGATCACGATTCCGTAAGCAAACCGATATCCTGAGTCACTCCGAGGCGGGGGAAACCCCGCCTCTTTTTTTGATTTACTGGTGCGATCGTCCGTGATCGCCACGTGCCCGAAGTCGCAAGCACGCGAAAGGACGACTCCGTTCCGGAATCCAAAGCGGCCATCCCACGGTCGCACTTCTCATCAACGGCAAACGGCGGCGGCCAGCACGCGCGTCGCGCGGCACGCAGCGGCGGCGCTTGCTATGCTCGCCGGATGACTATTCCCACCCCCGCCACGCGCATGGCGCAGCGCTTTCGAGGCTTCCTGCCCGTCGTGGTCGACGTCGAGACGGGTGGTTTTGATTGCGAGCGGCACGCCTTGCTGGAGATCGCAGCCGTGATCGTGCGCATGGACGAGGAAGGCCTGGTGCATGCCGAGCCGACCGTTTCCACGCACGTCGAGGCGTTTCCGGGCTCGGAGCTCGATCCGCGCTCGCTCGAGATCACCGGCATCGACCCGGACCATCCGTTCCGCTTCGCGCTGCCCGAACGCGCCGCGCTCGACCACATCTTCAAGCCGATCCGCGCCGCGATGCGCGAGGCGGACTGCCAACGCGCGATCCTGGTCGGCCACAACGCCGCGTTCGATCTCGGCTTCCTCAACGCCGCGATCCGCCGCACCGCGCACAAGCGCAGCCCGTTCCATCAGTTCAGCTGCTTCGACACCGTCACGCTCGGTGGCCTGGCCTACGGCCAGACCGTGCTCAGCCGCGCGGTCGAGGCGTCCGGGGAACACTGGGACGTACAGGCCGCCCATTCGGCCGTGTACGACGCCGAACGCACGGCCGAACTCTTCTGTGGCGTGATCAACCGCTGGAAGCAGATGGACGACTACTTCCGCACCCACGTCGGTCCTTCGAGCACCGGCGTCGTCGAGACTTGATCGACGGCGCCTGCGGGCGCATCTTCCGCTCATGCCCATCTACGAATACGCCGCCAGCACGGAACGATCCTGCGCGACCTGCCGCGACGGCTTCGAGCGTCTGCAGAAGCTCGCCGACGCGGCATTGACGGAGTGCCCCGACTGCGGCGCGCCGATACGCCGCGTCATCTGCGCGCCGCAGGTCATCGCGGGCCAGGGCCACGTGCTGCGCGAGAGCCACGTCGCCAAGCACGGCTTCACGCAGTACCGCAGGGTCGGCAAGGGAAAGTACGAGAAGACCGCAGGCAAGGGGCCGGACACGATCAGCGGCGATTGAGCCGGATCGGTTTTCCGCGTCCGAGATTCAGCCTGCGAAGCGGCGGCGACCGATCGTAATTTCTTGCGGGCGGTTCGAATAACGAAACCGCGTCGTCGACGCATTTTCCGCGTCGGCATCTGGAACCGGGCTCGCGCCCGGGAACCCATCGACCCACCGGCCGCACCGATGCGCGCATCGGTGCGGCCGCCACACGTCTACCCGACGTCTACTTGCGCTCGATCCAGGCGCGATATTCCGCTTCCGAGATGCGGCCGTCCTGATTCGTGTCGATCTCCTCGAAGCGCTTCAGCACGCTCGGGAAGGGGATCAATTCTTCCTTGGTCAGATAACCGTCGCGATTGGTGTCCGATTCGCTCCATTCCGGCGCCTTCGGCGGCGGCGTGGGGTCTTTCGCGGTGGGGACTGCCGTCTGCGCGAAGGCCAGCATCGGAACGGACGCGATCAGCGTGGCCAGCAGGGATGTGCGGAATGTGTTCATGGCGCTCTCCGTGATGGAACGCGTTCGATGGTTGAGGAAGCCGCCTTGCCCGCGTCTGAACGCGCCCGGCGCGGAGCCGGGACGGTTCAGGTTTGCGTCGGACGAACGGTGTTCGGCGCGTGCGAAGGCTGCCATCCGCGCACTTGCGCGCATCAGTCGCGCTTGCGCGCGTCGGCCAGCACGGCTTCCATCACCGGATCGCGCAATCGGACGTAGTCGTCGAACGTGTAGTCGACGCGCACGTCGGGATCGAAGCTTTCCACGTGCGTCGGATACAGCCACATGATCCAGAAGCAGCCGGACTCGCCGAAACAGGATTTCGCGTAGTCGTGCAGTCCCGTCGCGTAGCCGATCGCGACCTTGGAATTGGGCAGCTCCAGCGTGCCGCCTTCGGCCCAGATGCGCACGCGGTCGCCGACCGGCTCGCCGAACACGCGCACCTTGCCGGCGCCGTGCTCCTTCAGCAGAGCCAGGCTCACGTTGCCGGCCGAGAAGGTCCAGGCGCCGGTCAGCACGTAGACGCGTTCGATCGAATCGCTCAGCGTCGGCAGCCGCTTCATGAAACTGGCGGTCTTGGTGAAATTGCCGCCCTGGTCGAAACGCAGGTCGAGCACGATCACACGCGGTCGGCCGGCGAGGATCTCGCGTTCGACGCGCGCCAGGAATTCACCGATCGGATGGCCCGGCTCGTCGTCGTTGCTGCGCAATTGCGCGTAGTAGACCGCGGGGTCGGCCAGCGGACCGGACTGGAACGGCGTCGCGTAGTCGCGCAGGAACAGCGGCAGCGCCGCATCGGCCGGCAGCAACGCCGTCCAGTCCGCCGGCTCGCTCTCCAGCCGCTGCGGCGACAGGTAGCTGTCGGAGTAGGCACGCGGCGCGTCGGCATCGGGCGGATCGGCGGCGATCGTCCATTCGCGCTCGCTGCCGTCGCGCAAGGTCGCGCGCAGCGTCAGCCGCTCGGGCGATTCGGCCAGCCCTGCCGCGTTCAGCAACGGCGGCGACTCCAGGAAGAACGGAACGGCGAACTGGTCGTAGTGGTTGCGCGGACCGCCGAAGTATTCGTACATGCGCTGCGCGACGTCGTCGATCGGACGTCCGTCCAGCCGGGTCAGTTTCGCGCCGAGCAGTTCCGCGCAGGCCGGCCGCGCACGCAGCACGTAGTAGCCGTCGGCGAACCGGTAGAACCGGCACGGCAGCCGCGCATGGCGACGCGACTGCCCGCCGGGATGGATGCGCGAATGGCCGTTGTCGGACAGCGCGACCATGCGCGCGACGGCGAGATCGAATGCCGCGGGCGAGAACGAACCGGCCTTCGCGAGGTCTTCCTCGCGCAGCGCCTCCGCCTGCGCGCGCGCCTGCGGCGTGTAGCTGCGATTGAGTTCGAGGTAGTGGCGGAAGTAGTCCAGATCCTGCCGCTGCCGGGTCGCCACGTCGCTCGCCGGCGGATAGTCCGCCTTCGGCGGCGTGGGATAGAACGTGCGGAACAGGGCGAACACCGCGAGCGCGGCCCCCAGAATCAAGCAGAGCAGCAATCCCCCCGACCACTTCAACGCGCGCCGAATGCCGGCCATGACGACCTCCGAATGGACTTGACGAATCCGTCGCTGGATTCAGGCGAGCGAAGACGGCGACAACCGCGCCACTTCGTCGACCGTCAGCTCGCGCCAGGCGCCTTTCGCCAACGCACCCAGCGTCAGCCCGCCGATCGCCACACGCACGAGCCGAATCACGGCGACGTCGAGGACATAGAGCATGCGACGGAGCTGTCGGTTGCGCCCTTCGTCGAGAACGATCTCGAGCCAGGCATGGCGTTCGCCGCGGCGCAGCTCGCGCACGGACTTCGCCGCCAGGCGTTCACCGCGGTCGTCGACCCCCGCCTGCAAGGCGGCGAGCAGGTCCGCGTCGGGCAGGCGGTCGATCTGCACGTGATAGGTCTTGTCCAGATGCGTTTCCGGCGCGGTGATCGCGGCCGCCCAGACGCTGTCGTTGCTGAACAGCAGCAGGCCTTCGCTGGCGCGGTCGAGCCGCCCGACCGGCGCCAGCCACGGCAAGCCGGCGCCTTCGAGCAGCGCGTAGACGGTGTCGCGACCGCGCTCGTCGGATGCGGTCGTCACGTAGCCGCGCGGCTTGTTCAACATCAGATAGATGCGTCCGCGCGCCTCGATCGGCGCGCCGTCGACGGCGATGCGTTCGCGCGCCGCGTCGGTGGGCCGCTCCGGATCGCGCACGATGCGTCCGTCCACGGCGACGCGGCCGGCTTCGATCCAGCGCGCGGCCTGCGTCCGCGAGGCGACGCCGAACTTGGAGATCACGCGCGCGAGACCGTGACGCGGCGCGGAAGGCTTGCTCGGCGGCGGACGCCGGCCGGGGCCGCGCGCCTGGCGGTCGCGTCCGGACATCTCCTCAGCGCCGCGCGAAATCGTCGTGGTGCTGCTCGGCGTGGTCCTCGCGCATCACCGATTCGACCTCGGCGGCCGGCGGCCCCTGGTGCAGCCAGGCCTCCAGACGCGCCAGCGCCTGCGCATCGCCGCTGGCGACGACTTCGACGCGGCCGTCGGCGAGATTCCTGGCGTAGCCGGTGAGATCGAGCTGCCGCGCGCGCGCCTGCGTCGAGGCGCGGAAGCAGACGCCCTGCACCAGACCGGAAACGAGGAACCGCGCAGTCGCCACGGAACCGGACTACTTCTTCGCCGCCGCGATCGCCTTGTCCAGATCGGTCGCGGTGATGGGACCGGTGAATTTCTTCGCGACGCTGCCGTCCGGCGCGATCAGATACGTCGTCGGCAGGCCGCGCGGCTTCTCGAAATCCGCCGGCGGCTGGTACACGTCCACTTGCGCCAGCGGATATTTCACCGGATGCGCTTTCGCGAACGCTTCGACCTCGGCCTTGTCGGTGTCCTCGTAGGCGAGGCCGATCGCCGCGACGTCCTTGCGGCTGCCGACGAACTCGGAGATGTCCGGCATCTCCTTGATGCACGGCGAGCACCAGGTCGCCCAGAAATTCACGATCACCCATTTGCCGCGCTGCGCGGCGAGATCGAAGCTGCCGCCGTCGAGGGTCTGGATCTTCAGCGAGGGCTGCTTCGCCGTTTCGGCCTGCGCGATACCGGACGCGGCGAGAGCGAATGCGAGCGCGGCGCAACAGCACAGACGACGGGAAAGTTTCATGCGGACTCCGTGGGGGTGCGGGCCGCCGGCGCGGTCTCCGGCGGCGATGGTACCTGCAGCGGGAACAGGACCGCCAACGGCACCGCGAGTTCGGAACGCAGCCTGTCGCCGAGCGCGTCGAGCAATCGTTGCGCCGGGGCCTGCAAGCCGTCCGCTGCCGGATGATGGTCGAGCGGCAGGCGATAGCCGCCTTCCTCGTAGACCTCCAGCAGATCGGTGGCGGCCAGATCGCGCACGACCATCCATTCGCCGAGTTCGCCGCGCTGGATCAGGCCGATGCGATGCAGATCGCCGAGATAGCGCTGCAACTGGTCGTCGGTCAGATACGGCTCGCTGGCGAGCAGCGAAGTGCTGTGCAAGCCCTTGCCCTCGCGCTGCGCGGCGGCGAAGCGCGCCATCACGCGCAGCAGGCCAGTGAACTCCTGCCCGCGCGGCAGCAGGCGATCGGCCGGGCGGTAGTCGAACGCGGAAAGCGACGCGGTGATCGAGGCGCCGAGCAGCACCACGATCCACGACAGGTAGACCCAGAAGATGAAGATCGGCACCAGGGCGAGCGCGCCGTAGACCTGCTGGTAGCTGGCGTACTTGGTCGCGTACAGCGCGAAACCGCGCTTGGCCGCCTCGAACAGCAGCGCCGCGATCAGCGCGCCGATCACCGCGTGCGCCAGACGCACGCTGCGATTGGGAATCACCACGTAGGCGGCGATCAGCGCCGCCCAGACGATCAGGAACGGCAACGCCGCGAGCACGCGCGCCTTGATCGAGAACTGCGCCTCGGCGACGTCGATGAACGGCAGCGCGAACGCGTAGGAACTGATCGCCAGCGCCGCGACCAGCAGCAGCGGTCCCAGCGTCAGCGCGGTCCAGTAGATGATGAAGCGCGCGGTGGCGCCGCGCGCGACCTGCACGCGCCAGATGCGGTTGAACGCGTCCTCGATGCTCATCATCAGCGACACCGCGCTGAACAGCAGCACCAGCACGCCGATCGCGGTCGCCTTGCTCGCGCTGTCGGCGAACTGCGTGATGTAGCCCTGCACCGTGCTGCCGGCGGCCGGCACGAAGTTGTCGAACACCCAGGTCGTGATCTGCTCGCGCCAGCCGGCGAAGCCGGGGAACGCGGCGAGGATGCCGAGCACCGCCGCGGTCAGCGGCACCAGCGCGAAGATCGAGGTGTAGGCCAGGGCGCCGGCGGTCTGGAAGCAGCGGTCCTCGAGGAAGCGCTGCCAGGTGAAGTGCAGGAACGCGACGACGCGGTCGCGGTCGCGTAGCGATCTGGCAAACTGCTGAAGGCGCACGAACATGGTGCGAGCCTAGCGCAGCGCCCTCGTTCAACCAACCTGTCGACTCCCGTGGAACCGTGCATGAGCGAAATCCTCGTCCTCTACTACAGCCGCACCGGCAAGGTCGCGCAGCTCGCGCGGCTGGTCGCGCGCGGCGTCGAGGAAGCCGGCCTCGCCGCGCGCCTGCGCAGCGTGCCGCCGGTGGCGCCGGTGACCGAAGTCGCGCACGCCCCGGAGCCGGAGGACGGCGCACCGTATGCGACGCGCGAGGACCTGCGCGCCTGCGCCGGCCTCGTGCTCGGCAGTCCGACGCGCTTCGGCAACATGGCCGCGCCGCTGAAGCACTTCATCGATTCGACCGCGGCCGAATGGGCCTCCGGCGCGCTGGTCGGCAAGCCGGCCGGCGTGTTCACCTCGACCAGCACGATGCACGGCGGCCAGGAGACGACGTTGCTCTCGATGATGCTGCCCCTGCTCCACCACGGCATGCTGATCGTCGGCGTGCCGTACACCGAAAGCGCGCTGAACCGCACGCGCGGCGGCGGCTCGCCTTACGGCGCCAGTCACGTGGCCGGCGTCAACGGCGACGCCGAGATCAGCGAGGATCAGCGCCTGCTGGCGCGCGCACTTGGCCGGCGCGTCGCCGAGGTCGCGGCGAAACTCGGAGCACGCGCATGAATCCACTCCGACTCGGCCTGTGCGCGTGGGCGCTGCTGACGCTGCTGCAGCCCGCCTGGTACCTGTGGCTGGCGCCGCCCGCGAACGGAAACGCCACGCTGGCCCTGCTGCTGACCCTGCCGCCGCTGCTGCTGCCGCTGCTCGCGCTGCGCAGCAGCGCGCAGCGCGCCCTGCTCTGGGTCGGCATCCTCGCGCTGTTCTACTTCTGCCACGGCATCGTCGCGGCGTGGACCTACCCGACCACGCGCGTGCCGGCCGTGCTCGAGATCCTGTTCTGCGTGGTGCTGATCGCGACGCTGGGCTGGAACGTGCGCCGCAGTCGGCAGAAGCAAAGGCTGGACGCGGATCAGAGCGCGTAGACGCCGATAGAGCCGAAGATCTTGGCTTCCACGTCACCCTCGTCCAGCGTTCGCTTTCGTCGAAGTTCGGCGTGCCGGCAGTGAGAGGCCGTGGCGCGGATGAGCCGGGAAGTCCTTCGCTCTATCCGCGTCCATGTGCTCCGATCCGCGTCCAACCGCTCTGCCGCTTCACAGATCGACCTGCCCCATCAACGGATCCTCACGCTGCCTGCACTGCTCGTGCTTGGTGCGCAAGGTTTCCGGCAGTCGTTCGGCGAGGAAATCGACGAAGGCACGCACTGCCGGCAGCAGGCCGCGGCGGCTGGCATACACGAAGTGCGCGATGCCCTGCGGCACGCTCCATTCCGGCAGCAGCACTTCCAGCTCGCCGCGCAGGATCGCCGGCGCGCAGACGAATTCGGGCAGCGCCGCGATGCCGATGCCGCGCTTGGCCGCTTCGTAGAGCACGTTGAACTCGCCGCAGATCATGCGCGCCTGCAATTCGACGGTGAGGCGGGTGCCGTCGTTGCCAGTCAGCTCCAGCGTCTGCGCGCCCTCGTGCTCCTGCACCGACAGCAGCGGCATCGACTCCAGATCGGCCGGCGCCGACGGCCGGCCGTGCGCGTCGAGGAACGCCGGGCTCGCGCACAGCACGACGCGGCTGCGGCCGACGTTGCGCAGGATCAGGCTGGCCTCGGCGTCGAGCTTGTCGCGCACGCGGATCGCGACGTCGATGCCTTCGGCGATCAGGTCGACGCGCCGGTTGTTGGCGAATACGCGCACCTGCACCTTCGGATGCGCGGCGAGGAAATCGGGCATCAGATACGCGAGCACGGTCTGCGCGATCGCCACCGGGCAGCTCACCCGCACCACGCCGCGCGGTTCGGCGCTGAGTTCGGCGACCGCGTCCTGCGCCGCCTGCGCCTCCTCCAGCATCGCGCGGCAGTGCGCGTAGAAGCGCTCGCCGACCTCGGTGACGGCGAAGCGCCGCGTGGTCCGCTGCAGCAGGCGCACGCCGAGGCGCTCCTCGAGCAGCGCGACGCGCTTGCTGAGGCGCGATTTCGGCACGCCGAGCGCGCGTCCGGCGGCGGAGAAGCCGCCGTGCTCGACCACGCCGGCGAAGAAACGCAGATCGTTCAGGTCCGAAAGCGCCCCGACCGTCATCAGGTTCATTGTTTCACCTCGCGAACGATCCATCCGAATTTTGCGGACTTATCGAAGCATCGTACACGCAATACCTTATTCCCGTCGCCGGAAACGGCATTCCACCGAACGAGGTTCGCCATGAGTCTCCTGCACATCGATTCGAGCGCGCTCGGCGCGCATTCCGTCTCGCGCGAGCTCAGCGCCGCGCTGGTCGAGGCCTGGAAGCGCCGCAATCCCGGCGCGAAGGTCGTCTATCGCGATCTCGCCGCCAATCCGCTGCCGCACTGGAGGCTGGTGGCCGACGCGAACGATCCGGCGATGCGCGAGAACGGCGCCGTGCTCGAGGAGTTCCTCGCCGCCGACACTGTGGTGATCGGCGCGCCGATGTACAACTTCGGCATCCCCAGCTCGCTGAAGGCCTGGATCGACCGCATCGCGATCGCCGGCAAGACCTTCCGCTACACCGAAAAGGGCCCCGAAGGCCTGGCCGGCGGCAAGAAGATCGTCGTCGCCTCCTCGCGCGGCGGCATCTACTCGGAAGGCTCGCCGTACGCGGCGGCGGATTTCCAGGAAGCCTACCTGCGCCAGGTGTTCGGCTTCCTCGGCATCGCCGACGTCGAGTTCGTGCGCGCCGAAGGCGTCAACCTCGGCCCGGAACAGAAGGCGCAGGCGATCGCCTCGGCGCACGATGCGATCGAGGACTGCGCCCGCCTCGCCGCCTGAGCGAACGCCGCCGACCGCGGCGATGCGCTGTTCCATTTGAAGAGTGCGGCCACGGATGGCCGCGGGTAGATCAGCCGAAGACGTCGCTCGCCCGAACGATCCGCTTCCCGGATTGCAGCGATCGACAACGATCGCACCAGCGCATGCCGCACGAGCAATCCTCGTCCAGGTGACATAATCGCGGTCCCGACACCATTCCCGGCGTCATGTCCGCATCGCCGCCCCCGCCGTTCGAGACGCATCGCGTCGACAATCAGCCGCCCGAGTTCGCTCCGCGCGACCTCTGGGCCGACGACGTCGCCTTGCGCGACGCGGTGCAGCGCGAAGGGGCCTCCGCCTACGCCGAGCGCATTGCCGCCTACGGCGCGCTCGCCGGCAGCGAACTGTACGCGCTCAGCTTCGACGCGCATCGCGACAAGCCGCGCTTGGGCACGCACGATCGCTTCGGCCACCGCATCGACGTGGTCGAGTTCCATCCGAACTACCACCGCATCCTGCAGGCCGCCGTCGAGCACGGCGTGGCCGGCCTGTCGTGGGCCGAGGCGGCGCCCGGCGCGCACGTCGCGCGCGCGGCGCTGTCCTATCTGCATCACCAGGTCGAGCCCGGCACCAGCTGCCCGCTGACGATGACGCACGCCGCCGCGCCGGTGCTGCGCCACGCGCCGCACCTGCGCGAATGGATCGACAAGATCGCCGCCTGCCGCTACGACGCGCGCGACGTCGAGATGGCGGCCAAGCCCGGCGTCATGCTCGGCATGGGCATGACCGAGAAGCAGGGCGGCAGCGACGTGCGCAGCAACCGCACGCAGGCGACGCCGACGGCGAGCCCCGGCGAATACGCGCTGGTCGGGCACAAGTGGTTCTTCTCGGCGCCGATGTGCGACGGCTTCCTGGTGCTGGCGCAGGCGCCCGGCGGACTGAGCTGCTTCCTGCTGCCGCGCCGCCTGCCGGACGGCAGCAAGAACGCGTTCCGCCTGATGCGGCTGAAGGACAAGCTCGGCGACTGGAGCAACGCGTCGAGCGAGGTCGAGTTCACCGACGCGAGCGCCTGGCTGGTCGGCGAGGAAGGCCGCGGCATCGCGACCATCCTCGAAATGGTCATGCTGACCCGGCTCGACTGCATGCTCGGCTCGGCCGCGACGATGCGCATGGCGCTGGCGCACGCGCTGCACCACACCGCGCACCGGCACGCGTTCGGCAAGCGCCTGATCGAGCAGGCGCTGATGCGCAACGTGCTGGTCGATCTCGCCGTCGAATCGGAAGCCGCGCTGGCACTGGCGATGCGCGTCGCGCGCGCGGTCGACGCGTCCGCGCGCGATGCGCACGAGGCCGCGCTGGCGCGCGTCGCCACCGCGATCGGCAAGTACTGGGTCTGCAAGCGCGCGCCGGCCTTCGTCAACGAGGCGCAGGAATGCCTCGGCGGCGCCGGCTACGTGGAGGAGTCGATCCTGCCGCGGTTGTACCGGCAGGCGCCGCTGAACTCGATCTGGGAAGGCTCCGGCAACATCCAGTGCCTCGACGTGCTGCGCGCGCTGTCTCGCGACCCGGCCTGCGGCGCGGCGCTGATCGCCGAGCTGGAAAGTGCGCGCGGCCTCGACCCTTCCTACGACGCCTCGCTGCCGGCGCTGAAGGACGCGTTGTCGCCGCAGCGTATCGACGAAACCGCCGCACGCGTGCTGACCGAACGTCTGGCGCTGACGTTGCAGGCCGGCGTGCTGCTGCGCGCCGGCAGCCCGGCCGCGCCGGTCTTCTGTCGCAGCCGCCTCGGCGGCGAGCACGGGCTGGGTTTCGGCACTTTGCCCGTCACGCTCGTCGACGACCGCCTGATCGCGCGCGCGCTGTGAACGGCGATCGCGCGACATCGCCAAGCCGTATGCTTCGTGCTCGGAAAAGCCTCATTCCCGCTCGCGTGGAAGCCCGCTGCGACCGCCGAAGGCCGGTCGCCCATTGTCGGCCGCCACCCGAAAGCACCACGGATGCCCGTGCGCGCGAGCACGACGCTTCTGCACGACCCATTCCCGCAATCCTCCAACGGAACGACCCATGCAGCATCTGACCATCGTCACCACCGGCGGCACCATCGACAAGATCTACTTCGACGACAAGTCCACTTTCCAGATCGGCGCGCCGCAGATCGGCGAGATCCTCCAGCAGCTCGGCGTCGATTTCAGCTTCGAGGTGGTGCCGGTGCTGCGCAAGGACAGCCTGCATCTGGACGACGAGGATCGCGCCGCGGTGCGCGCGGCGATCGAACGGCAGATCCATCGCCACGTGCTGGTCACGCACGGCACCGACACGATGGTCGAGACCGCGCAGGCGCTCGCCGGCCTCGCCGGCAAGGTCATCGTGCTGACCGGCGCGCTAAATCCGGCGCTGTTCAAGGGCTCCGACGCGGTGTTCAACATCGGCTGCGCGGTCGGCGCCGTGCAGACCCTGCCCGACGGCGTCTACATCGCGATGAACGGGCGCATCTGGGATCCGTCGCGCGTACGCAAGAATCGCGACGCGAATCGCTTCGAGAGCCTGTAGCGACTTCTCTGGAAGCCCGTAGCCGCTTTTCGAAAAATGCGGCCGGCGACGGCCGCGAGTGGATCGCTCGCAGGCTCCGTACAGCACAGGTCCGAAAGACGCGCGGACAGCAGCGATCGAGGACGATCACACGAACAAGAAAGGCGGCCGGAACGATCCGGCCGCCTTTTTCATCGCCTCCTGCGAGGGATTGCCGCTATGGCGTGTAGTTCGGCGTCAACGTGACGCCGGAGAACGTCGAGTAGGCGCGCACGGCGACGTAGTACGTCCCCGCCGTCGGCGCGGTCCACGAGCAGGTCTCGCTGTTGCCGCTGAGGTACGGACGGCAGGTGTAGCTGGTCGTCGACGGCGCGCCGCCGAGACGGACGTACAGGTCCGCATCGCCCGTGCCGCCGCTGATCGCGAAGGACAGGTTGCTCGCGCCGGACGGCACCACCAGCGTGTACGTCGGCGTCCAGCTGCCACTGCTCGCCGACAGGCCCGTCACCGGCACGCCATTCGTCAATGTCGTACCGCCGCCCCCGCCGGCGCTGTAGCTGCCGGTCAGGCTGAGCCCGCTGAAGGTCGAGTAGGCGTAGACCATCACGTAG
>NZ_JAGIAG010000004.1 GCF_017744955.1 Dokdonella sp.
ACCCAGGAAAAGCCGAAGCGCGGCACCGTGCGGATTACGCGGCGTTCGCCTTCGGTGTCGCCGAGCGCGCGGCGCGCGCGCTCGGCCTGACGCCGCCGGCCGACGGCGACCTGCTGCCGCCGCGCGAACGCGCGCTGGCCGGCCTGCTGCAGCAGGTCGACGCGGCCCGGCTCGCCGACCAGCCGGACACCGCGCGTGCGCTGCTCGACAGCCTCGACGCCGAGCAGCGCGCCCTGCCCGAGGTGCGCCTGCGCCGCGCGGCGGCGGATTTCCAGAGCGGCCGCCTCGACGCCGCGCAGCCCGAGTTCGAAGCGCTGCTCGCCTCGGCCTCGGTCAAGGAAGACCCGCTGCTGCACGCGCGCGTGCTGGCCGGGCTCGGCAATCTCTTCCTGCGTCGCGACGACTATCCGCGCGTCGAACGCCTCGCCGAGCAGTCGATCGCCCTGCTCGGCGCGCTGGCGCCGTCGGTCGAACTCGGCAACGCCTATGTCGGCCGCGCCATCGCGCGCAGCGCGCAGTTCCGCTTCGATCAGGCGGTCGCCGACTTCGCCCAGGGCCGCGTCGTGTTCGAGAGCGTCGGCGATCGTTTCGGCATCGCGCGCGTCGACGCCAACCTCGGCATCCTCGAAGCGCGCCGCGAGCGCTACGCCGAAGCGCTGCCGCTGCTCGACGACGTGGCCGGCCGACTGGCCAGCTTCCACGATCTCAGCAGCGAGCTGTTCGTGCGCGTGACCGCTTCCTACGCGCATCTGGCCCTGCTCGATCCGGCCGCGGCGCTGGCCGGCGAACCGCGCCTGCGCGAGCTGGTCGCGCGCGAACCCAATCCGCAGTACGCGCGCTACGCGACCATCGCGCGCGTCGACGCGCTCGACGCCAACGGCCGCCTCGCCGAGGCGAACGAGCTGCTGCAAGGCGTGCTGAAGGAATCGGCCGCGGCCAACGACGATGCGTTGCTCGGCTCGGCGCGGATCGTCGCCGCGCGCATGGCGCTCGCCGCCGGCGATGCCGCCGCCGCGGCGCGGCTCGCCGGCGCGGCGCTGGCGAAGACCTGGGAAGCGGAAACCCCGCGCGAGCGCGCCGGCGCCTGGCTGATCCAGCTGCGCGCGCAGATCGCACAACGCTCGCCGGAAGCGCCGGCGAGCCTCGCCGCGATGACCGCCTGGGCGGCGCAGGAGAACGGCCCGATCACGCGCCTGATGGCCGACCTGGCGAGCGCCGAACAGGCCGCCGCGGCCGGCGACTCGGCCAGGGCCGGCCCGGCGTTCGAAAGCGCACTGGCGCTGGCCGAGGCCGCGCGCGTGCCGGAGGACCTGCTCGAGGTGTGCAGCGTCTATGCCGCCTGGCTGATCCGCAGCGGCGACCTGGCGCGCGCCGGCGCGGTCGCCGCGCGCGTCGCCAGCTGGGCGCCGCGCAGCTACGAGGCGGCCCTGCTGCAGGCGCGCCTGTACCGCGCGCTGGAACAACCGGCGGCGGCGCGCAACGCGATCGCGCAGGCGCGACGCCTCGCCGGCGAGCGCGTGCTGCCGCCGATGCTGGACGACGAAGCGACCGTGAAACGCTGACGCGGCCCCCCGCATCCCTTTGTTCCGACTGAAGTAAGGCGCAGCAAAGGCTGCGCAAAGGGCGCGCGAATGCGGTGCCGCGGGCGCATCGTCTAGGTTCGGGGCAGCCTCGGCCCCCGTCGCCGCGCGGGTGCGTCCGGGCGATCGCTCTTCCTGCAATCGAGGAACCATTCATGCTTGGGGAATGCTCACCATCGCAGCGACGGCCGGCGCGCCGCCGCTGGACCCATCTGTCCGCGACCGTCCTGTGCAGTGCCGCGCTGGTTTTCGGCAGCGGCGTGCTGGCGGCCGGCAAGCCGGTCGCGGGGACGCCGAAGGCGCCGCTTCCGTCCGTCTCCGGCCCGGGCGCGGCGCCGGTCACGCCGGCCGGCGTGGAGATCTCGGCGAAGCTGCAGCGCGACCTGCTGTCCGGCGGCAAGCGCAACTTCACCATCGAACTGCGCGAACGCGCCGACCTGTCGGCGGCGTACCGGATGGACTGGCTGCAGCGCGGCCGCTACGTCCACCAGCGGCTGCGCGAGACCGCCGAGCGCAGCCAGGCCCGCCTGCGCGCAATGCTCGACGTCCGCGGCGCCCGCTACCACCCCTATTGGATCAAGAACGCCATCGTCGTCGAGCACGGTGACCTGGCGACGCTGCAGGCCAGCGCCGCCTTCGCCGAAGTGGCGCGCATCCGCGAGGCGCCGAAGACGGCGCTGGTCAAGCCCGAGCCGCAGACGCCGCACAAATCGGCCGGCCTCAACGCCGACGGCGTCGCGCCGAACATCGCCCAGGTCGGCGCCGACCGCGTCTGGGCCAGCGGCACCACCGGCGACGGCGTCACCGTCGGCATTCTCGACGACGGCGTGTTCGCGACGCACGAGGCCTTGTGGCGGCAGTACCGCGGCAATCTCGGCGCCGCCGGCGTCGACCACGACTACAACTGGTACACGCCGATCGGCCAGACCGATACGCCGAGCTCGAACGGCGGCCACGGCGCGCACGTGGCCGGCACCGTCGTCGGCGACAACGGCGCCGCCGATCCCGCGCAGCGCAAGCGCATCGGCATGGCGCCGGGCGCGAAATGGATCGCCTGCCAGGGCCTGGCCGAGGACGCCCCCACCGAATTCACCCTGCCCGCCTGCGGCGAATTCATGCTGGCGCCGACGCGCACCGACGGCAGCGCGCCGGACCCCGATCGTCGCCCGCAGGTGGTCAACAACTCCTGGGGCAGCTTCACCTGCGACGGCACCGCCAACGACTTCTTTCGCGACATCGTCGAGAACTGGATCGCCGCCGGCATCTTCCCGGTGTTCGCGGCCGGCAACGCCGCGATGTGCGGCTTCCCCGAGCCGGCGGGACTGTCGACCGTGCTCAGCCCCGCCTCGCTCGGCGCCGCCTTCGCGGTCGGCTCCAGCGGCAACCACGACGGCCTCTACGCACCGCATTCGCTGTGGGGCCCGAGCGCCGAGAGCAGCCTGGGCCTGCCGAACTATCCCGACCCGCGCGGCTGGCCGACGCTGAAGCCGCAGGTGGTCGCGCCGGGCGTGGACATCGTGTCCTCGATCGACGGCGCCAGTACCTACGAGGCGATGACCGGCACCTCGATGTCGGCGCCGCACATCACCGGCCTGGTCGCGCTGATGCTCGAAGCCGGCGAGTGCCTGCGCGGCGACTACGCCACGCTCGGCACGATGATCATGCAGACCGCGCGGCCGATCGACTACGCCAGCGGCGGCTCGCCGCCGCCCGGCCCCGGCAACGTGCCGAACTACGCTGCCGGCTGGGGCGAGATCGACGCGCCGGCCGCGGTCGACGCCGCCGCGCACGCCTGCGGCCCGCAGGGCATCGCGCGCGGCACCGTCACCGACGCGAGCGGCCGTCCGGTGTCCGGCGCGAAGGTCGAGATCTTCGCCGACGCGAACGTGCGCATCTACCAGAGCGTGACCGAGAACGACGGCAGCTACGTGCGCCGTCTGCCGGTGAATCCGAACGGCGGCTACACGATCCGCATCAGCGCCTACGGCTACCTGCCCTCCAGCGAAAGCGGCATCGTCGTGCAGGACGACGTCACCGTGGTCCACGACGTGCAACTGGCGACCGCCGCGACCTACAAGATCAACGGCCGTGTCACCGACGCGACCACCGGCTGGCCGCTGCACGCGAAGATCGTCGTCAGCGGCTACCCGGGCCAGCCGGTGTGGACCGATCCGGCGACCGGCCGCTACTCGATCCGCCTGGCGGAAGGCAGCCAATACCGCTTCGACGTCGACACCGACATTCCCGGCTACCGCGCGCAGACGCGCGAAGTCGCCTCGAACGGCGGCGCCGCGCAGGATTTCGCGCTGCCGGCCGACCTGGTCGCCTGCAGCGCGCCCGGCTACGCCTACACCGCCTCGCGCCTCAGCGAAGGCTTCGAGAACAACGGCAACGGCACGCCCAGCGGCTGGACGCGTTCGAGCAACGGCCTCGGCTGGCTGTTCGGCACGCAGGCGGACCTGGCCAGCAGCTACTTCCCGGTCACCGAGCACGGCCGCTTCGCCGCGTCGAACGACCAGCTCGGCGCCGGCGAAGGCTGGGAGAACGACGCCAGCGCCGACTACCTGACCACGCCGTCGCTGAACCTGCTCGGCCTGGCCGAGCCGGTGCTGACCTATCGCAGCTTCTACTTCAAGGACGGCTACGCCAGCGTGCAGGTGCAGGCCAGCACCGACGGCGGCGCGACCTGGACCGCGCTCGGCGTGCCCAAGAGCGCGAGCTGGAACGATCCGTGGACGCGCGAAGCGGTCAGCCTGGCCGGCGTGGTCTCGGCCAACACGCGCATCCGTTTCCACTCCAGCGACGGCACCACGCCCGGCAACGATCTGTTCGGCACCGGTTGGGCGATCGACGACGTCGCCGTGGTCGGCGGCTGCGCGGCGCCGCCGAGCGGCGGCCTGGTCTTCGGCCACGTGCGCGACGCGAACACCGGTGCCGGCCTGAACGGCGCCGAGGTGCGCATCGACGGCGGCGCGAGCGTCGCGACCGCGATCAGTCCGGATGCGAGCATGGGCGAAGGTTTCTTCGTGCTGCACGCGCCGTCCGGCACGTCGAACCTGGTCGCCACGCGCGGAAGCCAGCCGGTCGGCTACGGCGACGCCGGCGCGACGCCGACCGTCGCCAGCGGCGCGAACACGCTCGTCGACCTGGCCCTGCCGGCCGGACGCCTGCGCGTGTACCCGAACCTGATCGCCGGCAGCGTCGAACTCGGCACGACCAGGAACGTGCAGGTCAGCGTCGGCAACACCGGCACGGCGCCGCTCCAGTTCGGTTTCGAGCAGGCGCCGATCGAGGAACACTTCGAAAGCGGCACGTTCCCGCCGGCCGGATGGACGGTCGACACGCCCAGCGGCTGCGGCTGGGCGCCGATCGACTTCGAATCGCTCGGCAACTACGCCGGCGGCGCCGGCGACGCGGCGGCCGTGCAGCTGTTCCCGTGCATGGGCGGCGCCGACACGGACACGTCGCTGATCTCGCCGCCGCTCGATCTCAGCGACAGCCGGACCGCGTCGGTCGGCTTCTTCCTCGCGCTGTTCGAAGGCGCCGACAGCGTTCCGCGCCTGGACGTCGACGTGTCCGTCGACGGCGGCACGAACTGGACCACCGTGCACAGCGAAACGCACGACAACAACGGCATGGGCCCCGGCGCGCTGATCGAGATCGACCTCAGCGCCTTCGTCGGCGCCAGCGACGTGCGCGTGCGCTTCCACTTCACGGCCGTGCCGCCGTGGGGCTGGGTCATCGTCGACCAGGTGCACTTGTTCAACACGGTCAATTCGAGTCCGATCTTCGATCTCGCTCCCGACGCCGGATCGCTGGCGGCCGGCGAGTCGCGCAACTTGAACGCGACCCTCGACGCGCGCGCGGTCGAGCAGCCCGGCGTCTACGAAGTGGCCGTCCGCATGGCCGAGGACACGCCGTACGACTGGCAGCTCGGCGACGTCACGGTGCGCATGACGGTGACGGCGCCGGCCTCGTGGGGCTGGCTGGCCGGCAGCGTGCGTGGTCTGGGCTACTGCGAAGCCGATCCGCGCACGCTCGAAGGCGCGACCATCGCGATCGTCGACCGCAACGGCACCACGCACACGACGACCAGCGCCGCCGACGGCAGCTACAAGTACTGGGTCGATTCCGCGCTCGGACCGTTCACGCTGACCGCGACCGCGGCCGACCACCTGGCGGCGAGCGCGCAGTTCCCGGTCGTCGCCGGCGCGCAGGCGACGGCCGACTTCGACCTGCGTCCGCTGCAAGCCTGCGTCGTCACCGATCCGCCGGCGCTGAGCGCCCGCGTCGAACCGGGGCAGTCGCTGCAGCAGCCGTTCGTGGTGATGAACACCGGCGCGGCCGGCGCGACATGGACCCTGCGTGCCGGCGGCGATCCCGCCGTGAAGACGCTGGTGCCGTGGGTGCAGAACCTCGACATGCAGCCCGAAGCGGACGTCAGCTTCGGCTGTCGCGGCGCCTTCTCCGGCGACAACCGCTGGATGCGCAAGTTCGACTTATCCGAACGCCAGTTGCCGGGCGACGAGGTGCTGGTGACCAAGGTCAACTTCGCCGTCGACAGCGCCATCTCGACGAGCGGTTCGCAGCCGCTCACGGTGAGCGTGTACAAGCTCGTCGGCGAGTTCACCCTCGCCAACCTGCAACGGGTCGGCCAGAAGGTCGTCGACGTCGCCGATTCCGGTTCGCGCACGATGAGCGTCAGCTTCGACCCGCCGCTGTCGGTGAGCGGCGACACCGTGCTGGTCGCCGAACTCAGCGTGCCGGACGGCACCGGCACCGGTTCGCTGTTCTATCCGGGAGGCAACGGCGCGGGAGAAACCGCGCCGGCCTACTGGGCGTCGACGACGTGCGGCTATCCGGAGCCCGTCACCTACGCGGAGGCCGGTTTCGGATGGATCCACCTCGTGCTCGGCGTCGAGACGATGGCCAGCGATCCGTGCGGCGCGAACGCGACGCCGGTGGACTGGCTCGGCGTCTCCTCGCAGGGGGGCACCATCGCCGCCGACACCGCCGTGCCGCTGCAGGCGACGTTCGACGCCGGCAGCCGCGCGGACGGCAGCTATCGCGGCTCGATGTGCCTGACGCCGGGAAGGAACTCCCACCCGTTCGCCGTACCGGTCACGCTGAACGTCGGCGCGGGCGGCGACGCGATCTTCGCCGACGGCTTCGACGGCCGGTGACGCGACGATGACCCGACGCGCCGGCCGCAGCGTGCGGCCGGCGCGCTCGTTTCGGGAACCCGCGCGACGCTTCGGCGAGCCGCGCAACGGAACTCCTCCACGCGGATTCGCCGGACGCGCAACCTTTCGGCATCGCTTCGGTACCTAGGGTCGTTCGCCCAGCCGAAGGCTCGTGCTCATGCCGCTGCAGGGAAGTGTCCGCGTCGCGTCTCGATGCCGTCGCGGGCTGCAAGCCGGATTTCTCGCCGTCGTGGTGTCGTGCGCCGTGGCTTGGCTGGCGCCCGCGGCGGGCGCCGCAGCGACGGACGATGCCGTGGCGCAGGCGCTGCCCGTCGCGCCGGGATTCGCCAAGGCGAAGGTCGCCGTCAATCCGAACGCGCCGGACGCCAAGCCGGTCGGCGAAGCCACCTGCTTCGCCTGCCATCAGCTCGAAGCCGAACATTTCACGCACACGCTGCATTCGCTGGGCCTGCACGCGGCGAACAAGGCCGACGCGTCGATTCCGGTCTGCGAGACCTGCCACGGCCCCGGCTCGCAGCACGCGCAGGCGCCGCTGACCAAGGGCTCGATCCTCGCCTACACCAAGAACGGCGGCACGCCGATCGAGGTGCAGACCAAGACCTGCCTGACCTGCCACGAAGGCGGCCCGCGCGACCACTGGCTTGGCTCGATCCATCAGCGCAACGGCGTGTCGTGCAGCGACTGCCACAACCCGATGGCGAAGTTCTCCGTCGAAGGCTCGCTCGCGCGACCGTCGATCAACGACACCTGCGCGCAGTGCCACAAGGACGTGCGCCTGGAATTCAACCGCCGTTCGCACATGCCTCTGCCGGAAGGCCAGATGAGCTGCGTGGACTGCCACAACCCGCACGGCAGCCTGACCGGTCCGCTGCTGAAGACCAACACGGTCAACGAGACCTGCTACCAGTGCCACGCCGAGAAGCGCGGCCCGTTCCTGTTCGAGCACGCGCCGGTGCGCGAGAACTGCCTCAACTGCCACACGCCGCACGGCTCCAACCAGCACGCGCTGCTGGTCGCGCCGATTCCGTTCCTGTGCCTGCAGTGCCACACGCAACTGCGCCATCCGAACGACCTGCACACGCCGCAGTCGCTGGCGACCGGCGCGCATCCGGACGAACGCATCATGGGCCGCGGCTGCATCACCTGCCACGCCAACATCCACGGCTCGAATGCGCCGGCCGGGCCGAAGTTCCACGAGTGAGGCAAGGGAGCAACGCGCGATGTCGAGTCCGGCTCACTTCCCTTCGTCGTTTCCGCGAACGCGGGAATCCATGTTGCGTCTGCCGCCACGCAACGGGATGGCGAGTTGCATCCGCAGTCTGCTCTTCGAGCCGTTCGCTGCACGGCTGTTCGCTTCGGCATCGCGCCTGCGCTGTCCCGCTTTCGCGGGGACGACGGCGATGCTGCTGTCGTCCGTCGCGCTCGCCGACAGCGGCGTCGGCGTCGACACCTGGCGCGCGACCAAGCTCGATCCCACCGCCGGCGCCGCCGTCGAGGGCTGCGACGAACGCGGCACGTGGTGGCTGGTGCCGGGCCAGCGGCGCACGCCGACGGGGAATCTCTACCCGTGCCCGCCCGCGTCCGCGCCGCTGCACGAGCGCGGCGACTGGACCTATTCCGGCGTGCTGCAGCTCGGCTATCTCGGCACCGGCGGCGACGACGACGCCGCGCTGTGGAATCGCTACGCGTTCTGGGACACCGGCCCCGTGCTCGGCCTGCTCTCCGTCGACGCCGAACGCGCGCAGGACGGCAGCTACGCCAAGTTGCGCGCGACGCGCGTCAGCGACGACGACCAGTACTACCAGCTCGCCTTCGGCCGCGCCGGCAGCTATCGCCTGCAAGCCTCGCTGCGCGACATCTCCAACGTGCTCAGCGCGAATGCGAAGTCGATCTGGAACGGCGTCGGCAGCAACACGCTGACCCTGTCCGACGGGCTGACGCCGGGCGGCAGCACGCCCGAACAGGTCGCCGCGGTGTCGTCGGCGGCGGCCGAGCGGACCTTGAAGGTCAAGCGTTCCAAGCAGGTGCTCGGCTACAGCGCGTACCTGACGCCGGACTGGAGCGCGTACGCGGATTTCAGCAACGAGCAGCGCAAGGGCGCGCGTCCGTACGGCGGCACGTTCTTCTTCAACTTCCCGTTCCCCGGCAACGGCGGCGTGTTCGAGACGGTCAAGCCGATCGACGATTCGACGATGAACCTCAACGCCGGCCTGCGCTATGCCGGCGCGGCGTGGCGGCTGGACTTCGGCTACTCCGGCTCGTTCTATCGCGACGCCAACCGGCGCTACACGTTCCAGACGCCGTACGCGCTGACGCCGGTGGTGCCCAACGCGGTATCGGCGCCGCTGACGACCGGCCAGATGTCGACCGAACCGGACAACGACTACCACAACCTGAAGGCCGCGCTGACGCGCAAGCTGCCGCTGAACGGCGAGTTCTCGCTGACCGCCTCGGTCGGCCGCATGCGCCAGGACGACACGCTGATCGCGCCGGTCGATTGCCGCGGCGTGTTCGGCATCGGCCTCGGCGGCAGCCTGCAGCTCGGTCCGCACAATCCGTTCCTGTACGACTGCGCGCAGTGGAACACGCCCGCGGCGCTGTCGCGCAAGAGCGCCGACATGCAGATCGACACGACCCTGCTCGATGCGCGCATCGCTCTGCAGCCGACCGCCGACCTCAGCGTGCGCGGCGGCCTGCGCTTCAATCGCGACGACTATCGCAACGGCTACCTGATGCGCAATCCGCTCACCGGCCAATACGGCTACGTCAGCGAGAACGGCAGCCAGGGCAGCGTGGTGCCCGGAGAAAGCGGCATCTGGGCGCCCGGCGCCGACGCGCGCAACCTGACGCGCATCCGCAGCCTGCCGCTCGACTTGCAGACGATCGACGCCAACCTCGGCGCGGACTGGAAACTCGGCGAGCGCGACACGCTCGGCGCGACCTTCGCGTTCAACCGGTACGAACCGACCAACCGCGAGCGCCGCCAGGTCGACAGCAGCAGCCTCAAGCTGAACTGGATCAACCGCAGCCTGGACTGGCTGACCCTGCGCGCGAGCCTGACCTTCCTGAAGCAGACCGGCGACCGCTACGACTACGACCCGTACGAATTCACCTGGTCGAGCAGCCTGCCCGGCTTCATCGCGCCGCCCGGCGGCGTGCCGGCGCACACCGTCGAGGCGATGCGCAAGTACGACCTGTCCAGCCGCGACCAGCGCAAGGCGAACGTGATGGCGACGCTGACGCCGCGCGAGGACATGACGCTCACCGCGTCGCTGCGCGGCGACTGGAACGACTACGACGCGCGCATCGGCCGCCAGGGCTACTCGACCTTCGGCGCCACGCTGCAATGGGAGTGGCAGCCGACGCCGCGCACGCAGACCAGCGTCTACTACGGCTACGACCGCTCGCGCCTGCGCGAGGCGAACGTCAACGAACTCAACGCCAGCGGCGTCGATCCGCGCCTGGGCGGGCTGACCTATCCGCTCGCCGGGCGCTGGTGGGTGACCGATACGCAGCGCAACCACAGCGCCGGCGCGAACCTGCGCCACGACTTCGGTCGCGTGCGCCTGGACGTCGACTGGAACAACCTGTACGCGCGCGGCGTCACCGCCTATTCCTACGCCTCGTCGCTGGCATTGGCCTGGTCCGACACGGTGCCGAACGACGCCGCCGGCAGCGGCGCGTTCGCGCCGATGCGCTATCGCGTCGACACGCTCGCCCTGGCGCTGGTGATTCCGATCGTCGAGCGCGTGTCGCTGCGCGCGTTCGGCGTCTACGAACGCGGCCGCGTCGACGACTGGCACTACGCAGGCTTCGGCACCGGCCGCGTGATCGACCATCGCGTGTACACCGACGGCGGGCCGCAGGACTACAGCGCGCATCTCGTCGGCATCCTGCTCGACGTGCAGCTGTGAGGTCGACGCGATGAACGTCCCGACACGTCTGTGCTTCCTGCTCGTCGCCGCGCTCGCCGCGCCGCGCATGTCGGCGGCGATCGAATGGATCGACCTGCGCGGCGCGGCGCCGATCCGCGGCGACGCCGCCACCGGCGCGGCGAAGGCGACCGTCTGCGTCGCCTGCCACGGGCCGAACGGCAACGCGGTCGTGCCGGCCTTCCCGCGCCTGGCCGGGCAGCGCGCGGACTATCTCTACTGGCGGCTGGCGAACTTCAAGCGCGGCGCGAGGCCGGAATCGGTGATGACGGCGCAGACCGCGAACCTCAGCGATGCCGACCTGCACGATCTCGCCGCCTACTTCGCCGCACAGACCGCGACGAAATCGCCGCTGCCCGCGATGCCGTCCGCGCGCGGCGAGTCGCTGTTCCGCGACGGCGATCCGGCGCGCGGCACGCCACCCTGCCAGGGCTGCCACGGGGCCGACGCGAGAGGGCCTGCCGATTCGCGTTTCGCGACCTGGCCGGCGCTGCGCGGACAGAACGCGGACTACCTCGCCGCGCGGCTCAAGGCCTACCGCGACGGCAAGGACGCCGTCAGCAGCAACGAATTCGTCATGCGCGGCGTCGCGCGCAGCCTCGACGACGAGGCGATCGCCGCGCTCGCCGCCTGGCTCGCTTCCCACTCGCCCTGAGGCGCCGCAAGGAGGACACCGCCGCTCGCACACGCCGTCGCACCCCGTCTCCCCGCACGGGCCGCTCGTACCGCTCGCGCGACCGCGGGCGCGCTTCATCCGACACCCCCTGCATCCAGACGCACGCCTCACCCGGAAACACGCTTCATCCCGAAACGAAGGAGTACGCATGAAAACTCGAATCGCCCTGCTCGCCGCATCCCTGCTCGCCCCCGCCTGCGTGTGGGCGGCGAACCACAACGTCACCGTCGGCGGCAGCGCCGGCAACGTCTTCACGCCGTCGAGCCTCGACGTGCAGGTCGGCGACACCGTCACCTTCAGCAACGCAGGCGGCTTTCACAACGTCGCCTCGACCAATCAGGATCCGGGCGCCGGCTTCACGTTCCGCTGCGCCGTGGACTGCACCAGCGACAACGCCGGCAGCAACGCGAGCTGGACCGCCGTGATCACGATCCCCGCCTCGGCCGGCCACGCGGACATTCCGTACCTGTGCGAAGTCCACGGCCAGCAGATGTCCGGCGTCCTGCGCGTGACCAACCCGGTTTCCCTGCAGTCCTTCAGCATCGACTGAGCGCACCGTCCACCTGCGCGATCCGTCGCCACCTCCGCACGTACCCCACAGGCCCGTGCGGAGTTTTTTCGCGTCCGTAAGAACCCGCGACGCCCGGATCGGCACGCCCTCGATCCGACACTCCCGAAACGACGTTCGCTGCGTGAATCCCCGCAAGCCGCCTCGTCCCCGCGTCCACGGATGACGTCTTTTTTTCGGAATCCCTTCACCGCGCTGGACAATTGCGGCGATTCGTACAGTTGTCGCATCGACACGGCATCAACCGCGTCGTCGCACGACTACCATTCCGGTCGCCTGCGCAGGGGAGGCGTTCGTCCGCAGATCGGAACCGGGAGGTATTCGCTGTCATGCACAAGACCATCGCAACGGCCATTGCGGCCGCGCTCGCAGGAACCGCCGGCGCGCTCGCGCCCGCGCACCACGCAGCGGCGGCGCCGCCGCAGACCCACAAGGTGTTCGCACCGAAGTCGCTCGCGCCGGCCGGCGCGCAAGCCGTCGAGAGCTACGGCCGTTTCGGCCTGTACCGCGTCGACGCGGCGACCTTGTCGAGCATGCAGGCGGCATCGCCGCGCGTCCGTGCCGACGCCGAGGCGGACAGCCTGCTGTTCAGCGCCTATCCGTTCGACACCCAGCGCGGCACCTTGCAGGCGCCGGCGCCGTTCGCGCTGCGCAGCGCGCAGGGCCCGCGGCTCGACGTCGTGCAGTTCGTCGGTCCGATCAAGCAGCAGTGGCTCGACGCGTTGAAGGCGCGCGGCATCCAGCCGGTGCAGTACGTCGCCAACAACGGTTATCTCGTGTGGGTCGACATCGACGCGCAGCCGCGACTCGAACAGTTGCGCACCGACGCGAACTGGCTGCAGTTCGCCTCGCCGTTCTACGGCTTCCTCAAGGTCGATCCGAAACTCGGCGCGCAGCTCGCGCAGGCCGGCAGCGGCGGCGACGAAGTCGACGTCGTCGTGCAGGTGTACCGGCACGACGGCGTCGCCGCGACGCGCCGCTTCGTCGAGACGCTCGGCCTGGTCCCGACCGGCCAGCTCGGTCCGCTCGGCCCGGGCAAGGCGACCTATGCCTGGGCCGGCATCGCCGATCGCTTCGAGAACCTGGAACTGCGCGTGCGCGTGTCGGACATCCCGGCGATCGCCGAGCGCCCCGACGTGACCTTCGTCGGCGCGGTGCTGCCGGTGCGCCTGCTCGACGAGAAGCAGGACCTCATCATGACCGGCGATTTCGCGCCGGGCACGGGCTCGATCGACTACCTGCAGTTCCTGCTCGACCGCGGCTTCAGCCAGGATCCGGCCGACTATCCGATCGTCGACCTCACCGACAGCACGATCGACGAAGGCGGCACCGGCGTGACCGCGGTGAACACCGCCGACCCGCGCCTGCACGTCGGCGGCGACGTCGCCAATCCGTCGCGCGTGGCGTACTTCCGCAACTGCTCCACGACGGCGGACACCTCGGTCGGCGCGATCGACGGCCACGGCTCCCTGAACGCCGGCATCGTCGCCGGCTACGACCAGACCGCGGGCACGCCGTACCAGGACGCGGACGGCCATCAGCTCGGCCTCGGCGTGAATCCGTTCGGCCGCGTCGGTTCGACGGCGCTCTTCACCGGCAGCGGCCCCTCGATCAGCCGCGCCAACTGCGGCGGCAACGACGCCGGCGTGATCCTGGCGAACTGGCAGAACGGCGCGCGCATCAGCAACAACTCCTGGGGCTCGACCTTTCCGCCGAGCACCTACGACGCCGGGCAGCAGGCCTACGACGCCGGCGTCCGCGACGCCGACCCGGGCAGCGCCGGCAACCAGGAAATGATCTACGTGTTCTCGGCCGGCAACAGCGGACCCGACGCGGCCAGCGTCGGCTCGCCGGGCGCGGCGAAGAACACGATCGTGGTCGGCGCATCGGAGAACCTGCGCCCGTACAGCGGCGTCCCCGACCACTGCGAACTGAGCGGCGTCGCCGTGGCGACGGCCGCGGACGATCCGACCTCGGTCGCCGATTTCTCCAGCCGCGGCCCGTCTCCCGGCCAGCGCGTCAAACCCGAGGTCATCGCGCCCGGTTCGCACATCACCTCCGGCGCGAGCATCTATTCGGGCTACACCGGCTCGGGCGTCTGTTCGAAGTACTACCCGACCGGGCAGACCATCTTCGCCGCCTCGACCGGCACCAGCCATTCGGCGCCCGCGGTCGCCGGCCTGGCCTCGCTCTCGTACTACTGGATCGAGCACGGCGGCGTCGGCGCAGCGGCCGGAACGGTCGACGTGATCGGCGGCGCACGCGCGCCGAGCCCGGCCGCGATGAAAGCCTGGCTGATCGCGCACCCGAGCTACCTGACCGGCGTCGACGGCAACGACGACCTGCCGAGCAACAACCAGGGCTACGGCATGCCGAACATCGACACGATGTTCGACGCGACGCCGAAGATCGTGCTCGACCAGAGCGAAACCTTCGACGACACCGGCGACACGCGCAGCTACACCTGGAGCGTCGCCGATCCGACCAAGCCGGTGCGCGTCGTGCTTGCCTACACCGACGCGTTCGGCGCGCTCGGCACCAGCCCGCAGGTCAACGATCTCGATCTCGCAGTCGACACCGCGGGCGCAACCTATCTGGGCAACCACTTCGCGAGCAATTTCAGCACGACCGGCGGCAGCGCGGACACCAGGAACAACTACGAGGCGGTGTTCCTTCCGGCCGGCGCGACCGACCTCACCATCACGGTGACGGCCGCGAACATCGCCGGCGACGGCGTGCCGGGCAGCGGCGATGCCACCGACCAGGATTTCGCCCTGGTCTGCAGCAACTGCGTGCGGCAGCCGACGTTCACGGTGAGCACGCCCGCGCTGAGCGCGGAGGTCTGCTCCGGCACCGATTTCAGCGCGCCGATCGCGATCGGTTCGATCCAGGGCTACGACACCCCGGTCGCGCTCGCGCTCAGCGGCGCGCCGGCCGGCGCGAGCGCCGCCGTGACACCGACCAACGTGACGCCGCCCGGCAACGCGACCGTCTCGGTGACCGGTTCCGATGCGGTGGCGGCCGGCGACTACACGCTGACCCTGACCGGCACCTCGGGCACGAGCACCAAGTCGCTCGCCATCGACCTGACCTATGCGACCACGGCGCCGTCCGAACCGGCCCTGCAAGCCCCCGCCGACGGCGCGCCGAACCAGAGCCAGACGCCGGTGCTCAGCTGGCAGGCCGCGGCGCAGGCGGGCAGCTATCGCGTCGAGGTCGCGAGCGATGCGGCGTTCTCGACCCTCGTGGCCTCGGCGACCGTCGCCGATACGAGCTGGACCGTCGCCCCGGCGCTGAACTCGAACACGCGCTACTACTGGCGCGTGACGGCGCTCAACGCCTGCGGCGACAGCGGCGGCGCCGGCGGCGACCGCATCTTCGGCGACGGCTTCGACGAGACGCCGTTGCCGCCGCTGTCGCAGAGCTTCGTCTTCACGACCCAGGCCCTGCCCGGCGACTGCTCGATCGGCAGCACGCAGCAGGTGCTCTGGAGCGACGACCTCGAAGGCGACACCAACGGCTGGTCGCACAGCGGCACGCAGGATTCGTGGACGCTCGGCGCGAACGCGCACGGCGGCACGCATGCGTGGCAGGCGAACAACACCGATTCAGTGTCCGACCAGCGGCTGGTCTCGCCGAGCGTGGCCCTGCCGGGCGCGCTGACCGGCCTCACGCTGTCATTCTGGAACCGGCAATCCCTGGAGGCGAGCTTCGGCGGCGGCTGCTTCGACGCTGCGATCCTCGAAGTGTCGAGCGACGACGGCGCCAGCTGGACCCCGCTGCCGTCCACATCGCTGCTGACCGATCCCTACGACGGCGCCGTAGACGACGGGTACGACAATCCGCTCGCCGGCGAACAGGCCTGGTGCGGCGATCCGCAGTCGTATCTGAACTCGATCGTCGACATCCAGAGTCACGCCGGCCAGACGGTGAAGTTCCGCTTCCGCATGGCCAACGACAACTCCGGCGCGCGAGCGAACCCGGGTTGGGCGATCGACGATCTCAGGGTCGCCGGCTGCCAGGCGGATTGATCCCGCCGCTCGCGCCTCGCTTTCAGCCTTTGCCGTTGCCGCCCTTCGTCGCGGCGGTCTGCGCCGGCTTCGCCGCTTCGGCGATGCGCACCTGCGTGCCGGTGACGACGCCGTCCGGCGGGTTCTCGATCACGCGGTCGGTCGGCGCCAGGCCGGAACCGATCTCGACCACCTTGCCGAGGTCGCGCGCGATCGTCACCGGCTTGACCACGACCTTGTCGTCCGCGTCGACGGTGGCGACGCTGACGCCCTTCGCATTGATGATCAACGCGCTGCCCGGAACGCTGAGCGCGCCCGCCTCACCCTTCAGATCGAGGCGCACGTTGGCGAAGCCGCCGGGTAGCAGATCGCCGGCGACGTTGTCGACGTTGAGCTGCATCAGCGTGGTGCCGCTGGCGGCGTTGACCGCCTGCGCCGAGGATTCCACCGTGCCGGCGTAGGTCGTGCCCGGATGTTCGGGCACGCTGATCGTCGCCTTGGTGCCGGGCGGCACGCGCGGCACGTCGTTCTGCGGCACGCTGACGTAGACGCGCAGCTTCCTGGTGTCCGACACGACGAACAGTTCCTGCCCGCTCGCGCTGCCGACGTTGACCAGCGCGCCGACGTCGGTGTTGCGCGCCGTCACCACGCCGTCGAACGGCGCGACGATGCGCGCGAAGCCCTTCATCGCCAGCATGCGGTCGACGTTCGCCTGCGCCGACTTGACCAGCGCCTGCTTGGCTTCGGCGTCGCCGGACTTCTCGTCGGCGGCCTGCTTGGACACCGCGCCGGTCGCGACCAGTGCGCGCCAGCGCTTGGCGGTGGTGTCGGCGAGCGCCGCGTCCGCCTTCGCGCTGATCAGGTCGGCGCGCGCCTGCGCGAGCTGCTGGTCGAGATCGGGCGTCTCCAGGTTCGCCAACACCTCGCCGGCCTTCACGGTGGCGCCGATGTCGTGCTTCCAGTCCTTCACGTAGCCGGACACGCGCGCGTAGATCGGCGCGCGCTGCCAGGCTTCGACGCGGCCGGGCAGTTCGAGGCCGGCGGTGTTGACGGCGTTCGACGGCGGATTGACGGCGACCGTCGCCAGCGCCTGCGCGTCGGTCCATTCGCGCAGCCGCGTGGACTCCGAGGCGCGCACGATCAGCCCGTGCGCGACGACCACGCCGGCGATGACGATCGCGACGAGGCCGGTCAGGCGCAAACCGCGCCGCGAGACGGAATGGGGGGCGTCAGACTGCGACATGGGGCTCTCCGAGCGAAGCGTGCGGCGCCGGATTCGGGCGGGATTTCTCGCCGTGGCGCCGATGGATGATGCTGAAGACGACGGGAACGAAGAACAAGGTGGCGATCGTGGCGAAGATCAGGCCGCCGATGACGGCGCGGCCGAGCGGCGCGTTCTGCTCGCCGCCTTCGCCGAGGCCGAGCGCCATCGGCGCCATGCCGATGACCATCGCCAGCGCGGTCATCAGCACCGGACGCAGGCGCACGAAGCCGGCTTCGAGCGCGGCGGCGGTCGCGTCGCCGAGCTCGTCGAGCTTCTCGCGCGCGAAGGCGATCACCAGCACGCTGTTCGCGGTCGCCACGCCCATGCACATGATCGCGCCGGTCAGGGCCGGAACCGACAAGGTGGTGTGGGTTGCGAACAGCATCCAGACGATGCCGGCGAGCGCCGCCGGCAGCGCCGTGATGATGACGAACGGGTCGCTCCACGACTGGAAGTTGACCACGATCAGGAAGTAGATCAGCACGATCGCGCCGAGCAGTCCGAACAGGAGGCCCGAGAACGCGCTGTTCATCGTCTTGACCTGGCCGAGCAGCACCACGTTGGCGCCCTTCGGCACGTCCTTCGCGTTGGCGTCGATCACGCGCTGCACGTCGGCGGAGACCGCGCCGAGGTCGCGATCCTGCGTGGTGGCGAAGATCTGCACCATCGGACGGATGTCGTATTCGCTGAACACACCGTTGACCTGGGTGCGTTCGAGGTCGGCGATGCCGCCGAGCACGGTGGTGCCGCCGCCCGGCGCGTTGATCGAGACGTTGCGCAGCGCCTCCAGCGAATCGAGCTGGTACTGCGGCGTCTGCATCACGATCGGATAGGTCACGTTGGTGGCCGGGTTGAGCCAGAAGGTCGGCGCGACCTGGCTGGAACCGGCCAGGTTGACCACCAGGCTGTTGGTCACGTCGCGCGTCGTCACGCCGGCGTACTGCGCGCGCGAGCGGTCGATGTTGACCTTGAACGCGGGCGCGCCGCCGGACTGTTGGATGCGCGCGTCGGCGATGCCGGGAATGCGCCGGATCTGCTCCAGTAGCTTGTTGGCGTAGGCGAAGTTCTCGGCCAGGTTGTTGCCGCGGATTTGCAGGTCGATCGGCGCCGGCGCGCCGAAGTTGAGGATCTGGCTGACGATGTCGGCCGGCAGGAACGAGAACGTCATGCCCGGGAAGCGGCGCGGCAGCTCCTCGCGCAGGCGGCGCATGTAGTCGGCGGTCGGCGCGTGGCCTTCGGCGAGCGCGATCTGGATGTCGCCGTCCTGCGGACCGATCGTGCCGGTGTTGTTGTAGATCGTGTTGATCGAGGAGATGTAGGTGCCGACGTTGTCGACCATCGCGCGCAGGTCGTGCGCCGGGATCACCTCGCGGATCGCCTGCTCCACGTCGGCGAAGCGCGCGGCGGTCTCCTCCACGCGCGTGCCGACCGGCGCGCGCGCGTGGATCAGGATCTGCCCGGCGTCGACGAACGGGAAGAAGTTGCGGCCGAGGAACGGCACCAGCAGGAACGAGGCGGCGATCACGGCAAGGAAGCCGCCGACGAACATCTTGCGATGCGCCAGCGCCAAGCCAAGCAGGTCGTGGTAGCTGCGGCGCATGCGCTCGAAGCGCGCCTCGAAGCCGCGCTGGAAACGCACCAGCGGATTGCGCGAGCGCGGCGCGACGCCTTCCAGGCCGTGCTCGTCGGTGTGCGGCGCGTGCGGGCGCAGCAGGTAGTTCGCCATCGTCGGCACCAGCGTGCGCGAGAGCAGGAACGAACAGACCATCGCCGCCATCACCGCCTCGGCCATCGGCACGAACAGGAAGCGCGCCACGCCCTCGAGGAAGAACATCGGCACGAACACGATGCAGATGCACAGCATCGACACGAACGCGGGCGTGACGATCTGCGCCGCGCCGTCGAGGATCGAGGTGCGCACGTCCTTGCCGTGTTCCAGGTGCCAGTTGATGTTCTCGATCGTCACCGTGGCGTCGTCGACCAGGATGCCGACCGCGAGCGCGAGGCCGCCGAGCGTCATGATGTTGAGCGTCTCGCCGAGCGCGGCCAGGATCATGATCGCGCCGAGGATCGACAGCGGGATCGAGATCGCGATGATCACCGTCGAGCGCCAGCTGCCGAGGAACAGCAGGATCATCAGGCTGGTCAGCGCGGCCGCGATCACGCCCTCCTTGGCCACGCCGCCGATCGCGTTGCGCACGAAGATCGACTGGTCGCCGATCGCCTTGATCTCCAGGTTCTCCGGCATCGACGGCTTGACCTGCTCGATCATGTCCTTGATGCCGCTGACGATCGCCAGCGTCGAAGTGGCGCCGCTCTTGAGCACGTTCATCAGCACCGAGCGGCCGCCGTCGACGTGCACGATGTTGGTCTGCACGGAGTTGCCGTCGCGCACGTTGGCGACGTCGCGCACGTAGACCATCGCGCCGTTGACCGCCTTGATCGGCAGGTTGGCGATGTCCTTCAGGTCGGACGGCGCGTTGTTGAGATTGAGCGCGTACTCGAAGCTGCCGATCTTCTGCGTGCCGATCGGGGTCAGCACGTTCTGCGCCGCCAGCGCGTTGGCGACGTCCTGGCCGGTCAGGCCGCGCGCCTGCAGCGCGTCGGTATTGAGGTCGATCTGGATCTGGCGCGACTTGCCGCCGAACGGATACGGGACCGCCGAGCCCTGCACGGTGACCAGGCGCGTGCGCAGCTGGTTCATCGCCAGGTCCGCGAGGTTCTGCTCGGTCAGGCCCTTGCCGGACAGCGCGAGCTGCAGGATCGGCACGGTCGAGGCGCTGTAGTTGAGGATGAACGGCGGCGTCGTGCCGGCCGGCATCTGCCGCAGCATCGTCTGCGCCGCCGCGGTGACCTGCGCGTTGGCGGTGGCGATGTTGACGCCGGGGTGGAAGAAGATCTTGACGATGCCGAAGCCGGTATAGGAGTTCGCCTCGATGTGCTCGATGTCGTTGACGGCGGTGGTCAGCACGCGCTCGAACGGCGTGGTGATGCGCCCGGCCATCTGGTCCGGCGGCAGGCCGGTGTACTGCCAGGCCACGCCGATCACCGGGATGTTGATGTTCGGAAAGATGTCCGTCGGCGTGCGCAGCGCAGCGAGCGGCCCGATGATCAGGATCAGCAGGGCCATCACGACGAACGTGTACGGGCGCGACAGCGCGATGCGGACGATTCCGATCATGCGTGTACCAGAGGAGGTGGGGGCTGATGCAGCGCATCAAGGTAGGTCTCGCCCGCGAAATCGCCAAGCCCCCGCCGAATTAAGAAAACTTCATCTCCGGCGCCGGCGCACAGCGCCGACGATCGTTTTGCGGACGATCTGCGAGATCCCGCGGGCGCATCGAGACGGCTGCTGCGCCGCGGCACTCAGCGCTGGCTTTCGCGCTCGCGCCGGTACTCCTTCTCGCGTGGCGACAGCGGCTTGTCGTAGCCCCGCTCGATCGAGAAATCGAATTCGATGCGCAGCGTCGACGGCACCGCCAGTCCGTCCATCCTGGCCGGCTCGAAGCGCCAGCCGCGCACCGCCGCGGCGAGATGCCGGCCGAACGCCGGCCGCCGCGCCGAGATCACCTGGATGTCGCGCGTGGCGCCTTCGCGCGTCACCACGAACTCGACCTCGGCATGCCCTTCCCCGCCGGTCAGGAATTCGTTGATCGGATAGACCGGCGAGTCGCCGCTGACCAGGCTGGCCGGGGTGTCCCACAGCGGCGAGGCCGGACCGACGATCGAGCCGGCCTGCATCGGCCGATTCGCGCGCTGCACCGTCGGCACCGCCGCGGAACACGCGGCCAGCACGCTGCACAGCACCCACATCATTCCGCCTTTCCAACGCATAGCTCCCTCCTGTTCCGGCCGCCGCGCGGCCGGCGTCCCTTCGCGACGCCGCCTACGACGGCAGCGCCTGTCTCCAGCAGCACACGCTGATGCGCGCGCCGCCGCCCTCGTTGTCGCCGATCTGCAGCTGGAAACCGTGCAGCCGCACGATCGCCGAGACGATGCTGAGACCCAGACCGTAACCCTGCTCCGGCAGCTCCCGATCGCGCTCGCTGCGATAGAAACGCTGCAGCACGATGTCGCGCTCGCCGCTCGGAATGCCCGGGCCGCTGTCGAGGATGTCGACGCGCGCGCCGCGCGCTTCCAGGCTCGCACGCAGGCAGACCTTGCCGCCGCCGGGGGTGAACTTGATCGCGTTCGCGACGAGGTTGCTGAACGCCTCGAACAGGAGATTCGGATCGGCGTGCACCGACGCCTTCGCCGGCGTTTCCAGGCGGAAGGCGATGCCCTGGTCCTCCGCCAACGGCGCGTAGAGCTCGTGCACCTGGCGCAGCGTTTCGCCGAGGTCGACGCTGTCGAAACCGGCGCGGCGGCGCAGGTCTTCCAGTTCGGAGATGCGCAGCAAGGCGCGGAAGCGGTCGAGCAGCGCATCGACGTCGGCGACGCAGCGCTCGAGCAGCGGCCCGCGGTCCGCGCACTGGTCGCCCTTCTGCTGCAGGCGATGCAGCTGCGTGCGCAGGCGCGTCAGCGGCGTGCGCAGGTCGTGCGCGATGCTGTCGCAGACGCCCTTGACCTCGCCGATCAGGCGCTCGATCTCGCCGAGCATGCGGTTGACGATGCCGGCGAGCAGATCGACTTCGTCGCCGCGACCGGACACCGGCAGCCGGCGCCCCAGATCGCCGCGCGCGATCGGCGCCACCGCGGCTTCGATCTCGCGCACACGACGCAGCGGGCGGCGGCTCAGCAGCAGGCCGCCGATCAGCCCCGGAATCACCGTCAGCGTCAGTCCCCAGAACAGCGCGTGGCGCAGGATCGCGCCGACCTGGTCGATCACGCTGGTGTCGCGTGCGATGACCAGCAGCTCGCCGTTCGGCAGCCGCGTCGCCAGGCCGCGCGCGCGCTGCGGATCGCGCCCGGCGCGCTGCAGTCCCAGCGGCAGCTCGCGGATGCGGCCGTCGGCCGGCAGATCGCGCGGAATCTTCTCGATGTTGCCTTCCAGGTAGGTGCCGTCCGCGGCGAACAGCCCGAGCGACATCACGCCGCGCAGATCGAGCGCGCCGGTCGCCTCCAGCGCCTGCGGCAGGCGTTCGCGTTCGATCGAGGTCAGGTAGTGCGCGCGCTGCTCGACGATCTCGTCGACCACGTGCGCCAGATAGCGGGAGGTCTCCCAGTACACCAGGCCGATCAGCAGGCTGCTCCAGACGACGAAGAATGCGCCATAGATGAAGATCAGGCGGGCGGTGGCGGAGCGCCAGTGGTCGCTGAGTCTCAACAAGGCGGCGCTTCGACGAGCATGTATCCCGAACCGCGCACGGTGACGATCAGCGGCGAAAGCGCCGGCGGATCGACCTTCTTGCGCAGGCGGCCGATGTGCACGTCGATGACGTTCGTGCCCGGATCGAAGTGGTAGCCCCAGACCGCCTCGAAGATCATCGTGCGCGTCAGCACCTGGCCGGAGTTGCGCACCAGGAACTCGAGCAGGCGGAATTCGATCGGCAGCAGCTCCAGCCCCTTGTCGCCGCGCCGCGCGCTCCGTTCGATCAGGTCGAGCACGAGATCGCCGACGCGCAGCAGGGTCGCGCGCGCGGCCGCCTGCTGCCGGCGCAGCAGCACTTCGACGCGCGCGGCCATCTCGTCCGGCGCGAACGGCTTGGTCAGGTAGTCGTCGCCGCCGGCGCGCAGGCCGCGCACGCGCTCGTCGACGTCGCTGAGCGCGCTGATCATCAGCACCGGCGTCTGCACGCCTGCCCTGCGCAACGAGGTCACCAGGGCGAGGCCGTCGAGTTCGGGCAGCATGCGGTCGAGCGTGATCGCGTCGTAGCCGCCGCCGACCGCGCGCGCCAGACCCTCGCGACCGTTGTCGACCCAGTCCACCTGGTTGCCGCGGCTCTGCAGCTCGGCGACGATCTCGCGCGCGGTGACCGCGTCGTCTTCGATGGTAAGCACCTTGGGCATCCCGCTACGCTATGGATATTCGGCGCAGAATCAAGGCGTGCGCGATCGGCCGGCCGGCCGCGTGCGCAACGGCCTCTCCGCGTCGGTTGCCGCGGGGGTTTGCATGATCCGGAGAATTCCTTATAATTCCGCGTTTTCCGTGTCCAGAAATACCCCGCGAGGCGTCCATGAAAGTATTGTCTTCTCTGAAGTCCGCTAAGAAGCGCCATCGCGACTGCAAAGTCGTGCGCCGTCGCGGCAAGGTGTTCGTGATCTGCAAGAGCAATCCGCGCTTCAAGGCGCGCCAGCGCTGAACCAGCGCTGCCGACAGGATTCCGCGAAAGGGCCGCCATGCGGCCCTTTCTCGTTTTGTCCGATGCGCTGCCGCGTCGCCATCGCGCGAACGGAAGCGAGCAGCCGCCCGCGGATTCTTTGAAGAACGCCTCTCGCGACCTTCCTCGGCCGCAGCGCCCGACTTCGACCTGCCATTGTCGGCGCTGTCATGGAACCGACCGCGGGCTTCTGCTACAAAGACGGCGATCTACGCCCTTCTCATTTCTTTTTCATAACTAGAACAGGGGATTGCGCCATGTTCCTGAAGTCCGCCCTCCTCGCGATGTCGGTGCTCGGCACGGCCTCACTGCTGGCCTCGCCGGTCCAGGCCGATACCCTCAAGCTCGACGCGAAGGCCTCCAGCGCCGCCGCCGGCATGCCGGGCCGCGGTCTCAGCATGGCCCAGGTCGAGCGCCGCTACGGCGCGCCGCTGGAAAAGCTGCCGACGGCCGGCGGCGACGCGCCGCGCCATCCGCCGATCAACCGCTGGCGCTACCAGGGCTATACGGTCTACTTCGAACGCAACCGCGTGATCCACAGCGTGCGCGACTCGGTCGTCGCCGCCGCGCCGAAATCCTGATCCGACGACTCCATCCTGATGACTATGGGTTTTCGCCTGCCTGCGGAATGGTCGCCGCAGGATGCGGTGCTGATCGCCTGGCCGCACGCCGACACGGACTGGGGCCCGCGCCTGGAGCGCATCGAGACCGCCTACGTCGGCCTCGCCGCCGCGATCGCGCGCTTCGAGCCGCTGCTGGTCTGCGTCGCCGACGACGCGGTGCGCGAACGTGCCGCGCGCCTGCTCGCGTCCGCCGGCGTCGACGCCTCGCGCGTGCGCTACGTCGCAGCTGCCTACGACGACACCTGGCTGCGCGATTCCGGGCCGCTGACCCTCGCCGACGGCGCGCGCTTCCGCCTGGTCGATTTCCGCTTCACCGGATGGGGCGGCAAGTTCGAAGGCGGTCGCGACGATCGCCTGATCGAAACCCTGATCGGCAACGGCCTGTTCGGCGCCGCCGAGCATCGCCGCGTCGACTGGGCGCTCGAAGGCGGTGCGATCGAATCCGACGGCGCCGGCACGCTGCTGACGACCTGGCGCTGCCTGCACCAACGCCACCCGCTGGCGACGCGCGAGGAGATGGACGCGCTCCTGTGCGACTCGCTCGGCGCGGATCGGGTGCTGTGGCTCGACTACGGCTACCTCGAGGGCGACGACACCGACGCGCACATCGACACGCTGGCGCGCTTCGCGCCGGACGAGGCGATCGTGTTCCAGACCTGCGACGACCCGGCCGACCCGCATCACGCCGAACTCGCGCGCATGCGCGAGGAAATCGCCGCGCTGCGCACCGTCGACGGCCGGCCGTACCGGCTGCATCCGCTGCCCTGGGCGCGCGCGATCCTCGACGACGGCCGCCGCCTCGCGTCGTCGTATGCGAACTACCTGATCGTCAACGGCGGCGTGATCATGCCGGCGTACGGCGATCCGGCCGACGCCGAGGCCGCGCGCGTCGTCGCCGCCGCGCACCCGGGACGCGAAGTCGTCGCGGTCGACGCGCGGGCGCTGATCTGGCAGAACGGCAGCGTGCACTGCCTCACGATGCAGCTCCCCGCCGGCGTGCTGGCCACCTAGCCTCAGCCGAGTCTTCGTTCGAAACTGTCGAGCACGGCCTTCTCGGTCGCCGCGCTCGCCGGTACCGCGGTCATGCGGAACGTGCCGCGGCCGGACTGCTTCGCCGCGTAGAGCATGGTGTCGGCGCGCACCAGCATCTCCTTCGCCGACAGGGCGCCGCCGCGGCAGAGGCAAAGGCCGATGCTGACGCCGACCGATACCGTCAGCGCCTCGCCGTGCAGCTCGAACGGCCGCCGCATCGCCGCCACCAGCTTGCCGGCGATGCGTTCGGCGTGACGCGCGCCCGACATCGCCTCGATCAACACGGTGAACTCGTCGCCGCCGAGCCGCGCGACGACGTCCGACGCGCGCATTTTTTCGGACAGGCGCATCGCGAACGCGCGCAGCAGGGCGTCGCCGACGGCGTGGCCGTGCGTGTCGTTGACGCGCTTGAAACGATCGACGTCCAGATACAGCAGCGCCAGCATCGAACCCTGGTCGTGCGCGCGCACGATGGCGTTGTCCAGCCGCTCCTGGAAGCCGTTGCGGTTGAGCAGGCCGGTCAGCGCGTCCAACCGCGCGAGGTGCAGCAGGCGCCTTTCCTCGCGCTTCTTCGCGGTCACGTCCTGCAGCATCGCGTGCACGCCGACCACCTCGGCGGTGCTGCCGAGCTGCGGAATCAGCGTCGCCTCGACGCTGCGCGCCGCGTCGCCCTCGCCTTCCTCGTATTCGAACACCACCCGTTCGCCGCGCAGCGCGCGTTCGAGGTACGGCAGGCGGAGTCGGTAGCGCCGCTCGCCGAGCACGTCGCGCAGGTGCACGCCGACGATGTCGCCGTCGCGCTGGCGCAGGCGCCGGTACGCGGTGTTGGCGAATACGATGCGCTGCCCGGCGTCGACGTAGGCGATCATCAGCGGCAGCGCGTCCGCGATCGTGCGCAGGCGCCGTTCGCTGAGTTCGCGGCCGCGCTCGGCCGCGCGCAGGGCGGTGATGTCCTGCGCATGACCCATCACGCGCGCGATTCCGTCGACGTCGACGAACACGCGGTTGCGGTACTGCCAGAGCCGCTCGCCGCCGTCGCCGGCGCGCACGCGCAGCAGACCTTCGTCTTCTCCGTGGTGGGCGATGCGCTGCAGGTAGGCCTCGCATTCGGCGCGCAGCTTCGCGCCGATCAGATCGCTCAGGGAGCGTCCGAGCAGCTCGACGGCGGTGTAGCCGAGCGAGGCCGCGGCGGCCGGATTGATCGCCAGGAGCACGCCGGCGAGATCGTGGATGCAGATGTAGCCGGCGCTGTGTTCGAAAAGATCGCGAAAACGCCGCTCGCTGGTCTCGATCGCGCGGATCGCGCGGCGCTCCGCGGTGACGTTGCGCGCCTGCACCAGGCGCGCGTGCGGCCCCCACAGAGGCACCGCCTGGGCGCTGACCTCGACCTCGATCTCCTCGCCGTTGCGGTAGCGATGGCGCCACAACCCGTCGGGCTGCCGCGGCTGCAGGCCGGCGGCGAGGTGTTCCCGCAGGCGCGCGACCTCGGCGGGCGAGCGGATGTCGGCGATCGTCATCGACAGGAACTCGTCCTCGCTGTAGCCGTAGGAGCGCACCGCGACCTGGTTCACCGCGAGAAAGCGCAGCGTCCGCGCGTCGTACACCCACATCGGATGCGGATTGAGGTCGAACAGCGTGCGCAGCTGCGCCTCGTGGCGGCACGTCGTGCATTCCAGCGCCTTGCGCGAAACGGCGTTGCGCAGCACGCGGCGCAGGATGCGCGCTTCGACCTCGTCATGCGCGATGCAGTCCGTGCCGCCGTTTTCCAGCACGGCGGCGCGGAATTCCTCGTCGTCGCGCGGCGCGATCACCACGATCGCGCTGTCCGGCGAGGCCGCGTGCAGGAGGCGCACCGCGGCGAGGCCCGCGTCCACGGACGGCGGGGCGAGCAGGATCGCGTCACAGACGGCGGCGCGCAGCCGCACCGTCGCCGAGGCGGCGTCCTCGTGGTGCTCCAGTTCGAGCGCGAGCCCGGTCTCGCCGAGCGGCTCCCCGATCCGCCTCGCCTCCGCCGGTCCCGCGACGATCAGGACGTGCAGCGCGCTCATCCGCTTAAGTCGTCCACCTGAATGGCTCCTTCCTACACCTGTCGTCGCCGGCCGGCAAGGCGGCCGCGGCGACCGCTGACACTGATCCGCGCTACCATCGCGAGTTCCCGCGATACCGTGAAAAGAAATGACTCAGAGAATCCTCAAGGCCGCCCTGCTGCAGGAGTCCGACCGCGGCGGCCGCGACGCCAATCTCGACGCGATCGAAGCCGGCCTGCGCGAAGCCGCGGCCGCCGGCGCCGAGCTGGTGCTGCTGCAGGAACTGCACAACGGACCGTATTTCTGCCAGCACGAGAGCGTCGAGGAATTCGACCGTGCCGAGGCGATCCCGGGACCGAGCACCGAGCGCCTCGGCGCGCTCGCCGAGGAGCTGAAGCTGGTCCTGGTCGCCTCGCTGTTCGAGCGCCGCGCGGCCGGGCTGTACCACAACACCGCGGTCGTGTTCGACCGCTCGCGCGCGATCGCCGGCACCTACCGCAAGATGCACATCCCGGACGATCCGGCGTTCTACGAGAAGTTCTACTTCACGCCCGGCGACCTCGGCTTCGAGCCGATCCGCACCTCGGTCGGCAAGCTCGGGCTGCTGGTCTGCTGGGACCAGTGGTACCCGGAAGGCGCGCGCCTGATGGCGCTGGCCGGCGCGGACGTGCTGCTCTATCCGACCGCGATCGGCTGGGATCCGGCCGACGCACAGGAAGAAAAGGACCGCCAGCGCGACGCCTGGATCACCGTGCAGCGCGGCCACGCGGTCGCCAACGGCCTGCCCCTGCTCGCCTGCAACCGGATCGGCTTCGAGGCCGCGCCCGACGGCGGCCGCGGCCTGCAGTTCTGGGGCTCCAGCTTCGTCGCCGGGCCGCAGGGCGAGTTCCTCGCGCAGGCCTCGACCGACCGCCGCGAACTGTTGCTCGTCGACATCGACCTCACCCGCAGCGAGAACGTGCGCCGCATCTGGCCGTTCCTGCGCGACCGCCGCATCGACGCCTACGCCGACCTGACCAAACGGTTCCGCGATTGAACACTTCCGTTGCCGCCGGCGCCGCGCCGGCTTCCGAACCCGCGTCCACGCCCGACGCGCTGGCCGAACAACCGATCGCCCGCGTCCGCCGCGGCGAGCTCGAATACGTCCTGCTCGGCACCGCGCACGTGTCGCGCGCCAGCGTCGACGCCGTGCACGCCCTGCTCGAGCGCGAGCCGTTCGACGCGGTCGCCGTCGAGCTGTGCGAGCCGCGCTACCAGTCGATCCGCGATCCGGAGGCGTTCCGCAAGCTCGACCTGTTCCAGGTGATCCGCCAGGGCAAGGCCGGGCTGATCGCCGCGAATCTCGCGCTGTCGGCGTTCCAGCGCCGCCTCGCCGAGCAGTTCGGCATCGAACCCGGCGCCGAGATGAAGGCGGCGATCGACGGCGCCGACGCGCGCGGCCTGCCGATCTGGCTGATCGACCGCGAGATCGGCACGACCCTGAAACGCGCTTACCACAGTGTCGGCCTGCTCGATCGCCTGTCGATCGTCGGCGGCCTGGGCGCCGGCCTGCTGACGCGCGAGGAAGTCAGCGAGGACGAAATCGAGAAGCTCAAGCAGGGCGACCTGCTCGGCAGCATGTTCAACGAGTTCGCGCGCGAGTCGCCGCCGCTGTACGACGCGCTGATCGGCGAACGCGACCGCTACATGACCGCGCGCCTGCGCCAGCACGCCTCGGAAAGCACCGCCAGGCGCGTGCTGGTGGTGATCGGCGCCGGCCATCTCGCTGGCATCGAGCGGGAGCTGACCGCGCAGAACGAAATTCCACAACCGCTGATCGAGAAACTCTCGCGCCTGCCGACGCCGTCGCGCTGGCCGAAGTGGCTGGCCGCGGCCGTCTTCGTGGCCATCGCCGGCGCGATCGGCTTCGCCTTCACGCGCGGCGCGCGCACCGGCATCGACGCCCTGCAGACCTGGATCGTGTTCAGCGGCGGCTTCGCCGCGCTCGGCGCGATCGTCGCCGCCGCGCATCCCCTCAGCGTGCTCACCGCCTTCATCGCGGCGCCGCTGAAACCGTTCCGGCCCGGCATTCCGGCATCGGCGTTCAGCGCCGGCGTCGAGGCCTGGCTGCGCAAGCCGCGCGTGGCCGACTTCGACAGCCTGCGCGACGACGTCGCGCATTGGAGCGGCTGGTGGAAGAACCGCATCGCGCGCACGCTGCTGAACTTCCTGTTCGTCACGCTCGGCACGATGATCGGCAGTTACGTCGCCGGTTTCCGCATCATCAAGAACCTGTTCTGAATACCTAGCGCGCGATCGACGCCGATCGCGAAAGTCAAAAGCGGCCATCGGGCTTCACTTTTCAACTTCTCATGAAACTACCCGCATTCCTCAGCAAACCGCGCTGGCAATCCAAGGACGCAGCGGTCCGCCGCGCCGCCGTGGCGCGCGACGGCGAACCCGAGCTGGTCGCCGACCTCGGCCGCCTCGCCCGCGAAGACGCCGATCCGGGCGTGCGCATCGCCGCGATGCAGCGCCTGGCCGATCCCGGCCTCGTGCAGGGCCTCGCCCGCGACGACGCCGACGCCGACGTGCGCCGGCAGGCGCGCGCGCTGTGGTTCGATCTGATGGCCGGCACGCACGCGGCCGCGCCCGAGCTGGCCGATCGGCTGCGTCTGCTGAAGGCACAGGACGACGCCGAGCTGATCGAGCATCTGGCGCGACGCTCGCGCGACGCCGAACTGCGGCTGGCCGCGCTCGAACGCAGTCAGCGCCCCGCCCTGCTGTTCGAGCGCGCGCTCGAAGACGCCGATGCCGGTGTGCGCGCCGCCGCGCTCGCGCGCATCGACGACGAGGCACAGCTGCTGCGCCTGGCCGAACGCGCGCGCAAGACCGACAAGCAGATCAACCGCCTGGCGCGCGAGCGCGTCGAAGCGCTGCGCATCGGGCGCGGCGACGACGCGACGCTGGAACAGCGCGCGCGTGCGCTGTGCGAACGACTCGAACAGCTCGTGCGCGAGCCGCAGACGGCGGCTGCCGAAGCCGAAATCGCCGCGAGCTGGGGTGAAATCGAGGCGCGTACGAGCACCGCTCTGCGTCAGCGTTACGACACCGCACGCAACCTGCTCGTCGCCAGCCGCAGCGAACGCGTCGCACCCGCGCCCGCGCCGCCGGCAGCGGTCGACGACACCGTGCTCGCCGACGCCGAGGCGACTCCCGATGTCGACGTCGAGGCGCCGGCGGAGCCCGCGCCCGATTCGGCCGCGGTCAACGCCTTGATCGCGCAGGCGCGCTTCACCGCCTCGCTCGACAGCGCGAACGCCGAGCGGCAGCAGCAGCGCGAACGCCAGCAGGCGCTGTTCGCGCGCATCGAAACGATGCTGGCGCCGCTCACCGCCGCGCTCGGCGCCGGCAAGAGCGCGCAGGCGCATGCGGCGAAGGTCGAGATCGACGCCTTGCGCCGCCAGGCCGAGGCGCCGCTGCCGCGCGCGCTGGCGACGCGCCTCGCCGACGCCGAACAGCGCTACGCCGAACTCAGCCGCTGGCAGCACTGGGCCGACAGCCAGCGTCGCCAGCAGCTGTGCGAGGAGATCGAAGCGCTGGCCATTGCCGGCCTGCATCCGGACGCGGTCGCCGCGCGCGTGCGCGACGCGCAGAACGAATGGAACCGCCTCGACGCGCTGGAAGGTCCCGAAGCCGCTCGCCACGGCGGGCTCGCGCGACGCTTCCATGCCGCCTGTCGCGGCGCGCTGGCCCCCGCGCGGGCGTATTTCAAGAAACGCCAGGAACTGCGCGAATCGCAGGCGCAGCGCATCGGCGAACTGCTCGAACGCGCTGCCGCGAGCGGCGGTGAAGGGGCCGAGGCGACGGCGGCGGTCGCCGCGCGCCGCGACGTCGTGGCCGCGCTGCGCGATCTCGACCGCGTCGAGCCGCGCGAGCGCAAGGCCTTGGCGGAGCGCCTGCGGAGCGCGCTCGCCATGCTCGACGCGCGCATCGCCGCGCACGACGATGACATCGCCGCCGCCAAGCAGGCACTGATCGGGCGCGCCGAAGCGCTGACCCAGCCGACCTTGCAGCGCGGCGCGGTCGCCGCCGCACGCGAGTTGCAGCAGCGCTGGCAAGCGATCGGCCACGGCCGCCGCGATCGCGACCAGGCGCAATGGAAATCCTTCCGCGCCGCGATCGACGCGGTCTTCGGCCGCCTCGACTCCGAGCGCGCCGAGCGCTCGGCGCGCGACGCCGAGGTGCGCGGCCAGGCCGAGACCGTGTGCGCCGAGCTCGAAGCGCTGGCGGCGGACGCGGCGAATGCGGATCGTGCCGCCGTCGCGCGGATCGACGCCTCGTGGAACGCGCTCGGTCGCGTCGACGAGGGGCTGGGCAAGCGCTTCGAAGCCGCGCGCGCGCAATTGCGCGAGGCCGCCGTGCGCCGCGAACGCGATGCGCGCCACGCCCGCTTCGCGCATTGGCTGGCACGCTACCGGCTCTGCCGCGAGGCCGAGCAGGCAGGCGCCGTGGCCGGCTCGCTGCGCGAACGATGGGAAGCGGCGAGATCGAGCGAGATCGCCGGCGCTGCGCTGGATACGCGCTTCGCACGCGCCGACGCCGGATCGGCACCGACGTCCGCCGACGACGGCGCCGCGCGCGACGTGCTGATCGAACTGGAGATGTTCGCCGGCATGGAATCGCCGGGCGACGACCGCGAACGCCGCCGCGTCCTGCAGGTGGAGCGCCTGTCTGCGCGCATGCGCGGCGGCGCGGCGACGCAGCCGGCGCAGGAACTGGCCGCGCTGCTGACACGCTGGAGCGAACTCGAAGCGGCCGACGCGGCGCTCGACCAGCGCCTCGAGCGCGCCCTCGCCGGCGCTATCGACACCTTGCCCTGATCTGCCGGAGCGCGTCCGTACGACGCGCTCCGTCTTTCGCTCAGGCGAGTTGCGGCCGCGCGCGCCGCACCCGTCCGGCGCGCGCATCGGCGATCACGCCGCGGACCCACAGGCGCGAGTCGTCGAGCAGCGAGTAGATGCACGGCAGCGCGAGCAGGGTGACGATGGTCGAGAAGGTCAGCCCGCCGGCGATCGCGCGCGCCATCGGGTAGTACGGCGGACCGTTGCTCCACGCCTGCGCGCCGGCGAAGGTCAGCGGCAGCATGCCGAGAATGGCGGTCGCCATCGTCATCAGCACCGGACGCAAGCGCTCCTTCGCGCCGAGCACCAGGGCTTCGGTGCGCAGATGCCCTTCGTGGCGCAGCTGGTTGATGTGCACGATCATCACGATGCCGTTGTTGACGACCACGCCCATCAGGATCAGCACGCCGATCGCGGCCATGATCGAGAACGTGGTGCCGGTCAGCCAGAACAGCCAGTACACGCCGAAGATCGAGAACACGAAGGTCATCAGGATCGCCGCCGGGAAGATCAGCGATTCGAACATCGCGCACATGACGACGTAGACGAGGATCAGCGCGATCAGCGTGTTGATCAGCATCTGCTTGCCGGCGTTCTCGTCGCGGTCGAAGCCCTCGCCGAAGCTCCAGCGATAGCCCGGCGGCAGCGCCAGCGAGTTCATCGCCTTGGTGATCTCCTCGCGCGCTTCCGGCATGGTCTTGCCGTCGGCCAGATTGGCGTTGATCTTCAGCGCGGTCATGCGATCGACGCGCTGGATCGCCGACGGCGTCTCGCGCGTGTCGGTGCGCAGCATCGAGAGAAGTGGGATCTGCGTGTCGTCCGGGGCGCGCAGCTTGAAGTCGGACAGGCCGGACAGGCTCTGCGTGTCGGACCCTTGGAAGCGCAGCCAGGTCGGCAGCTGCCGATCGCCGGCGTGGAAATCCTTCAGCGGCATGCCGCGCAGCGCGATCTGGATGTAGTTCGACACGGTCTGCGCGTCGAAACCGTACTGCTTGGCGCGCACGCGGTCGACCTGGGCGGCGACCTCGCGGTCGCCGTTGCCCTTCTCGGTACGCACGTCGCGCAGGCTCGACAGGTGCGACAGCACCGGCAGCACGCTTTCGCTGAGTTCCTTGAGCTGGTCCATCGAATCGCCGACCAGCGAGATGTCGACGCCACCGCTGGTGCCGCCCTGGAAGTCGAAGCCGATCTTGCCGACCGCGAGCTGCGGCAGGCCCTTGCGGATGTCCTCCTTGATCTCGGAGACGGGGCGCTGCTTCTTCACCTCGCGGCCGAGCATGCGATCGATCAGATTCTGCACGGTGCCGCCGGCAGCGTCGGTCAGCAGCACGCGCGTCTGCGCCTGGCCCTGTTCGCTGTACCAGGTGTAGACCGACTTGATCTCGAAGCGCTCGCGGTTCTGGTCGAGGAATTTCTCGACCTGCAGCACCGCCGGCTTCAGGTCCTGCAGGCGGTAGTTCGCATTGAGCTGGTACCACAGGCGCAGCTGGCGCGTCTCGCCGTCGTCGAACATGTTCGACTTGGTCTGCGTGATCGGCACGAAGCTGGCGACGACCAGCGCGAGCACGCCGGCGACGGTCCAGCGCCGATGGTGCAAGGTCCACTCGACGACGCGGCCGTAGCGCTCGCGCAGGCGCGAGATCGCGCTCTCGCGGCCGAGGAACTTCGGCGGCGGCAACTTCGAGGACAGCATCGGCACCAGGCTGACCGCGACCAGCCACGACGCCAGATGCGCGATCGACATCGCGATCGCGACCTGGGCCAGGAAGATCGAGATGTCGTTCGCCTCGCCGAAGATGTTCGGCAGGAACACGACGATGCTGGACAGCGTGCCGGCCGCGATCGCGATGCCGACCACCTGGGTGCCCTGCACCGCCGAGTACCACGGCCGGTCGGGATGTTTCTCGCGATATTGATAGATGCTCTCGACCACCACCACCGCGTTGTCGACCAACATGCCGACCGCGAGCAGCAGGCCCATCATCGACAGCACGTTGAGGCTGATGCCGAGGAAGTACATGCAGCCGAGCGTCATCACCATGCAGATCGGGATCGCCAGCGAGACCATCAGCGTCGACGGCCAGTCGCGCAGGAAGAAGAACAGCACCAGCACCGACAGCAAGGTGCCTTCGAGGCCGGCCTTGCCGAGTTCGCGCAGGGAACTGGTCACGCTGTCGGCCTGGTTCTCCATCGCGTAGACCTGCAAACCGCTGAGCTCCTTGGAGGACTGGATGCGCTCGACCTCGGCCATCACCTGGCGCCCGGTGTCGACCAGGTTCGCGTTGCGTTCGCGGAAGATGTCGACGCCGACCGCCGGCTTGCCGTCGAGCCGGCGCGCGAACTCGATCCGCGCCGGGCGCAGGCCGACCGTCGCGATGTCGCCGAGCTTGAGCCCCTTCGCGTCGAGCGGAATCGCGCGAATGTCGTCGAGGCTGGTCCACTGCCCTTGCGGCTGCACGCGGAAACGCGTGCCGGCGGCGTTGATCTGCCCCGCCGAGACGGCGAAGTTCGCCTTCTCGAGCTTCTGGTACAGGTCGTTGAGGTTGAGGTTGTGCGCGCTGAGCCGGTCCGACGACAGCTCGATCTGCACCTCGGGCTTGCCGATGCCCGAGATGTCGACGCGCGCGACGCCGGCGATGCGTTCCAGCGGGCGCTTGATCTCGCGCTCGATCAACTCGTAGGCGTTGGCGAGGTCGCCGCCGTCGTTGGCGATGCGCAGCTGCAGCATCGGGTCGTCGGTGGTGGAGAACTTCAGCACGTGATAGCGCTGCAGGTCCGACGGCAGGTCGGCGCGGATCGCGTCGATCTTCTCGCGCGCCTGCACCGCCTTGATCGCGACGTTCTCGCCCCACTTGAACTCCATGAAGATCTGCGCCGATTCGGCGTCGGAGGTCGAGCGCATGCGCTTGATCCCCGGCAGCGTCGCCAGCGCCTCCTCGACCGGGCGCGCGAGCGTGCGTTCGATCTCGGTCGGCGTCGAGCCCGGATACGGGATCTCGATGAACAGGAACGGCACGTCGATGCTCGGGAACTGTTCGAGCGGCAGCCGGAACGCGGCGATCAGGCCGACCGCGACCATCGACACGAAGAACATGATCGCGGTGACGGGACGCTTCAGGCTGAGCTCGGCGAGCGTCATGCGGGTTCTCCGGCCGCATCGGGCTCCGCCGCCTCGGCGATCTTGGCCCGGTGGCGCTCGCCTCTGGCGACGTACCATTGGTCGCCGCGGCGGTCGAGCAGGTCGTAGACGACCGGAATCACCACCAGCGTGAGCAAGGTCGACACGGCCAGGCCGCCGATCACGGTCAGCGCCATCGGCGCACGCACCTCGGCGCCTTCGCCGACGCCGATCGCCAGCGGCATGAAGCCGATCAGCGTGCACAGCGTCGTCATCACGATCGGGCGCAGGCGCGACTCCGCACCCTGCGCCAGCGCTTCGCGCTTGGGCACGCCGGCCTCGCGCAGCTGGTTCACGCGGTCGATCAGCACGATCGCGTTCTTCACGACGATGCCGACCAGCATGATCAGGCCGATGAAGACCACCACCGAGATCGCCGAGCCGCTGAGCTTGAGCGCGAGGATCGCGCCGACCGCGGCCAGCGGAATCGAGAACATGATGACGAACGGGTGCAGCAGCGATTCGAACTGCGAAGCCATCACCAGGTAGACCAGGAAGATCGCCAGACCCAGCGCGAACACCAGCGACTGCACCGAGGAATCCAGCTCCTCGCTCTGTCCGCCGATGCGCGTCTTGACGCCGGCCGCGAGCGGATGCGTCGCGACGATCTGCTGCACTTCGGCGACCGCGCTGGAAAGGTCGCCGTAGCGCAGGTTCGACGACACGATCGCGACGCGTTCCTGGCTGACGCGGTGGATCTCGCTCGGTCCTTCGCTGGCGATCACGTCGGCGACCGCGGACAGGCGGATCGGCGTGTCGTTGTTCGACTGCGCGTTTTCGCTGGCCTTGGCGCTGGAACCCGACGCTGCCGTCGACGAGGACGAGGAAGCGGAGCTCGCCGTGCCGCTGCTGCCGTTCGACGCGGCGCCCGCGGCCGGCACGTAGCCGATGACGAGATTGCGGATGTCGTCGACGCTGCCGCGATCGGAGGCGCGCGCGCGCACCAGCACGTCGATCTTGCGGTCGCGGAATTCGTAACGCGTGGCGACCTCGCCCTTGACCTTGCGCACGAGCCGGTCGGCGATGTCGCGCGTGGTCAGGCCGAGCGCCGCGGCGCGATCCTGGTCGAAGCGCACCTGGATTTCCGGATAACCGCCCTCGACGGTCGACTTGACGTCGGTGAAGCGCGGCGAGGCCTTCATCAACTCGGCCAGTCGCTGGCCGCCCTTCGCCAGCGCGTCGAGGTCGTAACCGCGAATTTCGATTTCCAGCGGCGCCGAGAAGCTGAACAGCTGCGGTCGCGCGAACTTCATGCTGGCGTCCGCGCGCGTCATGCCGGCGCGCAGGCGCTCGATCTCGGCCGCTTCGATCGCCTTGCTGCCGCCGTCCTTCAGCGCGATCGACAGGCGTGCGATGTTCTCGCCCGATTCGGTCGGATTGGCGTCGAGACGCGTGCCGGCGCCGGCGACGCCGTAGATCGAGGCGACGCCGGGATCCTTGGCGTGGCGCTCGGAAATCTGCGCGACCAGCTTGTCGGTCTCGGCCAGCGGCGTGCCGGGCGGCAAGGTCACGGTCATGTCGAAGCGACCCTGCGCGAGCTGCGGAATCAGATCGAGACCGAGCGTCGGCACCAGCGTCAGCGTCGCGGCCAGCGCGGCGGCGGAGAGGCCGAGCACGCGCCAGGGATGCTCGAGCGCCTTCGGCAGCGAGCGGTGATAGAACGCTGCGGCGCGGTCGTACGGCCAGATCACGAAGCGGCCGATGAAGCGCAGCACGCGCCCGAACACCAGCCCGCAAAAGCGCGCGACGATCGCGATCAGCAACGCGAACAGTCGCGGCACGGTGTGACCGAAGAATTCGCCGAGCGCGCGCGCGCCGAGCGCGAGCGCGCGCAGGACGCGGTTGTCCGGCAGTGGCCGCGGCGCTTTCGTCGGCTCCTCGCGATAGGCCAGCGGCGAGCGGCCCTTCAGCGAGGCCAGCATCGGGATCAGCGTCATCGACACCAGCAGCGACACCAGCATCGCGAAGGTGATCGTCAGTGCCTGGTCGCGGAACAGCTGGCCGGCGATGCCCTGCACGAACACCAGCGGGAAGAACACCGCGACCGTGGTCAGCGTGGACGCCGTCACCGCCATGCCGACTTCGGCCGTGCCGCGCACGGCAGCTTCGAGGATCGGCACGCCCTTCTCGCGCAGGCGCGCGATGTTCTCCAACACGACGATCGAGTCGTCGACCACCATGCCGGTGGCCAGCGCCAGTCCGCCCAGCGACATCACGTTGAGCGACAGGTGCAGCTGTCCCATGAAGAAGAACGTCGCGATCAGCGAGACCGGCAGCGACAGCGAAATGATGAACGTGCTCCACGAATCGCCGAGGAAGAAGAAGATGATCAGGATCGCCAGCACGCCGCCGAGCAGCGCGTCGAACTTGACTTCGCTCAGCGCGTGCTCGATGAAGATCGACTGGTCCTCGATCGTGGTCAGCGTGGTGCCACTCGGCAGCGTGTCCTGCAGCTTGGCCAGCTGCGCCTTGACCGCGGTGGCCACGCTGACCGTGTTGGCGTCGCCTTCCTTGTAGATCGCCAGCTCGATCGCCTCGCGGCCGTCGATGCGCACGATGCCTTCGCGCTCCTTGTAGCCCTGGCGCACCTCGGCGATGTCCTTCAGGCGGATCGGCACGTTGCCGTCGATCTTGATCAGCAGCTCGCGCATCTCGTCGAGCGTCTTGAACTGGTTGATCGTGCGCACGAGGAAGCGCTGGCTGGCCTCCTCGATGCGGCCGCCGGAGGCGTTGACGTTCTCGTTCTTCAGCCGGGTGATGACGTCGTTGATGTCGATGCCGAGCCGCGCCAGCTTCTGCTGGTCGATCGACACGTCGATCTCGTCCTCGAGGCCGCCGCCGACCTTGACCGCGGCGACGCCGACCACCGGCTCGATGCGCTTCTTGAGGTCGTCGTCGGCGAATCGGCGCAACTGCTTGAGCTGCGCCTCGGTCGCTTCGCCCTGCACGGTCAGGCCGAGGCGGATGATCGGATCGGTCGACGGATTGAAGCGCAGCAGCAGCGGCTTCTTCGCTTCCAGCGGCAGCTGCAGGGTGTCGAGCTTGTCGCGCACCTCGAGGCTGGCCATGTCCATGTCGGTGCCCCAGGCGAACTCGAGCACCACGTCGGACTGACCCGTGCGCGAGACCGAATGCACCTTGCGCACGTTCTTGACCACGCCGACGGCCTCCTCGACCGGCTGGCTGATCAGGTTCTCGATCTCCAGCGGCGCGGCGCCCTCGTACTCGGTGCGCACGGTCAACGTCGGGTACGACAGGTCCGGCAAGAGGTTGACCTTCAGGCCAACCAGTCCGATCAGGCCGAACAGCACCATCGTCAGCGTCAGCATGCCGATGGTGACGCGCCGGCGCGTGGCCAGCTCGGGCAGATTCATACGGCTTTTCCGGGCACGGCGTTGGAAGCGACGGCGGTCGGCTTGTTGGTCTCTTCGAGCACCTGCACCTCGGTGCCGTCGCGCACCGCGTTGCGGCCGATGGTGATGACGCGCTCGCCGTCCTTCAGGCCGTCGCGGATCTCGACGCGATCGCCCTCGACGTAGCCGGTCTTGACGATGCGGCGCTTGGCGACGAAGGCCGGCGTCGGCGGCAGGGCCTTCTCGGCCGCGACGGCTTCGCCGGGCTTGCCCTTCGTCGCGTCCGGCTTGTCGGTCTTCGCCTTCGGCGGCGCGGGCTCGATGATGAAGACCGAGCTTTCGCCGTCCTCCTCGACCAGCGCCGTGCGCGGCACGACGAGCGCGTCGTGGCGCTGGTCGTAGGCGACCTCGATGCGGCCGAACATGCCGGGCTTGAGCGCGCCGCTCTGGTCGCGGAACTGGCAGGTCGCGCGGAACGTGCCGCTCGCCGCGTCCACCACCGGCGCGATGCGCGCGATGGAGCCGGCGAAACTCTTGCCGCCGAGCGCGTCGACCCGGATCTGCACCGATTGGCCCGGCTTGAGCGTGTCCAGGTCGCGCTCGGGCACGTTCAGCACCGCTTCGAGCGGATCGAGGTCGACGATCTGGAACAGGTTCTGGTTGGTCTGCACCAGGTTGCCGACCTTGATCGAGCGCTTCGCGATCACGCCTGCGATCGGCGCGACGATGCGCGTGTAGGAAAGGTCGAGCTGCGCGCCGGCGACGACGGCCTTCTGCGTTTCCAGGTCGTACTTGTCGCGATCGTAGTCCGCGCGCGGCGTGATCTTCAGCGCCAATCCCTTCTCGGCCTTGTCGTAGGCGGCCTGCGCTTTCTTCAACGTCGCATCGGACTGCGCGAACTTGTTGCGCGCTTGGTCGTCGTCGAGCTGCGCCAGCAGCTGGCCCTTTTCGACGCGCTGGCCTTCCTCGACCAGGATCTTCAGCACGATGCCGGTGGTCTTCGCGACCACCTGGGCGTCGCCGACGGCTTCCAAGGTCGCCGTACCCGAGTAGTTCGCGGTGACGGACTGGTGATTGGCCGCAGCGACTTCGACCGGAATCGCGGTCTGCGCGTTCGCATTGGCGTCCTTGCCCGGACCCGCTCCGCCGCAGGCGGCGACGGAAATCGCGATGGCCGCGGCGAGCGCGGACCAGCGGGCACGGCGAGCCGCCCGTTCAAGGGAGCGTGGGTTGCGAGTCGTGAGCATCGGACGGAGTCCTGAGGGGAATTGATATGGTGTTATACTAAACTACATCACTATCTATGTGCAACTGCCGCAAGGAATGCGGGAAGCCGAGTGGTTCAAGGCGTGACGTTCACCGGATCGCCGATCTCCCGAGACACGATCCGCAGCCTCCAGGTTGCATGCTCAGCTTGAGCGTTTTCCCGCACGATCGCGTGAGCCGGTAGTCACGAGCACGCACACCACACTGGATGCCTGGAACGCCCAAAAGGTTGCGGCAATTTGTCGCTCGGTCGCGATGCGCGACACACTCGGCGAGGTTCGATCGAACCGCAGCGGTTCGAAATCCTGAACGACACGCTATACTCGCGAGGTTTACATCCGCGCGATCCATACCGGTACCGACATGATCCGAGCTTCCCTGCTGGCTTTTGCCTTGCTGACCCTTTCGCTCCCCTGCGCCGCCGCTGTCGAGAAAGGCGACGCCGACGCCGGCAAGATCAAGGTCTACACCTGCTCCGGCTGCCACGGCATCACCGGCTGGAAGAACGCCTACCCGAACTATCACGTGCCGAAGATCACCGGCCAGAACTACGACTATCTGGTGAACGCGCTGACCGAGTACAGGAAGGGCGAGCGCACGCATCCGACCATGCGCGCGCAGGCCGAGAGCCTGTCCGAGCAGGACATCCGCGACATCGCCACCTACCTCTCCAGCATCACGCCCTGAGTTCGGGCCGCAACGGGACAGTTCTCCACATGAAGCGCTTCTTCGCACCGCTGCTGATCACGACGTTCGTCTTCTCGACCGCCGCTTTCGCCGCCGAGCCGGACCTCGAAGCCGGCAAGGCCAAGGCGGTCGCGTGCCAGGCCTGCCACGGCGCCGACGGCAATGCCGGTACCGATCCGCAGTATCCGCGTCTCGCCGGCCAGTACCGCGACTATCTCGCGCGCGCCCTGCACGAGTACAAGAAGGGCGAGCGCAAGAACCCGATCATGGCCGGCTTCGTCGCGCCGCTGTCCGATCAGGACATCGAGAACCTCGCGGCGTACTTCGCCAGCCTGCCGGGCGGCAAGCTCGGCGATCTGCACGGGCACGTGCAGGGCGAGTAGGTTAAAAGCCGGGATTCGGGATTCGGAAAGGCTCGCAGACATGCGGGCCTTTTTCGTTTCAGCGCATTCGTCACCGGCTCGCGGCTGCGCCCTAGCCTCTCGCCGCCGCTTCGCGCCGCATGTACGGATTCGTGCCGCTGGCGTGATCGGTCGCGTCGGCGACGCCGGTGACCTCGGGGATGCGCTGCTTCAAGGTGCGTTCGACGCCGCCGCGCAAGGTCGCGTCGACCATGCCGCAGCCGTGGCAGCCGCCGCCGAACTGCAGCACCACCACGCCATCCGCCGTCACTTCTCGCAGCGACACGCGGCCGCCGTGCGAGGCGAGCTGCGGATTGATCTCCGACTCGATCACGTAGCGCACGCGCTCGACCACGCTGGCGTCCTCGCTCGGCACCGCGCCGCGCAATGCGGGCGCGCGGATCGTCAGCTGGCCGCCGGTGGTCGACTTGTCGTAGTCGATCGTCGCACCGTCGAGGAACGGAACGCTCTCGGCGTCGACGAACAACGAATAGCCCTCGCATTCCACTTCCCACTCGCTGCCGTCGCGATCGGACGGCTCGGAGAATTCGAGCTGGCAATCGCCGCGCGGCGTGCCGGCCTCGATCGCACGCAAGCGGATGCCGAGTCCCGGGAGCGCCTGCTGCTCGATCAGTTTGCGGAAGTGTTCCTGTGCGGTGGCGGAGAGCGAGATCATGAAAGACTCTGTGCTTGTTGGAGAGCGCGGCCGCATGGCCGCTCTTTGCAGGACGTCGACGTCCTCGGATATCCGGAAGGGCGCGGCCTGGGCGAACGCTCTTCCTGGGGCCAGAACGGCCGCGATCAATACAGGACCATTCTAGTCCTGGATTAGGCGCAGCGTCACCTCGGACTATACTTCGCCCATTCCGCCGACCCCGATGCGAGCCCCGCGATGACCGATTTCACTTCGCTACTCAGACAGCACTGCCGTCCGCGAAAAGGCAAGGAAGACGCGCTCTCGGCGACCGAAGTCGGCCTCGGCCTGGCCGAGCTGCCGGGCTGGCAGATCGACGCGAACGGCGGCGAGATCCGCAAGGAATTCCGCTTCGCCGACTATTTCCACACCATGGCCTTCGTCAACGCGGTCGCCTCGATCGCGCATCGCGAAGACCACCATCCCGACCTCGAAGTCCACTACAACCGCTGCCTGGTGCGCTACTCGACGCACGACGTCGGCGGGTTGTCGCTGAACGACCTGATCTGCGCGGCCAGGGTCGAGGATCTGCGCGTTCCTTCGTGAACGCGAAAACCTGAGCGAGAAGCGCGCGAAGGAACCGGGGCCGACCTGGAGACGCGTCTCTTCGCGACTCAGGCGGCCGCTTCGGTGTGTCCGGCCGCGTCGCAACGCGCGACCGCTTCGGGAATCGCGCTCGGCGCGTCGATCGTCAGCACGCGCGGATGCGCGCCGTCGACGCCGTGTTCCAGTTCGTGCGCCCAGGTCACGTGATACGGCATGTGGATGCCCCATCCGCCGAGTTCGATCACCGGTTCGACGTCCGAACGCAGGGAATTGCCGATCATCGCGAAACGCGCGGCGACCGTGTCGCATTCGGCGATCACGCGCGCGTAGCTGCGCGCGTCCTTTTCCGAGACGATCTCGATGCGCTCGAACAGGTCGCCGAGCCCGCTCTGCGCGACCTTGCGCTCTTGGTGGAACAGATCGCCCTTGGTGATCAGCACGATGCGATGCCGCGCCGCGACCGCCTCGACGGCGGCGCGGATGTCCGGCAGCAGCTCCACCGGATGCTCGAGGATGCTCTTGCCGAGCACGACGATGCGGTGGATGTCGCCGGCCGAGATCGCGCCGTTGGTCAGCTCGATCGCGGCCTCGACCATCGACAAGGTCATGCTCTTGGCGCCGTAGCCGAACAGCGCGAGGTTGCGCCGCTCGGCCGCGTGCAGACGGCTGCGCACCGAGGCGTCGCCGATGTCGATCCAGGCCGCCAGGATGCGCTCGAACTCGGCGCCCGCATGCTGGTAGTAGCCCTCGCTGTGCCACAGCGTGTCGTCGCCGTCGAAGCCGACCAGCTCGATCATTTCTCTTTCCTCAGTCGATCCGCCAGCGCACCGACTGCGCGCAGCGCCTGCTCTATTTTCGCATCCCAGAGCAGCCCGCAGCTCAGCCTCAAGTGGTGGCGGTACTCGTCGCGGTTGGAGAACAGATGTCCCGGCAGGGTGCCGATGCCTTGCGCGAGTGCCGCTTCGAACAGCGCCTGCGCGTCGACGCCGTCCGCCAGCTCCAGCCACAGCGCCATGCCGCCGACCGGCTCGGAGACGCGCGTGCCGGCCGGCCAATACCGCGCGACGACGTCGCGATAGCGCTGCGCGTTGGCGGCCAGTTCGCGGCGCAGGCGGCGCAGCGGCCGGTCGACGTCGTGATGCGCCAGATAGTCGGCGATCGCGAGTTGCGGCAGGCTCGCCGTGGCGACGCTGGAGAAGCACTTCGCGCGCAGCAGCTCGTCGGTCCAGCGCGAACCGAACGCCCAGCCGACGCGCAGGCCTGGCGCGAGCATCTTCGAGAACGAGCCGCAGGTGATCACGCCGCCCTGGCGATCGAACCGCCGCAACGGCGGCGGCCGCGTGCCGGAATACGCCAGTTCGCCGTACAGGTCGTCTTCGATCAGCACGACGCAGCGCGCCGCGCAGGCGGCGACGATCGCCTGCTTGCCGGCGTCGCCGGTCAGGCTGCCGACCGGATTGTTGAAGTTCGGCACCAGCACCGCGGCGCGCACTTCGTGGCGTGCGAGCAGGCCCTCGAGCTGCGCGACGTCGATGCCCGCCCCTGGGCGATTGGGGACTTCGACGACGCGCAAGCCGAGCGCGGCGACCGCCTGCAGCAGGCCGTAGTAGGTCGGCGTCTCCAGCAACACCACGTCGCCGGAGCGCGTGACGCTGCGCAAGGCGAGGCTGATCGCCTCCATCGCGCCGGCCGTCACCACGATCTCGTCCGGATCGACGTCGACGCCGCAATGCGCGTACCGACGCGCGATCTGCAGGCGCAGGCCCGGCTGCCCTTGTGGCATGGCGTAGCGCAGGGCCGCATCGCGATGGCGCCGCATCGTGCGCGCCACTGCGGCGGCGATGCCGGCGGCCGGCAGCAGTTCCAGCGACGGCGTCGCCGCGTGCAGCGGCAACAGGTCGGAGCGCGTCAGCACGTCGAGCACGTCGAGCAGCGCCGGATTGCGCATCGCACACGGCGCGCGCGGGGTTCGGCGCAATGCGGGCTCCGGCAAGTCCGGCGCCGCGCCGCGCACGTAGTAGCCGGAGCGCGGACGCGCCTCGACCAGACCTTCGCGCTCGAGCTGCACGTAGGCCTCGACCGCGGTGGCGAGGCTGACCTGCTGCTGCCGCCCGACCCGGCGCAACGAAGGCAGCCGTTCGCCGGCGCGCAGCACGCCGCGGCGGATCTGCCCGCGCAAGGATTCGGCGACACGTTCGTAGAGCAGGCTCATAGGCACATCTGTATCGGCATGCTTCGATGATAACTGCATCTGTATCGCTCAATCGGCCCGACCTACGCTGGCTCCCCCAGTCACTCGATGCACTCCGATGCCGACCGTCTCGCCCAGCGAAACCCGCACCGCCCTGCTCCAGCTCGTCGTCGCCGAGCTCCTGATCGGCTCGGTCGGCGTGTTCGCCCATGAAGGCCGCCAGGACCCGATCACGACCGTATTCTTCCGCTGCGCGTTCGGCAGCGTTTTCCTGATCGCCTGGGGTGTGTTGCGCGGGCACTTCCGCGGCCTCGCGCAGCAGCGCGAGCTGATCGGCGCGGCCGTGCTCAGCGGCGTGCTGCTGGTGCTGAACTGGGTCGCCCTGTTCGCCGGCATGGCGCGCTCGTCGATCGGCGTCGCGACGATGGTCTACCACTTCTTTCCGTTCGCGATGCTCGGGCTGGCCGCGCTGTTCCTCGGCGAACGCACGCATCCGGCCGACTTGGCCTGGACCGCCCTTGCCTTCGTCGGCGTCGGCCTGTCGGCCGATCCGTTCAAGCTGATCGGCAGCGCGGACGCGACGTACCTCGTCGGCATCGGCCTGACCTTCGTCGCGGCCGTCCTGTGCGGAGCGTCACTGCTGCTGTCGCGCCGGATCAGCCGCGAGCGACCGCTCGCCGTGGTGCTGATCCAGTGCCTCACCGGCGTGGCGATGCTGGCGCCGTTCGCCGACTACGCCGCGGCGGCGCACCTCGGGCCGCATTGGATCTGGCTGGCGGGCCTGGGGCTCGTGCACAGCGGCATCTGCTACGTGCTGTTCTACTCGGCCTATCCGAGCCTGTCGGTGGCGACGATCGCCGTGCTCGCCTTCATCTACCCGCTGGTCGCGCTGCTGCTCGACTTCGTCCTGTACGGGCACGTGCTGAAGCCGATCCAGCTGGTCGGCATCGTCCTGATCGTGCTCGGCACGCTCGGCGTCAACCTGAAATGGCGTCGAGCGCGGCCGCCAGCTCCGGCGCCAGCGGCGCGCTGAAGCTGTAGCTGCGCTCGCCCAGCGCGAACTCGAAGCGCGCAGCGTGAAGGAACAGCCGCTTCAAGCCCTTGTCGCGCATTTCTCGATTGAATTCGCGATCACCGTACTTCTCGTCGCCGGCCAGCGGATGGCCCAGGTGCTGGGCATGCACGCGGATCTGGTGGGTGCGTCCGGTCTCCAGCGCGACCTCGACCAGGCTGGCGCCGGGGTAGCGCTGCAGTTCGCTGAAGCGCGAGCGCGACTCCTTGCCGTCCGGGTCGACGCGGACCATGCGCTCACCGCCCTGCAGCACCGACTTCTTCAGCGGCGCATCGACGGTGAGGCGCGCTTTCGGCAAGGCTCCCTCGATCAGGGCCAGGTAGCGCTTCTCGACCCTCCCCTCGCGGATCGCCGCCTGCAGCGCGGTCAGCGCCGAGCGCTTGCGCGTCAGCACCAGCACGCCGCTGGTGTCGCGGTCGAGCCGGTGCGCCAGCTCCAGCGTGTCGCGCGGCCGTGCCGCACGCAGTAGTTCGATCGCGCCGAAACTGACCCCGCTGCCGCCGTGGCTGGCCACCCCGGCCGGCTTGTCGATGACCAGGAACTCGCGGTCCTCATGGATGATCGACGCCTCGACGCGGCTCATCTGCCGCTCAGGCGGCGGTGCCGCCTCGCCGCGCTCGGCGACGCGCACCGGCGGGATGCGCACCTGGTCGCCGACCGCCAGGCGCCGGTCCGGTTTGGCGCGGCCGCCGTTCACGCGCACCTCGCCGCTGCGGCAGATGCGGTAGATCAGGCTCTTCGGCACGCCTTTCAGCCGCGAGGCCAGGAAATTGTCCAGGCGCTGGCCGTCGCGATCCTCGGGCACGGCGACGAGTTGCGCGCGCGGGCCTGCGCCTGCGTCGCGATTTGTCGCCGAAGTCTGTGTCTTCATTGAAAAAAACGTCCTGGAACTGATATGCTGCAAGTGCGTGTCGCGCCGTTCCCTGCCCCCATCCGCGGGAGTACGGAACAGCCATTGACGCACCCATCCATTGCGTCCTTTCGCACTCTGCGCCCGCGGTGACTCCATCGGAGCGCGGCGCCGGGGCGAACGGCCATCGTAATGGGTCGGGTCGCGGATTGCTCGCCGTCGGAACGACGGCGCGGGTCCGCGGATGCGCGCAACCCCATGTACGCCGGTGCGCGGAAGCACCGGTTTCAAGGCGCACCTGCCGCCGTCGGCCCGCGAAATGCGGGCATCGCGCAGCGCGACAACGCGCAGCACCGACGACAGTCGAGCGCCCCCACAGGAAAAAACGACAATGAAACGCATGTTGATCAACGCGACTCAGCGGGAGGAGTTGCGCGTCGCGATCGTGGACGGACAGAACCTTTACGACCTCGACATCGAGATCCCGTCCAAGGAACAGAAAAAAGCCAACATCTACAAAGCCCGCATCACCCGCGTCGAACCCTCCCTCGAAGCCTGCTTCGTCGACTACGGCGCCGACCGTCACGGCTTCCTGCCGCTGAAGGAAATCTCCGACCAGTACTTCACCCCGGGCCTGAACCCGAACAAGGCCGGCATCCGCGAGCTGCTCAAGGAAGGCCAGGAACTGGTCGTCCAGGTCGAGAAAGAGGAACGCGGCAACAAGGGCGCCGCACTGACCACCTTCATCAGCCTCGCCGGCCGCTACATGGTGCTGATGCCGAACAACCCGAAGGCCGGCGGCGTCTCGCGCCGGATCGAGGGCGAGGACCGCGCCAACATCAAGGAAGCGCTGGACCACCTGAACGTGCCCGACGACATGGGCCTGATCGTGCGCACCGCCGGCCTCGGCCGCGACGCCGAAGAACTGCAGTGGGACCTCGACTACCTGCTGCAATTGTGGAAGGCGATTTCCGAAGCCGCGCAGTCGCGCGCCGCTCCGTTCCTGATCTACCAGGAATCCAAGCTCATCATCCGCGCCCTGCGCGACTACCTGCGCAACGACATCGGCGAGATCCTCATCGACCACGAGGAGCTCTACCAGGACGCGCGCGAATTCGTGCAGCAGGTGATGCCGAACAACCTGCGCAAGCTCAAGCTGTACCAGGACACCACGCCGCTGTTCTCGCGCTTCCAGATCGAGACGCAGATCGAGAACGCCTTCGAGCGCAGCGTGCGCCTGCCCTCCGGCGGCTCGATCGTGATCGACCAGACCGAAGCGCTGACCGCCATCGACATCAACTCGTCGAAGGCGACCAAGGGCAGCGACATCGAGGAAACCGCGTTCAACACGAACTGCGAAGCCGCGGTCGAGATCGCGCGCCAGCTGCGCATCCGCGACGCCGGCGGCCTGATCGTGATCGACTTCATCGACATGGATTCCCCGCGCCACCAGCGCGACGTCGAGGAAAAGCTCAAGGAAGCGCTCAAGCTCGACCGTGCCCGCGTGCAGGTCGGCCGCATCTCGCGCTTCGGCCTGCTGGAAATGTCGCGTCAGCGCCTGCGCCCGAGCCTCGGCGAATCGACCCAGATCGTCTGCCCGCGCTGCGAAGGCCACGGCCGCATCCGCGGCGTCGAATCGCTGGCGCTGTCGGCGCTGCGCCTGGTCGAGGAGCACGCGATGAAGGACAGCACCGGCCAGGTGCTGGTGCAGGCGCCGCCGAGCGTGGCGAACTTCCTGCTCAACGAGAAGCGTCGCCAGCTCAACGAGATCGAGGCGCGCCACGACGTCAACGTCATCGTCGTCGCCGACGAGCAGCTGGAAACGCCGCACCTGGAAATCCAGCGCCTACGCGCGGCCGACATCGGCGAGGAAGTGAAGCCGAGCTACCAGCGCACCACCCCGGTCGCGCCGAAGCCGCTGCCGACGATGCTGCGCCCGAGCGAGGAGCCCGAACAGCCGGCGGTCGCCGGCGTGGTCCGCGCGACGCCGGCACCGGAACGTCCGGAACCGGTCGCGCCCGCGCCGATCGCCGCACCGGCGCCGACACCGGCCGCCGCACCGAGCGGCGGCTTGCTCGCGCGCTTCGTCGGCTGGTTCCGCGGCGGCAACGCCGCCCCCGCTCCGACGGCGACGACGCCGGCTCCGGCCGCACGGCCGCAGCAGCCGGCGCGCCCCGCCCAGCCGGCGCGTCAGCCCGGCAATCGTCCGGGCCAGCAGCAGCCACAGCAGCGGCGCCAGGAGAACCGTCGCGACGGCCGTTCCGGCGTCGACCAGCCGCGTGATCAGCAGCGCAACGACCAGCGCGGCGGTCAAGGCCAGAAACAGGGGCAGCAACAGCGCGGCAACCGGCGCGACGAGCGCGGCCCTGGCCGCAATACCGGCGAGCAGCCGGTCGTGTCCGAGCTGCGCACGCAGACGCCACCGCCGCCTTCGCGCCAGACCGAAGCGCAGCCGAAGCCGGCGAATCCGGCCGTAGCGCCCGCCACGGCTGCCCCGATCGCCACGCCGCCCCAGACTCCCGCGACGCAGACCGCCGCGAATGCCGAGCCCAAGCCTGCCGGCGAGCGCGACGAGATGCGTTCGCGTCGCCGCGGCCGTCGCGGCGGCCGTCGCCGTCGCAAGGACGGTGTCGCCGATATCGGTTCGGCCGAAGGCCAGATCGATCAGACCCAGGCGGACTTCGACGACGAGGACGACCTGCCGTCGACCGGCGCCACCGAGCGCGCGTCCGCGCCGGCGACGGCACCGAACGCCAAGGAACAGACCGCTCCGGCCAAGGAACCCGAGAAGCGGATCGCGGCCAGCGCCGAAGCGAGCCCGGTGACCGCCACCGCGGCGCCGAGTCCGGCTCCGGCCACGACGCCGTCACCGGCCGCGGCAGCTCCCGCGACGCCGAGTGTGGCCGCGTCGACGCCTGCGCCGACACCGGCCACGGCTCCGGCAACGCCGCGCCCGGCCGCGCCGGCTCCTGCCGCTCCTGCCGCTCCTGCCGCTGCGACGACGCCGGCCACCGGCGCGGCGATCTCGCCGCCGCCGTCGACCGTGCAGGCCGCCGTTCGCGCCGCGATCCAGTCGATTCCGGCGACGCCGGCCCCCGCGGCACCGGCGAGCGCGCCGACGCCGCGTCCGGCGCCCGGTTCGTCGGCGAACGCTCCGGCCGCGCCTTCGGCAGCCGCCGCTGCCGCCGCAGTGACGACGACGTCGAGCGAGCGCGCCGTGTCCGCACCGACCGCTGCGCCGGCGAGTCCGGAACGCACCGCGAAGACCGAGCCGGAAGCGCCGCGCGACACCGCGAACCGCGGTCAGCAGACGCTCGAACTGCCGCTGTCGCGGCCGGCCGTGACTCCGATTTCGACGGCGGCTCCGGCGTCGACTCCCGATGTCGCCAAGCGCGACGAACCGGCGGCGAAGCCTGTTCCCGCGCCGACGCCGGCCGAGTCGAAGCCGGTGGCTCCGGTCGAGCCGAAGCCGACGGCATACGTCGATCCGAAACCCACGGCCTCGCCCGAACCGAAGCCCGCGGCTCCCGTCGAGCCGAAGCCCACCGCTTCCGCCGAACCGAAGCCGTCCGCCCCGGACGAACCGAAAGCGGACTGACCGCATCGGGCCGCGCGCGATCCGCGCGGCCCGATCAGCCCGTCAGGGCACGTGCACGGTTGTCGAGCAGGCCGTGCATGTGCACCAGGTGCGCCAGCTCCACCGCGTTGTCGATGCTGAGCTTGTCGAACAGCCGGTACTTGTAGGTGGCGACGGTTTTCGCGCTCAGCTTGAGCAGACCCGCGATGTGCTGCATGTCCTGGCCTTGCGCCAGCATCAGCGCGACGTCGAGTTCGCGCGCGGACAGCGCGTCGAACGGCGATGCGGTGACGCCGTCGAGCGCTCCCAGCGCGATCGCTTCGGCGACGTCCGGCGACAGGTAGCGGCGACCGTCGGCGACCTGGCGCACGGCACGCACGAGTTCGTCGGCGGCGCAGCCCTTGGTCAGATAGCCGCTGGCGCCCGCCTCCACCAATCGCTTCGGAAACGGCGCCTCGTTGACGACGGTCAGGATCACGATGCGCGTGCGCAGCTTGCTGCGCCGCACCCGATCGGTCAATTCGATGCCGCTCAGATGCGGCATGTGCACGTCGACGATGGCGACGTCCGGTTTCGTGCGGCGAATCAGTTCCAGTCCCTTTTCGCCATCGGCCGCTTCCCCGATGACTTCGATTCCCGGCTGCCCCGCGAGGATCATGCGGAAACCGGTACGCACCAGCTCGTGGTCGTCGACCAGCACGACTTTGATCATCTTCCCTTCCCTAGTTGGCCCCAACTTTTCAATCTGCGCTTAAAACGCAGCGCAGACAAGCAAACCGGTCTGCGAACGGCGCCGGACTCTGTAGTAAAGTTGCCGGCTGCAAACCGGCCGGATCGATCCCGAAGTCGCCGCGCTTCGCGAAGAGAGACCGTGCCGGGCCTGCAATCGATCCCATCCAGATCCCGGAAGCGTGGCCGAGCGGTTTAAGGCACCGGTCTTGAAAACCGGCGTGGCAGCAATGCCACCGTGAGTTCGAATCTCACCGCTTCCGCCACTGCTGCACCGACGCGCGTCGGATTCGCGCGCATTCTGTTCTCGCTCGCCGTCGCGCGATAGCCGCCGGCGCGGCTACGCCACCGGCGACGAATCCGTGCCGCCGCTTTCAGGCCCCCGCCACTCCGGACTTCGGCGCCGTCTCGAGCGGCGGCGCCGCGAGACTGCGGTCGGCATCGCCGCTGGCGCCGGTGCGCAGGTTCGCCGGGATGTGTCCGACGTCGCCGACCGCGATCACCTTGAAGCGGCCGTCCGCCTCGACGCGAATGCGCGTGAGGCTCGCATGGCCGACCGACATTTCCAGCCACGCTGCGGTGTCCACGCCGAGCGCGCGCGTGACGAGATAGCGGATGACGTTGCCGTGGCAGACGAACAGGTCGGTGTGCGTTGCGCCCTGCGCCGGACGGAAATACGTCGCGAACACGCGATCCAGGCGCGCCTTGCAGGCGGCCGCGTCCTCGGGCTTCTCCTTCGCCATGACTTCGGCGCGACGCGTCGGCGGCGTGCATTCGGCGAGATCGTCGACCACCTCGAACGCACGCCCCGGAAATTCCGCGCCGATCGCCGCCGCCGTGTCGCGCGCACGCTGCATCGGGCTGACGTGCAATCCGTCCAGTCGCGACAGCTCGCCGTGCAGGCGCGCGCCGGCGAGCCGCGCCTGCGCCACACCGATCGGCGACAGCGGCGGGCCGATCTTCTCGTCGACGGACGTATCCGGCGTGTAGTTGCCGTGGCGCACGAGCACGATCTCGCGCGCGGCCGGAGCGGACGACGGCGTGTCCGCCGCCGCGGCGACGGCGGACACGAACGGAAGCAGCGCGAGGGAAAGCGCGAACCGAAGCGAACGGATCATCGGACATCTCCGAGCGGAAGCCTGCGCCGACCTTCCCGCATCCGATCCGCGCGGGTCAAGCGACGAAAGGCACTCCCGCTCGATGCGATCGCTTCACGGCAACGACATGCTGGGCGACCAGCCGCTGGCCGCGAGGAAGGCCTTGGCGTCGGTCATCTCGAGGATCTCGCGCAGCGCCCGCTGCTTGTCGTCGGCGTGCCGGTAGTACGACTTGGCGATGCGATAGCCGACCCAGTAGCCGAGATCGCCGGGCTTGGTGAGGGTGCCGTTGTAGAGCCAGTCGGAAAGGTCGGTCTTGTCCTGATCGACGAGGAAGGCGGTTTCGAGCGCTTTCTCGCGCCCCTTCGCCATCGCCGGCAAGCCGACGTAGGCGACGCTGCCGGACACCAGTTCCGCCACGAACTCGGCCGATCCTTCCAGCAGCGACGCTTCCAGCACCGTGTACTTCGGTGCGTCGACCAGCGCCGCCGCCTTGCGCGCCTGCTGCACGTGCGCGTACTCGTGCGCCATCACGTGCACGAAGCGGTCTTCCAGGTTGGCCTCGAGGTACTGCACGCCGCACAGCGCTTCCAGTCCGACGATCACGCCTTGCGCATCGGTCACCGCGACCGGCTTGCCGCGGCTGACCGCGACCGTCGACGGGGCGGATTCGATCGTCGGGTAAAGGCGCTTCAATTCGGCCAAGGCGAGCGCCAGCCGCTCGCGCACGCGCGGCAGCACGTCCATGCAGCGCTTGGCGTCGACGTAGACCTCGGACCGCGCGTCGAGCGACTTCGCGATGGCCTCGCCGGTGACCTTGCGGATCTTCGCGAGGTGATGCAGTCCTTCCGAGCCCGCGTCCAGATAGTCGCGCTGCAATTGTTCCGCGCTCGGACGGCCGTGCGTGGCGTCGTACAGGCGATAGAAACGGTAGACGTCTTCGACGTGGATCGGCGGACCTGCGGCAGGGTTCTGCTCGGCGGGAGCCGCCGACGTCGTGACGGAAATCGAACCGATCAAGGCGCCGAGAGTCAGCGCGATGAGGCTTTGCTTCATGGAATTTCCCTGTAGGTGAAGCGCGCGCCGGAGGAAGTGAATCGGCGCGCTGAATCCGTAGCGCTTCGTCGCCTCTTTCCCGACCGAAACTACCGACGACTCGATCCGGCGGCGATGTCCCGGACCGCGTGGAGCGTGAAGGAAGGTCGACGCCGGTCCCGATCTCTCACGGATACCGCGGTCCGTAGTAGCCGCCGTACGGATAGCGGTACGGGGAGAAGCCCGGGCCCTTGGTGTGCTCGGCGTTGATGTGCATGTCGAAGGTCTTCCCATCGCCGTACGGCTTGCTGATGTGAAGCTCGATCGCGTTCATCTGGCTGGTGCCGTAGCCCTTGGAGTAGCCGATTCCGGTGGTGACGCTGCCGTGCACCTCGACGCCCTGGTCGTTCTCGTCCTTGCCGTTGTCGCCGTAGTACTCGCCGGGGCTGTCCTGCCCTCCGGCTTGCGGCCACGGCTTCGAGTCCTGGTTGGGAAGCTGCAGCTTCAAGGGCTCGGAGGAAGTCGCGGCCTGGTCGGTCGAGGCCGTCGTCTGCGCCGGCGCGAGCGACTGCGCCGAGACGGCTCCTGCACACAGGAGACAGGTGCCGGCGACGACGAAAGCGCCGACCTTCGCAACGATGGAAGCTTTCACGGGTGACTCCTCGTCCTGCAGGCGCTCGGCAGTGCGTACCTGGTCATCGAGCTTGGGGCCATTGGACGCCTTCGCAAGCACGGAGTTCAAGTAAAGCGCGGCAAAGGCCGTGCTTCCACTGCCCGTCTTTCGCTCCGCCGAACGTGATCCTAACGAATGCGTGCGCCATCGCGCGCGGCACCTCAACCGGCGGGAGCGCCGAACCATCGCCGCAGCGGACCCTGCAAGCTGCGCTCGTCGTCACCGATCCATGCCACGTGGCCGTCCGGACGCAGCAGCGCCGCGGGCAATTCCCACTCCTCGCCGGTGTCGACGACGTGATCGACACGATCTTCCCAACCCGCCACCGAGAGCCGACCGGCCGGGTCGAGCAGCAATCCGCGACCGCCGTGCATGCGTTCGTAGAGACGCCCGTGCGCCAATGCGACGTCGCGCTGTCGCCAACCGAGTCGCGCGTGGCCTTCGCCGAAGTCGTAGCGCACGTCGACCGCGATGATCTTCTCGGTCAGGTAACGCGTCACCTCATCAAAGTCCATCAGCCGCGACAACAGCCGGCGCAACGCCTGCGCACCGGGTTCGAGCGACATCAGTTCCATCTGCGCGCGCGAATTGTCCAGCACGTCGGCGGCCACGGGGCGTCGCTCGGCCTCGTAGCTGTCGAGCAAACCCTCCGGCGCCCAGCCGGCGATCGCGGCCGCAAGTTTCCAGCCGAGATTGAACGCATCCTGGACACCGAGGTTGAGCCCCTGACCGCCGACCGGCGGATGGATGTGCGCCGCGTCGCCGGCCAGCAGCACGCGGCCGACGCGATAGCGCTCGGCCAGGCGCGTGGCGTCTCCGAAGCGCGACAGCCAGTGCGGCGAATGCACGCCGAAATCGGTACCGGCGGTCGCGCGCAACTGGCGCCGGAATTCCTCCAGCGTCGGCGGGATCGAGCGGTCCGCCGCCACGCCCTCGGCCGGCACGACGACGCGATACCTGCCGTCGCCGAGCGGCATGGCGCCGAAGCGCAGCTGGGTCCTGCGCACTCGCGCCATCACGGTGGCCAGTTCCTCCGCCGACGCGGTCAACCGCATCTCGCCGAGCAGCGTGTCGACACGGGAAGGCTCGCCCGGAAAACCGACACCGAGCTGCTTGCGCACCATGCTGCGGCCGCCGTCGCAGCCGACGAGGTAGCGCGCACGGCATCGCGTACCGTCGGCGAGCTCGGCCGTCACCGCGTCCTCATCCTGCGTCAGCGATGCCAGCCCGCACCCGCGCCGGATTTCGGCACCGAGTTCGACGGCGCGCTCCGCGAGCAGGCCGTCGATGAGCGGTTGCGGAATGCCGAGGACGTAGGGATGTGCGGTGTCGAGCCGCTCCGGTGCCGGTTTCTGGATGCCGGCGAAGAAGCCGCCGAGCGGATGGGTCTTGCCGTGCGCGAGGAACCGATCGAGCAGACCGCGCTGGTCCATGATCTCGATGCTGCGCGCATGCATGCCCAGCGCGCGGACGATCGGCGTCGGTTCCGCATCCCGTTCGAGCACGAGCACCCGCACGCCGTGCAGGCGCAACTCGGCGGCCAGCATCAGTCCGGTCGGCCCGGCGCCGACCACGATCACGTCGATGACTTCTTTCCGCATTTCGCCACTCCCGTCTGCGCAGCCATCTGCGTCGGACGGCGAATCTGCCTCACGCGCACGGTCTTGCCGCAAGCCGGGCATGGTTTACTATGGTGAAGTGGGGAGAGCGGGAACGTCCGAAAATTTCGGACCGCGGACGAAACGGAACGGATTCTTCGGGCCTGCGAAGCCGCCAGAGCGCTGGGCTGGCAGATCGAGGAAGGACACAAGTTCTTCCTGTGCGACGAACTCGCGCCGACCGATTTCCGGAACGGACCGCAGGCGGAATCCAGAATCGCCGATATCTCAACCTTCGCCATCTTCTGGCTCCTCAGGCGGTGCCTGCCGACCTCGACGAACTCGCGGCATCGCTGAGAAGCGTGACCTGGGAGTGAGTGTTTCGATCGCCCTCAGGGCCGGCAAGCACACGAATTCCTTCTCAGCAAGCCGTCGACGCCGTCGCCCGCACTTGCTGTAGCGTGCACGAGTCCGGCCGTCGGAAATTACTGCCGTCGCCGACGATCGCATCGGGAAGACATCGACGTCATGGTCCTGTGCGGGTGTCGTTCCTGCAGGACTGGAGCCGCGTGTGCTTCATGCGACGGCCGAGACTCGCAGCGAGATCCGCCAGCGTGACGCGTCCGAGGCGCTCCACCAGCAGTGCTTCGGCGGCACGGAAGGCGCCGTCCAATGCCTCGTTGACGGACTGCTCGACCAGGCACCGTGGCTTTTCGAGACGATGCCCCATCGCGAACACGGTCGGCTCGCCGACGGCGCGATAGACGTCGAGCAAGGTCACGACCCGAGGATCGCAGGCCACGACCCAGCCGCCACCGTGCCCTTTCGTCGAAGCGACGTAGCCGCATTCGCGCAGGCTCGACAGCACGCGGCGCACGACCACGGGGTTCGTGCCGAGCATGCGCGCGAGCGCGTCGGACGTGAGCGGGCCGTCGCTCTGCTCCATGTGCAGCAGCACGTGGAGGACGGAAGAGAGACGGCTGTCCTTCTTCACGTCTGCATTCCACTGCTGCCCTCGCGAGCGCGACGACGTGCGCACACGAGCGCATCCACGCCCGTTCCGGCGTGCGCGCGCGGACGCTCCTCGGCGACGAGAAATTCCCATGCGTCGGGATCGAGCGCAGCGACCGCGGCCTCGACGGAAACCTGCACCTGGTTCGCCGCCAGCGTGGCGGCGCCGGTCGCCGGATCGATCGGCCGGTGCCCGACCAGGAACAAGGTGCCGCCAGGCGCGACACCGGATGCCATCCGCTCCACCATATCCTCGACCGTGCCGGCAATGTGCACGTACAGACACACCACCAGGTCGTAGCGACCCGGCGCCGGCGTCCAGCGCGCGAGATCGCCCTCGATCCAATCGATCCGGCCGGCCACTGCTTGCCCTGCCCGTTCGGCCAGCGAGCGCGCGTGGGTCAATGCCGTCGGGGAGAAGTCCACCGCGTCGACGCGCCAGCCCCGCGCGGCGAGCCACAGCGTCTCCGCGCCGTGCCCGCAGCCGGCGTCGAGTGCACGTCCCGGCGGAAGCGTCGCGATCTCCGTCAGCAGATGCGTGTTCGGCGGGCGCAGGGCGACCTTGTCGGCATGCTCGCGCAGGGTTTTCGACCAGAGCTGGTCCCAGTAATCGTTGTCGAACGTCGGTTTGTTCACGGGGTGCGGATCGCTGTTCGAAAGAGACCGGAAGCGGATACGTCCGTGCCACGCGCAATGGCGTGAAGCGCGAAGGAACTCGCCTTCTTATCATGTAACTTACGATATTACATGATGGCAGCCATACGCAATTCACCGCATTGCCGCGTCCGTTCCGCGATCGCCAGTGGCCGACGTCGCCCTCCGCGCCGCTACCGTCGCAGCTCGTCACGTGCAGGTCTCGACGAATCGCGAAGAGGACTAGACTGCATGCAGGCACGGGCGCCGGGGACCACAGGAGCCAAACGATGACCCCAACGCTCAAGAGAGGAGATCACGTCCGCTGGAACTCGGAGGCCGGCTGGGTCTCCGGCACCATCACCGCCGTACACACGCGCGACTTCGACTGGAAGGGCTACGTGCACCATGCCTCGGCGGAGGATCCCCAGTACGAGATCCGAAGCGACAGGACCGATCACGTCGCCGTCCACAAGGGCGGCGCGCTCGCACACGATTGAAGGGCGACGCGTGAAACTGCCGTTCTACACCGTCGGCCATTCCGATCGAAGCCTCGCCGAGTTCACCGGCCTGTTGACGGCAGTCGACATCGGCCTGCTCGCCGACATCCGCAAGCTGCCCGGATCGAGAGCGCATCCGCAGTTCAACGAAGACGTCCTCGCCGGCTCGCTCGCGGATCTCGACATCGCCTACGAGCACGTCGCCGCCCTCGGCGGCCTTCGCGGTAAATCAGCGGACGTGCCCAAGGAACTCAATGGCCTGTGGCGGAACGCGAGCTTCCATCGCTACGCCGACTACGCGCTGTCGCCGCCGTTCCGCGACGGCCTTGCGCAGGTCGTCGATCAGGCACGCGAGCGACGCTGCGCACTGATGTGCTCGGAGGCCGTGTGGTGGCGCTGCCACCGGCGCATCGTGGCGGACTATCTGCTCGCCGCCGGCGAGACCGTCTTCCACCTCATGGGCAAGGGCCGCCTGGAGCCCGCCCGCCTGACGCCCGGTGCGGTGGTGCGATCCGACGGCACGCTCGTCTACCCGGCCGAACCTCAAACCGACGCGTGAGAACAGCCGGCCCGCTGCGACCGCACGTCTTCGCGCGGCGAACGTGCCCGCCTCGCGCTCAGGCGAAGCGTTTCCGCACCATGCGACGATCAACGTCGATGCGATCCTGCTCCAGGCGACCGGCTCGCCGAGAATAACGGCCGCCAGCAGGAACCCGATGCGGCCAGACACCTCGCGCATCATTCGACGCCGCCGGATCGGCATCCGCGGCCTGCCGCCTCAGCGCCGCCACGCCCAGACCGGGAGTCGCGCCACCAGCGCGTGGCTGAGCCGCTGCACCGCCGGACCGAACAGCAGCACGATGACGAAGGCCGCCGGCCATGCGGACAGGAAGGACTGCCGCCAACGCAGGAGATAGCTGCTGTCGAAACCGAGATTGAGCCAGACGACGAAGGCGGTCATCAGCAGCGACATCCACAAGGACATCAGGCCGGAGAAGACGAAGCGGAGAAGCTGGGACTGGGACATGGAGGCACTCCGTATGGGGACGGCGCACAGAGTAGAAATATCCAACTTCCGAAAATAGACGACGCGGATCAATCTATGATTGCCGAATCAGCAATCATAGGACAGCCATGTTCGACGCCATCGCCCTGTTCGTCGCCATCGTCGAGGCCGGCAGCCTCAGTGCCGCGGCCGAACGTCTCGACCTTCCGGCCGCTACCGTGACGCGGCGCCTGCAAGCACTGGAACGCGACCTCGGCTGCCGCCTGCTGCACCGGAGCGCGCGGCGCCTGCAACCCACGGCCGAAGGTCTGCAGTACTACGAGCAATGCCGGCCGCTGGTGCACGCACTGACCCAGGCCACGCAATCGCTCGACGACAATCTCCGCCGCATCGCCGGCCACATCCGCGTGCTGGCGCCCGTGAACCTCGCCAGCACGACGCTGATGCCGGCATGGGCCGGCTTTCTCGAGGCGCATCCCGAGGTGAACCTGGAATTGCAGCTCAGCAATACCGTGCAGGACCTGGTCGGCAGCGGTGCGGACCTGGCGATCCGCGTCGGCGCACAGGGCGATTCGCTGCTGACGCAGAAGCGGCTCGGCGAGATCGGCGTGCACCTGGTCGCCTCGCCGGCCTATCTCGCGCGACGCGGCACGCCGACGCATGCGCGCGAACTGGCCGGACACGACGCGATCATCGCCACGCCGCTGCTGACGTGGTCGCTGCGCGATCCGGCCAGCGGCGAGGAAAAGACCCTGCATCCGCAAGCGCGCCTGCGCGTCGACGAAATGCGGCTGGCCGTCGCCGCCGCGGAAGCCGGACTCGGCGTGCTGCTCTGCCCGGCCACGCTGACCCGCGATGCCGTCGCGCGCGGCGCGCTGAGCGTCGTGCTGGACGGCTGGACGCCGCGTCGCCGGCCGATGTTCGCGGTGTGGTCGCAGCAACGCTACCTGCCGGCGCGGGTGCGCGCGCTGGTGGATCACCTGCACGCCTTCGTACAGTCCGATCCGCTGCTGGCGGCGTCGCGCGATTGAGGCAGCGGCGCCACGCCGCACTTCGCTCGGCCCGGCATCGAACGGGCTGCGCCCGGATTTCGCGCAGGCGAATCAGCGCCGGCTGTGGATTTGCCGCGTGGCCAGGCTCCTCGCCTGCTCGACGTACCACGCCTCGGCGCTCGCCTGGCCGTCGACCTTCGCGCGCTGCAGGTACTCAGGGGCCAGATTCCTGACTCCGGCTCCCACCGCCGTCCCCATCGACCGCGCCCATGCCACCGTCGCCGCCTGCCCGTCCTTCTTGCTGCGGCGGTCGATCTCCGGCTCGAACACGGCGAAGGTCGCCTCTTCCGCGCGTTTGCGCGTCGCAGCCGGAATGTCGCCTGCGTTCGTTTCTTCGGCGCCGGCGCCGCGGCCTCCGTCGACATAGCGCGTGGCGATCCGGGATGCGCTTTCCACGTACCACGTGTCGACGCCGGCGCCGCCGTTCGTGCCCGCGCGGCGCCGATACTCCGCGGTCAGCGCGCCGACCTGGCGGCCCGTGTCGCCCGCCGCCTTGTTGAGCCACTGGTTGGCGTTCGCCTCGCCATACGCTCGGACGCGACGCCGATGCTCGGCCTCGAGCACGGCCAGCACGACACTCTCCGCCCGGTCGGCGGCCGCGGGCGCGATGCCCGTGGACCTCCCGCTCGTCGCCCGCCCCCGGCATCCTTCGAAATCCCGATTGGCGTCGTAGCAGGTGCCGTTTCTCGCATCGCTGCTGCGCGTCCGGTCGATCTGGTCCTGGTTGATGTTGTACCAGGCGTTGGTGGTCAGCGTGGCCTGAAACATCTGTTGCGCGCATTCGACGCACTGCGCACGAGATACGCCGGGAGAACCGACAATCGACGCGGCGAGCAGAAAGAAAGCAAGGCGATGGGACTTCATATCGATGTCTCGCATGCAAGGACGGAAGCAAGAGCAAAGAAGACTGGTTCGACGACGCCGCAGCGCTTTTCCAAGCGTAGCTCGCCAATACCGTGCGCGAACGTCTCCTGCGCATCATGAGCGCGGCCGCGGCGATGGGCATGCGCGGACACCCTGCGGCCTAGTTCGTCTACCTTGTGCGCAATCGCAGCACATCACACGACACTGGAACGATCGGCCGCATACGCGATCGTGTGATGAACAAAATCTCATTCACATCGGAAGCCGTAGCCGGTCGCCCCGCTCGACCGAGCCTCCGCCTCCTCTGACTCCTGAAATCTCATGGCTTCGCCGAGAAGGGTTTCGAACAAATGCACGCGCAGACGCACGTCAGCGGCTAACACGCCGACGAGCCAGAGCAGCGCCAGGAAGATGCCGGCAATCGCGAGCCACGCGGGAATCGACCGGGCGCCGTTCCAATTCTGCAAGGCAATGACGACGGCAGCTGCCGCGGGAAGGATGCCGAGCTTGTCCAGGCTGCCGGCCAAGAAGCCGAGCTTCGCCTGGAGTCTCGCCTGCGCGTGCTGGGCGAAGCGAAGGTGGTCTACCAGCACCGGCTTCGGATACCGCGCCAGCCAGCGTGCAAGCGCGCCGACGGCCACGCGATCGTGATCCATCTGCTCGATCATCGACTTCTTGAAACGCAGCATGTGCGTCAGAAGCGCCCACATCGATTGCAGCGCCGGCAGCGCGCACGTACCGCACATGACGACGAGGCCGCCACGCGCCATCCAAGCCATCCAAGGACGCGGCTCCCAGAATTGCATCAGCAAGGACGGCAGGATGCCGAAGAACGCCGCGACCACGCCGATTGCGTAGAGGACGACAGCCCATCGCGGCGTATCGAGAAGCGACACCGGGCCCTCCGGCATCGCCTGGATACGCGCCTCGATGACGGCGAAGGTGAGCGGCGGCAGCGATGAGTCATCCATGGGCACGAGCTTCAGCGGATCGCCGGCTTTCGAGAATGCATTTTCCGGCGCCGCCGCTTCGGCCCGAGATCAGCACGAACCCGAGTTTCGAAGGCGGCGATCACGGACAGCCGAACGGCGTTCAGTAGCGCGACGCCGTCAACGGCGCGTCGGCCCACTGCCACGCCGCCGCCTGCAAGCGCGAAGTTTCGCGCGCCGCGTCGGCCTGCCCGAGCTTCTGCTGCGCCTGCGCAAGGCCGAACAACGACCAGCCGTTGCGCGGGTAGGACTTCAGATCCTGCCCGAACGCTTCCGCCGCACCGTGCGCGTCGCCCGCTTCGAGCAGCGCAGCGCCGAGATACGGGCGCACCGGCAGCGGCCAGTCGGCCGGTTCGTTGTAGGCCAACGCGTCTTCGGCGACTGCCGCTTCGCGCAGCGCGGCGATGCCCTGCGCGTGCTCGCCGCGTGCGCGCAACACCTCGCCGCGCAGCAGCCCATCGGCCACACGCAGTACGGCGTCGGCGTGATTGATGTCGAAGAAGCTCACCTTGGCCATCGCCGGATCGCGCGCGATCGCGTGCAGGGCGTCGGCTTCGCGCGCGGCCTCCGCCAAAGCGCCCTTGCGCACCTGCGCCATGCCGCGGGCGAAGTGGCGGATCGCAGTCGGATACGGCGGTTCCGACGGCGTGGCGGCATCGGACAGGATGTCGTCCCAATCGCCGAAGCGGACCTGCGTGAGCAGCGGCGCGACGACGAACTGCTGCATGAATTCCAGCGGCGCCTGTCCCATCGCGGCGCGATCGGCGCGGCTGGCCGTCTGCTTCGCCGCCAGCAGCGCCATCGCACGCGAGCCGGTCAGGCCGGTCGTCATCGTGGCGAAGTGCCAGTTGTGCGGCACGTAGCCGAGTGGATAGACGCCGTTGCTGCCGCGGCACACCGCCAGGAAATCCTTGTCCGCGGTGCTGGCGGCGAAGTTGGTCAGCGTCGCGTCGTGGTAGCGGCCGAGACGGATGTAGGTGTGCGCGGGCATGTGCACGAGATGGCCGGACCCCGGCGCCAGCGCCGCCAGCGCATCGGCGTAGCGTTCGGCGCGCTGCGGCTCGGGTGAGGCTTCGGTGGCGTGGATGTAGTAGTGCATCGCGCCGATGTGGCGCGGATTTCGCGCCAGCACGCGCTCGAGTTCGCCGAGCAGGCGCGGCGTGAATTCCGCCGGCTTGCCGTCGCTTTCCCAGTACGCCCACGGCGAGAGATCCATCAGCGCTTCCGCGTACAGCGTCGCGGCATCGTCGTCATCGGGGAACTGCTCGACCACGCGCGCCATCGCGTTCGCGTAGGCGCGATCCAGTGGCTTGCGATCCTCCGGCGCCGGATCCGCGTAGCGCGCCTGCAGCGCCTGGATCAGCGCACGATCGGCCGGCTTCGCCGATCCGGCCAGGCTGGCGGCGCGCGCGGCGAAGGCGGTGGCGTCCTTCGCCAGCGCCGGCTCCATCGGCAGATTGATGTTCGGCCCCAGCACCAGGGCCTGTCCCCAGACGCACATCGCGCACTGCGGATCCAGCCGCGCCGCTTCGGCGAAGGCGCGCCCGGCCGCTTCGTGGTTGAAGCCGTAGGCCATGCGCAGGCCCTGGTCGAAATAGCGCTGCGCGGCGGGCACGCGGGTGCCCACGTCGCGGTGCAGGTCGCCGAATGTGTCGAACAGCGGCAGCGCGGTGGATGCGGGGGCGTTGGCGGTTTCGGTGGTCGCTTTTCGCGTGGTGTCGCAACTCGCCAGCACGAGCGCCAGCAGGATCATCGGCAACGGCCGAAGCACGGATCGACGGTTCATCGTGATTCCCCTCCCAGAGACGATAAGCGGACAGTACCGAAAACCGGTGCGAACGTCCCACGCACAATCCAGAGGTCGTTCGAGCGTTCAATAACACTGCTCTTTATTTAAAACTATTGCCTTAAAGTTAAATAGATGGCAGGCTCATTGAACTCTATCGAGGGGTTCCGCCATGCGTCGCACCGACGTCAGCGCAGCGCTGCGAGCCTATCTGGTCCGATGCGACGGTCATCCCCACTGCATGGCCCTCGTCGCGCCACCGACACCGCGACGACTGCCGGATGGCGCCGCCGTCGCGCAGGACATCGCTCGCGCGATGCAGGCGCTGGAGCGGCTGAAGGTCACCATTGCCCTGCTGCCGAACACCGACATGGTGACGCGCACATTGGCACGTCGCGAAGCGGTGCAAAGCTCGCAGATCGAAGGCACGCGCACCCAGTTGCCCGAACTCCTGGAGTACGAGGCGACGCACGGCATCGACGGCCTGCCCGCCGATGCCACGGTCACGGAACGCTACGTCCAGGCGCTGGACGCAGGACTGCATGCAATCCGTTCGCCCGCTTCGCGCGCCGCGCTGGATACGCGCCTGATACGCCAGATGCACGCGATCCTCCTGCAGGACACTCCCGCCGCCCGTCCCGGCGAATACCGCGACGTGCAGGCATGGATCGGCGCGGGTCGCATCGAGGACGCGATCTTCGTTCCGGCGCCCCCGGCCGCGATTCCCGCCTGCATGGATGAGCTCGAAGCCTCGATGCTCAGGTACGCACCTCGGGACGACGAACAATGGGAGCTGATGCCCGTCGCGCAGATCGCCATCGCCCACGCGCAATTCGAGACCATCCATCCCTTCGCCGACGGCAACGGCCGTACCGGACGACTGCTGATGCCGTTGATCCTGGCGGCGGAAGGCTATCCGCCGCTGTATCTGTCCGGAATGCTGTTGAGATATCGCCGCGCCTACTACGACGCTCTCGCCGACGTGCAACTGCACGGCAACTGGACGCCATGGTTCATCCTGCTCTGCCGCGCCGTGGTCGGAGCCTGCGACAGCGCCGTCGCCATCGCGCAGGATCTCAACGCGCTGCGCGAACGCTGGCTCACGCAACTGTCGACGCTGCGATCCGACGCCACCGCACGGAAACTGCCGACCTTCCTGCTCGGCCATCCCGTGACTTCAGTCAATCAGGTCGCCCAATCCTTCGGCATCTCCTTCGTCGCGGCGAACCGCGCCATCGACCAGCTCGTCGCGCGCGGCATCCTCACCGAACCCGCCCGGCGTCGAAACCGCGTGTTCCACGCCGGCGAGATTCTGGAGCGATTGCAGCGGGAGTGAGGAGAGCGTCCTCCGCCGCACCCGAGTGCCGACTTGCGTGGCGAGATCGACCCAACCCACGTTTTCAGGATCTCCGCCCCAACTTTTTTTCTCCCCGCCCACTCCTCCTGCGCCCGGGATCGTATAGTTCGCCCGGCATGGCGGGTACGTCGCCCGACCACGAACCGCAGGGAGATGTCATGGGTCTCGTTCAGGCAGTGGTGGGTTCGATCGGCGGCACGCTCGCCGACCAGTGGAAGGACTTCTACACGGTTCCCGGCGGCCTGCCGGCGACGGCGGCGCTGTTCGCCGCGGTGCCGCAGGGCACCAATGCCGGACGCGGCTCGAACACCAAGGGCTCGTCGAACATCATCACCAACGGGTCGAAGATCGTCGTGCCCGAGGGCTACGGGCTGCTGCTGTTCCAGGACGGCAAGATCACCGGCTTCGCCGCCGAGCCGGGCGGCTACGAGTGGCGCTCGGACGACATCAACTCGCAGTCGATCTTCACCGGCGGCGGTCTGGTCGACTCGCTGATCAAGCAGAGCTGGGAGCGCTTCAAGTTCGGCGGCCAGCCGGGCTCGCAGCAGGCCGCGTTCTTCGTCTCGCTGAAGGAGCTGCCGGACAACCGCTTCGGCACGCAGTCGGAAATCTACTGGGACGACGGCTTCCTCAACACCCAGGTCGGCGCGGTCACGCGCGGCTCCTACACGCTGAAGATCGTCGACCCGATCCTGTTCGTGAAGAATTTCGTGCCGGCCTCGTACCTGCAGCCCGGCCAGATGTTCGATTTCACCGACATGGACAACGCCGCCGCCAGCCAGCTGTTCAACGAAGTGGTCGGTTCGCTCGCGCCGGCGTTCAGCCTGTACACGAACGATCCCGGCAAGGGCAATCGCATCACCAAGCTGCAGCAGGATTCGGTCGGCTTCGCCAAGAGCCTGTCCGACGCGGTGGAACAGGCCTACCAGTGGAAATCCGATCGCGGCCTGACCATCGTCAAGACCGCCATCGTCTCGATCGAATACGACGCCAACACGCGCGAGCTGCTGAAGAACGTGCAGCGCGCCGATGCGCTGTCCGGTGCGCGCGGCAATTCCAACCTGCAGGCCAGCGTCGCCGCGGGCATCCAGTCGGCCGGCGAGAACGGCGGCGCGGCGGGCATGATGGGCATCGGCATGGCCTCGGGGATGATGGGCGGCATCGGCGGCCTGCAGCAGCCGGTGGCGCCGGCCGCGCCGGCGGCCGACGATCCGGTGGCCAAGCTGAAGAAGGCCAAGGAGATGCTCGACCTCGGCCTGATCACGCAAGCCGACTACGACTCGCTCAAAGCCAAGGCGCTGGGCCTGTAAGCGACGAATCGCGCGAAGACCTATGTCCAACGCCACCAAGCCCCCGGCGGCGCCTCCCGCCGGGCCCGGATCGCCGCAGGACGTGCCGCCGGCACCGGGCAGCTTTCCGATCGACCCGGCGACGCTGCCCGAGCCGATCCGCAACGAAGTGCTGGCGCCCGATCCGGTCGCCATCGACACGTCCGCGGAGGAGCTGAAGGACGGCGTCAACCGCTGCCCGAAATGCGGCTCGACCGAGATCCGCCAGCGGGCCGGCAGCGACCTGCTGGTCTGCCTGTACTGCCGCCATCAATGGCAGGCGGCGCGCGTCGAGGAGGAATTCGGCCTCGGCGAAGGCATCGACCAGCTCAAGGGCACGGTCATCGCTTCGGGCGCACGCGACATCGCCGCCGACGCCGCCAGCCTGATGACCTTCAAGTGCGGCGGCTGCGGCGCCGAGGTGACGGTCAACACCGAGAACGCGATGACGGCGCGCTGCCACTGGTGCCGCCACGTGCTCGGCGTCAACGAGCAGATCGCCAACGGCGCGGTGCCCGACGCGGTGCTGCCGTTCCACATCAAAAAGGACGACGCCGTCGCGCGCATCCGCCAGTTCGTCGACAAGCGGCGTCTGTTCGCGCTGAAGGAGTTCAAGGAGCAGTTCACGCCCGAGAATGTCGTCGGCGTCTACCTGCCCTACATGATCGTCGACGCCAACGCGAGCGCCGACGTCGCCGGCAAGGGCGAGATCGAGACGCGTCGCTACACGCGCGGCACCGGCAACGACAAGAAGACCTACTACGACGCCGACGTGTACCAGGTGGAACGCCACGTCGACTTCACCGTCGACGACCTGCCGTTGGAATCCTCCACCGAACGCGGCAACCTCGATACGCGCGTCAACACCAACAACATCATCAACACGATCCTGCCGTTCGACACCAAGAACGCGGTGAAGTGGAACGCGTCGTACCTGTCGGGCTTCACCTCGGAAAAACGCAACCAGGACGTGGAAAACCTGCGCCCGCGCGTGGAAGACCAGCTGCTGTCGATCGCCCGCGCGCAGGTGGAAAGCTCGGTGCGCCGCTACGACCGCGGCGTGCGCTGGGAGCAGGAACGCCTCGACGTGCACGGCACGCGCTGGGTGTCGATGTACCTGCCGGTCTGGCTGTATTCGTATCACCAGCCCGGTCGCAACGGCGGCCTGCTGCACTACATCGCGGTCAACGGCCGCACCGGCGAGACGATGGGCAGCGTACCGGTGCAGCAGTGGAAGCTGCTGATGACCGCGATCACCGTCGGCACCTTCCTCGAGGGCATCGCCCTCTGGATCATCGGGAATTCCTCATGAGCGACGACGGCGGACTCTGGCTGCTCGCCCTCGGCCCGGCCGGCGCGACGACGCTGTACTGGGCCCTGTACCGGTACTACCGCAACACCGACAAATCGCACGCGTTCGAGCGCGAGACCGCCGTCGAGGCCAAGCCGGTGACCGGCTCCGAGCGCAAGGTCGAAGAGGTGAAGGGCACGCGCGAGACGCGCATCCGCGGCGACAACGTGGGCGCGTATCGCACGCGCGTGCAGCGGGTGCGCGGCGGCGACGATACCTCCTGAATCCGGCGCGCCGCCTGGTCGTGCCCGGCACTTGCGGGCATCCGACGTCGAGCAGGAAAACCTATCGCTTCTTTCGGCGGAAGCCGAAGCCCGCGGATCAGAACGGAATCGCGAAGTTGCCCCACGCCGGCGTGTGGCTGGCGTCGCCGGCGGCCTGGTTCCACGGATACAGCGCGGGATAGGTGATCAGTGTGGTGCCGTCGTCGACGACCGGCGCGACGTAGATCTGCGGCGCACCGCCGGCGCGCGTCGAGGAGAACGTCAGCCAGTAGAACCGCCGGCCGGCGGCGTCGCCCGCCGCGGGCGACCATTGCGGCCAGCTGTTGGTGACGCCCGGGCTGCTGAGGCCGCTGCACGAGGCCGGATCGTTGGCGGCGATGCGCACCGGCTGACCGCCGTTCGCGGACACGACGTACACCTCCGCCTGCGCGTTGTTGTAGCTGTTCGTGCCGGCCGGAGCGCGGTCGTAGGCGATGTAGCGGTCGTCGGGCGAGAACGCCGGGTAGTACTCGTTGTCGCCGCTCGCCACGACCGCAACCGGCGTGCCACCCGCGCGGTTGTTGTACGGCACGACGTGGATGTCGCCATTGGTCACCGTCACGCCGATGGAGACCGCATCGGGCGTCGACACGTACACGATGTCGTCGCTGGTGTGCGCGAACGAGGCCGACGCCGCATTCGTGCTCTCGCCGCCGCGCGCGAGAACACCCCACCCGTCGCCCTGCGCCGCCGAGGCGGCTTCGAGGTCGGTCCAGATGATCTGGTTCTGGTACATCGTCAGCGCGACGCGGTCGCCGCTGGTCCAGTGCAGCGGCGAGAAGGACGGCGCGTCCTGATCCTGGCGCGCCATCAGCATCTGCGCGCTGCTGCTGATGAAAGACGGCGTGAGGTGCTGGCCGTCGGCGGACAGCAGGCCCAGTCCGGCGCCGCCGCCCTCGCCCGCCGAGAATCCGACCCAGGCGCCGTCGGGCGTCGCCGTGTGGCAGCCAAAGCAGCCGGCCCCCGCATCGGCCGGAGCGAGGATGTCCTTCAGGTTTTCGTCGCCGATGCGGAACCCGCGCAGCCACATGCCGTTGCTGGTGTTGGTCCAGTACACGATCGCGCCCGGCGCGGACACCGGCGCCACCCGCACGGCACCGCTCGATCCAAGCTCCGGTCCGCTGGTCAGGCTGCCGGACGCGTACGTCGCGCCGCGCACCGTCACCGTGATGGGCCGGTCGACGGTGTGCTGCGACAACGCGGCCCAGACGGTGGCGGGCATCGTCCACGACGACGCCGTGGTGTACACCACCAGCGCGTTGCTCTGGTTCTGCGCGGCGAGGCGCAGCTCGAACAGGTTCTCGCTGCCGCTCGGAATCCACGTGAACCGCGGGCGCATCCAGTTGCCGGGAAACAGCGTGCCGATCTGCGGATCGGCCAGGCACGGCCCGCCACTCGGCGCACCGGCAGCGCCGAACAGCGCCGGCGCATCCGCCGGCGCGCCGGCGTCGATGATCGGCTGGGCGGGGAAATCGCGGAACTCGAAACCGTCGGCGAAGATCGCATCGAGCGCCGACGCGCGTGGCGCATACGCCGACGCGAACATCGCGGCCGCAGACAGGACGACGAACGACCGATGCATGACGAGCCTCCCCCCGGAGTCGACGCGGTTCCGGAATCCTCCGGCAGTCGCATCGTACTCCGCTCCGCACGCGGCGGCAGCTGCACCCGCTCGTCCGGCAACCGCCTGGAACGACGCCGCAGCACATCGTGCGTCAGCGCCCCGATGGGCGTCGCGCACGCAAACGAAGCGAACTCCAGCAGGACGACCTCTTCGCTTTCCCAACGCGCGTTGCGGTCGAACGATTTTCCCGGCATCGGCCGCGCACGCAGCGCGTTGCAACGGCTGCTCCACAGCGCGAGCGCATGGTAGTGTTGAGGCCGTCATCCTAGGGGGGATCGTCACCATGTCATCACTCGTCCGTCGTTTCGGAAGGCATTGCCTCGCCACCTCCACCGGCGCAGGCCCAGGCGTGGGCGCACGCGTGTTTCGCGCCACCGCGAGCCTTCTTTTCGCCGCCGTGTCCGGATCGGCCTGTGCGCAGGCGTTCGTCGAGAACTTCGACGACGTCGCCCTGCTCGCATCGCAAGGCTGGGTCATCCAGAACAACAGCAACCCGCTGGGGCCGAACAGCTGGTACCAGGGCATTCCCACCACCGCGTCGCCCGATCCGGGGCCATTCAATGCGTACAACGGAGCACCGAACGCCTACATCGCGGCCAACTTCGGCGCCACCACGGGCGGCACGGGCACGATCAGCGACTGGCTGATCGCGCCGAACCGCACGTTCCGCAACGGCGACGTCTTCACGTTCTTCACCCGCAAGCCGACCATCGGGCCGGGCCAGATCGACTATCCCGACCGCCTCGAAGTGCGCCTGAGCACGAACGGCGCGAGCACGAACGTGGGTTCGGGCGCACAAGTCGTGGGGGATTTCACGACGCTGATGCTGTCGATCAACCCGACCCTGACGATCAACGTCTATCCCCAGGTGTGGACGCAATACACCATCACGATGTCGGGGCTTCCCGCACCGACCTCCGGTCGCCTGGCGTTTCGCTATTTCGTCACCGGCGCCGGGCCGTCGGGATCCAACTCCGACTACATCGGCGTCGACAACGTCGTCTACATGCCCTACGTCTGCCCGGCCTTGACGATCTCGCCGTCCTCGTTGCCCAACGCGACCTGGGGCCAGTCCTACAGCCAGTCCCTGAGCCAGACGGGGGCCCTGGGCGCGCCGAACTACGCCATCACCGCCGGCGCTCTGCCGCCCGGAATGACGCTGTCGTTCAACGGCACCGTGTCGGGCACGCCGACGACGGCGGGCACGTCCAACTTCACCGTGACGGTCAGCGACGCCAGCGGCTGCAGCGGTTCACGCCCTTACTCCATCGTGGTGGTGCCCGTCGCGCCCGCCGCGCCCACGGACATCGTCGCCAGCGCCGGCGATGCCGTCGTGGACGTGAGCTGGGCGGCGCCCGCCAGCGACGGCGGAGACCCCATCACCGGCTACACCGCGACCTGCACCGACGGGACGAACAGCGTCAGTGCCGGCGGAACCGCACCGCCCATCATGGTACCCGGCCTCGCCAACGGCACGACCTACACCTGCACCGTCGCGGCCATCAATGGCGTGGGCACGGGCGCCTCATCCACGCCCAGCAATCCCGTCACGCCGATGGGCAACCAGACCATCATCTTCGGCCCGCAACCCGGCCGGACCTACAGCCTGGGCGGAACATTCCCCGTCGATCCGCCGGCGATCGCGAGTTCCGGCCTCGCCGTGGTCTACGGCTCGCTCACCCCCGGCGTGTGCACGCTCAACGCGACGACCGTGTCGATCGTCGCGGCAGGCACCTGCACGATCACCGCCGACCAGCCGGGCGACGTCGCGTGGAATCCGGCGCCGCAGGTGTCGCAATCGCTGGTGATCGCGCAGGCCGGCCAGTCGCTGACGTTCCCGGCGCAGACCGAGCCGAGCCGCTGGTTCCATGCGGCAAGCACCTTCGCCATCGCGCCGCTCGCCACCAGTGCCGAGCCGAATTCGGGTTCACCGATCGTTTACGGCTCGCTCGCCCCAGGCGTGTGCACGGTCAACGGCACGACCGTGACGATGGTGGCGGCGGGCTCGTGCGTCCTGTCCGCGGACCAGGCCGGCGACGACAACTTCACGGCGGCGCCGCAGGCGACGTCGACGGTCGACATCGTCGTGCCGACGGAAGCGGACCTGTGGATCCAGAAGACCGCCGACGCCGCCGTGGTGAATCTCGGCGACACGGTGAGCTATTCGATCCTCGTCGGCAACGACGGCCCGGCCGATGCCGCCGATGTGCGCGTGCTCGACCTGCCGCCGGACCGCCTGGATGCCGGCACCGTGACCTGGCAGTGCCTGACGGCGGTCGGAGCCGCGTGCCCCTCGCCGGGGTCGGGCACCGGCACGCTCGACACAGTCGTTTCCTCGCTGCCGGTGGGCGCCGCAGTGCAGTTCGAATTGCGCGGCGAGTTGATTCCCGCGTCCGATCCCGCGAACGAATACGCGGAGTTCTACAACACGGCGAGCGTCGCGCTGCCGAAGGGATCGAGCCTGACCGACCCTGCGGGCAACAACCAGAGCAGCGCCGGCGTGCGCGAGCGGGACGTCATCTTCGCGGACGGATTCGAGGAGACGCCGCCGCAGTAGCCCCGATGCGGCGAGCCGGTTCCTGTGCGGGAATCGGCTCGCGCCGCATCGGAGAGCGCGGTCGACTTCGCGGATCGGGCGAAGGAACCTCGAGCGGGTTTCCGTCACGAACACATCGCTCGCGCGTGGAGCGAGGCCGGACCGACGACGGCGGATGGCACGGACGCGCGCTTAACGGCCGGTGTGGTACGTATCCAGTCCCACCACCGAACACCGGGTGACCCATGAAGATCGTAACCAGCCTGAGCTTCCAGGGGCAATGCCGCGAAGCGTTCGAGTTCTACGCCAAAGTCCTCGGCGGCAAGATCACCGCCGCGTTTCCCTACGGCGACGGGCCGCCGGGAATGCCGATCACCGACGAGAAATACAAGACCTGGCTGATGCACTGCTGGCTCGAGGTCGGCGACCAAGCGCTGATGGGCGCGGACATGGACGTGGCCTGGGCGCCCAACATCGAAAAACCGAAGAACGGTTTCGACGTAACCCTGCACACCGACGACAGCGCCGAAGCCAGGCGCTGGTTCGACCAGCTCGCCGAAGGCGGCAAGACGGTGATGCCGTTCGCCGAAACCTTCTGGTCGCCCGGATACGGCTCGCTGGTCGACCGCTTCGGCGTGCCGTGGATGGTCAACACCGTGCCGCCCGCAGGATGGAAGCCCTCGCACGGCTGAGCCGCGCGAACACGGTCGGGGGAGATTCGATGCGCCAGGACAAGGTTTTCGCGATCCGCTGGGCCAGCCTGTACCCGATGTACGTGAAGAAGGCCGAGGCCAAGGGCCGCACGCGCGAGGAACTCGACCAGGTGATCCGCTGGCTGACCGGCTACACGCCGGCGGGCCTGCGCCAGCAGCTCGACAGCGACAACGACCTGGAAACCTTCTACGGCCAGGCGCCGGCGTTCAACCCGAACGCCGGCCTGATCACGGGCGTGGTCTGCGGGGTTCGCGTGGAAGAGATCGAACATCCGCTGATGCGCAAGATCCGCTATCTCGACAAGCTCATCGACGAGCTGGCCAAGGGCAAGGCGATGGAGAAGATCCTGCGCGGATGAATCGCGCGGACGGCGACGCGCCCGCGCGAGGCGCTTGCTTCTCGCGCGGCTTCAGCTCAATCGGCAATGTACGTGCGGCGGGTATCTTCCGCCGCAGACTCACGGCGCCGGTCCGGGCGAAGACGATTCGCCGGCCCGGCGCCTTCCCGCCTCAGCCGCCGTCGGCCTTGGGCGCCGCGCTGTCCGTCTTCCAGTACGCCGCGTCGTAGAGCGACAGGCTCAACGCGGGCGACTTCGGCTGGTTACCGGAGGAAAGATCGAGGACGGCGCCCTCGCTTTCCCAACGCGCGGTGGTGCGGTCGGACGATTTCCCCGACGCGTCCTGTGCGCTGCCCGCTTCACGCTTGGGCTCGCCGTACGCCTTCGTCAGCGTGCCGAGAACGTCGTCGAACCGATCCTTCGCCAGTCCCGAGACGCGGACCTGCACCAGCCGATCGTCGTGGAAGCGATAGAAGATGGCGACGTGGTTGCGACCGAAATAGTCGTTCTGCATGCGCGGGAACTCGTCCACGGCCGTGCTCTTCCGGCAGATCTTGTCGCCCGCCCGCGCATCGGTCGCCGTGTCGCAGGTCCAACGCTTGCCGTAGGGCTTGGCCACCTGCTCGATCGGCATGCCGATCGTGTTGCCGTTGATGTCCAGCCCCCACGCCGAACCGGCGCAGGTCGCCGCAAGACCCAGCATCATCAGGACGATCGGACGCATGATGTTCTCCCCTTGAGTGTTCGTGATGGTGGCTGGATCGTACCCAGTCGCGGGCGGGATCGAAACGGGCGGGAAGTCGGTCTCGGCTCCGGTTCGTTCCAGCACTCATCAGCGGTTGAACCAGTCTCCGGCCCATTTCCCCACCTCGCCGAGGCTGCCGGCGTCGGTCACGTTGTGGGTCATGTGCTGCGCAAGGATCAGCTGCAATCGCTGCGCGTCGCGCGCCGCGTACTTGGCTTTCAGCGCGGCATGCAGATCGGTGGCGAGCTGCGGCGTCAGCGTCGCATCCGCCGTGCCTTGCACGATGAGCAGCGCGACCGGCGGATGCCCCGCGGCGATCTCGCCGGCGCGACCCGCGGCATCGGTGCGACGCGCGAGTTCACGCGCCGCGTCGCTCCACGCATACGGCCTCCCGGTCGCCTTCTCGAACGCAGCGATCGACGCGCTGAGGCCGGTCGATGCATTCAGCACGACTGCGCGACCGACCGGCACCTCGTGCTCGGCCAGCGCCAGCAGGACCGCCGCGCCGCCGCCCGAGAAACCGAACAGGCCGATCTTTCCGTCACGCGCCAGGCAGCCCATCGCGCGCAATGCGTTTACGACAGCCGGCAATTCCTCCGCCGCGCCGACCACGACGGGCGCGAAGATCTGCGAGGCGAAGTCGTTCGCCTGCCGACGCTTCAGCGCCTCGACGCCACCTGCTTCGGCGCGCTTGCCGAACAGCGGAAGTCCCAGATACACCTTGATCGCCGGCACATCGTCCAGCGGCAACGCCTCCATCAGCGCCTGCTCGCTCGCCGGCGGACCGAAGCCGTGCCAGAGGACGATCGGCGGCTGGGTTATCGTCTTCGGCACGCGAAGGATGGCCGGCACGCCGGCCAGTGTCGTCTCGACGGTCGCGACCGGATCGGCGCGGGTCGCGAGGGCTCGGCACGAGGGAGCTTCCGCTTCCGTCGCGAAGCCTGCGCTCCACGGCAGCAGCGTCGCGAGGACGAGCGCGGCCAGCGCGCATGGGTGGGTTCGTTTGGCCTTCAAGGGATGCGTTCCTTCAAACCGGAGATCGGGGTCTCTTTCTAGCAGCAGTGCATGAGCGGTGTGCAGGCCAATTGGTCATGCGAAACCAACGCGAAGCAGGTCGGAGTCGACCTTGCGGATTTCGTGTCGGAGGCGGAGGCCGCAGCCATGGCGCTTCGATCGTCTCGCATGGCGCACGCCCCGCAGGCGTTCGGCTTGTCGGCTCGCTGGTCGTCGCAGCCACGGCGAAAGAATGGACGCTCGATCATCCGCCGATGGGCGACGACCAGTGAAACGAGACGACCATGCCCGTCCACTTCGATATCCGGAAGTACACTCCGGCTAGGAGGATCGCGCGGAATCCTCGATCGAACGGGCCGAATGCATATGCGCGACGACACCAACGACCTCATCGACCCCATGAGTCTGCCGTTCGACACCAATCACGCCTCGCCGATCGGACTCCTCTCCCAGCCCGTCAGCCGCCGGCTTTCCGCATGACCGCATCCGCCCCCGCCCCGACGGCCGCAGCACCCGAAACCGACACCCGCGCCCGTCTGCGCCGCTCAGTCTCCAACACGCTGAAGGGATCGGCGGGCAACCTGGTCGAGTGGTACGACGTCTACGTCTACTCGGTCTTCGCCGGCTACTTCGAATCGCAGTTCTTCTCGCCCGAAGACAAGAACGCCACCTTGTTCATCTGGGCGATCTTCGCCGTGACCTTCCTGATGCGGCCGATCGGCGCGTGGTTCTTCGGCCGCTTCGCCGACCGCTACGGCCGGCGTCTTTCCTTGACGGTGTCGGTGACGATCATGGCCGGCTGCTCGTTCGCCATCGCGATCACGCCCACCGTGTCCACCATCGGCGTGGCCGCGCCGATGATCCTGCTGCTGGCGCGCCTGATCCAGGGCTTCGCCACCGGCGGCGAGTACGGCGCCAGCGCCACGTATCTGTCCGAAGCGGCGATGCCCGGCCGGCGCGGTTTTCTGTCCTCGTTCCACTACGTCACCCTGGTCGGCGGCCACGTGCTGGCGCAGCTCACCCTGCTGGCGATGCTGAAGCTGTTCGACGCCGCGCAGATCTCGCTGTGGGGCTGGCGCGTCGCCTTCGCCCTCGGCGGCGTCGCCGCCATCGTGGTGTTCTGGATGCGGCGCACGATGGACGAATCCCTCGGCGCCGACTCCATCCAGGCCGCGCGCAGCGGCCAGGCGCGCGCCTCCGGCTCGCTGCGCGAGCTGTTCGTGCACCAGTGGCGCCCGCTGCTGCTGTGCTTCCTGATCACCGCCGGCGGCACCGTCGCGTTCTACACCTATTCGGTGGTCGGCCCGAAGATGATCCAGGCCCGCTTCGCCGGCGACGACACGATGACCGGCGTGGTCATCAATCTGATCGCCCTGATCGTGCTGATGCTGCTGCAGCCGATCGGCGGCTGGCTGTCGGACCTCGTCGGTCGCAAGAGCCTCCTGGTGTTCTTCGGCATCGGCGGCGTGCTCTACACCGCCTACCTGGTGCTGGCGCTGCCGCAGCAGACCCACTGGCTGCCCGCCTTCGCGATCCTCGCCCTCGCCTTCGTGATCCTGACCGGCTACACCTCGATCAACGCCGTGGTGAAGGCCGAGCTGTTCCCCACCCACGTGCGCGCGCTCGGCGTCGGGCTGGGTTACGCGCTGGCCAACTCCGCGTTCGGCGGCACCGCGCCGTTGCTGTACCAGGCGGCGCTGCGCACCGGTCAGGTGAAGTTGTTCGCGGGGTACGTCACCGCGGTGATCGCGGTATCGTTGATCGTGTATGTGGTCTTTCTGAAGAACAAGGGGGCGAATTGGTTGGATGATGCGGCGGGCATGGATCGGCGAAGCACGCGCGGCACATAATCGACTCGGCCATTCCCAACGCCAGCCATGAAGTAGCCAACGCTCATGCGCACCGCCATCTTCCGGTTTCTCGCAGGCCTCCTGTCCCTCGGCGGTCTGGCCTGTGCCGTCTTTTTCCTGAGCGACGTTTTCTACGGGGAGATCGACGACGGCTGGATCGGCACCGTACTGTCGTCGCTGGGCTTGTCATTCGTCTTCGGGAGATTCGCGCTCGGATTCGAAGACAAAGGCACGGATCGGCGTACACGGCGATTGGTCTGACGCCCGCCGACATCCAGCCAGAGACTCTGGCTCTCAAGACTCAGCCACAAGGCAGGCAGTCCCGCCCTGTGGCTGCGATGAGATAGAAGTCTCGTCTAGCTGGTCTTCCGTCGGCGGCTGATCAGCAAGAGGCCTTGGCCTGCGGTCACTTGCAGGTCATCGCCCACGGAGAACCCGAACTGTTCCAGCCAACGTCCTCCGAGCCGCAGGCGCGGCGCGCCCGACGCTTTGCTTGCCGCAGCGCTCGTCGTAGTACAGGTAGCCCATCGTGCAGCGAGCGAGAGTACGGAAGCGCTTGCGTGGCGCGGACGGATGGTCCAGATGAACCGCAGGCGTAGCGGGAACAATTCTTGGCGCAACCGCAGCGGTGGAAAGTGAGCGCGTGGGTTGCCTAGGTGACGCAACTAGAGCGACGGAACAGGAACGAGTTTATCTGGAGCGGGTCATGTCGGATTCCTTGTTCGATTAGGGATTCCAACACCATCGGGCACAGGCGCGCCTTATGATTCGAATTGTCAAATTCGGCAAAAATATTTACTGCAGCAAGACAATAATATCAATACACATCGACGTGGCCAATCTTTACTTCATGTAGCCCACACCATCAAAGAATAATTCAAATTCTACCTACGCGCCAAGAAAATATTATTAATATTTCATACTTAATTTTCTTTCGCTGCCTCCATAAGCTCCTTCAGGCGTAATACTAACTGCTTAAGCGGAAATAATAGATCAACCACATCTTTCTGAGCAATCAGCCATTGTGAAAATGCATCCTTTGACTCAACCGTAGGTGCCATAATATAAATCTTACCCTCCTGATTACCCGAAAGGCGATCGCTAATCTTCGGATAAATATCTGGCGTAAGAAGATCAGAATAAGGAGAATTACCTATTTTATATGAGCCGTCATTAATGGCCCTTAAGCGAACCTCTCTTGAGAATATATTTTCTAGGGTTGCCGGCCATAACGCCTCCACTATATTAAGTGTCCGCATTTCTTCCTGAAATTCGCTCGGCACCCACAGTCGACACCACCACGTCTTATTGGAATTGTGCTGAATCCATACACCACCTCTTGCCTGCAATTTGCCATCCGCCCTAAGAGACCTCCCTTCCTTATCATTATCCACCAATACGTACATTGATCGATCAGGCGCCAGCGTACGTAACACAGAACCGTCTTTCGCGAGACTCTCCATTTTTGTAGTCCCGGCACACGCCTCTATCCGCAATGGATGAGCCTCACCAACATAATGATCCCAAGCAGCCTGAAGAACTCTCGCATCGCTTGAACCTTCAACAAATAGTATTGGTGTAGCGTTATCCTTTAACTTATTAACCAACTCAACCGCCTGCGTCTCAAGAGATTGAATTTTTTTCGCTGCATCATCTAGATATGAACTTAGGATTGCCAAATGCGGAGTCTCACCCATCAAATCAGCTGGAAGCTCTTCAGAAGACAGACCATCAATACGTTGAGCTTTTGATATTTCTCTGGAAAAACCATTCTCAACCTTCTTAGAAACAAAATAGCGCCTTATACCGTCACCTATTGCACGAAAGAATGCTGGACTATGACTTGTTAGGAATATTTGTTTATTCGACGAACCGCTGAGCTTTTGAAAACGAGCAGCCTCATCTATTGCGGAAGCCAATTCAAGTGAATTCTCTGGCTCTTCAAAACCCCAGATGTGATAATCCTCATTTCCGCGATCGGATAGAAATGAGAGTATCTCGGGTATGTGACGGACCTGCACGCCATCGCCACGCTGCAAGGTCAATGAATATGAGTCGCCATGCTTTCCAACGGTCTCAAAATCAAGTGACTTGAATAATTCAGTCAAATCCGATGGTGGAGCAATAGTGCTGGCAACACCCAGCTCTCCAAGGAGACCCTCGCTAAGCTCTTCCGTTTTACCCCGAAGCTCCTCGGAGAAAGAATTTAATGATTCATTAAATTCTCGCTGACTAGAGAGCACCGCATACAGCTTACCTAATAATCTTTCAAAGATTGTTCGATCCTTTATTGCCGGAATATAGTGAAATTTAACATTATTAAGAAATCTAGTGAGATATTGCTGCTTCGCAGTCGGAACCGACGTTTCAAATCCTGGAGAAATTTGTTTAGTTATACTCCATTGCTTTTTAACCCAAAATGTATCGCCAAGTGAATTCCTCCAATTTGATGGTGATCTAAAATATACTTTTATGTACACAAACTTTCTAGCACCATCACTCTTATTTGCTTCTTCGAGTCTTGCATGATTAAAATCCCTGTCAAAGTTGAATGATAATCCAGGGTTTGTATGCTCTTCGAAGAATAAGTTAAGGGCTCTAAGAAAATTACTTTTTCCGCTATCGTTGCGTCCAAAGAAAACCGTAAGCCCCTTCAGGTCGTCCAAACGTTCTTTATAGATAGAACGGAAATATGCAATTTCTATGCTTTCAATTAAATTCATCCCCTACTCCACTCCCGTGCCCACAAATGCCCGACTGGAAACGGGGTCGGGCTCACTTCTTCATTACTTTCCTATCTTCGCTGCATCGTCTTGAACTGCTCCCTCACCTCCGGCTCCACCACATCCACCTGCCGCTTCTTCTGCAGCAACGCCCTCTGCCCTTCCGGCAACTGACAGTTGCGTGACAACGTCGTCGCCTCGTCGCCATTCCTCGCCTTCGCGTCCTGCAGATTCACGACCACGCCCAAGGTGTCGCCGAGCGGCTCCAGCGCCACACAGATGCGGTCGATCATGTCCCTATCGCGATACTGCTGACCGTCGACCATCACCGCCAGGTTGTCGGCGTCGAGCCAGATGGCCGAGCGCACGCCCGGCATCGGACGCACCACGGCACGTGCGGCTTCGTGGTCGACGGGCCGGCTGACGTCGCGCAGGCGGATCGAGCGCGAGAAATCGCGCGCCATCGCGTCGACGTGCTGTTGGGCGGCTTGCTGATTGCCGGCCAGGAGCGCCACGCGGGCGCCGGCGATATGGCCGGCCGTGGCGTAGGGATTGACGGGTTGCCCGGCTTGCTGCGGGCGAGGCTTCTCAGCCGCCGTGTCGGCGGCCTGGCGCTGGCAGGCAGCGGCGCAGACGGCGACGGTGCCGATCAGCGCGATCCGAAAACCATTGCGCGGTGCTTCCCGACACCGGCATCCCGCCGAGGAATCCATCCCGAATCTCCGCCCCCTGAAGCGTCGATTTGAGAAGTAGGCAACAAAAGCGGCGGTCGTTCAAGTTGCAGTGCGGTGGCTCGGAATCGCGCCTTCGACGCACGGCAGCTGCATCGAGCAGCCCGCCGCTCGGATTCGACCTCTGCGCTCAGGCGGCGATCTTCTCGATTCGCTTGACGGCATTGCCGAGTGCCCGATGGGCTTCTTCCAGATCGTAGTCCGCCTGCAATCCGAGCCAGAACCTTTTTCGCTGGTGCCCAGGGCCACCGCGAGGCGGACGGCGGTGTCGGCGGTCACGCCACGCTTGCCGAGCACGATCTCGTTGATGCGGTGTGGCGGGACGCCGGCCGCGCGTGCGAGCGCGTTCTGGCTGATGCCCAGCGGATGGAGGAATTCTTCCAGCAGCACTTCGCCGGGGTGGATGTTGGGCAGGGTCTTCATGGAGGCTCGACGGTTCAGTGGTAGTCGACGATTTCCACGTCCTGCGCATCGCCGTCGCTCCAGCGAAAGCAGATGCGCCATTGGTCGTTGATCCGGATGCTGTGCTGGCCCTTGCGATTGCTTTTCAGGGCTTCCAGCCGATTGGCCGTGTGACGCAATCCGTCATGGATTTCAAGGGCGTGCGCAAGCGAATGCGCCGGCTCGCGGCAAGTGAACCACCCTTTCCCGTGCGAGACATCCGCAAAGCTCAACGCTCCACACCGAGAAGCCGCTGCAACCTCACCGCATCCACCTGCGCAGCGCCGCGCGCGGTGTTGTCGAAGACGCACCAGCGTTCGCTCGTTACCTCTGCGTTGCGCGACAGGCGTCGGGCCACGCGGCGCAGCGCGGCGTCGTCGTAGGCGTCGTAGTACATGCGCGGCGATCCGTGCAGGCGCAGGTACTCGATGCGGTGGTCGCCGCCGGGAACGGCGGCGCGGGGCACGCGCGCCGGATCGGCGCCGGCGCGGGCGATCGAGAACGCGCGCAGCAGGCGTTCCGCCTCGGGCGCGAACCATGAAATATGGCGCGGCTCGCACGCCATCGCGCCGGCGTGGCGGTCGCGAAAGTCCGTGAAGAAGCGCTCGGCCACCGCCGTGTCGAACGCGAGGGTCGGCGGCAGTTGCAGCAGCAGCACGCCGAGCTTGCCGCCCAGCTCGGTGACGCCGGCCAGGAAGGCGTCCAGCTCCGCGGCGCACTCTTTCAGGCGGCGTCGATGGCTGATCGTGCGCGGCAGCTTGGCCGAGAAACGGAAATCGTCCGGCACCGACTGCGCCCAGCGCGCATAGGTCGCCGGGCGGTGCGGCCGATAGAACGAGGAGTTGATCTCCACCGTATCGAACAGTTCGGCATAGCGTTCCAACTGGCTGCGCGCCTGCGCCCGCAGCGGCTTCGGCGGCGCCGGCAACGACCATCCGGCGCAGCCGATGCGCAGGCCGGGTTGCGCGGGAAGGCCTGCGCGCGCTCGCTGCGGCGCCCCTTCGCGGCGCACGTCAGCGGCTCGTGGTGGTGCGCAGTCCGCTGCGCAGATCGAAATGCTGCTGCGTGCCCAGCGCGGCGGAATCGCCGGTCAGCCTCGCCTTGACGAAGTCGAAGGCGCGGCCGACGGCCGTCGAGGCCGAGGTCCACGCCTCTGCGGTGTCGGCGTCGACGCGCAGCGCGGCCAGGTTCGGATCGTCCTTGCCGGCGGGAAAGAACAGCGCATCGAGCGCGTCGGACCACAACGCCGCGATCTGCGCCCGATCGACCGATACGTGCGCGCGGCCGTCGATCGAAACGTAGGTGCCGTTGCCGGCGTTGACGTAGGCGAGGTTGACGCGAGGGTCCGCCTCGAGTTCGCCGATCTTGCGGCTGTCGAGCGCGGTGAGAAACCACGCGCTGCCGTCGAAGGGCTTCTCGCGCACGGCGAGCGGCCGGCTCACCAGCCGGCCTTCGGCGTTGCGCGTGGTGAACATGACGACCTCGGTGCCTTCGATGAGCGCGGCGACTTCGGCGATGGCGGTGTGGACGGCTTGGTCGTTGTGCATGGCGGGCTCCCAGTGCGGTTGGGCCAAGCTAGCAATGCGGGGAGGAGCGGTGTCTGAACGAGTGGCGCGGGAACGGTGCGGCGCCGGCAGTTCTACGGCCTCCACGGCGTCCGCCGCGCCATCGAAGCTGCGCGATCGCCGCGGCATGGAAGCCATGCATCGTCGATGACTCTCGACGCTTGCCGGCACGGGTATCCGGCGTGCCCGTCGGGAACTCAGCGAGTGAACTCGACCTTGGTCTTCGCCGCCGCAGGGTGATGATGGCCGAAAACGGCGAGCCCGGTGATCGAGCCGGCGATAGCATCGGCGGACGCTGCCGCGCGCACCACTCGCTCCGCCGCAACCCACTGTCCCGCCATCACGCGCACGGTCGTGCATCGGGCGCATTTGCCTTCGGGCGTCCATTCCAAAGGAGTCGACCTTGTTCAGAGGATTTCTTGCATCGGTGCTGCTGGGCGCCCTCAACCACGCCGTCGCCGCCCCTGCCGTCGCGCCGCCCGCGCCTCCCGGCTGCGCCAACGCCCCGGAATACCATCAACTGGATTTCTGGATCGGAGACTGGGATACCTTCGAGAGCGATGCCCCGAACGGTCCGTCCATCGCACGTGCGCGCGTCGAGCCCATCGCCCAGGGCTGTGCCCTCCACGAACTCTACGAGCAGACCGACGGGCTCATCGGCGACAGCATCCTGAGCTACGACCCCGTGCGCAAACACTGGCAGCAGACCTGGGTGACCAATCGCGGCTCGATCATGGTGCTGGTGGGCAACTTCAAGGACGGCGCGCTGGTTCTCGAAGGTGAGGCACACATGCAGAACGGCACGACGGTCCTCCAGCGCATCACCTGGAAAGCCCAGGACAAGGGCGTGCGCGAGTACGCGGTGATGTCCAAGGACGGCGGCAAGACGTGGACGCCGGCGTTCGATGTGCTGTTCGTGAAGCGCAAGGGTTAGGGAACGCGGTCAGGTTCACGTTCGATGGTTTTCGTGTGTTGCATCGAGCCGATTTCGGACTCCGGGATCGGCGTTTGTCATTACTACTCGCGCACGACTGACGATCAGTCGAGCTGCGCATACCTCTACGATAGGCGAGACGATCCGTTGCCGTCACGTCGGAAATGCTAGAGTCACGGCGACACGGCACGAACACGACGGATGCGCGACGTCGGAGGGCCTGATTCCGATCCACACTGGGGAGTGGCGATGCATTCGTTGATCAGAATCATCTTGGCGACAGCCGGCATCGCCCTGTTGATCGTGGGATCTATCCTCGGGTATGACCGCTGGCACATGGAGCGTCTAGCCGAAGCCACGCGCCAGCAAGCGGCGCAAAGCCATGCCAAGGCCGAAGCGATACGCACGGATCGTAGCGCGCGCATTGCGGCGCTGCGTGCCGCCGACAAGGTTGTCGATCCACTCAAGCGCTGCGTCGAATTTCCCGACGTGCCGCCGTTGCACTGGAACCCGGCGTTCATCGCCGAACGCTGCCGCCTGACGGCGCTCGACATCATCACGGTCGATCAGATCGACGCGAAGCTCGCCGCTGGTGACAGCGCAGGCGTCGACGCCATCTTCCAGGACTACGCGACACAGGACGCGTCAGATCCGAAACGGCGCGGCATCCTGTTCCGCGCATTCGAGCAGCGCTTCGAGAGCAGCAATCCGGCGATCGGGAGCGTCATCGAACGTTGGGTGAAGGCCTCGCCGCACAGCGTGTATGCACTCGCTGCGCGCGGCGTGTTCCGCATGCGCACTGCCGCCGAGGCCCGTGGCACCGAGTACGCTGCAGACACGCCACAGGAAAACTTCGACACGATGGAGCGGCTCATGGCAGGTGCCGTGAGCGACCTGAAGGCGTCGCTGGCGATCAAGGCGGACTTCGTCGTGCCGGCGACCTACCTGATTCCCGCCACAGCACGTACGGGTGGCGGCCGGGCGGAAATCGCGGAACTGGGCCGCAAGGCGATCGCGATCGCTCCCGACGAGTATCGCGCCTATATCTTCTGGGCAAAGGAAGCCTCTCCGCTGTGGGGCGGTTCGAATGAGGAGCTCGAGGAAATCGCGAACGCGGCCAAGGCACGCGAAGGCAGCAACCCGCTGATGTCGCTCGTTGCGGCGCGCGTACGCTACTTCAATGCGCTCGCCACCCGACGTGAGCTGTCGCGCGACGATACCCTAGAGATCCTCGCCATCGCGCCCGATAACTTCGCGCTGGACAACCTGGGCCGCCTCGCGCAAACGGACGCTCCCCTCATTACTCCGCTGGTGCGCTTCGAGCCGACCGTCGAGAACTACATGCGCGCCGCGCTCACGCTGCAATTTGCAGGGGAACCGGAGTGGTCCCGGGAATACGTGATGCGTGCCGCCGATCTCGGCTCGCCGACGACACCGGACCTCGAGAAGTATGCGCAGGCTCTGGCCGCCTCGAACCGGTTCGAGGCCGCGGCGGCTCTGAACGAGAAGATGATCGAGGTCAATCCGCGCAATGCCAAAGCGATGGCGGCATTGGTCGGCCTCTACCAGGAACACCTCAAGCGTCACGATGATGCCGTCGCGATGGCGCGCCGCCTGCTCGACGCGTACCCCGACTCCGGCGACGCCTGGAGTACGTTCGCGTACACACAGAAGGGGACCGACACCGCGGAATACTGCAAGGCTATGACGCGCGCCTACCGTGACAAGCCCGAATTCAAGTGGGACTACGACCATACGTGCACGCCAAACGAGGACGCTGTGCCGGCGCGGATGCCGAACGGGTCTATCCGGCGCGGCCAGCGCCCCGACGGTACGCAATCGGGTTAGTAGCACGTCGCCCCAGCGAATCAACAATGACTGACGATCCAGCTCGATTCGAATAGTCGAGTTGCGCCTACCTATGCGGAGATGGGCGCTTCGCCAGCCGAACGCGCCGCTGCTTAACAATCGCTGCCAAGGAAAGCACTATCGGACGACGATCTCCAAGTCTTCCACTCGTATCTGCAACAGCAACACGCGCGGGGCCGCGCCGACTTCCGCGTCATGGTCGAAGCCAGGACCCGACGCTTCCCAGGCACCCGTCCACTCATCGGCCGCGCACGGAGGCCACCTCCGGGCAAGCGAACCCGTCTCCGACTTCCGGCGCGCTCGCTGCTACCCGACCGGGACTAGCGTTGCGCCGGACGATCGTTCCATCGCGACCGCCGCTGCCAGGGGAACGACGCGATGCCGCGGATGCGGCAGACGGTCGTCGAAGGAGACGTCGGGCTGGCGGTGTGACGGCGAAGCGGGGCCGACAAACCGAAACGCAGTCAGGCTCACTTCGGCTGAATCGGCCGAACGAGCTTCGGGTGGATTCCCGACGCGAGAATCGCCCTTCGCCGCTGACGCGAAGTCTCATTCGACGGCTACGCTCGCCGCGTGGCGCATCGGCCTCGACTCGACATTCTCCGTATCGCACAGCGTGTCGTCCGGAGCGGTGACAACTACCCGCTGCCGTGCGTCGTCGATGACAGCGATCGGCGATGCGGTATGCGTGGGCTGAGCGAGGCCCTGCTCGACGCCGACATTGCGCTGCACGCCTGTGTACTGACGGACAATGATGCCCGCACGTCTTGCTCATCGGGCCTTGCAACGATCTCTCGGTCAATAAGTAGATCTGATCCCGTTTGGAACTCCGGCCGCGTTTTCGCGTCCGACCCACGGCCTGTCTGCGTGCACCGCGACGTCGAGCCCGATCCCGTTTCCTGCGCGCTACGATGCCCGCCCCCAAGCCCGCACACTGTAGAAGCACCATGAAGGCCCGCCACGTGCATCCCTCGCCGACGACATGAGCGGTACGTCGCGCCAGGCCATCGAAGGGCCTCACGATCGAACCGAGCGCGTGCACCGCTGGACGGCCGTGCTGGCGACGGTTCTACTGCATACACTGCTCGTGCTGTTGGTGACCCAGCCTCCCACCCCGATGACGATGTCCGCGCCACAGGGCAGCCCGGGCGGCAGCCGGATGGACGTGACGCTCCTCGACGAGGCGCACCCGTCGCCGCCGCACGATCCCGCGCTGACAGTTCGCCAGCCGGTACCCGTCCAGCGGCCCAAGGCACCGCGCGCGATCCAGCGCCCGCCGTCCATGCCGGTCATGCAGGGCGCCGTCCCCATGCCGCCTGAAGCGGCCGACACCTCGACCGCACCCCCTACTCCCGCGCCCGCGCCGCCTGAGCCCCGGCGCGACACCGCCGAGGTCGGCTTCCCTATGCGCACGCGCCCCAGTGACGCCGACCAGGCGAATGCGGCGCTGGCCGCCAAGCTCGGCAGTAGCCGCAGGCAGAGCGACAACAACGAGCGCCCGGTCGGACCCAACGTGGGCGTGGACGGCTTCGAGGTGTACTACGACCTGGCCGACGAAACCCGTCTGCGCGCCTGGCGCGACCAGGGGATGACCGAACTCTTTCTTCCGATGCCCGGCACGCGGCGCCTCATGGTCTGCCCGCTGGAAGTGGCGCTGCGACGCGGCTCCGGCGCGTGCCGCATGGTCGAAATGGATTCCCCGGAACTCAAGACCATCGGCGACGCGCGCGAGGTCATCCGCATACAGCGCGTCTATCAGCGGGGTTCCGTGGTCTGGAGCGGGCCGGGGCCGTATCGGTAAGCCACGGATCGGCCGACAGCGTCGGGCAGATTCCCGGCGCAAGATCGGCCCTCGCGACGCCACATCCGCCGCGCGCCCTCATCCCGGTCTCGAAATATGCCGCCCCCTCACGGAAGAGCCTGATGCGCGCAGCGCGGCGAATGAGGGAAAGCGGAGCGCAACGCCGCGAGCACCTCGCCGACGCTGCGTCATTCCCCCACCCTCCACTTCCGCAAGCGGCAACGTGGAAGGCCGCCGCGTCGGACCTCGCCTTACTGCGCTTCGAACCCGCTCTTGAAAATGCGATCGTTGCCGACGACGGCGACCGCGTTCGAATATTCCGACGTGTCGTTCGCGGTGCAGGCGGCGAGGATGATGCCGTTGTTGCCCGCGAAGCACTTGAGCATCGCTTGCCATCCGCTGCCGCCGGCGGGCGTGTCGGTCAGCGGCGTGACGTCGGTCGCGGTCATGACGATGCGCTTTCCCGGCGCGACGCCGCCGAAGGTCGCGGTGCAGCGCCCTCCCGCGCACGCCGCGCTGTTCGCGGGCAAGCCGGCCGCGGTCGTCGTCACGAGCTGCTCGCCGAGGAACGCCATCGACGTCGCCGCGGTCGTCGCCACTGCGTCGACGGCGAAGAATTCCATGCGGAAATCGGCCACGCCGTGGGTGCTGATCGTCCACTGCAAGGTCATGCCGCCGTTGCTCGTCGGCGGCGTCGAGCCGGCGCACACGCCAGATACTTCGGTGCCGGCGCAGATCTGCGCGGGCGCCTGGTCGCGGTTGGCGTAGTTCGCCGGGATTTCCGAATGCGGGCCGTCGGCGGCGTTCTCCGGATGCTCCAGGTCGATGTCGATGCCGGCCAGCGCCTTCGCGTTGCCGAACACGCGGTTGCGCTGGAACAGGTTACTCCAGCCGTTCTGGTCGCCGCCGCCGTTGCGCAGCTTGATGCCGTTGCGCTTGTTCGCGGCGATCGTGTTCGCGTCGGACGCCGCGGGACCGCCGATCGTGGTCGCGCTGGCGGCATTGATGTGGACGCCGTCGACGCCGTTGCCGAGCGCCATGTTGCCGGCGAACGCGGGGCTGACGCCGATCGAGTTGCCGACGATGTGCGTGCTCGCGGTCGAGCTGCCCCTGACGACGACGCCGTGGCGCGCGTTCGCGGCGACGACGTTGCTGCTGATCGAATTGCCCGTCGCGGTCACGATGATGCCGTCGCCGGCATTGCCGTACGCGGTCGAGTTCAGCGGCGTGCCGGACGGGAACTCGGCAAGGCCGATGGTGTTGTAGAGCACCTTCACGCCGTTGCTCGATCCGGTGATGACGACGCCGGCGCTGTCGTCGCCGAGCGTGTCGGGGAACGCATTGTTGTTCGCGCCGTCGTTGTCGGAGATCACGTTGGCCGGGCCGATCACCAGCGCCGTGCTGCTCGGATTGAAGCTCGTCGGATCGGTGTCGGGCTTGGTGTCGGCGACGATGCCGCTCAATGCGTTGCCGATGTGCACGCCCTGCAGCGTCGCGCTGAGGCCGATGCGGTTGCCCATGATGAAGTTCGGCAGGAACACGCTTCCGGCATCGACGCGGATGCCGTTGGCGCCGTTGCCGCTGATGACGTTGCCCGGGCCGATGAGGTTGCCGAAGGTGCTGCCGACCAGGTGCACGCCGTCGGCGCCATTGGGGATCGCGAGGTTGCCGCTGACATCGGTGCCGATCATGTTGCCGCTGACGGTGACGGCGGCGAGGTTCTCGCTGAAGATCTCGATGCCGTTCTGTCCGTTGCCCGAGATCACGTTGTTGCTGATGACGACCGGGTGCAGCGACGCCAGCGCGGTCGCGAGATTGTTCGAGAACGCGTTGATGCCGGAGGCGTCGACCGGCTGCACCGGGAATTGCTGGTACAGGTTCAACAGGAAGTTCGTGCTCGTGTCCGGGTAGACGTGCGATGCCGACACGGAGATGCCGGAGCCGCTGTTCGGCATCGCCGCCACGCCGGCGGCGTTGACGCCGATGAAGTTGCCGCTGAACACGTAGTCGTGGCCGTTCGCGCTGATGCCGGCGCCGTTGCAGTTGCCGATCACGAGATTCAGCAGCTTCGAGCCGCTCGCGCCGTCGGCGTGACCGATCGCGGCCGTGCCCGAATCGATGAGGTCGAAGCAGCCGCGGCCGTTGCCGTCGATCGTCGCGTGGTTGCCATTGACGATGAACGGCGCGCGCATCTGCGTGAGGCTGCCGTTGACGATCGTGATCACCGGCACGCCGATGTTGATCGTGTGGCTGCCCGAGCGCGTGTTGCCGATCGCGATCGCGGCGCGCAGGGTGCAGTGCGAGGTGTCGCCGAGCGCGGCGCAGTGGTCGGTGATGGCCGGGTCCTGGCCCGCATCGGTGCCGACGTTGACGGTGTAGACGTCGGCCGAGGCGGACGTCGCCGCCGCGTACAGCGCGAGCGCTGCCAGCCAGTGCACGCGACCGAACGGCGGTGCCGAGGCACGGTGATGGCGTTCGCGCGCGATTCGCATCGATCTCATGGTGTGTGTCCCTTTTCTTGCGGGTAGTGAACGCTTCCCGGGCGCGAGCCCGGTTCCGTCAGGGCGCTCCTCCAAGCAGCCTCCTGTCGGGATCACCAATCGATACGATAAAGAGCCCCGAGTAGGGACAAGGAGTCGGCCAGGTTCGGCCAGCTGTCGTTGCCGGCTCGAAGGGAGAAACGGGGATCAGTCGAATTCCCGAGAATTCCCACGTGGACGTTCACGAGTCGCGATAGCGGGCCGGATCATCGTGCGCGATTCCGGCATTCGGTGCAGGACGTCAGCACGACCCGCAAGCCTCGATTCGATCTTCCGGCGTCGCCCGATACGTGGTCCAGCGCGGCAATGGTGGTGGACCCGCGCGACTATCCGTGGCCAAGCCATCGGCACAACGCGTTCGGCGAGCACGATCCGCTCATTCGTCCGCACCCGACCTATCGCGAACTCGCCATCGAACGGATCAGCGCTGCGCCCGTTATCGGGCGTTCGTCATGGAGGAGATCGCCCTGAGGAAACCGACGCCATCCGCTCACACCTGCAGCGCCAGCATGTCTACGGTCCCGATCGCTTCCGCCGCGCCATCGAGGCGCAACTGGGCCGGACAGTCGGCCCACGCAAGATCGAACGTCCATGCAAGTCGCCGTCGCCACCGGAAGCCATTGCAGATCGTGAAAGTCGACTCTGACCCCGGTTTTCCCTATATATGCGAATCTGACAACGCTCTAAATTCACCAAACCCCGGGATATGCATTATTCATAGCGCTGCGCAGCCTTTCAACAAAAATTGCATCATTAGAAAGAGACGAGAAAGGATGTATCTCGCGGCCACGCAACGAATACGCCCATTCAACTAACTCAGGATATCCCGAATCCAATGTTGCCTGAATAAATCCTTCAACGTCTTCCTCAAGCTGTTCGCTAGAGAAAAAAATCTGAGCTGACCTCTTAAGATTCCTATATGCCCTCTGTCGCTCACCAAGAATTACCTCATAAGATAACCTTGAATTACCCTCACTAACCGTCGCTGCGGCTCGCATATAAGCAATAGTACCGACCTCAGAAATCGGAACTAAATACCCAGTCTCAGGAGAAAAATCAAAGAAGTCCCAAATCCTATCTATTGCTGGATCTAACATCATAGGCCACCCATCATCCATGACCGGGAATACAGAATTCTTTAATCTATTACAAGGCTGACATATCCAAAGAAAATTTCCCCAATCGAAAACATTGGCTCGCCATTCAGGCTTACCTTTTGGTCGGAAGTGTTCTATATCGCAAGCCTCAGAGTCGCCACAGTACATACAGCGATTCCGAATCCCAGCCATAGATCTGAGCGCAAAAACAACTCCATTCGTGGCCATGGTTTGCCTTCTCGCAGACCAATGATGAACCGCACTTAGGGCATGATCACGATCTAAAGCAGCCTGCTGCCTAGCAAGCCAACTTGACGCAGCTCTTCCTAGAGCGATGCGATTAATAGGCCTCATTCTTCTTCATCTACAACGAACAATGAAAGCTGTTCAAATTTCTTCTTTTCCGACGCGTTTAGAACATCTCTTTTGCTTTTAATATTCAATTCGCTCCACTCTTTACGTGCAGCAACAGCACGAGGCGAGCGCGTATGCACCATCCCGAATGCAGACGACAAAAGAACTTGATCGACCGTCCCAGAAACCACCTTTCTCCACTCATCAACACCAATTCGCGCATCTCCGGAAGGCCCATCCTTGTCCAGGATAAATATCCCGCGCTCATCAGCTGATTGACAAACAAAAGCACTATGCGATGAAACAATGAATTGTATATTAGGAAAATGACTCTTCAACCAGAACCCAATGTCTCTTTGCCATGCGGGATGAAGATGCGCGTCAACCTCGTCGATCAAAACAACCCCATAATGCGGGATATAGACCTTATCCCCCTCTCTTGCAATAAGAGGCTGATCGGGATATGCCAGAGTTAAATGCCTAACAATATCTATGAGTAATGCTAGAGACGATCTATAACCATCACTCATATCTGCCAGAACAAGGGAGACACCCTCTGAATTCTTCAGCCACAAGCCGTCAGAATTTACCTTATCAACTCGCAAGCCGTGACGAAGAAAATCCGCATTCAATAACTCCATAACGTCAGCAAGAACTTCGGTTTCTTTGTGGCGCTTTTCTAAAACCTTGAATTGCAGCTCTTGAAGCCAATTCTGACTCTCAACGAGAGTTGCATCTTCCTTAAATAGTGTCGCAAACCTTGGAGGCTTTCCGGGCGATGACATGAGTCGCATTGCATCGGGAGAGGTACCATAGAGCCTTCTGAATGGCCCATATGCTGCAGCAAACCATACACTCTGCCCCGTCGACCATGGACCGTTAATTGCGGACCTCTTCCCTTGCACATACGCACGACCTGGTGAGACAACAACGTCGCCACCCTTTCGCTCCAAATGCAGCTCGGCATAAAAGGGACCAACGGGTCTACGCCCTGTTTCGAAAGAGTCCGATTCACTTGCCTTAATTTGTACGGCGATTGTCGCCTCGTCTGCACCGTCAGCTATCCATCCAGCGAAGGATGGCTGAAGAGCACGAGCGATTTCTGGCCCAACCAATGCGAGAGTAATCGCCTTCAAGACCGTAGTCTTTCCCGAACCATTGCCTCCAGTAAGGACATTCCAGCCCGAATATTGGGGGCCAGCAGCTGTCTCTCTCGAGAACCTTACGTCAAGATGATTAAATCCTTTTATATTCTCAAGAATAACTTTATGAATATACATAACCTTCCAGGCTCGAGATATATGGAGATATATGCTTTTCTCTTTAGAAAACCTACATATTCCGCCGATACTCCCCACCCACGTCATACAACGCATGGCTAATCTGCCCCAACGAATGCGTCTTCACCGCCTCCATCAACGCCGCAAACACATTCTGCCGATTCCGCGCCGTATCCTGCAGATAGCGCAACCCATGCCCATCATGCGCGCCAACATCAGCTTCGTCGACGTCCGTACCGTGCTCGCGTGAAGTCTCCCCGGCCGGCGCAAGACGATTTCGATTGGCCTGATACGCCCGCACATTCTCGATCTGCTGCCCCTTCTCCTCCTCGGTCGAGCGGATAAGCTCGATCTCGGTGACGACTTCGCCGCCGTGCTCCTTCGGCAGGAACGTATTGACGCCGATCAGCGGCAGGCTGCCGTCGTGCTTCTTGTGTTCGTAGTAGAGGCTCTCTTCCTGGATCTTGCCGCGCTGGTACATGGTGTCCATCGCGCCGAGCACGCCACCGCGCTCGCTGATCGCCTCGAATTCCTTGTAGACGGCTTCCTCGACGATGTCGGTGAGCTTGTCGACGATGAAGCTGCCCTGCCAGGGGTTCTCGTTGAAGTTGAGGCCGAGTTCCTTGTTGATGATCATCTGGATCGCGACGGCGCGGCGCACGCTTTCCTCGGTCGGCGTGGTGATGGCTTCGTCGTAGGCGTTGGTGTGCAGCGAGTTGCAGTTGTCGAACAGCGCGTACAGCGCCTGCAGCGTCGTGCGGATGTCGTTGAACTGGATCTCCTGCGCGTGCAGCGATCGACCGCTGGTCTGGATGTGGTACTTCATCATCTGGCTGCGCTCGTTGGCGCCGTAGCGCTCGCGCATGGCGCGCGCCCAGATGCGGCGGGCGACGCGGCCGATGACGGTGTATTCCGGGTCCATGCCGTTGGAGAAGAAGAACGACAGGTTCGGCGCGAAGTCGTCGATGCGCATTCCGCGCGCCAGGTAGTACTCGACGATGGTCAGGCCGTTGGACAGCGTGAAGGCGAGCTGGCTGATCGGGTTCGCGCCGGCCTCGGCGATGTGGTAGCCGGAGATCGACACCGAATAGAAGTTGCGCACCTTGCGGTCGACGAAGTACTGCTGGATGTCGCCCATCATGCGCAGCGCGAACTCGGTGCTGAAGATGCAGGTGTTCTGCGCCTGGTCTTCCTTGAGGATGTCGGCCTGCACGGTGCCGCGCACGGTGGAGAGCGTGGCGGCCTTGATCTTCTCGTAGGTGTCGGCGTCGACGACCTGGTTGCCGGTGACGCCGAGCAGGCCGAGGCCGAGGCCGTTGTTGGTCGCCGGCAGGTCGCCGTGGTAGCGCGGACGGCTTTGCTGATCAAGGCCGCGCCCTTCGAACAGCTTGGCGATCTTCTTCTCGGCTTCCGCCCAGCGCGCGGGATCTTCCTTCAGGTACTTCTCGACCTGCTGGTCGATCGCGGTGTTCATGAACATCGCGAGGATGATCGGCGCGGGGCCGTTGATCGTCATCGACACCGAGGTGGTCGGCGCGCAGAGGTCAAAGCCCGAGTACAGCTTCTTCATGTCGTCCAGCGTCGGAATGTTGACGCCGGAGTTGCCGATCTTGCCGTAGATGTCCGGGCGCGGCGCCGGGTCTTCGCCGTAGAGCGTGACGGAATCGAACGCGGTGGACAGGCGCGCGGCGGGCAGACCCTGGCTCAGGTAGTGGAAGCGGCGGTTGGTGCGCTCGGGCGTGCCTTCGCCGGCGAACATGCGGATCGGGTCCTCGCCGGTGCGGCGGTACGGATAGACGCCGCCGGTGTAGGGGTAGTAGCCGGGCAGGTTTTCCTTCTGCAGGAAGACCAGCAGCTCGCCCCAGCTCTTGTAGGTCGGCGCGGCGATCTTCGGAATCTTCTGGTGCGAGAGCGATTCGCGGTAGTTCTCCACGCGGATCGCCTTGCCGCGGACTTCGTATTCGTTGACCTCGTCGGTGATCGACTTCAGGCGCGCCGGCCATTCGCGCAGCAGGCGCAACGCTTCGGAGTCGAGCGACTGGATGGCGTCGTTGTAGCGTTGACGCAGGGTGAGAAGCGAGCGGTCGTCGCCTTCGGTCAGCGCGGCCACGTCATACAGGTCGAGCGCCTTCGGCAGCTTGGCGTCGTCGAGATCGCGCAGCGACTGCCAGTACGCCTGCGCCCGGTCCGCCACCTCCGCCTGCGACTCGATCCGCGCATTGATCGCCCGCCCGGCTTCCGCGATCTCGGCGAGATAGCGCACGCGGCTGCCCGGAATCAGCACGGTCGCGCGCGGCTCCTTCAGCGAGGTGTCTAGCTGCGGCTGCCAGTCGACGTGCGCGGTGCCGGCCAGCGAGAGCTTCTCGCGCAGCAGGCGGCACAGGTTGGTGAACATCCAGGTCACGCCCGGATCGTTGAACTGGCTGGCGATGGACGGATAGACCGGCAGGTCCTCGTCCTTCAGCTTGAACGCGACGCGGTTGCGCTTCCACTGCTTGCGCACGTCGCGCAGCGCGTCCTCGGCACCGCGCTTGTCGAACTTGTTCAAGACGACCAGCTCGGCGAAGTCGAGCATGTCGATCTTCTCGAGCTGGCTGGCCGCGCCGTAGTCGCTGGTCATCACGTACATCGGGAAGTCGACCAGGTCGACGATCTCCGAATCGCTCTGGCCGATGCCGGCGGTCTCGACGATGACGAGGTCGTAGCCCTGCCCCTTCAGGAACGCGATGCAGTCCTTCAGCACCACGCTGGTGGCGGCGTGCTGGCGGCGCGTGGCCATCGAGCGCATGAACACGCGATGGCTGCGCAAGCTGTTCATGCGGATGCGGTCGCCGAGCAGCGCGCCGCCGGAGCGGCGGCGGGTCGGGTCGACGGCGAGCACGGCGATGCGCATCTGCGGGAAGGCGTGCAGGAAGCGCAGCAGCAGTTCGTCGACGACCGAGGACTTGCCGGCGCCGCCGGTGCCGGTGATGCCGACCACCGGCGTCTTGCCGCCGGCGAGCTGCCATTCCTTGCGCAGGCGTTCGAGCGTGTGCTCGTCGTGGGCGCCCTCCTCGATCGCGGTCAGCGCGTGGCCGACGGCGATCTCGTCGTCGATCGCGACCTTGGCCGGCGGCACTTCGCTGCGCAGTTCGCCGGCCGAGTGCGCGTCGGATGCGGCGCGCGCGCGCTTGACCACGTCCTCGATCATCTCGACCAGGCCCATCTTCATGCCGTCGTTGGGGTGGTAGATGCGCTCGACGCCATAGGCCTCGAGTTCGCGGATCTCCTCCGGCGTGATGGTGCCGCCGCCGCCGCCGAACACGCGGATGTGGCCGGCGCCGCGTTCTTTCAGCATGTCGACCATGTACTTGAAGTACTCGACGTGGCCGCCCTGGTAGGAGGACAGCGCGATCGCGTCGGCGTCTTCCTGCAGCGCCGCGCGCACCACGTCCTCGACCGAGCGGTTGTGGCCGAGGTGGATCACCTCCGCGCCCTGCGCCTGGATCAGGCGGCGCATGATGTTGATGGCGGCGTCGTGGCCGTCGAACAGGCTGGCGGCGGTGACGAAGCGCAGCGGCTTCTGTTCGGCGGCGCTTTCGGGGGCGACGTGCTTGGCGGGTGTACTCATGGCGCGCGATCCGGCTTGCTGAAAACAGAGGCCTATTCTACGCGGCGGGCGGCGCCTGCCGCGCGCGCGGCGCAACCGTTACGATTCCGCTTCTTTCGGCACCGGAAATCCCCCGCCCCGTGGCATCCCGCGCCCCGACGCCGCGCGCGTACCGCTTCGGCGTGTACCGCATCGACGAGTACCTCATCCATCCCGCCGCGCGCGAGCTGCGGCGCGACGGCGAGCTGCTGTCGCTGCCGCGACGCGTGTTCGACGGCCTGGCCTACCTGGTCGAGCAGCGCGAACGCGCGGTCGGCCACGACGAGCTGATCGCCGCGCTGTGGGGCCGCGTCGACGTCGCCAACGCGCAGCTCAGCCAGCTGATCATGCAGGTACGCCGCGCCGTCGGCGACGACAGCCAGGCGCAGCACAGCGTGCGCACGATCGCCGGCTTCGGCTATCGCTGGGTGGTGCCGACCGAGGCGATCGACACGGACGAGGCGCCGGCGGAAGCGCCGTCCGCTGCGCCGGCCGCCGAGGCAGCGACCGTCGAGGCCAACGCCGCGCGATCGACCGACCAAGCCACGCCGCCCCGCGCACACCGCCGCATAGGCGCGATCCTGCTGACCGCTTTGGTATTCGCCGTCCTGCTCACCGCAGGCTGGCGCCTGTTCGCGCCACGGCCGCTGGCGAACGCCTCGGGCGAAGCCGTCATCGTGCTGCCGTTCGAGGTCGACGCGCCGGAGGAAGTGGATGCCAGCTGGGCGCGGCTCGGCGTGATGGATCAGGTCGCCGGCCGCCTGCGCCGCGCCGGCCTGCCGGTGCCGCCGAGCGACGCGGTGGTCGCCGCGGTGCACGCCAGCGCCGCGCTGCCGGAAGCCGAACGCGAGGCCGCGCTGCGCCGCACGCTCGGCGCCGGCCTGCTCGTGCACGGCGTCGCCACGCACGCGAAGGACGGCTGGACCGTCGAGCTGAGCGCGGACGCGGCCGACGACGCACGCCGGCGCGTCGAGTCCGGCCGCTACGAACTGGTCGACTCCGCGCGGCGCGCCTCCGACCTGCTGCTCACCGCGCTCGGCCGGCACGCCGCCGACGAGGCGGCCACCGATACGCCGCTGGAGGAACGCCTGCAGCGCGCCCGCGCCGCCCTGCTGGCGAACCAGCTCGACGCCGGACGCGCGGCCATCGAAAGCGCGCCCGACGCGATGCGCGAGGCGCCGGAACTGCGCTACGAACTCGCGCGTGTCGAGTTCCACGCCGGCCAGCTCGACCGCGCCGAGGCGATCGTGGAGCGCGTGCTGGCCGACCCGGCCGCCGCCGCGCTGCCGCAACTGCGCGCGCGGGCGCTGCGCATGCGCGGCTGGATCGCGATCGGCAAGGACCGCGGCTGGGCCGCGGCGGCGCCGTCGTTCGACGCCTCCGTGCATGCGCTGGACGGCGTGCGCGCGCCGGGCGCGCTCGGCATGGCCCTGGCCGAGCGCGGCGTCGCGCACGTGATGCTGCGCCAGCTCGACGCGGCCGCGCTGGACTTCGGCCAGGCGCGCGCGCAGCTGGAGATCGCCGGCGACCGCCACACGCTCGGCGAGATGAACAACTACCTCGGCCACCTGGAACTGGCGCGCCTTCGCGTCGGCGAGGCGTTGCCCTACTTCCGCACCGCCGCCGAGATCGCCGAGTCGTTCGGCTCGATCGACTCGCTGCGCTACAACCTCACCGCGCTGCTGCAGTCGCAGATGCGTCTGCTGCAATGGCCCGACGCGCTGGCCACCGGCGAGCGGCTGTGGGCGCTGCGCGAACGGCTGGAGAACACCGGGCTGCGCGCGGCCAGCGAGGGTTACTACGCGATGGCGCTGATTGGCAACGGCCGGTTGGCCGAAGCCGAGCGCGTGCTGGCGCCGTACCCGGCCGATGCGCAGCCCGACTTCGCCCCCGAATACCTGCGCTACGCCCTGCTCGCGCGCGCCGAGCTGGCGGCGCGGCGCGGCCAGTCCCGCGAATCGCTGGCGGCGGCCAGCCGTGCGCTCGAAGTCTGGCCGCCGGAGTCGAACGCCGAGGCCGAGGAGCGCGCCCGCGCCGCGCTGCTGCGCCAGCGTGCCTCGATCGCCGTCGGCGAACCGGCCGAGGCGCGCATCGACGCCCTCGAACCGCGCGGCGATCCCGGCTTCGCCGTGCCCGACCGGGTCGCGCGCGCCGAATGGGCCGCCGCCCACGGCAGTGGCGCGGACGCCGAAGCCCTGCTGCGCGAAGCCGCCGACCTCGCCGAAACGCAGGGCGTACCGGACGGCATCGTGCTGGCGAGCGGCGCCTACGTGCCCTGGCTGCTCGCGCGCCAGCGCACCGCCGACGCGGCCGCGCGCAGCGGACGCGCCGGCGTCTGGGCCGACCGCGACTTCGACAGCGCGCTGCTGCAGGCCGCGGTCTTCCACGCCGGCGGCGAGCCGGAGGCCTGGACGCGCGCCTTGCAGCAGGCGCGGCAACTGGCCGGCGAACGCACGATCCCGGCGGTATTGCTGGAACCGCCGACGGTCGTTGCCAGCCGCTGAAAGGCGCCTCGAAAAACGTCGATGGCCGTCATTCCGCGACGGCGGGCGTGGCGAGCGAATGACGAAGCCGGCCCGAAGGGCGAGCACGCCGTGCGAACAAAGCGAAAGGCCGGTCATCCTTCCCGCTCCTGGGCAAACCCTTTCACATTCGCGGATTTGAAAGGGTTTGCAGACGGATTCGAACGCGTCCGGAACGACTTCCTCACGCGCCGCGACTAGCGTCGGGGGCTGCGGTGCCGGCGGCGCCGCGCCGATGCGCCGGCGGATGTTCCGGCGTCCCTGGAACGGAACCCGCTCATGCTCATCAGCTCCTGCCGACGCCGCTCGCTCGCCGTCGCCCTGGCCGTCGCTCTGCTGCCGGCGGCCGCCGGCGCGGCCACGATCACCGTCACCACCAGCGCCGACGGCTCGGTGCCGGACCAGTGCACTCTGCGCGACGCGATCGCCGCCGCGAACACCAACGCGGCCGTCGCCGGCTGCGCCTCCGGCGACGTCGGCAACGACGAGATCGTGTTCGCGCCCGAGGTCACCGGAACGATCGCCCTGACGAGTGGCCAGCTGACGATCTCCGACAAGGTCATCATCAGCGGCCCCGGCGCCGACGCGTTGACGATCGACGCACAAGGCCAGTCGCGCCTCTTCGACATCGAAGGCGACCAGGAAACCTCCTACGAGACGACGCTTTCCGGCCTGACCCTGACCGGCGGGCGCACCACCGCCGACGGCGAGAACGGCGGCGCGGTACGCAGCATGTCCGCCTTCCATCTGGTCGATTCGGTCGTCAGCGGCAATTCCACGGCGGGAGCGAACGCCGTCGGCGGCGCACTGGCCACGGCCACCACCACCGAGATCCTGCGCAGCCGGATCACGCGCAACTGGACCGAGGGCTACGGCGGACTGGCCGGCGGCGTGATGGTCGTGTTCGGAGCCGCCTCCGTAGTCGACAGCACCATCGCCGGCAACTGGACGCAGGGCGACAAGGCCGGCGGCGGCGGCATCGTCGTGTTCTGGTACTGGTTCGACGCGACCTTCGTCAACAGCACCCTTTCCGACAACGAGACGCGCGGCAACGGCAGCCAGGCCGGCGCCCTCGCCGTCGGCGGCAACGCGTTCCTGATCAACAGCACGGTGTCGGGCAACCGCACGCTCGGCGACAACGCCGAAGGCGGCTTCATCGACGGCGGCGCGATGAGCGTTTCCGGCAACATCACGCTGAGCAACAGCACGGTGGTCGACAACGCCTCGGTCTCGGCCGGCGGCGTCGCGATCGCCATCGCCGCCAATCCCGGCACCGGCCTCATCATGGCCACCAACAGCGTGATCGCCTCGACCGCCGAAGGCGGAGCGGCGCTGTGCAGCAAGCCGCTGGAGGTCGCGGGCAGCACGCACAACATCGCCACCGACGCCAGTTGCGGCAACGATACGTTGATCGGCGGCGTGCCGGTCGCCGCCGCGGCCCTGGCGCTGGCGCCGCTGGCCGACAACGGCGGGCCGACGTGGACGCATGCGCTGCTTCCCGGCAGCGTCGCGATCGACAGCGGCGACGACGACGCCTGCGCCGCGGCGCCGGTCGGCAACCTCGACCAGCGCAGCCATCCGCGCCCGCAGGACGGCAATGGCGACGGCACGGCGGCGTGCGACGTCGGCGCCTACGAGGCGGACGAGTTGGATCGGATCTTCGCCGACGGCTTCGACGCCGCGCTCTGAGTCGCGTGTCCCTCCAGACGGTCGCCTGGAGGGCTTTCGTCCAGGAGATCCGGATCGAACCTGAGGAAAGTCGAAGGGAGGACGCGCAGCGGTTCCGCTGCGCACTCTTCGATCACTCGCTGCGCGAATGGCCGCTTCGGCATCCATGTGTTCGCAGTCCCGCGCTCGCGGCGACGACGACCATGAGGCGGCTCGAAGTCTTCCGAGTCCTTCAAGCCACCCCGAACGGCAACTCGAACGTCGACACCACCCGCTCGCCGACCTCGGCGCCGCGAAGGAAGCGCAGCGCCTGCTCGATCACGCCGGCATCGACGAGGATGCGCTGATGACCGAGCCCGGCGGTGTTGAGCAGGCGCGCGCCGGGCCAGTAGCGCGCGTAACGCTCGCCTTCGGCCCACGGCACCTCGCGATCGTCGAGGTCGTGCACGACCAGGGCCGGCGGCGCCAGCGCGGGCGCGCGACGCTGGATCTGGAACGATTCCAGTTCTCGCCCGATCTCCGCTTCGACCAGCGCGCACATGCGCTGTGCGATCCGCGCCGGCATCGACAAGCCGCGCGCGAAGCGATGCGTCGCCGCGACCACGTCGGCGGGCGGCGCGATCAGCACCGCGCGATCGATGCGCGCACCTTCCGACATCGCCAGCGCCGCCGCAGCGGCGCCGAAGGAATGACCGACGATCGCCGCCGCCGGACCGAAGCGCTGCACCGCCGTGGCGATGTGCGCGGCGAAGTCGATCAGATAGCCGCGCCCCGGCGCACTGCGTCCATGGCCGGGCTGATCGAACGCGACCACCGCGTAGCCGGCGGCACGCAAGGCGCGCACCCACGGCAGCAGGCGCAGCGCGTAGTCGGACCAGCCGTGCGCGAGCAGGACGTACGGCTCGGCATGCGGGTCGCCCCACACGTAGTGGCTCAACGCGACGCCGCCGCTGTCGAGCGTCGACAGTGCCGCGCCGCCGTCGTCGGCCTGTCGCGCGCGCGAACGGCTGGACGGCAATGGCGTGCCGAACAAGCGCAGCGCGCGACGCGCGGTGTCCTCCGGCGCGAGGCGGGCGCCGAGCGCGTAGCGCGCTCGCAGCGCGGCGAAGATCACTCTTTTTGGAACGATCGTGCTTTTTTGTGGCGCGAAACCGGCCATGGCGAACCTCGTTCGAATCAGATGCGGAAGGAATCGATCAGACGCTCGACGGCGCGATCGCCGCGCGGCGTGGGATCGCCGAGCAGGCGATGATCGTGATGGGTGGCGAGCGCGATCGCGAACAGCTCGAACGCGACCTGTTCGGCGTCGGTGTCGGCGCGCAGCTCGCCGGTCTCGATCGCCATGCGCACGGCGCGCACCAGCTCGGCGCGCAGGCGCTCCTCGTAGAACACGACGCGTTCGCGCACCGGTCCCTGGCGGTCGTCGAACTCCACGGCGGCGCCGACCATCGGGCAGCCGCCCTCGCTCATGCGCAGCCAATCGAGCCAATGCGCCGCGATCGCGCGCAAGCGAGCCAGGCCGCGCGGCGCGCGCAGGGCCGGCACGAACACCTCGCGCGTGAACCGCTCGGCGGCGGCGTCGAGCACCGCGAGCTGCAATTCCTCGCGCGAACCGAAATGCGCGAACACCCCGCTCTTGGACATCGCCGCGGTCTCGGCGACGCTGCCGATCGACAAGCCGTCGAAGCCGGCGACGCGCACCATCTCCAGCGCACGTTCGACGATGTGGCTGCGCGTGGCGGCGCCTTTCGCGGTGGCGGCTCGGTGTTCGGTCTGCATGGATCGGAAAATAGCACGATCGTTCCATACAGTTCAACGCGCTTTGCTGGCGCAGGATCCCTCGACCGACACGTCGAATTCATTCCCGCGAATGCGAAGCGCTTCTCAACCGTTGCAAGCCTTCATCCGAAGAACGTCTTCCATGGATGCCCGCGCTCGGGCACGACGTCTGAAGCATCGTTCGGGCGTTCCGGAACTCCGATGTGAAACGCAGAAGCGCGCCGTCCGAATCAGCGCCGCGAGCGACCTCACTCGCGCGGCGGCGCGACCTCGATCGCCTCGTCGTAGCGGATCTGCTGCACCGAATGCGACTTGATGCCCATCGCCTCGCCGTCGCTCTCCGAGCGGACCAACCGCCCGGCCTGGTCGATGACGACCTTGTTGTGCGCCTTCACGTCGGCGCCCATCACCTGCATGCGCGTGTCGTAGCTGTAGGCGTGCGCGGGCTGGCCGTTCCAGGTGGTCGCGCCTTCGTCCTTCAAGTTGCTCGAACTGGCCTGCAGCTCCGCCGCCGACTTCGGCACGAACTGCTTCACCATCGCCGCCATCTCGGCCGGCGAGCGCGTCCAGCCGGCCTGGTCGGCCTTGACCCAGCTGCCTTCGGGCAAGCTGACGATCTCGAGGCGGTCGGTCTTGACGTGGAAGCGCGACAGGCTCTCGTACTCGGCCAGCGCCTTGGCCTGGTTGCCCTTGTCGTCGGTGGACTGGATGTCGACCGCGAACTTCGCTTCCAGCATCTTGTTGTAGGCGCCGAACACGGCGGCGGCGGCCTGGCGTTCGGCGGCGTCCTGCGCGATCGAGGACAGCGGAAGCAGCATCAGGCAGGCGGCGGCGAACACGAACGACGAACGGGGATGCGCGAACGGCATGGCGACTTCCTCGACGGAGGCGGCGGAGCGCTCGATCTTGCCCCCGACGACGACGCGCGACAACGCGCGATGCAGCATCCGCGCGCGGCGCGCCGTGCCGTTCGGGTGTTGTGTCTCCGCGCCGGAGGACTACACTACGCGCCGTTTTCTCCCCGCGGCCGACGACACGACGGGAACATTCCAGCAGGAACAATGCGATAACGCGCATTCCTGCGGCTGGTTCTCGCCGAAGGCGCACTTTCGTCGCCCCGCTTCCGCCCAGCGCCACATTCGGAGTTGCCATGATTTTCGAAACCATCGCCGAGACCGGCCACGAGCAGGTCGTGTTCTGCCACAGCAAGGACGCCGGCCTGAAAGCCATCATCGCCGTGCACAACAGCGTGCTCGGCCCGGCACTCGGCGGCCTGCGCATGTGGCCGTACAAGAACGAGGCGGAGGCGCTGAACGACGTGCTGCGCCTGTCGCGCGGCATGACCTACAAGAACGCGGTCGCCGGCCTCAACCTCGGCGGCGGCAAGGCGGTCATCATCGGCGATCCGGCCAAGGACAAGTCCGAAGCGCTGTTCCGCGCCTTCGGCCGCTTCGTCGGCTCGTTGAACGGCCGCTACATCACCGCCGAGGACGTCGGCATCGACGTCAACGACATGGAGTGGGTGTTCCGCGAGACCGAGTTTGTCACCGGCGTGCACCAGGTCCACGGCGGCTCGGGCGATCCCTCGCCGTTCACCGCCTACGGCACGCTGCAGGGCCTGATGGCCGCGCTGAGCCACAAGTTCGGCAACGAGGAAGTCGGCAAGTACAGCTACGCCGTGCAGGGCCTCGGCCACGTCGGCATGGAGTTCGTCAAGCTGCTGCGCGAGCAGGGCGCGAAGATCTACGTCACCGACATCAACAAGCAGCTCGTGCAGCAGGCCGTCGACGAGCACGGCTGCATCGCGGTCGGCCTCGACGAGATCTACGACACCGACGCCGACGTCTACAGCCCGTGCGCGCTCGGCGGCACGATCAACGAGGCGACGCTGCCGCGCCTGAAGTGCAAGATCATCTGCGGCGCCGCCAACAACCAGCTCGCCAACAACGCCATCGGCGCCGAGGTCGAGAAGCGCGGCATCCTGTACGCGCCGGACTACGCGGTGAACGCGGGCGGCGTGATGAACGTCTCGCTGGAGATCGACGGCTACAACCGCGAGCGCGCGATGCGCATGATGCGCACGATCTACTACAACGTCGGCCGCATCTTCGAGATCGCCAAGCGCGACTCGATCCCGACCTACCTCGCCGCCGACCGCATGGCGGAAGAGCGCATCGCCGCGATCGGCCGCATCAAGCTGCCGACGATGGGCAACGGCTCGCCGCGCTTCCTCGGCCGCATGCGCGGACAGTAACTGCGGAGCGATTCGTCCGCATACGGCAATGGCGCCCGCCTTGCCGGACCGACGGCCGGGCGCACCTGCGACCCGCCAGGTCACCCGCTTCATTGCGTGCAGCGCCGCCTGTCGGCGGTGCTGCCTCTTTCAGAAGAGCTTTTCTCGCAGAGACGCGGAGGCGCGGAGAAAGGCAAAGAGCAGTTTTCCGCCTGAGCGCTCTTCTCCGCGCCTCTGCGTCTCTGCGAGAGATCGCTTCTTCGTCAGCGCCCCCGGCGCCCCTCGACGGGCGGGATTGCGCGCCACGACGGTCATCACTTTCTCCTTACGACAAGCGCAGCCGATATCCCTTAGGCTATGCGCGGCTGCGCGTTTCCGCGCAGCGAATCCGCCACGCGGCATCGGCGCTGCACGGCGGCACACGACGCAGGCAGATCGTGCGGCCCAGCCGCCGCGCGATCACCCACGAAGAGGTGGACGATGATCACGCTCACGGTGAACGGAAGCGAACGACAGTTCGACGGCGATCCGACCCTTCCGCTGCTCTGGTACCTGCGCGACGCGCTCGGCCAGACCGGCACCAAGTTCGGCTGCGGGATGGCGCTGTGCGGCGCCTGCACGGTGCACATCGACGGCCAGGCGACGCGTTCGTGCGTCACGCCGGTCGCCGCCGCCGCCGGCAAGCAGGTGACGACGATCGAAGGCCTCTCGCCCGACGGTCAGCACCCGCTGCAGAAGGCCTGGCAGGAATTGAACGTGGCTCAGTGCGGCTACTGCCAACCCGGCCAGATCATGCAGGCGGCCTGGCTGCTGAAGACCAAGCCGAACCCGAGCGACGCCGACATCGACGAGATGATGTCCGGCAACCTGTGCCGCTGCGGCACCTACACGCGCATCCGCGCCGCGATCAAGCAGGCCGCCGCGCAGGGAGAGACGAAATGAAGCGCTCCCCTGCCGACCAGCTGATCATCGTCAACGACAGTCGCCGCGGCTTCCTGCGCGGCTTCGGCGCCGGCAGCCTCGTGCTCGCCTTCGGCGGCGGCGCGCTGGCGCGTCTCGTGCACGCGCAGGAAAAGAAGGAGGAAGCGCCGAAGTACGGCGGCGAAGGCATGCCGCACGGGCTGCGCGACGATCCGCACCTGTTCGTCGAGATCGCCGCCGACGGCACGGTCAGCATCGTCTGCATCCGCGCCGAGATGGGCCAGGGCGTGCGCACCAGCGTCGCCATGGTGATCGCCGACGAACTCGGCGCCGACTGGGCGCGCGTGAAGGTCAAGCAGGCGCCTGGCGACGAACCGAAGTACGGCAACCAGAACACCGACGGCTCGCGCAGCCTGCGCCAGAGCTTCGCCGCCCTGCGCCGCGCCGGCGCCGCTGCGCGCACGATGCTCGAAGCCGCCGCGGCCGCGGCCTGGGCGGTCGACGTCGCCGAGGTGAAGACCGGCGTGCACGAGGTCGTGCACGCCAAGTCCGGACGCAAGATGACGTTCGGCGAACTCGCCGCCAAGGCCGCGGCGCTGCCTGCACCGAAAGCCGACACGCTGAAACTGAAGGCGCCGGCCGAATTCCGCTACATCGGCAAGGGCAAGACCAACCTGATCGACGGTGCCGACATCGTCGCGGGCCGCGCGCAGTACGGCATCGACGCGCATCTGCCCGGCACATTGTTCGCGGTCGTCGCGCGGCCGCCGGTGTACGGCGGCAAGGTCGCCTCGTTCGACGCGGCCGGCGCGGACAAGCTGCCGGGCGTGGTCAAGATCGTGCCGCTCGACACGACGCCGCTGCCCTCGGGCTTCCGGCCGCTCGGCGGCGTCGCCGTCGTCGCCGACAACACCGGCAGCGCGATCAAGGCGCGCGCGCAGCTGAAGATCCAGTGGGACGCCGGCCCCAACGCGAGCTACGACTCGCTCGCCTACCGCAAGCAGCTGGAAGCGGCCAACCGCAAGCCCGGCAAGCGCATCCGCGACGACGGCGACGTCGACAAGGCGTTCGCCGCGGCGGCGAAGAAGGTCAGCGCCGACTACTACGTGCCGCACCTCGCTCACGCGACGATGGAGCCGCCGGCCGCGCTGGCGCAGTTCAAGGACGGGCGCTGCGAAGTCTGGGCCTGCACGCAGGCGCCGCAGGCGGCGCGCGAGGAAGTGGCCAAGGCGCTCGGCCTCGACGCCGACAAGGTGACGATCAACGTGACCCTGCTCGGCGGCGGCTTCGGGCGCAAGTCCAAGCCGGACTTCATCGTCGAGGCCGCGCTGCTGTCCCGGCAGCTCGGCAAGCCGGTCAAGGTGACCTGGACGCGCGAGGACGACCTCGTCAACGACTACTTCCATGCCGTCGCGCATTCGCACTTCGAAGCCGCGCTCGACAAGTCCGGCAAGGTCAGCGGCTGGCTGCACCGCATCGCGGCGCCGTCGATCGGTTCGACCTTCGGACCCGATCCGAAGCACGAAGGCTCCTTCGAACTCGGCATGGGCATCACCGACCTGCCGTTCGCGATCCCGAACGTGCGCCTGGAGAATCCCGAGGCCGCCGCGCACACGCGCATCGGCTGGTTCCGCTCGGTCTACAACATTCCGCACGCGTTCGCGATCCAGAGCTTCGTCGCCGAACTCGCCCACGCGGCCGGACGCGACCACAAGGACTTCCTGCTCGAACTGCTCGGCCCCGACCGCGCGGTCGATTCGAAGCTGGCCGACGGCGTGGAGCCGTGGAACTACGGCGAAGACCCGGCCAAGTATCCGATCGACACGGCGCGCTGGCGCCGCGTGATCGAGACGGTGACCAAGGAAGCCGGATGGGGCCGCAAACTGGCGAAGGGACGCGGCCTGGGTCTCGCCGCGCACCGCAGCTTCGTCACCTACACCGCGGTGGTGTGCGAAGTGGAGGTCGGCGACGACGGCACCATCGTCATCCCGCGCGTCGACATCGCGGTCGACTGCGGCCCGCAGATCAATCCCGAACGCGTGCGCTCGCAGATGGAAGGCTCGGTGATCCAGGGCATTGGCCTGGCGCGCTACGGCGAGGTCAGCTTCAAGGAAGGCCGCGCCGAGCAGACCAACTTCCACCAGTTCCAGATCCTGCGCATGAACGAGGCGCCGCGCGAGATCCGCGTGCACCTGGTCGCCCACGAGGACTTCTCGCAGCCGCTCGGCGGTGTCGGCGAACCGGGCCTGCCGCCGGTCGCGCCGGCCTTCGTCAACGCGCTCTTCGCCGCCACCGGCAAGCGCGTCCGCGAATTGCCGATCCGCGGCCAGTTGAAGCCGGCCACGGCGGAAAAGGCGGCCTGAGAGCAGACCCCGATCGACGTGCCGGAGCACGCGCTCCGGCACGTCGACGGCCGCGACGGCGGAAGGCCGCCGACGCGCGCCCTGCCCGCAAACGATCCGCGGGCGCTATGATTTCGGTTCGTTTCCCACGACGGACCCGTCCATGCGCCCATTCCCTCTCGGTGAAGAACTCGACCTGCTGCGCGAGAGCGTACGCGCGTTCGCGGAGAAGGAAATCGCGCCGCGCGCGGACCTGATCGACCGCGAGAACGCGTTCCCCGCCGACCTCTGGCGCAAGCTCGGCGAGATGGGCCTGCTCGGCGTGACGGTGTCGGGCGAGTACGGCGGATCGGAACTCGGCTACCTCGCGCACCTGGTCGCGATGGAGGAAATCTCGCGCGCCTCCGGCTCGGTCGGCCTGTCCTACGGCGCGCATTCGAATCTTTGCGTCAACAACATTTTCCACAACGCCACCGAGGCGCAGAAGCAGAAATACCTGCCCAAGCTGTGCAGCGGCGAATTCGTCGGCGCGCTGGCGATGAGCGAACCGGGCGCCGGCTCCGACGTAGTCGGTTCGATGACCTGCCGCGCCGAACAGAAGGGCGACGTATGGGTCGCCAACGGTTCGAAGATGTGGATCACCAACGGCCCCGACGCCGATGTGCTGCTGGTCTACATGCGCACCGCGCACCGGCCGGCCGGCTCGCGCTGCATGACCGCCTTCCTCGTCGAGAAGGGCATGAAGGGCTTCAGCACTGCGCAGAAGCTCGACAAGCTCGGCATGCGCGGCTCCAACACCTGCGAGCTGGTGTTCGACAACTGCGAGATCCCCGACGCGAACCGCGTCGGCGAAGTCAACGAAGGCGTGCGCGTGCTGATGAGCGGCCTGGACACCGAGCGCCTGGTGCTGAGCGGCGGGCCGATCGGCCTGATGCAGGCCGCGCTCGACATCGCCCTGCCCTACGTGCGCGAGCGCAAGCAGTTCAACGCGCCGATCGGCACCTTCGGCCTGATGCAGGGCAAGATCGCCGACATGTACACCGCGTTGCAGTCCTCGCGCGGCTACGCCTACCTCGTTGCGCAGAACTACGACGCCGGCGTGAAGTCGCGCATCGACCCGGCCTCGTGCCTGCTGCACGCCTCGCAGAGCGCGGTGCAGGTCGCGCTGGAGGCGATCCAGGCGCTCGGCGGCAACGGCTACATCAACGAGTATCCGACCGGCCGCATCCTGCGCGACGCAAAACTTTACGAGATCGGCGCGGGCACCAACGAGATCCGGCGCATGCTGATCGGGCGCGAGTTGTTCCACGGCAAGAGCTGATTCCGATGCCGGAGATTCACTTCTCGCTGGAGCGCGTATTGGAGGTTCTGCGAGACGCGCGACCGGGCGAATCCGATGCCGAGCCGCCGATTGCCGGATTCACGCTAGATGTGCTTCGAGCATGTCGAGCGACGAACAGAACCCGCTCTCGCTGAAGTTCGTGCGTCGGGGCGCCGCGCATCGAGTGCCCGAACCGATCGACGCGCGATTCGCAAGCGCGGCGATTTCAGGCTCTAGCTCCGTTTGCCGCAGCGCAGCGACGGCGCGATAATCCTCGGCCTTCGTCGGCGTATCCCGCGCCGGCCATCCGCAACGAGGTTTGCCATGTCAGATGTCGTCATCGTCGGCGCCAAGCGCACCGCCATCGGTTCCATGCTCGGCCAGTTCACCGGCGTGCCGACGCCGACGCTGGGCGCCGCCGCGATCAAGGCCGCGCTCGAACACGGCGGCGTCGCCGCGGACGACGTCTCCGAAGTCATCATGGGCTGCGTGCTGCCGGCCAACCTCGGCCAGGCGCCGGCGCGCCAGGCGGCGATCGCCGCGGGCCTGCCGAAATCGGCCGGCTGCACCACGATCAACAAGGTCTGCGGCTCGGGCATGAAGGCGATCATGCTCGGCAACGACCTGATCAAGGCCGGCTCGGCCGACGTCGTCGTCGCCGGCGGCATGGAGTCGATGACCAACGCGCCGCACATGGTCAACGCGCGTCCCGGCCTGCGCTACGGCGACGCCAAGCTCGTCGACCACATGGCCTGGGACGGCCTGACCAATCCGTACGACGGCCAGTCGATGGGCGTGTTCGCCGAGGCGACTGCCGAGAAGTACGGCTTCACGCGCGAGCAGCAGGACGCCTATACGATCGAGTCGGTCAAGCGCTCGCAGGCCGCGATCGCCTCCGGCGCGTTCGCCTCCGAGATCGTTCCGGTCAAGGTCGCCACGCGCAAGGGCGAGGTCGAATTCGCCACCGACGAGCAGCCGGGCAAGTCCGACATCGCCAAGATCCCGACCCTCAAGGGCGCGTTCAAGAAGGACGGCACCGTCACCGCCGCCAGCTCGTCGAGCATTTCCGACGGCGCCGCCGCGACCGTGCTGATGAGCGCCGACGAGGCGAACAAGCGCGGCCTCAAGCCGATCGCGCGCATCGTCGCGCACGCCACGCACTCGCAGGAACCGCAGTGGTTCACCACCGCGCCGGTCAGCGCGATCGAGAACGTGCTGAAGAAGGCCGGCTGGAAGGTCGCCGACGTGGACCTGTTCGAGGTCAACGAGGCGTTCGCGGTGGTCGCGATGGCGCCGATCAAGGATCTCGGCATCGCGCACGAGAAGATCAACGTCAACGGCGGCGCCTGCGCGCTCGGCCATCCGATCGGCGCTTCCGGCGCGCGTCTGGTCGTCACCCTGCTGCACGCGCTGCAGGCGCGCGGCGGCAAGCGCGGCGTCGCCTCGCTGTGCATCGGCGGCGGCGAAGCGACCGCGATCGCGGTGGAGTTGGTATAAAGCGGTCGGACGCGGATTTGACGCGGATGAGCGCCGATAGAGCTATTTCAAAAATGGATCGCTCTTCATCGGCCCTGATCCGCGTTGATTCGCGTCAAGAACCGCCTTTCAGTTCATGCAACCACAACGGGGAGTAGAGGAAACCATGAAGAAGACGAATCTGAAACCGCTCCTGCTCGGCGCTGCGCTGGTCGTGGCGCTCGGTGCCTGCAGCGACAACTCGCAGCAGCAGGCGAAGGAAGCCGCCGACAAGGCCGCTGCCGCCACCAAGCAGGCCGCCGAAGACGCCAAGGCGGCCGCGCAGAAGGCGGCCGACGCGACCGCCGAAGCCGCGCGCAAGGCCGCGGAAGCGACCCAGCAGACCGCCAGCGACGCCAGCAAGGCGGCCGGCGACGCCGCCGCGCAGGCCGGCGACGCCATGCAGAGCGCGGGCGACAAGGCCAAGGAAGCGGCTGGCGATGCCGTCGACGCGACCAAGGAAGCCGCCGGCCACGCCGGCACGGCGATCAAGGAAGGCGCCACTGCCGCCGGCCAGGCCGTTTCCGAAACCGCCAAGAGCGGCTGGGAAGCCGCCAAGGCGGCCGGTCACGAGATCAAGGAAGGCACCAAGGAGGTCGGCCACGACATCGCCGACACCGCGCGCGACGCGAAGAACGCCGCGAAGGACTCCGTCGACAGCAAGGACAAGGACAAGAACTGAGTCCTGTCGCAGAACGCTCCACCCCCGCACCGGCCGCCTCGAGCGGCCGGTGCTTCAATGGAGCGCGGCTCGCCGTCCTTTTCCGTCACCGGGATGTGCTGTCGGGCCGAGCGTGCTAGCGTCCGATGAGGGAAACGATGCGTGGCTCCGCCGCAAGCGTTTCCTCGCGAACCGCGACCGAATGTCCGGCGTCGCAACCTGCTCATGGAATCGACATGCCGATTCGGAAACTTCCCCCCGCGTTTCGCCTGGCCGCCTTGGCGGCAACGGCATGCGCCGTCGCGAACGTCGCCACGGCCGCCGACACGCCGGTGCGCAAGCGCCTGCCGGCGGACGCTGACGCCGCAATCCAGACCCTGCTCGCCTGGCAGAGCGGGATCGACGGCAGCACCGAGGCGCACGTGCTCGAAGCGCTCGGCCCGCCCGACCGACGCAGCGAGATGTCGAACAACGAAATCAGCGGCGAACCGATGCATGCCCTGAAATACCGCCTGAGCCGCCGCAGCGAGCTCAGTGTCGTCGTCCATCAGGGAAAAGTCGCCGCGGTGACCATCGTGCTCCTGCCGAGCGCGAACGAATCAGGCCCAGTGGACGACTGACGTGACCATTCTTTCCTCGCAGATCAATCCGCGTTCGGCGGACTTCCAGACCAACGCCGCCCAGCTGCAGCTCGCCGTCGACGACCTGCAGCGCGAGATGGCGAAAGTCGCGCAAGGCGGCGGCGACAAGGCGCGCGCCAAGCACACCGAGCGCGGCAAGCTGCTGCCGCGCGAGCGCATCCGCGCCCTGCTCGATCCGGGCTCGCCGTTCCTCGAGCTGTCGCCGCTGGCCGCGCACGGCATGTACGAGGACGCCGCGCCCTGCGCCGGCGTGATCACCGGCATCGGCCGCGTGCACGGCGGCGAGGTGCTGGTCATCGCGAACGACGCCACGGTCAAGGGCGGCACCTATTTCCCGATGACGGTGAAGAAACACTTGCGCGCGCAGGAAGTCGCGCTCGAGAACCGCCTGCCCTGCATCTACCTGGTCGACTCCGGCGGCGCCTTCCTGCCGTTGCAGGACGAGGTGTTCCCGGACCGCGACCACTTCGGCCGCATCTTCTACAACCAGGCGCGCATGAGCGCGCTCGGCATCCCGCAGATCGCCGTCGTGATGGGCTCGTGCACGGCCGGCGGCGCCTACGTGCCGGCGATGAGCGACGAGACCGTCATCGTCAAGGAACAAGGCACGATCTTCCTCGGCGGCCCGCCGCTGGTGAAGGCGGCGACCGGCGAAGTCGTCGACGCGGAGACGCTCGGCGGCGCCGACGTGCACACCTCGGTCTCCGGCGTCGCCGATCATTTCGCCGAGAACGACGCGCACGCGCTCGACATCGCGCGCGGCATCGTCGCCAGCCTCAACCGCAAGAAGACCGTCGCGCTCGCCACGCGCGAACCGGTCGCGCCGAAGTACGCGACCGAGGAACTCTACGGCTGCGTACCGGCCGACACGAGGAAGCCGTTCGACATCCGCGAGGTCATCGCGCGCATCGTCGACGGCTCCGAACTGCAGGAATTCAAGGCGCGCTACGGCAAGACGCTCGTGACCGGCTTCGCGCACATCCACGGCTATCCGGTCGGCATCGTCGCCAACAACGGCATCCTGTTCGCCGAGAGCGCGCTGAAGGGCGCGCACTTCATCGAACTGTGCAACCAGCGCAACGTGCCGCTGGTGTTCCTGCAGAACATTACCGGCTTCATGGTCGGCAAGAAGTACGAGCAGGCCGGCATCGCCAAGGACGGCGCCAAGATGGTCACCGCGGTGGCCTGCTCACACGTGCCGAAGTTCACCGTCGTCATCGGCGGCAGCTTCGGCGCCGGCAACTACGCGATGTGCGGCCGCGGCTACCAGCCGCGCTTCCTGTGGATGTGGCCGAACGCGCGCATCAGCGTGATGGGCGGCGAGCAGGCCGCCAGCGTGCTGGCCACCGTGCGCCGCGACGGCCTCGAAGCGGCCGGCAAGCACTGGTCGAAGGAAGAGGAAGAAACCTTCAAGACGCCGATCCGCGAACAGTACGAACGCCAGGGCCATCCCTACTACGCCAGCGCGCGGCTGTGGGACGACGGCATCATCGACCCGGCCGATACGCGCCGCGTGCTGGGCCTGGCGATCTCCGCGTCGCTGAACGCGCCGATCGAGCCGGGCCGGTTCGGCGTGTTTCGCATGTAGTGCGATCGTCCTCGATCGCTGCGATCTTGCCGGCGATGGCTCTGCGGGCAGAACAACGGCTTCGGAACGTCCAACCGCGGCCATCCATGGCCGCAATTCTCCGAGATGTGAAATGCGATCGTCCTTGATCGCTGCAATCTTGCCGACGATTGCTCTGCTTGCTGGAATGACGACTTCGGCACCCCCCAGCGGCGGCCATCCCTGGCCGCACTTCTCATGAAAGACAGTCAATCAGGGACGAATCATGATCGTCGGCATCGACCTCGGCACCACCAACTCCCTGATCGGCGCCTTCATCGACGGCGAGCCGCGGCTGTTCCCGAACGCGCTCGGCGAGCTGCTGACGCCGTCGGCGGTCAGCGTCGACGAACGCGGCGACTTCATCCTCGGCCAGGCCGCGCGCGACCGGCTGGCGACGCATCCCGAGCGCAGCGTGGCGACCTTCAAGCGCTGGATGGGCAGCGCGCGCGAGACGCGCCTGGGCGAGCGAGGTTTCCGCCCGGAGGAACTGTCGGCGCTGCTGCTGCGCTCGCTGCTGGCCGACGCCGAGGCTGCGCTCGGCGAGAAGGTCGAGGAAGCGGTGATCAGCGTGCCGGCCTACTTCTCCGACGCGCAGCGCAAGGCCACGCGCGCCGCCGGCGAGCTGGCCGGCATCCGCGTCGAGCGCCTGATCAACGAACCGACCGCGGCCGCGCTCGCCTACGGCTTGCAGGAGCGGCGCGAAGGCAGTCGCTTCCTGGTGCTCGACCTCGGCGGCGGCACCTTCGACGTGTCGATCCTTGAGCTGTTCGACGGCGTCGTCGAAGTGCACGCCAGCGCCGGCGACAACTTCCTCGGCGGCGAGGACTTCCTCGACCTGCTGACCGGCGCCTGCTGCGCCGACCTCGGCATCGACGAACGCGCGCTCGCCGCCGCTGAACTCGGCCAGTTGCGCCACCGGCTGGACCGGGTGAAGCGCGAACTCAGCGCCAACGCGCGCGTGCGCCTGGAAGTGCGCGCCGGCGGCAAGGAGGCGCCGTGGGAGATCGACGAACAACGCTTCGAACGGCTCGCCGAGCCGTTGATCCAGCGCATGCGCGCGCCGCTGGAGCGCGCCATGCGCGACGCGCGCCTCCAGCCGGCGCAGTTGGACGAGATCGTCCTGGTCGGCGGCGCCAGCCGCATGCCGCTGGTCGCGCGGCTGGTCTCGCGCATGTTCGGCCGGCTGCCGCTGCGCCACGTCAATCCGGACGAGGCGATCGCGCGCGGCGCCGCGGTCGCGGCGGGACTGAAGGCGCGCGACGCGCGGCTCGAGGAAGTGATCCTGACCGACGTCTGTCCGTACACGCTCGGCACCGAAGTCTCGCGCGAAGGCGAGGACGGCGAACGCCGCACCGGCTTCTTCCATCCGATCATCCAGCGCAACAGCACCGTGCCGGTCAGTCGCGAGGACACGTTCTACCCGGTGCACGACAACCAGGCGCGGCTGTCGATCGACGTCTACCAGGGCGAGAGCCCGATGGTCGAACGCAACGTCAAGCTCGGCGAACTGCTGCTCGATCTGCCGCCGCGCACGCCGCGGCACGAGAACGGCGTCAAGGTGCGTTTCACCTACGACGTCAACGGCGTGCTGCAGGTCGAAGCCACCGTGCTCGCGACCGGCAGGACGCACGAGCTGGTGCTCGAACAGAATCCGGGGCTCCTCAGCGCGGAAGAAATCCGCACGCGCCTGGCCGCGCTGGCGGATCTCAAGATCCATCCGCGCGACAAGCAGGAAAACGTCGCCCTGCTGGCGCGCGCCGAACGGCTGTACGAGGAACACCTGCGCGAGCGCCAGACGCTGCAACAGTGGATCGCCGATTTCCAGAGCGTGCTGGCGAGCCAGGACGAGCAGCGCATCGGCGAGCACCGGCGCAGCCTGGAAGCGGCGCTGGAGCGCCTCGAAGCCAGCGTCTGAGATGTCCACGCCCCTGTTCCAGCTCGGTCTCGACGACGACGCCGACGAGCGCAGTGTCAAGCGCGCATACGCCAGGCGCCTGCGCGAGGTGCGGCCCGACGTCGACCCGGCCGGTTTCCAGCATCTCAACGAGCTCTACCATCACGCGCTGGAATGGGTGCGCCAGCGCGATGCCTACGCGCCCGCCGAGCCGGTCGTGTCATACGCGTTCACCCCCATTCGCTTCGACGAGGTCGCCGCCGAAGCATCCTCGCCGCCGCTCGAACCGGCGCAGCCCGCCGTCTCGTTCGCGCCGCCGGATGCGCCGACCGTGCAGGTCGCCTGGACGCCGCCGCGGGCGACCGACACCGGGATTCCGCATGAAGCGCCGCCCGTCGACGTCCGCTGGGATACCGTCTCCGACCACCCTGCGCCGCAGGCAACGCCGACGGAGCACGTGGCCGACGCGAGAAGCGCGTTCGATTTCGACGCCTTCTTCGACACGCTGGTGCGACAGGCGGCGCTCGGTGACGCCGACGCCGTGCGCGACTGGCTGCATCGCCAGCCGCCGCTGTGGTCGCTGACGACCAAGGCGGAGGCCGCGCAGACGCTGATGCCGGCGCTGTATCGCTACGCGCCGCCGCTGCCGGATCGCTGCCTCGACGCCATCCTCGCCTTCTTCGATCTCGACCACGTGCTGTCCGGACAGAACGCGCTGCAGCTGAACCTGCTGCGCCGCCGCCTGCACGTCGAATGGCTGCTGCGCCAGCCCGATCGGCGCGAACTGCGCATCGAGCTGCGCCACGCGCAGCCGCCGGTCAATACCGAGCCCGCCACGCTGTTCGCCATGCTGTCGGGTCCGTTCCGCTGGTTCGCGGTGCTGTGGAAGGCGCTGCCGCCGTATCAGCCGAGCGAGATGGCGAACTTCCTGCGCTGGCTGGAGCAGGCGAAAGTCCAATCGCTGCCGCCGGCGTTCGACCGGCGGCGCATCGCGTTCTGGCGGCGCGCCGGCGATCGCTCGCGCGTCAGCCTGTCGCGCGTCACGGTGGTGGCCGCGCGATTCGCCGCGGCGATGCTGCTGGCGACGCTGATCGACGTCGGACTCTTCCTCAGTGGCGGCGTCGCACCGCTGATGACGCTGCTGCTGGCCTACGGCTGCGTCGGCTGCGTCGCCTACTACACCTGGATGGGACTGGTGCAGTGGCAGGATCGAGGGCAAGCGGACGACGCTCCCGGCCCCGCGGCGTGGTGGCGGCTCGGCTTCATCCCGCTGCTGGCGATCGCCGCGGTGGCGCTGCGTCGCCTGGTGCCGTTGGCGGTGCGCGAGGACCTCTGGCCGCTCGTGATGATCGTCTCGGCCGGCATGGCCGCGGCGGCCGCCGTGCTGGCCTTCGTCCGCTATCGCCATCGCAGCGGCGCCGGCGCGTTCGACTGGTTCGGCCGGTTCGTCGGCTGGCGTCTGATCTTCCTCGTTCCGCTGGTGAAGCTGCTGGTGCTGGCCGGCGTCGGCATCTCGCGGTACGCGGAGATCGGCGCCGCGATCGCGCTCGGATTCTGGCTCGCCGACCTGTGGCGCCAGCGCGCCCACCTGCGCGCGTCGCTCGCGCGCGCGCCCGGCGGATGATCCGGCGACCGACGCACGCGAGATCGCTCAGCCGCCCGCGCACGCCGATCTGTCATCGCCGCGTCAATTAAGTTTCACGCAGGCTCTCTAACGTGACGCCGTTCGCGTACGGCGCTCCTGCCGCGCGCCGCCACAGGCCCGTCGGATGTCCTCTCTCGCACTTTCCCTTGCACGCGTTCTCGCGCTCGGTGCAGCCCTGTTCGCTGCGTCCGCCGTTCCGGCACACGCCGCCGCCGGCCATCCCGGCGTGGTCAAGCCGCCCGCTTCGCTGGCCGTGACCAAACCACTCGGCGCCGCGCCGGCCGGCGTCACCGATCTGAAGTTCCGCGAGCTGTTCAAGCTGCCGGTCGGGCCGCAAGGTCTCGAGCCGACCGAGAAGCTGGCCGGCCTCGACGGCAAGCGCGTGCGCATCGTCGGCTACATGGTGCAGCAGGAACCGCCGATCGCCGGCGGCTTCATGCTGTCGCCGCTGCCGGTCGCTGCCGGCGACGCGGACGATTCCTACGCCGACGACATTCCGGCCAGCGCGATCTTCGTGACCCTGCCCAAGGGCGCGGACACGATCGTCCCGCCGCTCGCCGGCCTCATCCAGCTGACCGGCACGCTGCACGTCGGCGCGCGCGACATGGCCGGCGCCGGCCGCGTCGCGCCGGCCGTGCTCGAGCTCGACCGCGCCCCCGAACGCAGCTTGCTGCGCCAGGCCAAGACGATAGCGACATCGTCCGCCAAGGCGCGCTGAGCCCTCTCGCCAGAATTTCGAACTACCTGCAGGAGCCACTCCGATGCCGCATCTTCTCCGCAAGACGCTTCCGACCCTGATCCTCGCCCTGTCGGGCGGCGTCGCGCTCGACGCCGCCGCCGCCAGCATTTCGCGCCTGACGCCGCCGAGCGAGCTGTTCGCCTCCGGCGAGGCCGATCCCGTCGTCGCGCGCTTCCTGCCGGGCCAGCTGTTCGACCTGCAGGCCACCGTGCAGCCCGATCCCGGCCAGACCATCCGCAGCTTCACCTTCTACGTCGACGGCGACTTCGTGCGCCGCAAGGACGGCACGCTCAGCAACGTCACTGAAACCGGGCCGGCGGAAACCTGCATCGACGCGCAGAGCGGCAAGACCAAGGGCGCGTCCGGCTGCACGCTGGTCGCCGGCCTGCCGGCCAACACGGCCGTGATCTCGCAGCGCGGCTATTCCAACGCCAAGCCCGGCGTGCACGAACTGAAGGTCATCGCGCGCCAGTACGACGGCAAGGAAATCAGCGCCGTCGGCAACTTCGAGATCGTCGGCATCGACAAGGGCGAAGGCGCGGTCGCCAAGAACATCATCGTGCTGCTCGGCGACGGCATGGGCGCGGCGCACCGCACGGCCGGCCGCATCATGGCCAAGGGCTACGCGCAGGGCAAGGCGAAGGGCAAGCTGGCGATGGACACCTTCCCGTACACGGGCATGGTGATGACGGCGTCGCTGAACTCGATCGTCACCGACTCGGCGCCGGGCATGCAGAACTACGTCACCGGCAACAAGGCCAACAACAACGAGGAAGGCGTGTTCCCGGACGACACGCTGAACGCGTTCGACAATCCGCGCGTCGAATACCTGTCCGAATACCTGCACAACCTGCAGGGCAAGGCGCTCGGCGTGATCACCACCGCCGACGTGTTCGACGCGACGCCGGCTTCGAACGGCGTGCACACCTCCGCGCGCGGCAACGGCACCGGCATCGTCGACCAGTTCCTCGACGACCGCCACCTGACCGGCCTCAGCGTGCTGATGGGCGGCGGCCGCAAGTGGTTCCTGCCGAACGAATCCAACAGCGTCAGCCCGCAGCCGGCGAACGGCTCGCAGCGGCGCAAGGCGAACGACTACGTGCTGCCGTCCGACGTCGTCGCCGGCTGGGGCGCGGCGCCGGGCAAGCTCGATCCGGAACGCGATCTGATCGCCGACTTCCAGACCGCCGGCTTCAAGTACGCGCCGGACAAGAGCGCGCTCGACGAGCTGTTCAAGCGCGGCGTGCCGGACCAGCTGCTCGGCCTGTTCGCGTATTCGAACATGAACGTCGCCTACGACAAGATCGCCGGCCGCCGCGGCGACGGCACCGTCGTCGACGAGTTCGGCTTTCCGGACCAGCCGATGCTGGACGAGATGACCGACGCCGCGCTGAAGGTGCTGTCGAAGAATCCGAACGGCTTCGTCGCGATGATCGAAGGCGCCTCGATCGACAAGCAGGCGCACCTGATGGACAGCGACCGCTGGCCGCTGGAAGTGATCGAGTTCGATCGCGCCGTCGCCGTCGCCAAGGCCTTCGCCGAGAAGAATCCGGACACGCTGGTCATCGTCACCGCCGACCACGAATGCTCGGGCGCCGCGATCATCGGCGCGTCGGTGAAGACGGCCGCCGACCTCGAAGCGAATCCGGCGCTCGGCAAGGACGCGGTCGGCGTCTACGAAGCGGCGAAGTTCCCGAAGTACACGATCGCCGAGGACGGCTATCCGACCACGACCAACGTCGACCACAAGATGCTGATCGGCTACGGCGCGAACGCGGACCGCTACGAGACCTGGCTGCCGAACGCGTTCCCGACCAAGGACACGCAGCAGCCGTTCCCGCCGTCGGAATCGCCGGCGAACCCGAGCGTGCGCAACGAAGGCGTCGGATTCCTGGTGGTCGGCCAGGTCGCCGGCGACCAGGCCGTGCACACCGGCACCGACATTCCGCTGTCGGCCTTCGGCCAGGGCGCCAGCCTGTTCCACGGCGTCTTCGACAACACCGACGTCATGTTCAAGATCGGCCAGGCCGCGGTCGGCGGCGTGCAGTAAGGTCGCATCGCCAAGTGGTGATCACGAAACTCCCGCCTCGCGCGGGAGTTTCGCTTTTTGCAGGGTGCGCGGCGGCACTGCGCCGTCAGTCCGCCGCGCCGACGAACGCCTCGCCCGGCTCGCTCATCAGCACCAGTTCCTCGGCGGCGGTCGGATGGATCGCCATGGTCGCGTCGAAATCCGCCTTGCGCGCGCCGGCCTTCAGCGCGACCGCGAAGCCTTGCAGCATCTCGTCGGCGCCCGGACCGGCCAGGTGGATGCCGACCACGCGCTGGTCCTCACCGGCGCAGACCAGCTTCATGAAGGTCTTGTGCTCGCGCCCGGCCAGCGCGCTCAGCATCGGCCGGAAGCGCACGCGGTAGATGCGTACCGTGTCGCCGTGGCGGCGGCGCGCCTCGTCCTCGCCGAGGCCGACCGTCGCCAGTGGCGGATGCGCGAACACCACCGTGGGCACATTGTCGTAGTCGAGCCGCGCTTCCGGTTTGCCGCCGAACAGGCGATCGGCCAGCTTGCGGCCGGCGGCGATCGCGACCGGCGTCAGGTCGAGCCGGCCGGTGACGTCGCCGACCGCGTGCACGCCGGCGACCTTCGTGTCCTGCCAGTCGTCGACGACGACGTGGCCGTCCGCGTCCAATTCCACGCCGATCTCGGCCAGCCCGATGCCGCCCGAGTTCGCCGCGCGTCCCGTCGCCCAGATCAGCTCGTCGAAGCCGCCGATGACTTCCTCGCCGTCCAGCGCCAGCGCGTAGCCGTCGCTTTCGCGGCGCACGGCTTCCAGGCCGCGGCGCAGATGCAGACGGACGCCGCGCGCGCGCATCGCCTCACTGAGCACCTGGATCGTCTCGGCGTCGAAGTCGCGCAGCAGGCGCGGTCCGCGCACGAACACGTGCGCCTCGGCGCCGAGCGCCTGCAGCACGCCGGCGAATTCGACCGCGATGTAGCCGCCGCCGACGATCGCGACGCGACGCGGTACGGCGCGCAAGTCGAAGAAACCGTTCGAGTCGATGCCCAGTTCCGCGCCGGGCACGTACGGCCGCACCGGCCGCGCGCCGGTCGCGACCAGCACGTGCGGCGCGACGAATTCGTCCTCGCCGGCCGCGACGCGGTTAGGCGCGACGAAGTGGCCGCGCGCGGCGACCAGTTCGATGCCGAGCTCGGCGAAGCGCTGCCGATAGCTCGCGTGGATGCCGCCGATGTAGCGCTGGCGCCGGGACACGAACTCGCTCCAGTCCAACGCGGCCGGCGCGACGGAGAAACCGACCTCGTGCGCGAGCTGCTGCGCCTCGGCGAGTTCCGCCGCCAGCCACATCGCCTTCTTCGGCACGCAACCGACGTTGACGCAGGTGCCGCCGAGCGCACCGGGTTCGAGCACGACCACGCGCGCACCGTGCCTGGCCGCGCGCACCGCGGTGGCGATGCCGCCGGAACCGGCACCGAGGACGACCAAATCGAAGGAGTGTGTGTTCACGTCGCGGACCTGGCGATCGTCGGAAGGAATCGCCCGACTGTACCGCACCGCGGCAGCCATCCGATCGTTTCGCTGACGACCGGCGCGCCTGCGTTACGGGCCCGCCCGCGCGATCCGGCAAGCGCACGGTCCGTCAACCCGGCCGACGCTCGGCGCGGGCACGCGAACAGCATCCGAATGGCCTCTCGCCGGCCTTCGAGGCGTTTGTTAACCGTGCAAATATTTCGTTATTCATCAAATACTTGATGCGCGAATCGTGAGTAAGTTCACAGGCCGCGCAACGGATTGGCGACTACCCTGCCCGTCCCCCTGAAGCGGAGTACGCACCACCATGGCCATCTTCAACCAGCAGCCCTCGGCGAAGAAAGAAACGCCCACGTTCGTACCGGAGCCGACGCCGGTCGCGCCGAAGGAATCCATGCCCGCCGTGGACTACGTGCCCGCTCCCGCCTATCGCGCGGAACGCAGCGACGCGAAGGAGTCGCTGATCGCCTCCGACATCACCATCGAGGGCAAGATCGAAGGCAGCGGCCACGTGCGCATCGCCGGGCGCTTCAAGGGCGACGTCAACGTGCAGGGCGATCTCAGCATCGAGCGCGACGCCAAGGTCGCCGGCGGCGTGCGCGCGAAGAAGGTCATCCTCGCCGGCGAACTGGAAGGCAACATCGACGCGGCCGCGCAGGTCGAGCTGCAGCAGAGCGGCGTGCTCATCGGCGACCTCAAGGCCGGTTCGCTGACCGTCGCCGCCGGCTCGCGCATGCGCGGCCAGGTCGAATTCGGCTGGGACGAGAAGACCGCGTCGAAGGCCGGCCGCAACGGCGCGGAGAACGGCGCCGCATCGTGAATGCGCATCGAGCGCGCGTCACGCGCGTTTGCCCGCACTGCAAGGCGACGATCCTCGCCAGCGCCGACGTCTGTCCGTCGTGCCAGCATCATCTTCGCTTCAGCGCGTCCGGCGCGGCGACGCGTCGGAAGTCGTGCGCCCTGCGCGTCGAGGGCACGCTGGAGCAGCCGCGCGCCGGCGGCTTCTCCGAGTATTCGATGGTGCTGTCGATCCGCAACGAACGCGGCGAGGAGATCGAACGCAAGCTGATCGGCGTCGGCGCGATGCGGCCGGGCGAACTGCGCACGTTCGCCTTGTCGGTCGATCTGACGCAGGACGTCGAATGACCCGGGCCGGCCTCGAACGAGGCCGGCCTGCGCGATGCCCGGCGACGGCGTGCGCTACTTCTTCGTCGACGCGATCGACGATGCCGCGGCGATCGGCAGCGACAACACGCTCGGGCGATTGGCGTCGTGATGGAGCGTGACCGTCACCCGGCGCGCGTCCTTGCCGGATTCCTCGGCGACCACGCCGCCGGCGTTGTAGTTCTTCTCGGCGTACATCGAGTTGACCGGCCCGATCGCCAGGCGCAGGCGGCTGCCCTTGGCGATGCGCCGCGCGACGAAGGTGAAGCGGTCGAAGTCGTAGCGCTCGATCGCGCCGGGCTTGACCAGGGTCGCTTCGCGCAAGCTCTTGCGGTAGCGCGCGCGGACCGCGTCGTTGGCGAGGAAGACGACGCTGCCGTCGGCCTTCACCTCGTACACCGCCACGGCGATGTCGGTGTCCGGCTGGTCGAGCTCGATCCACGCCGACAGCTTGAAGAATCCGGCGATGTCGGTGTCCGCCGCGAACGCCGGCGTGTGATAGAACAATCCCTTGCCGTCGGCGCGCATCACGCCGCGCTGGTCGGTCAGCGCGTTCTCGTATTCCTCGATCTCCCACTCCGCCGAGCGGGTGTCGAGCGGATCGTAGACGTAGCGATCCGGCTTGCCCTGCCCCGGACGGTCGCGCTTCAGGTCGCCGGAGGCGAACACGTCGTTGGCGCGCGAGGCGACCGAGTCGAGGTTCCAGGCTTCGTGCCGCGCGGTCACCGCGTCCAGCGTCGGCGCGTAGCGCCAGGCTTCCTCGCCCGTCACGTAGAACGCGACCTTGTCCTTCAGGAACTCGGGCCTGGCGCCGTTCTTCATCGTCCAGTCGTACCAGGACTTGTGCAGCGCGTTCATGTCCAGCAGCGACGCCTGGCCGAACTTCAATCCGGCGACCTCGGCCTTCGGCGTGCGCGTGCCGGCGTGGTCCCAGGGACCGATGATCAGGTAGTGCGTCGCCTTCGCCGCGTCGGAGCCGTACTGCATGTGCTCGCGATAGAACGCGAGCGCGCCGGGCTGGTCGCCGTCGTACTGGCCGGAGATGCTCAGGATCGGCAGCGCGAGCTTGGCGTACTCCTCGCGCGTCGGACTGAAGCTGTCCCAGTAGGCGTCCTGCATCGGATGCGCGATCCAGGTCTGGAAGTGCGGCGAGGGATTGCCGACGTAGTGGTCCAGTTCCTTGAACGGTGCCTGCGCTTCGTACCAGCGGCGGAACTGCGTGCCCCAGAACGCGCCGTCGCCGAAGATCTTCTCCTGGCCGGTGCGGCCGCTGACCAGGGTCAGCCACTGCGTGTCGTAGGAATAGAACATGTTGTGCGACATCGGATAGTCGACGCCGGGCTTGGGCGAGGCGACCGGGACGATCGTCGCCAGGTGCGGCGGAAACTCCTTCGCGCTGGCCCATTGGTTGTAGCCGGCGTAGGAACCGCCCCACATGGTCACCTTGCCGTTGCAGTACGGCTGCCTGGCCAGCCACTCGACCACGTCGTGACCGTCCTTCGCCTCCTGCAGCAGCGGCGTGAACTCGCCGGCCGAGTTGCCGCGCCCGCGCACGTCGACGCCGAGGAAGACGTAGCCGTTGGCGCCGAAGTACATGCCGCGATCGTGGTAGCTCTGCGCGATGTACGGCGTCAGCGTGAACACGCACGGCAGCGGCTGGCTCTGCCCGAGCGGCTTGTACAAGGTCGCGTTGAGCTCGACGCCGTCGCGCAGCGGAATCTTGACGCCCCATTCGAACGCGACCGACGCGGTTTCGCTCCGCCCCTCGTCCGCGCGCACCGGAACGATCGCACAGCCCGCCACCGCGAGAACCAACAGAAGACGACGATGCAACATGTACTCCCTCCTCCCTAGCCGAGCGTCGAAAGAGGACTCTCCCATCTCCTTCGACGCGCACGATCGCGGCGGATGTATGGCCCCCGTTGCGAGTCGGGATCCGGATCGTGCGATTGCGCAGTCTTGCAAATTCAGGCGAACCGCGCCGGTGCGAACGGCGCGAGATCGAACGACGGCGTGGCGCCGGTGACGATCTCGCTGACGATCACGCCGGTCACCGCCGACAAGCTGACGCCGAGCATGCCATGCCCGGTGGCCAGCAGCAGATTCTCGCAAGTCCCCGCGCGGCCGAGTATCGGCAGATCGTCGGGGGTCATCGGCCGCCAGCCGTACCATTCCTCGACCACCGACGGTCCCTCCGGCTCGTACAGGTATTCGGCCGCGCCGCGCCGCAGCGCGTCGAGGCGCGTGCGATTCAGGCTAGTGTCGTAGCCGGCGAATTCCATCGTGCTGCCGAGCCGGTAGCCCGAGCCCCAGGCCGTCACGCAGACGCTGCGCTCCTTCAGCGTCAGCGGAATGCGCGGGCAGCGCTGCGGTCGCGAGTAGGTGATCGAGTAGCCCTTGCCCGGCTGGATCGGCAGGCGCAGACCGAGCTGCCGCGCGAGCGCCGGCGACCATGCGCCGAGCGCGAACACGACGTCGCGGCCCCGGTACGCGCCGTTCGACGTCGCGACCTCGGTCACGCGGCCGCCTTCGCGCACGAAGCCCTCGATGCGCACGCCCTCCTCGATCGCGCCGCCGTGCGCGCGCACGATGCGCGCCAGTTCGGCGACGTAGCGATCCGGCCGCAGCTGCGCGTCGCCGGGATTGAACAGCGCCCCGGCGAGACCGGGCTTCAGCGCCGGCTCGCGGCGGAGCGCTTCGGCCTCGTCGATCGCCTCGACGTCGATGCCGTAGTCGGCCAGGTGCGCCATCTGCTGCCGCACTTCCTCGAAATGCGCCGCGTCGCGGAATGCGTACAACGTGCCCAGCGCTTCGAATTCGCAGTCCAGACCCTGCTCGCGCACCAGCGCCTCGATCCATTCGCGCGAGCGCGACAGCAGCGGCGCCTTCGCCGCGGTGGCCCGCGCGCAGTCGCGCGCGTTGCAATGCGCGGCGAAACCGAGCAGCCAGCGCAGCAGCGCCGGATCGAAGCGTGGCTTGATGCGCAGCGGCGCGTCCGGTTTCAGCAGCCAGCGCAACGCGGTGCCGATCATGCCCGGCTGCGCCAGCGGCGCGGCGTGGCTCGGCGTCAGCGTGCCGCAGTTGCCGTGCGAGCTGCCGCCGCCGACACGGCCCTGTTCCAGCACCGTCACGCTGCGCCCGGCGGCGAGCAGGTAATGCGCGCAAGCCAGGCCGATCACGCCGCCGCCGAGGATCAGCACATCCGTTCGCTCTTTGCTCATCGCGGCATTGTATGCGGTCGCGCCGGCCGACCGCCGTGCGAATCCGCACCGCCGGTGCGTTCGCGCGGACCCGACGCGTCGACGGACCTCCGTCGGAGCACGATCCACTCTCCGCACCGACGACGATGCCGATGTCATCGGCGGCAACACACGTCGTCATCGAGAGCAGACCGACGACTGCAATGCCCGCGGCGAATGCGAATCGACCGGCGGCCCGCGGCGGCAGCGACACGTCGCCGCGATGCATGGGGCCGCCGGTATCAGGCGCGTTCGTGCTCGCCACGCCGGCCGCGGCAGCCGGCCCGGCAGTTGGCACCAAACCTGCAGCCTTTTGCGCATCCGAACCCCAAAGGCGCTGCGATGAAGGTCTCGACGAACGAACTGCTGTTGGCGTTGCGTGCTCCCGGCGCCGGCTGGTTGGCGGCGCTGATCTGCGCGCTCGACGAAGCCCTGCAGGATCCGGATTTCGGCGCCCCGCAGCGCGATCTGGTGCGCGCCCTGCTCGACCAGGCCCGGGTGCCCTCGGCGGTCGCCGAGGCGGCGAACGAACGCCTGGCGCAGTTCGAGCGCACGGTCGAGGAACTGCATGCGCTGGTCGTCCTGCCGCCGGCCGACACCGTCGTACCGATGCGACCAAAATTGACACTTTGTGGCGGAACCGCCTGAGCGGAACCGTCTCGCGGCGCATTGACAGCGCGGCGCGGCCTCGGCCAACGTAGCCGGGTGACCGCCTCCGTCCTGCGTCTCGCCGCCCTTGCCGTCCTGACCTTACTGCTCGCCGCCTGCGGCAGCACACCGCGCCGCGCCGAACCGCCGCTGGTCGCCGGCACGCCGCGCGCCGACGCGGCCAACGCGGTGCTGTTCCGCGCCATCGCGCTCGTCGGCACGCCGTATCGCTACGGCGGCAACACGCCCGACGGTGGTTTCGATTGCAGCGGCCTGGTCGGCTACGTCTTCCGCGACGCGGCCGGCGTCGGCCTGCCGCGCACCTCGATGCAGATGAGCGAGATCGGCAAGCGCAAGCTCGCGGTCGACGCATTGCAGGCGGGCGATCTGGTCTTCTTCGCCGAAAGCCGCACGGTCAGCCACGTCGGCATCTACGTCGGCGAACGCCGCTTCGTGCACGCGCCGAACCGCGGCGGCACCGTGCGGCTGGACAGCCTCGACGGCGCCTGGTGGCGCGAGCACTTCGTCTACGGCAAGCGCGCGCTGGAATGAAGCGCGCGGTCCGCCGAAGCGGTCACGGACGGTATCTGCCGGGCTCGGCGAGCGCGAACGACCGCCCCGGGCAATGCGGAGCGCGGCCGCGGATCGACGATCCGCAGCCGCCTCCGGCTACCGGGTGATTCGAGCGGGACAACGGCGACGCAGCGATCCCGGACGGGATCGCGCGAACTCAGTGCTCGTGGCCGCCGGTGCCGTGCACGTGGCGGTGCGCGATCTCTTCCGGCGAGGCGTCGCGGATGTCGGTGATCTCGACGTCGAACGCCAGCGTCTTGCCGGCCAGCGGATGGTTCAGGTCGACGTCGATGACGCTGGAGCCGACCTTCAGCACGACGACCATGCGCGGGCCGCTTTCCTTGGTCTGCAACACCGTGCTCATGCCCGGACGCAGCGTTTCGGGCTGCTGGAAGTACTTCTTCGGCACGCGCTGGACGAAATCCGCGCGGCGCTCGCCGTACGCTTCGCCGGGCGCGACTTCGACTTGGAAGCTCTCGCCGACCTCGCGGCCGAGCATGGCCGACTCCAGTCCCGGAATGATGTTCTGCGCTCCGATCAGCACGGCCAGCGGTTCGCCACGTTCGCGCGAGGAATCGACCGGGGCGTCGCTTCCGTCGCTGACGGTGTAATGGAACGAGACGACCTTGTTCGCTTCGACTTTCACCACAGGGCTCCGCAAAAAGAAAAGCGCGCGAGCATAGCAGGCTGCGTGCCGCCCGTCATATCGGCGGCAAGTCCGCTATGCTCGCAGCGGCGGCGCCCGGTCGCCTTGCCGCCGCCGTGCCGATGCCAGAGCAGCAACCCCGTGCCGTCGCCCGGCGCATCGCCGACCGCTTCCCGCGTCGATGGCATCGCGACTACGTGCGCAGCAAGCTGCGCTTCGATCCCGCCTACGCGGCCGTCGCCGCGGTCGTCGCCGAGGACGCCTCGCCGCTGCTCGACATCGGCTGCGGCCTCGGCCTGCTCGGCTTCTATCTGCGCGAGAGCGGCTTCGCTGCGGGCTACCGCGGCATCGATTTCGACGGGGAGAAGATCGCCATCGCGCGCGCGATCTCGGCGCGCCACAGCCTGGATCTCGCCTTCGACGACGGCGACGCCGGCGAGCTGCCGCCGTTCAGCGGCCACGTCGCCCTGCTCGACGTGCTGCACTACCTGCCCGCCGCCGCGCAGCAGCGCCTGCTGCGCGACGCCGCCGCGCGCGTCGCACCCGGCGCGGCGTTGATCCTGCGCAACGTGTTGCGCGAACGCGGCTGGCGTTTCCGCCTCACCGTCTGGGAAGAATATTTCCTGTACGCCTCGCGCTGGATGCGCTCGCCCGCCGTGCACTACCCGGAACGCGGGGAAATCGAGACGCCGCTGCGCGCGGCCGGGCTCGAACCCGACGTGCGCCCGCTGTGGGGCAGCACGCCGTTCAACAGTTTCGTGATCGTCGCGCGGCGACCGCCAGGCGCCGCCGTCAGCCGCTCGCCGTGACCGCCGCGGCGCGGCGCGCCTCGTCGCGCAGGCGCGCGCGGCGCATGCGCATCTGCAGTGCCGCGCGTCGCGCGGCCAGCTCGCGTGCGATGCGCTGCCGCTCCTGCGCATCCGCCGCGATGCTGCCGAGCGCGGCGCGCTGCGCGCAGAAGTCCGCATAGGCCTTGCGCACGTGACGCAGGCGGCGCAGCAGAAGCTCCAGCATGATCGCGTCGTCGAGCAGGCCGATCACTTCGATCTCGTCCGGAATCAGGTCGTCAGGATCGCTGAAGTAGATCAAGGTCTCGATCACGTCCGCCCGCTCGGGATCGGGCAGGGCCCAGGCCTCGTCCTCGAGCATCGCGATCAGCTTCTGCACTTCGAACAATCGCTTGCGCACGTATGCCGGCGCCGCGCCGAGGTTCAGGTTGTCGAGCGCGTACTTCGCCGCGTCGATGACGTCGAGTTCGTCCGCGCAGCGCGCGGTGCTCCGCGAGCGCACCAGCGCCGCGTGGAAGCGCTCGATGTCGGCGGGCTCGAGTTCGAACGTGATGCGCATGGCGAACGCGCAGCGTACGCAGGCGAACTGGGCGAGTCAAAGGCCGTGCGAGAGGCGGCGGCGCATCGAGCCGAGAGAACGAGCCGAGAGAAAACGAGCCGAGAGAGATCGCTCGCGCGGATCGCACTTGGTGCCCGAGGCCGGACTCGAACCGGCATGACCTTGCGGCCGAGGGATTTTAAGTCCCTTGTGTCTACCTGTTTCACCACTCGGGCGGCGGCGGCATCTTCGCCGAGCGCGGCCACGAGGACAACCGTGCCGATCGGCCCTCCCCTGCGCCAACCCCGGCGCCGCGCCGCGTGCGTTTCATGCGGATGCCCCTTGCCACGGATGACGCTGACCGAGCGTTTCGCTTAACCTTTTGGGATGGGGGCCGAGAAGACCGACGAGGAACTGATGCTCGCTTACGCCGGAGGCGACCTGCTCGCTTTCGAGATGCTCTACCGGCGCCACCGCGGCATGTTGTACCGCTTCCTGCTGCGTCACCTGCGTCAGCGCGCCGATGCCGACGAACTGTTCCAGGAAACCTGGAGCCGTCTGATCGCCGCGCGCGAGCGCTACCGCCCCGAAGCGAAATTCACCACCTGGCTGCTGCAGATCGCGCACAACCTCGTCATCGACCGCTTCCGACGCCAGCGTCCGCAGGCCTCGGCGGACGAGACCGAGGCCGTGCTGCGTACGCTCGACGCACCCGAATCGGAACAGCCCGAACGCGCGCTCAGCGAGTTCGAGCAGCGCCGCCGCCTGCAGCTCGCGCTGGAGGAACTGCCGGAGGAACAGCGCCTCGCGTTCCTGCTGCGCATCGAAGGCGGCCTGGGCCTGGAGGAGATCGGCGAAATCACCGGCGCCGGCCGCGAGACCGTGAAGTCGCGCCTGCGCTACGCGCTGGCGCGCATCCGCGCGAGATTCGCGACATGAACACGCCGCGCCGGCCCGACCAGGATCTGGAGCGCCTGCTCGCCGACGACGGCGGCGAGTTCGGTGCGCTGTACCGGCGCCTGCCGCGCGCGGAACCGCCGCGGCGGCTCGACCGCAGCGTGCTCGCCGAAGCCGCGCGGGCGGTGCACGGCACGCGCCCGCGGCGGCAGCGCTGGCTGGTCGGCTTCGGCTCCGCCGCCGGCCTGGTCCTCGCCGCCGGCGTCGCCTGGCACGTCGGCCACGAGGCTCTGCGCCAGCAGAGTCCCGAAGCCGTGCACGGCACGCCGAGCTACGTGCCGGTGAAGCCGATCGAGGCGCCGGCGCGCCGACACGAATCCAAGCCTGCGGCCGACGCCGCGAGCGCGCCTGCCGCCGAGGCGCCGGCGGCAGCCCCCGCGTCGGCGAACGTCGCCGCCGAGACCGAGACGCACGCCGCCAAGCCAGCCGTCGAGAAAGCCGCTCCCTCTCAGCGCCGCGCTCCGGCTCCAGCGCCGGCCGCTCCGCCAGCAGCCCCCGTCGCGGCGCCGGAACCGCAGCCGATGCTGCAAAGCGCGCCGGCCCCTGCCGCCGAGGCGGAGAAGCGCGAGGCGTTCGGCGCCGCCGATTCCACCGCGGCATCCGCCGGGGAATCCGCCGCTCTATCGAAGCAGGCCGCCGAAACGGTGCCGAAGCGCGAGCGCGCCACCGGTACCCCGGCGCTGTCGAGTTCGGCGGAGCTGCGCCGCGATATGCAGCTCGCACCGGAACTCTGGCTCGCGCGCATCCAGCAATTGGTCAAGCAGGGCCGCCGCCAGCAGGCGATCAAGAGCCTGCAACTGTTCCGCCGCGCCCATCCGGACTGGCAGTTGCCGGACGAACTGCGCGCGCTGGACCGCTGAAGAGGAACGCCCGATGCGCGGCATGCTGTTCCTGCTGATCGGTCTGGTCCTCGCCTGCGTCGCCGGCTTCACGATGTTCGACGCGCCGACGCCGCGCATCGAGGACGCAGCCCCGCTCGATGCGGCAGCCGCGACCTCGCCGCCGCTGGCGCTGTTCGGATTGCTGGTCTTCGGCAGCTGGGCGACCTTGCTGATCCGGGATTCCTCCTGGCTGCGGATGGTGCTCTTCGTGCTGGTCGTCGCGATCGGTACGCTGATCCTGCTGGCCGGCGCGTTCTCGGCGTACTGGGACCACTTCATGCGTCCGCGCGAAACCGTCGGCTGGTGGTGGATCGGCGCCGGCAGCCTGATGCTGCTTTCGCAGATCGTCGGCTGGCTGCACGCGACGCGCGCATCCGACGACGAAGGCCCCTAGCGCCGCCGTATGAGCCCACCGATCACCACCCTGGCCGACCTCGCGAGCCTGCAACAGGAGATCAAGAAGAGCCGCTTCCTCGCGCAGGCCGCGCCGGTCGACGACGCCGAGGCCGCACTTGCCTTCTTCGCGCGCGTCGGCGTGCGCGAGGCGACGCACAACTGCTGGGCCTACCGCATCGGCACGAACTACCGCTTCAACGACGACGGCGAACCCGGCGGCAGCGCCGGCCGGCCGATCCTCGCCGCGATCGACGGGCAGGGATTGGATCGCGTCGCGGTGGTGGTCACGCGCTGGTTCGGCGGCGTCAAGCTCGGCGTGGGCGGACTCGTGCGCGCCTACGGCGGCTGCGCGGCGGAGTGCTTGCGCCTGGCCGGGAAACGCCTGCTGGTGCAGCACGTGACGCTGCGCGTGCGCTGCGATTTTGCCACCGCGGCGAACCTGCACGCGCGCCTGCGCGAATTCGAAGCGGGCAAGCGCAGCGAACACGCCTCCGCCGACGGCGTCGAACTCGAACTGGAATTGCCGCGCGAGCAGGCCGACAGGCTCGGCACGTTCCTGCGCGATCTGTCGCGCGGCCGCGCCGTCGTCGAGCCCGTCCCTTGAACGCGCCGCGGCGAACCCGCAACTGGATTCCTCTTCCGCTCGCCTCGCTCCGATGACCCGCGCCGCAACGACCGAGAAATCCGCCGAGGCGCCGCGCCGCCTGCGTTCGTTCACGCGGCTGCTGCCGTACCTGAAGCCGTACCGCGGTCTGATCGCCGGCTGGCTCGGCTTCCTCGCCCTCTCCTCGGCCGCGACCCTGACCCTGCCGCAGGCCGTGCGCGTGATGATCGATCGCGGCTTCAGCGAAGCCAACGCGGCGGCGATCAACGCCAGTTTCCTCGGCCTGTTCGGCGTCGCCGCCGTACTCGCCATCGCCACCGCGGCGCGCTTCTTCTTCGTCAGCCTGCTCGGCGAGCGCGTCGCCGCCGATCTGCGCCGGCGCCTGTACGATCATCTGCTCACGCTGGACCAGGCCTTCTTCGAGCGCACGCGCAGCGGCGAGCTGGTCTCGCGCCTGGCAGCCGACACCGAGCTGGTGCAGACCGTGGTCGGCTCGACCTTGTCGGTGGCGGTGCGCAGCCTGGTCACGCTGATCGGCGGCGCGGTCGCGATGGTCGCGACCAGCCCGCGCCTGGCCGGCTTCACCGCACTGGTGATTCCGGCGGTGATCCTGCCGATCGTGGTGTTCGGCCGTCGCGTCTCGCGCCTCTCGCGCGAGAGCCAGGACCGCATCGCCGACACCTCGGCCACCGCCAGCGAGGCGCTGAACGCGATGCACACCGTGCAGGCGTACACGCGCGAGCCGCAGGAATCGGCGCGCTACGCCGGCGCGGTCGCGCGCGCGCTGGCGACGGCGAAGAAGCGCATCGCGATGACCGGCACGCTGACCGCACTGGTGATCCTGCTCACCTTCGGCGCCATCACGGCCGTGCTGTGGGCCGGCGCGCAGGCGGTCATCGGCGGCAGCATGGCCGCCGGCGTGCTCGGCCAGTTCGTGCTCTACGCGGTGCTCGTCGCCGGCTCGGTCGGCGCGCTGACCGAAGTGTGGGGCGAAATCCTGCGCGCGGCCGGCGCGCTCGGCCGCATCGGCGAACTGCTCGACACGCAGGCCGAGATCCGCACGCCGGCCGCGCCGCACGCGTTGCCGCAGCCGGTGCGCGGCGCGATCCGCTTCGACGGCGTCGAATTCCGCTATCCCTCGCGCCCCGATCGCGCCGCGCTGCACGATTTCACGCTCGCCGTCGAACCCGGCCAGACCGTGGCCCTGGTCGGTCCGTCCGGCGCCGGCAAGAGCACGGTGTTCCAGTTGCTGCTGCGCTTCCACGATCCGCAGTCCGGCCGCATCACGCTGGACGGCGTCGATCTCGCCGCGCTCGCCCTGCCGGACCTGCGCGGCGCGTTCGCGCTGGTGCCGCAGGATCCGGTGCTGTTCGGCGCCAGCGCCGCCGACAACATCGGCTTCGGCCGCAGCGACGCGACGCGCGAACAGATCCTCGCCGCCGCGCGCGCGGCCGAGGCGCACGATTTCCTCGACGCGCTGCCGGAGCGCTACGACACCTATCTCGGCGAACGCGGCGTGCGCCTGTCCGGCGGCCAGCAGCAGCGCGTCGCGATCGCGCGCGCCTTGCTGCGCGACGCGCCGGTGCTGCTGCTCGACGAGGCGACCTCGAGCCTCGACGCGCAATCGGAACATCTCGTCCAGCAGGCGCTGGAACGCCTGATGCACGGCCGCACGACGCTGGTCATCGCGCATCGCCTGGCCACCGTGCAGCGCGCCGATCGCATCGTCGTGATGGACGCCGGGCGCATCGTCGCGCAGGGCACGCATGCAGAGCTGGTGCGCGAGGGCGGCTTGTATGCGGAGCTGGCGCGGTTGCAGTTCGCGACGTGAGGGAGCCCGACCTTCCCTTCTCCCGCCGCCGAAGAAGTGAAGACCTGGCGCGTTGCGCTATCTTCCGCGCGTGACCCGATCCCTGCCGCCTTCCGCCGCGCGGACCGACTTCTCCGACGCGCTCCGCCGCTGCGAAGCCTTGCTCGCCGCCGGGCAGCCGGACGAGGCGATCCTCGCTGCGCGCGACGCGCTCGCCTTGGACAAGGCGAGCGTTCCGGCACGCCTGCTGCTCGGTCTCGCCCTGCTCTTCTGCGAGCGCTCCGCCGAAGCGGCGCACGAACTCGCCGAGGTGCTGCGGCGAGAGCCGCAGCGACTGCTCGCCCGCTGCGCACTGATCCGCGCACTGCTGCACGAGCGACGGGCGGACGAAGCGCTCGCCCTCGCCCGTGATCCGGGCCTGCTCGACGCCGGCGCGGAATTCGGTGGCGCGCTCGGCGACTTCGCCCGTGCCCAAGCCTGGCCGCAGCACTCGGATCTGCTGCACGCGCGCGTGCAGCGTCATCCGCAGGACTACGCCAGCCTGCTCGCGCTGGCCGAGGCCTCGCACACCCGCGGCGCGCTCGGCGCCGCCGTACACTGGAGCGAACGCGCGCTCGCCCTGCGACCGCAGGCGCGTGCGCCGCGCGAAGTGCTGGCGACGGCATTGATCGACCGCGGCGACGTCGAAGCCGGCCTCGCGCAGTACCGCGAACTGCTGCGCGAACCGAACGCGGACACGGCGGCGCGGCATCTGGTGCTGATGCACTACGACCCGCACCAGGATAACGAGCGCCTCTATGCCGCTCATCGCGATTTCGCGCAGCGCCATCTGTCCGCGTTCGGCGCGCCGTTCGTTCCCCGGCGCGGCGGCGCGTCGACCTTGCGCGTCGGCTGGCTGTCGCCGAGGTTCGACGAAGGGCCGGTGGCGACCTTTCTCGGCGGCCTGCTCGATGCGTTCGATCGCACGCGCCATCGTCATCTGCTGATCGCGTTGCAGCCTTCGCGCGACGCCACGGCAGGCCGGCTGCACGCGCTCGCCGACGACTGGATCGAGGCCAGCGGACTCGACGACGAGGCGCTGCTGCGGCGCCTGCGCGATCTCGACCTCGACGTGCTGATCGATCTCGCCGGCCATTCGACCTGGAACCGTGCGCGCGTCGTCGCGCAACGCGTCGCGCCGCTGCAGATTTCCTGGCTCGACTGGTTCGACACCACCGCGTCGCCGGCAATGGACGCCTGGATCAGCGATCGCTGGCTCACGCCGGAAGACTCCGGCCAACGCTACAGCGAACGCCTGCTGAGACTGCCGAGCGGACGCTTCTGCTACACGCCGCCGCGATCCTCGCCGCCGGCCGACTACGGCGGCGACGGCCGCGTGCGTTTCGCCTCGTTCAACCGGCTGGCCAAGCTCAACGACGCGGTCGTCGCGACCTGGGCGGAGATCCTGCGACGCGTGCCGCAGGCGGAACTCGAACTCGGCACGCGCCTGCTCGACGACGCGGCCACGCGCGAGTACACCTCCGCGCGCTTCGCCCGCCACGACATCGCGCCGGAACGCCTGCGATTGCACGGCCGGCGCGCGTACGCCGACCTGCTCGAGGCCTATCGCCGCGTCGACGTCGCGCTCGATCCGTTTCCGTTCTCCGGCTGCACGACGACCTGCGACGCGCTGTGGATGGGCGTGCCGACGCTCGCGCTGCCCGGCGAGACGTTCGTCAGCCGGCAAAGCGCGAGTCTGCTGTGGCGACTGGGCCGCGAGGAATGGATCGCGCGCGACCGCGACGACTACGTCGAACGCGCCGTGGCGATCGCATCCGAGGCCGCCGTGCTGCGCACGCGCCGTGCGTCGCTGCGCGCGGCGATGCTGGAGCGCCTCTGCGACGCCGGCGCGCAGGCTGCGGATTTCGCCGCGGCACTACACGAGTTGCGCGGTGGAAGCGACGCGCCGACGCGAGTCGACGCGTCGCGCGGGACTCACTCGTAGCCCAAGCCGTCGGCGAAGATGCGATCGGAGGCGTTGCCGCGCACCAGCACGCTGTTGGCGTAGCCCTGCAGCTCGACGCTCTGCAGCGCGAAGCCGGAGGCGTTGAACACGTCGTCGTCGCCCGGCGAGGCAACGCCGGTGGTCTGAATCGAGTAGATCATGCTGACCGGCGCCTGCACGACGCCGCTTGCGGTCGGCACGTCGACCATCGTGCCGTAGCCGAGCACCTTCTGCGGCGGTTTTCCCGGACTCAGGCGCCAGATCGAGCTTTCGCCCGGATTGCTGACCTCGGCGAAGACCGCGATGTCGCCGTTGTCGAACACCGAGAAGCGGTAGAACTCGGTCCAGGTGCGGCCCGCCGCCGGCGCGTAGGCGCCGGTGTCGCCGAGCAGGGCGACCGGCGTCGCGCCCCCTTCCGGCGTGATGCGCCAGAGGCCGCGCATGCTCTGCTGCGGATTGGCGACGGAGCTGACCCAGGCTTTCATCGCGCCGTAGCGGCCGGCCGAGCGGACCTGATAGGAGGTGTCGATGTCCTTGAACACCCAGCCCGGCAGGTTCGGTCCGAGGGCGCCTTCCGTGCCGCGCAGCAGCACCGGCGCGTGGCTGCCGTCGGGCGCGTGGCGGAACAGGCCGAAGAACTCGCCGGAATCGGCCTGCCCTTTGGCGGTGAACAGCACCTCGCCGGGCCGGCCGGTCGCCAGCAGCGAATAGAGGGTGGTGAAGACGGCCGACCCGCCCATGCCCGGTCCCAGCGCGCCGCTGTCGCCGGTCAGCGCCACGGCGCGCGGCGAGCCGTCGCACAGCCGCCAGATGCCGGCGCGCGCGCTGCCCGGGACGTTCTCCACGCCGGTGGTGCCGGCCACCGAATAGATTTCGCCGCGCGGGCTGACCGCCAGCATGTCGGGGCCGGCGCCGCTGGCGAACACGCCGATGCCGTTGACGTCGGGCGCCCAGTCCGGCCCGGCGTCGTAGGCGAACAGGCAGGCCTGGTTGCCAGAACCCGGACGATGGCGGATGACGGCGTCGCGAAGGTTGCCGGCGCCGTTGCCGTTGATCTGCACGCTCATCACCGCCTCGCCGTGTGGCAGCGCACGCGCGTCGATGTCGCGGAACGAGCCGAACGGCTTGAGCGTGTAGAACGTCCAGCCGGCCGGCAGGCCCGGGCCGAGCGCGCTTTCCGAGCCGACGCCGTTGCGCGCGATCTCGACGTTGCGCGTGCCGTCCCAGCGCCAGACGCTCTGCGGATTGCCGGACGAACCCGGCGCGCCGGCGATCGCGGCGAACACGCGATGGTTGGTGCCGAAGCCGTCGCGATCGGCCTGGATGTTGAGGAACACGTCGCCGGCCTCGGCGCCCGTGCGTCCGGGACCGGTCGCGTCGTTGCTGCCGGCGCGCGCGATCGGCAGCATCTGGCCGCCCTTCTCCACCCAGTCCTCGTTCGGCAGGCTCGACCGCGTGCGCGCGAAGCTCAGCAGCGGCGGGCCGCGATCGGCCATGGTCATGCTCTCGATGCGGTAGTTCTCGCTGACCGGCGGCAGCTGCGGCAGGACGATCTCCGGATTGCGCGAATTCCCGACCACGCGCCAATCGGCAGCGGTCGCGAACGGAGCAGCCAGGGCGGCGGCCAGCAGGGCGTAGCGAGGACGAAGGATCGGATGAAGCACCGGAATGACTCCAATAGGGATGATTCGAGGCGCGCGATACTACGGATGCGCGGCGCGGGAGTCGGCACGCGGCGGGAACGCCGCGGTAACGGGGCGGTAACGGCGGCTGCGCGGCGGTCCCGGTCGGTACGTCGGCGAGGCCGAGCGCGCCGAGGTCGCGGTTTTTCCGGAAGATCCGCCCGCGCCGTCCGCAATGGACTTTCTAAATTATTCCAAAAAAAACCCCGCCGGATGCGGGGCTAGGTGATGCTTCGTACGATCGTCTTATTTGACCGGCTGTACGCCCGACGCCTGCTGGCCCTTGGGGCCCTGGACGATCTCGAAATTGACGCGCTGCCCTTGCTGCAGCGTTCGAAATCCTTGTGAATTGATGGCCGAGTAGTGAACGAATACGTCCTCCCCGCCACTTTCGGGCGCAATGAACCCGAACCCCTTGGCATCGTTAAACCATTTCACTGTACCGGTAAGCATCGATGAAACCCCTTGCCGTGGAATGCGTGCAGTCGAGGTCTTAGGACGCGAGTACCGCGGACCGTACGCGGCTGCACGGTCCAATATAACTATTAATTAACTTTAAAAATCAAGCGGGAATGAATGGGGACGTGAAACAGGTCCGATCCGCTCCTTGAATCCCGTCCGGACTCAGCCCGCCAGCAACGAGGCGACGATCTTCGGCACCTGCTGGGTCGCCGCCTCGAGGTTGGCGAAGATCTCCGGCAGGCTGATCTCGGCCTCGTCGCCGCAGCCGGCCGCCCAGTTGGCGACCAGGGCGATGCAGGCGTAGTCGAGTTCGAGCTCGCGCGCGAGCGCGGCTTCGGGCATGCCGGTCATGCCGACCAGGTCGCAGCCGTCGCGGCGCAGCCGCGCGATCTCGGCGCGCGTCTCCAGGCGCGGTCCCTGGGTCGCTCCGTAGCAGCCGCCGTCGATCACGGCGATGCCGACGCGCGCGGCGGCATTGAGCAGGTCGCCGCGCAAGCCGGCCGAGTACGGCTCGCTGAAGTCGATGTGCTTGACCTCGGCGCCGGCGACGTCGCAGAAACTGGTCAGGCGGTCGTACGTGTAGTCGATGATCTGATCCGGCACGGCCAGCACGCGCGGTCCCATGTCGTCGCGGATGCCGCCGACCGCATTGACGCCGATCACGCGGCGCGCGCCGAGGTCGTGCAGCGCCCACAGGTTGGCGCGGTAGTTCACGCGATGCGGCGGAATCGTGTGCCCTTCGCCGTGGCGCGCCAGGAAGGCGACGCGATGGCCGCCGACCCGCCCGAGCACGACGGCGTCCGACGGATGCCCGTACGGCGTGTCGCTGGCGTAGCGCTCGACGTCCTCGAGGCCGGGGAACTTGTACAAGCCGGTGCCGCCGATGACGGCCAGGTCGATGCTCATGGTGTCTGCCTGTGTGGGATGTTCCGTCGTAGCTGCCTTCGGCACTCGATCTGAGCGACTCGTGCCGTGAAAAAAGCTTTTCTCGCACAGACGCAGAGGTCGCGGAGGAAAAGCACTACTCCAGTTTCGGTCTTCTCTCTGCGCCTCTGCGCCTCCGCGAGAAACGCTTCCAAAGCAGACGTCTGGATCGCGCCGTGCTAGTCCCGCATGGCGTAGATCGCCGGCAGGTTGCGTCCCTGCTCGTGGTAGTCCATGCCGTAGCCGAACACGTACAGGTCGGGCACCTCGACGCCGACGAAATCGGCGGCGAGCCCGGGCACGCAGCGGTCGTGGCGCTTCTCGCACAGCACCGCGAGCAGCACGCGCGCGGCGCCCTCCTCCATGCAGAAATCGCGGATCGCCTTCAGCGTGTGGCCCTCGTCGAGGATGTCGTCGACCAGCAGCACGGTCTTGCCGGCCAGTGCGGTCGACGGCCGCTTGACCCAGGTCAGCCCGCCGCCGCTGGTCGTGCCGCGGTAGCGCGTCGCGTGCACGTAGTCGAACAGCAGCGGCGAACGGATCGCGGTCGCCAGCTGCCCGGCGAACGGCAGCGCGCCCTGCATGACCGTGACGAACACGGCCTCCTGGCCGTCCAGCGCGACGTCGATCTCGTCGCCGAGACGGGCGATCGCGGCCTTCAAGGCCGGTTCTTCGTGGACGCAGTCGGCGCGCGCGAGCGCGACGGAAAGTTCGGGGGTCATGCGGGCTCCGTCGCGGTGTCGAGCGCGGTCACGCTCGCGATGAATTCGTCGCGCTGCGGGTTGGCGACCAGTTTGTCCCAGGTCTGCGCGACCATGCCTTGCAGAGTCGCGAGACGCTGCGGATCGCACGGCGGCAGGCCGGCGCTGGCGGCGATCGACTCGGGCACGATCGCCGGGCTGCACGCCAGCAGCAGGTCGCAGCCCGCGGCGAGGTGCGCCTGGATGCGCTCCTGGATGCCGCCGACCGACTCGGCCGCGGCCATGCCGATGTCGTCGCCGATGACCAGGCCGCGGAAGCCGAGCTCGCCGCGCAGCACGTCCTCGATCCAGAGGCGTGAATAGCCGGCCGCGCGCGAATCCACCGCCGGATAGGTCACGTGCGCCATCATCACCGCCTCGGCGCCGGCGGCGATGCCGTCGGCGAACGGGATCAGATCGCTGGTGCGCAGTTCGTCCAGCGTGCGAGGGTCGTTCGCGGCGTCGAAATGCGTGTCCTCGGCGACCGAGCCGTGGCCGGGGAAATGCTTCAGCGTCGCCGCCATGCCGCCCAGATGCATGCCGCGCAGGTACGCCTGCACGAGTTCCGAGGCGACCTGCGGATCGGCGTCGAACGCGCGCGTGCCGATCGCGCGGTTGCCGCGCGCCAGATCGGTGACCGGCGCGAAGCTGAGATCGATGCCGATCGCGCGCATCTCGCTCGCCATCAGCCAGGCGTGCTCCTCGGCGCGCCGGATCGCCGCGGCCGGATCGCGCGCGTACAGCTCGCCGATGCGCAGCAGCGGCGGCAACCGCGTGAAACCGTCGCGGAAGCGCTGCACCATGCCGCCTTCCTGGTCGACGCAGACCAGGAACGGCTCCGGTCGCGCATTGCGGATGTCGTCGATCAGCGCGGTGACCTGGTCGCGGCTGTCGAAATTGCGCGCGAACAGGATCACGCCGCTGACGTGCGGCGCGGCGAGCTGCGCGAGCTCGGCGTCGCCGAGGGTTTTGCCGGGAATTCCGATGATCAACATGTCTTCAGGGTGACCTCAGTGCGCGTCATCCGCGTTACGTTCCTCGTCGCTCCAGCGCGAGTACGGATGCGCGGCGAGATGCAGATTGTAATAGCGCACGAGCTCGCTGACTTCGCGTCCCAGCCAGCCCGGGCGCGGAAACGGCTCGTCGACGCGGTCGAGTTCGAGTTCGGCGACGATCAGGCCGGCGTTGTCGCCGGCGAATTCGTCGATTTCGAACGTGTGGCCGTCGACCTCGACGTAATGACGAACCTTCTCGACCACATCACCGGCCAAGGTGCGCAGCAGGCGCTGCGCATCCTCGGTGGGGATCGCGTATTCGTACTCGTCGCGCTGCACGCCCGGCGTGGCCGACTTGATGTTCAGGAACGCCGCCGCGCCGCCGATGCGTACGCGGACCGAGCAACGCGCCGCCGGCGGTCCGGCCAGGTAGCCCTGCATCATCCGCTCGCTGCGCGAAACCTTCTCGCGCCAGGCATCGCCGACCACGAGGAACTTGCGCTCGATTTCGATGGGCATGTGGGTCTGCATCGATAAGGTGAGTGAGAAGCGTATCTCGCAGAGGCGCAGAGATACGCAGAGAAAGCAAAGATTCTTTCTGGTTTCCTCTGCGCATCTCTGCGCATCTCTGCGCCTCTGCGAGAAACCGCTTTTGAACGTCTCAGCGCTCGAACAGCGCGATCGATTCGACGTGCGCCGTGTGCGGGAACATGTCCATCACGCCGGCCGCCTCGAGGCGGAAGCCGTGGCGTTCGACCAGCACGCCGGCGTCGCGCGCGAGCGAACCGGGGTGGCAGGACACGTAGACGATGCGCTGCGCGTCCTTGCGCGGCAGGTAGTCGAGCACGGCGGCGGCGCCGGAGCGCGGCGGGTCGAGCAGCAGCTTGCTGTAGCTGCGCGCCGCCCACGGCGTGCCGCGCTGATCCGCAGCGAGGTCGGCGGCGAAGAATTCGGTGTTCGCCAAGCCATTACGCGTCGCGTTCTCGCGCGAGCGCGCGACCAGGGCCGCCTCGCCTTCGACGCCGACCACGCTGCCGGCGCGCCGCGCGATCGGCAAGGTGAAATTGCCGAGTCCGCAGAACAGATCCAGCACGCTGTCCTCCGGCTGCGGATCGAGCAGATCCAGCGCGCGCGCGATCATGCGTCGGTTCATGCCGGCGTTGACCTGGATGAAGTCGAGCGGGCGGAACGCGATGTCGATGTCCGATTCGGGAATGCGGAACGACAGCGGCACGCTGTCCGGCCACAGCGGCGTGACGCTGTCCGGCCCGCCGGGCTGCAGCAGGATCGCGATCGAATGCGCCTGGCCGAACGCGGTCAGCGCCGCACGGTCGGCTTCGGACAGCGGCTGCAGATTGCGGAACGTCAGCGCGACGGCGTCGTCGCCGGCGGCGATCTCGATCTGCGCGATCTGCGCCTTCGCCTCGAGCGAGCCGACCAGTTCGCCCAGCGCGGCGAGGCGCTCGCCGACCTGCGGCAGCAGCGTATGGCAGATCGACAGATCGGCGACGAAGCGCGGATTGTCTTCGCGGAAGCCGACCAGGACCTTGTCCTTCTTCGCGACCCACTTCACCGACAACCGGCCCTTGCGCCGGTAGCCCCACGGCTCGTCGACCAGCGGATCGAACCAGCGCGCCGGCGCGACCTTGCCGATGCGCTCGAAATTCTCCGCCAGCACGCGCTGTTTGGCGACGATCTGTTCGGCCGGCGCGAGGTGCTGCAACGAGCAGCCACTGCAGGTGCCGAAATGCACGCAGCGCGGTTCGACGCGCGTGGGCGCGCGCGTGAGCAGTTCTTCGACTTTCGCCTCGTCGAAATTGCGGCTGCGCTTGACCGTGCGGATGCGCACGCGCTCGCCCGGCAAGGCGCCGGCGACGAAGACGGTCTTGCCGTCGATGCGCGCGACGCCGCGGCCGTCGTGGGAGAGATCGGTGATGTCGACTTCGGAAGTTTGCATGCTGAAAACGCGACGCCCACCCTGTGGGTGGGCGTCATCTGGAGGAGTTGTTGAACTGTTCGAGCGATTCGGCAGCGTTAGGAATCAGCCGATCGGCTCGATGTCGCCAGGGAACTGGGACGCAGTGTCCCATTCGGCATCGAGGATGTCACCCTTTGCATTCCGCCGGTACCACGCACGATTGAGATGCGCGTAAACATGGCCGAGGTCAATCCTGAATTCCTCTTCCGTGTAGTCTGCGTGCTCTGAAAGGCTGTTCAACAAACTGCCGAGATGCTCATGCGCATCTTTCAATTCGTAGAGAAACAGCACCCATTCGGCTGGATTGTGTTCTCTGTTGATCATGTCTCTTTACGATCCCGCCGCCTACTGGAACGTCACTTCTGCTTCCACGCCCCGCCGGCATCCTGGTAGTACCAACCCGGCTTCGCCTGCTGCACCCACTGCTTGGCGAAGGTGCTGCGAATCTGCGCTTCCCAGCCGGGCTGGCCGTTGGCGACCGCGATCTCGCGGTAGACGGCCTGGCGATCGCGGTTCTCGTCGGCGACCGCGGTGTTCAAGGCCGGCCGCTCCGGCAGCGGCACGGCGGCCGCGTCGCGCACGGCGACGAGGCCGTCCTTGGTGAAGCCGATCGCGCCGCTGGCGAAGTACTTCGACAGGATCGAGGCGAAGCGCTGCTGCATGCGCGCCTGGATCGCCTGGATCTGCGGCGTCTGGATGTTGATGTTGGCCTGTTGGGCGTAGGCGCTCGGCACGAGGAAGTCGAGCAGCATCGCGCCCGGCGACTTGCCCGGCGGCGGTTGCTGCGGCTCGTTCGCCGGCGGCGTGCTCTGCGCCGGCGTGTCGAGCACCTTGTCGACGAACTGCTCGGCCGCCTTGTCCGCCGCCGCCTCGGGGAAGTAGACGTTGATCGTCACGCAGGCCGCGAGCAATGCCAGCGCGGTGAAGGTTGCGACTCCGGCGAAAAGCTTTCTCATGACCGCTCCGTTGTTTTTGCGTTCGTCCTTGAACGCGGGAGACAAAGCGGCCATCCATGGCCGCACTTTTCAATGAACAGCCTGCCATCGATGTCGATTCGCTCGACTTTTCAATGAACAGCTTGGCTTCGCTGTCGGCTTACTTGACTACCCGAAAAAAAGCCTGCCTCGGTTTCGGTTTACTTCACCACCGGCCCGTCGCCCTGCATCGACTCGCGCACGCGGCGGACCAGCGTCGGCCAGTCGACGCGGCGGCGGTGACCGACGACGTCGAGGCGCGGGACGCCCGAACCCTCGATGATAGTGTAGCGATCGGCGGCCGAATCCGGCGTCGTCGGCACGTCCGGCAACGGGTCGATGCCGCCCATCAGGCAGACTTCCTTGGTCAGCCGGCAACGCAGACCGAAGCGGCTGTAGCCGAAGGTGTCGAAGACCTTCAGCGCCATCGTCTGCAGATTGCTCGACAGCCCGCCGCCACCGCCGAGCGAGGTGATGTCGTTGACCGCCTTGTAGCTCAGGCGCCCGCCGTCCTTCGTACGCAGCCAGGCATCGAGTGCGACCGGACTCCAATCGACCAGGCGCAGGCCGTCGATCGTGCCGAACAGGCGCCCGCTCATGCCGCCGAGCGAGAACGCGCTGGTGAACTGCTCGAGATCGAAGTTCTCGAAATGGATGTTCGCGCCGAGCGACGGCGCGACGCCGAACGGCCGCTCCAGCGTCAGGCCGCTGACGCCGAGGTGGCCGTCGAACACGTACAGGTCCAGGCCGCCGCGGAACTCGATCGTGTCGCCGGAGAATTCGATTTCCGGAATGCCGCCCGACAGACTGCCAGGAAATTTCGGCCAGCCGAACGCAGCCGAAATCTGCGACATGTCGAGGCCGATGACCGCGAACGAACCGGCGTAGCGGTCGCCGCGCGGCGATCTCGGCAAAAGACTGAGTTTCTCCAGACTGAGCTGGCCGCCGAGCACGCCGACCTTCACCGGCTGCGCCAGCACGATCGCGCTGCGTCGCGATTCGAAGCTCGCCGTCGCCGCGCCGAACGGAATCTTGAACAATTCCATCGAGCGCCACGCCAGCGTCGTCGCCGGCATCTCGCCGCGATAGGCCCAGCCGATGCCGCCGTCGATGCCGTCGAAGGCGAAGCGGCCGCCGCCGTCGCGCACGCTCGCGCCGCGGGCATCGAAGCCGAAGCCTTGCACGCCGTCGGCGTCGAAATGCAGGGAACCTGTGAAGCTGCCCTCGCCGCTGAGCTCGGGATAACCCTTCGAGGCCAGCCAGCTGCGCGCGTAGCGATCGAGTGCCGGACCGATCCGCGCCTCGCGCAGGTCGACCTGCAAGGCGCGCAACGGGCGCTCGTCCGTCGGCACGATGTCGCCGCGCGCGCTGAATTCGAGCGTGCCGGGGTCGCTCCAGTCGAACGATTGCAGGCTCAGCGACTGGCCGTCCCAGCCGGCGTCGAGCATCGCCTTGACCGGCGTCGCCGGCAGCTTGACGTAGACGGCACCGGCCAGCGCCTCGCCGCCGAGCAGGTTCGCCTCGAGCCGGACGCGAGGCTCCGCGTTCGTGCCGGAAACGCGCAGCTCGCCGTCGGCGACGACGTGCGCCGCGCCGAGCGTGCCGTCGGCGCTGTCGTAGCCCAGGCCGCGCATGGCGAACCGCGTCGCCAGACGCTCACCGTCGTTGACCAACGGATGCAGCACCGTGCGCGCGAGTTTCACCTCGCCGCCGAGCAGCTTCGTGCGCAGCTCGCCGACCAGATGCAGCGCGCCGTCGCGCGACTGCCACCGCGCACTCGTCGCCGGTATCACCCAGTCGGCCACGCGCACGGATTTCCAGGCCAGCGTCGCCGGCGGCCGTTCGCCGGACGGCGCCCAATCGATGCCGCCGCGGATGCCGCGCGCGACGTGGCCGGCACCGTCGTCGACGTCGAGCCCGCTGGTGGTCAACGCGACATGGCGCGCGCCGTCGCGGTCGATGGCGAATTCACCGGACAGTTCGCCTTTCAGCGCGAGCGTCGAGTAGCCCTGCGCGGCGAGCACCTCACGCGCGTAGCGCTGCGCCGCGAGCGGTAGGACGGCACGCTGCAGACGGACGTCGAGCGCGGCGAGCGGCGCCATCGCGGCCGGCTCGAGCGCGCCGCTGGCGTCGAATACGAGAGTGTCGGCGTCGTTCCAGCCGAACTGCGCGATGTCCCAGCGTCCGTCGGCACGCATCCGCGCGTCGAGGTTCGCGGTCACCGACGTCGCGGGCAAGGCGACGCGCAGTTCGCCGAGCCGCAGGTTTCCGCCACGCAGATCCGCGTCGACCACCAGATGCAGGTCTTCGCCGTCGGGGGCCGTCCGCAACCGCCCCGAAGCGGCGAGTCCGCTGCCCGCCACAGTGCCGTCGCCGCTGTTGAAGTCGAGACCGGCGACGGCGTAGGTCGCCTCGACGCGGCCGTCGCTCTGTACGTCGGCCTGCACGTCGAACGAGCCGCTGCGCAGCTCGCCGTTGCGCCAGCTGTGCGCCAGCGGCGCCTTCAGCCAGGCGGCAGGCACCTGCTGCAGCGAAGCCGCGTACGGCTGGTCGGCCGCGAAGGGAATCGTCACGACGACTTGCGCGGCGTCGCGCTTCAATCTCAGTTCAACCTGTTTCTCGGCGAGATTCAGCTTGAGGTCGGCATCCTGCGCGCCGCGTTCGCCGTGCAGGACGACGGGCCCTGCGCAGCGGCGCGACTGCGCGTCGCGGCGGATCTCGCAGCGCCATTCCACACGTCCGGCGAGGCCGAGCCGCGGCGCGGCGAACTCGGCCGCATCGATCAGGACCGAGGCCGTCCCGTCCTGTTCGACGACGCGGACGCGCAGATCGCGCAAATTCGCTTCGGGGTTGCGCACGCTGGCCGCCGCCAGCGTCAACGTGCGCGCCGACGCGACGCAGGGCGCCAGCGCCAGCACGGCGAGAGCGGCGGTCGTCCATCGGGCTCGCATTGACGAAGTGCGCATCGGCGGCCATTCTGCCAGTCATTGCGTTTCCGATCCCGGGTGCCATGCCGCGCGTCCTCGTCGCCGACGACAATCCGCTCAGCCTGCACTTCTTCGCCGAGGCGCTGCGCACACTCGGCTGCGTCGCCGAGATGGCGACCGACGGTGCCGACGCGCTGCGGCGCGCGAATGCGTCGCGCTTCGAGGTGCTGCTGCTCGACGCACGCATGCCCGGACTCGACGGCGCCGAGGTGCTGGCCCGGCTGCGCGCCGGCGCGGGCCTCTCGCGGCGTGCGGTCGCGATCGCGACCACCGCCGCTGCCGAAGCGCGGATCGACGCCGACCTGCTCGCCGCCGGCTTCGTCGACGTGCTGCACAAACCGCTGACGGTGGCCGAACTGCGCGCCGCCTTGGCACGCCATTCGATCGAGCCGGCGCCGCCCGACCCCGCCCCGGCGCTCGACGACGCGCGCGCGCTGGCCGCGGCCGGCGGCGATGCGACGATCGTGAGCGCCTTGCGCGGCCTGCTCGCCGCCGAACTCGACGCGCTGCCTTCGGAAATGGCGGCGATCGCGGCCGCACGCGACGCGGACGCGCTGCGCCAACGCCTGCACAAGCTCGACGCCTCCGCCGGCTTCTGCGGCGCGCCGGCGCTCGGCGAAGCGAGCGCTTCGCTGCGCACGGCGCTGCAGGAAGTCGACTGGCCGGACCACGCCGTCGCCCGATTCCTGCGCATCTGCACGCAAGTCCGCGCGCTGCTGGCCTGATTCAGTCGCGTCGATCCGCGGCCGGCCGCACCGTCATCGTCCACGCATTCAGGTCGCCGCCGAGCAGGTGGCGAACCACGGCGCGCACGAGGCGCCGCAGTTGCGCGAGTTCGTCCGCGGTCGGGCGCTCGTCGCGCGCCAGCGCCAGCAGCGCGGCGCCGCGCACCTGCGGCCAGCGCGTTCCCGTGCGCCAGGCGAACGCGCCGGCGTCGGGATCGTAGGCATAGTCGGCATCGGCCTCGATCGGCCCGCCGTCCGCGGCATAGGTCAGCGCCAGCGCGTAGCCGAGGTCGGCGAGGAAATCGCGCTCGAAACGGCGCAGGGTCCACGCCGCCGAGGATTCTTCCGCCAGCCGAGCCAGGCACAGGGCGTAGGCGGCGAACGCGCCGACGTGCGGATCGTTGCGTCCGCCGAGGCGCAGTACGAGTTCGTTGACGTAGATCGCCGCGAGCAGGTCGTCGCCCGCGAGGGCGATCGGCGCGCCGGCGACTTCGGCGCCGGCCAGGGTGCCCAATTCGCCGCGCGCGATCCAGTCGAGCAGCAGCGGCTGCAAGGGTTGCAGCACTCCGCGCGGCAGGCGGCTGCGTTCACGCCGGACGCCGCGCGCGACCAGTCCGACGCGACCGTGGTCGCGCGTGTAGGTCTCGATCAGCAGCGAGGTTTCGCGATACGGCCGCGCGTGCAGGATGTAGGCTGGCTGCTGCTCGATGCGCATGGAGAACCGGGATTGGAGATCGTGGATTTGGAAAGGGGGCGCCGCACGCACAAGCGGCTACCGGCTAGGGATGGTCGATCCAATCCCGAATCCCCAATCCCGAATCCCGGCTCCTTCACTCCGAATAGCCGAACTGTTTCAGCGCCGCCGCGTCGTCACTCCACGATTCGCGCACGCGCACCCACAGTTCGAGGAACACCCGGCGCTCGAGCACCGCTTCGATCGCCCGCCGCGCCGCGCTGCCGATCTTCTTCAGCTGCGCGCCGCCGGCACCGATCACGATGCCCTTCTGTCCGTCGCGCTCGACCCAGATCACGGCGCCGATGCGGGTGATGTCGGCACCGTCCTCGAAGCGCTCGATCTCCACCGTGGTCGCGTACGGCAGCTCGGCGGCGAGCTGCAGCATCAGCTGTTCGCGGATCAGTTCGGCGACCAGGAAACGCTCGCTGCGGTCGGTGTATTCGTCCTCGGCGTACTCCGCCTCGCCTTCCGGCAATCGCGCGACGAGATCGTCGAGCAAGGCCGGCACGCCGTCGCCGCGGCGCGCCGCGACGAAATGCACACCGGCATAGCCGCGTTCGCGCGTGGTCTCGGCGGCGAACGGCAGCAGCGCCGCCTTGTCGGCGAGCTTGTCGACCTTGTTGATCACCAGCAGGCACGCGGCCGCACGCGGCGCGACGAGCTGCCAGACCGCCTCGTCTTCCTCGCGCCAGCGCGTTCCGTCGACGACGTGCACGAGCACGTCCGCCTCGTCCGGCGCCTGTCGCGCGACGCGATTGAGCTGGCGGTTCAGCCCGCGCTTGCCGTCCTGGTGCAGTCCGGGCGTGTCGAGGAACACGACCTGCGCGTCGGCGCGCGTGACGACGCCGAGGATGCGATGCCGCGTCGTCTGCGGTTTCGGCGTGACGATGCTGAGGCGCGTGCCGAGCAGCGCGTTCAGTAGGGTCGACTTGCCGACGTTCGGCCGGCCGAGCAGGGCGACGCGGCCGAAGCGGTGCGCCGTGGTCTCATTCATCGGAAAAACTCCGTTCGAGCTGCGTCAACGCCTGTTCGGCGGCGATCTGTTCGGCGGCACGGCGGCTCGACGCGCTGCCGCGCGTGAGGATGTCGGCGCTGTCGATGCGACACACCGCCTCGAAGATCCGCGCGTGTTCCTCGCCCCAGCTGCCGACGAGCTCGTAGGCCGGCAGCGGCAGGTTGCGCGATTGCAGCAGTTCCTGCAGGCGCGTCTTGGCGTCCTTCGGCGTGTTCGCACCGGCCGCGACGCGTGTGGCGAACAGGCGCCGCACCGTATCGCGACAGGCGGACCAGCCGGAATCGACGTAGATCGCGGCGAGCACGGCCTCGAACGCGTCGGCGAGGATCGATTCGCGCCGGAAACCGCCGCTCTTCAGTTCCCCGGGCCCGAGATGCAGCCGGTCGCCGAGCTCCTCCGCGCGCGCCAGCTCGGCCAATGCGGCGCCGTTGACGAGCGCAGCGCGCAGGCGCGTCATCTCCCCCTCGTCGGCGCGCGGATACTGTTCGTAGACCAGCTCGGCGACGAACAGATTCAGCAGCGCGTCGCCGAGAAACTCGAGGCGTTCATTGTTGAGGTGGCCGGCGCTGCGATGCGTCAGCGCGCGCTCGAGCAGCGTCGCGTCGACGAAGGCGTGTCCTAGTACGGGATCAGTCGTCACCGGTACTGCTGAGATTGACCGACTTGTCGAACTTGCCGACCAGTTCGAGGTTGTAGATGAACGGCACGCGCTTCTCGTAGGCGATGCGCAGCGTCGCTCCGCCGCCCTGGCGTACGAGCTGGATCGCGGACGGCGGCACGCTGTCGTAGTCGACGTACTGCGTGTCGAACTTCAGGCTGAGATCGCGTCGGATTTCCTCGAGCGATTTTTGCGCAATACCGGGTTCCTTGCGCAACTGCTCCATCGACTTCACCACGCCGAAATACTCGGTGTACATCGGCACCAGTCGCATCGCCATGTACGCGAAGAACCCGGCCACGCACAGCACGATGACGAAACCGATCAGCGTGATGCCCCCGATCCTCTTTTGACCGACCATACGCCCTCCCCTCTGTGGATGCCGGCGCTACTTTATCAGCGTGCCGATGCGGCTGAAGTCGATGCCGTTATCTAAATTCATCCAGATCACGAACGCGCGCCCGACCAGATTCTGCTCCGGCACGAAGCCCCAGAAGCGGCTGTCCTGGCTGTTGTCGCGGTTGTCGCCCATCGCGAAATAGTGCCCCGGCGGCACCTTCCAGGTGCCCTCGTGGCCGATATAGGCCTGCGGGAACTCCATGATGCGGTGCTCGACGTCGCCGAGCTTCTCCAGCTTGACCTGGGCGCTGGCCATGCTGCGGCCCGACTCGCCCGGACCCACGTACGGGCCGAGCGGGGTTTCCGCGATCTCCTGGCCGTTCACGTACAGCACCTTGTTGCGATAGGTGATCTCGTCGCCCGGCAGGCCGATCACGCGCTTGATGTAGTCCTCTTTCGGGTTCTCGGGATAGCGGAACACGAACACGTCGCCGCGCCTGGGCGAGCCGACGTCGAGGACCTTCTTGTTCAGCACCGGCAGACGCAAGCCGTAGGCGAACTTGTTGACCAGGATGAAGTCGCCGACCAGCAGGGTCGGCATCATCGAACCGGACGGAATCTTGAACGGCTCGGCGATGAACGAGCGGAACAGCAGGATCACGAACAGCACCGGGAAGAACGAGCGCGCGTATTCCACCGCGACCGGCTCGCGCAACGCATTGCGCGAACGCGCGTCGCGCTCCTCCTGCGACAGCGCCGCCATCGACTCGAACGCCTGCGCACGCTGCGCGCGCGCCTTCGCCAGGAACAGGCGATCGAGCAGCCAGACCACGCCGGAAACGGCGGTCAGCACGACCAGCAGCAACGCGAAATCAAAGTCCATCGGGGCTCCTTCGGAGCCGGGATTGGAGATTCGGGATTGGAGATTGGGAGAGCGGCTTTGCTCCCTATTCAATCCCGAATCCCGAATCCCGAACCCCGGCCTTTCTATTTGTCCATCTGCAACACAGCGAGGAACGCTTCCTGCGGAATCTCCACGCTGCCGACCTGCTTCATGCGCTTCTTGCCTTCCTTCTGCTTCTCCAGCAGCTTGCGCTTGCGCGTGATGTCGCCGCCGTAGCATTTGGCCAGCACGTTCTTGCGCAGCGCCTTGACCGTCGAGCGCGCGACGATCTGCGCGCCGATCGCCGCCTGGATGGCGACGTCGAACTGCTGGCGCGGAATCAGTTCCTTCATCTTCTCGACCAGCTCGCGGCCGCGGCGGTCCGCGCTGGAGCGGTGCAGGATCAAGCTCAATGCGTCGACCCGGTCGCCGTTGACCAGCACGTCGACGCGCACCAGCGGCGCGGCCTGGAAGCGCTCGAAGTGGTAGTCCATCGAGGCGTAGCCGCGCGACACCGACTTCAGTTTGTCGAAGAAATCGAGCACGACCTCGGCCAGCGGCAGCTCGTAGCTGATCTGCACCTGGCTCGCCATGTAGTGGATCGAGCGCTGCACGCCGCGCTTCTCTTCGCACAGCTTGATCACGTTGCCGATGTGGTCGGGCGGCGTGAGGATGTTGGCGACGATGATCGGCTCGCGGATCTCCTCGATCATCGGGCTCGGCGGCAGCTTGGCCGGATTGTCGAGCGGCATCACTTCGCCGTCTGTCTTCAGCACCTCGTAGATCACCGTCGGCGCGGTCGTGACGAGATCCAGATCGTACTCGCGCTCGAGCCGCTCCTGGATGATCTCCATGTGCAGCAGGCCGAGGAAGCCGCAGCGGAAGCCGAAGCCCATCGCCTCCGACGACTCCGGCTCGAACACCAGCGCGGCGTCGTTCAGCTTGAGCTTCTCGAGCGCCTCGCGCAGGCTCGGGTAGTCGTCCGCGTTGACCGGGAACAGGCCGGCGAACACGCGCGGCTGCATCTGCTGGAAACCCGGCAGCGGCTTGTCGGCCGGCTTGCCGGCGTGCGTCAACGTATCGCCGACCGGCGCGCCGTGCACGTCCTTGATCGACGCGGTGACCCAGCCGACCTCGCCCGCCCCGAGTGCATCCTTGACCAGACGCTTGGGCGTGAACACGCCGACCGAATCGACTTCGTGCGCGCGCCCGGTCGACATCACCAGCAGCTTGTCGCGCGGTCGGATCTCGCCCTGCATCACGCGCACGAGCGAGACGACGCCGAGGTAGTTGTCGAACCAGGAATCGATGATCAGTGCCTGCAGCCTGTCGGTGTCGCGCGGCTTGGGCGGCGGAATCCGCGCCACGATGGCTTCCAGCACCTCGACCACGTTGAGGCCGGTCTTGGCGCTGATCGCGACCGCGTCGGTGGCGTCGATGCCGATGACGGCTTCGATTTCTTCCTTGACCTTGTCGACGTCGGCGGTCGGCAGGTCGATCTTGTTCAGCACCGGCACGACTTCCAGGCCCATCTCGACCGCCGTGTAGCAGTTGGCGACCGATTGCGCCTCGACGCCCTGCGCCGCGTCGACGACCAGCAACGCGCCCTCGCACGCGGCGAGCGAGCGGCTGACCTCGTAGCTGAAATCGACGTGGCCGGGCGTGTCGATGAAGTTGAGCTGATAGGTCTGGCCGTCGCGCGCCTTGTACGGCAGCGACACCGACTGCGCCTTGATCGTGATGCCGCGCTCGCGCTCGATCGGATTGTTGTCGAGCACCTGCGCTTCCATCTCGCGCGCGGTCAGTCCTCCACACAGCTGGATGATGCGGTCGGCGAGCGTGGATTTGCCGTGATCGACGTGAGCGATGATCGAGAAATTGCGGATGTGAAGCATCGGGTCTGCGGTGGCCGCGACGGGCGGTCGGCACAATCGCCGGATTATCGCAGAATCGGGGCCGCGATAGGCGCCCCGGACAAAAAAACGGGGCCTTGCGGCCCCGTCTTCGTGCGATTTCCCGGATCAACCGGCCTTCGGCTTGGGCACCGTGACCGCCAGGAACTGGGTCTGCTCGCCGCGGCGCGCCAGCAGCATGACCGAGTCGCCGGGCTTGGCATCCTTGGTCGCCGCGGTGAAATCGGCGACCGACTTCACCGATTTCCGGCCGACCATCAGGATCACGTCGCCGGGCGCAAGGCCCGAGCGGCGCGCGCCCGCACCGGTGATGCGCGTGACGACGACGCCCTCGCCGCCGGTGACGCCGAACTGCTTGCGCTGCTCGGCGGTCAGCTCCTCGACCACGATGCCGAGCGGATTGCTGGCCGCGCCGGCGCCGTCGCGCGTGCTCGCCAGCGCCTTGCCGTCGGCCGGCTGCTCGCCGATCGTGACCGGGATGGTCAGCGTCTTGCCGTCGCGCCAGATGCTGAGGTCGCTGGTGTTGCCCGGCTTGGTCGAACCGACCAGCGGCGGCAGATCGGCCGAGCTGACGATGTCGCGGCCGGCGAAGGCGAGGATCACGTCACCGAGCTGCACGCCGGCCTTGTCCGCCGCGCCGCCGGGGGTGACCTGGTTGACCAGGGCACCGCCGCCGCGCGGCAGGCCGAGTGCCTTGGCCTTTTCGCGGTCGACGTTCTGGATCTGTACGCCGATCATGCCGCGGGTGACGCGGCCATGGGTCTTGATCTGATCGACCGCGTTCATCGCCAGGTCGATCGGGATCGCGAACGACACGCCCATGAAGCCGCCGGTGTTGGAGAAGATCTGCGAGTTGATGCCGACGACCTGGCCGGCCAGGTTGAACAGCGGGCCACCGGAGTTGCCGCGGTTGATCGGCACGTCGGTCTGGATGAACTGCACGTAGCGCTGGTCGGCGCTGCCGAAATTGCGCCCGACCGCGCTGACGATGCCGGCGGTGACCGAATGATCGAAGCCGAACGGCGAGCCGATCGCGACCACCCATTGGCCGGCCTTGACCGTCTTCGAGTCGCCGACGCTGACCGCCGGCAGGCCGGTCGCGTCGATCTTCAGCAGCGCGATGTCGTACTGCGCGTCGGCGCCGACGACCTTGGCGTCGAACTCGCGGCGGTCGGACAGGTTCACGGTGACGCTGTCCGCGCCCTCGATGACGTGGTTGTTGGTCAGGACGTAGCCGTCCTGCGAAATGATGAAGCCCGAGCCCATCGACACGCGCTCGCCGCCGCGCGGATTGGGCATCGGACCGAAGAAGCGCCGGAAGATTTCCGGAACGTCCTGCTGATCGGGTCCCTGGTCTTCGTCGGGCTGCGCTTCCGAATTGCCCTTGGCCTGCACGTTGACTACGGCAGGACCGTATTTCTCGACCAGACCGGTGAAATCCGGCAGATCGGCGGCCACCGCCGGCGTCGCGAGGACGCACGTCACCAACGCCGCGCAGAACCAGCGGGAGAGCGTCCCGCTCCTCATGTACGTCATGACACTACCTCTTTGTTTCCCTGATTGGACGGAGCGGGTGGCCACCGGAACCGGGACGACCCGAACTAGGCGCTTTGATGAAACGCGTCATGCAAAGTTCCGATCCGCGACCGTGGCATTTTCCACCATTTCAGGCACGCTTCAGTGAGAACCGGAGGGAACCGGCTGCACCGAGCGGGCGATGCGTTGCACGGTCGCGCGCGGCACGTCGCCGACCACGGTGATCTTCCAGTCGCCCTCGACGTGCACGTAGATGTTGAGCAGACCGCGCGTCAGCGCGCTGTCGGGCGGCGCTGCCTGTTTGGTGTCGCGCGGTTCGACGTAGACCGACACGTTGGCGATCCCGTCCGAGTAGACGTAGTGCTCGGCCGAGGTCGGTGCCTGCGTCGGGCGCTGGCCGCGCACGAAGAGAAAGCCCGGCGGCGGATCGGCGACGCGCCAGCGCGGCACCGAATTCAACGCGACCTCGTCCGGCGCGGACGCCGCTCCAGCGCTGGCCGCCGACGTGAGATCGCCGGCCTTCGGTTTGACGTGGATGTCGAGCGCGACGAACACGAACTGCTCCAGCACGCGCTGCGCCGAATCCACCACGGCCGAACGCAGCGGCAGATTGGAATCCTCTTCCAGCCACAAACGGTAACCGTAGCGATACGCATCGCGCGGCCGGATCTCGACGACGCGCGCCCGATAGCCGGCGACGCGGTCCTCGCCGGCGAGACCGAGCGAATACTGCGTGCCGAACGCGCGATTGCGCGCCTCCGGCACCAACGGCAGCAGACGCGAATCGAGGCGGCTCGGAAACAAGGTGGTCGGGCGGCCGTCCTGCACGCAGACGATCAGCTCGCCCTCGCGCAGGATTTCGCTGCGCTGACCATTGAGACTGACCAGCCGCTCGCGCTCGCGGTTGCCGCCTTCGTGGAACAGGCGCAGGGAGTCGATCTCGCCGCCGTGCTGGTAGACGAACGAGCCTTGGTAGTCGAGGGTGCGCAGCGCGCCCGACATGCGCTGCAGGAGATTGGCGGCGACCGCGGCTTCGTCCTGCGCCCGCGCCTGGCCGGACAGGAGCCCGAGTCCGAGCGCCAACATCGCCAGCACGTCGCGCAGGTATCCCGGGCGCCAACGCGCACGCACCGCGGACGTCCGTGGAGGACGTCCTTGCTTGGTGATCACAGGAGATGCTGCTGAACCGGCCTTCGTGACGGCAACCGATTGCCCGCGCACGATCAGCGGTTCTGCGGGACCTGGCCGACCTGCGCCTCGCGCTGCGGCGCGACCAGCAGGACGTACGGCACCGCACTGCTCTGCCCGACTCCACCGATCGTCTGGTAGTGGCGGATCAGGTAGGACTGCGTGCGCGGATCGGTCGCGATCGGCTGGGTCACGTCGCTGCCGAAGCTGACCGGCGCGGTCTCGATCGGCATGTTCGGCGCCAGCAGCGGCGGACGGAAATCGTTCGCCGTCGGCGCCGTCGTCACCGACGCCGGTGCCGTCGCGACCGGGGCCGCGGCCAGCTGCGGCGAAGCCGGCGCCGGATTCCTCGCCGCCAGCGCGGGCCGGTCCGGCTCGGCATTGCGCGGCTGCGCCAGCATCAACGCGGCCACCGCGACCGACGCCGCGATCGCGCCGCCCGTGCCCCAGCGCAGCCAGGTCGACTGCGCGCGTGCGTGCACGGCGGGCTCGATCTCGATCTTCGCCATCACCAGTTCGGCGAAATCCACCGACATGGGCTGCAATTCCTGGCGGCGCAGGGTCTGGCGCACCACGTGGTAGCGCGCCCAGCGCTGCGGCAGTTCGGACTCGGCTGCCATGCGCTTGAGCAGGAAGCGCGTCTGGTCGCCTTCCAGCTCGCCGTCCATCAGGGCCGACAACTGTTCGTTGATCGTCTGGTTCATGCCTTCTCGGTTCATGCCGTCTTGCTTCCTTCCGACAACAGCGGACGCAATTGTTCGTCGATCGCCTCACGGGCGCGGAAGATGCGGGACCGGACCGTGCCGATCGGGCAATTCATCGCTTCCGCGATTTCCTCGTAGCTGAGTCCGTCCACTTCGCGCAGCGTGATGGCCGTCTTCAGCTCCTCGGGCAGGGCTTCGACCGTGGCGAACACGGTTCGTTCAATTTCCTGGCGCATGAGTTCGCGCTCGGGGGTAGCGGACTCGTGCAGGCGCGTGGCGCCGTCGAACAGCACGGCATCCTCGACCGCCACGTCCTCGGTCGGCGGCCGCCGTCCCTGCGACACCAGGTAGTTCTTCGCCGTGTTGATGGCGATCTTGTACAGCCAGGTGTAGAACTGGGCGTCGCCGCGGAACGAGCCGATCGCGCGGTACGCGCGCACGAACGCCTCCTGGGCCACGTCCTGACACTCGCTCCAGTCGTTGACGTAGCGCGAGATGACGCTGACCAGCTTATGTTGGTATTTCCTGACCAAGAGGTCGAACGCGCGCTTGTCGCCATTCTGAACACGCTCGACCAGCGCCTGATCCAAGTCGCTTTCGCCCATCCGGGCCGTTCTCCTTCGTTGCCGACACGGTCAGGCATGCCCGACTGACCGCCCGCGGCGAAAATAGTTCGTGACCCCAGCAGGATATCGAGAAAGACCGCCCGGCTCCCGTTTCCGCCCGGGCGATCGCACCGGAGCGCACCGCCTGCCTCGTGGATCAACGGCTTGCGTCGCCGTCCATGGGCGATTCGCCGGCCGATCGCCCCTCCAGATCGCGCCCCGGGGATTCCATATGAGGTTGTGCCGCGCCCCGCTCAAGCATGCGCCGAGGGCGCATTCAGGCGCCCGCCGATCAGGCGCTCGCGCTCCTGCAACAGGTTCTCGAAGCTCGCCGCCGGCAGCGGCCGGCAGAACAGGAAGCCCTGCAGCACCTCGCAGCCCTGCTCGCGCAGGAAATCCAGATGCTGCTCGATCTCCACGCCCTCCGCGACGACCTCGCGATTCAGATTGTGCGCCATCGCGATGGTCGCCTGCACGATCGCCTCGTCGTCCGGGTCGATGCCGATGTTGCGCACGAAAGCCTGGTCGATCTTGATGCGGTCGGCCGGAAAGCGGCGGATGTAGTCGAGCGAGGACTGCCCGGTGCCGAAGTCGTCGATCGAGATCGCGCAACCGAGGTCGCGCAGCGCATTGAGCGTCTCCAGCAGGCGCGGGATGGTCTTCATGCTGATGCTCTCGGTCACTTCCAGATCGAGCAGGCGCGGGTCCATCTCGGTTTCGGCCAGCACCGACTCGACCAGGGCGACCAGGTTCGGCTGGCGCAGCTGCAGCGCCGACAGGTTCACGCCGACGCGCAGCGGCAGGCCGAAACGCCGCTGCCAGCGATGCGCGTCGCGGCAGGCCGCGCGCAGCACCCATTCGCCGATCTGCACGATCAGCCCCGATTCCTCGGCCAGCGGAATGAAGAAGCCGGGGCTGATCATGCCGAGTTCCGGATGCTCCCAGCGGATCAGCGCCTCCATGCCGACGATGTCTTCGCTGTGGCCGTCGATCTGCGGCTGGTAGAACACGCGCAGCTCGCCGTTCTTCTCCGCCTGGCGCAGCTTCGCCTCCAGCGCCAGACGCTGCTGGTGCGACTCCTCCGGCACCGCGACGTAGGCCTGGAAATTGTTGCGCCCCATGCCCTTGGCCGAGTACATCGCGACGTCGGCGTACTTCAGCAGGCGCTCGGTATCGGTCGCGTCATCCGGATAGAAGCTGAGTCCGAGCGAGGCGGTGATGCTGAGTTCGAGGCCGCCCGACAAGGTCAGCGGCGCCTCCATCGCGCGCACGATCTTCTCGGCGATGCGCTCGACGTCCTCGCGCTGCACGATGTGGCGCAGGATCAGCGTGAACTCGTCGCCGGCGTAGCGCGCGACCGTGTCGGACGCGCGCACGCTCGCGCGCAAGCGCTTGGCCACCGCCACCAGCACCTGATCGCCGACCGGATGGCCGAGCGAATCGTTGATCGTCTTGAAGCGATCGAGATCGACGAACATCACCGCGAACATCTCGCTGCTGCGATGCGCCTCGTGGATCGCCGAGTTCAGGCGGTCGTTGAACAGCAGCCGGTTCGGCAGGCCGGTCAGCGGATCCATCAGGGCGGTTTCGCGCCCTTGCTCGCGCGCGCGGCGCAATTCCAGTTCGACCGCCAGCGCGTGCGCGAACACACGCAGACCTTCCAGCGCCGCACCGGCGGCTTCCAGCGGCTCGCGCCGCGCCACCAGCAAGGCCCCGAGACCGGTGCGGCGCTCGCCGACCAGCGGCAGGCCGATCAGGCATTCGAAGCGGCGCTCGCGCACGAAGGCGTCGTCGCCGGCGGCGCTCCAGGCGTCCGCGCCGAGCGCGATCTCGCGGCCGGCGAGCACCCGCTTCAGGCTCGGCTGGCGCAACGGATCGGGCATGTTCTCCGCCAGCCCGAAGCGATGGAAGACCATCAGCGGCTGCACCTCGCCGATGCGCTCGGGCAGCGCTTCGATCAGGACGAGGAAATCCAGCGCGAGCCAGTCGATGATCGCCTGCGTGGCGGCGTCGAAGCCCTCGCTGCCGGCACCGGTCGCGGCGAGCCGGCCGAGCGCGTGCAGGGCTTCCTGGTAGCGGCCGAGCTCGCCGAGCTCGCGGAACAGATAGAAATGCACCAGGCGGCCATCCTGCACCGCCAGCCGAACGTGCACGTCGACCGCATAGGTGCTGCCGTCGGCGCGCGGCTTGCGGCCGCGCAGCTGCGCACCGCCTTCCCGGCCGAGTCCCGCATTGATCTCGGCGCGCCGTTCCGGCGACAGCGCGAGATCGAAACTGTCGATGCAGCCGGCCAGCAGCTGCGCACGCGAATAGCCCGAGCGCTGCACGAAGGCGGTGTTGACGTCGAGGATGCGGCCGCTGACCGGATCGACCACGGCCAGCTCGTCGAGGCTGCCGTCGAACGCGAACTGGTAGCGGTCGACGCCGCCGGCCGGGCTGACCGCTGCGTGCCGCCCGCGGCCGCTCATCGCCTGGCGGATGCGGCTGCGCGCGTCCTCGGCGACTGCCGGCAGGGCGATCCAGTCGACCACGCCCGGCGGTTCGCCGCCGCGCCGCCAACGCAGCGCGCCGGGCGGTCCACCGAGCAATCCGATGATCGGCACCGGCGCGCCCGGCCGGTACTGGCGCAGCTCGCCGCAGAACGCCAGCGCGTCGATCGCCTCGCCGCGGAATTCGAGCAGGACCAGGTCGATCTGCGGATCCTGCTCGAGGAAGCCGCGCGCCTGGGCCAGGTCGCGCGCCGAATAGATCGCGTCGAAGCCCTGTGCGTCGAGCGCGTCGAACAGCAGGCGGCGATCGTCGCGATCGGCCGCGACGACCAGCACGGCGCCGGCGTCGTCGACCGCGGTCACTCGACCCAGCGCCCGTCGCGCAATCGGAGGCGCGGCTGCTCCCGGGTCGCCGCCGTGATCCGCTCGAACATGCCGTCCAGTTCCTCCGGCCACTCGAAATCGTCGCCGACGAACACCAGTTTGCGCTCGTTCGCGGTCTGCATGCGCGAAATGCGTCGCAACAGCACGGTGTCGGCCGGACGCAGGTGCTCGGCGAAGTCGACGAACAGATAGATGCCGAAATGCATGCTCTGCAGCACGTAGCGCAGCGCGTCGCCGATGCGCTTGGAGCCGGGCACGTGGAGGCCGCTTTCGCGCAGCGAATCGATGCCGTCGTCGGGGCTCCAGACGTAGATCGAGATGCCGCCGCGCATCGCCAGCACGCGCATCTGCGCCAAGGTCTCGGCGACGTTAGGCGTCTCCAGCACGATCAGATGCTGCGGCGAGCGCAAGATGCGGTCGAGCAGCTTCTGCGTCTGCGACGATTCGGCCTGCTTGTCGATCACGTACGCCCCCTGATCCTCGCGCTCCACCCCCGGCTCGCACTGCAGGCTGCCGTAGCCGGCCAGATTGACCCGGCGCACGGCTAGCCGGGATTATAGCCGTCCCCTCGCCCGCTTCCCGGAGCCGGTCATGTTCGAAGGCCTGCGTTTCCAGCACTGGCATCCCACGCGCGACGACGACGGCATCGTGGTGCTCGCGCTGAATCGTGCCGGCAGCTCGGTCAATGCGCTCTCGCGCGCCGTGCTCGACGAGCTGGCCGAGATCGTCGAGCGATTGTCGTTCGAGCCGCCGAAGGGCGTGGTGATCCGTTCGAGCAAGGCGGCCGGCTTCGTCGTCGGCGCCGACCTGAAGGAATTCGCCGGCTACGAAGCCAGCGGCGGCGTGCTCGACGCGATCGAGAACGGCCAGCGCGTGCTGCAGAAACTCGCGCGCCTGCCCTGCGTCACCGTCGCCGCGATCCACGGCGCGTGCATGGGCGGCGGCACCGAGATGGCGCTGGCCTGCCGCTACCGCGTCGCCGCGCGCGACCCGTCCACGCGCATCGGCCTGCCCGAGGTCAAGCTCGGCATCTTCCCCGGCTGGGGCGGCAGCGCGCGCCTGCCGCGCCTGATCGGCGCGCCGGCCGCGATGGAGCTGATGCTGACCGGCCGCGCCGCCTCGGCCGAGAACGCCAAGGCGATCGGCCTGGTCGACGCGCTGAGCTCGCCGGAACTGCTGGTCGAAACCGCGAAGGAACTGATCCGCCATCCGCGCACGCGCCTGCTCGCGCAGCGCGCGACCGCCTGGGCCACCAACACCTGGCCGGCGCGGCAGATCCTGGCGCCCATGCTGGTCAAGCAGACCGCGGCCAAGGTGCGCAAGGAACACTATCCGGCGCCGTTCGCCCTGATCGAAACCTGGCGCCGCGGCGGATCGAGCATCGCGCAGCGGCTCAAGCTCGAGGCGCGCGGCGTCGCCAAGCTCGCCACCACCTCCACCGCGCGCAACCTGATCCGCGTGTTCTTCCTGCAGGAACGCCTGAAGGGACTCGCCGGCGGCGCCGAGCACGGCATCCAGCACGTCCACGTCGTCGGCGCCGGCGTGATGGGCGGCGACATCGCCGCCTGGTGCGCGCTGCGCGGCTTCGAGGTGACCTTGCAGGACCGCGAGATGAAATACGTGCAGCCGGCGCTGGATCGCGCCAAGGAGCTGTTCGCGAAGAAACTGAAGACGCCCGAGCGCATCGACCCGGCGCAGGCGCGCCTGAAGGCCGACGTCGAAGGCGCCGGCATCGCCTCCGCCGACCTGCTGATCGAGGCGATCTTCGAGAACGCCGAGGCGAAGGAAGCGCTCTATCGCGCCGACGAGCCGACGCTGAAAGCCGACGCGCTGCTGGCGACCAACACCTCGAGCATCCCGCTCGACGAACTGCGCCAGGCGGTCGCCGACGCGGGCCGCTTCCTCGGCCTGCACTATTTCAATCCGGTCGCGCTGATGCCGCTGATCGAGATCGTGCGCCACGATCGCCTCGACGGCGCCAACGAGAAGCGCGCGCTCGCCTTCTGCAAGGCGCTGGACAAGCTGCCGGTGCCGGTCAAGGGCACGCCCGGCTTCCTGGTCAACCGCATCCTGATGCCGTACATGCTCGAAGCCGCGCGCGCCTTCAGCGAAGGCATCCCCGGCCCGGTCATCGACAAGGCGGCGAAGAAGTTCGGCATGCCGATGGGGCCGATCGAGCTGATCGACACCGTCGGCCTCGACGTCGCCGCCTCGGTCGGCAAGGAGCTCGGTCCCTTCCTCGGCCTGGACATTCCGCCGACCCTCGGCGAGCGCGTCGAGAACGGCAAGCGCGGCAAGAAGGACGGCGAAGGCCTCTACGTCTGGCAGGACGGCAAGCCGCAGAAGCCCGAGGTCGACCCGAACTACGCCGCGCCCGAGGATCTCGAGGACCGCCTGCTGCTGCCGATGTTGAACGAGGCCGTCGCCTGCCTGCACGACCGCGTCGTCGACGACGCCGACCTGCTCGACGCCGGCGTGATCTTCGGCACCGGTTTCGCGCCGTTCCGCGGCGGCCCGATCCAGCACGTGCGCGACACCGGCGCCGACGTGCTGAAGGGCAAGCTCGAAGCGCTCGCGGCGAAGTACGGCGACCGCTTCAAGCCGCGGCCGGGCTGGGATTCGCCCGAACTGAAACCGGCATAGCGCGACCGCCATCGGCGCCAAAACCTGAAAGACCGTCATTCCCGCCTTCGCGGGATGACGTGATCATTCGAGGCTCCTCGACGCGGAACCGGCTCAGAACGGCGGCGAATCGCCCTTGGCGAGTCCGGAGTGGCGCACGTCCTTGCCGCGCACCAGGTACAGCACGAACTCGCACAGGTTCTTGCAGCGGTCGCCGATGCGCTCCAGCGAGCGGGCGCACCAGAGCCGGTCGAGCTCGACCGGAATCTGCTCCGGCTGCTGCTGCATGCGCGCGACCAGCACGGCGAACAGGCGCCGGTAGGTTTCGTCGATGCGGCGGTCGCGGCGCATGATGTCGAGCGCGAGGTGCTCGTCGAAGCGCGCGAACGCATCCAGCGAGCCGCGCAGCATGCCGCGCGCGAGCACACCGAGGTCGCTCAGCGCCGCGGTGACCTCGGTACCGCCCTCCTCGCCGACCAGCTTCTCGGCCATCTTGGCGATGCGTTTGGCCTCGTCGCCGATGCGCTCGAGATCGGCCAGCATCTTCATCACCGCGAGCACCAGACGCAGATCCGACGCCGCCGGCTGGCGCCGCGCGAGAATGAAGGCGCAGCGCTCGTCGATCGCCAGCTCCGCCGCGTTGATGCGCTGCTCGCGCTCGCGGATCTCGGCGCTCGCCGCCGCGTCGCGCTCGACCAGCACGTGCAGCGCCGCCTCGATCTGCTCCTCGACCAGACCGCCCATCGCCAGCACCTGCCGGCGCACGTCCTCGATCTCGCTGTTGAACTGGCGGGAAATGTGTTGGGTGAGATGCAGGCGGTCCATGCGCTCAGTCTACGCTCGCGATGTGTCGGGAAACGAACGGCTCAGCCGTACCTTCCGGTGATGAAGTCCTCGGTCTGACGCACGCGCGGATTGGTGAACAGCGCGTCGGTGTCGCCGAACTCGACCAGCCGACCTTCGTGCAGGAACGCCGCGTAGTGCGACACGCGCGCGGCCTGCTGCATGTTGTGCGTGACCAGCAGCAAGGTGTAGCGCTGCGCGAGTTCGTGCAGCAGCTCCTCGAAGCGCAGTGTCGCGGCCGGATCGAGTGCGGACGCGGGCTCGTCGAGCAGCAGCACTTCCGGCTCGACCGCGATCGCGCGCGCGATGACCAGGCGCTGCTGCTGGCCGAGCGACAATTCCAGCGCGCTGTCGTCGAGCCTCGAGGAAACCTCGTCCCACAAGGCGGCGGCTTTCAGCGCCGACTCGATGCGCTCGTCGAGTTCGCGCCGGCGCTTGATGCCGAGCAGGCGCAGGCCGTAGGCGACGTTGTCGTGGATCGACAGCGGGAACGGATTGGGCTTCTGGAACACCATGCCGACGCGACGACGCAGATCGTGCACCAGCGTGTCCTTCGCGTACGCGTCGATCTCGCCCACGCGCACCCGACCGGCGACGCGCGCCTCGGCGATCTCGTCGTTGAGCCGGTTCAGGCAGCGCAGCAAGCTCGACTTGCCGCAGCCGCTCGGCCCGATCAGCGCGGTGATCCGCCGCGCCGGCACGTCGAGGTCGATGTCCGACAACGCCTGGCGCTTGCCGTACCACAGCGACAACGCCTCGGTGCGCAGCGCGGTCTCCTCGACGACGACGCTCGACGCCGCCGACGGCGGCAGGGATTGGAATGCGGCGTTCAACCTCAACTCTCCAGCGCGCGATAGCGATCGCGCAGTCGATTGCGCAGCAGGATCGCCGACAGGTTCAGCACGATCACCACGCCGACCAGCAATCCGGCGCAAGCATACGCCCGCGGTACGCCGCGGATCGCGTCCGGGCTGGCCAGCGCGGCGTCGTAGACGGCGAAGCCGAGATGCATGAATTGCTGCGACGGATGCAGGTACGGGAACGTACCGTCGAGCGGCAGCGCCGGCGCCAGCTTGACCACGCCGACCAGCATCAGCGGCGCGACCGAGCCGGCTGCGCGCGCGACGGCGAGCACCAGGCCGGTCAGCAATGCCGGCCGCGCCGCCGGCAGCAGCAGCTTCCACAAGGTCTCGTCGCGCGTCGCGCCGAGCGCGAGCGAACCTTCGCGCAAGCCGGCCGGAATCCGCGCCAGTCCTTCCTCGACGCTGACCACCACCACCGGCAGCGTCAGCAGGGCCAAGGTCAGTGCCGCCCACAGCAGGCCGCCGCTGCCGAACGTCGGCACCGGCAGGCGATCGGCGTAGAACCAGCGGTCGATGCCCGCGCCGATGCCATGCACGAACAGGCCGAGGCCGAGCACGCCGTAGACGATCGCCGGCATGCCGGCGAGCTGGTTGATCGCGCCGCGCACCAGGCGCAGGCCGAAGCCGCGGCGCTGATGCAGATAGATCGCAGTGGCGACGCCGAGCGGCATCGCCACCAGGCTCATCAGCAGCACCAGAGTCACCGTGCCGATCAGCGCCGGCAGTACGCCGCCTTCGAGGTTCGAGGCGACCGGCGCGCTGCCGAGGAAATGCGCGAGCCCCCGCATCGCCGCGGCGACGCGGGCGAAGAAGCCGAGCGCGTTCGGCTGCACGTGCGAGCTGACTGCCCCGCCGGCTTGCGCGACGAGCGCATCCGCGTCGCCGCGCGCGTACAGGCGGCGGCCGTCGTCGAGCACGATCAGGTCGGCATCCGGCGGCTGCGACTGCGCCGCGATCTCGTCGCGGGGAACGCGCCGGTAAGCGCCGCCGATGCGTTCGAGTTCGCTGGTGCGCAGCGCCAACGCGACGGCGTCGGCGACGACGATCTCGCCGAGCACGACACTGCCGTCGCGCAACCGGATCTCGTCGACCTGCGCCGGCCAGAACGGCGCCAGGCCGGCCTTCAGCAGCAAGCCGAGCAGGCCGAGCAGCAGCGCGAGACTGACCGCGGCGAGCCCTGCGATCAGCCAGGCGCCTGCGTCACCGGACGATCGCCTCATGTCGCCGATCCGCCGCTGCGCAGACGGCGGCGCAGGCGCTCGCGCACCGCGTCGGCAATCAGGCTGAGCGCCATCGTCAGCGCCAGCAGCAGCAGCGCCGCCAGCAGCAGACCGTGCCAGGCCGCTCCGTCCGGCGCGGCCTCGGGCAGGCCCAACGCCAGTTCCGCGCTGAGCGAGCGCAAGCCGGCGAGCGGATCGAAGCCGCCGATCGGCGTGTTGCCGCTGGCCATCAGCACGATCATCGTTTCGCCGAGACAGCGCGAGAGACCGAGCAAAGCAGCCGCGACCAGTCCGGAACCGGCCGCCGGCAGCAGCACCGTGGTCAACGCCTGCCAGCGCGTCGCGCCCAGCGCGAAGGCGGCCTGCGACTGCGCGCGCGGCACCAGGAACAGAGCGTCTTCCGCCACCGAGAACACCGTCGGCAGCGCGGCGACGCCGAGCGCGAGGCCGACCAGCGCCGCGTTCCACGGCATCGTCGGCACGATCGCAGGCGCTTCGCTGCGTGCGGCGATCGCGGTCGCCGCCACGACCAGCGCGAGCAGCAGCGGCAGCAGCCACAACGGCAACCACCCTTCGCGCCGCACGCGCGCGCCGAACGCCATGCCCGCGGCGAGCAGTGCCAGCGGCACGATCGCCAGCAGCGCGAGCACGGTGGCGACGTGCAGCTTCAGCCACGGCGCCAGCGTCGCCGCGGCGATCAGGCCGAGCACGACGGTCGGCACCGCGTCGAGGATCTCCAGCCCTGGCTTCAGCCATGCGCGCAGTCGCGGCGCGGCGTAGTGCGCGCTGAACATCGCGGTCGCCAAGCCGAGCGGGAGCGCGACCGCGATCGCGCACGCCGCCGCGCGCGCGCTGCCGGCGAGCAGCACGCCGAGCCGCGCGCCGATCTCGGCCGGCAAGTGCGGCCACGGCAGCAGCGCGCCGATCAGATACAGCGGAATCGCCAGCAGGCCGGTGAGCACCACGGCGGTGCCGGCCAGCACCAGACCGGCGCGCAGGCGCTCGCGCCGCGCGCGGCGGCGCGCCGCGTGCCGGACGAAGTCCTGGCTCAGGAAACGATCGCAAGTGGCTGGATTGGCGGGCATTCGTGCACGCTAGGTTCGTTATGTGACAGTCACGTTACACCTATCACGGTGACTGTCATGGATTCGCCACGCCGGCGCAATACGCGCTTCAAGCGCGCGGTCCAGCCTGCGCGCAACGTCCCCGCAGTCCGTGCGCATGCGCATCGCGATCGTCACCGAAACCTGGCCGCCCGAGATCAACGGCGTTGCGTTGACGGTGCAGGCGCTCGCGCGCGGACTGGCCGGGCTCGGCCACGCCATCGAACTGGTGCGCCCGCGCCAGCCCGAGAAGGCGGCCGAAACGGAACAGGGCTTCGAGCAGCTGCTGCTGCCGGGCGCCTCGCTGCCGCGCTACCCCGGTCTGCGCTTCGGCCTGCCGGCGCATCGCTCGCTGCACCGCCACTGGTCGGCGCAGCGCCCGGACGTGGTCTATATCGCCACCGAAGGCCCGCTCGGCCTGACCGCGCTCGGCGCGGCGCGCCGGCTCGGCATTGCCGCCTGCACCGGCTTCCACACGCGCTTCGACGATTTCGCCGGCCACTACGGCCTCGGCTTCCTGACGCCGGTCGTGTTCGCCTACCTGCGCCGCTTCCACAACCGCGCGGCGGCGACCCTGGTGCCGACGACGGAGCTGGCGACCTTCCTCGGCGAGCACGGCTTCCGCAACGTGCGCCTGCTGCGCCGCGCGGTCGACACCACGGTATTCGACCCCGCGCGCCGCGACGACGCCCTGCGCGCGGCCTGGGGCGCGGCGCCGGACGATCTGGTCGTCGTCCACGTCGGCCGCCTGGCGCCGGAAAAGAATCTCGACCTCGCCGTGCGCGCATTCCGCGCGATCCAGCAGCACCGGCCGCGCGCACGCTTCGTCGTCGTCGGCGACGGGCCGGCGCGCGCCGGCCTCGCCGCGCAGCATCCCGACCTGATCTTCGCCGGCGTGCACCGCGGCGAGGATCTCGGCCGCCACTACGCCTCGGGCGACCTGTTCCTGTTCCCGAGTCTGACCGAGACCTTCGGCAACGTGACGCTCGAAGCGCTCGCCAGCGGCGTGCCGGTGGTCGCGTTCGACTACGGCGCCGCGCACGAACACATCCACGAAGCGGACGCCGGCACGCGCGTCGCGCTCGGCGACGAGGCGGCCTTCGTCGCCGCGGCGAGCGATCTCGCCGAGCGCGTCGCGCTCGCGGCGGCACCGCTGCGCCGCGCCGCGCGCGACGCGGTGGCGACCTTGAGTCCGACCAGCGTGGCCACTCATTTCGCCGACCTGCTCGGCGACCTTGCGATGCGGAGGGCGGCATGACGACCTGGCAGAGATTGGAAATCGGCAGCGGCGAACGCCGCCTGTGCCTGGCGATGAACCGCTGGGGCGCGCGCCGCGCGCTGACGCGACTGTTCTGCGCGATCAGCCGGCTCGGCGACGGCGTGTTCTGGTACTGGCTGATGGCCCTGCTCGCCGCCTTCGGCGGCCTGCGCGGACTGCATGCGGCGATCCACATGGCGATCGTCGGCCTCGTCGCGGCCACGCTGTACCGCGTGCTGAAGCGCTGGACGCGCCGGCCGCGGCCGTTCCGCTCGCACGCGGACATCACGCCCTACGTCGCGCCGCTGGACGAGTTCAGCTTCCCGTCCGGCCACACGCTGCACGCGGTCAGCTTCACGCTGATCGCGATCGCCTATGTTCCGCTGCTGGCGCCGCTGCTGATCGGCTTCACCGTGCTGGTGGCGATGTCGCGCGTGGTGCTCGGCATGCACTACCCGAGCGACGTGCTGGCGGCGACGCTGATCGGCGTCGCGCTGGCGCAGGTGTCGTGGGTGTTCGCACCGGCGGCGTGGATCGGCTGAGGCCGATTCGACGTCCGCCGACGCGAGACGCTACAACCGCTCCAGCCTCGCCCGCGCGACCGCCGGCCGCTCCTGCGCGAACCAGTCGTTCGCATTGGCGACCTGCGCTTCGCGCTTGAACGCGTCGAGCGCGGCGAGGTCGAGTTCGGCGATGGTCCAGTCGGCGCCCTCGTCCGCGTGCGTCAGCACTCCGTCGGACGGGAAGCCGCGGTCGATCGGCGTGTAGATCGCCGCGCGGCCGCTGTTCACGTCGAGCGCCGGACTCCAGGGCGCGGTGCCGGCGGTGACCGCGCAGGCGACGTAGACCTGGTTCTCCAGCGCGCGCGCCTGGCAGCCGACGCGTACGCGCGTCGCGCCGGCCTCGGTATCGGTGCAGCTCGGCACCAGGATCACGCGCGCGCCGGCCTCGACCTGGGCGCGTGCGTAGAGCGGGAATTCGACGTCGTAGCAGACGTCGATGCCGACGCGGCCGAACGCGGTGTCGAACACCTTCAGTTCGTCGCCCGGCTCGATCACGCCGGCCGCGCGCTCGAAACCGGTCAGGGTCAGCTTGTCCTGGAATGCGAGCTTCCCTTCCGGCGACACCAGGTGGGCGCGGTTGCGATAGCGACCGCCGCCGACGTCGAGCAGGAAGGTGCCGGCGACCAGATGGATCGCGTGCTCGTGCGCCAGCCCGCGCGCGAGCGCGAGGAAGTCCTCGTGGCGCGCCTGCAATCCGGCCAGCGAGCGGGCGAAGTCCGCGCGCGTGGCGGCGTCGAGCGCTGCCGCGGCTTCGAGCGCGAGGTACTCGGGCAGCACGACGAACTCTGCGCCCGCCTGCGCCGCGGCGGCGACGCGCGAGGAGACGCGCTCGGCGAAGGCGGCGAAATCGCGCGGCTCGCCGATGCCGTACTGCGCGGCGGCGATCTTCAGTTTCACGTCGACTCCAGTTCGCGCAGCCAGAAGCGCAGGCGATGGCAGCTCGGCTCCTCGCGGTCGATCTCCTGCCATTCGAGCCGGCAGAACATGTCGTCCTGGCGCCGATAGCCGCGTTTGGTCCAGAACGCGTCGTTGCCGCGGAAGCCGGCGGGCCGGCGCGCGTCGTCCTCGTCGCGCTCGACCGCGCAGAAGGCGGTCCGCGCGAAGCGGCCGAGCCGGCGCGCGTAGCCTTCGCGTTCGTCGAAGAAGCGATGACCGAGGCCGCGACCGCGGTAGTCGGCCAGCAGCACCGATTCGCCGAAATAGAACACGTCGGCGAGCGCGATGCCGCGATCGAGAAACGGCTGCTGGAACGCCGCGGTCTCGTCGGTCAACGGAATGCCGGTCGAGGCGCCGACCACGCGCGCGCCGTCGAAGGCGAGCACGAACAGGCTTTCCGGCGACTGCGCGTAGGTCGCCAGGTAGTTCTTCTCGTAGTCGCGGTCGCCGGCGTAGAGATACGGCCAGTCGCGGAACACCGCGATGCGCAGCTCGGCGACCGCGTCGAGGTACGGCGCGACTTCGGCGCCGGCGTACGTGTGCACGTCGATCATCCGGCTACGGTAGCGGCTCGTCCGGTGCCGCGCAAAGCGACGAACGGTCGCGCCCGGCCAGCCAGCGCGCCGCGCCTTCGCCGGCGATGCGTCCGCTGGCGAAGCAGGCGGTCAGCAGGTAGCCGCCGGTCGGCGCTTCCCAGTCGATCATCTCGCCGGCGACGAACACGCCGGGTCGTGCGCGCAGCATCAGCGCGTCGTCGAGCGCGTCGAAGCGCACGCCTCCGGCGGTGCTGATCGCCTCGTCGAGCGGGCGCGGACGCAGCAGCGTCAGCGGCAGCGATTTCAATGTCGCGGCGACACGCTCGGGGTTCTGCCAATCCTGCTTCGGCAGCGCTTCGTACAGCAGCCCGGCCTTGACGCCGTCGATGCCGGCGCGACGCCGCAGGTGCTCGCTGAAGGACCGCCCGGCACGTGGTGCGGCGAGATCACGCGCGAGCCTGGCTGCGTCGCGGCCCGGCACCAGATCGAGCCGGATCGCAGTCGAGCCGTGGCGCGCGATCGCCTCGCGCAGGCCCGCGCCGAGCGCGTAGATCAGGCTGCCTTCGACGCCGTTCGCGCTGACCACGAATTCGCCCTGCCGGCGAACGACGGTGCCGTCGTCGTCACGCCATTCGAGCCGCACCGGCTTGATCGGCGCGCCGGCGTGGCGCGATGCGAAGTGCGCGCTCCAGGCCACGTCGAAGCCGCAGTTCGCCGGCCGCAACGGCGCGAGTTCGATGCCGCGTTCCGCGAGCGCCCCGGTCCAGCTGCCGTCGGAGCCGAGCACCGGCCAGCTGCCACCGCCGAGCGCGAGCACGACCGCGTCGGCGCGTACGCGCCGCTCGCCCTCCTCGTGCGCGAAGCGCAATGCGCCGGTGTCGTCCCAGCCGAGCCAGCGATGGTTGACGTGGAAGCGCACGCCGCTCGCACGCAGGCGCCGCAGCCAGCCGCGCAGCAACGGCGCGGCCTTGAGGTCGCTCGGGAACACGCGGCCGGAACTGCCGACGAAGGTCTCCACGCCGAGTCCGCGCGCCCATTCGCGCAAGGCTTCGGCGTCGAAACGCGCGAGCCATCGTTCGACCTCGCGCGCGCGATCGCCGTAGCGCGAGACGAACGTGTCGAACGGATCGGAGTGCGTGAGGTTCAGGCCGCCCTTGCCGGCGATCAGGAACTTGCGCCCGACCGAGCCCATGCGATCGTACAGGTCGACCTCGGCGCCGAAGGCGCGCGCGGCTTCGGCCGCCATCAGTCCGGCCGGGCCGCCGCCGAGGATGTGTACTCGCGCACTCATCGCCGAATGCCTTTTCGAGACGCCGCGAGTGGCCCGGAAAGCGGATCGCGATGACGCGCCGAGGGCGCTTGGTCGTCTCGAAGAAGCTTGAACACCGTCATCCCCGCGTTCGCGCGAAGGACGGGATCATTCGCGGCGCTCTCCGAAGTTCCGTCCGCGGCCGATCCGGCACTCCACGCCGAAGAACTCACCCACCGACCTGCGCGATCCAGTCCTGCAGGTTGTAGTAGTTCGTCACGCGCGCGATGCGGCCGTCGCGGATGTCGAAGAACGCACCGCCGGGCAGCACGTACTGCTGTCCGTTCGCCGCCGGCAGGCCTTCGTCGCTGGCCTTGTAGGTGCCGTGCACGACGTATTCGGCGGCGGCGCGGGAACCGTCCGGCGTGCTCGACACGACGATGTCGGTCAACCGCTCGGCGTAGCTGCGATTCATGCGCGCGAGGAAGGCGCGGAACGCCTCGCGCCCGCTCTCGCGCGGACCCTGGTTGAGGTCGTGCGCGACGTCGTCGCTGAGGTGGGCGAGCATGCTTTCCCAGTCGCCGCGATTGAACGCGGCGTAGTAGTTCTCGATCAGGGCGATCGTGTCTTGCGCGGACATGGCGGCTGCCTCGTCGGAATGGACCGGCCGCCATGGTAGCAACCGCGCCGCGCTCACCAGAACAGGCGCGACACGTGCAGCGCGTGGAACGCCCAGTACAGACCGAACAGATTCCAGAACAGCTTCTTCAATCCGCGCGCGAAGAGCCACACGGCGGCGAGCACGAGCACGGCAGGCAGGTATTTGTCGACTTTTTCCTGCAGCGACGGCGACAGAGCCGGAATCGAGACGTTCATGACGATCCTCCCGCACCTTCAGCGGTGCGGGAGGATCGTCGCCGATGGCGGCGCGCGGGATCAGGAGCGACCGTCAGCGATCGCGCATGACGCCTGTCAGGTCCGCGACTGCTGCTCGATCCACTCCTGGATCACCCGCTCCAGCAAGGCCATCGGCAGCGCGCCGTGGGTCAGCACCTGGTCGTGGAAGTCACGCAGCGTGAACTTCGCGCCCAGCGCCTGCTTCGCCTTCTCGCGCAGCTCGAGGATCTTCAGCATGCCGGCCTTGTACGCCAGCGCCTGGCCCGGATCGACGAAGTAGCGTTCGATCTCGGCGGTGACGTCGCTCTCGGCCATGCCGGTGTTGTCCATCATGTACGCGATCGCTTGCTCGCGCGTCCAGCGCTTGTAGTGGATGCCGGAATCGACCACCAGGCGCACCGCGCGCATCATCTCGTCGCGCAGGCGGCCGAGGTCGTCGAGCGGGTCTTTCTCGAAGCCGAGCTCCCAGGCCAGCCGCTCGGCGTACAGCGCCCAGCCTTCCGCGTACGCGGTGAACGGCAGCACGCGGCGGAAGAACGGCACGCCCTTCAGCTCCTGCTGGATCGCGATCTGGAAGTGATGCCCGGGAATGCCTTCATGGTACGCGAGCGTGCGCATGGCGAACTTCGGCGTCTCGGTGACGTCGCGCATGTTGGCGAAGAACACGCCGGGGCGCGAACCGTCGAACGCGCCCGGCTCGTAGTAGGCGCCGGGCGCGGTCTTCTCGGAGAACTCCGGCACCGCCTTCACCTGCACGCCGAGCTTGGGCCGCACGTCGAAGGCGTCGCCGAGGCCGGCGTTCACCTCGTCGAGGATCGCCTGGTACTGCTTCAGCATCGCCGCCTTGCCTTCCGGCGTGTTCGGATAGGTCGCGTCGGGCATGCGCGCGAGCTGCTGCACGCGCGCGCCGATGGTGCCTTCGGCGAGGCCCTGGCCGCGCAGGATCGCGTCCATCTCGGCCGTGATGCGCTCGACCTCGGAGAGGCCGAGCGTGTGTACCTGCTCCGGCGTCATGTCGGTGGTGGTGTGCATGCGCACGCACCAGGCGTAGTAGGCCTCGCCGTCCGGCAGGCTCCAGGCGCCTTCGTTCTTCTGCGCCTTCGGCTTCAACGCGGTGAAGTAGTCGATCAGCGTCCGGTAGGCCGGATAGACGCTGTGCTCGATCGCGGTCTCGACGCGTCCGAGCAGCGCGTCGCGCGTGGCCTGCGGCATCGCCTCCGGCGCAATCTTGTCGAGCTTCTCCTTGAACGTCGCGTACAGCATGTTCTGCTTCGCCGGCACGCCGATGAAGCCGGTCATCTGCGCCAGCACGCCGTCGACGGTGAACTTCGGCGGCACCACGCCGCTGGCTTCGCGCTGCTTGAGGCCTTCGACCACCTGCGCGAACTTGGTCGGGAACAGGTCCAGGCGCGCGACGTAGGCCTTCGCCTCCGATTCGTTCTTGACCTGATGCGTCTCGGCCATGAAGTTCGGCAGGTTCGACTGTATGCCGGACATCTGGTTGACCGGGAAGTCGTGGCGGCGGAAGCGGTCGCCCTCGACCTGGATCGTCAGGAAGTAGTCGAGCACGTCGTAGGACAGCCGGCCCTCGCGGTCGAGCGCGTCGCGGTCGTAGCGGTGCAGCGTCTCGACATCCGACTTAAGCATCGCCGCCATCGCGTCCTCGTGCGCCGGCGAGGCGTCGTCGAGCTTGCCGCTGTAGAAGTCGGCCCAGTCCGGCAGGATGCGCATGCCGCTCAGCATCTCCGGGCTCTGCAGCGCGAACTGGCCGAACACGCGCGCGTAGAACCAGTCGATCTTGTACGGCTTGAAGTACCAGACGTGCACGAACAACAGCGCGCACAGCAGCACGCCGAGCAGGATCAGCCTGAACAGCCATTTGAATACGGTCCGCATGCCCGCCACTCCCCCGGGGAAAGGCCGCAGCGTAGCGGCTCGCCGGAGCGCAGGCCATCGCGCAGAAGTCATGCACGCGGCGCCGTGGACGCGGCCCATGGGCGGTCGCCGACGCACGGCGTCGCCATTGCGATCGCACGGGATTCGCCACGACGGGCTTTACGCGGCGCGCGCCCGGTCCCAAGCTGCGCGCCTCATGAACTACCGCCACGCCTTCCACGCCGGCAATTTCGCCGACGTCTTCAAGCACACCCTGCTGATCGGCCTGCTCGAGGCGCTGCGCGCCAAGCCGGCCGCGTTCTGCTACGTCGACACGCACGCCGGACGCGGCCTGTACGACCTGCGCGGCGAGGAGGCGACGCGCACCGGCGAAGCGGCGGACGGCGTGCACCGCCTGCTCGCCGCCGACGCGCTGCCGGCGGCGTTGCGCGACTACGTGGAACGCGTGCGTGCGCTGGACGGCAACACCGCCGGCGAGATCGTCCGCTATCCCGGCTCGCCCCTGCTCGCGCGCACGCTGCTGCGCGAACAGGACCGCGCGATCCTGTGCGAACTGCAGGACGAGGAAGCCGCCGCGCTGCGCCAGGCCCTGCACGGCGACGCGCGCTGCGCGGTGCACCGACGCGACGGCTACGCCGCCTTGAAGGCGCTGCTGCCGCCGCCGCAGAAGCGCGGCCTGGTGCTGATCGATCCGCCGTTCGAGGCGCAGGGCGGCGAGTACGCGGCGATCCAGAACGCGCTCGGCGAGGCGTTCAAGCGCTGGCCGAACGCGATCTACGCGGTCTGGTATCCGATCAAGCGGCGCGAGGCGATCGTGCCGTTCCACCGCTGGCTGCGCGGCGCCGGCGCCGAGGTGCTGGTGGCCGAGCTGCTGATCCATCCGGACGACTCGCCGCTGCGCCTGAACGGCTGCGGCGCGACGATCGTCAACCCGCCGTGGCAGTTCGATCGCGCGATCGAGACCTGGCTGCCGACCGCGCAGCGCCTGCTCGCCGCCGAGGCCGGCGAATCGCGCCTGGAATGGCTGCGACGCGACTGAAGCGCCGCCGCGCCTGGCCTATGCATTTTTGTCGCGAATCGGTCATATTTGGCGGCTGGAACTTTCAGGTATTCCAATGAGCTACGCGCACGCCCTGCCCTGGACGCTGGAAAGCATCGGCCTGGATCGCATCGAGATCGAGCGCATCCGTCCCAACGAGGACCTGTTCTTCCTGCTCGCCAGCTCGTCCTTCGTCGAAAGCGGCTCGGATCTGTACACGCGCAACCTGATCGACCACTTCGCCGGCGACGCCGAACTGCAGGGCTGGCTGGCCGATCATTGGGAGCAGGAAGAACTGCAGCACGGCCGCGCGCTGGCCGCCTACGTCCGCCGCGTCTGGCCGGAATTCGACTGGGACGGCGCGTTCAAGGCGTTCTGGAACGAATACGGCGCGGTCTGCACCGCTTCCCAACTGGAAGACAGCCGCGGCCTCGAACTCGCCGCGCGCTGCGTCGTCGAGACCGGCACCGCCAGTCTGTACCGCGCGCTCAACACGATCGCCGAAGAACCGGTGCTGCAGGCGCTGACCGACCAGATCCGCAAGGACGAGGTGCGCCACTACAAGCACTTCTACCAGCACTTCAACCGCTATCGCGAACGCGAGTCGATCGGCCGCTACCGCGTGTTCCGCGCCGTGCTCAAGCGCGTGCTGGAGATCCGCGACGAGGACAGCGACATCGCCCTGCGCCACGTCTTCCTCGCCCGCTATCCCGAGCGTGCCACCGACGAGGTCGAGCTGCGCCGCGTCACCGGCCGCGCGCGCGACCTGCTGCGCCGCCACATCCCGGCCGACATGACGGTGAAGATGCTGCTGAAGCCGCTCGACCTGCCCGCGCGCCTGCTGCGCACGCTGGAGACGCCGCTGGCGCGGCTGACCGAGAAGCTGTTCCTCAACTGAGGAATGTTTCTTTTTCCATTTTGCTGCATCCGCACAGCGCGCTCGCTTGACAGCCGTCGGCGCCGGCCGCTATAGCGAATCGGCAATCCGGGGTGAGCGATCGGCCGTCCGCGGCCCGGGAAGGGACTTGCACTGTCCACGCGACGAGGTGCACCCATGTCCTGCTGTCGATCCCTGGCCGTCGCCGGCCTCTGCCTGTTCGCCGCGGCTTCCGAGCTGCACGCTCGAGATCCGCTGACGCTCGCCGTCACCGTTTCCACCGATCTCACGCCCGGCAGCTGCGGTGACGCGCAGTCGCTGCACGTCACTGCCGGCGATCCGGTCAACTTCTGCTACACGATCACCAACGCGAGTCCCGACGATCTCGCCTTCCACACGCTGCGCGACGACGTCAACGGCGTGCTGCTGCTCGACCACGCCGCGGACGTGCCGGCCGGCCAGAGTTTTCAGTACAACGACGTGCGCATCGTCGGCGCCAGCCAGACGCTCACGTCGACCTGGACCGCCGCCACCGCACTGGCCGACTACGCCACGGCGGTCAACGATCCGGACCGCCTCTTCGCCGACGGTTTCGACGGCGGAGCGGCACCGCCGAACTACGCCTTCGAGGACATCAGCGCGACCGGCACCGATCTCGGGCTCGACGACGACGGCGAGGCCACCGCGCAGATCGGCTTCGACGTCAGCTTCTACGGCGTGACCTCCGATGTCGTGCGCGTCGGCAACAACGGTGCGATGCTGTTCGGCGTCGATAGCGGCGAAGTCGGCTACGGCAACCTGGTGTTGCCGAACGCGACGCTGGGACCGGCGATCCTGCCGTTCTGGGACGACTTCGCCGCGACCAGCGGCGGCGTGTTCGCACAGACGCTCGGCGAGGCGCCGAACCGCCGCTTCGTCGTGCAATGGAACCAGCGCCCGCACTACGTCTCCTCCGGCACGGCCACCGATCCGGCCACGTTCGAGGCGACTCTGTACGAAGGCAGCAATGCGATCGTGTTCCAGTACGCCGACGTCGACATGGACGGCGAGGAATTCGACGGCGGCCTGTCGGCGACGATCGGCCTGAACCAGGGCGCGCGCGCGAACCAGTATTCCTACGACACCGCCGCCGTCGCTGCCGGCGACGCGATCCGTTTCGTGCCGACGCCGGTGACCTCCTACAGCGCGAGCGCGGTCGTGACGATCACCGCCGGCAGCCCGGACATCGTCGTGAATCCGGCCAGCTTGTCGGCGACGGTCGCGGCCGGCGCCGCCACGCAGATCCAGCTCGGCATCGGCAACGACGGCGACGCCGACCTGGTCTGGAGCCTGACCGAAGCGGCGGCGCCGACGCTGCGGTCACGCGCGCCGGCCGCATCGTCGACCGCCGGCGCCGATGCGCCGACCAGCAGCTACGCTCCGCGATCGGCCGCGTCTTCCCTGTGGCCGGCGGACAAGGCCGGCGACGGGCTCGCCGGCGCGGACGTGCCGGCCTTCGGCGTGAATCTCAACTCGATCGAGGGCAACACCCTGGTCGGCCTCGACGCGGCGCATCCAGGTTCCACCACGCCGATCGGCGCGATCGAGCGCACCCTGGTCGGCGGCGCCTTCCTCGACGGCGACTTCGGCACGCTGTACGCACTCGATTTCGACAGCGGCGAGCTGGTGCGCGTGAACACCGCCGACGCCGGCGTCGAAGCGGTGGGCGTGGCGACCACGGTGAACGGCGAGGACTGGAGCGGCCTCGCGCTGGATCCGGCCAGCGGCACGCTGTACGCGAGCAGCACGCTGATGAGCGGCGGCATCTCCTCGACCTTGTACACGATCGATCCGGCCACCGGCGCCGCCACGCCGATCGGACCGATCAGCGCCGGCGGCCGCATCATCGAGATCGCGGCCGATGTCGGGGGCCAGCTCTACGGCGTGGACATCGCCGGCGACGCGCTGGTCGCGATCGACAAGGCCGGCGGCGCCGGCAGCCCGATCGGCGCGCTCGGCTTCAATGCGGAGTTCGCCGAGGGCCTGGACTTCGACCCGTCGACGAACGTGCTCTATTTCGCCGCGGTCAACGACGAAAGCGTGTTCTCGCAGCCCGGCCAGATGTACACCATCGACACGACGACCGGCCATGCCACCCTGGTCGGCGGCATCTCGGCCGATCCGGCCGCGGCGCAGATCGCCGCGTTCGCGATCGCGCTGCCGTCGAGTCCGTGCGCGGTGCCGTCCGACATCCCGTGGCTGAGCGCGGCGACGACGTCCGGCACCATCGCCGCCGGCGCCAGCACGCCGGTCGAGATCGACCTGGACGCCGGCGCGCTCGGCGCGGGTACCTACACGGCGACGCTGTGCGTGCGCAGCAACGATGCGGACCGGCGCATCGTCGTCGTGCCGGTCAGCCTGACCGTCGAGTAGTCGGGTCCTTGCCCCGCGGGATCCAGCCGGATCGGCGGACGAACGAAGCAGCATCGGTTGAAAGAACGGACCGGGAAAAACGGGAAGCCGACGCAACGTCGGCTTCCCACGCGCCGGACGATCACGAAAAACCTACCGTCCGTCGCGCTTGTTCCTTCAGCAGTAGTACGTGCACGGAGGAGGAACATCCTCGCACCAATCACCCGAACTGCAATCGATGCAGCACGGCAATGCCTTGCTTCCACTCGCAAACGCCGCCGTGCTGGCACCCGCTCCGAGCATGAACGCGCAGCCGGCCAGCAGCAGGCCCAAACGATATTTCCTGATCATCGCTTACTCCTTCTCGATTCCTTCGTGAGACGACTGCCCGCCCATCCTTGGCGGACAGTCGGCGGTACGTCGAAAGCGGGCTACGCCATTCGACGGGTCGAGGCCGCCTCCCTGCGACCGGATTTCGACGCATGGTCCGCTTCGATCAGCGCCGGGCCGACTCGAGCGATTGGCGAATCGTCTCTTCGCGGAATCCGATGATCCTGCGGTCGCCGACGAACAGCATCGGCACGCGGCTGCCGCCGAGCGCCTCGAATTGCCGCTTGGCATCGGCCGACTGATCGATCACCAACTCCCGGAAATCCACGTGCTCGCGTTCCAGCAGCTCGCGCACCTCGCGGCAAAACGGGCAGGTCGATCTGGAGAACATCACGACCGATTTGCCGGCCTGCCGGTAGAGGGCGTCGTAGTTGCCGGTGACGTAGGACGGCTCCGGGAACACACGCTGATAGACTGCGTGCAATCGCGGTCCCGTCCAGAGTCCCAGTCCGAGGAACAATGCGAGCGCCACCACATAGGCCGTCGATTTCATCAGTCCCTGCCACCAGGTTTTCCCCCCGGACGCGGTCCGGGAGTTCGTGGTGACGCCGATCGACGGGGTAAGGTCGGATGTCTGCTTCTGCACGGGTACGAACTCTTTCGTGATTAGGCGGAGGGAAGCTAGCCAGTACAGCCGGATCGCGTAGGCACGAACCGGTAATGAATGAGTAACGGATAGGTAACGGAACGGCGCCGCCCCGATTTCCGCGCACGTCCCGGTCGGCGGAAGAAAAGCCGCACCGGCGCCATCTCGACGTCGCTGCAGGCATGAACCGTCGATAGCGGGCTTTACCCGATTCGGCGGTCCGCCGCCGCCGTGACACGAGCCCGTCGTCCCCCGCCCGCAGACCGCCACAATCGGACCGCTATACTTTCCCGGTCAATTCGCTGGGGAGTACACAATGGAACTGCGTTCGCCCGCACGTCTGCTGCGGCATGTCGCCCTCGTCCTGCTGCTCGCGCTGACGGCCTGCCATCGGCAGAGCGACGGCGTGCCCGACGTACAGGGCAAGAAGCCCGTCGCCGCCGAACCTGCGCAGAAGGCCGAGCAGCCGCAAGGCTTCGCGCTGACCTCCGCGCGGCCGGAGCAGTACCAGGGCCAGCTGATGATCGCGCTGGAGTTCTCGCAGCCGCTGGTCGGCACGCAGGCGTTCGACACGCTGATCGCGGTCACCGACGCCAGCGGCGGCGCCGTGCACGACAGCTGGGCGCTGGACGAGGACGGCAGGACGCTGCGCCTGCCGTACGTGAAGGCGGACCAGAACTACAGCGTGCGCGTCAAGGGCGAACTCGCCGCGGCCGACGGCAAGACGCTCGGCAGCGAAGTGGCCAAGGAGGTCTACACCGGACCGATGCAGCCGGCGGTCGGCTTCGCCTCGCAGGGCAGCGTGCTGCCGGCGCGCGAGACGCGCGGCCTGCCGGTGGTGTCGGTCAACGTCAAGGAAGTCGACGTCGAGTTCCTGCGCGTGCACGACAAGGAACTGGCGAACTTCTTCGCCGCTTACCAGAAGAACGGCAAGCGCAGCAGCTACGAGCTCGACGCGAGCTACTGGTACAACCGCGCCGGCAAGCCGGTCGCGCAGATCGCCGAATCGGTCTACTCGAACCGCTTCGCGCTGAGCGGCAAGGAGAACGAGCGCACGCTGAACTACCTGCCGACGCAGAACATCGCCGAGCTGTCCCAGCCGGGCCTGTACTTCGCCGTGATGAAGCGTGCCGGCAGTTTCGATTCGGAATACGAGACCAGCTTCTTCTTCGTCAGCGACATCGGCGTGCACACGCGCGCCTACGAGGACGCGCTGTTCGTGCACACCGCCTCGCTGAAGACCGGCGAGCCGCTGGCCGGTGTCGAACTGAGCATCCTCGACGCCAAGGGCGAGACCGTCGTCACTGGCAAGAGCGGCGCCGACGGCAACGCGCAGCTCGCCTACGCGCTGAAGGCCGACCAGGTGCTGGTCGCGCGCAGCGGCAAGGACGTCTCACTGCTGCCGTTCAACCAGCCGGCGCTGGACCTGTCCGACTTCGCCGTGGCCGGCCGCAAGCAGACCTGGTTCGAGGTGTTCGGCTGGTCCGACCGCGACCTCTACCGCCCCGGCGAGACGATCCGCCTGTCCGCCCTGCTGCGCGACCATGACGGCAACGCGATCAAGCCGCAGCCGCTGTTCGTGACCTTGAAGCAGCCGGACGGCCGGCCGTACGCGCAGGCGCAGCTCGATCCGAAGGATCTGAACTATTTCGAATGGTCGAAGGAGATTCCGGTCGACGCACCGACCGGCCGCTGGCAGGTCGAATTCCGCACCGACCCGAAGTCGACCGAAGCCGCGCAAGGACTCACCTTCCGCATCGAGGAATTCCTGCCCGAACGCCTCAAGCTCGATCTGGCCACCCAGCAGGACACGCTCAAGCCCGGCGAAGCGCTCAAGCTCGACGTCGAAGGCGACTACCTCTACGGCGCGCCCGCCTCCGGCAACCGCTTCACAGCGCGGCTGACGCTGGCCGCCGACCAGCATCCGGTCGACGCGCACAAGGACTACTACTTCGGCGATCCGGCCGTCGAATTGCCGAAGGAAGCCAAGGACGTCGCCGACGAAGCGCTCGACGAGCACGGCAAGCTCGCGCTCGAAGTCGAACTCGCCGACGCGGCCAAGGCCGGCGCGCCGGTGGCGGCGATCGTCGCCGGCAGCGTCTACGAGAGCGGCGGCCGCACGGTCACACGTAGCGTCAAGCGCACGGTGTGGCCGGCCGAGGCGCTGGTCGGCGTGCGCCCGCTGTTCGACCTCAAGGACGGCTCGGACGCGCGCGCGCGCGCCGGCTTCGAGCTGATCCGCAGCGACGCGAAGGGCGAACTGCTCGCCGGGCAGAAACTGAAGCTGACCCTGGTGCGCGAACATCGCGACTACCGCTGGACCTTCGACAACGGCACCGGCTGGCATTTCGACTACACCGACCGCTACGAGAACACCGAGACGCGCGAACTCGACGTCGAAGCCGGCAAGTCGCTGAAGTTCGACGTACCGGTCGAATGGGGCAACTACCGCGTCGAGATCCTCGACCCGGCCACCGGCCTGACCACGCGCCTGCCGTTCTTCGCCGGCTGGAGCTGGAACGACGACAACCGCGGCAAGGAAGCGCGCCCGGACAAGATCAAGCTGGCGCTGGACAAGCCGAGCTACCGCGCCGGCGACACGCTGAAGGTGACGGTGACGCCGCCGCAGGCCGGCCCGGGCCTGCTGATCGTCGAATCCGATCATCTGCTCTACACCAGGAACATCGACGCCAAGCCCGGCGCGACCTACGAGATTCCCGTCACCGAGGACTGGGAGCGCCACGACGTGTACGTCACCGCCGTGGTGTTCCGCGGCGGCTCGGCGGTCGAGAAGATCACGCCGGCGCGCGCCGTCGGCGAGGCGTTCGTGGCCATGGACCGCAGCGCACGCAAGATCGAGGTCGCCGTCGATGCGCCGAAGCAGATGAAGCCGGAGACCGATCTGCCGGTCACGGTGAAGGCGCCGGCGCTGGCCGGCAAGAAGGCCTACGTGACCGTGTCCGCGGTCGACGTCGGCATCCTCAACATCACGCGCTTCGCGCGCCCCGACGCGAACGCCTGGTTCTTCGCGCAGCGCGCGCTCGGCGTCGACGCCTACGACCTCTACGGCCGCGTCATCGAGAGCTTCGACGGCGTCGCCGCCAAGCTGCGCTACGGCGGCGACATGGCGCTGGCGTCGCTGCCGCAGGCACGCCGACCGACCGCGAAGGTGCTGACGGTGGACCTGTTCTCCGGCGTGGTCGCGCTCGACGCGAAGGGCGAGGCCGAGGTCCGGCTTGCGATGCCGGACTTCAACGGCACCGTGCGCGTGACCGCGCTGGTGTTCGGCGAGAACCAGTACGGCGGCACCGATACCGAGACGATCGTGCGCGCGCCGCTGGTCGCCGAGATCTCCACGCCGCGCGTGCTCGCTCCCGGCGACCAGAGCGCGCTGACGCTGGACCTGCAGAACTTCTCCGGCAATGAACGCGAGTTCGCGGTCAAGGTCGCCGCGGAGCGGCCGCTGTCGGTCGCGCAGGGCGAGCGCAAGGTCAAGCTCGCCGACGGCGCCAAGACCACGCTGAACTTCCCGCTGACCGCGCTCGACGGCTACGGCGTCGGCAAGATCAACGTCACCGCCGCCGGCGGCGACATCAAGATCGATCGCCATTTCGAGATGGTCGTGCGCGCGGCCTGGCCGAGTGTGCTGCGCTCGACGCCGCGTACGCTGGACAAGCTCGAACCGGTGGTGCTCGGCGGCGAGGCGATCGACGGCCTGCTCGCCGATTCGGTCAACGCGCGCATGACCATCTCCAGCCTGCCGCCGCTGCCGTTCGCGGCGGCGCTGAAGGATCTGCTGAAGTATCCGTACGGCTGCATCGAACAGACCACCAGCAAGGGCTTCGCCGCGCTGCTGCTCGACGAGCAGACCGCCGCCAACCTGCACGTCGACGGCCTGCCGGCGGAGCAGCGCAAGGCGCGCGTCGACGGCGCGATCGGGCGCATCGCCTCGATGCAGATTCCGTCCGGGCACTACTCGATGTGGGGCGGCGACAGCTACGTCAACGAGTACCTCACGCCGTACGTGGTCGAGTTCCTCGAGGACGCGCGCGACGACGGCTTCCTGGTTCCCGACGACCTGTTGCAGAAGTCGCTCAAGCGCCTCAACGACGACCTGCTGTCCGGCGGCCATCCGTACTACAACTACGAGCACAGCGACCATCTGCGCTTCGCCGACCAGGCGCATTCCGGGTTCGTGCTCGCGCGCGTCAACCGCGCTCCGCTCGGCACGCTGCGCGCGCTGTTCGACAACGACCGCGGCAAGTCGATCACCGCCCTGCCGCTGGTCCATCTCGGCATCGCGCTGAAGCTGATGGGCGACCAGCCGCGCGCGGAGAAGGCGATCGAGGAAGCGTTCGCGAAGAAGATCCAGCGTCCGTGGTATCTCGGCGACTACGGTTCGGACCTGCGCGACACCGCGCTGATGATCGCGCTGGTGCATCGCTACGGCCTGTCCAAGCCGGAGTACGACGGCCGCGTGTTCGACCTCGCGCGCACGCTGACCAACGAGCAGCGCCAGGCCGACGACGACCAGCGCCGCTACGGCTGGCGATCGCTCTACCTCAGCACGCAGGAGCAGATCGCGATCGCGCGGCTCGGCAAGACGCTGATCAAGGACGGCGACAAGGTCGTCGCCGGCACGCTGGCGATCGGCGCGAACTCGACCGAGATCAGTCCGGAGCGCCTGTGGAGCCGCTCCTTCAGCGGCGCCGAGGCCGCCGCCGGCGTGCGCTTCACGCCGCAGGGCGACCTGCCGCTGTACGTCAGCACCGACGTCGCCGGCGTTCCGAAGACCGCACCGGCGGCGAACGACCGCTACGTCGCGATCCAGCGCCGCTACTACACGCTGGACGGCAAGCCGTGGGAGCCCAAGCCGCTGAAGGAAGGCGACAGCCTGATCGTCGGCCTCAAGCTCGAGGCGCGCGAGGCGATGCCGGACGCGCTGCTGGTCGACCTGCTGCCCGGCGGCCTGGAGATCGAGAACTTCAACCTGACCGACGCCAAGCAGTGGGCCGACGTGGTCGTCGACGGCATCACCATCACCGATCGCGCGCAGGCCGCCGACGTGCGCCACGAGGAATTCCGCGACGACCGCTACGTCGCCGCGCTCAGGCTCGACAAGGGTCAGAAGGCGAACGTGTTCTATCTCGTCCGTGCGGTCTCGCCGGGCACGTTCCAGGTGCCGCCGCCGCTGGTCGAGGACATGTACAAGCCGGAAGTGCGCGGCATCGGCAAGAGCGTGCCGGAATCGGTGAAGGTGGTCGAACCGTAGGATCGCGGGACGGGTGCGAACCCGTCCCGCCGCGACGGGCGCGCGGAGGTTCCGCGCGCCCGCAACGACGCCCGGCACTCCCCTCGCCGTGCGGCGTGCACGGCGCTCCGCAGGGCTTCGGCGTCACGCGTTCGCGACCGCCGAAGACTGGACAAATGGGCCGTTTCGATCAGGGCCGGGACGTACGTTGGCGGGTTTCCGCTACGGTACGGCCGATGCGCTGCCGGACATCGAGCGCATGCCGTCCGTCCATAGGGAGATATCCATGTTCACGTTGAAGCATCTGGGCACCAGCGTGCTCGGCATGACGCTCGCCGCATCCGCGTACGCGGATGCGCAGCAGGTGTCGGGCAAGAACGAAGAAGCGGCCGCGCAGCCTGCCGCGCAGTCGGCGATGCGCGCCTACGTCGACCCGGAAACCGGAAGGCTGGTCGACCGGCCGGTGACGCCGGAGCAGAAGCGCGCCGCCGCAGACGCGCTCGCGCCCAACACCGCCAAGGTCACCAAGATCCAGCACGCCAACGGCATGCGCGAATACGACCTCAACGGCCGCGCCGACGAAGCGCTGGTCGCCACGGTGCGCCCGGACGGCTCGCTCGAATACCGCTGCGTCGGGCACGACGTTCCCGTCGGCCAGCCGCACGCGCTGAAGCCGGAGGTGCGCGATGACCGCTAAGCTCCTGCAGCGCACCGTACTCGGCCTGCTCGCCTGCGCCGCGGCGACCAACGCGTCCGCCGTCGCGACGATCACCATCATCAACACCGACGGTGCCGGCGAAGGCTTCAACGATCCGGCCGTGCCGGCCGCGGATGCCGGTTGCCAATCCGGCGAAACGCTCGGCCAATGCCGCCTGCGCGTGTTCAACGTCGCCGCCGCGCAATGGGGACAGCTGCTCGACTCGGACGTCACGATCACCGTCAACGCGGCGATGAATCCGCTGACCTGCGCCGGCAGTTCCGCCACGCTGGGCTCGGCCGGACCACTGAGCGCGTTCGCCGACTTCCCCAACGCGCCCAAGCCCGCCACTGCCTACCAGGCCGCGCTGGCCAACTCGCTCGCCGGCGAGGACCTCGCCCCGACCACCAGCGACATCCGCGCCCAGTTCAACGTCAGCATGGACAACGGCACCTGCCTCAACGGCACCGCCGGCTGGTGGTACGACACCAATCCGAACACGCCGCGCCCGGCGAACCGCACCCCGCTGCTGCCGGTGGTGTTCCACGAGATCGGCCACGGCCTCGGCTTCACCTCGCTGTACGACAACGCGGACGGCACCCAGCTCACCGACGACACGCCGATCTGGGGCTACTACCTGTACGACGAGGAGACGCACAAGTACTGGAAGGACATGACCGATGCCGAGCGCAACGTGTCGAAGATCAACGATCCGCACCTGGTCTGGGCCGGCACGCGCACGAACAAGCAGTCGCCGAAGTTCCTCGGGCCGCCGGCGAAGCTGATCGTCAACTCGCCGGCCGGCATCGCCGGCAACTACGACGCGCAGACGGCCGAGTTCGGCGCCAACGTCGCGACGCATCCGGCCACCGGCGACGTCGTCTACGTCGACGACGGCGTCGTCGGCGCGGTCGACGCGGACCATCCGACCGCCGGCACCGTCAACGACGGCTGCGAGACGCCGTTCGCCAACGCGGCCGCGGTGGCCGGCAAGATCGCGCTGGTCGATCGCGGCTACTGCAACTTCACCCTCAAGGCGAAGAACGCGCAGCTCGCCGGCGCGATCGGCGTGATCGTCGCCAACAACGCGGCCAGCGGCCTGCCCGGCATGGGCGGCAGCGACGCCTCGATCACGATCCCGTCGCTCGGCGTCGCGCAGGCGACCGGCACCTCGATCAAGGCGAACCTGGCGAGCCCGGGCGTCAATGCGACGCTCGGCACGGAAATCGGCGCGCCGCTGGCCGGCACGCAGTCGGGCTGCATCCGCCTGAATGCGCCGGACCCGGTGGTGCTCGGCTCGTCGGTGTCGCACTTCACCGCCGATGCGTTCCCGAACCTGCTGATGGAGCCGGCGCTGAACACGACCATCTTCGACAAGGTCGACCTGACGCTGCCGCTGTTCCAGGACATCGGCTGGCACACCGGCGTGGAAAACATCCTGTTCCTCGACGGCTTCGATCCGAACCCCTGCCCGTTCGTACAGCCGTGACATGAGCCCAGGCAGCGGCGCGCGACGCGCCGCTGCCGAAGGCGGCGTCCGCTTCGGCGCTGCCGGCTGCGTGACGCAAGCTCGGGACGGCACGCCGCCCAGGCGTGTCGTCCGCGCCATCCGCCACATCGAATTCATTGGCCGGCCGCGCGCCGGCCGCAACGGCGCGGCATCATTGCCGCATGACCCTTGCCTCGCACGATCCGTCCTCGGCGCCATCGGACCGGAACGACGCCCCGCCCGCGCAGCCGCGCAGGAAGTCCGTCCTTCGCCGCCGGCTCGAACGAGCCGCCGCCGCCGTCCTCGTGCTGCTTGCGCTCGCGCTGCTGCTCGATCGCCTGTTTCCGCTGCCGCTGCCGGACGCAGACGGCGGCAGCACCGTCGTGCTCGCGCGCGACGGCTCGCCGCTGCGCGCGTTTCCGGATCGCGACGGCGTCTGGCGCTATCCGGTGCGGATCGACGAGGTCTCACCGCTCTACGTCGAAGCGCTGCTGACCTACGAGGACCGCTGGTTCCGCCGCCACCCCGGCATCAATCCGCTGGCGCTGGCGCGTGCGCTCGGCCAATGGGTCGTGCATCGGCGCCTGGTCTCCGGCGGCTCGACGCTGACGATGCAGGTCGCGCGCATCCTCGACGGCACGCCGCACAGCATGGCCGGCAAGCTGCGCCAGATCCTGCGCGCGCTGCAGCTCGAGGCGCACCTGTCCAAGGACGAGATCCTCGCGCTCTATCTCGAGCGCGCGCCGTTCGGCGGCACCATCGAGGGTGTCGAAGCGGCGTCGTGGGCCTACCTCGGCAAGCCGGCCTCGAAGCTGTCACGCGCCGAGGCGGCCCTGCTCGCCGTGCTGCCGCAGGCGCCGAGCCGGCTGCGCCCGGATCGCAACGCCGACGCCGCGCGCAAGGCGCGCGACAAGGTGCTCGCGCGCATGGCCGAACTCGGCGTGTGGTCGCCGGCCGAAGTGCACGACGCGCAGATCGAATCGGTCGCCGCGCGCGCGCTGCAACCGCCGCTGTCGGCCGCCCTGCTGGCCGAACGGCTGCGCGCGGAACGCCCGGCGCAGCGGCGCATCGCGACGACCATCGACGCCGGCCTGCAGCGCGCGCTCGAAGCGCGCGTCGGCGACTACCTGGGGCGCCTGCCCGAGCGCACCTCGGCCGCCCTGCTCGTCGTCGACAACGTCTCGCTGGAAGCGCGCGCCTACGTCGGCTCGGCGGTGTTCGGCGACGAGCAGCGGCTCGGCCACGTCGACATGGTGCGCGCGTGGCGCTCGCCGGGATCGACGCTGAAGCCGTTCCTGTACGGCCTCGCGCTCGACGACGGCTTGATCGACTCGGAGAGCCTGCTGATCGACGCGCCGCAATCGTTCGGCGGCTATCGGCCCGGCAATTTCGATCTCGCCTACAACGGCCCGATCGGCGCCGCCGAAGCGCTGCGCCTGTCGCTGAACGTGCCGGCGGTCGACCTGCTCGACCGCGTCGGCGCGGCGCGCTTCGCCGGACGCCTGGCGAACGCCGGCCTGCGCCTGCGCCTGCCGCGCGGCGCCGAGCCGAACCTGTCGCTGATCCTCGGCGGCGCCGGCGCGCGCATGGAGGACCTGGTCGGCGCCTACGCCGCGCTGAACCGCGGCGGCGTCGCCGGACGCGTGCGCTACGCCGCCGACGACGCCGCGATCGACCGCCGGCTGCTCTCCGACGGCGCGGCCTGGATCGTGCGCGACGTGCTCGAAGCCAATCCGCGTCCGGGCTACGCACCCGGCACCTTCGACCCCGGCTCGCGACCGCGCGTGGCGTGGAAGACCGGCACCAGCTATGGCTTCCGCGACGCCTGGGCCGTCGGCGCGACGCGCGCGTACACCGTCGCGGTGTGGATCGGCCGTCCCGATGGCACGCCGCTGCCGGGCCAGTACGGCGCGGTCACCGCGCTGCCGCTGATGTTCCAGGTCGTCGACAGCCTGCCGCGCAGCACGCTGTCGGCCACGCCGCAACCGCCGCCGCCGAGCGTGACCGAAGCGGAGGTCTGCTGGCCGCTCGGCCTCGCCTTCGACGCCGCGCGCGCCGACCTGTGCCACCAGAAGCGCACCGCCTGGGTGTTGAACGGCGTGATCCCGCCGACCCTGCCCGAGCGCGACGCGACCAGCTGGAGCGCGGGCCTGGTGCATCTGCGCGTCGACGCCGACAGCGGTGCGCGCCTGAGCGCGACGTGCGCGAGGAAGCACGTGCGCGAAATGGACGTCGCGCGCTGGCCCTCGCTGGCCTATCCGTGGTTGCCGCGCGACCTGCGCCGTCGCGCCAGCCTGCCGCCGCTCGCCCCCGGCTGCGCCGACGACGGCCTCGACGCGAGCCAATCCTTGCGCATCGACGGCCTCGCCGAAGGCGCCGCGATCGCGCGCGCCCCCAACAGCGACAAGCCCGCCTCCGTGCGCCTGCGCGTGCTCGGCGGCGGCGGCGACGTGCTGTGGCTGGTCAACGGCCGGCTCGAAGGCAGCACGCAAGGTGGGCAATCGTTCGAATACGCCTTCACCGATACGGGCGCCCAGACCGTGACCGCGCTGACGTCGGCCGGCGCCTACGCGCAGCTCAACTTGCGCGTATTGCGCTGACGCTGCGGACCGGGAGTCCCGTCATTCCCGCGAGCGCGGATCCGCGGGCGCCGCGCGAATTGCGAACGCGACGTCATGCACGCAATTGCGGGCATGACGTCGGGATGTCCGCGGGCGCTTCCGCAACGGATACGCCGGACGCAGCGCGTCAGATGACGCCCAGCTGCCGCAGCCGCTTCAGTTCGCGACGCACGCCGTCGAGCCCGCGCTCGCCGTAGACGATGCCGAGCCGCTCGGCGCTGAGGTACGCCAAGGCCGGATTGCGGAACGCGGTGTTGTAGCGCGTGGTCTCGGCGGCGGCGTAGCCGAACTCCGGCGCCAGCTGCGCGAGCACGACGGCGACCGTGGACACCACCGGGCCGGAATAGGTGTAGTCGGCATCGGACAGGTTGTGCAGCACGTACTCGGCGCGCAGGTTGGTCTGCCCCGCCGCGTTCAGGTCGACGTCGCCGAGCCGGCCGATCGGCGGCAGGCGCAGGCGGCCTTCGCCGTCGGGCGCGAGATAGCCGGCGGCGACCGCATCGACGCGCGCGATGATCGCCGCCGCGCGCAGCCAGTTCACGACCTTGTATTCGTTGCCGTAGGTCGGCGCCGAATGCGCGCTGGCCTGCGCGATCACCAGCAGCGGCGGTAGGCCGCGCGCCATCGCCTCGGCGATGCTGAGCACGTGATGGCCGCCGGTGCGCGAGTCGCCGCCGGCGCCCCAGGCGTCGGTCGCGCCATTGCCGCCGAAGTTGAATTCGGCGAACTCGCTGCCGTCGGCGTTCCACTGGAACACGATGGTCTTGGCCCAGTCGTGCCAGATCGGCGCGGCGACGATGGTGTCGCCGTCGATCGCGAGGTCGCCGGTGTTCGGATGCCAGTGCTGTCCGGCGGCATCGGGATCGACCTGCGGCAAACCGCGGAACGCGGTGAAGCCGTACACCGATTGGTACTGCTCGGCCAGGTGCACGTCGGAGACGCCATTGTTCGCCTCGTGCACCGGCAGGCCGCCGGGATAGGAATGATGTCCGCCGTACGCGCTGCCCGGCGCGGAACGGAACGGCTGCGGCAACTGCGGACAGGACGAGGATTCGTTCAGCACCGGCGGAAAGATCGCCGCGCGCAGGCCGCCCGGAAACGTCGCGGCATCGTCGACCTTGACCAGGCCGGCGTCGACGAGCTGCGCGACGACGGCGTCCTTGGCCGCATCGGACGCGAGACCGACGCGATGCCGCACGCAGGTGCGCGGATTGGTCAGGATGTCCAGCGTTTCGCGGCGCACGGCCGGCTGGCGGATCTTGTACGCCTGCTCGATCAGGAACTGGTGCGCCGAACGCACCAGCGGCGAGCGATCGGCGAGCCGCACGGCATCGGCATTCCCCTGGCCGGGCACAGTCTGGTCGGCGGCGAGCGCCGGCAGCGCCGCGACGAGACCGGCGAACAGCGCGACGAGCGTCAGACGCGGATGGACGGACGAGCGAAAGCAGCGAGCGAACATGCGAAAGTCTCCGGCTTCAGGGGACGCGCATCGTCGGACTTGCACGTGACGCGCACGTGACCTGGCGGGGGAGGAGCTTTGGACGCGGATTGAACGGATGGATGCGGATAGAGCATTGATTTGTTCATTGGCCTTATCCGCGTCGATCCGCGCAAATCAGCGTCAAAGATCTCCGAACCCACATCTCGCCCCACCAGCCGAATCGCCTATGCTGCGCGCTTCGATCCTTGCCGAGGTGGCGCCGATGGCCCAGAGCATCCACGAGTTCGCCGACGATCCGCGCAATCGCGACATCCGCATCTACGTCAACGGCGAGATGAAACCGCGCGAGCAGGCGGTCGTGTCGGTGTTCGACTCCGGCTTCGTGCTCGGCGACGGCGTGTGGGAAGGCCTGCGCGTGATCGACGGCCATCCGGCTTTCCTCGACGCGCACCTGGACCGCCTCTACGAAGGCGCGAAGACGATCGCGCTCGACGTCGGGCTCGATCGTGCGGCGCTGACGCAGGCGATCTACGCGACGCTGGCCGCCAACGACATGCGCGACGGCGTGCACCTGCGCCTGATGGTCACGCGCGGGGTCAAGCGCACGCCGTACCAGGATCCGCGCGTGGTGATCGGGCCCGCGACGATCGTGATCATTCCGGAGTTCAAGAACCCGCTGCCGGCCACCGTCGAGCGCGGCCTGACGCTGTTCACCGTGCACGTGCGCCGCGGCTATCCGGACGTGCAGGACAACAAGCTCAACAGCCACAGCAAGCTCAACTGCATCACCGCCTGCATCCAGGCCTATACCGCGGGCGCCGACGAGGGACTGATGCTCGATCCGCACGGCTTCGTCGCGACCTGCAACTCGACGCATTTCTTCATCGTGCGCAAGGGCGAGGTGTGGACCTCGACAGGCCAGTACTGTCTCGGCGGCATCACGCGCGCGAACGTGCTCGCGGTGTGCCGCGAGGCCGGCATCCCGGCGTTCGAGAAATCCTTCAGCCTGACCGACGTCTACGGCGCCGACGAGGCGTTCTGCACCGGCACCTTCGCCGGTGTGGTGCCGGTGCGCGAAGTCGACGGCCGCGTCATGGGCGACGGCCGGCGCGGACCGATGGTCGAGCGCCTGCAGGCGCTGTATCGCGCCTTCGCCGCGCGCGACGTCGCCGCGCGGGCGGCGAAAGGAGCGCCGGCGTGAGCGCGCCCGTGCGAGCCGCGCCGCTGCGCATCGCCATGTGGTCCGGGCCGCGCAACATCTCCACCGCGATGATGCGCGCCTGGGAGAACCGCGGCGACTGCACTGTCGCCGACGAGCCGCTGTACGCGCACTACCTCGCGCACACCGGCATCGACCATCCGATGCGCGAGGAAGTGATCGCCGCCGGCGAGACCGACTGGCGCAAGGTCACGACCGCGCTCGCCGGCGCGATTCCGGACGACCGGCCGATCTGGTACCAGAAGCACATGAGCCATCATCTGCTCGCGCACATCGGGCACGACTGGATCCACGGGCTGGCCAACGCGTTCCTGATCCGCGATCCGGCGCAGGTCGCGCACTCCTACGTGAAGGCGCGCGCCGACATCTGCGCCAACGACATCGGCCTGCCGCAGGAAGTACGCCTTTTCGACGAGCTCGCCGAGCGCAGCGGCGCGGCGCCGCCGGTGATCGATGCCGACGACTTCCTGCGTGCGCCCGCAGCGCATCTGCGCGCGCTCTGCGCGCACTTCGGCATCCCGTTCACCGAGCGCATGCTGCAGTGGCCGGCCGGGCCGCGCGCCAGCGACGGCGTATGGGCACCGCACTGGTACGCGGCGGTGTGGCGTTCGACCGGTTTCGAAGCGCCGCGCGAGTATCCGCACGAGCTGCACGGCGAAGCCGCCCGCGTCGCCGACGAATGCCGGCCGCTGTACGAGCACCTGCATCGTCATCGACTGCGCGTAGACGCCTGAGCGTCAGGCCTCGATCAAACCGTTGCGCAGTGCGATCAGGGTCAGCTCGGCCTGGTTGCCGGCGCCGAGTTTCTGCTTGATGTGGTAGAGGTGCGTGCCGACGGTGTTCGGCGACAGCTTCAGCACCTCGGCGATGCGGTTCACCGACTGCCCGCGCGCGAGCTGGATGAACACGGCGAACTCGCGCTCGGACAGGGCATCGACCGCGCCGCCGAGATCCTGCTGCGCCAGGCAGCGCGCGATCTCGGCGTCGAGATACAGGCGTCCGGCGGCGACCGCGCGCACGGCTTCGATCAATGCCTCCGGCGCGCCGCGCTTGGACAGATAGCCGAGCGCGCCGGCCTTGAGCACGCGCTTGGGATGCGCGCCGTCCTGGTGCGCGGACAGCACCAGCACGCGCGCCGAGCGGTCGCGCGCCAGCAGGCGGCGCACGGTCTCGATGCCGCCCATGCCGGGCATCGACAGGTCCATGACGACCACGTCGGGCCGCACCGCAGCGTAGTTCTGGTAGGCGAGCTCACCGCTGTCGGCTTCGAACACGACCTCGACGTCGCCGCTCGCGGCGAGCAGCATGCGGAAGCCGACGCGCACGACCGCATGGTCGTCGACCAGCATCACGCGGATCTTCGGATCGGCCGCGTTCATGCCAGCGGCAGCCGTGCGCGCACGCGTACGCCGCCTCCGTCGCGATCGGCGACCTCGACCGCCCCGCCGAGCGCCTGCGCGCGTTCGTCCATGCCGCGCACGCCGTAGTGGCCCGGGCGTCGCCAATCCGCGGCGAGGCCGCGGCCGTCGTCGCTCACTTCGACCTCCAACGCGCCTTCGACGAAGCCGACCGAAATGTCGATGCGCTGCGCCTGCGCGTGGCGCAGCGCATTGGTCACCGCCTCCTGCACGATGCGGTACGCCGCCAGCACGTGGTTCTCGCCGAGCGACTCCGGCAGGTCGCCGCCGGCGAACGCGAACGTCACCCGTGGCTGCTCGCGACGCCAGGCGACCAGTGCGTCCTCGATCGCGGCGGCGAGGTCGCGCGCGTCGAGGCTCGGCGGCCGCAGGCGCGGAATCAGCGCGTGGGTCGCGTCGTACAGGCGGGCGGCGGTGTCGGCGATCAGTTGCGCCGCCTCGCGCGCGGACGGATCGCCGGCGCGCTGCAGCAGCACCTGCGCGAGGCTGCGGATCGCGGTGATGCCCTGCCCCGTTTCGTCGTGCAGCTCGCGCGCGATCTGGCGGCGCTCGTCCTCGACCCGGCTCTGCACCGCGGCCGCCAGCTCGCGGCTCTGCTGCAGACGCAAGGTCGCCTCGATCGCCTCGCGTCGCGCATCGAGGTTGTCCTCGATCGCCTGCGCGCTGCGGTTGAACGCGCGCGCGATCGAAGCGGCCTCGGCACCGGCGAACTCCGGCAGGCGCGTGTGGTACGCGCCGGCCTGCATGTCCTCCAGGCCGCGCACGATGCTCCGGAACGGCCGCGTCATGCGCCGCACCAGCCAGAACACGAGCAGGTTGCCGAGCAGCATCGCGAACGCGCCGACTTGCAGCAGGCGCAGCGTGTCGTCCCAGCCGTCGAGCACGGCGCGCGAGGCGTTCGACTCGATCTCCAGCACGCTGTCGGCGAAACGCAGCTCCTTGCGCATCGGCTGCGGCGCGACCAGCGCGGCGTACCACGCCGGCGCGTCGCGCCCGGCCTTGTACGGCGACGGCGGCGAGTGGTAGACGGCGGTGCCGTCGGCATCGCGCAGCACGATCTCGGTCGAGCGCACGCGGCCGAGACGCTCGAGCGAATGCAGCACGATCGGCCGGCTGGTCTGCGCGTAGGTCTCGACGAAGTATTCCAGCAGCTGCGTGGCGACCTTGTTCGCCGCCTCGGTCTCCTCGCGCACGCTGCGGCGCGTGTCGATCACCTTGAAGGCGAGCACGACCGCGGTGAAGACGGCGATCAGGCTCGCCACCAGCAGGTTGAGCTGCAGGCGCATGCTCATGTGCGCGAAGTCGGCGCGGCGGCGCGCGGATGCAGGCTAGTCATCGTCCCAGAGCGAGACTTTCTTCGCCGCGGGCGGCTTCGGCGCGGCGTCGCCCTCCGCCACCGCCTGCCAGACCGCCAGCGCGTCACGCGTGATCGCGACGTCGTGCACGCGCACGATCGCCGCGCCGCGCTGCACGGCGATCAGCGCCGCCGCGGCGGAACCGGCGGCGCGGTCGGCGCTGTCCTGGTGCCCGGTCAGCGTGCCGATCATCGACTTGCGCGACAGTCCGGCCATCACCGGCGCGAGTTCGGAGAAGCGCGCCAGCGCGCGCAGCAGAGCCAGATTGTGCTGCAGCGTCTTGCCGAAGCCGAAGCCCGGATCGACCAGGATCTTCTTCTTGTCGATGCCGGCCATCTGGCAGGCGAACAGGCGCTCGGCGAGGAAGCGATGCACCTCGCCGACGACGTCGTCGTAGCGCGGATCGTCCTGCATCGTGCGCGGCTCGCCGAGCATGTGCATCAGGCACACCGGCACGCCGAGTTCGGCGGCGGCGTCGAGCGCGCCTTCGCCGCGCAGCGCACGCACATCGTTGATCAGGCCGGCGCCGGCCGCGACCGCGGCGCGCATAACCTCGGGCTTGCCGGTGTCGATCGAGATCGGCACCGACGTACGCCGCGCCAGTTCGGCGATCACCGGCACCACGCGCGCGATCTCGTCCGCCACGGAGACCTCGTCGGCGCCCGGCCGCGTGGATTCGCCGCCGACGTCGAGCAGGTCGGCGCCTTGCTCGACCAGCTTCAGCCCGTGCTCGACCGCCTGCCGCGGATCGAGGAAGCGGCCGCCGTCGGAGAACGAATCGGGCGTGACGTTGACGATGCCGCAGAGGCGCGGCCGGTCGAGCACGAGCGTGCGGCCGTTGCAGTCCAGCGTCGCGGCGATCACGGTTTCGCCACCACGGCGGCGGCGGCAAGCGCGGCTTTGCAGGGCATCGGTCGCATTCCTCGGAGGACAGGCGCGCATGGTACACAAGCGTCGTCCTGCACGATTCCCGCAACGGGAACGTCGACCGCGCCCGGAACGCCGATTGTTTTACAAATCTAGACAATTCATCCAGGCCGCGCGCGTATATCCGCCCGCGCGGCGCTCCTAGACTTGGGTCGACGCTCACCGCCGCCGTGTCACGACGCCGGCGTGCTGCGCGAAGTTTCGAAACGCCAAAACGACCCGAGGAGATTGCGATGACCGACCATTCCATCCAAGGCAAGACCGTACTGATCGCCGGCGGCGCGAAGAATCTGGGCGGCCTGATCGCCCGCGATCTCGCCGCGCACGGCGCCAAGGCCGTCGCGATCCACTACAACAGCGCCGCCAGCAAGGCCGATGCGGACGCGACCGTCGCGGCGATCGAGGCCGCCGGCGCGAACGCCGCGGCGTTCCAGGGCAACCTGACCACCGCCGCGGCGGTGGAGAAGCTCTTCGCCGACGTCGTCGCCAAGCTCGGCCGGCCGGACATCGCGATCAACACGGTCGGCAAGGTGCTGAAGAAGCCCTTCGTCGAGATCAGCGAAGCCGAGTACGACGAAATGACCGCGGTGAACTCGAAGTGCGCGTTCTTCTTCCTCAAGGAAGCCGGCAAGCACGTCGCCGACAACGGCAAGATCTGCACCCTGGTCACCTCCCTGCTCGGCGCGTACACGCCGTTCTACGCGGCCTATGCCGGCACCAAGGCGCCGGTCGAGCACTTCACGCGCGCGGCGTCGAAGGAATTCGGCGAGCGCGGCATCTCGGTGACCGCGATCGGCCCGGGACCGATGGACACGCCGTTCTTCTATCCGGCCGAGGGCGCCGATGCGGTGGCCTATCACAAGTCCGCCGCGGCCTTGTCGAAGTTCACGCCGACCGGTCTGACCCACATCGAGGACATCGCGCCGTGGGTGCGCTTCCTGGTCTCCGACGGCTGGTGGATGACCGGACAGACGATCCTGATCAACGGCGGCTACACGACGAAGTAAAACGACCTGCGGTGCGGGTCGCCACGGCCCGCACCGCGCCTCACGGGAGTGCCGCGATGGACAACCGGTTCGGGTCTCTTTTCGAGGCGCAGAAGGCGCGCTTCTTCTCCGACGCCACCAAATCCTACGAGTGGCGCATCGACCAGCTCGATCGCATGCAGCGCCTGCTGCTGGAGAATCGGGACGCGTTCTGCGCCGCTCTGTACCAGGATTTCGGCAAGCCGCCGTTCGAGCAGTTGTTCGAGATCACGGTGCCGACCGGCGTCATCAAGTACTACCGCGAGAACCTGAAAGAACTGATGGCGCCGCAACCGGTGGAGATTCCGAAGGGACTCGAGGCGACCGGCAATCGCGGCGTCGTCTACAAGGAACCCTACGGCGTCACCCTCGTCATCGGGCCGTTCAACGCGCCGGTCCTGCTGCTGCTCGATCCGGCCATCGCCGCGCTGGCCGCCGGCAATCCGGTGATCCTGAAACCGGCCAATACCACGCCGGCGACGGCGGCGCTGTTCCAGAAGCTCGTGCCGCAGTACTTCGATCCGCGCGACGTCGCCGTCGTCACCGGCGGACGCGAGGAGATCGGCGAACTGCTGAAGCTGCCGTTCGACTTCATCTTCTTCACCGGCAGCTCCGCGGTCGGCAAGGTCGTCATGCGCGCCGCCGCGGAGAACCTGACGCCGGTCGTCCTCGAACTCGGCGGGCAGAACCCGACGATCGTCGACGAGACCGCCAACCTCGACATCGCGGTGGACCGCATCGCCTGGGGCCACAACGCGATCTCCGGGCAGTGGTGCATCGCGCCCGGCTACGTCTGCGTGCACGAGAGCGTGGCCGACGAGTTCGTCGCCAAGCTGAAGGCGTCGATCGTCCGGATGTACGGCGAGGATCCGCAGCACAGTCCCGATTTCGCGCGCATGATCAGCGAGCACGACGTCGAGCGCGTCGTCTCCTATCTCCTTCCGGAAAAGATCGTGCTCGGCGGGCGCTACGACGTCGCCGCGCGCTACGTCGAGCCGACCCTGCTCTATCCATCGGCCTGGGACGATCCGGCGATGCAGCAGGAAATCTTCGGCCCGGTGCTGCCGATCCTGCCGTATCGCGACCTCGCCGACCTCGTCGCGACGATCAAGCGGCGGCCGAAACCATTGGCCGCCTACGTCTTCAGCAAGAACCCGCGCGCCGTCGACTTCGTGCTCGGCAGCCTGTCCTTCGGCGGCGGCTGCGTGAACCAGACCAACCTGCACTGCTGGATCGACAGCCTGCCGTTCGGCGGCGTCGGGTACAGCGGCATGGGCAAGTACTACGGCAAGGCCGGCTTCGACGCGCTGAGCAACACCAAGGCGATGCTGATCGGCAATCCGGACCTGCCGCTCGACGTGTTCCCGCCCTACGCCGGCAAGGACATCGCCGCCAGCCTGGCGCTGTTCCAATGAGCCGCGCGCGCGTCCGCCTGTCTGCAACCCTGTTCGCGCTGTCGCTGTGCGGCGGCGTGCCACCGGGCACCGCCTGCGCCGCGGCCGCCCCTGCCGTCGAATCTGGAGAGCGAGCCATGTCCGAACTTCCCACCCCCGTCGCCAAGCTGGTCGCCGCCGTCGCGGCCGGCGACACCGAGGCCTTCCTGGCGTTGTTCCCGGCCGACGGCGTGGTCGACGACTGGGGCCGCCGCTTCAACGGCCACGCGGCGATCCGCACCTGGAGCGACAAGGAATTCATAGGCGCGAAGGGCGTGCTGACGCCGCGCAAGGTCAGCCGCAGCGGCGACACCGTCACCGTCGACGCCGGCTGGAAGAGCGAGTACTACAGCGGCGACTCCCGCTTCGTCTTCGTGCTGGACGGCGAGGCGATCCGCGAGATGCGCATCACCGGCCACTGAGGCGGCGGCTCCGCTCCGCTCGCGCCATGGACAAACTCGATCGCTATCGCGTCTTCGTGCACGTCGCCGAAATGGGCAGCTTCACCGCCGCGGCGAACGCGCTCGACCTGCCGCGCGCGTCGGTGTCGGCGGCGCTGCAGCGGCTGGAGGCCGACATCGGCACCCGCCTGCTGCACCGGACCACGCGCCGCGTGCGCCTGACCGCCGACGGCACCCAACTGCTCGAACGCGTGCGTCCGCTGCTGGCCGAAGCGGAGGACATCGACCAGTTGTTCCAGGCGCGCCAGCGCCAGGTCTCCGGACGCCTGCACGTGGACGTGCCGAGCCGCGTCGCGCGGCGCCTGATCGCGCCGGCCCTGCCTGGCCTGCTGCGCCGCTATCCGCGCCTGCAGCTCAAGCTCGGCTCGACCGACCGCATGATCGACCTCGTGCGCGAAGGCGTCGACTGCGCGATCCGCGTCGGCCATCTGCACGACAGCAGCCTGGTGGTGCGGCCGCTCGGCCATCTCGCGCTGGTCAATTGCGCGAGTCCGGCTTACTTGCGCGAACACGGCGTGCCGGAACAGCTCGACGACCTGACCGAAGGACATTGGTCGGTCGGCTACGCCTCACCGACCACCGGGCGCGAACTGGTATGGGAATGCGATGCGCAAGGCGCGCGCACGCTGCGGCTGCCGAGCCGGGTCGTCGTCAACAACGCCGAAAGCTACATCGCCTGCTGCAGCGCCGGGCTGGGACTGATCCAGGTGCCGCGCTACGACGTGCAGCACCTGCTCGATTCGGGCGAACTGGTCGAGGTGCTGCCGCTGCACCGGGCCGGCGCGATGGCGATCTCGGCGCTGTATCCGCACCGCCGCCAACCGTCACGTCGCCTGTCGGCGTTCATCGAATGGTTCGGGCTGCTGATCCGGCCGCACCTGGAAGCGCCGACCGCATGACGAAGCGGCCGGCATGAAGCCGGCCGCGAAGGGATCGAATCGGAACGGAACTCAGAGCCGTTCGCGCGGCTGTACCGCCGGCCCGCCGATCGGGCTTTCGCCGCGCGTGCCGCCGCCGTCGTTCGAACGCGGCGGACGACCGCCGCCCTGCCAGTCCTTCGGCGGGCCGGGCACGCGCCCGTCCATGATCGCGGCGATCTGCTCGCGGTCGATCGTCTCGTACTGCAGCAGCGCCTGCGCCATCGCCTCGAGCTTGTCGTTGTGGCTGACCAGGATGTCCTTGGCGCGGCCGTAGGCGCGGTCGATGACGCCGCGCACGACTTCGTCGATCTTGCGCGCGGTCTCCTCGGAGACGTGCTTGTGCTGCGTGACCGAGCGGCCGAGGAAGACCTCGTCCTCCTCGTCGGTGTAGGTCATCGGGCCGAGCTCTTCCGACAGGCCGTACTTGGTGACCATGTCGCGCGCGAGCTGGGTCGCGCGCTGGATGTCGTTCGAGGCGCCGGTGGTGACCTTGTCCTCGCCGAAAATCAGCTCTTCCGCGACGCGCCCGCCGTACAAGCTGGCCAGGCGGCTCTCCAGCGAGCTCTTGGAGTGGCTGTAGCGATCCTGCTCGGGCAGGAACATCGTCACGCCGAGCGCGCGGCCGCGCGGAATGATCGTGACCTTGTGCACCGGATCGTGCTCGGGCACCGACAGGCCGACGATCGCGTGACCGGCCTCGTGGTAGGCGGTCAGCTTCTTCTCGTCGTCGCTCATGATCATCGAGCGGCGCTCGGCGCCCATCATGATCTTGTCCTTGGCGCGCTCGAAGTGGTCCATGCGCACGTCGCGCGAGTTCTCGCGCGCGGCGAACAGCGCCGCTTCGTTGACCAGGTTGGCGAGGTCGGCGCCGGAGAAGCCCGGCGTGCCGCGCGCGATCGTCAGCGGCTCGACGTCGGAGGCGACCGGCACCTTGCGCATGTGGACTTTCAGGATCTGCTCGCGGCCCTTGAGGTCCGGCAACGGCACGACGACCTGGCGGTCGAAGCGGCCCGGACGCAGCAGCGCCGGGTCGAGCACGTCCGGACGGTTGGTCGCGGCGATGACGATCACGCCCTCGCTGCCCTCGAAGCCGTCCATCTCGACCAGCAGCTGATTCAGCGTCTGCTCGCGCTCGTCGTGACCGCCGCCGAGACCGGCGCCGCGATGGCGGCCGACCGCGTCGATTTCGTCGATGAAGATGATGCACGGCGCGTGCTTCTTCGCCTGCTCGAACATGTCGCGCACGCGCGCGGCGCCGACGCCGACGAACATCTCGACGAAATCGGAACCGGAGATCGAGAAGAACGGCACCTTCGCCTCGCCGGCGATCGCCTTGGCGAGCAGGGTCTTGCCGGTGCCCGGCGAGCCGACCATCAGCACGCCGCGCGGAATCTTGCCGCCGAGCTTGGTGAACTTGGACGGATCGCGCAGGAACTCGACCAGCTCGGAGACTTCCTCCTTCGCCTCGTCGCAGCCGGCGACGTCGGCGAAGGTGACCTTGACCTGGTCCTCGCCCTGCAGCTTGGCGCGCGAGCGGCCGAACGACATCGCGCCGCGCCCGCCGGCGCCGGCCTGCATCTGGCGCATGAAATAGATGAGCAGGCCGATGAAGATCAGGATCGGCACCCAGTCGAGCAGGATGCGCCACAGCGGCATCACGTTGTCGACCGGCGTCTGGCGCACCTCGACGTTCGACTTCGACAGGAGGTCGAGCAGCTGACGATTGCCTTCGATCGGCACGATCGTCGACACGGTGCTGCCGTCCTTCAGCTTGGCGGTCGCCTTCGACGGCAGTTCCGCGGTGAACGTGACCGAGGCGATGCCGCCGTTGGAGACCTGCTGCGTGAAGTCCGAATACGACACGTCCGAAGGCGGCGCCGTGCGCGGATTGAAACTCTGGAACACCGTCAGCAGGACGATCGCGATGACCACCCAGAGCAGCAGATTTTTCACCATGTCGTTCATGGAATACGCCCGATCGTCTTACTCAAGTCACTCGATGGAACCGCTGTACCCGACTTCAGCCGCTAGCTGCGTTTGCCCACCGCCAGCGCGTACACCTCGGAGCTGCGCGCCCGCGAGGCCTTCGGCTTGCGGATGCTGACGCGCTCGTAGCCTGCACGCAAGCGCCTTACGAAATCGTCAAAACCCTCGCCCTGGAACACCTTGGTCAGGAAGGAGCCGCCCTTGCGCAGGTGCGCAGCGGCGAATTCCTCGGCCAGTTCGACCAGATGCATCGAACGCGGCTGGTCCACGGCGGTCATGCCGCTGAGATTGGGGGCCATGTCGGAAAGCACAAGATCGACCTCGGCGCCGCCAAGCGCTTGTTTCAATTGTTCCAAAACCGACTCTTCACGGAAGTCGCCGTGGATGAACTCGACCCCGCCGATGCCCTGCATCGGCAGGATGTCGAGCGCGATCACACGCCCCGTCTCGCCGAGCCGCTCGCGCGCGACCTGCGACCAGCCGCCCGGTGCCGCGCCGAGGTCGACGATGACCATGCCCGGCTTGAGCAGGCGGTCGCGCTCGATCAGCTCCTCCAGCTTGAACACCGCGCGCGAGCGCCAGCCCTCGGCCTGGGCGCGCTTCACGTAGGGATCGCTGAAATGCTCCTGCAGCCAGCGGCTGCTGGATTTGCTGCGCGCCATGGCTCGAACGCATTCCCCGCGGTGGTCGGACGAAATAGCCGGGCATGATACCCTGCACGACCCGCGGCGCCCCGTGCCGTCCGTCTCCATTCAGTTTCCGCTCATGCCCCTGTCCGCCTCCCAGAAGCGTTACCTGCGCGGTTTCGCGCACGATTTGAAGCCGGTGATTCTGGTCGGCCAGAAAGGTGTCACGCCGGCGCTGCTGGCCGAGTTCGACGGCGCGCTGGCGCATCACGAGCTGATCAAGGTCAAGCTGGCCGACGACGAGCGCGACTCGCGCACGGCGTCGATCGAGGCGATCCGTGCGCATTCCGGCGCCGAGCTGGTGCAGACGATCGGCAAGGTCGCCTGCTTCTACAAGCGCAACCCGGACAAGGCGCAGTTCACCCTGCCGAAGTAGTCGCGTCGTGCAGTTCACGCAAGAACTCCCCGAAGGCTATCTCTTCTTCCGCGCCTGCGCGGCGGATGCGGTGACGGTGGTCGACCGCACGCTGACGAAGAGTTTCCTGCTCGCGCCGGACCGGCTGGTCGAAGACTGGCCGGTCGAGCGCGCCGACCGGTTCGACGCCGCGGCGGCCGAGGCGATCGCCGCGCTCGAACCGGAGGTCGTCCTGCTCGGCACCGGCCAGCGCCAGGTGTTCCCGCCGCGCGAGGGACTGGTCGCCCTGCTGCGCCGGCGCATCGGCGTCGAAGTCATGGACAACGCCGCCGCCTGCCGCACCTACAACCTGCTCGCCGGCGAAGGCCGGCGCGTGGTCGCGGCGATCATGCTCGGCGGTTCCTGAAGCCGCAGCGCCGCCGCTCCGCGCCACCGTCCCGATCCGCGAAGCGATATTCGATTGCCGGTTGTGTCGCGTCGCGCCAGGCAATATCATGCGCGGCTCGCTGATCGCACGGGGCCTTCGCACCCGGCCAGCGGAACGCCGACGGACTCGCCACAGCCGACGGCCAGCAACGAAACGGAGAGGTGGCAGAGTGGTCGAATGCGCCGGATTCGAAATCCGGTTTACGGTTATGCCGTAACGTGGGTTCGAATCCCACCCTCTCCGCCAGCCATTCGCAACCAATCCACTGTCCGAAGTCGGGCGTCGCGCGCTGAAGAGTTCACGCCGGCCCACTTCCCATGCGTGGTGTTCCCCGTGACCGTGTCGCCGCATGGCGGGCGCGCAGGCGTCGTGCGCGTCCTTCGCCGCTCTCGCGGCCTGCCCGGCGCAGCACGCGCACATCCTCCTCTCGGTGCATTCTTCACATTGCTATTCTCGGCGCAGGTCGGCGCAGACGGGGGACTCCAGTGGAATTCGACGGCGCGTCCTTATCGGGTTTTCTCGCCGCGATCGGCGGCGGCCTGCTGGTCGGCGTGGAACGCGAGCGCAGCCAAGCGGCCAGCGCAGCCGGGGCGGCCGCCGGCGTGCGCACGTTCACCCTCGCGGGCCTGCTCGGCGCCGTCGGCTCCCTGCTCGGCGCGGTGGCGCTGGCGATCGCCGGCGTCGCGATCGTCGCGCTGGCCCTGTCCAGCTACCAGCTCAGCCGCCGGCACGATCCGGGGCTGACCAGCGAACTCGCCCTCGTCGCGACCTTCCTGCTCGGTGCGCTGGCGCTCGCCGCGCCGCAGGTCGCCGCGGCGCTGTTCGTCGCCATGGCCGCCTTGCTGGCGAGCAAGCAGACGCTGCACCGGTTCACGCATCAGGTGCTCGGCGACGCGGAGCTGGCCGACCTGCTGCTGCTCGCGGCCTCCGTGCTGATCGTTCTGCCGTTGCTGCCGGACCGCACCTTCGGTCCGTTCGACGTGCTCAATCCGCGCAAGCTGTGGCTGCTCGTCGTGCTGGTGATGGCGATCAACGCGGCCGGCTACGTCGCGCTGCGCGCGATCGGCGGCAATCGCGGCATGCTGCTGGCGGGCTTGCTCGGCGGGTTCGTGTCGAGCACGGCCACGATCGGCGGCATGGGCCAGCGCGCCCGCGCGATGCCGACGCTGCGGCGCTCGGCCGTCGCCGCGGCGCTGCTGTCCAATGTCGCGACGGTGATCCAGCTCGCGCTGATCCTCGCCGCACTGTCGCCGCCGCTGCTGCGTGCGTTCGCGCCGCCGCTGCTCGCCGCCGGCGTGGTCGCCGCAGTGGTCGCGCTGCTGTTCGCGCTGCGCGCGCGCGGCAACTCCGGGGAAGCGTTGCCGCCGATCGGCAGCACGCGACCGTTCGATCTCGGCCACGCGCTGCTGTTCGCCGCGATCGTCGCCGTCGCGCTGTTCGCCGCCGCCGCGCTCAAGCACTGGATCGGCGACGGTGGCGTGCTCGCCGCAGCCGCCGCGAGCGGCCTCGCCGACGTCCACGCGGCGGCGGTGTCGATCGGCCAACTGACGGCGACGAACACCCTCGCCGTGCCCGAGGCGACCCTGGCCCTGGCGATCGCCTTCATCACCAATTCCGTCATGAAATGCGTGGCCGCGCTCGGTGGCGGCTTCGCCTACGCGCGCTCGATCCTGCTCGGCGTCGCGCTGATCGACGTCGCCGTGATCGCGGCGCTGCTGTTGTGGCGATGACGACGCGCCGGCAGCGCCAATCCCGTCGAAGGTCGAACCGGTCCCCCGACACCCGCTCCGCGGCGGCTGCATCCGCCAACCCATTGGACGATCGAAAAGAAATCGCCGGCATGATGCCGGCGATTCCTTGTTTCGTGCCCGAGGACGGGTCAGCACGGCGCCGTGGCAGCGCCGTTCGGCTTCTCAGTCTGCGTCGAATCCGTTCGCGAAGATCGTGTCGTCGAAACCGACGAAGCTTTCGACCGCACCGGAGTTGTCGTTCGGACTGCCGGCCACCGCGCCGGCGCCGAGGCCGCGCTTGGCGAAGCCCGCTCCGCAGAGCGCGTAATCCTCTTCGCTCTGCGATTGGATCGCGCTGAGAATCGCATCGCGCGCGGTGATGAAAGTCGGCGCGTTGGGCATCAGCTTGTAGCCCGCCACCAGGTAGCGCTTCATGCGGTCCTGCGCCTCGAGGAAGCTCAGGCGGTCGCTGTCGCGCAGCAGCGAGGCATAGCATTCCCACAGCATGCTGGCCCACACCTCGCCCGTCGCGTGCACTTCGCTGTTCGAGCCGCCGGAGGCGCCGAACGCCGGAGGCGGCGTGGTCGGCAGCGCGACGCCGTCCACGATGTGGCGGTAGGTCAGCGGGTTCTTCGACATGTCGATCGAGTACGGATAGCGGCGGATGCCTTCGTAGTAGCCGTTGTTGATCTGGCCCGGCAGCGTCACGAAGGTCGACGCGGTGTAGGCGCCGTTCGCGTAGACGCCGGTGAAGTCCGGTGTCGCCGCCGATGCCGCGTCTTCGGCGCGCACGAGCAGCAGCATGGCGTGGAAGTCGCCGAACCCTTCGCCCATGCCGCCGGCCTGGTTCGTACTGAGGCCGTTCGCGTTGCCGACCAGGCGATTGCTGATGTAGTGGCCCCACTCGTGCGCGATGATGCCGTCGTCGATGGTGCCGTCGCGGCGGATGCCGGAGGCGCGCTCCATGTGCGCCGTGACCGTGCCGGCGCCGACCGCGGTGCGCAGCGCGTTGCCGTCGGCGAGATTGAGGCTGAGGGTGCCGATGGTGACCGGGATCGGCGGCGTGCTCGCCGCCATGCCCGGCGCATCGCCCGGGTTGTTGCTGGTGGCGACGTTGGCGATGATCACGGCGGCCGCGCCGGCGGTTTCCGCGGTCTTGGCCTTGGCGTTGAAATCGCAACCACCGCGATCGACCAGCACGATCTTGCCGGCCACTTCGGCCGTATTGGTCAGCGCCGCGCAGGCATCCAGCGGCGCGGGCCGCACGATCGTGTTGGTGAGATCGAAGTTGGTCGGGCCGAACGCTCCCGTGCCGGGCTCGACTTCGCCGCTGAGGCCGTCCGAATAGGTGATGCGCGCGCCGCCGGCGCCGTTGAAGACGAACATGCGCATGCGCGGTTTGCCGCCGTCGGACGGCGTCCCCATGTTCGCGTTGTCGGTGCCGCTGACGTCCTGCGCCTGCGCCTGGATCTCGTCGTTCTGGTTGCCGCCGCGGCCGTAGTTGCTGGTCTGCGCATTGCGCGCGGGCTCGTCGAAGCCGGCGTCGTAGTACCAGTCGTGCAGGAAGTTGTTCATGTAGAACAGCTGCGTCACCGACGCCTTGATCTGGTCGGAGTCGACCTGCGGATCCTTGGTGGTGTCGTAGACGCGGTCGAAGGTGCGTGCGCTGGTGACGTCGGCGCGATAGTCGCCCGGCGCATTCAGCGCATCGCCGCCGGTGAGATTGGCGTAGGCGTTGACGTTGTTGCCGACCGTCTCGGTGGCCGCATCGGCGAGCCAGGGGTCATTGACGGCCACCGACGCGGGATCGGTGATCGCGTTGACCAGCGTGACCAGGTTGGGCTGCGTGAACGGCGCCTGGTAGCCGTCCGGCTGGCCGGTCGGATGCGGCGTGCCGTTGCGGCCCTGAGGGCCCGCGTACGGCACGAACGGCGCCGTCGTGTCCGCCCACACGCGATAGCTGAAAGGCGACAGGTCGGCGGTCAGGTTGTTGCGGAACAGGATGCTGCCGTCCTGCGCCGAGATGACGTAGGAGTAATAGCGCTCGCCGTCCGTCGAGCCGACGTTCAACTCGACGTAGTGGGCCGCCGTCAGCCCGTCGGCGGTACGGAAGTAGACGGGCTTGACGCGCGCGTCCTGCAGCAGCGTCTCGCCGTTCGCGCCCGTCAGGCTGGTCGCGTACGACGCGTAGTCACCAGCCTCGCCGCTGAGGGTGAACGCCGTCGCGGCGGACGACGACACGAAGTTGAAGTCCTGCCGCAGCGCGCTCGCGATCGACTGCTCGGCGCTGCGCGCGAAGCGGCGCATGGCCGCGTCGCCGTTCGCGCCCGAGGCGTAGCCGCTGACCGTGTCGAGCGAGCCGTCGGCGCGGATCAACACGTTGAAGCCGTCGCGAAAGACCGCGACGCCGTCGACGCGGTTCTCGAAGCGCACGATCGCCGCGCCGTTGCGCAGGCGCTGGCTGTCGAACACGTCCAGCGCGTCGATTTCCGCGGCGCTGATGCGGTAGACCTCGGCCAGCGACTTCAGATAGGTGCGCGCGATCGGCGCCGGGTCGGAAACCAGCAACATGGAGCCGGCCTGATTGGGCACCGAGCGCCCGGCCTTGAGGAATTCCGGAATGCCAAGGTTCGCCTGCACCGTCGCGCGATATCCCGACGGCAGACGGCTCGCCGGCGCGTGCGACGCCTGCAACGCATCGACGCCGGCGAAATCCGCCGCCTCGGCCGACGACGCGAACGTTCCGAGCGCGAGCGCGATGGGAACGACCAGCAACGACTTGCCCAACTCGCGCGCGACGCGCGATGCCGAACCGCTTTTCATATGAACCCCCATGAATGGATGACGACGCGCCACGAGCAGCGAAGCGCGCAGGTACTTGCCGACGGTCTCGTCGCCGCAGCGCCCGACCGCTCCGGCGGCCGGATTCGCCGCTGCCGAACCCTACGTTCGAACACAACGATCTAGTCGAGCACATCGACGCCCGGGAAGAAAGAGTCTGCTGGACGATTTCGCGTAAATGCTCAGTCGCGGTCTGGCGATCGCGCCTTCGGGACTTGCCCGCCCGCCGGGACATGCGGCCGCGCCCTTCGCACGCTGCCGAAGCCGCGGTCGATTCCTCGCCGCGCGCCGCGACCGGCTACCCTTCCCTCGCCCCGTCCGCGTCGCGCAGCAAGGCGCTGAGCTTCTTCAGCGCGTCGGCATGGATCTGCCGCGCGCGTTCGCGCGAGATGCCGAGATCGCGGCCGATCTCGGCCAGCGACTGCACCGGCGTGCCGTCGAGGCCGAAGCGGCGCTGCAGCACCGCTCGCTGGCGTTCGCCGAGCTGGGCGATCGCGGTGCCGAGGCGCTCGCTGCTGATCGTCGTGCGGCTCGGCGGTTCCTCGGTCTCCTGGATCTGCCCGATCAGCGCGCGTTCGCCGGCTTCGAGCGCCGCGTCGAGCGAACCGACGCGCTCGTTGATGCGGAACAGCTCGGCGACGTCCTGCACGCTCTTGCCGACCGACGCGGCGATCTGTTCCAGGCTCGGCGGCGTACCGAGCCGCGCGGCGAGTTCGCGTTCCTCGCGCAGGATCTGCGCCAGTTCGCGCAGCACGTGCACCGGCACACGCACGGTGCGGCCCTGGTTCATCACCGCCGACTGCACCGCGTCGCGGATCCACCACACCGCGTAGGTGGAGAAGCGCAGGCGCCGCGCCGGATCGAACTTCGCGACCGCGCGGATCAGGCCGAGATTGCCTTCGGCGATCAGATCCATCAGCAGCACGCCGCGGCCGACATACGCACGCGCGACGGTGACCACCAGGCGCAGGTTCGCCTCGATCATGCGTCGCCGCGCTTCGGCGTCGCCGGCCTGCACGCGCGCGGCCAGCGCCCACTCGTCCTCGGCACCGAGCAGCGGGATCAGGCCGATCTCGGCGAGATAGGCGCCGGTCGAACTGCGCGCCTCCTCGTCCTGCGGCTCGACCGCGTCGATCAGGTCGAGCAGGCCTTCGAGCGCGGAATCGTCCGATTCCGGGCCGTCGTCGCGGGTATGGCGTGCGCTCACTCGCCCAGCTTAGCGCGTCAACGCCGCGGCAGATAATCGAGCGGATTGGCCGGCTTGCCGTTCTTGCGGATCTCGAAATGCAGCGAGTCGCGGCTGGCGCTGCTCGACCCCATCTCGGCGATGACCTGACCGGACTTGACCGCGTCGCCCTCCTTCACCAGCCGCTTGCGGTTGTAGCCGTAGGCGGAGAGGAAGCCGGGGCTGTGCTTGACGATGATCAGCTCGCCGTAGCCGATCAAGCCGTTGCCGCTGTAGACGACGCTGCCGTCGGCGGCTGCGCGCACCGGATCGCCGGACTTGCCGGCGATGTCGATGCCCTGCCGGGTCTGGTCGCCGGCGACGAAGGTCGCGACGACCTGTCCATCGGCCGGCCAGCGCCAGGCGACGTCGCCGGAAACATTGGTCGACGTGGACGGCGCGCTCTGCGGCGGCGCGGCTTCGACCGGTTTCGGCGGCGGCGCGGCGGCGACCGGCGTGCCCGGCGCGGGCGCAGGCGCTGCCGGCGGCGGTGCCGCCGTCGACGGCGAGCTCGCGGAGGCCGGCGGCGGATTCGCCGCCGGCGTCGCCGACACGTTCTCGAACGGCGCCGGTGCGGGCATCGAAGGATGGTTGGAGGGAGCGACCGCGGTCGCGATGACCGGTGCCGGCGCACGCGTCGCCGGTGCCGCCGCCGTCCTGGCCGCCGACTTCGGCGCCAACCGCAGCTCCTGCCCGACGTAGATCGTGTACGGCGCGGAAATGCCGTTCCATCCGGCCAGTTCGCGGTAGTCGGTGCCGTGGCGGAACGCGATGCTGTACAGCGTGTCGCCGCGCTGGACCTTGTAGGTGCCGCCGGGCGGCGTCGCCGGTTTCGTCTCCGACTTCGACGCGGCCGGACGCGCGCCGCCGAGGCTGCGGTCCTCGACCGGCGCAGGTCCGGTCGAGGCGCAGGCGGCGAGCAGTGCCAGCAGGATCAACCAGACGCCGTGTCGGATCACGAAGTACTTTTCCATGGCGACTCTTCAGCGAAGGAACTTGAAGTAGACGATCACCAGCACGATCAGCGCGATCGCGATCCAGCCGATCCATTCGATCCAGCGATGCAGCGCCTCTTCGGCGCGCTTGCCGCCGAGGCGGATCACGCCGGCGAGCAGGTACACGCGCTTGCCGCGGCCGACGAACATGCTGGCGACGAACGCGATCAAGGGTACTCCGACGATGCCCGAGGCCCAGGTAAAAATCTTCAACGGCACCGGCATGAAGCCGGCCACGACCAGGGTCCAGAACGCGGTCCACGGATGCTGCGCGACGTCCTGCTTGAGCTGCAGCACCAGTGCGTCGATGCGCGGCAGCCAGCCGAGATCATCGAGCAGCGGCCGCACCGCGGCGAACGCGTAGTGACCGAGCGCGTAGCCGACCAGGGCGCCGAGCAGCGAGAAGACCAGGCTGATCGTGGCGTAGCGGAACCAGCGCTCCGGCTTGGCCAGCACCATCGGCGCCAGCATGATCTCCGGCGCGATCGGAAAGACGATCGCCTCGACGAAACTGAGTCCGCCGAGATAGGTCTCGGCCTTCGGATGCGACGCCCAGCGCAGCGCGGCTTCGTACATCGGTCGGAACAGTTTCAAGGCAACTCCTTTCGCGAAGTCATCCGACTCCCCCGAGCAAAGGTACGAAGCTGACCGCGCCGAGCGATTCGCGCACCCAGCCTTCGGCGTCGGCACGCACGCGCACGAGCTGCTGCCGGCCGGGCGGGCCGACCGGCGCGATCAGGCAGCCGTCGGGCGCGAGCTGGTCGAGCAGCGCTTCTTCGAGCTGGGCGCCGGCGGCGGTCAGGATGATCGCGTCGAACGGCGCCTCGTCCGGCCAGCCGAGGCGGCCGTCGGCGTGGCGCGAGCGCACGTTGGCGATGCCGAGCTTGCGGAACAGCCGCCGCGCGTTGCGCAGCAGCTCGTCGATGCGCTCGACCGTGTAGACCTGTTCGACCAGCTGCGCCAGCACCGCGCACTGGTAGCCCGAGCCGGTGCCGATCTCGAGCACGCGGCGCGGCAGCTCGAGCTGGATCAGCGCCTCGGTCATGCGCGCGACGACGAACGGCTGCGAGATCGTCTGCCCCTGCCCGATCGGCAGCGCGGTGTCCTCGTAGGCGCGCGAGGCGAGCGCCTCGTCGATGAACAGATGGCGCGGCAGTTGCCGCATCACGTCGAGCACGCGGCGGTCGCGGATGCCTTCGGCGACCAGGCGCTCGATCAGCCGGTCGCGCGCGCGCTGCGAGGTCATGCCCAGACCGCGCGCCGACGAGTCGCGTCGCGAGAACAGGCTCATGCGAACGGGCTCTTGAACGGCCGACTCATGCGGCGTCGAACTTCGGCTGCAGCGCGGCGACCCAGCCGCTGACCTTTTCCAGCGCCTGGAAGCGCGTCAGGTCGACGTGGATCGGCGTGATCGAGACGTAGCCGTCGCGCACCGCGTTGAAATCGGTGCCGGGGCCGTCGTCGGCCGCCTCGCCGGGCGGACCGATCCAGTAGATCGGCCGTCCGCGCGGATCGGTCTGCGCGATGCACGGCGCCGAGCGATGGCGCCTGCCCAGGCGCGTCACTGCGAGACCGCGGATCTCGCTCCAGGGGCGGTCCGGCACGTTGACGTTGAGGATCGTGTCGGCCGGCAGCGGATCGATCAGCAGCCGGCGCATCAGCAGCAGCACGGCTTGCGCCGCGCTGTCGTAATGAAGACCCTTGTGGTCGCGCGAGACCAGCGACACCGCGATCGCCGGCAGGCCGAGAAAGCGGCCTTCCATCGCGGCCGAGACGGTGCCCGAGTAGATCACGTCGTCGCCGAGGTTGGCCGAGTTGTTGATGCCGGAGACGACGATGTCCGGTTCGTGATCGAGCAGGCCGGACAGCGCCAGGTGCACGCAATCGGTCGGCGTGCCGGCGACGCGCCAGCGCCCGTCGTCGAGGCGGATCGCGCGGATCGGCTGGTCCAGGGTCAGCGAATTGCTGGCGCCGGAGCGATCGCGGTCCGGCGCGACGACGGTGACTTCGCCGACCGCCGCGAGACGCTCGTGCAGCACGCGGATGCCCGGTGCGTCGACGCCGTCATCGTTGCTGACCAGGACTCGCATGCTCTCCATCCGTGCAGGTTCATCGGAACACCCGCGGACGAAGGCGAACGTGCCGCGTCGGCGATGCGGGGCGCGGACGGCACGCGACCGCATCGAAGATGCGGCCGCCGAACCCCGTCCGGCGAAGCGCGAATGATAGCGGATTGGCAGCGTCCCTCGCGCGCAGCGGCGCCGGCGAGGATCGGCTCGCGCGCGAGTGCGCGGCGCGAAGCGAGCGGTGGACGAGTCGAAAACGCCACCTGCCCGCGACGCCATCGCGCCGCGGGCAGGGGTGCGAGCAGTCCGTTGCAGCGGCGGAGCGCGAACCTGCGTCGAGGCTCCGCGCGGCGAAGGATCGTCGTCCTTCGGGTGGCGTTACAGCGCCTTGTCGTCGTCCGTCTTCGCGGACGGCTCGGCCGCCTTCTTCTTCGCGACCGGAGACGCTGCCGGGCGCGTCGACGCGCGAGACGCGGACGCATGGTTCACGGCGACCGCCTGCGTGCGCTTTTCCGGATACTTGAACCAGACTTGCCGGTGACCGCGCTCCTTCGACTGCTGGTCGACGGCCTCGACCGCACCCGCGTCGACGCGCGAGCCGTTGTCGACCGCCGAGGTCTTCGCCAGACGTTGCGGATCCTGCGACCAGATCACCTTCGAGCCGCGCCGCTTGCTCCACTGCTCGACGGTCGCGACCTTGCCGGTATCGACCGCGTGTGCGTCGGGCCGGTCGCGCGGCACGCTCTGCGCCGATGCCGCGCCGATGCCGGCGACCAACAGGGTTCCGAACAGAATGGTCTTCATGCCTGCCTCCTCGCGTTGGAACGTCGCCGCATCGTCGGCAAGCCAGGCCGAACGAAAACTGAGCCGCGGACGGGGATTTAACGCGATGTTCAGTCGACGGTGAGCCGACGCATCCGCTGGGCTATGCTCAGCGGATGAGAAGCCGACTGCGTGCCGCGCGCGAGGCCGTGAACCGCGCACCCGAACCGCCCGCCGAGGACGATGCGCAGCTGTTTCGCGACGCCATCGGCCGGGTGCGGCCGTTGAAGGACTCGACGCCGCCACCGTCCGCGGAGCGTCCGGCGCCCGAACCGCTGCAGGCGCGCCTGGACGAAGCGCGCGTGGTCGACGAGTTGCTGACGCATCCGATCGACGCGATGGTCGAAGGCGGCGACGAGATCGCCTACCTGAAGCCCGGCCAGCAGCATCGCCTGTTGCAGCGCCTGCGCCGCGGCCAGTTCAGCGTGCGCGCCGAGATCGACCTGCACGACATGACCAGCGCGGTCGCGCGCGAGGCGATCCGCCAGTTCCTCGACGAATGCCGGCGCAAGGACGAGCTCTGCGTGCGCATCGTGCACGGCAAGGGCCTGCGCTCGAAGGCGCAGGGACCGGTGCTGAAGCAGTTGACCGACACGCTGCTGCGCCGGCGCGCGGACGTGCTCGCGTTCACGTCGGCACGCCCGGTGCAGGGCGGCACCGGCGCGGTGATCGTGCTGCTGCAGGGACGTTGACGGGCCGCACGGCGGCTCGACATTCGAGCGCGCGCGCCGAGCACCGCCCGAGCACGGCGAAACCTCCTTGCGCGTCGTTGCCGGAGCCACCGCACGCCGTTACTCTTCGGCCGGGGCTTTCACAGCAGGGAATCAGCATGATCATGCTCGCCAGGATTTGTCTCGCCACGCTGCTCGGTGTCGCCATCGCCGATCCGGCGACCGCGGCCCCCGAACGCCGCCCGCTGCAGGTGCAATTGGCCGTCAAGGGCAATCTCGCCGAAATCGCCCAGCCCAATCCGATTCCCGGAGCGCAGGAACGCAGCATCGCCCTGCGCATCGAGGACGGACGCGGCGCGAGCGCCGGCGCGGTGATCGGACAGGCGGTCAACGACGGCGTCGCCGTCTACCCGATCTTCGCCACCAACGACGTCACCAAGCACGTCGAGGACATCACCCGCAGCGTGCTCGCCAACTGGGGCCTGCACATCGGCGAGCCGACCAACGGCACCCTGACCGTCCGCTACACGAAGTTCAGCGTCACCCACAACAACCGTGCGGTCGGCGCCACCTACGTCGGCGACTCGACCGTCGAATACACGCTCACCAACCGGCTCGGACGCGTGCTGTCCAAGGGCAGTTTCTCCGGCAACGTCGACCACTACGGCAAGGGCCGCAGCGTCGACGGCTGCAACGAGGTCTTGAGCGAGTCGCTGGCCGACGCGCTTTCGCGCATGCTGAACGACCCGACCTTCCGCAAGGTCTGGTCGACCGCACCCGAGGTCGCCGACGCGCCGCCCGCCAAACCGGCCAAGTCGACGAAGCCGGCGGCGGGCGCCGGCAAGAAGGGAGCCGGCTCGCTCGAGGCGCGTCTGCGCAAGCTCGACGAGCTGTACAAGAACGGCGCGATCACCCAGGACGAGTACGACAAGCGCCGCGCGGCGATCTTGAACGAGATCTGATCCGCCCGATCGTCACTCCCTGAACCAGCGCCGGCGGCGCTGCGGGCTGCCGTGCGCCCGGCCGGCAGCGGCATCGAATCTACAAAACTAAACTTTTCTTCAAACTATCCGTTGATATCGGCACGGGCGCCCCAAACAGCCATGCCGATGCGCACTCGGCTCGCCGGCATGAACTTGCCCGAGGCTCCTGCCACGACGGTGGCAGCAGGCTCGGGCGAGCATATCCGGCTCGCCATCCCGATGCCTCGTCGAAGCCGCCGCCAACGACACGAGCCCTGCCGCCCGTCGGCAGCGGAGGGTGCGCTCCGCTCTTATATCTCTAGGGAATGACCACCATGCGTACGCGCGTTTCCAGCTCCCTGATGTCCCTGCTCGCCGTCGGCCTCCTGGCCGCCCTGGCCGGCTGCAACAAGAACGCGGCTGCGCCGCATGCCGGCATGCCGCCGCCGCCCGACGTCAGCGTGGCCGCGGTGGTGTCCAAGCCGGTACGTCAATGGGATGCGTTCACCGGCCGCGTCGCCGCGACCGATTCGGTCGACGTGCGCGCGCGCGTCTCCGGCTACATCCAGCGCATCGCGTTCAAGGAAGGCGACGAGGTCAAGCAGGGCGACCTGCTGTTCGTCGTCGACCAGCGGCCGTACAAGGCCGCGCTCGACAATTCCGCGGCGCAGCTCGACCGTGCGCGCGCCTCGGCCAAGCTGGCCCAGGCGCAGGACCAGCGCGCGCAGTCGCTGATCAAGACCGGCGCGATCTCGCGCGACGACTACGACACGCGCGCAGCGACGCTCGGCCAGGCCGACGCCGAGGTGCGCGCCGCCGAGGCCGCGCTGGCGACGGCCAAGCTCAACCTCGAGTACACCGAGGTGCGCTCGCCGATCGCCGGCCGCGTCGGCCGCGCGTTGCTGACGCTCGGCAACCTGATCCAGGCCGACCAGAGCGTGCTGACCAGCGTGGTCTCGCAAGATCCGGTCTACGTCTACTTCCAGCCCGACGAGCAGGCCTTCCTGCGCTACAGCGAACTGGCCCGCAAGGGCGCGCGCGCGAGTTCGGACAATCCGGTGCGCGTGGGCCTGGCCAGCGACACCGGCTTCCCGTACTCGGGCACGGTCAACTTCGTCAACAACCAGGTCGACGCCGCCACCGGCACGATCAATGCGCGCGCCGTGGTGCCCAATCCCGACCGCGTGTTCACGCCGGGCCTGTACGCGCGCGTGCAGCTCGAGGGCAGCGCCGAGTTCACCGCGATGCTGGTCGACGACAAGGCGGTGCTGACCGATCAGGACCGCAAGTACGTCTACGTGCTGGGGCCGGAGAACAAGGCGATGCGCAAGGACGTCGCGCTCGGCGGCATGGTCGACGGCCTGCGCGTGGTGCAGTCCGGGCTCGAGGCCGGCGACAAGGTCATCGTCTCGGGCGTGCAGAAGATCTTCTTCCCCGGCGCGCCGGTGAAGCCCGCCGAAGTCCCGATGGGTGCGGCGCCCGGTGCGGCGCCCGCCGCGCCGGCCGTGGCGGCGAAATAAGGAGACGCCCCCGTGGATTTCTCCAAGTTCTTCATCGACCGCCCGATCTTCGCGGCGGTGCTGTCGATCGTGATCTTCGCCGCCGGCCTGATCGCGATCCCGCTGCTGCCGATCAGCGAATACCCCGAGGTCGTGCCGCCGTCGGTGATCGTGCGCACGGTGTATCCGGGCGCCAACCCGAAGGTGATCGCCGAGACCGTCGCGCAGCCGCTCGAGGCCGCCATCAACGGCGTCGAGAACCTGATGTACATGAAGTCGGTCGCCGGCTCCGACGGCGTGCTGCAGATCACCGTCACCTTCCATCCCGGCACCAACGCCGACGACGCCGCGGTGCGCGTACAGAACCGCGTCAGCCAGGCACAGGCGCGCCTGCCCGAGGACGTGCGGCGCCAGGGCGTGACCGTGCAGAAGCAGTCGCCGACGTTCCTGATGGTGGTGTTCCTGTCGTCCAAGAGCGGCAAGTACGACACGCTGTACCTGCGCAACTACGCCGTGCTGAACGTCAAGGACGAGCTCGCGCGCCTGCCCGGCGTCGGCGACGCGCAGATCTTCGGCGGCGGCGACTACGCGATGCGCATCTGGCTCGATCCGGACAAGATCGCCTCGCGCGGGCTCACCGCCAGCGACGTGCTCAACGCGATCCGCGAGCAGAACGTGCAGGTCTCGGCCGGCCAGGTCGGCGCCGAGCCGATCCCCGGCGGCAGCGACTTCCTGATCCCGGTCAACGCGCAGGGACGCCTCTCCACGCCGGAGCAGTTCGGCGAGATCGTGCTCAAGAGCGGCGCCAACGGCGAGATCGTGCGCCTGTCCGACGTCGCCCGCCTGCAGCTCGGCGCCGGCGACTACACGCTGCGCGCGCAGATGGAAGGCCACAGCGCCGCCGGCATCGGCATCTTCCAGGCGCCCGGCGCGAACGCGCTGGCGATCCAGGAAGCGGTGATGGCGAAGATGGCCGAGCTGTCCAAGCGCTTCCCCGAGGGCATCGAGTACAGCGCGCCGTACGACACCACGATCTTCGTGCGCGATTCGATCAAGGCGGTGGTCAGCACCCTGCTCGAGGCGGTGCTGCTGGTCGTGCTGGTGGTGATCCTGTTCCTGCAGACCTGGCGCGCCTCGATCATTCCGCTGATCGCGGTGCCGGTGTCGATCGTCGGCACGTTCGCCGCGCTGTACGTGCTCGGCTTCTCGATCAACACGCTGACCTTGTTCGGATTGGTGCTGGCGATCGGCATCGTCGTCGACGACGCGATCGTGGTGGTCGAGAACGTCGAGCGCAACATCGAGGAAGGCCGCACGCCGCTGCAGGCGGCGCACCAGGCGATGACCGAGGTGTCCGGGCCGATCATCGCGATCGCGCTGGTGCTGTGCGCGGTGTTCGTGCCGATGGCGTTCCTGACCGGCGTGACGGGCCAGTTCTACAAGCAGTTCGCGGTGACCATCGCGATCTCGACGGTGATCTCGGCGATCAACTCGCTGACCCTGTCGCCGGCGCTGGCGGCCAAGCTGCTGAAGGCGCACGACGCGCCGAAGGATTTGCCGTCGCGCCTGATCGACCGGCTGTTCGGCTGGATCTTCCGGCCGTTCAACCGCTTCTTCAAGGCGAGCTCGGACAAGTACCAGGGCGCCGTCTCGCGCACGCTGAAGTTCCGCGGCGCGGTGTTCCTGGTCTACGCCCTGCTCCTGGTCGGCACCGGCCTGATGTTCCAGCTGGTGCCGCGCGGCTTCATCCCGATCCAGGACAAGATGTACCTGATGGCCGGCGTGAAGCTGCCGGAAGGCTCCTCGATCGAACGCACCGACGCGGTGCTGAACAAGGTCGTGAAGATCGGCCTGGCCGAGGAAGGCGTCGAGAGTTCGGGCGCGTTCCCGGGCCTGAACGCGCTGCAGTTCAGCAACACGCCGAACACCGGCCTGGTGTTCTTCCCGCTGAAGCCGTTCGGCGAGCGCCACCGCACCGCCAAGGAGATCAACGACTCGATCAACCAGAAGATCCAGGGCATCCAGGAGGGCTTCACCTTCGCCCTGCTGCCGCCGCCGATCCTCGGTCTCGGCAACGGTTCGGGCTATTCGCTGTTCATCGAGGACCGCGCCAGCCTCGGCTACGGCGCCTTGCAGAGCGCCGTCACCGCGTTCCAGGGCACGGTCGCGCAGACGCCGGGCATGGGCTTTCCGATCAGCACCTACCAGGCGAACATGCCGCAGTACGACGCCGAGGTCGACCGCGCCAAGGCGAAGGCGCAGGGCGTGCCGCTGACCGAGCTGTTCGCCACCCTGCAAACCTATCTCGGCTCGGCCTACGTCAACGACTTCAACCTGTTCGGCCGCACCTGGCAGGTGATCGCGCAGGCCGACGGACCGTTCCGCGACAGCGTCGAGGACATCGCCAACCTGAAGACGCGCAACGACCGCGGCGAGATGGTGCCGATCGGTTCGATGGTGACGATCAAGCAGACCTACGGCCCCGATCCGGTGCTGCGCTACAACGGCTATCCGGCGGCGGATCTGCTCGGCGAAGCCGAGCCGTCGATGCTGTCGTCGGCGCAGGCGATGGACAAGATCGGCGAGATCGCCAAGCAGGTGCTGCCGAACGGCATGACCTTCGAGTGGACCGACCTGAGCTACCAGGAAGCGACCCAGGGCAAGGCCGCGCTGGTGGTCTTCCCGCTGGCGATCCTGCTCGCGTTCCTCGTGCTCGCCGCGCTGTACGAATCGTGGACCTTGCCGCTGGCGGTGATCCTGATCGTGCCGATGTGCATGCTGTCGGCCCTGGCCGGCGTGAAACTGCTCGGCGGCGACAACAACACCTTCGTGCAGGTCGGCCTGGTCGTGCTGATGGGACTGGCGTGCAAGAACGCGATCCTGATCGTCGAGTTCGCGCGCGAACTGGAGTTCCAGGGCAAGAGCATCGTCGAGGCCGCGCTGGAAGCCTGCCGCCTGCGTCTGCGTCCGATCGTGATGACCTCGGTCGCCTTCATCGCCGGCACCGTGCCGCTGGTGTTCTCGCACGGCGCCGGCGCCGAGGTGCGCTCGATCACCGGCATCACGGTGTTCTCCGGCATGATCGGCGTGACGCTGTTCGGCCTGTTCCTGACGCCGGTGTTCTACGTCGGGTTGCGCAAGCTGTCGGGTCGCAAGCTCGTGCAGCACGGCACCGCGAGCGTCGCGCACGCCTGATCGACGGGCTTCGCTTCGGTCCTTCCTCGCCCAGGGGAAGGATCGAAGCGGGTCTGCCCTGTCGAGGCGTGCGGATGGCACTTTCTTTCCCGGCTGCTGCCCGGGAGCTCAAAAGGAAGTTTTCTCGCAGAGACGCAGAGACGCGGAGGTAAAAGCTCTTCCTCTGCGTCCCTGCGTCTCTGCGAGAACCGCTTTCAATGAAAGCATGCGTTCGCCGGCATGACGCCGGCGGAGCCGTTCGGTTGTCGACGAGATCGTCGGGCGCTCCGCTCAGGTCGACGCGGAGCGCGTATCGCAAAGCTCGCGTACGACGGTGGTTGCGAAAGCGCCGGCCGGCAGCCGGAAATCGAGCACGAGAGCGTCGTCCGCTTCCCAGCTCGAACGCAGCTCCTCGGCGCGCAGGCGCAAGGCACGTCGCTGCTGCGACAGGGCTTCGCGTTCCAGCCCGCGCGCGAAGGAAGCGAGCGGTTCGAGCGCCGCCAGTTCGACCTCGCGCGCGGCGCCCGTGCTGCGCAGCTCGCCGGCACCCCACATCGGCCCGGTCGGGTCGATGTCGAATTCGGCCAGACGACGCGCGAGTTCGTCGCTCCAGGGTTCCGGACCGAAGATGGCGTTCGAGCCGGCCAGCATCCACACCTCGCCGTCGAGGCCGCGATCCCAGCTGCCGTCGGCGACGCGTGCCGCCAGCACCGCATTGAACAACTCCGCCCGCGCCGCCGACAACGCGAAACCGCGCTGCTCGCGCGGCAGGCGCTTTCCCGCGAACAGCGCTTCGGCGAGATCGAGGTTGCCCTGCTCGCGGCCGAAACGCTGCTCGCCGAAGTAGTTCGGCACGCCGCGCGCGCGCATCGCCTCGATGCGTGTCTCGGCCTCGGCACGGTCGCCTTGCACGTCGCGCAGCCGGATGCGGAATCGATTGCCGCGATGCGCGCCGCGCTTGAGCTTGCGATCGTGGCGCGTCGCCGACAGCACCGTCACGCCGGCGATGCCGAGCGCGGACCAGTCCGGATCGACGCGGCCGGGCAATTGCACCGTGAACGCCTGCCGCGTCAGCGCGTGGCGATCCTTGAGGCCGGCGTAGCCGACCGCGACCGGCGCGACGCCCGCCGCGGCGGCGAGCCGGCGCGCCACCCACTCGGTATTCGCGCCGACCTTCTCGACGACCAGGAACGCATGCTCGCCCTGCCCGCTCGGCTCGAACCCGAGTTCCTCCTCGACCGTGAAATCGGCCGGGTCGGCGCGCAGGCGACCGCGGAGCGGCGGCGCGCCGTGGGCGAACGGCAGTTCGTTCATCGGAACGTGGCGATCGCGAATGCGGCGGCCACGCACGCGCCGGCGGAGAACGGGCCGATCACGACTGCGGATCCAGCTCGACGCGCGTCACCAGCTCGCGCAGCGCGGGATCGTCGGCGGCGACGGTCGTCGGCGCGCGGCTGCGCTGCAGCAGCACCACCGCGAACGCGGCGATGCCCTCGCCGCGACCGGTGAAGCCGAGCTTCTCGCTGGTGGTCGCCTTCACGCTGACGTCGCCGATGCCGCAGCCGAGATCGGTGGCGAGATTGCGCCGCATCGCCTCGACGTGCGGCGCGATCTTCGGCCGCTCGCAGACGATCGTCACGTCGGCGTTCGCCAGCGCGTAGCCGCGGTCGATCATCAAGGTCGCGCAGTGCAGCAGGAAATGCCGGCTGCTGACGCCCTTCCAGCGCGCGTCGCTCGGCGGGAAATGGATGCCGATGTCGCCGAGCGCCAGCGCGCCGAGCACGGCGTCGCACAACGCGTGGATGACGACGTCGCCGTCCGAGTGTGCGACCAGGCCGCGGTCGTGCGGCACGTGCACGCCGCCGAGCACGACGTGATCGCCGGGACCGAATGCGTGGACGTCGATGCCTTGGCCGATGCGCATGGTGATTCGTGATTCGTGATTCGTGATTCGTGATTCGTGATTCGTGAAAGGCTACAGGTCTTGGAGCGCTGTGCAAACGGCGGCGTGTTTCCTGAGCATCGCGTATGCGCGGCTCTTACCAATCACCAATCACGATTCCCGGCTCAACAGATACTCCGCCAACGCCAGATCCGTCGGCGTCGTCACCTTGATGTTGCTCTCGCTGCCTTCGACCAGCAACGGCCGGTGGCCCGCGCGTTCCATCGCCATCGCCTCGTCAGTGATTGCGACGCCGTCGCGTTCGGCGCGTTCGAGCGCGGCGACCAGTTCGCCGCGGCGGAACATCTGCGGCGTCAATGCGCGCCAGCGCGCCTCGCGCGGCTCGGTGGCGATCGCGCGCGACTGCGCGTCGCCGAGCTTGAGCGTGTCGCGCAACGGCGCCGCCAGCAGCGCGCCGCCGGCGGCGATTGCCTGCTCGATCAGGCGCTCGATGTCCTCGCCGCGCACGCACGGGCGCGCCGCGTCGTGGACGAGCACGTAGTCGCCCTCGCCGACCGAATCCGGCAGCGCGCGCAGGCCGGCCAGCACCGAACCGCTGCGCTCGCCCGCGCCGACCGTGGTCAACACCGGCTTGCCGTTCAATTCGTGCAAGCCCGGCCAATACGCGTCGTCGTCCGCCAGCGCGACGAGCAGACCGCTGACGCCCTCGCAGGCGGCCAGGCGCTGCAACGTCCACAACAGCAAAGGCTTGCCGGCCAGCGCGACGTACTGCTTCGGCCGCTCCGCACCGAAACGCGCACCACGGCCGGCCGCCGGGACGACGCACCACGGACGTTCGACACGGATCCGCCCGCCCTCGGCGGCGTGCCCGCGAACGCGAGCATCCGAAGTACCGTCATCCCCGGATTCCCGCGCGCGCTGGAATGACGCGTCATGCGCAGGCTTGTCGCCGCTCATCGCCCTTTGCCGTCTTTCGACTTGTCCGCGTTCTGGTCGACGACCTGATAGAACGTCTCGCCGGGCTTGAGCAGACCGATCTCGGCGCGCGCGCGCTCCTCGATCGCCTCGTCGCCGTGCTTCAGGTCCTCGACCTCGGCCGCGAGCGTGTCGTTGCGCGCCTTCAGCTTGGCGTTCTCCGCCTTCTGCTCCTCGACGCGCTCGCGCAGGCGCCAGGTCTCGTGCAGGCCGCCTTGCCCGGTCCACAGGCGCACCTGCAGGGCGATCAGCAGGATCAGCAGGATCAGGGCGACGTAGCGCAGCACGCTGCGGCGGCCTCAGCCCTTGAAGTTCGGCAGGTTCGGAAACGCATCCTTGCCGGCGTAGCGCGCGGCGGAACCGAGCGCCTCCTCGATGCGCAGCAGCTGGTTGTACTTGGCGACGCGATCGGAGCGGCACAACGAGCCGGTCTTGATCTGCGTCGCCGCAGTCGACACCGACAGATCCGCGATCGTGGTGTCCTCGGTCTCGCCGGAACGATGCGAGATGATCGAGGCGTACTTCGCCGCTTCGGCCATCGCGATCGCGTCGAGCGTCTCGGTCAACGTGCCGATCTGGTTGACCTTGATCAGGATCGCGTTGGCGATGTGCTTGTCGATGCCTTCCTTCAGGATCGCCGTGTTGGTCACGAACAGGTCGTCGCCGACCAGCTGCACGCTCTGGCCGAGCTTGTCGGTCAGCAGCTTCCAGCCGTCCCAGTCGCCTTCGGCCATGCCGTCCTCGATGGTGACGATCGGATACTTCGCGCACCAGCCGGCGAGGAAGTCGGCGAACTGCGCGGACGACAGCACCTTGCCCTCGCCTTCGAGGTGATAGGCGCCATCCTTGAAGAATTCGGAGCTGGCGACGTCGAGGCCGAGCCAGATGTCCTTGCCGATCGCGTAGCCGGCCTTCGACACCGCTTCGAGGATCGTCTCGATCGCTTCCTCGTTGGATTTCAGGTTCGGCGCGAAGCCGCCCTCGTCGCCGACGGCCGTGTTGAGGCCGCGGCCCTTCAGCACCGACTTCAGCGCGTGGAAGATCTCGGTACCGGCGCGCAGGCCTTCGGCGAAGCTCGGCAGGCCGACAGGCAGGATCATGAATTCCTGCATGTCGACGTTGTTGTCCGCGTGCGCACCGCCGTTGATGATGTTCATCATCGGCACCGGCAGGCGCGCCGCGCGATTGCCGGCGAGGTGCTTCCACAGCGGCAGTTTCTTCGACGCCGCGACCGCGTGCGCATTCGCCAGCGACACGCCGAGCAGCGCGTTCGCACCGAGCTTGCCCTTGTTCGGCGTGCCGTCGAGCGCGATCAGCTTCTCGTCGAGCCCGCGCTGGTCGTCCGCGTCGAAGCCCTTCAGCGCGTTCGCGATCGTCGTGTTGACGTTGGCAACCGCGTTCTTTACGCCCTTGCCGAGGTAGCGCGCCTTGTCGCCGTCGCGCAGCTCGACCGCCTCGCGCGAACCGGTGGAAGCGCCCGACGGCACCGCCGCGCGGCCGAACGAGCCGTCGGCCAGCGTGACCTCGGCTTCGAGGGTGGGATTGCCGCGGGAGTCGAGGATCTCGCGGGCGTGGACTTGCACAATATTCGACATGATTCTTGATGCCCTATCAATGTTGTCTTCTAAGCGCGAACTTAAAGAATTTCGCGATTGCAGATACCGATACAATGTTCAATCGCATATCGAAAACGACCAACCGCGAGAAATCATAAGCGCCGAACGAATGCAATCCCTGATCGGCTCATCGGCCAAGAGTAAATTTTGCGCCGAACAAAAAATTTTCCCGCTTATATGACTCCGAAATCATCGAATTTAGAAGCAGCTCACTCAAAGCCATCCTTATGAATCCCATCAATGACTCCATTGAATGAGTAAACCATACCTGTAGAGTTGGAAAAATGCGTCGGCGGCCGCCGAGAATCCGCAACGAGGATATCGCCACCACCAAGCGCCACCCCATTGAAAGCGCCCTGCGATTCCTCGTCCACGACCTCGAATGACTGAGGCCCCGAACTTCCGTCCATCGACAACAAGAAGACTTTATGTTGCACTTCGCTCAGCACGGCCAAATTATCGCCATCGCAGATTATGCTGCGACCAAAGCGACGACCAAAATCTCCGGAGTAAAACGCCACTCCGTCATTCCGCCATTGCAACGGGGTGCCGCTAAATAGCTGCACCTGGTCTGACATTCCCGACTGATCCTGATAGTTGGTTGAACTTACGGCAAGATGCCTGCCGCAAAGTGCCAAGGCAGTTCCAAACTTGCTCGATGCAGGCAACGGCGAAAAAATCGTCGATGCATGCACCCATTGCCCCTGGATCACTACAAAACTGGACACAGCAGACATATCGGAAGCAACTAGACGGTCTCCATCCATGGCCATAGCGTAACCGAGCCGAGGGAATGGGAAGGGCACGAGCAGTTCCTGCGCACCACCCCAAACGGATCCACCGAACACATAGCCAAATACGTGGCTCGCCGCCACCCCACCCTCAGGATCAAAATCCAATGTTTGAATTGCAATACCGACATCGGAGGCGACGAGTGCATTTATGTTGCGTGCGCTTACTGGAAGACCAAGCCGCTGAACGAAACGCCAAGTAAGGTCATCACGCTCGAATACGTCCAGTGCGTTGTAAGGCACGTTGGATGACCATGACGCCACAATCAGCCAACGTCGGCTAATGGCAACAAGATTCCCAAACTGCCTCGTATCCACCGGATCAATGCGGGAGACAAAACCCCACCCGTCCAGCTTTCTTTGAAAAAGAGAAACATATCCAGCGAAATCGTCGCGACCAGTCGGCGCACCGACGACCATAATATCCCTTGAAACGCCAAAAGATGAGCCAAACTCAGGATATTCCCCCACACCAACCGTGGGGGCAATCTGCTGTTGAGCAAAAGATGACGCGATGCTGAAGAATAAGATTGCAACAGGCGAGAGCAATGCAACCAATCGTTTCATATACATTGACCACCCCCTATTGAAAACCATCTAAATAAAAAGCCGCCCCGCTCTGAAATTCTCTATGATTCCCACCAACCACTACGACGCTTAAGAATTCGGTCCAGTTCGACCAGCGTCTCCAGCAACGCCGCCATCTTGCCCAGCGGCCACGCGTTCGGCCCGTCGCTGAGCGCCTTGTCCGGATCGGGATGGGTTTCCATGAAGATGCCGGCGATGCCGACCGCGACCGCGGCGCGCGACAGCACCGGCACGAATTCGCGCTGGCCGCCGCTCTTGCCGTCGGCGCCGCCGGGTAGCTGCACCGAGTGCGTCGCGTCGAACACGACCGGGCAGCCGGTGTCGCGCATGACGCTGAGCGAGCGCATGTCGGAGACGAGATTGTTGTAGCCGAAGCTGGCGCCGCGCTCGCAGACCATGATCTGCTCGTTGCCGACGGCCTTGGCCTTGGCGGCGACGTGCTTCATCTCCCACGGCGACAGGAACTGGCCCTTCTTGATGTTGACCGGCTTGCCGGCGCGGGCGACGTTCTGGATGAAATCGGTCTGCCGGCACAGGAACGCTGGCGTCTGAAGCACGTCGACGACGCTCGCGACCTCGTCCATCGGCGTGTACTCGTGCACGTCGGTCAGCACCGGCACGCCGATCTGGCGCTTCACCTCGGCGAGCACCTTCAGGCCTTCCTCGAGGCCGGGGCCGCGGAAGCTCGTGCCGGACGTGCGGTTGGCCTTGTCGAAGCTCGACTTGAAGATGAACGGCACGCCGAGCTTGCCGGTGATCTCCTTCAGCGTGCCGGCGGTGTCGAGCTGCAGCTGCATCGACTCGATGACACAGGGGCCGGCGATCAGGAACAGGGGCCGGTCGAGGCCGACCTCGAATCCACACAGTTTCATGATTTCCAATCAGTCCCAGCGGTTGGCGTTCAATGGAAAATCCGGTCGCTGCACGCGGACCACGCAGAAACGCTGGCCGCTCGGCGCCTGCATGACGACCCAGCGTTCCAGCCGCGCATGCACCACGGCGCCGAGCGCCTCCAGCCGCGCGATTTCGGCCTCGATGTCGTCGGTTTCGAGGTCCAGGTGCACGCGGCTTTCGTGGTCGACGCGCTGGATCTGCACCATCGGCTGGTCGCTCGGCGTCTCGAGCTGACGGTAGCGCTCGCGACTGCCCGGATGCGCGAGGTCGACGCGACATCCGAGCGCGCCCGCCCAGAAATTTGCGGCGGCATCGACGTCGTCGACCTTGCAGTCGATCTGGATGGAACACAGGCGCGAATGGTGCATCGTCGGTCAGTCTCCCGTTCCGGACGACACGTGGCGAGACCGCGTCATGCCGTGGCCGCCTCGGCGAGACGCGGCGCCTCGCGCACCGCCTTCTGCTCGCGCGCGGCGCGGATGAAGCCGATGAAAAGCGGATGGCCGTCGCGCGGCGTCGAGGTGAATTCCGGATGCGCCTGGCAGGCGACGAACCACGGGTGGTTCGGCAGCTCGATCATCTCGACGAGGAGATCATCCATCGACTTGCCGGCGATGATCAGCCCCAAGTCTTCGAACTGCTGGCGATAGCGGTTGTTGAACTCGTAACGGTGGCGATGGCGTTCGCGCACCACGTCCTGGCCGTACAGCTCGCGCGACAGCGTGCCCGCCTTGAGGCGGCATTCCTGCGCACCCAGGCGCATGGTGCCGCCCTTGTCCGAGCTTTCGTCGCGCTTCTCGACGTCGCCCGAACCGGTGGTCCACTCGGTGATCAGCGCGATCACCGGATGCGCGCAGTTGCGGTCGCTCTCGCTCGAGTTGGCGCCTTCCAGGCCGGCGACGTGACGCGCGAAGTCGGTCACCGCCGCATGCATGCCGTAGCAGATGCCGAAGTACGGCACCTTGTTCTCGCGCGCGTAGCGCGCCGCGGCGATCTTGCCTTCGAAGCCGCGCTTGCCGAAGCCGCCTGGCACCAGGATGCCGTCGACGTCCTTGAGCTGTTCGGGGCCGCGCCGCTCGATCTCCTCCGACTCGATCCAGCGCAGATTCACGCGCGTGCGCTGCTTCAGGCCGCCGTGGCGCAGCGCTTCGCCGAGCGACTTGTAGGCGTCCTTGTGCTCGACGTACTTGCCGACGATCGCGATCGTGATCTCGCCGTGCGGATGCTCGACGGCCTCGACCGTGCGATCCCACTCGGACAGGTCGGCCGCTTTGGCGTTGAGCTTGAGGCGGTCGACCACGATCTCGTCGAGCTTCTGCGCGTGCAGCCACTGCGGCAGTTTGTAGATCACGTCGACGTCGACCGCGCTGATCACGGCCTTTTCCGGCACGTTGGTGAACAGCGCGATCTTGCGGCGGTCGGCCTGCGGCAGCGGCTGCTCGCAGCGGCACAGCAGCACGTCGGCCTGGATGCCGATCGAGCGCAGTTCCTTGACCGAATGCTGGGTCGGCTTGGTCTTGATCTCGCCGGCGGCCTTGATGTACGGCACCAGGGTCAGGTGCATGAACATCGCCGCGTCCGCGCCGTGCTCGATGCGGATCTGGCGGATCGCCTCCAGGAACGGCAGCGACTCGATGTCGCCGACCGTGCCGCCGATCTCGACCAGGGCGACGTCGTAGCCCTGCGTCGCCTCGTAGATGCGGTGCTTGATCTCGTCGGTGATGTGCGGGATCACCTGCACGGTCGCGCCGAGGTAGTCGCCGCGGCGCTCCTTGGCGATCACGCTCTCGTAGATCTTGCCGGTGGTGATCGAGTTCTTGCCGGTCAGCCGCGTGCGCACGAAGCGCTCGTAGTGGCCGAGGTCGAGGTCGGTCTCGGCGCCGTCGTCGGTGACGTAGACCTCACCGTGCTGGAACGGGCTCATCGTGCCCGGGTCGACGTTGATGTACGGATCGAGCTTCATCATCGTCACGCGCAGGCCGCGCGCTTCGAGGATGGCAGCCAGCGACGCCGCGGCGATGCCCTTGCCTAGCGAGGACACCACGCCGCCGGTCACGAAAACGAGGGGGGTCATGGGTAAAGCTTTCCGCTGGAAATCCGTATTCTATCGGGTCGACGCCTGACAGGCGAGTCGCAAACGGTGTCCTTCCCGCCGCGCGCCGCCCCTCCTGCCCCGATTCATCCGCTCGCGCCCCGCGGACCGGCGGTGTCGGTTCGCGCCGGCGGAACAGCGGCCTACCCCGGGGCGGCCGGGCATGGCCACCCGCGCCGCCAGCTCCCCGCCCGATCGACTCGCACGTCATCCACGCAAGACCGCGCTCCTCGCCGGGAAACCGGCCGCAGCGCGTCCGCCCGGCGGCGCGCTGCGCAAGGAACGCTCCGGCTGATAGGAAACGCATACGGACTCCGTACTGGGTGGATTGCGACCACCCTGAGGTCAAGGAGACCTGCCATGCGCTTCGCCCTTCCCCTGTTGTCCACCCTCGCGTTCGTTGCCATGCACGCGTCCGCCGCCGAAATCAGCGTCGGAGCCGGCCCCTCCTGTACGACGCACACGATCGCCGATGCGCTCGTCCTCGCGGCGGCGACGGACGAGATCGACACGATCCGCCTCGCCGACGACCAGCCCTACGCGGAGCAGAAGGTCGAGATCACCACCTCCGTGAACCTGATCGGCGGTCATGCGAACTGCGGCAGCCTCGCCCCGTCCGGCAGGACCGCCCTGGTCGGCACCGGCCAATGGGCGACGCTCGTCATCGGCAATACACAAAACCGCATTCAGGTGCGCCTGGAACGACTGAGCATCAGCGGTGGCGGCATCAACGGCGACCTCGGCTTCTGGGGCGGCCTCTACGTCGGAAGCAATACGCTGGCCGCGTTCGCCGACGTCGAGATCCACCACAACGCCAGCGATGCCGGCGGCGGCCTGACGATCGCCGAGGGCGCGATCGTCGATTTCGAGCGCGACGTCGACGTGCACGACAATCGCGCCGGGCTCGGCGGCGGCGTGCGCGTGCACGGCGCGACGCTGCGCGTGCGTCCGCACGGCGTGACCATCCACGACAACGTCGCCTACAGCGGCGGCGGCGTCGCCGTGACCGGCGGCGCCTTGATGAGCGTCGGCACCGACATCGACGACCGGGAGACACGCGTGGACGGCGTGCTGATCGCCGGCAACATCGTCCAAGGCTCCGGCGGCGGCGTGTACGTCGGCGGGACCGGCTCGTCGCTGCTGGCCGACGACATGGTCGTGCGCGACAACGTCGCCACCGACGGCGGCGGCGTCTACGCCACCACCGGCGGCTACGCGCAGTTCTCGCGCTTCCGCGAGGGTCCGTCGCGCCATTGCCCGGACGAACTGGAGTGCCTGCGCCTGTCGAACAACCGCGCCGACCGCGGCGGCGCGCTGTCCGTCCGCTACGGCGGCATCGCCCACGTCGACCAGACCATCGTGCGCGGCAACGGCGCGGCCGACGGTCCGGCATTCTGGCTGGACCAAGGTTCCAGCCTGCGCCTCTACGCCAGCCTCGTCGTCGGCAACGACTGCGCCGAGTCGGCGCCGGACTGCCCCACGATCTACACGATCGGCAGCACGCTGCGCTTCGAGCACAGCACGTTCGCCGACAACGCCGGCAGCGACGCGCTCGTCCTGAGCGACGATCCCGAAGGGATCATCGCCTCCGACATCCAAGGCTATTCGAGCCTGGTGGCCGGCAAGTCGAGGCTCTTCGACTTTCTCGGCCCGGTGCCGGCCGTACGCTACGACTGCATCCTCAAGGACCGCGGCGAACAGGAAGGCGACGCGACGCGCAGCGACGTCCTGCCCATCGCGTTCCAGAATCCCGAGCGCGGCGACTACCACCTGCCGGGCGACAGCGCCGCGATCGACTGGTGCGACGGACTGCCGATATCGAGCCAATCGCCGGACATGGACGGCACGCCGCGCGGACTGGACGCCGCGAAGGCCGACCTCTTCGGCCCCTACGACCTCGGCGCCTACGAATCGGATCGCATCTTCGCCAGCGGGACCGAACCGCGACGCTGAGCCTCGACGACCGGTCGGTATTGCCGCCCGGGCCGCCGCGAGCGCCGGTCATCCCAGCGGCGCTCGCCGGATACCCACCGGGCGGCGATACCGCCCGGTCGTCTCCAGGATCACGCGCACGACACGGCCGCTGCACCTGCGCGGCGACGAAGCGATCGTCGCCGCTCGACACCAGCCTTCGAGCGGAAACCGACCGGCACCTGCGGACCTCGTTCGCCCCTGCGACCTGCAATGACGCGCGGCGATTCTGCGCGCGGCGGTGATAGGAAATCCCGCCCCGTTCCGTTCTGTAAGTACGACTCGTTGATCGAAGTCGGATGCCACGTCGAAGCCGGACGACCGCGCTTCACGAACCGCCCCACTCGCGACGCGCCCTGAAGCCGACAGGATTCGGCACGACGGAGCTGGTCTTGAAACCGAGTTCGCTTTTCGCTGTGGGTGCGCTGGCGTTGTGCACGATCGAACCCGTGCGTGGCGCCGAATTCTGGGTCGGTAGCGGAGAGTCCTGCGACTTCTCCTCGATCGAGGAGGCCATCGCCGCCGCGCAAGCGACACCGGAAGCCGACACCATCCGGATAGCCAAGAATCAGGTCTATTCCAATCAGGCCTTGTCGCTGAATACGTCGCTCACGCTGGTTGGCGGCTATCCGCTCTGCGGCGCCGCGGAACGCGACGGGTATACCTCGCTGGAAGGAACCACCCGCAACGCCGTGCTGGCCGCGTTCTCTGGCGATCCCGACGGCATCGAAGTGCATCTCGACCGGCTCGACATCAGCCGCGGCGGCGAGAGCAACGGCGTCGCGCATCGCGGTGGAATCTCGATCAGCGGCAACGTCCACGTCTTCCTGCGCGATTCGGTCGTGCGCAATAACTATTCGGGCGGCGGTGGCGGCATCGGCGTACGTGGTCCGCGCGCCATCCTGACGATCGAAGCCTGGGTCGACATCCGGGAGAACACGACGTATGGCAACGGCGGCGGCATTCTCATCAACGGCGGCGCGCTGAACATCCGGCCGCACGGCGTGACGATCAAGCAGAACCGGGCCAACCTCAACGGCAAGGGCGGCGGCATCGCCGTGGTGAACGGTGGCTCGGTGTCGGAGTCGACCGATCCGTTCGGGCCTTTGCTGCCGGTCGAACCCGTGCGCATCTTGCAGAACTACGGCGCACGCGGCGGCGGCGGCGCCTACGTGGCGGGCGTGAACTCCTTGCTGCTCGCCAGCGAAATCATCGTCGACGAGAACACCAGCGACGACGGACACGGCGGCGGCATCCTGGTCGAGACCCAAGGCTACGCGCAGCTGTCGGGCTTTCCCGATCCGCCGTTCCGCGCGTGCCCGCCGGGGCAGGAGTGCCTGAGCCTGTCCGGCAACTCGAGCACTCGCAGCGGTGCTGCCCTGGCTGTGCGCGGCGGCGGCTCGGCGCGTATCGACGGCGCGATCGTGCGCCGGAACCTGCTGCTCGGCAGCGAGATGGGAGGAAACGCCTTCCTGATCGACGACACCGATTCGAGCCTCCGGCTCGCCAACAGCGTCGTCGCCGACAATTCGTGCGATCTGCAAATCCTCAGCGTGTGTTCGGTCGTCGACATGATCGCCGGCCCGGTGTCCAACCGGAGCAAATTCTGGTTCGCCTTCACCACCTTCGCGCATAACGGCCCCGTGAATGGCGCGCTGATCTCCACCACCCTGAACGGACGCCCCGAGGGAGGCATCGTCCTTGACGCCTCAAGCAGCCTGATCGGCGGCAAGCGGCGCTTGTTCGAATATCGAGGCCCTGTCCCGTGGCCCGTCGCGCAACTGACTACCGAGTGCCTGCTGAAGGACCAGGGCGATCCCGACCCCTTTACCGAGGTGGGAGGGATTTCATTCCAGGACCAGGAAAGCGGCGACTACCGACTCAGGCGCGGCAGCGTGGCGATCGACTACTGCAGTCACGACTCCGCCGAACTCGATCTCCATCGCCAGCCCCGCGGCATCGACGACCCGGAGCGTCCGAATCGCGACGACTCTCCCGCCAACACCTTCGATCTGGGCGCCTACGAATTCCATGCGGTGTACGACCGCATCTTCGCGGACGGATTCGAGTCCGCGCCCCCAACGGAGCGTAAGTAGGCCTTCCGCGCCGTGACTCATCCGCGGCTTCGCCCCGCGTGGAAGTGACGACCGCATCGCCGTCCGCGCTCTCTCTTGCAACTTCGCGGGAAAGTCGCTCCGCCCGCTCCTGCCCGACATCAACGCCCGGATCACCGATTCCATGAAAGCAATCCCTGCACTGCTCCTTCTCTGTGGATTCTTGTCGACCACGGCGTTCGGGCAATCCGTCAGCAACGCCGCCCTCGACGACGACTTCTCGAAAGAAAACGACCTCTCCGGATGGAAGTGGCTGCACGACACGGAAGGCTGGCCCGACAAGGTGCGCAAGAAGGCATGGAAGGACGGCGTGCTCCGTCTCGACATGGGCACCTCCGGCTGGTTCGCCGACAAGAACGCGCCGTTCCTCTACAAGGACATCAAGGGCGATTTCGACGTTCGCGCGCGGATTCGCGCCACCGGTTCGAACAATCCCGTCGCCACGACGGCGTGGTCGCTGGGCGGACTGATGGTTCGCGTCCCCAAGCAGGCGGGTAAAGATCGCTGGAAGCCCAAGCAAGAAAACTGGCTGTTCATCACCGCCGGCATCGCGGAAGAACCCGGCAAGCCGGTGATCGAGACGAAGTACACGATCAACAGCCAATCCCACCTCAAGCTTCGCGACGCCAAGGCCGAGTGGATCACTCTTCGCGTCACGCGCGTGGGGAACGCGTTCCTCCTGTCGTATCGATACGACAAGGACACGTCGTGGACGCTGCACGATCGCTTCTATCTCGTCGACTGGCCGCCGGTCCTGCAGGTCGGCCTCAACGGCTACACCAACAGCATGGCCGTGCCCGAAGAGATCCTTTGGGGAGACGCGTTCCGATTCAACAACGAAACATTCGACCACCTCGGCAAGCCCGACTTCGAGCTCTCCGTCGACTACGTCCGCTTCGGAAAACCGGCCGTGAACTACGACGCGCCGAACCCCGCGAAGCAGTGGTTGAACGGCGTGTACGCCAACCGGCTGGTGGACTACTCGGTCAGCAATGAAGAGGTATTGAAGTCGATCGGGGAGTGATTCCTCCGCTCCGTTCCGGCTTCACCTCGACCGCCCCCTTGTCCGGAAACGGAACGCAGGCTTCGCAGGCCTCGTGTGAAATCCGCCTCCGGCGCTTCCCTTTTTCGACCTGACGAGAAAGCCATCCCATGCCCTACGTCAACGTACAAATCCTCCAAGGCGCGAGCCGCGAGCAGAAAGCCCGGATCGTCCAGGACATCACCGCCTCCCTCTCGCGTGTCCTCGGCAAGAAGCCGGAGCACACGCACGTCGTCATCCAGGAGATCGCCGAGGCGAACTGGGGTTTTTGCGGAATGCTCACCGACGACTGGAAGAAAGGACAAGCCGCGCCATGACGTCACGTCTGCTTCCCGTTTTCGCATTGGCGCTGTGCGCCACTTCCGCGCACGCGGCCGAATACTGGGTCGGCGGCGCACAGACCTGCGACTTCCCGACGATCCAGGCGGCGATCGCTGCGGCGCACGAGACACCCGACGCGGACACGATCCGCATCGCCGACGACCAGCCGTACACGAACCAGACGCTGCTCGTCGACACTTCGGTCCACCTGATCGGCGGCTATCTGGCCTGCGGCTCGCTCGAACGTGAGGGCTACACCTCGCTGTCGGGAACCGGCATGAGAGCGGTGATCGTCGTCATTGCCGACGATCATCCCGGCATCGACGTCCATCTCGACCGCCTCGATATTCACAACGGCGGTTCGAGCGGCGACCCGCAGAGCTGGGGCGGACTGTCGATCAGCGGATACGCACGTACCTATCTCTCCGATTCCGTCATTCGCCTCAACCAGACGACGGACGTCCCGGTCGGCGCGGAGGCTCGTGCCGGCGGTGGCGTCACCGTGCGTGGACCAGGCGCGATCCTGACGATCGAGCGCTGGGTCGACATCCGCGAAAACACCGGCAGGGACGCCGGCGGCATCCTGGTCGACGGCGGCACCCTGCGCATCCAGCCGCACGGCGTGACGATCAAGCAGAACGTCGTCACCGGCGGCGGCAACGGCGGCGGCATCGCAGTCGTCAACGGCGGCGTGATGAGCGTGGAAACCGATCCGAAGGGATCGGGACTGCCGGTGACCGGCGTCCTCGTCGGCCACAACACCGTCGAAGGCGACACCGGCTGCGGCGGCGGCGTCTACGTCGGCGGCGCCAATTCCTCGATGCTCGCCACCAATCTCCTGGTCCTGCACAACGAAAGCCGCACCGGCCAAGGCGGCGGCCTGTGCGTCGAAGACCGCGGCTACGCGCAAATGGGCATCTCGCTCGACGGCCCGTTCCGGCATTGCCTGCCGGAGCAGGAATGCCTCAGTGTGTCGCACAACACGAGCGCCGTCAGCGGAGCGGCCGTGTACGTCGATCGCGGCGGCATCGTGCGGTTGAACGGTGTGTTCGTGCGCGGCAACCGGCCGCACGAGAACGGCGGCGACGACAAGGGCAATGCGTTCGACGTCGACGGCGACACCTCGCAGTTGCGCATCCTCAACAGCGTCGTCGCCGACAACGCCTGCAGCCAGTCCAATCCCGCCTGCGCGGTGTTCCGCACGCGCGGGGGAAGGGTGCACGTCGAGCACACTACCTTCGCCCGCAACGGCAACGAGGACGGCGCGCTGATCTTCGGCGATGCCCGCGACGGGAGCGGAGCGAGCTTGGCCGACATCCGCCTCTTCTCGAGCCTGCTCGCCGACAAGCGGTTGCTCTACACCTCGACCCGCGAAGTCCCGCCGATCCCAGGTGCCACGATCGAGGGCAACTGCGTGCTGAAGAACCGCGGCAGGGCGGAAGGAAACCGCGGCGCGCTCACGCCGATCACGTTCCTGGACGCGGACGCCGGCAACTACCGCCTCGCCCCCGGCAACGACGCCATCGACTACTGCGACGGCATCGCCGGGTCGAGCCAGGATCCCGACCTCAACCGCCAGCCGCGCGGTATCGACGACCCGAACGCTCCCGATCGTTACGGCCTCTTCGATCTCGGCGCCTACGAGTTCGGCAACGTGCCCGACCGGCTGTTCGCCGACGGCCTCGAAGCCGGCCCCTGAGCGATAAGCACGACACGGTCGCCTAGTCCAGCTGCCCGCCCGAAGCCACTGCAGAAGTCACGTCATGAAGATCCTTCCTCTCTTGCTGCTGTCCGCATCGGCGCTGTTCACCGCATCCGCCCATGCCGCCGAATACTGGGTGGGCGCGGGAAGTTCCTGCGACTTCGCGACGATCGAGCAGGCAATTGCCGCCGCGCGCATCACGCCAGAAGCCGACACGATCCGCATCGTACGGAACGGCACCTATCCGGCGCGGGCATTGCTCCTCGACACACCGGTCAGCTTGATCGGCGGTCATCGGGCTTGCGGCGATATGCAGCGCGAGGGCTACACCTCCTTGACCGGAAACGGTCAACAGGCCGTGCTCGTGGCCGCCTCCGACGCCGCCGAAGGCGTCGAGATCCATCTCGACCGCCTCGAAATCCACGGAGGCGGTGGAACCGAAACCACCACGCACTGGGGCGGCCTCTCGATTGCCGGAAACGCCCGTGTCCATCTCTACGATTCGGTCGTTCGCAACAATCGGGTACTGGGGCCGCTCGGCCACCCCATCCGGTTCGGCGGAGGCGTCACCGTGCGCGGCAACCGGGCGTCGCTGACGATCGAACGCTGGGTCGACATTCGCGAGAACTCCGGCGACGACGGCGGCGGCATTCTCGTCGACGGCGGCGTCCTGAACATCCGCCCGCACGGCGTGACGATCAAGCAGAACCAGGTGTACGGAAACGGCAAGGGCGGCGGCATCGCGATCGTCAACAGCGGCCTGATGAGCGTGCAGACCGACCCGAAGGGGCTGACACTGCCGGTGGACGGCGCCCTGGTCGGCTACAACCTGGCCAACGCCAGCTGCGGCGGCGGCATCTACGTCGACGGCGCCAATTCCACGCTGCTCGCCAGCAACCTCATCGTCGAAAACAACGAAAGTCGTTTGGACAGCGGCGGTGGACTCTGCGTCACCGGCGGAGGTTACGCGCAGCTGGCCCCGTCGAGCGACGGCCCGTTCCGGAATTGCCCGCCCGAACAGGACTGCCTGCGCATTTCCGACAATATTGCCAAGGACGCCGGCGCAGCGGTTTCACTGCGCAGCGGCGGCACGGCGCGACTCGACGGCGTCGTCGTGCGCGGAAACGTCGTCACGCTAAGGTCGACCGGCTCTGCACCCGGCGGCAACGCCTTCCACCTCTTCGGCAACGCGTCGAGATTGAACCTCCTCGGCAGCCTCGTCACCGACAACGCCTGCAGCGCGGACGAACCGGAATGTCCGGTGATCAGCATGTTCGGCGGCAATCTGCGCTTCGAACACGTCACCTTCGCACGCAACGGCAACGAAGGAGGCGCGCTGGTCACCGGTCGACGCATCAATGCCAGCGAAGAAACGGGAATCGCGGGTATCCGCGGATATTCCAGTGTGCTCGCCGACAAACACCAGCTCTACACCCCCGTCATCGATCCACTGACTCCCGAGGCCACGATCTCCGTCGACTGCATGTTGAAGAATCGCGGCCGAGCGGAAGGCGCTCGCGGCGACGTGCGGCCGATCGCGTTCCACGACGCCGACGCCGGCAACTACCGTCTCGTCGCCGGCAGCGCCGCGATCGACTATTGCGACGGCGTCGCTCCGTCGAGCCAGGACCCCGACCTCAACCGCCAGCCGCGCGGTATAGACGATCCGAACCATGCCGATCGCTACGGCGCATACGACCTCGGCGCGTACGAGTTCGGCAACGTGCCCGATCGGCTGTTCGCGAACGGTTTCGACACCGCGTCCTGATCGCCTGCGCACGCACTCGCCCGCATCTCGAACGCACCGCCGAAGACCGCAACGGAAGTCTTGCCATGAAGCTCTCTTCTTTCTCGCTGCTGCCCGCGCTGACGCTGCTCGCCGCATCCGCGCACGCCGCCGAATACTGGGTAGGCGCGGGAAGTCCCTGCGACTTCCCGACCATCCAGCAAGCCATTTCCGCCGCGCGCGCCACGCCGGAGGCGGACAAGATCCGCATCGCCAGGAACGGTACGTACGTCAACCAGGCGCTGCTCGTCGACACCTCGGTCGAACTGATCGGCGGCTATCCGACCTGCGGCGCGACCGATCGCCTGGGCTACACCGCGCTGGCCGGGAACCTGAGGGAAGCCGTGCTCGTCATCGCCTCCGATGCCGCCGACGGCATCGAGGTCCATCTGGACCGGCTCGACATCAGCCAGGGCGGCTGGGCCATCGACACCGCGCACTGGGGCGGCATCTCGATCGACGGTACCGCGCGCGTCCATCTCTACGATTCGGTCGTCCGCAACAACCGCCTGAACAATGTTCCCGAAGGCACCGTCGATCGCTTCGGCGGCGGCATCACCGTGCGCGGTCCGAACGCCGAGCTGGCGATCGAGCGCTGGGTCGACATCCGCAGCAACGTCACCAGCGGGAACGGCGGCGGCATTCTCGTCGACGGCGGCAGACTCACCATCCGGCCGCATCTGGTGACGATCAAGCAGAACCGAGCGGCCGGTGGTTTGGGCAAAGGTGGCGGCATCGCGATCTTGAACGGCGGCGTCATGGTGGAGGAAACCGATCCTACCGGTCCTGCCCTGCCGGTGCAGCCGGTTTTCGTCGTCGCCAATGACGCGATGAACGGCGGAGGCATCTTCGTCAGCGGGGCCGATTCCAGACTACGCGCCGGGGAGATCGTCATCAGCGACCATTCCGTCGGCGGATTCGGTAGCGGCCTCCTGGTCGAGGACCAGGGCGACGTCCGCCTCGGGATTTCCGCCGATCCTGCACTCCGCCATTGCCTGCCGGAACAAGAATGCCTGCGTCTTTCCGACAACGCCTCCTTCAGCGGGGGAACGCTGGCGGTGCGCACCGGCGGCCGTGCGCGCGTCGAAGGCGTGGTCATGCGCGGAAGCACGCTCGGCTATGCCCAACGTCGAAGAGGAAGCGCTTTCGTCGTTCACGGCAATGCTTCCAACCTCGAGATCATCGGCAGCGTCGTCGCCGACAATGCGTGCAGCGCAACGGACCCCGAATGCGCCGTCATCGCGATGCGGGGAGGCCGGCTGCGCTTCGAGTTCACGACGTTCGCACGCAACGCCGATGAAGGCGGCGCCCTGATCTACAGCGATACGCAGGGCGACGACGTCGCCACCATAGAAGGTTACACGAGCCTGATCGCCGACAAGGAACGTCTCTACTCGCTCCAGGGCATTCCGCCCAACGAGGATCTCTACTGCCTTTTGAAGAACCGCGGCCAGACCGGCGACGTCCACCCGATCACCTTCCAGGATCCGGACGACGGCAACTACCGCCTCGCGCCGGGCAACGCGGCGATCGACTATTGCGACGACATCGCGCCGTCGAGCCAGGAGCCGGACCTCAACCGCCAACCCCGGGGCATCGACGATCCGAACCATCCCAATCGGTTCGGCCGCAACACCCACACCTACGACCTCGGCGCCTACGAATTCGGCAACGTGCCCGACCGGCTGTTCGCGAACGGCTTCGAAGCCGCTCGCTGAATTCTGCACGGCCATCCAAACCACCGCGAACGCTCCGTCCCGCCCGCCGGAAATCACGCCACGCCAATGCCGCACGTCGACGTACCGATCATCGCCGGCGCAAGCCGCGAACACGAAGCCGGCACGACACCGATCAGTCGTGGCGCCTTTTCGTCATCCCCTCCTGCCCAGTGACGACGTCCCCGTCGCCAAGGACTCCCGCTTGAGATCGAAACTGTTCCTTCTCGCCGTATTCGGCCTTCTGCAAGCTGCTTGGGCCGGCGCCGCAGAAATCTGGGTCGGCGCCGGCCCCTCCTGCACCACCGCCTCGCTCGGTGAAGCGATCGCCAGCGCGCGCACCTCCGTCGAGCCGGACACGATCCGCATCGCTACCGACCAGCCGTACGAGGATCAGTCCGTGCGCATCGACACGTCGGTGGAACTGATCGGCGGCTATGGCAGCTGCGGCGCCGAGGACCGTTCCGGCTACACGCCGCTGTTCGGCACGGGAACCATGGCCGTCGTCACCATCGACGGCGGCTCCAGCGGCGCCGGCATCGACGTGCGCCTCGATCGACTCGACGTCAGCGGCGGCGGCGCCGACGCCCGGAATGTCGATTCGGGCGGATTGTCGATCCGCGGCGCGGCGCGGGTGCGGCTTTCCGATTCCATCATCCATCACAACGACGCCTCGCTCGTCGAACGCGCCTCGAGCGGCCGAGGCGGCGGCGTCGCGCTGAACGGGGCGCTCGCCTCTCTGGTCATCGAACGCGCGGTCGACATCCACGACAACACGGCGAGCGGCGGCGCCGGCCTCAGCGTCGTGGGCGGTCGGGTGCGCATCCTGCCGCACGGCGTCACGATCAGGCACAACCTGGCGCTCGACGGCGGCGGCGGCGTCCTCATCCTCGATCGCGGCTCGGTGATCGTCCGGACCGACCCGAAAGCGCCGGAACTGCCCGTCGACGGCGTCGTGATCAGCCACAACCGGGCCGGCGGCAGCGGCGGCGGCATCCTGCTCGGCGGGCCGGACGCCGAGCTGCTGGCCGACCAGCTCGTCGTGCAGGGCAACCACGCGCAGACGCTCGGCAGCGCCCTCTACGTGGGGTATCAGGGCAAGGCGTCGCTGGCGCGCAGCGCGGAGCCGGGCGCGCGCGACTGCCCACCCGAGCTGCAATGCCTGCGCCTGTCCGACAACGGGCCGAACAACACGGTCCACGTCACCGATGGCGGCTCGCTGCTCCTGGACGGCGTCGTCGTCCGCGAAAGCGTCAACGAACACAGCCTGATCTCCGTCGGTGCGCACCGCTCGCGATTGCGCATTACCGGCAGCCTCGTCAGCAACAGCGCCCCCACGAGCTGCTACTACCATCTCGTGGGGATGTGGGGCGGGACGTTCGAGTTCGAGCATTCGACGTTCGTCCGCTCCGCGCCCGCCTGCGTCTGGACCCCGCTCGTCCACGCCTACGGCGCCGATCTGGATGGAACGCACGTCATCGGCCGTTCCAGTCTGGTGTCGGGATACCAGAAGATCTTCCGGCCGCCGTCGAACAGTCCCGACTACAGCGAGCACTACGACTGCGTCCTGAAAGACCGCGGCGACCCGGAACCTGCCGCGGAACGCAGCGAGGTCGCTCCGATCCAGTTCGTCGACATGGCGGGTGCGGATTTCCGCCTGACCGCCGACAACCTCGCCATCGACTACTGCGACGACAGCGCGCCGTCGAGCCGGCAGGCCGATCTCGATCGGCAGCCACGCGGCGAGGACAGCGCAACCCACGCGAACCGCTACGGAACGTACGACCTCGGCGCCTACGAGTTCGGCGGCAACCCGGATCGCATCTTCGCCAACGGCTTTGAAGCGCGCTTCTGAAATCGCTTGAGGCGCGGCGCACGCCGTCGAGCGCCACGGCGTGCGCTTTTTTACACACGAAGGAGATCGACGTTGAGCTTCCGCCAGCGACTGCTCTACCCGGCCCTGCTGCTCGCTTCCTCGTTCGCCGACGCCGCGACGATCGTCGTCGACAACCTCGAAGACGGCGGCCCCGGCAGCCTGCGCGCGGCGATCGCGCAAGCCAACGACGACGAGGGACCCGACACCATCACGTTCCAGGACGGCCTCGCCGGCACCATCGTCCAGTTCGGAGGCGAACTTCTCGTGCGCGGGGACCTCAGCATCCTCGGCCCCGGCACGACTCGCCTCACGATCGAACTCGGCCAGCGCAGCCGCGCGTTCCGTTTCGAAAGCCCAGAAGGCGCCACCGCGAACTGGAGGCTGGAAGGCATCACCGTCTCGCGCGGCCTCAGCAACGCCGCGACCGGAGACGACGGCGGCGCGCTCTACGCTCGTGGCGAAGCGGGCGTCAGCCCGAAGTCGACGCTCTCGCTCACCGGGATGGCCTTCGTCGACGGCGGCGCGGTTCGCTACGGCGGCGGCATCGCCGCTTCCGGCATCGACCTCGTCCTCGATCGCGTATCGCTGACCGGCAATCGCGCCGGCCACGGCGGCGGCGGGCTGTACTTCGACGGCGGCAGCCTGCGCGTCGAGCGCAGCAACGTCGCCGACAACTTCGTCGGCGGCCTCGTCGCCGGCCGCGGCGGCGGCCTCCTTCTCCTCGGCGCCGATACCCGAGCGAGCATTCTCGATTCGACGATCCGAGCGAACACCGCCACCGAGGAAGGCGGCGGCGGATTCTTCTCGGTGCTGACCTTGTCGATCCACCGCAGCAGTTTCATCGGGAACACCGCCGACGACGGCGGCGGGGGCGTCACCTTGTCCACCGGCACGGCGAACGCGCCGGGACAGGGATACGTGATCGAGAACTCGACGTTCTCCGGCAACCGCACGCCCAATCCTTCCGCCTCCGGCAGCGCGATCGCCGCGCTGCTGGGCCGTCTGAGGGTGCACAACAGCACCATCGCCTTCAACCAGGTCTCGCCCGACGACAAGCCCGCGCCCGACACCGGCGGAGCACTCTGGGTCGCATACGGCGTCACGCACGCAATCGTGCGGAGCACCCTTTTCGCCGCGAATACATCCGGCGCTTCCGGACCGCCGAGCGATCTGGCGCGCATGCGTTCGCCGGGGGGCGTACTCCTCGTCGAAAATTCCCTGCTCGGCGTCCTGCCTCCCATCGGCGTGATCACCCATGAGGGGGCCAACATCGAAGCCGATGCGCGCCTGCAGGAACTGACCTACGAGCACGGCGGATTCGCGCCGGTGCATCCGCTCGCCGGCGACAGCCCCGCCGTCGACCGCGGAAGCAATCCTGCCGAACTCGCCACCGACCAGCGCGGCGACGGCTTCGTCCGCCGCTGGAGCCCGCCGAACGCCACCGACGGCGTGCCCGACATCGGCGCGTACGAGTACCGCGCGGACGCCTTCTTCGTCGGCGATTTCGATTCGCTCGGCACGCGCTGAGGCACGCGAATGTCCCTCGTTCCTGCAAACGTCGCGCAGGCCGGCGCGCGGCGCGAATGCCTCCTGCGGAGTCGCCCATGAAGCTTCCTGTTTTCCTCGCCTGTCTCGTCGGCCTCGTCGGCGCGCTGCCGGCGCAAGCCGAGACTTTCCTCGTCACGAACCTCCATGACGGCGGCGACGGCTCCCTGCGCGCCGTGGTCGAAGCCGCCAACGCGCACGCCGGGGCGGACCGCATCCGCTTCGCGCACGGACTCGCCGGCGAGATCCCGGTCGCCGCGGCGCCGCTGCTGATCCTCGATGCGCTGCATGTCGAAGGTCCCGGCGGCGACCGCATCCGCCTGCGCGGCGACGGCGAGCATCCGATCGTTCGCGTCGTCGCGGATGCCGGCGAGGTCACGCTCGACGGACTGCAGTTCAGCGCGGGTGGCGACGGCGCGATCGTCAACGAGGGCGCGCTCCTCGCCGTGCGCAGCAGCACGCTCGAGCGGAACACCGGACGCCGCGGCGGCGCCATCGCCAGCTACGGCGGTGACCTGCGCGTCGAGCGCTCGCTGCTGCGGGGCAACCGCAGCGAGACGATCGACCGCGACGGCGATGGCATCGGCGGTGGCATCTACGCGAAGAACACCAGCGTGACGATCGAGGCGACGCGCATTTCCTCCAACGAAGCCGACGCGCTCGGCGGCGGCGTCTACGCCGAACTCCCTCCCGACGGCACGCTGCTCGTGCGCGACAGCGTCATCGACGCGAACAGCGCCACGACGCAAGGCGGCGGATTGTTCCTGCTCGCCGGCGGCGGCCCGCCGAGCGGCATCCTCAACAGCACTGTTTCCGGCAACCGCTCGACGCGCAACGCGGCGATCTGGTTCGACGGTGCGGTAGTCGTCGGCAACAGCACCGTGGCCTACAACCGCAGCCTGTTCGACGGCATCCCCGGCCACTGCCCGGGCTTGTGCGGAGCCGGCAGGAACAGCGCGCTGTGGCTGAGCAGTTCGCTGCTCGCCGGCAACCGCGACACCTACGGCAGCGGCTACGACCTCGCGTCCATACCGGGCGGCACGCACGTCTCGCACAGCCTGATCGAGCGCGTCGCCGACGGCGCCATCGACGATGACCGCGGCGGCAACCTGCTCGATCTCGATCCGCGCCTCGACGCGGCCCTCGATCCGTCCGCCCTGCTGCCGACGCATGCGCTCGCCGCCGACAGCCCCGCGATCGACGCCGGCGCGAATCCGCATCTGCTGCAATACGATCAGCGCGGCCGCTGCCATCCGCGCACGATCGGCGCCGCGACGGACATCGGCGCGCACGAACGCGCATCGTCGGACCCGCGCGCGGAACTCCGCCTCTGCCTGCCCGCGCGGCGGCGCTGAGCCGCTACTTCGACGCGTCGACCTGCGCCGTCGCCGGCTCCGGCTTCGACTCAGATTCCAGCTGCCAGAAGATCCACGCCGAAGCGGCGGTGACCATGCCGACGCAGACGAAGGTCGCGTGGAAGGCCGGCAGCGTGGCGGCGCCGCGCTCGGAACCGAACAGGGCGGCGAACGCGGCGAGCAGGCCGCTGGCCGCGGCGACGCCGAGACTCATCGACAGCATCATCACCATCGACAGCAGGCTGTTGCCGGCGCTGGCGAGTTCGCCTTCCAGGTCGCGCAGCGTCACCGTGTTCATCGCGGTGAACTGCAGCGAGTTGACCAGGCCGAAGCACGACAGCTGCACCAGGCGCAGCCACATCGGCTGCTCCGCCGAGATCAGCGCGAAGCTGGCGATGGCGAGCCCGACCAGGATCGTGTTGACCAGCAGCACGCGCCGGTAGCCGAACGACTTCACCAGCGACACCACCGCGCGCTTGGACACCATGCCGGCCAGCGCGACCGGGATCATCATCAGCCCCGCCTGCATTGGCGCGTAGCCGAGACTGACCTGCAGCAGCAACGGAATCAGCAGCGGCATGCTGCCGCTGCCGATGCGCGAGAACAGGTTGCCGAGCAGGCCGACGCGGAACGTCGGCACGCCGAACAGCGCCAGCGTGAACAGCGGCCGCGGCGAGCGCGCCGCGTGCAGCCAGTAGGCGACCAGGCTGGCCAGACCGAACATCAGCAGCACCAGCACCAGCGCGCGGCGCAAGCCGAATTCGGACAGGCCGTCCAGCGAGAGCGAAATCGCGACCATGCTGAACGACAGCATCAGATAACCGCCGAGGTCGAAGCGCGCGACCTCGGCGCGCGCGTCCGGCATGAAGCGCAGCGCCGCCACCGCGGCGATCGCGCCGACCGGCAGGTTGATCAGGAAGATCCAATGCCAGGAGATCGCCTGCACCAGCCAGCCGCCGAGCGTCGGGCCGATCAGAGGTCCGATCAGGCCCGGTAACGTGACGAAGCTCATCGCGCGCAGGAACTCGCCGCGCGGATACGAGCGCAGCACCGCCAGCCGGCCGACCGGCAGCAGCATCGCGCCGCCGACACCCTGCAGCACGCGCGCCGAGACGATCTCGCCGAGGCTGCGCGAAATCCCGCACAGCAGCGAGCCGAACGTGAACAGCACGATCGCCGCGAAGAACACGCGCCGCGTGCCGAAACGGTCGGCGAGCCAGCCCGACGCGGGAATCAGCATCGCCATCGTCAGCGCGTAGGCGATCACCACCGACTGCATGCGCAGCGGACTCTCCTCCAGATCCTTGGCCATCGCAGGCAGCGCCGTGTTGACGATGGTCGAGTCCAGCATCTGCATGAAGACGCCGAGTGCGACCAGCCAGAGCAAGGCACGGCCGGCGCGTGGGGCTTGGTTCATCCGGAATCCTCGTTCGCGTCGCTCCGCGGCGGATTCTAGAGCGCTCCGCCCGGCGGGACGATGAAGGCCGGCGCCGCCGCCGTCGCTTTCCCGCAACCGAAGCAACCTCTGCGCACTCGGATCGGCAACCACGCGGACGGCGTTCGTTGCGACAGTGCGCGGTCAAGGATCTTCACCCCAGGAACAAGCCATGCGAACGATTCATCCCCTGCTCTGCGCCGCCCTGATCGCTGGCGCGCCCTGCGCGCACGCCGCGACCTTTACCGTCACCAGCCTCGGCGACAGCGGCGCGGGCACCCTGCGCAACGCGATCGCGCAGGCCAACCAGGCCGCCGGCGCGGACACCATCACCTTCCAGCTCGCCGCGCCCGGCACGATCACGTTGACCAGCGGCGAACTGACCATCAGCGACAGCCTGACCATCACCGGCCCCGGCGCCGCGCGCGTCACCATCGACGCGAACCAGGGCCGTGCCTTCCATCTGATCAACGCCAACGCGTCCGACAAGACGTTCGCGATCAGCGGCATGACGGTCATCAACGGCGTGACGCCGAGCAACGAGAGCGGCGGCGGCCTGTTCTACGAAGCCAACTCGATCCACGCCGACATCCGCCTGTCGGACATGGTGTTCCAGCAGAACACGGCGAGCCGCGCCGGCGGCGCGGTCAGCGTCGCCGGCGCGAACCTGACCCTGAGCGACGTCGTCCTGCGCGGCAACACCGCCAACGGCCAGTTCCAGCCTTCCGGCGGCGGGCTGTTCTTCAGCCGCGGCCAGTTGCGCATCGACCGCAGCCTCTTCGTCGACAACAGCGCCCAATACGGCGGCGGCCTGCGCATCTCCTCGCCCGCCGCGAAGGCGGTGATCGCCGATACCGTGTTCCAGGAAAACACCGCGCAGCAAGGCGGCGGCATCGACACCATCACGGTGGAAAGCTTCACGCTGTCGCGCAGCGCGTTCGTCGAGAACGTCGCCATCAGCAGCTACGGCGGCGGCATCTATTTCAGCGGCGCCACCAATACCGATACGCCGGAGAGCGTGATCGAGAACAGCACGTTCTCGCGCAACGAGTCGCAGCACCAGTTCGCGGTGGGCAGCGGGCTGGCGATGTGGGACGGCTTTCTCACCGTGCGCAACGCCACCTTCGCCGACAACAAGACTGCGCCGGACAAGGTCCCCGGAGCGAATGCGGGCGGCGCGATGTGGGTGAACAACGGCATCAAGACGCGCGCCACCGTGCAGAGCACCTTGTTCAACCGCAACACGCACGGCAACTCGAACCAGCCGATCGACCTGACGCGCAACACCGGCACTCCGTTCAGCACGCTGAGCGTCGATCACAGCCTGTTCCAGATCATGCCGGCCATCAACATCATCACGACGGGCAGCGACAACATCGAAGGCGACGCGCTGCTCCAGGAACTGACGACCACGCACGGCGGCCGCACGCCCGTGCACCCGATCCCGTACGCAAGTCCCGCGGTCGACAAGGGCAGCAACCCCGGCAACCTGACCACCGACCAGCGCGGCGCAGGCGTCGCGCGCACCATCGACGCGAATGCCTGCCGCCGCCCGAACGTGCACGTCACCGACATCGGCGCCTACGAGTACCGCGGCGACACGATCTTCTGCTACGGCTTCGGCGCCGACGGCTGACCCCGACGGCATCGCGCCTCGCGTCCGTCGCGAGGCGCCCCGTCCACGATCCTGCGCCCACGCGATCGCGTGGGCGCTCTTTTTTTCTCTTTCAGCGGACAGCGCGTGCGCCCACTTCTTGCGAATTCCTTCCTCATCGCCGTCGCCACCACTACGGTCCTTGCCGGCGCGGCGTCGCCCGCCTCGGAGCCGGCGACCGCCGCGCTCGCGCGCGGCGTACGCATCCACCACGCGGCCGAGCGCGTGCGCGACACCGAAGCATTCCTGTCCGCACGCTCCATCGATCCGGCCTCCGTTTCTCGCCACGACGTCACCACGCTCGCCGACACCGGCCCGGGCTCGCTGCGCGAAGCGATCGACGCCGCCAATGCGCAGCCGGGCATGGCATTGATCGAGTTCGCGCCGGCACTGGAAGGTCGCATCGTGCTGACGCAGACGCTGGCCGTTCTCGATTCCGTCGTGATCGCAGGTCCGGGCGCGGAGCGCTTGACGGTGGACGGCGGCAACCAGCACCAGGTGTTCCGGATCGGGAAATCGGGCACCGAGCATCGACCCGAGGTCCTGATCAGCGGCCTGACCGTGAGCGGCGGCTCGGCGCCGTCGGGCGCCGGCATCGGCAGCCGTGATTCCAACCTGACCCTGACCGACTGCGTGATCCGCGACAACAACACGAGCAACGCGCTGTGGGAGAAGTACGGCGGCGGCGTTCTCCAGGAAGAAGGTTCGCTGCACGTCGACCGCTGCGTCGTCCATGCGAACAGCGCCGGCTCGGCCGGCGGCGGCATCGCCGCGCGAAACGCCACCCTGGCGGTGCAGGACAGCTTCGTCGATTCGAACCTGGCCACGCAGGGCGGCGGCATCCACGCCGATACGCAAGGCGCCGTGGAACTGCGGCGTTCCTTCGTCGGCTACAACCTCGCCATCCACCGGGGCGGCGGCATCGACGTGACGGCGCGCGGCACACCTGCGCTGCTGGAGAACCTCACCGTCGCCGAAAACCACGTGCGCGGCGAAACGCCGGCCGACGCCGGAGGCGGCATCTGGCTCGGCGGATCCGGCTCACTGCAACTGAGCACGATCAGCGGGAACACGCTCTTCAACTTTCCCCGCGACGAGAATTCGGCCGCGGGCGTGCATTTCGATGGCCCAGGCACGCTCGAGCTCGACAGCAGCGCGATCGCCTTCAACCGCGTCGCCAGCGGCAATGTGGACGTAGGAAGCACCGGAGGAGCGATCCGGTCCTACTGCACCATCATACATTCGCCCGTATCGCGGGCATTGAGCGACGACAGTCGTCGAACCTTGCTGGGCGTCGATCCGCTGCTGCAACCGCTGGCCGACAACGGCGGCGGCACGCTGACGATGGCGATCGCCGCCGACAGTCCGGCGCGCGACCAAGGCTGCGGGATCGCCTATTCGGACCAGCGCGGCTTCCCGCGACGCTCGTCGTGGGACGGCAACGTCGACATCGGTGCGTACGAGTACGGCGCGGACCGCCTCTTCGGCGACGGCTTCGACGGCTGATCCGCACGACCGCTTCACGCCTCGGCGTCCGCCCGAGGCGGGACACCGTTCTTTTCCAGAAAGGATTCCACATGCTTCGTTCCTCGATCCGCGCGATCGCGCTCACCTGCACGCTCGCCGGCCCGACGCTGGCCGCGGCCTCGCCGCAGCCAGCGCCCGTACGCATGCACGACGCCGCCCAGCGGCGGGCCATCGCCGCCACCTTCCTCGCCGAGCATGGGCACGAGGCGACGGCGACGCAGCAGTTGACGGTGACCACGCTCGCCGACCACGTTCCGGGTTCGCTGCGCGACGCCATCGAGCGAGCCAATGCCCAACCCGGCATGGCGATCGTCGACTTCTCGCCCTCGCTGGAAGGCACGATCCATCTGGCGGACGACGCGCTGTTCATCCACGATTCGATCGTGATCGTCGGCCCCGGCGCCGACAAGCTCGCGATCGACGCCGGCGGCAAGCACTCGATCCTCTACGCCTACGGCTCCGACACGCTCGACCTCGCCATTCTCGGCCTGACGCTCCGCGGCGGCTCCGCCGCTTCGGGGGCGGGCATGACCGTCTACAACAGCCATCTCCTGCTCTCCGACACGATCGTCGAGGACAACAACACGATCAACTCGCTCGGCGATCTGTCGGGCGGAGGGCTCTATTTCCGGGACGGTTCGCTGCGGATCGACCATTGCGTCTTTCGCGACAACAGCGCCGGCGCCGCGGGCGGCGGCGCGTCCGTGCGCAACGCAACGGTGTGGATCCGGGATTCATCGTTCACGGGCAATCTCGCCAGGAGCGGCGGCGGCCTGCACGTCGACACGCCGTTTTCCGTCGACGTGCGGCGATCGCTGGTCGCGTCCAACAATGCCGCCCGTCGCGGCGGCGGCATCGAGCTGAAGGCCACGGGCGCCGCGGCCGTGATCGAGAACGTAACGGTGAGCGGGAACTTCGCCCAAGGCGAACAACCCACCGATGGCGGCGGCGGCATCGCGCTGACCGGCTCGGCGCGCATCGCGTTGAGCACGATCGCCTACAACTTCGCGTATGCCTTTCAACGAGACGCGAACGTCGCAGCGGGCGTGCAGTACGACTCCCCGCAAGGACTGCTGTTCCTCAACGGAAACCTGCTCTGGGGCAATGCGACGCTGAGCGGCGGGAACGTCGACCTCGGCCGCGACGGCGGCGGCATGATCGAGGCGATCCACAACTTGATCGGGGCGACGACCCCGGGTGCCGTCAATCGCGCCGACCAGGGCACCTTGCTCGGAGTGGATCCGCTGCTGACACCGCTCGCCGACAACGGCGGCCCGACGCACACCCACGCCATTGCCGCGGACAGCCCTGCGCGCGACGCGGCGACCTGGATCCAGTACGCGGTGGACACCGACCAGCGTGGATTCCAGCGCCGCCGCCACGACGATGAGGTCATGGACCTCGGCGCCTACGAACACGGCGCGGACTGCCTGTTCGCGGACGGCTTCGACGGCTGATCCGCTCGAGGCTCGTTTGCCGCCCGGCCTGCTCGATGTCTGAAGTCGAGCCTCGCTCTCCCCCCAGAAAGGAATCCGCATGTTTCGCTTCTCCATCCACCTGACCGCGCTCGCTTGCGCGCTCGCCGGCCCCGCGCTCGCCGTCGCTCCTTCGTCGTCGGCGTCCGTGCACGACGACGCCGGGCGGCGAGCCGCTGCCACCGCCTTCCTCGCCGAGTACGCGCAAGGCGCGACCGCCCCGCCGAGACTCGCCGTGACCACGCTGGCCGATGCCGGCCCGGGTTCGCTGCGCGACGCGGTGGCGCAGGCCAACGCGCAACCCGGACTCGCCGTCGTGGAGATCGACGCGGCGCTGGAAGGCACGATCCAGCTCGTCGAAGGCGCCTTGCGCATCACCGACTCGGTCCTGATCGTCGGCCCCGGCGCGGACCGGCTGAGCCTAGACGCCGGAGGCCGACACAGCGTGATCGCCACGGCCAGCTACGTCTTCGACTCCATCGACGTGGGCCTCCTCGGCATGACCATTCGCGGCGGCGCGGCGGCGCGCGGCGCCGGCATCGTCAGTTCGTCCACCCATCTTTTCCTCGGCTACACCATCGTCGAGGACAACGACACCACCAACTCGATCGACGAAGAACTGGGCGGCGGTCTCTATCTCCGCGGCGGCTCGCTCAAGATCGACCGGTCCACGTTCCGGCGCAACAGCGCCAGCTCCGCCGGCGGCGGCATGAGCGTGCTCGACGCGCCGGTCTCGATCCGCGACAGCACGATCCAGAGCAACTTCGCCAAACGCGGCGGTGGCCTGCACATCGACACACCCTACGCCGTCGACGTGCGGCGCTCGCTGGTGACGCTCAACCAGTCGTCGATTCGCGGCGCCGGCATCGACCTGAACGCCAGCGGCGCGGAAGCCGTGTTCGAGAACGTGACGATCAGCAGCAACTTCGTCTTCGGCGACCAACCCACCGCCAGTGGCGGCGGCATGGCATTGGCGGGTTCGGCCCGCATTTCGCAGAGCACGATCGCGAACAACCGCGCGCAAACGCCCTCCGTTCGCGATCCGGACCGGGCGGCGGGCTTGCAATACGACAGCGCCCAGGGCCGGCTCGTGCTCAGCGCAACCCTGCTCTGGGGCAATGCGACGCTGGACGACGGCAACGTCGACCTTGGCCGCCACGGCGGCAACGGCGGCGGAGTCGAGGCGTACTACAGCCTCATCGGCGTCAAGACGCCGGAAGCCGTCAACTACGCCGAAGAAGGCAATCTGTACGCGACCGATCCCCTGCTCGGCCCGCTCGCCGACAACGGCGGACCGACATGGACCAACGCGATCGCCGCGAACAGCCCGGCGCGTGACGCGGTGACCTGGATCCAGTACTACGCCGTCACCGACCAGCGCGGATTCGTGCGCCGCCAGCGCGGCGACACCGTGCCGGACATCGGCGCGTACGAGTACGGCGCGGACCGCCTGTTCGCGAACGGTTTCGACGGCTGAGCGCCACACGCGCCTTCGTCTCTCCACGCCGTGCCGGCTCGGCCGGCGCCAGCCGCGCGAGCGCAGCCGACGCTCTCGCGCCGCGCGAAGCCGAGGGGTTTCGAGAGCCGCCTCCGCCGCAGGAAGCGCGAGCCTGTCCCGGCTCGCGCCGGAAGCCAGAGCATCCCGACACGGGCCGCGGACGCGGCGACCGGCAGCCGCCGCGCGGCAAGGCGTCGCGGGCTTCCCGACGCGGGGCTTGATCGCCGCTGCCCCTGTCGCCATGCTGCGCGGCTCCGCACGCCGTATACGGAACGCTTTCCGCATGAGTTCTCGCTACAACGCCGCCGACATCGAGGTCCTGTCCGGCCTCGACCCCGTCAAACGCCGCCCGGGCATGTACACCGACACCGCGCGGCCGAACCATCTGGCGCAGGAAGTCATCGACAACTCGGTCGACGAGGCGCTCGCCGGCCACGCCAAGACCATCGACGTGACCGTGCACGCGGACGGTTCGGTGACGGTCGCCGACGACGGCCGCGGCATGCCGGTCGACATCCATCCGGAGGAGAAGATCCCCGGCGTCGAACTGATCCTCACGCGCCTGCATGCCGGCGGCAAGTTCTCCAACCGCAACTACCAGTACTCCGGCGGCCTGCACGGCGTCGGCGTGTCGGTGGTCAATGCGCTGTCGCAGCGCGTGGAAGTCACGATCAAGCGTGACGGCCAGGTCTACCGCATGAACTTCAAGGACGGCGATCGCGCGAGCAATCTCAGCGTGACCGGCACCGTGCCGAAGAAGCAGACCGGGACTACCGTGCATTTCTGGCCCGATCCGAAGTACTTCGACTCGCCGAAGATCTCGCTGCCGCGCCTCAAGCACGTGCTGCGCGCGAAGGCGGTGCTGTGCGCCGGCCTGACCGTGCGCCTGACCGACGAGGCCAGCGGCGAGCAGATCGAGTGGTACTACGAGGACGGCCTGCGCGACTACCTGCGCTCGATGCTCGGCGCGACCGAGTACCTGCCGGCCGAGCTGTACGTGAACCACCACGCGCGCGAACAAGGCGGGCGCGACAGCGGCGCGGTCGAGTTCGCGGTGGCCTGGCTGCTGGAAGGCGAACTGACGCAGGAGAGCTACGTCAACCTGATCCCGACCGCGCAGGGCGGCACGCACGTCAACGGCCTGCGCTCGGGCCTGACCAACGCGCTGCGCGAATTCTGCGAGTTCAGGAACCTCCTGCCGCGCGGCATCAAGCTGGCGCCGGAGGACGTCTGGGACCGGCTCTGCTTCGTGCTCTCGCTGAAGATGGGCGATCCGCAGTTCTCCGGCCAGACCAAGGAGCGCCTGTCCTCGCGCGACGCGGCCGGCTTCGTCGAGAACGCCGTGCACGACGGCTTCTCGCTGTACCTGAACCAGCACGTCGAGATCGGCGAGAAGATCGCCCAGCTCGCGATCGAGCGCGCGACGCTGCGGCTGAAGGCCGAGAAGCAGATCGTGCGCAAGAAGATCACGCAGGGCCCGGCCCTGCCCGGCAAGCTGGCCGACTGCGCCTCCAGCGACCTGTCGCGCACCGAGCTGTTCCTGGTCGAGGGCGACTCCGCCGGCGGCAGCGCGCGGCAGGCGCGCGACAAGGATTTCCAGGCGATCCTGCCGCTGCGCGGCAAGATCCTCAACACCTGGGAAGTCGAGTCCAGCCAGGTGCTGTCGTCGCAGGAGGTGCACGATCTCGCCGTCGCGATCGGCTGCGATCCGGGCAAGGACGATCTGTCCGGCCTGCGCTACGGCAAGGTCATCATCCTCGCCGACGCCGACTCCGACGGCCTGCACATCGCGACGCTGCTGTCGGCGTTGTTCCTGAAGCACTTCCCCGCGCTCGTGCGCGGCGGCCACGCCTTCGTCGCGATGCCGCCGCTGTTCCGCGTCGACGTCGGCAAGCAGGTGTTCTACTGCCTCGACGAATCCGAGCGCGACGCGATGCTGGAGAAGATCGAGCGCGAGAAGATCAAAGGGGCCGTCAACGTGACGCGCTTCAAGGGTCTGGGCGAGATGAACCCGTCGCAGTTGCGCGAATCGACGATCGACCCGGACACGCGCCGCCTCGTGCAGCTCACCGTCGCCGATCCGGCGGACGGCGACGACGGCACCGCCAAGCTGATGGACATGCTGCTGTCGAAGAAGCGCGCCGCCGATCGCAAGGAATGGCTCGAGACCAAGGGCGATCTCGCCTCGCTGGAGGTCTGAGGCGGGCGACGCCCGGCTTCACACCGCACAGTTCACGGACTCCGAAACTTCGTCATCCCCGCGACCGCGAGGATGACGAGGAGCGCGCCTGCCGAGGCGCCGTCAGCCGCCGCGCACCATCTGCAGGATCTTCGCCGGATTCAGCGAACGTGCCTGCTCCTGCATCTGCGGCAGATAGTTCGCCTGCAGGCCCTTCGCTTCGCCGAGCATCTGCTCGAACGCTGTGCGCAGCATTTCGGTCGACAGCACGCGGCCGCCGGCGTAGTAGCGCTGCGCGACGTGGCCGAGCGCGTAGGTGCTGGCGAAGCTCATGCCGGAGCTGACCGCCTGGCGGCCCAGGCCGCCGAGGAAACCACCCCCGATCGCACCGAGCAGGCCGCCGAGCAGCTTGCGTCCGGCCTGCTCGATGTACTGCGAGGTCAGGCCGACGCCGGCGGTGGCGAGGAAGTCCTTGATGTGGCCGCGATCGAGTTCGTAGCCGTAGGACTGGCCGATGCGGTAGACCAGCTTCATCTGCAGCGGAATGATCGCCATCGTCGCCAGCGATTCGGGCAGCAGCTCGAGCGCGCCGTTGAGGATCGCCGCGTTGAGGATGGCCTTGTCCATCTCCGCATCGCTCATCGACGACGGACGTTCCGCCGTCGCGGAACTCTGCGGGGCGGCCGGCGATGCGGCGAGGTCGCCGCCGCTGGAACCGGCCGCGCCGAGCGGCGCGGATGCGATCGCTTCCGCTTGCGCGCTGTATTCGCGGCTGCTCGCCGGGTCGAGGCCGAGCCTGGTCGCGAGATCGGCGAGGAAGGCGCCCTCTGCGTCGCTCCGCGCGCCGTCGGCACCGCACACACAGACCGCCATTTCGTAGGCGAGCTGACGCGTCTGCGGCGAAGCCAGTCCGGCGACGGCGTCATCGAGGTCGACGCGCTTGAGCAGGACGTCCTGATACAGGCCGGCGACGTCGAGGCCGCTGCCGCCGAGGCCTTCGGCGATGCGCCGCACTTCGTTGCGCTCGCGTTCGTCCGTCGCGCCGTCGGCGAACGAGGCCATCAGGCTGATCGTGAGGATGGACCGGTTTTCCTGCTCGCTCATGCGTTCGATTCCAGAAAAGGCGAAGCCGCATGGTGCCATACGCGATACGAGCGCCGTACCGACGGAAGTCATCCCTCGTGGCGATCGATCGTTGAATTGCGACGGCACTGCGGTAGCCGTCATCCCTCTCGCTTGCGGGAGGGGGAGAACAGCGATATCGCTCCACGTCGTGAGCCTTCACCTCTCCCGCTCGCGGGAGAGATCGCGCCGCAGGCGCGGGCGAGGGACACCTAAGCGATGCAACCCGATCAGCCGAAGACCGTCATCGCCTGCCGCCCGATCGCCGCCGGCGTGCCGTCCGGCGCCCACAGGCTCACGCTCTGGTTGAGATAGCCGTCACGCGCGGCGAGGAGGTCGGCGTGCACGCGCCACCCGTCTGGCGCCAGGTCGTCGTAGCGGTCGCGCAGGAACTCGACCATCCAGCTCAGCGAGCTGCCGTTCGCCGGCGTCGTCAGGAAATTCAGCGCGATCGGCGGAATGAAATCGGCGAACGCCAGCACGTGGGTTTCGTCGAGCGGATCGCCGCCCGGATCGAGCAAGTCCAGCTCCAGCACCTGGTGCGTTTCGCTGCTGCCGGACAGCGGCAGGCTGCCGTGCAGCCAGCGCGCGGCGAAATGCTGCGTGAAGTTCGGCGTCAGGCCGGGCACGTACGGCAGGCGCAGCGGCGCCGGCAGCATCGACGGCGCATTCTCCGGCACCACGCCGGGCAGGCGCGGCATCGCGATCAACGCCCCGGCCGGCACCGGCGGCTGCGTCGGCAGCACGCCGATGCGCGAGGCGCGCGCGGCGCCGTAGACGCCGATCGCCAGGCACAACGTATCGTCGCCCGCGACGATGCGCGCTTCGATCTGCTGCACGTTCTTGCCGGTGCGCAGCACGCGCGCGTGCAGCGTGACTGGTCCAGGCGGCACCGGGGCCAGGAACGCGACCTGCAGGCTGCGCAGCGGCGCCTCGATCGACAGCAGGTCGCGCATCACCCGCGCCGCCAGCGCGCCTTGTAGACCGCCGAACAGGCTGCGCCCCTGCGCCCAGTCCTCACCGACCTCGACCGACCAGGTGTCGCCACTGCGCGCGACGCTGCGCATCAACTCGGAAAATCGCATGCCGTCGTCCTTCTTCGCGCACGGAGGTGGAAACCGCATGCTAGCCGATGCCGGGTTCGCCGACGGCACGGCGAAGCCACACAGGTGTCGAGGCCGCGGCGCCGGGATGCGTGCGTTCGCGCCACGGCGTCGATGCGGACTTCGGCGGCAGGCGTCAGGAAGTCGACGGCGACTGCGCCAGGTAACGGCTCGGCGGCACGCCGACGACGCGCTTGAACATGGTGGTGAACGCCGACGCGCTGTCGTAGCCGAGATCGAAGGCCAGCGGCGTGATCGCGTCGCCGGCGGCGAGCCTGGGCAGCGCCGCGAAGATCGCCGCCTGGCGGCACCAGTTGGCGAAGCTGACGCCGGTCTCGGCGCGGAAACGGCGCGTGAACGTGCGCCGGCTCAGGTCCAGGTCGCGGCACCAGTCGTCGATCGTCTCGTGCGGCGACGGTCGCCGCAGGTACGCGCGGCAGCGCGCGGCGATGCGCGCGTCGGCCGGCATCGGAATGTCCAGCGGCAGCACGGGCGCGCGCACGATCTCGTGCACCAGCAGCGAGAAGATCGCGTCCGCGCGCGAGCCCGGTTCGTAGGGCAGCGGCAGGTCGGCGGTTTCCAGCAGCAGTTCGCGCATCAGCGGCGAGATCGCGATCACGCGGCAGTCGACCGGCAGCGCCGGATCGACCGCGGGATCGACGTAGAGGCTGCGCGTACTGACGTGCACCAGCGACTTCACTTCGTGCTGCATGCCGGCGGGAACCCACACGGCGCGCTCGGGCGGCACGATCCAGCGGCCGGCTTCGGTGCCCACGATCATGGTGCCGGTGGCGGCGTACAGCAGCTGCGAACGCCGGTGGCGATGGCGATGCACGCGATGGTTGACCGAGTATTCGTTGGCGGTCGCGACGATACGGCCCGGCAGCGTATCGGCCTTGGTCGCGTGGACGTTGCGCATTGGCCCGATCTCGAAGAACTTTGACCTATCCGATAATGCGGGCACGCACCCGGCATTGTCTACTACGCGCCATGGACGCCGCCTCCCCGCTCACCTCCGACACACCCTCGCCGATTCCCGACTCCGCACCGACCTCGCCGCCCGCGCCCGCCGCCGGCGAAACGGTCGCGCGCACGGCCTTTCCGATCCTGCTGATGTTGAGCACCTGCCATCTGCTCAATGACATGATCCAGTCGCTGCTGCCGGCGATCTATCCGCTGCTGAAGGAGAGCTTCAGGCTCGACTTCGGCCAGATCGGACTGATCACGCTGACCTTCCAGATCACCGCCTCGCTGCTGCAGCCGTTCGTCGGCGTCTATACGGATAGACGGCCGCTTCCGTACTCGCTGCCGATCGGCATGGGCTTCACGCTGTGCGGCCTCCTGCTGCTGTCGCAGGCGACCACCTTCCCGATGCTGCTGCTCGCCGCGGCCCTGGTCGGCTCGGGCTCGTCGGTGTTCCATCCCGAATCCTCGCGCGTCGCGCGGATGGCGTCGGGCGGCCAGCACGGGCTCGCACAGTCGCTGTTCCAGGTCGGCGGCAACGTCGGCTCGGCGATCGGCCCGCTGCTGGCGGCGTTCGTGGTGATGCCGCGCGGACAAGGCAGCGTGGGCTGGTTCGCGCTGGCCGCGCTCGCCGCCATCGTGTTGCTGACGCGCATCGGCGGCTGGTACCGCGCGCACATTCCGGCGCAACGCGCGGTGCGCCGCTCCACCGGCACGGCGCTGCCGCGGCGCACGATCGTCGTCACGATGGCGATCCTCGGCGCGCTGATCTTCTCCAAGTACTTCTACCTCGCCAGCCTGACCAGCTATTACACGTTCTACCTGATGCACAAGTTCGCGCTCAGTCCGGAGAGCGCGCAGCTGCACCTGTTCGTGTTTCTCGGCGCGGTCGCGCTCGGCACCCTGGTCGGCGGACCGGTCGGCGATCGCATCGGACGCAAGTACGTGATCTGGGGCTCGATCCTCGGCGTGCTGCCGTTCACCCTGCTGCTGCCGCACGCGAACCTGTTCTGGACCACGGTGCTGACGATCGTCATCGGCCTGGTGCTCGCCTCGGCGTTCTCGGCGATCCTGGTCTACGCGCAGGAACTCGTGCCCGGCCGCACCGGCGTCGTCGCCGGCCTGTTCTTCGGTTTCGCCTTCGGCATGGGCGGCGTCGGCGCCGCGGTGCTGGGCCAGCTCGCCGACCACATCGGCATCGAGGCGGTGTACGGCATCTGCGCCTTCCTGCCGGCGATCGGGTTGCTGGCGTGGTTCCTGCCGGCGATCGAGCCCGCACGCGCGGCGAAGCGCTAGAACGACCGCCAAGAAAAAACCCCGGGCGCGGATCTGCGCCCGGGGTCTCGATCCGGTCGACGGCCGCGCTTACTGCGCCGGCGTCGGCGCTTCCTGCTTCGCTTCGTGATGGTGCTTGGCGTGCTTGCCGGCGTGATGACGCGTCGCCTTTTCGGCCTGCGCGGTCTTCGCCTCGGCCTTCTCGCTCGCCGCAGCCATCGGCTCGGCCTTGGTCGCTGCGCCGGCGGCCTTGCCCGTTTCCGCGGCGGTCTCGACCTTGGCGGCGTCCTGCTTCATCGTCGAAGCGGCTTCTACCTTGCCCGTCTGCGATGCGGCTTCGCCGCTCGCCGCCTGCGCGACTTCGGTCTTGGCGACCGCCTGAGCGGCGACCGGCTTGGCCGTCTCGACCGCCTTCGCGGCCGTTGCCGTGCCCTCGGCTGCAAACGCGTTGGCGACGAAAGCCCCGGCGATCAAGGCAGCGAGGATGGACTTACGCATGGATTCTCTCCCAGAAGTCGTTGAGTGCGCGCTAGCGGGACATCCGTTCGTCGCGCGGTGTGCACGCTAGGGTCGGGAGGGAATATCGAAGCTGAACCCAACGGAGTTTTCACGAGCCCCGTTGGCGCGCATTCAAACTGGAAAAATTACGTCTCCAGGCAACGCGACAACAACTCGCGCAGCACGACCTGGGTCGCCGCGGCGCGATCGGGCAGATACTCGAAACGCTCTTCGTCCATGTAGTTCGACTGCGCGAGTTCGAGCTGCACGGCGTCGACGTGCTCGCGCGGATTGCCGTAGTGGCGCGTGATGTAGCCGCCCTTGAAGCGGCCGTTGACGACGTGCGAATAGCCGCCGTGCGCGGCCAGCGTGTCGGCCAGGCGCTGCTGCAGCGCCGGCGAGCAGCTCGCTCCGTTCGCGGTGCCGAGGTTGAAGTCCGGCAGCCGTCCTTCGAACAGGAACGGCACCACGCCGCGGATCGAGTGGCCTTCCCACAGCACCACGCGTCCGTGCGCGTCGCGCAGGCGCGCGATCTCGGCGGCGAGCGCCTCGTGGTACGGCTTCCAGTAGCGCTCGACGCGCGCGGCGATCTCGTCCGTCGACGGCTGCTGGCCGTCGAGATAGACCGGCGCGCCGCTGAACTGCACGATCGGGCACAGGCCGGTCGTGTTCTGTCCCGGGTACAGCGAGACGTCGTCCGGCGGCCGGTTGAGGTCGACCACGTAGCGCGAATGGGCCGGCACGATCGTCGACGCGCCGAGTTCGCGTGCGAACGCGTACAGGCGCGAGACGTGCCAGTCGGTGTCGGGCACGCGGCGCGCGCCCGGCGTCATGCGCGCGGCGAGTTCGTCGGGAAGCCTGGTGCCGTCGTGCGGCAGGCTGATCAGCAGCGGGGCGCTGCCGCGGTGCAGAGCGAAGATCGATTCCATGCGCGCAAGTGTAGCCCGGACGCGGCAGGCTCCCTCCGCGGACATCCGCCTGGAACGGATCCCGGCCTAGAATCGCCGGGCACCGACCCTGATCGGCGCGTCCCGTCCCGCTCAACGGAGGAAGGCACATGACTCGCACCCTGCTCTGGCTCCTGCTCGCCGCGCTGCCGTCGCTGGCGGCGAGCGGAAGCGCGCTCGCCGCCGACAAGATCGGCAGCGAGGTCTATGCGCGCCTGCGCACCGTACCGCGGGTGACCGTGGTGGTCGCGTTGAAGGAAAGCACGCCGGCGCACGACGCCGCACAGCGCGACGCGCGGACGCAGCGGATCGCGGCGAGCGCCGACGCCGTGCTCGCCGCGCTGCCCGACGGCAGCTACACGCTGCGGCGCCGCTTCGAACACGTGGCCGCGCTCTCGATGGACGTTTCCACGAAGGCGGTGGACGCGCTGCGCCGGCAGGCGGAGGTGGCGCGCGTCGACCTCGACGTCGGCGGCGGCGCGCAGATGCTGGAAGCCGCGCCGCTGGCGCACGTGAGCAACGTGCGCGCGCGCGGCCTGGTCGGCATGGGCGTGAAGACCGCGGTGATCGATTCCGGCGCGCGCCTGAACCACCCCGACCTCGCCGACAGCATCGTCGGCCAGCAATGCTTCTGCTCCAGCGCCACGCCGGGCACCGGCTGCTGCCCGAACGGCAGCGACACGCAAAGCGGCGCCGGCGCCGCCGCGGACGGCAACGGCCACGGCACCAACGTCACCGGCATCATCACCGGCAACGGCACGCAGTCGCCGCTGGGCGGCGCGCCGGCGGCCTCGACGGTGGTGGTGCGCATGCTCGACGACCAGGGCCGCTTCAACTCCTCCGCCGACATCGTCGCCGCGCTCGACTGGATCGCCAGCCATCACCCCGACACGAAGGTGGTCAACCTCAGCCTGGGCACCGACCAGCTGTTCGCCGGCAACTGCGACACCAGCACCGCCTGGACGATCGCGCTGGCGCAGGCGGCGGCCGCGGTGGCGGCGAACGGCACCTTGATGACCGTTTCCTCCGGCAACCAGGCGTCGCCGACCAGCATCGCCGCACCGGCATGCCTGTCCAACGTGCTCGCCGTCGGCGCGGTCTGGGACAGTACGATGCCGAACCAGAACTTCCTCGGCTGCGTGGACACCGGCATCGTCGCCGACCGGCCCACCTGCTTCACCAACAGCAGCGTCAACGTCGCGCTGTACGCGCCGGGCGCCTACACGGTGTCGACCGGGCTCGCCGGCGCCACGTCGAGCTACGGCGGCACGTCGCAGGCGGCGCCGCTGGTCGCGGCCTGCATCGCCGATCTGTTCCAGTTCAAGCCGACGCTCACGCGCGAACGCGTGAAGAGCGCGCTGATCGCCTCGCCGACGCGCGTGGTCGATCCGAAGAACAGCCTGTCCTTCCCGCGGCTCGACTGCGAGCAGGCGCTGATCGACATCGACCGGATCTTCGCCGACGGCCTGGAATGACGAAGTCCGTTCCGTCCGGCGCGCGTCACTTCGGCGCGCGCGGGCGGAACACCAGCGGCTGCGCTTCGACCGTCGGTTTCGCGGCGGCGGCGCAGCCGCCACAGGTGGAACAGCCGTCGCCGCAGCTGCCGCCGCTGGTGCTGGTCGGCTGCGCGCGCCGCGCGTACTCGCGCAGCCAGCGCGGCGCGGACGGGCGATCGAAGGCGGCCACCGCATGCGACAGCAGGCGCCGGTAGGTCTTCGGCAGCAGGCGCCGGAACGCGAACCACGCCGCCCAGGCGACGGCGAGCGCGATCACCACGGCCTGCGCGAAGAGCGCCGCGTTCACGTCAGCGCCCTCGCGATCTGATAGGTGACGAACGAGGCGAGATACGCCAGCGCGAACAGATAGCCGGCGGCGACGCCGACGTTGCGCCAGGAATTCGTCTCGCGCCGGATCACCGCCAGCGTCGACATGCACTGCGGCGCGAACACGTACCAGGCCAGCAGCGACAGCGCGGTCGCCAGCGACCACTGCGCGGCGATCGCGGTGCCCAGTTCCGCCGCGATCGCGTCCTCGCCGACCGCCGACATCGCGTACACCGTGGCGAGCGAGGACACCGCGACTTCGCGCGCGGCCAGTCCCGGGATCAGCGCGATGCAGATCTGCCAGTTGAAGCCGATCGGCGCGAACACGTGCTCCATCCAGCGGCCGATGCGGCCGGCCAGGCTATAGTCGATCGGCGGCAGCGTCGCGCCTTCCGGCGGCGCCGGGAAGCTCGACAGGAACCACAGCAGCACGGTCAGCGCGAGGATGATGCCGGTCACGCGGCGCAGGAAGATCTTCGCGCGCTCCCACAGTCCGATGGCGACGTCGCGCGGATTGGGCAGGCGGTAGGAAGGCAGCTCCATCAGCAGCGCATGCTCGCTGCGGTCGCGGCGCAGGCGCTTGATCACCCACGCCACCGCGAGCGCGCTGACGATGCCGGCGAAGTACAGCGTGAACAGCACCACGCCCTGCAGGTTGAACAGGCCGAGCACCGTCTGCCGCGGGATGAACGCGCCGATCAGCAAGGTGTAGACCGGCAGGCGCGCCGAGCAGGTCATCAGCGGCGCGACCAGGATCGTGGTCAGGCGATCGCGCGGGTCCTGGATGCTGCGCGTGGCCATGATGCCGGGGATCGCGCAGGCGAAGCTCGACAGCAGCGGAATGAACGAGCGCCCGGTCAATCCGGCCTTGAACATCAGGCGATCGAGCAGGAACGCCGCGCGCGGCAGGTAGCCCGATTCCTCGAGCATCAGGATGAACAGGAACAGGATCAGGATCTGCGGCAGGAATTCGAGCACGGTGCCGAGGCCGGCGAAGATGCCGTCGGTGACCAGGCTGTGCAGCAGCGGCATCGACTCGAGCAGGCCGCCGATCCATGCGCCGGCCGCGCCGACGCCGGCGCCGACCGCGTCCTGCAGCGGCGCGGCCCACGAGAACACGGCCTGGAAGATCAGGAACATCACCGCCGCCAGGATCGCCAGTCCGCCGATCGGGTGCAGCACGATGCGGTCGAGCGCGTCGTCGACGGTCGAGGTCGCGCGCGGCATCGTCACCGCCGCGGCGAGCGCCGCGCGCACCTGCGCGTGCAGGTCGGCCTCGACTGCGGCGTCGCCGCTGTCCGGCAGGGACGGCGCGGTCGCGACGGCAGCGACGCTGCGATCGAGGTGCTCGACCAGCGCTGCCGCACCGCCGCGCTGCACGGCGATCGTCTCGACCACCGGCACGCCGAGCGCGTCCGACAACGCGGCGACGTCGATGCGGATGCCGCGCTTGCGCGCCGCGTCCATCATGTTCAGCGCCAGCACCATCGGCCGGCCGAGGCGCTTCACTTCGAGCACGAAGCGCAGATGCAGGCGCAGGTTGGTCGCGTCGGCGACGCAGACGATCAGGTCCGGCGCCGGCTCTCCCGGATAGCGGCCCTCGCAGATGTCGCGCGTGATCGCCTCGTCGGGGCTGGCTGCGTCGAGGCTGTAGGCACCGGGCAGGTCGAGCAGGCGCAGGGTACGCCCGGACGGCGCGACGAAGCGCCCTTCCTTGCGCTCGACCGTGACGCCGGCGTAGTTGGCGACCTTCTGCTGGCTGCCGGTCAGGCGATTGAACAGCGCGGTCTTGCCGCTGTTCGGATTGCCGACCAGGGCGATGCGCGGCGACTCGACGAGCGCGTTCACGCGACACCTCCGTCGACCAGCACGCGCGCCGCCTCGGCGCGGCGCAGCGCGAAGCGCGTGTAGCCGATCTGCACCAGCAGCGGATCGCCGCCGACCGGTCCGCTGGCGACGACGCGTACCGGCTCGCCGCCGACGAAGCCGAGTTCGCGCAGGCGGCGCGCGATCGGATCGGCGGCATGGGCATCTTCGACTTCACGGACCACGGCGGACGCGCCTTTCTTCAACTCGGATAACCGCACGCTCGACAGACCGCATTAAATGAGAATGGTTCGCATTATAGGCTTTTTCGACGTCCCTAGCGCGTCGATGCCGGAACCCATCCGAAGGATCGCGATACCGCGCCGGCGACGAAGGCGAGAATCACCTCGCGAACGCGCGCAACCGCTCCGCCTCGTCGCGCATTGCCGATGCGTGCCGCGCCGAGCGTTCGAGCACTCAGGCCTGCCGCTCGAAGTCGCTGATCCAGTTCACCTCCCAGGTCCGGCCGTCGTCGGCGGAGCCGGCCTGCTCCCAGCGCGCCGAGCGTTCGGTGATGCGCGACCAGATCACGCGCGTCTTGATCGCCTTGCGCTCGTGGACGTCGGCGCCGACGAGCTGCCCAACGCCGTCGACGAACGCACCGCGCAGCGGCACGCCGATCTCGGCCGGACTGCGGCCGTCCAGCCACCAGCTCAGCCATTGCCGCGATGCCGGATCGAACGCGCGGAAGCCGACGCCGCGAACCGTCCCGCCCGGGAACTCCATCACGTTGTCGCCGACGTTGCCGTAGCCGCCGAGCACGGGCCAGTTGACGAACGTGCCGCCGAATTCGTCCCAGTCCGTGCTGCCGGCGAAGCGCTGGCGCAAGCGGCGATGACGCACGTTCCAACGGCCGGCCAGGAAGTCCCAGTCGCGCGGCGCGTCGGCGAGTGTCGGCAACGGGCTCGGCCGCGCCGCGGTGCGCGTGAACCAATTGCGCCAGTTCACCTCCCAGGTCGCGCCGCCATCCGGCGAGAACGCCTGCTCCCACCAGGGTCGCGCGCCGTGGATGTCGTGCCAGCGGAAGCGCATCATGATCGGCCGCCCCTTGAAGACGTCGGCGCCGACGAAGGTGCCGCCGTCGGCGTCGAAGCGCCCTCGCACCGGCGGGTCGATTCGCGTCGGCTGGCGTCCGTCCAGCCACCAGATCGCCCAGGTGCCGGCGGCAGCGTCGAACGCACGGAGGCTGAGGCCGCGATAGGCGCCGTCCGGAAACTCGAGGAGGTTGTCGTCGATCGTGCCCAGGCCACCCAGCGTGGACCAGGTCGCGCTCTTGCCGGCGAATTCCTGCCAGTGCGTGTCGCCGACCAGGCGCTCCTTCAGCCGGCGATGCCGCACGTCCCAGTTGCCGAGCAGCCACTGCCAATCCTTGCGGTGCGCGTCCGCCGCCGCCTGCGCACCGGGCGGCAATCCGCTCGCCGCCGCGGCGCTCGGACGCACGCCTGCCAGGCCCATGCCGCCCACGACGGCCGCGGCCGCCAGGAAATCGCGTCTGTGCATCGCCAGTCTCCGCTCCAAGCCGAATCGACGCGGCATCGTCGCAACCGCCCTGCCCATTGACCACGCGAAGAGTGGCCTGCAGGCTAAGGCAGACTTATGCTCCGCCAGCCGCCTCTCCCTCCGCTCGCGGCGATCCGCGCCTTCGAGGCCGCGGCGCGCCTGGGCAGCTTCGCCAAGGCGGCGCAGGAGCTGGACACCACCGCCGCCTCGGTGAGCTATCACGTGCGCCGGCTCGAACAGCACCTCGGCCTGCCGTTGTTCGAGCGCCATCCGCAGCGCGTCGCGCTGACCGCCTCGGGCGAACTCGTTTCGCGGGAAGCGAGCAAGGCCTTCGCGACCTTGCGCGCCAGCTTCGCCAAGGCGACGCACGTCGACGAGACGCGACTTTCGCTCACCACGCTGCCGACGCTCGGCACGAGTTGGCTGACGCCGAGACTCGGACATTTCCGCGCCCGGCATCCGGACATCGTGATCGAACTCGATCTCTCGGCGGAGGCGCAGGATCTCACCGGCGGCCATTTCGACGCGGCGATCCGCAACGGCGACGGCCAATGGCCGGGACTGCACGCGACGGAGCTGTTTCCGAGCATCTTCATGCCGCTGTGCGCGCCGGCGCTGCTCGCCGCCGCGGCGGCGCTCGCCCGCCCCGATCTTCCGCTCGACGTTCCGCTGCTCGGCCGGCCCGACTGGTGGCGCCTGTGGTACCGCGCGCGCGGCTTCGACGAAGCGATCCCCGCCGAGCGCTTCGGCACCACGCTGTCGGCCGAATACCTCGACATCACCGCCGCGATGGCCGGGCACGGCATCGCGATCGGTTCGCCGATCCTGTTCCGGCGCGAACTCGACGCGGGCCGGCTGGTGCCGGCGCACGACTTCGTCGCCGGCGACGGACGCGCCTTCTGGTTCGCCTGCCCGGCGGTGCGGCGGAACCGCCGCAAGATCCTGCGCTTCCAGGAGTGGCTGTGCGACGAAGCCGCGACGGATCTGCGCGCGACGCGGGCGCTCGTGCGCCGATGGCCGCCGCGTCGCGATGCGTAGCCCACCTTCACGTGCGAACGGCCCGAGCGACCGCGGGTATGATCGCGCACCTGTCGATCCGAGTGCCCTTTCATGAGCGAAGCCGTCCTCGTCACCGCCACCGATTCCGTCGCCACGATCACCCTGAACCGGCCGAACGTGCATAACGCGTTCGACGACGCGCTGATCGCCGACTTGACCGGTGCCCTGGACGACTGCGAACGCGATCCGGCCGTGCGCGCCGTCGTGCTGACCGGCGCCGGTGCGTCGTTCTCGGCCGGCGCCGACCTCCACTGGATGCGCGGCATGGCGCAGGCCGGCGAGGACGAGAACCGCGCCGACTCGCTGCGTCTGGCGACCTTGATGCGCACGTTGAATTTCCTCTCCAAGCCGACCGTCGCGCGCGTCAACGGCTCGGCCTACGGCGGCGGCGTCGGACTGGTCGCCTGCTGCGACCTCGCGATCGGCGTCGACGGCGCCAAGTTCTCGCTCAGCGAGATCAAGCTCGGCCTGGTTCCCGCGGTGATCTCGCCGTACGTGATCGCGGCGATCGGCGCGCGCCAGGCGCGGCGCCTGTTCGTCAGCGGCGAAGTGTTCGACGCCGCGAGCGCCGCGCGCATCGGCCTGCTGCACGAGAGCGTGCCGGGCGACCAGCTCGACGCCGCGGTCGAACGCGCCCTGCACTTCCTCGCCAAGGGCGGCCCGCTGGCGCAGGCCGAGGCCAAGCAGCTCGCCCTGCGCATGGCCGGCATGACGCGCGAATCGGCCGAACGCGTCGACGCCGAAAACGCGGCGCTGATCGCGCGCCTGCGCGTGTCGCCCGAAGGCCAGCAAGGGCTGTCGGCGTTCCTCGACAAGCGCGCGCCGGCCTGGATCAAGGCGGACTGAGAGGTCTTTTCCGGAGAAGCGGTTCTCTCGCAGAGACGCAGAGGTCGCTGAGAAAAAGAAGGAACGAATCCTCGGCTTTTCTCTGCGCATCTCTGCGCCTCTGCGAGAAAAGCTTTTCTCTCTCCTCCTCAATCGTCAGCGAACTTCATCAGCTCCGGCACGAACTCCGCATACGCACGCCAGCGCCCGATCGCGCGCGTGTAGACCGGCTGGCGCGCCTGCCAGACGCTGGCGGTGCCGATGGCGTGGCGCCTTTCCTCCGGCGTGCCGCAATCGAAGCACGGCACGCCGATCGCGTCGGCCAACGCGTCGACCACCGCCTGCGGCCGGCGCACGAGTTCCTCGTAGCGCACCTCCAGCACGCGCGCGCCGGCGTCCTGCTTCGCCTTCGCCATCAGGCGCGAACAACCCTGCAGAACGGCGGCGATGTCGTCGAAGTCGTAGGCGAAGCGGTACTCGGTCGAGCCGAAATGCTGCGTCCAGATCGACAGTGCGGTGTCGCGGCTGCTGCGTCGGCAGTGCACGATCCAGGCCTGCGGGAACAATGCGCGGATCAGGTCGACGTGCAGGAAATTCAGCGGCTGCTTGTCGACGAACCAGCGCACCTCGCCTTCCTCCTGGCGCAGCTTGCCGAGATAGGCCTGCGCGACCCGCTCGAGCGATTCCGGCGTGGGCTTGCCCGCCACCGCGATCTGTTCGGCGTAGTGCGGCAGCCAGTCGAGTTCGCCGCGATTGCGGATCTGCGAGGAGCGTCCGAGCAGTTCGGCGGCCAGCGTCGTGCCGGAGCGCGGCGCGCCGACGATGAAGATCGGCACGCACTCGTCCTCGGCCGGCGCGCGCGGCGGCAGCGGTTTCGCGCCGAGGCGCGCGTCGACCAGTCGACGCCAGTTCTTGCGCGACCAGTTCTGCCGGTCGACCAGGCCGTTCGCTTCGCGCAGCCGCGCGGCGGCCTGCGCGTAGTCGCCGAGATCGTCGTGGATCTTGCCGAGCGCGAACAGCAGCGACGCACGCGCACGCGCATTCAAGTCCGGCTGTTCGAGCAGGGCCGCGAAGCGCGCCAGATCCGGATGCGCCGGATCCGCGTAGCGCGAAATCGAGGCGAGACCGTAGGCGGCTCCGTAGTCCAAGGTGCGCCGATCGTGATCGAGCGCGAACAGGTAGTGCCGACGCGACCGCTCGAAGTCGCCGAGCTGGCCCTGCAGCGCGGCGGCGTACAGATGCAGCATCGCGTCCTCGGCGCCCGCCGCGATCGCGGCCTCGCAGATCTCCGCGGCGGCCGGCTTGCGATTCCAGTCGGCCAGCATCTTCGCCGCGCGCAACGCGAGATCGGCCGGCTGCGGATGGTCTCGGAACAATGCGCGGAACACCGCTTCCGCGGCGGGCCATTCGTCCCGCTCGGCGTGCAGGCGCACCAGGGTGAACGCCGCGCCGACGTGACCGGGCTGCCGCTCGAGCACGCCTTCCAGCAAGGCCTGCGCGACCGCGCGATCGCCGAGCTGCCAGCGCACGCTGGCCAGCGCGAGCGGCACTTCGATGTCGTCCGGAAAGCGTTCGAGCGCGGCTTGCAGAACCTTGGCGGCAGCGGCGAAATCCTGCTTCAACGCCAGCGTGCGGCCCTCCTCGAGCAGGATCGCGGCGGACGCGCCCGACGATGCGGTCGCGACCGTCTCGGTCGACGCAGGTCGATTCGGCGGCGCGGCGCCGGTGGCGGAAACGGAGGACGTCATCGGGCGTTTCTGGGGTCAATCCAGCATGCTACCGTACGCCGCCGCTTCGGCGCTGCGCCGAAGCTTTCTCGTCTCGCTCGCAGGAGGTTGTCCGTGCTCGACCACATCGGCATTCCGGTTTCCGATTACGCGAAGGCGAAAGCGTTCTACGAAAAAGCGCTGGCGCCGCTCGGCATCGGCCTGATCATGGAAGTCACGCCGGAACAGACCGGAGACGACTGGGCCGGCGGCTTCGGCTCGCAGGGCAAGCCGTACTTCTGGATCGGCGCCGACGCCAGGCTCGCGCGCACGCACGTCGCCTTCGTCGCGCCGAACCGCGCGGCGGTCGACGCGTTCCACAAGGCCGCCCTCGCCGCCGGCGCGCGCGACAACGGCGCGCCGGGCCTGCGTCCGCACTATCACGAGCACTACTACGGTGCGTTCGTGCTCGATCCGGACGGACACAACATCGAAGCGGTCTGCCACGCGCCGGAATGAATCCGGCGATGCCGACCGGTCCGGGAACGCGACCGTTCCTTCCCCCACTCTCGCCCTGAAAACCCGGGCCAACGAGAAGACGCATGTTCCAACGCATCCTGATCGCGAACCGTGGCGAAATCGCCTGCCGGGTGATCCCCACCTGCCGCCGGCTCGGCATCCAGACCGTGGCCGTGTACTCCGAAGCGGACGCCGGCGCGCAGCACGTTCGCCAGGCCGACGTCGCCTATCCGATCGGCGGCCCGCGTCCGGCGGATTCGTATCTGCGCGGCGAGGCGATCATCGAGGCGGCGTTGAAGTCGGGCGCGCAGGCGATCCACCCGGGCTACGGCTTTCTCTCCGAGAACGCCGACTTCGCCGACGCGGTCGTGAGCGCCGGGCTCGTCTTCATCGGTCCGTCCGGCGAGTCGATGCGGCGCATGGGCTCGAAGGCCGGCGCGAAGGAACTGATGTCCGCCCGCGGCGTGCCGGTGGTGCCGGGCTACACCGGCGCCGACCAGGACGCCGCGCTGCTCGCACGCGAAGCCGAGCGCATCGGCTTTCCGCTGATGATCAAGGCCGCGCACGGCGGCGGCGGCAAGGGCATGCGCATCGTGCGCTCGGCGGCCGAGTTCGCACCGAACCTCGAAAGCTGCCAGCGCGAGGCGCGCAACGCATTCGGCCGCGACCGCGTGCTGCTGGAGCGCTACATCGAGCAGCCGCGCCACATCGAGTTCCAGGTGTTCGGCGACGGCCACGGCAACGTCGTGCATCTGAACGAGCGCGAATGCTCGGCGCAGCGGCGCTACCAGAAGGTGCTGGAGGAAACGCCCTCGCCGTTCGTCACCCCGGAACTGCGCGCGAAGATGGGCGAGGCCGCGATCGCCGCGGCGCGCGCGCTCGACTACGTCAATGCGGGCACGGTCGAGTTCATCGTCGGGCCGGCCGGCGATTTCTACTTCATGGAGATCAACACGCGCCTGCAGGTCGAGCATCCGGTCACCGAGATGGTGCTCGGCCTCGACCTGGTCGAGCTGCAATTGCGCGTCGCCGCCGGCGAGCCGCTGCCGGCGTCGCTGATCCGCAACAAGTCGGTGCCGGCGAACGGCCACGCGATCGAGCTGCGCCTGTACGCCGAAGACCCCGAGCAGGGCTTCCTGCCCGGCTCCGGCAAGCTCGAACGCCTGCGCCTGCCGGCGCCGTCGGCGAACGTGCGCATCGACTCCGGCGTGATCGAAGGCGACACCGTCACGATTTTCTATGATCCGATGATCGCCAAGCTGATCGTCTGGGATCGCGACCGCGCCAGCGCCCTGCAGCGCATGCGCGAAGCGCTGGCGGCCTGCGAAGTCGTCGGTCCGAAATCGAACGTCGAATTCCTCGAACGCCTGGTGCGCCATCCGGCCGTGGTCGAGGGACGCATCGACACCGGCTATCTCGATCGCCATCTCGAGGAGTTCCTGGGCGCCGACGACGATCGCGATCACGACGCGCTCGCCGCCGCGGCGACCGCCTGGCTGCTGCACGAGGAGGCCGAAGCGCCGCGCCTCGCACTCGCCTCCGGCGACGCGCATTCGCCGTGGGGTCGCGCCGACGGCTGGCGGCTCGGCCATCCGGGCAGGCGCATCGTCGCCCTGCTCGATCGCGGCGAACGCATCGAAGTCGTCGCGCAGGGCTCGGGGGGCAGCTATCGACTCGACGCGGACGGCCGCCGCATCGCCGTCGGTCACGCGCATCTCGCCGACGGCCTGCTCACTCTCGAAGCCGACGGCACCGCCCGGCGCTGGCAGGTCGCGTTCGATCGCAACGGCGTCAGCGTGCACGACGGCGTGCGCCGCCGCACGTTCACGCACGCGCCGTCGTTCACCTGGACGCAGGAATCGGCGGCGAGCGGCGACCGCATCGTCGCGCCGATGCCGGGCCGCATCGTGGTGGTCAAGGCGCAGGCTGGCGACGAAGTCGCCGCCGGCCAGGAAGTGCTGGTCATGGAAGCGATGAAGATGGAGCTGAGCCTGAAGGCGCCGCGCGCCGGCAAGATCGACAGCGTGCAGGCCGCGGCCGGCGACTTCGTCGACGCGGATGCGGTGCTCGTGCGGCTCGAAGCGGGCTGACGCGGGCTCTACGGAATCGCCGATTTCCGCGCCATTCCCGCCGTTGCGGGAATGGCGCCCGAGATCCATCCGTTCATCCCCGTCAATCCGCCCCGTCAATCCGCGCTGCCGGACGGCGGAAACACTTCAGCCGCGAAGAGGCGCGCGCCGGCTTCTACGCGCGACCCAACTCGGCAGCATCCATTCGACGCGCTCACGGCTCGGCGGGATCGAATCCGTCCGCGAACACGCGGTCCGCCGAGATGGACAGCGGCGCGACGACGGCATCCGCGTTCTGGCCGCTGGTCGTGTGCAATACGCCGGCGGCGAAACCGTCCTCGTACGTCCCCGCCGCCCCGGCGACGGGAATGACCACCGTGCAGCTGCCGTCGGCGGAAATCTGCGCTCCCGCCGCAAGCGAGAACGAGGCATCTCCGGGCACGGCCGCCACCGTCGCATTCGCGCAGTCCGTCGAAGGCGCGTCCGCACCGATGCGCAGGCCGGCAGGCAGGACGTGCGCCAGCGCGGTGGTCACCGCAATCGTGCTGTGCGCGTCGTTGCGGAGCGTCAGCACGAGCTGCGTCGTGGCGGTGTCGGGAATGGCATCGGGCACGAAAATCGCCGTGAGCACCGGCGGCGGCGGCGGCGTGGCGGCGGTGACGGTGAACGTCAGAGCCTCCGCGGTCAGCGCGAGGCTTCCGGCGACGCCGCTGGCCATGCCGAAATAGCTCCAGGTGAACGTCGGCGACGGGTTGCCGGCGGTCGCGTCGAACTTGACGATCGAATAGGTCGTGCCCGGGCTCGGAAAGGTGCCGTCCGAACCGTCGAGCAGGACCACTCGGTAGGCGTGCGTCGACGGCTGGAAGTCGACGGTCGCGACCTCGGCCACGTCGGAGACGTCGCCGGACAGGCGCGCGGCGAGCGTGCCGTCGGCGAATCCGAGCGTCGTCGCATGCAGCGTGCCGACCGGCAGGTCGATCGGCCCCGCCAGAAGGACGCCGCCGCTGCCGAGCCCGATGGTGCCGTCGATGGTGCCGGCGCCGGCGAGGAAGCCGTTGCCGCTCGCCGTGACGTCGCCGTCGAAACGGGTCGCGGTCGTGCCGTCGCCGATTTCCAGCAAGCCCTCGCTGACCGATGCGCCTGCGGCCAAGGCATGGTCGCCGGTCAGCACCAGCACTCCGACGCCGGTCTTGGCCAGGCTCCAACGGTCGCGCGAGGCGTCGAAGCACGTCGCGCCGCACCACGCCGGCGGCACGTAGCCCGCGTCGACGAAGGAAGCCATGTCGGTGATCGAATCGGACACCGACTGCAACTGCCCCGAGGCGGGCGAGAATTCGAGTGTCCCGGCGCCGTGCAGGAACAGGCCCGCACCGCCTGCCGCCGCCGTCGTCACGCCGCCGCTGGCGTTGCCGCCGACGGCGCTGCCTCCGGCGATCGTGCTGGGGCCGGCGATCGCCAGCGTCGCGCCGTCCATCACGAACACGGCGCCGCCGAAACCGGCGCCCGCGCCGCCGATTCCGCCCGCCGGGTTGCCACCGTCGGTCGCGTCTCCGCCGCCGAAGCCGCCGAACGCCGTCGGCTGGCCCTGTCCGCCGCCGCCGCCGAAGCCGCCGTTGCCGCCGGCACCGCCGCCGCTGCTGCCGCCGCCACCTCCGAAACCACCCGGGCCGCCCACGAAGCCGGCGCCGCCACCGCCGCCGAATCCGCCGCCGCCGCCGTTGAACGTCGAGATGTTTCCGCTCTGACCGGCGACGCCGCCGCCCGAGGCGACGGAACTCATGGAGAGCGATGCGGCGCCGCCACCGCCGTCGGCGCCACCGAGCGAGCCGCCCAGATCTCCTCCGGAGGCGGCGCCGGCGACGATGCCGGCCAGTCCGTCGAGGACGCCGATGCTTCCGCCGTCGGCGCCCACCCCGACGCCTCCGCCGCCACCGCACACGCCACCGCCCTGGGACGCGCCGTCGCCGCCCAGGCCGCCACCGCCGCCGCGGTTGCCCGACTCCGCGTCTCCGCCGGCGGCGGCGTTCTGCTCGAACGCGACGCCGTCGAGAGTCACGCGGCCGTCGGTCGCGACGAACAGGGCGCCGCCCAACCCCGCGCCGGCGCCGCCTCCGGCGCGGCCCTTGCCGCCGTGCGCGACGGCCTGGCGAATCGCCAGGTTCCTGATCGTCGCCGTGCCCGAGTACACGAACAGCCCGCGTGCGACGCCGCCGCCGTCGAGCGCGTGGCCGTCGCCGTCGATCGTCAACGTGGCGCCGGCGGGAAGATTGACCGCGGGCAGATCGCCGCCGAGGACGATGTCGTCGGCGAAGCGGATCACGTTGTCGGTGTCGACGGCATCGCCGTCGACCGCGACCGAGCGCAGCGCGAGCGCAAGCGAGGCCGGATCGTGCACCTCGATCGTCGCCGCATGCGCCTGGACGAACCATGCCGCCGTCACCGCGGCGCTCAACGCGCACGCACGTACACCGCGCACGCGTGGGCGTGCGCTCCTGTCGAATTCCATGGTGCCCCCTGTGGCAGAAAGAATTGCGGCGCAAGAATACGCCGATGCGGGGGCGCCGGAGCATTCCAATATTCCAAATGTTCAAAAATTTCTCCGCTGCCGGGCGGCCGTCCCGGCGGGCGTCCCGCCCGGGCGGACGAGACGCACAGGCTCGCGCCGGTCGGCGCTAGAATCGCCGGCATGAATGCCCCCGCCCGAGCCATGAACGACATGCCTCCCCGCGTCCGCATCGTCGAGGTCGGCGCGCGCGACGGCCTGCAGAACGAGAAGACGATCATCCCGACGGCGACCAAGATCGAACTGATCGACCGCCTGTCGGCGACCGGCCTGCGCACGATCGAGGCGACCAGCTTCGTCAGCCCGAAGTGGATCCCGCAGCTCGCCGATGCAGCCGAGGTCTTCTCCGGCATCGCCAGGAAACCCGGCGTGAGCTATCCGGTGCTGGTGCCGAACCTGCAGGGATACGAACGCGCGCGCGCCGTCGGCGCCGACGAGATCGCGGTGTTCGCCGCCGCGTCGGAAGCGTTCAGCCGCAAGAACATCAACGCCTCGATCGACGAATCGATCGAGCGCTTCGCGCCGGTGCTCGAACGCGCCCGCGCGGACGGCGTCAAGGTGCGCGGCTACGTCTCCACCGTGCTCGGCTGCCCGTACCAGGGCGAGGTGCCGGTCGCCGACGTCGTGCACGTCGCGCAGCGCCTGCACACGCTCGGCTGCTACGAGATCTCCCTCGGCGACACCATCGGCATCGGCACGCCCGGCAAGGCCCGCGCGATGCTGCGGGCGGTCGCCGGCGAGGTGCCGATGGCGGCGCTGGCGGTGCATTTCCACGACACCCGCGGCCAGGCGCTGGCGAACATCCTGGCCTGCCTCGAGGAAGGCGTCGCGGTGGTCGACAGCGCGGTGTCCGGCACCGGCGGCTGCCCGTACGCGAAAGGCGCGACCGGCAACGTGGCCAGCGAGGACGTCGTCTACATGCTCGACGGCCTCGGCATCGCGACCGGCATCGACCTGCCCGCGCTGATCGCCACCGGGCTCTGGCTCAGCGCCCAGCTCGGCCGCGAGACCTCCAGCCGCGTCGCCCGCGCCAGCCTCTGACCGGTCGTGGCTGCGAACCGCACCCACCGTCGGAATTCCCGCAGCCGCCCTCCACTGTTCTTTCACGCGCCTGCCGAGGATGCGGTGCTAAGGTCGCGTCGCAAGCCGGAAGACTTCCGTTCGGGACGGAGGCGATGCAGCAAAGCGCGACATCGCAACACGAGGGCGCGGAAGTGAGCGCCTGGATCGCGCCGTTGCCCGGCGGTGGCGGCACCGCGACCGCGGTCGACGCCCTGCTCGACGTCGCCAGGCACCAGGAGCTCGACGGGCACGCGCGCCAGCTCGTGCTCGAAGCCGTGCACAAGCTGCGCGCGCAGGACGCCGCGGCGCTCGCGGTCGCCTCGCGCTATCGCGGCCTGCTCGAAGCGATCCCCGACGCGGTCACCGTGCACAACGAACGCGGCGACGTGCTCGACGCCAACGTCGCCGCCTGCCGTCTTTACGGCCATTCGCGCGAATCGCTGCTGCAGCTGAACCTGGTCGATCTCAATCCGGCGCTGCCGCCCGATCACATCCAGCACGTGATCGAGACCTGCCGGCTCAACGACGCGTTCACCATCGAGACCAGCATCCGGCGCAGCGACGGACGCGATTTTCCGGTCGAGATCCACTCCAACGTCTATCTCGACGGCAGCCAGAAGCGCGTGCTGTCGGTCACGCGCGGCATCAGCCACTGGCAGCGCACCGCCAGCGCGCTGCGCGACGCCGACTTGCGCTACCAGCTGCTGCTGAAGATGCTCGACAAGGGCGTGCACGTGCGCGACGCGCAGGGCGGCTACGTCTACGTCAATCCGGCCGCGCTGCAGATGATGCGCATGCGCGAAGAGGAATACCTCCAGGCCGCGCGCGAGAACTTCCCGGGCTGGAACTGGTACGACGAAAACGGTCGCCTGCTGCCGCGTTCTGAGCTGCCGTCGACGCGCGTGCTGACCACCGGCCAGCCGGTGCACAGCACGCTGCTGTGCCTGTCGGCGCCGCATCTGGACGAGCCGCTGTGGCTGTCGACCACCGCGGTGCCGCTGTTCCGCGCCGGCGAGGACGCGCCGTACCAGGCCGTCGTCGCCTACGACGACGTCAGCGAACTCAAGCGCGCCCGCGACGTGCTCGCGCAGGCGCAGGAGGTCAGCAACCTCGGCGGCTTCGAGTTCTCGCTGGACGGCGAGATGCTGTTCTGGACCGACGAAATGTACCGGTTGTTCGACCTGCCGGTCGGCACGCCGATGACGCTGGAGCGCGCGATGGCGCTGGTGCCGGGCGGCCGCGAACGGCTCGCGCAGGACCTCGCCGCGTTGCGCCGCGGCGAATCGATCCAGCACGAACAGGAAATCGTCACCCCGCTCGGCCGCCAGCGCTGGCTCAGCGTCGCGATGCGGCCGCTGCGCCGCGGCGGCGCGATCTGGGGCGTGTCGGGCATGTGCCAGGACGTCACCGCGCGCAAGCAGCTGGAACTCGAACTGCGCCGCAAGGCGGTCACCGATCCGCTCACCGGCCTGCCGAACCGCGAGGCGATCGTCGACGAGCTGAACCGCCAGATCATCGCCACGCGCGACCAGATCGGCCCGACCCTCCTCTACGTCGACCTCGATCGCTTCAAGGTCATCAACGACATCCTCGGCGCGGCCGCCGGCGACCGCCTGCTCGGCGCCGCCGCCGAGCGCCTGCGCGAGTGCCTGCCCGAAGGCGCGCGCTGCGGCCGCTTCGCCGGCGACGAGTTCCTCGTCGTGCTGCCGCGCTCGACGCGCGAGGAACGCGCCAGCGAGGTCGCCGAGACGATCAACAGCCGCTTCCGCCGCCCGTTCGAGCACGTCGGCGAGGACTACGTCATCACCGCCTCGATCGGCATCGCACGCCACCCCAGGGACGGCCGCAATGCGCAGCAGCTGGTGCAGCACGCCGACGCCGCGATGAGCGACGCCAAGCGCCGCGGCCGCAACACCTGGCAGGCGTTCTCGGTCGCCACCGAACGCCGCCTGGAAAGCAGTCTCGCGGTCGAGAACCAGCTGCGCCACGCGCTCGACCGCCACGAGCTGCATCTGAAGTACCAGCCGAAGGTCGACCTGGTCAGCGGCAAGGTGGTCGGCGCCGAGGCGCTGCTGCGCTGGATGCATCCCTCGCGCGGCGAGCTGCTGCCGTTCGCCTTCGTGCAGCACGCCGAAAGCTCCGGCGACATCGTGCCGATCGGCGCCTGGGTCATCGACGAGGCCTGCCGCACCTTGCGCGACTGGCGCGACCTCGGCGTGGCGCTGCCGCACATCGCGGTCAACGTGTCCTATCGCCAGCTGCTGAGCGAATCCTTCCTCGATTCGGTCGTGTCCGCGCTGCGTCGCCACGACCTGTCCGGCGACTCGCTGGAGATCGAGATGATCGAGCGCATGCTGGTCGAGGACACGCCGGACACGACGCAGATGTTCAAGGATCTGCGCGAGCTCGGCGTGCGGATCACCATCGACGATTTCGGCGAGGGCTATTCCTCGCTCAACTACCTGCGCCGGCTGCCGGTCGACGCGCTGAAGATCAGCTACGAGTTCGTGCGGCGCATTCCGTCCAGCGTCGCCGACACGGCGATCTGCGAGGCGATCATCCGCGTCGGCCAGGGCCTCGGCCTCGGCATGGTCGCCGAGGGCGTCGAGACCGAGCAGCAGCGGCAGTTCCTGCTCGACCACGGCCTGCGCGTCGCGCAGGGCCACCTGTTCAGTCCGGCGCTCGACGCGGTGGAATTCGCGGCCTTCGCGCGCCGGCGCGGGCTGGCCTGAACACCGCGTCGTCCAGGCGCATACCCCATTGGCATCATTCCCGCGAGACGCCCATCCCGAGGCGTTCGCCGAACTGCCTCGTTCCCGCGAACGCTGCTTCGACGACCGACGGCTGGCCATCCATTTCGCGCTGGATTGCGTCGTAGAAAAACCGAGCCGGATCCCGGCGTTCACGAGGATGACGAGGTCGTCGGAGGTTCCCTATACTCGCGGTTTCCTCGCCGCGAGCCGGTCCGAATGCCCGCCAAACTCGCTCCGGACCGCAACCGCGGCCTGATCATCGCCGCCGGCGATCTGCGCGCCGAAGCGGGCGCCTCGACGCTGCTCGCGCGGTTGTTCGCGCTGATCGGCACGCAGCCGCGCGTGGTCGCGCTGATTCCGACCGAAGCCGCCGACGACGACGTCGATTTCGACACCACGCTGTACAACGCCGGCGCCGGCGAAGTGCGCCGGCAGACGCTGCAGACGCGTGCCGACAGCGAGCAGCGCGCCCTGCTCGACGCGGTCGAGCACGCGCACCTGACCTTGCTGCTGGCCGAGCAGCCGCTGCGCCTGTCGACGCTGATCGGCGGCACCCAGCTCGCACGCGCGATCCGCCGCCGCAACGCCGAAGGCATGGCGGTGATCGGCGGCGGCGCCGGCGCGGCGGTGCTGTGCGAACACATGCTCGCGCACGGCGTCGAGGGCGCGACGCCGCGCAGCGGCGGCGCCAGCCTTGCGCCGGGCCTCGGACTCACCAACCGCATCATCGTCGACCAGGGCGGCCATGCCAGCGACCGGCTCGGCCGCCTGCTCGCCGCGCTGGCGCTGAACCCGTTCGCGCTCGGGCTCGGACTCGACGCAGCCACCGCCGCGGTGATCGGACCGGACAACGTGCTCGAAGTCGTCGGCAGCGGCGGCGTGACCCTGATCGATCCGGCCGAGATGCGCGACTCGAACGCCGCCCAACTCGAACACGGCGCGCCGATCCGCATCACCAACCTGCGCCTGCACGCGTTGACCGGCGGCGCGCGCTACGACCTCGACTTCCGCCGCACGGTCGACTGAGAACCCGCCGGCCGAACCTGGCGGTCCGGCGCGCTCGGTTAGAATCCGCGCCCGCTTCTTCCCAAGGAATCTTCCATGCAGCTCGATCAGATCAAGGCGGTCATCACCGGCGGCGCCTCCGGACTCGGTTTCGCGGTCGCCAGGCATCTCGTGGCGCACGGCGCTCGCGTCGTATTGCTCGACGTGAACGAAGCCAGGGGCGAAGCCGCCGCTCGTGAACTGGGAGCCGATGCTCGCCCAGCCTTCATCCAAACGGATGTCACGTCCGAAGACGACGTCGCGCAAAGCCTGAAGTCTGCACAGGAGGAAATGGGCGGCCTCAATGCCGCGATCAACTGCGCCGGCGTGCTCGGCGCCGGCCGCGTGCTCGGCAAGGAAGGGCCGATGCCGCTGTCGACCTTCGCCACCACCGTGATGATCAACCTGGTCGGCAGCTTCAACGTCGCCAAGGCGGCGGCGAATCTGATGCAGCACAACGCGCCGGGCGAGGACGGCGAGCGCGGCATCATCGTCAACACCGCCTCGGTCGCCGCCTACGAAGGCCAGATCGGCCAGGCCGCGTACTCGGCGTCGAAGGGCGGCGTGGTCGGCATGACGTTGCCGATGGCGCGCGAGTTCGCACGCATCGGCGTGCGCGTGATGACCGTCGCGCCGGGCGTCTTCCACACGCCGATGGTCGACGGCATGCCCGAGCAGGTCTACCAGTCGCTGTGCGCGCAGGTGCCGTTTCCCTCGCGCCTGGGCAAGCCGGAGGAATACGCCGATACGGTCGCCTTCATCCTGCAGAACCGCTATCTCAACGGCGAAACGATCCGCATCGACGGCGCGATCCGGCTGCAGCCGAAGTAATCGGACGGAAGGACACTACTCGCCGGCGACGGTCATGCGTTCGAGCAGGATCGAGCCGGTGAGGATGTGCGAGCGCGGATCGACGTCGCGGCCGACCGCGACGAGATTGGCGTACATCTCGCGCAGGTTCGAGGCGATGGTGATCTCCTCGACCGGATGGACGATCTGCCCGTTCTCGACCCAGAAGCCGGTCGCGCCGCGCGAGTAGTCGCCGGTGATCAGCGACACGCCCTGCCCCATCAGCTCGGTCACGACCAGGCCGGTGTGCATGCGCCGGAGCAGCGCGGCGAAATCGTCGCCGCCCGGCTCCACCACGACGTTGTGGATGCCGCCGGCGTTGCCGGTCGAGCGCAGGCCGAGCTTGCGCGCCGAATAGCTGCCGAGGATGTAGCGCGCCAGCACGCCGTCGGTGATCAGGTCCGAGTCGCGCGTGGCGACGCCTTCCGCGTCGAACGCGGTGGAACCGTGGCCGCACGGGATGCGCGGACGCTCGACGATGCGCATCCATTCCGGAAAGACCTGCTTGCCGACGTGGTCGACGAGGAAACTGGTCCTGCGGTAGAGCGAACCGCCGCTGGCGGCGGAGAGGAAGTGCCCGATCAGGCCGCGCGCGACCTCCGGCACGAACAGCACCGGACAGTCGCGCGTCGACAGCCGCCGCGCGCCGAGCCGCGCCACCGTGCGCTGGGCCGCCTTGCGCCCGATCGACTCGGCCGAAGCGAAATCGCCGGCCGCGCGCACGCTGTCGTACCAGTAGTCGCGCTGCATGCCGCCTTCGTCCTCGGCGATCAGTGCGACCGACAGCGAATGGTGCGTGCCGCGTTCGGTGCCGACGAAACCGAGCGAGTTCGCGTACGCGGTCATCGCGGCGCCGACCTGCACCGAGGCGCCGTCGGAGTTGTCGATGCGCGGATCGAAGGCGCGGCCGGCGTCCTCGATCTCCAGGCCCAGGCGGATCGCTTCCTCGGGCGTGATGTTCCATGGATGCCACAGGTCCAGGTCCGGGATGTCCTTGGCCATCAGGTCCGCGTCTGCGAGGCCGTTGGCAGGGTCCTCCTCGGTGTAGCGCGCGATCGCGCAGGCGTGCTCGATGGTCTGTTCGATCGAGGCGGGATCGAGATCGGCGGTGCTGGCCGAGCCCTTGCGCTTGCCGAAGTAGACCGTCAGCGACACGCCGCGGTCGCGCGTGCGCTCGACCGTCTCGACTTCGCCGAGGCGCACGCCGACGCTGAGGCCGGAATCGACGCTGGCGGCGACGTCGGCCTCGCTGGCGCCCTTGGCGCGGCAGCGGCGGATCACGTCCTCGGCGATCTGCGCGAGGCGGTCGAGTTCGACGGAAGCGGCATCTGGGTTCATTACGGTATTCACGGACTGTCCTCGATCGCCGTGGCGGCCTTCGCCGCGATACGGCATGCTTTTGATCTGCTCACGCCCGCGCGAGCGGGCATCCATTGTGATTTCGGATGACAACCTGCATCCTGCACGCCGCCCACGGGCCATCCGCTGCGCGGTTGTCCGCCGAGGCATCCCGCCCTCGCCGTCCCGCTTCCGCGGTCCCGACGTCAACCAGGCGCTCCATCTGTCCACGAATGCACGACACCGACGATTTCGACGACGAGTTCACCGGCCCGAGCCGCAGCCAGCTGCGCCGCGACGCGCTCGACATCTTCAAGCTCGCCGAGGCGCTGGCCTCCTTGAGCGACGCGCAGCTCGCGCGGGTGCCGCTCGACGAAGACCTGCTCGCCGAGGTGCAGCGCACGCGTGCGATCACGTCGCACATCGCGCGCAAGCGGCAGACGCAGTTCCTCGCCAAGCAGCTGCGCAAGCAGGACGACGAGGCGATCGAGCCGATCCGCAAAGCGCTGGCGCACGATCGCACCGCCGCGCATCGCGAAGCGGCCGCGCTGCACCGCGTCGAGGTCTGGCGCGAGCGCCTGCTCGAGCAAGGCGACGAAGCGCTGGCCGAATTCATCGCCGCGCACCCGGCCGCCGACCGCCAGCAACTGCGCCAGCTGGTGCGCAACGCGCTGGCCGAGCGCAAGGCGAACAAGCCGCCGCACGCGTACCGCGAGCTGTTCCGCGCCCTGCGCGACGCGACGGCCGCAGCCGTCGACGAGATCGACGACGCGGCCGAAGAATGACGCCTGGCGCGCTCAGCGTGCCGCGACATACGGATTCCTGCCCAGTGCCGCCAGCGCGGCCCACGCCGTCGCGCCGAGATGCGGCAGGCGGAAGTAGTACGCGCCGGCCGCGAGCCCCGTCGTGATGCGCGCTTCGCGCGTCGCGTAGACGTAGCCGTCGGCACTGAATTCACGCGCGATGCATCCCAGGCGCCGCTCCGCCGCCGCGCGATCGCCGCGCACGCGGTAGGCCAGCGCCGCCTGCGCGGTGCCTTCGAGCCAGACGCCGTCGCGGTCGGCGTCGAAGTCGAAACCGCAATCGACGCTATGCGCGCGTTCGGCGTAGGCGAGCGCGCGTTTCCATTTCGATTCGGCCTGCGGCACCAGCTGCGACCAGAGCTGCACGTCGAGCGCGGAGGTCTGCAGGTTCGGCTGCGCGCCGTCGACGCCGGTGCCGATCGTGAAGCGGTCCTCGCGCTCGTCCCATTGCGTGGCGAGGAATGCGCGCGCCGAGGCCGCGTACGTCGCCCATTCGCCGCCGCGGTCGACCGCGGCGAGCCCGTCGAACAGCGCGACGAGATCGAGCGCGTGCTCGGTCGACTTCCAGTCGAGCGGCACCGGCGCCTCGTCGAAGCCGTCCACGCCGCCGCGGAATCCGCCGGCGCCGCGCGTATCGGCGGTGTGAACGACGATCCAGCGGCCGAGGCCGCGCGCCGCGTCGAGCCATTTCGCCTCGTGCGTCGCGCGGTGCAACGCGAGCAAGGCCAGCGCGGCCCAGGCGACGTTGCCGGTCGCGGTGCCGGCCTGGTAGCCGTCCTCGACCCAGCGCTGCTGCGACGCGTCCCACCAGCCGTTGCGCAGCACCTTACCGTCGACGGGACCGGCGCGATACGCGTTGCGCAGCCGCGTATCCGTCGTCGCGGCGAGGCGCAGTGCCTCGCCGACGCGCAATGCCTCGGGCAGCGCGCCGCAACCGTCCAGCGCGATCACCGCCAGCGCCTCGTCGTAGACGAAGGCCGCGGTGCGCAGCGCCGGTTCCTGTGGCTCGGCCCCGCCCTGCCCGCCGTCGTAGCTGCGCAGGAACAGCGGGCCCTTGCCGGGCGCCGCATCGACGCGGCTCTTCAGCGCCGCACAGCTTTTCGCCGCAACCGTCGTCACGGCCGCCTCACGCGCCTGCGCGAACGCCGCGACGGAGCACAACGCGAAGACCACCAGCCAGCATCCGCCGCGCAAACGGCGCGCCAGCGTCATGCCGCGGTGCCGCCGACGGTCATGCTGTCGATCTTCAGCGTCGGCTGCCCCACGCCGACCGGCACGCTCTGGCCGTCCTTGCCGCACACGCCGACGCCCTCGTCGAGCTGCAGGTCGTTGCCGATCATCGAGATGCGCTTGAGCACGTCGGAGCCGGAACCGACCAGCGTCGCGCCCTTGACCGGGCGCGTGATCCTGCCGTTCTCGATCAGGTAGGCCTCGCTGGCCGAGAAGGTGAACTTGCCATTGGTGATGTCGACCTGACCGCCGCCGAAGTTGACCGCGTAGAGGCCGCGCGAGACCGACTCGATGATCTCGCCCGGATCGCGCGAACCCGGCCGCATGTAGGTGTTGGTCATGCGCGGCATCGGCAGGTGCGCGAACGATTCGCGGCGGCCGTTGCCGGTCGAGCGCATGCCCATCAGGCGCGCGTTGAGCTTGTCCTGCATGTAGCCCTTCATCACGCCGTTCTCGACCAGCACGGTGCATTGCGACGGCGTGCCCTCGTCGTCGATGCTGAGCGAACCGCGGCGGCCGGCCAGGGTGCCGTCGTCGACGACCGTGACGCCGTCGGCGGCGACCTTCTCGCCGAGCATGCCGGCGAAGGCCGAGGTTTCCTTGCGGTTGAAGTCGCCTTCGAAGCCGTGGCCGATCGCCTCGTGCAGCAGCACGCCGGGCCAGCCGGGGCCGAGCACGACGGTCATGTTGCCGGCCGGCGCCGGCACCGATTCGAGGTTGACCAGCGCCACGCGCACCGCCTCGCGCGCGAACGCGTGCGCGCGGCCGTCGGCGAGCAGTTCGTCGAAGCCGTAGCGTCCGCCGCCGCCGTGGCTGCCCGATTCGCGGCGGCCGTTCTGTTCGGCGACGACCTGCACGTTCATGCGCACCAGCGGCCGCACGTCGGCGGCGAGCGTGCCGTCGGACTGCGCGATCAGCACGGTGTCGAGCGCCGCGGCGAGGCTGACGATGACCTGCTTCACGCGCGGATCCTGCGCGCGGCAGTACGCGTCGACCTCGCGCAACACGGCGATCTTCGCCTCGTTCGACAAGCTGTCGATCGGATCGATCGCCGGATACAGCGCACGACCGCTGGCGATCGCCAGCGGCTTGCCGACGCCGTTGCTGCCGGCGCGCGCGATCGCACGCGCGGAACCGGCCGCTTCGAGCAGGGCCGGCAGCACGATCTCGTCCGAATAGGCGAAGCCGGCTTTCTCGCCGGACAGCGCGCGCACGCCGACGCCCTGCTCGATCGAGTGGTTGCCGTCCTTGACGATGCCGTCCTCGAGCAGCCACGACTCGCTGCGCGAGTGCTGGAAATACAGGTCGGCGGCGTCGATCGACGGCCCCATCAGGCGCGCGAAGAGGCCGTCGAGATCGCCGGTGGCGAGACCGCCGGGGCGCAGCAGGCGTTGTTCGGCTTGGGTGATCAGATCCATGGGGGCTGTGATTGGTGATTCGTGATTGGTGATTCGTAAGAGCGACGCCGGCGACGGGAGGGGGCGGCTTCGCTTTTACGAATCACCAATCACCAATCGCCAATGACCGCCTCAATGGGGCCGCGCATGCTGCAGCGCAATCCGCCTCAACGCAAGTCCTTGGACTTCGGCGGGTTTTTCTTGCCCGAATCGCCGCTCTTGGCGTCGCGCGACTCGCGTGCGACGGCGACGATGCGCGGCTTCTCCCAGCTGCCGAGCACGTGGTAGCGCATCGAGATGACCTTGCCGAGCGGCTTGTGCAGGATGCCCTGCATGACCAGGCCGGCGGCCGCGCCGACCGGGCCGCCGGCGATCGCGCCGACGATCGGCAGCGTCACGCCGGCGTGCGGGCTGACCGTCATCTGCTGGTCGTAGTCCTTCGCGCGCAGGCCGGTGCGGCCGGTGACGACGATGTCGGCGGCCGGACTATTGATGATCAGGCCGTCGGTGTAGGCATTGCCGTCGGCGAGCCGGAACTTGCCCTTGATCGAGTTGAAGCTGAGGCCGGACTTGAAGAAGTCGCTGAAGTCCAGGCTCAGGCGGCGCGGAATCTCGGTCAGCGAGAGCAGGCCGAAGATGCGCCCGGCGCCGGGTTCCACCTCGGGGAAGCGGCCTTCCGACACGTCGATGTCGAGCGTGCCGTCGAGCCGCGGCAGCGCGAACGCGGACGGCGGGCCGACCCAGGACGCATCGATCGTCGCGCGCGCGGCGCCGCCGTCGATCAGGCCGGAGAAGCCGAGCGCGGTCATCATCTGGCCGAGGTTCTTGGCGGTCAGCTCGATGGCGAGCTTGGAGCGGTTGTTCTTCGCCACGCCGGTCCATTCGCCGCTGGCCTTCATCTCCATGTTCGGCGAACGCGCCTGCAGCTTCTCGATCTGCATGCCGTTGGCGATCGGATGGCTCTCGAATTCGGCGGCGCCGAAACTCGCCTTGCCGAGGCGGAAATCGTCGACCACCAGATGCAGCGGCGGCAGCGAGGACGGCGCGGTGTCGGCGAGCGTGCCCTTGTCGTCGTCGCCGCTGGATTCCGGCGCCTCCGGCCAGTACACGCGCTGGAACCTGGCGCTGACTCCCTGGCGCGCGAGATCGGTGTTCGGAATCGTCAGCGTGCCGGCCGCCGCCGCGCCGTCGAGGCGGATGGTCGAGGCGGCGGCGCTGCTGTCGACGACCAGGCGCATCTCGCCGAAGCCGCGGCCGCCGACCAGGAAGTCGTCGATGCGCAGGTCGATGCCTTGCAGCAGGCCGCCGATGCCGCCGCCGGCGTCGCCGCCGCCGAGGCGGGTCAGGTCGATCCAGCCGCCGGCGTCGAAGTTCGGTGCGCGGCCGCCGATCGACACGCCCTGCGCCGGCGGCGCCGACGGCGTCGCTTTGCCGAACTCGATGCGCGCCGCGAACGGACGCTTGGCGTCCAGCGGATGCACCCGGGCGGTGACCAGATCGGCAAGCGTCGCCTCGACGATCTGCCCCGCATACGGCAGGTCGAGCGCAAGCGTGAACGGCAGCGCCGCATCCGCGCTCTTCGCCAGCGGCGCCGGCAGCTCGATCGCGGTGCCGCGCAGGTCGCTCTGCAAGGTCAGGCGCTTGCGGCCGCCGGCGGCGGCGGTGTCGATGTCGACACCGGCGTTCCAGGTCGATTCGCCGGGAAACTTGACCAGCGCCGGCAGGATCGTCGGCACGTCGGCGAACACCGTCGTGGCCGGGTAGCGACCGGTCAGGCGCGCTTCGAAGGCGTGGCGGGAGTCCGCGGCCGCGCCGCCGATCGCCAGCCCGAGCTTGGCCGGACGGCCGCGGAATTTCGCGTCCAGCCCGTCGACCTTCATGCCCTTCTGGTTGAAGCGCAGCTGGCCGGCGACCTCGTCGAAGTGCAAGTTGTAGGCGCGCTGGTCGACTTTCGCGCCGGCGAGATCGACCGTGCCGTCGAGCGCCAGCGTCTCGACCTGCTTGATCGGCAGGTTCAGCTTCAGCGCGACCGTGCCCTTGCCGGCGATCTCCAGATCCTTCAGCGCATCCTCGTTGCGCTTGCCGATCGGCGTGGCGCGCAGGAAGCCGAGCAGGCTCGCGCCGCTGCCCTCGCCTTTCAGCGCGAGGTCGAGGATCGACTGGTTGAAGTCGGCGATCGTCGCGCTGGCCTCGCCGATCTCGTTGCCCATCGATTCCGCCGCGGCGACTTCGACCTGCATGCCGCTGTTCTCGAACGCCGCGAACGCGTGCACCTTTTCCGCGCGCGGCCAGTTCGCGTCATAGATCAGATCGAGATCGGCGACCTCGGCGCGCGCGATCATGCGGCCGGAATACTCGCGGAACGGCCAGTCGGCCAGATCGCCGCGCAACGCCGCGCGCGCGCCGACGAGGCGGCCGCCGACGAGACCGCGGTCGAGCCAGGCGATCGCCTTCGGCGACATGTTGGTGGTCGGCCAGAACAGCTTGGCGGCGACCACCTCGCCGTGCGTGACGACCGTGTACAGATCGAGGAACGGGCGCCGGCCGGCTTGCAGCACGACGTCGCCGCGCAGCTCGCCGCCGTAGCCTTCGCCCTCGAAGACGAGCCGGTCGGTCCCGACGTGCCAGCCGTCCTCGTCCGGGCGCACGATCACGTCGCCGCCGAATTGCGAGAACAGGAACGGCTTGCGGAACACGCGCGGATAGTCGATGCGCAGCGCCTGCGGCGGCAGCTCGAGCAGGATCGCCTGCGCGTCGCCGTGCAGGTCGAGGTCGAGCGATGCGGCGCCCGGAACGCGGTCCGCGTCGGCGAGATCCAGTCCGCGCAGCTGCGCGTCCGCCTCGAAGTCGGCCGCGCCGCTCCAGCGCAGTCCCGCGTTCGCGACCAGACCGCGCGGATGCGCCAGATACAGCCAGCGGCGCAAGCCCTCCGGCGCCGAGGCGAACAGCATCGCCAGGCTGCCGATCGGCTCCAGCGGCAGCGCGGTGGCGCCGGCGCGATAGCTCGGATGGTCCGCGTCGCCGCGCCGTTCGATGCTGATCCGCGCCGGCGTCATCTGCTTGTCGGCGTCGGCGAGGAAATCGGCGAGGTCGAGATTCCAGCCGCCGTCTTCGCGCCGCCAGCGCGCGACGAAGGCGAGCCGCTCGAACGCGGCGCGCGGGGCGACCTCGGCCTTCTCGTCGAACGGCGTCTTGCCGTCGGACGCAGGTTTTCCTTCCAATGCAATCGGCACGACGCCGCCGAACTGCGCCTCGCGCAGATCGACCTTGGCGCGCACGTCGCCGAGGCGCGCCGCGTCCACGTGCGCCCACACCTGCACGTCGCCGCGGCCGCCGGTGACCAGCACGCCGCCGGGCGTCTGCCGCGCGCCGGCGCGCGCCAGATCGAGATCGCGGCCGCCGAGGTAGATCTCGCCGGAGCGCCGGTTGACGTCGAGGTCGGCGACCAGTTCCAGCGGCGGCGAGTCGCTGCCGAGCAGGCGCACGCGCCCGACCACGCGCGTGATCGCGCCGCGATTGAGCAGGCGCAGCACCGGCACGCCGAGCTGCAGGTCGAGGTCGTGTTCCGCATCGACCACCGAAAACTTCGAATCGCGGATCTCGATCGCGCCGAGCGCGCCCATCGAGAACGCCTCGTCGCCACCCTGCGACGCGAGATCCAGGCCGTGCAGGTGCCACGCACCGTCGACGCGCGCCAGTTGCAGGTCGAGTCCGCCGATGCGGAATTCGCTGACCGCGTGATTGCGGCGGAACCACGCCCACGGATCGAAGGCCAGCTCCGCGTTCGGAACCGTGAACGGCGCACCCTGGGGATCGGCCGCGGCGATGCGCACGTTCTCCAGCGTCAGCACCGGGCCGCCGCCGATCCACTGTCCGCGCACCTGGCCGATCGCCACGCTGCGCCCGAGCCGCTGCGACAGCCACTGCTCGACCTGCTGCGGATGCCGTTCGACCCACGGCAGCGCGAGCTGCACCAGGCCGGCGAACAGGCCGAGCACGATCACCAGCGCACTCACCGTGGCCAGCGCGGCGAAGCGCAGGCGGTGCAGGCGCGCCCGAAGAGCCGTCGTCACGCGGCGTCCCCGGCGTTACAGCACGACCACATCGTATTGTTCCTGCGAGTAATGCTCTTCGGGCTGGAAGCGGATCGTCTTGCCGATGAACTCCTCCAGCTCGGCGACGGCGGCGGAGTCCTCTTCGAGAATGCGGTTGACGACCTTCGGCGCCGCCAGCACGAGCAGCTGCTTGGCCTCGAACTGGCGCACCGCGCGGGTGATCTCGCGGAAGATCTCGTAGGTCACGGTCTCGGCGGTCTTCAGCGTGCCGCGGCCGCTGCAGGCCGGGCACGGCTCGCACAGCTGGTGTTCGAGGCTCTCGGTGGTGCGCTTGCGCGTCATCTCGACCAGGCCGAGCGAGGACATCTCGTACACCGTCGACTTGGCGTGGTCGCGCGCCATCGACTTCTGCAGCTGGCGCAGCACCTGGCGCTGGTGCTCGGCGTCGGACATGTCGATGAAGTCGATGATGATGATGCCGCCGAGATTGCGCAGGCGCAGCTGGCGCGCCACCGCCTGCGCGGCTTCCAGGTTGGTGCGGAACACGGTTTCCTCGAGATTGCGCGAGCCGAGGAAGGCGCCGGTGTTGACGTCGATCGTGGTCATCGCCTCGGTCTGGTCGACGATCAGATAACCGCCGGATTTCAGCGGCACTTCCTTGCGCAGCGCCTTCTGGATCTCGTCCTCGACGCCGTTGAGGTCGAAGATCGGCCGCTCGCCCGGGTAATGTTCCACCCGTTCGGCCAACTCCGGCATGAACTGCTGCGCGAAACGCGAGGCACGCTCGAAGGTCTCGCGCGAGTCCACGCGCACCTTCTCCACCGACGGCCGCATCAGGTCGCGCAGCGCGCGCAGCGGCAGGTTGAGATCCTCGTAGATGCAGCGGCCGACCTTGGCCGTCTCGATGTCGGCCTGCACCGCCTTCCACAGGCGGCCGAGGTAGTCGATGTCCTCCGCCAGCGCCTCGCGCGATTCGCCTTCGGCGTTGGTACGCACGATGTAGCCGAAGCGCGTCTCGCCGAGCAGCTCGGCCAGCGTCTCCTTCAGGCGCGCGCGCTCGGCCTCGTCCTCGATGCGCACCGACACGCCGAGCACCTTGCTGTAGGGCAGCAGCACCAGGTGCCGCGAGGGGATCGACAGGTGCGTGGTCAGGCGCGCGCCCTTGCTGCCGATCGGGTCCTTGACCACCTGCACGACGATTTCCTGGCCGTCGCGCACCAGCTCGCCGATCGGCGGCGGCGGCGCCGGCGCGCTCTCGCCGTTGTCGCCGATCAGCGGCGAGGTCAGCCGCACGATGTCCGAGGCGTGCAGGAACGCCGCGCGCTCCAGGCCAATCTCGACGAAGGCCGCCTGCATGCCCGGCATCACCCGGCTGACCTTGCCCTTGTAGATGTTGCCGACGTAGCCGCGCCGGCTCGCCCGCTCGACGTGCACCTCCTGCAGCATGCCGTTCTCGACCAGCGCGACACGCGTCTCCCGCGGGGTGACGTTGATCAGGATTTCTTCGGACATGAAAGCACTTGGCGGGGGAAGCTGATGAGACTTATAGCTTTCCGGGCGCGTTCTTGTCGAATGAAACGCCGCCGTTGCAAGAATTCTTTGCCCCGGACGGGCAAACGCCGCAACGTCGCCCGCGCGCCCGCCCCGCGCGCGGTCCGACCCGGCACCCGTGATCGCTTAGAATCCGGGGCCCGCACCACCCCGGAACGAGTTTGTCCACGCCCTCGCGCTTTCGCACCGGCGAGTACCTGATCGACCTCGGCGCCCGCGAGATCCATCGCGACGGGCACCCGGTCGAGCTCGAAGCGAAAGTCTTCGACCTGATCGCCGTGCTGCTGCAGGATCGCGACCGCGCCCTGTCCAAGCGCGAGCTGAACGCCGTCCTGTGGGGCGACCGTCCGGTCACCGACGCGGCGCTCTCGCAGCAGTTGCGCAAGGCGCGCCGCGCGCTCGGCGACGACGGCGACGCGCAGCGCGTGATCCGCACCGTGCACGGCCGCGGCCTGCGCTGGGTCGCGCCGGTCACCGCCGAAGCCGATGCCGACGAGACGGCGCCGCCATCGAGCGCGGCGCCGCTTGCGCAGCCGAATCCTCCCGTCGATCCGCCGCCGGCGACCAGCGCCGCGCACGGGCGCCGGTATCTCGCCGTCGCGTTCGCCGCCGTGCTGCTGCTCGCCGCCGGCTTGCTGTGGCGACAGGCGCCTTCCCTGCCCGCCGCCGGTCCGCCGCAGCGTATCGCCGTGCTGCCGGTGGTCGATCGCAGCGGCGACGCCACGCTGGCCTGGACGCGCAATGGCCTGATGGGGCTGATGACCAGCCTGTTCGGTCAGCCCGGCAAGGCCGAGATCGCCGCCGCCGCCAGCGTGCAGGCCGTGGTCGGCGACCGCGCCGAGACCGACGCCGCCAGCCTGCAGACGCTCCGCCGCGCGCTCGGCGCCACGCATTTCCTGGCCAGCGAGCTGCGCCGGCTCGGTCCGGTCTACGAGCTGGACGTGCGCCTGATCGCCGACGGCGGCGCCGAGCGCCGCGACACCCTGCACGGCAGCGAACCGGCCGCGCTGGCCGCCGACGCGGTCGCGCGCGTGCGCCGCTGGCTCGACCTCGAGGCGCCGCCGCCGGCCGACGTCGGTGCCGCCGGCCGCGCCAATCCGTTCATCGCCGAAGCCTACGCGCGCGGCCTCGACGCCCAACTGCGCGGCGACGCGGCGACGGCGAAGAAGTACTTCGCGATCTGCCTCGACCACGATCCGGGGCTCGCCTGGGCGCGGCTCGGCCTCGCCACCGCGCAGGCGCGCAGCGGCGAGGCGGCCGAGAGCCGCGACAACGCCGGCAAGGTCGCTGCCGCCGCGCGCGAGCGCGGCGACGCCGAGCTGCTGGCGGTGGCGCTGAAGCAGCTCGCCTCGCTCGCCTTCGCGCGCGGCGACCTGGACGCCGCCGCCGCGCTGCTCGACGAGGCGCTGGCGCAGCTGCCGGCGAAAGGACAGCCGCTGGCCCTGATCGACCTGCTGGTCGCCTACGGCTCGATCGAGGACGAGCGCGGCCGCTTCGCCGAGTCGCGCCGGCATTTCGAGCGCGCGCTCGAACTCGCCCGTGCCGCCGGCAGTCGCCGCGGCGAGGCGCTGGTGCTGGTGAATCTGGCCAGCCTCGACAACGGCGCCGGCGACGCTGCCGCCGCATCGACCGCGCTGCGCACCGGCCTCGACGCGGCGCGCGCCGCCGGCGATGCGTATCTGGAAGGCGCCACGCTCGGCAATCTCGGCGCGACCGAGGCCAACCAAGGCCGCCTGCTCGACGCCAGCGCGCTGTTCAAGCAGGCGATCGCGCTGGCGCGCACGCGCGGCGACCTCAATCTGCAGATGCTCACCGGCACCCAGCTGATCTGGACGCTGGCGCCATTTGAGCGGCGCGAGGAAGCGCGCGAACTCGCCGCACAGGTGCTGGCCGCGGCCGAACGCGAGAAGAATCCGTACTGGCAGGCCGAGGCGCGCTGGGCGCTGGCCGGCCTCGCTGCGCGCCGGCACGATTGGCCGCGCGCCTTCGAGGAACTCGACCAGGCGCGCCGGCTCTACGCCGAGGCGGCGATCGAGCGCAACGTCGTGCAGGTGCTGGCCGACACCGTCGCGACCGCCGCGCAGGCCGGCGACGCGCCGCGCGCGCAGGCGGCCGCGAACGAGTTCCGCCGCCGCACCGCGAACGGCGCCGAAGCGGCGCACTGGCGCGCCTGGCAGCCGCTGATCGCCGCGCTCGAACGCGGCGCCACCGGCGACGTTGCCGGGGCCGCCGACGACCTGGCGCGGCTGCTCGACACCGACGGCCACGCCAACGGCGCGGTCGCGCAGGCCGCCCTGTTCCAACTCGGCCGCTGGCAGCTGGCGCTCGACCGCCCGGCCGACCTGCTGGCGCGGCCGCAATGGAAACCGTGGCTGGAGCAGCATCCCGACGCGATCGCCCTGCGCATCGCCGCGCTGCGCGCCACCGGTCGCCACGCCGACGCCGACGCCGAGCAGGCGCGTCTCGACCAGCTCACGCAATCGCCCGAGCTGGAGTTCGACGCGCGCTGGCTGGCAGCGTTCTGAATCCGCCGCAGCCGCGCCGGATCACGCTTCGTCGCGACCGCGTCATGAAACCGTCAAGACTCGCGCGGCGCCGGCACGGTGCAATGCGACGGCCATTCCCCCGGAGAATCCCATGCTTCGCGCCTCGCTCGCCGCCGGCCTCGCTCTCGTCCTCGCCGCGCCTTCGGCCCACGCCGAAATCCTGGTCCGCCGCGTCGATTTCCCGGATACCGCCAGCTACGCGTTCACCTTCGGCTACTTCGGCGACGAGAACGGCCCGATCACCGGCCGCATCATCGGCACCACCCTGGTCATCCACTACACCACCGAAGGGACGCAGGACGCGGCCGACTTCTACTACACCTTCGACGTGCCGGTGCTGGACGCGCCGGAGACGCAGGTGCGCCTCGAAGGCGTCGATCTCGGTTGGTCCGGCCAGAACACGTTCGACTACGTGATCGAGAACACCGACCGCTTCAACGGCACGATCCGCGAAGGCCGCTTCGGCACCGAGATGGCCGGCGGCGGACGCTTCACCGATTCCTACATCGAGTTCACGGTCGATGCCGACGTGCGCGATCCGATCTTCGCCGACGATTTCGAACCGGTCGAATAGCCGCGTCGGGGAATCCCGCGACGCGGATCATCCCTGCGGCTGCGGCGAGCGCTCGGCGCGCTTGCAGCGGGGTGCATCGGGACTTTCCTGCGCGGTCGGGAACACCGTGGATTCCCGCTCGCGCGGGAATGAGGGGATTTCCCGGCGCACGCGTCAGCCGACGCCGAAGCGCCGCAGCAGTTCGCCGGTCTCGTACAGCGGCAGGCCCATGACGCCGCTGTAGCTGCCCTCGAGGTGGCGCACGAAACGGCCGGCGCGCCCCTGGATCGCGTAGGCGCCGGCCCGTCCGAACGCCTCGCCGCTGGCGACGTAGGCGGCGATGGCCGCCTCGTCCAGCGGCATGAACTCGACCGTCGACAGGCTGGTGGCGTGCTCCTCGCGGCCCGCGCTGACGATCCACACCGTCGACACCACGCGGTGCGCGCGGCCGGACAGGCGGCGCAGCATCGCCGTCGCGTCGGCGGCGTCGGCGGGCTTGCCGAACACCTCTTCGTCCAGCACCACCTCGGTGTCGGCGCCGAGCACCAGCGCGTCCGGCACCGCGCCGAGCTGCAGCAAGCCGGCGCCGGCCTTCTCGCGCGCGACGCGGCTGACGTAGTCCTCCGGCGATTCGCCCGGCTCGCGCCGCTCGGGCACCTCGACGTCGACGAGTTCGTAGTCGACACCGATCTGCGCGAGCAACTCGCGCCGGCGCGGCGATTGCGAAGCGAGGAAAAGCCGGATCGTCATGAGTGTGGCTCGCGCTGCGGCAGGGCTGCGCAGCCTGCCGTGCCTGCCGCGCCGAAGCAATCGACGCCTCGGTTTTGCGCCCTTCCGCATCGCTCATCACGACACGCGGTGAAAATCCGTGAAGAAGCTTCGATCGAATGCAACAAATTGAAATGGGAGGACTTGTTTACCGCGGTTCCTCCCACAGAATTCGCGCACGTCATCGCGGCCGATCCGCGAACTGCCGCACACGGGAAAGGAAAAACCATGATCGTCACCACCTTGGGACTGCTCGCCGCCGCTTCGCTGCAGGTGGCGCGCTTCGGCCCGCACCAGAACATCGTCGTCGAGCGACTCGACAACCAGCCTGCGATCTCCGCCTACGGCGACGCGCACGTGGTTCGCCTGCGCGGCTCCGACGCGCAGTTCGCGCGCTGCGTCTCGGACATCCGCGCCGGCCACGCGACGGAATGCGCCTTCGCGCACAGCGGCACGCTGGACTTCCGCCCGCTGGCGGACGGCCACTACGAGTTCCGCTTCAACGACGCACTGAAGGCCAACGTCGTCGATTTCGTCGTCGACGCGGATGGACTGAAGAGCGCGCTCGACGCGATGGCGAACATCTGATCGCCCGAGCGGAACGCCTGCCGCGCCTGCTGCTCAGGCGCGGTGGTAGGGGTGCCCGGCGTTGATCGACGTCGCGCGATAGAGCTGCTCGGCGACCACCAGCCGCACCAGCATGTGCGGCAGCGTCAGCGGCCCCAGCGACCAGCGCTGGTCGGCGCGCGCGAGCACCTCGGGCGCGTGGCCGTCCGGGCCGCCGATCAGGATCGCCAGATCGCGGCCGGACATGCGCCAGCGCGCGAGTTCGGCGGCCAATTGCTCGCTCGACCAAGGCTTGCCGCGACCGTCGAGCGCGACGAGATGAGCATCCTTCGGCAGCGCCGCCAGCACGGCCGCGCCTTCGTCGACGATCGCGCGCGCCACATCGCGTCCCTTGCCGCGATTGCCGAGCGGGATTTCGACCAGGTCGAGCGGAAGATCGTGCGACAGGCGCTTGCGGTATTCCGCGAAGCCCTCGGCGACCCAGGCCGGCATGCGCTCGCCGACCGAAATCAGGCGAGTTTTCACGTGCGGCCTCCGAAAGGATCGTCATTCCCGCGAACGCGGAACGGCGGGTCGGGCGGCCGCGCGGCGATACGAGAAAGCCCATCATCCGCGAAGCGAATGGCCCGCCGGACCGCCCGCGGAACGCGGGCCGTCATCCACGCCACCGTTTCGACGGATGCCCGCGTTCGCGGGCATGGCGTCGGTTGACGGCGGAGTCGTCTCTCAGACCGCAGCGGCGTATTCGGCGTCGCCGACCGTCCACAGCCGTTCGAGACCGTAGAACTCGCGCGTGCGCGGCAGCATCACGTGCACGATCACGTCGCCGAGATCGACCAGCACCCATTCCGCCTCGCGCTGGCCTTCGACGCCGATCGGCGGCAGGCCAGCCTGCTTGGCCTTCTTGACGACTTCGTCGGCGAGCGACTTCACGTGCCGCGTCGACGTGCCGCTGGCGACCACCATCAGGTCGGCCACCGAGCTCTTGCCGCGCACGTCGATCTCCTGCACGTCCTTCGCCTTCAGGCCGTCGAGCGCGTCGATCACCACGTCGCGCAGACGCTCGGTCGGATCGACCTTCTTCTTCGCTCGTGGCTTGGCGACCGACTTCACCGCGGCGGGCTTGACGGCGCGCGGCGCGGCGTTCTTCTTTTTCGGGGCCACCGCCTTCTTCGCAGCGACCGCCTTCCTGGCGGGTGCGGATTTCTTCGCGGTAGCGGAGGTCTTGCGGGGAGCGGCCTTGGCGGCCTTGGGAGTTCCGGCCTTGCGTGGCCGGGCGCGTTGTTCCGACGTAGCCAAGTGGAGGCGACCTCGATTCATGCCAGGCGCCGGGATCGGCGCGGGCCGAGTATATGCGCATTTGCTTGACAGGATACTGACGGCGGCCGCGCCGGCGGCCCGCTCGCAACCTTCCGGCCCTTGCCGCGGAACCCAGGCGCAGTGGCCTTCGTCTTCGGGGAATTGCAGTGCGCCCATCCGTCTTCCTTGCCTTGTCGCTCCTCGTCCCGCCCGCCGCCGCGCAGGTGACCTTCAGCGAAGTCACTCCGACCACGGCGCCGTACTTCGCCACGCCGCCGGAGGAGGACTTCTGGATCAACTCGATCGCGCCGGCCGACTACGACGGCGACGGCCGCACCGATCTCGCCGTGATCGGCTTCTACGTCGTCTACGACGTCAGCGTCGAGGACAAGCTGCTCCTGCTGCACAACGACGGCGAAGGGGACGGCGGGCTGTGGTCGTTCACCACCGTCGAGCTGCCCCTGAACGGCATGATCGCCGGCGCCTCCGACCTCGCCTGGGGCGACATCGACGGCGACGGCGACCACGACCTGCTCGTCGCCTCCGGCGGCGCGATGGCGCTTTACCGCAACGACGGCGGCAGCCTGGTCGCGACCGACGTCGCGCTGCCGGCCTACTACGAGGATTCCGAATACGAGGACACCTACGACCTGCGTTCGATCAGCCTCGCCGACGTCGACAACGACGGCGACCTGGACCTGCTGGTGCCGTCGGTCTTCGACGAGGCGAGCTTCACGTTCAGCACGCGCCTGCTGCGCAACGACGGCGACGACGGCGCCGGCGGCTGGACCTTCACCGACACCGACGCGGCGATCGACCCGAGCGTCAACGCGCAGAGCGCCTGGGCCGACGACGACGGCGACGGCGATCTGGATCTGCTGCTCGCCAACGTCGATCCGAACACCGACAACGGCTACGTGCGCCTGTACCGCAACGACGCCGACGGCTTCCACGCCAGCGATCCTCTCGGCATCCGCGTCGCGCACGGGCTGGCCGACATGGCCGACGTCGACGCCGACGGCGACCAGGACCTGCTGGTCGCCGGCAACCTGCAGGAGCCCGACGAGACCTTCGTCACCGTCGTGCGCCTCTACCGCAAGGACAGCGCAGGCTACACGGCGGAAGACCTGATCAGCGCGCCGGCCGCCGAATGGCTCGACTTCAACGCGGCGACCTGGGCCGACTACGACTCCGACGGCGACGTCGACCTGCTCGTCACCGGCAGCTACATCGGCGACAGCAAGATCGCCGGCAAGTCGGAGATCTACGCCAACGACGGCGGCAGCTTCGCGCCGATCGGCGTGCAGCTGCCGGCGCCGATCGGCTCGATCGGCCGCGGCGGCGCATTCACCTGGTTCGATCTCGACGGCGACGGCGACCTCGACTACCTGGTCGCCGGCGGCTTCTTCGTGCCCGGCGGCAACGGCCTGGTCGAGGCGCAGATCCACCTGTTCCGCAACGACGCCGTCGCCGTGAACGCCGCGCCGGCGGCGCCGACCGGCCTCACCCTGGCACCGTCCGGCGAGGACGGCATCGTCCTCAGCTGGACCGCCGCGGCCGACGACCACACGCCGAGCGCCCAGCTGACCTACGACCTCGAACTCTGGCGCGACGCCGCGCCGATCGCCCTGCCCGGCCGCCTGCCGCAGCCCGGCTCGATCGGCAACACGCTGCGCCGCGACCTCGGCGGCCTGCCGCCCGGCCGCTACGTCTGGCGCGTCGCCGCGGTCGACAGCGCCTACGCCGGCAGCGCGCCGGTCGGCGGCGAGTTCACCTTGCCGCTCGATCTCGACGCGATCTTCGCGGACGGTTTCGAGACCGCGACCAGGCGCGATTGATCGGCCTTGCCGACCCGGATGGCGCTGATGCGCGCCGGCCCTGCAATCGACCGCGGGACGATCGACCGCCTGGTGTCATGGGATCGACACAGCCTCCCATCCGTAGGCTCGGCCGGTGCAGGTCCCGACATCGGCGCGTTCGAGTGGCAGGGCGATCGGATCTTCAGAAACGGCTTCGATCCGCCCGGATAGGCGCGATTCCCGCGTACGGGAACCGATCGCGGTAAACTACACGACCATTCCCGCCGCGGCACGACCGCTTCCCCTCATGTCGAACGCGGACCGCGAAGACGCTGCACCCACCCTCGCCTTTCGAGACCTCGGCCTCGCCGACGCGCTGCTGCAGGCGCTGTCCGCGGTCGGCTACGAGACGCCCTCGCCCATTCAGGCGGCGACGATTCCGCCGCTGCTCGAGGGCCGCGACGTGCTCGGCCAGGCGCAGACCGGCACCGGCAAGACCGCCGCGTTCGCGCTGCCGATCCTGTCGAGACTGGATTTGAGCAAGACCAAACCGCAGGCGCTGGTGCTGGCACCGACGCGCGAACTGGCGATCCAGGTGGCCGAAGCGTTCCAGCGCTACGCCGCGCACCTGTCCGGTTTCCACGTGCTGCCGATCTACGGCGGCCAGAGCTACGGCCCGCAGCTCGGCGGCCTGCGCCGCGGCGCGCACGTCGTGGTCGGTACGCCGGGGCGCGTGATCGATCACCTGGAGCGCGGTTCGCTCGACCTGTCCGAGCTGACCACGCTGGTGCTCGACGAAGCCGACGAGATGCTGCGCATGGGCTTCATCGAGGACGTCGAGACGGTGCTGAAGAAGACGCCGCCGGAGCGTCAGGTCGCGTTGTTCTCGGCGACGATGCCGGCACCGATCCGGCGCATCGCGCAGACCTACCTGCGCGAGCCGGCCGAGATCACGATCAAGGCCAAGACCACCACCGCGACGAACATCCGCCAGCGCTACTGGTACGTCAGCGGCCTGCAGAAGCTCGACGCGCTGACGCGCATCCTCGAAGCCGAGCCGTTCGACGCGATGATCGTGTTCGCGCGCACCAAGTCGGGCACCGAGGAACTGGCGCAGAAGCTGCAGGCGCGCGGCTTCGCCGCCGCCGCGATCAACGGCGACCTGGTGCAGGCGCAGCGCGAGCGCACGATCGGCCAGCTCAAGGACGGCCGGCTCGACATCCTCGTCGCCACCGACGTCGCCGCGCGCGGCCTCGACGTCGAACGCATCAGCCACGTGCTGAACTACGACATCCCGACCGACACCGAAGCCTACGTGCACCGCATCGGCCGCACCGGCCGCGCCGGACGCAGCGGCGAGGCGATCCTGTTCGTCGCGCCGCGCGAGAAGCGCCTGCTGATGGCGATCGAGCGCGCCACGCGCCAGCCGATCGCCGAGATGCAGCTGCCGAGCGTCGAGGCGGTCAACGACCATCGCATCACCAAGTTCAAGCAGCGCATCGCCGACGCGCTCGTCTCCGACGACCTCGGCGTGTTCCGCCAGCTCGTCGAGCAGTTCGAGCAGGAGCGCAACGTGCCCGCGGTCGAGATCGCCGCGGCGCTGGCCAAGCTGGTGCAGGGCGAGCAGCCGCTGCTGCTCGCGCCGCAGGCGCGGCCGGAGCGGGCCGCAGGATTCGAACGCGCGGCGCGCGGAATGGATCGCGACGCCCGCCCGCGCGACCGCAGCGGCGATTCGTCGTTGCGCGGCAAACCGGAGTTCGGTACCCAAGCCGAACGAAGGAAGAAACCCGACCCGGGCGTGCGCACGGACGACGCACGACAAGGCCCGCATTCTGCGCAGCGCGAATTCCCCGAGCATCGTCCGCAAACCGCTCCGACCGAACGCGCGGCGCGCACCGAAACCCGCCCACCGCGCTCGCATCATGGCGAAGAACGCGAGCACAGGGCACGACGCGACGATCGTCCGCACGTGCCTGAAGCCGGCTTCGAGACCTTCCGCATCGAAGTCGGCCATGCGCACGGCGTCAAGCCCGGCAACATCGTCGGTGCCATTGCCAACGAAGCCGGGCTCGATTCGAAGCACATCGGCCGCGTCGACATCCAGGACGACCACAGCTACGTCGACCTGCCGTCCGGCATGCCGCCGGAAATCTTCAAGCATCTGAAGAAGGTCTGGGTCTCCGGCCAGCAACTGCGCATCACGCGCGGCGGCGACGAGCCGGATTTCGGCAAGCCGCGCAAGCCACAAGCCGCCAAGCCGCCATCGTTCCGTCCCAAGCCGCAAGGCGGCTTCGACAAGCCAAAGCGGCGGCCGAAAGGCTGACGCTCGGCGGTACGTTCGAAAAAGCAATTGCTCGCAGAGCCGCGGAGAGCGCGGAGAGAGCAAAGAAATCTTTTCTCTGCGCTCTCTGCGCCTCTGCGAGAAATCGCCTTGTCGACCGGCCCGCAAGCACTGCGGTTCGACAGACCGAAGCAGCAGCCGAAAGGCTGACGCCCATCCGTGCGTTCGAGAAGCCATCTCTCGCAGAGCCGCAGAGAACGCGCAGAGAGCGGAGATTTTTCCTCTGCGTTCTCTGCGCCTCTACGAGAAACGCCTTCTTCCCTCGGCCTTCCCAGGAAGCGCAGAAGCTCCTCAGCCCCCACCCCGATACGGCGCCAGCAGCCCCGGATCGGCGAACAGCGCGTCCGGCATCAGATAGCGCGGCTCGCGCCCATCGGCGAGCAGCGCGCGCACCTGCGTCGCGGAGATGTCCAGCGGCGTGACCGGGATCGCGATCACGCGCCCGGCCGGCGCCTCGCGCACGAAGCGCGTTTCGCTGCAGCGGCGCGAAGCGATCTTGGTGCGCAGCTCGGTCGGCAGCACGCCGTTGTGGCCGGGCCGCGTCAGCACCCCGATGTGCGCGAGTTCGAACAGTTCCTTCCAGCGATGCCATTCCGGCAGGCCGGCGAAGGCGTCGGCGCCGACCAGCAGCACCAGCGGGTGCTCCTCGCCGAGCTCGGCGCGCAATTCCAGCAGGGTGTCGACGGTGTAGGACGGACCTTCGCGGCGCAGCTCGCGCGTGTCCAGGCGCAGCCGGTTCTGGCCGGCGAGCGCCAAGCGCACGAGCGCGGCGCGCTGTTCGGCGCCGGCGAGCGGCTGGTCGCGATGCGGCGGCACGTGCGCCGGCAGCAGGCTGACGTCGGCGTCGAGGAATTCGGCCGCTTCCCAGGCGACGCGCAGGTGCGCGTTGTGGATCGGATCGAAGGTGCCGCCGAGCAGGGCCAGCGGGCGCGCGGCACTCATGCGAGCAATCCTCCGCCGCGGCGCGGCGTGGCGATCGCCGCGACCAGGCGTTCCAGTTCGCGCCAGCCGTCGCCGTCGCCGCGCCCCTTGGCGATGCGGTCGATGCGGCCGGCCTGGTCGAGGCAGCGCTCCCAGTGCACGCGATCGGAATGCTTCAGCGCGCGACGGAACAAGCCCTCGCGCGATTGCGGCCAGATGCGCTCGTTGCGCAGCGCGGCGTCGGCGTTCGGCGCCGAGGCGAGGCGCAACAGCAGGCGCAACTGGGTCAGCAGCCAGCCGAGCAGCGGAATCAGTTCCTCGCCCTCGGCGCGCAGGCCGGCGACGATGTGCAGGGCGCGGCCGGCGTCGCCCCCGATCGCCGCGTCGGCGAGGCGGAACACGTCGTAGCGCGCATCGTCGGCGACGCCGGCTTCGAGCGTTTCGAGGTCGATCGTCGCGCCTTCGTGCAGCAGCGCCAGCTTGTCGATCTCCTGGCTCGCCGCGAGCAGGTTGCCTTCGACGCGCTCGGCCAGCAGCGCGATCGCGTCCGGCGTCGCGCGCAGGCCGCGACTGGCCATGCGCGCGCCGATCCAGTCCGGCAGTTCGGCCGGTTTCAGCGGCCATACCGGCACGAACGTGCCGATGCGCTCGACCGCCTTCGACCAGGCGCCGTCGTGCTTGCTGCTCCAGTCGTTGGCGCTGATCAGCAGCACGGTGTCGTCCGGCGGCGCCTGGCAGTACTCGACGATCGCCGCGCTGCCCTCCTTGCCCGGCTTGCCGGTCGGCAGGCGCAGGTCGATCAGCTTGCGGCTGGCGAACAGCGACAGCGAGCGGCCGGCGTCGGCGAGGCGGTTCCAGTCGAAACCGGCCTCGACGTCGAGCACGTCGCGCTCGAGGTAGCCCAGTTCCTTCGCGCGCACGCGCAGGCCGTCGACGGCTTCGAGCACGAGCAGGTGCTCGGCGCCGGCGATCAGGTAGGCGGGCTTCAGCTCGCCGGAGGCGAGCTGCTTGCGGAACAGGGGGAGATGGGTGGCCATCGCGGCGTGCGGCGACGCGGCCGCGTCACGGCTTCGCGTGCGCGGCGGCTTCGAGGCGACGCAGGATCGTCTGCACCATGTCGCGCTGCAGTTCCTTGGTCAGCAGGTCGGTCTCGGCGGCGACGCCGAGCGCCTGGCTCGCGTCGAAGGTGAACTCGCGCGAGAGTTCGATCGTCTGCTTCGGCAGCAGCGCGGTGCCGCCGGCGTTCTCGACCAGGAATTCGACGTGGTAGCGCAGCGAATACTCGTTCGCGCGGGCGCTGCCGCTGACCGAGAGCACGTCGGTGTTGAACGAGTTGGCGACGAACTTCATTACCGCCACGCCCTCCTCGACCTTGTCGACGAGGGTCGCGCCGGATCGCGGCAGCGCCTTCGCCAAATCCTTGCCGAGCGCGCTGTTCGGATCGACGCCGACCAGGACGATGCGCTGCATGCTCGGCGGCAGGTCGGCTTCCTTGCGCAGGTGGAAACCGCAACCGGCCAGCGCGAGGAGGAGAACGGCGAGGAAGGCGTGGGCGAGTCGGCGAAGGATCATGTGCGGGTTCCGGGCTCTATCGGCGGGCTGGCAAGCAGCAGATCATACGGTGCCTGCCAGCCCGGCAGCGAGCGGATGCGCTGCAGCCACTCGGCGATCGCCGGCCAGGGCGCCAGATCGACGCCGGCCTGGTCGGTCCAGAACAGGTAGCCGCAGCAGGTCACGTCGGCGATCGTCGGCGCGTCGCAGGCCAGAAACGCATTCCCGCGGAGCGCGAGCGCGAGGCGGTCGAAATCGGCCTGCATGCGCGCGGTCCAGTACGCCTCCAGCGTCTCGCCGGCCGGCGTGAAGCGGCGCGAGAAGCGCAGGTGCGGAAAGCTCATCGCGAGGCGGTTCGCCTCCCAGGCCAGCCATTCGCGCACGCGCGTGCGTGCGGCCGGCGTGGCGCCGTCGAGCTTGCCGTAGCGGCGCGCGAGATGGTCGAGGATCGCGTTCGACTGGCACACGGCCAGGCCGTCCTCGTCGACCAGCACCGGCACCTCGCCGAACAGCGAGACGCGGCGGAAGTCCTCCGGGCGCCGCTCGCGCGGCAGGTTCAGGTCGACCGCGCGCTGCTCGAACGGGACGTCCATCAGGCGCAGTGCGAGCGCGACCTTGTAGCTGTGGCCGGATTCGCGATTGCTGTAGAGGATGGGTCGGGTCATGAGCGCAACGTTCGTGATGCCCTCGTTCCGGCGCGAGCCGGAATCCATTCAGGTCGGCCGACGGCCGGGATCGGACGCATCCCGGCTTGCACCGGGACGACGCGGCGGGAAGCTTCTCTTCAGACGACGATGTTCACGATCTTGCCCGGCACGACGATGATCTTCTTCGGCGTCGCGCCGGCGATGAACTCGGCGACGCGCGGCTCGGCCAGCGCGGTGCGCTCGATCTCGTCCTTGGCCGCGTTCACCGGCATCTCGATGGTGCCGCGCAGCTTGCCGTTGACCTGCACCGCCAGCGTGACGGCATCGCGCACCAGGGCGCCCGCGTCGACCTTCGGCCAGGACTGGTCCTCGAGCAGAACCTCGGCGTGGCCGAGCGCCTGCCACAACGTGTGGCAGACGTGCGGCGTGACGGGATTGAGCAGCAGCACCATCGCGGTCAGCGCCTCGTGGCGCACGGCGCGGCCCAGTTCGCTTGCGTCGTCGAACTTGCCGACCGCGTTCAGGAGTTCCATCAGCGCCGCGATCGCGGTGTTGAAGGCGTAGCGGCGGCCGATGTCGTCGGAGACCTTCTGGATCGTCTCGTGCACCTGGCGGCGCAGGGTCTTCTGCGCCGGCGTCAGAGCCGCCGCGTCGACCGGCCCCGCCGGCGGATTCGCCGCGTGCGCGGCGACCTCGCGCCAGAAACGGCGCAGGAAACGCGCCATGCCTTCGACGCCGGCCTCGTTCCATTCGAGCGACTGTTCCGGCGGCGCGGCGAACATCGAGAACAGGCGCACCGTGTCGGCGCCGAACTTGCCGACCATCGACTGTGGATCGACACCGTTGTTCTTCGACTTGGACATCTTCTCGATGCCGCCGATCTGCACCGGCTGGCCGTCGGCCTTGAGCAGGGCGCCGGTCACGCGCGCGCGCTCGTCGCGCTGGATCTCGACGTCGGCCGGATTGATCCACTCCTTCGAACCGTCGCCGTTCTCGCGGTAGAACGTCTCGGCGATGACCATGCCCTGGCACAGCAGGTTGGTCGCCGGCTCGTCCGACTGCACCAGGCCTTGGTCGCGCAGCAGCTTGTGGTAGAAGCGGAAGTACAGCAGGTGCAGGATCGCGTGCTCGATGCCGCCGATGTACTGGTCGACCGGCAGCCAGTAGTTCGCGCGCTGGTCGATCTGCGTCGCGGCACCCGGCGAGGTGTAGCGCGCGTAGTACCAGCTCGACTCCATGAAGGTGTCGAAGGTGTCGGTCTCGCGCTCGGCCGGACCGCCGCACTGCGGGCAGGTGGTCTTGCGCCATTCGGGGTCGGCCTTGATCGGCGACTGCACGCCCATGAACTCGACGTCCTCGGGCAGCAGCACCGGCAGCTGGTCTTCCGGCACCGGCACCGCGTCGCACTTGGGGCAGTAGACGATCGGAATCGGGCAGCCCCAGTAGCGCTGGCGCGAGACGCCCCAGTCACGCAGGCGCCAGTTGACGCGGCGCGCGCCCTTGCCTTCCTGCTCGAACCGCGCGGCCAGCGCGTCGAACGCGCCGCGGTAGTCCAGGCCGTCGTACTCGCCGGAATTCACCAGCGTGCCGTAGTCGGTGTAGGCGCCGTCCTCGACGATCGCACGCTCGAATTCCTCGACGATGCTCTCGGCGGCGGCCGGCTCGTAGGGGTCGATCGCGCGGCTCTCGCCGAGCGCGGCGCTCATCGGATCGGCGTTGCGCGCGGCATCGCGGCCGAGCTCGCGGATCGCGTCGCGCACGGCGTCGCTGATCACCACCATCTTGATCAGCAGGTCGTACTTGGTGGCGAATTCCCAGTCGCGCTGGTCGTGGCCGGGCACCGCCATCACCGCGCCGGTGCCGTAGCCCATCAGCACGAAGTTGGCGATCCAGATCGGCAGCTTCTCGCCGGTGATCGGATGGATCGCGCTCAGACCGGTGTCGATGCCCTTCTTCTCGGCCGTCTCGATGTCGGCCTCGGCGGTGCCGCCGTGGCGGCATTCCTCGACGAAGGCGGCGACCAACGGCTTGTCCTCGGCCGCCTTCAGCGCCAGCGGATGCTCGGCGGCGACGGCGAGATAGGTCACGCCCATCAGCGTGTCCGGACGTGTCGTGAACACCGTCAGCGGCTCGCTCTCGCCTTCGACGGCGAACTGGATCTCCAGGCCTTCCGAGCGGCCGATCCAGTTGCGCTGCATGGTCTTGACCGAATCCGGCCAGCCCGGCAGGCGGTCGAGGCCGTCGAGCAGTTCCTGCGCGTAGTCGGTGATCTTCAGGAACCACTGCGGAATCTCGCGCTTCTCCACCAGCGCGCCGGTGCGCCAGCCGCGGCCGTCGATGACCTGCTCGTTGGCGAGCACGGTCTGGTCGACCGGGTCCCAGTTCACCACCGAGTTCTTGCGATACGCCAGGCCCTTCTTGAACAGGCGCACGAACATGCGCTGCTCGTGCACGTAGTAGTCCGGGCGGCAGGTGGCGAACTCGCGCGACCAGTCGATCGCGTAGCCCATCGTCTTCAGCTGCGCGCGCATGTGGTCGATGTTGGCGTAGGTCCACTTCGCCGGCGCGGTCTTGTTCTTGATCGCGGCGTTCTCGGCCGGCAGGCCGAACGCGTCCCAGGCCATCGGCTGCAGCACGTTGCGGCCCTGCATGCGCTGGTAGCGGCTGATCACGTCGCCGATCGTGTAGTTGCGCACGTGGCCCATGTGCAGCGCGCCGGACGGATACGGCAGCATCGACAGGCAGAAGAACTTCGGCCGGGCCGGATCCTCCTTCACTTCGAAGGCGCGCGTGTCGTTCCAGTACTTCTGCGCAGCGGCTTCGACCGCCTGCGGCTCGTAGGTCTCTTGCATAGGCCTCGCGGCGCGCCGCGAGGCCGCGCCATCCTTGATTTCGGGGAATGCGCCAGCGTATCGCAGCGCAGCATCCGCGCCAACCTCGCCGCTGCCGCAGCGGCGCAGGATTTGGGAGATCCGGCGCCCTTCCGCGTACTGGATGGACACGTCCAGGAAAATCCGCATGCGCGTCCGTCTCGCCGCCGCCTTCGTTCTCGCCCTCGCCTTCGCCGGCGTCGCCCGTGCCGGCAACCCGATCGTCATCTGGGTCACCAACAGCGGCAATTTCGGGCCGGGTAGCTTCGCCGACGCGCTGGCGCAGTTGCAGCCGATCGCCACGCCGCAGGAAATCCGCTTCGCCTACTCCGGGACGCTGCCGATCGCGCTCAACGGCCCGGTCGCACCCATCGTCGGCGCCGACGTGCGCATCGACGGCGCCGACATGCAAGGCGCGGTCGTCATCGACGGCGGCGGCTGGACGCAAGTGAGCGTCGCCGCCGACTCCGACACGACGAAGCTGACCATCGCCAACCTCACGCTGCGCCGCGGCCAGATCATCGGCAAGGGCGGCTGCGTGGGTGTGCACAATGCCAATACCGTCACCGAGATCGACCACGTGACCTTCGTCGAATGCAAGGTCTTCGTCGACGCGGCGACTCCGGCGCGCGGCGGCGCCGTCTACGCGGCCGGACCGCTGACCGTGGCCGACTCCGTGTTCGAACGCAACGAAGCGCTTACGCTCGGCGAGTCGGCCGAAACCAACGACGCGCACGGCGGCGCGCTGTCCAGCGAAGGCGCGCACGCGGTATCAATCGCGCGCAGCACGTTCCGCGACAACCGTGTCTACCTGTTCAACAGCCTGCCCTCGTCGTGCTCCAGCGGCGTCGGCGGCGCCGTGCACCTGTACTTGCCGGGCGCGAACTCGGTCGGCTCGATCGTCGATTCCACCTTCACCGGCAATCGCACCGCCTGCCGCCGGCCCGGCACGAACTACGACATCGACGGCACCGGCGACGGCGGCGCGGCGGCGCTGCACAGCGACGCCGGCACCTTCGACGTCGAGCGCAACTTCTTCGAGAACAACGTCGGGCTGCGCGGCGGCGCGCTGTCGTTCGTCAACGCGGCGCAGACGCGCGTGAACATCCTCAACAGCACCTTCCACACCAACCGTGGCATCGCCTCGAGCGGCGGCGTGGGTTTCGTCAACTGCTGCTACGCGCGGATGGTCAACAACACCTTCAGCGCGAACCGCAGCGGCATCGACGGCTTCGCCAACCCGTACGGCGGCGCGTTCACAATCAACGTCGGCTCGCTCGAACTGGTCAACAACATCGTCGACAACCGCAGCACCGACAGCCCCGGCTGCGCCTACAGCTTCGGCCAGGTGACGAGCAGCCACAACCTCTACAGCGACGCCGCCTGCCCGCTGCCCGATCCCGACCCGACCAGCCTGGTCACCGGCCCGATGGACTGGCTCGGCGCGCCGAAGAACCTCGGCCAGTACGTGCTGGTGATGCCGCCGGCCCACGGCGCGCCGGCGATCGACGGCGGCGACGACGCCCGCTGCACCCGCTACGACGCGCGCAGCGTGCCGCGCCCGCTCGACGGCGACGGTGACGGCGAGGCGCATTGCGACATCGGCGCGCTCGAATCGAGCTACGTCGACCGCCTCTTCCGTGACGGCTTCGACTGAGGCGGCGCTTTTCCGGACCGCTGCCACGCCGCCGCGGGAATCCGCCGCGGCGCGCATACCCGGACGAAAAAGCCGCGCCGCCCTGACGTGGCGGCGCGGCGCGGAAGGCGGCGCGGAGGGAGTGCGCCGACCGCGGGGTCGACGGATCAGCCGTCGAAGCCGTTGGCGAAGATGCGCCCGCCGCCGTCGCCGACGGTCAACGTGACCGGCACGGCGACGTGCCGCTTGCGCGGATCGTTGCTGTTGACGCACAGCGTCGTCGTGTAGACGCCTGCGTCGAGAGCGCTCGCGTCGAAGGTCAGGTTGACCAGATTGGACACGCCGTAGTCGTCGATCGCGCCGGCCGCCGGATCGGCGGACAGCCACGGCACCTGGTCGAGGTTGGCGCAGGGCTTGCCCGAGCGCGCGATCGCAAGGCCTCCGCTCCACAGGCGATAGGCGTCCAGCGCGCCGCCGGTTTCGAGCGCGCCCAATTCGGTCGCCGCGCCGGTGGTCGGGTCCACGACGTAGGACTTGGTCACCAGCCCGCTGGTATCGGCGTTGTCGAGCGCCACCACGTACAGGCGGCCGTCGCTGTCGTCGAAATCCATCGCCGCGGTGTACTGCGTGAAGATGCCGGTGTCGCCGATGACGTTGGCGTCGCCGGTGGCGCGGTCGATCGCGACCAGCGCGTGGCTCAGTCCCTCGAAGCCGTACATCGCGCCGCCGGCGTCGACGGCGATGTCGGTGATCGCGACCGCCGGCATGCCGGGAACGGAGATTCCGCCGACGAAGTTCGACGCGCCGGTGGCCGGGTCCACGGTGTACAGCTTGCTGCGGCCGAGCAGGTCCTCGCTGACCGAGACGACGTAGAACAGGCCGCTGACGGGATCGTAGGCCGCACCGGTCACGCTGCCGCCGTTGGCGCCGATGCCGGTCGCGCCGATCGTGGTGACCGTGCCGCTGTCGACGTCCATGCGCAGCAGCACGCCGCCGGCGGTGGTGACCGCGTACAGGTTCGTCAGGTCCTCGCCGATGAAGTCGCCGGCGGACCACGTCGTCTCGTCCGGCAGCGCGAACGGCGCCGGCGTCAGCGTCTGCGGCGCGAGCAGATCGAACGCGGCGAGGCCGCCGTGGCCGAGGAAGGTGTTCACGTCGATCGTGCTGATGCCGGTATAGCCCGGCACGCCGGCGCTGCCCATCGGCGACGGCCCTCGCCGTACCGCAAGAGGCGCCTGCAACCGCTGCAGGGCGGCGAGCCACGCCGGCGTCAGCCGCGCCGACGGCGACGTGTCGAGCTGCAGCTCGCCCGGCGATTGCGCCGCCGGCGCGTGACGCAGCCCCGGGGGCACATGCGCCGAGGTCGACTGCGTGCCGATCTCGTAGCCGAGCGGCCGGTTGCCGTAGTTGCCGATCGACAGCGCCCGCGTGGCGGAGCCGCCTGGCGCGAGCGTCACGTCGTAGGCGTCGTGGTCGAGCCGGATCACCGGCGCGCCGACGGTGACGCCGGACCACGCCGACGCGACGCTGCGCGTGATCGCGCTCGGCGTCCAGCGGATCGCCATGCCGTCCTGGATGCTCGATTCGTTCAGCGAATACTGCGTGGCGACGCCCATCGCGCCGTCCGGCATCACGCCGTAGTTCACGCCGACGCTGGCCTGCAGACCGTGGTCGTAGGAGGAATCCTCGAACGTCGTGTGCAGGTACTGGAATTCGATCTCGTCGCTGCCCTCGGTGAAGACGACCTCGAACGTGGCGCCGCGCGGATCGGCCGGCCCGCTGGAGGCGAACGCGGCGCGGTCGTACCACTCGATCACGAAGCGACGGTTCGGCGCGCTGCCGAGCGTGGCCGTGTAGATCGCGCCGTAGCGCGCGTCCAGGCGCATCCACAGCGGCGCGATCACCGGATAGATGCCGCTGTTGGCCGCGTTGGCGGTCGGCAGCGGCTGATCCCAGAGCCCGCCGATCAGGCCGCTGACGTCGGTGCCGAAGCCGATCGCGCCGTGCACGCTGACCGCGATGCGCCGCGACGGAGCGCCGTAGAAATGGACCGGGAACGGCAGCGCCACCGGCGTCTGGCCGTTCTGGCCGAGGTCGAGCGCCTGGCCGATGGCCGTGATGTCGACGAACTGCGCCGGCGCGGTGTCGTCGGCGACGTAGTTCGGCAGTGCCGCGACCGCGGTCCAGGTCGCGGTCGAACGGAGGTTGGCGCCGACCGTCAGGATGCGGTTGTACTGGTAGCTCTCGCCCGGCGCCAGCGGCTGGTGCACGCCGAACAGGAACTGCTGGTCCGGATCGGCGCCGTTGTCGCCGAGCGTGTGGTACTCGTAGGTCGTCGCCGAATGGTTGGTGACGGTGTAGCAGAAGTTGACCTGCTCGCCGGCGACCGCCTCGAGCGAGGGACCGCCGTCGCAGGCCTGCGGATCGAGATTGCGGCTGACCGTGACCGCGAGGCAGATGCCGTCCGCGTCGCAGGTGTTGTCCTGCCCTGCCACCGCCGCCGGCCCGCGCGCGGGCACCAGCGTCGCGGACGGATCGGCGGCCGCGAGCGCGCCGTACAGAAGGCCGCTGCCGGCCAGTGCCCATACCAGTTTCTTCGTTGCCACCCCGACACCTCTCGATTGTGCTGTCGGCCGCGTCCCTGGCCACGGATATCGCCGATGCGTCCCGCTCCGCGCGGCCGCCTCGGCGGCGCGCGATCGCGACGCATCTTCCCTAACGCAGAGTGGCCGGAAACCCTGACACGAAACTTCGCCGCCGCGGCGCAGCCGGCTACCAGAAGCCGTTCAGGCCGACGAAGCGCGGCGGCGACGCGGAACCGGCCAGCGCCTGCAAGCTGGCAGCCGCGCGCGCGCTGCGGGCGGGATCGGCCTGCGGCAGGCCGAAGCCAGCGCGCACCTCGTCGAGCAGCAGGTCGAACTGCCAGACCTGCGCGACCTCCTCGCCGCCGGTCGCGGCGACCAGCTCCGCGCGCCGCGCCGCCAGCGCCTCGAGCGCGGCGGCGTCGCGCGTGGCGAGCGCGCGCGACCACAGGCGATGGATCTCGCTGCGCACGCGCGACGGCGCGCCGGCGACCTGCGCGGCGTCGAACTGCGCGACGGACTGCGCGAACCAGCGCTGCGCCTCGTCGTGGCGCCCCTGCACCAGCGCGCAGCGGCCGAGGCTGTCCTCGATCTCGCCGGTGTGGGCGTTCGGCGTGCCCGCGGACAGCGCCTGCGCGTAGCGCAGCGCCTCCTGCAGCACCGGTCCGGCCTGTTCGCACTGCCCTGCCTGCAGCAGGCTCTCGCCGAGCAGCATGTCGGCGCGCATGACGTAGCGCCGCGGCGGCTGCAGCGCACGCAGCGCACTCTCGATCGCGCGCGCGCCCGCCAGCGCCGCGGCGGTGCGCAGGCGGTACAGGTCCAGCCGCGTCGCCACCTGGTCGACGAACGCGCCCTGCAGCGGCGTCAGCACGCTGCCGCCGCGGCGCGCGGCCTGCACCTCGTCCAGTTCGGCCGCCGCGGCGGCATAGTCGGCACGGTTGAGCCGGCATTGCACGAGATTCACGCGCGACATCACCACGCGGCCGTGGGTCGGGCCGAGCATCGCGCCGAGCCGCTCGACCGCGCTGCGCTGGCGCTCGATGCCGGTCGCGGTGTCGCCGAGCAGGCAGTACGCGCGCGCCATCACCTCCTCGGTCGCCAGGCGCGAGAAACGGCTGCCGTCGGCGGCGCGGTCGTGCGCGTCGAGCGCGCGCTGGTATAGCGCGATGCCGCTGCGGATGTCGCCACGGTCCACGGCGACGAACGCGCGCTGGTACAGCGCGCCGCCGAGGTCGTCGAGCGAACGCGCCGAATCGCGCTCGAACTCGGCGATCGCCGCGTCCAGGCTCGCCGCCGCGCCCTCGTTGTCCTCGCGCTGGAACTGCGCGTAGCCGCGGTAGGCGAGGAACACGCCGTACCACAGCCGCTCGCCGCCCGGCGTGCGCCGCGCCAGCGGCAGGGCGTGCTCGATCAGCTCGACCTCGCGCGCGGAAGTGTCGAGCGCGCGCAGCGCCTCGATCAGGTTGCCGGCGGCGGACAGGTATTCCTCGGCGTGCGTCTCGCGCACCGGCTCAAGCATCTCGACCGCGCGCGCGGCGCGCGGCATCGCCTCGTCGTCGCGGCCGAGCGCCTGGAACACGCCGGCGATCTCGCCGAGCAGCACGGCGCGCGTGACGTCGTCGACGTCCCTGCGCGCCTCCAGCCGCGCCGCCGCGCGCTCGAGCAGGTCGACCGGCCGCGCGTCGGCGCCGGCGTTCTGCGGATCGCCCTGGCGGAACACCTCACGCATGAACGCGACCACGGTCTGCGCGCGGCGGCGCTGCTCGCGCTCGTGCCCGGCGCGGTTGATCGCCACCACGCTGCTGGCGACCAGGCCGACGCCGAGCAGCGCGATCGCCGCAGCCGCGTAGGCGTGCCGGCGCAGCAGCTTGCCGAGGCGGTAGCCGAGCGAGCCGCGCTGGGCGAGCACGGCCAGGCCGGCGAGCCAGCGCTCCAGGTCCTCGGCCAGCGCCTGCGCACCGTCGTAGCGTTCGCGCGGGTCGTCGGCGGTGGCCTTGGCGACGATGCGGCCGAGGTCGCCGCGCAGCGCGCGCGCCAGCCGCGCCGGAGCCAGTCCGCGTTCGGCGGCGATGCGCGCGGCGTGCTGCGGGTCGCATTGCGCGTACGCCTGCTCCAGCCGCGGCAGCGACCTGGTCGTCTCGCGCGCGAGCGCGCGGCGGCGGCGCAGCTCGTGCGCGGACACGCCGCCGAGCAGCTCGTACAGCACCAGGCCGAGCTGGTACACGTCGCTCGCCGTCGTCACCGCCTCGCCGCGCAGCTGTTCCGGCGCGGCGTAGGCCGGCGTCATCGTCACCGTCTGCGGCCGGTCCGCGGCGGTGTCGTCGAGCAGCTTGGCGATGCCGAAGTCGAGCAGCTTCGGCGCGCCCTCGGCGTCGAGCAGGATGTTGGAGGGCTTGAGGTCGCGGTGCAGCACGAGGTTGCGGTGCGCGAACTGCACCGCGCGGCAGACCTGCGCGAGCAGGCGCACGCGCGCACGCAGGTCGAGCCGCTGCCGGTCGCAGGCCTCGGTGAGCGCGGCACCGTCGACGTACTCCATCGCGAACCACGGCACGCCGGCCTCGGTGAGGCCGCCGTCGACGAGATGCGCGATGTTCGGATGGCTCAGTCGCGCCAGGATCTGGCGTTCGCGCAGGAAGCGCTTGTGCAGGGCCGCGCTGCCGCCGCGCATCAGCTTCAGCGCGACCTTCTGCGCGATGTCGTCGACGCGCTCGGCCAGGTGCACCGCGCCCATACCGCCCTCGCCGAGCAGGCGCAGGATGCGGTAGCGGCCGGCGACGACCGTGCCGGGCGCCAGTCCGGCGTCGACCGGCGGCGCGCCGTCGGCGTCGATCTGCGTGTCGGCGTCGTCGAGCAGCCGGCGCACGAGCTGCGCGAGCTCGGCGTCCGCGGCGGCGACGCGCGCGAGCTCGGCGCGGCGCGTCTCCGGCGTCGCCTCGAGCAGGGAATGGAACAGGCTGCGCAGGCGCGCGAAGCGCTCGCTGGACAATTCGGTCATCGGTGGACGCTGCGGGTGTCCGGGCAGTCGCGCATACCCTTCCTATCCGTCCAGGCGCGTGCGCAGCCAGCTGCGCGCCAGCGCCCAGTCGCGGTACACGGTGCGCTCGTCGACGTTCATCACGCCGGCGACCTCGGGCACGCTGAGACCGACGAAGTAGCGCAGCTCGACCACGCGCGCGAGGCGCTCGTCGAGGCGTTCGAGCTGGGCGATCGCCTGGTCCAGTTCGCCGAGGTCGGTGTGGTCGGGCAGCGGCAGGCCGAGCGCCTGGGTCAGGTCCTCGCGCTGCCAGTCGCCGCCGTGCTTGTCGGCGGCGGCGCGGCGCGCGCGGTCGACCAGGATCTGCCGCATCGTGCGCGCGGCGAGGCGGAACAGGTGCTCGCGGTCGACGATGTCGATGCGCTCGGCGCCGAGCAGGCGCAGGAACATCTCGTTGAGCAGCGCGGTCGGCTGCAGCGTGCGCTGCTCGGGATGGTCGGCCAGCCGCTTCGCCGCGAGCAGGCGCAGGTCGCCGTAGACCGCCGGCAGCAGCGCGTCGAGCGCATACGCGTCGCCCTCGCGCCAGCGCTGCAACTGGAGGGTCACGTTGGCGCTGTCTTCCATTGCGGGCTCCGGATCGGGATCAATTCTAGAGCATCGTCCGAAGCCGCGGCCGACCGTGCCGAACGGCACCTTCGCGCCGACGCGGCTTCGCTAAGATGCGGCCTTTCGACCACCGAAGGGGACCGCGATGAACCTGCTGCTCGCCACCACCATTGCCGCGCTCGCGGCCCCCGCCGCGGAACCGGCGGACGCGGCGCCCGGCGTGGTCGCGCTGCATTGCGCGAACCTGCTCGACACCGCGGCCGGCAAGCTGCTCGGCGAAACCACGGTGGTGATCGACGGCAAGCGCATCCGCGAACTCAAGGCTGGACGCGCCGAAGTGCCCGGCGCGCAGTCGATCGAACTCGCCGGCTCCACCTGCCTGCCCGGCCTGATCGACAGCCACACGCACCTGACCGGCGAGACCAGCCCGACCGGCTACACCGACCAGTTCCGCTGGAACACCGCCGACTACGCGATCCGCTCCACCGTCTACGCGCGCCGCACGCTCGAGGCGGGCTTCACCACCGTGCGCAACCTCGGCGACGGCGCCAACGCGTCGGTCGCGCTGCGCAACGCGATCAACGCCGGCATCGTGCCGGGCCCGCGCATCTTCACCGCCGGCGGCGCGATCGGCAGCACCGGCGGCCACGCCGACGACACCGACGGCTACCGCGCCGACCTGCAGGGCGACCCGGGCGCGAAGGAAAGCATCATCAACGGCCCGGACGACGCCTGGAAGGCCGTTCGCCAGCACTACAAGGACCACGTCGACCTGCTCAAGATCATGCCGTCCGGCGGCGTGCTCGACGAGAGCAGCAGCGTCGACAACGCGCAGATGACGGTCGAGGAGATCCAGGCCGTGGTCGCCGCCGCGCACGACTACGGCTTCACCGTCGCCGCGCACGCGCACGGCGCCGAGGCGATCCGCCGCGCGGTGATCGGCGGCGTCGATTCGATCGAGCACGGCACCTTCATGTCCGACGAGGACATGAAGCTGATGAAGCAGCACGGCACCTGGTACGTGCCGACCATCATCGCCGGCCGCTACGTGCAGGAGATGGCCGAGAAGCCCGGCTACTACCCGGCGCAGATCGCGGCGAAAGCCAAGCAGGTCGGTCCGATCATCCAGCAGACCGCGGGCAAGGCCTACAAGGCCGGCGTGAAGATCGCCTTCGGCACCGACGCGGCGGTGTACCCGCACGGCCAGAACGCGAAGGAATTCCAGTACATGGTCGAAGCCGGCATCCCGCCGCTGTACGCGTTGCAGGCGGCGACGACGCACGCGGCGGAACTGCTGAAGAAGTCGAAGGACCTCGGCTCGCTCGAAGCCGGCAAGTTCGCCGACGTGGTCGCGGTCGAGGGCAATCCGCTCGAAGACATCAAGCGCATGCAGGACGTGCGCTTCGTGATGAAGGACGGCGTGGTGTACAAGCAGGACGGCAAGGCGAAGGAATAGCGCGCGGCGCCGTCGAGCCGGCGCCTGTTCGATTCCGACGACCGCATGTTCCCTCTCCTGCGCGCGGGAGAGGGACGCGCGCAACGCCCGTCCTCGGCGCACAGGCGCCGACGTCGAACGCTCTAGCGAAGCACCGCCGCCAGCGCCGGCTTCCAGCACTGCGTCGCGATCAGCTCGAAGCCGCGTGCGGTCGGATGGATCTCGTTCTCCCATTGCGCCTGCCGCGGCAGGGTTCCGCGACTGTCGATCAGGCGGACGTTCGCCGCGTTGACGGAGACGAACGCCTTCAGCTCCCGCGCGAACTGATCGACCAGCCAGGACGTCAGCACGCGCTGGCCGGCCGGATCGGTCAGACCGACCTCGTCGAGATACGGCTTGATCCAGGGACCGGTCTTCACCAACCCGAGCTTGAAGCCCTTGCCGCTCGGCCAGACGTAGTCGTAGGTGTGCACGAACACCAGCGACTCGCGCGAGTACTGGTTGACGATGTCGACGATCTGCTTGAGATCGAGGATCGCGTAGCGCAGCGCGTGCTCGAAGGTCTCGAGGCGGACGTGGTCGAACACCTCGCGCGGGATCTCGCCCCAGCGGGTCGAGCCGGGCGATTGCAGCTGACCGGCGGTCTTGATGAACTCCTTCATTTCGGAGCCGACCACGTCGTTGCCGCCGTTGGAAAGCAGGATCGCATCGAACCGGTAGCTGGCGATCTCGCGCTCGACGCGCGGTATCGCGGACTTCCACATCGCGCTGTCGCGACCGGCGACACCCTCGTTGAGGAACAGCGTGCCGCGGAACAGGCGCGCGAGCTGCTTGTCGAGGTCGGTCGGGTGCGGCACGTACTGGAACCAGGAGTCGCCGAAGCACAATGCGCGCTTGGCCTGGGGGAAGTCGCGTGTCGCTGCCTCGTAGTCGCTGATGCGGTCGAAATTGTTGCGGCCTAGGCCCATGATCGCTGCTCCGGAAGTCGCTCTGCACGACCGGATACGTCAAAGGGCATCGGATCACGCCATCGGCGCGGATCGCGCGCGATTGCGCACTACGACGCGGCGTCCGCGTCCTCCCAGCGGAACACGTCGTCGACGCGCACGCCGAAGGTGCGCGCGATGCGGAAGGCGAGTTCGAGCGACGGCGCGTACTTGCCCGCCTCCAGCGCGATCACCGTCTGGCGCGTGACGCCGCAGGCGTCGGCCAGCGCCTGCTGGGTCATCTCGCCGTGCTCGAAGCGCAGACGGCGGATCTCGTTGCGGATCGGCGTGCCGCCCATGTCAGTGCCGGTCGCGCCAGTAGGCGAGCGCGGTGTAGCCGTACTCGATCAGGCTCGCCGCGATCAGCGCCAGCACGATCAGGTGCGCGATCACCGGCGGCGGCGCCCATTCGAGCCGGTCGGAGGGCGTGAAGCCGAGCAGCACCGCCAGCGCGATCGCCAGCACGCTGAGCGCGACGCGCGCCCATTCGCTCGCGCGCGCCTCGATCTCGCGATCGCGTTCGTCCTCCTGCACGCGCCCGTGCCAGCGCTGGCGCAGCACGGCGAACAGAATGATCCAGGCGATGACCATCAAAGCGATCGTGCGGCCGACGCGCTGCGCATCGGGGTTCTGCCACAACGGCGGCCCCTGGAACGCGCCGACGTGGGTGATCGCGTAGGCGGCGATCACCGCGGTGAAGGCGAAGGCGATCCACGCGCGCCACTCGCCCGGCGAGACGGCGCTCTCGATGCCGTCCTGCGGCAGTCGCGAGACGGCGATCAGCGACGCCCACGACACCGTGATCAGCGCGAACACGCCGAGATTGCCGGTGTCGATGCCGAGCACGCGATCCGGGCCGGCCAGCAGCAGCCAGGTCGCGGCGGCGCCGACCAGCAGCAAGGCGGTGAACAGCCAACGTTGACGCATGATGTATTCCCCAGCGGACATGATGTTCGCTTTAGGTTACATTCTCGATAGCCAATGTCAAATCCTTTTTACATCGACTTGTCTTCCGGCCGCACCGGTGCAATTTGCCTTGGCGATCGGCCATGATCGCGAAGATCAGGCCGCGAGCCTCGGCCGCCTCTCCTCACACGACGCAAGAAAATTCCGGAGTTCATTGATGTCCGCAGCCTCCCCTTCCCCGCACGTCTTCGACGCCACCGAAGCCAATTTCGAAGCCGAAGTCATCCAGGCTTCGTTCCAGCAGCCGGTGCTGGTCGACCTGTGGGCGACCTGGTGCGGGCCGTGCAAGACGCTGGGGCCGTTGCTCGAGAAGGTGGTCGACGAATTCAACGGCGCCGTGCGCATGGCCAAGGTCGACTGCGACAAGGAGCAGATTCTGGCGGCCTCGTTCGGGGTGCGCAGCATTCCGACCGTCGTGCTGATGCGCGACGGCCAGCTCGTCGACGGCTTCACCGGCGCCCTGCCGGAAAGCGCGATCCGCGAGTTCCTGTCGCGCCACGTGCAGCCGAACGCGGCCGCGGCCGATGGCGTCGACGTCGACGTCGCGCCGCTGGTGCAGGAGACGCCCGAGCAGGCGATCGCACGGCTGCAGCAGGAGATCGCCGCCGAGCCGGACAAGTCCGAACTCAAGCTCGACCTCGCCGTCGCGCAGATGCAGGTCGGCAATGCTGCGGCCGCCGAAGCCGAGCTGGATGCGCTGCCGGCCAACCTCGCCGGCGACGATCGCGCGCGACGCCTGCGCGGCCAGCTCGAATTCGCGCAGAGCCTGAAGAACGCGCCGGCCGCGGCCGAGCTGCGCGCGCGCATCGAACGCGACCCGGACGACCACGCCGCACGCGACCTGCTCGGCGTGCGCCTGCTGATCGACGGCGACGCCGCGGCCGGCCTCGACCAGTTCCTGCACGTGCTCGGCAGCGACCGCAACTGGAACGAAGGCCAGGCGAAGAAGCGCCTGATCGCCGCGTTCAACGTGCTCGACGACGAGGATCTGGTCGGCGCCTACCGCCGCAAGATGGCTTCGCTGTTGTTCTAGCCGCAGAACCTCGCGGCCGCGCGCGCCTGGACCGGTGCAGCGGCCGCCAATTCGCGCAGCCGTTCGCGCGGTTGCTCGCAAGCGCTTGGCATGATTTCGTCTGCGTCATTCCCGCGAACGCGGGAATGACGACGCACGGCGACCGACCGCCAGTTGTCTAGGTATGCCTCTCGCGAATCCTGGCGTGACACCGCTTCCGCAGCTTCAGTGCGAATCGGACCGCCGCCGCTTCAGCCGCCGCCACAGCGTCGTCTGGCTGATGCCGAGGAAATCCGCGGCGCGGCTGCGGTTGCCGCTGAACATCGTCAGCGCGCGATGGATCTCTTCCTGCTCGACGGTGCGCAGGTGCCCTTCGCCGCCGGGTTCCAGGCGCGCCACCGCGAACAGCTCCGGCGCGATCGCCGGCAAGGCGTCGACCATCGCCTCGCTGCTGCGGTACAGGCGATGCGAGACGATCAGCCGCTCGACCACGTTCTCCAGCTGGCGCACGTTGCCGGGCCAGTGGTAGCGCCGGAACGCCGGCACCACGCCGTCGACCAGCGCCTTCGCGTCGATCTCGGCGCCGTAGCGCTGCGCCTCGCGCTGGACCATGTACGCGGTCAGCGCGGCGATGTCCTCCGGCCGCTCGCGCAGCGGCGGAATGCGGATCGCGAACGTGCTGATGCGGTAGTAGAGATCCTCGCGGAAGCGGCCGGCGCGCATCTCCTCGGCCAGATCCACGTTGCAGGCGGCGATGAACTTCACGTCGAGCGCGATCGCCTGGCGCGAGCCGACCGGCGTGACTTCCTTCTCCTGCAGCACGCGCAGCAGCTTGGCCTGCTGCGCCAGCGGCAGCGAATTGATCTCGTCGAGGAAGAACGAGCCGTGGTTGGCCGTCTCCAGCAGGCCGGAACGGCCGCCGCTCTTGGCGCTGGTGAACGCGCCGTCGGCGTAGCCGAACAGTTCCGACTCGAACAGGTCGGCCGGAATCGCCGAGCAGTTCACCGCCACGAACGGCCCCTTCGCGTTCGCGCCGGCGGCGTGGATGCAGCGCGCGGCGAGTTCCTTGCCGGTGCCGGTCTCGCCGTGCAGCAGCACGGTGCCGGCGGTGGCGCCGTACACCGCCAGCAGGTTGTGCACCTCGGCCATGCGCTGCGAACGGAACACCAGGCGGCGGCTGTCGTCCTGCGTCTCGGCGACCGGACTCCACTGCACGCTGTAGACGTGGCCGACGGTCTCGCCGGCGAATTCGAACGGCGCCTTGTCGAGCGCGCACAGGCGGTCTTCGAGCAGCAGACGCTCGGAGCGGAAGCTCGGCGCGTCGAGGATGCGGCGGTCGAGCAGGCCGTCGAGGCGGCGGCGCTTGGCGAAGCGCGGCAGCTGCGCGCTCGCCGCCGCGTTCCAGGCCACCGCGCTGCCGTCGAGGTTGGTGATCACCGTCGGATGCGCGCTGCGGTCGAGCACGTACTGCATCAGCGCGGTCTGCTGGCGCTGGCGCTTGTGCTGGCCGGCGACGCGGATCGCCTTGCGCAGCAGGTTGCGGCACGACTCGCGCGAGTAGATCAGCACCGACGCCATGCCCCACTGGTCGGCCAGGTCGCAGGTGTAGCTGGAGCCGACCACCACGCCGTAGCCGTCCTCGCGGCACTGATGGAAGACTTCCTTGATCTCGTCGGCGGTGGTGTAGGTGCGGTGCGTCACCTCGATGTCGTCGAACACCTTGAGCACGTCGAGGTCGGTCTTCTGGCGCTCGTAGGTGAGCAGCAGGATGCGCCGCGAGATGCGCCGCGCGGTCAGCACCGCCTGGATCAGGTCGGCGGAGCTGACGCGCAGGCCGAGCACCGGCACCGACAAGGTGTCCTGCAGGTAGAACGCGTTCGCGCCGGCGCTGACGAAGATGTCGACCTGCTGCTGCTCGATCAGCTCGCGCGCGGCGCGCACCGCGTCGTTGAAGATGTTGTCGATGATGTTGATGCGCGCGACCGCCTCGAACTCGCCGATCAGGCTGTGCACCATCTGGCTGAACTTGGAATTGCCGATCAGGCAGATGCGCGGCTTGCTCTGAGCGACGTTGGCGAAATCCATGCAGCCCCCTGACCGGAAACCTTACCTGCGACCGCCGACGGCGCCGCCGGTTCGCATCATCGGCCCGGCCGGACGGCCGGGCAACACGACCGATCCTGGCCTAGACCGCATCGCCGCGCCCCTGCCGAAAGGCCCAGGGCTCGACCGCGCGGCGGCGCGCCTCGTAGGCGCGGATGCGCTCGGCCAGCAGCAGGGTCTCGCCGATCTGGTCCAGGCCGTTCAGCAGGTTGCGGCGGCGCCCCTCGTCGAGGGCGAAGGTCCAGCTCGCCTGCGCCACGCTCAGCGTGGCGGTGGCGACGTCGACCTCGGCCTCGAGCCCCGGCTGCGCGCGGACCTGCCCGAACAGGCGATCGACCACGTCCTGCCCGAGCGTGATCGCGAGCAGGCCGTTGTTGAAGCAGTTGTTGCGGAAGATGTCGCCGTAGCTCGGCGCGATCAGCACGCGCACGCCGAAGTCGCGCAGCGCCCACACCGCGTGCTCGCGGCTGGAACCGCAGCCGAAATTGGCCTGCGCCAGCACCACGGTGCCGCTGCGGTACGGCGGCCGGTTCAGCACGAAATCCGGGTTCGGACGGCGCGCGGCGATCGGCGTGTCGATCTCGCCGGGATCGAGCCAGCGCTCCTCGTCGAACAGGAAATCGCCGAAGCCGGAAGCATCGAGGCTCTTCAGGTACTGCTTGGGCAGCAGCATGTCGGTGTCGACGTTGGCGCGGTCGATCGGGATCACGATGCCGCGATGGCGGATCAAGGGTTGCATGCTCACAGCTCCCGGACGTCGATCAGCGCGCCGGCCAGCGCCGCCGCCGCGGCCATCGCCGGCGACACCAGATGCGTGCGCCCGCCGCGCCCTTGGCGGCCTTCGAAATTGCGGTTGGACGTCGACGCGCAGCGTTCGCCGGGCGCGAGGCGGTCCGCGTTCATGCCCAGGCACATCGAGCAGCCCGGCGCGCGCCACTCGAAGCCGGCGTCGATGAACACTTCGTCCAGTCCTTCGTGCTCGGCCTGCAGGGCGACCAAGCCCGAGCCCGGCACCGCCAGCGCCAGCTTGACGCGCGGGTCGATGCGGCGGCCGCGCAGCACGCGCGCGGCGGCGCGCAGGTCCTCGATGCGCGCGTTGGTGCACGAGCCGATGAACACCTTGTCGATCGGCGTGCCCTGGATCGGCCGGCCGGCTTCCAGGCCCATGTAGGCCAGCGCGCGCGACCAGTCGTTGCGCTGCACCTCGTCGCGCGCGTCGTGCAGATCCGGCACGCGGCCGGAGATCGGCACGACCATCTCCGGCGAGGTGCCCCAGGTGACGCACGGCGCGACGTCGTCGGCGTGCAGCTCGACGATGCGGTCGAAGTACGCGCCGTCGTCCGAGCGCAGGTCCTGCCAATGGCGCACCGCGGCCGTCCACTGCGCGCCGCCGGGCGCAAACGGCCGCCCTTCGACGTAGTCCTGCGTGACCCGGTCGTAGTCGATCAGGCCGACGCGCGCGCCGGCCTCGATGCTCATGTTGCACAAGGTCATGCGCGCTTCCATCGACAGCGCCTCGACGGCGCTGCCGCGGAACTCGATCGCGTGGCCGCTCGCGCCGGCGGTGCCGATGCGGCCGATCAGGTGCAGGGCGAGGTCCTTGGCGACCACGCCGTCGTCGAGCCGGCCGTCGACGACCACCGCCATGTTCTTCGACTTGCGGCTGCGCAGCGTCTGCGTCGCCAGCACGTGCTCGACCTCGCTGCTGCCGATGCCGTGCGCGAGCGCGGCGAGCGCGCCGTGCGTGGCGGTGTGCGAATCGCCGCAGACGACGGTCATGCCCGGCAGGGTCAGCCCCTGCTCCGGACCGACCACGTGCACGATGCCCTGGCGCAGGTCGCCGAGCGGGAACAGCGGCACGTCGAAGTCGCGGCAGTTCGCTTCCAGGGTGGAGACCTGGCGCCGCGCGATCGGGTCGTCGAAGCCGCCGAGGCCGAGTTCGCGCAGCACGGTCGGCACGTTGTGGTCGGGCGTGGCCAGCGTCGCGTCCGTGCGCCAGGGCTTGCGGCCCATGCGGCGCAGGTTCGAGAACGCCTGCGGCGACGTCACCTCGTGCAGCAGGTGCAGATCGATGTAGAGCAGGCTCGAACCGTCGTCGAGATCGGCGACGCGATGGGTGTCCCAGAGCTTGTCGTAGAGCGTCCTGGCGGTCACGGTCTTGGGTCCGGGCATCAGCGATAGGGAATCCAGCGATACAGCTCCGCGCCGCTCGGATCGGGCACGCGATAGCCGCACCAGCTGTCGAGGCGTCCGTCGCCGAGCGGACGGACGATGCAGTACGGGCGCGCGCACGCCGCTTCGTCGACGTGCTCCGTCGCCAGCCGTTCGCGCGCGCGTTGCAGGCGTTCCTCGCCGGCTTCCGCGGCGCCGCGGTCGAGGCGCGCGACGTGGCCGCGGAAACGCTCGACCCAGGCGGCGACGTAGTCGCGGCACGACGGCGGCGTGCCCGCGTCCGGCGATGCCGCGTCGACGACTGGCGCGGCGGCGGCGACCGGCGCGCGCGATCCGCCGCCGGCCGCGCACGCCGTCAGCGCGAGCGCCACGACGCTAGCCGCCGAACAGCGCCAGACAGACATCGAGATCGACCACATCGGCGTACTTCAATTGCAGGTCGCGCAGGTTCGCCGCGTGCGCGACCGGATCGCGGTCGCCGACGGCCTGCTCGGGGATCAGCACGCGCAGGTCGTTCTGCAGCGCGTCCAGCGCCGTCGCGCGCACGCAGCCGCTGGTGGTGAGTCCGGTGACGACCACGCCGTCGACGCCGGCCTCGCGCAGCCGCTGCGCCAGGTCGGTACCGAAGAACCCGCTGGCGGCGCGCTTGACGATCACCGCCTCTCCCGGCGCGGGCGCGACGCGCGCGTCGATCTCCACCAGCGGCGAGCCGGCGGCGAGATCGTTCAGCGCCGGCAGCTTCTCGCGGAACACGCGCGCCTGATCGGGCGAGTCGTACATCACCGTGGTGAAGTACACCGGCGCGCCGCGCGCGCGGAACGCGGCGAGCAGGCGCTGGTTGGCCGCGATCACCGCCTCGCAGGGCGCGGCGAGGCGGCTGCGCGAAGGGTCGGTGAAGCCGACCGAAAGATCGACCAGGATCAGCGCGTACCGCCGCGCCGCGTCGAGTCGACGGGATTCGAGCGCCATGCCGCGTTCCTCGCTCAGGTCCACACCGGTGTCGCCGGCGCCGGCAGGCCGGTTTCTTCCAGGCAACGCTGTTTCAGCTCGTCGAGCGTGCCGCCGCGGTTGAACAGGCCGATCGGTTCGCGCGATTGCGCCATCGTCGCACGCAAGGTGCGCGTCGCCACCTCGTCGACCGCGTCGCCGGCGACGACCACGCCGTAGCGGCGCGCGCCGTCGACGCTGACCAGGCTCTTGCGCACGTCGGCGAGCACCTTGGCCGGCTCGCGCTGCAACGGATCGCCCCAGCCGCCGGCGCCCCAGGTGTCGAACAGCAGCAGGTCGCCGGCCTTGACCTTCACGTTGTCGCACTTGGAGGCGAGGATCTGCCGGCTGCCGTCGCCGCGCACCAGTTCCTTGCGGCTGCGCTGGCCCGGCTCGCCGCCGTTGACGCCCCAGGGGTGGGTCAGCCAGCGGTCGTCGTGGATGGAGATGTCGCCGTCGGCGAGCAGCCGGTAGGCGACGCGCAGGCCGTTGCCGCCGCGATGCAGGCCGGCGCCGCCGGAATCGCAGATCGTCTCGTAGGTCTCGATGCGCAGCGGGAAGTACGCCTCGATGTATTCGTTCGGGACGTTGGTGAAGCCCGGCCACAGCGAATGCCCGTCCGGACCGTCGCCGGCCGGCCGGCCCGGGATGCCGCCGAAGCCGATCTGGAACAGCTGGAACCACTCGCCGGCGGCGTCATAGCCCGAATACATGAAATGCGGCGAGTCGGAGAAGCCGGCCGCGTTCATCGCCTGCGGCGCGCCCTGGCCGAGCAGGCCGCCCATCACGTCGAAGATGCGCCCGAGCAGGTGCGTGCGGCACGACAGCGCCGCGGGGAAGTTCGGCTTCAGGATCGAGCCTTTCGGAATGCGCACTTCGACCAGGTCGTAGAAGCCGTCGTTGAGCAGGATCGCCGGATCGAACAGGCTGATCGTCAGCGCGCCGAAGAAGATCTTGAACATCTCCTCGTTGAGGTAGAAGTTCACCGAGGAACTGGCCTGCGGATCGGTGCCCTCGAAGTCGAAGATCGCCTTGTCGCCCTCGCGCCAGAGCGCGCAGCGCACCGTGTACGGGCCGAAGCCGGCGCCGTCGTCGCAGATGTAGTCCTCGAACACCTGGCGCGTCTCCGGCACCACGCGCTGGATGACTTCCTTCATCGCGCGGTAGGTGCGTTCGAGCATCGACTGCTGCGCGCTGTGGAACACGTCGTCGCCGAAGCGCTCGGCCAGTTCCACGCAGCGCCGGCCGGCGCTGCGGCAGCCGGCGACGATCGCGTTGAGGTCGGAGCGGTTCCAGCGCGGCATGCGCACGTTGTGCAGGATCACGTCGAGCATGTCGGCGTTGAGTTCGCCGCGCCGATAGAGCTTCACCGGCGGAATGCGGATGCCTTCTTCCCAGATCGTGCGCGCGTCGGTCGGCAGGCTGCCGGGCACCTTGCCGCCGACGTCGGACATGTGGCCGAACATCGCCGAGTAGTTGATCAGGCGGCCGTCCTTGAAGATCGGCATCAGCACCAGCCAGTCGGGCAGATGGCTGACCGCGCCGTTGCACAGGTACGGATCGTTGGTGAGGAACACGTCGCCTTCCTCGACCGTGCCGTCGTAGCCCTGCAACAGGCCGGCGATGAACGAGCCGAACTGGCCGACCAGCATCTTGCCGTCGTGGGTGGCGATGATCGGGAACGCGTCGCCCTGCTCGCGGATGCCGGGGCTCATCGCGGTGCGGAACAGCACCGCGTCCATCTCGCTGCGCGCGTTGGCGAGCGCGTTCTCGACGATGTCGACGGTGATCGCGTCGACCTCGACGCGGCGGAACGGCGCCGGGTTGGATTGAACGATGCGTGCGCTCATGCCGCTTTCTCCTCGCTGCCGGGACGGATCAGCAGGTTGCCGACCTCGTCGACGACCGCATGGTGATCCGGCAGGATCAAGGTCGTCGAATCCATTTCGAACACGATCGCCGGCCCGTCGACGCGCCGCTTCGGCGCGAGACGGGAACGGTCGTACAGGGTCGCCGTGTGGTCGCGGCCGGCGTAGTGGATCGTCTGCGTGCCGATCACCGCGGCGGTGGCATCGGCGCCGGCGTCGTCGGCCGCCTTGTCGGCGATCGCCGGGCGTGGCGCGCGCGCGATCGCGCGCAGGCTGACCAGCTCGTGCGCCTCGTTGAGAGCGAAGGTGAACTGGCGCTCGTGCTCGGCGTCGAACGCGTGCGCGAGCGCTTCCAGCCCCTGCTTGCGCACCTCGGCCGGATCGATCTCCAGCGTCAGCAGCAGCGCCTGGCCCTGGTAGCGCACGTCGGCCTGCCAGTTGATCTGCTGCTGGTCGAGCGGAATGTCCTGCGCGGCCAGCGACACGCGCACGGCGTCGCCGAGCTGATCGAGCGCTTCGGCCACTTCGTCCGCGGTGATTTCGGTGAGCCGCCGCACCAGCGAGCGCGAGGCCTCGTCCTTGATGCGCGTGGTCGCGTCGCCGTAGGCGCACAGCACGCCCGGTCCCGGCGGCACGATCACCGGCCAGGCGTTCATCAGGATGCCGAGCGCGTTGCCGTGCAGGGGACCGGCGCCGCCGAACGCGCACAGCGCGAAGTCGCGCGGGTCGTAGCCCTGCTCGACGCTGATCAGGCGCAGCGCGCCGTACATGCGTTCGTTGGCGATGCGCACGATGCCTTCGGCCGCCTCGTGCAGCGCGACGCCCATCGCGTCGGCGATCTTCTGCACCGCCGCGGTGGCGAGATCCAGGCGCACCTGGAAATCGCCGCCGAGCTTCTGCGTCGACGGCAGATAGCCGAGCACGATGTTGGCGTCGGTGACGGTGGCCTGAGTGCCGCCGCGATCGTACGCGGCAGGACCCGGCACCGCGCCGGCGCTCTCCGGGCCGACGCGCAGCGCGCGCGTCAGCTCCGGCACGAAGGCGATCGAGCCGCCGCCGGCGCCGACCGTGCGCACGTCGACCGACGGCGCGCGCACGGCGATGTCGCCGACGCGCGTCTCGCGGCGCACGCGGGCGTGGTTGTCGTCGATCAACGCGACGTCGGTTGAGGTGCCGCCGACGTCGCAGGTCAGCACCTTCGAGTAACCGCCGCGCGAACAGAACCAGATCGCGCCGGCGACGCCGCCGGCGGGACCGGACAGCAGCATGTTGACCGGTGCCTGCGCCGCCGACTGGCTGGTCGCCAGACCGCCGTCGGAACGCAGGATCGCCAGGCGCACGTCGGGGCGCAGCCGCTGCTGCAGTTCCTCTTGCAGATGCCGCACGTAGTGCGCGACCTGCGGGCGCACGTAGCTGTTGACGACTGTCGTCTCGGTGCGCTCGTACTCCTGCATCTCCGGCACGACTTCCGAGGACAGCGACACTGGCACGCCGGGCAGCACGTCGGCGGCGATCTCGGCGATGCGCTGCTCGTGCGCGTCGTTGCGGTAGGCGTTGATCAGGCTCACGGTCAGCGCCTCGACGCCGGCCTCGCGCAGGCGGCGCAGGCCGACGCGCACGCCGTCCTCGTCGAGCGCGCGCACCACTTCGCCGCGCGCGTCGACGCGCTCGTCGGCTTCGATGGTGAGTTCCAGCGGTGCCAGCAGCTCGCCCTTGTTGAAGATGACCCAGCCGCCGAGGCCGCCGGGCACGAACGAGCGCGCGATGTGCAGCACCTGCTTGTAGCCGCGCGTCGTCACCAGGCCGACGCGTGCGCCGCGGCGGGTCAGGATCGCGTTCGTCGCCACGGTCGTGCCGTGCATCACCGAATGGATCTGCGACGGCGCCACGCCCGAGCTGCGGCAGATCTTGTCGATGCCGTCCAGCACCGCGATCGACGGATCGTGCGGTGTCGACGGCACCTTCGCCGTGAAGCTCTCTCCGCTCGCCTCGTTCATCAACAACAGGTCGGTGAACGTGCCACCGACATCCACACCCAATCGAAAACCCATGACTGCTCCGTTCGGCAACCGGCCAGGGCCGGCGTGTTCTTGAATCGTTGCGAGTTGATCGTTGTCAGGAGCCTGCGCGCGCCAGAAGCTCGATACTCCGGAGTCGAGCTGTCACCTCTCCCGCTCGCGGGAGAGGTCGCGCCGCAGGCGCGGGTGAGGGAACACTTGAAGGCCCCTCTCAAGGCCTCCCTCATCCGCCTGCCGGCACCTTCTCCCGCAAGCGGGAGAAGGATCCAGTAGAAACCCTTTGACGTCGTCCGCGCGTCAGCGCGCCGCCTTCTCCAGCTCTCCCAGATTCACGTTGTCGGCCTTGATGCCAGGCGTGTTGAGCTTGGCCGAGTCGGCGAGGATGAACACCGTGCCGTGACGGCGCTGGTAGTCGATCGTGAAACCGGCGGCCGAGATGATGCCCTTGTCGCCGTCCTCGGTCTTGATCGTCTTCAGGTGGTAGTTCATCCACTTCCAGAACTCGCCTTTGCGGTCGTACGCCTCGGCCTGGTAGAAGCGCGGGAACTGCGCGTCCATGTACAGCACCTTCTTGCTGTAGGGATGCTCGGGCGGCGTGACCGCCTCGATCACCCACACCTCACGCGGCTCCCAGCCGTCCTTCGGATTCCAGTGCGGCGCGCCGTCGAGGTCGATCACCGGGAATTCCGCGTTGCCGCTCGCCTTGGTGTCCCAGGTCTTCGTCGTCGAGTTGGCGACGGCGAGGATCCAGCGCTTGCCGATCAGCTTGTAGTCGGCGTACCAGCTCGGGTGCGCGTTGAAGATCTCGATGTCGTCGTTGAGCTGGTCGGTGCCGCCGATCGGGTCCATCCAGGTGCCGCCGGACAGGCGCCGCGTGCGCCGCACCGACTTCAGGTACGCCCACGAGTCCTCGAGCTTCGGCGAGTCGTAGCGCACCGTGAAAAGACCCAGACCACGGATGTCGCTCGGATAGGTCGCGTAGAGCAGGGTCTTGGTCAGGATCGAACCGTCGCCCTCCACCACCGGATCGGCACCGAGGCGTCCCTTCATGTAGTAGCGCTGGAACGCCCACTCCTGGCGCCGCTCCAGGCCGCCCTTCTCGCCGATGAAGAGATAGGCGAACTTAGGATAGTCCTGCAGGTTCTTGATCGGCTGCGCGTAGTGGTGGTTCCAGATCAGCTTGGCCGCGGCGTCCGGATCGTTGGCTTCCACCTTCGGAAACGGAATGCCGCCGACCCAGCCTTCGACCTGGCGCGTGTCGTGGTTGTACTTGGCCTTGCCGGCATTGTCCTGCGTGGCCTTGAGGTAATCGCGGCCGAGTTCGACCGGCTGCGAGGCCTTCAGCGTGATCGTCAGCCCTTCGTCCTTGATCAGCTTCTGCATGCGCTCGGTCAGCAGATCGGAGATCGCGTGGTTCTCGAAGCTGTCGGACAGATGCGTGGCGAGGTTGGAGGCATTCAGCACGGTGCCGGGCTTGAGCTCGGCGGCGCCGACCGCCGCGGTGAAGGACAGTGTGGCCAATGCGAGGGTGGAAACGAGGATTCTCATCGCGATGCTCCGTCAGAACTGGTACGTCACGCGGACGGACAGTTGGTTGTTGCCGTCGAAGTAGCCGAACAGGTTGGTGTCGTTGAAGCCGGTCAGCGCGCGCTTCTGGTACTTGCGGTTGAAGAACAGGTCGGCCTCGGCCTTGATGCGCCAGTGGTTGCCGTAGGCGAACTCGACGCTGGGGATGACGAAGCCGCCGCCGTAGCTGAGATCGGTGCCCACCGCCAGCGTCGGGTTGATGCGATCGCTGTTGTAGTTCATGCCGAGGATCGCGGTGAGGATCGCCGAGTGCTGCTTGGTGCGTCCGCCGAAGCCGGCCAGGTTGACGATCTCGTCCTTGCGGTCGTAGTCGAGGATCCAGGTGTCGAACAGCTGCACCGACAGGAACGAGGGGCGGCTGGTCTTCAGGAACGAGCTCAGGTCGACCTGCTTGTCCATGCGCAACATCAGCTTGACCACGTCGCGCTCGACGATGCCGCAGAAGCCGGGGAAGAACGCGCAGCCGCCGGCCTCACCGGCCTGCACACCGACGTTGTAGGTGTTGTCGGGGATGTAGGACGCCTCCATCGAGAACACCGAGTCGATGCCTTCGAGGTAGCGGTTGGCGGTGATGCCGAACACGTCGATCTGCGGGAAGATCAGCTCGCCGACGGTGGAGCTGCGGTCGGAGCGGTATTCGCCGTGCCAGGCGCCGAGGAAGCTGCGGCCGCTGGTGGCGTTGCCGACGCCGAGCGGGTTGTCCGGATTGGGATTGATCACCGGCACCTGCGCCGGGCCGCGGAACCAGCCGAGCGAGTATTCCCACTTGCCGGCCACCGCCTTCCAGCGCAGGCCGAGCGCGTCGTCGTCCATGCGCGCGTCCTTGTGGTCGTAGTTGTACGGCACGTCGGCGCCGAACGGCGCCGCGGCGAAGGTGATGCCGCGGTTGGGCGTGTTCGCCCAGCGCCCGCCTTCGACGTCGTAGCTGTTGCCGCGCTGGTCGGCCGAGTTCATGCGGCCGGGGATGTAGACGAACTGCAGGCTGCCGTCGACGGCGTCGAAGCGCTGCACGACGTTGGCCATCCACAGCGGCTTGCGCAGCTCCTCGTTCTCCGCCTCGAGGAACGAGCGCCAGCGGAAGTCGTAGCCGTGGATGACGTCCATCGACTGGAAGAAGTCGGTCTCGCCCCACACCACCTGCTGCTTGCCCAGCTTGATCGTGGTGCCCGGACGCAGGTCGGTCTGCCACCAGAACTCGCGCACCTCGGCCTTGTTGTAGACGTCGTCCATCAGGTCGACGCTGGAACGGCGGCGGTTGCTGAAGAGGTCGGTGGCGGCGTACTGGTCGGCGACCTTCTGCAGGTCCTTCAGGTAGCTGGTCTCGTACTCCTGCGAACCGCGCAGCGAGATGTTGACCTTGGAGTTGCCGAAATCCTTGAACAGGTTCAGCTTGAGGCTGCCGCGCAGCATCGACAGGTCGTACTTGTAGTCGCCCTTCGGCGCGCCGTTGTTGGTCGGATCGGCGAGGTACGGATTGTCGAGGTTCATCGACAGGTGGCCGCGCAGGTAGCCGCTGACTTCCCAGCCGTCGAGGAAGCCGTCGTCGGCGCGGCTGGTGCCGGCCAGGCCGAGTCCGGCCAGCGCGGCGACGCAAGCCAGGTGCAACGCGTGCGATCTCGGCGCCGAGACGCCGTGTTCTGTTCTTCTCATATCGTCCCCCTCCGGGCGTAAGACTCTGGGTCGCGGCGGTGCGAGGCCGCCGCCTGTTCCGGAAGCGCGCTTCCGAAGATGAAATCGGGCTTGAACACGAGTGCGAGCGAAGGCATCACGAACAGCGAGGTGAACGCCGACACCATCAGCCACAGGCCGATGAGGATTCCCATCTCGGCCTGGAAGCGCAGCGACGAGCCGGACCACAGCAGCACGCCGGCGGCCAGCGTCAGCGCGGTGAGGATCACGCCGCGGCCGGCGGAGCCGAGCGACTGGCGCACCGCGTCCTGCGGCGAGGCGCCGGGATGCTTCTCCAGGTGTTCCTTGATCGCGTCGACGATGTAGAACGCGTAGTCGACGCCGAGGCCGATGCCGAGCGCGACCACCGGCAAGGTGCTGATGCTCATGCCGATGCCGTGCCAGGCCATGTAGGCGAAGGTCACCACGTTGGAGATCAGCACCGGGATGATGAAGAACACGCCGCTGACCGACGAGCGGTACACCACCAGGCAGCAGAGCACCACGACCAGGAAGGCCAGCGCGATCGCCTCGATCTGGTCGCGCAGCAGGATCTCGTTGACCGCCGCGGTGATGCCGAGCACGCCGCCGGCCAGCTTCGCCTCGGCCTGCGGCATCGGGTTGTCGGCGATGAACTGCTTGCCGTTGTGGATCGCGTGGCGCAGCGTCTCGCCCTTGTGGTCGCGGAAGAACAACGTGACCGCGCCGTTCTTGAAGTGCACGTCGCTGAACTGGTCGAGGTCGTCCGGGTCGGCGCCCTGCATGTAGAAGCTGATCAGCTCGCCGTTCTCGCCCGCGTCGGCGCCGAGCTCGCGGTAGCGCGGATTGCCCTCGTGCAGGTTGCGGCGGATCTCCACCACGATGTCGGCCAGCGACACGCTGCCGCCGATCTCCGGCTGGCGCTCCATGTAGCGCGAGAAGCGCTGCATCCAGTCCAGCACCTCCGGCTGCTTCAGCGCGTCCGGCGCCTTGCCCTCGACGGCGACGAACATCTGCTCGGAACCCGGATACAGGCCGTTGATCAGCGCGCTGTCGCGGTTGAACGAGGAGTCCTGCCAGAGGATCGGTGAGCCGTCGCTGGCGTCGCCCACGGTGATGCGCGTGGCCTCGAACAGGAACCCGGCGAGCAGCACCAGGGTCAGCGGCGCCACCGCGTAGCGCGCCTTGCTCGTCGCCACCCACGTCGCCGCACTGGTGAACAGGCCGAGCACGCGATCGAGCCGGAGCGGATGCACGTAGCGGTCCGGCCGCTCCACCCACGACAGCAGCACCGGCGTCAGGATCACCGCCGAGACGGCGATCGTCATCACCCAGATCGCGCCGATGATGGCGACCTTGTGCATCAGCGGGATCGGCGTGAGGATCACGCACAGGATCGCGCCGGCGTCGGCGTACAAGCCGAGCATGCCGGGGCGGAACAGCTCGCGCATGCTCTGCTCGGCGGCGCGCCGCGGCTCGATCGACTCGCCCACGGCGAGGTCGTCGAAGCGCGTGATCAGCTGCACCGAATGCGAGAACGCGCGCGCGGTGATGATGAAGGCGACCACGATCACCAGCGGATCGAAGTTGTAGCCGAGCAGGCTGCCGACGCCGAGCGCCCAGGTCGCCGAGACCAGGCCGGCCAGCAGCGGCAGCACCGTGCCGCGCCAGGTGCGGCTGATGACGAACAGCAGCACCAGCATCGCCGCCAGCGACAGCAGCGAGATCGACACCGTCTCGCCGAGGTAGTGCGCGACCCAGCCGTACAGGATCGGCTCGCCGACCAGGTGCAGGCTGACCTGCTCTTTCGCCGGCGAGGCGTCGAGGATGGCCTGGATCTGCGGGAAGATCTTCGCGTAGTCGACCAGGTGGTCGTAGAAGTCGACCTGGATCAGCGCCGATTTCAGTTCGGCGTCGACATATAGGCCGTACACCATCGGATTGTTCAGCACCGCCTGGCGCAGCGCGTCGATGTCGGCCTGCGTCTTGGGCACGTCCGGCCACATCATCGGTCGCGTCTCGATGCCTTCGCTGGAGGCGTCGACGCGCTTGAGCTTCTTCGAAGCCAGCGAGGTGATCTGCAGCGGATTGACGCCGTGCACCTGCTGCAGGTCGTAGGTGATGCGGCGGATCTCCTCCAAAACCTGTGTCTTGAAGATGTCGCCGTCCTGCGAGCGCACCAGGATCGTGACGCGATTGCTCGCCGCGAAACTGTCCTGGTACTGCTGGTGCACCTTCACGTACGGATGGTCGTGCGGAACCATGTCGCCGAAGCGCGTGCGCACATCGAGCCGCACGAGGCAGGCGGCGAAGAACAGCGTGATCAGCGCGATGACCGCGCAGACGCCGACGCGATGGCGGATCGAGAACGAGGAAACGGCGGTGGCGAGGTCGAGCAGCTTCTTCATCGCACCGCCTCCGGCCACGCACGGAAGCCGCCGTCGGCGCCGAGCAGGCCGAGGCCGCGGCCGACCAGCACGTCGCCGTCGCGCGAGGCGAGCAGGCGCACCTGATACCCCTTGCCGAGCCCCTGCGGCGTCAGCGCGCGCCACTGCGCCGCGGCGCGGTCGCCGGCGAACAGCGCGCCGCGGTCGCCGACCGCGAGCCAGCCGTCCGGCCGCGCCAGCACGTCGTAGAGGTGCTCCGCGCTGAACCGTTCGATCGGCTGCCAGCTGGCGCCGCCGTCGGCGGAATGGAACGCCTGTCCGCGATTGCCGACCAGCACGCCTTCGGCGCCGGCGAACGCGATCGATTGCAGGCTCTCGCTGCCGAGTTCGGTTTCGGTCCACGTGGCGCCGCCGTCGCGGCTGTGCAGCAGGCGGCCGAATTCGGCGGCGATCCAGATCGAGCCATCCGGGCCGGGGCGGATGCGATTGAAGGCGACGTCGTCGGCATCGCGCAGGCGCTGCCAGTTCGTGCCTTGCGCATCGCCGCGGAACAGCGCGCCCATCTCGCCGACGATCCAGAAATGGCCGTCGAAGAACGCCACGTCGAGCAGCTTGTTGCCGACGTCGCCGACCGGCAGCGTCTGCGCCTCCCAGGCTTCGCCGACGCCGCGGCGCCAGTAGCGGCCGCCGTTGCCGACCGCGACGAGCACGCCGGCGTCCGAAGCCGCGATGCCTTGCAGGTTGGTGACCGGTTGCAGCTGCGTGCGCTGCCATTGGCGCGTCGCTTCCTCGCGCGCCAGCACCGCGCCGCCCTGGCCGACGAACCACAGATGGCCGTCGGCGGCGGCCGCGCCGAAGAACAGGTCGCGGTTCTCGGCCAGCGGCTGCGCCATCGACTCCGCGTCGACGTCGACTTCGACGAAGATCGCCGCGTACGCGAGCCCGGCGATGATGGCCCACGGCGAAACGCGCGCGAGCAGACTGGAGATTCGATCAAGCATGCGCGTGCTTCCTCGCCTGCTCGACGCGCCGGCGCAGCCAGCGGAAGGAATGCCCGCCGAGCGGGCTTTGCAGCAGGTCGCCGCAGCGTTCGACCGCACCGACCAGCGCGTCGAGATCGACGCCGGTTTCCACTCCCATCGATTCGAGCATCAGCACCACGTCTTCGGTGGCCACGTTGCCGCTCGCACCGGGAGAAAAAGGACAGCCGCCGAGCCCCCCGACGGAACTGTCGAAATCGCGCACGCCCAGGTCGAGCGCGGCCAGTACGTTGGCCAGCGCCATGCCACGCGTGTCGTGGAAATGGCAGCCGATGCGCGGCGCGCCGAAGGCATCGGCCAGACGCCGGATCAGCGTGCGCACCTGCGCCGGATTCGCAGCGCCGATGGTGTCGGCGACGATCAGCTTGCGCGCGCCGGCCTCGATCATGGTCGCCGCGAGGCGTTCGACCGTTTCGACCGGCGTCGGTCCCTCGAACGGACATTCGTAGGCGACGGCGAGATAAGCCCATCCGTCCGCGCCGTCGGCGGCGGCGCGCTGCATCAGCGCGGCGCAGACGCTGGCCGTTTCGTCCAGACCCATGTTGATGTTGCGGCGATTCATCGTCTCGGTCGCCGACAGCACGACCGACACGGTGTTCGCGCCGGCGGCGCGGGCGAGTTCGTAGCCGCGCGCGTTCGGCACCAACGCGGAATAGCGCACGCGCTCGCGCTGCGGCAGACGCGCGAACAGCTCGCCGGTGCCGGCCATCTGCGGCACCGCCTTCGGCGAGACGAAGCTGCCGGCCTCGATGCTGGCGAGGCCGGCCGCGACCAGCGCTTCGATCATCGCCAGGCGCTGGTCGAGGTCGAGCGTGCGCGACTGGCTCTGCAGGCCGTCGCGCGGACCGACTTCGTTGATGACGACCCGATCGGCGGCCATCTCAGGCGACCACTCGATCGCCGTGCAGCGAGTCGATCCTGGAGACGTCGTAGCCGAGCAGGTCGGCGAGCACCGCGCGGGTATGCTGGCCGAGCAGCGGCGGCGCGCCGTACTCGGCGCCGTCGTCGATCGACAGCTTGATCGGATTGCCCGGCGCCTCCACCGCGCCGCCCTCGGGATGCGGAATCTCCACCACCATGCCGCGATGGCGCACCTGCGGATCGGACAGCGCTTCGCTGAAGCGGTTGACCGGCGCGCACGGCACGCGCACGGAGGTGAGCCGCTCGACCCAGTGCGCCGTGCTCTGCGTGGCGAAGATCTCGTTCAGCCGCGCGTCGATCACCGCCTTGTCGGCGAGGCGCCCGGGCTGCTGGCGGTACTTGGCGTCGCGGAACTCGGCGACGTCGAGCAGTTCGACCAGGCGTTCCCAGAAGCTGTCGAAGATGACCGCCACGATGATGAAGCCGTCGGCGGTGCGGTAGGTGTTGTAGGGCACGTGGACGAAGTGGCCGTTGCCGAGCGGCTCGGGGTTCTCGCCGCTCATCAGGTGCATCGTCGCCATGTAGTTCAGCATGCTGATCTGGCAATCGAGCATGCTGATGTCCACGTGCTGCCCGCGGCCGTGCCGCGAGCGCGCCTGCAAAGCCGCCAGCACGCCCATCACGGCGAACATGCCGCCGGCGAGGTCGCCGATCGGAATGCCCGAGCGCATCGGGCGATCGGCGCTCTCGCCGGTGATCGACATGCCGCCGCCGATGCCCTGCACGACCTGGTCGAACGCCGGGCGCAGGTAGTTCGGCCCGTCCTGGCCGAAGCCGGACACCGAGCAGGTGATGATGCGTTCGTTGATCTGGCTGAGGTGCGCGTGGTCGATGCCGAGCTTGGCCGTGACGCCGGCGCTGAAGTTGTCGAGCACCACGTCCGACACGCGCACCAGGTCGTGGAACACGGCGCGGCCCTGCTCCCGCTTCAGGTCGACGCAGATGCTCTTCTTGCTGCGGTTGAGCGTGATGAAATACGCACCCATGCCGTGGAACGAGTGCTTCGGATCGCCGGCCAGCAGCGCGCGCGTGCCCTCGCCGCCGATCGGTTCGACCTTGATCGTCTCGGCCCCCAGGTCCGCCAGGATCATCCCCGCGTAGGGGCCCGACAGCATGTGGGTGAGATCGAGAATGCGTATTCCGTGCAGCGCCTTGCTCATCGATGTCCTGCTCCGTGCCGTGGGCTCGCGTTCATCCGTCGATCGTTCAGCGCAGGACGTTGTCGCCGCTCATGAACACGTAGTAGCGGCGGAAGCGGCCGCCCTCGACGTAGAAGAAGTTGCAGTTGCTCAAGCGAGTCTCCTGGCCCTTGGCGTCGACCAGGCGTACGTTGAAGCGCATCGCGACAGTCTGGTTCTGCTCGTCGGCGGTGACTTCGAAATCGCCGTGCCAGATCTCCTCGAAGCCGGCGAACAGGTTCTCGAACATGCGGCGGATGGCCGCGATGCCGCCGTGCGTGAGGTGGTCGGTCTGGATCGTCACGGCGCAGTCGTCGTGGCAGCAGGCGAGCACGGCGTCCATGTTCTTGCGGTCGACGTTGCCGAAATACTTCTCGACGCCGAGGTCGATCAGTTGCTGGCGGGTGAGCTTGGACATGCGGTTACTCCTCGGGTCAGTTCGCGAAACCGTGGTAGACGGCGTCGTTGGGCGCCTGCGGCGCGGGATAGGCCTTCTTGCTGTGGCGAAGGCCCAGGGTCAGGAACATCTCGCAGAGCTTGTAGGCGACCTGGCCCGGATTGATCACGGGCACCGGCAGGCAGCCGGCGAGATAGGCGTGCGACTGGTGCATCGTGGTCGAGCCGAGCACGATCACGTCGGCGCCGTCTTCCTCGATCGCCCGATGCGCCTCGGCCTCGAGTTTCTTGAAGACGACCTCTTCCTTGCCGGCCAGCAGCTCTTCGAGGTCGGGCCGCGTCTTGATCGAACGCAGCGAGGCGACGCGCGGCCACAGGCGGTATTCGGTCAGCACCTTCTCGTAGAGCGGGAACCACTCGTCCCACATCGTGAGGATGCTGAACTTCTTGCCGAGCATGCTGGCGACGTGGAACGCCGCCTGCCCCGGCGCGATCACCGGAATGTCCAGGCGCGAACGCAGCGCCGCCAGGCCGGAATCGCTGACGGTGTCGATGCACACCGCCGCATAGCCTTCCTGCTGCGCGCGCATGCCGGCTTCGGCGACCGCGAAATCCATCAGCAGCATGTCGTAGGCGCTGTCGCCGAGCGCGGCGCCCTTCGCCACGGAGACGAATTCCGGCACGAAGCCCGGCAGCACCAGATGCGCCGGCAACTGCGACGCGCGCGCCGCGACGCCGTCGGCGCCCATCGGAATCGGAACGATGATCTTGATTCGGGACGACACGCTTGACTCCTTCCTATTGTGCAGTGCAATATGCGCAGCTAGGCTTCGTCCGCCTACCGCTGCGAGTGTTGCGACTGCCTCTAAGGCAGATTGCGTGCCAACCCTCCTCTTTCCTTTCGAATCAAATTCTTAGCCCACGCCGATCCTTCCCGGCGAGGCCCGACTCTTTCGTTCTGAAAAACGTTGCTTTCATTCTGAAAGCACGGCGGCGCTGCTGCGCTCGATCGAAGCGTGATGGCCGGACGGAGACGACGATCACACGATGCGGAACGCCGCCCGGCCGCCGCGCAGCCTTCGGTTCGTCGGATCGAGAGAAGAGAAAATCGGAACGCCGAACGTATCGGACGCGTGCGACTCCGATGCAGGCGCACCGATACCGACGACCGCCACGTCGACCGAAAGGAATGCCGCCGTCACAGCGGCATTCACCTCGATGAAGATCCGCGCAGGCGCTCAGTCGCTCCGCGCGTTGCGGCCCAGACCGAACCGCATCAACAGCCCGATCACCACGAACAACACCGCCGCGCTCAACGCCAGCGACCAGTGGATGCCGATGCGCGCGCCGACCAGCCCCACGGTGACGCCGCTGAACATGCGCATGCCGAGCGCGAACATGTTGTAGACGCCGATCGCGCGGCCGCGCATCTCGGCCGGCGCTTCGAGCTGCACCAAGGTCTGCGCCATCGCGCCGAAGGACAGCTCGACGAAGCCGGCGACGAATAGCAGCGCCAGCGCGAGCGGATAGCTCGTCGTCAGCGCGAAGCTGCCGAGCGCGACGCACCAGATCATCGCCAGCAGGCAGGCGGTGCGCGCGCGCGGCTGCAGCAGGCCGCGTGCTTCGAGTACGAAACCGGCGGTCAGCGCACCGGCGGCGTCGGCGCCGAGCAGCATGCTGTAGTAGAAATCGGCCTTGCCCTGGCCGAGGTCGTGCGCGAAGCCCGGCATCTGCGCCTGGTAGGCGTTGCCGATGAACAGCGACGCGCAGCCCGCGAGCAGGGCCATCGCCAGGATCACGCGATGCTGCGCGATTTCCGTCAACGCGCGGCCGACGTCGCCGAGCGTGCGCACCGCGCGCGTCGCGACCACCGCGCCGGCGGCGCGGAACTTCGGCCCGTACGGCGCCACCGCCAGCCACAGGATGAACGGCAGATACAGCAGCGCATTGACGAAGATGCCGAGGTTCGGCCCCAGCGCGAGCATCAGCGCGCCGCCGACGCCGGGGCCCATCAGCATGCCGAGCTGGCGCGCGGTCGCGTTCAGACGCACCGCGCTCTGCAGGTGCTCGCGCCCGACGATGTCGTGCAGCAGCAGCTGCGACGGCGGACCCCACAGCACGCCGGCGAGCCCGTGCACGATCAGCAGCGCCGCCGCGTGCCAGATCTGCAAGGCCCCGGTGACGAACAGCACGCCCCACAGGATCGACACGCCCATGAACAGCACCATGCCGAGCTGGATCATGCGGCGCGGGTCGTAGCGATCGGCGAGCGAGCCGGAATACACCGAGAACAACAGGAACGGCAGCCAGTGCGAGACCACCGCGAAGCCGCCGAGCGCCGGCGACTGGAAGTGTTCGAAGATCACCCAGTAGCTGATCACGTGCTCGATGTTGTCGGCCATCATCGCCAGGGCCGACAGCAGGAAGTACGCACGGAAGCCGGGATGGCGGAGCGCCGCGAAAGCGACGGGTGCGGGAGAAGGAGAAGCAGGAGCGTTCATGAAAATCCTATTCAATTCCGGTCAAGCGACAGCGCCTCGTGCTCGCTTCCGCGAAGGCACGACGAGTCCGGCAATCCGGAAACGGGTTGGCGCGTTGGTTGACGTGAACGCTTACGACGCCACGATCCCCGTGGCGCGCGGCGATGATACGGGCGGCCGCCTGCGCACGGCAACTCGCATCGACGCGCCGGCGCGTTCCGGTACGCTTGCGCCGGTGCCCGCTTTCCGACCCGCGACGATGAAGCCCGCCCGCCTGCGCCGCCTCATGAACCTGTGGCCGCCGTTCCTGTTCGCGGGCATCCGCGTGCTGGACATCTCCGCCGACTGGTGCCGCGCGCGCGTCGCGCTGCGCCGCCGCTGGTACAACCGCAACTACGTCGGCACGCACTTCGGCGGCAGCCTGTTCGCGATGACCGATCCGTTCTGGATGATCCTGACGATGCAGCGCCTGGGGCGCGACTACATCGTCTGGGACAAGGCCGGCGAGATCGAATTCGTCGCCCCGGGCCGCGAAGACGTCTACGCCGAGTTCGAAGTGGACGAGGCGATGCTGGAGGAAATCCGCGCCGCCACCGCGAACGGCGAGAAATACCTGCGCTGGTGCGAGACGCCCGTCGTCACCGCGAGCGGCGAAGTCGTCGCGCGCGTGCGCAAGCAGCTCTACGTGCGCGAGAAGCCGCGCCGCGCCGGCGATCCGCGACGGCCTGTCTCCTGACGACGCTCTTTTGCGCTTGGCATCCCACACCGGCGGAATTGCCGCCGGGCCGACTCACAGGGAGATGCCGTGCACCGCCATCGCAAACGTACTTTCGCTCCGCCCAGCCTCCACCTGCTCGCCGGCAGCCTCGCCGTCGCGCTCGCGCTCGGCGCGGCGAGCGGCGCCGCTGCGGCCACCGCGCTGTCGCGCGACGAGCTGCTCGACCGCGCCGGACGCGCTTCGGATGGGGAAAACCCGCTGGCCGAGCAGTGGAAACTCCGGCACCCGCCGACGCCTCCGCGCCCGCAAGGGAGCGTCACCCACCTCGTCACCAACTGCGACGACAGCGGCGCCGGCAGCCTGCGCGACGCCATTGGCGATGCGGCAAGCGGCGACACCATCGATCTGCGCGGACTGACGTGCAGCACGATCACCCTGACCACCGGCGCGCTCGCCACCGGTGTCGACGACCTGCTCCTGGTCGGTCCGGGAATGAACTCACTCAGCATCAGCGGTAACAACAGCTCGCCGGTGCTGGTCCACCTCGGCACGGGCCGCTTGGGCATCGAAGGGCTCACCGTCATCGACGGCGCCAAGTACACCAGCGGGAGCGCCAACGCCTTCGGCGGATGCGTCTACTCGCAAGGCGGCGTGCGCATGGTCGATGCCGGCGCCAAGTACTGCCTGGCGCAGGCCGACGGTACGGGCGCGGCGCGCGGCGGCGGCGTGTATGCCAGGCTCGGCGCCGAGATGCTCGACAGCGTCATCAGCGGCAACGAGGTGCGCGCCGCCAGCGCGTTTTCCGCCGGCGGCGGCTTGCACACCTACGGCGGCGTGGTCGCCAAGTACAGCATCTTCCGCAACAACGCCGCCTACTCGAGCGGCGGCAGCAGCGGCATGGGCGGCGCCGCCTCCATCGCGGGCAACGTGGCCATCGGCTTCGTCACCGTGCACGGCAACAGCGCCGAGCAGATCGGAGGTCTCGTGCTGTTCGGCGTCGGCGCCGGAACGAATCTGGAAATCGCCAATAGCACGATCACCGACAACACCGCCACCGACTCGGCCGTGGGCAGCGGCGTGTTCATCGGTCGCGACGCCATCATCAGCAACAGCACGATCACCGGCAACGTCGAGGCGAATTCTTCGCACACGAGCTACGGCGCCGGCTTGTTCGTCGCCTACGACGTCGACGTCGACCTGCGCAGCACGATCGTCTCCGGCAACCACCGGCTCGACGACACGACCAGCGTGCCATCGGACATCGGCACTCCGACCGGCAGTCTCAGCGTGGTCGGCGGCAGCCACAACCTGATCGGAGCGGCGGCGAACTTCGGCCCGATGCCGGGCGATACGCTGTTCGACGTCGATCCGCGGCTGGGTCCGCTGGCGAACAACGGCGGTCGCACGCCGACCATGCTGCCGCTGCCGCACAGCATCGCGATCAACGCCGGCAGCGGCAGCGGCGACTACGACCAGCGCGGCCTCGGCTACCCGCGCCGGGTCGGCGCCGGAGTGGACATCGGCGCGATCGAGAGCGACGTGCTGTTCGCCGACGGCTTCGACTGAAAAGACACGACGACGGCACGCCGCAGGCCGCCGGCGTGCCATCGCCTGCCTTTCGTGACAGGATGCCGGCCCGGCCATCGACAAGCCTGCCATGAGCGAACACGACGACACCGCCGCCACTGGACCCGCCCCGGAGAACCCACAGCCCAACGTCGCCGAAGTCCTCGGCAGCGTGCACACGACCAACTTCCCCGACCTGCTGCGCCAGCTCGGCGGCTGCCTCGTCGTCAGCACCTACCAGGCCGGCAAGCTGGTGATCCTCAGGCCCGACGGCGCCTCGATCAACACGCACTTCCGCACGTTCAACCGGCCGATGGGCATGGCCGCCGACGGCGAGCGGCTGGCGCTCGGCGCGGCGATCGAGATCGCCGAGTTCCGCAACATGCCGGCGGTGGCCAAGCGCCTGCAGACTCCGCCGCGGCACGACGCGGTGTACCTGGCGCGGCGCGGCCACATCACCGGCGCGATCGACATCCACGAGATGGCCTGGGACAAGCACGGCGACCTGTGGTTCGTGAACACGCTGTTCTCCTGCCTGTGCACGCTGGACACCAAGTCGAGCTTCGTGCCGCGCTGGCGGCCGCGCTTCGTCTCGCACTACGCGCCGGAGGACCGCTGCCACCTCAACGGACTGGCGATGCGGGACGGCAAGCCGCGCTATCTCACCGCGCTCGGCGAGACCAACGAGCCGCAGGGCTGGCGCAAGAACAAGCGCGACGGCGGCATCCTGATCGACATGGCCACCGACAAGGTCATCGCGCGCGGCCTGTCGATGCCGCACTCGCCGCGCTGGTACGACGACCGCCTGTGGGTGCTCGAATCGGGCCGCGGCGCGCTGGTCACGATCGATCCGAAGACCGGCGAGAAGAAGGACGTCGCGCGCGTGCCCGGCTTCGCGCGCGGGCTCGATTTCTTAGGCCCGGTCGCCTTCATCGGCCTGTCGCAGCTGCGCGAGACGAACGCGTTCACCGACATCGAGATCACCGAGGCGAACGCCGATCGCCAGAGCGGCGTGTGGGCGGTGCACATCGGCACCGGCAACACGATCGGCCTGCTCAAGTTCACCGGCGGCGTGCAGGAGATCTTCGCCGTGCAGGCACTGCCCGGCGTGCTGTTCCCGGAGATCATCCACGAGGGCGAATTCCTGACCTCCTCCTACGCACTGCCCGACGAAGCCTTGCGCGAAGTCGGCTTCACGCCGCAACCGGAAGCGCAAGCCGTGGCGACCACGGCCGCCTACGGCACCGGCACGGCAGCGGGCGACGCATGAGCGAAACCGCGCCCGCGTACGACTACGTCGTCGACTGGCCGGCGATCCGCCCCGCCGACGCCGACGCGATCCGCGCGTTCTGGCGCGCCGAAGGCGCGCTGAATGACGAGGCGCAGATGAGCGAGCGCCTGCAGCAGATCGTGCTGCACGCCGTCGACGCCGACGGCCGCGTCGCCGGCGTCTGCACCGCGCTGCCGGCGACGCCGCAGCCGCTCGGCCAGCCGGTCTATTTCTGGCGCTGCTTCGTCGGCGCGCGCTGGCGCTCGACGCCGCTGGTGATGGCGCTGCTGAAGCGCTCCTGCGTGCTGCTGGAGGAGTACGCCGCGGCGCGCGACTACCCGTGCATCGGCATCCTGCTCGAGCTGGAGAACGCGCGCTTCCGCGACAAGGGCCGCGCGGCGAGCTGGTGGAATCCGCGCTTCACCTACATCGGGCGCAGCGCGCGCGGGCTCGACCTGCGCGTGCATTACTTCAAGGGCGCCCGGCTCAAGCCGCCGGCCTGAGCGCGGCGTCCCGCGCGGGCGGCGCCGCTTCGCTAGAATCGCGGTCCGGCCCCGCGCGAACGCCATGACCCGCCTGAACCTCCCGTTCGAGATTCCCGGCTACCGGATCGTGCGCAGGCTCGGCCTCGGCGGCATGGCGACGGTGTACCTGGCCGTGCAGGAATCGCTCGGGCGCCAGGTCGCGGTCAAGGTGCTGGCCAGCGAGCGCGCGCCGGACGACGAGATCGCACGCCGCTTCCAGCACGAGGCGCGCACGATCGCGCGGCTCGACCATCCGCACATCGTCAGCATCTACGAGGTCGGCCGCACCTCCGACGGCAGCATCTACTACACGATGCCGTACCTCGCCAACGGCGACCTGTTGTCGCGCAACCTGCGCGAGGATCCGCAGCGCGTGCTCGAGGTCGTGCGCGCGGTCGCCGAGGCGCTCGGCTTCGCCCACGACCAGGGCATCGTGCATCGCGACGTGAAGCCGGAGAACGTGCTGTTCGACAAGCTCGACCGGCCGATGCTGGCCGACTTCGGCATCGCGCTCAGCTCCACGCGCGCGCCGCGGGTGACGCGCGAAGGCGCCACGATCGGCTCGTCCGGCTACATGAGCCCGGAGCAGGCGCGCGGACAGTCGCTGGACGGGCGTTCGGACCTCTACAGCCTCGGCGTGGTCTGCTACGAACTGCTGACCGGCGAGCTGCCCTACCAGGGTGCCGACTCGCTCTCGGTCGCGCTGGCGCACATCGAGAAGCCGGTGCCTCGCCTGCCGCTGACGCGCCGGCTGTGGCAGCCGCTGATCGACAAGGCGCTGGCGAAGACGCCCGACGCGCGTTTCCAGAGCGCCGAGGAAATGCTCGCCGCGCTCGCGCTGATCGAGAAGCGGCTGGCGGCGCCGCCGCAGTTCGCGCTGTCGCGATGGTCGATGGCGCTGATCGAGCGCCTGGTGGCGATCCCGCGCCAGCGGCGCGCGATCGCGCTCGGCATCGGCATGCTGGTCGCGCTGGCAGGCCTGCTCGCGCTGCTGCCGCACCGGCCGGACCGCGCGGTGCCGCCGACGGCGGCACCGGCGCCCCCGGCCGCCTCGCACGCCGCGGCGAACGACGCGGCGCCTCCTTCGACCGATGCGCCGGCCGCCGGATCCGAGCAGGCGCCCGAGGAGGCCGCATCGCCCCCGGTCGACGACGCGCAAGCGAAGGACGACGCGCGCGCGCAGCGCCTGAAGGACGCCGCTGCGCTGATCGCGCGCGGGCAGCTGGTCGCTCCCGCCGGCGACAACGCGGCCGAGCGCTATCTCGACATCCTCGCCGAGGAGCCGCGCCAGCGCGATGCGCTGAAGGGCATCGCACACGTGTTGAACCTGCTCGCCACGCGCGCGGCGAAGGCGATCGAGGGCCGCGACGTGCAGGCGGCGATCGAACCGATCGGCGCCGGCATCTCACTGGCCGAACGCGCGCAGCTCGGCGACGGCCCGGCCTTCGTCGCGTTCGCCGCGCCGATCCGGCGCGCGGTCGAGCAGCGCCGCGCGCGCAGCGGCGGCGATCCGTTCGACACCGCGCAGGCGCGTGCGCTGCAACCGTTGCAGGGGGTGCTGAGCAAGCTCGACCCGCCGCTCGCGCGCGTGCTGCAGGACGACCTCGACCGTCCGCAGCGGCTGCTCGCCGAAGGCGGCGCGTTCCGCGACGTCGACGGTCCGCCGCTGGTCATCGTGCCGGGCCTGCTCGCCGCCGCCGGACACGTGGAGAACGCCTTCGCGGTGTCGACCGGCGACATCACGCGCGGCGCCTACGAACGCTTCGTCGAGAGCACCGGCCGCGCCACCGCGCCGTGCCGCGAGTCGCAGCGCCTGTTCGCGCGCGACGGCCTCAGCTGGCGTGCGCCCGGCTTCACCCAGGCCGACGACCACCCGGTCGTCTGCGTCAGCTGGGAAGACGCCAGCGCATACGCGAGCTGGCTCAGCCGCAAGACCGGCGCGCGCTATCGCCTGCCGACCCAGCGCGAATGGCTGCTGCTGGCGCAGCCCGCCGAAGCCGGCACCGCCTGTGGCGCCGCCAACCTCGCCAAGCGCTCCAACTGCGACGACGGCTATGCGCAGACCGCGCCGGTCGGCCGCTTCGCGACGACGCCGCCGGGCGTGTACGACATCGCCGGCAACGTCAGCCAATGGATCGACGGCTGCGCGAAACCGGGCGCCGGCGAATGCGGCGAACGCAGCTTCCGCGGCCTGTCCTGGCGCGACGACGGCGACGAATCCAACCTCGCGCGCGTCGGCCTGAGCGCGGGCGACGTCGGCTACGCGAGCGTCGGTTTCCGCCTCGTGCGCGAGCTGCCTCAGCCCGACGCCGAGCGCCGCGAACAGCGGTAGAACGGATGCGTACGAGCGCATCGCGCTCGGCTACACTCGCGCGGCCATGCGTCCGCTCTACGTCCAGCGCTATCTGCTCACCGGCCTGCTCACGTTCATTCCGATCTGGCTGACCTGGATCGTGTTCAAGTCGATCTTCTCGCTGCTCTCGCAGGTCAACCTGCCGTGGGTCGCGGCGCTGTTCGACGCGCTGGCCGGCGTGTTCCCGGAAACGCTCGGGCACTTCAACCAGGAATGGCTGACCTCCCTGCTCGCCTTCGCGGTCACGCTCATCGCGCTGTATGCGATGGGCTTCGCCGTCAGCCACGTGTTCGGCCGGCGCCTACTCGGCGCGTTCGAGCGCGTGATCGACCGCATCCCGGTCGCGCACAGCATCTACGGCGGCGCGAAGAAGCTGATGGGCATGCTGCAGAGCAAGCCGGGCGGCACGCAGCGCGTCGTGCTGATCGACTTCCCGTCGCCGCAGCTGAAGTCGATCGGCTTCGTCACGCGCGTGTTCCGCGACGCCGGCGGCGCCGAACTCGCCGCGGTGTACGTGCCGACCACGCCGAATCCGACCGGCGGCTACCTGGAGATCGTGCCGATCGAGCGGCTGATCGCCACCGACTGGAGCGTCGACCAGGCGATGGCCTTCATCCTCTCCGCCGGCGCGGCGGGGCCGGACACCTTGCCGTTCACCGTCGGCGCGACGAACCGGCCGCTGCCCGACTGAGCGTCGTCGTGCGCGGACGCGCGGCGTACCATCGCGGACTTCCGCCGCTGCCGCGTACCGTTCCGCGATGAGAATTCCCGCCCCGCTGCGACACTTTCCGCTGTTGTGCCTGCTCTTCGGCTGGGTGCCGGCGACGTCGGCCGACTGGACCACGCCGGCCGAACGCGCCGAATTCGCGACGACGCCGTCGTACGCGCAGACGCGCGCGTACCTCGAACGCCTCGCCGCGTCCGCGCCGGAACGGATCCGGCTGACGCGCTTCGGCGTCTCGCCGGAAGGCCGCGACCTGATGCTGGTGGTCGCGGCGAAGGACGGCGAGTTCACGCCGGAAGCGGCACGCGCCTCGGGCAAGGAGATCGTGCTGGTGCAGTCCGGCATCCACGCCGGCGAGATCGAGGGCAAGGACGCCGCGCTGATGCTGCTGCGCGACCTGCGCGCCGGCGCGAAGCACGCGCGCCTGCTCGACCACGCGATCCTGGTCTGGCTGCCGATCTTCAACGTCGACGGCCACGAGAACGCGCATCCGTACAACCGCATCAACCAGAACGGGCCGCGCGAGATGGGTTTCCGCGCGACCGCGCAGAACCTCAATCTCAATCGCGACTACATCAAGGCCGACGCGCCGGAAATGCGCGACTGGCTGGCGATGTTCGACGCCTGGCAGCCGGACCTGTTCTTCGACATCCACACCACCGACGGCGCCGACTACCAGTACGACCTGACCTGGTACCTGGAGGAATGGGGCCCGCTGCATCCGGCGGTGAAGCGCTGGCAGAGCGAGGCGTTCGCGCGCTCGATCCTGCCGGACTTCGAGAAGCGCGGGCATCTCGCCGCGCCGTATCTCGAACTGGTCGACCATCGCGACCTCGGCAAGGGCATCGCCAACTTCGGCTCCGGCGCGCGCTTCTCGACCGGCTACGTCGCCCTGCGCAACCGCGCCGCGATGCTGGTCGAGACGCACATGCTCAAACCTTACGCCACGCGCGTGCGCGCGACCTACGACCTGATCGTCGCGACGCTGGCGCACCTCGACCGCCATCCGGGCGACCTGCGCAAGGCGGTGACACAGGCCGACGCCGACACCGTCGCGCGCGTGCGCGACGCGCAGGCGAGCCTGCCGGTCGCGTTCCGCACCAGCGACCGCTCCGAGCCGTTCACGCTGAAAGGCTACGCGTTCGAGCACGAGGCCAGCGCGATCTCCGGCGACCGCTGGGTCCGCTACGACCCGCGCACGCCGAAGACCTACACGATTCCGTTCTTCCGCGACCTGGTGGCGACGGAAACCGTGCGGCTGCCGGCGGCCTATCTGGTGCCGGCGAGCTGGCCGCAGATCGCCGACAAGCTGCGCCAGCACGGCATCCGTTTCGAGCGCGTCGAGCAGCCGCTGCACCTGCGCATCGAGCGCTACCGACTCGACGCGCCGCGCTGGGACGAAAAGCCGTTCGAGAGCCGCCACTGGCTGCGCGATTTCGCTTCGAGCACCGAGACGGCGGACGCCGACTTCGCCGCCGGCGCGATCTTGATACCGCTGGACCAGCCGGCCGCGAACGTCGCGGTGAACCTGCTCGAACCGCGCGCCGCCGATTCGCTGCTGCACTGGGGGTTCTTCGACACGATCTTCGAGCAGAAGGAATACGCCGACGCGCGCGTGGCCGAACGTCTCGCGCGCGAGATGCTGGCGAAGGATCCGGCGCTGAAGAGCGAGTTCGAGGCGAAGCTCGCCGCCGATGCCGCGTTCGCGAAATCGCCGGCCGCGCGGCTGGCGTTCTTCTACGAGCGCTCGCCGTGGTACGCGATGCAGAAGATCGGCGCCTATCCGGTCGTACGGCTCGACGCCGCGGCGCTGGCGAAGGCGCGCGCGCCGCGCTGACCTCTGCACGAAGGGGAAATTTCCGGACGCACGCTTCGGTGACGCGCGTGTGACAAAGCGACCTATCGCTTTCCCCAATCCCGGCGGCGCCGCGGCTGCGGTGCAATCGCGACCTCCCCTCGCCCGAGCTCGCCGCCATGTCGCCGCCGATCAACAGTCCTTCGCGTCCGCAGACGCCCGCCCAGACGCCGGCGCCACCGCCGCAGAACGACGAACACGTCGTCGAGCGCGGCGACACGCTCGACGGCATCGCCAGGCAGCACGCCACCGACGTGCCGACGCTGCAGAAACTCAATCCGCAGATCCGCAATCCGGACGTGATCAATCCCGGCGATCGCGTGAAGCTGCCGAAGGCGGCGGCGAACGATCCGGCCGACACGCAGGTGCAGCCGCCGGTGCAGCAGACGCCGCCGGCGCAGACGCCGAAGACGCCGGAAGCGGCGCGCGTCGACGGCGCGCTCAAGGAAGTCTCGCGCACGCAGGGCGAACTCGCCTACCACAAGCAGGAAGTCGCGCGCGGCAACGAAGCGATGAAGGCCGACGTGCGCGACCTCGACCGCCAGCTCACCAGCGCGCAGAAGGAATTGAAGACGGCGGTCTCGGCCGAGATCGACGCCGGCGTCGGCGCCAAGGCGGACGACGCCGCGGTCGCCAAGGCCGGCCAGGACATCGCCGCGCGCTACACCGATCCGAACGACCAGAAAGCCGTCACCGACGCCGTCGCCGGCATCCGCACCGAGCGCCAGGCGCAGGGCATCGTCGCCGCGGCGCAGGCGAAGGGCAATCCGAGCGACGCGGTGAAGGCGCTCGGCACCGGCACCGCCAACGTGCCGCAACCGGTCAAGGACGCCGTGCTGGCCGACCCCGGCGCGAAGAAGATCCTCGCCGACGCCGCGGCATGGGTGAACCAGCCGCTGACCGACAAGCCGTCGAACGGCACGCTGCCGCAAGGCCAGACCGCCTCGTCGATGCAGCGCCTCGAGCAGATCACGCAGGGCCTCGACAAGCAGACCGCGGCGGCGCTGGTCGAGCAGACGCTGCCCGGTTACGAAGCCTTCGCCAAGGCGAACGCCGATCACTTCGGCGGCGGCTCGCCGCTCGGCATGCAGGGTGTGACCCACCTGATGAACGTGACCAGCCGCATCGCCGGCACGCCGCAGGGCGACGCGGCGATCGCGCGCTACGCCGGCAGCGGCGCGTGGCACATCGATGCCGTGCGCAATGCGATCGGCAACGGCGCCGATCCGGCCTACGCGATCGAGCTCGCCAGGCAGATGAAGGCGGCCGGCAGCGATCCGAAGATCGTCGTGCAGAACATCAATGACGGCATCACCCAGCGCGACCTGTCGAAGATCGCCGACGGCGAGAGCCCGGCGGCGACGCTCGACGTCGCCAAGCGCATGGAAGCGGCCGGCGTCGACGCCACCGGCGTGGTCAAGGTCGCCACCGACGGCGTGCAGAAGTTCAAGGACAAGGTCGCCGACGACGTCAAGAAGCTCGCCCAGCACGACGCCGAACTGTCGTGGCTGGTGCAGAACGACGGCGCCGGGCTGTCGCCGCAGCAGCTCAACAAGGCAGTGGCCGACTACCGCGCGGGCAAGGGCGCCGACTGGCAGGCCGAGGAAACCAAGCTGCGCCAGCAGGTCGCCGCCGACGGTACCAAGCTGACCGAGCAGATGATCGCGCTGAACGAGAAGGCGCCGACGGGCGCGGCGCCGGCGATCGACGACGCGCTGAAGAAGATCGCCGACGATCCTTCGGCGGGCCTGGCGATCTCGACCGCGCTGCAGACCGACCCGAAGCTGGCCGACGACACGCACGCGGCCAGCATGGCGAACCTGTTCGCGTTCTCCAAGCTCGGCGACGTCGCGCGCAAGTTCACCAATGAAGCGGCATCGGCCTACGTGCGCACGCACGTGCTCGACAAGATGCAGGGCGTGAACCTGCACGATCCGGCCAGCGTCGCCGCGGCGAAGCAGGCGATCGGCGACCTGAAGAACGAGAACTTCGCCAAGCTGCTCGGCGTCACCAAGGGCGATCTCGACAAGGCCGTGAAGGCGGTCGAGGACGCCGTCGGCAAGGCCGGCAGCACGCCGGCCGAGATGAACAAGGCGCTGCAGGACCTCAACAAGAAGCTCGACACCGACGCCGCGCTGTCGAAGACCTTCAACAAGGAAACCGTGCCGGGCCAGCTGCTGCGCGGCGTCGGCGTCGCGTTCGCCGGCGCCAGCCTGTACAACTCGTACAACAAGGCCGCCGCCAATCCGGGCGACATCCAGAACGACCTCAAGCTCGTGCTCGACGCGGCCGGCTTCGCGCAGAAGAACGCCGAGGTCCTGGTCGGCCTCGGCGCGGTCGACAAGGCCTCCAAGCTCGGCCAGTTCGGCGGCGAATGGAAACTCGCCGCGCGCGCTACCGCCGGCGACCTGATCGCCGGCGTGTCGGCGGTGTTCGACGGCATCAGTGCGGTGCGCTCGGGCTTCGGCATCGGCACCGCGCAGGACACCGGCAATGCGATCTTCTCGGCGACCACCGCGGTCGGCGGCGCGCTGACGGTGGCGCCGGCGTTCGGCGCGGCCGCCTGGCTCGGCCCGGTCGGCCTCGGCGTGACCGCGGTCGGCGTGGTCGGCAAGCTGGCCTACGACGCGATCAAGAACGCGCACCAGTACGAGGGCGCTTCCGAGAAGTTCCTGATCTCGGCCGGCTACAACGACAAGGCGGCGGCCGCACTGAGCAAGCAGGGCGGCGTGCTCAGCGGCGCGGCCGGCAGCGGCCAGTTGCCGTTCCTGCAGAAGTACGCTGAACTCAAGCACGTGCCGGCCGATCGATTGCAGTCGTGGATCAACAGCCTTTCGCCGGATCAGGTGGAGCAGTTGTCCAAGCGCGTGCTGCAGACCGCCGGCGACAGCGAGGGCGATCCGGGCCGCTTCTCCGACGGTCCGGCGCAGACCAAGATCATCGCCACCGGCAGTCCGTTTCCGGCTCAGGTGACCTTGGCCAATACGGTGGGGGTGTTCGAGAAGTATCTCGACGGCGACGGCGTGCCGCATCTTTGAGAGGGGGCTTTCGTGTAGTCGAATGGGATTTTTCCTTGCAGCTGTCGGAATGAAACGCTCCACTCCGCAGGCCCTCACCCGCGCCTGCGGCGCGACCTCTCCCGCGAGCGGGAGAGGTGAACACCATCGCTTTCCCTTCTCCCACTAGTGGGAGAAGGTGGCCCGAAGGGCCGGATGAGGGAAACTCGAAGTGAAGCACTCCACGCCGACTCCCCTCACCCGCGCCTGTGGCGCGACCTCTCCCGCAAGCGGGAGAGGTGAAAACCGATCCGATTCATTACCGGCACTACAAGCCCCAGCACCGAACCGCATGAACGTCTGCCCGCACTGCCACTCCAACCACTGCCTGCCGCTGTGGCGCAAGCTCTGCCTCGGCCCCGCCGGCAGCACGCGCTGCCGCGTGTGCGGTTTGAAGATCGCGATCGTCGCCGGCAAGGCCTGGCCGGTCATGCTGGCCGGACTGGCGGCGATCCTCTCGATGGTCGTGCTGGCCGGTTTCTCCGAATTCATCGCCGCGGCCGACCTGCGCCGATGGCTGGCGCTGTTCGCGGCCGTCCTGCTCGCCTGCATCGCGCTCTACGCCGTGCGCGTGCCGCTGCGCGTGGACGAACTCAGCAACGCCGATCTCGTCGCCCGGGGCCGTGCGGAAGTCGCCGCACGCAAGCGCGCCGGCGCCGGCGGCTGATCCCGGCGGCGCGGGCCGCAGTGACCTTCGACACTGTGCCGCTCCCGGGCCGGCGCATAGCCTTGCGCCACGCTTTCGGGGAGGCGTGACAGATCGGCCGTTCGATTCGGCGCGCGCGGGTACCGCGCACCGATCCGGCCCCGTGGCTGCGAATCCGGCGGAAATCCGCCGACCGCACGAGCCGGGCCGCCCAGGCCTTAAACTATGCGGTTTACCTCCCTTTTCACCGAACGATACGGAGTCTCTCCCATGCGGAAACCTTTGAATCTCGCGCTGGCGATCTGCGCGGCCCTGTCCACCGGCGCTGTCGGCGCCGCCTCGGCTCCGTCGTTCGACGTCAAGGATCTCGACGCGAAGATCAGTCCCTGCGTCGACTTCAACGGCTTCGTCAACGCCAAGTGGGTCGCCGCCAATCCGATTCCGGCCGACCGCACGCGCTGGGGCGCGTTCGACGCCCTGCGCGAGGCGAGCCTGCAGACGCAGCGCGGCATCGTCGAGAAGGCCGCGCGCGAGGCGAACAAGGCCAAGGCCGGCTCGATCGAGCAGAAGATCGGCTGGTTCTACCGCTCGGGCATGGCCGAGGGCGCGATCGAGAAGGCCGGTTTCACGCCGATCAAGGGCGAGCTCGCGAAGATCGACGCGCTGAAGTCGCCGGCCGACATCGCCGGCTACGTCACCGACAGCTTCGCGCAAGGCCACGGCTCGCTGTTCTACATGGGCGCCAGCGCCGACTACAAGAACTCGAAGGTGCAGATCGCCTACACCTACCAGGGCGGGCTCGGCCTGCCGACCTCGGAGTACTACGCCAAGCCCGACTACGCCAAGACGCGAGAGAGCTACAAGGCGCACATCGCGAAGGTACTCGAGCTGACCGGCGTCAAGGCGCCGGAGGCGAAGAAGCAGGCCGAGCAGGTACTCGCGTTCGAGACGCGCCTGGCCGCCGCCTCGCTCGCGCCGGTCGAGCTGCGCAAGCCGGAGAACCAGTACCACTTCATCAGCCTCGCTGACGCCGACAAGGCGACGCCGAATTTCTCGTGGACGAAGTTCTTCGCCGCGCAGAAGGCCGACATCCAGGGCGGCTTCTCGCTGTCGCAGCCGAAGTTCTTCGCCGAGATCGACAAGATGCTGGTCGACGTGCCGGTCGAGCAGTGGCAGGCGTATCTGCGCTTCCATGCGATCGATTCGGCCTCGCCGTATCTGTCCAAGCCGTTCGCGGAAGAGAACTTCGCCTTCTACAGCAAGACGCTGAACGGCCAGAAGGCGATGGAGCCGCGCTGGAAGCGCGTGCTCGGCAGCGTCAACGAGGGCATGGGCATGGCGCTCGGCGAACTCTACGTCGCCGAGGCGTTCCCGCCGGAATCCAAGCAGCGCGCGATGCAGCTGGTCACCAACGTCAACGCGGCGCTGAAGACGCGCATCGAACATCTGGACTGGATGAGCGAGGAGACCAGGAAGAAGGCGCTGGAGAAGTGGTCGACCTTCCTGCCGAAGATCGGCTATCCGGACAAGTGGCGCGACTGGTCCGGCCTGACCGTCTCGGCCGACGACTACTTCGCCAACGTGCTCGCCGCGACGAAGTACAACTACGAGTACGATGTCGCCAAGATCGGCAAGCCGACCGACCGCCTCGAGTGGGGCATGACGCCGCAGACCGTCAACGCCTACTACAACCCGACCGACAACACGATCAACTTCCCGGCCGCGATCCTGCAGCCGCCGTTCTTCGACGCGCACGCCGACGACGCGCTCAACTACGGCGGCATCGGCGCGGTGATCGGCCACGAGGCGACGCACGGCTTCGACGACGAAGGCAGCCAGTTCGACGCGCAGGGCAACAACGCCAACTGGTGGACGAAGGACGACCGCGAGAAGTTCGACGGCCGCACCGCCAAGCTGGTGGCGCAGTTCAACGAGTACCAGCCGCTGCCGGGCAAGCGCGTCAACGGCGAGCTGACGCTCGGCGAGAACATCGCCGACCTCGGCGGCGCCAACGTCGCCTTCGACGCGCTGCAGATCGCGCTGGCGAAGAACCCGGGCGAGAACGAGAAGAAGATCGACGGCTACACGCCGGACCAGCGCTTCTTCCTCAACTTCGGCCGCATCTGGCGCGGCAGCACCCGGCCGGAGCGCCAGGAGGTGCTGCTGAACTCCGATCCGCATTCGCCGGCGCAGTACCGCGCGATCGGTGCGCCGTCGAACATGCCCGCGTTCGCCGAGGCGTTCCAGTGCAAGACCGGCGACGCGATGGTGCGCGACGGCGACAAGCAGGTGAAGATCTGGTGATCCCACGCCCGGCGGGCCGTCGAGAGACGGCCTGCCGGGCGAATCGACGACGCACACCGTCGACTCGCCGAGTCGAGAAGGTGCGGGAAAGCGCTTCCTCGACATCTCGCCGGACCGTACGCGTCGTCGCGCGCGGTCCTGCGCCGGACGCGATCGTACGGCGCTTTTTCTCTTCGATGTCCGAGGTCTCCCGATGTCACGTTTCGCTCCCAAGCTCCTCGCTTCCGCTCTCACGCTGGCGCTTGCCGCCGAGGCCGGCGCCGCGCCGGCTGCTCCTCCGTCGGTATTCGACGTGTCCGATCTCGACGCGAACGTCTCCGCCTGCGCCGACTTCAACGCCTACGCGAACGGCAAATGGATCGCCGCCAATCCGATCCCGGCCGACAAGACGCGCTGGGGCGCGTTCGACGAACTGCGCGAACAGAGCCTCGCCGCGCAACACAAGCTCGTCGGCGCGGCCGACAAGAACGCCGAGCAGGCGCAGGCCGGATCGATCGAGCAGAAGATCGGCTGGCTGTATCGCTCCGGCATGGACGAGACGGCGATCGAGAAAGCCGGATGGACGCCGATCAAGCCCGATCTCGACGCGATCGCCAAGCTGAAGAACGGCGCCGACGTCGCCGCGTGGCTCGGTAAAACCTTCGCGCAAGGCAACGGCATCGGCTTCCGCTTCGGTCCCGGCGCCGACTTCAAGAACGCCAGCCGCCAGATCGCGTTCGCGGGACAAGGCGGACTCGGCCTGCCGACGCCCGACTACTACACCAAGGACGAACACAAGGCGATCCGCGCCGCCTACCTCGCGCATCTGGCCAAGCTGTTCGAACTGACCGGCACGAAGCCCGCCGACGCGAAGAAGAAGGCGGACGGCGTGCTCGCGTTCGAGACGCGCCTGGCGAAGGCGTCGCTGTCGCGCGTCGAGCTGCGCGATCCGAAGAACCAGTACCACTTCGTCGGCGTCGCCGAAGCGAACAAGATCACGCCGCACCTGGACTGGGCCGCGTTCTTCAAGACGCTCGACGTCGCGCCCGGCGACGGCTTCTCGCTGTCGCAGCCGAAGTTCTTCGCCGAGTTCGACGCGATGCTCGCCGGCGTACCGGCGGCGCAGTGGCGCGACTACCTCGCCGCGCGCACGCTCGACGAGGCCGCGCCGTATCTGTCCAAGCCGTTCCAGGATGCGAGCTTCGAGTTCCGCGACAAGACGCTGAACGGCCAGCCCGAGCAGCGCGCGCGCTGGAAGCGCGTGCTCGACGCCGTCAACGACGGCATGGGCATGGCGCTCGGCCAGCTGTACGTGAAGGAATACTTCCCGCCGGCGGCGAAGGCGCGCGCGCTCGCGCTGGTGAACAACGTCAACGGCGCGATGAAGGCCCGCCTGGAAAAGCTCGATTGGATGAGCGAGGAGACGCGCAAGAAGGCGCTCGACAAATGGGCGACCTTCCTGCCGAAGATCGGCTATCCAGACCAGTGGCGCGAGTGGAGCGGCCTTGCGATCGTGCCGGACGACTACGCGGCGAACCTGCGCGCGGCGGCCGCGTTCAACTACCGCTACCAGCTCGACAAGATCGGCAAGCCTACCGACCGCTACGAATGGGGCATGACGCCGCAGACGGTCAATGCCTACTACAGCGCCGGCACCAATACGATCAACTTCCCGGCCGCGATCCTGCAGCCGCCGTTCTTCTACGCCGACGGCGACGACGCGATCAACTACGGCGGCATCGGCGCGGTGATCGGACACGAATCGGGCCACGGCTTCGACGACAAGGGCAGCCAGTTCGACGGCGCCGGCAACAACGAGAACTGGTGGACGAAGGAGGATCGCGACCGCTTCGAGCAGCGCACCGCCAAGCTCGTCGCGCAGTTCGACGCCTACGTGCCGCTCGCCGACCATCCCGACCAGCACGTCAACGGCAAGCTGACGCTCGGCGAGAACATCGGCGACCTCGGCGGCCTCGCCTTCGCCTACGACGCGATGAAGAAGGCGAGCGAAGGCAAGCCCGATCCGAAGATCGACGGCCTCACGCGCGAGCAGCGCTTCTTCCTGAACTGGGCGCGCGTGTGGCGCGGCAACATCCGCGACAAGGCGCAGCTCGTGCTGCTCAACACGGATCCGCACGCGCCGGCGAAATTCCGCGCGATCGGCGCGCCGTCGAACATGCCGGCGTTCGCCGAGGCGTTCCAGTGCAAGGCCGGCGATGCGATGGTGCGCGACGGCGACAAGCAGGTGAAGATCTGGTGATCGCTGCGCGAGGCTGCGCTATGTGCGCAGCCTCGCAGCGTGATCTTTCGGGGGTTTTCTTTCCGGCCTCGTAACGCTAGGTTCCCGGCTCCACCCTGAAATCCGTGGAGTTCTCGAACCCATGAAGACCCGCCTCGTTCTCTCGCTTCTCGCGTCGGCCGTCGCCGCCAGCGCAGCGGCCGAAGTACCGCAATACACCCAATTCGAACTGCAGGCGCGCAGCAACCTGCTCGTCAACGACGAAGGCTTCAACCTGCCGCCCGGCACCTCGTTCAACAGCATCTCGCCGGCCATCAACGACGCGCAGCAGGTCGCGTTCACGGCCGGCGTCGTCCCGATCGACGGCGACCAGTCGCACACCGGCGGCGGGGTGTGGCTCGGCGCTCACGGCGAAGGCGCGATCGTCGCCCTGCACGAGCTGCCGCCCGGCGGCGATCCGGAGGATCCGCCGTTCATGATCGTCGCCGACACGCCCGGACTGAACGCGTCCGGCATGATCGCCTACTACACCAGCGTCGGCGGCGGAACCTACACGCTGCGCAAGTACGATCCGGCCACCGGCGAATCCAATCCGGTCAGCCTGCTGCCGATGACGCCGTCGGCGATCGCCAGCCCGACCATCGCCGACGACGGCCTGATCGGCTTCAGGGCCAGCATGAACGCCGGCTACGGCATTGCGACGGCCGGCAACGGCTCGACGACGATCTACGCGGTCAGCACCGGCGTCGACGAGACCAGCCCGTATGCATTCATCTACTCGCCGGCGATGGACAACGCGCATCGCATCGCCAGCAAGGTCAGCACCTCGGACTACAACCACAACGAGATCCGCCTGTTCAACGGCCCGGACCAGAGCGAGCTCGTCGTCGCCGACCAAGCCACCGATGCGGCTTCGCCGTTCGCCGGCTTCGACAACAACCTCGGCCTCAATCAGCAGAACGCGATCGCGGTCACGGTCAAGCTCGCCGACGGCAACGTGCGCGCGCTCTACCGTTTCACGCCGGGCGACGGCGCCTACGTCGCGACCGAGATCGCACGCGTCGACCCCGCCGGGACGATCCGCGACATCGAGTCCTTCGCGCCCGCGATCAACGACGCCGGCCTCGTCGCGTTCCGCGCCAAGGACGAGAACGGTCAGGCGATCTACGTCGGCGACGGCAAGTCGCTGGTGCGCGTGATCGGCAAGGGCGACGTCGTCGCGACCGACCTGGGCAGCGCGCAGATCGGCCAACACGACGATTCGCCGGTGTTCAGCGGCAAACCGGCGATCAACGGCCTCGGCGACGTCGCGTTCATCGCGGGCGTCCATCCGGAAGGCGACAACCAGGTCGAATGGGGCAGCGGCGTCTTCGTCGCCTATGCGCCGACCGACGACACGATCTTCCGCGACGGCTTCGACGCGACACCGTGACCATGCTGCGCGAGCCCGGCGATGCGCCGGGCTCGCGCAGGCATCCGCCTACAGCGTGCGCAGGAACGCGACCAGATCCTTCTTCTCCTCGCCGCTCAGCTTCGTCTCGAGCACCAGGTTGAAGAACTCGACCGTGTCGTCCAGCGTCAGCAGGCGGTCGTCGTGCAGGTACGGCGGCGAATCCTTGATGCCGCGCAGCGGGAAGGTCTTGATCGGCCCGTCCATGTTGGCCATGCGGCCGTTGATCATCTGCGGCTTGAAGAAGCGCTCCGTGCGCAGGTTGTGCATCAGATTGTCGGTGTAGTACGGCGGCGTGTGGCAGTTCGCGCAGGTGCCCTTGCCGAAGAACACCGCCTGGCCGCGCAGTTCCGCCTCGCTCGCCTTGCGCGGATCGAGCTTGCCGTCGATGCCGAGCTTCGGCGCCGGCGGGAAGTCGAGCAGCGCCTCGAACTCGGCCATGAAATGCACCTGGCTGCCGCGTTCGAGCACGTTGACGCCCTTTTTCGTCGCGATCACCGGATCGCCGTCGAAGTACGCCGCGCGCTGCTCGAACTCGGTGAAGTCCTCGACCGTCTTCAGCGCGCGCTGCGAGCCGAACAGGCGCTGGATGTTGACGCCGCGCAACGACGGCGTGTCGATGCGATGGCGGAATTCCTGCGGCCGGATGTCGCCGACCAGATGCGTCGAGGCGTTGGTGTGGCCGTTGGCGTGGCAGTCGAAGCAGACCACGCCGCGGCTCGGCCGCTCGCTGCGCCGGTCCGCGGTCTGGTTGAACTGCTGCTGCGGGAACGGCGTGACCAGGAGGCGCAGGCCTTCGAGCTGCTTGGGATTGAGCACGCCGTTGAACAGCTCGTAGTAGTTCTCGATCGTGACCAGCTTGCCCTTGGAGACGTCGCCGAGGTCGGGACGCGTGGTCAGGTAGATCGGCGCGGGAAACTCCGGCAGGAAATGGTCGGGCAGATCGAAGTCGAGATCGAAGCGTGTCAGGTCGCGCTGCTCCTGGCGCTTGATCTCTTCGATGTGGAACTTCGGGAACACCATGCCGCCCTCGGCATGGTTCGGATGCGGCAGCGGCAGGAAACCGGCCGGAAACAGGCCCTTGTCGCGGATCTCCTCCGGACTCGCCGCGGCGAGTCCGTCCCAGCTGGTGCCGGGCTTGAGGCGGATGCGTACGCCTTCCTGAACGGGTTTGCCGCGCGACATCGTCACGCCGGCTGCGGCCTTGTCGGACAGGTCGTAGCGCTGCTTCAGCAGCTCGGCCTGACGTCGTTCGATGTCGGGCTTGGCCGCCTTCATGCGTTTCATCACCGTCGCCAGGTCTTCCTCGACGGTCGGCGCATAGCTGGACGGGGGTTTGTCTTCTGCGGCCTGCGCGACGCCTGCGAGAGTCAGGCTCAGGGCGATCGCGAGCAGGGTCTTCGGGAACTCCTTCGGATGCGCTTTCATACGGCCTCCCGGACAACGTTGGGTTGAAGAGGCATGAACGTCGCCGCGACCGCGACGACCCGGGCACGCTAGCACCGGCGAAATGTGCATACCAATGGCTAAAACGGATCGCTGTGATCGACTGCGCCTATCGTCGCGCTTTGCATGGGTCGCCCGCGGCTGGATAATCCGCGCCCGCTTCCCGCTTTCGTGATCGATGGCTTTCGTACCCGGACAACGCTGGATCTCCAACGCCGAACCCGAACTCGGCCTCGGCACCGTCGTGCGCCTCGACGGCCGTAACGTGCAGGTGCTGTTCGCCACCGCCGGCGTGCTGCGCCACTACGCGATGCACGCCGCGCCGCTCGCCCGCGCCGAGTTCCGCGTCGGCCAGAAGATTTCCGGACAGAAGCGCAGCTTCGTCGTCGAGCGCGTCAGCGAGACCGGCGGTCTGCTCAGCTACCACGGCGGCGCCGGCGTGCTGTCGGAATCCGAGCTCGACGACGCGCAGCCGATCTCGCGCGCCGACGAACGCCTGCTGTCCACGCGCATCGACGCGCCGGACCGTTTCGACTTCCGCCGCCAGGCGCTCACGCGCCGCGCCGAGGCGATGCGCTCGCCCGCGTTCGGGCTCGCCGGCGCGCGCATCGACCTGATCCCGCACCAGCTGCGCGTCGCCGAGATCGTCGCGCAGCGGCAGCCGCCGCGCGCGCTGCTCGCCGACGAGGTCGGCCTCGGCAAGACGATCGAGGCCGGCATGATCCTCGCCCGCCTGCTCGCCACCGGACGCGTCGCGCGCGTGCTGGTGCTCGCGCCGGGCAGCCTGACCAGCCAATGGCTGATCGAACTGCTGCGCCGCTTCAATCTCTCCTTCGCGCTGTTCGACGAGGAGCGCTGCGAGGCGATCGAGGTCGCCGATGCCGGACGCAACCCGTTCGAGGACGAGCAGTGCGTGATCGCCGACATCGGCTGGCTCGCCGCCGCGCCCCGGCGCGCGGCGCAGCTCGGCGACGCCGAGTGGGACCTGGTCGTCGTCGACGAGGCGCATCACCTGGAATGGTCGCCGCTCGCGACGAGCGCCTCCTACGCGCTGGTCGAACGCCTCGCCGTGGCCTCGCCCGGCTTGATCCTGCTCACCGCCACGCCGCAGCAGCTCGGCCGCAGCGGCCATTTCGCGCGGCTGCGCCTGCTCGATCCGGCGCGCTACGTCGACCTCGACGCGTTCGCCGCCGAGGCCGATGGCTACGTGCAGCTCTCCGCCGTCGCCGCGCAACTGCTCGACGCGCAGGCGCTGTCGCCGAACGAGCGCGCGGAACTGCAGGCGCGCTTCGCCGACGACGCCGAACTGCTCGCCCTGCTCGAACGCTACGACGAGGACCGCGCCGCCAATGCGCCGGCGCTGCTCGACGCGCTGATCGATCGCCACGGCACCGGACGGGTGATGTTCCGCAACCGGCGCGCGCAGATCGGCGGCTTTCCGCGCCGCGTCGCCGAGATCGACGTGCTCGACGGCGGCGAACTCGACGACGCGCAGCGCCAGCAGCTGCTGGCGGAATTCCACGCCGACGCGCAGACGCACGCGCCGGCCGGCGAGCTGGACTACGCCGACGATCCGCGCCTGCCCTGGCTGGTCGCGCTGATCGAGAAGCTGGCCGGCCAGAAGCTGCTGCTGATCTGCCGCAGCCAGGCCAAGGTACTGGCGCTGGAAGACGCGCTGCGCACGAAGAGCGGCGCCAAGGTCGCGCGCTTCCACGAAGGCATGACGATCCTGCAGCGCGACCGCAACGCCGCGTTCTTCGCCGAAGCCGACGGCGCGCGCGTGCTGCTGTGCTCGGAGATCGGCTCGGAAGGCCGCAACTTCCAGTTCGCCCATCATCTGGTGCTGTGGGACCTGCCGCTCGATCCGGACCTGCTCGAACAGCGCATCGGCCGTCTCGACCGCATCGGCCAGCGCCACGACATCCAGATCCACGCCGCCGCGTTCTCCGGCAGCGCGCAGCACGCGCTGCTGCGCTGGTACCACGAAGGCCTCGACGCGCTGCGCTCGAGCCCGTCCGACGGCCGCGAGATCCTGCGCCGCTACGGCCCGCGCCTGCTGCAGGAAGCCGAGCGCCACGCGCTCGGCGGCGAGGAGGCGGACGTCGAAATCGATTCGCTGATCGCCGAGACCGCGGCGACGCACCGCGAATTGTCCGAGCTGGTCAACGCCGGCCGCGACCGCCTGCTCGAACTCGCCAGCGAACGCCAGGCGCGCGAGCAGCATCTGGCCGAGGCCCTGCGCGCGCAGGACGCCGATGTCGGCGCCGACGAGTTCGTGCTCGCGCTGTTCGAGCAGTTCGGCGTCGACAGCGAGGAGACCGGCCCGCGCACCTGCGTGCTCGACCCCGAATACCTCAGCACCGACGGCTTCCCCGGTCTCAAGGACGGGCCGCAGCAGGTCACCTTCGACCGCGCCGTCGCGCTCGCGCGCGAGGAGCTGCCGCTGCTGCGGCTCGATCATCCGCTCGTGCTCGGCGCGCTCGACCTGCTGCTGGAAAGCGAGCAAGGCAACGCCGCCCTGCTGATCGACGCCGCGCTGCCGCCGCGCACCGCCCTGCTCGAATGCGTGTTCGTGCTCGGTTGCGTCGCCGACCGCCGCCTCGACGTCGGCCGCTTCCTGCCGCCGCTGCCGCTGCGTACGGTGGTCGACACGCGCCTGGCGACGCGCAACGACTACGCGCCGAACCCGGCCAGCCTCGCCCGCGCGAAGGAGCAGCCGATCGACGCCGCGCGCTACCGGCCGCTGCTGGCCAAGCTGGTGCCGCCGATGCTGGCCGCCTGCGAAACCGAGGCGCGCCGCACCGCGGCGAACGAGATCGGCGCCGCGCTGGCCGCCGCCGAACGCGAACTCGGCGCCGCACAGGCGCGCCTGACCGCGCTGGCGGCGGTGAATCCGTCCGTGCGCGCGGAGGAGATCGCCGCGCTGGCGGAAGAACTCGACGCATTGCGCGCGGCGCTGGCGACCGCGGCGCCGCGGCTGGACGCCGTGCGCTTCGTCTGCAGCGCGGACATCGCCACGCGCTGACGGCGCCCGACCGCGCATCGGCATCCGCGTTATTCTTGCCGGATGAAGCCCGTTCGCTATCGTTTCGGCGACTATCGCCTCGATGCCGCCGCAAGAGAGCTGTGGCATCGCGGCGAACCGGTGGCGATCGCGCCGAAGGCGCTGGAATGCCTCGCCTACCTGCTCGAACACCACGACCGCGCGGTCGGGCGCGACGAGCTGGTCGCGGCCGTCTGGGGCCGCGTCGATACCGGCGACTCGCCGCTGACGCAGACGATCTGGCGCGCGCGCCGCGCGGTCGGCGACAGCGACGGCAGCGGCGAGCACGGCAGCCTGCGCACGGTGCCGCGGTTCGGCTACCGCTGGGTCGCGCCGGTGCAGGTCGAGGCGATCGGCGAATCCTCCAGCCTGCCCGCCGAATCTGCCGCGACGAACTCCGTCGAACACACCGAGACCGAAACGACGGCGCCGGCGATCCCGCCCGCCGCGAATCCCTCGCGGACACGTCCACGCGCATCGCGAATCGCAGCATTCGCCGCGCTCGCTGCCGTGCTCGCGCTCGCCGCGATCGCGATGCTGGCGCGGCCGTCGATGCGCGCCGCCGCGCCGGCGGCGAGTTCCGCCGACATCGTCGTGCTGCCGGTCGCGCTGGCCGACAGCGCGACCGAGAACGCCTGGGTGCGTCTCGGCGCGATGGACTACGTCGCCTCGCGCCTGCGCGATGCGCACCTCAGCGTGCTGCCGAGCGAACGCGTGGTCGCGCTGGTCGCAGCGGCAGCCGCGGACGATGCCGGCGCGCAGGAACGCGAACGCCTGGCGCACCTCACCGGCGCGGCGCAATTGCTGGCGCTGCGCGCGAGCTTTTCCGAAGGCCGCTGGCGCTTCGCCATCGACGCCTATCGCGACCGACAGGCGCACACCTTCCGCGGCGAAGCGGCCGCGCCCCTGCAAGCGGCCGATCTGGCCGCCGCGGCGTTTCTCGACAGCCTCGGCCGTGGCTCGCAGGTGCGCACGCAGTCCCCCGGCGCGATCGAGGAACGCCTGCAACGCATCGACGCCGCCCTGCTCGTCGGCGACCTCGCCGAGGCGCGCCGCTGGAGCGACGACGCTCCGGACGCGCAGCGCGACGATCCGCGCCTGCGCCTGCGCAGCGGGCGCATCGCCTTCCGCGGCGGCCGCCTGGAAGACGCCGAAACCGCGTTCGCCCCGCTCGCCGGCATCACCGGCGAAACGCCGGCGGCGATCCGCGCGCAGGCCCAGCTCGGCCTCGGCGGCATCGCCGTGCGCCGGCGCCAGTACGATCGCGCCGAACCGCACTACACGCAGGCCTTGACCACGCTCGGCGAGGACGGCGACGCCAACCTGCTCGGCCGCGCCTACAACGAACGCGCCGTGGTCCGCGGCGGCCTCGGCCGCGTCGACCTGGCGATCGCCGACATCGGCCGCGCGCGCAGCGAACTCGGCCGCGGCGGCGATCCGCTCGGCATCGCCTACGCCGATCTCAACGCCGCGCTGATCGCCGGCCAGCGCGGACGCTACGACGAGGCGCTGACGACGTTCGACCGCTCGAGCGCCGCCTTCGAACGCTTCGGCATCGTCGACGGCCTCGCCACCTCGCTGGCGAACAAGGCGAACCTTCAGCTGAGCCTGCTCGATACGACCGGCGCCGTCGCCAGCGCGGCGCAGGCCTGGTCGCTGCTGCCGCGGCTGGAGGATCATCGCCTGATCGAGTTCGTCGCGCAGAACCACATCCGCGCGCTGCGTTCGAGCGGACGCCTGGCCGAAGCCGGCCAGGCGCTCGACCGTTTCGAGGGCGGCGGCGACCACGCCTCGCAGGATCCCGGCTTCGCCGTGCTGCGCGCGGGCCTGCTGCTCGACCAGGGCAAGGCGCCGCTCGCCTTGCACCTCGCCGACGAAATCCTGGCGCGCATCGAGCGCGCGCCGGTCGGCAGCTGCAGCGACTCGATCCCGCAGGCGGCGCTGGTGCTGACCGAGGCCGCGTTGCAGAGCCGCCGCGCCGACGCCGCCGAACCGCTGCTGGCGCGACTCGACGAATTCCTCGCCGCGCCGCAGGATCCCGGCTGGCTGTTCGTCACCGAACTGGCGCGCGGCGAGCTGAAGGCGTCGAGCGGGGATGCCGACGCCGACCGCCATTTCGCCGCCGCGCTGGCGCAGGCCGACAGCGCCGGCGAGCCGGCCGACATCGTCACCGCGGCGGCCGCCTATGCGGCCTTCCTGGTCGCGCACAACGACCGCGCGCGCGCCGCGCCCGTGCTGACGCGGCTCGATCCCTACGTCGACCGCGACTACCGCGCCGCACGTGCCGCCGCCGGGCTGCACGCCCTGCTCGACCAGCCGGCGCCGGCCGCTGCCGCCGACCTCAAGGCGCGCACGCTGGCCGGCGAACGCGTCGCGATATCGCCCTGACGCATCCATAGGCTGCTCGATACGCCGGCGCATCGTCGGCCGTACGCCGCCGAATGGCCGCCGGAAATCGCGCGGCGATCCGCGCGCGATGCGTCGAGATCGCGCCGAGATGCCGGCGAGACCCTACGCGCACGCGGCGAGATCGCGCTTGCCATCAAGATGGAAGGCTCGAACCAGACGCGGCCGCGCCGCCCGGAGAGCCCTTCCCTATGCATGCGATCAAACCCGCGCCGGCCTGCGCCTGCCTTCTCGCCTTCATGCTGCTGGCCGGCGCATCGGCTCCTGCATCCGCGGCCACGGCCGGCAGCGGCATCGCGCTCGCGGTCACCGTCGGCACCGATCTTTCGCCGAACGCCTGCGGTGGCGCCACCTCGCTCGAGGTGGTCTTCGGCGACGAGGTCAACTTCTGCTATCGCGTCACCAACCGCACGGCGGCGGCGCTCGACTACCAGGCCTTGAGCGACGACGTCGACGGCGTCCTGCTCGCGCCCGGCACGCCGCATTCCCTCGCGCCCGGCGACACCTGGCAGTACAACCGCGTCGCGCGCGTGCTGGCCGGCGGCCTGCGGACGGCGACCTGGACTGCGCAGGCGCAGGCACCCGGCTATACCGCGCAGCGGCGCGCGGGCGCTTTCGTCGACGTCAGCGCGAATCCGACGGCGATTCCTCTCGACGACCGGATCTTCGTCGGATCGCAGTACGGCGCGCTCGACTTCACCCTGCCGTTCCCGTTCACGTTCTACGGCATCCGCACCGACCGACTCTGCATCGCTCCCAACGGCGTCGTCGGCGTGGCGCAGCAGGACTGCCGCTTCCCGTACGACAACAACGCCGTCGGTTCGCCGCCCGCGGCCAGGGCCGGAATGGCGCTGATGCCGCTGTGGGACGACTTCGTGCCGTGGCCGGACGGCCATTCCTGTGGTGGGCCGTGCCGCTTCATCTTCGGCGCGCTGTACGCCGACACGCTGGGCACGGCGCCGAACCGCAAGTTCGTGCTGCAGTGGCACAAGCGCATCCACGCGCCGATCACCATGAACGCCGACAACGCGAGCTTCGAGATCGTGTTCGACGAAGCCAGCGGCGGCTTCTCGTTCGAGTACGGCGACGTCGACTACACCGCCTACTTCGACCCCAACGGCGATCCGGAGATCTGCGACGGCGGCGCCTGCGCGACGGTCGGCGTGCAGGCCGGCGAGCAGAACGCAACGGTGTTCTCGTACCTGCAAGCCTCGCTCGACGGCGGCTCGGGCATCGACTGGAACGCGAACGCCGCCGAGGTCGCCCGTGCCGGCGTGAACCTCACGGTCGGCAGGCCCAAGCTCGACGCCGCGGCGGCGGCGACGTTCTTCGTCGCGCCGGGCGCGCGCCGCAGCGCGACGTTGCGCATCGCCAATCCGGGCGACCACGCGCTCGACTGGACGCTCGGCGCGCCCGATCCCGCCGCCGGCGCGCCGGTGTCCGCGTTCGGCGTGCGCAGCGGATTCATCGACATCAGCGCGAACGACTTCCTGCGCATCGACGTGCCGGCGAGCGGTCCCGCCACGGCGATCGCGACCATCGACGGCGGCTACGGCGGCGGCGCCTTCGTCGACGGCGATTTCTCGAAGGAATACGTGACGCGCGGCTGGCGCACCGCGCCCGACGGCTCGACCGTGTCCACGCGCGGCTTCCTCGAAACCATCGACACCGCGACCGGCGCCATCGCGGTGGTCGGCGACACCGGCGTGAGCAACGCCTATGCCCAGTTGGACAGCATCTATGCGACGGCCTGGGACGTGTGGTCGAACACGCTCTATGCCCTGGTCCAGCACAGTGTTCCCTACCTCTCCGCGACCTATCTGGTCTCGCTCGACCGCTACACCGGCGCGGCGACCTGGCTCGGTGAGTTGACGTTCGACGAAACGGCGCTCGCCTTCGGCGCCAACGGCATCCCGGAATTCGCGATCGACGACGATGGCCGCCTGTTCGGCATCGCCACCAACGAGAACAACGAGGGCCTGCTGCTGACGATCGATCCCGTCACGTTCGCCACGCACACCATCGGCCTGCTCGGCACCGACGCGCCGTTCATCCTGCCGACCGGCGGCCTCGCCTTCGACCCGCGCGACGGCCGCCTGTACCTCAATGGCATGAACGTCAACGACGCCACCACCTGGCTGTTCTCGGTCGACACGACGACCGGCGCCAGCACCGGTATCGCTTCGATCGCCGATCCGATCGGCGTCACCGCGTTCTCGTTCACCGGCGCGCGCGGTCCCTGCGTGCAACCTGAACAAGTGCCGTGGCTGGCGCCGACGACGACGGCGGGCACGCTCGCCGCCGGAGGCGACGGCGAGATCGCACTCGCGCTCGACGCGAGCGAACTCGCCGCCGGCAGCTACGACACGACGCTGTGCCTGCGCAGCAACGATCCGTACCGGCATCTGCTGCCGCTGCGCGTGCGGCTCGAGGTCGACGCCGATTCGATCTTCCAGGACGGCTTCGACGGCGCCAGCGCGCCCTGATCCCAACCGCCGCGATCGTGCCCGACCGCTCCGCGGCGGCACGACGACCGCCCCACTTTCGCCTCGGAGACCATCGCAATGGCGTATCCGCTCTATCTGAAGACGCTGACCACGGCCCTCGGCCTCGCCCTGGCCGGAGCGCCGACCGTCACGCCGCCGGCGCCGCCGCTGGCGATCGAACCGCCGCCGACGCACGCGCTTGCCGCCGCGACGCCACCGCCGCGCGCCGACGGGCGCCGGAGCTATCTGATCCGCTTCGCCGAGGAAGGCCTGCTGCACTATCGCGGCGGCGTCGCCGGTCTCGCCGCGACCGGCGCCGAACATGCGCGCAAGTTCGACGTGCGAGCGCCTGCCGCACGCGCGTACGCCGACTATCTGTCCGCTGCGCGCGACGCGCACGTGCAGGCGATGCGCAACGCGCTCGGCCACGCGCCGGAGATCACGCACAGCTACGCGATCACGCGCAACGGCGTCGCCGCCGAACTCGATGCCGACGAAGCCGCGCGCGTCGCGCAGTTGCCCGGCGTCGTTTCGGTGCGCCTGGCCGGCTACGAACAGCCGGCGACGATGCGCGGACCGGCGTTCATCGGCGCCGACTCGGTGTGGAACGGCACGGCGACGCCGGGCGGCGTCGCCACGCGCGGCCAGGGCGTCGTCATCGGCGTGCTCGACACCGGCACCGCCAGCGCGCACCCGTCGTTCGCCGACGATCCGGCCTGCGGCTTCGACGCGGGCCACCCGAAGCTGCGCGCGGTCGACTGCACGCGCAGCGAGAACGGCCAGTGCAGCGGTCCGGATCCCGAGGCGATCCCGGGCTTCGGTCACGGCGTCCACACCGCCAGCACGGCGGCCGGCAACACAATCGACAACACGGTGTCGCCGGCGCCCGCGCTGGCCGACGGCGTGCACATGTCGGGCGTGGCGCCGTGCGCTGCGATCCGCCAGTACAAGGTCTGCTCGACGCTGTGGTGCGCCGAGCCGTGGATTCTCGCCGGCATCGAGAACGCGATCGCCGACCAGGTCGACGTCATCAGCTTCTCGATCAGCGGCGGCACCGATCCCTGGAACGACATGGACCGCAGCTTCCTCGACGCGACCGCGACCGGCATCTTCGTCGCCGCCGCCGCCGGCAACGACGGTCTGCCGCTCGGACACCGCGGACCGTGGATGACCACGGTCGCCGCGTCGTCGCAGGACAGAGTGCTGGTGCCGTCGCTGGCGGTCGCGGCCGGCGGCGTACCGGCCGCGTTCGGACCGATGGCGCTGGCGGCGACCAGTACGACGCCCATCGTCGCCGCGGCGCTGCCCGCCGCGCCGCTGAAATCGTACGAGGGAAACCTTTCCGGCTGCTCCGCCGGCGCCGCGATCCCCGCCGGCACCTTCGACGGCGCGATCGCCGTGCTGCTGCTCGATCCGGCCGAGGCGGCGAACCAGAACTGCCTCTTCGCCCAGATGGCGCACGCGGCCGTCGACGCGGGCGCGATCGCGGTCGTCATCGCGACCGCCGCGTTTCCGCTGGTGCTCGATACCAGCGGCGCGCCGGACGTGCCGATCTACGCGGTGTCGCGCACGAGCGGCGACGCGCTGCTCGACTTCATCGCCGCGCATCCCGCCGACGCCGCGGCCTCGATCGAGCCGCCGGCGTCGGCGATCGCCGCCGACGTGCACGCGATCTTCAGCCTGACCGGCCCCACGCCGGCGCCGCTGCAGAACCTGACCAAGCCCGACATCAGCGCGCCGGGCGTGCTGGTCTACGCCGCGCTCGACGCCTACGACGGCGACTACGGCGTGCTGAGCGGAACCTCGATGGCGACGCCGCACGTCGCCGGCGCCGCCGCGCTGCTGCGCGCGGTGCATCCGCAATGGACGCCGATGGAGCTGAAATCGGCATTGATGACGACCGCTAACGACGCCGGCACGCGGCTCGATTTCGTCGCCCCCGAGCCGACGCCGTGGGACGCCGACGACGCCGGCAGCGGCCGCGTCGATCTCGGCAAGGCGGCGCTGGCCGGCCTCACGCTCGACGAAAGCTACGACCGCTTCGTCGCGGCCGATCCGACCGACGCGTCCGTCGCTCTCGAGCAGCTGAACCTGCCGTCGCTGCGCGACACCGCCTGCGCACCGAGCGGCTGCAGCTGGACGCGCACGGTCACCAACCGGCTGGCCGTCGCCGGCAGTTGGAGCACGTCGTATCGCGCCCGCTACGGCGATGCCAGCGTCAGCGTGTCGCCTGCGGTCTTCCAGCTGGCTCCGGGCGCCTCGCAGACGCTGACGATCACGGCGACGCCGTCAGCCACCGACACCGTCAATCTCGCCTTCGGCGAACTGGTGCTGAGCGAGGCGAACGGCGCCTCGCCGGAGCAGCATTTCAGCGTCGCGGTGAAGGCGCCGGAAGCGCCGCCGCCGATCGACGCCTGCGCCGGCGGCGACTGCACGCTGCGCCTCGACGGCTACGCGGGTCGCGGCTACCTGCGCGCGCTCGGCGGCACGCTGCGCGGCTCGACCTTCGTCTGGCTCAACCGCTTCACGCCGAGCGCGACCGACTATCCGTTCACGCTCGACAGCGTGCAGACCTTGTTCCGCGGCGTCGGCGCGACCGGCCGCATCTGCGCCGCGGTCGGCGATCGGTTCGACGTCTACGTCTATCGCGACGACGACCACGATCCGCGCAACGGCGCCACGCTGCTCGCGACGCTGCCGAACGTCGCCGTGAGCGCGCCGCTCGGCACGCTGCAATCGATTCCCCTGCCGAACGGCGGCGTGCGCATCGACGGCCCCGGCGACGTACTGATCGCGCTGTACTGGCACGGCAGCACGGGAACCGCACCGGCCACCTTCCCCCTGGTCGGCGCGACGCGCCAGCGCTCCTGGATCGGCACCATCCACCTGCCGGACGACGATCGCCTGTTCGCCGACGGTTTCGACGGCAGCCTGCCGTACGCGCTGGATCTGACCGAGGAAAATCTCACGCCCATCGCGCAGGCGATCGGCTACGACGTCAACTTCCTGCTGCGCGCCAGCGGCACCAAGGCGGACGGCGGCCAGCTCACGCTCGGAGAACAATAGACGAACGCGCGCGGCGACGAGCGCCGCGCGCTGCTGGCCGTCGAATCGTCGATCCCGCGCCGTCCCGATCGCCACGTGCGGCGATCGGGACGGCGTGCATCAGCGCCGCCGACGCGCCAATCCGGCACCGGCCGCCAGCATCAGCAGCAGGCTCATCAGCGCGAGCATCCAGCGCGCGTCGACCGGCACCGGCGTGACCGGGACCGGCTCGCCGCCGCCGACCGTCGTCGTCGCCGTGCTGCGATTGTTGGCCGGGTTCGGATCGCCGGTACTCGACTCCGCCGTCGCGGTATTGGTGATCGTGCCGCGGAAGTTCGCCGCGACCGCGTAGGTCACCGTGAACGTCGCCGTCTGGCCGCCCGCCAAGGTGCCGAGGGTGCACGGGAAGCCGCTCGCGCACGGCGCGTCGGCGGAGACGAAGCTCAGCCCGGACGGCGTCGGATCGCTCACCGTGACGTCGTTCGCCGCCGCCGGACCGAGGTTGGTCACGCTCAGCGTGTAGACGACGTTGCCGCCCGCGGTCGCCGTCGGCGGCCCCTGCTTGCTGACGGCGAGGTCCGCCGCATCCGATGCCAGCGCGATCACCACGCTCGGCGCGACGTTGTTCGCCGGGATCGAGTCGGGCGTCCGGCTCGCGGCCGTCGTCTGCAACGTCCAGGTGCCGGGCTGCGTCGGCGTGAACTGCGTCGTACAGGTGATCACGCCGCCGACGGCGAGGCTCGCCACCGGCATCGTCGGCGTGCAGTCGGTCGCCAGCACGGCGGCCGCGGCGGTCGGCCCGGTCGGCTCCTGCACCGAGCAGGTCGCATCGAGCGCCGCCAGCGGTCCGTTGTTGGTGCACGTCGTCACCACCGTCACCGGCGTGCCGACCGGCACCGTCTGCGTCGGTGCGCCGGTCGCCATCATGTCCGACACCTGGCCGGAGGTGTCGACCGAGGTCTGCGCGGTGGCGCTGTTGTCGGCCGGGTTCGGGTCGGCGGTGGTGCTGCTCACGCTCGCCGTGTTGGCGATCGGATCGGGACCTGCGTAGTCGAGCGGTACCTGGTAAGTGCTGGTGATGGTCGCCGAGGCGCCGCTGGCGAGGTCGCCGAGCGCGCACGGATACGCCGTCGCGCAGCCGCCGCTGTTGCCGACGAAGACCAGCCCGGCCGGCGTCGGATCGGCGACGTTCACGGCGACCGCCGTGTCCGGACCGGCGTTGGTCACCACCACCGTGTAAACCAGCGTGGCGCCGGCCGCGACCGAGGTCGGGCCGCTCTTGCGCACGGACAGGTCGGCGATCGGCGCGCCGATGGTCGTGACGACCGTGGCGCTGGCGTCGTTGCCGGGCTCCGGATCGGTCACGCCGGCGGGCGGCGACACCGTGGCGGTGTTGCTCAGCGTGCTCGCCTGCGTCGGCGCGGCCGCGGTGATCGTGATCGTCGCGCTGCCGCCGGCCGGCAAGGTCGCGATGGTGCCGGCGACGCTCGTGTCGAACGCGCCGCACACCGCGCCGCCGGTTGCATTGCCGCAACTCGCCGCTGCGTTGCTCAGGCCCGCCGGCAGCGGATCGCTGACCGCGGCGCCGTCGGCGCGGCTCGGACCGGCGTTGGCGACCACCAGCGTATAGGTGATCGTGCCGCCCGCCGCGACCGTGGCTGGGCCGGTCTTGGTGATCGACAGGTCCGCCACCGGCGTCACTTCCGTTTCCACCGGCGGACTGGTGTCGTTGCCCGGCGTCGGATCGTCGCTGCCGGCCGGCGGCGTCACCGTCGCCGTGTTGGTCAGCGTCGTCGCCTCGGCCGGCGCGGTGCCGGTGATCGTGATCGTCACGCTGCCGTTCGCCGGCAGCGTCGGCACCGTGCCGCTGACCGTGTTGCCGGTCACGCTCGGATTGGCGCAGACCGCGCCGCCGACCGGCGTACCGCAGCTCGCGCCGACACCGGTGATGCCGGCCGGCACGGCGTCGCTGTAGGTGGTGCCGTTGGCCTGGTCCGGACCGGCGTTGGCGACCACCAGCGTGTAGGTGATCGTGCCGCCGGCGCTCACCGTAGCCGGACCGCTCTTGGTGATCGACACGTCCACGCTCGCCGGCACCGTCACCGTCGCGCTGCCTTCGTCGTTGCTCGGCGTCGGGTCGGTCTGGTCGCCGCCCGCGCTGGTCGCCACGTTGGTGATCGCGCCGGTCTGCGTCACCGTCGCGGTGATCTGCAACGTCGCCACCGCACCCGCGCCACTGACCGCGAGGTCGCCGACCGTCCACACGCCGGTCGCGTCGTCGTAGGCACCCTGGCTCGGGTTGGCGCTGACGAAGCCGAGGCCGGCCGGCAGCGCGTCGTTCACGCGGACGTTGGTCGCCGCGTTCGGACCGAGGTTGGTCAGCGTCACCGTGAAGGTCACGTTCTGGCCGAGCAGCGGATTGGCGTCGTCGACCGTCTTCACGACCTGCAGGTCGGCCGCCTGCCCGTTCGGCGTCACGCCGGACTGGTTGTTGGCGGTGTTCGGATCCGGCTCGTTCGCCGCGCCCGTCGCCGTGTTGGTGATCTCGCCCGGCTGCGTCACCGTCGCGACGATCGTCAGCGTCTCCTCCGCATCGGCCGCCAGATCGCCGACCGTCCACAGGCCGCTGATGTCGTCGTACGAGCCGAGGCTCGGCGTCGCGCTGACGAAGGCCAGACCGGCCGGCAGCAGGTCCGTCACGTTCACGCCCGTCGCCGGACTCGGGCCGGCGTTGCGCACGGTGATCGTGAAGCTCACGTTCGAGCCCAGGTTCGGCGTCAGCGTGTCGACCGTCTTGTTGACCTGGATGTCGGCCGAGAGGCCGCCGTTGATCGACGCGCTGCCGGCGTTGTTGCTGCTGTCCGGATCGAGCTGGTCGCCGCCGGTGCGCGTGGCCGTGTTCACGATCGCGCCCGACTGCGTCACCGTCGCGGTGAGCGTCAGCGTCGCGTTCGCGCCGTTCGCCAGCGCACCGACCGTC
>NZ_JAGIAG010000005.1 GCF_017744955.1 Dokdonella sp.
AAACGCTCCGCACCGATCTTCGTCAGCGCCGCCGTCAGCGTCGTCTTGCCGTGGTCCACGTGACCGATCGTGCCCACGTTCACGTGCGGCTTCTTGCGCTCGAATTTTTCCTTGGACATGACGAAAACCTCGATCTAGATGAAAACGGACTAGGTGGAGACGAAGCTGCAAAATCCAACTCGATCCAATTGCCGGATCGAGCCGGAACCAAAAATGGTGCTCACGAATGGAATCGAACCATCGACCTCCTCCTTACCAAGGAGGTGCTCTACCGACTGAGCTACGTGAGCAGGTGTACTTGTGCAGTCCTCCGTGACTGCGAAGAACAAAGCTGCATCCGTGCAGCACTTTTCAATACAGCCAAAAATCCTGAAACCTTTCAGCAGTTCGATGGAGCGGGAGACGGGAATCGAACCCGCACAATCAGCTTGGAAGGCTGAGGTTCTACCATTGAACTACTCCCGCGCCGGAGAACCTGCTTGGGTGCTGCACCGAAGAGACATCGACTCCTCGATCCTGAAAACTATTGGTGGAGGGAGGTGGATTCGAACCACCGAAGGCGTAAGCCAGCAGATTTACAGTCTGCCCCCGTTGGCCGCTTGGGTATCCCTCCGAACATCGAAATCTTTGGCCGACCTGCGTCGCGATGAATCCGCGGGCAGGGAGCCGCGCATTGTCCTGTCTCGCGCACGACACTGTCAAGGCCGGAGAGCGCAGAAATTTCACCGTCGCGGCGACCGCCGCGGCAAAATCAGCCCGGCAGGACCGGACGGAACCGGGCGACCTCGGCTTCCATCGTCTTCGACAGCTCGATCAGGCGCTTGGCGTAGTCGGCCAGGCGCCGGTCCTCGTCGTTCAGCGGCTGCCAGGCGGGCACCGGCGACGGCCGGCCGTCCGGGGCGTCGAGCGCGACGAAGGAGATCACGCAGCTCGTCGCGACCCGCTGCATCGTGGACTTGAGGTCGCGCGCCGTCACGTCGACGGCGAAATGCATGCTCGAGGTGCCAGTCTGGATCAGTTTGCAGCGCACCGTGACCAGGTCGCCGATCAGGATCGGCGCGACGAACTGGATGCCGCCGACCGCGACCGTCACGGCGTACTTGCCGCTCCAGCCCACAGCCGCGGCATAGCCGGCCTGGTCGATCCATTTCATCACCATGCCGCCGTGCACCTTGCCGCCGAAGTTCACATCGGTCGGCTCGGCCAGGAAACGAAACTCGACTTCGCGCTGCTCGCCGGGCATCGGCACCTCCGGAAACGATCGGCCGCGTAGCCTAAACGCTGGCCGCGATCGGCGCGAGATGGCCGGCCCCTCTTCGGGAACTTCCCCTGCCGCCACGTGGCAACCGGCATTGCCAAAACTGGAATGATCGGAACGGACAAGGCATGCTCCCCGGTCGGCTGGGCGCGCTGCTCACGCCCCGGGGAAGTCGAGGCGCCGCCTCGATCAGGTCAGCCGCCGCACTTTCGCAATATCCGTCATGCCATCGCCGTTTCCGCTTCGCCGATCCGCCTTCGCCGATCTGCCGACGTCCCCCTCCCGCGCCCGGCGCGGCCCCGGGCCGGGATGCGCGGCGTGAGCGGCAACTCGATCTACCAGTTCGACAGCTACCGCATCGACCCGGCCAAGCGCGAACTCTGGTGCGAAGGCAAGCTGGTCCCGCTGCAGCCGAAGGCATTCGACTGCCTGGTCTACCTGCTCGAGCATCGCGACCGCGTGGTCGGCCACGACGAACTCATCGCCACCGTCTGGGGCAAGGTCGAGATCGGCGACAGCGTGCTCGGCCAGATCATCAGCCGCATCCGCGGCGTGCTCAACGACAACGCGAACAAGCAGGTCACGATCCGCACGATCACGCGGGTCGGCTACAGCTGGGTGATGCCGGTGCGCGTGCTGCCACTGGAGCCGGAGGGGTCGCCGCTGGCCGACGTCGATCGCGCACCGCAGGAATCCGCCGCCCTGCGCACGCACGCCGGCACGGAAACCGGCGACGAGGTCGCGACGTCCCTCCCCGGAACCGCGGCGCCGGGCACCCGCCGGCGCCCGTTCGCCTGGGCGCTCGGCCTCCTCGTCCTCGCGGCCGTGTCGTTCTTCGGCTTGCGCACCGTCCTGTCGAACCGTCCCGCACCGCCCGCGGACGCGGCCGCCGACACCGCCGTGATCCTGCCGGTCAGCGCGCCGCGCGAACCGGCCCACGCCTGGATCCGCCTCGGCGTGATGGATCTGATCGGCGAGCGCCTGCGCGCGGCCGGCCAGACGGTGGTGCCGAGCGACAACGTCGTCGCGCTGGCGCGCAGCCTGCCGGCGGAGCCGACCCGGTCGGACATCGACGACCTCGCCCGCGCCGCCACTGCGAACATCGTCATGCACGCCACCGCCGAGCCACAGGGCAGCCGCTGGCGGGTGGAGCTGGAGATCGTGCACGGCCGCGACCATGCGCTGGCGGCGCACGGCGACGGCGACACCGTCATCGATGCGGCGCGCATCGCCGCCGACCGCATGGCGATCCTGCTCGGCTTCGGCGTGGTCGAACCCGACGTCGGCACGGCGCCGAGCGATCCGCTCGACTACGTCCTGCAGCAGGTGAAGGCGGCGGTGCTGGTGGACCGCCTCGACGAAGCGCGTGCCCTGCTCGACACCACCGATCGAGGCAACGATCCGCGCATCCTCTACCAGAGGGGCGACATCGAGCTGCGCGCCGGCAACTACGCGCGATCGCAGCAGGTCTTCCAGGCCCTGCTCGACCAGGTGCCGGCCGAACGCGACCCGCTGCTGCGCGCGCAGGCGCTGCAGGGCCTGGCTTATTCACTGGTCCGACAGATTCGCCATCCGCAGGCGCGTCCCTACGTCGACGAAGCGATCGCCTTGCTGGAACAGCGCGAGCCGTTCCGCAACGCACACGACGCACTGGGCTCCGCCCTCTCCGCGCGCGCCTTCCTGCGCCGGGTGATCGACAACGACTCCGCCGGTGCCGAAGCCGACTACAGCCGCGCGCGCATGCTGTTCGAAAGCAGCGGCGACCAGCTCGCCTTGGCGCGCCTCGACGCCAATCTGTCGATGCTGCTCGGCGACACCAACCGCGTCGCCGAGGCCTTGTCGCTCGGCCGCACTGCGCTTGACCGGCTGGCGCTGTTCGGCGACGTGCAATCGGAACTGCGCCTGCGCGTCGCGCAGGCCGAGCTGTACAGCGACCAGCTCGAAACCGCCACTGCCTTGGCCGAAGCGCGCCAGTTCGACCGTCTCGCCGGCCAGGTGAACAACCCGGCGCTGGTCGAGCTTGCGCGCATGAACCAGGCGTACATGGCGGCCGACGCCGGCTTGTTCACCGAGGCGCGCGAACAGCTGCGCCGCCTGATCGAACAGCCCGCGGCGGCGGGCGAGGACGGCGCGAACAAAGGGCTGTGGCCGCACTACATGGCCGCCTGGCTGGCCCTGGAAGCGGGCGACGCGGCGGCGGCGGCGCAGTTCGCGCGCGAGGCGCTGGATCGCCGTGCCGACGCGCCGACCGGCGCGCCGTGGAATCTCGCCCGCACCTGGACCACGCTGTATCGCGCGCAGCGCGCGCTCGGCCAAGCCGAAGCCGCCGCCGCGACACTGTCCTCCGCGGGCACCTGGGCCGAGTCGCACACCGACCAGCCGCTGGTGGTCCAGTGGATCGCGCTGATGCGCGCCGAGAGCGCCGCACAGGGTGCTGCGGACGAGGCCAAGCGGCTGTACGAATCGGCCTGGTCGCAGGCGCTGGCCAGGGCGGTGCCGCGCGAGATGCTCGAGGTGGCCAAGTCCTACTGCAACTTCCTGATCGGCACTGGCCGGTTGCAGGACGCAACGCGAATCGTCGGCCACGTCTCGCGCTGGGCGCAGAGCAATTACGACGCCACCCTGCTGCAAGTCCGGCTGCACCATGCACTGGGCCAGACCAGCGCCTGGCGGCGGGCGCTCGATCGCGCCCGCCAGCTCGCCGGCGAGCGCGCCCTGCCGCCCGAAATCCTCGACTCGCCGCGCACGCCCTGAGCCGGCGCGGCCCCCTCGCCGGGCCTGCCGGCCGCGGGTGCCGGACGCTGCGCCGCAGCATCGGACGCGCACCGGAGCCGCGGCAAAAAAACCCCGCGCATGAGCGGTTTAGTGGCTCCAATGAGAAGGTTTTGGAAACCTTCGCAAGGGCTTTCACAAAGCCGAACGCCGACGCAGCGGCGAGACTGGACGACGCCATCCGCAGCCTGCCCGGCGCTTCGCCGCGCGGCCGCGGCTGCCCTCGTTGCCGTTGCCCGAAGGAGACCCTTCCGATGTCCGTTGCTCGAAGTCGCAGCCGGCTCAATCCGCGCCCGCTGCTGTTGTCGCTGGCGATGTGTTTCGCCAGCAGCGCGTCCTTGCCGATCATGGCCGGCGCGCCGACCGCATCCGCCGTGCCCGATCCGGCGCCAGGCGCCCCGGTGCAGGTCGATCCGGCCCTGCTGACCCACCTCACTGGTTCGTCCGGCGCCAACATGCTGGTCTATTTCGATCGCCGCGCCGACCTTTCGGCCGCCTTCGGCATGGACTGGCAGGAACGCGGCCACTACGTGCAGCAGCAGCTGCAGGCGGTGGCGGAGGAGTCGCAGAGCGAGCTGCGCGCCTATCTCGACCGGCAAGGCGTCGACTATCAGGCGTTCTGGGTCGACAACGTGGTGCAGATCCGCAACGGCAGCCGCGCATTGCTCGACACGCTGGCCAGCCGCACGGCGTTCACCGGCGTGCGCGAGATCAAGGGCGAGCCGGACGTGCGTCTGATCGAGCCCGAGCACGTCGAGGAAGACCGGCTGCCGCGCCTGGCCGCTGCGATCAGCAACATCGAACACGTCAACGCGCCCGGCGTCTGGGACCTCGGCTTCACCGGACGCGGCATCACCGTCGCCAACATCGACACCGGCGCGCGCTACAGCCACCAGGCCCTGGTGCACCAGTACCGCGGCACGACCGGCTCCGGCCAGTACGACCACAACTACAACTGGTGGAGCCCGTACGACCACTCCGCCGCCCCGACCGACCCGCACAACCACGGCTCGCACACCATCGGCACGATGGTCGGCGACGGCGGCGCGGACCGCCGCGTCGGCATGGCGCCGGGCGCGAAGTGGATGGCCTGCCAGGGCTTCAACCCGTCCTCGACCGCATCGGCCCTGCTCGAATGCGGCCAGTTCATGCTCGCGCCGTGGAACCTGGCGCAGCAGAACCCCGATCCGAATCGCCGTCCGCACGTCATCAACAACTCCTGGACCGACTGCAACCGCGAGGTCGACACCTGGTACGAAGGCGTCGTCGACGCCTGGATCGCCGCCGGCATCGTGCCGGTCTTCTCCAACGGCAACTCGAGCAACTGCAGCTATCCGCGCCCGCCGGGCCTGAACACGGTCGGCAACCCGGCGCGCTACGGCAAGGTGCTCTCGGTCGGCTCGACCGGCACCGACAACGGCCTCTACGCGGCCCATTCGAACTGGGGACCGACCGACTATCCCTCGGCCGGACTGCCCAACTATCCGGACCATCAGGGCTTCCCGAGCATCAAGCCGAACATCGTCGCGCCCGGCGTGTCGATTCTCTCGGCCGGCAAGGACTCCGACGACCACTACTACCTCAGCAACGGCACCTCGATGTCGGCGCCGCACGTGGCCGGCCTGGTCGCACTGATGTGGGAAGCGGCGCCGTGCCTGGTCGGCGACTACGCCGGCACCGGCACGATCATCATGAAGACCGCGCGACCGGTGCCGTACGCCTCCGGCGGAACGCCCGCCCCGGGTCCAGGCAACGTGCCGAACTACGCCACCGGCTGGGGCGAGATCGACGCGCTCGCCGCGGTCAACGCGGCGATGCAGAAGTGCGGCGGCTTCACCATCGCCGGCACGCCGAGCGAACTGCGCGTCTGCGCGGCCAGCCCGGCCAGCTACGCGCTCAAGCTGCACAGCCGCGGCGGGTTCAGCGATCCGGTCACGCTGTCGGTCGCCGCGGGCCTGCCCGCCGGTGCCAGCGCGAGCTTCTCGCAGAATCCGCTGGTGCCGACCGATCCGGCCTCGACTTCGACGCTGAGCATCGGCAACACCGCCGGCCAGCCCAGCGCCAGCCATCGGCTGACGATCAAGGCGCAGTCCTCGGGACCGGCCTTCGCGGCCCTCGAGCGCAGCGTGACCGTCGACCTGCGCATCGACGCGGCCGCGCTCGCGGCACCGATCCCGACCGCGCCGTCGAACGGCGAAACGAACGTCGTCGTGCGGCCGAGCTTCGAATGGAGCGGCACCCCCGGCGAGAGCTACCGCCTGCAGGTCGCCACCGACACCGCGTTCACCGCGCCGGCGATCGACCAGGTCGTCACCGCCGGCGCCTTCCGTCCGTCCAGCCTGCTCGCCACCGGCAAGACCTACTACTGGCGCGTGCGCGGCGAGAACAGCTGCGGCGGCGGCGCCTGGTCGGCGACCTACCAGTTCAGCACCCGCTTCGATCCGGTCGCCGGCATCGCGCCCGGCTCGCTCGCCTTCACGCTGGCGGCCGACGCCAGCGACAGCCGCGGCCTCAGCGTCGCCAACACCGGCTCGGCCGACCTGGTCTGGACCGCGGCCGAAGCCGGCGTCAACGCGGCCGATCCGACCGCGGACGCCGCCTGGCAGCCGATCGGCCCGCTCGGCGGCGACGTCGACGCGATCGCGATCTCGCCGATCAACCCCGACCTGGTCCTGCTCGGCACCGCGCCCGCCGTCGGCGCCGGCAACCTGTACCGGTCCACCGACGGCGGCGCGACCTGGAACCAGGTCATCGGCGGCGTCAACGTCTACCACATCGTCTACGCCGGCGACGGTACCGCCTACGCCGCGACCATGACCGGCATACGCAAGAGCACCGACGACGGCGCCACCTGGTCCACGCCGAACCTCAACATCGGCACCAACCGCCAGGCCTTCGGCGTCACCGTCGCGCCGAGCAACTCCTCGATCGTCTGGGCGGCCATCGCTTCGGCCAACGGCCAGCAGACCAAGAACCTGCTGCGCAGCACGGATGCCGGCGTGACCTGGCAGAACGTGACGCCGACCCTCGGCGCCAATCTGAACGGCCGCGCGATCGCGGTGCATCCGACCAATCCGAACACGGTCGTCGCGCTGTTCGACGGCGGCTTCGGCGGCGGCCAGGTCTGGGTCAGCACGAACGGCGGCGCGAGCTGGACCAACCGCTCCGCCGGCCTGCCCGGCAATCCGCCGCGCTCCGTGCACTTCGACGGCACGCGGCTGCTGGTCGGCGGCGGACAGGCCTACAACAACCAGTATTTCGGCCTGTACCAGTCGCTCGATCTCGGCGCCACCTGGAGCGCGCTGCACACCTCCACGCCGGTGCCGCACGTGGAAGCCATCGCCGTCGATCCGCAGGATTCGCACACGATCTACCTCGCCACCAGCAACAGCGGCATCCATCGCAGCCGCGACGGCGGCGCCAGCTGGGAAACCGGGCTCGGCGGCACCTCGCGCGTAGGCATGATGGACCTCGCCCTGGTGCCCGGCAGCCCGGGCGAGATCCTCGCCGGAGCGATGTCGCAAGGCCTGTTCCGCAGCCTCGACGGGGGCGACGGCTTCGCCGCGTACGGCACCGGCATCGCCGAGGCGCGCCTGTACTCGGTGACGACCAATCCGCACAACCCGCAGGAAATCGCGGTCGCGTTCCAGGCCGCCAATGCCGGCGGCATCTACTCGACCACCGACGGCGGCGCGCACTGGACCGTCGAGTCGGCGCCGCCGACGCGCTACGTCACCGTACGCTTCGCGCCCGACGGCACCCTGTACGGCATCTCCACCGGCCCGACCACGATCGCCAAGGAAGCGGTGTACCGCCGCGAAACCAATGGCACCTGGACGCACCTCGGTCCGAACCAGGGTCCGAACCTGCTGGTCGATCTGGAAGCGATCGCGTTCAGCACGAACGATCCGGACCTGATCCTCGTCGGCGGCAGGGACAACGGCGTCGCCGGCGACGAGGCCACGATCTGGCGCTCGACCAACCGCGGCCAGACCTGGACCAAGGTGTACGAGGCCACCGTCGGCTACAAGGTCACCGCGATCGAGATCATCCGGGACGGCACCGACCTCAACATGATCGCCAGCGCCGGCTCCGCCTCGCTCGGCGGCGTGCTGCGCTCGAGCGACGGCGGCGTCACCTGGCAGCCGTCCTCGACCGGCATCCCGCCGGTCGGCTACTGGGCCACCGCGCGGATCTGCTCGCATCCGACCACGCCGCAGCGCCTATTCGTGGCGAAGGGCAATCCGGGCGCCCTGTACCGCAGCGACGACGGTGGCGCCAATTGGCAGGCGACCGGAGCGACCTTCCAGACCCTGCTGGCCTCGCTGGCCTGCGATCCGGTCGACGAGAACGTGATCTACGCCGGACAGGCCTCGACCCTCGCCGGCACGATCCGCGTGCTGCGCTCGGGCGACGCCGGCGCCAGCTTCCAGCGTTTCGACACCGGCATTCCGGTCGCCGGACCGGTCCCGCAGGACTTCGCCTTCAAGGGTTCCTCCAGCCTGCTCGCCGCCAGCAACGGCGGCGGCACCTTCGAGACCAGCCTCGGCGGCGAAGCGCGCGCCTGCATGAGCCCGCACGACATCCCTTGGCTGAGCCTCAGCCCCACTGGCAGCACGACCGCGCCCGGCGCGAGTACCGCCGTCACCGTGAGCGCCGATTCGAACGGGCTCGCGCTCGGCCAGTACCGCGCCCAGCTGTGCTTCCGCACCAACGATCCGAACGCCGACCTGATCCGCGTGCCGGTGCAGCTGAACGTCGCCGACTCCACCGCCGGCACGCTGGCCGGCAACGTCTCCGCACTCGGCTACTGCGGCCGTCAGACCACCGCCGCCTCGAACGCGCAGGTCACGATCACCGGCCAGCACAACAGCTTCACGGTGACCACCGACGCCAACGGCCGCTTCAGCAAGGAGATCAGCCTCGAGGAGAGTCCGCTGTCGGTGCTCGTGCATAAGGCCGGGCACGTCGACGTGTCGCAGGGCGGCATCGAGCTGGCGTCGACGCAGACCACCACGGTGGACCTGCAGGTCAAGCTCGACGCGCCCTGTCTCGAGGCGGCGCCGGATGCCTTCGCGGTCGCGCTCGAGGCCGGCGAAAGCGCCGCACGGACCTTCACGCTGCGCAACACCGACGGTGCGGGCACTTTGAACTGGAGCCTGCGCAGCGCGACGCCGAGCGGCGCGCCGGTCACGCCCGACGTGCTCGCTCCCGCGGGCGGCGCCGACGCCGGCAGTTTCGATCTCGCCAGCCACTTCGGTCAGCCGCTGCCCGGCCTGGCCGCGACCGGCCCGGCCGGCGAACTCAACTGCAACAGCGCGCCCGGCCTGATCTCCCACGACGACGGCAGCGTCGAGAGCGGCTACGGCGCCGATCCCAGCCTCGTGCAGCGCATCACGATGGTCGACTACTTCGTGCCGCGCACCTATCCGACCATGCTCGACGCCGCCTGCATCGTGTTCGTCAGCATCGGACCGAGCTCGCTCGACTTCGACCTGGTCGTGTACGACGACGACGGCCCGGGCGGCTCGCCCGGCACCGAACTCGGTTCGCTGGCGCTCAACGCGACCGATCTGCCGATCCCGCCGCTGCCGCCGGCGTTGCCGTGGAAGAGCTTCGACCTGTCGAGCCTGAACCTGCGCATCCAGTCGGGCGGCGTCTACATCGGCGTGCGCTGGTTCGCGACCGATCCGCCGGTGACGCTCGGCGCCGATACCTCGGCCAACCGTCCGGCCAACGCCGGCAACGGCTACAAGAAGTTCGACCAAGGCTCGTGGGACTCGCTGGTAGTCGCCTTCCCGGCCTACCGCTCGCTGTTCATCCGCGCGGCGACGCACGACGTGTCCGGCTGCGAGGCCGCGAACGACGTGCCGTGGCTGACGCTGACGCCGTCCGGCGGCAGCGTCGCGCCCGGCGGCAGCGCCGACGTCGCGGTGCAGATTGACAGCAGCGGCCTGGCCGCCGGCGAGCATCACGCCAGCCTGTGTCTGGACAGCAACGATCCGGAGCATCCGCGCTTCGTCGTGCCAGTCACGCTGACGGTCGAGGCGGGCGCGAACGATCCCGCTGCACTGAACGTGCTCGGCGGTTCGGGCCAGAGCGCTGCGCTGAACACGGCCTTCCCGGCACCGCTGGCCGTGCAGGTGCTGAGCGGCCAGGGTCAACCGCTGGCCGGCGTGGACGTCGACTTCGCCGCACCGGCCAGCGGCGCCTCCGCCCTGCTGTCGCAGACACGCGTCACCACCGATACCAACGGCTACGCCGCCGTCAACGCCGTCGCCAACGCCAGCGCCGGCGCCTACGCGGTGACGGCGACCGTCGGCGGACTGCCCACCGCCCAGTTCGCGCTGACCAATCTCGCCGCCAGCACCGATCTCGCGGTCGAAGTGCGCAGCCTGCGCGGCTACGTGCGACGCGGCGACCTGCTCGACTATCTGGTCACCGTGCGCAACCTCGGCCAGGATGCCGCCAGCGGCGCCAGCGTGACCGGCCGGCTGTCGACACAGCTCGACACGGCGTTCGCGAGCTGGACCTGCCTCGGACCGAGCAGCAGCCAATGCAGCGGCAGCGGCCAAGGCGAGCTGCAGGACAGCGGCCTCAGCTTGTCCGGCGGCGGCAGCGTCAGCTACCTGGTCACCGCACCGGTGCGTTGGGATGCCGACGGCTCGGCCACGCTGACCGGGCAGACCGCGCATGCCGACGACGCGAACCCGGCCAACGACGAGCAGTCGGCCGGCGCGCCGATCGTCATCCACCGCGACGGCTTCGACGGCCGCGGCTCGCCGGCAGCGCTGCCGGCGGCGACCGAACGGCTCGACGAGGATCACGCGATCGCGATCGCTCTCCTCGCTCCGACGCAGGATCTCGTCGACCGCGTGCTGATCGCGACCGCGGCCGGTTCGACCGAGGTGTTCCGCATCGAACGCCTCAACGGCGCCGAGGCAACCTGGCTGCGCGTGGTCGCGCGCGACGAGAACGGCCAGGCCTATGCGAGTGCGTGGATGCGCGTCGGCCCGGCGAGCGAACTGGAAGTTCGCCTGCTCGGCAGCGAAGGGACGGACGGCGCACGGCGCGTGCTCGAACTGCGCACCGACGCCGGCATAGTCACGATACCGCTCACCGATCGCGCAACGGGTTACATGGTGCGGTCCGCCTCTCCCATGCGCAGCCTCCCCAAGGCCAACTGACGTAAAGCTGCGCCTTCCGCCCCCCGTCGCGAGACGGGGGGCTTTTTTTGCTCGCTCAGTCGAGAGGGGCATCGATGCCACGGCGGCGTGGGACGCGGCTTTCCATCGGCGTCAGATCACGCAGCCCGTCGCGGCCGGCCCGATCGCGGATCCGGGATCGCGCGCCGTCGCGGCCTCGCACTCCATCCCCTCCGCGACGGCTCGCCTGGACGTGCTGCACTGCCAGGGCTGACGCGACGGGCTGCCCGTCGCGCTAGTGCTGCGCGCGGCGGGTGAAGGTGATCTTGCCGAGCGGTATTTCCTTGCCGCTCTTCGGACCGATCGCAGTCATCGTCAGCACGCGCGTGTCGCCGCGGAATTCCTCGGTCATGCGGTACTTCGCCGGCGGATGCGGATCGGGCTGGCGCAGTTCCGAGGTCCACGTCATCGTCTTCGAGGCCGCGTCCCAGGTGCCTTCGTCGAGACGGATGTAGTCCTGGTTGCTGTCGACCCAGATGCCGACGTAGCGCTGCTTCTTCGGATCGTAGCCCCAGGTGCCGTGGCCGCCGTACTTCGCGTCGACCTCGAAATCGTTGCGGATCCAGCGCTTGCCCGTCACGAACGTGTTCGTCTGCACGCCGGTCGCGCGCGTCGGCGCCTGGTCCGGGGCCGCGGGCGGGAATTCGATCGCCGCGTCCCAGACGCCCTCTTCCATCGTCAGGACGTCGAGTTCGGGGCGGGCAGCAGGGGTTTCGGCCGCGCGCGCACAGGCAGCGGCGAGCAGCAGGGCAATGGCGAAAGCGGAACGCATGGTTTCCTCCGGTAGGCGCCGCCGAAAAACGGCGGTTCGCCACAGGAAGACGCAGCCGGACCGCGAAACCTGTCAGCCCGGCGCGCAATCCGCAAGCCGGGCAACATGCCGGTCAGACGTTGAAGCGGAAATGCAGCACGTCGCCTTCCTTGACGATGTACTCCTTGCCTTCCAGGCGCAGCTTTCCCGCGTCGCGCGCGCCGGCCTCGCCCCGGTACTTGATGTAGTCGTCGTAGGCGATCGTCTCGGCGCGGATGAAGCCGCGCTCGAAGTCGGTGTGGATCACGCCGGCGGCCTGCGGCGCGGTCGAGCCCTTCTTCACCTGCCAGGCGCGCACTTCCTTCTCGCCGGCGGTGAAATAGGTCTGCAGGCCGAGCAGCTTGTAGCCGGCGCGGATCACGCGGTTCAGGCCCGGCTCGTCGAGGCCGAGATCCTTCAGGAACTCGTCGCGGTCGGCGTCCTCGAGCTGCGCCATCTCCTCCTCGATCGCCGCGCAGACCGGCACCACCTCGGCGCCCTCCTTCGCCGCGCGCTCGCGCACCTGGTCGAGGAACGGATTGTTCTCGAAGCCGTCTTCCTTGACGTTGGCGATGTACATCAGCGGCTTCAGCGTCAGCAGGAAAAGGTCGCGCAGCAGCGCCTTCTCGTCGTCGTCGAGGTCGGCCGAACGCGCGGCGCGGCCTTCGTTGAGCACGGCCTGCACCTTCTGCAGCATCGGCCGGCGCGCCAACGCGTCCTTGTCGTTCGCCTTCGCCGCACGCTCGACGCGGTTCAGCGCCTTCTCCACCGATTCCAGGTCGGCGAGCGCCAGCTCGGTTTCGATCGTCTCGATGTCGGAGATCGGATCGATGCGGCCGGCGACGTGCACGATGTCGGTGTTCTCGAAGCAGCGCACCACGTGCGCGATCGCGTCGACCTCGCGGATGTGGGCGAGGAACTTGTTGCCCAGGCCCTCGCCCTTCGACGCGCCGGCGACGAGACCGGCGATGTCGACGAACTCGATCGAGGTCGGAATGATCTTCAACGGCTTGGCGATGCCCGACAGCGCCTCCAGGCGCGGATCGGGCACCGGCACCACGCCGACGTTCGGGTCGATCGTGCAGAACGGAAAGTTCGCCGCCGCGATGCCGGCCTTGGTCAGCGCGTTGAAGAGAGTCGACTTGCCGACGTTCGGCAGGCCGACGATGCCGCATTTGATACCCATGACAGTCCTGTGAGCGGTAAGCAGTCAGCGGTGAGCGGTAGGAGCGTTTTCCGCTCACCGCTCACCGCTCACGGCTCACTCCTCGCCCGTGTGCAGTTTCTTCATCGCGTCGTTGAAATCCCCGTTCACGGCCAGCGGCAGCACGTCCAACGCACGCGCGATGGCGACGAGCATCGCTTCCTCGTCGGCCGCGGACGGCCGTCCCAGCACCCAGCCGTGCACGCGATCGCGGTGGCCGGGGTGGCCGATGCCGATGCGCAGACGATGGAACTTGCCGTGGCCGACGTGCGCGAACAGGTCGCGCAGACCGTTCTGACCGCCGTGGCCGCCGTCGAATTTCAGCCGCGCCGTACCGGCCGGCAGATCGAGGTCGTCGTGCACGACCAGCATCTCTTCCGGCGCGATCTTCCAGTAGCGCAGCGCGGCTCCGACCGAGGCACCGCTCGCGTTCATATAGGTGATCGGCTTCAGCAGCCAGAGCGGCGTGCCGGCCAGCGACACCTTCGCCGTTTCGCCGCGCAGCTTCGATTCGATGCCGAAACGCGCGCCCTCGCGCTGCGCCAGGGCGTCGACGAACCAGAACCCGGCGTTGTGCCGCGTTCGCAGATGTTCGGCGCCGGGATTGCCGAGGCCGACGATGAGACGAAGACCCGCCATTGCGATGAGGACGCTCGCTGGTGAGATCGGCCGCTGCACGGCCTCGTGGAAGCGGCCCGAAAAACGTTTTCGGATCGGAACGCGCCGCAACTCGAACACGTGCGCGACGTCGCGAATGTGGTGCGGCTCGGTCGCCATCCGTGATCGCGAGCCGCATCGGAATGCACGGCTTTGCGAACCGTCGGTAGCGAGAAAGCCAGCGGAGCCGGGCTCCGCTGGCTTTCACGAGCGGCCCGCGCCGACGACGTACGCGTCGGCGCGCGACCTCTTGCCGGGCGACTCTTACTTCTTCTCGTCCTTCTTCGCCGCAGCCGGAGCGGCGGCTTCGCCTTCGGCCGCTTCCGGAGCCGCTTCGGCTTCCTCGCGGACTTCCTTGGCGACGACGACGGCGTGGTCGTGCTCCTTGCCCAGACGCAGTTCCGGAATCTCCACGCCCTTCGGCAGCTTGATCTCGGACAGGTGCATGATGTCGCCGACGTTCAGCGCGCCCAGGTCGACCTCGACGTACTCCGGCAGGTCCTTTGGCAGGCAGGAGACTTCGATCTCGTTGAGTTCGTGTGTGATGACCACGCCCGAGGTCTTGCCGGCCGGCGAGCCTTCCTGGTTCAGGAAGTGCAGCGGCACGCGCACGCGGATCGCTTCGTTCTCGTTGATGCGCTGGAAGTCCAGGTGCAGCACGAGCTGCTTGAACGGATGACGCTGCATGTCGCGCAGCAGCACCTTCTGCACGTCGCCGTTGAGGCTGAGGTCGAGGATCGAGGAATAGAACCACTCGTTCTGGCTGGCGTGCCAGACGTCCTTCTGCAGGAGCTGGATGCTGACCGGCTGCAGCTCGCCGCCGTAGACGATCGCCGGAACGAAGCCGTCGCGACGAAGGCGGCGGCTCGCACCCTTGCCCTGGTCGTCGCGCTTCTGCACGTTGATTTGATGTGTCGTTGCCATTTTCTTGTTGCCTTTACTGCGGTTGAGCCGCCTCGCGGCGGCGATGCAACTCCCCCGCGACCAGGGGAGCTGTTTTGTGAGCGGTCAGCGGTGAGCGGTGAGCGGGGAAAGCGCATGGCTCTTTCCGCTCACGGCTCGGCCGCTGACCGCTCACTAATCCACGTACAGCGAACTCACCGACTCGCCGTAGGCGATGCGGCGGATCGTCTCCGCCAGCAGCTCCGCCACCGACAACTGGCGGATACGGCCGCAGGCCTTGGCCGCGTCCGTCAACGGAATCGTGTCGGTGACGACCAGCTCGTCCAATGCCGAGCCGCTGATGTTCTGGATCGCCGGTCCCGACAGCACCGGATGGGTGCAGTAGGCGACGACCTTGCGCGCGCCGCGCTTCTTCAGCGCCACCGCCGCCGCGCACAGCGTGCCGGCGGTGTCGACGATGTCGTCGACCAGCACGCACACCTTGTCCTCGACCTCGCCGATGATGTTCATCACCGTCGCCTCGTTCGCGCGCGGGCGGCGCTTGTCGATGATCGCGAGGTCGGCGTCGTCGAGGCGCTTGGCGATCGCGCGCGCGCGCACCACGCCGCCGACGTCCGGCGACACGACGATCAGGTTGTCCTTCGCGTAGTAGCGCCAGATGTCGGCCAGCAGCACCGGCGAGGCGTACACGTTGTCGAGCGGGATGTCGAAGAAGCCCTGGATCTGGTCGGCGTGCAGATCGACCGTCAGCACGCGATCGGTGCCGACCACGCCGATCATCTCGGCGGCGACCTTGGCCGTGATCGGCACGCGCGCCGAACGCGGGCGGCGATCCTGGCGTGCGTAGCCGAAGTACGGCATCACCGCCGTCACGCTGGCGGCCGAGGCGCGCTTGAGCGCGTCGATCAGGGCCAGCATGTCCATGAAATTGTCCGCCGTCGGCGCGCAGGTCGGCTGCACGACGAAGACTTCCTGGCGGCGCACGTTCTCTTCGATCTCGACCTGCACCTCGCCGTCGCTGAAGCGACCGACCAGGGCCTTGCCGAGCGGCACGTTCAACTCCGCGCAGATCGCCGAAGCGAGCGGGCGGTTCGCGTTGCCGGTGAAGACCAGGATGCCGGGGCTGTTCACGTTGGTGTCCACGCTGCAAAACTCCGATACGCAAACCGTTCGGCGCCGGAAGAGCCCTACGCCGAGCAGGAACCTCGTAAACCTGACGTCTCGTCGCCCCCGAAGGAACGGGCACGACGAAGTCTTCTGGCTGGGGCGGCAGGATTCGAACCTGCGAATGCCGGGATCAAAACCCGGTGCCTTACCGCTTGGCGACGCCCCAGTGTCTGAGCGAAGCGGGCTCCTGCCCGCTCGACTCGCCGCATCCTGCGGCTCGGCCTTCGGCCCGGCTCCGCCACTCGCGCCCGCTCCTGCAGGCCAAGGCATGAAAACGGTCGCGGCAGCACCGCGCCTCTCAGGCCGCCTCGGGGCGGCCTTCGATCCATGCCGCGATGCTCCGCACCGCAAAACTCCAGTCCATCAACCCGCTTCGGTCCGCCGCTCGTCGATCCGCTCGAGCAACGGCGAAACCGCCACGCCGCGTGCGGCGTAACCGCGCATTCCCGGCGGACAACTCTCCACGATCTTCATTGCCGTTTCACGCGTGTCGACGGCCGCGAAAATGCAGCCGCCGGAGCCGCTGAGCCGCGCCTCGCCGTGACGGCCGAGCCAATCCAGCGCCTGCGCCACCGCGGGAAAACGTTCGCGCACGACCGGCTCGAACACATTGCTCGTCCGGACGCCCGCAAGGAAGAGCGGAATTGTCAGCTGCGGCGCAGCACGTGTCAATTCCGGGGCCGCGAAGAGCGCCGCCGTCGGCACCACGGCGCCGGGGTCGACCACGGCGTACCAGCGCTCCGGCAGGGCCAGCGCGGACAACCGCTCGCCGACGCCTTCGGCCCAGGCACTGCGGCCGCGGACGAACACCGGCACGTCGGCGCCGAGGCGCAGGCCGAGCGCGGCCAGCCGGTCCTCGTCCAGCCCGGCGCGCCAGAGCGCGTTCAGGGCGACCAGCGCCGTGGCGGCGTCGGAACTGCCGCCGCCGAGACCGCCGCCGAGCGGGATGCGCTTGTCGATCGCGATGTCCGCGCCGAGGCGGACGCCGGCTGCCTCCTGCAGCATCCTCGCCGCCCGCACGGCGAGGTCGTCGTCCGCCGCGACGCCCGGCAAGGGGTCGATGCGGCGGATGACGCCGTCCTCGCGCAGCCGCAGGCGCACCGTGTCGCCCCAATCGAGCAGCTGGAACGCGGTCTGCAGCAGGTGATAGCCGTCGGCGCGCCGGCCGACGATGTGCAGGAACAGATTCAGCTTCGCCGGTGCCGGCCAGTCGCTCCAGGCGACGGCGTCGGCCGTCACGGCGAGTTCCACTCGCGGATCGCCAGACGCACCTTGTACTCGCCCTTGGCCGCGAACACCTTGCTCGGCAGCGGCGGATCGCGCGTGGTGTCGTAGTCGAGATACTCGACTTTCCAGCCGGCCTCGTCGATCTCGGCCGGCAGGCCGTCGGCGCGGAACGCGATCCCCGCGTCCGGCGCGGCGCGCAGGCCGCGCGCCCAGCGCGTCAGCTCGGCCACCGGCACGTGCCAGCCGAGTTCGCGTTCGAGCAGGCTCTGCGCATCGCCGGCTTCGACCGGCTGCTCGCGCAGGCCTTGCAGCGTCGCGTGCCCGGCGTCGCCGGACAGGGTCCAGGTCTTGCCGGTGACCGGCGCGTGCACGCTGAACCGGAAAGCGTCGGCGCGCTGGGTCCATTCGAGCGAGCCGCTGCCGCTGTCGCGACCGTCGGAAACGCCGAGGCGGCCGCGCAGGCTCCAGCCGGTCTCGGCGCCGAGCGTCTGCTCGCGTGCGGCCTGGCGCGCGAGCAGCTCGGCGTCGGCCGGCCGCGCAGACGGCTTCACCCGCGGCCCGACGCAGGCGGCCAGCGCGAACGGCAACGCGAACGCGGCGAGGACGCGCAACGCACGGCTCATGGGTTCAGCCGCTTGATCGTTTCGAGCAGCACCTTGTTCTTCGGATCCTTCTTGCGCCCTTCTTCCCAGATCCGGCGTGCCTCGTCGCGCTCGCCCTTGACCCACAGCACCTCGCCCAGATGCGCGGCGATGTCGGGCTCGGTCTGCTTTTCGTAGGCGCGGCGCAGCTGCTTCAGCGAAGCGTCGAGATCACCCAGGCGATAGTGCAGCCAGCCGAGGCTGTCGATGATGGCCGGCTCGTTCGGCTTCAACTCGATCGCGCGGCGGATCAACTCGCGCGCCTCGGCGAGCTTGGGATCGCCGCGCGAGCTGCTGTCGACCAGGGTGTAGCCGAGCGCGTTCATCGCCTCGGCGTCGTCGGGTTTGAGTTCGACCACGCGGCGCAGATCGCGCTCGGCGGCGTCCGCATCGCCTTGATCCACTTCGAGCAGCGCGCGCGCGTAGAGCAGGCGCGTATCGTCCGGCAGCACGCCGAGCGCGCGGCCGTAGACCGCGAGCGCGTCGCGCGGTCGCTGCCTGCGCACCTGCAGTTCCGCTTCGAGCAGGTAGGCGCTGCCGAGCTGCTCGATGTCCTCGCCCGTCTGCGCCTGCAGCTGGTGCAGGAAATCCACCGCCTCGGCGTTGCGGCCGAGCTGATCGAGCAGCACCGCCTGGCGCATCTGCGCATCGAACCAGTGCTCGTCGCCGTCGCCGATCTCGCGATACCAGTTCAGCGCCTCCTCGCTCCTGTCGAGCAGTTCGCCGACCTGGCCGAGCAGATACAGGCGCTTGCCGGACCGCTCGCCCTTGTCGGCCTGCATCTCGCGGTAGAGCCGGACCAGCGCGGCCTTGTCCTCGCCGCGCGCGGCGTACGCGGCCCGCGCGGCGTAGGTGACGTCGTCCTGCGGACCGCGCTCGAGCGCGCGTGCCGCGGCCGCGTTGTCGCCGCTGTCGGCGAGCAGGGCCGCGTAGCCGCCACGCAGGCGCAGGCTGTCCGGATCGCGCTTCAGCGCCGCGGCGTACTGGCCCTGCGCGGCCGCCTTGTCGCCGCGGTCGAGCGCGAGGCGCGCGCTCCAGGCGTAGCCCTCGGCACCGTGGAACTTCGCCACCGCGCGATCGACCAGCCGCTGCGCCAGCGCCTTGTCGCCGAGCTTGAACGCGAGCTGGCTCATCGCGACCCAGTTGGTCTCCTTCGCCGCCAGGTGTTCCGGCGTCGCCAGGCGTTCGAGCAATTGCGTGGCGACCGCCTTGTCCGGCGCGTTCAACAGCACCTGCGCGACCAGGCGCCAACCCTGCTCGTCGGCACGCGCGGCCAGCGCGGAGAGATCGGCGTAGGCGTCGTCGATGCGCTGCTCGCCGAGGGCCAGCACCGCGCGCGCCTGCACGATGCCGGATTCCTTCGGTGCGAGCTGCTGCCAGCGCGTGAGCGCACGGCGCGCGAGCGGCCATTGCTTGACGCTGAGCGCGAGCCGCGTCGCCTCCTCGGCGACGGCGGGATCGGCGGACAGCTCCGCCGCCTCGGCATAACCCTGCGCCGCGGCGGCGAGATCGTCGTTCTGCAGGGCGAACTGCGCCGCCAGCAGCTTCAGCATCAGATCGTTTTCGGGTGCGACCGCGACCGCGGCCGGCTTCGCCTCGACGCCGGCCATCCGCGTCTTCGGCGGCAACGGCGCGCATGCCGACGTGGCGATCGCCAAGACGGCACAGACGACACCGAGTCGGAGGGAAATTCGAGCGCGCTGCGGCATTCCGTCGTGCATGCAAAGCCTTGTCTTGCTTGATATCGCGGGGTCGCACCCGCACAATTCGCGACGCTTGGCAGCAGACGCTGCGCCGGCGCTCGACGCCGGTCGCGAGCTAGCTTAGCCCATCCCGTCCTCGCCGATTCCCTCTTCGAGATCCGCCGCGCCGCACTTTCATCGCTCGATATGGCACTGGTCGCCCTCGGACTCAATCATTTGACTGCACCGGTCGCCCTGCGCGAGCGCGCCGCGTTCCCGCCGGAAGCGACCGCGCCGGCGCTGGTCGGGCTGCTGGCCGAACCAGGCGTGCGCGAGGCCGCGATCCTGTCGACCTGCAATCGCACCGAGCTGTACTGCACCGTCGAGGCCGGCGCCGAAGGCGTTCCGGCGGCCTGGTTGCAACGGCACCAGGACCTGACCCGCGCGCGCATCGACGAGTTCCTCTACCGCCACCAGGACGCCGACGCCGTGCGGCATCTGTTCCGCGTCGCCACCGGCCTCGAGTCGATGGTGCTCGGCGAGCCGCAGATCCTCGGCCAGGTCAAGGACGCCTACGCGTTCGCACGCGACGCCAACGCGCTGAAGGCACCGCTGGAGCGCCTGTTCCAGAACACCTTCGCGGTGGCCAAGCGCGTGCGCACCGACACGCGCATCGGCGCGAACTCGGTCTCGGTCGCGTTCACCGCGGTGCGCCTGGCCGAGCGCGTGTTCGCCGACCTGCGCGAGGCCTGCGTGCTGCTGATCGGCGCCGGCGAGACGATCGAGCTCGCCGCGCGCCATCTGACCGAGGCGAAGGTGCGCCGGCTGATCGTCGCCAACCGCACGCTCGACCACGCGCAGACGCTGGCGACGCGCTTCGGCGGCTACGCGATCGCATTGGCGGACCTCGGCAAGCACCTGGCCGAAGCCGACATCGTGATCGCCTCGACCGCCAGCCGCGAACCGGTGCTGCATCGCGACCAGGTCGCCGCCGCGATCGCCGCGCGCCGGCGCCGGCCGATGTTCCTGGTCGACATCGCCGTGCCGCGCGACATCGACCCGGCCACGGCCGAGATCGAGGACGTCTATCTCTACACCATCGACGACCTGCGCCAGGTCATCGACGACAACCTGCGTTCGCGCCGCGAAGCCGCGCGCGAGGCCGAGGCGATGATCGAGCTTTCGGTCGAGCACTTCATGGGCTGGTGGCGCGCGCTCGACGCGCACAATCCGCTGGTCGACCTGCGCCGCGTCGCCGAGGCCAGCCGCGACGAGACGCTGGCCAAGGCGCAGGCCCTGCTCGCGCGCGGCCGCTCGCCGGAGGAGGCGCTCGCCTTCCTCGCCAACACGCTGACCAACAAGCTGCTGCACGCGCCGAGCGCGAACCTGCGTGCCGCCGCGCTGCGCGGTGACGAGGAACTGCTGCGCGCGGCGGAGCGGTTGTTCGACACCGAACCGGTCGGCGGCGACGAACGCGAACGTTAGCGACGCTTTCTCTCTCGCTATCCGCCGTCGTTCCGGCAAGCGCCGGAACCCAATTTCTCGCAACGACCGCGCGACGGACCCGACCTTCCGGGATGACGTCAGGCCCCGCTCTCTCAAATCCCAGGTTTCGACTCCCCATGCAACCCACGATCCGCCGCAAGCTCGAACAACTGGCCGAGCGCCACGAAGAACTCGAGCACCTGCTCGCCAGCGCCGAGGTGCTCGCCGACGCCAAGCGCCTGCGCGAGGTCTCGCGCGAGCACGCGCAGCTGACGCCACTGGCGGAAGGCCTGCGCGCCTACGACGAAGCCGGCAGCGCGCTGGAGTCGGCGCAGGCGATGCTGCGCGATCCGGAACTGAAGGATCTGGCGGTCGAGGAAGTCGCCTCCCTCGAAGCCGAACGCGGCCGGCTCGAAGACGAACTCAATCGCCTGCTGATCCCGAAGGATCCGCGCGACGAAGGTAATCTGTTCCTCGAAATCCGCGCCGGCACCGGCGGCGACGAGGCGGCGATCTTCGCCGGCGACCTGATGCGCATGTACCTGCGCTACGCCGAGCGGCGCCGCTTCCGCGTCGAGATCCTGTCCGAGAGCGTCGGCGAGCACGGCGGCTACAAGGAAGTCATCGCGCGCGTCGAAGGCCAGGGCGCGTATTCGCGCCTGAAGTACGAATCGGGCACGCATCGCGTGCAGCGCGTGCCGGAGACCGAAGCGCAGGGCCGCATCCACACCTCGGCCGCGACCGTGGCGATCCTGCCGGAGCTGGACGAGGTCGACGAGATCGAGATCAAGGACGCCGACCTCAAGGTCGACACCTTCCGCGCCTCGGGCGCCGGCGGCCAGCACGTCAACAAGACCGACTCGGCGATCCGCATCACCCATCTGCCGAGCGGCATCGTGGTCGAATGCCAGGACGAGCGCAGCCAGCACAAGAATCGCGCGCGCGCGCTGTCGCTGCTGAAGGCGCGGCTGCTCGACGACGCGCAGGCCAAGCAGGCTGCCGAGCAGGCGCAGTCGCGCAAGCTCCAGGTCGGCTCCGGCGACCGCAGCCAGCGCATCCGCACCTACAACTTCCCGCAGGGCCGCGTCACCGACCACCGCATCAACCTGACGCTGTACCGCCTGCCGGAAATCGTCGCCGGCGATATCGATGAACTGGTCGACACGCTGACGCGCGAGGACCAGGCGGATCAGTTGCAGCGGTTGACGGCCTCCGGGTAACCGTTCAGGGCGTGCGGCCGGCGACGGCGGTTTCGAACTTCAACGCGGAATCGAAGGCGGGCGTCGTATCGTCGGCGGCGGCGGCGATGCGCGAGGCGTTTGCGGCCGACTCTCCGGGACGCTCCCAGTCGCACTTCGGCGGTCGGATGCCGGCTCCGTGCAAGCTGAAGCAGACCGGCACCAGCGCGGTGCTGGCCAGCGGACGGCCGCCGACCACTTCAGGCGCGAACGTCCACCGCTTCACGGCCGCGATCGCGGCGTCGACCAGCGCCTTGTCCGCTTGCGGAGCCTTTTCGTAGAGCGCCGACTCCACCACCTGCCCGTTTTCGTCGTAGTGCACCTGGAGCAGAACCAGTCCTTGCCGGCGCGCGCTCACCGATGCGGCGGGATATCTCGGCGGCACCATCTTGCCGTAGCCGCCGCCGGTAGCGGCGCGAATCACGTGCAAGGCCGATCGCTCGTCGTCGATCGGCGTCGCCTGCAACGCGACGTACAGCCGCGACTCCGTCGCGGCCGCCTGGCCGTTGATCGTGCCGGGCTTGAAGCGCCAGGTGCGGATTTCGCGCTCCAACCGATCCTTGAGGTCCGGCACCAGTTTGCCTTCGCTGTCCAGGCGCGTGACGCGCCCGTCCGCATCGACGGTGATGTTCCAGGAGAAGTTCAGGATCTTCGGGGCTTGGGCGGCGTGAAGGAAAGCCGTGCCGAAAATGGCAGCGGTGGCGAGTGCACCGGCGAGGAGCTTCTTCATAGGGGCCTGCGTCCTTCTTTCGAGATCTGCGTGGACCATCGTTCGCCATCGGCCTGCGCGCACGACGACACGAACGACGGCGATCGAGGTGGGTCGACGATCAGAGCGTCCGACCGACGACGTCGGTCAACAATCTCGCCGCAGGGTCGACCGCGACGAACTGGCCGCTCTCGACAGGCGAATGCTTCTGCGGCGACTTCCACGCGCAGCCGTCTTCCATGCCGGCAGGCTGCCGGAAGGAGTTCCTCCACATCGAAACGCACAAGGGAACCACGACTTCCGCCGCAAGCGGCTTCCCGCCGATGCGTTCCGGCTCGAACGTCCATTCCTTCACGGCGGCTTCGAAGTTCTTGCGCACGCCGGAAGGAACCTCGGGCGTGCCGGCTTCCGGCGCGATCGACACGACCTTGCCGTCCGCCGCGTACGCCACGCGCATGACGTACAGATAGCTGCCCTCGCGCACGTCGCGGGAAGGGAGGCGCGGCGACACCATCTTCTGCGGCCGCCCGCCCGTCTGCGCGTCCTCGATGCGGATCGCATAGCCGTCGCCGCCGATCGGCTCCATCACGATCGACAAGCTCAAGCTCGTCTCGGTCGGCTGCGGCTGACCGGAGAGTTTGCCCGGCTCGAACGCCCAGCCGCGTATCGCGCGCTCGAGCGGTTCGGCCAGGACCGGCTTGAGCTCGCTGGTCTGCTTCAACGCGAGGACATGCCCCTGCGCGTCGAGCGATACCGCCCATTCGCCTCCGGTCCGGATCGGCTTGTCGGCGCCCTTCTCGGCCTTGACCACGCTGAACATCGACAAGGCCGCAAGCGCCACCACGAGTCGCTTCATCTCCGTTCCCCCGCGTCTGCTTCGACGATCGAGAAATCCAACGCCCCTGCCGCCTCAGTATCGACCTGCCGCAGCGGCCGCGCAACGCTTCGCCGTGGCGGAATTCCGTCATGTCGGTTAGCGTTCCGGGATGACCGAATCCCCTTCCGCCCCACTGCCGCAGAGCGCGCTGCACACCGTCGCCGAACTGCTCGAGCGCGGACGCTTCGCCGAAGCCGAAGCGCACGCGAACGAACTGCGCCGCCGCTTTCCCGACGACGCGGAAGCCGCGCGCCTGCACGCGATCGCCCTGCTGCAGCTCGGCCGCCTCGGCGATGCGCGCGCCGCGTTGAGCGAAGCGCGGCGATCGGCGCCGCGCTCGATCGAAGTACTGTGCAATCTCGGCAGCGTGCTGCTGGCCGAGGGCGACGCCGCGGCGGCGGTCGCGACGCTCGAACAGGCCTGTGCCCTGGCGCCGACGCATCCGGCGGTACTGAACGGACTCGGCAATGCGCGGCGCGCGGCGGGCGACCTCGCCGGCGCGCGCGAGGCGTATCGCGCCGGCACGCGCGCGATGCCGGAGTACGTCGGCGCCTGGTTCAATCTCGCCGCGACCGAGCTGGCACTCGGCGAGATCGAGCAGGCCGAGCGCGACGCACGCCATGCGCTCGGCCTGGCGCCGGGTCATCCGGAAGGTCTGCTCCTGCTCGGCCACGTGTTCGGCGCGCAGCGGCGTTACGCCGACGCGGAGGCCGCCTACGCGGCCGGTGCGCGTTCGGCGCCGCGCGACGCGCGCTTTCCGTATCAGGCGGGCCTGATGGCCGAGGAGCAGAAGAAGTTCGCCGAGTCGGCCGATGCGCATGCGCGCGCACTGGCGCTGGATCCGAACCTGCACCACGCGCTGGGCCAGCTCGTCTACTTGCGCCGGCAACTGTGCGACTGGCGCGACCTCGAGGCGCTGTCGGCGAACTTGCGCGCGCGCGTCGACGCCGGCGCGACCGGTATCGCGCCGTTCGGTTTCCTGTCCGAACCGGCCGACGCCGCCGAACAATTGCGCTGCGCGCGCAACGCGGCACGCGACGTCGAGAGAAGTGCGGCGCCGCTGCGCGCACGGCTCGCGTTCGCGCACCCGCCGCGCGCGCCGGAAGCGCCGTTGCGCGTCGGCTTCGTTTCCAACGGCTTCGGCAACCATCCGACCGGCCTTTTGACCGTCGCGATGTTCGAGGCCTTGCGCGCGCACCAGCCGGACTTGCACGTCGAGCTGTTCGCGACCAGCGCCGACGACGGCAGCGCGATCCGCCGGCGCCTGCACGCGGCGACGCACGCGCTGCACGAGTGCGCGAACGTGCCCGCGGTCGCATTGGCGCAACGCATCCATGCGCGCGACGTCGAGATCCTCGTCGACCTGCGCGGCTGGGGCGGCGGCAACGTCGCCGATGCGCTGGCGCTGCGGCCGGCGCCGTTGCAGGTCGGTTGGCTGGCCTATCCGGGCACCTCCGGCGCGCCGTGGATCGACTACGCGATCGCCGATCCGGTCGTGCTGCCGCCGTCGCTGTGCGCGCAGTTCTCCGAATCGATCGCCTGGCTGCCGCGCTGCTTCCAGCCGTCCGATCCGACGCGCCTCGTCGGCGAACCACCCTCGCGTACGGAGTGCGGATTGCCGGAACGCGGCGTCGTCTACGTCTGCTTCAACAACAGCTACAAGATCAACCCGGTGGACTTCGAACGCATGCTCGCCGTGCTGCGCGCGGTACCGGACTCCGTGCTGTGGCTGCTGTCCGGGCCGGAGCGCGCCGACGACCGCCTGCGCGCCGAGGCGCAGCGGCGTGGGGTCGACGCCGCGCGGCTGGTGTTCATGCCCAAGCTCCCGCATGCGGAGTATCTGGCGCGCTACCGCCACGCCGACCTGTTCCTCGACACCGCGCCGTACGGCGCGCACACGACCGCCTCGGACGCGATCTGGGCGGGCTGCCCGGTGCTGACCGTTCCCGGCGCGACTTTCGCCGCGCGCGTTGCGGCGAGTCTGAACCATCACCTGCGACTGCCGCAGCTGAATGCGGTCGACGATGCGACCTACGTCGAGACCGCCATTCGCCTCGGCCGCGATGCCGACGCGCGCGCGGCTCTGCGCGCCGAACTGGCCGAGCGACGTGGCGACAGCGGCCTGTTCGACATGACCGCGTTCGCTGCCGACTTCGCTGCCGTGCTGCGTGAGATCTCGCGCCGTTGGCGCGCGGGTCTGCCGGTCGCAGCGATCGCGGGTTGAGGAGGATTTGGACGCGGATCGACGCGGAGGAACGCGGATAGAGCGCCTGAAAATATCTGTCGGTTTCGATGTCCCGCCTGTTTTTCCCGTCTTGATCGGCGCTTATCCGCGTCGATCCGCGTCCCGCTTCCGGCTTTGCACCCCGCCCCCGCGACGCGCTACGCTCGGCGCATGACCGCGCAAGCCGAATTCGTCCCGCTCAACCTCTGCGTGCTGACCGTCTCGGACACGCGCAGCGCCGCCGAAGACACCTCAGGCGATTACCTCGTCCTCTCGCTCGGCCAAGCCGGGCACCGGTTGATCGAACGGCGCATCGCCAAGGACGATCGCTACCTCGTACGCGCGATCGTCGCCGGCTGGATCGCCGATGAGAACGTGCACGGCGTGCTCGTCAGCGGCGGCACCGGCTTCACCGGCCGCGATTCGACGCCGGAGGCGATCCTCCCCCTGCTCGACAAGGAAATGCCCGGCTTCGGCGAGACCTTCCGCCTGCTCAGCTACGAGGAGATCGGCACCTCGACGATGCAGTCGCGCGCGTTCGCCGGGCTCTCCAACCGCACGTTCGTGTTCTGTCTGCCGGGTTCGACGTCGGCCTGCCGCACGGCCTGGGAAAAACTCATCCGCGCGCAGCTCGACGCGAGAACCAAGCCGTGCAATCTGGCCGGACTGATTCCGCGCCTGCGGGAAACCTGATCGACGACTTCGACACGCATCGAGGAGAACGCGACGTGGAAAAGCAGAGCAAGAAGGACAAGAAGAAGAAATACGCGCGCGAACTGGAAGATCTGCAGCAGCAACTCGTCGAACTGCAGCGCTCGATCATCGCGACCGGCAAGCGCGTCGCGGTGATCTTCGAAGGCCGCGACGCCGCCGGCAAGGGCGGCGTGATCAAGGCGATCGACGAGCGGCTGAACACGCGCTACACGCACGTCGTGGCGCTGCCGAAACCGAGCGAACGCGAAGCGACGCAGTGGTATTTCCAGCGCTACGTCGAACATCTGCCGGCCGCCGGCGAACTCGTGCTGTTCGATCGCAGCTGGTACAACCGCGCCGGCGTCGAGCACGTCATGGGCTTCTGCAGCGAGGCGCAGTACCGGCGCTTCATGGCCGACTGCCCGACGTTCGAGAAACTCCTCACCGACGACGGCTTGATCCTGCTGAAGTACTGGCTGGCGGTCGATCAGGAGCAGCAGGAGGAGCGCTTCGGCGAGCGCGCCGCCGACCCGCTCAAGCGCTGGAAGATCTCTCCGATCGACATCAAGGCGCGCGAGCAGTACGCCGAGTACGGCAAGGCGCGCGACGCGATGCTGAAGGCGACGCACAGCGAGCGGGCGCCGTGGTTCGTGGTCGATTTCAACGACCAGAAGCGCGGCCGCCTGAACCTGATCGCGCACCTGCTCTCGCAGCTGCCCGAGCGCGCGCCGCCGGACAAGCCGCTGAAGCTGCCCAAGCTGAAGGGCAAGCCGGGCCGCGAGCGGCTGGCCGACTCGCATTTCTGGATCCCCGAAGCGTTTTGATTCGATTGCAGATTCGTGACGGGATGCCCGCTCGGCGGGCGTGCTTTTCACACCCCGTACACCGGACGCGGCGGATGCTCCCTGGCGTCGGCGGGGTTGCCCGCGGGGGCACCGCCACCTCCGACGTTCAGGGACGTAACGAACAAGGGTGTCGTCGGCAATCCGCGACGGCGCAGGGGCATTGCGTTCGCTCGCGAGGGGGTCAGCGTGGAATCCGGCTGCGCTAAGTCATGAATCCTTGGCTGCCGCTGTGGATGCTGCTGGCGAACCTGACCGTACTGCTGCTCGGCTGGCTGGTGCAGCGCCGGACGCACAATGCCGGAATCGCCGATCTGCTGTGGGCGTGCTGCATCTGCGTCAGCGCGCTGCTGTACGGCATCGTGGCGCACGGCTCCCAGACCGCGCAGATGCTGGTCGCGGTGATGGGCGGCCTGTGGGGATTCCGGCTCATCATGCATCTGCTGCACCGCGTGCTGGTCGAGCGCGAGGACGCACGCTACCGCTACCTGCGTGAAACCCGGCCGAATCCCGATCTGCGCTTCCTCGCCCTGTTCCTGCGCCGCGGCGTGTCGGCGACGCTGTACTCGCTGCCGCTCTACGTCGCCGCCAGCAACCCGCTGGCCGGCTCGGAAATCTGGACCTGGCTGGCCGCGATCGTCTACCTGATCGGGCTGTCCGGCGAAGCCTACGCCGACATGCAGCTGTCGACCTTCCGCACCAATCCGCGCCACCTCGGCCACACCTACCGCCGCGGCCTGTGGCGCTACTCGCGCCATCCGAATTATTTCTTCAGCGCTGTGCACTGGTGCAGCTATGCGCTGCTCGCGGTCGGCATGCCGTGGCCGCAATGGTCGCTGACCCTGCTCGGCCCGCTGCTGACGATGCTCGGTTGGATCATCTGGATCCCCGCGGCGGAAGCGCAGGCGATCCGCACGCGCGGCGACGACTATCGCCACTACCGCGCCGCGACGCCGATGCTGCTGCCGTGGTTTCCGCGCGGCTGGCCGAACGACCAGCCGGACACCTCTTCCTGGCAGACGCCGCTGCCGCCTTCGCGCCGCGTGCGCACGGCGACGCCGGTACCGCCGGAGGCCTACGTGCGGCGCGAAGCCAGGCCACCGATCGGCGACCCGGCCTCACCGGACGTCTAGCGAACGCCTACGGGCGGCGCTCGAGTTCCGGGCTTTCCTTGCTCACCGGCATCAGGTCGCTCTTCGACACGCCGAGCCAGTACAGGATCGGGTTGGCGAAGAAGATCGACGACAGCGTGCCGATCACGATACCGATCAACATGGTGAGGCCGAAGCCCTCGACCGCCGGACCACCGACGAAGTACAGCGCGAACATCGACAGCGAGGTCGTGACCGAGGTCATGATCGTGCGCGACAGTGTCTGGTTGATCGACTTGTTGAGGATCGAGTACGAATCGGCCTTGCGCGTCAGGCGGAACAGCTCGCGCACACGGTCGAACACGACGACCTTGTCGTTGATCGAGTAGCCGATCACCGCGAGCAAGGCGGCGAGCACGGTCAGATCGAAGTCGATGTGGGTCAGCGAGAAGAAGCCGAGCGTCAGGATCGTGTCGTGGATTTCGCTGGCGATCGCCGCGATCGCGAAGCGCTTCTCGAAGCGGATGCCGATGTAGATCATGATGCCGATCATGACGAACACGGCGGCGACGATGCCGTCGTTGCGCAGGTCCGCGCCGACCGAGGAACCTACCAGATCCGGCGGGCGCTTCAGCGAAGCGTCCGCACGCTGCTTGGTCAGCGCGGCAATGACGTCGGCGCCGACACGCGAGGCGTCCTTCTGGTCCTCGCGCGGCTGCAGGCGGATCGACACCTCGCGCGTGCTGCCGGCGCTCTGCACCTGGGCGCCGTGGAAGCCGCCGGCGTCGAGCGCCGCGCGCACCTGGTCGACTTCGACCGGCTGCTCGTACTTCGCCTCGACCAGGACGCCACCGGTGAAGTCGAGCGCGTAGTTGAGGCCGCGCGTGGCGAGCAGGGCGAGCGAGGCGATCATCAGCACGATGGAGATCGCGATGCTGATCTTGCGCCAGCCGAGGAAGTCGATGTTGCTGTTGGGATTGAAAAGTTCCATTACGCCGCTCCCGCGCTGGAGTAGCCGCTGCCGATCGACAAGCCTTTCAGCTTGCGGCCGCCGTGCACGAAGTTGGTGATCGCATGCGTGACCGTGACCGAGGTGAACATCGAGGTCAGGATGCCGATGAACAGTGTCACACCGAAGCCCCGGATCGCGCCGGAGCCGAGCGTCATCAGCGCCAGCGCGGCGAGCAGGTGGGTCACGTTGGCGTCGAGAATGGTCGCCCAGGCCTTGTCGTAGCCGGCGCGGATCGACGCCAGCGGCGTCGAGCCGTTGCGCAGTTCCTCGCGGACGCGTTCGCAGATCAGCACGTTCGCGTCGATGGCCATGCCTAGCGTCAGCACGATGCCGGCGATGCCCGGCATGGTCAGCGTGACGCCGATCGCGCTCATCACCGCGAGCAGCAGCACCAGGTTGAAGAACAGCGCGACGTCGGCGATCAGGCCGAACACCCAGTAGTAGAACGCCATGAAGATGAGCACGGCGGTGAGGCCGAGCAGCACCGCGTAGACGCCCTTCTTGATGTTGTCGGCGCCGAGGCTCGGGCCGATCACGCGCTCCTCGACGATGTCGACCGGCGCGGCGAGCGAACCGGAGCGCAGCATCAGCGCGAGGTCGGAGGCGACCTTGCCGCTTTCCAGGCCGGTGGTGGAGAACTGGTTGGAGAACACGCCGCGGATGTTGGCGACGCTGATGACTTCCTCGGTGATCTTCGTGCTGCGCACTTCCTTGCCGTCGACGATCTTCGTCTCCGGCGTGCGCTCGATGTAGACCACCGCCATCGGCTTGCCGACGTTCTGCGAGGTGAATTCGAGCATCTTCTTGCCGCCGACCGCGTTCAACCGCACTGACACCGCGGGCGTGCCGCTCTGCGGATCGGGCGCGCTGGAGGCGTCGACCATCTCGTCGCCGCTGACGATGATCTTCTTCTTCAGCAGGATCGGCTGCTTCTGGCCGCCCGGGCCGAGTTCGCGGCGGTAGTAGAGCTTGTCGTCGGGCGGCACGATGCCGCCGTTGGCCGCATCCAGCGCGTTCGCGTTCTCGTCGACGGCGTGGTACTCGAGCGTCGCGGTCGCGCCGAGGATCTTCTTCGCCTCGGCGGTGTCCTGCACGCCGGGCAGCTCGACCGCGATGCGCGACTCGCCCTGCTGCTGGATCAGCGGCTCGGCCACGCCGAGCGCGTTGATGCGGTTGCTCAAGGTGGCCTGGTTCTGGCGGATCGTGTTCAGCGCGATCTCGCGCATCTTTTCCGGCTTCAGGCTGCCGTTCAGCGTGTAGGCCTCGCCGACCTGCGCGCCGTTGGCGATGGTCAGGTCCGGCACGCCGATGCGGATCGCGTTCAGCGCCGCGTCGCGGTCTTCCGCGCTGCGCAGCTGCACGACCAGGCCCTGCGGGCCGCGGCCGACCGACTGGTAGCGGATGTTCTTGTCGCGCAGCGTCGTGCGGATGTCGTCGGCGTAGCGCTGCAGCTGCTTCTCCAGCACTTCCTTGTCGTCGACTTCCATCAGGAAGTGCACGCCGCCCTGCAGGTCCAGGCCCTTGGGCATTTCGCGCGCGCCGATCGCGCGCATCCAGCGCGGCACGGTCGAAGCCAGGTTCGGTGCCACCGTGTACTGGTCACCGAGCGACTGCTTCAGGTCCTCGACCGCCTTGGTCTGGTCGTCGGCGGCACCGACCGGCAGGCGCACCAGCAGGTGCGTGTCGCTGAGGTCGATCGACTGGAAGCCGATCTTCTGCTTCTCCAGCTCGCCCTGCACCTTCTCCTTCAGCGCCGCGTCGACGGTCGCGCCACGGTTGGCGACGATCTGCACGGCCGGTTGCTGCACGAACAGGTTCGGCACGCCGTACAGCACGCCGAGCAAGAGCACGACGACGACGAGCACGGATTTCCAGCGGGGAAAATCGTTCATCTTGGATTCCAGGCAGCCACGTCCCCGGCCACTGCGGGCCGGGCTACGCATCCCAAACGGAAAATTACGCGGACTTCAGCGTGCCTTTCGGCAACACGGCGGAAATCGCCTGCTTCTGCAGCTTGACCACCACGTTCGGGGCGACCTCGAGCGTGACGAACTGCTCGGCGATGTCCTCGATGCGGCCGAGCAGACCGCCGTTGGTCAGCACCTCGTCGCCCTTGGCCAGGGCGCCGATCATCGCGCGCTGTTCCTTGGCGCGCTTCATTTGCGGACGGATCAGCATGAAGTAGAACACGCCGAACAAGATCAGCAGCGGCAGGAACGAGAGCAGCGGGTTGGGCGCGGGGCCCGGCGCGGCCGCCTGGGCGTAGGCGTTGGCGATGAAGAAGTCCATGATGTCTCCAGTGATTCCGCGGCGGGCACGAACGGCCGGCCGTTAGAAAAAGGTTTCGAAGTATGCCACAGGGCCGGCGGGCCGTGCCGTCCCCGTTCGGCGCGGGTCGAACGGCTATTCCGCCGCCGCGCGCCGTGCGTAGAAGTCCGCCACGAACGCCTCCAGCCGCGCCTCGGCGATGGCCTCGCGCAAGCCCTGCATCAGTTCCTGGTAGTAGTGCAGGTTGTGGATCGTGGCGAGCTGCGGGCCGAGCATCTCGCCGCAGCGGTCGAGATGGCGCAGGTAGGCGCGGCTGAAGCCGGAACGGCAGGTGTAGCAGGCGCAGGCCTCGTCGAGCGGGCGCGTGTCGCGCTCGTACTTCGCGTTGCGGATGCGCAAGGTACCGTGCTGCGTGAACAGGTGCGCGTTGCGCGCGTTGCGCGTCGGCATCACGCAGTCGAACATGTCCACGCCGCGGCGCACGGCCTCGACGATGTCCTCCGGCCGGCCGACGCCCATCAGATAGCGCGGCCGCTCCCGCGGCAGCAGCGGCTCCACCTTCTCCAGCGTCGCGTTGCGCTCCTGCTCCGGCTCGCCGACGGCGAGCCCGCCGATCGCGTAACCGTCGAAGCCGATGTCGATCAGCGCTTCCGCCGAGCGCTTGCGCAGATCCGCGTGGACGCCGCCCTGCACGATGCCGAACAGCGAATTCGGATTGCCGAGCTCGTCGAACGCGCGACGCGAGCGCAGCGCCCAGCGCAGGCTCAGTTCCATCGAGTCGCGCGCCTGCTTCTCGGTCGCCGGATACGGCGTGCATTCGTCGAAGATCATCGCGATGTCGGAATCGAGCGTGCGCTGGATCTGCATCGAGACTTCCGGCGACAGGAACACGCGCGAACCGTCGACCGGCGAGGCGAAGGTCACCCCCTCCTCGGTGATCTTGCGCTTGTGCGCCAGGCTGAACACCTGGAAGCCGCCGGAGTCGGTCAGGATCGGTCGCTGCCAGCCGATGAAGCGGTGCAGGCCCCCGAAATCGCCGATCACCTCCAGGCCGGGGCGCAGGAAGAGATGAAAGGTGTTGCCGAGAATGATCTCGGCGCCGATGTCGAGCAGGTTCTGCGGCGTCATCGCCTTGACCGAGCCGTAGGTGCCCACCGGCATGAAGGCGGGCGTCTCGATCGTGCCGCGCGGGAAGGCCAGGCGACCGCGGCGCGCGATGCCGTCGGTGGCGAGAAGGTCGAAGTGCATGAAGGGCTGGGATTGGAGATTGGGGATTCGGAAAAGCATGGCAAACCCGCCGGCTTTTTACGAATCTGCCCTTTCCGCTCCCTGATTCCCGCCCTTCGGCCACACCAGCATCGCATCGCCGTAGGAGAAGAATCGATAGCGCTGCTCGACCGCGTGCCGGTACGCCCCGAGCACGCGCTCGCGCCCGGCGAAGGCCGACACCAGCATCAGCAGAGTGGACTCGGGCAGGTGGAAGTTCGTCACCAGCGCGTCGACGCTGCGGATGCGATAACCGGGAAAGATGAAGATCTGCGTCTCGCCGGCGAACGGCGCGACTTCGCCGTGCTGCAGCGAGGATTCCAGCGCGCGCACCACGGTCGTGCCCACCGCGATGACGCGACCGCCGCGCGCGCGCGTACGGCGGATCTGCTCGACCAGGCCGGCGCCGACGTTGAGCCATTCGCGATGCATCGTGTGGTCTTCGAGCCGCTCGGCGCGCACCGGCTGGAACGTGCCGGCGCCGACGTGCAGCGTCACGTAGCCGAATTCGACGCCGCGCTCGCGCAAGGCGGCGAGCAATGCCTCGTCGAAATGCAGGCCCGCGGTCGGCGCCGCGACCGCGCCGGCCTCGCGCGCGTAGACGGTCTGGTAGCGCTCGTCGTCGGCGCGTTCGGCGTCGCGTTCGATGTACGGCGGCAGCGGCATGCGGCCGAGCCGCGACAGCAGCTTCTCCAGCGGCTCGGCGCTCTCGAAGCGGAGCAGGAAGAACTCGCCGTCGCGGCCGAGCACCGTCGCCACGCTGCCGTCGGCGAGCACGATGCGTCCACCGGCCTTCGGCTTCTTGCTGACGCCGAGCTGCGCGCGCGCCTCGTGCGCGCCGGTCACCCGCTCGATCAGGATCTCGACCGCGCCGCCGCTTTCCTTGCGCCCGAACAGGCGCGCCGGCAGCACGCGCGTATCGTTGAACACGAGCAGGTCGCCCGCGCGCAGGAGTTCCGGCAGTTCGGCGAAACGGCGATCCTCGAGACGCGCGGCGTCGGCGTCGACGACCAGCAGGCGGCTGGCCGAGCGCGCGGCCAGCGGGGCCTGGGCGATCAGCTCGGGGGGCAGGTCGAAGTGGAAGTCGGATTTTTTCAAAGCCGGGAATTGGGGATTTGGGGGCTGCAAATGATAGAGCGCTCGATACTTGCAGCGCGAAAGCTCGCAAGCAGCCGTCCATGGAGTGTCGCCGTTCGCCATCCCTGGCTCACCTGTAGCGCACCGCACGCGATGCTCGAAGGCATCGCGTAAGCGCGGTGCGCTACAACCAGCCCTTCTGCCGCGCCAACCGATACGCCTCGATGCGGTTGCCGACGCCGAGCTTGCCGATCGCCTCGGACAGGTAGTTGCGCACCGTCCCCTGTGACAGATTCAGGCGCTCGGCGATGTCGCCCGCCGTCAGTCCTTCGCCGGCGAAGCGCAGCACCTGGCGTTCGCGGTCGTTCAGAGGATCGGCTTCGGACCAGGCTTCCAGCGCCAATTGCGGGTCGATCGCACGGCCGCCGCGATGCACCTTGCGCAGCGCGTCGGCGAGCTGCTCGGCCGGCGCGTCCTTGAGCAGATAGCCGCCGACGCCGGCGTCGAGCGCGCGGCGCAGGAAGCCGGCACGCGCGAAGGTGGTCACGATGACGACCTTGCAGGCCAGCTCATGGCGCTGCACGCGCTGCGCCAGTTCGAGTCCGGTCAGCCCCGGCATCTCGATGTCGGTCACCAGCAGGTCCGGCTTCAGCGACTGCAACAGGCGCCAGGCTTCCTCGCCGTCGGCGGCGGTGCCGACCACGTCGAGGTCGGATTCGAGACCGAGCAGCGCGGACAGCGCGCCGCGCACCATCGCCTGGTCTTCGGCCAAGAGAACGCGAATCACGACAGCTCCACTCCGACAGCGCCCGCGGCGGGCATGGCCGACTGTAGCAGGACATTCGGACCGCTTCGGCGCCGCCGTCGCAAGGAGCCGTCGCCGGATTGCAATGTGGAAAAATGCATTGCACCAGGAAAGGCGGGAGAACTACGATGGCTTGACCCGATCGCGCCACAGGGGGCCTCGATGCGATCTCTCGCCTGCGCCGTGCTCGCACTGGCCGCGCCACCGGCTGCCCTCGCCGGCATCCACGTGCCGGCCGATGCGCGCTTCGATCTCGATGGTCGCGCAACTCGAAATCCTCGGCGCCAACGCTCCGATCCATATCGACGTGCCCCAGCCGGGCTCGGTCGCCGGCCTGAATCCGCTGCCGTCCGGCGCGCAGAGCGTCTCCGACGTCGGCATTTCCGACGCGCACGCAACCGGCCAGGCGCTGGCGTCCAACCAGACCAACCAGGCCGGGTGCGACAACGCGGATGGCTGGTTCGGTGCGCGTTCGTGCAATGTCACCAGCCCGGTTTTTCTGAACGCGGGCGACAGCGTCGTGATCAGCTCGAAGGCACGGCCAATTTCAACACGGGAACCGCCCACCTGGTCGGCAACCTCTGCTGCAATTAGACGTATGACGCCGCCTTTCGCCCCGCAGCTTTGCCTGAGCATGATCGTCAAGAACGAGGCGGCCGTGATCGACCGCTGTCTCGACTCGGTGCGGCCGTACGTCGGCGCGTGGGCGATCGTCGACACCGGCTCCACCGACGGCACCCAGCAGCGCGTGCGCGAACGCCTGCGCGACCTGCCCGGCGCGCTGATCGAGCGGCCGTGGGTCGACTTCGCCACCAACCGCAACCAGGCGCTCGAGCTCGCGCGCGATCACGGCGACTACGCGTTGATCATCGACGCCGACGAGATCCTCGAACGCGACGCCGACGCGCGCTTCCCCGCGCGCCTCGACGCACCCGGCTACTACCTCAGCCAGCGCCTCGACGGCATCGAGTTCGAATACCAGAGCGCGAAGCTGCTGCGCCACGATGCCGGCTGGCGCTGGCAGGGCGTGCTGCACGAATTCCCGGGGGCCGACCCGACACCGACGCTGGCGCGTCTCGACGGCCTGCGCGTGCGCAGCTTCCCCGACGGTGCGCGCAGCCGGCGGCCGCTGCGCGACAAGTACCTCGACGACGCACGCGTGCTCGAAGCCGCGCTGGCGGCGGAGCCCGGCAACGCGCGCTATGCCTTCTATCTCGCCCAAAGCTTGCGTGACGCCGGCGAGAACGCCGCCGCGATCGCGGCATACGAACGCCGCGTCGCGATGGGCGGCTGGGCCGAGGAAGCATGGTACTCGCGATTCCAGATCGCCGTGCTGCTCGAACGCCTGCAGCGCCCGGCCAACGAAATCGTCGACGCCTACCTCATCGCCTACGAGGCGCGACCGACGCGCGCCGAGCCGCTGTGCGAACTCGCCCGCTACCTGCGCCTGCGCGGACGCTACGCCAGCGCCTGGTTGCACGCGTACGCCGCCAGCGAGATCGCCTCGCCAGCTGACCTGCTCTTCATCGACACCTCCGTCTACCGCTGGCGTGCGCGCGACGAACGCGCGGTCGCCGCGTTCTACGTCGACCGCCGCGAAGAATGCGCCGCGCTGTGCCGCGAACTACTGGCCGATCCGCATCTGCCGGCCGAGCAGCGGCCGCGCATCGAGGCGAATCTCGCGCTCTGCTAGGCGCGGCAAGCGGCGCCTCGCTCCTCCCGCGAATGCGGGAATCGTGCGGTCTTCTCGATGGATACCCGCTTTCGCAGGAATGACGCCGGCAGCACCGTTCGGCAAGTCGCGCTGACGTTCGCGTCACATCGCACCCTTTGCCCGGCTGTCAGGGTCGCCGCCATCTCTCCGAGGTGATGTCCGCAAGAACGGGCATCTGTTGCGCTTCCCACGAAGCGACCGGACAAGGCCGCCCCGCATCTCAACGCAAGGCGGCGCCGATCGGCACGGCGGGCAGCCACGCTTCGGGCAACGGCAACGCCGCGACCAGACGCGTGCCCTGACCGGCCCTGGACTGGATTTCCAACCGCCCGCCGAGCGCATGCAGGCGTTCGCGCATGCCGGTCAGGCCGTTGCCGGGTTCGATCGCGCCGCCGCGGCCGTCGTCTTCGATCGACAGCCGCGCCTCGCCGCCGTGCACGGCGAGGTCCACGCGCACGCTCATCGCCTGCGCATGGCGCTGGATGTTGGTCACCGCTTCGCGCACGGTCAGCGCGAACACGGTTTCGACCTCCGGCGGCAGCGCGGCCTCGCCGAGCCGGTAATCGAGACGGACGTCGGAAGACTCGAGCAGCAGCCGCGCCGAGGCGAGTTCCGCCGCCAGGCCCGCCGCACGGATGCCGCTGACCGCGCGGCGGACCTGCGCGAGTGCGTCGCGCGCGACGCGTTCGACCTCGGCGATCTCGCGCCGCGCCGCCTGCGGGTCGCGCTCGAACAGCTTCATCGCGAGCTCGGACTTCAGCGTGATCAGCGACAGCGTGTGGCCGAGCAGATCGTGCAGGTCGCGGCCGATGCGCTCGCGTTCGGCCAGCGCCGCGAGACGGCGCACTTCATCGTGGCTGAGCTTCAACTCCGCCTGGCGCAGATGCTTCTCGCGGTGGTAGTGGTTCGCCGCGCAGACCGCGACCGCGATGACGCCGGTGATGATCGCGACGAACAGCGCGTACTTCGGCGGATAGCCGACGTAATACAGCTCCAGCGAATAGAGCACGAGGACGCCGAAGATAGTGGCGATCGACTGGCGCAGCAGCAGGCCGCAGAACGGCAGGCTGGAGGCGGCGTAGATCAGGTAGGTGTGCGCGCAGCTGTTGATCGGCGCCATCGCGAAGCCGAGCGCCGCGATCGCGGCGACGTGCGCGAAGCGCCTCGCACCCTTGTGGTGGAACGCGCGGAAGTACAACGGCAGGAAGATCGCGATGCTGAGCAGGGTCGGAGCCAGCCAGACCCGCAGCGGCTGCTCCGCCCAGTTCACGAACAGGAACAGCAGGTAGAACAGGCTCCAGAACGGCGGCGCCTGCTCGTCCAGATGCGACGGCAGCAGGCGCCGGCGCACAGTCGCGAACCAGGAATGGATCGAAGTCATCGCCGCACCGCTCGACCAGGCCGGAAGCATCATACGCGCGCGCCTCATGCGTGCCAGGTGACGGCGAACAGCACCAGCGCGAAGGACAATCCGCTGAGCAGAAGACGTCGATAGATCGTTCGCATGCCTGCCTCCTTCAGGCCGCGCGCGCCAGGCGCCGCCGCGCCAGCGCCAGGAAGAACAGCGTGACCGCCGCCAGCGCGGCGACGTGCACGACCACCGAACCGACTGCGGGCTGGCCGACTGCCGCGTACGCGAGCTGGCCGAGATGGTAGGCCGGCCACAGCGGCGCCGCGTCGCGCAGGATCGCCGGCAGGACCAACAGCGGGATCCACAGCCCGGACAGGAACGACATCGGCAGGTAGATCAGGTTGATCAGTGCCGGCGCGGCCTGCCCGCCCACCACGCTGCCGACGAACAGTCCGATCGCGCAGAACGGCAGCACGCCGCAGACCTCGACGACGAACAGCAAGGCCCAGGTCGGAGCCGGCAGACGCACGCCGGCCACCGTCACGGCGATCGTCGCGAGCAGCACGAACACCAGCGCCGCGAACAGCATCGCCATGGCCAGCTTGGCGACGAGATACGCACCGGGCGGCAGCGGCAGCGCACGCCGCAGCGTGAGCCATCCCTGGTCGCGGTCCAGCGCGACCGAGACGCCGAAGCCGAACAGACCCGGCGCCATCACGCCGAACACGCCGTAGCTGGCCAGGAAATAGACGGCCGGCGTGAGCGCGCCGGCGGCGTTGCCGCGATTCAGCATCACGCCGAACAGGAGGTAGAACATCGCCGGGAACACCAGCGTCGGTATGCAGAACATCGGCGTGCGCAGCAGGCGCAGGAATTCGTGCTTGGCTTCGAGGACGTAGCAGCGCCAGGCGCTGAACGTGCGGTCGGCGGGATACGGCGTGGCGGCGATACCGTGCATGAGGATTCTCGATGGAAGGAAAGTCCGGCCGACCAGGCGACGCCTAGGCGGTGTCGGCGGTGACCGTGCGGGTGATTTCGACGAAGGCTTCGGCCAGCCCGGCGCGCCGCACTTCGAGTTCGCTCAGCGCTCCGTCCTCGAACAGCAGCTGGCGCACGACGGCTTCGGCCGCGTCGGTGACGATCTCGATGCGCTCGCCGTCGCGGCAGGCGCTGCGCACTTCCGGCCAGGCGCCGACGAGGTCCGCGTCGAGCGCGCTGATGCAGCGGATGCGCTTCTGCGCGACGCGCGCGCGGACCTCGACCACACTGCCTGCGGCGACGAGGTGCCCATGGGCCAGCACGGCGACACGGTCGGCCAGCGCTTCGGCTTCCTCCAGGTAGTGCGTGGTCAGCACGACTGCGCAACCTTCCGCCACGAGGGCGCGGATCGTCTGCCACAAGGCCGTGCGCGCATCGACGTCGAGCCCAACCGTGGGTTCGTCGAGGAACAGCAGCTGCGGCCGGCCGCAGATCGCCAGCGCGAATTGCACGCGCCGCTGCTGGCCGCCGGAGAGCCGGCCGTAGCGCCGGTCCATCAGGCCGTCGAGGCCGGCCAGGCGCACGCAGTCGTCGGTCGGATACGGCGCGGGATAGGCGGCGCGCGTCTGCGCGAGCAGCTCGGCGACCTTCAGCGTTTCCGGAATGCCGGCGCTCTGCAGCATCACGCCGACGCGGCGGCGCGCCGACATCGTGCCCGGCGCGGTGCCGAACAGCCGCGCTTCGCCGGAGTCCGGTCGCGCCAGCCCCAACCACAACGCGATCGCCGTGCTCTTGCCGGCACCGTTCGGCCCGAGCAGGGCGAGCAGCTCGCCGCGTCGCGCGGAAAGATCGACGCGGTCCAGCGCCGCGACCGCCCCGTACCGTTTACACACGTCGACAAGTTCCGCCGCCGGCTCCGACATGGAACCACTCTCCTGTTGATCGATGGAGCCACTCTAGAGAGCGCCGCGCCGATGCGGCAGAAGCAGGCGTCAGGCCGTGCGGTTGACGGATGTCATGCGCCGCCCCAACCGGCCGAACCGCCCGGACGGGGTACCGCCGCAAAGGCCGCTGTGATACATTGGCTGTCTGATTTTTCCATTCCAATCAATGCTTAAACCCACTGTGCCTGCACCTGTCCGGGGCAGGCACGGTCGTTTTCCGGGAGGCTCCGAATGAATCCGATGCTGGCCAAACTCAAGGAAATGCGCGAATTCGACGGCGCCGTGCGCACCAGCGGTCTCGCCGACGCGGCGATCGAGCGCTTCGTGCAGACCGATCCCGCGCTGGTCGAGGCGATCGACGAGGCCTACGCCGCGCACCTCGCCCTGCGCTCGTGCATGCCCGACTTCCTGCACCTGGACGAAGCCGAGCAGATCCAGGCGGCGCAGGCCGACTTCGTCAACTTCTACCCGGAAGACGGCGTCAATCCCTACGTCGCGCTGGCCGCGCACGGTCCCTGGCTGATCACGCTGAAGGGCGCGGTGATCTACGACGCCGGCGGCTACGGCATGCTCGGCCTCGGCCATGCGCCGAAGGACATCCTGAAAGTCATGGCGCGCCCGCAGGTGATGGCGAACGTGATGACGCCGAACCTGTCGCAGCTGAAGTTCGGCACGGCGTTGAAGAAGGAGATCGGCCGGAACCGCGCGGACGGCTGTCCGTACGCGAAGTTCCTCTGCCTCAACTCCGGCTCCGAGTCGGTCTCGCTGGCGGCGCGCATCGTCGACGTCAACGCCAAGCTGATGACCGACGCCGGCGGCCGCCACGCCGGCCGCGCGATCAAGCGTCTCGCGGTGAAGGGCGCCTTCCACGGCCGCACCGAGCGCCCGGCGCTGTATTCCGATTCCTCGCGCAAGGCCTACCAGCAGAACCTCGCCAGCTTCCGCGACGAGACCAGCCTGATCACGGTCGATCCGTACAGCGTCGAGCAGCTCAAGCAGGCGTTCGCCGACGCCGACAAGAACGGCTGGTTCATCGAAGCCGTCTTCGTCGAGCCGGTGATGGGCGAAGGCGACCCGGGCCGTTCGGTGACGACCGAGTTCTACGCCGCCGCGCGCGAACTGACCAAGGCGCACGGCAGCCTGCTGCTGATCGACTCGATCCAGGCCGGCCTGCGCGCGCACGGCGTGCTATCGGTCGTCGATTACCCGGGCTTCGAGGCGCTGGAAGCGCCGGATCTGGAAACCTATTCGAAGGCGCTCAACGCCGGCCAGTATCCGCTGTCGGTGCTGGCGGTGAACGAGCGCGCCGCGGGGCTGTACAAGAAGGGCATCTACGGCAACACGATGACCGCCAATCCGCGCGCGCTCGACGTCGGCATCAGCGTGCTCAAGTCGCTGACCCCGGAGCTGCGCGAGAACATCCGCGAGCGCGGCAAGGAATTCCTGGTCAAGCTGGAAAAGCTCAAGGCCGAGCTGCCCGGCTACATCACCAAGGTGCAGGGCACCGGGCTTCTGTTCTCCTGCGAGCTCTCTGCGGAGTTCAAGTGCTACGGCGCCGGCAGCACCGAGGAATGGATGCGCGAGCACGGTTACGGCGTGATCCACGGCGGCGCCAACTCGCTGCGCTTCACGCCGCATTTCGACATCCGTTCCGACGAAGTGGACCTGCTGGTCGAAGGCGTGCGGCTCGCGCTGGTCGAAGGCCCGCGCAAGACGCAGCCCGTCCAGGCCGCGGCGTAGTCTTGGGCGATCGTCCATGATCGCCTCTTCGATCTGATGTGACTCTCCGACGAGCAGACTCTGCCGTCGGAGAGCGTCTCGCGGCCATCCCCGGCCATACTCGACCGCGGCAATTCAGTGCGCCGATTTCCTACAGCGGTGGGCGAATTTTCGACGCCTGAATCGCCGGCAACTCCTTCGTAAAATTCCCGCGATCGTCACTTCCACTCCGCAGACGCGAGCGTAGACTGCGCCGCACCGATGCCAGGCGGCAGCGGATTCACTCGGAGAGGAGTTCGACCATGCAGCTCAAGACGATGTTCTCGCTGGCGCTGGCTTCCGCGCTGGCCTTTGGTACCTGCGGCGCTTTCGCGGCTGAAACCGGCAAGGCGCTGACCCCGCAGCAGCAGCGCATGAAGGACTGCAACGCGGAAGCCAAGACCAAGGCGCTGGCCGGCGCCGAACGCAAGACCTTCATGAGCTCCTGCCTGAAGGGCGAAACCGTCGCCGCCGCGCCGGCCGCGAAGGAGACGCAGCAGGAGAAGATGAAGACCTGCAGCACCGAGGCGAAGGCCAAGTCGCTGAAAGGTGCCGACCGCAAGTCGTTCATGAGCACGTGCCTGAAGGGCGACGCCGCCCCCGCGGCGGCGCACTGAGCGCCGAGTTCGCCGAAGAAGAACGGGCCCGCTTGCGGGCCCGTTTTCTTTGCCGATCAGCTCAGCCGCAACACGGCCGGCTCTGCTGGATCGGCGGACACGGTACGTCGCCGTAGGAGCAAAACACGCAGCAGTCGCCCGGCTTGGGCCGCAGCAGCTGCCCGCATCCACCGCATTCGTAGAAGAACCAGCAGGCATCCGTCGACATCGTCTCGGTCGCCTGATGAGCGCAATGCGGACAGGTCAGCGTGCTGAACAGGACCGTCGCGGCCATCGCGGGTACCGTGGACCCGAATTCCTCGCCGCTCTCAGGCAGCGGACGCGCGAAAGCGATCGGTCGCCGCGATCAGCTCGTGCGTGATGCCGGGCTCCAGCGCGGAATGACCGGCATCGGCGACGATGCGCAGATCCGCCTCCGGCCAGGCGCGGTGCAGGTCCCACGCGCTGCGCAGCGGACAGACCACGTCGTAGCGCCCCTGCACGATCACTGCCGGAATGTGCTTCAGACGGTGCACGTCGCGCAGCAGCTGGTCGTCGGCGTCGAGGAAACCGCCGTTGACGAAATAGTGGTTCTCGATGCGCGCGAAGGCGAGCGCGAACTCGTCCTCGGCGGTCGCCGCGATGTGCGCGCTGTCCTGGAACAGGAAGCTGGTCGCGCCCTCCCAGGTCGACCATGCGCGCGCCGCCGCGAGCCGCACCGCCGCGTCGGCGCTGGTGAGGCGGCGGTGGTAGGCGCTCATCAGGTCGCCGCGCTCGGCCGGCGGAATCGGCTGCAGATATTGCTCCCACACGTCCGGGAAGATCGCGTCGCAGCCCTTCTGGTAGAACCACTCCAGCTCCCAGCGGCGCAGCATGAAGATGCCGCGCAACACCAGCTCGGTCACGCGCTCGGGATGCGTCTGCGCATAAGCCAGCGCCAGCGTCGAACCCCACGAGCCGCCGAACACCTGCCAGGAACCGATGCCCAGATGTTCGCGCAAGGCCTCGATGTCCTGCACCAGATGCCAGGTCGTGTTGTCGGTCAGTTCCGCGTGCGGCGTCGAACGTCCGCAGCCGCGCTGGTCGAACAGCACGATGCGATAGTGCGCCGGGTCGAAGAAGCGCCGCGACTTCGCGTTGCAGCCCGCGCCGGGTCCGCCGTGCAGGAACACGACCGGCTTGCCCTGCGGGTTGCCGCACTGCTCGTAATACATGCGATGCAGCGGCGACACCTGCAGGAATCCGGTGTCGAAGGGCTCGATGTCGGGATACAGCGTGCGGCGATCGGTCATGCGACGGACGGCTTCAGGGGAAACAGCAAGGCTCCATCGGAGCCATGCTGGAATTGAAGAGTGCGGCCACGGATGGCCGCGGTAGACGACACGAAGGCGGGCGGGCGGCCGAGCACTCAGCCGCCTCTTTCGAAGCAGCTTGCAAGGACGCAAGCAAAAGCAATGGTCGGGGCGGCCGGATTCGAACCGACGACCACCTGCCCCCCAGGCAGGTGCGCTACCAGGCTGCGCTACGCCCCGAAATATTGCGGCAACTCGTGAAGAGCCGCGAAGTTTAGCAGAGCCACTTGCAAAGTGCGGCCGGAGACGACCGCTTCGCGATCATCTTGCGATCGCGGAAGCCCGCGTTCACCGCCGGAGGATCTGCAGCACTTCCTCCAGCTCCATCCGCACCTGCCGCACGATCTGGTGCGAAATGGTCGACTCGGCCTTGGCCTGCGAGCCTTCCAGGCGCTGGCGCGCGCCGGTGATGGTGAAGCCCTGGTCGTACAGCAGCGAACGGATCTGCCGGATCATCAGCACGTCGTGGCGCTGATAGTAGCGGCGGTTGCCGCGCCGTTTGACCGGCTTGAGGTTGGGAAACTCCTGCTCCCAGTAACGCAGCACGTGCGGCTTCACGCCGCAGAGTTCGCTGACCTCGCCAATCGTGAAATAGCGTTTGGCCGGGATGACCGGCAGTTCGCTATTACTGCCCTGATCCAGCATAGGCTTCGACCCGGACCTTGAGTTTCTGCCCCGGACGGAACGTCACCACGCGCCGGGCGGAGATCGGAATCTCCTCGCCGGTCTTCGGGTTGCGCCCGGGGCGCTGGTTTTTGAAGCGCAGATCGAAGTTGCCGAATCCCGACAGCTTCACCTGCTCCCCTTTCTCGAGCGCATCGCGCACGACTTCGAAGAACGCGTCGACGAACTCCTTGGCTTCGCGCTTGTTCAGCCCGACGTCCAGAAACAGACGTTCGGCCATCTCCGCCTTCGTCAGCGCCATCCTATCCTCGCAACTTGGCCTTGCAACCGGATTCCAGCGCGGCGACGGCGAGTGCCACGCAGCGGTCTGCATCCGGGTCCGTAAGCGTGCGGTAACGATCCTGCAAAATCAAGCCTATAGCGAGACTTTTGACATCCGATCCGAGATTGGGACCGGCGTAGCGGTCGAATAGCACGATGTCCGTCAAGGTTTCGCCAACAGCCCCGCGAATCGCCTCTTCGACCTGGGCGTAGGGCACCTCCTCCGGCAGCTCGAACGACAGGTCGCGGCGCACCGAGGGGAACCGGGACAGCGGCTGGGCCACCGGCACGCCGCGCTCGACCAGGACGTCGAGATCGAGTTCGAACGCGTAGACGTCCTCGCCGAGATCGAGCGCCCTGGTCAGGTTCGGATGCAGCGCGCCGACGTACCCGACGTGGCGCCCGCCGCGCCGGATCTCGGCGCTCTGGCCCGGATGCAGCCAGGGCTGCGTCGCCGGCACCACGTCGAATTCCGACGCGGCGCTCGCCAGGGCGAACAGCGACTCGACGTCGCCTTTGGCGTCGAAGAAGTCCAGCGCGCGCGCGGCCTCGCCCCATTGCTCGGCGACGGCACGGCCGCAGGCGACGCCGGCGATGCGCGCGACTTCGCGCGGAGCGTCGTCGCCCGCGAAGTACGCCCGCCCCGCTTCGAACAGGCGCACGCGCGTCTGCTGGCGGCTGCGATTGGTCGCCAGCGCCGCGACGAGGCCCGGCAGCAGGCTCGTGCGCATGACCGACAGCTCGGCCGAGAGCGGGTTCGCCAGCGCGATCGCGCCGTCGGCGAGCGTCCAGGTCTCCAACTGCTCGCGAGCGACGAATGCGTAGGTGATCGCTTCCAGATAGCCGCGCGCGGCCAGCTGTTCGCGCAGCGCGGCCAGGCCGACGCGATCCTCGCGCAGCGCAGGACCGACCAGCTCGCCGCTCGGCGCGCGATCGGGAATGCGCTCGTAGCCGTGGATGCGCGCGACTTCCTCGATCAGGTCTTCCTCGATCGCGATGTCGAAGCGCGCGCTCGGCGGCGTCGCGATCCAGCCGTCGGCATCGGCTTCGACCTGCATGCCGAGCGCGCCCAGGATGCGTTCGACGGCCGCATCCGGCACTTCGATGCCGAGCACGCGGGCGATGCGTGCGCGACGCAGCCGCACCGGCGCGCGCACGGGCAGATGCGCGGAGGAAACGGCTTCGAGGATCGGGCCGACTTCGCCGCCTGCCGCCTCGACGATCAATCGCGTCGCGCGCTCGAGCGCGCGACGCGGCAGTTCCGGATCGACGCCGCGCTCGAAACGATGCGCCGCGTCGGTGTGCATGCCGAGCTTGCGCGCGCGACCGGCGAGCGCCGCGGGCGCGAAATGGGCCGCTTCGAGGAACAGGTTCTTCGTCGTCGTGCCGATGCGCGTGTCCCAGCCGCCCATCAATCCGGCCAGCGCGACCGGACGGTCGGCGTCGGTGATCAACAGGAAATGCCCGTCGAGGGTGACGTCGCGTTCGTCGAGCAGGCGCAACGTCTCGCCGGCGCGCGCGCGGCGCACGCCGATCGGTCCCTGCAGAGTATCGGCGTCGAAGGCATGCAGCGGCTGGCCGAGTTCGAGCATCACGTAGTTGGTCACGTCGACCAGCAGGCTGATCGGGCGCAGCCCGCTGCGACGCAGGCGCTCGCGCATCCACGGCGGCGTCGGCGCCGCGGCGTCGATGCCGCTGATGTAGCGACCGCAGTAGCGCGGACAGTCGGCGGGCGCATCGAGGCGAATCTCGATACGACGTTCAGATTGCGCAGGCACCGCCTCGATCGCGAGCGGCGCGAACGGCACGTCGAAGGCCGCCGCTACGTCCTTGGCCAGGCCTTCGAGCGACAGGCAGTCGGCGCGATTCGGGGTCAAGCCGAGGTCGAACACCGCGTCGGGCAGACCGAAATATTGCGCGAGCGGCGTGCCGACCGGCGCATCCGCCGGCAGTTCGAGCAGGCCGGAAGCATCGGCGTCGAGTCCGAGTTCCTTGGCCGAGCAGAGCATGCCGAACGATTCGACGCCGCGCAGCTTGGCCGCCTTGATCGACAGCGTGCCGACCTGCGCGCCGACCTTCGCCAGCGGCGCCTTCAGTCCGGCGCGCGCGTTCGGCGCACCGCAGACGATCTGCAGCTTCTCGCCGCCGGCATCGACCTCGCAGACCTGCAGGCGATCCGCCTCGGGATGCTTGGCGCAAGAAGCGATCTGCGCGACGACGACGCCGTCGAGCTGCGCGCCGAGCGATTCGATGCTCTCGACTTCGTGACCGATCATGTCGAAGCGCTCGGCCAGCGTGGCACGGTCGGCCTGGAGCGGCACTCGTTCGCGGAGCCAGTTCTCTGAAATTTTCATCGAGGAGTCGTCTTCTTCTTTACTCGTCGTTCCCGCGCAGGCGGAGATCCATCCTGCATCTCGCCACGTGCGCCGGAAGCGAAATGGATTCCCGCTTGCGCGGGAACGACGGCGCTGGGTTATGCAAACTGTCTGAGGAAGCGCACGTCGTTCTCGAAGAACGCGCGCAGATCGGTCACGCCGTAGCGCAGCATCGCCAGACGCTCGACGCCCATGCCGAAGGCGAAGCCGGTGTAGCGCTCGGGATCGATGCCGCAGTTGCGCAGCACTTCCGGATGCACCATGCCGCAGCCGAGCACTTCGAGCCAGCGCGAGCCGCCGTCGGGCAGCTCCCAGCGGATGACGACGTCGGCACCGGGTTCGACGAACGGGAAGAACGTCGGCTTGAACATCATCGTGAAGTCGCGATCGAAGAACGCACGCAGGAATTCGCGCAACGTGCCCTTCAGATCGGCCATCGTCGACGTCTCGTCGATCAGGAGCCCCTCGACCTGATGGAACATCGGCGAGTGGGTCTGATCCGAATCGGACCGGTACACCTTCCCCGGCGCGATGATGCGCACCGGCGGCGTGCGGCCCTTGGCGGCACGGATCTGCACCGGCGAGGTGTGCGTGCGCAGCAGGCGGGCGATGCCGTTCTTGTCCGGTTCGAACCAGAACGTGTCGTGCATCGTGCGCGCCGGGTGATCCTCCGGAAAGTTCAGGGCACCGAAGTTGTGCCAGTCGTCCTCGATCTCGGGGCCGTCGGCGACGTCGTAGCCGAGGCGCGCGAAGATCGACACGATGCGATCGAGCGCGCGCGTCAGCGGGTGCAGGCTGCCGCGCTCGCCGCGGCGGCCGGGCAGACTCACGTCGACGCGCTCGGAAGCGAGGCGGCGATCGAGCTCGATCTGCTCCAACGCCGCCTTGCGCGACGCGATCGCCTCGGCGAGGCGATCCTTCGTGCGATTGACCTCGGCGCCGCGCGCCTTGCGCTCGTCCGGCGACAGCGCGCCGAGCGCCTTCAGCGCCGCGGTGACCGCGCCGTTCTTGCCGAGCAGGGCGACGCGCAGCGCGTCGAGCGCATCGAGCGAGTCGGCGGCGGCGATCCGGTCGATCGATTGTTGAGGATCCTGCAATGCATCCATCGGCGAGTTCCGGGTGAATCAATTGAAGAGTGCGGCCGGGGACGGCCGCGGGTGGACGTTGCGAAGTCGAACCTTCCACGAGCCGACACGGCCATCCCGATCCCGGCAATCCGCACGGATCGCATCCACAAACGAAAACGGGGAGGAAGCCTGGCCTCCTCCCCGCGGTTCGTTCAGGCGCCCCGCGAAGCGGAGGCCGGCTCGAGCAGTGCGGCCATCGAAGGCCGCTCGCGATCCCGCCGGCGCGCAGGCCGGCGAAGACTCACGCCAGAGCCGACTTGGCCTTTTCCGCCAGTGCGCCGAACGCCTTGATGTCGTGCACGGCGATGTCGGCCAGCACCTTGCGATCGAGCGTGATGCCGGCCTTCTTCAGGCCGTTCATCAGGCGGCTGTAGGACAGTCCGAACTGACGCGCACCGGCGTTGATGCGGACGATCCACAGGGCGCGGAAATTGCGCTTCTTCTGCTTGCGGCCGATGTAGGCGTACTGGTGCGCCTTGGTGACGGCCTGCTTGGCGACGCGGAAAACCTTGCGACGCGCGTTGTAGTAACCCTTGGCCTTGCCGAGGATCTTCTTGTGACGACGGTGGGCGATGACGCCGCGCTTGACTCGTGCCATGTCTGCGTCTCCTTACACGTACGGCAGCATGCGGGCGACGCGACCGGCGTCTTCCTTGCGCACGTGGTTGGTGGCACGCAGACCGCGCTTACGCTTGGTCGCCTTCTTGGTGAGGATGTGGCTCTTGAACGCGTGGCCGCACTTGAACTTGCCGGACGCGGTCTTGCGGAACCGCTTGGCGGCGGCCCGGTTGGTCTTCATCTTGGGCATGACTACTTCCTTCGTTGGTTTTCGTTACTGGTCCGAGCGGTGGCCTTCGCCACGCTTTCCGTCCTGCTCGTTCCGGTTTGTAAGGCCCGCGTGCGGGCCGGCTCCTCATCGCCGCCGGCGAACCCGGCTGCGAAAAAAACTGCTGTTTACTGCGGCTGCTTCTTCTTCGGCGCGATCATCATGACCATCAGGCGCCCTTCCATGCGCGGGTACTGCTCGACCACCGCTTCCTCGGCGATGTCGGCGGAGATCTTGTCGACCATCGCCCGTCCCAGCTCCTGATGGGCCATCTCGCGACCGCGGAAGCGGATCGTGATCTTGACCTTGTCGCCCTCTTCCAGGAACCGCCGCAGATTGCGCAACTTGATCGCGTAATCGCCGACGTCCGTGGTCGGGCGGAACTTCAGCTCCTTGATTTCCTGCTGCTTCTGCTTCTTCTTGGCCGCATGCGCCTTCTTCTGCGCTTCGAACTTGAACTTGCCGAAATCCATGATGCGGCAGACCGGCGGGTCGCCGTTCGGCTGGATTTCGACCAGATCCAGACCGGCTTCCTGGGCCATGGCCAGCGCTTCGTCGCGCGACAGGATGCCGACCTGCTCTCCCTCTGCTCCGATGACGCGAACTCGCGGAACGCGGATTTCCAGGTTCCGGCGATTCGGCTTGCTGTCGGTGGCGATATGCAAATCCTCTTGGAGAAACGTTCCCGGGAGCGGCGGATCAGGCCCGCCCGCCCTCGGACTTCAGACGCGCTACGAAGCTGGCGATCGGCATCGAACCCAGATCCTCGCCGGCGCGCGTACGCACAGCGACGGTCCCCGATTCCTTCTCCCGGTCGCCGACGACCAGCAGATAGGGGACCTTGTCCAGCGTGTGTTGGCGGATTTTATAGCCGATTTTCTCGTTGCGCAAATCGGCCTCGACCCGGAAACCTTGCGTGACAAGGGTTTGCGCGACGTCGCTCACGAAATCGGCCTGCGCATCGGTGATGTTCATCACCACCGCCTGCACCGGCGCCAGCCAGGCCGGGAATTGGCCGGCGTGATGCTCGATCAGGATGCCGATGAAACGCTCCATCGAGCCGACGATGGCCCGGTGCAGCATCACCGGATGGCGGCGCTGGCTGTGCTCGTCGACGTATTCGGCGCCCAGGCGCCCCGGCATCATGAAATCGACCTGCATCGTGCCGAGCTGCCAGGTGCGGCCGATCGCGTCCTTCAGGTGGTACTCGATCTTCGGGCCGTAGAAGGCGCCCTCGCCCGGCAGCTCCTGCCATTCGACGCCGCAGGCGCGCAGGGCCGACCGCAGCGCGTTCTCGGCCTTGTCCCAGGTCGCGTCGTCGCCGAGCCGCGGCTCCGGGCGCAGCGCGATCTTGATCTGCATCGATTCGGCCTCGAAACCGAAATCGGAGTAGACCTTGAGGGCCTGCTGGTGGAACGCCGTCACTTCGGCCTCGATCTGGTCCTCGGTGCAGAAGATGTGGCCGTCGTCCTGGGTGAAGCCGCGCACGCGCAGGATGCCGTGCAGCGCACCCGAAGGCTCGTTGCGATGGCAGGCGCCGAATTCGCCGTAGCGGATCGGCAGGTCGCGATAGCTGTGCAGGCCGTGGTTGAAGATCTGCACGTGCCCCGGGCAGTTCATCGGCTTCAAGGCGTACGTGCGCTTCTCCGATTCGGTGAAGAACATGTTTTCCTTGTAGTTGTCCCAGTGGCCCGACTTCTGCCACAGCGACACGTCGAGCACCTGCGGACAGCGCACTTCCCGGTAGCCCGATTCGCGGTAGACGCGGCGCATGTGCTGCTCGACCACCTGCCAGATCGACCAGCCCTTCGGATGCCAGAACACCAGGCCCGGGCCCTCCTCCTGCACGTGGAACAGGTCGAGCGCCTTGCCGATCTTGCGGTGGTCGCGCTTCTCGGCCTCCTCGAGCTGGGTCAGGTAGCCCTTGAGATCCTTGTCGTTGAGCCAGGCCGTGCCGTACACGCGCTGCAGCATCTCGTTGTTCGAATCGCCGCGCCAGTAGGCGCCGGCGACCTTCATCAGCTTGAACGCGCGCAGCTTGTTCGTGTTCGGCACGTGCGGGCCGCGGCACAGGTCGATGAAGTCGCCCTGCGAGTACAGAGACAGCTCCTCGTTAGCCGGAATCGACTCGATGATCTGCGCCTTGTATTCCTCGTTCTTGTCGCGGAAGAACTTCACCGCCTCGTCGCGCGACATCACCGAGCGCGACACCGGCAGGTTCTCGGCGACGATCTTCTTCATCTCCGCCTCGATCTTCTCGAGGTCCTCCGGCGTGAACGGCGTCTTGCGCGCGAAGTCGTAGTAGAACCCGTTCTCGATCACCGGGCCGATCGTGACCTGCGTGTCCGGAAACAGCCGCTGCGTCGCCTGCGCGAGCAGGTGCGCGGTCGAGTGGCGCAGGATGTCCAGCGCCTCGGGGCTCTTGTCGGTGATGATCGCGAGATTGGCGTCGTAGTCGACGACGTAGCTGGTGTCGACGATGCGTCCGTCGACCTTGCCGGCGAGGGCGGCCTTGGCGAGTCCGGCGCCGATCGACGCGGCGACGTCGGCGATGGAAACCGGATGGTCGAACTGACGCTGGCTGCCGTCGGGGAGCGTGATGTTGATCATGGAGAGGGCTTTTCGTGAGGACAGCGGCCGGGAATGGCCGCCCTTGAGGGCGCACCGTCGGCGACGACGGCGAAAACAACCCAACAAAAAAGGCGCCGCGGCGCCTTTTTCGAGCGACACCGGCGATCGGGTTTCAGCGTGGGAACGTTCGCGTCGACATGTCGCACACTCGGCCGGCGGTTACCCGCGGGCCACCTCGTAGGCAAAACCGAAGAACGCCGGCAAAACTAGAGCAGCCGGCGCAGGCTGTCAACGCGCGCGACCCGGGGCGCGATCAGAACCGCCAATCCAGCGTCAGCACCGCATTGCGACCGACTTCGTCCAGACCCGAACCGTGTTCGCGATAGCGCCGATCGGCCAGGTTCTCCAGGCGCAATGCGAGCGTCGCGTCCGGCGCGAAATCCCAGCCGACGCGGACGTTCCAGGTGTTCCAGCCCGCCGTGCCGGCCGGGTTCACGCGCGGGTCGTCGAGATCGCGCGGACTCAGGCGGTCCTGGCGCGCGGCGTACAGCGCCCAGACGTCCAGATTCCACGCCGGCGCGAATCGCCACTCGGCGCCGAGCCGGCCGTTCAGCGGCGGAATGCGGTCGGCGTCGTAGCGGTCGCCGGCGTATTCCTCCTCGCCGCGCGTGAGGTTCACCACGCCGTAGGCGGTCAGCGCTTCGTTCATCGTCCAGCGCGCGCCGATTTCCGCGCCCCACAGCTTCAGCTCGGTCACGTTGCGGTTCTGCACCAGGATACGGCCTTCCTGGTCCTCGCCGATGTCGACCGAGGTGATCTTGTCCTTGTAGTTCGAGCGCCACAGGAACGCCTCGGCCTGGAAGCCCGGCTGGTCGAACTTGACGCCGATGTCCCAGGTCACGACGGTCTCGGGCTTGAGGTCCGCGTTCGGAATCGCGAAGCGGCCGCCGGGCCGGTCGCCGAACACGCCGAGGTCGAAGATGTTCGGCGCACGGAAGCCGCGGCCGAGATTGGTGACCAGGTGCAGCGAGTCGGTCGCCTTGAAGGTCAGGCCGGCATTGCCGGTGACGTCGTCCGGGTCGAGCTTGCTGCCGATGCCGCCGTTGGCCGGCAGTTCGATCTCGAAACGGCTGTAGCGCGCGCCGAGGTCGAGCTGCCAGCGCGAGCCGAGTTCGATGCTGTCGTCGAGGTACAGCGCGTAGCTGTCCATCGTCGAACCGTTCGGAAAGCGCGGCGCGCGGGTCGAGATCGCGCCGCTGTCGACGTTGACGCGCATGCGGCTGCTGTCGACCGTGTCCCAATACGCCTCGACGCCGTAAGCCAGCGAGTGTGCGCCGATCTGCTTGGTGAAGCTGCCGCTGAACCCGCGCAGGCGGTCGCGGTTCTTCTCCAGGTCGCGGTTCGCGCTGCCGGCGCCGCGGCTGCGGCGGTCGTCATTGATCTCCTGGTAGCCGAGGTGCAGCTCGGCGGTGTCGAACGCCGCGTTCATCGCGTTCCAGCGGTAGCGCGCATGCGCGAACAGGCGGTCGTTCGGCTCGAAGTAGAACTCGTCCGAATTGGCGGTTTCCTGATGGAAGCCGGGGACGAGTTCGTCGAAACGCGGCGTCTTCGGCTGCTTCAGGTACTGCACGTTGAACATCAGCTCGTGTTCCGGCGCCGGATTCCACAGCAGCTTGGTGTCGGCCGCCCAGGCGCGGAACTGCGTGTGCGGCAGGCGCGGACCGTCGCCGCGCCGGCGCTCGCCGACGTCCTGCCAGGTCACGCCGCCGGAAATGGACAGGTCCTGCCGGCCGGCGGCGCCGTCGACGCGCGCGAGCTTGGACAGGTCGCCGCTGGCGAGCTGCGTGCGGAAGTGGCCGCGGGCGCCCCACTCGCCGCCGTCGAAGCGCTGTTCGGGCGTGATCACCTGCACCACGCCGCCCATCGCGTCCGAGCCGTACAGCGTCGACGACGGGCCGCGCACCAGCTCGACGCGCTCGACGTTCTGCGCATCGACCAGGGCGAAATACTGGTTCGGCGAATTGCGGAAGAAGGCCGTGTTGAGGCGGAAGCCGTCGACCATGTGCAGCACTTCCGAACCCTTCAGTCCGCGCACGATCGGAATCGCCTGGCCCGGCGTGGTCGACTGCACGAACGCGCCGGGCTGGCCGCGCAGGTAGTCCGCGATCGTCTGCGGAGCGCGAATCGCGACCTCGTCCGGACCGACCACGGTCACGCCGCTGGACACGTCGAAGCCGCTTTCCGGACGACGCGTCGCGGTGACCTGCACCTGCTCGAGCGCGATCGCCTCGCCGCCGGTGCCGTCGCGGCGACGCGAATCCGCCTCGGTCGCCGCGGCTTCCGCCGATTCGCCGGAAGCGACCTCTTCGGCTCCCAGCGGCGCGGCAGCGGCCGCCATCAGACAAGCGAACAACGAACGACGCATCGACTCTCTCCCAAGGCGAACCCGCCGCGGAGTATGCGTTTCGGGGAACGAGAAGAATTCGGCCGTCAGGCGGATGAGAGGACCAACCAAAGACATAGGGGCCCGCCCTGCCGAGGCAGGCCTCGCCACCTTGGGGAATCGCGCCGGACCGGCGGGTGCCGAAAAAGAAAACGGCGCGACTTGGAAGGTCGCGCCGTCTTGATCCACTTGGGAGTGGTGGGCGGTACAGGGATCGAACCTGTGACCCCTACCATGTCAAGGTAGTGCTCTACCGCTGAGCTAACCGCCCCGGAAACGGGGGCGCGAAGCCTAACCGAGTCGCCGCCGCGGCACAAGTCTGGGCTGCGGCGAAACGGAATCCCTATACTCGCGGCCCGCCTTCGCTCACGCCTGCCGCCACCGCGAGCGCCCTTCGTTCGCGGGCGGCCAGCCGATCGGGGAATCGCTTCAGCGTCGCGCGATGCAATTCGACTCGCTTTCCTTTCTGGTCTTCCTTGCCGCCGTCCTGGCGGGCTACAACGCCCTGCGCGCGTGGCCGGCGCGGAAGAACTTCCTGCTGGTCGCCAGCTGCGTGTTCTACGCCGCTTGGAACCCGCCGTTCCTGCTGCTGCTGCTCGGCTCGGCCACGCTGGACTGGTGGATCGCCATGCGCATCGAGGCGGCCGAGGACGCGCGCGCGCGCAAGGCCTGGGTCACGGCGACGCTGCTGGTCAATCTCGCCGTGCTCGGCTATTTCAAATACTGGGGCTTCGTCCTCGACACGCTCTGCGCGCTACTGGCGCGCGTCGGCATCGTCTACTCGCCGCCCGATCTCGGCATCGTGCTGCCGATCGGCATTTCGTTCTACACCTTCCACTCGCTGTCGTATTGCCTGGACGTCTATCGGCGCAAGATCCAGCCGACGCGGAACTGGCGCGATTACGCGCTCTACGTGGCGTTCTTCCCGCAGCTCGTCGCCGGCCCGATCGTGCGCTGGACGCAGATGCGCCAGCAGATCGAAACGCCGCGATCCGTTTCGGACGACACCTTCTTCCTCGGGCTGACGCTGCTGGTCATCGGGCTGTTCGAGAAGATCGTCCTGGCCGATTCCGTGTTCGCGGGCAGCGCCGACCGCGTCTTCAACACCGCGGCGAACGTCGGCGCCGCCGACGCCTGGGTCGGCATGCTGGCCTTCTCGGGCCAGATCTTCTGCGATTTCGCCGGGTATTCCACCTGCGCGCTCGGTGTCGCCGCGATGCTCGGCTTCCGGTTGCCGATCAATTTCCGCAGCCCGTACGCGGCCGGCGGATTCGCCGACTTCTGGCGGCGCTGGCACATCACCCTTTCGAGCTGGCTGCGCGACTATCTCTACATCCCGCTCGGCGGCAACCGCCACGGCGCCTGGCTGACGTATCGCAACCTGATGCTGACGATGCTGATCGGCGGACTCTGGCACGGCGCCGCCTGGACCTTCGTCGCCTGGGGCGGCCTGCACGGGCTGTATCTGTCGATCGAACGCTTCTTCCGCGGGCGGATCGGCGACGCCGTCGCCGCGAACCGGCTGCTGCGCTTCGCCTACGCGGGAGTCACGCTGCTCGCCGTGATGTACGCCTGGGTGTGGTTCCGCGCCGCCGACTTCGGCACCGGCTGGATCCTGACCCGGCAGCTGGTCAATCTTCCGGCCCTCTGGAGCGGATGGCACGCGACGACGACCACCGACCGCATCGCCGTCGCGGTGTTCGCACTCGTCGTCGCCGCGCAGGCATCGACGCGCAACATCGACCTCGACGAGGTGGTCGCACGCATGCCGGCGCTGTTGCTGGGCCTGCTGCTCGCGGCGATGCTGGTCCTGATCGTTCTCTCTCCGGGCGACAGCCATGCCTTCATCTATTTCCAGTTCTGAGCCGAGCGCCGGCCCGGTGCGCAGCCGCGGCGCCTGGCTCGCCGTCTGGATCGGCGCGGCGATCCTCGCCGTCGCGGCGCTGCTCACCGTGGAAATCCATTGGCGTCGCGCCGGCTACGAACCGACGGTCATCGACTCGCCGCAGCTGTGGTCGATCCAGCGCGGCCGCGTGTACGGAAAGCAGCCGATCCCGCTGGTCCTCCTCGGCGCTTCGCGCACCGAATACGGCATCGACCCGAAGGTGCTGCGCGACGCACTGCCGAAGTACAAGCCGGTGATGCTGGCGCTAAACGCCACCTATCCGCTGGCGACCCTGCGCGATCTCGCCGCCGATGCGGATTTTTCGGGCGTGGTGCTGTGCGACCTCGAAAGCTTCGCCTTCACGCCGATTTTTTGGGACATGCAGCAGCCGGTCATCGACTACTACCGTCGACGCTGGACGCCGAGCTGGCACCTGCATCGCGTGTTGCTGACCTGGTGGCAGCGCCTCGCGCTGATCGCCAATCCGGACTTCGGCGCGACCGCCACCGTGCGTCGCCTGTTCGACGGCGGCGCGCCGACCCGGAACTACGTCGAATACCACGCCAGCCGCGGCGGCGACATCGACTACACGAAGGCAGACCCCGAAGCCGTCAAGCGCCACTTCGCCGCCACCGTGGAAGGCAATCTCGCGCGCATGCCCAAGCCCGATCCGGACCGGTGGCTGGCCGACCTGCAACCCGTCTTCGACTGGGTACGGGCGATCCAGGCGCGCGGCGGCCAAGTCATCTTCTACGAGAGCCCGACCTCGGGCCTCACGCGGCAGATCGACGAGCGCGTATTCCCGCGCAACCAGTATTGGGATCGTTTCACGGCGGCGAGCCCCTCTCCGGTGCTCAGCGCCCGCGACGTCCCGTCGCTCGCGTCGACTCCGCTGCCGGACGATTCGCACATCGACTATCGCGACAAGCCCGCCTACACGCGCGCGCTGGCCGAGGCGCTGATCGAGCGCGGCTGGCTGAAGCGCTGAGGTCTCAGCTGGCGCGCGCCACGGCCGCCTCGCGGATGCGGCGCCAGATCTGCAGCAATCGCCCCGGGATCGTCGCCGTTTCGCCGCGCGCCGGCTCGACGTCGTAGCGCTGCACGAGGCTCGCGTTCGCGCGCAATTCCACGTGCCGCTCGAGCGCGGCGAGCAGGCCGCGGCGCAGCAATTCGCGCACCGGCGGCTGCAACAGGAAACGGAAGATCTGGCCCTGGTTGATCAGCTCGATCACCAGACGGCTGTCGCGCAGCGGCGAGATCACGATCGCCAGGGTCGCCGGGCGCAGGCGCTTGAGCCGCTTCAGCGCGTCGGCGACGTCGCCGTGCGCGCTGGAGAGTCGCGCGACGACGACCGCGACGTCGTGATCGGCGAGCAGCGTCAGCGCGGCCTCGAGATCGCGCGCGTGCTCGACCTGCACCGCCGCCGGCAGCAGCTCGCGCACCTGCGCGGCGATCGCGTCGCCGTCGTCGAGCACGACGACGTGCGCGGCGACCGGCACGGCAGGCTTGGTGGCGATCGCCGGCCGCTGCGCCGCCGCGGCGAAGTCGCGCATCGCCACCCGTGCGGCCTGGTCGACGACGTCGAGCAGGTACGCGCCTTCCCACGGCTTCTCGACGAAGCGGTAGATCTCGCCCTCGTTGACCGAGGCGGCGACCGCATCCATGTCGGCGTAGCCGGTCAACAGAATGCGCATCGTCGCCGGCGAATGTTCGGCCACCGCGCGCAGCACCTCGACGCCGCTGACGCCGGGCATGCGCTGGTCGCTGACGACGACGTGGATCGGCCGCTGCCGCACCCACTCGATCGCCTCCTGCCCCGACGTCGTCGCGAGGATTTCGCAGCGGCCGCGGAACAGCATGCGCAGCGAGCGCAGGATGCGCTCCTCGTCGTCGACGAACAGCACGCTCGGCAGAGCCGCGCTCATGCGCCCTCCCCGCGCGCCGCGATCGGCAGCACGACCAGGAAGCGCGTGCCGACGCCCGGCTTGGACGCGACCCGGATCACGCCGCCGTGCTGCTCGACAATCTGATGCGAGATCGCCAGTCCCATGCCCGTACCCTGCCCGACCGGCTTGGTGGTGAAGAAGGGATCGAAGATGCGCGAAAGGTGTTCGACGGCGATGCCCTTGCCGTTGTCCTCGATCAGGATCAGCACGCGACCGTCCAGCACCTGCGTGCGCACGACGATGCGGCCGCGCTCGTGTTCGATCGCCTGGATCGCGTTGCCGAGCAGGTTCAGCAGCACCTGGTTGATCTGCGCCGGCGCGCACTCGATTTCCGGCAGCGCGCCGGCTTCGCGCATGACCGCGACATCGCGTTTGCGCAGCAGGTGCTGCACGATCTTCAAGGCGCTGTCGACCAGCTTGTTGACGTCGGCCTTCTGCAGGCCGGATTGGTCGAGCCGGCTGAAGTCCTTCAGGTTCAGTACCAAGTCGCCGATCTGTCCGACGCCGTGCAGGGTGTCCTCGAGCAGGCCGCCGAGATCCTCCAGCGCCGCCGCGTCGATGCGCGGCCGCAGCGCCTCGATCTCGACTAAGCGCGCGTCGAGGTCGGCGCCCGGCTCGCTCGCGCCGGTCAAGGCGTCGATGACGGATTGCTGCGCGGCGACCAGCCGCGCGGCGTCGCCGATCAGCTCGCGCGACATCTCGACGTTGTTGCGCACGTAGCCGAGCGGCGTGTTGATCTCGTGCACCAGGCCGGCGACCATCTGGCCGAGCGAGGCCATCTTCTCGGACTGCACGAGCTGGAGCTGCGAGGACTTCAATCGCGCGTAGGCGCGCTCGAGTTCGCCGCCGCGTTCGGCCAGGCGGCTCTCGACGGCGCGCAGCACGTCGAGCACCAGGCCGGTGCCGAGATAGCGGCCTTCGGCGTCGACCAGCACGAAGTCGTCGGTGATCGGGCTCTTGATGTGCGTCGCGATCGCGCGCGCGGCCTGGTCCAGCGGCGTCGCCGCAGCGAGCACCAGCGGCCGCGCGTTCATCAACGCGGTGATCGGCCGGCGACCGTACAGCTCGCGGCCGTACGGCATCAGGAACACGCGCATCAGTTCGTAGCGGCTGATCGATCCGACCGGGCGTCCGGCGTCGACGACGGGAAGGCTGAGCAAGCCGGCGTGGCGCGGATCGAGGAACAGCCGCGCGACGTCGAGCACGCTGGTCTCCGGCTCGACCGGCGCGGTCGGCAGCAGCAGCGGCTGCAGATCCGCGGACGCGGCGACGGCCGGCGCGCTCGCGCGCGTCGTCAGGGCTGGCTTCATCGTGCTGGACTTCGCGGCGCGCCGCCCATGCGGAGGCGGCGCAACTTTCAGGGGCGGCGCAGAAGCCTAGCGGGCGAGCGCGACAGAACCGTGACGGCCGCCGGTCGCGAAGAGCGCCGTACGGGCCTCAGCCGATCAGGCCCTGCTCGCGGATCTGGTGGATCTCGTCGCGCAGCCGCGCGGCGTCCTCGAACTCGAGATCCTGCGCGTGCTTGTACATCCGCGCCTCGAGCTGCTTGATCTTCGACGCGATCTGATCGGGCGTCAGCGTGCGGTAGTCGGCCACCGGCTCGGCGACCTTGCGCGCGCCGGCCGCGGTGCGGCCACGACCGCGCTCGGACGCGCCTTCGGCGCGCGCGCCCTCCATCACGTCGGTGATCTTGCGCACGACCGATTTCGGCGTGATGCCGTGCGCCTGGTTGTATTCGACCTGCTTGGCGCGGCGGCGGTCGGTCTCGTCGATCGCCGCCTGCATCGAGCGCGTGACCTGGTCGGCGTACAGGATCGCGGTGCCGCGCAGGTTGCGCGCGGCGCGGCCGATGGTCTGGATCAGCGAGTCGGTCGAGCGCAGGAAGCCTTCCTTGTCGGCGTCGAGGATCGCCACCAGCGACACCTCGGGCATGTCCAGGCCTTCGCGCAGCAGGTTGATGCCGACCAGCACGTCGAACTTGCCCAGGCGCAGGTCGCGCAGGATCTCCACGCGCTCGACCGTCTCGATGTCCGAGTGCAGATAGCGCACGCGCACGCCGTGTTCTTCGAGGTACTCGGTCAGGTTCTCGGCCATGCGCTTGGTCAGCGTCGTGACCAGCACGCGATCGCCCTGCGCGATGCGCAGGTTCGCTTCCGAGAGCAGGTCGTCGACCTGGGTGCGCGCCGGCCGCACTTCCACGCGCGGATCGATCAGGCCGGTCGGGCGCACGACCAGTTCGACGATGTTGCCGCCGGACTTCTCGGTCTCGTACGCCCTCGGCGTGGCCGAGACGAACACCGTGCGCGGCGCGCGCTCCTCCCATTCGGCGAAGCGCAGCGGACGGTTGTCGAGCGCCGACGGCAGGCGGAAGCCGAACTCGACCAGCGTCTCCTTGCGCGAGCGGTCGCCCTTGTACATCGCGCCGATCTGCGGCACGGTCACGTGCGATTCGTCGACCACCAGCAGCGCGTCCGGCGGCAGGTAGTCGAACAGGGTCGGCGGCGGCTCGCCAGGCGCACGCCCGGTCAGGTGGCGCGAGTAGTTCTCGATGCCGTTGCAGTAGCCGACCTCGGCCATCATCTCGACGTCGAAGCGCGTGCGCTGCTCCAGGCGCTGCGCCTCGACCAGCTTGTTCGCCTTGTACAAGTACTCCAGCCGGTCCTTCAGCTCGGCCTTGATCGTGTCGATCGCGTGCAGCACGCGGTCGCGCGTGGTCGCGTAGTGCGTCTTCGGGTAGACGACGTAGCGCGGCACCCGGCGCACGATCCCACCGGTCAGAGGATCGAACAGGCTGAGGTTCTCGACCTCGCCGTCGAACAGCTCGATGCGCAGCGCCTCGGTCTCCGATTCGGCCGGGAACACGTCGACGACTTCGCCGCGCACGCGGTACGTGCCGCGGCGCAGCTCCATCTCGCCGCGCGTGTACTGCAGCTCGGTCAGATGACGGATCAGCTGGCGCTGGTCGATGCGCTCGCCGCGCGCCAGAATCAGGCGCATCGACAGGTAATCCTCAGGATCGCCGAGTCCGTAGATCGCCGACACCGTCGCGACGATCAGCGCGTCCGGCCGCGACAGCAGCGCCTTCGTCGCCGACAGGCGCATCTGCTCGATGTGGTCGTTGATCGAGGCGTCCTTCTCGATGTAGGTGTCGCTGGACGGAACGTAGGCTTCCGGCTGGTAGTAGTCGTAGTAGCTGACGAAGTACTCGACCGCGTTGTGCGGGAAGAACTCCTTGAACTCGCCGTAGAGCTGCGCCGCGAGCGTCTTGTTCGGCGCCATCACCAGGGTCGGCTTCTGGATGCGCTCGACCAGGTTGGCGATCGTGAAGGTCTTGCCCGAGCCGGTCACGCCGAGCAGGGTCTGCTGCGCGAGGCCGGCTTCGAAGCCGTCGTAGAGGCGCGTGATCGCGCCCGGCTGGTCGCCGGATGGCTTGAACGGGGCGACGAGCTGGAAGCGGTCTGACATGGGAACTCCGCGTCGGTCTTCGAGTATAGCGGCTGGGTCGGAGGCGGCTTCGCGAGCGAATTTCCTACGTCACCCGGCGGCGGCCTGCCATCGTCCGGCGTACCGGCGACACCTAGCATGGCCGCGTCGTGACTTGGAGGCTCGCCATGCAAAAATCCATGCTTCGTCCGTGCGGCTTCACCCTGATCGAACTTTTGATGGCGGTCGCGATCCTGGCCGTCCTGCTCGCCCTCGCCGCGCCGTCTTACGGCAAGCTGATCGGCCGTACGCGCAGCCACGCCGCCGGCGAAACCCTGCACGGCGCGCTGAACCTGGCGCGCACCACCGCGGTCAGCCGCGGCGCCCACGCCGTCGTCTGCCCCAGCGCGGACCAGCGCAGCTGCGACCGCACCACGCACTGGCAGCGCGGCTGGATCGTGTTCGCCGACGTCGACCGCGACCGCACCCGCTCGGACGACGAACCCTTGATCGCCGTCGCGCAGGCGCAGCCGGCCGGCGTCGCGATCGTCACCTCGAGCGGACGCCCGCGCGTCGCCTACCGGCCGGACGGGAGCGCCGAAGGCACCAACCTCAGCCTGACCGTCTGCGATCGCGCCGGCGGTCCGGCCGCCGCAACCCGCCTCACGGTCAACAACGCCGGCCGCGTGCGCCGGAGCGCGCCCACTCCCGCGCAGGCCGCCGCCTGCCTGCGCGTCGCAGGCTGAACGGGTCGACCCGCAACGAAAACTTGACGGGGACCCCCGCAGTCAACAAAATACGCGGCTCGCCCGAATAGCTCAGCTGGTTAGAGCACTTGACTGTTAATCAGGGGGTCGTTGGTTCGAGTCCAACTTCGGGCGCCAGATAAAGAAAAAAGAAAAAGGGCTTGCAGCGATGCAGGCCCTTTTCTTTTGCCTGCGTCTCCGTCGCCGAGTGCGATGGTGCCTGTGGGCGGCCCGGGAATCGGCGGTTCGGCGCACTACACGGAATGTCGCGGCAGCCACTCGAACGCCAGCCGGCGACGCAATGGACGTGCGTGGCGAGAAGCACTCGATCGGACGTCTTTGCGAGCGACGCAGCCGGCGAAGATGTGGAGGATCAACCGACAGCGAGCCATCGCGGAAAGCGCGGGGCGTCGCAGCAGATCGAAGCGACTACGCATCGGGGATCGCTGCTGCCGCAACCATCTAAACTCTTCTTCATCGAATTGTCGTGACGCGGCCATTGAACCTCGGCCCGCGGCCCATAGTATCGGTCTCGACCACGGCAGGCCGATCTCCCTCCCCGTTGACGCTTGCCGGCCGTGGTCGTCCTTCGTGAGAAGTGCAGCCAGGCGGGAAGGCGGGGTCGCCACGGATGGCCAATTCTCGCCGGCATGGAGCCGGCATCGTTCTTCGAACTGTTCGCTCGGATCCCGCCGCGCTCATCCACGGGGCATGAACGCGGCGATGCCGTGCGCGATCAGCCGGCGTGGACCCGATAGCACGGCACGTAGCGCGAACCCGGCAGCTTCATGCGCTGCTGCGCGACGAAGCTGGCGAGCAGCGCGTCGAGCGCCTGCATCACGTCGCGGTCGCCGTTGATCTCGAACACGCCGTACTTCTCGATCGCGCGCATGCCCTCTTCCTTGACGTTGCCGGCGACGATGCCGGAGAACGCCCGGCGCAGATTCGCGGCGAGCCGGTGCGGCGCCTGGTCGCGGTGCAGGTTCAACGCCGCCATCGCCGCATGTGTCGGCTGGAACGGCAGCTGGAACTCGCGCTCGATGTTCAAGGCCCAGTTGAAGAAGAACGCGTCCTTGTTGTCGAGCCGGTACGTCCGCACCCGCTCGATGCCCTTGCGCACCTGGCGCGCGACCTCGCCAGGATCGTCGACGACGATCTTGTAGTGCTTGGCCACGCCCTCGCCGAGCGCGAGGCGCAGGAAGCGGTCGATCTGCTCGAAATAGGCGGCCGACTCGCGCGGCCCGGTGAAGATCAGCGGGAACGGCAGGTGCTCGTTGTCCGGATGCAGCAGGATACCGAGCAGGTAGAGGATCTCCTCCGCCGTGCCGACGCCGCCGGGAAACACGATGATCGCGTGACCGATGCGCACGAACGCTTCGAGGCGCTTCTCGATGTCCGGCATGATCACCAGATTGTTGACGATCGGATTCGGCGACTCGGCCGCGATGATGCCGGGCTCGGTGATGCCGATGTAGCGGTTGGTGCGGCGGCGCTGTTTCGCGTGCGCGATCGTCGCCCCCTTCATCGGCCCCTTCATCGCGCCCGGGCCGCAGCCGGTGCAGATGTCGAACGCGCGCAGGCCGAGCTCGTAGCCGACCTTCTTCGTGTACAGGTACTCCTCGCGGTTGATCGAGTGACCGCCCCAGCAGACGACGAGGTTGGGATCGACGTTCGGCCGCAGCACGCGCGCGTTGCGCAGGATCTCGAACACCGCGTGCGTGATGCCGGGCGAATCGGCGAGATCGAAGCCGCCCGCCTCGATCTGCATCGCGACGTAGACGATGTCGCGCACGACCGCGAACAGCAGCTCGTTGACGCCGCGGATGATCTGGCCGTCGACGAAGGCCTCGGCCGGCGCATTCTTCAGCTCGAGCTTGACGCCGCGGTCCTGCTGCAGGATCTGGATGTCGAAATCCGGATAGCGTTCGAGCAGGGCACGCGCATCGTCGTTGGCGGTGCCCTGCGTCAGCACCGCCAGCGCGCAACGGCGCAGCAGCTCGTGCAGACCGCCGGCGCCGGCGTCGCGCAGGCGCGCGACCTCGTGGCGCGACAGCACGTCGAGCCCGCCGGCAGCCGGCGAGATGCGCGCGCTGTACGTGGCGGGCGGAAGGGAATCGGGAATCGGAGTCGGCTCCGTGCTCATGCGGTTTTCCTTGGCGATCGCGGCGGCGGGCGCCGCGCGAGACTGCTAGCAATGCCAGTCGCCGCCGCGGCGGTCAAGTGGCCCCATGAAAAGCAAACGGCCGACACGAGGTCGGCCGTTTGCGTACCGCGGATGCGGGCAGGTCAGAACGTGTAGCGCGCCGTGACCAGCACCGACCAACGCGACTCCGCCTGGGCATCCTGCTTCGGAATGCCGTTGCCCTTCGGATCGGTCAGGTTGTAGACGTACTTGCCGTCCTTGATGCCGGCGAAGTTGGCCAGCGAGCGGGTGTAGATGAAGTTCGGGTTGTAGATCTGGCCCCACTTCTTGTTCAGCATGTTGCCGACGTTGAAGATGTCGAAGCGGATCTCGCCCTTGTGGCCCTTCATGAAGCCCGGGACTTCCTGCGTGAAGCTCAGGTCGAGCTGGTTGACCCACGGAGCCGTCGCACCGTTGCGCGAGACGACGCCGCCCTGGTGCTTGTTCAGGTAGTCGTTGTTCTTGATGAAGTTGTAGAACTGGTCGATCTGCGCCTGCGTGGTGCCCGGGGTGAAGGTCACGTCGCCCGGACGCGGCACGTAGAACACGTCGTTGCCGCTGATGCCGTCGCCGTTGGCGTCGTTGGCGAACGTCCACGAGTACGGCTGGCCGGTGTAGATGTTCCACACGCCGGAGACGGCGGTCGTGTAGTCGCCGAAGAACTTGTGCTGCCAGGTCAGCGCGGACAGGAAGCGCAGCTTGATGTCGTAGTTCGAGCGGCGCGCGACGTCTTCGTTCGGGTTGTAGGAGACGCGGCTGGTGTAGTTGCTGAAGGCCTGGCTCGAGGTACCCGGGTTCACGTCGGTCGCGCGACCGTAGGTGATCGAGGTCGTACCGAACCAGGTGTCGTTGTAGGCCTTCTGCAGCGACAGGGTCAGGTAGTTCGCCTCGCCCTTGCGCGTATTGGTCAAATACGTCGAGGAGCCGCCGAACGCGGGATTGTTGCCGGCGCGCTGGATGCGCGTGTAGTTGCCCGGGGTCGCCAGCGGGCCGCGGCTGCCCATCCAGTTGCCTTCGCTGGTGTCCGACCAGTAGTTGATGCGACCGTCCGGCAGCACGCCGTTGCCGGGGCCGAGGTTGATCGCCTCGTAGTTGATCGCGTTGCGCACGCCGATGTGGGCGAACTCGGCCGTTCCCACGACTCCCCACCATGGCAGTTCACGATCGAACGCCAGGCTGACCTTCAGCGCGGTCGGCAGCTTCAGATTGCGATCGACCGTGTCGACGGTCTGCTGCGCGCCGGCATTCGCGCCGCCCGGCGGCATCTGCGTGTGCGGGTTCGGATTGAACAGGCAGTCCGGTCCGGTCGAGCAGCTCGGGCCAATCGAGAAGGTCTGCAAGGTCAGGCCGTTGTTGGTGAACGGATTGGCCTGCCACACGCCCGGCGTCACGCCCTCGACGATGCCCATGCCGCCGCGCAGCTGCGTCTTGCGCTCGGTGTCGAACTCGTAGTTGAACGACATGCGCGGCTCGAGCACGCCGTTGCCGTTGACCGTGCCCTGGTTCGAGTAGCCGAACGCCTGGCGGAAGTTCGGGTTGTAGAGCGGACGATCCGGCAGGCGCGGGATGTCCCAGCGCAGGCCGTACTGCAACGAGAACTGCGGCGTGACCTGCCAGGTGTCCTGCACGAACACGCCCCACTGGTCGAGGCGGAACTTCGCCGCAATGCTGTTGATGTCGCCGTTGGTCGGGCGATACAGCGCGAAGCTGGCGTACTTGCCCTGCTCGAAGTCGTCGATCGAGTTGAACGTGTAGGCGCCGAACTCGGTGCGACCGAACAGGTTGAAGAACTTGTCACGCTGGAAGTCGACGCCGGCCTTGACCGTGTGATCGCCGAGGAACCAATTGCCGGCGAAGAAGCCGGTGTAGGTCTTCACGCCGAGCACGTTGTAGTGGCGGAACTGCTCTTCGCCGAGGTTGATGGAGACGCCGCCGCTCGGCGCGGTGCGCACCTGCACCTGCGGCTGCTGCGCGAGCACCGACGGCGTGGAGTCGTAGGTGCCGTAGGAGAACGAGGCCTCGGTCGAGAACGTGTCGCTCCAATCGTCGTACAGGTTCACCACGTAGCTCTCGAGCTCGCGGTTCTGCGTGTACCAGTAGCTCGACAGGTTCAGCGTGGTGAGGTTGAACGTGCCCGGAATCGGCTGCGCGCCCTTCGTCTTCGAGTAGCGGAAGCTGGCACGATGACCGTCGGCGATGTTCCAGTCCAGCTTGCCGAGGTAGCGCTTCTCGTCCTGGTCGGCGCCGGTCGACGTCAGGCCGCCCGGCGTCATGCCGTAGCCTTTGGCGATGTTGACGATGCGGTCGAGGTCCTGCTGGCTGATGTTGACGATGTTGCTGCGGCCGGAACCGAGCGGGCCGAAGTTCGGCGCCGGCGCCAGGACCTTGGACTCCTCGTAGCTCAGGAAGAAGAACAGCGTGTCCTTGATGATCGGACCGCCGAGCGTCGCGCCGAAGGTCTTCCGCGCCTCGTAGCCGGTAAATTCGGACGGCTCGTCGCTGGTCAGGTCCTTCGCGTTCGTGTACGCGTAGTAGGCGCCGCCGTGGAATTCGTTGGTGCCCGACTTCGTGACGATGTTGATGTTCGCGCCGACCGCGCGCTTGTTGGTCACGTCGAAGTTCGCGGTCGAGATGTTGTATTCCTCGATCGCGTCGAACGACAGCGGCTGGTTCAACGCCGGCAGGCCGTTCGGCTCCAGACCGAAGGAGTCGTTGGTCGGCACGCCGTCGATCGTGATGTTGTTGTAGCGGCTGTTCTGGCCCAGCGCCGAGATCTCGCCGCGGGCCTTGTTGGTGATGTTGATGTTCGGATCGAGGCGCGCGATGTCCTGGATCGAGCGACCCGGATTCGGGATCAGCTTCAGCTCGCGCTGCGAAACGTTGGTGCCGAGGCCCTTGTTGTCGGCCTGGAACACGGCGCCCGGCGCCGCCGCGGTGACGGTCAGGCCGGCCAGTTCGGTCGCGTCGCTGCCGCCCGCCGCGGTCAGGTTCAAGGTGGTTTCTTCGGCCAGCTTCAGATAGACGTTGCCCTGATCCGCCTTCTCGCCGTGATCGCCCGAGGCCTTGACCTCGAACGGACCGCCGACGCGCAGACCCTGCGCGGAGTACCGGCCGTCCGCATCCGTCATCACGGTGCGCGAGCTGCCCGACGGCACGTGGACGATCTCGACGCTGGCGCCGGCGACCGGCTTGCCGGCGGCATCGACGATGCGGCCGGAAATCGACGACGAGGTGTTCTGCGCGAACACGCTGGACGCCGCGAAAAGCGAGGCGATGGCCCACGGCAGAAGGCGCATGCGAATTGGCTTGTTCATTGTGCTATCCCTCAAAGCATCTGAAATGGCGAACACGAAATCGCCGCCGGAGGCTGCCCGCTCAGGAGCCTCTCGTGGCGAAACGCTGGATTTTTGACCCCAATGCGGCCGGGTACTGAACCCAGTCGAGCTGTTTAACTGCAGTTTAACAGCGTTTGATGACGGATTTGTAACATCAGGTCAGATTTTGCTGCGCCGCATCAGGCCCGCGGGCGCCGTCGATGTAGCGCGCGCGCTTGATCGGGCGCAGGTGGGCCAGATCCAGCCGCACCAGGCCGTCGACGCAGCCACCGAACGCCGGATCGACTCCGAAGTCCAGAAACCGCACCCCAGCGGGCTCGCACAGGTCCGCGTACTGGCGATACAACGTCGGCAACTGCGCCTTCATGTCGGCCAGACGCTGCTTGAGGATGCTCAAGCCCTCGCCCGGCGAACGGCCGGCCCAGTCCGCATGGGCGGCCTCGGCGATGGCCTTGGATATGACGAATGGATTGCGCGCGCGCGCCAGCCGGTCGCCGTCGCGGAAATAGTGACCGTGGTAGTGGACGATCCACTCGCGCGCTTCGGGCGGCAGCGAGGCGCTGAGGCTGACCGGCCCGAACAGATAGCGCACCTGCGGCCGCGTGCGCAGGTAGGCGCCGATGCCCTGCCACAGGTAGTCCAGACTGCGGGAACCCCAATACGCCGGCTGCACGAAGCTGCGGCCGAGTTCGACCGCGTCCGACAGGAAGGATTGCGATTCCGGCGCGTAGTCGAACAGGCTGGCCGAGTAGAGTCCGTCGAGGCCGCGTTCGCGCAGGATCGTGCCGGCCTCGCCAAGGCGGTAGGCGCCGACGATCGCCAGCGCCTGCTCGTCCCACAGCACCACGTGGCGGTACCAGGCGTCGTAGCGATCGAGGTCGCGGCGCGCGCCGGTGCCTTCGCCGACGCGGCGGAACGCGAGTTCGCGCAGGCGCCCGATTTCGCGCAGGGCCGGATCGTCGGGACGCGCGTCGAGCAGGAGGATCTGCTTGCCGTCGTTGGTCCGGCCGAGCACCTCCGCCGCGCGCAACGAACGGCGGACTTCCAGCGGCGACTCCGGATGCGCGACCGCGGCCGAAGTCGGGAACACGGTCGGACGCCGATGCGCCAACCGGTAGACGTGGCGGCGCATGTGCTGCGCGATCTGCGCGGCGTCGAGGTTGGAGCGCACCAGCGCCGTGGTCGGCACGATCTCGCCGACCTGGAAATCGATGCGCGAATTCGCCGCCGCGAACATCTCGCGCGCGAGCAGCAGCATCGCCAGCGGCTTGGCCAGCATCGACACGCCGTAGAACATCGGCGAATTGCGCGCCTCGATGTGCACCGGCAGCACCGGCGCGCCGGTCTTCAGCGCCAGCCGCGCGAAGCCCGACGACCATTCGAGATCGCGCACGCCCTTCGAGCTCATGCGCGAAACCTCGCCGGACGGGAACACGATCACCGCCTCTTCGCGCTCCAGCGCGCGATACGCTTCGCGCATTCCGCCCACGACGCTGCCGTTGCCGAACACCGGCAGAGGCAGGAACAAGGGCTTCAGCGGTTCGAGCCTCATCAGCACGTCGTTGGCGAGCACCTTGACGTCGCGGCGCACCGACCCGACCAGCTGGATCAGGGTCAGCGCGTCCATCGCGCCGAGCGGATGGTTCGCGACGATCACGACGCGGCCTTCGACCGGGATGTTCTCGCGGTCCGTGTTGGCCACGCTGTAGCTGATCTTCAGGTCGTTCAGCACGAACTCGAGGAAATCGAAGCCGCTCAGCGATTGGCCGGCCTCCAGCAACGAGTTGATGCGTTCCTCGCAAGCGATCTTGCGCAGCAGCCCGACCACCGGCTGCGAGAACGTGCGCGCCCGCCCCTCCGAAAGGCGCGGAAATTTCTCGTAGAACGTGCGTTCAACGCTGATCAAGGCACACCTCTCGGATCGTCCGGGAGCACGCTAGCGCTCCCGTATTACAGCAACTTTGCGTGGACCTGGCACGACGCGGTCGGCCGAAAAAGCGATGCACCGCGCATTCGAACGCGCAACGGCGTTCCGAACGGTCTGCATTCGTCAATGCGCGCCCGCCAGTTTGACATAGGCGACCAGGGCGTCGAGGAACATCTGCACCGACAAGGCGACCAGCAGCATGCCCATCAGCCGCTCCATCGCGGTCAGCACGCGCGCACCGAGGATGCGGAACAGGAAGGTCGAGGACAACAGGATCAGCGAGGTCAGCAGCCAGGCGACCAGCAGGGCCACGCTCCAGTCGACCGTCCGCCCCGGGTCGCTGTTGGCCAGCAGCATGACCGCGGCGATCGTCGACGGGCCCGCCACGGCGGGAATCGCCAGCGGCACGATGAACGGCTCGGCGTCTTCGTCGTTGCCGAAGATGCCGTGCTGCGGCGGGAAGATCATGCGCACGCCGATGATGAACAGGATGATGCCGCCGGCGATCGAGACCGACTCCTGCTTCAGGTGCATCAGGTCCAGCAGGTACTGGCCGCCGAACAGGAATGCGAACAACGTGATCAGCGCGATCAGCATCTCGCGCACGATCACGAACATGCGCCGCTCCGCCGGCACGGTCTTCAGCACGCTGAGGAACAGCGGGATGTTGCCCATCGGGTCCATGATCAGAAACAGCAGGACGCCGGCGGACAGCGTGCTCATCGAACTTTCCATCGTGCCCCCGTTTCGGTGCGGCGGTCGCACCGCGCGATATGTCGCGCCTATTCTAAGCGCCGGATTTGGAGCCTTCGCTCCAGCGTGCCGAATGACGTCGCCGCGTGAACGGCGTCACGCCGGCTGGCGCAGATCGAGCGCCTTGCCGCGCAGCGCCGCTCCGTCGCGGCCGAGCAGCCAGACCGCCGCCGCCGCCGCGTAGGCCGGCTCCGGATGGATCAGGGTGTTCTCGCCGTAGTACGCCGCCCGCCGCAGCGCGGTGCGCATCGGTCCGGGCAGCAACGCGTGCGTGCGCACGCTCGAACTTTCCGTTTCCTGGTGCAGGATCGACGCGAGGCCGGCGAGCGCGTGCTTGGCGACGCCGTAGCCGCCCCAGAAGGCCTTGCCGACGCGTTCGACGTCGTCGAACACGAACACGATCGCCGCATCTCCGGCGCGGCGCAGCAGCGGCAGGCAGGCCTGGGTCAGCAGCGCCGGCGCGTGCAGGTTGACCTGCTGCGCGCGCGTCCACTCCTCCGCCGTCTGCTGTTCGAACGGCTGCAGGGTGTCGAAATGGGCCGCCGCGTGCACGATTCCGTCGAGCCGGCCGCAGCCGCGTTCGATGCCGGCCGCGAGATCGGCGAAATCCTTCGGCGTCGCGCCGGCCAGGTCCATCGGGTAGATCGCGGGCTTGGGCGCGCCGAGCGCCTCGATCTCGTCGTAGAGGCGCTCCAGCGGGCGCACCTTGCGGCCGAGCAGGACCATCGTCGCCCCCGCCGCGGCCGCGGCCAGCGCGACGGCGCGCCCGAGACCGCCGGTCGCGCCGGTGACCAGCACGACGCGCTCGCGCAGCGAATCCGGCGCGGGCGACGCGGCGCCGTCCGCGAGTCGCATCAAGGGCAACACGATCAGGCCTTCTGCGTGTCCTGGACCAGCCGTTCCAGCTCGCCCGATTCGTACAGCTCCAGAGCGATGTCGCAACCGCCGATCAGCTCGCCGTTGATGAACAGCTGCGGGAAGGTCGGCCAGTTCGAGTAGCGCGGCAGGTTCGCCCGGATTTCCGGATCTTCCAGCACGTTGACCGAATGGAAGTTCGCGCCGACCGCCTTCAGCGCCTGCGCCGTGCGGCTGGAGAAGCCGCACATCGGGAACTGCGGCGTTCCCTTCATGAACAGCACGATCGGCTGCGATTCGACGGTGGATTTGATGCGTTCGATGACGTCCATGCTGGCTCTCGGATCGACCTGGGGCGCGGCGCGCGCCGATGCGCGCATGTTACCAGCTCGCGACATGCGGTTGATTTGATCGGACGCAACTCCATAGACTGGAAGACCCGCTTCATCCGCTCTTTTTTCCTCACCCACCGGCAAGGAGAACCCGCATGGCGATCGAACTCCCCCCGCTTCCCTGGGCCCGCGATGCGCTGGCTCCGCACATTTCCGCGGAAACCATCGACTACCACTACGGCAAGCACCACCAGGCCTACGTCACCAACCTCAACAACCAGATCAAGGGCACCGAGTTCGAGAATCTCCCGCTCGAGGAGATCATCAAGAAGTCCTCCGGCGGCATGTTCAACAACGCCGCGCAGATCTGGAACCACACCTTCTACTGGAACTGCCTCAAGCCCGACGGCGGCGGCGAACCGAGCGGACGCCTCGCCGACGCGATCAACAAGGCATTCGGCGGCTTCACCCAGTTCAAGGACGAGTTCACCAAGATCAGCGTCGGCACCTTCGGCTCCGGCTGGGGCTGGCTGGTGCAGCGTCCGGACGGCGGCCTCGCGCTGGCCAGCACCTCCAACGCCGGCACGCCGATCACCGGCACCGACCGCCCGCTGCTGACCTGCGACGTGTGGGAACACGCCTACTACATCGACTACCGCAATGCGCGGCCGAAGTACGTCGAGGCGTTCTGGAATCTGGTCAACTGGGACTTCGTCTCGAGCCAGATGGCCTGACGGTACCGTTGCGAAGAAGAATTCTCGCGGAGACGCAGAGATCGCAAAGTTGAGAGCTCAATCTTCTGCTCTTGAACTCTGCGATCTCTGCGCCTCTGCGAGAACCCGCTATTAGAGCTTCACTCCCGCCCCAGCGCCGCGAGCACCGGCGCCACCTGCGCCTCGCGCCCGAGCGCCGCGCCGATCCGCGTCAGGCGCTCGCGCATTTCCGCCGCGCTCCGCGCGCAGACCGTCGCATGTCCGACCTTGCGCCCGGCACGCGCGCTCTTGCCGTAGTCGTGCCAGTGCGCGCGCGGCTCGGCCAGGATCGGCAGCGCATCCGGCAGCTCGCCGACCCAGTTCAGCATGACGTGGACGTCCAGCGCGCCGGTGTCGCCGAGCGGCAGCCCGAGCACCGCGCGCAGATGGTTTTCGAACTGGCTCGCCGGCGCGCCTTCGATCGTCCAATGGCCGGAATTGTGCACGCGCGGCGCCATTTCGTTGCCGAGCAGCTTGCCGTCGCGCACGAACAGTTCGAGGGCGAAGGTCCCGACGTAGTCGAGTTCCTCGGCGATGCGCCGCGCATGCGCGTAGGCGATCGGCGCCAGCGCCTCGCTGTCCGGCGCCGGCGCGAGGCTGGCCGAGAGAATGCCCTCGGCATGCCAGTTCTGCGTCAGCGGATAGGCGCGGAACTCGCCCTCGCGCGAGCGCACGGCGATCACCGACAGCTCGCGCTCGAACGGCACGAAGGCTTCGAGGATCGACGGCGCGCCGCCGAGCGCGTTCCAGGCCGCGTCGACGTCCGCGGGCGACTTGAGGCGGAACTGTCCCTTGCCGTCGTAGCCGAGCCGGCGCGTCTTCAGGATCGCCGGCGCGCCGATGCGCTCGAGCGCGCGCGCGAGATCGTCGCGCCCGTCGACGGTGGCGAACTCCGGCGTGTCGAGGCCGATCTCGCGGAACAGCGTCTTCTCGGCCAGGCGATCCTGCGAGATCGCCAGCGCGCGCGGATTCGGAAACACCGGCACGTGCTCGGTCAGCCACTGCGCGGTGTCGGCCGGCACGTTCTCGAAATCGAAGGTGGCGACGTCGACGCGCGCGGCGAAGTCGGCGAGCTTGTCGAAATCGCGCCAGTCCGCGCGCAGCAGCGGCGCGACCTGGCCGGCGCAGGCGTCCTCGGCGCTGTCGACGACGAGGAAGCGCAGGCCGAGCGGCGCGCCGGCCAAGGCGAGCATGCGGGCCAGCTGCCCACCACCCAGAATCCCGATCGTGCTCATGCCGGCTCGCGCGGGTCCGGGTTCGCCAGCACGGTCTCGGTCTGCTCGCGGCGGAACGCATCGAGCCGCTCGGCCAGCGCGGCGTCGGAGTTGGCCAGGATCGCCGCGGCGCAGAGCGCGGCGTTGACGGCGCCGGCGCGGCCGATGGCGAAGGTCGCCACCGGGATGCCGGCCGGCATCTGCACGATCGACAGTAGCGAATCCATGCCGTTCAAGGCCTGCGACTGCACCGGCACGCCGAGCACCGGCAGACGCGTCTTGGCGGCGAGCATGCCGGGCAGGTGCGCGGCGCCGCCGGCGCCGGCGACGATCGCGGCGAGACCGCGGCCGACCGCCCCGGCGGCGTAGTCGAACAGCAGGTCCGGCGTGCGGTGCGCCGAAACCACGCGCACCTCGTGCGCCACGGCCAGGCGCTCCAACGTTTCCGCCGCATGGCGCATCGTGTCCCAGTCGGAACGGGACCCCATCACGACACCGATTCGTGGACGCTCTGTCATGGCCGTGGCACGTGCAAACCGATATTGTACGCATATTCGCGCCGGCCTCCGCTGGGCGCAGACCGCAGGTTTCCATGGACAAGCGTTTGCTCGACATTCTCTGCTGCCCGCTGACGAAGGCGCCGCTGCGCACCCTGAGCGAGCCGGAGCTGGCGGCGCTGAACCACACGATCACCGCCGGCGAGGTGCACACCCACGCCGGCGCGCGCGTCGGGCAGCCGATCGCCGCCGCCCTGATCACCCGCGACGGCCACACGATCTACCGCCTCGACGACGACATCCCGGTCATGCTCGCCGACGAATCGATCGCGACCGCGCAACTGACGGACTTCCCGCGCCCATGACGGCCGCCCGCATGCGTGATCCCGGTCACAGCACGCCGAGGCGAGCTGTCGGAGCATGCGGGGAGTGCGTCAGGGGCCCCGTCGGCAACGACGTAGGAGTCGCACCATGAGTCCCGCCAACGACCCGCCGAACGTCGTCGACCTGCAGCAGCGCCAGTCCGGCGCGGCGGCCGGCAACGATCGCCTCGGCGACCTGCTGAAGCTGGTGCGCAGCATTTCGCTCAAGCGCATCAACGCCCTCGTCGGCACCCTGTTCGAGAACGTCGACGACGCGCTGTTCGACCTCGCCGAGCGCGCCGGCAGCAACGCGGTGCAGACCGAATACTTCGACGGCATGCGCGAAGTGCGCAAGAAGCGCCAGCTGGTCGAGCGCCTGTTCCAGGAACACGCCACCAAAGCCTTCGGTGAATTCGCCGAAGGCAAGCTGCGCGCCGCGCGTCCGGAAATCGCGCCGCAGCCGACCAACGCCGGCCTGTCCCTGGTCGACGACCAGGAACTGGAAGAATCGCTGGCCGTGACCAGCATGGTCGCGAAGGCCGAGAACCGCCTCACCCGCGCACTGTTCCAGCTCAACCAGCGCCTGTCGGTGATCATCGGCGGCGGCAAGGTCGAGGACGCCAACAATCCGATCGGCCCGGCCGCGCTCGGGCATGCGTTCCGCCTGGCGGTGCGCGAATTCGAGGTCAACGTCCAGGTCAAGCTGATCGTCTACAAGCTGTTCGACCGCTACGTGATGGCCGGACTCGAACCGGTCTACGACGAGGTCAACGTCGAGCTGATCCGCGCCGGCGTGCTGCCGCAGGTGCGGCACGCGGTGCCGCACGGCACGCGCGCGCCGCTGCCGCCGGGCGCGCCGCCGGTCGGCGCCGAGATCGGCGACGTCGCCGCGACAGCCTACTACGCGCCGACCGCGGCGAGCGAACTGCAGATCGAGATCTACAACACGCTGCGCTCGCTGCTCGCCGGCCGGCGAGGCGACGCGGACTATGCCGCGGGCGCCGGCAATGCCGGCGCCACGGGCGCGGGCATGCCGGGCCTCAGCCCGACCGACCTGCTCAGCGCGCTGACGATCCTGCAGAACCAGTCGCTGGCCGCGCGCGCGCAGGCCGACAGCGTCACCGATGCCGCCCAGGCCGTGCAGCAGCTCAAGCGCGAGCTGATCGACCAGGTGCACAAGATCTCCGACGACTCGAAGGACCGTCGCGTCTCCAGCGCCGACGAGGACACCATCGACCTGGTCGGCATGCTGTTCGAGTACATCCTGCAGGACCGCAACCTGCCGGCGCAGGTGCAGGCCCAGCTCGGCCGCCTGCAGATCCCGTATCTGAAGGTCGCGATCCTCGACAAGCATCTGTTCGCGCAGAAGTCGCATCCCGCGCGGCGCCTGCTCGACGGCCTCGCCGACGCCGGCAAGAGCTGGTCGGAGGAATCCGATCGCGATCATCGTCTGTTCGATCGCATCAAGGCCTCGGTGGAAACCGTGCTCGGCGACTTCGACGACGACGTCGGCGTGTTCGAGCGCGAACTCGCCGCGTTCACCGACTTCGTCGAGCAGCACCACAAGCGCGCCGACCTCGCCGAGCAGCGCGCCGCCGAAGCCACGCGCGGACGCGAGAAGCTGCAGGAAGCGCGCCGCATCTCGGCGCGCGAAATCCTCAAGCGCATCGAGGACCGCGACCTGCCGCCGGTGGTGCACAGCGTGCTGTCGCGGCCGTGGGCGAACTACCTCGTGCTGATCCTGCTGCGCCAGGGCGAGGAATCGGACGAATGGAAGAACGCGCTGCGCTTCGCCGACGAGTTCGTCTGGAGCGCGCAGCCGAAGACGACCGAGAGCGAGCACACGCGCCTGCGCGCGCTCCTGCCGCAGCTGGAGAAGGCACTGCGCCACGGCTTGGCCACGGTCGCCTACCACGACAGCGACGTGCGCCAGCTGATGCAGGAGCTGTCGCAGTTCTACCGCCGCGTGCTGGACGGCCAGACCATCGAGACGCGCAGCGCGAAGGAAGTCATCGCCGGCAATGTCGCTCCGTCCGCGGACGAGACCGCGGCCGCGACCAGCGCCGAAGGCGCGCCGCCCGCCGCGGCGGCGCACAGCCCGGTCGAGGAGATCGTGCTGAGCTCCGGCAGCGCCGAACCGGAAGCGCCCGCCGAGGCGCTGGCCCAGGACGACGAATTCGTACGCACGGTGCGCGAGCTGAAGGTCGGCACCTGGATCGAGTTCGTCGGCGACGGCGAGCAGCGCGAGCGCGCGAAACTTTCCTGGATCAGCCCGATCAGCTCGAAATACCTGTTCGTCAACCGGCGCGGACTGAAAGTGTGCGACAAGACCGTCGCCGCGCTGGCGATCGAACTGCGCCGCGGCAGCGCGATCGTGCTCGAGGAAGTGCCGCTGTTCGATCGCGCGCTCGACGCGATCGTCGCGCGCCTGCGCAACGCGCACGAGACGCCGGCCGCTGCCGCCGCCGGTACGCCGCCGCCGGCCGGCTGAGCTTACGGCAGGGTTTCGCGCCGCGCCGACGCTGCTATGCTCGGCGCCCCCGGAACGCCGAGCGAGTGACGCCTTGAGCACCGATTCGCCGATGCTTTCCCCGCGCGTTCTTCCCGCGCGGGACACGATCGAGGGCGACGTCCGTCGCGCCCTGACCGAAGACGTCGGCAGCGGCGACGTCACCGCCGACCTGCTGCCCGCCCACGCACGAGCGCGCGCCCGTGTGATCACGCGCGAAGCCGCCGTCCTCTGCGGCAGCGCCTGGTTCGACGAGTGCTTCCGCCAGCTCGACGCCTCGACGCGCATCGAGTGGCGCGCCGCCGACGGCGAGCGCGTCGCCGCCGGCAGCGTGCTGTGCCAGATCGAGGGCACCGCGCGCACCCTGGTCACCGGCGAGCGCACGGCGCTGAATTTCCTGCAGACCCTGTCCGGCACCGCGACCACCACCGCGGCCTACGTCGACGCCGCGCGCGGCACGCGCACGACCGTGCTCGACACGCGCAAGACCCTGCCCGGCCTGCGCGCCGCGCAGAAGTACGCGGTGCGCGTCGGCGGCGGCGAGAATCACCGCATCGGCCTGTTCGACGCGGTGCTGATCAAGGAGAACCACATCGCCGCCGCCGGCTCGATCGCGGCGGCGGTGCTGCGCGCACGCGCGCTGCATCCGGGCCTGCTGGTCGAGACCGAGGTGGAGAACTTCGCCGAACTGCGCGAAGCGCTCGCCGCCGGCGCCGATCGCATCATGCTCGACGAATTCGAGCTGCACGAACTCGCACAGGCGGTCGCCGAAGTCGGCGGCCGCGTGCCGCTGGAAGTGTCCGGCTCCGTCGCGCTCGATCGCGTGCGCGCGATCGCCGAGACCGGCGTCGACTACGTCTCGATCGGCGCGTTGACCAAGCACGTGCGCGCGGTCGATCTCTCGATGCGGATCGAGATCGTCGACGCCTGAGCCGCGCTTGCCGGTCGATCGCGCGAGAACACGCGCCGACCGAGGCGGATGTGCGAACGCGCCGACCGCTCAGCCGGACGGCGGCGCCTCGATTCCCGCCGACGCGGCGTCGCGCGCGTCCGGCAGCTCGACGACGAACGAATCGACATGCCCGTCGTGCTGGCCCCAACCGCCGATGCGACGCCCGTCGCCGCTGATGCCGGTCGCCGCGGCCAAGGTCCAGCCCGCGGGAACGGCGACGCCGTGCGCGGCGAGCAGCGCGTCCAGCGACCGCAAGCCCGCCGCTGCCGTCCACGCCACCGCCACGCGGTTCGCGCCGTTGCCGGCGCTGCCGACCAGCGTGCGCCCGTCGTCGCTGCTGACGAACAGGCGCAGCGGCGACGGCAGTGCCTCGCCCGGCTTCAACGCCTGCGCGCCGCCGTCGGTGCTCCACCGGTACGCGACGTCGCCGCCTCTGCCATGCGGAACGTCGATGCCGAGCAGCACGCTGAGATCGCGATTGCCGCCGAGCACCTCGCCCGCCGCGACGCCACCGACGGCGCCCAGCAGTCGCGGCGCGCCGTCGCGCCAGAGCACGCCGCGGCGCGAGCCGGAAGCCGATTCGACCCATCCGTAGATGTGACGTCCGTCGTCGCTGACGCCGCCGGCGCGCGCGGCTTTCGCCTCGGCCGGCAGCGGCAAGGCGCGCATGCCGCCGTCGGCGGTCCACTCGAAGGCGGTCGAGCGCTGCTCCGGATTGCTGGCGACGCCGACCACGCGCGGCTCGTCGGAGATGCCGAAGGCGATGCTGATCAGGCCACCCTGCCAGGCCGTGTCGGGCAGCGCGCCGATGCGCACCAGTTCGCCCTCGGCGGTCCAGTAGCTGGCCACTTCGCGCTGCTCGGCGTCGATCGACGAGCCGGCGACGTAGCGTCCTGACGCCGACACGCCGCGCACCGACATCGCGCCGGGCAGCGGCTGGATGCCTTTCGCTTCGCTCCAACGGAAACCGCCCGTGCTCGCCCCGATCAGGCTGCCCGCTCCGGCGCGCCCGTCGCGCGACAGGGCCAGCAGTTGGCTGCCCGGCATGTCGAGCGCCGTGAAGCCGGCGCTCCAGGCGGGGACGGACGCACAGCACGCCAGCGCGCACGAAAGCATCGCCGCGCGCGGTGCGGCGGCGGCGCACGCATCGCGAACGGAACGCCACGCCGCCGTACCGCGCGACACTTGCCTCGCTGCCTCTCCTCGATGCAGCCTAGCCATCGAAACCATCGGCGAAGATGCGATCGACCGGCACCGCCGGGGTGATGGTCAGGCCGGCGCGCGCCGCGTCCGGGTTGTTGCCGAAGTCGGTCTGCAACGCGCCCACCGCGATCGTGTTCAGATACGCCCCCGCCGCGCCCGCGGTGACCTTGACCGTGATCGCGCAAGTGCCTCCCGAAATCTGCGCGCCACTGCCCAGCGTTACCGAGCCGCTGCCGGCCACGGCCGTCACCGTTCCACCCGGGCAGGTCGTCGACGCATTCGCCGGATTCGCCACCACCAGCGGTGTCGGCAGAACGTCGGTCAGGTCCGCCGTCAGCGTCGCCGCATTCGGATGGCTGTTAGCCAGCGTGATCGTCAGCGTGCTCGTCGCGCCGGCCGCGATCGCGTTCGGCGCGAACGCCTTGGTCACGCCTGGCGGTACCGGCTGGCCGGTGACGATCAGGTCCGCCGATGCCGGATCCGCATTGCTGCCCGAGTCGGCCTGCAAGGCGCCGGCCGGGATGACGTTGGTGTAGGTCCCCGCCGTGTGCGAACGCACCGACACCGTGATCGTGCACGTGCTCTGCGCCGGAATCCGGGCGCCGCTGTTCAGGCTCACGCTGCCCGCTCCGGCGACGGCCGTGACCGTCCCTTGCGCACACGTCGTCGAGGCCGCCGGCGGGTTGGCCAGCACCAGCGGCAACGGCAACGTGTCGGTCAACGGCGCGGTCAAGGTCGACGCCGAGGCACTGCCGTTGCTGAGCGTGATCGTCAGCGTGCTGAGGCCGTCGACCATCACCGTGCCCGGATCGAAGCGCTTGATCACGCCGGGTGCCGACGATGCCTGCTGCACCTCGAATGCGCCGATGTCGGTCGCCGTGCCGAACGCGCGCGCGTACCCGTTGCCGCGCTGGTCGAACGGCAGGCCGAGCAGATTGCTGCCGGCGTCGATCGCAGGGCTGCCAGGCATCAACCCATGGGTGTTGGTCGGACCGCCGTTGTCCGCCAACGGCAGAAGCAAGGGATCCGCCGTGATCGTGTCCGGGGGCGTCACGGCACTGGTCGCCATGATCAAATTTTTCGCACCCGACACGCCGACGTCGGGATGCGCGGCGAAATCGCAGGCCGCTCCGTCGCCAGGTACGTTGTCGGCCAGGATCGAGCTTTCCAGATCGACGGTCGATCCGACACCGTCGTTCCCGCTGCCTACGAAGAGCCCGCAAGCCCCCGTTGTCTGCTTGTTGAAAGCAATCGTGCTGTTGGAAATCGTCGTCGACATGTAGATGAAGGCACCACCGACCGCGTTTCCTCTGAAATAGTCGGAAACGTTTCCGGAAATGGTGCTGTCGATGATTCGCGCGGCGTCGTAGACGTTTTGCGGTTGTGGAGATGCCAGCAGGCCGCCGACGTTGAATGCGACGTGATTGCCCGAGATGGTCGACGAGACGACGTCGACCGTGCCGCCGCGGGCGACGATGCCGCCACCCAGATAGGCATAGTTGGCGGAGACCGTGGAGCCGGTCAGCGTCAGATTGCCTCTGACGAAGATTCCGCCGCCGTTGTAGGCCGTGTTTCCGGAGATGATCGACGCGTTCGCGCTTATCGCTCCGGCGGCATAGATGCCGCCACCGAACTGATAGCTGTTCTTGTTGGCTTCGCAATCGGAAACGATCACGGCGTCGATGCTGATGCTCGCGGCAGAAAACAGACAGCCGCCCGGCGCATTCTGGGAATACCCGTGCGCGATGCCGAGCGCATTGACGGACAAGGTGCCGGCTCCGCCGTGCGCGAGCACGCGCGACGCCGCACCGCTACTGACGGTGAGGTTCGCCGCGCCCGGGCCGTCCAATGTGAGGTCGTCCTGGCTGATCGCGATCTCGCCCTGCGTCAACGTGATCGTGCTGCAGGTCAACTGGCTCAGGTCGACCGTGTCGCCGCTGGCGGCAGCGGCCACCGCACTGCGCAAGGTTCCGGCCGAACCGTCGTCGGCGCAGTTCGTCACCGGCCAGGTCGTCGCCGACGCCGACGGCGAGCGATGCACCGGGGTGTCGTGGCTCGACGCCGCATGGCCGGCCGTCAGCAGGCCCGCAGCCGGCAACGCCAAGGCGAAGGCCAAGCCGGCGGCCAGCGGGCGACGCCGGATCGGTGCGGAAGTGCGCGAAGCAGGAAGCGTCATGGATATCCCCTGGAAACCGATGGATGGATCGGCCGGTCGCGCATCGGCGCCGGCCCAGCGAAGGGTCCGGGCCGGCGGACGCGGCGCCGATTGCGCCGCGTCCGCCGATCCGGTCCCATCAAAACGCCGTACTGTCGAAGCCGTCGGCGAAGATCGTGTCGCTGACGCCGACCGTGAACGTGACCGGCAGGCTCTGGTGGCGGTGCAGCGGATCGTTGCTGTAGAGGCAGAGATTGGCCGAATAGGTGCCGTCCGCCAGGGCCGTGCCGTCGAAGGCGAGGCTGACCGTCGCCGGTGCCGCTCCGGCGGCGATCGTCCCCTGCTGCGGGCTCAGCACGAGCCAAGGCACGTTTGCCGGATCGACACAGACGTTGTCGGCCGGATGGGCGATCGCGAACGCATCCCACACCGCCGTGGCGCCGTCGATGCCGTTGATCGGACTGGCCAGGGTCGCCTGCCCGGTGATCGTATCGATCGTCCAGATTCCCGGAGCAAGGAAGCCGCCGGAGATGTCGACCGAGGAGAAGTAGAGCTGTCCCGTCGCGTAGTCGAAGGCCAGGCCCGACGCGTAGTTCGCGTCGAAGCCGAGCGAGCCGATCGGCTGCGCCGTTCCGCTCGTCTTGTCGATCGCCACCAGCGCATCGAGCAGGATGTCGACGCCGTAGAGATTGCCCTGAGCATCGAACGCGATGTCGATGATGCCCGGCGCATCGCTGGTGCTGCCGATCTGCTGCACGACGGCAGTGTCCGGATCGATCGTCCATAGACCACTGGATCGCCCGTCGGCGGTCGACAAGTAGACGGCGCCGCTGGTCGGATCCTGCTTCAGGCCCATCACCGCATCGGTCGGAACGGCAGCGGTGCCGACTACGTGCATGGCGGCGTACTGGCTCGTCACGTCGAACCAGAACAGCTGGTTGTTGAAGGTGTCGAAGGCGTAGAGCTTGGTGAAATCGTCGTCGAGGAAGGTCGCCCCGGTCACCGAGGAATAGGACGGCAGATAGCCGGCGATGGACTTGTCATCGGTGTGGTTCGGATCGAACTTCCATAGATATGGGCCTTCGTTGAGGTCCACGGCGTAGGCGTACTGGCCATTGCCAGCCGGCGCGGCCGGCGTAGGCGATGCCGGTGCCACGGCGGTGGAGCGCAGCCAGGCAGGCAGGCGACCGAACGACACCTGCTCACGCGCACCGAGCGGCACCACGAAATGCGGAGTCGACGGCATGTTGCTCGGCCGCGCGGCGGTCTGCACCGACCAGTCGAGACGGCCGTTGCCCGGATTGGCCACGGTCACGACGGCGCTGGCGGTCCCCTGGGATGGCGCCGTCGCGGTCACCGCGGTCGGATTCAGATCCAGCGCCGGTAGGCCGGCATTGACCGTCACCTTGCGTGTCGCCGTATGTGCATTAGGATCGGCCGGCGTCCAGACGATGCTGCCGACGTTCAGCAGGTTCCCGTTGTCGGGATACACATTGGCGATCCACTGGTTCTGCAGCCCGGTCCTGTAGTACTGCGCCGTATTGGAGTAGTCCCCCGCATAGCGCATTTCGATGACGTTGCTGCCTTCGTTGAGAATCACCTCCATCGTCACCGGCCCGTCGAACATCGTCTCGACGTCCTTCCACTCGACGATGAACTGGCGGTTCGGCGCCGTACCGAGCGTCTTCCAATAGAGCAGATTGCCGCCACCAGGCGACTCGACCACGTTGATCCAGAACGGAATGATCGAAGGATTGCCCAGGAAATGGTCGTTCGGCAGGTTGCCGAACATGAAATTGCTCGCGCAGGACTGCGTGACGGACTCGAAGATCCCCTGGGTCAGCACGCAGAACTGGCGGATTCGCTGGCCGTACAGGAGGAAGTCGAAGTCGGCCGGAAACGTCAGGACGGCCGATGCTCCGGAGTCGGCTGCGATCAACGTGCCGTCCGTGATGTCGATGAAATGGGATGGCGGCGGCGAGACCGCGTAGGTATATCCCCAAGGACCGACCTGCCCCGTCCAGGTCGAAGACGGAGACTGCGCTTCGCCGACCGTGACGATGCGGTTGTACTGATAGCTCGCGCCGGGTGCCAGCACCGTTGGCTGCTGCGTGATCAGCGGGCCCAGTCGATCGTCGCGCAGGAACTGATAGTTCAGCGTCTCGGACGAATGGTTGGTCACCTTGTAGCAGTAGTTGACCTGATCGCCGACGGCGACGTCGATCGACGTGGTGGTTGCGCAGGCGTCCGGATGGGCCGCATCGGCGGGTGCCACCGTCACGTCCAGACCGAGCAGGCTGGTGCTGCCCTGGCCGCTGTCCACGACGACGCGGTCGAGACCGACGAGGTTGCCGCGGGTGCCGTTCACTCCGCCGTCGTGCACGTAGTAGCGGAACGCGATGCGCCCGCTGCCGGAGGTCGGCACGCCGTCCGCGAAAGCCAGGGTGTACTGGGTCCAGTCTTCCGGATAGACGCTCTGCGCCTCGCCCGGATTGAGGTCGAACAGCACGGTCGTGAAGTCGCCGACGTCCTCGGCGCCCGTACCGAAATTCGTGCATGGGCCGCTGACGCAGGCACGCACCTGCAGGCGATCGGGGAATTGACTGCCGGGTTTCGTGCGCGTGTGGAACGACACGGTGGAGCCGGCGCCGAAATTCACCAGGGGCGAGACGATCCAGTCGCTGATCGTGCCGTGGTCCTGCATTGTGGCCCCGTAGCTGCTCAGCGCGCAGGAATTGTCCGGACCGTCGGCCGCGTTCCATACGCCGTTCTGGCTGGTGGGGAGGCATTGCATCCAGTAACCATTGGCCTTGTCGCTGTTGTTCCGGCGGATCCAGCCGTTGGAGAAGATTCCACCGCCGGCCCCGTCGGCACCGAACCGGTCGACCTGTTCGAAGCCTTCGTTCAGCGCAATGGCCTCGCCGGCCCCGGCCGCCCGATCCGCCTGCGGCCCGCGCACGTCCGGGGCGGTGGTCGATGGACGCCCGAGTCGCTGAGGAGCGGGAGATCCGGCACTCGCGCCGGCGGCGGGCAGCTGTCCCGCCACGAAGAAGATGACTGTTGCCGCGATGCGCTTCACGTCGTGGTTCCCCTTGCCTGTTCCGGTCCGGTGCCGCGTAGCGTCGCGGCGCGTCACGCTGTGGCGTGATGGCCGCAGCATGTGACATCGGCGCGGATGCGGCATTCCCCGGGGTTCAAACGACCGCCTGCGCTGTTCCAACAAAGTTCCACACGACGATTACATCGCGCGCAAGCCTTTGACCGGATTCGACGCGGAGCGGAACGACGGCATCGCACGGCGCCACGCGCGGCGATCGTGGCCGGGCCGCGAGACGGCAGCGTCGAGGCCACCGGATCTCCGTCATGGCCGGAGGGAATGTCGGCACGCGGCCGTCGAAGGGCTTGCGGGTCGGGCGCCGGCGCGAACGTCCGCTACCGCGAGCGTTCGCCCGCCAGGCGGCGGGCGTCGGCCTGCGCCCGCCCGGCCAGCTCGTCGTTGCCGAGCGCCGCGTAGAGCCGCGCGACCGTGCGCGCGGCGTCGTAGTCGCGATCGGCATAGGGCACCAGGCGGCCGAGCACGGCGGTGGCATCCTGCGTCGCCTTGCGCGCGAGCAGGAAATCGGCGAACGCGCACCCGGCCGTGACCCGGTCGCGCGGAGCGCGGTTCTCCGCCAGCGCCATCGCCTTGGCGAAATGCGCCGCCGCGTCGGCGTCGCCGCGCGCGGCGGCGATGCGTGCGGTGGCCAGCTCCTCGATGAAGGCGCGGGCGTCGTCCTGCGGAACCTGGCGCGAGTGCTTCAGGCGCTGCAGGAATCGCTCGGCCCGCGCGCTGTCGTCGCTGCGCAGCGCCGCATCGACGTAGATGCCGGCCGCTTCGGACAAGTACATCTCGGAATTCGGGCTGTCTTGCCGCTCCATCGCGTCGAGCTCGCGGTCCGCATCCGCCAGGGCCTCGGCCGACCGCCCCTGCTCGATCAGCACGCGCGCGCGCAGGACCGCGAACACCGGGTCCTCGCCCGAGCCGTCCGCGCCGGAGAGATGGCGCTGCACCAGGCTCGACGCTTCGCCGAGCTGGCCGCGATCGAGCATGACCTGCGCGCGCGAAAGCGCCATCCGCCGCAGCAGCAGCGGATTGCGCAGATGTTCGGCGAGACCGGCCATGCGTTCGCTGCTGGCCTGGGCGGCGTCGAGGTTGACCAGCATCCGCTGCACGTAGGCCTGGCCCTGCAAGGCGATGGCGAGGTTGTCGTTGACGCCGAAGCGGGCGAACGCGGCGACGGCGCGCTCGTAGGCGGCGGCGGCTTCCGAATAGCGGTTGCGCAGCGTTTCGACGAGGCCGAGGTTGGTGTCGAGGTTGGCGCCGCCGAGCCGGTCGCCGGCGAGTTCGAGCTGCACGCGGGCGCGTCCGAAGTCGGCCATGGCTTCGTCGAAGCGCTGCGAGACGCCGCGCACGACGCCGCGTTCCATGTACGCCTTGCCGAGCAGCATCGGCGCTCCGGCCTCGCCGAGTGCCGTGATCGCTTCGCCGTAGCGACGCTCGGCGGCGGCGAAATCCTGCCGGTAGACCGCGATCCCGCCGAGCCCGAGCGCCGCCTGCGCGCGGACTTCCGCCGGCACGGCGGCGTCCTCGCGATCGAGCGGCTGCAGCGATCGCTCGGCCTGGTCGATCTCGCCGCTGCGGAACGCGATGCGCGCGGCGCGAATGACGAAGGCCGGATCGCGCCTGGATTCGGCCGGCGCCGCCTCGGTGAGCGCGCGCGCCTGCTCCAGATCGCCGGCGAGCAGCGCGGCGTCGATGCGCTGCAAGGTTTCGGTCGGCGAGGACGGCGGCTCGGGCGCTTCGCCCGGCGACAGGCCGATCTTCTCGACGAAGCGGTTCGCCACCTGCGCCATCGCCTGCAACGGCGCGGCCGCCTGCGCCTCGAAGCTCTGCGTGCCGCGATCATGGTAGACGTCGAGGGTCGCGTTCCAACTGTCGCCGGAGTGCGCGATCCGCGGCGCGAGGATGTAGGAGGCGCCGGTCATCTGCTCGAAACGGTGCAGGTCGCTTTCGCCGCGCTGATCGGCGGTGCTGTCGTGGCCGAGCAGCGCGACGGTCTGCTCGCTCGGCAGCACGTGCAGTCCGTTCGCCTTGCGCAGGCGCGAGGCGAGGTAGTCCATCGCGCCGAGCCGGATCCAGCTTTCCTCTCCGGAACCGGCGCCGGAGACGGGCAGGACGAGCACGAGATGTCCCTCCTGCGAGGCCGGGGCGTCGGCCGGTCGCGCCGGCCAGCGATGCACGAGCGCCGCCGCGCCGAGGGCGAGCAGCAGCAGAGCCGCCACGGCGAACTTCACCCGTCTCGATATCCGCGTTCGCGAATGCGGCGGCGCGGCCGGGGATGGCGCTTCGACGGCGATCGGCCCGGGCGGCGCTGCCGCGACCGGCGGCTCGAGGCCGTTCGCCTCGGGCGCCGGCGTCCGCGTCGCCGGCTCGACGATCGGCATCTCGATCTCGACCGGCTCCTCCCAGTGGTAACCGAAGCGCGGCAGCGTGCGAATGCTCGCGTGCTCGCCACCGGCGTCGCCGATCGCGCGGCGCGCGCGCAGCAAGGTCTGGCCGAGCAGCTTGTCGCTGACTTCGACCCGCCCCCAGACGGCGGCGACCAGTTCGTCCCTGCCGACCGCGCGATCGCGGTGCTCGATCAGATAGGTGAGGCAGTCGAAGGATTTCAGCGGCAGCGCGACGCGCTCCCCGTCGCGCCAGAGCTGCCGCGTCGCCGGATCCAAGCGCAGATTGCGGAAGCGAAAGATCGGCCGCTGCATCCCGCCGAGCGTAGCGCGGCGTATGGCAGGTTCGCCACCGGGCGGAGCGCGTTCGCGCCGTCGGCCGGTACGGCCGTGCATTGGCCGCCGCACCGGCGACGGCTTGTCTGCCGCGACGGTTGTCCCCACACTGTCCCGATGCTCGGAACCTGGATACTCCTGCTGGCCGTCGCCCTCGCCATCTGGGCCTGGATGGATGCGCTGCGCGCGCGCGAATTCGCCATCCGCCACGGCCGCGAACTGTGCCGCGAAGCCGGCGTGCAGTTGCTCGACCAGAGCGTCTCGCTGAAGCGCCTGCGCGTGGCGCGCCGCGACGGGCTGCCGAGCCTGATCCGCCGCTACCAGTTCGAGGTCAGCCTCGACGGCAGCGACCGCCATCGCGGCCATCTCGAACTCAACGGCCACCGCCTGGAAACCTGGAGCCTGCCGCTCGGCGAGACGGCGGCCGCTGCGGCGGCGCGGCCGAATCATCTGCGGCTGGTGGAGTGATCTGCGAGCTTCACCACCCGCTTTACCGCGAGCGCTCCGCCTTCAGCCGCTGACGAAACCGGTGGATCGGCAAGTAGAGCAACGAAAGCGTCGAAACGTCGGCGAGGCCGACGACGAGAAACATCCACCCGGGCAACGGCGGCGCATCCGAAAGCCATTGCGCCGCGACGGCGAGCAGCACCCAACCCCCTCCGATCAGCGGGATCGTGGATACATGGCGGGCCTCGCCGCTTCGCCTCAGGCGGCAGCTCTGGACGACGCATCCGAGGTTGGCGACCGCCATGGTCGCAGCGAGAAACAGCAATATCGGCGCAGCCATGTCGCTGCGCACGACCCGGCCTACTTGATGACTCTCAGGTGCGGCCGCTTCGGCGCCTCGTCCGGCTGCGGCGCGGGCGGTGGCGGGTCGGTGGGGGCGTTGTCGGCCGAGAACATCATGCCCTGCCCGTTTTCCTGCGCGTAGATCGCCAGCACCGCGGCCATCGGCACGTAGACCGACTGGCTGACGCCGCCGAAGCGCGCGAGGAAGGCGACGTGGTCGTTGGCGATCTCGAACTGGGTGACCGCGCGCGCGGCGACGTTCAACACGACGCGCCCGTCCTTGGCGGCGCCGGGCGGCACGCGAACGCCTTCGCCGGTGGCGTCGACCAGCAGGTACGGCGTCAGGCCGTTGTCGCTGATCCATTCGTACAACGCGCGCAGCAGGTACGGGCGGTTGGACGTCATGCTGGTCGAGGACATGGCGTTCGATTCGCGGACAGGGGCCGCCGAGTGTCGCGGACTCGGCTCAGGCGCGCAACGCCTTTTCTTCGGCGGTCATGCTGCGGGCGAAGCCCTGGCTGCGGAAGATGCGCTCGCCGTAGTCGACGATCGCCTGCGCTTCGCGCGGCAGCTGCACGCCGAGCGAGTCCAGCCGCCAGATCAACGGCGCGAGCGCGCAGTCGGCGAGGCTGATCTCGGGGCTCAGGAAGAATTTCGAGGCCTTGAAGGCGGACGCGTTGCGGATCAGGTCGTCGCGCAACGCCTTGCGCGCCGCGTCGGCGCTCTTGCCGCCGGCCTCGATCTGCTCGACCAGGGTCAGCCAGTCGTTCTCGACGCGCACCATCGCCAGGCGCAGGCGCGCGCGCGACATCGGGTCGACCGGCATCAGCGGCGGATGCGGGTAGCGCTCGTCCAGGTATTCGCAGATGACGCTGGTGTCGTAGAGCACCAGGTCGCGGTCGACCAGGGTCGGTACCGAGTTGTACGGATTGAGGTCGATCAGGTCTTCGGGCGGGTTGTCGAGGTCGACCACGATGTGGTCGTAGGTGACTCCCTTCGCCGCCAGGGTCATGCGCACGCGGTGGCAATGCACGCTGTCGCGCGCCGAATACAGGGTCAAAATGGTACGCGAGCGCTGGTTCAAGGCCATCCGTCTTCCCCCTCCGTCCCGGTTCGAGCATACCCCCGTCCACGGGAATGTACTACGTGGCCGCGCAGGCGCCTAGGCGGCGAAAGGCCGGAAAGCGATACGGCACGCGGTTTCGGCCGGGGCGGCCCGGGACGGCGGCTGCACGGCGCCGAAGGCGGCGGCGGTACGGCGAGGGACGGAAGCCGGAGGATGTTCACGGCGGCAAGCCCGGGCGGCCGCGCGCGCTTCCGGCGGCTGCGGGCGGGGATGGAGTGAGGGGATCACTCCGGGCTCCCCGTCCGCCTTGCGCACCTTCCCCTGGCGGGGAAGGGAAAGCTCGGGGCGGGCCAGGCCCGCCCCGGGGCTCAGTGCACGTCCTTCCAGAACTCGTGCTTGAGCAGGTAGGCGATGAACGTGAACAGGGCCAGGTACAGGAGCACCCACACGCCCATCGACTCGCGCTGCAGCGCCGCCGGCTCCGCCGCGTACTGCAGGAAGGCGGTGATGTCGCGCACGGTCTGGTCGAACTGTTCCGGCGTCTGCCGGCCCGGCGTGCGCAGGTCGAGCCGCTCGATGCCGGCCTCGTGACCGCCCTCGGCCGCCTTCGGCACCGCGACCTGCAGGCCCTGCAGCTCCCACAGCGGGTTCGGCATCGAGGCGTTGGCGAACAGCGTGTTGTTCCAGCCGAGCGGACGGGTCGGATCGAGGTAGAACGACTTCAGATACGTGTAGATCCAGTCCGAACCCTTCGAGCGGGCTTCCAGGCTCAGGTCAGGCGGCGCCTTGCCGAACCACTTGGTGCCGTCGGCCGGCGGCATGTGGCTGTTGGCGTGCTCGCCGACCTTGACGCCGGTGAAGACGAGGTTCTTCTCGACGTCCTTGGGATCGAGGTGCAGGTCCTCGGCGATACGCGAGTAGCGCAGGTACTGCAGCGAATGGCAGCCCGAGCAGTAGTTGAAGAACAGGCGCGCGCCGCGCTGCATCGAAGCGACGTTGTCGAGGCTGACGTTGGCCGCTTGCAGGCCGGCGCCGCCCGAGGCCTGGGCCGTGCCGAACGTCAACAGGCAGGCGGCCGCGGCGGCGACGAACTTCGCGAACAGGAAGGTTTTCATGGCTGGGGTGGTCCTGGCCTTAGTCATGCATCGTCACCCGGTCAGGCACCGGCTTGGTCTTTTCGAAACCGAAGTGCGTGTATACCCACAGGAACACGAAGAAGCCGAAGTAGACGAAGGTCCAGAAGCGGCCGAACAGGTTCTCGATCATGGTCGAGTCGGCCTCGGCGCCGAACAGCTTCGGAATCATCTCGGCGCTGACGCCGGCGCCGACCGCGCCGAGCATCACGAACGACAGCGCGAAGAAGCCGAGCGCGACCTTGTAGCCGGTGCCGCGGTAACGCACCGACTTGACCTTGCCGCGGTCCAGCCACGGCATCAGGAACAGCAGCACGATCGCGGCGAACATCGCGATCACGCCCCAGATCGCCGTCTCGAAGAACGACGGCACCATGCGCAAGATCGCGTAGAACGGCGTGAAGTACCACACCGGCTTGATGTGCTCGGGCGTGGCGAGGTTGTTGGCCGGCACGAAGTTGTCGTGCTCCAGGAACCAGCCGCCGAAGGTCGGCGCATAGAACACGATGAACGCGGCGATCAGCAGGAAGAAGCCGGTGCCAAAGATGTCCTTCACCGTGTAGTACGGATGGAACGCGATGCCGTCGAGCGGCGTGCCGTCGGGCTTCTTCTTCTCCTTGATCTCGACGCCGTCCGGGTTGTTCGAGCCGACTTCGTGCAGCGCCGCGAGGTGCAGCACGACCAGCAGCAGCAGCACCAGCGGCAGCGCGATCACGTGCAGGGCGAAGAAGCGGTTCAGCGTCGCGTCGGCCGGCAGGTAGTCGCCCATGATCCACTCGACCAGCGACGGACCGATCCACGGGATCGTGCCGAACAGCGAGATGATCACCTTCGCGCCCCAGAACGACATGTTGCCCCACGGCAGCACGTAGCCGAGGAACGCCTCGGCCATCAGCGCGAGGAAGATCAGCATACCGAGGATCCAGACCAGCTCGCGCGGCTTCTTGTAGGAGCCGTACATCAGGCCGCGGAACATGTGCAGGTAGACCACCACGAAGAACAGCGAGGCGCCGGTCGAGTGCATGTAGCGGATCAGCCAGCCCCAGCTGACGTCGCGCATGATGTACTCGACCGAGGCGAACGCCGCCGACACGCCGGGCGCGACTTCGGCCGCGCTCGGCTTGTAGTTCATGGTCAGGAAGATGCCGGTCAGGATCTGGTTGACCAGCACCAGCAGCGCCAGCGAGCCGAAGTAGTACCAGAGGTTGAAGTTCTTCGGCGCGTAGTAGCCGGCGGTGTGCGAATTGAGGAACGAGAAGATCGGCAGGCGATCCTCGATCCAGTTCACCACGCCGTTCTTGGACTGGATCCGCGTCATCGTGGTGCCCATTACGCGGCCTCCTTGCCCGGATCGACGCCGATCAGGATGTGGGTGTCGTCGACGAAGTGGTACGGCGGCACGGCCAGGTTGGCCGGCGCCGGCACGCCGTCGAACACGCGTCCGGCCATGTCGTAGCGCGACTTGTGGCAGGGGCAGTAGAAGCCGCCCTTCCAGTTCGGGTCGAACGGTTCGGGCTTGAGGTCCGGGAAGAAGTCCGGCACGCAGCCGAGATGGGTGCACAGGCCCGTCACCACCAGCCATTCCGGCTTGATCGAGCGATGCTCGTTCTGCGCGTACTTCGGCTGCTGGGCGGCGTTCTCCGACTTCGGATCACGCAGCTTCGTGTCCTCGCCGGGCAGCGCGTCGAGCTGCGCCTTGGTCCGGTTGACGACGAACACCGGCAGACCGCGCCAGGCGAAGGTGACCTTCTGCCCCGGCTCGATCTTGCTGATGTCGGCCACTACCGGTGCGCCGGCGGTCTTCGCCGCCACGCTCGGCTCCCACGACTTGACGAAGGGAATCGCTGCGAGCACGACACCTGCACCACCGACGACCGAAGTCGTCGCAGTCAGGAATCGGCGGCGCCCCTGGTCCACCACAGCATCGTTTGCCATCAGTACCTCGGTACTTGTGCGGCCATCCCTGACCGCGACGAAGAGCGACCGTCCTGGCCGCACTTTTCAAGTGAAGATCAAAAGCTCTCAAGCTCTCAAGACGAGCCGTCCTGAACGTGCTGCTACCGACCTTCGCGAGGCGAGTCGCGTCGCTGGGGCGAGCCGGAAAATCGTGTTAGTTTAACGAACGCTCCAACACCGCACAATCGAAGCCGCGCGCCGAGTCGGCCAGCGCGCGCGACCGCGGAGCGGCCTCCGGCGACGTACTCCATCCCCATCGCGACAGCCCGACCGATCCCATGCGCAGCCGCAACCTCCACGATACCCTCGCCTTCGTCGCGCGCTGCGTGGTGGTCGGGCTGGCGGCGGCGTTCGTGGTGAATCTCGCCGCGCCGGGACTGGTCGGCCGCCTGCGCGGCAGCGTGCAGGGCGAGCGCACGCGCGACGCGGCCGATGCGACATCTCGCCACGCCCCGTTCTCCTATGCCGACGCGGTCGCGCGCGCCTCGCCGGCGGTGGTCAACATCTATGCGAACCGCACCACCCTGCAGCGCCGCATCGTCCAGGTCGACCCGCTGACCCAGCGCCTGCTCGGCCTGCGCGGCATCGCCGGTCCCTGGGAGAAGCGCCTCGACCGCAGCCTCGGCTCCGGCGTGATCTTCAGCTCCGACGGTTACGTACTGACGAACAACCACGTCATCAACGGCGCCGACGACATCCAGGTGCTGCTCGACGACGGCCGCGTCTCCAAGGCGCAGATCATCGGCAGCGACGTCGAGACCGACCTCGCCGTGCTGAAGATCGACGCCGGCAGCCTGCCCGAGATCGCCGTGCCGGACGACAAGACCGCCGACGTCGGCGACGTGGTGCTGGCGATCGGCAATCCGGTCGGCCTCGGCAAGACCGTCACCATGGGCATCGTCAGCGCGACCGGCCGCCAGCTCAAGATGTCGGCCTACGAGGACTTCATCCAGACCGACGCCGCGATCAACGCCGGCAACTCCGGCGGCGCCCTGGTCAACGCGGACGGCGAGCTGATCGGCATCAACACCGCGGTCTACCCGCGCACGCCGACCTCCGACGGCAGCGGTGCCTACCGGCAGGTCGCCGAGGGCATCGGCTTCGCCATCCCGGTGACGACGGCGAAGACCGTGCTCGACCAGATCGTCAAGCACGGCCACGTGATCCGCGGCTGGATCGGCACCGACTACATCGACGTGCCGCCGCCGAACGGGGCGACCTCGCGGCCGCAGGGCGTGCTGGTCACGCGCGTGATCCCGGAGAGCCCGGCCGCGCAGGCCGGCCTGCAGCCCTACGACCTGCTGCTCAAGCTCGACGGCGCCCCGATCGTCGACCAGATCGACCTGCGCAACCGCGAGGCGATGCTCGCGCCGGGCACCAAGGTGCGCCTGGAAGGCCTGCGCAACAACGCGCCGTTCGCCATCGACGTGACGCTGGCGCAGCGGCCGGCGCCGAGTACGACAGGGGCGTGAAAGGCGGTGATTCGTGATTGGTGATTGGAAAGAGCGCTTTGCGAAGCGCGCGCGGATTGCCGGCAAACGTGTCGCAGGAATCTGCTCTTACGAATCACCAATCACGAATCACCAATCACGTCTCCCCTACAACGCTTTCTGATATCGGTCGCGCAGGGTCGACACGCGCTGCACGTAGACCTGGGTCTCGTCGTAGGGCGGGATGCCGCGATATCTCTGCACCGCGCCGGGGCCGGCGTTGTATGCGGCGGTGGCGAGCTGGGCGTCGCCGTTGAAGGTCTGCAGCAGCTGCGAAAGATAACGTGCGCCGCCGCGGATGTTCTGGGCGACGTCGAACGCGTCGGTCACGCCGAGGTCGTTGGCGGTGCCGGGCATCAGCTGCATCAGGCCTTGCGCGCCCTTGTTCGACAGCGCCATCGGATTGAACGCGGATTCGGCGTGGATCACCGCGCGCAGCAGCGAGGCGTCGATGCCGAAGTCGGAGGCCGCCGCGGCGATCTCGTTCCGGTACGCGTCGAGATTCAGCGCCGTGCGCGCGAAATCGATCTTCGAGTGCAGGTCGCAGGCGACGCAGGTCGCGATGTAGGTGAACAGCACGGCGAACGCGCCGCCCTGCGGACGGATGTTGGTGTATTCGACGATGCCGTCCTTGCGCTGCACGCGGTAGACCGAGCCGCGCACGATCCTGGTCTTCACCGCCGGCTCGGCCGCGACGAACGTCGCCGCCGCGGGCGCGGCCGGCTTCGAGCGCGGCCGGTACGGCGCCGCGATGAACAGCGGCGGCCCCAGCGTCGGCGCCGTGCTGGCCACGTCGGCGAGCACGATGGAGAAATCTTCCTGCGCGACGAGGCGCGCGGTGCTGGCGACGCCGCTGCTGATCTTCGCGAACGAGGCGCGGGCCGCCTCGGGCGGATCGACCGTCGCGCCGGCGGCGACCGTGGAGAAATCCGGCTTCGTCACCGGATTCTCCTCGTAGACCCAGCGCTGCGTCGTCGTGGTGCGCGGTTTCGGCGCCGCCGTCTTCGCCGGCGCCGGCGCGGCCGAGGCGGCCTTCTTCGGCGCGGTGTCGGCGTAGCGCGACAGCACCTTGCACTTCGGGAAGCCGTCCGGCTTGTTCGTGTAGGCGATCACGCCGCCCTTCGCCTCGCAGCGGTAGAGCACGCCGGCTCCGGCGGGCAGCGCGTACGCGCTCAAGGCGAGGCAGACGATGGAGGCGGCGAAACGCGACATGAGCGCTATGGAACGATCCCGGAGCACGAAGTTTCCATCGACCGCATCGCGAAACCATGACGCGGCCGCCCAAGCGGCGCTTGGCGAGGCGCGGTTTTACCACGTAAACTATTGGACTTTCTACGATTTCGATCGCAATGGCCGGCAAGCTCTACATCAAGACCCACGGTTGCCAGATGAACGAGTACGACTCGGCCAAGATGGCCGACGTGCTCGGCGCCGCGCACGGCCTCGAGCTGACGACCAACGAGGCCGAGGCCGACGTGATCCTGATCAACACCTGCTCGATCCGCGAGAAGGCGCAGGAGAAGGTGTTCAGCCAGCTCGGCCGCTGGCGCGAGCTGAAGCAGGCCAACAGCGCCGTCGTGATCGGCGTCGGCGGCTGCGTCGCCAGCCAGGAGGGCGACGCGATCGTCAAGCGCGCGCCGTTCGTCGACCTCGTGTTCGGCCCGCAGACCCTGCACCGCCTGCCGCAGATGATCGAAGCGCGCCGCGCCAGCGGCAAGCCGCAGGTCGACATCTCCTTCCCCGAGATCGAGAAGTTCGACCGGCTGCCCGAGCCGCGCGCCGAAGGCCCGAGTGCGTTCGTCTCGATCATGGAAGGCTGCTCGAAGTACTGCTCGTTCTGCGTCGTGCCGTACACGCGCGGCGAGGAGATCAGCCGGCCGTTCGACGACGTCGTCGCCGAGATCGCGATGCTCGCCGAGCAAGGCGTGCGCGAGGTCAACCTGCTCGGCCAGAACGTCAACGCCTACCGCGGACCGATGCACGACGGCTCGGTCGCCGACCTGGGCCTGTTGATCCACGCCATCGCCGAGATCGACGGCATCGGCCGCATCCGCTTCACCACCTCGCACCCGCTGGAGTTCTCCGATTCGCTGGTCGAGGCCTACGCGAACGTGCCGCAGCTGGCCGACTTCCTGCATCTGCCGGTGCAGTCCGGCTCGGACCGCATCCTCGCCGCGATGAAGCGCGGCTACACCGCGCTCGAGTTCAAGCAGAAGATCCGCAAGCTGCGCGCGGTGCGTCCGGACATCTGCATCTCGTCGGACTTCATCGTCGGCTTTCCCGGCGAGACCGACGCGGACTTCGACAAGACGATGAAGCTGATCGACGACGTCGGTTTCGACCAGAGCTTCTCCTTCATCTATTCCAAGCGCCCCGGCACGCCGGCGGCCAACCTCGCCGACGACACGCCCGATGCGGTCAAGCACGCGCGCCTGGAACGCCTGCAGGCCGCCGTCAACGCGAACGCGAAGAAGATCAGCGAGGCGATGGTCGGTTCCGTGCAGCGCGTGCTGGTCGAAGGCCCGAGCCGCAAGAACCCGAACGAGCTGACCGGCAAGACCGAGAACATGCGCTCGGTGAACTTCCCCGCTCCGCCGCGGCTGGTCGGACAGTTCGTCGACGTCGTCATCACCGAGGCGCTGACCAACTCGCTGCGCGGACGCGTGCAGCTCGACGAAGCGCACGCCGCGTGAGCGGCGGGCTGCTCATCCGCGAAATCGCCGCGAACGAGTTCTCCCGCGCCTGGCCGATCTTCCGCGCGGTGATTGCGGGCGGCGACACCTACAGCTATCCGCCCGACCTGGACGAGGACGCGGCGCGCACGATGTGGACCTCGCCGCCGAGCCGCTGCTTCTTCGCCGAGCGCGACGGCGAGGTGCTCGGCCTGTACCTGCTGCGTCCGAACCAGCCCGGCCTCGGCGACCACGTTGCCAACTGCGGCTACATGGTGTCGCCGGACGCGCGCGGCCAGGGCGTCGCCTCGGCGATGTGCGAGCACTCGCTCGCCGAGGCGCGCCGCGCCGGCTTCACCGCCATGCAGTACAACTTCGTCGTCAGCAGCAACGAGGGCGCGGTGCGACTGTGGCAGCGCCACGGCTTCGCGATCGTCGGTCGCGTGCCGGGTGCGTTCCGCCACGCGACACGCGGGCCGACGGACGTGTTCGTGATGCATCGTTTCCTGTAGCCGCCACGGCGCCGCGGCCGCGCCTTCCGCACGAGCGCCCGCGGTAGCTGAAACCGCACGCGCGCGCTACCCTCGCGCGCCTATGACGACGACCCTGCACCACGACTTCACGCTCGAACCGGCCGACGGCGAGCGCCTCGCCAATCTAGCCGGCCCGTTCGACGAGCACCTGCGCCAGATCGAGCTGCGCCTCGGCGTCGAGATCGCCAATCGCGGCAACGTGTTCCGCCTCAGCGGCAGCGAGCAGGCGATACGACTCGGCGAGCGCGCGCTGCGCGAGCTGTATGCGGCGACCGAGCACGAGACCCTGACCGGGCCGCAGGTGAACCTGCACCTGTCCGAATCCGGCATCCTCGCCGCCGAGGCGCGCGCGACGGAAGGGGCGCACGACGTCGCGATCAAGACCAAGCGCGGCACCGTGCGCGGACGCGGCGCGAACCAGGCGCGCTATCTGCAGGCGATCGCCACGCACGACATCAACTTCGGCGTCGGCCCGGCCGGCACTGGCAAGACCTATCTCGCCGTCGCGATGGCGGTCGACGCGCTGAACGACAACCGCGTGCAGCGCCTGATCCTGGTGCGCCCGGCGGTCGAGGCCGGCGAGAAGCTCGGCTTCCTGCCCGGCGACCTGACGCAGAAGGTCGATCCGTACCTGCGCCCGCTGTACGACGCGCTGTACGAGATGCTCGGCATCGAGCGCGTCATGAAGCTGATCGAGCGCAACGTGATCGAGATCGCGCCGCTCGCCTACATGCGCGGGCGCACCTTGAACGATTCCTTCGTGATCCTCGACGAGGCGCAGAACACCACCGTGGAGCAGATGAAGATGTTCCTGACCCGCATCGGCTTCGGCTCGGTCGCGGTCGTGACCGGCGACATCAGCCAGACCGACCTGCCCAAGCACGTGAAATCCGGACTGCGCGACGCGATCGACGTGCTGCGCGACGTCGACGGCGTCAGCTTCACCTTCTTCACCGCCAAGGACGTCGTGCGCCATCCTCTGGTGCAGCGGATCGTGCACGCGTACGAGGCGCGCGAACAGGAGCAGGCGCGATGATCCTGCGCACCGTCACCGCCCTGCTGCTCGCGTGCACGGCTGCCGGCGCCGCCGCGCAGAGCCTGAACGGCCCCGAGAGCATCGAATTCCATCCGCGCAGCGGCCGCTACTTCATCAGCAACACCGCCGGCGGCATCCAGCAGCGCGCGCCGGACGGCACGCTGAGCCTGTTCACCGACGCGCCGACTTCGCCGTACGGCATCGAGCTGCTCGGCGGCGTGTTGTACGTGCTCGATTCGGGGCACCTCAAAGGCTACGACGTCGACAGCGTCGAACCGGTGCTCGATCTCGCCATCGCCGGCGCGTCCTTCCTCAACGGCATCACCTCCGACGGCGCGCACACGATCTACCTCAGCGACTTCGGCGCCAGGAAGATCCATCGCGTCGACGTCGCCGACCTCGCGGCGCCGACGCAGAGCGTGCTGACGCCGACCGCGCAGACGCCGAACGGCCTGGCCTACGACCGCGCCGGCAACCGCCTGCTGGTCGCCACGTGGACCAGCAATGCGAAGATTCTCGAAATCCCGCTCGATGGGACGCCGACGCCGGCGACGCTGATCCAGACGCAGCTTGGCAACATCGACGGCATCACGCTGGACTGCCATGGAGCGATCGTCGTCGCGCCGTGGTCCTGCGGCAGCGGCGGCTGCCTGCGTCGCTTCGATCCGCCGTTCGCGCTCGATTCGCCGGCGCAGGTGCTCGCCGACGGCCTGTCGAATCCGGCCGACATCGACTACAACCGGCTCAGCGGCGAGATCGCCGTGCCCGAGTCCGGCGCGAACCAGGTCAGCTTCCACCCGACCGGCTGCGAGGCAGCCGTGTTCGCCGACGACTTCGAGCGCTGAGCGCCGGCATGAGCGCACGTGCGAAGCCCGGATCTGCCGCGAAGCCGACGCGCCGGTCGGCCTTGCCGCTCAAGCTCTCCATCTGGGTCAGGAACGAGGCCGGCCGCAAGGGCGTGCCGCTGCTGCCGAGCTTCGAGCGCTGGATCGCCGCGATTCCCGACCTGCGCCATCCGCACCATTGGACCGAGCTGAACATCCTGATCGTCGGCAGCGCGGCCGGCCGCCGCTACAACCGCGAGTTCCGCGGCCGCGACTACGCCACCAACGTGCTGAGCTTCCCCTACGAAGCCGCGCCCGGAGAACATTCCGGCCTGCTCGGCGACCTCGTCGTCTGCGCGCCGGTGGTCGCGCGCGAGGCGCGCGAGCAGCATAAGACACCGCGCGACCACTATGCGCACCTGACCGTCCACGGCGTGCTGCACCTGCTCGGCTACGACCACGAGACCGACGCGGACGCCGAGCGCATGGAGGCGCTGGAACGCGCGGTGCTCGGCTCGCTCGGCATCGCCGATCCGTACGCGCCCAGGAACGAGAAATGAGGAGTGAGAAACGGGGGCGGAATTTCTCCCGTTCCTCGATTCTGATCCCTCGTTCCTCCTTTGCTACACTGCCGGCCCGCCCGCGAGGGCTTGTTGCCGGTAGAGATGAGCGAGGACCCTCCCAGTAGTCCCCCGCCACGATCGTGGTTCGAGCGCATCACCCAGGCGCTCTCGGGGGAACCGCAGAGCCGCGAGGAATTGATCGAGGAACTGCGCCACGCACAGGCGAACGGCCTGCTGTCGAACGACACCTTGTCGATGGTCGAGGGGGCGATCGAGGTCGCCGACCTGACCGTTTCCGACGTCATGATCCCGCGCGCGCAGATGGTCTCGCTGCCGATCGACGCGTCGCTGCCGCAGGTGCTCGAAATCGTCATCGAGTCGGGCCATTCGCGCTTTCCGGTGCACGCCGGCGACAAGGACGAGATCCACGGCATCCTGCTCGCCAAGGACCTGTTGCGCTGCCTGCGCGACGGCGCCTCGCAGGACATCCGTAGCGTGCTGCGGCCGGTGACGATGATTCCCGAGTCCAAGCGGCTGAACATCCTGCTGAAGGAATTCCGCCTGTCGCGCAACCACATGGCGATCGTGGTCGACGAGTACGGCGGCGTCGCCGGCCTGGTCACGATCGAGGACGTGCTCGAGCAGATCGTCGGCGACATCGACGACGAGCACGACGACGACGACGACCAGCAGACGCTGATCCAGTCCGGCGGCAACGGCGAGTTCCTGGTCAACGCGCTGACGCCGATCGCGGAATTCAACGAACGCTTCGGCTCCGACTTCAGCGACGAGGAATTCGACACTGTCGGCGGCATGGTCACCTCCGAGATCGGCTACCTGCCGGAAGTCGGCGAGGAAGCCGTGTTCGGCGGTTTCCATTTCCAGGTCACGAAGGCCGACGCGCGCCGCGTGCTGCAGTTCTCGGTGCGGGTGCATGAGGCCTGAGAGCGGCGATTCGGAATGGGTGATGGGTGATTGGCGAAAGCTCGGCTTTCGCGGGATGCTCATGCGCGTCTGTCTGGCCGTGCTATGCGCACTCGCGGTCGCACATGGCGCAAACGCCCAATCCTCCGGCGAGTCCGACCCCACCCAATCACCCATCACCCATCACCCATCCCCGCTCTCCGTCAGCCTGCTGACGGTAGGCCCCGGCCCGATCTTCTTCGAACGCTTCGGCCACAACGCGATCGTCGTGCGCGACGCCGACGGCGAGGCGGTCGCCTACAACTACGGCATCTTCGATTTCGCCGAGGGCGATTTCCTCGCCAACTTCGCGCGCGGGCAGATGCGCTACCGCATCGTCGCCGGCGAGCTCGCCGACGATCTCGCCATGTACCGCGCCGAGCGCCGCGAGATCGTCGAGCAGCGCCTGGACCTGTCGCCCGAGCAGGCCGCGGCACTGGCGCAGTTCCTCGAATGGAACGCGCGACCGGAGAACGCGCTGTACCGCTACGACTATTTCCTCGCCAACTGCTCCACGCGCGTGCGCGACGCGCTCGATCGCGCGCTCGGCGGCGCACTGCACGCGCAGAGCGAAGGCCGCTCGCGCGGCTACACCTATCGTCTCGACGCGCTGCGCCTGATGGCGCCGCAGCCGGCGCTGATGCTGCTGATCGATCTCGGCCTGGGGCCGTTCGCCGACCAGCGCCTGGACTACTGGCAGGAAAGCTTCGTGCCCGAAACGCTGCGCCACGTGGTCGGCAACGCGCAGATCGCCGGAGCGGACGGCACGACGAAGCCGCTGGTCGCCGGCAGCCAGACCCTCGCGGCCGGCGAAGTCGAGGAGCCGCCGGCCTTGCCGCCGGACCTGCGCTGGCCGTTCCTGATCGGCGGCGTCGCGCTCGGCCTGGCCCTGTTCTGGCTGGCCGGCCGGCGCAGCGCGGCGGCGCGCGTCCCGCTGGCGCTGTTCGCGATCGTGTTCGAGCTGTTCTGCGCCGTCGGCGGCTTCGCCCTGCTCTTCCTGTGGTTCGGCAGCGAGCACGTTTCCGCGTGGCGCAACGAGAACCTGCTGCTGCTGAGTCCGCTATGCCTGCTGTTGCTGCCGACCTGGATCGCGGCCCTGCGCGGCCGGCCCGCGCGGCGCTGGGCGCATGCGGTGGCCTGGCTGGTCGTGCTCGGCGCCGCGTTCGCGCTGTTCTCGAAGATCCTGCCGTGGTTCGTGCAGGAGAACCTGCACTGGATCGTGCTGTTCCTGTCGCTGCACCTGGCGCTGGCGTTGGCGCGAGGTCGGGTCGCGGCGACGGCTTCGATTCGCTGAGCGCGCGGCCGATTCCTCATCGCAGCGAGTAGCGTCGCAGCGGAAGCGACCGGTTCGGCCGCGTGCCATGCGCTGGCCGATCTTCGGCGCACCCGGCATCGACGATCCGACCGCCACTTCGCCGACGACTGAACGCCGACGACGGCGCGGATTGCCGTTGTCATCATGGAAGCGGCATCATCCGCGCATGGGCTTCCATCCGACCAACTTGCCGACCGATCCGACCTGCAACGATCCGATGGTGGTCAACTGCGTCGCCTACTCGGCCGACGGGCGCAAGCTGCGCGACATCACGATCGAGGAAATCAGCGACGTGCTGGAGACGCCGGACCAGTGGGTCTGGGTCGGCCTGCGCGAGCCGACCGAGGAGCTGCTGGAGAAGCTGCAGGAGGAGTTCGGCCTGCACGAGCTCGCCGTCGAGGACGCGCACGCCGCGCACCAGCGCGCGAAGATCGAGGTCTACGGCGATTCGCTGTTCATCGTCGCGCACACGGCGCAGACGGTGAACGGCAAGATCGCATTCGGCGAAACGCACGTGTTCATGGGCAAGCGCTACATCGTGACCGTGCGGCACGGCGCTTCCCTCAGCTACGCCGCCGCGCGGCGCGGCTGCGAGCAGGCGCCGGAGCTGATGACGCTGGGCCCGGGCTACAGCCTCTACGCCGTGCTCGACTTCATCGTCGACAACTTCTTCCCGATCGTGCGCGAGTTCCGCGAGGAACTGCAGGAACTCGAGGAAGAGGTGTTCCAGGACACCTTCAAGCGCGAGACGATCCGCCGCCTGTACGAACTGAAGAAGGAGCTGGTCACGCTGCGCCTGGCGATCGCGCCGATCCAGGACATCCTGAACCAGCTGGTGCGCCAGTATCCGGGCCTGATCCGCGACGAGGTGCGGCCGTACTTCCGCGACGTCTACGACCACGCCGCGCGCATCAACGAATCGACCGACACGATGCGCGAGATGCTGACCGCGGCGATCAGCGTCAACCTGGCGCTGGTCGGCGTGGCGCAGAACGAAGTCGTCAAGCGCCTCGCCGGCTGGGCCGCGCTGCTCGCCGCGCCGACCCTGCTGGCGAGCTGGTACGGCATGAACTTCCATCACATGCCCGAACTCGACCAGCCCTGGGCCTACCCGGCGATGATCACGGTCACCGCCGGCATCTGCACCACGCTGTACTGGGTGCTCAAGCGCGCGAAGTGGTTGTAGGTCCGCCGTGACGGGCGATCGAGGTCACTGCACCGAAACGCCCTGCTCCGGCGTCCAGCGGAACGTTCCGCGCTCGAACGTCTGCTGACGTCCACTGCCCCCCCAGGCCTGTTCCTCGCCGGTCGGATAGCCGTACTGCGCTTCGCGGCCGGTGTTCTCGAAGTGGGTCAGGATCGCGCCGTGGACCGCGTGCGCGCCGGTCGCCGCCGTCCACAGGAACAGACCGTTCTGGAAGTACTGGTAGCGGCCGGTCTGGCCCGAGGCCGGCGAGCGCGCGGCGGCATTCTCGTCCATCCGCGCGAAGCCCCAGACGGTTTCGCTGCCGGTCGCGCGGAACTGCGCCAGGATCGCGCCGTAGATCGCGAACGCGCCGCTCTGGCTGTGCCACAGGATGATGCCGTTGGCGAACTCCTGGAAACGTCCGCCGAGCTGCGAATCCGCCTCGGCCAGCTTCGGTACGCCGAGCACGCTGCGCACGCCGCCCATCGCGTAGTACTTCTCGCCGATCTTGCCGTACGGCAGCACCTCGCAGCGCGGCAGGTCGTAGCCGTCGTTGTCGCGCGCCTCGTCGTTGCCCCAGCGATCGAGATAGTAGGCCGACACCCATTGCGCGGCCGGCCCGACGTCGAGGTCGGTCTTCAGCCACCAGTGGTTGAAGGAGACACCGTTGCGGATCTCGCGTCCCCAGGTCTTGCAGTAGACGTAGTTGGTGCCGGCGTACAGCGTGCCGGTCTGCGCGGTGCTGCTCGGCGAGCCGAAGCCCGGCGCGTCGGCGAAGGTGTCGACCCAGTAGCGCGTGTCCGCCGGCGGCGGCGCGCCGCCGTTGATGAGGCTGTAGTAGCCGCTCCACGGGAAGAACTTGCCCGGGTCGTAGCGGTTCTGGTTGCTGCTGAGCATGCCGTGGCCCTTGACGCGCACGTTGTCGGGAACGAGGTGCCAGGTGTCGTAGCCGGGTCCCTGCCACGCGGACGCGCAGTTGACGCCGCGCCGCGTGCAGATGCTGCGCGTGACCCGCGCCGAGGCGTTGACCATCGCCGACGACCAGTTGCCCGCGTCGCTCGCGTAGCCTTCGTGCTCGATGCCGATGGTATAGTAGTTGTGGTACGCCGCGTGCCAGGCCTGGTGGTACTCGCGCACCATCTGCGTGATCTGCCCGTCGGACTTGCGGATCAGGTAGTGCGCGGAGACCTCCGCCGCGGGATTCTGGAACCAGGCGATCGCGCCCGCGTACGAGCCTTCCATCGTGTGCAGGATCACCGCCGTATCGCTGTTGCCGGCCGTGCTGTAGTTGCTCGAGCTGGCGGGATTCCAGATCGCCTCGCCGAAGTCGGCCGCCTGGATCGTCGGCGGCGCGTCGACCTGCTGTACCGACGGCGCACTGTCGCCGTCGATGCGCACCGTGCCCCGATCGGCGTCGACGGTCAGCGCCGGCGCCTGCAACAGGCGCAGCCGCTCCGCCGGAAAGGCCTTGCGCAGGTCGATTCCGCGCGCGGGCACCTCTACGCCGTCTTCCTGCACGCCGTTGCCGAGGTGGTCGAGCACCGAGTAGGCGAAGCTCTCGCGCGCGTAGGCGCCCAGGTTCCCCGCTGCGCCGAAACCGGCGTAGCGCTGCAACGCGGCGGCGAAGGCGGCTTCCGCGCTCGCGCGCGCGCTCGTCTTGCCGCCCTGCTTGAACGCCTGGTCGAGCAGCGCGGCGGCGGCGAGGATGTTGGTCTCCGCATCGTTCATCACGGCGGACTCGGAGAAGCCGGTGAGTCGCGCGCCCTCGCCGACCTGATCGGCGAATCCGTCGCCGTGGTAGAGCCCCATCGGACCCCAGGCCGCCGGCATGTGCCGATCCGCCGGAGACTCGTCGGCCGGCTGCACGTTGCGCCAACCGGTCTGCGTGTAGGCGATCGATTCCAGCGAACCGGCCGGCAACGCCGGATAGCGTGCGTAGGCGCGCCGGAAGAACTCGACGTAGCCGCGCCGCTCGTCGATCAGCGGTTTCAACGCCGCGCTGCGTTCGGCCTCGAACGTGGCGGACGGCGGTTCGTATGCGGCGGTGCTTGCCCAGCCCTGGCTCGATACGGCGGCCAGCAGCGACAACGACAACAGAGACTTCGGATCGAGACGCATGGTTCTTCCCCGGATCGGACGATGAAGCCGACGGGATCCACTCCGGATCCCGTCGGCGGGAACGGACGCGGCAGAACCGCGCCCATCGTGGAGATCCGCCACTCCTGCGGCGGATTTCCGCGCGAAGCATCCGTGCGTCGCGTGCCGAACGTCGGCGAATCCGACCGGCCATCCACGCCGCCGACCATCGGCTCGCCGGCGGTCGCTCCGGACGTGATCACCTGCACTCTTCGCGCGCCGCGCTGGCGCGGCGCACGATGTCCTCGACCAGGCCTCTTCCCGCGGCGTCGAGCTGCGCCTGCGCCGTGTCGATCAGCGCCCGTTCGCGCTCGCCGCCGCGCCGCCGTCGAAAGCATCCGTGCAGATGCCAGCACCAGCGCAGCGAGCGGAGAAAGCGTTGCAGAAACGGATTGCATGCGGCGGCCCCCGTCGTCGCCGCGTTCGCTCGCGCATTCGGCGAACGCAAGCAGGCGAGATTGCCGCCCACGCCCGGATTCGCCTCGAGCAGGTCCAGGACGGAAAGGCCGTGCGCGGCGGCGATGCCGGCGAGCGTGTCGCCGGCTTGCACGACGTAGAGCGAAGCTCCGCCCGGCTCGCGTCGAGCGGATGCGTCTTCGCACACGCGCGCGCCGCTCCCTCGCGCGGACGGCTCCGCCGTCTCGCCCCGATCGCCGCGTGGTGCGCAGACCTGCTGCACCGGAGCGTGCCGGCCCGATCAGCCGAACAAGCGCTTGAAGCCGGTCTTGACGCTGTCGAGGACGTCCCTGGCCTTCTCGACGGCGCCGACCACGACGGTGTTCTCCGTCTCGCCGCCGAGCGTGACGCCGACCGGACCGAGCGGAATGGAGACCTGCAAGCCGACTTCGCGCGAACCGTCGCCGTCCTTGTCGCCGATGGTCGCGTTGAAGCCGCCGGACTTCACGCCGACGCTGAGCCCGGCCTCGCCGCGCGTGTCGTTGCGCCCGTCCTGGAGTCGGCCGAAGCCCTTGGTGATCGACACGGCGTCGAGGTTGAAGCCGACGCCGTAGGAGGACTGCGTCGCGGCGCCCTCGCCGCTGGTGTTGTGCCCGAGCTGCGCGCCGGCGGTGCCGGCCTTGAAGCGGATGTCGCCGAGGGCGCTGGTGTCGCTCGGATCGGTCGTCGCTTCGAGCACGCTGCCCTCCACGCGGACGCCGGTGCGGCCGATGCCGGCGTCGAAATCGCCGTCGACGCGCAGGTAGTCGAAGGTGCCGCCAGGGCCGCCGTCCTGGTAGGCCCTCGCGCCGGAACTCGTCGAGGAGATGACCGGCGAGACCGAGCCCGTCGTCTTCGACGCCCGATGCGCGTCGTTGTTGGCGTTCAACGTCTTCACCGCTTCGTCGTAGGCCGCTCCGACGCGCGCCCGCTCGCGCGGATCGCTGATGCCGTCGAGCGCCTCGGTCTTCTCGGCCTGCACGTTCTCGATGGTCTTCTCGTGCGTCTTGCCGAGCAGGCTGCCGTCCTTGACCTTGCCGCCGATCCGCTCGCTCTCGGTGTTGCCGCGAATCCGCTGCTCGGCTTCGTCGAAGGCCTTGTTGATGCGCACCTTCTCGCCTTCGCTGGTGGCGCCTTCGAGCGCCTGCGTGCGCGAGCGGTCCAGGCCGCCCTGCTTGGCCTGCTCGACGCTCTGGCCGCGGTACTTCTCGCCGATCGAGCCGAGGAAGGCGTCCCTCTCCCACTGCGAACCGCCGTCGACGCCGCCTTCGGCCTTGCCGCTGCGCGTGCTGTCGCGCGTCAGGCTTTGCAGGTAGCCCGTCAGATGCGTCTCGCTCGCCTGCCCCGGCGAGGAACCCTGGCCTTCGCCGATGCCGCCGGCTCGCGCATACGGGTCGCTCGCGTCGTGCGTGGTCGGGCGCGCCGGAATCGTCAGCGTCATCCCGGCCTGGATGCCGTCGGGATTGACGCCGTTGACCGAGGCCAGCTCGTCGATCGAGATGCCGGTTTCGTTGGCGACCCTCCACAAGGTGTCGCCTTCCTGAACCCGGTAGCTACCGTTGGCGTTGACTTCCGACATGCGCGTTCTCCTGTCTCAGGGTGCGAAGGATTGGCCGCCGGACCGCGACGAGCGACATGCGCGTCGCTGCGTCTGCGCATCGCCGCCGCGCGCCGCAGCGACGCCCGACGGCGAACGGTGTCCGGCAAGTTCGCCGACGAAGATCTGTAGACTCTCCATCCGACGAATCGAGGCGAAGCGCAGAGAAGGGAGACAGCCACTCGACGAAGTTGCAAACCCCTTCCCTGCGCTTCTGCCCCTCCTATTCGAGATCGAGCGATGGATCCCGACACGACGCGAAAGCCCGCTGCGCGAAACCGCGAAGTCGATCACGATCTTGCCGCGACGCCGGGCGACGACGGCGAGGCGGACGCCGGGCGACTGACGCGCCTGCTGGCGCAAGCCGACGGCGGACACGCCGAGGCCTGGCACCGCATCTACGCCCTGCTCTACCAGGACCTGCATCGCATCGCGCGCTCGCAGATCCGCCGGCAGGCGGGACTGCAGCTGTCGCCGACCTCGCTGATCAGCGAGACGTGGCTGAAGCTGTCCGGCGCGAAGCTGCAGGTCGCCAGCCGGCGGCACCTCACCTCGCTGATCGCGCGCGCGATGCGCTTCGTGCTGCTCGACGAGACGCGCCGCGCGCTGAGCGATGCGCGCGCCGACGTCGCGCACGCCACGCTGCCGGACGACATCGCCGACCCGAAGGCGGAAACGCGGCTGGAGCAGCTGCTTTCGCTGCACCAGGCGCTGGACGGCCTCGCCGCGATCGACGAGCGCCTGGCACGCGTGGTCGAGCTGCGCTACTTCGGCGGCCTCGGCGAGGAGGAAGTCGCCGACGTGCTCGGCGTCAACGCGCGCACGATTTCGCGCGACTGGCGCCGCGCACGCGCCTACCTGCTCGACCGGCTCGGCGAAGGCGGCCGCGAGATCGAGATCTGAGCCCTCGCCTCAGCGCGTCGCGGACTTGCCGGCCCGCGCCTGCGCGTCCGGATCGAGCGCCGCCAACTTCGCTTTCACGCGCTGCGTCGACACCTGCTGCGGGCCGATGCGCTGGCCGATCGCGAGCGACTGCTCCCAATGGTTCCGCGCCGCGAGCGGCTGGCCGCGCTGCTGCGCGATGTCGCCCAGGCGCTCGTGGCAGTTGAAGCGATCGCCGTCGGCGCTGAGGCTCGGCGGCGCGCGATCGAGTTCGCGCAGCAAGGTTTCCAGGCGTTCCACGGCGCGATCGACCCGCTCCTGCTGCAAGTCCACCTCGATCTGCGTGAAACGCGCGCTGCGCGCGGCGTCGCTGTAGCGGCCGCGCGCTTCGCCGAGCGCGGCGATCACCCGCTCCAGCTCCTGCTCGGTACCCGGATCGATGCGCCCGACGCGCAGCTTCGCCTTGATCAGGAACATCCGCTCCGACAGCATCGGCAAGCCCTGCTTCGTGCCCGCGTCGACCTTGCGCGCGTACAGGGCGATCACTTCCTGCCACGGCGCGGTCTCGCCGGGCCGCGCGGACGCCTGCACCGCCAGCGTGGCGGCCAGGTGGCCGACCGCCTTGAGCGTCGCCTGGTGCTCGGCGCCGTGCGCCTTCTCCATGATCGCCAGCACGCGCCGTGCGCTCGCCACCGCCTCGTCGGGCTTGCCGGTCTGCGCCTGGATCGAGCCGATCACGATCGCCGCCTGCGCGGTCTCCGGGTGCTCCGCGCCGAGCGCGGCGGAAAGGATCGCCTCGCCGCGCTGCGCCGATTCCAGCGCCGCGTCGAGCTGGCCGTTCCAGAACTGCGCGTCGCCGAGCACGACCCAGGCCTTGCCGGTTTCCGGATGTTCCTCGCCGAGCATGCGGCGCCGGCTCTGCAGCAGTTTGCCGGCCACCTCCACCGCGCGCGCGTGCTGGCCGAGCTGATCGAGCGTGCGCGCCAGCTCCGCCGACGCGCCGTCGGCGACGATCGGCGCGCGCGTGGAGGTCAGCGCGGCGGCGCGCTCGAAATCGCGCATCGCGTCCTCGTAGCGCGAGAACAGGCGCCGCCACTGCCCGCGCTGGATCAGCAGCGCCGCCAGCGGCGTCGGATCGCGCGCGGCCATCGCCTCGGCGCGCGTCATCGCCTGTTGCAGCAGCGCGTTGGCCTCGCCGATGTCGGCCATGCCCCAGTGCGCGCGCGCCAGTTCCACCTCGAGCATCAGGCGCGTGAAATCGCGATCGGGAGGCGGCACCGCGTCGATGTCGGCCAGTCCGGACTCGACCGCCCCGCGCGCCTGCGCGTAGCGCGACTCGATGTTGAGCAGGTGCGCCAGTGCGGCCTGGATCGGCGCGTTCTGCTCCGGATGCCCGGCGGCGAGCGCCTGCGCCTCGTCGATCAGCGCGAGCGCATGGCGGTAGTCGCCGAGCACGGTGTAGCTCCGCGCCAGCGCCATCAGCACCAGCCCGTCGACGGCGGCGAGCGGCGTGCCCTCGACGGCGTCGCTGCGGCGCAGGTTGGCCTCGGCGTCGCGCAACATCGCCGCCGACATCAGCGGCGACTGGCCGAGGCCGCCGGTGGTGAGCACGTCGAAGGAGTTCTCGAACAGCCGGCGCATCGCGTGCGCCGCCTGCGCGTTGTGCGTGGCGGCCTCGCGCAGCTTCAGCCCCGCACCGAGGCCGATCGCGGCGCAGGCGAGCCCGAACGCCGTGACCACGGCCACGCTGCGATGGCGGCGCAGGAACAGGCGCAGGCGATAGCCGCGTTCGCCGCGGCGCGCCGACACCGGCTTGAACTGCAACCAGGCACGCAAGTCCGCCTGCACCTGCTCGACCGAAGTTGGCCGCGCGGCGGGATCGGCCGCGACGCAGGCGCCGGCGATCTGGTCCAGGTCGCCGGCGAGCACCTGCGACAACGCCGCGGCGCTGCCCAGTCCGCGCGCCTGCGCGATCTGCGCCGAGCCTTGCAGCGCGAGCCGGCTCGGCGGCGGCGGCGCCGGCGTATCGGCGTCGATCGGCGTGCCGTGCAACGGCCAGGCGCCGCACAGCAGCTCGTACAGCATGACGCCGAGCGAATAGAGATCGGTCTTGACGCTGTATCCGTTCGCCGACACTTCCGGCGCGGTGTAGCCGAGCGTCATCGCGACACGACGCCGCTCTCCGCCGCGGCCGCGCGCGGCCAGCGAGGACAAGCCGAAGTCGAGCAGCACCGGCCGGCCGGACGCGTCGACCAGCACGTTGGACGGCTTGATGTCCGAATGCAGCGTGCCCTTGGCGTGCGCGTAGGCCAAGCCGTCGCAGAGACGGATGAACAGCTCCACGCGCGCGCGGACGTCCAGCCGGCGGTCGTCGCACCAGCGGTCGATCGGTTCGCCCTGCACCAGTTGCATGGCGAACCAGGGATAGCCGTCCGCGTCGATGCCGCCGTCGAGCAGCGTGGCGATGTTGGGATGCTCCAGCATCGCCAGCATGCCGCGCTCGTTGCGCACCGCCTCGGCCAGCACCGGCGAATCCACCTCGGTGCCGACGCACTTCAGCGCGACGACCTGCGCGTACTGGCCGTCGGCGCGGCTGGCGCGATAGACCTTGCCCATGCCGCCGGCGCCGATGACGCCCTCGATGCGCCAGGCGCCGAGCGTCGATCCGATCCGCGCGTCGACCGCGGCGACGCCCCGCCGCGCGCTCTTCTCGTAGGCGGAAAGAATCTTCTGCGGCGATTGCAGCAAGGGACCTTGCAAGGCGTCCGCCGCGAACAGGGCCGCCACCGCCTCGTGCAGATCCGGATCGGATGCGCGCAAGGCCGCGAGCGCCTTCGCCCGCTCGTCCGCCGCGAGATCGGCGTACGCATCGAACCATTGCAGCGCACGCGCTTGCCGTGACGACACGTTCTCCCGCCTCCTGTTCGCCTGCCGCGCGGCGCTGGAGCCGCGACGCGCGCGATTGTCGCGCGCAGCGGACCTGCGCGGTCACTCTGGGGTTCACCCTAGATCACATCCGCCGATCCTGCTCGCTAGCATCGCACCCGGCAGCACTCGACAAATCCACCTTCATCCTTTCAAAGGAACCTCAAGATGGGTATCGAGCAAGTTGGCCAACGCATCAACGACGGCATCCGCGACTTCGCGGACAAGGTTCTCGGCGGCGGCAGCCAGGGCACGGGCGCGACACGCCCTGCCGACGGCGGATGGGACGCTTCCGTCGGCGGCAAGGACGCCAAGCCCGGCTTCGACCGCAGCATGGCGAAGCTGGCCGAAGCGGCCTACAATCCCTCGCAGACGCACGTCGACGGCTGGCGTCGCATGGGTGACGGCGAGCTGCACGCGGCCGGCGTCGATCCGAGCGTCCAGTATCGCGACGGCATGCTCGCCGGCGTCTACACCGACGGCAACGGCCACTATGCCGTCGCCTACGCCGGCAACACCGGCGAGGACGTTCCCAGCGTGATCGCGCAGAGCGCCGGCCTGGACACCAAGCAGATGCACAACGCGGTCGATCTCGCCAATCAGGTCGAGAACGCGTTCGGCGGCGACAATGTGGTCTTCACCGGGCACTCGATGGGCGGCTCGCTCGCCGGCGCCGCGGCCGCCGCCACCGGCAGCACCTCGGTCGTGTTCAATTCGCAGGGCGTGCACGACAACACGCTCAGCCGCCTCGGACTGGACCCGAACGCCACGCGCACCGTGATGGCCGAGCGCAGCCGCGCCTACGGCGTGGACGGCGATTGGGCGACGCATCTGCAGAACGACATTCCGTTCACCAACGCCCTGCCGAACGCGCTCGGCTCGGACCTGCGCATCGGCAACCCGGAAGGCATCTCCAACCTGGTCAACGCGCACAACATGGGACCGATCGTCGCGGCGTTCGACCAGGGCCAGCCGATCCGCCACGGATCGGAACAGCCGAAGATCTTCGAGCAGCCGCTGCAGAACCTGTACAACACGTTCACCGGGTTCCTGCGCTTCCTGCCGATCACGATCTGAGATCGCGCGACACCGGCAACGCGAAGCGCCCTGGCGGCGCTTCGCGTTGTTCGCGGACGGGTGCGTGTCCTAGGCGCCTGCGTCGCTACGCCGCGAGCGCGGCATCGCCACGCGGCATCGCCGCCGTCGGCTACTGCGCGTCGAATCCGGCGCCGGTGCCGCCGAAGACGATCTGCGACGTCAAGCGCGCCACGCCCATGTCGCCGTAGGTTTCCCCGATCAACTGGCTGTGGCCGGCCAGCACGAGATAACCGCGCGGATCGTAGGCCACCGCCGCGGCGCCGTCGTTGCCGTGCTGAGTCGGGCCGACATAGCCGTAGAGCGTGTCCGCGAACGTCGCATCATCCGTGCCGGTAGGCAGAAGGCGGCTGACGTACGGATACGCGAACGACGAGCCGACCGGGTCGGACATCGTGCCGGCAGCGACGATCTTGCCGTCGGGCTGCACCAGAACCGCGTTGAAGTAGATCGCCGCTGCGTTGCTGCCGAACAGCGTCCAGCCCGTTCCCTGGTCTCCGAAACCCGTGTCGAGCGCACCATCGGTGGCGCGCAGGCGTGCGACGTAGCCGCTGTCGTATGCACTTACATAGGGGCGCGTGATACCGGCCAGCACGACGTTCTGTCGCGAGTCGAGCGCGACTGCCCACGCCCTCGTGTTCAACTCGGGTGGGCCGACTCCGAACCAGACTCGGCCGTTGCTGCCGAAGGTCGCGTCCGGCGTGCCGTCGGCGTTCACACGCGCCACCGCGGCCGTGTTCACCGGTCCGAGCGCGACATTCGCGGCACCCGCGGCGACGATCTTGCCGTCGGGTTGCACGGCTACCTTGTACGCGCGGTCGCTATTGCCGCCGCCCAAATCGAACGCGAACAGACGCACGCCGGGCATGCCGCCCGCGCCGCTTGCGTTGAACGTCGTGTCCAGGCTCAAGTCCGGGTTCAATCGCGCCACCGCCATATCCCAGTTGCCCGGATCCGATGCGCTGTTCGCGGTACCGGCGACGACGATCTTGCCGCCGGGCGCGAACGCCACGCCGTAGGTCACGAAACCCGGCGACGTCGGATTCGCCGACAGATTCAGCCAGCGCACCGGTTCTCCGTTCGGCGCACGCTCGAGTTCGCCCGAAGCGCTCAGACGCGCGATCCAGGCACCCAAGTGTGCGGGATCGTAACTAGTGCCCACGACGACGAAGCGTCCGTCCGGTTGGCGGATGAAATCGTTGGATGTCGCAGCGGGAAATCCGGCGAAATCGCTGAACAGGAAGGCGCCGCTCCCGTTCGGGCCGAAACTGTGGTCGATCGTGCCGTCCGGCAGCACGCGCGCCATGCACACGCGCGAATCGGAGGTTGCGTCTCCGATCAAGCAAGTGCCGCTCAGGACGATCTTGCCGTCCGGCTGCACGACGACACCGTACGCACTGGCGTTCACTCCCGAATAGAACAAGATCCGCAGCAATCCATTGCCGTTGAAGCTGGGGTCGGGATAGCCGTCGGAGTCGGCGGCCTGCGCCGGGGCGGCGACCGACAAAGCCATTCCCGCCGCGAGCGCGAAGCGGGCGCACGCGACGATCGGCCATTTCCCGCCGCGCGTGCGACATCGAACATCGCCCTGCGGTGAACGCCGTGCGCGTCGCGCTGCGCCTGCGTCGGCCGTACCGAAACCGACGACCCGCACGAATGCGTCCACCACGCCAATCCATCGCATGACCTTCTCTCCTCTGCTCGCCGAACGCGGAGTCGTCCAAAACCGCGGAAATCTCCGGAAACACCCCGTTCCCGCGTGAGCCGGAACAAAGCCGAGGGACGGCTTCGACGTTCCCTTACGCCGTCCGGCGGCCAACCCCGCCATCGAATGTTCCGTCAGCCGCTCGAGCCACCTCGTCGACATCGCTCCCGCGAACGCGAGCGCCCGTTGCAGATTCCGGGCGCCCGCGAACCCGTCGTGGCGGGATCGCGCTTCGCACGGCGTAGTCGGAACACGAACGCCCGTTCCGATGCGGCGTTTACCGCAAGGTGGACCACCGATCGTCCACCGCGCGGCTGTCGCCCATCGAACCGATGACGGGGAGAACACCATGCGTTTCACGATCCGCCGCGCCGCGCTGACCGGCGCGCTCGGGCTGATCTCGAGCCAAGCCGCGCAGGCTCAGGACGGCACGTTCGATCCGGCCTGGCCGGTCGAAGGCCGCAACATGTACACCTCCGACGCCAGCGCCATCGATGAGGGAACTTCCGTCGCCGTGAGGTCCGATGGGACGGTCGTCCTCGGCGGCAACTGCCAGCGCAACGACCCTGACCTGGACGCCGGAATCTGCCTCCGATGGCTGCATCCGAACGGCGTCCCGCTCGGCAACGGGTTCGGCGGCTATCGGAAAACCGTGCTCGCCGACTACCAGGACCATTTTCCCGGCAATCCGCAGATCGCCGTCCACGGCCTCGCCGTGCAGCGCGACGACCGCCTCGTGCTCGCCAGCGCCGAGTTCAACGGCGGACTCATCGAAAGCCGCGTGGTGCGCCTGAAACGGGCCGGCGAGTTCGAGGCGCTGGCCGACGGCGCGTACTACCGCCGCGTGCTGTTCCAACCCGGAATCGATCCCGCCGTCATGAGCGATCTGGTCGGCGAGGTGGTGATCGCACCGGACGGCAAGATCGTCGTGGCCGGCTCCACCAGTTGCCGCAGCACGACGGCCTGCATGAGCACCGACAGCGACATCGGCGTCGCCAGATTCAATGCGGACATGACGCCCGATACCGGTTTCGGCAGCGACGGCGCGCAAACCATCTACGTCGACTTGGGCGGTGCCAACTACGACACGGCCCGCGCCGTGGCCGTGCAAAGGGACGGCAAGATCGTCGTGGCCGGCACCGCGCGCACCGCCGTCATGGATCCTGCCACCAGCTCCGGCGTGCTCGCACGCTTGAACCCGGACGGCGGCCTGGACGCCAGTTTCGGCGACGGCGGCAAGGTCGTCATCTCACCGGGGCTGCAGATCCGCGGCAACGCAGCCGTCCCCCCATGGGTTTCGCGCGGAGACATCAAGACCATCAGCGAGGTCTATGCCGTCGCGATCGACCGTCGCGGCCGCATCCTCGTCACCGGAACCGTCTTCTCGACTTGGGGTTTCTCCTACCAGTTCGTCGCGCGCTTCACTTCCGCGGGCATGCTCGACAACAGCTTCAGCAATGACAACGGCGAGAACGGCATCTTGTTCGTCGATTTGGGAGAACTTCCCGCAAATCCGCAAACATCGACGGGCCTCGGCCTCATCCTGCAGGGTGACGAGAAGATCCTCGTGTACGGTTCGACGCTGACCAGCCACGCGACGCCGAACACGTCCGTCTGGACGATGAGCCGTCTGCTGCCGAGCGGCAATTCCGACCCGAGCTTCAGCACCGGCGCCTACGGCGGCTACAGCCCGCCGCAAGGACCGTCCATGACGACGCTCAACGATGCGCGCGGTGCCATCATCGCCCATGGCGGCCTGATCCTCGTCGGCCGCGCCTACGACAAAGGCGCCAGCGACGCCAGCTACTTCGGCGTCGCCAAGCTGCGGCTCGACGCGATCTTCAAGGACGGCTTCGACTCTCCGCAGTGAGAGAACACGGTGCTACGTACGACGCGACGACCGCCGCGTGCCGTCCGTTTGCCGAAGCGGTCGGCAGTCGCGCCTGCCCGCGCTCCTGCAGAAGCGGTGCGATTGGCGGATTTGCGCATCGCACGGCGTAGCACGAGGACGAGACCGGCGCGACTCCGCGTCGGCCTCGTCCTCACCGCTGAGAGAACCGCATGAACACCACGATCCGCCGCACCGCCTTCGGCGCTCTGCTCGCGTTGGCGCTCGATGCCGTCGCGCACGCCCAGACCTCGCCGCCGCAGAACGGCGATCCCGATACTTTCTGGGGCAACGGCGGCTTCGTGACGCCGGCAATGGGCGCGGGCGACTGGGACACGCTCAGCAGACTCGCCGTGCAGCCGGGCGGCAAGCTCGTGCTGGCCGGCGCCTGCTACACCGCGAACCTCGAGAAAGGGCTGTGCGCCACGCGCCTGCTGCCGGATGGCAGCTTCGACGTGAATTTCGGCGAAGTCGGCAACGGCCGCGAACTGTTCGCCGGCGACCCGCGCTTCCCGGGCGACAGCGACCTCGGCTACAACGGTCTCGCCCTACAAGCGGACAACCGCCTGGTGATGGCGACCTTCGGTCATCTCGGCAGCGACAGCAGCGCGGTGAGCTACGAAGGACGCCTGATCCGCCTGTCCGCCGACGGCGTGCCGCAGGCGTTGGCCGGCGGCGCCATCTACGCGCCGGTGGTGTTCGCCGACAACGTGCCTGCCGCCAGCGCGAACAACGCGCCGCAGGCGGTCGCGATCGCGCCGGACGGCAAGATCGTCGTCGCCGGCAACGCCTCGCGCGCCGGCCAGCCGTACATCAACACCGACTGGGGCATCGCGCGGTTCAACGCCGACCTCGGCGTCGACACGAGCTTCAACGCCAGCGGCCGCAAGCTGGTTTCGTTCGACCTCGGCGGCAACTTCTCCGACCAGGCGATGGCCGTCGCCGTGCAGGCCGACCGCAAGATCGTCGTCGCCGGCCACGTGACGATCGACGGCGGTGCACGCAAGGCCGCGCTGATCCGGCTGAATGCCGACGGCAGCCTCGACAGCGGCTTCGGCAGCGGCGGGCGCGTGTTCCTCGGCGCGGCCACGGACGCCTGGTCGGTCTACGCGCTGGCGATCGACTCGCAGGGGCGCATCGTCTTTGCCGGCTCGATCTCGCGGTCGGCGGTCGCCGCGCAGCCGGCGGACTTCTTCGTCGCCCGCCTCGGCGCGAACGGGCAGGCCGACGCCGGCTTCGGCACGGCGTCCACGGATGGCCCCGGCGTCGTCGTCGTGCATTTCGGCCTGAGCTCCCCGGCGCGGGATGGGGCGGGCGGGCTGGCGCTGCGCGGCGACGATGTCTTCGCGATCGGATCGGCGACCAGCTTCTACAACCCGATCGGCGGCTACGGCGACTACCGGTTCGCGCTGGCCCACCTGCGCACGGACGGCAGCCTCGCGGCCGATTTCAGCGGCCGCGGCACGGCTTTCGGTACGTTCTCGCCGGGCGGCGCTGCCAACGGCTGCTGCATCGCGATCGTGGGCGGTTTCCTGTTCGTCGCCGGCCAGGACAATCCCAGCGACAGCTTTTTCCCGAGGTTCGCCGTCGGCAAGCTGGGCTATGACCGCATCTTCGCGAATGGCTTCGACGCGGAGGCGAGCCGGTGAGTCGCGAATCGGCGTCGATCGCCATATCGCGCGCGATCGCTGCAGAGGTTCCACGCAGCGCAGCGCCGCGACGGCGACGAACGCTGCGCTTCGATCGTCCCCGCCTGCGCGGCGCGCGGGCCGACGGGATGCGTGCCCCATCCATTTTCATGCAGGAAACCCAGCATGACCCCCTTCGCACTGCTGCGCACGCATGCGCTGATCCTGGCGCTCATCTGGTCGGCCGCCGCCGCGGCGAACGACTTCGTGGTGACCAATACCGACGACGACGGCGCCGGCAGCCTGCGCCAGGCCATTGCCGATGCGAACGCCATCTGTCGCAGCGGCGGCATGCATACGATCAGCTTCGCCATTCCCGGAACCGGCGTGCACACGATCCGTCCGCTGACGCCGCTGCCGGCGCTCCTCAGCTGGGTCGCGATCGACGGCTACACGCAGCCGGGCAGCCAGATGAACACCCTGGCGGAGGGCAGCAACGCGGCGCTGCGGATCGAACTGGACGGCAGCCTCGCCGGCGACAGTCCCGGCATCGCACTCGCGATCACCCGCTTCAATGCGACCGACTACTGCAGCGCTCGACAGTCCTCGATCAGCGGTCTGGTCATCAACCGCTTCTCGCAGGCGGGCATCAAGCTGGACGGCTGCGCCTTCAACGACAGCAACTACACGCTCTGCACGATGAGCGACGTCGACATCCGGGACAACTACATCGGCACCGATGCGAGCGGCACGCAGGCGCTCGGCAACGGCCTCGGCATCGAGATCGGCATCAACGTGAAGGACCTCACGATCGGCACCGACTCCCCGCCGGCCAGCGCGTTCATGAGCAACCTCATTTCCGGCAACCACGGCGACGGCATCTGGATCGCTCACGTGCCCGACATCAACGCGGCCACCGGCATCCTCGTGCGCAACAACTACATCGGCCTCGACGCCGGCGGCGTGCACGCGCTCGGCAACAGCGGCCACGGCATCCGCGCCGATCCGGCCGGCCTGCTCGTGCAACAGAACTTCATCGCGGCCAACGGCGGCGACGGCGTGAACCTGGCCAGCACCAACGCCTGGTACGGCGCCGGGGCTGCCGGCGTCTACGCCAACAAGATCGGTATCGGCATCCACGACGAAGCGTTCGGCAACGACGGCGACGGCGTGCACGTCGACGGGCACATGATCGTTTCGGTCACCGGCGACCCGGCGAACGGCGGCTTCGCCTCGCGCGTGGCCAACAACGGCGGCGCCGGCGTGTTCGTCGCCGCCTCCGCCGACACCGCCGGAACCTCCTGGCCGCACGTGCAAGTGCGCGGCAACAGCATCCGCGACAACGGCGGCCTCGGCATCGACATCGCGCCGGTCGGCGTCAATCCGATCCGCACCGACGGCGACCTGCTCGGCCCGAACGAAAACCTCAACGCGCCGGTGCTGGCCTCCATCGCCGCCGGCGTTCCGAACGGGGCCAACGTGCCGGTCACCGTGTCCGGCTCGGTACACACCGTCGCGCAAAAGGATGTCGACGTGTATTTCCACGCCAACACCGCCTGCGATTCCTCGGGACACGGCGAAGCGGAGGCATCGCCGACCCAGTGGAGAGCGCACGGCACGACGGACGCCAACGGCGATTTCGCGTTCACGACGCAATTCACGGTGTCGGCCGGTTCCGTATCGGCCGGTTCCTTCATCGCGGCCAGCACCGAGCGCTTCACCACGACCAACGGCTTCACGCAGGACCTGATCACGTCCGAGCTGTCGAACTGCCTGCGCGTGCCGGCCGCCGACCTCATCTTCAGGAATGGCTTCGATCCGTAGTCGGCGAGCGACGGGGTAGCGCCGTCTGCGCCGTGCGCGACGGCCGCGTCCGGCGAGCATCACGCGCGCGCGCCGCCGCCACTTCGTCGCGGACCGCTTTTCGTCCAATCGCGCACGCAAACGCTGCGATCGAGGTGCAGCATTCGTCGCCGTCGCGGCGCTACTCGAAACCGCCAATGAAAATGCGATCGGCGGTCAGGCGCGCGACGCCGATGTAGGAAGTATCAGTGGTGATCGAGTTCATGCCCGCGACCAGCGCGCGGCCGCCGTCGAGCGTCATCGCGGTGACGCCGTCGGTCCAGGTCGGGCCGCTCGCCGCGAAGGAGCCGGTGCTGCGCCCGCCGACGCCGAAGGTGGAATCGACGACGCCGTTCTCGCGCCAGCGCACCACGCCGAAATCGTTGTAGCCGTAGGTTCCTGCCGCCACGACCCTGCCGTCCGACTGGATCGCCACGGCGCGTGCGCTGTCGAGGTCGGCGCCGCCGTAACGCACCGCACCGGTGCCGCCGAAGGACACGTCGAGGGCGCCGTCGGCGCCGCGCAGGCGCGCGACGTACATGTCCGAATCGTTGAAATCGCCGACGGCGCCGGCCACCACGATGCGCTGCTGGCGGTCGATCGCGACGGCGCCGAGGGCGGCGATCTGGCCCGGGTTGAACAGGATGCGGCCGTTGCTGCCGAAGCCGGTGTCCAGGCTGCCGTCGGCGTTCAGGCGCACCACGCCGCCGTTGTAGCCGATCGGTATGCCGACCACGCCGACGGCGACGATCTTGCCGTCGCGCTGCACCGCCACGGCGGCCACCTGGTCGCGATTGTCGCCGCCCTGATCGAACGCGACGAGCTGCACGCCGGGTCGCGCGCCGGCGGAGTTGAACGTCGTGTCGAGGGTGAGATCGGCATTCAGGCGCGCGATCGCGAAATCCTCGTTGTCGGCGTTCGAGAGACGGTTTGCCACGCCGGCGACGATGATCTTGCCGTTCGCCAGCACGGTCGCGCAGTTGATGCGCGAGTTCGGACTGGTCGGATGCGCCGACAGCGGAATCGAACGCACCGCCGCGCCGCCCGGCCAGCGCTCGAGCTGGCCGTCGCGCGTGAGCCGCGCGCCCATGCTGGCTTCGCTCGCGTAGTCGTTGTCGCCGAAGACGAGGAAGCGCGCATCCGGCTGCTGCGCGAAGGCGAACGTCGATCCGCGCGGAAATCCGGCGAATTCGTCGAAGACGAAGGCGGCGGTCGCATTCGGCCCGAAACTGAAATCCGGCGTGCCGTCCGGCAGCAGTCGCGCGGCGCAGGGATAGGTGTCGCTGCCGACCTTGCACGCGCCGCCGATGAGGATCCGGCCGCCGGGCTGGATCATCAGCTGCGGATCGGTGAAGACGCTCGCCGGCGCATGCGTGATCTGCAGGCGGCCGTCGCCGCTGAAGCTCGGGTCGAACCAGCCGTCGACGTTCGTCGGCGGATCCTGCGCGAACGCGGCGGCGGCACTGGACGCGATCGTCAGGACGAACAACGGGCGTAGGACGGTCGAGCAAGGCATGCGGATTCCCCTGGCGGACTTCGGCTGGCATCGACCTCCGCGCATCACGGCGCGAGGCTCCCCCAGCTACGCCGAACGTCGGCGGAAACCGCCGCGCGATGGCATTCGATCTCCCACCGCAGTATCCATCCTCGGAGCGCTTCCCGCGAGCCGTTCGTGGCTCGCCCTCGTGCGCGGGCCGGGTGCCTGGCCGCCGACGCAGCAGTCGGTCCGTGGAGCGCCCCGCTCACCCTCCACGACGAGCCCTCGCGCGCGCCCGAGCGCCGTATTCGACGAAAGGCTAATGCGCCGCGTCTTGACCCGTCCGCGACGACGGCACAGGCTCCGATCCAGGTCCGGTATTGGCGGGGGTCGCATGAATTCGGTGGCTGGGAAACTCGGCTGGCTCGTCGTCGCGCTGATCGGCGCGTTCTGCCTCGGCACGATCGCGCTGCATCGCGGCGAGACGATCAACGCGGTGTGGCTGGTCGCCGCGTCGACCTCGATCTTCTTCATCGGCTACCGCTTCTATAGCCGCTACATCGCCGACAAGGCGCTCGGGCTCGATCCCACGCGCGCGACGCCGGCGGTGCGCCGCAACGACGGCCTGGACTACGTGCCGACCGACAAGTGGGTCGTGTTCGGCCACCACTTCGCCGCGATCGCCGGCGCGGGACCGCTGGTCGGCCCGGTGCTCGCCGCGCAGATGGGGTACCTGCCCGGCACCTTGTGGATCCTGTTCGGCGTGATCCTCGCCGGCGCGGTGCAGGACTTCATGATCCTGTTCCTGTCGGTGCGCCGCGACGGCCGCTCGCTCGGCGAGATGGTGCGCGCGGAACTCGGACCGACCGCCGGCGTGATCGCGATGATCGGCGTGCTGATGATCATGTTCATCATCCTCGCCGTGCTCGCCCTGGTGGTGGTGAAGGCGCTGGCGGAAAGCCCGTGGGGCACGTTCACCGTGGCGATGACGATGCCGATCGCGGTGTTCATGGGCGTGTACCTGCGCTACCTGCGCCCGGGCCGCGTACTGGAGGTGTCGATCATCGGCCTGGTGCTCCTGCTGCTCTCGATCTGGCTCGGCGGCGTGGTCGCGCACGATCCGCAATGGGCGGCGATGTTCCACTTCAACGGCCGCCAGCTGGCCTGGATGCTGATCGGCTACGGCTTCGTCGCCTCGGTGCTGCCGGTGTGGCTGCTGCTGGCGCCGCGCGATTACCTGTCGACCTTCCTCAAGATCGGCACCGTCGTGCTGCTCGCGCTCGGCATCCTGATCGCCGCGCCGGAACTGCGCATGCCGGCGCTGACCAAGTTCATCGACGGCAGCGGCCCGGTGTTCGCCGGCAACCTGTTCCCATTCCTGTTCATCACGATCGCTTGCGGCGCGGTGTCCGGCTGGCACTCGCTGATCTCCTCCGGCACCACGCCCAAGCTGCTCGCCAACGAGAAGGAGGCGCGCCTGGTCGGCTACGGCTCGATGCTGATGGAGGCCTTCGTCGCGATCATGGCGCTGATCGCCGCCTGCGTGCTCGATCCGGGCATCTACTTCGCGATGAACTCGCCCGGCGCGCTGATCGGCACCACGGTCGAATCGGCGGCGCAGGCGATCAGCTCCTGGGGCTTCGTCATCACGCCCGACGTGCTGGCGCAGACCGCCAAGGACATCGGCGAGAACTCGATCCTGTCGCGCGCCGGCGGCGCGCCGACGCTCGCCGTCGGCATGGCGCACATCATCCACCAGGTCATCGCCGGCGAAGGCATGATGGCGTTCTGGTACCACTACGCGATCCTGTTCGAGGCGCTGTTCATCCTGACCACCGTCGATGCGGGAACGCGCGTCGGCCGCTTCATGATCCAGGAACTCGCCGGGCTCGCCGTGCCGGCGCTGAAGAAGACCGAATCCTGGGCGGCGAACCTGATCGCCACCGCGCTCTGCGTCGGCTGCTGGGGCTACTTCCTCTACCAGGGCGTGGTCGATCCGCTCGGCGGCATCAACACGCTGTGGCCGCTGTTCGGCATCGCCAACCAGATGCTCGCGGCGATCGCGCTGACCCTGGCCTCGGTCTGCCTGATCAAGATGAAGCGCGACAAGTACCTGTGGATTCCTCTGCTGCCGACCGTCTGGCTGGTGATCTGCACGCTGGCCGCCGGCTGGCAGAAGGTGTTCTCCAGCGACGTCAAGGTCAGCTTCCTCGCGCACGCGCAGAAGTACTCGGCCGCGCTCGACGCGGGCCAGGTGCTGGCGCCCGCGAAATCGATCGACGACATGCACCGCATCCTGACCAACGACTACGTCGACGCCACGCTGTCGATGATCTTCATGCTGCTGGTCGTGGCGATGGTCGTGTTCGGCCTGCGCGCCGCGTTCGCCGCGCGCCGCAACGCCGCGCCGACGGCGCAGGAAACGCCGTACGTCGCGCTCGCCGGAGCCGCGCGGTGAATACGGTGCGGCTCGCGCGATTCTGGCGCCGGTGCGTACGCATCGCGCGCCAGATCATCGGCGTGCCGGACTACGAGGTCTACATTGCGCACCTGCGCGCGCATCATCCCGAGCGCGCGATTCCGAGCTACGCGGAGTTTTTCAACGAGCGACAGATGGCGCGCTACAAGGGCGGTGGCGGGCGCTGCTGCTAAGGAACCTTCGCGGAAGCCGTCGTTCCCGCGACGGCGCGCGCAACGGCACCGCGGCGAAGCCGATCCGAGGAGCGGATGCGCCGCCGCAATGAAGCGGGAATCTGCTTCCTGCGCCGGGACGCAGTGGATGCCGCTTTCGCGGGCATCACGCCACGCGAGTCGGCCGGGCTAGCCCGGCGCTCGCCGCGGCTGCAGGCGAATACGATCGCTCGTCCTCGGCGCAGGCCGCAGTCGTGCGAGGCACGAACGGACGTCCTCGTTCGCGCACGCAGCGCGGCCACCTCACACGTCCGCTTCTCCGCCGTGGCAGCGCCCTCTATGCTCGCGCGATGAGAATCCTTTACCTGCTCGATCTGATCGGCGTCGCCGTGTTCGCGATCAGCGGCACGCTCGCGGCCGGACGCGCCGGCCTGGACCTTCTCGGCGTACTCGTCATCGCCGCGGTCACCGCGATCGGCGGCGGAACCCTGCGCGACCTGCTGCTCAACCGGCACCCGATCTTCTGGGTGCGCGACCCGCGCTACCTGTACGTGATCGGCGCGACTGCCCTGCTGACGGTGGCCTGCGCGCGCTGGGGTTCGCTGCCGTACCACGACGCGCTGGTGGTCGCCGACGCGCTCGGCCTGGCGCTGTTCGCGCTGACCGGCGCCGAACTCGCCGAGGAGGCGAAGCACCCGGCGGTCATCGTCGTGCTGACCGGCACGATGACCGGCGTCGCCGGTGGTGTCGTGCGCGACGTGCTGACCGCGCAGCTGCCGCTGATCCTGCGCGGCGACATCTACGCCAGCGCGGCGATCGTCGGCATCACGCTGTACCTGGTGCTGCACAAGCTCGGAGTGCCGCGCATGCTCGCGTTCACGGCCGGCTTCCTGGCCGTGGTCGGGCTGCGCCTCGCCTCGGTCGCCTGGAGCCTGCAGCTGCCGACCTTCGACCTGCGCGGATGAACGCACGCGACCGGCACGCGGGCGTGCCGGTCGCGAACCTTCCCGACGAGAAGGGTCAGTTGCCGGCGTCGCGGACCACCATCTGGCCCGGAATCGACTGGCCGGTCATGCCGGTCATGGCGAGGAAGTTCTCGGCCATGAAGTTCCTCGAGAAATCGTTCGAGACGACGGCGAACACCTCGCCCGGCGTCTTCGCCATCGCCAGCTGCACCTCGAAATCGTTCGACGCCGCGCTGCCGGCACGGATCATGTCCGGCAGGTCGCCGCGGCCGGTCTTGTCCAGGTAATTCTGTGCGACGTCGCGCAGCTGCATCAGCTGCGAATCGTTGAAGGTGAGCTGCACGTGCTGGTTGCCGTCGAAGCTCTTCGGCTTGGCGTCCTGCCCGTCGAACGCGTTGCGCATGTACGAGGTCAGGCTCTCGTTGTAGTTGGCGAGCATGACGCGGTACGTCGTCGCGCCCTCGATCGGCTTGCCGTCGGCGCCGAGCTTGAAGCTGACTTCGGCGGAGTGGTCGTTGTTGATGGTGTAGCTGTTGGTCTGCTCGATCGTGCCGTCCTGCCAGGTGGTGCGGTTGATCGTCAGGTGGCTGCTGTTGATCTCCTGCATCCACGACAGGCCGCCGATGTTGGCGCCGACCGAGGCGACGTGATCCGAATTGAAGATCTCCGACTTGCCGGACTGGCTCACGCCCGGCGGCGACCAGTTCGGGATCTGGCCGGAGCTCATGAAGTTCTGGTACGCGGCGCGTCCTTCCTCGGTGCGCAGATCCAGGCGCGCGACCGACATTCCCTGCGTCTCCGCGCTCTTGTCCACGCCGATGCCGGCGCTGATCAGGCCGCGGCGGCCGAGGCCGAGGAACATCTCGTTCTCGACCGTCTTGACCGGGCCGGAATAGACCTCGAACGTGTTCGCGTCGACGCGGCGCACGCCGAAGCCCTGGCCGGACAGTTCGGTGTGCGTGGTCTCGCCGTTGAGGAGCTTGTAGCTCGCCGCGAACGAGGTTCCCTCCAGCGTCTGCCCGCGCATCATCACCGAGGTGCCGACCGGCATCTTCATCGGATCGAGCGGATTGGGCGCGACGGACAGGTCGCCCTTGCCGAGCTGCGTGCCCTGCTGCGGCGTCACCGTCGCCTGATAGGTCAGGCGCGTGCCGGAGAACGTCTCGGCCGAGGCCGACACCGGAATCGGCAGTCCCTTGACGACGTTGCGCAGCAGCGGCGAACTCTCCACCAGGCTCTTCGCGCCCGGCGACAGCACGCCGAGCTTGTCGGCCCAGCCGTAGATGCGGTTCAGCGGCGTCTTGCCGAAGCTGGCGCTGCCGGTGAACTGCATCTGCGCCGACATCTCGAACTGCTGCGTCTGCTGGAAGTTCACGTCGGTCTGCACTTGCGACAGCTTGACCTCGCCTTCGACGCGGACGTCGCCGCCGACGCGCGCGGGAACCAGCGACGGCGTGCCGGCGCCGATCACCGGCGTGGAGAAGTTCACCTGCGAACCCGGATTCATCGCCCAACCGAGCGCCTCGTTGGGCAGCTTGCCGAGCAGCTCGTAGGCGGACTGCACCTGTTCCGGCGACGGGTTGGCCGGCATCTGCACGCCGAGCGCGCCGAGCGCGCTGCTGACCTGCTCGAGCGGCAGCGAGGACACGTTCGTCGTCGGCTGACCGGCGGTCAGGTAGGCCGGCACCTGCGTCGGCTGCGCCTTCGCCTCGTCGACGACGCGCTGCAGCTCCTGCGTATAGGGATTGCTCTTGTACGCGGTGAGCGCGTTGTCGTATTCGTAGCTCGCCGTCGCGCCGTTCAGGCCGGCGAAGTCGCTGCGCTGCGGCGCGAAGCGGTCCAGCGCGGCCTGCGCCTGTTCCGCGCGCGTCGTGTTGAACGCCTCGACGCGCGGCGTGTACACCGACGCGGCGGCCTGGCTCGGCATGCCGGTGAGATCGTCGCTGCGCGGCAGCGGCAGCGCGTGGATCGCCTGCACGGCCTCCTGCGGCGTGGTGGCTTCCGCGGGCGTCTTCGTCGCCGGTTTCGCCGCCGCGGGGGCGGCCGCCGGGGTCGAATCGGGCGTTTCGGCCTGCGCGGGGACGCGCGGCTCCTCGGCCGGCAGGGTGCGCGGACTCTGCGCGCGGACGCCACTGATCTCCATCATCTTCTTCGCTCCGGATATTGCCGCTCAATGACCCACCGTAGCCGGCCGGCGCCGGCGAGGACATTGGGGACAACCCTAGTAAGCCATTGATAAATCGCAACCGCCTTCACACCCGGGCGCAGGAAGCCTGTCGCCTGCGCATTGACATGCAGGTATTTGCCTGCATATAGTGTCCGCACATGCCGACCGATCCGACACAAGCCGACAAGGTCTTCAAGGCGCTGGGCGACCCCACGCGCCGGAAGCTGCTCGATCTCCTCTGCGAGAACAACGGACAGACCCTCGGCCAGCTGTGCGAACACCTGGCCATGGCCCGACAGTCCGCCACGCAGCACCTCGGGATCCTGGAGGACGCGAACCTGGTGAGCACGGTCTGGCGTGGCCGCGAAAAGCGGCACTTCATCAACCCCGTCCCGCTGCACGAGATCTACGAACGGTGGGTGCGGAAATTCGAACGCCAGCGGCTCGGCCTGCTGCACGACCTGAAGCAAGAACTCGAAGGAGAACGATCATGAGCGAAGAGACCACCCGTTTCGTCTACGTCACCTACATCTTCTCGACGCCGGAAAAGGTGTTCGAGGCCATCACCCGGCCGGACGTCACGCGCCGCTACTGGGGCCACGAGAACGTCTCCGACTGGAAGCCCGGCTCGACCTGGCAGCACGTGCGCGACAACGACGAGCGCACGGTCAACCTGATCGGCAAGGTGGTCGAGGCCTCGCCGCCGCGGCGCCTGGTGATCACCTGGGCCGACCCTTCGCGCGCCGACGATCCGGCCGCCTACAGCCGGGTCACGTTCGAGATCGAGGCCTACGAGGAGATGGTGCGGCTGACCGTCAGTCACGACGAACTCGAAGCCGGCAGCGGCATGGACAAGGGCATCCGCCAGGGCTGGCCGATCGTCCTCTCCAGCCTCAAGTCGCTGCTCGAAACCGGCCGCGGCATGGACGTCTTCTCCAAGCCGAAAGCGGCCTGAACCGGAGTCCTCACGTGAACCGACCCTATGCCGGCGGATGCGCCTGCGGCGCGATCCGCTACGCCACCAACAGCCGACCGATCGCGCAGAACCATTGCCAGTGCCGCGACTGCCAGCGGCGCAGCGGCACCGGGCACGGCTCGTACCTGACCTTTGCGCAGCGCGCCGAGGTCGACGTCACCGGCACCGCGGCGACCTGGCAGGTCGCCGGCGACAACGGCAACGTGAAGAGCCACGCGTTCTGTCCGACCTGCGGCACGCCGGTCTATCTGACCCTGTCCTACGCACCGGAGCTGATCGTGTTCCACGCCACCAGCCTCGACGATCCCGGCTTGTTCGAGCCGGAGCAGGTCCTGTTCGGCGTCCGCGGCCACGACTGGGACGCGCTGGATCCCGCGTTGCCGAAGTTCGAGCGGATGCCGCCGCGCTAGATCGCATCCGCGATCCCACGCGCGTCCGCCGACGTCATCCGGCGGGCGCCGTGGCCTCGGCGATCGGCAACGGCTCGCCCGCCTGCCAGCCGCCGGCCTGCAAGGTGTCGAGCAAGGCGGCCACACGCGGCTTGATCGCGTTGCCGTGCACGGGCAGGACCAGCAGATCGCCGGCGCGCGCCCAGCCGAACGCGCGGCGCACGGCTTCGAACTCGTCGAGTTCCAGCACGATGCGTTCGGCGGCGACGCCGCGCTCGACCAGTTCGCGGCGCAGGATCGCCGGCACCTCGCCGTCGGCGCGTCCGCGCAGGAAGCCGGGAATGTCCTTCAGCACCACCTGTTCCGGCGCGAATGCCGCGGCGACCGCGGCGAGTTCGCGAATCTCGGCGTCTTCGCGGTTGCCGGCCTGACCGAGCAGGAGGCCGAGGCGACCGCGACGGCCGTGCGTGGCGAGTTCGAGCAGGCCGCGCAGGCCGTCCGGGTTGTGCGCGTAGTCGACGAACACCTCGATGCCGCCGACCGACCAGTGCTGCAGGCGCCCCGGATTGTCCTCGCGCGCTGCGCCGAAGCGCGCGAACAGCTCGCGCAAGGTCCGCGGCGCGACGCCGAGCGCGTGCGCGGCCAGCGCCGCGGCGGCGAGGTTGGCGACGTTGTAGCGGGCGACGCCGCCGAAGCTCAGCGGCATCGCGGCGATCGCGCCGAGATCGTGCTCGGCCTCGTCGACGCGCAGGATCAGGCGCCCGTCGCGCGCGCCGCAGCTCGGCTCGCCGGCGCGCGCCTGCGCGAGCGCGCGATCGAGATCGAGCGCGAACCAGGCCAGGCGTCCGCTCGCGCGCGCAGCCGTGCGCACCAGCTGCGCGTCGCCGGCGTTCAGCACGAGCACGCCGTCCTCGTCGAGCGCGCGCGCGACGCTGAGCTTGACCGCGGCGAGGTCGTCGAGATCGTGCACGCCGTATTCGCCGAAGTGATCGTCGCTGACGTTGGTGACGACGGCGACGTCGGCGTGCCGCACGGCGAGACCCCGGCGCAGCAGCCCGCCGCGCGCGGTCTCGAGCACCGCTGCGTCGACGCCCTCCGCGCGCAGCGCGGTGCGCGCGCCGGCCGGCCCCGAGTAGTCGCCGGCGGCGAGCGCGGCGGCGCCGACGAAGACGCCGTCGGTGCAGGTGTAGGCGACGCTGCGCCCGTGCGCGCGCAGCGCGGCGGCGATCAGGCGCGTGGTGGTGGTCTTGCCGTTCGAGCCGGTGACCAGCGCGATCGGTGCGTCGTGCAGCACGCTCCAGTCGATCCCGGCCGGCTTCGGCAGCTGCGCCAGCGGCCACCGGCGCGAGCCGGCGCCGACGCCGAGCGAGACGACCTCCTCGTCGATCAGCACGGTCAGTCCGTGCGCTTCGGCGGCGAGCACGAAGTCGATCAGGTCCGGATTGCGTTCCGCCGCGGCGAACGCGCGCAACGTGTGCAACGCGGAATCCTCGTCCCACGCCGCCGCATGGCCGGGCGCGTGCAGCACGCCGAAGGCGTCCGCGCCGCCGCGCGCGACCAGCGCCGACGACAGCGCCCACTCGTCGACCTCGGTCGCCGTCAGCAACTGGTCGAGCGGCGCGGCCAGCGCGAGCGAAGCGCCGCTGCGATGCGCACGCGCGACCAGCGCGCCGTCGGGCCAGCCGAGCGCAGCGCGCACGCGGCGCACGCGTGCTTCCCAGTCGGCGAGCAGCGCATCGTCGACCGCGACGCCGACGGTTTCCAGCACCGCGCCGACATCGGCGAAGTACAGGGTGTAACCGGTGAGGCGGCGCGAATCGTCGAACGGCAGTGAGGCAGGCGCGGCGCTCAGTCTTCGCCCTCCCGCGACAGATGGATGCCGCGCTCGTCGCGCACGACGCCGCCGAGGGCGGCGAAGCTGGCTTCGTCGAACACCGGCTCGGCCGCGGCCGGCGCGCTCGGCGCCGCCGCCACTACGGGCGGCGCTTCCGGTGCGCCTTCGGGGCGGAACTTGATGATCTGCTTCCACGAGCGCACCAGCGCGTCGGCGAACACCAGCAGCAGGTCGCCGGGCTGGCCCATGCGCAGGGCGGCGTCGATCGCTTCCTGTTCGTCCGGGATGATCGAGATCGCGTCCTTCGCCACGCCGGCGGCGATCAGCGCCTTGGCCATGATGCGCGGCACTTCGTCGCCGTCGCGGCCGCGCAGCGAATCGTCGCGCCGGCAGATGTAGTGGTCGAAGCGGTTCGCCACCGCCTCGGCGATCGCGACCAGGTCCTCGTCGCGGCGATCGCCGGGACCGGCCAGCACGACGACGCGGCGGCCGGTGACGTCGAGCCGCTGCGCGAGGTCGGCCATCACGCCGACCGCGTGCGCGTTGTGGCCGTAGTCGAACAGCACCTTGAACGGATGCTCGTTGAACACGTTCATGCGGCCGGGCGCCTGGAAGAACGTCGTGTCGAACGTGCGCAGGCCCTGGCGGATCGCGTCGAGCTTGATGCCGAGCGCGTAAGCGACGCAGGCGGCGAACATCGCGTTCTGCACGTTGTGCAGCGCGCGCCCTTCGAGCGTGGCCGGGATCAGGTGCGTCCACAGCAGCGGGATGTGGCTGCCCTTGTCGTACAGCGTGATCATCGAGCCGTTGACGCCGGCCTCGAGCGCACAGGCGCGCCCGCCGGCGCGCACGTGCTCGCGCACCAGCGCGTGCGAGGGATTCATCGTCACGTAGCAGATGACCTTGGCGTCGGTATAGCCGGACATCTTCAGCACGTTCGGATCGTCGGCGTTGAGCACCGCGCAGTCCTGCGCGATCTCGACGACGATGCGCTTGACCTCGGCGAGCTGGTCGAGCGTGTCGATGCCCTTCATGCCGAGATGGTCGGACTGGATGTTCAGCACCGCGCCGACGTTGACCTCGCGCACGCCCATGCCGGCGCGCAGCAGGCCGCCGCGCGCGGTTTCCAGCACGGCGATGTCGATGTGCGGATCGGCCAGCACCATGCGCGCCGAGACCGGGCCGGTCATGTCGCCTTCGACCGTGCGCTGGCCGTCGATGTAGACGCCGTCGGTGGTGGTCAGGCCCGGCGTGTAGCCGGCCATCTTGGTGATGTGCGCGAGCATGCGCGCGGTGGTGGTCTTGCCGTTGGTGCCGGTGACCGCCGCGATCGGCACGCGCGCGGGCGTGCCGGGCGGGAACAGCATGTCGACCACGGGACCGGCGACGTCGCGCGGCGTGCCCTCGCTCGGGCTCACGTGCATGCGGAAGCCGGGCGCGGCGTTGACTTCGCAGATGCCGCCGCCGATGGACTTGTAGCTCTCGGCGATGTTCGGCGAGAGGAAGTCGACGCCGCCGACGTCGAGGCCGATCGCGCGAATCGCGCGCACCGCCATGTCGCGGTTGTCCGGATGGATGACGTCGGTGACGTCGGTGGCGGTGCCGCCGGTGGACAGGTTCGCGGTCGAGCGGAGATAGACGATCTCGTCGGCCTTCGGCACCGAGGCCGCGGTGTAGCCGACGCGCTCCATCATCATGCCGGCCTCGCGGTCGAGTTCGAGGCGCGTCAGCACCTTCTCGTGGCCGACGCCGCGGCGCGGATCCTGGTTCACGATCTCGACCAGCTCGGCGATCGTGCGCGTGCCGTCGCCGACTACGTGGCCCGGGGTGCGCTTGGTCGCGGCGACGAGTTCGCCGTTGACCACCAGCAGGCGATGGTCGTCGCCTTCGAGGAAGTTCTCGACGATGACCGAGCGCGAATGCTCGCGCGCGGCGGCGAAGCCGGTGCGCACCTCCTCGTCACTCATCAGGCGGATCGAGATGCCGCGGCCGTGGTTGCCGTTGTACGGCTTGGTCACGACCGGATAGCCGAGGCGGCGCGCGGCGCGCACGGCGGCGTCCTCGCTCTGCACCAGTTCCTGCTTGGGCACCGGCAGGCCGAGCGAGGCGAGGATCTTGTTGGTCTCCTCCTTGTCGCTGGCCAGCTCGACGGCGATGTGCGGCGTGCGCCCGGTGACCGTCGCCTGGATGCGCTGCTGGTACTTGCCGTGGCCGAGCTGCACCAGCGACTGCTCGTTCATGCGCAGCCACGGGATGCCGCGCTGCTCGGCCGCGCGCACCAGCGAGGCGGTCGAGGGTCCGAGCGCGCGGCGCTGCGCGTAGCGGATGAACTCGTCGCGCGCGGTCGGCCAGTCCCAGTCGTCCGGCACGCTGCCGCGCGTGCGCAGGTTTTCCGGCAGCAGGGAATTGAGCAGGCGCAGCGCGAGTTCTCCGGCGGCGATGCCCTCCTCGCGCTGCGCGTATTCGTAGACGACGGTGTACACGCCGGGGCGCGCGTCGCTGACGCTGCGCGTCTTGCCGAAGGTGACGTCCTCGCCGGCGACGTTCTGCAGTTCGATCGCGACGTGTTCGAGCACGTGGCCGAGCCAGGTGCCCTCGCCTTCGCGCATGCGCCGGACGAAGCCGCCGGGCTCGCGGTAGGAGCACCCGTGCTCGGCGAGCCCGGGCAGCGCCGCGACCAGACCGTCGATGAAGCCGGCGCCGAGCTTCGCCGTCGGCCACTGTTCGAGCTCGCCGAGATCGAGCTCGAGCCGGATCACCGGGAAGTGCGCGTACAGCGAGGGGCCGACGAAGACGGAACGATCGAGTATGCGCATGCCACATCTCTCCAAGTCAGTACAACGCGAGAGCGATTTCGATGTCGGTGTCGCGGAAGGGGCGGAAATTCCACATTTCGCCTTCTCGCGCGAGAGAAGAGTCCGTGCCGCGACTCAACAATTCAGCTTCAACTCCTTCATGCGCCGATACGTCACCACGCAGAGCACGGCGCACAGCGATCCGAACAGCAGCAAGAACCAGTCGACGCGGCCGACGTCGACGTATTGGTAGACGCCGAGCCCGCCGAACAGCAGCGCGAACGCGCCCCACATCAGCGACGCCAGCGGCAGGCGCCGCTTCGCGTTCTTGCCGACGCCGTAGATCTGCTTGGCGCGCTGGTTGATCTCGCGCAGCTCGCCGATCTCGGTCTGGCAGCCGTCGCTGCAGGCCAACCCTTCCGGAAGATCGCGCGCGCAGCTCCGGCACACGCCGCGGCCGCAGTTCTTGCAGATGCCGACGGCGGCGGTCGACGCGTGCGTGAAGCAGTCCATTCCGATTCTCCGATCCGCCTTGCTGCCGTCTTCAGTGGTTGCGCTTGGAGACACCGAGCGAACCGGACGACGCGCGCCGCGTCTGCAAGTTGAACGTCGCGCCGGCGACCAGCACGTGCACCTTCAGGCCGAGCAGGCAGACCGGTTCTTCCTCGCTGGCCTGGTCCATCGACGAGAACTGCAGCTCGCCGGCGTCGACCACGGTGACCGCGCCGCTGCCTTCGACTTCGAGCGTGTTGTCCGGACGGATGAACGCGGCGGTGTCCTCGTCGAGGCCGATGCCGACCGCGAACGGGTTGTAGGCCAGCGCGGCGAGCAGGCGGCCGAGGCGGTCGCGCTGGCGGAAGTGCTGGTCGATGACGAAGCGATTGGTCAGGCCGAGGCCGGGCGCCAGGCGCACGCTGGCCGCGGTCGGCGATCCGCCTTCCTTGCCGAACGCGATCATGTGCTCGCTCAAGATGCTGGCGCCGGCACTGGTGCCGCCGACGTGCACGCCCTGCGCGTTGCGCGCGCGGATCAGCTGCGCGATCGGCGTGCCGCCGAGCAGGGTCGAGATGCGCAGCTGGTTGCCGCCGGTGAAGAAGATGCCGCTGGCCTGCTCGATGCGTTCCCAGCGGTTTTCCTCCTGCGCATCGCGGCGCGTGTCGAAGTCGAGTGCGCTGACGCGGCCGGCGCCGAGTTCGGAGAAGATCTTCTCGTAGCGCTCGCCGGTGTCGGCGAGCTGGCTGGCGGTCGGGATCACCACGATGTCGGCGTCGGCGCCGCCGCACAGGTCGACGAAGCGTTCGAGGATGCGCGGGTCGTTGTGCTTCTCCTCGGCGCCGCCGATCGGGACGATCCAGCCGCGCTCTGCGCCGTCGCGGACCTTGCTGGGACTCATGCTGCGGACTGCCTCGCCTGCGGAAATGTGACGTTATCTCTACACGGACGCGGCGCCGGCCGCAACGGTCACGGTGCGCGCCGCGCCGACGGACGGCGCAAGGCAACGGTCTCCCAGGCCACCACGAACATCATCACCAGCGTCGTCGCCATGCCGAGCGCGAGCGCCGAGAACGCGTGCGACAGCGCCAGCGGCAGCAGCGCGAGCAGCAGCGCCAGGCCGAGCAGATGCGACAGCGGAGGAGTGCGGCGGTCGTTGGTGACCCACTTGAACAGGGCGTTGCCGGCCAGGTACAGCGCCGGTCCGCCGAGGATCACCGCGATGCCGGCGCCGTCGGCATGGCCGGGATGCACCAGCACCAGTTCGTCGGCGACCGCGCAGACGATGATGCCGGCGATGATCAGCACGTGGATGTAGGTGTAGGCGATGCGCGCGATGCGGCCGGGGTCGTCGGAATGCTCGATGCGGTGGGAAGCGCGCCCGGCGCCGGTATTGAAGTACACCAGCCACATCGCGATGCTGCCGAGGAAATCGACCACGAACGCGACGATCGTCGTCGTGTTCCAGGTCTGCTCGGCGAAGGTCGCACCGGTGACCAGCAGCGATTCGCCGAGCGCGATGATCACGAACAGGGCGCAGCGCTCGGCGAAATGGCCGCCGTGGACGTCCCAGTCCGCCGTGCTCGAACGGCCGAGGCCGGGTACGCGGAAGTACATCGCGGGACCGGAGATCTCGATCAGCAGCGCCACTGCCCAGCACGCGAACCGCACCGTGCCGTCGAGGAAGGCACCGACGATCCACAGCAGGCCGGAAACGCACAGCCACACCAGGATGCGCTGGAAATTGCGCCGCCGCGACAGGCTCTCGCCGCGCACCGCCCACAGGAAGAACAGCGTGCGCCCGACCTGCATGCCGACGTAGGCAGCGATGAACGGGAACGTGCGTTCGGCGAACGCCTGCGGAATCGACGCCGACAGCACCAGCCCGGCGAGCATCAGCGCGAACAGGCACAGGCGCACCGACATGCGCTCCGGATCGAGCCAGTTGGTGACCCAGGCCGTGTAGATCCACACCCACCAGACGCCGAACAGCAGCAGCGCGGTCTGCAGCGCGCCGACCAGGTCGAGGTGCGCGAGCAGGCGGTGCGAAAGCTGCGTCACCGCGAAGACGAACACGAGGTCGAAGAACAGCTCGACCATCGTGACCTTGCCATCCTCGTGCCCGCCGCGCCGGCGCAGCAGGCTGCTCGCTTCACTCATGATTTCCCCACCCTGGCGGACGTCCCGCCCGCCATCCTAGCCGACCCGCCGTGCGTCGGAGCGGTCGGACACGGACGTTTACGGGATCCCCGATGGGCCGCGTCGTGCTTGCGCCGCCCGCTCGTCATCGACGCGTTCGGACAGTGCTGTCGTCGTCGCGCTCGAGCGGCGGCGGCGTCTCCTCAAACGATTTCGTCACCCCGGCGAACGCGGGAATGCCCGCTCACTTCTCGGCCGAGCGCGCAGTAGATGACTGGCCCTCGGCTGCGGAAACGGCCTGCATGGCTGGCAGCACGTATTCGCTGTTCGACCGGCATCGCCACTCGCCCGCCGCGTTCGCCGCCGCGGAAACGAGGGCCGCCGAAGTGCGCGGAAGCGCCCTACGGAACCTCGAACCCGTCGACGAAGATCGTGTCCTGATCCGACGGCGGCGCGAAATCGCCCGCCATCAGCAGGTCGATCGAGTTGTCGTCGCCGGCGATGGCCTGGTTGATCTGGCTGCCGAAGCCGCCGCAGTCGGTCGCGCCGACCGGCGGAATCGTGAAGCCCGGATCGGACAGTTGCAGCCCCGACGACGAGCCGGTTCCGGCCAGCGCGACGATGATCGGTTCGAGCACGCAGGTGCCGACGTTGATCGGCCCCAGCGGGCTCGACGCCGAGATCACCTGCAGGCGCAAGGTCGCCGCCGTCAGCGCGGCGACACCGTCGGCGGCGACCTGGCCGCTCGACTGCCCGGTCTGGCTGAGCTGGTAGGCCACGACGACCGGCCCCAGCGGCGAGGTGTAGGTCGTCGAGCTCTGCGGAAAGGTGAAGGTACCGGGCGCGATCACCCCGCTCGCCTGGTCGTAGCCCGAGCCGGTGAACGCGCCGCCGTTCGGCAGCGCGCCGCTCTGGCCGCCGACCGAAATCGTGCCGCTCAGGGGAAAGTCGACCGCCGCGGCAACCGCCGGCAGCCCCATGGAAGCGATCGCCAGCGCAAGGCCGACCGCCCTCCCCGATCCGATCCGCTCCGAAACACGCATGATTGCCCCCTGGTTGCGATGCCGCGGATGACCGGCCCTGCGTCGTCGAAAGGCGTCTCCCGCTGTCGCGGGAGCCACGGCCGTCGACGCGCCCGGAGAGGCCTCCGCCCGTTCGACAGCCCTTCCCGCTGCGGAGAAGGGCTGCTGCGCGAACCGCCGCGATTACCTACTTCTTCTTTTCCTTCTTGTCCTCGACTGCCGTCCACTGCTTCAGCCACGCATTGACGGTGTCGTGCCACAGCACGCTGTTGTGCGGCTTCAGCACCCAGTGGTTCTCGTCCGGGAAATGCAGGAACTGGCTCGGGATGCCGCGCCGCTGCGCGGCGGTGAACGCGGCGATGCCCTGCTCCAGCGGAATGCGGAAGTCCTGCTCGCCGTGCACCACAAGGATCGGCGCGCGCCAGTTCTTGACGTGGTTGACCGGATTGAATTTCTCGTAGGCGGCCGGATCCTCGTACGGCGTCTTGCCGCCGTGCTCCCATTCGTCGAACCACAGCTCCTCGGTCGAGTAGCCCATCATGCGCGCGTCGAACACGCCGTCGTGCGCGACGATGCACTTCCACGGCTCGTTCCACACGCCGGCGATCCAGTACGCCATGAAGCCGCCGTAGGAGGCGCCGAGCGCGCAGGCACGGTCGCGATCGAGGAAGCGGAAATTCTCCAGTGCGGCGGCCCAGCCGAGCTTGAGATCCTCGAGCGGCGCGCCGCCCCAGTCGCCGGAGATCGCATCGGTGAACTTCTGGCCGTAGCCGGTCGAGCCGTGGAAATTGATCGCCACCACCGCGAAGCCCTGGCCGGCGTAGGTCTGCGGATTCCAGCGGTAGTGGAAGTCGCTGGTCATCGCGCCCTGCGGGCCGCCGTGGATGATGAAGGCGACCGGATACTTCTTGCCCGCGCGGTAGTTGGCCGGCTTGACCACGTAGCCCTGCACCGAGTCGCCGTTGGCGCCCTGGAAGGTGAAGAAGGTCGGCTCGCCGAAGCGGATGTCCTTCAGGCGCCCGGCGTTGAAGCGCGTGACCTGCTTCAGGCCCTTGCCGCGCAGGTCGGCGGTGTAGAGGTCGGTCGGGTGGCGGAAGTCCTGGCGCGCGACGACCATGCCCTTCTTGCCGACGTCGAAGCCGACCACGCCGCCGCCGTCGACGATGCGCGCGGCCTTGCCACTGGCGACGTCGATCGCGAACAGCGGATGCTCGCCCTTGTCGTCGGTGGTCGTGTACAGCGTCTTGCCGTCGGCGGATTCCTTCAGCGCCGAGGCGGAGCGGTCCCAGTTCGGCGCGATTTCCTTCTTCGCGCCGGTGGCCAGGTCCAGCGCCCAGATGCCGAAGCGGTCGGCCTCGAAGCCCGGGCGCTTCATCGCCAGCCAGTACAGCTTCTTGCCGTCGGCCGACGGCAGCGGGTAGCCGTCCCAGGCAGGGTTGTCGGCGGTCAGGTTCTTCGGCGCGGCGGAGCCGTCGGCCGGCACCGCGTAGATGTCGAAATTGGTCGACCAGGGTTCGGTCGTACCCGCGATGCGCGCGTCGAAGTAGACCGTCGCGCCGTCCGGCGAGAAGGCGTATTCGCTGTCGTCGCCGAACGGCTTGGACGGCACGTCGCCGTCGATGCCCTTGCTGAGCCGGTGCGGCTCGCCCTGCACGCGGCCGTCGGCGCCGACCTCGGCGATGAACAGCTGCGAGCGGCGGCCGTCGGACCACGTATCCCAGTGGCGCACGAAGAGCTTGTCGTAGACCGTGCCGCTGGCCTTGTCGGCCTTGCGCGCGTCGAGACGCTGCTGGGTGCAGGCCAGCGTGTCGCAGTCGGTGAAGACGTCGAAGGACAGCAGCACGCGCTTGCCGTCCGGCGAGAACTTGAAATTGTTGACGTCGAGCGGGGACCAGGTGATCTGGCGCGCCGCGCCGCCCTTCGCGTCGGCCTGCCAGAGCTGGCTGACGCCGTCCTTGGCGGCGAGGAAGTACACGCCTGCGCCGTCGGCCGACCAGCGCGGGCTGGACGCGTTGAGCGCCTGCTCGGTCAAACGCTTCGGCGCGCCGCCGCCGACTCCGGCGAGCCAGACGCTATTGCGGCCCTTGTTTGCCTCGTAGTCGGTCTGGCGCAGCGAGAAGGCGATCTGGCGGCCGTCCGGCGACAGCGAGGGATCGCTAACGCGCTCCATCATCACCAGATCCTGCACGTTGAACGGGTGCGCTTCGGCGAATGCGACCGCCGGCGCGGCCCCGGCGAGCACGAGCGACGCTTGCGCGACAACGGCGCGGAACGACTTCATCGGCTGACTCCCTGGTTCGAGAACCCGAAATAGTAAGCGCGGCGCGGGATCGGCGGAAGGGCGCGGACGCGGCGGGACGCGGCAGCGCACGAATCCGGCCGCCCTGCCGCAGTGCGGCAGGGCCGCTGCGGTCGCGCTGCGGTACTCTTATACCTACGTACTTTCCCTAGGGTGCACTCCTCGATGGCCAGATCATCCATCCGTTCCGGCAGCACCAAGGCGCGCCTGCTCGAAGCGACGGAGGAGTTGTTCATCGAGCACGGCTACGAGGCGATGTCGCTGCGCCAGATCACCACGCAGGCCGGCGCGAACCTCGCTGCGGTGAACTACCATTTCGGCAGCAAGGAAGCGTTGATCCAGGAGCTGTTGAGCCAGCGGTTCGATCGCTTGAACGAAGAGCGCCTGCAGCTCCTGTCGACCTGCGAGCAGGAGTACGGCGAACAGACGATGGACGTGTCCACGGTGCTCAGCGTGCTGTTCGCGCCGGGACTTCGCCTCACGCGCAGCGCCGCCGGCGGCCCCAACTTCCTGCGCCTGCTCGGCCGCGTCTACAGCGACCCCTCGCCGTTCATCCGCGAATACCTGCGCGAACACTACGAATCGATTTCGGGCCGTTTCTTCGAAGCCTTCTCGCGCGCGCTGCCGCAGATGCCGCGCCACGAACTCGGCATGCGCCTGCAGTTCAGCCTCAAGGCGCTGTCGGGCATGCTCGCCAGCGAGAACACCGACGAGCTGGCCGCGGCGATCTGCATCGGCGAGGAGGTCAAGGACACGCTGATGATCGCGCGCCTGATCGCGTTCATCTCGCCGGTGCTGACGACGCCGTTCGGGCAGACCGAGCAGGCCAGTGCGGTCGGGCGGGTGCTGGATCTTGCCGACGTGGCCGCGGTCGCGGTCGACACCAGAGAGAGAGAGGAACAGCGCGGGAGGACACGCAAGACGAAAACCGGATCGTCGTCCTGGACGTCGCGCACGGGAACCTGAGCCCCGCCTGCGTCACGCCGCTCGCCGAATCGGGAAGGTCCGATCGATCTTCACGGCGTCCTGTTCGCCGATGCCGGTGTCCGTTGCTTCCTCAGGAATGATCGAGGTGCGATTTTCGTGGAGCATTCCCGCTGTCGCGGAAATGCTGTCGCGGAAGTCAGGCTGGAATCGAGACCGTCGAACGCGTCTCAATTCCCCGCGAATGCGCACGCCTCCCACCCCTGCGGCGTTCCGGCCGTCGACGGACCGCGGAAATTCTGCAGATTGGATTGCGCCCACTCGTCGGCTTCGGCGACTTGCGCCGGCGTCAGATTCGCCGCCGCCGCGGCGATCTGTCGATCGAGCTGGGCGACGCGATGCTGCTCCGCGCCGAGGCGGTAGAGCTTGAGATAGCGGTAGTGCTGCACCGGATCGGTACCGACGACCCCGGCGAGCAGCCCTTGCGCTCCCGGCTCGTAGGCTTGCTGCAGCAGGTCGACCACACGCCAGTCGCCCGCGGCGAGACCCGCGTCGATCATCGACTTCGCGTCGCTGCGATAGGTCTGCAGCGCGTCCGGATGGTCGATCAGGCTGCGCGAGTCGTACAGCGGCCCGCGGCCGAGGTAGCAGGCTCGTGCGTCCTCGTCGCCGAGTCGTGCGGCTTGGGCGATGTTCGGGACGAGGCTGTCGAGCATCGCCTGGCTGGCGTCGTCGCAGAAGTTCTGGCTTTCTCGCACGCCTTGCTGGCGCAACTCCATGGCGTCGAGCAGGATTTGATAGGTGCGCAGTTGCTCCGGAGTCATGCCTTCTGTTTTCTTGCTGGTCAGGTCATCCGAGGCGCCGCTGTTCTTCCACTCCGATCCACGCAGGCGGCTGCAGCGGTTCACATCACGAAACAGCCGCGAAGCCGCAGCCGCATCGCCGGCGTTCGCGCGAGCCTGCAGTCCGGCGAACGTATCCCGCAACGGGGCATTGGAAGGTGGAAGCGGGTCGCCTCTTTTGGGAGCGAGCACAGCCGGCTTGACGCTCTTCTCCGATGGCGGGTTCACGGGCTCGACGGCAGATCGGAGGTCATGCCCGCTCGTCACCTCAATCGACATGCCGTCTCGCTGCGACGGTGCGCTGGAACGACCGACGAGAAAAGCGATGCCCGCGACGAAAATCGCTGCAATGACGAGCACGTCACGCTGCTTCATGGAAGTAAGGATTCATGTCGAGATGTACACGGCTGACCGTCGATTTCACTCATACGCGAATGAGCACGGATCCCACCCGAGAATGGTCGACTCGGTCGAAGTGCTGCCCTTGAAATTTTCTTCGAAGATCTTCTGCGCCCACGAATCCGCTTCCGCAATTTCCGCGGAGGTCAGTCCTTGCGCCGCAGCGGTGAGCTGTCGGTCCAGAGATTCCGTGCGGTAAGGCTCCGCGCCAAGGCGATAGAGCTTCAGAAACCGGTAGTACTGACTGAGATCCGAACCGAGCACGCCTTCGAGCAGGCTCTTAGAGCCCGGTTGCAAAGCACCTCGCACGACGTCGACCACCTTCCAATCGCCGGCCTCGAGACCGGATCGAACCATGGACGAGACACTTCCTCGGTATTCGTCGAGCAATGCCGGATGGTTCGCGAAGCTGCGCATGTCAAAGTTCGGCCCGCGCTGTAGATAGCATGCACGTGCCTCCTCGTCGCCGAGCTGCGCGGCGCGCTGCAGGTTCTCGACGAGACTGTTTCTCATGTCGCCGCTCAAGCCGCCGCAGAACTCGCGCATGCGCTGCATCACTTGGCGATTGTTCTCGATCGCGTCGAGCTGGGCTTGGTAGGTGAGCAGTTGCGCTTGATCCATCGACCCGACGTTCTCATCCATCAAGCCATCGACATTTTGCGCGTTGGTCGACTCGATGGCCGAAACCAACTCGCATCGATTGAGTTCGCGATAGAGCTGCGTCGCGGCTGCGGAATCGCCGCTGTTCGCCCGCGCTTGCAGTTGCGCATACATGTCCTTGAGGCGAGTACCGGGCGGCGGCAGAGACACGTCAGACACGGCGAGAATCCGGGAACTCTTCTGCGCTCGCGCCAGCTGCACCGGTGCAGGCACGGTGACATCCTCGGGTGCCGATTCGGAAGCGGCGACTTGACGCGCAGGCGAATCGACGCGCCCCAGCCAGTACGCCCCCACGCAAGCCAGCGAGACAACAGCAATTGAAAGGAAACGTCCGGGCCGCACGCCGTAATCCGGTTTGCTTTCGCTTCGCGCAAGCATGCGCGATATACGTATTCAGAAACAATCCATCCGCAAGAACGGCAGCCGCCGCCCCCTTAGCGCGACGCAAGGAGCGGCGGCTGCCCAATCGCTCACATCGGTAACGCTACAGCTCGCTTCCCTGCACGTAGATCGAGGCGGCGATGTCCGTATTGCCGACCATGATCGCCGTGTTCTTGCCTGCCGCAGCCGGCAGCCCCTCCTTGAGGTTGACCGCACCGGAAACGAGTGCGTCGAGCACTTGCGTGATGATCGGCAGGCCGAGCGCTATGTTGCCGCACCCCTTCGCCGCCGGAACGGCAAAAGAGTTGTCGACAAGCTTCACGTCTGCGAAATGCAGGATCACGCCATCCGGGGGGAAGTCGGTGATTTCGAACGTGAACTCGCCCGCGCTGCCGGAGATCGGCAGGTTCGGCGGCGGCGGATTGGTCGTATTGGTGACCAGGTTCAGAACGATCGGATTCGCGTACGAACCGATGTAGCAGGTGCTGCCGAGGAAAGGATTGTTCAAACGAACGCGGATGGGCAGATGCACCACCGTAGCGTCTCCGGTTTCCGGCGGCGAAGCGGCGTTGAAGAAATTCGCCCATGCCGGACCGGCCGGTTCCGAAATCGCAGTGACGCCATTGACCGAGTTCACGATGTCCCAGAACGCCACCCACAACGGAAACGGCCAATCCGGCGCCGGATTGACCAGACCGAGCAAGCCGCCCGGCACGGGAAGCGGAGTCGGCGACATCGTCGGTGCTCCTACGGCCTCATAGAACGGCGACTGGAAGAATGCGTTTTGGACGCCGCCCTGCAGAATGATCGGCGCGCTGATGGGCACGGACGCGTTCCCCATCTTGAACGAACCTGAAGTGACTTTTGAATAGACGCACGCCTGCGCATCCGGGTTCGTCGCGTAAGGGCAGTGCTGAAATACGGCGTATGGACCGGATGGCGTACCGGCCACGGCTGTCGAGGCGCCGGCAGCAACGAGCAAAGCGGCAGCGAGTGTATAGAGCGACCTTGGCATAGCGGACTCCTGACATAAGGCTAGGTTGGGCGATCTGCGTCGAGCGGTAGCTCGGCACGATGCGCCATTCGGTAACAGGAACAACCCTGGAACTATGGATGGCAATGTCCTCTTACTGGACGATCTCCATCGCCGGCACCGGGAGCGCGGGTCGTTCCGCAGGGGCGCTCCCGATCAATTCGATCCAATCGAACCGCGCATCAATAAAATCCCTTGCGGATACTGAGACCGATGATGCGAGGATCCTGAGTAAATACGTTCGCTGTCAGGCCCGTATCGTCGCTGTTGACGAAAGTGCCCGTGATAGCCGACCCGTTCAACACGTTCTTCACGTAGAGTTGGACGGTGAGGTCGGTTTTCAGCTCCTCGTAGGTCAACGACAAATTGACGTTGCCCCAGTCGTGCAGACGGTCGATCTTGTCCTGATAGATGCGCGCCCAGCTTTCTCCCTGGTAATAGAGGTCCGCGCGCAGGATGAGATTGCCGCGAGCGGTGAAGAACGTGTACGAGGGACTGAGGCTGACAGTGACGTGCGGCGCGTTCGGCAAGCTGTGTCCGCCTACCTTCGCGAGAATGCCTTGTCCGCCGTTCGGCGCGTCGGTGTCGGGGTTGTAGACGATGCCGGTCAGTTGCGACAGCGCGCTGCCTTCGCGGAATCCGTCGCCGTAGACCGAGTTCAGACCCGGACACAGGCCGGTCAAGTAGAAGCCGCCACCGGCTGCCAACACCTGCTCCACGATGGAACGCGGCGCAATGCAATTGGAAGCCTGCTGCACCCACGGCCGCACCAGCACCCAGTCGGGGTTGCCTTGAGTGCGATTCATCACATCGAGCGAGTACTGACCGCCCGCTAGGCGCGTACCGAGCAAGCCGACATTGCCGCTGAGCTGAAATGCAGGTGTCGGCTTCCAAGCGGCTTCCAATTCGAGGCCCCAGGTCTTGGCGTCGAAATTCTCGTTCAGCGTCGCGCGGTCCTGGATTTGCGAGATCTGATAGTTCTTGTAGTCGTTGTAGAACAGCGTCGCGTTGAACGTCAGCTTGCCGTCGGCCATCACGTTCTTCATGCCGACTTCGAACGCGTTGACGAACTCCGGCTTGAAGCGCGGGTCGCGCTGCATGAAGCCGAGATCGGGGTTCGCGCCGATTCCTGGTGAATTAGTGCCGCCCGCCTTGTAGCCGCGCGAAAAGGACGTGTAGATCAACGTGCTGTCGGTGAACGAGAGCTGCGGAGTCCAGTCCAGGACGACGCGCCCAGTCAGTTCGTCCCACTTTTGATGAATCTTCGACAGTTCCGGGTAGCCGCTGTTGATGGTGCCGCCTGCGGTCAGGCCCGGTGCGAGCAGGAGTTGGCTCGGCACCGGCGTGGTGCTCTTGCGGTCGTCCGTGTAACGAAGACCAGTGGTCAGCTTCAGCGTATCGCTGAGCTGCCAATACGCCTCCCCGAACAGCGCCGCGGAGCGCGTGTCGGCAATGTTACGGCTGCGGAAATAGTTGTGGCCGTCCCCGCTGATTCTGCTGAGCGGATTCGGATCGATGTAGACGCAATTCGGAACACCCGGCGAGACCTCAACGGTCTGCCCCGGCGCACAGTACGACGGTCCTTCGGGGAATATGGCGGAGCTGGTGCGATTGAAATAGTTCTCGGCGAGCAACGTGAACACGTTGTTGAAGACGAAGTAGTCCTCGTCCACTTTGTAGTAGAGATAGTTCGCACCGAGATTGAAGTTGAAAGGCCCATCGCTGGAGGACTGCAGGCGAAACTCCTGCGACCACTGCGTGCTGTAGGAGCGGCTCAGATCCACTTCGAGGAACCGGTCCGAGCAACCGAGCTGAGGGTCGCAGTACTTTCCGTTAGGCAACAGGTTGTATGGGGGACCGAAGGATCCGTCCGGCTGGATCGAGACAACGCTCCCATCAGATGTATTGGAAAAGATCGGATTGGACTGGAACCGGCCGTAGTCCTGCGACGAGTAGTAGCGATCGCGCGTATAGAGTGTTTGCGATACGAACTTCAAGTCGTCGCGCAACTCGGCGTCGAAATTGAATTGCACCACATCATTCTTGGCGCGAAAAATAGGATCGTAGGTCGTCGCGATCCGGCGCAGATCCTTCGACTGCACGACACCGGCAAACGGATTCAAGCCGCGCGGAATCGCTTGTGCGGTATCGCTACCGTCGGCCAGCAAGCCTATGACGCCGGGCACTCCTCCGGCGGCGAGGACCTGCGGCAGACTCCCGCCGTTGGGTACGCCGAATGCACCGTCACCGTAGAGCGAGCCGTCCTTGCAGCCCTGACTCATGAAGTTGCGACTGGTCACGTCAGGTACGGCGGTATTGCCAATCGTTTCCGGCCCCTGGTCGGTATGACAGAGCTGCTTACCGGTACGCGATCGATCGTCGTCCTCGTCGAAGTGTTCCCAGACGATGCTCGCATTGATGCCTTCCGTCGGTCTCCACGCCAACGAGACTCGTCCGGACCACAATTCGCGACCATTGACGTCCTTGCGCGTCACGCTGTTGTAGTCGTAGCCCGAGCGGTCGGTCCAAGCACCGGCGGCGCGGAACGCCAGACTGTCGCTGAGCGGCACGTTGACCATGCCGCTGAAACGCCGGCTGTCGTAGTTGCCGAGCTCGCCCTTCACCCAAGACTCGAAGCCGTCGAAGCTCGGCAGATTCGGGATCATGTTGACCACACCGGCGGTCGCGTTGCGGCCGTACAGCGTGCCCTGCGGGCCGCGCAGCACTTCGACCCGATCCACGTCGAAATATTCCTGCTCGAAAAGGCGATTGCGGATCATCGGCGTCGAGTTGAAGCTGACCGCGACGGCTGGGTCGGTCGTTACCGACAAGGCTTGCGTACCAATGCCGCGAATCTGGAAGTTGTAGCTGGCGAAATTCGTCTTGGTGAAGCTGACGTTCGGTGTCGCCGTCACCAAGTCGCCGCCCGTTTCGATCTTGCGGTCGCTCAGGTCCTCACCGCCGAAAGCGGTGATCGCGATCGGCACTTTCTGGATGTTCTCGACTTTTTTTTGCGCGGTGACCGTGATCGTTTCGAGCTTGGCCGTATCGGACTGGTCCTTCGGGGAATTCCTTCCCGCCGGCGCGGTCGCGCTCCCCGCGGCCTTGGCGTCTTGCTGCTGCCGTGCATCCGCTTGCGGGGACGGCGACTCGGATTGCTCCGGCGCATCAGCCGGCTGCGTAGCGGCCCGCTCCTGTGCGTGTGCGGCTACGGCCTGCAACAAGGCCAGCCACAAGAGACTGCGCCGGCCAATCGCCGACGTACGGCATTTCACATCGCGCATCGCTCTACCCTAAGAATTGAAATGGCTGTGATTCCCCGGTCACGACTTCCCTCGAGCCGCGGACGTTTGGACGGTCGACCGTTATAGAGTTTTCTCCGTTATGCCGGTCCCCTCTGGCTCACATCACACCCTGCCTCCCACTCCGAACGATAAGGTTGCGCAAGAGCATCCCGCCCTTGCGCAACTCGAACTCCCTTTCGTTTCCACGCCGCGAATGCGACTCACGGCCGCATTCGCCTTGGTTCACGGATACACCACTCCGAAGGCCGGATCGGGCGAAACATTGGTGAGTCCGTTGCCGGCCACTTTGCACAGACCGCTCGGGTTCAAATCCTGCCGGAACCAGAACTTCCCTGCATTTGCATCGCCCTTGCTGATCGAGCCGGTGCAGGTCACGTTGCTGAGCGCCGGAATCGTGACGCTGACGCCCGTGATGGTCACGTTGTTGTTCGGATCGGTCGGACTGATGACGTTTCCGATTACGCCGCCGGAATAGGTCGGAGCGCCCGTCGGGCCCGCATAGCCTGCGCTCGTCGGCGCAGCAATCGGCCAACCCGTTCCCGCCGGCGAGCTGGTCGGCAAACCATTCGCCTTGATCGCCGTGCACTGGGGGGAGCCGACGAATTGCGCGTCGATGACCGTACCGACACCTCCGGTTACCTGAACTTTGAACTTGGACGTGCACGGTACCGACATGCCTGCGAAGACTGCGATGGTCGGCCCTTGAAGCGTCGTCGTACCGTTCGCGCTACCGCCGACGGTATAGCTTGCTGCGAATACCGAAGACGCCGCCAGCGAGCAGGCGGCTACGAGAGAACTTGCAATCACTGCCTTTGCGAATTTCATCGGTATAGCCCTCATGGTGGGAGGAAGGTGCTTGTGCACCCGATATTTATCGCTCCCGGTATCGGAAGCGATACGGCACGATGACATCGCCGCCCGGTACGACGCTGCCAAAGTTCGGAAAATGCGCGAGCGACGCAAAGAACGCCGCTCCGCAACTGTGCTTTCGAATACGTACGCGCTCATATGCGAACCGTCTCCACGGGCCAAGACAACCAAATCGTCGGCTCCGCATCCGCCTTCAGGGAGCGCTGCCCGCGTTCGATCTCCTGCTCGACGGAGTCGGCCAAGCCCGTTACCCGCCGTATCGCATCGTCATGCGCCACCTGATCGAACGGAGCGGTCAGCATCGGCGCGATGAACGCGACCAGACGCGACAACAGCCGCTTGTCGTCGACCGGCCCGCCCACGCACATTGCCGCGATCAATTCGTCGAGGTTCTCGCTAGCGAGCACACCGGACAGCGCCTTCAGGCTGAACTGCAACCGCACCCCCAGCTCATGCCGCGGCACCTGCGGCAGCGCACGCGCGAACGCCGCGAAGAAGCCTTCGAAGACCGAGCGGTAGTGCTCCTGCAGGAAGTCGCGGATGAACGGCGACGGATCGCTGTAGACGCGACCGAGCAGACGCATCGATGCCGGTCCGCCGGCGCGGGCGAGGCGCAGCGCCGGCACGAACAGCACGCCGAGCACGGTGTTGAGGTCGGGCGCCTGCTCGCCGCCGGCGCGCTCGCACGCGGCCAGCAGTTGCTCGCGCTCGCGGCTGAGCCGGTCCAGGCGCTGCGACAGCAGCTCGCGCATCAGCGCTTCCTTGCTGCCGAAGTGATAGTTCACCGCGGCGATGTTGGCGCCGGCCTGCATCGTGATTTGACGCAGCGACATGGCGTCGTAGCCGTGCTCGACGAACAACGCCTCCGCCGCCTGCAGCAGGCGCGTCTTGGTCCCGTTCGCGTTGACGTGCTTGCCGATCATCGACGAAGGCCCCCTGGGCGCAGCGTGCAGATGCGGAGGCCGCCTCCGGGGGAGATCGGCCAGACGTTCACTTCAATGAGTCGATTGATGAGACCACTTCAAACGACCGCTTGGCGATTGTAGGGAGGTCGTGAAGAGGCGCAAGCTGCAACGCAAAAACGAGACGGTCGCCGCTCGTTTTCGTGTCGCGAGGCCTCGTTTTCAGCGAGAGAAGCACGCGAAGCACGCCACCCGCATGGACGCGGAATCGGTGCAATTTGCTGCGCCGCAACCCACCCGTTCCACGTATCGCCCTGTCTTCAGCTCTGATCGCCACGAACAGGCGGGACGAGGACACTCCGCCCGCGAGTGCCGGCGCAGCCTCGCTATACTCCGGCCGCTTCGTCGTCAGGAACCGGCATGTCCATCTCCGTAGAGGTCGCTTCGACAGGTCGAGACGAATTCCTCGGCCACCCGAAAGGACTCTACGTCTGCTTCTTCACCGAGATGTGGGAGCGCTTCTCGTTCTACGGAATGAAAGCGCTGCTGCTGCTCTATCTGACCAAGTACCACCTGTTCACCGACGAGCACGGCTACAACCTCGTCGGCGCCTACGGCGGCCTGGTCTACGCGATGCCGGTGATCGGCGGGTTGATCGCCGATCGCTGGCTCGGCATGCGCAAGGCGGTCGTGTTCGGCGGCCTGCTGCTCGTGCTCGGGCACCTCGGCATGGCGATCGAAGGCCACCCGGCGACCAGCGCGAACGGCATCGTGACGCGCGACGCCGGCGCCTTGCAGGTCTTCTACTTCTCGCTGGCGCTGATCATCCTCGGCGTCGGCTTCCTGAAGCCGAACATCTCGACCATCGTCGGCAAGCTCTACGCGGAAAACGATCCGCGCCGCGATTCGGGCTTCAGCCTGTTCTATGCCGGCATCAACATCGGCGCGACGATCTCCGGCGTGCTCTGCGGCTGGCTCGGCGAAACCTACGGCTGGGGCTGGGGTTTCGGCGCCGCCGGCGTCGGCATGCTCGCGGGCCTGGCGAACTTCCTCTACGGCCAGAAGCATCTGCACGGACACGCCGAGCCGCCCGACCCCGCCGCGTTGCGCCGGCGCGTGTTCGGCTTCCTCACGCGCGAGCAGGCGATCTACCTCGGCGCGCTGGCCGGCCTGTTCGTCATCTGGGGCCTGATCCAGGCGCACTCGCTGTTCCTGGTCATCGTGCCCGGCTGGTTCGAGCCGAGTCCGGTGCTGCTCGCCATGCACTTCGTCACCGCCTGCCTGCTCGGCGGCATCCTCTGGTTCATGTTCGCGCGCTGCACGAAGGCGCAGCGCGCGCAGATGACGGCGGTGCTCGTCTTCATCGTGCTGTGCCTGATCTTCTTCACGCTGTACGAGCAGACCTACGGCTCCTGGGTGCTGTTCTCCGACCGGGTGATGAACCATCGCGCGCTCGGCGTCGAATGGAACGCGAGCGAACTGACCTCGCTCGGCGCAGTGTTCATCCTCGTGCTGGCACCGATCTTCGCGTGGCTGTGGCCGCGGCTGGAGGCGCGCGGCTGGAATCCGAGCAAGCCGGCGAAATCCGCCTACGGCCTGATCCTCGCCGGCGTGTCGTTCCTCGTGCTGGTGTGGAGCGCGCGTCATCCCGAAGCGAATGGGCTGACCGGCATCTGGTGGTTCGTGCTCGCCTATTTCGTACTCGAGGTCGGCGAGATGCTGCTGTCGCCGATCGGCCTGTCCGCGGTCACCGAGCTGTCAGTGCCCAGCGTGGTCGGACTCATGATGGGTGGCTGGTTTCTCGGCACCTCGTATTCGGAGGTGCTGGCGGCGCAGCTCGGCAAGCTGTCGGCGATCGAGATCCCCGAGGGCGAGGTGCTGAACGTCGCCGACGCGCTGGCCAAGTACGACGAGCTGTTCGTGTTCTCCGCCGAGATCGGCATCGCCTGCGGCCTCGTCACGCTCGCGTTGACGCCGCTGATCAAGCGCTGGATGCGCGGCGCCGGATCGGCGCCGCGTCGTCCCGTGGCGATCGAAGAGCCCTCGGTCTAGCCGACTACGGCGCGACGCCCGCGGCGTCCCGGCCGCCCTTGCCGAGGCTGCGATCCAGGAAGGCGAGCATCTTCGTGTACAGCTCGACGTTGTTGTCGGTGCGGTAGAAGCCGTGCCCTTCCTTGTCCTTCAGCAGCCACTCGTAGGGATACTTGCGGCGATCCAGCGCCTCCTTGAGCGCATCCGCCTGCGCGATCGGCACGCGCTCGTCCCGGCCGCCGGCGACCAGCATCAGCGCCGCCTCGATGCGATCGACGTTGCCGGCCGGCGAACGATTGCGCATGTCGGCCGCGTCGGTGCCGAGCACCTTCTGCAGGTAGCGCTTGCCGTACAGGCTGCGCGGAATGTCGCCGTCGCGATACATCAGACCGAGGTCGTAGACGCCGACGTAGCCGATCGCGCATCGATACAGCTTCGGCTCGCGCACGACGCCTTCGAGCGCGGCGTAGCCACCGTAGCTGGCGCCGTAGAGGCACAGCCGCTTCGGATCGGCGTAGCCCTGCTGCACCGCCCAGCGCGTCGCGTCGGTCAGGTCGTCCTGCATGCGCAGGCCCCATTGCTTGTAGCCGGCGCGCTCGAAGTCGGCGCCGTAGCCGCCGGAGCCGCGGAAATTGAGCTGCAGCACGGCGTAGCCGCGGCTGGCGAGCAGCTGCACCTCCGGATTGAAGCCCCACACGTCGCGCGGCCCGTGCGGGCCGCCGTGCGGGTTCACGATCAGCGGCAGGTTCTTGCCGTCGCTGCCGTGCGGCAGGGTCAGATAGCCGGCGAGTTCGAGTCCGTCGCTGGCCTTCAGCTGGATCGGCTGCATCGCCGCCATCCGCTCGGGGTCGATCCATTTGCGCGCGCTGCCGATGTATTCGGCATTCTTCTTGGTGGTGTCGAACAGGTAGAAATCGCCCGGATTGCGATCGCTGAAGACGTGCACGAGGCCGAACTTGCCGTCCTCGGCGAAGCTGCCGAACAGCGCGGCCTGGCCCGGGAACGCCTTCTGCGTCGCCAGCGCGAGGCGCGCATGCGGCGAATTCGCGTCGAACACGTGGAAGGCCGTCTTGCCGTCGTACGTCACCACGCCGTAGGCGTCCTGCTCGTCCGGCGTCAGCAGCAGCCGGCCGGGATTCGCGCCGCCTTCGTACAGCAGCTCCTTCGTTTCGCCGTCCAGGTCGACGCGGTACAGCGCGTCGGGCTTGTTCGGCCGCGACACGGTCGCGTACAGATGCCGGTTGTCGCGCGCGAACATGCGCGGCGTCATGTAGATCTTGCTGGTCTTCGGATCGTTGAAGACCTGCCATTCGCCGCCTTCCTCGCCGCGCACGTAGAGCACGGAATTGAGGTTCTCGTCCGGCGCGACCGCGACGCGGACCCGCCCGCGATGATCGGCGACGAACTCCGCGCCCGCCTTCGGGCCGACGCCGACGCGGCGCGTCTTGCCGGTGTAGACGTCGAGCATCTCGACGCTCGGCGGCGCGCCTTCGCTGTTCTGCCAGTCGAAGGTCTGCACCAGGATGTTCTTGTCGTCGCCCGGGATGCGGTCGATGAAGAACGCGCTGGCGTAGCGCTTCTCGCCGCCGCGCTTGATGTGCGAACCGACATCCTCGGCGCCGCGGTAGCCGAACAGCTGCATCGAGCCGCTGCCGTCGGCGTTGATCGCGTACAGCTCGCCGTTCGGCCGCGGCGCGTCGATGCCGCCGAGCTGCTCGGCCACGGAGGCCACCAGCCGCGTCTCGTTGACCCACCAGAACTGGTCGACGACGTTGTTCGCCGCCGCGCGGATGCTCGCCGTGCGCTGGTTCTTGGTGCGGTCGATGACGAACAGCACCGTCGTGTCCTCGAACGGCACCTTCACCGCGAGGTACTGCCCGCCGGGCGAGATCGCCATCTCCTCGAAGTCCGGCTTCTTGACGAAATCCTCGATCGAGACCTGCGCCGGCGACGCAGCCGGCGCCCCGGTCTTTTCCTCGGCCCACGCGAAAGCCGGCGCGAACGCCAGCGCTACGAAAAGCATCCGTTTCATTTCACCCTCCCCTCGTCGACCGCTTCCATGCGCACGAAGCCCGCTTCCTCGCGGGTACCTCGCGCGCTTCAGGTCGTCTTGACGCGTCCGTAGCGGTCTTCCAGACGCACGATGTCATCCTCGCCGAAGTAATCGCCGCACTGCACCTCGATCAGGTGAATATCCGTGTCGGTCGGATTCTCCAGCCGGTGCACGGTGTTCATCGGGATGTAGGTCGACTCGTTGCGATGAAGCAGGAATTCCTTCTCGCCGACGCGCACCTTCGCCGTGCCTTCCACGACGGTCCAGTGTTCGCTGCGGCGGTGATGCAGCTGCAGCGACAGCACCTGGCCCGGCTTCACGGTCAGGCGCTTCACCTTGCAGTCGTCGGCGTCCTCCAGCACGGTGTAGCTGCCCCAAGGACGATGCACCGTCTGGTGCACGCTGGCGGCGGCGTGGTTGACCGCGCGCAGGCGCTCGACCACCAGCTTGACCTGCTGCGCGCGCTCGCGATGCGAGACCAGCACCGCGTCGCCGGTGTCGACGATGACCAGGTCCTTGACGCCGACCGCCGCGACCATGCGCGCGTCGGACTGGATGTAGCAGTTCTCGCTCTCGACCACGATCGCCTGGCCGCGCACGCGGTTGCCGTCGCCGTCGGCCTCCGCTTCGAGGTCGCTGATCGCCTTCCACGAGCCGATGTCGCTCCAGTCGAACGCGGCCGGCACCACCGCCACCTTCGGCGCGCGCTCCATGATCGCGTAGTCGATCGAGATGTCCGGCTGCGCCAGGAATGCTTCGCGCGCGTACTCGACCGGGCTCTCGTGGCTGGTCGCCTGCGCGTGGCACGCCTGCGCGGCGGCGAACACGTCTGGACAGACCTCGGCGGCGACCTGCAGCAGCGCGTCGGCGCGGAAGCAGAACATGCCGGAATTCCAGACGTAGTCGCCCGAGGCGACGTAGCTCTCGGCCACTTCGCGGGTCGGCTTCTCGACGAAGGCGCCGACCTGGCGGCCTTCGCGACCGGCGATCGCCTCGCCCATGCGCACGTAGCCGAAACCGGTCTCCGGATGCGTCGGCCGGATGCCGAACGTCACCAGCCAGCCGTCCTGCGCCAGCGCAGCGGCGCGTTTCGCGTCGGCGACGAAGGCGTCGAGATCGCGGATCAGATGATCGGCCGGCAGGATCAGCAAGGTCGCGTCGGCGCCGACGTGCTCGCGCGCGTACAGCGCCGCCAGCACCACCGCCGGCGCGGTGTTGCGCCCGGCCGGTTCGAGCAGGAACGGCAGGCGATCCAGATCCGCCTGCGCGTGCTGCGCGTACTCGTCGCGCGTCAGGAAGTAGTAGTCGCGACCGGTCACGGTCAGCACCGGACCGCCTTCGGCGAGGCGCAGGGCGCGATCCAGCGTCTTGCGCAGCAGCGACTCGCCGTCGCCCATGCGCATGAACGGCTTCGGATAGGCGCTGCGCGACACCGGCCACAGACGGGTGCCGGCGCCGCCGGAAAGGATTACGGGTACCAACATTGCCAACTCTCCGTTCCCCATCGCTAGGGCATTTTCGTCAGATGCGCGCATGGCCTTTCCTCTCCCGCTCGCGAGAGAGGTCGCGCCATAGGGGCGGGTGAGAGAGATCGGAGTGGAGCGCTCCGCTTCGATTCCCCTCATCCGGCCCTTCGGGCCACCTTCTCCCGCGAGCGGGAGAAGGGAAATCTCATGTCCAGGCCCCTCGTCACCTCACCCGCTTGCGGGAGAGGTCGCGCCATAGGCGCGGGTGAGGGAGATCGGCGTGAAGCGCTCCGCTTCGATTCCCCTCATCCGGCCCTTCGGGCCACCTTCTCCCGCGAGCGGGAGAAGGAAAAAAGAGCGGGAGTCCTAACCGGAACTCGCGGCGATTTCGCCGAGAACGTCGTCCACACCCACGCGCCAATCCGCCAATTCTAGCCCGAATGCGGATTTCAGCCTGGCGCAGTCGAGCACCGAGTAGGCCGGCCGCCGCGCGCGCGTCGGATAGTCGGCCGTGGCGATCGGCAGCACGCGCGGCGCCCGCGCGATCAAGCCGCGCGCGGCCGCCTCGCCCAGGATCGCCGCGGCGAATTCGAACCAGCTGCAGTGGCCGCCGGCGACGAGGTTGAAGACGCCGCTCAGCGCGCCCCGCGCTTCAGGTGCCGCCGACTGCCGCCGCTCGATCGCCGCGGCGGTGGTGCGCGCGATCCAGCGCGCCGGCGTCGGTGCGCCGACCTGGTCGGCGACCACGCACAACTCCTCGCGCTCGGCGCCCAGACGCAGCATCGTGCGCAGGAAGTTGTGTCCGTGCGCGGCGTAGACCCAGGCGGTGCGGAAAATCAGATGCTCGGCACCGCTCGCGCGCAAGGCGACCTCGCCGGCCAGCTTGCTGCGACCGTAGACGCCGAGCGGCGCGGTCGCATCGTCCTCGCGATACGGGCGCGTGCCGCTGCCGTCGAACACGTAGTCGGTCGAGTAATGCACGACCAGCGCGCCGTGCGCTCTCGCCCAGTCGCCGATCTCGCCGAGCGCGCGGTGATTGACGCGATCGGCCGGTTCCGGCTCGTCTTCCGCGCGATCGACGGCGGTATAGGCTGCCGCGTTGACGATGACGTCGGCGCGCGCCGCTTCGAGCGCTTCGCGCAGCGACGCCGCATCGGCGAGATCCGCACGCAAGCAAGGTGCGCCGTCGGCCAACGTACCGTCGCGAGTCGCTGCAAGGACTTCGCCCAACGGCTTCAAGGCATCGAGCAGTTCATGGCCGACCTGGCCGTTGGCGCCGAGAATCAGGATTCGTTTCATGGCTCAATGAATCGCATTGGCCCAGCGCAGGCCGTCGGGCAACTGCGCCGGACCGTACAGAAAGTGCAACACGCGCCGTGCCGACACGGCGGTCGCCCTACCCGAAGCATGTACCAGCAGAGGCTTCATTACGAGCGTGCCGCCACGCTCGACGAGGCACGGAGCCATCCGCGTGGAGGCCATGCGCGCGAGTGCTTCCATAGTGAGGCGGCCACGGCGATGCGAACCGGGCACTACGCGAAGAGGTCCGCCGGAAGCATCCACCGGATCGAGCTGCAGGCGCACAGCGATCAGCGTTTCGAGGATCGTTGCGGGCGGCTGCACGAACCATACTTGCTGCTTTCGCGACCATCCCGTCCAGCCGACGGCATCCATGCGAGCGGACACCGGAACGCTCAAATCCTGATGCGGAGCGACCGACCAGTTCGACCGCGCATCCTTCGAAAACAAGGTGCATTGCACCGCGACGGCAGCAGGTGGAAGTAGATCGGCGAGTACGGGATCGTCACGCAAGGCTCGCGCGACGTCGGCGACCTCCGCTATGTCGAGCAGGCGCCGCGATCCCGCCCGCCGCAGCTGCGCACTCGCCTCGACGATCCTCAGAAGATCGTCGCAAACCAGGTCGGAAACCATCGGCGCCAGCACGACGTAACCGTCCGCGTCGAATGACCGGCGAGCGTCGATCACGAAGGGCGCCCGCACCGACACCGTCCCATCACGTTGCGGGATACGTCGGCAACTTCGCGCGCGGCACATCGGCGAGAAACGGTGCCTTGGCGTCCTTGTCCGACAGCGTCGGCTTGGCGATCGGCCAGTCGATGCCGATCGCCGCGTCGTCCCAGCGCACGCCGGCGTCGGCCGCGGCGTCGTACAGCGCGGTGCACTGGTACGCGAAGGTCGCATGGTCGGACAGCACGGCGAAGCCGTGCGCGAAGCCTTCCGGAATCCAGAAATGGCGCTTGTTCTCCGCCGACAGGATCGCCGCGGCCCAGCGGCCGAACGTCGGCGAGCCGGCGCGGATGTCGACGGCGACGTCGTAGACCTCGCCTTCCAGCACGCTGACGAACTTGCCCTGCGGATTGGGCCACTGGTAGTGCAGGCCGCGCAGCACGCCGTGCGCCGAACGCGACACGTTCGACTGCACGAAGCGCAGGTCGAGGCCGGCGTCGGCGAACTTGCGCGCGTTGAAGCTTTCGTAGAAATACCCGCGCGCGTCGCCGAACACGGCCGGTTCGATCACGACCACGCCCGGCAGATCGGTTTCGATGATCTTCACGAGACCCTGCCCTGCTTGACCATCTGCATCAGATAACGTCCGTAGCCGTTCTTGGCCAGCGGCTCGGCCAGGCGCAGCACCTGCTCGGAATCGATCCAGCCGTTCTCCCAGGCGATTTCCTCCGGGCAGCAGACCTTCAGTCCCTGCCGGTTCTCGATCGTCTCGATGAAGTTCGACGCCTCGGTCAACGACTCGTGCGTGCCGGTGTCGAGCCAGGCATAGCCGCGGCCGAGCTTTTCCAGCATCAGGGAACCATCGTCGAGGTAGCAGCGGTTCAGATCGGTGATCTCCAGTTCGCCGCGCGGCGAAGGCTTCAACGACGCGGCGAAATCGCAGACGCGGCCGTCGTAGAAATACAGTCCGGTGACCGCCCAGTGCGAACGCGGCGCAGCGGGTTTTTCCTCCAGGCCGACGACCTTGCCGCGCGCGTCGAACTCGGCCACGCCGTAGCGCTCCGGATCGCGTACCCAGTAGCCGAACACGGTCGCGCCGCGCGCGCGCGCGTCGGCCGCGGCGAGCTGCTCGGTCAGGCCGTGGCCGTAGAAGATGTTGTCGCCGAGGATCAGGCAGCTCGGCTGGCCGGCGACGAAGTCGCGCCCGATCAGGAACGCCTGAGCCAGACCGTCCGGAGAAGGCTGTACCGCGTAGCGGATCGACATGCCCCATTGCGACCCGTCGCCGAGCAGGCGCTCGAACAAGGCCTGCTCGTGCGGCGTGTTGATCACCAGCACCTCACGCACGCCAGCCAGCATCAGCGCCGACAGCGGGTAGTAGATCATCGGCTTGTCGTACACCGGCAGCAGCTGCTTGCTGACCGCCTGCGTCAGCGGGTAGAGCCGCGTGCCGGAACCGCCGGCGAGAATGATGCCGCGTCGTTGCGTCATGGCAGGGTCCTTTGCGGGAAGGATTGGGACGCGGATCGACGCGGATGGACGCAGATAGGAAGAGGCAAATTGAAAACTCCATCCGTGTTCATTCGCATCGCGCCGTGTCGAACGCTCTTCGATTCGTCGCGCCGAAACGCCCGTGCGACAGCCAGAGGCTTGGACGCGGATCGACGCCGATGAACACGGATAGAGCGCTTATTTTTCATCCGTGTCCATCGGCGTCGATCCGCGTCAAACGCTTTTCAATTCGTCGCCCCGAGACGCTCCATGCGATAGCTGCCGTCGAGCACGCGCCCGACCCAGTCCTGATGGGCCAGATACCAGTCGACGGTCCGCGCGATGCCGGTCTCGAACGATTCGCGCTGGCTCCAGCCGAGCTCGCGCTTCAGCTTGGAAGCGTCGATCGCGTAGCGGCGGTCGTGGCCCGGACGGTCCTTCACGTAGCGGATCAGCGATTCGCGACGACGTCCGCCGTCGAGCGGCCGGCGCTCGTCGAGCAGCGCGCAGATCGTCTTCACGACGTGGATGTTCTCGCGCTCGGCGTCGCCGCCGACGTTGTAGACCTCGCCGACGCGGCCGGCTTCGAGCACGCGCCGGATCGCGGTGACGTGATCGCCGACGTAGAGCCAGTCGCGCACGTTGCGTCCGTCGCCGTACACCGGCAGCGCCTCGCCGGCGAGCGCCTTCTGGATCATCAGCGGAATGAGCTTTTCCGGAAACTGGAACGGCCCGTAGTTGTTCGAGCAGTTCGTCGTCAGCGTCGGCAGGCCGTAGGTGTGGTGGAACGCGCGCACCAGATGATCGGAGGACGCCTTCGACGCCGAGTACGGCGAGTTCGGCTGGTACGGCGATTCCTCGGTGAAGCGCCCTTCCGCGCCGAGCGAGCCGTACACCTCGTCGGTCGACACGTGCAGGAAGCGGAACGCGCCGCGGTGCTCCTCCGGCAGCGCGCGCCAGTACGCCAGCACGCATTCGAGCAGGCTCAAGGTGCCGACCACGTTGGTCTGCACGAAGGCGGCCGGCCCGTCGATCGAACGGTCGACGTGCGATTCGGCGGCGAAATTCACCACCGCGTCGGGTCGGTGCTCGGCCAGGACGCGACGCACGAGGTCGGCGTCGCCGATGTCGCCGTGCACGAACGCGTAGTCGGTGCGATCCTCGACCGCGGCCAACGTATCCCGATTGCCGGCGTAGGTCAGCGCGTCGAGATTGACGATGCGCCAGCCGCCGGCGGCGAGCGTGTCGAGGACGAAATTGCCGCCGATGAAACCGGCGCCGCCGGTGACGAGTAGGGTCTTCACGAGATTGGTCGCACTCCGAAAGCCGCCCACAAAAAAGGCCGGTAAACCGGCCCTCAGCTAGTCAATCCTACCCGGAGCATGCGTTCAAGGCGAATCCGGCCGCGCTCGCACGGCCGGTTCGTTCAGGAAACGCTGCCCGATCGCCAATGCGACGCGGTAGGGCTCCGGATCGTTGCGATTGGTCAGCACGACGACGGTCACGCGACGCTGCGGCCAGCGCACGACGACGTTGCGGAAGCCGATCGTCTCGCCGGAATGCCATACGGTCTCGCCGGTGATGCGCCAGCCGTAGCCGTACTCGACGTCCGCCTCGTCGGTCCTGGTCCACGGCGTGAGCGCGGCGCGGCGCGAGGCGTCCTTCAGCAGGCGGTCGTCGTACCATGCCGCGTCCCAGCGCGCGAGATCGTCGATCGACGAATAGACGCCGCCGTCGCCGAGCACGGCCGAGGTCGAACTCTGGTCCGTGCGCAGCCAGCGTCCGCCCTCCTCGGCGTAGCCGTATGCGCGGTGCGGCACCGGCGCGCCGCCGTGCACGCGCGCGAGCGTGCCGCGCATGCCGAGCGGCGCGAAGATGCGCTCGCGCAGGAAGTCCTGGTACGGAACGCCGCCCGCCTTCTCGACGATCAGCGCCAGCATCGCGTAGCCGCCGTTGCTGTAGCGGTACGCCGTCCCCGGCGCGAAGTACAGCCGATCAGTGCGTTCGAGCAGATGCAGCACGTCGGCGTCGCGCAGCTGCCGGTCAGACTCCTCGACCACTTCGGCGCTGGCCGGCGGCAGCGCGCCGGTGCTCGGCGGCGGCGGCGCCGACGGCGCCTGCGGCAGCAGGTCCTCGTAGTCGATCAGGCCGCCGGTATGCGTCAGCAGGTGGCGGATCGTGATCGGCTCCGCGGCGGCGGGCAGCGTCGGCAGCCAGCGGCGCGCGCGATCGTCGAGACCGAGCTTGCCGTCCTCGGCCAGCAGCAGGATCGCCGCGGCCGTGAACTGCTTGCTGACTGAAGCGAGGCGGTAGTCCGTCGCCGGCGTTGCGGCGACGCCGTGCTCGAGATCGGCATAGCCGTAGCTACGGCGGACGACGGTCTCGCCGTCGCGCAGCACGAGCACCGAGGCGCCCGGAACCCGGCCCTGGTAGGCACGCATGAGATCGTCGATCGCGTCCGGTGCGCGCACGGCGTTTCCTCCCCCGGCGCAGCCAGCCAATGCCGCGAAGGCGACGAGCAGAAGGCAAAGCCGCGACGACCTTCCGCAGGAGACTTCCGCCTCGACCGTCATATCCATACGCTCCTCGACCATCGAAGGACTAGCCACCGCGCTGAAGCGAACCATCGCCATCGACGTCCTCTTGCATGGATGCCCGCGTTCGCGGGGCATGACGTCGGAATGACGGTTCGGCCCTCCCGGCCATGCAGTCGTTGCTCGATTCCTTCGCGACGGAAGCACCTCATCGCCCTTCTCCCGCGCAATCGCCCTCGCGCACGAAGGCGAGATCCTCGTAGTCCGAACTGAAGTCGCCGTCGGGATCGACCTTCGCCATCGTCATCGACTGCGCGTAGGGGAAATCGAGCCAAGCTTCGGGATCGACGCCGGCGTCGTCCCACTGCACCAGCTCGCGCGCGCCGACGCGCATCACCTTGCCGGTCATCCGCGGCGACTTCTCCGCCGCGAAGCGCACGCCACCGTCCGCGGCGCACAGCGAGACGCGACCGAACCACGCGTCACGCCAGACGCCGAGGCGTGCGCGCATCGAATCGGGCGTCGCCGCGACACGCGCGCTCGTATCGGGCAGGCGCCGCGCCGCCGGTTTCGCCGCGGCTTCGCGTGCCTGCTCGTCGGCCAGCGCGGCGACGCCGAGCTTGCGCTGCGGCGCCGTGAAGTGCTTCAGCAGCACCTCGCCGAGCACCCCGCGCGCCGCGCCGCCGTCGCCGTTGATCATCAGCACGAAACCGGAACGCCGGTCCGGCAGCAGGCTCATCATCGAGTACATGCCCGACAGCGTGCCGGTGTGCGACACGCTCCATTCGCCGTCGACGTCGGCGAGCCGGAAGCCGAGGCCGTAGGCGAAGAAGTGCGTGCGGTCGCGCGTGCGGCGGCGTTCGGAAATCGGCATCGGCGTGTAGGCCGTCCACAGCGCGCGGCGCTGCGCGTCGGGCAGCCACTGCCTCTGCTTCTCGTCGGGCACGAGCCAGTTGCGCGCCCAGGCGAGCATGTCCTCGAGGCTGCAGCGGATGCCGCCGGCCGCCGCCGAGGTAATCGCCGGCACCATCGCGTCGTCGCCGTTCAGCACGACGTTGCGGCCGTCCTTGCGCATGTGCGGCTGCGCGAGATCGTCGGCCGCCTCGCGCTTCCATTCGCCGACGCGACAGCCGAGGCCGAGCGGCGCGAACACCTCACGTCGCACCAGTTCCTCGTAGCTCGCACCGCCCGCCGCGGCCGCGACTTCGCCGGCGACGACGTAGAGCAGGTTGTCGTAGGCGTAGCCGGCGCGGAAGCCGTACTTCGGCTTCAGATGCGACAGTCCCGCGACGATGTCGGCGCGCGTGAACGCGTTCGGTTCCGGCCACAGCATCAGGTCGCCGGCGCCTTCCGGCAGGCCGCTGTTGTGGATCAGGAGATCGCGCACGGTCATGTTCCGCCCGACCCACTCGTCGTGCATGCGGAACGTCGGCAGATGCTTGACGACCGGATCGTCCCAGGCGAGCTTGCCGGCCTCGACCAGGCGCGCGAGCGTGGCCGCCGTCATCGCCTTGCTGTTCGAGGCGATCTTGAACAAGGTGCGCGGCGTGATCTTCCGTCCCGAGCCGGCGACGGTTTCCCCGCCGGTGCGCAGGTAGACGACCTTGCCGTCCTCGATCACGCCGACGGCGAGGCCGGGCAAGTGGTAGCGCGCCATCGTCTGTTCGAAGGCGCGATCGTAGAACGCCGTGTCCCTTGCATGCGCGGTGGCGACACCCAGCGCGAATCCTGCGAGGATCCAGACCGCGCGCTTCATGGCGCCGCCGCCGCGGCCTCGACCGCGCGCCAGGTGCGCAGCAGATTGCCGCTCCAGATCTTGGCGATCTCGGCCTCGCCGAAGCCGCACCGGCGCAGGCCTTCCGTCACGTTGCGCGTCTGCGAGGCGTCGCGCCAGCCGGTCACCTCGCCGCCGCCGTCGAAGTCGGAGGCGATGCCGACGTGGTCGATGCCGGCCACTTCGGCGATATGCGCGACGTGGTCGAGGAAGGTGTCGAGCGTGGCCAACGGGTACTGCGCGTCGATGCGGCGCATGCCTTCGATCCATTCCGGCCGCGCTTCGTGCTTCTCGCCGTCGAATTCCTCGTCGCCGGCCGCGCGCGCGACCGTCTTTTCCAGATCCTTCTCCGCCTGCTTGCGCGCGGGATCGCTTTTCAGGAATTCCTTGTAGGCGACGGCCTGGATCACGCCGCCCTTCGCGGCGATCGCGCGCAGCAGGTCGTCGGGCAGGTTGCGCGGATGGTCGAGCAGCGCGCGCGCCGAGGAATGCGAGGCGATGATCGGCGCCGTCGACGCCGCCAGCGTGTCGCGCACGCAGTCGTCGGAGGCGTGCGAGACGTCGACCATCATGCCGAGCGCGTTCGCGCGCCGCACCACCTCGCGCCCGAACGCACTGAGGCCGACACCGCTGTCCGGACGTTCGCCGAGTTCGAGGTTCGGCAGCGAACTCGTGCACAGGTCGTTATCGCCGACGTGGACCAGGCCGAGATAGCGCACGCCGCGCCGGTACGCGGCGTCGACGCGCGCGAGATCGTGACCGAGCGAATACGCGTTCTCGATGCCGATCATCGCCGACAGCAGGCCGCGTTCGCGGTTGCGCAGCACCTCGTCCGGCGTGGTCGCCAGGCGGATGCGCTCGGGATAGCGCGCGAGCATCGCCTCGATGCCGGAATATTTGCTTTCCGCCTCGGCGACCGCGTTCGCGTAGCCGTCCGCGGTCAGCGGTCCCTGCTCGACGAAGATCACGAAGAACGCCGCGTCGAGCCCGCCGCGCCGCATCTTGCCGAGATCGACCTTCAGCGCGGTGTCGGTGCCGACGTCGAAGCGCGCCTCGTGCATGTAGGCGAGCGGGATGTCGACGTGCGTGTCGAGCGTCAGCGGCGTCCTCGCGCCCGGCGCGGCGCACGCGCCGAGCAGGCAGACCAGCGCGCAGGCGGCGAAGAAGCGGATCGATGGCGTCATGGCGTGGTCCAGTCCTCGCCGGCACTCTCGCCGGCGGTCATTTCTTCGTAGCTCTGGCGTCGCCGCACGATCGAGTAGCGGCCGTCGTCGAGCAGCACTTCGGCCGCCAGCGGCCGTGAATTGTAGGTCGAAGCCATCGACGCGCCGTAGGCGCCGGTGCCGAGGATCGCGACCAGGTCGCCCGCCGCGCATTCCGGCAGCAGGCGGTCGCGCGCGAAGGTGTCGCCGGTCTCGCAGACCGGACCGACCACATCGTAGCGGCGCATCGCGCGCGCGGCGCCGTGCAGCGGCACGATCTCGTGCCAGGCGTCGTACAGGCTCGGCCGCGCGAGGTCGTTCATCGCCGCGTCGAGCACGAGGAAGTCGCGCTCGACGCCGCGCTTGACGCGCAGCACGCGCGTCAGCAGCAGCCCGGCCTCGGCGACGAGCCAGCGGCCCGGCTCGACGACGAAGCGGCCGTCGTAGTCGGCGAACGCCTCGCGCAGGACACCGGCCCAGGCCTGCGCGTCGAGCCTGCTCTCGCCGTTCCGGTAGCGCACACCGAAGCCGCCGCCGACGTCGATGCTGGCGATCGCGTGGCCCGCGGCGGCGAGTTCGCGGCGGAACGCGGCGACGCGCGCGAACGCGCGGCGGAACGGTTCCAGGTCGAGGATCTGCGAGCCGATGTGCACGTGCAGCCCGTCGAGGCGCACGTTCGGATGGCGCATGCGCTCGGCGAACCAGCAGCGCGCTTCGTCGATCGGGACGCCGAACTTGTTCTCGGCGCGCCCGGTGGAGATCTTCTCGTGCGTGCCGGCGTCGACGTCCGGATTGATGCGCACGGCGGCGCATGCTTCCACGCCGCGTTCGCGCGCGAGCCGGTCGAGGCATTCCAGCTCGTCGCGCGATTCGAGGTTGAAGCGCGCGATGCCGGCGGCCAGCGCCGCGTCGATCTCCTGCTCGCTCTTGCCGACACCGGAGAACACGATGCGCTTCGGCGCGATGCCGGCCTCCAGGCTGCGCCGCAGTTCGCCGCCCGAGACGATGTCGGCACCGAGTCCGGCGTCGGCGACGAGCGTGAGGATCGCGCGGTTCGGGTTGGCCTTGACCGCGAAGCACACCAGCGCGTCGAGCCCTTGCAGCGCCTGCTGCAGCTCGGCGATGCGGCGCCGGATCGCGGCCGCCGAGTAGGCGTGGAACGGCGTGCCGACGCGGTCGGCGAGCGCGGCGGGGTCGACACCTTCGAAGAGAGACTCGGGATCTTGGCTGGCGACGGCAGCGGCGTCAGCCACGGTTTCGAACTCCGAGAGGGTCATGCCTGCTTTCCCCTCTCCCGCTTGCGGGAGAGGTCGAAGCCACCCTCCGGTGGCTGAGAGCCAGCGCGGGGATGCGCTGGCGAGTTGCGGAGCGCGGAAAGCGCAGCCGGGTGAGGGCAATCGGAGTGAAGCGCTTCACTCCGGGTTCCCCCATCCGCCTTCGGCACCTTCCCCTGCAAGCAGGGGAAGGGAAAGCGAGATGAGGAAGGAAGTCGTGCCTGCCTTCCCCTCTCCCGCTTGCGGGAGAGGGTTGGGTGAGGGCAATCGGAGTGGAGCGCCTCACTCCGGCCTTCCCCCATCCGCCTTCGGCACCTTCCCCCGCAAGCAGGGGAAGGGAGAGCGAGATGAGGAAGGAAGTCGTACCTGCTTTCCCCTCTCCCGCTTGCGGGAGAGGGTTGGGTGAGGGCAATCGGAGTGCAGCGCTTCACTCCGGGTTTCCCCCATCCGCCTTCGGCACCTTTCCCCGCAAGCGGGGGAAGGGAAAGCAAGGGTATGAAGCATGGTGCTACGCGCACTGGATCAGAAATCGACCGCAACCGTCAGCTGCGCGAAGCGCGGCGAGGTGAAACGCAGCGGCAAGCGGAAGTCCGAATTGGTCGAGTTGGAGATCGTCGTCTGCAGATCCTGGTCCACCGCCACCGTGCGCTGCTGGTTGACCAGGTTGTAGACCGCGAACTTGACCATCAGCTTGCCGTCGCCGACCGGGCGCGTGTAGGCGATGCTGGCGCCGAGGTTGTAGGTCCACGGCATGCGGCCGTACTTGCCGCGCGGCGAACGCGCGTAGACGCGGCCTTCGGAAGGCCCGTCGCAGTTCTGCACGCAGACGTAGTAGCTGTGGTAGTTGGTCGCGTCGAACGGATTGCCGACGCCGAAGCCGGTGATCGGCCCGCCGGACAGCGCCACGAAGTCGCCGCCCAGGCGCCAGTGCTCGCCGAGCGCGTAGCTGCCGCGCGCCTTGATCTGATGGCGATGATCGTTGGGCAGATAGCCGTCGCCGCCGAAGTTGACCCACGGATTGTCGAAGTTCTCGGTGCGGCCGGTGTCGTCGAAGTTGGTATCGGAGTTGACCGGGCCCTCGGCGTTGCCGCGGCTCCACGACAGCGTGTACGACGCGTTCAACGCCCATTGGCCGTCCCAGGCGCGGTCGATCTGGAATTCGAGCGCGGAGTAGCGGCGCTTGGGCTTCACCCAGCCGCGCTGGCCGATGTAGTTGCCTTCGCTGTCGTACATCGCCCAGCCTTCGCGCGAGGTGTCGACGTTGACCCAGCCGTCGGCTTGGCCGTCGCAGTCGGTGTCGCCCCAGACCGTGACCTTCTTGCCCGGGTTGGCCATCACCCAGCCGATATAGCCGTCGCCGCCGCAGCGGCCGGTCGCGCTGATCTCCATGTCGTCGATCGCGTTGTGCAGGCGCCGGTGCGTGCCGCTGACGCCCCACGACCACTTGTCGTCGAGCATCTGCTGGAAGCCGAGGATGATCTCGTCCTGGTAGACCGGGTCCATGTTGCGGTCGACTTCCGAACGCAGGTCGCCGACGGTGCCGTTGCCCTGCGAGGTGTCGACCGGACCGATCTGCGGACCGAGGCGCGGCATCGCGTAGCGCGAGCCGTTGCGCTCGACGATCTCGTAACCGTCGAAGGCGTAGAAGGTGCGTTCGTCGAGCAGGCCGCCGGCCTGCTTGATGTTGATGACGTTGGCGACCGGCAGGAAGTAGCGGCCGAGGTTGCCGAACAGCTTGGTGGTGCCGTCGCCGCGCATGTCCCAGGAGAAGCCGATGCGCGGCGCGACCATGTCGTCCATCTTGATGTAGCTGCGCCCGGCGCTGTCCTTGTTGTCGAACGCGTCGAAGCGCACGCCGGCGTTGAGCAGCAGGTTCGGCGTGAGCGACCAGTTGTCCTCGAGGTAGTACGCCTGCGCGGTGGACTCGAAGTTGCCGGCGATCTCGTAGCGGCGCGCGCGCACGTAACCCTGGTAGCCGGCCGGGATGACGCCGCCGTTCTCGATCGTGTCGCCGGCGTCGCCGGCGTAGACGTTGTAGTAGAACGAGCCGGGGCCCGGGTAGCGGCGCTTGTAGTCGGACGTGTTCTTCTCGTGGTCGACGCCGAAGCGCAACAGGTGGTCGCCGAGCGTCCATTCGAAATCGGCGCGCGCCGCCTCGCGCTCGTCCATGCGCTTCTCGATCGAGCTGCTCGTCGTGCAGCCGAGCGGCACGCCCGGCGACGGAATCGAGGTGGCGGCCGCGACGCGATTGCATTCCAGGTCGCTGAGCGCGCGGTTGAAGTTGTCGCGCTCGTTCTTGCCGTACATCAGCTTCATCGACAGGTCGTCGGTGAGGTACGACGTCCAGGTCAGGTTCCAGTTCCTGCCGCCGGCGTCGGTGTAGACCTCGTCGGTCTTCGGGCCGCGCCGGTGCGCGTCGAAGTCGTAGTCGTGGACGTCGCCGGTGTTGCTGTTCTTGTCCGAGAACGCCATCAGTTCGAGCAGGTTGCGGTCGTTGATGTGCCAGTCGATCTTGGCGCCCCAGAAGCCGGTGTCGGACGCGTTCGAGGTGAACGTGGTGCCGTCGTTGTTGGTGTTCTTCGGGCGGTTGTCGCGGCCTTCGTACATCAGGAAGAAGAACAGCTTGTCCTTGATCAGGGGACCGGAGGCGTACAGGTTCAGCTTGGTCAGCGACTCCTCGTCGCGGCTGGCGGCGAGGTAGCGTTCGCCGTCGCGGTAGCGGTCCTTGGCGGCCGAGCGCCAGTCGTCCGGCTCGTACGTCAGTTCGGCGCCGTAGTGGAAGTCGTTGGTGCCCGAGCGCGTGACCGCGTTGATGACGCCGCCGGTGCTGCGGCCGAACTCGACCGAGTAGCCGCCGGTCTTGACCTGGAACTCCTGGTAGAACGCAAAGGGCGCTTCGGAGAAGCCGTTGCGGTTGTAGAAGTCGGTGACGTTGAGCCCGTTGACGTAGATCGAGTTCTCGGCGATCGACGAACCGCCGAAGGAGATGCCGCCGAACGAGGCGTTGCCCTTGTTGACGCCGGGTGCGAGCACGGCGACCGAAGTGATGTTCTGGTCGACCGGCAGGCGCCGCAGTTCCTCGCGCGTGACGTTGGTCGCCTTTTCGACCGAGGTGACGTCGACGGCGGCGGCGACCGTCGAGGCGGTCACCGTGATGCCTTCGAGATTGACCGCGTTCTCCGAACCGAGGTTGATCGTGGTGGCGTTGCCGAGGCTGACCTTGACGTCGGTCGGCGAGCCGATCGCGCTGCCGTCCTTGGATGCCTGCAAGGTGTAGTCGCCGATCGGCAGGAACGGGAAGCGATAGTTGCCCTTGTCGTCGGCGGTGACCGTGCGGGTCAGGCCGGTGGCGGGACTGGACACCGTCACCACGGCGCCCGCCTCGGTGCGGCCGACGATCGAGCCGTCGTTGTTGCCGGCCAGCGCGGGCAGCGCGGCGAAGGACAGGTACAGGCCCAGCGCGAGACTGAGCGCCGTGCGGCGTGGCGTGCGAATGGATGTGGTCATGGCGATTTCTCCCCCCGTTCTCGTCGTCGTGGTGCTCATCGCGGGCGCTCGACCCGCGCTTCGAAGTGGTAGTCCCACTGGTCGTAGTACAGATTTCCGCCGCGCCACTCCGCCTCGCCCCGCTGCGAGTCGACGGTGTCGGAACGGAAATGCGTCTTCGGCGGCACGAAGTCGCGGCCCCAGTCGTCGTTGAACGCGAGGCGGTAGGCGTCGAGGCCGCCGAGGTAGAAATCCGCGACGGCGGGATCGGCGCCGTCGAGGCGGCCGAACGTCACGTCCATCGGAATCCAGCCGTAGGGCGCGACGTAGAGTTGTCCCCAGTCGTGCAGGTTGTCGTAGTCGCCGTCGGAATAGACCATGCCCGACTGCCAGCGCGCAGGAATGCCGTTCATGCGCAGCAGCGTCATCAGCAGCAGGGTCTGCTGGCCGCAGTCGGCGTGACCTGCGTGCAGCGCGTAGTCGCCGATGTTGCCGATGGTCGAATACTCGCGCGCGCCGGCCCATGGCACCTGGTCCACCGCCGCGTAGAGCTTGCGCGCGATGCGCCACGGGTCGGTCTCCTCGCCGACGACCTGCCGCGAGAACAGGCGCATCGCCTCGGTGAAGACGATGTGCGGCGGCTGCTCGGCCACGAACGGCGCGAGTTCCGGCGTGACCGGCGCGCGCTGCACCTTGTCCGCGTCGATCGCGTGGTAGCGCGCGTGCACCGTCACCTCGTAGCGGACCGCGAACTCGGTCGGCCGGCCGGCGACGGCGCGCTTTTCCAAGTATACCGTGCGTTGCAGCGCCGATTCCGGCGCGACCTGGTGCTTCGCCGGCTCGCTGCCGACGAAATGGATGCCGTCCTGCTGGCCGGCGATCGCGCGCGGATACGGAATCCACGCGCGCACCCGTTCGCCGGCCGGCACCGCGTCGGCGTGCACGGTCAACGACTGCTTCACGCGCACGCGCCGCGGCGCGACGCTGTCGACGCCGCCGGCGAGCGCGGCGGCGCGCACTTCCGCGTGGTGCGCGTTGGCGTGCTCCATCGGTCCGTCGACGAGCGGTTTTTGCGGCTTGCGCCGCGCGAGCGCTTCGCGGCTCAGGCGGAACAGGTTCGACGGCGCACGGTTGAAGTAGAGCATGCGGCCGTCGATGAGCTGCGATTCGAACAGGCCGCGCGCATCCCAGTCGGCGAATTGGGCTTCGGTCAGATCCGCGATCGACTCGCGCACGCGCGCTTTCAAAGCCTCGGCGTCGAGCGTGAAATCGAGCCGGATGCGGCGCATGCGCTCGCGCTGGAATTCGAGCGCGCGGCGCGTGTCGGCGTCGAGATCGGCGACGGCGAGCGCCGCGGCGATGCCGCTTTCGGCCGCCGCGAACTGGCCGGCGTCGACGCGCGCGGCGGCGAGATCGACGTCGCCGGAGGCCGACGCCGTCGACGCCGCGAGCGCGCAGATCAGCACCCACGTCCCCGTCGCCCATCGGCGGCGGCCCGCGAGGGCTGCATGCGGCGACCGCGCGCTTTCCATTCGAAACTCCCCCATCGACGTTTCGCCGGCTGTGTAACACGCTTGCAAACGCCGGTCAATAATTTATGCTTCGACGAACTTCGGAAGGAATCATCTATTCCGCAAGTGCACAATCCGGTGCCGCAGGGGAGCCGATGAAGACACATCCGATGGAAGGCGCATGATCCGGACGGTATGGCCGTATCTCGCCGTGATGCTGCTGTGCGCCGGCGTTTTTCCGGCGCTGGAGCGGCGCTTCGGCTGGAAGCTGTTCACGCTGCTGCCGCCGATCGTGTGGACGTATCTCTCCGTCACCGCGCTGGCGGTCGCCGGGCTGTGGCTGGTCGACGGCGAGATCGCGCAGGCCCAGTCGATGCTGGTGTCGCGCCTGGTGCCGGCGCTGGTGTTCCTGCTGATGATCCACTGCGACCTGCGCGCGATCTGGGCGCTCGGGCCGCGCGTGCTCGGCGTGTTCTTCTGCACCACGATCAGCCTGTTCGTCGCCTTCGTGGCGACCTTCCTGCTCTATCGCACCTGGCTGCCGGCCGATGCGTGGCAGCCGCTGTCGGCATTGTCCGGAAGCTGGGTCGGCGGCACCGCGAACATGATCGCGGTGAAGCAGGCGATCGGCATGCCCGACTCGCTGCTGGCGATGTCGCTGCTGACCGATGCGCTGTGCTACTCAATGTGGTTCGCCGTGCTGTTCTCGATCGCGCGGCTGGCGCCGGCGTTCAATCGCTGGACGCGCGCGCGTTCGAGTGCCGACCTCGTCGTCGCCGAGACGCGCACGACCGCGCCGCCGACACCGGACAGCGTGCTGGTCTGGCTCGGCCTCGCCCTCGCCGCCGCGTCGGCGTCGGCATGGGCTGCGGGATACCTGCCCACCTCGAGCATGCTCTCCGCATCGACCTGGACGATCCTGCTCGCGACCGCCGCCGGCCTGGTCGCCGCGCACACGCCGCTGGCGCGCTACCCGGGCGCCGGCGCGCTGTCGAGCGCGCTGCTCGCAGCGGTCGTCGCGGTGCTCGCCTCGCAGAGCAACTTCAAGGGTTTCGCCGACGCGCCGCTGTATCTGCTCTGCGGCGTCACCATCCTCGCGCTGCACGCGGTGCTGCTCGCACTCGCCGCGCGAGTGTTCCGTTTCGACCTGTACCTGTGCGGCATCGCCTCGCTCGCGCACGTCGGCGGCGTCGCGGCAACGCCGATCCTGGCGGCGAGCTACGCGCGCGCGCTGGTGCCGGTCGGCATCCTGCTCGCCCTGCTCGGCTACATCCTGGGCACCGGCGTCGGTCTGGTCGTGGCGTCGGTGCTGTCGGCACTGGCCGTGAGGTGAACCCCATGTCGTCAACCCTGTCGAACATCGCATTGACCGTCGCGCTCGCGCTCGCCGGCACCCCGCTGCAGGCGCGCGAGACGCCGCCGGTTCCCGCGCACGGCGTCGTCGGCGTCGAGGAGGCCCAGCTCGTGCCCGACTACTGGATCGCCAGACTCCCCCATGCCGATCGCGTGCTGCTCGACCGCGCCGCGATCGCGGCGCAGAACGCGGCGCTGTTCCGTTCCGATCCGTCGATGCACGACTTGCGCGCGCTGCCGTCGATGCTCGCGCGTGCCGACGTGGCGCGCTGGATCGAGGAACTCGCCGAGATGCCGCCGGAGGGTTACTACGGCGAGGACGGCCAGCGCGTGCCGCAGGCGAGGCTCGACGCGATCCTCGCCGGGCGCGCACTGGAGGCGATCGCGCCGCAGCGCGCGGCGCGCTACGGCCTGGTCGTGCGACGTGCCGCGCTGCGCGCGTTCCCGACCGACCTGCGCGTGTTCGACGAGCCCGGCGATCGCGACATCGACCGCTTCCAGGAGAGCGCGCTGTTTCCCGGCATGCCGGTGGTGGTCGCGCACGAGAGCCGCGACGGCCGCTGGTGGTTCGTCATCAGCGAGCGCTACGCGGCGTGGATCGAGAAATCCGCCGTCGCGCTCGGCGAGCGCGACCCGGTGCTCGGCTACGACGAAGCGAAGCCGTATCGCGTCGTCACCGGCGCCACCGCGCGCACCGTCTACTCGCCCGAACAGCCGGCGCTGTCGCAGCTGCAGCTCGACATGGGCCTGCGCCTGCCGCTCGCCGTCGGCTGGCCGGAGAATCGGCCGGTCAACGGCCAGCACCCCTACACCGCGCACGTGATCGAGCTGCCGCTGCGCCGCGAAGACGGCTCGCTCGCGCTCGCGCCGGCGCTGCTGCCGAAGACCGCCGACACCCGTGCCGACTATCTGCCGCTGAGCGAGGCGAACCTGCTGCGGCAGGCCTTCAAGTTCCTCGGCGAGCGCTACGGCTGGGGCCACTCCTACGACGCGCGCGACTGCTCCGGCTTCGTCTCCGACGTCTACCACAGCTTCGGCCTGGAGCTGCCGCGCAACACGCGCGACCAGGGCGTCAGTCCGGCCTTGCGCAAGCGCGTGTTCACCGCAGGCGACGACCACGCCGCGCGCCAGGCCGCCGCGCGCGCGCTACGCGTCGGCGACCTGATCTACATTCCCGGCCACGTGATGATGGCGATCGGCCATCGCGACGGCGAACCCTACGTCATCCACGACACCACCGGCCTCAGCTACCGCGACGGCGACGGACGCACCACGCGCGTGCGCCTGAACGCCGTGTCGGTGTCGCCGCTGCTGCCGCTGCTGTTCGGCGGCCGCGGCGACACCTACGTCGACCGCATGACCAGCATCGTGCGCATCGCCCCGGACTCGCACGACCCTGCGAAGGACAGCCCATGAAGGTCACTGCATGAGAATCGCCCGATGAGAATCACGGACATCCGCTTCGGCAAGCTGCGCGTGCCGCTGAAGACGCCGTTCAAGACCGCGCTGCGCAGCGTCGACGCGGTCGAGGACATCGTCGTCATGATCGACACCGACAGCGGCCACGTCGGCTACGGCGAGGCGCCGGCGACGGCGGTGATCACCGGCGACACGCACGGCTCGATCGTCGACGCGATCCGCCACTACATCGCGCCGCGCCTGATCGGCGCCGAGATCGCCGATCTCAACCGCATCACGCACCTGATCCAGAGTTCGATGGAGAAGAACACCAGCGCGAAGGCGGCGGTCGAGATCGCCGTGCACGACCTCTGGGGCCAGCTCTACGACGCGCCGCTGTACCGCCTGCTCGGCGGCGGCGATCCGGTCATCACCACCGACATCACCATCAGCGTGGACTACATCGACAAGATGGTGGCCGACTCGCTGTCGGCGATCGAACGCGGCTTCGAATCGCTGAAGATCAAGGTCGGCAAGGACATCGGCGTCGACATCGAGCGCGTCAAGGCGATCTACGCCGCGGTCGAGGGGCGCGCATTGCTGCGCCTGGACGCGAACCAGGGCTGGACCGCCAAGCAGGCCGTCTACGCGCTGCAGACGCTGGAGGACGCCGGCGTGCGGCTGGAGCTGGTCGAGCAGCCGGTCAAGGCGCAGGACCTCGACGGCATGAAGTACGTCACCGAACGCGTGCACACGCCGGTGATGGCCGACGAGAGCGTGTTCGGCCCGACCGAGGTGGTCGAGCTGATCCGCATGCGTGCGGCCGACATCATCAACATCAAGCTGATGAAGACCGGCGGCATCTCCAACGCGATCCGCATCGCCGACATCGCCGCGATGTACCAGGTCGAATGCATGATCGGCTGCATGCTGGAAGCCAGCATCAGCGTCGCCGCGGCGGTGCACGTGGCGGTGGCCAAGGCGCATTCGATCACCAAGATCGATCTCGACGGGCCTTCGCTGTGCGCGTTCGATCCGGTCGACGGCGGGGTGATCTTCAACGAGTCGGAGATCAGCGTGACCGACGCGCCGGGCCTGGGCATCCGCGAGATCCGCGGGCTCGAGTTGCTATCCTGATCCGCACATGCGCACCCCGCGAAAACCGCAATTCCGCTCGTCATTCCCGCGTACACGGGACTCCATCGGCTTTCCATGCCTCGGGAGCGGAAAGCCGCGGATTCCCGTGTACGCGGGAATGACCAAGCGTCCGGAGCGCCCGGAACCGCCCGCATGTCTCCGCTGCTGAAGATCCGCGCCGAGCGCGACCAGATGTCGGCGATCGAGCGCCGCATCGCCGATTTCATCCTCGAGGAAGCGCACCTGCTGCGCGACTACTCCTCGCAGCAGCTCGCCAACGCGCTGAAGATCAGCCAGTCCAGCGTGGTCAAGTTCAGCCAGAAGCTCGGCTTCAAGGGCTATCCGGACCTCAAGTACTCGATCGGCGAGGAGATCGCGCGCGGCGGCGAGAGCAACGGCCACGCCGAACCCGCGCGCGCCGATCCACACGATGCGCTGGCCGAGGAGCTGTGGCAGGCGAAATCGCGCGCCGAGCAGGAAACACGCGTGATCAATCCCTCGGCGAAGGTCGATGCGATCGCCGAGGCGATCGGCCGCGCCGGCAAGATCTTCATCATTGGGCTGGGCGAGGACGGCATCCCGGCGCGCGCGTTCGCGATGCGGCTGTCCCTGCTCGGCATCCTGACCGTGCACCACTTCGACGCCGTGCTGATGACCGCCAGCATCGCCGCCGCGACCGAGGCCGACCTGCTGCTGGTGTTCTCCGAACACGGCCAGCAACCGGCGCTGTGCCAGATCGGCCGCCAGTTCCGCGAACGCGGCGGCAAGGTCGTGTCGATCACGCGCCACAGCGCCAATCCGCTGCGCGCGCACGCCGATCTTTCGCTGCTGGTGTCGGCGCACGACGAACGCGCGCACGTCGAGCCGCTGCTGTACCAGTCGGCGCTGCGCCACCTGCTCGACATGCTGTTCGTGCTGCTGGCCGAGCGCGGCGATCGCCTCGCACGCTTCGAGGCCAACCTCGAGCGCATCCAGAGCATGCTCGAGCCCTGACGCATGCGAGCCTGCCTGGTGAAAACCCGCCGCATTCTCGGCCTGCTCGGCCTCGCCGCGATCGCCGCCTGCCATGCGCCGTTGCGCACGCCGCCAACGTGGACCGACGCGCGACAGATGATCCTCGTCACGACCGCCGACTGGGACGCGAACCACGGCCGCCTGCGCCGCTACGAACGAGACGCGCGCGGCTGGCACGCGGCCGGCGACGGCTTCGACGTCGCGATCGGCCGCAACGGCGCGGCCTGGGGCGTCGGCCTGCACGAGGCGCAAGCCGGCCCGCGCAAGCAGGAAGGCGACGGCCGCAGCCCCGCCGGCGTGTTCGCGCTCGGCACTGCCTTCGGTTACGCCGGCTCGGCGCGCACTGCCTGGCCTTATGCGGCGATGACGGCCGAGCACTGGTGCGTCGACGTCGACGGTTCGCCGCTCTACAACCGCATCGTCGACGCGCGCGAGGTCGGCGCCGACGCCGTCGCCGGCTCGACCGAACCGATGCGCCGCGACCTGCACGCCGACGGCGACGTGCGCTACGAACTCGGCCTGGTCGTCGAGCACAATCCACGCAACCGTCGCGGCGACGGCAGCTGCATCTTCGCGCACCTGTGGCGCACTCCCGGCGAAGCCACCGCCGGCTGCACCGCGATGGCGCGCGCCGACATGCAGGCGCTGCTCGCCTGGCTGCGCCCGGACGAGCATCCGGTGTTCGTGCTGCTGCCCGAGGCCGAGTACGCGCGCTTGCGCGAAGCGTGGCGGTTGCCGTGAGGACGCTTGCGCGCAGCACCGCCGTTTCCGGGCTGATGCGCGCACGGGTGGGAGCGCCGCTTCCTCGCGCGCCTGCGGGAGGTTCGGCCGGTGCCTTCGGGATGGCGTGTCGCGAAAGCACCCTTACCCCGGCCCTCTCCCGCAAGCGGGAGAGGGAGAAGAGCACGATCCGACTCGCCAATCCGTCCAATACAAATGCGCCTATGCCAGCCGCGCGCTTCGAGTTTTCGCCTCTCCCGCTCGCGGGAGAGGCCGCCGCAATGCGGCGGGTGAGGGCATTCGGAGTGCAGCGCCGCGTTCCGGCTTGCCTCCTCCGACGCTCCACTCCGACCTCCCTCATCCGGCGCTGTGCGCCACCTTCCCCCACGAGCGGGGGAAGGGACAGCAAGCGCTACCACTGAGTCCCCAGTCTTGGCTCTCATGTCGACGACCACCCGCATCCTGCTCGGCCTCCTCGCCGGCGCCCTCCTCGGCCTGCTGCTGGCCTGGCACGACGCGGCGCTCGGCGTGCGCGTGGCCGACTTCGTGCAGCCGATCGGCAGGCTGTGGCTGAACGCGTTGCAGATGACGGTGGTGCCGCTGGTGCTGGCGCTGGTGATCGTCGGCGTCGGCGCCGCCAGCGATGCGGCGGCGTCCGGCCGCACGGCGCGGCGCGCGCTGGTCGTGTTCGCGATCCTGCTCAGTGCCGGGGCCGCGCTGATGATCGCCGTCGCACCGCTGCTGCTGTCGCTGCTGCCGCGCGATCCGGCCACGATGGACGCGCTGCGCGCGGCGATTCCCCCGGCCAGCGCGCCGGTCGCGGCGCCCGGCTTCGCCGACTGGCTCGCCGGCGTGGTGCCGACCAACGCGATAGCTGCCGCGGCGCAGAGCGCAATGCTGCCGCTGGTCGTGTTCGCGCTGTTCTTCGGCTTCGCGCTGACGCGCATCGAGGCGTCGCGACGCGCGCGCATGATCGAGCTGTTCCAGAGCCTCGCCGACACGATGATCGTGATCGTGCGCTGGGTGCTGTGGGCGGCGCCGCTCGGCGTGTTCGCGCTGGTGCTCGCGGTCTGCGCGCGCGCCGGCCACGGCGTGCTCGGCGCGCTCGGCGGCTACATCGCGATGCAGTGCACGATGTACCTGCTCGCGACTGTGTTGCTGTATCCGGTCGCCGTGGTGTTCGGCGGCGAGTCGCTGCGCCGCTTCGCCGCGGGACTGCTGCCGGCGCAGGTGGTCGCCGCGAGCACGCAGTCTTCGCTCGCCTCGCTGCCGGCGATGCTCGACAGCGCGACCTCGCGCCTCGGCCACCCGCGGCCGGTCGCCGCGCTGGTGCTGCCGATGGCGGTGTCGCTGTTCCGCCTGACCAGTCCGATGCAGTACATCGGCTCGGCTGTGTTCGTCGCCTGGATCTACGGCATCGACGTGCCGCCGGCGCAGCTCGCCGCGGCGGCCGCGCTCGCCGTCGTGATCAGCCTCGGTTCGGTCGGCCTGCCCGGCCAGGTCAGCTTCATGGCGACGACGATGCCGGTGACCTCGGCGATGGGCCTGCCGCTGGAACCGCTGGCCCTGCTGCTCGCCGTCGACACGATCCCCGACGTGTTCGCCACCGTCGGCAACGTCAGCGCGGATGTGACCGCGTCGAGCGTGGTCTCACGGCTCGACGCGAAGGACGCGGAACCGGCTCGGTCAGAGCCATTCGATTCGCGTTGACGCCGTTCGCGCGAAGCGCGTCCGAGAGCGCGGCCACGGACGGTCTTGGTCGCACTCGCTGAGGCAACGAACCGCCGCGAGTCGCAACCTCTCCGTAGCCCGGATATCGGATCGAGCTACATCGGGCCGATTCGATTCGCAGGATGATTCGACTCGCGCGGAGCGCGTTGAAAAGTGCGGCCATGGATGGCCGCGGTTGGACTCGCCGAAGCCACGACCCGTCGCCGGCCAGACCCTCTCCCGACTGCGGCGATCACGGACGATCGCACTCAGAACGGAATGTCGTCGTCTTCGAAATTGTCGCTCGGCGGGGCCTGGCGCGACGGACCCTGGGACTGCTGCGGTCGCGACGAACCGCCCGAGCGCTCGCCGCCGCGCTCGCCGCGGCTGTAGCCGCCACCGCCACCGCCGCCACCACCGCTGTAGCCGCCGCCACCGCCGCCTTCCGAGTAACCGCCGCCGCCACCACCACGCGAATAGCCGCCCTCGCCGCCGCCTCCGCCGCCGGGACCGCCGAGCATCTGCATCTCGTTGGCGACGATGTCGGTGGTGTAGCGCTCGACGCCTTCCTTGTCGGTGTACTTGTTGGTGCGCAGCGAGCCTTCGATGTAGACCTGCCGGCCCTTCTTCAGGTACTCGCCGGCGATCTCGCCGAGCTTGCCGAACAGCACCACGCGGTGCCATTCGGTGCGTTCCTGATTCTCGCCGGTCTGCTTGTCGCGCCAGCTCTCGCTGGTGGCGAGGCGGATGTTGGTGATCGCGCCGCCGTTGGCGGTGTAGCGCGTCTCCGGATCGGCGCCAAGGTTGCCTACGAGGATGACCTTGTTGATGCCGCGTGCCATATGCCTTTGTCTCCGATCCGGGGCGATTGCGTGGCGCAAATGGTACCACGCAGGTCCGCCCCGGCCGTACGAAACGGTGGCCCGGGAGCGTAGGAAAACGCAGCGCCCGCTAGGTCTTCGGCACCACCGGCAGCTCGACGTAGCTCGCGTTCTCGCCGCCGCGGTAGACGCGCTGCGTCGCCTTGCGGTAATCGCCCGGCTGGGCGAAGAAGACGTTCGGCACGAAGGTCTGCGGATTGCGGTCGTAGAGCGGGAACCAGCTCGACTGCACCTGCACCATGATGCGGTGGCCCGGCTCGAACACGTGGTTCGCGGTCGGCAGGCCGAAGCGGTAGGCCAGCGGCTGGTTCGCGGCGATCGCCTCGGGCTTCTCGAAGCTGGTGCGGTAGCGTCCGCGGAAGATGTCCATCGACACGCCGAGTTCGTAGCCGCCCAGCTCCGGATGCGACGGCACGGTGTCGGGATAGACGTCGATCAGCTTGACCACCCAGTCGCTGTCGGTGCCGCTGGTCGAGGCGACCAGGTGCACCTGCGGCGCGCCGCCGATGTGCAGCGGTTCGCGCAACGGTTCGCTGACGTAGGTCAGCACGTCGGGACGGCCGTCGACGAAGCGCTGGTCGACGACCAGCCAGCGCTTCCACGCGTCGCCGTCGGCGAAGCGCACCGGCCGCGGCTGGTACGGCACCGGCTTGGCCGGATCGGAGACGTATTCGTCGTACGCGTTCGCGTCCGCCGCAGGCGCGTCGAACGACAGGCCCTGCTGCGCGGCCAGATACAGCGGCCTGGGCTTCGCCGCGCAGCCGTCGGCGCAGCTCAGCGGCCAGGCGGTGTAGCGATCCCAGTGGTTCTCGCCGGTGTTGTAGATGTAGACCGGCGGCGTGTCGGCCTTGGCCGCGCCCGCGACGAGGTACTGGTCGAAGAACGGCTTGAGCACGTCGCGGCGGAACTGCAGCGCAGTGTCGCCCTCCCATTGCAGCGCGCCGAGCGAGGTGCCGTCGTAGTTGACCTGGCTGTGCCGCCACGGCCCCATGACGAGGAAGTTCCTGTCGTTGCGCGCGTCCTTGGCTTCCAGCATCGGATAGCTGTGGATCGCGCCCCACATGTCTTCCTGGTCCCACAGGCCCTGCACCCACATCGTCGGCACCGCCAGCGGGGTGTCGGCCATCGTCTTGTCCAGCGCCTGCGCGCTCCAGAACGCGTCGTAGGCCGGATGCTCGGAGATCTTCTTCCAGAACCCGAGCTGGTCCAGCCCGGCCGCGCGCGCGAAATCGCCGGCGGAGCCGGCGCGCAGGAAGTTGTCGTAGTCGTCGTAACCCTGGCGCGCGATCTTCTTGCCTTCGCCGCGCGCGGTGGTCTGCCCGGCGATGTAGTCGAAATTGGTCTGCCGGAACGCGCCGTAGTGGAACCAGTCGTCGCCCATCCAGCCGTCGATCATCGGGCTCTCGGGCGCCGCGACCTTGAGCGCCGGGTGCGGATTCACCAGCGCCATCACCACCGTGAAGCCCTCGTAGGACGAACCGAGCATGCCGACGCGGCCGTTGGATTCCTTCACGTGCTTCACCAGCCAGTCGATCGTGTCCCAGGCGTCGGTGGAGTGGTCGACCTTGCTGTCGTTCAGCGGACCGCGCAGCGGCCGCGTCATCACGTAGTCGCCTTCGGAGCCGTGCTTGCCGCGCACGTCCTGGAAGACGCGGATGTAGCCACCCTTGACGAATACCTCGTCGCCCTGCGGCAGCGAGGCGAGCAGGCTGCCGCTGACGTCGCGCTCGGCGCGCTTGGCCGCGTTGTAGGGCGTGCGGGTCAGCAGGATCGGCGCGTCGTGCGCGCCCTTCGGGATCATGATGACCGTGTACAGCTTCACGCCGTCGCGCATCGGTATCTTCTCGACGCGCCGGACGTAGTCGTCGTTCTGCACCGGCACGGTGAAGGTCTTCGGGATGTCGGGCGAAAGCGGCGGCGTGCCGGCGGTCGCGATCGCGGAGAAGACCAGCAGCGCGGCGCAACAGGCCAGCGCGAAACGCGGAGTTTCCATCGGACACCTCGCTCGAGGGCAACCTAGCGACACTAATGCGGAAGCGGCGACCGCAGCACCGCCAAAGGTCACATTTCCGGGCCTGCGGCGCCAGCGGCGGCGCGGCGAACGCGGGACGACGCCCCGGCCCCGCCTGCTACAATCGCCGCACCGCATCAGCCCGTCGACAATGTCCACCGCTCGCCCGCTCCCGTCGTTTTCGATCACTCGTTTCGCCGACGCGCAAACGCTCGCCGCGGCAGACATGGCCCAGGTCGACGCGCTGATCCGCGCGCGGCTGGCGTCCGACGTCGTGCTGATCAACCAGGTCGCCGAGCACATCATCGGCGGCGGCGGCAAGCGCCTGCGTCCGATGCTGCACCTGCTCGCCGCGCAGGCGGCCGGCTACGGCGGACGCCTGCACGTGCAGCTCGCCGCGGTGATCGAGTTCATCCACACCTCGACCCTGCTGCACGACGACGTGGTCGACGAATCGGACCTGCGCCGCGGCCGCCAGACCGCCAACGCCGTATGGGGCAACGCGGCCAGCGTGCTGGTCGGCGATTTCCTCTATTCGCGCTCGTTCCAGATGATGGTCGAGCTGGACAGCCTGCGCGTCATGCGCATCCTCGCCGACACCACCAACCGCATCGCCGAAGGCGAAGTGCTGCAGCTGCTGAACATCGGCAACCCGGACACGAGCGAACAGGCCTACCTCGACGTGATCGAGCGCAAGACCGCCGTGCTGTTCGCCGCCGCGACGCGGCTCGGCGCGGTGCTGGCGGATCTACCGGCCGAGCAGGAGCACGCGCTGGCGCGCTACGGCCTGGATCTCGGCTATGCGTTCCAGATCGCCGACGACGTGCTCGACTACGCGTCCGACGCCGGCACGCTCGGCAAGAACATCGGCGACGACCTCGCCGAAGGCAAGCCGACCCTGCCGCTGATCCTGGCGATCGAGCGCAGCGAACCGGCGCAGGCGGCGATGCTCAAGCGCGCGATCCAGGCCGGCGGCCTCGACGCGCTCGACGACGTGCTCGCCGCGATCCGCGCCACCGACGCGCTGGCCGGCTCGCGCGAACGCGCGCAGGCGTATGCGCGTTCCGCGCGCGAAGCCCTCGACGCGCTGCCGCCGTCCGACGCTCGCGACGCGCTCGCCGTGCTGGCCGACTACGCGGTCGACCGCACGCGCTGAAGCGGGTCAATCGCGCCGGTCGGCGTCGCCCGGCTCGATCTTGCCGCCTGCCCTCCTGCCGCTCTCGATCTCGTCGCTTTCGATCTCGTCGCGCTCGACCTCGGCCTCGACCTCCTCGCAGCCGATGTCGTGCCCGCCGGCGGCGACGTCCGCGCGCGCCTTCTTCGCCAGCGCGCGATAGCGCAGGCGCACGCGATCCAGCGCCTCCTCGTCCAGTTCCTCCAGGTCGAGCAGCGCGTTGTGCGCGCCTTCGATCGCGCGGATCATCTCGTCCAGCTTGACGTGCATCGCCTCCGAATCGCGGTTCTGCGTGTTCTGGATCAGGAACACCATCAGAAAGGTGACGATCGTCGTGCCGGTGTTGATGACCAGCTGCCAGGTGTCGCTGAAGCCGAACAGCGGACCGGTCACCGCCCACACGACGACGACCAGCGCGGCCAGCGCGAAGGTACCGGCGCGCCCGGTCAGGCGCGAGGCGGAATTGGCGAAGCGGGTGAAACCGCCGTTCCTTCTCATCGCACGCCGCCTACTTCGCCGCGAACGCTTCGTCGAAGAACGCGTGCATCTGCGCGAACGCGCGCCTGGCCGTGCGCTCGTCGTACTTGCAGCCGCGGTTCGAACCGTCGGCGGTCGGGATCGCGAAGCAGTGCACGGCACCGCCGTAGCTCAGGAACTGCCAATCGACCTTGCCGTCGCGCATTTCCTGCTGGAAGGCGGCGATCTGCTCGGGCGATTCGTACTTGTCGTCGGCGCCGTGCAGCACGAGCACCTTCGCCTTGATGTTCTTCGCCCGCGCCGGATCGTCGGTCTCCAGGTTGCCGTGGAACGAGACCACACCGGCGACGTCGGCACCGCTGCGCGCGAGCTCCAGCGTGGTGGCGCCGCCGAAGCAGAAGCCGATCGCACCGTAGTGCCTGCCGTCCAGCGGCGCCTTGCCGGCCTGCGCCTTGAGCTGCGCCAGCGCGGCGCCGATGCGCGCGCGCAGCTCGTCGCGATTCTGGTACAGCGCCTTGGTCGCGGCGCCGGCCTCGTCGGCGTTCTTCGGGCGCTGGTCGGCGCCGTACACGTCGGCGACGAGGATCACGTAGTCCTTGCCCGCGATCTGTTTCGCCAGGGCGAGATTGTCGGGCGTGATGCCGAGCCAGTCCGGCGTCATCACCACGCCGGGGCGCGGCGTCTTCACCGCATCGTCGTAGACCAGCACGCTCTGCATCTTCTTGCCGCCGACCTCGTAGTCGAGCGGCTTGGACACCACCGCGGCGTGCAGCGGCAGCGCGAACAGCGAAGCGAGGACGAAGGTGATCGTGCGCATGGCTCTCTCTCCTGATCAGGGGAGCGCCATCATAAGCCGCCGGAACGGCGATCCCGCTTACCAGACCGTGTAAATGCGGCCGGTCTGCGCGCCCTCGACGCTGCGGCTGTAGGCGAGCGCGACGCGCGCCGCCGGCGCCGGTTCGAAGCCGCGGAAATACGGCCCGTACGTCGCCATCGACTCGGCCAGCACGGTCGGGCTGACGGCGTTGATGCGCAGGCCGCGCGGCAGCTCGATCGCGGCCGCGCGCACGAAGCCGTCGACGGCCGCGTTGACGGCGGTCGCGTTCACGCCGTCGCGGATCGGTTCGGCGCTGAGGATGCCGCTGGTCAAAGTGAACGAACCGCCGTCGTTCAGCCGATGCTGGCCGGCGAGCACGACGTTGACCTGCCCCATCAGCTTGTCGTCGAGGCCGGAGCGGAACTGCTCCGCGGTCATCTCGCCGAGCGGACCGAAATGCACGCGTCCGACCGCCATCACCACCGCGTCGAGAGAACCGACGTCGGCGAACAGCCGGTGCACGCTGGCCGGGTCGAGCACGTCGACGCGGAATGCGCCGCTGTTCCTGCCGGCCTCGACGATCTCGTGCCGTGCGCCGAGTTCCGCCACGATGGCCTTGCCGACGGCTCCGCCGGCGCCGATCACCAGAATCTTCATGCGTCCGTCCTCCGCTGGCCTCGCCTCACGCCGCGCGCCATTCATGCACGGTGACGGTCGAGGAACCGTGCAGATGCAGCGGATCCTGCAGCGCCGTCGCCTGCGCCTCCTCCAGCGTAGCAGCACGCATCAGGTAGGCGCCGCCGCTCGCGTCGGCGAACGGACCGGACAGTTCGAGCCGCCCCTGCGCGCGCAGCGTGTCGAGAAAGGCCTTGTGCGCCGGCCCCAGCGCCGGATCGAACGCGGGCTTGCGCATCACCAGTACGAGATAGCGGTTCATCCGATGTCCTTTGCGCGGCTCAGGCGATGCCGAGTCCTTCGATCGCGCCGATCGCCAGCGGATCGAAGCCGGCCAGCTCGGCGAAGCGGCGGCCGCGTTCGGCGTAGTCCTTGAACTGGTCGAAGCTCGGCGCACCCGGCGACAGCAGCACCACGCCGCCGGGCGGCGTCAGCGCGCGCGCGGCGCGCACGGCGTCTTCCACGCTGGCCGCCTCTTCCAGCCGGTACGCGCCGCCGACGTCGCGCAGCTGCGCTGCGATGCGCGCGCGATTCGCGCCCATCGCGACGATCGCCTGCGGCGGCTGCGCGCGCACCTGCTCGGCGAAGCCGCGCCAATCCAGGCCGCGCTCGTAGCCGCCGACCAGCACCGTCACCGCGCGGCCGGCGAGGCTGAGCAAGGCTTCCAGCGTCGCCTGCGGCGTGGTCGCGATGCTGTCGTCGACCCAGACCAGGCCGTCGTGCTCGCCGAGCGTCTGCAGGCGATGCGGCAGCGGCCGGAACGTCGCGATCGACGCCGCCGCGGCCGACGCGAACGCCTGTGCCGCTTGCCGATCGCGATCGAGAAGCGGTCCCTCTTGGCCGGATTCCTCGACCAGCCCCGCCGCTTCCAGCGCTGCCAGCGCGGCGCACAGGTTCAACGCATTGTGCGGCCCCGGCAGCGGCGAGCGCGCGAGATCGAACGCGACGCGATCGCCGTGCCGGATCGCACCGCCGGCGACGTGCCAGCCGTCGGCGCCGCCGAAGCCGAGCACCTGCGGATGGGCGGCGAGCGGCGCGAGCAGCGAGGTCTGCGTGGCGTTCGCGACGACGATCCGCGCCACCGCGGCCAGCGCAAGCTTGTCCTCGGCGTAGCGTTCGCGCGTGCCGTGCCAGTCGAGATGTTCCTCGTAGAGATTGTTGATCACGGCGACGTCGACGCGCGTCGCTTCGCGCGTCTGGAAACTGGACAGCTCCACCACCCACCAGTCCGGCGCCTGCGGCGGATCGAGCAGTTCGAGCAGCGGCAGGCCGATGTTGCCGGCCAGCGCGACGCGCCGGCCGGACGCGCGCAGCAGGTGCGCGATCGTCGCGGTCACCGTGCTCTTGCCCTTGGTGCCGGTCACCGCGATCACGCGCGCCTGCGGGTGCTCGGCGAACCACAACGCGGTGCCGGAAGTGAAGCGCGTGCCGTTGCGCCGCGCCTCCAGAATCTCGGGTTTGTAGGCGCTGATGCCGGGCGACTTGATCACGACGTCGAACGCGGACAGCGCGGCGGCATCGGGAGGCGTGGTGACGATGTCGACGCTCCCGATGGCCTGCGCGGCCTCCGCGCGCTCCGCGGCGAGCGCGCGCGCCTCCGCCTCGCTGCAGAACAGCGTCGGCCGCGACGACGGCAGCCGCGCGTACAAGGCCGCCAATGCCGCGCGGCCCTCCCGGCCGCAGCCCCAGACGGCGACGCGGCGATCGGCGAGCTCAGCGATGCGCATCGAACACGAACGGCTGCAGCGGTACCGGGATGCGGTGTTCGCCGGACGGCGCCAGCAAGTCGTCGAGCGCGAGTCCGTGCGCGTCGAGCTGCGGCGCGACCTCGTCGACGAAGCGCGCGACCAGCGCGTCCTCGCGCCATTCCGCGCGCGCCGCCAGGGCGGCGAACGCGGCGCGCGATTCGACGCCTTCGCCGACGCATTCGAACGGCTTGTGGTCGCGGTATTCGATCAGCGCGTCGAAGCCGGGCGCCAGCGCCGCGTCGTCGAGCAGGTTGCGTCCGAAGATCGCCAGCAGCCGCGGCTTGGGCATGAACGGCGCAAGGGCGAGGAAGACGAAATGGCACTTCGGGCATTGCCCGCACCAGCGCTCGGCCGGCTTGGCGCCGAGGATGCGGAAGTTGCGGTTGCAGCTGGAGAACGACTCGTCGTAGCGCGTGTTGCGCGCGAACCGCTCGGCCACGGCGAGTTCCGACAGCGGCCGCAGCAGCGAGTAGTAGTGGAGATCGGCGGCGACGCACGCGTGCACCCGTTCGCCGAAGCTGCGTTCGAACTCCCAGCCCTTGCTCCACTGGTGATTGACCGGCTGTCCGTCGTACTCGAGCGTCGCGCTCGACGCCGAGCGCTCGTTCGAGAACGCGATCGCGTCGTAGCCGTACAGCACCGCGGCGGCGACCAGGATCGCCGAATTGATCGCGGTGACCGGGATGTGCCCGTTGTACGCGCCGGCCTTGTTGTAGTCGAACAGCAGCGGCGACAGCTCGCGGCGGATGTTCAATGTCGGCAGCCCGGTGCGCTCGGCGCAGGCGGCGATTAGCGGCGAGTTGCCGACCCACACCGCGGTCGCGTCCGCGCCGGCCGCCTTGAGGATCTCGACGCTGACCAGCGAGTCCTTGCCGCCGCCGATCGGCACCAGGGTCCGCGGCGGCAGGCGCAGCGACGCCGTGCGTTCTTCGCTCTCGCGCCGCCCCGGAAAACGGATGCGTCCGCGCAGGTCGAGCTTGTTGTGATACGCGAACTCGCCGAGACCGTGCAGGTACAAGGCATCGAGGAAGGCCGCGCTCGACGCGTCGAGCGTCGCCGACTCGACCTCGATCCGGCCCGGCACGCCGGCCTTGTAGTAGCTGACGCCGGCGATCCAGTGCAGCAGATCGAGCGCCGCCTCGAACGCAGCGGCGCGCTCCGGCGGCAGCGCCGGCGCGTCGGGGAAGACGATGCGTTCGACCAGCTCGGGGCCGTCGTCGAAGGCGTATGCCAATGCAGCGACGCCGTCGGCGTAGTCGCGGCGGACGAAGCGGAACGCGCCGGCGGCGCGCGGATCAGCGAGCGCCATCGGCGAGCTCCTTGCGGCGCAGCGCGGCGATACCCTGCGCCAGCGCCGCGGTCAATGGAAATGTCGCGACGCCGACGACCAGCATCGACACCGCGACGAAGAACACGACCTGCAGCATCACGTCCCGGGCACCGCTGGCGCCCTCCGGCTGCAGCCACAGCACCGAGGCGTTCATCGCCGCGGCGAACAACACGCCGAACAGCACGTGGGTGATCGCGGCCATGCCGATTCCGGCCTTCCAGGCGCCCTCCCCGGCGTGCGCACGACGATCCAGCGCGCGCCAGCGCAGCGCCGCGGCGACTTGCGCCGACAGCGCGCCGAGGCCGCCGAAGATCACGGTCTGCTCCAGGTCGAATCCGGTGTCGGTGCGATTGGCGATGATCGACCACACCGCGGCGACCGCGAACGGCACCACTAGCGCGGCGAGATGCAGCAAGACGCGCGCGCGGCTCACCGCACGTCCTCCGTGGCCGGTTCGCGCAGGTTGTAGCGCGACGCCATCACCGCGCCGTAGGCGCCGGCCTGAGCGATCAGGATCACGTCGCCCTCGCGGCACTCCGGCAGGCGCCGGTTCGCGCCGAGCACGTCGCCGGTCTCGCAGATCGGGCCGACCACCTGCACCATCGTCTGCGCCGGCTCGCCGAGGCGCGTCAGGTTGACGATCTCGTGCCAGGCCTCGTACAGCGCCGGACGGATCAGCGAGTTCATGCCGGCGTCGACGCCGACGTAGTGGACCGCGCCCTTGCGCTTGACCTGAGTCACGCGCGCGAGCAGCACGCCGGCATCGGCGACGAGGAAGCGCCCCGGCTCCAGCCACAGGTGGAATTGCGGATAGGCGCTCTTCACCTCGGCCAGCGCGGCGCCCAGCGCGGCGAGATCGAGCGGAGTCTCGTCCGGCCGCGACGGCACGCCGAGGCCGCCGCCGACGTCGATCGACTCGATGCGGCTGAAGCCTTCGGCGAGACTGGCGAGCTGCGCGTAGACCGCGCGCCAGTGGCCGGCGTCGAGGATGCCGGAACCCAGGTGCGCGTGCAGGCCGACGATGCGCGCGCCGTGGCGCCGCGCCAGCGTGCGGAACTCCTCGACCTGGTCGAGCGCGAGGCCGAATTTCGACGACGCGCCGCCGGTCTTGACCTTGTCGTGATGGCCGCGGCCGACGCCGAGGTCGAGACGCAGGTGGATCTCGCGGTCGCGGAACAGCTCGCCCCAGTGCTGCAGCGGATGCAGCGCGTCGAGCGTCGTGCGCACGCCGGCGGCGAGCGCCTGCGCGTACTCCTCGCGCGGCGCGAAGTTCGGCGTAAACAGGATGCGCTCGACCGCCAGCTGCGGCAGCGCCGAGCGCACCGCGTCGATCTCGGCCGTCGACACGCACTCGAACGCGAAGCCCTCCTCGTGCAGGGCGCGCAGGATCGCCGGATGCGGGTTCGCCTTCAGCGCATAGTGCCAGCGGTCGACCGCGCCGAGCGCACGCAGCGCGCGCGCCTGCGCGCGCACCGCCTCCAGCGAATAGACGTAGCGCGGCGTGCGTTCCGCGGCGAGTTCGAGCAAGGCGCTCCGCTCGCGCATCCACCAGGTCTCGCGCACCGGCGCGGCGGCGTCGGCGCCGAGTTCGCGCCAGCTCGGCCCGAACACGGCGCCGTCCTCGGCGCGCAGCGCGTCGGCGCGGATCAGCAGCGCGTGCAGGCGCGGGATCAGATCGTCGGCCAGCGCCTCGTCGACGACGAAGGTCAGGTTGAGGTTGTTGGAAGACTGGCTGATCAGGTGCACGTCGAGCGCGCCGAACTCGGCCAGCACGCCGGACAGCTTGTGCAGCAGCGAGCGCATGCCGCGCCCGACCAGGGTGATCGCCGCGCACGGCGCGATGACCTTGACGCGGCAGATCCTGGCGAGGTCCGCCGCCAGCGCGGAGAGCACGTCGGAGTTGACCAGGTTCTCGGTCGGGTCCAGCGACACGGTGACGTTGGTCTCGGCCGAACCGATCAGGTCGACCGACAGGCCGTGGCGCTTGAACGCCTCGAACACGTCGGCGAGGAAGCCGACCTGCTGCCACATGCCGACCGTTTCCATCGAGATCAGGGTGACGCCCTTGCGCGCGCTGATCGCCTTCACGCACGGCGCCGCGTCGGCGGCGACGGCACGGATCTCGGTGCCGGCGAGCTGAGGCCGGTGGGTGTCCTTGATGACCAGCGGCACACCGGCGCGGCGCAGCGGCCCGAGCGAGCGCGGATGCAGCACCTTGGCGCCGGTGGTGGCGATCTCCTGCGCTTCCTCGTAGTCGAGCCGCGCGAGCAGGCGCGCCTCCGGCACCACGCGCGGGTTGGCGCTGAACATACCCGGCACATCGGTCCAGATTTCCACCTGTTCGGCTTTCAGCAACGCGCCGAAGTAGCCGGCCGAGGTGTCCGAACCGCCGCGACCGAGCAGTACCGTCTCCGCCTGGTCGTTGCGCGCGATGAAACCCTGCGTGATGAAGCAGTCGCCGCGCGCGGCCAAGGCGGAAGCGAATTGCGCATCCGGCGCCGCGGGCACGTTGGCGGACAGATAGCGCGCCCAGGCGCTATGGTTGGCGATCGGCGTCGCGCGCAGGTGCTCGCGCGCGTCGAGCCATTGCGTCGGCAGTCCATTCGCGTCGAGGAAATCGGCGCCGAGCGCACTCGACATCAGCTCGCCGAGCGCGAACACCTCGGCCTGCCAGGCGACCGCGGCCTGCGCGCGGCGCGGATCGGCGATCAACCGGTCGAGATCGGCCAGCCGCTGCTCCATGCGCGCGCAGCCGTCGAGACCGAGTTCCGCGCGCATCGCCTGGTGACGCTCGACGATCGCCGCCTGTACCTCGCGGCAACGCGCGTCGTCGCCGCGCGATTCGGCGATCGCCTTCAGCTGGTCGGTGATGCCGGACAGCGCCGACACCACGATCACCACGCGGCGATCGCGCGCGCGATGCGCCGCGGCGATGCGGCGGATGTTCTCCCAGCGCTCGCGCCGCGACACCGAGGTGCCGCCGAACTTGATGACGACCCACGGACGGGCGATGACGGAGGGCGCCGCAGCGGGCGCAGGGGCGGAACTCAAGGGAACGTCCTTCGGGCTGAATGCAGCCGCGGCATTCTTTCGTGCAGCGCAGCAGAACGCAATGGCATGGCCGCACGCGGGCGCAGCGCTGGCTTTGCGCCGGCAACGCGCATGCGTGCATGCATGGCGCACAATGGCGCGCCTTCTCCCGCGCCGAGCTCATGACCGAATCTCATATCGGCGACGCCGCACCTCGCCGGCGCCACTACGCGCAGATCGACGTGTTCACGCGCCGCGCCGGCTACGGCAATCCGGTGGCTGTCGTTTTCGACGCCGACGATCTGGACACCGCGGCGATGCAGCGGCTCGCGAACTGGACCAATCTGTCGGAAACGACCTTCGTGCTCGCGCCCAGCGTCGCGCAGGCCGACTTCCGTCTGCGCATCTTCACGCCGCGCCAGGAGCTGCCGTTCGCCGGGCATCCGACCCTCGGCACCGCGCATGCCGTGCTGGACGCGCGCACCGACCTCGCCAAGCGCGACGCGCTGGTGCTCGAATGCGCCGCCGGTCTGCTGCCGCTGCGCGTCGAACGCACCGGCGGGGAACGCCGCCTGTTCGTGCAAGCGCCGCCGGCGCGGCTGGAGCCGCCCTCGCCGATCCTGCTCGCCGATTGCGAGCACGCGCTCGGCGCGGCGCTGGCGCAGGCGCCGCTGCCGCGCCTGGTCGACGTCGGCGCGCGCTGGCTCGTCGCCGCCGCGCGAGACGCCCGCGAGGTGCGCGCGCTGCGGCCCGACTTCGCGCGGGTCGCCGCGCTCACGCAACGGCACGTCGACGTCGTCGGCCTGTGCGTCTTCGGTCGCGAGGATGATGCCGACGCCGCTCTGGCGGTGCGCGCGTTCTGCCCCGCCGACGGTATCGAGGAAGACCCGGTCACCGGCAGCGCCAATGCCGCGATCGCGGCATTCCTGCGCGCATCCGGCGGGCTCGCCGCGATCTGTCCGCGCTACCGGGTCAGCCAGGGACGCGAGATCGGCCGCGACGGCCATGTCGAGGTCCGTGCCGACGCTGGCGACGGCCCTATCGAGATCGGCGGAGAGTGCGTCACCTGCATCGTCGGCACGCTGACGTTCTGATCGACGCGGACTCCGGTCGACGCCGAGCCGGTGCGGACGCAGACGCCGTCGCGCGAGTGCGGCATGATGCGCGCTTTGCGCCGGGAGCTCTCGTGACCGATCCCAACGGCTCCGCGACGAACCCGTCGCCCGCAGTCAGCTACGCCCGGCGCCTCGGCTCCTGGGACGCCGCGATGATCGTCGTCGGCGGCGTGATCGGCTCCGGCATCTTCCTGACACCGGCGGCGATCGCGCGGCAGACCGGTTCGGCGGCGGAGCTGCTGGCGGCGTGGGCGGTCGGCGGCGTGATCGCGCTGATCGGCGCGCTGTGCTACGCCGAACTCGGCGCGCGGCGGCCGCAGGCCGGCGGCGGCTACGTCTATCTGCGCGAGGCGTTCGGGCTGATCGTCGCGTTCGTGTTCGGCTGGAACCTGCTCATCGTCAACCATTCCGGCGCGCTCGCCGCGGTGGCGACGGTGTTCGTGCAGTACGCCGGCGCAGCGTTCGGCGTGACGATCGACAATCCGGGGCCGTGGGCGGTCGCCACGATCGTGTTCCTCGCCGGCATCAACTGGTTCGGCATCCGCGCCGGCTCGCTGGCGCAGAACATCCTGACCGTGCTCAAGCTCGCCGCGATCGCCGCGCTGATCGCGATCGGACTCAGCCTCGGCGGCGCGCCCGCGCCGAGCGCGTCGACGCCGACGTTCAGCCCGCTCGCCTTCGGCGGCGCGCTGATGCCGGTGCTGTTCTCCTACGGCGGCTGGTACTACGTCAACGACATCGCCGGCGAGGTGCGCGATCCGCAGCGCACGCTGCCGCGCGCGCTGATCTTCGGCATGCTGCTGGTCGCCGCGTGCTACTTGCTGACCAACCTCGCCTACCTCGCCGTGCTCGGTCACGACGGCCTCGCCGCGAGCAGCGCGCCGGCCGCGGATCTGATGCGCCGCGCATTCGGCGAGACCGGCGCGCGGCTGATCGCCGCCGGCATCGCGATCTCGACGCTCGGCTTCTGCAACATCTCGATGATCGGCGCGGCGCGCGTGTTCCAGGTGATGGGCGCGGACGGCGTGTTCTTCCGCTCCGCCGGCCGCCTGCATCCGCGCTGGCGCTCGCCCAACGTCGCCCTGCTGCTGCTCGCGGCCTGGGCCTGCGCGCTGGCCCTGACCGGCACCTTCGATCAGCTGCTGAACTACTCCACCGTCGGCGACTGGCTCGGCATGGCGGCGGTGATCGCCACGCTGTTCTGGTACCGCCGCGCACACGCGGCCGAGGCGACCGCGTTCCGCACGCCGTGGTATCCGCTGCTGCCGCTGGTCTTCCTCGCCGTCGTGCTGTGCGTGGTCGCGGTGACGATCTGGAACCATCCCTTCGACGCCGGCATGGGCGCGCTGATCACCGTGGCCGGCCTGCCGGTGTACTTCGTCTGGCGGCGTCTGCTGCGCTGAGGGACTTTCGCGGAAAGCCGCCCCGTGGCGATGCCGGTGCCGGACTGTTCGTCGAATCGGGAGCCGCGACTCGCGGCGGTCTTCGCGAAGGTCCGCGTGCACGTGCGGACGGCGTCGATGCGGATCGGGACTTTTTCGGATGGGCTTTTCCGAGACGACTGCGGTGGGCCCCGGCCCCGCGCCATCGCCCTTTTCACGCGATCTTCATCTGCGAGGCGCGCATACGTTAGACATCCGGAAGTCCAGATGGCGTGAAGATTCGCAGGTTCGCGCCTGTCAGAAATGACAGGTTGAGCGCAGATGCGGCGGGAACATGATGAGCGGGCAGGCTAGCTCACTTGGGAGGTCATCATGTTCCGCACCAACCCGATTCGTTCGATTCCTCTGCGTCGCCGTCTGGCGCTCGCATCCGTTCTGGCGCTCGCATGCGGCGCCACGCCGGCGATGGCCGAAGTCGGCAGCGCCAGCGCCTACGACGTGTCGGTGACGCTGACGCTGCTCGGCAGCACCGTCAACATCAATGCGCAAACCGAGGTGAACATCGATCTGGCGGTCGATCCGCTGTCGGATCTGCAGGTACTGCCGTCGTTCGAGTTCGGCAGCGCCGCCCTCGTCCATCTGACCACCGGCGCGTTGACCAGCGCCGCGGAGTACCGGCCCGGCGTCTCCACCAGCGCCTCCGCCGGACAGAGCCAGGTCGCCGGCCTCAACCTGAGCGCGGTCGGCCTGCTCGGCGTCAATCTGCTGCAGCTCAGCGCCGACGTGATCCGTTCCAAATCGCTGGTCGCCGGCTACTGCCTGCCGACGGCCAACAAGGGAGAGCAGGTGGACGGCCTGCTCGACGACATCCTGTACGGCAACGGCTTCGACGCCGGCAACCTCGGCGCCGGCGGCAACGGCGCGCCCGGCACCGGCCCGGACGACTCGGTCGGCCTCGCCAACGTGCACCTGTCGATCCTCGGCATCGACGTGCCGCTGCCGCTCAATCCGCCGCCGAACACCGGCGTGGACATCCCGGCCGGCATTGTCGGCGCGACCCTGATCCTCAACGAGCAGACCGTCGAAGGCGACGGCATCAACAAGCTGACGAAGACCTCCAATGGCCTGCGCCTCACGCTGAACATCCTCAACCTGATCAGCGGCGAAGTCATCGTCGCGCACAGCTCGGCCGGGATCGACTGTACGCACTGACACGGAACCCTCCCCTCCGGCAGCGGGCCCCGGCTGCCGGAAGGACCGTCGCACATCTCCGGGGCCTGCACGGACGCAAGGACGCGCCGTCGGGTCCGGTTCCCGCCAGATTCCGGACCCCTCCCGGCGACCCCCCATCTCGCCGGGAACCTGGGCGCCGCGCAAACCGGACGCAACGCAGCGCCCGCCTTCTCTCCGATTCCTCCGCCGTTCGACGCCGCCTGTGCGATGCGGGCGCGGAATGCGACAATCGCCGCATCCGTCCGCCGCGCCTGCGCCGCGGATCTCGTGGAGAGTCGCATGAGCCAATCCGAACCCGCCGCCGAAGCCTCGGCGAAGCGCAGCGCGGCGCAACCGCGAGCGCCGCTGGCGCTGACGGTCAACGACAAGCCGTACTACCACGAAGGCGATCCGCAGATGCCGCTGTTGTGGTTCCTGCGCGACACGCTGCGCCTGACCGGCACCAAGTTCGGCTGCGGCGTCGGCGCCTGCGGCGCCTGTACGGTGCTGCTCGACGGCAAGGCCGTGCGCTCGTGCACGATGCCGATGGCGGCCGTCGCCGAACACAGGATCACCACCATCGAGGGCCTGGAGACCGACGCGCTGCATCCGGTGCAGCAAGCCTGGATCGAGGAGGACGTCGCGCAGTGCGGCTACTGCCAGGCCGGCCAGATCCTCGCCGCGGTCGACTTGCTCAAGCGCAAGCCCAAGCCGAGCGAGGACGACATCTCCGCCATCGGCAACCTGTGCCGCTGCGGCACCTACCCGCGCATCCGCAAGGCGATCCTGCGCGCGGCCGAGTCGATCCAGGGCCAAGGGAAATGAGTCTGCGCGACCCGTCGCGGCCCGATGCGGGCCGGCGCCGCTTCCTGACCATCTCGCTGGCCGCCGGCGGCGCGCTGCTGATCGGCCTGCGCCCGGCACGCGGCGAGGACCTGCCGCCGGAACTGCTCGGCGACGACCTCACCCAGCTCGGGCCGTTCATCCGCGTCGAGCGCGACAATCGCGTCGTGATCGGCGCGCGCGGCTGCGAGATCGGCCAGGGCGTGATGACGTCGCTGCCGATGCTGATCGCCGAGGAACTCGACGTCGACTGGTCGCAGGTGCGCGTCGTGCAACTGCCGTACGGCTACGTCGACACCGACAAGGGACCGTCGAACAAATACGGCGAACAAGGCGCCGGCGGCAGCACCAGCATCCCGCAGGGCTGGAAAGACCTGCGCCAGGCCGGCGCGACGGCGCGCTGGCTGCTGGTGCAGGCGGCCGCGTCGGAATGGAAGCTCGCCGCCGATTCGCTGCGCACCGAGGCCGGCCAGGTGATCGCGCCGGACGGGCGCAAGCTCAGCTACGGCGCGCTCGCGCGCAGCGCCGCCGCGCTGAATCCGCCGGACCAGCCGGTGGCGCTGAAGTCGCCCGAGCAGTACCGCATCATCGGCCAGCCGACGCGCACCGCCGACGCGCGCGCGATCGTCACCGGCCGCAGCCGCTTCGGCATCGACGAGTACGCCGCCAACGCGCTGGTCGCGGTGATCGCGCGCTGCCCGCACCTGGACGGCACGCTGGACACGTTCGACGACGGCGAGACGCGCAAGGTCGCCGGCGTGCGCGACGTGATCGCGATCCCCGGACCGAAACCGGACGCGCCGCTCGACGGCGTGCTCGCGGCCGGCGTCGCCGTGCTCGCCGACCACACCTGGGCCGCGCTGAAGGGGCGCGAGGCGCTCAAGCTCACGTGGAAGGAAGGCCCGTGGGCGAAGGAATCCACCGGCGCGCTCGCCGCACGCGCGAACGAGCTGCTCGACAAGGACGAGAACGGCGCCGAAGTGCGCGTCGACGGCGATTTCGCCAAGGCGCGCAAGCAGGCGCGCCAGGTGGTCGAGGCGCGCTACGAGATGCCGTTCCTGGCGCACGCGACGATGGAGCCGCCCGGCGCGCTGATCGAGATCAAGCAGGACCGCGCGCGGCTGGTCGCCTCGCTGCAGGACCCGGAAGGCGCCTCGGAGCTGATCGCGCGCCTGACCGGCCTCGCGCGCAAGGACATCGAGGTGCGCATGACGCGCGCCGGCGGCGGCTTCGGCCGGCGCCTGCAGAACGATTTCGTCGCCGAGGCCGTGCTGATCGCGAAGGCCGCCGGTCGACCGGTCAAGCTGATGTGGACGCGCGACGACGACCTGCAGCACGACTTCTACCGTCCGTTCGGCGTGCACGCGATGGCGGCGGCGATCGACCGCAAGAAGCGCGTCAGCGGCTGGTCGCATCGCTGCGCCGCGACGACGCGCGACTACCGCAACGGCGCCAAGCGCCCGATCTGGAGCGGCTGCCTCGGGCCCGACGACTTTCCGGCCGGCCTGGTCGACAATCTCGACAAGCGCTTCTTCGCGCTCGAGTCGGGCATGCCGCGCGGCGCCTGGCGCGCGCCGGTGCACACGTTCCAGGCGTTCGCGATCCAGAGCTTCATCGACGAGATCGCGGTGGCGACCAAGCAGGACGCGCTGAAGCTGCAGCTCGACCTGCTCGGCGAGCCGCGCCAGCTTCCGTACCAGGGACACGGCGGGCCGATGATCGACACCGGCCGCCTCGCCCACGTGCTCCGGCTCGCCGCCGAGAAGATCGGCTGGGGCGTCAAGCGCACCGACGGACACGGCCTCGGCATCGCCTGCCACTACACCTTCGGCGGCTACGCCGCGCACGGGTTCGAGGTGTCGGTCGAGGGCGACGACCTGCGCATCCATCGCGCGGTCTGCGTCGCCGACATCGGCCGCGTCGTCAATCCGCTCGGCGCGCAGGCGCAGATGATGGGCGGCACGCTCGACGCCGTCTCCGCCGCGCTGAACCTCTCCGTCACGGTCAAGGACGGCCAGGTGCAGCAGAAGAACTTCCCCGACTATCCCCTGCTGCGCATGGCGCAGGCGCCGCGCGACGTCGAAGTGGTGCTGGTCGAGTCGAGCGCCGATCCCAGCGGCGCCGGCGAGATCGGCGTACCCAGCGCCGCGCCGGCGCTGGCGAACGCGGTCTACGCCGCGACGACCGTGCGCGTGCGCAAGCTGCCGCTGATGCCGGAGCTGCTGAAGCGGCTGTGAGCTTGCCGGGCCTGCGGCAGCGGCGCGTTCCACCGGCACGATGCGCAAGGCATCGTGCCGGTCCGCGTCCGCTCCGAGGATCGGCGAGCGGCGCTCGCGGTTGACGCCGGCGCCGCGGATCACCCGTTGCCGGCCCGGCCGGGGATCACATTCGCCTGCGGATCGAATTCGCCGACCAGAATCGCATCGTCCGCGCTCCGCCGGCGCGGTATCGCGTTCGCCCGGACGAGGTCCGCTCAGGGACTCTGCACAGCGCGATCCTTGGTCTTCGCAAGCAAGTCGAGGCGATCGGCAAGGCGACGCATCTCCGCCTGCGATCGGAGCGCCCAGCGCGACAAGCGTCCGATCTCCACCGGATCGGTGAATGCCAGGCGATGCTCCGCACCGGCGTCCGCTGCCTCGACCCGGAACGCCGGCGCCGGCGCCGCGACGAGATGGCCGGACCAACCGGTGCCGTGCAGAGGAGCGGACGTTCTCGCTTCGGCCGGCGCACCGTCGCCGACCAGCGCCAGAGTTCCCTCGCCGAGCGTCAGGAACAGCAGGTACGGGAACGAGGTGTGCAGAACCGGGCTCGCATACATCAGCGCGCCTCCCGGCCGGCCGAACGAGCCCAGCGCCTGCCGCGGCTGCGGGGGCGGCGGCGAAGGCGGCACTCCGTCCGGCGAGAAATCCTGCGCGGACGGCGCAAGCGGCAGCGGCGCGCGAATCGACGGCGGCAGCATCGCGCGAATCGACGGCTCGTCCAGCAGGCTGCGCAGGCGATCGGCGCTCGGATACGGAATGTGCAGGAACGGCTGCTGCAGGTGTCGGAAATCGCCCGTCGCGACGTAGGCGCGCGTGTTCTCGGTCTGCACCTGCGTCTGGCCGCGCCGCGCCGACAACAGGCGCACGTCGCCCGGTGTCCGATCGATCAAGGCACCGGCGAGGAAGACGAAGAACACCGCTGCCGCCGCATGCGCCCACCGCGACGCCGCGCGCGACGACCGGACCTGCGCGACCAGCCTCGACGCGAAGTAGACGTTGACCGGAATCCCGAGCGAGAGCAGCCCCATGTACCGCGAGGACACCTCGGCCATCTCGTGACCGCGCGAATGCGCCATCGCCAGCGCCTGCAAGCCGATCCAGACGGCCATGCCGGCGGCGAACAGATCCACGGCGCTCGCCGATCGGCGACGCACGAAGCGCCACATCCACAGCAGGCTCGGCGCCCACACGATCGACGCCAGCGACAGGCGCAGGAGCAGCGGCCACGCGGTCGTTTCCTGCACGGGCCACATCAGGGCGACGCTGAGCGCGTCCAGATGCTCGACCACGCCGGCGGCGCGCAGCGGGCGGTGCAACGGCAAGTCGGGCACCAGCACGATGCCGACCGCGAGGATCGCGAGGAACACCACGCCGTAGGCCAGGATCACGGCCGGGCGCAGCGTGTCGCGCCAGTTGCGCATCCACAGGACCGCGATCGCCGCCGCGCTGGCCAGCAGCCCCGACGCCATCGTGAACAAGGACGCGACGCCCAGCACCAGCCCGAGCAGCAGGCTCGTGCGGCTCAGCGGACGGAACGCCATCAGGGCGATCAGGGCGATCGCCGCGATGGCCATGAAGAAGAACTGGCTCTGGAAGCCGACCAGAAAGTTCTCCCATTCGAACGGAAGCGCGGCGAGTGCGACGATCGCGACGAGGACGGCGCCGCTCGACCAGCGGCTGGTCCGTTCGCGTCGGAGCAGCGCGAACAGGGCGGCCATCATCGCGGCGAACAGCACCGCGTTGGCGCTGGCCGTGACCAGGTTGTCCCACTGGCGGTCGTTCGCCTCGAACAGCGCGATCGAGAGCAGACGGCTGAACGCGATCCGGTGTTCGTTGTGCAGGGCGAAGAGATCGGCGAAGCGCCACGTTCCCTCGACCCACGCGCGCAGCAGGGAATCGGCTTCCGCGTCCCATTGGTCCCAGAACGGCGTGCTCTCGGCGAACAGCCACACGTACGCGAGCCGCATCGTCAGGGCCAGGACGAACACCCCGAGCACCGCGAACCGCCGCGGCGCGCGCGCGGCGCCCTGCTCGCCCGTTCCCGCGGCCGCGCCGCTCAAACGGCGCCCCGGAACGAAAGCCACTTGTGGCCGTAGTAGCTGGTGATCGCGGGCACGCCGATGCCGATCGCGTGGGCGATTTCCTCCGCGTGCGCGTGCACGCCTAGGCGCGGAAGCAGCCACCTCGCCAGGAACAGGCTGACGAGCAGGGTCTGCGCCAGTCCGGCCAGGTTCACCACGACGAACCACGCCATCTGCGTGCGCAGCGAATTGCTCGACTCGCGGAAGACCAGCCGCCGGTTCAGGCAGAACGCGGTGGCGATTCCCGCCACGTACGCCCACGAGACCGCGACCGGATACGAGAACCAGGTGCTGAGCACGACGCGCGCGCCGAAATTCACCAGCGCGGCGAAACCGCTCACCAGCACGAAGCGCACGAAGCGCGAGGACGTCGGCGAAGACGCCGACTCGATCGCGGAGGATGGCGGGTCCTGCACGCGAGCCTCCTCAGCCTGCTCTCGACGTCCGCCGACGGCGGGCGTCCATGCGCCCGCACGGCCGATGTGCGGAGGAAGCGCGCGCGCGTTTCGCGCGGAAACGGAGCGCCGCGAACGTTCGCGATGTGGCGGCGGAATGCGTCACGCGCCCTCCTCGACGAGCGCCGCTTGCGCCAGCGCGCGGCCGGTCTGCACGCTTTCGGAAATCGACCGGTCCTCGGGGTAATAGTACGAGGTATCGGCCATGCAGAAGCCGCGCACCGGCGTGCGCATCGGCGGCAGCATCGCCTGGAAGCCCGGCGGACAGATCGTCTGCGCGAAGTCGTAGCGATGGCAGTGCGTGGCGAGCACCCAGTCCGGACGGAACTGCGGATTCAGGCGCGACAGGTAGCCGAGCGTCTCCCCGACGAAGGCCTGGTTGTCGCGCGCGAACTTCGGGTGCGTCTTCGGCATGTAGAACGGCGCGTAGACGATGTGCGGTCCGCTGCCCGGATTCAGATTCGAATATTCGATGACGCCGGGAATCTCGATTCCCGCGTCGCAGATGTTCATCCAGAAGTTCTCGCTGAGCCGCTGCTTCAGCTTCAGGATCACGCAGACGACCGGAATGTTCTCGATCGCGCGCACGCGGGCGGCGAAGTCGGCCGGAAGATCGGGCACCAGCGCCGGCACGTACTGGATCGGCGCCGTGCTGAGCACGCGGTCGACGGCACGCTCGACGCCGCCGATCACGATGCCGCTCACCGCGCCGTCGCGCGTGGTCACGCGGTCGATCCCGCAGCGCAGGTGGATGCGGCCGCCGAGTTCGCGGATGCGCCGCTCCATCGCCTCGAGCAGCACGGCCGAACCGCCGTCGAGATAGCCGAGCGATTCCTGCAGCAGGCTGCGCCGCGACAGCGCCACGCGCTTGATGCGCGTGCCGAGCCAGGACGCGGACAGGCGATCGCTGTGCTCATAGAACTTCAGCTCGAACAGGCGCCGCCAGAGCACCTCGTAGCCGCGCACGCCGAGCCAGCGCTGCAGCCACGGAATCGCGCCGATCTTGTCCAGCTCGCTCCAGTCGTCGATGCCCTTGGTGTGCATCACGTGCAGCGCGTAGCGCGCCTTGTCGATCCAGCCGAGCTTGTCGAAGCCGAGCAAGGCGGCCGGCGTGCCCCAGCGGTACAGGCGGCCGTCGCAGTACAAGCCCATCTTGGTGTCGGTCCAGCGCAGCCGGTCGCGCAGACCCAGTTCGTCGAGCAGGCCGAACAGCGGCGTATCGGTCTTGCAGATGAAGTGGTAGTAGCGCTCGATCGCCAGCCCGTCGAAGTCGAAGCTGGCGGACATGCCGCCGATGCGGTCGTCGCGTTCGTAGACGTCGACCTCGTGACCGGCACGCAGGACTTCGAGCGCGGCGACCAGGCCCATCGGACCGGCGCCGACGATGGCGTAGGACTGCTTCATCGAGGACTAGTGCTCAGCGGGGACATGGATCTGCCACGACACGGGATTGATCGGAACGTCGAGCGCCTCGCCGGCGTCGATCCGCCTGGCGTAGTCGGCCCAGTGCAGGTCGCGCAGCGGCTGGCGCTGGAACGCGTTCGGCATGGCGAGCGCATTGCAGCCGAGCGCGACGAACAGGACTATCGCGGGGAGATGGCTCCTCGGCGGCGCCGCGCGGACCATCGCGACGGCCACCAGCCACCAGAACGCCATCTTGAACAGGAAATAGTAGCGATCGCCGAAGCCGAACGAGGCCACCTGCTGGAACTGATCGGTGCGGCTGTGCGCCACCGCCACCATCTGCGACACGCTGAACAGCGCGGTCGCCACGACGATGGCCTGCTGCGGGGCGGTCGATCTGCGGAGCACGAACGCCAGCAAGGCGAGCAAGGCGATCGGGAACAGCAGGACCGGCATCCATTGGGCGCCGAACACGTGCACCTGGACGCTCTTCACGAGACCGAGAGCGACGTCGAGGGAAAACGCCACGGGAGGAGTGTCCGTGTTCGCGGTGGTGACGATCAGCAGAGCCTGCAAGGCCGCGCAAAGGCCGAGCACCGTCCATTCCAGCGAGACGCCGGCGGAACGCACCCGTTGCAGCGGGCCGGCGCGCCATCGAAGCCAGAGCAGGCCCACCGACGCGGAGAGCACCGCGAAGATCGAGAACGGCCCGGTCAATCCCACGGCGAACGCCGCGGCGGCGCGCGGCACCGGCGCGAAATCCTCGCCGCCGCCCTGGAACAGACGCGCCAGCATCGAGACGAGATAGAACTGCATCAACCACTGCACGTTGGTGATCGTGCCCCACACCTCGCCGTTGGTCGGAGCCAGCAGAACCGGCGCCAGCGCCAGCGCGAATCCGAGCCCGAGCCGGTCGAGTTGGCGCAGCGACGCCAGCGCCGCCGCGCCGAACAGCAACGCGGCGAGGTTGTAGATCAACGGCGCGTGGACGGCGGAGAAGCCGCTGGCCGCCCAGGCGGTCAATCGCGGGAGGAAATGCAGGTAGCCGGCGTGCGGCTCGAACAGGAGCGGCACGGAGCTGGCGTGCTGCGGAACGAAGAACACCACGCCGTCCTCCGCCCAGAACTGCGGCGTCCTCAGCGCGTCCGGCGCCTTCGCCGCGAGCACCAGCACGCCGGCGAGAAACGCCGCCGCGACGGCCGGACGGGACGGCACGCGCTCGACTCGGCGTCGGATTTCCGCCGCGAGCGTGTTCATCGTTGCAGCACGACGCTGCTGTAGCGGGGATCGCAGTAGCTCTCGCGCACCGCGTCTTCGAACGGTGTCTGCCGCACGCCGAAGACCGCGGCCGTGTCGACGCCGTGGAACTCGTCGCCGGCGCTCAACGCGTCGAGCTGCGCGGCCGTAAACGGCGGCTTGCCGCTGAACAGCGCGTAGGTCTTCAGCAGCACGCGGAACATGCCGTACGGAATGCGCACGATTAGCGTGCGCAGCCGCTTGACGCGCTTGATCGTGCGGATGATATCGATGTAGTCGATGCGGGTGTCCCCGCAGACGTCGTAGACCGCGCCGTCCGGCCGGCGCTCGACGCAGGCGACGAGGCAGCGGCAGAAATCGCGCTCGTACAAGGGCTGGCGCATGTAGCGGCCGTCGCCGGGAATCGGGAACACCGGCGTCTTCGCCATGAAGCGCGACAGCCAGCCCAGGTGCTTCGGGTCGAACCAGCCGAACATCAGCGTCGGCCGCAGGATGCAGTGACGCAGGCCGCTGTCGACCACCAGGCGTTCCTGCGCCTTCTTCGTCTCGGTGTAGTCGTCGTGCGCGACCGAATTGACCACCGAGGAACTGATGTGCACGAGATACGGAATGCCGCTCGCGCGCGCCGCATCCAGCACGAGCCGGGTCGCCTCGACGTTGTTGCGCACGAACAACTCCGGATGCTTGCCGGTGATCTGCGCGTGCAGTTGGACGAGACAGGCCGCGCCGTCGAACGTCCGCTGCCACGGCCCCGGCTCGGCCAGGTCCGCGTGCACGGTTTCGACGTCCGGATGCAGGCGGCGCAGAATGCCCAGGTTGTGGGCATGCTTGTCGATCGCGACCAGGCGCGTGTAGCCGCGCTCCTTCAGCTCGACGATCAGGTTCTGGCCGACCAGGCCGGCCGCGCCGGTCAGGACGATTTTCGCGGACGGATCCATCGTCTCGCCGCTCGTCACGTCGCGCCGGGACACGGCGCGACGCGGATTTTGCGCGCGCTCGTCGCGGCGAATGCGAAACCTTTTTTCATGATATTCGGCGGGATTCGCAAAAGGGCCCGTTTAATACACGAGGCATTGGCGAACCGCAAACCTCGCTTTGCGTATTCGTTCATATCGCCAGCAGCACGACCACGGCGCAGATCGCGACGACGATCCGACTCACCGGATCGGTCACCGCGAACACGACCGGATCGTCGTGCATCTCGCCGCGATGGGCGATCAGCCAGGCGCGGCTGATCCAGTACAGCAGCAGCGGGCACAGCAGCCAAAGCACCTGCGGGCGGCCGTACAGCAGCTCGCTGGCGGTGCTGTTGATGTAGAGCGCGCAGACCAGCACGCTGAGATAGCCGCTGGCGGCGCCGAGCGATTGCACCAGCGGCAGGTCCTCGACGCTGTAGCCGCGTCCGCTCGCGTGCGAACGGCCGTCGGCGAGCAGACCGCGCAGTTCCGTGTAGCGCTTGATCATCGCGAGGCTGAGGAACAGGAACATCGAGAACGCGAGCAGCCAGAACGAGGCGTCGATGCCGATCGCCACCGTGCCGGCGATGATGCGGATGGTGTACAGCGCGGCCAGGGCGACGACGTCGAGCACCGCGACGCGCTTGATCGACAGCGAATAGGCCAGCGTGAGGACGCAGTAGCCGAGCAGCACCAGCGCGAACCGCGGCGACAGGGCGAAGGCGAGCGCGAAGGCGGCCAGCAGCAGCAGCGGCGCCGCCATCAGGCCGTCGCGGATCTGCAACGCGCCGGAAGCGAACGGCCGCGCGCGCTTGGTCCGGTGCCTTCGGTCCGCGTCGAGGTCGAGCAGGTCGTTGATGATGTAGGTGGCCGACGCGCACAAGCCGAAACTCAGGAACGCGACCGCGGCACGCTGCGCGAATCCCGGCGTGAACAGCTGATGCGCCGTCAGCAGCGGCAGGAACACCAGCAGATTCTTCAGCCATTGGTGCAGACGCAGCGCCTTCAGCCACGTGCGCGGCCCGACGCTTTCGCGCTCGAACACGCGCTCGACCTCGTAGGCGGTCTGCGCGTGCCGCTGCAGCGACGGCGGCGCGTTGACGAGCACGGCGCGGCGCGCGCGATTCCACACGTGCTGATCGACGCCCGCGTTGCCGGCGTAGTCGAACCGTTTTTCGCCGTACAGCGACGACAGCGTCTCGCCCTTGTTGACGCCGGCGAGGTTGCGGACGCCGTCGCTGCCGAGCGCTTCGTCGAACCCGCCGACGTGCCTGGCGACCGCGTCGACCAGGGTCTGGTCCGAGGCCGAGCAGAGGATCTTCCTGCGTCCGCCGTTCTCCTCGCGCAGCCAGCCGAGCACGCGCGTCTCGTACGGCAGCACGCTCACGTCGAGCGTCGTGCGCTGCGCGATCTGCCGTTTCAGATTCGCCTTGCCGCCCGCGATCAGCCATATCGCCATGTGGATCACCGACAGCGGATTGGCGCGAATCAGGCTCAGGGCCGATTCGAACAGCAAATCCGAACGCAGCAGCGTTCCGTCCAGGTCCACGCACAGTGGGATGTCGCGATCCTGCATAAGCACCCGTTGTCCATGACCGCCGCATATCGCACATCGGCTGCGATGCGCGACGGACGGCGCGCTCGCGCCCGAATCATTCGCAAGAAATTAACGAATGCCGCCTTGCGGCGACTCAAAGCGCAAAGCATACTTCAGAGCTGGCGATTGGTTGTGCCGATCGTCGTGCAGTTGTGCAATCGCGCATTCCGCAACCGCCATCCGGGCGTGCGAATCCTCGGCATTTCGCACTCGCAACGGAGCCACCCCATCTCGGAGAGATCTGCGCTCGGACCAGACATGCAGGCGGCGCCGAAACGACGGTCTGCGGCTCCGGAAAATCCCACCTGCCTTCGCGGCATCGGTGAACCGGCGCACGATCCGCTCCAGATTCGCGCCTGCGCGCCTCCGGTCATCCGCCCGAGCAATTCCCCATGACTTCGACGCTGCTCGTCTCTCGCGCCTGGAACCGGCGAGAACTCTTTCTCGAGTTCACCAAGCGCACGATCGCCGGGCGCTACAGCGGCGCACATCTCGGCGTGGTCTGGTCGTTCATCAATCCGCTGCTGATGCTGGCGGTCTACACGCTCGCGTTCCGCGAATTCCTCGGCATGCGCTGGCCGAACGCGGACACGCGCGGCGAGTTCTCGCTGATGATCTTCTGCGGAATGATCGTCCACTCGCTGCTGGTGGAATGCCTGACCGGCTCGCCGACCTGCATCGTCAACAATACGAACCTGGTCAAGAAGGTGGTCTTTCCGCTCGCCATCCTGCCAGTGGTGACGGTCGCCTCGGCGCTGTTCCACGCTGCGCTCAGTACGCTGGTGCTGATCCTGTTCGTCTACGCCACGCAGCACACCCTGCACTGGACGACGCTCTACCTGCCGCTGGTCTATCTGCCGTATTCGCTGTTCCTCTGCGGCCTCAGCTGGTTCCTCGCCTCGCTCGGCGTGTTCGTGCGCGACGTCGCGCAGATCTCCGGCGTGATCGGCTCGATGCTGATGTTCCTGAGCCCGGTGTTCTATCCGGCCAGCAGCCTGAAGGAGTCCTACCGCGGCATCATCGCCTACAATCCGCTGACCTTGATCATCGAGCAGACGCGCAGTCTGGCCCTGTTTGGCCAATCCCCGGACTGGCGGGCGCTCGGCGTCTACACCCTCGCCGCGCTGGCCGCGATGATGTTCGGATACTGGTGGTTCCAACGGACGCGGGACGGTTTCGCAGATGTCCTCTGAATCCGACTCGACAGGCGCTCCGTTCGTGGGCGGAGCCGAGACCGTCATCCACGCGAGCGGCCTGGGCAAGTGCTATCCGCTCTACGCCAAGCCGTCGCACCGGCTGATGCAGAGCCTGCTCGGCGACAGAAAGCGCTTCTATCGAGAATTCTGGGCGCTGCGCGACCTCAGCTTCGACGTCCGCCGCGGCGAGACGCTCGGCATCATCGGACGCAACGGCTCGGGCAAGTCCACCCTGTTGCAGATGATCGCCGGCACGCTGAAGCCGACCGAGGGCGATGCCCACGTGCGCGGCAAGGTGGCCGCCCTGCTCGAACTCGGCAGCGGCTTCAATCCGGAATTCAGCGGGCGCGAGAACGTCTATCTCAACGCCGCCATCCTCGGCCTCAGCCGCGCCCAGACCGACGCGCGCATCGACGACATCCTCGCCTTCGCCGACATCGGCGAGTTCGTCGACCAGCCCGTGCGCAACTATTCCACCGGCATGGTCATGCGCATGGCGTTCGCCGTCGCCGCCCACGTCGACGCGGAAATCCTGATCATCGACGAAGCGCTGGCGGTCGGCGACGCGTTCTTCGCGCAGAAATGCATGCGCTTCCTGCGCGAGTTCCGCCAGCGCGGAACCCTGCTGTTCGTCAGCCACGACACCGGCGCCGTGGCCGGCCTGTGCGACCGCGCGCTGTGGCTGGAGCGCGGCCGCCTGCGCGGGATCGGCGACACCCGCGAGATCGTCACCGCCTACCTGGAAGCGTCGATGCTGGACCGCCAGGGCGGCGGCGACGGCGGCCCGAAGGCCGCAGTGCGACGAAACGGCCTGCCGCGCCGTCGTATCGATCCCCGCCACGAGCTGCTGGACCGCTCCCACTTGCGCAACGACATCAAAGTCCTGCCGTTCGACCCCGCGTCCGCCTCGTTCGGCGACCTGCGCGCGCGCGTGACCGACGTGGCGCTCTGCGACGAGGACGGCCGCCCGTTCGCGCAACTGATCGGCGGGGAAAGCGTGATCCTCGAAGTCAGCATGGTCGCCGACGAGCCGCTCGGCAACGTCATCCTCGGCTTCTACGTGAAGGACCGGCTCGGCCAGCTGCTGTTCGGCGACAACACGTTCCTGAACTATCCGGATGGCTTCCCTGTCGAAGCAGGAGAACTGTTCCGCGCACGCTTCCATTTCGACATGCCACGCCTGACCAGCGGCGAATACTTCATCACCGTCGGCCTGTCCGAGGGCACGCAGGAAGAACACGTGGTCCAGCACTGGATTCACGAAGCTTTGATCTTCACCGCGACCGGCGGCGACATGGTGACCGGCCTGATCGGCCTGCCGATGCACGACATCCAGCTCGAGCGGATCGGTCATGAACCTTGACCTGTACACGCCCAAGTTCCACCTGGAGCAGCATCCGATCGTGCTGATGCGGCCGAGCGTGCGCCCGCCGTACTCGTGGGTCGGCCACATCCCGTTCGCCTATCTCGCCGTCGACCTGCTGCGGCCGCGCAGCTTCGTCGAACTGGGCACCGACTCGGGCAATTCGTACCTGGCGTTCTGCAAGGCCGTCCGCACGCTCGGCCTGACCACGCGCTGCACCGCGGTCGACTCGTGGAAGGGCGACGAGCACACCGGACGCTACGGCGAAGACGTCTACGTCACGCTGCGCGCCGTGCACGACCCGCTCTACGGGGAGTTCTCGCGCCTGCTGCGCACGCGCTTCGACGACGCGCTGCCCGAGTTCGCCGACGCGTCGATCGACCTGCTCCACATCGACGGGCTGCACACCTACGAAGCGGTCAGGCACGACTTCGAATCGTGGCTGCCCAAGCTCAGCGAGCGCGCGATCGTCCTGCTGCACGACACGAACGTGCACGAACGCGAGTTCGGCGTGTGGAAATTCTTCGACGAACTGCACACGCGGTATCCGAGCTTCGAATTCCGGCACGGCAACGGCCTCGGCATCGTCGTCGTCGGCAGCGAGGTGCCGGCGCCGTTCCTGCAATTCGTGCACGCCGCGCAAGCCGAACCGGACACCTACCGCTCGTTCTTCGAGGCGCTGGCCGGCACGCTCGTCAGCGCCGAGGACGGACTGCCGGCCAACGGCGTCGACGTCGGAACCACCGCAGCCGCCCGCCTCTACTATCGAAAAGCCGGCGAGACCTTCGACGAGTCGCGCGCCGTCTCGCAGGTGCTGCCGTCGACCGAAGGCGTATTCGATCTGGAGCTGGTCGTGCCCCGCGCCGGCGACGCCGACTTCCTGCGCATCGATCCGGTCGACCTGCCCGGCGTATTCGAGATCGTCAGCGTAACGCTCGACTGCGGCAATAGCGGCGAACCCGGCGCGATCGATAATCTGCGCGAGCGAATTGGACAGGCCAATGGAGACCTCCTGCAGACGGAGATCGTCTCCGGCGTGGGACTGTCCTCATTTGGCAATGATCCAAATTTGGAAATTAAAATCGACGACCTTCTCGCGAGCTGCGATGCGAATAAGCCGGTTAATGTCGGCTTGAGAATACGCTATGAAGCCGTCGTGGTCGATCCGCCCTCGCGGCGCCTGCTTCTCACGCAGGCCGCCGTGCTGGCGAATTTGCGCGAAAGCGCGACGAACCGGATCGACCCGCTCTCTTCCGCCGACCTCGCAACCGGCGCACAATCCCGCGCAAATCCGCCGTCGGCGCCGCATTTGCGCGAGACCATGACCGCCGAATCGATCGCTCAATTGGAAGAACGTCTGGAAGGCCGCCTGCGCGAAGCGATGCAGACGTTGCATTCGGACGTCCAAACGATTCGCGAGCGAATCGAACGATCGGGCGAGGAAATGGAGGCGAATTGGGAACGTCGACACGCTTCATTCGAACGTGCTTTGGCACAGTTGCGTAACGATATTCGAACGTTCGACGATTTTTTACGTGACAATTTCGTTTCAGGGCAAGACAAGCATTACGAAAATCTGGATACTACGCTGCGTTCGCTTCAATCGTATCTCGATGAACAAGCGGACCGCACGCGGCAGGAGATGCAACAGCACCGCCAACGATTGGGGCAAATCGAAGAAAAACTGGGTCGGCTGGAGAATCGCAGTCTCTGGTCGATGATCAAATCATAGGGGGAGTGTGCAGCGCATCGGGGGAGCGTCGGCAGGAGGGAAGCAATGAGCTTTCGACGACTTCTTACAAGGATCCGTCGCCGCGGAACGGTACGCCTAGGACTGGTGCCGGTTTCGCAACTTGAATCCAATCCCGCCGCCAAGGGAGCTTGGCGCGCGACCGGGGACGATCCGCAATTCGCCTGCGCAACCTCCGGCTATCCCCTTTCGGGCGGCTGGTACCGCGTCGACCTGGATTTCGAACCGCTCGACGACAAGATCTCGGCACCGCAGCTGTATTTCGACTACGGCGAAGGCCTCAGCGAGGCCCGCTCCGCCGTTCTGAGCTTCGTCAAGCCGAACGCCGTGCGCCACACCGGCATCGTCCTGCTGGCGAAGAACACGATCTCGGTGCGCTTCGATCCGGCGATCGCGAGCTGCGAATTCCGCGTGCGTCGTCTGCGCATACGTCGCGTCTCGCGTACCGCGGCGGCGCTGCGCATGCTGCGCGCCGTGCACGCGCGCTACGCGCAATTGAACGAACGCCGGCTGTTCTTCTCGCGCAGCCTGCGCAACCTGGCGCGGCGCGGCGGTCTCGGCTCGTTCGCCACCTGGCTGTACGAGTCCTACCTCGAGCGCAATGCCGAGCAGCTCAGCTACGAGCGCTGGGTCAAGCTGTTCGACCGGCGCAGCGAGCGGTTCGACGCCGCCGCGCTCGCCGTCCGCAGCCAGCGTCCGCTGCCGCGGTTCTCGGTGCTGATCCCGACCTTCAACACGCCCGAGCGCTGGCTGCGCCGCTGCCTGGACAGCGTCCTCGCGCAGACCTACCCGCACTGGGAACTGTGCATCGCCGACGACGCATCGGATCGCCCGCACGTGCGCAAGGTGCTGGCGGAATACGCCGCCCGCGACTCGCGCGTGCGCTACGTGGTCCGCCCCGAGCGCGGGCACATCTCCGCCACCTCGAACAGCGCGCTGACGCTGGCGCGCGGCGACTACGTCGCCCTGCTCGACCACGACGACGAGCTGCATCCCGAAGCGCTGCAGGCGATGGCCGAGGCGATCGTCGAGAACCCGCGCCTGAAACTGCTGTATTCCGACGAGGACAAGATCGACGCGCACGGCGTGCGTTTCGAGCCGTACTTCAAGGCGGATTGGAACCTCGACCTGCTGCGCGGCCACAACTGCTTCAGTCATCTCGGCGTCTATTCGCTGGAGCTGATGCGCTCGGTCGGCGGCTTCCGCGAAGGCCTGGAAGGCAGCCAGGACTGGGACCTGATCTTCCGCTGCGCCGAGCGCGTCGGACCCGGCGCGATCGGCCACGTGCCGCGCGTGCTCTACCACTGGCGCGCGATCCCCGGCTCGACCGCGCTGGCGCCGGGCGAGAAGAGCTACGCGCACGTCAGCGCGATGCGCGCGATCGGCGAGCACCTCGCCCGCACCGAGTCGAATGCGCAGGTGCTCGAGCTGCCGGGACTGAGCGGCACCTTCCGCGTCCGCCACACGCTGCCGAGCCCGCCGCCGCTGGTCAGCATCGTCATTCCGACGCGCGATCGCGTGTCGCTGCTGCGCCAGTGCGTCGAGTCGATCGTCGACAAGACCACCTACCCGCGCTACGAAATCGTCATCATCGACAACGGTTCCGTGGAGCCGGCCACCGCCGAATACCTGGCCGGCCTCGCCGACCGCCTGTTCATCAAGGTGATCCGCGACAACGGCCCGTTCAACTATCCGCGCCTCAACAACCGCGCCGTCGCCGCGGCGAAGGGCTCGGTGATCTGCCTGCTCAACAACGACATCGAAGTCATCACGCCCGAGTGGCTCGACGAGATGGCCAGCCAGGCGCTGCGGCCGGACATCGGCGCGGTCGGCGCGATGCTCTACTACCCCAACGACACCATCCAGCACGCCGGCGTGGTCACCGGCGTGCACGGCGTCGCCGCGCACGTCTACAGCGGCATGCCGCGCGGGTATCCCGGCCACCTCGGCCGCGCGCGCATCGTGCAGTCGATGAGTTCGGTCACCGCGGCCTGTCTGGTCGTGCGGCGCAAGCTGTACGAGCAGGTCGGCGGCCTCGACGAGAAGCTCGCGGTAGCCTTCAACGACATCGACTTCTGCCTGCGCCTCGGCGCGGCCGGCTATCGCAACCTGTGGACGCCGTTCGCCGAGCTGTACCACCACGAATCCGCCTCGCGCGGGCTCGAGGACACGCCCGAGAAGCAGGCGCGCTTCTTTCACGAGATCCGCTTCATGCGCGAGCGCTGGACCGGCGTGCTCGAGGCCGACCCCGCCTACAACCCGAACTTCACGCTCTACGGCGAGCCGTTCACGCTGGCGTTTCCGCCGGCGGAGCCGAGGAGCAAGGCGCTCGTCGCCGGACGGTATGCAAATACCGAACGCGAGGCGAGCCTGACCTCGCGCCTGCGCCGCGCCAGCGGCGACGATCCCATCGAGCTCGTGCTGCAAACCGAGGAATGATTCCGCCGATGCGCGCTGCCCCGCAGCAGCGCGCATCGGCGTGCCTCGGCGTCACTGCGCCGGCGGACCCACGGCCGCGGGCGGCGACTTCGACTTCGGCATCGGCGGATCGGCACGCATCGCCTTCAGTTCCTCGATCGTCGCGCTCGGCGGAGTGCCCCAGAAGCAGCCGCCGAAGAACAGCACCCAGGTGCATTCAACGTAGGTTCCCCACGGCAGGCGACCGCTGCGCTTGACGGTCGCCTTGCGCACCAACTCGCCGCCGAGCGTCTCGCGCACGTCCGGGAAGTACTTGTCGAAACGCGTCGGCTCGTACGGCACCGGATTGGTGTGCACGAACGGATTGCCCTGGGTCGGCACGATCGGCAGATGCGGAAACGGTGTCTCGCCCTGGGCGGCCTTCGCGTCCGGCAGGCGCACCTGGCCGTCGCGCTCGTAGAACTGCGGCGCGGTCGAGGAATCGGCTCGCGTCGACGGCGTCGATACCGTCGACACGGTCGCTTGCGCCGGTTCGCGACGCGGTGCCGGCGGCGCGGTCCCCGCGTCGCTCGCCGGCCGCGCGGTCGATCGCAGGCGGCGGGACCGCTCGACCGGTGTTTCGGCCGGCGCGGGAACCGCCGCGGGTTCACTGACCGGTGGAACCTCGGGCGGCGACGCGGCGGGCGGCGGCGCCTCGATCAGGCGCACCTGCAGGACGTCGGCCGGCTCCACGCGCACCCACGGCGTGCGCTCGCGCGCGAGCGGCCGCATGACCTGATCGAGCGCGACGAGGAACGCGAGATTGAGCAGCAGCGCGACCGCGGCAGCGATACGCCGGCGCAGGCGTTCGTCGGCGTCGGCGTTCGCGTCGCGGGATTTCATTGCGCCGGTTCGCAACCGCCGGATTCGGCGCGTTGCTGGCGGCGGTGCGCGATCGCCTCGGGATCGGCGAGCCCGATCCACTTGAGATACTTGCCGGCGACGTGGTCGCCGACCGATTCGTCCTTGCGGAACGCGTTGGCGAAGCGCGTCTTCTTGCAGTCGAGCGGATTGCCGCGCTTCTCGATCTCGGCCCAGCGCGCCTTCGCCGCCTCGCGCGGATTGTCCGGCTTGCTCGGCGGCGCGACGACGGCGCCGCCGTCGCCGAGGCGCACCGAACCGTCCGGATTGAACAGCTGCGGCGCCGCCACGCCCGAGCTGCCGATGCGCGCGTTCGTGTCGGTTTGCTCGGCCTGGCGCGGCGGAGGCGGCGTCGTGCGCACCTTCGGCGGCTCGATCGCGATGCGGCTGGCGCGGCGCACGATCTCGGGTGGTTCGGGTTCCGGCGGCGGGGGCGGCGGTGGCGGTTCCGGTTCGATCAGCAGGACGTGGATCGCGGTGTCGCGCTTGGGCAGGTGGCGGTACGGCTTCATGCCGAGGCCGAAGCCGACCAGTTCGAGCAAGGTGATCGCCAGCGCGAACACCGCGCCGAGCAGCAGCAGGCGGCGATCGCGAACCGGCCTGCCCCAGCGCAGGCTGCGCTGCCACGGCAGGCGATCGGTGCGGAAGTGCAGCTCGGCCGGATGGAGCAGCGACGGCGCATCGGTCGATGTCCGCGCGGAAGCTGTCGGCGGTGGCGGGGACGAATGAGGCGGGACCACGAAGATCTGCGCTGCGGCAAAGGCGCGAGGATAGTGAAACCCCGCTAAAGCGCGGCTAAACCGCGCCGGCCGGATCGTCGCACGAAGCCGGCGACGGCACTACCCCGCGCTGGCCGAGCCAGCCCAGGGCGCGTTCCGCGGTCGCCGCCGCGACGCGGCCGAGCAGCGGGCCGAGATGACCGGCCTCGGCGATGCGTTCGAAGTCGGCGTCGAGGCGGATCGCCAGCGCGCGGCTGATCGCCGGCGGAATGTCCTGGTCGAACTCGCCGGCGAGCACCAGCGTCGGGCACGACGGCGAGGCGATGACGGAGATCGCCTCGGCCTCGTCGAGCACGGCGCCCGATTCGTCGCGCCAGCGCCGGAACGCGTGCAGGCAGGCCGCGTCGTCGGCGTCGGCCATCGCGCGGCGCGTGCCGGCGAGCGAGCGCTGCCGCGCCCACGGAATCGTCGCCGCGCGCGGCTGCCCGCGCGTCGCGCGCGGCACCAGCGGATTGATCAGCAACAGGGCGCGCGCACCGACCTCCTCGGCCACCGCGAGGGCCAGCGACGCGCCGAGGCTGGCGCCGATCAGCACCACCGGCGCGCCGACGCCGCGGCACCATCGCACCACCTGCTCGCGGTAGTCTGCGTAGCGCGTCGCGGCGACGCCGCGGGGCGAGGGCTGCAGGTCCGGCGCGATCACGGCGTGACCGTGTGCGGCGAACACGCGCGCCCAGATCGCCCATTCCCAGCTGCCGCCGCCGGCGCCGTGCACACAGACCGCGCTGCACGAAGCGTCGCGATTGGAATTTCCCGGCATCGTTCGATTCCGTCGCGCCGCCGCGGCGCACCGACGCTCGATTATGCCGGCAGCCGCGTACCTCTGCGGCGGGATGCGGTCGTGAATCTCTCGTGCGGCGAACGGCGCGAGGCGCGGCCGGCGCGTGGCGGCGTTGACGCCGGCCATGAGCTGGCCGCCGCTCGCCAGCATGCCCGGCGATGGTGTAGCCAAACAAACCTCGGCGCGAGAGTTGCAGAGATTCGGGTCACGAGCCGGCGCCGTGCGTGGGCTTGCCTCGGTGAGAGGGCCGTCACGCTATCGGTGCGCGGTGAAACCGCTCCCATCGATACGCGACGTTCTGCTGCGCACGCTTGCGCGCTGCGCCTTGACCCTCCCCGGCGATCGCGCAACGCTAGCCGCCACGGTCACACCGCGGTCACATGCGATGGGCCGCCCTGCCCTGGCGAACCAGACGGAGTCCCTCCACGGACGGACCATTCGACGCAGCACGGGAGGATCGACATGCCTTACAGCACCGATGGCATCCGCAACATCGCACTCGCAGGTCATGCGGGCGCCGGCAAAACCACCTTGTTCGAAGCCCTGCTGCATGCCGGCGGCGCAATCCAGACGGCAGGCTCGATCGAGCGCGGCACGACGGTGTCCGACCACGATCCGATGGAGAAGGAACGCAAGCACTCGATGTCGAGCGCGGTCGCCTCGATCGACGTCGGCGACGTGCACGTCAACCTGATCGACACGCCCGGCTTCCAGGAATTCCGCGGCCCGACGCTGTCGGCGCTGGCCGCGGTGGAGACCTGCGCGATCGTCGTCGACGCCGCCACCGGCATCGCGCATTCGACGCGACGGCTGATGGATCGCGCCAAGCAGCGCGATCTGTGCCGCCTGATCGTCGTCAACAAGATCGACCAGGCCGGCATCGACCTCGCCGGTGTGGTCGAATCGCTGCGCGACGAGTTCGGCAGCGAATGCCTGCCGATCAACCTGCCGGCGAACGGCGGCGGCGCGGTCGTCGACTGCTTCTTCCAGCCGAGCGACACCGGCTCCGCGAAGGTCGACTTCTCCTCCGTCGCCGCCGCACACCAGCACATCATCGACCAGGTCGTCGAGATCAACGAGACGGTGATGGGCCATTACCTCGACGACGGCGAGTCCGGCCTGTCCGGCCAGGAATTGCACGACGCGTTCGAGCAGTGCCTGCGCGAGGGCCATCTGATCCCGATCTGCTTCGTTTCCGCGCGCAACGGCACCGGCGTGAAGGAACTCCTGAACCTCGCCGCGCGGCTGCTGCCGAGCCCGAAGGAAGGCAACCCGCCGGTCTTCGTCAAGGGCACCGGCGCGAACGCGCAGCCGATCGAAGCCGTGCCGGACCCGGCCAGGCACGTGATCGCCGACGTGTTCAAGATCGTCAACGATCCGTTCGTCGGCAAGCTCAGCGTGTTCCGCGTCTACCAGGGCACGGTCAAGCGCGACACGCAGCTGTTCGTCGACGACGGCAAGAAGCCGTTCAAGGTCGGGCACCTGTTCAAGCTCAAGGGCAAGGACCACGTCGAGATCGAGCAGGCGATTCCCGGCGACATCGCCGCGGTGGCCAAGGTCGAGGAGATCCACTTCGACGCCGTGCTGCACGATTCGCACGACGAGGACCAGATCCACCTGCGGCCGCTCGACTTCCCGCTGCCGATGTTCGGCCTCGCCGTCGCGCCGGCGCACAAGGGCCAGGAGCAGAAACTGGCGACCGCGCTGACGCGCCTCGGCGAAGAGGATCCGTGCTTCCGCGTCGAGCACAGCAAGGAACTCAACGAGACGATCATCCGCGGGCTGTCCGACCTGCACCTGAAGCTGATGCTCGAACGCATGAAGGAGCGCTACGGCGTCGAGGTGACCACGCGGCCGCCGCGCATCGCCTATCGCGAGACGATCGGCGCGAAGGCCGAAGGCCATCATCGGCACAAGAAGCAGACCGGCGGCGCCGGCCAGTTCGGCGAGGTGTTCCTGCGCATCGAACCTCTGCCGCGCGGCGCCGGCTTCGAGTTCGCCGACGAGGTCAAGGGCGGCACGATCCCGGGCCAGTTCATTCCGGCGGTCGAGAAAGGCGTGCGCCAGGTGCTCGAGACCGGCGCGGTCGCCGGCTACCAGCTGCAGGACGTGCGCGTGGTCGTCTACGACGGCAAGTACCATCCGGTCGATTCGAAGGAAGTCGCGTTCGTCGCAGCCGGCAAGAAAGCCTTCCTCGACGCGATCGCCAAGGCCCGCCCGCAGGTGCTGGAACCGATCGTCAATCTCGACGTGTTCGTGCCCGACGCGCACATGGGCGACGTCACCGGTGGACTGTCGTCCAAGCGCGCGCGTATCAACGGCACCGATTCGCTGCGCGGCGGCGAGATCATCATCAAGGCGCAGGTGCCGTTGGCCGAAGTCGCCGACTACCAGACCGAGCTGAAGGCGATGACCGGCGGCCAGGGCCGCTACGCGATCGAGTTCAGCCATTACGAACCGGTGCCGGCGCAGGTGCAGAAGCAGCTCACCGACGCCTACAAGCCGCACGTCGAAGACGACTGAACCGCTGCACTGCGATGGCACCGCGACCCTGGCGGCGCGTAAGCTCACCGCTCATCACCGCCAGGAGTTCCCCTCATGAACCTTCACATCTCGCTGCAACCGCTGATCGCGCTGATCGCCGGCATCCTGATCCTGGTGATGCCGCGCTTGCTCAACTACGTGGTCGCGCTGTACCTGATCGCGGTCGGCGTGATCGGCCTGCTGCGCCTGGGCTGAGCCGGGCGCAACGCTCCGCCACCTCTCCCGCGAGCGGGAGAGGTGAACCTCCCTAGGGCAACGGCGGCAGCACCGGCTTGAAGTCCGGATACGGCGGCGACTCGTACGTCGCCGGCGGATGCTCGGCCAGCGCCTTCAAAAGGTGTTCGACGCCGCGTTCGAGCTGGGGATCGCGCCCGGCGCGCTCCGCCTGCGGGTCGTCGTCGACCTCGATGTCGGGCGCGACGCCGTGGTTCTCGACCTCCCACTCGCCGACCAGGCCGGATAGCGCCAGGCGCGGCGCGGTCACGCGGCCGCCGTCGATCAGCCGCGGTTCGCCGTAGATGCCGATCAAGCCGCCCCAGGTGCGCTTGCCGATCAGCGGGCCGAGGCCGGTGCGCTTGAAGTACCACGGCAGCGCGTCGCCGCCGGAGCCGGCGAACTCGTTGATCAGCATCGCCTTCGGTCCGAAGATCGCCTGCGACGGCCACAGCGTCGTGGCGCCTTCGCGCGTCGTCGCCAACGTCATCGGCTGCCGGCGCAGCACGTCGATGACGTAGTCGGCCAGCGAGCCGCCGCGGTTGTAGCGATCGTCGATCAGCACACCCTGCTTGTCGGTCTGCGCGAAGAAATAGCGGTTGAAGCTGGTCAGACCCTCGGTCGCGGTGTCGGGCAGATGCACGTAGGCCAGGCGTCCGCCGCTGAGCCGGTCGACCGTGCGCCGGTTCGCCTCGACCCAGGCGCGATGGCGCAGGCCGCGCTCGTCCGCGATCGGCACCACCGTCACCTCGCGCGCGCCGGCGCCGCCGGCGTCGCGCGCGACGCGCAGCACGGTCTGCTTGCCGGCGGTTTCCTCGAACAGCGCGTAGACGTCGTCGCCCGCGCCGAGTTCGCGCCCGTTGACCGCCAGCAGGTAGTCGCCGGCCTCGACGTTCACGCCGGGCTGGGTCAGCGGCGCAGTCAGGTCCGGATTCCAATTCTCGCCGTCGTAGACCTTGGCGAAACGGTAGCGGCCGTGCTCGACGGCATAGTCGGCGCCGAGCAGGCCGATGCCGATCTTGCGCTCGTCCGCCGCCGGCGGCGACAGCACGAAGACGTGGCCGGCCGACAGGTAGGACAGCATCCGGCGCAGCAGCACGTCGAGGTCCTCGCGGCTACCGATGCCGGCGAGGTAGGGCTCGAAGCGCTTCTGCGCCGCGCCGAGATCGTAGCCGTGATGATGGGGGTCGTAGAAGAAGTCGCGCTCGCTGCGCCACACCTCGCGGTAGATCTGCGCCCATTCCGCGCGCGGGTCGACGCGCACCTGCATCGCGTCGGTGGCGAGCGCGCCCTCGTCCGCCTTCGGCGCGGCGTCGGTCTTGGCGATGTGCCAGCGAACCCCGCCCTCCCAACGCGGCAAGCCCACGAAGCCGTCGTCGATGCGTGCGCCGGCGGTTTGCGCATAGAGCATCTTGCGGCCGTCGAGGGACACGCTGAAATGCACTACCTGGTCGAGCAGCTTGTCGGTCTTGCGCGAGTCGAGGCTGAACTTGCGCACCGCGACCGGCTGGTTCTTGATGTCGTCCTCGATGCCCTCGGCGATCTGCGGCGCCTGCAGCAGGAACAGTTCGCCGCTGCGGCCGGCCTGGAGGCCGATGTAGTTCGCGCTCTCGACCGGCAAGCTCAGCGTGCGCTGCGACAAGCCCTCCAAGTCGATCGCGACGCGCGGCGGCGCGGCATCGGCCTGCTTTTCCTGCTTGCCGGCGACGCCGGCCTGCGTGCCGGCGTCCTCGTCGCTCTGCGGCGCCAGCGGTGACGGCAGGTCCTTGCGCAGCACGGTGACGTAGACCGAACGGGTGACCGGGTGCGCCTGGCTGCTGAGGTCGAGCCAGCCCGGCGTCAGCCCCATGTCGGTGCTGGCGGTGAAGTAGAGGTACTTGCCGCTCTTGTCGAAGGCCGGGTAGCGGCAATCGCTCATGCCGTCGCTGACCCGGGTCGTCTTGCCGCTGTCGAGCGAATGGACGAACACCGCGTACAGGTGATTGGGCAGCTGCTTGGTGTAGGCGAGCCAGCGGCCGTCCGGCGACCAGGCCGGATCGAAGCTCTGGGTCGGCTGGTCGAACGCATCGGTATCGATCTTGCGCGGCGTCGGCCGGTCCAGCTCCACCAGCCACAGGTTCAGGCGCTTGTCGCTGTAGGCGATGCGCTTGCCGTCCGGCGACCACAGCGGTGCGTGGAAGAACGACGGCGGATCGCCGAGCGCGATCACGCGCGCTTCGCCGAGCCCGTTCTGCGCGCGCACATGCAGGGCGTACTCGCCCGAGGCGTCGGAGAAGTACGCGATCGAGCGGCCGTCCGGCGACCAGGCCGGATCGCGTTCCGCCGCGCCCGGCGTCCGCGTGAGATTGCGCGCGTCGCCCTTCTCGGCCGGCACGCTGAGGATTTCGCCGCGCGCCTCGAACACGGCGCGCGCGCCGGTCGGCGACAGCGCCGCGCTGGCGACGCGATCGCCGACGTTTTCGTAGCGCGGCGCGAGACGCGCGCCGTCGGCGGCGAGATGCACCTCGATCGGCCGCTGCGTCTTCGTCGCTGGGTCGAACAGGTGCAGCGCGCCCATCTGCGAATAGACGATTGCGCCGCCACCGGCCGTCGCCGAGTCGATCGGAAAGCCGTCGTTCCTCAGCACTTGCGCGACTTGCGCGGTCTTGGTGTCGTAGGCGTACAGCGTACTGGGGCCGGCGCGGTCGGACAGGAAATAGACGGTGTCGCCGATCCACATCGGATTGCGGTCGGTCGCGTTCTCGTGCGGCACGCGCACGATCGAGGAATCGGACAAGCGCGCGATCCAGATCGGCGAGGTCTGGCCGCCGCGGTAAGCGTTCCAGTCGGGCTGCGACTGCGCATGCGGCGTGTAGGCGACGGCGGCGGCGTCCGGCGAATAGGCGCCGGCATCGGCGCGCTCCAGCGGCAACGCCGTCTGCGCGCCGCCGGCAAGCGGCACCGTGTAGAGTTGGCGCATTCCGTTCGGCGCAGCGCGACTCGAGGCGAACAGCACGCGGCCGCCGTCGGGGCTCCAGCCGGCGACCCGGTCGTCGCCCGGATGCCACGTCAGCCGCCGCGGCTCGCCGCCGTCCGCGGCGACGAGGTAGACGTCGGTGTTGCCGCCGACGCGCGCGCTGTAGGCGACGCTGCGGCCGTCGGGCGAAAAGTACGGACGGCTGGCGCGGCCTTGCGTGCGCACCAGCAGGCGCGCCTCGCCGCCCTCGCGCGGCGCGATCCACAGGTCGTCCGCGTAGGCGAACACGAGCCGGTCCTGCGAGATCGTCGGGGTCTGCAGCAACAGCGCGGGCGCGGCCCGCGCGGCGCCGCCGGCGAGCGCGGCGAACAGCGCCAGGAAAATCCTGCTGTGCAAGGCAGTGCTCCGAGTCGTCCGATGGCAGGACGATTCGATCGTCCGGCTCGGCGCCTGCGGCGCGCGCATGCCGGAAGTCCCGGCCGTATGGTGTGGTTTGGAAAAAAATGAAATAGTCATCGCTCGGGTCGGTTGATGGAAACACGGATGGACGAGGGCCTCCTCGAGAGGCCGGGACGGAGGGTTACGCCGTCGGCCGATCGGCGTGCGATCGGCCTTCGCGACCCTGTTGAACGGCGCCGGAGAGCGCGAGCCGATGCTCGCCGCGATCCACTCGGATGACTCCTGTCGACATTCTCAACTGCCTGTCGATCGGGGCGACGCTGGGCCTGACCGTCCTGGCCGCCGCCCTCGCCCTCGACTCGCGCACCGGCGCGTCGCGCTGCCTGGCGGGTTTTTTCGCCTGCGTGGCCCTGGACGCCCTGTTCGGCGGAATCCCGTCCGCCGCGCGCGCGTGGCTGTCCGAAGACGCCCTGCGCTGGTTTCGCGTCGTGGTGGTGCCCAACGCCTATCTGCTCGGCCCGCTGTTGTACGGCTACGCCAAGGCGCTGACGTCGGCGGCGCCGAGCGTCGACGTCCGGCGCGACCTCCGGCATGCGCTGCCCTGCGCCGTCGTGCTGGCCTTCTCGCTCGGCAACGCGCTGGCCGCGTTCGACCGCTCGCCGACTGGCCGGATGCTGGTCCAATTCACCCTTCACGCCTGGGTATTGCAAGGCGTGCCCTACCTCGTGCTGGCCGCGCGCCGGACCTATGCGGCGCGGCCGCTGCTGGAACAGGTCAACGCCGACGAAGCGGCGCTGCACCTGGCCTGGCTGCGCCGGCTGGTCGCCGTGATCGGCGCGATGTGGCTGCTCGAGGCGATCGACCGCATTCCGCGCGTGGCGGGTCTGGCCGGATACGAAGGGTTCAACCTCGCGCTCGCCTGGCTGACCTTCGGCGCGCTGTTCCTGCTGGCCTGGTTCGCGCTGCGGCAGCGCGTGCTGATCCCGCCCGAGGTCAACGAGTCGCTGCCGATCGGCGACGAGAGCCCGGTCGCGCGCTACGAGCGATCCGGCCTCGACCCGGCGCAGTGCGCGCGCATCGCCGACGAACTCGCGCGACTGATGCGCAGCGAGCACCTGTACGCCGACAGCCGCTTCGACTTGCGCGAACTGAGCCGGCGCAGCGGCTGGCCACCGAGCTACATCTCGCAGGCGCTCAACCAGGGCTTGCGGCAGAACTTCTTCGAGTTCGTGAACGGCTTCCGCATCGCCGCCGCGCAGCGATGCCTGGCCGATCCGGACGATCGCAGGACCACCCTGGACATCGCCCTGGCTTGCGGCTTCGGCAGCAAGTCGACCTTCAACGCCGTATTCAAGCGCATGTCCGGAATGACGCCGCGCGAATTTCGCCGTAGCGCTTCGTCCTGCTGAGACGGACCCGAGCGCGGCGTTCGGCGAAGGGAAGGTCGGTCGATGCACGAGGTCCTCGGGAAGGGTTTGCGCCGTACGGCGGATCGACGTACGCACCCGAAACGGATGCGCGCCGCCTGCGCAGTGGAGGAAATCGCCCCGCGAAAATCGTCCGGGCGCATCGGATCGGACGTTTCGAACCTCGGACCTTTCGCCGGACGGCGCAGGCCGCCGCGGCGAACCCGCTGACGGGACTGGAGAAACCGCGCGACGGACCGGCTTCGCGCAGACCCGCGCCGAAAGCCGGACCGTGCGCAGCGGCGACGCCGTCCGTCGCGATTTCCCCTAGACTCGCCGCTCCCGTTGGGACACGAGTCCGATGACCGACGCGATCGCACGCGTACCACTGCGCGAACGCCTGCGCGAGAAGCTGCCGGAGATCCTGATCGAAGCGGGTTCGATCGTGATCGCGCTGCTGCTCGCGTTCGCGGTCAACGCCTGGAACGAGCGCCGGCAGGAGAGCGAGCGCGCCGAGGCGGCGCGCAGCGCGATCCTGGCCGAGCTGCGCGCGAACCAGCAGGAAATCGACTCCGCGCGCGGCACGCTGAAGGACATCGTCGCCACGTTGCAGGGCGCGCTCGACGGCAGCAAGCCGGCGACGCACGAGCTCAACGTGAACCTCGGCATCTCCCTGCTCTCCTCCGCCGCCTGGCGCACGACGCTGGCGACGCAGACCAGCCAGCGGATCGATTTCGCCTGGATCACGCGCGTCGCCAAGCTGTACGAGCTGCAGGACAACTTCCTGCGCGTGCAGAACGCCGCGGTCGATCAGTTGGCGGCGCTGTCTCCCGGCGAGGTCGACAGCGGCCGGCAGGTCGCTTCGCTGCTGCTGCCCCGGTTGCGCACGCTGGTCCAGCTCGCCGACGGTCTCGCCGCGAGCTACGCGGAAATTCTGGCCGCGCCGCCGCGCTGAATCGGCGCTCCGTCGAAGTCGCCGCGCGGTGATCGCGTGCCGCGCGCCGGCGTGAAAAAAAGTGCCGATGTCCGAAGCGACGACGATGCATCACCGGATCGTGACGCGGTTCCTGCTATAACTACGGCATGCGCACGCCCGACGGTCCATTCCGCCACCGCCGCATCGTTTTTCCATTCTTCGTCCTCCTGCTGCTGATCGCGGGCACGGCGCAGGCTGGCCGCGTCTCGGTCCAGGTCGACGGCGTCGAGGAGCCGCTACGCGGCGCCGTGCTGGCTGGCATCGAGATCAACCAGTACGGCGATCGCGACGTCACCGCGGCGCAGGTGCGGCGCCTGTACGAGAACGCGCAGGATCAGGCGCGCTCGGCACTGGAACCGTACGGCTATTTCTCCGCGCAGGTGCAGGGCGAGCTGAAGGAAGCCGGCGGCAACTACACCGCGGTGCTGCACGTGACGCCGGGCGAGCCGGTGCGCATCACCGCGCTCGACATCCAGCTCGACGGCGACGCCGAGGGCCAGCGCGGCGTGCAGAAGGCGATCGCCGCGTTCGCGCCGAACAAGGGTCAGGCGCTCGACCAGGCCGCCTACGAGAAGAGCAAGGCGACCGTGCAGGCCGCGCTGTTCGGCACCGGCTATCTCGACGCCGAACTGGTCACCCACCAGGTCGAGGTGCAGCGCTCGAGCAACACCGCCGAGATCCACCTCGCCTGGAAGGTCGGCCAGCGCTACCGCCTCGGCAAGACGAGCTTCGAGGGCGCGCAGTTTCCCGACGAGTTCCTCGAACGCTACGTGCCGTGGCAGGAAGGCGACTTCTACACGCAGGACCAGGTCCTGCTGCTGCAGCAGAAGCTGATCGACGCGGACTACTTCGCCGTCGCGCAGGTGCAGCCCGACACCGACAACGCGCACGACGGCGTGGTGCCGATCAAGGTCATGCTCGGCCCTGCCAAGCGCACGATCTACACCGCCGGCGTGTTCTTCGGCACCGACACCGGTCCCGGCGTGCGCGGCGGCATCGAGCGGCGCTGGATCAACCGGCGCGGCCACAAGATGAAGGTCGAGACGCTGATCGCGACGCAGCTGAAGACGGCTTCCGCCACCTACACGATCCCGCTCGCCGGTCCCGACAACCACAGCCTGGCGTTCGGCGCGACCTATCGCGACGAGGACACCGACACCAGCACCTCGCGCACCTGGGGTCTGGCCGCGACCGACTCGCGCCTCTGGCGCGGCTGGACGCGCACGCTGGGCCTGAAGTTCCTGACCGGCAACTTCGAGGTCGCCAACCTGCAGGGCGACACCACCCTGCTCTATCCGGAAGTGTCGCTCTCGCGCAAGCGCGCGGACGATCCGATGTTCGTGCGCAAGGGCTACTCGCTCACGTTCGCCGCGCGCGCCGGCCACGACGCGCTGCTGTCGGACGTCAGCTTCGCGCAGGTCACCGCCGACGCGAAGTGGATTCGCGCCCTGGGCGAAAACTCGCGCTTCATCGCGCGCGGCTCGGCCGGCGCGACCTACGTCGGCGATTCCAGCGAGCGCGACCGCAACGGCGTCCCCGTCAACGGCTTCGACAAGCTGCCGCCGGAGCTGCGCTTCTTCGCTGGCGGCGACCGCTCGATCCGCGGCTACGCCTACCAGACTGTCGGCCCGCCGCTCGGCGCCGACCTGATGCCGATCGCGCAGGCGCGCTGCGACAAACTGCGCGAGAAGAAGAAGAGCTGCAAGAACTTCGTCGTCGGCGGCAAGAATCTGCTCGTCGCCAGCGCCGAATACGAGTACTACTTCAAGCCGAACTGGGGCGTGGCGACCTTCGTCGACACCGGCGACGCATTCTCCAGCTTCAGTTCCTACAAGCAGAAGACCGGCGTCGGCGTCGGCGTCCGCTGGCGCTCGCCGGTCGGCATGATCCGCGCGGACGTCGGCGTACCGCTGAACAAGGACAAGGACACCAGCGCGTTCGAGCTGCACATCGTCATCGGACCGGATTTGTGATGCGACCGTCCATGCGCGCGAAAATCCAACCGCCGCCGCGCCCGATGCGCGGCTTCGCGGCACGCCGGCTGCTGAAGTGGCTCGGCCTCGGCCTGCTCGGCCTGCTGCTGCTCGCGGCGGTGTTCGTCGGCTGGCTGGTCGGCACCGAATCGGGCGCGCGTTTCGCGCTGGCGCGCGCGGTCGCCTCGATGGAGGGACGCCTGTCGATCGCCGGATCGAGCGGCCGGCTGATCGGCCCGCTCACGCTCGACGGCGTGCACTACATTGACAAGGACACCGGCATCGACGCGAAGCTCGGTCGCGCGCGCGTCGACCTGAAGCCGCTGACCCTGCTGTCGCGCGTCGTGCACGTCACCGACCTCGAGGCCGACGACGTCGAGCTGTCGCTGACCACGGTGCCGCCGAAACCGCAGCCGGAGCCGGCGCAGCCGTTCTCGCTGGTCGCGCCGATCGACGTCTTCGTCGACCGCGTGAAGTTCCAGCGCGCGGCGATCACGCAGGACGGCAAGCCGGTATTCGCGTTCGACTCGCTCGACCTCGGCCTCGAATGGACCAAGACCAACGCCGCCGTGCGCAAGCTCGCGCTGCGCGCGCCGGAAGGCACGGTCGACCTCTCCGCGGCCGTGTCGGTGCTCGACGGCTACCCGGGCGAAGGCGAATCGGCGTTCCACTGGAAGGCCGGCGACGTCACCGTGGCCGGCACGCTGAAGGCCAAGGGCGACGGCAAGCAGGCGCGCATCGATCTCGTCCTGACCGAGCCGACGCCGGCGACGATCGAGGCGGTGCTGACGCAGTCCAGTGACTTGCCGTGGACGGCCAAGATCGAGGTGCCGCGTTTCGATCCGAAGACCGTACAGAAGGACATGACGCTGAACGCGCTGGCGCTCTCGCTGCAAGGCTCGGGCGACAAGCAGCACGGCGACGTGCAGGCCACGCTCGACCTCAACGAACATCGCGTCCTGCTCGCGCCGCTGCGCTACGCGCTCGACGGGCAGAAGCTGAAGATCGAAGCGCTCACGCTGAAGTCGCCGGAAGCCGCCGGCACGCTGAACGCGAACGGCGAGATCCAGCTCGACGCCAAGCCGGTCGCGGCGACGCTCGCGCTGAACTGGGACGGCGTCGAACTGCCGGCCGATCTCGCCGGCCAGGCGCTGGCCACGCACGGCAAGCTCGACTTCGCCGGCAGCGCGGAGAAATTCCACAGCGAAGGCACGCTGTCGATCGGCCCGCCGGGCAAGCTCGCCGACCTCGCGCTGAACGTCGACGGCACGCCCGAGGCGATCGCGCTGAAGCAGCTCGCGCTGGTGCAGCCGACCAAGAGCGGTGCGAAGGGCGGCCTCGACGCGCAGGGCACGGTCACGCTGAAGCCGGCGCTCGGCTGGAAGCTCACCGCGAAGGCGAACCAGCTCGATCCCGGCGCGTTCGCCGCCGACTGGCCGGGCGCACTGAACTTCGACCTCGCCACCGACGGCACGATGACGGACAAGGGCCCCGACGCGACGATCAAGCTCGCCGGCCTCGGCGGCACGTTGCGCAAGCGTCCGGTGTCCGGTTCGGCGGATCTCACGATCAAGCCGGAATTCGTCGTCGACGGCACGCTCGACCTCGCCTCCGGCAAGAGCCGCGTCGACGTGACCGGCCGCGGCGGCGCGAACCAGACCGACGCCACCATCAAGCTCGCCATCGCCTCGCTCGGCGACTGGCTGCCGGACGCCGGCGGCCGCCTCGACGGCGATTTCCGCGTACAGGGCAAGTGGCCGAAGCTCGCCGTCAGCGGCAGCGCGAACGGCAGCGGCATCGCCTCCGGCGGCACCCAGGTCGGCTCGCTGCAGCTGCGCCTCGACGTGCCGGAAATCCAGCCGCCGCGCGGCACGGTGAACCTCAAGGCGTCGAAGATCGCGGCCGGCGGCCTCGCCTTCGATTCGCTCGATCTCGACGCCGGCGGCAACCAGCAGGCGCACGAACTCAAGCTCGTCGCCGCCGGCACGCCGCTGTCGACGACGCTGGCGCTGTCCGGCGGCGCGAAGGACGACGGCCGCTGGAACGGCACGCTGAAGACGCTCGACCTCGACATCAAGGATGCGCCCAAGCTCGCTCTGGAACAGCCCGCGCAACTCGCCTGGGACGGCAAGCAGTTCAACGCGAGCGAGATCTGCCTCGCCGGCGGCGGGCCGCGGCTGTGCGTGGCGGGCAACGGCGGCGCCGACGGCGCGCTCGCCGCGCGCTATCGCATCGAACAGCTGCCGCTGGCGCTGATCACCAAGCTCGCCGCGCCGGATGCGCCGTTCAAGGCCGACGGCATCATCGCCGGCAACGGCGACATCCGCCGCGACGCCAAGGGCGCGCTGAACGGCACCGCCGCGATCACCTCCGACAAGGGCAGCGTCGCCTATCCCGACAACGCGACGCAGCCGCTGCTGTCCTACACCGGCTTCGCCGTCAACGCACAGCTGGCGCCGCAGTCCACGCACGCCACCGTGCGCGCCGCGCTCGACCACGACGGCAAGCTCGACGGCGAAGTCACGCTGAGCGGTGCGCCCGGCTCCGCGCAGGGCCTGTCCGGCCGCGTCGACCTGGCGCTGAACTCGCTCGCCTTCGTCGAGCTGCTGACCACCGAGGTCGCCAACGTCAAGGGCCGCCTCGCCGCGAACTACGCGATCGCCGGCACCACCGCCGCGCCGCAGCTGAGCGGCGCGCTGAGCTTGAAGGAATTCGCCGCCGAAGTGCCGGCCGCCGGCCTCAAGCTGCACGACGGCGACATCACGGTGAAGGCGACCGACACCGAGCACTTCGCGCTCGACGGCACGCTGAAGTCGGGCGACGGCACGCTGAAGCTCTCCGGCAGCGGCGGTGTCGGCGCGACCGCGCCGCTGCACGCGACGATCCAGGGACAGAACTTCCTCGCCGCCGACATCCCCGCGGCGAAGGTGTTCATCTCGCCGGACCTCACCATCGACCGTGACGCCGATCGCCTCAGCGTCGGCGGCAGCATCGAGATTCCGAAGACCGACGTGGACCTGGCCAAGCTGCCCGGCGGCGGCGTCGCCAAGGGCTCGCCGGACGTCGTCGTCACCGACGCGGAGCAGCCCGCGCCGGGCAAGCCGCTGCCGGTCGTCGTCGCCGTCACCGTCAAGCTCGGCGACGAGGTCAAGCTCGCCGGCTTCGGCCTCGACGGCAAGATCGGCGGCCAGCTGAAGATCGACCAGCGCCCCGGCAAGGTCGCCACCGGCACCGGCACGCTCAACGTCAGCGGCACCTACAAGGCCTACGGCCAGGATCTCAACATCGAGTCCGGCCGCCTGCTGTTCGCCGGCACGGCGCTCGACAATCCGGGCCTGGACATCCGTGCCGTGCGCACGATCCTCGGCAGCTCCGGCCTCGGCGACGACAACATCAAGGCCGGCCTGATGGTGCGCGGCACCGCCCTGGTGCCGGTGCTGACGGTGTTCTCGCAACCGGCGATGGAACAATCCGACGCGCTCTCCTACATCATGACCGGCAAGCCGCTGTCGGGCCTGAAGAGCGGCGAAGGCGACATGGTCGGCACCGCCGCGCGCGCGCTCGGCTCGGCCGGCGGCGACCTGCTCGCCAAGGGCGTCGGCGCCCGTCTCGGCGTCGACGCCGGCGTCTCCGACAGCACCGCGCTCGGCGGCAGCGCGTTCACCGTCGGCAAGTACCTCTCTCCGAAACTCTATCTTTCCTACGGCGTCGGCCTGTTCACGCCCGGCCAGGTCATCACGCTGCGCTACCTGATCAGCAAGCGCTTCAACTTCGAAGCGCAGAACGCGACCACCGGCAACCGCGCCGGCATCAACTACCGCTACGAGCGCTGATGTCCACGCCGATGCGCGAACGGGAAGTCTCCCGGCTCCGCGCGCGGCTGCTGCGCATCGGCTTCCCGCGCCTGCGCATGCTCGTGCTGATCCTGCTGACCGGCGGCGCCGGCCTGCTCGCCTCGTACCTGATGCTGCGCGCCGGCCTGCTGTCGATGCCGCTGCGCTACGCGCTCGCGCTGCTGGTCGCGTACGGCGTCTTCCTGCTGCTCGTGCGCTGGTTCGTGCGGCACGGGGAGCCGGATCTTCCCGACGTCCAGGCCTCCGGCAACCACTCGCCATGCGACGACACGTCCGATGCCGCCGTCGTCGACTCCGCCCACGGCGGTTCCGGCGGGAGCTGGCTCGACGCGTTCGACGCCGCCGACGAACTGGTGCTGCCGCTGCTGTTCGTGCTCGCCGTCGCCGCGGTCGCGTTCGCCTCGCTGTGGGTCGTGGTGTCCGCGCCCACGCTGTTCGCCGAACTGGCGATCGACGGCGCCCTGTCGGCCGGCCTGTACCGGCGCCTGCGCAGGATCGACACGCGCCATTGGCTCGACACCGCCGTGCGCCGCACGATCGGACCGTTCGCGGCGACGGCGCTCGCGCTGGTCCTGTTCGCCTTCGCCGCGCAGCACTATCGCCCGCAGGCGCATTCGATCGGCGAGGTGTTCGACCGCCCCGCGGCCGAAGCGAGCTGGCGCTGATGTCCGCCGACGAAACCGAACGCCGCCTGCAACGAAGCTGGCGCACCAACGCCGCCGCCTGGACGCGCGCGGTGCGCGAGCAGCGCATCCCGAGCCGCCGCGCCGGCACCGACGCCGCCGTACTCGACGCCGTGCTCGCGACCGGCGCCCGGCGCATCCTCGACGTCGGCTGCGGCGAGGGCTGGCTGGCGCGCGCACTGGCCGCGCACGGGCGCGAGGTCGTCGGCATCGACGCCAGCGCCGAGTTGATCGCCGCGGCGAACGAACTCGGCGGCGCCCGCTTCGAAACCCTTTCCTACGCCGACCTCGACGCGCACGCCGCCGGGCTCGGACGATTCGACGCGGCGGTGTGCAACTTCGCCCTGCTCGGCGAGGACCTGGGCGCGCCGCTGCGCGCGCTCGGCCGCGTTTTGCAACCCGGCGGCAGGCTCGTGGTGCAGACCGTGCATCCGTGGATCGCCTGCGGCGACGCGCCGTACATCGACGGCTGGCGCCTGGAAACCTTCGCCGGTTTCGGCGAGGGATTCGACGCGCCGATGCCGTGGTATTTCCGCACGCTCGCCTCCTGGCTCGCCGCCGTCGCCGCGAACGGCTACCTCGTCGAACGCGTGGTCGAGCCCGTCGACGCGGCGAGCGGCCGCCCGCTGTCGCTGCTGCTGCAGGCGGCTTTACAAAAACGAACGTCGCCGGCGTGAACTCGGGCCGGCGCGGCCGGTCCGTTTCACGGTCATGTCCGCCGCACGCGAAAATCCCTCGACCGCCGACACGCGCGATCCGCGGCGCACGCTCGAAGCGGACCTGTGCATCCACATCTTCACCGCCTCGGCCGCCCTGGTCGGCGTCTGCCTGACCGTCATCGGCCTCCTGCAGGTCGTCACCGCGGCGACCAAGGCCGCCACCATCGGCGACGACCTGCTCGCCGCCGACGCGACGCTGTTCATGCTCTCGTGCCTGCTCGCGTACTGGGCGCTGCGCTCGCGCAACTCGCGCCGCATGCACCGGATCGAGCGCGTCGCCGACGCGATCTTCCTCGCCGGACTGCTGCTGATGACCGCCGTCTGCGGCGTGATCACCTGGGCGATTCTTTGACTCCGTCCGCGCGCGAACTCGCGTGCCGCTCGACTGCGTCCGCCGCCGCCTTCGCCGGTTCCGCGTGACGCGTCAGGATGGCCGCGAACGCACGCGCATTGGCGCGCAGGCGCTCGTCGGCCAGCACGCGCTCGGTGTGCGCGACGACGTGGCTCCACGGCGTCGAGATCGCCTTCTCGAAATAGCGCTGGCGATCGGCGAAGTCGCGCAGGCCGACCGGATTCAGGTTGACGCCGACGCCGAGCTCCTCGAGCCGCGAGGCGATCGTCGCCTGGTCGATGTTGTGCGGCAGCGCGACGACCGGCTTGCCGTGCCACAGCGCCTGCATCACCGTGCCGTGGCCGCCGGCCGTGATGACGACGTCGGCCTGCGCGCTGGCCTTCATGCCCGGCGTGTAGGCCTGCACGACGAAGCCGGGGTGGTCCGGCGCGAACTGCTCGCGCGGGAAGTTCGGGCCGATCGTCAGCAGCACGTTCCAGTCGGTGCGCAGCGCCAGCGCGGCGATCAGTTCCTCGTAGCTTTGCCGGCGGTAGACCGAGCCGCCGAGCGAGACGTAGATCAGCGGCTTGGACGGATCGGCGGCGAACAGGCGCTCGCGCTCCAGCTCGGCGCGCTCGAATCCGGACCAGAACAGCGGTCCGACGTAGCGCAGGCCCTGCCGGCCGGCGCGCTCGACCGGCTCGAACTCCTCGCAGCTCGGAATCAGCACCTGCGTACTGCGATTGAGTTCGCCGCGGCTCATCGGCGCGCCCGGCACGCCGAGTTCGCGATAGAACGAGCGGATCTCCTCAAGATACGTCGAGCTGAACTTGCGCTCGAACAGCGGCTTGGCCAGCGTGCGCGTCAGGCGGTCGGCGAACGTGTCGCGCGAGCGCGAGAGGCCGAGCAGCCCCTTGAACTCCGGCAGCCACTGCGCGTTGACGATGGAGACCTGCGGGATGCCGAACTTCAGGCTCGCGATCGGGCCGAAGAAGCTCGGCGAGGAGACGATCACGTCCGGCCGGAACGCCTCCGCCGCGGCCAGCTCGTCGCCGAGCCAGTCGAGGAAGCCGGCGCGGTGGCTGCGGAAATAGGTGATGCCCTGGTCGTGCTCGTCGTTGAGATTGACGTCGGCGTGCCCGTCGCCGTGCACCGCATGCCCGGCCGCTTCGACGAAGGCCTTCTTCGAGACCGACGTCGTGAACCGCGTCGCGTGCCCGCGCGCGGCGAGTTCGTCGGCGATCGGCAGCAGCCGCGCCACGTGCGCGATCGCCCCGCCGGAATACGGCGTGAAAAGTATCCGCATGCACCCTCTCGTCGCGAGGACGCGCCCCCTGTGGCGCGGGGGCAGTGTAGCGGCTGTCGGCGCGCGAGGTCAGCGACCGGCGGCGCGATTCGCGAACCAATGCTTGATCGGGCCGAAGCGATCGACGGCGGCCAACGCGGCGCCGCGCAGTGCGGCGACTGGCCCGATGTCGGTGCCGAACACGCGCTCGATCGCATCGAGCCCGCGCGCGGCCAGCGTGTTCTCGCTGCGCCGCTCGCGCTCGTAGCGGCGCAGGATCGGCGCGGCGCCGTGGTCATCGCCGCGCTCGCGCGCCTCGCGCAGCACGCGGCGCAGGCAGGCGACGTCGCGGAAGCCGAGGTTCATGCCCTGCCCGGCCAGCGGATGCACGACGTGCGCCGCGTCGCCGACCAGCGCGCAGCGGCCGTCGACGTAGCGCTCGGCCAGGCGCAGGCGCAGTGGGAATGCGAGGCGCGGCGTCGCGGCGGTGATCGCACCGAGGCGGAAATCGAAGGCGCAGCCGAGTTCGGCGCGGAACGCCGCGTCGTCGAGCGCGAGCACGCGCGCGGCTTCGGCGTCCGGCAGCGACCAGACGATCGAGCAGCGCCCGTCGGCGAGCGGCAGGAACGCGAGCGGGCCGCCGGGCTGAAAGCGCTGCCAGGCGGTCGATTCGTGCGGGCGTTCGGTGGCGACGTGCGCGACCACGGCACGCTGGCCGTAGTCGCGCCCGCCGAAGGCGATGCCGAGGCGCCCGCGCAGCGAGGACTCGGCGCCTTCCGCGGCGACCAGCAATGCCGCACGCAGCCGCGTGCCGTCGTCGAGCGTCGCGACGACGGCCTCGTCGCCGTTCTCGATCTCCACCACTTCGGCCGGGCAGTGCACGCGCACGTCGCCGGCAGCGCGACGGCTCTCGAAGATGCGGCCGCTGTAGGTCGCCGCGCGGTCTTCGCGATCGAGGGCCACCGCCGACGCTCCCGCCGCGCAGGCGCGCCAGAGCGCGTCCTGGATCAGGCGATTCTCGACGATCCAACCGAGCGCCGCCGCGCCGCGCTCGGCGGCGTCGAAGTGCAGTTCGCCGGGTGCCAGCGCGTCCCACACGCGCATGTGCCGATAGGCGCCGGCGCGCCGCTCGGCGATGGACGTCCAGACGTCCAGGTCGTCGAGCAGGTCGCGCGCGTCCGGCGCCAGCGCGACGACGCGCGGATCGACCTCGTCCTCGGCGCGCCACGGCTTCGGCGCGCGCGCCTCGACCAGGGCGACCTCGAAACCGTCGCGCGCCAGCGCGAGCGCGAGCGCGGCGCCGACCGGACCTGCGCCGACCACGACGGCGTCGAGGATCTGGCGGCGGCTCATCGCAGCAGACTCAGTGCCGGCGTGTCGCCGCGATAGCCCATGCCGCGCAGCGCGAAGCGGCGCTTCAGCGGACCGATGCGGTCGAGCGCGTGGAAGCCGATCGAGCGCAGCACGCGCAGCGGCGCGAAATCGTTGCCCATCAGACGCACCAGATCGTCGCTGAACGAGGTCGTCGCGGTGCGATCCTCGCCACGCCGCGCGGCGTGGCGCGCGAGCAGGTCGGCGCTGCCTGGATCGGCCTGCGCTGCCTGCGCCTCGCGCAACAGCTCGGCCAGGGTCAGCGCGTCGCGCAGGCCGAGGTTGAAGCCCTGCGCGCCGAGCGGATGCACGGTCTGCGCGGCATTGCCGACCAGCACCGCGCGCGGCGCCGTCGTGCGCGCGGCGAGCAGGCGCGCGAGCGGATACGGCTTGCGCCTGCCGGGCCGCGAGAAGCGGCCGACGCGCCAGCCGAAGCGCTCGTGCACGAAATCGAGGAAGGTGTCGTCGTCGAGCGCGGCCACGCGCGTGGCGTCGGCCGACGGCACGCTGAGCACCAGTCCGGCGCGTCGCTCGCCGAGCGGCAGCAGCGCGACCGGGCCGGAATCCGTGAAGCGCTCGTAGGCGGTGCCGGCCAGCGGCCGCTCGGTCGTCACGGTGGTCACGAAGGCGGACTGCGCGTAGTCGTGGCGCTCGGCCTCGATGCCGAGCCGGCCACGCACGAAGGATTCGGTGCCGTCGGCCCCGACCAGCAGGCGCGTGCGCAGGCGCCGCGTCGTCTCGCCGACGCGCAGCTCGACCGTGACGAATTCCTCGCCGGCCTCGATGCCGACCGCCTGCGCCGGCGCCAGGCGTGCCAGCGCGCTGCATGCCTCGAGCCGCCGCAGCAGCGCGTTGCCGAGTTCGCGCGCGGGCAGCACGGCGCCGAAGGCCGGCAATCCCAGTTCCGCCGCGTCCAGCCGCACCGCGCCGAAGTCGCCGCGGCGGCTGACGTGGATGCGCCGGATCGGCACCGGCGCGACCGGCGCGCGCGCGTCGAGCACGCCGAGCGCCTCGAGCGCGTTGAGGCTGGCGCGCGCGAGCGCGAGGTTGCGCTCGTCGTAGCTCGGCTGCAGGTCGACGCGCGGCGCCGCGGCTTCGGCCAGCGCGACCGACAGGCCGGCCCCGTCGAGCGCGATCGCCAGGCTCGCGCCGACCAGGCCGCCGCCGATGATCAGGACGTCACAGGTTTCGCTCATGCCGCGATGATACCCGCCCGCTGCGGGTGCGGATGCCTGCGGCGCCGCGACGCAGCGTTCGGCTAAACTACCGGCTCGTTCGACCGGAACACGACCATGACCGCCACCGATTCCCCCCTCTCCGCTTCCTGGCGCTTCGGCCTCTTCGCGATCCTGGCGATCGTGATGATCGCCACGCGCTCGAACCTGATCACGCTCGGCACGCACATCGGCTCGCTGCCGGACGCGTCCTGGGCCGTGTTCTTCATCGCCGGTTTCTACCTGCGAGGCTCGGTGCGCTGGGCGTTCCCGGCGCTGATGGCGCTGGCGGTGGCGATCGACTACTTCGTCATCACGCGCGCCGGACTCAGCTTCTGGAGCCACTACTGCGTGTCGCCGGCGTACTGGTTCCTGGTGCCGAGCTACGCGGCGCTGTGGTTCGGCGGCGCATGGCTGCGCCAGCGCTACGCCGGCATCCACACGCGCGAACTCGCGCTGCTGCTCGGCAGCGTGGTGGTCGCGGCCAGCGTCTGCTACCTGATCTCCAACGGCAGCTACTACTGGCTCAGCGACCACTGGCTGGCCGGCTCCGCCTCGCCGCGCAGCTTCGCCGGCTGGAGCAAGAACCTCGGCGACTGGTACCTCTCCTTCGTCGGCATGGCCCTGGTCTACGTCGTCGTCGCCGCCGTGCTGCACGTGCTGACCGTGCAGGCGCTGCGCTGGCTGCTGGCCGGCGCGGAAGGCAAGCAGCGGCGCTGACGTCGCCGTCGTGGGCAACCGCCTCTCGAAAATCTACACGCGCACCGGCGACGACGGCACGACCGGCCTCGGCGACGGCACGCGCGTGGCGAAGGATTCGGCGCGCGTCGCCGCCTACGGCACGGTCGACGAGTTGAACAGCGCGCTCGGCATCGTGCTTGCGGTCGAACTGCCCGAGCGCGTGCGCGAGACCCTGACGCAGGTCCAGCACGACCTGTTCGATCTCGGCGGCGAGTTGTGCATCCCGGGCATGGCGATGGTGCACGCCGCCGACGTGGAACGGCTCGAGCAGACGCTGGACGCGTTCAACGAAGACCTGCCGCCGCTGAAGGATTTCATCCTGCCCGGCGGCGGGCTCGCCGCCGCGCATTGCCATCTCGCGCGCACGATCTGCCGGCGCGCCGAGCGCGAGGTCGTCACGCTGTCGCGCCACGACGCGATCCGGCCCGAGGCGATCCGCTACCTGAACCGCCTGTCCGACCTGTTGTTCGTGCTGGCGCGCGTGCTCGCGCGCGCCTCCGGCCACGGCGAGGTGCTGTGGCAGCACGAGCGGCGCAAGAAGAGCTGACGCCCCCAGCGCGATGACGCCGGACGAGGCCATCGCCTTCGTCGAAGAACACGGCATCGTGCTCGAATCCGCCTCGCTGCACGCATTGCCCTGCCTGGTCGAAGCGATTGCGGGCGAGACGCTCGGCGGTCGCTGGTGGGCGCATCCGCGCGGACGCGAGATCTTCGCGCTGACGCGTGCGGTGCGCGCATCGACGGCCATCGCCACCTGCCGCCTCGTCGAGGGCAGGATCACCTTCGTCCACGCGCGCTGCTGGCCGGCCCTCGCACGCATCGGCGGGGGCTTGCCCGGCACGGGCCTGGCGCGAATCGGCGAAATCCACACGGCGCAAGGACGGCATCGCGTCGAGGAACGGCGGTTCCCCGATTGGCTGCCCGCGCAAGCCGTCGCGTCCGCACGGGACTTGACGCCGGACGAAGCACGCGCGACGTTGGCCCTCCCTTCGTTTCTGTACGGGCAGCGCTCTTGAGCGTCGCGATCTACACGCACCCCAGCTGCCGCGAGCACGACACCGGCCCCGGCCATCCGGAATCGCCGGCGCGGCTCGCCGCCGTGCTCGAAGCGCTGGCCGAGCCGCGCTTCGCAGCGCTGCCGCGGATCGAGGCGCCGCGCGCGACGCGCGCGCAGCTCGCACGCGTGCACGCGCCGGCGCTGATCGAGCAGGTGCTCGATCCCGACGCGCCGGGCTGGCGTCCGCTCGACGCCGACACCTGGATGTCGCCGGCGTCGGCCGAAGCGGCGTTGCGCGCCGCCGGCGCGGTCGTCGCGGCGGTCGACGCATCGCTCGCCGATCCGCGGCGGCGCGCCTTCTGCGCGGTACGTCCGCCGGGCCATCACGCCACGCCCGACCAGGCGATGGGTTTCTGCCTGTTCAACAACGTCGCCGTCGGCGCGGCGCACGCGCTGGCGCAAGGCGTCGAACGCGTCGCCGTCGTCGACTTCGACGTGCACCACGGCAACGGCACGCAGGACATCTTCTGGAACACGCCGAACGTGCTCTACGCGTCCTCGCACCAGTCGCCGCTGTATCCGGGCAGCGGCGCGCGCGACGAGGTCGGCGCCGGCAACATCGTCAACGCTCCGCTGCTGCCGGAAAGCGGCTCGGCCGCGTTCCGCGCCGCGTACGAGATTCTCGTGCTGCCGGCGCTGGAAGCGTTCGCGCCGCAGCTGGTGCTGATCTCGGCCGGCTTCGACGCGCACCGCCTCGACCCGCTGGCCAACCTCAACCTCGACGCCGACGACTACGCCTGGCTGACCGCGCGCCTGGTCGAGCTGGCGAACCGGCACGCCGAAGGGCGCCTCGTGTCGAGCCTGGAAGGCGGCTACAGCCTGACCGCCCTGCGCGAATCGACCGCGGCGCACGTCGCCGCCCTGCTCGGCTGAGCCGGCGCCTCGGCCCTGGCTGAACGCGCGGGGGCGCGATCGTTTGCCGCCCGCGAGCGCTTCCGGCAAGCTAGCGGTCTTGCGTCCAACGAAAAATCCGATTCCGTGCCTACTCGCTCCGCTTTGCGCCAGCAACGCCTGCTCGCGGCCGCCGTTCTCCTCGCCCTCGGTTCGCTCGCGCACGCGCAGGGCGACGACGCGCCGAACTGCCCGGCCGGCGTGTTCAAGTGCCCGAAGAAGCCGATCAGCTGGGAGATGTGCACGAAGAGCGACCTGCTCGATTTCTACGTGCCGGACCTGCCGACCACCGGCGATCGCAACAGCGCGCCGCGCGACGCCAGCGCGTTGAAGGTGACCAGCCCCGACAAGAGCCGCTACGTGCTCGAGGGCCAGGCGCAGATCAAGCAGCTCGACCTGCTGCTGCGCGCCGACCGGATCACCTACGACACGGACACCACCGACTACTCGACCGAAGGGCACGTGCGTTTCCAGGACCGCTCGATGCTGATGTCGGCCGAGCGCGCGCAGGGCAACGCCGACCTCGACCGCTGCACGCTCGAAGGCGTGCAGTACCAGCTCCTCAGCTCGCGCGGCAACGGCGTCGCGCAGGTCGCGGTGATGGAAGACGCCGATCGCACCAAGCTGACCGGCGCGCGCTACTCGACCTGCGATCTCAGCCACCAGCAGTGGGCGTTCGCCGCGCGCGAGATGACGCTCGATCGCGTCGAAGGCGTCGGCCGCGCGCGCAACGTGACGTTCCGCGTGCTCAACGTGCCGATCTTCTGGCTGCCGTACATGCGCTTCCCGCTCGACGATCGCCGCATCACCGGTTTCCTCGCGCCGACGATCGGCTACGGCAGCCGTCGCGGCCTCGACGTGACCCTGCCCTACTACCTCAACCTCGCGCCGAACTACGACGCGACCCTGATGCCGCGCATCATGAGCCAGCGCGGCTTCATGTTCGGCGCCGAGTTCCGCTACCTGACCGACGGCAGCAAGGGCGACTTCGCCTTCGACTACATCGGCAAGGACAACAAGGCGGAGGACGAGCGGCGCGAGTACGACCAGGACATCCCCGACAGCCGCTGGTGGTATCGCTGGCGCAATTCCACCGCGCTGAACGCGAACTGGGGCGTCGGCGTCGACGTCAACCGCGTGTCCGACGATCGCTACTTCGAGGATTTCGGTCGCGGCCTGTACAGCTCGGCGATCAGCTTCCTGCAGTCGAGCGCCTACCTCAACGGCCACGGCAGCTGGTGGAACGCCTCGATCGGCGGCGACGACTACCAGATCACCGATCCGACCCTGCCCAACCAGGCCGAACCGTACCGCCGCCTGCCGCGCGCGACGTTCACGGCCGAGAAGGCCTTCCTCGGCGACCTCACCGGCGGCGTGGAATCGGAATTCGTCGCGTTCGGCAAGAGCAGCTTCTGGTCCGGTCCGGACGGCAGCCGCACGCGCACGCGCCCGATCGAAGGCCAGCGCCTCGACCTGTTCCCGTATCTCACCTACCCGATCGAGACCTCGGCGTACTTCATCCGTCCGCAGATCGGCTACCGCTATACGACCTACTCGCTCGACCACATCGCCAAGCCCGGCGAGCCGGGCTACAACCCGCTGCTGAAGAATCGCGACCCGAGCCGCGGCACGCCGATCTTCAGCCTCGACACCGGTCTGATCTTCGAGCGCAACTTCACCTTCCGCGACTCGGGCTGGACGCAGACCCTGGAGCCGCGCGCGTACTACCTGCGCGTGCCGTACCGCGATCAGAACGACCTGCCGCTGTTCGACACGCAGGAAGTGCCGTTCAGCTTCGGCCAGTTGTTCCGCAGCAACCGCTTCGTCGGCGCCGATCGCCAGATGGACGCCAACAACCTGTCGCTGGCGCTGACCACGCGTTTCCTCGAGGACGCGACCGGCACCGAGCGCCTGTCGGCCAGCATCGGCCAGATCCGTTACTTCGACGACCAGCGTGTGCAGCTGCCGAACCCGGACAACACGCCGCGCAAGCCGACTGACTGGTCCGGTTCGATCTACGCCGCCGAAATCGAAGTGCGCCCGTCCGATCGCTGGCGCGTCGTGCTCGACCAGCAGTGGGATCCGAACCGCAAGGAGACGGATCTGTCGACCTTCACCCTGCAGAACCGCTTCGGCAGCGAAGGCGTGGTCAATTTCTCCTACCGCTACCGGCGCGACTTCCTCGAGCAGGTCGATCTCTCCGGCCTGGTGCCGCTGTCGCCCGGCTGGCGCCTGATCGGGCGCTGGAACTACGCGCTGAACAATCCGAACCCGAGCCCGCTCGATCCCAAGGGCCGCGACGGGCGCACGCTGGAGCGCTTCATCGGCGTCGAGCACGACACCTGCTGCGTGTCCTGGCGCCTGCTGATGCGCGACTGGATCCGCAACATCGAAGGCGAGCGCGACAAGGCGCTCTACTTCGAGCTGGAGTTCAAGGGCGTCGGCTCGATCGGCCAGAAGACGGACGACTTCCTGCGCCGTGGTATCCTTGGATTTCAATGAGCTAGCCGCGTTCGCGGCTGAACGCCGGCCCGTCGACGTCGGGCCGGCAGCGAACGAAGAACCGCTTCCACTGTCTCTCCCCGTCGACGCGCGTCGCGCGCCGAATCACCGGAATCCCGCATGAAGTCCCTGCTCGCCGCCCTGACCCTCGCCACCTTTTCCTTCGTCGCCGCGGGCGCCGCGCACGCGCAGGCCGCCGCCGAGAGCCAGCCGCTCGACCGCATCGTCGCGGTCGTCGGCGAGGACGTCGTGCTGCAGAGCGAACTGGACCGCGACGTGTCGCGCATCACCTCGCAGTACGCGCAGAGTCCGCAGCAGCTGCCGCCGCACGACGTGCTCGAGCGCCAGGTGCTCGACCGCCTGATCCTGCAGAAGCTGCAGCTGGCGCGTGCCGACGACACCGGCGTCAAGGTGTCCGACGCCGAGATCGACCGCTCGATGGGCGAGATCGCGCAGCAGAACGGCCTCGAACTCAGCCAGCTGCGCGGCGCGCTCACGCAGCAGGGCATCGACTACGACCAGTTCCGCCGCAACGTGCGCGACCAGCTGATCGTGCGTACGCTGCGCCAGCGCATCGCGCAGGGCCGCGCCCAGGTCAGCGACGCCGAGATCGACAGCCTGATCCGCAACGGCAACCTGCGCGGCGGCCAGCTGCACCTCGGCTACATCGTCGTCAACGTGCCCGACGGCGCGACGCCGGACCAGATCGACGAAGCCCAGCGCAAGGCCGAGGAAGCGAAGAAGCAGATCGACGACGGCATGGATTTCTCGGCCGCCGCGATCCGCTACTCCAGCGCGCAGAACGCGCTGCAGGGCGGCGACCTCGGCTGGCGCAATCGCGACGAACTGCCGCCGGCGCTGGCCGACGCGGCCGACAAGCTGCAGGAAGGCCAGGTCTCGCCGCCGATGCGCGGCCCGAACGGCTTCCACATCATCAAGCTGCTCGGCAAGCGCGACGGCGGTGCGCAGATGGTCACCGAGTACCACGCGCGCCACATCCTGATGAAGCCGAGCGAACTGCTGTCGAGCGACGAGGCGCACAAGCAGCTCGCCGCCGTGCGCCAGAAGATCGCCGCCGGCGAAGATTTCGAGAAGGCCGCCAGGGAATCCTCGCAGGACGACGCCACCGCGCGCCTCGGCGGCGACCTCGGCTGGTTCAGCGGCACCGCCTACGGCTCGCGCGTCGCCGAGCAGCTGCAGAACATGAAGCCGGGCGACGTCTCGCAGCCGTTCGAGACCGACGCCGGCTGGCACATCCTGCAGCTGGTCGACACGCGCAACACCGACAAGTCCGGCGAGCTGCAGCGCGACCAGGCGCGCAACATCCTGTACCAGCGCAAGGCCGAGGACGAGTACGAGAGCTTCCTGCGCCAGATCCGCAGCGAAGCCTACGTCGACATCCGCCTGCCCGGCGGCAACACGCCGCCGAAGCCCGCGACGACTCCGTAAGCGCCGCCGCTCCGGTGACCGCGCTGCCGCGTCTCGCGCTCACCGCCGGCGAGCCGGCCGGCATCGGACCGGAGCTGATCGCGAAACTGGCGGCGAGCGATCTCGCCGCCGATCTCGTCGCGATCGCCGACGCCGATCTGCTCGCCGACGCCGCCCGTCGCGCCGGCGTCGATCTCGACCTGGAAACCTACGATCCGAACCGCGCGCCGACCGCGCGCGCGCGCGGCCGCCTGCGCGTCGCGCCGATCCCGTTGCGCGCCGCGGCGGCGCCGGGAACGCTCGATCCGCGCAATGCGGCTTACGTGCTGGCCACGCTGGCGCGTGCCGCCGACGGCGCCGCCGACGGCGAATTCGCCGCGATCGTGACCGCGCCGGTGCACAAGGGCGTCGTCAACGACGCCGGCATCGCGTTCACCGGCCACACCGAATTCTTCGCGCAGCGCGCCGGCCGCGACGTCGTCATGATGCTGACCGCGGCGAACGCCGGCGGCCGCGCCGCCAGCGGCGGCGACCTGCGCGTGGCGCTGGCGACCACGCACCTGCCGCTCGCGGCGGTACCCGCCGCGATCCGCCGCGACGATCTGGTCAGGCACCTGCACATCCTCTGCGACGAGCTGATCGCACGGTTCGGCATCGCCGCGCCGCGCGTGGCCGTGCTCGGCCTCAACCCGCACGCCGGCGAAGGCGGCCATCTCGGTCGCGAGGAGATCGACGAGATCGCCCCGGCGATCGCGCGGCTGCGCTCGGCCGGCTTCGACGTGCAGGGGCCGCTCCCGGCCGACACCGCCTTCGTGCCGACGCAGCTCGCGCGCTACGACGCCGTGTTCGCGATGTACCACGACCAGGGCCTGCCGGTGCTCAAGCACGCCGGCTTCGGTCATGCGGTCAACGTCACCCTCGGCCTGCCCTACATCCGCACCTCGGTCGACCACGGCACCGCGCTCGACCTCGCCGGCAGCGGCCGCGCCGATGCGGGGAGTATCATCGCCGCGACCGACCTCGCCATGCGCCTAGCCGAACGCAGCTCATGAACCTCAGTCGCCTCCGCTCGCTTTGGCATCATCCCCAACGCAGCCCCGGCGACGCTCCCGAATCCCTGATCTCCGAACTCTATCGCGGCCTGCTCGGCCGCGAGCCCGACCAGGGCGGCCTGCGTTCGCACGCCGACGCGCTCAGATCCGGCACCGCGCTGGCCGACATCGCGCGCACGATGGTCGAGTCGGACGAATTCAGCCAGCGCCAGAAGTACCTGCGCGTGCCGCCGACCGAACTGCCGGACCTGACCGAGCGCTTTCCGCAGCGCTATCGGCGCAACCCGGACGGCACCAGCACCCTGACGATCTCCGACGATCGCGAGTTCGACGAACTCGAAGCCGCCATCCACGAACACCGCTACTACGACAGCTTCGGCGTCTGGTCGCCGGTCGTCGACGTCGACAAGCGCGTGACGGCGGCGCTGGTCGCCGGATTCGGCGCGAAGCGCTGCCTGGAAATCGGCTGCTTCACCGGTCCCGTGCTGAGCCTGCTGCACGAACGCGGCATCGAGACGACCGGCGTGGAGATCAGCCACCTCGCCTTCGTGCTGGCCTATCCGTCGATCAAGAACCGCATCCGCTACGGCGATCTGCTCTCGCTGGACCTGCAGCCGCCGTACGACGCCGTGCTGGCGATGGACATCCTCGAGCATTTCAATCCGCTCAAGCTCGACCGCTATCTGGAGCGCATGCGCCAGTTGCTCGACCGCGACGGCTACTGCCTGATCAATTCGCCGATGTTCGGCCGCGACGAGGTGTTCGGCGACGTCGACATCCCGCTGCCGGAATGGCGCGCCGCCGGTCCCGCCTCGTTCTGGCGCCACCTGCACTGCGACGCGCGCGGCTGGCCGGAGCATGGGCACCTGGTCTGGGCCAGTCCGTCCTGGTGGGAGAGCCGCTTCGCCGCGCACGGACTCGTGCGCGACAAGGACGTCGAGCACCGCATCCACGCGAGCCTGGCCGGATTCTTCGCCACGTACGCGCCCGCACGGCGCACGTTCTTCGTGCTCAAGCGCGAGGACAACGCGAAGTCCTCGCGCGAGGTCGCCGATCGCGTGGCCGGCGAACTGGCCGGCGTGCTCGCCACCGAACCCGGGCTCGCCGACGCTGCGAGCGCCGCTCTGCGTGGTGGGGTGTGAGAAGGGCACTTCGACGCGGATCAACTGGAAAGAACGCGGATAGAGCTTTTTCTTGATCCGCGTCTATCTGCGTCGATCCGCGTCCAGCTTGCCCTCGCTTCCGCCGCGATCTCCGTGTCGATCCGCGTCCGGCTTGCTCCTGCCCCGCCGATGCGCCAGCGCGCAGTGCAGGAACGCCGCCAGCGTCGCGCCGCGGTAGCGCTCGCGGTGCACGACCAGGGCCAGTTTGCGGCGCAGGTCGAGGAACGGAACTTTCAGGGCGACCAGCTTGCCGGCGGCGACCGCGTCCGCGATCGCGACGGCGGGCAGGCAGCCGATGCCTAGGCCCGCGATCACCGCCTGCTTGATCGCCTCGCTCTGGCCGAGTTCGAGCACGACTTCGAGCGGCCCGAGCGCGTCGCGGCTCGCATCCTCGAACAGTTGGCGCGTGGCCGAACCGCTTTCGCGCAGGATCCAGCGCTCGCCGGCGAAATCGCGCGCATGCAGGCGCTTTCGCCGCGCCAGCGGATGGTCGGCGCGCGCGCAGATCTTCAGTTCGTCCTCGCGCCAGGGAATGCTTTCGATCTCGGCCTGCGCCGCCGGTCCCTCGACGCAGCCGACGTCGAGGCTGAAATCGAGCAGGCCGGCGATGATCTCCGCCGTGTTGGCGACGCGCAGGCTCAAGCGCACCGCCGGATGCGCGGCGACGAAACCGCCGAGCAGCTCGCCGACCAGATAGTTGCCGATCGTGTTGCTCGCGCCGATCGCGAGCGCGCCCCGCGGCTTCGCCGTCGCGGCGCCTTCGCCGAGTTCGCGCAGGCGCTCGACGATCTCTCGCGCGCGCGGCAGCAGCGCGCGCCCCTGTTCGTTCAGATGCAGCCGGCGCTGGTGACGGTCGAACAACGTCGTGCCGAGCAGACGCTCCAGTTCGGCCAGGGCCATGCTCGCCGCCGGCTGCGTCAGGCCGAGCTGCGCGGCCGCCGCGCGCACGCTGCCGGCGGCGGCGATCGTGCTGAACACTTCGAGTTGCCGCGGGCTGATCGCGATCATCAGGAATCCTTATAACCGTCATCATGACTAACGATTATCTTTATATGACGGATGATTCGAAAATGCGCGTGCCGCCTCTCCCGGTCCGCCCATGTCCTCCGTCGCCGCCCGCCTTCCCGGTCTCCTCTTCGCGCTCCTGCTCGGTCTCGCCGGGCTCGCCCTGGCCGCATTGCCCGCGCTGGCCGGATTGCAGCTGTCGGCGCTGACGCTGGCGATCGCGCTCGGCATGCTGCTCGGCAACCTCGCCGGCGCGCGCCTGCCCGCACGGCTGTCGCCCGGCATCGCGTTCGCGCAGCGCGAGCTGCTGCGCGCCGGCATCGTGCTGTACGGCCTGCGCATCAGCTTCCAGCAGATCGCCGACGTCGGTCCGGGCGCGCTGCTGCTCGACCTGATCGTCGTCGCCAGCACGCTCGGCCTCGGCCTGTGGATCGGCCGGCGCTGGCTCGGCCTCGATCGCGACACCGCCTTGCTGACCGCCTGCGGCAGCGCCATCTGCGGCGCGGCCGCCGTGCTGGCGACCGAGCGCCTGCTGAAACCGGAAGCGAGCAAGGTCGCGATCGCGATCGCCGGCGTGGTGCTGTTCGGCACCGTGAACATCTTTCTCTATCCGCAGCTGGCGTCGTGGCTGGCGCTGCCGCCGGAGACCTACGGCATCTACACCGGCGCGACCGTGCACGAGGTGGCGCAGGTGGTCGCCGCCGGCAACGCGGTCAGCCCGGCCGCAGCGGATACCGCGGTGATCGTCAAGCTGACGCGCGTATTGCTGCTGGTGCCGTTCCTGTTCCTGCTCGGTGGCTGGCAGGCGCGTGCCGGCGGCGCGGGCGGGCGCATCACGGTGCCTTGGTTCGCGCTCGCCTTCGTCGGCGTCTGCGCGCTGAACTCGACGATCGAATTGCCGCCGGGCCTGCGCACGGCACTGCTCGACCTGGACACGCTGCTGCTGGCCACCGCGATGGGCGCGCTCGGCCTCGAGACGCGCGTCTCGCGCCTGCGTGCGCTCGGTCCCAAGCCGCTGCTGCTCGCCTTCGCGCTGTTCGTCTGGCTGACCGTCGGCGGCTACTGGCTCACGCGCTGGCTGGTTGCTTGACGCGAGAGCGGAAAGCCGGACGCGGATCAATGCCGATGGAAGCGAATTGAGGCAAACAGAATTTCTGATACGCGTTCATCCGCGTCGATCCACGTCCAAGCCTTCGCTCCCGACGCCTGCCCATCCGCTACGATGCGCGCATGAGCGACGATCGGCACATCCACAAGAAGCGCTTCGGCCAGCACTTCCTGCACGACCCCGGCCTGCTGCGCAAGATCGTGCAGGCGATCGATCCGAAACCCGGTGAGCGCATCGTCGAGATCGGCCCCGGCGACGGCGCGCTGACGCTGCCGCTGCTGCGCGCGCTCGGCCGCCTGACCGTGATCGAGCTCGACCGCGACCTGATCCCGCGCCTGCGCGCTGCGGCCGAAGGCGTCGGCGAATTGGAAATCCTGCACGCCGACGTGCTCGGCGTGGATTTCACCAACCTCGCCCAGGGCGGCACGCTGCGCGTGGTCGGCAATCTGCCCTACAACATTTCCTCGCCGATCCTGTTCCACTGCCTCGACCACGTCGATTCGATCCGCGACATGCATTTCATGCTGCAGAAGGAAGTCGTCGACCGCATGGCCGCGGCGCCGGGCAGCAAGGTCTACGGCCGTCTGTCGGTGATGCTGCAGCTCGCCTGCCGCGTCGAACCCCTGCTCGCCGTACCGCCCGGCGCGTTCCGGCCGCCGCCGAAGGTCGATTCGGCGGTCGTGCGCCTGATCCCGCGCGCGGCCGGGGAGCGCCCGGCGGCCGACGCGGCGACGATCGCGCGCATCGTCAAGGCCGCCTTCGGCCAGCGCCGCAAGACACTGGCGAACGCGCTGCACGGGCTGGTCACCGGCGAATGCATGCAGACCGCCGGCGTCGATCCGAAGGCGCGTGCCGAACAGCTGGCGCCGGCGGCGTTCGTGGCTTTGGCGCAGGCGCTGGCCGCCTCCGCCGACGAAAGCCAGGGCACGCTTGCCGCCGCGCCCCGCGTCCCGGAAAATCGCCACCCATGAGCGGCAAGAAGCCTTACGACATCTCGATCTCGGTCGACGCGCGCTTTCTGGACGACCAGTCGGCGCCGGCCGACAATCGTTACGCGTTCGCGTACACCATCACGATCGCCAATCACGGCACGGTCGGCGCGCGGCTGCTGTCGCGCCACTGGGTCATCACCGACGGCAACGGCAAGGTGCGCGAAGTGCGCGGCGAAGGCGTCGTCGGCGAACAGCCCTGGGTGCGCCCGGGCTCCGACTACGAGTACACCTCGGGCGCCGTGCTCGAGACCGCGCTCGGCACGATGCGCGGCAGTTATCAGATGATCGCCGACGACGGCACCCAGTTCGACGCGCACATTCCCGCCTTCGTGCTGTCGATTCCGCGGACCTTGCACTGATGGCAGTCTGGGCCATCGGTGACGTCCAGGGTTGCCACGACGAACTCGCCCGCCTGATCGACAAGCTGCGCTTCGACCCCAGCGTCGACCGGCTCTGGTTCTGCGGCGACCTGGTCAACCGCGGCGGCCAGTCGCTGGCCGTTTTGCGCACGGTCAAGGCGCTCGGCGACAACGTGACCGTCGTGCTCGGCAACCACGATCTCTCGCTGCTCGCGATCGCCGAGCGCAAGCGCGAGGAGCAGGCGCGCGTCAATCCCGAATTGCGCGAAGTGCTGTTCGCGCCGGACCGCGACGAGCTGCTCGGCTGGCTGCGCCGGCGCAACCTGCTGCACGTCGACCGCACTCTCGGCTTCCTGCTCGTGCACGCCGGCCTGTTCCCGCGCTGGACCACGCAGCAGGCCGAGGAGATGGCGCGCGAAATCGAGGACAAGCTGCGCAGCGACGGCTACCGCCGCCTGCTCAAGCAGATGTTCGGCAACAAGCCGGACCTGTGGACGCCGAAACTGCGCGGCACCGATCGCTGGCGCGCCGGCATCAACGTGTTCACGCGCATGCGCTACGTCGACGTGCGCGGCCGCATCGCCTTCGGCGACAAGGGCGCGCCCGGCACGCAGCGCCCCGGCCTGTATCCGTGGTACGAGGTGCCGGGCCAGATCAAGCGCGACCTGCGCGTGGTCTGCGGCCACTGGTCCACGCTCGGCCGCTTCGTCGGCCTCGGCATCCACGCGATCGACACCGGCTGCGTCTGGGGCGGTTCGCTGACCGCCATGCGCCTCGATTCGGAGGATCCGGAGTTCGTCAGCATCAAGTCGGAGCGCAAGCCGGCGCCGGGGAAAGAGCAGGACTGACGGGCCACTCGCCCTCTCGCTTGCAGAGCTGGGCTGACGGCATTCGATGGCCGGACGAGCAGGCGGATTTCTCGCAGAGACGCGGAGACGCAGAGGTAAAGGCGTCTGATGCGGGGCTCTCCTGCTCTTCTTCTCTCTCTGCGTCTCCGCGCCTCCGCGAGAGAAATCTTGCGAACGGACGAACCAGACGACGACTACGGCGCTTGCCGGCGCTCGTAGTCGACGAAGCTCATCGCATACCTGTGCCGCGCATCCGCCGCATGCGGCTCGCGTGACGTCTCGATCCATTCTTCGGCGTCGAAATGCGGAAAGTACGCATCGGCGCCGGCGGCTTCGGTGTCGATCCAGGTCAGATGCAGGTGTGTCGCGCGCGGCAGCGCCAGCGCGTAGACCTCGCCGCCGCCGATCACGGCGAGTTCCTCGCCGTCGGCGCGCTCGAGCGCCTCCTCCAACGAATGCACGACGAATTGCCCCTCGAACGGCGCGCGATCGCCACGCGTCAGCACGAGATTCGCGCGTCCCGGCAATGCCCGGCCGATGGCGAGCGCGGTCTTGCGTCCCATCAGGACCGGCTTGCCGAGCGTCAACGCCTTGAAGCGCTTCAGGTCGTCGGGCAGATGCCAAGGCATCGCGCCGTCGCGACCGATCGCGTGATTGCGGTCGAGGGCCGCGACGAGAGAAATGCGTATCGGCTCGGAGCTCATGCGCGTATTCTGACCGTTGTCTGCATGCGCGGCGAGCGCCATGACTTTGAGCACTGTGGACGACGTGCGGGGTCGGCGATTTTCGCGCTCTCCTCCGACGACCAAGAGCGAAGATGCCCCCTATCGCGCTGCTGTTGACGATACCGCTCGCGGGTACGCAGGCGACCACGATCCCGAGCCGTTTCGAGGCCGATCGCGTGTTCGCGACACCGACCACGGCCAGCGGCGAATCGCTGCGTCTCTACACCGACACCGGTGGCGGCACCAACCTGCTCTGCCGCAAGGCGGCCGAGCGCCTGCACCTCGCGCTCGAGGCGCTGCCGCCGGATCCGGAGCTCGAGGCCGAACTCGGCAAGGACGTGCGGCGAACCCGGATGCCCGCGTTCAAGCCGAATGCCGGCGTTCCGGGCAACGCCGACGGCGACGACTCGCTGCTCGTGCACGAGTGCAAGGACCACAGCGGCGCCTCCGCGTCGAGCACCGGCGACGGCCTGCTCAGCAACCGCTGGTTCGCCGGACGCGTCTGGACCTGGGACTATCCGGCTCGCAAGTTCACTCTCGAAGGCGACGACTGGAAGGCGCCGGCCGGCGCGCATCGCACGGAGATCGGCTTCAAATCCGCGTCGGCCGACGCGCCGGCGTTCCACATGCCGCGCATCACCGCGCGCGTCGACGGACGCGATCTCGACCTGCTACTCGATACCGGCGCGACCGGCTATCCGACGCGCGTGGCGCTCGCCGCGCAACCCAAGCCGGCGCCGGTGAACGGCGCGCGCGCGGCCAGCTTCATCACCACCAGCACCTTCGACGCCTGGCGCGCGGCACATCCGGAATGGGTCGTGGTCGAGAACGCGGACGACCTGTTCGCGCCGCGCTTCCGCGCGCGCGCGATCCGCGTGCCGGAGGTCGAGGTCGCCGGATGGAAGGTCGGCCCGGTCTGGTTCACCGAGCGGCCGGACCGTGCGTTCCGCGAGATGATGTCGAGCATGACCGACAAACCCGTCGAAGGCGCGCTCGGCGGCAACGCGCTGATGCGCTTGCGCATGACGCTCGACTATCCGCGCAATGCCGCCTATTTCAGCTGCGCGCAGGGCTGCACGGCTACACCGCCACCGGCGCCTTGATCGCCGCGTGCGGCGCGTAGTCGACGAAGGCGACGTCTTCGTAGCGGAAGTCGGACAGCGAGCGCACGTCGGGATTGAGCACCAGCTTCGGCAGCGCGCGCGGCTCGCGCGCGAGCTGCTCGCGCGCCTGCTCGAAGTGGTTCGAATACAGGTGCGCGTCGCCGAGCGTGTGCACGAAGTCGCCCGGCGCGAGGCCGGTCACCTGCGCGACCATCTGCGTCAGCAGCGCGTAGCTGGCGATGTTGAACGGCACGCCGAGGAAGATGTCGCCCGAACGCTGGTAGAGCTGGCAGGACAGCTTTCCATTCACGACGTAGAACTGGAACAGCGCGTGGCACGGCTGCAGCGCCATCTTCGGCAGGTCGGCGACGTTCCAGGCACTGACGACGAGGCGGCGCGAGTCCGGATTGCGTCGGATCTCGTCCACCACCCAGGCGATCTGGTCGACGCTGCGCCCGTCCGCGCCGGCCCAGCTGCGCCATTGCTTGCCGTACACCGGCCCGAGTTCGCCGTCCGCGTCGGCCCACTCGTCCCAGATCGAGACACCGTTGTCCTTGAGGTAGCGGACATTGGTCTCGCCGCGCAGGAACCAGATCAGCTCGTGCACGATCGAGCGCAGGTGCAGCTTCTTCGTCGTGACCAGCGGGAAGCCCTGCGCGAGATCGAAGCGCATCTGCCAGCCGAACACGCTGCGCGTACCGGTGCCGGTGCGGTCGGATTTCTCGGCGCCGTGCTCGAGCACGTGGCGCAGCAGGTCGAGATATTGGCGCATCAGCTCGCGTTGCCGTTCTTGGTGTCGTCCTGGTCGGGCATCGTAACCGAGTACAGGCGCAACGTCGGCGCCTTGCGCGACAGCCACAGCAGCAACAGACCGACCAGGATCAGCGGCACGGAAAGGATCTGCCCCATGGTCAGCCAGCCGAAGGCGAGATAGCCGAGCTGCACGTCGGGAACGCGTACGAACTCGACCGCGAAACGGAAGAGGCCGTAGAGCAGCGCGAACAGGCCGGACACCGCGTAGCGCGGCCGCGGCTTGCGCGAGTAGATCCACAGCACCACGAACAGCACCACGCCTTCGAGCGCGAACTCGTACAACATCGACGGATGACGCGCCTGATCGTTCAACTGCCCGGCCAGGTACATGGCATGCAGTTCGTCGCGGGTCTTGCCGAGCGATTCCAGCGCGCTCGGGAAGATCATGCCCCAGGGCTTGTGAGTCAGGGCACCCCACAGTTCCCCGTTGATGAAGTTGCCGAGCCGGCCGAGCCCGAGCCCGATCGGCACCAGCGGCGCGACGAAGTCGACCACGTCGAAGAAATGCAACCCGTGCTTGCGCGACCACAAGAGGCCCGCGACGAGCACGCCGAGCAGGCCGCCGTGGAAGGACATGCCGCCTTCCCAGACGCGGAACAGGCTGAGCGGATGGGCGACCAGCTCGGCCGTGTTGTAGAACACCATGTAGCCGATGCGGCCGCCGAGCACGACGCCGAGCATCACGTAGAAGGCGAGATCGGAAAACTCGTCGCTGGTGACCGGCAGGCGCCCCGCCGCGCGACGGCGCTGGCCGAGCCACCAGGCGCCGGCGAAGCCGGCGAGGTACATCAGGCCGTACCAGTGCACGGCGATGGGGCCGAGCGAGAAGGCGATCGGGTCGATGTCGACGAAGTAAGGCATGAAAGAGGTGCGGCGGCGATCAGTCTCTCATTGTGCCGGCAAACGGTGACGACGGCGAGCCAAGCCGCTCGGGAGACGCCGCGCCGAGCGCGCTGATACACTGGAATCAGGACGCCGTCAGGGGAAGGGAATGCGGTTCTTTCGCGATGCAATCGGCATCGGCTTCGGCTTGATGCTCTCGATGGCCTTCTGGGCGGCCCCGCTCTGCGCCGCGGTCGTCACCGTACATGGCCGGATCAGCGACGCCGCCAATGGCGAACCGATTGCGGGCGCTCTCGTCAAGATCTACCTGAAGGACGATGAGCCGGTGGCGTTGCTGGAAACCACCTCCGACGGTGCTTACGCCTGGACCGGCGATCTGAACTTTGGCCAGTACGCTCATATAGTGGCGTCCGCCTTCGGCTATGGATGGGACGAGTCCTATTTCGATGCCTCGTCGAGCAGCGTCGAGCGGAACTTCGCGCTGTTTCCCGCAAGCGTCGCCGGCGTAGTGCGCGACGCCGCCGGAGCGCCGCTTGCAGGCGTCATCGTGCAAGCCTGGATTCGCGACGAGGACTCGTCCAGTTGGACCATCGATGATCGCGTCGCCACGGCAGCCGACGGCTCGTACAAGATATGGCTGTCGCCCGGCACCTATCGGATCTGCGCCGGCGGAATGCTCGCCGGCCTCGTGCAGGAATGCTATGACGGCGTTCCCGTCAGCCATCTCTCCGACATCGACGCCGCGACCCCGATCACGATCGGCGACGGCCGAACGCGGCACGACGTCGATTTCGACCTGACGGCCGGCTCGTCGTTCGCCGGTTCCGTGGCCGACGAGCGCTCCGGCGATGCCATCCCATACGCCGACGTCACGTTCGAACTCTATGACGCGGACGGAAACCTGATCGACGTCGGCAAGGAGCGTACGGACGCCTCCGGCGCCTATCGCGTCGACGGCGTACCGAATGGAACCTTCCGCATCGCCGCGCGCGTCAGCTCCCGTGGCCTCGGCGGCAAGCAGCTCTACTCGGGCATCGACTGCGCGGGCAACGACTGCTCGCCGATCGTCGCGGGCGATGCCATCAGCGTCGTGGCAGGCGATTCGATCGACGGCATCGACTTCGCCTTCGGCCCCGAGGCCGTCATACGCGGCAGAGTCACCGACGTCGTCGACGGTGCGCCGGTGCCGAACGCCTGGATCATGGCTTGCTACAACGACACTCTCTTGTTCTTGACCTACTGCCATTTCACGGTGCGGTCGGATGCGGACGGCCGTTACGAAATCGCCGTGAACGTACGCCCCTACTACTTCGTCAAGGTGATTGCCCCCGTCGCCTACGTCGACCAGGTGTATCCCGGCGTGTCCTGCATGGGTCGATCGTGCAACGAAAACGGCGAGTCGGTGATCGTCGAATCCGGCGACACCGTAGACGCCATCGATTTCGCCTTGCGCCGCAGTTCGACATTGGCCGGTCGGGTCGTCGACTCGAGGACGGGAGCGCCGCTCCCCAATACGTACATCGTCGGCTATGACGCCGACTACGCCGAGAAGTGGTCCGCTTATACGGATCAGGACGGCCGCTACGTCGGCGGGAAATGGTTTGCGGGCACGTACTATGTCCGTGCTTACTACGGCAGAGACGCTTTCGCGCAGTGCGCCTTCTATTTCGATCGGCCTTGTCCCGTCTATCCGGAACCGATCTCGTCGATCGCCCCGACTCCGCTGGTGCTCGCCGCCGAGGAGCACCGGGAGAGCATCGACTTCGTGCTGACGGACCTGCCCATCTTCATGAACGGCTTCGAGGCCGACGCCGCAGTGAGATGAGGCCGGCGCGTCACGCCGGCAACACGCGACAAACGAAGCCCTTGAGGTAATCCGTCTCCGCAATCGCCGGATGCACCGGATGGTCCGGCGCCTGCTGCAGCGCGATCAGCATCTGCGCCTGCCGGTCGAGATGGCGCACACCCTGCTGCACCGCTTCGAGCAGCGTCGCGCGCGGCATGTGATGCGAGCACGAGCAGGTGACCAGCAGTCCGTCGCGCGCCAGCACCTGCATGCCGAGTTCGTTGATGCGGCGATAGGCCAGGCGGCCTTCGGCGAAATCCTTCTTGCGCTTGATGAACGCGGGTGGGTCGAGGATCACCACGTCGTAATGCTCGCGCGCGTCGCGCAGCGCCTTGAGATGGTCGAACGCATCCGCACGTACCGCCGTCACGCGATCGGCGAGACCGTTGCGCTCTGCGTTGCGCGCGATCGCCTCGACCGCCGCCGCGGACGCGTCGACGCAGACGACTTCGCTTGCGCCGGCCGCTGCGGCGCGCAGACCCCAGGCGCCGAGATAGCTGAACATGTCGAGCACGCGCTTGCCGGCGACGAAGCGCGCGAGCAGGTCGCGGTTCTCGCGCTGGTCGTAGAACCAGCCGGTCTTCTGGCCGCCGATCGGATCGATCGCGAATTCGAGCCCGCCCTCGCGCACGATCGTCTCGCCGCCGTACTCGCCGTGGCCGAGGTCGGCGTACTCGGGCAGGTGCTCCATCGTGCGGATCGAGGCGTCGTTCTTCCACCAGAGCTGGCGCGGCTTCAGCACCTTGACGACGGCGGCGGCGATCTCGTCCTTCAGGCGCTCCATGCCGGCCGTCGCGATCTGGCCGACGACGACGTCGCCGAAGCGGTCGAGCACCAGGCCCGGCAAGCCGTCGGACTCGCCGAACACGAGCCGGTAGTACGGCTCCGAGTACAGGCGTTCGCGCAGGGCCAGCGCGACGTTGAGCCGATGCACGATCAGCGAGCGGTCCAGCGCGTGCTCGACGCCGCGCGAGACCAGGCGCGCCGCGATCAGGGAATTGGGATTGACGTAGCCGATGCCGATCGGCTTGTCGCGATGGTCGAGGATCGCGGCGATCTCGCCCGGCTCGAACGCCGACAGCGGCGAACGCGCGACGTCGACCTCGTTCGAGTACACCCACAGATGCCCGGCGCGCAGGCGCGCATCCTCGCCGCGCTTCAGGTACAGGGCCGGGTATTCGATTTCGTCGCTCACGTCGTGCACTCGCCGTCGGGTGGCGCACGGTAGCGCCTGGCCGCGCACGTAACAACCCGCGGCGTACACTTCCGGCATGACCAACCGTCTCGCCGCCGAAACCAGTCCGTACCTGCGCCAGCATGCCGACAACCCGGTCGACTGGTGGCCGTGGTGCGAGGAAGCGTTCGCCGTCGCGCGACGCGAGAACAAGCCGGTGCTGCTCTCGATCGGCTACGCCGCCTGCCACTGGTGCCACGTGATGGCGCACGAGAGCTTCGAGGACGAGGCGGTCGCACGCGTCATGAACGCGCTCTACGTCAACGTCAAAGTCGATCGCGAGGAGCGGCCCGACGTCGACAAGGTCTACCAGCTCGCGCACCAGGCGCTGGCGCGGCGCGGCGGCGGCTGGCCGCTGACGGTGTTCCTGACGCCGGACGATCGCCTGCCGTTCTTCGCCGGCACCTACTTTCCGAAGACGCCGCGCTACGGCATGCCGAGCTTCGTGCAGGTGCTGCAAGGCGTGCGCCGCTGGTACGACGAGAAGCCGGCCGAGCTGCGCGCGCAGAACGAGGCGCTGGCGCGCTTCCTCGCCGACTACGGCGAAGGCGACTCGCATGCGGATGCGCTCGACGACAGCCCGATCGCACGCGCGCTCGAACGCATCGCCGCCGAATTCGACGCCGACAACGGCGGCCGTCGCGGCGCGCCGAAGTTCCCGCATGCGAGCGAGATCGAACTGCAGTCGAACGCCGGCGGCGAACGCGGCGCGGCGATGGCGCGCCTCACATTGGAACGCATGGCCGAACGCGGCCTGCGCGACCACCTCGGCGGCGGCTTCTTCCGCTACTGCATCGACGCCGAATGGGACATTCCGCATTTCGAAAAGATGCTGTACGACAACGCGCAGCTGCTGCCGCTGTATGCGCGCACCGACGATCCGGCCTTCGCCGCCGCGGCGTTCGACGCGGCGACCTGGCTGGTCGGCGAGATGAGCGCATCGGGCGGCGGTTTCTACAGCTCGCTGGACGCCGACTCGGAAGGCGAGGAAGGCCGCTTCTACGTCTGGGATCGCGACGAAGTGCGCGGCCTGCTCGACGCCGGGGAATACGCGCTGGTCGAGCGACGCTTCGGACTCGATCGCGCGCCCAACTTCGAGGACCATGCCTGGCACCTGCGCGCGGTGCTGTCGCTGCAGGATGCTGCTGCCGCGCTAAGCATCGAACCCGAAGAAGCACAAGCGCGCTGGCTGCGCGCGCGCCGCCGCCTGCTCGCTGCGCGCGGCGCGCGTGCGCGGCCCGCGCTCGACGACAAGATCCTGACCGCCTGGAACGCGCTGGCGATCGCCGGCGCGGCGCGCGGCGCGCGCGTCGACGAGAATCTCGCTGCGCTGACCGTCGAGGCGGAACGTGCGCTCGACTTCCTGCATGCGCAGCTCTGGAAGGACGGCCGCCTCTACGCCAGCCATGCGCGCGGCGAGACGAAGTTCGCCGCCTATCTCGACGATCACGCCTTCCTGCTCGACGCCCTGCTCGCGATGCTGCAGCTGCGCTGGAAGCGGCGCGACCTGGACTGGGCGATCTTGCTCGCCGATACCCTGCTCGATCGCTTCGAGGACCGCGACCGCGGCGGCTTCTGGTTCACCGCGCACGACGCCGAGGCGCTGCCGCAGCGGCCGAAGCCGTGGATGGACGAATCGCTGCCGTCCGGCAACGGCGTCGCCGCGCGCGCCCTGCTCCGCCTCGGCCATCTGCTCGGTGAAACACGCTACCTCGATGCGGCCGAGCGTTGCCTGCGTGCGGCGTGGCCGAGCTTGCAGGAACTCCCGCACGCGAGCTGCACCTTGTTGCTCGCGCTCGGGGAATTCCTCCGTCCGCGCATGCACGTCGTATTGCGCGCGGCGGACGGCGAGGAAGCATCGCGCTGGAAGGAAGCCGCCGCGACGACGGTACGCGCGGACGTGTACCGCATTCCGCCACAGGATGCGCCCTTGCCCGGCGTGCTCGCCGCGCAGATTCATCGCGCGGGCGGCATCGCCTACGTTTGCGAAGGCGCGCATTGCCGCGCGCCGATCGCAATTCCGGACGAACTCTCGATCGCCGTGAACGACACGGCATGCGTGCCGTGATCGCTCCCGGTGCGCGCCGCGAGACGCGCACCGGGAACGCTCCCTTCCTCAATCCACCTCGAAACTCTGCAACGACACCGGCGTGCTGGTGCTCGCCGTGCTGGTGTTGTTGTCCGCATCCGGATCGGGGATCGCCGGGGCCGGCGTCACCGTCGCGGTGTTCGACAGCATGGTCTCCGCGGCGGGCGTGGTGCCCTGGATCGTGATGCGCACGCTGCCGCCGACCGGCAGGGTCGGCAGGGTGCCGCTGGCGTCGTTGCCGACGACCTGCACCGGGCCGCAGACGGCGCCGCCGGTTTCGTTGTCGCACAGCGCGCTGACGGCGGTGATTTCCGCCGGCACCGGGTCGCTCCAGCTGGCGCCGTCGGCTGCGGTCGGGCCGGGGTTGGAGATCGTCAGCGTGTAGACGATCGGCTGGCCGCCGCCGACGTGCGACGGGCCCTGCTTGAGGATCTGCACGTCGGCGCTGACGAAGCCGAAGTCGGTGGCGACCTGGCTGCCGCTGGTGACCGACACCGGCACGTCGTTCGGCGTGTGCAGGGCGACGTTCGCCGGCACGTTCGGATCGGTGACGAGCGCGTGCACGATGTAGTTCGCGCCGACCGGAATGTTGGCGAACGCGTAATGGCCGGTCGCGTCGGTCTGCGTCGTCGCGACGATCACGTCGTCGCCGGTATCCGGCGTGCCTTGCGTGTCGACGATCTGCACCGGGATGTTCGCCGGCAGGCCGGGCTCGCCCGCCTGCAGCGCGCCGTCGAGATTGGCGTCGTAGTAGAGCGTGCCGCCGACCGCGCCGGCCGGCAGCGCGCAGGGCGCGAGGACGATGTCGTCGAGCGCGAAGTCGTTGCCGAGTCCGCCGCTGCTGTTGTTGTCGAGGCGCACCTCGATCTGCGTCGCGCCGGCGCTGTTGAACAGCGCCGCGTACTGGTGCCAGAACGGGGGATTGGCCTGCGGGATGTCGCCGGTGGTGGCGACGACGATGCCGCCGCCGACCGGATCGACGCCGACGCGGCGGATCACGGTGGCGAGATTGGGCAACAGCAGGTCGTTCGAATTGCTGTTGACGTTCATGACCCAGAAGCTGACTTCGAAATTCGTGTTCGGCGCGACGGCGAACGTCTGCGCGTAGAACGTGCCGGGCTCGATGCTCGCGTTGAACACGGCGAAGCGGTCGTCGGCGGCGCCGGTGGTGTGGCCGAGCAACTGGTCGTGCCAGGTGCTCCACGGGCTGCCGGGGCCGGTCGCGTTGACGATCACGTACTCGCCGTCGTCGGGGTGATAGCTGACCCAGGACGCGTAGGTGTAGGTCGTCTGCGCGCCGAGGCCCGGCGCCGGCGCGCTTTCGCCGAATGCGCCGCTGCCGGTACCGAAACTGCCGTCGGCGATCAGGTTCGCGCCGGGCACGCCACCTTGCGCGGCGCAGGTCTCCGGCGACGGTACCGGCGGACCCGGCGGTCCGTTCGCATGCGCGTTGGCCATGGCGAGCAGGAGTGCCGCCAGCAAAATCGAATGTTTCATCGCAATCACCTCGAACTGTGATGGGGCGCGCCAGCGTTCGCACGGCGGGCCCGAGTGCCGATCAGGGGGATGTGCGCGGCAAGGCCACGCGCAAGAGTGCTTCCGACCCACGCGATCCGCGTGGCTGGCCCGGCGCGCCCATGACGCGCCCGCGACTGGCGAAGACAACCCCTGCGTCGCTGCGGCGGAACCTCGGGAGCGAACGCGCGAAGCGCTCGTCGCGAATCCCGCAGCACAGGACGGGCGGCAATCTAACAGAGAACTACGTCACAGTTTCCGATTCTTGACCGATCTTCAAGATTGGGCCGCAGCGGAGCGCGCATATCGGGATTTCGCTACCGCTCGTCCCTCACCGTCGCACGGCACGACACACGCGAAACGGCGTGCGAGCACTACAGCAACACCGGCCGATCCGGCAATTCGTCGGGATTGCGTTGCCCGTCGGCCGGGAAATGGCGCGCGAGGATCGCGGTGATCGCCTCGACGCCGGCGATCGCGCCGCGCTGGTAGTCGCCGGCGATGAAATGCTGCCGGATCAGCGCGCAGACCTCGCGCCACTCCTCTTCGGCGACCTTCGCCGCGATGCCGCGATCGGCGACGATCTCGATCGCGTGCTCGGCGAGCAGCACGTAGACCAGCACGCCGGTGTTGTGCTCGGTGTTCCACACGCGCAGTTGCGCGAACGCTTCGCGCGCGCGCTCGCGCACGTCGTGCCTGCGCAGCACCACCAACGGCGGCAGCGAGCCTTCGACCGCGAACACGATCTCACCGAGGTGACGGCTCTCGCTGGCCTTGATCGCGCGCTGGATCGCATCCAGCGTCGCTGGCGGAAAGCGGCGCCGGGCCAGACCGAAATCGAACAGATGGCGCAGCACACGCATCACCAGCTCCCCGAAGCGCCGCCGCCGGAAAATCCGCCGCCGGAGCCGCCGCTGAAACCACCGCCACCGCCGCTCCAGCCACCGCCGCCTCCACCCCAGCCGCCACCGCCGCCGAAGCCGCCCCAGCCGCCGCGATTGGCGAAACCGCCGCCACCGCCGCCGCCGAGCAAGCCGAGGAAAAGACCGGCCAGGCCTGCGCCGATACCGAGCGGAATCAAGCCGCTGAGCAGCCAGCCGGCACCGCCGGTGATCGCCGCGACCAGGCCCGCGCGCGGCGGCGTCGGCAGCCGTCCGAACATCCCGCGCGCCCAGAAGCCGATGAACAGCGCAACCATGAACGCCGCGCCGGGATCCATGCCCTGCCCGTGCCCGGCGTCCTCGTCGGTCAGCGGCGGCGGCAGCGGCTCGTCGTTGATCAGCTTGGTCAGCGCGCCGAGCGCGTCCGCGACGCCGCCGTAGTAGTCGTTGGCGCGGAATTTCGGCGTGACGTATTCGCGGATGATGCGCGCGGCGGCGGCGTCGGGAATCGCGCCTTCGAGATCGGAACCGACCTCGATGCGCACGCGCCGGTCGTTCTTGGCGACGATCAGCAGCACGCCGTCGTGCGTCTTGCCGTCGCTGCGCGACAGCTTCCAGGTGTCGGTGACGCGGATGCCGTACTGCGCGATGTCCTCGGGCGCGGTCGTCGGCAGCATCAGCACGGCGACGCGCGATCCCTTGCTCTGCTCGAGCGCTTGCAGCTGCGATTCGAGCGTCTGTTTCTGCTGCGCGTCGAGCGTACCGGTCAGGTCGGTGACGCGCGGCCCGAACGGCGGGATCGGCTGCAGACCGCCGTCCGCGGCCCACGCGGCGACGGCGACGAGACACAACAGCGCCGCCAGCAGGCCGTGCAGCACGCGCGTGGCAAGACGCTTGGAGCGGCTCCGGTTCAAGCGATCGCACCTCGAACGGCCGACGAATTCTCCACTTCCGCTCGCGGGAGAAAGCCCGCTCCGAGCTCGCGTCGAAGCGCCTTCATCCGCTCCCACTCCCCTCCGGCCGCCGCACGGCGGCCGTCGATCCCTCGCGCGGGAAAGGGGAAAGCTGAGTCGTGAATCCTCACGCCCGTCGTTCTGGAACGGTTCTAGTGCGCGGGCTGCGGTTGCTGCTGCGGCGGCTGCGCCGGCTTGCTGAAGTCGACCGTGGGCGCGGTCGAGATCTGCTTCTCGTTCTCGACCGAGAAGTTCGCCTTCGTCTTGTAGCCGAACAGCATCGCGGTCAGGTTGGTCGGGAACGAGCGGATGTAGGTGTTGTAGTCCTGGATCACCTGGATGTAGCGGTTGCGCGCGACGGTGACGCGGTTCTCGGTGCCTTCCAGCTGCGCCTGCAGGTTCTGGAACAGGCCGTCGGCCTTCAGCTGCGGATAGTTCTCCGACACCGCCATCAGCCGCGACAGCGCGCTGGACAGTTCGCCCTGCGCCTGCTGGAACGCCTTCATCTTGTTCTCGTCGGAGAGGTCGTCGGCGCTGAGGTTGATCTGGCCGACCTTGGCGCGCGCCTCGGTGACCTTGGTGAAGACTTCCTCTTCGTGCGTGGCGTAGCCCTTCACCGTGTTGACCAGGTTCGGCACCAGGTCGGCGCGGCGCTGGTACTGGTTCAGCACCTCGGACCAGGCGGCCTTGACGCCCTCGTCCTTCGACTGGATCTGGTTGTAGCCGCAGCCGCTGAGCAGCGTGACGAGCAGCAACAAGGAAACGAATCGGATCGCGCGCATATTCCCTCTCCGTTGACGGCCATCCCCGGACACGGCCGGATCGACGCTACTCTGGCGCGGAGACCGGAGCCGCGCAAGCGTCCGCATGGATTTCTGACATTCGCTCCCGCGGCTGGCGTCTGCGTGAATGCCGAGGGCGGGCGTCCCGCACTAGCCGTCGCCGATGCCGATGCCGCGTTCGCGCCGCCGGCGCCTGCGGCGCTCGGCGAACAGGTTCAGCGACTCGACCGCGGCCGAGAACGCCATCGCGAAATACAGATAGCCGCGCTGGATGTGCACGCCCAGGCCATCGCAGACCAGGGCGACGCCGACCAGGATGATGAACGCGAGCGCGAGCATCTTGATCGTCGGATGGCTGTCGATGAAGGCGCCGATCGGGTCGGCGACGAAGATCATCACCAGCACGGCCAGGATGATCGCCGCCACCATCACCGGCAGGATGTTGATCATGCCGACCGCGGTGATGACCGAGTCGAGCGAGAACACGATGTCGATCAGCGCGATCTGCGCGATGACCAGGGCGAAGCTGGCGGAAGCGCGGCCGCCGGCCTCCTCCTCTTCGTCGCCGAGCGCGTCGAGGATCTCCATCACGCCCTTGACGACGAGGAAGATGCCGCCGCCGATCAGCACCAGATCGCGGATCGAGATGATCTGGCCGAACATGTGGAACAGCGACGAGGTGCGGTCGTCCATGCCGGCCAGGTGCGCCAGCGACAACAACAGCAGGATGCGCGTGATGCAGGCGAAGGCGAGGCCGATGCGGCGCGCGCTCGAACGCCGTTCCGCCGCCAGGCGGCTCACCGCGATCGAGATGAAGACGAGGTTGTCCACGCCGAGCACGATCTCGAGCGTGGACAGGGTCAGCAGCGCAATCCAGGTTTGCGGGTCAGCGAGCAGATCCAACCGCGACTCTCCACGAGCGTCCAGGCCTGGGTTGAAGAAAATGCTTTCCATCGAGAACCGCGGCGAGGCGCGGCCGCTTCCCGATTCCCGCGATCATCGACGATCGCGGGAGCATGCCGAAGTCACCGCCAGAGTATCAGGCCCCAGCACAGCAGGACATTGAACATCAGCAACAACACGGCGGCCGAGCCCATGTCCTTGGCGCGGCCGGCGAGTTCGTGGAACTCCGGACTGGCCTTGTCGACGATCGCCTCGATCGCCGAGTTGAGCAGCTCCGCCGACAACACCAGCAGCAGGCTGCCGCAGAGGATCGCCTTCTCGATCGGCCCGTGGCCGAGCCAGAGCCCGAGCGGAAAGAAGATCACGAACAGATAGCCTTCGAGGCGGAACGACGCCTCGTGCCGCCAGGCCGCGCGCAAGCCGGCCATCGACCACTGGAAGGCGCGCCAGATCTGGCGCGGACCGCGCGGTTCCGTACTCGGCATCGTCAGGTTTCCGTGCGTCGGTTCGAGCGGAGCGGCGCATACGGCCGATGACGAGGGGGCGGCAACCGTTCGGGAAGCGGCATGGTCGGTCGAATGGGCGCGGAGGCGGGCGCGCTATGATGCCACCCGGGCTCGGCGCACGCACAGGGGGAAGGCCATGATCGACGCGACCGCGGCGTACGGCGTGAATCGCCGCCTGCTCGTCGTCGTCGCGGCGATCGCCGCGACGTCGTTCGCCGCGGGCCTGCTCGGCCTCGACCGGCCGCTCGCCGAATGGATCCGTGCCAGCGGAATCGAGAACGCGACCGTGTTCGCCGACGGCCTCGGCGCGCTCGATTTCGTCAGCGGCATGCACGTGTGGTTCTGGCTCGCCGGCTGCGTCACCCTCGCGATCGGCGCGGCGGGGCTGATGCTCCGGCGTGGACGTCAATGGCCGCGCGCGCTGGTCGGGGCGGCGCTGGTGCAGTTCGCGACGCTGGCGACGATGATCGCCGGCAAGAACCATTTCGGCCGCCTGCGCCCGCACCAGGTGCTCGACGGCGGCGACTGGAGCCACGTCTGGTTCGCCGGCGGCGGCTCGTTCCCCTCCGGCCATTCCGCGTTCTACTTCGGCCTGCTGCTGCCGCTGGCGGCAACCTGCCGTCTGCCCTGGCTGCGCGCCGTGCTGCTGGCGATCCCGCTGTTCGTCGTCGCCGCGCGCGTCGACCTCGCCAAGCATTTCCTGTCCGACGTGTCCGCCTCGGCGCTGATCGCGGCGGCGTATTCGCTGCTGCTCGCGATTCCGGCGCGGCGCTGGCTGGCCGCGCCGGACCTCACGTCAACTCGCGATTGAGCGCCGCCAGCGCCTGGTTCGCCTTGGCGTAGAACGAATCTTCCGTCGCCGATTTCTGCCGCAGGCCCTCGACGGCCGATTTCAGCAGCGGCGCGGCCGCTTGCGCGTCGCCGCGCTTGCTCAGCAGCAGGCCGCGCAAGGCGTCGAGCCGGAACGCCCACAGCCCGTCCGCGGTGCCGGCCGATTCCAGTGCCTTGGCGTCGAGCGATTGCAGCAGGTTGGCGGCTTCTTCGAGCTTGCCGAGCTCGACGTCCGCAGCCGCCAGCCAGAACGCGGCGACCTGACTCTGCGGGTTTTCCTTCGACAACTGCGCCGACAGCTTCTGATGCGCGAGCTGCAACTGCGACTGCGCTTCCTGCATGTTGCCCGTCTCGTACAGCGCCTGGCCGAGGTTGACCAGCGTCACGTTGGTGATGTTGTGCTCCGACCCGAGCTTGGCGCGGAACCCGTCGTAGACGCTCCGTCCGTACTCCAGCGCCTTCGGCCAGTTCCTGCGGTGGACCTCGATCTCGTAGAGGTCGGACATCAGCACGAGATTGCGCGTGTGCTCCGCCCCGAGCAGGGCGACGATCGTCTTCTGCGCGTCGAGCAGCTCCGCCTCCGCCTTCTTCTCGTCTCCGGTGAGCATGTACGCCTTCGCCACGCTGGCCCTGGCGAAGGCGAGCACCAGCTCGCTGTCGTTGCCGCGCGCGGCGATCTCCTCGACCAGGCTGCGTCCCTCGTCCAGCGCCTCCTGCGGCTGGCCGAGCTGCGACAGCATGCTGATCATGTCCATGCGCATCGAATCGCGCGTGGAGACGTTGTCGGGATCGGCCTGCCGGATCGCCGCGATCGCGACCCGATACTCCGGTACGGCCTTGGCGTACTCGCCGAGATTGCCGAAATAGATCGCCTTCGCCGACGAGACCAGGTACTTCGACCACGGCTCGGACGAATCCCGGGTCGACGATTCGAGTTTCTCGATTTCCTTGTGCGCCTCGTCGAACTTCGCCGTCCGCGTCAGCATGCGCGCGAGCATCGAGCGGGCGCGCAGGGCGTCGCGACTGCCCGCGCCCTCCTCGCGCTCGTACAGCGCCAGCGCCTGGCGCGCCTCCGATTCGGCCTCCGGGAAGAGTTCGAGCATGTTGAGCGAGGTGACCAGGCTGGCGCGGATCGACGCCTCGGTCAGCGGCTGCGCGGCGAAGCGTTTGGCGATGCGCCCGCGCGCGCCGAGCAGGGCGTCCTTCAGCGACGTGCTCTGCCCTTTCGACGCCACGAACGGATTGGTGTTGCTGATCAGTTCCTCGTTGAGGAAGCGGTTCAGCGCGCTGGCGCGTTCGAGCTCGCGCTGCGCCTCGTTGCGCGCGCGCAGCGCATCCTGATACAGCACCAGCACCACGGCGACGCCGGCGAGCAGCGCGGCGGCCAGCGCGATCAGGTACGGCCGCCGCGCGCGGCTCTTCGCCAGCTGCTCGCGCGCGAGGCGTGCCTGCGCCTCGTCCTCGGACGCGCGCTGCGCCTGGGCGCGCCGCGCGTCGCGATTGCGCAGACGCGCGGCCAGTTCGCTCGCGCTGGCCAGGCGGCGCTCCGGGTTGCCGTCGGTGGCGAGGCGGATGTCCTCGCGCAGCAGTTCGTCGGCGATGTCCTGCTCCCAGCCGGACGCCATCGGCCGGGTCAGGTCGCCGGCGAGCATCTGGTAGAGGATGATGCCGAGCGCGTAGACGTCGCTCTGCACCGTCGGCGCATGCCCGGCGAACACCTCCGGCGCGACGTACAGCGGCGTGCCGGTGGACGAATCGGTGCTGATGCTCTGCGTGGCGGTCAGGCCGAACTGGGTGATGCCGAGTTCTTCCAGGCGCTCCGGATCGAGCAGCCGGCCGCTGCCGAAATCGGTCAGGCGGATGCGCCAGCCCTGTTCCTCGCCCGCGATCAGCACGTTGGCCGGCTTCAAGTCCTTGTGCAGCACGCCGACGCCGTGCGCCGCGGCGACCGCGTCGACGATCTGCAGGAACAGGCCGAGGCGCTGTTCGATCGTGGTCGCGGCCAGTCCGCTCTGCGCCCACTCGTACAGGCTGTCGCCGCCGTACTCGCATTCGAGGAAGAACGGCGGGTTCTCGAAATTCCAATCGATCAGCTCGACGAAATGCTCGCGCTCGTCGAGGCCTTCCTGCAGCACGCGCGACAACGTCGCCTCGCGCTTCAGCGCGCGCAGGCGTTCGCCGTCGACGCCGAACTTGTACACGCGCCGCTCGCGCGTCTTGGCGTGCTCGGCCAGCCACACCTCGCTGCCGTGGCCGCCGCCGAGCTGGCGCTGCAGCACGAAATTCTCGCGGCCCGGCACGGCCTGGCCCGGCAGCAGCTCGAGCCGGCTGGCCAGCTTGCGCCCGACCGCGACGCGCTCGATCACCCCGCTCATGCGGTAGCCGATGCGCGGCTGCGTCAGCAGCAGCTCCGCGTTCGCCTCGCCGAGCGCGCGGCGCAGCTTGGTGATCGCGTTCGGCAGCACCTTGTCGACGGTGACGCGACCGGCCCAGACCTCGCGGAACAATTCCTCCTTGGTCACCACCTCGCCCGCGTGGCGCAGCAGATAGGCGAGCACCTCCAGCGCCCGCCGCTCGACCTCCACGCGCAAGCCGGCCACGCGCAGCTCGAACCAGGCCTCGTCGAACTCGGCGCTGCCGAAGCGGTAGCGATAATAGGTTTGCGCTGGCGCGCTCGAATCGTTGTTCATGTCTCCGGCGTCATGTCGCGGCCCGCACGAGGCGGGGCCGGTGAATCCCTTCCCTCCAGCCCGGCGCATGATACGACTGTTGATGCCGTCGCCTGACGCCCCCAGCCGTTACCAAGTCGTTACTGAGTCGTTATCGAGCCGTGCCGACAAGGCGCGGCGAGACTTCTAGACTGCGGTGCCGCCGATTGCGGGGGCGGATCGCGTCGCGGTGATTCTCCTCACGGCGACCGCCGCTTCGATGGCCGTGCTCCGCGCGACGCCCATTGCGCCAGGCCGGAGGACGTCACAAGACACGAAATTTTGCATTTTGTCCTGTGCCTGGCGATGTTCGGCGCCACCTCGGCACGTGCCGCCGCCGACGTGACCTGCCCCTGGTGATGACCGAGGAGTCGCGCGTGGCGCTGCCGCAGCGGCCGCCGCCGAGCGGCGGGGTCGCCGAGACGTCACCGCGATCGACCCGACGTATTCGATCGCCCTGCCGCCGCCGGCCAGACGCGACACGTTCTTCGACGCCGGCGGCGCCGTTTCGACCAGCGACGTGAAATTGCGGGATTCCGGCAGCACGACGCCGGTGCTGCGCGCTCAGGCCGCGCGCGGCGGATTACCTGTCCGCCGACGACTTCGATCGACCGGTCACGGCTTCAGCGCCGCGGCGGCCGGCGCAGGTGCGGCGGCGCGACGGAAGACGCGGACGAACTCGCGCGGTTCGTCCGCGAACGGGCGCTTCAGCGTCGCGTGCAGTTCCAGCTCGCCGTTCTCGCCGAGGTGGTAGCGTTCGCGCAGGGAATAGCCGGAGTCGGTCAGCGTCTCGACGACCAGATCGGGAGAGGTCTGGCTGAGCGCCACCGTGCCGCCGACGCCGGGCCCGCTGACATTCATGCCGTCGCGGTCCAGTTCGACCGCGTGCTCGCCGTCGTCGAAGCGGACGCGCGTCGACAACGGCGTGATCGTCACGTGCTCGGCGAACAAGCGCGCGAGGCCGCGTTCGCTGCGCTCGGGGTCTGCCGCGGCGCCGCGCGAGGCACCGGTTTCCGGCCGATGAGCACCGCCTCTCGTTCCGCCCGCATGCCCTTTGCCGCCGCCCATGCCCGCGCCGTGACGATGCGACCCGCTGCCGCCGTCCGGCGCGGCAGGTGCGCCCGGCGCGCCAGCGCCGTCGACCGCGGCCGGCGCCGCATCGCCGGTCCAGCGGCCAGCGAACGGATCGACCGAGAAGGAGGACTGCGCGAGCGCGGCGCAGGCGAGCGGCAGCGAAAGCAACGCAATCCATCGCAGCATGGCGGCAGTACCGGCAAGGTCGATCGCCGCAGCTTAGTCGCGGCGCCGGCCCGGCGACGTATGGAAATTCCAAGCGCGATGTAAACGCACGCCTGCTGCCGCGGCTCCGTTCGTAAAGGCTTGCAAAGATCGGCGGCGGCCGTCGCGTCCGCGGCGCCGGGCGCGATCGGCACGGCTATGCTTGCGGCATGCGCATCCTGCTCGCCGACGACGACCGCGAACTCGCACAGCTCCTGCGCGACTTCCTCGTGCGCGAAGGCTTCGACGTCGCGCTCGCGCACAGCGCCGACGCCGCGGTTGCCGCCGCACGCGCGGAACCGTTCGATGCGCTCGTGCTCGACATCATGATGCCGGGCCGCACAGGCCTCGACGCGCTGCGCGAACTGCGCCGCGAATCGGCCGTGCCGGTGCTGATGCTGACCGCGCTCGGCGAGGACATCGACCGCATCCTCGGCCTGGAGCTCGGCGCCGACGACTACATTCCCAAGCCCTGCAATCCGCGCGAACTCGCCGCGCGCCTGCGCGCGGTGCTGCGCCGCGCGCGCGGCGAAGGCGGCGAGGCGCTGACCGACCTGCGCAACGGCCCGATCTGGCTGCGCGCCGCCTCGCGCAGCGTCAGCGTCGACGGCCAGCCGATCACGCTGACCGCGACCGAGTTCGACCTGCTCGCCCTGCTGATGCGCGAAGCCGGCCGCGCGGTCAGCAAGGAACGCATCTCGCAGAGCGTGCTCGGCCGCGCGCTCGGCCCGTTCGACCGCTCGATCGACGTGCACGTGTCGAACCTGCGCCGCAAGCTCGGCGACGCGCCCGACGGCGGCTCGCCGATCACCACGATTCCGCGCAACGGCTACCTGCTGCGCCGGCTCGGGGAAGAAGAATGAGGCCATTGCCGTGATGCAGCGCCTGTTCTGGCGTCTGTTCGCGGCGTTCTGGACCGCGACGGTGGTCGTGCTGCTGGCGTTCGCCTGGATCTCCACCAGCCGCTTCGAGAATGAGCGCATCCCGGGCCTGGAGATCACGCGCCTGCAGGCGAAGATGGACGACCTGCTCGGCCGCACCGCGCGCGAGCTGCGCCACGACGGCGAGGCCGATGCCCGCGTCTGGCTGCGCAACACGCCGGACGTCAGCGCGATCAGCGTCTACGTGTTCTCCGCCGATGGCGTCGAACTGCTCGATCGCGCCGCCTCCACGCCGGTGCGCGAGGCCGCCGCGGCGATCCTCGCCCAAGCCGCCGCCAGCGATCCGCCGCGCCGCGGCGTGCAGGCCGACGGCGAGCGCCTGCGCGCGCGCGCGGTGCGCACGCGCGACGGCAAGTCCTACGCCATCGTCGCCGCGCTCGAAGGCAACTTCCTGACCCGCCTGCTGCTGCGCCGGCCCGGCACGTTCTGGACCCATCTCGGCATCGCGATGATCGTCAGCGCGCTGTTCGCCGCCCTGCTCGCCTGGTACGTGAGCGCGCCGCTGACGCGCATCCGCGTCAGCACGCGGCGCTTCGCCGAAGGCGACCTCGACGCGCGCGTCGGCCGCCTGCGCTTCGGCCGCAGCGCCGAAGTCGCCGCGCTGGCGGCCGAGTTCGACGGCATGGCCGAACGCATCAAGGCGCTGGTCGACAGCCATCGCCTGCTGGTACGCGACGTCTCGCACGAGCTGCGCTCGCCGCTGGCGCGCATGCGCGTCGCGCTGGAACTCGCGCGCGACGGCGACGCCGCCCAGGTCGACGCCGCACTGGACCGCATCGAGCACGAATCCGATCGCCTGGAGACGATGCTGTCGCAGGCGCTGGAGCTGTCGCGCCTGCAGACCGCGACCAGCGCCGCGCGCGACGAGGTCGCGCTCGACGCGCTGCTCGAAGACGTCATCACCAACGCCGACTACGAGGGCGCGCCGCGCGGCCGCAAGGTGGTGCTGGCCGAATGCGAGCGGCTGTCGCTGACCGCGTCCTACGCCGCGCTGCACAGCGCGTTCGAGAACGTGATCCGCAACGCACTGGCCTACACCGCCGACGGCAGCACGGTCAGCGTGCGCCTGCATCGCGACAACGACGGCGACGCCGTGCTGCGCGTGCGCGACCACGGCCCCGGCGTGCCGGAAGCGGAACTCGCGCGCATCTTCGAGCCGTTCTACCGCGTCGACAGCGCGCGCACGCGCAGCAGCGGCGGCACCGGGCTCGGCCTCGCCATCGCGCGCAGCGCGATCGAGCGCCACGGCGGCCACATCCTCGCGCGCAACGCCGACGGCGGCGGGCTGGAGATCCTGATCCGTCTGCCGCTGGAACGCGACCGCGCAACCGCGCCGCGCGCACGCACGGGCACGTAGTCGCGCCGGCATCGGACGACGCGCATCGGATGGCACAATAGCCGCCGATGAACGCCCCGGCCGCCAATCGCCACATTGCTTCCCATCACGCGCGCGAGCTGACCGAAACGCTGGCCTGGCTGCGCCTGTGCGCGGTGTCGGGGCAGGCGCTGACGGTCGCGGTGGTCGCCTTCGCGCTGGACATGCCGATTCCGCTGCTGCCGCTGGCCGGCGGCATCGCCGCGCTGGCCGCATTCGGCGTGTTCGCGTTCTGGCGCCTGCGCCAGCCCTGGCCGGTCAGTGCCGCAGAGGCGTTCGGCCACATCGCGGTCGACATCGGCGTGCTCGCCTTCCTGCTGTACTGCTCCGGCGGCGCGACCAATCCGTTCGTCTCCCTGCTGGTGATGCCGATCGCGCTGGCCGCCGCGGCGCTGCCGCGCAAGCACGTCGTGGCGGTCGCCCTGCTCGCCGCCGCGGCCTATCTGGCGCTGATTCCGTGGCACCTGTCGCTGCCGCCGCTGCACACCGCGACGAGCGGCAACTTCAACCTGCACGTGGCCGGCACGGCGATCAACTTCGGCGTCACCGCCGGCGTGCTCGCGTTCTTCATCTCGCGTCTGGCACGTGCGCTGCGCGAGCGCGAGGCCGAGGTGCAGCGCGAGCACGAGCGCGCGCTGCGCGACGAAGGCATCCTGGCGATCGCGACCCAGGCCGCCGGCACCGCGCACGAGCTCAACACGCCGCTGTCGACGATCCGCACGCTGCTCGCCGAACTACGCCGCGAACACGCGCAGGGGCCGCTCGCCGGCGACCTGGATCTGCTGATCGGCCAGGCCGAGCGCTGCCGCGACATCCTGCGCGAACTGGTCGCGGTCGGCCGCCGCCAGCTCGCCGGCACGCCGCAGAAACTGCCGCTGGCCGAGTTCGTGCGCGACTGCGAATCGCATTTCCACCTGCTGCGGCCGGAAGTCGAACTGCACACCTCGATCGGCGACGGCGCCGAGGTGCGCATCATCGAGGCGGCGCCGAACCTGCGCCACGCCGTCATCAACCTGCTCAGCAACGCGGCCGACGCCTCGCTCGCCGCCGGCTCCAGCGAGATCGAGCTCGGCGTGGTCGCCGGACGCCGCGTCGCGGAGCTGTTCGTGCGCGACCACGGCAGGAGCAGCGGCATCGCGCCGGGCACCGGCACCGCGTTCCAGACCAGCAAGCAGCACGGCCTCGGCCTCGGCCTCGCGCTCGCGCACGCCACCGCCGAACGGCTCGGCGGCGACCTCAGCGCCGAGGCGCTGGCCGACGGCGGCTGGCTGCAACGATTGCGCGTGCCGCTGCTGGCAGCCGACAATCGGCGCCCATGACTACGGAAAATCCCCACAGCGTCCTCGTCATCGACGACGACCTCGTGTTCAGCGCCGTGCTCGCGCGTGCGTTGAACGCGCGCGGCTTCGTCACCGCCACCGCTCCGGATCGCGCCACCGCGCTGGCGCTGGTGCGCCAGAACGCGCCGGACAGCGCCGTGCTCGACCTCAAGCTGGGTGCCGAAAACGGCCTCGCGTTGATTCCGGAGCTGCTCGCGGTACAGCCGAATCTGCGCATCCTGCTGCTGACCGGCTACGCCTCGATCGCCACCGCGGTCGAAGCGATCAAGCGCGGCGCGCACGACTACCTGGCCAAGCCGGTGGACGCCGACCAGGTCGTGCAGGCCCTGCTCGGCGACGCGGGCGAGGAGAGCGACACGCACACGCCGCTGCCGGCGCATGCGCCGCCGCTGCGCCGGCTGGAATGGGAACACATCCAGCGTGTGCTGACCGAATGCGGCGGCAACATCTCCGAGACCGCGCGCCGGCTCGGCCTGCACCGGCGCACCTTGCAACGCAAGCTGTCGAAGCGGCCGGTGCGCGAGAATCCGGGTAGCTGAGCGCTCCGGGGCGCGCACGACGGTGCGCGCCCGGCTCAGGCGATCCGTGGCAGGCCGAGGAAACCCGCGTAGCGCGCCACCGCCGCGTCGAACGCATTGCGCACGGCCGCCTTCGGCTCGACGAACCAGTCGGCCTCGACCTCGACGCCGGATTTGGCCAAGGTCCGCTTCCAGGTTCCGGCGATGCGGCCGTCGACGAGCAGCACCGGCTTGAAGATGCCGTTGCCGGCACGGCCGGCCTGCGCCGCGTCGAGGAATGCACCGCGCTCGCGATAGGCGACCGTGTACTCGTCCCAAGCCGGCAGCAGATGCACGCGCGCGCCCTCGCCTGCCACGAAGGTCGCGGCGGCGTGCCAGTACTCGACACCGTCGATCCGCTCCGACGCGAGCTCCGCGTGCACACTCTCGTGCGCGGCCGCGGCGTCGGCGGCAGCGAGCCCGGACCACCAGGCGAAATCCTGCACGCTCGCCGGGCCGCGGCTGGCGAAGTAGCGCCGCGCGAGTTCGGCCAGCGCATCCTCGCGCGCCACGGCGGGCGCGGGCGCGAGCCAGTCGTCGAGCAGCACGAACGTCTGCTGCTTGCCGGCGCGCGCGCCGAAGCACAGCGTGCCTTCGTGCGCCAGCCACCAGACCAGGTGCAGGCCGCGCGACGCGGCGGTCGCGATGCCGGCAGCGTCGAACTGCGCGTACAGCGCGTCACGCGCGAGTGCGCGACCGCCGCCGAGAGCGCGGCGGCAGACCTCGCGCGCGCGTTCGACGACACGCTCGTCGAGCTCGAAATCCTGCTGCAGGCGACGCTTCTGCCGTTGCAGCGTGCGCGGCGCGGCGAGCGCCAGCAGCCAGCGCAGGTCGTCCGCGGCGACGAAATGCAGCGTGCCGCGCAGCGGCCAGCTGCGCACGATGCGCCGGTCGGCCAGCGCGCGCTCGATCATCGCCTCGTCCGCCCCGTGTACACGCTGGCCGACGCCCCACAGCGCGCCGAGGTAGTCCTGCGCCTGCACGGCGAGCTGCGTCGCGACCGCGTCCTCCACGCTCGCGAACGCCTCGCCGGCGAGGCGATGCGTACGCAGGCGTCGGACCGGAATGTCCGCGTGCCGCGCGCTCACGCGGACGGACCGCGTGCCGCGGGCACGCGCACCATCGTGTCGAGCAGGCGTTCGAGCATCGTCGCGGCGTCGCCGCAGCGGCCGCTGTGCACCGGCGAAGTCTGGATCATCGTGCTGCGCGTTGCGGTCAGCCAATGGAAACGCTCGCGCCGCGGCAGCCGGCCGATCGGTCCGGCGTCCTCGCCGCCGGCGCAGATCGCGGCGAACGCGGTCAGATGCCGGCGTACCGCGTCGAGATCGAGGTCCGGCGCCAGGGCGAGCAGACGCGTCTCGTCGAGTTCGATGCGCGCTTCGAGGAAGTCGCCGGACTTCGACGACAGCACGACGCCCGCGTTGACGAATTCGCCGCGCTCGACGCGCGGCACGACGCGGATCAGCGCGTAGTCATACGCCGCGTGCACGGATCGCCTCCGCAACGAATTCGCGCGGCGCTCGCAGGCGCCGGCACAAGTATTGAGCGTATGCCGCGCGGTGCGCGGCCGCGTCGGCGAACGGCGCGTCGCCGAGCAGCCAGGCGTCGGGAACCTGCGCCACGATGCGCTCGATCATTTCCTCCGTCAGCAACGCGCCGAGCCGCTCGTCCGCCTCGCGCAGTGCGCTGGCGTACGGCAGCAATACGTGATCCTTGATGCGCGCGAACGGCGCGCTCGCGCGGTCGAGGTAGCCGTCCCAATCGTGGTGGAAGTAGAGCGCCGCGCCGTGGTCGATCAGCCACAACCGGCGATGCCAGACCAGCATGTTGGTGTTGCGCGCGGTGCGATCGACGTTGCTGACGAACGCATCGAACCAGACCACCGCCGAGGCCAGCTCGGCTTCGACGCGCTCGGCCACCGGATCGAACGCGACCGATCCCGGCAGGTAGTCGAGGGCGAGGTTCAGCCCGGCGCTGGCGCGGATCAGGTGCTGGATTTCCGGGTCCGGCTCGGTGCGCGCGAGGTCGGCGTCGAGCTCGACGAAGACGATCTCCGGCACGCGCAGCCCGAGCGCGCGCGCGATCTCGCCGCCGATCAGCTCGGCGATCAGCGCCTTCGCGCCCTGCCCCGCGCCGCGGAACTTCAGCACGTACAGACCGGCGTCGTCGGCCTCGACGATCGCCGGCAGCGAGCCGCCTTCGCGCAGCGGGGTGACGTAACGGGTGGCGGAAACGGTTCGCAGGTTCATTCGTGTCGAAACTGGTTCGGCAGATCGCGCGCTCCGTGCAGGATGCGCAGGATCAGCACGCGATCCTTGTTCATGCGGAAGAAGATCACGTAGCGGCCGTGCAGGCTGGAACGTATGCCGGCGCCGAGTTCGGCGCGCAGCGGGAACGCCAGCGGTGTGTCGCCGATCCGCGCGCATTGACCACGCAACTCGTCGAGGAAGCTCAGCGCGCGACGCGGATCGTCCGAGGCGATGTAATCGACGATCTCCTCGAGATCGCGTTCCGCCAGGCGCGAGAGGAAGGTGCGCATCAGCCGCGCGCGGGCTTCGCTTCGTACTTGGCCCGCAGGCGATCGAACGCCTCGTCGGCTTCGCGGCCGACGCCGCTGTCGGCGCCGGCCTTGAGCGCCGCACGCAGCGCCTTCAGCTTGAGCGCACTTTCGCGCTCGGCGTCTTCGAGCAGGCGCAGACCGGCGCGCACGACTTCACTGGCGTTGTTGTAGCGCCCCTCGGCGAGCTGGCGCTTCACGAAATCCTCGAAATGTTCGCCGAGCGCGACACTGGTGGGCATCGCCGAACTCCACTATCTGTTAGTGGAGCCATTGTGCGCCGTGCCGCGCGCCTGTCAACACTCCGGTCGGCCGGAGCGCCTCACTCGGCCAGCAGCGCCACGTGCACCTTGCCGTCCTTGTCGACCCAGCCGCGGTACATGCCGTCGGTGTTGAAGGGTGTGGTGAAGTTGCCGTCCGAATCGAGCGCGATCACGCCGCCGTCGCCACCGAGTTTCGGGATCACGTCCATCACGACCTGCCTGGCAGCTTCCGCCACTGGCGTCTTGGCGTACTCGACGCGCGCGCAGATGTCGCGCGCGACGGTGGCGCGGATGAAGTACTCGCCCCAGCCGGTCGCCGACACCGCGCAGCGCGCGTCGGCGTAGGTGCCGGCGCCGATGATCGGCGAGTCGCCGACGCGACCCCAGCGCTTGTTGGTCATGCCGCCGGTCGAGGTGCCGGCGGCGAGGCGGCCCTGCGAGTCGAGCGCGACCGCGCCGACGGTGCCGTGGTGCGGCGTCTTGCCGGGCTCGGCCTTCTTCTCGCGTTCTTCCTGCAGGGCCTTCTGCAGTGCCTGCCAGCGTTCCTCGGTGTAGAAGTACTTCGGATCGACCAGCTCGATGCCCACGCTCTTGGCGAACACCTCGGCGCCGTCGCCGACCAGGAACACGTGCTCGGACTTCTCCATCACCGCGCGCGCGAGCAGGATCGGGTTCTTCACGCGATGCACGGCGGCGATCGCGCCGGCGCGCAGGGTGGCGCCGTCCATGATCGAGGCGTCGAGTTCGTTCTTGCCGTCGTGCGTGAACACGGCGCCCTTGCCGGCGTTGAAGCGCGGCGAGTCCTCCAGCACGACGATCGCCTTGCCGACCGCGTCGAGGCTGCTGCCGCCGGACTTCAGCACCGCGTAGCCGGCCTCGAGCGCGCGTTCGAGGTCGGCGCGCACGAGCTTCTCCTTCTCCGGAGTCAGTTCGGACTTGACGACGCCGGCGCCGCCGTGGATGACGAGTACGGGCACGGCGGCCTCCGTGGACAGGGTGAAGGTCAGGAAACAGGCGACAACGAGACTGCGAAAAAGCACGCGCGCTCTCCTCGGGGACGATGATGGGCGATACGCGCGCAGTATAAGCGCTGCGTGCCGCTCACTCCTGCGGCAGCACCAGCGCCGGGAAGTCGACGCGGATCGTGGTGCCGACGCCGAGCTGGCTGGAGATGCCGATCTCCCAGCCGAAGCGGTCGGCCAGGCGCTTGACGATCGACAGCCCGATGCCGTGTCCCTCGCCCTTGCTGCGCACGCTGCCGCGGTAGAACGACTCGAACAGGTGCGCGAGGTCTTCCTCGCTCATGCCGATGCCGGTGTCCTGCACGATCAGCGAGGCGTGGTCGATGGTGACCGTGACCGAGCCGCGCTCGGTGTACATGCAGGCGTTGCGGATCAGGTTGCCGACCAGCACGCCGAACGCGCGCGGCGAGGTGTGCAGGGTGTACACCGCGCGCTCCTCGATGCTGAGGTGGACGGGCTTGTCGTCGATCAGCGGCTTGGCGCGCTCGACTTCCTCGCGCACGGCCTCGTTGATGGTGAAGTCCTCCTCGGGCAGGCCGACGCCGTCCTCGCGCGCGAGGATCAGGAACGAGTCGATCAGCGCCTCCATGTCACGCGCGGCGCGGCGGATGCGGCCGGCGGTGCGGCGCGCGAACGCCGGCAGCTCCTCCTCGTCGAGCAGCACGTCGGCGCCGACCTTGATCACGGTCAGCGGCGTGCGCAGCTCGTGGCTGGCGTCGCGCGTGAAGTTGCGCTCGCGATGGACGAACTCCTCCAGCCGCACCGCGAAGCCGTGCAGCGCCTGCGCCAGGCTGCTGACGTCCTCGTCGACCTCGACCGCGACCGGCAGGTTCTCCGGCAGCAGCGCGTCGATGTCCGGCGCCTTCGGATCCCAGCCGCGCACGGTGTCGGCGAGCACGACGATCGGCGCCAGCGCCTGGCGCGAGGCGCGGTAGGCGAGCCAGGCCGTGATGTAGACCATGGCGAGGATCAGCGCGAACAGGCCGAAGCCGATCCAGAACACGTAGCCGTGCAGGCGCTGCTGCTCGGCGACGATGTAGACGCGGCCGACCGGCGTGTCGGCGATCGACAACGCCGGACGGTTCGCCGCCAGCCCGTAGAAACCGGGCGGCAACGCGGCGAGGTCCGGCGGCGGGGCGGGCGTCTCGTCGCCGACCTTGCGCAGGTAGCTGCGCACGAAGGCGTTCTGCGGCGGCGGCGCGCTCGGGTCGACCGCCAGTCGCTCGAGGAACTGCGCCGTTTCGCGCTGCACGATCTCGCGCAGGATCAGGTTCTCGATCAGGCTGGCGGCGACGTAGACGCCGAGCAGGCCGGCGAGGCTGATCGCCGCCATCTGCTGGATGAAGACCGCCCAGATCTTGCGGCGGATACCGTTCGGGCGTTGCATGCGATGTCCCTGCGCAGTACCGCCTCAATGCCGTCACCGGGCGTCCGCGCACGTCCGCGCCGGCGACGCGCCCTCGCCTCAGGCGGTACGACGATCCGGTGCGGTCTCGACGCCGAGGTCGGCCAAGCGATAGCCCGAGCTGTGGATCGTGTGCAGCAACTGGGTCGCGAACGGGCGATCGATGATTTTTCGCAAATTGTACAAGTGGCTGCGCAGCGTGTCCGAGTCCGGCAGCAGATCGCCCCAGACCTCGCGCTCGATGTCGCGGCGGCTGACCACGCGCGGCGATTCGCGCATTAGGATCATCAGCAGCTTCACGCCGATCGGCGCGATCTGCAGCTCCTTGCCGGCGCGGGTCACGCGCAGGGTGGCAGTGTCGAGCACCAGGTCGCCGACACTCAGCACCTCGTCGCTGACCTGGCGGCGGTTGCGCCGGATCAGCGAGCGCAGGCGCGCTTCCAGCTCGCGGATCTCGAACGGCTTGACCAGGTAGTCGTCGGCGCCGGCGTCGAGGCCGACCAGCTTGTCCTCGACGGTGTCGCGCGCGGTCAGCATCAGCACCGGCGTGGCGCGCTTCTCCTCGTGGCGCAGACGGCGGCACAGCGAGATGCCGTCCAGGCCCGGCAGCATCAGGTCCAGCACGATCACGTCGTAGCTGTTGGTGGAGGCCAGACGCAGGCCGCTGATGCCGTCGGCCGCATAGTCGACCGAGTAGCCGCGTCGTTCGAGGAATTCGCCGACCGTTTCCGAGATCCCCCGGCTGTCTTCGACGAGCAGGATCGCACCGGTATGACTGTCGCGCTTGTCCACGAGACCTCCCCCCATGCACGTGATCTTCACGTTTGTGAAGTACGGACTGAGCCGCGTGATCGAGACGTGAAAAAGTAGGCCTCAATCCGTTTCGTTTTGCAAACCGCCACGGATGCATTTCGGCGATCGTCGCTGATCGACGCGATCCGGCCGGTCCGATGCCTCTTCGGAGGCATATCTTCGGCCGCCTCAGCCGCGATCCTGCGAAGACTGCTTCGGCGATCGTCGGCGATCGTCGCGGTCCGGTGCCGCGCGTGAGCGCACGGTCGCCTGACGGATTGGCGGATGGCCCGGTTGGCGTCACCTCCCGCAAAGGCGGGAGTCGATTTCTGCTTTCGATGCGCCTGGAGGCAAAGTCGAAGTGGATTTCCGCTGTGAAGAAGCGACGACACCCCTCCATCGACCCTGGAGCTGCGGTCATCCGAGCCGCATCCCAGGGTACGTGCGATCGTTCGCGACCACCGCGGCCCGGCCGCCGCAACGCGGCGGCGCAGGCGGCATCTTCGATCCCGGCAGCGGCCATCCATGGCCGCTGTTCCCGGCGAATCACTTCAGGCCGCGTTCCTCGAGCAACGGCTCGACGCTCGGATCGCGACCGCGGAACGCGCGATACAGCGCGGCCATGTCCTGCGTGCTGCCGCGCGACAGGATCATGTCGCGGAAGCGCTGGCCGTTCTCGCGCGTCATGCCGCCGTGCTCGCGGAACCAGTAGAACGCGTCGTGATCGAGCACTTCGCTCCACAGGTACGCGTAGTAGCCCGCGGCGTAGCCGCCGCCCCAGATGTGCGCGAAGTACGAGGTGCGGTAGCGCGGCGGCACTTCGGGCATGTCCACCTTGTACTGCTTCAGCGCCTTGGTCTCGAACGCGTCGACGTCCTGCTTGGGCGTGCCGGCCGGCTGCGTGTGCCAGGCCATGTCGAGCAGCGCGGCGGCGAGGTACTCGGTGGTGGCGAAGCCCTGGCCGTAGGTGCGCGTCTTGTCGAGCTTGGCGACCAGCTCGGCCGGCATCGGCGCGCCGGTCTGGTAATGCTTGGCGTAGTTGGCGAACACCTTCGGGTCGCGGCCCCAATGCTCGTTGAACTGCGACGGGAACTCGACGAAGTCGCGCGGCACGTTGGTGCCCGACAGGGTCGGATACTCCGAGTCGGCGAACATGCCGTGCAGCGCGTGGCCGAACTCGTGGAACATCGTGTTCACGTCGTCGTGCGTGATCAGCGCCGGCTGGCCCGCCGCCGGCTTGGTGAAGTTGCAGACGTTGTAGACGACCGGCTTGGTGCCGAGCAGGCGCGACTGCCCGACCAGGTTGTCCATCCAGGCGCCGCCGCGCTTGCTCTCGCGCTTCCAGTAGTCGGCGTAGAACAGCGCCAGCGACTTGCCGTCGGCGTCGAACACCTCGAACACGCGCACTTCCGGGTTGTAGACCGGGATGTCCTTGCGCTCCTTGAAGGTCAGGCCGTAGAGCTGGTTGGCGGCGTAGAACACGCCGTCGTGCAGCACGCGGTCGATCTCGAAGTACGGCTTGATCTGCGCCTCGTCCAGGTCGTACTCGGCCTTGCGCACCTGTTCGGCGTAGCGTTGCCAGTCCCACGGCGACAGCTTGAACTTGTCGGTGCCCTTGTCGATCAGCGCCTGCATCTTGGTCGCTTCGCCGCGCGCCTTCGCAGTCGCCGCCGGCACCATGTCGGTCATCAGCTTGATCGCGTTCGCCGGCGTCTTGGCCATCTGGTCGTCGAGCGTGTAGGCGGCGAAATCCGGGTAGCCGAGCAGCTTGGCGCGGTCGGCGCGCAGCACGGCCAGGCGCTGCACGATCGCGCGCGTGTCGTTGGCGTCGCCGTGCTCGGCGCGGCTGGTCGAGGCCTTGAACAGGCGCTCGCGCACGCTGCGGTTCTCGAGCGAAACCTGCGCCGGCTGCTGCGTGGTGTTCTGCAGCGCGATGAGGTACTTGCCGTCCTTCTTCGCCGCCTTGGCGTCGGCGGCGGCCGCCGCGATGTCGGCATCGGAGAAGCCGGCGAGATCCTTCTTGTCGTCGACCACCAGCGCGCCGGCATTGTTGGCGGCGAGCAGCTTGTTGGCGAAGTCCGTCGTCAGGGTGGACTCCTCCTTGTTCAATTCGCGCAGCTTGGCCTTGTCGGCTTCGCCGAGCTTGGCGCCGGCGCGCACGAAGTTGTCGTAGTAGCGCTCGACCAGGCGCTTCTGCTCGGCGTCGAGGCCGAGCTTCTCGCGGCCCTCGTAGAGCTTGCCGACGCGCGCGAACAGCTTGTCGTCGAGGTAGATCGCGTCCTGGTGCTCGGCCAGCTTCGGCGCGACGACTTCCTGCACCTTCTGCAGCGTGTCGTTGGTGTCCGCGCCGGTCACCGCGTTGAACGCGACGTAGACGCGCGTCAGCATCTGGCCGCTGCGCTCCAACGGCACGATCGTGTTGGCGAAGGTCGGCGCATCCTTCTGCGCGGCGATCTTGGCGATCTCGGCCAGGTGCTCGCGCATGCCGGCCTCGAACGCCGGCTGGTAGTCGGCGTCCTTGATCTTGTCGAACGGCGGCGCCTGGAACGGCAGCGTGCTCGCCGTCGCGAACGGATTGTTCGCCAGCGGCGCGGCCGCCTTCGCGGCGTCCTTCGCCAGCGCTTCCGGCGCCTGCGCCAGAATCCCGAAACCGCCGACCAGAAGCAGATTCATCGTCGAAACCAAGAGCCGTTTGCGCAGCATGAGTGTCCTCGCTGTGGATGCGCCGCGTCCGCGGAACACGGCAGGGTCGCGCAGCTTAACGGACTGGCGCGAGGCGGACATAGGCCGTTAGGCCCGGTCGCCGGCCCGGCAGCGGGCTCGTTTCAGGGCAACCGGCGCACCACCGGCTCCAGCACCGCCCAGACGTTTTCCAGCACCTTCGGCTGCCCTTTCGCGGTCGGGTGCAGGCCATCGTCCTGCATCAGCTCCGGATCGAGCGCGATGCCGTCGAGCAGGAACGGCAACAACGGCGCGTTGAATTCCTCGGCCAGGCCCCGATACATCGAACGCAGGCCGTCGCGGTACTGCGGGCCGTAGTTGACCGGCAGCTCGATGCCGATCAGTACGGCTTTCGCGTTCGCGGCGCGGATCGCGGTCAGCATCCTGGCCAGATTCGCGCGCGCTTCGCTCAGCGGCAGACCGCGCAGGCCGTCGTTGGCGCCGAGCTCGACCACCACCAGCGCGGGCTTGTGCTCGGCGAGCAAGGCCGGCAGACGCGCCAGGCCGCCGGCGGTGGTCTCGCCGCTGATGCTCGCGTTGACGACCGCGCGCGGCGCCGGCGAGGCTTGCAGGCGGCGGTCGAGCAGGGCGACCCAGCCGTCCTGCAGCGCGATGCCGTAAGCGGCCGAGAGCGAGTCGCCGAGCACCAGCAGCGGCGCCGGCTTGGCCGACGCGGTCGACACGAAGCAGGCGAACACCAACAAGACACGAAGCAGGAACATGAGCGCAGACACCATCGCCTTGAGTGCGTCCGAGATTAGCAAAGTCGTCGACGGACCCGACGGTCGCCTGACCATCCTCGACGGCGTCGGCCTCGAGGTCGCCCGCGGCGACAGCCTCGCCATCGTCGGCGCCTCCGGTTCCGGCAAGACCACCCTGCTCGGCCTGCTCGCCGGCCTCGACCGCCCCAGCCGCGGCAGCATCACGCTGGCCGGGCAATGCCTCGACGCGCTCGACGAGGAAGCGCGCGCACGCCTGCGCCGGCGCCTGGTCGGCTTCGTGTTCCAGAGTTTCCATCTGCTGCCGGCGCTGAACGCCGAGGAAAACGTGATGCTGCCGCTCGACCTCGAAGGCCGCGCCGACGCGCGCGAGCGCGCGGCCGAGGCGCTGGCGCGGGTCGGCCTGGAGCGGCGCCGGCACCACTATCCGCATCAGCTGTCCGGCGGCGAGCAGCAGCGCGTGGCGCTCGCACGAGCGTTCGTGCATGCGCCGCAGATCCTGTTCGCCGACGAGCCGACCGGCAATCTCGACCAGCGCACCGGCGCCAGCGTCGGCGATCTGTTGTTCGCGCTGAACCGCGAGCACGCGACCACGCTGGTGCTGGTCACGCACGACGCCCGCCTCGCCGCGCGCTGCGCGCGCAGCCTGCAGTTGCGCGAGGGGCGCATCGTCGACACCGTCGCCAATCCAGCGGCCGGCGAGAGCCGGTCGCAGGAGCCCGCCGCGTGAGGCCGCTCGCGTTCGCCGCGCGCAGCCTGCGGCGCGAGTTCCGCCAGGCCGAGCTGGCTACGCTGGCCGCGGCGCTGGTGCTCGCCGTTGCCGCGCTGGCCGCCGTGGCGACTCTCGCCAGCCGCGTCGAGCGCGCGATTCTCGCCTCCGCGGCCGAATTGATCGGCGGCGATCTCGGCCTCAACGCCGGCAAGCCGCTGCCGCCGGAATTCGCCGCCGAGGCGCAGCGGCGCGGCCTGGCGACGAACCGGCTGGCGGATTTTCCGAGCGTGGTGTTCGCCGGCGAGACGAGCAAGCTGGCCGACGTGCGCGCCAGCGACGATGCGTTTCCACTGCGCAGCGAGCTGCGCGTGCTCGACGCGAAAGGGACCGAGAAGACCGCCCATGCACCGCCGCCGGGCGCGATCTACGCCGACCGCTCGGCGCTCGCCGCGCTCGACGTCGACGTCGGCGCGCAGGTGCAGCTCGGCGGCCGCGACCTGCTCGTCGCCGGCGAGATCGCGCAGTCGCCCGACGGCGGCAACGTGTTCCGCCTCGCGCCGCGCGTGCTGATGAACCTCGCCGACGCGCAGGCCAGCGGGCTGATCGGCGTCGGCAGCCGCGCGCGGCATCGGCTGCTGCTCGCCGGCGACGCCGCGGCGATCGCCGATTTCGCCGCCTGGGCCAAGCCGCGCCTGCCCGACGGCGCCGAGCTGACCACGGTCGAGGACGCGCAGCAGAACCTGCGTACCGCGTTCGAGCGCGGCGAGAGCTTCCTGCGTCTGGCCGCCCTGCTCGCGGCGCTGCTGTCCGGCGTCGCGGTGGCGCTGGCGGCGCAGCGCTTCGCGCGGCGCAAGACTGAAGAGGTCGCCCTGCTGCGCTGCCTCGGCGCCAGCCGCGGCGAGATCCTCGTCGCGCTGCTGCTCGAACTCGGCCTGCTCGCGCTGCCGGCCTGCCTGCTCGGCCTCGCCGTCGGCCTCGGCCTGCAGGAACTCGTCCTGAGCCTCGCGCGCGGCCTGCTGCCGGGCACGGCGCCCGGCTTGCCGTGGGGACCGCCGCTGGCGGCGTTCGCGGTCGGCCTGGCGGTGCTGTTCGGTTTCGCCCTGCCGCCGCTGCTGCGCCTGCGCGAGATCGAGCCGATGCGCGTGTTCCGCCGCGAGAGCGCGCGACGCCTGCGCCGCTTCGACGCGCTGTACCTGCTGCCGCTCGCCGTCGGCGCGGTGCTGATCTTCTTCGGCGCCGGCAATCCCCGCCTCGCCGCGACGCTGGCCGCCGGCTTCGCCGGCGTCGCCTTGGCGACGCTCGCGCTCGGCTCGCTGCTGCTCGGACTCGTCCGCACCGCGGCGTCGCGCCTGCGCGGCGCGCTGCGTTTCGGGCTCGCCAATCTGTCGCGCCGGCGGCGCCTGACACTGCTGCAAGCCGGCGCGCTGTCCCTGAGCCTGACCGCGCTGGCCGTGCTCGCCGTCGTCGGCCCGTCGCTGCTCGCGCGCTGGCGCGCGGACCTGCCCGCCGACACGCCGAACTGGTTCGTGCTGAACCTGCAGACCGATCAGCGCGCAACCGTCGAGCAGCGCCTGCGCGAACTCGGCGCGACCAACCTCAACACGCTGCCGCTCGCCGTCGGCAAGCTGGTCGCGATCAACGGCCGCGCGCCGGATCCGAACGACTACGAGGACCGCCGCGCGGCCGGCTGGATCAACGGCGAAACGCGCGTCAGCTGGAGCGACGCGCTGCCGGAGGCGAACGCGCTGCTGCAGGGCCGCTGGTTCGACGCGACGCCGACCGCGCCGCAGATTTCGGTCGACGAGATGTGGGTGCGCATGTTCCACCTGAAACTCGGCGACACGATGACGCTGCGCGTCGGCGAGCGCGAGATCACCGCGACGATCGCGAGCATCCGCGGCGTCGACTGGGATTCGTTCCGGGTGAATTTCTTCCTCATGCTCGACCCGGCCAGCGGCGCCGGGCTGCCGCACAGCCACGTCGCCAGCTTTCATCTCGCCGGTGACGCGACGCGGGCGCTGGCCGGCCTCTCCCGCGACCATCCGAACCTGTCGCTGATCGACCTCAACGCGATCCTCGACCGCGTGCGCGACATCATCGCGCGCGTCAGCCGCGCGGTCGCCTGGGTGCTCGGCTTCAGCCTCGCCGCCGGCCTGCTCGTGCTGCTCGCGGCGCTGGCCTCGACCGCCGACGAACGCCGCCACGAGACCGCCCTGCTGCGTACGCTCGGCGCGCACGCGCGCCAGCTCGACGTCGCGGTACTGGCTGAGTTCGCCGTGCTCGGCCTGCTCGCCGGCAGCATCGCGATCGTCGGCGCCGGCGCGATCGGCACGCTGCTCGCGCGCCAGGTGTTCCGCCTGAACGACTACCTGCCGCCGATCGGCGAGCTGTCGCTGGTGGTGATCGGCGCCGCGCTGGCGGTCGCGCTGGCCGGCTGGATCGGCACGCTGCGCATCGCGCGCACCTCGCCGATGAACGTGCTGCGGCGTGCCTGAGCGCTGCCTGCGGCGCCTCGCGGCCGCAGGCGTCGCATCGCTACGGGACGCCCGCGCTCGATTTCCACTCGAACGTCGTCTTCAGGTCGATCGTGCTGAACATGATGTGGCTGCGATTGATCTCGCGCCCCATCGCCGGTTCGCCCTCGAGCTTGCCGGACCACCAGCCGGTCTGCGACTTGCCGACGAACTCGATGCGCTGCTGGCCGGTGATGAACACCATCGTGTGCGTGCCGTCGGCGGCGACGGTGTCGCTCATGCGGCAGTCGTCCGCCTTCGCATCGTTGATCTCGCACAGCCCCGAAGGCCGCGTGTCGTCGGCCATCGCGGCGCAGGCCGCCAGGCCCAGAGACAGAGAAACGGCTAGCAATCTCCACTGCATCGGACGCCTCCTGCGCGGCTCGGCCGCATCGACGAGAGTGCCCGGCACTGTGCGCAAATCCGCCGGGCAAGTCCAGCGCGGCCCGCGCGAAACTAGAATGCGCCGACCTTCCGACGACGAGTGTGCCCCCATGTGGAATGCGCTGTTGCCCGTGCTGCTCCTGATCGGCTCGAACGTGTTCATGACGTTCGCCTGGTACGGCCATCTCAAGTACACCGATCGTCCGCTCTGGCTGGTCATACTGGCGAGCTGGGGCATCGCGTTCTTCGAGTACTGCCTGCAGGTGCCCGCCAACCGCTACGGCTATGGCACCTACAACCCGGCGCAGTTGAAGGCGATGCAGGAAATCATCACGCTGTGCGTGTTCGCCGCGTTCTCGGTGGCGTATCTCGGCGCGCCGATCCGCTGGAACCACTGGGTCGGCTTCGCCCTGATCGTCGCCGCCGCGTTCTTCATCTTCCAGGAGTGAGCCGATGCGCCCGACCGTGACGAGCATGCTCGCGATGCTGGCCGCGATCCTCCTCGCCGGCTGCGCCGCCTCGCCGCGCGCGCCGTCGCCGAGCGCCGAAGGTGTACGCGCCGAGCGCGTCGACGAGACCTTCGACGTCGCGGACGGCGTCACGCGCATCGCGCTCGACAATCCCTGGGGCATGATCAGCGTGCGCGACCACGACGAACGCGAGGTCGGCATCCACGCGGTCGCGCAGAGCGACGCCGCCCGGCGTGCGAAGGCGACGTTCCGCGCGCGCCGCGACGGCGACACGTTGCGCGTCGAGGTCGCGTTCGAGCGCGGCCTGGCGCCGTCGGACCGCATCGACGTCGCCCTGTACGTGCCGGGCGATCTCGCACTGGCACTGCGCACGCAGGACGGCGCGATCACGGCGAAGAAGCGCGGCGGCGCGATCGAGGCCGACAGCGGATCCGGCCGCATCGTCGCCTCCTCGCGCGAGCGCCTGGCGCTGCGCACGCGAAGCGGCGCGATCCGCGCCGCCGCGATGGGCAGGAACTGGCACGGCGCGAGCACGATCGAGACCGACAGCGGCCGCATCGTGCTGCGCGTGCCGACCTTCGGCGACATCGCGCTCGATGCACGCACGGGCGGCGCGCTCGGCACGGATTTCGGCCTCAGCGTGCATACGCAACCGGATGGAAGCCGCACGGCCCGCGCCCGCTACGGTGCGGGAACTTCGCCATTGCAGATCCGCAGCGCGAGCGGGGAAATCGTGCTTGAACAACTCGTGCCGCTGGGTGAGGATACCCCGCCCCTCGAGGACGACGACTGATTCCGCCCGCAAACCGAGCGTCGTACGCCCTCGCTTCCGGCTCTGGCAGCCGCCGTGTGGAAGTCCCCGTCATGAATCCCGCCTATCGTGTTCTCGCCGCGACCGCGCTGCTGGTCGCCGGCCCTGCTTTCGCGGCGACGCAGGACGCGCCGGCCGTGTCGCGCGGCGCCGACTACGTCAGCAAACCGGTGACGCCGGAACGCTTCTTCCTCGACGCGCGCACGCGGCCGGTGCTGCCGGCGTGGAAGCCCGGCGATCCGGTGCGCGAGATCCCGCGCCAGTTCCACGGCAAGGAAGAACAGCAGAGGCATCCGCCGGAGCCGGCCAATCCGGTCGTGCAGAACATCGACGTGCTGGTGCAGCTGCAGCGCACGTTCGACGCCGGCAACCGCGCGCCGCGCGGCGGCGGCTTCACCACACCGCTGTTCAACGCCGACGGCCAGGGCTACAACGGCGTGGTCCCGCCGGACCCGACCGGCGACGTCGGCGGCGGCTACTACGTCGAGGTGATCAACAGCGGCGGCGGCGCCTCGTACACGATCTACGACACCACCACCGGCGCCCTCGCCGCCGGACCGTTCAACATGGACGACCTCGGCAGCGGCGGCGCCTGCGCCAGCGGCTTCGGCGACGGCGTGGTCCTCTACGATCACCTGGCCGAGCGCTGGCTGTTCACCGAGTTCACCAGCGGCAGCAACGACCTGTGCGTCTACGTCAGCGCCGGCAGCAGTCCGGTCGCGACCACCTGGACGCGCTACGTGTTCACGCCGCCGAGCTTTCCGGACTATCCGAAGTACGGCGTCTGGTCCGACGCCTACTACGTCGGCGCGAACGAAGGTCCGGCGGTCTACGCGATGGACCGCACGCGCATGCTGGCCGGCCAGACCGCGACGATGCAGCGCAAGTCGGTGGCGGATCTCGGCGGCCTCGGCTTCCAGATGACGCCGCCCGCGTCGGTGTTCGGCACCACGCCGCCGCCGGCCGGTGCGCCCGGGTTCTTCATCCGCATGAACGACGACGAGCGCAACAACGCGGGCTCGAACGATCCGGCCAACGACTTCATCGAGATGTTCACGCTCAGCGTCGATTTCGCCACGCCGGCGAACACCGTGCTGACCGGACCGATCCGCGTCGCCGAGAGCGAGTTCGATTCGCGTTTCCAGGTCAGCGGCTTCGGCGCGATCCACCAGCCCGGCACCACGCGCAAGCTCGATCCGCTGCTCGAGGTGCCGATGGTGCCGGTGCACTACCGCAACTTCGGCAGCTACGAGGTGCTGGTCGGCAACCACGTCGTGCGCCTGCCGGACGACACCACCAACAACGTCGCCGGCATCCGCTGGTTCGAGCTGCGCCGCACCGGCGGCCCCGCCAATCCGTGGGTCGTGCACCAGGAAGGCACCTACGCGCCGGACGACGCCGACGGCCAGATCAGCCGCTGGATGGCGGCGATCGGCATGGACGAGTCCGGCAACATCGCGATGGGCTACAGCGTGGCGCGCGATCCGGGCGTGTTCCCGGGGCTGCGCTACGTCGGCCGCGAAGCCAGCGACCCGCTCGGCGTGATGACCAGCACCGAGACGACCCTGGTCGACGGCGCCAGCGTGCAGACCGGCGCCGATCGCTGGGGCGACTACTTCGGCCTCGGCGTCGACCCGGCCGACGGCTGCACGTTCTGGTTCACCGGCATGTACATGCCGCCGGGCGGCAACTGGCGCACGCGCTACGCCGCGTTCCGCTTCGACACCTGCGGCACGCCGACCTTCACCACCACCGCCGACAACCTCAGCCAGGACGTCTGCGCGGCAAGCGCCACGCCGACCGCGCTGACGCCGATCACCATCCAGGTGAACGCACGCAACGGCTTCAGCGACCCGGTCGCGATGAGCTTCGCGTCCGGCCTGCCGACCGGCTTCAGCGGCAGCTACAGCGTGACGCCGGTCACCCCGCCCGGCAGCACCGTCGCCACGCTGGCGGTGAACGATACGGCGACGCCGGGATCGTCCACGATCACGCTGCGCGCGAGTTCCGGCGGCACCGACCGCGATCTCCAGCTGACCGTCAATCTCGCTACGCAAAGCGCCGGCGCGGCCACGCTGAGCGCGCCGGCCGACGGCGCCGACAGCGTGCCGTCGCAGCCGCAGTTCAGCTGGCAGGCGGTCGACCAGGCCAGCTCCTACACCGTCGAAATCGCCGACGACGCCGGCTTCACCAACGTGATCCTGGCGCAGACGGTCAGCGCGACCACGTTCCGGCCGAGCGCGGCACTGCCGCTGAACACGCCGCTGTGGTGGCGCGTCACGGCGAACAACGAATGCGGCTCGACCACCAGCGCGGCGTTCTCGTTCACGACCCAGGCCGGCCCCGGCCAGTGCAGCTTGAACACGCCGACGCAAACGCTGTTCAGCGACGACGTCGAAAGCGGCGAAGGCGGCTGGACGCACGAAGCGGCGGTCGGCAGCGACGGCTGGTCGATCGCGACCTCGCGTCCGGCCAGCCCGAGCCACTCCTGGAAGGGCCTCACGCCCGGCACGGTTTCCGACAGCCGCCTGCTCTCGCCCGCGATCGACCTGCCGGCGGATCTCAGCGGGCTCAACCTGCAATTCCAGCACTGGCGGCTGATCGAGGGCACGGCCAGCGAATGCAAGGACGGCGGCATCCTCGAGGTCTCGCTCGACGGCGGCGCCTTCAGCCAAGTGCCGGCGGCGCAGCTGCTGACCGATCCGTACACCGCGCCGATCGCCTCCGGCAGCGGCAATCCGCTCGCCGGCAATCCGGCCTGGTGCGGCTCGAAGTCCTACACCAACGTGATCGTCGACCTGTCCTCCTACGCCGGCCACAGCGCGCGGTTCCGCTACCGCCTGACGACCGACAGCAGCGGCACGCGCGAAGGCTGGTACGTCGACGACGTCAAGGTCATCGGCTGCGGCGAGCTCGAGCCGACCGATCGCATCTTCGCCGACGGCTTCGACGGCTCCGTGCCGTAGCCGGCGCCGGCGGCCGCGCCCGTCACGACGGGCGCGGCTTCCCGGCGGAACGCGGTGCTCCCGGCGCCGACACGTTTCGTCACTCGCGCCCGCGTGCTGCGAAAGCATTCCGTAAGCCTGCGCGCGTAGCGTCCCTGCGCGTTCGATCCCTCAATCCCGCAGGAGGAATGCCATGAAAGTCTTCCCCGCCGCACTCGCGTTGCCGCTGGCGCTCGCCTTCGCCGTCGCCGCCCATGCCCAGGTTCCTTCGGGCGCGCCGGCCGGCACGACCGGCGTGTGCAAGGACGGCAGCTACACCTCGGCGGAAGCCAAACGCGGCGCCTGCCGCGGCCACAAGGGTGTCAAGGAGTGGTACGCGACGGACGGCGCGGCGGCGAAGAGCGACGCCGCGGAAACCAAGGCCTCGCGCCGCGCCTCGTCGGCCTCGACGACGACGGCAGCGGCCGCACCGGCCGGTGCGGCACCGGCAGGCTCGACCGGACTCTGCCGCGACGGCAGCTACACCAGCGCCGACGCCAAGAAGGGCGCCTGCCGCGGCCACAAGGGCGTCCAGGAATGGTACGGCGCGAGCGCCGCCGCGGCGCCCGCCGCCACCAAGGCCGCCGCACCGGCCGCGCCCGCGACACCGCCGCCGGCCGCCGCACCGTCGATGCCGGCCGCACCGGCGCGCCCGACCGCCACCGCGCCCGCGACGCGCGCGCAGCCCGAAACCGATCTCGCCAATCGCGCCGCGGCGCCGGGCGGCGGGGCCGGCAAGGTCTGGGTCAACACCGAGACCAAGGTCTACCACTGCTCGACCGATCGCTACTACGGCAAGACCAAGCAGGGCGAGTACATGAGCGAGGCCGACGCGCAGGCCAAGGGTGCGCACGCGGCGCACGGCAAGGCCTGCTCGCAGTAAGCGGGAATCCCGGCAGCGGCGCGTGCGCCGCTGCCGTGCGGACGTGCGCTCAGCGACGCGGCGGCAGGCTGACCTTGCCGCCGACGTTCGCGTAGTGGATGTCGTCGACGTTCGCCTTCGACTCGACCGTGAACCCGCCGCGCACGTGATCGGCGCGGATGTCGCCGGAACTGTCGTGGCCGACGCTGGCGTCGCCGCCGATGTCGTCGAAGACGATGTCGCCGGAGCTGTCGTTGTCGATGCGCGCGCGGCCGCTGACGCGGCGGAATTTCACGTCGCCCGAGCTGTCGTTGCGCACGTAGGCGTCGCCGCGCACGTTGCGCAGGTCGATGTCGCCGGAGCTGTCGGCGTCGATGGTGACGTCGCCTTCGGCACCGTCCACCTCGATGTCGCCGGAGGTGTCGGAGATGCGCACGGCGCCGGCGACGTCGCGCAGTTCGATGTCGCCCGAACTGTCGGTCAGGTCGATGCCCTTGCGCAGGCCGGCGATCTCGATGTCGCCGGAGGAATCGCGCAGCTGCAACGCCAGTTCGGCGGGCATGCGCACCTCGACGTCGATGTAGGCGTAGCGGCTGCCGAACGGGTTCACGCCGCCGTCGGAATCGGGAATCTGGGTCGCCGCGAACGCGGTGTTGCCGTCGCGCCGCTGCGTCAGCTGCAACGCGGCCAGCCTGTCCTGGTCGCTGGCGCAGGCCTTGCCGCGGATCTCGATGCGGGCCAGTCCGGGCACGCCCTTGACGTCGAGATCGCCGGCGCCGGTATCGAGCTTGAACGTGTCGACGCCCTTGACGTCGATGTCGAGCGTGCGCTCGGCGCGGAACGCGCAGTCGTTGTCGGCGAAGGCCGCCAGCGGCGACAGGGCCAACAGAAGGAAGACGGCAGTACGTGACAGCATGGGACCTCCGGCGTGCGCTGTGGAATCGGCTTGGATACGCGCTGGCGCCGAAAGGTTTACATGGAGCGAACGCGCCCGCATCGGCCGCGCCGGGCGCGGGCGCTCCGCTCAGAGGTCGAACCCGTCCTGGAAGATGACGTCGAACGCGGCGCCGACCTCGACCGCGCCGCTGTCGCACCCCGCTCCGGCCGGACGCCCGCCGCCGCGCTGGTCGACGCGGATCGGGCATTGCGCGGCAGGGATGCGGTCGATCGCCGCGCTGCCGCCGCCCGGAAGCAGCGTCTGCGTCGGGCCGCCGTTGTTCGCCAGCGCCCCGAGCGACGGGTTGCCGGCGCCGTCGCCGGGCTGCGAGAACGGACACTGCGTCGCGCCGGACCAGAGGTTGTAGCCGGCCGAGATCAGCACGCCGTCGCAATTGCCGCCACTGTTGTCGGCCAGGATCGAGCGGCCGACCGTCAGCGTCGCGCTGGCGCTGCCTTCGTTGTAGACGCCGCCGCCGAACGTCGCGCTGTTGCCGACGGCGGTGACCTGGTCGACGCGGCTCGCGCCGCTGCCTTCCTGGTAGAAGGCCGCGCCGCCGACGGCGCTGTTGGTCGTGAAGGTGGAATTGAGCACCGTCGTCGTCGAGCTGCTGTAGATCGCGCCGCCGTGGCGCGCGGCCTGGTTGCCGGTGAACGTGCTGGCGCGCACGACCAGCGTGCCGTTGAGGTTGGCGATCGCGCCGCCGTCGTCGGCGGTGTTGCGATTGCCGCTGAACGTGCTCGACTGCACCAGCAGGAGTCCGTCGTTGGCCACCGCCGCGCCGCCGGAAACGTTGTCCTGCATGCGCACGCGATCCAGCCGCAGCGTGCCGAAATTCTCCAGCGCGTGGACGTCGCCCTGCTTGCCGCGCCGCAAGGTGAGGCCACGCAAGGTCGCGTTGGCACTGGCGAAGACCTGGAAGAACGGCGAGGTGCCGCCGCCGTCGAAGGTGATCGTGCCGCCGCCGTCGACGACCACCGCGTGCGCGATCGTCTTGTATCCGGTGAACGCGATCGTCGCGGTGCCGCAACTGAAGGTGATGCGGCCGCCGCCGCTGCCGTCGACGCTGCCGAGCACGGCCTGGAAGCCCGCCTCGTCGCACTGCGTGACGACGCCGTCCGCCGCCCTCGCCGTCGATCCGCAGGCTGCCGCGCAGAGCGCGAGCAGGTACCACCCCGTCTTGCCGTTCATGTCATCCCCTCGTCGGTCCGGACTGCGAGCGAGGCCGCGTCGCGCGTCCTCGATTCGAGAAACGCCCAACGGCCGCCGAACGTGACACGAGACGCCGCGGTGTCGCGCGATCAGCGCGCTTCTTCCGCCTTGGCGCGGTCCCACAGCGCGTCCTGCTCGGCCAGCGACTTGTCCGCCAGCGCTTCGCCGGCGGCGGCGGCGAACGCCTCCATGCGCCGGAAGCGGCGCTCGAACTTCGCGTTCGCGTGGCGCAAGGCCTGCGAGACGTCCACCTCGGCGTGCCGCGCCAGGTTGACGCAGACGAACAGCACGTCGCCGATCTCGTCGGTCAGCCGCGCGCGTTCCCTGCCGGCGGCGAACTCGGCGCGCACCTCGTCGATCTCCTCGTGCAGCTTGTCGAACACCGGATTCACGTCCGGCCAGTCGAAGCCGACGCGGGCCGCCTTCTTCTGCAGCTTCAACGCGCGCTGCCACTCCGGCAGCCCGCGCGAGATGCCGGCCAGCGCGCTGGTGTCGGCCTCGCCCTTGGCCGCTCGCTCGTCCGCCTTCAGGGCTTCCCAGTTCACCGTCTGCGCGACGGCCGATTCCACGCGCGCGTCGGCGAACACGTGCGGATGGCGACGCACCATCTTCTCGCAGATCGAGGCGACCACGTCGCCGAACGCGAAGTGGCCGGCCTCCTCGGCCATGCGCGCATGGAACACCACCTGCAGCAGCAGATCGCCGAGTTCGTCGCGCAGATCCGCGTAGTCGCGCCGGTCGATCGCGTCGGCGACCTCGTAGGCCTCCTCGATCGTGTACGGCGCGATCGTCTCGAAGGTCTGCTCGACGTCCCACGGACAGCCGCGCTCGCGATCGCGCAGGCGCGCCATGATGGCGAGCAGGTCGTCGATGTGGGGTTTGGATGTCGTCATGAGTAGGTAAGGGCGAGGAACGAGGAACTAGGAGTGAGGAACGAGAAAAGCTCCCTCTCGTTCCTCACTCCTAGTTCCTCGTTCCTCGCTTCACGGTTTCACCAGCAGCGCCGACCAGTCCGCGTCGCGGTCGCCGACCGCGAAGAAATCCGGATTCAGCAGCGAATCGCGCGTGTTGTAGCGCAGCGGCGCGCCGTCGAAGTCGAGCACGGCGCCGCCGGCCTGTTCGAGCACGCATTGGCCGGCCGCGGTGTCCCATTCCGAAGTCGGGCCGAGGCGCAGGTACAGATCGGCTTCGGCCGCGGCGATGCGCAGGAACTTCAACGACGAACCGAGCGGCAGCTTCGCGCAGGGACCGAGCCGCGCCAGCAGATGCGCCTCGTGCTCGGAGCCGTGCGAGCGGCTGCCGGCGACGATCAGCGGCGAGCCGCGCCGGCGCGTGCCGACGCGGCGCGGCTTGGCGCCGGCGCTGTCGGCGAACCAGGCGCCGCCGCCGTCCCAGGCCACCGCGAGTTCGCCGCCGACCGGCTTCTGCACCGCGCCGAGCACCGGACGGTGCGCGTCGATCAGCGCGATGTTGACGGTGAACTCGCCGTTGCGCTTGACGAACTCGCGCGTGCCGTCGAGCGGATCGACCAGCCAGTAGCGCGACCAGCGCGAGCGCTCGCTCCAGGCGACGTCGGCCGACTCCTCCGACAGCACCGGCAGGTCCGGCGTCAGCTCGCGCAGGCTCGCCACGATCAGCCGGTGCGCGGCGAGATCGGCCGCGGTCAGCGGCGTGCGGTCGTCCTTCTGCGTGACCGCGAAATCCGATTCGTAGACTTCGAGAATCGCCGCGGCCGCGCGTTCGGCGATCGCGCCGGCGGCGCGCGCCAGGGATTCGAGCGAAGCGCTCATGGCTGCGGCCGGAAGCGACCGGCGAGGTATTCGCGCGCGATGAACAGCGCAGCGATCGAACGGCCTTCGGTCACGTCGGGCTGTTCGAGCAGGACGTGCAGTTCGGACAGTTTCCACGGCACCACTTCGAGTTCCTCCGGTTCGTCGCCGACCAGGCGCTCCGGATACAGCTCGCGCGCGAGTACGACGTGGGTCATCGCGGTCATGTAGTTCGGCGACAGCGACAGGCGGCCGAGGATATGCAGCTCGCGCGCGCCGTAGCCGACCTCTTCCTTCAGCTCGCGATCGGCGCCCTGCTCGACCGTCTCGTCGCGATCGAGCCGTCCCTTCGGCAGGCCGAGTTCGTAGCGGTCGATGCCGACCGCGTACTCGCGCACCAGCAGCACGGTGTCGTGGTCCAGCATCGGCACGATGATGACGGCGCCGAGACCGGAACTGCGCAGGCGCTCGAAGGTGCGCTGCTGCCCGTTGGAGAACTCGAGATCGACCTGTTCCAGCCGCAGGAAACGGCTCGTCTCGACGGAACGGGTCTCGTGGATGATCGGCGGCTTGGGCATGCCGCAATTGTACGGGACTGCGCCGCGCGGCGACGCGCCTTCACGGCAACGCGTCGGACCAGTTCCACCACCAGTGCTTGGGTTGGCGCGAAATCCGCCGCCACCAGGCGTCGATCGCGGCATGGTCGCCGGCGATCCACGCGTCGCGATGCGCACTGTCCGCGGCGGAGAGCCCCAAGGCCGTCGCGAGCCGCGGATACAGCGCGCTCCGCGCCAGCGCGGGATGGCGCGTCAGCAGACTGAGCAACGTGAAGGCATCGGCATCGTCGGCCGTCGCCGCGACACGTTCGGACAGCACGGCGACGCCGGCCGCCGACTCGTCTCCGGCGTCCAGCGCCTGCTCGAACTCGTGCACGGCCTGCGCGAAAGCCGCCGTGGCCTCGGGGCGCAGCGGCGTCGTCGCGCGCCCGCCGGCGAAATCGATGGCGAAGCCGGACGGCAGCAGGATCTCCTCCGCGCCGAGCCGATAGACGACCCAACCGCTGCGCACGTAGACGCGGCCGCGGCCGTCGGCGTTCTTCCACACCTCGAAGTCGCAGCCGAGATCGACGACTTCGGCGGCGCCCTCGTCGACGCCGAAATAGCCCGGCGGCGCCCAGATGCGCGCGCGCAGATGGCCGTCGTCGAGGCTGACGCGGTGCCGTCCGCTGCGCGTCTCCAACAGACGCAGGCGCGAGCGCGGCGACAGCTCGATGCGGCCGATGCGCGCGACGGCGACGTTCAGCGATTCGCGCGCGCCGGTCTCGAGCACGCCGCCGGGCGCAAGCGGGTGGCGCGCCGCGCCGGCGAGGTCGACCTGCCACGGCCGCCCTTCGCTCCAGCCGAACCGGTAGGCATAGCCGGCGTACAGCAGCAGGCTCGCCGCCAGCGCGGCGGCGAGCACCGCCGCGAAACCGCGCCGCCGTCGCGGCGGCGCGATCCGCTTCGGCGGCCACTCGCCGATGCCGCGTCCGGCCACGGCGTACGGCGCGAGCAATGCGCGCAGCCGGCGCAGCTCCGCGTCGCCTTCCGCGGTGGGATTCCACAAGGCGTCGTCGTCACGCATTTCGCACCTCCGCGATGTCCGCGCGCTCCAGCCCGAGCGCGGCACGCAGCTTCGCCATGCCGCGATGCAGGTTCACGCGCACCGATTCCGGCGTGAGTCCGGTCAGCGCGGCGATCTCCGGCCCGCCGAGCCCTTCGACCAGACGCAGCGTCAACGTCTCGCGATACGCCTCCGGCAAGGTCGCCAGCGCGCGCAGGACGCGCTCGGCATCGGCGCGATCTTCCGGCGAGGCCGCCGTCGACGCGCGCTCGGGCGACTCGCCGACCGGGTGTTCCCAAGTCGCCGCCATCGGCATGCGCCGCGCGATGGTGGCGATCCACGGCCCGAACTTGTGCTCTTCCTTCAGCTGCGCCAGACGCGCGAAGGCGAGCGCGAAGCATTCCTGCGTCGCCTCGTCCGCCAGCGCAGGGCGGCAACGGCCGAGCAGGATGCCGTGCACCAGCGGCGCGAAGCGGCGGTACAGGAGCGCGTACGCGTGCTGCTCGCCGCGCCGCGCCTCGCGCACGCGGCACGCCACCTCGAACGCCTGGATCGGACCGCCGGCCGGCTCGTGCAATGCAGCTCCTTGCTCGTCGTCGATGAAGAGGGGACGACCGCGCGAAGCGTTAACCGCCTCCGCGTCGGTTAACGCCGCGCACCCGCGAGCGCTCTCTCAGGCGTCCCCCGTCGAGGAATCCACCATGCCCCGTTGGCTCGGCCTTATCCTGCTCTGGCTCGCCTCGTTCGTCCAAGCACAAAGCGGCCTGCCGCGCTGGGATGCGTTGCCGGCGGTCGACGTGCAGCACCTGCAAGGCGCCTACGCCGGTCGCACCCTGTGCCCGATGTGCGAGCACGGCTACGACGCCGGCCTGCTGGTGTTCCTGCCCTCGCGCACCGCGCCGGACGACGCGGCACGCATCGCGCGGGCCTTGCGCACTGCCGTCGCCGACATCGGCAGCGAGCGTTTCCGCGGCTTCCTGATCCTGACTGGCGAGCCGCCTTCGCCGGCATTGCTCGGCGCCGTCGCGGCCGCGGATGCGAACTGGTACGTCGCGCACCTGGCGCCGGCCGGGCTCGACGCCGCCTCGCGCGAATTCGCGCTGCCGCTCGGCACGCTCGCGCAAGGGCACGTGTTCGCGCAGCGGCGTCTGCTGTGGCGCTTCGATCCGCTCGCGGGCGATTGGCAGGCGCCGCTGGACGCGCAGGCGCGCTACGCGATGAGCTTCCTACAGGCGAACTACGCGCAGGCTTCCGCCGACGACGATCCGGAGACGCCGAAAGGCCGTCTCTGGCTCGCGCCGAACCGCTTGTCGTCGAGTGCGACGCTCGCCGCGTCTCCGCAGACGACCGCGCCACGCGTGTGTTTCGCCGACGCGACGTCGACGCCGCGCGCCGATTCCCTCCTCGCCCTGCGCGCACCGGACTCGACCTCGCCGCAGCGCATCGCCTGGGCGCGCAGCGACGACTCCGGCTGCATGTCGATCGAAGGCGCGCGGAACGTGTCGCGCCTGCACGTCGAAGTCTTCACCTCGCTGCGCGAGCCGGCCTCCGCCGAGATCGACGCGCGTTCGCTGCATGCCGATCGCCCGCGCACGGTGCGCCTCGACACGGCCGTCGACACCGGCGTGACCGGCCGGGAGATCGTCGTCGGCGCGCCGTGCGAGGGCTGCGAAGCGGTCTTCGACGGCCTGCCCGCGCGGCTCGATTCCCGTGGCCACATCGCACCGTCCGCCGAGCCCGGCGAGCCGCTGGAATTGGCCGGCATCGTGCGCGACGCGAACGGACGGCCGCGCCCCGGCATCGTCGTCTACGCCTACCACACCGATCGCGGCGGCCTCTATCCGCGCGATCCGCGCCTCTCCGGCGAGACCGCCCGCCACGGCCGCCTGCGCGGCTGGGCGCGCACGGATGCCGAGGGACGCTACGCGTTCCTCACCATCCGTCCCGGCGGCTACCCCGGCGAAGCCGTGCCGCAGCACGTGCATCTGCACGTGATCGAACCCGGCCGCTGCACCTACTACCTCGGCGACGTGCTGTTCACCGACGATCCGCGCCTGACGCCGGCGCTGCGTGCGCGCGAACGCGACGCGCACGGCGGCAGCGGCATCGTGGAGCCGCGGCGCGATCGCCAGGGACGCTGGAGCGTGCAGCGCGACGTCGTGCTCGGGCTCGGCGTGCCCGGCTACGAACGCTGCGCGTCGCGATGAAGGCGGATCAGGCGCGCGCGAACAGCGCCAACGCCTGCGCGTGCAGCGCCGGCGTGCCGGCCAGCGCGCTGCGCGTGTCGAGGCCGATCGCACCGCCGTCGAGATCGGTGAACGTGCCGCCGGCCTCGCGCACGATCACCACCAGCGGCGCGATGTCGAGGATGTTGAGGTCCGATTCGACCACCAGGTCGATCGCGCCGCGCGCGAGCAGGTGGTAGTGCAGGAAATCGCCGTAGCCGCGGATGCGGCCGACGCGGCGCACCAGGTCGGCATAAGCGTTCCAGCGCGCCGGCGCGCCGGCGAGGGATTTGAGGTTGCCGGTCGAGAGCGCGGTCGCCGGGCCGAATTCCGCCACGCCGGAGACGCGCAGCGAATGCACCGCACCGTCGCGACCGCGCAGGAACGCGCCGCCGCCGCGCACCGCCCACGCGCGTTCGCCGTACTCGCCGGCGGCGGATACGCCGAGCACCAGTTCGCCGGCGTGCATCAGCGCGATCTGCGTCGAGAACATCGGATAGCCGCGCACGAAGGCCTTGGTGCCGTCGATCGGATCGATCAGCCACAGGAAGTCGCCGTCGCCTTCGCGGCCTTCCTCCTCGCCGTAGAACGCGTGCTGCGGAAAGGTTTCGCGCAGCACGCGCTTGATCACGGCCTCGGCTTCGCGGTCGGCCTCGGTCACCGGCGTCGCATCGGCCTTGGTCACGACCGAGAAATCCTGCGCGCGATAGCGCGGCAGCACGATCGCCTCGGCCGCGTCGGCGGCACGCTGCGCCGCGGCGAGCGCCTGCGCGAGGAACTCCGGCGCCGGCGCGGCGCTCACCGGAACTTGATCATCTGACCGTGCACCACGAAGCGGGTCGAGCCGTCCGGCTGCGGCTCGCCGATGCGGCGCAGCATCTCGGCGACCTGTTCGTCGCCGTTGCGTGGCGACAGCGTGGCCTGCGCGTCGAGCACGTTGAAGCCGATCTTGAAATTGCCGTCAACGGCGAGATTGCCGCTGCCGTCGTCGCGCGCCTGGCCGCCGATGCTGCCGTCCGGCTGCGAGGCGAACTCGCCCAGGATGTCGGGCAGATGCGTCTCGGCCTGGCCGGCGACGCCGGCACCGCTCCAGCGCGCGTTGCCGCTGGCGTCGCTGAGCGCGGTGGTGGCGAACTTGGCCTGGTTGACCACGCCGCTGATCGTGCCGAGCAGCTTGGCGCCGCCGAGATCGAGACTGGTGGCGAGCAGTTCGGCCGGCACGCTGAAGCGCATCTCGTGCACCTGCATCGAACCGTCACCGTTGCGCGTCATCGTGCCGGCGGCGTCGACGTCGGCACCCTTGATGCGCACGTCGGCGACGAAGCGGCCGTCGAACAGCGGCGCCTTCTGCGCGCGCCATTCGATCTCGCCCAGATCGCGGCCGAGCACGCTGACACCGTCGGCATGGCCGTCCCACAGCGTGCCGCTGACGCCGGTGAGCGTGACCGGACCGAGGTAATTGGCGCCGTAGCGCACGGCGAAGCTGGCCGGCAGCTTCCAGAAGAACCAGCCGGCGGCGAGGAGGCCGAGCACGACGAGCAGCAACAGGATCTTGAAGGTTCGCATCGTTCTCTTTCGTGGATTCATTGCGATGGAGACGGGCATTCAGCCCGTCATGGTGCATCCTGCAGCGTTACGCGCGCGTTGACGAGGCCGACGCCGTCGGCGCGGTCGGCCGAGAAATCGCTCGCTTCGACGCCGTAGCCGCGCGACAGATCCTCGATCCAGGCGACCAGCGCATCGAAATTGGCGAACTCGAAGCTGACGCGCACGCTGCCGCTGCCGGCCGGTTCGACGCGCTTGAGCGCCGCCTCCAGACCGCCGCTGCGCGCGGTGGCATCGGCCAGCGCGAGCAGCGAGCGCCCCTGGCGATCCGCGCGCGTGCGCGTGCCGGCGGCGCGCAGGCGCTCGATCTCGGCCGCGCCGCGCTGCACGAACGCGGATTCGCGCCGGCTCTGCTCGACCTGCTGGCGCAGTTCGGCGCGGCGCTGCGCCAGCGGATGCCAGAGCAGTGCCCAGCCGAGCAGCAACGCGGCCACGGCGCCGCCGCCGATCAGCATGCGGCGCTCCTGCGCGGCGAGCGCCTGCCAGCGCTGTGCAATCACCGTGCACCTCCGATGCGGATGCGGCCGTCGACGCCGTCGGCGCCCGGATTCGCGGCGGTGACTTCGGCCGTCAGCCCAGCGGCGACGAGGCGCTCGCGCACGCCGTCGACGGTGGCGACGTCGGGCGCGCGCAGGGCGAGTTCGAAGCTGCCGTTGCGGTATTCCATGCCGCGCGTCTGGATGCCCGTGCTGCCACCGAGCACCGGCGCGAGCTGGCCGAGCACGCGCAACAGGCCGCTGCTTTCCGCGCCGCCGCGCAGGCGGTCGAGCCGGCCGCGCATCAGCTGCTCAGGGCTCATGCGCGCGAGCTGGGCCGCGTCGAGATCGGGAAACGCCTTGCGCAGCGCGTCGGTGGCCTGCGTCTGCAGGCGCGCGTCGGTGCGCGAGAGCTGCAGCACTTCGAGGCCGAGATCGGCCAGCGCGAGCACGGCGACGCCGGCGGCCAGCACCGCGGCGAGGCGCCAGCCGCGTACGCCGCCGGCGCGACGATGGCGCGGCGCGAACTCGCCGTCGAGCAGGTTGATCGATTCGGCGTCCGGCGACGCGGCGAGAAACGCGAGCGGGTCACGCTGCCGCTCGCGATATGCCGCGATCGGCGTGGGCAATGCCAGGGCCGGCTGCGCGCGGAAGTCGTGCACCTCCAGCGGCGCGAGTCCGGCGCGCAGCTGCGCCAGCCAGCCGGGCAGCTCCTCGAGCGCGCAGGCGAACGCGGACCACGTCTTCAGGCGCACGGTCGCGCGGCCGTTCTCGATCAACGCGGTGGCGCGATCCGCCGCCAGCGGCAGCGCGATCGAATCGGGCAGCATGCGGTCCGGCCGCACGCCGGCGCGTTCGAGATGCTGCAACCAGTCGCGCAAGCGCTGCTTGGCGACCACGGCCACGCCGACACGACCGCCCTCGCCGCGCGCGGCGGCGAAATGCAGATCCTCGACCGGCGCCAGCAGCTGGTCCTCGACCGCATACGGCAAGGCCTGCAACAACTGCGCGCGATTGCGCGCGCTCAGCTCCACCTCGGTCAGCAGCACGTCCTCGGCCGGCACCGCGACGACGACTTCGTCGGCCGCGGCCAATGCCGATGCCGGCGGCACGCCGGGAGTCGAAGCGGGTTCGCGAACGCCGGCCGCTTGGCGCAGCCAGCTCAGGCCGCCGTCGGCAGCGAGGCGCAGATAGAGACGATCGGGCATGGGAACCGCCGGGGTATTGGCGAAGATTGTATGTCAGCGCCGACGGAGATTTCGCTAGCCAATAGACAGCTCGTCACGGCGCCTCGCCGGCCGCGATCGGCGCCGGCGCGACCAGCGCCAGGTCGGCGCCGCGGCTGCGTTGCAGCACGCGCAGGCCGTTGCGCTCGATCAGGCTGTAGAAGGTGAACGGCACGCCGTCGAGCAGGATGTCGCTGCGCGCGAGGAAGTAGGTGCTCGACACGCCGAGCCTGTGGTACAGGTCCGCCGTTACCGGAATGCCGGCGTCGTGCAGGAAGGTGTTGACGTCTGCATAGCGCGCCTGGCCGCGGCTCCACAGCTTCTCCGCCGTCGCGCGGGTCATGCCGTCGCCGAGGCTCATCAGCACCGGCACCGGTGCGGTATTGACGTTGAGCTTCGTCCCCGGCGGCAGCGCGCAGACGTACGGCGCCAGCCGCGCGTAGGCATCGCCGCCGAAGCCGCGCACGAGGCGCAGTTCCGAGACGTGCGCGAACAGGCCGCCGCGCGGGCGATACGGCACCGGCTGGGCGAGATAGATGCCCGTTTCCGTCGCGCGCAGATCCGGATCGAGCCAGCCTCTGACGGCGCCGACGAGATCCGCCTGCAGGCCGACCGCGGTCAGCAGGCGCCGAAAGATCCCGATCCACTCCTCACGCTCGGCCGCGTTCTTCGACGCGAGATTGTTGAGATTGAAGCAGCCGTTCTGGTCGCGCATCGTCGCGCCGATCGTGCCGCCGGGCACCGGCTGCGGCGGCAGCGGCATCGCCCATGGACTGGTGTTCGTATCCGCCTGCCCCGCGGGAATGTCCAGCAGCACTTTGGCCGCATAGGCTTCCAGGCCTTGCGCGTAGGCTTCCGCCTGTTCGCCGCGCAGCGTATTGCGCGTGCGCGCCAGCACCAGTTCGCCGCGATCGAGCAGGGCCGCGATCAGGATCGTCGCCAGCGCCACCACCAGCAGAGCGACCAGCAGCGCGACGCCGCGCTGATGCCGGCGCGGTGCGTTCATGGCTCGACCACCACCGCGGTCGGCGGCGACGACGACGGCAGCTCGACCAGACGACGAATCTCGCCGAGGTCCGGCAGCACGAAACGGAACTCGACCGCACGCGGCAGCAGTTCGGTTCTGTCGATCTGCCTACCACAGGTCGGCGGCTGCGACGACGGCCACGCCTCGCGCCAGGTGCCGTCGCAGCCGAGGTAGCGCAGGCGCAGTTCGTCGACGCGATCGAGCAGCACCGTCGTCGCCGGCACCGTGTCCGGCGCGCGATCGAGCACGGCATAGCGGAGGCGGCGCAACGCGGCGCCGTCGAGCGCATAGGCGACGCGTTCGAGATGGCTGCGCGACTCGGCACGCGGATTGGCATAACCGAGCCGCGTCAGCTCGACGCCGCCGGACACGCCTGACAATGCCGGCAGCACGTCGTTGCGGCCGCTGCCGAGCACGGAACGCGACACCGCCTGGCGCAGGTCGCGTTCGACCGCGGCGACCGCGCGCGTCACCGCGGCCAGCCGATCCTGCTGCGCAGCCAGCGCCCCGCGCGTGCGCGCCAATTGCGCCAACCCGCCGTACGCGGCCGCGGCGAGCGCGGCGAAGACGGCCAGGGCGACGAGGAGTTCGATGAGGGAGAAGCCGTACGAGGGCCGGGATTGGGGATTGGGGATTGGAGATTCGGAAGAGCGCAAACGCGCAGGCTGGCGCGCGCCCGCTTCGCCCAATCCCGAATCCCGAATCCCCAATCCCGGCTTCATGGCTTCACGGCGCCAGACCCTGACCGGCGAATCCGCTCAGCGTCGCCGAGGGCTCCTGCGCTTCGCCGGCGAACACGCGGATGTCGATGCGGCGGATGCGTGCGTCCGGCGTCGCCTGCACGTCGCGCGTCCAGCGCCAGTCGCGCTCGGCCAGGCGCGTGCGGCCTTCGCTGCGGCCGGTCGGCGGAAACTGGTTGGCAAGGCGCGTCTCCGTCAGCGTGTTGGCGGCGACCCAGCCGGCGAAGGTGCGTTCGCGCAGCGCGTCGAAGCTCTGCACCTGCACGCTGGCCGCGCGTGTCAGCGCGAGCAGGGCCAGCGCGACGACGGCGAGGGCGATCAGTACTTCGAGGAGAGTGAAGCCGCGGAAGAGCCGGGATTGGGGATTCGGGATTGGGGATTGGGCGAAGCGGGCGCGCGCCAGCCTGCACGTTTGCGCTCTTCCGAATCCCCAATCTCCAATCCCCAATCCCGGCCCCTTCATCTCTCCACCTTCAACGTGCCGTCCTCGGCGCCGCTCACCCGATAGCGCAGCGGTGCGTCGCCGAGCGCCAGGGTCAGCACGAACGGCGTCAGTTCGCCGGACGAGAAGCAGATCAGTTGCGGGGCGGGACGCTGCGGCGTCGCCAGTTCCAGCGGTCGTCCGTCGCGGGCGAGTTCGAGGCGCAGCGCGTTCGGCCAGCGCCGCGTGCGCAGTTCGCCTTCGGCGAGTTCGCGCCATTCACTGCCGTCGAGCCGGCGGAACGCGTAGCCGTTCGCGTCGAGCACGGCGCCGACCTCGCGTCCGGACAACTCGGCCTGCCCGCAGGCATGCGCGAGCAAGGCGCGGAACCGCTCCGCCTCGTTCGCGAGCTGGCGCTCGGAACTGCCGGCGACGGCCAGCGTCAATGCGGCCGCGAGCACGCCGACGATCACGACGACGACGAGGAGTTCGATGAGGGTGAAGCCCCGGGATTGGAGATTCGGGATTCGGGATTGGAAAGAGCGCAAGCGCACAGCCTCGCCGCCCGCTGCTCTATCGAATCCCGAATCCCGAATCTGCAATCCCCGCTTCACTCCCAATTCCCGACATCCGCCGCCTCGCCCTCCCCGCCGGGGCGGCCATCGGCGCCGTTGCTGTAGACGTCGACTTCGCCGTGCTGGCCCGGCCGCTGGTACTGGTAGGGCTTGCCCCACGGGTCCTTCGGCATCCGGTCGAGGTAGGGGCCCTTCCAGTTCGGCGCGTCGGGCTGGCCCGACGGCTTGGCGACCAGCGCTTCGAGGCCCTGTTCGTTGCTCGGGTAGGAGAAGTTGTCCAGCTTGTATAAGTTCAGCGCCGTCACGATGCCGGCGATGTCCTGCTTCGCGCGCGTCACGCGCGCCTCGCCCGGCCGCTCCATCACGCGCGGCACCACGATCGCGGCGAGGATGCCGAGGATCACGACCACGACGAGGATCTCGATCAGGGTGAATCCGCGGGGACGGCGAAGCAGGAATCGGGAAGCGGGGAAGCGGCGCATGGCAAGACTTGTGCGGAAGCGAGGGCGGGCCGGATCATATCAGGGCTATGGAACCCACTTTTGCCGCCCAGCTCGCGGCGCGCGATCTCGCCGTCGTGTGGCACCCGTGCACGCAGATGCACGACCACGAAACCCTGCCGATGCTGCCGATCGCGCGCGCCGAGGGCGCTTGGCTGTACGGCCACGACGGCCGCCGCTGGCTCGACGCGGTCAGCTCCTGGTGGACTTGCCTGCTCGGCCACCGCCATCCGCGCATCGTCGCGGCGCTGAAGGACCAGCTCGACCGGCTCGATCACGTGATGCTGGCCGGCTTCACGCACCAGCCGGCGATCGAACTCGCCGAGGAACTCGTGCGCATCGCGCCGAAGGTGGCGCGGCCGCCGGCGTCGGGCGGCGTCATTCCCGCGACAGCGGGGATCCATTGGCCAAGCGCACGGGATGGCGATGTGGATGCCCGCACGCACGACGCCGAAGTGCCGTCGGAACGGCGGAGATCGGCGGCGCAAGACGCTTCCTCCCTTTCCCGCGTCTTCTACGCCGACAACGGCTCCAGCGCGGTCGAAGTCGCACTCAAACTCAGTTTCCATTACTGGAAGAACCAGGGCCGCGGCGAGCGCAGGCGTTTCGTCGCGCTGACCGGCGGCTATCACGGCGAGACGCTCGGCGCGCTGTCGGTCACCGACGTCGCGCTGTACCGCGAGACCTACGCACCATTGCTGCTCGAACCGATCTTCGCGCCCTCGCCCGACGCCTACGCGGCCGATCCCGGCGAAAGCGCCGCCGACTGCGCAGGGCGCGCCCTGCGTGCGCTGCGCGCGATCCTCGAACGCCAGGCGCGCGAAGTCAGCGCCGTCATCGTCGAACCGCTGGTGCAGTGCGCCGCCGGCATGCGCATGTACGACGCGTCGTACCTGACCGGCCTGCGCGCGCTCTGCGACGAGTTCGACGTGCATCTGATCGCCGACGAGATCGCGGTCGGCTTCGGCCGCACCGGCACCTTGTTCGCCTGCGAGCAGGGCGGCATCGTGCCGGACTTCCTGTGCCTGTCGAAAGGCCTCACCGGCGGCACCCTGCCGCTGTCCGCCGTGCTGACCACCGCTGCGATCTACGCCGCGTTCTACGCCGACTACGCCGCCGGCAAGGCCTTCCTGCATTCGCACAGCTACACCGGCAACCCGATCGCCTGCCGCGCCGCGCTGGCGACCTTGTCGGTGCTGCGCGAGGAGCCCGTGCTCGAACGCAACCGCGCGCTGGCCGCGCATCTCGCCGCGCGCCTGGCGCCGCTCGCCGCACATCCGCACGTCGCCGACGTGCGCCAGACCGGCATGATCGCGGCGATCGAACTCGTACGCGACAAGATCACGCGCGAACCGTTTCCGGCGGCCGAACGCCGCGGCCTGCGCGTCTATCGCCACGGCCTCGAACGCGGCGCCGTGCTGCGCCCGCTCGGCAACGTCGTCTACTTCATGCCGCCGTACTGCATCACGCCGGAGGAGATCAACTTCATGGTCGAGGTCGCGGCGGAGGGGATCGAGCGCGCGGTCGCTTGAACGTCGGCCTTGCGCAACGACGAAGCGAGGAAAGCGAGCAAGCGGCGTTCGTATTCCGCTTTCGCATACGCGTGCAGATCGCCGTGCGCCGCGCCGGTAACGCCCCAGAACTGCTTCGGTTCGTTGGCTGCTTCGTACAAGGCCTGTGACTGTTCCAGCGTCGCGTGCCGATCCCGTTCTCCGGCGATCAACAGCAGCGGCACGTGCAAGCGCGAAACACGCTCCGAGGCGAGCATTGGCAATAGCAGCGCAACGACCTACGCAACGAGACGTCGACTCATACTCATTCGTCCAGTTGCCGTTACGGCCCGCGCAACTTTTCGCGGATCGCCCGCAGTTCCTTGGCAGCGATCATATCCTTGTCTCGGCCGAGCGCCTCCTTGGCCGCGATCAGGTCATCGAGTCCGATCGCGCGCACGCGCCGGCCGAACAATTCGATCTCGACTGCATCGCGTGCGACGCGCGCATAATCGCCGACGCCGGTAATGCTGCCGAGCAGATCGAGCGTGCCCAGGTCGGTGTTGAGATACAGATTGCTCAACGCCACGCCTTGCTCGGGATTGTCGAGAAATGACTGCTGCGGTGCCGACAGGCGATGCCGGGGGTGGAAATTCCGGAAGGCTTCACGCAGTTTTTCGATGGTCTCCGGCGTCAGCGTCGCGCAGACGTCGACATCGCGGGTCAGCAGACTCGACCCGTGCAGCATTGCGGCATAGCCGCCGACCAGCACGAAGTCGATGCCGGCGTCATCGAGTCGTTGCAGCAGCTTTTGCAGATCGCTCACGCAGTCGCTGTCCCGCGCGCTCTATTTCAAGCGCGAAATCAAGGGCCGCCTGATGCTGCAAGGCCCGCTGCTCCGGACTCAGACGCAGGTTGTCGTCGATCAGGCCGAGGTCGATACCAGCGCGTTCGGCCGCTTCGATGACGGTGGATGGATCGACCATGGCAACAAGAGAATTCCGACGGCGGCACGCCGAGGTAACTGCCGCGAGTATACGTCACGCCGTGATCGGGGCCGGTCGATCCCGCATCCCGAGCCTCAGTCGGCTCGGCAGCCGTTACGAATCCTGCCCAGCTGCCAGACGTGCTGCCCTCGCCCTCCCCGCACTCGCCGACTCGAAGCCGTCCTCGAAGATCGTATCGTCGACCGGCGTGCCGGTGTTGAGGAAGACGACGACCGACGGCTGTCCGGAGAAGCCGACCGCGAGGTCCGGCAGGCCGTCGCCGTTGACGTCGCCGAAGGCGAGCGCGTTGCCGGCGCCGTCGCCGTCGTAACTCCACGCCGGCACCGGATCGAGCGCGCCGTCGCGGCTGAGGTAGAGCCAAACCTTGCCGCGCGAGAAGTCGATCTCGGCGACGTCCGGAAGACCGTCGCCGTTGACGTCGGCGACGGCGACGCCCTGGTGGTCGGAGTCGGTGTTGTCGGCCTGCCAGGTCGGCGCGAAGCCGCCGCTGCCGTCGTTGGCGTACACGGTCAGGCGCGTCTGGCCGAGCAGGATGTCCTGATCGCCGTCGCCGTCGAAGTCGGCGATCGCGACGCCGCGGTCGCCGGCGGTCGAGCCGGTGCTCCAGAACGGCGCCGTGTCCAGCGTGGTGCCGTCGTTGGCGTAGGCGGCGCTCTGGAAATCGACCCATTTCGCTACCGCGAGATCGCGATCGCCGTCGCCGTCGAGGTCGCCGGCGGCGACCGAGTTCTGCACGGCCGCCTCGGCGGACTGCCAGTCCGGCGTGGTGGCGAAGCCGCTGCCGTCGTTGCGGAACAGGTACAGCGGTCGATACGGATCGCTGCTGCCGCTGCCCTGGTTGGCGGTGACGAGGTCGAGATCGCCGTCGCCGTCGATGTCGACCAGGGCCATGCCGACGGCCCAGGCCGGTTGCTGCGACTGCCAGCCGGCGGTCGTCGCCAATCCCTTCGCGGACCCGAAGTAGACCGCGTTCGGATCGTAGGAGAAGCCGCCGCGCGCGACGACGAGATCGCGCATGCCGTCGCCATCGATGTCGGCGATCGCGACTTCGCTGCTGTGGCTCTGGTCGACCGACTGCCAGGAAGGTTCGTTCTCGAGCGTACCGTCGACGTTGAAGTAGACGTAGTCGTGCCAGTCCTCGTACGGCGGAAAGCTGTTGCTGTGATAGGTACCGACGGCGAGGTCGTCGCGGCCGTCGCCGTCGAGGTCGCCGAAGGCGAGCCCGGCGACCTGCAGACGCAGCGTGTTCTGCCAGTCCGGCGTCGCCGCGTACGGCACGGCGCCGGTCGGTGCGCGCGAGGGCGATGCGGGCACGCGCGCGACGACGCGGCCGTCCGGTGCGACCGCGTACGGCGTCGCGGCGAAGCTCGTGGTGCCCAGGGCCAGGGCGGCGCAGATCAAACCGGCGTGCAGCATCGAGGCGAACTCCCGAACCAGGCGTCCTCGAGCATAGCGCGCGCATCGCTCGCTGCCGTGTGCGCGCGCACAGGAAACTATCGCGCGACGGATCGGTCCGAACCAGATCCGCGCAGGCTGGCGTACCCGCGTCGGCTTGCGCACAATCCTCCTACCTTCGCGCCACGGAGATCCTCATGCGCATTCCCCGCATCTACGTGCCGCAACCGCTGCGTCCGGGCCGTGAAGTCGAACTGCCGGTCCAGGCCGGCGAGCACATCGCGCGCGTGCTGCGTCTCGACCGCGGTCATCCGCTGCGCCTGTTCAACGGCGACGGCGGCGAGTACGCCGGCGAGCTCGCCTCGCTGGCGAAGCGTTCGGTCACCGCGCGCGTGCTCGACTCGGCCACTGCGCCCGAACGCGAGAGCCCGCTGCGCATCACGCTCGGCCAGGGCATCGCGCGCGGCGAGAAGATGGACTGGATCCTGCAGAAGGCGACCGAGCTCGGCGTCGCGCGCGTGGTGCCGCTGGTCACCGACCGCACCGAGGTCAAGCTCGACGCCGAACGCGCCGAACGCCGCCTGGCGCACTGGGAAGCCGTGATCGCCTCGGCCTGCGAGCAATGCGGACGCAACCGCCTGCCGGAACTGGCCGAGCCGATGAAGCTCGCCGACTGGGCCGCCGCGCTCGGCGAGGAGGCCGGCCTGCGCCTCGCGCTCGATCCGCACGGCGACGTCGGCGCGCGCGACCTCGTCGTCGGCGCGACGGCGACGCTCGCGGTCGGGCCCGAGGGCGGCCTGTCCGAACACGATCTCGCCACGCTCGACCAGGCCGGCTTCCGCGGCCTGCGCCTCGGCCCGCGCATCCTGCGCACCGAAACCGCCGGCCTCGCCGCGCTGGCGGCATTGCAGGCGATCCACGGCGACCTTTGATTCGAGGCCTTCCGGAAGCTGCCGTCGCGCGGACGCGCACCAACCCGCCGCGTCGAACAGGCCGGCGACTTCCGACACTGGATGACGTCATGCCCGCGAACGCGGGCATCCCTCCGGCGGCGCGGCGCGCCGCTCAGTCCGTGCTGACGAAACGCAGATGCACGCCCGGCACTTGCAGCGTGCGCGCGGTCACGCCGTCGTTCAAATCGCTCTTGCGCAACGGCACCGAAACACTTCCGAGTTCGGGCTCGTCACCGAGCCCACCGCATTCGTCTCCCCATGCGATGCGCAGATCGACGCCGTCTTCGCGCACCGCGCCGACGTAGAACTGCGACAGCGACGCCGGCGTCAGGCGTTGCTCGCAGTGCTTGGCGGTGATCTCGTCGAGCCGCTGGAACAGCGCCGAAAGCGATGCGGGTGCTTCGTTGCCGAGCATGTCCGCCACTTCGTGGGTCGCGCGCAGCGCTTGCAGCAGCGATGCCGGACGCACGTAGTCCTCGACGCGTGCCGGCCCGCCGGAACCGAGGCGGACGCTGCGCGCCGCGACGTAGCCGCCGTCGCGCAGCGGTGTGGCGCATTCGCCGGGCAGGCGGCGATAGACGAGTTCGAAGCTGAGCGCATCACCGAGCAGGGACAGCGGCTTGAGGTCGACCTCGATCGCGCATTCGCGGCCCGGCGCGGCGGTGTCGAGCCGGTAGCCGGACGGCAGCAGCGACTTCGCATAGGCCTGCGCGGAGAAGGCGGCCGAAGCGCCGTCGCTTGAGACGGCGACGATGTCGCCGTCCTTCGCCTGCACGTTCCAATTCGTGCCGCCGGCGAGAGCCGGGCCGGCGCAGAAGGCCAGCAGCGCGAAAGCGACGGCGCGTTTGCTATTTCGCCACGAGCGGCGCGGTGACGGTCGCGAACGCGTCGGCGAAATCTTTGAGCTTGGATCCATAGTCCGCGATGCCGCCGCCGTTGTACCGGGTTGCGAATGTATCGTAGTTGCCGGCGTTCAAGGCGTCCTTCAGATTGCTGTTGCCGCCGATGTGGTCGGTCATCGCCTCGAACTGCTTGATCGGGTTGTCCTTCAGCGTCGTGTACATCTGCTCCGCGCTGGTGTAGCCGGCCGAGGTGTAGTTGAAGCCCATGACCTGACCCGGCCCCATCGAGATCGACGCCGCCGCGGCTTCGGGATTGAGGCTGTGCGCGTAGTTGAACGCGTCCCAGTTGATGTTCTGGTCCTGCGGACCGCCGGTCGGATGGATCGACTTCCAGGTGCCCGGCGTGCCGTCGGCGGCGACCTTGCCGTCGCCGATCGCGTTGAACTTGTGGCCCTTCCAGGTCGTCGTCGCGTTGTACTGGAAGTGCGAATCGAAATCGGCCTTCTGCGTCGCGTCGATGCGCTCGGCGAACTTGTGCACCTCGAAGCGGATCGTCATGCGCGCGGCCGGATCGATCTGGCCGCCGGTTTCCTTGGCGATGATGCCGATCACATCCTTGACGTTCAGGCCGGCCTTGGTGGCGAGGCGCTCGATGTCCTTGCCGTGGTGGTTGTAGATGTCGGCGACCGTCAGCTGGCTGCCGCTGAGCTTGCTGGTGTCGATGCGGCCGAGCGCGCCGGGACCGGATTCGACGAACCCGGTGGCCGGGCCGAAGGTGGCCTGGTTCGCCGCACGCAGATCCGACGCCGACACGCCCCAGCGATCGGCGATCGACTGCAAGGTGTCGCCGGCGACGGCCTTGTACTGCAGGCCGAGGCCCTCGGTCGCGGCCGGAATCGCCAGGATCATGCCGGGCTTGACCTCGTTGGCCGGCTGCGCGGCCTGCGCCTGCTCGGGCGAAGGCTCCAGTCCGGCGCGCATCGACTCGGCCAGGGAACCTGCGTTGCTGCGACTGTCGACACCCAGGCTCATGACGTGGCGCTCCGCTGTTCGATGCAGGCGACCTTAGAACCAACGCCGGCGGCCAACAGCTAGGGGAAACCCGTGCCGATGCGCGCAATGTGACGCGAGCCACGAAATCGCGCGCTGGCGGATTTCCGCGCCGTTCGGCGTATTCGACGGCGAAGGAACGCTTCCCGACGCGTTTTCCGAATTCCCGCAACCGCGATCCGCAGGGAGAAACACATGGCGACGTCGATCCGAACCACCGTGCTGGCGCTGATGCTCGGCGGCGCGCTCTGCGCGCAGGCCGGGGCCAACAACCGCTACGGCGGGGTCAACCTGTCCGGCGCCGAGTTCGGCGAGGCGCTGCCGGGCGAACCCAGCGTCGACTACACCTGGCCGACCAACGCGGAAATCGACTATTTCCGCAGTCGCGGCATGAACATCGTGCGCATCCAGTTCCTGTGGGAACGCCTGCAGCCGGCCATGTACGGCGACTTCGAGGCGGACTATCTGGCCCCGCTCGACGGCCTCGTCGCGCACGCGACGGCGGCCGGCGTGCGCGTGATCCTCAACCCGCAGAACTTCGCGCGCTACTACGGCGACGTGATCGGTTCGGCGGCGGTGCCGAACGACGCCTTCGCCGATTTCTGGTCGCGCCTGGCCGACCGCTACGCCGGCAACGACCGGGTCGTGTTCGGACTGATGAACGAACCGAACAGCATGCCGACCGAACAATGGGTCGACGCCGCCAACGCGGCGATCGCCGCGATCCGCGCGACCGGTGCCACGCAGCTGATCCTGGTACCCGGCAACGCATGGACCGGCGCCTGGAGCTGGAACGACGAGTGGTACGGCACGCCGAACGGGACCGCGATGCTGTCGATCGTCGACGACGGCCCGCATGCGTTCGAGGTGCATCAGTACTTCGACGCCGACCGCGGCGGCGAACAGCCGACCTGCGAAGCGGGCACCGGCGAGGCCCAGCTTCTGGCCATGACCGCCTGGCTGCGCGCCAACGGCGTACGCGGCTTTCTCGCCGAAACCGCCGGCGGCAACAGCGCCGCGTGCCGGTCGGCGATCGAAAGCGCACTATCCCATCTGCGCACGTATGCCGACGTCTGGCTCGGCTGGGCCTGGTGGGCGGCCGGGCCGGACTGGCAGGACTATCCGTTCTCGCTCGAACCGACTGGCAACCTGACCGTCGACGCGCCGCAGATGAGCTGGCTGCTGCCGTACATGCCGCCGTTGTTCGCCGACGGTTTCGAGGGCGGCTGAAGCCGCGCTCGTCGTCGCGCACGACCCATCGTGCCGGCTACTGTTCGACCGAGTCGCAGGTCGTTTCCTGGTTCGCGCAGATGCCGCGGAACCAGGCGCGCCGCGGCGTGCGGTCGGTGTCGTCGAGCAGGGCCTGCGAGGCCGGATCGCGACGCTGCTGCTGCACGAACTCGACCAGCGCCCAGGAACCCGAGCACGCCAGCACGCCGTTCAGCATGGCGAGATCGGTCAGCGCGTCGTCGCCGAGATCGACGACGCGTTCGCTGGCCGTGTCCGGCGCGCGGTAGCCGTGCGCCGACTGAATCTTGAAACGCACCAGACGGCCGCTGACCCAGCCGCTGCCGGCGTAGGTCGGACGCGCCGGTGCGCCGCTGCGCGAAGGATCGTCGTGCGCGCCCTCGATGCGCAGCCATCCGCCGCGCGAGGCAGTGATGCGGAACGGGATGCCGAAATCGGGGCGGTCCTCGTCGACGCTGAGCGGCGGCAGCGTGCCGAGCACGCGCGCCTGCGCCGACGGAGCCGCGCGCACGTTGAGGCCGCGCGGATCGCGGTCCACGGCCCAGCCTTCGAGCGAACAGGAGGCTTGCGCGGCGGGAATGTCGATCGCACCGCCGCGTGCGTTCGCCGCGGTCGCGCTGCCGATGCCGGTCGCGCCGAGCGCGATGGCGAACAGCGCCGCCGCGCGCGCGGCCTGGCGGCTACTGCGTGGTGGTGAGGACGTACTGCCAGCTCGTCTGCGCGGCATCGGCCTTCACCGCTCCCTGGAATGTGCGGAAGTCGTCGGGATGCAGCGTCGTGCAGCCGGCCGAATCAGTGTTCGTGCGGCTGCCGGAATGGATCTTGAAGGTGTTGTTGAGATCGACCACGCCGCCGACGTCGTCGGCGTTGAACAGGCCGTCGTGGTTCGAGTCGCGCTCGACGCGCCCGGCGCCCTCGGCGACCGCCGCGGCGGACGGGCGCAGCGAGAACGACGTGCCGGCGGAACGCGGATTGGCATGCGTGGTCTGGATCAGCTCGGTGGTGCCCTGCGCGAGTCTACCCAATTCCGGCACGCCGTCGCCGGTCACGTCGTCGCCTTCCGCGCGGCGGAAGGTGACGTCCGGATTGGTCTTCTGGTTGCCGTCGTACTGCGCGGTCGGTTCGGTCGAGGCGCGGTCGAACTCGTTCACGTGCACGCCGCCGTCGGCGTCGCGCGCGAGCACGACCAGGCGGTCGTCGTAGACGCCCTGCCCCTTGTTGGCGAGCGTGCTGGTCTCGGCGCGCAGGCCGAGGATCACGCGGTCGCCGGCGTCGAGGGAATCGCGCGCCGCCTGCGTGCCGCGCGTCTCGACGATGCTCGAATAGACGTCGTACTTCTGCTGGTCGCTGAGAGTGGCGGTGTCCGGCATCGACGGCGGATTGCTGCCGGCGTCGTTGATGCGGCGGATCGTGCTGCCGATCTCGGCCGGCGTCGCGTACAGCGTCTGCGTACCGAGCGACGGCGACGGATCGAGGGAGCTCCGCAGCCGCGTGCTGACCATGCGATCGAGCGCGTCCTGCACCGCCTGCGGCTGGCCCTGGCGCGCGGCTTCGAGCGTGGCGACCGCTTCGCCGGAACGGCCGGTGCGGAACAGGTCGGCGACCGTGCTCGCGGTCGCCGCGTTGTCCACCGGCCGCGACATCGCCGGCTGCGTCGTGGCGCTGCTGCCGATGGCGTGCAGTCTCGAGTCGAGTGCGAGCGACGTCATGTGCGGGGGCTCCGTCCTGTCCGGTCGAAGCAAGCCTAGCCCGCGTGGCGAAGGCGGCCATCTGGGACAAACCCCAGGCCGGAGGGCGCTTTTGTCGACGCGCGTCACACCTCGCGCGACCGGCTCAACTCCGTGCCGGCGCGGCGGCGTCCAGCGGCAGGCCAAGTCCGGTCAACTCCGTGCACAGGCGTTGCGCATCGACGAAGCGCAGCGCGCGCAGGCCGGCGGCGAGCGCCGCGTCGACGTTGCGCGCGATCCTGCCACTCGTTCCACGGAGCGTTGCAGACGTGTTCGAGGAACGACGCGACGTGCCGACGCTGCGAAGCCGCTACGCCATGCGCGGCAGACGCCCGCGCACGCTGTCGGCGTCGTGCCGGCGCGGGTCGGCGATCAGCTCGCGCGCCGCGTCGACCTGGCCCCAGACGTTCCACAGCAGCACGCCGCGCACGCGGCCGTCATCGAGATAGTAGACCACGCCTTCGCGGTACGGCTGCGTCCACTGCTCGACCACGTCGAGACGGTCGTCGAGCAGGCCGACCGCTTCGTAGCCGAGATCGAACAGGTCGGAATAGAAGAACGGCAGCGTGGTGTAGTCCTCCTCCGCGCCGGCCATCACGCGACCGGCGTGATGGCCCATGCCGATCGCCGCGTTCTCGTGCTCGACGCGCAGGCGCATGCCGAGCGGCGCGCACGGAAAACTGGCGACGTCGCCGGCGGCGAACACGTCCGGATCGGCGGTGCGCAAGCGGGCGTCGACGACGATGCCGTTGTCGACGGCCAGCCCCGCCGCCGCGGCCAGTTCGGTGTTCGGCGTCACGCCGAGGCCGGCGACGACCGCGTCGTAGCGCGCGCCGGTTCCGTCCGACAGCGCCAGTTCGACGCCGTCGCCGTCGTCGCGGCCGCCGACCACGCGCACACCGGCGCGCAGGGTCACGCCGCGTTCGCGGTAGTAGCGGTCGAGGAAGTCCGACAGCGCCGGCGGATAGCGGCCCGCGCCGATACCGTCGCCGGGGAACAGCATCGTCACCTTGCAGCCCTTCGTCGCCAGCGATGCGGCGATCTCGCTGCCGATGAAGCCGGCGCCGATCACGGCAATGCGTGCGCCCGGCTGCGCATAGCGGCGCAGCGCGAGGTAGTCGTCGAGAGTGCGGAAATGGATCACGCGCCCGCCGTCGAACGGCAGGCGCCGCGGCGACGCGCCGGTCGCGAGCAGCAGGCGTCGATAGCGGTACATGTCGCCGGCGTCGTCGGTGGCCTGGTGCGCAGCGCGGTCGAGCGCGACGATGCGCCGGCCGAGATGCAGCGTCGCGCCGCTCCTGGCGGTGCCGAGATCGACCGACTCGGCCGGCTTGTCGTCCTTCCACAGCGCCTTGGACAACGGCGGCCGCTCGTACGGCGCGCGCGCCTCGCTGCCCACCAGGGCGACACGCGCGGACGCATCGCTCTCGCGGATCGCCTTCGCCGCCGCGTCGGCGGTCATGCCGGCGCCGACGATCAGGTAGTCGTAGTGGTGTTGCATGGCCGCGTCTCCGAGCCGGTGAGTCTCGGCGGAGTATGCGCGATCCGGGGCGCGCTCGATTCAACGTTCACACGTTGGAAACCCAACGAAGTGAAATCACCTCTCCCGCTCGCGGGAGAGGTCGCGCCGAAGGCGCGGGTGAGGGGAATCGGAGTGAAGCGCTTCACTCCGGGTCTCCCTCATCCGGCCCTTCGGGCCACCTTCTCCCACCAGTGGGAGAAGGAAAGCGAAGCTCCCCACCTCTCCCGCTCGCGGGAGAGGTCGCGCCGCAGGTGCAGGTGAGGGTTTTCGGAGTGGAGCGTTTCACTCCGGGTCTCCCTCATCCGGCCCTTCGGGCCACCTTCTCCCACCAGTGGGAGAAGGAAAGCGAAGCTGCTTACCTCTCCCGCTCGCGGGAGAAGGGACAGCATCACTCCGGCACGCACCCCAAATGCCGAACGGGAGTTGCCTTCGAGACAGAAAAAACCCGCCATTCCCGAGGGAGGGAAATGGCGGGTAGAGCGAGACCGCTCCGATTCCGAGAGATCGCTACGGCGTGACGGTGAGCTTGATCGGGATCAACGTGATCGGCTTGGCCGGATCGTTGCTCGCCACGCAGAGCTGGCCGATGTGCTCGCCGGCGGTGAGACCGGTCGCGTCGATCGACAACTGGACGTTCTGCGTGACGCCGGCGCCGACCGCTCCCGAGCTCGTCGCCGGAGTCGCCCAGCTCGGCGTGCACTGGCGATCGGCGGTGCCGATCATCGCCGCGTCGTAGTGGCCGTCCCAGCTCGCGCTGATGCCTTCCCAGGCCGCGTTGGCCGGATCGCCGCCGAACTCCGGATCGTTGTTGAAGGCCTGGCCCATGCCGTTCGCCTGCACGCCCATCAGGAAGCGGAACCACATCACGCCGACGCCGTTGACGACGTGCGAGTCGAACTGCGGATAGGCGACCAGCCAGTACTTGCCCGCGTCGAGGTCGAGCGGGACGCCGGCCTCGTCGAGGTCGACGTCGAGCGCATTCGCCGACAGGTCGACGCCGGGTGCGCCGATCGGCAGGTTCAAGGTCCACAGCGGCGCGGTGCCGTCGCCCGGATAGCCGGACGGCTTGCCGCCGGCGTCGGCGTAGATCGACCAGGTCACGCTGCTCGCATACATGTCGACGGTGTCGCCGAAGTTGGCGAACAGGAAGCCCGGCACCGACAGCTTCTGGAACGAGGTCGGCTGGTCGAGCACGATGTCGTCGCCGACGAAGGCGCCGTTGTTGGCGTCGACGTAGAGCGAGCTGACCAGGCCGTCGCGCGTATCCGGCGCCTGGTTCACCACCGGCACCGAATTGACGCCGCCGAGCAGGTTCCAGGTCAGGCCGGCGTTGCCGAGGTTGCGCACCGCGAACGCCGCCGTGGCGGTGCCGCCGGCGGCGACTTCGACGTCGAAGCGCGCCGGCGTCAGCTCGAGCTTGAACGGATCGACGAACACCGCGGCCGGCAGGTGCAGCGCCTGGCCGCCGCCGTCCGGCGTCAGACCGACTTCGCCGAACGTGTAGGCGCCCTGGTCGAGGCCGCCGACGTCGAGCGCGAACGAAACGCTGCCGCTGGCGCCGGGCGCCAAGATCAGCGTGCTCGGCGTGGCGCTGCCGGCGATGCCGGCGAGGCTGACGTTCCAGCTACGCGTGGCGCCGCCGACATTGCGGAAGCTGCGCGTGAACGTGCAGGTGCCGACGCAGTGGTCGCCGCCGAGACTCGGCACGTTGAGGCTGCCCGGATCGCCGCCGCGCGCGGGATCGGCGCGCAGGTAGCGGTAGCTGGTCTCGTTCATGACCAGCCCGCTGCCGATCGCGAGGTCCGCGCGCACGCGGCCGGCGCCCATGTCGAACGGATTGGCCGCCGCTTCGCTCGGCAGCGCGACGATGCCCTCGTTCTTGCTGGTCAGCATCAGCGCCGACTTCACCTCGGCCGGCGTCCACTCGGGATGCGCCTTGCGGATCAGCGCGGCCGCGCCGGCGATGTGCGGCGAGGCCATCGAGGTGCCGCTGATCACGCCGAAGGAATTCGCGTCGCCGGCGTAGGCGGCGAGGATGTTCGAGCCCGGCGCGGCGATGTCCGGCTTCAGCAGCGAGAACGCGGTCGGGCCGCGCGAGCTGAAGCGCGCGATGCGGTCGGGCTGTTCGACGGTGGCTTCGGACGGATAGTCCAGCCGCACGTCGGCGCTGTTGGTGTTGGCGTAGAACGCGGCGATCGACTCGGCCTGCGCCAGCGTCACCACCGCGACCGGGATCGTCGCACCGGCGACGTTCGGATTGATGTCGCCGGCCACGTTGTTGAACATCACCACCGCGGCCGCGCCGCCGGCCTCGGCGTTCTGCACCTTGGCGATGAAGGTGCAGGTGCCGCGGCGGATCAGCACGACCTTGCCGGTGTAGCTGCCGGCGGTGGCCGGGGAGCACTGCAGCGGATCGGCGACGTTGTAGGCGAGCGGGCCGGCGACCGGCGCGGTCAGCGGGATCGCGGACGTCGGGATCGTCATCGGCAGCGCTTCGAGCGCGGGCGGCACCGGCGCAGGTCCGGTCACGCGGAACATGTTCACGAACGCGCCGCGGCCGTGCGTGCTGGCGGCGGCGGTCGTCACCCACGGCTCGGCGTGGCCGGTCGAGCCGGACGAGGGGCCGCTGTTGCCGGCCGAGGCGGCGACGAAGATGTCGGCGTCGACGGCGTCGAGGAAGGCCTGCGAGGGCTCCTCGTTCCACGGATCGCTGCCGCCGGCGATCGAGTAGTTCAGCACGTCGACGATGCCGTCGGCGACGGCCTGGTTGATCGACGCAACGAGAGAGGGATACAGGCAGCTGCCGCGACCGTCGCCGGTCGTGTAGCAGGCGTTGTAGACGATCAGGTTGGCGCGCGGCGCGACGCCGGTGATCGGCAGCTGCGGCCCGCCCGGCACCTGCGCGACGACCGGATTGCCGGCCACCGTCGAGGCGGTGTGCGAGCCATGGCCGTTCTCGTCGACCGGGCCAGGGCCGTTGGTCGCGCCCGGATCGTTGGCGAGGATGTCCGGCATGAACTCGGTGACGAAGTCGTAGGCGCCGATGACCTTGTCGTTGCACTGCGGCGTCCAGTCCGGACTCGGCAGCGGCCCGCACAGGCCGAGGTAGTGGCCGGCGCCGAGCGGGTTGACGTGCTGGTAGTCGCCGCTGGTCGCGGCGAACGACGGATTGGCGAAGTTGAGGCCGGTGTCGACGATGCCGGCGACGATGCCCTCGCCCCGATTTGGCCGCGTCGCCGGTCCGTCGAAGCCGTCGGCGAAGAGACGGTCGGTGGCGCCGTCGAGGGTGCCGTTCCAGATGTTCGGCGCGCCGATCAGCTGCGGGCCGCGATCGGTCGAGACCGGCACGCTGCGCGCCGCCTGCACCGCCGCCACGCCGGGCAGGGCGGCGAGCTGGCGGGCTTCGGCCGCGGTCACGCGCACGACCATGCCGTTGTAGGCGTGGCGGAACTCGAACGGTGCGCCGACCGAGGTCAGCGGACGGCCGAGCACGCCCGAGGCCTGCTGCAGGAACGCGTGCTGCGCCACGCGCAGCTCCTCGAGGTAGCTCACCGCGGCCGCCGCGCGCAGGTCCGCGCGCTTGCCGGCGGCGACACCGGGCAGCTTGCCCTCGCGCGCCGCCGCGGCCAGCGAAGGCGCATCGAAGCGGATCAGGTACGGCGTCGCGCGGCCGTCGACGGCGCGCAGTACGCGCGCGGAGTCGCCGGCCCTCCCCTGCGTCAGCGGATCGGCGAAGGTGGCGGCCGGCGCGGCGGCGAGAGCGATGGCGACGACGAGCGGCAGCCGGCGGAGCGGCAGGGAAAGCGGCAACGGCATGATGACCTCACGATGGAAAACCGGAACGATCGTCCCTGATCCGGAGCGGCGCCGGCCGGCGTACGGCCGCGCTGAGCGCCTCGCGATCATCGGCGATCGGTGCCGCGGGCACGAGCCCGCGCCATTCCCGAGGCATGCCCGTTCCATACCCGCGGCCCGCCGGAAGCGGGTCCGACGCGGTCAATGCACGGAAACCACCGGCTCTGCGCGACCGATCGGCGCCGGCGTGCCGGGCTCGCGCTGCAGTTCGTTGGCGATGCGGCGCTCGCCGGCCAGGCCGCGCGCGCGGACCAGGCTGGTGTTCCAGGCTTCGCGCTGGCCGAGCGCGTGATAGAGATGCACCTGCAGCAGGGCGCAGTCGAAGTCGCGGTCCGACCAGCGCGCCAGCTGGCCGGCCGCCTCGGCCGCGCGCGGCAGCTCGCCGGCGGCGATCAGCGCCTGCGCGTTGGCGATCGCGACGGTGGCGATGTCCCTCGGCACGCCGGCCTGCTCGGCGGCGCGGCGCGCCTCGTCGAAGGCGCCCTCGACCGCCGCGCCGCCGCCCTGCGCGGCGACGAGCTCCGCCTGCGCCAACCGGGCCAGCGCGAGCACGCTCGCGCGCCGCGCGGCGACGGCCCATTGCGTGAAGCGTGCGCCCTCCTCGGCCGCCGCCGCAGCCTCGCTGCGTCGCAACAGAGACAGCACCAGCACACGCCAGGCTTCCGCGCGCGCATGCGCGAACTCGGCGCCGTCGAGCGCGGCGATCGCCTGCCGCGACAGCGCCGCCGCGGTGGCACCCTGGCCGGCGGCGAGATCGAGTGCGGCCTGCTGCGCGCGCGCCTCGCCGAGCACGGTGGGCTCGCGCTCCGCGTCCGCGCTTTGCAGCAGATCGGCGAGCAGCGCGCGCGCCTCCGCGATGCGTCCGACCGCCGCCAGCGCACGCGCACGGATGACCAGGAACACGCGCCGTTCGAGCGGATTCCGGATCCGCTCCATCAGCGGCATCATGCGCTCGCTCGCCGCCAGCGCGGCGGCCGGCTGCAGCAGCGCGAGCCGCGCGTCGACCTCGTTGCCGAGCGTGTTGATCAGATCGGTCGGCGCGTCCAGGCGCTCGAAGCGGTCGGCGGCGCGCTCGTACAGCGGCAGCGCATCGGCCGGGCGGTCGCGCATCGTCGCCACCGCGCCTTCGTTGATGTCCACGCGCGCCGCCGCGTGCGCGTCGCCGGACAATTCGAAGGCGATGCGCGCACGCGCGAAGTCGCGCCCCGCCTCGGCGTATTCGGCGCGCATCGCGTGCGCGATGCCGCGCGCGGTCAGCGCGTGGCCGAGCGATTCCGGTTCGTTCAGGCGATCGAGCAATGCGATCGCCTCGTCCAGCGACGGCAGCGCGGGCGCGGCGCGGTTCTGCTTCAGCGCGATCGCGCCGAGGCCGGTCAGGGCGCGTGCGCGCAAGGCCGGCTCGGTCTCCCGCGGCAACGCCGGCAGCAGATGTTCGAGCCGTTCGCGCGCGGCGTCGGAGAGGCCGAGCCGATAGTCGATCTCGGACAGGCGCAGTTGCAGCTCCGGCGTGGACTGGTCGTCGGCGCTGGCCGAGGCGATCGCGCGTCGCGCGGCATCGAAGTCGTTCACCAGCAGGGCCGCGTCGACGCGCTGCGAGACTTCCGCCAGCGGCAGGTCGACGACGGCGCGCTCGTCCGGCGCGTCGCGACCGAGCAGGCGCAGCAGCCGATCGGCGGCCGCGCGGCCGACCGTGACCGCGTCGTTCGCACGCGCCTCGACTTCGCGCTCGCGACCGTCGGCGTCGCGCAGCACCGCGCGGACGATCCACTCCGAACCATGGCGCCGCGCCGAGGCGGCGACCAGCGCGCTGGCGCCGGCGGCGTCGCGCAGCGAACGCGCCGCGACCTCGACCGGCGCGTCGCCGACCACGCGCACCACGACGTCGCTGGCCACCACGCCGAGCCCGCCGGCGCGCAGGCGCTGCGCGATCAGGTCCATCAGGCCGAGCCGCAGCCAACCGTCTTCGGCGCGACCTTCGATCTCGACCGGCACCACGGCGAGGCGCAAGCCGTCCTTAGCGGCGACGACCTGCGTGGGCGCTCGGGAATGCATCGCGTACAGCAGCGCACCGAGCGCCGCGCAGCACGCGAGCGCAACGGCGATGCCGAACGGCATCCAGCGTCGGCCGCGCGCGCCGCGTGCGACCGGCTCGGAAACCGGCGGCTCCGATGGCGCGGCGACTTCGACGGGCAGCGCCGATATCGGCGCCGTCACCACGACGTCGGCGGCGACTTCCTCGACGCGCACCGGCGCGATCCAGTGGAAGCCGAAGCGCGGCACGGTCAGGATCACCGCCTGCTGCGCGCCGTCGTCGCCGACCGCGCGGCGCGCCTTGACCAGCGTCTTGCCGACCAGGCTGTCGGTGACGCTGGCCTTGCCCCACACCGCCGAGACCAGCTCGTCGCGGCCGACGGCGCGATCGCGATGTTCGAGCAGATACGCGATGCAGTCGAACACCGTGGGCGACAACGGCACGCGCTTCCCGGCCTGACGCAGTTCGCGCGCGGCGACGTCCACGATGCAGTCGCCGAAATGATAGAGCCGCCGGATCATCGACCTCGAAACGCCGCGGCGCTTCGATGCGCCGTCCTGTCGGGCGATTGTAGCGGCGCCGCCACGTGCTGCGGGCTACGGGTCGAGGCGCATGTCCCGCCAATGGAGGACCACCGCGTCGACCGCCGATCGCAGCGACAGCAGGCGGCTCGGCGCGGAGCCGACCTTTCCGCTGCGCACGAGACCCAGGCTCGACAGATGCCGCCCCGCCTCGTCGAAAAGTTCGGCGCGCAGGATCGGCGTCCGGTAGCGAACCCAGCGGCGCCGGCCGTCGACGACGAGCGGAGAGCCTTCGGCGATGCGCGGCGAGTCGGGCCAGGCCCTGCGTTCGGCGAAGTGCAAGGCGGTACAGCGATCGAACGCGACGCCGAGCAGCAGCACGTGCGCGTCGAGCGCGTACAACCGCGCCAGCGGCGAGGCTTCGCCGAACGGATCGTCGAGCGGCTGGCCGTCGACGACGTGTGCCGCGGCGGGACCGCAGGCGGCGAACGAGCTGGTCGGATGATCGCTGCGCAGCACGCCGGGCCAGGTGCGGAACAGTTCGGCGATGCGCCCCATGTCGCGCGTCGGCGTGCGCAGCGGGTCGAACGGCGGCATCGATTCGCGCACGACGTCCTGCCACGCCGGCGGAATCGGAGGCGACTGCCAATGCACCGGATCGGTCAGATCCGAGGACTGCGCCGGCATCACGATCGTCCCATCGGGGCCGACCGCATCGCTCAACGCTTCGATTACGGCGACGGCGCCGCCGGCGACCCAGCCGAGCGATGTCAGCGAGCTGTGCACGAGCAGCGTCGCATCGCGCCGCACGCCGAGTCCGGCGAGATCCGCCGCTAGGCTCGATCGCGTCCGCACATTGGCACTCGCATGGATGACGTCCGCCTCGGACATCGCATTCGCCTCGTCGCAGATACATCGGAGCGGGAAGTGTAAGCGCCCGCCGCGGCGGCTGGTGACGCACGACGTGCGCTGCGCACGAGTCGACGCACGCGATACGCGCCGTATGTGAACGCTTCCATGCGTGAACATTTCGTTGTTCATCGGAGGGTGCGGATGCGTGGCTAAGGTGGTCGCGCCGCAATCGCAACGCTCGTCGCGACGCGGCGGAAATCCCAATCAGGAGATCCCCATGAAACGCAACAACGCTTCGCTCGTCTCCCTTTCGCTGGCCACCGTCTTCGCCCTGGGCAGCGCCTCCTTCGCCACCGCGCAGGCGGCCGCCGCGCATGACGGAAACGAGCCGACGAAGTCGGACCAGCCGGTCACCGATACCTGGATCACCACCAAGGTGAAGACCGAGCTGGCCACTACCGATGGCGTCAAGAGCATGGAAGTCGACGTCAAGACCATCGACGGCGTGGTGACGCTCACCGGCGTGCTCGCTACCGACACCGCTGTGAAGAAAGCCGTCGCCGCCGCCGAGAGCGTGAAGGGCGTCAAGCGCGTCGATGCGTCCGGCTTGAAGTCGAAGGAATGAGGAACGCGGCGCGACGCGCCGCTCCTTTCAACTCAGGAGATTTTCATGAACGAAGACAGGATCAAAGGTCAATGGAAGCAGCTGTCCGGCAAGCTCAAAGCCCAGTGGGGCAAGCTCACGGATGACGATCTCGCCGTCGCGGAGGGCAATGCCGACTACCTCGCCGGAAAGATCCAGGAGCGTTACGGCATCGCCAAGGACGAGGCGAAGAAGCAGGTCGACGAGTTCGATCGTCGGCTGTAGTCCATAGCCGAGAACGTTCATCGAGCGGCGCCATTGGCGCCGCTTTTTTTTTGGGGAATTGGGCGACCTGCTCCGCATGTCGTCGAAGCGCGCGACAGGTCGTCGCTTCGCGATGCCGCAAAGCGAGCGCGTCTCGTCCATAGCTGCATCGTCTTCTGCGTGGCTTCTCCTCGATGAAGGATTGACCATCGACTGAATGACGCTCGCCTCAACGGCCGAGTTCAGAGCGAATTCACTGCCCCGGACCTAGCGTGGCAACAGGGTTCAACCGGGGCATCCGGCCCCACGGAGGTAGGCATGAAATCTGTGACGAAATCCGTCGTTGCGACCCTGGGGCTGGCGCTGTTCGGCACCGCATACGCGGCCGATCGTTACGTACGCTACGAGAGCGGCGACGATTCGTTCTTCGACTATGCGCGCGTCGAACGCGTCGACCGCGTGGTCGACCGCGTCAACGCACCGGTCACGCAGCGCGAATGCTGGAACGAACCGCGCACCGAGTACCGCCCGGGCGCGGCCTATCGGCGCGAGGAGGTCACACCGACCGTCGTGTCGAGCGTCGACGGAACGCCGGTGATGCGCAGCGAAGTGGTCGAACGCGGCGGCTACTACGTCAAGACCTACGAGCAGCAGTGCCGCTCGCGCACCGACTACGACACCACGCAGCGCGTGGTCGGCTATGACGTGGTCTTCACCTATCGCGGCGAGGACTACCACGAGCGCATGAATCACGACCCGGGCGATCGCGTGCGGGTGCGTGTCGAGAACGGCTACGTCGACGTGGCGGAGTGATCTCGTCTGATGGCTTGACCGAGGTCGGTCGAAGGATCGGAGCGCCCGTGCCGGGTGCTCCGATTCTCTTTTCTGTTATATCCGGAGGCAAAGCCCGCGTGATGGTTGCGCTGTCCGCACCGGCCGTTCAAGATCACGTCGATTCGGACATGTCGCCAAAACAGGGCCGGAGATACTTTCGGCCGGACTAGTATCTGCGGAAGCGGGAACTGCGGATCTTCCAGGCAACCTGCGGATACCGACAGCCCTCCTTCGGGGCGTCCGCGTGCATGAAGACGATCAGGCCGCACGCGGCACAGAACAGAACGTCTTTCAGGGGAAGGCTACGACCTGACCTCATCACCTCGGAAACCGGACTCGGAAGCTCCTCAACCGCGCGTACGGCGCATCATCATCGAACTCGAAGACACTCTTAGCCTTATCTAGAGCCATGCCTAGTCTCTATCTTTCCCTAAGAGACCGTACAAAACCATGGCAAGCCCAACAACACCGGATGCTATATATATAAACACAGCTAAATTTGTTGTAAAGACGAAATTTGGCCACTCCGCATTGAATAGAATTTTTTCCCTCAGGGCTCTATCGACAATAGCCAATATGGATCCAACAAGCAACAAAAGACCAGCTTTTGCTGTTGCGTTCATTTCTTGAAGTCCTTGTCGTCATAACGGGCCATGCATTTTCTCGCCTCACAACGCCGCCCCAGAGCCAAAACCAACCCTCTAATTTCCGCTGAAGCCCAAAACACGTTGCACGGCGCATGCCTAGTTACTACGAACCTGAAGGCTATCACGCCCTCTTAAGGGAAACCGACATAGTCGTGCAGGCAAGTCAACAAGGACGAAAGCACTAGGATTCGACCAGGTTACACGTTACACGCGATTCGCACAGTCGCAAGAAGGCGGACCGTGAGCGGAAGGTGTGGCTGCTCGTAGCTTCGCTTGGAGCTCGACGCTCGCAAGCTCATCGCACGCCAAACGCATGGTGATCGAACCCTCGTTCCGCAAGCTCAAATTGCATCGCTGCTGTTGGGCAACTACTACCTGGCGCAGCCCGGCGGAGAGATCGTCACCAAGATCTCGATCGCGTTCGGCCCGACCTTCCCCTCGCTGGCGAACGGCCCGGTCACGTTCTGGCTGCTGCAGGATCCGGACGAGGATTTCGATCCGCGCAACGCCTACGCGATCGCCAGCGTGCAGGGTACGCCGAACGTGTTCAACGACGAGTTCTTCAGCGTCGACATTCCGCCGACCTGGGTGCACGGCGGCTTCTTCGTCGGCGCCAGCGCCAAGCTCGACGGCGGCGCGGACAAGCCCGCACGCGTCGACCGCGACACCAGCGGCGACAAGTCGTGGTTCTTCTACGCGCCAGACATCGCCGCGACGATCGACGACCCCGCCGCCGCGCCGTTCGGTACGCGCAACGACAATCCGCAGTACGTGGTGTTGCCGGGGGCGTTCATGGTGCGTGCGACGGGGACGTCGGCGCCGTAGGACTTCGCACCGACGGCCCGTGCTAGGCGGGTCGTCGGTGATTTCCCGCGCGGATGGGCGCGGCGAAAACGATCGCGCATGCAAACGAGGCCTGCCACGTGCGCATTACATTCTCGATGAACCCGAACAGTTCAGTATGGCAATAAGCGACGGTAGAGAACGCACTCTGACCCCATTTCCGCCCGAGCCTTCCGCTACCTTAGTCTTTTAGCCCACGTTCTTTATGACGTAAAATTACGCAAATAAATTTCTTCAGAAGAAGAACTATCGCAAGTAGGAAAAGTCCATTTAGTACTACGAAATTCACCTCGCCGAGGTAAGTAATACCATTACTCCATACAATACCGATAGGCATAATTGCATAAAGTACGGCATTATATAATATAAATCCACCGGAATCGCGATCGGTCGCACCAATACCGAGAATTAGAACGACAATCAGGAAATGCAACCCGAGGAAAATACATATTCCAGCCAATAGCCCAGATTTCATACGGAAGAATAACCTCTACCTACTGGTTTTAACTGGCGGCGCAGCAGGGATATTTGGATAGTGAGTGTTTATCTCCCACCATTTCGTATAAGAGAAATCCCTGCAATTGTTCCCAAAAAGCCAGTATGCGCCATGACCACTTTGATCTATGTAGCTCTGGAGTTTTTGCTTGATCTCCGCATCAACCTGGGGTGTAGAAGCCCGATAAGTATCGGGATCAATTGCCCCACCGCGAACACCATCCTCATAGTATTCACCCGGAGCGCCGAAAAAGCATGGAGGCTCACCTGCACATCCATAGCTGACACAGAATGCCCCCCCTTCGGGATTCCCTACACATAGTTTTCTGTGGAATGTACCTCCACCTTGATCGCTAGTTCCTCCCTCTACCCAGAAGTCCAAACCCTTTCTGTCGATCAAATTTATCGGACTCGACGCAACAAAAGGAAATGTTCCTATCCCGCCTTTTAGCCCGCTCGGATCACTCTCGATGTACCGCCCAGCAACCGGTTCGTAATCCCTAAAGTAGTTGTAGTTAAGTCCTGTCTCGCTGTCGTAGTATTGCCCCGGGAACCGCAAATTCAGCGCATACGCCGCCCCTCCTGCCGGGCTTTCGTTGGGCCCATCCACCCCGAACGCATTGCCTGAGAAGCGCCACGCCCACTTCGCCGTGTTGGTCGCCGGATCGAACACCTGCCG
>NZ_JAGIAG010000006.1 GCF_017744955.1 Dokdonella sp.
GCGACGCCGCGCTGGCCGAGCGCGAGGCCGCCGCGGCGCTGGCCGGGCCGGCGGCGGCGCTCGACGCCCGGCGCGGCGCATTGACCAGGCTGGTGCGGATCCGCGCGCTGCGCATCCTCGGCAGGCCGAAGGACGCCGACGACGCGCTCGCCGCGATGCGCACCTGGGCGCAGCGCGACGGTACGCCGACGGCACGCCTGCACGTGTCGCTGGCGCTCGCCGAACGCAGTGCCGACGACGACGCCGCGACCGCCGCGACGCGCGTCGCGTTCGAACAGGCGCTCGACCAGGCCGAAGGCGAGCGCATTCCCGCCGACCTGATGCAGGTGAGCCGCTCCTACGTGGGCTGGCTGACGCGGCAGCGGGACTTCCCGCGCGCCAGCGTCGTCGTCGAAGGCATCACCGCCTGGCGCGACCGCGACTACGACGCCGCGTTGCTGCATCTGCGCATCTTCCATGCCCTGCGCAACCCGGCCGCCTGGCCACCCGCCCTGGAAAAGGCGCGCGCACTGGCCGGCGAACGCGTCGTTCCGGCGGAACTGACGCGAGCGCCGGAAACCTGAATTTTCCCTGCCGATCGCGCACTTGGCCTGGACCTGAGGAAAACCTGATGCGGCCGTGACGGCCGCGTCATGCAGGCGCGCACCCGTCTTCCGATAGTCGGGAAGCGGGCCGGTCGACCGTGACGCGCTCCGCTTCCGCCCTCCATTCGAGAGATCCCCTGTGCCCAACAACCGCATCCTCGCCGCCGTGATCGCCGGCGCGATCTCGCTCACGTCTTCCTGCTTCGCCGCCGACGACGTACCCGATCCCGATTTCGGCACGCAGGGCTTCGCCTACCTGTCGATCGACGGCGTCGAAGGCCACGAACTGCGCACCAGCGCCGTGATCGTCCTGCCCGACGGCAAGCTGCTGTTCGGCGGCTCGCGCAACAGGCTGATCGAAGGCAACCCCGATCCGCACATGCGCGGCCTGCTCGCGCGCATGAACGCCGACGGCTCGGTCGACACCGGCTTCGGCAGCGACCCGAACAATCCGGGGCTGGTCGTGCTGCCCGACATGGCGCCCGGCACGCAGCAGCAGCAGGTCGAAACGCTGCTGCGTCTCGCCGACGGCTCGATCTTCGTCGCCGGCAGTGCCGACGCCTTCGCTCCGCTGACCGGCTTCGCGCTCAAGCTCACCGCGCAAGGAGAACCCGCCAAGGGCTTCACGCCCGTGTCGATGGCGCGCACGCGCCTGCACGCCAGCGCCGTCGACAGCCAGGGCCGCATCCTGCTCGTCGGCGACCGCCCCTCGGCCGGCCTGTCCGAAGCCATCGTCGTGCGCCTGACCGGCGACGGCGCCTTCGACACCACCTTCGGCGACGACGCTAACGGCATCGTGCGGCTGGCCGGATCGGCCGCGCAGGGATCGAGCTACCTGTCCTCGGTCACGGTCGTCGAGGGCGATCGCATCCTTGTCGGCGGCGCCTTCGAATCGCAGGGCGAAGGGCTCGGCACCGACTTCTCGCTGGCGCGGCTCGACGCGGACGGGCGCCTCGACGCCACGTTCGCCGGCGACGGCTGGCGCCGGTTCCGCATGCCCGACGACGCCTCGCTGGTCAATGGCGTCGACTACATCCTGCCGACCCCGGACGGCAAGTTCGTGCTGGCCGGCCACCGCGAGGACGCCGCCACCGGCGTGTACCCGCTGCTGCTGCGCGTCGACGCCGACGGTGCCACCGACGCCACCTTCGGCGACGAACAGACGCCCGGCTACCAGCCGCTGGTGGTCGCTCCTGCGGCGTGGAACCGCTACCCGGCCGGCATCGTGCGCCTGGGCGACGGCAAGCTGCTGGTCGGCATCACCTACGCCGGCCCCGGCAAGCAGGACTTCATCGCGCTGCGCACGTCCGCAGACGGCCAGCCGGATGCGGAGTTCGGCGAGCAGGGTCAGGTCCAGTTCGACCTCGCGCCGGAAGGCATCTACAGCAACCTGACCGCGGTCGCGCTGCAGGACGGCCGGCCGATTCTCGCCGGCTCGGTCAAGCGCTCCCTCTCGTCGGGCCTGGTCGACCTCGCCGCGGTCCGGCTCGGCGACGGCGGCGCGATCGACGACACGATCTTCGCGAACGGCTTCGAGGGCGCGCCGACCGAGGCGCTGACGAACTACGACGACCTCGAAGAAGGCTTCAAGGGCACCGTCTTTCACCACAACGGCGTGACCTATCGCGAGATCAACAACCTCGGCGGCGTGTTCCCGGACGGCTCCACCTTCGACGCGGAGTACGTGGGCGACAACGTCCTCATCGACGACGCCAAGCTGCTGTTCAAGGACTTCACGTCGTTCGGCAGCTCGCCGAACGTGCTGGGCTTCGGCCGCGCCCTCATCCCGGGGCCGAACATCTCCCTCAGCCCGCTCGTGCGCGCGACGATGGACCTCGACGCCCCCGCCAGCGCGGCCAGCTTCGAAGCGATGTTCTACGAGAATGGTCCATGGGGCGGCATCGAGCTGCACCTGGATGCCTACCGCGGCGAGGAGCTGGTCGCTTCGGACTCGGTCACCCTCAGCGACCTCGGCGGTCGCGACGACCTCACGACGCGCACCTTCTCCGTCGCCGGCGCGACGTTCGACTCGCTGCGCTTCTACGCGACCTTCGACGGCCAGCCGTCGGCCCCGCGCGTGATCGTCGACAATCTCCGCGTGATGCCGGCGGGCGCCCCGGCGCGCTGATCGTCCACGCGATTCCGGCCGGCGCTGCTCGCGCCGGCCGGAACACTTTCCAGGCGCGCCCGGAGCACCGCGCGCGCCGCACGGCGATCGGCGGACGCTCCCGCTCGATCCGGCACGCTGCTCTCCGGCGGGACCACGTCGCCGCCGACCCTGCCTGCTGCGCACATCCGCGGACACGGCCGTGCCCGCAGTGTTCGCCGCCGATCGGCGGTGCTGTCCGATTCCGGACGCCCGCCGCGGACGGCATCCGAACGCCGAAATCTTCGCAATAGAAAACAACGAGTTGGCGAGCATTCTCGCGCTGGCACGGTACGTGCTATCGAGAGATCATGGACATCGCCCGCCCCGAACTCAAACAGCGCAAACGCCGCCGTCAACTCACCCTCGCCGCCGTCGCCGCCGGCCTGCTCGTCGCCGCCGGCATCGGCCTGGCCCGTCTCGGGCCCGCGCTGCCGTCGGTCGATCGCAGCAGCGTCCTGGTCGACACCGTCAAGCGCGGCGAACTGCTGCGCGAAGTGCGCGGCCCCGGCACCCTGGTGCCGAAGGAGATCCGCTGGATCGCCTCCGAGACCGCCGCCCGCGTCGAACGCATCGTGGTCAAGCCCGGCGCCGCGGTGCAGCCGGACACCATCATCCTCGAACTCAGCAACCCGGAACTGCAGGACCAGCTGCTCGTCGCCAAGACGGCCGTGACCGCGGCCGAATCCGATCTCGCCGCCAAGCGCACCGATCTCAAGTCCAAGCTGCTCGACGAGCAATCCGCCCTCGCCGCCGCCACCAGCGACTACGAGACCGCGCGCATGCAGGCCGAGGCCGAGAAGACCGTCGCCGAGAAAGGCGTGATCCCGGCCGTGCAGTACAAGAAGAGCCTGGTCACGCTCGAGCAGCTGAAGACGCGCATGACGATCGAACAGCAGCGCGTCGCCGAGTTCGGCCGCAACATCGCCGCCCAGCTCGCCGCCGAACAGGCGCGCCTCGACCAGCTGACCGGCACTCGCGAGCTGCGCCAGCGCCAGGTCGACGCGCTGCACGTGCGCGCCGGCATCGCCGGCGTGCTGCAGCGGGTGCCGCTCGAGGAAGGCCAGCAGGTCGCCGCCGGCACCAACCTCGCGCGCGTGGCGCGGCCCGGCGAGCTGATGGCCGAGCTGCGCATTGCCGAGACGCAGGCGAAGGACATCACGCTCGACCAGCCGGTGCGCGTCGACACGCGCAACGGCATCGTCGAAGGCAAGGTGCTGCGCGTCGATCCGGCGGTGCAGAACGGCAGCGTGCAGGTCGACGTCGAACTGACCGGCAAGCTGCCGCCCGGCGCGCGTCCGGACCTGTCGGTCGACGGCACCATCGAGATCGAACGCCTGCCCGACGTGCTCTACGTCGGCCGCCCCGCGTTCGGCCAGCCCGATTCGGAAGTGCGCCTGTTCCGCGTCGATCCGGCCGACGGCGTCGCCGCGCGCGTGCCGGTGCGGCTCGGCAAGAGTTCGGTCAACCAGGTCGAGGTGCAGCAAGGCCTCGCCGCCGGCGATCGCGTGGTGCTGTCCGATACCAGCGCCTACGACCAGTACGACCGCATCCGCCTGAAGTAACCGCGATCGAGACGGACGACACGCATGCGACCCGACACGACTTCCGCCCGCCTCGCCATTTCGCGAACGCGTGAATCCATTTGCTTCGACTTCGCATCTGAAGTGCGCGACGGATTCCCGCTGCCGTGGGAATGACGAAGAACATCCCCTTTCACCCACTCGGCGACCGCCTCATGACTTCCAACACCCTCATCCATCTCGACGCGATCAAGAAAGTCTTCCTGACCGACGAAGTCGAGACGCACGCGCTCGCCGAGGTGCACTTCGACATCGTCAAGGGCGAGTACGTCTCGATCACCGGGCCGTCCGGCTGCGGCAAGTCGACCCTGCTGGCGATCCTCGGCCTGCTCGACACGCCGAGCGGCGGCGCCTACCGGCTGAACGGCCGCGAGGTCGCCGACATCGGCGCCAGCGAGCGCGCGGCGATCCGCAACCAGGAGATCGGCTTCGTGTTCCAGGCCTTCAACCTGATCGGCGACCTGACCGTGTTCGAGAACGTCGAGCTGCCGCTGACTTATCGCGACGGCGTCTCCAAGGCCGAGCGCCGCGATCGCGCGGTCCACGCGCTCGAACGCGTCGGCATGGCGCATCGCGTGAAGCACTACCCGGCGCAGCTGTCCGGCGGTCAGCAGCAGCGCGTCGCCGTCGCACGCGCGCTGGTCGGACAGCCGTCGATCCTGCTCGCCGACGAACCGACCGGCAACCTCGACTCGAAGAACGGCGAGGCGGTGATGAACCTGCTCGACGAGCTGCACAAGGCCGGCTCGACGATCTGCATGGTCACCCACGATCCGCGCTACGCCGATTTCGCCGACCGCAAGATCTTCATGTTCGACGGCCGCATCGTCGACGAGGAAACCATGCACCGGCTGCGCCACGAGGAGGACCAGCGCCTGATCCGTCCCGCGCGCGCCGCCGCGCAGCCCGCCGTCGCCGTCCAGGAATAGCCGCCATGCCGTCGGCCGCCCATCTGCGTCAAGTTCTGCGGGGCCTGCTGCGCCAGCCGGGCTTCAGCCTGTTCACGATCTCGACGCTGGCGATCGGCATCGCGGTGGCGGTCACCTTGTTCAGCGCCGTCCATTCCCTGCTGCTGAGCCCGGTGTCGGGACTGCGCGACGCGGACCGCCTGATCGAGATCACCGGCCGCTCGGACAACGGCGGCTACGACACGTTTTCGGCGCCGGACTACGCCGATCTCGCCGCGCGCACGCACGACGTCGCCGATCTCGTCGCCTACCGCTACGAGGCGATGAACCTCACCCGCGGCGGCGAACCGCAGCGCGCCATGGGCGTCGTCGTCAGCGGCAACTACTTCGCCACCCTCGGCATCGCGGCGCACCGCGGCCGCCTGATCGCAGCGGACGACGACAGGAACGGCGCCGCGCCGGTCGTCGTCGCCAGCTTCGCCGCGTGGCGGAAGTTCTTCGACGGCGACGAGAGCGTGATCGGCAAGCCCGTTTCGATCAACGGCCAGAGCTTCACCCTCGTCGGCGTGAGCGCGCCGGAGTTCCGCGGCACGCTGACGGTGCTCGCTCCGATGTTCTACGCGCCGCTGCACCAGCTGCCGTTGCTGCAGCCCGCCGCCGCGCAGCGGCTGGACCAGCGCACGACGAGCTGGCTCGCGCTCGTCGCCCGCCTCGCTCCCGGAGCGACGGCGGCGGTCGCCGCGGAGCGGCTCGGCATCGCCGCGAACGAACTCGAAGCGAGCTATCCGCGCGCCGACCGCCGCGGCCGGATCGCGATCGAGGCGACTGCGCTGCGCGGCGTTCCCGGATTCCTGCGCGGCGGCCTGATCGCCTTCTCCGCGCTGTTGTTCGCGCTCACCGGCATGCTGCTCCTGCTCGCCTGCGTCAACGTCGCCTCGATGCTGCTCGCCCGCGGCGAGGCCAGGCGCGGCGAGATCGCGCTGCGCTACGTGCTCGGAGCGACGCGGCGACGCATCGCCGCCGGACTGGTCGGCGAGAACCTGCTGCTGGCGCTGGCCGCGGCAGCCGTCGGACTCGCCCTCGGCGTGGCGGCCTGCCGTCTGCTCGCACGCGTCGACCTGCCGACGCCGGTACCGGTCTCGATCGACATCCCGATCGACGCCGCGGCCTTCGCCTTCGCGCTCGGTTGCGCCTTGGTCTGCACGCTCGCGATGGGCCTGCTGCCGGCATTGCGCGTCTCGGCGACGGCACCGGCGGCGAACGAGGCGCTGGCCGCTTCCACGCGCGCGACCGGCGGCCGCTCGCGCCTCGGCGCGACGCTGGTCGTCACGCAGATCGCGCTGACGATGGTGCTGCTCGCCGGCGGCGCCCTGTTCCTGCACGCGCTCCAGCGCGCTGCGACGATCGACCTGGGCTTCGACGCGCGCAACGTGGTCGCCGCCGATTTCGACCTCGAGCCGAGCGGCTACGCCACGCCGCGCCAGCTCGCCCTGCAGGACGAACTGCTCGAACGGGCGCGCGCGGTTCCCGGCATCGAACACGCCGCGCTCGCGGCGGAAGTGCCGCTCAATCTCGATCGCATGATGTTCGGCGACTTCGACCTCGGCGGCGAACGGGTCACGCCATTCGCCAACCTCGTCTCACCGGGCTTCTTCGCCACGCTGCGCGCCGACCTGCAAGGCCGCGACTTCGACGCGCGCGACCGTGCCGAGGCGGCGCCCGTGTGCATCGTCAACGGCGCGCTGGCGCGCCGCCTGGCACCGGGCGGCGACGTGCTCGGGCGCACGTTCGCCTTCGGCGATCCCGGTGAAACGCCCAAGCGCTTGACCGTGATCGGCGTCGTGCCGAACGGCAAGTACTCCTCGCTGACCGAAGTCGAGCAGCCGTTCCTGTTCCTGCCGCTCGCGCAATGGCCGCACGCGCGCACCTCCCTGCTCGCGCGCGGCACGCTGCCGATCGCAACGGCCGCGCAGAGCCTGCGCGAGACCTGGCGCGCGCTCGATCCCGGCATACCGGCGCCGTCGGTCCGCTCGTTCGACGAGATACTCGGCCTGTCCCTGCTGCCGCAGAAGATCGCCGGCTTCGTCTCCGGCGCGCTCGGTCTGGTCGGCCTGCTGCTCGCCGCCGTCGGTCTGTACGGCCTGATCTCGATCCAGGTCGCCCGACGCACGCGGGAGATCGGCGTGCGCCTCGCGCTCGGCGCGAGCCCGCGGCGGATCCTGAGCGAGATCCTGCGGCGCGGCGCGCGACTGTCGGCGCTCGGCCTGGCCGCCGGCGGAATCCTCGCCGGCGGCGGCGCCCTGCTCGTGTCCGAACTCCTGTTCGGCCTCGATCTGGGCACCTTCGCCGCCTTCGTCGGCGCCGCGAGCGTGCTCGCCGCCACCGCCCTCGTCGCCTCGTGGCTGCCCGCGCGCCGTGCCGCGCGCATCCAGCCGGTCGAAGCCCTGCGTTACGAATGACGGACCTGCCATGAACGATTTCCGCATCGCCATCCGCCAACTGCTGAAGACGCCCGGCTTCACCGTCGTCGCGCTGCTGACGCTCGCGCTCGGCATCGGCGCCTGCGCGGCGATGTTCGGCATCGTCAACGCGGTGTTGCTGAAGCCGCTGCCGCTGCACGAACCGCAGCGCCTGGCCTGGATCGAGAACGCCTACCCCGAAGGCGGCATGTCCGGGCGCACGTCGATGGTCGACAACCTGCTCGACTGGCGCCGGCAGAGCCGCTCGTTCGAGCAGCTCGCCGCCTACAACGCGTTCTTCGGCTCCAACCAGTACACCCTGCTCGGCGCGACCGGGCCGCAGCGCATACGCGCCGTCCAGGTCACCCAGAACCTGCTCGACGTGCTCGGCGTGCGTACCGCGCTGGGGCGCAACTTCGTCGCCGAGGAAGCGGCTTCCCTCGACGCGCCGAGCGCGATCCTCGGCCACCGCTTCTGGCAGCAGCAGTTCGCCGCGGACCCCGCCGTCATCGGCCGCACGGTCACCATCAACAACCGGCCGGTGCAGGTGGTCGGCGTGCTGCCGGCGTCGTTCGACTTCGATTCGGTGTTCGCGCCGGGCGCCGGCGTGGACCTACTGACGCCGATGCCGCTGACCGAGGAAACCGCGAAGTGGAACAACACGCTGTTCGTGATTGGGCGTCTCGCGCCCGGCGTCACGACGGCGGCGGCGCAGACCGAGCTCGACACGATCAACCGTCGCGTGCAAGCGGAGCACCCCGAGCGCGGAAGTTTCGGCGCCGCCGTCAGCGGACTCGAGCAGCACGTGCGCGGGCCGTTCCGCACGGCTTTCCTGATCCTGTTCGGCGCCGTGGTCTGCGTGCTGCTGATCGCCTGCCTGAACCTGTCCAACCTGCTGCTGACGCGGGCGCAGTCGCGACGCAAGGAAACCGCGGTGCGCGTCGCGCTCGGCGCGAACCGGCTGCACGTCGTGCGGCTGGCGCTGGCGGAGAGCTTCGTGCTGGCCCTCGGCGGCGGCCTGCTCGGCGTCGCGCTCGCCGCGTTCGCGACCTCGGGCCTGGTCGACCTGCAGGCCTTCGACATCCCGCTGCTGCGGTCGGCGGACATCGATTCCACCGCGCTGCTGTTCGCCTTCTTCGTCGCCTGCGCCTCCGGTGCGCTGTGCGGCGCGCTGCCTGCGCTTCAACTGTGGCACAGCGACGTGAAGAGCACGCTCGGCGAAGTCGGCAGCAGCGGCAATTCGGGCAAGCAGGCGGCGCGCGTGCGCCGCACGCTGGTGGTGGCGCAGATCGCGCTGACGTGCGTGTTGCTGATCGGCGCGGGCCTGTTGCTGCGCAGCTTCGCCGAGGTCATGAACGTCAAGCTCGGCTTCGAACCGCAGCAGGCGGTGGCGTGGCGGCTCGACGCCACGCGTGAGTTCGGCACGCCCGAGGAACGCGCGAGCTACTACGAGCGCCTGGCCGAGCGCGTCCGCGCGCTGCCCGGCGTGGAGACCGCCGGCCTCGGCGACTCCTTGCCGCTCGGCCGCAACCGCACCTGGAGCGCGGGTGCCGAAGGCGAGGTCTATTCCCGTCACCGGTATCCGACCGCTTCGCCGCGCCTGGTCGATCACCGCTACCTGCAGGCGATGCGGGTTCCGCTGCTCGCCGGCCGCTATCTCGACGACCGCGATTCCGCCACCGCCGCGCGTGCCGTCGTGGTCAACCGGACGATGGCCCGCACGCTGTGGCCGGATCGTGATCCGCTCGGGCAGAAGGTGATGGACGGCACCGAGGCCGGCACCGACTACGGTGTCGTGGTCGGCGTCGTCGGCGACATCCCGCGCGGCATCGAGGAGGCCGCGTATCCGGAAATGTATTTCGACCTGCGCCAGAACGAAGACTGGGGTTCGCTGGAACTGGTGGTGCGCAGCAGCCAGCCGCACGCGTCGCTGGTGCCGGCCGTGCGCGCCGCGCTGCACGATTTCGATCCGCAGCTGGCCAGCGAGGATTACGTCACGCTCGAGGAGGTCGTCGACCGCACGGTCGCGCCGCGCCGGCTGACCACCTCGATGCTCGGCGGCTTCTCCTCTTTCGCGCTGCTGCTCGCCGCGCTCGGCATCTACGGCGTGATCGCCTATTCGGTCGCGCAACGCACGCGGGAAATCGCCATCCGCGTCGCCGTCGGCAGCCGCCGCAGCGGCGTGGTGCGCCTGATCGTCGGCGAAGGCCTGCGCATCGGCGTGTTCGGAATCGGTCTGGGCCTGGGCCTGGCCCTGCTCGGCGCGCGCCTGCTGCAGAGCCTGCTGTTCGGGGTCAGCGCACTCGATCCGGGCGTGTTCGCGCTGAACGCCGCCATTGTGCTCGGCGTCGCCCTGCTCGCCTCGCTGGTGCCCGCGCTGCGCGCGGCCGCGACCGATCCGGTCTCGGCGCTGCGATGACCACGACACAAGGTCCGACCCGAGGACGCCACCGCTCATGACTTCGTTCCTTTCCGACCTGCGCCTGGCCTTGCGCACGCTGCGCGGCAAACCCGGCTTCGTCTCGACCGCCGTGCTGACGCTGATGCTCGGCATCGGCGCGGTCGCGGCGATCTTCACCGTCTACGACGCGGTGCTGCTGAAGCCGCTGCCGTTCACCGATCCCGCGCGTCTGGTGCGCGTGATGCGCACGCAGGCGCCGGTGAAGAACTCCCCCGTGTCGCCGCCCGTGTTCCGTGAATGGGCCGAACGCAGCGGTGCGGCCTTCGAGGCGATCGGCGCCTTCGTGCCGCAGACGGTGAACCTGACCGGCGCCGGCAACGCCGAACGCCTGACCGGCTACACGGTCACGCCGGGATTCTGGAACGTGTTCGGCCAGCCGGTGGCGCTCGGCCGCAGCTTCGGCGACGCCGAGGAAAACGCCAACGAACGCGTCGTCGTGCTCGGCGACGCGCTGTGGCGCGTGCGCTTCGGCGCCGACCCGGCGGTAGTCGGCCGCGACATCCAGCTCAACGGCGAGTCCTGGCGCGTGATCGGCGTCGCCGCCGCCGCGTTCCGCTATCCGTCCGACGCGCAGCTGTGGACGCCGACCTTCCTGCCCGCGAACAACGCCAGCCGCGGCTCCAATTCGCTCGCCCCGATCGCGCGGCTCGCGCCCGGCGTCACCCTGGAGCAGGCGCGCGAGGTCATGCGCGGCATCACCGACTGGGAAGCGGAAACCTTCCCCGACGGCAGCGCCCCGCTGGTCGCGCAAGTCGAGCGCCTCGACGAACTGGTCGGGCGCGGATTGCGCGGCTCGCTGTCGGTGCTGCTCGGCGCGGCGCTGCTGGTGCTGCTGATCGCCTGCGCCAATCTCGCCAGCCTGATGCTCACGCGCGGCCAGGTCCGCGAGCAGGAACTGGCCGTGCGCAGCGCGCTCGGCGCCAGCCACGCCCAGCTGATGCGCAACGTGCTCGCCGAGGCCTTCCTGCTCGCCGGCGCGGGCGCGCTCGCCGCCTTGCTGTTCGCCTACGGTGCGGTCCGCGCCCTGCTGCGCCTCGCGCCCGACCTGCTGCCGGCCTACAACGCGCCGGCGATCGACCTGCGCGTCGTGTCCGCCACCACGCTGGTCGCCTTGGCGACGCTGATCCTGTTCGGTCTCGCGCCGGCGTGGCGCGCCGGACGCGCGGATCCCGCGCTGGCCCTGCGCAGCGGAGCGCGCGGACAGGTCGGCAACCAGACCCAGGCGCGTGCGCGCGGGGTGCTCGTGGCGGCGGAAATCGCGCTGGCGATGACCCTGCTGTCCGGCGCCGGCCTGCTGATCGACAGCCTGCGCCAGTTGTCGAAGGTCGACTCCGGCCTGCGCGATCCCGAGCGCGTGCTCACCGCGAAATTCTCGCTGGCGATACCGGCGATGCAGCCCGGCGAGGACTTCAAGGCCTGGTACACGCGCGTCAAGGCGGTGCTCGAGCCGCGCCTGGACGCGCTGCAGGCACGCCTGCGCACGCTGCCGGGCGTGACTTCGATCGCGATCACCAACGCCCTGCCGGCGTCCGGCCAGGGCGGCTGGAACGGCGGCTTCGAGATCGCCGGCCAGGAGGTGCCGAAGGACGCGATCGCCGAGTTCCGCTTCGGCAGCCCCGCCTATTTCAGCACCTTCGGCATCCCGCTGAAGGCTGGCCGCATGTTCGACGAGAGCGACGGCGCGCGCGCGCTGTTCCCGACCGAAGTGCTGGTCAGCCAGACCTTCGTCGATCGCTATCTCGGCGGCGGCGACGCGCTCGGCCGCCAGGTGACGGTATTCGACGACTCGCCCAAGACCATCGTCGGCGTGGTCGGCGACGTGCGCCAGTTCGGCCTCGACCAGGGGCCCGACGCCGAGGTCTGGATGCCCGTGCGCACCGTTCCGGTCGGCAATCTCGCGCTGGCGCTGAAGACCGACGGCGACGCACTCGCCTTGGCGCCGACACTGCGCCGCGCGGTGCAGGAGAGCTTCCCCGACGTGCCGCTGTACGCCATCCGAACGATGGACGAAGTCACCGGCGAGACCTCGCGCCTGCGCCGCTTCAACATGACGCTGATGAGCGCGTTCGCGGCCTGCGCGCTCGCGCTCGCCGCGATCGGCCTGTACGGCGTGATCGCCTGGATCGCCGCACAGCGCCGCCGCGAGATCGGCGTACGCCAGTCCTTCGGCGCGACCCGCGCGCACATCCACGCGATGATGCTGAAGAGCGGCCTGCGCATGGTCGTGCCCGGCATCCTCGCCGGTTTCGCCGGCGCGCTGGCGATCGGCCAACTGATCGGCAGCCAGCTGTTCGGCGTCGGCAGCGCCGATCCGCGCGTCCTCGCCGGCGTGGTGGCGATGCTCGGCCTGGTCGCGCTCGCCGCCTGCCTGATTCCTTCGTGGCGCGCATTGCGCGTCGCGCCGATGGACGCGCTGCGCAATGACTGACTCGCCCCTGCTTCGCGCCGCGGCTGCCGACGCCTTCCCGGCCGGGAGCCGCCGCCCGTGAGCGCACTTGCCCGCGACCTCCGGCACGCCGCCCGCGCCCTGCTCATGCGGCCGACGTTCTTCCTCACCGCCGTGCTGACGTTGACGCTCGGCATCGGCGCCGTCGCCGCGATCTTCACGGTGTACGACGCCGTGCTGCTGAAGCCGCTGCCGTTCGCCCATGCCGACCGGATCGTGCGCGTCACGCGCGAGCAGCCGCCGGCGAGCCTGAGCACGATCTCGGCCCAGGCGTTCGAGGAATGGCGCGACCGCAGCGGCGATGCGTTCGACGCGATCGGCGCGTTCGTGGTCGAGACGCGCAACCTGACCAGCGCCGGCGAGGCGCAGCGGCTGACGGTCTACAAGGTCACCCCCGGCTTCTGGAACGTCTTCGGCCAGCCCTTCGCGCTCGGTCGCTCCTTCGGCGAGGCGGAGGAGCGGCAGAACGAGCGCGTCGTCGTGCTCGGCGACGCGCTGTGGCGGACCCAGTTCGGCGGCGACGCCTCGGTGATCGGCCGCGACATCGCGCTCAACGGCGAATCGTTCCGCGTCATCGGCGTCGCGGCCCCGACGTTCCGCTACCCGGCCGACGCCCAGGTGTGGATCCCGACCTTCCTGCCCGGCAACACCACCCGAACGCGCGGCATGAACTATCTGCGCCCGGTCGCACGCCTGCGCGACGGCGTCTCGCTGGCGCAGGCGAAGGCCGTGATGCAGGGCATCTCGGACTGGCAGGCGCGCACCTATCCGGACGAGCACGCCGGCATGAGTGCCGGCGTCACGCCGCTGAAGGACCTGCTCAGCGGCGACGTGCGCCGCCCGCTGCAGATGCTGCTGATCGCCGCGGCGCTCGTGCTGCTGATCGCCTGCGTGAACCTGGCCAACCTGATGCTCGCGCGCGGCCAGGCGCGCGAGCACGAACTCGCCCTGCGCAGCGCGCTCGGCGCCGGCCAGACGCGGCTCGTGCGCCAGGTGCTGGCCGAATCGCTGCTGATCGCGCTCGCCGGCGCGGCGAGCGGCCTGGCCCTCGCCCGGCCGGCGATCGTCGCGCTGACGGCTCTCGCCCCCGACCTGCTGCCGGCCTACGCCGCACCGGCGATCGACCTGCGCGTGATCGCGACCACCGCCGCGGTCGCACTGGCGACCTTGCTGCTGTTCGGCCTGCTGCCGGCGTGGCGCGCCGCGCAATCCGATCCGTTGCACGCGCTACGCGGCGCCTCGCGCAGCCAGACCGGCTCGCGCGCGCAGGTTCGCGCGCGTTCCGCGCTGGTCGCGGCGGAGATCGCGCTGGCGCTGACCTTGCTCGCCGGCGCGTCGCTGCTGATCGGCAGCCTGCACCAGCTCGGCAAGGTGGAATCGGGCGTCGGTTCGCCGCAGGTGCTGACCGCGTCGTTCTCGGTGTCGCTGCCGGCGCAGCAGCCGGGCGACGTCGCGGACGAATGGGCCGCGCGCGCGATCGGCCAGCTGACGCCGCGGCTGGAGGCGATCGAGCAGCGTCTGCGTGCGCTGCCCGGCGTCACCGCCGTCGCGCTGGCGAACCGCCTGCCGGCATCCGGCGACTGGGGCTGGAACAGCCGCTTCACGATCCCGGGACGCACGCTCGACGACAAGGCGCTGGCCGAATACCGTTTCGTCAGCGCGGACTATTTCCGCACCTTCGGCATCCCGGTCGAAGCCGGCCGCGCGTTCACCGCGACCGACGGCGCCCATTCGCTGTATCCGACCGAGGTTCTGGTCAACCAGGCGTTCGCCGACCGCTACCTGGCCGGCTCCGATCCGCTCAGCCAGACCATCACGATCTTCGGCGACCAGCCCAAACGCATCGTCGGCGTGGTCGGCAACGTGCGCCAGGCCGGGCTCGACCAGCCGCCGAACACGGAAGTCTATTTTCCGGTGAGCAAGTCGGCCGTCGGCGATCTGGTGCTGGCGATCCAGGTCGAGGGCGACGCTCTGGGCTACACCGAACCGCTGCGCCGCGCGATGCGCGAGATCGCGCCCGACGTGCCGCTGTACTCGATCCGCACGATGGACGAGGTGACCGGCGCGACCAAGCGCCTGCGCGAGTTCAACATGATCCTGATGAGCGCGTTCGCGGCCGTCGCGCTGCTGCTCGCGGCGATCGGCCTGTACGGCGTGATCGCGTTCTCGGTCGGTAGCCGTCGCCGCGAGATCGGCGTGCGCCAGGCGCTCGGCGCCGCGGGCGGCGACATCCGCCGGCTGGTCTTCAGCGACGGCTTGCGCATGATCGTGCCCGGCATCGCGCTCGGACTGCTCGGCGCGCTCGCGCTCGGCCGCCTGATCGCCTCGCAGCTCTACGGCGTCGGCGTGGCCGATCCCGTCGTGCTGGCCGGCTCGGCCCTGTTCCTGATCGCCGCGGCGCTGGCCGCCTGCGCGATTCCCACCGTCCACGCGACGCGCGTACCGCCGATGGAGGCCCTGCGCAATGAATGACCACCACGGCGCCTGCTGCGCGGAGCCGGCACGATGAGCGTCCTCACGGCCGTCGGCTCGGTCTTGCGTCGTCTCTCGCGCGCGCCGGCGTTCCCGGCCGCCGCGATCGCGATGCTCGCGCTCGGCATCGGACTGACCGTGGCAATGGTCTGCACCGTCGACGGCGTGCTGCTGCGCGGGCTGCCGGTGCCGGACGGCGAGCGGCTGGTCGCGGTGGTCGCCGACAATCCGGCGCAGCAGGTCGCGCGGGCACAGCTCACCGTCGCCGAAGCCGAGCAGCTCGCACGCGCTACGGCCGGCTTCGAGGCGCTCGGCTATTTCCAATGGACCGGCGTCAGCGTGCTCGACGCCGGCCACGCGCGCGAGATCCCGGCGCAATTCGTCAGCCCCGGCTTCTTCGCCGCGCTCGGCGTGCAGCCGCTGCTCGGCCGCGTGCCGACCGACGAGGACATCCGCGCCGGCCTGCCGCTGGCGGTGCTCTCGCACGAGGAATGGCAGCGCGCATTCGGCGGCGACGCGGGCGTGATCGGACGCCGCCTCGACACCATCGGCCACGCGCCGCTCGAGGTCGTCGGCGTGATGCCGCCCGCGATCGACGCGATCACCGGCGACGCCGGCGTGTGGACGGCGCTGCTGCCGAACGAACTGCCGCAGGACGGCGCACGCCGGCTGGACCTGCGCATCCTGCAGGTGATCGGCCGGTTGCAAGCCGGCACCTCGCTGGCGCAGGCGAACGCGGCGCTCGCCGCGCAACTGGCGACGCTGCGCGCGGCGCACGGTCTCGACGACGCATCGGGTTGGCGGCTGCACGCGTACAGCCAGCTGGATCTGCTCGTCGGCGGTGCGCGCGGCGCGCTGTGGGGCGCGTTCGCGCTGGCCTGCATGGTGCTGCTGATCGCCTGCGCCAACGTCGCGATCCTGCTCGACGCGCGCCAGGCCGCGCGCCGGCGCGAACTGGCCGTGATGCAGGCGATCGGCGCCAGCCGTGAACGCCTGCGCGGCCAGCTGCTGCTGGAACTGACCTTGCTCGGCGCGATCGCGCTCGCGCTCGGCGTCGCGCTCGCCCACGTCGGCATCGCGCTGCTGCGCGGCCTCGCCGAAGGCAGCGTGCCGCGCGTGGACGGCATCGTCATGGATTGGCGCGTGTTCGCCGTCGCCGCCGTGCTCGCGCTCACCGCACCGCTGTGCGCGGTGCTCGGCGGCAGTCTGCGCCTGCCCGCCGCGCCGGCCGAGGCGGTGCGCGGCGGCGGCAAGGGCGTGATCGGCGGCGCGCGCACGCAGCGCCTGCTGCCCGCGGCGGCGATGGCGCTGTCGACGGCCAGCTTGGTCGCCGCGCTCGGCGTCGGCCTCGGTCTGTGGCGGCTGCAACGCGTGGAGCCGGGTTTCCGCGCCGACGGCGTGCACGCGCTGACCTTGTTCCGCGAGAGCCTCGGCACCGACAGCGGCACCGGCGGCCCGCCGGAATGGACGCGCTTCTCCGACGAGGTACTGCAACGCCTCGCCGCGCTGCCGGGCGCCGACGGCGTCGCGCTGACGACGGTCGCGCCGCTGGTGCAGATCGGCGGCGCCAGCGCCGACGTGCGCACCAGCGGCGGCGCTGACGACGCGCCGGTGCAGGCCGCCGTGCGCCGCGTCTCGCCGGGCTATCGCACCCTGCTCGGCGTGCCGCTGCTCGCCGGGCGCGACTTCGGCGCCGACGACCGCGTCGGCAGCGAGCCGGTGGCGATCGTCAATCGCACGCTGGCGCGCCGCCTGTTCGGCGAGGCTTCGCCGCTCGGCCGCACCATCGACCTGCCGCTGGCGCGCAGCGGCCGCGCGACCTGCCGCATCGTCGGCATCGTCGAGGACATCCGCAACGACGGCCTGCGCGCCGCGCCCGCGCCGGAAGTGATGGTGCCGTTCGCGCAGGCGCCGCGCGTGGCGATGACGTTCCTGCTGCGCTCGACGCCGGGGCTGCAAGGCGTCGACGCGGCGATGGCCGCGGCGCTGTGGAGCGTCGACGCGCGCCAGAGCATCACGCGCCAGTTCGCGCTCGACGAGCGCCTCGCCGCCGAGCTGCGGCCGGCGCGCTTCTTCGCGCGCGTCGTCGGCGCGTTCGCGTTCGCCGCCCTGCTGCTGGCGGTGCTCGGCGTCTACGCGGTCGCCTCGCTGCAGCAGCGCCGCCGCGTCGGCGAGTTCGGCCTGCGTCTGGCCATCGGCGCGACGCCGGCGCGGCTGGCGCGGACGATCCTGCGCGACAGCCTCCTCGTCAGCGCCGCCGGCATCGCCGCCGGCCTCGGCCTCGCCGCGGCCGGGGCGCGCCTGCTCGGCCCGCTGCGCGCGGTCGGCGACGTCGACCTGCCGTCGGCGCTCGCGCTCGGTCTCGGCGCGATGGGCGCCGCCGCCGCGCTGGCCGCCCTGCTGCCGGCGCTGCGCGCCGCACGCGTGCCGCCGATGGAGGCGCTGCGCGATGGCTGACTTCGCCGACGTCGTGCCCGCCCGCGTGGGCATCCATTGCGCGCGCACCACGCCGCGCCGCGGACGGCTGGCCGCCCACCGCGCAGCGGTGAACGTCCCGCACATCCGCGCGAACGACGCCTGCTGCGGCGGCGTCGCGATCCGCTTCCCATTTCCCGTTCGTTCCGCGGAAGGCCGCCGATGATTTCCCTGCAAGATGTCCGCTTCGCCCTGCGCAGCCTGCGCGCACACGCCGGCACGATGAGCTTCGCGACCTTGACCCTGGCCTGCGGACTCGCCGCGGCGCTGGCGATCCTCGCCGTCGTCGACACCCTGCTGCTGCGCGCGCTGCCGTACCCGAATGCCGGGCGCATCGTCGAAATGAAGGAACTGGCCGACGACGGCCACGCGATGAACTTCGCCAAGCCCAACTACGACGACCTCGTCGCCAACGTGTCCGCCTTCGAGGCGACCTCGTTCTACGGCGCCTGGCCGGACACCATCGGCAAGGACAGCGAAGCGATGCGCGCCACCGTCGTATCCAGCGGCGACGGGTTCTTCAAGACGTTCGGCGCGCAGCCGCAGCTCGGCCGCGTCTACGCCGCCGGCGAGCGCGAGCGCGTCGCGGTGATCAGCCACGCGCTGTGGCAGAGCCTGTTCGGCGGACGCGACGACGCGCTCGGCGCGCGCCTCGACGTCGCCGGCGAACCGTACAGCGTGATCGGCGTGATGCCGGCCGGCTTCGGCTTCCCCGAAGACGCGGCGGTGTGGACGCCGTACACGCAGACCGACTTCGGTCCTTCGCGCACCGCGCACAACTGGAAGGCGGTCGGCCTGCTGCGCTCGGCCGATGCGCTGGGCGAGGCGCGCACCGCGGCGAACACGCTGGCGACGCGGCTGAAGCAGCAGTACGGCGACCAGACCAACGCCGTCGCGTTCGACGTCGTGCCGCTGGCACAGGCGATCGCGGCGCCGGTGCGCACGCCCCTGCTGGTGCTCGCCGGCGGTTCGCTGATCCTGCTGCTGATCGCGGTCAGCAACGCGTTCAACCTGCTGCTCGCGCTGGCCGCCGCGCGCGGCCGCGAGTTCGCCGTGCGCAGCGCGCTCGGCGCGAGCCGCTGGCGCCTGCGCCGGCAGGCGTTCCTGGAAAGCCTGCTGCTGTCCGCCGCCGCCACCGTGATCGGCCTGCTGCTGGCGTTCGCGGCGATCCGCGTGCTGGTGCAGCTCGCCGGCAGCACGCTGCCGCGCGCGGCGGAGATCGGCCTTTCGCCGGGCACGCTGGCGGCCGCGGCGGGCGGCGCGCTGCTGATCGCGTTGGTGCTGAGCTTCACGCAGACCGGCGGCGGTTCGGCGCTGGCGCAGCGGCTGCGCGAATCCGGTCGCGGCCAGACCGACGGTCGCCAGCATCTGTGGACGCGCAGCGGACTGCTCGTCGCGCAGACCGCGCTGACCACCGCGCTGCTGGTCGGCGCCGGCCTGCTCACGCGCAGCTTCCTCGGTCTGCTGGCGGTGAATCCGGGCTTCGACCTCGACGGCGCCGTCGACGTACGGCTGTCCTTCCCCGGTACGCGCGACGCGGCGCAGGACGCCGCCGCGGTCCGCCGCATCACCACGATCATGGAAGAAATCACGCATCTGTCCGGGGTCAGCACGGTCGGCGGCGTCAACGCGCTGCCGCTGACCCAGGACGGCGCCAACGGCGCGTTCTGGGACGCCGGCGTGACCGAGATCAACGGCGCCATGCCGCCGCAGCTCGGCTACGCCGAATTCCGCATCGCCACCGCCGACTACTTCGGCGCCGCCGGCATCCGTCTGCTGCGCGGCCGCAGCTTCGACAGCCGCGATCGCGCCGACGGCGAGCACGTCGCGGTGATCAGCGAGGCGGTCGCGCGCCAGACCTGGCCGGACCGCGATCCGATCGGCCAGCGCATCCAGTACGGCAACATGGACGGCGACGTGCGTCCGCTGACCGTGATCGGCGTGGTCGGCGACGTGCGCGAGAGCCGCCTCGAGCGCGCGCCGACGGGCGCGGTCTACGTGAACTTCGAACAGCGCCCGAAGGCGCTCGGCGACTTCGACCTGGTGGTGCGCACCAGCGTGCCGCTCGGCGCGATGCTGGCGCCGCTGCGCACCCTGCTCGACCGCGACGCGGCGGACCTGCCGCATTCGCTGCGGCCGCTGGCGGAGCTGCGCGTGCAGGCGACCCAGCAACGGCGCTTCAACCTGGTCCTGCTCGGCAGTTTCTCGCTGGTCGCGCTGATGCTGGCGAGCAGCGGCCTGTACGGCCTGATGGCCTTCGTCGTCGGCCGCCGCGAGAACGAGTTCGCGCTGCGCCAGGCGCTCGGCGCGAGCCGGCGCAGCATCGCGCAGCTGGTGCTCGGCAGCGGCCTGCGCACCGGTGGTCTCGGCATCGCGCTCGGTCTGGTGCTGTCGCTGGCCGGCACGCAGCTGCTGCGCGGCCTGCTCTACGGCGTGCCGACACACGATCCGCTGACCCTGCTCGGCGTCAGTGCGCTGCTGTTCGCGACGATCCTGCTCGCCTGCCTGATGCCGGCGCGGCGCGCGTGCGCGGTCGCTCCGCGCGAGGCGCTGGCGTGACTCGTGCGATCGTCCTCGATCGCCGCGACTCGGGCGGGCCATGGCGAGTTCGCCCGGCGATGGCTGCGGAAGGACCAACGTCGGCCATCCAATGGCCGCACTTCTCATTTGACGCGGAGAAGCACCGATGACGAACTGGTTCGATGAACTCCGCCGCAGCGCGCGCAGCCTGTTGCGCCGACCGGGATTCGCGCTGCTCGCCGGCGCGACGCTCGCGCTCGGCATCGGTGCCGGCACGGCGGTGTTCGCGCTGATCGACGCGGTGCTGCTGGCGCCGCCGCCGTATCCACAGGCGGAGCGGATCGCCGTGGTCGGCAAGGGCGACGGGCATCCATGGTCGTCGATCTCGCCGCAGCAGTATCAGCAGCTCGACGCCGTCGACGGCATCGAACGCTTCGGCGCGGTGTTCGCGCCGAAGGACGTCAACGTCGCCGGCAGCGGCGATCCGGAACTGGTCACCGCATGGCCGGTGGACGCGGGCCTGCTGCCGACGCTCGGCGTCGCGCCGGCGCTCGGACGCAATTTCTCCGCCGAAGAGGATCGCCCGAACGGCGCGCGCGCGGCGATCCTCGGCCACGCGTTCTGGCAGCGCCATTTCGCCGCCGATGCGAACGTGATCGGCCGCAGCGTGCTGATCGACGGCGTGGCGACGCCGATCGTCGGCGTGCTGCCGCCGGCGTTCCGCCTGCAAGGCACGCCGGACGTCCTGCTGCCGCTGGCGCTGCCGGCGTCGAGCCAGGATCGCGCCACCAATCTGGTGGTGATCGCGCGCCTCGGCACCGGCGCGACCGTGGCGGCGGCCGGCGCGGCGATCGACGCGCGCCTGCAGTCGCGCGCCGCGGAACTCGGTTTCGCCCACGCGTCGTGGCGGCCGCGGTTCTCGGCGACGCCGCTGGCGCAGGACCTGAGCGCGACGGCACGGCCGGTATTGCTGCTGTTCGTCGCCTGCGCCGCCTGCGTGCTGCTGCTGGTCGCGGTGAATCTGTCCAACCTGATGCTGCTGCGCGCGCTCGCGCGCGGACGCGACGGCGCGGTGCGCTCGGCGCTCGGTGCCTCCGCCGGACAACTCGCGCTGCCGGCCCTCGGCGAAGGCCTGGCGATCGGTTTCTCCGGTGCGCTCGGCGGCCTCGCCCTCGCCGCCGCCGCGCTGCACCTCGCGCGCGCGTGGCTGCCGCCGGACTGGATCGGCGCTCGAACCAGCCTGATCGGCGCCAGCGCCGTCGCCTTCGCGTTCGCGGCGGCGATCGCGGTCGCCCTGATCGCCGCCGCGTTCGGCGTCTGGCGCGGGCGTGGCGCCGGCGCGGCGCGCGAACTCGCCGCCGGCACGCGCTCCGGCCCGAGTGCCGGTTCGCAGCGCTTCAGCCGCGCGCTGGTGGTCGCCCAGGCCAGCCTGGCGACCCTGCTGCTCGCCACCTCGGCCCTGCTGGCCCATTCGCTGTGGAAGCTCTCGCGCGTCGACCTCGGCTTCGACGCGCGCGGCGTGCTCACCTTCCGCCTGAATCCCGCGCCCGCGCTGTATCCGGACACCGCCGCCGTGCAGCGCCTGGCCGAGCGTCTGCTCGAGCGGCTGCGCGCGGAGCCGGGCGTGCGCGACATCGCATTGACGACGGGCCTGCCGATCGGCTCCCAGTTCAATGTCTCCGCTCGCCTGCCCGACGGCAGCCCGGCGCCGGAAGCGCCGCAGTACGGCGCGGTCAGTGCCGGCTCGTTCGCCACCTTCGGCATCCCGCTGGTCGCCGGTCGCGACTTCGTCGAGGCCGACCGCGCCGGCGCCGAGCCCGTCGCCATCGTCAACGCGGCGTTCGCGCGGCAGTACCTCGGCGGCGATGCGCTCGGAAAGTCGATCAAAGTGGAAGACGGCGAGGACATGCCGATGCCGACGATGCGCATCGTCGGCGTCGTCGGCGACGTGCACAAGTTCGGCCCGCAGGAAGACGCGCCGCCGACCTACTACGCGCCGCTGGCGCAGGTTCCCGACGGCTTCTTCGGCCTGGTGCGCCAGTTCGTGCCGCTGAACGTGGCCGTGCGCGTCGACGGCGAACCGGCCGCCTACGCCGAGCGCATGCGCGCGGCGCTGCGCGAGATCGACGCGCGCCAAGGCGTGGCCGGCCTGCGCCTGCTGGAGCGCGACGTCGCCGACGCCACCGCCGTGCAACGCGCCAACGCCGCGCTGACCAGCCTGTTCGCCACGCTCGCCCTGCTGCTCGCCGGCATCGGTCTGTACTCGGTGACCGCCGTCGCGGTCGCCGCGCGCCAGCGCGAGTTCGGCGTGCGCGCCGCGCTCGGCGCCGCGCCGTCGCGGCTGCTGCGCGGCGTGCTCGGCGCCGGCTTGCGCGACGTCGGCATCGGTCTCGCCATCGGCCTGGCCGTCGCGATCGTCGCCGGGCGCCTGCTGCAGGGCTTCCTGTTCGGCGTCGACGCGACCGATCCGCTGGCGCTGTCGGCGACGCTGTGCGCGCTGCTGCTCGCCGGCCTCGGCGCCACCGCGCTGCCGGCGCTGCGCGCCGCGCGCGTCGATCCGATGCAGGCACTGCGCAACGAATGAGCGTCGACCGGGAGCGCCGATGAACCTCGCCCAGATTCTCCGCCGGCACGCACGTGCCCCCGCCTTCACGCTGATCGCGCTGCTGCTGGTCGGCGTGGCCGTCGCGATCAACGCGACCACCTTCGGCGCGCTCCACGCGGTGCGCTGGAAGGCGCTGCCGTTCGCCGACGGCGATCGATTGGTGGAGCTGAAGGTCGAGATGTCGAAGGTCGGATTCCAGTTCGGCCTGGCCGACCGTTTCCGCGACGCGCTGCTCGCCGGACGCGCGCCGTTCGACGGCGTGCTCGGCACGACACCGCAGGCGGTGTCGCGCTATCTGGCCGACGACGGCACGCCGTGGCAGGTCTCGCGCGTGACGCCGGACTTCACCCAGTTGCTCGGCGTGGCGCCGGCGCTCGGGCGCGCGTTCGCGGCCGACGACGCCAAGGGTGAGGCGGCAAGCGTGGCGCTGCTCTCGGACGCGGCCTGGCGTTCCCGCTTCGCCGCCGATCCGGCGGTGGTCGGCCGCACGCTGCGCTTCGGCGGCGCGAACTACACGATCGCCGGCGTCATGCCGGCGGGCTTCGCCTTTCCCGATCGCCGCGCGGACGCGTGGATCCCGCTGGTCTGGTCGGCGCAGGAGCGCCAGGCTCACGCGCAATCGTTCCTCGGCGAACTGTCGGTCATCGCGCGGCTCGCACCCGGCGCCAGCATCGCGCAGGCGCGCGAACGGCTCGGCGCCCTGCTCGCTCAGGACGAGAAGCTTGCGCCGAAATTCAAGGACGACGACCCGCAGCCGCGCGTGACGCCGCTGCGCGACCGCTACGCCGGCACCGCGCGCACGCTCGACCTGATGCAGCTCGCCGCGCTGATCCTGCTCGCCGCGGTGGTCGCCAGCGTGGTCAACCTGATGTTCGACCGCGTGCTCGCGCGTGCGCGCACGCAGGCGATCCGCCGCGCGCTCGGCGCCAGCGACATGGCGATCGCGATCGACGCGGCCGTCGACCTCGCCTTGCCGCTGCTCGGCGGCCTGCTCGCGGGACTCGCGTTCGCGCCGTTCGGGCTGCGACTGCTGCAAGGCCTTGCCTTGTTGCCTCCGTCTCTTCCGCAGGGCGGCGAACTCGGCGCCGCCGCCGTCGGCGCCGGCTTGGTCGTGGTCCTGCTGGTGCTCGCCGCGTCGCTCGCCGCGCTGCCTTCGCGCCGCGCGCCGCACCGCGCCGCGCAGCGCCACGCCGACGGCCTCGGCCGCGCGCGCAAGGCGATGCTGGTCGCGCAGGTGACGCTGGCCACCGCGATGATGGGCAGCGTCGTGCTGCTCGCGCGCAGCGCCGTCAACGTGCTCGACGTCGACCGCGGCTTCGATGGCCGCGGCGTGCTGATGACCTCGATCGACGCGCTCGACGTGGCCGGCGCGCGCCAGCGCGGCGAGACGCCGAAGGCGAGCGGCGAAGGTTTCGCGCTCGACGTGGAAGCGCTGCGCGCCGACGTCGCCGGCCTGCCCGGCGTGCGCCACGCCGCGGTGGCCGCGATGCCGCCGTTCTCGGGGCTGGATTCCAGCGGCGTGTTCGGCCTTCCCGGACTGACGGACAAGCAGCACGCACGCGAGCGCGAAGTCGGCCGCGGCTTCTTCTCGGCAATGGGTATCGATTTCCTCGCCGGCGAGGATTTCCGCGTCGACGGCGAGCCGGCCACCGCCGTCGTCGACGAGCGCTTCGTCGCGCGCTATCTCGGCGCGGAGAACCCGCTCGGCGCGCGCATCGACCTGACCGACGAGCAAGGCGAGCTGCATCCCGCACGCATCGTCGGCGTGGTGCGCGCGGTCAAGAACGGCAGCCTCGAGGAGAGCGAGGCGTTGCCGATGATCTATCGCTCGATGTCGCCGCAGTGGTCGAACTTCTGGCTGGTCACGCGCGGCGGCGGCGCTGATCCCGCGACGCTGGCGACCGCCGTGCGCGAGCGCGTGCTGACGCACTTCCCGCACGCGCGCATCGGCGTGAACGCGGCGCTGGACGACCTGGTCAGCGACAGCCTCGCCGACCGCCGTCACCTGCTGGCGGCGATCGGCGGCTTCGCGCTCGCCGCGCTGGCGCTCGCGGCGGTCGGACTGGCCGCCGTGCTCGCCTTCGCCGTGCGGCGCCGCACCGCCGAACTCGGCGTACGCATGGCGCTCGGCGCGACGCCGGCGCGCGTGCGCGCTCTGGTGCTGCGCCAGGGCGGCGCATTGATCGTCTGCGGCCTGCTGCTCGGCACCAGCCTCGGCCTCGCTCTGGCGCGCCTGCTCGCCGACCGGTTGTTCGGCATCGGCTATGCCGACGCGGCCAGCTGGAGCATCGCGCTGGCGCTCGTCGCGGCGGTCGCGCTGGGCACCTGCTGGCTGCCGGCGCGCCGCGCCGCCGCGACCGATCCGATCGAGGCGCTGCGGCATGAGTGAGCCCTCGACCGAACCGGCACCTTTCGACTTCCGTTTCCTTCCGGACCTGCCATGACTTCATTCGACCTCCGCCACGTCCTGCGCCGCCTGCTGCACGCGCCCGGCTTCAGCGCGGTTTCCGTGCTGCTGCTCGGGCTCGCCTTCGCGGCGTTCGCCTGTGTCGCCAGCGTGGTTCACGGCCTGCTGCTGAAGCCGCTGCCGTTTCCGCAGGCGGATCGTCTGGTGACGGTGGAATCGCGCGTGCTCGGCATTCCGTTCGACGTCGGGCTGTCGACGCCGCTGCGCGAGGAGATCGCCGCCCACGCACGCGGCATCGACGGCATCGCGGCGTACCGCACGAGCAGCGTGGTGCAGCGCGACGACGGCGGCCGCCGCATCGGCTCGCTGGACACCGCGCTGGTCGAGCCGGGCCTGTTCGGCCTGCTCGGCGCGCAGCCGGCGCTGGGGCGCCTGTTCGTCGCCGAGGACGCCGCCGCGGGCGCGGCCGGCAGCGTGGTGCTGTCCTGGGACGAATGGCAGCAGCGCTACGGCGGCGCCGCGGACGCGGTCGGCCGCACGCTGCGGCTGGAAGACCGCGACTACCGCGTGGTCGGCGTGCTGCCGAAGGGTTTCGTCTTCCCGGCCGGCGACACGCGGCTGTGGTTGCCGCTCGCCTTCAGCGCCGAAGAACGCGCGCGCACGCGCGCCGGCAACTTCGACGGCACGCTGGCGATCGCGCGGCTGCGCGACGGCAGCGAACGCACGGCGACCGCCGACGAGCTCAACAACCTCGCCCGGGCGATACCGGAACTCGACGGCGCCTTCGGCGGCAGCTTCACGCTGCGCGTGGAGCCGCTGCGCTCGCTGTGGACCGGCGAGCGCCGCGACGCGCTGCTGCTGATGCTGCTGGCGGTGGCGATGGTGTGGCTGGTCACCGCGGCCAACGTCACCAACCTGTTCCTCGCGCGCGCGCTGGAGCGCCGCCACGAGAGCGCGCTGACCGCGGCGCTCGGCGCGACGCCGTGGCGCCGGGCGCGCACGGCGGTGACCGAGGCGGCCATGCTGTGCCTGGCCGGCGCCGCGCTCGGCTGCGCGCTGCTGCCGGCCGGGCTCGCCCTGCTGCGGCATTTCGATCTGCTGCCGACCGGCACGCCGCAGGCGATCGGCATCGACCCGCCGACCGTGCTGCTACTGATCGCGCTCGCCGCCTTGCTGTGTGCCGCGCTCGCCTTCGCCGGGCTGTCGGTGCAGCGCGGCAACCTCAACGACATGATCCGCCGCGGCGGCTCGCGCCAGACCGCGAGCGGCGCCGCGCGCACCGCGCGCAAGTCACTGGTCGTCGCGCAGGTGGCGCTGACGGTCGCGCTACTGTTCGGCATCGGCGTGCTGCTGCGCAGCTCGCAGAACCTGCTCGCCGAGGATGTCGGCTTCCGCCGCGACCACCTGCTCTACGTCAGCCTCTACGACCTGGTCCCGTCCGGCGCGACGCCGGAGCTGCGCACCACGCGCCTGACCGAACTGGCCGAGCGCACGCGCGCGCTGCCCGGCGTGGCCGCCGCCGGCCTCGGCAGCATGATTCCGTTCGGCTCCAGCATCGCGACGACGAACTACACGCCGCCCGGCCAGGACGACATCAAGGACAAGCCGATCGGCTACGACCAGAAGGTCGACGCCGGCTACTTCGCCGCGCTCGGCATCCCGCTGCTGCGCGGCCGCGGTTTCGACGCCGACGAGGTGCGCACGAAGGCGCCGGTCGCCGTCGTCGACGAGACGTTCGTCAAGCGGCACTTCGGCGAGGCCGATCCGCTCGGCAAGCACTTCAAGGTCGGCGCCGGCGCCGACCTGCCGGACCGCGAAGTCACCATCGTCGGCGTGGTGCCGACGCTGAAGCAGCGCTCGCTCGACGAAGTCGCCGACCGGCCTGCCGTCTACCAGCCCGATCCGGCGCCGCCCTATGCCGCGCTGGCCGTGCGCACGACGGTCGATCCGTCCGCGCTGGTCGCGCCGTTGAAGACGCTCGGCGCGGACATCGCGCCGCAGGAATCGATCGGCCCGATCGTCACGCTCGGCGAGCGCATCGCCGGCACGCTGAAGGACCGCACGCGCCTGAACGACCTGCTCGGCCTGCTCGGCTCGGTCGCGCTGCTGCTCGCCGCGGTCGGGCTGTACGCCGTGCTCGCCTACGCGGTGCGCCAGCGCACCGCCGAGTTCGGCGTGCGCATGGCGCTCGGCGCGCGCGCGTCGAACGTGCGCGGCCTGGTGCTCGGCCAGGGCCTCGTGCTGGTCGGCGCCGGAATCGCGCTCGGCCTTCCGCTCGCCTGGGCGTTCGCGCGGATGCTGTCCAGCCGCCTGTATCGCGTCGGCGCGTTCGACCTCTCCACGCTCGCGGCGGTCGCCGCGGCGCTGGTCGCGGTCGGCCTGCTCGCCTGCTGGTGGCCCGCGCGGCGTGCGGCGCGCGTCGATCCTCTGGTCGCCCTGCGCGACGAATGAACCTGACCACTCCTCCGGAACCTTCCATGATCCGTCTCGAAAACGTCGAAAAATCCTTCCCGCTCGCCGGCGGCCGCACCTGGGTGCTGCGCAACATCGGCCTGGACATCGCCGAGGGCGAATTCGTCAGCGTGATGGGCCCGTCCGGCGCCGGCAAGAGTTCGCTCTTGAACGTGCTCGGCATGATGGACCACGACTGGCAAGGCAGCTACGCGTTCGACGACGTGAAGGTCGAGACGCTCAACGCCAAGCAGCGCCAGGCGCTGCAGCGCGAGAAGATCGGCTTCATCTTCCAGCACTACCACCTGATCGACGATCTGAAGGTGTGGGAGAACCTCGACCTGCCGTTGCAGTATCGCGACGTGCCGGCGAAGGAGCGCTCCGCGCGCGTCGCCGACCTGCTCGATCGCTTCCAGATCGTCGGCAAGAAGGACCTGTTCCCGAGCCAGCTGTCCGGCGGCCAGCAGCAGCTGGTCGCGGTGGCGCGCGCGGTCATCACGCGTCCGCGCCTGCTGCTCGCCGACGAACCGACCGGCGCGCTGCACTCCACCCAGGCGCGCACGATCATGGACCTGCTGCACGAGCTCAATCGCGACGGCATGACGATCGTGCAGGTCACCCACAACGAGCCGTTCGCGCGCGAAGCGCAGCGCGTCGTGCGCCTGGCGGACGGCTGGATCGACGGCGGCAGCGGGAGCGCCGGATGAACGCGATGCCTCTGCTGCGCGCGGCGTGGAAGCACCGCGCGGCGAACGCGGTCACCGTGGCGACGCTCGCCGCGACCGTGGCCGTGCTGCTGGCGGCGATCGCGGTGGCGCACAACTTCTTCGTCTCGCCCTGGACCTACGACACGGCGCGGCTCGGCGTGCTGACGCATCGCGCCGCCGCCGACACGCGCAGCCTGTACGGTTTCAGCGCCGAGGAATTCCGCACGCTGCGCGACAGCGGCCTGTTCGAGCAGGTGGTCGCCAGCCGCGGCCGGCCGGTCGCGTTCGACGGCGCCGACGGCTACCCGACGCGCATGCTGATGGTGCAGACGCTGCCGTCCGCGCATGCGGTGACCGGCGTCGCGCCGGCGCTCGGCCGTTTCCTCGGCGAGGAGGATCGCCCCGGTTCGACGTCCGCGGTGATCTCCCACGCCGTGTGGCAGTCGCACTTCGGCGGCGATCCCGCCGTGCTCGGGCGCGCGCTGCGCGTGGAGGACGCCGTCTACAGCGTGGTCGGCGTGATGCCCGACCGCTTCCATTTCATGGGCGGCGACTTCTGGACCGCCCACGCGCGCGAGCTCGACACCGATCAGGACGCGGCGCGGCCCTACGTGCTCAACGTGCGCTTCAAGCCCGGCACGGACCTGCCGCAACTGCGCGGCGCGCTGGCGACGCTGAGCCAGCGCCTGGTCGCCGCGGCACCGGCTTCGCGCTACCTGCCGGGCTGGTCGATCAGCGGCGAGCGCGTCATCGACGCGGTGATGGGGCCGATGCGTCCGGCAGTCGCGCTGCTGTTCGTCGCCTCGCTGCTGATGCTGCTGGTGGCGCTCGCCAACGTGGCCACGCTGATCAACATCCGCCAGGTCGCGGCCGAGCCGCAGCTGGCGGTGCGCCTGGCGCTCGGCGCGACCTCGCGCCGGCTCTACCTGGAGACGTTCGCGACCAACCTGCTGCTCGCCGCCGTCGGCGTGGGCCTCGGCTGGGCGCTCGGCGGCAGCGTGTTCGATCGCGTCGTCGGCATGATCTCGGCCGACTGGATCCCGCGCGAACTGGAAGGACGATTCGTCTACGCCGGCGCCTCGCTGCGCTGGATGCCGCTGATCGCGCTCGGCTGCGCGACGCTGATGACCTTGTCGCAATGGCCGCGCCTGCGTCGCCTCGACGCGCAGCTCGCGCTGCGCGGCAGCGTGCGCACCGGCGCCGGCGGCGGCGTGCTGCGCGCGATTCGCGGCCTGGCCGCGCTGCAGGTCACGGCGGCCGCGGTGGTCGGCGCGCTCGCGGTGTGCGTGGCCGCCGGCACCGACGACATCCGCGCCCGCGCGCTCGGCCTGCGCGTGGACGGCGTCGCCTCCACGCGGCTGACGCTGCCGCAGACGACCTATCCCGATGCCGCCGCCCGGCGCCGCTTCGCCGAGCGGCTCGGCGAGGCGTTGCGCGCCGAACCAGGTGTCGCCGATGCCGCCTTCGTCGACGCCGCGCCGTTCCAGCGCTATCGCCGCCAGACCGCCTTGCGCGCCGACCTCGCCGGCGGGCCGCGCGAGATCAGCGTCGGCCTCAACAGCAGCCTGGGCCCGGTGCCCGAGGTGCTCGGCTTGAGTCTGCTGAGCGGTCGCTACCTCGACGATGCCCGCGACGGCGCCGACGCGCAGCCGGTCGCCGTGGTCAGCCGCGCGCTGGCGCTGCAGATCTGGGGCACCGACGAGGTGCTCGACCGCATGCTCAGCCTCGCCAGCGAAAACGACGCGCCGCCGCGGCGCATCGTCGGCGTGCTCGACGACGTGCGCTACGGCGGCGCGCTGGCCGAACCGGAACGGCTCGTGTTCGTCCCGCAGGCGCAGGACCCTGGACTTTCGGCGACCCTGGTGGTCCTCGTGCGAGGGCGCGACGGCCGGGTGCCGACGGCGGACGTGCTCGCGCGCGCCGCGGCCGGCGTCGATCCGCGCGTGCCGCTGTTCGACACCGTGCGCCTGGCCGATCGCGCGCAGGAATCGCTCGCCGGCCTCAACCTGGCCGAAGCCTCGTTCCGCGTCTTCGCGACGCTGGCGATCGCGCTGGCATTGATGGGCACGGCGGTGGTGCTGTCGTTCCTGCTGGCGGTGCGCCGGCGCGAATACGCGCTGCGCAGCGCCGTCGGCGCGGCGCCTTCGCGCCTGGCGCGGCGCGTCGTCGGCGAAGGCCTGGCGATCGGCGCCGTCGGCACCCTCGCCGGCCTGGCCGTGGCCTGGGGCGTCGCCGGCCTGGTCGACGCCAACCTCTACGGCGCGACGCCGTGGCGCTGGCTGGCGACCGGCGGTGTCGGCGCCGGCCTGCTGCTGGCCACCGCGTTGGCGACGCTGACGCCGGCGCGGCGTGCCGCGGCCTCCGATCCGATGCTGGCACTGCGCGCGGACTGAACCGCGCGCCGTGCGCATGACCCGCGACGCGGGCGCGCGATACGATCACCGCATGCGCATTGCGCGCACGCTCCGACGCCCTTTCCGACTGCCGAGATTCCATGAGCACCACGATCCTCATCGCCGACGACCAGCGCGACATCCGCGAGGCGCTGCGCCTGCTGCTGAAGGCCGAGGGCATCGGCTGCGTCGCCGTCGACGGCCCGGCCGCGGCGATCGAAGCGGCGCGCAAGCAGCGCTTCGACGCCGCGCTGATCGACCTCAACTACACGCGCGACACGACCTCCGGCGCCGAGGGGCTGGACCTGCTGCGCGAGCTGAAGAAGCTCGACGGCGAACTGCCGGTGGTGGCGATGACCGCCTGGGGCACGATCGACGTCGCAGTCGAGGCGATGCGGCTCGGCGCCGGCGACTTCATCGAGAAGCCGTGGGACAACCAGCGCCTGGTCAACGTCGTGGGCAACCAGCTCGCGCTCGGCAAGGCGCGGCGCAACGAACGCCGCCTTGCCGCCGAGAACGCGCTGCTGCGCGCCGGCGACGACGAGGAATTCATCGCCGCCTCGGCCTCGATGCGCGCGCTGCTGGCGACCTTGCAGCGCGTCGCGCCGTCCGACGCCAACGTGCTCGTGCTCGGCGAGAACGGCACCGGCAAGGGCGTCATCGCGCGCAAGCTGCACGAGGCCTCGCGGCGCTCCGCCGCCTCGTTCGTCAAGGTCAACATGGGCGGCATCCCGGAAAGCGTGTTCGAGGCGGAGATGTTCGGCCACGTGCGCGGCGCCTTCACCGACGCCAAGAGCGACCGCATCGGCCGCTTCGAACTCGCCGACGGCGGCACCCTGTTCCTCGACGAGATCGCCAACATCCCGCCGGCGCAGCAGCCCAAGCTGCTGCGCGTGCTGGAGGACGGCGAACTCGAACGCGTCGGCTCCTCGCGCACGCTGAAGGTCGACGTGCGCCTGGTCTCGGCGACCAATGCCGACCTCGCCGCCGACGTCGCCCGCGGCGCGTTCCGCAAGGACCTGATGTTCCGACTCAACACCGTCGAGCTGCGCCTGCCGCCGCTGCGCGAACGCGGCGAGGACATCGCGCAGCTGGCGCAGTCGTTCCTCGCGCGCTACGCCGCACGCTACCAGCGCGACGGCCTGCACTTCGCGCCGTCGGCGCTGCGCGCGCTGCAGAACTACGCCTGGCCGGGCAACGTGCGCGAGCTGTCGCACGTGGTCGAGCGCGCCGCGCTGATGGCCGACGCGACGCAGCTCGACGAGGACATGCTGAGCCTGAAGCCGCCGGCGCCGCACGACATCAACGGCGCCGCCGCGCTGGCGGCGAGCGAGTCGCTGACCGTCGAGCAGGCCGAGGAGCGCATGGTGCGGCAGGCGCTCGAACGCACCAGCGGCAACATCCAGCGCGCGGCCGCCCTGCTCGGCCTGAGCCGCCCCTCGCTGTACCGCCGATTGCAGAAGTACGGCATCGAGTCCGCCTGATGCCTGGCGCGCCGCGCTGGAGCTACGAGCACCGCCTGCTGGCCGCCCTGCTGCTGGTGGCGCTGCCCGGCCTGCTCGCCCTCGCCGGCGTCGTGCTGTTCGTCTACGGCGCCGGCTGGAAGACCGTCACCGCGCTCGTCGTCGTCGTCGCGGTCACGCTGGCGGTCGCCGTCGCGCTGCAGCGGCGCGCCGTGTTCCCGCTGTACACCTTGTCGAACCTGCTCGAGGCGCTGCGCGAAGGCGATTACAGCCTGCGCGGCTCGCGCGCGCGGCGCGGCGACGCGGTCGGCGAGGTGGTGTGGGAGATCAACCTGCTGGCGCAGACCTTGCGCGAACAGCGCCTGGCGGTCGAGGAGAAGACCGCGCTGCTGACCAAGGTGATCGCCGCGCTCGACATCGCCGTGCTCAGCTTCGACGCGGAAGGGTTTCTCACGCTCGCCAATCCGGCCGCCGAGCGCCTGCTCGACCGGCCGTTCATGGCGCTGGACGGGCGCTCGGCGCAGGCCCTCGGCGTGGCCGGCTTCCTCGCCGGCGGCGCCAAGCGCGTGGTCGAACACGCGTTTCCCAGCGGCAGCGGTCGCTGGGAGATCCGCCATGCGCGCTTCCGCGCCGACGGCCGTCCGCACGACCTGCTCGTCATCACTGATCTCAGCCGCGCCCTGCGCGAGGAAGAACGCCTCGCCTGGCAGCGCCTGCTGCGCGTGCTCGGCCACGAGCTCAACAACTCGCTCGCGCCGATCCGCTCGATGGCGGCGACGGTGTCCAAGCTGATCGATCTCGAACCGCCGCCGGACGACTGGCGCGGCGACGCGCGCAGCGGCCTGGAGGTGATCGGCGCGCGGGCGGAAGCGCTGGCGCGCTTCATGGCGCGCTACACCGCGCTGGCGCGGCTGCCGCCGCCGAATCTGCGCGAGGTCGCGTTCGACGAGCTGGCGCGGCGCGCGGCGCGTCTGGAACAGCGCCTCGAGGTGAAGATCGGAGCGGGTCCGCCGCTGCGCGCGAACCTCGATCCGGACCAGATCGAGCAGGCGCTGATCAACCTGATCCGCAATGCCACCGACGCCGCGTCGACCACCGGCGGCGAGGTCGCCCTCGACTGGCGCGAGGAGAACGGCAGCCTGATCGTCGACATCGTCGACGGCGGCCCCGGCCTGCCGCCGAGCGAGAACCTGTTCGTGCCGTTCTTCACCACCAAGCCGGGCGGCTCCGGCATCGGCCTGGTGCTGGCGCGCCAGATCGTCGAGCAGCACGGCGGCATTTTGTCGCTGGAGAACCGCGCCGACGCGCGTGGCTGCGTGGCGCGGCTGCGTCTGCCGCTGCCGGCCGCCGCCGCGGCGCTTGCCTGACGGCGCGCGCGTGCGGAGTATGGGCGCCACCTTCCGCAGAGGGTGGCGTCATGAGCGAACTTCCCGGACCCGGACTGAAGCGCGGCGGCCTGCGCCTGATCGGCCTCATCGAGCACGCCGGCCTGATCGTCGTGCTGATCGCCACCGTGGTCGCGGCGGCGCAGGAGATCTTCGCGATGTGGAGTCACCGCCAGGTCGGCGTGACCGACCTGCTGCTGCTCTTCATCTACCTGGAGATCGTCACCATGAGCGCGGTGTACTGGCGCGTCGGCCGGCTGCCGGTACGCATGCCGCTGTACATCGCGATGGTCGCGATGGCGCGGCACATGACGCTGGAGACGCAGGACTTCTCGCCGGCGACGATCCTCGCGCAGGCGGTCGCGATCCTGCTGCTCGGCATCGCCGTGCTGGTGGTGCGCTACGGCCACGTGCGCTTTCCGTACACCGACGAAGGCGAACGCGAGCGCCTGAGCTGACAGGCGCGGGCGTCAGGCGTCGGCGAAGGCGAACGCGAGCACGTCGCGGATGTCGTCGGTATCCGCCAGGCACATCAGCAGGCGTTCGATGCCGAGCGCGACGCCGGCGCAGGCCGGCATCGCGTCGAGCACCGCGAGCAGACGCTCGTCGAGCGGCAGTTCGCGCTGGCCGCGTTCGCGGCGGCGCGCGTTGTCGCGCTCGAAGCGCGCGCGCTGCTCGGCCGCGTCGTTCAGTTCGTGATAGCCGTTGGCGAGTTCGTAGGATCCCAGGTACAGCTCGAAGCGCTCGGCCAGCGGCGGCTCGCCGGCGCGGATCTTCGCCAGCGCGCATTGCGTCGCCGGGAAGTCGTGGATCACGCTGATGCGATCGCGCGGGAATGCGGGCTGCAGGCGATGAGTGATCAGCAGGTCGAGCCAGTCGTCGCGGCCGAGGCCGTCGCCGTCGATGCGCACGTCCGCCAGCGGCGCGCGCAGCTGTTCGATCGAAGCCGTGACCGGGTCGAGGCCGAGTTCGGCGAGGAACCAGTCGCGATAGCTGCGCGTCACGACGTCGGCGCGGCGCTCTTGCAGCGCGAGCGCGTCCTGCACCAGGTCGATCGTCTCGTCGATCAGGCGCCGGTGGTCCCAGCCGACGCGGTACCACTCGAGCATGGTGAATTCGGGATTGTGGCGGCGCCCCGCTTCGCCGTTGCGGAACACGCGGCCGAGTTCGTAGCAGTCGCCGACGCCCGCGGCGAGCAGGCGCTTCAACGGATATTCCGGCGAGGTGCGCAGCCAGCGCTCGCGCGAACCCGCGTCGACGTGGCCGCTGAACTGCGTGGCGAAACTCTCGATGTTCGGCTCGGTGTTGCCGGCGACGCTGAGGATCGGCGTCTCGACTTCCAGCACGGCGCGTTCGGCGAAGAAGGCGCGGATGCGCGCATACAGCCGCGCGCGCAGGTGCAGCGCGGCGAAAGTCGATTCGTGCGTGGCGGGCGGCGGCGTCAACGGGATTGCGTGGCAATGCGGGCGGCGAAGTGTACGGGGTTTCGTCGATTGGCAGCGGCGTCGTCAGGCGCATCGGGGCGCACTACACTGCCGGGACTTCGATCGGGACGCCGCGATGCGCAATCTGGATTTCAGTTCCTGGCAAGGGCTGCTGTCGACGCTGCTCGGCCTGGCGATCATCACCCTGATCGGCGTCGGCATCCGTCTGCTCGCGATGCAGACGATCCAGCAGCGGCGCGAGCGCGAGAACCGGCAGATCAACGAACGCCTGCGCACGCTGATCGCCGCCTACAAGACGCTCGGCGGCTCGTTCACCGGCAACCTCGCCGTCGATCCGACGCACCTGCGCGATCTGCGCCAACGTGCCACCGAGGCCGCCGGCGACGCCTCGTCCGGCAGCGACCGTGCGCGCCGCATGCGCGATGCGGTCGAAGCGGCACTGTCGGACATCATCCTGCTCGGCACCGAGGAGCAGGTGCGGCTCGCCGCGCGGGCGGCGACGGAACTCGCCGAAGGCCGTCCGATCCACACGCACGAGCTGGTCGTCTCGCTGCGCGACTTCGTCCGCGCGGCGCTCGATCTCGATCCGGTTCCCGCCGGCCTGGCGCTGCCGAAACAAGGCCCTACCCGCCCCGGCAGCGGCGCGGGCGGCGGCGGACGCGGCAAGGGCGACGGCGGTGGCCGGGACGAGGCCAAGGGCGGCGGACGTGGCGGCGGCGCCGGCGGCGGCATGGGCGCGGGCATGGGCCTGGGCGCCGGCCTGGGGATCGGTTCGGGCGGTCTGCACGATCCCGGCGCGGACGACGGCGACAAGGACGCCGTGCGCTGAGGGTTTCCGCCGCTTCGCCGCATCGGCGGCGAGGCTCGCGACGCGCTCTTCAGCGGCCGCGCAAAGTGCAAAAATAGCTTCTGCGGCACGCGGCCGGGGTGCCTCGCGCGACACCCTCGCCTGCTTCCTCGCCGCTGCGCGCGGGCCCGGTCGCGACGAGCCGCGGCGACTCGACGAACCGTTCGCGGGTCACGAGGCCGGTTGCTAGACTTCGCCAGGGGGATTCGATGAGCGCAGCAAAACCCGGCCAAGTCGCAGCCAGCGCCGAGCTGACGCGCCTGCTGCACGAATGGCGCAACGGCGACGGCCGCGTCTTCTCGGTGCTGATCGAGCAGGCCTATCCGGCGCTCAAGCGCATCGCGCTGCAACGCGTCGACCAGCAGAACGGCGCGGCCACCCTGTCGCCGACCGAGCTGGTGCACGAGACCGCGCTGGGCATGATGCAGTCGCCGGCGGACTTCGCCAATCGCGCGCATTTCTTCGCCACCATGTCGCTGGCGATGCGCTCGATCCTGGTCGATCGCGCGCGTGCACGCGCCGCCGACAAGCGCGGCGGCGACTGCGTGCAGATCAGCCTGTCCGGCGTCGAGGCCGGCGACGACGCATCGATGGCGGTCGATCTGCTGGCGCTGGAACAGGCGCTGACCGAACTGGAAGCGCTCGATCCGCGGTGCGGCCAGGTCATGCATCTGACCTATTTCGGCGGATTGCAGCAGGAGGAGATCGCAGTCGTGCTCGGGGTGTCCGTGCCGACCGTGAAGCGCGACCTGCGCTTCGCGCGTTCGTGGCTGCTGCAAGCGATCGGCGACGGATCCGATGGCGATCGACGCTGAGCGCTACCTCCGGCTGCGCGATCTCCACGACGCCGTCGTCGATCTCGATCCCGCCGCGCGTGCCGACGCGCTGGCACGCCTGGGCGCCGACGCCGAACTCGCCGCGCAGGTGCTGGTCCTGTGCGCGGCCGGCGACGGCGACCGCCGCGGCGCCCTGACCGCCGCGCGCGACGGCCTGCTCGACGGCGCGTCCGCGATACGACCGGATATCGGCGAAGTCTTCGGCGCCTGGCGCATCGCCGAGGAAATAGGCCACGGCGGCATGGGGCGCGTCTATCGCGTCGAGCGCGGCGACGGCAGCTATCGGCAGACCGCTGCGCTGAAGTTCATCAAGGGCCTGGCCGGCAAGGCGGCGATCGCGAACTTCATGCGCGAGCGCCAGCTGCTGGCCGATCTCGCCCATCCCAACATCGCGCGCCTGCTCGACGGCGGCACCAGCGTGCACGGACAGCCGTACCTGGTGATGGAATACGTCGCCGGCCTTCCGATCGACGAGCACTGCCGGCGCAACCGTCCCGGCCTGAACGCGACCCTCGACCTGTTCGTCGCCGCCTGCGCGGCGGTGAGCCACGCGCACCGGCAACTGATCGTGCACTGCGACCTGAAGCCGTCGAACATCCTGGTCGACGCGCAGGGCCGGCCGACGCTGCTCGACTTCGGCATCGCGCAGCTGGCCGAGCGCCTCGCCGACGACGCCGCGCAGAATCCCGGCCACGCCTCGCCCGGCTACACGCCGGGCTACGCCAGCCCCGAGCAGCGTCGCGGCGAGCGCGTCGGCGTCGCCAGCGACGTCTACAGCCTCGGCGTGGTGCTGCGCGAGATGCTCGAGGCGGCGAACCTGCGCGCCGGGCCGGAACTCGCCGCCGTCGCCGCGATGGCCACGCGCGAGGATCCCGCCGCGCGCTACGCCTCGGTCGACGCGTTGCGCGAGGACCTGGCGCGACTGCGCGCGCATCGCCCGGTCCGCGCGCTGCCGGCGGCGGCCGGCTACCGCCTCGCGCGCTTCGCGCGGCGCCATTGGCTGGCGCTGTCGGTGGCGGCCGCCGTGGTGCTGCTGACGGCGTCGTTCACCTGGAAGGTCGCCAGCGAAAGCCGTCGCGCGCGGGCCGCCGAACAGACCGCATTGACCGAGCGCGACCGCGCGCGCCAGGCCGAGAGCGAAGCGCGCGCCTCCGAAGCCGCGGCGCGCGAAACCAGCCTGTTCCTGACCTCGGTGTTCGAAGGCGCCAACCCCGATGCCGGCAGCGGCAACGTCTCCATCGCGGCGCTGCTCGACCAGGCGCTGCAGCGCGTCGAGCGCGACCTGACCGACGACCCGGCGACGCGCGCGCAGATGTCGGCGGCGCTGGCCAAGGTGCTGTTCGTGATCGGCCAGCACGAGCGCGCGCGTGCGCTGTACGAAAAAGCCATCGCGCTGGAGCGGACGCAGAATCGGCCGCTGGTGCTGGCGCAGATGCTGATCGACGACGCCGACACGTCCATGCGCTACACCGACCGGGTGCGGCTGTTCGACTATGCGCGCGAGGCGCTGAGCCTGCTCGAACAGCACATCGCAGCCGATTCACCGGCGCGGGTGAAACTGACCTTGACCGCCGCCAGGGTAATCGGGGTGGATCAGCCGGACGAGGCAGCGGCGTTGTTCGAGCGAACCCTGCCGCTGCTGCGGAAGATCGAGCCCGACGGCCTCGACCTGTCCGAGAATCTCAGCAACTACGGCTGGCTCGAACGGGTGCGCGGCAACTACGATCACGCCGTCGCGCTGCTGAAGGAATCGATCGAGCTGCGCGAACGCGTGGAAGGCGACGGCCGCGAGGAATACGCCAGCAGCCTCGAAGTGCTCGCCAACACGCTCACCCAGGCGCGCCGTTTCGACGAGGCCGAACCGCTGTTCCTGCGCGCACAGGCGCTGCATCGGCGCATCGGCGACATGGACAGCCGCGCCGGCGCCTGGTCGCTCGACCAATACGCGACCATGCTCTACGAAGCCGGGCGCTCGCTGCAGGCGCTGCCGCTGTACGACGAGATCTTCGCGATCGCCGCGCGCAAGGTGTCCAAGGACGACGACTCGCAGCTGGTCTGGCGCCACAACTTCGCCAAGAACGCCGCCATGGCGGGCGACGGCGAGCGCGCCCGGCGCGCGATCGCCGAAGCGATCGCCGGCGCGCGACGGAGCGGCGCGGCGGACTACCTGCTGGCACGCTACCTGCGCACGCAGGCCTACATCCTCGGCATGGAAGCCTGCGCCGAGGAAAGCGACCAGGCACTGAGCGCCGCCGAGGCGATCTATGCCGCGCGGCACCAGCCCGGCGACGCCGACCTGAACGCGACCAGGGTCGAACGCGCGCTGTGGTCGGCCTCCTGCGGGCGCCCCGAAGCGACGCGGGCCGCGCTGGCGGAACTGGCGCCGTATCGCGGCGCGCTCAAGCCGGTGCCGGCGTGGCAGCTGGCGCAGGCGACGGCGCTGGCGCGCCTGCGCCAGGACGGCGACGCGGCGGCGCTGGCCGAGGTGCAAAAGAACGAGGCCCTCGCCGCGACGACCTTCGCAACGGGCGATCCGCGCATCGCGCTGGCCAAGCTGGCACGCGCGGAGTGGCTGCACGATCACCGCCGCCACGACGAAGCGGCGACGCTCGCCGCCGACATCCTCGCCGGCCTCGACGGCAAGCTGGTGCCGGGCTCGCCCGTTCGCGCGCGCGTCCGCGCCCTGCTTCGGCCGCGCTGACACCATCGCGCGCGCGGCGTGCGCGCGTGACGGTGTGGTCAAGATGCGGCGGTCCGGGCCGCGAACGAGGCCTCGACCATGCCATCGGTCCCGACCGGCGCCGATGCGGCGACTCCGATGATCCCTGGCGACCCCGAAATACGAATATCGGGACAGCGTTGCCATTGCTCGACATCCAGGGGAAAAGATCGTGCTCGATCGCGTCGTCGCCGCACCGTTTCGTCTCGTCCATTGCCGCCGCGCGATCCGCCTCGGCCTGTCGGCGACGCTCGCGCTCGTGCCGATGGAGCGCGCCCTCGCGGCGTTCGCGCCCTGCGACACGCCCGCTTCCGACTGCGAGATCCTGACCGATCGCACGTACACGGACCCCAACGTCTACGACTACACCAACAAGAACACGCTCGACATCATGTCCGCGGGAGGGGTGTACCCCACCATCACGCAGATTGGCGGCACCGTCGTCACCAAGGGCCTCGGGCTGTGGAATGGCGTCACCTGGAACATCAGCGGCGGCACGATCAACGACGCCGGCGACCTGATTGTGGCCATCTACAGCAGCGGCGCGATCACCTCACGCATGACCCAGACCGGCGGCACGGTGAACGTCGGAACCGACGTCAGGTTCTCGATCTACAACGGCAACACCGGCATCTACACCTTGAACGGCGGGCAACTCAACGCCCGCTCGGTCAACCTGGTGGCCGGTTCGGGGAACTCCGCCGCGGCCTACCTCTATCTCAACGGCGGCACGCTGACCGCCAACGAAATCAAGCGCGACGGCGACAGTACGGGCCAGCAGACCACGGCCGAACTCCGCTTCAACGGCGGCACGCTGCGCGCCGGCAGCACCGACAATCCCAACTGGATCAATTTCAACAACGGCTGGGACCGCCGCTACAGCACCACCGTGCTCGCGATCGACGCCGGCGGTGCGATCTTCGACACGAACGGGCGCAGCATGGGCATCCAGCAGCCGCTGCCCGTCGCGTTCTCGCTCGGCAGCCCGGTGTCGCCGGGCATCAGCGGCGGCGGCGTGACCAAGCGCGGCGCCGGCACGCTGACCTTGAGCGCCGGCAATGCCTACACCGGCAACACCGTCGTCGAAGCCGGCACGCTGGCGCTGGCCAACGTGAACGCCGCGGTGAACAGCACGGTCGTGTTGAACGGCGGCACGCTCGGGTTCGGCGCGATCGCCAATGCGACGTTCGGCGGCCTCGGCGGCTCGCAGAACTTCGCGCTGCAGAACGCCGGCGGCGCGGCCGTCGCGCTCGTCGTGGGCAACAACGGCTCGAGCACGACCTATTCCGGAGCGATGAGCGGCCCGGGCTCGCTGACCAAGATCGGCGGCGGCACATTGACCTTGGCCGGCACCAGCAGCTACGCCGGCGCGACGTCGGTCAGCGCGGGCACGCTGCGCGTCAACGGCACGAGCGGCAGCGGCGCCTTGACCGTCGCCGGCGGCGCCACGCTCGGCGGCAGCGGTCGCGTCGCGGGCATTGCGACCGCACAGAACGGCAGCCATCTCGCGCCCGGCAATTCGCCGGGCACGCTGACGTTCTCCGGCGGACTCGCCTTGAACGCCGGCGCCGTGCTCGATCTGGAGCTCGGCACGGCGAGCGACCTGATCAAGGTCAGCGGCGGCACCTTCAGCGCAGCGAACGGCGTCACGATCAATGTCGCCGACAGCGGCGGCTTCGGCGCGGGCAGCTACACCCTGATCGACTTCACCGGCGCGACCGCGAACGCCGTAGGAGCTGCGAATTTCGCGCTCGGCGCCAAGCCAGCCGGAACGTACCTCTACACGCTCAGCGTGCAGGGTACGAAGCTGGTGCTGACCGCGGCGCTGCCGCCGCCGGTGGTGACCAGCGTGAACGTGCCCACCGACGGTCTCTACAACGCCGGCAAGACGCTCGACTTCACCGTGCACTTCGACAAGGCGGTGACGGCGACGGGTACGCCGCGCCTGCCGATCGCGCTCGATTCCGGCACGGCGTACGCGAACTACTTTTCCGGCAGCGGCACGCGCGATCTCGTTTTCCGCTACACCGTGGCCGCCGGCCACAACGACGCCGACGGCATCACGCTCGTGCCGACGATCAACGTCGCGGCCGGCACGCTGCGCGATTCGGCCGGCACCGACGCCGACCCGACCTTGAACAACCTGCCGTCGACCGCAGGCATCCGCATCGACACCACCGCGCCGCAGGCGACCTCGATGCGCATCGTCGGCTCGCCGCCGCCGAGCAGCGTCACCATCACCTACACGGTGACGTTCTCGGAAGGCGTCACGGGCGTCGACGCGCCCGATTTCAACGTCGAGACGATCGACGGCAATGCGAGCGGCCAGGTCGCCACGGTCAGCGGCAGCGGCGGCACCTACACGGTCGTCGTCTATCGCATAGGCGGCGTCGGCCACCTGTTCCTCACCTTGCGCAACGGCGGCACCGGCATCGTCGACGCCGCCGGCAACGCGATCGCGGGCGGCTTCCGTCTCGGCGATTCGTTCCTGGCCAATGTGCAGCGCCGCTGCCACGTCGACCAGGCGGCCGTCGGCGCGAATGACGGCACCACCTGGGCCGATGCCTACGTCGACCTGCAATCGGCCGTGCGCGATGTGGGCTGCGTGGAAACCTGGGCGGCGAAAGGCGTCTACAAGCCCGGCAGCGCGAAGGCCGACAGTTTCCAGCTTCGCGCCGGCGCGAAGCTCTACGGCGGCTTCGCCGGCGTCGAAACCGACCTCGCGGAACGCACGGCGGTAGTGATCGCCGCCCATCCCACCGTGCTCTCCGGCGACATCGACGGCAACGACGCGGCCGACGCGAACGGCGTCGTACTCGACGCCAATCAGATCGCCGGCAGCAACAGCACCAACGTCATCCTGATGAACAAGGCGGGTGGGCCCGGCTACGGCGAGGACACCGTGCTCGACGGCGTTGTCATCACCGCGGGCGACGCCAGCGGCAGCGCCGGCGGCGGCTTGCGCTGCGATGCTTCGCTGGGGCAGACCCGATGCAGCTTCACCTTGAGCAATCTCGTCTTCAGCGGCAACCGCGCGCTCACCGGCGGCGGCATCAGCCTGTCGGCCAGCAGCGGCAATGCCGATCCGGTGCTGTCGAAGATCCTGTTCCGCGGCAACCGCGCGACGCAGACCGGCGGCGCCGTCTCGCTCGGTGCGACGGCCGCCGGCGCCAGCGTGAGCCCGAGCTTCGACAACGTCGTCTTCAGCGGCAACTACGCGCCGAACTGGGGTGGCGCGGTCAGCCTCAACGTCAACGTCGCCACGCTCACCCCGACCTTCGACAACGTCACCTTCCGCGGCAACGTCAGCGGTGCGCGCCGCGGCGGCGCGATCGCCAGCCAGGCCTTCGGCGGCGGCACCAGCCGCCCGACGCTGCGCAACTCGATCCTGTGGGGCGACGGCGACGCCGGCGATCCGGAGATCGCGCTCGACGGCAGCGGCACCGCCGTACTCGAGCGCAGCCTCGTGCAGGGCGGCTGTCCCGGTGCGAGCAGTTGCACCGACCTGATCGGCGGCGATCCGCAGCTGGGTGCGCTCGGCGACCACGGCGGCGCCGTTCCGTCCCTGCTGCCCGGCGCCGGCGGCGCCGCGATCGACGCCGGCAGCTGCCGGCTGCTCGACGACCTGCGCGGCGTCGCCAGGCCGCAGGGGGCCGGCTGCGACGTGGGCGCGACCGAGTACCGGCAGTCGAGCCTGGACGTCCACGTCGAAGGCCGCGGCAGCGTGACGGCCGGCGTGCCGCCGATGCCGCTGGAGGGCGACATCGTCGACTGCGCGGACAGCTGCAGCGCGATCTACGACGGCGAGACCTCGCCGACCGTCACGCTCACCGCGATGCCGGACGCGCTGCAGAACTTCATCGGCTGGAGCGGCGATTGCAGCGGCAGCGAAGCGGTGATCACGGTCGCGATGACGCAGGCGCGGACGTGCACGGCGACCTTCGAGACGATGCTGTTCACGGTCTCGCCGAGCGTCGACGGCGAGCACGGCGCGATCGAACCATCGGTGCCGTTCACCGTCGCCGGCGGCGACACGACCCGGTTCGACCTGACGCCCGATCCCAACTACCACGTCGCCGGCGTCGACGGCAGCTGCGGCGGCACGCTGTCCGGACCCGACGACACGACCTATACCACCGAGCCGATCGTCGGCGACTGCACCGTGGTGGCGCGCTTCGCCATCGACCAGCATACGATCGACGCGAGCGTCGACGGCGGCCACGGCGCCATCGATCCGTCCGGCGCACTGCTGGTCGATCACGGCGCGGCACAGCAGTTCGTGCTGACGCCGGAGGCGAACTACCACGTCGCCAGCGTCGACGGCAGCTGCGGCGGCAATCTCGTCGGCAACACCTACATCACCGAGACGGTGACGCAGGACTGCAGCGTGGTCGCGCATTTCGCCATCGACCAGCACACGGTCGAGGCCAGCGTCGACGGCGGCCACGGCGCCATCAATCCGTCCGGCACGCTGCTGGTCGACCACGGCGCGGCGCAGCAGTTCGTGCTGACACCGGAAGCGAACTATCACGTCGACCACGTCGACGGCAGTTGCGGCGGCAGCCTGGTCGGCGACACCTACGTCGTCGACGCGGTGACGCAGGATTGCAGCGTGGTCGCGCATTTCGCGATCGACCAGCACATGCTGAGCTCGAGCGTGGCCGGCGGCCACGGCACGATCGCGCCCGAGGGAACGCAGTTGGTCGATCACGGCGAAACGCGCCAGTTCGTGCTGACGCCGGAGGCGAACTACCACGTCGCCGGCGTCGACGGCAGCTGCGGCGGCAGCCTGGCCGGCAACGTCTACACCAGCGCCGCAGTGACGCAGGACTGCACGGTCGTCGCGCACTTCGCGATCGACCGCCATACCGTCGCGCCGAGCGTCGCAGGCGGGCACGGCGCGATCAGTCCGTCCGAAGCGCAAACGATCGATCATGGCACGACGCAGTCGTTCACGCTGACGCCGGAAGCGAACTACCACGTCGCCAGCGTCGATGGCAGCTGCGGCGGCAGCTTGGCCGGCAACGTCTACACCACCGCCGCGGTGACGCAGGACTGCACGGTCGTCGCGCATTTCGCGATCGACCGCCACACCGTCACGCCGAGCGTCGCTGGCGGGCACGGCGCGATCAGTCCGTCCGAAGCGCAAACGGTCGATCACGGCACGACGCAGTCGTTCACGCTGACACCGGAGGCGAACTACCACGTCGCCAGCGTCGACGGCAGCTGCGGCGGCAATCTGGCCGGCAACGTCTACACCATCGCCGCGGTGACGCAGGACTGCACGGTCGTCGCGCACTTCGCGATCGACCGCCACACCGTCACGCCGAGCGTCGCGGGCGGGCACGGCGCGATCAGTCCGTCCGAAGCGCAAACGATCGATCACGGCACGACGCAGTCGTTCACGCTGACGCCGGAGGCGAACTATCACGTCGCCAGCGTCGACGGCAGCTGCGGCGGCAGTCTGGCCGGCAACGTCTACACCACCGGGGCGGTGACGCAGGACTGCACGGTCATCGCGCACTTCGCGATCGACCGCCACACCGTCACGCCGAGCGTCGCGGGCGGACATGGCACGATCAGCCCGTCCGAAGCACAAACGGTCGATCACGATGCGACGCCGTCGTTCACGCTGACACCGGAGGCGAACTACCACGTCGCCAGCGTCGACGGCAGCTGCGGCGGCAATCTGGCCGGCAACGTCTACACCACCGCCGCGGTGACGCAGGACTGCACGGTCGTCGCCCACTTCGCGATCGACCGCCACACCGTCACGCCGAGCGTGGTCGGCGGCCACGGCACGATCAGTCCCTCCAAACCGCAAGCGGTCGACCACGGAGCAACGACCGCGCTCACCGTGACGCCCGCGCCGCACTACCACGTCGATACGGTCGACGGCAGCTGTGGCGGCCAGCTCGCCGGCCAGACCTACACCACCGACGCGATCGTCGCCGACTGCACGGTCGTCGCGCACTTCGCGATCGACACGCACACGATCGGCGGAAGCGTGCAGGGCCTGCTCGGCTCCGGCCTCGTGCTGCGTTTGAACGGCAGCGACGACACGCCGATCGCGTCGAACGGCAGCTTCACGCTGCAGCCGGCACTCGACGACCTGAGCACTTATGCGGTCACCATCGCGCAGCAGCCGACGGCGCCGGCGCAGCTGTGCAGCGTGACCGGCGGCAGCGGCGTACTCGACGGCAGCGACGTCACCGACGTGGTGGTCGACTGCGCCCCGGCGCAGCCGCATCTGGTCGTGTCGGTCAGCGACGATCGGGACTACGCGCGCTACGGCCGCCTGGTGAACTATCTGGTGACGATCGCCAACGACGGCGACGGCGACGCGGTCGGCATCCGCCTGCGCGACCTGCAACCGCCGCAGCTGGACGGTGCGTCGGCGACCTGGATCTGCATCAACGGCGGCGACGGCGCGCACTGCACCGCGCAGGGCAGCGGCCCGCTGCAGGACACCGAAGTGTCGATCCCGGCCGGCCGCGCGCTGGCGTGGCTGGTGACCGCACCGGTGCTCCCCGACGCCCCCGGCCCGCGCATCGACTACCAGGTCGAGATCGACGGTCCGGCGACGGCCAACGCGCTCGACAGCGACCTGCTGGTGCTGCTGCGCAGCGGCTTCGACGTGATGGGCAGCGACGGCGCCGAATCCACCGGCGACGCGACCTGCCACGCGGCGACCCGGCGCACGCAAACGCTCGACGCCGCGACCGGCTTCGCCTTCGAGCTCGCGGCGGGATCCAGCGATCGGATCGAACGGATTGTGCAGGCGCAGGCGCCGGACGGCATCGGCATCCGCGTCGAGCGCCTGGGTTCAGCCGGCGCGACGCGCGTGCGGCTGGTGGTGTCGGCGCGCGACGAGATCGAGCGCGCCAGCGCCTGGGTGCCGGCGGAAACCGGTGCGCCGCTTTTGCTAGGCATCGCCGCGAGCGGCAGCGAGGCGAGCGTGCTGCTGGAAGGCGCGGCGCGGTCGATCGAGCTGGCGCTGCCATCCGCCGCCGGCGCCGAGTTCAGCCTGACCTCGTTCGACGGCGGCTGCCGCTGATGGGACGACCGCGGCGCGCGCACTGCGCGCCGCGATCAGGTTCGGCGACTGGCCGTATCCGCGCCGCACTGCGTTCCTCGGCGCGACTTCCTCGCCGCAGAGGCTCGGTCGCGCGAACGCGTGGCGGCGGAAACCGGATGCCGACTCCGCAGCAACGCCCGCTGCTCATTTCGGCCGACGCACGGCCCTCACCTTGCCGCTGCTGCCGCCGCCGCAGTAGAAGCGGTCGGCGCCGTCGGATTCGAGTCCCGACACGGCGACGCCCGGCGGCATCTCCAGCCGCTCCAGCACTTCGCCGGTTTCCGGTTCGATGTGCCGCAGCTCGCTTTGGTCGCCTTCCCAGGTGGCGTGCCAGAGTTCGCCGTCGACCCAGGTGACGCCGGTGACGAAGCGGTTGGATTCGATCGTGCGCAGCACCTTGCCGGTGTCGGGGTCGATCTGACGGATCTTGCGCTCGCGATACTGCCCGACCCAGAGCGTGCCTTCGGCCCAGGCCAGGCCGGAATCGCCACCGCCGCCGGGCGCCGGGATCGTGGCGAGCACGCGCCCGGTCTGCGGATCGATCTTGCGGATGCGGTCCTCGGCGATCTGGAACAGATGCCGGCCGTCGAACGCCGTCCCCGCGTGCGCGGCGACCTCGATCGAGCGCACGGTCTCGCCGTCGGCCGGATCGAACGCGTTCAAGCTGCCGCCGACGGCGAACCACACCTGCCGTCCGTCGTAGCTGACGCCGTGCACGGCGTCGACGCCCGGAAAGGGACCGTACTCGCGGATGATTTCTGCGTTTGCTCGTTTCATGCGGCCATCCTAGCCGCCGGGCAGCGGCACGGGGAGTAACAAGGTGGTCGCGAAACCGGGCAGCGGCGGTGCCAGCCAGCGGCGCGCGCGCCCGTGGCCGAGCGACTGCACCTTGCCGGCCGCGGCCAACGTCTCCAGCGCGCGTTGCACGGTGCGCTGGCCGGCGCCGAGCGCGAGCGACAAGGCCGAACTCGACCAGGCTTCGCCGTCGGCCAGCAAGGCGAGCACCGCGGCGTGCGGCTCCTCGACCGGCCGCGCCAGCACGGCGACCTCGTCGGTGCCGCGCGGCGCGAGCACGAAGCCGTCGCGCGTCGCGCTCACCGCGGCGAGCGGACGCAGCTTCGCGCGCAGGCGGCCGATCTCCACGCGCAGGCGCGCGCGATGCGTCTGGTCGACGTAGCGCGTGTGGAAGGCCTGCGCGATCAGCACGTCGCGCGCGACGTCGGCCGGCCAGGCCTGCGCCAGCAGGCGCGCGAGCGCGAACAGCACCGGCCGCGTCGCCAGCGCGATCGTCGTGCCTGCGCCGCGCACGAGATGGCGGCAGGCGTCGACGACCAGCGTGCGCGAAGCCAGCAGCGCCTCGACCTCGGCCAGTCGCAGCGATCGCTCGTGGCCGCGCGCGATCGCGCGCGCCGCCGGCGCATCGAGCACGGCGGAAACGTTCTCGACTTCGGCGATCAACGCCGGAACGGCCGCCTGCCGCGCCGCTTGCGCGGCAGCGGCGAGGCGCGTACGCGCGGCCGTCGCGTGCAGGCGGCGCAGCGCGATTCCGGCGCCGGCCAGTTCGTGCACGGCTTTCAGCGCCGGCGGCAGCAGCGCGGTATCGAGCCCGTCCAGCGCGCGCTCGGCTTCGTCGAGGCGGCCGATCAGCAGCAGGCGCCGGATCTCCAGATGGCGCGCGTGGGCGGCATTGGCGAGATCGCCGTGCGCTTCGAGCGTCGCGCGCGCCGCGGCCAACGCCTTCGTCGGCCAGCCGAGGTCGCGCGAAGCGAGCGCGATCTCGGCTTCCGCCACGACGCAGCGCGCGCGCGCCCTCGCCTCCTTCGCGCCGAACAGGCGCGCGGCGCGGCGCACCAGCGCCTTCGCGCGCGCGAACTCGCCGAGCTGCGCCATCGCGATGCCGCGCAGCGCGAGCGCAGGCGCGTCCTCGCGCAAGGCGACGCGCTTGAGCGCGCCGAGCGGATCGCCCGCCGCCAGCGCGCGTGCCGCCGCGGTGATCAACGAATCCATCGAAATCCCGCCACACTTGTCACTCACCGCCGGCGGCGGTCCGCGCCCAATCTACCGCATGACCGGCGACCGACGGGGTCGCCGGCATCCGCTGAAGGAGAACGCGCCATGACCACCACCCCACATCGCACCGCGACGCGCCAGGAATGGCGCGCCGAGCGCATCGAGCTGCTGCAGGCGGAAAAGGAGCTGACCCGCCGCAGCGACGAACTGGCGCGGCAGCGCCAGGCGCTGCCGTGGGTGCGCATCGACGAGCCGTACCGCTTCGACACCGACCAGGGCCGCGCGACGCTGGCCGACCTCTTCCGCGGCCGTTCGCAGCTGCTGGTCTACCACTTCATGTTCGGCACCGAGTTCGCCGCCGGCTGCCCGTCGTGCTCGTCGATCGCCGACGGCTTCAACGGCTTCTTCGTGCACCTGGAGAACCACGACGTCGCCTTCACCGCCGTCTCGCTGGCGCCGCTGGCGAAACTGCAGGCGTACAAGCGGCGCATGGGATGGAGCTTCCCGTGGGCGTCGTCGGCGGGCAGCACGTTCAACGCCGACTTCAACGTGTGGTTCGACGAAGAGCAGATGCGCCGGGGCATGGAATACAACTACCGGCGCGAGACGTCGTTCGCGTGGCGCGAAGGGGAAGCCGCCGGCGAGGGAGTGGAAGCGCAACTCGCGACGACGTGCGGAACCGACGTGTCCAACTACCACCGCGACCGGCCGGGCCTGAGCGCGTTCGTGCTGCAGGACGGCGTCGTGCATCACACCTACTCCACCTACGCGCGCGGGCTCGACGGGCTCTGGGGCGTCTACCAGTGGCTCGACCGCGCACCGAAGGGGCGCAACGAAGACGGCATCTGGTGGCGGCGCCACGACGAGTACGACGACGTCGCGGCGGGCAGCGCAGTCGCGTCATGCTGCGCCTGAGCCCAGCCATCGGCTCCGGCGCTATCGCCGCCTGCCGGGACGTCCCGTCCCGGCACGGCGACTCGCGGGTCTTCTTCGGCCTCTGCGCGATGCTGTTCGTCGCCGGCGCGGCGGTGACGATCCTCTGCCACGAGCCGGCGGCGAACGCGGAACCGGGGCCCGGCGGCTGGACGCTGCCGGGCGCGTGGGCCGCGATGTGCGGAACGTCGCCGTCGGCATCGGCCGTGACGTTCCTCGTCCTGTGGTCGGCGATGACGCTGGCGATGATGCTGCCCTCGTTCGCGCCGGCCCTGTGGCGCTGGCGCGTTTCGCTCGCGGCAGGCCGCACGAGGCGGCTCGCCGGTGCCGTCGCGATGGCCGGCCTCGGCTACTTCGTCGCGTGGAGCGTCGTCGGCCTGTGCGCGTTCGCGGCGAGCCGCGTCGCGGCGATCGTCGTTCTGCGCGAACCGGGTGTCGTGCTGGCGTTCCCGATCGTCGGCGGCGCCGTCGTCGCGCTCGCCGGCGCGTTGCAGTTCAGCGCTTGGAAGGCCCGCCATCTCGACGCCTGCCGCGGCTGGCCCGCCTGCAGCCGCGACGGCAGCGCGAGCCTCGCCGCGGCCTGGCGGCGCGGCCTGCACCTCGGCCGCCACTGCGTGTGCAGCTGCGCCGGATGGACGACGGCGCTGCTCGTCGGCGGCTCGATGGATCTCGGCGCGATGACGCTGGCGACGGTGGCGATCACGGCGGAACGCCTCGCCGCGGACGGCAAGTCGGCCGCGCGCATCGGCGGCGCGATCGCCGTCGGCCTCGGGCTGGCGCGCCTGGCGAGCGCCGCGGTTCTCGCCTGGCGGTGATCAGCGCCGCGCGGACGCGGTCCGCTCGCGCACCGCCTTGAATTCCGATCCGGCCTTCCACGCCGGCCAGCGCGTGGAATCGGCGAGGTCGCGGCCGATGTCGGCCATCACGGCGATGTCCTGCACCGCGCCGGCGAGATTCCAGTCCGGGCCGTAGGCGTCGCAGGGCTGGTGGTAGCAGCGGCCGGTGTAGTCGTCGACCCACTTCTGCCCGGCCGCGCGCCCGCCGTCGACGAGATCGGATGCGCCGGCGATGCCCATCATCAGCAGCACCGGCACGCCGCGCTTGGCGAACGAGAAGTGGTCCGCGCGATAGAACAGGCCGCGCTCGGGCAGGCTCTCGGGGGTGACGCTGCGCCCCTGCGCCTTGGCGTATTTCGCCAGATCGTCTTCGAGCGTGTCCTGCCCCGCGCCGACGAGAATCACGTCGCGCGCCTTGCCGGCGGTCTGCAGGATGTCGAGGGTCAGGTTGGCGACCGTCTTCTCCAGCGGATGCACCGGGTCGAGCGCGTAGGCTTCCGAACCGAGCAGACCGCGTTCTTCCGCGGTCCACAGTCCGAACACCACGCTGCGCTTGGGCGCCGGCTGCGCCTTGAACGTGCGCGCGATCTCCAGCAACGCGGCGACGCCGAGCGCATCGTCGTTCGCGCCGCGGCGGATCGTGTCGCCCTTCGCGTCCGCCAGGCCCTTGCCGTAGGCGTCCCAGTGCGCGCCGTAGAACACGACTTCGTGCGGCTGCTCGCTGCCGGCCAGCTTCGCCAGCACGTTGTGGCTCTGCACGACTTCGTGCGCGACCGGAATGTCGGCCGAGAACGTCGTGTTCTTCAGTGCCAGCGGGCGGAAATCCGGCCGCCGCGCGGCCTTGCGCTGCGCGGCGAGATCCAGTCCCGCGTCGGCGAACAACTTCGTCGCCGCCTCGCCCGAGATCCAGCCTTGCAGCGCGAGGCGGCTCAGCTTTTCCGGCGTGCGCTCGATGTCGTAGTTCTCGCCCTGCGGACTGGTGACGACGTTCCAGCCGTATCCCGCGCCGGGCGTGTCGTGCACGATCAGCGCGCCGATCGCGCCGCGACGCGAGGCTTCCTCGAATTTGTAGGTCCAGCGGCCGTAGTAGGTCATCGTCTTGCCGCCGAAGCGGCCGGCGGCCGGTTCGCCCTTGGTCGCTTCGAAATCCGGATCGTTGACCAGGAACACCGCGACCTTGCCGGCGAGGTCAGCACCCTTGAAGTCGTCCCACTTCCGCTCCGGCGCGTCGACGCCGTAGCCAACGAAGACCAGAGGCGCATGGTCGATCACCGCGCGGTCCTCGGGGCGGACCGTCGAGAGATACACCTCCCGGCCACGCTGCCAGGTTTGCGTCTTGCCGCCGATCGTCACGCCCAGCGTCGCCGGCGTGCCGAGTTTCGTGTGCAGCAGGGAGGCGACCTGCACCCAGCTCCCGTTCCGAGCGCCCGGTTCCAGTCCCAGCGCCTGGAAGCGGCCGATCAGATAGCCCACCGTGCGCTCCTCGCCCACCGTGCCTGGGGCGCGGCCCTCGAAGAAATCGGAGGCGAGCGTCCGCACGGTGTCGGCGAGGCGGTCGGCGTCGATGTCCTGTGCGGCAACGGGCGACGCGAGGGAGGAAAGCAGCAAGGCGACGAGCGAGAACTTCATTGGGCTGTCCGGTGCAAGGTGGCGCGAAAGCGCGCGGGGAGACATTCACGCGATCGGGCGCGAACTTCGGAGGACTTCCGATTTTGCCGCCATTCCCACAAGGCGTTCCACCATCGAAGACTGCTCATCCGAGTCGCCGCCTTCCATGGATGCCTGCGTTCGCGGGCATGACGTCAGGCGAGTGAATCGGACTTGCCTCAGCCGTGCGGGCGCTTGCTTCCCGACGCGCAGAAGTCGGCAAGCGACCGCACGCTGTACCATGCGCGCAGGACGTTTCGCTCGCCACTACCGATGTCTCACGACACGATCGCGCTCAACCAGCGCATGAACCGTTTCGGCGGCCACGCGCAGGTGTGGTTGTTCGGCTACGGGTCGCTGATCTACAAAGCCGATTTTCCGTACATCGAACGGCGCCCGGCGCGCATCCGCGACTGGTCGCGCCGCTTCTGGCAGGGCTCGCACGACCACCGCGGCACGCCCGACGCGCCCGGCCGCGTGCTGACCCTGGTGCCGGATCCGGGCGCGCTCTGCGCCGGCATGGCCTACCTGATCACGCCGGAAGTGTTCGCCCATCTCGACCATCGCGAAAAGAACGGCTACCTGCGTCACGCGACGACGATCGAGTTCGACGACGGCGACCGCGTGGAAGGACTCGTCTACATCGCATCACGCACCAACGCGGCTTGGCTCGGCCCGGCCTCGGAGGCGGAGATCGCGCGCCGTATCGCGACCTCGGAAGGGCCGAGCGGCCCCAACCGCGACTACCTCACGCACCTCGCCGAGGCGCTGCGCGCGCTCGGCGAGCATGACGCGCACGTGTTCGCCGTCGAGAAGCACCTGAATGCGCTCGACCGTCGGGAACCCGGCTGAGGGTATCGACGTCCGGCCGATCGTTTTCTCTACAGAAGGAGGAATACTCGCTGCCGCATGACTGCCGAAACGCCTGCCCGCGGCGCACACCTTTAGACTGCACGCCCTGCTTTCCCGATCCTTGCCCATGTCCGACCCCGTTCGTCTCGCCAAACGCGTCGCCGCCCTGCTCCGCTGTTCCCGCGCGGAGGCCGAGCGCTACATCGAGGGCGGCTGGGTATCGGTCGACGGGGTGGTGATCGAACAGCCGCAGCATCGGGTGTCGACCGAGACGGTGACCGTCGATCCCGATGCTCGCCTCGAAGCGGAAGAACCCGCGACCGTTCTGCTGCACAAGCCCGCCGGCTTCGACACCATCAGCGGTCCCAATCCGGCCACGGCACTGGTAACGCCGGCGACGCGCTGGGCGGAGGACGTTTCCGGCGTGCGCCCGCTCAAGCGCCATTTCGTCCGGCTGACGCCGCTGGTGCCGCTCGACCGCGACGGCAGCGGCCTGATGGCTCTGACCCAGGACGGCCGCGTCTGGCGCAGGCTCACCGAAGACGGCGACCAGATCGAGCAGGAGTTCATCGTCGAAGTCCGTGGCGAGATCGCGCCCTACGGCTTGCACCGCCTCAACCACGGCCTCAGTCACCAGGGGCGCGTGCTGCCCCCGTGCAAGGTCAGCTGGCAAAACGAAACCCGCCTGCGCTTCGCGATCAAGGCGGTCCAGGGCGGGCAGCTGCGCGACATGTGCGCGCAGGTCGGGCTCGAGGTCGTGGCGATCCGGCGCATCCGCATCGGCAAGATCTCGCTCGGCAAGATGCCCGCGGGGGCTTGGCGCTATCTGCCGGTCGGCGAGCGCTTTTGAGGCGATGCTCTTGAAGTACCTCGCGGGATATCCCGAAGCCACCCAAGCGCGAGTTCGCGACCTGATCGCGCAGGACCGGCTCGGCACGTACTTGCGCGACAAGTACCGCGAGCCGCACGAGGTGCGCACCGACAAGGCGCTGTACGACTACGTGCAGGCAGTGAAGGAGCGCCACCTACGCAAGGCCGAACCGCTCAACAAGGTCGTCTACGACGGCAAGCTGCAGGTGGTGAAGCATGCACTCGGCACGCACACCGCGGTGTCCCGCGCGCAGGGCAGCCGGCTCAAGGCCAGTCGCGAAATCCGCATCGCCAGCGTGTTCCGCGATGCCCCGGCGGACTTCCTGAAGATGATCGTGGTGCACGAACTGGCACACTTGAAGGAACGCGAGCACAACAAGGCTTTCTACCAGTTGTGCACGCACATCGAGGCGGACTACCACCAGTTGGAGTTCGACTTGCGGCTGTATCTGACCCATTTGGAATGCAAAGCCGGGATGGTCGGTAGCGGGAGCTAAAATAAGGAATGGGTTGGCGCGGAAGGGCAATGGGAGATCAATGGGAGATCAACGTCCGCGTTCGGCCAGAAGCGGACATTCGACGACTAACCGCATGAGCCGTAGCGCCTTTCCGCGCGCCGCCCTGCCTGTCTGGACAGCCCAGAGAAGACGAAACTGATCGCACAAACACCTTAGGCGGAATTCAGTACCACGCGGTATCGGCACTCAGGAGTGAGGCAGTGCAGGGACCAATCCCGAAAAGCATATCCAAATAGCCCATCACGCTATATGCGCATTGTCGAAAACACAGATAACGTGATCGGCGGCACGCGCTCCACCTACGTACACACCAATCTCCTGTAAAGGTTGATGGGACGATCCGTCGGTGGAAAGCCAGTTTTGACTAGAGATCACCACGGAATCGTCGTCCCAGGCCAAGATCTTCGCATGCAGTCGAGGATCGTGAACCGCTCTAAGCGTAAGGCCTTCGGATTGAGACCAAAGAATCAACTCCGACGCACCACCCGGGGTTAGGCCACCACTACTCCGATTAAAGTAGATGCGAGCGGCGATGCCCCGTTCGCTTTGCGCGGCCGCAACGGCTGGGAGAAGAACTGCTCGCTTTCCAACTTCGCTCACACGGTGGCTCGCTACAAATATCCGCTTGCTCGCCCCATCTCGGGCCTTGCGTACAAAGCTTGCATGAGCATCCCCGACAACGACTGCCATGGGCACCTTCATCCCCGAAGGTTTTTGTTGAGTCTTGCAGCTCACTGCGAACCGACTGAGCTCCCCAGTAAGTTTGTTCCAATGCCCCTCTCGCCCTTGCGATAGGCGAGCCAAAGCGCCCATCACTTGACCGACCAGCTCCGGATCACGGCATCGCACGGTGGCGTCGAAGCTGACGTATCCGGTCGAAAGCCAGTTGCACGACCCAACCGACGCAGAGAAACGCCCCCGACCGAGGTCGTCGGCGATGAGCAGTTTCGCATGTGAGTGCGTCGAGAAGTTGTGCAAGCTTATGAACGAATCAAGGCCAGCCGATGCCAGCTCCGCTTTAGTCCGCCCTACGAGCGCCAGAGTACTGCGGTAATCGTCAGTGTTGTCACCTTGGCCCCACAGAATGTCTGTCTGAACGCCGCGCATTGCAGCTTGCTTAAGGAGAGGAAGCACAAAGTCCAGACCGTCGTCAGAGATGAACGTGGAATGGATGAACACCCGAGTGTAGGCCTTCGCTATTGCCGATTTCAAAGCTGCCCGATGCGCATCCCCGCCAAGCACAAGATCCTCGCGGGAGAATGCGCAATCCGAAATGACGGGGATGGTCTCTGGGGCCACTACCCGAAATGTTGGTCCTACGTTTGCTTGCGGCGTTTCCGTCTTTGTCCGGTCAACGCGTTCCGCCGCTTCCAGAATGATCGTTGCTAGGCGCCCAGCACGAGGCGGCAGGCCGTCCACGCGGCCATTCTTCACTGTCAGAAGCGCGTAGTACCTCGCCAGCCGTTGACTGCTGGGCTCAACGCCAATGATCTCTTCATCTTCATCGGTCAGGCTTGCCAGTAGCTCGCTCGGCTCCGGCTGACTGAGTTCAGTCTCAGGCTCAAGGACGAGAATAGACGATCGGTCCGGCCTCTCATCGAGCCTGTGGCGCGGGATTGCCTGTAATTCGTAGCTGCGAAATGGGCTGCCGGTCAACTGATCTACGAAAAACGCAATCCATCTCTTCATCGACTTTCTGGCGGACGGCAACTCGTCGCTCGCGCCGACGCGCTCGCCAGCGGCAGTGGGTGAGAAGACATGTCCTCGCGCCGTACTTTCAACCTGGATCCAACCGGCTCGCATGAGACGCACGATCATCTCGATGATGACTCGTCTCGGCAGATTGGACTCGGAGACCAAGTCAGCAACCGAGCTCGGGCGCTGAACCAAAGCCTGCAGTATCAATTGCTCAACGATGCTCCAAGGGCGCCCCTTCAGCAGGTGAAATCTGCGCTTTCCTCGCAGCAGTGGCAACGCAACGCGCAACTCGCTCATGCCACCACCTCGACGTCCCTGTATTGAACTACGCCAACTTCGCTGCGACTCACGCCATCGTCGAGGGCGCCGATGAGGTCACGGAGAAAGCCGAAACGCTCTGCGCTTCGGCCAGTCATCTGCTCGGTAACGCTACGGAGGAAGTCAAAGCTTCCTACTAGCACCATTCGGTGCTTCGCACGGCTAAGCAGAACATTCATGCGCCGCGGATCGGTAAGAAAGCCCAGGGCTTGGGTAGGCTTGGTGTAATGATTGTTTCGCACCAGTGATACAACCACTACGTCCGCTTCACTCCCTTGGAACGAGTCAACCGTGCCACAGAAAGTGGGCGCACCATTTGCTGTAGAGAAGTCCGCAAGGTTACTAAGTCGATGATCCGCAAGCGAGATGGCTCGGCGGAGACGCTCGACCTGCCGCGCGTAGGGCGAAAGTACTGCGAGCGTCGGGTTGCTTCCATTCTTGGCCTGCAATTGCGAGAGTACCCACTCTACGGCGCGGACCTCGCGATTGTTGGTCCATGGCGGAAGAGAATCTCCCTCCAATTGGCCGACCTCGCCCTGCAGATCCGGCACATTCACAAGGGTTATGGCCGCACTGGGCAGCTCGCCCCCCTGCCTGGAAGCAACCGGTGAGGGCTCGGCGTCGAATCGGGCCTTTCGTTTTGGGTCGGTTCGCAGCGAACCATCATAGAACGTCTTTGAGATCAACTCGGCGATCTGAGGATGCATTCGGTGCTGGACGGTCAAGCTGCGCGCGATACGGCGCCCACCTTTCGACAGCTTTTGGCGCCCAAACTCTGCCTCGATCATTGTTTCAAACATGAGAAGCGCGTCTACCGCGGCTGCACCGACCGCTGCCGACGCTTCTTCGCCTGATTCCTGCCAGTACTCGAGTAGATCTTCCATAGCATCGCCGCGCAGTGAGCGACTAATTAGATTCGGTGCGACGGCCATGACTTCCTTGACTGAACTCGGAGACTTGAGCACCGCCCTCATCTCATCTGACCGGTAGGGGGGCAGCTGCTTGTGGTCACCAATCATCAGGCGCCGATGCGACAGCAAAAGCGGCGACACAAGTTCGCCACCTGTGGCCTTGCCTGCTTCCTCAACTATTGTCCAGTCAAACTGGCCGCGCTCCTCGATTAGGCGCTCGAGGTCTGGTGCGTTTGTCGTCGAGAAGACCATGTTGGCCGCGCGTAGAACTACGCCTTCGAAGGCGGTCCTGGCGCGCTGCTCTTTGGTGCTTGCGGGCTTCGCGCCGCCGTCTCTCTGAACACATTGACTCAGCGCTTTCAGTCGCTGCGCGAGGTAGGGGCTGGCTCTCGCGGCTAGTGGACTACTCACCACGCGAGCTATGAGATCAGACGAGCATCCAGCAAGATCGAAGTCCTCGGGCTGCTCAGTATTCTTTCGGTTCTTACAGCGAACGATGAGTGGCCGTTCAGCCTCATCCTTCGCTGTTACCGCATCCACCACTTCGTGCATCAGGTGATCGACCGCCGAATGACTCTGAGCAGTCAGAAGTAGTCTTGTCGTTGGCTCTTCAATGAACCTGCGACGCACTAGCTCTTTGACTAGATGAGTTTTGCCAACCCCCGGAGGGCCCTGTACGAGGTAGATCGGCAGAATTGCCGTCATTTCGCAAAGTGCTTCCTGCTTTGCCTCGTCTAGAGATGCAAAGTGCTCATCGCTGAAGTCGGCCGGGTCTTGGCTATCGAGCAGGCGCAAGCGCTGGTCAACCAGCATCTTCAGGAGCTCTTGATGCTCACCCAGCGAGTTCAAGGCGCGAATTCGACGCTTGAACTGGGTGATCGATCCAGCTGATGCACTAGGGACAAGGTAGAGATCCGTTGCAGAAGTCGTGGCTTCCTTCGCTGAAAAGCGGAATGTCGATCTCCCGTCGTCCTCCTGCATCCCCTCAAAACGCAGCTCCATGTCCACGAAGGTGCGCTCACCGAAGGTAGGTGTATCGGTGAGCGTCCAGATTCCTTGCGATTCAGACGCACCGGAATCGGAGTGGCCTCCAAGCTCTGCATCGAGCATGCGCTTGAAGCGGTCGATTACCGCAGGCTCGTTGAGCGCCTTCGAGAGGCTTTCTCGATCTGGGTCGGGGCGGACCTCGAGTGTGAACAGAACCCCGGAATCGTCATCCGCAAGTTGCGAGCTAGTCGACAAGACCCGAACTGGAACGATATCGGACACCGCGAATGCCAGCTCTACTAGCTGAGATAGAGCAAGAGCACGCAGAAGCTGACGCTCAGCGCTCGAACCGTCCTCTGATTTGGCAAAAGCTTGGCGCAACCCCTCCCAGCTAGTGAATCGTCGTCGGCTATGGGGGTTCGACGCATCCTTTGAGGTGATAACCTGTAGCGTGCTGCGAGGCAAGACTAATGGTGCGTGGCCCGCTTGCTTTGAGGTTACCTCATTGGTGGCGACACCCTCGCAGTACGCAGCATCCCAGTTCGACTGCTGACCGATCGGCCGAAAGGGGGATACCTTGTAGGTGAGCGCGTGCCCCCTAAGCTGAAACCCCATTGGTTCGCTCTGGTCGGGATGTCCTACCGGGATCAGGAGCGGCTCTGTTCCCAGGTCTCCCTCAATGAACGACAACTGTGACGCGGTATCTGCGATCTCGATCTCCTGACCAGATGCCTTTCGGATCGCTTCAGATAGCCGCGAGCCGTCTCCAAGGCGAACAACGAGCCCGTACTGCGCCTCCTTGCGAGCAATGCCTGCTTCTAGACGCCGCGCTATCTCATCAATCGCTTGGCAGATAGCGCTGCCATCCATCGGGTCGAGCGGTTCCTTTCCGATCATCTGCCTCAGCAGCCGAACCTCGGATGCGTCCAGATAGTCTCGGACTTGGAATGCGGGTACCGATATGTCATTGAGTCGATCGACACTAGCGTCCAAGAGGTTGGCGGCGAGGAAGCCAAGCTTGGCCCAATCGGAACGAAAGGAGTCGAATGTGCCAGATGAGTCCTTTTTTTGGGCGAGGTTCCGCGTGGAGTGTTCTTGACCCGTCAGGCGCATGGACCATTCGAATCCGGTCAGTTGGAAGTCCGGCGCACCCTCTCCGGAAGTCAGAACTGCCCAGTTATCGAGATTTCTGTGCAGGAGCCCCTGGGAGTGCAAAGTCTCCATCGCCTCTACCAGCCGACGGACGTTTTGCCAGATACGGAGCCTGCTGGCCGGGTTCCGAGGCGTTTTGAGCCAGTTCCCGGCAGGAAGATTCTCAAGGACGACCTGTAACGGCCGGCGTTGGCCGAGATCAAGTACTAGATAGAAGCCGTCTTTGTCTTGTGACGTCGAAAGCAGATTCGCGATTCGGCCCCCAGCACCTGGGTAGCCGGCAAGGCGCTGCAATTGACGCAGTTCGTGCCGCCATATTTCCTGAAGATCAGAATCATCGACCGCCGGTCTCCGGAGCCAATGCTTAATAAGCACAGGGACCCCGTCGAACAGCGCTTCTCGGAGTCCAGGACGGCCCGTAGCAAAGTCCGGTTTGACGAATTGTGTGGCGCTGAGCTCGAAGTTCCGTAGGAATCCCGGCCTCCGGCGCAATCGCACGACTGTTTCCGGCTTCTGAGCCATCTACTACGCCCCCAATATTGAGTTTGCCGCAAAGTGAATACTGAGCTGCTGCCGGGCGGCCACCGCGCAACAGCCTACCTATTTATGGTTCGACTTGGCTCATTTCGATTTAGAGCTGTCTCTCGGAGTCGTCAGGCTTGATTATCAGTTTGGCTGAACGGTAAAGGCTACTCGCCCGACAGGCCAGAGCTTGGAAGCCTCCAATGCCCCTTGCGCGAGTCACGAACTCGATAGGAGTGCATACGACCGCCCCTATGTCCGCTTTGGGTCGAAGTGCGACATACGATTCATTCCTACCCCACCAGAAACGCCAGCAACTTCGCCTCGTCCCAGATCTCGACACCAAGCTCTTGCGCCTTGTCGAGCTTTGAACCAGCCGCCTCGCCGGCGACGACGAAGCTGGTCTTCTTCGACACGCTGCCGGCGACTTTCGCGCCGAGCGCTTCGAGCTTCGCTTTCGCCTCGTCGCGCGTGAGCGACGACAAGGTGCCGGTGAGCACGACGGTCTGGCCTTCGAGCGGCAATGCCGCGACATCCGCCGTCTCGGGCAAGGCCGCCTGCAACGCGTGCAACGCATCGAAGCAGCGCTGCAGCAGGTGGCGATGCGCCTCGTCTTCGCGCCAGGCGACGAACGCCGCCGCGGTGTCGGCCGGCAGGCCGGCGGCGACGAGCTGGTGTTCGGGCACGTCGAGCAGCGCCTCCAGCGTGCCGAAATGCGTGGCGAGTTGCGCCGCGCGCTTTTCCGTCAGCTTCGGCGCCTCGAGATTGGCGAGCAGGGCCGCGACGTCGAGCTTCGCGCCCAGCTTCGGCGACGGCGCATGCGCATCGGTGATCTCGACGCCGCGTGCGAGCAGGTCGTCGATGACGCGCTGGTTGCCGGGCTGCTCGAAGAAGGCGTCGATCGCGCGCGCGACTTCGCCGCCGATGTCCGGTACCAGCTTCAGCAGCGGCCACGGCAGGTGACGGATCAGCGCCAGGTCGCCGAACCACGTCGTCAGCGTCTTCGCCGTGCTTTCGCCGACGTGCTCGATGCCGAGCGCGTAGAGGAAGCGTTCGAGCGTGGTGCGGCGGCTGAGCTCGATCGCCTCGATCAGGTTCTCGGCCCACTTCGTCGCGATCTTGCCGGCCTTCACCGTCTCCGGTGTCGTTCCGTCGCGCTCGTCGGCGCGGCGCTTCATCTCGAGCAGGTCGTCGAGCTTGAGCTTGTACAGATCGGCGACCGAGCCGAGATAGCCGAACTCGCCGAGATCCTCGATGTAGCGCTCGCCGAGCCCGTCGATGTCCATCGCGCGCCGTGCGGCGAAGTGGAACACCGCCTGCGTGCGCTGCGCGGCGCAGGTCAGGCCGCCGGTGCAGCGCGCGACCGCCTCGCCCTCCTCGCGCACGATGTCCGAGCCGCAGATCGGGCAGTGCGAGGGCATCTGCCAGGGATGCGTGCGCGCCGGGCGCAGCTCGGGCACCACGCGCACGACTTCCGGGATCACGTCGCCGGCGCGGCGCACGATCACCGTGTCGCCGATGCGCACGTCCAGGCGCGCGACCTGGTCGGTGTTGTGCAGGGTCGCGTTCGTCACGGTGACGCCGCCGACGAACACCGGCGCCAGGCGCGCGGTCGGCGTGGCGGCGCCGGTGCGGCCGATGTTGACCTCGATCGCCTCGACGCGGGTCTGCTGCTCCTGCGCCGGGAACTTGTGCGCCACCGCCCAGCGCGGCGTGCGGCCGACGAAGCCGAGTTCGCGCTGGCCGGCGACGTCGTCGAGCTTGTAGACGACACCGTCGATGTCGAACGGCAGCGCGTCGCGCTGCGCGCCGATGCGCGCGTAGTACGCCAGGCAGCCGGCGGCGCCGCGCGCGGTGTCGACCAGGGCGCTGACCGGAAAACCCCAGTCGCGCAGCTTCTTCAGCATCGCCGAATGCGAATCGGGCACCTTGCCGCCTTCGACCACGCCGAGCGCGTAGGCGTAGAACGCCAGCGGCCGCTGCGCGGTGATGCGCGGGTCGAGCTGACGCAGGCTGCCGGCGGCGGCGTTGCGCGGATTCACTAGCGGCTTGATCTTGCCGTCCGAGGCGCGCGCCTTCTCGTTGTAGGCCTCGAAACCGGCGCGCGGCATGTACACCTCGCCGCGCACTTCGAGCACGGCGGGCCAGTCCCCGCCGCGCGGCTTCGGCGACCCGTCTTCATTTTTCCCGCTGCGCAAGCGTAGCGGGATGGCCTTGATCGTGCGCAGGTTGGCGGTAACGTCCTCGCCGCGCGCACCGTCGCCGCGCGTGGCGCCGCGCACGAAGACGCCGTCCTCGTAGCGCAGGCTGATGGCGAGACCGTCGAACTTCGGTTCGACCGAGAACAACGGCTGCTCGATTTCCAGCCGCTCGACGATGCGGCGCACGAAGTCCTCGACTTCCTCGTCGCTGAACGCGTTGGCGAGCGAGAGCATCGGGATCTCGTGCAGCACCGTCGCGAACGCCGACGACGGCGTGCTGCCGACGCGCTGGGTCGGCGAGTCGGGCGTCGCCAGCTCGGGATGTTCGGTTTCCAGCGCTTCCAGCTCGCGCATCAGCTTGTCGTACTCGGCGTCCGGGAGGTCGGGATCGTCGAGCACGTGGTAGCGGTAGTTCGCGTCTTCGATGCGCGCGCGCAGCTCGGCGGCGCGCGCGGCGGGCTTGTTGCGGGAGTCGTGCGAGGTCATGGCGCGAATTCTAGAGCGTTTCGCGGGCGTCTTAGGTGGCTCTCGGCAGCTCGCCATCCCTGCGAAAGCGGAGGCGCTGTACCGCTTCCGTCTGCTCCGAACTCGACGGCGGGCCATATCGCTCTCGCGAGAAAATCGTTTCGCTCGCAGAGACGCCGAGAACGCAGAGAACAGCATCCAAAAGTATTTTTTCTCTGTCCGCGTTCTCTGCGTCTCTGCGAGAGTCCGCCTCTCGCATGTCGGAACGCGCCGCGCGGCGGCTGGACCTCGGTCCCACGAAGGACTTGCCGCACGGCGGCGTGACGAGTCGCGGCGGTTGTGCGCACACTGCCGATACCTGCCAACAGGAGGCTGCGATGGCGAAGAAGGACTGGGCGGCATTCCCGCATCCGGACAAGGCGTACGACTACGCCGGCGACAAGCTGGCCAAGGCCTGGCCGAAGCTGCACGCCGGCGACCAGGAGCCGTTTCCGGACGAGAAGCACCTCGCCGCCCTGCTCGAGGCCAATCCCAAGCTCGGCAAGGACGCGGGCGCGCTCGCCGCGTCGTTGCAGGATGCCTGGCGCGCGTTCCATCGCGGCGATTTCCAGCAGGCCTACGAACAAGGACTCGCGCTGAAGGCCGTGGGCGCCTCGGTCGCGATCAAGGCGGCCGGCATCCACGCGACCTACCTGGTCGACGACGAGAAGACCAGGGTCGCGCGCTACGAGGAACTGGTGCGCCTGGCCGACGAGGCCGTCGCGGCGCTGCCGAACGAAGCCAACAGCCATTACCGGCGCGCGTTCGCCATGGGACGCCTGAGCCAGGCGATCTCGATCACCAAGGCGCTGGCGCAGGGCCTCGCCGGCAAGGTGCGCGAGGCGCTGGATCGCACGCTGGATCTCGCGCCCAAGCACGCCGAAGCGCAGACCGCGCTCGGCCTGTACCACGCCGAGATCGTCGGCAAGGTCGGCGGCATGCTGGCCAAGCTGACCTACGGCGCCAATGCCGGCGACGCCGAGAAGCATCTCAAGCAGGCGTTGAAGCTGACGCCCGACTCGCCGATCGCCTGGATCGAGTTCGGCAACGGCCTGTTGCTGCTGCACGGCGACAAGCGCGAGGACGAGGTCGCCGAGGCCTGGGACAAGGCCGCCAAGCTGAAGCCGCGCGATGCGATGGAGGCGCTGGACGCGGCGTGGGCGCGCGAGCAGCTCGAATAGCGCTCGGCGTTTCGGGCGAGGAAGCCGGAAGCCTCCGCAGAACCGCCGGTCCGCGCGCACGAAGTTCGAGCCGGGTCTTCGAGGGATGCCTGCGTTCGCGCACCTGAGATCGACGAGGCGGCTCGGGCTTCCCCGGCGATTTCGCGGGTGTCCGCCCTTCAGCGCACACGTCCGTTAGGGCGCGCCTGCCGCCTAGCGCGTGTGCCCGTGCCAACCCTCGAACAGGCGCGAGACGCCGACGCAGGCCAGCAGCGCGAACAGCCATGGATTGGACAGCAGGCGCGCGTACGGCGCCAACGCCTCCAGCCAACCGGTACCGATGATCGCGATCGCCGCGCCGATCGCCAGACCGAACACGGCCACCAGCGCGCCGATCATGCCGCGTTCGAAGCGGCGGTCGCGCACTTCCGCCGCCGTGGCATCGGCCTCGATGCGCTGCACGACCTGGCTGGCGAAATCCGCCGGCAGCGCCTGTTCCAGCGGCTGGCGCAGCGTGCGCGACAACTGGCGGTAGCGCAGCAGGCGCGCGTCCTCGCCGGCGCTCGGCAAGCGGCGGCGCTCCTCGTCCAGGGCGCGTTCCTGCAAGGCCCATTCGCGTTCGATCGACGCCCGGCGGTTTTCGGTGTTCATGCGGCAACTCCGAGTCTGTCTTCCAACGCCTGGCGCAAGCGCAGGCGCGAGCGGAACAGATGGCTCTTGATCGTACCATCGGCCAGACCGGTGATCTGCGCGATGTCGGCGATCGAAGCCTCTTCCAGGTGATACAGGGTCAGTACGGTCCGCTGCAGCGGCGGCAAGGACTCGATCGCCGCGTGCAGGTGATTGGCTTCCTCGGCATCGGCACAGGCGGCTTCGAGGTCGAACTCGTCGCCGACGCCTTCGAGCAGGCTCGTCTCGTCCTCGTCGGCCGCCGGCTCGGCCAGCGGGATGCGCTGCTTTTCCAGGTGGCGCAGCGCGATCGAATAGGCCACGCGACCGATCCAGGACTTCAGCGCGCTCTCGTAGCGGTACTGGTGCAGCGACTGGTGCACGCGCAGGAACGTCTCCTGGCACAGCTCGCGCGCATCCTCCGGATGGCGCACCATGCGCTGGATGATGTGCCAGCACAGCCCCTGGTACTCGCGCACCAGGCGTTCGAATGCACCGCGTTCACGCGCGAGCACGGCTTCGACCAGGGCGCGGTCCGGGTTCATGGGGCGGCATCATCCATGCCGGTAGCGGATACGTCGAGGGCGGATCCGGTTGCAGGCGGGCAGCGATCGGCTCGCTGCAACCGGATCCGCCGCCGCCGTATCTCTGTCGCCGAACCTCCCCACCGCCGCGAGTGCGCCATGAGCAATGTCGAAATCCTGATCCCGATCGTGCTGTTCGTCTGCATCACCTACTGCGTGAAGTTGATCATCGACGCCCGCCTGCGCAGCAAGATGCTGAAAGACGGCGGCTCGGCGGACCTGATGCGCTCGATCATGCAGAACGAGGCGCAGCAGCGCCGCCATTCCTCCCTGCGCTCCGGCCTGATCCTGACCGCGATCGCGCTGGGCTTCACGGTGATCCAGATGAACGGCTGGCAGGAGATCAACGCCGGCGTGGTCGCCGTGCTCGCCGCCGCGACCGGCATTGGCAACCTGGTGTTCTACGCGCTCACGCGCCGGCTGGACTGAAACGCCGTCTTGTCTCTACCGCGCGGGGCGGCCCGCCGCTAGTATCCGCCGGTCCCTGCGTACCGGAAGCCCGCCATGCGCCCGTCCCTGCTGGTCCTCGGCCTCGCCGCCTGCTGCCTGAACTCGGCTCGGGCCGAGGAATGGGTGGTCGAGGCGCACTACCGCGACGCCACCGCCCTCGCCCGCGCCGCGGCGCGTTTCCAGCACGTGATCGTCGATCCGCAGCGCCAGGTGCTGCGCGTCGACACCGACGAGGCCGGCATCCGCGCGCTCGAAGACGCAGGCCTGGTCGTCAGCATCGACGCCGGCGACACCGCGCGGCTGCGCGGCTTCTACCAGAAGATGCGCGAGGCGATCGAATCGCGCGCGCCGCAGTTCACCGAAGGCGGTTATCCGAGCATTCCGGGCTACGCCTGCTACCGCACCGTCGAAGGCACCTACCAGACGATGGACGACCTGGCGACCGCGCAGCCCGGCCTCGCCGAGGTGCAGCAGATCGGCCCGACCTGGCAGAAGACGCAGAATCCCGCGCAGGGCTACGAGATGCGCGCGCTGCGCGTGACCAATCTCGCCACCGCGAGCGCCGATCCGAACCGTCCGAAGATGGTCGTGTTCGGCTCGATCCACGCGCGCGAGTACACGCCGGCGGAACTGCTGACACGCATGGCCGAATGGCTGGTCAACGGCTACGGCACCGATCCGCAGGCGACCTGGCTGGTCGACCACGTCGATTTCCGCTTCGTGCTGCAAGCCAATCCGGATGGGCGCAAGAAGGCCGAGACCGGCCTGTGGTGGCGCAAGAACACCGATACGGTCAACGGCAGTTGCAGTTTCGATTCGGAAAGCTCCGGCATCGACCTGAACCGCAACTTCCCGTTCCACTGGCACACCACCGGCGAGCAGGGCTCCAGCAGCGACAAGTGCGACGAGACCTATCGCGGGCCGACCGCCGCGTCCGAGCCGGAAACGCAGAACCTGGTCGCCTACGTCGCCGGCGCGCCCGGCACGGGCGGCGTCTACAGCGGCGGTGCGCTGCCGGATCGCCGCGCGGACGACGTCGACGTGGCGGCGCCGGACGACTACGCCGGACTGTTCTTCGACATCCACAGCTATTCGCAGCTCGTGCTGTGGTCGTGGGGCGACACCGACACGCTGGCACCGAACGATACGGCGCTGCGCTCGCTCGGACGCCGCCTGGCCTGGTTCAACAACTACACGCCGCAGGCCGCCGTCGAGCTGTATCCGACCGACGGCGCCACCGACGACACGTTCTACGGCCTGCTCGGCACGCCGTCCTACACGATCGAGCTCGGCACCTCGTTCTTCGAGTCGTGCAATTCATTCACCAACACGACCTATCCGAAGAATCTCGCCGCGCTGAAGTACGCGGCACGTACGACGCACGCGCCGTACCGGCTGCCGGCCGGACCCGACGTCTACGGTCTCGCCGTCTCGGCGCCCGCACAAGGCGCCGGCGGCCTCTACGTCACGCTGAGCGCGACCGTCGACGACCTGCGCTACAACCAGTCCAACGGTCAGCAGACCACCTATGCGATCCAGGCGGCGAACGCCTATCTCGACACGCTGCCGTGGGAACCGGGTGCGGTGGCGATTCCTCTCGCCGCCACCGACGGCGCGTTCAACGGCAAGACCGAGGCCGTGCGTGGCGACATCGGCCTGAGCGGACTCGCGCCGGGACGACACGTCCTCTACGTCCAGGGCGTCAACACGCTCGGCGGCGGCAACGGCACACCGGGAACGCCGGACGCGGTGTTCGTCGACGTGCCGGAACCGACCGGTGACGTCACCGCCACGCCGATGACGGTCGGCGATGGCGTGATCGCACCATCGACGCCGCAGACGGTGCCGTCGGACACCTCGCTGACCTTCACCCTGACGCCGGCCCCCGGCCATCACGTGGAGACGGTGGAAGGCTGCCCCGGCACGTTCACCACGCCGAACTACGTCACCGCGCCGCTGCAGGCCGATTGCACGCTCACCGCGACCTTCGAGCCCGACCCGCACACGATCGGCGGCACCGTGACCGGCCTCGACGGAGACGGCCTCGCGCTGCGCTTGAACGGCGGCACGGAGCTGGCGATCCATCCGCCGGCGACGACGTTCGTGTTCCCGGAAGCGCTCCCCTACGGCGCCACCTACGCGGTGACGATCGCGGCGCAGCCCGCGGGCCAGACCTGCGCGATCAGTGGCGGCGACGGCAGCGTGAGCGGCGACGTCGACGACGTCGTAGTGAGCTGCGCGGACGTGGTGTCGGATCGCATCTTCGACGACGGGTTCGATCCATAGGCGTCGACGAACCGGGACTGGAAGGACCGCTGCCACTCGGCCATTCCAGTCCATCGACCGTTTGCGGAATCAGACCGACGACGAATGTCCGACACCGGTCAAGGCGCGCGCAGCCAATCCAAAAGCGCGGGCTCGGAGCGTCGTGCGGCGGTATCCAGAACGCCCTCGAGATCGCGCTCGGCCCTGCCTATTTCCAGGCGACAGGTGGCTTGATCTTTTCTCGCCCTCGAACGGGCCGCCGAAAGGCGATGGCGAAGATAGGGCTGCGCGTATTTCAGCAGAGCCGGATCGATCACCGACGCAGCGACCTCACCCTGTACGGCCTGGCTGAATTCCTGTTCGATCTGGAAATACATCCACAATGAACGCATGGCCTGGTACGTCTCGGCATCCGCTTCGGCGAGCTCCTGCCGACAGCGACCGAGGATCGACGCGAAGGCTGGATCGTCACCGCATTCCTGCGCCGCTCGCAAAGCGACGTAACGTCCGAAGAACCGCAGACCGATGTCCGGATGAGCGTCGAACCAATCGAGCCGGTCCCGCGGAATTTCCGAGGCGAGTACGCCACGCAGCGAAAAATCCATCAGTTCGAGCACGCGGCGGGCGTCCTGTTCTTCCTCGCCATCGCGCCACCAGCTCCACAGCACCCATCCGTCGCTGGCGTGGACACGTCGAATGGGCATCAGATTGACGATCGCAACGGCCGCGTTGAGAACGCCGAAGCTGAAACATGAGGCAACGCCGAGCGTCCATGGCCGCCCCGATCCGGGCCATGCCACGGGCAAGAGCACTGCCGCGGCCAGCACGTTCGCCAGCGGACCGCCTGCCGCGTACACCAACATCTGGCGGCGCACCGAGCGGCGAAAATCCGGCACGGCGAACGCCATGCCGCTGGCCTCGCTGCGCCACCATCGCCAATGCAATCTCACGCCGAACCGGCGACGCTCGACGTGCAGGAAGCCGAAGCTCACGCCGAGGATTCGCGCGCCGATCGCCGCTGCCGCCGCCAGATGCCCCAGTTCATGGATGACCACCGTCGCGAACGACAGCGGAAAGAACCAGACCATGGCGGGAAGCTCAGTCGACGGCCGCGCAACCCCCGACAGCCCCACAACGGCGGCAACTACTCCGAGTGTTCCGATGATCCATTGCGCAATGCGCAAGTGCTCTCCCCATCGCCTGACGCCGACGCGATTCCGGCTCGCTCGACCTCAATCGACCAACGTTCCCGACGCGACCAACTCGCAGATCGCCCTCACGTCGCCGTCCATCGCCCGGTCGCGCGACATGAAGGCGATGCGCTCGCGGATCTTCGCCAGCGCCTGCGCGACCGCGTCGCCGGCGTGGAAGTCCTGCGCCTCGGCCAGCGCGGCGGTCAGCGCCTGCACTTCGCGTTCGAACTGCGCGCGCGACGGATGGTTCGCGTCGGGCGCGTTGGAGATCTTCGCCGCCAGCGCGCGCCAGTCGCCGCGCTGCGCCAGCTGACGTGCGGCGTTGAGCATGTCCTGGCGGTAGTCGAGCGCCTGCGCGGCCGTGTACAGCTCCATGGCGAGCACGTGGCCGAGATCCTCGGTCATCTCGAGCACGTGGCGCGCTTCGTTCGCGCCCATCGAGACGTGGTCCTCGGCGTTCGCGCTGGTCGGGATCGAATACACCGAGGCCGGATGCGCGCGCGTGGCGAGGTCGTTGACCAGAGCCGCCGCGGTGTACTGCACGATCATGAAACCGGAGTCGGTCGCGTCCTCGTTGCCGATCAGGAACGCCGGCAGGCCGTCGTTGGTGGCCGGGTCGACCAGCTTGTTCAGGCGTCGCTCGGAGATCGAGGCGAGCACCGGGATCGCCGCCTTGACGTAGCTCATCGCCAGCGCGAGCGGCATGCCGTGGAAGTGGCCGGCGGAGATGACCTGGTCCTCGATGACCTCGGCGTCGGCCGCGTTCGGGAAGATCAGCGGGTTGTCGGTGACCGCATTCAGCTCGATCTCGAGCACGCGCGCGGCTTGCGCGATCGCGTCGCGCACCGCGCCGTGCACCTGCGGCAAGCAGCGCAGGCAGTACGCGTCCTGCGGCTGGTGCTTCTTGCCGCCCTTGAACGGCAGGAAGCGCTGGTAGAACGCTTCGCGCCCGTGCCGCTGCGACACCGGCACCCAGTCCCAGGCGATGTCGAAATGCCGCTGCTGGTCCTGCGCGTCGCTCCACGCGTCGGCCAGCCAAGTCTTGAAGCGCGGCACCAGGTGATAGGCGATGTCGGTCAGGGTGGAGCCCTGCACCAGCGTGCGGATCTGTGCGGCGGTCTCGACCTGCCCCGGATGCGGACGCAGCGCGTGCACTTCGGGCTTGAACGCGCCGATGCGGCCGGCGAACGCGTCCAGCGTCATCGCCGCGGCGAGATCGGCCGTCGCGACCAGGGTTTCGAGGCGGTCGAGCGCGAGCACGCCGCAGGCGAGCATCTGCGCGGTGCCGTTGTTGAGCGCCAGGCCCTCCTTGAAGGAGAGCTTGATCGGCGCGAGCCCCGCGCGCTGCAGCGCCTGCGCACCGCTCACGCGCTCGCCGCGATGGAACGCCTCGCCGCCGCCGAGCAGCACGATCGCCAGATGCGACAGCGGCGCGAGATCGCCGCTGGCGCCGACCGAACCCTTCTGCGGGATCAGCGGGATCACGTCGCGGTTGAGCAGCTCGGTCAGTGCGCGCAGCGTCGACACACGAATGCCGGAATGCCCGCGCATCAGCGTGTTGATGCGGATCGCCAGCATCGCGCGCACGACGTCCGGCGCGAACGGTTCGCCGACGCAGACCGCGTGCGTGATGACCAGGTTGCGCTGCAACTCCTCCAGCAAGGTGCCTTCGTTCGACTGCGGATTGCCGCCCGGCAGTTCGTCGCGCGCGCGGTGCGCGCCGAGCAGCTTGTCCGCGTTGCTGCCGAAACCGGTGGTGACGCCGTAGATCGGCTCGCCGCCGCTGACCTTCCCGGCGAGGAATTCCGCGGCGCGCTGCACGTGCGCGAGCTGCGCTTCGTCGAGCACGACGGCGACGCCGCCGCGCGCGATCGCGACGAGCTGTTCGCGGGTCAGGCTGTTGCCGTCGAGGGTGATCGTGTGGTTCTGCATGGCGATTCGGTTCCGTTTCCCTTTGCTTCGAGCCGCCGCCCGCCCGTCGAAGCGCCGGGCGGCGCGGACGCGTTCATCCCCGCGGCATCGCCGCCGCCTGCGCGATCTCCACGCGCAGCGCATCGGCGAGTTCCGCGCGCGCGACCTCGAACTGCTCCTGCTTGCGCATGTCCTTCACCGTGACCACGCCCTTGGCGATTTCGTCAGTGCCGAGCACGAGCACGAAGCGGATGCCGGCGCGGTCGGCGTACTTGAACTGCTTGGCGAGCTTGCCGGACTCGACCACCGCTTCGGTGTTGATGCCGGCGCGGCGCAGCTCGGTGGCGAGCTCGAGGTAGCGCGGCAGGTCGTTCTCGTCCATCTGCGCGACCAGCGCCTGCACCGTACTGCGGCCGCCCTTGAGCAGGCCGGCTTCGCGCAGCTGCCAGTACAGGCGCGTCGCGCCGATCGAGATGCCGACGCCGGGCAGGCGCGACTTGGTGTAGTGGCTGGCGAGATTCTCGTAGCGGCCGCCGGAGCAGATCGAGCCGATCTGCGGATGATCGTTCAAGGTCGTCTCGTAGACGGTGCCGGTGTAGTAGTCCAGGCCGCGCGCGATCGACAGGTTCAACGCGTAGTGCGATTCGGGCACGCCGAAGGCCTTGATCAAGGTCAGCGTTTCCTTCAGCTCGGCCCTGCCCTGTTCCAGCGCCTCGCTGCCCGCGCCGAGCGAATCGAGCTTGTCCAGCGCCTCGGCCAGCGAAGTCGAGCGGAACGCGACGAAGTCGAGCAGGCGCGCGACGGCGTCGGCCGACAATGCGAATCCCTCGCCGGTCAGCGTGTCGCGCACGGCGTCGACGCCGCGCTTGTCGAGCTTGTCGACCTCGCGCAGCACCGCCGCCTGCCGCTCCGCGTCGGCCAGGCCCAGGCCTTCGAGCCAGCCGCGCATCAGCTTGCGGTTGTTGATCTGGATGGTGAACGGGCCGATGTCGAGCTCGCGGAACACGCTGTAGATGACCGCCGGCAGCTCGGCGTCGTAGCGCACCGACAGCGCGTCCTTGCCGATCACGTCGATGTCGCACTGGTAGAACTCGCGGAAGCGGCCGCGCTGCGCGCGCTCGCCGCGATAGACGCGCTGGATCTGGTAGCGGCGGAACGGGAACACCAGGTCGTGCTCGTGCTCGGCGACGTAGCGCGCCAGCGGCACGGTCAGGTCGAAGCGCAGCGCGAGTTCGGGCACCTCGCCGTCCTTGGCCGCCTGCAGGGCGCCGGTGGACTGCACGAAATAGACCTGGCGCTCGGTCTCGCCGCCTTCCTTGGTCAGGAGCACGCTGGAGAACTCCATCACCGGAGTCTCGATGGGCAGGAAGCCGTAACGTTCGAAGTTGCGCCGGATCGCGTCCAGCATCGCCTGGAACTCGACCTGGTCGAGCGGCAGCAGTTCGAGCACGCCGGGCATCGTGCGGGCGGGTGTGAAAGCCATGAGCGTCCTCGGAAGATCGCGCCGCGACGAGGGGCAAGACCGCAGCGAATGAGAGCCGCCTAGGGTAGCAGAAGGCCGCATCGCGCCGATCGCCGTCGCGTCCGCGGCGATCCTGCACGCGCGGCGCGGGAGCCAATCGGATGCGTTGCGGGAACGAGCTCGCGTCCGACGTATTGCACACACCGAATAGCGCCGTTAGAATTCGCGGCCCGCTACGGCGGGAACGAGTCGGGGTGTAGCTCAGCCTGGTAGAGCGCTACCTTCGGGAGGTAGAAGTCGCAAGTTCGAATCCTGTCACCCCGACCAACTTCTTCAAGCACTTAGGCCACCGCGACCCGGTGGCCTTCGTGTTTCTGGACGGCACCGCGAAGCGATTCGCGCGCGCGTGCGACGGGAACGACGCCTGCGCCGTCCTCGCTTCGCTTTCACCACCAGAGTCCGCTCGTGGCGCGCAACCACTCCTCCTCCGCCCGGGCGCTGCTCGTCGGCGCACTGGTCCTCGGCCAGTTCTGCCGCTCCGCGAGCGCATCCCCCGACGTTCTCCGTTCGGTCGACGATACCGGCTCTCCCGAATGGTTCGCTCCGGGACTGAGCGAGGCGCTGGAGCGTCGTGGCGCCTTGCCTTCGGGCGAGTCGGACCCCAATGCGCCTCTGGACGTCGACCTGGTCCTCCATTCGCTCAGCGGCCCCGCGCTCGAAGGCGACCTGCTGGAGCAGACCATCCAACGGCAGATGGAGGTGCTGAACGCGGCGTTCGGCATCGCCGGCATTCGCTTCCGTCTGGCGGAAGTGCGCAGATACCCGGACTCGGCGTACTTCGATGCGTGCTTTCCGACCACCGAGCAGGGCGTGCAGATGAAGACGGAGCTGGCCGTCGATCCCGCCCGCGTCGTCAACGTCTACGCGTGCCGGCTCTTGTTGCCGTACGTCGCCGGGTACGGCTCGCTGCCGAACGAATTTCCCGAGGACGACGCCCGCCACGGCGTCGTCCTCGACTACGGCGCGTTCCCGGGCGGCGCTCCGCCGCTCGATCTCGGTCACACGCTGGTTCACGAGATGGGCCACTACTTCGGCCTGCTGCACACCTTCCAGGGCGGCTGCGACGGCGAGGGAGACTTCGTCGCGGACACGCCGGCCGAAGCGGAACCCGCCTACGGATGCCAGGTCGGACGCAACACCTGCCCGCAGGCAGGCGTCGATCCGGTGACCAACTTCATGGACTACAGCGACGACGCGTGCACGGATCATTTCACCGCGGGGCAACGCTCGCGGATGCGATCACTTCTCGCCGAACTCCGTCCGAGCCTCGGCCAGGTGCGCACGGACATGCGCCCGCCCGGGCACTCGACGCGCCCGCACGACGACCTGCGATCGAGATTGCCCCGCCGCCCCGCTCTCTGAGAGACGAATGCCGCGAACGGCCGCGCGCGAGAGCGCGGCCTACGCGCCGGATTCCCCTCGCACGACGGCGAGATCGAGCGTCACCGGCATGTCCGGCCCGGGCACGCGTTCGAGCGTACCGATCGAATGGCCCTGCTCGGCCAAGTATTCGAGCCAGCGATTGAGGAACGAACTCATGCGCACGCGCTGCTGGAACACGTCGCGCGCCGGCGCCAGCGGACCGATCGCGCGCACCAGGCGACGATCGGCGCGGCAGTCGAGCACCTCGGCCATGTGCGCGTCGTCATACATGCGCAGCTGCGCCGACGGCGCGGCTTCGCCGGTTTCGCTGTCGACGAAGTCATAGGTCAGGTGCAGGTCGAGCGTGTAGCGATGGCGCTCGAGCACGTCCAGGCGCAGATCGAGGCCGTCGTCGAGCGAGGAGCGGTAACGGCCGAGCGCGAGCGCCTGCGGCGCGAACAATCGCGCGAGCCGATGGTAGTTCTCGGCGTACAGGCCCATCAGCCACGAGAAGCGGCTCGGCAACAGCGAAGACGGACGATCGAGGACGGCGGACATGGCGGCGATCATAAGCAGGGCTCGGCGCAGCGAACAGACTTATGCGAACGCCGCGCGGCCGGGTAAAATGGGGTTCCTCGCGCGAGCTGCAAGCGCCCTCCGCGAGACCCGCGCCGTTTTCGCCCTTCCCGCCCTCTGCCGCTGCCGCCGGCGCTCAGAACATGTGCTTCTCGATGCCGAGCTGGGACAGGATCTTGCTCGCGATTTCCTCGATCGAGGTGTGCGTGGTGTTCTGCACCGGGATGTTCTCGCGCCGGAACAGCTTGTCGGCCAGGTCGAGTTCGCGCCGGCACTGTTCGACCTTGGCGTAGCGGGAACCGGGACGGCGCGCCTCGCGCACTTGCGCCAGGCGCTGCGCGTCGATCGACAAACCGTACAGTCGCGGGCGGTGCGGCAGCAGGCGCTTGGGAATCTCCAGCCGCTCGAGGTCTTCTTCGGTCAGCGGATAGTTCGCCGCCTTCACGCCGTAGTGCAGCGCCATGTACAGGCAGGTCGGCGTCTTGCCGACGCGTGACACGCCGACCAGGATCACGTCGGCGTCGGCGTAGTTCACGTCGATGCCATCGTCGTGCGTCAGCGCGTAGTTGGTCGCGTTGATGCGCGCCTCGTACTCGGTGAAGTCGGTCAGGCCGTGCGCCTTGCCGACGCGCGGCGAGCGCGGCATGCCGAGTTCGGTCTCCAGCGGCGCGACGAACGGCGCGAACACGTCGAGCATCAGCGCGCCGCTCTCGGAGACGACGTCGCTGAGGCGCTGGTCCATGATCGTGTTGACGACGATCGGCCGCGCGCCGGTCTGCGCGTAGGCGGTCTTGATGCGCACCGCCGCCGCACGCGCCTTTTCCTCGCTGTCGACGAACGGGATGCGGAAGGTCTCGAACTCGATCGCGTCGAACTGGGTCAGCACGCTGTGGCCGATCGTCTCGGCGGTGATGCCGGTACCGTCGGAAACGTAGAAGATCGTGCGGTGCATGGGCCCCTTCCGCGCAAAGGAACCCAGTCTAGCGCCATCGGGAGCACGCGGGGCGCGGGATCGCGGGGGGAGGACCGCGATCCCGCACTCCGCATGCGTCAACGCGCGGGCGTCAGCGTCAGGTCGTCGATCATAACGCGCGGTGCGCTCGGCTGGCCGTCGTAGGTCGCGTAGAACTTCAGCTGGTCGAACTCGACGCCGGAGATCGAGAGGGTCGCCGTCGTCACGTTGTCGCGGCCGCCGCCGTTGGCGATCGTGAGCTGGTCGCCGCCGACCAGCGCGCCGTTGCGGTAGGCGTCCAGGTGCAGCTCGATGCCGCCCCAGGGGCCGTTCTCGTAGAACGCGAGGTCGAAGCTGGCCGAGTCGGCCGGCTGCGCCAGATCCATCTTCACGCGCACCAGCGCGCCGATCGAGAAATTCTCGCCGCCGATGTAGGTGGTACCGAAGGTCAACGCGTTCGGCGCGCTGCCGAAATCCGGAAAGTCCGGATACAGAATCGCGGCATTCTCGACCACCAGTTCGTCGCCGACGTCGATCGGCTCGAACGTGCTGCCGTCGGGGAACACGCCGCCGATGCCGTTGACCTCGCCGTAGGTCACGCCGTTGTAGGTGTAGCTCTGGCCGAGGAAACCCTCGTCGAGATCGTCGTAGGTGCTGATGCTCTCGCTCGGCGCGGCGGCGTCGAAGCCGTCGGCGAAGATGCGGTCGGTCGGCTCGCCGTCGGCGGCCGTGCCGAACACGTGCATGCCGGTGCCGTAGGCGAACGCGAACAGGCGGCCGTCGTCGGTCGCGCGCAGGCGGCGCGGCTGGATGTACGCCATCGTGGTCGCCGCGCCGACCTGGATCGGCGACGCCGGCGTGCCGATGTCGAACTCGAGCAGGCCTTGCGCGTCGGCGAACCAGGCGCGGTCGCCGTGGATCGCGGCGGTCGGACGCGCGGTCCAGTAGTCGATCGTGTAGCCGCCGACGCGCACCGGCGCTTGCGGCTGGCTGAGGTCGAGCAGGTGCAGGCCGGTGCCGCAGGCGACCGCGGCCAATGTGCCGTCCGCGTTCAGGTCGATGTCGTACGCGCTCATGCCGAGCGTGTCGGTGCAGCCGTCGTTCCACAGCCCCACTTCCACCGGCGCGTCCGGATTGCTGACGTCGAACACGTGCACGCCGGACAGCTCGTCGGCCGCGTAGACGACGTGGCCGTGCACCTGCATGCGGTTGATGGTGGTGACGTTCAACGCGCCGCGCGCGACCGGATGGGCCGGATCGGACACGTCGACCACCTGCATCACGCCGCCGTTGGTCGAGGTGCCGAGGTAGACGAAGTCGCCGTTGGCGGCGACCGCCGAGGGGTAGAAATACTCCAGCTTGCCCAGTTCCACCGGCTGCGCCGGATTGCTCAGGTCGGCGATCACCAGGCCGTAGCCCCAGGCGGCCAGGTAGGCGCGATCGCCGTCGACCGCGAACTGCTCGATCGCGCGCTGGTTCAGCGCCTCGGGCAGGTCGGCATCGAAACGGGCGAGCGGTTCCAGCGTGCGGCGATCGGCGATGCCGAGGCCGTAGTTCTCCTGCAGGATCACCGCCTTGTCGCCGACGATCGCGACGTCGTTGGCGACCGCGCCGCCGAGCGGCGTGGCGGTGCCGACGGCGGCCGGATGCAGCGGATCGGTCACGTCGAGCTGCGTGAAGCGGTCGGTGCTGGTCAACAGCAGAGCGCCCTGCCCCAGCGCGGTCACCGAACTGGCGCCGAGCGTCGGCAAGGTCGAATGGCCGACCGTCACCGGCGCCAGCGGATCGGAGATGTCGTGGATGTCGATGCCGGCGAAGCCGAGGCTGTAGGCGTGGTCGCCGGCGACGAAGCCGTCCATCGCCGGCGGCGTGTCGATCGCGCCGAGCACGGTCGTCTGGCTCGGATCGGACACGTCGAACAGGCTCAGCTTGAGGCCGTAGGCCACCGACAGCGGCAACTGGATGCGGCTGCGGAACAGTTCCAGCGAATCGCCGCCGCCGCAGCCGGCGCTGGAGAACACCGGCGCGCCCGGGTCGGTCACGTCGAGGACGATGCAGGCGTGCAGCGGCTCGGCGGAATTGGTCGTGCCGCTGGCGAAGAGGCGGTCGCCGGCGACCGAGCTGCGCTCGTACGGCACCGGCGTGCGCAGCAGGCGCGTGAAGCTCGGGTGCAGCGGATCGGGGGCGAGGTCGCCGTAGTAGATGCCGTTCTCGTTGTCGAACAGGTACAGATAGCCGTTCGCCGCGGCCAGCGTCCACAGCGACTTGTAGCTCGGTTCGGCGTAGTCGCTGAACTGGTTCACCAGTTCGGGCCGCTGCGGGTTGCGCAGCGAATACACCGCGACACCGCCGCTGTCGTCGCCGGCCTGCCAGCTGGCGTAGAGGTAGTCGCCCCAGCGCGTCAGCCCGCGGATCGCGCCGTCGGTCGGCGTCTCGCCGGTCGCCGCCAGCCGGCGCGGCGCGGCCGGGTTGGAATAGTCCCAGGTGCTGACGATGCGCCCGCTCGGGATGTAGACCAGATCGCCGGCGACGACCGGGTCGAGCACGGCGCCGCCGGCGACCAGAGTCAGCGGCAGCGGATCGGAGCCGCGGGTCGCGGCGGGAACGGACGGCGCGACGGCCGCGACGGCGCTGGCGACGGCCAGCGCGAGCAGGTTGAGCGATTTCAAGGCGACGAATCCTCCAAGTGCGTACAGCATCGGCCTCGTCACGAGACCGACCCCGTCCGAACTCTGCCGCCAACCCGCCGCGAATGCATTCGCGAACGATTCGGCAGCGATGCGCCGGCGATTGAGGCGAGGCTAAGGCCTTGATCCTGCGTCGAAACCGTCGCGGAAGATCGTCTCGATGCCGGGGCCGAACTCGTGCATGCCCATCAGCTCGTGGAAGGCGAACACGCGGCCGTCGTCGAGTGCGCGCAGGCGCGTCGCCGACATCAGGCCGGTCTCGCTGACCTGCAGCAGGCGCGGATGCGCCGGGTCGCCGACGTCGAGTTCGTGCACGCCATTGAAGTCGGAGAACCAGACGCGGTCGCCGTGCGTGGCCACCGCGCGGGCACTCCAGGTGAACTCCGGGCTCGGCGGGAAGTACTCGCCGAGCAGGATCGGCTGGGTCGGATCGCGCACGTCGAGGATGTGCAGGCGGTCCTGGCAGGCGACGTAGGCGCGCGCGCCGTCGGCGGAGAGCGCGACGTCGAACACCGGATGGCTGCCGGGCGCTGCGCTGGGACACCCCTGGTAGACGGTGACTTCGACCGGCCGGCCGGGATTCGCGACGTCGAACACGTGCAGGCCGGAGCCATGGCTCAAGCCGTCGTCGTCGGCGCCGTAGGCATAGCCGCCGTGCACCTGCAGGCGGCTGATCTTGTTGACCGGGACGCTGCCGCGCAGGACCGGGTTTGCCGGATCGGACACGTCGACGACCTTCAGCCAGTTGCTCGAGTACGCGCCACGACCGACGTAGAGGAAATCACCCTGCGCCGCGGCCCACAGCGGTCCGCCGTCGCCGACGAAGAGCGACGGCGAGTTCAGCTGGCGCGGCTGCAACGGATCGGACAGGTCGACGACGTGCAGCCCGGTCTTCGGCGAAGGCAGGTAGACCCGCTCGCCGGCGATCGCGAAGTCGTAGATGTAGTTGAGGTCGCCGAGCGTCTCCGCCGTGTCGAAGCGCGCCAGCGGCGTCAGATCGTCCGCATCGGCGATGCCGAGCCCATAGGTCATCTGCAGCAGCACCGCCTTGCCGCCGACCAGCGCGATGTTGGCCGCGAACGAGCCGCCCGGCTGCCAGACCTCGCTGGCGATGCGCGGCTCGGTCGGCGTGGAGACGTCGAGGCGCACGAAGCGATCGGTGCCGTCGAGCACCAGGGCGCCCTGCTCGTACGCGGTCACCGAGGAGCCGGCGAAGATGTCCGGCGTGCCGGGCAATTGGATCGGCGAATGCGCGGCGAGCACCGGATGGGCGCGATCGCGGTAGTCGACGACGTCGATGCCATCGTAGCCGAGCGCGTAGACGTAGTCGCCGGAGAGGAAGCCGTCGACCGCGCTGACGCCGTCGAGGCGACCCAGCGCCACCGTGTTGGCCGGATCGGCGACGTCGAACAGCGCGAGGTTTTCCCAGCCGAAGGCGAGCGAGTACGGCGGCTGCACGCGCGTGCGCGACACGCCGGGGCGCTCGCCGCTGCCGCAGTCGCTGGTCGCGGCCGGGCTGGTCGGCGCGCTCACGTCATAGGTCGTGCAGAAATGCCACAACGCGCCCAGCATGCCGCTCCAGCCGGTGGCGTAGACCCGGCTGCCCTGCGCGACGGCACCGTCGTAGTAGGTCGCGCCGCTGAACGGCAACTCCTGGTGCCGCAGCGTCGGGTGCAGCGGATCGGCGACCAGGTCGCCGTAGAACATCCCGTTCTCGCGATCGAACGCGTACAGATGGCCGTTCGCGGCGCTGACCGCCCACAGGTTCTTCAGCGTGAATGCCGGGTAGTCGTCGAACTGGCTGACCAGCACGGGATTGGCCGGGTCGGCCAGCGAGTACACCGCGATGCCGGAGTTGTCCGCGCCCGAGTACCAGCTCGCATACAGATGATCGCCCCAGCGCGTCAGGCCGGAGAGGACGCCCTGCGCGGGCTGCGCGCCGGTGGTCGACAGCGGCTCCGGCGCGGCAGGGTCGGCGTAGTTCCAGGTGCTGACCACGCGCCCGCCGGGCACGTAGACGTAGTCGCCGAAGACGACCGGATCGCGCAGCTGCCCGCCGAGCGCGCGCTTGAACGCCAGCGGCGGCGCGGCGGACGGAAATTGAGATGCCGCCGCGGCCGGATGGCAACAGGCGGCGAGCGCGACGGCGAGTGCGGTTCTCATGGCGGGCGGACTCCGGGGAATGCCGTGGACGGCGGTTTCCGCACTGTCGCGACGGCCTGCGCCGCCCGCATGTGAGGCACGTTTCGCGTCGATTCTCCGGCGATGCGGAAAACCTGTGATCGGCGCCGTTACCGATGCGTGGAAATCGAGGCGCTCGATTCCGCGAACGCTATTTCGCCGCCACGCCGGACTCGCGCAGGGCCGGTACGACCCGCTCGCGCGCCAGCGCGGAGGCGCGCTCGTACGCGCGCTGCCACTCCTCGGTGCGACCGAGCGCACGCAGCAGCTGCGCCTCGGCCCAGGCGGCGCGGAAATCGACCGGCGCCCACGTCGCGATCGTGCCGACCACGGCGCTGGCGCGGTCGAGCTGGTCCGCCGCGATCAAGGCCGGCACCGCCGCCGCCGCGACCTCGACGCGGTCCTCCGGAACGCCGAGCCGATCGGCACGCTGGTTCGCGTCGGTGAACTTCGCCAGCGCGTCGTCGCGACGGCCTTCCGCCCACGCCTGCTCGGCCTCGGCCAGCGTCGCCTCCAGTTGCCGCCATTCGCTCGGGTTGGCGTCGACCCAGATGCGCAGCGCCGCGGTCTGCTGGCCGGCCTCGTCGAGCCGCGCGCCGCCGCGCAGCGCGCGGGCCTGCACCAGCCACGTCAATAGATAGGTATCCGGCTCGTCGCTGCGCAGCGACGCAGTCAATGCGGACTGCGCCCGTTCGGCGGCCTGCGCGAAGTTGCCGCGCTGGAGGGCCACGCGCGCCGCCAGCGCGCGCGCGATCGTGCGCGTGGCGGCATCCTGCGTCGGCGAGGACTCGCGTTCGAGCCGATCGAGCTGTTCGGCCGCCTCGGCGAGACGGCCTTCGACGAGCAGCACGTGCGCACGCGCCAGCACCAGCTGCCAGCGCAGCCGCTCGTTGCCGGTATGCGCCTCCGGCGGCCAGTTGCCGTCGCTGAGCGCACGCGCCGCGGCGTAGTCGAGCAGCTGCAGTTGGACGCCGATCATCGCGAAGCTGGCGTAGACCGATTCCTCGCGCGCACCGAGCTCGCGCAGGCGCGCCTCGGCCTGGCGCAGCATCGGCAGCGACTGCGCCACGCGATACCGCTGCGCGGCGACCAGGCCCAGATTCATGTCGGTGTGGGCGACGCCGAGCGCGTCGGCACCGGCGGCGAATTCGACACGCGCGCGGCCGAGTTCGGCCGTGGCACGCTCCAGGTCCTCGCGCTGCGCAGCGACTGCGGCGCGGCCGGTGTAGGCGATGGCGAGGCCGATCGGATCGTCGACGGCGCGCAGCACGCCGAGCGCCTCTTCGTAGCTCGCGTCCGCCTCCGCGTAGCGCGCGAGCCGCACTTGCGCGCCGCCGAGCAGATTCAGGATGCGCCCGTGCAGGGAGGCGTCGGCATCGCGCGGCAGACGATCGAGCAGCGCCGTCGCCTGCTGCTGCACCGATTCGTAGCGCCCCTCGCCCATCTCGATCTGCGCCAGCCGCAGCGCGACTTCCGGCGACTGGCGCAGCTCCGGCGCGGTCTGCGCGATCAGGCTGCGCGCCAGATCGAACTGGTCGGCGAGGATCGCCGCCTTGGTCCGCTGCAGCAGCTCCTGCAGCGCCAGCGTGCTCGGCGCGTCGCGCGCCGGCGGTGGCTGGTAGCCGAGCTTGATCAGCAGCTGATCGGCCGCGATGCGGCCGGCGCCGAGCACGTCGTCCGCTTCCGCCTTGGCGAGGATGCGCTCCTCGCCGTGCCGGGCGGCCAGGCTGACCTGCCAGCGGTTGCCGTGGAACTCGGCGCTCGGCACCACTTCGAGCGCGTCGGCGAACGCCGGCGGCGGCGAGCCGGACTGCTTCAGGACGGTCAGCACGCTCTCGGCCGGCGCCGTCGCCAGGCCGCCGGCGCGCAAGCGGCCGGCGACCAGGTCCATCAGGCCGAGCCGCAGCCAGCTCCACTCGGCCGCATCCGGCGCCTGCGCCGGCATCACATAGGCAGCCACGCGCTCACCTTCACCGGCGAGCGGCTGCGACACCTGCCGCGAGTGCCAGAGCCAGCCGCCGGCGAGAGCGGCGAGCAGCAGCGCCGCCGCGGCGAACGCCAGCCGGCGCTTCGATCGAGGCACGACGGAGGGCGTCGGCACCGATGCGGCGACACGAATGTTTTCCGGCGCAGCACTCGCCGCGACCTCGGCCGGTTCGGGCGCGACCGCCGCCGCGCCCTCCTCGACCTGCGTGTCCGCGGTCCAGCGATAGCCGAAGCGCGGCACGGTGCGGATCGAGGACTGCTCGCCGCCGGTTTCGCCGAGCGCACGGCGGATGCGCAGGACCGTCTGCGCCAGCAGGGTGTCGGCGACGTCGGTACGGCCCCACACCGCGGCGATCAGCTCGTCGCGGCCGACGGCGCGCTCGCGATGCGCGATCAGGTAGGCCAGGCAGTCGATCGAGCTGACCGGCAGCACGACCAGCTCGCCGTGGCGGCGCAGTTCGCGCGCGGCCGGATCGAGGCAGAAGTCGTGGAACAGGTAGCGCGACGCGGTCATCCGGGCAGGATAACAGCCGCGCCCGGCCGGCTTGCTTGCCCGCGCGCGCGCGAAGCCCGAAAATTGGCGGCTCGCGCGGCCGCGCGTCGCACGTCTTCCTTTCTTCCCGGAGCATCCCTTGAGCGATCTCGTCCTTTGGCTCGATTCCCTGCGCATGTCCGACCTCGGCAAGGTCGGCGGCAAGAACGCTTCGCTCGGCGAAATGATCGGCAACCTCGCCCAGCTCGGCGTGTCGGTGCCGGGCGGCTTCGCCACCACCGCCCAGGCGTTCCAGGACTATCTGGAAAAGAGCGGCCTGGCCAAGCGCATCCAGGAGCGCCTGTCGACGCTCGACGTCGAGAACGTCGACGCGCTGACCGCCGCCGGCACCGAGATCCGCGGCTGGATCGTCGACACCGCGCTGCCGGCCGAACTCGACGCCGCGATCCGCGCCGCCTACGCCAAGCTGTGCAAGGACGCCGGCGCCGACGACCTCGCCGTCGCCGTGCGCTCCTCGGCGACCGCCGAGGACCTGCCCGACGCCTCGTTCGCCGGCCAGCAGGAGACCTTCCTCAACGTCACCGGCATCGACGACGTCCTGCACAAGGTCAAGGAAGTCTTCGCCTCGCTCTACAACGACCGCGCGATCGCCTATCGCGTGCACCACGGCTTCAAGCACGAGGACGTGTTCCTCTCCGCCGGCGTGCAGCTGATGGTGCGCTCGGACGTCGGCGCCTCGGGCGTGCTGTTCACGCTCGACACCGAATCGGGCTTCCGCGACGCGGTGTTCGTGACCGGCAGCTACGGCCTCGGCGAGATGGTCGTGCAGGGCGCGGTCAATCCGGACGAGTTCTACGTCTACAAGCCGACGCTGCAGGCCGGCAAGCCCGCGATCCTGCGCCGGCAGATCGGCGCCAAGCAGCAGCGCATGGTCTATTCGCAGGCGCCGGGCGAGCGCGTGAGGATCGAGGACACGCCCGCCGCGGACCGCGCGAAGTTCTGCATCTCCGACGCCGACGTGCACGAGCTGTCCAAGCAGGCGCTGGTCATCGAGAAGCACTACGGCCGTCCGATGGACGTCGAGTGGGCGAAGGACGGCATCACCGGCAAGCTCTACATCGTGCAGGCGCGCCCGGAAACAGTGAAGTCGCGCGCGCGCGCGACGCAGATCGAGCGCTTCCAGCTGAAGTCGCGCGGTCCGGTGCTCGCCGAAGGCCGCTCGATCGGCCAGAAGATCGGCGCCGGCAAGGCGCGCGTGATCCGCTCGATCAAAGACATGAACCGCGTCGAGCCCGGCGACGTGCTGGTCGCCGACATGACCGACCCGGACTGGGAACCGGTGATGAAGCGCGCGGCGGCGATCGTGACCAACCGCGGCGGCCGCACCTGCCACGCGGCGATCATCGCGCGCGAGCTGGGCGTGCCGGCGATCGTCGGCACCGGCAACGCGCTCGACGCGATCCCGGACGGCACCGAGGTGACGATCTCCTGCGCCGAGGGCGACACCGGCTTCGTCTACGACGGCAAGCTCGACTATGAGCGCGTCACCGCCGACCTCGAAGCGATGCCGCCGGCGCCGCTGAAGATCATGATGAACGTCGCCAACCCGGAGCGCGCGTTCGACTTCGCGATGCTGCCCAATGCGGGCGTGGGTCTCGCGCGCCTGGAAATGATCATCGCCAGCCACATCGCGGTGCATCCGAAGGCGCTGCTGGAATACGACAAGCAGGACGCCGAGACCAAGCGCCAGATCGACGAGCGCATCGCCGGCTACGGCAGCCCGGTCGACTTCTACGTCGACCGCCTCGCCGAGGGCATCGCCACGATTACCGCCGCGTTCGCGCCCAATCCGGTGATCGTGCGCCTGTCGGACTTCAAGTCCAACGAATACGCCAACCTGATCGGCGGCAAGCGCTACGAGCCGCACGAGGAGAACCCGATGATCGGCTTCCGCGGCGCCAGCCGCTACGTCGATCCGAGCTTCGAGGCCGCCTTCGCGCTGGAATGTCGCGCGATGAAGAAGGTGCGCGAGACGATGGGGCTGAGCAACGCGTGGGTGATGATCCCGTTCGTGCGCACGCTCGAGGAAGGCCGCAAGGTGGTCGAGGTGCTGAAGAAGCACGGCCTCGAGCAGGGCAAGGACGGACTGAAGATCATCATGATGTGCGAGGTGCCGTCGAATGCGCTGCTCGCCGACGAATTCCTCGACATCTTCGACGGCTACTCGATCGGCTCGAACGATCTCACCCAGCTCACGCTCGGCCTCGACCGCGATTCCTCGATCGTCGCCAACCTGTTCGACGAGCGCAATCCGGCGGTGAAGAAGATGCTCGCGATGGCGATCTCGACCGCGAAGAAGAAAGGCAAGTATGTCGGCATCTGCGGACAAGGGCCGAGCGACCATCCGGACCTGGCCGAGTGGTTGATGGAACAGGGCATCGAGTCGGTATCGCTCAATCCCGACACCGTGGTCGATACCTGGCTGGCGCTGGCGAAGAAGAAGGCCGGCTGAGGCCGGCAGCCCTCTCCGCTGTCGATCGTCGTGCCCGTGAAGGCGGGCACGACGTCACGGCGAATGCATCGGATGGAAACCGCGCTCGGGTCGTATCGCCCGAGCCGCTTCAGGCCCCAGCGCCGCGCCAGATCATCAGCGCGATGCCGGCCGCGATCGCCGCGGCCGCGCCGATCAGCCACCAGATGCCGCCTTGCGCGGCGTCCTCGGAACCCGCCTGGGTCTCGCGCCGCTCGGGCGTGCCGGTTGCCTGCGTCGCGTCGGGATCGGTCGCCTCGCTTCCGCGCAGCGGCAGGCCCGGGGCCTCGATCACGAAGTGGCTGCGCTCGAAGGCGATCTGGTCGCCCGGATGCAGCACCGCGTCGCGCACGCGCACGCCGTTCACCGAGGCGTCTCTGCCGGAGGTGGAGCGCAGGTAGATCGCGCTGTCGACGTGCTCGATCGCCGCGTGACGTGGCGCGACGCGCGCTTCGTCGAGCACCAACCCGCAGTCGGCTGCGTTGCCGATGGTGAGGCGATGATGGACCGCGACGGTCTTGCCGAAGTGGCTGCCGGAGACGCCGCGCAGGATCACGCGCGGCGGGTGCTGCGTCGCCGTGCCGGAATCGACGGCGGGCGGAACGGCGGTGTCGATCAGATCGTCGCGATCGGCCTTCAGCGCGATCATGACCTGGCCGAGGCAGAGCACGTCGCCGCTGCGCAGCAGCGCCTTCTCGCGCACCGGCCTCGCGTTGACGTGCGTGCGCGCCTGCGGATCGAGCACTTCGAGCACGGCGCCGCGCGCGTCGACGGTCAGGCGCGCGTGATGCGCGGCCACGTCGCGCGCGGTCAGTACGAACGTGTTCCCCTCGGCCTGTCCGAGACTGACGGCCCCTTCCTCCACGACGAAATCGGCGTACTCGCCACTGCTGAAACTGAGTCGCATCGCCTTGATTTGCCTGAGGGATTGCGCAGCTTAGCACAGCGCCGGACGATCGCCTCCACGCGCACTCTTCGCGCATCGCCCCGGCTCGGGCATGATGGCGGCCGGCAACCGAATCTCCCCGAGGAAACCATGGCCGTCATCGACATCCAACGCGCGCATTCGAGCAGCCTGAAGAGCACCAAGGCCGCGGTCGAGAAAGTCGCCAAGGCGATCGCGAAGGAATACGGCGTCGATCACCACTGGGACGGCAACGACCTGCATTTCGATCGCGCCGGCGTCAAGGGACGCATCAGCGTGGCCAAGAACGAGGTGCGCGTGCGCGCCGAACTCGGCTTTCTGATGAGCGCGCTGAAACCGGTCATCGAGCGCGAGATCGAGCGCCAGCTCGACGAATACATCGCCTGAGTCCGCCGGCGCCGACGCGCATGCTCGTCCTGCACACCGCCAGCCGCGCGCGCAAGCGCCGGCGTCCGGCGCGCATCGGGCTCGCCGTCGCTGGCGGTGGACCGATCGGCGGCATGTACGAGCTCGGCGCGCTGCGCGCGCTCGAACAGGCGGTCGAAGGGCTGGACCTGCGCGCGCTCGACGTCTACGTCGGCATCAGCGCCGGCGCCCTCCTCGCCGCCGGACTCGCCAACCGCATCGGCACCGCCGAGCTCTGCCGCATCTTCATCAGCGGCGATTCCGACCAGGCGCGCTTCCGCCCCGACGATTTCCTGCGTCCGGCCTACGCCGAATACCTGCGTCGCGCCGCCGCGCTGCCGCGCGCGCTGTTCGGCTGGTTCGGCGACGTCGCGCGTCATCCGTTCACGCTCGACACGTCCGACGCGTGGCTGCGCTTCGGCAGCCTGCTGCCGACCGGCCTGTTCGACAACGGCGCGATCCGCCGTTTCCTCGCCGAGCTGTTCCGCTCGCACGGGCGCAGCGACGACTTCCGCACGCTCGGCCGCCGGCTCTACGTGATCGCCACCGATCTCGACAGCGGCGAGGCGGTGCGCTTCGGCGCGCCCGGTCGCGACGAGGTGCCTATCTCGCTCGCGATCGAAGCCAGCGCGGCGCTTCCGGGCCTGTATCCGCCGGTGCGCATCGACGGGCGCCACTACGTCGACGGCGCCCTGCGCCATACGCTGCACGCCTCGGTCGCGCTGGAAGCCGGCGCCGACCTCGTGCTCGGCGTGAACCCGCTGGTACCGATCGACACCGCACGCGCGCAGGCCAGCGGCAAGCGCGCACCGTCGAGCCTGCTCGACGGCGGCTTGCCGGCGGTGCTGTCGCAGACCTTCCGCGCCTTGCTGCAGTCGCGCGCGCGAGCCGGCGCTTCGCGCTATCCGCAACGCTACGCGCACGCCGACGTCGCGCTGTTCGAACCCAGCCCCGACGACGTCGAGATGTTCTTCACCAATGTCTTCAGCTTCGCCCGTCGCCGGCGCGTCGCCGAGCACGCCTACCGCAGCACGCTGGACGATCTGCGCGCGCGGCGCGAGGAGATCGGTGCCCTGCTCGCTCGCCACGGCCTGCGCCTGCGCGAGGAAATCCTCGACGCGCCGCCGCGCAGCCTGCTCGACGAAGTGCGCCAGCCGACAGGCCGCACGCGCACGACGCGCCGCCTGGACGGCGTGCTCGACGAGCTGCGCGACCGGCTGTCCTCGCGCAGCGCACGCGCACGCCCTGCGCCGCGTCCTCGCCGACGTGCGGCGGCGAAAACCTAAAGCCGCTCGGCGATCGGGGCCGGTCCTAGTGTGTCTGCTCTAGCGCGGCGCTCCACAGTCGCGGGCACCCGCGGCAGCCGCCGCGATCCACCACGGACACGATCATGGCCAAGCCCAAACTGAAGTCCCGCCCGACCGCCAGCACGAACGCCAGCGGCGACGCCCGCCGCGTCGGCAAGACCGTCATGGATTCCGCGCAGCAGATCTGGCTGGCCGGCCTCGGCGCGTTCGCCAAGGCGCAGTCGGAAGGCACCAAGCTGTTCGAATCGCTGGTCAAGGAAGGCGCCGCGCTCGACGCCAAGACGCGCAAGTTCACCGAAGCCAAGGTCGGCGAAGCGCGCGGCAACCTCGAGCAGACCATCGGCCAGGTGCGCGAGCGCAGCCAGGAAACCTGGGACAAGCTGGAGAAGGTGTTCGAGGACCGCGTCTCGCGCGCGCTCGGCCGCATCGGCATCCCCAGCCACGAAGAGCTGTCCACGCTGACAAAGCGCGTCGAGGAACTCGCGCGCGAAGTGCGCAAGCTCGGCGACAAGCCGGCCGCGGCGAAGAAGGCCGCGACCAAGCGCGCCAAGTAAGTCCCGCGACGACCGGGGCTCCCGGACGACGGGAGCCTCAGTCCGGATCGAAGCCGTCGGCGAAGATCTTCTCGTCCGCCGGCTGACGCTCGAGCGCACCGATGTCGGTCGCCGCGCCGAAGCTGCGCTCGTAGCCCGCACCGCGCTGATCGCTGGCGAGCGCGTCCGGATTGGCGCCCGCGTCGACCGCGCAGGAGCCCTCGCCGAGCCGGTGCGTCATCGTCTTGCCGCCGTTCGCGGCCAGGGGCATCAGCCGCGGGTCGCAGTTCAGCGTATCGGGTGGGAACACCGCGCTGATCGACGCCGCGCCGATCAGATTGTGTCCGCCCGCGATCGGGATCGAGGTGATTTCCCCCGTTGCATCGACCAGGCCGATATCGGGATCGACGCTCGCGCTGTTGCCGAACAGCAGGCTGCTGTCGAACTCGATGATCGCCGCCGCATCGACGGCCCAGATCGCGACACCGCCGCCGGTCGCCCATTGCGAGCGATTGCCGAAGATCGTGCTGTTGCGCACGCTCGAACTCAGCGCGACGACGAAGCCGCCGCCCCAGGCGTTCTCGCCGGTGGTCCAGTTGCCCGAAATCGTGCTGTTGGAGATGTCGGCGGCGGCGCTGAAGAAACCACCGCCGTACGAGGAATAGCTCAGCGTCGAATTGCCGGCGAACGTGCTGCCGCTGGCGTGCAGGGTGTAGGCGTAACCGCCGCCGCCCCAGGCGCTGCCGCCTTCGGTCGAATTGCCCGAAACGGTCGAGTCGACCAGCGTCAGCGTGGCGATCGGAACGTTGAAGCCGCCGCCGAAGCTGCCGTCACCGCTGGTCCAGTTGTCGACGATCGCGCTTTCCGTCGCGACGACGTCGACCGCGCGCGTGGCGACGCCACCGCCTCCCGAGGCCACGTCGAGCGTCACGTTGCCGGAAATCACGCTGCGCGTCAGCAGCACCGGCTGGTAGTACGAATAGATGCCGCCACCAGGCGAGGACTGGCCGGTCGTCGCGTTGCCGGACACGACGCTGTCGACCAGCTCCAAGCCGGCGCGAGCCAGGATGCCGGCGCCGCGCCCCTGCCACTTGTTGGTGACGTTGGAGGAGACCTCGCTGCGCTCCAGGGTCAGGTCCCCGCGCGCGAGGACGCCGGCGCCGCCGCCGTACAGGTCCGCCTCGTCGAGGCGACCGCCGGTGATCTTCATCGAACGCAGCGTGAGCGGCGCCGTCTCGAGCGCGTCGACGATGCGGAACGTCGCGTCGGCGGCGTCGCGACGCAGCGTGACCGGACTTGCCTGCCCGTCCAGCACCAGCTCGCTCGAGATCAGCAGGCTGCCGCCGGCCTGCTTGGTCAAGGTGATCGACGCGATGCCGGTGGCGAACTGGATCGTGTCGGCGCCGCTGCCCGCCGCGCACCCGGCGACGACGGCGTCGGTGTTCGCGGCGGCGACCGCGTCGCGCACCGTGCACCGGCCCGCGACCGAGCCGTCCGCGTCGCTGTCGACGATGATCGTCGCGGCGCGCGAGGCCGGCACACCGAGCAGCATCAGCAGCGCTGCGCTCAGCGGGCGCACGCGCGCGGAAAGGAACGAAGAACGGGAATTCTTGCGCATGGAGTTTCTCCGCTTGCTGCCGTCGCGCGGCGCTATGGAAGGGATTCGAAGCCGTCGGCGAAGAGCGAATCCGCGCCGAGCGAGAGGCGCACCGGCAAGGTCAGCCGCCGCCGCATGGGATCGTTGCTGTACAGGCACAGGTTCGCTTCGTAGGTGCCGTCTGCGAGCCCTGCGCCGTCGAAGTCGATGCCGAGCGTCTGGTTCGGCCCGCCGGCGGCGATCGAACCGTCCGGCGGCGACAGCGACAGCCACGGCACGTCCCGGGGCGCGGTACAGGCGCTCGTGCGCCGCGCGACCGCCAGCGACTGCCAGAGGGCTCTGGCGAAATCGATGCCGAAGATCTCCGCCTGCAGTTCCGTCACTGCGCTGGAGGGGTCGACCGTCCACAGCGCCCCGCTGCCGGGATCGGACAGCCGCAGCGAAGACAGCAGATAGAACTTGCCGAGCGCCGGGTCGTAGTCGAACGCCAACGCGCCGACTGCACTCGGATCGAGCGGACCGATCACGATCGCTTCGCCGGTGTGCTTGTCGATCATCAACAGCGAGCCGAGCGCGTCGTCGACGGCGTACAACTGGCCCTGCGAGTCGAAGGCGAGGTCCGCCAGTTGCGGCGCGTTCGCGATCGCGCCGACCGGATGCACCGACGCGGTCGCCAGATCCAGCGTCCACAGCGCACTGCCGGAGCCTTCCGAGGTGGCCAGGTACATCGTGCCGGTGGTCGGGTCCTGACGCATGCCGGCGATCCAGTCGAGCAGCAGAGGCACGGTGCCGATCACCTCGTAGCGAGGCCCTGGAACGGGCTGCTCGCCGGTGCTCCAGCGCATCAGTTCGTGCGTGTAGTGGTCGATCGCGTAGATGCTGCCGAAATCGTCGTCGGCGAATGCGATCGCGTAGATCAGACGGCCGTCTAGCGTGGCGGAGCTGATCGCCCCGGTCGGATAGAGGTAGTCCGGATGCGCCGGATTGAAGCGGACCAGGGAGCCGTAGCCGATGCCGCTGAAATCGTTGTTCAGGTCGAAGGTGAACAAGGGGCGCTCGAGTTCTTGCGCCGTCGACAGCAGGTTGTCGCGCTGCGCGCGCATCGACGCGCTCGCCGGAAACAGGGCGTGGCCGGCCGGCGCGGTGCCGCTCGACCAGTCGAGGCGGCCCGCGCCGGCATTGCCGATGCCGAGCTGGACGCGCCCGCTGCCGTGCGACGGCAGATTCGCCGCCACCGATCCGGTACTGCTGTGCAGCTCGGACGCGAGGCCGACGACGTCGAGCGTGCGCGAATCGACGTGGACCGACGGCGTGGCCGGCGTCCAGACGATGCGGCGCACCGTGGCCAGGCTCGGCGCCTGATAGGAATAGCGGATGCCGTGCAGATCCTTCTGCACGCCGATGCTGGCGGTGCCGCCGTCGTCCTCCTGCGGCAACGCGCCGAAGCGCGTGTTGCGGTACTGGTATTCGAGCTGATCGGTTCCTTCGTGCAGGATCAGTTCGGCGTCCAGTCCGCGGCTGGGATCGATCTGCCCGGGCGCGATCGTCGCCGGAACCTTCTGGTACCACTGGATCACCAGCTTGCGATTCGGCGCCGTGCCGATCAGCTTGCGATGGATCGAGCCGTAGTGCGGCCAGAGCTTGGTCGCGTAGACCGCCGCGAACGGGCTGTTCTCGACGTAGAACGAATCGCCGCTCGGAATGGCGCCGACCACCGCCCTGTCCGGGCACTGCCCGTTCATCGAGGTCGCGAACACGCCGTCGTTGGTGACGCAGTAGAAGTTCGTCGTCTTCCGGTAGAAGCGGAAATCGAACGGCATCTGCGCGACCTCGCCCGGCGTGACCAGCTCGCCGTCGCTGACGTCGATGTAGTCGGCGGGCTGGCTGTCGTCGACGACGTAATCCTGCGGCCGGGTCTGCGAGGTCGCCGTCGCCGAGATCGTTTCGCTGCGACCGACCGTGATCACGCGGTTGTAGCGATAGCTCGCTCCGGGCACCAGCTCGCGCGGGTCCGCGTCGAGGATCGCGCCGACGCGGTCGTCGCGCAGCCAGTGATGGCGCAGGGTTTCGGTCGAGGTATTGGTGACCTCGTAGCAGAGATTGATGCGATCACCGAGCGTGGCCTCGATGCGGCCGGCACCGTTGCAGGCGTCGGGCGCGGCGGGATCGTACGGCGTGGCCGTCACGGCGAGGCTCAGCCCTGCGGTGCCGTTCGGATCGGCGCCGATGACGACGCGGTCCAAGCCGAGTCTGCCCGAGGCGAGATGCGACGGCGTCTGCCGCACGTAGTAGCGGAACGCGATGCGGCCGACGCCGCTGGTCGGCACGTTCGGGCCCGGTCCGACTTCGTATTTCGTCCACTCGCCCGGAAAAGCGTCCGCGGCTTCGTCCGCATTGATGTCGAGCAAGAGCCGGTCGAACGCGCCGACGTCGCCGGGGGCGGTGCCGACGTCGGTACAGGCGCTGCCGCCGCACAGGCGGACCTGCAGGCGATCGATGGCCGGGCCCAGTTCGGGATCGATCAGGCTGCGCGCGAAGAACGAGAGCGAGAACGATTCGCCGAACGCGATCGGCGGACTCAGCAGCCATGCGCTGACGACGCCGTCCTCCGGCACCTCCAGCGGGTTGAACGGAACGATGAAGGACTGCGGCGGCGCGTCGTAGGCCGTGTAGGCGTACGGCGATTGCCGATGCCAGCTGTGGCCCAGCATGCCGTAGCGCGGCGGAAACTCGCTGTTGTCCTGGCGAATCCAGCCGTTCGCGTAGATGCCGACGGCACCGGTCTGCTCGAACCCTTCGGTCACGGCCAGCGGTACGGCGACGGCGTTTGCGGCGAACGCGAACGCGGCGCCGGCGAGCAGGCCCAGTTGTCTCGTCATGGTTCTCGATCCTCTTGCGGCGGGCGCGGCCCGCCATCCCCGTACGAACGTCCGGCGGCGCGGTCGAGTGTCGACGCGGCGCGTGACGGACCGGCGGCACGCTAGGCCATCGGTCGCGAAACGGGATCAGGGAATCGTCTCCAAACGATCTCCGATGCTTCAAAACGTGGAGCGGAGATCGATCTCCCCGCAGGCAAACAAGGCGTTACAGCGGCCCCTGCGGATCGCGCTCGCCGGCGAGCCTGGCGGCGCTGACGGCCGCGGCGGCGGCGAGTTCGTGTTCGCCGAGCTGCCGGTAGAGCTTGGACGCGGCGCGCGCGGCGCGGAAATCCCGTTCGACGAACGGCGCCAGGCGACCGGCCAGCATCGTCGCCGCTTCGCGGTCGCCGGCGTCGTCCAGATGACGCGCCCAGGCGACGCAGACGGAGACCAGCGCATCCGGATAGGCGCCGCGATCGACCGCGGCCAGCGCCACCGCGAAGTGCGCCGCGGCACCCGGGTCCCGCTTCAACGCCAGCGTCTCGGCCTCGACTACCTGCAACGCCAACGGACGCAGCTCGTCGCCGGCCGCGTCGCCGCTGCGCAGGTGCTCGAGCAGGCGTTCGGCCAGCGCTGCGTCGTTCGAGCGCGTCGCGATCCCGATCAGCGTCAGCATCGCGCCGCCCAGGCTGGTGCGATAGGTCGACTCGGCCGGACGCTCGATGCGATCGAGCCATGGCGCGAGCTGGTCGGACGCGAACGCCGGCCTGCCCTGTGCCGTCGACAGATCGATGCGCAGCAGCAGCAGGTCCGGCACCGCCCCGGCGTTGTCGACCTCGGCGGCGCCGCCGAGCTGTTGCAGCAAGGCGTCGAGCGCGCTCAGGCGGCCATTGGCGAGCAAGGCGTTGCCGTAGACCACGGCGAGGTAGTTGGCCAGGATCGGATTGTCGAGTCCGGCGGCCAGCTTCCAGCCGCGCTCGCCGAGCGCCAGCGCCTGCGGCAGATCGAGCAGGGCCAGCCGCGACCCGGCGGCGCCGATCAGTGCGCTGGCGAGACGATCGCGCATACCGAAACGTTCGAGCACGTCGATCGAACGCTCGAACGCCGCGGCGGCTTCGCCGTAGCGGCCGCGCGCGCGTTCGGCCAGGCCGACGACGGTGTCCAGGTTCGCCAGCATCGCCGGATCGCCGGCGCGCGTCATCGCCACGCGCGCGCGGCCGAAGTCGGCCAGCGAGGCGTCGATCTGACCGAGATAGCCTTCGGCCAGACCGCGCATCATGTGCGCCTGGCCGATCAGGGCTGGATCGCCCTTCGTTCCGAGCAGGGCCAGCGCCTCGCCGTATCCGGCGATCGCTTGCGGGTAGCGCTGGCGGCGTTCGTCGATCGACGCCAGCCCCATCCGCGCGGCGGTGCGCGTGGCGCCGGACAGCGGCTCCGCCGAATCGATCAGCCGCTGGAAACCCGTGGCCGCTTCGTCGAGCCGGCCGCGACGGAATTCGGCCTGCGCGATCTTCACGCGCAGACGCTCGTCCTGCTGCACCGACGAGGGCGCCGAACGCGCCAGTTCGAGCGCGCGCGCGTAGTCGCCGGCGAGGCTCGCCGCATCGACGCGCTGCAGCAGTTCGTCGAGCGGATCGGACGGCAGGTCCAGCGGTTTGGCCGAGAGGCCGGCGCTGCGCAGCACGCGACCGACCGCATCGTTGGCCGCTTGCAAGGGATTGGGCGCACGCGTCTCGATCGCCTCGACCGCATCGCCGGCGTATACGGCGACGCTGAGCTTCCACGTGCCGTCGACGCGCTCGGCGCGCGGCGCGACCACGTAGGAGACTCCGGCGACCAGCTTGAGCTGCATCAATTGGGCCGGATCGGCGGCGTCGAACTGCGGATGCTGGCCGAGCAGGGCCAGCACGCGATCGCTCGGCATCACCGCGACCTCGCCGCTCTCGCGCAGCCGCGCGGCGAGGTAGTCCATCACGCCGAGGCGCATCCAGGCGCTGTCGCTGCCGTCCGCACTCAACGCGACCGGCAGCACCAGGAATCGCGCGCCGCTCGCGGCCGGCACACTCGCCGTGGACGCCGCAGGCGGAGAGGCCGCGCGCCGCATCTGCCACAACGCCGCGCCGGCGAGAAGAACGCCGAGGCCGATAGCCAGCGCGACAGCGAGAAGGCGCCGCCGCCTCGCACGGCTGTGCGGCGATGAAGCGGCGTCCGTCGACTTCGCCTCCGCCGCAGCCGGCGCTCCGATCGTCTCATCCGCCGCGCCCGGCACGGGCGCGGCGTCGACCCGTTCCACCGGCGCCACCCACTGGTAGCCGTAGCGTGACACCGTGCGCACGATCGACGACTCGCCGCCGCCTTCGCCGAGCGCGCGCCGTGCCTTCCACAAGGTCTGCGCCAGCACCGGATAGCCGACGTCGGCGCGGCCCCACACGGCGGCGATCAATTCGTCGCGGCCGACCGCGCGGTCGCGGTGTTCGAGCAGGTAGGCCAGGCACTCCAGCGATTTCGGCGGCAACGCGATGCGCTCGTCGCCGCGCGTGATCGCGCGGGCGCGCGGATCGAAGCGGAAGCCGGCGAAGGCGTAGCTCGACGAGAGGGGCGAGGTGGGGTCCGCCATTGTTGCTCGTTCGGGGGCGTCGCTTGGAGTGAGGTGCGACGGGTGCGGGCGGATTTGGGGTGGAGTTCGAGGGGGTTCTTCGACTTCGATGCAAGGCGCGTTACAAGCCGTCCCTGGCGCTCTCCCGCTCGGCTTCCTGCCTCGCCCTCAGCCGCCAGAGGGCGCCTTCGACCGCTCGGCTTCCTGCCTCGCCCTCAGCCGCCGGAGGGCGGCTTCGACCGCTCGCCATCCATGGCTCGCCAGAAAAAGCGCATGCGATGTTGACTTCGTTCGAGGGCGCGTTACAAGCCATCCATGGCGCTCTCCCGCTCGCCATCCATGGCTCGCCAGAAAAAGCGCATGCGATGCCTGAGGGCATCGCATGAGCGCGCTTTTTCTACCAATGCACTCCCCGCATCAATGCGGCGAAGGCGACCTGTTCGCTGGTCGGCTCCTCCAACTCCGCCCTACCCTTCATGCCCTTCGACGCGGCCGAGTCGGGGAACAGGCGGAACGCCGTGTTCATGACGATCTCGTACACGCGCGGCGCCAGCGCGTAGAACACTTGGGCGAAGATGCCCAGGCGCGTGGCGATGCGTACCGGACGCTCGACGATCGCCTCGACGATGATGTCGGCGGCCTCGTCCGGCGACAGCGTCGGCACCGATTCGTACATCTTGGTCGGCGCGATCATCGGCGTCTTCACCAGCGGCATGTTGATCGTGGTGAAGCTGACGCCGTTGTCGGAGAACTCCGCCTGCGCGCAGCGCGAGAACGCGTCGAGCGCGGCCTTCGAGGCGACGTAGGCGGAGAAGCGCGGCGAGTTGGTCAAGACGCCGATCGAGGAGATGTTGATGATGTGGCCGCGATGGCGCTCGGTCATCTTCGGCAGGAAGCCCATGATCAGCCGCAGCGCGCCGAAGTAGTTCAGCTGCATCGTGCGTTCGAAGTCGTGGAAGCGGTCATAGCTGGCGCCGATCGCGCGGCGGATCGAGCGGCCGGCGTTGTTGACCAGCACGTCGACGTGGCCGTGATCGGCGAGCACGTCGACGACGAACTGGTCGCACGAGGCGAGGTCGGCCAGGTCCACCTGGTAGGTGTGGCAGATGCCGCCGGCGGCTTCGACTTCCTTCTTCGTCTCGGCCAACTCCTCGGCGCCGCGCGCGCAGATCACCAGCTTGGCGCCGGCCGCGGCGATCTTCATCGCGGCGGCCTTGCCGATGCCGGACGAGCCGCCGGTGACGACCACGACCTTGTTCTTCACCTTGCCGCCGAGCGAATGGTCGACGAACAGGTCCGGATCGAGGTGGCGCTCCCAGTAGTCCCACAAGCGCCAGGCGTAGGTTTCGAGCTTGGGCAGCTTGATCTTGGAGCCCTTCAGCGCGCGCTCGGTCTCGCGGCTGTCGAAGCGCGTCGGGTAGTTGATGAACTTCATCACCGACGACGGAATGCCGAGATCGCGCAGCAGCACGCCGACCACGCGCTTGACCGGCGGCAGGCTGCCGAGCGCCGCGCGCACGCTGGCCGGGATGAAGCCGAACATGCGCGCGTCGAGGCGCATCGTCATCTGCGGCGCGTGGCCGGCGCGCGCGAACAGGTTCAGCACCTCGCCGATGCGGCGCGGCGCCGGGTCGGTCAGGTGGAAGGTGTGGCCGTCCAGCGACGGCTTGTGCGCGATGTGGTCGAGCGCGGCGGCGACCCAGTCCACCGGCACCAGGTTGATGCGTCCGCCCTCGAGACCGATCGTCGGCATCCACGGCGGCAGCGCCTGGCGCATTTTCTTGATCAGGCGAAAGAAGTAGTACGGCCCGTCGATCTTGTCGATCACGCCGCTGCGCGAATCGCCGATCACGATGCCGGGGCGGTAGATACGGTACGGCCGCGCGTACTGCTTGCGCACCAGCCCTTCGGAATCGTGCTTGGTGCGGAAATACGGATGGTCCAGCTCCTCCGCCTCGTCGAACATGTCTTCGCGAAACACGCCCGGATAGAGTCCGGCCGCGGCGATCGAACTGACGTGGTGGAAGCAGCCGGCCTTGATCGCGTCGGCGAATTCGAGCGCGTGGCGCGTGCCTTCGACGTTGGCGACGACCTGGCTCTCCTCGCTCGCGGCGAGGTCGTACAGCGCGGCGAGATGGAAGAAATGCTTGACCTTGCCGGCCAGTGCGCGCTGCGTCGCCGGCGCGACACCGAGCTTAGGCTTGGACAGGTCGCCGAGCACGGCGATCAGACGCTTGTCGTCGACACCGAGCTGTTCGCGCAATTCTTCGAACTTCGCCAGCGACTCCTTGCGCACCAGGCAATGGATCGTGCCCATGCGCTCGATCAGCCGCTCGAGCAGATGCCGCCCGATGAAACCGGTCGCCCCGGTGACGAAGTAAGTCATGCGCATCCTCCCTTCTCGTTGTGCGGCCAAGCATAGACCCGGACAGCCGAAGCTGGCTACGCCGAGCACGTCGCCGCCGCGTGTTGTAAGCTCGGCTTCCGCAACGCGCGCAGCGCTTGGTGAGTATCCATGTCCGATCTCAAAGCCCGATTCGAAAAAGCCGCGGAAGACGTCAAGCAACTCTCCGAACGCCCCGACAACGACACGCTGCTCAAGCTCTACGCGCTGTACAAGCAGGGATCGGATGGCGACGTCTCCGGACCCAAGCCCGGCTTCTTCGATTTCGTCGGCACCGCCAAGTACGAGGCCTGGGCCAAGCTGAAGGGCACCAAGGCCGAGGACGCGCAGCAGAAGTATGTGGACCTGGTGAACAAGCTCGGCGGCTGACTCCGCCCACGCACGTTCCCGTCGCAGCGCCGCCGCGCATGGCCCGGCACACCCGCGAGCGCATCCTCGACACCAGCCTGGCGATGTTCAACGCGCAAGGCGAGCCGAACGTCAGCACCAATCACATCGCCGACGAGCTCGGCATCAGTCCGGGCAACCTCTACTACCACTTCCGCAACAAGGACGACATCGTCGAGCACTTGTTCGCGCGCTACGAAGTGCGCCTCGACGAAGCCCTGCTGCTGCCCGAGGGCCGCGCGCCGGATCTCGAGGACATCTGGCTGCAATTGCATCTGGTGTTCGAGTCGCTGCGCCAGTACCGCTTCGTCTATCGCGACCTGGTCGACATCCTCGCGCGCAACCGCAAGCTGAAGCTGCGCTTCGCGCGCATCATGGCGCGCGCCGAGGCGAGCACCGCCACGCTGTTGCGCGGTCTCGTCGACGCCGGCGCGATGAGCGCCAGCGGCGCCGAGATACAGGCATTGGCCGAGAACGTGCTGCTGGTGGCGACGTTCTGGATGAGCTTCGCCGCGGTGCGCGGCGGCAAGACCGAGGCCGGCGAAGCCGACCTCAATCGCGGCATCTATCAGGTGATGATGCTGCTCGCGCCGTTCCTGCGCGCGGCCGAGCGTGCGCATCTGAACTCGCTCGCGCGAGCCTACGCGCACTGAGGCTGCGGCGCCGCAGCCCCCGGCGCGACGCCTTCCGCTATCGGGCGCACGCTCCGCTTTCGCCGTCCTCGAATCCGCTGCAGAAGATGCCGTCGTCCGAGCCGGTCGCGTAGACGTACACCGCGCCCTGGAACGGGTTGTCGCCGATCGCCGCGCCGATCGAACCGACCAGGGCGACACCTTCGTCGAGCGCGCCCGACCAGCCGTAGAACGACGTCGCCGCACCGTCGCCGGCGACGAGCTTCGTCCCCGCGCTCCAGGCGCCGCCGCTGCGCGCATGGACGTAGGCGGCGCCCTGCGCGCTGTTCTCGCCGACCGCCGCGAACGGCGCGCCGATCAGCACGGTGTCGCCGCGCAAGGCGATCGAATAACCGAAGTTGTCGCTGGCCGCACCGTCCGCCGCGACGAGCTTGCCGCTGCGGACCCAGTTGCCACCCGCACCGTCGAACACGTAGGCGGCGCCCTGCCCTTCGTTGCCGTCGATCGTCGCGCCGATCGCGCTGATCACGGCGGTGCCGCCGGACAATCCGATCGCCGTGCCGAAGCGGTCGCTGGCGGCGCCGTCGTCGGCGACGAGTTTCTGCGCTTCGCTCCAGGTGTTTCCGGATCGGGTGAGCACGTAGACCGCGCCCTGGTCCGTGTTCTCGCCGATCGTGGCGGACAGAGCGCCGATCAGCGCCGTCGAGCCCTCGAAGGCCAGCGCCACGCCGTAGAGATCGTCCGGGGCGGCGTCGCCAGCGAGCAGCTTCTGCGTCTGCGTCCAGCCGCTGCCGGAGGATTGGAACACGTAGGCGGCGCCCTGGCGGTCGTTCACGAACGGCGCGCCGATGATCGCGGTGTCGCCTTCGACTTTGAGCGCGTAACCGAAATCGTCCGACTCCATGCCGTCGTCGGCGACCAACTTCTGCGCCTCGCTCCAGCTGCCGCCGGACCGGTCGAACACGTACGCCGCGCCCTGGTCCACGTTGCCGCCGATCGTCGCGCGGATCGCGCCGACCAGCATCGTCGTCCCGTCCACCGAGACCGAGGCGCCGAAATTCTCGCCGCCGACGCCGTCGCTGGCGACGAGCTTCTGCACCTGGGTCCAGAGGCCGTCGACCTTGGCGTACACGTAGACCGCCCCCTGGCGCGCATGGCCTTCCACGCTCGCGAACGGTGCGCCGACGTAGACGGCGTCGCCGGCGACCGTGATGGTCCAGCCGAACTGCTCCATCATCGTGCCGTCGTCGGCGACGACCTTCTGCCGTTCCAGCCACGACGGCGCACCGAAAACCCGGGTGCCGTTCGTGGCGGCCGACAAGACGTCGTCGATGCCGCGAAACGACGGCTCGAACGTTCGTGCAGCCGAGTGCGCCGGCCGCGTGGTGACGGAATGCAGCAGCGGCGCGCCGCCGCCGTCGAAGGCGAACGCCGGCGACGCCAGCACGGCCGCGCCGATACTTAAGGAAAGTCGCCGCGCGCGGATCCGGTCCGCTTCGAGCCGGTTGACGAGTCTTGCCATGAGCCGATCCCCTTGGTGGGTACGAAATGGTGTATGCGCCGCGGTGTGGCGCTCCGCTCCGGTTTCTCGCCGCGTCATCGCGGGCGGAGCCGGTCGCGATGGAGCCTGCGCCGCGACACGCAGGCCCGCATTCGCTTCGCGTTCACGACGCGTTTCCATCGCGTTGCAGACAGCGCGGCGTAGCGAGCGCGCTACTGGCGCGGCGACGGTGCGGGATGCGCACCGCCGCAGACGCCGCTCTCGCCGTCCTCGAAGCCGCTGCAGAAGATGCCGTCCACCACCGGCGTCGCCACGATCAGGCTGTAGTCCTCGGCCTGGCCGTAGCCGAAGGTGCTGCAGGCATTGGCCGGCTCGCCGAAGTTCTTCGTCACGCGCAGGCGCGTGGTGCCGGGCGCGGCGGAGGCCGGCACCAGGATCTGCGCACGTACCTGCTGACCGTCGCTGCCGTCCGAATTGACCAGCGTGCCGATGTCGTAGGCCTCGCCGGGATCGGCGAAGGAGTGGTTGCCGTTCCAGTCGACGTAGGCGGTGACGAAGGTCTCGAAGTTGCCGCCGGTATTGCCTTCCACCGTCATGGTCAGCGAATCGCCGGGCGCCACGCGGGTGCTGACCATGGTGAAGTCCTCGATCGCCGGCGAAGCGCCGATCTCGGCGCTGGACGCCTGGTCGACGTCGCCGAACACGACGCGGCTGATCGGATCGACCTCGCCCGGGAAGTCGATGCGGCAGTACGGCTCGGGGAAGGTGTAGCCGATCTTCAGCTCCGCGCTGGCATGGAACGGACTGTCGCCGAGGTCGGTCTTCAATGCGCCGATCGGAATCTCGTTGGTGTAGCGGCCCTCGATCGCCGACTGCACGTCGACCTCGATCGCGCACGAGCCGTTGCCCGGAATCTTCGCGCCCGCGGCCAGCGACACCGCGCCGCTGCCGGCGGCTGCGGTCAACGTGCCGTCCGCGCAGGTCGTGCTCGCGTTCGGCGCGTCGGCGACGACGACGCCGACCGGGAACGTGTCGGTGAACGTCGCCGTCAGCGCCGCGACCGTTTCCTGCGGATTGGCCAGCGTGAGAGTCAGGCGGCTCGGCACGCCGGCCGGCACCACCGACGGCGCGAACTGCTTGACGACGGTCGGCGCGGTATTCGGCGTGACCGTCAGCGTGTAGTCCTCGGCCTGGCCGAAGTTGTCGCTGTAGCACGCGTCCACCGCCGGGAAGCTCTCCTGGTCGCGCACGATGCGCAGGCGCGTCGTGCCCGGCAGCGCGTCGGCCGGGATCGCGATCTGTGCCGTCGCCGGCTGGCCGACCTCGTTCGCGTCGACCAGCGAACCGATCGCGTAGGCTTCGCCGTAGTCGAAGAAATCGCCGTCCTGGTTCCAGTCGACGTAGGCCGAGACGATGTGGCCGTAGGTGTCGCCGGTGGTGCCCTCCACGCGCATCGCGTAGGTGCCGCCCGGCACCACGTCGCCGACGAAGGCGGTGAAGTCTTCCAGCGGCGGCGAGCCGTCGATGGTCGCGTCGCTGGCGTGGTCGATGCCGGCGAAGGCGAGGTGCGTGATCGGCTCCACCGCCCATAGGAACGGAAGGTCGCAATACGGCTGCGGGAACAGATAGCCGACCTGCAAGGTGGCCTCGGCCGGATTGAGGTTGCTGCCGTGGTCGGTCGCCAGCGCGCCGGCGGCGATCGTGTTCGGATGACGGCCGCGCACGGACGAAGTGACGTCGACCGCGACCTCGCAGGTACCGGCCGCGGGAATCTGCGCGCCGGACAGGAGGCGCACGCTCGCCGCGCCGGCGTCGGCCGTCCAGGTGCCGCCGCAGCTCGTCGTCGCGTTCGGCTCCGCGGCGACGAAGACGCCGGCCGGCAACGCGTCGATCAGGTCCGCGCTCAGCACCGCCGGCGTCGGCTGGCTGATGTTGCGCAGTTGGACGTGCAGCCGGCTGGTTTCGCCCGGCTGGATCAGCTCGGGTTCGAACCGTTGCGTCAGCGCCGGCGCGACCGGACCGAGCAAGCCGCCGACCGCACGGATGAACAAGGTTTTGTAGCCGGGGAATTCGGCGGCGATCGGATGCCAGCCGTTGCCGTCGTGCCGGTCGTAGCCGCTGGCGTCGGCCGGACCGTCGGAATCGACGGCGATGTCGACGAAGCCGCCGCCGGCCGGCGTCGACGGCAGTCGCGCGCCGACGTAGACGCTGCCGCTGTCGATGTTCAACGCCAGCGGCGTCAGGTCGAAACGGAAGAAGCTCGGGGTCGTTCCCGACTGGTCGCCGATCGGCGCCGCGGTCGCGGCGAGGCGGCCGAGTTCGGTGCCCGGCATGCCGTCGACGCCGTCGTCGTCCCAGACCACGATCTCGAAATCGAGCGAGGACAGGCCGCTGCTCTGGAAGAAATCGAAGCAGGCCGCCGAGAACGTCGCCGGATAGCTCGCCGGGGTGAATTTCTCGGCGAACTCCCAGGTGTGCGCGACCCACACCGTCAACGAATAACCGGTGTCCACGGTGTCGTCGTCGTGGACGACGATGCCGGGCGTCGCGTTGTCGCAAGCGCCGGCGCCGGGCGCGACGGTCGCCGCGTGCGCCGCCGGCGTGGTGCCGAAAAGCAAGCCGAGCGCCGCCAGCGCCGATGTCAATCGACTCATCGAAATCTCTCCAGAGGAAGTGAGCGCCGCGCCGTGCGCGCGGCGTCCGATGCGGGGTCAGTCGGAATCGAACCCGTTCGCGAACAGGCGATCGGTCGGCGCGAGCGTGTTGAGCAGGCGCATGACGGCGAGATCGCCGAGACTCCAGTCGGGCGTGCGCAGGCTGCGGCCGGCGAGGATGATGCGGCCGTCGTGCTGCAGCGCGATCGCGCCGAGGTCGCTGTTGACGCCGGTCGGCGCCACGTCGGCGAGCACCACGCCGGCATCGGCGAACGCCGTGTCGAGCCGGCCGTCGGCGCTCGCGCGCACCGCGTAGAACAGTTGCTTGTGGTCGCCCTCGACGTAGTAGGTCGCGCCGACCAGCAGCTTGCCGTCGTCCTGCACGACCAGCGCGGTCGGCGTCATCGTCTGCGCGTCGGGCGCCGGCTGCGGCTTGAAGTAGCCGGGCGTGGCGGCGTCGCCGAAGCTCTCGTCGGTGCTGCCGTCGGCGGCGAGCATGCCGAGCACGAGGCTGGTCTGGTTCTCGCCGGAGGTGTGGTAGCCGGCGAACGCGATGCGTCCGTCCGGCATCGGCGCGATGCGGGAGATCGAGTTGACGGTCGACGCGTCGGTCGGATCGTGGAACACGCGCCAGCCGGTGCCGGCGAAGCCGGGATCGAAGCGTCCGGCCGAGTCGAGCCGCGCGACCGCGTAGTCATAACCGTAGTGCTCCCACTCGCCGGGAATCTCGTAGTAGCCGGCGACCACGACGCCGTCGTCCGGCGTCACCGCGAGCGTGTGGAGTTCGCCCCACAGGCCTGCGCCGCCGGACCACGGAATGAGGGTGACGCCGCCGTCGCCGAAGGTCTCGTCCAGACCGCCTTCCGGATGCAGGCGCACGACCGCGCTGGTCACCAGCGTGCCTTCGACCTGCTCGCCGGCGGCGAGCACGCGGCCCTTGCCGTCGATGCCGATCGAATGCAGGCGAAGCAGGTCGCGCATCGCGGCGACGCCGCCCACGCCGAAGCCGGCGTCCAGTTGCCCGTCGGGGCCGACCTTGGCGACGAAACCGCGCGGGATGTAGTCGCCGTAGGCGTTGCCGACCATCAGGACCGAGCCGTCGGCCAGGCGCTCGATCGCCTGCACCTCCTGCATGCGCTGGCCGTCCACCACGCTCGGCAGCACGAACAGGCCGGGAATGGCGCTGTTGCCGAAACCCGAATCCACGCTGCCGTCGGCGTTCAACTGCACCAGCATGCCGCGAATCTCCGGTTGATACGGCCGTTCGCCGGTCTTGTAGCGCGAGCCGGCGAACAGCAGCTTGCCGTCGGGCAGCTCGATCGCCGCAGTCGGCGAGAAGGAAATCGCTTCGACCTGATCGGGCACCAGATAGGCGATGCCGGCGTCGCCGAAGCCGGTATCGGGCGAGCCGTCGAGCGCGAAGACGGACGAGCAGAACAAGCCGGCGCACAGCGCGATCGTGCGCGAACGAAGCAGACTCCACCTCACGAACATGAGACCCCCAGCGATCGGAACGGACGACGCAGCCTGCGACCGGCGCGCGGGAACGCGCATTCCTGTCGTGCTAATGCCTCATCAAAGGCGCGTCTGATTCTCGTCAATGCGGGATCAAGCGCCGGCCGGCGGTGACGAAAAGATGTTCGTCGTCGCCGCGAACGCAGGCATCCAGGTCGCCCGCGTCCCGGCGCAAGAAAGATCAAAATGGAATTTGCTGCGCGCATGCCGGCTGCGGCGTCGCCGCGTCCGCGGTCGCGCGGACGACAGCTTTCGGCGCTACGGGATCACGGCCGGGCGAACGACCTCATGCCGTCTGGAAATAAGCGAGTGCCGGCGCGAACGGAGGCCGGCGGCGAATCATCGTCCGGGCCGGATCTGATTGCGTTCCTGCTGGCGGTCCCACGCGCGCAGTTCGTCGCGCAGGTGCGCGATGCGCTGGCGGCCGAGCGCGTTGCGGCCCTCGTCGAGCACCTGCGCATCGAGCAGCTCGGCCAGGCGTTGTGCGGCCGGCAGCAGCATCTCCCAGGCGTCCAGCGCCGGCAGCGGGCCCGGCAGGGTCATGAACAGGGTCACGCCGGGCGTGCGCACGGTGTCGAGCTGGGTCATGTCGAAGCTGCCCGGCTTGACCATGTTGGCCATGCTGAACACCGGACCGTCGGCGTTCCTGCCGAGCACCAGGCGGTGGAAGATGCCCATGTCGCCGAACTGCAGGCCCGCCTTCTCGGCGGCGACGACGACGTCCGAGCCGGCCAGCGTCTCGCCCGCGCGCGCGGCGACGTAGAGGGTGACGATGCGCTCGATCTGCCGGTCGGACGGACGCGCACCGACGTTCGAGCGCGCCGGCGCGCGCGCGGCGCCGTCTTCGGCGACGGCCGAGCCGAGGCGTTCGAGTTCGGCGCGCAGCGAGACGTCGAGTTCGCCCTGCTCCGGCGAGCCTTGCGGTGCATCGGGATCGCCGAAGACCGGCTCGATGCGCTCGCCGCCGGCAGCCGGCGCCTTGACCGCGCGGCGCTCGCCCTGCTCCGGCCGCTTGGGCTTTCCGAACACGTAGATCAACAGCAGCGCGAGTGCGCCGAGGACGATGAGCGGGATGCCGACTGCGGGGTTCCAGTTCATCATGCTTGCGTCGCTCCGATGTCGTCGTCGTTATGCCGCGCCGGCGAGCTTGGCCGCTTCGGCCAGATCGACCTGGACCAGCCGCGACACGCCCGGCTCGCGCATGGTAACGCCACACAGCTGCCGCGCGGCCTCCATCGTCGCCTTGTTGTGGGTGACGAAGATGAACTGCACGTGCTCGCTCATCTCCGACACCATCGCCGAGAAGCGGCCGACGTTGGCCTCGTCGAGCGGCGCGTCGACCTCGTCGAGCAGGCAGAACGGTGCCGGATTGAGGCGGAAGATCGAGAACACCATCGCCACCGCGGTCATCGCCTTCTCGCCGCCGGACAGCAGCGAGATCGAGCTGACGCGCTTGCCCGGCGGACGCGCCAGGATCGACACGCCGGTCGAGAGCAGATCCTCGCCGGTCAGTTCCAGGTGCGCGTGACCGCCGCCGAACAGGCGCGGGAACAGCTCCTGGAAACCGACGTTGACGCGATCGAAGGTCTCCTTGAAGCGCGCGCGCGTCTCCTTGTCGATCTTGCGGATCGCGCCTTCCAGCGTCTCCAGCGCGGTCGCCAGGTCGGTCAGCTGCGCATCGAGATAGGTCTTGCGCTGCGACTGCTCCTCGTACTCCTGGATCGCCGCCAGGTTGACCGGTTCGAGGCGACGGATCTTCTGTTCGAGTTCGCCGAGGTCGGCCTGCCATTGCGTCGCTTCGGCTTCCGCCGGCAGCGTGTCGAACAAGGCCTGCAGCTCGAAGCCGGCTTCGGCGATCGCCGCGGTCAGCGATTGCGCACGCAGGCGGTGTTCCTGCTCGCGCAGGCGCAGTTCGGCGACTTGTTCGCGATGTTCGTTCAGCGTCTGCTCGAAGCGATGGCGATCCTGCTCCAGCCGGCGCAGCTCCGCGTCCTGCTCCTGCTGCGCCTGGCGCGCCTCGACCATCTGCTTGTCGACCAGCAGGCGCTGGCTGAGGTAGGTCTGCCGCTCGCTTTCCAGGCCCGCCAGCGGATCGCTGCCGGTGGCGAGACGCGCCGCGATCTCGCCGCGTCGCGTCTCGAACTGCGCCAGCTGCACGTGCATGCGTTGCAGCGACTGCTCCAGCGCGGTCACCGCCGCGCGGCGCGATTCGATCGACAGCGCCAGCTGGTGCGCCGCTTCGCGCGCCTCGCGCGAATTCATGCGCGCTTCCTCGCGCGCTTCCAGCATCTGGCGGCGCTCGCCGTCGAGCATCTGGCGGCGCTGTTCCAAGTCGCCCATGTTCGAGACGGCCACTTCGAGGCGGCCGCGCGCCTCGTGCGCGAGCGCGCGATCGGCGTCGAGCTTGGCGATCACTTCTTCCAGTTCGCGGTCGACGCGGGCCAGGCGTTCCTGCGCGCTGTCGATGCGGCCGCGCTGGCTCTGCAACTGGCCGCCGACTTCGGCCAGACGGCGATGCGCGGTGTACAGCTCGCGCTGCGCGTCGTCGCGCACGCGCTCGGCCTCGATGCGCTCCTGCTTGCCGCGTTCGAGCGAATCGGCGTGCTGGGCGATTTCCTCTTCCAACTGCGCGATGCGCGCGCCGAGTTCGCGGATCTCGCGCTCGCGCGCGAGCACGCCGACCTGCGCGCTGGCGCCGCGCTGCACGCGCAGGAAGCCGGCACCGAGCCATTCCCCCTGCGGCGTGACCGCCGACTCGCCCGGCGCCAGCGCGGCGATGCGCGCACGCGCCGCGTCGAGCGAATCGACCGCGTGCACGCGCGCCAGCAGCGCGCGCGCGGCGGCGGGACCGGTGACGCGCGCGGCCAGGGAACCATCGGGAACCTGTCCGCCGCCGGCGGACGCCATCAGGGTCAGGTCGCTGTCGCCGAGCGCGCCGAGTTCGCCGGCCTGCGCCGCCGGATCGTCGATCAGCACCGCTTCGAGCCAGCCGTCGAGCACGGTTTCGACCGCGCGCTCCCAGCCGGCCTCGACCTGCAACGCCTCGCCGAGCCGCTTGGCGCCGCCGAAACCGAGCAGCTCGAGCCATTCCTGCACCGCGCCGCCGGCGTCGCCGAGCGCCGCGTGCTGCAGGGCTTCGAGCGAGCCGAGCCGGCCGCGCAGGTTTTCCAGATCGCCGCGGCTCCGGCTCAACGCGGCCTGCGTCGCGCGTTCGAGTTCGAGCGCGGCTTCGGCGGCGTGGCGGCGCTCTTCCAAGGTTTCGGTGTGCGTCTCGACCTGCTCGCGCAGCAAACCGTGTTCACCGTCCAGCGTTTCCAGGGCGCGCGTGAGTTCGTCGATGTTCGCCGCGGCGCGCTCGCTTTCCAGCGCGGTGCGGCGCTGGTCGGACTGCAACGCCTGCTTGTCGAGGTAGTCCAGGCGCGTGCGCTCGACTTCGGCCGCCTGCCCCGCCTGCGAGGTGTCCTGCGAGTGCCGGTCCCACTGCTCCTGCCATTCGGCCAGCCTGGTCTCGGCGAGGCGCAGCGCTTCGATCGCCGCCTCGTCGGCTTCGCGCAGCGTTTCCAGCTGCGGCTCCGATTCGGCCAGCAGCGTGCCGAGTTCCTCGAAGCGCCGGCGATCGTTCTCGATGTGTTCGGCCAGCTCGCCGTGCGCGCGCTCGGTTTCGCGCTGCGCGCGTTCGAGCTGTTCGGCCAGCTCGCGGCTGTGCTGGATCTGCTGCTCGACGCGCGCGATCTCGGCGCCGACGCGATAGACCTCGGCCTGCACCGAGTTCATGTGCTCGACCGCGCTCTGGTGCTTCTCGCGCCCGGTTTCCAGCGCGGCCTCGGTGTGGCGCTGTTCGGCGAGCTGCTGCTCGATCGCCAGCTCCGCCTTGCGCAGGGAACTGGAATGGCCGTCCAACTCGGCCTGCGCCGCGCGCAGGTTCAGCGCCTTGACCTCCGCTTCCTTCTTCTTCTGCTCTTCCTTCAGCGCCTGCCAGCGCTCGGCGGTCCTGGCCTGGCGTTTCAGGTGTTCGAGCTGCTTGTCGACCTCGTCGCGCACGTCGCGCACGCGATCGAGGTTCTCGCGCGTGGACTTGATGCGGCTCTCGGTCTCCTTGCGGCGCTCCTTGTACTTGGAGATGCCGGCCGCCTCCTCCAGATGCCCGCGCAGCTGTTCGGGATCGGCCTCGACGATCTCGCTGATCATGCCCTGCTCGATGATCGAGTAGCTGCGCGGACCCAAGCCCGTGCCGAGGAACAGGTCGGTGATGTCGCGGCGGCGGCAGCGCACGCCGTTGAGGAAATACTGCGACTGGCCGTCGCGGGTGACCACGCGCTTGACCGAGATCTCGTTGTAGCCGGCGTATTCGCCGCCGACCAGGCCGTCGGAGTTGTCGAACAGCAGTTCGACCTGCGCGCTGCCGACCGGCTTGCGCCCGGATGAGCCCGAGAAGATCACGTCGGTCAGCGCGTCGCCGCGCAGGCGGCTGGCCGCGCTCTCGCCCATGACCCAGCGGATCGCGTCGATGATGTTCGACTTGCCGCAACCGTTCGGACCGACCACGCCGGTCATGTTGGTCGGCAGATGCAGGGTGGTCGGATCGACGAAGGACTTGAAGCCGGCCAGTTTGATCGTAGTCAGGCGCATGCGGGAACGGAGTCGGAGAGCGCCGCCGGAAGCGGCGGCGTGAAAGCGAACCGTACGCGCCGTCGGCGCGGGGACGATTCGGGACGGGATGGGCGGGAATCGCGCGCGAGGGCCGTGCGGCCCCCGCGCGGATTGTCCGCAAGCCGGCACCCGTGACGCAACGCCGGCGAACCAAACAAGTGCAACGCGATCGTCAATCCTTGCTCTGCGCCGGTGCCGGCGCCGGCGTGGTCGGTGCCGGCTGCGGCGGCAGCATCGACTTCGGCATCGCGCCGGCCGGCCGGGTGGCGGCCGGCGCGGGAGCCGGGGCCGGGTCGGCCAGCACGATCGTCGCGCCGTCGCGCAGCTTGGCGATGCGCTCCTCGCCGGCGCGCTTGGCCAGGGTGCGCTTGATGCCTTCCTGGACCTGCTCGAACGGCGGCTGCGGGATCTCGCTGACCGAGGTCAGGTGCAGGATCGCCCAGCCCTGCGGCAGCTGCAGCGGCGCCTTGCTGGTTTCGCCGGGCTTGAGTTCGGTCAGCGCGGCCAGCATCGGCGGCGGCATCTGGGTCGAGCGCGCCTTGTTGTAGTTGCGCGCCGAGCGGGCGTCCTTGCGGTAGCTGTCCAGCGTCTGGTCGAACGGCTTGGCGTTGATCGCCGCGGCCGCCTTCTTCGCCGCCGCTTCGTCGGCGTAGATCATCTGGCTGAAGTCGTAGGCCTGGCCGGAGCCCTTGGCGGTCTGCTTGTCGTACTCGGCGCGCACCGCGGCGTCGTCGATGGTGATCGTCTTCTGCATGTGGCGCGTGGCCGCCGACGAAATCGCCTGCAGGCGGCCGAGTTCGACCAGCGAGGCGAAGTCCGGATCGGCAGTGTAGCCCTCCTTCTTCGTCATCTGCTCCAGCAGGACGAAGTCGGTCAGCTGCTTCAGCGCGCGCTCGCGCTGCTGCGGATTGGAAAGATCCATGCCGCGCGCGATCGCGAACGCGTCCAGCAGCCGCTGCGGCACCGCCTCGCCGTTGACCGTGACGACCACCGGCCCGCTCACCGCGGAGGACGGCGCCGGGCCGGCGCCGCTCTGGCCGCCGGAGCAGCCGCCGAGCACGGCCAGCGCGAACGCCGCCAACGACAGACGAATCGAGGTCGTTAGATTTCTGGACTTCATCATTCCTCCTCTGGAGCGCGGGCGTCGATCGCCAGCGCATGGATGTCGGTTTGCATCATTTCGCCGAGCGCGGCGTAGATCGCGCGATGACGCGCCAGCGAGGACTGGCCGCGGAACGCCGCGCTGACCACGCGCACGCGGAAATGGCCGCGGCCGTCGCGCGCGCCCGGATGGCCGACGTGGCGATGGCTCTCGTCCTCCACCTCCAGCGCGGACGGCGCCAGCGCGGCGTCGAGGCGCGTGCGGATCTGCTCGACGCGGGCGTTCACGGCAGCACCTTGCGGAACGGCCGCACCGTCACCTCGCGGTACACGCCGGCGGCGATGTAGGGATCGGCGTCGGCCCAGGCCTGCGCCGCGGCGAGATCGACGAACTCGGCGACGATCAGGCTGCCGCTGAAACCGGCCGGACCGGGGTCCTCGGCGTCGATCGCCGGAAACGGCCCGGCCAGCAGCAACCTTCCCTGCTGCTGCAGCGCCTGCAATCGTTCCAGGTGCGCCGGGCGCGCGGACAGCCTGCGCGCCAGCGAATCGGCAGTGTCGATGCCGGTGATCGCGTACCACATGCGGAGTGCATTCCCTCGGCCAAACCGTAATGGTATCCGATGCGCCGCGCGCTGCGTCCGCCGCCGCGGCCGATCGTGCCGTTGCGCGCCGCCGCGTTTGCCCGTACGCTAGTGGCGAATCGAAAGGCCGCAGTTCCCGCGCGAGACGCCGCGGCGACGTGCCCGCCCTGCCGCAGCCCTTCGAACCTTTGGAACGATTGTGTGCCGCTCCGGATTGCAGGATCCGGGCATTCTTCGTTGCAGGCGTCGCGATCCAGCCGGATCCCTTCCGGCCGCGTCCGACGCACGGCGACCGTCGACAGATCTTCGCATGACCCGCCACGGGGAGCTTGGGGACTTTCCGGGCCGGCGCTCATGGGATCGAGCATGAACCAACCGCTAGAGCAGCCAACGCCAGAATCGCCGAGCAGCGCCTTCGCGCAGGTACCGCAGCAGCAGGAAATCCCGCTCGCGGTCGTGCACGGCCAGCCGCTGCTGGAGATCCCGCAGGATCTGTACATCCCGCCGGATGCGCTCGAGGTCATCCTCGACGCGTTCGAAGGCCCGCTCGACCTCCTGCTGTACCTGATCCGGCGGCAGAACCTGGACATCCTCGACATCCCGATCGCCGAGATCACGCGCCAGTACGTCGACTACATCGAGCTGATGCACGAGATGAAGCTCGAGCTCGCGGCCGAATACCTGGTCATGGCCGCGATCCTGGCCGAGATCAAATCGCGCCTGCTGCTGCCGCGCCCGCCGAGCGAGGACGGCGTCGAGGAGGATCCGCGCGCCGAGCTGGTGCGTCGCCTGCAGGAGTACGAGCGCTTCCGCAAGGCGGCCGAGGACATCGAAGCGATGCCGCGGCAGGAACGCGACTTCGCGCTGGCGCACGTGACGGTCGACGACCGCAACGTGATCCGCCTGCCGCCGCCGGTGGAACTGCGCGAACTGCTGCTGGCGCTGAAGGACGTGATGAAGCGGGCCGAGCTGTACGGCCATCACGCGATCCAGCGCGACGCGTTGAACGTGCGCAGCCGTATGAGCGAAGTGCTGGGCACGCTCGGCGACGGCGAGTTCCACCGCTTCGAGAACCTGTTCGACGCCAGCGAAGGCCGCCACGGCGTGGTCGTCACCTTCCTCGCCATGCTCGAACTGGCGAAGGAGCAGCTGATCGAGATCGTGCAGGAAGAGGCGCTGGCGCCGATCTACGTGAAATCGCTCGCCACGCAGTGACGTTTGCGATCGCCCCGATCGCGAGGACCGAGAAGCGGCCGTCCGCAGCCGCACTTCAAAAGTAGCTTTTGCGATCGTCCCGGATCGCGGCGATCGAGAAGCGGTCGTCCACGACCGCACTTCAAAACAGTGAGTTTCTGCGATCGCCTGCGGTCGCGAGGATCGAAAAGCGGCCGTCCACGGCCGCACTTCCCGAGAAAACAGACAGAACACTGATGGAATTGCATCAACTCAAACGCATCATCGAAGCGGCCCTGCTCGCTTCCGCGCAGCCGCTGACGCTGCCGCAGATCTCCGGCCTGTTCGACGAATTCGCGATGCCGCCGCAGGAAGACCTGGCCAAGGCGATCACCGAGCTGCAGGCCGACGCGGCCGAGCGCGGCGTCGAGCTGGTCGAGGTCGCCTCCGGCTTCCGCTATCAGGTCCGCCAGGACGTGCATCCGTTCGTGTCCAAACTGTGGACCGAACGGCAGACGCGCTACTCGCGCGCACTGCTCGAAACGCTGGCGCTGATCGCCTACCGGCAGCCGATCACGCGCGCCGAGATCGAACAGATCCGCGGCGTGGCGGTGTCGACCAACATCATCCGCACGCTGGAGGAACGCGACTGGGTGCGCGTCGTCGGCTACCGCGACCTGCCCGGCAAGCCGGCCCTGTTCGGCACCACCAAGCAGTTCCTCGACTACTTCAACCTGAAGTCGCTGGACCAGCTGCCGGCGCTGAGCGAGATCCGCGACCTCGACGACGAGCCGCAGCTCGCGCTCGACGGCAACGGCGAGGCGATCCCGGCCAACGTCGCGGTCGAGGAAACCGACGCAGCGGCGAACGACGACGGCGACACCGCCGCCGGCGAGGACGCCGGAACCGCAGCGAGCGGCGAAGCGACGGAAACCGGTGCGGAGGGCGAAGCCGAACCCGAGGCGATCGAAGACGACGCGCCTGCCGAAGCCGAAGCCGCCGCCACCGAAGAAGAAGAAACCTCCACGCAAGCAGGTCCCGACGCGGAAGAAACCGCGGAAGAACACGCCTCCGCGGAACCGAACCCCGAACAACCCGCCGTCGGTCAGACCGACACCGACACCGCCGCCGTCGAAGAAGACGCCGACACCACCACGCGCGCCGAGCCTCCCGCCGGCGCCATCTCCGGCAAGACCACGGAACCCGCCGCATGACCACGCCCGTACGCTCCATCCTGAAACTGAAACGCCCGACCGCCGCCGAAGGCGCGGTAGTGGTCGAGGAACGCCTGCACAAGGTGCTGGCGAACGCCGGCCTCGGCTCGCGCCGCCTGCTCGAACAACGCATCGAAGCCGGCCAGGTGCTGCTCAACGGCAGCGTCGCCACGCTCGGCCAGAGCGTGCGCAGCGGCGACCGCGTCGAAATGGACGGCAAGCGCTTCGTCGTCATCGCCGACAGCGCCGAGCAGGCGCAGGTGCTGCTCTACAACAAGCCCGACGGCGTGGTCGCCACGCGCGACGATCCCGAAGGCCGCCCGACCGTGTTCGAACAGCTGCCGGCGCTGAAGGGCGCGCGCTGGATCGCGGTCGGCCGCCTCGACATCAACACCACCGGCCTGCTGCTGCTGACCACCGACGGCGACCTCGCCAACACCTTGATGCATCCGCGCTCGGAGATCGAACGCGAGTACATCTGCCGCGTGCACGGCGAAGTGCCGGATGAGACGATCGAGCGCCTGCGCATCGGCATCGAGCTCGAAGACGGCCCGGCGCGGTTCGACGAAATCGGCGTGATCAGTCGCGGCAACAGCCATTCCTGGTTCCGCGTGACCCTGCGCGAAGGCCGCAACCGCGAGGTGCGCCGCATGTGGGAAGCGCAGGGCCTGATGGTCAGCCGCCTGAAGCGCATCCGCTACGGCAGCATCGAACTGCCGCGCGGCCTGCTGCGCGGCCGCTACGAGGAACTCGATCCGGCCCAGGTCGCCGAGCTGCGCCAGCGCAGCGGCACGCCGAACCCGGAGCCGCGCCTGACCCTGGCGCCGGTGATCGGCCAGCGCCGCGCCGCGCCGACCGAATTCCGCCCGAGTCCGAAGACGCAGCAGGCCTGGACCGGCGCGCGCAACGAGGAAGCGCGCGAGTTCGCCGCGTTCGACCGCGTGCGCGACGACGGTTGGCGCCCCGGCGCCGGCAAGCCCGGCCGCAAGCAGCGCGGCCAGCCGAACAAGAGCGGCAGCGGCAAGGGTCGCCCCGGCGGCGGCCAGAAGGGTCGGCGTCCGGGCCAGGGACAAGGACAGGGTCAGGGCCAGCCGCGCCAGAACGCCTACAGCGAGCCGGGCCTGAGCCCCGCCGTGCTGCGCAGCTGGTTCCCGGACAGCGCCGGACAGCCCGGCCGCAAGCGTCGCGGCGCCAAGCCCGGCGCCGAAGTCACCTTCCAGGCCGGCCAGTTCCAGCCGCGCCCGGCCAACAACGGGCCGCGCGGACCGCGCAAGGGCCGCGGCGGCGGCTCACCGGGCAATTCGATCCACGACGGCAACACGCAGGGCCCGTACGGGCAGCGCCCGCCGCAGGGCCAGCGTCCGCCGCGCGGCGGTTCGCCCGGCAACTCGATCCACGACGGCAAGCCTGCCGGCGAGCGTCGCCCCGGCGGCGGCAATCGACGCCGCGGACCGCGTCCGCCGCGCTGAACGCGCGTCGCGCCCGAGCGGCGCGACGAGAAACGCCGATCCCGAAAAAGCGCACGGCGGCATCGAAACCGATGCCGCCGGCGAAGTCACAGCATTTTTCTTGTGGGCGCGGTCGTCTTCAGTCGAAGCCCGGGCCGTCGAAGCCATTGGCGAAGATCCGGTCCGGATCGCCGAACAGGCGCAGCAGGGCGAAGTCCCGCCCGGTGATCCCATCGCGGGCCTGGTAGCCGCCGACCAGCAGGTTGCCGGACGGCTCGACCTCGACCGCGAACGCACCGTCGTTCACCGGGGAAACCTGCACGATGGCGCGCGCCTGACCGTCGCCGAAGCCGTTGTCCGGCTGGCCATTGGGAAGCAGGCGGGCGACGAAGAAGTCCTCATGCGGCGCGCCGGTCTGGCGGCTGGTCGCATACCCGGCGGCGACGATCTTGCCGTTGCCCTGCAGGGCGAGCGACGCCGGTTCGTCGTACTCCGACGAGCCGCTGTACTTGATCGTGGTGCGGCCGTTGGTGCCGAAGCTCGTGTCGATCGCGCCGTTCGTGTTCAGGCGCATGACGGTCATGCCGCGATCGGAACCGTCGCCGAGGATCAGGATCTTGCCGTCCCTGGCCAGCCGTGCGGCCATGATCCTCGACACGCCGGTCGGCTGTCCGCCGCTGTTGGCGGCCTGCAGGACGACGCTGCCGCCGGTGCCGAACGTCGTATCCAGCGTGCCGTTGGCGTTGAAACGCACGACGAACGCGGTGTTGCGTCCGGACGTGTAGCCGACGATCACGATGCGGTTGTCGCTGCCCAGATTGCCCGCCTGATTCAGCGCGATGCCGGTCACCGCGTCGCCGGCCTCGGCGACGAACTGCGGCAGCACGACGTAGCCGGCGCCGCCGCCGAAGCTGGTGTCCACTTCGCCGACGGCCGTGAATCGCGCGACGACCGCCTGCGGATAGGAGGTGTTGCCGTGCGCCACGCGCGTGACGCCGGCGGCGACGATGCGGCCCTCGGAGGTGACGGCCAGCGCCTCCAGGTCGTCGTGGACGCTCGGCCCGCCGATGTCCAGGCGCGCATAGCCCTTGCGGGCGGAGCCGGCATCCAGCTCGCCGAAGGTCGTATCGAGGCTGCCGTCGTGGCGCAGCTTGACCAGGCCGAAATCGGCGTACGCGCCGGTCGTCAGCTTCGCGCCGATGAGGATGCCGCGGTTGGGCATCAGCTTGACGGCTTGCGCGGAATCCGGGCCGGACTGGATGTCGAGCTGCATCAGGCCGCCGTCGCCGAACGAATCATCGAGCGCGCCGTTCGGCAGGTAGCGCGCCACCGCGAGGTTCTCGCTGGTGCCGGGGGGAGCGGCGTTCGCGCCGACCACCATGCCGGCGGCGAGGAAACGGCCGTCGGCCATCGGGGCGAGCGCGTAGATTTCTTCCGTGCTATTGAAGAAGTCCGTCCACAGGTAGCCGTTCTGGCCGAAGGACGGATCGGGATCGCCCGGATGCGCCGCGTGCAGCGGGGCCGCGGCGGCGCCAAACGACAGCGCGATCGCGGCGGCGATGCCGTGCACGCGTCGGATTGCATTCGTATACTTCATCTCATTGCTCCATTCGGGAAAAGCGCCATGGGCGGCGGTCGAGCGACCGCACTTCGGGAGGCGCTCGTGTTTCCAGTACGGAGCGGCAGGGAATTTCCTATCAGCGGGTGCGGCGCTTCATGAACGACCTCCCAGCAGCGGCGGAATCCGCCGCGGCGCGCGACGTGACCCGCCTGCTCCACGCCTGGAGCGGCGGCGACAGCGCTGCCGCCGAGCGCTTGACCGAACTGGTCTACGCGCAGGTGCGCGCGATCGCCGGCAAGCATCTTCGCCAGTTCAGCGGACCTCTGACCCTGCAGCCGACCGAGCTCGCGCACGAGCTGTTCCTGCGCCTGATCGGCAGCGAAGTCGACTGGCAGGACCGGCGCCACTTCTACGGCGTGGTCAGCGTCGCGATGCGGCGCATCCTGGTCGACGCCGCGCGCGCGCGCGGCAGCGAGCGGCGCGGCGGCGGTCAGGTCCACGTCACCCTGTCGGCCGCCGACGACGCCGCCGGCCAGGAAAACAGCGAGGCGCTGGCGCTCGACGAGGCGCTGAACACGTTGCGCGCGGTCGACGGGCGCAAGTGCGAGATCATCGAATTGAACTACCTGCTCGGCCTCAAGCGCGAGGAAATCGCCGAGGTGGTCGGCGTCTCGGTGCCGACCGTCGATCGCGAACTGCGCTTCGCGCGCGCCTGGCTCAAGCAGCAGCTCACCACATGAGCGATCCCGTACGCTGGCAGCGGTTGCAGGAACTGTTCGACGGCCTCGTCGCGCGCGCGCCGCAGGAGCGCGCCGGCTGGCTGGCCGGACTCGACGCCGACGACGACCTCAAGCGCGAAGCGCTGTCGCTGATCGAAACCGAGGAAGGCAACGCCGGCGGCGTGACCGCGCAACTGCACGCCGTCGCGCACCGCATGTCCACACCGTGGCGCGACCACCGCCTCGGCGCATACCGGCTGGTCGAGGAAATCGGCAGCGGCGGCATGGGCACGGTGTTCCTCGCCGAGCGCGTCGACGAGGCGTTCGACCAGCGCGTCGCGATCAAGCTGCTGCGCGGCATCCCGACGCGCGAATCGACCGAACGCATGCGGCGCGAACGGCAGATCCTGGCCGACCTCGCCCATCCGCACATCGCCCGCCTGCTCGACGGCGGCAGCACCTCCGACGGCCAGCCGTACCTGGTGATGGAATACGTCGACGGCGTGCCGCTGAACGAGTTCTGCGTGCGTCACGAACCGTCACCGGCGGCGCGCCTGCAACTGGTGCAGAAGCTCTGCGCCGCCGTGCAGTACGCGCACCAGCGCCTGGTGATCCATCGCGACCTGAAACCGGCCAACGTGCTGGTGCGCGCCGACGGCGAGCCGATCCTGCTCGACTTCGGCATCGCCAAGCTGCTCGCCGACGGCGATCCGGACGCCGCGCAGACCGCCCTGCCCTGGTTCACGCCGGCCTACGCCAGCCCGGAGCAGCGCCGGCAGGAGCGCGTCAGTACCGCGACCGACGTGCACGGCCTCGGCGTGCTGCTGTACGAGGTGCTGACCGGCGTCACGCCCGCGCTCGACGCCGACGGACGCCTGCCGCCGCCGAGCCGCGTCGCCGCGCATCGCGTCGAGCGCGAACTCGACCTGATCGTGGCCAAGGCGACGCATCCCGAACCGGAACGCCGCTACGTCTCGGCCGCGGCACTGGCCGAGGATCTGCAGCGCCATGCGCAGGGCCGGCCGGTGCACGCGGCGCCGGACCGCCTGCCCTATCGCGTCGGCAAGTTCGTGCGCCGGCATCGGCTGGCCAGCGCCGCGGTGCTCGCCGCGATCGTGCTGGCGACGCTGTTCACCTGGCGGCTCGCGCGCGAGCGCGACCGTGCGCTGCGCGCCGAAGCCGTCGCGCAGGAACAGTCGACGACCGCCGAAAGCGTCGTCGACTACCTGGTCGCACTGTTCCGTTCGGCTTCGCCCGACGTGACCGGCACCGACACGATCGCGCCGCGCGACCTGGTCGATCGCGGCCGCAAGGAAATCGACGCGCGCCTGGCCGACGCGCCGCAGCAGCGTGCGCGCCTGCTCGGCACCTTCGGCCAGATCTACAACGAACTCGGCCTGCCGGACGAGGCCGCGCAGAGCTTCGCCGACGCCGCCGCGATCGAGCGCGAGCACGGCACCATCGCTCAGCGCGCGCACTATCTCGCCGAGCAGGGCTACGCGCTGAACCTGGCCGAGCGCACGCAGGCGGCGGTACCGATATTGCGCGAGGCGGAAAGCCTGCTCGGCGAGATCGACGCGGACGAACGCGCGGCCGCATCGGAACTGCTGACCTCGCTCGGCATCGCGCTCGCCCGCAACGGCGAGATCGAAGCCGGCGACGAGGCCGTGCAGCGCGGACTCGCCTATGCGGCACAGAGCGCGGGCGAGGACAGCGTGCTCTACGCGCAGGCACTGAACGGCCTGGCGGAAACGCAGCTGCGCGCGAACCGGCTGAGCGAGGCCGAAGCGGCCGCGGTGAAAGGCCTCGAGCTGATGCGCCGGCACAAACCGGAGGATTCCGCCGAAGTGCTGGCCACCAGCGGCTTCCTCACCCAGGTCTACGACCAGCAGGACCGCTACGCCGAGAGCGAGCGCCTGCTGCGCCGCATGCTCGAGGTGCGCCTGCGCACCCTCGAACCGGACAGCGCCTGGGCGATCACCGCGCGCAACAACCTGGCGCGGGCGATCTACGAACAGGGCCGCATGATCGAGGCCAGCGACCTGTTCCGGCAGAACATCGAGCATCTGCGTGCGCGCAAGCAGGAGCAGACGCCGTCCTACCTGATCGGATTGAACAACCTCGCCAGCCTGCTCGAGCAGACCGGCGACTACACCGGCTCGCTGGCGCTGTTCGAGGAAATGGAACGGCGCGCCGCCGCCGACGCGACCGCCGGCAACGCCTCGCTGCCGGCGTCGATGCGTCAGAACCACGCGCGCAGCTTGGTGCTGAACGACCGTCTCGACGAAGCCTACGCGCTGCTCTCGTCGCCGGTCGAAGGGGCGGATGCGGCGATGCAGAACGCCCGCCGCCTGCTGCACCTGGCCGAATGGATGCGGCGCAAGCATCGCTACGAGGAAGCGCTGCGCTACCTCGATCAGGCCTCCGCCGCATTCGCCGCGCTGTTCCCGGACCAGCATTCCAGCCGCGGCGCGCTGGCGCGCACGCGCGGCCTGATCTACCGCGACCAGAATCGTCTCGACGAAGCCGAGCGCGAATTGCGTTTCGCCGCCGAGAACTTCGCGCGCACCGGCAGCAAGGACGCCAACCCGACGATCGAAGTCGAACTGCAGCTCGCCGACGTGCAGTTCGCGCGCGGCCACGCCGACGAGGCGCGCGCGCTGCACGCGCGCGTGACGCCGCTGCTGGACGAACGCTTCGTCGCCCAGTCCGGCGTGCGCGCGCAGCATGCCGCGCTGGGCAAGCGGCTCGCGGGAGTGAAGCCGGTCGCAATTCGCTAACGAATTCGCACCCCGTGCGACGAGACGGCGATGGGATTGGGCGCCGGACCCCGTATTCATCCGTCGGATCTGCCGCTTCGCGGCGGAGAGCCGCCACCAGAACGCGATGCCGCGCATGCACAATCCCGAAATCCCGCCCGCCGGTGCCGATGTCGCGACCTTCCGTTCGTCGCGGACGGCCGGCATCGATCCGGCTCGCTGGCAGCGCCTGCAGGAGTTGTTCGACGGCCTGCTCGCCCGTGCCCCGGAGGCGCGCGAGGCGTGGCTCGCCGGCCTCGGCGACGAGGAGACGCTGAAGCGCGAGGCGCTGCGCCTGGTCGAAGCCGACGCCGGCGAAGACCGCGTCGCCGGCTTCCTGCACGCGGGCCTGCGCGCCTACGCGCTGCCGCCAGGCCATCGCCTGGGCCCGTACCGCCTCGTCGAGGAAATCGGCAACGGCGGCATGGGCACGGTGTTCCTCGCCGAGCGCGCCGACGGCAGCTTCGACCAGAACGTGGCGATCAAGCTGCTGCGCGGATTCCCGACGCGCGACTCGACTGAACGCATGCTGCGCGAGCGGCAGATCCTCGCCGACCTGCACCATCCGGGCATCGCGCGCCTGCTCGACGGCGGCAGCACCGCGGACGGGCAGCCCTATCTGGTCATGGAGCACGTCGACGGCGTGCCGCTGAACGAGTTCTGCCGCCGCCGCGATCCGCCGCTCGCCGCCAGGCTGCAGCTGATCGGCAAGATCTGCGCGGCGGTGCAGTACGCGCACCAGCGCCTGGTCATCCATCGCGACCTGAAACCGGCCAACGTGCTGGTGCGCGCCGACGGCGAACCGATCCTGCTCGACTTCGGCATCGCCAAGCTGCTCGATCACTCCGACGCGCCGGCCGAGACCACTCGCCTGCCCTGGCTCTCGCCCGCCTACGCCAGCCCCGAGCAGCGGCGCGGCCAGCGCGTGGACACCTCGACCGACGTCTACAGCCTCGGCGTCCTGCTGCACGAGATCGTCTACGGCGTGGCGCCGGCCGCGGACGGGCAACTGCCGCTTCCGGACCGCTCCAGCCGTCTGCGCGTGCGCAAGGACCTCGCCCGCATCATCGCCCAGGCCACCCACGCCGAACCCGAGCGCCGCTACGCCACCGCCGCGGCGCTGGCCGAGGATCTGCGGAATTTTCTCGGCGACCGCCCGGTGCTCGCGGCTCGCGACCGGCCGCTCTACCGGCTGGTCAAATTCGTGCGCCGCAACCGGCTCGCCGTCGTGGCGACGGCCTGCGCCGTCGTCGTCGGCGCCGGGCTGACCTGGCGCCTGGCACAGGAACGCGATCGCGCGCGGCAGGCGGAAAGCATCGCCGAGCGGCGTTCGGCGGCGGCGGAGGACGTGGTCGACTACCTGGTCGCGCTGTTCCGCTCGGCATCGCCGGAGAACAGCGGCAACCGTTCGATCACCCCGCGCGATCTCGTCGATCGCGGGCGCGAGGAAATCGGCGCGCGGCTCAATGACGCGCCCGAGCATCAGGCACGGCTGCTCGCCACGCTCGGCAAGCTCTACACCGAGCTCGGATCGACCCAGCCGGCGATCGACACGCTCGGCCAGGCGGTCGATCTGGCGCGCGCGCACGGAACGCCGCGCCAGCGCGCGGCCTATCTGGCCGACCAGGGCTTCGCGATGATCCTGGCCGAACGCACCGATCTCGCCCAGGCCACGCTGCAGGAAGCGATCGACACGCTCGGCGCGGCGGCGCGGGACGAACGCAAGCTCGCCGCCGAAATCCTTTCCACGCTCGCCATCGCGCAGGCGCGCAACGGCGACCCGGCGACCGCCGAGGCTCACGTGCGCCGCGCGCTCGACTACGCCAGCGACATGACCGGCCGCGACCGCATCGCCTATGCGCGCAGCCTCTACGCGCTGGCCGAGGTGAAGATCCGCCTCAACCATCTCGACGACGCCGAACGCGAGGCCGAGCGCAGCATCGCCCTGCTGCAGAGCCTGCTGCCGATCGACGCGCCGGAGGTGCTCAATGCGCAGGGCATTCTCGAGACCGTGTACGAGCAGCAGGGCCGCTATGCCGACGGCGAACGCGTGCTGCGCCGGATGCTGGAAGCGCGCCTGCGCACGCTCGATCCGGCCAGCCTGTGGGTGGTCACCACGCGCATCAACCTGGCGCAGATGGTCCAGTTGCAGGGCCGCATCGTCGAGGCGATCGCCCTGATGCGCGAGACGCAGGAGCTGCTGCGCGCCAGCGGCCAGCGCCGATCCCCGTCGTATTCGCTGGTCCTGAACAACCTCGCCAGCGCGCTGGAGCAGGCCGGCGATTTCGCCGGCGCGCAGCCGATGTTCCGCGAGGCCTTCGATCTGCTGAAGGAACAGAGCGAGGATCCCGACAGTCCCTCGCTCGCCGTCTACCGCCTCAATCTCGGTTTCAATCTGCTCAAGAACGGCCAGATGGACGCCGCGCTCCCGCTGATCGCCGCCCCCGTCAAGGGCAGCGACGACTCCAGGGACGTCAACGTCGCGCGCGTCAATCGCCTGTTCCGCCTGGCCGAATGGATGCGCCGCAGCCATCGGCTGGACGAAGCGCTCGCGCACACCGAACAGCTGGCCGCGGCGCTGAGCACGCTGGAGCCGCCGACGCACCCGCGATTCGGCTATCTCGCTCGCGCACGCGGCCTGATCCTGCGCGACGGCGGCCATCTCGCCGAAGCGGAGACGGAACTGCGCCGCGCCGCCGAGATGCTGTCGGAAAAGATCGGCCGGAACGCCAACAACACGATCGAAACCGAACTCGACCTCGCCGAGGTGCTGCTCATGCGCGGCAAGGTCGACGACGCGCGTGCGCTGCATCAGCGCATGGCGCCGCTGCTCGCCGAACGCTTCGTGCCGCAGTCGGCGGTGCGCACGCGCCATCTCGCGATGGCGCGGCAGCTCGGCGAAGTCGCCGCACGCTAGCGGCGACTCGCGAACGCGTCCGCGCGCGACGCCAGCGCCGATCTAGCGGCGATCCACCAGATCGGCGTATTCGGGATGCTTCGCCAGCCAGACCGCGGCGTAGGAACAGGCCGGCACCACGCGCCATCCTTCGCGCCGCGCCGCATCGAACGCGGTCCGGGTCAGCGTGGCGGCGATGCCGCGGCCGCCGACCGCATCGGGCACGCCGGTGTGGGTGATGGTGAGGACGCCGTCGCGCAGGCGGTAGTCGAGCACGCAGAGCACGCCGTCGACGGTGGTCTCGAAGCGATTCAGCGCGTCGTTGCGGACGATCGCGTAGTCCTGTGCCATGTGCGGCTCCGTCGCCGGTCGGAAAACGCGAGGCTAGCGGCTTTCGCGCGCGGGTGTAACCTGCGCGCTCCTTCGAGGTGTCGCATGGCTTTCGTCCGCATCCGTCCCGCCGCGCCGCTGCACGAGTCGATCTCGGCGATCTGGGATTGGCAGGTCGAGCCGGGCGCGTTCCGCCTGGAGCGCATCCTGCCCTCGCCCGGCACGCAGATGATCGTCAACCTGCTCGAGGACGAGACGCGCGTCTACGCCGACGACGCCGCGCGGCGCTGCGAGCGCACCGAAGGCTGCGTGTTCAGCGGCCAGGCCACGCGCAGTTTCCTGATCGACACGGCCGAACAGGTCGCGGTGATGGGCGTGGAATTCCAGCCCGGCGCGGCCGTGCGCTTTCTGCGCGAGCCGATGCACAACCTCGCCGATCGTCATGCGGCGTTGACCGCGCTGCACCTGCGCGGGGTCGCCGAACTGCGCGAGCGCCTGCTCGCCGCGCGCGACGCGCCGACGCGCCTGCGCGCGCTCGAGGCGTGGCTGCGCGCGCGCTTCGCTCCATCGGCGCTGCATCCGGCGGTCGAACACGCGCTGCGCTCGCTCGACGCAGCGCCGTGCGCGTCGCGCGTGCACGCCCTGATCGAGGCCAGCGGCTATTCGGCGCGCCGCTTCGGCACGCTGTTCCTCGACCAGGTCGGCGTCGCGCCGAAACGCTACGCGCGCCTGCAGCGGTTCCGCGCGGCGGTGACGGCGGTACAGCACGGCCGCCGCGTCGAATGGGCGCAGGTCGCGGCCGACTGCGGCTTCCACGACCAGCCGCATCTGGTGCGCGAGTTCCGCGCGTTCGCAGGGATGACGCCGGGCGAGTACGTCTCGATGCGCGGCCCGCACGTCAATCACGTGCCGCTGACCTGAACGCATTGCCGGAATCTACAAGACGCGCGCATCGTGACGGACTACGCTGCCGGCACGTCCACTCTTCCGGAGACGTTCCATGTCCCGCTTCGCCGCCAACACGGTTTCCACGGTCATTCCCTGCCTGCGCTATCGCGACGCACTCGCCGCGATCGACTGGCTCTGCAAGACGTTCGGCTTCGAGAAGCAGGCCGTCTACGCGGACGGCGACGTCGTGCATCACGCCCAGCTCGTGTTCGGCAACGGCATGATCATGCTCGGCTCGACCGACCGGCACAGCGCCTGGGGTGCACGCATCGCCCAGCCCGACGAAATCGGCGGCCGCGAGACGCAGGCGCCGTGCGTGATCGTCGCCGACTGCAAGGCGCACTACGAGCACGCGAAGGCGGCCGGCGCGGTCATCGTCGACGAATACGAGGTCAAGGACTACGGCGGCGCCGGCTACAGCTGCCGCGACCTCGAGGGACACCTGTGGAGCTTCGGCAGCTACGATCCGTGGAAGCCGGCCGCCGAGTGAGTCATTGCGGCGGCTCGCGCCTGCCGCCGAGGATGATGCGCGCGTGGCGCTGGTAGGTGAAGTACGACCAGACCCAGTCCCACATCACGACGATGCGGTTGCGGAAGCCGATCAGGAAGAACACGTGCGCGACCAGCCAGAACAGCCAGGCGATCACGCCCGACAGGTGCAGGCCGCGCAAGTCCACCACCGCCGCCATGCGTCCGATGGTGGCGAGATTGCCGTAGTCGCGATAGCGGAACGGTCGTGATTCGCGGCCGGCCAGGCGGTCGCGGACAGCGCGGCCGACGTAGGCGCCCATCTGCTTCGCCGCCGGCGCGACGCCCGGCACCGGCTTGCCGTCCTGCGTCACGCTGGCGAGGTCGCCGATCACGAAGACTTCCGGATGCTCGGGCAGCGACAGGTCCGGCGCCACCTTCACGCGACCGGCACGGTCGCGTTCGGCGCCGAGCTGCGCGCCCAGCGGCGAAGCGGCGACGCCGGCCGCCCACAGCACGGTGCGCGCGGCGATGCGGCGGTCGCCGAGCGTGACGCCGTGCTCGTCGATCTCGGTCACCGCCTGCCCGGTCGACACTTCGACACCGAGCTGCTGCAGCTGCACGCGCGCCTTTTCCGACAGCGATTCGGGCATCGACGGCAGCACGCGCGGACCGGCCTCGACCAGATGCACGTTCGCCTTGCGCGGATCGCTGCGGCGGAATTCGCTCGGCAAGGTGTGGCGCGCGATCTCGGCCAGCGTGCCGGCCAGTTCGACGCCGGTCGGGCCGCCGCCGATGACGACGAAGTTGAGCCATTCAGCCTGCCGCGCGGGATCGGTTTCGCGCTCGGCGAATTCGAACGCCTCCAGCAGATGGCGCCGGATGAAGAACGCATCGTCGATCGTCTTCAGGCCCGGCGCGTGCGCGGCCCAGTCGTCATGACCGAAATAGGCGTGGCGCGCGCCGGTGGCGACGACGAGATAGTCGTAGTCGATCACGCCGCCGTCGGCGAGGGCCACGCGACGCGCGGCGGTGTCGATGCCGGCCGCCTCGTCCATCAGCACGGTCACGTTGCGCTGCCGGCGCAGGATGTGGCGCAGCGGCGCGGCGATGTCCGGCGAGGACAGGCCTGCCGTCGCGACCTGGTACAGCAGCGGCTGGAACAGATGGTGATTGGTGCGGTCGACCAGGGTGATGCGTACCGGCGCCGAGGCCAGCGCGCGCGTCGCCCACAGGCCGCCGAAGCCGCCGCCAAGGATCACGACGTGAGGCAGGCGCGCTTCCGTCGCCGACGGGATTGAATCGCTCATGCGCCTATTCTGCCCGATCGTCCGCCACCGCAGGCACGACCGGCACGCGCCGCGACAGCACGCGATCGAGCGCGACGACGAGCAAACCGAGTGCGACGAACAGGCCGCCGATCAGCACGCCGTTGCGCAGCACGTTCGCGTAGCCGAGCGCGTCGACGTCGAGGAACGGGTACGGATACCAATGCGTCCAGGCGCCGTGCAGCAAGGCCCACAGCAGGAAGGCCGCCGGAAACAGCACCCAGCGCAGCGGATCGCTCCAGCGCAGCCGTCCGTGCTCGACGCCGACCGTCCACCAGGCGAAGTACGACAGCGGCGTCGCATAGTGCAGCGCCTTGTCCACCAGCCACTGCGCGCCGGTCGGTGCCCAGGTCGAACTCAGCACGAAGAAATAGATCAGACCGGTCACGCCGATGCAGAGCGCGACGCCGCCGCGCACCGACGCGTCGGCCAGGAACCGGCCGGTGCGCGAACCGTAACCGATCGCCGCCAAGGCCGTCGTCGAGGCGACCAGCACGTTGCTGAGGATCGTGAAGAAGCTGAAGTAGCGCAGCGTGGCGACCCACGGCCCCGGATCGCTCCAGGTCACCGCGACGAACAGGACGTATTGCGCGACCAGCGCCAGCCAGGCGATCACGGCGACGGCGAACGCGAGCGGTCGGGCCGATTTCGACATGCGGCTACGCTTCCACGGCGAGACGCCGCATCATAGCGACGCCCGCCGCCGCCCGCCTCGACCGGACCGCCCATGCCGACCCGCAAGACCGAAGACACCGACCTGTTCGTCGCCCGTCCCTCCGCCGCCACTGGCATTCGCGTCGGCATCGGCGGCTGGACCTACGCGCCGTGGCGCGACAACTTCTATCCGGCCAAGCTCGTGCAGCGGCGCGAACTCGAATACGCCAGCCGTGCGCTCAGCGCGATCGAAGTCAACGGCACCTACTACGGCGCGCAGAAACCGGCGACCTACGCGAAGTGGCGCGCGGAGACGCCGGACGGTTTCGTGTTCTCGCTGAAGGCGCCGCGCTACGCCACCGATCGGCGCACGCTCGCCGACGCCGGCAGGACGGTCGCCGACTTCGTCCACGGCGGCCTGGCCGAACTCGGCGACCGGCTCGGCCCGATCAACTGGCAGTTCCTGCCGAACAAGGCGTTCGACCGCGACGACTTCGAGACCTTCCTCGCGCTGCTGCCGCGCGAGCTCGACGGGCGCGCGCTGCGCCACGTCGCCGAGGTGCGCCACGAGAGCTTCCGCAGCGACGAGTATCTCCAACTCGCACGCCGCTACCGCGTCGCGACCGTATTCACCGATTCGCCGAAGCATCCGTCGTTCGCCGACGTCACCGGCGACTTCGTCTACGCGCGCCTGATGTGCAGCGACGCGAACCTCGCCAGCGGCTACCCGCCCGCCGCGCTCGACCGCTGGGCCGCGCGCGCGAACGCCTGGGCGGCCGGCGACGAACCGGACGATCTGCCGCGCGTGCTGCCGGCGGCGCCGACGTCCGCGCGCCGCGAGGTGTTCGTCTTCTTCATCAACGGCGCCAAGGAACGCGCGCCGCACGCGGCGATGGGCCTGCTCGAACGCCTGCGCAGCACGGCCTGATCACGGTCCCGCGGCGACACCCGGCATCGGCGTGCCGTCGCGATGCGCGTCCAGCCACGGCGCCAGCGACACGCTCCAGAGGTTGTAGTTGCCGTTGTCCCAGGCGAGCAGGCGCGCCTGGTCGACGATCGCCTGCTCGCGGCTACGCGGGAACGCCACCGGCAGCGTGCGCTCGCTGCTGAAGTACAGCGTGCGCCGATCGGGATCGAGGCGCGGCTCGGCGTCGGAACCGGAACTGTTGACGACGTCGCCCAGCCAGATCGGCTCGCCCCAGCCGCCGCCGTCGCGGAACGCGACGAACAGGTCGATGCCGCGTCCCTTCAGGCGGCCGGAACCGAACACCACGAACGACTCGTCCGGCGCGACGACCGGATCGACGTCGGTCACCTTGCCGTCGCTGAACGGCAAAGGCTGCGCCTTCTCGAACGCGCCATCGTGCCATTGCGAACGGAACAGGCGGAACTTGCCGCTGTCCGCATCGGTGGCCATGAACCAGAGACTGCCGTCGGCGGCGACGCTCGGCGCGAACGTGGCGGTGCCGATGTTGACCGCGTCGGGCAGACGCACCGGAGTGCCCCATCCGGCGCCGCGGCGATCGACGCGCCAGAGATTGCCGCCCTTCTGCATCGCGCCGTTGAAGCGACCTTGGATCTCCGCTCCGCCGGCAGCGATTGGCCGGCTCGACACGAAGACCAGGTACGAACCGTCCGGTGCCATCGCCGGTTCCATGTCGCCCCACTCGCCGGAGAACGATGCGACTTCTGGCGTCGACCAGCTGCGGCCGCGCCGATGCGCGACCAGGATCGTCGATTGCGCGGCGCTGCTGCGGCCGAAGTACACCGTGTCGCCGTCCGGGGTGAACGCCGGCGCCGAATCGTGCGCAGGGCCGGATAGAACGCCGGGTGCGAACACCTGCGGCACGGATGGTTCGACAGCGTGAACCGTGCCGAGGCACACCGCGGCCAGGCACAGCGCGGACAAGCGCGTGGAAACTATCGGCATGCGCCGGCTCCGGGTAGGAAGATCGGCCGATGATCGGCGGCCGCGGCCGCAATTCCAGCCGGCGCGGCACGTGTTGCGACGAAGCGAGCCTCCGGTGCGACGACCCGAGTCGCTGCGCGCATCCGCCTGGTGGCGCGCTTCCTCCCGCTCGTCCCAAGACGGCGGCGTCGACCCTGGGTAAAAGAGACGGCCGATCTAGATCGCCTGCCACGGCGCGATCCGCGCCGCGGCGTCGAGCGCCTGCACCAGCTCCGGCGCGGCGGCGAAAATCTTCTCGTCGATCGCCGCGATCGGCTGCACCGCGCAGCCGGAGTTGGTGAAGAACGCGGCGCGGAAGTTCGCGACCTCGGCCAGATCGACGCGGCGCACGACGCTGTCGACGCCGCTCTCGCGCAGTCCGGCCTGCAGCAGCTGCATCGAGACGCCTTCGAGCATCGGCGCGTCCGGCCAGATCACGCGCTGGCCATCGAAGAAGCCGACGTTCCAGATCGAGCCTTCCGACACCGCGCCGTCGGACGCGACGAACAGCGCGTCGTCGTAGCCGCGCGACTGCGCGAGGCGGCGCTGATGAAACAGGCCGAAGGTGCCGACGTGCTTGATGTGCGGCGCCTCGCGCTGATAGTGCACGCTGCCGACGCGCAGCGGCGGGCTCGCCGAGGCACGCGCCGGCGCGGTCGTGACCAGTACGTCGGGCGCGGCCGGCGTCAGCGGGCGCTCGCGGTCGAACCGGCGCGAGAACACGTTCACGCGCAGCGAGAGCTCGCCCGCGCCGGCGACCGCCTGGCGCATCCAGCCACGCGTCGCGTCGAGATCGAGCGCATGCGCGAACAACTCCTGCGTCGCGCGCTGCAGGCGGTCCAGATGCCGGTCGAGGCCTTGCACGCCGCCATCGCGCACCTGCATCGAGGTGAAGTGGCCGTAGTTCTGCACGGCGAGCAGACGCAGGTCGTCGAGTCCGGCCGGCTGGCCGTTGAGCTCGACAAGGGTGCGGGCGTGACGATTCATGCGTCGATTGTCCCGGCGACCGGTGCGGTTTGCCAATGCACCGGCAACGCCAGTCGCGGCTTTCGATGACGATGGCACTCGCGAGCGCGTTTCCACGAGACGACGCCTGTGACAGGCGCGCCACGCTAGAATGATGCACCGCATCATCGACGTGGAGCCGGCTGAAGCGATGCCTCGGCTGCGATGAGCGCGGCAATTCGCGGTCGCTCCGCGCCATGTCCGCTGCCGGCATGGTGCAGCGGAGCCGCGCGGCTTCAACGCTTCTCCCGAATGGATCGTCCGAGGACACATCGTCGTGCACGCACTCTCCCCCACCGCCAAGGCCCAGTGGCAGATCCACCTCTGCGTCGTGCTGTGGGGCTTCACCGCGATCTTCGGCAAGCTGATCACGCTGGACGCGCTGCCGCTGGTGTGGTGGCGCATGCTGCTGGTGGTCGCCGTGCTGGCCCTGCTGCCGCGCGCCTGGCGCGGACTGCGCGCGATGTCGGGCCGGGTGATGCTCGCCTATGCCGGCATCGGTGTGCTGGTCGCGTTGCACTGGCTCACGTTCTACGCCTCGATCAAGCTCGCCAACGCCTCGGTCGGCGCGACCTGCATCGCGCTGGCGACGCCGTTCACCGCGCTGATCGAGCCCAAGCTGGCGAGGCGCCGCTTCTCGCTGCGCGAACTGCTGCTCGGCATCGCCGTGCTGCCCGGTGTCGCCCTGGTTGCCGGCGGCATGCCGACCGAGATGCGGCTCGGTCTTCTGGTCGGCACGGTGTCGGCAGTGCTGGTCGCGCTGTTCGGCTCGCTCAATAAGCGCATGGTCGAGCACGGCGACGCGTTCGCGGTGACCGGCCTGGAACTCGGTGCCGGCACGCTGTCGCTGATGCTGCTGGCGCCGCTGCTCGCGCTCGTGCATCCCGCGCTCGGCGGCAATCCGTTCGTATTGCCCGGTCCGCGCGACGGCGCCCTGCTGGTGGCGCTGGCGCTGACCTGCACCCTGCTGCCGTTCACGCTGTACATGATCGCGCTGCGCCACATGAGCGCGTTCGCCGCGCAATTGGCGACCAACCTGGAGCCGGTCTACGCGATCGCGCTGGCGGCGCTGCTGCTCGGCGAACAGAACGAGCTCACGCCGATGTTCTACGCGGGCGCGGCGATCATCCTCGCGGTGGTGTTCGTGCATCCGCTGATCGCGCGCCCGCGGCGCATCGCCCATCCGGAGCTGGCGGCCACGGCGGAGGCGAAAGGCATCGCTGAATGAAGGTTCGCGGACGTGTCGATTTCAGCCTTCGCGGATCGTCGCTCTAGGGAAGGCCGCCGCCGGCGGTCGTCTCCCGAGGAGGTTCGCATGTCCTACGTCGACGGTTTCATCGTTCCGGTGCCGAAAGCCAATCTCGCCGCCTACCGCAAGATGGCGCGCCTGGCCGGCAAGATCTGGCGCGAGCACGGCGCGCTGCACTACGTCGAGTGCATCGGCGACGACGTGCCGGAAGGCAAGGTGACGTCGTTCCCGAAGGCGGTCAAGCTGAAGCCCGGCGAGATCGTGGTGTTCTCGTGGGTCGTCTACAAATCGCGCGCCGACCGCAACCGCATCGTGCCGAAGGTGATGGCCGATCCGCGCCTGGGCGCGCAGATGGACCCCAAAAAGCTGCCGTTCGACGGCAAGCGCATGTTCTGGGGCGGCTTCAAGCCGATCATCGAGCTCTGAGCGTGCAAACCCCGCGCCGCTTCGAGGCATCGAAGCGGTGCCGGCGTGCGTTCGCGCGCCTCGATGGATGGTCCTGATGCGCATCGCTCGCCTCGCCTGCTTCGCCCTCTTGTTCATGGCCGCTCCGGCAGCGCCCGCCGGAGCGGAGACGGCCGCGACGCGCGGCACCGTCACCGCCTTCGTCGACGTCAACGTGCTGCCGATGGACGCCGAGCGCGTGCTGCCGCATCGGACCGTGCTGGTCCGCGACGGCCGCATCGACGCCGTCGGCGAGGCGCTGGCGGTGCCACCGGGCGCGCACGTCGTCGACGGCGGCGGCCGCGCCTGGCTGACGCCGGGCCTGTCCGACATGCACACGCACGCGAACAGCGCCGAGGAGATGAAGGTCTATCTCGCCAACGGCGTGACCAGCGTGCTGCACATGGGCGAAGCATCCAATGCGTTCATGGGGCAGGTGCGACCGGCCATCCACGAAGGCCGCCGGCCGGGACCACACGTCTACGCCGCGTTCGTCGTCGACGGCTCGCCGCGGTACGGCCACTTCGCGGTGACCAACGCGGACGAAGCGCGCTGGATCGTGCGGTTGGCCAAGCGCAACGGCTATGAGTTCATCAAGGTCTACAACGACCTCTCGCCGGAGGCGTTCGCCGCGCTGATCGAGGAAGGTCGCGCGCAGGGCCTCCCCGTCGTCGGCCACGGCGTCACGCGCGTCGGACTCCGGCGCCAGCTCGACGCCGGCCAGCTGATGGTCGCGCACCTGGAGGAGTTCCTCTACGCGTTCTTCGTCGATCCCGGCCAGGACCCGGGCGATGCCGCGCCGGACGTGCAGCGCATTCCGGCGGCGATCGAGCTGCTCGGGCGCGACCGCGCTTTCGTCACGGCCGACCTCGCCACCTATGCGGCGATCGCGCGGCAATGGGGCAAGCCCGAGGTCGTCGCCGGCTTCCTGCGCCAACCGGAGGTCCGCTACCTGGCGCCGGAGCGGCGCCTCGAATGGGCCGGCAGCGGCTACGCCGGGCGCCGCGGCAGCCTCGACGCCAGGCTCGACTTCCTCCGACGTTTCGCCAAGGCGCTCGCCGACGCCGGCGTGCCGCTGCTCGCCGGCACCGATGCGCCGACGATTCCCGGCGTCGCGTCAGGCTTCTCGCTGCACGAAGACCTGCGCGCGCTCGAACAGGCAGGACTCGGCCGCTACCGCGCGCTGGCGACGGCCACGCGCACGCCCGGAGAATTCATCCACCGCGCGATGCCCGATGCGGAACGGTTCGGTACGATCACACCGGGCCAGCGCGCCGACCTGCTGCTGCTCGACGCCAATCCGCTCGACGATCTCGACGCACTGCGCAAGCCGCTCGGTGTGATGGCGAACGGCCATTGGTACACGCGCAAGGACCTGCAAGGCCTGCTCGACGAGATCGCCAAGCGCTACGAGAGCGCCTCCCCGGCACACTGAGATGAGCGGCGCGCCGCACGACGCCGGCGAGGACTCAGGTCAACGCGAACGTGACCGCGAACTGCACCGCGCGGTACACGTAGAGGTTGGCCGCGACGATGACGGCCAGCATCGCGGCCGCTGCCGCGATCGCCGCGCCCCATCCCACCGCGTAGCTGCGTCGCAGCGCCAGCACGGCGTACACCGGCAGCAGGACGCGCATGGTCCAGTCGTACGTCGCCTCGGGAGGCAGCCAGGCCGCCGGCAGCGAGAACCGCAGCAGCGCGCGCATCTGGATCACGATCAGCAGCGAGGCCAGCGCGAAGGCGAAGTAATGCAGCGCGACCACGAAATGCTCGGCGAAATAGCGTCGCTGCCGCGCGAACAAGACGGCCAGCACCAGCGCGGCCAGCGGCACGTGCAGGATCACCAGCGCCTTGCTGACCTCGTCCGCCTTGGCATCGTAGGCATTGCGGTAGTCGCGATAACCGTAGCCGGCCGCGCCGTTCGAGGCCTGGCGCGCGGCCGCGTCGCGGGCGCGCACGCGCGCGTCGACCCAGCGTTCGGTGAAGCGCGTGTGCGCCTGGCCGGTTCCGGCGAGCTGTTCGGCGCTCAGTCTTTCGTCGGGGCTCGCCGCAAGGGCGCGTACGCGGCCGGATACCTGCTGCATGAACTGCAAGGCGAAATCGCCGCCGTGCAGGGGCGCGAGGAAGTACACCACGCTGACCGCGAGGAACAGCGAGACCGGCGAGATCCAGCCCGCGCGACGCCCCTCCATGTATTCGCGCGAGAGCAGCCCGGGGCGCAGCAGCAAGGCGCGCAAGGTGCGCCAGATGCGGCCGTCCAGATCGGTCGCGCTAGCCAGGAACTGCCTCAGCAGATGGCCGAACCGGCGGTCGCTCGCGACGAAGCGCTTCTGCCCGCAGGCGTGGCAGTATTCGCCGCCGAGCACGGCGCCGCAGTTCGCGCAGGTTTCGCCCGGATCCATCAGGTGCGGACGGGACCGTGCGCGGGAGTGAAGCCGGAGCGGAACGCCGCCAGGCCGGAGTGAGGCACGCGGATCTCCCGGTTGCTTTCGTCGGATCGTGATCGTATCAATTCGCGCCGGAGCGTCCGGGTGGACGCCGGAGCGCGATGCGCCATCCGGCGCTTGCGGCATTCGCCTGCCGACCTGCGACAAGCCCTCGTTTTCCGGACCCCGCCAACCCACCAGGCTCGACGCATGCAAACCGAACACGATCGCAAGGCTCAAGCGCTGGTTCGCACCGTGGCCATGCTGCAGGTCAAGCTGCTGCTCGGCGCGGCGCGCGATCTCGCCCTGAGTCCGCTGACGCTGGTGGCCGCGTTGATCGATTTCGCCTTCCTGAAGGACCGCGAGCCGCGCTACCTCAGAACCGTGCTGCACTGGGGCGAGCGCTTCGACGAGTGGATCGACATCTGGTCCGGCGCGCGGGCCGAAGGCGAACCTTCGCGCGAGAACGTCGACGTCCTGCTCGCCCGCATCGAAGAGGCCGTCCGCGATCCGCAGACCGGCGCGCGCCGCGCACGCGTGCTCAAGCGCTGGGCCGAACGCCAGGCGGTGCGCGCACGCCGGCGCGCGCTCGACGAGATCCAGGCGCGGATGCCGTCGCTGTCCGATCCCGCTGCCGCTCCGAAGCGGCGCGAGTAGAGCATCCCGCCCGGCAGGGCGAACGCTTCCCTCCGAACCGCGACGGCCAGCCGCTCGAACGGACACGGCGCCAGGTCGAAACGCGGAACACCGCGCGCCGACGCTCTCCTCGTTGGCACACCTCGATTCGCCCGATGGCGAACACCGGCCACGATCGCGCGTCGCGGAAACGGCGCGATACCGTCCGCGCCCGATGTCGATCCGCGCCGCTCTCGTTCGTCATCCGGATGATCCCTTCGAATCGAGAGGCCTGCCATGAAACTGGTCGTAGGAACCTTCATCACCCTGGACGGCGTCATGCAGGCGCCGGGCGGCCCGGACGAAGATCGCAGCGGTGGCTTCGAGCACGGCGGCTGGCTGGTGCCGTATTTCGACGAGCGCATGGGTGAACTGGTCACCGGATGGAGCGAGGCCGCCGACGCCCTGCTGCTCGGCCGCAAGACCTACGAGATCTTCGCCGCGCACTGGCCGCACGTCGGCGACGAGGACCCGATCGCGGCCAAGCTCAATCGCACGCGCAAGTACGTCGCCTCGCGCACGCTGCAACGGCTCGACTGGAACCACTCGACACTGCTGCGCGGCGACGTCGCCGCCGAAGTCGCGCGGCTCAAGCGCGAGCCCGGCGGCGAGCTGCAGGTGACCGGCAGCGGCGAGCTGATCCAGACCTTGTTCCGTCACGATCTCGTCGACGAGTTCCGCCTGTGGGTGTTCCCGCTCGTGCTCGGCCGCGGCAAGCGCCTGTTCGGCGACGGCGCGATGCCGAGCGCGTTGACACTGACCGACACGATCACCTCCAGCACCGGCGTGGCGATCCATCTGTACCGGCGCGTCGGAAAACCGGACTACGGCTCGTTCGCGCTCGAACGACCCTCGCGCGACGAAGTCGAACGGCGGCGCAGGATCGAAAGCGCGCTGGAGTCCTGACCACGCCGCCGCGTTGGCGCGTAGATGGCGCTCGTGTATGATCCGCGCGGTTGCAACACGAAGTTCCGAGGTCCGCCGCTATGCAAAGTGTCTTCCGCATCTGAATAGCGCACTGACGGACGCCTGACGCGTCCGTCGCCCTCCTCCGCGCGCCGCCGCGCGCACGCCTCGGAAAACTCCTCATGTCCTCAACTGCCTCTTGCGCCGGCAAGGCCGCGTATGCCGCTTGTCCGTCGCCGCTGAACAGCATCCTGGCGAACGCCTGACGCGTCCGCCGTCTTCTCACGCGCGCGGTCGCGCGCGCACCACGGAAACCTTTCTCATGACCCAACCTGCCTTTCGCGCCGGCAAGGCCGCGATCGCGTTCATCCTCGTCACCGCGATGCTCGACATCGTGGCGATGGGCATCGTCATCCCGGTCCTGCCGCCGCTGATCGAACAGTTCTCCGGTTCCAGCGCACGCGCCGGCGTCGTCAACGGCGTCTTCGTCGCGCTGTGGGCGCTGATGCAGTTCGTCGCCTCGCCGATCATCGGCTCGCTGTCCGACCAGTACGGCCGCCGGCCGGTGATCCTGCTCTCCACCGCCGGACTCGCTGCCGACTACGTGCTGATGGCCGTCGCACCGAACCTCTGGTGGCTCGCGCTCGGGCGCATCGTCGCCGGCATCACCTCGGCCAGCTTCACCACCGTCTACGCCTACATGGCCGACATCACCACGCCGGAAAACCGCGCACGCGGCTACGGCCTGGTCGGCGCCGCATTCAGCGCCGGCTTCGTCGCCGGACCGCTGCTGGGCGGCGTGCTCGGCGAATGGTCGCCGCGGGCGCCGTTCTGGGCCGCCGCCGCGATGAGCGGCATCGCGTTCCTGTACGGCGCCTTCATCCTGCCCGAGTCGCTGGCGCCGGAGCGGCGCATGGCGTTCTCGTGGCGCCGCGCCAATCCGCTCGGCGCGCTGCGCCTGTTGCGCTCGCACGTGGAATTGACGGGATTGGCGACGGTGAACTTCCTGCTCTACTTCGCCCATCACGTGTTCTCGGCGGTGTTCGTGCTCTACGCCGGCTATCGCTACGGCATGAGTCCGTGGCAGGTCGGCTTGCTGCTCGCCCTCGCCGGCGCGCTCGAGCTGGTCGTGCAGGGCGTGCTCACCGGACACGCCGTGAAGCGTTTCGGCGATCGCCGGGTGATGGTGTTCGGGCTGTTCGCCGGCACCGTCGGCATCGCCTGCATGGGGCTGGCGCCGAACGGCCTCGGCTTCACGCTGGCCTTGTTCCCGAACGCGCTGTGGGCGCTGGCGATGCCGACGTTGCAATCGCTGATGACCCAGCGCGTATCCGAATCGGAGCAGGGCCAGCTGCAAGGCGCGAACAACAGCGTCGGCAGCATCGCCGGCGTCGTCTCGCCGCTGTTCTTCGGCAGCGTCTACGCCGCCTCGATCGGTCCGGATGCGCCGTTCCCGCATCCCGGCACCGCGTTCCTCGTCGCCGCGCTGGTGCTGCTGGCGAGCGCGTTGCTCGGGGCCCATGTGGCACGGCGCGCGGTGCGCAGGGATGCCGCCGCGGCACGCTGAGCGACGTCGCGCCGCCCTCGTCCGTCGTGGAAACGCGGCGTACGAGGGCGCGCCACGCGCGTGCAAGGCTGCGGCAATGCCGGGGCGCTAAACCGACTCGCCCCACCGACGACGGATTTTCATGCGCATTCTGCTGGTCGAGGACGAACCGGAAATGGTCGCGGCGCTGCGCAGCGCGCTGGCGCGCAACGACCTGCTCGTCGACCACGCCGCCGATCTCGCCCAGGCGATGGCGATGGCGGTCGACGAGGTGCACGATGCGGTCGTGCTCGACCGCCAGCTGCCGGACGGTGACGGGCTGTCGCTGATCGCGAAGCTGCGCGCGCGCGGCAACGCGGTGCCGGTGCTGGTACTGACCGCGCGCGGCGATCTCGCCGACCGCGTCGCCGGGCTCGATCACGGCGCCGACGACTATCTCGGCAAGCCGTTCGCGCTCGAGGAGTTGCTGGCGCGCCTGCGCGCGCTGTTGCGCCGGCCGGCGCAGTTGCAATCCGAAGTCGTGCGCGTCGGCCGGCTCGCGTTCGATTTCGGCCACCGCGAAATCAGCGTCGGCGGCGCGCCGCTGGCCCTGCGCCGGCGCGAGCTGCTGGTGATGGAGGCGCTGCTGCGGCGCACGGGTCGCATGGTGCTGCGACCGGTGCTGATGGAAGCGGTGTTCGGCGTCGACGATGAGATCCAGTCGAACGCCCTCGACACGCACGTCTCGCGGCTGCGCCGCAAGCTGGCCGAGTCGGCCGCCGGCGTCACCATCCAGGGCATCCGCGGCGTCGGCTACTTGCTGCGGGAGACGCCGTGAACGCGGCGCACGGCGGTTCCCTGAAGTGGCGGCTGGTGCTGCGCCTGGTCGCGTTCCAGACCGTGCTGATGAGCCTCCTGATGGCGCTCGCCGTCGGCGCGCTGTGGGCGACCGGCTATCTGGTCGACGACTACGAGGGCGGCACGCTCGACGTGCTGAAGGACGCGCTGGTGCGCGAACCCGGCGGCACGCTCGCGCTGCAGCCGACGCCGGAGCTGGCGCGGCTGCGCGCCGAGTCGCCGGATCTGTGGTTCGTGATCCGTGACCTGCAGGGCGAGCGTTTGTCCGAAGGCTCGGTGCCGGCGGATTTCGCACCGATCCTCGACCTGCTCGGCAGCGTCCACCAGGCGCGCCTCGGCCGCGATCCCGCGCGGCGCGAACGACGGCCCGACGCGCTGGTGAGCTGGGAGCACAGCGCGGCCGGCGACGTGCAGATCCTCGGCGGCACGCAGGGCAATCTCTCGTTCGGGCGGCTGGTCGCCGGCGCCTCCGCCAGCTATCTGATCGTCATCCTGCCCCTGCTGGTGCTGATGGCCCTGACCGCGCTGGCCGTCACGCCGTGGGTCGTGCGGCGCGCTCTGGGCGGGCTCGGCGAGGCGGCGACGCAGGCGCAGCGCATCGACATCGACCAGCGCGGCGTGCGGTTGCCGGTCGACGCGGTGCCGGACGAGGTCGCGCCGCTGGTGCACGCCGTCAACGACGCGCTGGCGCGATTGGACGACGGCTACGAGAAGCAGCAGCGCTTCCTGATCGACGCCGCGCACGAGCTGCGTACGCCGATCGCGATCCTGACGACGCGGCTGTCCACGCTGCCGCCGGGGCCGGAGAAGGCGCGCCTGCTCGAAGACGCCGCCCGCCTTTCCACGCTCGCCGGCCAGCTGCTCGATCGCCAGCGTCTCGACCGGCAGCATCCGTTCCCGCGCGTGGACCTAGTCGAACTGGCGCGGCGCGTGATGGCCGACCTCGCGCCGCTCGCCTTCGCCGCCGGCTACGAGATGAGCTTCGACGCCGACGCCGGCTACCTCGAGGTGCGCGGCGACCCGACCTCGATCGAACGCGCGCTGACCAATCTGGTGCAGAACGCGATCGAGCACGGCGGCCGCCGCGGCACCATCGCGGTGCGCGTGCTGCGTCCCGGCCGCATCGAAGTCGGCGACGAAGGCGCCGGCATCCCGCCGGCGGAGCGCGAACAGGTCTTCGAACCGTTCCGCCGCCTGCGCGCCGACGGACGCGGCGCCGGGCTCGGACTGAATCTGGTGCGGGAAATCATGCGCGTGCACGGCGGCGACGTGGCCGTGGTCGATTCGTCCGGCGGCGGCGCCTGCTTCCGCATGAACTTCCCACCCTGCTGAAACGCCTGCCGCGGGCAACGCGAGGCGCGCTCGAACCCAGGCGTCGGAGAGGAAGGCGTAGCATGCCGATCCGACAGCGCAGCACCCCGCTGGCGAGGAGCGAGCATGAACGGTCGTCCGGAAGTCGCCGCGGAAATCCTCGCCAAGCTGCGCGCGATCTGCCTGGGGCTGCCGGAGGCTCGCGAGGAAACGGCGTGGGCCGGCACGCGCTGGTGCGTGGCGAAGAAGAACTTCGCCCACGTGATCGCCGTCGACGACGGCTGGCCGCCGGCCTACGCCGAGGCAGCGCGAGACGACGGGCCGATCACCGTACTGACGTTCCGCCTGCCGATCGCTCGGATCGAGGCGCCGAAATTTCGCCGCGAGCCGTACTTCAAGCCGGTCTGGTTCGCCGACATCCTCGGACTGCGCCTCGCCCCCGACGCGGACTGGGACGAGATCGAGGAACTGCTGGTCGAGAGCTATTGCGTGCTTGCGCCGAGGAAACTTGCCGCTCTGGTCCGGCCCGCCTGTCCGCCATCGCGGCGCCGGCCTTGATTTGCCGCCGCGCCGACGCCACTATGTCGGTCCCCCGGGGGCGACATGGTTTCGACGGGGGACGCAAAGTAGCTTGGAGCATGCCGAGGGCGTCATCTTCCTCGTTAATCCGATGGCAAAAAACTAGACGCGAACGACGACGTCTACGCTCTGGCCGCTTAAGGCCTAGCCCCGAACCCACTTGTGCTCGTGCTCGTGGATGTAGGGTCATTATCACGAGATCGCCCGCGCCGGCGCCTTTCGGTGGCGGGTCAAATCCAAGAGGCTGGTCCTGCGGTGCGCTTGGCACGCTGTGTTGCCGCAGGATGAGATCAAACAGCGTGACAAGCATGTAGCGCCGGGCGCGGAGCGCCTTCGGACGCGGGTTCAATTCCCGCCGCCTCCACCAATTCGGCTTTCGCGCAAAGCCCACGACCCCGCCTTGCAAGCGGGGTTTTTTATGGCTTCGCATCGGCGGAACCGCGTCTGCGTACGTTTCCCACTTCCCGCACCGACACGGTTCGAGCAGCGCGGATCGAGCGTTCGCCGCGAACCACGCATTGCGAGACGTCACATCCTCGCGCGTCCCGACCGGAAGCAAAGGCGACCGAAGCCGCCTTTGCCCACGGCGCGTGGAAAACGCCGCGCTAGTTGCCCACGACGCCGGAAGCGGACGGGCAGTCCGCAGACGCTGCGTAGGTATTCGCCCGGAACAAGGAGGCCGGGTCGTAGTACTGCTTGCCGGTGTAGAGCGTACGCGGCGTGCCCAACGCATCCAGTATCTGAACCTTGCACGAGTACGCGCCCGTTCCGTACGAATCGAACGACGCCCAGACGTTCGTCTGGCCCGCCATCGAAAGCGATCCGAAATTCCGGGCGACACCCGTGATGAACGACGGATCCTGGGTGGCGGACAGGACGCGGCAGCCGGCCGGCGGCGTCCCGGTGGCGAAGTTCGGCCAAATGCAGCGATTGGCCAGGACGAACTCCGCGTACGGAGTGTTGCGCGGCGCAGATCCGACGATCGGATTCAAGGTGGGAATCTTGATCGCGGCGCCGCCGGGATCGAGCGAGCCGAGATCGAACAAGGTCCCCCTCACGTTCTGTTCGACCTGACTCGGCGAAGTCAACGCGCGCGTTTCAATGAGATAGGCGGCGAGCCCGGCGACATGCGGAGCCGCGAACGAGGTACCGGCGCCGTACGCGTAGGTGCTGTATACGACGTCTCCCTGCTGGCTGGTGACCGGCGCAGCCGTCGTGAACACCGCGTCGCCCGGCGCCCACGCCTCCACGCATGCGCCGTAGTTCGACCCCATTTCGTGCCCGAACCCGACCAGCTCGCGCCAGAACCCGGGAGCGCCGTGCAACGGAACGACGGGCTGCCCGTGGTTGTTGATCGCGCCCACCACCATCACGCCGTCGCTGGCCGAAGCCGGGCCGTAGGAATACGTGCACGCGTTTGCGTACTGGTTGCCCGCGGACTGCACCACGAATGCGCCCGGCGTACTCGATCCCAATGCGGCCATGTCGGCTTTCACGGCGGCGATTCCACTGGCGGGCCATTGACTCGGCGTGACCCAATTCAGGGAAAGATTCACCACGCTCGGTCGTCCGGTATGGATGTTCGCGGCAATATCGCTGGCCACCCAATCCAATGCCGTCTTGACGCGCGATGCCTGAATCGTCGCGCCTGAGGCCGTCGGAAGATTCACGCACGAAGAGGACGGAGTATTCGGATAGGCGGCCGGATCCAGAATGGAAACCGAAACGATCTTGGCGCCCGGATCGATTCCGACCACACCGGTTCCATTGCTCTTTGCGCCGACGATTCCCGCGACGGCCGTCGCGTGCGTATAACACCCGACGAGTTTCTTCAATTTCGCCGCCGTGCAAGCGGCGAGCGGCGGCGCGACTCCCGCTCGCGTGCCGCAGTCGTTCGTGTGGTCCACCGCATTCACCCATTGAACGACGTTCAGATCGACGTGCTGGCCGACACCGGCGTCGACGACGTAGACGATCGCCGATCCGCTGCTCGACGTGGTGGACTGGTTGATCGCGCGCTTTCCCCAGGCCTGCATTTCGCTCGATTGCGAAACCAGCGTGTTCCACAGCGCATTGGGAGGTGCGGCGAGCGTGGCCGCCGAGTCGCTCCATACGGCGGTCGAGTCCGCGCTGAACGTCATCGCGACGTCGGGCAGGATCTGGACGACCCGGGCATCCCTGGACAGCCGATCGAACTGCCGGTCGTCCAGAAATGCCGTGAAGCTCGTCGACGACCAGCTCGTCATCGACGTGGCCTCCAGCCGGTATTGGCTTTCCATCGACCGCACGAGATTGACCGCTTCGCCTTTTTGATACGTTTGGAATCGCTTGTCGGAAGCGAAGTTCGACGAGAAACCCTTCGCGGAATCTCCGCGAAGTTCGACGATGAAAGCGATTCGGCCGAGATCGTCCCGAATCAATCCGTCGCTCTTGGCCTCTTCGCCGGCCTGTTGGAATTCGGGGAGGTCTTGAAACGCAAGCGCGGAAACCGGAATCCCGAGCGCCGTGACGCAACCGCCCAGGAGGGATGTCCTCGCAACCTTCCGGAAATACGTTTGCAACCATTTCCTGCTCAACATCGGATCGTTCTCCTTGATGTCCCCAATACCCGCGGCGGGAGCATACGCCGCTTCGAACACACGATATTGGTGCGTGGATTGGCAAAATAGAAGAATGAAAATCCCGCGGTGCGGAATCGAGCGAAAGGCGCCGTAATCGACACGGCAGAAAGATTTTTCGAGGGCGAAGCCTGCGCGTGTCTCGCCCGGATGCGTTCACGACGGCGCGGCGCTCGTCGTGCCGAGCGTCCCTTCAGCCTCCCGCGGGGCGCCGGATCGCGCTCTATCGTCGCAGAAGCGTTGCCACCCCGGTCGGCTAGCGTAATCTACGCGTCCGTCCGTCCCGCCCTCCCCCGCGATGCTCCCCGAACTCGGTCAACTCGCCCTGATCCTCGCCCTGCTGTTGTCGGTCGCGCAGTGCGTGCTGCCGCTGCTCGGCGCGCAAACCGGCAACCGCGCCTTGATGGCGGTCGCGCGACCCGCGGTGGCCGGACAGGCCGTGTTCGTGGTGTTCGCGTTCGCGATCCTGACCTACGCGTTCGCCACGCAGGACTTCTCCGTCGCCTATGTCGCGCAGAACTCCAATTCGCTGCTGCCCTGGTACTACCGCTTCTCGGCGGTGTGGGGAGCGCACGAGGGCTCGCTGCTGCTGTGGGTGCTGATCCTGAACGTCTGGACCGTCGCGGTCGCCGCGTTCAGCCGCAAGCTGCCGGACGACTTCATCGCGCGCGTTATCGGCGTGCTCGGCTTCGTCAGCTTCGGCTTCCTGCTGTTCACGGTGCTGACATCCAACCCGTTCTCGCGCGAACTGCCGATGCCGGCCGACGGCGTCGACCTCAACCCGCTGCTGCAGGACTTCGGCCTGATCGTGCATCCGCCGATGCTCTACACCGGCTATGTCGGCTTCTCGGTCGCGTTCGCGTTCGCGCTCGCCGCGCTGATCGGCGGCGAACTGGACGTGCGCTGGGTACGCTGGGCGCGGCCGTGGACCAACGTCGCCTGGGGCTTCCTCACGCTCGGCATCGCGCTCGGCTCGTGGTGGGCGTACTACGAGCTCGGCTGGGGCGGCTGGTGGTTCTGGGATCCGGTCGAGAACGCCTCGTTCATGCCGTGGCTGGTCGGCACCGCGCTGATCCACTCGCAGGCGGTCACCGAAAAGCGCGGCTCGTTCCGCGCCTGGACCTTGTTGCTGGCGATCTTCGCGTTCTCGCTGTCGCTGCTCGGCACCTTCCTGGTGCGCTCGGGCGTGCTGACCAGCGTGCATTCGTTCGCGGCCGATCCGAAACGCGGCCTGTTCATCCTGTGCTTCCTCGCCGTCGTCATCGGCGGCTCGCTGCTGCTGTACGCGCTGCGCGCGCCGAAGGTCGCCGGCGGCGAGCCGTTCGCCGCGGTCTCGCGCGAGACCGTGCTGCTGGTGAACAACCTGATGTTCACCTGCGCCGCGGCGATGGTGCTGCTCGGCACGCTGTATCCGCTGATCGGCGAGGCGTTCGATCTCGGGCGCATCTCGGTCGGACCGCCGTACTTCGGCTTCATGTTCGTGCTGCTGATGCTGCCGGTGGTGGCGTTGCTGCCGTTCGGGCCGATGCTGAAATGGCGCGCCGGCCAGCTCGACGGGGCCTTGCGCGCCTTGCGGCCGGCCGCGGCGGTCGCCGTGCTCGCCGCGATCGCGGCCTGGCTGATCGCCGGCGAGCTGCCGTGGAAGGCGCTGTTCGGCGTCGCCGCCTCGCTCTGGGTCGGCATCGGCATCGCGCTGTACGCGCTCTCGCGCTGGCGTCACGCGCCGCGCGGGCGCCGCTTCACGCCGGAAATGCTCGGCATGATCTGCGCGCACTTCGGCGTCGCCGTGTTCCTCGCCGGCGTGCTGATCGTCGAGGCGACCAGCGTCGAGAAGGACGTGCGCCTGGCGCCCGAGCAGAGCGTCGAGATCGGTGCGCTGAGCTTCCGCTTCGACGGCGTGAAATCGGTGCCCGGCCCGAACTACTCCGCCGAACAGGGCGCCGTCACGGTGTCGAAGGACGGCGCGGTCGTCGCGGTGCTGCATCCGCAGAAGCGCCAGTACACGCGCAACCAGCAGGTGCAGACCGAATCGGCGATCGACCCCGGCCTGTTCCGCGACGTCTACGTCGCGCTCGGCGAAGCGGTGGGCGACGACGGCGCCTGGGCCGTGCGCATCTACGTCAAACCGTTCGTGCGCTGGATCTGGCTCGGCGCGCTGCTGATGATGCTCGGCGGCTTCGTCGCGGCTTGCGATCGGCGCTTTCGCGCGATCGCCGGCATTCGGGAGTCGGGAGTCGGGAGTCGCAGGAGCGATGAAGCCCGAATACCAGCCGCTTTTCCGAATCCCGAAGCTCCAATCCCCAATCCCGGCTCCACCGCATGAACGCGCGCCTCCTCCCCCTCGCCGGCTTCGTCCTCGTGCTCGCCCTGCTCGGCTTCGGCGTCTGGTGGAGCCAGTACAAGAACCCGCAGGAAGTCCCCTCGCCGCTGATCGGCAAGCCGGCGCCGGCGTTCTCGCTGCCGACGCTCGACGACCCGGAGCGGCGCATCGCCAACCAGGACCTCGCCGGCCAGCCGTACCTGCTGAACGTGTTCGCCAGCTGGTGCTTCGCCTGCCGTGAAGAACATCCGATCCTGAGCGGGCTCGGCAAGCAGCTCGGCATCAAGCTGGTCGGTTTCAACTACAAGGATCCGCCGGAAGACGCCAAGCGCTGGCTGGCGCAGTACGGCAATCCCTACGACCTCGTCGTCGCCGACCTTCCCGGCGACGTCGCGATCGACTTCGGCGTGACTGGCGCGCCGGAGACCTTCCTCGTCGACGCGCAGGGCGTGATCGTCTACAAGTACATCAGCCCGATCACGCCGAACGTCATCGCCACGCAGTTGCTGCCGCGGATCGCGAAGATGAAGGAGGCGGCGCGATGAAATCGTCGCTCTCCCATTCGCCGTCGTCCCCGCGGACGCGGGGATCCGTCGCGGAGCACGCCGAAGAGGCACGCTCCCACGGGCATGTCGCTTCCGGGCGACGCGCGGTCTCGCTGCAGCGAGCGCTCTGGGCATTGCTGGCCGCACTCGCGTTGAGCACGGCCGCGCTCGCCGCCGTCGACCCGCTGCCGTTCAAGGATCGCGCCGAGGAGTTGCGATTCCAGAACCTGACCAAGCAGCTGCGCTGCCTGGTGTGCCAGAACGAAAGCCTCAACGATTCCAGCGCGCCGCTCGCCGCGGACCTGCGCCGCGACGTGTTCGAGCAGATGCGCGCCGGCAAGAACGACGACGAGATCAAGCAGTGGTTGACCGCGCGCTACAGCGATTTCGTGCTGTACGACCCGCCGCTGCGCGGCGCGACCTGGCTGCTCTGGTTCGGCCCGATGCTGGTGCTGGCCGCCGGCGCCGGCGCCGTATTCGTGACGGTACGGCGCCGCGCGAAGGCCACGCGGCCGGCAGCCGCGGCGACGCGACCGACGAGCGATCTCGAGGACGATTGGTGATGACTGCATTCTTCCTGCTCGCGGCGCTGATGATCGGCGCCGCGCTGGCCTTCGTCGTCGTGCCGTTGCTGCGCCACGCGCGCAGCGCGCCCGCGCGCGACGCCACCGCACGGCGCCTGCGCGCGCTCGACGACGCGCTCGCCGAAGGCGTCGTCGACGCCGACGAATACGCGGCCAAGCGCGCCGAACTCGGCGCCGCCGCGAAGGCGACGCCGGTGCCGCCATCACGGCTCGCCTTCGGCGCGCTGCTGCTCGCCGCCCTGCTGCTGCCGGCGACGGCGATCCTGCTCTATCGTCTGGTCGGCGCGCCGCAGGCGCTGGATCCGGCCAATCTCGCCGCCACGGCCCCGCCCCACGGCGGCGATCGCGGTCCGGAAATGGAAAAAGCGATCACGCTGCTCGCCGAGCGCCTGAAGCAGCAGCCCGACGACGTCGAAGGTTGGGCCCTGCTCGGTCGCGCGTATCAGGCGATGGGCCGCGCCGCCGAGTCGCTGGACGCGTTCAAGCGCGCGCACGAACTCGCCAAGGACAACGCCACGCTGGCGGTCGAATATGCCCAGGCGCTGGCGCTGTCCGTGCCGGGCCAGCGCATCGACGGCGAGCCGCGCGCGCTGCTCGAAAACGCGCTGAAGACCGAGCCGACCAATCAGCGCGCGCTGTGGCTGCTCGGCATCAGCGACTACCAGGCCGGCCGCTACGACGCCGCGATCTCGCGCTGGAACCTCCTGCTGCCGTTGCTGCAGCCCGGCTCCGAGGTCGCGCAGAGCGTGCAGGCGCAGATCGCCGACGCCGAGGCGAAACGCGACGGCAAGCCGGCGCCGCTGCCGGCAACGGCGCCGGCGGCGGAAACCGCCGCGACCGGCGCCGCGGATGCGACGCCGGCGCCGCAGATCCGCGTCAGCGTCTCGCTCTCGCCGGCGCTGAAGGACAAGTTCGATCCGGAAGCGACGCTGTTCGTATTCGCGCGCGCGGCCAGCGGCCCGCCGATGCCGCTCGCGATCCAGAAGCGCAAGGCCGGCGAGCTGCCGCTGACCGTCACGCTCGACGACGGCATGGCGATGATGCCGACGATGAAGCTGTCGACGTTTCCGCAGGTGGTGGTCGGCGCGCGCGTGTCGAAATCCGGCAACGCGATGCCGCAGAGCGGCGACTTGCAGACCGTGTCGGCGCCGCTGCAGACGAGCGGCGAGCAGGCCGTCACGCTGACCATCGACCAGGTCGTTCCCTAGAGCACCGCGGCATCCGCCGCCGAATAACTTTTTTGCAATTGCCCGCGCAAGCTAGGGGCAACTCCGATTGCGGCGGTCTCGAACGCGATGCTAGCTTCGAAAACCCACCCGCAAGAAGGAACTGCTCGTGAATTGGAAGCTGCGCAAACTCGCACTCGCCACCGCCGTCGCGTTCGCGGCCCTCGCCACCGCCGCACACGCCGACGACGACAAGAAAGGCGTGCTCGGCGGGATCGGCGGCCTGCTCGGCGGCAAGAAGGGCGGCACCGACACCGGCAAGCTGCTCGAAGCCGGCTCCGACGCGGTCAAGGGACTGACGCTGTCCGACGCCGACATCGCCAAGCTCGGCGCGGAATCGGCGCTCGCCTACGACAAGAAGAGCAAGGTGCTTCCGGCCGGCAACAAGTATGCGCAGCGCCTGGCCAAGATCACCTCCGGCTACACCAGCGAAGACGGCCTCAAGCTCAACTACAAGGTCTATCAGTCCGACACCGTCAACGCGTTCGCCCTGCCGGACGGTTCGGTGCGCGTCTACACCGGCCTGATGGACCTGATGGACGACGACGAGCTGCGCTTCGTCATCGGCCACGAGATCGGCCACGTCAAGTACGGCCATTCCAAGGCGCGCTTCAAGACCGCCTACCTGACGCAGGCTGCGCGCAAGGGCGTCGCCAGCCAGGGCAATGCGGCCGGCGCGGTCGCTTCGTCCGACCTCGGCGGCGTGGTCGAGAACGTCATCAACGCGCAGTTCTCGCAGAGCAACGAACTCGAATCCGACCAGTACGGCCTCGCCCTGCTGAAGAAAAGGGGCCTGAACCAGAAGGCCGCGGTCACCTCGATGCAGAAGCTCGAGAAGCTCGACGGCGGCAAGAAGGGCGGCGCCAGCAGCATCGTTTCGAGCCATCCGCCGTCGGCCAAGCGCGTCGAGCGCCTGGAGAAGGCGATCGCTAAGAACTGAGCGTCGTTCGGAGCGCAGCGCCGCGGCGAGGAAAGTCGCGGCGGCGTCTCGAAAGCGCCCTCACCCCGACCCTCTCCCGCAAGCCGGAGAGGGGGAAAAGCGCATCCTCCGACGGCACTGCGGACCTTTACCTCTCCCGCCTGCGGGAGAGGTCGGCGCTCCGCGCGGGGTGAGGGCTCTCTGAGCCGATCTTTCACGCGGATGCCCGCTCACAACCACTCCGCCCGCCTCTCCTGCTCGGCCAAGCCGCGCATCGCCTCCACGTAGCGCTGCATGTACGCCGCCCGATCGCCGTCGAAGCGCAGCGGCGCGCCGACGAAAATGTCGACGAAGAACGGCACGATCACCCACTCGCCTTTCGGCAGCGCCTTGCCCAGACCGTGCGTGAACACCGGAATCACCGGCACGTCCGGCCGGCGTTCGGCGATCCGTGCCAGGCCGGTCTTGAACTCCGCCATCAGTTCCGGCTCGCCGCGCGATCCTTCCGGGAAAAACACCAGGATGTCGCCGCGATCGAGCGCGGCGGCGACCGGCGCGAGCAGGTCGTCGTGCAGATGCTGGCGCTGCCGGTTCAACGGCACGATGCCGACCACGTTGAGCGCGAACCAGGCGAGCAGCTTGTTGCGCAGGAAGTAGTCCGCCGCGGCGACTGGGCGGACGCGCGGCAGCAGGCGCAGCGGCAGCAGACTGATCAGCGCCATCGCGTCGAGATGGCTGTTATGGTTCGCGGCGAGGATCGCCGGCCCCTTCGTCGGCAGGCGTTCGCGATGGCGCACGTTGAGGCCGAGCACGAACAGCACCACCAGGCGCACCAGCACGCCGTAGAAGAACAGGCGCAGCAGGAAGCCCATCAGAAGTAGAAGTACTTCATGAAGTGGAAGAACAGCGGCGCGGTGAACAGCAGGCTGTCGATGCGATCGAGGATGCCGCCGTGGCCGGGAATCAGCGCGCCGGAATCCTTCACGCCGATGTCGCGCTTGACCGCCGAGACGGTGACGTCGCCGAGGAAGCCGCCGATGCCGATCATCAGACCGACCGCGATCGAATCCGTCGCCGTCAGCGGCGTCAGCACCGGCGCCAGCAGGAACGACAGCAGCGTCGTCGTCAGCACGCCGCCGAGCAGGCCTTCGACGGTCTTCTTCGGACTGACCGACTCGATCACCTTGCGGCGGCCGAGCGTACGGCCCCACATGTACTGCGCGACGTCGTTGAGTTCGGTCAGGAGCACGACGAACAACAGCAGCGCGGCGCCGTGCGCAGCGGTCGGCTGCCCGTCCGGCAGCACCAGCAGGTAGGCCAGATGGCTGAGGCCGAACACCATCGTCATCAGCCCCCAGTGCAGCGTGCCGGCCGCGCGCAGGAAATCCTTGGTATCGCCGCGCAGCACCATCAACGCGGCGACGAACAGGAACGCCCATACCGGCACGAAGATCAGGAACATGTGATACCAGTGCTGCCAGATCCACCAGTACTGGATCGGCACGCACAGGTAGACCCAGAACAGCACGCGCCGATCCGCGCGGCGCGTCGGGATCAGCGACAGGTATTCCTTCAGCGCGAGGAACGAGAGCACGGCGAAGAACGCGATCGCGACGCCGCGGCGGAACGCGATCGCCACCGCGAACACGGCCACCAGCGCCCACCAGGACTTCACCCGCGCCGCCAGCTCGACGTGCTTGTCGGCTGCATCGCCGCGGCGCATCAGCGCGACGACGACGCTGGCGAACACCAGCAAGGCGACGATCGCCGCCAGCGTCCACTGCACGCTCTGCGGAATCCACAAGTCGAGGTTCACGCGCTCGCCTCCTTGGTCGCAATCTCGGCCAGCGCCTGCCGTGCGCGGTTGACGATCGTCAGCAGCGACGCGGCGACCAGCAGCCACAGCAGCCAGGCGATCCATGCGCCGCCGGGCGCGCCGAGGCCGAGCAGCAGACCGAGCGCGCCGAACGCGAAGGCGCGATCACTCTTGCCGAATGGACCGTCGTAGCGGCGGCTCGCGCCGATCTGCACGCCGACCACGCCGACCATCTCGACCACGATCGCCGACACGACGAGCAGCACGACCGGCGCCGCCGGAAACTCCGGCCGCCACGCCAGCGGCAAGTACATCGCCGCGTCCGCGACGACGTCGCCGAGTTCGTTGAGGATCGCACCGAGCTTCGACGCCTGGCCATGTTCGCGCGCCAGCATGCCGTCGATCGCATTCAGCGCCATGCGCAGGAACAGCGCGGCCGGCAGCAAGAGCAAGATCGCGCGATCGGCGCAGACGAGCAGCGCCGCACCGACCGCGAAGGCGAGCAGCACGGCCGCGATCGTGACCTGGTTGGCCGTCACGCCGGCACGCGCCAGCGCGCGCACGAGCGGACGCAGGAGGCCCTGAAAGGCCGGCTTGAGTTGATAGATGCTCGGCATGAACGTCCCCGACGACAACGCGAAAACATAGCAGACCTCGGCGCATCCACCGTCGTCGACATGACGGCCCGGGCGCGCGGAGCACGTCGTCGCCGGCTCGAACCCGTCGCCGTGATGATCTTCAATTTCAGTAACTTGGCGGATTTCCGCCATATTTTTCACGAACCATTCACATAGGATGACCAGGTCATTTCATGGAGCGATCGCTATGCGTGGCAGCAGCAAGAATCCGTCCGGTCCCCCGGGAACGCCTGCATCGACGTCGAAGCCGTCTTCCCGCATCGCCGGCGCGCAGCGGCCGCACCGCTTCGAGATCGCCGTTGCGATCGCCGTCGCAATGTTCCAGCTTTCTTCCGCGTCGTTCGCGCACGACCTTCACGCGGACGCCGCGTCGAACGCGTCCAAGCACAAGAGCGTCGAGGAACACTGGAAGCTCGACTTCGGCTTTCCGGGCTTCGAGACGCTCAACCGGCAACTGACCGAAGCCTTCGAGGACTTCCGCGAGCCGGACACGAGCGCGATGGGGGCGGCCACGCAGGCCGCAAAGGCTGCCGCCGCGGCGGCGGCGAATGCGCATCTGGTGGGTTCCTGGGGTCCTGTCGTGGAGTCGCCGGTGGTGCCGATCCACACCACGCTGCTGGTCGACGGCCGGGTTCTCTTTTGGGATTCGGTATCCGACCTGCCGTCGGAGAACGTCCCTGTGCACGATCGCACGCGCGCGGCGGTCTGGAATCCCGCCACTTATTCGCTGGTGCGGGTCGACAACCAGACCGGCTACAACCTGTTCTGCGCCGGATTCGCGCATCTCCCCGACGGCCGGCCGCTGCTGGCCGGCGGCAACCTCAACGCGCAGTTGGAAGGCACGCGCACGATCCACTACTTCGACGCCACCACGGACACCTGGACGCTGAGTCCGCTGCAGTTGTTCGGCGGTCGCTGGTATCCCTCGGTGACGCCGCTGGCCAACGGCGAGATGCTGATCACCTCGGGCAGCCCGACCACCAACACGCACGAGGTCTTCACCACCGCGGCGACGCTTCGCGCCTTGAGCAGCGCGACCCTGGAACTGCCGCTCTACCCTTGGTTCCAGGCGGCGCCGGCCGGCGATGCGCTCTATCTCGGCCCCGACAATCGCCTCAGCTACCTCAAGACCAACGGCACCGGATCGTGGCGCCACATGGGCGGGCGCGACGGCATCAATCGCGACTACGGCTCGTTCGCGATGTTCGACGTGGGCAAGGTGCTGGCCAGCGGCGGCGGCGCGTCGGTCAAGAGCAGCGTCGTGGTCGACTTCAAGAATCCCGGCCTCAATCCCGCCGTGCTGACGACCGGCAGCATGGCCAACGGCCGCCGGCAGCACAACCTCACGGTGCTGCCGGACGGCGCCGTGCTGGCGACCGGCGGCAACTACAACGGCGCATCGCTGATCGACCGCAACGCCGGCGTCTACGCCGCTGAACTGTGGGATCCGGCCAGCGGCGCCTGGCGCACGCTGAGTTCGGCGGCGCGCACCCGCCAGTACCATTCCACCGCGATGCTGCTGCCGGACGGCCGCGTCTTCACCGGCGGCGGCGGCATCTGCGGCACGTGCTACCAGGTCGGTTATCTCGAGAAGAACTTCGAGATCTTCACGCCGCCTTATCTCTACAAGAAGGACGGTTCGGGCGAGCTGGCTCCGCAGCCGGGCATCCTCGAGGCACCGACCGCGGTCGCGTACGACGAAACCTTCCCGATCCTGACGTCCGCGCCGAACGCCATCGCCAGCGTCGTGCTGATGCGCGCATCGTCGGTCACCCATTCGGTCGACTTCGAACAGCGGCGCGTGCCGCTGCAGCACCGCGTGGTCGACGGCGTCCTGCAGGCGACCGCACCGGCCAATGCCAATCTCGCGCCGCCGGGCTACTACATGCTGTTCATCGTCGACGCCGACGGCGTGCCGTCGGTCGCGGAAATGGTGCAGGTCCGCGCCAACGGGCTCGGCGCTCCGCTGATCGTCGCGTCCAGCGGCAGCGGAACCTCGGCCAGCCTGTCGTGGGTGCCGGTGCCCGGCGCCACCGGTTATCGCATCAAGTACGGCACCGCGAGCGGCAGCTACACGACGACCGTCGAGGCGGGCAACGTCACCAGCTACACGCTCGCCAATCTCGCTCCGGGCACACGCAACTACCTCACCGTCCTCGCCTACAGCGGCAGCACGCCAGGACCGGACGCCGACGAGGTGACCGTCGACGCCGGCCTGTCGCCGGGCACCGGCAGCGGGTTGCGCGGCAACTACTACGCCGGCACCGCGTTCGGTACGCTCCTCGCCACGCGCGTCGATCCGACCGTGAACTTCGCTTGGGGAAGCGCCGCGCCGGCGGCCGGCGTGCCGGCCGACAACTACAGCGTGCGCTGGCTCGGCGACGTGCAGGCACCGGTGTCCGGCACCTACACGTTCTACACCACCAGCGACGACGGCGTGCGGCTCTCGGTCAACGGCCAGTCGCTGGTGAACAACTGGACGGCGCACGGCGCGACCGTGAACAGCGGCACGATCGCCCTGACCGCCGGCGTGAAATATCCGCTGGTGATGGAGTACTACGAAGCCACCGGCTCGGCGACGGCGAAGCTCGAATGGTCGACGCCCACGATGGCGCGCACACCGGTGCCGACGGATCGCCTCTACCCCGCCGCCGCGCCGGCGCTGAACGGCGTCGCCGTCGGCAAGCCGGCCTCGCAGAGCAGCACCGCCTACGACGGCAACGCTTCCCGCGCCGTCGACGGCAACACGAACGGCGTCTTCACCGACGGCTCGGTCACGCATACCGCTTCCAGCTATCAGCCCTGGTGGCAAGTCGACCTCGGCAGCGTGCACGACCTGACCCAGATCAAGGTCTGGAACCGGACCGACTGCTGCGCCGAGCGACTGGCCAAATTCCGCGTGTTCGTCTCCGACTCGCCGTTCACCTCGACCAGCCTGTTCTGGACGACGTATCAGTCCGGAGTCGGCAACTATGCCTTCTCCGGCACCGTCAACGGCTCGGCCACGTTCAACGTCAACCGCAGCGGGCGCTACGTGAGAGTGCAGCTCGAAGGCACCAATCCCTTGTCGCTCGCCGAGGTCCAGGTGCTGGGAACACCGCGCTAGGAACCACGCGTCGAACATCCGGCACGGGCCCGCACAGGAAGCGGCCCGTGCCGCGCGCAGGCCGCTTCTGCGATCGGGATGCCAACGGCCTCGCGCACGTTTCCTCGCGCCGCAAGCGGCTTGGCGGCGAGCATGCGGCCGGCTACATTGGAAAGTCCGTTCCGATCCGAAGCCCCGCATGTCAGACGCCCGCCGCTGGTTCGCGTTGTCCTCGCCATTCCGCATGAAGCGCGGCGGCGAACTGATCGGCGCGCGCCTCGCCTACGAGACCTGGGGCGAACTCAACGCCGCGCGCGACAACGCGATCCTGATCCTGACCGGCCTCTCGCCGAGCGCGCACGCCGCCGCCAACGCGGAGGATCCTTCGCCGGGCTGGTGGGAGGAGATGCTCGGTCCGGGCAAGCACATCGACACCGACCGCTGGTTCGTGATCTGCGTCAACACGCTCGGTTCGTGCAAGGGCTCGACCGGCCCGGCCGACGTCGATCCGGCGACCGGCCAGCCGTATCGCCTGGAATTTCCGGAGCTCACGCTCGAAGACGCCGCCAACGCGAGCTTCGAACTGGTGCGCGGCCTCGGCATCGAACGGCTCGCCTGCCTGCTCGGCAACTCGATGGGCGGCATGACCGCCCTCGCCTATCTCGCCCTGCATCCCGGCAGCGCGCGCGCGCACGTCAGCATCTCCACCGCCGCGCAGGCGCAGCCGTTCGCGATCGCGATCCGCTCGCTGCAGCGCGAGGCGATCCGCCTCGATCCGAACTGGCGGCAAGGCCACTACGACGAGGCGCACTATCCCGAGGCCGGCATGTCGATCGCGCGCAAGCTCGGCGTGATCACCTATCGCTCGGCGATGGAATGGGTCGGCCGCTTCGCACGCATCCGGCTCGATTCGGAACAGCGCGAGGAGGAACCGTTCGCGGTCGAATTCCAGGTCGAATCCTATCTGGCCGGCCATGCGCGGCGTTTCGTGCGCAGCTTCGACCCGAACTCCTACCTGTACCTGTCGCGCGCCAGCGACTGGTTCGACCTCGGCGAGCACGCCGGCGGCAGCGTGGACAGCGCGCTCGAGCGCATCGACGTCGAACGCGCGCTGGTGATCGGCGTGGAGACCGACATCCTGTTCCCGCTGCCCCAGCAGGAGCAGATCGCCGACGGCCTGCGCGCCGGCGGCGCCGCGGTCGAGCTCGTCGCGCTGGACAGTCCGCAGGGGCACGACGCGTTCCTGGTCGACATTCCGCGCTTCGGCGCCGCCATCGCGCGCTTCCTGGCCGCGCTGTAGGCGTCCGTGCGTTCCGGGGCCTGCGGCATCCGCGAACTAGGCGGATCGCACGGACAGGCTCTAGAATGCAAATGACCATTTTCCCTATCGAGATCGCCCGATGTTATCGCTCGAGTTCCCCGGCGCCCGCCATCTGGTCGACGAGGTCGACCGTGCCGTGTCGCAGCGCGAGGAAGCCGCGATCGCCGACGCGCTGCGCACCGCACTGTGCCGACTGATCCGTGATCCGGGCGTACGCCTGCCCGACTGTGTGTTCCAGCGCGTCAGCGACCACTACGCGCGGCGCGAGCTGTATCGCAGCGACGAGCACGGCTACAGCATCATCGCGATGACCTGGGGTCCGGGCCAGGGCACGCCGATCCACGACCATGCCGGCATGTGGTGCGTCGAAGGAGTCTGGGAAGGCTTCCTCGAGGTCACGCCGTACGAACTGCTGGAAACACGCGACGGTCGCTACCGCTTCGAATCGCGCGGCACCATGAACGCCGGCCCCGGCTCCGCCGGCAGCCTGATCCCGCCGCACGAGTACCACACGATCCGCAATCCCAGCGACGATTCGATCGCGGTCTCCCTGCACATCTACCGCGGCCCGATGAACGCCTGCTCGGTGTTCCAGCCGACCGAGAGCGGCTGGTACATGCGCGACGAGCGCAAGCTGTCGCTCGATCGCACGCACTGATCCGCGTTCCGCCCCCGGCTGCCCGTCCCGCAACGGCAGCCGCGAGTTCCTCGACGTAGCCGCCGGGCGGACGCTCTCTCCGCCTGACGGCGGCTGCCGCCGACTCGCGCCTCGACGACGGCGCCTTCGCCGATGAAGCGTCCGCGCGCGGACCAATCGCCCCTTTTCGCGCGACCGGATCGCCTCGCTTCATTAAATAAACTTCATCGTCTGTCGTTGCCTTGAAAATTGTTGCCTAGGCAACATTACAGCGCGCATGAAGAAAACCGCCCTGCACGGCGTCCGCGACGACGGCAACTTCGCGCTGCTGGTGCGCCAGATCCGCGACGGCTGCCAGCACCAGATCGAGCGCCAGCTCGAGGCCGACGGCATCCGCATCAGCTTCAGCCAGTACCTGGTCGTGAAGATCCTCGACAAGTACGGCCCGCAGAGGCCGGGCGACCTCGCCCGCTACCTCGACCACAACGCCGGCGCGATGACGCGGCTGATCGACCAGCTCGAAGCCGAAGGCTACGTGCGGCGCGAACCGCACGGACAGGACCGCCGCGCGCTGACGATCGAGCTGATGCCGGCCGGCAAGCGGCTCTGGCGCACGATGAGCGGCTATTCCGAGCGCATGCAGAAGCTGGCCCTGCGCGGCCTGTCCGCGGCCGACCGTGCGCGCCTGCTCGAACTGCTCACGCACGTGCGCGACGCGCTCGAAGACATCCCATGACCTTCCTCTCCGAGAAGCCCTCCATGCGCTCCTCCGCTTTCCTCGCCCCGCTTGCCGCCGCAGCCGCGCTCGCCCTGGCCGGCTGTGCCAGCACGCGCGGCCTGCACACCGACGGCACACCGATCGACGCGACCGCCCTGCACGGCGAACGCAGCTTCGCCGACATCCGTACGAGTCCCGCGGCGTGGCCGGCTTCCGACTGGTGGAGGACGCTCGGCGACGAGCAGCTCGACGCCCTGGTCGCCGAGGCGCTGCGCGACAATCCCGACCTCGCCAGCGCCGACGCTCGCGCGAAGGAAGCGCAGAGCCAGGTCGACACGCGCTACGCCGAGCGCCTGCCGACGGTGAACTCCGCCGCCAACGTCGCCGGCGTGCATCTGCCGACCACCGCGGCACCGAAACCGGTCGGCGGCCGCTTCAACACCTATCCCACCGTCTACGCGAGCTTCAGCTGGGGCCTGGACATCTGGGGTGGCAAGCGCGCCGCCTGGGAAGCCGCGCTCGGCCAGGCGCGCGCCGCCGAGATCGACGCCCATGCCGCGCGGCTCGCGCTGTCCGTCAACGTCGCGCGCGCCTACGTGCAGCTCGGCTACGCCTTCGCCGAAAAGGACGTCGCCGACGCGCAGCTCGCGCGCGCGAAGGCGTCGCACGGCCTGGTCGAGCAACGCGTCCGCGCCGGCATCGAGAACCAGTTGCAGATCAAGCAGGCCGAAACCGAAATCGCCAGCGCGGAACAACAGGTCGCGGACGCGGACGGTTCGATCGACGCCGCACGCATCGCGCTGTCCGTCCTGCTCGGCAAAGGGCCGGATCGCGGCCTGGACATCGCGCGACCGAAGCCCCTGCAGCCGGCCGCGCTGGCGCTACCACCGAACCTGACCGCCGACCTGATCGGACGTCGCGCCGATCTCGTCGCGGCACGCTGGCGCGTCGAGGCGGCGAACCGGAGCATCGCCGCGACGAAGACCGAGTTCCTGCCGAACCTGGAGCTGTCGGCCTTCGCCGGCCTGACCTCCTCGACCGTCGACACGCTGTTCTCGCTGCCGGCGCGCTTCTTCATGATCCAACCGGCGATCAGCCTGCCGATCTTCGACGGCGGCCGTCGCCGCGCCGACCTGAATCGCGCCGACGCCGGCTACGACCTCGCCGTCGCGCAGTACAACACGACCCTGGTCGGCGCGATCAACGACGTCGCCGACAAGCTGTCCAATCTCGACTCGTTGCAGACGCAGATCGCCGCGCAGCAGCGTGCCGTCGCCGCCGCGCGCTCGGCCTGGGATCTCAGCCAGCAGCGCTACCGGGCCGGCATCGGCAACTACCTCGACGCGCTCAGCGTGCAGCAGCAGCTGCTCGCCGCCGAACAGCGCGCCGCCGCGCTCGATGCGCAGAGGCTCGACACCTCGGTGCGCCTGGTCCAGGCGCTCGGCGGCGGTTTCGAGGCGGCCGGCGACGTGCCGTCGATGGCCGCAGGCGCACCGCCGCCGTAGGCGAACGCGCCGACGCGCGACGCAATCCGCCGCGAGCGGCGTCGCCGCCCCGGCCGGGCCGCTTCCACATCAGCACTTCTACACAGTTCAACTTCACGAGCACAACGCCATGAGCACTGCGAACCCCACCGCCGGCGAAACCGCCGTGCCGACCAACGGCCGGCGCCGTTTCCTGCTGCGCCTCGTCCTGCTCGCCGTCGTCCTCGCCGCGATCGGCGTCGGCCTCTGGTACTACACGGTGAGCCGCTGGTACGAGAGCACCGACGACGCCTACGTCAACGGCAACGTCGTGCAGATCACGCCGCAGGTCGCCGGCACCGTCGTGCGCATCCAGGCCGACAACGGCGACCTGGTGCACAAGGGCGACGTGATGGTCGAGATCGACGGCAGCGACGCGCGCATCGCGCTGCAGCAGGCCGAGGCGAACCTGGCCCGCACGGTGCGCCAGGTGCGCGGCCTGTACAGCAACGTCGAGAGCGGTCAGGCGCTGGTCGCCGCGCAAAAGGTCACGCTCGACCGCGTGCGCGCCGACTACGCGCGCCGCAAGGGACTGGCGACCACCGGCGCGATCTCGGCCGAGGAACTCGCGCACGCACGCGACGCGCTCGCCGCGGCGGAGAGCCAGCTCGCCTCGACGCAGCAGCAGCTCAGCACCAGCAAGGCGCTGGTCGACGAGACCGTGATCGCGCGCCATCCGGACGTGCTCGCCGCCGCGGCGACGCTGCGCACCGCCTGGCTCGCCGACGTGCGCTCGAAGATCTACGCGCCGGTCGACGGCTACGTCGCGCAGCGCACGGTGCAGGTCGGCCAGCGCATCCAGCCCGGCACCGCGCTGATGGCAGTGGTGCCACTGCAGCAGGCCGGGCAGATCTGGGTCGACGCGAACTTCAAGGAGACTCAGCTCGCGCAGATGCGCATCGGCCAGCCGGTCACGCTGAAGTCCGACCTCTACGGCGGCGAGGCGGTCTACCACGGCAAGGTCGACAGCCTCGGCGTCGGCACCGGCAGCGCGTTCTCGCTGCTGCCGGCGCAGAACGCGACCGGCAACTGGATCAAGATCGTGCAGCGCCTGCCGGTGCGCATCGCGCTCGATCCGAAGGAGCTGGAGAAGAGTCCGTTGCGCATCGGCCTGTCGATGCGCGCCGAAGTCGACCTGCACGACCGCTCCGGTCCGGCCCTGGCCGCGCACGCGCCGGGCGAACCGAAGTTCACCACCGACGTGTACGCCGGGCAGGCGCAGGGCGCCGAAGCCGTGATCGAGCGCATCGTGCACGAGAACGCCGCGCACGCCGGCGAGGACGACCGGCGGGTGTCGCAGCGGTGAAGGTCCGGCCGCGCGGCGTTCGCATCGACTGCGAAAGCCGTGCGGCCATCCGCTTCCTCACGAGCCGCCGCCTGCCCCGCGCGTGAACGCGGCACAGGCCAGCCGATGCACAAGACTCCGCCATGAGCACCGAAAGTTTTCGTCCGCCCAATCTCGCCCTGACCACGATCGGCCTGTCGCTGGCGACCTTCATGCAGGTGCTCGACACGACGATCGCCAACGTCGCGCTGCCGCACATCGCCGGCGACCTCGGCGCCAACGCGAGCCAGTCGACCTGGGTCATCACTTCCTTCGCGGTGTCGAACGCGATCGCGCTGCCGCTGACCGGCTGGCTGGTGCGCCGCATCGGCGAGGTGCGCCTGTTCATCGGCATGACCCTGCTGTTCAGCCTGACCTCGTTCCTGTGCGGCATCGCCGAGAGCATGCCGATGCTGATCGCGTTCCGCGCGCTGCAGGGCGCGGTCGCGGGGCCGATGTATCCGGTGACGCAGAGCCTGCTGCTGTCGATCTATCCGCCGCACAAGCGCGGCCAGGCACTGGCCTTGCTGATGACGGTGGTCATCGTCGCGCCGATCGTCGGCCCGATCCTCGGCGGCTGGATCACCGACAGCTATTCCTGGCCGTGGATCTTCTTCGTCAACGTGCCGGTCGGCATGTTCGCCGCCTTCATCGTGTTCAACCAGATGCGCCATCGCGGCGACGTGACCACGCGGCCGAAGATGGACTACGTCGGCCTCGCCACCCTCGTGGTCGGCATCGGCGCACTGCAGATCCTGCTCGACAAGGGCAACGAGGAGGACTGGTTCAACTCGCCGTTCATCGTCGCCTGCGCCGTCGTCTCGGCGATCGCGCTGGTCGTGTTCGTGATCTGGGAGCTGACCGACAAGGAACCGATCGTCAACCTGCGCCTGTTCCGCCACCGCAACTTCAGCGCCGGCACGTTCGCGATGACGCTGGGTTACGCGGCGTTCTTCGCGATCAACATCCTGGTGCCGCAGTGGCTGCAGCAGTACATGGGCTACACCGCGACCTGGGCCGGCCTGGCCGCGGCGCCGATCGGCATCCTGCCGGTGCTGCTGACGCCGCTGGTCGGCCGCTACGTCAACAACTTCGACCTGCGCCTGGTCGCCAGCGTCTCCTTCACGATCCTCGGCGTGACGTGCTTCCTGCGCTCGCAGTTCTATTCCGAGGTGGACTTCTATCACGTCGCCATGGCGCAGTTCATCGCCGGACTCGGCGTGGCGATCTACTTCATGCCGCTCACGCAGATCGTGCTGTCGCCGCTGCACTCCCATGAAATCGCCGCCGGCACGGGCCTGGCGACCTGCGTGCGCAACATGGGCGGCAGCTTCGCCGCCTCGATCACCAGCTACATGTGGCAGAACCGTGCGATCTTCCATCACGCGCGCATGACCGAGCATGTCACTCCCTACGACCCCGGTTCGCGCGAGGCGATCGCCGCGCTCGGCCACGGCAACAGCGACGCCGCCTACGCAATGCTCGAACGCACGATCAACCAGCAGGCCTACCAGCTTTCGTTCAACGAATTGTTCTTCGTGCTCGGCTGGATCTTCCTCGGGCTGATCCTCGTGCTCTGGCTGACGCGGCCGCCGTTCGTCGCCAAGGTCGGCGCCGCCGGCGGCGGAGGACATTGACGAGCGCAGCCGCTCCACGCGAACGGAAGACGGCGCGCGGGACTTTCGATCCGGCCGCGAACCTCCTGAACCACGGCACGAAACGCGCCGGGCGTCGCTCCGGCGATGGGTCTGGTCGCCTCAGGTGAGGCCGGAGTCGGCATCGGTGAAGCCCAGCCGGAGCCGGGGCGTGCGTGCGGTTCGACGCCGAGCGTGCTCACGGTGCCGACAGGGCATAGAATGGGAACGAAGGCAAATGGGGGCCTTATGCGCATCTTCGTCGCACTGACGGCGTTGCTCGCCGTTACCGCAGCATCCTCGGCAGGCGCCGCGGGATTGGTCGTCCGCGAAATCGGCGGGTGGAACTACGTCTACACCGGCGTCATCTTCCGCTACGACCCCACTCCCCTCGCGGGCTTCGCCGAAGTCGGGGTACGCATCGCCGCGAGCGCGCCGGCGCCGGTCCGCAACGATTTCATCTCCGTGTCGGACTTCGAGATGCTTCGGAAATGGCGCTGGATCATCGCGCTCGAACGCGACGCGCCGGGTGAATGGGTCTCGGGTGACGGCTACTGTTCGTCGAAGTACGAGAACGGCATCCTCGTGCTGACGTGCCTGAACGTCAGCCACCAGTGACTCGCGGATTCCACGGATAGGCCTGGCACCGCCGACGCACTGCATGCCGGCAGGGCCTGCCTAGCGCTTCTTGAGCACGGTGATCTTGCCGTCCGGTTCCACGTACATCCTCCGCACCCGCGTCAGATCGTCGAGGCCTTCGCTGCGCAGCGCCGAGTCGATTTCCTCCCGCGTGATGTGCTCGCGCCGCAGGTTGCGCTGGAGGAGACGGCCGTCCTTGGCGATGAGCGTCGCCGGCGGATCGGTGAGTCGGGAAACGAACGGCACATGGTAGGCGAGGAAGTCGAGCAGATAGTTCCACCCCGCCAGCACGCCGACCAGGAGCGCGCTGTCCGCCAGGGTGTGCCCCTCGCCGATCATGCCGTTCTGCGCCGCGTCTCCGAGAAGCACGACGAACAGCAGGCCCGGCACGCCGGCGGTGCCGAAGTCCCTGCGCAACACGAAGCGGAAAATGAGCAGGAGCAGCCAGTACATGGCGGTTCCGCGCACGATTACTTCGTACGGGGAAATCGAAAAGTGGAGAAATTCACCCATGGACGAACTCCCGGCCGAATCTGGGTCCGCGCGGAATCACATCAGGCACCGATCCAGCGAAGAACGGATCGCGCAGCGACCGCGCGGATCCGCCGATCCGTTTGCAGCACCTCGAGCGCCCTGCGCGACCGCGCCGGCGTCTGCGCCGCGACCGCATCGCGCACGACGACTACCTCGAACTCCAGCATGTGCGCGTCGAGCGCCGTGTTGAGGATGCACGAGTCGGTAGCAATGCCCAGCAAGGCGATCCGCTTCACCGTCAGCTGATTGAGGAGGATCCGCAGCGGAGTCTCGAAGAACGCGGAATGCTTGGGCTTCAGTATGAAATAGTCGCCAGGAGCGGGCACGAGTTCGCGCACGACCTCCGCCCCGATGGCCCCTTCCGCGGCGCAATGGTCGACGTTGGTGCGGAAGTCCGAACGCCATTGACCGAAGTTGTCGTTGCAGTAGATGACGGGCACGCCCGCCGCTCGGGCGCGGCGAAGGATGCGCCGCATGGTCGGCAACGCCTTCGTCGTCTCCCGGAGCAGCGAGACAGCGCCCGGATAGTCGAACGGGTTGATGAGGTCGATGGCGAGTACGGCGCTGTTGCCGCGGGACACGGAACCTCCTCGGATCGCCCTTATCGGAACAGCAGCAGGAGCAGGACGATCAGCAGCAACAGGCCGCCACCGCTCGGGTAGTATCCTCAGCCTGCGCTGTAGGGTACAGAGGCAGCGCACCGAGAATCAGCAGGATCAACAGGACCAGTGCGATCGTACGCAGCATGGAATCGTCCGTTGTGAGTACGATCGAATCGTTGCGTTCCGAAAATGACTGGATGCCGAATGAGAAGGAGTGGCGCTCAGCTCGAGTTGCAGGGTGCTGTCGGCGCGCTGTGGGAAAGCGATCTCGCTGCGAAATGTCGAGCGCCAGGGTCATGGAGAGAGAGGCGCGATCATCATGATGCTTTCGCACGCCGGCGCAAGTATCGGGTCACCGCAGTGCCCGATTTCCATACCCGCCCATCCAAGTGCGAGCGACGTTCGTCTGAGCCGCAATGGCTGAGCCACCTCCGCCGAGCGCATCGCCGACGGCGCCGCCTTGAGCACCGGCTCTCGCAGTTCATCCGCGCTCACCGCAAGCCGGTCGCGCGCTCCTTCGCACGCCGTTCGTGACTTCAACGACGATCGGGCGCACACTGGCCGAGCGCCGGAAGCACTCACACCGACGATTGCTTCCGCACATTCGTCCGACGATGCACGGTCAGCGTCTCCGCACGTCGGGATGATCCGTCCTTCTTTCCCGTGAGCTGTTGCGCCTGGTAGCCGCAAAGCTCGCGAAGCGTTTTCGTCCGCATTCGGTGACGACGCAGTCGTGACCCGATACGCCTGTCCTTCGCCCAGCGCACGCAGTAAGGGAGGCGACATGAAATTTTCGTCACCGGTCTTTCAGTTCCGACTCTGGGACGGTCATTCGATTGGGCCGGATGCGCTGAAGCGCATGTGGTCCGCCGCCTGCGACCACGAGAAGGTCGTCGTATCACGAACATGGGTGGGCACCAACCACTCCGGAAACCCCGAATATCTCTACTCTCTGTACCCGCCGACGCTCGTGTTCAACCGGACGCTGGCGGAATCGCGCATGGTCCTTTTCCTGCGGGCTCGCTATCCCTCGATGCCCGTCGTCCTGCAGCGACTTTGAAGTCTGACGGATTGATTCTCATCCGCTCGCCCGGCCCGGCCGTCGCGGGCATCTTTGCACGACCTTTCAAGGAGAACTCCATGATCACCATCGACGTCCGCGGTCTTCCACGATCGATGACCGAAAACGCCTTGCAAACCCTGTTCGCCAGCCATGGAAAGGTATTCGGGCTGCGCATGTCCAAAGACCTGTTCAACGGCGAATGCAAGGGTTTCGCGGAACTGAAAATGGAAGGGCATGAAGGCCGGCAGGCCATCGCAGCTCTGGACGGCTCCGTGCACGAAGGGTCGGCCTTGCGGGTATCCGTTCACAGCGAGCGGAAACATCCGAGGCGATAGAGAAGAAGCGCGCATCCGGGAGCGCCGCAGAGGCCCATCGTCAGCCTCTCGATGCCGGAGCTACGTGAGCTCCAATAGAGGCCCCGCGCTGAGCGGGGCTCTTACTTTACTTGGTACACCTGATGAAGCAGGTGAATTTCGCGCTCACTGTGATGCGACCGGGCGTCATCGTCGAGAAGGAGCGCGACCTGGCTCGCGGACTGAGCATCCGCGAGATGGACCCGCCGACGGCGGGTTTTCATGTGGACGTCCTTGCAGCGGAAGCCCTCCTGCGAGGCAATTCTGCGAAGAGGCCCACGGTCTCGCGTCCATTGGAAGAATCTGTGGAGGAGCATGTGCCCTCATGCCGGTTTCCTCGGCGGGCAATCTGAAGATCTCCATTGCCGCCGAACGGAACTATAGAAATTGAAAACTTCTGTTTCGTAAATCTGGCAGTTCCAGATCGTCAATGACGCTTGGTTTCGCGACAACTCCCGTTCACCTGACGCGTTTGCCTTTCGCCTACCGCCACTTGCCGCGCCCTCACTCCTCGCGCGCAGCGACGGTCGGCGATTCACACGAAGGAAATCCGGCCGGCTCCATCGGCGGACCACCTATGGATGTCCCTAATAGACGGGTTTTCGGCAGCCTGCCAAGGTCGCTCGCTTCAACTCACCCCTGATTGGAGACGCACCATGATAAGGACGCGAACCGCCGCTGAATCCGGTGGACATTTTCCCTCCCCGCACCCGAAGCAACCTCACCTCGACCGCACCGCAGGCCGGCTTTCCCGAGCGATGCTTGGTCTGGCCGTCGTCGCCTTGACCGGCCTCGCCGCCGCGCTTCCGGCCGCTGCATCGTCCGTCTCGCCCGCGCCGCTCGGCAGTGCCGTGAACGGCTACGCCATCGTGACGAGAAACGAGGCGAGCACGCTGGTGTCGCTCGACTTCAACGCACCCGGCACCGTGACGCCGATCGGAGCTTCGCCGAACGGCGCCACCATCTGGGGCTCCGCCTTCCTCGGCGGCAAGCTGTACGCACTCGGCGACACCGGCTTCTACACGATCGATACGACGACGGGTGCGCTGACGCGTATTTCCGATGCGCCGCCGCCGGTCGATCAGATCTGGGGCATGACCGTCGATCCGACGACGCAAACGCTGTACTGGATCGGAGGCGCCTTCGGCGAACGGTTGTCGACGATCGATCCGGCGACGGGCGCGACGAACTTCATCGCGGCGATCTCGGGACTCGCGACGCCGATCAACATCACCGCGATCGCCGTCGATGCGCAGGGACAGCTCTACGGCATCGAGCAGCAGAACGACAATCTGATCAAGATCGACAAGGCCACCGCTGCCGCCACCGTGGTTGGCCCTCTCGGCGTCAATGCGCTGTTCACCTCCGGCCTCGCGTTCGATCCGAAAAGCGGAACGCTCTACTTCTCCAACCTCGAGTTCGCCGGCAATGGCGTGTATCGGGTCGACAAGAACACCGGAACGGCAACCTTCATCGACGTGCCCCACGTCGGTCAGGACGAAGCAGACCTCGTCGCCCTGGCCATCCCCCTCACCTGCCGGACCGGCGACACGATCTTCTGCAACGGCTTCGATGCCACCCCGTGAGAAACCCCCGGCACAGGGACGTGCCGTTTTCTCCAACCACCGCCGAGTAAACGATCGAGTCCCCTGCATGGCCAGCCGACGGGTCAGCGCATTGTCGAGGCATGAAGCCCGCCCGCCTGCTGCGGCGAGAGCGCCCATCCGCAACCGTCGGAGTCCTACGTTGCTCTTGCCGATCGGCGCTCGGATCGGTGCTGCCGCGCAGCAGCCCGCGAGCTTCGTCGCGAAGACCTGTGCCCCGCTCAACCGCACGAAGGATAGGTGCCGAGGCTGAGTATCTCCGCCTTCTCGCCAGAGCGATGGCGGAAGCGTCAACGTAGCGTGCCGGACGGCGGAATCTTCACTGCACGACCTCGCGAATCGGCGACGCGATAGAGCGATTGCTGACGCTTCAGTGCGCGCGACTTCATTTGGCGAGCATGTGAGTAACCTTCCGTGCGCCGCCAACCCCAACCTGGAAGTTACTCAACAGCTACTCATTCAGCGCGCCGGCCGCAACGAGACGGAGCGAGACCTATCCGAATGCCAGACACAAAAAAACCCGCATTTTCTGCGGGTTCTCGACTTGCCGTGTGCTCCGCAGGACTCAGTACAACGTACCGAAATCCTGGGATGGTGCCGAAGGTGGGACTCGAACCCACACGCTTTTAAGGGCGGCGGATTTTGAGTCCGCTGCGTCTACCGATTCCGCCACTTCGGCTGGCATCGCGCGACGGGCGCCGCGCGGGTCGCGCAGTATAAGCGGTTTTGTGGCCGAGTCGAGCCGCACCAGCCCGGATCGTCGCGACGTGCCCGTCGCGGACGACGGAGTCGGGTACCAACGCTCTGGTGCGTACACGGACCTGCGCGTGCGTTCTTCGGTAGGATGGTGGCGATCCGGCACCGTTGCCGCCGGAACCTGTCGCCGGGGAACCATGAATCTCGCTCGCCTCCTGCTCGCGGCCGCCGTCGTGTCGGCCACCCCTCTCGCCTCCGCCCAGACCTCGATGGATCATCACGCCGATCCGTCGATACGTCTCGCCGCCGACGATTCGAGTTACGTGGTGATGTCGCGCCGGACCTTCGACGGCGCGCGTCCGTCGACGCGCGACGCGACGATGTGGATCGACCATCTCGGCCGCGACCTCGTCGTCGCGCAGCTCGATCGCGCGCAGATCGGCGTGGTCAGCCGCTACGTACACGAGAACGAACGGCGCTGCGGCGGCTTCTTCGCGTTCGGCTCGCGGCCGGAAGCCGAGGCGTTCGTCGCGCGGGATCGCGCCAGCGATGCGCTCGCGCGGCCACAGGGCGTCGTCTACACGATCGACAATCAAGTCACGGTGGACGCGTGGCTGCCGCAGGTCGCCGAAGCGAACATCCGCGCCTCGATCGCCAGCCTGTCCGCGTTCCGCAATCGCTACTACGCCTCGACCTATGGCCGGCAAGCGGCCGAATCGATCCGCGACAGCTGGGTGGCGCTCGCCGGCAGCCGCAGCGACGCCAGCGTCGAATTGTTCGAGGACTGCGCCGAGTGCTCGACGCAGCCGTCGGTCATCATGACCGTGCAAGGCGCCGAGCTGCCGGACGAGGTCGTCGTCGTCGGCGGGCACCTGGACTCGATCAACTGGTCCACCGGCAATCCCGGCCCCAATGACCTCGCGCCCGGCGCGGACGACGACGCGTCCGGCATCGCCACGATCACCGAGATCATCCGCATCGCGATGGCCAGCGGCTGGCAACCCAAGCGCACGGTCAAGTTCATGGGCTACGCGGCCGAGGAAGTCGGCCTGTACGGCTCGAACTCGATCGCCACGCGCTTTCGTGCCGACGACGTGAACGTCGTCGGCGTGCTGCAGTTGGACATGACCAACTACAAGACCGACGCGCCGTACGACCTGCAGATCATCTCCGACAACTCCGACGCCGCCCTGCTCACGTACTTCGCCGAACTGTTCGACGCCTACCTCGCGCCGCTCGGACTGGTCCGCTCGCCGCTCGCCTGCGGCTACGGCTGCTCCGACCACGCATCCTGGACCGAGGCCGGCTATCCGGCCGGCATGGTGTTCGAGGCCGGCCGGACGCGCGACCCCAACAATCCGTTCGACCTCGGCGACTTCCCCTACATCCATTCCAGCGGCGACACGCTCGCCAACATGGACGACTCGGCGATCCACAGCGTGAAGTTCGCACAGTTCGGTCTCGCCTTCATCGGCGAACTGGCGAAGACGCACGCGGCAGAGCCGGACGATCGCATCTTCGCGGACGGTTTCGAGCCGTAGGCGATCCGTCGCGGGGCGCCGTCACGTGTCCCGCGACGCCGCGATCATCAGCTGGTGCAGCTTCTGATGGTGGCTGCGCCAGCCGTCGCCGTCGAACAGCATGAACAGGCCGAGCTGCAGCAGGCTGCGGCCGGTGTCGTTGCGCGACACCAGCACGAGCCGGCGCTTCGCGTCGACGATCATGAACTGCCCGCCCCAGCCGTCGGCCCAGATCGTGTCGGCGTCGCGGTCGATCCACCACAGATAGCCATAGGCGTCGAACGGGGCCATGTCGCGGACCTGCGAGTACGCCCGCGTGCTCTCCTCGACCCAGTGCTGCGGGATCACCTGCGTCGCACCCCAGCGACCGCCGTTCGCGTACAGCGCGCCGAAGCGCGCGAGGTCCGCCGCCGACAGGAAGATCACGAACTGCCGGTGCTCGGTGTAGCCGGGCTGGTCGTAAATGACGTGCTCGGGCTTGAACGTGGTCATGCCGGTCGGCTTGGCGATCCAGTCGTACAACGCCTGGCCGATGCTCATGCCGGTACGCCGCTCGAAGATCACGCCGAGCACGTTGAAGCCCCAGTTGTTGTAGTAGAACGCCTCGCCCGGCTTGTGCGAACCGCGCCGCGGACGGCCGTCCTTCATGCCCTTGGCCTCGCCGGCCGCCTCGATGTAGATGCCCGAGCGCGACTCGAGCAGATCGCGGATCGTCGCCGTCCTCTCGGTCGCGGTCAGCGGCACCACCGCATCGTCGATGCCGAGCTCGGCCAGCGTCTGGTCCAGGCGCAGGTAGCCCTTCTCGATCGCGATGCCGTACAGCCCGCTGAGCAGGCTCTTGCGCACCGAATGCGTGTTGATCGGCAGGTCGGCATCGCCCCACTGCGCCAGGCGCTTGCCGTCCTTCAGCGCGACGAAGGCGTCGAAGCGCGTCTGCTGCGGCAGGTAGGCGTATGCCTCCCGGATCGCATCGGGATGCGTCACGGTCGCGGCCGGCAGATCGGTGCCGAACGCGTTGCGCTCGCCGACGCGGATCGCCGGAATCGCGCTCAGCGCAGTCGCGGCGGCGATCAGGCACGGCAGCGCCCATGCGGCGATCTTCAGGGTCTTGCGGATTTTCGGGTTCATGCGGCATCGCTCCGGGAGGACGACGCGTACTGTCCGCGCCGGCGCCGGATGCGCCCAGATAACGGAAGTCATCGAAGCGGATGACGAAAGTCACCACTTCGCAAATCGGCTTGCCTTCGTCGCGCGCGAACGCGAAGCTGGCCGCATGTCGCGCCGCACCGCCTACGCCCATCCGCTCGCGGCGATCGCCGCCGCGATCGCCTGGGCGGCGGTCGGGCTGGAGCTGTGGACCGGACCGGTCGTCGCCACCGCGATCGGCGCCTCGCTGCCGGTGCACGGCTTCGCGCGCGCCCTGCATCTGGCCTTCGGGCTGGTGGTCGCGATCTCGCTGGGGCTTCGCGCGCGTCGCCCGGCGAGGCTCGCTTCGGCAATTCTCCTCTGCGCGATTGCGCTGGTGCTGGTCGCGCTCTACCGCTACAACTCCGCCGCGGCGCTGCTGGTCATTCCGATGCTGGAATTCGCCGGCCTGCTCGGCCTGCGCGCGCTGGCCTGCGCCTACGTGGCGACGAACGTCGCGCTGCTCGCCGTCGTCGTCGCGTTCCGGCAGATGGATTTTCCGCTCACCTACGTCGGCCTGCAGGCCGGGTTCCAGCTGTTCGCGATCCTGCTCGTGCGCTCGGCGCGCAGAACCGAGCAGGCGCGCGACGAACTCGCCGCCACGCATGCCGAACTGCTGGCCACGCGCGGCATGCTGGCCGAGATCGCCCGCGGCCAGGAGCGCCTGCGTCTGTCGCGCGAGCTGCACGACGTCGCCGGACACAAGCTGACCGCGCTGCGCCTGAATCTGGCCGCGCTGGCGCACAACAAACAGCTCGACACCGGCGAGATCGTCGCGCTGTGCACGCGCCTGTCCGAGGAACTGCTCGACGATCTGCGCTCGGTCGCGCATCAATTGCGCCTGCACGACGGCCTCGACCTCGGCGCGACCCTGCGGCGCATGGCCGCTCCGTTTCCGCGCCCGCGCGTCCGCTTCGACGTCGCCGCGGACGCGCGCGTCGGCACGCTGGAGCAGGCCGAAGCCCTGCTGCGTGCGTTCCAGGAAGGCCTGACCAATGCGGTGCGGCACGGCGACGCCGGCGAGCTGCTGGTCAGCCTGCGCCGCGAGAACGGCGAGATCGTGCTCGATCTGCGCGACGACGGTCGCGGCCACGGCGAGGTCCGCGCCGGCGGCGGGCTGTCCGGCATGCGCGAGCGCCTGCAGGCGCTCGGCGGCGAACTGCGCTTCGAGCGCGCCGGTGACGGCTTCCATCTGCAGGCGCGCCTGCCGGAAGCGCGGTCGCCCGCGTGAAACGCATCGAGCCCGCGCCAATCCGCATCGCCCTCGCCGACGACCAGGCGCTGGTGCGCGGCGGACTGAAGGCCCTGCTCGGCGGCTTCGCGCAGTTCGAGATCGTCCTGGAGGCCAGCGATGGCGAGGAGCTGCTGGACAAGCTGCCTGCGGTGACGATCGACGTCGTGCTCTGCGACGTGCGCATGCCGCGGCTGGACGGCTTCGGCGTCTGCGCGCGCCTGCGCCGTCTCGCCGACGCGCCGCCGGTGATCCTGCTGACCACCTTCGACGATGCGGATCTCGCGCTGCGCGCGATCGAGGCCGGCGCCAAGGGTTTCCTACTGAAGGACGCCTCGCCGCTCGAACTGGTCGAGACGATCGAGGAAGTCGCCGCCGGCCGTTCGATCGTCGCGCCGGTCGCCACCGACGCGATTCGCGAACGCTACGCCTATCGCGACCGCGAGCTTTCCGGCGAAACCTTCAACAAGCGCGAACTGGACATCCTGCGCCTGCTCGCCGGCGGCTACACGAACCGCGAGATCGGGCAGGCCATCCACGTCACCGAGGGCACGGTGAAGAACTATCTGATGGACATCTTCGACAAGCTCGGCACGCGCGACCGCACGCGGGCGGTGCTGAAGGCGATCACGCTGAAGCTCATCTAGGCGAGGCTTTTTCGCCGGCAGGCGCCGATGCGATCCGATGGCGCTCGAATCAATCCAGGCGCGTGAACAGCAGCGCGATGTACGCGCCGATGAGCAGGGTCGCGGCGAGCGCCAGGAGCTGGTGATAGCGCGGCCGCGCGATCGCGATGCCGCTGACGCCCATCGCGGCGAAGCCGAGGTGAAAGGCGAGATCGGCGGCGCGCGGCGCCGTGCCGAACAGCACGAGCTGCTTGCCGAGGCTGGCGACGATCAGCAACACGAGCAGCGCGAAGAACCAGGTGCGATGTCCGTAGTAGTGCTCGCGCAGGTCCACCGCGGCATCGCCGAAGGCGTCCGGCAGCACCAGCGCCGCGAGCAGGTACAGCACGATCGTCTGCGCGAGCACGGCGGAAAACGCCAGGAAGGTCCAGTTCGCGTAGTGGCGCGGCCGTACATCGACCACCACGACTGCACCGCGATCACCACGATCAGGACCGCCCACAGCACGGCGGGCCAGTAGCCCTTCAGCCGCGCGCGCGACTGCATCAGTCCGCGCACGCCCTTCAGCACCTGCGTGATCGCCAGCCCCAGGATCAGCGAGATCAGGACCGAGAGGTAGCTGAAAGCGTCCATACGAGGCGGCACCGGGCACAGGGCGAAACCCGCGCAGCATAGCGCGACGAGGCGTCAGTGCGGCCGCGCCGCCTTGCGCCGGCGCTTGACCTCGTACATGGCCTGGTCGGCACGCGCCAGCAGCGCCAGCGGATCGGCGTCGGCGGACTCCGCCGCGACCACGCCGATGCTGGGACCGGCATAGTCGATGCGCACGCCGTCCAGGTCGAACGCGCCGATGGTTGCCGCGAGCAGGCGCGCCTGCATCGACGCCGTCGCCTCGGCGGCCGCCTCGCGCCGCACGCTCGACAAGGCGACGAATTCGTCTCCGCCGAGCCGCGCGACGAATCCGTCCAGGCGCAGCGCGCCTTGCAAACGGCCGGCGATCGCGCTCAGGAAACGGTCGCCGACATCGTGGCCGTAGCGGTCGTTGATCGCCTTGAAGCCGTCGAGGTCGACGAAAGCGGCGACCAGCACCTCGCCGTCGCTCGCATGCGCGGCCCGGCGCCGGTGCATTTCCTCCATCAGCGCGCGGCGGTTGGGCAGTTGCGTGGTCGTGTCGGTGAGCGCGCTCCGCGCGAGCAGGTCGTTGGCATGACGCAGCGCCTGCAGCGTGCGTTCGCGATCGACCTGCTGGGCGATCAGCTGCGAGAACATCTGCAGCACCTTCGGCGCCCCCGCGGCCAGCGGCGTGCGTTCGTCGCTGGCCGCGCACAGCGTGCCGTACAGCGCGCCGTCGCCGGTACGCACCGGCGTGCTGGCGTAGGTGGCGATGCCGAGCGCGCGCGCGGCGTCCGAATCGCTCCAGCGACTGGCGACGTCGTCGGTGTAGGCGCACTCCTCTTCCAGCGCGCGCTTGCACAGCGTGCCCTCCCACGGCACCGACAAGCCTTCGGGAATCTGCAGCCGGCGACTGTTGCGCGCGAACAGCACGTGCTGCACGCCGGCACCGTCGTCGATCGTGGTCAGGTAGGTCGACTCCAGCCCCGTCACCGCCTGAAGCAGCTCCAGCAGCGGCCGCACGAGCTGTTCCAGCGTGTGCGCGTGGGTGATCGAGTCGGCGAGCTTGTCGAGGAAATCGCGGTTCGGGGACATCGGAGATGAGCGGTAGGCGAGGGACGGCGGCGCGATTAAATCCGCAGGCGCCTCGCCCGGCAACCCGATGCACGATTTGCGTTACGCGAATTTGCACTCCGCACGATTCGTGGGAGGATGCTTTCGCGCCTCCGATGCGGCGCTCCGTCCGTCTCGTCGCACAGGTCCGTATGAACCGCCTTCTCGCCTCGCTCGCGCTTCTGATGTCGTCCGCCGCCGGAACGGCCTTCGCCGAATGCAAGGACACCGCGCCCTACGCCGACGCGCGCGCGATCGTGCGCGACCTCGACCGCATCGTGGCGCCCGGCGGCGTGCAGGAGTCGTACAAGACGCGCATCGGCGGCGTCGACCACTGGGTCAACGCGCGCGGCGAGGACCGGACCAACCCGGTCCTGCTGTTCGTCCACGGCGGCCCCGCCTCGCCGGTGACGCCGACGCTGTGGCAGTTCCAGCGGCCGATCGAGGAGTACTTCACCGTCGTCAACTACGACCAGCGCGGCGCCGGCAAGACCTATGTCGAGGACCATTCGGCCGCGGTCGGCGACAGCCTGCGCATCGAGCGCTACGTCGACGACGCGATCGAACTGGCCGAGCAGGTGCGCAAGCGCTACGGCAAGCGCAAGCTGGTGCTGATGGCGCACAGCTGGGGCACCATCATCGGCATGCGCGCGGCGCTGAAGCGGCCCGATCTGTTCCACGCCTACGTCGGCATCGGCCAGGTCATCGACGTGCGCGAGAACGAGCGCCTGAGCTTCGACTACGGCCTGCAGCAGGCCAAGGCGCACGGCAACACCGCGGCGGTGAAGGAGCTGGAGGCGATCGCGCCCTACCCCGGTGACCGCCCGATCACGCGCGAGCGCATCGTCGTCGCGCGCAAATGGGCGCAGTACTACGGCGGCCTCAGCGCATTCCGCGATGCTTCCGACTACTTCTTCAAGGCGCCGCTGCTGTCGCCGGACTACGAGGACCGCGATCGCTGCGCGATCGACGAAGGCAACGTGTTCACGCTCGGCCGCGTGCTGGACGAGTTCCTGGCCGTCGACCAGCGCGGCGTGCGCTCGTTCCCGATCCCGGTGCTGATGTTCATGGGCCGCCACGACTACACCACGCCGTCGGCGCCGACCGAGGCCTGGCTGCGCGCGGTCGACGCGCCCTACAAGCGCGGCATCTGGTTCGAGCGCTCGGCGCACATGATGCCGTGGGAGGAACCCGGCAAGACCGTGCTCAGCCTGGTGCAGTACGTGCTACCGCTGGCGAAGGACGCGGGGAAACCCTGAGCGCGTTTCCCCGCGCGTGCCGCGAGCGGCTACGCGTGCGCCAGCGCGTAGTCGATCGCCGCGCGCACCGCCGCGACCTGCGCGGCGTTGCATTGCTCCGGCGTCGCCTTCGGGCTGTCCGGATAGACCTCGGTGGTGGTCTTGTAGCGCGCCTCGGTGACGCCGGCGCACAGGCCGAGCGGACGCAGCGCGTAGCGGATCACGCCCGGCGCGACCACCGGCGAGCCGATGATCTCGCCCTTCTCGTCGGCCGGCGCGATGTGCGTGACCTTCGCCACCGCGTCGATGATCGCCTGCTGGAATCCGGGCTGCGGCTGCGCTTCGTCGTCGACCAGGTAGAAACCGTCCGGAATGCTCTCCGGCTCGGACGACTTGCCGTCGCGCGCGGCCAGTGCCGGGCGGAACTCGGACTCGTCGCTGTCGGTGGTCTCGTGCAGGTCCACGTGCACGAGGAAACGGTCGCGCAGCGGCGCGACCAGCGCGAGCAGCGCGGCCGATTCCGCCGCCGGGCTGTTCTCGCGGAACGAACGGTTCGGGTCGATCGCGTGCGGATTCCAGCGATGGATGCGCTCGTAGGCCCACGGGCTGATGCACGGTACGACGAGCAGATTGACGCGACCCCCGTAGTCCGCCATGTGCCGCTCGACGAATTGCAATGCGCCGTGCACGCCGCTGGTTTCGTAGCCGTGCACGCCGCCGGTGACCAGCACGGTCGGCCGTTCGTCGCGCCAGTCGCGGCTGCGGATCGCGAACAGCGGATAGAGGTCGGGCGCGTAGTCGAGTTCACCGTACTGCGTCACGTCGAAACGCTCGCGGGCGCGGTCGATCGCGCTCAGCACGTCCTGCGCATAGCTGCGCTGGCGCGTCTGGCGCGACCGCCATTCGGCTTTCTCCGCCTCGCCCCAGGGAGTTCCGGGCGTACCGATCGGATAAGGCGCTGAACTCATTGCGGTATCGCTCGTCGTGGTGAGTGGAGCGGGACTGTAGCATCAAGCCGCCGAGCGCCGGCCCTTCGTCCGCCGCGATCTCGACCTGCATCGGCGCCTCGGCGATCATGCGCCGTCGACGGCGCGGTCGCGCAGCCGTCACGATCCGAAGGGGGAAATCCATGCCGTCGCCTTTGCTCGCGCTCGCGCTCGCCATCGCGGCACCGTCCGTGACCGCCGTCGAGACCTCGCCCTGGCGCAGCGCACACGCCGTCGACGTTTCCATACTGCAACCCGCTGCGCGACGCGCACAGCGCATTTCGACGACGATCGGCTGGAGCGCACGCGAGCAGCGAACCCTGCTGTTGGACGTATTCGGCGCTTCGTTCAGCGCGACGCGCACCGCCTTCGCGCAGCGCAGCGACGGCTGGATGTGGCAGGGCCGGCTCGACGCCTCGCCGGATCATGCCGTGTCGCTGACGATGCATCGCGGTGTACTCGCCGGATGGGTGCAGACGCCGCAAGGCCGCTACGAGATCGTGCCGCTGCCGGAAGGCGGCTCGGCGCTGGTCGAGGTCGATCCGACGGCCTTCTCCGGCTGCGGCGGCGCACTGCCGAAAGATGCGCTGATGCGCTATCCCGCGTTGCCGGCGCCGCGTCGCACCCCGATCGCGCCTGCGGGCGCCGACGAGCCGATCGACGTGCTGGTGGTCTATTCGCCGCAGGTGCTCGCCGCGATGGGTTCGCTGGCCAACGTCGAGGCGGAAATCCACGCCGCCGTCGACAGCGCGAACCTGGTGTTCGCCAACAGCGACATGACGGCGCGCTTCCACCTCGCCGCGATCCGGCCGTTCCCGCGCGACGAGGTCGACGTCTACGACCTGGAATGGCTGCGCATCGACCCGGCCGCGCTGGCGATGCGCGAGGAGGTCGGCGCGGACCTCGCATCGCTGTGGGTCGAGAACAGCATCGACGTCTGCGGCGCCGGCTTCATCATGGACCGCCTCGACGACGGCTTCGCCGGCGACGCGGTGCAGATCACGATGCGCAGCTGCGCCGTCGGCGACCTGGTCTACGCGCACGAGCACGGCCACAACCTGGGCATGCAGCACGATCCCGCCTACGGCGTTCCGCCGGCGCAGGCGCTGTTTCCGTGGGCCTTCGGCCATTACGTCGACAACGCCTTCACCACGGTGATGTCCTATCCCTACGACTGCGCCGGCAACTGCTTCCGCGCGCCGTACTTCTCCAATCCCGACGTCCGCTTCATGGGCGTGCCGACCGGCATCGCCGACCAGCGCGACAACCACCGCGTCGGCAACGTCACCGCGCCGATCGTCGCGGGCTTCCGTCCGCGCGCATGGATCTTCGCCGACGGCTTCGAGTGAACGCAGGCACGGCGATCGCGTCGACAGCGGCTACCATCCAGGGCATCGCCGACGCGCATGCCCTCTCTTCGCCATGATCCCGCCCTTCCCTCCGCGCTACGACGGCCCCCTGCTCACGCGCGAGGTCGCCACCGCGATGCGCGCGGCCGCGACGGCCGGCGATGCCGTCTGGTCGGGCTCCTTCGATCTCGGCCGCCGTCGCGAGGAGGTCGCGCTGAACGCGGACCATTGGCGTTGGCGCGGGCGCGACTATCCGTGGCCGCAGGACCTCAAGGAACGCACGATCTACGTCTGGGATGGCCAAGCGTTCCAGCCGGTGCAGCGCTACGGCGGATCGCTGATCAAGCTGGTGCCGACCGAATGGGGCGCGCCGACCTTCGAGATCGACGGCATCAAGATGCTGCCGACCGCGCAGGTCTCGCCGTACGCGGATGCGCAGCGCAAGGTCGCGCTGGTCGCGCCGCGCGGCAAGCACGTGCTCGACACCTGCGGCGGGCTCGGCTACTTCGCGCGCGCCTGCCTCGAGGACGGCGTCGCGCGCGTGGATTCGTTCGAGAAGAACGCCGACGTGCTCTGGCTGCGCAGCCTCAATCCATGGTCGCCCGATCCGCAGGCCGACGATCGCCTGCGGCTCGCGCACGCCGACATCTCCGAACACATCGCCACGCTGCCGGACGCCGCCTACGAAGCGGCCCTGCACGACCCGCCGCGTTTCGGCATCGCCGGCGAGCTCTATTCGCAGGCGTTCTACGACCAGCTCGCGCGCGTGCTGCGCCCGCAGGCGCGCCTGTTCCACTACACCGGCACGCCGAACCGCAAGACCAGCGGGCGCGACGTGCCGATGGAAGTCTCGCGCCGCCTCGAGAAGGCCGGCTTCGCCACCGAGCGCGTGCTCGACGGCGTGTTCGCCGGCAAGGGCGGCGCGGCGAAGCGGCGGCGCTGAGCGCTCACGCCGCCGGGCAGGTCTCCGCTCGCGGTCGGCGCAAGGTCGCCGCCGCCCACAGATAGATCGCCGTGCCGAGCAGCGCGGTGACCGCGCCGACGTAGCCGGTCGAGGTCCAACCGAGACCCGCGGTGATCGCCAGGCCGCCGAGCCAGGGTCCCAGCGCATTCGCCGCATTGAACGCGGCGTGATGCGAGGCGGCTGCCAGCGTCTGCGCGTCGCCGGCGACGTCCATCAGATGCGTCTGCAGCACAGGGCCGAGCGCGCCCATCATGCCGATCGCGACCGTCGCCGGCAGGATCGTCCACAGCGAACCTGCCGTCAGCGGAAACAGCAGCAGCACCGCCGCCGCGCCGAGCAGGATCACCGGCACCGCGCGGAAACGCAGGCGATCGAACAGCCAGCCGCCGGCGAGATTGCCGATCACGCCGCCGAGTCCGAAGCCGGCCAGACCGAGCGGGATCCAGCCCGCCGATACGCGCGTCACCTGCAACAGCGTCGGCGCCAGATAGCTGAAGACGCAGAACAGACCGGAGAAACCGACCGCGCCGATCGCCAGCGCCTGCCACACCGGCAGGCGATTGAACGCGCGCAGTTCGTCGAGCGCGCGCTTCGGCGGCTCGGCACGATCGCGCGGCATGAACGCGGCGATCAGCAGCACCGTCGCCAGCGCGACCGCCGACACCAGCACGAACGCCCAGCGCCAGCCGATCGTCTGCCCCATCCAGGTCGCCAATGGATTGCCGATCAGGATCGCCAAGGTCAGCCCGAACATGGTCAGGCTCACCGCCTTGCCACGCTCGGCGGGCTTGCTGATCGCCACCGCCGTCAGCGCCGACACGCCGAAATAGGCGCCGTGCGGCAACGCTGCGACGAAGCGTGCGAGCAGCATGCTCGCGTAGTCCGGCGCCGCGGCGCTGGCCAGGTTGCCGAGCGCGTAGAAGCCCATCAGCGCGAGCAGCAGGCGGCGGCGCGGCAGCCGTCCGCCGAGGATCGCCAGCAGCGGCGCGCCGACCACCACGCCGAGCGCGTACGCGCTGATGATGTGGCCGACCTGCGGCTCGCTCACGCCGAAGGCCTTCACCATCTCCGGCATCAGCCCCATCGCGGAGAACTCGCTGGTGCCGATGGCGAAGCCGCCGAGGGTCAGCGCGGCGAGGATCAGGGCGCGATGGCGGCTGGATACCGCTGCGGTGATGGGAGCGGCTTGCGACGGAGCAATGGTTTCCATGAGGCCATTATGCTGCATAGCAGCATGCGCGGAAAATGAAATCGCGGATAGGCGGCTCTACCAGGCTTTCGATGTCGGCGATGCGCGCCGGATCGGCGGATCGGCGATATAGGCGCCGAATCCACCCATGCGCATTGCTATGCTTCGCCGCGATGTCCGATCCGCAATCCGATCCGCGCCCGACTCCACCGGAACCGCCGCTACCCGGCGACTGCTGCGACAGCGGATGCGAGCGCTGCGTCTACGACATCTACGCGGACGAGATGACGATGTATCGCGAACGCCTGGCGCGCTGGCGCGAACGGCATCCCGAAGCGGAGTGAAACTCGCGGCGAGCGCGAGGCGTGCATTGCTGCGCGAATCAGCAAGGAACTCCCGACGACGGTGCCTCAAGGCTGCTTCGACGCTGGTGGTACCAGACGCTCGTGCCATTCCGGCAGCAGCATCGCCGCGGCCGTGCCGTACCAGTCGTGGAATTCCGGCACCATCTCGCCCTTCTGCACGACCGGATCGGTCTCGACCAGCGCGCGCGCCGCCTCGACCGTGTCGACCGAGAAGACGTACAAGCCGCGCCAGCCGGAAGCATCCTTCGAGAACGGCCCGGCCACCGCGAGCTGGCCGGCCTTCGCCCAGCGCTGCATGTTGGCGAAATGGCCGGCGAACATCGCGTCGCGTTCGGGGCCGTCGGGCACGCGCTTCGCGCCGGTCTTGAGGATCACCAGCACGTACTTGCGCATGCCGCGCTCGTCGGCGCCGACGCGCCTGGCCAATTCAGCGTCGTAGGTGGCCGCCGGAGCGTTCGGCGGCGATTCGGCCACCGCGGCACGCGAAACGGCGAACGGGAATGCGAGGCAGGCGACGACGGAAAGCCACAGCGATCGGATGCGCATCGGACCGGTCTCCGCTGGCGACGGGAACCGAGTGTACGCGATCGCCGGTGCCGTCCCTTGCGCCGCGATCAGCCGCCTTCGCGGGCGTACACGCGACGCCCGCCGACCCAGGTCTCGAGCACCACGGTCGACCAGATCCGCGCCGGCTTGTCCTTGAAGACGTCGCGATCGATCAGCACGAAGTCCGCCCACTTGCCCGCTTCGAGCGTGCCGAGCGACTTTTCCGCATGACCGGCGTACGCCGCGTCGAGCGTGAACGCGCGCAGCGCCTCGGGCAGCGTCATGTCCTGGCGCGGATACCAGCCGCCGGGCGGACGGCCGTCGTGGTCCTGCCGCGTCACGGCGGAATACAGGCCGTAGAACGGATTGGGCGACTCGACCGGGAAGTCCGAACCCGCCGCGATCACCGTGCCCTGCTTCAGAAACGTGCGCCACGCGTAGGCGCCTTTCATGCGCGCCTTGCCGAGGCGGTCCTCGGCCATGTTCATGTCGGAGGTCGCATGCGTCGGCTGCATCGAGGCGATCAGGCCGAGCGTGCGGAAGCGCGGGATGTCGGCGGGATCGACGATCTGCGCGTGCTCGATGCGATTGCGCAGTTGCTTGCCGCCGTGCGCGACGTAGACGGCGGCGAACGCGTCGAGCACTTCGCGGTTGGCCGCGTCGCCGATCGCGTGCACGCCGACCTGGTAGCCCTTGCCGATCGCCTTGCCGATCATCGCGGTCATTTCGTCCTGTCGATGGAACAACAGGCCCTTGTTGCGCGCGTCGTCCGAATACGGCGCGAGCAGCGCGGCGCCGCGGCTGCCGAGCGCGCCGTCGGCGTAGAGCTTGACGCTGCGCACGTCGAGGAAGCCGTCGCCGTAGCCGGTCAGCGGACCGCTCGCCGCGAGGCGGTCGAAGTCGGCGCCGACGCCGCCGATCATCGCGTAGATACGCGCGGTGAGCTTGCGCGTGTCGGCGTAGCGCTTGAACAGCGCGACGGTGTCCGCGTCGACACCGGCGTCGTGCACGCCGGTCAGCCCGACGCGCGCCATTTCCGCCAGCGCGGCATCGAGCGCCTTCTCCGCCTCCTGCGCATCCATCGGCGGGATCTTCTTCGCCACCAGCTCCATCGCGCCGTCGACGAACACGCCGGTCGGCTTGCCGTCGGCGTCGCGCTCGATGCGTCCGCCGGACGGATCCTGCGTCTGCGCGTCGATGCCGGCGAGCTTCATCGCCGCGCTGTTGGCCCAGCCGGCGTGGCCGTCGACGCGTTCCAGCCAGACCGGACGATCGGCGACGACCGCGTCGAGTTCCTTCGCCGTCGGGAAACGGCCGAGCTTCCACACCGCCTGGTTCCAGCCCTGCCCTTGCACCCAGGCGGCCTGCGCCTGCGCGGCGGCGTAGGACTTGACGGTCGCGAGCGCCTCGTCGAGCGATTTCGTCGCCGACAGGTCGGCGCGCCGCAAGGCGACGCCGAGTCCCATCACGTGCGCATGCGCGTCGATCAGGCCCGGCAGCAGCGTGCGGCCCTTGCCGTCGAGCACCTCGGCCTGGCCCGCGCGCGCGGCGAGTGCGGCATGCGAACCGGTGGCGACGACCTTGCCGCGCTCCACCAGCATCGCCTCGAAGCGTTGCAGGCGGCCCGAGCCGTCGAGCGTGTAGCCGTCGACGTGATCGACGAACAGGTCCGCCGCCGCGGCGGGAAGCGCGAACAACGCGGCGGCGAGCAGGACGGGCAGACGACGCGGATGCATGCGCACGGTTCTCCGGGACGCGAGGACGATGCGCGAGCATAGCCATTTCGACGCCGAAGCGGCGGCACACGGTGCGCGTTCCCTGGTCGCCGCCGATCGCGTGCTTCTTTCCGATGACGCCGCGACGCCGACGCCGCCGTCACTTCGCGCGCGCGTACTCCAGGCGCACCGCCAGGCCTTCCTTGCCGTCGTGCCGCTCGTAGTACTCGTAGGTGAAATGGTCCGCGTCCTGGATGTGCAGGACTTCGCGCAGCGGGCTCAGCGCGCCCTTCGCATCCGGCGCCTGGCCGACGAAGGTGAACGCGTGCGTGGCGGCGTCGTAGCCGCCGTGCGCGAGGATCACGCCCTTGAAGTTCACGTCCATCCACAGGCTGCCGTAGTCGCCCGCGGCCTGGTCGTAGCCGAGATAGCCGAGGCCGTCGAACGGCTTGCCGGCCGCGTCGATGTGCAGCTCCTGGCGCAGATGCTGGCCGGCGAGGATCGGCGTGAACCTCGCCGTGCCGCGGTCGATCGCCGGCGGCTTGGCCGGGTCGGTCCAGAACGACTGGCGCACGGTCCATTGCCCGGCGAGCCCTGCGAGCAGTTGGTGCTGCGGGCCGAGCGCGTCGGCTGCGGATGCGGCGGCGTGTGTGCACGGCGAGGCCAGCACCGTGGCGGCGGCGAGAAGGGAAAACAGGGATCGCATCGACATGACGGGACGTCCGGTGGCGGGAATGACGCCAGCGTGCGTATCGCCACGCGCAGCGTCCATGACCTCCGAGGTCATGGACGGCCGAATCTACGCCGCGCGCTGCCGCGCCAGCTGCGCGCACACCGCCGCGGTGCGGTCGTCGGCGGGAAACGCGCACTCGATGCGCAGCTCGTCGAGCGTCACGTCGCGCGGCATCGAGAACGTGGTGATCGTCTCGAAGAAGCGCAGCTCGCCGAGCGGGCTGCGGAACGTCAGCGTCAGTACCGGCGCTGGCGGCTGGCCGAGGTCGGCGTGCCCCGGCGCGGGCACGTCCGGATAGGCGAGCACTTCGTCGAGCAGGCGGCGCGGCAGCGGATCGGTCGGCGCCGCGGCGATCTGCGCGCGCAGGTGATGCAGGAACTTCTCCGCCACTTCCGCCCAGTTGACGATGACCGGGCGGAAATCGGCCGGATCGAACACCTGATGCAGCAGGTTCGTGTGGCGACTGGCGCGCCCGTCCATCAGCAGCGCATTCACGCGCGCGGCGGCCGAGTTGGCCATCAGCACGTTCCAGCGCCGATCCAGCACGAAGGCCGGATACGGCTCCTGGTGCGACAGGATCAGCTCGACCGCCTGGCGCATCCGCTCCAAGGTCGGCGTCACCAGCTCATGCTCCGGATAGTCCGGCGCGTGGCCGACCGCCAGCAGCAAGGCGTTGCGATCGCGCAGCGGCATGTCCAGCGCCGCCGCGATGCGCGCCAGGATCTCGCGGCTGGGCCTGGCCTTGCCGGTCTCGATGTAGCTCAGATGCCGCATCGAAAGATCCGCCGCCAGCGCCAGGTCGAGCTGGCTCAGCTTGCGCGCGGCGCGCCATTCGCGCAGCAGGAGGCCCAAGGGCGGAGGCGATGCCTTCTTCGAGTCGTTCACGGATGCGGTCGGGAAATGCCTGCGCGCCGGGTGCCGGCGCTGCGTCGGCGCATCATCGCATGTGCCGCTTTCTCTCGTTCCCGTCATCTCCGCGAAAGCGCGAATCCATCGTGATTCTTCTCCGGCATGACCAGGAGCGAGAGGGAGGACCGCTCCGTCGGCTGTCGATGAGTGCCTCCCGCTTTCGCGGGAGTGACGATCCCGTGGAGCCGGCGCGGATGACGAAGTCTTCCCGAGGCTCCTCTACCGGCGAAATTCCTGCCCGCGCCAGACGATCCGCCGGTCCCTGGCGTCGCACCGCAAGGGCTCCGGCGGCTCCATGGCGGCCGTGGACGCGGCGAACAGTCCCGATGCCGCGGGTTCGAGCCGCATCTCCAATTCGCCGACGCGTGCGGCGGATGCGCTCCCGTGCACGGTCACGCGCATCGTCCCGTACAACCGGTTCGTGAATTCCCCGGCGCACGCTCGCAGCGTCGCCGCATCGGGCTGCCAGCGCCAGCCATCCCATTGCGCATCGGCACGCGCCTCGTCGATCGCCGCGCGCCGCTTCGCCGCCTTCGCGGCGACCTTCGCGGGATACGCCTGCGCCGCCTTGCTCAAGCGTTCCGCTTCGCCGGCTTGGCCGGTGGCGAGGCCGATGAACGCCTTCATCCATTCCAGTTGCAGACCTTCCATCGCACTGTCGCTGTTGGCCATCAGCGACAAGCCCGCGCGCGCGGACGGCACCAGCACGGTCACCGACACGGCCCCGTCGTACGAACCGGGATGCATCAATGCCTGCTGCCCGCGATAGGTGCAGGTGTACCAGCCCAGGCTGTAGCCGTTGCAATCGATCTCGCCGTCGGCGAGTCGCGCTTGCGCGATCGGCCGCTGCGAGCGCTGCCATGCCGCCTCGGGCAAGGTGCCGTGCGATCCGCGCAGGCCGAGATTGACCTGCATCCAGCGCGCCATCGACGTCGGCGAGGCCCACAGGCCACCCGCCGCATGCATCAGCGCATCCGGCTTCGGCTTCAGCACGCGCCACTGCGTACCGTCCCACTGATGGTTCCAGGCCAGCTTTTCGGCGGGCACCGTGGAGGTGCGCGGCGAGATGCCGTCGAGCTGCAGCGGACGCAGCACGACGCGTTCCAGTTCCTCGCGCCAGGCGCGCCCGGTGCCGGCCTGCAGCGCGGCGCCGTAAATCAGGTCGCCGATGTTGGCGTAGCGGAAGCCGGCCGCCCGCGGCTTCACTTCGCTCGCCAGCAACCGCGGATAGTCCTCCGCCGGCACGTCGCGCACGTGCGCGGTGAGCACGTTGAGCGTGTCGGTCGACAAGCCTTCCTGGTGCGACAGCAGATCGGCCAGGGTGATCCGCTGCGGGTCCGCCGGCGCCGGCAGGCGCAGCGCCGGCCAGACCTCGGCCAAGGTCCGCGACAACGGCCATTCGCCACGCGCGTCGAGCACCGCGGCGAGCAAGCCGATGAAAGATTTCGTCTGCGAGGCGATGTAGAAACGCGTGTCGGCGTCGGCCGCGGCGTCGCGATCGGCGCGCCGGCGTCCGCGCACGTCGATCCACGGCGGCGCCTCGCCCTGCACGATCACGGCCGCCATCGCCGGCGCCCCGCCCGGTACGGTCATCACCGCATCCAGCGCCTGGCGAATCGGCGCGGTCAGCGCCGGCGCGACGGCCGATGCCGCGTCGGACTCGGCCGGCGGCGCCGCGGCGAGCGCGGCGCCCGCCCAGAGCGACAGAAAAACACCTGCGAACGCGGCACGCTTGCTCGATTCCGGCACGACGACTCCCGATGGCGCGTGAGCGACGATGCCCACGCGCGCACCAGATACTTCCTCGGCAGCCACGGTTGCGGAAGGCCGATTCCGCTCCGCGCTGTCCCTTCTCCGCTCCGCCTTGCGTAGTTCCTTGCCGAGGCCGTCGCCTGCCCGCGAAACCGTTCGACCCGCCCACCATCGGAGCCACCATGAAGCGCCTGCTGACCTGCCTAGCGTTCGCCGCCCTCGCCACGCTGTCCGCACGCGCGGACGAACCGCAATCGATGACCGCGCAAGTCGGCGACATCGCCTTCGAATCCGGCGACGCGGAAATCACCCTGGTTCCGATCGGCGACAAGTTCTCACTCAGCGCCTCGACCCGGGGCGCCGCCGCGTGGCCGCCGCCGAAGACGCGCGTCGACCGCTTGTCGATCGTCTGCGACGGCTTCGTGGACGGAAAGCCGCTGGTCCTCGACCACAAGGCGTTCGAGCGCAGCACCTGCGACGTCCGCTTCGAGAAAGGCACCCGCCCGATGGGCGGTTCGCCCGAGGCGGAATACCGCCTCGACAAGGACAGCGCCGAGAACCGCTTCGAGATCACGCGCGCGAACGGCAAGGTCTACGAAGGCACGTTCTCGTTCCGGCTGAAGGATGACCGGGGCGGCGCGGCCGCCGTCGCGAACGGTCGCTTCAAGGTCGAGGACCGGCAGCTGTGATGCGCTGAGGCGACGACGCCAGGTCGCGACGCGGGCACGACCGGCTCGCCCGCAGCCCTCTCTTTCGGCGGCGCGCGATCGCACCGCCGCCCCGTTCACGCCGCCGCGCGCCGCAGCGAGCGGAACGGCACGTCCGCGCGCAGCCGGTAGCCGAGGCGCTCGTACAGCGCCTTCGCATGCGTGTTCACATAGCTGACGTGCAGGAACGGCAGCCGACCGCCGGCCAGCGTGTCGTTGGTCAGCATCGCCGTCAGCCGCCGCGCGTAGCCGCGGCCGTGGAAGTCCGGATGCGTGCAGATCGCGCTCATCTCGCGCGCGTCCGCGGTACCGAGGCGCTCGCCGATCATCGCCGCGAGGCGGCCGTCCTCGTAGATGCCGAAGTAGCGGCCGAGGTCCATCGTGCGCTCGCGGAAGTAGTGCGGATACACCAGCGCGGTGAGTTCGAGCACGTCGGCGCGATGCGCTGGCGACAGCGCGACGATCGCCGGTCCGTCGACGCCTTGCAGCGGCGCGTCGCGCACCATCTGCGCCAGCACGCCGAACGTCTCCAGCGTCCAGCCGGCCGGAACGCGCGGCACCGCGCCGATGAGATAGACGCTCTCGCCCGGCGCGACCAGTTGCTCCAGCGCCTCGGTCGCCTCGATCCCGTCCGCGGCTACGCCGAGGAACGGCGCGTACGCGGCCGGATAGCGCGCGACCTCGCCGCAGCGCAGCGCCAGGTCGGCGTGGATGCTGTCCAATGCAGCCCAGAACGGATTGTCGATGCCGTGCATGCGTTTCGCCTTCGCGCGCCGGAACCAAGCACGAAATGGCGGACGGCGCACCCCCGACTTTCGACCGGCGTCCCGTTGGACACCGCGACGCTATCTTTGCACGATTGCACGGCAACTCGCGTCGCCGAAACCCGCCAAGGAAGCCTCATGCCGATTCGCCCCCTCGCCGCTCTGCTGACCGCCCTGCTCGCCACCACTGCCCATGCCGCGCCGCCGGCGTCGCCCTCGCGCGTGCTGACCGGCGAGGACCTGTTCAACCTCGAGGTCGCCGCCGACCCGCAGATCTCGCCCGATGGCAGGACGGTCGTCTACTCGCGCCGCACGAACGACATCATGATCGACCGCGCGCGCTCGTCGCTGTGGACGATCGACGTCGCCAGCGGCGCGCAGACGCCGCTCGTCGCCGGCCCCGGCTCGCACGGACAGGCGCGCTGGTCGCCCGACGGCAGCAAGCTCGCCTACATTTCCAGCGCCGACGACAAGGCCGGCACGCAGCTCTACGTGCGCTGGATGAAGACCGGCGCGACCGCGCGCCTCACCGGCCTGCCCTACGCGCCGCACGGCATCGCCTGGTCGCCCGACGGAGAACGCATCGCCTACGCGATGTTCGTGCCGGACGAAGGTCCGCGTCTGGGCAAATCGCCCGACAAGCCGGAAGGCGCGAAGTGGGCCGAGCCGCTGCAGATCATCGACAAGATGGTCTACCGCACCGACGACGGCGGCTACGAGAAACCGGGCCACTCGCAGCTCTTCTGGATCGCCGCCGACGGCGGCGCGCCGGTGCAGCTGACCTTCGGCGCGGCGAACGCCGGCGGCCGGCTGGCGTGGTCGCACGACGGTCGCAGCGTGCTGTTCGGCGCCAACCTCGCCGCCGACTGGGAACGCGATCCGCTGAACTCGGAAATCCACGAAGTCTCGATCGACACGCGGCAGGTGCACGCGCTGACCAGCCGCAAGGGCCCCGACACGGCGCCGGCGGTGTCGCCGGACGGCCAATGGATCGCCTACACCGGCTTCGACGACAAGCTGCTCGGCTACCAGAACGATCGGCTCTCGATCATGAAGCGCGACGGCAGCGGCGCGCGCGTGCTCAGCGGCAGCCTCGACCGCAGCGTCGGCAGTCCCGTGTGGGCCGCGGACGGCCGCGCGCTCTACGTCGGCTACGACGACCACGGCAGCATGCGCGTGGCGCGCGTCGGCCTCGACGGCTCGATCCGCACGGTCGCCGAAGGACTCGTCGACGGCGGCCTCGACCGTCCCTACAGCGGCGGCCAGTTCAGCGTCGCGCGCGACGGCACCGTCGCCTACACCGGCGGCTCGACGCAGCGCCCGGCCGACGTCTGGGTCGCACGCGGCGACAAGCCGCGCCGGCTGACGCGCCTCAATGAATCGCTGTTCGCCGCGAAGAAGCTCGGCAACGTCGAGAAGCTCGCCGTCACCGCCTTCGACGGCCTGCCGATCGACGCCTGGCTGGTCACGCCGCCCGATTTCAATCCAGCCGATCACGATCCGGCGAAGAAATACCCGCTGATCCTGGAGATCCACGGCGGCCCGTTCGCCGCCTACGGCCCGACCTTCTCGACCGACGACCAGCTCTACGCCGCCGCCGGCTACGCCGTCGTCTACGTCAATCCGCGCGGCTCGACCAGCTACGGCGAAGCGTTCGCCAACCAGATCGACAAGGCCTATCCCGGCCGCGACTACGACGATCTGATGAGCGCGGTCGACGCGGCCATCGCCAAGGGCTTCGTCGACAAGGACAACCTGTTCGTCACCGGCGGCTCCGGCGGCGGCGTGCTGACCGCGTGGATCGTCGGCAAGACCGACCGCTTCCGCGCCGCGGTCACGCAGAAGCCGGTCATCAATTGGTCGAGCTTCGTGCTGACCGCGGACATGACGCCGTTCTTCGCGCGCTACTGGTTCGGCAAACTGCCGTGGGAAGACCCGCAGGGCTACTGGGCGCGCTCGCCGCTGTCGCTGGTCGGCAACGTCAAGACACCGACGATGGTCGTCGTCGGCGCCGAGGACTACCGCACGCCGAACAGCGAGTCGGAGCAGTACTACGAAGCGCTGCAGCTGCGCGGCGTGCCGACGATGCTGGTCAAGGTGCCCGGCGCGAATCACGGCGGCCTCGCCGAACGGCCGTCGCAGTCCGCGGCGAAGGCATCGGCGATCCTAGCCTGGTTCGAGCGCTACCGCACGAAGCCGTGACCGCAAGCGGCGAACGCGGGTCTCGCACCGCGATTCGTCCTTGCTTCGCGACGAGGCCGGCGCGACGCCGGCCTCTTGGCCGTCCGCCGGCCGCACGGTAACCTGCCGCGCATCGGAGACCGGGGAGGCTCATGGGGATTGCACGCCTCGCGACCGGCGCGTTCGCCGTCGCGATCGGTCATCTTGCGCATTTCAGCTGCCGGACCTCCGCGAGCGACGGCTCGTCTGAACGAGGCCGGCGCCGGGGAAACCCGCGAAGCGCCGGTTTCGGAACCATGACCCACGAACGCCTTCGGGCCGCGTGACGACGGACGCATCGTCGCGATCGCAGCCTTCTCCACCTTCCATCCCTGAAAGGAATCCGCATGTCCCGCTTCCGCAGCGCCACCGGCCAGTTGCTCCCGGAAAAGATCGTCCGCGACGTCGCGATCGTCGCAGTCGCCGTCCTGCTCGTTTGGACGTTCTGGCCGTTCCGCCAGGTGCCCACCGGCTCGCGCGGCGTGCGCACGCAGTTCGGCGCGATCAAGGGCATCGAATCCGAAGGCCTGGTGTTCGTGCCGCCGTGGCAGAACGTGAACCTGTTTTCGGTGCGCGCCGAAGCCGCGCACATCGACAAGGCCACCGGCTCGACCAGCGACACGCAGCCGGTCGACACCGACCTGACCGTGCGCTACTCGATCCTGCCCGACCGCGTCAGCGAGGTGTACGAGAAGTACAGCCACAACGGCGACATGTCCTCGTACGTGCAGACCGCCACGCAGGAAGTGTTCAAGGCCGTCACCGCGCGCTACAACGCGCCCGACCTGATCGCCAAGCGTGCGCAGGTGTCCAACGACATCCTCGAACAGCTGCGCCAGAAACTCGACAAGTACGGCGCGCAGGTCATCAACATCGACATGCGCACCTTCGCCTTCTCCGAAAGCTACATGAAGGCGATCAACGACAAGGTGACGCAGGAGCAGCTGCGCCTCGCCGCCGAGAACAAGGTGCGCACGGTCGAAGCCGAACAGAAGCAGAAGGTCGCCGTGGCCGAGGCCGAGGCGAACGCGCTGAAGGCGCAGGCCGACGGCGAAGCCTACGCCACCGTCAAGGCCGCCGAGGCGCAGGCCGAGGCGCTGCGCGTGCAGAACGAGGCGCTGGCGCGCAGCAAGGAAGTGCTCGAGCTGCGTCGCATCGAGGTCGAGCGCACCAAGGCGGAGCGCTGGAACGGGCAGTTGCCGACGAACATCTACGCCGGGACGCCGATTCCGTTCTTCGATCCGCAGAAGGGTGGTTGAGACTCTGGTCGTGTGTGACTTCGACTGTGCCGAGCGTCCCGTATCAGAAACGCATCCACTCGCGATCGACGCTCCGTCGGTTCACATGGCGCGCGAGGTGCGAAACGATCAGCCCGGAACGACACGCATGGATTGCACGACGTAAATAATGACCATGCCGGTGGCGGCGAGAAGCACGAACGTGAGCGCCGACAGCTTGATTGCACCGCTCCATCCCAAGGCTACCCCGTTTGCATCCGCGGCTCTCGCGCGGAAAAACCATCCGCCAAGTAAGACGCCGAGGACGATGTCCAACGCGGAAACGACAAATGCTGGAACGGAGCTCGCCAAAACCCTTGAACCGGTACTCATGCCGATGGACATAAGCATCAGCAAGAACGCAAACACGAAGCTGTGGGCCCATCTAACCCTGGATCGCCTAAGCAGAAATGCGGATGCCTTTGTGTAGAGCGCATACAGAAGGAGCGAGACGGCCGCCGGGATGAGTGAAACAAGTACGTTCATGGAAACTCCTGAATGCCTCTGTCGAACGATATTCTCACGGAGAAATGTCCGCCCAAACCCTTCGACGCCGAAGAGGTCGGTGGGGATGCCTTCCAACGCTTGAACTGTGCGGCATGAAAACGAGGCGTCGGTCGAGCCAACACGATCCGCCGCCCTAGACTGAACGACTCCGAACGCGAAGGCCGCTTTGCGCGATAGGAAATCCCACGCGGCTCCGTTATCGCCGACCGAAGACCTGCATCGTGCCGGTCATTCGGACATTCCCATGCTCAGGATTCTCATCACGACGGGCCTCCTGCTCGCCGCCTTTTCCGCCACCGCGGCGGAACCTGCCGCCCATGCCGCCGATCCGGACAAGGTCAGCCGCGGCCGCTACGTCGCGCTGATCGGCAGCTGCAACGACTGCCACACCAACGGCTTCGCGCCGAGCGGCGGCAAAGTTCCCGAGTCGCAGTGGCTCACCGGCAGCAATCTCGGTTTCAGCGGCCCGTGGGGCACGACGTATCCGAGCAACCTGCGCACGAAGATCGGCGCGATGGATCTGGCGACTTGGAAGGCCTATGCGCGCACGCTGACCACGCGGCCGCCGATGCCGTACTGGGCGCTCAACGAGATGAGCGACGCGGACCTGGAAGCGTTGTGGTCGTTCGTGAACTCGCTCGGCCCGGCCGGCGAAGCCGTTCCCGCGGGGCTGCCGCCCGGCCAGGAGCCGGCCGGACCGGTCGTGCGTTTCCCGGCGCCGCCGCCGCCGGAGTCAGCCGGCAAGCCTTGATGCACCGGCGGGCGGGAGGTCGCTGCGCCATGGCGGAACGCGGCGCGTTCGATCATCGCGCGTGCCCTCCTCCGCCGGCACGCGCCCATCGGTCGACGCGGTACCCTAGCGACGCATCGCTACTCCCAGCGCACGTTCAAGTGGTCGATGTTCAACGTCCAGCTCTTCTTCGTATCGGGCACCGCCGCGAAGAACCAGCCGCCGAGCGTGCTGGGCAGCTGCGGATAGCGGTAGCTGATCCGCTTGTCGTTCACCACCACCTGCCACGGGCCGCACTGGCTGCCCGTCGCGTACCGGCATTTCCGCAACGTGTATCTCGTCGTGTACTCGCCGTGCGCGTATTCGGAGGTCAGCTTGACCTTGTAGCGGTACGGCGCGTTCAGCAGCGGAACGCCCATCATCTCCGTCGCGAAGACGCAGTTGTCGTCGAATCCGCCACCCTCCTTGGAGACGGCGCCGGCGACCTCGATGACGGTCGTCACCGGATTGGACTGGGTCGTGCGGCTGCAGGCGTAGCCGTTGGTGTGCGTTTGCGACCACTCCCCCGCGACGTAGCCGAACACCAGGCCGTGTCCCCGGTAGGGGTAATTCGGATTGACGGTGACCGTGTACTTGTCGCCGCGCAGGAACAGGACAACGTGGGCGAGATTGTCCGTGTCGAAGTACCCGCCATCCGAATAGAACTCGAACTCGGCGACGTGTTTGGTCTTGCCGGCGGGCCTGGCCACTCCCGGCGGCGTCGAGATCAGCTCGAGAACGCCCCAGATTCCTTGCGGGCTGGCGACGTAGGTTCCGCAGCACGACGACGTCACCGTCGCGTTGCGGGTGGTCTTGTCGTAGCGGATCAGGTAGTCGCCGTTCTGCGCCCGGGCCGATGGGCTGGAAAGGAATCCGAGCGGAAGGAAAGCGGATGCCGCGAGTAGAAGGCTCATCTGTTTGCGCACACTCACCTCTTCGATCGTGCATGGTTTCGCAAGAGCCGCGTCGGACCGCTTCGATCGTCGCACTATCGCTCCCGAGTTCGACGGCATCGCCGTACGCGCCGTCGGCGAGGATCGCACAACCGCGGCTGCTGGAACCGATCGGAAGCAGATGCCGGCCGCCGTCGTGCAATGCGAATCCAGCCGGATCGCAACGCGCGCATCCATCGGCGCCCGACCTCGGCTCGACCGGCTCAGTCCGTCGCGCGCTCCCTGAATCGCAGTGGCCCGGCCGCACTTCCGACAGCCGAACACACGGCGGAACGTACGGGCCCGGCAGGCAACTGGATCCTGACTGCCCGAGAAGGACGCAGGAAGCGCGGGAGAGCGAAGTGCCAGCGGGGCACCTGCGGCCAGGCGAGATAGCCGAGAAGCGCGCCCCAGAGCTCCCGCGCCAGCGGCGGATCGTCGACCGACGCGGCAACGACGTCGGTGACGACCGCGGTCGCCGGCAGCGGCGCGGAAGAGCGCCATTCCGACGGGTCGCCGACGGCGAGAACGACGCGCTCGCCGTTCACGACCTGCCATGCCACGCGGTTCCGCAGGGATCGCTCGCCGATACTGCTGCGAGTTTCGGTGATCAGGATCGCTTCCACGTCGTGCCCTCGTTCGAGCGCCGGCGGCCTGCGCGCGCTGATTGACGCTTGGATGAAAAACGGCGTCGCCGGACTAGCGTCGGCCGACGAGCGTGTTCAAACCGCGCCATGCGACGACACGCGCTCATAGCCGTTTCCGCGTCCGCTGAGCCAGTTCAGCTGCGCCTTGCCGATACGGCGCAGGTGCGCCGCCGCGGCGAGGAACAGTGGCTGCTCGAGGTCCGCGTCGGCGAGCAGCCGGCGCCGCCCATCCGCTTCGATGCAGAGGAAATGCGCTTCGTCGGGCGTGTCGGTGTAGCTGCGCGCGACGAAGCAGAGGCCGTCTTCCGCGAAGCGATAGACGTCGTACTCGTAGTGGTACTCATACATGCCGTCCGCGCCAGGTTCGCTGGCGTCGACCTCGCGGACGCATTCGACGTGCACGGCCCGCCTCGCCTAGAACCAGTAGTCCACGACGCATCGACCGTCGCGCGGCAGATCCTCGAACGTGTCCAGTCCGTCGAAGTGGTCGATGGGAATGTCGGCAACCGCGCCAGGTTCAGCCAGACGCAGGTTGACGGCGATCCGGCGGCGTCCCTGCTCGTCGATGCGCTTGCCGCGCCAGAAGGCCATACATCCACACGCGGGACAGAAGTGGAATTCGAGCGCGCTGCCGCGCACGAACGGCTGCGTGCGGCCGGAGACCGAGATGCCTTCGCGCTCGTAGTCGTAGGCCCAGAGCACGCCGTAGCGGCGGCAGGCCGTGCAGTTGCACGCCGTCGCGCCGTCGGGCCGGCCGGCGAACGTCCAGCGCACCGCACCGCAGAGACAGGATCCTTCGATCATGATCTCGCTCCTCGCTTCCCGTTCGGGGAAGCCGTTCGTGGGAATCCCGGAAAATCCCGGTTGCCGTCATTCTCGCGGACACGGGACTGCGCAGGCACGGATGCCGCAGCGAATCGTCGCGCAGCGAACGGGCCGAGGAACGCGCAGCGAACGCTGCGCGTCATCCGCCGGACTCAGGCGAAACTCTTCGCCGGCCGGCCGACGAACCTCAGGACGTGCCCGGCACGCGCGTGAACACCGCGGTGCGCATGGCCGGCGTGCCGTCCTTCTTGAAGTACGCCTCCGTCTCGGTCAGGGCCTTGCCGTCCTCGCTCAACGAATAGACGCGCGTCGACGTCGGCGCGCCCTGGTAGGCGAACTGCATCACCAGCACGTTCGGCGCCGGCATCTTCGCCGCGCACGTGTCGACCCAGTACGTCCCGCTCGCCTGACCGGGCGTGCCGTCGAGAGACAGCGTCGAATCCGAATACAACGTCTTGTCGGCCTGGTCGACGATCTCGACGTGCGTCTTCCATTTTCCGTCGGCGACCGCGCGGAATTGGAGATCGACACGCTTCGGCCGCATCTGCGGCGGCATCGGCAACGTGCCGACATCCAGGCTCCAGTGGCCGGCCAGCGGCGAAGCGGTAACCGATCCGGCGGATACGGGGGCGGCCGCGGATATCGCGGCGGCCATCAAGGCAACGAGCATCGCTTTCATGGGGTTCCTCGTGGATGGGATGACGTGCAGCGCCGGCAACATCGATGTCGATGAAGGCCGAATCGTCCGCGTCCCCTTGGCCCCAACCCCGAGAACGTCGCAGCGCGTCGATCATCGACGCCGACCGGCGACGGGTCAAGCCGATCACGCGTGCGAATGCGCGGTCCTGCTGCGTCGACGGCCAGTTCGGCGACGGCGAGCCTCGTCCGGAAAGGGAGGCTGCTCCGAAACGACGCCGGTTCGCGTCCCCGGCATCGTCGAAGAGCATTCCGACTCGTTCCGGGAAACCCCGATGCGGAGCAAGCCCGACGGCTTGCTCGGCGCATGCAGGCGTCAGCAGAAGCCTGGCTCGACCAGCTGGCGCACTTCGCAATCCAGTTCCCAGCCGTCCGCGACGTGCAGCTCGACGAACCGCTCCGTCAGCGCAATCGCCTCCTGCAAGGAGCCAGCTTGCAGCATGGCGTAGCCGCCGATCACTTCCTTCGTTTCGATGAAGGGACCGTCGATGACGCTGATCTTGCCGCCGCGAAGGCGAACGCGCTTGCCTTCGGCCGTCGGCATCAGGCCGGCGGTGTCGAGCAACGTGCCCGCCTGGGTCATCTCGCCCATGAGCTTGCCCATCTCGCTCATCAGGCGCTCGCTGGGCTGCTTGCCGGTGTTCTCCTGGATTCGGATCAGTGAGAGGAATCGCATCGTGGTTCTCCGTTTTGGATGAGTGGACGGCGGCTTCCGTTCGGAAAGCGCGCCGCTTCCACCTCGACGACGAACGGGGAACCGCGGAATCGACGTCGCAAAGCACGATGACGCGGAGCCGCGCCCCTCGCCGCTCCGCTCACACTCCGGTCAGCCCGCTGGCGTCGAATGGATGACCGCCTCGACCCGATGGCCGTCCGGATCGATCAAGAATGCCGCGTAGTAATCGGGGCCGTAGTGCGGCCGCAGTCCGGGAGGCCCGTTATCCCGCCCGCCGATCCGCAACGCCGCGGCGTGGAAGGCATCCACCGCCGTCCGGGACGGTGCGGCGAAAGCCAGGTGAAATCCGGGACCGGGAGGCGACGCGGCCGGATCGAGGTTCAGCAGCAGAAGATCCTGACCGTCGACCAGGCCGTAGCCGATCGACCGGGGGCCGTCGAAGACTCGACGAAACCCGAGCGCGCCGAGCGCCGCGTCGTAGAACGCGCCGGACAGCGCCAGGTCACGAACGCCGAGTGAGAGGTGATGGAGCATGCGGTTGGCCCGATCCGGGATTGGCGCCGCGCCGCGGAGGGCTTCGGCGTGCGCGGAACAATTCGGTGCAGCGTCGCACACATCCCGCCGGCACCGCCAATGCCATCCGAAACGCGCACTCCGGATCCGTTCCGCGCTACCGTTCGCGCTGCAGCGAACTTTCCGACACATCACGCCGAGAGGCAGCCTCTGCAATGAGCTACGTCGTCATTTCCAGTTTCGAGAACCTCTCTACCGGCGATCTGCAATCCCAGGGCGAAGCGATCACCGTGTTTCCGTCGGAGGCGCCGGCGCGCTCCCATTTCGCGGACCGCGCGTCGGCACTCGCCACCGCCGTCCGCAAGGCCCGCGAAGACGACGTCGACGCTACCTTCGTCACCTGGCTGCTGATCCTGCGCATGCCGCTCGAGGTCGCCGGCGTCGAGGAGGCGCTGGAAGACCTGGAGCTGGTCGTCGAGGAAACCGACACCGTCGACGATCCGTTCGGCGAACTGGTCGTCGACTACCAGGGACGCCGATACGAGCCGTCCGCGGAAGCGGAGCATCCGCGGAAGGACGCGTTGCAGACGCTTGAAGCGTGGTTGACCTGATTGGTGGCGTCTGCCGCTACACCTTCGCCTGCTTCCATCGCCCGCGCGTGAACAGCCACAGCGTGAACAAGCCGACCGACGTCTCCGACACGAACACGCCCCAGAACACGCCGAGCTCCTTCCAGCCGAAGTGGATCGCCAGCGCGTAGCACAGCGGAATCTGGATCAGCCAGAAGAACACCGCGTTGATCTTGGTCGGCGTGATCGTGTCGCCGGCGCCGTTGAACGCCTGCACCGTCACCATCCACCAGCCGTAGACGAAGAACGAGTACGACAGGATGCGCAGCCATTCGGCGCCGACCTTGACCACTTCCGGATCGCTGCTGAAGAAGGCGACCAGCTGCTGCGGAAAGGCGAAGAACAGCACCGACACGCCGATCAGATAGGCCATGTTGTACCAGCCGATGCGCCACACCGACGCCTCGGCGCGATCGGCGTGGCCGGCGCCGAGGTTCTGTCCGACCAGGGTCGCGGCCGCGTTGGACATGCCCCAGGCCGGCATCATCGTGAACATCATGACGCGGATCGCGATGGTCGCGCCGGCCACCGCCTCGCTACCGATCGCGGCGAGGATGCGCATCAGGAAGATCCACGCCGTCATCGCCACGATCATCTGGCCGATGCCGCCGAGCGAGGTGCGCACGATGTTCCACAGCATCGCACCGCGCCAGGCCAGTTGCTCGAGGCGGATGCGGATGTGCTTGCCGCTGTGGAACAGCATCCACAGCTGGAACAGCACGCCGCAGCCGCGACCGATGTTGGTGGCGATCGCCGCGCCCTCGATGCCCAGCGCCGGGATCGGGCCGAGGCCGAAGATCAGCAGCGGGCACAGCAGGATGTTGAGACCGTTGGACAGCCACAGCACGCGCATCGCGATCGCCGCGTCGCCGGCGCCGCGGAAGATCGCGTTGATGACGAACAACAGCACGATCACCGCGTTGCCGCCGAGCATCCATTGCGTGTAGCGGTAGCCGTGCTCGACGACCCAGGCATCGGCGCCCATCAGGCGCAGCAGGTCCTGCGCGTAGAAGACGCCGACCAGCGCCGGCAGTACCGCCACCAGCAAGGCGACGAAGATCGCCTGCACCGCGGTGACCGCCGCCTCCTCGGGCTTGCCCTCGCCGATGCGCCGCGCCACCACCGCGGTCACCGCCATCGCCAGCCCCATCGCCACCGCGTAGAGCAGGAAGAGATAGCTCTCGGTCAGGCCGACCGTGGCGACGGCCGAAGGGCCGAGCTTGGAGACGAAGAAGATGTCGACCACCGCGAAGGTCGATTCCAGCACCAGCTCCAGCACCATCGGCACGGCCAGCAGGAATACCGCGCGGCGCAGCGGGATCCTGGTGTAGTCGGCGTCGGTGCCGCGGACGGCGTCGCGCAGTTCGCGCCACAGGGACTGTGGCGGGTGGGCGGCGATGGTGGAGGAATCGGATGCTGGTGTTTCAGGGGGCATTGCACACTCCCGAGCCTGGATCGCATCAACGCATGGAAAGAGGCGAGCTGAAATCGTCAGTCGCAACACTACGACGATCGGCAAGGAGCGGAATCGACAGAGCGCGGAGTCGAATCACGAGCCATGCCAGCAATCGAAGCTGGCCAACAGCTCACTCCGGCTCGGCTCCCGTCCCTTTCTTTTCACATTGGGCGGCCAGCTACGTGAGAGCCGCCACCAGCCGTTTCGATAGGTGGGCGATCGTCTTGCTGCGGCCTTCATTTGAAGGCATCGCCTGAAGGCGCTCGATCTTTCGCTCCAGATCATGGATGCGACGGACATTGACCTGTTGCTGGCGAAGCAAACGCTCACGTTGAAACTGGTAGTGATTCAGCCGCAGCTGCTCCCACATCTTTGGTTTGGATTTCGGCGGAACTGGCGTCTTACAGCCTATGCATTCACATGATTTTCCGCAGCTTGGGCAGAGCACGCGCTTGGACGCACCGTGGCGGCGCACCGATGCGCGGCAGGCAAAACAGACCCATGCATAGTTGCTCACAAGAAATTGAAAGGCTGCAAGGTGGACAAAAAATAGATGCAGATCACCGATCCAGCTTGCCCGTAGCGGATAGCGACTGCTTGAAAGAGGCAATCCTTCACCGTTTTTCTACAGAACCCCCGGATTGAGCCGCCACACCGAATAGCTCAGCGCCGTGGCGAAACCGACCCACAGCAGGTACGGCACCAGCAACGCTCCCGCCACTTTTCGCACGCGCCAGAACCCGACGATCGTCGCGACGATGAGCAGCCACAGTAGCACTATGTCGACAAAGGCCGGCGCGCCCAGCTTCCAGCGGAAGAACAGCCAGCTCCACAGCGCGTTGAGCGCGAGCTGCACCAGGAACACGGTCAACGCCGTGCGCGCGGCGCGAAATCCGCCGACGCGCCAGACCAGCCATGCTGCGATGCCCATCAGCGTGTACAGCACGGTCCACACGGGACCGAACCACGTCGCCGGCGGCGCCCACTCCGGCCGCACGAGCTGCGCGTAGAACGAAGCCGCCTGGATCGACGCGACGGCGCCGATCGCGGAGGCGGCGAAGCAGACGGCGAGCCAGGCGATCAGTCCGAAGAGTTGCTGGCGTGTCGGCATCGTCATCCGTCGCTCCCGGGAATGGATCATGCTCAATTGATCGGACTGGAGACCGATCGGATTTCACGCACGAGAAAGCATCACATCTCGGTGGCACCCGTGAATTCTTCTCTCACCGCAGGCGACAGAAGACGTCCGGCAATCCACCCGAACAGTACGCTCAAGCCGATGGCGAGGAGCACGTTGACGATCATCATGACCATGAGGAACGGCCCCATGCTCATCCCGGCGCGCGTAGCGTCGCCGGGGAGCTGATCCTGCATGGATGCGAACAGACTGAACTGGAGCACGAGCCCGCCCAGATTCCACACGATGGCCAGCACCATGATGCCGACGAAGCCCAGACGAGCCCAGTTCCGGCGCTTGAGCAGCCCGATGGAGCACGCGAGCGTGAAGATCGACAGCACCAGGAATGCCAGAAAAAACAGATGGACATGTTCGGCCATGAACGCAGCGGCGATAGGCAAGCCGACCGATGAGGTCACCCGCATGCCCTGCCCGATCTCCGGACCGCGGAACATCGTCTGAATCATGATGTTCTGCAGGACTGAAATGACGGTAGCGAAGCCGGACAGTACGATGAAGACCCAGGCCACGACTGTTATGAACGTCGAGCGTTGTTGCACTTCGGCCACGAACTTCCTCCCGTTGTCCAACCTGGACCCTGACATCCGACGTTTCGCTCTGGCGACGACCGCTCAATGCCGCGTGACCACGATCGGCTCGCCCTTGGTGATGATCATCGTGTGCTCGTACTGCGCCGACAAGTTGCCCGGCACGCCGACCAGGGTCCAGCCGTCGGACGTCTCGGTCACCAGGCGGCTCCTCGTCGAGAGGAACGGTTCGATGGTAATCACCATGCCCTCGCCGAGCAGGCGCCGGTCGGTCGGATCGAAGTAGCCGGGAATGTGCTCCGGCGCCTCGTGCAGCGCGCGACCGACGCCGTGGCTGCCGAGGTTCTCGATGACACGGAAACCGTAGGCCTTCGCCGTGCGCTGGATCGCCGCGCCGATGCCGTTGATCGGCCGGCCGGCGCGCGCCTGCCGCATCGCCTGCTCGAGCGCCGTGCGCGTGGCGTGGCACAGGCGCGTCTTCTGCGCATTGGTCGGCGGCACCACCCGCGTTCCGCCGGTGTCGGCGAAGTAGCCGTCCAGCTCGGCGGACACGTCGACGTTCAGCACGTCGCCGGGCCGGATCACCCGATCGCCCGGGATGCCGTGTGCGGCTTCTTCGTTGATGCTGATGCAGGTCGCGCCGGGGAAGTCGTAGGTGAGCTTCGGCGCCGAGCGTGCGCCGTGCCGTTCCAGCAGTCGCTCGCCGAGGGCGTCCAGCTCGCGCGTCGTCATGCCAGGCTCGGCCGCGTCGAGCATCTCGTGGAGCACGCTGGAAACGATCCTGCCGATGCGCTTGAGCGCGACGACGTCGTCTTCGGTTTCGATGGTCATGGGATCGCCGGGGTCGGAGTCGGCTGCCAGTATCGCCCACATCGTCCGCGAAGGAAGCCCTTCGCCCCACTACATGCTGCATGCTCAGCCAGCTGCGGGAGACGGCTCACGCCTTTCGCAGAGGACTTCCGCGCCGACGCCGGCTGTGTCGTAGAAGTGATTGTCGCCTTCGTCGACATGCTCGCCGACGACCTTCAGCCCCGCATTGTCGAGCGCGTTCCGATAGGCTTCGTCGCCCAGCGACACGGAATCGCGTCCCGTCAGCGTGTCCTTCCACGTCGCGACCTGCGTCGGCGCCGTGAAGAGGAAACGGCCATTCGGTTTCAGCGCAGCGGACACGCGGCGGATCACCGCACGCTGCACCTCCGGCGCGAGCAGGAACAGCAGACCGACGGCCACGACGCCGTCGTAGGTCCTGTCGAAGAAGCGCGATTCCTCCACTGGCTCGCACGCCACCTTCGCCTGCGGGAACCGGCGCCGGAAGGCGGCGACCAAGGCGGGAGACGCGTCGACGCCGAAGACCTCGCAGCCCTCCTCTAGCAACGCTTCGGAAATCGGCACGCCGGAGCCGCAGCCCAGGTCTAGCACCGATGCACCTTTCGGCAGCGCGCGGCACCACGCCCGCACGGTCGCAGCGCCAACGGAAGAGCGTTCGGCGACGAAGCGAGGAGCGATGACGTCCCAGCCGTTCGATTGATCCGATGGCATCGATGACTTCCGATGGTTGTGGCCCGCGGCGCCGGCCGGAACGAATCCTGGCTTGCAGCACGCCCAAGGCTACAGGACCCCGATTTCCTCGAGCCAGCTCTCCACGAGCGAAGGCCACACGGCGACCACAGGATGCTTCGAGCGCCTCAAGCCGAAAGCATGGCCGCCCTTGGCGAAGAGATGCACTTCCGCGGGAACGCCTGCCTTGTCGAGCGCACGCGCATAGATCGTGCTGTTGCAGATTTCGTCGACGGGATCGTCCCATGCCTGCAGCAGGAACGTCGGCGGCGTTCGCTGGGTCACATGGATGCCCGGATCGAGCGTGCCACCGGAGCGGCACAGATGACCGGGATAGAACGCAATGGCGAAGTCCGGTCGGCTGCTGATCCTGTCGGTCGCGTCGACCGGCTCGTACGCCGGTTCGACGATATTGCTGGTCTGCACGACCAGATAGCCGCCGGCCGAGAAGCCCACGACGCCGATCTTGTCCGGGCGGATGCCCCATTCGCCGGCCCTGGCCCGGACGAGCCGGATCGTCCTCTGCGCATCCTGGAGTGCGCGCGGAACCTTGGGCGTGACCGCGCATCGGCAATCGCTGTCCCAATGATGGTTGCTCTTGGGAACGCGGTACTTCGACAGGATGCAGGTGATCCCCTTCGAGGTGATCCAGCCGCAGATCTCCGTCCCCTGCTTGGTCAGCACGACGGCTTTGAATCCGCCGCCGGGGAACACGATCATCGCCACGCCGGTGTTCTTCCCCTTCGGCGGGAACACGGTCATGGTCGGAACGGTGACGTCCCAGGCCGCCTCGGACGTGTGTCCCTCGAGCGCATCGGGTGTTTCGGCGATTTCGATTCTTTCGGGCGCCTGCGGAACGCCCTCCATGTCCGGCGCGGCGTTCGGCCAGATCGGGGTTTGCTGCAAGCCAGACGGGGGCTGCCATACGGCTTGAAGCCAGGAATGCTCTTCTTCCGACCCCGCCTTCGCGTTCCTTGCCGCTGCGGGCTCGCCTTGTGGATTCGCCGCCACGGCCGTGCCGCCGGCCAGAGTCCACCATCCGACGGCGCATGCGAGCAACGAAGAGATTCGATGCGCCATCGATGACTCCTGCGGATGCGGGCGGCGTTCTCCCGATGATTCGAGAGAAAGCTAGCAATTTGCTGTCAGCACGCTGGCTGGATGAGGACACGATGTCGTGTCGTGACCCGCCCCGAATCGGGAAGCGCGGAAACGGTCGTGAGGGCCTTCTGTCCGGCCGAGTCGCTCCGATCGCGAACGCCAGCGGTTCGAACGCGCCGCTATGTCGTCGAATCGAGATTGGTTCGATCGCCCGCTGTCGATGGACTGGAGATGACCAGGAATTCCACGTCCGTCGTGCCCTTGTTCCAGAAGCGGTGAACGACACCCGGCTCGACGTGCACGCCCTGCCTGGGGCCAAACGTCACTTCGCCGTCGGCGAACTCGAGGGTCGCGATGCCGGAGAGCACGTAGAAGAACTGCCTGGCCTTGGTGTGGAAGTGCCTCGTCTCGCTCGCGCCGGGCGGGACGCGCTCCTGGATCACGCTGAGGTCGGCGGACCGGAGCAGATGCCAGCCGTCGCAGACGCCGCCCCAGACGTAGTGATCGGCGTTGCTCTTGTCGTAGGGGTGCATCGCTTCCTCGGTGATTTTTTGCGTGGACCAGGCGAAGGGGTCAATCGGTGGCCTGCGAGAAGATAACCGGCTTCGTTCCGCGGACGCCCGCGCGTGTCTCCGCTACGATCGGGCGACGCCCTCGCCCGACAGGACCGGAATCATGACTCGAAGCCAATTGCTGCGCATGGACAACATCGGCATCGTGGTGGAATCCCTCGACGACGCCGTCGCCTTCTTCACCGAACTCGGCCTGACGCTCGAAGGGCGAGCCACGATCGAAGGCGAATGGGCCGGTCGCATCACCGGCCTGGGCAACCAGCGCGTCGAGATCGCCATGATGGTCACGCCCGACGGCCACAGCCGGCTCGAACTCTCGCGTTTCCTCGCCCCGCCCGTCGTCGCCGACCACCGCAACGCGCCTGTGAACGCACTCGGCTATCTGCGCGCCATGTTCGCCGTGAGCGACCTCGACGACACGCTCGCCCGACTCGGCAAGCGAGCGCAGCTCGTCGGCGAAGTGGTGCAGTACGAGAACGCGTATCGGCTCTGCTACATCCGCGGGCCGGAAGGGATTCTCATCGGATTGGCGGAGCCGCTCGGCAGCCATCGGTAATGGCTGCGGGAGAGCACCGCCTGCATCGAATGTCCGAAGCGCCTATTGCGCCGGAGGTGCAGCGGGTGTCTGCGCCGCGCTCCGGGGCTTCGGAGCGGCGTTCTGGTTGTCCATGTCCGAGTAAATCAGCCACCGCCCACCGGGCGCTCGCCGCAGAGTCAGGGTGAACTTTCCCGTATCGCCGGGTTTGTCGCCGTAGCCGTAACCGCCAATGATGTAGGCGATCGTGCCTTCGGAGGCGAACGCGAGCGCGCGCAGCCGCAATGGACCCCCGCCTTCGCCGGCATAGGCGGCCTGGATCGCTGCGCGTCCACGAACCGGCGGGCGATTGCTCTGCAGCACGAATCCGTCCTCCGCGAACAGCGCGGCCAGGGCCGCCGCGTCGCCGGCGCGCCAGGCGCGCTCGTAGTCGCGGAAGACACGGTCCAGTTCGGGCGGGAGGGCGACGCTGGGAAGCTCCTTGGCGGTGCTTGGTTCTGGAACGCTTTGCGCGAGTAGTGGCCCCGCTGACAGCGTCAGGGTGAAAACGACAACGGCGAGCAGCCAACGGCTCATACGTGCAATTCCTTCCTTCTTGGAGAAAGGCACTCCGGCCTGGTCCCTCCCGCATCAATATTCCCGGCGCTCCAACAGCTTCCCGTTGGAATCTAAGGCGAAGATCTTCTGCTCGTCAGGCGTCACCGGAAGCGGATAGTAAAGAACATGGTAGGTGCAATTCTTCCAGTTCACGTACACCTTTCCAGGCTCCAGCCTGCGGACCTGACGGTACAGCAGACCCTCGACTTCAGCGTCGTTGAATTTCCGCTCGCACGATGCGGCCGATGGAACCTGGGCGCAGGCCGAGAGTGCGAAAACGATGCAGACAATGATTCGAGCGGTATTCGTCATGATCCGAAACGTCCAGATATGAAGTGCCGAGATGCCGCATGCTCCGGCCTTCCGTGCAGGCGGGCGCTTTGTGTCCTGCGTCTGGTCAGCGTACGCGAACTGCCAGGGCCTTTGCCTGCCGGTGTCCGCATCAGCCTGCGAATACCTGAGCTGGAACACTACGCAGGCAGATTCGAGCGGATCAGAGCGACGGCTTCGGCAAGCTGCTCGGCGGAAACTCGAACGCGCTCGCGGCGCTGCGCATCCCCGCTCGGCTCGTGCGAAACACCCTTCTCGCGTCCTGCACCGTCGAACGTCGCGAGTTGCGGCGGCCCTATGCCCCAGTCGCTGCCCTTCTGCCGAGGCACGACGTGGAAGTGGAAGTGCGGGGTTTCTTGTCCACTGTAGACGCCGTTGTTCTGGAACGTGAGTATGCCGAGAGGCTGATACGTCCGGACGAGCGCCTCGGCGACCCGCTTGGCCGAGAGCAGAATGGCGTTGCACTCCTGGTCGGAAAGGTCGAGCAGCGTCGCGACATGCCGACGCGTGATGACGCAGCACTGGCCGACTTCGAACTGCCACGGATTGATCACCGTCAGCGTGTGTTCGCTTTCCTCGATGATCTTCCATGGTTCCTCGCGAGCTGCTACGCAGAGGTCGCATGGGTCTTTTATGGGAAGTTCGATCATCACTCTCTCAAGCCGATTCATTGACCAACCGATCTGGTGCCTTCGATTCGGTGCCCATCGTGAAACGCACTCTGGCCCCGTTTTCCCCCATTTTCATCGATCCCGTTTTCGTTGACGCCACCCACCGAAACCGCTACGTTGGCCACAGGTGCTGAACACACCTCTACTAGCGGACTGACCGTACCCGAAAGCTCGCGGTTTTTTTGTGCCTGTAGTTTGTGATCATGGCCGGGTAGCGCGCAGCCATACAAGACCCGCAAGGGGAAAGCTGTGGGCCGTCTAGTAGCGGTGTTCAAGTACCCGGCCGCCTCTCTGAACAAGAGGCGCACTGAACGAACTACTAGGAAGCCATCATGGCCGCTCGAACCCGCATCCCCCTCAAGAAGCGCCTGCTCACCGTCGGCTCCAGCTTCTACGCATACACCTACACGTATCGCCATCACAGCCGGCCAATCCATCCTCCCGTTCCTTACCTGCGCCTACGAGGTCACTGGCTGCGACAGGCCGGCTTTGCAATAGGTCAGAAGGTGGATATTCATATCGGAGATGGGCGCATCACGATTGTCCCCGCCACTTCGAGTTGATCCGCTTGGGCGGATGGATAAAACCCCGCTCCATCCGCCAAGCTTTTGGACCCAGTGAAGCCGGAAAGCAAGCTAGCCATCGCACCTACCCCGCCGCTGACCTTCCGGTCATTACAACCAAATCACGACCACATCCGGTGTCGTGTAAACGGAACAGATGATCACCACAAGAATAAGGTATCCCGCTCCCGTTTTACCCTGTCCATTGATAAGTGAACCTGACCCCGTTTTTTTTCGGGCTATCGGTCACCGAAGAATTTTGCCAAGGCGCAGGCGCCCTAATTAAACCGTCCGAGAAAGCGGGGGTGGTCCATGTGTCATTGCCGACACATTTCTAATACGTGCCAACAAATGTACAAAACGGCACCGGCTATTAGAAAGTAAAACTGAAATTTGGATAGAGAATTTGCGACGCTTGACTTGGATTCAATTGCGGCACGGATGCCAGCACAGGCAGCCTCCTGCATTTGAGAATTACGACCAACCTCCGGATGCTCCCCGTTTTGCACACGGATAAGTTCGGAATTTGCATACAAAGTTGAATTTACGTATGCAATGTTACGACAGCCGAAGAAGAAACTAAACCCCCAACAAAGAACAGCGAGCCCAAGAGGAATTTGGAACCAAGAGATATGATGGCCACGTGTTTGCGTGATCGCAAAAGCAATTGATGCACCGGCAGCAGCAAGCAGGAAATATGCATACTTGTCTTGCGACGTCCGCAACGCACGGTAAACCTCAAGCTGAGCATCATTTGACATGCAGCGCCCTCGTGTGTCGATTTAATTCCAGAATTATTACGCGCACCGGAGCGACGTCGGCCCGAACAAATTGTTAGGCACAGTCAGTCCAGTGGAACTGGCTTGCCATTGTCGAAGTAAACACGAAGCCGCCAAGCACGATACATCACTACCATCCTTGAAATTCGTCTAGGAGGAGCCCCATTGAAGTAGGAATGACAAATGGCCTTGTCCATAGAGTGCCGGAGCTTCGTTCCTAGCTTGATTAGCTTCGCTGTGCGAATGCTCTTTCGGCTATCCTTCATATGGGCAATGTAGACTGGCATCCACTTTATTGTTCGAAATCCGTCATCAAGCCCCCAGAGGGCATACCTACATTTAAGTCGGAGATCATCCACTTGCTTTGAGGAAGTTTCCGCCTTAACTCTGATAGCAGCGAATCTTTCATTCGTGCCTGAGTCGGCCATCTTCTTTGAAAGAGCGACAATCTTGTAGAGAAGATGACTAAGTTCATTGAACTCATTGTTAAGCAGAGCTAGCCTTGTCGTTCTCCCCTCAACCAGCCGGGCGGCTCGGGTTGTCCAGAGTAGAGATCCCAGAGACGCGCTCGCAGAAATCAGCGCAACAAATAATGCCGTTTCAGCTTGCGACACAACCCCCCCTATGCCTAACTCCTGAATTAAGCCGCGCCGCGAAGCGGCGGCTTGAATAAATTGTTAGAGCGCACTTCTATCGCGAGGCAACAAGCTCAGCGATCTTTGCAGCCACTTCCGACATGGAGTCCTCTGCGGTATCTAGACCTGTTCGCGAAGCCAACATCGGACTCACATCGCGAAGCGCCTCATATGTTGTGTTGTGCACAATGGGAACAAGCCGATTTCCTGCGAGTAATGTTGAGAGTTCCTTGTCTGCAACGCTCTCTTTCGGCAGGCGCGCAAGAAGTGCTGGTGTTACAAGCACTAGGCCGACCTTTGAGTTGGCTAGCCCCTTATCAATTGCCCGCATCATTGGAACGCCTAGGCCAAGATCTTTTTCACTGAACCAGACTTTGACACCCGCAGCTTCGAGTAGATCGTGCAGTTGCTTTGCTGCTCCCTGCCGGTCATCCCAAGCGTGGCAAAGAAATACATCACGTCGGTCGGGGTGCAGCGCGATCTGAGCCTCCACCGATTCACGGATTGGCGTTAGCGATTGCACCTCTAGAGGCGTATAGAAAACTACAGATCCTGCGCTGGACCAACGAGGCTTTGAGTTCTTGCGACCGCCGCTGCGTACACTGCTGAAGTTGGAGCTGCTCGTTGATGGATAGTACGAACCGCTATAGCCACCACTGTAACGTGAGCTACTGCGATAACGGCAAGCCGGACATGCAGCGGCGGCAGCCGCTGAGCTGTGTCCACGTACTGGTGCTGTGCATCTGGCCATGTATCAATCCTTCGATCTTGCGTTGAATGCCAAAGTGCGAGAAGTGATGATCGGTGCGCTCAAACTACAAATAAGCCCAAAATAGACCCCGAAAGCGAGGCGCAGTACGGACGGATGGTCAGGAAATGTCCTTCCTTCGTCAAGCCGTTCCCAACATAAACTCAGTAAGTTGCCGATCCCGTTCGCCGTTAAAATAAAGGGACGAAATAGAGATCAGAGTCAGTTCTTTCTCCTTCACCCCATCGGCAACTTAACCCCCTGCTCCCTCGCACACCGCTGCGCAATCTCATACCCCGCATCCGCATGCCGCATCACCCCGGTCCCCGGATCGTTCCACAGCACCCGCGCAATACGCCGGTCGGCATCCTCGCTGCCATCGCAGACGATGACGACCCCCGAATGCTGTGAATACCCCATCCCCACCCCGCCACCGTGGTGAAGCGACACCCAGGTCGCCCCACCGGCAGTATTGAGCATCGCATTGAGCAACGGCCAATCCGACACCGCATCCGAGCCGTCCTTCATCGCCTCGGTCTCGCGATTCGGACTCGCGACCGACCCGGAATCCAGATGGTCGCGCCCGATCACCACCGGCGCCTTCAACTCGCCCTTGCGCACCATCTCATTGAACGCCAGGCCCAGCTTGTGGCGCTGCCCCAGGCCCACCCAGCAGATGCGCGCCGGCAACCCCTGGAACGAGATGCGCTCCTTCGCCATGTCGAGCCAGTTGTGCAGATGCGCATCGTCGGGGATCAGCTCCTTCACCTTGGCGTCGGTCTTGTAGATGTCCTCCGGATCGCCGGACAGCGCGACCCAGCGGAACGGGCCGACGCCGCGGCAGAACAGCGGGCGGACGTATGCGGGCACGAAGCCGGGGAAGTCGAACGCGTTGGCGCAGCCTTCGTCCTTGGCCATCTGGCGGATGTTGTTGCCGTAGTCGACGGTCGGGATGCCCTGCGCGTGGAAGGCGAGCATCGCCTCGACGTGCACGCGCATCGACTTCTTCGCCGCGTCGCGCACCTTCGCAGGGTCAGCCTTCTGCTCGGCCAGCCACTGATCGACGGTCCAGCCGATCGGCAGATAGCCGTGCACCGGATCGTGCGCACTGGTCTGGTCGGTGACGGCGTCGGGCTTCACGCCGCGCTTGACCAGCTCGGGCAGGATCTCGGCCGCATTGCCGAGCAGTGCGATCGATTTCGCCTCGCCGGCCTTCGTGTACTTGGCGATGCGCGCGAGCGCGTCGTCGAGGTCGCTGGCCTGTTCGTCGACGTAGCGCGTCTTCAGGCGGAAGTCGATGCACTTCTGCTGGCATTCGATATTGAGCGAGCACGCGCCGGCGAGCGAAGCGGCCAGCGGCTGCGCGCCGCCCATGCCGCCGAGGCCGGCGGTGAGGATCCACCTGCCCTTCAGCGAACCGCCGTAGTGCTGGCGGCCGAGTTCGACGAAGGTTTCGTAGGTGCCCTGCACGATGCCCTGGCTGCCGATGTAGATCCACGAGCCGGCCGTCATCTGGCCGTACATCATCAGGCCCTTCTTATCCAGCTCGTTGAAGTGCTCCCAGGTCGCCCAGTGCGGCACCAGGTTGGAATTGGCCAGCAGCACGCGCGGCGCGTCCTTGTGCGTGGGAAACACGCCGACCGGCTTGCCGGACTGGATCAGCAAGGTCTCGTCGTCCTCGAGTTCGCGCAAGCTGCGCAGGATCGCGTCGAAGCATTCCCAGTTGCGCGCGGCGCGGCCGATGCCGCCGTAGACGACCAGTTCGTGCGGGTTCTCGGCCACCTCCGGATCGAGGTTGTTCTGGATCATGCGGAACGCGGCTTCGCTCAGCCAGCTCTTGCAGGAGAGTTCGCTGCCGCGCGGGGCACGGATCGTGCGCGTGGTGTCGATGCGGGTCGGGGCGTTCATCGGGTATCCGGTCGCTGACGGGGAAAACCCGATTATCGGCCGCGGCCCCGCTATTGTCAGCGCCGCAGGCGCGGAGTACCGTGCCGCGCAACCGGGGTTACTGGCGACTCCGGCGGACAATCGACGGAAGGCGTCCACCGCCTCCCTCGTTGCCGACAGGGGCCGTTGTGCAGCGTGCGTCCACGACCATTCCGATCGCGGCAGCGATGGCGTTGCTGTTCGCGTTGTGCGCGCATGCGATGGCGGCAGTCGCGGCTTCGCCGACGCCGACCCTGCGCATCGCGGCGCTGCCGCCCGCGGTCGAGGCGGACATCGCTTCCCTGCGTGCGGGTGAGCACGACGGCGAACTCTCCGCGCTGACCGGTACGACGCCGACGATGACGTCGGGCAGCGGACAATGGCTGCGCGTCTCGCTCGACGCCGACTGGCACGCCGCGACGCCCCCAGTGCTGTCGATCCGCGACGCCAACCTCACCGAGATCCAGGTCTACGCGCCGCCGGCGTACGAGGCGCAAGTCCTGCTGCACAACCGCGCCGATGCGCAGGCGCGCTTCTCTCGCCACGCCCTCGTCTCCGTGCTGTCGCCCGACCTGCGCGCGGGCGAACCCATCTGGGTGCGCATCGGCGAAACGAAGACGCGCAAGAGCCTGCATTTCGAACTCGACGACCTCGCCACCTATCAGGCGAAGGACTTGCGCCACGTGCGCATCGCCACGCTGTTCGCCAGCGTGCAGCTGGCGATGATCCTCGTCGGACTGTGCTTGTGGCTGGCGCTGCGCGATCGGTTGTTCGCGTACTTCGTCGGCTATTCGAGCGTGCAACTGGTCTACCAGACGCTCGGCAGCGGCGAGTTGTACGACGTGGTCGGCGGCGTGGCGCTGGCGCCGCTCGGCACGCATGCCTCGTGGATCACCGCGGTCCTCTCGGCCGCGCTGGCGATCTCCTTCATCCTCGAGTTCTGCGATCTGCAGCGGCAAACCCCGCGTCTCGCCCGCGCGCTCGGCGCGTTCCGCTGGCCGTTCCTGCTCGTCGTGCCGCTGATCCTGTTCGGCGACGACCGCCTCGACCGCTGGCTGCCGCCGGCGCTCAATGTGCTGCTCCTGCTCAGCGCGCTGCTGGCGATCGCCGACGTCATGCTGGTCGCCTGGCGCGGCAACCGCGCGGCGCGCTTCTTCGTGGTCGCCTGGCTGCCTCAAGTGGCCTTCACCGCCCTGCGCGTGGGCCAGCTCCTGCTCGGCTGGCCGCAGCCGCCGTGGATCGAATACGGCTTTCCGTTCACGATGGCGTTCTCGAGCATCGTGCTGATCCTCGGCCTCGCCGACGACACCTTGCGCGTGCGGCGCGAGCGCGACTTCGCCCATCACCTCGCCAGCCACGACGGCCTCACCGGCGCACTGAACCGGCGCGCGCTGCTGGCGCGGCTCGCCGACGCGGTCGTGCAGGCGCGCGAGCGCAGCTCGCCGCTGGCGCTGCTGTTCCTCGACATCGATCATTTCAAGTCGATCAACGACGAGCACGGCCATCCGGTCGGTGACGCCTGCCTCAAGGCCGTGGCCGATCGCGTGGCCGCGCTGCTGCGCCTGCCGCAGGTGCTCGGCCGCTACGGCGGCGAGGAGTTCGTCGCGCTGCTGCCGGGAAGCTCGCGCGAACGCGCGGCCGAAATCGGCGAACGCTTGCGCCACGCCGTCGAAGCGCTCCACGTCGACGCGGGCGGCACACCGCTGCGCCTGACCGTCAGCATCGGCGTCGCCGCGCTGGATTCCGCCGACGGCTCGCCCGAAACCCTGATCGCCGACGCCGACCGCGCCGTGTATCAGGCCAAGTCGAGCGGCCGCAATCGCGTCTGCGTCCACCCACCCTCCGCCGTCCCGAGAGCCGCATGAGCACGAACGATCTCACCCCGAACGACCTCCTTCCCGGCGACGTCCTGCTGCACATGGGCGCCGGCGAATTGTCCAAGCTGATCGCCTGGGTCGGCGACAGCCTCTACAGCCACGCGGCCTTGGTCGTGGACAAGGGGCAGTTGATCGAGGCCGCCGCCAGCGGCGTGCGCCGCGCCGGCCTGGCGGAGCGCGCGCGCATGACCAAGGCGTTCCACTACATCGACGTCTTCCGCCCCGCGCAGCCGGCGCCGGACAACCACAGCGGCCTCGCCGCCCTGCTCGCCGCGAGCGACGCGTACCTCGGCCGTCCGTATCCGATGACCTCGCTGTTCCAGCTCGGCGTCACCTGCGCCGTGCGCAACAAGCTGACCGACGACCCGGCTCTGCGCATCGCGCTGCGCATGGCGCTCGACCTGGTGGTCAAGAACGACACCGACAAAGTGGTGTGCAGCGAGCTGGTCTATCGCGGCTTCGACGAGGCGCGCACGACTCCGGCGCACGCCCTGCGCCTGCAGATCAGCACGCGCGCGGTGCCGCACCAGCCGGTGCCGAAGATCGACGTCGACGCGCTGGCCAACGAATGCCTCGAGGACTACCGGCACTCGCTGCCGGCGCACTCCCTCCAGGCGGACGCGAACGGAGCGAAGGCATCGGCGCGCGATCTCGACGACCTGCTCGGCGCGGCGCGCTCGCGGCTCGGCATCGGCCAGGCCTCGTTGCAGGCAGCCGCGGACTACGCGCCGAATCCGAAGACCGTGCTGCCGGCCGATCTGGAGTTCAGTCCCGGACTGCGCCGCATGGGCCGTCTCGCGATGGCGGCCTGAGCACCCCGGCGCGACGGTCGGTACGGCGTCGCGTCGCACGCCACATTCCGGCTCGGCACCACCAACAAAAGCATCGCGGGCCGGCGCGCGGCGCCCGCACCGTATTGCGTCGGCGAGCCGGCGAGGTATACGCTGTATACATGACTCCGTCCGCCACCGCCGATCGCATCCTGCGCGCCGCACGCGCGCTGTTCGAGCAGGACGGCCCCGCCGCGGTCAGCATGCGCCGCGTCGCCGACGCGGTCGGCATCACCCCGATGGCGATCTACCGCCACTTCCCCAATCGCGAAGCGCTGCTCAAGCGCATCAGCGACGACGGCTTCCAGGAGATCGCGCACCGCTGGAGCGCTCGCGACGAAGGCGACGACGTGCTAGCGCGCCTTCTGGCGATCCAGCGCATCTATCTCGACTACGCGCTGGCGCATCCGCACCTGTTCGACCACGCCTTCTCGGTGCGCCGCGAGGACGCGCGCAAGTTCCCCGAGGATTTCCGCGCGCGCCGCTCGCCGACCCTCAACGTGGTCGCCGACGTGGTGGTCGAGGCGCAGCGCGCCGGCCTGCTGCGCGACGGCGACGCCTGGGACATCGCGATGACCTTGTGGGCGCACACGCACGGCCTGATCGCGCTGTATCGCGCCGGCCGCTTCAGTTACGACGAGCGCGGGTTCCGCGCGTTCTACGACGCTTCGCTGGGGAGACTGTTCGATGGACTCAAGACCTGATTTCGCGCCGGCGTGGGCCGGCGCCGCGGCGGTCGCGCTGGGCGCGGCCCTGTGGTGGCTGGCGAACGACCTGCAGCCGGCATGGTGGGCGGCATGGCTGGCGCCGCTGCCGGTGCTCGCCTATGCGCTGCGCGCACGCGCGCGCTCGGCGGCGCTGGCGACCTTCCTCGCCTTCGCGATCGGCGGCGGCGTGCAGTGGCACTACCTGCACGACGTGGTGCGCCTGCCGCTGACGGTGACGATCTCGGCGATCCTCGTACCTGCCGTGCTGATGCTGCTCGTGGTGCTGCCGTTCCGCGCACTCGCGTCGCGTGGCCGTGTCGTGGCGGCGACGTTCTTCGCGCCAGCCGCGGCGACCGGGCTCGCATGGCTGTCGGCGACCGCCTCGCCGCACGGCACGTTCGGCCACATCGCCTATTCGCAGATGGATGCGCTGCCGGCGATCCAGGTGGCTGCGCTGCTCGGTCTGTGGGGCGTCGGCTTCGTCGTGTGGTTGCTGCCGTCTGCGCTCGCGGTACTGATGTGCGCGAACGCGCCTGCGCCGCGCCGCGCGTCGTCCACCGGCCTTGCCGTGGCGACGCTCGCGTGCGCGCTCGGCTACGGCGCCTTGCGCCTGCACGACGACGGCCCGACGCAGAGCGTGCGTGTCGGGCTGGTCAGCATCGGCGCGTCGAAGGAAGCGCAGGCCGATCTCGCGAAACCCGAAGGCGAACGCGTGCTCGCGCGCTACGTCGAGGAGATCGACCGGCTCGCCGCCGCCGGCGCGCAGATCGTCGTCGCGCCGGAGTCGGCCTTGCTGGTTCGCTCGCACGCGATTCCCGCGCTGCAGGAGCTGTCGACGCGCCGCGACGTGCGCCTCCTGATCGGCGCCGAGGACCACAGCGACGCGTCGGTCAAACGCAACGCCGCGCTGGTGTTCGAACCCGGCGCCGCGGAGCCGGTCGCGTACGCCAAGCGTCATCTGATCCCCGGCTTCGAGGACCGCTACACGCCAGGCGATCGCACGCTGCTGCTCGACGGCACGCCGCGCGTCGGCGTGGCGATCTGCAAGGATCTCGACTTCCCCTCGACCGGCCTCGCCCATGGCCGCGACGGCTCGCAACTGCTGCTGGTGCCGGCCTGGGACTTCGACGAGGACGCCTGGCTGCACGGCCGCATGGCGGTGCTGCGCGGCGTCGAAGGCGGCTTCGCGATGGCGCGCGTCGCGCGCAGCGGCCTGCTCACGCTCAGCGACGACCGCGGCCGCGTGCTGGCGCAGGCGTCCAGCGTCGGCAGTGCGGAACCCGCCACCTTGCTCGGCGAACTGCCGCTGCGCACGACGCGCACGCTCTATGCGCGCGTCGGCGACGCCTTCGGCTGGCTGTGCCTGATCGCCGCGGCCGTCACGGCGGCCAGCCTGTTGTGGCGGCGCAAGCGGCGGAGATAGCGGCGCGCCGTTTCGTCGCCATGCAGTCCCGCGCGGCCGGCGGCAGCACGGTATCGACTCCGGATAGGCCATGCGGCGATGGCCGCGCCTTCCGCGGCGGCGCCGACCGGCAGGCAGCGCGAAAATTCGATGTCGTCACATCCGCTTCGATTTTTCCAGCGTGATCGAGAGTGGATGGATTCCCGCATCCACAGGAATGACGGTACGCAAGGCCGGGCGCGCCCATTCGAAGTCCCCTTAAGGTTTGCGGCGCGCTTCCGCGTAAAGGGGGGCAACCTCCTCACGCCCTCCGACCATGCGCCTCTCCCCGCTCGCCGCCAGCCTGCTGTCCGCCTTCGCCCTTGCCACCACCACCGCCCACGCCGAAATGGCCATCGGCGGCTTCGCGCCGCAGATCGCCTTCTTCGGAGCGAACGCGCAGGGCGCCGACGCACCGCTGGCGCACATTACCGGGCCCGACACGCAGATGGTCGAGCCGGCCTTCGGCGTGTACGAACCCAACGAGCAGCTCCTCTACGTCTCCGACTTCAACGGCCGCGCGCTGCTGGTGTATCCGGCCTTCGCGCGCGGCAACGTCGCGCCGCTGCGCGTGCTCAATCCGCCGCAGTTCGGCCAGACGCGCGCGAGCGCGCCGGTGTACGCGCAGGACGAGATCGGCATCATCGTTTCCAACTGCTGCATCGCCACCTACCCGCTGCACGCGAGCGGCAGCGACACCTTCGCGATCCGCACCATCAACTGGGGCGGCCTCAGCGGCAGCGCCACCGACCTCAACAACCCGCTCTCGCTGCGCTACCTGCCGGACAGCGACGAATACGTGGTGTCGGAGTACGACCGCCTGGTGTTCCATGCGCGCACTGCCGGCCCCTACGACGCGCCGACGCGCCGCATCACCGGCCCCGCGGTCGCCAACTGCATCAGCGTCGCCCACGATCCGGCCGCGCATCGCCTGTTCGTGCTGTGCCAGACGCCGTGGGACGGCAGCAGCCCCGTCACGCACGTGCGCATCGGCGTGTTCGCCGACGACGCCAGCGGCGAGGCGGCGCCGCTCTACACGATCGAAGGTGACGCGACCGGACTGGACCTGCCGCCCGGCTACTACGTCAACGGCATCGGCCACGATCCGTACCTGCACCGACTGATGGTCGCCAGCGGCAGCGGCTCGGGCAGCGCGGCGCAGAACCGCGTCGTCGTCTTCGCCGACGACGCCAGCGGCAACGCCGCACCGGTGCAGGAAGTGGAAGGCGCCAACGTCGGCGCCGGCTCGCTCGGCACGCCGTTTGCCGTGCCGGTGGACGCGATTTTCGCGAACGGGTTCGACGACTAGGGCCGGATGAGCGAAGCCTGCGGCGCGCCCAGATTCTCGCCGCCGAGCCCGCGATCGGACAGGGCGGCGAGTTTCTTTCAGCCACTACAACCGCGGCAGCACGAACGCGAACACGGCGCCGAGCGTGAATGCCGTCAGCGCGACGCCGTAAAGGCCGGCGCTCCAACGCCGCAAGTGCCGGCACGACCTCGCCAGCGCCGGATCCGCCGGACACGGCAGCCGCCGCGCCTTCCACAGCAGGCTGCCGGCCAGCGCCAGCATCGCCGCCGCGAAGCCGAACACCAGCGCCTTGTGCTCGCTGAGCCAGACCAGCTGCGGCACCGCGCTGACCAGGCCGGCCAGCGCCGCGCCGGCGCCGACGGCGACCATCGCCGCCGGCAGCACGCAGCAGAGCAGGGTGCCGCTGCTGGCGAGCAGGGCCGCGGACGCCGCCCAGACGCTGCCGCGCAGTTCCGCGCTCATTTCCGCGACGCCTGCACGCGCTCGCGCACCGCGCTCAGCGGCTCGTCGCTGCGGCGGATCGCCTTCACCGTATAGCCAGCGTCGGTCAGCGCCGTGCGCAACGCCTCGTCGCCGATGTCCTGCCCCGGCTTGGTCGACACCGCGACCAGTCGCCGTTCGAGGCTGACGACCAGGTCGTCGGTGGCCTCGAACGTGCGCAGCTTCTTCTCGATGCCCTGCGCGCAGAACGCGCAGACCAGGCCGTTGACGTCCATCTCGATCGTCGCGGCATGCGCGTTCGCCGCGAGCAGCGCCAGGAAACACACTCTTTGCGTGATCTTCTTCATCGTCTTCACCTCAGAAATTGAACATGGCCATGACCTGCGGCTTGCCGTCGTCGGTGACGCCGGCCTCGACCCAGGTGCCGCCCTTGAACAGGCGCAGCAGCAGTGCCGTCTCGGTGCCGCGATGGATCTCTCCGGTGTAGCGGCGCGCCTGCACGACGAACCAGGTCGCCAGATCGCGGTAGTCATGCTCGTACGGCGCCAGGCCGAGCTGCACGGTGTCGATGCGATGCGAGAACGCCGGGCTTTCCCACAGGTCGCTCTTCACCGCGGCGTAGACGCGCCGCGTCTCGTAGTCGAGCTGGAAGCCGGCGTTGCGCGCGAGACGACTGCCGTCGAACCCGTCGCCGCGGCCGCGGCCGAGACTGCCCCAGACGAACACGTTCGCCTGCGCCGCATCGAGATTCCAGCGCTTGGCCAGCACGTTCGCGCGAACGTATTCGATCTCGCGCGAACGCCGCGCGAGATCGCTGTCCAGGCGCAGGTAGCCGCCGCCGGCCGAAAACCGGTAGCTCGGCGCGTAGAACGCCTGCGCTTCGACCATCGTGCCGGCGCCGTACTCGGCCATCACCGTCGTGCCGTCGGCGAATGCGATCGGCTTCGCCTGCGCCGCGCTCACGGCGCAGGCGCACAACAGGACCGCCGCACGGCGGCCCGCAACAAGGGATTGCATGATTCCTCCACGGAGGGACGCGCGCGAACGCGCGAAGCGGCGAATGCCGCGGTGTCGACGCGGGAGGAATCAGGCGATCGGAGGTCGCGTCTGCGGCGGCGCGGTCCAGCTGTTCGATGCGATCGCCAGGTCCGCCGGTGCGGGGTGTGCGCCGTGCACGACCTGGCCGGGTGTAGACGGCGCGATGAACGGAGGCGCGCAGACCTGGGCGCAATCCGGTGCATTCGTGCAGTCGCCGCAGCACGGCGCGGACGGCATCGGCGCGCCCGCGTCGGCGTGATCGCAATGATGCGCCGTCACCGCGAGCACCGGCGCGACCGCGCCAACGATGCCGGCGGCGACCAGCAGCAGCGCAAGCAACAGGATCGGTAGACGGCGCGGTTTCATCGCCGGCGAAGCTTACGCCGGCGCATCCGGGGCGTCGATATCGCCGATCCTGCCGAACGCATCACGGCCGGCACGGCGCTCCGCCGCACAAGCCGCCGGGGCGCATCTTCCACGACGGTATCGACGGCAGACGGCGGCACTCCTCTCGCGAAGTCGCCTCACCAGGCGCGCCGATACTGCGGCGGCGCCTCGATCGCCACGCCGAGTTCCGCCGCCGCGCGGCGCGGAAAATACGGATCGCGCAGCAGTTCGCGCGCGAGCAGGACGAGGTCGGCCTCGCCGCGCGCGACGATCGCATCCGCCTGCGCGGCGTCGGTGATCAGGCCGACCGCGCCGGTCGCGATGCCGGCCTCGCGCCGGATGCGCGCGGCGAACGGCACCTGGTAGCCGGGTTCGACCGGCACCTTCGCATGCGGCACCAGGCCGCCGGACGAGGTGTCGATCAGGTCGACGCCGTCCTGCTTCAGCCAGCGCGCGAGTTCGACGCATTCGTCGATGTCCCAGCCGCCTTCGGCCCAGTCGGTCGCGGAGACGCGCACCAGTAGCGGCGCGGGACGCGGCCACACCTCGCGCACCGCCGCGACGACTTCGCGCAGCAGGCGCGCGCGGTTCTCGAGCGAGCCGCCGTAGTCGTCCTCGCGCCGGTTCGACAACGGCGACAGGAACTCGTGCAGCAGATAACCGTGCGCGGCGTGGATCTCGACCACGCCGAAGCCGGCCGCCTTCGCGCGCAGCGTGGCGGCGCGGAAATCGTCGACCACCTTGGCCACGCCGGCCCGGTCGAGCGCCTGCGGCACGGCATGGCCGTCGGCGAACGCCAGCGCGCTCGGCGCGACCGGCGTCCAACCGCCGTGCGCCGCGTCGACCGGCTTGCCGCCGCGCCAGGGCAAATCCGTGCTCGCCTTGCGTCCGGCGTGCGCGAGCTGCACGCCGGCCACCGCGCCCTGCCCACGCACGAAGTCGACGATGCGCGCCCATGCCGCCGTCTGCGCCTCGTTCCACAAGCCGGTGTCGGCCGGCGAGATGCGTCCTTCCGGCGACACCGCGGTCGCTTCCGTCAGCACCAGCGCGACGCCGCCGACCGCGCGGCTGCCGAGGTGCACCAGATGCCAGTCGTTCGGCACGCCGTCGACGGCGGAGTACTCGCACATCGGCGATACCGCGATGCGGTTGCGCAGGACGGTATCGCCGAGCGTCAGCGGTTCGAACAGGCTCATCTGGAGTCTCCGAAGGGCAAGGCGGCCGAAGATGGAGTCGCGGCGGCGCGACGCAATGGCGCAGGAGCGAATGAACTTATAGAAAAAGATACTTTTCCCGGAACGGCGAGGACTCCACGCCCGATCAATGGCTTGCCGAACGATGTTCGAGCACCTGCGCATCCGTATGGACCCCGGCGTCCGAATCCTTAGCGCCAGCTTAACGGCGGATGTGGTCCATTCGCGCCCTGAAAGCTCGCTTTGGGGTAGCGCATGTTGCCGATCGATCTCGACGTGACGCGCAGCGTCCGCGCCTACATGGCGTCGCATCTGGACGCCGCGGAATTCTCGCTCGATCGCCTGCACCGCGGCCTGCGCGACGCCGTGTGGTATTCGCCGAAGGACCGTCGCGCGTTGCGCACGCTGTGCGACCAGCATCCGCACGAGTTCACGCGCTGGCTGTACGAGTGCGAGCGCGAGGGCCGCTACACCGGCCTGGTGATGGTGTGGCCGCCCGGCTACTCGACACCGATCCACGACCACGCCGGCCTGTGGGGCATCGAGATGGTGCTGCAGGGCGCGCTCGGCGTCGACGACTACGAACTGGTCGCCGACGGCGACGGCGAGCAGCAGCCGCGCTTCGTCGGCACCACCCTGCTCGAGGAAGGCCAGTCCTGCGCGTTCCTCGGCACGCAAGGCCACGCGCACCGCTGCGCGAACCTGTCGGCGCGGCGCCCGGCGGTGACCTTGCACGTCTACGGCGGCCTGCTCGAGACGTATCTGAATTTCGATGCGCGGCACGGCGGTCGCTACACCGCGCAGCCGACGACCGCGAAGATCGACGGACGGATCGGCGTGGAGCACGCGCGGCGCGCGTAGGTCGACGACGACGATCCGGCGGGCCAGGTCCCGCCCGCGAACGTCCGCAGCCCTGAAAGCCGCAAGGGATTCCCGCGCTCGCCGGAATGACGGGCGCCGGCGACGCACGCACGCGTACTGTCAATCCGTCATCGCAATCGGCGAGGATAGGCGTTTTCGCCCGGGGAACCCGCGATGCGCCTGCGCTTTCTGCTCGTCCTTGCCTGGCTCCTGCTCGCCGCCGGCTGCGCGTCGACGCCGCCGGCGCCGTCGCGCATCGGTCCGGTCATCCTGGTCTCGATCGACGGCTTCCGACCCGACTACCTCGACCGCGGCGACACGCCGACCTTGAATGCGCTGGCCGCCGCGGGCGTGCGCGCCGAGGCGATGAAGCCGGCCTTCCCCAGCCTGACCTTCCCGAACCACTACACGCTCGTCACCGGCCTTTATCCGGACCATCACGGCATCGTCAACAACCGCATGGTCGATCCGATCAGCGGCGCGCGCTTCGTCTACAACGACGCCAAGACCACCGCCGATCCGACGTGGTGGGGCGGCGAGCCGATCTGGGTCAGCGCCGAGAAGCAGGGCGTGCATGCGGCGACGATGTTCTGGCCGGGCTCGGACGTCGCCATCGCCGGCGTACGGCCGAGCCGCTGGCTGCCGTTCGACGGCAAGATGAAGCCGGACGCGCGCGTCGATCAGCTGCTCGCCTGGATCGACCTGCCGCCGCCCGAGCGCGCGCGCTTCTACACGCTGTACTTCGAGCAGATCGATCACGCCGCGCACCAGGACGGCCCCGCTTCGGCCGGCGTCGATGCGGCCTTGCGCGAGGTCGACGCGGCGCTCGCACGGTTGCTCGACGGACTGAAGCGGCGCGGCCTGTCCGACCGCGCGAACCTGGTGATCGTGTCCGACCACGGCGGCACGGCGACCGCGCGGGAGCGCCTGATCTATCTCGAGGACCTGGTCGGCGACGACGAGGCCGAATCCGTCAACCTCGGCATCCTCGCCGGGCTGAATCCACGCAGCGGCAGGACCGCCGACGTCGAAGCGAAGCTGCTGCGCCCGCACGAGCACATGCGCTGCTGGCGCAAGACCGAGGTGCCCGCGCGACTGCACTACGGCACCCATCCACGCGTCCCCGCCCTGCTCTGCCTCGCCGACGACGGCTGGCTGATCACCACGCGCGAGTACCAGGCCACGCGCAAGCGCTTCTCACTCGGCGAACACGGCTACGACAACGACGATCCGAACATGCGCGCGCTGTTCATCGCGCAAGGGCCTGCCTTCAAGCGCGGGCTGGTGGTGCCGGAGTTTCCGAACGTCGACGTCTATCCGCTGCTGATGCACCTGCTCGGCCTGACGCCGCGACCGAACGACGGCGACCTCGGAGCCGTCGCACCGATGCTGACGGCTCCGAGCGCCGCGCTCAGCCGTTGAGCGCGCGCATCATCGCCGGCGTGTAGCGCGCGCCGGCCGCGGCCTTCGGCGGGAAGATCGCGTCGATCCCGGCCAGTTCCGCTTCGCTCAGTTCGATCTCGAGCGCGCCCACGTTTTCATCCAGCGTGGCGATGCGCTTGGTGCCGGGAATCGGCACCACGTGCGGATCGCGCGCGAGCACCCAGGCCAGCGCGAGCTGCGCCGCGGTCACGCAGCGGCCTTCGCCGCTCTTCGACGCCGCCAATTCCTTCAGCTTGTCGACCAGGGCGAGATTGCGCGCGAAGTTCTCGCCCTGGAAGCGCGGGCTGCCGCGGCGGTAGTCGTCGGGGGCGAAGTCGTCCGGACTCTTGATCGCGCCGGTGAGGAAACCGCGCCCGAGCGGGCTGTACGGCACGAAGCCGATGCCGAACCGGCGGCACGCGTCCAGCGTGCCTTGCTCCTCCGGATCACGCGTCCACAGCGAGTACTCCGACTGCAGCGCGGTGATCGGATGCACCGCCTGCGCGCGTTCGATCGTCTGCGCCGACGCTTCCGACAGGCCGAGGTAGCGCACCTTGCCCTGCCGGACCAGATCGGCCATCGCGCCGACGGTGTCCTCGATCGGCACGTTCTGGTCGACGCGGTGCTGGTAGTAGAGGTCGATGTGATCGACGCCGAGCCGCTTCAGGCTGGCCTCGCAACTCCGGCGCACGTACTCGGGGCTGCCGTCGAAGCCGCGTGCGCTCGGATCGTCCGGATCGCGCACGATGCCGAACTTGGTCGCCAGGAACACCTCGTCGCGGCGGCCGGCGATCGCCTTGCCGACCAGGATCTCGTTGGTGTGCGGACCGTAGACGTCGGCGGTGTCGAGGAAATTCAGGCCGAGGTCGAGCGCGTGGTGGATCGTCGCGATCGACCGCGCGTCGTCGCGTTCGCCGTAGAAGTCGCTCATGCCCATGCAGCCGAGGCCGAGCGCGGAAACTTTCGGCCCCTGTGGGCCGAGCGTGCGGTATTTCATGGGTGCATTCCTCCTCGGGCGACGCTCACGCCGCGTTCTTCAGCGACGCCATGTCGATGACGAAGCGGTACTTCACGTCGTTCTTCAGCAGTCGTTCGTAGGCGGCGTTGACCGACGGCATGTCGATCATCTCGACGTCGGCGACGATGCCGTGCTCGGCGCAGAAATCGATCATTTCCTGCGTCTCGGCCATGCCGCCGATGGCCGAGCCGGCGATGCTGCGGCGCGCGCCGATCAGGCTGCCGCCGAACAGCGGCGGGTCGAGTTCGGTCAGCACGCCGACCAGGACCATGTGGCCGTCGCGCTTGAGCAGTGCCGCGTACGGGTTGAGATCGTGTCCGTTCGGGATCGTGTTGAGCAGGAAATCGAAACTGCGCGCGTGCTGCTTCATCGCCGCGCGGTCGGTCGACAGCAGCACCTCGTCGGCGCCGAGGCGCATTGCGTCGGCGGCCTTGCTCGGCGAGGTCGTGATCATCACCACCTGCGCGCCGAGCGCCTTGGCGAACTTGATGCCCATGTGGCCGAGGCCGCCGAGGCCGATCACGCCGACCTTCTGCGGCGTGCCGTCCGCGTTGCGGCCGACCTTCCAGTGACGCAGCGGCGACCAGGTCGTGATGCCGGCGCACAGCAGCGGCGCGGCGCCCTTGAGGTCGAGCGTCGGCGGAATCTTCACGACGAAGTGCTCGTCGACGACGATGAGGTCGGAATAGCCGCCGAAGGCCAGTTCCTCGCTGTCGCGCAGCTTGGAGTTGTAGGTGTAGGTCGGCACGTGCTCGCAGTACTGCTCCAGCCCTTCGGCGCAGGACGCGCACGTGCGGCAGGAATCGACCATGCAGCCGACGCCGGCGTAGTCGCCGACCTTCAGCTTCGTCACCTCGGCGCCGACCGCGGTCACGCGACCGACGATCTCGTGTCCGGGCACCATCGGATAGAGCGAATTGCGCCAGTCGTTGCGCGCCTGGTGCAGGTCGGAGTGGCAGATGCCGCTGTAGAGGATCTCGATCTGCACGTCGCGCGGGCCTGGCGAACGGCGCTCGAACGAGAACGGGACCAGGGCGGATTGCGCATCGTGCGCGGCGTAGCCTTTGGCTTTCAGCATGGACAAATCTCCGTCGATTGGAAAAAGCGAAAATGCCCGGCCGACGCGGCGACCGGGCACCGAACCCATTGGATCCCGCACTACTCGCGCCGCGCGCTCGACCTCGGGGTCGGCTGCGCCGTCCGCTCGCGACCGCGGGATTGGCGGCAGCGAGCGCCGCTCAAACGTTCACCAGCCGCATGCCGTCCTCGTGGTAGCGCGCGCCGAGCGCGGCGTCCCTCGGCACGGCGGCGTCGATGCGCGCCAGATCCTCGGCGGTCAACGCCACCTCCGCCGCGGCCAGGTTCTCCTCCAGCCGCGCGATGCGGCTGGTGCCCGGGATCGGCACGATGTCCGTTCCCTGCGCCAGCACCCACGCCAACAGCAATTGCGCCGGAGTGCAGCGCTTTTCAAGGGCGATCGCGGCGACGCGCTCGGCGATCGCGCCGTTCTTCGCCACATTCGCGTCCGAGAAGCGCGGGTTGCCGCGACGCCAGTCGTTCGCGGCGAGGTCGCCGGCGGACTTGAAGCGCCCGGCCAGGAAACCGCGCCCGAGCGGGCTGTAGGCGACCAGGCCGATCCCGAGTTCGCGCAGCAGCGGCAGCAGTTCGTCCTCCGGCTCGCGGCTCCACAGCGAATACTCGGTCTGCACCGCGGCGATCGGATGCACCGCATGCGCGCGCCGGATCGTCGCCGGCGCGGCCTCCGACAGGCCGATCCAGCGCAGCTTGCCTTCGCGCACGAGGTCGGACATCGCGCCGACCGTGTCCTCGATCGGCGTGGCCGGGTCGATGCGGTGCTGGTAGTACAGGTCGATGTATTCGACGCCGAGCCGGCGCAGCGAGGCCTCGCATTGCTTGCGCACGTACTCCGGCCGCCCGTTCACGCCTTCGCGCGCGACCGGCACGTCGCTGTCGCTGACGATGCCGAACTTGGTCGCGACGATCGCCTCGTCGCGGCGGCTGCCCTTCAGCGCCTTGCCGACCTTCGCCTCGGAATCGCCGTAGATGTTCGCCGTGTCGAGCAGCGTCACGCCGAGGTCGAGCGCGCGATGGATCAGTGCGACCGCGCTCGCCTCGTCGCGTGCGCCGCTCGAATAGATCTCGCCGATGCCGAGGCTCATGCAGCCAAGGCCGATGGCGGAAACGTGCGGGCCGTCGCGGCCCAGGATTCGTGTCTGCATTGCTGCGGGTCTCCTTCGAAGATGGATGCGGAACGGCGGGCGCTCAGCGCTCCTGGTCGGTCGGCCGCATCAGCACTTCGTTGATGCTGACGTGCGGCGGCCGCGTGACGCAGAACAGGATCGTCTCGGCGACGTCGTCGGGCTGCAGCTGGCGCATGCCGCCGGCCCAGGCGTTGAGCGCGTCCTTCACCTGGGTGTGGCCGATGTGGTCGCGCAGTTCCGTCTCCACCACGCCGGGTTCGACCACGCTGACGCGCACGCCGTCCTGATACACCTCGCGGCGCAGCGCCTCCGAGAACGCGACCACGCCGAACTTGGTCGCCGAGTACGCCGCGCCCATCGGATTGGCGATGCGGCCGGCGGTCGAGGCGATGTTGACGATGTCGCCACCGCCGCGCTCGCGCATGCCGCGCAAGGCGGCCTGGGTCGAGGCGATCAGGCTCAGCACGTTGAGTTCGAGCATGCGCCGCCAGCGGCCGAGATCGGCCTCGGCGACCGGCTCGAGGTACATCACGCCGGCGTTGTTCACCAGGATGTCGAGGCGGCCGTAGTGCACCTCGGTCTGCGCCACGATGCGCTGCGCCTCGCGCTCGTCGAGCAGGTCGGCCGGCAGCACCAGCGGCTCGGCACCGAGCGCGCGCAGCCGTCCGGCGATTTCGTCGAGGCGATCGCGCCGGCGCGCCGCGATCGCGACCTTCGCGCCGGCCTCGGCCAGGGCGATCGCGGTCGCCTCGCCGATGCCGGAGGAAGCACCGGTGACCAGCGCGACGCGCTTCTTGAGACGTGGGGACATGTGGAAACCTCATGCTGTTCTTGAGGGTGCTCATCCTGCGCCTTGCGATTCGTCCGAAAAATCCCCAGCATCGACATTCACCATGAAGCCTGCCTTCACAATCCAGCCGGACCAGCTGCCGGCGCTACTGGTGTTCGCGCGCGTCGCCCGCCACGCCAGCTTCACGCGCACCGCGCGCGAACTCGGCGTGTCGCCGTCGGCGCTGTCGCAGACCGTGCGTGCACTCGAGACCCGCCTCGGCGTACGCCTGCTCAATCGCACGACGCGGCGCGTCGGCCTGACCGAGGCCGGCGACGTGCTGCTGGCACGCATCGGCCCGGCGCTCGCCGACATCGACGGCGCGCTCGACGACCTGCGCCAGCAGCGCACGCGCCCGGCCGGCACCTTGCGCGTGACGATGCCGCGCGGCGTCGTCAGCGCGTTCTTCGAACCGCACCTGGCCGACTTCCTCGCCGCCTACCCCGACATCCGCTTCGACGTCCACGTCGACAATTCGCTCAACGACCTGATCGGCGAAAGCCTCGACTGCGGCATCCGCCTCGGCGAGAAGGTGCAGCGCGACATGATCGCGCTGCCGCTGGGCGGAAAGCAGCGCTCGGTGGTGGTCGGCGCGCCGGCCTACTTCGCCCGCCGCGGCAGGCCCGTCCACCCGCGCGACCTGCAGACGCACGATTGCCTGCGCTCGCGCTTCAGCACCGGCGGCACGATCTATCGCTGGGAGTTCTGCGAGCGCGGCCGCTGGTACGAGATCAACGTGGAGGGCCCGCTGATCAGCAACGACACCGGCCTGCTCACGCGCGCAGCCCGCGACGGCGTCGGCCTGATGCACACGATGGAACTGGTGGTACGCGCCGAACTCGCCTCCGGCGCGCTCGAACGCGTGCTCGACGAACATCTGCCGCCGTACGACGGGTTCTACCTGTACTACCCGAGCCGTGCGCAGCTGGCGCCGAAGTTGCGCGTATTCGCCGATTTTCTGCGCGAGCGGGTGGGCTGAGAGACCACTCGTCATTCGCGCGAAGGCGAGAACTCACTTTCGAGCGATCGACGCCGACCGGTGAGCCTCTCGGAAGGAGCGGGAACGACCGCGGAAGGCAGCGCGATCACACCGTGCAACCGCCTTTCCGCCACCGTTGTCATTCCGTAAGAATCGCCCCGTAACGTCGGCGTCATGAACATCCTGATGCTGTCGGACGTCTACTTCCCGCGCGTGAACGGAGTGTCGACCTCGATTCGCACGTTCGCGCGCGAGCTGCGGCGGCTGGGACACGTCGTCACGATCGTCGCGCCCGCGTACGGCGACATCGACCAAGACGGCGAGTTCGAGATCCTGCGCCTGCCGGCGCGCGGAATCTTCTTCGATCCGGAGGACCGCCTGATCCGGCGCCCGGCCCTGCGCATCGCCGCCGACGAGCTGGCGCGACGGCACTGGGACGTGATTCACGTGCACACGCCGTTCCGCGCCCACCAGCTCGGCGTGATGCTGCGCCGGCGCGGCGCGGCGCCGCTGGTCGAGACCTACCACACCTACTTCGAGCCGTACGCCAAGCACTATTTCCCGTGGCTGCCCGCCGCGCCGCTGCGTTTCGCCGCGCGCAGCATTTCGCGCCGACTCTGCCGCGAAGTCGATCACCTGATCGTGCCCACGCAGCAGATGCGCGAAGTGCTCGAACGCTACGGCATCGCCACCCCGACGACGATCATCCCGACCGGCATCGACCTCGACGAATTCCAGGGCGGCGACGGCGCGCGCTTCCGCCGCCTGTACGGCATCGAAGCCGGCCAGCCGACCCTGGTCACCGTCAGCCGACTGGCGGCGGAGAAGAACATCGCCTTCCTGCTCGAGGTCGCGCGCGCCCTGCTCGACGAATTCCCGAACCTGGTCTTCATCGTCGCCGGCGAAGGCCCCGACGCCGAACGCCTGCAGGCGAAGGGACGCGCGCTCGGCCTGGACGGCCATCTGCGCTTCCCCGGCAACCTCGACCGCCGCACCGCCCTGCTCGATTGCTACCGTGCGGGCGACGTGTTCGTGTTCGCTTCGCCGACCGAAACGCAAGGCCTGGTCCTGATCGAAGCGATGGCGCTCGGCGTGCCGGTGGTCTCGACCGCAGTCATGGGCACCGCAGCGGTCCTGCGACAGGCGACCGGCGCGCGCGTCAGCATGGAAGACGTCCCCACCTTCGCCGGCCACGTCGCTGCCCTGCTGCGTTCGCCCGAACGGCGCGCACAACTCGGCGCGGCGGCGCGCGACGATGCGCGCGCCTGGAGTGCGCCGGTGCTGATGCGCGCGACCGTCGATCTGTACGAACGCCTGGCGGCATCACAACACCCATGACCTCACAAGGCCGGTCCTCGAGCGAAGTGCTCAAAGCACTCGACTTCGATCCGTTCGAAGGTGCTGGCGCCAATGCGAGCCGAGATTCGGCCGGCATCCGCCGCCCGCCTTGAAGCAGACGCTCGAGCCGTTGCTTCGGCGAATTGCCACATTGCGATGCCCCAAGGACAATGATGGCACTACAGGGAAGGGAAACGAGCAATGTCCATGCGAATGATCGCGGTGATCCTGCTTGCCGCTACGCTTTCGTTTTCGGCACTAGCCAAGAGCACTGCCTCCCGCTCGTCCTCTCCCCTGTTGGCCGAAGAAGAAGACACGGTTCGGCAGGCAATCCGTCGAGCCTACTACCTCATCCAGGCGAACGACCTGCCCGGTGCCGCTGCGATCATCGACGAGGCGACGCGCTCGCCTGCATTCGCGAACTCACCCGCGGAGCAGCGCTATGCGGCCACTTTCCTCGCAGGCGCCATCGCTCTCGATCGAGGCGAGACCGAAACCGCGCATCGCTGGTTCGTGCTGGCCACGGAATTCAAGCAGTCCGACAGCAAGGACTGGCACAGCCGACTGCGAACCGCCTACGACCTCAAGGATTACGACGACTCCGCGCGCTGCGTCACGCAGATCGCGAAGCGTTGGCCCAAGACCCTCGTCGAGATCCGCGCGCAGGCCATATTCCGGATCGGCGTTCAGCTCAACGAAGAAAGAAAGGACGACGCATACCGGAACATGCTCGAAAGCCTCTTCGACGCCGGGTGGACAGGCAACGATGCGGACCCGGACGGGCTTTGGGCCGACCTGGCTCGTCTGCTGCTGGCGCGAGATGACGTCCGCAAGGCGAAGCAAGTGGCGTCGCATGTCCACTTGCCTCTCGAAGTCGTCGCGCTGCGCGCCGACCGGCGCTTCGATCGGATCACCCGGAAGGATCCGGAGGCGTTCCAGATCGCGCGCGCGATCGACTTCACGCTGAAAGCCACGGAAGCCGCGGTGCGCACCTCCCCCGATCGACTCCAACCGCTGATGAGGCTGCAGAGTCGTCTGTTTCAGTCCGCGCAGTTCGAACGGGCGATCTCGATCGCCGACGACGTCATCGCAAAGGCGGCCGCGGACGGCGGGTCGAAGGTCTACGAGGATTTCGACGAATACTATGCCTGGATCCTCGATCAGCGAGCCGAAGCACTGGCCCGGCTCGGGCGTTGGGATGAAGCGCTGAAGCAACGCGAGAAGGCGGCGCGTCGCCCCGAGAGCGGACAGATGAACGTGAGCCAGGTGATCAACCTCGGCGAGCTCTACAACACACTCGGCCGCCCTCAGGATGCACTCGATACGATCACCGAAGTCGGCGCGATGAGCCCTTACGGGCGCATGCAGCTGGAAATGATTCGTCTGGATGCCTCGATGCAACGCAACGATGCGCAAGCCGTGGCGAACCATTTGGCCTTCATGCGAGAGCATCGTACCGACGCCATCGCCACTTGGCAGATGGCCTTGGTCATCACCGATGATCTGCAAGGCGCTGCAAATCTCCTGCTCGAACGCCTGAGGCGGGAAGATTGGCGCAATCAAGCGCTGGTGGACATCCAGGATTACATGGAACTTCCGTCCACTCCGATCCTCTCGAAACGCCGCCTGCAATGGAAGGCATTGCTGGCGAGACCCGAGGTGCGATCGGCGATCGAAAACGTCGGCCGGGTCGAACGCTACGAGATTCCCGGTCCCAGATCGTAGAAACCGGCGGGCATGTCCGCCGGTCTATTTCAAGCGTTCGACGACCTCGCGATAGCGCGCCGCGATGCGTTCCTCGTCGCGATGACGGAAATCGCGCACGACCCAGCGCCCGGCGACCATCACGTCGCGCACTAGGTTGGTGTTGCCGGCGAAGATCCAGCTGTCGATGGCGTGCGCGGCGTCGCGGCCCGCCAGCAGCGGAGAATTCTCGTCCAGCACGAGCAGATCCGCCCGCGCAGCGGGCTCGCCGGGAACCGCGCCGAAACGTCCGATCGCCACGCCGCTGGCCCGCGCCCCGCCGGTCAGCGTCAGCGCGAACAGGCGCTCGCCGGTGCTCGGCGTCGCCGCGCTCGCGCTGACGTTGCGGTGTCGCGTGATCAGGCGCTGGCCGTACTCGAGCCAGCGCAGCTCCTCGACCGGCGACACCGAGATGTGGCTGTCGGAGCCGATGCCGATCGCGCCGCCGGCGTCGAGGTAGGTCTGCAACGGGAACAGGCCGTCGCCGAGGTTCGCCTCGGTGGTCGGGCACAGGCCGGCTACTGCGCCGGTCGCGGCGAGTGCGCGCGTTTCCTGCTCGGTCATGTGCGTGGCATGCACGAGGCACCAGCGCGCGTCGACCGGCGCGTGGCCGAGCAGCCATTCGACCGGCCGCGCGTCGCGGATCGCGAGGCTGTCCTGCACTTCGCCGATCTGCTCGGCGATATGGATGTGGATGGGACGATCCTGCGCCAGGGCGTCGCCCAGCACGACACGCAACGCCTCCTGCGGCACCGCGCGCAACGAGTGCAGCGCGATGCCGACACGCAGCATCGGCGACTGCGACGCGCTCAGCCGTTCGAGCAGGCGCAGGTAGGCGTCGACCTCGTGGCCGAAGCGGCGCTGCCGCTCGCCGAGCGGCCGGCCGTCGAAGCCGCCGGTCATGTACAAGGTCGGCAGCAGGGTCAGACCGATGCCGGCCTCCTGCGCCGCTTCGATCAACGCCAGCGACATCGCCGCCGCGTCGGCGTAGGGGCGCCCGTCTGGCTGATGGTGCAGATAGTGGAACTCGCACACCTGCGTGTAGCCGGCCTTCAGCATCTCGACGTAGAGCTGCGCCGCGATCGCGCGCAGCTGGTCCGGCCCGATGCGGCCGGCGAACTGGTACATGACCTCGCGCCAGCTCCAGAAACTGTCCTCGGAATGGCCTCTCCTCTCCGCCAACCCCGCCATCGCGCGCTGGAATGCGTGCGAATGCAGGTTCGGCAGGCCCGGCACGACGTAGCGCCCCAGCCGCTCGGCGCCGTCCGTACCCGCGACAGCGGCCGGTACGAAACGGTCGCCGTCGACCTCGAATCGAGCACGCTCGACCCAGCCGCTGTGCGGCATCCATCCGGAATCGGCAAAATACGCAGGCATCGGAATTTTTCCGCAGTCGTCGAACGCACGCAGCCTAGCGAGCGGCGCGGCGTCTCGCCAGATGGAGTGTTCATGCCGAACGCGCAATGGGATGGCCTGCTGCTCGACGCGAGCCTGGCCACGATGGACCGGACGGGCACGCCGTACGGCCTGATCGAGAACGGTGCGCTGGCCTGGAAGGACGGCGCGATCGTCTTCGCCGGCGCGCAGCGCGATCTCGGCGAAGCGCCCGAGCGCCTCGCGGCCGAGGTCGCCTCGGCCGGCGGTGCGCTGGTCACGCCGGGCCTGATCGACTGCCATACGCACCTGGTGTTCGGCGGCGACCGCGCCGACGAATTCGAGAAACGCCTGAACGGCGCCAGCTACGAGGAGATCGCGCGCAGCGGCGGCGGCATCCTGTCCAGCGTGCGCGCCACGCGCGCCGCCGGCGAGGACGAACTGCTCGCGCAGTCGCTGCCGCGCGCGAGCGCCCTGCTCGCCGACGGCGTCACCACGGTCGAGATCAAGTCCGGCTACGGCCTCGACCTCGACAGCGAGCTGAAGATGCTGCGCGTCGCGCGCCGCATCGGCGGCGAACTCGGCATCGGTGCCAGCACCACCCTGCTCGCCGCGCATGCGCTGCCGCCGGAGTTCAAGGACCGCGCCGACGACTACGTCGAGCTGATCTGCACGCAGATCCTGCCCGCCGCCGCGCGAGAAGGACTGGCCGACATGGTCGACGCGTTCTGCGAGCGCATCGCGTTCTCGCCGGCGCAGACGCGCCGCGTGTTCGAGCGCGCGCGCGAGCTCGGCCTGCCGGTCAAGCTGCACGCGGATCAGTTGTCCGACCTCGGCGGCGCCGCGCTGGCGGCCGAATTCGGCGCGCGCTCGGCCGAACATCTGGAACACACCAGCGAAGCCGGCGTGCGCGCGATGGCCGCGGCCGGCACGGTGGCCGTGCTGCTGCCGGGTGCGTTCTACGCGCTGCGCGAGACGCAGCCGCCGCCGATCGCGCAGTTTCGCGAGCACGGCGTCGCGATGGCGGTCGCCAGCGATCTCAATCCCGGCACCTCGCCGCTGCTGTCGCTGCGGCTGGCGCTGAACATGGCCTGCATCGAATTGCGCCTGACGCCGGAAGAAGCCTTGTGCGGCGCGACGGTGCACGCCGCGCGTGCGCTCGGGTTGGACGATCGAGGCGCCTTGAAGACCGGACTGCGCGCGGACTTCACGATCTGGAACGCGCGCCGTCCGGCCGAGCTGTGCTACTGGATCGGCGGCGGCCTCGCGCGCGAGGTGCGCGTCGGCGGACGCGCGGTGCGGACGACGGCGACGCGATGACCACCGCGCTGGCGATCGAAGTCGTCGACGAGGTGATCGACGCGAACGTGCGCTGCACCGGCTGCGAGGCGGTCTGCTGCCGCCTGCCGGTGCTGCTGATGCCCGGTGACGCGGTGCCGCTCTGGGCGATCGACGTCGACGAATACGGCCTCGAACACATGGCGCAGCGCGACGACGGCTGGTGCACCGCGCTCGACCGCGACACGATGCGCTGCACGATCTACGCGCAGCGCCCGCAAGTCTGCCGCGACTTCGCGATGGGCGGCGCCGGTTGCCTGATCGAACGCGCCGAGTGGTACGGCGACGCCGCGTCGAAATGCGGCTGATGACGGACGCCGCTACGCAGGCCCAGGACTTCGACGCGATCGTCATCGGCGGCGGCGCCGCCGGGCTGATGTGCGCGCTGGTCGCCGGCCAGCGCGGCCGCCGCGTGCTGGTGGTCGAGCACGCCAACCGCGTCGGCAAGAAGATCCTGATGTCCGGCGGCGGCCGCTGCAACTTCACCAATCTCGGCGCCGCGCCGCGCAATTTCCTCTCCGCCAATCCGCACTACTGCAAGTCGGCGCTGGCGCGCTATACGCCGGCCGACTTCGTCGCGATGGTCGAACGGCACCGCATCGCCTATCACGAGAAGGAACTCGGCCAGCTGTTCTGCGACGAGTCGTCCAAGCAGATCGTGCGCATGCTGCTCGACGAATGCGCCGCCGGCAACGTGCGCATCGAGACGAACTGCTCGGTGACGGGCGTGCAGCATCGCGACGACCGCTTCCGCGTCGCCACCACCGCGGGCCACGCCGTTGCGCCGTCGCTGGTCGTCGCCAGCGGCGGCCTGTCGATCCCGAGCATGGGCGCGAGCGGCTTCGGCTACGAACTGGCGCGCCAGTTCGGGCATCGCGTGCTGCCGACGCGGGCCGGCCTGGTGCCGCTGACCTTGAGCGGCAAACCGCTGGAACGGCTCGCCGATCTCGCCGGCGTCTCGTTTCCGGTCGAGGCGCGCTGCAACGGCACCAGTTTCCGCAACGCCATGCTGATTACGCATCGCGGCGTCAGCGGGCCGGCGATCCTGCAGATTTCCTCGTACTGGACTCCCGGCGACGAGCTGCGCCTGGATCTGCTGCCGGGGCTCGACGCGTTCGATTGGCTGCGCGCGCAGCAGGCCGAACGGCCGGCGGCGGAACTGCGCACCGTGTTCGCCGACGCGCTGCCGAAGCGCTATGCGCAGCGTCTGTGCGAGATCGCGTTCGCCAGCAAGCCGATGCGCCAGTACCGCGAAGCGGAGCTGCGCGACATCGCCGCGCAGCTCGCCGACTGGCCAGTCGTCGCGAGCGGAACCGAAGGCTACCGCACGGCCGAGGTCACGCTCGGCGGCGTCGACACCAACGAACTGTCCTCGTCGACGATGCAGTCGCGACACGTGCCTGGGCTGTACTTCATCGGCGAAGTCGTCGACGTGACCGGCTGGCTCGGCGGTTACAACTTCCAATGGGCCTGGGCTTCGGGACAAGCCTGCGGCAACGTGCTGTAGGCGAGCGTTCATCCCTCGGCGGAACCTGACCGTCCATCGAAGGTCGGAACATTCGAAGGCCCACGATGACGGAGGTGTCGCCATGTCCTCAGTCGTAGAGATTCGTTGCCCGCAGTGCCAGAGCGACTTCGTCGACAGTCGCGCCGACTGGAAGGAAGAAGACGTCGCCCGCTGCCCGAAGTGCGGTACGAACGTCGCCGTGCGCGGATCGGAAATCGAATCCGCCGGGAACGGCCACGTCGTGCATGCGCAGCCGACGGTGCCGACGCCGACGGACCGAACGGACTGAGCACTTTCCGCGCTCGTTCCGCTAACGGAATTTGCACGTCATGTTATTGATTCCATAGCGGAAAAATTCACCGCCGATTCAATGGGCAAGTGCCACCGTGAAGCTTCGATCACACCGGAGGCTGTCATGAAGAATTCCATGCCCATCGTCGCAGGAATCGCTCTTGCGCTCGCCGTACCTGCCGCGTTCGCACAAAGCGGCAGCGCACCGCCGATGAACGAGCAGCAGCAAGTGGAGCAGACGCAGCAGGAGCTGCAGAATCGCGCGAACGAACACGCGGCGATGCCCGTTCCGTTCGATCAGCTCGACGTCAAGAAGGCCGGCTATCTGAGCAAGGACGACGCGAAGAACGACGCCTGGCTGTCGCGCAATTTCCGCATGTGCGACACCGACAAGAACGATCAGGTCTCGCGCGCCGAGTACACGGCGTGCACCGCCAAGGCGCACAAGCCGTCGAAGATGGACAAGATGGAAGAATGATCCATCGGAATGCGACGCGCGCCGATGTGAGCGGCGAAGTCCGTGGACGGTCGAATCGCCATCGGCTCGAGCCCCGGATGAACCTGATGTCATGCGCCACACCGGTATTGCGGGTGTAGCATCGGTCGCGGGCGTGACTTGCGCCCCGACTGCAATGGAGAGTGACATGAGGAAATCGATATCGTTGCCGGCAACGGCGATCGTGCTCGCCCTCGGCGCTTCGACCGCATTCGCCGGGTCGGGAATTTCTCCGCCGATGAACCTGCAGGCGCTCGATTGGGGCAGGCAGGTGAAGCAGCAGGAGCACTCGAATCAAGGGTCGAGGACCACGGTTTCGTTCGACCAGCTCGATCTCAAGCAGGCCGGTTACGTGACCCGCGGCGACAGCGAGAATCATTCCTGGCTGTCGCGCCATTTCCGCCAATGCGACACCAACGGCGACGAGCAGGTCTCGCGCGCCGAATACGCGGCGTGCACGACCCGGCAGTAAAGCCCTTCATTCACTCATCCGCCGGCTGCTGCGCCGGAGCCGGACACCGCCTGCCTTCTTCGGTTCGCTCGTGGTGTCCGGCTTTCGCTCGTGTCCGCGGCTGCGGTTTCGGCCATGCGGCCGTTCCAGTCGACGCAGGTCGCGCAAGCCGCATGTGGACCGTCTCGTTCTCCGTGTTCGGAGCGCGATCGTCCAGTTCTGGAGCGTTCGCGGAACGCCTCCTCTCCTTGCCCGCCCGTTTGCGCATCAGCCATGCGTCCGGATCGGTCATGGATTCATGGGTTTCGTTGCTGCGCTCGTCGCGGCGGCCGTAGCGCCGGACGCCGCCAGAAGGCGCGCGTAGGTCGCGTCCTTCTCCGCCCAGAGCGCATTCATCCAGGCCTGGAAGCGTTCGCGGAACGCGTCGTCGTTCTGGTAGTCGCCGTCGACGAATTCGCGCGGGATCGGTCGCTCGCACACGTCGATGCACACCTCGCCGACGCGGTCGGCGAACAGGTCGAGCAAGGTCGGACGTCGATCCGGATAGACCACGGTCACGTCGAGGATGCCCTGCAGTCCGTCGCCCATCGCCTCGATCACGAAGGCGACGCCGCCGGACTTGGGTTTCAGCAGATGTCGATACGGCGAGGACTGCGCCGCGTGCTTCGCCGGCGTGTAGCGCGTGCCCTCGACGAAGTTCATCACCGCCACCGGAATCGCGCGGAACTTGGCGCAGGCGCGCCGCGTCGCCGCGATGTCGCGCCCGGCCAGTTCCGGCCGCCGCTCGATCTGCTCGCGCGTGTAGCGGCGCATGAACGGAAAATCCAGCGCCCACCAAGCGAGGCCGAGCACCGGAATCCAGAACAGCTCGCTCTTCAGGAAGAACCGCAGCAGCGGGATGCGCCGGTTGAACACCTTCTGCAGCACCGGAATGTCGACCCAGCTCTGGTGATTGGCGAGGACGAGGTAATGGCCGTCGTATTGCAGGGTCGCCGCCTCGTCGACGACGACGAAGCGCGTACGCGTGAAGCCGGCGATCAGGCGGCTGTTGACGCCGATCCAGCTCTCGGCGAGCCCGGTCAGCCAAGGATCGCAGATCCGTCGCACCGCCCTGAACGGCAAGGCGACCTTGATCAGCGCCACCGCCAGCAGCGGCAGCGCGTGCAGGACGGTGCTCGCGGCGATCAGCACGGCGGCGAGGGTCACGCGCAGGAAAACCGGCAATGCTCGCATTCGCCTCCCGACAGTCGACGATCCGGTCAGCCTAGCGGCGATCGGCGCGCATGGCGAGCACGGCATGCGCTACCCTTGCCGCCGCTGTTCACCATCCACCGGGGAAATCGAATGGAAAGCACGTTCTTGAGCCGCCTCGCGCTGGCGGCCGCGTTCTGCGTGGGCGCCGTTCCGGCGTCGCACGCCCAGCAGGAAGCCGCACCGGAGGCGCCGGCCGCAGCCGCGCAAGCGAATGCCGACGGCCCGTGGGAGAAAGCCGCGCAAGCCATGCAGCCCGGCCCGCGCAAGGTCGCGCTGTCGAACCAGGCCATGTTGAACCTCCCCGAAGGCTACGGCTTCGTTCCGCCGGCCCAGGGCAAGGCCTTGATGGAGGCAATGGGCAACAGCATCGGCGACACCTTCCTCGGCCTGATCGTACCGATCGGCGAGGAAAGCGAATGGATGGCGACGATCGACTTCGAGGACGCCGGCTACATCAAGGACGACGACGCCCAGCACTGGAAGGCCGACGAACTGCTCGACGAACTCAAGCAAGGCACCGAAGCCGGCAACGAACGCCGCACGCGGCTCGGCTTCTCGCCGCTCGAAGTCACGCACTGGATCGAGCCGCCCGCGTACGAGTCCGCCACCCAGCGCCTGGTGTGGTCGGTGGAGCTGCGCGAGAAGAGCGCTCCGGCCGGAACCGACAACACGGTCAACTACAACACCTACGTGCTCGGACGCGAGGGATACGTCTCGCTGGACTTCATCACGTCCGAGTCGCGCATCGAGGCCGAGAAGCCGATCGCCAAGCAGCTGCTCGGCTCGATCGCGTTCAACGAAGGCCGGCGCTACGCCGACTTCAACGCGTCCACCGACAAGGTCGCCGAATACGGCCTGGCCGCGCTGATCGGCGGCGTGGCGGCGAAGAAGCTCGGCCTGTTCGCGCTGGCCGGCGCGTTGTTCGCGAAGTTCTTCAAGCTGATCGCGGTCGGCGTGGTCGCCGTCGGCGCCGCGGTGCGCAAGTTCTTCTTCGGCCGCAAGACCTCGCCGTGAAGCTCCTGTGGCTGCTGCTCGGCGGCGCGAAGCTCGGCAAGCTCGCGCTGACCGGCGGCAGCATGCTGCTGTCGATCGTCGCCTACGCCTGGCTGTTCGGCTGGGGCTACGCGGTCGGCTTCGTCGTGCTGATCCTGATCCACGAGATGGGCCACTACCTCGCCGCGCGACGGCGCGGACTCGACGTCGGCGCGCCGACCTTCATCCCGTTCGTCGGTGCCTGGATCGAGCTGAAGCAGCAGCCGCACGACGCCGAAACCGAAGCCTACGTCGGCATGGCCGGGCCGCTGGTCGGCACGCTCGGCGCGCTCGCGTTCTACGCCGCCGCGCGCGCGACCGGCAGCGACCTGCTGCTCGCGCTCGCCTATGCCGGGTTCTTCCTCAACCTGTTCAACCTGATCCCGGTCTCGCCGTTCGACGGCGGGCGCATCAGCGCGGTGATCTCGCCGCGCCTGTGGCTGCTCGGGGCTCCGCTGCTGGTCGCGCTGTTCCTGTGGCGGCCGAGCCCGCTGCTGGTGCTGATGGCGATCCTCGCCGCGCCGCAGGTGATGCAGGCGCTGCGCGGCTTTTCCTCACCCGAGCAGCAGTCCTACTACCTCGCCGACGCGGAAACGCGCACCTCCTACGCCGCGCTCTACCTCGGCCTCGCCGGTTTCCTCGCCGTCATGTGCCACGAATTGCACGCGCAGCTGCCGCGCGCGTTCTGAGGCGACCGCCGCCTCGACGGCGGCCGGCGCTTGCGTTCGGACATTTACCTGACTAAAGTCAGATAAATGAAGAGCACCTCCGCGCAGCACGACGTCGGCCGCATCCGCGCCTTCAACCGCACCGTCACGCGCCGGCTCGGCGTATTGAACGAGAAATACCTCGGTCGCGACCGTCCCTACGTCGAGTCGCGCCTGCTGTTCGAGATCGGCGCACACGGGGCGACCGCGCGCGAGCTGCGCCAACGCCTCGGCATGGACTCGGGCTTCCTCAGCCGGCTGCTGCGCGCGCTGGAAACCCGTGACCTCGCCACCACACAGCCCTCCGCCGAGGACGCGCGCGTGAAGGCCGTGCGCCTGACGCGCTCGGGCCTCGCCGAGCTGCGCAAGATCGACGCGCTCTCGGACAAGCTCGCGCAATCGATGCTCGATTCGCTCGACGAGACGCAGACGCAGCGCCTGGTGGCGGCGATGAGCGAAGTCGAGCGGTTGCTGCGCGCATCGAGCGTGGAGATGACGCCGGACGATCCGGCCGGCGCCGACGCGCGCTACTGCCTCGAGCGCTACTTCGCCGAGCTGGATGCGCGCTTCCCCGGCGGCTTCGACCGCAGCCGCGGCCATTCCTCGGACCTGCCCGACTACACCGCGCCGCGCGGCTGTCTGCTCGTCGCCCGCCTCTTCGGCGAGCCGATCGGCTGCGGCGCCCTGCGCACGCTCGCGCCCGGCGTCGGCGAGATCAAGCGCATGTGGGTTTCGCCGGACGCGCGCGGGCTCGGCCTCGGGCGGCGCCTGCTGTCGGAGCTGGAGCAGGCCGCGCGAAAACGCCGGATGCACACGCTGCGCCTGGACAGCAACGGCTCGCTCGCCGAAGCGCTGCAGCTGTACCGCTCCGCCGGCTATCGCGAGATCGAGCGCTTCAACGACAACCCCTACGCGCAGCACTGGTTCGAGAAGGCACTGCGCTGACCGGCTAGTCCCTGCGCAGCGATTCGATCGGGTCGAGGTTCGACGCACGGCGCGCCGGCAGGTAGCTGGCGAGCAAGCCGACCAGCACCATCACCAGCGGCATCGCGACGAAGGTCGCGACGTCGAGCGGCTGCACGCCGAACAACAGGCTGGCGAGCGCTCGCGTCCCGGCGAGGGCGACCAGGACGCCGATCGCGACGCCGACGCCGACCACACACACGCCCTGCCCGACCACCATCGCCCGGACCTGCGCCGCGCGCGCGCCGAGCGCCATGCGTACGCCGATCTCGCGCGTGCGCTCGTCGACGACGTAGGACAGCACGGCGTACAGGCCGACCGCGCCGAGAATCAGCGCGAGCAGCGAGACGATGCCGAGCGTGAGCAAGGTGAAGGACAGCTGCAGCATCGAGTCCTCGATCAGGTAGGCCATCGTGAAGACGCGGTACATCGGCGCTTCCGGCGCGACTTCGTGCACCAGCGCGCGCACTTCCGGCGCGATGTCCTCGGCACGCGCACTGCGCACGACGTAGGCCGGCGAGGACACGGCGCGGCCGCCCTGCTCGGTCGTGTCGACCATCGGGAAGTAGATCGCTGCCTCGGCGGGCGCCTGCAGGTCGTCCTGCATGACGTCGTCGACCATGCCGACCACGGTTTCCCACGCCGTCTGGTCGCGCCGCTGCAGGCGCTGGCCGATCGGATCGAGCCCGGGCCACAGCGTCGCCGCGGCGGACTTGCTGACGACGACGTTGCCGCGCGCGACGCCGTGGTCGTCGGCGGAGAAGCCGCGCCCGGCCAGCAGGCGGATGCCCATCGCCTTGAAGTAGTCGCCGGCGGTGTAGTTGTAGTGCACCAGCTGACCTTCGTTGGTGTCGGCGCTCATGCGCTCGGTGCGCACCGGCATGACCGAGGTGCTTTCGTTGATCGGCACGTTCTCGACCAGCCCGACCGCCTGCACGCCGGGCAGCGCGGCCAGGCGGTCGAGAAAGGCGAGATTGAAGCGCGCGAACGACGGCGCATCCTTCAGCTCGGGCCGCTCCGGCGCGATCTGGAAAGTCAGGATGTCCTTCGTGTCGTAACCGGGATGGACCTGATGCAGCTCGTAGGCACTGCGCATCAGCAGTCCGGAACCGATCAGCAGGGCCAGCGCGAGCGCCGTCTGCCCGACCACCAGGCCGTGACGCAGCCAGTGCCGTTTCCGCGTCGATCCGCGCCCGCCTTCGCGCAGGCGAGCCAGATCCGGCGAGGCGCCGCGCAACGCCGGCGGGCCTGCGCAGAGGAAGGCGGAGATCGCCGCGGCGGCAACCGTGAACAGCAACGCCGGGAAACCGAAATGCACCTCGTCCAGCCGCGGAATGCGTCCGGGCGCCGCTGCCAGGAATACCGGCAAGGCCGCCACGGCGAGCAGCGCGGCCACGCCGGCGGCGAGTGCGGCCACGACGACCGCCTCGGCCATGTGCAGGCGCACGAGCTGGCCGCGCGCGGCGCCGATCGCGCGACGCACGGCCATCTCCTGATGCCGGCCCTCGATCCGCACCAGGAACAGGTTGGCGACGTTGGCGCAGGCGATCAGCAGGACCAGGCAGGCGGCCGCGAAAAGAACCCACAGCGGGCCGGCGTAGTCGCCGAGCAGTTCGTCGTCGAGCATGCGCACGACGGCGCGGTGCTGCGCGATCAGCCGCGCGTAGGCCGGCGGTCCGCCGAAGCGCTCGGGCAGGCGCGCGGCGAGCGTGGTCAGCTCGTTCGCGACGCGGGCCAACGTCGCACCCGCAGCCATGCGGCCGACCAGGTTGGTGCCGAAGCGGCCGGGCGTCTTGATGTCGGCCGGGCGGATCGTGCTGGAGATCCACAGCATCGTGTCGTTGCGCGGAAAGCGGAAGTCCTTCCCCATCACGCCGATCACGGTGCGCCGTCCTTCGGCGATGTCGTAGGTGCGGCCGATCACCGACGGATCCTGGCCGAACCAGGTGGTCCACAGCGCATGGCTGATCACCACCGCGCGGTCTTCGTCCTGCTCGGTGGGCAGGCGGCCGAGGATCGGCTGCACGCCGAGGGTCGAGTACAGCGAATTGGACGGCGAGGACATGCGCACGCGCTCGACGCGATCGCCGACTCGCAGCGTGGCGGTGTAATTGTTGTAGAGCGCGATGTCTTCCAGCAGCGTCGACTGTTCCTGATATTGCAGGAAGAATTCCGGCGCGCCGCCGAGTTCGTCCGGCAGTCCCGAGCCCGGCGCCGAAGCGGTGATGTAGACCAGCCGATCGGGGTGCGCATACGGCAACCGGTCGAGCAGGACCGTGTTGACCACGTTGAACATGCCGGCGACCGCCCCGATCGCGAGGCCGAGCATGCCGACCGCGGTGAGGGTGAATCCCGGCGTGCGCCGCAGCGCGCGCAGGGCATGCCGCAAATCCGCCATCCAGTTGCCGAGTTGCATACGTTCCTCTGCTGCGGGCTGCCTTGCGGCCGGGTCGATCGCGCACGGCGATCTCGTGACTGCTTTCAGCAACGTGCGTGCCAGCATCGACAGGCTTTTAAATCAGAGGCTTGGGGCCAGCAACGGCTAAGCTTGTTCGCCAGCGAGCGGTCTGCGTCCGGAAGCGGACAGCACGCTCGATGCCTAGCAGGGAAAGCGGTTTCTCGCGGAGACGCAGAGAACGCAGAGGAAAAGCGCCTCGAACCATTGCTCTCTCTGCGTTCTTCGCGTCTCTGCGAGAATGCTTCTCTTCCGCAGCCCCGACGACGCGCGAAAAAATACTTTCCCTGCCGTGTAGAGAACCCGCGCCCGGCTCCGACTACACCGTGAACGCACCCGTTCCGGGCGCGGATACCGAGGAGAGAATCCCATGAAATACATGCTGATGATGCACGCCCCGAAGGAAGGCTGGACCACCGCCGGCATCGGCACCTGGGCGCCGGAGGACATCCAGGCGCACATCCGCTTCATGATGGACTTCAACCGCAAGCTGAAGGCCTCCGGCGAATTCGTCGACGCGCAAGGCCTGGCCGGACCGGAGGAAGCCAAGAGCGTGCGCGCGCGCAAGGACGGCACGCCGGACACCGACGGTCCGTTCGCCGAGACCAAGGAATTCCTCGCCGGCTTCTGGATCCTCGACGTCGACAGCGCCGAGCGCGTCTACGAGATCGCCGCGCAGATCTCGATGGCACCCGGCAAGGGCGGCGCGCCGCTGCACATGCCGATCGAAGTGCGGCAAGTGATGAGCGCGCCGCCGGTCGACTGAGCGTGGCCGAGGACGCCGGCCTCGAATGCCTGCTGCGCGAACTCGCGCCGCAGGTGCTCGGCGCGGTGGCGCGCCGTTTCGGCGACTTCGCCGCCGCCGAGGACGCCACGCAGGAGGCCCTGCTCGCCGCCGCGCTGCAATGGCCGCGCGACGGCCGGCCCGAGAATCCGCGCGGCTGGCTGATCCACGTCGCCGCGCGCCGCCTGACCGACCAGATCCGCGCCGACTTCGCGCGCCGCCAGCGCGAGGCGTTCCTGTTCCTCTACGACGTCGGCGACGAAGCGATCGATCCGGTGTTCGACGAGGATGGCCTCGATCGCGACGACACGCTGATCCTGCTGTTCCTGTGCTGCCATCCGGCGTTGACGAACGCGTCGGCGATCGCGCTCACCTTGCGCGCGGTCGGCGGCCTGAGCACGGCCGAGATCGCGCGCGCCTTCCTCGTGCCGGAGGCGACCATGGCGCAGCGGATCAGCCGCGCCAAGCAGACGATCCAGGCATCGGGCCTGCCGTTCGAACTGCCGGACGCAGGAGAGCGCGCCGAGCGCCTCGTCGCGGTGCTGCACGTGCTCTATCTGATCTTCAACGAAGGCTACGCCAGCAGCGCCGGCGAGGAGCTGCATCGCCTCGATCTCTCCGACGAGGCGATCCGACTGACCCGCGCGCTGCACGCCCTGCTGCCGCGCGAAACCGAGGTCGCCGGGCTGCTCGCCCTGATGCTGCTGACCGACGCGCGGCGACCCGCGCGCAGCGACGCCGACGGTGCGCTGGTCCCTCTCGACGAACAGGACCGTTCGCAGTGGGACCGCAGCGCGATCGACGAAGGCATCGCGCTGATCAGCGCGACGCTGCCGCGCGGCGCCGTCGGTCCGTATCAATTGCAGGCCGCGATCGCTGCCGTGCACGCCGAGGCGGCACGCGCGGAGGACACCGACTGGCCGCAGATCCAGGCGCTCTACGGCGTGCTGATGCGCCTATCCGACAATCCGATCGTCGCGCTCAACCACGCCGTCGCCGTCGCGATGGCGCAGGGCTTGCGCGCCGGGCTCGACCTGCTCGACGCGCTCGAGGCGAGCGGCCGCCTCGCCGGCCATTACCGCCTCGACGCGGTGCGCGCCCATCTGCTCGAACGGAGCGGCGAGGCGAGCGCGGCGCAGGCGTGCTATCTCCTCGCCGCCGGCAAGACGGCGAGCGTGCCGGAACGAAACTATCTGACGATGCGCGCGGCGACGCTGGCGCACGAACGGAAGCGATCGTGAGACGTACCCTCCGTCGCTCTTCGCTTCCCGTCGCCGGCGACGACGACTCGCCGAACAGTACGAGCGGCTCGCGCAACGCGGCGTGGAGTTCACGCGGAAGCCGACGACAATGGGCCGTCACACTCGCGATTTTCTCCGACACCTGCCGCAACCTGATCCAGGTGTACCAGCAGAACGCGTAAGACCTCTCGCGCCGCCGACGGAGGCGGCGCGATGTCGGGGCTGAGCGCCGTCCTCAGGACGTGAGGCTCAGATGATCGAACGGAAGCGCCTGCGCGCCGAGCTTCGCCAACGCCGCCTCGGTCGCCGTCAACGTGTCCTTGTCGCCGTCGACGACGACGAGGATCTGACCGCGCTCGATCTCCTTCTCGAACTGCCGCCGCACCGCGTCCGGCACGGCCGAGCCGATCAGCGCCGACGACCAGGTGCCGACCATCGCGCCGATCGCGGTGATCAGGCCGGCGCCGGCGATCGTCACGCCGAACGCCGGCACCAGCATCGCGATCACGCCGGCCAGGAGGCCGAGCGACCCGCCCTCCAGGGCGCCGCGCAGCGCGGCCGGCACGGTGTCCTTCTCCACGTTGATCCGGTCGGGCGAAATCGATTCGAGTTCGACGTCCGAGCGCGCGACCAGGGAGATGCAGTCGTCGCGAATGCCGTTCGCGCGCGCTGCCGCGATCGCGGAACTGGCGACGTGCACGTCGGGAGCGCTGAATACGCGTCGATGTTTCATGGCGATCCTCCTGGCCGGCGAAGCTGCCTTCGAAACCGAGCAAGATGCGAGCCGAATCGCATCCGCCGTTCGGACGTCTAGGTACCCAGCGGTTCCACCGCCTCGATGTCGCTGAGCCAGAGCTCGGCGCTCCACGGCGGTGCGGAGGGGTCGTCGATGCGCACGACGGCGTTGATTCCCTCCGTACCGTGGACATCCTCGAACACCTGGACGCAGGGACGCTCCACCACCGTGCCGGTGAAGACCTGGCCGTTGCGTTCGACGATGCGTACCGGCTCTCCAGTCGGCATCTCGGTCACCAGTCGCGTGATCCGTTCGATGTCGTCCGCTTGCGTACAGATGGTTTTTGCGATTCGACTCATGGAGTCTATGAAGCTCCTTGCGCAGGAAACCGTCGCTGAACTCGCAGCGCCGCAACGAGCGATCGGTACCGCGCACGGGAAATTTTTTCGCACTTCGTTCCGGCCTTCTTTCCATGTCGTTCATCCGCAGCGTGGCATATCCCTTGCTGCGTCGATCCTGCCGGCGCATCGCCGCAGGCAACGACAAGCCCATCCGTCCGACAAGCCCGTCCGTCCGAAACGAAGGAGGCCACCGATGCCGGAGAAAAAAACCCTCGAGAAAGCCAGGCGCGCGAAGCGACAGGGAAAAGCGCCGAGCACGCAGGCCGGAGCCTTCGTGCAGGAGGAAATCGAGCACGTCCGCGAAGGAAAGCACGGCGCGCGCTCGACCAAGCAGGCGATCGCGATCGGCCTGTCGAAGGCGCGGCGCGCCGGCGTCGCCGTTCCCAAGCGCGGTGCGGCGGCGAAGAAGAAGAGCGCCACGAAGAAGAAGAGCACCGCTGCGAAAGCGCGCAAGACGCCGTCCGCCAAGCGCTCGCGAGCGACGACGAACGCGTTGAAGCGCGAAAGCCACGCAGCCGGTTCGCATCGCGCATTGTCCAAGCAAGCGCACTCGGCCGCACGCAAGCGCAGCGCGGCGAGCCGCTCCGCGGCGGCGAAGAAGGCGGCACGCACGAAAGGCGCGTCCGGGCGCTCCGCGGCGGCGAAGAAGGCCGCACGGACGCGCGCGCGCAAGAGCCGCTAGCCATGGCCGCTGCTCGAAAACGCAGTCCGACGCATCGCTGGTCCGCCCGCGTCACCGCCACCAGCGATGCGCTCGATCTTCGCGAAGGCGTGTTCAAGCTCGACGATCCGAAGGCGATCGCGCGATCGCTCAAGCGGTCGGCGGAACGGAGCCACCGCCGCAAGGTCGATCCGTTCCGCTCGGCGATGTCGATGCTGACCTTCTACATCAATCGCGCGGGTGCGAATCTGCCCAAACGAAGGCGCGCCACGCTGGAACAGGCGAAGGTCGAGTTGCGCAAGGTGCGCACGCGATCGGCCGGCTCGACGCGTGCGTCGCATCGCGCTTCGTCACGGCGTGCGCCGGCGCGATCGGGCGGAAGCGCGCGATAGGCGCCGCTTCGTGTGCATCCACGCCGCAACGAGGGGCGACGGACGCGCACCGAATTCCCTCCCGGCGGAAAAATGTTCGCGACGGGGCGCGCAATCCCGACTCACGGCCGAGCACCTGCGGCGCCCCGCCCCTGTTTCCGCGTGGCACGGCAGATGCAGCCGCATACCCGACACGAGCCCGCAGTGACGCAACGGAGGTCCACAATGGCCGGCAAACTGAACGGCAAGACCGTCGCCATTCTGGCGACGAACGGTTTCGAGCAATCCGAGCTGGAAGTGCCCAAGCAGGCGCTCGAAGGCGCCGGCGCCGCCGTCGACGTCATCGCTCCCAATCCCGGCGAGATCCAGGGTTTCATGCACTTCGACAAGGGCACGGCGGTCGAAGTCGACTGTACGCTCGACGAAGTCAGCGCCAAGGACTATGACGCGCTCGTGCTGCCCGGCGGCGTGTTCAACCCCGATGCGCTGCGCACGGACGAGAAAGCGGTGCGCTTCGTGCGCGATTTCTTCGACGAGCACAAGCCGGTGGGCGCGATCTGCCACGGCGGCTGGACATTGATCGACGCCGGCGTCGTCGAGGGGCGGCGAATGACGTCGGTGCGCAGCATCCGCACCGATCTGCGCAATGCCGGTGCGACGGTGCTCGACGAGGAAGTCGTCGTCGACGAGGGACTGGTCACCAGCCGCACGCCGCACGACCTGCCGGCGTTCTGCCGCACGCTCGTCGAGGAGATCGCCGAAGGCCGCCATGCCGGCCAGCACGCGGTTACCAGGCGCGCCGGTTCGAAGAAGCCGGCGCAAGCGCACGCGCCGTAGCTCCGCGGAGCGGCGACTGACGACGCCGCTCTTTCGCGTGCAAACCCCACCACCGATGTCGAGGAGGACGCATGATCGTCGATTCCCCCAAAACCTGTGCCCACAAGGGCTGCAACTGCGAAGTTCCCGCCGGCCAGACCTATTGCAGTCCGTACTGCGCGAACGCGGTCACCGCCGAAGCCGCGGAGTCCGACGAGGCGCGCTGCGCGTGCGGGCATCCGCAATGCGGCGGCGAAGCGTCGAAGCCGGCCTCACGACAACCGTGATTCCCGAAGAGAAGAAAGGAGTGACGCCATGAATGCGGCGAAGAAGATCAGCGATGTCATGACCCCGGGCGTGCATCTGGCGACGCCCGACCAGACCATTCACGACGCCGCGGCGAAGATGGCGGCGGAAGACGTCGGCAGCCTGCCGGTCGGCGAGAACGATCGCCTGGTCGGCATGATCACCGACCGCGACATCGTCGTGCGCGCCGTCGCGCTGGGCCTGGATACGCAGACGCCGGTGCGCGAGGTGATGAGCGCGGCGGTGCGCTACTGCTTCGAGGACGAGGACGTCGCCCACGTCGCGCAGAACATGGCCGAACTCGGCGTGCGGCGCCTGCCGGTCGTCGATCGCGACAAGCGCCTGGTCGGCATGGTCGCTCTGAGCAACGTCGCCCACTGCGGCAACAAGGGCGCCGCGAACGAGATGCTGCGCGGTGTCGCCTCGCCGCATTGAGCGTGGATGAATCCGCCGTGGCGACGCGCAAATCGCCGGTGGCGCCTCCGGGCGACCACCGGCATGCCGTCTCCGCGACGAGGCGGCACGCCTACGGCGGCATCGGCGCGGCGAGCGTCGCGGGCTTGCCGCTGCCGAGCAATCCCTGCGACCGGTAGCGCTGCAGGCGGTTGTAGATCGTCTTCGCCGTGATGCCGAGCACGCGCGCGGCATGCCGCTTGTTCTGACCGCAACTCGCCAGCGTCTGCAGCAGCATCTCGCGCTCGACGTCGACGAACTTCATGCCGACCGAGAAGCGCACCGAACCGTCGGTGTCCGTCATCGGCCGCGGCGGTGCCACCGTCGCCGCGATGAGGTCCTCGTCGGAGAGGATGTAGTGCCGCTGCACGACGTGGCGAAGCTCGCGCACGTTGCCCGGCCACGCACATTCGGAAAGCCGCCGCAGCGAGTCCGCGTCGAAGCGGCGCGAGGTGCCGTGACGCTCGTTGAGGCGCGCGAGGAAATGCCGCACCAGCAACGGGATGTCCTCGCGCCGGTCGCGCAGCGGCGGGATCTCGATCGGAAACTCGACCAGCCGGTAGTACAAGTCGGGCCGCAGCCGGCCGCAGGCGATCGCCTGCAGCGGGTCGCGATTGCTCGCCGCGACGACCCGCACCTCGACCGGAATCTCGCGCGTGCCGCCGACGCGGGTCAGCGCGTGCGCCTCGAGCACGCGCAGCAGGAACACCTGCAGTTCGGCCGGCATCTCGGTGATCTCGTCGAGGAACAGCGTGCCGTCGACGGCCTGCTCGAAGAACCCCGCATGCGACTGCACCGCGCCGGTGAACGAGCCGCGCTCGTGTCCGAACAGCTGGCTGCTCAGCAGGTCCGGCGCGATCGCGCCGCAGTTGACCGCGACGAAGCGCCCAGCGCGCCCGCTGAGCTCGTGCATCGCTCGCGCGACGAGCTCCTTGCCGGTGCCGCTTTCGCCGTGCAGGAACACGCACACGTCCAGCGACGCGACGCGCCGGGCTTGCTCGAACAGCTCCAGCATGCCCGGGCTGCGCCCGATCATGCCGCCGAAGCGTCCCGTCTCGGGCGAGCGGCGCGTCAGACCGCAGACGTGCGCCTCTTCCATGAGCTTCGACAGCGCCTTCGCGGCCACCGGCTTGATCAGGTATTCGACCACCGCCGTGCGCACCGCGCGTATCGCGGTTTCGAGCGACGGACTGCCGGTGACGACGGCGGCCTTGCCGTGGCTGTTGAGGTCGATCTCGTCGACGAGATCGAAGCCGCTGCCGTCCGGCAGGATGGCGTCCACCAGCAGCAGGTCGAAGCGGCGGCCGACCGCTATCTGGCGCGCCGCTTCCAGCGTGGCGGCCGAGGTGATGTTGCAGCTCGACGCGTGTGCGATCCGCGCCACCGCGGAGCGGAACTCCGCGCTTCCGTCGACCAGCAGGACATCGCCCGCATCTTGGGAGTAGATCATCGCTTCGACCCTCGTTCGCGTCGCGAGACTGGCGGTCGCGTCATGACCACGCACCTACGGAATAGTCCCCGCGGCGTGCCCGAAAGGTGAAGCCAGCGTTCCCTTCTCCTTAAATCGCCGCTTCCTTCTCGGGAGAGCGCTCGTCGTTTCGGTACCTGAACCGCCAAGCGACGCCATCCGGCGCGATTGCGCGGCGATCCCGTGCCGGAGATCGCATGAATCCATCGCCGTGCGCGCAAAATGGCACCATGCGGACCGCGCCGATTGGCGATTCGCCGCGCGGACCCGAGAGCGAAACTATCGCGGACCCGTCTCGCGAGGATGCGCCATGAAACGCCGTTGCCTGCTCGCCGTGGCCGCCGCCTGCGGGTTCCTCGCCGGAGCGGTCGACGCTGCGCCGAGCCCACGGACCTGCAGCGATGCCGAGTACCGCAAGTTCGATTTCTGGATCGGCGATTGGGACACGTTCGACGTCCCGCTCACGCCCGCATCGAAACCGATCGCGCGCAACCGCGTCGATGCGATCCTAGACGGCTGCGTGATCCGCGAGGACTACGACCAGTTCGACGGGCACCACGGGCAGAGCTTCACGATCTACGACGCGCAGCGCAAAGTCTGGCACCAGAGCTGGGTCACCAACCGCGGCGAACTGCTCGTCCTGGAAGGAAAGCGCGACGGCGACCGCATCGTGCTGGAAGGCGAGGAAGACGGCGCGAAGGGCAAGCGCCGCGTGCGTGCCGTCTGGCAACCGCAGGGCGAGGACGTCCGCGAGATCGCCACCGCTTCGGACGACGGTGGAAAGACCTGGAAGCCGGTGTTCGACATTCTCTTCCGCAGGCAAGGGCACTGATTCGCCGGCATGTCCGCGCTCGCGCAGTCCGACGCCACTGGCCGGACTGCGCGCGAGCCTCGCCTCGGACGCACTCGTATGGACCGCTTCGCGGAGCCGCAGCGGCCCGGCCGACATTGCGCGTTCGAACCGCTCCCCCGGTGCCGAACTCGCATCGGCGCTCTTGATGATTTCCCCATCCGTCGCGAAACATCGAACCGATGGTCACCACGCTCATGGTGCCGAGCCGCTGCCACAAGCAGCCGCGCGGCGCCGCCGAAGCCGAATCGGCGGCACCGCGCAACGGATCGCGCTAAGGCGACCGCCCGCGCGAACCGCGCAGGACCGCGCCGCCGAGCACGGCGAGCAGCAGCAGCAACACCGCCAAAGCGCGCGGATCGTCGACCGGCACCGCCCGGACTTCTCCGGCGCCCGGCACCTCCGGAACGCCGAGCGCGACCGGGTCGACGATGACGCCGTTGGCCGCGCCGTCGGCGTCGAGCGGACCGCCGTCGACGATCGTGTAGGCGACGCTGGTCGCGCCCGATGCCGTCGCCGCGATCGTCGCCGGCACCGATGCGGTGCCGAGCTTCCACAGCGCCCAGTCGGCCGGACGCGACGGGAACGTCAGCGTCACTGCGAGACTCGTACCCACCGCGCAACCCTGCGCGCGCAGCGCGACCGCGCCGTGCGGGAACGACACCGCGGTCGGCAGCTGCAATCCGCTGGTCGCCACGAAGCCGCTCTGCGCCGGATCCAGCGAGCACTGCCCGCCGGCGATGACGATCGTCGCCGGACCGCTGCCGGTGGCCGTCGAGGCGGTCAGCCGGTCGGTCTCGTCGTCGGTGTTGGTCCCCGCGATCGGCGCCAGCGCGACGCCCTGGTAGACCGGATCGGCCGAAGCGACCGGTCCCGGCTGGATCGCGTAGGCCACGTCGCCGTCGAAGGACACGTCGTCGACGCCGGTGATCGTCACGCTCTGCGCGACGTTCCAGTTCGCCGGCGTGAAGGTCACGCTGGCCGGTGCGACGGTCGCCTCGCCGGTGTCGCTGGACGCGAACGGAATGGTCACGTCCGCGCTCGGCTGCGCATTCAGCACGATCGAGAGCGTGGCGCTGCCGCCGGCCTCGCTGGTGACGACCGGCACGGTCGGCGTGATGGATACCCCGGAGCTGTCGTCGTCCGTGTTGATCACCGCCACGTCCGGCGGGTCGACGCCGGCGTAGCCGGGATCGGCGCTGGTCGCCGGCGCGGTGACGATCGAGTAGGCGATGTCGCCGTCGCCGAGTGCGTCGTCGACACCGGTCACCGTCGCGGTCTGCGCGGCGTTCCAGTTGGCCGTCGTGAAGGTGAGGCTGGCCGGCGCCACGACGCCTTCGCCGGTATCGCTGCTCGACAGCGCGATCGTCACGTCGGCGGTCGGCTGCGTGCGCAGCACCACGCTGAAGCTGGCGCTGCCGCCGGCCTCGCTGGTGACCAGGCCCGCGGTCGGCGACACCGTGATGCCGGTCGCGTCGTCGTCGCTGTTGGTCACCGACACGTCCGGCGCATCGAGTCCGGCGTAGTTCGCGTCGGCGCTGACCGCCGCCGCGGTGATGATCGTGTAGGCCACGTCGCCGTCGCCGAGCGCGTCGTCGACGCCGGTCACGGTCACGCTCTGCGCCGTGTTCCAGTTCGCCGCCGTGAAGGTGACGCTACTCGGCGCGACGGTGCCTTCGCCGGTGTCGCTGCTGGACAGCGCGATCGTCACGTCGGCCGTCGGCTGCGTGCGCAGCACCACGCTGAAGCTCGCCGTGCCGCCGGCCTCGCTGGTGACCAGGCCCGCGGTCGGCGACACCGTGATGCCGGCCGCGTCGTCGTCGCTATTGGTCACCGACACATCGGCGGCGTCGATCCCGCTGTAGTCCGCGTCGGTGCTGACGGCCGGCGCGGTGACGATCGCGTAGGCGACGTCACCGTCGGCGAGCGCGTCGTCGACGCCGGTCACGGTGACGGTCTGCGCCGTGTTCCAGTTCGCCGCGGTGAACGTGACGCTCGCCGGCGCGACGTCGCCCTCGCCGGTGTCGTCGCTGGACAGCGCGATCGTCACGTCGGCGGACGGCTGCGTGTTCAGCACCACGGTGAAGGTGGCGCTGCCGCCGGCTTCGCTGGTGACCAGGCCCGCGGTCGGCGACACGGTGATGCCGGCGGTGTCGTCGTCGGTGTTGGTGACCATGACGTCGGCGGCGTTGACGCCGGCGTAGTCCGCATCGCCGCTGACCGCGGCGGCGGTGACGATCGAGTAGGCGACGTCGCCGTCGATGAGCGGATCGTCGACGCCGGTGGCGGTGACCGTCTGCGGCACGTTCCAGTCCGACGCGGTGAACGTCACGCTAGCCGGTGCGACCGTGCCTTCGCCCGTGTCGTTGCTCGACAGCGCGATCGTCACGTCGGCGGACGGCTGCGTGTTCAGCGCGATGGTGAACGTCGCCGTGCCGCCGGCCTCGCTGGTGACCAGGCCCGCGGTCGGCGAGACGGCGATGCCGGCCACGTCGTCGTCCGCGTTGCTGGCGGCGACGTCCTCCGCATCGATGCCGGCGTAGTTCGGATCGGCGCTGGTCGCCGGCGCGGTCACGATCGAGTAGGCGACGCTGCCGTCGACCTGCGGATCGTCGACGCCGGTGACGGTGACCGTCTGCGCCACGTTCCAGTCCGCCGGCGTGAAGACCACGCTGGCCGGAGCGGCCGTGCCCTCGCCGGCATCGCTGCTGGAAAGGCCGATGGTGACGTCGGCGGTCGGCTGCGTATTGAGCACGACGGTGAAGGTCGCGGTGCCGCCCGCCTCGGTGGTGGCCAGGCCGGCGGTCGGCGCGACGGTGATGCCGGCGGTGTCGTTGTCGGTGTTGGTGACTTCCACGTCGTCCGCGTCGACGCCGTCGTAGGACGGATCGGCGCTGGCGGCCGGATCGGTGACGATCGCGTAGACCACGTCGCCGTCGTCCTCGAAGTCGTCGACGCCCGTCACCGTCACGGTCTGCGGCTGGTCCCAGTCCAGCGGCGTGAACGTCACGCTCGCCGGCAGCGCGGTGCCCTCGCCCGGATCGTCGCTGGCCAGCGCGATGGTGACGTCCGCGGTCGGCTGGCTGTCGAGCACGAGGTTGAACGCGGCCGTGGCGCCGGCCTCGCTGGTGACCAGCCCGAGCGCCGGCGTCACGCTGACGCCGGCCGTGTCGTCGTCGGTGTTGCTGACGGCGACGTCGTCGGCGTCGCGGCCGGCGTAGCCCGGATCGGACGAGGTGGCCGGCGCGGTGACGATCGTATACGCCACGTCGCCGTCGTCGAGCGCGTCGTCGACGCCGCTCACGGTCACGGTCTGCGCGCTGCTCCAGTTGGCCGCGGTGAAGGTGATGCTGGCCGGCGACACCGTGCCTTCGCCGGTGTCGCTGCTGCTCAGCGCGATGGTGACGTCGGCGGTCGGCTGCGAGGCCAGCGCGACGGCGAAGCTCGCGCTGCCGCCGGCCTCCGTCGTGACCAGGCCGCCGATGGGCGCCACCACGATGCCGGCAGTGTCGTCGTCGGTGTTCGTCACGCCGACGTCGGCGGCGTCGCGCCCGGAATAGCCGGCGTCGGCGCTCGTCGCCGGTGCGGTGAGGATGGTGTAGGCGACGTCGCCGTCGTCGACGTCGTCGTCGACGCCGGTGACGGTCACCGTCTGCGCGCCGTTCCAGTTCGCCGCGGTGAACGTCACGCTGGCCGGCGCGACCGTGCCTTCGCCGGTATCGCTGCTGGACAGCGCGATCGTCACGTCGGCGGTCGGCTGGCTGCCGAGCACGATCGTGAACGTCGCGGTGCCGCCGGCTTCCGTCGTGTTCAGGCCGCCCGTCGTCGACACCGCGATCGCGGCGGTGTCGTCGTCGAGGTTGGTGACCGCCGCGTCGGCGGCGTCGCGTCCGTTGTAGCCGGGATCGGCGCTGATCGCCGGCGCGGTCACGACCGCGTAGGCGACGTCGCCGTCGTCGACCAGGTCGTCGACGCCGATAACCGAGACGTTCTGCGGCACGTTCCAGTTCGCCGCGGTGAACGTCACGCCCGGCGCGCCGACCACGATGCCCTCGCCGGCATCGCTGCTCGACAGCGGGATCGTGACGTCGGCGGTCGGCTGCGAGGTGAGCACGACGGCGAACGTGGCGACGCCGCCGGCCTCGGTGGTGACCAGTCCGCTGGTCGGGCTGACCACGATGCCGGCGGCGTCGTCGTCGAGGTTGGTCGCGGCGACGTCGGCCGGGTTCATGCCGTTGTACGCGCCGTCGGCACTGGCCGCCGCGCCGGTGAGCACGGTGTAAGGCACGTCGCCGTCGTCGACCGCGTCGTCGACGCCGGTGACGGTCACCGGCTGGGCCGTGCTCCAGTTGGCCGGCGTGAAGGTCAGGCTGCTCGGCGACACGGTGCCTTCGCTGGTGTCGCTGCTGCTCAGCGCGACGGTGACGTTCGCCGTGGGCTGCGAGGTCAGCGCGACGGTGAAGGCAGCGGTGCCGCCGGCTTCGGTGGTGACCAGGCCGGTCGTCGGCGTCACCGCGAAGCCGGCGACGTCGTCGTTGACGATGGTGCCCTGCCCCTGCGCGTCCGTCACGGTCGCGTTGGTCACGTTGGTGACGTTGACGAAGAAGGTCTCGTTCGCCTCGGCCGTGAGATCGCCGTTGACCAGCACGCTGAACGCATAGGTCGAGCTGCCGGCCGGAATCGTCTGCGCGGTCAGCGATTTCTGCGCATAGTCGCCCGGCGCGACGGCGGTGTTGTTGGCGGTCGCGATGTCGAAAGTGACGCCGCCCGGCCCCGCTGGCGCGCTGAGGCTGACGGTGAAGGCGAAGGTGGTGGTGCCGCTGTTGCCCTCGTTGAGGGAGACGTCGTTGATGCTCAGGTTCGGCAGCGCCACACCGGTGCCGGTCAGCGTGATGTCGAACGGATTCTCGTCGGCGTCGTTGCTGGCGATGTGGATGTCGGCGCTGCGCGCGCCGGCCGCGCCGGGAGCGAACTGCACGGTGAACGTGGTCGTGCCCGACGCCGCCACCGGCGCGGTCGGATTGGCGGTGACGGTGAAGTCGCCCGGGTTGGCGCCGGTCTTGGTGATCGCAAGGCCGGTGAGGTTGGCGGTGCCGGAATTGCGGATCGTGAAGGTCAGGCTGGTATTGCTGCCGAGGTAGATCGAGCCGAACGCCTTGCTGCCGCCGTCGGCGATGTTGGTTCCGGCCGGCTGCTCCACCGCGATCTCCGGTGCCGCCGCCGGCACGTCGCCGAACACGCGCGCGTAGAGGTCGTCGGTGTTGCCGGTGGCGTTGTTCTCGTCGCGCATCAGCACGGCGAAGCCGCTGCCGGCTTTGACGATGGCCTGCGGCGTCTGCTCGTCGGGCGTACCGGTCGGCTCGCTGTCGTGCACGCGGATCGAGGCATGCACCGGATTGCCGGCATTGTTGAACAGTCGCACCCAGGTGTCGCCGCCGCTGGTGGCGTTGCTGCCGTTGCCCTGGTCGTTATTCGCGCCGTCGTCTTCGTTGTGCGCGGAATTCCAGGTCACCGCGAAGCCGCCGCTGGTCGCCGCCAGCTTCGGGATGTTCTGGCTACCGCTGCCGTTGGGATTGATGTCCGTGTATGGGAACAGCACGCCGGTGCGCGCCGTGCCGTTGGCGTTGAACAAGCGGACCGCCGAGGCGTAGCCGCCGCCGTCGATCGAGGTGCCGGTGCCGCCGCTGCCCGACGTGCGCACGCGCACGCCGGCCGCGAAGCCGCCGTCGTCGAGTGCGATCAGGCCGCGCGCCGCGTCGTAGTCGTCGAACAGCGCGTCGGACGCCGGGCCGGCGATCATGATGCTCGGGCCGGCCGGCGCGCCGCCGGCGGTGAACGCGCGCGCGTAGAAGTCGTCGGTGTTGCCGGTGGCGTCGTCGTCCTCCTTCCAGACGATGGCGAAGCCGCCGCCGGTCAGGGCTACCACCCCATATGGGTATTCGCTGTCGTCGGTACGCAGGTCGTTCACGCGCACCGTCGTGCTGGTGCCCACGCCTGAGTCGTTGAACGTGCGCGCGTAGGCCTCGCCGCCGGTCGTGCCGTTGAAGCCGGCGCCGGCGTCGACGAAGCCGGGATCGTTCGTGTTGCGGTTGGAGTTCCAGGTGGCGACGAAACCACCGCCGGCGAGCGCGGCGAGCTGCGGCGCGTCCTGGTTGCCGCTGCCGTCCGGATTGATGTCGGCATAGGGAAGGATCAGGCCGGACACCGCCGCGCCCGCGGCGTTGAACACCTGGATGTAGCCGGCGCCGCCGCCGCCGTCCGTGCTGACGCCGGTGCCGTCGTTGTTCTGGTCGCGCGTGCTCCAGGCGACCGCGACGTTGCCGTTGGCGAGCGCGATCAGGCTGCGCCCGCCGAGCAGGTTGTCGAAGTCCTTGAAGAACGCGTTCTGGCCGGCGCCGCCCAGGCGCACGCTCGCCGCCTGCGGCGTGCCGTTGGCGGAGTACACGCGCAGGAAGTAGTCGTCGGTATTGCCGCTGGCGTCGTTCTCGTCGTGCCAGACGACGGCGAAGCCGCCGCCGGTCAGGCCGACCACGGCGGCGGGATCCTGCTCGTCCGGGGCGCCGTTGGGATCGTTCTCGTTGATGTGGAACGTGCCGCTGACGGGAGTGCCCGTCGCGCTGTAGACGCGGCCGTAGGCGTCGCCGCCGGAAGCGCCGTTCTGATAGGTGTCGCCCGGCCCGCCGGCCGAGTTCCACACCATCACGAAGCCGCCGCCGCTGAGTGCGGCGAGCTGCGGCGTGTTCTGGCGCCCGGTGCCGTCGGCGTTGATGTCCAGGTACGGCGCGACCACGCCGGAGACCGGCGTGCCGGTGGTTCCCGACAGGATCTTGAAGAACGCGCCGTGCAGCTTGCCGTTGGCGCCGTCGGGCGAATCGGGCGACGCGGCGGCGTTCGGCCGCGAGCTCCACGCGGCGACGACGTTGCCGCCGGTCAGGCCGACCAGCGCGCGGACCGGATGGTTGTCCTTGAAAAACGGATCGTGGTTCAGGACGCCGCCGGCCGCCACGTTCGCCAGCGGCCCGACGGGGTCGCCGGGAGCGGCAAAGGCGACGCCGGAAGCGGCGACGAGCACGGCCAGCAGTGCCGGACGCAGCAGGCGTCGGCCCCCGACTCGGAACGATACGAACATGTGGTCTCCCCCTGGAGCAGCACGTCGTTGCGACGTACTGATGCGCAAGCGTCGCGCTAAAAAGTTACAGATGCAAGTGTGATCAATTAGACAAATTCCCCAACTTCACATTGCAGGCACATCGACCCCGCACCCGCGGCGACAGGACGGCAAGGAAGGCGCGCCGCCGATCCGTGGCCCCGGCCGCCCTTCCCGCGGCGCGCCGGGCCCGAATCGCACGCTCGCGCGCGACCTGCGAGAATTGCGCATGCCTACCTTCTCCTCCCTCCCCCTTTCCGCTCCCCTGCAGCGCGCGCTCGACGGACTCGGCTACGTCGAGACGACGCCGGTGCAGGCCGCCGCCCTGCCGGCCCTGCTGGACGGGCGCGACCTGATCGCGCAGGCGCCGACCGGCAGCGGCAAGACCGTCGCCTTCGGCCTCGGCCTGCTGCACCGGCTCGATCCCGCCTACGTGAAGCCGCAGGCCCTGGTGCTCTGTCCGACGCGCGAACTGGCCGACCAGGTCGCCAAGGAGATCCGCCGGCTGGCGGCGGCGATTCCGAACCTCAAGGTGCTGCTGCTGACCGGCGGCGTGCCGCTGGCGCCGCAGCTGGCCTCGCTGCGCAAGGACTCGCACGTGGTAGTTGGCACGCCGGGACGCGTGCAGGAGGTGCTGGAGACCAACGCACTGTCGCTGGCGAAGGTGCGCACGCTGGTGCTCGACGAAGCCGACCGCATGCTCGACATGGGCTTCGAGAAGGCGATCCGCGAGATCGTCCGCCACCTGCCGCCGCAGCGCCAGGGACTGCTCTTCTCGGCCACCTACCCCGAAGACATCCGCCGCATCGGCCGCGAATTCCTGCACGAGCCGGTCGAGGTGACGATCGCCGACGCGCAGGAGAAACCGCAGATCGAGCAGCGCTTCTACGAGGTCGATACGCCGCGCAAGCCCGCCGCGCTGGCGGCGCTGCTCGGCGAGACCGCGCCGGAATCGTGCATCGTGTTCTGCAACACGCGGCGCGAGGTCGACGAGGTGGCCGAATCGCTCGGCGGCGCCGGCATCCACGCGCTCGCGCTGCACGGCGATCTCGACCAGCGCGATCGCGACGAGGTGCTCGTGCGCTTCGCCAACCGCAGCTGCCGCGTCCTGGTCGCCAGCGACGTCGCCGCGCGCGGGCTGGACGTCAAGGACCTCGACACCGTGGTCAACTACGAGCTGCCGCCGGACGCCGACACCTACCTGCACCGCATCGGCCGCACCGGCCGCGCCGGCCGCAGCGGGCTGGCGCTGAACCTCGTCGCTCCGCGCGAGCAGCCGCGGGCGCGCAAGCTCGCCGAAGCCAACGGCGCCGAGCTGCGCTGGGAGACGCTGAAGACGAACCGGCCCGCGCCGCTGCCGGCGCCGATGGCGACGCTGCGCATCGACGCCGGCCGCAGCGACAAGATGCGTCCCGGCGACATCCTCGGCGCGCTGACCGGCGACGCCGGCCTGCCCGCCGCGGCGGTCGGCAAGATCGACGTGTTCCCGACGCGCTGCTACGTCGCGATCCGCCGCGAGGACGCGGCGCAGGCGCTGGCGCGCCTGCGCGCCGGCCGCATCAAGGGACGCAACGTGCGCGTGGCGCGGCTGTGAATCGGCCGCGCTCGCGCGGATGCGGAATCAAGGCAGCGGCCATCGGATGAGCCCGTGCGGCGCGATCCGCCGCCCGCGGCGTCAAACGCGATTCACCATTCCCTGCGTACGCTTCACCGGTTTTCCGGACAGGATCGCCCCATGCTTCCAAGCCGTGTGCTGTGCGGCATTCTCTCGCTGGCGCTCGCTGGCGCCGTTGCCGCCGAGGAGCCGCCGGCCGCGGCACCGCCGCCGACGGTCGACGCACCGGTCATGGATACCGTGCTGGTCACCGGCGAGCAGCCCGGGCCGGGACTGTGGAAGGTGTCGAAAGGCGACCACGTGCTGTGGATCCTCGGCACCTGGTCGCCGCTGCCGGCCGGCATGAGCTGGCGCTCCAAGCAGGCCGAGGAACTCATCGCGCAGTCGCAGGAAGTGCTGACCACGCCGCGCGCGAACGTCGAGATCGGCTTCTTCCGCCGCCTGACCCTGCTGCCTTCGTTGATCGGCGTGCGCAAGAACGCCGACGGCGACAAGCTCGAGGACGTGCTGCCGCCGGACCTGTACGCGCGCTGGCAGGTATTGAAGGAACGCTACATCGGCCGCGACAAGGGCATCGAGCGGCAAAGACCGATGTTCGCCGCGCGCGAGCTGTACCGCAAGGCGATCGCCAAGTCCGGACTCAGCCTGAAGAACGACGCGCAGTCGCTGGTGCGCGAGATCGCCAAGCAGCACGGCGTGAAGGTCGAGGAAGTCAACGTCGAGATCGAGGTCGACGATCCGCGCCAGGCGATCCGCGAGTTCAAGAGCTCGCCGCGCGAGGCCGACGTCGCCTGCCTGCGCGCGACGATGGACCGGCTGGAAACCGATCTCGCGGCGATGAAGCAGCGCGCCAACGCCTGGGCCAGCGGCGATCTGGAAAGCCTGCGCAACCTCCCCTACGTCGACCAGACGCGCACCTGCATCAGCGGCGTCGCCAGCGCGCCGGGCCTGCGCGAACGCATCGCCGCGGCGCAGGCGCGCGTCGCCGAGGAATGGACCAGGGCCGCCGAAAACGCGCTCGCGCGCAACGCGAGCACGTTCGCCGTGCTGCCGATGGAGGAGCTGACCAAGAACGACGGCTGGCTCTCGCGCCTCGGCGCGAAGGGCTACGCGGTCGAGGCGCCGGAATGACGGACGCATCGCCGGACGCGGATTCCGACGCCGAGGTGATCGCGGCGACCCGGCGCTGGATCGAGCGCGCCGTGATCGGCCTCGGGCTGTGCCCGTTCGCGCGCACGCCGTTCGCGCAGCAGCGCGTGCGCTACCGCGTCAGCGCCGCGCGCGACACCGAGGCGCTCGCGGCGGACCTGCGCGAAGAAGCGCAGCGGCTGGTCGAAAGCGATCCGCAGGCGCTCGAAACCACCCTGCTGATCCATCCGCACGTGCTCGACGATTTCCTCGACTACAACGATTTCCTCGACGTCGCCGAAGCGACGCTCGGCGAGCTGGACCTCGACGCCGACCTGCAGATCGCCAGCTTCCACCCACGCTACCAGTTCGGCGACGCCGAAGCCGACGCGATCGAGAACTGCACCAACCGCTCGCCGTATCCGATCCTGCACCTGCTGCGCGTCGACAGCGTCGAGGCGGCGGTCGAATCGGTGCGCGATCCCGAAGCGATCTACCAGCGCAACATCGACACCCTGCGCCGGCTCGGGCCGGATGGCTGGAACGCGCTCTGGGACGACCAAGGGGATATTTCAACGCGCCGGCGGAACGACTAGGATTTGCGGTGGCGCCGCCGCAAGCCTCACCGGCGGCGACGCCACTGACCACACCGTCCAGGAGGCCGTATGAAAGGCTTGAACCAGAAGAAGACCGAGAAGAAGAAACCGGAAAAGAACCTGAAGGAAAAGCGCGCCGAGAAAGCCGCGAAGAAGGCGGCGAAGGGACGCTAAACCGCTTGCGATCGAACGTCTTCGCCCTTCTCCTCCGGGAGAAGGGAATTCCTCCGCGGCGCAGCTACTCCGCCGTCGCGCCGAATACCGCCAGCATTCCCGCGTACGGCTTGACCATCATCGGCGGCGCGCCGGCGTAGCCGTCCGCCTCGGTGTAGATGCGCGACAGCGTGCCGTCCAGGTACAGCGCCTCGCGGCAGCCGATCTCGTCGCGGAACAGGCGCGCGAACGCGTGGAACGTCACCGGCGCGAGGCTGACCGCGAACACCGCTTCGTCCGGCGTGCGTGCGCAGACGCCGCTGCGCCACTTCAGGCTGTCGGAGTCCTCGACGAACTCCGCGTTGATCTCGCCGGCGACGACCAGCATCGGCCCGGACTGCGTCGCCAGCCTGGCGTCGATGCCGCGGCCGCTCCAGTCGTCGGTCGCGACGACCGCGGCGCGGCCCTGACGGTCGATCGAGAACACGCCGTTCGGCTGCATCGAGAAATTGCCCGCGCGCGCATTGCCCTTGGTCGTGTTCAACGGCCGCAAGATGCGCCCGTCCTCGACGTAAAGGCCGAGCGGGCGGAACTGGCGGTCGTAGATGCCGGCATTCGTCGCGAACAGCAGCCTGCGTCCCTGCCCTTCGCCCCAGCGCTTGAGCGCGTCGATGCTGGCGAACGGGTTGCCGTCCGCATCGCGCCAGTGCGCCTCGAGCGCGTCGCGCTTCAGGTCGACCGCGACCACGCGGTAGTCGATCGCGTCGAAGCGCTGCACGCGGCTTTCGACCGCATCCACGGAACGCGGAGCCGTCGCGAACGACACGGCGGCCAGCAGCAGGGAGGAGACGAGTCGTGCCTTCATGCCCGGATTGTCGCTCAAAGCGGGCTTGCGATTGCGTTAACCGCGCGTGCCGCGCCGCTACACTGTCGTCCCCTCCTTGCAGCCGAGCGTCGCCATGCCCTCGTTCGACGTGGTTTCCGAAGTCGACAAGCACGAACTGACCAATGCGGTCGACCAGGCCAACCGCGAACTCGGCAACCGCTTCGACTTCAAGGGCAGCGACGCGCGCTTCGAGCTGGAAGGCTCCGTCATCACGCAGTCCGCGCCGAGCGAGTTCCAGCTCAAGCAGATGGGCGACATCCTGCGCGCGCGCCTCGCCGCGCGCGGCATCGACGTACGCTGCCTCGACGCCGCCGAGCCGGAGGTCAATCTGGCCGCGGCGAAGCAGAAGATCACGGTCAAGCAAGGCATCGAGCAGCCGGTCGCGAAGAAGATCGTCGCCGCGATCAAGGCGGCCAAGCTGAAGGTCGAAGCGCAGATCAACGGCGAGAAGCTGCGCGTCACCGGCAAGAAGCGCGACGACCTGCAGCTGGCGATCGCGCTGCTGCGCAAGGGCGAGTTCGAGGTGCCGCTGCAGTTCGACAACTTCCGCGACTGACCTGACGAACGCCGCGAGACCGGCACCGCCAAGTCGAGCGACCGCTTCAGGAACGCTGCTTCAAGCTCGACGCCGGAACGCTCATCAGCGCAAAACTCGTACGAACCCACGCACGCCCGCCGCGCTCCTGATCGAGCAATACCGGCATGCGCCCGTAGTCGCGTTTGGGCAGCGTATTGCTGGGCTGTGCGCCGAGGTCGTAGTTCAGCATCGCCACGGCTTCCGTCGTCGCCTCGGTCAGAATGCGCTGCCAGTCCTCTGCGGACAACTGCTGGAACCGGCTGCCGCCGGGCAGATCCCTCGCCTGGAGAACGTAGGAGACGACCTGCGTGTAGCGCGCGGTGGTCTTCAGCCTTCCGTTCGAACCCGACGTACGATCGACGATCCTGGCGAAAAGCGAGTAGGTGAATGTCTCTCCGTCGTAGCTGACCGAATAGCTCGGCACCAGCACCAGAATGTTCGTTCCGGCTTTCAGGCGCTTGTGCTTTTCATCTTCCGCCTCGCTTCGATCGAGCACTTCAACCGCGATGTTTGCGGCGATCAGGTTCTCATCGAGACCGTCGAAACTGCGCCGGATGAGGGTGTCGATATCCAGCGACTGCGTGGCCGCTCGCAGCGGCTTCGACGCTTCCTCGGCGACGCTCTGGCGATGCGCGTCGACCGCAGCGTCGACCAGCGCGCCGATCAGGCCGGCAGCCGCCCCGGCGGCGAATCCTCCGGCGGCGACGCCCGGCGAGGAAGCCATCTGCAAGCCCGCGGCCGTACCGACGGTCGAATTCCCGTGCGAGACCTCGATCCGGTGCTGCGTCAGGCGAACCTCCGCATCGACGTTCGACGCCAACGGCAATGCCAGCCGCTCGCGCTGGACGTGCGGCCCCGAAGCGCAACCAGCGACCAGCAACACCCCCGCCCACAGCAGACGTTTCATGCACTTCCCCCTTCCGATCGAGCGACACCCCGTCGCGCATTGTGCAGCGGTCTTTGGGCTCCGCACCAGCGGCGGCGTTGCGGACGTACGCGCGTCAGGCCCGCGAAGGTCGCGGACGACGCCTCGAATTCAACCGGAGACCGATTCTCCCGAGGTTTCGAACAACGAAGCGATCTCGTCCACGCCGAGCGCGCGCCATGCGCCCGGCGGCAGGTGGCCGAGCGCCAGCCCGCCGATCGCGACGCGGTGAAGCGCGAGCACGTGGTTGCCGACCGCGGCGAACATGCGCCGCACCTGGTGGTAGCGGCCTTCCGTGATCGACAGCTCCGCCTCGCGCGGTGCGAGCGCTTCGAGCTGCGCCGGCGCCAGCGGCGTGGTCTCGGAATCGAGCATCAGCGTCCCGCTGGCGAAGAGCGCCGCCTCGTCGCCGCGCAGGTCTTCGGCCAGCGTCGCGCGATAGCGCTTCACCACGTTCGCGCGCGGCGAGATGATCCGGTGCAGCAGCGCACCGTCGTCGGTCAGCAGCAGCAGACCCGAGGTGTCGCGATCGAGGCGGCCGACCGTCGACAGCGACGGATCGCGCAGCCGGAAACGCGGCGGCAGCAGGTCGTAGACGAGCCGGCCGGCGTCCTTGGTCGAGCAGGTGTAGCCGGTCGGCTTGTGCAGCATCAGCGCCAGGCCCGGCGGCGGATCGAGCGGCTCGCCGTCGAGGCGGATCGACTCGTGCTCGATCTTGTCGTCCGCGTACAGCACCTCGCCCGCCGCGTCGGTGACGCGCCCCTCGCGGAACATCGTCGTGACCTGCTTGCGGCTGCCGTAGCCGAGATTGGCGATCCGTTTGACCAGCTTCATTGCGATCGACGACTCAGCCCTTGCCGCGCGCGAGCAGGCTCTTGAGGTCGGCGAACGGATTGTTCGTCGCCGCTGCTACCGCCGCCTCGCCGGTGTCGCCTTCGACGTGGTCGATGTAGCGCGAATGCTCGTTGTCGTGGCAGTACACGCACAGCAGCTCCCAGTTGCTGCCGTCGGGCGGATTGAAATCGTGGTCGTGGTTGCGGTGGTGCACGGTCAGCTCCTGCACGTTGGCGCGCGTGAACTCGCGCGCGCAGCGGCCGCAGACCCACGGATACATCTGCAATGCGCGCTCCCGGTAGCCGTGGCCGCGCTGTTCGGCGGCGCGGCGCGCTTCGGCGACGATGCGGTCGAGTTTGGTGTTGTCCAGCTTTCCGGCCGTCATGCTCGCAGGCTTCGGGGGCAGTGGTCGGCGACGATAGCGAAATCTTCGTCGCGATGCTCGCGGCCGCTCGCGCGCAGTAGACTGTCCACGACCACCACGGGAGGGATGTCATGTTCCTGATGTCGTTCTGGCTGCCGATCCTGCTCTCGGCCGTGTTCGTCTTCCTGGCCAGCGCCGTGATCAACATGGCCTTCACGTTCTGGCACGCGCCGGACATGAAGGGCTTCGCGAACGAGGACGAAGTCGCCGCGGCGATGCGCAGGAACGGCCCCGCGCCGGGGCTGTACATGATCCCGTTCTGCGACCCGGCCACGTTCAAGGATCCGGCGGTGCAGGCGAAATTCGCACAAGGCCCGGTGGCGAAGATCTACCTCAGTCCCAACGGCATGAAGAGCCTCGGCGCCCACCTCGGCGCGTGGTTCCTGCTCTGCCTGGCGATCTCGATCGTCTGCGCCGGCCTGGCCGGAGCCGTGCTGCCGCCGAGCGCCGGCACGCATGCGATCTGGCACACGGTCGGCCTCGCCGCATTGCTCGGCTACTCGTTCGGCGAGCCGACCAATGCGATCTGGCGCGGGCAGCCGTGGATCGTTTCGTTGAAGTACGCGATCGACGGCTTGCTCTACGCGATCGTCACGGCCGCCACCTTCGCGTGGCTGTGGCCGGCCGCCTGATGGATCGTTCGTTGCGATGAGGAAACCGGTCCGACCGGGCCGGTTTCAGCGCCCCGCCCCGCGCTGCTTCTTCGGGGTGTAGTCCGGCACCTTGCCAGCACTCGCGGCCGGCTTTTCCTTTTCTTTCGCCTTGGACTTGGCCTCCGACTCGCCACCGCCGTTGGAGCCGCGCGCGCGCAACCACGCCGCGTATTCGTCGAGGTCGCCGTTGAACTCCTCGACCTTGCCGTCAGCGACGCGCCAGAAGGTGTCGCAGACCAGGCCGGTCAGGTGGCGGTCGTGCGAGACCAGCACGATCGCGCCGTCGAAGTCGCTGAGCGCTTCGGCCAGCGCCTCGCGCATCTCGAGGTCGAGGTGGTTGGTCGGTTCGTCGAGCAGCAGCACGTTCGGCTTGCGCCAGGCGATCAGCGCCAGCGCCAGGCGCGCGCGCTCGCCGCCGGAGAAGCCGTCGACGACTTCGAACGCGCGGTCTCCTGGGAACTGCCAGCGGCCGAGGTAGTCGCGGAACTCCTGCGTCGACACGCCGGGCGCGATTTCGCGCAGGTGGTCGATCGGCGTCTGGCCCTCGTGCAGCGATTCGACCGTGTGCTGCGCGAAGTAGCCGAGCACGAGGTCCGGATGCGCGGTGCGCTCGCCGTCCAGCAGCGGCAGCTCGCCGACCAGCGTCTTCACCAGCGTCGACTTGCCGGCGCCGTTCGGGCCGAGCAGGCCGATGCGATCGCCGGCTTCGAGGCCGAACTTGACCTTGCGCAGGATGGTGACGTGGTCGCCCTCCTCCGGCACGTCGTGGTCCGACGGCCCGGCGTGCGCGTTGCCGTCCAGCGTGTAGCCGGCGTCGACCAGATTCAGGCGCAGCAGCGAATGCGGCAGCTTGGCTGGCTGGGCGAAGTTGATGCGGATCTCGCGCTCGGCGCGCACCGCCTCGGTGCCGGCCAGCTTGGCCAGGCGCTTGACGCGCGACTGCGCCTGCTTGGCCTTGCTCGCCTTCGCCTTGAAGCGGTCGATGAAGGCCTGCAGGTGCGCGCGCTCGGCCTGCTCCTTCTCGAATGCGATCTGCTGCTGGCGCAGGTGCTCGGCGCGCTGGCGCTCGAAGCTGGTGTAGTCGCCGCTGTAGAGCTTGGCGCGCTGGTCGTGCAAGTGCAGCGTGTGCGTGCACAGTCCGTCGAGGAACTCGCGATCGTGCGAGATCATCAGCAGCATGCCGGGATATTTCTGCAGCCACTGCTCGAGCCAGAGCACCGCGTCGAGGTCGAGGTGGTTGGTCGGCTCGTCGAGCAGCAGAAGATCCGACGGCTGCATCAGCGCGCGCGCGAGGTTCAGGCGCACGCGCCAGCCGCCCGAGAATTCCGACACCGCCATGCGATGCGTTTCCGGGCGGAAGCCGAGACCGTGCAGCAGACGGCCGGCGCGCGCCTCGGCGTCGTAGCCGTTGATCTCGGCGAGTTTCTGGTGCGCGGCGGCGACGCCGTCCCAGTCCTCGGCCGCGGTCGCGGCTTTTTCCGCCTCGAGGATCGAATGCACCTCGGTGTCGCCGGAGACGACGAAATCGATCGCCGCGTCCGGCAGCGACGGCGTTTCCTGCGCGACGCTGGCCAGGCGCAGGCGGTTGGGCAGGTCGATGTCGCCCTTGTCGGGCTCGATCTCGCCCATCACGGTGGCGAATAGGCTCGACTTGCCGCAGCCGTTGCGGCCGATCACGCCGACCTTGGCGCCGGCGTGCAGCGCGACGTCGACATCGGACAGGAGCAGGCGTTCGCCGCGGCGCAGGGCGAAGTTTCGGAAGGCGATCATGGGGGCGTTGCCGGACGTGCGAAAGCGCGCATTGTAGCCGATGCGCGTTCAGCGCTTCGCCAGATTCTCCCGCACCGCCGCCGCGATCTCGAACGAGCGCACGCGCGCGGCGTGATCGAACAGGTTCGCCGTCAGCATCAGCTCGTCGGGGCGGAAGCGTTCGACGAACTCGGCGATGCCGCGTTCCACCGTGTCCGGCGCGCCGACGACCGAACAGGCCAGCGCATGCTCGACGCCGAACTTCTCCGTCGGCGTCCAGTAGCTTTCGATGTCGTCGATCGGCGCGGGAATCAGGCCCGGCCGGCCGCGGCGCAGGTTGGTGAAGGACTGCTGCAAGGTGGTGAACAGGCGGCGCGCCTCGGCGTCGGTGTCCGCCGCAACGACGTTCAGCGCGAGCATCGCGTATGGCTGCGCGAGGCGCGCCGACGGCTTGAACTCGCGCCGATACAGCTCCAGCGCCTGCGTCATCGCATCCGGCGCGAAGTGCGAGGCGAACGCGAAAGGCAGGCCGAGCGCAGCGGCGAGGCGCGCGCTGAACAGGCTCGAGCCGAGCAGCCACACCGGCACCTCGAGGCCGGCGCCGGGCACGGCGCGCACCGGCTGCTCCGGCTGCGCCGGCTCGAAGTAGCCGAGCAATTCGATCACGTCGTTCGGGAACGCCTCGGCGCTGTCGAAGTAGCGGCGCAGTGCACGCGCCGTGGCGTGATCGGTGCCGGGAGCGCGACCGAGGCCGAGGTCGATGCGACCCGGATACAGCGAAGCGAGCGTGCCGAACTGTTCGGCTACCTGCAGCGGCGCGTGGTTGGGCAGCATCACGCCGCCGGAGCCGACGCGGATCGTCGAGGTGCCGCCGGCGACGTAGCCGATCAGCACGGTGGTCGCCGCGCTGGCGATGCCGGGCATGTTGTGGTGCTCGGCGAGCCAGTAGCGCAGATAGCCGAGGCGTTCGGCGTGGCGTGCCAGGTCGAGCGTGTTGCGGAACGACTGCGCGGCGTCGCTGCCGACGCAGACCGGCGCGAGGTCGAGGACGGAAAAAGGAATCACGCGTACGCTCCTTGCGGTCGAAGCGTTGCACTTGGGGGCGCGCGCGGGCGCACGCAAGCCGCCGCATCACGAGACAAGGCGCCGACTTGAGCGCACACTCCGCCGCCCCGCTCCGCCGACGTACCGCCATGCGCGACCTCACCACCGGTTCGATCACCAGCCATCTGCTGCGGCTCGCCGCGCCGATCGCGATCGGCATGCTGTTCCAGACTCTGTACGTGCTGGTCGACCTGTATTTCGTCGCGCAGATCGGCGACGCGGCGATCGCCGGCGTCGCCACCGCCGGCAACGTGCAGTTCGTCGTGATGGCGCTGAGCCAGGTGCTCGGCGTCGGTGCGATGGCGCTGATCGCGCAAGCGGTCGGCCGCAAGGACCGCGCCGACGCGAACCTGGTCTTCAACCAGAGCCTGCTGCTTGCCGCACTGTTCGCCGTGCTGACCCTGCTCGCCGGCGCCGCCCTGGTCGGCCCCTATACGCGCGCGCTCAGCGCCGACGAGGCGACGCGCGCGGCCGGCGCGACCTATCTCTACTGGTTCCTGCCCGGCATGGCGCTGCAGTTCGCGCTGATCGCGATGGGCTCGGCCCTGCGCGGCACCGGCCTGGCCAAGCCCGGCATGATCGTGCAGGTGCTGACGGTGCTGTTGAACGCGCTGCTGGCGCCGATCCTCACCGCCGGCTGGCTCACCGGCCGGCCGTACGGCGTGGCCGGCGCGGCGCTGGCCAGCTCGATCTCGGTCGCGGTCGGCGTGGTGCTGATGGCCGGGTACTTCGTGCGCATGGAAAAGTACGTCGGCTTCGACCGCAGCCTGCTGCGCCTGCACCTGCCGACCTGGCAACGCATCCTGCGCATCGGCCTGCCGCCCGGCGGCGAGTTCGTGATCATGTTCCTCTACCTCGGCCTGATCTACTGGCTGATCCGTTCCTTCGGCGCGCATGCGCAGGCCGGCTTCGGCGTCGGCTCGCGCGTGATGCAGGCGATCTTCCTTCCGGCGATGGCGATCGCGTTCGCGGTCGCGCCGATGGCCGGACAGAACTTCGGCGCCGGCTCGCTGGCGCGTGTGCGCGCGACGTTCCGCCATGCCGCTCTGCTCGGCAGCGCGCTGATGCTGGTGCTGACCTTGTTCTGCCAGTGGAAGCCGGAAGTGCTGATCCACGGATTCACGGCCGATCCGGAAGTGATCCAGGTCGGCGCCGAATTCCTGCGCATCATCGCGTGGAATTTCGTCGCGCAGGGGCTGATCTTCAGCTGCGCGGGAATGTTCCAGGCGCTCGGCAATACGCTGCCGTCGCTGTACGCGAGCGCGACACGCGTCGTGCTGACCGCGGTGCCGGCGCTGTGGCTGTCCTCGCAGCCGGGATTCCAGTTGCACCAGCTGTGGTATCTCTCGGTCGCGACGGTGACGCTCCAGGCCCTGCTCTGCCTGTGGCTGCTGCGCCGCGAGCTGCAGCGGCGCGAATCGGGCGCGCTCGTCGCGGCGGCGGCCTGATCCCCGAACACGCCGCCGAAGCGGCCGGTCGTCAGCGCAGCGCGCGCTGCTCGCCTTCGTCGCGCAGGCTGAACGGCGTGAAGGACGTGCCGCGGTCGTACACGTCGACGCCTTCGCGGCGCTTGAGGAAACCGACCACCGCATAGGTGACCGGCGTGAACACGACCTCCACCAGCACCTTCATCGTCCAGTTGAACGCGACGACCTTGAGGATCGTCTCGCCTTCCCAGATGCCGGCGAAGGCGATCGGATAGAACGTCAGGCTGTCCACGCCCTGTCCGACCATGGTCGAGCCGATCGTGCGCGTCCACAGCCAGCGGCCGCGCGTCCACAGTTTCATCTTCGCCATCACGAAGGAGTTGGCGAAGTCGCCGATCCAGTAGGCGATCATCGAGGCGAGCACGATGCGCCAGGTGGTGCCGAACGCGACTTCCAACGCCGGCTGCAGCTGCGCGTTGTACGGTTCGCTCGGGCTCGGCGGCATGACCAGGATGACCCAGGTCATGAAGCTCGCGAACAGCAGTCCGCCGAAGCCGGCCCAGATCGCGCGGCGCGCGCGCGAATAGCCGTACACCTCGGTCAGCACGTCGCCGAAGATGTAGCTGATCGGGAAGAACAGGTTGCCGACGCCGAAGCTGAGCGCGCCGAGCAGGGGCAAGGTCACCGTGCCGACCTTGGCCGGTCCGATCAGGTTCGAGCAGAGCAGCACGGCGACCATGCCGCCGACGAGCAGGTCGTAGTAGCGGAAGCCGCGAACGGTGGCAGCAGGTGGATTCATCGGCAGGCTCCAAGGCGGGCGCGAGGATGGTAGCGGCCGACGCCGTGCTTGCGAATATGCGGCGCAGCCGTTGCCGTGCCGGCCTCGCCATGGCATCCGGCGGCGGGCTCCATTGCGCGCCTCAGGGCGAGCGGGCTTCCTCCTGCAATGGCCGGTACACCGCGGCGATCTGCGGAATGAATTCCTGTGGATTGGCGCCGACCAGATTGGTCAGCACGACGATCGCCAACCGTTCGTCCGCGTAGACGACGAAGGCGGCACGGGCGCCGCCGATGCCGGCCACCTGTAGCCTGGGGGACGATTGCAGTACCGGCCATCCTGCCGCCCACGGCCCGTCGGCGCCGCTGTTGAGTTTTTCCGGCGCCCACATCTGCCGCACGTGCGCCGCGCTGATCAACCGCCCGCTCGACAATGCCACCAGCCAGTGCGCCACATCGTCCGCCGTGGTCTGGATGCCGCCACCTGCCCAGAGGCTGTACGGTATGTCGTAGATCCAGTGCGAGAGGCGGTTGCCGTCGTCCTTCGCCATCGTTCCGCGCGGCGTGTAGCTGTACATCGTGGCGGCGTCGGCGACGAGGTCGTAGCTGTCCCCGAAGGTCGACGCCGGCATGCCCGCCACGTCGAAAATGCGCTCCGCGACGTAGCGCTCGTACGGCATCTTCGTTTGCTTGGCGATGATCTGCGCCATCAATCCGTAGTTGGCCTGGTTGTAGGCGAACCGGTCGCCGATCGGCGCGGCCATCGGCAGCGCCTTCACCGCCTTCCAGGCATCCGCTTCGCTGCCTCCTCCGATCAGGCCGCGCTCGCCGACGAGGTCGGGGATACCCGACGTATGCGCAAGCAGCTGACGCACGCGAACAGGCCGCCAAGCCTCGGGCAGATCGTCGAGATAGCGCGAGATGGGAGCGTCGAGATCGACCAGTCCGGCCTCGACCAGCTGCATCGCGGCGACGCCGGTGAACGCCTTGGTCGCGGAATTGATCGGGAACCGCGTAGTGCGGGTCGCCGGCACGCGGTTCTCGACATTCGCCAAGCCGTAGCTTTGCGACAACACGATCCGATCGTCCTTGACCACCGCGACCTGCAAGCCGGGGATGCGTTTCTCCTGCATCGTCTGCCGTATCAACTGCACGGCCCGCCGGTTCGCCTCCTCCAGCGATTCCGCGGCACGGGCTGCAACGGGAAGCGACAGCACCGCTGAGACGAAGACCGCGACAAGACGACACTTCATGGAAAACATCAATTTTCCCCAAGAAAAATTACTGCCACACGCGACGCGAACAGCGGCCCGCCGCCGAGGACGCGCCGGCGAATCGAGCACGAAGACGGATCACGCCTGGAAGGTCGGAAGCAGATGCCGGAATCGAAGGCGCTCGCGCGAAGCCTGCGCCGCGACGATGGGCCGGACGACATCATCATCATCGATGAAGACCCTGGTTGTCACGGATCGTAGCCGCTGCTCGCTGCCGCGTCAGCGCGCTGCATCGGCGGTGGTGCTGCCGATCTTGACCGTTACCGGCGGCTTGGCCAGCTCGGCCGGAATCGGACGCTCCATCGCCAGCGCGCGCGCGTGCTCGAGCGCGCTGCGCCAGGCTTCGTTCTGTCCGAGCGCGTGGTAGAGCCGCACCTGCAGCAGCGCGCTGCCGAAATCGTGCTCGGCGAAACGCGCCAGCTGGCCGACCACCGGCGCGGCGCGGATCAGCTCGCCGCGCGCGATCAGCGAGACCGCCCAGGACTCGGCCACGTCGGCGATGTCGGCCGGCACGTTTTGCGCGTTCGCCGCGCGCAGCGCCTCTTCGTACCGGCGATCGGCGTCTGCGTAGCGGCGTTCGGCGGCGACCTGCTCGGCCTCCGCCAGCTGCGCGTGGATGGTGAAATTGGTGTTGCCCGACGCGGCGGCCCAGGCGAGATAGCGCGGCACCTGCCTGCCGGCCTCGTCGAGACGGCCCTGCGCGTGCAGCGCGCGGATCGCCAGGAACCAGGCCTCCGAACGCGCGCTGGCGAATTCCGGCGCGGTCAGTTTCTCCACCGTCGGCTCGGTCAGCGCGAACGCTTCCGCGGCGCGGCCGCGCGCGAGTTCGAGCAGCGCGCGCTCGCTCGCGTTGAGTGCGGCCAGTTCGGCCTCGCGCAGCGGATCGATCACGCGCGCGAGTTCGCCGAGCAGCATGTCCGCGTCGCTCCAGCGCCCGTTGTCGGCGAAGGCCTGCGCGCGGCGCAGCTTGAGCAGATGTTCCAGGTCCGGGCTAGGCAGCTTGCCGAGCAGCGACAGGCTGCGCTGGCTGACGGCGAGTGCCTGCACCGGCTGCAGCAGGGTGCGGTGCGCGACGACCTGGTTGGTCAGTGCGGTAACCCATTCGCTGGAAATGCCGAAGCGTTCGAACTGGCGCTCGGCGCGCTGGAAGCTTTCCAATGCGTCGGCCGGATGATTGCGCACGCCGCTGAGCGCGCCTTCGTTCAAGTCGATCTGCGCCAGGCCGAGCGCGTCGCCGGCCAGCTGCATCGCGATGCGCGACTGGGCGAAGTCGGCCATCGCCTCGTCCGCCTTGCCCTGCAGCGCACGCGCGACGCCGCGTCGCATGTGCATCTTGCCGAGCAGCGCCGGATCGCCGCGGCCGTCGAGCACCTGCAAGGAGCCGGTCAGGACCGTCTCCGCTTCGCTCGCCTTGCCGAGCCGGATCAGCATCGCGCCGCGACTGCCGGCGATGCTCGCGCGCAGCACCGGATCGGTTTCCGGCGGCACGTCGGCGAGCAGGCGCTGCAGCTCGGTGTCGGCGACTTCGAAGCGGCCGGCGCCGGCCTCGACCTGGGCCAGGCGCAGGCGCAGCTGCGGTGTGCGGCGCTGTTCCGGCGGCGCGGCCTGCAGCAGGCGCCGCGCGCTGTCGAGGTCGTCCGCCAGCAGCGCCGCGTCGATGCGCGAGAGCAGTTCCTGCGACGGCAGCTGCGCCGCCTCGTTGGCCGCGCCCGCCTGCTTGCGGCCGAGCAGGTCGAGCAGGCGCTCGCTCGCCGCGCGCGCAGCCGCGATCGCGTCGTCGCCGTTCGCGCTCACTTCGCGCGCGGCCTTGTCGCGGTCCTGCAGTTCCAGGCCGACGATCCAGCCGTGATCGGTGCGGCGCGCGCTCGGCACGACCAGGTAGCGCGGCTTCAGCACGGCGCGAGCGGCGGCCGGCAATTGTTCGGGATCGCCGCCGGCGCGCAGGGCCGACACCACGTTCTCGCTCGGTGCCACCACTTGCCCGGCGGCGCGCAGGCGCGTGGCGACGAATTCCATCACGCCCAGGCGCAGCCAGGCGAATTCCGCGCCGGCGTCGACGCGCGCCGGCAGCACGACGATCGTGTCCGGCGCCGCGGCCGGCACCGCGGCGGCGGCCGCGCTCGAGGCCGGCGTCTGCTGACGTTGCCGGTGCCAGGCGCCGAACGCCAGCACGGCGAGCAGCGCGACCGCGGCGACGCCGTAAGCGATCCAGCGCGGACGCGCGCCGACCTGCGGCGCCGCGTGCGCCGCTGCGACCTCCACGTCGGCCGGCTCCGCCGCGACCACGTCCTCGGCCACGTCGCGCGGCGGCGGCGCCTCGGCGGAGCCCTCGATCTCCTGCACGTCGGCGATCCAGCGATAGCCGAAACCGGCGACGGTGCGGATCGTGTGCTGCGCCTCGCCGGAATCGCCGAGCGCGCGGCGCGCCTTCAGCATCGCCTGGCCGAGCTGGCTGTCGGCGGTGTCCGCCCTGCCCCACACGGCGGCCATCAGCTCGTCGCGGCCGACCGCGCGCTCGCGGTTCTCCAGCAGGTAGGCGATGCAGTCGAAGATCTTCGGCGAGAGCTGCAGAAGGCGCTCACCGTCGCGCAGCTCGCGCGCGGCGAGGTCGATGACGAACTGGTGGAACCGCAGGCGCTGACTCACCCGCGCGAGGGTAATGTCCGCGCGCGGAGCTGACCAGAGCGCCAGGTCACGACCCGGCGCCCCGGCCGGCGCAAGTTCGCGCCACGCCGCGTGGCGCGGCAGCGCGGCTTCCATCGCCGACGTCAATCGAAGCCGTCGGCGAAGATGCGGTCGTCGACGCCGCCCTCGCGTGCGGTGATGAAGCCGCCCTGAGAGCCGGCGTAGTACAGCTGCGGCGCGCCGGTCTTCGACAGCGCGAGCTCGGCCGGCATGCCGCCGCCGTCGAGGCCGGTCGAGAACGAGACGAACGTCGCGCCCTGGTCGGACGAGCGCTGCACGCGGTCGGCGCCCTCGAGCGCGATGTACAGGCTTTGCGCGTCGTCCTGATCGCAGGCGATATCGCGCACCGGGTTGCCGGACCAGCCGGTCGAGCTCCAGCTGTCGCCGCCGTCGCTGCTGCGGTAGATCGCACCGGTGCTCCAGGAGTCGTACATCGACAGATACACCTCGCCCGGATTCGCGGCGGAGGCGCACAGGCGCGGCATGCGCGCGAAGCTGGGCAGGCCGTTCAAGGCGAGGTCCCAGGTCAGGCCGCCGTCGGTCGAATGCACGGCGCCGCCGGCCTGCGCGGCGTCCGACCCGTCGTAGGAGCCGACGATGCGGGCGCCGGCGCTGCCGGGCACGATCTGCAGGTCCATCACCTTGTTGAAGTCGGCGCCGGCGTAGCGCTTGTCCCAGCTCTGCCCGGCATCGTCCGAGCGCCACACCGTCATCGCCCAGCCGGCGCCGCCGAAGTCGCCGCCGCCGAGCAGGATCAGGTCCGGATCGTCCGCACTGAAGCTGATGGCGTAGAGCTCCGATTCGAAGTTCGGGCCCTGATCGGGACCGAGGCTGGTCCAGCTGCCGTCGACTTCGCGCCGGTACAGGCCTTCCGGAGCGATCGTCGACGGGCCGGTCGACAGGGCGTACAGCGTGCCGTCCGGCGCGTAGCGCACCGTGCTGTAGCGGGTCGGCGGCGCGCTCGCCGGCGTCCAGGTGGCGCCGCCGTCCGACGAGGTCAGGATGCCGCCGGCGTTGTCGCTCTGGAAGGCGACGGCGAGCTGGTTCGCGTCGGTCGGGCTGGTGTCGATGGCGAATAGGTTGAACTCGGAGATGCCGACGGAAGCCGCGGCGAAGCCGCTGCCGGCGTCGAGCGAGCGGTACACGCCGAGCGAGCTGGCGCCGAGCAGCAGCTCCGAGGACGAACCCGGCGCGAAGCGCAGCGACTGCGCTGAGACCTGCTGCGTACCGCCGATGCCGGTCTGCCAGGTGGCGCCGCCGTCGGTGCTGCGGTTGACGCCGGCACCGTCGGTGGCGACCAGGATCGTCTGCGCGTCGGCGGGGTCGACCGCGATGCTGGTGACCACCGGCAGCGGCCAGCCCGCGTCGTCCATGCGCGTCCAGGTCGCGCCGAGATCGTCGGAGCCGTACAGGCCGACATAGGACGAGCCGAACAACTGGCCGCCGCCGACCAGCAGGCGCGAGCCGGCGAACGTGGCTGCGCGGATCGTGCGGTTGGGCAGGCCGGCGCTGCGGTTGGTCCAGCTCGCGCCGCCGTCCTGGCTGACCCAGACCTCGCCGCCGCCGATCGCGCCGCCGAAGGTGGCGACCACGGTATCCGGATGGGCCGGATCGACGGCGATCGCGTTGCAGCTCATCGGCGCGTGCGGCGGCGTCACGTCGGTCCAGGTCGCGCCGCCGTCGGAGGAACGCACGACGTTGGCGCCCTGGTTGCCTTGCGCGTCGGCGACGCCGGCCCAGACCACGGACGCATTGCCAGGGTCCAGCGCGACGTCGAACACCTGCTGGTTGGGGCCGATGCCGAGATTGCGCTGGACCCAGGTCGCGCCGCCGTCGGCGCTGCTCCAGACGCCGGCGTCGGTGGCCAGATAGATGTTGCTGCCGCTGCCGAATTCGACGTCGTAGACGTTGCGGCCGGCCAGCGCGGGCACCCGCGACCAGGTCGCGGTGCCGTCGGTCGAGCGATACAGCGTGCCGCCGGTGGCGGCGCCGTTGGTCGGCGCGATGCCGGCCAGCACCAGACCCGGCGTGGTCGGCGAAGCGGCGACGTCGGCGACGTCGCCGCCGTACGGGCCGAGCATGCGCCAATCGGCCGCCGTGCCGCCTTGCGGCACGGCCGCGGCGCGCACCTCCGCCGGCGCCGCCGGCCGCAGCACGGGCCGGCGACCGGACCAGTCGCCCGCCTCGGCGCGCGTGGCGTCGATCGGCGTGGAACGAACGAGGCCGGGCGCCGCCGCCAGCGCAACCAGCGAACAGCCCAGGCCGGACAAGAAAGGCAATCTGCGAATCGTCATATCGAGAACCCCCCGAGAGTCAAATCGTTCTGCATTGCGGATGGAGGCGCGAGCCCCGACGTCGCCGGCGCGATCGCTGCGACGGCGCCGCTCAGGGTGATGACAACGGCCGCGATCCGCGTTCCCGGCGTGTTTGCGATGCGTTTGCACCGCGTTTCCAGCGGATCTCCGCCGCCGTGCGAACGCTTGGGTTCATGTAGCTGACTGGCCGCAGGTTGCGCCGATCGCCGTGGGGTTCGATCATCGCGGCACTCCATGGAGGATGAGTCGATGCCCCTGAACTCCCCGGCCGCGCGCGCGCTCACCACCGCCGCCCTGCTCCTCACCGCCGCGTTCGATGCCCGCTCCGCCGACGTCGCGAATGCCAACCTCGTCACCGCCAAGGTCGACAGCGCCCGGCGCACCGCCCTGTCCGGCCACGCCGTGGCCTGGGCGCGGGCGGCGAACGACCGTGGCGCGGTGCCGTCCGGCCAGGCGCTGACGCATCTGCGCCTCGCCCTGAAACGCTCGCCGGAGCGCCAGCAGGCCTTCGACGCCTTCCTGCGCGAACAACGCGACCCGGCCTCGCCGAACTACCAGCACTGGCTCAGCCCGAGCGAGATCGGCGAACGCTTCGGCGCGACGCAGAACGACATCGACGCGGTGTCGGCCTGGCTGCGCAGCCAGGGCCTGAAAGTCGACGCGGTGTCCAACAACCGGCTGCTCGTCCAGTTCAGCGGCAATGCGGCGGCGGTCAGCGCCGCGTTCGGCACCGAGCTGCGCTACTTCCAGGCCACGGCGGCCGAGAAGCGCATGGCGCCGACCACCGACCCGCAGATCCCGACCGCGCTCGCCGGCGCGGTCGACGCGGTGCTCGGCCTCAGCCCTGCCCTTTTCCGGCCGCAGCACCGCACGTCCCCCGTACGCAGCGCCCAGTCCGGCGCGCCGTGGCCGGCGCTGACCAACTGCGACGACCAGGGTCAGTGCGAGCACTACGTCACGCCCGGCGACTTTTCCAAGATCTACAACCTGCCCTCCGGCTACGACGGCAGCGGCCAGACCATCGCGATCCTCGGCCGCGCGCGCGTGAACGACGCGGACATCCGCAATTTCGGCGCGCGCACCAATGTCGCGATGAAGATGCCGAGCGTGATCGTGCCGCCGGACGGCGTCGATCCCGGGCCGGCCGCGACGACCTGCTCGACTACCGGCACGCCGAGCTGCGACAACCCCAGCGATCTGGTCAAGGACCAGGGCGAAGCGACGCTCGACGTCACGCGCGCCGGCAGCGTCGCGCCGGGTGCCGACCTGAAGCTGATCGTCAGCGCCGCGAAGGGCGACGTCGACGGCCTCAACTACGCGCTCGACTACGCGATCGACCACCAGCCGCTGGTCGCCAACGTCATCAGCATTAGCTTCGGCACCTGCGAAGCGGACAACTCGCAGGCGACCGCCAACGCGCTCGACCAGTTGTTCGCGCAGGGCGCGATGCAGGGCCAGTCGATCTTCGTCTCTTCCGGCGACGCCGGCGCGGACGATTGCGCGGACTACTTCACCACGCCGCCGCCCAGTCCGATTCGCAGCACCAACGTGCTGTGTTCGTCCGGGCACGTCACCTGCGTCGGCGGCACCAGCTTCGGCCTCGGTACCGACCAGTACTGGAGCAGCGGCAATTCCACCGGCTTCGTCTCCGCCACCGGCTACATCCCGGAAGGCGCCTGGAACGAGCCCTACGACCACGCCAACAAGCTGCAGGTGGCCGCGACCGGCGGCGGCGTCAGCGTCTACCTGCCCAGGCCGTCCTGGCAGAGCGCACCCGGCGTGCCAGGCGCGCAGGGACGCTACGTGCCCGACGTGTCGTTCGGCTCCTCGCTCAAGAACGGCTACTTCGGGTGCATGGCCGCTTCGCAGGGCTCCTGCGCGGTCGGCAGCGACGGTTTCTTCCACTTCGTGCTGTGGGGCGGCACCTCGGCGGCAGCGCCGAGCATGGCCGGCATCGCCGCGCTGCTGAACCAGAGCCGCGGCTCGGCGCAAGGCAATCTCAATCCGACCCTGTACGCGCTGGGCGCCGGTTCCGGCAACGGCGTTTTCCACGACGTCACCGTGCAGAGCAGCGGCGTCGGCGACTGCACGGTCGGCACCGCCAGCCTGTGCAACAACAGCCTGCCGAGTGCGACCTCGCTCAGCGGCGGCTTGAAGGGATACCTGATCGGCCCCGGCTACGACCTCGCCACCGGGCTGGGTTCGATCGACGCCAACGCCCTGCTCACGCAATGGGGCGGCGGCAGCGCACCGTTCAACCTCAACCAGCAGGGCCTGACCGGCTCGTGGGCGGCACCGACGGCGGATCGGCAGGGATGGCTGTTCGAGGTCTATCCCAACCTCAACGGACCGGGCAAGGGACTGCTGTTCGGCGGCTGGTTCACCTTCGACGTCACCGCCACCGGCGGCGTTCGCTGGTACACGATCCAGGGCGACGTCGACGCCTCCTCGCCGACCGCGACGCTGCCGATCTACGAGGTCCGCGGCGGCCGTTTCGACTCGTCGCAGGCGGTGCGCATTCAGACCGTCGGCTCGGTCACGCTCGGCTTCAGCGACTGCATGCACGGGCAGCTCGACTACACCTTCACCGACGGCAGCGGACGCCGCGGCAGCCAGAACCTGGCCCGCCTGATGCCGTCGATCGCCTGCTCGCCGACCGGCGGCAACGCCGTCGTCGGGTCGGACTATCTGCTGTCCGGCGCCTGGGCCGATCCCAGCAACACCAATCAGGGCCTGGTCTTCGACGTCAATCCGGTCGTGAACACGTTCTTCGCGTCCTGGTACACCTACGCCGCCAACGGCCAGCCGAACGGCGGTCCCGCCTCGCAGCAATGGTTCACCCTGCAGGCGCCGATGACGCCGGGCGCCCGCACCTTGAACGACGTGCCGATCTACACCGTCACCGGCGGCGTCTTCGACCGGCAGGCCACGACCACCACCGTGACGCCCGGCCGCGCCAACCTGGTGTTCCACGACTGCGCGCACGCGACGTTGACCTACGCCTTCCAGCCGGGCAGCGGCTTCCCGTCCAGCGGCACGTTGAATCTCGCGCGCATCGGGCCGACGCCGCCCGGCTGCACGTTCTGATAGCCGATCGACCGCCGCGCACCGCGCGGCGGTCGCCGCGGCCGGCTGGCTCGCCGGCGCGCCGTCGAAGTATCCTCTGCGCCCTCGCGCCGGCACTGCGCCGGCCGCCATGGCAGGTATTCCAATGGGCAGAGGCCCGAGCATCGAGAACCGCAAGAACGCCGAGGACGCGCGCCGCGGCAAGATCTTCACCAAGCTGATCCGCGAGATCACCATCGCCGCGCGCGGCGGCGCCGATCCGGCCGGCAACGCGCGCCTGCGCGTGGCGATCGACAAGGCGCTGGCAGCGAACATGTCCAAGGACACCATCGAGCGCGCGGTCAAGCGCGGCTGCGGCGCCGACGGCAACGACGACATGCAGGAAATCCGCTACGAAGGCTACGGTCCTTCCGGCGTCGCGCTGATCATCGACACGATGACCGACAACCCGGTGCGCACCGTGTCCGACGTGCGCCACGCGCTGTCCAAGCACGGCGGCAATCTCGGCACCAGCGGCTCGGTCGCGTTCCAGTTCCAGCGCATCGGCCAGCTCGTGTTCGACACCTCGTCGGCCGGCGCCGAGGACAAGCTGCTCGAAGTCGCGCTCGACGCCGGCGCCGACGACGTGCAGGTCGACGGCGGCCGGAGCACCGTGCTGTGCGCACCCGATGCGTTCGAAACGGTCAAGAAGACGCTGACCGCCGCCGGCCTGACGCCGCTCGAGGCCGACATCGTGATGCGTCCCGACAACCGCGTCGCGATCAGTGGCGAAACCGAAGAAACCCTGCGCGACCTGCTCGACTGGCTCGAGGAGCTGGACGACGTGCAGGAGGTCTATCACAACGCCGCGCTGCCCGCGGCGTGAGCGAGGACGAATCGGTCCTCGAACGATCGGCCGCGCCGCCGGACGCGGTCGTCGCCTGGGGTGACGGCCCCGATCAGGTCGCCGACGTGCGCCACGGCGGCGAACGCGCGGCGCGGCGTCCTCTGCTGGCGATCGTGCACGGCGGCTTCTGGCGCCCGCGCTACGATCGCACCCACACCGGTCCGATGGCCGAGGCTCTGGCGGCCGCGGGCTGGCACGTCGCCTCGCTCGAATATCGGCGCATTCCCGGCACGCCCGGGGCGAGCGTCGCCGACGTCGCCACCGCGCTGGCGGCGCTGCCCGCGATGATCGGCGGGCATGCCGGCGAGGTCGTCGCGATCGGCCATTCGGCCGGCGGCCACCTGGTCTTGCTCGCCGCGACGAAGCCGCCGCCGCGACTGCGCGGCGTACTGGCGCTGGCGCCGGTCGCCGACCTGCGACTCGCGCAGACGTTGAACCTCGGCGACGGCGCGGTCGCGGCCTTTCTCGGCGCCGACGCGGCGGCGCGTTCCGATCTCGACCCGCGACGCCTCGCCGACCCCGTCGTCGCAACGGCGATCGTGCACGGCGAGGAGGATGAGACCGTGCCGCTCGCCGTCGCACAGTCCTACCTCGCCGCGCATGCGCAGGTGTCGCTGGAGGCCCTGCCCGGCTGCGGCCATTACGAAGTCATCGATCCGCTGAGCCGCGCCTGGCCGCGCGTGGCCGCCGCGATCGAGCGGCTCGGCGCGGGCTGACTCGCGCGCGAGGCGCGGCGACCGGCCTACTCGGCCGGTCCCTTCTCCGCCCCGGCAGTGGACTCTTCCGCCGACGCCGCATCGAGCAGGCTGGTCGGCAATTCCTTCTTCACCGGCGCGATCTCGGCCAGGCTCTTCACCTGCAGCAGCACGCTGCCGCGGCCGCCTTCGGTCAGGCGGCGCAGCGCGCTCGCGTGCGCTCGCTGCGCCTTGTCGAGCTGGCTGCCGATCGCTTCGAGTTCGTCGACCAGCAAGGCGAAGTTGTCGTGCAGGTTCGCCGCGCGGCGCGCGATCTCGTCCGCCTTCGCGTTGCGCCGCTCGATGCGCCACAGGTGTGCGATCGTGCGCAGGGTCGCCAGCAAGGTGCTCGGGCTGACCAGCGAGATGTTCTTCGACAGCGCGTGCGAATACAGGCGATCGTCCGCGCGCATGGCCTCGATGAAGGCCGCCTCGACCGGCACGAACAGCAGTACGAAATCGAGCGTGCGCAACCCGGCGATCTCGCGATAGTTCTTGCCCGACAGGTTGTCGATGTGCCGTCGCAGCGAAGTGACGTGTTCGGTCAAGGCGGTCGCACGTTCGCCGTCGTCGACCGCGGCGACGAAGCGCTCGTAGGCGACCAGCGACATCTTCGCGTCGATGACGATGTCCTTGTCCTCGGGCAGGTGCACGATCACGTCGGGACGCTGACGGCCGCCGTCGCCGTCGCTGAAGCTCGCCTGCGTCTCGTACTCGCGGCCCGCCCGCAAGCCGGAGGCTTCCAGCACGCGCTCGAGCACGAGTTCGCCCCAGGCGCCTTGCGAGCGCGTGTCGCCCTTCAGCGCGCGCGTCAGGTTGATCGCGTCTTCGCTGATGCGCTGGTTGAGCTGCTTGAGGGTCTGGATTTCCTGCGCCAGCATGCCGCGCTCGCGCTGCTCGGTGGCGTGGGTGGTGTGGATCGTCTCGCGGAATTCCTTCAGCTGCAGCTTGAGCGGATCGAGCAGGCCGCCGAGCTGCTGCGAACTCTGCTCGCGGAAGCGCTCGGCCTTGTCGTCGAGGATCTGGTTGGCGAGGTTCTGGAACGCCTCGCGCAGACGGTGCTCGGCCTGCTCCAGCAATTGCAGCTTGTCGGCCGCGGCCTGTGCCTGTTCCCTCGCTCCCGCTTCGAGGGCGGCGTGCGCGCGCGTCAATTCGACCAGGCGCGCCTGCGCGTCGTCGCGGCCGCGCCGCGCATCGGCGAGCTGGTGGCCGATCTGCTCGGCTTGCGTCTGCTGCGCGGCGGCGTGCGCGGTCAGCTTGCGCAGGTTCTGCTCGGCCGCCGCCCAATCGCGCTCGTAGCGCTGGATGCGCTCGGCCATTTCCTCGCCGCGCGTCGCCGCCGCTTCGCGCTGCTCGGCGAGGATCGCGATCTCGGCATCGCGACTGGCACGGCCGGATGCGTGCGCCTGTGCCGTCCAGCGGCGCGCGGCCAGATACAGCACCAGGGCGCCGAGGATGAGACCGGCGACAGCGGCGACCGCCAGCCAGACGATGGGCACGAGTTCCTGCACGCGGGATTCCTTCTCGGCGAGTCGATGCGAAAACGCGATTGTGGCAGCGCCGCGTCTCAATCGCAGCGACGGTGAATCGTAATCGTTCCGTTCATCGCGGCCGACCTAGACTCCGGCGAACCCGTGCTCGTCCACGACGAAAGGAGAATCGAAATGCGACTTCGCGCCCTGCTCCCGTTCGGCGTACTGGTTCTGCTGCAGGCCTGCGGCCAGGGCCGCTCCGACGACATCCGCGACAAGGTATTGGCAGCGCCGGAAAAGGGGCTGTGCGCGCTGGATTCGCTCAACGGCAAGGATTTCGGCGGTGGTGCCGTCGACGTACGCGCCGGCGAAGCGCTCACCTTCGTCGGCTGGGCCGCCGATTCGAACAAGAAACCGCCCTCGACGGTCACCGTGGTCCTGCAGAACGACAAGACCGGCGTTGCCGTGGAAGGCAAGCTCGGCGCGGCGCGCGCCGATGTGGCGCAGAGCCTTAACGCGCCGGAGCTGGCAAATTCGGGCTTCACGGCCAGCGCGCAACCGGCGCTCGGCGGCGGTTCCTACTCGGTCGTGCTGCTGCTGAAGGGAAGCAGCCGTGACGAACGCTGCGACACGCGCAGGACAGTCAACGTCAGATAGTCTCGATACCGGCGGAGACGACGCCGGCAAGAAACGACGACCGGGTGCGGCATGGAAGGCCGCACCGGTCGTTCGAAGGTCAGGCCTTCTTCGCGTGGCTCGCGCACCAGCCCTTGGAGGCGACCGACTTGCCCGGGAACAGCTGGCACGGTCCGTACGCGTCGCCGGCCTTGCCGGTGAAGAACTGGCAGTTCGCGCAGTCGTCGCCCGGCTTGTAGGCGGCGTTGCCGGCGGCCTTGGAAGCGTCTTCCACGTAGTTGAGCGCCTTGGCGGTCGCGTCGGTGGCCGGGTCGACGTGCGGCAGATCCTGCGCGCGTGCGATCTGCGGCAGTACGACGACGGCGATCGGAGCCGCGGCGGCGGCGGTCGCGGCGAGTTTCAGGAAACGGCGTCTGGCCTGGCTTTCGGCTGGGTTCGACATGGTGACTCCTCGTCTGGATTTTCGGAGCGGGCGCGCGGCCCGGGAACAACGTCCTCTGCTTTGAAAGCACGTGGAGCTTAGCGCGCAGGCCGCACGCGCCGCACGCTGCTGCGCAACTATGCCGCAGCCGCGCTACCGTAGGCCGCGAGCGATGACTGCCTGATGAAGACGGCCGGTCACGTGCCTCCGGTATAGTGGCCGCCCCCGAATACCGCCCGCCGGAGCATGAACAGCTACGTCATCGACCGCAGCCGTCTGGAAGACTGCGCCCGCCAGATCGCCGACGCCGGCCGCGAACTCGGCGCGCGCGGCTGGACGCCGGCGACCAGCAGCAATTTCTCGATGCGCCTGGACGCCGATCACGCCGCCGTGACGATCTCCGGCCGCGACAAGGGTCGCCTCGGCATCGACGACATCATGGTCGTCGACCTCGCCGGCGCGCCGGTCGGTACCAGCGCACGCCCGTCCGCCGAAACCGCGCTGCACACGCAGATCTATCGGCGCTTCCCGGACGCCGGCGCGGTGCTGCACACGCATTCGCGCACCCAGACGGTCGCCTCGCGCCTGTTCGCCGGCGCCGGCGCGATCCGTTTCGAGGGCTGGGAGCTGCAGAAGGCGATCAGCGGCTACACCACGCACGAGAGCGTGCTCGACCTGCCGGTGTTCCCGAACACGCAGGACATGGCCGTGCTGGTCGCCCAGGTCGACGCCTGGCTCGATGCCGGCAAGCCGTTGCACGGCTACTTGATCGACGGCCACGGCATCTACACCTGGGGCCTGGATATGGGCGAGACCAAACGCCATCTCGAGGCTTTCGAATTCCTGCTGGCCTGCGAGCTGGACCTGGTGCAACTGAGAGGGAAATCGGCATGAGCCGTCTGCGCATCTATCGAGACTCCAGCGGCGAAGCGCCGCTGTCCGTGCACACCGAGCACGCCGACATCGCGCGCGAACTCGGGCAGGTCGGCGTGCGCTTCGAGCAATGGGAGGCGTCCAAGCCGATCGTGCCCGGCGCGAGCCAGGACGAGGTCATCGCCGCCTACCGCGCCGACGTCGATCGCCTGATGGCCGAGGAAGGCTATCGCGCCGTCGACGTGGTCAGTCTGAAGCCGGACCATCCCGAGCGCGCCGCGTTCCGCCAGAAGTTCCTCAACGAGCACACGCACAGCGAGGACGAAGTGCGCTTCTTCGTCGCCGGCGCCGGGCAGTTCACCCTGCACATCGGCGAGAAGGTCTACGAGGTATTGTGCGAACAGGGCGACCTGATCGGCGTGCCGGACGGCACGCGGCACTGGTTCGACATGAGCGAGTCGCCCTACTTCGTCGCGATCCGCCTGTTCTCCAATCCGGAAGGCTGGGTCGCCAGCTTCACCGGCGAGGAGATCGCCGAGCACTTTCCGCGCATGCCGCCGCATCCGTCCGCCAAGGTCGCCTGAGCCGCGCCGTGTCCTACCTCGACGAATCTCTGGCTCCGGGCGAATCCATCGTCGCGCGCTTCGAGCTGCACTGGACCGCGAAGTGGCGCCTGATCGTGTTCCTCGTCCTGGCGATCCCGACGCTCGGGCTGGCCCTGCTCGGCGCGCTGTACGAATGGATTCGCCTGCGCTCGATCGAACAGGGCGTGACCAACCGCCGCGTGGTGCGCAAGACCGGTATCGTCAGCCGCATCACCGAGGAGCTGCGCCTCGCCTCGATCGAAACGATCGACCTGCGCCAGAGCGCCTGGGGCCGCCTGCTCGGCTACGGCGACGTCGTGCTGACCGGCCGCGGCGAGAGCGCGATGATCTTCGCGCGGCTGGCGGCGCCGATCGACGCCAAGCGCGCGATCGAAGGCGCCTACGCCGCGCACGTCGAAGACACGCGCGCACGCCAGCCCGCCGCATCGCCCTGACATTCCACGCCTCTGCGAAAGGATTCTCCGCTTTGATCCAGGTCATCCTCACCGACATCGAAGGCACCACCAGCTCGATCAGCTTCGTCAAGGACGTGCTGTTCCCGTACGCGCGTGCGCACCTGCCGGCCTTCGTCGAGGCGCATGCCGGCGACGCCGACGTGCAGCACTGGCTGCAGGAAGCGGCGAAGGAAGGCGGACTCCCCGCACCGACGCGGCAGCAGATCGTCGACCTGCTGATCGCCTGGATCGACGCCGACCGCAAGTCGACCGCGCTGAAGGCGCTGCAGGGCATGATCTGGAAGAACGGCTACGAGAACGGTGAATACCGCTCGCACGTTTATCCCGAAGTGCCGGCGCGGCTGCGCGCCTGGAAGGACGCCGGCCGTAGCCTGTACGTCTACTCGTCCGGTTCGGCGCCGGCGCAGAAGCTGCTGTTCGCGCACACCGAAGCCGGCGACCTGACGCCGCTGTTCGACGGGTACTTCGACACCGAAGTCGGCGGCAAGCGCGAGGTCGACTCCTACCGGCACATCGCCGCCTCGATCGGCGTTCCGCCGGCCGCGATCCTGTTCCTGTCCGACATCGTGCAGGAACTCGACGCCGCGCGGGCGGCCGGCCTGCGCACGACCCTGCTCGCGCGGGCGCCGACGAGCTGCCCTGCCGACCCGGTCCATCCTTGCGTCGCCGATTTCGATGCCGTCGAGTAACGGCATCGGCCACGGCGCCTTTTCCGATCAAAGCTTCCCGCGCACGCTGACGCAGATCCTGCTCGACGGCCTGCGCCTGCTGGCGCTGCGCGCGCCGCGCGGTCGCGCGATCACGGCCGGGCCGGGCGTGTTCTTCGCGCTGGCAGTGCTGTATCTGGCCGTCGTCGCCGGCTTTGCCGCGTTCGTGCCGGCGACGGCGTTCCTGTTCGGATCGAGCGATCTGCCGGACACCTTGGCCGACATCCTGCTGGTCCTGGCCGCAGCCTGGCTGCTGGTGCGCCTCGCCGGCCGCGACGTGGTCTGGGGCACCGCGGCGATCCTGCTCGCCACGACGATCTTTCTCACCGCGATCCTGTACGGGCTCTGGCAATGCGTCCTCTTTTCGCCGGACCTTGTCGAGGAAGCCTGGCCCCTCGGCCTGATCGCACTGCTGGTTCCGCTGTGGTGGCTGCTCGCCCTGCTCGCGCTCGCGCACTGGCTCGCGCCGCGCAGCCTCGCGCGCAGCGTCGGCGGCGCCCTGCTCGCCTGGGCGATTTCCACCGCGGTGGCGTGGTGGCCGCTGCTCGTCCCGATGCTGACGCTCGCGACGAATCCCGACGAAATCGCCGCGATCGACCACGACACGCCTCCCGAAGACGCCGACACGGAGCCGGCCGGCACACCGCTCTTCGACGCCGAGAAGGCGATGTACGATCAGCCCGCTCTGCTCGATGCGGCGTTGGCCGCGCTGAAACCGCAGACGCCCGGAAAGGTCGATCTCTACGTCGTCGCCTTCGCCGGTGACGCGCAGGAAAACGTGTTCCGCAACGAAGCCGAATACGCCGAGCGCCTGTTCGCGCAGCGCTTCGACGCCGCCGGCCGCGTGCTCGTACTGGAGAACAACGCCGCGACGGTCGCCACGCGGCCGCTCGCGAACTGGACCAACCTGCAGCGCGGCCTGGATGCGATCGCGAAGAAGATGGATCCGGCCGAGGACGTGTTGCTGCTGTATCTGACGACGCATGGCTCCGCCGAGCACGAGCTCCTGGTCGATCTCGACCCGCTGCCGTTGAATCAGATCGCGCCGGAGGATCTCGCCGACGCGCTGAAAACCGAGCCGCGCATCCGCTGGAAGGTCGTCGTCGTCAACGCCTGCTACTCGGGCGGCTTCCTCGACGTGCTGCGCGACGACTCGACCATGGTCATCACCGCCGCGCGCGCCGACCGCACCTCGTTCGGCTGCGGCGCCGATTCGGACATCACCTATTTCGGCAAGGCGTTCCTGGCCGGCGCGCTGAACGAGACGGTGTCGATCCGCGACGCGTTCGAGCTGGCCAAGCAATCCGTCGCGCAGTGGGAAGCGGCGGAACACCAGGAACATTCCGAGCCGCAGATCGCGACGACGCCGGCGATCGAGGCCAAGCTCGGCGCCTGGCAGCGCACGCTGAAACCCGGAGCCGCGGTGCCCTTCGCACCGGCTGGTGCGGGGAGCGACTCTCGCAGAGACGCGGAGAACGCAGAGGAATAGCGCCTCTTTTCCCTCGCTCTTCTCTGCCTTCCTTCTATTCCCCGCGTCTCTGCGTCTCTGCGCGGAAGCTTCCTCTCCTCGCCGATCTTTATGCGTTTTTTATAGCGCATCCCCGCTTTCCTACGCGGCGCATATGCGCCGCGACCTATCGTGACGTCCTCGCACAACGAGACGTCACCTCATGGATTTCGCCTATCTGCTCCTGCTCGCCGCGCTGACCGGCGCCACCGGCGGCTACCTGTGGCTGTGTGCGTGGCTGGAGGATCGCCGATGAACGCGCTGCACGCGCTCGCCGCGCTGATCGCGCTGGCGCTGGCCATCTATCTCACGCTGGCCCTGCTCAAACCGGAGTGGTTCGAATGACCGCCAACGGCTGGCTGCAACTCGGCCTCTACCTGCTCGTCCTGCTCGCTTGCGTCAAGCCGCTCGGCGCCTACATGGCGCAGGTCTTCGCCGACGCGCCGACGCGCGTGCGCCGTTTCGGCGCGCCGATCGAGCGTCTGATCTATCGCCTGGCCGGCGTACGCGCCGACGAGGACATGCCCTGGAAGCGCTACGCCCTCGCGATGCTCGCGTTCAACCTGCTCGGCCTGCTCGTGGTGTACCTGCTGCAACGCATGCAGGCGTGGCTGCCGCTGAATCCGCAGGGCTTCGGCGCGGTCGCGCCCGACTCGGCGATGAACACCGCGATCAGCTTCGCCACCAACACCAACTGGCAGGGCTACGCCGGCGAATCGACGATGAGCTATCTCACGCAGATGCTCGGTCTCGCGGTGCAGAACTTCCTCTCCGCCGCCACCGGCATCGCCGTGCTGATCGCGCTGATCCGCGGCTTCGTGCGCAAGACGGCGCAGGGCATCGGCAATTTCTGGGTCGACCTGACGCGCAGCACGCTGTACGTACTGCTGCCGCTGTCGCTGCTGATCGCCCTGCTGCTCTCCTCGCAAGGCGTGGTGCAGAGTTTCAAGGGCTACGCAGACGTGCCGCTGCTGCAACCGACGACGCAGGTCGAGGCGGTCAAGGACGCCGACGGCAATGTGCGAAAAGATGCGGCGGGCAACGACGTGACCCGCGAAATCCCCGTCACCGCGCAGACCTTGCCGTTCGGCCCAGCCGCCTCGCAGATCGCCATCAAGCACCTCGGCACCAACGGCGGCGGCTTCTTCAACGCGAACTCGGCGCATCCGTACGAGAACCCGACGCCGTTCTCCAACTTCCTCGAAATGCTGGCGATCCTGCTGATCCCCGCCGCGCTCTGCTACACCTTCGGCGCGATGGTCGGCGACCGCCGCCAGGGCTGGGCTTTGCTCGCCACGATGCTGGTGATCTTCGTGCCGCTGGCGATCGGCTGCACGATGGCCGAGCAGGCCGGCAACCCTGCCTTGAGCGGACTGCCCGTCGACCAGCACGCCGCCGCCTTGCAGGCCGGCGGCAACATGGAAGGCAAGGAGACGCGCTTCGGCATCGCCGCCACCAGCCTGTTCGTGACCGTCACCACGGCGGCCTCGTGCGGCGCGGTGAACGCGATGCACGACTCGCTGACGCCGCTCGGCGGCCTGGTGCCGATTTGGCTGATGCAGCTCGGCGAAGTCATCTTCGGCGGCGTCGGCTCGGGCTTGTACGGACTGCTCGCGTTCGCGGTCGTCGCGGTCTTCATCGCCGGCCTGATGGTCGGGCGCACGCCGGAGTATCTCGGCAAGAAGATCGAAGCGTATGAAATGAAGATGGCGAGCCTGGTCGTGCTGATCCCGTGCGCGCTGGTCGTCGTCGGCACCGCGGTCGCCGTGCTCGCCCCGCAAGGCGTCGCCGGCATCGCCAACCCCGGCATCCACGGCTTCAGCGAGATCCTCTACGCGCTGTCGTCGGCGTCGAACAACAACGGCAGCGCGTTCGGCGGATTGTCGGCGAACACGCCGTTCTACAACGTCCTGCTCGGCATCTGCATGTTCATGGCGCGCTTCCCGCTGGCGATCGGCATGCTCGCGATCGCCGGTTCCCTCGCCGCGAAGAAGCAGGTGCCGGTGTCGGCCGGCACGCTGCCGACGCACACGCCGCTGTTCGTCGTGCTGCTCGCGTGCACGGTGATCGTGATCGGCGCGCTGACCTTCCTGCCGGCGCTCGCGCTCGGGCCGATCGCGGAGCAGTTGACGACGCTCGGCCACTGATCCCGCTCGCGCCGTCATCCCGGCGAACGCCGGGATCCATCGGAGCTCCGCTCTGCGCGACCGAAGCGGATGGGCTCCGGCATCGGCCGGAGCGACGAGTCGAAACGCCCCATTCTTCCGGACTCCCTCGATGACCATTTCCCACACCAGCGCACTCGACAAGAATCTGCTGCTCCCGGCGATCGCCGACGCGTTCCGCAAGCTGTCGCCGCGCCGGCAGTTCCGCAACCCGGTCATGTTCGTCGTCTTCGTCTGCAGCGCGCTGACGACCGGCTTGTGGCTGCAAGCCCTCGCCGGCCACGGCGAAGCGCCGGCCGGCTTCATTCTCGGCGTCGCGCTGTGGCTGTGGTTCACGCTGCTGTTCGCCAACTTCGCCGAGGCGATCGCCGAAGGCCGCGGCAAGGCGCAGGCGCAGAGCCTGCGCGGCGCGCGCCGCGACGTGACCGCGAAGAAGCTCGCCGCGGCGCGGCACGACGCCGCGGTCACCGTCATGTCCGCCAGCGATCTGCGCGTCGGCGACACCGTGCTGGTCGAAGCCGGCGACTTCGTGCCGGGCGACGGCGAAGTCGTCGACGGCGCCGCCTCGGTCGACGAAAGCGCGGTGACGGGCGAATCCGCTCCGGTGATCCGCGAATCCGGCGGCGATCGCAGTTCGGTCACCGGCGGCACGCGCGTGCTGTCGGACTGGATCGTGGTGCGCATCGCCAACAACCCGGGCGAGAGCTTCCTCGACCGCATGATCGCGATGGTCGAAGGCGCCAGCCGGCGCAAGACGCCCAACGAGATCGCGCTGACGATCCTGCTGGCCAAGTTCACGCTGATCTTCCTGCTCGCCTGCGCCACGCTGCTGCCGTATTCGCTCTACGCGGTGCAGAGCGCTGGCAGCGGTTCGCCGGTCACGATCACCGTGCTGGTCGCGCTGCTGGTGTGCCTGATTCCGACCACCATCGGCGGCCTGCTCTCGGCGATCGGCATCGCAGGCATGGACCGCATGATCCAGGCCAACGTGATCGCCACGTCCGGCCGCGCGGTTGAAGCCGCCGGCGACGTCGACGTGCTGATGCTCGACAAGACCGGCACCATCACGCTCGGCAACCGGCAGGCGGTGGCTTTCCACCCGGCGCCCGGCGTCGAGGAAAGCGCGCTGGCCGACGCGGCCCAGCTCGCCTCGCTCGCCGACGAGACGCCGGAAGGCCGCAGCATCGTCGTGCTGGCGAAGGAACTGTTCGGCTTGCGTGAACGCCAGGTGGCGGGCGCCGGCATCCAGTTCGTGCCGTTCACCGCGCAGACGCGCATGTCCGGCGTCGACCTGCCTGCTGATCCGTCGCGCCAAGGTGCGACGGGCGCCCGGCACATCCGCAAGGGCGCGCTCGACGCGGTGAGGAAATACCTCGAGACGCGGGGCGGACAACTGCCGCCGGCAGTGACGAAGGCGGCCGAGGACGTCGCGCGCCAGGGCGGCACGCCGCTGGTGGTCGCCGAGAACCAGCGCGCGCTCGGCGTGATCGAGCTGCGCGACATCGTCAAGGGCGGCATTCGCGAACGCTTCGCCGAACTGCGCGCGATGGGCATCAGGACCATCATGATCACCGGCGACAACCCGCTCACCGCGGCCTCGATCGCGGCCGAAGCCGGCGTCGACGACTACCTCGCCGAGGCGACGCCGGAAGCCAAGCTCCAGCTGATCCGCGACATCCAGGCCGAAGGCCGGCTGGTCGCGATGTGCGGCGACGGCACCAACGACGCGCCCGCGCTGGCGCAGGCCGACGTCGCGGTCGCGATGAACAGCGGCACGCAGGCCGCGAAAGAGGCCGGCAACATGGTCGACCTCGACTCCAACCCGACCAAGCTGATCGAGATCGTCGAGATCGGCAAGCAGATGCTGATCACGCGCGGCGCGCTGACCACGTTCTCGATCGCCAATGACGTGGCGAAGTACTTCGCGATCATTCCGGCCGCGTTCGCCAGCACCTATCCGTCGTTGAACGCGCTCAACGTCATGCATCTGGCCACGCCGCAGAGCGCGATCCTGTCGGCGGTCATCTTCAACGCGCTGATCATCGTCTTCCTGATCCCGCTCGCCCTCAAGGGCGTGCATTACCGCGCGATGAGCGCGGCACGACTCCTGCGCCGCAACCTGCTGGTGTTCGGCCTGATCGGCCTCGCGGTGCCGTTCGTCGGCATCAAGCTGATCGACGTGCTGCTGGTCGCCTGCGGCCTTTCCTGAGGAACTCCCGATGCGTACTCATCTGTTGCGAGCCGTCTATCCGTCCGTCGCGACGAGCGAACCCGATACCGGCTGCGCCGCCAATGACGCCAGCTACGCCGGCGACGACACGGTCGCCGCGAAGACCCGCCCGAGTCCGGTCGCGCCGCATGCGCGCGACGAGCACGACGACTACGTCCTCGGCGGCTACGCCGGCATCTGACCGCCCCCGATTCGAACAAGGACTGCCTGTGAAAAAGAAGATTCTTCCGGCCGCCCTCGCCTTCGCCGGCCTCGCCGGCGGCGCGAGCGCGGAAGCCGACGAAGCTGCCTACACCGTCAACGGCAACGTGGCGCTGACCTCCGACTACGTCTTCCGCGGCCTGACCCAGACCTGGGGCCGTCCTGCGATCCAGGGCGGCGCCGACCTCACGATGAAGAACGGCTTCGCCGCCGGCCTCTGGGGTTCGAGCGTCAGCGACGGCAGCTATCCCGGCGGTTCGACGGAGCTGGACCTGTACGCGAGCTACGGCCGCCCGATCGACGAGGATTGGTCGTGGCGCGCGGGCCTCTACGGCTATCTGTATCCGGGTGCGAACCTCGACGAAGCCGGGCTGCGCTCGCGTTCGTTCAACACCGTGGAAGCGAACCTCGCCGTGAGCTGGAAGCAGTGGACGCTGAAGTGGAACCGCGCACTGACCGACTACTTCGGCGTCGACCGCGAACAGGGCTATCGCGGCGACTCCAAGGGCACGACCTACTGGCAACTGGAAGGCGCGTATCCGCTGAGCCCGCGATGGACGCTGACCGTGCGCGCCGGCTACACCGACTACGGCACCGAGCTGATCGCGCCGAACGCCGACGGCGCGCGCGACCCGAGCTACGCCGACTTCGGTCTCGGTCTGAAATATCAGATCGACGCGCGCTGGTCGCTGATCGGCGTCGCCACCCATGCCACCAACGCGCGCTTCTATCGCCACACCGCAAGCTTCGACGACGCGAACGACACGCGCGACGTCGGCGGCACGCGCGGGTTCGTGCAGTTGCAAGGCACTTTCTGATCGCTGGCCTCGTCGTTCCGGTGAACCGCGGAACGACGAGACGACGGAGTCGACATCATGCTGAACATCCTTCGCCCCGCCCTGCTCCTCCTGCTGATCCTCACCGGCGTCACCGGTGTGCTCTATCCGCTCGCGGTCACCGGACTCGCGCAAGCGATGTTTCCCGACCGAGCCAACGGCAGCCTCATCGTGCGCGACGGCAAAGCCGTCGGCTCGGAGCTGATCGGCCAATCCTTCACCGACCCGAAATACTTCTGGGGCCGCCCGTCGGCGACCGCGCCGTTCGCGAACAATGCCGCCGCGTCCGGCGGTTCCAACCAGGGACCGACCAATCCGGCGCTGACCGAAGCGGCCAGGCAACGCCTGCAAGCGCTGCGCGCGGCCGATCCGGGCAACACGACACCGGTACCGGTCGAACTCGTCACCGCCTCGGGCAGCGGTCTCGATCCGCACATCTCGCCGGCCGCGGCGGCCTATCAGGTCGCCCGCGTCGCCCGCGCGCGCGGACTCGCGCCGGCCGCAGTCGAGGCATTCGTCGCGCGGGCGACCGAAGGCCGCCAGTTCGGCCTGCTCGGCGAGCCGCGCGTGAACGTGCTCGAATTGAATCTGGCTCTCGACGGCCGCTAGCTCGTTCGCGTGCGGTTCTTCCGAGAGAGCGGTTTCTCGCGGAGACGCAGAGGACGCGGAGAAGATCAAGAAATCTTCTACTTTTTTCTTTCTCCGCGTTCTCTGCGGCTCTGCGAGAGAACGGCCTTTCGATCGCAACCGCAGAAAACATAGCCATCCCAGCGCCGCTTGCCGCATGATGGACGCGGTCCGAAGCGCCGTCGCATGCCAACTTCCGGAAACTTCGAGCGTCCCGATCCCGATGCCCTGCTCGCGCGCGTGCAGGACGACACCGCGCGGGCGCAGCGCGGGCGGCTGAAGATCTTCTTCGGCGCGACGGCCGGCGTCGGCAAGAGCTATGCGATGCTCGAAGTCGCGCGCCGCCAGCAGGCCGACGGCGTCGACGTCGTCGTCGGCTACGTCGAGCTTCACGGCCGCCCCGAAACCGAGGCGCTGCTCGACGGCCTCGAGGTTCTGCCGCCGATGCGGCTCGACCATCGCGGCCTGGCGCTGACCGAATTCGATCTCGACGCCGCGCTGGCGCGGCGGCCGCAGCTGCTGCTGGTCGACGAACTCGCGCACAGCAACCACCCCGGCGCGCGTCACCCCAAGCGCTGGCAGGACGTGCAGGAACTGCTCGAAGCCGGCATCGACGTCTACACCACCGTCAACGTCCAGCACCTGGAAAGCCTCAACGACGTCGTCGCGCAGATCACCGGCGTGCAGGTGCGCGAAACCGTGCCGGACAAGGTGTTCGCCGAAGCCGACGACGTCGAGCTGGTCGACTTGCCGCCGGACGAACTGCTCGAACGCCTGCGCGAAGGCAAGGTCTACCTGCCCGACAAGGCGCGCCAGGCGGCCGACGGCTTCTTCCGCAAGGGCAACCTGATCGCGCTGCGCCAGCTCGCGCTGCGCGCCACCGCCGATCGCGTCGACGCCGCGCTGCGCGAGTATCGCGACCGCCACGCGATCTCGGCCACCTGGGCCGCCACCGATCGCATCCTGGTCTGCGTCGGGCCCGACCCGTTGTCGGCGCGGCTGGTGCGCTCGGCGCGGCGCATGGCGACGGCCTCGCATGCGCCGTGGCTGGCCGTCTACGTCGAGACGCCGGCGCTGACGCACCTGCCGCAATCGGCGCGCGACCGCATCCTGGCGACCTTGAAGCTGGCCGAGCAGCTCGGCGCCGAAACCGCCAACCTCAGCGGCGAAAGCGTGCCGGCGACCCTGCTCGCGTTCGCGCGCCAGCGCAACGTCAGCCGCATCGTCGTCGGCAAGCCGGCGCGCGGCGGCTGGCTGGCGCGCTTCCGGCCGTCGCTGGTCGACGAGCTGATCCGCCGCAGCGGCGCGATCGACGTCTACGTGATCAACGGCGAAATCGGCGACGAAGGCCCGGCGACACCGCGCATCCCCATGCGCAGCAGCCGCTGGCCGGCATATGCGAAGGCGCTCGCGGTGATCGCCATGGCGACCTTGATCGGCTCGCAGATGGTCGGCCGCTTCGAAAGCACCAACGTGGTGATGGTCTACCTGCTCGGCACGGTGCTGGTCGCCGCGCGCTTCGGACGCGGGCCGTCGGTGCTCGCCTCGGTGCTCAGCGTCGCGCTGTTCGACTTCCTGTTCGTGCCGCCGCAGTTCTCCTTCGCGGTGTCCGACACGCAGTACCTGATCACCTTCGGCGTGATGCTGACGACCGCGCTGGTGGTCAGCCACCTGACCGCGCTCGGCAAGCGCCAGGCCTCGGTGGCGCGCCAGCGCGAGCGGCGCAGCGCCGAGTTGTACGCGCTCAGCCGCGAACTCGCGCGCCGCCGCAACCTCGAGGATCTGTCCAAGTACCTCGTGCGCCACGTGCTCGCCAGCGTCGACGGCGAAGCCGCCGTGCTGCTGCCGGACGCCGACGGCAAGATCCAGGATCCGACGCACTTCTGCGATCGCGGCGCCGAACGTGCACCGGCGCAGCGCACGCACTATCCGGTGCCCGGCAACGACCTCGGCATCGCGCAGTGGGCCTACGACCATCGCCGGAAGGCCGGCCTGAACACCGATACGCTGGCCAGCGCCGGCGCGATCTACCTGCCGCTGCTGTCGCTGAAGAGCGCGGGCAAGGCGACCGCTCCCGCCGCCGCGGAGTCGCGCGACACCCGCTGCATCGGCGTGCTCGGCCTGCGTCCGGTCGATCCGCGCCAGCTGTCGATCCCCGAGCAGATGCACCTGGTCGAAGCGCTGGTCAACCAGACCGCGGTGGCGATGGAACGCGTGCAGCTCGCCGACGCCGCGCAGCGCGCCGGCGTGCAGGTCGAATCCGAACGCCTGCGCAACACGCTGCTGGCGGCGATCTCGCACGACTTCCGCACGCCGCTGGCGACGATCATCGGTGCCGCTTCCACGCTGCAGGGCAGCGCGCTCGACGCGCCGCAGCGACAGGCGCTGCTCGACGGCGTGCTGCACGAAGCGCAGCGCATGAACCGCCTGATCGGCAACCTGCTCGACCTGACCCGCCTCAGCGAGGAGCCGATCCCGCTGCGCCGCGACTGGATCGCCGTCGACGAACTCGTCGGCGCCGTGCTGGCGCGCCTGCGCGAACTGCTCGCGACGCATCCGGTCACGCTGAGGATCGAGGACGACCTGCCGCTCGTGTCCGGCGACGAGGTCATGCTGGAGCAGTTGCTGTCGAACCTGCTGGAAAACGCGGCGCGGCACACGCCGCCCGGTACCGCGGTGGAGATCGCCGCGCGCACCGAAGGCGCCGATCTCGCCTTGAACGTGCGCGATCACGGCGGCGGTTTCCGCGACGGCGAGGAGGCGCGCGTGTTCGACAAGTTCCACCAGGGCGCACGCGAGCGCGCGCAGAGCGGGTTCGGCCTCGGGCTGGCGATCTGCAAGGCGATCGTCGACGCGCACGGCGGCACGATCGACGCGCGCAATGCCGACGGCGGCGGAGCGGAGTTCCGCGTGCGATTGCCGCTGCGGCCGCGCGAGGTCGGCGCATGAGCGCACCGCGCCCGAACCTGCTGCTGGTCGAGGACGATCCGCAGATCCAGCGCTTCCTCGCCACCGCGCTCGACGCGCACGGTTACGCGCTGCGCATCGCCGGCAGCGGCAACGAGGGCTTGCAGCTCGCCGCGCTGCACCAGCCGGACATCGCGATCGTCGACATCGGCTTGCCGGACATCTCCGGCCTGGATCTGATCGCGCGCCTGCGCGAGTGGTACGCGCAGCCGATCCTGGTGCTGTCGGCGCGCGAACGCGAGGCCGATAAGGTCGCCGCGCTCGATCTGGGCGCCGACGACTACCTGACCAAGCCGTTCGGCATCGGCGAGCTGCTCGCGCGCCTGCGCGTGATGCAGCGCCACCTGGCCGGACGCGAGGCGGCCGGCGAGAGTCCGCGCATCGAGATCGGCGACATCACGCTCGACCTTGCCGCGCGGCGCGTTCTGCGCGGCGACGAAGACGTGCATCTGACGCCGATCGAGTACCAGCTGCTGGCGACGCTGGCGCGCCATCGCGGCAAGGTGCTGACGCATCGCCAGCTGCTGCGCGAGGTCTGGGGCGCGGCGCACACCGAATCGCCGCAGTACCTGCGCATCTACATGCGCTCGCTGCGCAAGAAGATCGAAACCGATCCGGCGCGGCCGCGCTGGCTGACGACCGAAGTCGGCGTCGGCTATCGGCTGGCCGACGGCGAGGAGCGGATCTGAGCGCGCGAGCGGCAATCGCGCCGCATCCGCGTGGCGGTGGAGCGGATGGATCCTCGGCCTGCCCTTCGCGCGAGATGCCGCGCTACAATCCGCGCCGCGCGGCCCCGTAGCTCAGCTGGATAGAGCGCGCCCCTCCTAAGGGCGAGGTCACAGGTTCAACTCCTGTCGGGGTCGCCAATCAACCCGGCGGCCAATGCATCGCGCGACCGGCGAGCAGATGCAGATGGATGTGGAAGACGGTCTGGCCGCCGTCGCGATTGCAGTTCATCACGACCCGGTAGCCGTTCTCGGCGAAGCCCTGCGTCTTGGCCCAGCGCGTCGCGGCGAGCACGACCTTGCCGACGAGCAGCGCATCCGCTTCGGTCAGATCGTTCAAGGTCGCAACCGGCGTCTTCGGAACGAACAGCACGTGCACGGGCGCCTGCGGATTGATGTCGCGGAAGCCGAGCACGTCGTCGTCCTCGTAGACGATGTCGGCCGGAATCTCGCGGCGGATGATCTTGTCGAACAGGGTGTCGGGCATGGGAAGGGCCGTGATTCGTGATTCGTGATTCGTGATTCGTGATTCGTGATTCGGAGAGGCTCGCAGCTTGGGGTCAGGCATGCAAGTGTGGCGCGAGTCGGCAGTGGAAGCCTTCATCCCGCTCCGCGGGAACGACGTCACGAGTTTCACTTACTTCCTCCTGCGAACGCTTTCTCGAATCACGAATCACCAATCACCAATCACAACTCCTGCCGCCCACCGAACGCATGCGCCAGCGTGCCGCGGTCGATGAACTCCAGCTCACCGCCGAGCGGTACGCCGTGCGCGAGGCGGCTGGCGCGGACGCCGGCGGCGCGGGCGAGCTGCGACAGCATGTGCGCGGTCGCCTCGCCTTCGACGGTCGGGTTGGTCGCGACGATCAGTTCCTGCACCTCCCCTTCGGCCAGGCGCGTTGCCAGAAGATCGAGGCCGAGCTGCTTCGGCCCGAGGCCGTCGAGCGGCGACAGGCGGCCGAGCAGGACGAAGTACTGGCCGCGATAGCCGGTCGCCTGCTCGATCGCGAGCTGGTCGACCGGCGTCTCCACCACGCAGAGCAGACCGCGATCGCGCGACGGACTGGCGCAGTAGACGCAGACCTCCTCCTCGCTGAAGGTGCGGCAGCGCGAGCAGTTGCCGATGCGCTCGACCGCGAGCGCCAGCCGCTCGGCCAGCTTGCGTGCGCCGTCGCGATCGCGTTCGAGCACGTGGAAAGCCATGCGTTGCGCCGTCTTCGCGCCGACGCCCGGCAGGCAGCGCAGCGCGTCGATCAGATCGGCGAGGAGTGGCGAGGAGGACATGGAGTTCGGTGATTCGTGATTCGTGATTCGTGATTCGAAAATTTCGTCGGACAATGAGGCGATATCGCTCTTGTTCAACGAATCACCCATCACACCGCCTCAGAACGGCAGCTTGAACCCGGCCGGCAGGTTCATGCCGGCGGTCAGGCCGCCGAGTTTTTCCTGGCTCAGCGAGGCGATCTTGTTGACCGCGTCGTTGACCGCCGCGGCGACCAGATCCTCGGCCATTTCCGGGTCGTCGGCGAACAGCTTGCGGTCGATCGTCACGCGGCGCACTTCATGGCGGCCGCTCATGATCACGCTGACGAGACCGCCGCCGGCCTGGCCGGTGACCTCGGCGCGCCCGATTTCCTCCTGCGCGCGCTTCATTTCTTCCTGCATGCGCTGGGCTTGCTGCATCAAGCCGGCGAGTGGGCCTTTCATTCTGGTGTCTCCTGTGCGATCCGTCCTGGATCGCCTCGACCTGGGAGGGTCGCGCGAGCCGAGGAGGATTCGGGCTTCGGACAATCTACTCGCGGCCATCCTTGGCCGCACTGTTCAATCCAATGCGATCCGTCCGGGATCGCCTCGACCTGGGAGAGTCGCGCGAGCCACGAGGGATCCGAGCTTCGGAAAATCTACCAGCGGCCATCCATGGCCGCACTGTTTATCAAGAGCATCCAAGAAAAACTTCAGCCATCGACTGGGCGGACGCTGTCGGCGATGACGCGTGCGCCGAACGTGTCGATCAGCGACTGTACGACCGGGTCGCCGTGCACCGCAGCCACGGCGGCTTGGCGGCGCTCGCTGTCGGCGCGCTCGCGCTGCTCGGCGGGGCTTTCCGCGCCGTCGCCGCGCTCGAACTTCACCTTGATCGCGCGGCCGAGCGCGGCGCCGAGGCGCTGTTCCAGGGTACCGACCAGCGGGCCGTCGGCCAGATGTTCGTGCGTCGGCCGGATCGCCAGGCGCACCTGCTTGTCCTCGATCGCGATCAGGCTGGAATTGCGCGCCAGTTCGCCGACCGGGCCGCGCAGCTCGGCGCGTTCGATGAGTTCGGGCCAGGAACCGGGATTCGAGGGTCGGGAATCGGGAACCGGCGCCGCCGCAGCCGGTCGCTCGACGAAACGCTCGGCCGGCTCGGGCTGGAAATCCCGTGGCGCGCGTGCAGCGTGCTCTCCGGCGTTCGGCCCGCCCGGCATTCGGGTTGCCTGGCGCTCTGCCGCCGCGTCGTTGCGCGCCGGCAGGCTCGGGCTCGTCGGCGCTTCTTTTCGGCTCGCGAAGCCCGCTGGATTCGCCGCTTCGGCGGTTCGACCTTCGGGCACGCCTCGCGGCTCGCTCCGACTTCCCGCCTCCGCCGTCCGCTTCCCGTCCGCAGGCGCGAACGCCAGCATGCGCAACAAGGCCATCTCGAAACCGACGCGCGGCGTCGGCGCCAGCGGCAGGTCGCGGCGGCCGGTCACGGCGATCTGATACCAGAGTTGCACGTCCTGCGCGGCGAGTCCGCCGGCGAGGTCGCGCACGTCGACGCCGTCGTCGCTCGCCGCCTCCGGCACCAGCTGCGCGAGCTGGGTCCGATGCAGCAGCCCGGCGAGTTCGTCGAGCACCTGGGCGAAATCCGGCGCGAAGCTGGCGATGCGCTCGATCTCGGCGAGCAAGCCGGTACCGTCGCCGGCGGCGATCCGTTCGAGCAGCACGCGCACCTTGGCACGCTCGACCGTGCCGAGCATCGCATGCACTTCGTTCGCGTGCAGCGCGCCGCCGCCGTGCGCGATCGCCTGGTCGAGCAGCGACAACCCGTCGCGCAGCGAACCGTCGGCCGCGCGCGCGAGCACGTCGATGCCTTCGGCGTCGAACGCGATGCCTTCAGCGCCGAGGATCGAACGCATCTGGCCGACGATCTGCTCGGCGGTCAGCCGCTTCAGGTTGAACTTGATGCAGCGCGACAGCACGGTCACCGGCAGCTTCTGCGGATCGGTGGTCGCGAGCAGGAACTTCACGTGCGGCGGAGGTTCTTCCAGCGTCTTCAGGAGCGCGTTGAACGCGCTCTTGGAGAGCATGTGCACCTCGTCTATCAGGTAGACCTTGTAGCGCCCGCGCGTCGGCGCGTACTGCGCGTTGTCGATCAGCTCGCGCACGTTGTCGATGCCGGTATTGCTGGCGGCGTCGATCTCGAGCAGGTCGACGAAACGGCCCGCGTCGATCTCGACGCAGGCGCCGCACTCGCCGCAGGGGTTGGAGGTCGGCCCGTGCTGGCAGTTCAGCGACTTGGCGAAGATGCGCGCGATGGTGGTCTTGCCGACGCCGCGCGTGCCGGTGAACAGGAAGGCGTGGTGCAGCCGTCCGCTGTCGAGCGCGTGCGCGAGCGCGCGCACGACGTGCTCCTGGCCGACCAGTTCGGAAAAGCGGCGCGGCCGCCATTTGCGCGCGAGGGCTTGGTAGGACATCGGGATTCCGCGGTTGAAGCGGTGATTGTAGCGAACTCTCCCGCGCAGACTCGCGCACTCCCGCGCGGACCGCCACGCCCACGGACGATCGCACGTCGAAAAGTGCGGCCAGGACGCCCGCAAGTAGACCCTCGGAAGACGAACAACGGGCCAGCGATTCAACCTATCCGGACGCAGCGATCCAGGACGGATCGCCCGTGAAAAGTGCGGCCAAGGACGGCCGCGGGTAGACCCTCCGAAGACGATCACCCAGCCAACGATTCAACCTACCCGGACATAGGCGATCCAGGACGGATCGCAAAAATAAAGGGTGGCAGCTCCGCCAGCCACACCCCGGCACCCGAATCACTCACTACCGTTGCTTCCTTCCGGACCTGGCGGGATTTGCAAGCTATCGTCGCGAGGGGACCGACGGAGCCGCCGTGAAGCGGCAACACGCATTGCGCGTGGTGGAACTCTGGGAATCTGGCGGAGAGAGCGGGATTCGAACCCGCGAAACGGTTTGACCCGTTTACACACTTTCCAGGCGTGCTCCTTCAACCACTCGGACACCTCTCCGGGAATTCCCGCCATCCGGCGGGACTGATCGGCGCTTCCTGCGCCTCGCCCCTCGCTGCACGAGGGATCGTCCTGGGGCGGTCCAAATTCGTTCCCGACGAATTTGCCGAACCGGCGAACGGTTCGGAGACCTCTCCGCCCGCGACCCGATTTTGCGGGCCGCGCAGAATACTAGCAGGGGATGCCGCATACAAGCCGCCGCGCATGGGAATGCCCGCTGCGAGGCCCCGCAGGATCGCGCGACGGCGGGCGCCGCGAAGAAAGGACGGCGCGGCCCGCTTCCGCGGCCGCGCCGTGCCTCAGGCACAGGATTTCGCGGGCGGATCGCCGCGATCGAGCCGCTTCACTCCCATGCCGCCGAAATCTGCACGCCTTCGAACGACGAGGACTTCGGCTTCAGCATCAGGTAGTGCCAGCCGGGCGCCGGGTCGGTGACGACCAGCGTCTCCTCGTTGCCCGGCAGCTGCGAGGCGTTGTCGTAGTCCGCGTCGCCCGGCCAGCCGTCGAACTTCTGGTAGACGTCTACGTCGCCGCTGCCGCCGCTGGTCGTGAACGTCAGGCGGGTCTTGCCAGCAGGCACCAGAATGCTCAACCACACGCGGTCCACGTCACGTGGTGCGGAAAGACCGCTGCGCTTGCAGCCGTTGTCGAGCCGCCCGTCGGGCCCCGTGCATTCGGGGATCTCGACCGGCGGCTCGCCGTCGAACCCGTCGCCGAAGATCTTGTCCTGCGGCGGCTGCACGCCGCCGCAGCTGGACGTGTCGCCGTTGTGGCTGGCGAAACAGACGACCCAGGCGCGGAACTCCGCGTCGTAGGCCGCATGGATCGGAGTGAGCCAGTCGGCGTAGCCGGGACGGTAGTTGCCTGGGCGCGATACCCCGGTGAACAGGTCGGTGATGTCGTCGCGGTGCCGCTCGAACAGGAAGCGCACCGCGAGGTATCCCCACTGGTAGGTGCGCGAGAAGTCCGTGCTGTACTCGGTGTCGAACACCTGCCCGAGCGTGAACCGGTCCGGATTGCCGGCTTCCGTCACCGCGCTGGTGTCGACCAGTTCGCGATAGGAATAGGAGACGAATTCCGCGAAGCCTTCGACGAACCACACCGCCGAAGCCGGCGCGGTGAGCGGATAGTCGCGAAAGGCGCCGTGCCAGTTGAAGCGACCGTCGAGGTAGTGGATGTATTCGTGCGTCAGGTTCCACACGTCGAAGCTCGGACGCAGCCATTCCGCCTCGTAGGCGATGAAGCGCGGCAGGTTGTCCGGATCGGCCGGATCGCCTTCCAGGTAGATGCCGCCGTTGTCGGTCGAGTTGCCGAAGATCAGGTTCGAGTACAGGACGTAGTCGTCGCTGGAGTGGAAGATCACCATCTCGAGCTTCGCGTTGTGGTCGTCGGCGACCGGCACCTGACCGGTCTGCGCGAGCGCATGAAAGTACCCCTCCTCGCCGCCGACCGTGCTGCACACGTAGTCGAGCTGCGCGGAAGTGAGCGCCTGGCTGCGCACGCCCAGCGTGGGACTGCAATCGCGCGCGTTCGCCGCAGGCAGCACGGCCGCCTCGACCGTCTGCCCGAGGTCGCAGGTCTCGAAATAGGCGCAGTGGCCGGCGTCGTAGTAGTCGGCGACGGAGGCGGTCGTGATGTAGAGGGCGGCGCCCGGACTGGCCGAACCGCTCAACGGGAAGGCATCCAGCACGGCCTTCACTTTCGGATGCAGGGCGCTGTGGAATGCGTTGTTGCCGGCGGTGTCGGGATACTGCAGGAAGCGTGCGAGCTCGCGGCCGGCGTTGATCATCATGTACTCGCGCGCGGTGCCGAGGTCGCCGGCGCGGTTGCGGTCGATGAAGTCCAGCAGCGTGTCGAGCACGCCGCTGCCGGCCGGGCTCTGCACCAGCGCCTGGAAGTCGGCGTTCTGGTGGCCGCGGAACAGCACGTTGAACGCGTTGTTGGTCGCCGCCTGCATGCGGGACAGGCCGGACATCGCCGGACCGTAGCGGTCGAGGATGCCGCGCACGGTGTCCAGCTGGTGCGCGTTCTCGCCGGCGCTGTCGATCAGCGTCACGAACTCCAGCAGCACCGCGCCGTGGCCGTCGTCGGCATCGGTGAAGTGCGCATTCGCCACGAACGCGTCGAGCGCCGGGCGGATCGCCGCGGTCAGCGCGGCGCCGTAGTCGCCGACGTCCTCGCGATCGTTCCACTGCACGTAGTAGCCGGCGCGCAGGAACATGATCAGCTGCAGCATGCCGGCCGAGTTGTCGCCCGGATAGGCGGGCGCGTCCGCCTCGATCGCCTCGGCGATCGTGATCATCTTGGCCTCGCCGAAGGTCGCTCCCGCCACCGCTCCGGTCAGGTTGAACAGCGGATATAGGCAGCCCTCGAGAGTCGAGCCGCGCACCGCGTCGGCGAGCGCCGCTCCGCTCAGTTCGCCGTAGTTCGGACAGGCGATCCGTGCCGTGACGGACGCGATCGCCTGCCGCGTCTCGCGCGACAGCGGCGCGTCGAGGTCGAAGCGGCCGCCGTCGTAGCGCAGATAGCGGCGATCGTCCTGCCGCGAGATCGGCGCGATGCGGTCGAGCCCGATGCGCCGCGACTGCACGTGCTCGACGCGCGCATCCGCGACGGGACTGCCGCGCGGCGGCAGCGGATCGCCGGTCGGCGCGCTCGCGGCAGCCGCCGCGCCGATCGCGACGAGCGTGCCGCACAGGCACAGGACGCCGGCGACGGCGGCATTCAGGACACGCGGGAAAGAGCGCATGGAGGATCCCCCTTCTATGTTCGCGTTCTGGGTAGGCGGATCGCGCGGAGGTGCCGGTCGTCGCGCCCGATGCGCGAACGAACCGCCCTCCTCGATCCGTCATCGCATGCTAGAGACGGGTTCTCGTGCGGGTCTTGTGCAATTTCCCCGCTTGCACTGCGGAATTCGCACCAATGCGCTCGCCACGCTGAGCATGCGCGGCCGATTCGACACCGCTCCGCCCAGCGATGGAGATCGCTCCGTCCCTCGCGCCTGTCTGCACCGCTGGCGTCGTGCGAAGGTGGGGAGCCCGTCGGCCCCGCTCGCCGGCCGGCGACGTTCGTCATTTAGCAACGGGGAAAATTGCAATGCACTGCAAACGTTTCGTTTCTCGTGCGACGAAGGCGCTGTGCCTCGTCTCGCTGTCGTGGCTGACGATCGGCTCCGCCGTCGCGGCCACGGCCACTGAACAGTTCTGGCAGAACGTCCAGGCGCGCACGCCGCCCGCGGACGCGCCGCAGGTGTCCGTCTACCGCTCGCTGCGGCTCGACCTCGCCGAGCTGCGCGCCTACGTGGCGAACGCGCGCGCCGGCGGCGCCGCCTTCGAACTCGCCCTGCCGCTGCCCGGCGGCGAGTTCGCCCAATTCCTGGTCAGCGATTCGGGCACGATGCCCGCCGCGCTGCAGGCCAAGTACCCGCAGATCGTCAGCCTCGCCGGCAGCGACGCCGCCGGACGCAAGGTGCGCATCGACGTGTCGCCCTCGGGCTTCCAGGCGATGGTGTTCGATCGCGACGGCGCCTGGCTCGTGCAGCCGGAATCGCCCGCAGCGACGGACCGCTACATGAGCTTCCGCCGCGCCGACGCCGCCGGAGCGCGCGAACCGTTCCAGTGCGACGTGCACGGCGACGCTCACGAGGCCGTCGGCCAGAGCGTGCTGCCCGGTCCCGCGCCGATGACCGTCACCGGTGCGATCCAGCGCGACTACCGCGCCGCCTTCGCCGCGAACCACAACTACGTGACGAAGGTGTGCGTTCCGGCGAGCGCCGCGGTCGAATGCGGCCTCGCCGCGGTCGTCGTCGCCGTCAATCGCGTCAACGAAGTCTACGAAACCGAACTCGCCGTGCACCTGACCCTGCTCGACAACAACGACGAGATCATCTACCCGACCGCCGCCGGCGATCCGTACGGCAACACCACCTCGGCGGCGAGCCAGAACGTCAGCAACCTGGCCAGCGCGATCGGCAACGCGAACTTCGACATCGGCCACGTCTTCACCACCGGCAGCGGCGGCGTCGTCCTCGGCCTCGGCGTGACCTGCACCAGCAACAAGGCCGCCGGCACCACCGGCATGCCCAACCCCGTCGGCGATCCGTTCTACATCGACTACGTCGCGCACGAAGTCGGCCACCAGTTCGGCGCGGCGCACACCTACAACTCGGTGTCGAGCGGCTGCACATCCGGACAGCGTTCGTCCAACTCGGCCTATGAACCCGGCAGCGCCTCGACCATCATGGGATACGCGAGCCTGTGCGGCGCGAACGACCTGCAGCCGCACAGCGATCCGTACATGCACGCGCGCAGCCTGGCACAGATCCAGACCTGGGTCGAAGGCACCGGCGGCTCCTGCGCGGTGGACACGCCGAGCACGAACGCAGCTCCAATCATCGACACCGCCAGCCTGCCGAACGGCTACACCATCCCGGTGCGCACGGCTTTCGCCCTGACCGGCTCGGCCAGCGACGCCGACGCGGGCGACACGCTCACCTACAACTGGGAGCAGTACGACCTTGGCCCGGCGACGGACCTGTCGCAGGGCGACACCGGTCGCGGGCCGATCTTCCGCTCGTTCGACGCCACGGAAAGCGGCACGCGCGTGTTCCCGCGCATGCAGAGCGTGCTCGGCGCCGCGCTGGTCAAGGGCGAGACCTGGCCGACCACGACGCGCGATCTCAACTTCCGCCTGACCGTGCGCGACAACCACGGCGTGCCGGGCACGCCGCAGTTCGGCGCGACGCAGAGCGGCGACGTGCTGGTCAAGGTGGTCAACACCGCCGGCCCCTTCGCCGTCACGCGACCGAACACGCTCATCACCTGGGGCCGCGGCGAGACGCACGCGGTCACCTGGGACGTCGCCAACACCAGTGCGGCACCGGTCAACTGCACGGCGGTCGACATCGACCTTTCCGTCGACGGCGGCACCACCTGGCCGGACGCGCTCGCCACCGGCGCTCCGAACAACGGCCGCGCCGACGTCGTCGTGCCGTCGCAGCCCGACACGACGCAGGCGCGCGTGCGCGTGCGTTGCGCCGACAACATCTTCTTCGACGTCTCCGACGTGAACTTCAAGATCGCGGCGACCGGCGACCCCGACCCGATCGCGGCGACGGCCAGCGTGACGCCGGGCAACCTCGGCTTCGAACTCGAGGTCGGCGCGAACTCCACGCAGACGCTCGACGTCGCCAACATCGGCGACGCCGGCACCACACTGAACTACACGATCGCCGAATCGAGCGACGGCTGCGCCACCACCGGCGACGTGGCCTGGCTCAGCGCGACGCCGACCGCCGGCAACGTCGCCGGCGGCGCCAGCGCCAGCGTGATCGTCGGCGCCGACGCGACCGGCCTCGGCGCCGGCACGCAGTCGGCCAGCCTGTGCGTGACCACCGACGACCCGGCGCACGCCGCGTTCACGATTCCGGTCGAGCTGACCGTGACCGCACCAGACAACGACCAGATCTTCAAGGACGGCTTCGACGGTTCCGGCCCGGCCGTCTGCGAACCGACCCAGCTGCTCGGCGACCCCAGCTTCGAGATCACCGGCGGCGGCGACACGATCTGGAACGGCGAGGACAGCGGCGGCTCCGGCCCGCCGATCTGCGACGCCGACTGCAACTCGCCCGACGAGAGCTACCTGGCACGCACCGGCGACTTCTTCGTCTGGCTCGGCGGCTGGGAAGAAGCCAACACCGCCTGGCTGAGCCAGAGCGTGGTGTTCCCGCAAGATCAGCCGCGCTGGCTCAATTACTGGATGATCAATCTGATCGGCGACGACCCGAGCGCGAGCCTCACGCTCAGCATCGACTCGACCGTCGTGCACACCTTCCCCGCCGCGACCGGCGAAACCGCCTACCGCGTGCACAGCGTGGAAATCCCCGCCAGCTACCTCGACGGCCAGACGCACACCGTCCGCCTCGACTGGTCGGCGCAGGCGCAGGGGGGAGCGGTCGGCGAAGCCATCCTCGACGACGTCACCCTCGACTGCGCGGCGGCTCCGGCGCATCTGCCGCCGTCGCCGTCGCTCAAGATCGGCAGGCGCGTGCGGCGCTGACCGGTCGCCGCAGGAACGGGAGATCCCGCGAGGCGCAGGCCTCGCGGGATTTTTTTGGAGTCGCCTCCGCGATCGTCCGCGATTGCGCTCGCGCATCAAGACGCGGCAGCGCGCGATGCGCCTTTGGAACGCCCGCCTACGGCGCCCGCGGCCGCGAGGCTCGATCGATCAGCCCGAACCCACCGGCGTATTGTCCGGATGCAGCCAGCCCGACTCGCCGTCGGCGTAGTGCTCGTTCTTCCAGATCGGCACGCGCCGTTTCACCTCGTCGATGATCCAGCGGCAGGCGGCGAAGGCGGCGTCGCGATGATCGGCGCTGGCGCCGACCCAGACGGCGAGATCGCCGATTGCGAGCCGGCCGACGCGATGCACGCAGCGCACCTCGCGCACGGCGAAGCGTCCGGCGGCCTCGGCGAGGATCGCCTCGCCCTCGTCGGCCGCCAGCGGCGCATACGCCTGGTAGTCGAGCCGCAGCACGGCGCGGCCGTCGTTGTGGTTGCGTACCCAGCCTTCGAAGCTCGCGTAGGCGCCTGCGGCGGCGTGGTCGAGCGCGCGCCGTTCGACGCCGACGTCGATCGCGGTTTCGAGCAACGAAAAACGTTTGTCGGACATGTTCATCTCATTTTGGCCGTGCCGGATTCATGCGCGTTGCCGCGTGCGCAGGACGCGGCGCCGGCAGCGGGCTCTCACCCGCCGCTGACCGGCGGAAGGAACACGACCTCGTCGCGATCCGACAGCGCGTGATCCCAGGCGACGAAGGCGCCGTTCACGGCGACGCGCAGGCGATCCGCGGCGAACGGGAAGCGATGCGCCGCGGCGACTTCGGCGTACAGGTCGCGCGGCGTGCCGGCCGCGCTGTCGCGCACTTCCTCGGCGCATCCGGCGCGATCGGCGAGGCTGGCGAAGTACAGCAGCCGATAAGTCATGAGCCCGCTCTCACGCGACGGCCCTGCCCTGCTTCACGCGCCGCTTGCCGCCGCTCTTCTCGAGCAGACGCAGGCCGTCGATGACGATCTCGTGCGACAGCGCCTTGCACATGTCGTAGACGGTCAGCGCGGCGATGCTGGCGCCGGTCAGCGCCTCCATCTCGACGCCGGTCTTGTGCGTCAGCGCGACCGTGCAGCGGATGCGCAGCTCCCGCTCGCCGGCGAATTCCGCCTCGATGCGGCAGTTCTCGATCGGCAGCGGATGGCAGAACGGAATCAGCTCGTGCGTGCGCTTGACCGCCAGCGTGCCGGCGACGATCGCGGTGTCGACGATCGGTCCCTTCTTCGAACGCAGCCCCTGTTCGCGCAAGGTCGCGGCGACCTCGGCCGGAAAGCGCACCAGTACCTCGGCCACGGCTTCGCGCCGCGTCGGCGTCTTGTCGCCGACGTCGACCATCGTGGGACACCCGTCCGAATCGACGTGGCTCAGTTCGCGATCCGTCATGTCAGCCTCCGATGGCATACATTTCCACGTGCTCGCGCGAGGCGGACGTCGCTTCGCTGCGCAGCTCGCTGTAGCGGTCCTCGCGCGCGCTCCAGACCGCGCGGATCAGGCCGGCGAGTTCCGCATCGCCGATGCCGGCGCGCAGCGGGCCGCGCAGGTCGTGGCCGCTGCCGGCGAACAGGCAGGTGTAGAGCCGGCCGTCCGCGGACAGGCGCGCGCGCGAGCAGTCGCCGCAGAACGGTTCGGTCACCGAGCTGATGAAGCCGATCTCGCCGCCGCCGTCGGCGAACGCGTAGCGCCGCGCCACCTCGCCGCCGTAGTTCGGCTCGAGTTCGCGCAGCGGCCAGCGCGCGGCGATGCGCGCGCGCAGCTCGGCGCTCGGCACGACCAGGTCGCGGCGCCAGTCGTTGCAGGTGCCGACGTCCATGTATTCGATGAAGCGCACGATGTGGCCGCTGCCGCGGAAGCGCTCGAGCAGGCCGAGCACTTCGTCGTCGTTGGTGCCGCGCATGACGACGACGTTGAGCTTGAGTGGCGCGAACCCGGCGCGCTCGGCCGCGGCGATCGCCTCCAGCACGACGCCGACTTCGCCGCGCCCGCCGGACATGCGGCGGAAGGTTTCCGGCACGATCGTGTCCAGGCTCAGCGTGATGCGCTGCAACCCGGCTTCGCGCAACGCCTGCGCCTGCGGCGCGAGCAGGCTGCCGTTGGTGGTCAGCGCAACATCGTCGATACCGGGCACCGCGGCGAGCTTGCGTACCAGTTCGGGCAGGTCGCGGCGCAGCAGGGGCTCGCCGCCGGTCAGGCGCAGCTTGTGCACGCCGAGCGTGGCGAAGATGCGCGTCAGCCGCTCGATTTCCTCGAAGCGCAGGCGCTCGGCCTTGCTGAGGAATTCGTGGTCGCGCGGATACTGGTCCTCCGGCATGCAGTACGGGCAGCGGAAATTGCAGCGATCGACGACCGAGATGCGCAGATCGCGCAGCACGCGGCCGCGCAGGTCGCGCTGCGCGGCCGGGCCGAATCCCAGCGGAATCGCCGGCGCGTCCACGTCAGCCGGCCTCGACCGGCTCGATCATGCGCAGCGCCGGCGCCAGCGCCGCCACCTCGTCGCGGCGCGCGACGCGGTAGCCGCGCATTTCCATCACGACGGCGTCGGCGAGGCTGGCGTAGTGGTAGAGCGTCAGGCGCTGGCGCAGCTCGGGCGGATATTCGCGCTCGAGGTCGTCGACGCCGGTGTGCGAGGGATTGCCGATCACGCCGCAATCGTGCGCGACCAGTTCGTCGTGCGCCGCGTAGCGGCCGAGCATTTCGGGAATCGGCCGCGTGTCGCCGGTCCACACGAAACTGCCGGCGAGCGACAAACCGAAGGAAGTATTCGGCGCGTGATGACGCGTCCCGAACACGTCGAACCACAGGCCCTCGTGCCAGAAGCCGCGCGACAGCGGCACCAGCGAGAACGCGTCCCAGAAGTTCGCGCCGCCTTCGGCCAGCACTTCCGGATAGTCGGCGATGCGCGCCTGCAACAGCGTCACCAGCGCCGCGTGCGCGTACACGCGCACGCGGCCGCGCAAAGCGGTGTCGAAGTAGGCCCGGTAGAACAGGCGCTCCAGGCCGCCGACGTGGTCCATGTGCGTGTGCGTGACGTAGATCGCACGCGGCGCCTCGCCGTAGCGGTCGAGATAGGCGGACAGCGCCTCCGGTCCGCAATCGATCATCAGCAGCGGAGCGCCGTCGCGTTCCAGCACACCGCAGGCGGAGCCGAGCTCGGGCGACTGCGCGCCGCCGACGCCGAGGAAACGCAGCGCGAGGCTCACGACGCCGCTCCGCGCGACGCCGACTCCGGCCGCGCCAGCGCCTCGTGGTACGCGGCGAGCAGCGGATGCCAGAAGCGCGCGTCGAAGTCGCCGACGCGCGCGGCACCGAGCTTGTCCAGCGAACGGCGCAGGCGCGCCAGATTGGCCGCCTGCCAGGACAGGCTCGGCTTGCGCAGGCCGCTGCGGTCGAAATCGATCAGCCAGACCGTGCCGTCGGCGTCGATCAGCACGTTGTGCGCGTTCAAGTCGGCGTGCCAGACCCGGGCCTCGTGGAACGCGGCGATCGTGCGGCCGACGTCGTGCGCCAGCGACGGCGTCAGCGAACCGTCGGCGAGGCGCTCGGCCAGGGTCCGCGCGTTGGCGATGCGCCGCGTCAGCAGGTCGGCGCGATAGCGCATGCCGTCGCGCACGTAGCGCGCGGCGACCGGGCGCGGCACCGGCAGCCCGGCATTGGCCAGGCGCACGAGCAGGTCGAACTCGCGGAACGCGCGCGTGCGGCGCGCCCCGGTCCACAGGTAACGGTCCGAGCTGAAATGCGCGACGAGCCCGCCGCGGTGATAGTGGCGCAGCACGCAGGCGCCGGCCGGCGTCTCGACGAAGACCGCGTTGCCACGCCCGGCGCTCGGCCCGTCGCCGCCCGCGCTCCAATGCGCGCCGTCGAACCAGCGCTCGTCGGGCGTTGCGGCGAGTGCGCGGTCGTGGACGATCGCTCCGTTCGCGGTCGATTGAACTTGCGCCTCGATCATGCGTCTGCCAAGTTGCCGGTTTCACGCGGGGCATGGAACTCCACCACCCGCCTTCCAAAGACAGATGGTAGCAAGCGTTCCATGGATCAAGCTGCACCCGCGGGCGAGGCGCCCGAATCGCTGTGCCTGCTGCGCACCTCGGCGCTCGGCGATGTCACCCACATCGTGCCGTTGCTGCGCACCCTGCAGAGCCACTGGCCGCAGACGCGGCTGACCTGGATCATCGGCAAGCTCGAACATCGCCTGGTCGGCGACCTGCCCGGCGTCGAGTTCGTCGTGTTCGACAAGAACGCCGGCCGCGCCGGCTTCCGCGCCGTGCGCGAGCAGCTCGCCGGGCGGCGTTTCAGCGCGCTGCTGCACATGCAGGTCGCGCTGCGCTCGAACCTGCTCAGCGTCAGCGTGAAGGCGCCGCTGCGCATCGGCTACGACCGCGCGCGCTCGAAGGACCTGCACGGATTCTTCGTGAACTGCCGCATCCCGGCGCGCAGCGGCGAGCACGTGCTGGACGCGATGGGCAGCTTCATCGAACCGCTCGGCCTGAAGCAGACCGAGGTGCGCTGGGACATCCCGATTCCCGACGCGGCGCACGAATTCGCGCAGGCGCACCTGCCCGGCGACACGCCGACCCTGCTGGTCTGCCCGGTGTCCAGCCATCGCCTGCGCAACTGGCGGCCGGAGCGCTACGCCGCCGCGATCGACCACGCCGCGCTCGAACTCGGCTGGCGCGTCGCACTGTGCGGCGGTCCGAGCGCGTACGAGCGCGAGTTCGCCGACGCGATCCTCGCCCGCGCGCAGGCACGCCCGCTCGACCTGACCGGCAAGGACACGCTGAAGCAACTGCTCGCCCTGCTGCAGCGCGCGACCCTGGTGCTGTGCCCGGACTCTGGGCCGATGCACATCGCCAATGCGGTCGGCACGCCCGTGCTCGGCCTGCACGCGGCCAGCAATCCGCATCGTTCCGGGCCGTACTCGGACCGGCGCTGGTGCGTCGACCGCTACGACGCCGCCGCGCGCAAGTTCCGCAAGAAGCCGGCCGCGGCGCTGCCGTGGGGGACCAAGCTCGAGCACAAGGGCGTCATGGACCTGATCGAGGTCGACGACGTGATCGAGCGGTTGCAGGCGTTCGCGGCCTGGCGCGCCGCTCGACAGGGGTAGGCACGGCAGGCTTCTCGCCCCGGAATCGAGGCTTGTCGGTGATCGTGCGTCGGCGATCCGACACCGCCGCGATCACCCCATGATCAATTCCCGCAATAGATCCCAATCCGTCTGCCGTATCGGGCTCGGCGCGAAGGTCTGCAGATAGAGCCAGGAGAAATAGTAGGCTCCGACGACTGGCCCGAAGAGCACGCCCTCCCGTCCCAGCTCCACGGGGCGCTGCGTCTCGTACGGCATCCGATTGGATCGGAAGAAGCGCAAGAAATCCGCTCGCGCGCCCGGATCGTCGCAGCGGATGTAAGAGACCTCGTCGACCGTTTCCGCCCTCGCCGTCTGCGCGACGTGCCGCAGGAAGGGCCATTGCAACGGGTAGTCCGCGACGGATTTGCGCAGCGAGGTCAACTCCCGCAACAAGTCGAGATCCTGCAGCAGCCACGCCGCGTACGCCGATGTCAGCATGCGTGCGTAGAACGAGCTGTGCAGCGTTTTCTTGTTCGAGGGACACCTGTCGATGAAGAAGCGCACCAGCCGGCGCAGCACCGGACGATCCGGAGCCGCTGCCTGCAACGCCGTCTGCGCCGCGGCCACGTTCAAAGCCGCCTCCATCGGCAGCAGCGTGATGTTGCCCTTCGGATCGAACGCGAGCCCCAGCAACCTGTCGCGGTTGTCGATCAGCGCCTGGATCAATTGCCGTTCCATCCCGTTCGCCTGCCGCGCGCAGAGCATCTGCAAGGCACCGCGCAGGGCGAACGACGTGCTCGTGTCGATGCCCGTCGACCTGGGCGAGCTTCCGTCCAGCTTGCTTACCAGACGACTCGTGAACTCCTCGTCGGGCGGTTCGAACTCGATCCGGGAAAGCGCCTCCTTCCAGAGACCGCTCACGCTGCCGAGTTCGTCGATCATTTCGAAATTCTCCGGCGTATCTCCTAGCCGGCGATCCGGCTGCGGCGAACCTCGGCAGCGGTCGCTCAGCGATAGTCCTGGTAGGACTTCTCCTCGACCAGCGTCGAACCGAGCTTGTCGTTGATCGCGCGCTTGATCGCGGCGCGCTCGTCGTTGGTGACGTAGACCGAGCGCGCGAGCTCGACGAACTCGGCGTCGAAGGCCTTTGCCTTCTCCTTGACGCGGATGCGGTCCTCGATGTCCCACAGCGCCTCGTTGACCGCGCGCAGCTGCGCGCGCTCGGCGCCGATGTCGGTGTGCGAGGCGGCGTCGGCGCTCCAGGTCGCATCGAGCAGGTCGAGTTCGGTGCGCACGTTGGCGCGCTTGGCCGCGTCGCCGATGCGTTCGGCCTTGATCTCGAGAATCGTGATCTTGTCGATCAGCTCGCCGTAGGAAACCGGAACGGAAATGGTGCTCATGAGTGCGACCGCATGCCTGGATGCCGAACGAGCCGGCGATCATGGCGAGCGCGGCGCGCAGGGTCAATCGTGCGGGCTGCGCCGAAGGAAAAGCCTTCGACGCGGATCAAATCCGATCAAGGCGGATCAAGGCGAAAATCCAAGGAATTCCTGGCTCGATCCACGTCCTCTCCGCGTCGATCCGCGTCCAGCTTTCGCTCCTTCCCGCTAGAAATTCCAGATCGCCGAAGCCAGCCAGCGCGAATGCGCCGGACGCCCATGATCCCCGCCTTCCCACCAGTAGTACGGCGCGGCGCCGTCGGTCCACACGCGCGCGAAGGCGAGATCGACGTCGCCGATGCCGTAGCTGAGCCCGACGCTGCCGTAACGGTAGTTGGCGTCGCCGCTGCGCGCGAGATAGGCGTAGCCGAAACCGGCGTCCACGGCGAGGCGGCCGGCGATCGGCTGGCGCAGGCTCAGCTCGGCCCAGGCGGCGAAACCCTTACGCTGCGGAATGGTGTAGGCGTAGACCGCGCTGCGGTTCGAGCTCATCGCCAGGCTCAGGGCCCAGCGGCCGCGATAGCCGATCGCCGCGTTGACCTCGTCGTAGCGCAGCTCGCTGCGCCACTCGTTCCACGGCTCCTCGTAGCGCGCGTAGCCGACCTTCGCCGCCCAGTTCTCGTCCAGCTGCCAGCGGCGGTCGATGCGCAGCACGATCTGCGCGGCGGGGGCTTCGTATTCGGGACGTTCGGCGCTGGCGCCGAGGCCGAACACCCATTCGTTGCCGATTTCATAGCGCAGATCGGCGAGCCAGGCCGGGCGATCGAGCGTCAGGCTGCGGCCGCGGTAGAGATTGTTGCTGGCGAGGCCGAGCGAGCCGCTCCAGCCGTCCGCCCAGGCCTGGGAGGCGGAGAAGCCGAGCGTCGGGCCGGCGAGAATCGCCCACATCGTCGCCGCGACGCCGCGCGTGCGCCGCCTCTTGCCTGCCGCCATGCTGTCCCCATTGGTTGCCGCCGGCGATCCTAGCCGTTTCCACGCCGGTTTCGAGATGCATCCAGTGCGAATCGGACTTGGCGCAACCTTCCCGTTCACTCATGGTACATACGACGAGCAACCGCTGGCCGGGGGACGGCTCTTGAACGCGCCGCACGAACATCGCAGCAACACCCCGCCGTCCGAGGACACCCGCGCGGAGGCCTCCGCGCGCGACCTCGAATGGCTGCGCCGCGTCGCCGGCGGCGATCGCGTGGCGTTCGAGCGCCTGTACCTGCACCATCACGGCCGCCTCACCCGATTCCTCGCCCGGCACACGGCGCGGCGCGACCTGGTCGAGGAGATCGTCAACGAGACGATGTGGGTGGTCTGGCGCAGCGCCGGCGAGTTCCGCGGCGACGCCAAGGTCGCCACCTGGATCATCGGCATCGCCTACCGCCGCCTGATGAAGGCGCTGCGCGACCGGCCCGAGCCGCTGGAACTGCCGACCACGCTCCCCGACGAGGCCGGCGACGGCCCCGGCGAGGCCGAACAACGCGAGCTGCGCGACTGGGTCCGCCACGGCCTGCTCGCCCTGCCGCCCGACCAGCGCATGACGATGGAGCTGGCCTACTATCTGGGCCAGTCCTGCGAGGAGATCGCCGCGATCATGGACGTCGCCGTCGGCACGGTGAAGGCGCGCCTGTTCCATGCGCGGGTACGCCTGCGCAATACGCTGCCGGCGCTCGGCGGCGACACTCCGCCCGACGCGCACGCCGCGCGAGGATGAACCGATGACCGCACCGATCCTGCTCCATCGCCAGCTCTGGGACCTGATCCCCTGGGTCGTCAACGGCAGCGCCGACGCGGCCGAGCGGCAGGCGCTGGAAGAACACCTGCCGCAATGCGCCGACTGCCGCGAGGAATACGCGTTCCAGACCCGGCTGCACGCCGGCATCGCCGTCGAGGCGCCCGACGCGCCCGAATCCGACGCGCAGGCCGGCCTGCGCCGGCTGTTCGCGCGCATCGACGCGAGCGCCGACGCGGACGCGTTCCAGACGGCGGTGTCGAACGCGACGCAGCCGCGCCGCTTCCGCCTCGGCAGCCGCGGGCTGATCGCCGCGGTGGTCGTGCAGGCGGTCGGCCTGGCGCTGTTCGCCGCGCTGCTGCTGCAGCGCGAGCGCGCCGGCGCGCACTACGAGACCCTGACGAGCACACCGGCGCAGGCCTCGCACGCGACGATCCGCCTGGTACCGGCGCCGACGCTGACCCTGGCCGAGCTGCAGACGATCCTCGTCGCGGAAAAACTGCAGATCGTCGAAAGCAACGCTTCCGGCTCGATCTACGGACTCGCACCGGGCGCCGACGCGCCGGCCGTGGCGACGGCGCAGACGATCGAGCACCTGCGCCGGCAGCCGGGCATCCTGCTCGCCGAACCGATCGCGTCACCGGCGGCGCGATGAACGCGCCGCTCGCCCGCCGCCTCGCGTGGTCCGTCCGCGGCTTCGCCGGCATCGTCGTCTCGCTGCTGACGAGCCTCGCCTGGGCGGCGGCGCCCACGCCGCAGAACCAGCTGGCGCCGCAGCGCATGCTGATCGTCGCGATCGCCGAGAAGGCCGACCCGGCGCCGTCGGTCGGTTCTACCCCGCGCGGCTACGCCGGCCTGCCGAACTACAGCGGCAGTTCGCGCAGCATCGCCGGCGCGGCGCGGCTGGCGCACGACTATCAACTGCACGAAGTCTCGGCCTGGACGATCAACTCGCTGCGCCTGCGCTGCATGCTGTACGAGATCCCGCCGGCGGCCGATCGCGACGAGCTGCTGACGCGACTGCGCAGCGACGAACGCGTGCGGCTGGCGCAGCCGCTACAGAGCTTCGACACGCTGACCACGCCGTCGGAAAGCGGCGCGACGGGCGCCTACAACGATCCCTACGTCGGCCTGCAACGCGGCTTCAGCGCGATCGGCGCCGACCAGGCGCAGCGCTGGAGCAGCGGCGCCGGCGTGCGCGTCGCGCTGATCGACGCCGGCGTCGACGCCGCGCACCCGGACCTGCACGAGCGCATCGCGGCACAGCGCGACTTCGTCGACGACCCGGCCGCGCCGGCCGCCGACGATCGCCACGGCACCGAGGTCGCCGGCGTGATCGCGGCCGTGGCGAACAATCGCGTCGGCATCGCCGGCGTCGCGCCGGGCGCGCGCCTGTACGCGTACCGCGCCTGCTGGAGCACGCAGGCCGGTGGCTCCGCGGCGCGCTGCAATTCGTTCACGCTGGCGCTGGCGCTCGGTGCGGCGATCGACGCCGGCGCGCAGATCATCAATCTCAGCCTCGGCGGCCCTGCCGATCCGCTGCTCGAACAACTCGCCCGCCACGCCGTCGAGCGCGGCGCGATCCTGGTCGGCGCGGTGCCGCCGAGCCGGCGCCGGGACGGTTTTCCGCTGAACGTGCCCGGCGTCATCGCCGTCACTGACGCCGACGAGACGCCGCCCGGCGACGGCGTGCTCGCCGCGCCGGGCCGCGAGATCCTCACCCTCGAGCCCGGCGGCCGCTACGACTACGCCTCCGGCAGCTCGCTCGCCGCGGCGCACGTCAGCGGAGCGATCGCGCTGCTGCTGCAGCTGAACTCGCGCCTGTCCGCGCGCGACGCCTTCGCCCTGCTCGAAAGCAGCGCCGCCGGCGCGGCGATCGACGTCTGCAGCGCGGCGACGGCGCTGCGCCGTTCGGGCGAGGCCTGCCGGCGCGCCGCGCTGGCCGCCGTGCCGGCACGCGAAGCGCCGCGGAATCGCTGAGCCGGCCGGGCGCGACGCTCGCCGCCACCGCCGCGTCCTGCTACCGATCGGCTCGCCCGTCGCGCCTTCGCTCGCGGCGTCGACGGCACATCCATCGGCACTGCGATCGGGCGCGACGAGCCGCTACCATCGGCGATCCTGACCACGGCCCGGACGCATTGCGCCGCGCCGGCGTCGCTCCGGCACGGACACTTTTCGTTTTGGCGCAACTCCGCTTCGAATCCTTCCTGCTCGATCCGGCCCGGCGCGAACTGCGCCGCGGCGAGGAGCGGCTGACCCTGCCGCCGAAGGTGTTCGACTGCATCGCCTACCTGGCCGAGCACCGCGAGCGTGCGGTCGGACGCGACGAGCTGATCGCGGCGGTGTGGGGCCGCACCGAAGTCACCGACAACCTGCTCGACCAGATCATGCTGCGCGCGCGCCGCGCGCTCGGCGACACCGAAGGCGAACGCCGCGTAATCCGCACGGTGCCGCGCTTCGGCTTTTCCTGGGTCGCGCCGACCAGCGTGGTCGACGGCGACAGCGGTTCCGCGACGGCGGAAGCGCAGGAAACGCAGGCCGCGTTCGAACCGCCCTCGCCGAGTGAGAACGACATCCCGCCTGCGCCGATCCCGCCGCTGGCCGCGCCCGCCCGACGCGCGCCGGCGTACGCGATCGCCGCGCTGCTCCTGCTGCTCGTCGTCGCCGGAATCGCCGCCTGGATCGTCCGTGCGCCGCCGGCGAGCGCGCCGGCGAACGCGGCGAGCAACCTCGCCATGCTGCTGCCGGTCAGCGTCGACGCCGACCCGCGCTACGCCTGGGCGCGGCTCGGCGCGATGGACCTGATCGCCGACCGCCTGCGCGGCTCGGGCCAGCCGATGCTGCCGAGCGACAACGTGATCGCCCTGCTGCGCGGACGCGGCGAGAAGCCGGTCGACGCCGGCGCCGCGCAGGAACTCGCGCGCAGCACGGCGGCGAGCCTGGTGCTCGGCGCCGAAGCGCAGCACGCGTCCGGCTACTGGCGCGTGACGATCCGCAGCCTGCACGGCCGCGATCCGCCGCTGCTCGCCGACGGCGAGGCGCGCGACCTGCTCGAGGCCGCGCGCGCCGCCGCCGACCGCGCCGCGCGCGCGCTCGGCCTGACGC
>NZ_JAGIAG010000007.1 GCF_017744955.1 Dokdonella sp.
CGGCAGGTGTTCGATCCGGCGACCAACACGGCGAAGTGGGCGTGGCGCTTCTCAGGCAATGCGTTCGGGGTGGATGGGCCCAACGAAAGCCCGGCAGGAGGGGCGGCGTATGCGCTGAACCTGCGGTTTCCGGGACAGCACTTCGACAGTGAAACAGGACTCAACTACAACTACTTTCGCGACTATGAGTCCACTGCTGGCCGCTATGTCCAAAGCGATCCAATTGGACTCCGAAGTGATCTAAATACATATAGATATGCATATTCCAATCCACTGATTGTATTTGACAGGAATGGATTGGAGTCTTGGTTCTGCAGGAGGCCTATGCGAGGGCTCTCGATCGTTCCGCATCACTACATTTGCGTTACTCGGCCGGATGGAACAAGCGAGTGCGGAGGGCAAGCACCAAAGCCTTCATGTGGGCTTATTGGTGGAATGGCTGGCTGTGAGGGGAGTGATAGCAATGAGAAATTCACCCCTTCTCAATGCACTTCGGTTGGAGATAACAGATGTCAAGATAGTTGCTTTGTTGAAGCGATGTCTCAGCCGAGGCCAAAATACGGAATAGGCCCTCAAGGCACTGATTGTCAAGAATGGGTCGATGAGATAAGAAGAGATTGTGCATTTAGATGCAATATGCCAGTTCCTCTTAATTAATCATGAAGATTGTATTTTGCAATAAGAAATATTTATTTCTATTGATTTATATCGTCGTCTGTATGTCAGTTTTCTCCATTGGGGAATTTTTCCCGAGCTTGCTAAGTGGTAGTGAGGCCCGTGATGGGATTAGAATTATTCTTGCCGTGGTGACATTTCCCTCTGGATGGCTAGGGGTGGTTTTGTGGGATACATTTGCGGCTCTGCTTGGTGTAAGAGGAGCTCCCTACGAGGTGATGGGGGCTTTTATAATTTCACTATTTGGTGGGATTCAATGGATTTTTATCCTACCGCATATATTAAATAAGTTTATAAGATTTTGGACGTCGAATGCTAGAATTTAATTGAGGAGAGCGTGATAGTCTTCAGGTTTGTAGTAACTAGGCATGCGTCGTGCAGTGTTTTTTGAGCTTCAGTGAAAATAAAGGATGTGTTTCTGCCCCGGGGGAATTGCGAGGCGAGAAATTGCATGGCCAATTTTTACGACGAGGACTGCAAGAAATGAATGGGGCGGCGAAGGTTGGTCTTTCTTTGCTCGTTGGATCTATTTTGGCTATTGCCGATAGAGCCCTAAGGGAAAAAATTCTATTTAATGCAGAGTGGCCAAATTTCGTCTTTGCAACAAACTTGACCGTGTTTATATATATAGCATCCGGTGTTGTTGGACTTGCCATGGTTGTGTACGGTCTCTTAGGGAATGATAGAGACTAGGCATGGCCATAGATAAGGCTTAAGAGTGTCTTCGAGTTCGATGATGATGCGCCGAGCGCGCAGCTGAGGAGCCGTAGCCTTCCCCAAGGAAGTCGTCGTTTAGGGGGAGAGCTTTTGGCAGGACTCTCTGCAGGAGGTTCTCCGTGCGCAAGAGTCGCTTCACCGAGTCACAGATCGTGTCGATCCTGAAGGAGGACGACGGCGGCATTCCGGTCAAGGATGTGACACGCAATCACGGCATCAGCGTGCCGGCGTATTACACGTGGAAGAGCCGTTACGGCGGCATGGACGTGGCGGAGCTCCCGTGTGCGCGAGCTGGAGACGGAGATAGGTAATAATATTCGAGATTGTTCCATGAAGATCGCTTCCGCCATGATTTGCAAGGAGCCTAGGCTTGTATCTGGACACATAGCCTTGTCCGCATATGATGGAATCTGGGAGCCGGTCGATTGTCTTCCTAAAGAGCTCAGGGCGTTCGTAACGGACGACCTGGGAAATGACGACGTCGAGTACGGTGGTTTTCTCCAAATTCTGCATTGGAAAGTATTTGAGATGCTTGCTGATCTTGGTCTGTATTGTTGCTTTCGAGCGGTTGAGGAGGAGGTGCTCTCTAGTCTGAACGTCAGTCCCCCTGTGGAGTTCTACCAGTCCATCACTGGATTTCTCGAACTCGCGGGATTCGATATTTTCACCGGAAACGGATGGAGATCCGCGGCGACAGACGGAATATTTCCGATTCGGCCTCTTGATGGCGAGGTGGGAAGTATTGACGGGATTATTACAAATAAATTCGGTCTAATTGAAATTGAAAATGATTGTTCGAGATTAATCTCGCTAAATGATGAGAAAATTCCAGCGTGGAGACCATGGCATCCAGTTGGTGTTCTTCTAGACAAATACTCTTTGGAGAGGATTTCAAGGCTCTATGGTGATCGAGGTGCATAGGGTTTCAGGGAGGCGGTATCTGCAGTTACGTGAGAGCTAAACTTCTCAATTGATCTAATCCAGTCGGATCAGTATTAGGCGTTTCCGGGCCGGCACTACGATTCCGAGGCTGGGCTCAATTGCAACCTGGTATGAGACTACGAGCCGAGAGCGGGATAATGCGCTTTAGTGTATACATGATGGTTGAAGGGCGAGCTTTCGACCCTGAGGCGTTCAATCACAATCTTCCTCAAAATCTTCGAGGCGAAGTCAGAGAGCGCAGCAGAATGCGCGTTCGCCCAGGAGGGGCCGAGCGGTTTTATTGGCAGTCAAAGCAAGTAGATACAGAACGGAATCCTGAAGACGCGCTTGCTGCGCTTCTCTCTGATCTCATCGTTCCGCTGAGAGGGATTGCTAGTGTCGATTCTGTGAAGATTTCAGCTCAGATCGTTACTCGGATAACCGAGCGCGACGACACGCGTGGATATTATGTTTCCCCCGACCTCATGAACATACTTGCTGGACTTCGCGCGGACTTGGACATCGACGTCGTTCACCACCTATAGCAACATCACTTTTCTCAGAGCTGCTTTCTTTCCGAAATTAGGGCGCGTGAGGCGGAAAGTCGTGTTGATTTTGAGCGTTTGGCAATGTATTTGTGTCGAGATTTCTGCTTTGATTAATTCGGAAAATATGCTAGGGTCTTGATCATTCAAGAGAATTTATGTACGTTATCTTATCGATGCTATCACTGGCGTCCAGCGCGATGGAGCCAGTGCAGTTGTCGGATATAGTTTCAAGGCTTGCGGGAGTCGGCGCTCGTGCGTGTGGGCTTACTCCTCTCGGAAGCGATGCCGTTGTGTCGATAGATTGTGCAAGGAAATCCCTTTCATCTGGGCATTCATTCTGGGTCGCAGTGCAGTTGCAGGGCGAGGATTCTTACGTCTGGCGTGCTGCCGCGCAGTCCAATGACGGAAAGCGATGGGTTGTGCAGTTTGACTCGGATATTGGCGGCGGGGCATCTCCTGCACCGAAGCCATTATTTGAAGTAATTCCGTGTGATTACATAAGAATTTCTTCACGAGATCGGACAGGTATTACATGTGTAACTGACTGGCGGGCCCGGTCTTCTCGCTAATTTGAAGGGCAAGAGTCTATCTCGCTGCTCCGCGACGAGCCTTCACCGGAAATAGGGTCAGAGTGCGTTCTCCAGCGTCGGCGACCGTTGCTTATCGCCACAATGAACTGCTTGGGTTCGTCGAGAAAGTAATGCGCACGGCACCGGTCTCGTTTGTATGCGCGATCGGTTTTTCCGCGCCCTTCCGCACGAGAAACCACCGACGACCCGCCTTGCACGGGCCGTCGGTGCGAAGTTCTACGGCGCCGATGTCCCCGTCGCACGCACCATGAACGCCCCCGGCAACACCACGTACTGCGGATTGTCGTTGCGCGTACCGAACGGGGCGGCGGCGAGGTCGTCGATCGTCGCGGCGATGTCGGGCGCATAGAAGAACCACGACTTGTCGCCGCTGGCGTCGCGGTCGACGCGGGCGGGCTTGTCCGCGCCGCCGTCGAGCTTGGCGCTGGCGCCGACGAAGAAGCCGCCGTGCACCCAGGTCGGCGGAATGTCGACGCTGAAGAACTCGTCGTTGAACACCTTCGGCGTGCCCTGCACGCTGGCGATCGCGTAGGCGTTGCGCGGATCGAAATCCTCGTCCGGGTCCTGCAGCAGCCAGAACGTGACCGGACCGTTCGCCAGCGAGGGGAAGGTCGGGCCGAACGCGATCGAGATCCTGGTGATGACCTCGCCGCCGGGCTGCGCCAGGTAGTAGTTGCCCCACAGCATGTCCGGATCGAAGCTGCTCGGCGGTCCCTGGTTGGTGTCGCCGTCTCCGTCGTCGTAGGCGTAGTCGAACGTGGCCGGTGCGGCGCCGTCGAAACCGTCCTTGAAGATCACGTCGTCATTCGGCGGTGGCTGCTGCCGTTCGAAGGCGCCGATGTCGGCCGCGGTGCCGGAGACGCGCGCGAAGTGTTCGCCGCGCTGGTCGAACTCCAGTCCGGCCGCGTTGTTGCCGGCGTCGACCGCCGGGCTGCCGGTGCCGAGCGCGTGCGTGCGGGTCGGGCCGCCGTTCCAGGCCAGCGGCAACAGCAGCGGATCGGCGTCGAGCGTGCCGTCGGGCAGCGTGATCGTCGCGCCGGCCTGCTGCACCAGCGAGTTCGCGCCGGTCACTTCCAGCGTCGCGTCGGTGTCGATGCCAGCGGCGAACGTGGCGCCGTCGCCGGCGCGGTTGCCGGCCACGATGGTGCTGCCGAGAGCCAGCGGTCCGGAGGCGTCATCGACGCCGTCGAGCAGGAACTGCACGCCGCCGCCGCCGAGCGCGGCCTCGTTGTCGGTGATGGTGGTGTTGTCCAGGGTCAGCGGCCGCGAACTGGCGATGCCGCCGCCTCGCCCGCCCGAGGCGTTGCCGGACAGCGTGCTGTTGGTGACGGTCAGCGAGGTCGTCGGATTGCTGCCGCCGGGTTCGCCGTAGATGCTGTAGATCGCCTTGAACACGCCGCCGCCGTCGCCGTCGGCGCGGTTGCCGTCGATCGTCGAGCCGCTGATCGTGGCGATGCCGCGCACGTAGACGCCGCCGCCGCGCGCCTGCTGGTCCGTGCCGGTCGCTTCGATCGAGTTGCCGGAGATCGTGCTGTTGGTCAGCGTCAAGTCGCCTTGCGCGTACAGCCCGCCGCCGACGCTGAAGTAGCCGTCGCGCACCGCGATCGGCGCGGTGGTCGTGCTGCCGCTGATCTTGCTGTTCACCAGGATGGTGTCGCCGGCGTAGGCGCCGCCGCCGGCGGCGGTGCTGTTGGCGCCGGTGCCGGTGGCGCTGGAGGAGGTGATCGTGCTGTCGTCCATGCGCAGGATGTTGACGTCGACCGCGCCGCCGAAGATCAGCTGGTAGGTACCGCTGGAATGGCAGTTGGTGACGTCGACGCGATTCAGGTGCAGCGCGCCGCCGAAACCCTGCACGCAGGCAGCGAGGCTGCCGGAATAGGTGCCGTTGGCGATGGTCAGGTCGTTCACGGTGAACGTGCCCTGGTCGCTCGAGAAGCCGCCGATCACGAACACCTGCGACTGGCCGCCGGCCTCGATCGTCAGCGCGCCGCGGCCCGGTCCCTGCAACGTCACGTCGTAGAGATGGTGATCGCCGAGCACGCTGGTGTCGATCGGGCCCTGCGTCAGGGTGATCGTGCTGCAGGTCAGCTGGCTGAGGTCGACCGTGTCGCCCTCGACCGCGTTGGCGAGCACGTTGCGCAAGGTGCCCGGATCGGCGTCGTCGGCGCAGCTGGTGACCGCCAGCGTGCCCGCGGGCCGCAACGGCGTGACCTGGCGCGGGGCGACGGCGAGCGGGAAGCCGGTCTTCGCGGTCTGGTGCTGCTGCAGCCGCAGCGCGTAGCGATCGGACGCGGCGTGCACGTCGTGCGCCGCCGTCGCGGCCAGCAGGACCGCGAGCGAAGCGGCCAGCGGCTTCAGTCGCGGAACGGAACGGAGCGTTCGAGTTTTCCTCATCATGGGTCCTCTTTGCTGGAAGTGCGCCTTCCCGAAGGCGGCGGTCGATCCTAGCAACTGGTCTGTTATCTTCCTGTCCGATAAGTCATGCGCAGCGCGAGGGGAATCCCGCTTGGCCACTCTGCCCACCCATGCGGAGTTCTACGGCGAACTCGACCAGCGTCTCGTCGCGGCGACGCGCGGCATCCGCCTGCTCGCCTCGGTGAGCTGGCCGGCCTCGGCCGAGAGGGAATTCATCACGGCGTGGAAGCGCGGACAGGCCCGGCTGCCGCAGATCGCCTATCCGGCCGGCGATTTCGTCGAGACGCGCGCGGCGCTGGCCGGGATCGCGCAAGCGGCCGATCCGGCGCATCCGCTCGGCGACTACATCCGCCGCACCGCCGACTCCTGGCGCGTCGCGACCGAACTGCTCGACGCGATGGGCACCCCGCGCATCACCGAGCACTCCGCCGCGCTGTACGGGCGGCCGGACGACCGCGTGCCGGGCGCGACGCTGACCAACGTCGACGCCGCGCGGCACTTCATCGAGATCGCCGACGAGTATTCGAGCGATGCGCCGCTGGAAGAGGTCTCCAGCGAGGTTCCGGCCGAGGTGCTGCAAGTCGATCTGCAACAGCGGCTCGACGCGTTCTTCGGCGCCGGCGTGGTCAAGGTCGAGACCGATCCCGAGCTGATCGCCAAGGCGGCGGCCGGCGCGACACGCATCCGCCTGCGCTCGGCCACCAGCTTCAGCGACTACGACCGCGATCAGCTGCTCAACCACGAGGCCTTCGTGCATTCGCTGACCGCGCTGAACGGGCGCGCGCAGCCGTACCTGAAATCGCTGGCGCGCTCCTCCCCGCGCATCACCGCGACGCAGGAAGGCCTGGCCGTGTTCGCCGAACTGATGTCCGGCTCGATCGACATCGCGCGCATGAAGCGCATCTCCCTGCGCATCCTCGGCATCGACATGGCGCTGCGCGGCGCCGACTTCATCGAGGTGTTCCGCTTCTTTCTCGGTGCGGGGCAGAACGAGGTCGACAGCTTCACCTCGGCGCAGCGCGTGTTCCGCGGCGCGCCGCTGACCGGCGGCGCCGCGTTCACCAAGGACGCGGTCTATCTGCACGGGCTGCTCTCGGTGCATACCTTCTTCCGCTGGGCGCTCAAGCACCAGCGCATGGCGCTGTGCCGCAACCTGTTCGCCGGCAAGCTCGCGCTGCGCGACGTGCTCGCGCTGGAGCCGTACTTCGACGACGGCACCATCGCGCCGCCGCACTGGCTGCCGCCGTGGGTGCAGCACGCGCACGGCCTCGCCGGCATGCTCGCGTTCTCGCTGTTCGCCAATCGCATCCGCGTCGATCGGGTGGAGGCGGAGGATCTGGTGTTGGGGTTGTGAGTCGAGTCCGCAGATGTGTGAATGGCGCGCTTGCGAACACCATCCCCTCCTAAATCCTCCCCTTGAAGGGGAGGACTTCAGAGCGAGCGCCTTGGGCGCTTCCCTCAAAGCGAGCGCCTCGGCCCTCCCCTCAAAGCGAGCGCTTCAGCCCTTCCCTTCAAGGGGAGGGTTGGGTGGGGATGGTGTTGATCGCCACCACCGCTTGCATCCCCCCGCCCGATGTTTTCCCATGCGCCTTTCCCCCGAACGGACGATCGCCATGCATCGACCCCTGATCGCCGCGGCTCTCGCGCTCGCCGGCACGGCCGCCGGCGCCGCCGACACCGCTGCGCAGCGCATCCAGCCGCTGCTGCCCGAGATCACCGCCTGGCGGCGCGACCTGCACGAGCATCCGGAGCTGTCCAACCGCGAGACGCGCACGTCGACATTCGTCGCCGCGGAATTGAAGAAGCTCGGCTACGACGTGCGCACCGGCATCGCCAAGACCGGCGTCGTCGGCGTGCTGAAGGGCGGCAAGCCGGGCCCTAAGCTGGCGATCCGCGCCGACATGGACGGCCTGCCGGTGACCGAGGAAGTCGACCTGCCGTTCGCCTCGAAGGCGAAAGGCGAATACCTCGGCAAGCAGGTCGGCGTGATGCACGCCTGCGGCCACGACGCGCACGTCGCGATGACGCTCGGTGTCGCCGCGGCGCTGGCGAAGCTGCGCAAGGATCTGCCGGGCGAGGTCATGCTGGTGTTCCAGCCGGCCGAGGAAGGCGCGCCGCCGGGCGAGGAAGGCGGCGCGACGCTGATGGTCAAGGACGGCGTGTTCAAGGACTTCAAGCCGGACGCCGTATTCGGCATGCACGTGGTCAGCGCGCTGCCGGTCGGCACGGTCGCGCTGCGCCCGGGCGGCGCGATGGCCAGTTCCGACACCTTCCGCATCACCGTGCGCGGGCGCCAGAGCCACGGCGCGACGCCGTGGAAGGGCATCGATCCGATCGTCACCGCGGCCGAGATCGTTACCGCCGCGCAGACCATCGTCAGCCGTCAGCTCGACATCAACAAGGAGCCGGCGGTGGTCACCTTCGGCATCTTCGACGGCGGCCAGCGCTTCAACATCGTGCCCGACAAGGCCGAGCTTCAAGGCACCGTGCGCGCCTTCGACGACGGCATGCGCCAGCAGGCGCTGGCGAGCCTGAAGAACATCGCCGAGCACGTCGCCGCCGCGCACGGCGCGACGGTGGAGACGCAGATCCCGCTGTCGGCCGACAGCAGCAATCCGGTCAACTACAACGATCCGGCGCTGACCGCGCGCGTGCGCGCCAGTCTCGAGACCGCGCTCGGCAAGGACCATGTGCAGGAGGCCCAGCGCTGGACCGCGTCGGAGGATTTCCCGCACCTCGGCCGCTCGATCGAGGTGCCGAGCGTGTATTTCTTTGTCGGGGCGACGCCGGCCGGGCAGGATCCCGCCACGGCGCCGTCGAACCATTCGCCGAAGTTCTTCCTCGACGAAGGCGCGCTGCCGGTCGGCAGCGCGGCGATGCTGCAGGCGGCGCTGGACTATCTCGGCTACGCGCCGGGTTGAGACGAGCCTGCCGGACGGGGATCCCGAACACTTTCGCGTGGCGTCATTTCGCCGAAAGCGGGAATCCACGGGCGGTCGATCGCGCTGGAGAAGAATCCGAACGGATCCCCGCTTCCGCGGGGATGACGGCCTGCGGGATTTCCGAGGTTCCCATCAAGCCGCCGACAAGCCGCGCGCGAACGCCTCCAGCCGCGGCAGCGCGTACTCGCAGCAGCGATCGACGATCGTATCGAGCTGCTTCCAGTCGAACAGGCCGACGCCGCTGACCGGCATGCGCAGATAGAGGTCTGCGCGCGCGGCGCGGGCGCGCACGCCGCTCTCGCTGGTCAGCACGGCGCTGGCGAACAGGATGTCGATCAGCGTGACCGGCGGGCGTACCGCCTGGTTCAGCAGCGCCTCCTGGTCCGGGCCTTCGATGCCGGGCGCGAGCAGGCTGCCGTCGGTGCTGACGTCGGAGGCGACGATCGGGCCGCGGCCGAGCTGCAGCATCACGTCGGTCGGCAGGCTGTTGGTGACGGCGCCGTCGACCAGCAGCTCACCGCGATAGGCGACCGGCGGCGAGAAGCCGGGCACCGACATGCTGGTGCCGACCCAGACCGCGAGCGGGCCGCTGTCGTGCACCATCGTGGTCGCGCGCGAGAGGTTCGTGCTGACCGCGAAGTACGGCAGGCGCAGTTCCTCGATGCGGCGCTCACCGAAGATCGCGCGCAGGTGCGCGAGGAACTTGCGTCCGCGGATCAGCGACACGCGCGGCAGCACGTAGTCGTTGAGATAGTTGTGCTCGATGAAGGTCTCGCGCGCGACGCGCTGCATCTCGTAGCTGTCCGCGCCGCAGGCACGCAGCGCGGCGAAGAACGCGCCCATGCTGGTGCCGCCGGCGAGGTCGACCGGAATGCGCAGTTGTTCCAGCGCGCGCATCAGGCCGATGTGCGCGAACGCACGCGCGCCGCCGCCGCCGAGCACCAGGCCGAGCCCGCGTCCGCTGAGCTGGCGCGCGACGCTGGCGTAGTCGGCGGTGCTGGTCGGTTCCGGCTGCGGGCGCACGAAGTAGTGCGCCCGCGCGCCGCCGAGCCGGCGCCAGCCCTGCACGTCGCCCGCGGCGGCGTCGTCGGCACGCAGGATCAGCAGCTCCACCGGCGTGCGCAGCGCGAGTTCGCGCAAGCGGGCGAGCAGCGCCGTGTCGCGCGCCGGTTCGGTGCTGTCGACCGCGATCAGGATGCGGTCGGCCTGGCGCAGGCAGCGTTCGGCCCAGACCGGATCGTCCTCGCGCGCGTACAGCAGCAAGGTATGGCCGGAATTCTCGATGCGGCCGATCCAGGCCATGCGCTGCGCGTCGAACTCGATCTCGCGCAGCGGCGCGTGCGCGGCGCCGGCGCCGAACACCGCGTCGATGGTGTTGGCGCCGATCAGCTCGATCGGCGCGCCCGATTCGCTCAGCGCGCTTTGCAGGCGCTGCGCCAGGGCGGCGACGTCGAGGCTGCCGCCGCCGATCAGCGCCAAGGTCTGCCCGCCGCGCGCGGTGTCCTTGACCGCCTCGCGCTGGTTGCGGCGCATGCGCTGCACGATCGTGCGCGTCAGCGCCAGCAGCGCCGCCGGATAGGTTTGCAGGAATTCGATCAGCGGCACCCGCGGCAGGCGCAGCAGCAGGCTGTCGCGCAGCGCCTGCACCTCGGCGGAGTGCGGTTCGCCGGAGAGCAGGCTGATCTCGCCGGCCGGCTCCAGCCGGCCGATGTCGCCGGCGATGCTGCCGTCCGGCAGGCGCGCGCGCAGCCGGCCGAGCGCGACCAGGTACAGGTGCTCGGCTGGCTGGCCGACGCCGAACAGAGTATCGCCGCCGCGCAGCTCCAGCGGTTCGCACAGCGCCGCCAGCTGTTGCAGCGCCTGCGGCGGCAGGCCCGCGAACAGACGGCATTGGGCAAGGATGGCACCGGCGTCCATTCGCGCTCCGCGTCGTGTCGCGGCGACGGCGCCGGAGTCCGGCGCTTGCCGCGTTGCGTTGCAGATTCGGTCTCGCGGCGGCGGGTTTCAAGGGGTGGCGTGCGCCGGCCGCTCGCGATGGCGCGAACGCGATGATCCTCGGCGCCGCCGTCCTGCGCGTTACGGGATGACCGAGGGCTCCGGTCCGGAGCCTTCGGCGCAACACCCGTATCGATCGCAGGGGAAGACATGAATACCGTCGCAACCATCCTTTGGCGCTGTGGCGCCGCCGCAGCGGCACTCGCGTGGAGCGCTTCCGCGCAGGCGGCCTGTCACGTCAAGGCCGACGCGGCCGGCGCGAACAGCGGCGCCAACTGGGCCGACGCCTACGTCGACCTGCAATCGGCGCTGCGCAATGCAGCGTGCGCCGAGGTCTGGGTCGCCGCCGGCATCTACGTGCCGGGCACCGCGCGCGGCGACAGTTTCGCGGTGCGTCCCGGCAGCGCCGTCTACGGCGGCTTCGTCGGCAGCGAGACCGCGCGCACGCAGGCCGATCCGCGCGCGCAAGCGACCGTGCTGTCCGGCGACATCGGCACGCCCGGCGACGCCGCCGACAACAGCTACCACGTGGTGAAGCTGGACGGCACGACCAGCGCCGGACCGATCACCGCGACCACCGTGCTCGACGGCTTCACCATCCAGGGCGGCAACGCCAATGCGGGGTTTCCCGACAGCATGGGCGCGGGCCTGTACTGCACGGGCGCGGCGAGCGGCCGCCGCTGCGATCCGACGCTCGCGCGCCTGCGCTTTCTCGCCAACGCGGCGACCTACGGCGGCGCGCTCGCGCTGCGCGCCGACGGGGCAGGCAGCGCCAGTCCGGCGCTCTTCGACGTCGTGTTCGACGGCAACCGCGCGGCCCGGCTCGGCGGCGCCGTCTACGTCTGGGCGGAACTGAACGGCGTCGCCAGTCCGCGCATCGAGCGCGCGACGTTCAGCGGCAACCAGGCCGACCAGGGCGGCGCGATCTACAACACCAGCGGCAACCAGGGCGGCACCGCCAACGCGACGATCCTCAACGCGACGTTCCAGGGCAACGACGCCAGCATCGGCACCAGCATCGGCAACGGCGGCGCGATCTACAACGCCGGCGTCGGCGGCACCTCCGTGATGACGCTGACCAACGTGACCTTCAGCGGCAACACCGCCAGCGGCACCAACCATTTCGGCGGCGCGATGGTCAACCAGGGGACGGGCGCCAAGCCGGTCGTCACCAATGCGATCTTCCACGGCGACGTGGCGCCCAGCTTCCCGGAGATCATGAACATCAACGGCGCGCAGCCGCGGTTCTCGCACAGCGTGGTCGCCGGTTCCGGCGGCAGCGCGGCATGGAACGCCGCCTTCGGCACCGACGACGGCGGCAATCTCGACGTCGACCCGCAGCTCGGCGCGCTCGCCGACCACGGCGGCTTCGGCCGCACGATGCTGCCGGCGGACGACAGCCCGGCGATCGACGCCGGCGACACCGCGGCTTGCCCCGCCGTCGACCAGCGCGGCGTGCCGCGCCCGCAAGGCGCGGGCTGCGACATTGGCGCGGTCGAGATCGTGCCGCCGCACGTGTGCTACGTGAACCGGTTCGCCGGCGGCGCGGGCAGCGGCCTCGATTGGGCGAACGCCTACGTCGACCTGCAATCGGCCCTCGGCGAACCGGCCTGCAGCGAAGTGTGGGTCGCGCGCGGCGTGTATCGACCGACGACCGGCACGGACCGCTCGATCAGCTTCCGGATTCGTCCCGGCCTGGCCGTGTACGGCGGCTTCGCCGGCGGCGAGACCGCGCGCGAGCAGGCCGCTCCCGGTGCGAACCGCACGGTGCTGTCGGGCGACATCGACGGCAACGACACGGTCGACGCGAACGGCGTGGTGCGCGATGCCGACCAGATCGTCGGCGGCAACACCTACAACGTCGTGATCATGGACGGCACCACGGCCGCAGGTCCGATCGGGGCCGACACCGTGCTCGACGGCTTCGCGATCACCGCCGGCACCGGCTGGCAGTTCCCGATCTACAACGGCTCGGTTGCCGGCGGCCTGTACTGCAACGGTATCGGGCACGACGACGGACACGCCTGCAGTCCGACCCTGACGCGGCTGTGGTTCAGCGGCAACCGCGCGGATTGGGGCGCCGCCTTGCTCGCGGACGGCAGCAACGGCACCGGTGGCACCGGCGGCGCCGCAGCACTGGTCCTGAGCCGCAGCACGTTCAGCGGCAACCGCAGCCAGTACGGCGGCGGCGCGGCTTATCTCGCGCGCGGCGCCGTGCGCATGGCGCAGGTGACCTTCGCCGGGAATCGCACCACCAGCGGCGCTGCCGGAGCGATCCGGCTGGACGGCGGCAGCATCGAGCTGGATCAGGTGACCTTCAACGGCAATACGACGTCCAGCTTCGGCGGCGCGATGTACGCCAGCTCAGCCGCGATGAGCCTGCGCCACGTGATTGCGTGGGGCGACAGCGGCGGCATCCAGCCGGAGATCTTCTACAGCGCAGGCAGCCTTTCGCTGTCCGACAGCCTCGTGCAAGGCGGTTGCCCGGTCGGCGCCACGTGCAGCGGTGTCGTCGCCAGCGATCCGCAGCTCGGCCCGCTGCAAGACAACGGCGGCGCCGCGCCGACTCTGCTGCCCGGCGTGGGCGGCGCGGCGCTCGACCGCGGCGACCCGGCTGCCTGCGGCATCGCGCCGTACGACGCCGACCAGCGCGGTGTCGCGCGCCCGCAAGGCCCGGCCTGCGACCTCGGCGCGGTCGAGCTGCGCCAGACGCAGCTCGCGGTCGGCGTGGCCGGCCCCGGTTCGGTCACGGCCGATGCCGCGGCCGGCGCGGCGCCGGCCAGCGGCGGCATCGCCGACTGCGCCGAGAACGGCGGCGACTGCGTCGCGGGCTACGCGGCCGAGTCCGCCGCCGCGACCGTCGTGCTGAACCTGGAACCCGCGCCGCGCGCGCATCTCGCTCTCGTCACCGACACCTGCGGCGCGAACGGTGCGCCGGCCGGCGTGCTGGACGGCAACGACTACACCATCGCTCCGCTCGATGCGGACTGCGTCGTCGTGGCGGAATTCGCGCTCGACGTCCATCACGTCGGCGGCACGCTCGGCGGTCTCGCCGGCAGCGGCTTGTCGCTGCAGATCAACGGCGGCGAAACGGTCGCCCCGGGGAACGCGGATACGACGTTCCAGTTCCCGACCGCGCTGCCGTGGGGCACGCACTACGACGTCGTCGTGCTGACCCAGCCGACGCAGCCGTGGCAGACCTGCGCGGTCACCGGCGGCAGCGGCGAGGTCGGCGATGCGGATGTCACCGACGTCGCCGTCACCTGCACGACGAACGCGTACTCGGTCGGCGGCGTCGTCGACGGACTCGCCGGCGACGGCCTGGTGCTGCGGCTCAACGGCGAGGAAACGCTGCCGATCGCCGCCGACGGCGCGTTCGCGTTCGCCGGCTTGCTGGCGAGCGGCAGCGCCTACGCGGTCACCGTCGAGCAATCGCCGTCAGGACAGTCCTGCACGCTCGAGCACGCAAGCGGCACGGTCGACGGCGCGGACGTCGCCGACGTCGCCGTGCATTGCGCCATGCTGCCGGCGCGGCTCGTGCTGACGATCGACGACGGCCGCGCGTTCGCGCGCTACGGGCAGGTCGTCGACTACACGGTCACGCTGCGCAACGACGGCTTCAGCACCGCCGCCGCGGTATCGCTCGACGCCGCGCTGTCGCCGGCGTTCGATGCTCCGTATGCGTCGTGGCAATGCTTCGGCGGCGAAGCCGGCGCGGCGTGCACGGCGAGCGGCGCAGGGCCGCTGCACGATCGGGCGACGCTGCCGCCGGGGCGCAGCCTGACCTGGCGCGTCAGCGTGCCGGTGCGCTTCGACAGCGGCGAATCCACGGCCACGTTCGCGCTCGCGCTCGGCGGCGCCGAAGCGCAGGAGGTGTCGGACACGAACATGCTGGTGCTGCTGCGCGACGGCTTCGACGTGCCTTACGGCGCGGGCACGCATCTGGTCGGCGAGGCGGCCGAGGCGGTGCTCGACGGCGAGTCGATCCGCAGCTTCGCGCTGCCGCCGCCGAGCGGGGAACGGCTCGACGACGTCGTGATCGTGCGCGGCAAGTCCGGCGAGCTGCGCGTGCAGCGCACGCCGCTCGACGCGACGACCTCGCTGCTGCGCCTGCTGCATCGCGATGCGCGGGGTCGCGAGCGCGTCACCTCGTGGATCGTCTCTGCCGACGGCGCCGCCTGCGCGCTCGCACACATGCGCACGCAGGGCGTGGACGCCTGGCTGCTCGAAACCGCGCAGGCGAGCGCGACCCTGCAGCGCGACGATGGGTAGGGGGGTGCCGCCCCGCAGCGGCGCGACCGCTGCGGGGCGGATTTTTCTCCACGCGAGAGCGCGGCGACGGTGGCGGCGTCTGCAAGAATGGTTTCTCGCAGAGACGCAGAGAACGCAGAGAAAGACGAAAAAGAAGAACGGATTTTTCTCTGCGTACTCTGCGTCTCCGCGAGCAATTCTTCTTCGCCTTGTTTTCCTTCAGCGCCGCACAGGCAGCAGGCGCCGGAACGCCGAGTCCGCCGGATAGGCGCGTTCGAGCCGTTCGCCGAACTCGCGCTGCAGCGCCTCGGCGCGATCGTGCTCGCCGGCGGCGCGCAGCGCGTTCGCATACGCCAGCGCGTAGCGCGCGGTGCGCGGATGCTGGGCACCGACGTCGTGCAAGGTCAGTTCGTAGGCGGTCTGTTCGAAGCGCAGCGCGTCGGCCGCGTTTCCGCGCGCGCGCTGGATCGCCGCGCGCGTGGCGGCGGCGCGCGCATGCATTTCCGATTCGATGCGGCCTCCGACCGCCTCGACCTGGTCGAGCAGGGATTCCGCCTCCGGATACTGCTGATGCGCCACGTGCCAGCGCGCGAGCGGCAGGCGCGCATAGGCCAGTCCGACGGCGTCCTCGTGCGGCGTGCTGCGCGCAGCGACGACCGCTTCCAGCAGCGTGCGCGCCTCGGCATCGGCCCGGCCCGACTCGATCAAGGCCATCGCCAGGTCCACGCGCAGCACGGGCAGGCGATCGTTGTCTTTCCCGCCCACGGCCGCCTCGTAGAGGGTCAGCGCCTTGCGCAGCGACAGCACGGCGGCGTCGAACTCGCCGAGCAGGTACTTCAACCAGCCGGCATTGAACATCGCCAGCGCGTACTGCGTGCTCTGCGCGCCGTTGCGGCGCAGGATCACCGGCGTTCCCTCGTCCAGCGCGGCGGCGGCTTCGTCGAACAGGCCGCGCTCGGCCAGCGTCTCGGCGGAGGTGACGAGGTCCATCGCGAACGCGGCGCTGTCCGGACCGAACAGTTCGCGCGTGAGCGCGACGCGCTCGCGATTGGTCGCCATGCCCATGATGTAGTCGCCGCGGTAGAACAGCACGTTCTCGTACTGCCTGAGCGCGAGGCGGTAGTCGTTCGTGCGCGTCGCGCCCGCGCCGGCGTACAACGACAGGGCGCGCTCGCAGAACGGCAGCGCCTCGGCCTGCTTGCCGCTGCTGGACGTGACGCCGCAAATGTCGAGCAGGCTCTGCGCGATCGCCAATGGGGAGTCGTGCGTGGCTTCGCGCATGGCCAGCGCCTGCCGCGCCGCGGTCATCGCCTGCGGCCCTTTGCCGGCGGCGTCGAGCGCCTGCGCGAGCGTGCCGTAGGCGTCGGCCAGCAGCGGCGTAGCGCCGTCGGCGTGCGCCAGGACCAGGTCGAGCGCGCGCTGCGCGGCATGTTCGGCTTCGTCGGACGAACCTCTCACCGCCAGGATGCCGCGGGCCTTCGCCCGCAGGCTGCGCGCGGCCGCCAGCGGGTCGGCGACGGCCGGGTCGAGCGCGAGCTGCGCCGCTTCCTCGAGCAGCGGGGCGCCGGCGTTGCCTTCGTTGATGCCGCGATAGGCATTGCCGAGCGCGTCGAGCAGGCGCGCGCGCACGCGTGGCTGGCCGGCGAGTTCCTCGTTGACGCGCGCGCGGCCCTGATCGAGCACCTCCCTCGCGCTGAAATCGTGCCGGCCGGACCGGGTCGGATCGGACAGGGCGAAGGTCGAGATCAGGAATTCGGTCACCCGATCGGAGACCGCGGCCTGCATGCGCGCCTCGCGTTCGGCAAGCCAGGTGCGCCAGGTGAAGCCGCTGGCCAGCGCGACGAACAAGGCCGCCGCGGCGAGCGGCCAGCGGTTGCGCTGCACGAAGCGTTGCGCGCGATACATCCACTCGCCGCGGCGCGCGAGCACCGGGCGCGCGTCGAGGAAGCGCTGCAGGTCCTCGGCGAACTCGCGCACCGAGGCGTAGCGCTGAACGGGCTCGCGGCGCAGCGCCTTCAGCACGATCGCGTCGACGTCGGCCGGGATGCGCCGCGCGCCGGCGCGCGGCGCGGGCGCGTGCGGCGCCGCTTCGGCGACGCGCTGGAGCTGCTGGCTCGGCGGCGCGATCTCGCCGGAGACGATCGCGTTCGAGCGCGCGTGGTCGGAAGCGAGATGCTCGAACGGCCGCACGCCGGCGACCAGCTCGTACAGCACCACGCCGAGCGAGTAGACGTCGGTGGCGGTGCCGAGCGCTGCGCCTTCGACCTGTTCCGGGCTGGCGTAGGCCAAGGTCATCGCGCGTGTCGCCAGCGTCGCGGTGGCGTCGGCGTCGATCAGCCGCGCGATGCCGAAGTCGAGCAGCTTCGGCTCGCCGTCGGCGCCGACCAGGATGTTGGCCGGCTTGAGGTCGCGATGGATGACCAGGCGCTCGTGCGCATGGGACACCGCGGCGCAGACCTTCAGGAACAAGCCGATGCGCGCGCGCAGGTCGAGTCCGCGCGTGCCGCACCAGCGGTCGATGCGCTCGCCGTCGACGTACTCCATCGCCAGGAACGGTTCGCCGTCGGCGTCGTCGCCGGCGTCGACGAGGTGCGCGATGTTGGGATGGTTGAGCGAGGCGAGGATGCGCTGCTCCTCGAGGAAGCGTGCCTGCTGCGAGGTCGCGCCGGCGCGCAGGCGCTTCAGCGCGACGCGCTGCACGGCGCTGCCGAGGCGGCGCTCGGCCAGCCACACCGCGCCCATGCCGCCTTCGCCGATGCGTTCGAGCAGACGATAGCTGCCCGGCGTGCCGGACTGGATGCGCAGGTCGGCGGCGAAGCGGCCGGCGACTTCGGCGACGCGCTGGTCGAGGCCGTCGTCGGGCGCGATGTCCTCGGCGGTGCGGATCAGCCATTCGGTTTCGCGGCGCAGCGCCGTGTCGCCGCCGCAGAGCACATCCAGCCGTGCCGCACGTTCCGCGTCCGGCAGTTCCAGCACCCCATGCGCGATCGTCAGGGCCTGCGCGTAGCGTCGGTCCTCGGCGGACGCGCTCAAGCGAGCTCCCGCTGCAGCCAGGCGCGCGCCATGCGCCAGTCGCGCACGACGGTGGGGCGGGCGACGTCGAGCAGATCGGCGATCTGTTCCAGTTCGAGACCGGCGAAGAACTTCATGTCGACCACCTTCGCCTGTCGCGGACTGACCGTGGCGAGGCGGTCGAGCAGCAGGTCGAGGCCGATCAGGTCGACGCCGGCGGCGCCTTCGAGGTCGATCTCCTCGATCGACACGCGCTCTTCCGAGGTCGGGCGCTTCTTCGCCAGATGCCGGCGCGCGTGGTCGACCAGCACGCGCCGCATCGCGCGCGCGGCGATCGCGGCGAAGTGCGCACGATTCTCGAACCGCGTGTCGCCGTGGCCGATCAGGCGTGCGAAGGCCTCGTTGACCAGCGCGGTCGTCTGCAAGGTGTGCCCGGCGCGCTCGCGCGCCAGTTCGCGCGAGGCGATCGACTTCAGTTCCTCGTAGACCAGAGGGGTCAGGCGGTCGAGCGCGGCGTCGTCGCCCTGCGACCAGCGCAGGAGCAGGCGCGTCACGTCGCTGTCGGCGGAGGCGGTCATCGAGGTTCCCTGTTCCGCCGCGAGCATAGCAAGGTTTGCCGCGCGATCCGGCATGGCTACACTGCCGCGTCGAGAGGGAGGATCGACGTGTCCGAATCATCCGTACCCGTCCGTGCCGAGCCGCCGACGTCGTCGTCGGCCGCGAACGAGCTGTTCGAGACCCTGTACGGGCGGTTGAAGCGGCTCGCCAGCCGCCAGCTCGCCGCCGGCGGGCACGCCACGCTCGATCCGACCGTGTTGGTGCACGATCTTTATCTGCGCATCGGCGCGAAATCCGAGCTCGCGTTCGCGCATCCCGCGCAGTTCTTCACCTACGCCGCGCAGGCGATGCGCCACCTGCTGTGCGACCGCGCGCGCGTGCGGATGAGCCAGCGCGCCGGCGGCGACTGGGTGCGCGTCACGCTGACCGCCAGCGACGAGCGTCTCGTGCTCGACAGCGCGGCGCAGGCGCTGGCGCTCGATCGAGGCTTGCGCCGGCTCGCCGAAGAAGACGCGCGCGCGGCGCAGGTGGTCGAACTGATCTACTTCGGCGGCCTGACGCTGGAGCAGGTCGCGCAGATGCTCGGCCTCGCGCGCCGCACGATCGACCGCGACTGGCAGTTCGCGCGCGCGTTCCTGCGCACCGATCTGGAGTAGGCGCCGGCGCGTACGTCGCAACCGGCCGCGCGCGGCCGTTTCCCGGGTCATGGAGCCTGCCGTGCCTTCGATTCGCGACCTCTACGAATCCGCTCTCGTCCTGCCCGTCGCCGAGCGCGATGCCTGGCTCGCTGCGCACTGCGCGGACGAGACGTTGCGCCGGCGCGTGGGCGCGATGCTCGAAGCGTCCGCGTCGACCGATCCGCTGGCGCGGCCGCTCGACCAGTTGGCAGCCGCGCTCGACGCGGACGAGGCGCCGGTCGCGCTGCCGTCCGGCGGGCGCATCGGCCCGTTCGAACTGCTCGACGTGCTCGGCCACGGCGGCTTCTCGACCGTGTACCGCGGCGTGCGAGGCGTCGAGGGCGTGGCGCAGGAGGTTGCGATCAAGCTGCTGCACCGCGGCTTGCAGACGGCCGCCTCGCGGCGCCAGTTCCGTCGCGAACAGCGCGCGCTGGCGCAGCTGCGCCATCCCAACATCGCGCGCCTGATCGAAGGCGGCGTGACCGACGCGGGATTGCCGTACATCGCGCTCGAGCTGGTCGGCGGCGAACGCATCACCGAGCACGTGCGTCGGCTGCGGCTCGACCTGCGCGAGCGGCTGGAATTGTTCCTGGTCGTGTGCGCCGCGGTCGAGGCCGCGCATCGCTCGCTGATCGTGCATCGCGATCTCAAGCCCGCCAACGTGCTGGTCACCGGCGAAGGCCACGTCAAGCTGCTCGACTTCGGCATCGCCAAGCTGCTCGACGAGGTCGACGAAGACGACGCCACGCGCACCGGCCACCAGCCGTTCACGCCGGCGTACGCCGCGCCGGAACAGCGCGCGGGCGCGCCGGTGACCACCGCGACCGACGTCTACGCGCTCGGCGTGCTGCTCGGCGAACTGATCAGCGGCCAGCGGCTCAACGACGGCAAGGGCGCGACGCCGGCTTCGTACATCTCCGGCGACGAACCGGACGGCATGCTGCCCGAGCCGGCGGCGATCCTGCGCCGCCGCCTGCGCGGCGACCTCGGCGCGATCGTGCAGAAGGCGCTCGCCGATTCTCCCGAGCGTCGCTACGCCTCGGCGGCGGGCCTCGCCGACGACGTGCGGCGCCTGCTCGAGGAGCGGCCCGTGTCGGCGCAGAAGCCGACGCGCTGGTACCGCGCGCGGCGTTTCGTGCAGCGGCATCGCGCTGGCGTCGGCATGGCGGCGGCGTTCGTGCTGGCGCTGCTCGGCGCGTTCGCGGCGGTGGTATGGCAGGGGAACGTGGCGCGGCGGGAGGCCGAACGCGCCGGAAGTATGCGCGACTTGCTGCTGGACGTGTTCCGTGCCGCCGAGCCGGCGGGCCCACGCCTGGCGCCGCCGAGCGTGGCCGACGTCGTCGAGGCGGCCGTCGGCCGCCTGCGCAAAGCCGACGGATTGCGGCCCGACGTGCGCATCGAATTGGTAGCTGCCCTCGGTGGCGTGCTCGGCAAGCAGGGGCGGTTGCAGCAGGCGGAGGAATTGCTCGAGGCGAACCAGCGCGAAGCCGCCACGCTCCTGCCGGCCGCGCATCCGATCCGTGCCGAAGCCGGCCTTGCCCATGCTGCGGTGTTGGTCGATGCCGGTCGCCGCGGCGAGGCGCGGGCTACGATGGACGCCTTGCTCGCCGAATGGCCGCGTGCGAACGGCGCCGATCTGCGCGCGCGTGCACTGACCGCCTCGGTCATGCTGCGCACACACGAGCTGGAGCGTGAGCGCGCCCTGGTGGAATCCGCCGAAGCGCTCGATACCTGTGCCGGCGGAGCTTGCCGCGTGCCGACGCACATTGCCGCGCTGATCGCACGCGGCGAGGCGTTCTCCGCGAACTACGACGATGCGTCGGCGATTGCGCCTCTCGAAGCGGCACTGGCCTCGCAGCGCAGCCTGTACGAAGGGCCGCACGTCGAAACGGCGAACATCCAGCGCCTGCTCGGGTTGGCGCTCGGGCGACTCGGGCAGGGCGATCGCGCCGAGGTGGCCGCCCGCGAGGCGCTGGCGATCGTGGAGGCGAGCTTCCCCGATCCGCACTATCGGCGGGTCGAGGCGCTGTCTTCTCTCAATCTGGTCCTGATGGATCGTTACAAGATGGACGAGGTTCTGCAGTTGTCGCAGCGACTGGTCGCGATGCGCTCGGCGACCCTCGGGCCGGACCATCCGAAGGTAGCCTTCGACTACAACAACCTCGGCGCCCTGCGTGCGCGCGTCGGCGACTACGCGGCGGCGGAGCGGGAATTCCGCGCGGCGCTGGACATCGTCGAGGCACGCCATCCCGGCTCGATGCAGGCGACGATCTACCGCGGCAACCTTGCCGGCCTGCTCGCCTTGCGCGGCGATCCCGCGGGCATGCCGATGCTGCGCGACGTGATCGCCGCACTGCGCGCCCAGCCCGAGCCAAGCTCCGACATGATCTGCGCGATGCTGGAGAAGCTCGGTCGCGCCGCCTTCGTGCATGGCGATGCGGCGGGTGCCCTGGCGGCGTATGGTGACGCCGACGCGATCTATCGCGATTCAGCCGTGAACGAGAAGCATCGCGTGTATACCCGCGTCGGGCTCGGGCGTGCGTTGGCCCTGGCCGGCCGCCGCCATGAAGCGGTCGAGCAGCTCGAACTCGCGCTCGCACGCATGAGCTATCCACCCGACGGCCAGGTGCCGGTGCGCGTGGAAGCGCGCGCGGCACTCGCCGATCTGCTGCGGGAAGCGGGGCGCGCCGAAGAAGCTCGGCCGCTGGCTTTGCAGGCGACGGAGGAGGCGCGGCGCATCGGACGCCTCCCGTCCTACGTGCAGGACGCGGTCGATCGCGTCGGAGCGCCGCAGCGACCGGCCGGCCAATCGGAGTAGCGAGTCCTTCCCGGCGCCGTCGCCGGTACCGTCGAAGGGTTCTTCGCCCACGCCGACGATTCGACGCACGATGGCTTCGACGGCGAGCCGCGCCTCCGCACGCCGGGCATTCGCCTGTCGCAAAGCCCATCGTTCCTTCGTTGTTCCTCGATGCCGGCGCCGTGTCCGGCATCACGAGGAAATCCATCATGCGTCCATCGCTGCGCACTCGCGCGCTTCGTCTTTCAGCCCTGCTGGCGGCCTTCGCCGGCGTCGCTCTTGCTGAGCCGCCCAACCTCGTCGCCAACGGCGATTTCGATCGCAGCCTCGAGGACTGGGAACGTCTCGGCGCAGTCGCCGATTCGCTCTGGTCGGGCGAGGACGTCGATCTCGATCCGGCATCCGGCTCGATCTGGGTCAGGAACCGGTTGCTCCAGCCGGAGTTCCTGGTGGTGCGGCGCCAATGCATCGCGCTCGCCGAGCCGTCGCATGCTTATCTCGTCGGCGCGAGCCTGCAGATCGACTTGAAATCGGTGCCCGGAAGCGGCGTGTTCGCCGATTTCCGCTTCTACGAGAACGCCGATTGCAGCGGTTCGAGCAACGGCGATGCCGTCGTCGCGGAGGCGCCGGGCTGGAGCTTGCGGACGATGACGTTTCGGCCGGAAGACTTGTGGTTCGACGCCGGATCGCTGGAAGTGACGCTCGGCGCCTTCAAGAACGAGCGGAGCGAAGGCCAGGCCAGCGGCTACGTCGACGCGGTCTTCGCGTATGCCGACGGCCTGATGCGCGACGGTTTCGACGGCGGCCGGGAACCGGACCGGTCGGATCAGCCGTGACGCGGGCGGGTGCCGTCGCGACACGCGGTCCGTCCGTCACCTCGGCGGCGGATTCGCGTCGGTGCTTCGCGCGACTGCCTTCCCGTTTCGCCGACGACGAGAGCGCGTGTCGCAATCTGCGCCCTGCGTCCGTTATCCGGGCAAGACGGCATTCGGCCGCTTGCATCGAGGAACGAAGACATGAGCGTGAAGGATCGGCTGCCGCGCATCGCCGCGGCAATGGTATTGGCGGCGGGCTTCGTCACGCATCGAACCGATGCGGCGACACTCACCGTCGGCAACGACACCAATTGCCAGTACGGCAACGTGCAGAGCGCGGTCGACGCACTGACGGCCGGCGGCACGCACGAGATCCGCATCAAGAGCAACCTGTACGAAGGTCAGGCAGTGAGAATCGACAACCGCTCGGTGCGGCTGGTCGGCGGCTACGCCAACTGCTCGGCGGCGGCACCGACCGGCGTCAGCACCTTGAGCGGCGTCGGCGGCGGCCACGACAGCGTGGTCACGATCACCGGCAACAGCAACGACGTGATCCTGGAGAACCTGTCGATCATCAAGGGCGATGAAGTCTCCGACGGCGTCGGCGGCGGCGTGGACTTCCGCGGCGGCGGCACGTTGCGCGTGCGCGCGAGCTCCATCAGCAACAACTACGCCGGCTACGGCGGCGGCATCAGCTTCACCGGCACCGCCGCCACGCGCGCGCAACTGCGCCTCGAGGCCGGCACGCTGATCCTCAACAACGTCGCGCAGTATTCCGGCGGCGGCATCCGCGTGGAGGGCAATGCGCGCCTGCAGATCACCGACGACAACGTGCTGATCAGCGGCAACGAGGCGAAGGGTGTCAACCCGGCCACCAACACGCCCACCTACGGCTACGGCGGCGGCATCCTCGTGTTGATGCCGGCGGACGCCGACATCGGCTCGCCCGGCCTCGGCAATGGCGGTCTGATCACCGAGAACACGGCGCGCTACGGCGGCGGCATAGCGATGTCCTCGGAACTCGACGTCTTTTCGGGCGTCGTGCGCCTGTTCACGACCGATGCCTCGCGCCCCTTGCGCATTCGTGGCAATCGCGCCACGAACACGGGGGGCGGCCTATATCTGCGCGGTCCCAATCTGTTGCGCGGATTCGACTTTCGTATCGACGGAAACCGCGCGCAGGAGGGCAGCGCGATCTACGCAGATACGGCAGATACGCCGGGTGTGGCGAATGTCGCTCTGAATGGAGGTCTGGAGCGCAACATCACCAGGCCGACCGATCTCGGCGCCGTGCCTTGCAGCGCTGCCGTCGCGTGCAATCTGATCGACGGCAACATTGCCGAGACGGTGGCGGGGCAGGCGACGACGGGCGCTGCGGTGTTGACGCAGACGCAAGGCATCGTCGAGATCAATCGAACGACTTTCAGCAAGAATCGCGGCGGCCAGGTGGCGCGCAATTTCGGCTTTACCGTGCTGCTCAATGCTTTGATCGCCGACAATGTCGTGACCGGCTACCTGCTGCGTCAGGAATCCAATGGGGCGACGTGGGACCTTCACGTCGAAAACAGCACCATCGCCGGCAATTCGATCGGCGCGGCGCACGTGATCTCCGCCAGCGGCGACATCGTGCTGAGCCGCTCGATCTCGTGGCAGCCGGGCCGGAACACGCTCATCCAGCCCGATGGTTCCAAGCGCGTCGGCAACGTGCTCGCCAACGAGACCATTTCCATCGGCGGACCCACCGGCACGATCGTGAATGGCGATCCGCTGTTCGTGGACGCCGCTCGCGGCGACTACCGGCCGCACGCGGCTTCGCCCGCCGTGGACTTCGCTTCCAGCGGCGGCGGCCCCGATCTCGCCGGCAATACGCGCGGCTTCGATCTGCCGATCAGGCCGAACTGGCAAGGAACCGGCGACCTCGGCGCCTACGAGCGCGTGGACGTGGCGCCGCTGGTGCGCAACGGCCAGTTCGACGGTGACCTGCGGCTCTGGTCCACCGATGCCCACGCGACGTGGGACGCGATCAATCACGTCGGACCGGGCGGCTCCGGCTCGCTGCGCATCGGCGGCACGCTCGCCACCGACGAGCAGGCGGTGGCCACCCAATGCGTGCGCGTGCCGGGGCCGGGGCTCTACCGCCTCGAGGGCTGGGGGCGCTCGGTGCCGTTCAGCGTCTTTGCCGGCGACCGCGTGTCGATCGGCTGGAGTTACGCAGCGAGCGACGGCGCCGGCGATTGCAGTTCCGTGCCGATCGCCTTCGGCGAGCGGCTGGTCACGACGACGGAAAACTGGACCGCCGTGGAACCGATGCTCATCGATGCGACCTCGTGGACGCGCAGCGCGTACGTGCTGATCCGGTTGATCGTCCAGAACCGCACGCTCGCGAGCCGCTCGGCGCGCGGCTACTTCGACGGCATCACGCTCGCACCCGCCGGCGACGACACGATCTTCAGGAACGGCTTCGACGGTTGAGTTTTCCCAGGCGGGCCCGTGGCATCTCCCCCTCGGCATGCCGAGGCCACGGGCTCGTTTTTTCCTTTCCTTACGCGGCGTCGAGCCGGAAGATGCCGGGCGGCGGCTCGCGCGGGCGCGCTGCGCGATCTTGCCGCACGGCACGGATGCTCCCGTGGCAGGGAGCCGCGAGGCGCGGTGCTATAGTCCGGCGCTGATCCCCCAACGCAGCACGCGCCTCTGCCGCGTGCGTCCACGGACGCCATGTCGACGATCGAAGAACTCAAGAAGGCCGCTCTCGACTACCACCGCAAAGAACCCGCCGGAAAGATCAAGGTCACCTCGACCAAGCCGGTCGTGACCCAGCGCGAACTCTCGCTCGCCTACTCGCCCGGCGTCGCCGCCGCGTGCGAGGAGATCGTGCGCGATCCGGGCGAGGTCGCCACGCTGACCGCGCGCAGCAACCTGGTCGCGGTCATCACCAACGGCACCGCCGTGCTCGGCCTGGGCAACATCGGCCCGCTGGCCGCCAAGCCGGTGATGGAAGGCAAGGGCGTCTTGTTCCAGAAGTTCGCCGGCATCGACGTGTTCGACCTGGAGATCGCCGAGAACGATCCGGACAAGCTGGTCGACATCATCGCCAGCCTCGAACCGAGCTTCGGCGGCATCAACCTCGAGGACATCAAGGCGCCGGAGTGCTTCGAGGTCGAGAAGAAGCTGCGCGAGCGCATGAAGATCCCGGTCTTCCACGACGACCAGCACGGCACCGCGATCATCGTCGGCGCCGCGGTCATCAACGCGCTGCGCGTGGCCGGCAAGGACATCGGCGAGATCAAGCTGGTCTCCACCGGCGCCGGAGCGGCCGGCATCGCCTGCCTGGACATGCTGGTGGGGCTCGGCGTCAAGCCCGAGAACATCTGGGTCGCCGACCGTCTCGGCGTGGTCTACAAAGGCCGCGTGGAGGAAATGGACCCGAACAAGTGCCGCTACGCGCGCGACACCGACGCGCGCACGCTCGATCAGATCATCGACGGCGCCGACGTGTTCCTCGGCCTCTCCGCGCCGGGCGTGCTCAAGGCCTCCATGGTCGAGCGCATGGCCGAGCGGCCGATCATCCTCGCGCTGGCCAACCCGACGCCGGAGATCCTGCCCGAGGAAGCGCGCGCGGTGCGCCCCGACGCGATCATCGCCACCGGCCGTTCGGACTATCCGAACCAGGTCAACAACGCGCTGTGCTTCCCGTACATCTTCCGCGGCGCGCTCGACGTCGGCGCGACGGTGATCAACGAGGCGATGAAGATCGCCTGCGTCCACGCGATCGCCGAACTGGCGCGGCGCGAGTCGAGCGACGTCGCCGCGCGCGCCTACGGCGGACGCACGCTGACGTTCGGGCCGGACTACCTGATTCCGCAGCCGTTCGATCCGCGCCTGATCGTGCAGCTGGCGCCGGCGGTGGCGAAGGCGGCGATGGATTCGGGCGTCGCCACGCGACCGATCGAGGACCTGCGCGCGTACTGGGAGAAGCTCAACCAGTTCGTGTTCCGCACCACCTTGCTGATGAAGCCGGTGTTCGCGCGCGCCAAGTCCGACCCCAAGCGCGTCGTCTACGCCGAGGGCGAGGAGGAGACCGTGCTGCGCGCGGTGCAGGCGGTGGTCGACGAGGGCATCGCCAGGCCGATCCTGATCGGCCGGCCGTCGGTGATCGAGTCGCGCATCCAGCGCCTGTCGCTGCGGCTCAAGCCCGGCGTCGACTTCGAGCTGTGCAACATCGAGAGCGATCCGCGCTTCAAGGACTACTGGTCGCTGTATCACGAGCTGATGGAGCGCCGCGGCGTCACGCCGGACAGCGCCAAGGCGATCGTGCGCTCGCGCGCGACGGTGATCGCCGCGCTGATGCTCCGTCGCGGCGAGGCCGACGCGCTGATCTGCGGCATGGTCGGCCGCTACCACAAGAAGCTCGGCTATCTGCGCGGCATCGTTCCTCTCGATCCCGGCGTCGAGAACGTCTCGGCGATGAGCGCGGTGTTCAACGATCGCGGCGTGTTCTTCTTCCTCGACACGCACGTCGCGCTCGATCCGGACGCCGAGCGCATCGCCGCGTCGGCCGCGCAGGCCTCGCTGCGGCTGAAGCTGTTCGGCATCACGCCGAAGGTGGCGATCCTGTCGCATTCCAATTTCGGCAGCCACGACGACGTCAGCGCGCAGAAGATGCGCCGCGTGGTCGAATTGCTGCGCGAGCGCCTGCCCAAGGTCGAGATCGAGGGCGAGATGCACGCCGACACCGCGCTCAATCCGGAGGTGCGCGAGCGCCTGTTCCCGAATTCGCGCCTGTCCGGTTCGGCCAACGTGTTCGTCTGCCCGAACATGGATTCGGCCAACATCGCCTTCAACATGACGCGCGTGATGACCGACGGCGTGGTGCTCGGGCCGATCCTGATGGGCTTCTCCAAGCCGGCCCACGTGCTGACGCCGGCCGCGACCGTGCGCCGCGTGTTCAACATGACCGCGCTGGCGGTGGTGGAGGCGCAGATCCGCGAGCAAGTGGCGGCGAAACCCGGGTCGTGAGGCGGCGCGCGCTGCTGCACGTCGGCGCAGGCCTGGCCGGCGCGGCCTTGCTGGCGCCGCTCCTGCCTGCGCGCCGCGCGCGGGCCGAAGCGTCCGCGTATCGGAAGGTCGACGCCGCGCCGTTGCGCCGCGCGTTCGCGCCGCCGGCGCAGGCGCCGGAACTGCTGCTCGCCTTCGCGCGCTGGTTGAACGCCGAAGCGCCGCCCGGCTTGCCGCTGGCGGACGGCCTCAGCGGCGACGACGGCGAATGGACGGCGCGCTTCAACGACTACTGGATCGAGGAAGGCGCGGACCTGTCCGAGACGTTCGCGATTTTCCTCGCGATCGGCGACGGCGGCGACGTCGCGCTGTGGAATCGCGACGGCGGGCCGAGCGCGCAATGGCCGGTGGTGCTGATCGGCGGCGAAGGCGAGGCGGTGGTGCTGGCTGATTCCTTCGCCGGCTTCCTCGCGCGCCTCGCGACGGCGCAGTTCGACGAGCCCGACGCCGGCGAGGCGGGCTGGTTCTCGTGGAGCGAGTTCCAGACCGGCATCGAGAACGACGCCGAGGACACGAGCGCGGAAGCGCGCGCCGATCTCGCCGCCGCACGCCGCGCGCGCCAGGCGCTCGGCGAATGGCTGCGCCGGCAGACCGGCCAGGACGACCTCGCCGCATTGGCGCGGCGCCGAGTGCCGCGCGACGCGCTGCGCCAGCGCTTCGACACGCATATGAAAGCCGTGCACGAGCGCCAGCGCGCCAGCGCCGACTGGCGCGCCTTGCGCGCGCTGGTGCAGCCGGACCGGCCGAAGGGATACCGCGGCAGCTACGACGATCTGCACGTGGTCTGCGCCGACGACTTCTTCCGCGTCGGCACGATGTCCCGGCGCGGCCGCCGCTTCGTCCCCTACGCGCGCAGCGCCGAGATCGAGCCGCTGATCCGCGCGCTGCGCGAGGATCGCGCGCGCCGCTTTCCCGCGCACGGGCTGTGGTTCCACGCGCGCTTGCGTGTCTACACCGCCGACACCGCATCCGACCCGCAGCAACCCGGCCTCGTCGATCTGATTGCGCAGTATCTCGACGACGCCTCGGACATGTCCTGGCTGCCACGCCCGCCCGCGGCGGCGATCCGCGCCGATTGCGCGCGCCGTCCGCGCAGCGAATGGTGGACGCCGGGCTGGCTGAAGGCGGTGCTGGCGAAGCCGCCCTCCTGACGCGCTTGCGCGCAGCCGGCGCGGAGCGCCTTCGCGGCATCGGCCGCTTCGGTTATCTTGTTCGGCACATTTTCCTGTTCCGAATCCTTTCCACAATTTCCAACGCCGGGGCGATGCCGGAGCCTCGCGAAGCTTCGTCATTCCCGCCGAAACGGGAACCCGTGGCGCTCTCCATCGAGCCGGGAACCAGAATTGGATTCCCGCATTGGCGGGGACGACGGCGAGCGAAGCCTTTCGTCGACGTTTCCGGATCGTGCGCCGCGGCCGGACGAGACGGCGCCACGCCGCCAGAGAGGCCAGCCGCATGTCAGACCTTCCCTCCCCGCCGTCGATCGAAGGCGCGCCGTCCCCGAACGCGGCCACCGCGCCGCCGAGCGGCCCCGCCGGCTGGCTTTGGCGCGCGCCGATCGCCGATCCGGTCGATCGGCGCAACGCGCCGATGCTGCAGGTCGTGCTGCTGATCCTCGGCTCGCTGCCGCCGCTGCTGTGGGCGTATCGGATTCTGCTGTCGGGGATTCCCTGGCGCGCGGAGGAGACAGCGAGCGTGATCATGAGCCTGTCGGTGAGCGCGTTCGCGCTGTTCGGCGTGGCGCTGATCCGGCGCGGCCGCTTCCAGTGGGCGATCCGCCAGACGCTGGCGCTGCTCGCGCTGGTGATGATCCTGAGCTACGCGCTCGAAGGTACCAGCCGGCAAGGCTACGAACAGCCGCTCGCGGTGGTCTGGATGGTGCTGGCCGGACTGATGGTGGGCCGCCGCGCGCTGTGGCTGATGTACGCCTGCGTGCTCGCCGCCTTCGTCGCCGGCGGCTTCGTCGACGCCGGTCGCGGCAATCCGATCGACACGCCGATGAACGTCACCATCAGCATCGTCATCAGCGCGACGATCTTCCTCCTGATCGCGATCGTCATCGACCGCAGCGTGCGCGCGCTGCGCGAGAGCCTGGCCGACGCGAATCGTCGCGGCGACGCCCTGGCGTCGGCAAATCGGCGCCTCGAAGCGGAGATGGCCGAACGCGAGAAGGTGCAGCAGCAACTGGTGCATGCGCAGAAGGTCGAGGCGGTCGGCCGCCTCGCCAGCGGCGTCGCGCACGACTTCAATCACCTGCTCAGCCTGATCCTCGGCTACGCGGCGAAAGGGCGCCGGCTCGAGGATGCGGCCGAGCTGAAGAAGGCGCTCGAAGGCGTCGAAGCCGCCGGCCGCCGCGCCACCGCGGTGACGCAGAAGCTGCTCAGCTTCGGCCGCCGTGAGGCGGCGCGCAGCGAGCGCTTCGATCTCGGCGAGGCCATGCGCGACCTGCAGCCGATGCTGCGCCAGCTGTTCGATCCGGACGTGCGCATCGTCTACGACGTGCCCGCGACGGTGCTGCCGATCCAATTCGATCGCGCGCAGTTCGATCTGGTCGTGATCAGCCTGGCGGCGAACGCGAACGACGCGATGCCCGACGGCGGCCGCTTCGAGGTGACGCTGCGTGCCAGCGCCGACGGCGCGCACGCCGAGCTGAGCTTGCGCGACAGCGGCCACGGTTTCGGCGAGGACGTGCGTGCGCGCCTGTTCGAGCCGTTCTTCACCACCAAGCCGGCCGGTCGCGGCACCGGGCTCGGCCTGTCGGTCGCGCACGATCTGGTGCGCGCCGCCGGCGGCTGCATCGCGGTCGACGCCGCGCCCGGTCAGGGCGCCCTGTTCCGCATCGTGCTGCCGCTGGCGGAACGCGCGCTGGCCGAAGCCTGAGCGCACGACGCCGGCGGGCGTAGTGCGATCCAAGCGGGGCGCGCTCGATTCAGGGCGCGATCTCGATGCGGTTGCCGCCACCGGCGAGATCGCGATTCAACGTGATCCACAATTCGTTCGCGCCGCTGCGGATCGACGGGAAATAGTCGACGTCGCGCGTCAGCGCGGCGCCGTTCCACTTCAGCGACGACGGCAGCGCGCCGGTGTAGCCGCGCACGATCAGCAGCGGGTGGCGCAACGTGCCGGCGCCGACGCCGATGTTCGCGTCGAGGCGGTTGCCGCTGGCCTGGAAGGTCAGCGCGCCGTAGACCGGGTCGTAGCCGGCCGGCTGGTAGGTCACCAGGCTCGCGTCCGCGATGCCGGCCGCGCCTTGCGCGATCACGCTGCCGACGCTGGCGCCGAGGGTGAGGCTCTGGATCGTCTCGATCTGGCGCACTTGCGCGCCGACCGGGTCGGCGCTGTGCGCGCCGAGCACGATGTAGACCGAATAGCTCTTCTTCGGCCAGCCCGGCGCGCGCGGGTCGCCGGGCAGGGCGGTACCGTTGCCGCCGCCGCCATAGGCCGCGTTGCCGCGGACCTGATAGCTCTGCTGGCCGAGGAAGCCGAAGTTGGTGCCCCAGGCGAGGCGCGCGTTGCGCGTCGGTCCGCCGTACAGCTCGTAGTTGATCGACTGGTACGGCCAGTTGTAGTCGCACGGCATCGCGTAGACGGAGCCGGGATCGGTGCAGCCGTTGCCCTGCGCGCTGGTGCGGTTCCACAGGTCCTGGCCCCAGTAGCCGCCGGCGTCCTGCTGGCGGATCGTCTGCGTCTGCACCAGGCCCATCGTCGCGTCGACGCCGCTGGTCCACAGCGTCACGAACGGAATCGTATTCGGCTGGTTCCAGCTCCAGCTGCTGGCGAAACTGACCGGATCGGTGCTGCTGGCGAAGCGGTAGTAGTCGCCCCAGGCGACGCCGCCGATCGTCGCGCGTGCCGCGTCGTTGGCGGCGCCGTCGATGCGCAGCTGGCCGTAGGGTGCGCGCGAATCGTCTTCGAGCCGGTTCACCGGCACGCCGGACAGATCCCAGGTCACCGCCCACAGCGGATCGTCGCGGCCGGTCGAGAATACCCAGTCGATCGTCACCGGCACGTCGTACTGCTGCGCCGGCGCCGCGGTGGTGCAGTAGCGCGGGTAGGCCAGGGTGAAGCGGAAGATCGCGTGATGGCGTCCTTCGAATACGCGCTGGAACTGGCCAGGCGTGAAGTGGCCCAGGCTGGAAGAGTCGCCGCCGCCGGTGCAGGTGTCCTCGTGCGCCGTGTGCGAGACGACGTAGCCGAAGCCGCCGAAGCTGTCGTCGGTCGGCCGCACCACGCGCGTGGCCGCGCCGGCCTGGTAGCGGAATTCGCGCAGCTCGCCGCCGCGCGAGCCGTTCGGCGTGCTGCCGGCGTCGTTGTGCGCGAGCACCGCCGCGCGCGGCCGGTTGGCGCTGTCGCGCCAGCCGAAGCGGTCGCCGGAGAGGCCGTCGATCGGCGCGTCGCGCGCGATCGTCAGCAGCGCGCCGCCGTCGAAGCCGTCGGCGAAGATCGGATCGGCGGTGGCGGCGGGCGAGGTCAGGACGACGTCGTCGACGTAGACGGTCGGCTGCGTGCCGGCCGATTCGCTCTGGATGTCGATGCGGTCGAACTGGCCGAGCGCGGCCAGGGCCGGGATCGAGGCCAGCGGCACGCTCACCTCGCGCCAGGCGTTCGCCGCCGGCGCACCACCGGCGATGTAGCCGTTCAACGGCACGTCGGCCGAGGTGCCGGCACCGCTGTTCTGCAGGAACAATTGCAGTTGCTGGCCGCCGGCGCTGCCGCCGTGGATCCAGAAGTGCAGGCCCGCATACTGGGCGAAGCCGAACGCGCCGCCGTCGTGGAAGAACGAGAGCGCGTTGTAATTGCTGCCGGCCAGGCTGATCGAGCGCGTGCCCGAGTGCACCGGCGCGGCATTGGCGAAATTGCTGCCGCCGCCGTAGGAGTAGTCCTGGAACGCGTTGCGCAGCGCGTCGTCGTAGACGACCAGGTCGGCGCTCGCCTCGGCCGCATGGGCGAGGACGATGCCGAGAACGAGTACGGCCAAGCATTTGCCAGGATTCATGCGTTTCCCCCGGTGAAGGACCCGCAGCGGCGCATCCCGTACCGCTGCGGGCAGGCCGCTGCGCTTGCGCGGCGCGGCCGTGCCGGGATCGACGAGCGATGTCGTGGCTCCATTGCCCGATCCGGCCTTGGATCGGGCGGCGGCCTGCTCCCCAGCCGTCCGCCTGGAGTCGTCCCGCCGGCTATATACGCCGTTTCGCTCGCGCAAAGGACATGGTCAGGGCAGAAAGCTGGTGCGGATCGCCTCCAGCAGCGGATCGCGCTGTCCGGCGGGCGCATCCGGCAGGTGGCCCTGGCCGATCGTCCAGATGATCAGGCTGCCCAGTCCCTGTTCCTTCGCCCAGGCGCCCTTGTCGGCGAGCGACTGCGCGTCTTCGTAGCTGAGGAAGTTGCAGCCCTGCGGACCGAGGCCGCCGGCCGAGGACAGGTACGGCACGTGCGCCGTCGCGTCCCATCGTCGCGCGGCCGGCGTCAGGTACTGCTGCGCGATGACGGAATAGGAGAACTCGCCGTCGCTGCCGACGATCCAGCCCGGGGTCTGGTGCGGCTCGGTCACGTCGCGCCAGCACACGCCGTAGAAGCCGCTGCCGACGCCGAGCTTCGCCGCCGGAACGCCGGAGGCGAGGTAGTAGGCGACGCTGCCGGAAATCGACGACGGCGTCTCTCCCGTCTGGCCGTGCAGCGCGGAGCTGTGCCAGCTCTGCCAGCCGTCGGCCGGCCATTCCATGTCGTAGCTCATGACGTTGAGGCGATCGAACAGCGGCGCGATCTGACCCCACCACGGATCGGGCGTGGCGAAATTGGTGTTGATCCAGCCGACCGGCACGGTGAGGATCGCGCCCGGCACGCGTGCGCGGATCGTGTGCACGAGCGCCACGAAGTCGTCGCGGTCGCTGTCGGCGAGCGGCTCCCAGTCGAGGTCGAAGCCGTCCACGTTCCAGGACGCGAAGACGTCGTGCAGCGCATCGGCAAGCCGGTCGCGGCCCTGCTGCGTGCGCGCGGCGCCGCGCCAGCCGTCGATCTCGCCGGCGCCGCCGATCATGATGATCGCCTTGCGGTTCGCGGCGTGCGCCGCGGCGACGGCGGAGGCCGCCCACTGCGGGCCTTCCACGTCGTCGATGTCGAAGTCGCGCGTCAGGCTGCCGTCGGCCAGCGGGCGCATGCGGCCGATCATCAGGTGCGTGACCGCGCGGAAATCGATGTCCTCCGGCGCCAGCAGCGAGCGCTCGTAGCCGACGAAGTAGCCCTGCACCCAGCGCGACGGATCGAAGCCGTCGGCGAAGATCGCATCGCCCGCGTGGACGGACGGGGCGGCGAGGCAGAACAGGCAGGCGAGGCGGGCGGCATGCATCGAGTTGGCTCCGGAATGGCATTGTCGATTTCAGCAGAACGGAAAAACCGCCTCGAAGCACTCATTCCCTTGCGGGTCCCCCGCGGTGGTCGGGCGCGACGCGGCGGGCAAGGCACTTCGGGGCGCCGCGACGGTCGTCATTCCCGGCAGCGGGAATCGATCTTGCTCTTGATTGCACTGGAAAAGATCGAAATGGATCCCCGCTTTCGCGGGGATGACGAAAGGAGAGAGGGATGGCGAAAGGACGAAGGGGACGACGAAGGAGGCAAGGTGACGCGCGGCGGCCTTCCGCCGTTCCGCAGGATCGGACTCGTGCGTCACGCGCATGCGCGCAGCACATACGCAGGCGCACGCGGCTATGCGGCATGCGAATGCCGCACCGTCTCGGTACACTCACCGCTTCGCCACGCGCGCGCGTGATCCGCTTCGTCCGACGCGGTCCGCGCGCGGCGCAGTGCGCGCTCGCACACGGAGAATCCCGCAATGAATCAGCTCAACGACATCCTCGACCAGGACCTCGACCCGACCGAAACGCAGGAGTGGACCGATGCGTTGAAGGGGGTCATCAACGCCGACGGCACCGACCGCGCGCACTACCTGCTCGAGCGGATGGTCGACGAGACGCGTCGCGCCGGCGGCTACCTGCCGTTCGAGATGACGACCGAGTACGTCAACACGATCCCGCCGCACCTGGAAGCGCGCTCGCCCGGCGACGCGGCGATGGAATGGCGCATCCGCTCGCTGATCCGCTGGAACGCGATGGCGATGGTGGTGCGCGCGAACCGTAAGCCGGGCGATCTCGGCGGCCACATCGCCAGCTTCGCCTCCTCGGCGACGCTGTACGACGTCGGCTTCAACCACTTCTGGCGCGCGCCGAGCGACAGCCATCCGGGCGACCTGATCTTCCACCAGGGCCATTCCAGCCCGGGCGTGTACGCGCGCTCGTTCCTCGAGGGCCGCATCAGCGAGGAGCAGCTCGACTACTTCCGCATGGAAGTCGCCGGCCACGGCAAGGGCCTGTCCTCCTATCCGCATCCGTGGCTGATGCCGGAATACTGGCAGGTGCCGACGGTGTCGATGGGCCTGGGTCCGCTGCAGGCGATCTACCAGGCGCACTTCATGAAGTACCTGGAGAACCGCGGCCTGATCGCGCCGAGTGATCGCAAGGTGTGGTGCTTCCTCGGCGACGGCGAGACCGACGAGCCCGAGTCGCTCGGTGCGATCTCGCTGGCCGGGCGCGAGGGACTGGACAACCTGATCTTCGTCATCAACTGCAACCTGCAGCGCCTCGACGGTCCGGTGCGCGGCAACGGCAAGATCATCCAGGAGCTGGAAGGCAACTTCCGCGGCGCCGGCTGGAACGTGATCAAGCTGATCTGGGGCAGCTACTGGGATCCGCTGCTCGCGCGCGACACCAGCGGCAACCTGCGCAAGATCATGATGGAGACCGTCGACGGCGAGTACCAGAACTGCAAGGCCTTCGGCGGCGCGTACACGCGCGAGCACTTCTTCGGCAAGACGCCGGAGACGCGCGAGCTGGTCGCCAGCCTGTCCGACGACGACATCTGGCGCCTGAACCGCGGCGGCCACGATCCGCACAAGGTCTACGCGGCCTATCACCAGGCGAGCCAGACCAAGGGCATGCCGACGGTGATCCTGGCCAAGACGGTCAAGGGCTACGGCATGGGCGCGGCGGGCGAGTCGCAGAACCCGACGCACCAGCAGAAGAAGCTCGACAACGAGGCCGTGCGCGCGTTCCGCGACCGCTTCAACATCCCGGTCGCCGACGACAAGGTCGACGAGGTGCCGTACTACCACCCGGGCAAGGACTCGCCGGAAGTGCAGTACCTGCTCGAGCGGCGCAGGGCGCTCGGCGGCTTCCTGCCGCAGCGGCGCACCAAGAGCGCCTCGATCGCGGTGCCGGACCTGTCGGCGTTCGAGCAGATCACCAAGGGCAGCGGCGAGCGCGAGATCTCCACCACGATGGCGTTCGTGCGCGGCATCAACCTGCTGCTGCGCGACAAGCAGGTCGGCCCGCGCATCGTGCCGATCGTCGCCGACGAAGCGCGCACGTTCGGCATGGAAGGCATGTTCCGCCAGATTGGCATCTACGCGCCGTTCGGCCAGAAGTACAAGCCGGTCGATGCCGACCAGCTGATGTACTACCGCGAGGACCAGAAGGGCCAGGTGCTGCAGGAAGGCATCAGCGAGCCCGGCGCGATGAGCGCGTGGATGGCGGCGGCGACGAGCTATTCCAACAGCAACGTGCCGATGCTGCCGTTCTACATCTACTACTCGATGTTCGGCTTCCAGCGCATCGGCGACCTCGCCTGGGCCGCCGGCGACATGCGCGCGCGCGGCTTCCTGGTCGGCGGCACCTCCGGCCGCACCACGCTGAACGGCGAAGGCCTGCAGCACGAGGACGGCCACTCGCACCTGCTCGCAGGCGCGATCCCGAACTGCCGCGCCTACGACCCGACCTTCTCCTACGAAGTCGCGGTGATCGTGCAGGACGGCGCGCGCCGCATGCTGCAGGAACAGGAAGACGTCTACTACTACGTCACCGTGATGAACGAGAACTACGCGCATCCGGACCTTCCGGCCGGCGCGGAAGCCGACATCGTCAAGGGCATGTATTTGTTCCGCGACTCGGGCAAGGGCAAAGGCAAGAGCAAGGTGCCGGTGGTGCAGCTGCTCGGCTGCGGCACGATCCTGCGCGAGGTGATCGCGGCGGCGGAACTGCTCGAGAAGGAGTTCGGCGTCGCCAGCGACATCTGGTCCTGTCCGAGCTTCACGGAACTGCGCCGCGACGGCTTCGCCGTCGAGCGCTGGAACCGCCTGCATCCGATGGAGAAGAAGCCGCGCACGGCGCATGTCACGGCGTGCCTGGAAGACCGCGCCGGCCCGGTGATCGTCGCGACCGACTACGTGCGCGAGTACGCCGACCAGATCCGCGCGTTCATGCCGGACGGCAAGCGCTACACCGTGCTCGGCACCGACGGCTTCGGCCGCAGCGACACGCGCGCGAACCTGCGTGCGTTCTTCGAAGTCGACCGCTACTGGGTCGCGCACGCCGCGATCGCCGCACTCGCCGCCGAGGGCAAGATGAATCCCGAGGACGTCGCGCGCGCGATCAAGCTGTGGAAGCTCGATCCGGAAAAGCCCAATCCCGTGACGGTCTGAGATCCCGACGCGGGGCATTTCTCCCGCGGGAGCGGTTTTCCTCCGACTTCCCTCACCACAACCCTCTCCCGCAAGCGGGAGAGGTCGCGCCGCAGGCGCGGGTGAGGGATGCGCCGGCGAAACCGTTCGGCGAATGCGCGCTCTTTCCGCCGCACTGCGCACGCTCGTCCCGCCGCGCGCCGCCATCGGCCCTGAAGCCCCGCCGAATCGCCGTATCGCGTTCGATTGACGCCCCAGGCAGGCGCTTCGATGATGCGCGGATGCCTTCGATCCAGCGTCTTCTTTTCCTGTGCCTCCTGCTGCTCGCGGCGCCGTGCTTCGCGCAGGCGCCCGACGCGGCGAAAGTCGTCGACGATGCGCGCCAGCAGACCGCCGACATCCGCAAGCAGCTCGCCGCGGGCGACGTCGACGACGCCAAGCTCGGCCAGTTCCGCGAAGCGGCCGTCGCCTTCGGCGCGCAGGCGGAAGCGCTCGTCGCCGACCGCGCGCCGAAGCTCGCCGCGATCCAGGCGCGCCTGACCGAACTCGGCCCCGCGCCGCCGAAGGGCAGCAGCGAGGCGCCGGACATCGCCGCCCAGCGCAACGACCTCACCAAGCAGGCCGCGGCGCTCGACGCGGAGATCAAGCGCGCCAAGGTGATGGCGCTGGACAGCGAGCAGCTGACCGGCGAGATCGCCGAAGCGCGCCGCGCGAACTTCCAGGCGCAGCTGTCGCAGCGCACGGCCTTTCCGTTGACGCCGTCGTTCTGGAGCGACGGCGCCGGCGCCCGCCTGGCGTCGCTGCGCGACGGCTTCCTGGTCGCCCTGGGCGATGCGTTCGCGCCGGACAACCGCGGCTTCGCCGTCGCCGGCCTGCTGCTCGGCCTGGCGCTGTTCGGGCTCGGCCGCTGGTGGGCGGTGCGCGCGCTGATGCGCCTGACCGCCGGCCGCGTTCCGCAGGGCCGGCTGCGCCGCTCGGCGTTCGCGCTGGCGATCGTGGCCGTCACCACCGTGTTCACCGGCTTCGGCGTGCAGGTGGTGATGCTCGGGCTCGACTGGCACGGCGCGTTCTCCGGCGCGGAACGCGCGTTGGCCGACGTCATCGTCGGTGCCGCGTACTTCGGCAGTTTCGTCTCCGGCCTGGGCTACGCCCTGCTGTCGCCGGCGCGTCCGTCGTGGCGCCTGCCGGCGATTCCCGACGTGATCGCGCGCCGCCTGCGCTTCGCGCCGCCGCTGTTCGGCGTCGCGGTGGCGCTCAGCATCCTGTCCAACCGGATCGCCAAGCTCATCGTCGGCGGCAGCCTGACGGCGACCATCACGGTGAGCTTCGTGGTGGCGATCCTCTACGGCGTGCTGATCGCCTGGGTGCTCGCGCGCTGCGGCGTCGTGCGGCCGCAGGAGGGCGAGGCCGAGGCCGCGCCGCGCCCGGCGTGGCTCGGCATCGCCATCGCCGTGTACTGGCTCGGCGCGATCGTCACCGTGGCGGCGGCCCTGCTCGGCTACGTCGCGTTCGCCATCCTGCTGGCGCGGCAGATGATGTGGCTGCTGATCGTGGTGGCGGCGCTGTACCTGCTGGTGCGGCTGGTCGAGGACTTCTGCGCGACGGCGCTGTCCTCGCGCGCGGCGTGGGCGCAGCGCACGCTCGGCCTCGAGCCGCGCACGCTCGACCAGTTCGCCGTGGTGCTGTCGGGCGCGTTCCGCGTCTTCGTGTTCCTGTTCGCGCTGGTGATCGCGTTCGTGCCGTTCACCGAGCCTTCCGATCTGGTCGCGCGCGGCAGCCGCCTCGGCGGCGGCATCCAGCTCGGCCAGATGGAAGTCACGCCGACCGCGGTGTTCGGCGCGCTGCTGGTGTTCGCGCTCGGCTGGCTGGTCGTGCGCATGCTGCAGCGCTGGCTCGGCGAACGCTTCCTGCCGACCACGCGCATGGATCCGGGCATGCGCAATTCCGTCACGACCCTGCTCGGCTACGTCGGCATCGTCGTCGTCGTCGCGCTGGCGCTGTCGGCGCTCGGCCTGTCGCTCGAACGCATCGCCTGGGTCGCCAGCGCGCTGTCGGTCGGCATCGGTTTCGGCCTGCAAGCGATCGTGCAGAACTTCGTCTCCGGCCTGATCCTGCTCGCCGAGCGGCCGGTCAAGGTCGGCGACTGGGTCGTGCTCGGCGACACCGAGGGCGACATCCGCCGCATCAACGTGCGCGCGACCGAGATCCAGATGGCCGATCGCTCGACCGTGATCGTGCCGAACTCCGAACTGATCACCAAGAGCGTGCGCAACGTGACGCTGGCGAACGCCGAGGGGCGCGTGCAGTTCCGTCTGCCGCTGCCGCTCGACACCGACGCCGAGCAGGTGCGCGAACTGGTGTTCGTGTCGATCCGCGCGCATCCGGGCGTGTTCGAGAAGCCGGCGCCGTCGGTGTTGCTCGAGGGCATCCAGAACGGCAGTCTGGTGCTGCTGGTCACCGCCTACATCGCCAGCCCGCGCCAGTCCGGCTCGGTGCGCAGCGACCTCCTGTTCGACCTGCTGGCGCGCCTGCGCGCGGCCGGCATCGCGCTGTCGACGCCGTACGACGTGAAGCTGCGCGGCGCCGATGCGGCGTCGGTGGAATCGGTTCGGGATTGAGGGCAGAAGCGATTGGACGCGGATTGACGCGGATGAGCGCGGATTTTTCTTGAAGTTCTATCCGCTCGATCCGTGTCGATCCGCGTCCAAAGCTTTTCGACGTCCGACCGGAAAATGGGCGTCATGGGCGCTTTCCTTCCCCGGGTCACGGGCGAAGGTGCCGAAGGCGGATGGGGGCGAAGTGGAGCGCCACGCTCCGATTGCCCCTCACCCTGCCATCTCCCGCAAGCGGGAGAGGGGAAAAACGGATGCGGATCGAACGTCGCGGCTGCCGTCGGCAGCCGAGGCCCCCGGCACTGAGGAACGCAGTTCCTCGAACGCCCTTATCGGCTCCTATCCGCGTCGATCCGCGTCAAAGCTCTATCCGCTTCACCCGCGTCGATCTGCGTCCGACGCTCCTGTCGGCTCCTGCCCGCGTCCAAGGCCGTTCAAACGCGCCCGACGACGGGAATCGACGCGCCGGTGATCGCGCTGGCGCGATCGGACAGCAGGAACACGATGACGTCGGCGAGCTGCTCGGGCTTCACCCAGCGGTCGAAGTCGGCCTTCGGCATGTCGGCGCGGTTCGGCGGCGTGTCGATGATGCTCGGCAGCAGCGCGTTGACCGTGATGCGACGGTCCTTGAGTTCCTCGGCCAGCGCCTCGGTCAGGCGCGCGACGCCGGACTTCGACGCCGCGTAGGCGCCCATGCCGGCGCCGGCCTTCACCGCGCCGTTGGCGCCGATGTTGACGATGCGCCCGCTCGCGTTCTTCGCCAGATGCGCGATCGCCGCCTTGCTCGCCGCGACCGCGCTGCGCAGGTTCACTGTGTAGAGCAGGTCCCAGGTGTCGAGCCTGCCGTCGGCGACGGTCTCCCAGCGGAAGGTACCGGCGATGTTGACCAGCGCGTCGAGTCCGCCGAGCGCGTCGGCCGCGCGGTCCAGCGTCGCGGTGGCGGCGTCCGCCTCGGCGAGGTCGGCGCCGCCGAACAGGCGCGCTTCGCCGAGTTCGGCCTCGGCGTGCGGCCGCTCGGCGCGGTCGATCGCCGCGACGCGCGCGCCGGCCGCCTGCAGCGCGCGCACCACCGCGACGCCGAGCGATCCGAACGCGCCGGTGACGGCGATGCGCTTGCCTTCGAGTTCTCCAGCCATGCTCGCGTTCCTCATCAATGCGTGGCGCTGATGATGCCACGCTGCGCGAGGTACTCGACGATCGCGTCCGCCGCCTGCTCGGCGTCGATGCGCGTCGTGTCGACGTGCAGTTCCGGCGCCTCGGGCCGCTCGTACGGCGAATCGATGCCGGTGAAGTTCTTCAGCTCGCCCTGGCGCGCCTTCTTGTACAGGCCCTTCGGATCGCGCCGCTCGACTTCGGCCAGCGGCGTGTCGACGAAGATCTCGACGAACTCCCCGGCCTCGACCATGCCGCGCGCGAGTTCGCGCTCGGAGCGGAACGGCGAGATGAACGCGGTCAGCACGACCAGGCCGGCGTCGACCATGAGCCGCGCGACCTCGCCGATGCGGCGGATGTTCTCGACGCGGTCGGCGGCGGTGAAGCCGAGGTCCTTGCTGAGGCCGTGGCGGACGTTGTCGCCGTCGAGCAGATACGTGCGCGTGCCGAGCGCGTGCAGCCGGCGCTCGACCAGGTTGGCGATGGTCGACTTGCCGCTGCCGGAAAGGCCGGTGAACCACAGCACGCACGGCGCGTGGCCGTTCATCCGCCGGCGCGCCGGCTTGTCGACTTCCAGCGCCTGCCAGTGGATGTTCTGCGAGCGGCGCAGCGCGAAGTGCAGCATGCCGGCGCCGACGGTCTGGTGGCTCAGGCGGTCGATGACGATGAAGCCGCCCATGTCGCGGCTCTGCGCGTACGGATCGAACGCGATCGCGCGATCCAGGGTCAGCGTGCACACGCCGGTCTCGTTGAGCTGCAGCGTCTTCGCGGCGAGGTGTTCGAGCGTATTGACGTCGATCAGATATTTCGGCGGCCCGATCGAGGCGCCGACCGTGCTCGCGCCGAGCTTGACCAGGTAGGAACGCCCCGGCAGCAGCGGCTGCTCGGCCATCCACACCAGGTGCGCCTCGAACTGGTCGGCGAGGCCGGCCGGATCGTCGGCGGCGCAGATCACGTCGCCACGGCTGACGTCGATCTCGTCGGTCAGGGTCAGCGTGACCGACTGGCCGCTGACCGCCTCGGCGAGGTCGCCGTCCTGCGTGACGATGCGCGCGACGTGCGACTGCCGTCCCGACGGCAGCACGCGCACCGCGTCGCCGGGCTTCACGCGGCCGCCGAGCAGGCGCCCGGAGAAGCCGCGGAAGTTGTGATCGGGGCGGTTGACCCACTGCACCGGCAGGCGCAGCGGACCGGCCTCGGCGTGCGCGTCGACGTCGACCTGTTCCAGGTGCTGCAGCAGACTCGGGCCGTGGTACCACGGCGTGTTCCCGCTCGGCTCGACGATGTTGTCGCCGCGCAGCGCCGACAGCGGGATCGCGACGACGTGCGCGATGCCGAGCCGTGCGGCGAACTCGCGATAAGCACGTTCGATGCCGGCGAACACGCCGTGCGACCAATCGACCAGGTCGAGCTTGTTCACCGCCAGCACGACGCGGCGGATGCCGACCAGCGACGCGAGGTAGGTGTGCCGGCGCGTCTGCGTCAGGATGCCCTTGCGCGCGTCGACCAGGATCACGGCGAGGTCGGCGGTCGACGCGCCGGTGACCATGTTGCGCGTGTACTGCTCGTGCCCCGGCGTGTCGGCGACGATGAACTTGCGCTTCTCGGTGCTGAAGAAGCGGTAGGCGACGTCGATCGTGATGCCCTGCTCGCGCTCGGCGGAGAGGCCGTCGACGAGCAGGGCGAAGTCGAGCGCGTCGCCTTGCGTGCCGTAGCGTTTGGAGTCGGCGTCGAGCGCGCCGAGCTGGTCGTCGAGCAGGGACTTCGATTCGTACAGCAGGCGTCCGATCAGCGTGCTCTTGCCGTCGTCGACGCTGCCGCAGGTGATGAAGCGCAGCAGGCTCTTGTTCTGGTGCAGCTCGAGATAGCGCTCGATGTCGCTTTCGATCAGGGCGGTCTGCGCGTCCATCAGGGCATGTCCATCAGAAATAGCCTTCCGTCTTCTTCTTCTCCATCGAGCCGCTGACGTCGCGGTCGATCAGGCGGCCCTGGCGTTCGGTGGTGCGCGCGAGCAGCATCTCCTGGATGATCTTCGGCAGCGTGTCCGCGCGCGACTCGATCGCGCCGGTCAGCGGATAGCAGCCGAGCGTGCGGAAGCGCACGCTGCGCAGCGCCGGCGTCTCGCCGTCGCGCAGCGGGAAGCGCTCGTCGTCGACCATCAGCAGAAGCCCGTCGCGCATCACCACCGGCCGCTCGGCGGCGAAGTACAGGTCGACGATCGGGATTTCCTCCTGGCGGATGTACTGCCAGACGTCGAGCTCGGTCCAGTTCGACAGCGGGAACACGCGGATGCTCTCGCCCGGATCGTGGCGCGTGTTGTACAGCCGCCAGAGTTCGGGGCGCTGATTCTTCGGATCCCAGCGGTGCTGCGCGGTGCGGAACGAGAACACGCGCTCCTTCGCGCGCGATTTCTCCTCGTCGCGCCGCGCGCCGCCGAAGGCGAGGTCGAAACCGTAGTGGTCGAGCGCCTGCTTCAGGCCCTGCGTCTTCCACACGTCGGTGTGCGTGGCCGAGCCGTGCGTGAACGGATTGATGCCCAGGCGCTCGGCTTCCGGATTCCTGTACACCAAGAGTTCCATGCCCGACTCGCGCGCCATGCGCTCGCGCAACGCGTACATCGCGCGGAACTTCCAGGTGGTGTCCACGTGCAGCAGCGGGAACGGCGGCCGCGACGGGAAGAACGCCTTGCGCGCAAGGTGCAACATGACCGCGCTGTCCTTGCCGATCGAATACAGCATCACCGGTCGTTCGGCCTCGGCGACCGCCTCGCGCAGGATGTCGATGCTTTCCGATTCGAGGCGCTGCAGGTGGTTCAGTGCGGACATGCGGATGGGAGGCCGGACGGCGGGGCGCGCGAAAACGGCAACGATAGCGTGTCCGCGGGCAGGGCGCTCGACAGCGCTGGGCATACGCGCATGACGCGCGGGAATGATGCCTTCCGCCGTCGCGTGCGGAGCCGGTAGAGCCCAGGGCGGAACATTCGCTCGTCCGTTCGTCGGAGCGGTCGTCGCGGCCGCGTTCCACGGCCACGTCGCGATTGCGGCCGTCGCCGCTCCCGTGCTACATCTGCAAATCTGGAAACAGGGGAAGTGTACGAAGTCATGAGGCTGGTCGCGTGCCCGGTGTGGGCAGCGGCGGCTGTGCTCTGTCTTGGAGTTACGGCGCGTGCCGCAGGGGACAACGCAGGGAATGCCGTGGAGCTGCTGGCACATGCCGCGGACGCGCGCGCGGCCGTCTTCCGCACGCCGCAGGGCGAGCGCGTGCGCGTCAAGGAAGGCGAGGTCGTCCCCGGCACCGAATTGACCTTGCGCGCGGTCGGGTCCGACGGCGTGGAGCTGCGCGCCAAGCAGTCGCTCAACGGGCATGCGCTGGCGGTGCATCTGCGCGACGGCGATTCGACCGACCCGCAGCGCCTGGCCGAGTCGAGTCGCGCGATCCAGTCGCGCGAGCCCCATCCGGTCAATCCGCGCCCGGTGCGCGTGCCGGCCGCGGGCGGAAAGCGCTGAATGGACATCCGGCGCGTTTTTCCGTCGCGTGGCAGGTTCTTGTCCGGACTGGCGGCGGCCGCGCTGTCGTTGACGCTGGCGACCGGCGCCAGCGCGCTCGACTGGGAGAACTGCATCCAGGCCGTGCAGCCGTCCGACGCGGGTGGCTGGCCGCACGTCAGCGAGATCGAGGACCGCGGCAATCTCACCGTGATGTCGCTCGCCGGCGCCTACGAGCGCGGCAGCACTGCGCCGCGGCAGGAAGTGGCGCAGGCGTTCTACGCCACCCATCCGGACCGCTACGACTTCCTGTTCGTCTTCACCACGTTCGAGTTCCCCACCGGCGGGGCGCTGGCGTTCTACAACGGCATCGCCAACGACACCGCCGGTACCGGCAATCCGATCTACAGCCACTCGGCGCAGTTCGGCAGCGCCAGCGGCAAGCTGCAGGGCTACATCGACATGGCGGCGCTCGGCCGCTACTCGTTCGCCCCGGACGCGCCGGAGTACAAGGCGCTGCTGGACACGGCGGCGCACGAGCTGATGCATCGCTGGGTCGCCTCGGTGCGCTACAGGAAGGGCGACGGCACCCTCAGCGGCGACCTGCTCGGCCAGGAAAACGCGCACTGGAGCTACTTCCTCGATACCGACGCGTCGGTGATGTACGGCGCGGACTGGAGGGACCGCGGCGACGGTACCTTCGAGGCGATCGACACCCGCCACCGCTACGGCCCGCTCGATCTGTATCTCGCCGGCTTCGCCGGCGCCGGCGAAGTGGCGCCGTTCGGGCTGATCCGCGGCGGCGAAGGCGCCGCCGTCGACCTGCCGCGCCAGGGCGCCGTGACGCACGGCACGCTCGAGACCGTCAGCGTCGACCAGATCGTCGCCGCGGAAGGGCCGCGCGTGCCCGACGCCGCGCATGCGCCGAAGGAGTTCCGCGCCGCGCTGGTCCTGCTGCGCCGGCCGGGCGAGACGGTGTCGGCGGAAACCTACGTCGGCATCGAGCAGTTCCGCTCGCGCTTCCAGCAGCGCTTCGCGCAGATGACCGATGGCCGCGCGACTTTGCGCGTGGTGACCGAAAACCGCTCGACCGCGCAGACCGGCCTGCCGGAGATCCTGCACGGCAGCGGCACCACCGGCACGCCGCCGGGCCGCGCGGCGGCGGTCGCCTGGCTGGAAGCGGCGCAACAGGCCGACGGCCACTGGGAAGACCGTCCCGGCACGGCCGTGCGCGACACCGTCGCCGCCTACGCCGCGTTGACCGAGCTGCATCCGGAATTCCCCGGCCTCGCCGCGGCGCGGGCCTGGCTTGCCGCGCACGCCGCGGTCGACGTCGAGCAGCGCAGCGCGCGGCTGTCCTCCGGACAGGGTGGCGCCGACCTTCCGGTACTCCTCGCGGCGCGTAGCGAGGGCGGCTGGGGCCTGCTCGACGCCTGGCCGGCCACGCCGCTGGACAGCGCCGTCGCCGTGCGCGGCCTGGTCGCCGCCGGGCGCACCGGCGACGTGCCGCTGGAAGCGCTGCAGTATCTGGTCGGCCAGCAGGACGCCGACGGCGGCTTCGGTTTCGTCGCGGACGGCCGCGCGCGCGTGCTCGCGACCTTGCGCGTCGCCGACGCGCTCGGCGCGGGCGGCGCGGCCTTCGCCGACGCGCGGCAGCGCGCGGGTAACTGGCTGGCATTGCGCCAGCATACCGACGGATCGTTCGGCGACGGCGCGGCCGCCTCGGTCGCCGACACGGTGGAGGTGTTCGCCGCCGGCGAGCGCGCCGCGCTCGGCAGCTCGGCGCTCGAGGGCGCGCGCATTTTCGTCGCCGCCGCGCAGCAGCTCCGCGGCGACTGGGGCGGCAGCGTCTACACCACCGCGCTGGCGGCGCTGGCGACCGCGCGCGACGGATCGGCGAACCTCGCCGTGGCCGGCCGCTTGTCGATCGCACCGGCCGCGCCCCGCGACGGCGACCGTGTGGCGCTCGGCGCGACGATCGTCAACAGCGGCCGCAGCTCGGTTCCGGCGACCACCGCGCAGTGGTACCTCGGCGATCCGCGCGCCGGCGGCACCCCGATCGGTGCCCCGCTCGCGGTGCCCGCGCTCGCCGGCTACGGGCAGACCGCGCTGACGCAGCGCTGGGACACCACCGGCCTCGCTGGCGCGCGCACCGTCTGGCTCGCGCTCGACACCGGATCGGTGGTGACCGAAACCAGCGAGGACGACAACTTCGCCAGCGTCGCCGTCGACGTGGCGCCGCCCGACGCGCGTGCCGACCTGATGCTCGACGCATCGGAGATCCGCTTCGACCCGGCCGTGATCGGCGCGTTGCCGGCGACGATCCGTGTGAGCGGCACGCTGCACAACCTCGGTCTGACGGCGGTGCCGGGCGCGACGCTGCGCCTGCTCGCGGTGCGCGGCAGCGGCGACACGCCGCTCGGCGAGGCGACCATCGCCGTCGCCGGCCGTTCCAGTGCTCCGTTCGAACTGTCCTTCACGCAGACTGCGCCGGGCGCCGTGCATCTGGCCGTGGTGGCCGATCCCGACGGCACGGTGACCGAGGCCAACGAGGACAACAACCGCGCCGACGCGACCCTCGGCGCGCAGGCGTCGATCGACCCGGCGGTCGCCGACGCCGATCTCACGGTCGGGCCCGCCACTGTCGGCCACGACGTGCCGATCCGCGTCGTCGTGCGCAACTTCGGCACACTGGACACGCCGCTGACGCCGCTGCGCATCGAGGTGGTGCAGGGCGCCACACGCGTCACCCTGTTCGACGGCGGCGTGCAGATTCCGGGCGGCGGCTCGATCACGCGCGATCTCTCCTGGCGGCCGGCCGCGCCGGGCGCGGCGACGCTGAGCGTCGACGTCGACCCGGCCAACGTCGTCGTCGAGGCCGACGAGAGCAACAACCACGCCTCACACGATTTCGAAGTGCGGCTGACCGCGAGCACCGACCTAGCCATCGCCGACGACAGCCTCGCCTTCCTGCCGTCGCCGGCGCTCGAAGGCTCGCCGATGACCGCGAGCCTGCGCGTGCGCAACCTCGGCAACGCCGCGTCCGGTCCGTTCAGCGTGGCGCTGTTCGCGCGCGATCCGGCGCTCGGCGGCGCGCCGCTCGCCAAGACCGTGGTGACCGATCTCGCCGCCGGCGCCGAAACCACGGTGGCGATCCCCGTCGCCTCCACGCCGGGCAGTGGCGACGAGCATTTCTACGCCGTCGTCGACGCCGACGCGCAGGTGGCCGAGGACGACGAGAGCAACAACACCGCCGTCGCGCTGCTGCGCGTGCTGCCGCTGCCCGACGTCGCGGTGACCGTCGCCGACATCGCGCTCTCGCCCTCGCTGCCGGTGCCGGGCGAACCGGTGCGCGCGACGGTGCAGGTGCACAACCTCGGCGGGCAGCCGGCGCGGGACGTCGACGTGCGCTTCTACGAAGGCGCCGCCGGCACTGGTACCGAGATCGCGCCGGCGCAGCATCTCGCCGTGCTGGAGGCCGGCGCCAGCGCGCAGGTCGCGTGGAACTGGACCCTCGGTGCCGACGCGCGCCAGGTCACCGTGGTGGCGACCTCGGGCGGCGATGCGCCCGACGCCAATCCGGCCAACGACAGCGCGGCGCTGCCGTTCGACGTGCAGGATGGCGATTTCTACACCAGTGAGCGCTACATCTCGCCCGACGGCGACGGCGTGCGCGATGCCGCGGCGGTGGTGTTCCGGATTCCGTCCGGCACCGACGAGGTGAGCGTCGACGTGCGCAACGGCGTGCCGCGCGTCGTGCGCCGCTTCGGCGCCGTCTCGCGGCGCGACGACGGCCGCGTCCAGGTGCTGTGGGACGGCCGCGACGACCAGCAGCGCATCGTGCCCGACGGCGACTACCGGCTGGTCGTGCGCGACGCGGCGGGACGCGAGTTCGGCGAGGTGCTGGTCACCGTCGATCTGAACCGCTCCTCGCCGCTGGAAGCGGTGCACACGCGCTACGAAGTGATGGCGCGCCTGCCGTCGAGCGTCGAAGGTTGGCAGCGCGTGCCGCGCGAAGGCGGCTTCGGCAACGTGGTGATCGGCATCGGCAAGAACGGCACGATGCAGAACCCGGCCGGACTCTATCGCAGCGACGTCCTGCTGCCGCAGCTGCAGCCGATCGTCACGCCACGCTGGGTGGCCCAGTTCGTCGCCGCGCACGGCTCCTCGCAGTGGCCCGGCGTGGCCGGTGCGGGCATCGCGCCCGACGGTGCGACCGTGGTGTTCGTGATGCGCACGGACCGGCACATCGGCAGCGTCTACCGGACCCGCATCGACCAGACCGACGCGGTGCAATTGCTCGCCGACGACGTGCCGATCGGCTACGACACGATGGGCGTGTGGTTCTTCGACGAGGAGGAAGCGCTCGTCGGCGACTACCGCTACGACATCACGGCGGTGAACCTGCGCACGCGGGCGACGCGGCCGCTCCCGCATCCCGGCGACGCCCTCGTGCGGGTGACGCCGGAAGGCGTGCTGGGCGGCAACTGGAACAAGGTCGTGTCGCATTTCGTGCCGCGCGACGGCGGCGCGCCGGTGCAGATCGGCGATCCGGACTACTACGGCACCGGCTATGCCGTCTCGCCCGACGGCCGTCATCTCGCCGAACACCGCACCGTCGACGGCCGCGAACGGGTCTCGCTGATCCGCGTCACCGACGGCAGCCGGCGCGAGGTCTACGGCATCGACGCCTACACGATCGACTACGAGTCCCAGAGCCAGACCATCGACCGCCTGCAAATGGCGTGGCTGGAGATCGAGGGCCAGCTGCTGATCGGCGATTCCTCCAGCGGCCGCATCTTGCGCTACGACCTCGACGGCCGCGCGCTCGGCGAAAGCGCGATCCTGCCGATCGAGCGGCGCGGCGACTACGTCATCGACTTCAACGGCAACGGCGGCGAATCGTTCGCTCCGGCTGGTGGCGATGCGCAAGCCGGCGCGGAAGAGCCGTCCTCGCTCGTCCACATCGCGCAGACCTTCCGCGAGGCGGCCGGCAGCGGCTACAGCACCTGCGGCGATCCCTCGAACTGGGCGCGTGCGAGCACGCAGCGCAATTTCTACGATCCGGCGGGCGACCGGGTCTATTTCGGCACGCAGGAGTCCATCGCCTACGTGTCGACCTACAGCGGCGTGCGCATCTACGCGCAGCCCGGCATCGTCGACTACCAGTCCACGACGCTCGGCGCGCCGCTGCGCGAGCGCCTCGCCGCGGCCACGCTGACGCCATTGGTGTATCCGTCCGATCAGCGCGTCTATCCGCTGGTCGAGTGCGCGCAGACCCTGCCGGCCGCCTGGCCGAGATGGATGCTCGCCGACGGCGCGCGCATCCGCGCCGACCAGCGCATCGAGACGCTGGCGAGCGGGCTGAAGCCGGGGCCGTGGGCCTTCGCGACCAGTGTGGTCGACGTCTGGCCGGACGAGACGCACCTGGCGATCGGCAATCCCGACAGCCACGACACGTCGTTCGACCGCGTGTTCTCCTCGCTGCTCAACGAACCGGCGGTGCTGCGCCTCACGCCGCTCGGCCGCGGCATCCAGCTGTTCGGCAACGCCACCGATCGCAATTTCTCGACCTACCGCATCGACTGGACCGACGCCGACGCGCCCGGCACCTGGCACGTGGTCACGCCGCCGTCGCACGACCAGGTGTTCCTCGAGGAATTCCTGACCTGGGTGCCGCCGCAGCCCGGCAACTACCTCGTGCGCCTGACGCTGACGGATCTGGCCGGCAACGTCACTACCGCGAGCGCGACGGCGTCGTCGGAGGACAGCTCGCCGATCGAGTCGCTGCAGGTGGAGCCGCGCTACTTCTCGCCGAACGGCGACGGCGTACAGGACCAGGCGGTGGGAACGTTCGTCGTGCGCGAGCCGGTGTCGCTGGCGTTCGAGATCCGCGACGAGAACGGCGCCGTCGTCCGCCACGTCAGCCAGACCTACGGCGCCACCGAGCTCGGCGCGCACGAATTCCGCTGGGACGGCCGCGACGACCAGGGCGAGGTGGTGCCGGACGGGCGCTACCACTTCGAGGTCGAGGGGTTCGGTCTGTGGCTGACGGTGGACACGAAGTTGCCGGAGCTGTCGACCGAGTTCATTCCGGTGGTCGTCGAACAGCCGCCGGGTGCCCTACTGCCGCAGATCAAGACCGGGATCCGCTACCGCGCAGCGGATCGCAATCTGAGCTCGATCCAAGTCGACAGCGCGAGCGCGGGCGGAGCGGACTGGCGGAGCGGAACGCCGGGCGAGGTGCCGCCGGAATACCTGGAACTGCCCGAAGACCTGGATCGGAAGAAGCCCTCGGAGTTGCCGTTCGGGCTGGCCACCTACACCGGGCGCCAATTCCGCGCCGTCGCCATCGACCGCGCCGGCAATGCACACGCGGAATTCGCCGGCCAGGCGACCGACCAGCTGATTCCGTTCGGTTTCATCACGGAAGCCGATGCGCCGCTCCTGGACCCCTATCTCGGCGGCCCTCGCGACGGAAACCCCGGCGACGGCACGAGCGAGGTGATCGTCGGTCAGGAGGGAACCGATCGCATCCTGGTGGCCGATGCGGTCGGTGGGCTCGATCATCTCGTCGTCGAGACCGCGCCGCGTGGAGCGGGCGACCTTTCGGCGCCGACCAGCGGTTGGGTGACGCGTCTGCAGCGGCCTGCGGAATATCACTGCGTGAGTACCGCGTGCATCGCTGGCGCCGACGGCCGCGTGTTCAACCTGCCGCTCGGCTTGGCCGGAGTGCCGGGACAGACACTGCTGTGGGTCCGCGTGCGCGGCGTGCGTGCGGACGGCTATTCGATCACCTCGTTCGCGATTCCGATCCGGGTGGTCGGAATCGACGCGCCGACGAATCTCGACTATCCGAGGAGTTCCTTCGGCTGCTACGCCGTCGCCTACGAGTACGTGCCGGGAGTGATGACCGATGCGCACCTGAACGTCACGTTCCAAGGCAATACGCGCGTGTTCGGCAATGCGCAGCCGAAAGACGGCGAGATCCGATTCTTCATTCCCAACTACAGCACCTCTCCGGAAAGCGCCGACGCCTACGTCGATGCGATAGGCAGCGACGGCCGGCTCTATCGCTCGCCGCCCGGCTCGGTCGCGGTGTCCTGCGGGGGGAGTTCCGGTCCGGGCGGAGAGGGCGAAAACAACCCCAGGGCCGAAATCAAGGCCTACGTGCTCGGTCACGAGACCTGCGATGCCACGCCCACCAACCGCATCCAGCTCGATCTCGGCATCACCGGTGGCGAACAGTTCCGGCGTGCGCGCCTGTCCTATCAGGATCCGGTCGGCGGCGACTGGCGCAACCTGGCCGAATTCACCTCCGCCGGCGCCCAATCGACGGTGTTCGACACCAGCGGCGTGCCGGAAGGCACCGTGACCGTCCGTGCGGAAGGCGACTACGGCGACGGCTACGTCGCGATGACGGAGACCGACGTGCAGGTGCTGCACACCGCACCGGTGGCCCAGCTCGACGTGCCCGCGCCGGGCACGCGCGTGTGTCCGGTTCGCGACGGCCAGGGTCGTCTCGGCATCGTCACGGAGGGACGCGCTTCGGGCAAGAACGGAGTCGGCTACAAGTTCGAAATCGAGCTGGCCAGCGCCGCTGGTCGGAGCGACTGCTACTGGGATGTCGACATCCTCGAGAAGAACGAGTCGATCCTGAACGACAAATGCAGCTCGCTCGACAAGCCGTACACGCCGGGGAAGAAGAACTGGTTCGGCCCGCTGATGTTCATCAGCCGGCTGCCGACCGATCCGGACGAGCAGGTCACGTTGCGCCTGAAGGCCGTGAACTGGTCCGGTGCCACCGTCTGCTCGGCCAACACGGTGCAGGTGGATGCCGCCGTCGAACTGGTCGAGCGCCGCACGCCCACGCCGCGCCTGCCGGCGCAACCGCCGGGCTGGCTCGCGTTCAGCAGCACGGGCAAGTCGGAGTTCCGCGAGGCGCATCTCTACCTCAAGGCGCAGGAAACACTGACCGTCAGTTCGCATCTCGCGCATGCGCAGCAGCGGCAGGGCGTCTGGATCGCCACCGACGACGCGTTGCGCACGTTCCAGGATCAGGAAGAGGTCCATGGCGACTTCGACGTCGTCTGGGACGGCCGTGACGGCGGCGGCAACATGCTCGCCGACGGCGTCTACGCCCTCGTCGTCGAGGCGCAGGATCACTGCGGCACGCCCAAGCGGCTGACCTATTTCGTCGAGGTCGACGCCACGCCGCCGGACCTCGACATCGCCCGCCCCGCCGCGGCGGAGCTGGTGCAGGCTCCGGCGGTCGGCGTCAGCGGTCGCGTACTCGATCCGCACCTCGAACAGTGGAAGCTGAGTATCGACGCCGGGCAGCCGCCGCTGCGCCAGGACATCTCCGACGGTGCGTATCCAGTGGCGGACGGCGGTGCGCTCGGCAACTTCTCGCGCAGCGGCGCCTCCGGTCCCGCGACGTTGCATCTCGTCGCGGTCGATGCGCTCGGCAACGAGGCCCGATTCGACCGGCCGTTCGTGCTCGGCGATCCGACCGTGCTGATCTTCTCGGCCGCCGTGCAGCCGGATCTGTTCTCGCCGAATGGCGACGGTCGTCTCGACGCGACGCGCATTGCCACGACCCTGCTGCACGCCTCGCGCGTCGATCTCGACGTGCTCAACGCAGGCGGCGTCGCCGTGCGCGCGCTGCGTCACGACGAACCGCTCGCGTCCGGCAGCGCCGGCACCGCCTGGGACGGCCGCGGCAACGGCGGCACGCCGCTCGCCGACGGCGTCTACACGGTGCGCCTGACGGCGCGCAACGCCGACGATCTCGCCTATGCCGAGACCGCCGACCTGCCGGTCGAGATCGACACCCTCGCGCCGGCGATCGTCGTCGACAGTCCGACGGAGGCCGTGGTCGGCGCGTCCGCGGCGGTGGTCGCGAACGTGAGCGACCGCAACCTGCAGCACTACCGCGTCGCGCTGCTCGGTGCGGGCGGGCAGAGCATCGCCGCCGTGGAAGGCGCGCAAGGCGGCACGATCTACCTGACCGATCTCGCCGACGCTGCGGAAGGCGACTACACCGTGCGCGTCGAGGCCACCGATCGCGCCGGCAATCTGGCGCAGAAGGACCAGTCCTTCACGCTCGACCGCACGCCGCCGGAGGTGGCGCTGAGCGCGCCGATCGACGGTGCGGTGCTGCGCGGCGGCCGCGCGACGACGGTGCGCGGTCACGTCACCGACGCGCACCTGGCGCGTTACACGCTGGCGGTGGCACCGGCCGATTCGGAGACGTGGACGGACGTCGCCAGCGGCACCGAACCGGTGGCCGACGGCGACCTCGCCGCCTGGACGCCGAATCTGCCCGACGGTCGCTACCGCCTGCGCCTGCGCGGTGTCGATCGCGCCGGCAACGCGGGCGAGGCGGTCGTCGCGCTCGAGATCGACACCACGCCGCCTGTCGCGCGGATCACCGCGCCGGCCGACGACGGATTCGTGCAGCGCGGCGTCGACGTCCTCGGCACCGCCAGCGATGCACATTTCGCCGCCTACGGCCTCGCCATCGCCACGCCGGCGCAGGCGCAGGCCAACCAGTGGTCGGAACTGGTGCGCGGCGACAAGGCGGTGGTCGACGCCGCGCTCGCGCACCTCGATCTGGTGCAGCCGGACGGCGACTACGTGCTGCGCCTGACGGCGACCGACGCCGTCGCGCTGAGCGCGACCGCGCAGGCGCGCATCCATCTGGACACCGCGCCGCCGCCGGCGCCGCTCGCGCTCGTCGTGCAGCTCGAGAACAACCGCCACAGCCTGCTGCAATGGACCGCGGTGAGCGCGCCGGATCTCGCCGGCTACGTCGTGTATCGGGACGGTTCGCGCCTCAACGCCGAGCCGAACGTGCCGGCGAGCTATCGCGACCAGGACGTGCCGGAAGGTCGCCACGTCTACTTCGTGCGCGCGATCGACCGTGCCGGCAACGAGAGCGCGCCGAGCAACAGCGTCGAGGTGCTGATCGACCACACGCCGCCGACCGTCTCGCTGCTCGCGCCGCTCGCCGGCGCGCGCCTCGGCGGCCGCGTCGACGTCGTCGGCACCGCCTACAGCCGCGACGACTTCAAGGAATATCGCCTCAGCGTGGTGCCGCTGGCGCCGCCGGGGCCGGCGCAGGAGATCCGCCGTTCGCCGCTCGCGCAGCAGGTGCAGACGCTCGGCACCTGGGACACCCGCTCGCTCGCCGACGAGACGCGCGTGCGCGTGCGCCTGGAAGGCGAGGACCTGCGCGGCAACGTCGCCGTCGCCGACATCGAGGTGACGGTCGACAACGGACCGCCGGCGCCGCCGACCGGGCTCGTCGTCGCGCTGGCCGGCGTCGACGTCGACGCGCACTGGAACCCGAACGCCGAAGCGGACCTGCTCGGTTACCTGCTGTATCGCGACGGCCGCCTGGTGAACGCCGCCGACGACGCCGGCAGCGGCGACCTGCGCCCGTTCGCGCTGGTCGACACCCACTATCTCGACCAGCGCATCGCCGACGGCCAGCACAGCTACGTGGTCAGGGCGATCGACCAGGCCGGCAACGTCAGCGGCCCGTCCGATCCGGCTTCCTTGCCGCTGATCGACAACGGTCCGCCGCATCTCGCCTTCACGCAGCCGCAGGACGGCGCGCAGTTCGAGACCTCGATCGTCGCGCTGGCGATCAGCGCGGACCGCGACATCACCGACGTGCGCTTCGCCTACCGCCGCGTCGGCGACAGCGCCTGGACCGCGCTCGGCGAGCCGTTCGCGCTGCCGCCGTATCGGGTGACGTTCACGCCGGGCGCGTTGCCGCTCGGCGACTACGAGATCCGCGCGGTGGCGACCGACGCCAGCGGCCACGTCGACCCCGCGCCGCCGGTGGTGCGCGTGAAGTACGCCGACCTGACCGCGCCCGACGCGCCGCGCAGCCTGCAGGCCCGCGCGCAGGGCCGCGAGGTGCACCTGCACTGGAGCGCGAGCGCGGCCGCCGACACGGCGGGCTACAACCTCTGGCGCAAGACCTACAACGGCTACTTCTATCGCATCAACAGCGCGCTCGTGGCCGGCACCGACTACGTCGATGCCAATCCGGACGGCAGCGATCCGGTCTACTACGTCACCGCGACGGACGCTTCGAACAACGAGTCGCTGCCGAGCAACGAGGCGCTCGCGCACGTGTTCACGGTCACGCTGGAGCAGCCGTATTCGCCGGTGACCGACGCCGCGTTCGACCTGGCCGGCCGCTCGGGACGCGCCGGCACGCTGCGCCTGCACGTCGAAGCGCCGGGCGGCAGCAGCGACAGCGACCGCGGCCGGACCGGCGCCGACGGCACGCTGAGCGTGCCGACGCTCGCGCTCGCCATGGGCACCACGCGCGTGGTCGCCACCGTCACCGACGACGACGGCAACGTCAGTGTGCCCGGCGAGGTGTGGATGGACCGCGGCGCGGCGCCGAGCACGCCGACCGGCCTGCAGGTCGGCGTCGACGACCACCGCGTCACGGCGAGCTGGAACGCCAATCCCGAACCGGACGTCATCGGCTACCGCGTGTTCCGCGACGGCCGTGCCGTGGCGCCCGACGCGACCGGCGGCTTCCCGCTAACGGCCACGTCCGACGGCTGCTGCGACGTCGGGAACCTCGTCGACGGCGATCCGGCGACGGTCTGGAACAACTCGTGGTGGTCGCCGCAGGAGCCGGAGCGGGACCCGGCGGCGGTGATCGCGTTCGACGAGGTGCGTTACGTCGCCGGCGTCCAGCTCGCCTGGACGCGGCCGGCCAGCCACGTCGACCTGTACGCCTGGTCGGGCCACGCCTGGGTGCGCATCGCCAGCCGCGACGGCGATACGCCGCTCGACGAGGAGCTGCTCGTCGCCCGCGCCTACCGCACCGACCAGCTCAAGCTGGTCCTGCGCAATCTCCAGGGAACGGAAACCTACAACGACGCCGGGCTGGCCGAGCTGCGCGTGCTCGAGCGCGCGCTGCAGCCGGGCACGACGCTCGCCGAGGACGTCATCGACGGCCGCCATTCCTATCGCGTCAGCGCGGTGAACGCGCTCGGCTTCGAGAGCGCGCAGAGCGATCCGGCCGGCGTCGACGTCGGCGACGCCGAGGCGCCCGCGCCGGTGGTGCTGAGCGGCACGATGGACGGCGCCGACGCGCACCTGTCGTGGACCGCGAGCGCCTCGCCGGACGCCGCGCGCTACGTGGTGTTCCGCGACGGCGAATGGCTCGCCGAGATCCTCGCCGCCGATCCGCTCGAATACCTCGACGCCGGCCTCGCCAACGGCAGCTACGTCTACACGGTGCGCGTCTACGACCGCTTCGACAACGAAAGCGAGGCGTCGAACGAGGTGACGCTGAACGTGACGCAGACCCTGCCGGAGGCGCCGCGCATCCTCGCCGTCACCGCGCCGGCCGAGGGCGGCGCGCTCGAGCTCACCTGGGAGGCCGGCAGCGGCACCGCGCCGGACCACTTCGTGCTGCGGCGCGCGACGGCCCAAGGCGGGCCGTACGAGGTCGTCGACGAGGTGGAGGAACTCGCCTATCGCGACGAGCCGCTGCTCAACGGCACGCGCTACTACTACACCGTCGAGTCGATCGACGCGCTCGGCAACGCCAGCGGCCAGAGCGCGCCCGCCGACGGCGTGCCGCGCGATCGCACGGCGCCGGAGCCGCCGCAGCTCACCTTCCCGACCGTGCCGGACGTGCCGCTGACGATGCGCCTGTCCTCGACGTCGGTGTGCGGCTACGCCGAGCCCGGCGCCGCCGTCACCCTCGCGCTCGGCGGACTGGAAGTCGGCGGCGCGACCGCGGCGCTCGACACGCAGCTCGCGACCTACGTCTTCGAGCGCTCCTACTACGACCGCGTGCCGCTGCCGTCGCCGGACGGTTCGAGCCTGTTCGCCGCCGACTACCAGGGCGCCTCGCTGCTCGACAGCGCGAACGGCAGCGAGCTGCTGGCGCTCGACCGCAACGACGACGTCGCCGCCTGGAACGTGAACGGCAGCGCGCTCTACACCGCGGGAAGCAACGGCCGCGCCGTAATCCGCCGCGACCTGACGACCGGCCAGGTCGTCACGGTCGAGCACCCGTTCGCGTCGATCGCGGCGCTGGCGGTGAACGCGGACGAATCCGCCTTGCTCGTCGCCGGCGACTACGACGCCGGCGACGGCAACGGCCTCGTATCGGGCCTGTGGCTGTACGACCGCGCCGCGGCGACGACGCGGCGCCTCGGCACGTGGGACGCCTACGGGATCGACATGCGCGCGCTGCGCTTCTCGCCCGCCGGCGGCAAGGCGCTGGTGCGCATCGACTCCTCGCAGGTCAGCGTGATCGATCTCGCCACGCGGCAGGTCGCCGTGGTGGCCGACGACGCGCTCGCGCGTCCGGTGTGGTCGCCGGACGGAACCTCCGTGGCCTTCTCGAGCGAATCGGATGGCGGCCTGCACGTGCGCCTCTACGACGTGCGCCGCGGCACGTCCAGCGACGCGCTGGAAGCCGATGCGCCGATCGAGGCGATCGCCTGGCGTCCGGACGGACAAGGTTTCGCGTTGCTGACGTGGTCCGACGCCACCGGGGCCGCCGTCGAAATCCACGCGCGGCGCGCCGACGGCGGCTACGACCTCGAACGCACCGATCCGGTGGCGCAGGACGGTGGCGCGGACCTGACCTGGACGCCGGCCGGCCGCCTGCTGCTGCTCGATTCGCACAGCGGCTACACCCAGCAGCCCGCCGGCTGGTTCTGCAGCGATGCGCTGCCGCTCTTGCCCGGCGCCAACCTGATCGACGCGACGGCGGCCGACGCCTCCGGCAACGTCAGCCTGTCCTCGCTGCCGATCGAGCTCGACCGACCGGCGACATCGGTGGCCGACCTCGCGGTCAGCGCGACGGACATCCTGTTCGCTCCCGCCACCGGCGCACCGGGCGGACGCTTCGGCGCGGTGGTCACGCTGCGCAACCGCGGCGGTGCGGCGGCTGCGGCCACGCTGGTGCAGTTCGATCTCACCGCGCCCGACGGCGGCCTGACGCACCCGCAGCCGGTGACGCCGCTGCACGCGCTGGCGCCCGGCGAGGCGCAGAGCCTCAGCCTCGATTTCGGCACGCTGGCACAGGCCGGCGCCTACCGCCTGCGCGTGGCGGTCGATCCGCAGAACGCGATCGACGACGCCGACCGCAGCAACAACGTCGCCAGCGCGACCTTGCAGCTGATCGCCGGCGACCTGCCGGCGATCACCGCCGGCGTCTCGCGCGGCGTGTACGCGCCGGGCGAGGAAATGCGCGGGGACGTCGACGTCGTCAATCCGGGTGCGCCGTTCTCCGGCCGCGTCGACGTCGCGGTGATCGACGCCGGCGGCGTCCTGGTGAAGAACCTGGGTTCGACCCCGCTCGACGCACTCGGCTTCGGCGCCGCGTGGCACACCTCGGTGCGCTGGATTCCCGATGCGTTCGCCGGCGACTACCGCCTGCGCGCCGAACTGCGCGATCGCACCGGCGCGCTGGTCGCCAGCGCCGCCGCGCCGTTCGCGATCGAGGCGTCGCGCACGTTCGACCTGCGCCTGCAGCCCGACCGCTCCAGCGCCTCGCCGAACCAGGCGATCGCGCTCGCCACCGACCTCGTCTTCCTCGCGGGCAACGCGCCGATGCAGGGCGCGCAGCTGCGCTGGACGATCCGCAACGGCAGCGGCGGCGTGGTGTGGAACGCCGAGCAGGCACTCGGCACGCTGCTGCCCGGCTACGCGCTGCATCGGACCGTGACCTGGCCCGGCGCCGCCGCGCCGGGGCCGTATCGCGCCGAGGTGCACCTGGTCGGCGGCGCGCTCGACCAGCTCGCCGGCGCCGACCTCCTCGTGCAGGCGCCGGGCGAGACGGCCGCGCTTGCCGGCACGCTCGCGTTCGATCCGGGTACGCCGTTCGTCGCCGGACGTCCGATGCAGATCCGCTATCACGCCGGCAACGTCGGCACGCTCGCGCTCGCCGGCGCCCAGCTGCGCCTGCGCGTGAGCAGCGCGCCCGCGCAGCCCGCGCTGGCGCAGCGCACCGATACGGTCGATCTGGCGGCGGGACAGGGCGCGGACGGCGTGCTCGATCTCGCCGCGTCGCCGCTCGCCCTCGGCAGCTACGCCGCCGTGCTCGATGCGCACGTCGCCGGCGATGCGGCCGGCACCTGGCGACCGCTGGCGCAGGCCGGCTTCGCGGTGGTCGACGGCCTGCCGCCCGACATCCGCGTGCTGCAACCCGATGCGAGCGTCGTGCAGCCGGCCGTGGTGCCGCTCGCCGCGGTGATCCTGGACAGCCACTCGGCCGTCGCGGGTGCGGAAGTGAGCGTCGACGGCGGCAACTTCCAGCCGCTCGCGCTGCGTGCCGACGGCACCTGGGGCCGCGGCCTGGTCGGCCTCGGCGACGGCGCGCACCGCCTCGCCGTGCGCGCCCGCGACAGCTGGGGCAATCCGGCGCAGACCGGCGAGCTGCCGTTCGTCGTCGACGCCACGCCGCCGCGCATCGACATCGCCGGCGTCGCCGACGGCGAACTGGCCAACCATCCGGTCACGCCGCTGGTGACGATCAGCGACGACCATCTCGCCTCCAGCGAGACGGTGCTGGGCAGCCAGCCATTCGTCTCCGGCAGCACGCTGGAGCAGGACGGCGTCTACGTGCTCACCGCGCGCGCCGTCGACGCCGCCGGCAACGGCAGCGCGCGCATGGTCCGCTTCACCATCGACCGCACCGCGCCGCCGATCGCGATCGGCGCGCCGGCCGACGGCACCGTCGTCGTCGAGAGCAGCGTCGAGGTGACCGTGCAGAGCGAGGCGGCGGCGCGCGTGCTGCTCGGCAGCGGCAGCTACCACGCCGAGCTGGTCGCCGACGCGGCCGGCATCGCGCGATTCGCCGCGGTGCCGCTGGTCGAGGGCGACAACGCGATCAGCGCACAGGCCGTCGACGCCGCCACCAACGCGAGCCCGACGGTCTCGGTCCACGTGCGCTACCAGGCCGGGCAGACCGCCGCGGTGACCGGTACGCTGCAACCGCCGGGAGCGGAAGTCGCCGCCGGCGACACGCTGCGGCTCGGCGTGCGCGTGACCAATCCGAACGCCGCACCGCTGCCGGCGCAGGCGTTGCGCGTCAGCGTGCTGTCGGCGACGCAGCAGCCGCTGGCGCAGCAGGAGTTCAGCCACGTCTTCGCGGCGAACGAGGTCTACGAGACGTCGTTCGACTTCGCCACGTCCGGCTGGGCGCTCGGCACGTTGTCGCTCAAGCTCGAGCTCGGCGACGGCGGCAGCTTCACGCTGCTCGACGCCAAGACCGTCGCGCTGGTCGACCGCGCGCCGCCGCAGATCGCCGCGGTGGCGCCGACGGCCGGCGCGATCGTGCGCAGCCCGGTCGCGCTGCAGGCGACGGCGAGCGATGCGCTGAGCGGCGTTACCCGCGTCGAGGCGAACATCGACGGCGGCGACTGGCTGGAACTCGCCGCGGGCGCACCGCCGAACTACGCCAGTGCTGCGCAGGCGCTCGCCGACGGCGACCATACCTGGTCGGCGCGCGCCGACGACGGCGCCGGCAACCAGGGTCACCTCGATCCGATCGCCTTCGTGGTCGACTCCACGCCGCCGCGCATCACCATCGGCGGCGTCGCCGACGGCGACCTGCTCGCGCACGCGGTGACGCCGACGATCGAGATCGTCGACGCGCATCCACGCAGCAGCGACATCCGCCTGAACGGCCAGCCGTTCGTCTCCGGCACATCGGTGACGGCGAGCGGCGACTACACATTGAGCGTGACTGCCGTCGACGCGGCCGACAACACCAGCGAAGCCGGCGTGCACTTCACGCTCGACTTCGATGCGCCGACCGTGGTCTTCACCGCGCCGGCCGACGGCGCCGTGCTGACGCAGCCGAGCGTCGAAGTCAGCGGCAGCACCGAAGCGCGCGCGACGGTGCATCTGACCGTCGGCGGCTTCAGCGTCGACGTCGTCGCCGGCGACGACGGCATCTTCACCGTGCCCGACGTACCGCTGCAGCCGGGTGTCAACGCGATCCAGGCGCAGGCGACCGACCGCGTCGGCAACGTCGGCCCGGCCGCGAGCCTGTCGGTGACCTACCAGCCGGCGGCGCCCGGCGCGATCGTCGGCACGCTCGGTGCGCTCGCCTCGCCGGTCGAGCGCGGCCGGCCGCTGGCGGTGCCGTACACGCTCGGCAACGTCGGCGACACGGCACTGGCCGCGCAGCCGATTCGTGTCGAGTTGCGGCCGGCCGCGAGCGAGGACGTGCTGGCCGAGCAGTCGTTCGACGTCGATCTGGCCGCGCACGAGGAGATCACCGACCAGACCTCGCTGGCCACGTCCGCCGTGCCGCTCGGCCGCTACCGCGTGCTGCTGCTCGCCTGGCTGCCCGACCAGGGCGGCATCTGGACGACGCTGGACACGGCGGCGATCGAGGTCGTGCGGGCCGGCTGCACCTACGATCCGGACGTGCTGTTCGCGAACGGTTTCGAGGCGCCCGCCGACCTGATCTTCTGCGACGGCTTCGATCGCCGCTTCGACCTGCGCTCGCGCGTCGGCGCGTCGTCGGAGGCGCTGCTGTCGCGCGTGCCGTACCTGGCGCGCAATGCCTTCGCGGTGATGCGTTCGCTGGCCGGATTCGCGCGCGTGGTCGGCGACCGGCCGCGACTGGCCGCCTGGTGGCGCAGCATCGGCTCGGACGGCCGGGTGCGCGTCGTGCTGCACGAGCGCTCGGACGAGCGCCGACACGGTGCGTTCGCGCAGGAACGCGTGAATGGGGGAGCGGGATGATTCGACGTTCGACTTCGGTCGCCTTGCGCGTGCTGCGCGTCGCGTTGCTGTCCGCGGCGCTGGTCGGTGCGTGCGGCATCGCCGCGAAGCCGAAGGCGTCCAGGCCGGCCGCGGCCAAGCTGAGCGCGCAGAAGCCGGCGTCGATGCCGCGCGTGTCTCCGGTGGTGGCGGATCTGCTGGCCGGCGTCGACGCGCGCGCGTCGGTGGCGCAGGCATTGTCCGAACTCGCGCCCTCCTCGCCGCGCAAGGTCGCGCCGGGCGACGGCGCGTTCGCCGGTTACGTCACCGCGCTGACGCGTGTCGGGCAGGGATTGGACGCCGCGCGCCGCGGCGCCGCGGCGAACGCGACGCCGGCGTTGCGCCAGGCGATCGACGCGGCGCAGGCGGAGCGCCTGCTGGTCGACGCGCGCCTCGAAGCGGTCGGCGCGGAGATCGCCGCGAAATCGCTGCCGGCGCTGGCGCGGCAGCGCTGGGAAAGCCATCGCGCCGCGCTGACGGCGATGATGGACTCGCTCGACCGCGACCTCGCCACGCTGCAGACGCAGCTCGCCGGCGGCCGCCCGCCCGGCTCCGCCGGACCCGGTGACCTGCCGGAACGACTGAAGCAAAGCGCCGGTGCCGTGCGCGTGTTCGGCGCGAATCCGTTGCCGGTGCATCGCCCGCATCTGCCGGCGCGTGCGCCGTCGACCGCGCCGGCGATCGCGCCGAGCTACGCCGACCGCTCGCGCGAGGTCGAACCGGTCGCGGAGGACCTCGGCAGCAGCGACGAGGCGCCGCAATCGACGGCGGTGCTGAGCAAGGCGCAGAGCCTCGGCTACGACTACACGCGCATTCTCGATTTCGTGCGCAGTCAGGTGCGCACGCAATGGTATGCCGGCGCACAGAAAGGCGCGGACGGCACGCTGGCCACGCTGGCCGGCAACGACGTCGACCAGGCCAGCCTGCTGATCGCGCTGCTGCGCGCGTCCGGCGCGCCGGCGCGCTACGTGCGCGGCGTCGTCGAGGTGCCGGCGGCCGATCTCGCCGCTTCGCTCGGCGTGCACGTCGACGAAGTGGGGCGTGCGTTGACCGTGGCCGGCGTGGCGAACGAGCCGGTCATCGCGGGCGGCCGCGTCGGCGCGTATCGCATCGAGCACGTGTTCGTCAGCGCGCGCGTACCGTTCTCGGCCTATCGCGGCACCAGCGCGGAGCGCTCCGGTGCGACCTGGATTCCGCTGCTGCCGGCGCTCAAGCCGCACGTGCTGGTACCGGCGAGCGGAATCGTCGCGCAGGCCTCGATCGACGTCGGCGCGCTGGTCGACGGCTACCTGGAAGAAGCGCAGACGGTGTCGCCGCTCGCGCAGCTCGAGGCGCGCGTCAATGCATATCTCAACACCTTGCCGCCGCCACAGTCGCTCGACGAGCAGCTCGGCCGGCACGACGTCGCCGCGCCCGCGTTGCAGGTGCTGCCGGCCGGGCCGCCAGTGCCGATCCGCGCCGTCACCGGCGAGTTCGCGGTGTTGCCGGACGAACTGCGCCAACGCGTCTCGATACGCGTGCGCGCCGGCGGCGAGGAAACCGCGGCGATGGCGCTCGAGCGCGACGTGCCGGTGTCGGCCTTGCGCGGCCGGCGCGTCACGCTGTCCTACGAGCCGGCCTCGATCGACGACGGCGCGATCGCCGACGGCTACGGCGGGCTCGGCTCGACGCCGCCGTACCTGATCAAGCTGCGCGTGGTGCTCAGTGTCGACGGCGTGCCGCTGGTGCACGGCACCGCGGCGGTCGACGCCGGCACGTCGCTGCGGCTGGAAGTCACCTTTGCCGGCCCCGGCGGCGAGGTCGACTACGCCCAGCAACTGATCGCCGGCGGCTACGACGCGCTGGTGTTCGACGTGCAGGGCGAGGCGCCGGCACTACAGGGCGACGACGTGTCGCTTCCGGGCGACAGCGAACCGCCGGCGGCGAAACTGCTCGCCAATCTCGGTGCGCGCTACCTGGCCGCGTGGAACGCCGAGGACGAGGCGCTGGCGCGCCTGCTCGGCGTGACGCCGCTGCGGCCGTTTCCGTCGCTGCTGCTGGTGACCAGCCAGTATCGCGTGGACCGCATCGACGGCACCGTCGACGCGCTCGCCTGGCAGGGCGTCGCGCTGGACGCCGGCCTGCGTCCGGTCGAGCCGGTGGCGCAGGGCGAGGACGCCGGTGTCGAGGCGGACTGGACGCGAATGTCGGCCCTGCAAGGCAGCGTGCTCGAGCACGCCGTGTTCGAGCAGCAGTGGGCGGTCGACAGCGTGTCGGCCGACAACGGGCTGGCGCAGGCGCGCGCCGCCGGCACGCCGATCCTGCATCTGGCGCCCGGCGCCGACACCGCTGCGCTGAACCAGCCGGCCGAAGTCGTCGCCGCCGTGCGCGGCTGGCTCGATCGCGGCTACGGCGTGGACATCCCGCGCGATCCGGTCCTCGTGCAGCACTGGCGCGGCGCGGTCTGGCGCGTCGAGAACGCCGCGAGCGGCGAGGCCGGCTACTTCATCGCCGGCGCGCTCGCCGGCGGCGCGACCGCGATGCCGCCGGAGCTGTGGTACTTCCAGGACCTGGCCGAGCTGCTCGCCAATCCGTACGCACAGCAGCCAAACGAGGATCCCGACGCCGCGGTGGCGATCTCGCTCGATGCGAGCACGCAGAACCAGAAGGGCGTCGCCGACACCGATCTCGAACGGCCGCTGCGCGCCGCGCTGCGCGACGTCAATGGCCGTCCGGTGCAAGGCGGCACGGTCGTGTTCGCCGTCACGGAAGGCTCGCCCAAGCTGATCGACCCGAACGGCCAGCGCGTCTCCCAGCTGAGCGTGCTCACCGACCGCCGCGGCGTGGCCGAGGCGCGCGTGCACCTCGGCGAGAAGGCCGGCGACTTCGGCTACTACGTGCTGGAGCCGTCGATGACCTACCCGCAGTGGGTGGGCCTCGGCCAGGTCAGCGTGACGGCGCCGAACGACCACGGCGTGCTCTACGCCGGGGAGCAGTTCCGGATGGGCACCTGGCCGGGCGAGCCGGGCAAGATCGACTTCGGGCTGGTCTCCGGCGACTGGATGAATCCGGGCGTGAGCTACCAGGCGATGGCCGCGACGGTCACCGATGCGCACGACAACGAGATCTCCAACGTCCACCTGTCGATCGGCGTGTCCACCGCCTATGGGCAGTCGCCGCCGGCGTGCGTCGACGAAGCTCCCGGCCCGATGTTCCCGGCCGCGCTGTTCGCTCCGGGGCAGTGTCCCGCCGGCGCCTACATGCTGACCGGAAACACCTGCGCCGGCGGTTCGCTCGACGTGATCTCGCGCCCGGCCGGCGCGCCGTTCAACGTGGTGCCGCCGAGCGCGGCGCTGGCGACGGTGACGGTGACGTTCAACGCCGGCAGCGCCTCCAACAGCGTCAAGCTGTACACCGACGACAGCTTCTACCAGCAGCTCGCCTGCCAGCACGACAACGCCCTGGCCTTCCTCGGCTGGGCCACCACGCCGCCGGTCGGGCAGGTGCCGCTGCTCGGCCAGTTCCTGGCGCCGATCGACGCGGCGCGGCCGGGGGAGGTGTTCCCGGTCACGCGGCGCGGCGACATCGTGCGCGGACGCATCCGGCGCAGCAGCCCGCCGACGGTGGAATGGACGCCCGTCAACGACGCGCAGATCACGTTCGCGCTGACCAACGCCAGCGGCGAGAACCTGCGCAACATCGGCGGCGGTTCGTACCTGTGGGAGATGCGTGCGGGCGCCACGCCGGGGCAGATCCGTGGCAACGTGTGGGCGTACATCCCGCCGGAGAATCGTCGGTTCGCGTTGCAGCTGCTGTCGCCGAACGCCGACCAGCCCGGCGGCGACGGCATCCTGCACGGCTGGGTCGTCGATCCGGCGGCGCCGCAGGTCGATCCGCCGATCGTTCCGCTGACGCCGTTCAACGCCAGCGACGCGGCGATCCGGATCACGGCGAACTTCCGCCCGTCCGACTACCGTGCCGCGCCGCTGAACCTGCAGCTGCTCGCCGACGAGGAGGTCGTCGTCGACTGTCCGGTGCCGCTCGGCGACGCGGCGATGTTCTGCAAGGCGGACCGCGGCCTGCGCATCGAACCGGACCGCCGCTACGTCGCGCGCACGGTGCTCAACGACGGCACGCCCTACCGCATGGTGTCCGGCGACACCGAAGTGCACTTCGGCCAGGGGCTGATCGCCGGCTACGGCGTGGTGCCGGTGTCTTCCGATCCGGGCGCGAATCCGCCCGCGCCGCCGCTCGATCCGCTGCAGGTCGCCGCGCTGATCGGCGGGCGCTATCCGCAGCGGATCAAGATGACCACCGATCTCGACGTGGCCACGCAGTACGTCTGCCCGATCGGCGAATCGTTCGCGTTCATGCTGGCGCAGGACGCGCACGTGACGCTGAAGTTCCTGCGCCTGGACAGCAGCGGCAATCCTTCGCCGATCTCGGCCTGGACGCCGCTCGACGACGAGGCGATGACGCAGGGCGTGCACACGCTGGCCTTGTCGCCGCAGGAACTGCGCTTCGGCGAGTACGCCTACGAACTCAGCGCGGTCGGCGCCGACGGCAGCACCGAGGTGCGCCGCGGCCGCGCCAGCAACGTGCTGAACCGGCACGACTCGCTGCCGCTCGCGCATCCGATCGTGAAAGGCGTCGACGTGTTCTCCGGCAACGCGACGATCAGCGAGCAGGACATCGCGCTCGGCGGCCGCGGTCCCGGCATCAAGCTGACGCGCACCTACGCCAGCCACCAGGGCGGCCAGCGCGGCGTGCTCGGCTACGGCTGGACGACCGAACTCGACGGCCAGGTGCGCGCGACCGGCTGCAACGAACGCATCGTCAGCGGCAGCGCGGGGCAGGGCATGACCTTCGTGCCCGACTACGTCGACGCCACCGGCGCGCAGGTGTTCAAGCCGCTGCACGGCTACCACGCGACGCTGGTGCAACGGCAGGGCGAGTACGACCTGTACGCCAAGGACGGCACGCGCTACCACTACGGCCAGTTCGACCCGACCGGTCCGCGGCTGAACCTCGTCGTCGATCCGAACGGCAACCAGGTCGATTACCTCTACGAGACGCAGGGCGGCGTGCCGCGCGTCGCGCACGTGCGCGACGGCGCCGGCCGGCAGATCGACCTCGTCTACCAGACGCTGTCGTTCACGCAGACCTTCGGCGACATCACCGTGCACGACAGCGCGCTGCTGCTGACCCAGGCCAAAGGTCCGCTCGGCCTGATCATCGACTACACCTACGACGCCGACGGCAACCTGCAGCGCGTGCAGCGCAGCGACGGCAGCGGCAGCGGACGCGCGCAGAGCTACGTCTACCACGACTACGGCGGCCTGATTTCCGGCAGCCCGACGGGCGATCCGCTGTACTTCCATTTCGGCTACCGGCTGGAAGAGGCGGCCAACGCGCTGAACAACGCCAAGCGCAGCTACGTCTACGACCTGCAATGGTCCGGCGTGGACACGCCCGACGGCATCCTGTACGTGCCCGAGCAACGCGTGAAGAAGCTGACCGAACCGGACGGCGGCGAGACCGCGTTCGTCTACGACGGCGTGCGCGGCCTCAGCCCCGTCGGCAGCACGGTCACCGACGCGCGCGGCCATCCGACCACCTACGCGCTGAACCGCTACGGCGCGGCCGAGCGCGTCACCGATGCGGTCGGCACCACGCAGACCGAATGGGACTTCGCACACCTGCTGCCGCACCGGGTCACCGATGCCGAGAACACGGTGACCACCTACGTCTACGACGCCAACGGCAACACGCTCAGCGAGGAGATCCAGCACGCCAGCGGCACGCAATCGCGCAGCTGGACCTATCGCGCGGCAGAGGAGTTCGATCCGCCGTACGTCAGGAACCGCCCCGGCACCTACACCGATCCGCGCGGCATCGTCGCGACCTATACCTACGATGCGCACGGCAACCGCCGCAGCGTCGAGCGCGGCGGCGTCACCGAACGCGACGACTACCAGGCCAACGGCGACCGCATCACGCACACCGACGGCACCGGCAAGATCTGGCGCTACGGCTACGACGACTACGGCACGCCGAGCACGGTCGAGGATCCGGCGCGCAACACGCGCACGACGACCTACGACGCGCGCGGTCGCAAGATCGCCGACACCGACCCGAACGGCAACACGACCAAGACTCGCTACGACGCCGACGACCGCCCGCTGGAGATCACCTATCCGGCCGTCGCGGCGGGCACCGGCAAGCGCGTCTTCGCCTACGACGACGTCGCCGACCGCAGCACCGAGACCAATCCGCGCGATACGCAGACGGTATCCGCGTACGACGCGATGGGCCGCCTGGTCGGCGTGACCACGCCGGCCGGCACGCGTTCGCTGCACTACGACCGCAACGGCAACAAGCTCGACGAAAGCGACTTCGCCGGCGGCGTGACGCGCTACGAGTACGACGAGGCGAACCGCCTCACCTACAAGCGCGAATCGGAAGGCCGCACGACGCGCTACGAGTACGACCGCCTCGGCCACGTCGTGCGCGAAACCGTCGGCGAAGGCGACACCGCCGCGGGCTCGGCGCGCGTGACCGAATACGTCTACGCCGACCCGGCCTACCGCCGCACGGACGTGCGGCGGCGGCTGACCGGCCCGGACGGCGACACCTGGGCCGTCGAGCACACTGGCTACGACGGCAACGGCAACGCGGTGCTGACGCGCGACGCGCTCAATCGCGAAACGACGCGCGAATACGACCAGCGCGATCGCCTGCGCGTGCAGCGCGAGCCGCTCGGTCGCACCACCACGATCGCGTACGACGACGCCGACCGCAAGACGAAGGAGACCCTGGCCAACGTCGGCGGCTCCGGCGACCAGGTGCGGGAATGGAGCTACGACGACGCCGGGCGCGTGCGCGCCACCGTCGACGCGGAAGGTGCGCGACGCACGACGGAGTACGACCGCAACGGCAACGTCACGCTGGGCCGCGACGGCAACGGCGGCACGGTCATCTCCACCTACGACGCGCTGAACCGCCTGCTGACGCAGAGCGGTCCGGAAACCGGGCAGGCCACCGCCTACGGCTACGACCTCAACGGCAATCGCACCCGCGAGGTGTGGGCGAACGGGCGCACGATCACGCACGTCTACGATCCGCTCGACCGGCGCACGGACAGCAGCGACGAGGAAGGGCGCTTCGAGCACCTGACCTACCGGCCCGACGGCGAGATCGAGACGCGCACCGACGCGAACGGCCGCGTGACGACCGACCACTACGACGGCCTGCGCAGGCTCGTCCGGCAGGAGCTGCCGCGCGTAGATGGCACGCCGCGCGAGCTCAAGATGCGCTACGACGTGCACGGCGACGTCGTCGGCGAGACGGATGCCGGCAACCACGAGACGATCCACGACTACGATAGCCTCGGCCGCCGCACCAGCACGCGCCTGCCGGACGTCGACGGCGCGAGCGCGACGCATACCACCGCCTACGACCTGGTCGGCAACGTGAAGTCGCAGACCGACGCGCGCGGCAACACGACCACCTTCGAGGTCGACGAACTCAATCGCCGCGTCCTGCAGACCGATCCGGCCGACGGCAGCGGCGAGGTGCACACGCAGTCCTGGCGCTACGACGCCGCCGGCAACGAAGTGGAGCACACCGACCGGCGCGGCATCGCGACGCTGACCAGCTACGACCGCATGAACCGCGTGACGGGCCGCATGCGCGACCTGCTGATGCTGGAGACGCTCACCCGCGACGCCGAAGGCAACGTGCTGACCAGCCTGGACGCCAAGCGCCGTCTCACCACCGACACCTACGACCGCGCGAACCGGCGCCTCAGCGAGACGCGCCCGCTCGACGCGAAGCGCAGCTGGACGTATTTCCCGCTCGGCGACGTGAAGAGCGAGACCGACGCCGACGGCCGCACCACGACCTACACCTACACGCCGCGGCGCTACCTGGCGACGCAGACCAACGCCGCCGGCGAGACGACGACGCACACCTACGACGGCGAAGGCCATCGACTGACCACGGAGCGCCCGCTCGGCGAGAACAGCACCTGGCACTACGCCTACGACGCGGCGGACCGCCTGCGGACCGTGACCGACCCGGAGCGCAACGTCACCACCTACGGCTACGACGCCGACGGCAACCGCACCTCGATCGAAGACGCCAACCATCACGTCACCACGTTCGGCTACGACGCGCGCCACCGACTGCGCAGCCGCAACTACCCGAGCGTGGGCGGCGTTGCCGCGGTGCACGCGTGGACCTACGACGCCGACGGCAATCCCGCGGTCGAGACGACGCCGAACGGCGACGCGATCGCGACCACCTACGACGCGCTCGGCCGACTCGCGCGCGCCACCTACGCCAATGCGCAGCCCGGCGCGGTGTCGGCGACGGACTACCGCTACGACGGCAACGGCAACCAGGTCACGCTGACCGAACAGGTGCAGGGCGGGGCACCGCGCAGCGAAACCCGCCGCTACGACCGCTTCGACCGCCTCGAGCGCGTCGCCGACGTGCTCGGTCGCAGCGTCGACACCGGCTACGACGAAGTCGGCAACCGCACCAGCCTGATCGACGCCGACGGTCGCACCACGGTGTGGACGTACGACGCGCTCAACCGCAACCGCACGGTCGCGGTGCCGGGCCAGGGCACCACGAACCTCGACTATTTCCCGAGCGGAAAACTGCAGCTCGTCACGCGTCCGGACGGCAGCACCAGCGAGACCGGCTACGACCTCGCCGGCCGCATCGAGAGCATCGCGCACGCCAAGGCCGGCGTCGCGATCGCCCGCCTGCACTACCGCTACGACCTCAACGGCAACCGCGTCGAGCAGAAGGAATCGAACGGTGCGGCGACGGCGAACGGCGAGGAGACGACCACCTACGTCTACGATCTCGCCGACCGGCTCACGGAGATCACCGAAGCCGATCCCGCCGGCGGCGCTGCGCGGCACGCGGTGTACCGCCTCGACGCGGTCGGCAACCGCATCGAGGAGACGATCACCGCCGGCGGCGGCCAGACGATCAGCCACAGCACGTTGGCCTACGACGCGCGCGACCGGCTGACGAATCGCGACGACGCGACCACCGGCACGCAGGCCGTACTCGGCTACGACGCCAACGGCAATGCCACCGAGCAGACGATCGGCGGCACTACGCGCACGTTCGGCTACGACCCGCGCAACCGGTTGATGACGCTGGAGCAGCCCGGCGCGCCGCCGTTGACGTTCGACTACGACAGTCAAGGGCAGCGCCTGCGCAAGGCGCAAGGCGGCGCCGAGACGCGCTACCAGTACGACGACGGCAGCCTGCTGGCCGAGACGAACGCGATCGGCAATGGACTGGCGCGCTATCACTACGGCGCCGGCCAGCTGATCAGCCGCACCGAACTCGGCACCACGCCGACGCAGCGGCACTACCTGCTCGACGCACTGAAGACGCCGATCGTGCTGCTGACGCAGGACGGAGCGATCAGCGCGAGAACCAGCTACGACGCCTGGGGCGAGGTGCGCCGCCAGCAGGGCAGCGGCGGCGCGACGGTCGAGCCGGACCGCACCCGGCCGATCGCGGATCTGGCCAACACCGACAACCAGCCGATCGGCTTCACCGGTTACGTGAAGGACGCCGAAAGCGGCCTGTACTACGCGAAGGCGCGCTACTACGACCCGGTGATCGCGCGCTTCGTCGCGGAGGATCCGGAGGCGGGCGATCCGATGCAGCCGCCGAGTCTGCATCGGTATTTGTATGCGTATGCCAATCCGACCGTCTACACCGATCCGTATGGCCGCTGCCCGCTCGAGTCGTTCCGCTGCGGTCTGGAAACCTCGGTCGCGTTTGCGCCGAACGAGAAAGCGCGCGAGACGGCGAAAGGGGTGCTCGCTCACTACGACGCGCAAATGCAGGCGCGTGCCGATCCGGTCGCGACCGGTATCGCCCACAGTTTCATCAATGCTACGCGGAGCCTGACTCAGCTCGCAGGAGACGCGCTCTACACGATTCCGGAAGCACTGCTGCCCGATAGTCTGGATGCGGGTTCGCGCGTGCGCCTCGGTGCTTTCTTCGTCGGCATGGGCAATCTCATCGCGCATCCGATCGACACGATCGGACAGAACTACGCGGCGACTCTCGACGAAGCGTCGAGTTTGCGCCAGAGCGGAAATGAGTTCGCCGCGCGGGCGAAAGCGACCGAAGCCAATACGGACATGGTCAGCCTCGCGTTCGGCGGTCCCGGACTGGCGAGGGGCGTGACACGCTTGGGCACTCGACTGGCTCCGAGCGCGTTGAGAGCCAGTTTGCCCGAGGCGCAGCAAGCGAGGAATGCCTTGCAGGGAGCTCTGCGGGCTGTGGAAAACCCGTCGGGCGGAGGCCCCGATCTCAGGCCGGTCAGCCCGGTCACTCCGGGCTACAATTTGGAGCGGCGACTGGAGTTGATTGCGGACTCCGAGTTCGATGCCTTGAATCGAACGCCGAAGGAACCCGTACCGAGTGGCAGCACCTATCAGGAGCGGTTCAATCAGACTCCCGCCAATAACGGATGGTGGTCCGGAGAACGCGGCGAATCGACGTTCTATTCAAGCGATCCCGGAGTGAAGAGCATCACGAGGGACCGCGGAGTCGGCTATGCGGACGCGCGCCCGAACTTCTCGCCGTACGCAGCAGCCGAAGTCGACATCCCGAACATGACGATCAATCGTCGAGCGAATTTCTCACAAGCGGACCAGGTGCTGGCCGACCAGATGGGAGTGCCGAAAAGGGAAGTCACGCGTTGGAGAGAAGAGAACAAGTACACCTGGCACGAAGACGATACGACGCGCATGCAGCTCGTTCCCACCGATATCAATGGAAAGCACGGACATCTCGGCGGCATCGGTGAACTTAAGCGGCAGAAACAGCCATAGGGAAAGAGCGATGCCAAAGTTGATTGACGCGGTGGCGGGTGAACTCGATTACGAGTACGGATGGTGTCGGACGGTGAGCGTGGAATTCCTCGGGAAGACGCGTTCTATCCAGCTGGCCTTCTCTGGCGAGGAAGATCGAGAGCTGGACGAGGGGCAGCGCGAGGCGTTTTCGGCGTTCTGGTCTTCGAAGGAACGATTGCTGTCGGACGCCGAAGCGGCGATCTTCGAGCACTATCAATCGATCCGCCCCGACGTACTGGCGAGAGTGTCCGCGGATGTCCGCGAGGAAATGGCTCCGCCTGTCGAGCGTACGGAGGACCTCGATCGAGTCGTTCGTCTGGAGACGCTGTTCTTTCCCGATGACTTCGGTTCTGGCAAACGGGTCGCGGGCTTGCTCGCAGATTGCAGTTGGGATCCCGCTCTCGGCTTGGCCGTGCGTTTCGAAGACGAACGCGTCGTGGAGGTAGGGCCGCAAGACATCGTGTTGTGATCGGCGGATGCCGAGACAGTCGCCGAAAAACCTCGTCGGCTTCCAACCGAATTGCTCTGCTTCCGTCACTCTCGGTGACGAAGACGAGGACATCGTGCTTCCATTACGACGAGCACGACGAGTGCCAGCAAGGCGCATAGACTAATCCACGTCGCAACGAGCCGATCGACCGTGGAACGAAATGCCTGCACGCCCCGGTGATCGCCAGCCGGCAACTGGAACAGCAACGCACCGATTCGATCGCAGGACGTGGCGACCTCCGCCCCGTCGACTTCGATCGCCCAGCCCGGAAAGCAGAGCGTCTTCACCCGCACGGTCGCTTCGTCGGCAGCTCGCACGTCCCATACGCGTCGTTCGTCGCGGTCTTCCAGCAGCGTGACAGTCGCCTCACCGCGGAGCGTGGTCCAGGCCGGACCGGAATTGCGCATCAAACCGAGTGGTGCCGCGCGCGGGACGTGTTCCGGCGGGTCGAGGCGTGGCGCTTCGAGCGCCCAGGCGATCTGCGCCGGCGTCGTGCGCGCGACCGGCGGCAGCACGATTCCGCCGCCGCAGACGAGCGGCAGCGACAGCGCGAAGGCGGCCGGCGGCAACGACGCGAGCGCGACGGCAGCGAGGCGCGAAGCGGGGCCTGCGTGGCGCACCGCGAGCGCGATCGCGGCACCGGCGACCAGCGCGAACAGCGGCAGCCAGCGCCAGCCGAATTGCAGCTGCGCGGCGCCGGGCACGTAGCGGTAGAACGCGGTGCCGAGCGGCGTGGCGAGTGCGAGCAGGACGAACGCGGCCACGCCGAGGCGCCGGATGGCGGCGCGATCGGACGACGTGGCGGATGCCGAGCGCTCCACGAACACCCAGGCTGCCGCGAGCGCGGCGGCCAGCGTCAGCGCGGTCGCTTCCAGATAGAGACCGTCGCCGCGCGCGCGGTGCAGCGAGTCGATCGACGGATCGAACAGCAGGTTGCGGCGCCAATCGAGCGCGCCGCCGAGCAGCGCTTCGGCGTGCACGTAGCGCAGCTCCCATAGCGCCGGCAGCCAGTAGAACGCGGCGAGCGCGAAGCCGAGGCCGAGGCCGGCGGCGATCGTGACGATTCGGCGCCGTCCTTCCGCCGAGGCCAGGTCCGGCAACGCGAGCAAGGCCAGCGCGACGCCGAGCATCAGCGCGCTCGGCAGGTGCGCCAGCAGGACGCACGCGAACGGCACGCCGATCGCCGCCACGCCGGCGCCGCGGCGCGCGCTCCAGGCGCCGAGCAGCACCAGTGGCGACAGCGCTGTGGCCAGCGCCGCGGCTGGCAGGTTGTAGCGATAGATCAGCATTAGCAGTGGTGGCGACAGGATGGCGGCCGCCGCCGGCATGGCCGCCGCGGTACCGCCGAAGACTCGATACCAGCGCCAGGCCGCGAAAGCGCCGACCGCGACGGCGGTGGTGTAGACGAGTTTCAACGCCGTCAGCGCCGAAGCGCCGCACGCCGTCGCGGCGGCGGCCAGCCAATAGGCCAGCGGTCCGTAGAACACGAACGTCGGCGCTCCGTAGCCGCCGTTCGCCGCGGCGATCCAGCGCGGATACGCGGTGCCCTGGCCGACGGCGCGCGAGAACTCCTGGATCCAGAACAGGTGCAGCGGCCAGTCGAAGTACGCCGCCACGCCCGGCACCAGCCACAGCGGCAGCACCGCGACGATCACGGCGATGCCGATCGCCCACGCGGCGCAGGGCGGCGTGTCGGCAGGACGGGTCAGCACGGCGGGCTCCGCATCGGAGTATTGAACGTCGTCGGTAACGGCTTGACCAGGACTTCGATTCGCAGGCCGCGCACGAGTCGCCGGCGCCGCCCGCTTCGGCATCGGTTGCGTTCGGAGTCGGAGCGGGTATGTTCGTTTCTTTTCGCAGTCCCGCTCCTGCATGCAGGCATTCCGGTTTCCCTGGCGCCTCGCCGCGCTCGCCGTCGCGGCGCTGACCTGCGGCTCGGCCGTCGCCGCGGCGGAATCGGGTCGGCGCTGGGTGCAGCATCACTACGGTTCGGTCGACGGACTGCCGGTCGGCAGCGCGAACTCGGCGCAGATCGACACCGATGGTTTCCTGTGGCTGGCGACGCACGACGGCCTCGCGCGCTTCGACGGCGAACGCTTCGAGGTGCACGAGTCGATGCGCTTCCCGGCGATGTCGGGCAACCGCGTGCATTCGCTGCGCAAGGACACGGCCGGTCGCCTGTTCGCCTATACCGAGCACGGCGACTGGCTGCAGGTGCGCTCCGGTTCCGTCGAGCGCGTCGATCTCGGCGCCGACGGCTCGCAGGACGTGCGCTACGTGGATGCCGGCAGTCTGTGCGTCACCACCGCCGCTGCGATGCATTGCCCGGACGGCAGCGGCGCGTTTCCGGCATGGGTGCGTTTTCCGGCGGCCGCGGATCCGGCGCTGGCGCTGCGCGGGCCGGACGACGCGGCTTGGCTGATGACGCGCTCGGGCGACATCTGGCGACACCGGCAGGGCGAATGGCGGCTCGCGCGTCGTGTCGCGGCACGCGCCGGCTCGTTGCCGCCGCTGTATGCGGCGACGCTCGCCGACGGCAGTTTCTGGACGGAAGTCTCCGGCCGCCTGCTGCGCGTGTCGCGCGACGGAACGGAGACGCTCTGGACCGGCGAGGAAGATCCGCATGCGGTCACGCAACTGCAGCGCGCCGCCGACGGCCGGCTCTGGATCGGCGCCGCCGACGGCGTCTTCGTGGTCGAGGCCGGACGGCCGCGGCGCGTCTTCGTCGACGCGGCGACGACGTCCGCGGAGGGATATCGCAGCTGGCAGGCGCCTGACGCTGCGGTCTGGGTCGCCGAAGCCGGGCGGTTGTGGCGACTTGCGTCGGACGCGCCCGCGGCGTCGCCGGCGCCGTCACCGGTGCTGGCCAGCAGCGGCGAGATCCGCGACGTGCTGTTCGGCGAGGAAGGCATCGTCTGGGCGATGACGTTGCGCGACGGGCTGTACCGCCTCAATCGCGCGCGCGTGGAACTGCTCGACGCGGCTGCGGGACTGGCCGGCGGCAACATCTACGGCGTCGCGCAGGGCACCGACGGCACGATGTGGCTGGGCAGCCTCGGCAACGGTCTGTTCTCGATCGACGCGGACGGCCGTGTGCAGCGCTACGGGCGCGAGCACGGCCTGCCCGGTGAGAATCCGTGGCTGGTCGCCACCGCGCCGGACGGCAGCCTCTACGTCGGCACCTACGCGCCGGGATTGTGGCGACGCGCGCCCGGCGCGGCGCGTTTCGAGGCCGTGCCGCTGCCGGAAGAACTGCTCGGCGAGCAGGTGCTGGCGGTGGCGTTCGACGCCGCCGGGCAGGCATGGCTCGGCACCACCGCGGGCGCGTGGCGGCGCACGCGCGAGGGATGGCAGCGGCAATGGCCGCGCGAGCCGCGCCGGGCGAAGGTGAACGCGCTGGCGATGGCCGACGGGAAGACCTGGTTCGGCGGCGCGGAAGGCGTGTGGCTGCAGCGCGGCGAGGAGGGGCACGCCGTCGCGGGCGCGCTGCTCGAGCGGACCTCGGTGCGCGATCTCCATCTGGCCGGCGACGGCGCGTTGTGGATCAGCACCGACGGCCGCGGCCTGGTGCGCGTGGCCGCCGACGATCCGTTCGGCCGCAAGGCGATGCAGCTCGGACGCGCGCAGGGCTTGCCGTCGAACAGCCCGCACACGGTGCGCGAGGACGCGCACGGCCATCTGTGGGTCAACAGCAACCAGGGCATCTTCCGCATCAGCCGTCCGGGTCTCGCCGCGCTGCTCGCCGGCGAAGGGCACGGCCTGTCGCCGCTGGTGCTGGGGCTGTCCGACGGCCTGACCGAGCTGGAAGGCAACGGCGGCGTGCAGCCGGCCGCGGCGTGGGATCGGCAGGGACGGTTGTGGTTCCCGTCGCAGAGCGGCGTGGTGCGCTTCGATCCGCTGGAGATCCCGCTGCACGAGCGTCCGCCGCGCGCGGTCATCAACGGCCTGGAAAGTGAAGGACGCGAGGTGCCGGTCGGCGCCGACGGCGGCCTGCCGGTCGGCGTGCGCAACGTGCTGATCCGCTACGGCGCCGCCGATCTCGGCGGCAGCGGCGAGAACCGCTTCCGCTATCGGCTGCTGCCGCAGGATCACGGCTGGACCGACGCGCTGTCGGAGCGCTCCGCCGCGTTCGCGGCGCTGCCGCCGGGGCGCTACCGGTTCGAACTGCTCGCCGGCAACAGCGACGGCATCTGGGCGCGCGCGCCGACCGGATTGGAATTCGAGGTGCCGCCGCGCTGGCACGAGACCACCGCGGTGCGCTTCGCGGCGCTGGCCGGAATCGGATTGTGCCTGCTGGCGCTGGTGCGCCTGCGTCTGCATCGCCTGCGCCGGCGCGCGATCGAGCTGGATCGGCAGGTGCGCCAGCGCACGCAGGAACTCAGCCACGAGAAAAGCCTCGCCGAGGCGACCTTGTCGGAGCTGGCGGAAACGCACGCGGAACTTGCGCGCACGCATCGCCAGATCGAGGACCGCAACCTGCGCCTCGCGGCGCAGGCGCAGCGCCTGGAGACCCTCGACCAGTTCCGTTCGCGCCTGCTCGCCGACGTCAGCCACGAACTGCGCACGCCGGTGATGCTGGTGTCGCTGCCGCTGCAGGAGTTGCAGGCGCACGCCGGCGCACTCGGCGCGGCCGAGCGCGGACGGCTGGATCTTTCCTTACGCCAGCTCGATCGCCTGCGCGGGCTGGTCGAACAATTGGTCGGGCTGGTGCAGGCCGAATCCGGCCAGATGCGCCTGCGCCTGCGCCGGCTCGACCTGCCGGCGCTGCTCGGCGACATCGTCGCCGGCTATCGCCCGATGATCGAGCGCGTCGGCGCCGAGCTGGTGCTGGAGGCCGATCCGGAACACTGCGTGCTGTTCGGCGACCGCCAGCACCTGACCACGGTGTTCGGCAACCTGATCGACAACGCGATCAAGCACGCGCCGCCCGGCAGCCGCGTGACGGTGCGCCTGCACGGCAACGACGAGCACGCGGTGGTCGAAGTACAGGACCAGGGACCCGGCTTCGATCCGACGCTCGCCGCGCAATTGTTCGAGCGCTTCTTCCGCGTCGAGGGACCGCCGCGCCAGGGCCGCGAAGGGCTCGGCATCGGGCTGGCGCTGGCGCGCGAGCTGGTGGAGCTGCACGGCGGCCGCATCGCCGCCGCCAGCGCGCGCGGCGCCGGCGCCACCTTCCGCGTCGAGCTGCCGCTCGGCAGCGCGCATGTCGCGCTGGACGAACTCGCGCTCGACGGCGCGGCCCAGGAATCGCCGCCGCGGAGCGAAACGCACCGCGACGGCAGCGGCCGCGTGCTGCTGGTCGAGGACCATCCCGACCTCGCCGCCTATCTCGCCGAGCGCCTCGGCGAGCGCGTGCCGGTGGTGTGCGCCGCCAGCGCCGAACAGGCCTGGCGGATGCTCGCCGACGACGCCGGCATCCGGCTGGTGGTCAGCGACGTCGTGCTGCCGGGCATCAGCGGCGTAGATCTGTGCCGCCGCCTGGCCGACTCGGCGGAGGCCGAGCGCCGGCCGGTGATCCTGATTTCCGCCAAGGCGGCCGACGTCGATCGCGAGGCCGGCCTCGCCGCCGGCGCCTGCGCGTACCTCGCCAAGCCCTTCAGCTTCGAGACGCTGCTCGACGCGATCGAGCGCGCCTGGCCGGCGGCCGCTCCGCGCCTGGCCACACCGCCGGCCGACGGCGCGGACGTCGATCCGCTGCTCGGCATCGCGCTCGACCGGCTCGAGCAGGCCGACTTCTCCATCGCCGACTGGGCCGGGCGGGCGCACCTGTCCGAGCGCCAGCTGCGCCGCCGCGTGCACGAGCTGAGCGGCCAGTCGCCGCAGACCTGGCTGCGCGAACAGCGCCTGCTGCGCGTGCGCCACCTGCTGCGCAGCGGCGCCTGCAAGACGCTGGCCGAGGCCGGCGCGCGCTGCGGACTGGACAACCCGGCCTACCTCTACCGCAGCTATCGCGCGCGCTTCGGCGAACACTGAGGCGTCCGCAACTCGTTGATCTTCTGCGAATGTCCGTTTCGCGACGGACACGATGTCCGTTGCGTGCATGCCGGCGTCCGCTCAGGACATGGGCAGTTCCGGTGCGTTCGACCACGATCGCGGCAGGGTCCGCTGCCACCCGTTCCTCCTGCGACGCGCACGCGGGCGGGCCGCGCAGGACCGATCACGGAGAACGTTCATGACGAACCTCGCACGTCGGGGAAGGCACTCGCGTCGGTGGCTGCTGCTGTTGCTGTGCGGCGTCGGCGCACCGGCGCTGGCGGATACCTTCACCGTCACCACCACCGCCGACAGCGGCCCCGGCAGCCTGCGACAGGCCATGCTGGACGCGGCGGCGAGCGCGCAGGAGAGCACAATCGCGTTCGCGTCGTCGGCCGACGGCGTGATCACGCTGGCCTCGCCGCTGCCGCCGCTGACGGCCGGCGGCGGGGATCTCACCGTCACCGGCAACGGCGCGGCCAATACGGTCATCGACGGCGCCCAGGCGCATCGGCCGTTCACCGCCGAGAGCGCGCCGGGCCTGAACTTCACCTTGCGGCACCTGACCGTGCGCAACGGGCGCGGCGGCGGCAGCTCGCTCTATGGCGGCGCGATCTACTTCTCCGGCGCGTCGCTGACCATCGACGGCGTCGATTTTTCCGGCAATGTTTCCGGCGGCGGCGGTTCGTCGGGTGACGGCGGGGCGATCTTCGCCTCCGCGAGGGTGACCATCGAGAACAGCCTGTTCGCGGCCAATCGCGCCAGCGTCGGCGGTGCGTTCGAAATCTGGGACGGGCCGCTGCTGGTGCGCAACACCACGGTCACCCGTACCGAAGGAAACAACACCGTCATCGTGTTCGGCGGCGCCGCCGGCGCGCAGGCGCGGCTGGTCAACGCGACGGTGGTCGGCAACGAGGCGCGCGGCATCCGCTTGCGCATGAACGCGTCGTTGTCGATCACCAACTCGCTGGTGGTCGGCAACGGCGCCAACGACATCGGCACCACGGACAGCGCGACGGTCGACCTCGCGACGTCGTTCAACAACGTGATCGGCGTCCAGTCCGGCACGGGCTTCGCCGACGGCAGCAACGGCAACCGGGTCGGCGTGACCGACGCCCGGGTCGGTCCGCTCGGCGACTACGGCGGCGCCACGCGCACCGTGGCGCTGCTGCCCGGCAGTCCGGCGCTGAACGCCGGCACCGCCAATGGCAGCGACGTTCCCGCCGTCGACCAGCGCGGCCGCGCGCGCGTCGGCACGCCGGACGTCGGCGCGTTCGAGTCGCGCGGCTTCGCCTTGATGCGCACCGGCGGCAGCGGGCAGTCGGCCACGGTGAACACGGCCTTCGCCGCTCCGCTGGCGGTGCGGGTCGTCGCCACCGACGACGGCGAGCCGGTCGAAGGCGGCCGCGTGGTCTTCGACGGGCCGGTCAGCGGCGCCGGCGCCGTGCTGACGCCGTCCGCGATCGACGCCGGCGGCAACGCGCGGGCGACGGCCGTCGCCAACGACGTCGTCGGCGGTCCGTACACCGTCACCGCCGTCGCGGCCAACGGCGACGGGGCGGCGCTGCGCGCGGAGTTCTCGCTGACCAACCTCGACGGCAGCTGCGCCGCGTTCGTCTTTCCCTACACGCTGTCCGGCACCGACAACGCCGCGCGCGTGGCCGAACTGCGCCAGGCGATCGAGTGCGCCAACGCCAACGGCAGCGACGATGCGATCGACCTCGGCGGCGCCACGCTGGTGTTCGCCGACGCGCCGTACGTCGACTCGAATGGCGTCGATGCGCTGCCGGTCGTCACCAGCGCGCTCACCCTGCGCAACGGCGCGCTGGAGCGCGCGGCGTCGGCGCCGGCGTTCCGTTTCCTCGACGTGGCCGCAGGCGGCGACTTGACCGTGCACGCGATGCAGCTGCGCAACGGCACGTCCGACGCCGAGGGCGGGGCGATCCGTGCCGACGGCCAGCTGCTGGTGAAAGCCAGCGTGTTCGAGGACAACCGCGCCGCGACGCGCGGCGGCGCGATCGCGACCCACGCGGCGATGACCATCGTCACCTCGCGCTTCGAACGCAACGCCGCGGTGGACGGCGCCGCGATCGCCGGCGGAGACGCCGACGCGATTCCCGGCGGCGACGTGACGCTCGTCGCCCAATCGCGCTTCGAGGCGAACGGCGACGGCAACAGCCGTTCGGTGATCTGGAACAAGAGCTATTTCGCGATGGTCGGCAGCCTCGTCGCCGGCAACCCGCTGTCCGCCGCGGGCAGCTCGCTGCTGGCCTTCCACGACGACACCGCCGTGGCGGAACTGCGCAACGTCACGATCGCGGACAACGCGGTGCAGGGCGCGCTGATGTCGTGGCCGCTGCACGGCGTGCAGCTGCACAACAGCATCGTCTGGGACAACCAGTACGGCAGCCTCGGCAACGTCTCGCCGAACCACAGCATCGTGCCGGGCGCGCCGGCGGTGAACGGCAATCTCGACCAGCCGCCCGGCTTCGTCGGCACGCCCGGCGACTATCGCCTCGATGCCGGCAGCCCGGCGATCGACGCCGGCGACAACAACTACGGCTTCAACGACGCCTTCGACGCCGACGAGGACGGCGACACCAGCGAGATGGCGCCCGACCTCGCCCTGAATCCGCGTCCGCTCGACGACGCCGGCGTGGTCGACACCGGCAACGGCGAGGCGCCGGTGATCGACATGGGGGCCTACGAGTACCAGGTCGATTCCGTCGCGGCCGGCATCACCGTCACGCCGACCGGCGGACTGGTCACCACCGAGGCCGGCGGCACGGCGACCTTCACCGTGGTGCTCGATCGCTACCCGGGTGCCGACGTCACCGTTCCGGTCAGCAGCAGCGACACCGCCGAAGGCACCGTCGCGCCGGCCAGCCTGATCTTCACGCAGGCCGACTGGAACCGGCCGCAGACCGTCACCGTCACCGGCATGGACGACGGCGTCGCCGACGGCGATCAGGCGTACACGATCGTGACGGGTGCGGCGAGCAGTGCCGATCCCGCCTACGACGGCATCGACGCGCCGGACGTGGCGGTCGTCAACGAGGACGACGACGACGCGACCCATCACGTCGGCGGCACCGTCGTCGGCCTCGTCGGCAGCGGTCTCGCGCTGTCGCTCGACGAGGCGGGCGAAACGCTGGCGCTCGACGCCGACGGCAGTTTCGCGTTCGCCGCGGCACTGGCGCCGGGCGCGACATACACGGTCACGGTCGTGACCCAGCCGCACGATCCGGCGCAGGTCTGCGTCGTCGTCAACGGCAGCGGCACGATCGGCGGCGCCGACGTCGACGACGTGGTCGTCAACTGCGGCTCGTCGGTCAGCTACGCCGTCGGCGGCACGGTCGTCGGCCTCGCCGGCGGCGGCCTGATGCTGCAGCTCAACGGCGGCGGCGACCTCGCCGTGTCCGCCGACGGCGACTACGCGTTCCCGTCGCGCCTCGTCGACGGCGCCGGCTACGTCGTCACCGTCAAGACGCAGCCGCAGGGCCAGCTGTGCACGCTCGCCCACGCGACCGGCGCGATCGCCGGCGCCGACGTCACCGACGTGGACGTGAGCTGCGCGCCGTTGCAGGCGAACCTGCATCTCAGCGTGGACGATGGCCATGCGTTCGCGCGCTACGGATACGTGCGCGACTACTTCGTCACGCTCGGCAACACCGGCAATGCCGCCGCCGACGGCGTGGCGATCGCCGCCGTCTTCAGCGCGGCTTTCGACGTGCCGAACGTGCATTGGCAATGCCTCGGCGGCGCGGCGAGTTGCAGCGGCAGCGGATCGGGCGGCTTCTCCGACAGCGCGAACATGGCGGCCAACGGCAGCGTGACGTGGATCGTCAGCGTGCCGGTGCTCGGCGGCAGCGGCGAATCCGCAGCGACCTTCACGGTCGGCGGCAGCGACGTCGCGGACGCCGCCGACACCGACACGCTGGTCATCTTCCGCGACGGCAACGACGTGCCCTACGGCGACGGCACCGAGTCGCTGCGCCTGGACGACGAGCAGAGCAGCGTGTCGATCGACTGGCCGCCGGCGAGCGGCGAAGGCGTCCGTCGCGTGCGCATGCTGGAAACGCCGCTCGGCCGAGTCGAAGTGCAGAGCCTGATCTGGCAAGGCGCCGACTTCGTGCGCCTGCTCGGCACCGATGCGGTCGGTCGACAGCAGGTCAGCGACTGGGCCGCAGTGACCGCCGGCACGCCGCTGGTCGTCGGCCTCGTCGCCGGTGACGGCGGGACTTCCCTCGTGCTGCTGGAAGGCGCGGCGCGCGCCCTGGCCCTGCCGCAAGGCACGCGCGACAACCCTGGAGACATTCGATGAGCGGCCAGATGGCGTATCCGGCGAGGAAACGAGAGCGTCACGGAGAGAACCTGTGTCCGGCGTCGATCGGGCGAACGTCGCGGCGGCTCGCCGCGGCAGCGCTGTGGCTCGGCGCCGCGGGTCTGCCGAGCGGGCTCGCGCAGGCGCAGGACGGCGGCGGCGTGTGCCGCGTCACGGCGAGCGGCACGGCCGGCGGCAATGGCAGCAGCTGGACGCAGGCGACGGTTCTGCCGGTCGCGCTGGCCAATCCGACCTGCCTCGAGGTGTGGGTCGCCGCGGGCGCGTACAAACCGGTGATCGGCATCGACCGCGAGGCGAGCTTCGTCATCCGGTCCGGCGTCGCGGTTTACGGCGGTTTCGCCGGTACCGAGATCGATCGCGACCAGCGCGATCCGGCGCTCCATCGCAGCGTGCTGTCCGGCGACGTCGACGCCAACGACGACGTCGACGCGCTCGGCATCACCGTCGACGCCGCCGGCATCGTCGGCGACAACAGCTATCACGTCGTCCGTTTCGACGGCGGCGCCGCGGTCGAGACCGTGCTCGACGGCTTCACCGTCACCGGCGGACTGGCCAACGGCACCGACAGCCCGAACGCCAGCGGTGGCGGCGGCGTGCTGTGCGGCGGCGCCGGCGCCGGACAGGAGTGCCGGCCGACCTTGCGCAACCTGGTCGTGCGCGGCAATTCCGGCATGACCGGCGGCGGCATGCTCTGCGTCGGACAGGACCGGGGCGTGTGCGGCGCCAGCCTCGACCGCGTCGCGTTCGTCGGCAATGCCGCCGTGATGGGCGGCGGCCTGATGAATGCGGCCATCACCAGCGGCAGCAGCAGCCCGACCCTCGACAACGTCACCTTCCACGGCAACCGCGCCGAGCAGGGCGGTGGCGGCGTCGGCAATCTCGCCTTCGACGGCGGCGTCAGCAGCCCGGTGCTGCGCAACGTCACCTTCCACGGCAACGAGGCTTTCAACGGCGGCGCGCTCGCCAGCCAGACCTCGTCCGGCACCAGCGACGTGACGCTGGTCAACGCGATCCTGTGGGGGGACGCGCCGAACGAGATGCTCCTGGCGAGCGCCACCGCCACGTTCAACCACGCCCTCGTGCAGGGCGGATGCCCGCCGGGCGCCGACTGCATCGACGTGCGTGTCGGCGATCCGCGTCTGGGCGCGCTGCAGGACGGCGTCACGCCGACGCTGCCGCCCGGCGCGAACAGCGCGGCGATCGACGTGGTCGACTGCGACGACGCGCCCGCGGCGGATCAGCGCGGCGTCGCGCGTCCGCAGGGCATCGGCTGCGACATGGGCGCGGTGGAAGTGCGCCAGGCGCGCCTCACCGTGACGGTCAGCGGCGACGGCAAGGTCGGTGCGCTCGGCACGCCGCCGCCGCTCGGCCCGGCGATCGCCGATTGCCGGCAGGGCCAGGGCGGCTGTACCGCGTGGTATCGCGTGGAGCCGGACGCGCCGACGATCACCTTGACGCTGCATCCCGACGCCGGCCGCGTCGTGCAGTCGGCGAGCGGCTGCGGCGGCGTGCTGGCGGGCAACGGTTTCACCTTCGCCACCGCCGCCCTCACGGGCCATTGCACGGTGGCGGTGACGTTCGCGCCGGCGACGCATCGCATCGGCGGCACCGTCACCGGTCTCGCCGGCAGCGGCCTCGCGCTCGCGCTCAACGGCGCTGCGGAGACGCTGCCGGTCGATGCCGACGGCAGGTTCACGTTCGCCACCGCGATCGAGCACGGCGCTTCCTACGCGGTCACGGTGGACACGCAGCCGAGCCAGCCCACGCAGCAGTGCGTGGTCGTCAACGGCAGCGGCACGGTCGGCGACGTCGACGTCGGCAACGTGGTCGTCCATTGCGGCGCCGCCGTCACCTACAGCGTCGGCGGCACGCTCAGCGGTCTCGCCGCGGGCGCTTCGGTCACGCTGTCGATCAACGGCGGCGACGCGCTGACGCTCGCCGCCGACGGCGCCTACGCGTTCGCGCCGCGCTTCGCGCCGGGCGACGGCTACCTCGTCGCGCTGACGGCGCAGCCGGCCGGCCAGCACTGCACGCTCAGCCACGCCGAGGGCACGGTCGGCAGCGCCGACGTCACCGACGTCGAGGTGACCTGCGCGGCCGGCGGCGCGCAATTGCAGCTCACCGTCACCGACGGCGGCGCGTTCGCGCGCTACGGACAGGTGCGCGACTACGTCGTCACCTTGAGCAACACCGGCAACGGCGCGGCGGAGAACGTGGCCGTCGGCGCCACGCTCGATTCCGCCTTCGACGCGGCCAATGCGCAGTGGACCTGCATCGGCGGCGAACCCGGCACGGCCTGTACCGCGCAAGGCGCGGGCGGTTTCGCCGACACGGCGACGCTGCCGCCCGGCACGCACCTGGTGTGGATCGTGAGCGCGCCGATCCGCGGCGACAGCGACGCCGGCGAGGCGACCTTCCGCGCCCGCGCCGACGGCGCGGCGGAGGCGAGCGACACCGATACGCTGGTGATCTTCCGCGACGGCATGGACGTTCCGTATGCCGACGGCACCGAAGCCGTGGACCCGGCGCGCGCCGCGGCCGCGGCGTCGCCCGCGACCCATTCGCCGTCGCTATCGCAATGATCGGAAGGAACGATTGGATCTATCGGCAGCCGGGCTCCAGACTGCGTCGGATCGTCCACGCAGCCAGCCGAGGGAAGCCATGTCGACCGAATCGAAGTGCCCGTTCCACCACGCCGGCAACGGCCGTTCCAATCGCGACTGGTGGCCGAACCAGCTGAACCTGAAACCATTGCAGCATGCCTCGCAGTCCGATCCGATGGGCGAGCGCTTCGACTACGCGAAGGAGTTCGAGAGTCTCGACCTCGCCGCGGTGAAGAAGGACCTGCTCGCGCTGATGACCGATTCGCAGGACTGGTGGCCGGCGGACTTCGGCCACTACGGGCCGCTGTTCATCCGCATGGCCTGGCACAGCGCCGGCACCTATCGCACCGCCGACGGCCGCGGCGGCGCCGGCTCGGGCCAGCAGCGCTTCGCGCCGCTCAACAGCTGGCCCGACAACGTCGGCCTGGACAAGGCGCGCCGCCTGCTCTGGCCGATCAAGCAGAAGTACGGCAGCAAGATTTCCTGGGCCGATCTCTTGATTCTCACCGGCAACGTCGCGCTGGAGTCGATGGGCTTCAAGACCTTCGGCTTCGGCGGCGGACGCGTCGACGCCTGGGAGCCGGACGAGAACGTCAATTGGGGTTCGGAAGCCGCGTGGCTCGGCGACGAGCGCTACTCCGGCGATCGCGAGCTGGCCAATCCGCTCGCGGCGGTGCAGATGGGCCTGATCTACGTCAATCCGGAAGGTCCGAACGGCAATCCCGATCCGCTCGCCGCGGCGCGCGACATCCGCGACACCTTCGCGCGCATGGCGATGGACGACGAGGAGACCGTCGCGCTGATCGCCGGCGGCCACAGCTTCGGCAAGACGCACGGCGCCGGTCCCGCTTCGCACGTCGGCCCCGAACCCGAAGCGGCCGGCATCGAGGCGCAGGGCCTCGGCTGGGCGAGCAGCTTCGGCACGGGCAGGGGACGCGACGCGATCGGCAGCGGCCTGGAAGTGACCTGGACGACCACGCCGACGCGGTGGAGCAACAACTTCTTCGAGAACCTGTTCGGCTACGAATGGGAGCTGACCAAGAGCCCGGCCGGCGCGCACCAGTGGCAGCCGAAGGGCGAGGTCGCGCCGACCATTCCCGACGCTTACGATCCGGGCAAGCGGCATCTGCCGACGATGCTGACCACCGATCTCTCGCTGCGCTTCGATCCGGCCTACGAGAAGATCTCGCGCCGCTTCCTCGCGCACCCCGAGCAGTTCGCCGACGCGTTCGCGCGCGCCTGGTTCAAGCTGACCCATCGCGACATGGGACCGCGCGCGCGCTACCTCGGCGCGGAAGTGCCGGCGGAGGAACTGATCTGGCAGGATCCCGTTCCCGCGCTCGATCACGCGCTGGTCGACGCGCAGGACGTCGCCGCGCTGACGCAGAAGATCCTCGCCTCGGGCCTGTCGATCGCGCAGCTGGTGTCGACCGCGTGGGCGTCGGCGTCCACCTTCCGCGGCTCGGACAAGCGCGGCGGCGCGAACGGCGCGCGTATCCGCCTGGCGCCGCAGAAGGACTGGGAGGTCAATCAGCCGCCGCAGTTGGCCGAGGTGCTGGCGACGCTCGAGGGCATCCGCGGCGAGTTCAACGCCGCGCAGTCCGGCGGCAAGCGGATTTCGCTGGCCGACCTGATCGTGCTGGCCGGCGGCGTCGGCGTCGAGCAGGCGGCGAAGAACGCCGGCTACGTGGTGACGGTGCCGTTCACGCCGGGGCGCACCGACGCCGCGCAGGAACAGACCGACGTGGAATCCTTCGCCGTGCTCGAACCGGTCGTGGACGGCTTCCGCAACTACGCCAAGCGCCGCTACGGCGTGCCGGCCGAGGTCCTGCTGATCGACAAGGCGAACCGGTTGAACCTGAGCGCGCCGGAGATGGCCGTGCTCGTCGGTGGCCTGCGTGTGCTCGACGTCAACGTCGGACGCGCCGCGCACGGCGTGTTCACGCGGCGCCCGGAGACGCTGAGCAACGACTTCTTCGTCAACCTGCTCGACATGGGCACGGAGTGGAAGCCGGTCGGCGATGCGCAGGAGCTGTTCGAAGGACGCGACCGCAAGACCGGCGAAGCGAAGTGGACCGGCACCCGCGTCGATCTGGTGTTCGGATCGAATGCGCAGTTGCGCGCGCTGTCGGAGGTCTACGCCAGCGCGGACGCGCAGGCGAAGTTCGTGCAGGACTTCGTCGCGGCGTGGAGCAAGGTGATGGAGCTGGATCGCTTCGATCTGGCGCGGGCCTGACGATCGGGCGCAGGGTTCTTCGATCGCCGATTGCCTCGATCCGCCGGCAATCGCGGATCGGGGCGGACGTGCCGCACGGCACGTCCGGATCGCGCCCGCGTTCGCGGACGCGTCGAGAACATCCGCATCCCCTTCGCCGCCGATCGACCGCTCCCGGACGGCCGTGAAGGAAACGCTCCCGGTTCTTCGTACTTAAAGCCGAACGCTCGCGATCGAGGGGTTCGTCCGTCTGCCGCCGGAGGCTGCTGCAAGCGGACGCCCGTCGCGCATGTCGATGCGGCGCCCGCCGGCATCGCCGTCGGCGGGCCGCTTCGGCGCGGGGACGCGCGAGCCATACGAGCCAGCAGGATCAGGAGAGGAATGCGATGACGGCCGCCGGTGCACCCATCAAACCGCAATGGTGGAGCAAGGCGATCGCCTTGGTCATCGCCGTTTCCGGCCTCGTCCTGCTGCTGGGCGGCGGCTATCTGATCACGCTCGGCGGAAGCGGGTTTCCGGCGATCCTCGGCGCGCTGATGCTGACCAGCGGCGTGCTGCTGCTGCGCGGCAGGCGCAGCGGCGCGCTGGTCTATCTGGCCGTCTTCGTCGTGTCGCTGATCGTTACGCTGATCGAGTCCGGCGACCGCTTCTGGGGCTGGGTGCCGCGCATGGGCTACGTCACGGGCCTGGCGTTCTTCGTGTCGCTGATGCTGCCGTCGCTGTACGGCCCGGCGAAGCGCACGCTCGGGCGGCTGCTCGCGGCCGGTTGTCTGCTGTTCGCGGGCGGGGCGTTCGTGGGCGCGTTCGTGCCGCACTACAGCGACGTGCTGGCCGGGGCGCCGGCGGCTCCGCTCGTCGCGGACGGATCGACGAGCGCGCGCGCGGCGCAGAAGGAGAACGAGTGGAAGGCCTACGGCCGCGACGACGACGCCACGCGCTATTCGCCGCTGAAGCAGATCACGACGCAGAACGTCGATCGCCTGAAGGTGGCGTGGACGTATCGGACCGGCGACCTGCCTCTGCCCGGCAAGCCGAACAAGTGGGCGGCGGAGACGACGCCGATCATGGTCGGCGACGGCCTCTACCTCTGCACGGCGACGAACAACCTGATCAAGCTCGATCCGAAGACCGGCAAGGAGCTGTGGAAGTACGACGCCGGCGTGAAGTACGAGAGCATTCCCTACACCGCCGCGTGCCGCGGCGTCACGCACTACGTGTCGAAGGTCTCCGCCGAGACGGAGGCCTGCCACGAGCGCGTGTTCGAGGCGACGCTGGACATGCGCATCGTCGCGGTCGACGCCAGGAGCGGCCGGCCGTGCGAGGGCTTCGGCAGCAACGGCCAGGTCGACCTGACCTTGGGTATGGGCAAGTGGGTTCCGGGACAGATCGCGGTGACCTCGCCGCCGCCGATCGTCAACGGCACCGTCGTGGTCAACCACCAGGTGCTCGACAACCAGCGCCGCTGGGCGCCGTCGGGCGTGATCCGCGGCTACGACGCGGAGACCGGCGCGTTCAAGTGGGCCTGGGACGTCAATCATCCGGGCGGCGTCTGGCACGACATCCCGGGGCCGGGCCAGGAATACAGCCGCGGCACGCCGAACTCGTGGGGCACGATGACGGGCGACGATTCGCTCAATCTGGTCTACGTGCCGATGGGCAATTCCGCCGCCGACTACTACTCCAAGACGCGCACCGACGCGGAGAACCGCGTGGCCTCGTCGATCGTCGCGCTCGACGCCGCCACCGGCGAGGAGAAGTGGGTGTTCCAGACCGTGCACGTCGACGCCTGGGACTACGACATCGGCTCGCAGCCGACGCTGTTCGAATATCCCGGCGCCGGCGGCGAAAAGATTCCGGCGATGTTCATTCCGACCAAGCGCGGCCAGACCTTCGTCGTCGACCGCCGCAACGGCAAGGCGCTGCTGCCGGTGGAAGAGCGCCCGGCGCCGGCCGGCGACGTGCCGGAGAATTCGCGCGCACCGACGCAGCCGTGGTCGACCGGCATGCCGCGCCTGGGCTTCGCCGATCTGCGCGAAGCGAGCATGTGGGGCATGACGCCGTTCGATCAGCTGTACTGCCGCATCAAGTTCCGCCAGGCGCACTACGTCGGCGAGTTCACCCCGCCGATGGCGCCGCCGCAGTCGTGGATCGTCTATCCCGGATACAACGGCGGCAGCGACTGGGGCAGCGTCGCCTACGATCCCAATCGCGGCATTCTCGTCGCCAACTGGAACGCGACGCCGATGTACGAGCGTCTGCTCACGCGCGCCGAAGCCGACGCCAAGAAGCTGTACGCGATCGACAATCCGAAACACGAAGCCGGCAAGGGCGGCGCGGAAGGCCCCGGCGCGATGGAGGACACGCCCTACGCGGTCGACGTCGCGCCGTTCATCGTGCCGGGGCTCAACACCCTGTGCAACGAGCCGCCGTACGGCATGATCACCGCGATCGACATGCACGCGCAGAAGGTGATCTGGCAGCACCCGCTCGGCACCGCGCGCGCGAATGGCCCGTTCGGCATCCCGACCTACATGCCGATCAACGTGGGCACGCCCAACAACGGCGGTCCGGCGCTCACCGCGGGCGACCTCGTCTTCGTCGCCGCGGCGACCGACAACCTTATCCGCGCGCTCGACCTCACCACGGGCAAGGAACTGTGGAGCGACGTCCTTCCCGCCGGAGGCCAGGCCTCGCCGATGACGTACGCGGTCGACGGCAAGCAGTTCGTGGTGCAGATGGCCGGAGGCCACCACTTCATGATGACGCCGCCGGGCGACTACGTCGTCGCCTACAGCCTGCCGTGACCGCATGCCGCGACGTCTGGCGCCGCATGCACCGATCGCCCGCCGCGGCGGATGCCGGGGCGTGATCGAGCGCCGCGGCGCCGGCCGGAATGCCGGGCGCGACGAGCCGTCGTTCGTCGCGCCGTTCGAGACCAACCCCAGCGCACACGGACCGGCGCTGTAGAGCACGCGTCGCGCCGCACATGGATGTGCGGCGCTCCGAGGCGATCTGCCTCGGGCGCTCGCGCCGTCTCCCGATCTTCCTCATGACTTTCCATCCGCCATCCGACAGCGACGCCCTGCGCCTGGTCGATCTCACCGCCGAGGAGCTGCGCCTGTACGAGATCCTGCTGCGACAGCCGGACAGCGCGCTGCAGGAACTCGTCGCCGGCGGCTGGGTGCAGGCCGATGCGGAGCGCGTGCTGCGCGCGATCGAGCGCAAGGGACTGGCCAGCCGTTCGCTGCAACAGCCGCCGCGCTATCGCGCGACGCCGCCGGACGTCTGCCTCGGCCCGCTGGTCGGCAGGCAGCAGCGCGGCGTGCAGTCGGCGCGCCGGCTGCTGGAGCGGCTCGGCGCGATCCGGCCGCGGAGCGAGGTCGGGTACGAGGAGGTGCAGGCCGAGATCGTCACCGGCCAGCGTTCGCTGGCGCAGGCGATGGAGCGGCTGTACGCCTCGGCGCAGGAAGAAGTGCTCCGTCTGGAGCGGTCGCCGTACGTCGACGAGCTGACCGGGCAAGGCGAGCAGAACACGCCGCCGCCGCGCCAGGGCGTGCGCTGCCGCACGATCCTCGATACCGATGCGTTGGCGGCGCCGGGTCGGCAGGAGCAGGCGCACGTCCAGATCGGCCGGGGCGAAGAGATCCGCATCGGTTCGGGCGTTCCCGCCCAGGTTCTGATCGTCGACCGCCGCGTCGCGCTGGTGCCGCTGCACGTCGACTGCGCCGCGCAGGTCGGCCTGCTGCTGCATCCGTCACGGCTGTTCGACGCGGTGCACGCGTTGTTCGAGCTGCTCTGGAAGCAGGCCGTCTCGTTCGGCGCCGACGACGCGCGCGACAGGATGGACAAGGAAGTGCAGGAACTCGTCGCGGTGCTGTCGACCGGCAGCAAGGACAAGGTGGCGGCGAGCCAGCTCGGTCTTTCCGCGCGCACTCTCGAGCGGCGCGTCCAGGACATGTATCAGCACCTGCACGCGCGCTCGCGCTTCCAGGCCGGATGGAACGCCGCGCTGAGATCGCTCGAAAACGGGCCGGGAAGAAAGTCGCCCGGATCGGGCTGACGACGGTCGGGCGCGCTGCGCCGGCGGAGGCGGCCGGCGCGCGATCCTCCTCGCCGCGCGCTATGGCCGGGCGCGTTCCCGCGCGGGTTCCTCGCGCGGCAGGTCGGGCAGGTCGTAGCCGCCGCCGAGCGCCTTGATCAGCGTGATCTCCGCGGCCAGGCGCTTGCCTTGCGTGTCGGCGAGCTGGGCCTCTTCGCCGAGCAGCGGGATCTGCGCCTCGAGCGCGGCGACGCGCGAGACCAGGCCGCGCTCCCTGTGCGCGTTCGCGTCGTCGGCGCCGACGCGCACCTCCCGGTATTTCTCCTGTTCGAGCCGCGCCTGTTCCTCCATGCCCTGCACGTGGTTGGCGGCGACGGCGACGTCGCGCACCGCATTGAGCACGGCCTGGTTGTACTGCTCGATCAGCGTGTTGCTGGTGGTGCGCGCCTTGCGCAGGTTGGCGTTGAGCTGGCCGCCGTCGAACAGGGGCAGGGTCAGGCCCGGCACCAGACGGAACTGGCGGCTGTCGATGTGCAGCACGTCGTCGATGCGGATCGCATTGAAGCCGAGCAGGGCCTTGATGTCGAAGCTCGGATAGAACGCGGCCCTGGCGGCGTCGATCTGGTCGAACGAGGATTCCACGTACCAGCGCAGCACGACCAGGTCCGGCCGGTGCGAGAGCAGCGCGTAGGACAGCGAGGCCGGCAGCTGCGGCTGCGGCGGCGGCAGCGGCGCGGCCTGGATCGCGGCGAAGTCCTCCGCGCCGGCGCCGACCAGCGCGCGCAGCGCTTCGCGGAAGCTGATCACCTGCGTTCGCGCCAGCGACAGCAGCTGTTCGGTCTGCAGCAACTGCTCGGAGGCCTTCGAGACCGTGGTCTGCGTGATCAGGCCGCGCGCCTTCCGCGCCTTCATCGCGGCGACCGATTCGGCGAGGATCTCGCGCGTCTGCTCGAGCAGCGCGATCTTGCGCAGCGTCGTCTGCAGGCTGAAGTAGGTCTGCGCGATGGCGGTAGCGATCTCCAGCTCCACCGCGGCCGCTTCGGCGAGCTGCGCGTTCTGCGCGCCGATGGTGGCGTCGACGGCGGAGCGCTGCAGACCCCACAGGTCGAACACGTAACTGCCGGCGATGCCGGCCGAGGAGACGGTGCCGCTGCGCGCGCCCGAGTTGTAGCCGCCGTCGTCGAGGCCGGGCACCGGGTCGGTGATCGAGAACGGGCCGACGCGGCCGTTGGCGTCGGACCACTGCTGGTACACGCGGCCGAACGCGGCGGCCTTGAACTGCGTCGCCGCGCGCGCGCGCTGCACGTCCGCGCGCGCCTGCTCGACGCGGTCGCGCGCGACGCGCACGCCCGGCGAGTCGGCCAGGCCGCGTTCGATCAGCGCGTCGAGCTGCGCGTCGCCGTAGCGCGTCCACCAGCGCGCCGGCGGCCAGCCTTCGCGGGCGAGGCGGATGTCCTTGGCGAGATCGATCCGCTCCGGCGCGATCAGCGGCTGCGGCGCGCTGTCCTCGCGCATCAGCGCGCACGAGGACAGCATGCCGAGCAGGACGAGCAGGCCGCTCCTGATCCAGCGCGAGCGGCCCGGGCGCGGCGTGTGGAACTTCGGTGTACGACCGGTCATGGATACGCGGCTTCCCTGTGGGAGAACGACTCGTCCGTTCGCGCGGAGGACGTGGTGAGGTACTGCACGCGCGCGGCGAGCCGGTACAGCGGGCGCCGCGCGAGGTCGTAGGCGTCGTCCGCGGTGGCGGCGGGCGGCACCGGCAGCGGGCCGGCCACATCCGGCGGCAGCGCGTGGAACATGTCGCCGGTCGCGGCCAGTTCGTCGGCGTAGCGCCGCAGGCGCGCGGCGACGTCGGCCTGGGCGCGCGCCAGCGCCTCGCGCTGGGCGGCGTCGAGCATGCCGGCATGGGTGTCGAGCGCGCGGCGCAGGGCGCCGGCGTCGATCAGGATCTCGCGCGCCTGCTCGATCAGGCTCTGCAGGCGCAGCGTGGTCTCCTCGTGCTCGCCTTCGTTCTGCTGCCAGTTCGGCTCGAACGCGACGCGTGCCAGCGTTTCCTCGCAGGCGCCGAACGCCGCCCAGGCCCGCGACGCGGCGACGGGAGCGGCCAAGGCTTCGGCGTCGGAGCGGTCGCCGAGCAGCTGCGCGATGCTGCGCAACAGCGCGCCGATCTGTTGCGCCAGCGGCTTGCCTTCCGATTCCGGCCACAACAGGGTGTGCACGAGATAGGACACGGCGATGCCGAGGCCGATGCCGACCAGGCGGTCGCGGATGCCGGTGAGATCGGTGCTGGCGGAGAAATCGCCGAGGGTCGCCAGCGAGAAGGTGAACATGATCTGCATGCCGGCGTAGCTGATGCGTTCGGAGCCGGCCGAGAGATACGCCGACGCCGCCAGCACCGGCAGCGAGATCGACAGCAGGCCGAAGAGAGAGTCCAGCTGCGGAATCAGGAACACGGTGAACGACAGCGCGAGCGCGCCGCCGATCAGCGCGCCGATCACGCGCAGGCGGCCCTTGCGGCTGGAGGCGCCGAGCGAAGGCTGCGCCACGATCAGGCAGGTCATCATGACGGTGTGGATGCCGGTCCAGTCCACGCCGACGTAGAAGACGTAGCAGATCATCATCGCCAGCAGGGTCTTCAGCGCGAACTGCACGTAGACCGGGTTGCTGCGCGCGTCGGCGGCGAGCAGGCCGCCCTTCGGCTCGGCGGCCGCGGCGGCGGCCGGCGCGCTGCGCTCGGACAGCGCGCGCAGCGTGTGCCACATCTCCGCGCGCGGCGAGTGCGATGCGGCGTCGTCCGGTATGGTGAAGCCGTGCAGGTCGAACGGCGTTTCGGCCTGGATGCATTCGTCGAGCCGCCGCACGGCGGCGCGCAGCGCGGCGATCGACGCGGTCGCCGCCGCGGTGCCGGCCGGCTGCAGGTGCAGGGCCTGCTCGCGGAGTGACGACAGCGCCGCGGCAAGCACCAGATGGCGCGCCTGGCCGCTCTGGAACGCCTTGTCGCGCATCCAGGCGAAACGCAGCAGCTTCTGCACGGCGAGCACGCCGCGCGGCAGGTCGTCCGGATCGAGCGCGGGCGCGTCGCTGCGCTCGCCCGCGGCGCGCGCGAGTTCGCCGTCGACCTGCAGCAGCTGGCGATGGACCTCGGCCTTCAATTGCCGCAGCGGCTCGGCCGGCAGCAGCAGCGAGTTGATCAGCATGCAGACCATCAGCGGGTAGATCGCGGCGATCCACGCCCACAGGATCGCGCGCACCACCAGTTCGGGGCTGCCGATCAGGTCGAAATAGCCCTGCACCGCGGTGATCACGGTGGCGACGATGTAGAACACCGGGCCGAGCTTGGAGGCGCGCATCAGGAACAGGCAGCCGAACAGCAGCACGGCCACCATCACGATGCGCCAGGCCGGATAGCCGAAGGTGAACTTCGCCAGCAGGATCGCCGCGGCGATCGCCAGCGTGATGCCGAGGAACATCATCAGCCCGACCAGCCGGGTCAGCACGAGGTTCGCCTGCGTGGCGAAGAAGACGACGAACAGCGACACCGCCAGGAACGGCACCTGCAGCGCCTGCGACGCGACGATCACGATCGCGCACGACAGCAGGCAGCGCAGCGCGATGTTCCAGCGCCCGGGATAGGCGCGCAGTTCCGCGGCGAGGGAGTGCGCCGGCGCCGCCCGCTCGCTGGCGGTCGTCCCGCTCATCTCAGGTTCCGGCCGCCGCCTGCGAACGCGCCTCGCCGCGATGCAGGATCGCCACCGCCGACGCGCCGAGGCGGAACAGCCCCGCGTCGGGCTTTTCGATCCTGATCTTGACCGGGAAGCGCTGTGAGACGTGCACCCAGTTGATCGTCCTCGACACGCGCGGCAGGCCGTCCAGCCAGGTGCCGCCGTCGGTCGGGGTGACGCCGTAACCGACCGAATCGACCGTGCCTTCGAAGCGCCGGCCGCTGTCGCTCATTAGGTACACGGTGCAGCGCGTGCCGGGCCGGATGTCCTTCAGGTCGGTCTCGCGGAAATTGGCGACGACGAACCATTCGTCGGTGGCGATCAGGGTAAACACCGGCTTGGCCGGCGAGGCATACTGCCCGGCCTGGGTGTCGAGCGAGACGATGCGGCCGTTGAACGGCGCGCGCACCGTGGCGTATTCCACGCGCAGTTCCGCCTCGGCGACCTGCGCTTGCGCCGCCGCCTTCTGCGCCACCAGCGCGTCGACGCCGCTGACCGCGGCGGCGGCCTGCCGCGACTGCAGCAGCACCGCGTCGAGCTGCGCCTGCGTGGCGCGCTGCGCGGTGCGCGCCTTGTCGATGTCTTCCGGCGAGGCGTAGCCCTGGCCGAGCAGCGGTTCGAGGCGGCGCAGGGTGTCGGCGGCCTGCTTGGCGTTGGCGCGCGCCGCGGCGACCGAGGCGGCCACCGACTGCGCGTTGTACTGCTGCGCGTCGACCGTGCGCTGGGTCAGTTCGATCTGCTTGTCGAGTGCGTCGAGCTGCGCCTTGGCCTGCGCCAGCGTGGCCTCGAACGGGCGCGGGTCGAGACGGAACAGGAGATCGCCCTTGCGCACTTCCTGGTTGTCGCGCACCGGCATCTCGACGATGCGCCCGGCGACTTCCGGCACGACGTTGATCTTGTCGGCGTAGACGTAGGCGTCGTCGGTCTTCGGCGAGCGGTCGACCATCCACAGCGCGGCGACCAGCAGCACCAGCGCCAGCAGCGCGATCAGCAGGGCGGGAAGCTTGCTCTTCTTGGAAGCGGGCGTAGTCATGGGTCCGTTCCGGTCATTGGTGGAAGACGAGCAGCCAGATCAGCACGGCGAAGATCGCCGTCAGCGCCGGATAGCTCAGCGGCAACGGTTCCAGCACGGCCACGCGCTTGTTCGCGGCGAGCGACAGGTGCACCGCCACCGTGGCGATCACGCCGCCGGCCATGCAGAACAGCCAGTCGGGAAAGCCGGCGCCGAACAGCACGATCGACGGCGCCATGCGGCAGCCGGCAAGAGGCAGCGCGGCGAGCAGCAGTGCCGCCGGGCCGAAGAGGTGTGCGCGGCGACTGCCGCCGCGGCGGTCTCGCTCAGGACATGTCATCGTTCCCCGTCCATTCTCGTCCTCGCGTTTCCTATGCTAAGCGACGACGCGCCATTCCGGCGCGCAGCGCTGCGACGGCGTCGCCGCCGCGCCGGCTTCCGCACACGGTTTCCTCACATCGTCAGCCATTCCGGTTTCGAGGAACCCCTCGGGACCAGAATGGTGCGGTCGAAATGCCAGGGCGTTCTGGACAGTACCGCCTGGTCGGTGATGCCCTGGTAGGTGCCGAGCGGCGTTTCCGCGACGAAGGTGTCCGGCGCTACGTAGGCGTGCTCGTCGCTGGAGCCGGCCGTCTCGGCGGCATAGCGCTTGTCGAAGATGCCGAGCGCGAGCTGCCAGAGCACGGTGCGCGTCAGCGACACCACCACGCGGTAGCTGCCGCCCTCGGCGGCGCGGCGACGCAGCGCGGAGAGCACGCCGACGGTGCCGAGCCAGCCGGCCACGTAATCGCAGATCGGCACGATCGGCGGTTGCTTCGGCTGCCCGATCGTGCCCTCGATCGCGAACAGGCCGGTGACGGCGGCGCCGATCTCGTCGAAGCCGGGCCGGTTCGACCACGGGCCGTGCTCGCCGTGCAGCACCACGCTGACATGCACCAGGCCGGGACGTTGTTCGGCGAGCGTTTCGGCGTCCATGCCGTGATGGCGCAGGAAGCCGGGGCGCTTGTTGGCGAAGAACACGTCGGCAGTGTCGATCAGCTCGCGGAAGCGTCGGCGGTCCTCCGGCGCGTCGCCGAGCACCGTCGAGCGCATGCCGACCTGGGTGGTCCAGAAGAAGCTCTCGATCTCGGTGTCGTTGGGACGCCAGACATTGAGCACGTCGGCGCCGTACAGGGCGAGGTCGCGGCCAATCGCGGCGCCGGCGATGACGTGCCCGAAACCCATCGCGCGAATGCCCTCCAGCGGTTTCACGGCATTCCTGCTGAATGGCATCGGCTCGGATTCGCCGATCTTCTCGACCTGGACCAGCGGCATCTTCGACAGCACTTCGCTGTACTGCCGCTCGCGGCGGAATTCCTCGTTGGTGCGCACCATGCCGAGCACGATGCCCCGTTCGGCGGCGGCGTTCTCCAGTTCGAGCGCGTTCCATTGCAGCACGGCGTTGCGCACCGATTCGGTGCTGTCGCTGCAGCGCAGGAAGTTAAGCGTGCGGTGACGCAGTGCGGGGTAGAAGTTCAGCGGCAGAACGTGGCGGCCGTCGCGCGTCTCGTGGAACAGCGGCATCTTCACGAACGGGTTGTATTCGTCCGCGCCCATCGCCGGCGGGCGGCCGTTGATCAACTCCCACTTGCCTTCGAAGAAGCAGCAGAAGCGGCGCAGCGCCTTGCGCACGTCGACGTGGACGTCCTGCTCGATACCGGTGCGCTCCTTGAACAGCGTGGCCGCGGCGACGGTCTTCGCCGCCAGGCCTATTGCCGACATCGTGCCGAAGCGGATCGGACTCGGTAGGATCGGATCGGCACCGTAGAAGCTGAGCGTGCCGCCGAGGTCGGCCACGCGCATGCCGACGTCGCCGAGCACCTCGTCGACGCCGCCGTGCAGGTCGAACGCGGAATCCGTCGCCGGCTGGGACAATTTCGTCCGCAGCGTTCCGGAGAGACGGTCGGTGGGCGAGTTCGTGGGGGAAGAGACGATGCTCATGAGCGATTCCCTTGGTGTTGGACGGCTGAGGAAAAGGCATCGCGCGCGGCGGCGCGGCGGGAGACTCGCCTACGGACGCAGCGGCATTTCCACGTACGCGACGCCGGTCAGGTTTCCCTGCGCGGCGAGCAGGGTCTTGTGGTCGGAGCCGTCGAGGTTCGCGCTGTAGAGCGAGCCGGCGAGATCGGTGATGAACATCCGCCCATGCTTCAGGTCCAGCGACAGCCCGATCGCCTCCATCAGGTGCGTGACGAGAATTTCCGGCTCGACTTTCCTGCCGGGCACCGGATCCATCGGCGCACGGTTGACCGTGTTGCCGCGCGGCGGGTCGCCGCGGTCGGTCCAATAGAGCATCCGGTTGGCCGGATCGAGGTCCAGGTCGATCGGTTCGGGCAGGCCATCGAACAGGAGTTCGATGTCGTCGCGCGTGGCGGCCGTCCGTCCCGTCGGCATCTGGATGTCGGCGCGGAAGATGCGTCCTTGGCCGGCGTTGTCGTCGCCCTTCTGGGTCCAGTAGAACTTGCCGCCCGCGTGGTCGACGGCGATGCCGACGCACCAGTTCCTCGCGTCGAGCCGGTCGCTCTCGCTGGAACCGGTCTGCACCAGCGTCTCGAGCTGCGAGCCGTCGGCGTTGCAGCGCATCACGCGCATGCCTTCGCGGTCCGACCAGTACAGCTTTCGATCGGTCGGTTCGAAGACCATCTGTTTCGGCGTGAACGTGCCACCTTGCGGAACGATCACCGTGACGTTGCCGCCGTCCAGATCGGAGCGATGGATGGAGCCGTCGTTGGCCTTCGGGTTGATCCCCATGTTGGTCCAGTACAGGTGGCCCTTGGTCGGATCCACGGTCAGCCCGTCGGGCAGCTTGCGGCCTTCGCTGACCAGGGTCTTGAGATCGGATCCGTCGGTATTGGCGGAAAGAATCCGGCCGCCGCCCAGATCCAGGAAGAACACGCGTTCCATCGTGCGTGCGGTCTGCTCGTCGCCAAGCTGCGAATTCATGTCGTCGTTCTCCTGCGTTCGTTTCGCTTCAGGCCAGCCCGTGCTCTTTGCGCAGCGCCAGAAGGCCGATCAACACGCGGTTCTCCTCGTCGGTCAGCTCGGCGACGGAGCGGCCGCCGGCCTGTTTCAGCACGCCTTCGAGGATGGTTTGCTTGAGTGCGTCGTCGACGTCCGGAGTGCCGAGTGCCTGCATCATTCCCGTCAGCGGGCCCATCAGGTGATCCATGAAATGCTGGATGCCACCGACGCCGCCGCCGAGATGCCACTGCAGACTCTGGCCCATGCAGCCCCAGCGCATGCCGGGGCCGTAGCTGACCGCGGCGTCGCAGTCCTCGACGCTGAGTACGCCCTGCTGCACCAGATAGAGCATTTCCTTGTAGAGCGCCGCCTGCAGCCGGTTGGCGACGTGTCCGGGCAGCGCCTTGCGCAGGCGGATCGCCTTCTTGCCGATCGCATCGTAGAACTGCATTGCGTTTTCGATGGTCTGCTCGGAGGTCTTCGCGCCGCCGACCACTTCGACCAGAGGAATGACGTGCGGCGGATTGAACGGATGGCCGATCACGCAGCGTTCCGGATGGGCGCATTCGGCCTGGATCACATCCATGGTCAGGCCCGACGAGCTGGATGCGAGGATCGCCGCCTTCGGCGCGTACGCGTCGATCTGGGCGAAGAACTTGGCCTTGAAGTCGGGCCGTTCCGGACCGTTCTCCTGCACGAAGTCGACGCCGTCGAGTCCCCGCTGCAGATCGGCGGTGAACGTGAGCCGTTCGCGGCTGGCGCCGGGGGACAGGCCGATCTGCTGCAGGATCGGCCACTCCCTTTCGATGTACCGACGCAGCGCGTCTTCTGCGTTGGGCGCGGGATCGATCGCGATCACGTCGAAACCGCGCGCCAGATAGAACGCGGTCCAACTCGAACCGATGACGCCGGTGCCGACGATCGCGATGCGTTTGACGGATGTTGCGAAAGACATGTTCGGATCTCCTTGGGGGCCTTCCGGCGGGGCGTTGCCCGAACGGGGCTCAACGGCGCGGCAGGCTGGGCGAATGGCTGCGGAAGCGTCGTCGTGGTTTCAGGCGCGGTTGGTCTGTTCGATCGAGAAACTCTCGACGTGCGGAATGCCCGGCAGCTCCCCGGCCACGCGCGAGATGAATTCGCCGCGCGTCATCGAATCGGTGATCACCAGGAAGCGGAACTGGAAGGCGCCTTCCTCGTAGGTCACCGACAGGCTGTCGGTGACCATCGCCAAGCCGTGGTCGTGCAGGAACGCGTGCACGCCGCCTTCCTGCGGGCGGTGCCCCTGGCGGTAGCGCAGCGAAACCTCCAGCGCGATCTGCACGCGGAGGCGGCGTTCCATGCGCGGCACCAGCACCATGCAGGCGATGAACAGCGCCGTGACGCAGGCGGCCGCGACGTAGTGGCCGAGTCCGACCAGGATGCCGATTGCGGCCGAGGACCAGACCGACGCCGCCGTGGTGAGGCCGCGGATGCTGGTGCCGCTCTTGACGATGATGCCGGCGCCCAGAAAGCCGATGCCGGTCAGGATGCTGCCGACGAAGTTGGTCAGCTGGCCGGACGCAGCCGTCAGCGCGCACGCGGCCGTGCACACCAGGCAATAGACCTGGGTGCCGGCGGCGCGCCCGTGCGAATAGCGCTCGTAGCCGAGCAGCCAGCCGAGGAACAACGCCAGCAGCACGTGCGCGACGATCGGGAAATCGGACGACAGGATGGGCGTCATCGTGCCGCGCTCCCGCTCCGGCCGTGCCCGCCGGTGCTGTGCTCGCGCCGGTCGGCGCGCGTGGCGGAAAGCCGGCCGAGCTGCCGCAAGGTCGCTCATTCCTTCCCGGCGTGCCGGGATGCTGCGCGCCGCGCACGCGGCGTTCGTTCGACGGCGGCTCCGCGCGCGTCGACCGCGCTCGCTCCGGCGCGCCGCATCGGTTCGGCGACGGACATGGCGGTTTTTCTCCCTGGAAATCGACTTCCCTGTAGGTACGTAAAACAGCTCCGCGAACCTTCCGCGTCGTGCCGATCGGCCTCGGCTGCGTTCGCGCTGGGCGGCGGGCGCGACGCAGGTCGTGTGTGATCGCGACTGCACGGGCGATCACAAGGTATCGGGAGATCGGCGCAGGAATGCTCTCGCCAGCGTCGTCCGGGATGCGGGAGGGGGGCGGTTTCCCGGACGACGCGGCGAGAGACTTGACCGTTGGCGAGGACGCCTTTTCCGAAGAGTGCGGGCGGGCGGCGCAGGGCGCGTGCGTCAGTCGCCGATCGCATAGGCGAAGACGTAGTCGCCGCGATCGCCCGTGGGACTGGACCGATTGCCGCCCACGGTGAGCACGAGGTATTGCTTGCCGTGGGCGCCGAGGTAGGTGACGGGCGTGCCTTGCGAGCCGATCGGCAGGCGTTCCTTCCACAGCTCCTTGCCCGTGGAGGTCTCGAAGGCGCGCAGTGCGAAATCCATGGCGCTACTCGACTCTCAACTACGTAAAGCCTCGCCGCGGTCCTTCATTCCGCGGGTCGCGAGGCGGGATTCCGCGCCTCAGTCGGGAAGCAGCAAGGTCGCGGTGAAGAACGCGCCGATGTCCGCGCCGCTGCTCGGCGATTCCAGATAGCTGCGCACGCCGAGCTCGAAGTCGACCAGCTGCGACCCCAGCTTCGCCAGGCGATGGCCGCTCACGTTGAGGGGCACCGTGGCGCCGCCCTTGCCTTTCCAGTTGTAGGTGTTTTCCATGTTGGCGCTGACGCGCCATCCGTTGTGGAAGTCGTACGTCGCGAACGGCTGCAGCAAGGTGTTGGCGTAGTCTTCGCGATTGCTGCGCCCGCCGACGGACCAGACGTGGGCGAGGAGCACGCCGTAGGTCCAGGAACCGCGCTGCACCAGCACCACGCCGGTCGGCCCGAGTCCCCAGCGGCCCTGGCCGATCCATTTGTGCGTCGCCGTCGGGAGCTGGATCGACGGCCCGACGCCCCAGATGACGCCGTTGGAGACGGCCTTGGGCGAGAAGAAGAAGCTCTGGTTGACGTCGCCCATGCCGGAGTCGTGCTTCGGCACGTCGTTGCGCTTGACGAAGGCCGGAACGATGGTGCGGCTGATCAGGTTCCAGTTCTCGTTCCACGAGAAGGGCACGACCGGCTTGAGCTTGAGGACGTAGCTTTCCGTGTCGTTCGGGCCGACGTCGAAATTCGCGTCGGCCTCGATCGGGATGCTGATCAGCGAGGCGACCGGGTTGGAGAGCTTCTGCGTCAGCGACGCGTCGCCGCCCGCCGCCTCGGCGGCGTTGCCCGCCGTCGAGACGAGGCACGCCGCGCAGGCGATCGACATGGAAAGGACGGCGGCGCCCACCACCGGCCTGCCGGACGGGGAGCCCTTGCCTCCGTTCGCCTCGGAACGTTTCGGGTGATTCGGGGCCAGGCACTCGCCTTGCGTGAAGGGACGCCCGAGCGGCATCGCCGGGAAATGGCGCTTGATCATCTTCGTCTCCTTGAAGTTCGAACAAAGCCCCATGCGTCGAATGCCGAATCGCGTCAGCGTTGCTGGTGCAGGTCCATCACGCGTTCCATCAGCATCATGTTGTGATTGAGGTGCGACATGATCCACAGCGATCCGGACACGACGATCGCGACGATGAGCACGCCGAACGCGAGCGCGAGAATGTTGTTGGTGTTGTCCGGCCCGGTGTTGAGATGCAGGAAGAACACGAGGTGGATGCCCATCTGCGCGACCGCGAGCACGCCGAGGGCGACCGGGATGCCGGGTTTCCACAGGAACGTGTCGTGCAGCACCAGGAACGAGGCGGCGGTCAGCAGCAGCGAGACGACCAGGCCGATCACGTAGCCGCGCACGCCGGCCGACAGGCCGCTGTCCTCCGGCAGCTCGTCGCCCGGCGCGAGCTGCCCCTGCCATTCGGTTTCCTTCTCGGCGCTCATCCGGCGGCTCCCATGAGATAGACGATGGTGAAGATGGCGACCCAGACGATGTCGAGCGCGTGCCAGAACAGGCTGAAGCACAGGAAGCGCCGGATCAGCGTCTCGTTGAAGCCCTTGAACCAGAACTGCGCCATCATCGTGCCGAGCCACAGTCCGCCGACGGCGATGTGCGCGCCGTGGCAGCCGACCAGGGTGAAGAACGCCGACAGGAACGCGCTGCGCTGCGGGCCGTTGCCGGCTTCGATCAGCTCGTGGAATTCGCGCATTTCCAATGCGAAGAACGCCAGCCCGAGCAGGCCGGTCGCGAGCAGCCAGACCTGCGTCCAGATCCGGCTGCGCACCGACACGGCGAGCGCCGCCATGCCGCAGGTGAAGCTCGACAGCAGCAGGCAGAGCGTCTCCACGGCGACGTTGCCGATGTCGAACAGCTCGCGCGCGCCCGGCCCGCCGGCCGTCGCGTCCTTGAGCACGGCATACGCGGCGAAGAAGCCGGCGAACATGATGAAGTCGGACAGCAGGAAGACCCAGAAGCCGTAGCCGACGACGATGCGCTTGTGCGCCAACTCGTCCGTGCCGTGGCGGGCATCGACGGAGCGGGCGCCGTGCGAGGTGGCTGCGACGCTCATGCCTTGACCCCCGCGCGGGCGAGAACGTCCTGGCGCACCGCGCGCCGCCTCGCGTCATAGGCGGCGACCTCGGTCGCCGGAATCTCGTACTCGTCCTCGTCGCGCCAGGCGAACACGACGAAGCCCGCGAACGCGCCGGCCAGGGCGAGGATCGCCAGCCACCAGATGTGCCAGATCATCGCGAAGCCGAACACGACGGCGAAGAACGCCGTGAAGAATCCGGTCGGACTGTTGCGCGGCATGTGGATCGGTTCGTAGCGCGGCGGGCCGTCGAGCTGCCTGGCCTCGAGCGCGGCCTGCTTGATGCCCCAGTACGCCTCCTCGCCGCGCACGTCGGGCAGCACGGTGAAGTTGAACGAGGGCGGCGGCGAGGTGGTGATCCATTCCAGCGAGCGGCCGTCCCACGGGTCGCCGGTGGCGTCGACCAGCGCCTCGCGCCGGCGGATGCTGACGACCAGCTGCGCGACCAGGCAGAGGATGCCGAGGAAGATCAGCACCGCGCCGAACATCGCCACCACCAGCCACGGCTGCCAGGCCGGGTTGTCGTAGTGCTGCATGCGCCGCGTCATGCCCATGAAGCCGAGCGCGTAGAGCGGCATGAAGGCGACGTAGAAACCGATGCACCAGAGCCAGAACGAGGCCTTGCCCCAGCCGTCGTGCAGCTTGAAGCCGAACGCCTTCGGGAACCAGTACATGTATCCCGCCAGCGCGCCGAACACCACGCCGCCGATGATGACGTTGTGGAAGTGCGCGATCAGGAACAGGCTGTTGTGCAGCACGAAATCGTTCGGCGGGATCGCCAGCATCACGCCGGTCATGCCGCCGATCACGAAGGTGATCATGAAGCCGACCGTCCACAGCACCGGCGCGGTGAAGCGCACGCGGCCGCCGTACATCGTGAACAGCCAGTTGAACACCTTCACCCCGGTCGGCACCGAGATGATCATCGTCATGATGCCGAAGAACGCGTTGACGTTGGCGCCGCCGCCCATCGTGAAGAAGTGGTGCAGCCAGACCATGAACGACAGCACGCAGATCACCATCGTCGCGGCGATCATCGAGCGGTAACCGAACAGCGGCTTGCCGGAGAAGGTGGCGATCACTTCCGAGAAGATGCCGAACGCCGGCAGGATCAGGATGTAGACCTCCGGGTGCCCCCACGCCCAGATCAGGTTGACGTACATCATCGCGTTGCCGCCGGCGTCGTTGGTGAAGAAGTGGAAGCCGAGGTAGCGGTCGAGCAGCAGCATCGCGAAGGTCGCGGTCAGGATCGGGAACGCGGCGACGATCAGCAGGTTGGAAGCGAGCGAGGTCCAGCAGAAGATCGGCATGCGCGTCAGCGTCATGCCGGGCGCGCGCATCTTGAAGATCGTCGCGACCAGGTTGACGCCCGACATCAGCGTGCCGATGCCGGAGATCTGCAGCGCCCACAGGTGGTAGTCGACGCCGACGTCCGGCGAGAACTGCAGTCCCGACAGCGGCGGATACACCAGCCATCCGGCGCGCGAGTACACGCCCAGGCCGAGCGAGAGGTTGACCAGCGCGACGCCGGCGGCGGTGATCCAGAAGCTGACCGAGTTCAGCGTCGGGTACGCCACGTCGCGCGCGCCGATCTGCAGCGGCACGACGTAGTTCATCAGCCCGACCATGAATGGCATGGCCGTGAAGAAGATCATGATCGTGCCGTGCGCCGAGAAGATCTGGTTGAAGTGATCGGGCACGAGATAGCCGGCGTCCGGGCCGCCGAGCGCCATCGCCTGATGCGTGCGCATCATGATCGCGTCGGCGAAGCCGCGCAGCAGCATGACGAAGCCGAGCAGGAAGTACATGACGCCGACGCGCTTGTGGTCGACGCTGGTGATCCATTCCTTCCACAGATACGTCCAGTGGCCCTTGATCGTGATCCACGCGAGCACGGAACCGATCACCAGCAGCACGACGAGCACCGTCACCAGCGCGATCGGCTCGTTGGTGGGGACCGCCTCCCAGGTCAGCTTGCCCAGCATGTCGGCTCTCCTGCGTCTTTCAATGCGAATGGGCGGGCGCGGGCCGCGCGCCGCGGCCTGCGTTCGGCGGCGGATCGGGCAGCGTGTGCGACTGCATCACGACGTTCCGGAACAGATCGGCCTCGACCGCGCCGTAGGCGCGCGGCTGCTTCTCCACGCCGGGCTCGGACAGCGCCCGGTAGGCGGCCATGTCGAGCCGATCGCTGGTGCCGCGGGTGCGGTCGAGCCAGACGCTGTAGTCGGCCGCGTCGACCGCGCGCAGCTTGAAGTGCATGTCGGGAAACCCTTCGCCGCTGAACTGCGCCGAGAGGCCGTCGAACTCGCCGGGCGCGTGGGCCAGCAGGTGCAGCTGCGATTCCATCCCGGCCATCGTGTAGATCTGGCTGCCGAGCTGGGGCACGAAGAAACTGTTCATCACCGTCGCCGAAGTCAGGCGGAAATGCACCGGCGTCGCCGCCGGCACGACCAGCTCGTTGACGCTGGCGACGCCTTCCTCCGGATAGATGAACAGCCATTTCCAGTCGAGCGAGATCACCTGCACCTCGACCGCCGGCTTGTCCGAGTCGATCGGCTTCCACGGATCCAGGTCGTGCGAACCGACCCAGGCGATGCCGCCGAGGAACAGCACGACCAGCACCGGAATCGCCCAGACGATGAACTCGATGCGGCCGGAGTAGACCCATTCCGGCGTGTACTTCGCGCGCGTGTTGGAGGCGCGGAACCACCAGGCGAAGGCCAGCGTGAGCACGATCACCGGCACCACCACGAACAGCATGATCACGAACGAGTTGAGCAGGATGCTGCGTTCGGCGTCGCCGATCGGGCCCTTCGGGTCGAGCACGCCGCCGCCGCAGGCGGTGAGCAGTACGGCGGACACGAGGCCGAGCGCCGCGAGCCGCCGGAGGCCCCCGCGCGTGCGCACCGCGGAAGGCGCTGCGTCCTGCGCGACGAGGGGTGCTGCGTTGTGAGAGCCGGGGATCATAGAAGGCCTGTTCCACGCTGGAGAGGGCGGGCCAATGCGGTCGCCGCTGGAGTGCGCGCCCTGATCGGACCTGCCGGCACTCGAATGGAGACGCGACATCGCAGTCGCGGCGCCGGGCGTCGCTGGCGTCGACCAAGACGGCGCGATCGCCACGCATCGGTGATGGATGAAGAAGGGTCGTCCCGTTCCGACACCTCGAAGAAGCCAGGAAGCTCGTTTCGCGCGCGCAGTCGGCGTGCGTTGTCGTAAGTACGTCGGAACGCATCGGAATCCTTCACCTCCCGCGCTGCGCCGGACCCGTGCGGGACGGCAAGTCGGCGGAGCGCGAAATGAAGGGAACGGCGGCCGTTCTTCGTACCCGATACGAAAGGCAGTCCCAGGCCTCGCCGTTCCGGCCGAGGTCACGTCGAACCATGGCCGTCCAACCGCGTCCCGTCATTTGCGAGCACTGCGACTCGATCCATCAGCGCAACGAGCTGCGTCGCGACGAGATCGCGCGCTGCACGCGCTGCGGCGCCGTGCTGTACCGCTCGACTCGGCTGGACGTCGATCAACTGCTCGCGTTGACGCTGACCGGGGCGATCGTCTTCGTCATCGCCAACGCCTCGCCGGTGATCCGCATCGCCGTCGGCGGCATGCACAACGACGCCAACCTGCTGGGCGCGATCGGTGCGCTGTTCCGCGGCCCGTCGCTGGTCGTGGCGCTGGTCGCCGCGGCGACGCTGTTCGTCGTGCCGCTGCTGCAGATCGTCCTGCTCGGCTGGGTGCTGCTGTTCGCGCGCCGCGGACGCCGCGCGCCGGGCTTCGGCGGCGCGATGCGCGCACTGCACTGGATCCGCCCCTGGAGCATGACCGAGGTGTTCCTGCTCGGCGTGCTCGTCGCGATCGTCAAGCTGTCGGGCCTGCTGCACGTGATCGCCGGGCCGGGCACCTGGGCGACGGCGGCCCTGACCGTGCTGATCACGGTGATCAGCAAGCGCGACGTGCGCACCCTGTGGGACCAGCTGCCCGCCGGCGGCGCGGCGAGGGCCGGCGCATGACGGCGGCGCCGCGCGCGGCGGAATTCGGACTGGTGGGCTGCCACACCTGCGGCCTGGCCTGTCCGCTCGACGAGGCGAGATGCCCGCGCTGCCGCTCGCGCCTGCATCCGCGCAAGACCGATTCGCTGGCGCGCACGTGGGCCTTGCTGATCGCCGCGCTGATCCTCTACGTGCCGTCGAACACCTTGCCGGTGATGTACGCCGGCATGCTCGGCCACGGCGACGAGAGCACGATCCTGCACGGCGTGGTCGAGTTCTGGAAGGCGGGCTCGTGGGACATCGCGCTGCTGATCTTCATCGCCAGCGTGGCGGTGCCGTCGACGAAGTTCCTCGCCCTCGGCACCCTGCTGGTGACCGTGCAGCGGCGCAGCGCCTGGGCGCCGCGGCAGCGCGCGCGCCTGTACCGCTTCGTCGAGCTGATCGGCTACTGGTCGATGCTCGACGTGATCGTCGTCGCGCTGGTCTGCGCGCTGGTGCAGTTCCGCGTGCTCGGTACCGCCGAGCCGCGGCTCGGCATCGTGTTCTTCGGCCTGGTGGTCGTGCTGACGATGCTGGCGGCGATGAGCTTCGACCCGCGCCTGATCTGGGATCGCGGCGAGCGCGATCGAGCGGGTGCGCACGCGACTGACGGAGACACGCGCGCATGAGCCCGGCATCGAACCATCGCGACGATCCGGCCGGCGCCGCGCCGGCGCTGCCGCCGGTGCAGGTGGCGCGCCGCAGGCGCTGGAGCGCGAGCCTGATCTGGCTGGTGCCGATCGTCGCCGCGCTGGTCGGCCTCGGCATGGTGATTCGCAGCTGGTACGCGGAAGGACCGCTGATCGAGATCTCGTTCCTCACCGCCGAAGGCCTCGAGGCGGGCAAGACGCCAGTGAAGTACAAAGACGTCGTGATCGGGCTGGTCGACACGATCCACCTCGCGCCGGACCGCAGCCGCGTCGTCGCGCGCGTCAGCCTGGACAAGGACGCCGCCGGCTTCGCCACGGCCGATTCGCGCTTCTGGGTCGTGCGTCCGCGCCTGGGCATGGGCGGCGTTTCCGGCATCGGCACCTTGCTGTCGGGCGCCTACATCGGCACCGACCAGGGCTCCTCGCGGGAGGCGAAGAAGCGCTTCGTCGGCCTGGAGCGTCCACCCGCGGTGGTCTACGGCTCTCCCGGCAAGCGCTTCACGTTGCGCGCGACCGACATCGGTTCGCTCGACGTCGGTTCCCCGATCTACTACCGGCGCATCCAGGTCGGGCGCATGGTGTCCTACGCGCTGGATGAGGACGGCAGGCGAATGCGCGTGGAGATATTCGTCGACGCGCCGTACGACCGTTTCGTCACCGATTCGTCGCGCTTCTGGAACGCGAGCGGCGTCGACCTCAACCTCGACGCGAGCGGGCTCAAGCTCAACACGCAATCGCTGGCGACCGTCGTCGCCGGCGGCATCGCGTTCCAGGCGCCGCCCGGTCCGCAGGAGGCGACGCCGGCCGGGGAAGGCGCCGAGTTCGCCTTGTTCGAAGACGAGCAGACCGCGATGGCGCCGCCCGACGGCGAGCCGGAATATCTGCAGCTGCGCTTCGAGCAGTCGCTGCGCGGCTTGAGCATCGGCGCGCCGCTCGACTTCCGCGGCATCGTCGTCGGCAAGGTCGTTTCGATCACGCTCGACTACGACCTCGCCAGGCAGAGCTTCCTGCAGATCGTCGGCGTGGTCATCTATCCGCAGCGCTTCGACCGCGCCGCGGAGAAGTTCGCGCAGCTGGGGAAAGGCGTCAACGACGCGACGACGCGCCTGGCGAACTTCATCAAGCCGCAGATCGCGCGCGGCCTGCGCGCGCAGGCGCGCACCGGCAACCTGCTGACCGGACAGCTGTACGTCGCGCTCGACTTCGTGCCCGACGCGCCCAAGGTCGAATTCGACGAGAAGGCGCGCCCGGTGGAACTGCCGACCGTGCCGGGCAGCCTCGATCGCCTGCAGGAGCAGATGGGCAGCATCGCCGGAAAGCTCGACAAGATCCCGTTCGAATCGATCGGCCGGCGCCTGGACAGCACGATCGCCCGGCTCGACGAAGCCCTGCGCCAGGTCAACGAATCGACCCTGCCGCACGTGACCGCGACGCTGAGCGGCGCGCGCGGACTGTTCGGCGACGCGCAGCAGGCGGTGAACGCCGGTTCGCCGTTGCAACAGAACCTGGCGCAGACGCTGGCCGAGATCCAGCGCGCCGCGCGCTCGCTGCGCGTCCTCACCGACACTCTCGGCGTGCACCCCGAATCGCTGCTGCGCGGCAAGCGCGCGGATCCGCCGCCGCGTCCCTCGACCGAGCGGGAAGCTGAAGGAACCCCACCATGACCTCGCGCCTCGCCCACCTGCCGCGTGCGGCGATCGTCGCCGGCGCCACGCTGCTCGGCGCTTGCGCGAGCACCGCGCCGGTGCGCTATCACAGCCTTTTCGGCACCGCGGCCGACGCCGCGGTCGCCACCTCGCCGGCGGCATTCCTGATCGACGTACGGCCGGTGACCATTCCCGCGCAGGTGGACCGGCCGCAGCTGGTCGTGCGCGACGGCGGCGGCGTGCTGCCGCTCGAGCAGGAGCGCTGGATCGCACCGCTCGCCGACGAGGCGCGCGCGGCGTTGTCGGCGGATCTGTCGCGCGCGCTGGCGGCTACCGACGTCGCCGGGCAGCCGCGACCGGCCGGCGCGAAGGTGCTGAACGTCAAGATCGACCTGCGCCGCTTCGACTCGGCGCCGGGCGCCTATGCCGCGGTCGACGCGGTCTGGAGCGTGAGCGTGGACGAGGCCGGACGGCCGCCGCTGGTCTGCGGCAGCAGCATCCGCGAAAGCGTCGGAGCGGGGTACGACGAACTCGTGCGCGGGCATCGGCGCGCGCTCGCCGTGCTCGCCGGCCGGATCGCGTCCGCGGCGCGCGGCTATGCCGCGGATCGTCGCGACGGGTCGTGCGCCGAGCCGCAAGCCGTGATGCGGTAGCGCTTCACTGCTTGCGGAGTTCCTGCTTCGCGATCGTGCGATAGAAGGGATCGACCACGGCGGCGCGCAGGACTTGTTGCGCGCGGGTGCGGATCGCCACGTCGCTTTCGGCATCGGTCCTCGTGCGCCCCTGCGACTGCTGCCGGCACAGACTCGCCATCAGCGCGGCACCGGCGATTTCGCCGCCGGCCTTCGGCGCATCGCGTTCGAGCTGTTTCCGCAACGCTTCCAGGTCGGCCAGCGCGGAATCGGCGCAACGTCCCTCCAGGTAGTCCAGCTGTGCGATCACCGCGCGGGCCTGCAGCACCCGGCCGTCGCCGGCCGGCATGACGGCCGGCGCGAACCCCGCCGCCGTGTGCGCCACTTCGCGCGCGCGCACGCGATCGCCGGCGTCCCGTTCCGCCTTCGCCAGCTCGATGCGCGCGAGCAGCGACGTGGGACTCCTTTCGCCGAACGAGGCAGTCCAGCCCATCAGGGCCTGCTCCTGATAGCGCCTCGCTTCCGCCGGCTGGCCGCGCATGCGCAGGATCTGGCCGAGCTTGTACTGCATGCCGGTAAGCATCGGCGCGATCTTCAGCGGTTCGACGCGCGCCAGGAAGCTGCGCGCGGCGGCTTCGGCCTGCGCGTATTCGCCGGTGCGGAGCTGGACGTCGATCAGGGTCGTCTCGGCGTCGAGCGCGAGATAGCTGTCCTTGCCGTATCGCGCCGCAAAGATCGCATGCGCACGTTGCGCGTAGGGCGCCGCCGCCGCCGCATCGCCTTGGAGGATCTTCCTTACCGCCAGGATCTGTGAGCTGTTGGCGACGAGGTCGCTCTTCTCGTCGTAGCGCAGGCCGAGTTCGAGCGCCTTGCCCACCAGAGCTTCCAGTTCGTCGAGCTTGCGTTCGGCCAGCAGCACCTTCGACAGGGTGATCAAGCTCTCGATGTATTCCGGGTGCTGCTCGCCGAGGACGCGCTTGTGCGACTCGGCGACGCCGCGCAGCAGCGCTTCGGCTTCGGCGAACTGGCCGACGGCGGACAAGCCGGCGCCGAGCTGCGACTGATAGTTGATCCGCGCCGGATCTTCCACGGGAAGGATTCGGCTGGCGATCGCCATTCCCTCGCGCAGCAACGGTATTGCGTCGGCGCCTTTGCCGGTCTGCGCGAAGACCAGGGACAAGGCCGACAAGGCGTCGGCGAGCTGGCGCTGTCCGGTCTCGCCTTCGGCGCGCGCGAGGTCGATCGCTTCGCGCAGGAGCGCCTCCGCCCGGTCGTAGCCGCCGATCTGGCGTTCGAGGCTGCCGCGGACGATCAGGGCGGGCACCAGCAGCGTGCGTTGCGCCGTCGGCAGCTGCCGCTGGACGGTGATGACGCGGTCGAGCAACGGCCGTACCCGATCGGAATTGGCCTGCTTGGCGTAGATCGCGTTCGCCGTATCCAGGTCCAGCTGCATCGTCGCCGCGGCGGTGTCGCCGAGCGTCGTCGCGGCGATGCCGCGCGCCTTGTCCAGCGTCGCCAGCGCCGTGTCGTACTTGCCGAGGTTGAGGTAGATGTTGCCGAGCGTGCCCAGCACCTGCGCCTGCAGGTCCGGTTGCGCCTTCAGCTGGCTTTCCGCGCGCTGCATGCCGATGTCGACGAGTTGGACCGCGTCGGGAATCGTGCCGAGCGTGCGTTCCGGCGAGGCGGACTTGAAGAGGTCGAGCAGGAAGTCGCGCGTGGCGACGGCCAGGCGCGATTGCTCGTCCGCGCGCGCGGCCTGCTGGCGCAGCCGGTGGCCGAGCCAGCCCATGCCGACTAGCGCCGTGAGCAGGCACAGCAGCGCGAGCGCGGCGAAGCCGACCGCGAGCCGATGCTGCGCGACGAACTTGCGCACGCGGTAGATGCGTGCGCCTTCCACGGCGAGCACCGGCCGGTCCTCGAGATGGCGGCGCAGGTCGTCGCCGAACTCGGCGACAGTGCGGTAGCGCGCTTCGGGCTCCTTGCGCAGCGCCTTGGCGACGATGTGGTGCAGGTCGCCGCGCAGCACGCGCTGCAGCGCCGGCTCGCCGAGGCCGCGCTCGGCGGCGACGTCGCGCGCGGCGGGACTTCCCGGCGCCGCCAGTCGCGCGCTCATCGCGGGCGCGTCGCGTTCGAGGATCTCGCGCAGCAGGTCGAACTGCGAGACGTCGTCGCCGCCGTACGGCCGCCGCCCGCACAGCAGCTCGTACAGCAGCAGGCCGAGCGCGTGCACGTCGGTCGCGGTCGTCACCTTGTCGCCGCGGATCTGCTCGGGCGCGGCGTACACCGGCGTGAGCAGGCGTGCCCTGGTTTCGGTCGCGGGCGCGTCGGGGTCGTCTTCGTCGAGCAGCTTGGCGATGCCGAAGTCGAACAGCTTGGCGGTGCCGTCGCGGTCGACCAGCACGTTGCTCGGCTTGATGTCGCGATGGATGACCGAATGCCGATGGGCGTACTCGACCGCCTCGCACAGATCCAGCAGCAAGCGCAGGCGCTCGGGGACGCCGAGCTTGCGCGCATTGCACCAGTGCATCAGCAGTTCGCCGTCGACGTACTCCATCGCCAGCCAGGGATGGCCGTGTTCGTCGAATCCGCCGTCGATCAGGTGCGCGATGTGCGGATGGGAGAGGCGCGCGAGGATGCGGCGCTCGCGCGCGAAGCGCGCCTGCGCGTCGCCGCGCAGTTTCTCGCTGCGCACCAGCTTCAGCGCGACGGTCTGCTCGGGCGAGACGTCCGTGCGCTGGGCGAGATAGACGACGCCCATGCCGCCGGTGCCGAGCAGGGCGGTGATGCGGTACGGCCCGACGTGACGGCCGATCAGTTCCTGCGCGCGATCGTCGATCTGGAATTGCAGGCCCTTGGCGAGCGTGCCGAGCGGCCGGTCGAGGATGCCCTTGTCCTGCGCGTCGCGGCGCAGCAGTTCACGCAGCTCGGCGGCGAGCCGCGGCGCGTCCCGGCAGGTCGTGTCGATCCACGCCTCGCGGATCCCTTCGGGCTGGTCGAGCGCCTCGCGCAGCAGCGACACGATGTCGCGGCTCACGGGTCATTCCGCCATGTCGCGATAGAGCAGTGCGCGCGCGGCGCGCCATTCGCGCTCGACCGTGCTCAGCGACACGTCGAGCAATCCGGCGATCTCGGCGAAGCCGAGGCCGCCGAAGAAATGCAGATCGACGATCTGCGCCGAGCGCGCGTCGAGGGTGCGCAGCCCCTCGAGCGCGTCGTTCAGCCGGATCGTCTCGGTCGCGTTCAGCGTGCTTTCCTGGTCGATCTGACCGTCCAGGGTGATCATCGCCTCGGCGCTGCGCTTTTGCGCGCTCAGGTAGCGCGCGTGGTCGACGATGATCTGGCGCATCGCGATCGAGGCGGTGTTGAAGAAATGCAGCGCGCAGCTCGGCGACTGGCTCGAGCGCTCGAACTTCAGATACGCCTCGTGGACCAGCGCGGTGGTGTTGAGCGAGCTGGTCTGGTGGTTCGCCAGCAGGGCGCGCGCGCGTTTGCGCAGGTCCGCGTAGACCTGGTTGAACGTCGCCTGCGCAGTCGGAGCGGGCGGCGCTTGGGCATCGGACAGAAGCTGGGTCATAAGGTCAGGCGGAAGTGTCTTCGGCTGCGTACCAAACGCTCAGACGCGCCACCTCGCGCCTGCCCCCCGTCGCCGGCAAGAAAATTTTCGATCACCGTGCTCGAACGAGCGACGGATCATTCTCACGTACCTGCGGAGAGGTGGACAACCGCGCTGCGGCCGCGCGTATCGCGGTGCGTTCGGCGCCGCCGGCCGGTGCGCGTGGAAGCCGCGGCGAGCCGCGCCGACACGAGCGAAACGTCCGACGACAAGTCGTCCGCGAAGCCCGCCCCGGCGGCGGGCGCTTCGGCGCGGAGGGCGGCAAAGCCTTCTCGCGTCAGTGACTTGCCGGGATCGGTGCGGCGCGATCCGGCAAAACGGCTGCGGCATTTTCCGGTGTGGCGATGCGGCGGAACCCCCGTCAAACGATCGGCCGCGCAGTTGTCCGCGCGCCGTGAATCGGTGCGCTGCGACGGCGATGCGTCGTCTCTGCTCGAGGCCGGCGACACAACATGTCACAAAATCCGTCGAGGCCGGATCGAGCGTGTCGGCATGCGGAAGCGCTTCCGCGGCTGCCGACGAGAGTCGAGCGAGCTGCCGAGTGTCCTGCTCGCCGGGGTCGAAGCCGGGCGCATTGGCTCTCGCGCGGAGCGCCGAGGAGCGTGCGCGTCGGCATCGCGCGCGCGGCGGCGCGGATCGTAGCTGCGGGAGGGTCGGCCGAACCGGGACGGACGAGCTGTTCGGTCGCCGAGCGGCGACGTGCGCGTCGGCGCTCATCGCATTGCACTGTTCGGATGCCGGACGCCGTTGCGCAGCGGCGACGCTCGCGCGTCGAGCGTTACGGGCCGCCGAGGTTGGCCTATCATTTCCTGAGCGCCTCATTGCGACGCCGATCGCGGAATCTCTCAGGAATGACCGTCGCACCTTCCACGGCGAAGGACCCCATCGAGTATCGCTTCGCCGACTTCCGCCTCGTCCCCGCGACGCGCGAGCTGTGGCGCGAAGGCGAGCGCAAGCACGTGCAGCCGCTGGTGTTCGACTGTCTGGTCTATCTGCTGGAACAGCGCACGCGCGTGGTCGGCCGCGACGAGCTGGCTTCGGCGGTGTGGGCCAAGGTCGACGTCGGCGACCAGCAGATCCGTCAGCTGGTGCTGCGCGCGCGCCAGGCGATCGACGACGACGCGAAGGAGCAGCGCGTCATCCGCACGGTGTCGGGCGGCGGCTATCGCTGGGTCATGGATGTGGAAATGGCTGCGTCGCGGGCCGACGAGGATTCGGCCGCCGTGGCGGTCGCCGATCAGCCCGTCCTCATCCAGCCGTCGCCCGCCCATCCGTCCGCCGCGGATCGCCCGGCGTCGGCATCCGCGGAACCGGCGCCGTCGCCGGTCGAAGCGGCGTACGCAACCACCGATGTTCGGCCGCGTCGCGGATCCTGGAAAACCCACGCCATTCTCGGCGCCGGGCTGCTCGGCCTCCTCGCCGTGCTGCTGCAGGCGTACGTCCGTCGGGACGCAGCGGTTCGGGTGTCCGCGTCGGCCGCCTCGCGGCAAGCCGTGGTCGTGCTGCCGCTCGAAGTCGACGCGCCGTCGGAAGGCGATTGGGTGCGCCTGGGCGCGATGGACCTGATCGCGCAGCGGATGCGCGGCGCCGGCATGCCGGTATCGCCGAGCGACGGCGTGGTCTCGGCCGTGCACGCCGTCGGCGAGCCGGCCGATCCGAAGAACGAGGAGAAGCTGCGCGAAACGCTCGGCGCGGCGATGCTGGTGCAGGGTTCGGCGGTCAAGTCGTCGGCCGGATGGAAAGTCGAGCTGGTCGCCACGGGAGCGGACGCCACGCGGCATACCGTCGAGACCGAGCGCCCCGAGGCGGTCGACGCGGCGCGGCAGGCGACCGACATGCTGCTGGCCACGCTGGGCCGATCGCCGGCGCCGAATTCGGCGGACGAACGAAGCCCCCTGCAGACCTTGTTGCAGCGGGCGAGGGCGGCCCTGCTCGCCAACCAGCTCGATACCGCGCGCTCGATCCTGGCCGGGGCGCCGCAATCGATGCAGTCCGATCCGAGCCTGCGCATGACGCTGGCGCAGATCGAGCAGCGCGCGGGCAGGCACGACGCGGCGCGGGCATCGCTGACGGCGCTGCTCGCCGATCCGGCGTTGCAGGCGTCGCCGTCCCTGCGCGCACGCGCGCTGACGCTGCTCGGCTTCATCGACATGGGAGAGCGCAACGATTGCGTCGGCGGCGAGCGCAACTTCGACGCCGCGGTGTCGGCGCTGTCGGATCAGCCGACCGCTCTCGAGGCGGGAGACGCCTTGTCCGCGCGCGGCGCCGCGCGCGCCTGCCTGAACCGGATGGACGAGGCGATCACCGATCTCAGCATGGCCGGCCCGATCCTGGACGCGGCCGGCGATCGGATCGGGCTGGCCAATCTGAACAACCGTTTCGGTTTGCTGGAGAAGTATCGTCGCCGTCCTGCCGAGGCCGTTCCGTATCTGCAGTCGGCCAGCGCGATCCATCAGTCGTTCGGCGCGATCGGCGGTCTCGCCGCCGACCTCGCGCAGCTGTGCATGGTGCAGGCCGAGCTTCTGCAGTGGAGCGACGCCCTGGCGAGCAGCGAACGCCTGTGGGCGCTGCGCTCGCGCGTCGACGATGCCGGCCGGCTCTACGCGATGGCCGGACTGCGCGCCTACGCCCTGATCGGCGCCGGCCGGCACGCCGAAGCGGCGGAGCTGCTGCGCAGCACCGAGGCGGCCAAGCCGGACGTGCGCGGCGCACTCACCTTGACGTTCCACCAGGCCGGGGCGCTGCTGGCCTGGCGCCGCGGCGACGCGCAGCGGACGATCGCGGAGATCGACACGGCCTGGACGCTGCTGCCGCCGTCGCAGATGAGCGACGACGAAGACCTCTCCACGATCCTGTTGCGCCAGCGCGCGTCGATCGCGCTGGGCCAGCCGTCGCAAGGCGACGTCGACCTGGGTTCGCTGCGAGCGGAGAGTCCGAGCGACGGCGGCTCCCCGCCGGTGCTGCTGGTCGCGCGGGCCGAATGGGCGGCGCAACGGGGGCAGGCCGCCGAGGCCGAGGCGGCCTTCCGCCAGGCGATGGCCGCGGCCGAGGCGCATGCCGTGCCGGCCAATGTGGTGCTGGCGGCGGATGCCTACGCGCGCTGGCTGCTCGCCCGGCAGCGGCCGGAGGACGCGCGCGGCGTCGCCGGCCGGATCGTGCAATGGGCCGATCGCGACTACGACAGCGCCGTGCTGCAGGTGGCCGTGTTGCACGCGTTGGCGCAATCGGACGCCTGGGCGCGGGCGCTCAAGCGCGCGCAGGCCCTCGCCGGCGAGCGCCAGATTCCCGCCGAGCTGCTGCAGGCGCCGGCTTCCTAGCCGTTCGATTCGTTCGCTTTTTGCCGCCTGCGGCGATCGGCCGGATTCGGCGGCCGCGGACGCTGGGCATGCTCGCGCAGCGCCGCCGCTACGCCGCGGTGACGCCCTGGTGACGCCGTGCAACGCCGCGGTGACCCGATCGACACCGTGCTGTCGCACAGTCGGCCGGCTGGTGCCCCTGTGCGATGGACAGACGCCGGAGCGGCGAGGTGCCGTATCCGCGCAGCCGGTCGCCGAAGGGGGAGGGCAGCAAGCCAGACCATACGCACGGGGAGTCCAGTGAACGTCCTATCCGAAACATTCCGTCGGCCGCAGCACGGCGGCACGACCACGCCATTCACGCGGCGCCTGCGCGAATCCGCACGCGCTGCCCCCGTCCTCGCCGCGCTGTTCGCGCTGCTGCTGGGCCTCGGCGCCGGGCAGGCGCGTGCGCAGGGCATTCTCGACACGAGTTTCGTTCCGCCGGAGCACTGGGCGGCGTGGGATCCGGGTGTCGACGCGCTGGCGATCCAGCCCGACGGCAAGGTCGTCGTTTCCGCCGGCAACACCGTGGTGCGCCTGAGCGCCGACGGTTCGCTCGACGCCTCGTTCGCGCGGGTTTCGCTCGACGGCAGCGCCTCGCGAGTGCTGCTGCTGCCGGACGGGAAGGTCCTGATCGCCGGCGCGTTCTCGACGGTGAACGACCAGGCTGCGCCGGCACTCGTCCGCCTCGGTGCCGATGGCCGCCTGGACGCGAGCTTCGTCGCGGCGCCGACGTCCGGTTCCATCCTCGGGTTGGCGTTGCAGCCCGACGGCAAGCTCCTGATCGCGGGCCGGTTCGACAGCGTCGGCGGCGCGGCGGCGACCAGCTGTGTCGCGCGCTTGCAGGCGAACGGTTCGGTCGACGCGACGTTCGCGAGCCCGATTTCCGCGTCGTTCAACTGCGGCATCGCCGTCGTCGCTCTGCGCGCGGACGGCAAGATCCTGTTCGGCGGGGCGTTTCCGTTTCCGACGGCGGACGATCCGATATCGACCCTGGTCCGTCTCAACCCCGACGGCTCGTTCGACGCCGACCTCAGCGCAAGCGCCGGTTTGGCCGACAACGTGAAAGTGCTCCACCCGCTGCCGGACGGACGCCTGCTGGCGGGCGGTCTGGACGGCAGCGTCGAGCGCGTGGTGCGCCTGAACGCCGACGACAGCCGCGACACCGGCTTCGACGTCAGCGTCACCAACAACGGCGGCCGCGGCATGATCTTCAACGTGCTGGCGCAGCCGAACGGCAAGGTCGTGATCGCCGGCCTGTTCACCCACGTCAACGGCCAGCTGCGCAAGTATCTGGGGCGGGTCGACGCCGACGGCAGCGTCGATGCCGCGTTCAACACCGGCGGCGCGGGCATCAACACCTACTACGTTTCGTCGCTGGCGGCGCAGCTCGACGGCCGCCTGCTGGTCGGCGGCACGTTCACGCTGGTCGACAACGCTGCGCGTGCCGGCCTGGCGCGCCTGCTGGTGCCGGATGCGGCGGTCGAACGGCTCGGCTTCGGCGCGACACCGGCGAGTCTGAGCTGGCAGCGCAGCGGCTCGGGCCCCGAACTGGATCAGGTGCGCTTCGACTCCTCGATCGACGGCCAGACCTGGACCGCGCTGGGGCCGGCGCAATGGAACGCGGGAAGCTGGGAGTTGACGCCCGCATCGCCGCTGCCGGCGCAGGGGTCGCTGTGGCTGCGCGCCAGCGGCGCCGCCACTACCGGAGCAGGCCACTCGCAAGGAACGTTCAGCGGCTCGCAGCTGGCGTCGACGCGGCAGATCCGCGCCACCGTCACGCCATCGGCCGGCAGCGGCGGCGGCATCGCTCCGGCCACGCCGCAGTTCGTCGTGACCGGCCAGCCGGCGAGCTTCACCCTCGTTCCGGATTCCGGTCAGCAGGTGCTCGGCGTCGGCGGCACCTGCCGCGGGCGCTTGAACGGGAACACCTACACGACCGAGCCGATCGATGCGGACTGCACGGTGGTGGCGAGCTTCACCTCGTCGGGCAACATCGTGGTGACGCCGAGCGCCGGCAGCGGCGGCGCGATCGCGCCGGCATCGCCGCAGGCATTCGCCGCGGGAGCGCAGGCGAGTTTCACGCTGACGCCGCAGACCGGCCATGCCATCGCCGAGGTGGGAGGAAGTTGCGGCGGAAGTCTGGCGGGAACCGTCTTCACGACCTTGCCGCTCAGCGCCAACTGCAGCGTCGACGCCAGCTTCGCGATCACCAGGGTGACGGTCAGCGCGACGGCCAGCGGTGGCCACGGCAGCATCGCGCCGGCGCAGCAGACCTTGAACTACGGCGAAGCGGCCACGCTCAGCGTCGTCGCGGAGCCGGGCTACAACGCTTTCGTCAGCGGCTGCGGCGGTGCGCTGTCCGGCACCCTCTACACGACGGCGCCGCTGACCGGCGACTGCGCGGTACAGGCGAGTTTTCGGCCGTTCTCGGCCGAGCAGACCTCGGTGCAGCTCAAGCTGGCGCTCGAAGGCAGCAACGAGGACGTCTGCGCGGTCGGTACGCCGAGCCTGGCGGTGCGTCGCGGCGAGTCGCGGCGGATCAACCTCTGCGTGATGTTGAACAACCAGAGCGGCCGCGACCTGAACCAGAGAACGTTGATGCGCTCGGCCTTGCGCGACGACTTCAACGCCTACCAGCCGTGGTTCATCGCCCAAGGCGGCGTCCAGGGCAGCGTCGTCGACGGCGGCGGTTTCAGCAGCTTCTACGATCTCGGCACGGCGCGCGCGTCGACCGACGTCACCGTGACCTGGGTTGCGCACGACGCGTCCGCGTCCGTTCCCACCTACAGCTACGACGACGGCGCCGCCTTCGTTCCGCTCGACCTGTCCGCGATGCCGGCCGCGGTGAATCTCGGTCTGGAACGGCAGCACACGAGCAAGGGCGTGCATCTTCCGTTCGCGTTCAATTTCTTCGGCATTCCGACCGACGTCCTGTGCGTGAGCAACGACGGCGCGCTGATCGCCGAGAGCGAATTCTGCGAGACCACGTTCGGCGCCAGGACCAGCCTGCTGATCGCCCCCGCGCTGCGCAGCGCGGACGACGGCGGCTTCACGGGCTACGAAGGCGGCGCGGTGCGCACCGCCGTGCTCGGCACGGCGCCCAACCGCCGCTTCGCGGTGGAATGGCGCGACAAGCGCATCGCCGGCGTGGACGGCGGCGGCGTCACGTTCCAGGCCCTCGTCGACGAAGGCAGCGGCGCCATCACGTTCCAGTACGTGACGATGGCAGTCGGCGGCGCCGCGGACGACGGCGCCGGCGCGTTCGCCGGACTCACGCTCGGCTTCTACGATGCGCCGTTCGCCTATCCGGCCGGCGCCGTGCTGACCGGCGGCAAGGCCATCCGCTGGACGCCGAGCGCGCAGCCTTTCACGAGCGTAGCCACGGCGAGCGCGCACATCACCGTGCTGGCGCCGGAGATTTCGACGCAACCCTCGGCGGTGAACGCGCATGCGCCGCTGGGCGGCACCTCGACGGCCGTTCTGACGCTCGGCAACGCGGGCAACGAGACGCTGAACTGGACCTCGGCCGTCGGCGCGGGTGGCCGCGGCTTCCAGATCGCGCAGGCTCATGCTCCGCCGCTGGTGCAGGCGATGCCGGCGGCTTCCGCATCGGCGCAGCGCAGCGCGCCGGAAGCCGCCGCCGCGGATGCGCCGCAGGGATCGGCCGGCGTGCCCGCCTATGCGCACGCCTGGAACGGAATGGACAATTCGCGCCTGGTCTCTCTCGATGCCGCGAGCCCGACCTCGCTGGCAGCAGCCGCGAGCAGCGTCAGCGTCCTGGCGATCCATGCCGGCGGCTTCGTCGACGACGATTTCCGTCAGCTCTATGTGATCCAGAGCCCCGGCTGCGGCGATCCGGGCTGCTGGGACGGACTGCTTCAACGTCTGGACCCCGCCGTCGGCGACAGCAGCCGGACCGTCCTGTCCGGCATGGGTGCCGCGCCGGCGGCCGGCCAGAACTGGCGCGGAATGCGCTGGGACAGCCGCACCGGAACGCTGTTCGCGGTGGCTTCGGACGCGGTCGATCCAGGGCCGCCGTATCGCAGCGACCTGTACCGGATCGACCCCGTCACGGGATTGGCCGAACACGTGGCGAGGATCGACGACCTCGGCGTCGCCGGTACCGCGCTGGCCGACATCGCGATCGACAACGACGGCAATCTCTACGGCGTGGAGATGACCGAGGACGTCCTCGTCGCGATCGACAAGACGACGGGACACCTACGGCCGATCGGCCCGACCGGTCTCGACGTGGGTTACTACAGTCTGCAGTCGACCGATTTCGACCGCTCCACCGGCGATCTCTACTACACGACCTGGACCAACGACTCGAGCGTCGGCCAGCAGATGTTCACGCTCGACAAGAACACCGGCGCGGCGACCTTGGTCGGCACGGTCGGCGACGGCCACAGCGGCCTGCGCATGCTGTCGATCGCGAAGGCCGGCAATGCCTGCGTCGGCGCGGACCAGGTGCCGTGGCTGTCGCTCGATCACGGCTCGGGCGTGGTCGCGCCGGCGCAGTCGGATGCGGTGGCGCTCCGCTTCGACGCGGCCGGCCTGCAGCCCGGCGTCCACCGCGCCAATGTGTGCATCGGCAGCGACACGCCGTACCGGGGACAGGTCACGGTGCCGGTGACGCTGACCGTCGGTGCGGCGGACGCGATCTTCGCCGACGGCTTCGAATCGCACTAGCGGCATCCGCGTGAGGGCACGTCGATTCCGGTCTTGCCGGCGCGACGTGCTCTCCCGATGTGCGTGCGCCACCCGTCGCATCGACGCGGATCGTTCCACGCCAACGAAAAAACCCCGCGAGCGCGGGGTTTTTCGTGCGAAACCTGATGGTGGCTATGGGTGGGCTCGAACCACCGACCTTGGCATTATGAGTGCCACGCTCTAACCGGCTGAGCTACATAGCCACGAGGGTCGCGTAGTTTAAGGACTCGGCGCGGCGGCGTAAACCGGGGGCGGCCCGGCGCCGGTTCCCGGCCGTTCAGCGCGGTTCGACGCGGATCGCGGTCTTGACCGAGTTGGCGATGAAGCAGCGCTCGTGCGCGGCTTCGTGCAGCGCGTCCGCCTCGGCCGCGCTCGGCGCGCGGCCGTCGGCGTAGTCGATGCGCGGGCGCAGCACGACCTCGGTGATCGCCTGCCGGCCCGGCGCGATGCGCGCCATCGTGCCGATCGCCTGGTCTTCGTAGCGGTCGACGACGAAGCCGCGGCCGGCGGCGAGCGACAGGAACCAGAGCATGTGGCAGCTGGAGATCGCGGCGACGAAGGCTTCCTCGGGATCGACGGCGGAAGGGTCCGACCACGGCGCGGCGACGACGTGCGGCGAGGGCGAGGCGGCCACCACGGCGCCGCCGTCGAAATGCCACTCGTGGCGGCGCGAATAGCGGCCCTGCGCGAAGTCCGCGTCGTCGCGCTGCCAGCGGACCGTCATCGTGTGGCTGCTCATCGCACTCGCTCTACTGGATCTGGGGGACGCATCCTACCGTCCCGACATCGCCGCGGCAGGGGCCATTCGCACGCCGGCTCGTGGAACCGCCGATTGGCTCCCGCGCCGACTCGCGCAGTGGCCGTTCCACGCCGGGCGGCGCGGCGCAATCCTGCACGCTCCGTGCCGGCGAGGACCTGGGCCATGCTCGAACTGCGTAGCCATTGCGAATGCTGCGGAAAGGATCTCGCGCCCGACGCGACCGACGCGAGGATCTGCTCGTTCGAATGCACCTTCTGCGCGGCCTGCGTCGAGTCGCGGCTGGGCGGCGCCTGCCCGAACTGCGGCGGCGATCTGCAGGTCCGCCCGCGACGTTCCGCCGCGTTGCTGGACAAGTATCCGGCGGCGACGCAGCGGCGGCCGCTGGTCTGCGCCGGTTCCTGATCCGCATCATCGCGGGCATTGCGCCCGCGCGGGGCTCCCGCTGTAATGGCGTGCTGCGAAAACCGCCGCCAAGGAGTTCCCGATGTCCGTCGTCCGCATGAGCGATCTCGATCTCGCCGGTCAGCGCGTGCTGATCCGCGAGGATTTGAACGTACCGATCGACCACGGTCGCATCACGTCGGAGACGCGCATCCTCGCCTCGCTGCCGACGATCAAGCTCGCGCTCGACAAGGGCGCGGCAGTCATGGTGACCTCGCACCTCGGTCGCCCGAAGGAAGGGCAGTGGACGCAAGAGGACTCGCTGGCGCCGGTCGCCAAGCGCCTCGGCGAACTGCTCGGCCGCGACGTGCCGCTGATCAAGGAATGGCTCGACGGCGTCGAAGTGAAGCCGGGCGAGGTCGTCCTGCTCGAGAACTGCCGCATGAACGTCGGCGAGGCCAAGGACGACGAGGCCCTGTCGAAGAAGTACGCAGCGTTGTGCGACGTCTACGTGATGGACGCGTTCGGCACCGCGCATCGCGCGCAGGCCTCCACGCACGGCGCGATCCGCTTCGCCAAGGTCGCCGCCGGCGGCCCGCTGCTGATGGCCGAGCTCGACGCGCTGGCGCGCGCGCTGGAGCATCCGGCGCGGCCGCTGCTGGCGATCGTCGCCGGCTCGAAGGTGTCCACCAAGCTGACCCTGCTCGAAACCCTGGTCGGCAAGGTCGATCAGCTGATCGTCGGCGGCGGCATCGCCAACACCTTCATCGCCGCGGTCGGCCACAAGGTCGGCAAGTCGCTGTTCGAGGCGGACCTGATCGACACCGCGAAAAAGATCATCGCCGATGCGAAGGCGCGCGGCGCCGACGTGCCGATCCCGAGCGACGTCGTCGTCGCGCCGGCGTTCGCGGCCGATGCGCCGGCGACGGTGAAGCCGGTCGACCAGGTGGGCGAGGAGGACATGATCCTCGACATCGGCCCGCAGACCGCGCAGCGCTACGCCGAGCTGATCGCCAAGGCCGGCACGGTGGTGTGGAACGGTCCGGTCGGCGTGTTCGAGTTCGACGCATTCGGCAAGGGCACCGAGACGCTGGCGCGCGCGATCGCCGCGTCGGACGCATTCTCGATCGCCGGCGGCGGCGACACGCTGGCGGCGATCGAGAAGTACGGCGTCGCTGACAAGGTTTCCTACATCTCGACCGGGGGCGGCGCCTTCCTCGAATTCCTCGAAGGCAAGGAGCTGCCGGCCGTCGCCGCGCTGAAGGCGCGCGCGTGAAGCTGGCGCTGTTCGATCTCGACGGCACGCTGACCGATTCGGAAGCCGGCATCCTCGCCTCGATCGAATACGCCCTGGCCAAACTCGGCGCGAAGGCGCCGCCGCGCGCGGAGCTGCGCGACTGGATCGGGCCGCCGCTGCGCGTGACGTTCCCGCGCGTGCTCGGCGACGATGCGGCGGTGATCGAGCGCGCGGTCGAGCTGTACCGCGAGCACTATTCGAGCATCGGCTGGCGCGAGTACATCGTCTACGCCGGCATCGGCGAGGCGGTCGACGCCCTCGCCGCGGCGGGAACGACGTTGGCGGTGGTCACCTCGAAGGCGGCGTTGTACGCCAGCCGCATCGTGGAGAGCCTGCCGTTCGGCACGGCGTTCGCGCGCGTCTACGCGGTCGCGCCGGACAGCGCGCACAGCGAGAAGGCGACGATGATCGCGCAGGCGCTGGCCGACTTCGGCGTCCCGGCGAGCGATGCGGCGATGATCGGCGACCGCCGTTTCGACATCGAGGGCGCACGCGCGAACGGCGTGCGCGCGATCGGCGTGGAATGGGGCTTCGGCAGCCGCGAAGAACTGCTCGACGCCGGTGCCGACGCGATCGCGGCGAATCCGCGCGAGCTGGTCGCCGCCTTGCTGCGTCCGGACGACATGGCGACGTCCTGAGCGCCATCGCTCGCTCTACCGGTTGCAGACAAGGCTGAATTTCTCGCAGAGGCGCAGAGAGCGCAGAGAAGGGAAAAAGAAATCCTCTTTGCTCGACTCTCTGCGTTCTCTGCGCCTCCGCGAGAAAATCTTTCTCGACTAGCGCCCCCGCCACCCCGTTCCCGCAAGCGGCGAAAGCGCTCGATCAGACCAGCGTGATCTTCACGTCGACGTTGCCGCGCGTCGCGTGCGAGTACGGGCAGATGTCGCGATGCGCGGTGTCGACGAGATCCTGCGCCACGGCGCGGTCGAGGCCGGGCAGGTTGACTTCGAGTTCCACGGCGATGCCGAAGCCGGTCGGCTCGCGCGGGCCGATGCCGACGTGGCCGGTCACGCTGGTGTCGGCCGGAACCGTGACCTTCTTCTGCCCCGCGACGAAGCGCATCGCGCCCTCGAAGCAGGCCGCATAGCCGGCGGCGAACAGCTGTTCGGGATTGCTGCCGAGGCCGCCGGGACCGCCGAGTTCCTTCGGCACCTTCAGGTCGAAATCGAGCACGCCGTCGCTGCTCTTGATGTGGCCGGCGCGGCCGCCCTTGGCGGTGGCGGTGGCGGTGTAGAGGATCTTGCTGAGGCTCATGTCGCGCTCCTTCGATCGTTGCGGTGAGGGAAACCTTACGCAGACATTGTGACGCTTGCGGCGGATCGCAACACGCGCCGGATTCCGGTCACGGCCGTCGCGTATGATCGGGAGAATACGCTTCCGAGCCTCGCCTGGAGATCCAAGCACGTGCAAGCGCAACTGCGTCGAACCAAGATCATCGCCACGCTCGGCCCAGCCACCGACGCGCCCGGCGCGCTGAAGCGGCTGCTGGCCGAAGGTGTCGACGTGGTGCGCCTGAATCTGTCGCACGGCACGCACGAGGATCACCGCGCCCGCGCCGACGCCGTGCGCGCGGCGGCGGCGGAGCTGGGCAACGAAGTCGCCGTGCTGGCCGACCTGCAGGGACCGAAGATCCGCGTCGAGCGTTTCGCCGCCGGGCCGGTGCATCTCGAACCCGGGCAGGATTTCCTGCTCGACTGCCGCGCCGACGCGCCGCCCGGCGACGCGACCCGCGTCGGCGTCAGTTACCACGACCTGTGGCGCGACGTGAAACCCGGCGACGTGCTGCTGCTCGACGACGGCCTGATCTCGCTCGAAGTGATCGACGTGCTCGAGCAGGCGGTGCGCAGCCGAGTGCTCGCCGGCGGGCGCCTGTCCGACCGCAAGGGCATCAACCGCCTCGGCGGCGGCCTCACCGTCGCCGCGCTGTCGGACAAGGATCGCGCCGACATCCGGCTCGCCGCCTCGATCGGCGCGGATTTCCTCGCCGTGTCCTTCGTCAAGACCGCCGACGACGTCGAGCAGGCGCGCGCGCTGCTGCGCGAAGCCGGCGGCAGCGCAGCCCTGGTCGCCAAGATCGAGCGTGCCGAGGCGATCGACAATCTCGACGCGATCGTCGAGGTTTCCGACGCGGTGATGGTCGCGCGCGGCGACCTCGGCGTGGAGATCGGCGACGCCGAGCTGCCGGGCCTGCAGAAGAAGATCATCCGCGAGGCGCTGCTGCGCAAGCGCGTCGTCATCACGGCGACGCAGATGATGCAGTCGATGGTCGAGTCGCCGATTCCGACGCGCGCCGAAGTGCTCGACGTCGCCAACGCGGTCATCGACGGCACCGACGCGGTGATGCTGTCGCAGGAGACCGCGGCCGGCCGGCATCCGGACAAGGCGGTCGCGGCGATGCGCCGCGTCTGCCTCGGCGCCGAGCGCCAGTTCGAGCCGCAGGAAGACCTCAGCCCCGGTACCCACGGCCTGGACCGCACCGACCAGGCGATCGCGCTGGCGGCGATGTTCCTCGCCAATCAGGTCGGCGTGCGCGCGCTGATCGCGCTGACCGAATCGGGCGGCACCGCGCAATGGCTGTCGCGCTACCGCTCGACCGTGCCGATCTACGCGCTGTCGCGCAACGCCGCCGCGCGCCGGCGCATGCTGCTGTACCGCGACGTGCATCCAGTCGAATTCGACGCGCGCGGCGTCGGCCCGACGCAGGCCGCGCGCGAAGCGGTGCTGCACCTGTTCCGGCTCGGGCACCTGGCGGTCGACGATCGCGTGATCCTGACCACCGGCGACCACACCGGCCAACTCGGCGGCACCAATACGCTGAAGCTGCTGAAGGTCGGCGAGGGCGGCGTCGCCGAGGGGCTCGGCGACCTGTAACGCGGCCTGGTCCGACCTTCGGCGTGCGTGGTTCGGTCGGTCCGCCGGATCGGCTGCGCGCTGTCGCCGGTGCGCTGCGACGACGAGCGGAAAAACGCTCCGCCGTCGAAGGAACGAATCCGCCGCGCGACGCCGCGCGAAGCTGCGTCGTCTATCCGTACAATGAGGCCGCCACATTCCGGATGGCGACCGCGGGAGGAACCCTCATGAAACGACTCGTCATCTCGTTGTGCGCGCTCACCGCCGCCGCGGGCGCTTTCGCGCAATCGACCCTGCCGCCGAAGGTGGTTCCCGCCGACAAGCTGGCCGGCTACTGGCAGATGGACACCTCCTCGGTGCAGGCGGACGCGCCGAACTACGGCAAGAACATCCAGCAGCCGGGTTGCGCGACGGTGTCCTTCGTGGTCGAGAAGGACGGCAGCACCAGCACGGTCAAGGTGCAGAAGGTCGCGCCGGAAGGCGACCTCGGCAAGATCGCGGCGAGCGCCGCGTCGCATTTGCGCTTCGAGCCGACGCTGGCCAATTCCGGTCGCGATCGCGTGTTCAGCTGGTTGATCTTCCCGTTCAACCTGCCGGCCGATCCGGCCGAGCGCACCGCGGTGATGCAGCGGTGCGCCGTCGACACGCTGGATTGGAAAGACCACTGATCGGAGCGGTTCAAGGATGAAGCCGCACCCGTTCGTTCTCGCCGTCGCTCTCGTGCTGGTGTCATCCGGCGTGTCGTCCGCGGCGACGTTGGAGATCCACCCGTACCTGCGCGAAGGCGACAGCGCCGATCTGACCGTATTCGTCGACGGCAAGGAGGCCTGCGCGATCAAGATCGCCAAGGCCGCGGCGGACGTGCACAAGAAACCCGCCTGCCGGTTCGAATTGCCGGCTTCCGCGTCCAAGCTGAGCGTGCGCGGCGAATACGCAGGCGTGCACTGGTCGACGAACCGGCGTTATCGCCACCAGGGCGAACAGAGCTGGCCACTGCTCGATTTCGCTCCGGTCGGCCGCCGATTGACGCAGTCCGGCAAGTCCTACGGCGAGCGCGTCGCCGATTTCCTCGCCGCGGCCAAGGCGTTCGCCGTCAAGCAGCTCGGCGCGGACTATGCGTTGTCGATCGAAACCGGCAAGCCGGCCGGCACGGACGAGATCGCCGCGGCGGAGAAGCGCCTCGGCTACGCGCTGCCGGCCGAATTCGTGTCGATCCAGCGCACGGTCGGCGCGTTCCGCATCGACGACCACGGCTTGATGCGCGTCGCGGACGTCGCCGACGCCGATACGCAGATGCGCAAGGTCTGGGGCACGCCGGAAGAGGCGATGCAGGAGTCATACACGGACAAGGCGCGCGCCAACCTGCGCGCCAGCACCTTGCTGTTCACCGAAGTCGGCGACGGCTACGGCGGCCTGCGCTACCGGCCCGCGCCGACCAAGACCTGCGGCGACCAGCCGTTCTATCAATGGATCTCGCAGGAAGGCGGCGACCAGGCGCTCCGGCACGCCGACGGCCGCTGCATGGATTTCGCGGCGGCGTTCCGCTGGCTGATCGACGGGTTCCTGATGGAAGGCCTGGCCGACGAACTGGCCTCGGAGAAGGACCTGCTCCTGATCGACTCCTCGATCGGCGTCCAGTCGCTCGCGCTGAACACCGACGCCGAACGCTTCGCGGTCTCGCTGGGCGTGCGCTGGCAGGGGCCGAACGGGCTCTGGCGTGGCCCGGATGCGCCATAGGGTTCGGTGGCCGAACGCCCACCGCCGAACTGGCCTATACTTCCGGCCCCCAAATCCGACCCCGGCCGGCGCAAGCTGCGGCCGCGGCGCGTTTTCGCTTTCCACGGAGCCGCTACTCGATGAGCATCGAAGAACTTGAAAGCATCGCCCAGGCGATGGTCGCGCCCGGCAAGGGCATCATCGCGATCGACGAGTCGACCGCCACGATCAAGAAGCGCTTCGACTCCGTCGGCGTGCCGAACACCGAAGAAAACCGCCGCGCCTATCGCGAGATGCTGCTGACCACGCCGAAGCTCGGCGAGCACATTTCCGGCGCGATCCTGTACGACGAGACGATCCGCCAGTCGACCAAGGCCGGCGTGCCGTTCACCAAGATCATGCTCGACGCCGGCGTGCTGCCCGGCATCAAGGTCGACCTCGGCGCCAAGCCGCTGGCCGGCTTCCCGGGCGAGCTGGTCACCGAAGGCCTCGACGGCCTGCGCGAGCGCCTGGCCGAGTACGCCAAGCTCGGCGCCAAGTTCGCCAAGTGGCGCGCGGTCATCACGATCGGCGACGACACCCCGAGCGGCACCTGCATCGAGGCCAACTCGCACGCGCTGGCGCGCTACGCCGCGCTGTGCCAGGAAGCCGGCATCGTGCCGATGGTCGAGCCGGAAGTGCTGATGGACGGCGCCCACGATCTCGACGTTTCCTATGAAGTCACCGAAGCCACGCTGCGCTCGCTGTTCGGCGCGCTGTACGAGCAGAACGTGCTGCTCGAAGGCACGATCCTGAAGGCCAGCATGGTCATCCCGGGCAAGGACTGTCCGGACCAGGTCGACGTCGAGGACGTCGCCGAAGCCACCGTGCGTTGTCTCAAGGCCGCCGTGCCGGCCTCGCTGCCGGGTATCGTGTTCCTCTCCGGCGGCCAGTCCGACGAGCAGGCTACCGCGCACCTGAACTCGATGAACCAGATGGGTCCGCATCCGTGGCCGCTGTCGTTCTCCTACGGCCGCGCGATGCAGTCCGCCGCGCTGCAGCTGTGGGGGAAGGACATGCAGGCGAACTTCGCCGAAGCGCAGAAGACCGTCGCGCTGCGCGCGAAGCAGAACGGCCTCGCGGCGCTGGGGCAGTGGAAGAAGGGCGCCTGAAAGCAGGTGTCGAGCAGATCGCTTGAAACGGGAGGACCGCCCAGGTCCTCCTGATTGCAAGTCCGGTGTGGCGGTACCACGCGACAATGGCAGGGAGAGGGAGAGTGCGGACGGATATCGCTGCCGACGGCGTTCGGGCTCGTCGGTCGATCGGGTTGTGCGCTGCGCTGTTGATGGCCCTGGCGACCGCCTTTTGCATCTCCTTCGGTGCGCGAGCAGCCACGCTGGGTACGGGGCTTTCCCACAGCTGTGCGCTCGCTGACGCCGGTCGCGTCAAATGCTGGGGAGCCAACAACTTTCGCCAGCTCGGCGATGCGACGACGACGGATCGCCTCGCGCCGGTTGACGTGACGGCGTTGGTCGAACCGGTGACGGCGATCGCCGTCGGCGGAAACCACACCTGTGGTCTGACGGTCGCCGGCCGCATCCAATGCTGGGGTTTCAATCAGTACGGTCAGCTCGGCGACGGAACGACGGCGGAAGCGTCGACCGCGGTCGACGTAGTCGGACTGTCTTCGGCGGTCACCTCGATCACCGCGGGACGCCGCCACAGCTGCGCGCTGACTTCGGCCGGCGCGGTCAAGTGCTGGGGCTCGAACGAGAGGGGCCAGCTCGGCGACGGAGGCACCACGGATTCGCCGCAGCCCGTCGACGTCGTCGGACTCCAATCGGGAGTGGTCGCGGTCGCCGCGAATGGCTACGGCACTTGCGTCGTGACGTCGGCGGGAGCGGCGAAGTGTTGGGGCGACAACACCTACGGCCAAGTCGGTGACGGAACCACCAACGAGGCGCACGTTCCGGTCGAGGTCGCCGGCCTCGGCACGGGTGTGTCCGAGATCGCGACGGCCGAAACGCACGCATGCGCGCGGCTGAGCGATGGGCGGGTGAAGTGCTGGGGGGTTGCCCCGCTGGGCGACGGTACGCAGGACGACAGCTTCGTTCCGGTGGACGTGCAGCCGCCCGGCGCCCCTGTGGCCGCCATGTCGATGGGATTCAGCCACGCGTGCGCACTCGCCAGCTCGGGTCAGGTGACATGCTGGGGCTACAACGGCGTCGGAGAGGTCGGCGATGGCACGTATGACGACCGCTACGTTCCCACGCTCGTTGAAGGCCTCGAATCGGGCGTTACCGAGATCGCGTCCAGCTACTCCCACACGTGTGCACGCTTGCAGTCGGACGAGTTGCGTTGTTGGGGAAGCGGGTCCAGTGGTCAGCTCGGCAATGGCGTTCCGCCGCGGCGAATGCAAGCCGTGGACGTCGTCGGATTGAAGGGTGGAGCGCTGGCGATCTCGGCCGGATCCTTTCATACCTGCGCGGTCACGACCGGCGGCGTCGCGAAATGCTGGGGCGACAACCTCAGAGGTCAGCTCGGCGACAGCACGCACGTTCCGCATTGGCTGCCGGCCGATGTTCAGGGGCTCGACTCGAACGTCGAGAGCATCGTCGCCGGAGACCAGCACACCTGCGCGCGGACGAACGCCGGAGGCGCGCTGTGTTGGGGCTCCAGCAGTTTCGGGCAGGTGGGCGGCGGCGTTTACGGAAGCGTCTCGTATCCGATGGGCGTGACCGGTATGGAGTCGGGTACGGCGACACTCGCATCCGGGCGCGGGCACAGCTGTGCGGTCACCGAATCGGGAGCGGCGAAATGCTGGGGGCTCAACAATGTCGGGCAGCTCGGCGACGGCACGAACACGACTCGTCCCGAGCCGATGCCGGTGTCGGGTCTCGCATCCGGCGTCGTTTCGATTGCCGCCGGCTACCAGCACACCTGCGCCATCACGACACTAGGATCGGTGAAGTGTTGGGGCAGCAACGACGGCGGCGAGCTCGGCGACGGCACCACGACTTCCAGCTCCGTTCCCGTCGATGTCGTCGGATTGAACGCCATTGCGGTCGCGATCACCACCGGTGCCAGTCGTACTTGTGTCCTTACCGATGCGGGCGTCGTCAAGTGCTGGGGGGCGGGAACCTCTGCTCCGACGGAAGTGGTGGGCCTCGGTTCGGGCGTCGCGAAGATTTCCTCCGGTACCGGCCATACGTGCGCCGTGAATCACGACGGTGGATTGAAGTGCTGGGGTTACAACCAAAACGGACAGCTCGGCGACGGAACCTTGATCGATCGCGAGTTCCCGGTGGACGTCGTCGGTTTGACCTCGGAGGTGGCGTCGGTGTCCGCCGGCGACTCGACGACCTGTGCGATCACGCAAGCCGGAGTCGCGAAATGCTGGGGCAGCAACGGCATGGGCCAGCTCGGCAATGGCGAAGCCGCGTATGCAATCGCGCCGCAGATCGTGATCGGTTCTCCCTTCTCCGATTGGATTTTCCGCGACGGCTTCGACTGACGCGCGGCCATTGCGCACGTATGGAATGGTGCGCGCAACGGATGAGAAAACGGGCGCCGTCGGCGCCCGTTTCCTTTTTGCGCAGCCGCCGAGAGCTCAGTTCTTCGCAGGCTTAGCCTCGAACCCGTCGGCGAAGATGCCGTCTCCACCCGTCACGGTGAACACCACCGGCACCGCCAGCGTGCGCGCGAACGGCGTGTTGTTGCTGACACAGACGTTGGCGCGATGCGCGCCTTCCGCCAGGCCGCTGGCGTCGAAGCTCAGCTGCACCGTATCGCTGCCGCCGACGGCGGTGCTGCCGCTGGTGCGGTCGAACGAAATCCACGGCACGTCCTGCGGATTCGCGCAGGGGCCTGCGGGAATCGCGATGGACATCGCGCGCAGCGCGTCGGTGCCGTCGCCGATGGGGCCGATCAGGGTGGCGTGGCCGCTGACGAGGTCGAGCGTGTACATGCCGCTGATCGTCGGAGTCAGCGGGAACGAGGCGTAGTAGAGCACGCCGGTCGAGGGGTCGAAGTCGATCGACTGGTTGTCGTACAGGCCGGTGTCGAGCCCGGTCGGGCCGATCGGGACGACGTGGCCGGTGCTCTTGTCGATCGCGAGCAGCGTGTCGGTCCACTCGTCGATGCCGTACATCGAGCCGTTCGGCGCGATCGCGATGTCGGCGAGCAGGATGCCGTTGTCGCTCACGTCGTCGAGGCGCGCGATCCAGGTCGACGTGCCGCGCTTCGGGTCGATCGAGTACAGGTCGGTGCGGGTCGGCGCTACCCAGCTCGAGGCGACCGCGTACAGCGTGCGCGTGCTCGCATCCCATTTCATGCCCTGCCACAGTTGCTCGACTTCGCCGGAGGGCTGCAATGCGTCGCCGGAGCTGATCACGTGCCAGATGCCGCCGCCGTCGCGCGTTTCCAGCGCGCCGAACTCGAAGCCCCAACAGGTGTTCGGGTTGCAGCCGGCGTTCGAGAACAGGTACTCGCGGCTGAAGTCGTTGTCGACGAAGCCGCCAACCTGCACCATGGCGCCGTGCGTGGATTGGTTCACATGGGTCAGCGTCTGCGGTGCCAGCAGGTCGAGTGAGACCATGTCGGAGCTGGGCGCGCTCCCGAGGCGGGTGGCGTAGGCCGGTACGCCGGTCGTACCGCGCGGGTGCGCGACGGTCGCGGCGCGACGCAGCGGCGTCCGCGCGGTCGAGGTGCCGGGCGACGGCACGACGTAGCGCCTGGCGATCGAGAAGCCGCTGCGATCGAGCGACTCGCCCAGCGTCCAATCCAGCGGCTCGTTGCCGCTGTTGCCGATGGTCAGGCTGGCGCTGGCGCTGCCGCCGGCGGCGGCGCCGGCCTGGATCGTCGTCGGGCCGGCTTCGATCTGCGCGGCGACGATGCGCAGATGCGCGTCCGCGCTGGCGCTGGCCGAGTACGGTGCCGGCGCCGGCGTCCAGCGCACCGCCTTGCCGTCGGTGAGGTTCGGCTCCATCGCCGAGTACTGGGTGAAGAACGAATAGTCGCGCTGGATGCCGGAAGTGGCCATGCCGCCGTAGTCCGACGAGCTGTCGCCGCCGTCGTCGTAGGCCATCGACTTGTACTGATAGGTGATCGCGCTGGTGGCTTCGTCGAGGATGGCCTCGAAGGTGAGGCCGGGTCCGGAGACGCCGTCGCGCGTCACGCCCTGCCATTGCACGATGTAGCGCCGGTTTGGCGCCACGCCCTGCGTGTCGACGTAGACCTTGCCGCCGTCGATCGACGAGTTCCACAGCGTGAAATCCAGCGCGATCATGTCGTGGACGCCACCCATCGGCAGGACGCCGAAGTTGACGTCGTCGCCGGTCCAGCCGAGGCAGTGAGGTTGGTTGACGAAGATCGCGCCGCGCAGGCCGATGCACAGCTGGTCGGCCGCAAGTTGCTCGTAGAAACGGAACGCGAACGGCGTCTGCACGTCGGCCGTCGGCACGGGATGGGTGCCCGGGGCCGCGTCGATCAGCAGGGTCGCGGTCGGCGAGCCGCTGATGTCGATGAAGTCGAACGGCACGGTGTCGTCGAACGTGTAGCCGGGCGGTGGCGCGTCCTGCGCGATCCAGGTCGCGCTGAAGTCGGCGTCCTGGTAGACCTCGCCGATCGAACTGCGGAACTCGTAGCTGGCGCCGTCGGCCAGCGGCTCGTTCAACAGGCCCTGGGGGAATTCCGCATCGCCGCGCCAGTTGTCGTGCAGGTAGTGCCAGTCCAGGGCGCGGCCGCTGTGGTTGACGACCGTGTAGCACAGCGTGATTTCGTCGCCGGCATGCGCCTGGAACGTGGCGCTGCCGCAGTCGGCCGAACTCAACGGCGTCAGCGTGGCGCGCAGCTCGATGCCCGATGTGCCGTCAGGGCCGGATGCGGCCGGCACCGACGTCGAGGTCGCGGCGAGCAGCGCGGCGGTCAGAAGGTTTTTCATGGTGCGAAGACTCCCCGAGGTGATGATCGTGCCTGGCCGGTCGGGAGTCGCGGAAGGGGCCCGTTACTCCGCCGGCTGGTCGGCGAATCTGGCCTCGGGCGCCGCGGGAGTCATTCGGGTTTGCCCCGGATCGCGTTTGCATCGGTTGCAAACGATGCCAAACCGGATTTTCCCGATTGCAGCGGCGATTTCAGCAGCGGCGCCGGGATCGTCCGCTCGCCGGCAAGGCCCTGCGCCTGGCGCAGCGCGGCGGCCCAGGCGTCGACTTCGCCGGCATCGTGGAACAGGCGGACCTGCAACAGCGCGCAGTCGAAATCCTGGCCGGACCACGGCGCCACGCGGCCGGCCAAGGCCCCGGCTTCGTCGAGACGGCCCGCGCCGATCAGCCAGCCGACATAGGTTTGCGCGACGCGCGCGATCTGCTCCGGCACGCCGTCGGCCTCGGCCTTGCTCCACGCGGCACGCAGGTCCGCCTCGGCCGGAAGCCCTTCGTGCAGCGCCCATTCGGCGCGTGCGAGCAGTGCGCTCGGCGGGTCGCCGTCGGTGCCGGCGGCGACTTCCGCCGCGTGCGGCGCGCCGGCGAGGATCGAGGCGCGCTGCCGCAGCAGGTTCAGGCGCGCGCGCTCCTCCGCGTCGTCGTTCTCGTGCGGCGGCCAGACTGAACTCGCGCGCGCGGCCTCCGCGCTGGCGGTCGCACCGTCGCCGCGCTGCAAGGCGAGTTCGGCGCGCGCCAGGTGCAGGAAACGCGTGAGCTCGCCGCGCGCATCCGGCCAGCGCGCGGCGGTCTCGGCGAGCAGTGATGCTGCCTCCTGCTCGCGGCCGAGCGCGGTCAGCGCCGTCGCATGGAGCGCGTTGCCGGAGACCAGCAGCGCGGGATCGTCGATGCGCGGCTGCAACGCGCGCAGGCGTGTGCTGGTGGTGAGCGCGTCCTGCCAGCGCAGCAGCTTGGCCTGGGTCAGGAACAGCGCGTGCAGGTTGGCGCGCACGGCTTCGACCACGCCGAAGGCTTCGTTCGCCTCGGCCGCCGCGGTGAAGTACGCGATCGCCTCGGCGAGGCGGTGGCGCTGCGTCTCTAGGATGCCGAAGTAGTTGTCCACGCGCGCGTTGCCGAGACGGTCGCCGACGGCGATCAGCTGCGTGCGCGCGGCGCCGAGATCGGCCACCGCCGCGTCGAAGCGATGCAGGCACGCGCGCGCGAGCCCGCGCGCGGCCAGGGCGATGCCGCGCTGGCGCGAGGTCCGCTCGGGCAGGGCGGAGACGGCGCCGTCGAAGCGGGTTTCCGCGGCCGCGCAATCCTCGTGGCGAATGTCGATGAAGCCGCGCGTGGTCAGCGCCTGCGCGCGCACGTCCGCACGCGCAGCGAGTTCCGGATCGGCCAGCAACGCATCGAGCGTCGTGCGCGCCGATTCCAGGTCGCCGGCGCGGAAATCGATCTGCGCCCGCTTGGCGCGAACCTGCGGATCGGCGCGCGCCGGGTCCGGCAGGCCGGCGAGGATCGAGCGGGCGGTATCGAGCTGATTGGCGAGCAGGGCCGCCTGCGCCCGCTGCAAGGCCGCGCGCACCACGCTGTCGCCCTCGCGCTCGTCGCCGGGCGCGGGCTGGCGGCCGAGCGCGGCGGCGAGCAGGTCCGCGGCCTGGCGCGTCGCCTCGATCACGTCGGCCTGGTCGGCCGTGGTGCGATGGCGCGTGCCGTCGCCGTCCTGCGCTTCGAGCTCGACGCTCCAGCCGCTCGCGCTGCGCGACACCTTGCCCTGCACGAGGGTCGCCGCGCCGAGCGTCTTCTGCAGCGTCTCGCGCCGTGCCGGGTCGAGCGGCTCGCCGACCGCGTGCACCGCGGAGACCACGCTGTCGCTCGGCGGTACGGCCAGGCCGGCGTTGCGCAGGCGCTCGGCGGCGAGATCCATCGCGCCGAGGCGGATCCAGCCGGACTCGCTCGCCGCCGGAACCTCGAGCGGCAGCACGACCAGCGCCGTTCGCGGCATCTCGGTCAGCGGCGCAGGACGCATCGACCAGAACAGCCAGCCGAGGAGCGCAGCGCCGCCGAGCAGTGCGACGGTGACCGATCGCCAGCGCCCGTGGTCGCGACGGGGCGCCGCCGATACAGGTGCCGCGGTCGGCGCTGCCGGTAGCGCGTAGTCGACGGCAATGGTCGGCGCGGAAGGAATCTCATGATCGGCTTCGCCGGCCGCCTCGACCGCCTCGACCGGCACGATCCAGCGATAGCCGAAACCGGGCACGGTACGTATCGCGCTTTGCGTCTGGCCGTCGTCGCCGACCGCCAGGCGTGCGCGCAGCACCACCTGGTTGACTTGCGAATCGGTGACGTCGACGCGCCCCCACAGCGCCGCGACCATTTCGTCGCGACCGACCGCGCGCTCGCGATGCTCGATCAGATAGGCCAGGCAATCGAAGCCGCGGCGCGGCGCGTGCACGAGTTCGCCGTCGCGCCACAGCTCGCGCGTCGCTGGAACCAGCCGGAAATTTCCGAACCGGTACTCCGAAATCGCCATCCGACCCGCCCCGCACGTCCGCCCAACAGGATGTCGAGAAGGGTTCCTTGCGCGTGGGGCCGCGCCGCCCGTCCGCTTCTCGACCGTCCGGGAAAGGCATCCTGCCGCAGTCGGAGACGAACCAAAAGCTTCGGTTGCGTCGAGGTCCTTGCGTCGCTGTGGTCGGCGTGAACGGCGCCGATGCGTCGCCGCGATCCGGGCGCGGCCGGAGACCGTCGCGCGCGATCATCCGCTTGTGGAATGAGTGGAGATCCTTCGTGTGATGGATGGTGCGAAAGGTCCATTGCAGCGCCGAAATCCATAGGCGCCGACGCATCGCCCCGATCTGCGCAAACGTTCGTACGAAACTGAATATCACCCATGACTTTCGGCAGGTGGTGCCGATCGGAAGCATGGGCTACACACCGGAGTGGGCCGCTTGGGTGTGAGCGGCCACAATCGAGGAGCCGGTCCGTTCTGGTGGCGGCCGGGTCCATCGCTCGTCGATTCAAGACTCCTGGGAATCCAACATGTCGAAAATCTCGAAACACGGCGCGAGCCGGCGTTGGCCACGCGCGTTGTCGCTGGCCTCGTCGCTGGCGCTGACTTTCCTGGCCGGTGCGGGATCGGCCGTGCAGGCATCGCCGACGTCGGCGACGCTGCAGGTGGCCTCCGTCTCGGTCGAACAGGCCGTACGCCAAGCGCTCGCCGCCGGCGAAGCGCCGGCGGTGCTGGTCAAGTTCCGCGGCAAGGCCGATCTTTCCGCCGCGTTCGGCATCGCCGATCGCGACGCGCGCGCGACCTACGTCTACGAGACGTTGCGCGATTTCGCCGCCGCCAATCAGGCGCGGGCGGTGCAGACGCTTTCTTCGCAGTACGGTCTGAGTCAGGACGCGCACGAGTACACCGTGCTGTGGATCGACAACAGCATCGCGGTCGCGCGTCTGAGCGCGCCGATGCTGAGCGCGCTCGAGGCCGATCCGAACATCGAATCTGTGCGCGAGCAGAAAGTGATTCCGCTGCCGCAGGAGCCGGTGGTCGAATCCTCGCCGTGGCAGCCGAACGCTGCGGTGTCCAGCCTGGCCCACATCAAGGTGCCGGACGTCTGGGCGCTGGGCTACAAGGGCGCCGGCGTGGTCGTCGCCAACATCGACTCGGGCGTGCGCTACACGCACCAGGCGCTGGTCGGCAAGTACCGCGGCAATCTCGGCGGCGGCACCTACGACCACAACTACAACTGGTACGACCCGTACAACCATTCGGCCACGCCGCGCAACACCGACCGCCACGGCTCGCACACGATGGGCACGATGGTCGGCGACGGCGGTACCGCCGACACGCAGATCGGCGCCGCGCCGGACGCGAAGTGGATGGCCTGCATCGGCTTCGGCATGTCGGGCGCCGGCGCCACCGACGCCGGCCTGCTCGAATGCGGCCAGTGGACGCTGGCGCCGTATCCGACCGCCGGCGGCGGTACGCCGGATCCGACCAAGCACGCCGACATCGTCAACAACTCCTGGGGCGATTGCGGCCGTACCTACGACAACTGGTACGAGGGCGTCATCGACGGCTGGATCGCGGCCGGCATGGTGCCGGTGTTCTCCAACGGCAACGCCTCCAACTGCGGCTACCCGAACAATCCGCCGCTGAACACGGTCGGCAACCCGGGACGTTCGGGCAAGGTGCTCGGCATCGGCTCGACCGGCAACTCGAACGGCACCTACGCGCCGCATTCGAACAAGGGTCCGACCGACAATCTCAATCCGGGCCTGCCGACCTACCCCGATCCGCGCGGCTTCGCCAACCTGAAGCCGAACGTGGTCGCCCCCGGCGTGAACATCCGTTCCTCCGGCAGCGCCAGCGACACGACCTACTACAACGAGAACGGCACCTCGATGTCGGCGCCGGCGGCGTCCGGCGTGATCGCGCTGATGTGGAGCGCCGCGGAATGTCTGCGCGGTGACTACTCGACCACCGGCACCTTGCTGATGAGCACGGCAGTGGCGATTCCGGTCGCCACCGGCAGCCCGGCCGACGGTCCGGGCAACGTGCCGAACCAGGCCACCGGCTGGGGCGAGATCGATGCGCTGGCCGCGGTGAACGCCGCGGTCGACCATTGCCGCACGGCCGCGCCGCCGAGCGCGTCGAAGAGCTTCTCGCCGATCACCATCGCCAACGGCGGCACCAGCACGCTGACGATCGTGCTCGGCAACAACAACGAGACCGAAGCGACGCTGAGCGCCGCGCTGACCGACACCTTCCCGGCCGGTCTGGTCGTCGCCGCGAGTCCGGCCGCCAGCACCACCTGCACCGGCGGCACGCTGACCGCCGCTGCGGGTTCGGGTTCGGTCAGCCTGAGCGCCGGCGCGAAGATTCCGGACATTTCGCACGGCGGCGCCTGCACCGTGACGGTCCCGGTGACGTCCACGGCCAACGCCAGCTACGAGAACGTGATCGCCGCCGGTGCGCTGCAGACCGATCTCGGCAACAGCACGGCCGAGACGCGCGCGACCCTGACGGTCAACGCCAGCGGCCTGAATCCGCCGGCGCTGTCGAAGGCCTTCGCCCCGGCCAGCGTGACGGCAGGCGCGACGAGCACGCTGACGATCACGCTGTTCAACAGCAATCCGGGCGCTGCGCTGACGCTCAGCAGCGATCTGACCGACACCCTGCCGACCGGCATGGTCGTGGCGGCGACGCCGAACGCGTCGACCACCTGCGGCGGCGCGGTCACCGCGGCGGCGGGCAGCGGCTCGGTCACTCTGGCCGGCGCGGGCTCGACCATTCCGGCGGCGGACGACTGCACGGTCACCGTCGACGTGACGGCGGCCAATGCGGGCAGCTATGCCAACACGATGCCGGCCGGTGCGCTGCAGACCAATGCCGGCGGCAATTCCGAGGCGGCGACGGCGACGCTGACCGTCACCGCAACCGGCGGCGGCGTGGTCTGCTCGAACCCGATCAACCATTCGATCGCGACGGACCTCGACGGCAGCTACTTCGGCTGGGTCTCCGGCCAGGTGTCGGACGACAGCTTCACC
>NZ_JAGIAG010000008.1 GCF_017744955.1 Dokdonella sp.
CGTCGCGCGGATGCGCGTGGCGCCCAGGCTGGGATCCACGCGCCCCAGCGAGCTGTCGATGCTGCCCTGGAACTGCGTGTTCTCGGTGAAGTTGCGCAGAGTGGAAATGCCGGTCATGGGAGTCCCCTTCGATGCGTGGATGGTTGAAGCGCGAGCGTGAGTCTGCAAATTTCGTCACGGACGCGACAGCCGGGACTATCCCTAGCTAGGGATTACCCTTGGAGATGATCGACGCGCGAAGGGGCTCGGCAGGGGTGCGAAAAACGGCGATGCGCGCGACGGGAATGTCCGGGCCCCCTGTCTACAATCTCGACCGGGAATACGTGGAGATGTCGATAGGCGGACGCGAGCGGGCGGCAGCGGAATTCGAAGGCGCACCAAGCGAATGCGCGGATCGGGCCTGTTCCGCCGATCCGCGACGAGCCCGCGGGCGCAGTCGCGCTCGCGGAACGTCCCGCGAGCGCCGGCTAGGCGTGGAAGATCGGCTCGATCGTCAGCTTGCCGAGCGCGCTGTCGGCGAAGCGCTGCATCAGCTCGTCCTGGCTCGCGAGCAGCGTGTCGTAGGCGTCGCGCGAGCGCACGTCGGCGCGCAGCTGCCAGCCGTTGTCGGTCTTCGTCAGCCAGAGGTCGGTGCCGGGCAGCACATCGTTCTGCATGCGCAGCAGCACCTCGCGCGAGCGCCCGCGCGTGCTGCGCGGATCGCTGACCAGCATCTGGCGTACGTGCTTCTGCACCAGCTCGGACAGCGCCGGCGCGACGTTGCCGAAGGACGCGGCCGCCTGTGCTTGCTGCGCTCCGTTCGCCGCCTGTTGCTGCGGTTGTGGCGCGTTGGCGGTCTCGGCGGACATCGGCGTCGGCGTGCTGCCGCTGCCGGTCTGCGCCGCCCCTGCGTCGCCGCCTCCCTCCATGTCGTCCTCGCCGTGCGCGACGCGCGCGGTCGGAGCGGCCTGGGTCTCGCCGTCGGCAGCCTTGCGCGCCAACGCCTGCGCCGTCTCGGCATCGCCGGAGTCGACCTTGCGCTTGTTCTCCACGCCCTGCTTGCCGTTCGGCGCGGCGGCGTCGTCCGGAGCGGTCTTGACCGGCTCGCTCCGCGGCGTCGGTGTTTCGCTGCTGCGCATGGGCTGCTGCTCGGTCTCGGCGGTGCGCTGCGCATCGTCGGCGCGGGCCGGATTCGGCGCAAGATCCTGGCGATCCGACTTCGGCGCCGGCGCCTCGTGCGACGGCGATGCCGCGCGCTCGTTGTGGACCGGCTCGTCCTTGCGTTCGTCGACCGGCGCGAAGGCGTTCTGCAGCATCGCGCGGAAGCGTTCGGCCGTGTTGAGGCCGGCCAGCGCGCCGCCGAATTTCGGCGTCGCAGCGCCGTCCGTCGTGGGTCGTGCCTCCGTTCCCGGCGGCTTGCCGGCCAGGGTGCGATCGTCGCGGCCCTGCGACTGCATCAGATTGCGGAACTGCGCGACTTCCTCGCGCGTCGGCGCCTCGCCGGCCTGGCGCGCGACGCCTTCGCGCACGCCGGTCTCGACGGCGACGCGCTCGACCCGCGCCTTCTCGTCGGCGGCGTGGCGGCGCTGGCGATGAGCGGCCTGACTGGTTTGCACGTCGTTGTTGATCAGCATGACGTCACCTCATTGCGTGCGCGGGCACACGGTACAGCTCTTCGCCGTCCTGTTCCTCGCGTCGTTCCTGTTCGGCCTGATGCCGGCGCGACCAGTCGCCGCGGAATTTCTCCAGCGCGTCGACCTTGGCCTGCGCGCGGCGCAGCTGGACGATTTCCTCGCGCAGCTTCGCCTCGGCCTGCACCACGTCCCGCTCCGCCGCGGCGACCGCGGCGTCGCTCCTGACGATCTCGCCGTCGAGCCAGAGCCGATGCCGCTCGGCGCGCTCGAGCCAGTCCGGCGCCAGCCGCTGCGGGTCGTCCAATGCGCTTTCGCACGCCTGCAGATGCGCGCGGCGGCGGTCGCCGACGTCGGAGCGCGCCTGCTTGGCCAGATCGCGGCGCTGCTCGGCCTGCGCGACTTCGGCGCGGCACTCCGAGACGCGCTTCTGTATCGCCTCCAGGCGCAGGTCGCGCACGCGGCACAGCGGTTCGAGCGGGAATCGTTTCATCGGAACATACCGGTCAGGCGCACGACGGCGTCGTCGTAGCCGCTGAGGGCTTCGGCCGGCTGGCGCAGGAAGGCGTTGATGTCGTTGATCTTCGACACGGCGACGTCGGCTTCCGGATCGTTGCCCGCACGATACTCGCCGAGCTGGAGCAGGAGTTCAATGTCGCGATACTTCGACAGATAGCGGCGCAGCAGGCCGGCCGCTTCCTGGTGTTCCTGCGACGCCACGCGCGGCATCACGCGGCTGGCGCTGGACAGGATGTCGATCGCCGGATAGTGGTTCGAGGCGGCGAGCTTCTTCGACAGGTAGATGTGGCCGTCGAGGATCGAGCGCACTTCCTCGCCGACCGGATCGCTGCCTTCCTCTTCCTCGATCAGCACGGTGTAGAACGCCGTGATGGTGCCGCGATCGTTGTTGCCGGCGCGCTCGAACAGGCGCGGCAGCGCCGAGAACACCGACGGCGTGAAGCCGCGCCGCGTCGGCGGCTCGCCCATCGCCAATCCGACGTCGCGCAGCGCGCGCGCGAAGCGGGTGACCGAATCCATCATCAGCAGGACGCGCAGGCCCTGGTCGCGGAAATACTCCGCGATCGCCGTGCCGACGTAGGCGACGCGGCTGCGTTCGAGCGCGGGCCGGTCCGAGGTCGCGACGATGACGACGCTGCGGCGCAGGCCCTCCTCGCCGAGGCTGTCCTCCATGAACTCGCGCACTTCGCGGCCGCGTTCGCCGACCAGCACGATCACGTTGACGTCGCTCTGCGCGCCGCGCGCGAGCATGCCGAGCAAGGTGCTCTTGCCGCCGCCGGCGGTGGCGAAGATGCCCAGGCGCTGGCCTTCGCCGACGCTGAGCATTCCGTCGATCGCGCGCACGCCGGTGGGCAGCGGCCGGTCGATCAGACGGCGCTTGAGCGGATTGGGCGACGACGCGTAGACCGAGGCGCGCTGGCGCGCGTCGAGCGGACCGAGGTCGTCGAGCGGTTCGCCGTGCGCATCGAGGATGCGACCGAGCAGGCCGCTGCCGACCGGTACGCTCGCTTGGCGCCCCGTCGCGGTGACGGTGGTCGCGGCCGAAATGCCTTCGAGCGGACCGAGCGGAGTCAGCAGGGTGTGGTTGCGCGAAATGCCGACGACCTCGGCCGGCAGCTGGAAACCGCTGTCGGCTTGTTCGAGCAGGCACAGCTCGCCGATCGCGGCATTGATGCCAGTCACGCGCACCAGGGTGCCGTAGGCCTCGGCGACGCGGCCGACGCGCTGCAAGGTCTCGCCGCTGGCGAGCGCGCGCAGCAGCGGCTGCGGCGCCGTCGCGGCGATCGCTTCGGTCGTGCCGGCCGGGTCTTCAGTCAGCGGCATCGAGGGATTCTCCGGCGGCGGACGTCGCGGACGGTTCGTCCGGCCGGGTGTCGCTCGGCGCGACCTCGGCGTGCGCGACCTGCTCGCGCGCCATCGCCAGGATCGTGCGCACCTGATCGAGCTGTTCGCGCAGGCCGGCGCGCACGACGCCGCCCTCGGTCTCGATCACGCAGTCGAATTCACCGAACTCCGGCGTCGCGACGATCTCGGTGGTCGGCGTGCCGCCGATGCCCAGGCCGTCTCCGGCGAGGCGCAGCCGCGTCGCTTCGGCGACGTCGGGGTGCACGCGCACGACGAGATTCGGCTCGAACGCGAGCTGCCGCACCGCTTCGCCGACCAGTACCGGTACCAGCTTGTCGGCGCCGAGCGCGGGCGCGATGCGTTCGACCACGGCGACCGCGAGGTCGGTGATCTGGCCGCGCATGCGCTCGGCGAGCTGCTCGCGCGCGGTGTGCAACGCGGCGACCGCGGCGGCGAACTGGTCCAGTCCGTCGCGCCGTCCCTCGGCGAGTCCTTCCGCGCGTGCCTCAGCGCGCGCGGCGTCGAGTTCGCCGTCGAGCGCATGGATCGCCTGGTTGGCCTGATCGACCAGTTCCTGCGCGCGGCTCAGCGGCAGCCAGGCCGAGGCCGGAATCACGCGGCCGTTGACGCCGAGGGCGTAGCGCTCCTTAAGGTCGATGAAGGCCGCGGTCACAGGTGCGCGACGGCCGCGCTCTCGCGCGCCGCTCCGAGATATTGGGTGACGGTCTCCGGCGGCAGCCAGGCGTCGCGGCGCTCGCCGGACGCGCTCGACGGAAACGCGAGCTTGACGCGTTCGGCCAGCAGTGGGTGCTGGTTCGCGGCATAGGTGATCAGTTCGACGCGGCCGCGCTGGCGCAGCAGCTCGGCGATCGCGTCGGCATTGTCGAGCACGCGCGCGAGGCCGGCCAGCGCGCAGTGGCGCACGCCATCGGGCACCGCGCCGCGCCAGGGATCGGTGCTCAGCGCGAACGAGACGCGCGCGGCACCGATCGCTTCGCGCAGGCGCAGCACCTCGCTGCGGTCGACGCGCGCGCGCAGCGCCGGCGAGAACGCGAGCGCGCCGAGATCGAGCGCCGCGCCGCGCAGGCGTTCGCCGGAAAACAGAGCCGCCGGATGCTGCTCGATCCAGGCGGATTCGTTGGCGGCGCCGAGGTCGAACAAGGTCGGCGCCGCGCGCTCGATGCGCAGCGCCAGCATGCGCCTGCCGAGTGGCGTACTGCGCGCGCGCTCGACCAGGACCGGTGGTACGTCGCCGAAACGGCTCGCGTGCGCGCCGTCCAGGCTGGACTTCAACAGCGCGGACCAGCGCGCATCAAGTGCCATCGCGACGGCTCTGATCGGCCGAGCGGCCGCTCAGGAACGCGGCCAGGGCGGAGCGGCTGCGCCACAGCAGCAGCAGCGCGGCGAGCAGGGTCAGACCGGCGAACACGATCAGGAGGCCTCGCGTGACGTCCATGCGCATGGCGAAGCGCTGCAGATCGCCGGGCGCATCCTTGCTCGTGCTCGGTTCGGCGGCGGTCGGCGCCGCGCCATCCTGGAACGCGGCCCGGGTGAAGAACTTCACCGTCACGCGATCGGGATTGTCGAGGCCTTCCACGGCGTCCTTGACGATCGCCTTGATGTCGGTCTCGCGCTCCTGCACGCGCGCGCCCGGCGCCACGACCAGCACCACGGCCGCCGAGGCCGAATCGGTCTTGCCGCCGATCAGGTCGCGGTCCGGCAGGGCCACGTGCACACGCGCGTTGATCACGCCGTCGATCCGCTGCAGCGTGTCGGAAAGCTCCTCGCTGAGCGCGTACAGGTAGCGCGCCTTGTCCTCGGTCGGCGAGGCGACGAAGCCTTCCTTCTTGAACACCTCGCCCATCGACGGGTGCGCGCTGCGCGGCAGGCCGGCGGCCTCCAGGATCGCCATCGCGCTCGGCAGGTCCTTCTTGCCGACCTTGACGGTCCATTCGGTGCCTCGGTCGGCCTTGTTCTTGTCGACGTCGATGCCCATCCGCAGCAGCGCCGCAGCGACCTCGTTCGCCTGCGTCTCGTCGAGGTTGGAGTACAGCACCTGCGAGTCGCTCATGCAGCCTGCGAGCCCGAACGCGAACAGCAGCACGGTCAGGACACGCAGGACGAAGCGCGATCCGGCCGCGCGCGGTTCGGATCGGACGGGGTGTTGCTGGCGGGCCGGAAGCATGGCGGCGATCTCTACGATTGCTGGCGGAACAGCTGCTGCACACCGTCGGACGTGCGGTTGGCGACGTTCGAGGTCATCTCGGCGTGGAACAGGAACTCGTGGCACTTCACGGTCATCTGCATCATCTCGCCCGGCGTGGGTTCGGCGCCGGCTTCGAGATTGGCCGTGATCTCGTTGATGTTGCCGACGCGGCCGTTCAGCGACTCGAAGTTCTGCAGTACTGCCTGGAAGCCCGGCGAAATCGGCTCGATCGCCGGCGGCGCCGAAACCTGGGCAGGCGCTGCGTTCGCGTACGCCTCCTGGAAGCGGGCGACGTCGTAGACCGCGGCCTGGCTCTGTGGACCGCTCACCTGCGGCACTGCGGTCAGCGCCGCCAGGTCGATCGACTGGATCGGTGTCATGAAAGCCTCTCCTCTGATGGCTGCAACACGCCGGTACGGCACCGCGCACGAACTTCGACGCTCCCCGCCCGGCGCCGCCCGGGACGGGCGGCGCGGCCCTTGCGGGCCGGCGGATTTCCGAAGCGACGCCGTTCGCGGCGCGGGCCGGTCGAACCGGCGCGGACGTTTAGTTCTTGCGACCCAGGGTTTCCAGCGCCGAGCCGACCGCGTTGTTCGAGGTCGCCGAGTTGGTCGACAGGAACTGCATCTTCAGCGAAGCCGCGGTCAGCAGCGTCACCGTCGACGGCTGGTCCTGGCCGTTCTCGCCGATCTGCGAGGACAGGTCGGTGATCTCGGTCGCCTGCTTGTCGAGCACCTTGCCCCACGCCTTCGCCATCGCCTGGTACCAGCTGTTGGCGGCCGTGTTCGAGACCGGACCCGGCAGCGAGTTGCCCGGCGGATTGAACGAGCCGGCACCCGGATTCGCGATCGGCGCCGGTGCGCCACCGCCCAGCATCATGTTCGGGATGTTGTTGCTCATCGCAGTTTCTCCTCTCAGAGTAATGCGCCTTTCACGCTTTCGCGCGAATAGCGCTGGATATTGCCCGCACCGTCGCGGACAAGTACTTCACCGTTCTCGACGCCGATGAATGTGTTGCCGCTCGGCAACTTGCCACCCTTGAAGTACGTGGCGCCGTCGGCTCCGCGCAGATACGGATCGTCTTCGGAACCGAAGACGTCCTTGATGCGCTTCGCGTCCGGCACGACGTGCTCCGGCTGCTCGGGATCGAGATTGTTCGGACTCACCTTCAGACCGCGGTTCTTGTTCAGATCCTGAATCGTGCGCGACGCGAGAATCTTCTTCAGCTCCGTGCGGTCGCCGAAATGCCCTTCCACCGCGACCACGCCTTCGCCGATCCATTTCGTCCTGACCGGAAGCGAGCTGAGGCGGAAGGATTCGGAGACGTCGGCCTCGAGCTGCGGACCGCTCTTGACGTCGATCTCGGCCTTGATATTGCGCTGCGCGAGGCGCGTGCGCAGGGTTTCCAGGTCCTGATCGCGCTCGACATAGCCGCTGACGAGCGGCTGATCGGCCTTGCTGCCGGCGTTGATGCGCAACCCCTTGTAGCCCAGCTGGTCGATGATCGCGCGCAGTTCCCCGTCGCGCGGCTGCGCCGGCGCGGGCGCGGCCGGCGGCTGGGCGTTGTTCTGCGCCAGCAGCAGGGCGCCGATGCTGGCCCCCATCAGCGCCATCGCGACGACCAGGGTGGCGATGCGATTGCTGCGCTGACGCGGCGGCTGCTCGCCCGCTTCCGCGCGCGGCGCCGGTTCGAGCTGCGACAGCAGGGTTTGCCAGCGCTCGCTCCAATGCGGACCCAGCGCGAAGCAGGCGCCGCCGATGCGCAGCAACGAGAACGGTTTGATTTCCTGCGGATCGCCCGGATGCAGCACGCGATCGTCGATGCGCACCTCGGCGTCGACCGCGCGCACGGCCAGATCCTCGCCGTTGCGCGTGACGATGCAATGGTGCGCGGCGACGCCGGCATCGCTGAAGATCAGGTCGCAGTCGTCGCTGCTGCCGATCATCAGGAAGCTGCTTTCCTGCAGCTTGCGCTCGGCGCCGGCGTGCACGCCGGCGAGCACGCGCAAAGCCCACACGTCGGCCGCGCTGTGCCCGTTGCCCTTGACCATGGTCTTGGGCGCCTCTTCGGCGGGACGTTTGCGCGTCGACCAGACTTGCATCAGGGCGTTCCTCCAGCGGCTGCGGCGGGCTGGGTCGTCGCCGCAGGGACGACCTCGTGCGCGGGCACCGGTGCAGGAGCGGGTGCCGCATCGCGCGCGCCGTCGGTCGGAATTCCGTAGCGCGCCTTCTCTTCTTTCGACGCCCACGGCAGTTCGGCGTGATCGCGCGCGTCCTGGTCGACGCGGATCTGGTCGACGCTGACGTCGGGCGAGCTCGGCACGCGCTGGTCGGTGATGCGATTCGCGGCGACCAGGCGCGGCGTGATCAGGAACAGGCGCTCGAAGCGCTGGCGGTCCTTCTCGACCTGGCGGAACAGGTTGCCGAGCAGCGGGATGTCGCCGAGCACGGGAATCTTGCCGTCGTGCTTCTCGTCCTGGTCGGTGATCAGGCCGCCGAGCAGCAGGCTCTGGCCTTCGTCGATCAGCGCCTGCGTGTTGACCGCCTTGCGCTGCACCAGCGGGACGTTGACGACCTGGCCGGCGAGGTTGGTCTGGTTGACGTTCACGTTGCCGTCTTCGATCTGCACGATCGTGCGGATGCGGCGGCGGCCGCTCTCGTAGACCAGATGCGGCGTCACGCGCAGCACGGTGCCGGCGACGACGTTGAACAGGTCCACGTCGTACGCGCCGGCGACCGGCACGTAGACGGTCTGGCTGTTCTCGATCACCGCCTCGGTGTCGTTCAGCGTCATCACCTGCGGGCGCGCGACGATGTTGGTGATGTCGTCGGTGGCGAGCGCGTTGATGCGCGCGATGAACTTGCCGGCGTCGCCGACGATCGCACCGATCTGGAAGCCGTCGAGCTGGTTCAGCAGTCCGATGTTGTTCGCGCCGAGCGCGTCGGCCAGCGTGCGGCCGCGCGGGTCGACGCCGCTGCGGCCGAAATTGACCGCGGTGCGCGCGTTCTGCCAGCGCCAGTCGATGCCGTACTTCTTCGCCTTGCCCTTGTTGATGTCGATGATGGTCGCTTCGATCTCGACCATCTGCGGCTCGACGTCGAGCGCCTGCACCAGGCGGTCGTACATGCCGATGCGATCGGGCGCGTCGCGCACGATGACCGCGTTGCGGAACGTGTCGGCGACGATGCGCGCGTTCGGGGTGGCGTCGGCGGCGGCGTTCTGCACCGGTTGCGGCGGGGGCAGCGGAATGTCGCCCTCGTCCTGGCGCGCGGCGTCACCCTCGCCCGGCGGAATCAGCGGCGGCTTGCCGACGCTGGCGAGGCCGCTGCCACGCAGCTTGTTGCCGGAGCGCGGCAGCAGGCGGTCCTGCGCCACGTAGGCCGACTGTGCCGTCGGCGCGACCAGCTCGCGCAGCAGGGTCGCCACGCCCGGCACGGTCTGCTGGCGGTTGCCGATCGTCATCGTCATGTCGGCCGCCCAGGCGTAGCGCAGCTTGTAGTACTTGAATACGGTCGCGTTGCTCGGGCTCTGACCGTTGATCGCGTCGGCGAGCTGCTGCACCTGTTCGACGAAGCGCGGCGCGCCGGTGACCATCACCAGGCCGTTGCCGCTGGTCGCGGTGAACGTATTGCCGTCGTCGCCGAGCTTCATCTTCTGGAACGCGCCGACGAAGTCCTCGACGCGCGCCGGCGGCAGGTTCGCGTAGCGCGTGATGCGTTCGGAGGTCAGATAGACGTAGACGGCGGAACCGTCGTAGTAGCTGATCAGGTCGTTCGCCGCGCAGATCGACGTGAACACCTTCGACGGGCTGCCGCCGCGCTGACCGCTGATCGTCGCGGCGCGGGCGCGGACCTGCTGGCTGACCACCACCGACAGACCCTGGTCGCTGAAGAATTCCTGCAGGAATTCCGCCAGCGGCTGGCCCTGGGGATTGAAGCTGACCTCCGCGCGCTTGAACGGAATCGGCGCGGCCTGGGCCGCGGTTCCGCACAGCATCATCGTGGTCAACAGCAGCGCCATCAGACCGACCCGTATCCGCATTGTGTTCTTCCCCGTTCCCGCTACTCGCATCCTCTACCCCTAGCCTGAATGTTTCCGAAAGTGCCGTTCGAATTCTTCTTACGGCTTCACGCCGCCGCCAGCTGCCCCAATGGCACCAGCTTAACGTCGGGTACCAGCTCCTGATACGACAGCACCGGCAGCGCCGGAAACTCGATTTCGGTCAGCTTGCGCAGATGCCGGCGCACGTCCATCGACGAAAGCAGGACGACGTTCGCGTCGACGCTGCTGCGCACGCGCGCGTGCACCTGCTGCAGCAGGCTTTCCGCCAGCTGCGGCTCGACCGCCAGTTGCGCACTGCCGCCGCTGACGTGCACCGAGCGGCGCAGGCGGTCTTCCAGTTCCGGATGCGCGACCAGCACGTGCAAGGTGCGGCTGGCACCGGCGTAGCGGTCGCTGATGTGGCGCCGCAGCGCGACGCGCACGTATTCGGCGACCAGCACGATGTCCTTCTCGCGGCTCGCCGCGTCGGTGATCGCCTCGAACACGTCGCGCAGGTGGCGCACCGGAATGCGCTCCTCGACCAGACGCTTGAGGATATCGGCGACACGTTGCGGCGAGACGACACGCAGCATCTCGCGCACCAGGTCCGGGTAGTCGCGGCTGAGGCCGTTGAACAGGTTCGAAGTTTCCTGGATGCCGACGAACAGGTTCAGGTGCTGCTCGAAGGCGTCGCGCAGGTGGCGGCGCAGTACTTCCAGCGCGCCGATCGCGCCTTCGCCGCCAGCCGCCTCGGACGTCTCGCGCCACTCGCCGGGGAACGCCGGCAGATAGACCTGGCCGTCGACGTCGCCGCTCGGCGGCGGCAGCGCGGCGCGGTCGCCGCTGCGCGGCGCCGGCAGGAAGCGCGCACCGGGATGCAGGCGGCCATTGCCGACGCGCACGCCGTGCACGAACACGCGGTAGGCGTTCGGCGGCAGGTTCTGGCCAGCCCGCAGCGCCGGTGCCGGCATCGGCACACCATATTCTTCGCGCAGGGTGCCGACCGTCTCGCGCAGCACGTTGCGCACGTTGGCGGGACCGAGCTGCTGCAGGGTCTGCAGATCCATTTCGAGGAGCAGGGCCGGCGGTGCCGACAGCTCGTCGCTGGCGACCACGTCGAGCGGCAGCAGCTCCTTGCTGTCGGAGACGCGGAACAGCTTGCGCAGGAAACCGACGCTGTGGCGGAAGCGCCAGGCACCGAGGGTGGTGAAGGCCAGTCCGAGCAGCAGGAACACGAGCACCGGGAAGCCCGGCACGCTCATCATCAGCAGCGCGATCAGGCCGGTGACCAGGATCACGCGCGGCTCGTTGGAGATCTGCGAGGCGATCGCCGCGCCGAGGTGCTTGTCTTCGCCGTCGTTGGCGGTGCGGGTCACGATCAGGCCGGCCGACATCGAGGCGAGCAGGGCCGGGATCTGCGACACCAGGCCGTCGCCGATGGTCAGGATGCTGTAGGTATGGACGGCCTGGCCGAGGCTCATGCCGCCCTGCAACATGCCGACCGCGAGGCCGCCGAGCAGGTTGATGATGATGATGACGATGCCGGCGATCGCGTCGCCTTTGACGAACTTCATCGCGCCGTCGAGGCTGCCGTGCAGCTGGCTCTCGACCTCGAGCAGGCGACGCTTGCGCTTGGCCTCGTCCTTGTCGACCAGTCCGGAGCGCAGGTCCGAGTCGATCGACAGCTGCTTGCCCGGCATCGCGTCCAGCGAGAAGCGTGCGGCGACCTCGGCCACGCGCTCGGCGCCCTTGGCGACGACGATGAACTGCACCACGGTGATGATCAGGAAGATGACCAGACCGACCACCAGGTTGCCGGAGACCACCACGTTGCCGAAGGTGTCGATGATGTGGCCGGCGTCCGCGTGCAGCAGGATCGAACGGGTGATCGCGATCGACAGCGCCAGGCGGAACAGCGTGGTCAGCATCAGCACGCTGGGGAAGCTGGAGAACGCGGTCGGCGCCGGAATGTAGATCGCGATCAGCAGAAGGCCGATGCCGACCAGGATGTTGATCGCCACCAGCGTGTCGATCACCGGCATCGGCAGCGGCAGGATCATCAGGGCGACGATCGCGACCACGCCGAAAACGAGAACGATGTCGCTGTAACTGCGCGAGCCGCTACCGAACTTGAACAGGGACGCGACCGCGTTCATTGCATGCTCTCCATGGTCCCGCCGGAGACCTCGCGCGTTGTCGCTGGTGCGGGTTCGTCGCGAACGGAATCGCGTCGATTGCCGCGGGAATCCATGTCCATAACCCTGTCCACAAGGAGTTTTGGCATCCATCTCGGCCGTTTAGACGGCCAGACGACGAGTAGGGCTGCTTGTGACGAGCGGTCAACCAAACGCTCGTGTGAACGGCAGACTAGCAGAACGAAGTGACGGTTCGAACCGACCTAGGGAAAACCCTGGGTGTTCTGTCGACTCGTCGTTAACGTGTCGTTTCGATCACGTATTCGTTCGGTGAAGCGCTGGCGTTGGCGGGATTCTTTGCGGCATCCTTCGGCTCCAGATGCGCGAGGAGGCTGATCGCCGTGGGGGTGACGCCGAGCATGAATCGCTGCGTGTCGTGATCGACGATGAGAATGCGTTCACGCGGCCCGACCGCCATGATCTGCACGATGCGTGCGGGTCCGGCAGCGGCGCCGCGGCCGCCCTGTCGGCGCATCACCCACCACAGCGCGGCCAGGGCGAATGCCACCGTCAGCAAGGGCAGCAGCAGCCCCAGCAGCGACGTTTCCGGCGCGGTCGCCGCTGGCTCGGCCATCGCGACGGCACTCCAGACCAGCACGAGGAAAGGTATGACGTAGCGTGACGCGCTTCTCATAACTATCGCTTACTCCATCGGCTTCGGCCGCTGCGCTGTCACGAAAGGGGACGTGGCAGGAGACTAGGATACCGACGATGTCGACGACCCGTTGCGAGCCCGTCCGCATTGATTCTCCCATCACGCCACAGCAGGCCGGCGACGTGCACAACGCGCTGATCGAGGCCCTGCCGCTGCCGTGCGCGTTGTTCCGCCAGCCCGACGGTCGCGCCGTGCTCGGCAACCAGGCGTTCGTGCGCGAGTTCGGCCCGCTCGACTCCATACCGGACCGTATGCACTTCGAGGCGCGCTTCGACTCGCTCAGCGAGGGCGAAGACGGCATCCAGTGCTATGCGCCGCAGACGCGCCGCTGGTACCGCCTGCTCTGGCGCGACCTGCCGTGGACGCGGGCGGCGCGCTGCGATGCGGTCTTCGTCAGCAGCATCAGCGACGAGATCGAGGCCCTGCGCCAGCACAAGGCGCAGCAGGAGCAGCTCCTGTTCACCTCGCGCATGCTCAGCGTCGGCGAGATGGCGACCACGCTGGCGCACGAGCTGAACCAGCCGCTCGGCGCGATCATCAACTATCTGAGCAGTTGCGACAGCATGATCGCGCGCGGCGACGCCGCCAATCCGCGCCTGCGCCAGGGCATCGCGCTGGCGCGCAACCAGGCCGAGCACGCCAGCGCGGTGATCGCGCGCCTGCGCGAGTTCGTGCGCACGCGCAACCCGCAGCGCGAGCCGCATCCGCTCGACGCCCTGGCGCAGACGGTGGTCGAGCTGCTCCGCCTGGAAGCGGAGCAGCACCAGGTCCGCATACTGACCCGGCTGCCGAAATCGCTGCCGCGCGTGATCGCCGACCGCGTCATGATCGAGCAGGTGCTGCTGAACCTGGTCAAGAACGCGATCGACGCGATGCGCGAGACCGCGGCCGGCCAGCGCGAGATCGCCATCGAGGCGCGCCGCGACCTGGACGGTATGATCGAGGTGCGCGTGCGCGATCGCGGCCCCGGCATCGGTTCGGATTTCGCCGAACGCATGTTCGCGCCGATGTTCAGCACCAAGTCCGACGGGCTCGGCATGGGCCTGGCGATCTGCCGCTCGATCATGGAATTCCACGAAGGCCGCCTGTTCGCCGAACCGAATGCGGACGGCGGCAGCAGCTTCATCTTCACCCTGCCGGCGGAGAACGCATGATGTCCGATGCCCCACCCGCGCACGTCCTGCTGGTCGACGACAACGACGAATTCCGCGAATCCACGCGCTGGCTGCTCGAGGACGCCGGCTTCACCGTCGGCGCCTTCGCCAGCGGCGCCGCGCTGCTGCACGAACTCGATCATCCGACGCAGGGTCCTCCTCCGGCCTGCATCGTCAGCGACGTGCGCATGCCGCGCATGAGCGGCATCGAGCTGCAGCAGGAACTCAAGCGCCGCGGCGTGGAGCTGCCGCTGATCTTCGTGACCGCGCACGCCGACGTGCCGCTGGCGGTCGAGGCGATGCGCAACGGCGCGGTGAATTTCATCGAGAAGCCGTTCGATCCGGTTATGCTCGTGCACGCGCTGCGCACCGCGACCGATCGCGCCGCGGCGCTCGGCGCCAATCCGGTCGTGATGGAGAAGCTGACTCCGCGCGAGCGCCAGGTGCTCGAACTGGTGGTCGCCGGCAAGCTCAACAAGACGATCGCCGACGTGCTCGGCATCAGCATCAAGACCGTCGAGCTACACCGTTCCAACCTGATGCAGAAGCTCGGCGCGCGCAACGTCGCCGAGGTAATCCGCATCGCGCTCGGCCACGAACAACCGCACGGAGCGATCACGCGATGACGGTAGCCCCCGCCATGGACATTCCTTCCCGAGAGGCCCGCCCGCTGGGCGAGCGTCTGCGCGCGATCCCGCCGGATCGCGCGGCCGCCGTGACGCGCCTGCTCGGCGCCGGCGAGCGCCTGCTGATCGAAGCCGACGGCACGCGGCTGGAGCTGCGCAGCGACGTCGCGCAGGAAGCCCCGCACGCGACCACGGCCGAACTCAATCACGCCAACGGCCGCCTCAGCCTGGTGCTGACCACCGAGCACCACGAGGCCAGGGTCGGCGAACGCAGCTGGCACGATTTCAGCGGCGACGCGCGCCTGCTGGCCTGGGCGCTCGCCTACGAACCCCTGCTGATGCGCCTGTCCGAACTGCTCGGAACGCCGCTGCTGCCGGCCGAACTGCGTGCCGCGCCGGATCGCCAGGCCGACGTGCTGCACTGGGTCGAATTCCGCTACGGCCAGGGCGAGCGCGAAGACTGCCGCGGCCTGCTCGGTCTCGACCGCGCCGCCCTGGACACGCTCGCAGCGGTCTCCGGCTGGCACCGCGCCGACGCCGAGGCGCGCATCGAGCGCGACGAAGTCCCCTTGCCGTGCCGCCTGCTGCTGCCGGTGCCGGACCTGTCGGCGGCGACGTTGCGCGACGTCGGCGAGGGTGACGTGATCCTGCTCGGTTCGCGCGCGATCGCCACCAGCACCCTGCGCCTGCACGCCGATACCGGCCAGGCCGCGCTCGACGCGCGCCACGCCTGGCTCGCCGCCGCGGTCGCGGGCGGCATCTCGATCACTCGTCCCTTGAGTGCCGCCGAATTCAGGAATCTCACGATGAACGAAAGTGTCGCCGAAACTCCCCCTGCCCTCACCGCCGAGGACGTCCGCGATTCGATCCCGATCCGCGTCGACCTGCTGATCGACACGCTGAGCCTCAGCCTGGCCGACCTCGGACGCCTCGGCGCCGGACAGATCCTCGAACTGCGCCAGCCGGTCGAAGGCGCGCGCGTCGAGCTGCGCGCGAACGGCAAGATCATCGGCAGCGGCGAATTGGTATCGCTGGGCGAGACGCTCGGCGTCAAAGTCACAAGGATCGGTGACGAACGTGGACTTCAGTAACTTTTCACCTGCCCTCGTCATCGCGACGGTCGTCGGCCTTGCGCTGGCGCCGTTCGTCGCGGTGATGGTGACCTCGTTCACCAAAATCGTCGTCGTCATCAGCCTGCTGCGCAACGCGCTCGGCCTGCAGCAGACGCCGCCGAACGTCGTCATCAACGGCCTGGCGATCATCCTGTCGATCTACGTGATGTATCCGGTCATCCTCGACACGCTCGACAACGTCAACGCCAATACCGCGGCGGCGCAGGCGCAGGGGCTGGGCTCGGAGAAGATGACGGTCGACCGCCTCGGCCAGATGATCGGCGCCGGCAAGGAGCCGTTGCGCAAGTTCCTGATCAAGCATTCGCACGAGAACGAGCGCAAGTTCTTCCTGGAAAGCGCCAAGCGCCTGCTGCCGCCGGCGCAGCAGACCGGCCTGACTGCCGACGACTTCATCGTGGTGATGCCGGCGTTCACCGTCAGCGAGCTGACGGAGGCCTTCCAGATCGGCTTCCTGTTGTTCCTGCCGTTCGTCGTGATCGACCTGATCGTGTCGAACATCCTGCTCGCGCTCGGCATGATGATGCTGTCGCCGACGATGGTCTCGCTGCCGTTCAAGCTGCTGCTGTTCGTGATCCTCAACGGCTGGGCCAAGCTGATCCACGGCCTCGTCGCGACCTACCAATAGGCAGCCGCGCATGTATCAGAACGAAATCCAGCTCGCGCGCGAGGCCCTCTGGCTGGTGCTGCTGCTGTCGGCGCCGCCGATCCTGGCCGCCGCGATCACCGGCCTGCTGATCGCGTTCCTGCAGGCGGTGACGCAGCTGCAGGAGCAGACGTTTCCGTACGCGGTGAAGTTCACCGCCGTGGTACTCGCGCTGTTCGCCACCGCGACCGTGCTCGGCGGCACGCTGTACAACTACTCCGACAACCTGTTCAGCAACTTCGCGACGTTGATCCGCTGATGCGCGCGCGTTGCCGCCTCCCCCGCCGCGAGATCGACGCACATGGTCTTTGAGTACCTGCAAGGACAGGCGCTGGCGATCGCGCTGACGTTGCCGCGCATCGCGGCGGCGTTCCTGATCCTGCCGCTGATGACGCAGGAAACGGTGCCGGCCCTGGTGCGCAACAGCTTCTTCGTCAGCCTGGCGATCGTCGCCTATCCGATCGCTGCGGCGGCGTCGCCGAACACCGCGATGATGCAGAGCACCTGGGCGCTGATCGTGCTCAAGGAGATCTTCGTCGGCGCCGCGATCGGCTTCAGCTTCAGCGCCGTGTTCTGGGCGCTCGGCGCCGCCGGCAACGTGATCGACGTCAAGGTCGGCTCCTCGATGGCGAACGTGATGGACCCGATCTCGGGCCACCAGACCTCGCTGACCGGATTGTTCCTGTCGCAGTTCGGCATGTGGCTGTTCATGGCGACCGGCGCGTTCACGCTGTTCCTCGACATTTTGCTGTCGAGCTACAAGCTGTGGCCGGTCGGCAACGCGCTGCCGCCGCTGCACGCCGGCGGCATCGCCTTCTTCGCCGACCAGTTCAGTTATCTGATGACCGCCGTGCTGATGTTCTCGGCGCCGGCGCTGATCATCACCAGCCTGCTCGACATCGCGATGGGTCTGGTCAACCGCTACGCGCAGCAGCTCAACGTGTTCGCGCTGTCGATGCCGATCAAGGCCTGGCTGGCGACCTGGATGCTGCTGCTGTCGCTGGCGGCGATCGTCGAAGCGGTGGTACGCGCGATCGCCGGCAACTCGACGCTGCTGGAAGCGCTGAACAAGATGCTGTGACGCCGGGCGGCACGTCGGCCGCTGCGGGCGACGACGGACCGCATCGGGTGGGACGCCACAGGAATACAGCGATCTTCCGCTCGGCGACGGGCGCGGAAATCGCGCACAGCCGTCCTCACTTGCCGTCGCGCTGCTCGCGCACGCTCTCGGCCCAACGCAGCAGCTCGGCGACCGCCTCGAAGAACTCGCTCGGCAGGTAGTCGTCGAGCTCCGCGCGTTCGTACAGGCCGCGCGCGAGATCGACGTTCTGCATCACCGGAACGCCCGCCTCCTCGGCGGCCTCGCGGATCAGCTTCGCCTCGTAGTCCTCGCCCTTGGCCACGATCATCGGCAGCTCGGTTTCGCCCGGCTCGTACAGGATCGCGATGGCGAGATGGGTGGGATTGGTCACGACCACACTGGAGCGGCGCACGGAGGACAGCATGTTCTGCTGTGCCCACTCCTGATGCAACTGGCGGCGACGGCCCTTGATGTAGGGATCGCCCTCGTTTTCCTTCGTCTCCTGGCGGATGTCGCGGATGCTCATGCGCATCTTCTTCATGAAGGAGAAGCGCTGGTAGAACGCGTCCAGCGCCGAGAGGAAGAAGAACACGAAGATGACCCAGATGCCGATGCGCGTGACGCTGGACCAGAGCAGCTCGCCCACCGCCGTCGGCTGGCCGAACGGCAGCGCGGCGATCTGCGGCAGGAACGTGAACAGCACCGCGATGAAGATGCCGATCAGGGCGGAACTCTTGATGATCGCCTTGGCCACCTCGACCAGGTTGTCCTTCGAGAAGATCTTCTTGATCCCGGACATCGGATTGACGTGCTTGATGTCGGGCTTGACCTTCTTCGGCGCGAGCACCGGACCGCCCTGCAGGAAGTCGGTCAGCGTGGCGATGAACACCGCACCGAACAGCAGCGGCAGGCAGATCCACAGGCCCGTCGACAGCGCCTCCCAGCCCAGCGCCGGGGCGACGATCGCGAACGGTTGCCCCATCGCGCTCATCGAGTGGTCGATCAGCGCGCCGACGCGCTGATTGATCGACGGCAGCATCAGCCAGATCAGCACCAGCCAGATCATGACCAGCACGGTGCTGGTCAGCTCCTTGCTCTTGCTGACGTCGCCGTCCTTGCGCGCCTTCTTCAGGCGCTGCGGAGTCGGCTTCTCGGTTCGGTTGCCGGTGTCGTTTTCTTCAGCCATGGCAGGCTCATCGGATGCGGACGAGCCGCGCTCAGGCGCGCGCCATGCCCGACGCGGTCAGCCGCGTCTTGCGCAGGTTGATGCCGCGCTGGTTCAGCAGGTTCCTCTGCGCGGACTCGGCCATTTCCTTCAGCTTCGCCTTGTCGCCGGATGCGCGCGCGGCCTGCTGCGCTTCCAGCGTCAGCACGGTCTCGTACATCAGCGCTTCGCCCATCAGCTGGCGCTGCGCCGGGTCGGCGGCCTGCGGGCTGGCGGCGATCAGCGTCAGAAGCTGGCGCGACAACGCCGTGGCGACGTCGCGCCCGGGCAGCGTAGTATCGTGCACGACCGTCCACATGGCGATCAGATGCCCGGCCAAGAGGTCCGGCAGGTTGTCCGGCACCAGACCGAGGTCGCCGAGCTGACGCAGGAATTCGGCGTGCACGTCGCGCGAGTTCAGCTCGCGCTCGACCATTGCCGGATCGAGATGGGCGCGCGACTGCAACGTGTCGAGCAGCTCCTTGCGAACCTGCGCCGACAGCGCCGGATCCACGCCGATCGCGAACGGATGCTCCGCCGCGCCATTGCCATTCTGTCCCGTCGCCATCCGCTCACCCCTCCGATGCTTGAATGATGTCGTGTTGCCGCCGCTGCGCAAGCCAGGCGTCGTAGCGCAAGACGTGGCGCAACGCCGGATTGCCGAAATGGAGCGTTTCGCCGTCGACCTCGAAGCCGAGCCGGCGCAGGATCGCCGGCACCGCGGTGTTGCGCGGATGGCACAAGCCGACCAGATACGGCAGACCGACGTTCGAGAACGCATGGTCGCACAGCGCACGCGCGCCTTCGACCGAATACAGCCGTCCCCAGACTTCGCGCAGCAGGCGCGTGCCGAGCTCGACCTCGTCGCTGCCCTCGATCGGCGCCAGCGCGAACACGCCGACGAAGCGGCCGCTGCGGTCGCTCGTGTGCCAGACGCCCAGTCCGGGGCGCAGCAAGTAGTCCCTATTTGCATGAAAGACGATCTTGGCGACGCCGAGGTAGTCCGTCGGACACGGTTCGACCAGCCAGCGCGCGACCTCCGGATCCTGGTTCAACTCGGTCAACGCCGGAATGTCCGTCATGCGCAGGCCGCGCAGGACGAGGCGGCGCGTGCGCAGGAATTCCGTGCCGGGGAAATCTTGGGATGCTTGCATGCGCCGGTCCGATTGAAGGGTCTGCCGCGCGCGGACGCGGCGCAGACCCGCCGCCGTCTTCCGCCGTGGATCCGGCTGTCGTCCTGCGATCTCGCCGGCGTGAACGAAACGGGTACCGCGGTTCTCCTCAGCGCTGGACCAGGCCGTCGCTGGTCAGCGCCATCCGGCGCAATCGATCCCCGCTCTGGACGGAGCCCTTGTCGATCGCCGCGGCCAAGGTATCCATCAGTTCCGGACGTCCCTGCGCCGCCTCGTCGCGCACCGTGACCATCACGCACGTCTGGTACATCATCGTCTCGGCGACCACCTGCCGCTGCTGCGCATCGTCGAGCCGGCCCGCAAGGGTATCGCGAAGCTGCCGCCGCACGCCCTGCACTTGCGCGACCTGCGGCAACTCGACCTGCCGGTTCGCGCCCATCCACATCATGACCGTGTAGGCCGTCATGACGTCGGCGAAATCGTCCGCGCGCAAGCCGTACGGCGTGACGACGCGCGAGAAGGTCGTACGGATGTTGCCGAAACGCCGATCGAGATCGTCGGCCACGGCCTGTCCGCTGCTCTCGGCGATGCCGGATAGAAAGGTTCGCCGCACCTGGTCGGACACCGCCGCATTTCGTCCGAGGCTGAAATCCAGCGCGGACGTGCCTTGCCAATCGGAAGCCCTCGATTGTCCGATGCCGCTGCTTCGGGGCGTCGACATCGACGTCGATGTCGATGAATTGTGCTTCAGCGCTTCCCGCGTAGCGCCGATCATGCCGAGCATATTGGCGTTGCCCATGTAGATCGGCGTCATCGTCTGCGGCACCGACGCGAGGCCTTGCGCCGACACCGGCGCCGCGACGAGGCACGCGAGCAGAGCGACCAGCCGCCATTGGATTCGAGCACTGTGCATGTCGAGCCCTCCATAAAAAATGCCAAGATCGCTTGCGCGATCTTGGCATCGAATGCGTAAACCGATCGTAAAACGATGGATTTACTGGCTGCGCGCCAAGGTGCTGAGCGCCTGGCCCACCGCCGACAGCGCGGTCTGCACCGCGGTCGACAGGAACTGCATCTTCTGCGACTCGCCCATCAGCTTGGTCTGGGTCTCGGCGTTCTTCTTGTCGTCGCCCTGGCCGATCTGATCCGACAGAGCCTTGACCTTGTCGGCCTGCTTCTGCATTTCCTTGCCGAGCGCCTTGGCCATCGCCATGAAGAAGTCGTCACCGCTCGAATCGCTCGAGCTGTCGACGCCGCCCGTACCCGCGCTGCCTTCCGCACCGCTGGCGCCGCCGCCGCCCGTGGCACCGCCACCGCCGCTCGCGCCTTCGCCGCCGCGACCGCCACGGCTGCCTTTGCCGTTCTGCACGGTGTCCTGCATCATCTGGTTGACGAAATCCGTGATCGCCTTCTTCAGGTCGTCGATCGCACGATTGAGATCGCCCACCTGGCTCGGCGTACCGCCGCCGACCTGAGCAATGAAGTCGTTGACCGTGCGCGCGAGGTCGCCGCCCGCCTGGTTGCCGAGGAGCTGCTGACCCGCCTGCTGCGCCTGCTGGCTGACATTGCCGAGCTGCTGGCCGACCTGCTGCAGGACCTGACCGGCCACCTGCTGCAGAACCTGTCCGAGAACCTGTCCGACGATCGCGCCAATCGGGCCGCCGAACATGCCGCCGACTACTCCCGCGATTCCGCTCAGAAGACCACCGCCGCCACCGATACTCATGACCATCTCCTCATGTGATGTTGATTTTGCAAACAGGGCTTGGGGGAGCCGGTCTGTTCGCCGTTGACTTCGGGATGCCTTTTGGAGCGCCCCTCCCACATACCGCTTTCGTCTTCGGCGCAGACTTTGCCGCGCCGCGCGGCGGCGAGTAACTAGGTCGAACCCTAGCTTAGGGTTTACCCCAAGAGGTCGCGGAGCATCTGAGGCGCGCGTCCAGCCGCCGCGGCCGAGCGCGGATGCGGATCGGAGAGGCGTGAAATGCGACCGCTTTCTTACAGGTCGCGCAGGATCCAGCCGCGCGGAATCGCCTGCATGCCGCCTTCGTGGGCAGTCGCGGTGCGGGCGACGTCGGCCGGTGCGGAATCGGCGCTCCAGGACTTCGCGATCGCGGCCAGCGCGTCGCGCGTGACGCGGGTGTAGGCACCCTCGAGTTCGCTGCGGCTGTCGGCGTCGAGCTTGGCCGGATACAGGCGGCGCAGTTCGGCGCTGTGGTTGCACAGCTCGATCAGCAGCGCCAGCGTCTGTGCGTAGTGCTTCTCGTCGAGTTGCGGCAGCTGCGTGCGCTGCGCGTACCAGGCGGTGAGGAATTCGATCGGGCCGAGCTGGCGTCGCGGCGCGGACTCGCCGGCCTCGGCTTCGCCGCTGCCGAGATTCGAGCCGCCCCAGGAGGCGATCTGCCCGCTCGGCAGATCCATGCGATTCAAGGCGAGCACCAGCGCGTCGGCGACCGCGGTCTTGGCGACGTCGTCGTCGCTCTCGGCGATGATGACGAGCAATTTCAGGAAGACCGGATACGCGCCGTCGCCGAGGCGCCGCGCCAATCGCTTCAGGATGGCGAGGCGATATTCCGGATTGCGCTCGCTGCGCAGCGCTCCGGCAAGACGAGCGGCGGTTTCACGCAAACGGGTGGGGGTGAAAATCTCGGTCGACATGAGCCTGCGTCCGCGAACCGGCGGCGCGCGTCGGGACCGATCAATCGGTGTTTCAGGCCAGCGCCGCCAGAATGTAGTTTACATCGCGCTCGACATTGGCGATCAGATCGGGACCGTGCGCATAGGCCGAGGGACTGCTCTGCGGAAGACTGCGCGAGGCGCCGCCCTCCCAGACATCCGCTGCCAGCACCGCCTCTCCGTCGAACGAGGCACCTGCCGAAGTGCCTGCACCGCGCGCATCGCCCAGGCCTCTGATGCCGCCCTGTGCGATGCCGGCGCCTTGCGGCAGATTCAGCGATGTGAGGCCCGGCAGATCCGGGGCTCTGATGCTCATGGCGTTCGACCAGAAGGTTTCGAGGTTGTGACGATTCTAGTCCGTTCCCCGGCCGGCAGTATCGGGGGAAACCCTAGGGCGCGGGATTGTCCTTCCCTGCCCGGAGGCGGCGGACAAGCCACTGACTGGAAAAGAGTTTATTGCAATCTCGCCATCAACGCACGAGCGCGCGACGGCCCGATTCCGCGTACCGAGTACATTTTTTCAAAAACCAACCCCGACGGGAACCACGGCGCGTTGCAGCCGATGGTTTCCACAGGGAGCAGACCATGGCTACGCAACTCGCCTCGTTTCCCGCAGCGACCTTCGACTGGCGCCGCGTCGGCGCATTCAGCACCAGCCTCGCGGCGCATCTCGTCGCGTTCGCGCTGGTCCTGATTCCACTGGCCCCGCCGCTCGAACGCAGCCTGCAACGCGCCATCGAGGTGACCTTCCTCGAAGCGCCGCCGCCTCCGCCGAAGTTTCCACCGCCGCCCGAACCCGAGCCGCTGCGCAAACCGCCGCCGCGCGCGACCCCCGCGCCCTTGCCGCCCAAGCCCCCAGCCCCGGTCGCCGTGACGGAGGCGCCGAGTCCGGTGACGATACCGGCCGCGATCGTGCCGACGGCGCCGACCGCCGTCGACATCGCTCCGGCGACCGAACCTTCCGCGCCGGCCGGCGAAACGCGTCGGCTCGCCTACGACGGCGACCTGCGTTTGCGCTACCCGGCAGTGTCGGTTCGCGCGCGGGAACAAGGCACCGTCGTGCTGCGCGTGCTGGTCGACGCGGACGGCCGCGTCGAACGCGTCGAGATCGAGCGCAGCTCGGGCTACGCCAAACTCGACGCCGCCGGGCGCGACGCCGTGCTGCGCGGACGCTTCAAGCCGGTGCTGATCGACGGCAAGCCGACGCCGGCCTGGGGCCTGGTGCCGATCGAGTTCCGCCTCGATCGCGCCTGACGGCACCTCGGTTAGAGTAGGAGTGCCGCTGCTCGGAAAGCGGCACCGCCGGAGTCCTCGCGCATGGAAGAACTGAAGACGCTGCTCGACCCGCACAGCCTGTGGTACCTGCTCGCCGTGGTGATGATCGTGGTCGGCGTCGTCGGTACCGTGCTGCCGGCGCTGCCCGGCGTGCCGCTGGTGTTCGGCGGCCTGCTGCTGGCGGCCTGGGCCGGCGACTTCCAGCGCGTCAGCACGTTCACCCTGATCGTGCTCGGCGTGCTGACCGTGCTCGCGTTGGTGATCGACTTCGTCGCCGGCGTGCTCGGCGCGCAGCGCGTCGGCGCCAGCCGCCAGGCGGTGATCGGCGCCGCGCTCGGCACCGTGGTCGGCCTCTTCTTCGGCCTGCTCGGACTGCTGCTCGGACCGTTCGTCGGCGCCCTGATCGGCGAACTCGTCGCCGGCGGCGGCCTGCGCAAGGCGACCGGCGTCGGCATCGGCGCCTGGCTCGGCTTCGTCGTCGGCACGGTGGTCAAGCTCGGCGTCTGCTTCGCGATGCTCGGCATCTTCGCGACCGTCTACTGGCTCTGAGGCCCTCGTGTTCAGTCTGCGCACCTACCACGCCGACGTCGCCAGCCATCGGCACGCGTTCCACCAGCTCGTGCTGCCACGCGCAGGCGTCCTGGAGATGGAAATCGAAGGCCGCGGCGGCCGCGTCGAGCGCGGCCGCGCGGCCTTCGTCGGCGCCGGCGAGCGGCATGCCTTCGGAGCGCGCGGAGCGAACCGGTTCGTGGTGCTCGACCTGCCGATAGCGCAGCTCGACGCGCGCGACGAATCGTTGCTGCGCCGCGGCTTCCTCGACCTTCCCCCGTGCGCGCACCTGCTGCTCGACGGCCTCGGCGAGAACCTGCCGCAACGTGCCGAGGCGAGCACCGCGTGGTCGCGTCTGCTGCTCGACGCGCTGCGGCGCGAACCGGTCGGCGCGGACCGCCTGCATGCCGTGCGCCGCCTGCTCGAAGACGAACCGGAGCGCCGCTACGACAGCCGCTGGCTCGCGCGCCTGGCCGGCTCGAGCCGGGCGCAGTTCTACCGCCGCTTCGTCGCCGCCTATGGCGTGACGCCGGCCGCCTTGCAGCGCGAGCGCCGCCTCGCGCTGGCGCTGGCGCGCCTGCACGAAAAGCGCACGCCGATCGCGCGCATCGCCGGCGAGGTCGGCTATTCCGAACACAGCGCGCTGACGCGCGCGCTGCGTCGCGCCTACGGAACGCCGCCGCGTCGCCTGCGCGGATGAGACGTGCGGTCAAGCGGACGGACGCCGCGCGCACTAGCGTGGCACCTCCGACTTCGACCGCGCCGACATGCGCTCGTCACACCACGCCACGCTCGCCGGATTCGGCGCGATCCTGCTCTGGTCGACGCTGGCGCTGCTGAGCCGCGGCGCGGCGCGCATTCCGGCGTATCAACTGCTGGCGCTGAGTTTCGCGGTCGGTGTCGGCGCGACCTTGCTGGCGACGGTGCTGCGTCACGGCCTGCGCGCGGGGCTTGCGCGTTGCGCAGCGCCGCCACGCGCGCTCGCGCTCGGGTTCGCCGCGCTGTTCGGCTTCCACGCGCTGTACTTCCATGCGCTGAAACTGGCACCGGCCGCGTCGGCGAGCCTGATCGTCTATCTGTGGCCGCTGCTGCTCGCGCTCGGCGCCGCGTGGCGCGAATGCGAAGCGCGCAGCACGCGATTGGCCGCAGCCGTACTCGGCCTGTTCGCCGCGATCCTCGTGCTTGGCGGCGATCGGAGCGAAGGCGGCGCGCAGGCCACGCTCGGCTACGGTTTCGCCTTGGCCAGCGCGCTGGTCTGGGCCGGCTACTCGTTGTCGAACCGCCGCTTCGCCGCGCTGCCGGCGGAAACGCTGATCCCGGCTTGCGCGCTGACCGCGTCGGCCGGACTGGTCGCGCATGGACTCGGCGAAACCTGGGTCACGCCCGCGCCGTTGGAATGGTCCGCGATCGCGGCGCTCGGCGTCGGTCCGGTCGGAGGCGCGTTTCTGCTCTGGGACGGCGCGACCAAGCGCGGCGATCTCGGCCTGCTCGGCAGCGCCGCTTATGCGGCGCCGGTGTTGTCGACGTTCTGGCTGGCACTGGCTGGCGAGGCGTCGGCGAGTCCGCGCCTGTTCCTCGCGGCGGCGCTGATCGTCGCGGCCGCCGCCCTCGGACAGCGTCGCGCGCGCGCCGTCAGCGCCGGCTGATGGTGAACTTGCCGAACGCGACGCCGAGATCCCAGCCCTGGCCCTTGCCGGACAGTGCCAGCGAGACCGGTCCCTTGGTCATCGCCTGTGCCTCGCTCGAATTGACGGCGCCGGCATGCGCGGTCGCGCCGACGTAGGTGCCGAGCACGTTGTCGATGTCGTAGATCGCGGTGAACTCGCCGCGGCCGTCGCGGATCTCGGTCTTGCCGAAGGTCAGGCCGCCGCCCTTGGCCTCGATCGTCACGTCGAGCATCTGGCCGTTGCTGCAGCTCACCGTGCCGGTGCCGGAGGCGGTCTTGTAGAAGGCCGACCAGCCGGACAGCGAGAAGGTCAGCTTGCAATCGATCTCCTTGTCGGCGCGCGCCGGTGCGGAAACGGTCAGCGCGACCAGCAGGGCCGCAGCCATGAGCGGAATCATCAGACGCATCGGCTTGTCTCCAGGGAGTGGATGGCACGTGGTGGAATGGCGCGATTGTCGTGCATCGACGGCGCGATTCGCACCCGCAGCACGACGCCACGTTCATACCGCCGTAAGCTTGCGTCATCCGCGAGAACCCGAGGAGAACGGCCATGACGAACTCCGAACGACATCCCTTCGAAGTCGCGATCCATCTTCGCCGCACCGACGCGCCGACGCCCGCCTCCGAGGTCGGGCTGGCGTTGGCGAAACGCCTGGATGCCTGGGCCATCGGCCTGCACGTGGTGCCGCTGTCGCCGGTCGCGTTCGCCTCGCCGGAAGCGGTCGCGCTGTACACCGGCGAGGTCGACGAGCTCTACCGAACCGCGGTCGAGCACGCCGCGCAATGGCGCAGTCTGCTCGACCGCCACGGCGTCGCCGGCGAGTGGCAGGTGACCCAGGGCGACGTGGTCGAATCGCTCTGCCACGCTTCCCGCTGGTGCGACCTGGTGGTGGTCGAGCGGCCACAGCTCGTGCCGGATGCGCCGACCGGCTGGGGCGTCGTCTCGCGCACCGTGTTCGGCGCCTCGGCGCCGGTGGTCGTGGTGCCGGAGAGCGCCAAGCCGGGCAGCGTCGCCACGCGCGTGCTGATCGCCTGGAACCAGAGCCGCGAGGCCATGCTCGCGATCCGCGGCGCGCTGCCGCTGCTCGCGCGCGCCGAGCGCGTGCTGATCCTCGAAGGCGATCTGGTCGAGAACCCGTTCGGCCTGCGCTACCTGCCGAAGTTCGACCTGCGCGCGTGGCTCGCGCGTCACGGCATCGACGCCGAGATCCGCCCGTTCAGCGGCGGCAAGGAACGCGGCGCGGCACTGCTCGACGCCGCGCGCACCGACGCCGCCGACCTCATCGTGATGGGCGCCTGGGGCCATTCGCGCATCACCGAACTGGTGCTCGGCGGCACCACGCGGCACCTGTTCCAGCACAGCGACCTGCCTCTGCTGGTCGCGCATTGATGGACGGCGCGAGCTTCCCGCCGATTCCGGTGCTGGAAGGCGCGCGACTGCGCCTGCGCGCGCTGCACGAACGCGACGTCGACGCGCTGTTCGCGCTGCATTCCGATCCGCAGGTGATGCGCTACTGGAGCTTCCCGGCCTGGAGCGCGCGCGAGCAGGCGGTGGCGCACGTCGCCCGGCTCGCGCGCGAGCGCGAGCTGATGGAGTTCTACCCATGGATCGCGACGCTGCGCGGCGACGACGAGCTGATCGGCACCTGCTCGCTGTTCGGAATCCATCGCGAGCATCTGCGCGGCGTGATCGGCTATGCGCTGCGTCCGCCGTTCTGGGGCCGGGGATTGGCCGGCGAGATGCTGCGCCTGGCGCTCGATTTCGCGTTCGACACGCTGGCGCTCAATCGCATCGAGGCCGACGTCGATCCGCTCAACCTCGCCTCGTGCGCGCTGGCCGAGCGCGCCGGTTTCCGGCGCGAAGGCTACCTGCGCGAACGCTGGCGCGTCGGTGGCGGCGTGCAGGACACCGCATTGTACGGGCTGCTGCGCAAGGACTACGCGCGCGCGCCGTCGTCGTCCTAAGGCCACACCGGCTCGTCGAGCATGCCCTGCCCGACGACGCGCGTTTCGCCGAACTCGCGCGCCAGCTCGACCGCCGGCGCGCCGACGAGATCCTCGAGCGTGTCCGCCAGCGCGCGTGCATGCGTGATGACCCAGATCCGGCTGCGCCCGGCCGCTGAGGCGATCTGGCGCGCCAGCGGACGCAGCAGGTCCGGATGCAGGCTTTGCTCCGGCTCGTTCAGCACCAGCAGTTCCGGCGGGCGCGGACTCGCCAACGCCGCCAGCAGGCAGAGATAGCGCAGCGTGCCGTCCGAAAGCTCCGCGGCGCTCAAGGGCCGCAGCAGGCCTTCGACGGCGAGTCCGACCTGCAGCTGCGCGTCGGCGCCGAGAATGCGCAGGGCCGAGCCCGGGAACGCGTCCTCGACCGCCGCGTGCAAGGCGGGCGCGTCGCCGATCTCCAGAATCGTCTGCAAGGCGGCGGCGAGATCGCGGCCGTCGTGCGCGAGCGCGCCGGTGCGAACGCCGATGCGCGGCTGACGCAGCGGACTTTCGGCATCGGTACGGAAGCCGTCGTAGAAACGCCAGCCGCGCAGGCGTTCGCGCAGCGCGAACAGCTCGGGGAAGCGTTCCGGCTCGCCCAGTTCCGCCAGGATCGACCGGTTGGTCGCCGGTGCGAAATTCAATCGGCTCCAGCCGTCGCGCTCGCGGACGCGCACGTGCAGTCCGTCGCGTTCGAGCCAGGTGTTCGACGAACGCCGCGGCGGTTTCTGCCACACGGTTTCGGTCTTGATTTCCGGATCGAATGCGAAGCGCGAGAGCGACGGCGTCGGCAAGCCCAGCGCGATCTCGTAGGCGACGTCGTCGGCGGCGAAGCCGAAGCTCACGCGCAGCGGCGCCTTCTTCGCCGTGCCCTGGATCGGTACGCCGCGCCGAACCTGCCGGCGGATGTCGGCGGGACCTGCCCATTGCACCGAAGGAATCCCGCCTTCCAGCGCGAGCGCCTCGGCCAGCTTTCCGTCGGCGGCCTGCGCGAGCAGGCGCAGCGCGCGATAGAGATTCGACTTGCCGCTTCCGTTCGCGCCGGTGACGACGGTCAACGGCGTCAGCGCGAGCTTGAGATCGCGCAGCGAACGATAATTGGCGACGGCGAAGGTGTGCATGGGCGGCAATCGTCCCTGATCGCGGCGTTTCCCATCAACCACTGTCGCGCCCGGATCGATCCCGGGCGCGCTTCGGCGCGGCCGTTGCAGCCGCGCCGTTCGGCGGAACCGGCTCTTACGCCTTCGCGAACGCGAGCGTCATGTCGAGCATGCGGTTGGAGAAGCCCCACTCGTTGTCGTACCACGACAGCACCTTGACCAGGGTGCCGCCCATCACGCGCGTCTGCGTCGCGTCGTAGACCGACGACAGCGGGTTGTGGTTGAAGTCGACCGAGACCAGCGGCTTGGTATTGATGCCGAGGATGCCCTTGAGCGCGCCTTCGGCGGCGGCCTTCACTGCCGCGTCGATCTCCTCCTTGCTGGTCGCACGCTTGGCGACGAAAGAGAGATCGACCACCGAGACGTTGATCGTCGGCACGCGCATCGCGAAGCCGTCGAGCTTGCCGTTGAGTTCCGGCAGCACCAGACCCACCGCAGCGGCGGCGCCGGTCTTGGCCGGGATCTGGCTCGTCGTCGCCGAGCGCGCCCGGCGCAGGTCGGAGTGATAGACGTCGGTCAGCACCTGGTCGTTGGTGTAGGCGTGGATCGTCGTCATCAGGCCGTGCTCGATGCCGATCGCTTCGTTCAGCACCTTGGCCAGCGGCGCGAGGCAGTTCGTCGTGCAGGACGCGTTGGAGATGACGCGGTCGCTGCTCTTGATCTTGTCGTGATTGACGCCGAAGACGAAGGTGCCGTCCACGTCCTTGTCGCCCGGAGCCGAGATGATGACCTTGCTCGCGCCGGCGGCGATGTGCGCGCTCGCCTTCGCCTTGCTGGTGAAGAAGCCGGTCGACTCGAGCACGATGTCGACGCCGAGGTCCTTCCACGGCAGCTTGGCCGGGTCGCGTTCGGCGCAGACCTTGATGCGGTCGCCGTTGACGATCAGATCGCCGCCTTCGACGCTGACCTCGCCCGGGAACTTGCCGTGCGCGGTGTCGTACTGGGTCAGATGCGCATTCGTCTCGGCATCGCCGAGGTCGTTGACCGCGACGATCTGGATCTCGCCGTTGCGCTTGCCTTCGTACAGCGCGCGCAGCACGTTGCGGCCGATGCGGCCATAGCCATTGATCGCGACTTTCACAGCCATCAGACGACTCCTAGGAAGAAGGAAGAGGATGAGGCCGTGAATTTTAACGGCCCCGTGCGCTGTGCGCACAGGGCCGGTTGCCCGGAGCCAATTGGCCGGCTTCAGCCGCTCCCTTCCGGAGCGGCGACGAAGATCGCGTCCAGCGCCCCCGGCGCGATCGCCGCCGGCTGCGCCGCGGGCGGCCCATGCAGGGAAAACTCGATCGGCACCAAGGCCTTGCCCGCAATCGGCTTGCCATCCTTGCGGGCCGGATTGAACCGCCACGACTTGACCGTGCCCACCGCCGCATCGCCGAGGATGGCCGCGCCGGGCGGCTCGATGCGATCGACGCGCGCGTCCTGCAGTGCTCCGTCGGCACTGACCGCGACCGCGACCAGTACCCGACCTTCGATGCGCCGCGCGAGCGCCTCGGCCGGATAAGTCGGCGCATTCAACGCACGGTACGTCACGCCCACCGTCGCCGGTTCACTCGCAGCGGCTGGCGCGGCCTGCGCCTGCTCCGCCGGATCCACGAACGCCATCGTCCCTTCGATGCGATAGCCGGCGGGGTCGCCGCGTCCGTCGACGGCCACCGAGAATGACTCGCCGGGCACGGCGACCACGCTGGCCGCGCCGAGCGCCCGCTCGCCACGGTAGATGGAGGCGGCGAGCGAGAGGTTGCCGTCGGCGACCGCTGTCGCGGTCAATGTCGCGCGCCACGGCGAGGTGGGATCGTCGTCGGCGATTTCGAAGCTCTGGTCGACAGGGTTGATGATGCGGACGGGCTTTCCGATCCGGTCACCGACGTCGATGCGCAAGCGGCTCTCCACTTGGCGCGGTCGTTCCGCGCTCGCTTGCGGACGCGGCGACTGGCTGGCCCAGGCGGCGTAGGCGCACAACAGCGTCGCGCCGGCCACCAACGAAAGACCGGCGATGCGCACTGCGCGCCGCGGCCGTGACTGCTTCAACATGATGATGCGCTCCTTGAGATTCCGATCGGACGGCCATCGGCAGCCGACCGGCAGCCGCAGCTCCTGCCGCGGCTGACCGGCCAACTGCACCTTCAACATCGCGTCGGCGTAACGCCGGCGCGCTTCCGGAAAACGGGCGATCACCGCGGCGTCGCAGGCCAATTCCTGGTCGAGGCGGAACGTCGCGGCGGCGTAGTGGATCAAGGGGTTGAACCAGTTCAAGCAGCGCAAGGCGGCGACGAACGCATTGATCGCGGCGTCGCCGCGCCGAAGATGCACGCGCTCGTGGACGAGGATCAGCTCGCGCTCGGCGCTCGTGTAGCGCCCCTCGAAGTCGGCCGGCAGCACGATGCGCGGCCGCCAGGCGCCGACCAGCGCGGGGCCGCCCAGATCGGATTCCGACTGCACGAGGCGCACGCCGTCGAGCGGCCGCAGCCGCCCCAGCCCGCGCAGGTACCGGCGCTGCTGCGCCGCGAACCAGATCGCCGTGAGCAAGACACCGGACAACCAGACGAGGAGCAACGAGGGGCGCGGATCGAACGATGCCGTGGGAGGGCTGGCAGCGGCGGCAGCGGACGCGGCAAGGCGCACGACGGCGCCGACGTTCGGCACCAACTGCATCGGCGCAGGCAGCAGCACGACGGCCGTCGTCACCGGCACCAGCAGCCAGCTCAGGTAGACGAGCTGCGCACCGAAGGCGCGACGCAAGAATCGACGTCCCAGCAGCACGACGAGCATCGCGCAGGAGCCGATCAGGCTCATCCGCAGCAGCGTGTCGAACAGCTCAGCGCTCATCGTCGAGTTCCTCGATCAGCGCGCGGATCTCGGCGATGTCCTTCTTCGTCAGCTTCGCCCGTTCCGAGAAATGCGCGACCAGCGCGGACACGCGACCGCCGTAGAGACGGTCGAGCAGGCTCTTGCTTTCGGCGTGCACGTAGTCGCCGCGTCGGATCAACGGCCGATACAGATAACGCCGGCCATCGCGCTCCGCCGCGACCGCGCGCTTCTTTAGCAATCGATTCAGCAAGGTCTTGATGGTCGCTTCCTGCCAGTCCTGCCGACCGGCCAACGCCCCGGCGACGTCTTCGGCGCTCTGCGGCGAGCGCCGCCACAGCACTTCCATCACCTGACTTTCCGCTTCGCTGATGCGCATATCTGTTTACGCCTGTAATCGACGCCGTGATGATTACGCTCGTAAACGATCCTGTCAAGCAGGTTCGTCGACAGCGCACATTCCGCGGCAGCGCTGCGGATTCAGCTAGCTGAACTATTTATAAACTCTTCAGTATTGAAATCCATGAGGTGAATCCCATCTAACTCCCGCCGCCACGGAATCGAACCCGACGACAGAGGCGACAGTCGAAGCAAGGCGCCGTAAGGAAGCGACGCCGAGGACATCACCACCCCAAGCAGTTGGAGTAGAAAGACCATGAAAAATACAATTCTTGCTATTGCTATCGCCGGCGGCTTCGCCGCGCTCCCGATCGCCAGCCACGCCGCGAACAACAGCGGATTCTTCATCAACGGCAACGTCGGCCAGTCGAGTTTCGACAAGGGCAAGTACAGCGACGACGACACCGGCTACGGCGTCAACGCCGGCTACCGCTGGGCGGTCGCACCGAATTTCCTGCTCGGCGTCGAAGGCGGTTACGTCGACCTCGGCGAAGTCTCGCCCAAGCGCGGCTACGGCCCGCTCGGCAAGGCCGAACTCAGCGGCTGGACGCTCGGCGTCAACGGCCACTGGAACCTGACCGACAATTGGTACCTCAGCGGACGCGGCGGCTACTTCCGCGGCGATCTGAAGGGCGGTTATCTCATTGGCGGCCTGGTTCCCGCGCGCGTCGACGACAACAGCAACAAGTGGTACGCGGGCGCGGGCTTCGGCTACGACTTCAGCAACAACGTCAGCGTCGGCCTGAACTACGACTACTACAAGGCGGAAAAGAGCGGTCTGAAGCTCGACTCCGACCTGGTCTCGGTCAGCGCCGAGTACCGCTTCTGATCGGACCCCCAGTCTCCAACGGGAGCCACAGGGCAAGGATGCACGGGACGGCCCGGCCTGCGCGAGCAGGTCGGGCCTTTTTCTTGCGGGGACGGCGTGCATTCATCCGCACATCCGCATGCTCCGGCCGCCGTCGCCCCGCGACGGCTCGATCGAGTCGCCGCTCGACGAACTCAAAAGAACGATCCGGAGTCATGATGACCGTCAAATCCACCGCACTCGCCGCCAGCTTCCTCGCCGCGTTCGCGATGCTTTCCGCACCCGCCGAGGCCGCCGACACCGGCGGCTTCTTCGTCAATGGCCGCGTCGGCCGGTCCGCCGTCGACAAGGGGACACTGGACGACGACGACACCGGCTACGCCGTGAATCTCGGCTACCGCTGGGCCGTCGCCCCGAACGTTTCGATCGGCATCGAAGGCGGCTACGCCGACCTCGGCGAGTTCTCCGCCAAGGCGCCGCTGGCGAGCACCACGACCCTATCGATCGACGGATGGAACGTCGGCGCGACCGGTCACTTCAATCTCGACGAGAACTGGTACCTCGCCGGTCGCCTCGGCCTCTTTCGTGCGAGCAGCGAAATCGACAACCGCTACTTCCGCACCGACGACACCAGCAACCAGTGGTACGCCGGCGTCGGTTTCGGCTACGACTTCAGCAACCGCTTCAGCGTCGGCCTGAACTACGACTACTACAAGGCCGACCTGCACTCCGCGAAATTCAATCCCGACCTGATCTCGGTCAGCGGCGAATACCGCTTCTGAGGCGGACAGTCACGTCACGGCTCACCCTTCCCGCGCCATCGTGCGCTCGTGATCGGGCGGCGGCGGAATCGCGTCGCCCGAATGCCGGGAGACCACCACGGCGGTGGCGAGATCGCCGGTGACGTTGAGCGACGTGCGGCACATGTCCAGGAAGCGGTCGACACCGAGAATGATGCCGATCGCTTCCGGCGGCAGATTCAGGTAGCCGAGGATCACCGCGATCACCGGCAGCGAGCCGGCGGGCACGCCGGCGGTGCCGATCGAACCGACGATGCACAGGCCAACGACCATCAGCTGCTGGCTGATGCTGAGGTCGAGCCCGAAGCACTGCGCGATGAACAGCGTGGTCAGTCCCTCGAACAGCGCCGTGCCGTGATGATTCGCGCTGGCGCCGATGGTCAGCACGAACCGCGCGATCTGCGGCGGCAGCTTCAGGTTCTGCTCGGCGACCTTGAGCGTGGTCGGCAAGGTGCCGGTGCTGGACGCGGTCGAGAACGCGAGCAGGATCGCCTCTTCGCTGCCCTTGAAGAACTTGAGCGGACTCATGCCGCCGAACGTGCGCACCCACAGCGGCAGCACGACGAACATGTGGATCGCGATCGCCAGGATCACGCACAGCGCGTAGAGGCCGAGCTTCTCCAGGATGTCGGTGCCGAACCGCGCGGTCAGCGAGAACATCAGCGCCGCGACCGCGTACGGCGTGAGCTTGATGATGAGCTCCATCAGCTTCATCACCAGGTCGAGCAGGCCCTGCACGGTGGCCTTGAACGCGGCCGTCGCCGGCGTCGGCTTCAGCACCAGCGCGATGCCGAGCATGACGGCGAAGAACATCACGGCGAGGAAATCGCCGTCGGCCGCGGCCTTGATCGGATTGTCCGGCACCAGTCCGAGGATGATCTTGACGCCGGACAGCGACGGCTTGGTCGCAGTGATCGCCTGCGCATCGGCCGAATGCGCCGCGAGCAGGGCGTCGCGGGTCGCCTGATCGAAACCGACGCCGGGCTGGATCAGGTTGATGACGACCAGGCCGACCACGATCGCGATACTGGTCACCACCACGATGTACAACAACATGCGCAGGCCGACGCGGCCCAGGCTGGCGATGTCGCCGATCTCGGTGATGCCGACGATCAGCGCCGAGAACATCAGCGGCAGCACCAGCATCTTCAGGAACTTCAGGAACAGCATGCCGGCCGGATGCGCGATCGTGTCGACGAAGCCGTTGACCACGCTCGCGTCGCCGCCGTGCCGCGTCCACCAGAACGCCAGCGCGCCGCCGACCGAACCGACGATGAAGCCGATTAGCACGCGCGTGTGCAGGGGGAGACGCGCGCTCATGAACGCGCTCCCGCGCCGGACGTCGAATCGGCAGACCGGTGAAAGGCTGACGCGCGGGAGAGCCGGCAGCGATCGGACATGGAACGTCTCCCCGTCATGGGCATGAGCAAAGCTCGATGGTACACGAGCATCCGCGCGGCGCTTCTTCGGACCGCGGGATGCTCGATCGGGGACCTGGGAAACCGCGCTTCCGGCACGCTTTCGAGCTGCCGGAGCCGGGGCGAATCCGCGCGGCGCTGTCTAGCGCGAGCTCGGCGGGCGCAACTTTGCGCCGCCGGCCCGTCGGCGCTTCTCGACGCGCCCTACGGATGCTCGGGATACAGCGCCGGCAGCGCCGGCTCGGCCGCGCGCCGTGCCCGCGCGTCGGCCCAGACCAGGCCGTTCTTGAACGCCGTCTGCAATCGCGTCGAGAGCCCTTGCGCCGAAGCGCCGGCGTAGCGCGTGCGCTGCAGATCCGCCAACGCCTCGCGCTGCGCGGCATCGGCGAGCCGCGTCGCCAGCTCGCCGAGATTGCGCACGTCGGCCCGCTCGCGGCGCGCCCAGGCGATCAACGCGCGCTCGGCGCCGGCGAACTCGCCGAGCGAACACGCGCGAAGGAACGCGGCGCGCTGCGACGAACCATCGGCGGATGTCGCCGGCGACGCAGCCATCGCCGGCGCCGCGCGCCGACGAGATCGCCACCACAATGCCAAGGTCACCAGCCACAACGCGAAGCCGAGAACGGCCAGCGCCTGCCATGGCCGGACGGAACCGGATCGGCTCGGCAGCGCGGAACTCGGCGATGCCGCGGTCGCCGGCGGCGCGGCGCTCGATGCGGCAGGCGCACTGCCCGTCGAAGGCGCCGGCGGTGTCGCCGCGGCACCTGCGGCCGGCAGCACGTTGACCGTGTGCGTCGGCAATTCCGCGGTCTCGGCGCGGTTCTGCTCGGTGTTCCACCAGCGCACCTTCAATCCCGGAATCGTCAACGTGCCGGGCCGGTTCGGCACGAAGGCGAACTTGCGCACGCGTTCGCCGTACAGCCACTCGCCGTCGTCGCGCGTGCGCGTGTCGGTCTTGTCCGGATAGATCTCGGCGCCCGCCGGCGCGCTCAACGCGAGCTCGGGCAATTGCTCGTAGCCGAGCCCCTGCGCCTGCAGACGGATCGTGCGCGTGACCGGATCGCCGACGCGCACTTCGCCCGGCAATTCGCTCTCGTCCTTCAGCAGCAGCGAAGCGGCCGGCAGCCAGGCCGAGTCTGCCCATTCAGCCGCCTTCGGCTTCACGTTCAACTGCACCGCGTCGGACCGTGCGCCGACCGCACGGCCGCGACTGAAGAAGCCGGTCGGATCGCCGGCGTCGAGCGCATTGCCGCGGAAACTCAGCGGCGGGATCTCGACCGTGCCGCTGCGCTCCGGCGTCAGCGCGTAGTGACGCTCGACGACGTGATAGCGGCGTGCGCCGATCGTGGCGATGTAGGACTTGTCCTGGCCGAGCCGCTGTACGGAGACGCCGTCGGCCTGCGGCTCGCTGAGGTTGCCGTCGGTCAGGTCGAAGGCGTAGTACAGCTTCACCGTGTAACGCACCTGCTGCTGCACGTACGGCGCCAGCGGCTCGGCATTGGTCTCGAGGAACACGTCGTCGCCGGCCTTGCCCTGCGCCTTCGCCTGCTGCGCGAGCACGGTCAACTGCAGCGGCTCGGTCGCCGCCTTGCCGACGGCGAGCGGCGCGATCGCGATGCGCCCTTCGTGCTTCGGTTCGAGCCCGACCGCCCACAGGGTTTTCGACTGGCTGACGCCATTGACGATGCTGATCTGCTGGCTCGACTGCGTGCCGAGCAGATTGAAATCCTGCTTCAGCACGGAGAAATCCGGTTGCGCGCCGACGCCGGCCTGCGCCTCGACGTTCAACGTGACCGTTTCGCCGAGCTGCACGGTGTCGCGATCGAGCCAGGCGCGCACCGCCGGTGCGTCCGCCCAGACGTTCATCGAAACGAGCAGCCACGTCGCCAGGAGCAGTGTCATCCGTCTCACGGTTCGTCTCCTCCGCGTTGCTGGCGGCGCTGGTATTCGAGCTGGAACTTGCGTCGCAGCAGGCCGCCCGGGTCGTCCGGCACGCGCTGCAGCCAATGCTCGAGCGCCTGCTTCTTCTCGCGCGTGGCGTCGTCTTCCTCCGCGATGCCGCGCTGCGGCTGCGCGTTTTCGTCGCCCTTCTTCGAATCGTCGGCGAGCGCCTGATCGATCTGCTTCGACAAGGCTTTCTGCTGCTCGGCATCGGGCTTCTGCGCCTGCTCCTGCTGCGCGCCTTGCTTGCGCTCCTCGTCGCCCTCGCCGGGTTTGGGTTGTTGCGACTGGTCGCCCTGGTCCTGCTTCGATTCGTCCCCTTGTTGCGACTGGTCTTCGGACGAGGGCTTCTGATCGCCTTGCTTCTGCGAATCCTGCTGCGACTCGTCGCCCTGCCCGCCCTGCTGGCTGTTCTGGTCTTGCGGGCTCTGCTGCGGATTCTGCTTGCCGTCCTGCGGCGACTGCTTGGAATCCTTGCCGGAATCGTTCTGCGACGAGGAGTCGTTCTGATCCTGTTGCTGCTTCTGCTTGATGAATTCCTCGACGGCCTGCCGGTTCGCCTTCGCATCAGCCATGTCCGGCGCGGTCGCGAGCGCCCGGTCGTAGGCCGCGATCGCCTCGTCGTAGCGACCGAGCTTGGCCAACGCGTTGCCCTGGTTGTAGGCCGCGTCGGCCCCGTGCGTCTGCTCGTAGTCGCGCAGCGCCGATTCGTAGTCGCCGGCGCGATAGGCCGCGCTGCCGCGCCATTCCGGAGTGCGCGCGAGATCGACGGCGCGCTTCGCATCGCCCTGCTCGAGCGCGCGCGCGGCCTGCTGGTCCGGCCGTTGCCACAGATCGGTGAGCGACGCCGCCCGCACTGCCGGCGACGGCGCAGCGACGGTCAGCACCAGCAGCATCAGCCAGCCGCGACGGAAACCGAGCAGCGCCAGCGGCAGCAAGGCGAGCAGCAGCCACGGACCGCGGTCGAGCCAACGCGAACTCTCCGCCTTGTGTCCGCTGGCGTCCGAGTCCGCCGGCGCATCGATCCGATCGGGCAACAAAGCGTCGAGATCGTGCGCATCCGCGCTGAGCTGCGCGTAACGCCCGCCGCCGGCATCGGCGACGGCGCGCAAAGCCGCCTCGTCGAGCTTGGCGACGACCATGTTGCCGCCGTCGTCCTTGAGGAAATCGCCCTGCGGCAGCGGCACCGGCGCGCCGGCGGTACTGCCGATGCCGAGCACGGAGACGGTGACGCCTTTCTCGCGCGCCTTGCGCGCCGCGGCGACGGCGCCGGAACCGACACTGTCGGCGAGCAGCAGGATCTCGCCGCGATGCAGGCCGGCCTGCGTGATCAGATCCACGCCCTCCTGGATCGCGCGCGCGGTGTCGTTGCCGAGCGCAGGCATCGTGCTCGGATCGAGCGCGTCGATCAGGTTGCGCACGGTACCGACGTCGTCGGTCAACGGCGCGGCGACGAACGCGTCGCCGGCGTAGCCGACCAGGGCGGTCTGATAGTCGCGGCTGCGCGTGAGGATGTCTTCGAGCTTGTAACGCGCGCGCGCCAGCCGGTTCGGCTTGTCGTCCTGCGCATACATCGTCGGGCTGAGTTCGAGCGCGAGCACGCGCGCGGCCTGGTTGTGGTACAGCGGCATTGGCTCGCGTTCCCAGGCCGGGCCGGCCAACGCGAGACAGGCCAGCGTCCACAGCGACGCCGCGAGCACGAGGCCGCTGCGGCCCGGTCCGCCGTCGATGCGTTCGAGCAGATGCGGCAGCAGATGCGCGTCGACCGCGGCACGCCATGCTCCGGCCTCGCTGCGCGCGGTGCGCCAGGCCAACCAGAACAACGGCAGCGCCAGCAGCAGGAGCAGCGCGAGCGGACGCAGGAAATGGAATTCGGCGAACGCGCTCATACCGAAGCCGCTCCGCGCAGGACGCGCGCACGCCAGGCCGGCAACAGGAACGCGAACGCGCCGAATGCCAGCGCACCGCCGAGCGGCATCCAGTACAGCTCGTCGACCGGACGCAGGCTCTGCTTGACGTCCGCCGAGGGTTCGAGCTTGTCGATCGTACGGTAGATGTCGGCCAGTTCCTCGCTGTTGCGCGCGCGGAAGTAGCGGCCCCCGGTCTGCTCAGCCATCGCGGTCAGCATCTTCTCGTCGAGATCGGCGGAAGGATTGACGACACGGCTGCCGAACATGCTGCTGACCCGCATCGAGTCGGCGCCGATGCCGATCGTGTAGATGCGCACCTGGTTCGCTTCGGCGAGTTCGGTCGCCTTCTTCGGATCGAGCTCGCCGGCGGTGTTGACGCCATCAGTCAGCAGCACCACCACGCGCTGCGGCTGCGGCCGCTCGCGCAGGCGCTTGACCGCGAGGCCGATCGCGTCGCCGATCGCCGTCTCGCGCCCGGCGAGGCCGATCGCCGACTCCATCAGCTGGGTGCCGACGGTTTTCAGGTCGAAGGTCAGCGGCACCATCAGATAGGCACGCGAACCGAACAGGATCAAGCCGACCCGGTCGCCTTCGCGTCGCTGCACGAAGTCCGAGGCGATCGCCTGGATCGCGGAAAAGCGCGGCACCGGCGCACCGCCGAGCTGCATGTCCTCGATGCTCATGCTGCCCGAGGTGTCGACCGCGAGCAGCAGGTCGCGGCCCGAGCGCGGCACGTCCTCCGGCGCGCCGAGCCATTGCGGCCGCGCCGCCGCGAACACCAGCAGCGCCCAGGCGAGCAGCGCGAACCAGCGGCGCGCGTGCGGTACTCGCGAGCCCTCGGCCTGCTGCGGCAGCGCAAGACCGAGGTGCGGCAGATGCAGGGCCGCGCTGATCAGACTGCGCGCGCGCGGCAGCAACATCGCGGCGACGAACGGCAGCGGCAGCAGCGCGAACAGCCAGGGCCAGGCGAGTTCAAGCACGCGCGGGCCTCCGCGGCAGCGCGTGCGCGAGCCAGTCGCGCGCGAGATCGAGCAAGGCGCGCGCGTCGAGCGCGGCGGTGGCCGGATCGTCCGCGCGCCGATACGGCGCGTCGATCAGCGCACGTCCGGCACCGCGCTGGAACGGCGCCTGTGCGGCCCGTTCCGGCGGCAGACGCTGGTCGAGAAAACCGAGCCATGCTTCGTCGCGCAGCGCGACCGCATGCGGTTCGATCAGGCGCGAGGCGCGACGCAGCAGTTGCGAAACTTCGCTGGCGAGCCGCACCGGATCGGGTAGCGTCGCATGCGTCATCGCGATGCGCTCGAGCTCGGCCTGCACTTGTCGGCGCCAGCGGCGCTCGCGCGCGCGACGCAACATCCAACGTACGAGCAAGAAGGCCAATGCGCAGACGACCAAGGCGAGCAGCCACCAGCCCGGCGCCGGCGGCCACCACGACGGCGCCGGCGGCAGGTGAATGTCGCGCAGATCGGGGCCGGCGGCGGGGTTCATGCGACCACCGGGGAATGCAGGCTGCGCGCGAGCAGCGGGCCGAGCGCGCGACGCAGGTCGGCATGGCCGTCGAGTTCGAGCACGCGCACGCCGACCTTCGTGCTCAGGGTGCGCAGTTGTTCGCGCGAAGCGGCGAAGCGTTCGGTCCAGGTATTGCGCACCTGCGCGTCGGTGAAATCGACGATGCGCTTGGCGGAGCCCAGATGCAGCGCGTAGCGACCCGGCGGCGGCGCGTGGAGTTCCAGCGCATCGCGCAGTACGACGACCGCGATGTCGTGACGACCGGCCAGCTGCGACATCAGTTGCGCGGCTTCCGCGTCGGTGCTGAAGCCGTCGGTCAGCAGGACCAGCCGCATGCCCGGTCGCAGCAGGCGGCGCACGCGCGACAGCGCGCGCGACAACGGCTCCTGCGTCGCGGAGTCGGCGGCCGCGTCCCAGTCGCGAATCGCGCGCAGCACACGCAGCACGCCGCGCCGTCCTCCAGCCGGCTTGACCTCGCCGTCGACGCCACCGCCGAAGCCGAGCGCGCCGACGCGGTCGCCTCCGGCCGAGGCCATCCAGGCGAGCAGCGCGGCAGCGCGCGCGGCCTGCACGCTCTTGAAACGGACACGCGTACCGAAGCGCATGCCGGGATTGAGGTCGAGCGCCAGCAGCAGGCCCTGCTCGCGCTCCTCCTCGAACAGTTTGGTATGCGGCTTGCCGCTGCGCGCGGTGACCCGCCAATCCATGTGACGGATCTCGTCGCCGGGCTGGTAGACGCGCGATTCGCGGAAATCGACGCCGCGGCCGCGCCAGCGCGAGGTATTGCCTCCGGCGCGCAGGGCCGGGCTACGCCGACTGCGCGCGAGACTGGCGCCGTGCGCGAGCGCGGCGAGCGAGATCAGCTCGTCGAGCGCGACGCGGGTGCCGTTGTTGTTGACGGAGGAAGCCATCGAACGTCTTCAGTCCATGATCCGAGAATCGGTATTCACCACGAATGCGCAATCCATCGACCGCTCCGCTGCGAATCCCGACGCCCGGCCGCGACCCGATTAGGGCAGCGGCACGCGTTCGAGCAGCAGCGCAACGATCTTGTCCGCGCTGACGCCCTCGGCCTCGGCCTCGTAGCTGAGCAGCACGCGGTGGCGCAGCACGTCGGGGGCGATGGCGTGCACGTCCTCCGGCGTCACGAAATCGCGCCCGGCGAGCCAGGCGTGCGCCCGCGCACAGCGATCCAGCGCGATGGTCGCCCGCGGACTCGCGCCGAAGGCGACGTACCGGGCGAGCTCGGCGCCGTACGCGGACGGGTCGCGCGTCGCCAGCACCAGCTGCACCAGGTACTCCTCCAGCGGCGGCGCCAGGTGCAGGCCGAGCACTTCGCTGCGCGCGGCGAACACCTGTTGCTGAGACAACAGACGCAGCGGGGCCGGCGGAGCGGTCAGCGCTTCGCGCGCGCGTTCGCGGGCGAGCTTGAGGATCGCCGCTTCCGCGGCGGCCTTCGGGTAGTCGACGCGCACGTGCAGCAGGAAACGGTCGAGCTGCGCTTCGGGCAGCGGATAGGTGCCTTCCTGCTCGATCGGGTTCTGCGTCGCCATCACCAGGAACAGCTTCGGCAGCGCGTAGGTGTCGCGGCCGACCGTGACCTGGCGTTCGCCCATCGCCTCGAGCAGGGCCGACTGCACCTTGGCCGGAGCGCGATTGACTTCGTCGGCGAGGATCAGGTTGTGGAAGATCGGTCCGCGTTGGAATTCGAACGCGGTCGTCTGCGGGCGATAGATTTCGGTGCCGGTGAGGTCGGCCGGCAACAGGTCGGGGGTGAACTGGACGCGGTGGAAATCGGCTTCGATGCGCGCCGCAAGTTCCTTGATGGCGGTGGTCTTGGCCAGACCCGGCGCCCCCTCGACCAGCAGATGGCCGTCGGCGAGCAGGGCGATCAGCAGGCGGTCGATCAGGGCTTCCTGGCCAATGATGCATTGACCGAGTTCGTTGCGCAGCGCGATGAAGGCGGCCGAAGCCGTCGCAGGTGTAGGCATGTCCATGGAGATCGTGGCGTTCCGCTAATGATCGCACGCCGAGGTGCGCGCCTTGGGACCGTGACGCAGGCGATAAGTTGCGCGCCCGTGTGCATCGACCGGGCCGGCGTACGGAATTGCCGACCAGCCCTCAGTTTTTGTTCAGAACTTCCGTCCAGGCCAGCGGCTTGCCGACCAGCCAGCCCTGCGCGTACTGGCAGCCGAGCCGATGCAGGATTTCGCGCTGCTCGCGCGTCTCCACGCCCTCGGCGACGAGATCGCAACCGAGCGCACGTGCCATCGCGACGACGACGCCGACCAGAGCCGCGCCACGCTGCATGCCGAGCGCTCTGACGAAGCGGCCGTCGAGCTTGATCTGGTCGAAGTCCAGTGCCAACAGTGCGCCGAGATTGGAATATCCGGTGCCGAAATCGTCGAGCGCGACACGCATCCCGACCGCGTGGCAGCGCGCCATCAGCGCGGTGACCCGGGGGTGATCGAGCACCAGGCTCTCGGTGATCTCGAGCTTGAGCCGATCCGGCGGCAGCTCGCGCTCGCGCAACTGCGCGAGGATGCGTTCCACCAGGCCGTCGTCCTCGAGTTGCCGCGCGGACAGGTTCAGCGCGATGAACGGCAGCGGCTCGCGGCCGCTCCGGCGCAGCTCGGCCAGCATCTCGCAGACGCGCACCAGCACGTAGTCTCCGACCGGCAGGATCAACGAGGTTTCCTCGGCCAGACGGATGAACTCGCTCGGCGACACCGCGCCGCGCTGCGGGTGTGACCAGCGCACCAACGCTTCGTAGCCGGCGATGCGGCCGCTGATGATCTCCTCGATCGGCTGCAGGCGCACTTCGAGCTCCTTGCGTTCGAGTGCCGTGCGCAGCTCGCTTTCGAGGCGGATCTTGTCGAGCGCGAAGGCGTCGCCGGCCGACATCGCACTGTCGCCGCGAACGACCGCCGCATGGCCGCTCAACGTCGCCAGCATCGTGCGGTAGCGCGTCAGCTGGCTCATCAGTAAGGCGCGGACGATGGGGTCGGCGGCGGCGAGGCGGTCGGCGAACTGGTCCGCGTCGATGCGCGTCAGCATGCAATCCGTCAGCGCGCGGGCGGTGGTGGTGCGCGGCGATTCGTCGATCACCGACATCTCGCCGAGCAACATGCCCGGGCCGAGTTCGGCCAGTACGCGACGCTCGCCGAATTGCGTGGTGCTGATTTCGACCCGTCCGGATTCGATCAGGAACGCGCCGCGCGGGGGATCGCCTTCGGCGAACAGGATGTCGCCGGTCCGGTAGCGCTCGCTGTAGGACTGCACGCCGAGATTCCCCCGAATCTGCTCCGGCGCCGATGTCGCCGGCCGGTGCGGCGTCCGGCCATCCTACACAAAAAAGAAGGGCCGCATCGCTGCGGCCCTTCGAGGTCGGATGCGGTTACGGTCCGCAGTTCGGCGGCCGCGGGCTGTCGCCGCAGCTACGCGGAACACCGCTGAACTTGACCGTCGCGCTGGCGGAGCCTTCGCTGGCGAACACGCACTGTCCGCTGCCCAATCCGATGTTGTCGTCCGCGACGAACCCGCTCGCTTCCGCCGAGAAATCGGCCGCTCCGGAGGTGTTGGTCGTCGCGGTGTCAGGCGACAACGTGATCGCGGCGCCGGAACCGCCCGAGGCGCTGCAGGTTCCCGTGATCACCGCGCCCGGCACCAGGACGCCGTCGGCGGTCCGCGCCGTCACCGTGATCGACTTGGTGATGCCCGCGGCCGGCACCGAGACGGAGTTCGGCGAGACCTGCAGGGTGGCCACCTGCACCGCGATGCCGACGCTGGTGGTCTGACCGGCAGCGGACAGGTTCAACTTGCTGTTCGGGCCATCCGCCGGTGTGGCCGGCACGCCGGTCGTGACGACGGTACCGGTCGCGCAGCCGTTGACGCCGGTGAGGCTCGAGAAGCTGCCGTTGCCGCTCTGGCCGTCGACGGAACCCGTACCCGCGGCGAGGTCGAACTCGAACGACACTTCCAGGCCGCGCAGCGGAATGCCGAGCGCATCGGCGACGCAGACGGTGACGTGATCGGTGGTGTCGCCGAGGATCGGATCGGGCGAGGCCGAGATCGTCGCCGGCGCGACGCCCGGATAGACCAGCGTACCGGCAGCCGTGACACGGCGCGGCCCGTTGTTCACGCGGTCGATGCCGTCGCCCTGGGCCCACACCGCCATCGCATTGCCGACCGTGTTGACGGTGTAGGTCAGCTCCGCATGGACGATGCCCTTTTCATCGGTCGTCGCGCTGGTGGTGATGTTGCCGTGCATCGCACGGCCGATCAGGTACGGCAGGACCGAGCCGGTGTCGATCGGCGCGTCGTTGCGGTAGTTGTTGTTGAAGGCCGGCGTCACGTTGAGGCTGGTCGCGCTGTTGACCGACGTCACGGTCACTGCGCTCTCGAGGTCCGAGTTGCCTTCCACCGCGCGGCCGAAGACGAGCAGCGCGTCACCGGCATTCGCGCCGTTCACGCCCGCCGTGGTAAAGCGGCCGGTCGGCGCGGTGAACAAGGTTCCGCCTTCCAGCGGATTGCCGTCGGTACCGGAAAGCAGGAACCGGTTGTCGTTCGGCGTTCCCGGCGCACCTACCGGCTGGTCGACCAGGCCGAAGCGAACCGGCGTGCCCGGGAGCGGAGGATTGCCCTGGCGATCCTTGGCCAGCGCGGTGATCGTCAGCGTCAGCGTCGCATCCGGGTCCGGAGGAATCTGCGTGTCGCCGTTGGTACCGACATTGCCGGAGACCGAATTGATCGTGATGCCCGGCAGGTTCGGCGCGAAGACCGGCGACGTCAGCTCGAGGCTGTAGAGCTTGCCGTCGGAAACGATGACCGAAGTCGTCGAAGTGATCGGATCCTGGATGCCGTTGGTCACGTTGTTGTCGGCGCGATCGACCGTTGCGCGGATCTGCAGCGAGCCCTGCGGGGTCGCGCTGCCGGCCTGGAACGAGGCGACGGCCACACCGCTCACCGTGTGCGACATCACCGACTTGCCGGACGCGGGGCCGGACACCGAATTGCTGCTGAGGATCGCGTCGCCGGTTTCTCCGACGAGCTCGAACTTGACGTTGTCGTAGCCGTTGTTGCCGCCGGCCGGGTCGGAGACGAACTGTCCGCCGCCGTCCCTGACCATCGCGTTGATCGAAGAACTGTTGTTGCCGCCGGAGCTCGGCAGGTAGACGTTGGCCGGAGCTGCGGACAACGCGACCGTCGCCGGCTGCGGGCCGACGCCGGAGGTGACGTTGATCGCCAGGGTTCTCGTCACCGTGTTCCCGGTTTCCGGGTCCTGGGCGGAGGCCGTGAGTGTTGCGGTTCCGGCGGTGACCCAGGACGTCACGAAGATCGTGGCCGACCCATTGTTGAGAGTCAGCGGGATCGAGGCATATCGCTGCGTGAACTCATTGATGTCCTCGGTCGACGGATCGTCCGGAATCGAGATCGTGGCGATATTCGGATTGTCGATCGTGAACGTTCCATCGCCACGCGGCGCCATCAAGGTGCCATTCGCGTTGCGGAACGCGACGCTCACCGTCGCCATGTACGGCGAGCCGATTGCAGGCGGCGTGCTTCCCGCATTCAACGGCAGGCTGGTGCGGTCCGCGGTCAGCGTGATCGAACCGCTCTGCGGCTGCGAGAACGTGCCGCCGTCACTGCCACCGCCGCCGCAGCTGGTCAGCGCAAGGCTGACGAGCAGCAACCCAAGGGTCTTGCCAAACACTTTCATTGAGATTCTCCAGGACTGCAGTTCAGGGTGCGCTTGGATTGCACATGCCGTCGGAAGACCGAGGGCGAAGGATCATTTCAGACTGTCGCTCAGAATGCGGGGCGTCACGAAAATCAACAGCTCCGCCTTGGTGTCGCTGCGCGTAGTCTTCTTGAACAGGTTTCCGAGGACCGGCAGGTCACCGAACAGCGGCACTTTCGTCAATCCATCGGACTTGTTGACCTCGTAGACGCCGCCGAGCACCACGGTTTGACCGTTGTCGACCAGGACTTCCGTGCTGATTTCACGCTTGTCCAGCGTCGGCACACGGCCGCCGCCGGGGTTGTCGACGAAACCTGCGATCGCATCCTTCTTGACGTTGAGGTTCAGCACGACGCGGTCGTCCGCGGTGATCGTCGGCGTGACCTTGAGCTCGAGGACGGCTTCCTTGAATTGCACCGTCGCCGTGCCGAGACCGCCGGCACCGGAGTTCTGATAGGTGACGTAGCCGACTTCCTGGCCTTGCTTGATGTCGGCTTCCTGCTGGTTCGCGGTGATCACGCGCGGGCTCGAGATGACTTCACCGCGCCCTTCGGTTTGCGCCGCCGACAATTCCAGATCGAGCAGATAGTCGGCGCCGAGAATCGCCAGACCGAAGCTGCCGGCCGGAGTGGTCACCGGCAGGTTCACGTTGTAGCGATTGTCCAACTTGTTGCCGGTCTGAGTGACGCGGCCTCCATCCAGACCCGGCGGATAGATCGGATACGGACGGCCGCGATCGACGCGCCCTGCGAAAGCCTGATCCACCATGTAGTCGGTACCGGCAGAGTTTCCGCCTGTCACCACGACGTTGCCGTTGCGATCGGTGCGCGCCGCGTTGACGCCGAACTTGACGCCGAGCTCTCGCGCGAAGCTGTCCGTTGCAATGACGATCCGCGATTCGATCAATACCTGCTGTACCGGGCGGTCGAGCACTGCGACGAGCTGACGAATTTCCTGAATCTTGGACGGAATGTCGCTGACCAGCAGAGTGTTGGTACGGTCGTCGAAGGTCACACTGCCGCGTGTGGACAGGAATCCTCGCTGCGCATTCTGCTGGCCCTGGCCCGCGGTGGCACCGCCAGCCTGGTTCGTCTGCGCTTCTTTGGTGAGCAACGCAGCAATGTCCTTCGCCTTGCCATAGCTGATCGGAATGAAATCGGAGACCAGCGCTTCTTTGTCTTCCATCTTCAAACGCGCATCCGCGATCGCCTCTTCGCGTTCGGCAATCTCCTTCTGCGGCGCGACCCAGATCACGTTGCCGCGCTTGCGCTTGTCGAGTCCCTTGGCCTGCAGCACGATGTCGAGGGCCTGATCCCACGGAACGTTGATCAAACGCAGCGTGACGTTGCCCTGCACGCTGTCGGCGACGACGATGTTGAGATCGGACACGTCGGCGATCAGCTGCAACACCGAACGCGCCGGGATGTCCTGGAAATTGAAGGTGACGCGGCTGCCGTTGTACTCGGGCTCGGCATTGCGGCCTTTGAGTTTGGGATCGTCCTTCTTCGGCGCGACTTCGACGACGTACTCGTTGCCGGTCTGGTAGGCCGACTGCTCGAACGGCTGCTTGGCGACGATTTCCATCCTCGTGCCGCTGCCGCGCGAACTCGTGCTGATCGACTGCACGGGCGTCGCAAAGTCCAGCACGTCGAGTTTCTTCGCTTGCGCCGGCGGCAGCTTCACATTGACCAGATCGAGCAGGATCGTGCCGCCTTCACGCTTCAGATTCACGCCGGCACCGGAACCGCTGAAGCTGACGACCACCCGACCTTCCCCGTTCTTGCCACGGCGAAAATCGACATTGGACACTTCGATTTCATTCGCGGCGCGCACGGTCTTGGTCGGATCGGCCTTGCCTGCGGCCGCGGCGGCGCTGGTGCTGCCGATCAAACCATTGTTGATGGCGACGACCAGGGTGTTGCCGTTGGTACGCGTGTCGTAACCGGCAACGCGGAACAGATCGACGACGACGCGTGTGCGTCCGGCCGCCTCGATGGCCGATACCGCGGACGTTGCGCCGGCGCCGATGTCGATGCGGCGCTTGCTGAGACCATTGCGTGTGTCGGGAAAATCCAGCGCGATGCTCGGCGGCGTCTCGGTCGAGAACACCTGCGGCGCGCCGACCGGCTGGGCGAACTTCAGCGACAACTCGACCTTGCCGCCGGGCAGGGCCGTGTAGCTGACGTCTTCGAGGACGTTTTCCGCCTGCGCAGCGCCGGCGAGCGCAAACCCGAACAGGGCCGCGATGCGAAGCATCCAAGGTCGTAACGCGTGGACCGATCCGGACGCGGGCTTTGTCGTGACTGTCGTGCTCATCTGATTGATTCCCCCGTTGGATCGCTACTGCTTGCCGTCGCCCAAAGCAATCGTCGCCGCACGCTCCATCCAGCCGCCTCCGCCGTTCGGAATCAGCTCGACCAGGTCGATCCGATCCTCGGCGATGGCGCTGATGCGGCCGTAGTTCTGCCCGAGATAGTTGCCGACCCGCACGCGATGGACGACGCCGTCCGGATCGCGTATCAAGCCTTCCATCGACTTCGCCAGCCCCAGCGTGCCGGACATTTTCAAGCCGTCGAGCGGAAACGCCTCGAGCGGCTCGCGCGGACGATTCGGATCCGGCTGCGGTCCGCTGATCGCTGCCTGCTCCTGTTCTTCGGCGCTGAGTTCGAAAGGATTGCGCCGGTCCTTGTCGTTGTAGACGAACGTCTCGAATGTCTTGATGACTGGCAACGGCGTCAAGGGCGCGCCTTTCTTTGCCTTTTCCTGCGCGACCCATTGGCGCAAATCATCGGTCGGCGCGCAGGCGGCGACACCGGCAATGACGACTGCGACCAAACCCGCCCGAGACACGAACTGGAAGGCCTTCATCTCAATGTTCTCCCGCCGCCGGCTTGGCAGCCGGTTTGGCTGGAGCTTTGGCTCCAGGCTTCGCCGCTTCCGCCGCGCGCTGAACCGCCGCCGCTTCTTCGTCGTCGAGATAGCGGTACGTCTTCACCGTGCCTTCGAGCATCAACTGCTCGGGCCCGACTCCCTTCGCCGGAGCGCCTTGCGCCGGGGCGGCAGGACGCAGCGAAACGTCGTGCATGGTCAGGATCACCACACGCGGCAGGGCGGCGACGCTACTGATGAAGTTGCCGAATTGATGGTAAGTGCCGAGCATCTTCAGCTGGATCGGCTTCTCGGCGTAGAAATCTTTCATGACTTCGGCGCCGGGCTGGAACAGCTGGGTTTCGATGCCCGCGCCGAGCGCGGCGTCGGAAATGTCGTTGAGCAGGTCCGGCATCTCCGTCTTGCTCGGGAGCTGCCGCAACATCGTCTGCAGCATCTCCTTCATGTCGTCGAGCTGCTTGCGATAGGCCTCCAAGTTGACGACCTTGGCTTGCTTGTCGCTGAAGTCCTTCTTCAACGTGACTTCTTTTCTGCGCAGGTTTTCGAGCTCCTCCTGCTGGCCGCTGATCTGCAGATACCAGCCGAAGAACAGGATCAGCACGACGATGATCGTGGCGAAGAACACCTTGACCGACTTGGGCCAGCCGCCGACGTTGTGGCGATCGAGATTGCGCAGATCGTCGAGGAAGCTCATTTCTTGTCTCCCGCGGCCGGAGACGTCGGCGCCTGCTTGGCTGCGTTGTCGGCCGGCGGCGCCGGCTTGTTCATCAGCTTGGCAGCGGCGCTGTCGAGCTGGGCACCGAGATCGGCCGGCTTCTTTTCTTCTGCCTGCGGTGCCGGTGGTGCCGGCGGCTGCTTGGCCGGGTCCGTGCCCTGCCCGTCACCCTGCATGTCCTCCGGCTTGCGCAGCTTGACGTCGAGCGAGAACAGGTACGGCAGTTTCTTGTCCGCATCCTTGGCATTGGCCTTGTTCTCGGTCTTGCGCAAATCGCTGCGGCCCATCCACGGCGAAACGTCGATGTTGCGCATGTAGGTCGCAACGCGCGCGTTCGACTCGGCCAGACCTTCGAGCGTCAAGGTGCTGCCGACCTGCTTCATCGACGACAAACGCGCACCGTCCGGAATGGTCTTCACCATTTCGTCGAACAGATGCACCATCTGCGAGCGATTCGACTGCAGTTGCTCGATGATTTCCTTGCGCGTCAGAAGCTGCGAGCGCGTCTTGTCGAGCTCTTTGATCTCCTCGATCTTCTTCTCGAGCCCTTTGATCTCGCCCTGCAGATACGTATTGCGCTCGGTCTGGTTGTCGATCAGATGGCTCATCCAGTAGATCGCGGCGAACAGCACGGCGAACGCCGCCACCGCGGTCATGAGCAGCATCATGTAGAACTCGCGCTCGCGCAGCTTGCGGCGGTCGTTGCGCCAAGGCAGTAGGTTGATCTTGGCCATCAGTCGAAACTCCGCAGCGCGAGCCCGCAGGCGATCATCAGCGCCGGTGCGTCCTGCGCCAGCGTCTGCGCCTGCACGCGGGTGGACAGCGACATGTTGGCGAGCGGATTGGCGACCACGCAGGGTACGCCGAGATGCTCCTCGACCATTGCAGCCACGCCGCCGATCGAAGCGCAGCCGCCGGCGAGGACGACCTGGTCGACGCGGCTGTATTCGCTGCCGGCGAAGAAGAACTGCAGCAGGCGACTGATCTGCTGGACCATCGCCTCCTTGAATGGCTCCAGCACCTCGATCTCGTAGGATTCGGGCAGGCCGCCCTGGCGCTTGGCCAGACCGGCTTCCTCGTAGCTGAGACCGTAGCGGCGCATGACCTCGTCGGTCAGTTGCTTGCCGCCGAACACCTGTTCGCGCGAATAGATCGTGCGCTGGTTCTTCAGGACGATCAGGGTGGTCATCGTGGCGCCGACGTCGACCACCGCGACGACGGCATCCTTCGGCACTGCGAGCTGGTCGGCGATCAGGCGGAACGCGTTCTCCATCGCGAACGCCTCGACGTCCATGATCTTCGCGCCGAGCCCGCCGAGATCGAGCGCGGCGACGCGCAACTCGACGTTTTCAGTACGCGAGGCGGCCAACAGCACGTTGACCATGTCCGGGTTGTCCTTGATCGGGCCGACCACCTCGAAATCGAGGCTGACTTCCTCGATCGGATACGGGATGTACTGGTTGGCCTCGACCTGGATCTGCGCCTCCATGTCGTCCTCGGACAGGTCGGCCGGCATCGGGATCATCTTGGTGATGACGGCGGACCCGGCGACGGCGGCCGCGGCGAACTTGGTCTTGGCGCCGGAACGGTTCAGCGCGCGCCGGATCGCCTCACCGACGGCTTCGACCTCGACGATGTTCTTCTCGACGACGGCATTCGGCGGCAGCGGCTCGACGGCGTAGTGTTCGACGCGGTAGCGCTGACCGACTTGGCCGAGCTGGAGCAACTTGACGGCAGTCGAGCTGATATCGACGCCGATCAGCGACGGCGCTTTCGGTGTGAACAGGCCCACACTTTTCCCCTTTCCCACGCGCCCTTACGAGCGAAAGATGCGCCGCCACATTAGATACAAGTGTTAACGACTTTTCAACGACCACCGTCACAAATGGCAAAGACGAGTGGAATCAGTGGCTTTCTTCTGGAATCCGGTCCCCGCGACCCTTCCGGGCCGGTCCCGGCGGGCGACAGACAATCTATACTCTGGTCCTTCGCGCACGTACCTTGACTGGCATCACAAGTTCTTAACCCTGCAATGACCCTATTCCTCCGCCTGCTGCGCTATGCGCTGTATCTGGTGCTGGCCGGCGTCCTCCTCGGCGGACTGGCGGTAGGCACCGCCTATTGGCTGATCGCGCCGCGCCTGCCTTCCGTCGAGACGCTCAAGGACGTGCGCCTGCAGGTGCCGCTCAGGATCAAGTCCGCCGACGACAAGCTGATTGCAACCTTCGGCGAGACCAAGCGCACCCCGGTGCGCATCCAGGACGTCCCCGAACGCTTGAAGCTCGCCTTCCTCGCCGCCGAAGACGCCGACTTCTACACCCATCGCGGCATCGACATCGGCGGCATCGCGCGCGCGGTCTGGTTGACGCTGAGCACCGGCAGCAAGCACGTCGCCGGCGGCAGCACGATCACGCAGCAGGTCGCGCGCATGTTCTTCCTCAGCCCGGAAGTCAGCTACACGCGCAAGGTGTCGGAAATCTTCCTCGCCTTCCGCATCGAAAGCGCGCTCAGCAAGGACGAAATCCTCGAGCTCTACCTCAACAAGGCCTTCTTCGGTCATCGCTCCTACGGCATCGCCGCCGCAGCCGAGTTCTACTACGGCAAGTCTCTCGACCAGCTCGATCTGGCCGAGTGCGCGATGCTCGCCTCGATCCCGAAATTCCCGTCCACCGGCAATCCGCTGAGCCGCCCGCAACGCGCGCTGGAACGCCGCGGCTACGTGCTGGGCCGCATGCTCGAGAACCGTTTCATCAGCCAGGCCGACTACGACGCCGCGATGAAGGAAACCGACCTCGCGCAGGCACACGAAGCGCCGGTCGAGGTCGACGCGCCGTATTTCGCCGAGCTGGTGCGCCAGGAAGCGATCGAGCGGCTCGGCAACAACGCACTGACCGACGGCTATGTGGTCAAGACGACCCTGAATTCGGCCAACCAGGAAGCCGCCAATCGCGCGCTGCGCGAGGCCCTGACGACCTACGACCGTCGCCACGGCTGGCGCGGCGCGGAAGGCCACGTCGACCTCGCCGCGGACGCGGCGCGCGAGCAATGGGACCAGGCGCTTTCCGATTTCCGGACGATCGCCGGGCTGGTGCCGGCGCTGGTCACCGAGTCGGCCAAGGATCACGCGACCTTGCAGCTCGCCGACGGCCAGGCCGTCTCCCTCGCGCTCGGGGCGATCGAGTGGGCGCGCCCGCGCATCGACGAGGATCGCCGCGGCGCCGCGCCGAAGAGCGTTTCCGACGTGCTCAAGCGCGGCGACGTCGTGCGCGTGCAGCTCGACAACGAAGGCAACTGGAAGCTCGCGCAGATTCCCACGGTGGAAGCGGCGATCGTCGCGCTGAATCCCGAGGACGGCGCGATCGAGAGCATGGTCGGCGGCTTCAGCTTCCTGCGCAGCAAGTTCAACCGCGCGACGCAGAGCGCGCGCCAGCCCGGTTCCGGCTTCAAGCCGTTCCTGTATTCGGCCGCCTTCGATCACGGCTTCACTCCGGCCTCGGTGCTCAACGATGCGCCGGTGTCGTTCCCGGACCCGTCCAAGCCGGACGGCGTGTGGACGCCGAAGAACGACGACGACAGCTTCCGCGGGCCGATCCGCCTGCGCGAAGCCCTGGTCAAGTCGGTCAACCTGGTCTCGGTACGCCTGCTCGACGCGATCGGCGTGCGCTACGCCCGCGAGTACATCACCCGCTTCGGCTTAAGCCCCGACCAGATCCCGCCGAACCTCTCGATGGCGCTCGGCACCGCTGCGGTCGCGCCGCTGGCAATGGCGCGCGGCTTCGCGGTGTTCGCCAACGGCGGCTACCTGGTCGACCCGTACTACATCAGCGAGATCGCCGACCGCGACGGACAGATCGTTTACCGCGCCGATCCCGGCGTCGCGTGCGCGAGCTGCGCCGAACGTCAGCTCGCCGATTCGTCGACTCCGAGCACGCCATCGCCGCCGCAAGCGTCTGCCGCCGATGCGCTGAATCCGATCGGCAGCGCGCATGCGACCACCACGCCGGCCGCTCCCGGCAAGCCGCATCTGGCGCCGCGCGCGATCGACCCGCGCAACGCCTATCTGGTCGCTTCGCTGATGCGCGACGTCGTGAAGCGCGGCACCGGCTCGGCCGCGATGGTGCTCAAGCGCAACGATCTCGCCGGCAAGACCGGGACGACCAACGACCACCGCGACGCCTGGTTCACCGGCTTCAACTCACAGCTCGCGGTCAGCTGCTGGGTCGGCTTCGACGACTTCAGCTCGCTCGGCCGCGGCGAATTCGGCGCCAAGGCCGCGCTGCCGATCTGGATCGACTTCATGCGCACCGCGCTGAAGGACGTGCCGGAACAGCCGTTCGACATGCCGCCCGGCGTCACCCGCGTGCGTATCGACCCGGCCAGCGGCTATCTCGCCGGCGCCGGTGACGGCAGCGCGATCCTGGAAGTCATGAAGACCGAGGACGCCACGCGCTTGGCCGAACGGCCGCCGCCGACGGAAGACGCCGACAACGAGCAGCCGGCCTACGACGTGTTCTGAGATGAGCGGGCGTCACGGCAGTCACGCGCAGATCCGCACGAACGAGCAACGCCGGCGCATCGCGGTCGAAGCCGCGCGCCTGATCAGCGAAGGAGGTCTGCGCGACTACGGGCAGGCCAAGCGCAAGGCGGCCGAGCGGTTGGGTCTGTTCGACGAGATCAACCTGCCGAACAATCGCGAGATCGAGGACGCGCTGCGCGAGCATCAACGTCTGTTCCACGCCGAGGATCAGGCGACGAGCCTGCGCCGTCTGCGCGAGGTCGCTCGCGAGGCGATGCGTTTCTTCGCGCCGTTCGAGCCACGCCTGGTGGGTGCCGTGCTCGAAGGCACGGCCGACGAGCATTCGGCCGTCTGCCTGCACCTGTACTCGGATCAGTCCTACGAGGTCGAAGCGCTGCTGCACGAACGCGGCATTCCGTTCGAAGCGCAGACGCGGCGCCTGCGCATCGACCGCGACACCGCGCAGGACTTTCCGGTCCTGCTGTTCAGCGCCGACGACACGGCGGTCGATCTGACCGTGCTGCCGTACGATCTGCTGCGCCAGGCTCCGCTCGACCGCATCAGCGAGAAGCCGATGCAGCGCGCAACGCAAGCCACGCTCGACGCATTGCTGGAAGAGCCCTAGGCACGTCCGCGGCAAGCTCACCGTTCGGCGGCTTGCCACTCACGCGTATCTCGATCAGCGCTTGTCGATCGCGACGTAGTCGCGCTTGATCGAGCCGGTATAGATCTGGCGCGGACGGCCGATCTTGGTCTCCGGATCGAGGTGCTGTTCGAGCCAATGCGCGACCCAGCCGGCAGTGCGCGCGATCGCGAACATCACGGTGAACATCTCGGTCGGCACCTTCAGCGCCTTGTAGATGATGCCGGAATAGAAGTCGACGTTCGGGTACAGCTTGCGCTCGACGAAGTACGAATCCTTCAGCGCGGCCTGTTCGAGCTCCATCGCGACGTCGAGCAGAGGATCGCTGACGTTGAGATCAGCCAGCACCTTGTGGCACATCTCGCGGATGATCGTCGCGCGCGGATCGAAGTTCTTGTAGACACGATGGCCGAAGCCCATCAGGCGGAAGCCGGAGTTCTTGTCCTTCGCCTTCTCGATCGCCTTGCCGACGTTCTTCGCATCGCCGATTTCGCCCAGCATCTTCAGCACGGCCTCGTTGGCGCCGCCGTGCGCCGGCCCCCACAGTGCGGCGATGCCGGCAGCGACGCAGGCGTACGGATTCGCGCCGGTCGAGCCGACCAGACGCACGGTCGAAGTGCTCGCGTTCTGCTCGTGGTCGGCGTGCAGGATGAACAGGAGGTCGAGCGCCTTCGCCGCTACCGGCGACAGCTGCAGCGGCTCGCTCGGCACTTCGAACATCATGTGCAGGAAGCGCGTGACGTATTCGAGATTGTTGCGCGGATAGCGGATCGGCCAGCCGATCGAGTAGCGGTACGCGGCCGCGGCGATCGTCGGCATCTTGGCGATCAGGCGGATCGCGGCTAGGCGGCGCTGCTCCGGATCGTTCATGTCGAGCGTGTCGTGATAGAACGCCGACAGCGACGCGATCGACGCGCACAGCATCGCCATCGGATGCGCGTCGTAGTGGAAACCGTGCAGGAAGTTCTTCAGCGCCTCGTGCATCATCGTGTGATGCGTGACTTCGTGCTCGAAGGCGGAGAACTGGCCCTGGTCGGGCAGTTCGCCGTTGATCAGCAGATACGCCACTTCGAGGAAGCTCGACTGCTTGGCGAGCTGCTCGATCGGGTAGCCCCGGTACATCAGAACGCCCGCGTCGCCGTCGATGAAGGTGATCGCGCTGCGCGTCGCAGCGGTCGACATGAAACCGGGGTCGAACGTGAAATAGCCGGTTTCCTTGTTGAGCTTGCCGATGTCGAACGCCGGATCGCCGAGCGTGCCGCTCACCACCGGCAATGCGGCGCTCTTGTTCGTGGCGGGGTCGGTGAGCTGGACGGTTTTGTCGGACATGGGCGTACTCCTGGCTGCGGGCCGCCCGCGCACTGGAACGTGCGACGGGGGCAGAACATGCGAATGCGACCGCCGATGCTACGCCGCGGTCAACACACAATTATTGCATGGCAGCAGGTGCGTGCGCCGGGGCCGCGAATCAAGCTCCGGAGCGCCGCGGAAGCGGCGGATGACGCATCGTTCATCTGCGCGTTCGGGCGGCGGAAACGACGAACGCCGGCACGACGGCCGGCGTTCGAAGCGATATCGGTTGAAGCGGAAGCGGAATCCCGAACCTGCGTCAGTCCACGCCGTCTCGGGAGGAGCCCTTCCGGTCTTACTTCGCGTAGCGGCGACGGAACTTGTCGACGCGACCGGCGGTATCGACGATCTTCTGCTTGCCGGTGAAGAACGGGTGCGAGTGGCTGGAAATTTCCACCTTGATCAGCGGATATTCCTGGCCGTCCTCCCACTTGATCGTTTCCTTGCTGGTCATCGTCGACTGCGTCAGGAACGAGAAATCGCTGGAGATGTCCTGGAACACGACCGGCTTGTAGTTCGGATGGATGTCGGCTTTCATGGGATGCTCCGCGGGCTGGGCGGCGATAATATAAGAGCGGCAGTATAACCCGCCCCGGAAAATCAAGGCAAGCGCATACGGCCTTCGCTCCTCCGCAGGCCCATTCAACCGGCCGGGACCCCCAGCGCATCGGCCACCACGGCCTGGAAGCGTTCCTGATCGACCTCGAGCACGATGCGCGCATTGGCCGGCCGACACAGCCGCCCTTCCCAATCGACCACGGTCGCGCCGCGCGTGGCCGCGCCGGTCAGCTCGATGCCGACGTGACGCCGTTCGGCCTTGCGCACGATGGACGGATCGAGCGCCACCGCCATCGCCAGCGCATCGGCGACGACCATGCCGTGCCGGCGCCCGTGCCCCTCGTTGAACAACCGCGCCTTGCGCGAGATCGCCGCGTAGAACTGCCCGCGCGCGTCGCTGGCGGCGACGCTGCGGTCGAACCAGGCGAAATCCATCGCGTGGCGCACGCAGGCCTCCCAATCGACCAGATCGAACTCCGGCCACGCGGAGAACACCACCTGCGCCGCCTCCGGATCGAAACCGATGTTGAATTCGGCCGGCACCAGATGCGTATTGCCGCGACCGGTCACGGCGCCGCCCATGACGACCAGACGCGCGACGCGCGACGGTAGCTGCGGGTCCAGCCGCAACGCCAGGGCGAGGTTCGTCAACGGCGCCAGGGCGACCAGGACGAGCTTGCCGGCGTGCTCGCGCGACAAGCGCAGGATTGCGTTGGCCGCGTGCTCGTCGGCCACGCGTCGCGCCGAAGGGAAATAGCCTGTGTCGCCGAAACCGTCCGCACCGTGCACGAAACCGGCGTCCTCCGCCGGCCATACCAGCGGCACCGGGCAGCCGGCGAACACTGGCGTCTCGGCACCGATCACCTCGACCAGCTTCAGCGCATTGGCGACGGTATGCGCCAATCCGACGTTACCGGCGGCGATGCTGAGTCCGACGACGTCGGCGCCGCGATGGGCCATCAGGATCGCGAGTGCGTCGTCGACGCCCGGATCGGTATCGATCAATAGGGGAAAAGCCACGAGCTCTCCTTACGCATGCGCGGCCGCGCATCATAGCCGCTACGGCCGGCCTGCTTTCGGCCGAGCGGCACTCAGCGCTTGTAGCGCACGTAGAACCGCTTCAGCAGATACGACAGCATGCCCCATGCCCCGGCGTCGGTCGCCTGCAGCAGACGGGCGTTTTCCTGATAGAGATATCGGAGCTGGTTGTCGCGGTTGCCGACCGCCTCGCGCAGCTCGGCAATGTCCGCATCCGACAGCACATGGCCGGCGCGAAAGCGCTGCTCGTCGAGCTGCCGATTGACGTAGTGCGTCGTGTGCCGACCTGCGATCTCGTGCGCCGGCCGGGTCTTCGTGTAGAAATACAGCGCGACGGATTTGCGCGACAGCTGCGCCGAATCGGCCGGCAGGCGGATCTTGTCGAAGCCGTGCCAGCTGTTTTCGGTCGTCTCGAAGATCACGCAGCGATTGAACGTCGGCACGACGCTGACGGCGGGATAACCGTCCTCGTACGGATCGCGGAAGAACTCGATGTTGCCGCCCCACTCCGCCTCCCATCGCGGATTGAGGTAGACGATGAGGTTCAGCCGCCGGTGCCAGCGCTCGCTCGGGTGGTAGTTGAAGTCGATGTGGGCGTGCAGCGTCTGCCCGTGCCGGTTCTCGTGCGTGCCGCCGCCGAGATAGAACGGATCGTAGAGCAGGTGTTCGATGCCGGTGATCTCGCCGACGACGTCGAGGAAGTCGCGCCGGCGGATCGTCGTATCCAGCTCGGCGTAAGCCGGACCCAGGGCACGCACGCGCTCCACGGTGGATTTCCCGCCGTGACGGCCGTCGTCGCCGGCGCTGTTGCCCTGTTCGAACGAAGGAAACTCGGCGAGCAGACGACGGGCGAAATCCGCGTCGAGGAAGTCGTCGATGACGACGTGGCGGAACGGCTTGGCCTGCGTGAAGCGCTCGCGCAGCGACGCGCGCTCCTGTAACACGAGTGGATTGAGCATGCCGGTGAATTCGACCCTGGAAAGCGATGATGCCGCGACGGCCTCGCGCCGATTCATGATATCGCGCGGCAGCGGGACTTCCATCGTCGAAACATCGAAAATGGCGTGGCTCAGAACCTCGCCCCCGATGCCTACCTTCCGATCTGCTTCCCGCGCCGCCTTCGTCTTGCTCGCTGCCGCCCTTCTGCTGCTCACGCTGCGGTGGCAGATCCCGATGATGCTGTGGGACCACCTCGACCTCGTTCCGATCTACGCGGCGTGGAACGACGGCGCGCTCGCCGACTCGATCTTCCTGCACATCCACGGCGGCCACGTCCACACCGCCGCCTATGCGGTCCTGCTGGTCACGACCTGCCTCTCGCAGGGCCACCCCTGGCTGGACGGCGCGGCGAGCTGGTTGTTGCTGCTCGGCTACGCCGCCATCGCGATGCGTCTCGCACGCGACAGTGTCGACGTGTCGACGCGTCGCGGGTTCGCCCTCACCTTGCTGATCGTCCTGCTGGCCTTGTTCCCCGGGCACCTGGCGAATCTGCAATGGGGCTGGCAAGTGGCCGTCTTCCTCTGCCTGTTCGGCACCATCGCGACCATCCGTTGCCTGACCCGGCCGCAATTGTCCGCTTCGGGCCTGCTCGCGGCAGCCGCCGCCACCTTGCTCGCCCTCGCCAGTTTCGCGACCGCACTCGCCCTCGTTCCGACCGCCGTGTTGCTGATTTCGTTGCGCAAGGACTGGTCCCTCCGGAAGCGTTGTGCGGCGTCGCTGCCGTGGCTGGCCGGAGGCATCGCGATCGCCTGGCTGTATCCCGCCGCTCCGGCGGTGAACGACGTCGCTACCCCGCTCTCCCTGCTGCTTTACGTCCTGAACTTTCTCGGCGGCGGAATCGCTCGCTTCGCCACACCGCTCGCGCCGTGGCTCGCCTTCGCCGGACTGATCTCCGGAGTCGCGGCCGCGTGGTCGCTGCGCCTGCGGCGCGACAGCCTGCCTTGGCTCGGCTTGTTCGTCTTCGCGATCGTCGCCGCCGGCCTGACGGCATTCGGTCGCGCCGCGCCGTTCGGCGCGGACCACGCCTTCGTCACCCGCTACGTCAGCTTCTCGTCGACGTTCTGGCTCGGCTGGGCCGGCCTGGTCGGTTGTGCATTGACCGCGGCGACACGCGTTCCTGCGGCGGCCAGGATCTTCGTCTGGACGATCGCGCTGTTCGCCGTCGTCAACGCGCTGCACATGGTCAAGAAGGCCGGCGGCGTGGCGACCAGGACCGAGTCGATGGCGCGGACCATTCGCGACTCCTATCCGCAGGTCGACCGGTCCTTGCTGGCGGAAATCTATTTCGACCAGCCGGACGTCGCGCTCGAACGTCTGCGGCGGCTGTACGAGTGGGGCTTCCCGCCTTTCGACGAACCGCGAACCGGACCGGATCGACCGCCGAATCGGCCTTGAAGCGCATCCCGCGATGAATCGGTCAAGCGCCGGCGAATCTGGCCGAACCGCCGATCCAGCGCGCCATCAACTTCTCGGCGAGATCCGCGTGATCGCGCAACATCGCCTCGCCGACGCGCTGCACGGCCGGCAGCAGCGCGGCGTCGCGCGCGAGATCGGCGACGCGGAACTGCAGCTGTCCGGTCTGGCGCGTGCCGAGCATCTCTCCGGGACCACGCAACTCCAGATCCTTCTCGGCGATGCGGAAGCCGTCGCTGGTCTCGCGCATGACTTCCAATCGCGCACGCGCCATCTGCGACAGCGGTGTCTGGTACAGCAGCACGCAACTCGACGCCGTACTGCCGCGGCCGACGCGTCCGCGCAGCTGATGCAGTTGCGCCAGGCCGAGACGTTCGGCGTTCTCGATCACCATGAGGCTCGCGTTCGGCACGTCGACGCCGACCTCGATCACCGTCGTCGCCACCAGCACGCGCAGCTCGCCGTTGCCGAACTGCGCCATCGCAGCCTGCTTCTCTTTCGGCTTCAGACGTCCATGCACCAGACCGATGCGCAGCTCCGGCAGCGCCGCCGTGAGTTCGGCGAACGCGACTTCGGCCGCCTGCGCCTCGAGCTGCTCGGATTCCTCGATCAAGGTGCAGACCCAGTACGCCTGCCGCCCTTCCGAACACGCCGCGCGGATGCGCTCGATCACTTCGCCGCGGCGCGCGTTCGAGATCGCCACGGTCTGCACCGGCGTACGCCCCGGCGGCAGCTCGTCGATGACCGAAACGTCGAGATCGGCGTACGCCGTCATCGCCAGCGTGCGCGGGATCGGCGTGGCGGTCAGCACGAGCTGGTGCGGCACGACGTCGCCGGTGCGCCCTTTCTCGCGCAGCGTCAGGCGCTGGTGCACGCCGAAGCGGTGCTGCTCGTCGATGATCGCGAGGCCGAGATGACGGAACGCGACGCCTTCCTGGATCAGCGCGTGCGTGCCGATCACGATCGGCGCGCCCTCGGCGACGGCGGCGCGCGCGCTCTCGCGTGCGCGGCCCTGCACCTTGCCGGACAGCCACACCGGCCGGAGGTCGAGCGGCTCCATCCACTTCTGGAAATTGCGCCAATGCTGCTCGGCCAGCAGCTCCGTCGGCGCGACCAGGGCGGCCTGGAAGCCGGCCTCGACCGCCGCCAGCGCAGTCAGCGCGGCAACGACGGTCTTGCCGGAACCGACGTCGCCCTGCACCAGACGCAGCATCGGCGCCGCGACACCGAGATCGCGTTCGATTTCGGCGACGACGCGCTGCTGCGCCGAGGTCAGCGCGAACGGCAGCTGCGCGCGCAGGGCGCGGCGCAAACGACCGTCGCCGGTGAGCACCGGGGCCGAATGGCGACGCACCTGGGCGCGCAAGCGCTTGAGGCCGAGGTGGTGGGTGAGCAGTTCTTCGAACGCGAGCCGCTGCTGCGCCGGATGGCGGCCCGAGGCGAGCGCGGGGATGTCGACGTCCGGCGCCGGCCGATGCACGGTCAGCAGCGCCTCGCGCAACGAAGCGAGCCGCAGCGGTTCGCGCAAGTCGGACGGAATCAGCTCGAGGATCTCGTCCGGCGGCAGGCGCTCGAGCGCGCGCTCGATCACACCGGCGAGCCGCTTCTGGCCGAGTCCGTCGGTGGTCGGATAGATCGGCGTCAACCGATCCTCGGTCGTGGCCGGCGCATCGCCGAGCACGCGCCGATAGGCCGGATGCACGATCTCCAGGCCGTGCGCACCGTGACGGATCTCGCCGTAGCAGACGAAGCGCGCGCCGGGCGCGAACTGCTCGGCCTGCGCGCGGTTGAAATGGAAGAAGCGCAAGGTCAGCGTCGCACGCGATTCGTCGCCGAGGGCGACGCGCAGCTGCGGCCGATAGCGGAAGCCGCGCTCGACCGCTTCGACGACGCCTTCGACCTGGGCGCTCTCGCCGATGCGCAGGTCGCGGATCGGCGTGATGCGCGTGCGATCCTCGTAGCGCAGCGGCAGATGGAACCAGAGGTCCTGCACGCGCTCGAGCCCGAGCTTGCGCAGCGTTTCGCGCAAGGCGGGACCGACACCGGGCAGGTCCGAAACCGGCGCGCCGCCGACGTCCACCGGCGAGGCGCGGGCGGACCTGACAGGAGTGCGCGACATGCCCGGACGGCGATGCGGCGTCAGTCGAACGCCGCGATCATGTCGATTTCGACCTGGGCACCGAGCGGAAGCGCGGCGACGCCGATCGTCGAGCGTGCCGGGAACGGCTCGCGGAAATACTGCTTCATGACGTCGTTGACGGCGGCGAAGTTGCCCAGATCGGTCAGGTAGATGCCGACGCGCACGACCTGGTCGAACGACGCGCCCGCCGCCGTCAGCACCGCCTTGAGGTTCTCGAAGACCTGGCGCGCCTGCGCGCCGATGTCGCCTTCGACGAGCTTGCCCGTGGCCGGATCGAGCGGCGTCTGACCGGAGGTGTAGAGCGTGCTGCCGATGCGCACGGCCTGCGAATACGGGCCGATCGCCTTGGGGGCGTGATCGCTGTGGACGATGGTGCGGGACATGGGGGACGCCTGAGTGGAGGGTTGGCGAAGAATAGCCAACCGCCGCCGCAATAGGCAGCTCCGTCCGGATCCCGATGCCGCGAATCTCGCAACCCTAGACGGGATGCCGCCGCACCGCCGTGACGACCTGCAGGCGACGCACGCGACGCATCACGTCGGCGAGATGCTTGCGATTGCGCACCTCGATCGTGAACAGCATCGTCGCGGTCATCAGGTCGCGTTCCTTGTACTCGACGTTCTCGATGTTGGAACCGGCGTCGGCGATCGCCGCGGCGACCTGCGCGAGCACGCCCGGCTTGTTGGCGACCTCGATACGCAGTTCGATGCGGTAGTCGCCCTGCACTTCCTTGTCCCAGGCGATTTCGATGCAGCGCTCCGGCGCCTTGCGCAGCTCCGGTACGTTCGGGCATTCGAGCCGATGCACGACGATGCCCTTGCCGGCGGACAGATAGCCCATGATGTCGTCGCCGGGCACCGGGTGGCAGCAGTTGCCGAAACTCAGCACGCCGCGCTCGGCGCCGCTGATCAGGATCTTCTCGCTGCTCTGCGGACGCACCGCCTGCAGCGTTTCGCCGTGACCGCTGAGCAGCGCCTGCGCGACGGTGTCGGCGACGCGATTGCCGAGCGCGATGTCGGCCAGCAGTTCTTCCAGCCGCTTGTATTTCTGCTCGGCCAGATAGCGATCGAGTGCCGCGTGCGGCAGGCTCTCGAGCGAAGCGTCCAGCGCGTCGAGCGCGCGGTCGAGCATGCGGTGGCCGAAGTCGACGGCGTCCTCGTGCTGCAGGCGCTTCAGATGATGGCGGATCGCCGTGCGCGCGCGGCCGGACACGACCCATTCGAGCCATTGCGGGCTCGGGCTCGCCGACGGCGCGGTGACGATCTCGACGGTCTGGCCGCTGACCAGGCGCGTGCGCAGCGGTACGAGCTTCTTGTCCGCGCGCGCGGCGACCGCGTGGTCGCCGACGTCGGTGTGCACGAAGTAGGCGAAGTCGAGCGCGGTCGCGTTGCGCGGCAATGCGAGGATCGCGCCCTTCGGCGTGAACAGGTAGACCTCGTCCGGGAACAGGTCGACCTTGACGTTCTCGATGAATTCCAGCGAGGAAGGCGTCTGCGTCTGGCGGTCGACCAGGTTCGACACCCATTCGCGCGCTCTCGATTGGGCGCTGTTGGCCGGCGTCGCGTCGGTCTTGTAGGCCCAGTGCGCGGCGACGCCGCGCTCGGCCACCGCGTCCATGTCCTCGGTGCGGATCTGGATCTCGATCGGCGCGCCGAACGGGCCGAACAGCACCGTGTGCAGCGACTGGTAGCCGTTCGCCTTCGGGATCGCGATGAAGTCGCGGAAACGTCCGTCGAGCGGCTTGTACAGGCCGTGCACGGCGCCGAGCGCGTGATAGCAGTGCGGCACGCTGTCGACGACGACGCGGAAGCCGTACACGTCCATGACCTGGGCGAACGACTTGTGCTCGTTCTGCATCTTCGAATAGATGCTGTACGGCGATTTGATGCGGCTGATGACGCGATGGGCGACGTGCTCGGATTCGAGCCGCGCGTTCAACGCCGCCTCGATGCGCGCCATCGCCTCGCGACGGTTGCCGAGCACGGCACGGATGCGCTCGGCGATGACGCGGTGGCGGTCCGGATGCAGCGCGCGGAAGCCGAGATCCTGCAGTTCGGACTTGAAGCGGTTCATGCCGAGCCGCTGCGCGATCGGCGCGTAGATTTCCAGCGTCTCGCGCGCGATGCGCCGTCGCGCTTCCGCTTCCATCGCGCCGAGCGTGCGCATGTTGTGCAGGCGGTCGGCCAATTTGATCAGGATCACGCGCAGGTCGCGCGCCATCGCCAGCAGCATCTTGCGGAAGCTCTCCGCGGCGGCTTCCTGGCGGCTGCGGAAGCGCACCTTGTCGAGCTTGGTCACGCCGTCGACGAGCTCGACCACGGTGGTGCCGAACTCGGCGGCGATCTGCTCCGAGGTCAGCTGGGTGTCCTCCAGCGTGTCGTGCAGGATCGCCGCGATGATCGTTTCGGCGTCGAGACCGAGGTCGGCGAGGATGCTGGCGACCGCGACCGGATGGGTGATGTAGGGTTCACCGCTCTTGCGCGTCTGCCCGGCGTGGGCGAGCGCGCCGATCTCGTAGGCGCGGCGCACGCGTGCGACCTGCTCGGCCGGAAGATAGACCGCGAGCTGCTGCTCGAGCGCCCGCACGTCGGCGGGAGGCTGGGCCACCGTCGGCGTCCGCGTGGGCCGGGCCGCAGTCGTGGCCATGGTGGCGTCGCCCTTCAGGCGGCCTCGCAGGGAAGTCGAGACGGGCGGCGCCAGGCGTCCATCAGAGGTCGTCGCCGCCCTTGCTCAGATCGTCGTCGACCTCGGCCGCGGCCCACTCCAGTGCTTCGCGTTCCTTGCGTTCGCGCTCCTGGCGATCGATCTCGTCGATCATGGTCTGGTCGACCTTGCGATCGGCGATCTCGCGCAGCGCGAGCACGGTCGGCTTGTCGTTGTGGGCGTCCACGGCCGCCGTCGCGCCCTTGGCGAGCTGGCGTGCGCGCTTGGTCGCCATCAGTACCAGCTCGAAGCGGTTGTCGACCACTTCGAGGCAATCTTCCACGGTGATGCGTGCCATCCGAAATCTCCGAAACGAAATCAAAGCCAATTCATGGCTTTAGCGGAGCCCATTGTAGCGTCCTGGATTTGTGCGGCGCAAACAAGACAGGGATCGCCGGGAAAATCCTGGCTCTTGTGTAGTGCACCGAGAGCCCCAATTCGCGTAGCCTAGCCGCGCGGAAAGGGACTACCCGTGGCGAAAGCGCCCAGACGCCCCGCGCCACCGAGACGAGTATCGATGCGATCCACAACCGATTTCGCCCGCCTGCGCGCGGGTCTGCTGGCTGCCAGCGTCGCCTTCCTGGCCGGCTGCACCATCGCCAAGCCGCGCACGGACGACCCGTGGGAAGGCTTCAACCGCAAGATGTACGCGTTCAACGACGCGGCCGACAAGGCGGTGATCCGCCCGGTCGCGGTCGGTTATCGCAAGATCACCACGCCGAACATGCGCCGCGTGGTGTCGAACTTCTTCGCCAACATCAAGATGCCGATCACGATCGTCAACGACGTGCTGCAGGCGGAGCCGACGTCGGCACTGCGCAACACCGGGCGCTTCGCGATCAACACCACGCTCGGCTTCCTCGGCCTGTTCGACCCGGCCAGCGAGATGAGCCTGCCGCCGGACAACACCGATTTCGGCGTCACCCTGGCCAAGTGGGGCCTGCCGGAAGGTCCGTACCTGGTATTGCCGCTGATCGGCTCGACCACCGTGCGCGACGTGTGGCGCATGCCGGTCGACAACTACTTCGATCCGCTCGGCTGGTATGCGCGCGAGCACGACGACTACGCCTTCCTGCAGCGCTACGGCCCGAACCTGGCGTATCTCGTCACCCTGCGCGCGCGCGCGATCGACGCCGAGAGCCTGCTCGAAGGCGTCTACGATCCCTACGTCTTCTATCGCGACGCCTATCGCCAGCGCCGCCTGTACGACATCTACGACCGCAATCCGCCGACCGAGCTGATCGAGCAGATGCAGGGCACGGACGACGTCGACATCGACGAGCTGCTGAAACAGCAGCACGAGTACGAGCAGCAGAAGAAGAACGGCGGCGACACGAAGTAGGCGCGGCGGGAAGTGCCGCGCCGGAAGGCTCAGGCGATGCCGAGCAGCGGCTCCACCCCACACAGGTGCGCCAGGGCACGCAGCCCGGAAGGCGTGCCGGCGAGCCGCAGCGATCGCCCGGAAGTCGCGGCGCGTGCAGCCCAGGCGAGCAGGACCGCGAGCGTCGCGCTGTCGACGCGCTGCAGGCCGGACACGTCCAGCTCGACCGCACCGCCGCCGCCGTTGCCGAACACCTCGTCGGAACGCTTGTAGGCCGTACCCGCCTCGGCGAAACCGAGCACGCCGCTGACGCGCACGCGCGTCGCGTCGACGCGCTCGATGCGCAACGCCTCGGCGGCGCGATCAGCCACCTTGCTGCTCTTTTTCCATGGTCTTCAGCGCGTCCACGCCCTGCGTCTCGAGACGCTTGATCAGCGCGTCGAGGCTGGACTTCTGGATCTCCGCCGCGACCTGGTTGCGGTAGTTGGTGACGTAGGAGATGCCTTCGACGATCACGTCGTAGGCCTTCCACTCGCCGCTCGACGTCTTGCGGAACGCGTAGTCGACCGCGATCGGCTTGCCGTCGTCGAGCGTGACCTGGGTGCGCACGATCGTCTTCTTGTCGTTGGTGTCGCCGCGGCTCGGCAGCACCTTCACGCGGCCCTTGGTGTAGTTCAGGAGGCCTTCGGCGTAGCGATGCGTGATCGACTCGTAGAACGCCTTGGCGAAGCGGGCACGCTGTTCCGGCGTGGCGGCACGCGCGTACTGGCCGAGCACGAGGATCGACGCGTAGTCGATGTCGAAATGCGGCAGCAGGATGCCGTCGATGACCTTCAGCAGCTTCTCGCGATCGTTCTTCAGCTCGGACTGATGGCCTTCGATCGCCTTGGCCAGATCGTCGGCGATGGTCTGCACGACCGTCTGCGGATCCGCCGCGGCATGCGCCGGCGGCAACACGGCGACGCCGAGCAGCAGAACGAACGCGAGACCGATGGTGCGCAACATGGAGTCACTCCTTCTGGTGGTTGTCGGCAGACGGCTTGGCGGCGTCCTGCTCCGCCGGTTTCGGCGAACCGCTGACGAGGAACTTGCCGATCAGGTCCTCGAGCTGCAGCGACGACTGCGTGAGCAGGAATTCGTCGCCGTCCTTGAACATGTCCGGCGAGCCGCCGGGCTGGACGCCAACGTACTGATCGCCCAGTAAACCGCTGGTGAATATCGCCGCCGAGGAATCGTCCGGCAGCTCGCTGTAGTGCCGGTCGATCGAGAGCTTCACGCTCGCCTGCAGCTTGACCGGATCGAGTTCGATCGCCGAGACCGAACCGATGCGCACGCCGGCCAGCTTCACCGGCGACCGCAGCTTCAGCTGGCCGATGTTGGTGAAGCTCGCCTTCAGCGTGTAGGTGTCGCCCTGGCGGAAGTTCGCCACCGAGGTCGTCTGCGTCGCCAGATAGGCCAGCGCGGCGAAGCCGAGCAGGATGAACAGGCCGGTGCCGACTTGGTAGGAACGTCGTTGAGCCATGACTTCAATCTCAGGTCAGGAATGCGGTCATCACGAAATCGAGCGCCAACACGGCGATCGAGGAGAACACGACCGTGCGTGTGGTCGCGTAGGCCACGCCCTCGCTGGTCGGCGGCGTGGTGTAGCCCTGGAACACGGCGATCAGGGCGACCACGGCGCCGAACGCCGCGCTCTTCCAGACGCCATTGACGACGTCGGTCCAGACGTCGACGTTCGTGGTCATGTTCGACCAGAACGTACCGTTGTCGAGGCCGAGCCAGGTCACGCAGACGACGTGCGCGCCGAGAATCGCCAGCGCGTTGAAGACGCAGACCAGCAGCGGCATCGCGACGATGCCGGCGAGGAAGCGCGGCGTCGCCACGTAGGCGAGCGGGTCGACCGCCATCATTTCCATCGCGGCGAGCTGGTCGGTCGCGCGCATCAGGCCGATCTCGGCCGTGATCGAGGTGCCGGCGCGGCCGGCGAACAGCAGCGCGGTCACCACCGGCCCGAGCTCGCGATACAACGCCAGCGCGACCACGGTGCCGCTCATCGCCGCGCTGCCGAAGCGCGACAGCACGTCGTACAGCTGCAGGCCGAGCACCATGCCGACGAACAGGCCGCAGGTCATGATGATGACCAGGCTCATCGCGCCGACGAACCAGACCTGCCGGATCGTCTCCTTGATGTGGCGCAGGCTCTTCGGGATCGCGCCGATCAGCTGGAACAGGAACAGGCCGCAGGCGCCGACCTGCGCCAGCGCGTCGCCGATGCGCGACGGACGGGGACGCGTCGCGCTCATCGCGCCCGCTCCGTCCGCCCGGACGGCGGGAATCCGAGATCGGCCGCGTAGTCGCGCGCCGGATACTGGAACGGCACCGGGCCGTCCGCTTCGCCGCCGAAGAACTGCCGGGTCCAGTCCGATTCGCCGCGCGCCAGCTCGGCCGGCGTGCCTTGCGCGGCGACCTTGCCGCCGGCGATCAGGTAGACGTGGTCGGCGGCGCGGCCGACCGCGGCGAACTCGTGCGCGACCAGGATGCTGGTGATGCCGAGCGTGTCGTTGAGCGTGCGGATCAATTTCAGGATCTGGTTCAGCGCGATCGGATCGAGGCCGACGAACGGCTCGTCGTAGAGGATCAGCATCGGATCACGCACGATCGCGCGCGCCAGCGCCACGCGCCGCGCCATGCCGCCGGACAGCTCGCTCGGCATCAGCTCGGCGGCGCCGCGCAGGCCGACCGCCTGCAGCTTGGTCAGCACGATGTTGCGCAGGATTTCTTCCGGCAGCTTCAGGTGCTGACGCAGCGGAAAGGCGACGTTCTCGAACACCGTGAAATCGGTCAGCAGGGCCGAGTTCTGGAACAGATAGCCGATCTTCTCGCGCAGATCGAACAGCTCGCCGCGCGCCAGCGTGGGCACGTTGTGGCCGTCGACGCGGATCTCGCCGGCGTCCGGCATCAGCTGGCCGGTGATGTGGCGGAGCAAGGTCGTCTTGCCGGTGCCGCTCGGCCCCATGATCGCGGTGATCTTGCCGCGTGGGACGTCGAGGTCGAGCCGGTCGAAGATCGTCTTGCCGTTCAGCTCCGTGCTGAGGCCGCGCACCTGGACGAGGGCGTCGGTCCGTTCTGGGGCGTTGGCTGCGCTCACTCGTGCTCGATCCGTGATGAGGAAGGGCGCGCGAACCGCGCGGCGGGGCTACCTTAGCCGATGCGGACGTTCCGCCGCCAGACGCGACGCACGTGTCGGCTCGTTCGCTTCGTCCCGGCTTCGCACGCTCGGCTCCGCCGCACGGCCCTGTGTAATTCACCTGCGGAGGATTCGATCGCGGCCGTCCTCGGCCGCTTTTTTCCGTTCACGATTTCAGCAGGTCGCCGATCAGCACGGCGTGCCGCGACAGCTGGGCGGATCGGCGCAGACGCTGGCAGGCGACGATCGCGCGCAGGTCGGCCAGCGCATCGGCGAACTGGTCGTTGACGACGATGAAATCGAAGTCGCCGGCGTGCGCGATCTCCTCGCGCGAATCGCCGAGTCGGCGCGCGATCGTCTCGGCGCTGTCGGACGCACGCGCGCGCAACCGGCGTTCGAGCTCCGCGCGCGACGGCGGCAGGATGAACACGCTGACGCTGTCCGGGCACGCCGCGCGCACCTGGCGCGCGCCCTGCCAGTCGATCTCGAGCAGCACGTCGTTGCCGGCCGCCAGCAGCGGCTCGACGGCGTTGCGCGCCGTGCCCTTCAGGTCGCCATGCACGTTCGCGTACTCGTAGAACATCCCGGCCGCGGCCATGCGCTCGAACACCTCGCGCGAGACGAAGTGGTAGTGCTTGCCGTCGATCTCGCCCGGCCGCGGCAGACGCGAGGTGTAGGACACCGACAGACTGATGCCCGGCTCGCGCTCGAGCAAGGCGTTGACCAGGCTGGTCTTGCCCGAGCCGGAGGGCGCCGCGACGATGTAGAGGGTTCCGCTCATGCGCCGACCTACGCGTCGGCCGCGCAGTCGCGGCGGTATCGGCGTGAGCTGCGTGGAAACGACTCGGGGAACCCAGCGAGGATGCGAGAGGCGGAATTCATCCGCCAATGGTATCAGCACCTTCGCGATCGCCGCCGCGAACGCACCGGCGAATCTGGCATCCTATGCGCAGATCGCCGCCGCGGCGCCAGCGCAGTCATCCGTCCATCGCGGCGGCCGGCGTTCGCATGCCGCATTCGCCGAGCATGTGACGCAGGAAATGCCCGCCTATCGTTTCGACCGTCACGATCTGGTTACCGAGTCGCGCCGCCTGACGCGCGACGGACTCGATCTCGCCGTCGGCCTGCGCGTGTTCGACGTCATCGCCTACCTGGTCGAACACCGCCGGCGCGCCGTCGGCCGCGACGAGCTCATCGCCGCCGTGTGGGGACGTTCCGACGCCGGCGAGGCGCTGCTGGCGCAAGCCGTGCTGAAGGCGCGGCGCGCGTTCGGCGACGACGGCAGCGTGCAGCATTACATCCGCACCATTCCGCGATTCGGCTATCAGTGGGTCGCCGATACCGAGGAGTGCGCGACGATCGTCGGCATGCCGCCGCCGCCCGCCGTCGCGATGCGCGAACGCGCGGAAGCGCCGCCGCCGAGCGATGCCGACGAGGACATCGCCGCGCCGCCGTCGGCGTCCGCGACACAGGCAATACGGCCCGCACCGCGCCGGCGTCGCGTCGCCGTCGCGATCGGAACCTTGCTGCTGGTCGCGTTCGCCGTCGCGGCGCAACGGTTCCTCGGCCGGCACCGGCAGCCCGATGCCGCCGCAACGACCGCGGGACTGATCCTGGTCCTGCCGACGCAGGTCCAGGGCGACGTCGCCGAAGATGGATGGATGCGCCTCGGCGTGATGTCGCTGAACGCGCAGGCGCTGGCCGACGTTCCGGGCCACGCCGTCGTGCCCGACGAGACCGCGCTCGCCGCCGTCGCGCACGCGCCCGCGAGCGACATGGCGCAATTGCTCCGGGAAACCGGCGCCAGCGTCGTCGTCGCCACCGAGGCGGTTCGTTCCGGCGATGCCTGGCTGCTGCACGCGACCGTGCGCGACGCCGGCGGCAATTCGCAGATCGTCAGCGCCAGCGCCGCCGATCCGATCGCCGCCGCCGGCGCGCTGGCGCGGGATCTGCGCGAACTGTTCGCTCCCGGCGCGCCCGCGAACGAGCACGACGCGCCGTCGCCGCAGGTGCTCGCCCTCAGCGCCCGCATGAAGGCCGCCACCCTGGAAGGCCAGAACGGCCGCGCGCTGGCGCTGGCCGATCGCGCCGATCCGAGCGTCGCGGCGGCGCCGGAGGTCGCCTTGTTGCGTACCGAGGCGCTGATCCAGCTCGGCCGCGCCGACGAGGCCGCCGCTGCGCTGCGCACTCTGATCGACGGTGCGGTGACGACACCGACGCCGCGCTGGTTGCCCGAAGCATGGACGGCGCTCGGCGACTGCGAGCTGGCCGCCGGCCGCCCGGACCTGGCCGAGACGGATTTCCGGCGCAGCCTGACCCTGCTGCGCGCTCACGACGACCGACGCGTCAGCGGCCTCGCCTGGCGTGGCCTCGGCATCGCCCAGGCCGTGCGCAACGACCTCGACGGCGCCGAAACGAGCTACCTCAACGCGCGGCTGGCCCTGGCGCCGATCGGCGATCGCCTGGTGCTCGCCCGCGTCGTCGACGGACTCGGCTACGTCGCCGCGCAGCGCGGCCGTCTCGCCGATGCGCTGCTGCGCTACGAACAGGCCGCCGCGATTGCGGCGGCGATCGGCTCGAACGAGACCGAGCTCGGCTCGCGCCTGAACATCGCGCAATCGCACGAGTACCTGCTGCAGCACGCGCTCGCGCTGGAAAATCTGCGCGCACTGCTGCCGCGCCTGCGTCGGCTCGATTACCCGGCGTTGCACCGCTTCGGCATCGTCGCCTACGTCACCGTGCTGGTCGAGACGGGCGCACTCGAGGAGGCACGCAGCGAGCTTGCGCGTCTGGCCGCCGAATCGGCGTCGGACGCGAACTACGACGCCGTGGTCGACGTCCGCCTGGACCAGGCGCGCAGCCTGCTCGCGCTCGGCGACGCGCCCGCGGCGATCCGCCTTGCCGGCTCGATCCGCGCCGGACTCGAGTCGCGCAGCTCCGCCGACTTGCGCCTGGAAACGGCGGCGGTCCTGCTGTCGGCACTGGCGGGACAGGACCGGAACGCAGCCCGCGCGCTCGCGGACGACGCGGCGATCTGGCTCCCGGCGAACGCGCTGGTGCCGGCGCGCGTGCACGCGCTCGCCGCGCAGGCGCAATGGCAGGCCAGCCAGGAACGGGCGGCGCGCGCCGACGAGCTGTACTCGCAGGCGCTGTCGCTCGCCCGCGACTTCGGCGCGCCGATCGTGCTGCGCGACGCGGCCGTCCCGTTCGCCCGGTTCCAGCTCGCGCAGGGCCGGATCGACGCCGCCGCCGAGACCGCCCGTCCGCTCGGGCCTCACGCGGACGAGGATTTCACCAGCGCCTTGACGCTGGCCCGCGTCGCCGCCGCTCGCCGCGACAGCGTGCTGGCGCGCTCGTATTTCACGCGCGCACGCCAGCTGGCCGGCCAGCGCTGGTCGGCGACGCTCGAGGGCGAGGCGTCCGCGGCCAGCGATGCGGAAGAGGCGAAAATCCCTGTTTCTACAAATGGATAAACGTGGCGCAATAAAACGCTAATGCTCGACTAATGGCCATTGCGGCAGTGCCGCCGCATGCTCGCCGCACCGAACGGCCGTGCCGACGGCCTTCCTTTGGAGGCAGCATGCGATTCACGTGGTTCGAACCGGCGACGGCGACATCCGATCCCGACCACCGGCCGGCGCGCATCGCCGGCCTGGCCTTGTCCCTCCTCGCCGGCCTCGCGGCGACTGGCCAACCGGCCGCGGGACGACCGCTGCAAGGCATCGACCTCCGCGTCACGCTCGGCACCGACGTATCCGAAGGCGCCTGCGGCAGCGACACCCGGATCGAAGCGACCCGGCTCGACCTGGTCAATTTCTGCTACCGCGTCACCAACCAGTCCGATGTCGCGCTGAACTACCAGAGCCTCGACGACGACGTCGCCGGTTCGATCCTCAGCGCGGTCCCGGTCACCCTCGCCCCCGGCGCGAGCCACCAGTTCAACCGCATCGTCACCGCCCGGCAATCGCAGTCGCCGGTGTCGACCTGGAACGCCTACGACGTGCATCCGGGCTACGCCTACGGCGACGGCACGCTGGATCCGGACGCGATCTTCCACGACGGCTTCGATGCGAGCGGGGCGTCGGGCCGCTACGACTTCGTCGACATCACCGCCACCGGCACGCCGCTGAACCTGGAATTCGACGACCACGCCGTGCCGGCGGACATCGGTTTCCCCTTCACGTTCTACGGACTGACCGCCGACCAGATCATGATCGGCTACAACGGCGGCCTGTTGTTCGACCTGGAGTCGGTGTTCTTCACGCAGGAGAACACGCCGCTGCCCAGCACGGCCATCGGCCCGGCGATCCTGCCGTACTGGACGGACATCTATTACCAGCAGCCCGAGGACGGCAACATCTACTACGCGACGCTCGGCACCGCGCCGAACCGGCGCTTCGTGGTGGAGTGGTTCAACCTGCCGGTCATGATCGGCGGCATTCAACAAGACAGCGCGACCTTCGAAGCCGTGCTGTACGAAGGCAGCGACCAGATCCTGTTCCAGTACGCCGATACCAGCGTCGGCGATCCGCAGCGCGACGACGGCATCACCGCCACGATCGGCCTGAACGCGCCGGACGGCGTTCCCGCGGCGCTGCAGTATTCCTACAAGCAGGCATCGGTCAGTGCCGGCAAGGCGATCCTGTTCTCGCCGACGACACCGGTCGCCCTCACGGCAAGCGAGCAGGTCGAAGTCGCCGTCGGCGTGCCGCAGATCGTCGTGACGCCGGGCCAGTTCGACGTCAGTGCGGCGGCCGGGGCGTCGACCAGCGGCACGCTGACGATCGGCAACATCGGCGACCGTCCGCTGACCTGGAACCTCGGCTCCATCGCCTCGAACGCGCACTTCCCGCGAGTCCCGCGCATCACGCGCCCGTTCGGCGACCCGGCGTCGAGCAGCGCGCTGCCGGCGCCGCGCTCGCATCGCCTCTCTGCCCCGGCGACCGACGCCCGGGCCGAACCGCTACCGCTGGCGGCTCCGGTCGCCGCGTTCGGAATCGACCTCGACTCCGCTTCGCTGGTGGGACTGGATGCCGCCAACCCGACCGATCTGACGCCGGTGGCGAGCGTCGGCGACCTGATCCTGACCGCCGGCGCCTTCGTCGACGAAAACTTCGGCAAGCTCTATGCGCTCGACTACTACACCACGCACCTGTTGACGATCGACACCGCCAGCGGCGCCATCGACCTCGTCGGCACCGCGGCCCTGCTGGGTGGCTCCGGCATCAGCTGGAGCGGGCTCGCCTGGGACCCGACCAGCGCCACGTTGTACGCGATCGCCTACCAGCAGGGACGCGACGGCACGCAGTCGTTCCTCTACACGATCGATCCGCTGACCGCGACGCCGACCCTGGTCGGAGCGATCGGCGGCATCGGAATACCCGGGCCCGGCCAGGGCACCGGCGCGCTGGTCTCCGGCCTCGCCGTCGACGCCGACGGTCTGATGTACGGCATCGACATCCTCGCCGACGACTTCGTCGCGATCGACAAGAGCAGCGGCGCCGCCGCCGTGATCGGCTCGCTCGGTTTCGACGCGAACTACGCCCAGGGCCTGGACTTCGACGACTACACCGCCACGCTCTACTACTCGGCGTTCGACGCCAGCACGGGCCAGGCGGAGATGTACACGATCGACACCGCGAGCGGCGCGCTGACCGAGGTCGCCCCCATCGGCACCAGCCCGAGCGAGACCCAATTGGCGGCATTCGCGATCGCGCGCCTCGGCGGCGTCTGCGCGTATCCCGATCCGGTGCCGTGGCTGAGCTTCAGCGCGACGCGCGGCTCCACCGCCGCCGGCGACAGCACGCCGGTCGGCGTCACCTTCGATGCGTCGAGTCTCGACGCGGGCATCTATCGCAGCCACCTCTGCGTGACGAACAACGACGCGACCCAGCGGCGCGTCGCGGTCCCGGTCACGTTCACGGTGAACTGAAAAACATCAGCCGGCCGCCGCGGCACCAAGCTGCGGCGGCTTCGGTTCCGGGATCACTCCAAATTCTGGATTTGCTCGCGCATCTGCTCGATCAGAACCTTCAACTCGACCGCGGCCTTGGTCGTGCGCGGGTCGGCGGCCTTGGAGCCGAGCGTGTTCGCCTCGCGGTTGAACTCCTGCATCAGGAAGTCGAGGCGGCGACCGACGGCTTCCTTCAGCCCGAAGATGCGGCGCGCCTCGGCGACGTGCGCGGTCAGGCGGTCGAGCTCTTCGTCGACGTCGATGCGCTGCAACTGCAGCACGACTTCCTGCTCGATGCGGCCCGGATCGAGCGGCTGCTTCAGTTCGGCCAGGCGCGCGTCGAAACGCGCGCGCAGGGCCGTGCGCACCTCGGGCAGATGCGCGCGCACCTCGGCGACGAGACGCTCGATGCCGTCGAGACGCTCGCGCAGGAAACCGCCGAGACGCTCACCCTCGCGCTCGCGCGCGGCGACCATGTCGTCCAGCGCCGCGTCGAGCACGGCCAGCGCCGCCTCGCGCAGCGATTCCAGATCGGTATCGCGATCGAGCAGCACGCCCGGCCAGGCCAGCAGCGAGGTGAACTCGACGCGCATCTCCGGAAATTTCGCGCCCAACGCGTGCGCAGCCTCGGCCAGGCGCGCGACGCGATCCTGGTCGATCGCGATCGTCGACGCGTCGGCAGCCGCCGGCTTCCAGCGCAGCCCGAGATCGACCTTGCCGCGCGCGAGGCGGGTCGCGACGCGCTCGCGCACGATCGGCTCGAGCGAACGCAGTTCGTCCGGCAGGCGCAGGCCGAGTTCCAGATAGCGGTGATTGACCGAGCGCAGCTCGATCGCCAGCGTGCCGTGACCGCTGTCGGACTCGGCGCTGGCAAAGGCGGTCATGCTGCGCAACATCGGCGTATCCCGGAACGAAAGGGGCGCAATGGTAAACTGCGCGGCTTCGATCCCCAAACACGCACCCTCCATGAGCCTCGCCCGCCCCTCCGGCCGCCGCGCCGATCAACTGCGCCCGGTCAGCATCGAACGCCACTACACGCGCCACGCCGAAGGTTCGGTGCTGGTCTCCTTCGGCGACACGCGCGTGCTGTGCACCGCCAGCATCGAGGAGAAGGTGCCGCCGTTCCTGCGCGGCAAGGGCGAAGGCTGGGTCACGGCCGAGTACGGCATGCTGCCGCGCGCGACCGGCCAGCGCACGCAGCGTGAAGCGGCGCGCGGCGGCCAGGGCGGCCGCACGATGGAAATCCAGCGCCTGATCGGCCGCGCGCTGCGCGCCTGCGTCGATCGCCACGCGCTCGGCGAGCGCACGATCACGCTCGACTGCGACGTGCTGCAGGCCGACGGCGGCACGCGCACCGCGGCGATCACCGGCGCCTACGTCGCGCTGGTCGACGCGATCGGCTGGCTGAAGTCGCGCAACGCGATCAAGCGCGATCCGGTGTTCGGCGCGGTCGCCGCGGTCTCGGTCGGCATCTACCAGGGCACGCCGGTGCTCGACCTCGACTACGCGGAAGACTCCGCCTGCGATACCGACATGAACGTCGTCATGAACGACGGTGGCGGTTTCATCGAGGTGCAGGGCACGGCCGAAGGCCATGCGTTCCGCCGCGAGGAACTCGACGCGCTGCTCGCTCTCGCCTCGGCCGGCGTCACCGAGCTGTGCGCGAAACAACGCGAGGCGCTGGCGAAGTGAGCCGTCGCATCGCGTACATCGCGCTGCTGGTGCACGACTACGACGAGGCGATCGCGTGGTTCGCGAATGCGCTCGACTTCGTGCTGATCGAAGACAGCGACCTCGGCGGCGGCAAGCGCTGGGTGCGCGTCGCGCCGAGCGCCGACGCGGCGTTCCAGCTGCTGCTGGCGCGCGCGACCACGCCCGAGCAGCAAGCCGCGGTCGGACGCCAGCACGGCGGCCGCGTCGGCTTCTTCCTGCACACCGACGACTTCGCGCGCGACCATGCGCGCCTCGCCGCCGCCGGCGCACGCATGGACGCCGCGCCGCGCCACGAGGCCTACGGCACGGTGATCGTGTTCGAGGATCTCCACGGCAACCGCTGGGATCTGATCGGACCGCCGCAATGAAGCTCGTCCTCGCCAGCGGCAACCACGGCAAGCTGGCCGAGATGCGCGAAGTCCTCGCCGGACTCGACGTCCAGCTCGTCGCGCAAGGCGAACTCGGCGTCGACGACGCCGAGGAGACCGGCACGACCTTCGTCGAGAACGCTCTGCTGAAGGCGCGTCATGCGGCGCGGATGACCGGCCTGCCGGCGCTCGGCGACGATTCGGGCATCTGCGTCGACGCGCTCGACGGCGCGCCGGGACTGTATTCGGCACGCTACGCCGGTCGCCACGGCGACAGCGGCGCGAACATCGCCAAGCTGATCGAGGCATTGCGCGGCGTCGACGAACCGCAGCGCACGGCGCACTTCCATTGCACGATCGCGCTGCTCCGGAGCGCCGACGATCCCGCGCCGCTGATCGCCGAAGGCCGCTGGTACGGCCGCATCCTCGACGCGCCGCGCGGCGGGAACGGGTTCGGCTACGATCCGGTCTTCTTCGATCCCGTGCTCGGGCTCGGCGCCGCCGAGCTCGATGCGCAGACGAAGAATCGCCTCAGCCATCGCGGCCAGGCGCTCGCGCAATTGAAATCCCTTCTCGAACGCCTCACCTGAGGCCGGCGGCCGCTCGCCGCAGCCCGACGACCATGTCACTCCTCGCCCCGCCGCTTTCGCTCTACGTCCACATCCCGTGGTGCGTGAAGAAGTGCCCGTACTGCGATTTCAACTCGCATGCGCAAGGCGGCGCGCTGCCGGTCGAGGATTACGTCGACGCGTTGCTGGCCGATCTCGATCGCGATCTGCAGACCCACTCGGACGCGCTCGAGCGGCGTCCGCTGCACAGCGTGTTCTTCGGCGGCGGCACACCGAGCCTGTTCGCACCGGAAGCGATCGCGCGCATCCTCGACGGCGTCGCCGCGCGGATCGCGCTGCCGTCCGGCACGGAGATCACGCTCGAAACCAACCCGGGCACGGTCGAGCACGGCCGCTTCGACGGCTATCTGCGCGCCGGCGTCAACCGCGTCAGCTTCGGCGTGCAGAGCTTCGACGACGACAAGCTGCGCCGCCTCGGCCGCATCCACTCGGCGGGCGAGGCGGCGCGTGCCGTCGCGGAGGCGCAGGATGCGGGTGTCGAGAACATCAACCTCGACCTGATGTACGCGCTGCCGCAGCAGACGCCGGACGGTGCGATCGCCGACGTCGAGCGCGCGATCGCACTGCGACCGGCGCACATCTCGCACTACCAGCTCACCTTGGAGCCGAACACGCTGTTCGCGGCGAAGCCGCCGCCGCTGCCCGACGAGGACAGCGCCTGGGACATGCAGGAAGCCTGTCAGGCGCGCCTCGCCGAAGCCGGCTACGCGCAATACGAGGTCTCCGCGTATGCGCGCGACGGGCGCCGTTGCGCGCACAACGTCAACTACTGGCAGTTCGGCGACTACCTCGGTATCGGCGCCGGCGCGCACGGCAAGCTCAGCCGCGCAACCGACGGCGCGATCGTGCGCACCACGAAAGTGAAGCTCCCGCGCAGCTATCTCGAGCGGGCCGCGCGCCACGAGGCGTTCGGCGGCGTCGCCCCCGTCGCGCCGGCGGATCGGCCGTTCGAGTTCATGCTGAACGCGTTGCGGCTGAACGACGGCGTCGAGGCGGTACTGTTCGAGCGACGCAGCGGCGTCGCGCCGGAGCGCATCGCCGAGCCGCTTGCGCAGGCGCGAGCGCGCGGCTGGCTGGTCGACGACGCGACTCGCCTGCAACCGAGCGCGGACGGCCGCCGCTTCCTCAACGATCTGATCGAACTGTTCCTGCGAGACGACGCATGATCGAGACCATCGCCATCGACTGCCCCTACTGCGGCGAGCGCTTCACGACCACGGCGGACGTCTCCGCCGGTTCGCAGAGCTACGTCGAGGACTGCGCGATCTGCTGCCGGCCGATCGAGATCGCGCTGCGGGTGGACGAGAACGGCGAATTGACCGGCATCGACACGCGCACCGATCGCGACTGACGCTTTCCCGCACGGCCATCGCGGCTCGCGAACCGGGCGCCCGCGGCTACCTTTCCGCCGAGCCCGCCTTCAATTGAAGCCGCCCCTGCGCTCGACTACACTGCGCGCCGCCGCAGGTGCCCTGCCCGCGTCATTGCGCCCAGGGTGAAACGGGAAGTGAGTGCGAAGCTCACGCTGCCCCCGCAACGGTAAGCGAGTCCGGCTCGATCGAATGCCACTGTCGCATCCGCGACGGGAAGGCGATCGGGCCGATGCGCCGGAGCGATCTTCGCAAGATCGCCTCCGCCGCATCGCTCGCAAGCCCGGAGACCGGCCTGAGGCTTTCGTCGTTCGCGACCGCGGCCGTGCGCCCCGCCGTGAAGACGATCAGCTCCAGGCGTTGCGGCGGGCAACGGACGGGCACGGGCGTCCGTCGCCCTGCGCCTTCCTCCTTCCGACCCTGGCCCGCGGGTGTGCGACAGGAGGATTCACCGTGCTTCAACGTTCCATGCTTTTTCTGGCGCTGTCCGGCGCCCTGTGCGCGAACGCGCGCGCGGACGACGAACAATTGCAGCCGACCGTACAGGTGACCGCCTCGCGCGTCGCCGAAACCGTCGACTCGACTCTGGCCGACGTCAGCGTGATCACGCGCGAGGACATCGACGCCAGCGTCGCGCGCGATGCGATCGACCTGCTGCGCCTGCAAGCCGGCGTCGACCTCTACCGCACCGGCGGCGCCGGCCAGCAGACCTCGCTGTTCCTGCGCGGCACCAACTCGAACCAGGTGCTGGTGCTGATCGACGGCGTGCGCGTGTCCTCGCAGAACACCGGCGCCTTCGCTTTCGAGCAACTGCCGCTGGACACCGTCGAGCGCATCGAGATCGTGCGCGGTCCGCGCGCGAGCTACTGGGGTTCCGACGCGATCGGCGGCGTGATCCAGATCTTCACGCGCAAGCTGGACGGCCCGCGCGTCGCGCTCGGCTACGGCAGCTACCGCGACGCCGACGGTAGCGCCGGCTTCGGCCACTGGGACGGCGCCAATGGCTACAGCGTGCAGGTCGGCGCGCGTCACGTCGGCGGCTTCTCGGTCACCAATCGCCGCATCTGCAATGGGCCGGACGATCCGTACTGCATCTTCAACCCGGACGACGACGGCTACCGCAACACGAATTTCGCCGGCCGCGCCGCGCACCAGTTCGGCAGCCAGGTGCTGTCGGCCTCGCTGTACCGCAGCCAAGGCCAGACGCAGTTCGATCAGGGCTACTCGGACGTCATCGAGCAGTCCGGCGGCATCAACCTCGAAGGCGCGCTCGGCGAGAACTGGAACCATCGCCTCGCCTTCGGCAATTCGCGCGAGGACCTCGACACGCCGGCGTTCACGACGCTGTATCACACGCGCCGCAACAGCCTGCTGTGGCAGAACGAGTTCCGCCTCGGCGAGCAGCAGCGCCTGATCGCCGGCATCGACTTCGTGCGCGAGAAGGGCGAGACGATCGACACCTTCAGCCACACCCGGACCTACGGGCGCGAGCGCGACAACCGCGCCGTGTTCGCCGGCTGGCGCGGCGACTTCGGCGCGCTCGACAGCGAGCTTTCGCTGCGTCGCGACGACAACGACGACTTCGGCGGCGCGACCACCGGCTCGCTCGCCCTGGGCTGGCGCTTCAGTCCGCTGCTGCGCGTGTACGCCAACGTCGGCCGCGGCTTCCGCGCGCCGACCATGAACGAGCTGTACCACCCGGGCTACGGCGGCTGGTTTGCCGGCAACCCCGATCTCGATGCGGAACGCTCGCGCAGCACCGAACTCGGCGTGGAGTTCACGCCGGACGCGAACCAGCGCATCAAGGCGAACCTGTACACCACCCGCGTCAAGGACCTGATCAGCTTCACCGGTCCGCAGAGCCGCGCCGAGAACATCGCCAAGGCGGACATCGACGGCGCCGAGATCGAGTATCAGCTGAAACTCGACGCCTGGTCGCTGCGCGCGAACTACACCTGGATGGACGCACGCAACGGCGACACCGACCAGCAGTTGCTGCGCCGGCCGAAGCAGAAGTTCACCGGCGTGGTCGAGCGCTCCTTCGGCGAGCGCTGGCGCGCCGGCGCTGAGCTGGTCTACGCCGGCCGCCGCCACGATACCTTCGGCGGCAACACGATCGACCTGTCCTCCTATGCGATCGTCAACCTGCGCGCGGGCCTCACGCTGAACCGCGACTGGAGCCTCGCCGCGCGCGTCGAGAACCTGACCGATCGCGATTACGAGCTGGTGCGCGGCTACAACACCGCCGGACGCTCGGGCTTCCTGGAAGTGATCTGGCAGCCTCGCCCGTGATGTGACGTGAGGTGACCGCCCCGACGCAGGGTGCGGTGACGTGCCAGAATACCCCCGGCCCGGCCGACTTCCCGGCCGTGCCAGGGGGCGTCGATGCGCGGATCCGCGCTCGATGCGAATGGGCTTTCGTCCGGCGGCGCCCGCCCGTGCGCCGCCGCAGGGGAGAAGGACGATTCGCGACCACGGTGCGACGCATGCTTCGCTGGCGCGGCGGGCCGACCTGCCGCCGCGCGTGCGCGCGGTGCTGGACGAACTGCTGAGCACCACGTACGCGCATTTCGGCGCGGCGCTGCAGCAGACGCTGGACGAGCTCGACCGCAACCTGTTCAAGCTGGCCGAGCACGCCGTCAGCAACGGACAGCAGCAGACCCTGTTCGAGAGCCTCGGCGAATTGCGGCGCAACCGCGCCGAGATCGTGCCGCGCTTTCTGCAGCACGTCGAATCGACGCTGGCGCGCATCCGCGGCGGCAAGACGCCCGCCGCGGCGACGCCCGCGCCGACGACCACGCTCGAGCTGGTCGATCCCTCGGCGCTCGAAGAAGAACTCGCGCAGCGCGAAGTCGCCGGCAAGTCGGAAATCCGCAACAGCCAGGCGCTGTACGCGCTGGCGCATCGCTTCGGCGTGCTCGCTGCGGCGCCGGCCTGGCCGCACGAAACCTTGCCGCTCGGGCCGGCGCAGCTGATCGCCGCCTTCCGTCACGCGCTCGACGGCATCGACCTGGGCGTCGAGCGGCGCGTCCTCGCCTATCGCACGTTCGATCGCGTCGCGCTGGCGACGCTCGGCCGCTACTACGACGCGATCCACGCCCATCTGGTCGCCCATCGCATCCTGCCGAATCTGCACTGGAGCGCGCAGCGCGCGCGTCCCGCGAGCACGCCGATGCCTGCGCAGACGTCGTCGGCCGCCGAGGCATCGCCGGTGCCTGCAGCGAGCGCGCCCTCGATGTGGGCGAATGCGGGTGCCGCCGACGACGTCGAGCTGTTCGGCACGCTGTATCGCCTGCTGGCCGAACGGCGCCGCCGGGAAGGAGGTCACGCGGCCGCGCCATCGGCGGTGCCGGCCAGCCGCGCCGACCTGCAGATCCTGCTCGGCGTCCTGCAGCGCGAGCGCCGCGCGCCCGACTCGACCAGCGCCGAGCCGGGCTACGACAACGCGCAATTCAAACGCGAACTGTTCGACCGCCTGCGCAAGGCCGGCCCGCACGGCGGCGCGCTGCGTCTGCAGGACGAGGACAGCGACACGATCGACCTGGTCGGCCTGCTGTTCGAATACATCGGCACGAACCTGCGCGCGAACAGCGGCGCGCGCGCCCTGCTCGACCGCCTGCACGTGCCGGTCTTGCGCGTCGCGCTCGGCGATCGCAGCTTCTTCACGCAGCGCTCGCATCCCGCACGCGAACTCCTCAACACGATCGCCGAGACCGGCGAGCGCTGGATCGACGAGAGCGATTCCGATCCGGATCTGTCGGCCAAGATGCGCCTGGTCGTCGACAGCGTCAGCGCCGACTACGACGGCGATCCCGCCTTGTTCGGCAATCTGCTCGCCGACCTCAGCGGCCACATGCAACTGCTGGCGCGGCGCGCGGAAGTGTTCGAGCGGCGCCAGATCGAGGCGGCACAAGGGCGCGAGCGGATCGAAATCGCACGCGCGACGGCGCGCGGAGCGGTCGCGCAGGCATTGCAGCACGGCACGCCGGCGCCAGCGGTGCGCACCCTGCTCGAGCAGGCCTGGACCGATGCGCTGGCGCTCAGCGCGCTGCGCCACGGCAGCGGTAGCGACGAGTTCCGCCGCCGCCTCGCGGTGGCGGCGGCGCTGGTGCGCGGCGACGCGGCGAAGACGATCGACGATTCGGTCCGGCAGGAACTCGAAGCCGGCCTCGCCGAGATCGGCCTGCCCGCCGACGACGTCGCCGGCGTGCTCGCCGGGCTCGCCCCGGAACCGGCCGCGACCACCGCCGACGCATCGCCGGATCGGCCGCGCGTCGAGGAGGTCCTGCGCGGCCGGGCCCGCTTCGGGGAACCGGCCGCTCCGGCCGCGACGACCGAACCGGCGACGAAGCCGCAACCGATTCCGTTGAACGCGACCGAGCTGGCGACGCTGGAACGCCTGCGCGAAGTCCCGTTCGGAACCTGGTTCGTGTTCACCTTGAATCAGCAAGGCGCGTCGGTGCGTCGCAAGCTGGCCTGGTTTTCGACGGTGACGAAGCGCTGCCTATTCGTGAACCAGCGCGGCGCGCGCTGCGAGGACCGCACGCTGGATCAACTGGCGCGCGATCTCGTGCGCGGTCAGGCGCGCATCGAGATACCGCCGCAGACCTCGCTGATCGACCGCGCGTGGAAGGCGATCCTCGACACCCTGTCCAAGCCGGATGCGTCCGCGGCGGACCGCTCCGAACGGGAGGCACCGTGATCGAGAAACGCCGCGTTCCGCGCAAGCGTCCGACGATGCCGCTGCAGGTGACCGACGCGATGAGCGGGAGCGTCGTCGGCCAGCTCGGCAACCTGTCGCTCGAAGGCATGATGCTGCTGACCGATATCGCCGTCGTCGACGACGCGCTGTACCAGTTTTCGTTCCAGCTGCCCGATCAGCACGGCCGCCTGCAGCCGATCGAGGTCGGCGTGCACGAAATCTGGAACGAACCGACGCAGCGGCCCGGCCGCTACTGGGCCGGATTCCGCTTCATCGACCTCGGCGAGGCGGAAGAGCGCGTGCTGCGCGAATGGCTCGGCGCGCTCGCCGGCGCCGTCAGCGCACCGCCTTGATCATCGCCGCGCGTTCCGCGCAAGGCGCATAGGCGCGCAGGAAGAACTCGACCGTGGCGCGCACGTGCGTCTCCACCTCGTCGGTGGTGATCGGCTGCGAGCAGCCGCACAACATGCGCGCGTGCAGTTCGCCCTTGAGCAGGGCGAAGAACTGCGAGGTCGCGCGCGTCACGTCGTCGATGTCGAGCTGGCCGTCCTCGACTTCCTGGCGCAGAAATTTCTCGAAGTCCTCGTGCAAAAGACGCGGACCGGAATCCCAGAACAGCTGCGCGAGCTTGTGCGCCGAAGCGGTGCCGGCGGTGATCAGCCGATGCAGGGCGATCGACTCGGGCTGCGTGATCAACGCGAAGAACGCGCGTCCGATCGCTTCCAGCTGGCGGCGCACCGGCGCCTTGCGGTCGATCGAAAACAGCGTCGCCGGCATCTGCTCGGCGCAGCGTTCGCGGATCGCGGCGACGAACAGCGTCTCCTTGTCCGTGAAGTGGCTGTAGACCGTCAGCTTCGACACGCCGGCCTCGGCGGCGATCGCGTCCATGCTGGTGCCTTCGAAGCCGGAACGCGGGAACAGGTTCTTGGCGGCGTCGAGGATCGCGGCGCGTTTCTCGAGATCCTTCGGGCGGCCCGGGCCGCAGGACTTGGCGATGGCTAGAGTCATGGCATTGCTACTGGACTGCTGAGTTCATTTACTATACTATACCGGTCGGTACATGAAAAGCCTGCGCGCGATTTTAAGCGTGTACGCAGCGGCCGAACAGATGGAAGGCAGAGGACGATGAAATCGAGGCCGCCTTCCCTTGAAAGATTCGGTTCACGTACCCCAGTTCAAGTCTCTCGCCGCGTCGCCCGGGAACTCTCCCCCTCCCGCACCCGGGCGACGCGGCCGAGAGCATTATCACAGGGCAATCCGGCGTCTTCGACGCCGGATTTTTCGTATCCGGGTCGATCACATCCGCGTTGGCGTGTGTCTTGCTAGGAGGGACACCATGCAACCTTGTCTGCGTACCGAGCATCTGTATGCCACAACTCGTGCCATTGCCGCTTCGAGGGTTCAGCGATGAACCTGCCGGCGATCGCGACGAACACGCAATCTCCGGGCGGCGACGTCGGTCTGCCGCTGCGTCTGGCGCAGCGCGCGTTCGCGGCGCTGCTGGAAGCCAGGCGCGGCCCAGCGGCCGCCTTCCGGCTGGCGCAGCTGCGCAGCGCGGCGCGGCGGACATTGTCCGCACTGTCCGCGGACGATCACACGCAACTGCAGCGCTGGCTCGGGCTGCAGCTGGCGAGCGGCAAGGCGCAGGCGGCGGATGCGGTGCGCCTGTTCGCGCGCATCGACGCGATGCTGGCCGCACAGGTCGGCGCCGCGCTGACGCGGACCCGCGAGGAGCTGTCCGTTCACGCCGCCGGCGCGGCGGCCTGAACGCGATGACTTCCGGCACTTCGGTCCCGTCCGTGGCGCCGTCAAGGTAGATTGCAGCAAGCGCGGGGAGTGCCTATGCTCCCGATCCTTTTGTTTGCCGGTTGGAGTTGTCCGTCATGTTGAACACCGAGCTGGCCAGACAGAACATGGTCGAGAACCAGGTGCGCCCTTCCGAGGTGCTCGACATGCGCGTGCTGGACACGCTGCGCCGCGTGCGCCGCGAGGAGTTCGTGCCGCCGCAGCACCGCAGCCTCGCCTTCGCCGACCTCGCCCTGCCGATCGGCCACGGCGAAACGATGCTGAAGCCGATCGTCGAAGGCCGCATCCTGCAGGCGATCGCGCCGGAAGCCGGCGAGCGCGTGCTCGAGATCGGCACCGGCAGCGGCTTCCTGACCGCCTGCCTGGCGCTTCTCGCCGACCTGGTCATCAGCGTCGAACGTCACCCCGATTTGGTCGAGCGCGCACGCGCGCATCTGGCGGCCGCGCAGGTTCGCAACGCGCGCCTTGAAATCGGCGATGCCGTCCGCGATTTCACCACCGGCGAACAGTTCGACGCGGTCGTCGTCGGCGGCGCGGTGCACTCCCTGCCGGAGCGCTTCCGCAGCTGGGTCAAGCCGGGCGGTCGCCTGTTCGCGATCGTCGGCGACTCGCCGGCGATGCAGGCCACGCTGTTCCGGCGTCTGGACGAGACGCACTGGCAGCAGGAAGTCCTGTTCGAGACCGATGTGCCGTACCTGAAGAACGCCGAACCGCCGCGCCGCTTTGTTCTGTAAGCGCACGGCGGTGGAATGCCCCCACTTTTCGAGGACGATCGAATGATCCGCATGAGTTCCCTCTCGCTGGCCTTGCTGCTGGCGTTCGGCGCGAGCGCCGCGCAGGCCGACGACCTGATCCAGGTCTATCAGGAAGCGCGCGTCTCCGACCCGACCCTGGCCGGCGCCGAAGCGACCAAGCTGGCGACCGACGAGGGTGTCGACCAGGCGCGCTCGTTCCTGCTGCCGCAGCTCGGCGCGAACATCGACTACACGCGCTCGCGCGGTGGCAACGACGCCGACGGAGTCCTCAAGCAGGAAGCCCTCGACGGCACCCCGCTTCCGCCGCTGGCCTACACCAGCACCACCGTCACCAATCACACGCGCACCTACGGCGCGTCGCTCAACCAGAGCATCCTCGACATCAGCAAGTGGACCGCTCTGAAGTCGAGCAAGTACACCGCCGAGGCCGGCGAGGCGACCTACAGCGCCGCGCAGCAGCAGCTGATGATCGACACCGCGCAGACGTACTTCAACGTGCTGACCTCGATCGACGCGCTGAAATTCGCCAACGCCAACGAGAAGGCGCTCGCACGCCAGCTCGAGCAGGCGCAGCAGCGTTTCGAAGTGGGTCTCGCCGCGATCACCGACGTCAACGACGCCAAGGCGCAGCACGACCAGGCCGTCGCCAGCGTGATCAGCAACCAGAACGCCGTCGACACCGCGCGCGAAGCGGTGCGCCGCCTCACCAACAAGGAACCCGGCGAGTTCAAGAAGCTGCGCGAGAACCTGCCGCTCGACCATCCCACGCCGGACGATCCGGCCGCCTGGGTCGACGTCGCGCTGAAGCAGAATCCGAGCCTGGCCTCTTCCTCGCTGCAGGTCGATGCGGCGAACACGAACATCAACACCGCGCGCGCCGGCCACCTGCCGACCATCACCGGCCAGCTCGGCTATTCGAAGAGCTCGCAGTGGGGCGACACCCGCTACGGCGGCATCGGCCGTTCGTTCCACGACGGCGCCGGCGAGCCCAAGTGGGGACCGTCGGTCACGTTCTCGCTGAACGTGCCGATCTTCAGCGGCGGCTACACGCAATCGCGCGTGCGCCAGGCGATCCACCAGCGCGACTTCGCGCAGGACCAGTTCGAATTCAACCGCCGCCTGGTCGAGGCGAACACGCGCAACAGCTATCGCTCGGTCATCGCCGGCGCCAGCCAGGTCGAAGCGACCAAGGCCGCCGTGGTCTCGGCGCAGAGCTCGGTCGACGCCACCCAGGCCGGCTACGAAGTCGGCACGCGCACGATCGTCGACGTGCTGATCAGCCAGCAGACCCTGCTCAACGCGCAAAGCCAGTACTCGGCCGCGCGCCACGCCTTCGTGGTCAACGGCCTGCTGCTGAAGCAGGCGGCTGGCGTGGTCGAGCTGAAGGATCTCGAGGCGGTCAACGCGCTGCTCGAGTGATGCTCGATTTCCAGGGTGCGCGAACCGCGCACCCTGGCTGATCGCGAATCCGGTTGTGCACCGGCATTTTCGAACTGGGCTCACGGGCCCTCACTCGACAAATGCGATCGCACGAATGTCACTTGGACCGCACCGCAAAAAACGATGCTGCGCGCAACCGCTGAGCTGGCAGTGGTCCGTTCGATCCGGGGCTCTCCTGCCCTCAAAGCCGCCGCCGCTATCGCTAGCGATTTTTCAGCGGCGACGTAGGTGATCGATATCACCGCGATGCATTGCCGCGCAGGCTCGCCAATCCAACGCGACACCTGCTCCAGCAATCGAAAATCCAACCGCGTGAGGCGGCGGCCCTATTGGAGCGGCCGAGAGGGCGCTGACCGGAGTGCCCAGTCGAGTGAACTCCCGAAGGCGCCTCCTCCTCCCCGCCCGCAGCCCCTGGGCGCCGACCAGCAAGGCGACCATGTCGCGCGCAAGATCGTCGATCGCACGGGGAGGGATCTCAGACCCCTGATTCCCGCTTTCCGCCTCGCAAGTTGACACAATCGAATCAACCGGTGTAACAAGACGAACAGGCGCTTGTCCGCATGAGCGTCGGCTCGGGGGTACCACCGCGTAGCTCACTCGCATGGTCGAGTGATTCGCCACGCGCGGCATTTATGGCCACTCAACAATCGCATTGGATCGACATGAAAAAGCATCTGCTGACCATCGCGGCCGCGATCGGCTGCCTGACAGTCGCAAGCGCCGCATCCGCTCAAACTTGCACGGCATTCTCCGGACTTATCGCCACCAAGGGCGGCTCAGTTCAAGGCGACTCCTGTCAAGCAGGCGGGTCGGCCCTTGCAGGGGCATGCAGCAACGCGGAGACATTGAATGGCGCTGGCGTGGCCATCTATGAGCTTCATATTCCCGATGAAGCCTCATATACTATAACTGTAAATACGACCGCATTCGTTCCGTGGCTAGGCTATATTCGTGGAACTTGTTCTTCCAATACGGCGTGTATCGACGATGTTACGCGATCGGGGCCTGGCGAAATATTCATTACGCATAGCGCAGGCGATACCCCTCCGGGCACCTACTATCTGATCGTGGGCGGCGTTGATGTAGATACTCCCGGGTGCGGTTCCTTTACTGTCAATTGGCGCATTACACCGGTCGAATTGCAGTCCTTCTCCATCGAATAATGACTTAATGTCACGAAGATATATTTTTGTTTGGTAAAAAAATCTTCAGACCACCAAAATTAAAAAACCACTTCAGCCATTCCATAGGAATGTGAAATGAAAAGGCATTTTCTAGCCACTGCTGTAGCGGTGAGTGTTTCGGTTTTCGCACAATCCGCATCCGCTCAAACTTGCACGGGGTTTTCGGGCTCTCTCCGCGAGGGCAATTTTGTAGGCGACACTTGTCAAGCAGGCGGCTCAGCCCTTGCGGGGGCATGCAACAACGCGGAAACGTTGAATGGCGCCGGCGTAGCCATCTACGAACTTATCGTTGGCCAGCCCGGCCTTTCCTACAATATTACCGTCAATACGACGGCGTTCGTTCCGTGGCTTGGTTATGTTCGAGGAACGTGCTCTTCCAACACGACCTGCATAGACGACGTCACACGCTCGGGGCCTGGTGCAATATCTATTTCGCACGATACCGACGACACGCCTTTAGGCACTTATTATCTGATCGTGGGTGACGTCGACGTAGACACACCCGGATGCGGCTCCTTTACGCTCAGCCTGAGTGCGCCGGTTGAGTTGCTGCACTTCTCCGTCGAGTAGCGAACTTCGTGGAGTATGGCTTTACATTCTTCATGGAGTCACTCAAGAGAAGTTCTCAGATAGCGAATCGCCTGCTCCAGTCGGGGCGGGAGTTCGCATTCCACGGAGCCTGAGGGCGCGGCACATACGGCACGGGAAAGCTTAGGGACTTCCATTCCCCGCGCCCGAGCGCTCCGCTTCCACCAGCACGTTCTCCACAATCGCCATCGTCCGCGCGACCGCCCCGCGCTCGCGCTCCATCACCGCCCGCGCCGCCTCGCCCATGCTGCGTCGTTCGACGTCGCGTGAGAGCAGGCGCACCACCGCCGGGCCGAGCTCTTCGGGGTCGAGGATGCGCATGACCGCGCCGGCGCCGATCAGATCCTCGGTGACTTCAGCGAAATTGAAAGTCTGCGGTCCGACGATGACCGGTCGCGCCAGTGCGGCCGGTTCGAGCAGGTTGTGGCCCCCGACCGGCACCAGGCTGCCACCGACGAAGGCGACGTCCGCCGCGGCGTAGAACGCGAGCAGTTCGCCCATCGAATCGGCCACGAAACACTGGCAGTTCGGATCCGCGCCGCCCTCTTCGCTGCGCGTCAGCGTGCGGAAGCCGAATGCGCGGCAGGCGGTGGCGAACGGCTTGAAGCGCTCGGGATGGCGTGGCGCGACCAGCAGCAGCGCGTCCGGAAAGCGGCGCAGCACCGCCGCGTGCGCCTTCAGCACCACCAGCTCCTCACCCTCGTGGGTGCTCGCCGCGATCCACACCGGCCGGCCGCCGCCGGCGGCGCTGCGGAACGCGGCGCCGCGCTCGCGCACGTCGTCGGGCACGCTCATGTCGAATTTCAGATTGCCGACCACGGCCAGCCGCGGTTCCGCCGCGCCGAGCGTGCGCAGACGCTCCTCGTCGGAGGCCGACTGCGCCGCGACGAAGCTCGCGCAGCGGATCGCGCGTCGCACCAGCGGCTGGATCGGCCAGTAGCCGCGCAACGACTTCTCCGACAGGCGCGCGTTCGCGACCACGATCGACACGCTGCGCTCGGCGCAGGCCATGAACAGGTTCGGCCAGATCTCCGTTTCCATGATCACGGCCAGGCGCGGCCGCACGCGATCGAGGAAGCGCCGCACCGCCGTGGTCAGGTCGTACGGCAGGTAGACGTGGAACACGCGGTCGCCGAACAACTGCAACACACGGTCGGAGCCGGTCGGCGTGACCGTGGTGATCACGAACGGCGTGTCGCGATAGCGGCGCATCAAGGCTTCGATCAGCGGCACCGCCGCGTTGACCTCGCCGAGCGAGACCGCGTGGATCCAGATGCTGTCCTTGATGCCGGGATCGGCGAAGAAGCCGAAGCGCTCGCGCCAGCGCGCGAAATAGCCGTGATACTTGAAGCCGCGCGCGGCCAGCCGGTAGACGACGAACGGCGTCAGCAGGTACAGCGTCAAGGTGTAGATGAAGCGCTGGAACACGAATCGAGTCGGCAACGGGGGCGGCGCAGTATAGCCAGCCGGCCCGCTGCGACGGACCGTTCGGCTTTCCGGACGGCATGAGCCGGAGTGCACCGATCGAGAGCGCATCGACGAGAGCGTCCCCCACTACAATCGCGCCGATGCCACCGACCGCTCCGCCGTTCCGACCCACCCTGCTCGCCCCGCGCCACTGGCCCGCCTGGATCGGCCTCGGCTTCATCCGTCTCGCCGCCACGCTGCCGTATCGCTGGCTGCTCGGGATCGGCCGCGGCATCGGCTGGCTCGCCGCGCGCGGCCTGCGCGATCGGCGCGACGTCGCCGCGCGCAATCTCGATCTGTGTTTCCCGCAGCTCGACGCCGCCGAACGCGCGGCGATGCTGGAGGAAAACCTGCGCGACGGCGGCGTCATGCTGATCGAGTTCGCGCTGGCGTGGATGGGCTCGCAGCGCGCGATCGACCGCATCCCGCTCGAGATCGAAGGCCTGCACCACCTCGAGGCCGCGCGCGCCGAAGGCCGGGGCGTGCTGCTGGTCGGTGCGCATTTTTCCCATCTGGAACTCTGCGCGCGACTGGTGTCGCAGCGCATCCGCATCGCCGGCATGTACCGCGAACACGAGGACGCCGCGTTCGAGTGGGCGATCAAGCGCGCGCGGCACGCCTACGCCGACGCGATGTTCACCAAGGACGAGCTGCGCCAGAGCGTGCGCTGGCTGAAGAGCGGCGGCACGATCTGGTACGCGCCGGACCAGGACATGCGCGGCAAGGACGCGGTGTTCGCGCCGTTCTTCGGCGTGCAGGCGGCGACGATCACGGCCACACACCATCTCGCGCGACTGTCCGGCGCGCTGGTGATCCCGTTCTTCCACCGCCGCCTCGACGGCGGCGGCTACGCGATCCGCCTCGAAGCGCCGCTGCAGGATTTTCCGAGCGCCGACGTCGTCGCCGACACGGCATGCGTGAACGCCTGCATCGAACGCATGGTACGTGCGGCACCGACGCAGTACCTTTGGATGCACAAGCGCTTCAAGACGCGCCCGCCCGGGGAAGCGGACGTCTACCGCCGATGAAGCGACCGACTGGGGAGATCGCATGAAACTGCTGGGATTCCTCGCCGCCTTCATCGCCGGCGTCGTGATCGCCTTCCAGACCGAGTCGGTACCGATCGGCTTCTTCAGTGCGATCGGCATCGGTTTCGTGCTGGCGCGACTGCACACGCTGACGCGCACCGTCGACCAGCTGCGCGGCGAAATCGCCGAACTGCGCGGCGCGCGCGAGCCTTCCCCCGCCCGCACCGACGCCGCGACGAGCACCGAATCGCCGCCGGCCGTTCCCGTCGCCGCACCGCCCTTCGCGCCCGCCGCCGTGGGCGAAAGCGTGCCCGGCGCGGACGTCGAAGCCGTCGAAACGCCACCAGCATCGACGCCGCCTTCCACACCGCCCCGCATCGACGCCGCGGCGCCGAGCGCGCCCACCGAACCCGGCCTCGCCGAGAAGCTGGCCGCGGCACTGAAGCGCTGGTTCACCGAGGGCAACGTGCCGGTCAAGATCGGCATGCTGGTGCTGTTCGCCGGTGTCGCCGCGCTGCTGAAACTCGCTTCCGACCAGGGCTGGCTCAGCGTGCCGATCGAACTGCGCCTGGCCGCGATCGCGCTCGCCGCGATCGGCGGACTGGTGTTCGGCTGGCGCCAGCGGCACACGCGCCGCAGCTTCGCGCTCAGCCTGCAAGGCGGCGCGATCGGCGTGCTGCTGCTGACCGTGTTCGCGGCGTTCCGCCTGTACGGTCTGCTCGGACCGGAAGCGGCATTCGCCCTGATGCTCGTGCTGGTCGCCGGCGCCGGCGTGCTCGCCGTATTGCAGGACGCGCTCGCGCTGGCCCTGCTCGGCATTCTCGCCGGCTTCGCCGCGCCGATCCTGATCTCCACCGGCAGCGGCAACCACGTCGTGCTGTTCGCCTACTACGCGCTGCTGAACCTGGCGATCTTTGCCATCGCCTGGCTGCGGCCGTGGCGCGCGCTGAACCTGCTCGGCTTCTTCTTCACCTACGCGATCGGCACCGCCTGGGGCGTGCTGCGCTATCGCAGCGAACTGTTCGGCAGCACGGAACCGTTCCTGCTGATCTACTTCGCGATCTATCTCGCCGTGCCGATCCTGTACGCGCGCCAGCAGGCACCGCAGCGGCGCGATCTCGTCGACGGCACGCTGCTGTTCGGCAATCCGCTGATCGCGTTCGCGCTGCAGGCGGCCCTGCTCGACTACGCGCGTCTGCCGCTGGCGTATTCGGCGCTCGCATTGGCGGTGATCTACGCCTTGCTCGCCTGGCGCCTGCTGCCGCGCGAACGCCTGCGCGTGCTCGGCGAATCGTTCGCGGTGCTCGCCGTCGGCTTCGCCACGCTGGCGGTCCCGCTCGCGCTCAGCGCACGTTCGACCGCGTGCACGTTCGCGCTCGAAGGCGCCGCCCTGGTCTGGCTCGGCCTGCGCCAGCAGCGCCTGCTGCCGCGCCTCGGCGGACTGGCGTTGCAGGCGCTCGCCGCCGGCGCGTTCCTGCTCGGATCCTTGAACACGGCCGGCGACGACGCGACGCCGATCGCCAACGGCACCTTCATCACCGCCCTGCTGCTCGCCGGCGCCGCCTTCGCCAGCGCCTGGTTGCACGATCGCGCCGAGGCCAAGCCGCCGCAGGCGCTGGTGCTGTACTTGTGGGGCCTGCTCTGGTGGTTCGCCGCCGCGGCGTACGAGATCGAGCGCTTCGCCGATCCCGCCCTGCGTGCGCACACCTGGCTCGCCGTCGCGGCGCTGACCGGTGCACTCGCCGCGTTCGCGTACCGGCATCTGCCGCGCGCGGCACTGGCCTGGACCGCGGCGGTGGCGGTCGCCGCCGCGCTGCTGATCGTGCCGGGCATGAGCGAAACGGGTGCGCGCCTGTACTCGCCGGCGGCACTCGCCACGCTGGCGTTCTACGCGGCGTGCGGCATGTTCGCATTGCGCACGCTGCGCGACGGCGAAACCGTGCCGCTGCGCGTCGCGCACCTCGGCTGGCTGTGGAGCTGGACCTTCGCCGCGGCGATCGCGCTGGAACAATGCGCGACGGACGCGAAGCTCGCCGACGGCTGGCACGACGGCCTCGCCGCCGTGCCGCTGATCGCCGCGTTCGCGCTCGCGCTGCTGCGCCCGGCATGGCTGGCGCCGCCGCTCGGCGCGCGTTTCGACGGCCATCGCGGCCTGCTGCTCGCTTCGCAGGCGGCATTCGGCGCGCTCGCCTTCGTCGCCCTGCTCGCCTCGCCCGGCGCCAGCGCGCCGCTGCCGTTCCTGCCGTTGCTCAATCCGATCGAGCTGGCGCAGATCGGCCTGCTGCTCTGCCTCGCGCGCTGGCTGGCCGATCCGGCGACCGCGGCGCTCTCCGCGCAGCAGCGCAGCCTGCCGCTGGCGATCGCCGCGTTCGCCTTCGTCACGATGGCGACCTTGCGCGCCGTGCATCACTACGACGGCGTGCCGTGGAGCGATCAGCTGTGGCAATCCAATCCGGCGCAGACCGCGTTGACGGTGGTGTGGAGCCTGGCCGGCGTGGTCGCCTGGATCCTCGGCTCGCGCCGCGGCCAACGCACGCTGTGGCTGGCCGGCGCGGTGCTGATGGGCCTGGTGCTGGCCAAGCTGCTGCTGATCGACCGCCTGCGCCTCGGCAACCTGTTCGGCATCGCCTCGTTCATCGCCTACGGCCTGCTGTGCACGGTGATCGGCTACTTCGCACCGGCGCCGGCGCGCGCGAAGGAGGCCGCATGATGCGTTGCGCGGTCACCATCGCCGCCGCCCTGTTCCTGCGCGTCGCCGCTGCGGCGACGCCGGCCGACTACGCCTACACCTTCCCGATCGAAACGAGCCCGCCCGCGAGCGGCGGCGCAGGGACCAGCAGCGCCTGGCGCATCGAGCTCACGCCGGAGGCGTACGCCTGGGTGCAGGACGCCGACTTGCGCGACCTGGCGGTCTTCAACGCGGCGAACCAGCCTGTGCCGGTCGCGCGCATCCGCAGCGCGCCGGCGGCGCTGACGCGCGAGCATCTCCTCGCCCTGCCGACCCTGGCCCTTCCGGCCGCCGCGGCGACGTCGAACGGAAACGACCTGCGCCTGGTCATCGACCGCGACGCCGACGGGCGCCTGCGCCGCATCGACGCCGGCGAGCAGGCCGCGGCGAACGCGCGCCCGCGCGACTGGCTGATCGACGCGACCGCGCTCGACCGTGCCGTCGACGGATTCGCGCTCGACTGGTCCGCGCCGACTTCCGGCGTGTCGGCGCGCTTCGCCGTCGCCGCCAGCGACGATCTGCAGAGCTGGCGCGATCTCGGCACCGCCGGCGTCGTCGCGCTCGAACGCGACGGCGTGCGCATCGACCGCCGCGAGTTCGCGGTCGCGCCGACCCGCGCGCGCTACTTCCGCCTGCACCGCCTCGACGACGGCGCCGAACTCGACGGTCTCTCGGTGCAGGCACGCTCGACCGAGCGCACGCAGAACGAATCGCCGCGCAGCTGGCTGCGCGCCGAACCCGCGGCCGCGAGCGATACGCCCGACGGGTTCGACTACGCCTTGCCGGCGCGACTGCCGGCCGACCGCGCTCGCGTCGAACTCGCCAACGACAACGCGCTGGCGCAACTGACGCTGCTCGCGCGCGGCGACGACGCCGCGACGTGGCGGCCGCTGGCGCAGTTCGATGCGTACCGCCTGCGCCAGGGCGAGGGAATCGTGCGCAACGACGACGTCGAACTGCCGCCCGGCCCGCCGCTGCGCACGTTTCGCATCCGATCACGCACGCCGCTGGCAGCCGCGCCGCAGCTGACGCTGGGCTATCGCGCCGATGCCTTCGTGTTCCTCGCCGAGGGCGCCGGGCCGTACACCCTCGCCGTCGGCAGCCGCAGCGCGCACCGTCCCGACTATCCGGTCGACACCGCGCTGGCGAGCCTGCGCACGACGCTCGGTCGCGACTGGCAGCCGCCCACGGCGACCCTCGGCGCCGCGCGCGTCAGCGCCGGCGACGTCGCGCTGCGCGCACCCGAACCGCCGCTGCCGTGGCAGCGCTGGCTGCTCTGGGCGGTGCTCGTCGCCGGCGCGGCGGCGGTCGGCGGCTTCGCGCTCAGTCTGCTGCGCGAGAAGAAACAGGACCTTTCGAAATAGCCGGCGCTTCGTCGGCACCGAGCGCTGCGCAATACAGCGCCAGCAGCCACCAGAACAGCAGGCCCCACCAGGCCGAATAGAACGCGAGGTGCGTGTTCAGCGGAAAGCACATCGCGACCAGGGCCAGGCCCGGCGCGAGCGCGCGCTCGCGCGCGGCGGGCGCGGCGCGGCGCCATGCGCGCAGCGCGAACCAGGCGCCGGCGAGCCAGAACGCCAACCCGACCAGGCCGGTTTCGCTGAGCACTTCGAGCACGATCTGGTGCGCATGCGAGGCGCCGACCTCGCCGTCGGTGTCGACGAAGCGGTCGTTGGCCGACGCGTACTTCGGATAGGCGTAGCGGAAGCCGCGCACGCCGACGCCGCTCAGCGGATGCGCGGCGGTCATCTTCAACGCCGTGCTCCAGATGCTGAGGCGTCCGGCCGAGGCTTCGTCGACCGCGGCCTCGGTGCCGCGCAGCGCGAGCAGGCTGCGTTCGACGCGCGCGCCGAAGCGTTCGGAGTCGCGCAGCGCGAGGGTGCCGAGCGCGGCGACGCCGAGCGCGAGCACCAGCAGCGCCAGAGCGAAGCGGCGCTTGCTGCGCGTCTCGTGCCAGGCGATCAGCAGGCAGACCAGGGCGTAGCCGAGCCAGGCGGCGCGCGAACCGGCGAGCAGGATCGGCGGCGTCAACACGGCGAACGCGAGCAGCAGTCCACGCAGTCCGAAACGCGTGCGCGCGGCGAGCAGCACGAACGGCGACAGCACCGCCAGCGTCGGGCCGAGCTTGAGGTTGCCGGCACCGAAGATGCCCGACAGCCGCTCCTTGTCGGCCGCGCCGCCGAGGCTGTGGCCGCTGGCCATCTGCACGTAGGCGTCGAGCAGCCACAGCAGCACGACCACCGCGATCGTCGCGTTCACTGCGCGCCAGCTCGACGGACGCCGCAGCGCCCACGCCGTGAACAGCGCGAACGGCAGGAAGCGCAAGGTGACGCCGACGGTCGACCAGGTCTTGCCAGGCTCCACCGCACCGAGGCCGGAGACCAGCGCCGGAATCCAGTAGCAGGCGAACAGCGCCAGCACCCATCGGCTCGCGTCGCGACGCCAGTCGAGCCGGCCGCGCGCGAGCAGCACCAGCGCCGCCAGCGCGCCGAGCACGATCGGCGCTTCGGCGCTGCGGCCGAACGGCAGCAGCACGATCACGGCGAGCACCAGCGCGACCGGCCAGGCGGCGAGGCGCGTCTTCAAGGTCGACTCAGCCATCGGCGAGTTCGCGATACAGCGCCAAGGTGGCGTTCTGCATGTCGACGAGCCGGTAGCGCGTCAGCGGCGGAATCGCCGGCGCGTAGCGCAGCAGTTCGGCGGCACGCTCGGCCAGGCGCTCGCGGTCGCCCGGCGCGACGCGGCCGGCCGGATACAGATCGGCCAGCAGTTCGCCGACGCCGCCGTGGTCGTAGCCGAGCACCGGACGGCACAGCGCGATCGCCTCGACCACGGTGCGGCCGAACGACTCCGGCTTGTTCGACAGTTGCAGCACCAGCGCCGAGCAGGCGTAGACGTCGCGCGCGTCGTCGCGCGGCGCGCTGATCGCCAGGCGGTCGGCGACGCCGCGTTCGAGGGCGAGTCGCTCGAGTTCGGCGATGTACGCCTCGCGCCCGACCTGGCGCGCACCGAGCAGGAGCAGGCGCGTGTCGATGCCGCGCGCCTTCAGGTCGGCGACCAGCTCGATCGCATCGGGGTGGCCCTTGAGGCGCGTGCCGCGTCCGGGCAGGGTCAGGAGCGGCGCGCCGGCGAGCTGCGGGAATTCGGCGAAGAACCATTCGCGCCACGGCGCGTCGGGCTGGTGGCCGTACGGGAATTCGGCCGGATCGATGCCGCGCGGAATGACCACCAGCTTGGCCGGATCGGTGTGCGGATAGTGGCGCAGCAGATAGTCGCGCACGGTGTTCGACACGCAGATCACGCGCTCGCCGCGCGTCATCACGCTGCTGTAGAAACCCGGCGTGTTGAGACCGTGCGCGGTGGTCACGAAGCGCGGCCGGCCACGCCAGCCGCGCAGCGCGAGCCAGCCGAGCCAGGCCGGCACGCGCGAGCGCGCGTGCACGAGGTCGACCCGCTCGCGCTCGAACAGCGCGCGCAGCGCCGGCACGCGGGCGAGGCTGGCCGGCGACTTGCGCGCCAGATCGAGCTCGACGTGCTCGCTGCCCTCGGCGAGCAGCCGCTCCACCATGCGCCCGCCGCGCGACAGCACGATCGAACGATGCCCGTCGGCGACCAGCGCGCGCGCGATCTCGAGCGTCGAACGCTCGGCGCCGCCGGCGTCCAGCGCCGGGATCAGTTGCGCGACGGTGAGCTTGCGCGACATGGGCGCGGACGTCGATCGAACGGATCAGTCGGCCAGGTCGTACTCGGCGCCGCAGTACGGGCACTTCGCGTGACCGCCCTGTTCGGCGATCGGCAGGTAGACCTTCGGGTGCGAATTCCACAGCGACATGCCCGGCATCGGGCACGACAGCGGCAGATCGGCGCGGGTGATGCGATAGCGGTTCTCCGCGTTGGCGGGAATGCGGGCTTCCGCCGCGGGATTGGGGCGCGACATGGGGGACTCCATCGGTGGTGACCCGCGCGGTCCGCGACGCGCCGCGGCGGGGGTGCGAGTTTAGCAGCAGGACGCGTGCCAACTCCCCACGTCGCGGACCGGGACGCGATCGGAACGAGATCGTCGGAATTCTGGCCTAGAATGCCGCCCGCGGAGTTCCCAATCGACGAGGGGGTTTTCATGGATTTCAACAAGCTCATCGCGCGTGCCAAGGCCATCCTGACCACGCCGAAGACCGAGTGGCCGGTCATCGCGGGCGAATCGACCACGGTTCCCGACCTGTACAAGAACTACATCGCGATCCTGGCGGCGATCCCCGCCGTGGTCGGCTTCGTCAAGGGCAGCCTGATCGGCTACAGCGCGTTCGGCGTCAACGTGCGCGTGCCGGTCGGCGCCGGCCTGACCGCGGCGATCCTCGGCTACGTGCTGTCGCTGGCGCTGGTCTACGTGATGGCGCTGATCATCGACGCTCTCGCGCCGACCTTCGGCGGCCAGAAGAACCAGGTCCAGGCGCTCAAGGCGGTCGGCTATTCCTACACCGCCAGCTGGGTCGCCAACGTCGGCCTGATCGTGCCGTGGATCGGCTTCCTCATCGCCCTCGCCGGCGGCATCTACGCGATCTATCTGCTGTATCTCGGCCTGCCGGCCACGATGAAGGCGCCGCCGGAGAAAGCCGCCGGCTACACCGTGGTGAGCATCCTCGCGGCGATCGTGCTCGGCTGGATCCTCTCGCTGGTCGTCGCCGGCGTCGTCGGCACCAACGCGATGATGGGCGGCGCCGCGATCAGCGGCGCGGGCGGCCAGGTGTCGATCGACGGCAACAGCCCGGCCGGCCAGCTCGACGCGTGGAGCAAGAAGATGGAAGCGGCCGGCAAGCAGATGGAGGCCGCGCAGAAGTCCGGCGACGCCGCGGCGCAGAGCAAGGCGCTCGGCGCCGTGATCGCGGCGGCGGGCGGCGGCGAGCCGGTCGAGGCGCTGGCGCCGGACGTGCTCAAGCCCTTCGTGCCGGAAACGCTGGCCGGCCTGAAGCGCACGGACTTCTCCGCCGAGCGCAACGGCGCGCTCGGCATGCAGGTGTCCGAGGCGCGCGCGACGTACTCCGACGGCGGCGACCGCCGCGTCGAGCTGGAAGTGACGGACATGGGTTCGGCCAAGGGCCTGATGGCGCTGGCCGGCTGGGCCGCGCTCGACAGCCAGAAGGAAACCGACCACGGCTACGAGAAGACCTACAAGCAGGACGGCCGCCTCGTGCACGAGGAATGGAACGGCCAGGACAAGCACGGCGAGTACGCCGTCGTCGTCGGCGAGCGCTTCTCGGTCAAGGCGCGCGGCAATGCCGACAGCATCGACCAGCTCAAGGCCGCGGTCGCCGGCATCGATCTCGGCGGACTGGAAGCGCTGAAGACGCAGGGCGTCAAGAAAAGCTGAAGCCGCGGCGGTTTCCCGCTCGCGGCTTCGCGTTCCCATCCCGCCCGGCGCACGCGCCGGACGGCGTAGCGACGACGGCACCGCGCGTTTCGCGCCGGCGCCGTCGCGCAATCACTTCTTCTTCTGGCTCTCGGCGTAGGCCTTGGCCTCGATCGCCTCGACGGTGATGTTGATGCCGACTTCGTCGCTGACGTTCGGCGCGTACTTGCCGATGCCGAAGTCCGAGCGCTTGATCGTGGTCTTGGCGTCGAAGCCGACCGCCGGCGCCTTGCGCATCGGGTGCTCGCCGACCTTGTTGACCTTGACGTCGAGCGTGGCCGGCTTGGTCACGCCGTGGATGGTCAGGTCGCCGCTCACCTTGAGCTGATCGGGCGCCGCGCCCTTCTCGACCTTGGTGCTCTTGAAGGTCGCTTCCGGATACTTGGCCACGTCGAAGAAGTCGGCGCTCTTGAGATGCTCGTCGAACTTGGCGACGTTGCTGTTGATGCTGGCGGTGTCGATCTTCACGTTGACGGACGACTTGGTCGGATCGGCCTGGTCGAACTCGACCGTGCCCTCGATCTTGCCGAACTGCGCTTCCGGATTGGAGAAACCGAAGTGGTTCCATTGCAGCACGACCTGGGTGTGGCCCGGATCGAGCGTATAGGCGGTACCGGCGGCGAAGGCCGGGGCGGACGCCAGCGCGACGGCGGCGGCGAGAGCGAAGCGACGGATCATGGACAACTCCTGTAGGCAGAACGTGCTGGGGTCGAAGCGAGGGTCGATCGGGTCGATCGATTCCGGTTGGAACGCGTTGCGCCGGGTGAAGTTTCCCGACGATACGACAGACTTCCCCGAAAACGAAGTTGCAGGATGGGTCGCGGTGGAGCGCATCACAAGAGGCTCCGGCAGGAAACATCGTTTCGGCTGCGGAAACAATCGCGCCGCGGGGACACGCGATTCGCGGCGGCGCCGCCGGTCCGCTACCCTGCCCGAATGACCCTGTCGACTCCGACCTGCTGGGCGATCAGCGACGGCGCCGCCGGCAACGAGAACCAGGCCGTCGCGCTGGCGCGCGCGCTCGGGTTCGCGCCGCGCGTGCTGCGCGTGCGCCTGCGCCAGCCGTGGGCCGCGCTGGCACCGCGCCTGACGCTGGGGGCGTCCGCGGCGATTCGCGAGGAACGCGGCGAGGCGCTGGCGCCGCCGTGGCCCGATCTCGCCATCGGCTGCGGCCGGCGCGCGGCGCTGGTCACGCGATTGCTGCGCGAGTGGAGCGCGCGCCGCTGCTACGCGGTGCAGATCCTCGATCCGCGCATCGACAGCGCGGCGTTCGACCTGGTCGTCGCGCCTCAGCACGACGGCATCGACGGCGACAACGTGATCCGCAGCATCGGCGCGTTGAACACGGTCGACGCCGATTGGCTCGCCGCCGGCCGTGCGCGCTTTTCCGATTTCGCGCAGGCACCGGCGCCGCGCACGGCGGTGCTGATCGGCGGCTCCAACCGCGCGCAGCGCATCGACGAGGCCTATCTCGACGCCCTGCTCGATCGCCTCGCCGCGCGTCACGCCGACGAGGGCGGCAGTTTCCTGGTCAGCCTGTCGCGCCGCACGCCGCCGGCGCTGGCGGACAAATTACGCCGCGCGTTCGCCGCGTTTCCGGGCCGCTTCTGGAGCGGCGACGCGGACGGCGCGAATCCGTACGCGGGCTATCTCGGCTGGGCCGATCGCATCGTCGTGACGCCCGATTCGGTCAACATGATTTCCGAGGCCTGCGCGACCGGCAAGCCGGTCTACACGTTCGCGCCGCGTGCGATCGAGGGCAAGCTCGCCGCGTTCCACGCCGAACTCGCCGGCAGCGGCCACCTGCGCCGCCTCGACGATCCGCTGCAGGGACCGCCGCAACCGCCGCCGCTGGCCGAAACCGCGGCGATCGCGGAACTCGTGCGCGAACGCTGGAAGGCGGCTGACGCGCCACGGCTCGCTTCATCCGCTGACCGGACACGCGGTCTGTCCGGCTGAGCCGAAAAAAAGACGGATTTCTCGCAGAGGCGCAGAGAACGCAGAGAGAGAAAAAAAGCCGAAGAAGCTTTTCTCGGCGTTCTCTGCGCCTCTGCGAGACAACGCCTTTGAATCACGCCCCCGGTCCTCCGGCAACCCGATGCGGCGCCCGTCCGGAGAGATCGAAAAGCCGGTTGCGAGACGGCCGCTTCCAACCGGGACTTTCGGCCCGCCCATCCGCGCGACGCATCGCCTAAGCTCGGCGGAATTTGCCCAGGGAGCCCCTCCATGCCTTCGCTTCGCCGCACCGCCCTCGCCGTCTGCATCGCGCTCGTCTGCGCCTCCGCCCAAGCCGCCGGCGACGACAAGCCGAAATGGGACGTCGACGCCGCGCACGGCCCGACCAAGACGGTGAAATTCTCGACCGACGAAGGCACCTGGCTCGACCTCGACGTCAGTCCGGACGGCCGGCAGATCGTGTTCAGCCTGCTCGGCGACCTCTACCTGCTGCCGATCGACGGCGGCACGGCCAAGCGCCTGTCCTCGGGACCCGCCTGGGACGTGCAGCCGCGCTTCTCGCCGGACGGCAAGGAAGTCGCGTTCACCTCCGACCGCGGCGGCGGCAACAACCTCTGGCGCATGCCGGTCGGCGGCGGTGCGCCGACGCCGGTGTCGAAGGAGGACTTCCGCCTGCTCAACAATCCGGCCTGGACGCCCGACGGCCAGTACCTGATCGGCCGCAAGCACTTCACCGGCGAACGCTCGCTCGGCGCCGGCGAACTGTGGATGTACCACCGCGCCGGCGGCGCCGGCCTGCAGCTGACCAAGCAGAAGAACGACCAGCAGGACCTCGGCGAACCGGCGGTCAGTCCGGACGGCCGCTACGTCTACTACTCCGAGGACGTCTCGGCGGGTCCGTTCTTCCAGTACAACAAGAATCCGTACGACGTGATCTACGCGATCAAGCGTCTCGATCGCCAGACCGGCGAGACCGACACGATCGTCGCCACGCCCGGCGGCGCGGTGCGCCCGCAGCCCTCGCCGGATGGCAAGTCGCTCGCCTTCGTCAAGCGCGTGCGCGAGAAGAGCGTGCTGCACGTGGTCGACCTCGACTCCGGCAACGTGCGCCCGCTGTGGGACGGCCTCTCGCACGACATGCAGGAAGCCTGGGCGATCTTCGGTCCCTACGCCAACTTCGCCTGGACGCCGGATTCGAAGAATCTGGTGATCTGGGCGCAGGGCAAGCTGTGGCGCGTCGACGCGGACAAGGGTACGCCGACGCAGATTCCGTTCACCGCCGCCGTCGAGCAGACCGTCGCGCAGCCGCTGCGCTTCGAGCAGAAGCTCGACCAGGGCAGCTTCCAGCCGAAGATGATCCGCGACGTCGCCACCAGCCCGGACGGCCGTACGCTGGTCTTCCACGCGGTCGGCCATCTGTGGAAGAAGGCGTTGCCGAACGGTGCGCCCGAACGCCTGACCGCCGACGCCGCGCAGTTCGAGTACCAGCCCGCCTTCAGCCCCGACGGACGCAAGCTGCTCTACACGACCTGGTCCGACGCCAAGCAGGGCGCGATCGTCGAGCGCGACCTCGCCAGCGGCCAGACGCGCACGCTGACCGCCAAGCCCGGCTTCTACTACGGCCCGCGCTACTCGCGCGACGGCGCGCGCGTCGTCTACGCGAAGACCGCCGGCGGCTCGATCACCGGCAACCTCAATTCCGGCGAAGCGGGCATCTACCTCATGCCGTCCAGTGGCGGCGAAGCGAAGCGCGTCGCCAAGTCCGGCGCCAACCCGCAGTTCTCCGCCGACGGCAAGCGCGTGTTCTATCTCGTCGGCGACGGCCTGAAGAAGAAGCTGATGAGCGTCGGACTCGGCGGCGAGGAGCCGCGCGAGGTGTTCGACCTCAAGTACGTCGACTTCGTCAACGTGAGCCCGGACGGCCAGTGGGTCGCCTTCACCGAGCTCTTCAACGCCTACGTCGCGCCGCTGCCGCAGACCGGCGGTGCGATCGTGCTTTCCAAGGACACCAAGGCGATCCCGGTCACGCCGGTCAGCAAGGACGTCGGCTCCTACCTGCACTGGTCCGACGACTCGCGCGCGCTGCACTGGATGGTCGGCCGCGACTACCACACGCGCGAACTCAAGGACGCGTTCGCTTTCGTGCCCGGCGCGCCGAAGGAACTGCCCAAGCCGGGCAGCGACAAGGGCGTCGACGTCGGCCTGGCCGTGCCGATGGATCGCCCGAGCGACGTCTTCGCGTTCACCGGCGCGCGCATCGTCACGATGCGCAACGCGCAGGCGGGCGAACAGGAAGTCATCGAGAACGGCACTCTGGTCGTCGAAGGCGACACGATCAAGGCGGTCGGCGCGAACGTCGCGATCCCGCCGAATGCGAAGGTCGTCGACGTCAAGGGCAAGACCATCGCGCCGGGCTACGTCGACGCGCACGCGCACGCCAACCACTTCTTCACCGGCGTGGTGCCGCAGGCGAACTGGGCCTACTACGCGAACCTGTCGTTCGGCATCACGACCATGCACGATCCGTCGGCGACCACCGAGACGGTGTTCTCGCAGGCCGAGCTGGTCAAGGCCGGCGACCTGGTCGGCCCGCGCGTGTTCTCGACCGGCTCGATCCTGTACGGCGCCGACGGCGACTTCAAGGTCGTCGTCAATTCGCTCGACGACGCGCGCGCGCACCTGCGCCGCATGCAGGCGAACGGCGCCTTCAGCGTGAAGAGCTACAACCAGCCGCGCCGCGAGCAGCACCAGCAGATCAACCAGGCCGCGCGCGAACTGGGCATGCTGGTGGTCGAGGAAGGCGGTTCCACGCTCAACCACAACCTGCCGATGATCCTCGACGGCGTCACCAGCATCGAGCACAACCTGCCGGTCGCGCCGCTGTACGCCGACGTGATCGGCCTGTGGAAGCAGACCGACGTGCGCAACACGCCGACCCTGGTCGTCAACTACGGCGGCCTGTCCGGCGAGTACTACTGGTACGCGCGCGACAACGTGTGGGAGGACAAGAAGCTCAACCGCTTCTTCCCGCGCGAGACGCTCGACGCGCGCTCGATCCGCCGCGAGACCGCGCCGGACTGGGACTACTACTACCAGACCGTCGGCGCCGCGGCGAAGAAGCTGCGCGACGCCGGCGTGAAGATCCAGACCGGCGGCCACGGCCAGCTGCAGGGATTGTCGGAGAACTGGGAGATCTGGATGCTCGCGCAGAGCGGCTTTTCCAACTGGGAAGCGCTGCGTGCGGCGACCTACGACGGCGCCGACATGCTCGGCCTGTCCAAGCAGATCGGCTCGATCGAAGCGGGCAAGCGCGCCGACTTCGTGGTGCTCAATTCCAACCCGCTGGAGAATATCCGCGCCACCGCCGACACGCGCTACGTCGCCGTCAACGGCCGCGTGTTCGACGTCGACGCCGACATGGCCGAAGTCGGCGGCAAGGGCCGCGCGGCGCCGGAGTTCTACTGGCAGCGTCATCGCGACGGCCGCAGCTTCGGCATCGAGTTCGGGCCGACGGCGATGTGCCATTGCCCGAAGTCCGGAACGCGGCACGTGCACTGAGCTCGACTCGTGCGCCTGCGCGCATGAGCAAGACCCCAGCGGCGAGACGCCGACCGCGAGTGCCGTCGCGGTCGGCGCCGACCTCCCGGGCCGCCGCTCGGCGCGGCGCCTAGGCGCGAACGCCGGCGGCGGCTACTGTTCTCCCGTCCAGGCCCTCGAATCCCGCCGATGTCCCGTCCCGAACGATCGTCCGACCCGCTCTCCCAGTCCCTCGCGTCCGCCGGCGACCACGTCGGCCAGACGCAGCTGCGCCACGCCTTGAGGCCGCGCCAGCTGACCATGATGGCGCTCGGCAGCGCGATCGGCGCCGGCCTGTTCCTCGGCTCGGGCATCGGCGTGCAGACCGCCGGGCCGGCCGTGCTGGTGTCCTACCTGGTCGCCGGCACGCTCGCCATCATCGTGATGTTCGCGCTCGGCGAGATGGCCGCGGCGCGACCGGCCAGCGGCGCGTTCTCCGTGTATGCCGCCGAGGCGATGGGAGCGACCGCCGGCGCCACGGTCGGCTGGCTGTGGTGGGCTCAGCTGGTGGTCGTGATCGCGGCGGAATCGGTCGGTGCCGCCGGCCTGCTGGCGACGCTGTGGCCGGCGCTGCCGGTCGCCTGGATGTCGCTCGGCTTCATGCTGGTGTTCACCGTGATCAACCTGCTCGGCATCCGCAATTTCGGCGAATTCGAGTTCTGGTTCGCGATCCTCAAGATCGCCGCCATCGTCGCCTTCCTCCTTGTCGGCGCCTTGCTGCTGCTCGGCCTGCTGCCGGGCGTCGCCTCGCCGGGATGGACCAACGTCTTCGGCAGCGACGGCTTCGCGCCGAAAGGCTGGACCGGCATCGGCGCCGCCTTGCTGGTGGTCGTGTTCGCCTTCGGCGGCACCGAGATCGTCGCCATCGCCGCCGCCGAGACCGAGCAGCCGGAGCGCAGCATCGCGCAGGCGACGCGCACCGTGCTGTGGCGCATCCTGGTGTTCTACCTCGGTTCGCTCAGCGTGATCGTCGCGGTGGTGCCGTGGACCAGCGAGGCGCTGAAGTCGCCCTTCGCCGCGGTGCTGCAGCAAGCCGGCATTCCGGGCGCGGCGAGCGCGATCACCCTGGTCGCCGTGATCGCCTTGCTGTCGGCGCTGAACGCGAACCTCTACGGTGCCTCGCGCATGATCTTCTCGCTGGCCGAGCGCGGCGAGGCGCCGCGTCGGCTGGCCTACCTCGATCGCCGCCAGGTGCCGATGGTCGCGGTGCTGGCGAGCGTGGCCTTCGGCTTCTTCGCGACGCTGCTCGAACTGCTCTATCCATCGCGCGTGCTGCCGGCGCTGCTCAACCTGGTCGGCTCCACCTGCCTGCTGGTGTGGACGATCTCGCTGCTCGCGCAGCTGATCCTGCGCCGCCGCGCCGATCGCGCCGGCACGCCGCTGCCGTTCCGCATGCGCGCGTTTCCCTGGCTGACCGGCTTCGGCCTGGCCATGCTCGGTGCGATCTTCGCGCTGGCGCTGTCCATCGAAGGTCCGCGCCTGCAGCTGCTGTCGACGCTCGGGCTGACGTTGGCCATCGCGGTGTGCAGCGAAGTGGCGCGGCGGCTGCGCGGGCGGCGGCCGGGTCGGTGATTGCCGTACGGCGGCGAGCCGACTGACACGACCGGCGGCAACTTCCTTCATCCATTGGACGTTCGGTTGCGCCACCGAGCCCGGACGTCGAGCTGCCAGAGGAATCTTTCCATGCTCAGAGCACTACGAACCGGAAGCGCCCTGGCGACAGGAACTCTTCTGTACGGCGTGCTCGTTTCAGGTCTCGGCACCTACAGGCTGGACTGGCCGAGAGCGATCTTTATTGGCGCCATCGGCTTTCTCGCTCATGGGCTGTACTCGTTGCGCGAATCGAAGCGGCCTCGCTCCTCGGCCTAGCCGTCGGATCGAGCGGAATGCCGAAGGGCGATTGCGATAAACAGGAATCCATCGCGGTATCGGCGTTTGCCTCGGCACCGCATATTCGCTCCAGCAGATCCCCGGCTTCCATCCACTACGGATTCCAGCCGAAGCCCAATCTCTCTGCGATTTCCCGCACCACCAACGCTTCCTGCTCGACCTCCCCGCCGCGCGCGACGATGCGCGGACGCCCGTCGAGCGTGCAGCGGATCGCGCGTGCGAGCAGGTCGGCGTGCGCACGTGCGAGCGCATCGGCGTCGGTCGCATCGAGCACGCCGATCTTCGCCAGCAGCGCGATCAGCTCGGCCGAGTTGCCGCTGCCGCGCAAGTCCGCATGCCGCGCGGCATGCGTCAGCACCAGCGCCTGCAGCAAGAATTCGATGTCGACCAGTCCGCCGGAGCCTTGCTTGAGATCGAACGCCTGCGCGTCGGAGCGGTCGCGGTCGGCGCGCCAGCGCGCGCGCATCGCGACCACGTCGTCGCGCACGGCCTGCGCGTCGCGCGGCGTCGCGAGCAGGGCTTCGCGCAACTGCGCGTAGCGGCGCGCCAGCGTGACGTCGCCGGCGATCGCACGGGCGCGCACCAGCGCCTGCAACTCCCAGGTCCAGGCGCGTTCGCGCTGGTAGGCCTCGTAGGCGGCGAGGCTCAGCACCAGCATGCCCTTGCTGCCGTCCGGGCGCAGGCGCACGTCGACCTCGTACAGACGTCCGGCGCGCGTCAGCACGCCGAGCAGATGCACGATGCGTTGCGCCAGGCGCGCGTAGTAGCGCTGGCCGTCGAGCGGACGCGCGCCGTCGGATTCGACCTGCGCGAGCTCGCCGTCGTAGAGGAAGACCAGGTCGAGATCGGAACCGAAGCCGAGTTCGGCGCCGCCGAAGCTGCCGTAGGCGACGATCGCCAGGCCCGTGCCGTCGTGCGCGCGCTCGCCGAGCTTGCCGTGCGCGGCGACCAGGTCGCGCTCGGCGATGCGCAGCACCGCGGCGAGCACGACTTCGGCCACTTCGGCCAGCGCGCGCGCGCTCGCCACCGCGTCCAGCCGCCGGCCGAGAAAGGCGAGCCCGATGCGGAACAGCGCGGACTGGCGCACCTCCTGGATCAGTTCGATCTCCGCCTCGGTATCGGCCTCGCCGAGCGCGGCGAGGCGACGCTCGAGTTCGTCCTCGACCTCGCGCCGCGTCGGCGCGCCCTGGTCGACGCGGTCGTCGAACAGGTCGTCGAGCAGCAGCGGATGGGCGATCACGCGCTCGGCGAGAAACGCGCTGGCGGAGAACACGGCGCTGAGCCGCTTCAGCGCCGCCGGCTGCTCGTCGAGCAGCGCCAGGTAGACCGAGCGTCGCGCGACCGCATGCGCGAGCTTGAGCAGGCGCGTCAGCGTGCGCACCGGCTCGACCTGCGCCGCCGCGGCGGCGAACAGCGCCGGCATCACGCGATCGAGCCGCTCGCGCGAACGCGCCGACATGTTGCGCAGCGCCGTGCTGCCGAGCAGGGCCTCCAGTTCGGCAGCGGCTTCCTGCGGCGGATCGAAGCCGACGCTCGCCAGCGCGCGCGCGTCGACGCCCTCGCCGTTGGCGAGCGCGCGCCACAGCTCGCCCCACTGCGCCTGCGTCTGCTGCACGGCGGTGCGCGCCTCGACCGCCATCAGCGCACCGAACTCCTCGGCCACGGCGGCGCGATGCTTCTGCAACTCGCGCTCGAGCGTCGCCCAGTCGCTGCGGTCGAGCGCGAAGGCGAGGCGCTCGCGGATCGCCGTGTCGGCCGGAATCTCGTGCGTCTGCTGGTCGGCGAACATCTGCACGCGGTTCTCCAGCCGGCGCAGGAAGCGGTACGCCGCACGCAGGGTCTGCGCGCGCACGGCCGGAATGAAGCCGAGCTGCTCGCAGGCGGCCAGCGCCGGCAGCAGGCCTCGCGCGCGCAGCGTGGGCTCGCGGCCGCCGCGGATCAGCTGCACCAGCTGCACGATGAACTCGATCTCGCGGATGCCGCCCGGACCGAGCTTGAGGTGATCGGCCAGATCCTTGCGCGCGACCTCGGCGTCGATCAGCGCCTTCATCTCGCGCAGGCCGGCGAACGCGCCGTAGTCCAGATAGCGGCGGAACACGAACGGCCGCAGCGCGTCGAGCAGACGCGCGCCGGCGCCGCGATCGCCGGCGACCGGGCGCGCCTTGATCCAGGCGTAGCGCTCCCAGTCGCGCCCTTCGCGCTGGAAATACTGCTCCATCGCCGCGAACGACAGCGCGACGCGGCCGGCGCTGCCGAACGGCCGCAGGCGCAGGTCGACGCGGTAGACGTAGCCGTCGGCGTCGCGGTCGGCGAGCAGCGCGACCAGCGCCTGGCCGATGCGCGCGTAGTAGGCGCCGGCGTCGAGCGGCCGCGGACCGTCGCTGTCGCCGTGTTCGGCGAAGGCGAACACGACGTCGATGTCGGAAGAGAAGTTCAGCTCGCCGCCGCCGAGCTTGCCGAGCGCGAACACGACCAGTCGCTGCGGCTGGCCGCCGGCGTCGCGCACGACGCCATGGCGCGCGGCGACCTGGTGCTCGGCGCCGCGCAGCGCGGCCTCGATGCAGGCCTCGGCCAGCACCGAGGCGCCGGCCAGCGTGGTCTCGACCGCGTCGGCGCCGTTGACGTCGCGCCAGATCAGGCGTAGCGCCTCGCGGCGGCGGAAGTGGCGCAGCTCGGCGCGCAGCTCCTCGTCGTGCAGCTCGGCCAATCCGCCGGCGCGCGCGTCGGCATGGCGCGGATCGCTCATCAGCTGCAGGAACTCCGGACCGAGCAGGCGCGGATCGCGCAGGAAGCTCTCGTAGGCGAAGTCGCTGGCGAGCAGCACGCGCTGCAGATGATCGTCGACGCCGGCGTCGTCGTAGAACGGCACGTCGGCCTCGCGACAGGCGTGTTCCAGTCGCGACAGGCGTTCGTCGAGGAAGGCGGCCGTCGCACGCGGCCAGTTCGCTTGCACAAGCATGCGGCGATTGTCGCAGCAGGATCGTGACCGCGGCCAGCGCCGCGCTCAATCGCAGGCGGCGCCGTCGCCCTGCGGCCGGCACTGCGGCGGGAAGCCGTGCGCGCGCCAGTAGTCGAGGATGCCGTTGTCGCGCAGGTAGTCCTGGAACGCCGGATCGCGGCGCAGATGGACCAGGTCGCGGGTCCACAACAGCAGATCCCAGCTGGAATAGCCGCGCTGGCGGATCTCGTTGAGCTTGCGGATCGTCTCGGCATCGTGCGCCTGCGCGCCGGGCGCGAACACGCGGGAGAAATTCCACATGCCGGTGCCGAGCTCGTACTTGTCGAACTCGGCGAAGGCCTGCGGCCACAGCGTCGCGTCGGTCAGCGCGCGCGAAGCGGCGAGGTATCCCGGGGCGAGCTTGGGCGCGTAGGAGTCGGGATTGTCGGGCGAGCCGATGTCCGCCTCGGCGACGCGCAGGGCGGTGGCGTAGTCGCGGCGCCACACCGCGTTGAACCAGCGCGAGTAGGCGCTGGGAAGCTTGTCGGACTGGTCGAACTCGAGCCGCGCCTCGTCGTGACGGCCGAGCGTGTCGAGTATGCGGCCGAGCCAGAAATGCCGGCCCGGTGCGAGCGGGTCGCGGGCGACCATTTCGCGCTGCGCCTGCTCGGCGCGATCCAGATATCCCAGCCGGGCCAGGACGACGATGTACGCGCCGACGGTGGAAGGATCGCTCGGCGCCAGTGCGCACGCCTTGGCCAGCAGCCCCAGGCAGTGCTCCCAATCGTTTTCGCGGCACAGGCCGGACTGCACCGCGTACGGGCCGGGCAGGCTCGGATCGAGGCGCGAGGCAATAGCGGCCTCGCGCTGCGATTCCTTGCGCAAGGTGATCGCCAGCGGCGGCTTGCGTTGCGCGCGAACCTCCAGGGCAATGGCCAGCGCGGCGTGCACGCGCGCATCGTCGGGGCGCTCGCGCAGCAGCTCGCGAAACTCGCTTTCGGCGAGGTCGGTGGATTCCTCCGCCGGCAGGTCGCGGCGGTCGATCAGCGCCTGCGCGGCGAGGAAGCGGCGCAGGAATTCCGCATCGCCGCTTCTCGCCACGCGCGTGGTCGCCAGGCCCAGCTTCAACGCCAGCGAGGCCGCCACCGACTCGGCGATCTCCCGTTGCAGCAGCAGTACCTCGGAGGCGTCGCGGTCGAAGTCCTTCGCCCACAGCGCGCGGCCGTCGCCGGCTTCGACCAGGCGCAGACGCACGCGCAGCGACTGGCCGTCCCGTTGCAGGCTGCCCGTCAGCAGATGGGTGATGCCGAGGCGCTGCGCCAGTTGCGCCGGGTCGGTGGATTGGGCGGCGGCGAGCTGGGTCGATTCGCGCGCGATCACGCGCAGTCCGTCGATCCGCGCCAGGTTGCCGATCAGTTCCTCGCTGAGTCCGGCGGCGATGGTCGCCGCGCCGTCGGCGTCGCCGATCGGCTTGAGCGGCACCACCACCAGCGTCGGCGTCGTCGCTGCGATGGTGGCCGCCGGAGATGGCGGAATCGACGACGGCGAAGGCGCGAGAGCGCGCCAGAGAATCAGCGCGATGCCGGCGAGCAGGAACGCAAGCGCGAGCAGGCGCCGCGCTCGCCGCGGCCGGTCCGCGGCGAGCGCCGTCGCGCGCGAACGACGATCCGCCTGCGTCCGCCGCTCCGCCGACGCGTCGACGGGCGGCGACGGCGGCAGGTCGAAGCGATAGCCGGTGCCGTGCACGGTGTGCAGCCGGCGCGGATGCTGCGCGTCCTCGCCGAGCGCCTGGCGCAGCAGGGTCATGATGCGGTTCAGCACGCCGGGCGTGACGTGGCGATGCCCCCACACCGCATCGAGGATGTCGTCGCGCGCGAACACGCGGCCCGGCGCGCCGGCCAGCAGGGCGAGCACGGCGAACGCCTTCGGCTCCAGCGGCTGCACGACGCCTCCGCGCCACAGCCGCCGACCGGCGAAGTCGATGCGCACGTCGTCGAAGTTGAGGTCGGACTCTCGCTGCGCATCCACGGGCGATTCTCCCCGGCGCCGCCGACTATCAAAGCGCAACTCGCGCGCCGCGTCCACGCCCGCGCGGGCGGCGCGGCAGGTGTTCCCAAGCAATCCCCAAGCTTTCCCAAGCACACCCCGCGGCGCGCCTAAAGCCTTCGCCGAGCGGCGGCGGGAAGCTGCCCGTGCCGGAACGAACCGGCCAAAGCCCTCGAGGAATCCGCCATGAAACGCCGCCTGCCGATCGTCCCCTTCCTCTTCGCCGCCGTGTTCTGCGCCGGTGCCTCGGCCGCCGAAATCGACACCGGCATCGTGATCGACTGCGCCCATCCGGCCCTGCCCAGCCAGCGCGCGGTCGGCGCGGCGATGGCGCAGCCCAATCCCGGCCAGGCCTACGCCACGCGCGCGCGCCTGATGACCGAGGCCCGCCGCGCCTGCCGGCGCGAACACGCGGCGAATGTACGCCTGGTGCGCGAAGCGCCGCTGCCTGCACAACATCGCCTCGCCGGCAGCGTAAGCTATCCGTGAGCGGCGACGCGGGAGCGTCCTGCCGCGCTCGTGAGGCGGCGTGGCGAAAGCGACGGCGCCGCCGGACCTGGGGGACGACCGACGTGATCGAACCGACGAGCGACGTCGATGCGCCAGCGCCGCGCTCGGCCGACGCGATGTTCAGCGCCGTCTACGCGCGCCTGAAGGCGATGGCCGGGCGCCAGCTGGCGCGCGAGCCACGCGACGCGATGCTGGACACGACGATGCTGGTGCACGAGCTGTACCTGCGCGTGAACGCGAACCGCGAGCTCGCCTTCGAGCACGACGCGCAGTTCTTCTCCTACGCCGCGCGCGCGATGCGCCACCTGCTGCTCGATCGCGCGCGCGACCGCCTGCGCCTGCGCGCCGGCGGCCAGTGGCAGCGCGTGACCTTGACCGGTGGCGACGAAACGCTGGCGTTGGAAACCGCCGAGCAGGCGCTGGCGCTCGATTCCGCGCTGGAACGGCTCGCCGCCAACGACGCGCGCGCCGCGCGCGTGGTCGAGCTGCGCTACTTCGCCGGGCTGACCGCGGAACAGACGGCCGAGGTCCTGCAACTGGCCCGGCGCACGGTCGACCGCGACTGGCGCTTCGCCTGCGCCTTCCTGAAGTCGGAAATCCAGTAGCGCCGTTGTCGCATTCCGCGCCGAACCGGCGTTCTGCGACACAAGGGGCACGAGGGGCACATCATGGGAACGGCAGAAGTTCCGCCGACGTTGCGCGAGCTGTTCGAGCGGGCCGTGCCACTGGCGCCGGCCGAGCGCGCCGCCTTCCTCGCCGCCTGCGCGGACGCGAACCTGCGCGAGCGCCTGCGACGACTGCTCGACGCCGACGATCGCGGTGCGGGATCGCTCGGCAGCAACGTGGAGACCGTCGCCGACCGGCTCGGCGAGGCCGACTGCACGCCGGTCCTGCCGGCCGGCACGCGCATCGGCCCGTTCGAACTGCTCGACGTGCTCGGCGAAGGCGGTTCCTCGACCGTGTTCCGCGCCGCGCGCACGCAAGGCGGCGTGCGCCAGCAGGTCGCGCTGAAGCTGCTGCGGCGCGGACTCTACTCGCCCGACGCGCAGCGCCAGTTCCGCCGCGAACGCCTCGCGCTCGCGCAGCTGCAGCATCCCGGCATCGCGCGCCTGATCGAAGGCGGCGTCACCGAGTCGGGCCTGGCCTACATCGCGCTCGACCTCGTCGACGGCATGCCGATCACCGACTACGCGCGCGCGCGCCGCCTCGACCTGCGCGCGCGACTCGGGCTGTTCCTGCAGGTCTGCCGCGCCGTCGAGGCCGCGCATCGTGCCCTGATCGTGCATCGCGACCTGAAGCCTTCCAACGTGCTGGTGACCGCGGCCGGCGAGGTCAAACTGCTCGACTTCGGCATCGCCAAGCTGCTCGAAGGCGACGACGAGACGCAGACGCGCCTGCCCGCGTTCACGCCGGCCTATGCCGCGCCGGAGCAGAAGCGCGGCGATCTCGTCACCACCGCCACCGACGTCTACGCGCTCGGCGTGCTGCTCGGCGAACTGGTCACCGGCGAACGCCTCGGCGACGGCCGCACGCCGTCGGGACAGGTCGGCGACCGCAACGAGCCGGGTGCGCTGCCGGCCACGCCGCCGGTCACGCGCCGGCTGCTGCGCGGCGACCTGGACACCATCGTGCTGAAGGCGCTCGACGAAGATCCGGCGCGCCGCTACGCCTCGGCCGGCGCATTCGCCGACGACGTCGAACGCCTGCAAGGCGGCCGGCCGGTGCTCGCGCATCCGCCGTCGCGCTGGTATCGCACGCGCAAGTTCGTCGCGCGGCACAAGGGCGGCGTCGCGACCACCTTCGCCTTCCTGCTCGCCGTCCTCGCCGCGCTCGGCGTGGCGACGTGGCAGGCGCACGTCGCACGGCAGGAAGCGCTGCGCGCCAACACCGTGCGCGACTTCGTGCTCGGCGTGTTCGGCGCCGCTCGCGCGCGCCTGCCGCGCGAGCAGCGACCCACGCCCGAGCAGCTCGTCGACGAGGCGCAGCGTCGGCTCGCCGCGGCCTCGCTCGACGCTCCGACGCGCGCACAAGTGCTGCTGACGCTGGGCGAGGTCAACCTGTCGCTGTCCGATCACGCCCGCGCCGAGGCGCAGCTCGCGCAAGCGGCGACGCTGGCATCGCAGGGCGGCGACGACGCCGGCGCGCGCCGCGCACGCCTGCTGCGCGCCAGCGCATTGCAGCGTTCCGGACGCAACCGCGAAGCCTTGCAGGCCGCGCAGGCGGAGATGGCGACGCTGCGCGCGCAGCCGTCGCGCGAACGGCTGCTCGCGCTGGACGTGGCGGCGTCGGCGGAGATGGCGCTCGGCGCCGCCACCGAAGCGCTGGCGCATCGCAGCGAGGCCGTCGCGGCGGCGGCGAACCTGCCCGACGCGGAGCGCGAAGACGCCTTGCTGGCCGAACTGGAACTCGGCAACGCCCTCACCGAAGCGCAACGCTATCCCGCCGCGATCGCCCGGCTCGAAGCGTCGCTGGCGCGCTGGCGCGAAGCCGGCTTGCAGGAAGACAGCCGCTACGTCGCCGCGCTCGGCAATCTCGCCGTCGCCACCGACGGCATCGGCGAGACCGCGCGCAGCGAGGCGCGCCTGCGCGAGCTGCTGGCGCTGAAGCAGCGCATCTACTCCGCACCGCACGATTCGATCGCCACGACGCTGCGCGACCTGGCGCAGATCGTCGGCCGCGACGTCGCGCGCAGCGCGGAAGCCGACGACCTGCTCGAGCAGGCGCTGGCGATGCAGCGCACCGTGTTCGGCGACGACCACGAGGAAATCGCCAAGACGTACGACGCGCGCGGCGAGGTGCTGATCGCGCAGCGCCGTCTTGGTGAAGCCGAAGCGTCCTATCGCGAGGCGCTGGCGGTGTGCGCGCGCGCCGCGATCAAGAGCGAGGTCTGCCCGCGCGCGCGCAACAACCTCGGCATGGCGTTGTACCGGCAGGAACGGCTCGACGAAGCCGAGGCCGAAATGCGCCGGGCATTGGCCGAACGCCGCACCCTGTTCGGCGAGGACCACCCCACCGTCGCCTATTCGCTGTCCACGCTGTCCGCCGTCGCGATGAAGCGCAAGGATGCGGCGCAAGGCGTGGAGTTGGCGGCGCAGGCGCTGCGCGCGATCGAGCGCAGCGGCCACGACGGCTCGCGCGAAGCGGTGCTGATCCGCAACACCTACGCGGCCGCGCTCTGGCGTGCCGATCGCAACGCCGAGGCCTTGCCCGAGATCGAACGGACGCTGCAGGACTGGCAGCGCGTCGCGCCGGAGGCCAAGTCGCGCCGCGTGGCGATGCTGGTGCAGAAGGCGCAGATCCTCGACGAACTCGGCCGCAAGGAAGACGCGCGCCGGAGCGCCGAGGAAGGCATCGCGCTCGGCGTCGCCGGCGAGGTGCTGCAACCCCTGACCAAGCAGCTGCTGCGCAAGCTGAGCGGCCGCGACGACGTCTATCCGGAAGTGGCGGCCGCCGCCGCGAAGTAGATCGCTCGCCCGCCGGCGAGGGGCGAGCGAACGCGCCTTTTTCTTGCGGCACGACGACATCCATCGAATGGCACATTCCGGCGTCGGCCGGCGTTCCTCGTCGATGTCCGCTGCGGATACACGGGGAAACCGCCATGCATCGTCGTTCCAATCCACGCGCGCGCATCGCGCCGGCTGCCGGCATCGCGGCGGCGCTGACGTTCGCCACCGCGTTCGCCGACGCCGCCGTCTTCACCGTCGGCACACCGTCCGGACCGGGACAGCCGTGCACGCACGGCACGATCCAGTCGGCGATCAATGCCGCCAACAATTCGCCCGGCGCCGACACCATCCGTCTGACGCGCTCGCTGACCTACGAACCGGAAGCGAACACGATCGATACCGCGCAGGACGTCACCATCGAAGGCGGCTACGCCGATTGCAGCGCGAGCGCCGACAACACCAACACGATCGTCAGCGGCGCGGGCGGCGCGCAGGCGCCCGTGTTCACCATCAATGCCGGCACCGGCGCGTGGATTCACCTGCGCCGCCTGACCATCAGCGGCGGCGACGAGGACGGCACCGGCAAGGGCGGCGGCATCTATTTCAAGGGCGACGGCCTGCTGGAAGTCCGTGACAGTTTGATCACGCAGAACACTGCCGGCAGCGGCGGCGGCATCTACGCCGAAGGCACCGGCACGAACGCCGAGCTCGCCGTCGGCAACGACGTGGTCATCTCCAACAACACCGCACGCTACAACGGCGGCGGCATCGTGGCGGACGGGATCGAGATGTCGATGCTCGAGCCGAACAGCATCCTGCTCGGCAACCAGGCGCTGGGAACCGGCGGCAGCGGCGGCTACGGCGGCGGGCTGTACGTGTACTCGGGCGGGCTGTCGAGCTACGCCTCCATCGGCAGCGGGTCGCCCTTCTTCGGCGCCGTCTACAACAACCGCGCGCGCTACGGCGGCGGCGTGGCCGTGGGCGGCAGCGCCGCCGGCGGAAACCGCGCGGAGCTGAACGTGTACGCCACGGCGGACGGCGTTCCCGCGCGCATCGTCGCCAACTCCGCATCGGTCGCCGGCGGCGGCATCCACGTGCGCTCGGAGGACAGCGCCCTCGACGGCGACCTGTTCGCCAAGGCGCACCTGTTCAACGCCGCGCTGGAAGAGAACACCTCGCCCCAGGGCGCGGCGGTGCAGGTGCAGGGATCGGACACGATCGTGCTGGTCGAGAGCTTCGCCATGTTCACGTTCAACATCGGCGAATGGCCGGCGGGCGCGGTCCGCTGCACCGTCGGTGTCGCCTGCGGGCGCATCGCCGGCAACCTCGCCGTGGACGCCGCCAACCAGCCGACCCAAGGCGCCGTCCTCAACGCCGAACACGATGCCGTGCTGTGGCTGGGCAGCCTGGGCAGCGGCCTGGTCTTCGAGGGCAATCGCGGCGGCCGCCTGATCGACTCCGTCGACTCGGACGACTACAACCCGGTCGAGATCCGCAACGCGCTGATCACCGGCAACCAGGTCGGCCACGAGCTGGTGCGGTCGTCGGGCGGCGACGGATTGTCCGTCTTCGACTCCACCGTCGCCGGCAACACGGTCGGCGCGGGCAACCTGCTCGCGGCGACGGGCAAGGACGTGCAGCTTCGCCGCTCGATCCTCTGGCAACCCGGCCTCACCACGTTGGCGCGCAGCGGCGGCTCGCTCGCCGTGGAAAGCATGCTCGCCAGCGAAGTCGGCAGTTTCACCGGTGCGGTGGGCAGCGGCGTGCTGCCGATGATGGTCGATCCGCGCTTCGTCGATCCGCAGCACGGCGACTATCGCCTGCGCGCCGCCTCGCCGGCGGTCGATCTGGCCGCCGCCATCGCCGGCGACGATCGCGACGTGCTCGGCTTCCCGCACGACCAGGACCTGCCGGCGAAGGGGAACTTCGCCGGCGTGCGCGACATCGGCGCGTTCGAGCGTCAATCGCTGCAGCCGCTGGTGCTGAACGGCGATTTCGACTTCTCCGATCTGCGCCTGTGGACCTGGTTCGCCGGCCAGTGGGACGGCACCTTGAACGCGACCGGCGCGGCGAACTCGGGCTCGTGGAAGTTCTCCGATCCCGAGGCGCTGACGACGCAGCGCGAGGTCGGCCAGCAGTGCGTCCACCTGCCCGGACCGGGACGCTACCTGCTCAACGGCTGGGGCCAGGGCGGCGGCAATTCGATGCAGACGCGCGACAACGCGGTGCTGGTGTGGGAATTCCGCCGCCTCGGCGGCGAGGACTGCACCGCCGGCGCACCGGACCGCTCCGGCGAAATGTTCCTCGGCTCGGGCACGAGCTGGCAGCACCCCGCGCAGCCGACCGCCATCGACGTGCCGCCCGCCGATTTCTATTCGAGCAGTTCGATCACCGTGCGCCTGGTCGCGCGCCAAGGCGGCGTCACCGGCGCCGGGCCGCTCAGCGCCTGGTTCGACGGCATCACGCTCGACTTCGACGGCGATCGCATCTTCGCCGACGACTTCGACTGACCTCGAATGATGCTTCCCTCATCCACATCCGCCTCGGAGCCCCGCATGCGCGTCTTCGTGTCCTGCGCCATCCTGCTCGCCTTCGCCGGCACGGCGACGGCGCAGAACCTTCTCGTCAACGGCGAGTTCGACAGCGACCTGTCCGGTTGGCTGATCGACGCGGCGGCATCGCCCGCGCCGGTGTGGGAAGGCTTCGACGTCGACGATCCGGCGCGCTCGGGCGCCGTGCGCGTCGGCAACGCCTCGCCCGAAGCGATGAACCGCCTTTACCCGCTGGAGCAGTGCATTGCGCTGACCGCGCCCGGTCCGTACCGGATCGTGGCGCGGGGCTACATCCCGCCCGGTCAGGGCGCCGGCAAGCTGGTGGTGAGCTACTGGCTTTCGCTGGACAACCCCGACTGCCCGCAGTGGCAGGGCAGCCAGTCGGGCGGCGGAAATTACATCACCACGATCGGCGGCTGGGGACGCTACGAACAATCGATCACGGCGACGATGCCCTCGCCGATACCGCCGAACGCGCGCATCAAGATCTCGCTCGGCGTGGAGAAGGACGCGGCCGGCGGCGAGTTCTTCGGCTATTTCGATGCGATATCGGTGTTCGGCGACGCGGTCTTCGCCGACGGTTTCGATACACCGTGAGCGCAGTGCAGGCCTGTCGGCATCGAGTCACGTCGCGCGCGGATCCCAGCGGCATCCGTCGCGCCGCGGACCGCGTCGTGCGCGAACCCGCTCGGCGTTCCCGCGTTCCGATCGGCCTTCTGCTCGCGGCCTTCGCGTCCGCACCGCTGCTCGTCGCCGACGCCGCGGCGCAAAGCTGCGCCGCGCCGCTGAACATCGCACCGAACACGCCCTACGTCTTCGACACGTGCTCGGGCGACGTCGGCCTGAGCGTGGCCTGCGGGATGTTCGCGCTCACCGGTCCGGCCGGCATCGTGCATCTCAGCCTGCCGTATCCGGCCGGCACTCTTTTGGTCACACCGTTTTCCGCCACCTACGACCCGGCCCTGTTCCTGCTGCAAACGCGATGCGGCAGCGCGGCGTGGTGCGGCGCCGTCGTGGACGACGCGCCGCAGGGCGGCAGCGAATCGATGGCCCTCGGCGACGTCGACTCGGGCGAGTACTACCTCGCGATCAGCACCTGGTACGACCCGACGGCAGCGGCGTGCGGGCCGGTGATGATCTCCTACGAGCTCATGCCCGAGCAGCAGGCGCTGGCGAACGACGGCGTGTTCCGCAGCGGCATCACGGCGCTGCCCGACCCGTAGCGCGTCGCGCCGCGACCGCCGATGCGCCGGCGCCGGCGCCGCGCCAACATGACTGCGGATTCATGCAAAGCCGTGCCGGTCATGGCATTGTCATCGATTCGTCATGGAAATCGTCGCCGACATTCCTGCGCCGCCGCGGCGCCTCTACGTGCGCGAAACCGCGCGCGCGTTCGCCTGCGCGCTGGCGATCCTGTTCGCCGTCGGCCAGCTCGACCCGGGCATCGACCTGTATTCGCTGCCGCAGCACGACATCGTGCAGCGCCTGGTGCTGAACGCGCTGCCGGCGCTGACGCTGTTCGGTCTGCTGATCGCGATGACGCGGCGCGTGCTGCTGCCCTGCTGGCTCGTGCTGCTCGCGATCGGCGCGCTGTACGCGGCGAACAGCGCCAAGCTCGGCCGCCTGCAGGCGCCGCTGCTGCCGGGCGACCTGCGTTTCCTGACCGAGCCGGGACCGGCGCTGCGGCTGTTCTCGCAGTACCTGCACTTCGATGCGATCCATCTCCTCGTGCTCGCCGGCGCGCTCGCGCTGAGCTTCGCGCTCTGCCGCGAACGCCGTCTGCAATCGCTGTCCGGCTGGCGTGCGCCGCTGCTCGGCGCGCTGGCCCTGCTCAGCGGTCTGGGCCTGCTGGCCGGTTCGACGCCGTGGCGGCGCCTGTACCAGTCGACCGAGCTCGCCTTCCAGCCGTGGGCGCTGACCGAGAGCGTCGTGCGCACCGGCCTGATCGGCAGCCTGCTCGTCTACCACTGGGAAATCACCGGCAACGGCGTGCCCGCCGCCGACCGCGAGGCCGCGGTGGCGCTGCTGCGCCGGCACGCGCCGACGCTGCGCAGCGCACTCGCCGCGTCGACCTTCGAGCGGCCCGACATCGTCGTCGTGCAGAGCGAATCGCTGTTCGATCCGGCGCGCCTGCGCGGCGTGCTCAGCGGGCGCTATCTGCACGAGTACCGGCGGCTCGCACAGCGCGCGACCTACGGCGACATGGTCGTGCCGACCTACGCCGGCGGCACCATCCGCACCGAGTTCGAGGTGCTGACGGGAGCGCCGCTGCGCAGCCTCGGCGGCGTGCAGTACCCGTGGCTGGAACTCGACGGCGAAACCTACCCGGGTATCGCGCATACGCTCGCCGCGCAGGGCTATCGCACGCTGGCGATCCATCCGAACGCGGCCGCGTTCTGGAATCGCACGCAGGCCTACGAGGCGCTCGGCTTCGAGCGCTTCGTCGACGGCGCCGCATTCGCCGATGCCGCGATCGTCGGCCTGTTCACCGCCGATGCGGCGCTGACCGATCGCGTGCTGGCCGAACTCGCCGACGACGGCCCGCCGCAATTCGTCTTCGCGATCAGCATGGAGAACCACGGCCCGCACGACTGGCGTCCCGACCTCGACGCGCAGCGCCTCGCCGCGCTGCCGATGCCGGAAGGGCTCGACGCCGGCGCACGCGAATGGTTCGCGAACTACCTCTACCTGCTCGACGACGCCGACCGCGAACTCGGCCGTCTCGCCGACGCGCTGCTGCAGCGCCAGCGCCGCACCCTGCTGCTGTTCTACGGCGACCACCTGCCCGATCTGGCGCCGGTCTACGCCCAGCTCGGTTTCGACGACGGCCGCGAGGCGACGCGGCAACCGGTGCCGTGGCTGCTGCTCGACAGCGCGACCGAGCACATGCGCCATCTGGACGCGCGCAGCTGGTCGCTGCCGGCTCTGCTGCTCGACGCCGCCGGCGTCGCCGACGACGCCTACTTCGGCGTGCTCGCGGCCCTGCTCGACGACGAGGATTTCGATCCCGACAACGCCGACGCCTCGGCCGGCCTGGACGCGCTGGCGCGGCTGCACCTGCGCGGCGAGCTGGAGCCGGTGGTCGCCGAGGCGCTGGATTCGATCGACGCCGACGACATCGGCTGACGTCCGCGCATCACCCCGGATGCGGCCGGCCTCCTGCAAGGTCGCTCTTCGCGCCGATCCGTTGGATTCCTGCCCGCACGACGCCGGGCGCCGAGCGCGCCTCACGGCCGCGGCTACGGCCGTTCGCAGCAATAGCAACCGCGACGCGTGTCGACGGGTACCCAGCAACGGGCCCGTGCGTCAGTCGGTCACTGTCGCGAAGGCGGCGGCCGGCCGAGACTGCGCGGCTCGCGCCGGGCGCCATCGCGCACGGCCTCCCCGTCTCCAACCAGGTCGCCGATGCCGCGTCTCCATCCACTCGCCGCCGCCTTCGCGGTCCTGCCCCTGGCGGCGCCGGCCGAGGAATTGCCGCAGGTCGACCTCGAACGCGTCGTCGTCACCGCCTCGAAAGGCGACGCCGCCGGCCTCGCGCCGGACACGCCGGGCCCGGCGTTCGGCATCGACGCCGACGCGCTCGACGCGTTCAACGTGGCCAGCAGCGAGGATGCGCTGAAGTACGCGCCGAACCTCGCCGTGCGCCGACGCTTCGTCGGCGACAACAACGCGATCGTGTCGGTACGCAGCACCAGCTCGCGCCAGTCCGCACGCACCCTGGTCTATGCCGACGGCCTGCTGCTCAGCAACCTGCTCGGCTCGGACTTCGGCTTCGCGCCGCGCTGGTCGGCGGTCGCGCCGGCGGAGATCGGCCGCGTCGACGTGCTGTACGGCCCGTACTCGGCGGCGCTGCCGGGCAACTCGCTCGGCGCCAGCGTCTTGATCACCACGCGCATGCCGACGCAGTTCGAGGCCGACGCGAGCGCGCAGTGGCTGCGCCAGACGTTCGACCTGTTCCGTACGCGCGGCGACTACGACGGCTCGCACGAGAGCGCCTACGTCGGCAGCCGCAGCGGCGCCTGGTCGTACCTGCTCAGCGTCGATCACCTGAAGAATGCCGGGCAGCCGCTGAGCTTCTACACCGCGACGGCGTCGAGCACGCCGGCCGGCGACGGCGACGTCGCAGTGCGCGGCGCCTCGCCGTACGTCGACCAGTTCGGCCGCCGCGGCTACGCCTTCGGCGTCAACGGCGAAGGCGAGACGCGCATCGACAACACCCAGCTCAAGCTCAAGCTCGCCTACGACTTCGCACCGGCGACGCGGCTGTCGCTGAGCGTGGTCGACTGGCGCCAGGATTCGAGCAACCGCACCGGCAGCGACCTGCGCGACGCCGACGGGCGCGTCGTCAGCAGCGGCGCCGTCGCCGTCGACGGCCGGCACTACGTGCTGCCGGCGAATGCGTTCGCGCCCGGCGACGGCGACGGCGAGAGGCGCCTGTACGGCCTCTCGTTCTCGTCGCGGAACGACGGCGGCTGGCGCTACCAGGCGACCGCCTCGCTGTTCGACGTCGCGCGCGACGTGTCGGCGACCTCGGCCGGCGCCGGCGAAGGCGCGGGCCAGGTCACCTACGGCGACGGCAGCGGCTGGCGCACGTTCGATCTGCGCGTCGACCGCGTACGCGACGGTGACGCGCATGCGCTCGCGTTCGGCTATCACTACGACCGCTACGTGCAGGACAGCCGCACCTTCGATGCGACCGACTGGCGCGCGCGCAGCCTGACCGCGTTCGACAACGCATTCGCCGGCAAGACGCAGACCCAGGCGCTGTTCGCGCAGGACGCCTGGCGTTTCGCGCCGCGGTGGAAGCTCGTCGCGGGCGTGCGCGTCGAGCGCTGGCGCGCGTTCGACGGCCTGCGCGCGCAGGACGCGACGCGACTCGACTATGCCGGCCGCTCGGACACGTACTGGTCGCCGAAGCTGGCGCTCGAACGCGAACTCGACGCCGGCTGGAACGTGCGCCTCTCGCTCGGCCGCGCGGTGCGGCTGCCGACCGTCGGCGAACTGTTCCAGGGCCGCATCACCGGCGGCGCGCTGGTCAACAACGACCCGAACCTGGAACCGGAACGCTCCTTCTCCAAGGACCTCACCGTCGAGCGCGCGCTGGAAACGGGCACGCTGCGCTTCTCGCTGTACGAGGACGACGTGCGCGACGCGCTGTTCAGCCAGACCAACACGACCGTGTTCCCGACCGTGACCAACATCCAGAACGTCGACCGCGTGCGCACGCGCGGGCAGGAAATCGCCTGGGACGCGCGGGATCTCCTCGCCGGCTTCGACCTCGGCCTCAGCGCCGCGCACAACGACGCGCGCACGCTCGCCAACGCGAAGAACCCGGCCAGCGTCGGCAAGCGCTTCTACCGCATTCCCGAATGGCGCGCGGACGCGGTCGGCACGTACCGCTTCGGCGACGCGGTCGCGCTGACCCTGGCCGCGCGCTACTCCGGCCGGCAGTACAACACGCTCGACAATTCCGACGTGCATCCGGACACGTTCGGCGGCACCAGCGCCTACTTCCTCGTCGACGCCAAGCTGAAAGTGCGCCTCGGCGCGCAGGCCGAACTCGGCTTCGGCATCGACAACGCCACCGACCGGCGCATCTTCGTCTATCACCCGTATCCGGGCCGCACGTTCTACGCCGAAGGCAAGGTGTCGTACCGATGAGCGCGATCGGCGTCGACGCACGACCCGCGCGCGGACTGGACTACCGCACGGTCTGGCGCTGGCATTTCTACGCCGGCCTGTTCTGCATTCCGTTCGTGCTGTGGCTGGCCGCGACCGGTTCGATCTACCTGTTCAAGCCGCAGATCGAAGCCTGGCTCGACCGCCCCTACGACCATCTCGCCGTCGATGGCGCGCGCGCTGCGCCGCAGGCGATCGTCGCCGCGGCACTGGCCGCGGTGCCGGGTTCGGCGCTGAATGCGTACGAGCTGCCGCCGTCGCCGGACGCCGCGGTGCGCGTGCTGGTCGGCAGCGGCGAGCGGCTGGTGCGCGTCTACGTGCATCCGCAGACGCTGGCGGTCCTGAAGACCGTCGACGAGGACCAGCGCCCGATGCGTCTGATCTTCCGCCTGCACGGCGAGCTGATGCTCGGCGACCGCGGCTCGATGATCGTCGAGCTGGCCGCGTCGTGGGCGATCGTGATGCTGCTCAGCGGACTGTGGCTGTGGTGGCCGCGCGACGGCGCGGGCGCGGCCGGCGTGCTGTATCCGCGCCTGCGCGCGGGTGGGCGGCGCTTCTGGCGCGACCTGCACGCGGTGACCGGCGTGTGGGTGTCGCTGTTCGCCTTGTTCCTGCTGTTCTCGGGCCTGCCGTGGGCGAAGTCCTGGGGCGGCCTGCTGAAGGAAGTGCGCAGCCTCGGCAGTGCGACGGTGGTGCGGCAGGACTGGAGCACGGGCCGTTCCGGCGAACTGGCCGAGCGGCGCGCGGCGAACGCATCGACGGGCGGCGAGCACGCCGGGCATGGCGCGCATACGGACGCATCGCTGCCGCACGACTACGCCGCGCTCGATCGGCTGGTGCCGCTGGTCGAGGCGCAGCGCCTCGCCGCGCCGGTGCTGATCGCACCGCCGTCGCGGGCGAACGCGAACTGGAGCGCACGCTCCGACGCGCAGAACCGGCCGCTGCGCGCGAACCTGGCGCTCGACGGCGCGCGCGGCGCGATCGTGCAGCGCACCGACTTCGGTCAACGCGCCCTGCTCGACCGCGTCGTCGGCGTCGGCGTCGCCGCGCACGAGGGCCAATTGTTCGGCTGGCCGAACCAGGCGCTCGGCGTGTTCACCGCATTCGGCCTGATCGCCGTCAGCGTGAGCGCGATCGCGATGTGGTGGAAGCGCCGCCGCGCCGGCGTGCTCGGCGCGCCGCCGGCACACGCGGCGCGGCGGCTGTCGTGGCCGTTCCTCGGCCTCGTCGTCGTGTTCGCCATACTGCTGCCGCTGTTCGGCGCTTCGTTGCTGGTGGTGATCGCGCTCGAACGCTGGGCGCTGCGGCGCTCGGTGCGGCTGACGCACTTCCTCGGCTTGCGCACCGCGTGACGACGACGCGGGGTCCGGACCTGTCGATGCCGCTTCGAGCGGACCGCGCCGATAAGGTACGGCGCGGTCCGTTCGCTGCGGTCCTCAGTCGCCGTCGAAGCCGTCGATGAAGATCGCGTCGAGCTTCAGGCGGAACGCGCCGCGCCCGTGCGTGCAGGCGAGCAGAGTGCCGGTCGCGTGATTGGCGACGAGATCGAACACCGCGACGTTCGGCAGGCCGTTGGTGTACGGATTCCAGGTGGCGCCGCCGTCGACGGAGAGATACACACCGATGTCGGTGCCGGCCCAGAGCGTGTTCGGCGCGACCGGATCGAACGCGATCGCGCTGACCGGCACGTCGGGCAGGCCGATCGAGGCGTCCGTCCAGGTGCTGCCGCCGTCGACCGACTTGCGGATGTTGTGCGCCGGCATCGCGCCGCTGAAGCCGGCGCGCGACTGGAACACGATCTGCGGGTTGCGCGGATCGACCTTGATGTCGGAGACGAACAGTCCGATCACCGCCGGCAGCGCGTCGACTTCGACGAAGCTGGCGCCGCCGTCGGTCGAGCGGAACACGTGACCGTCGCTCGAACCGGTGAAGACGACCTGCGCGTCGAGGCCCGGCGCCGGATTGGCCACCGTTTCGATCGCACTGATCGCACCGCCGTCGCCCGCGCCGATCGTACCTCCGGTGAGATCCTGGCCGCCGGTGCCGGCGCCCAGCGCAGAGAAGATGCCGGGCTGGCCGTTGCCGTTCTGGTCCACCGTCTGCGCGAAGAACGCCGGCGCCTTCCACAGGCGGTTGGTGCCGAAGTACAGCGTGTCGGAATGGCCGCGGTCGAGATGGATCGGCGCGTAGAACAGCACGCGGTCGCCGAAATCGATACCGTTGCCGACGGATGGATTCGAATCCGCCGTCGAGGCGAAGTAGTTGCCCTGCGTCGTCGCGAAGCCGCTCGTCGTGAAACCGACGCCGATCAGGTAATTGCTCTGGTTGAAGTAGGTGTGCACCAGGTTCTGCGGATTGCCCTGGTCGATCTTGGCGTAGCCGCCGTCGCCGAAATCGAGGTGCGGCCAGCCGACGCTGCCGGCCCAGCCGTTGGTGCCGTTGTCCTGGGTGCCGCCGTAGGCGCCGTTCGGGTCGGTCGGGTGCAGGTCGCAGCCCTGGAACTGGGTGATCTGCAGCGTGGTGTTGAGATTGACCCAGTTGTCGCCGCCGTCGGTCGAGCGCCAGATGCCGCCGTCGTTGCCGACCCAGATCTCGTTCGGATGGCCGGGCCAGTTCTCGATCGCGTGCACGTCGGCGTGCAGCGCGGTGGTGCGGTCGGCGCTGCGGATCTTGCTGACGAAGGTGGTGCCGCCGTCGTCGGAGCGCATGAACATGCTCGGCACGTTCTCGACGCCGTCGTTGGTGCCGTCGCTGGTGCCGGCGTTGCCCGCGCCGCCGGTGTAGAGCACGTTCGGATCGGTCGGCTCGACCGCGAGCGCCAGGTCGTAGAAGCATTGGCCTTGGCAATAGCCGCGCGCCGCGGTCAGCTCGGTCCAGGTCGTGCCGCCGTCGGCGGATTTGAAGATCTTGCCGCCGCCGATGCCCGAATTCGCTTGCGAGTTGCCGATGTAGAGCACGGCGTCGTTGCTGTCGGGGTCGGTCGCGCCGGCGATCCACGCACGGCCCCAGCTCGCGTTCGCATCGAGCGGCGGCAGTCCGCCGGTGCCGGCGACCTGGGTCCAGGTCACGCCGCCGTCGTCGGAGCGCTGCACGCCGCCGGTCGTGGCGCTGACCGCGTAGCCGGCGGCCCAGAAGCGCGTCGAGACGGCCGGGTCCTGGATCAGGCGCGACATCGCGTCGTTGGTCGCCTGGGTGGTCATCTTAGTCCAGGTCACGCCGCCGTCGGTGGAGCGGAAAATGCCGCGCGGCGGCAAGGTCGGGCCGGTGACCGCGCCGCTGCCGAACACGCCGCTGCCGGTCACGGCGAGCACGTTGTTCGGATTGCTGCGGTCGACGACGATCGAATTCACGCTGCGGTTGGTGAACAGCGCCGAGCCGTATGGGCCGGACCAGGTACGGCCGGAATCGGTGGACTTGTAGACGCCGACGCCGGCGTACGAATCGGCGCTGTAGTTGCCTTCGCCGGTGCCGACGTACAACGTGGCCTGGTTGCGCGGATGGGTGCCCGGCGCGATCGCGATGGCGCCGATCGCGAGCGACGCCAGCTCGTCGGTGAGCGGGCGCCAGGTCGCGCCGAGATTGTCGCTGCGCCAGATGCCGCCTTGCGCGCCGCCGACGAAGACCACGTTGTCGGTGGCGTCGATCGCGATCGAACTGACGCGGCCGGACACCGGGCTCGCGATCCACGGACTGGTCGGTGTCTGACCGCCGACCAGCGGCGCCGGACCGATCGGTTCCCACGCCTCGGCGTGCTCGTAGGCCGCCGGCAAGCCATGGCCGCGATTCATCGCAGCGAGGCGCTGCTGCATTGCGGTCGCGCGCGCGGCGGCGGCGTTGAAGTCCGCGGTGGGCCCGCGCCGACGCGAGTCCATGTAGGCCAGACGGCCGGCGAGCGGCCCTTCTTCGGCGCGAAGCGCCTGTGCCGATTCCTGCGCGTCGGTGTCGGCGGCGAGAACGGGTTGAGGGGCGGCGAGACCGGCGACGACGGACAACCCCATCGCGGCCGCGAGCCGCGATGCCTGCTTACCAAGCTTCATTTGGACACTCCCGGATTGGATCCACCCCAGACGATGGCCCCAGTACTGCGCTTTCCGAAAAGAAGTCCGCTTGCACCCCGACAGGCAGGAATGGATCGCGCCGCGGCGAGCGAACGGGCGGCAATCTAGCAAATTCCGACCCGAAACTACGCCTGTAGACTGATCAATTCAGCGCATTTGTATCAGTCTACAGGCGGATATCTCAAGCGATTTCCGCGACGCCCCCATCGAACACGAGCAGGCCGCCCGGCCGCAGGTAGGATTCACCCCCGCATGAACGACCCGTCGCCGAGCCTGCTGCGCAACCTGGTCATGCTGCGCTGGCTCGCGGTCGGCGGGCAGGCCGTCGCGATCGTTCTGGCCGTGCATCTGCTCGGCATTCCGCTGCGCGCGGCGCCGCTGTGGGGCGGTGTCGCCGCGCTGGCCGCGTTCAATCTGTGGGCCGGCTGGCGCGCGCGGCGCAGCGCCGAGGTGGGCGCCGGCGAAATCGTCGCGCAAGTCGCCGTCGACATCGCCGTGCTGGCCTGGGTGATCGCCTGGAGCGGCGGCGCGATGAATCCGTTCGCGCCGCTGTTCCTGCTGCCGATCGCGCTGCTCGCCGTCGCGCTGCCGATGCCCTGGGTGCTGCTGACGGCGGTGCTGTGCGGCCTCGGCTACGCCGCCTCGGCGCTGTTCGGCGTGCCGCTGCCGCACGTGCACGGTGCCTTCGCCGATCCGTTCAACCTGCATCTGGCCGGCATGGCGGTGATGTTCGCGGTGTCGGCGCTGGTGGTGGTGTTCTTCCTGACGCGGCTGGCGCAGGCGCTGCGCGAGCGCGAACGCGAACTGGCGCGGCTGCGCGAGCAGTTCGCGCGCAACGAAGGCATCCTCGCCCTGGCGACGCATGCGGCGGCGGTCGCGCACGAACTCAACACGCCGCTGGCGACGCTGACGCTGATGCTCGAAGACCGCCTCGACCAGACACCGACCGGCGCCGATCGCGGCGAACTCGAAACGATGGCCGCGCTCGTCGACGCCTGCCGCGATCGCGTGCGCGAGCTGGCCGCGCCGGCCGATCGCGCGGGCGCCGACGAACGTCCGCTCGCCGCCGCGATCGAGGCGCTGATCGAGCGCTGGCGGCTGCTGCGGCCGGCGATCGAACTCGAACGCGAAGGCGACCTCGCCGATGCGCCGGCCGCGCGCCTCGCGCCCGGCGTCGGGCACCTGCTGATCGCGCTGCTGAACAACGCCGCCGACGCGAGCGAGGCCGCCGGCGAACGGCGCATCGCGCTGCATCTGGCCAGCGACGGCGTCGCGCTGCACGGCTCGGTGCGCGACTACGGCGACGGCATTTCCGAACAGGCCGCGCCCGGCGCGCTGTTCCGCAGCACCAAGCCGGACGGACTCGGCGTCGGCCTGGCGCTGTCGCATGCGACGGTCGAACGCCTCGGCGGCGAGCTGTCGCTGCAGGCGGCGCCGGGGCGCGGCACGCGCGTGTCGTTCCGCCTGCCGCTGCAGATGGAGACCGTCGCGTGAACGGGCTCCTGGTCGACGACGACGTGCTGTACGCGCAGACCCTGCAGCGTTCGCTCGCGCGCCGCGGCGTGGCGCTGCGCATCGCGCACGACGCCGCCTCGGCGCTGGCGCAGGCGCGCGAACGGATTCCGGATTTCGTGCTGCTCGATCTGAAGCTCGGCCACGAATCAGGCCTCGCCCTGATCGAACCGCTGCGCGAACTCGGCGAGCGGACGCGCATCGTGCTGATGACCGGCTACGCCAGCGTCGCCACCGCGGTCGACGCGATCAAGCGCGGCGCCGACGACTACCTGGCCAAGCCGGTCACCGCCGAGGCGCTGCTGCGCACGCTGCGCGGCGAGACGGTGCAGGCGCAGGCGGAAGCGACGATGACGCCGCTGGCGCGACTGGAGTGGGAGCACATCCAGCAGGCGCTGAAGGAAACCGACGGCAACATCGCCGCCGCCGCGCGCCTGCTCGGCATGCATCGACGCTCCCTGCAGCGCAAGCTCGCCAAGCGGCCGGGGCCGGAACGGCGCGCGCCGGAAACGCTCGGCGACTAGGCCGCCGCGGCGCGCCGGCCGAGAAGCGCCTGCGCCGCCGCCTCGCCGCTCTCGACACCGCCTTCCATGAAGCCCTGATTCTCCAGCGCGCAGTGCTCGCCGGCGAAATGCAGGTCGCCGACGCGCTCGCCGAGCGCGCCGCGCAGGCTCGTCCACTGGCCCGGCCGGAAGCAGGCGTAGCTGCCCTGCGCCCACGGAAAACTAGGCCAGTGGAAGCGCGCCTCGCGCGCGTCGGCACGCGCGGCGGCGATGCCGGGAAAGATCGCCTCGAGCTGGCTCGCGGCGAGATCGGCCTGCTGCCGCGGCGTGCCGCGGCCGATCTCCACGCCGTGACGGCCGCCGGTGAAATTGGTCAGCAGGCCGGCGCTGCCGGGCTGCCTGCGGCTGGTCTCCCAGGTCGTCTGCAGCGGCAGGTCGCTGTAGGTGCTACCGCTGCGTGCGTGACGGGTGTGCCAGACGCGTTCGCCGAAGCCGATCATCAGCTTCGCATTGGTGCCGTAGCCGAGCTCGGCGATCGCCCGCCGCTGCGCCGGCGGCAGTGGCGCATCGAGCCGCACGCGGCGCAGCGTGGTGAACGGCAGCGCCAGCACGACGCGACGCGCGCGCACCTCGAACGCGCCGGCGCCGCGCGCGAAGCTCAGCGTGTAGACGCCGTCGGCCGATTGCCGCAGCGCTTCCAGCACGGCGCCGCAGGTGATCGCATCGTCGAGCTTCGCGCCGAGCCGCTGCACGATCTGGTCGTTGCCGCCGTGCACGTGGAAGCGCTCGTCGCTGTCGCCGAACACGCGAAAGCGGTCGGTTCCCGGATCGATGAAGGTGAGGAAGTTCAGCGCGGACTGCTCCTCGCACTCCAGGCCCATTTCGGTCGTGAACGCGACTTCGATCAAGGTGCGCAGCCAGCCGGAAGCGCCGTTTCGATCGAGCCATTGCGCCATCGACTGCCGGTCGAGCGCCTCGGCGCCGCGCGGCGCGGCGGCGGTGATCTCGCCTCCGCCCAGGCGCTCGACGTCGCGGCGGATCGCTGCCGCGAGTGGCGCGAACTCGTGCAGGATCGCCGCTTCGTCGTAGCGGCGTCCGCCGCAGAACCAGACCTCGCCGTCGGCCGCGGTCGGATCGTCGGCGAGGTCGTCGAGCGCGAGGCAGAGTTCGGCGGCGAGCGCGCGCATGCGGGTGTGGCCGCTGTCGATCAATTCGCCGCCGAGTTCGCAGACCTGGCCGTCGGCGAAATGCCCGCGCAGGCTCCAGATGCGGCCGCCGACGCGCTCCTGCGCCTCGTACAGCCGCACGCCGACGCCGGCGCGACGCAACCGGTGCGCGCAGGTCAGGCCGGCAATGCCGGCGCCGACGACGACCACGTCCTCATCGGCGCTGCGCCGCAACGGCGGCGCGCACGCCGCGAGCAGCAGGCCGGCCGCGACGCCGGCACCCTGGCGCAGGAAACGCCGCCGCGCGCGGTCGATGCGCTGCGCGCGCTCGCGCTCGATCGCTTCGGCCAGTGGCTCGCCGGAAACACGTGCGCGCTCGGCCAACCCTGCCGAGCGACGCAACAGCTCGGCCAACGCAGTCCGCGCCATCGTCCCCTCCCCCGTCCGCCGCAGCGGTTCATGGAAAGAGAACGTCATTTCGCGCCGCTTCGCGACATTCGGCGCGAAGCGGTCCGCCCCGCGCCGGCTCGGGCCGGCGGCCTCGCAGCCGCCGGCGTCTACGCATGCCGATCGCCGGCGCGGACCTCGCCTCCGCTCAGTCGAATCCGTCGGCGAAGACGCGATCGGTCGGCGCGTCGCCGAGCAGGCGCAGCACGGCGAGATCGCCGAGCGGATCGCTGCGCTCGGCGCGGCCGGCGACGACCAGGCGGCCGTCGGGCTGCTGAACGAGGCAACCGGTTTCGCTGCCGGCGCCGTCGGGGGCAAGGTCGGCGATCAGCAGTCCGCCGTCGGCGAATCCGGTGTCGAGGCGGCCGTCGGCGCCGGCGCGCAGCACGAAGAACTGCTTCTTGGTCTGCTCGGCGAAATAGGTCACCGCCACCACCGGCTTGCCGTCGGGCTGGATCAGCAGGTCGGTCGCGTCGACGCCGAACGCGTCGGACAGGATCGCCGGCTTCAGATAGCCCGGCGAGGCGGTGTCGCCGAAGCCCGCATCGGTGGCGCCGTCGGCGGCGAGGCGGCCGAGCACGAGCGCGGCGCGGCCGGCCGCGTTGGTGTACTGGCCGGCGAAGACGATGCTGCCGTCGGCGGCGAGAGCGAGGCGTTCGACGCCGTTGCGCGGCGAGGCCGCGCCGGTGTCGTTGAAGCTGCGCCAGCCGCGCTCGGCGAAGCTGGTATCGAAACGGCCGTCGGCGGCGAGGCGCGCGATCGCGAAGTCGCTGTTCGGGCCGCCGGTGCTGTAGCGGCCGCCGACGACGATGCGGTCGTCGGCGGTCAGCGCGACGTCGTCGAGGCTGCCCGCGTGGGTGGCGTCGTCCCAGTCGATCGCGCGCACGCCGGCGTCGCCGAAGCCGGCGTCGAACGAACCGTCGGGCAGCAGGCGCACGACCGTCGCGATCGTGCGGCCGAAGTCCTCGACGTTGGTGCCGGCGACGACGATGCGGCCCTGGCTGTCGACCGCCAGCGCGTCGAATTCGGTGTACGGCAACACGGTCTTGCCCTGTGTGCCGAAGCCGGTGTCGAAGCTGCCGTCGGCGTGCAGCTTGAGCACGAAGCCGGTCGCCGGCGCTTCGGCGACCGCGGTGCCGGCGGCGAGGATCGAGCCGTCCTCCAGGCGATACATCGACTGGATCGACTGGATGCGCGTGTTCGGCACCAGATCCGGCAGCACGACCACGCCGGGGATCGAGGTGTTGCCGAAGCTAGTGTCGACGCTACCGTCGGCGTTCATGCGCGCGAGCATCGCGCGCAGCTTGAGCTCCCACGGCAGCTTCGGGTTGAACTGGCCGCGAAAGCCGCCGAACAGCAGCTTGCCGTCCGGCAGCACGGCGCTCGCGTACGGGTACAGCGTGCGTGCCTCGACGTCGTCCGGCGTGACGAAGGCGCGGCCGCCGTCGCCGAAAGAAGGATCGGGCGCGCCGTCGGCGGCGCGCGCAGGCAGGCAGAACGAAACGGCGAGACAGGCAGCGAGAAACAGGGATCGGTGCATCGACGGACTCCGGGAACGGGAGCCACGACCTTGCGTTCCGACCGGCCGGAGTGCATTCGAATCGTGTTCGGATCGCATCAAAACCGTCTCAGATCAACGCAGCGGCAAACAAAAAGCCCCGCATCGCTGCGGGGCTTTTCGTGTGAAACATCGGCGCTGGTGTTCCCTCGCCACACCGGCGAGGGAACGCTGCGGCGCGTCGGACTTCTTAGAAATCCATGCCGCCCATGCCACCCATGCCGCCACCGGCCGGGCCGTGGTTGTGGGCTTCTTCCTTCTTCGGCGCTTCGGCGACCATCGCCTCGGTCGTGATGACCAGGCCGGCGATCGACGCGGCGTTCTGCAGCGCGGTGCGCGTGACCTTGGTCGGGTCGAGGATGCCGAGCTCGACCATGTCGCCGTACTCGCCGCTGGCCGCGTTGTAGCCGAAGTTGCCCTTGCCCTCGGCGACCTTGTTCAGGATGACCGAAGCCTCTTCACCGGCATTGGTGACGATCTCGCGCAGCGGCGCTTCCATCGAGCGCTTGGCGATCTGGATGCCGTGGTTCTGGTCTTCGTTGTCGCCCTTGAGCTTGGACAGGCCGGCCAGCGCGCGGATCAGCGCGACGCCACCGCCCGGCACCACGCCTTCCTCGACCGCCGCACGCGTGGCGTGCAGGGCGTCTTCGACGCGCGCCTTCTTTTCCTTCATTTCCACTTCCGTCGCGGCGCCGACCTTGATCACCGCCACGCCGCCGGCCAGCTTGGCCACGCGCTCCTGCAGCTTCTCGCGGTCGTAGTCGGAGGAGGTCTCCTCGATCTGCGCCTTGATCTGCTTGATGCGCGACTGGATCGCCGCCGCTTCGCCGGCGCCGTCGATGATGGTGGTGTTCTCCTTGGAGATCAGCACCTTCTTCGCGCGGCCGAGGTCCTTCAGCGTGGCCTTCTCGAGCTGCAGGCCGACTTCCTCGGAGATGACCTGGCCGCCGGTCAGGATCGCCATGTCTTCCAGCATCGCCTTGCGGCGGTCACCGAAGCCCGGCGCCTTCACGGCCGCGACCTTGACGATGCCGCGGATGGTGTTGACGACCAGGGTCGCCAGCGCCTCGCCTTCGACTTCCTCGGCGACGATCAGGAGCGGCTTGCCGGCCTTGGCGACGCCTTCGAGCACGGGCAGCAGCTCGCGCACGTTGGAGATCTTCTTGTCGTACAGCAGCACGTACGGGTCGTCGAGCTCGACCTGCTGGCTCTGCTGGTTGTTGATGAAGTACGGCGACAGGTAGCCGCGGTCGAACTGCATGCCCTCGACCGTGTCGAGCTGGTTCTCGAGACCCGAACCTTCCTCGACCGTGATCACGCCTTCCTTGCCGACCTTGTCCATCGCCTCGGCGATCAGCTTGCCGATCGCGTCGTCGCCGTTGGCCGAGATCGCGCCGACCTGGGCGATCGACTTGGAGTCCGCCGACGGCTTGGACAGCTTCTTCAGCTCCTCGACCGCGGCGATCACGGCTTTGTCGATGCCGCGCTTGAGGTCCATCGGGTTCATGCCGGCGGCGACGGCCTTGAGGCCTTCGCGGATCAGCGCCTGGGCGAGAACGGTGGCGGTGGTGGTGCCGTCACCGGCGACGTCGGAGGTCTTGGAAGCGACTTCCTTGACCATCTGCGCGCCCATGTTCTCGAACTTGTCGGCCAGTTCGATCTCCTTGGCGACGGACACGCCGTCCTTGGTGATCGTCGGCGCGCCGAAGCTCTTCTCGAGCACGACGTTGCGGCCCTTCGGGCCGAGGGTGGCCTTGACCGCGTTGGCGAGGGTGTTCACGCCGCGCAGGATGCGCGCGCGGGCGTCTTCGGAGAAACGGATTTCTTTGGCTGCCATGGTGGAGCTCCGGGATTCGTGATTCGTGATGGGGGATTCGGAAAAAGCGGGAGCGGGACTTGAGGTGACGGGATCGGACTCGGAGCAGACTCGCTCTTACGAATCACCAATCCCCGATCACCAATCCCGGCCCTCTCACTTCTCGACGACGGCGATCAGGTCTTCTTCGCGCATGACCAGGAGCTCCTGGCCGTCGACCTTGACCTCGGTGCCGCTGTACTTGCCGAACAGCACGATGTCGCCGACCTTGACCGCCATCGGGCGGACCTTGCCGTCTTCCTGGATCTTGCCGGTACCGGCGGCGACGACTTCGCCCTTGATCGGCTTTTCGGCAGCGGCGTCGGGGATCACGATGCCGCCAGCCGACTTCGTTTCGGCTTCCAGACGCTTGATGATGACGCGGTCGTGCAACGGGCGAAGCTTCATTGGAGAGTCTCCGTCAACAGGTTGATGTGAAAGGGGTTTGGAAAGATTGTTAGCACTTGAATCTTGTGAGTGCCAAGTTTAGCGGCGAACGATTCCCGAAGAAAGGCTCCGCCGACCCGGAACGACAGATGCAGCCGGCGCCGGGGGTTTCAAGAGGTCCGTTTTCGCGCACCGGACGATGGCGGCGTCCCGCCGCGACATGCGCTCGTCACGGGCCACGGGCTAGACTTCGATCCGCGTCTACGCTCGGACGCCTGTTCCTGGGGAAAATCCGCATGTCCTTACACCGCGACGCCCTGCGGGCGTCCTTGTCTTTGCTTTTCCTCGCGGGCGCCGTGCCCGCGTCCGCCCAGTACGTCGCCCTGACCGGCACGCCGGCCACGCAGACGTTCGACTCGCTCGCCTCCAGCGGCACCGGTTCGACGCTGCCGGACGGCTGGTACTTCCTCGAGACCGGCAACAACGCCAACACCAGCTATGCCGCCGACGACGGCAGCTCCAATTCCGGCAACACCTACAGCTACGGCGCCGGCGGCAGCAGCGAACGCGCGCTCGGCCTGCTGCGCTCCGGCTCGTTGTCGCCGATGGTCGGCGCGCGCCTGCGCAACGAATCCGGCGCGGCGGTCAGCGAGATCGCGGTCAGCTACACCGGCGAGCAGTGGCGCCTCGGCGCCGCCGGCCGCGCCGACACGCTGCACGTGCAGTACAGCCTCGATGCGACCTCGCTCGGCGACGACGCGGCCTTCTGGACCGACGTGCCGGCGCTCGACTTCTCCTCGCCCGTCACCAGCGGCACCGCCGGCAAGCTCGATGGCAACCTCGCCGCGAACCGCACGGCGATTTCCGGCTCGATCACGGGTCTCGACCTCGCCCCGTCGGCGACGGTGTGGGTGCGCTGGCTCGACACCGACATCCCGGGGCCGGAAGACGGTCTCGCGCTCGACGACGTCATCTTCGCGATCGCCGGCGATCCGCCGGTCGACGTGCCGCCGACCGTGGTCGCCGTCGCGCCCGCCAACGGCGCGACCAACGTCGGCCTCGGCGCCGTGCTCAGCGTGACCTTCAGCGAAGCGGTCACGGTGACGGCGCCGTGGTTCACGATCGAGTGCGCGACCTCCGGCAGCCACACCGCCACGGTCAGCGGCGGCCCCGGCGCCTACGCGCTCACGCCCTCGCCGGCGTTCGCCGCGAACGAGAGCTGCACCTGGACGACCCTCGCCAGCGGCGTCGTCGACCGCGACGGCACGCCGGATGCGCTCGCCGCCGACTACGTCGTCACGTTCACCACCGCCGATCCGGCCAACACGCCGCCGACGGTGCTCTCGACGACGCCGGCCAACGGCGCGACCAACGTCGCGCTGGCCAGCGACGTGCGCGTGACCTTCAGCGAAGCCGTCACCACGACCAATGCGTTCGCGCTGGCCTGCGACGCAACGCCGATCGCACTCGCCGAGACCGGCAGCGGCGACTCGCGCACGCTGACCCCCGACACCGTGCTGCCCGCCGGCGCGACCTGCACCTTCACCGTCGATGCCGACGGCGTGCGCAACGTCGGCGGCATCGCGATGGCCGCCGACTACGCGGCGACCTTCCACGTCGCCACCGGCACCGTCGAGGGCTACTACGCGCAGGTCAACACCAGCAGCCCCGACCAGCTGCGCTGCTCGCTGCACGCGACGATCCGCGGCCACACCGCGTATCCGTACAGCGGCTCGGGCACCAACACCTGGACGATCCTCGAACTCGCGCAGGAAGACCCGAACAACGCCGGCAAGATCGTCGACGTGTACCGCAACCGCTCCTACACCAAGGTCAGCGACCGCGCCGGCACCGGTTCGGGCCTCACCTACAACCGCGAGCACACCTGGCCGAACTCGCTCGGCTTCCCCGGCGCGACCGGCAACCTCGGCAAGCCGAACGCGCCGTACACCGACACGCACATGCTGTGGCTGTCCGACACGCAGTGGAACTCCGACCGCGGCAACAAGCCGTTCGCCAACTGCGCGACCAATTGCGGCGAACGCACCACCGAGGCGAACGGCGGCGTCGGCGGCGGCAGCGGCATCTATCCCGGCAATTCGAACTGGGTGAAGACGCCGGACGGCAACCAGGGTTCGTTCGAAGCCTGGAACCATCGCAAGGGCGAGATGGCGCGCGCGATCTTCTACATGGCGATCCGCTACGAAGGCGGCGTCGATCCGGTCAGCGGCCAGAACGAGCCGGAACTCGAACTGACCGACGACCGCAGCCGCATCGTGCAGATGAACAACTACTCGCAGACCGCCTACATGGGTCTGTTGAGTGACTTGCTCGCCTGGCACCAGGCCGATCCGCCGGATGCGTCCGAACTGGCGCGCAACGAGGTGATCCAGAGCTTCCAGGGCAATCGCAACCCGTTCGTCGACCATCCGGAATGGGCCACGCGCGCCCTGTTCGAATCGGTCTCGCCCACGACCTGCGTGCTCAACCCGCCGGTCGACACCGACTCGATCTTCAAGAACGGATTCGAAGCCGCGCCGTAACCGCTTCACCCACGCCCCTCCGCATGGAGGGGCGTGGTCTTTCCTCGAAGAAGCCGTTGCCCGCGCGCCGGATCGCTGCGGAAGCAAGCCCGGCCTCGCCTTCGACTCACCTACACCGTTTGCCTCACCGAGCCTTCTGCGTCACCACCTGTTCGATCGGTTTAATACGAAAGAATTCGTTGACCGCAATGGGCCGGCGTGCTCGAATCTCCGCCCATCGAACCGGCGGGGATTGGGAATGAGGATCGGCCTTTCGCTCCTGCTTGCGACGCTGACCGCCGGTACCGTCGGCGCGAAATCGCCCGACGGGTTGGTGCTGGACTTTCGCGCCGCCGAATCCGTCGAACTGCTCGGCACATCCGTCGCCGACTACGTCGCTTCCCCGCCGTTCCACGAAGGGCCGGGCTGGAATCTTTCGATCGAAACAGCCTCCGGCGAGGGGGCCTGGACGAAGCGTATTCCGGTGCCGCGCACTTTCCACGGCGCAGCCGAGGATGGTGTGCGTTTCTCCGTGGTCGTGCCGCGACCGTCGCCCGGATCGCGAGCGGTGCTGCGCGATGCGCAAGGGAATGTGATCTGGACTCGCGCGATCGACACCGGGTTGATCGCGCAAGCCGACGGCGAGGGAGCGCGCGTCCGGCGCGAACTGGCGTCCGCCTACGCCGCGACCGCGAAACTGATGCGCTCGACACCGGGCCGGCTCGCCCCGTCGCGATCGAAGCCTCCACGTTCCGGCGATCCTGATGCGCCGCGCGATCCGCAAGTCGCAGGCTTGCGCTCCGTCGGAGCGGCAGCCGATTCCGTAGCGGCCGCCGACGAAACGACGTTCCTGGTCTCCGGCCGCGTCGACGTCGATCACCTCGTCCTCGTGCGTGCCTACGACGCGGACACCGGACGCTTCGTGCTCTCGACACGACAGGAGCCGGCGATCGGCCAGTTCGAGATGCCGCTGCCGGCGGGCAGCTACGTGTTCGAGGTCGACGACAACCTGATGAACTTCGATCACGTGCTGTTCTATCGCACGCCGCTTCGAACCGCTCCCGTGTCGATCGCCAGCGATACCACGCTTGCCGACATCGTTCCCGACGACGCCAGCGGCGACTTCGTCCTCTCCGCCGAGCTGCCCTGCCCGCAGGCGCAGCCGCCGCTGACGCACTTCACCGTCACGGCGACGTCGGCGGACGGCGCGCGGATCGAACGCCTGATCGAAGCCGAAACCGCGACGCCGGCCGACCCGGCCGGAAACTGCACGGCGCGCTACCGGATCCAGCTCAGTCCTGGCACCTATGCCGTCGAAGCGGCTCCGCTCGGCTGGGAGGGAAGACGCTACGACACGGTGCGCGTCGCGAAGAATGCGCGTGTCGAGCAAGTCGAGACGTTTTCCGCAGCGGAACGGACCTTGGTCTGGCGCGGCCAAGTCGTCACCGAATCCGGCCGGCCGATTCCGAGCGTGCTGCTCTGGCACAACCGGTTGCTGATCAACGACAAGACGTTCCAGGTATCCACGGACGCGCTCGGGCGCTTCGAGACGCCCTACCGCCGGGGCTGGGCGGCGCAGTTCGAACCCAACGACGGTCAGGCCTACGATTCCACCGCCAGCACGATCATGACCGTGGGAGCGGCTCCTCCGCCCGCGTCGGTCGTCCTGCACGAGCTGGCGTTTCAATCCATCGACGAAGGCGGCCTGCTGCGCCTGTACGGCGACGGCGACCGCGCGGCACGCTTCAACATCCTGTTCCTGGGAGACGGCTACGCGCAGGCACGCGAGTCGTACACCGACGTCAACGGCAACGGCCAGTGGGACGGTTTCGCCTGGCAGGACCTGGATCAGGACGGTGTCGTCAGCGCCGGCGACAATGTGACGGCTTACGGTTCGCCGACGCCCGACTCCCTTCCGAACGGCTCCGTCCCGGCCGACTTCAGCGAGCCATTCACCGATCTGAACGGCGACGGCATACTCAGCAGCGACGACGGTGCGCTCTTTCACCGCAGCGCGCGCGAATTCATGCGCGCCCTGCTGGGCTCGGACGTCTGGAGCGAGCATCGCGACGCCTTCAACGCCTACGCCTTGTTCGAACCGTCCGAGCAAGCCGGCTACAGCATCGTGACGGAAAACGGTGACGCCGTCCTCGCGCGCCGGACGCGCTACGGATCGACGCTCAGGCTCGGTAGGCGGACTCTTTTCGCCGACGACGAAGCCTTCATGCACAGCGCCTTGGCCGCCCTGCCGGAGCTGGACGTCGTCGTACTCCTGATCAACCAGCCCGTCGCCGACTATGCGCGCGGCAACACCATTCCCTCCGACCCGGGCAGCATCTTGTGGACCGCGGGCTTCAATACGGACTGGTCCTTTGCTGGCGGCGGCGCCGGGCCGGCTCATGAATTCGGGCACTTCGTCGGCAACTTGTGCGACGAGTACAGCGAATTTCCCGGCGTACACCCCCTGGCCGGCTTCGCCGACAGCGGATGTCCGAATGCGAGCTACTCCGCAAATCTCGCCGATATCCCATGGGCACGATGGATTTCAGCGGATACGCCGATTCCCACGCGTGATCTGACGTCATCGCTGGGCGTCTACGAGGGCGCCGTCTACTATCCCGGAGGCGCGTACCGGCCGTCGATCGAGTCGATGATGCGCAACCATCGGATTCTGCCGATCTTCAATGCGCCCTCGCGCGCCGCACTCGAACGCGCGATGGCGCTGCGCATGCAACCGCTGCCTGCGCCCGCGCATTCGGAACGTCCCGCTCCGCACGCGCCTCCTCCGCGCGACTAAGAAGCAAGGACTTTCCGAGGCGGCGCGGCGCCGCGACTTCCGGCCGGCTCGCGGGAGTGTGCGAACATGGAGCGTTCGCGCATCCGCCGTCGATCGCATGTCCACCGTCGTCGCCCTCTGCAGTTGTCCCGACTCCGAAACGGCCGCGCGCATCGCGCGCGTGCTGGTCGAGGAACGCCTGGCCGCCTGCGTGCAGGCCCTGCCCGGCATCGTTTCGACCTACCGCTGGCAAGGTGCCGTGCAGCAGGAAACGGAAGTGCTGCTGCTGATCAAGACCACGCGCGAGCGCTTCGACGAGCTGAAGGCGCGCCTGCCGGACTTGCATCCGTACGATGTGCCCGAATTGATCGCCGTGGACGCCATCGACGGCCTCGGCGCGTACCTGGATTGGATCGCGGCTGCGACATCGCGACAATGAACGTCCTGAAAGCCGCGCGGTCCAAGCGCGGTCCTGTTCCCCGCCCACCGTCCTTCCGGAGTGTTTCGCGATGCGCAAGCTGTTGACCGGCCTCATTCTTTCGCTCGGCCTGGCCGGTTTTGCGCAGGCCCAGTCCGACGACGGGCTGCTGCCGGTCGAGCAGGCATTCAAGCTGACCACGCGCGCCGCGGAGCCCGGCAAGATCGCCCTGCACTGGGAGATCGCCAAGGACTACTACCTGTATCGCTCGCGCATCAAGACGAAGACGACGCAGGCCGGATTGACGCTCGGCGCGCTGGAGCTGCCGGCCGGCAAGCAGAAGAACGACGAGTTCCTCGGCGAGGTCGAGATCTACCACGACTCGGTCGACGCCACGCTGCCCTACAGCTTGGCCGATGCGGCGACCAAGACGCTGTCGCTGACCGTCAACGTGCAGGGCTGCCACGAGGTCGATCCGAAGATCTGCTATCCGCCGCACACGACGACGGTGACCTTGGACGTGCCGGCCGGCGGCGCGACGGCGGCAGCGGCCCCGGCCTCTGCCGGTTCCGACACCGGCCTCAAGAACGGCGCCACGCAGCCGCTGATCGCGCTCGGCGGCGCGCCGGGACTCGGCGGCGCCGCCGACCGCACGCCGCTGCCGCCAGAACAGGCCTTCGTGTTCGAGGCGATCGCGGCGAGTCCGACCTCGCTGCTCACGCGCTGGACGATGCCGAAGGGCTACTACCTGTATCGCGACAAGAGCTCGGTCATGCTGAGCAGCGGCGACGGCGTGCGCATCGGCGCGCCGCAGTGGTCGCCGGGCGTGCCGCATCGCGACGAGCATTTCGGCGAGGTGGTCGTCTACTTCGACCAGGTCGAACTGCCGCTCGCGCTCGCGCGCGAACGCGGCGCGGCGCAGACGATCAAGGTCCACGCCGAATACCAGGGCTGCCAGGACGACGGCATCTGCTATCCGGTGATGACGCGCGACGTCGACGTCGACCTGCCGGCGGCGACGCCACAGGAACTCGAAGCGGCGAAGGCCTCCTTCGTGCCGGCGGCGGCCCAGTCCTCGCCCGACACCGACACACAGGCCACGGCCGCGAGCGGCAAAGACGGCAGCGCCGGCGAACAGTCCGAGGAGCAGGCGCTCGCCGCCAACCTGTCGAGCAACCGCCTGCTCGCCCTGCTGTCGTTCTTCGGCTTCGGCCTGCTGCTCGCGTTCACGCCGTGCGTGTTCCCGATGGTTCCGATCCTCTCCGGCATCATTGCCGGTTCCGGCGAGAACGTCTCCACGCGCCGCGCCTTCGTGCTCTCGCTGGTCTACGTGCTGGCGACCTGCGTCGTGTTCACCATCGCCGGCATCGTCGCCGGGCTCGCCGGCGCGAACCTGCAGGCGGCGTTCCAGAAACCGTGGATCCTGTGGAGCTTCGCCGGCCTGTTCGTGCTGCTCGCGCTGAGCATGTTCGGCTTCTACGAGCTGCAACTGCCGAGCTCGCTGCAGACCAAGCTCGCCGACATCAGCAATCGCCAGAAAGGCGGCTCGCTGATCGGCGTGGCGATCATGGGTCTGCTCTCGGCGCTGATCGTCGGGCCCTGCGTCGCGCCGCCGCTGGCCGCGGCCGTGCTCTACATCAGCCAGACGCGCGACCCGGTGTTCGGCGGCCTCGCGCTGTTCGTGCTGAGCCTCGGCATGGGCGCGCCGCTGGTCGTGTTCGGCACCGCCGCGGGACGCTTCCTGCCGCGCGCGGGCGCCTGGATGAATGCGGTCAAGGCGGTGTTCGGCGTGCTCTTCCTGGGCCTGGCGATCTGGATGCTGAGCCGCATCCTCGACGGCGTCTGGATCATGCTGATGAGCGGCGCGGTGCTGATCGGCTCGGCGGTCTACCTCGGCGCGCTGGAACGCCTGCCCGACGGTGCGTCCGGCTGGAGCCGCCTGTGGAAGGCGCTCGGCGTGATCCTGCTCCTGCTCGGCGCGGCCGAACTGATCGGCGCCGCCGCCGGCGGGCGCGACGTGCTGAAGCCGCTCGGCGGCATCGTCGCCAGCGCCGGCAAGGAAAGCGCCGGCGGCGAGCTCAAGTTCCGCAAGATCAAGACGATCGCCGACCTCGACCGCGAGGTCGCCGCCGCCGCGCAAGGCGGCCGCCGCGTCATGCTCGACTTCTACGCGGACTGGTGCGTCAGCTGCAAGGAGATGGAGAAGTTCACCTTCACCCAGCCGGCGGTGCAGAAGAGCCTGGCCGATTTCGTGCTGCTGAAGGCCGACGTCACCGCCAACGACGAGGCCGACCAGGCGCTGCTGAAGCGCTTCGCGCTGTTCGGCCCGCCCGCGACGATCTTCTTCGCCGACGGCGCCGAGCGCCGCCCGCTGCGCCTGATCGGCTTCGAGAGCGCCGACGATTTCGTCGCACGCGTCGGCAAGGTGCAGTGAGTCCGTTCAACCGCACGAACCTGCTGATCCTGGCCATCGCCGTGGCCGGCGCGGCCGGCGGCTTCCTCGCCGGCGGCTGGCTGCGGCCGTCGCCGCCGCAGCTCGCGGCGCCGCAGGCACTGAAGGTCGGCGACGCGATCACGCCGGTGAGCCTGCCGGACCTGGCCGGCAAGCCGCGCGCGCTGGCCGAATGGCAAGGCAAGCTGATGCTGGTGAATTTCTGGGCCAGCTGGTGCGGCCCGTGCCGCGAGGAAATGCCGCTGCTCGACCGCAGCCAGCAGCGCTACGCCGAACACGGCCTGCAGATCGTCGGCATCGCGGCGGATTCACCCGAGGCGACGCAGGCGTTCCTGAAGGAATATCCGGTCACCTATCCGATCCTGGTCGACGATCCGGCACGCGGCGGCGACGTCGCGCTGGACTACGGCAACCTGCGCGGCGTGCTGCCGTTCACGGTGCTGATCGGCCGCGACGGCCGCATCCTCGCGCAACGCGCCGGCAACTTCAGCGAAAGCGCGCTGGAGCAGTGGCTGGCGCCGCATTTCTGAGCAAGACCGGGCCTCCTGCCGCGGCTTGCAACAAACGGCCGCGGCACGTGGCGCGCAGGAGCGCGCCCGAACAGCGAAGCTGGCCCGCAAGCGAGCGCCATGGATGGCGCGAGTAAAGCCGCGCCACGTTTGCACGCAGCGAGCGCGCTGCGCTCGCTGCACGGCACGTCCTTGTGCCAAAGAGCGATTAGCACTCCTTCTGGCTCGAATTCCGGCATTTCCCGGCAAACGTCGTCGAACTGGACAGACCGGGCATCGTCGTCCAGACTAGCGGCTTCGCTTTTTTGACGAATCCATCGGCGACTCCGTTCGTGGCGAAGATCCTGGTCCTGCACGGCCCCAATCTGAACCTGCTCGGCACGCGCGAGCCGGCGGTGTACGGGCGCGCGACGCTGACCGACATCGACGCCGGCCTCGCCCAGGCGGCACACGCCGCCGGACACGAACTGTCGAGCCTGCAATCGAACGCCGAGCACGTGCTGATCGATCGCGTGCAGGCCGCCGCCCACGACGGCACCGCGTTCATCCTGATCAATCCGGGCGCCTTCACGCACACCAGCATCGCGCTGCGCGACGCGCTCGCCGCGGTGGCGATCCCGTTCGTCGAGATCCATCTCAGCAACGTGCACGCGCGCGAAGCGTTCCGTCGCCACTCGTATTTTTCCGACCTCGCCGTCGGCGTCATCGCCGGCTTCGGCGCGGACAGCTACCGCCTCGCGCTGAGCGCCGCCTTGCGCCGGCTCGAGGCCTGACCTTCTTCCCCAAGACTTTCAGCCGGGAGTCCGCATGGACCTGCGCAAGATCAAGAAGCTCATCGACCTGCTCGAGGAATCCAACCTCGCCGAACTCGAAATCAAGGAAGGCGAGGAGATCGTTCGCCTGTCGCGCATTCCCAAGGGCATGGTCGCCTCGCTGCCGCAGGCCGCGCCCGTGCAGCACGTGCGCGTCGACACGCCGGCGCCGGTCACTGCGCCGGCCGCCGCCAGCGAAGCCCCCGCGGCGCCCGCGGCCGGCGGCAAGTCGCTGCCCGACGGCCACGTCGTCAAGGCGCCGATGGTCGGCACCTTCTACGCATCGGCCAATCCCGAGGCCGCCGCGTTCGTCAAGGTCGGCCAGTCGGTCAAGGCCGGCGACACGCTCGGCATCATCGAGGCGATGAAGATGTTCAACCAGATCGAAGCCGACGTCAGCGGCACCGTGCTCGCGATCCTCGTCAACAACGGCCAGCCGGTCGAGTTCGACGAGCCGATGTTCGTGATTGGGTGAGCGGCCCAGCGGTGAGCGGCGAGCGGAGAAAGCTTTCTCCGCTCGCCGCTCACCGCTCACCGCTCACATGCCCCATGACACCAACCGAAGCCTCCCATGCTCGATAAAGTGGTAATCGCCAACCGTGGCGAGATCGCACTGCGCGTGCTGCGCGCCTGCCATACGCTCGGCATCAAGACGGTCGCGGTGCACTCGACCGCGGACCGCAACCTCAAGCACGTCGGCATGGCCGACGAATCGGTCTGCATCGGTCCGCCGCCGGCGGCCGAAAGTTATCTGAACGTGCCGGCGATCATCGCCGCCGCGGAAGTCACCGACGCGCAGGCGATCCATCCCGGCTACGGCTTCCTGTCCGAGAACGCGGACTTCGCCGAGCGCGTGGAGAAGTCCGGCTTCATCTTCATCGGCCCGACCGCCGACGTGATCCGCCTGATGGGCGACAAGGTCGAGGCGATCCGCGCGATGAAGGCAGCCGGCGTGCCTTGCGTGCCCGGCTCCGGCGGGCCGCTCGGCGAGGACATGGTCGCCAACACGAAGATCGCGCGCGAAATCGGCTACCCCGTCATCATCAAGGCGGCCGGCGGCGGCGGCGGACGCGGCATGCGCGTCGTGCACACCGAGGCGCACCTGTCCAACGCGATCCAGATGACCAAGTCCGAAGCCAAGGCCGCGTTCGGCAACGGCGAGGTCTACATGGAGAAGTTCCTGGAGAATCCTCGCCACGTCGAGATCCAGGTGCTCGCCGACGGCCAGGGCAACGCGATCCACCTCGGCGAGCGCGACTGCTCGATGCAGCGCCGCCACCAGAAGGTCGTCGAGGAAGCGCCGGCGCCGGGCATCAGCGCCGAGCAGCGCGCCGAGATCGGCAAGGTCTGCGTCGAAGCCTGCCTGCGCATCGGCTATCGCGGCGCCGGCACGTTCGAGTTCCTGTACGAGAACGGCCGCTTCTATTTCATCGAGATGAACACGCGCATCCAGGTCGAGCATCCGGTGACCGAACTGATCACCGGCGTCGACCTCGTGCGCGAACAGCTGCTGATCGCGGCCGGCGAGAAGCTCTCGATCCGCCAGGAAGACGTCGTGCTGAACGGCCACGCGATCGAGTGCCGCGTCAACGCCGAGGATCCGGACACGTTCATGCCCAGCCCCGGCACGGTCAAGCGCTTCGAGGCTCCGGGCGGCCCCGGCGTGCGCGTCGACACGCACGTCTACGACGGCTACCGCATTCCGCCGAACTACGATTCGATGATCGGCAAGCTGATCGTGCACGGCCGCGACCGCGCCACCGCGATCGCGCGCATGCGCATCGCGCTGTCGGAGATGGTCGTCGAGGGCATCAAGACCAACGTGCCGCTGCAACAGCGCATCATGGCCGACGGCGGCTTCCAGGCCGGCGGGCAGAACATCCATTACCTCGAGCGGCGCATCGCCGAGGCGAAGGAAAAGGCGATCGGGATCGGCTGAGTCCGAAACCGGATCGTCCGATGCTCGTCATTCCCGCGAAAGCGGGAATCCATTTCCCCTCGTCCGGATCGAACCGCACGACTCGTTGGCCGGCTGCTGAAAAGCGATTCTCGCCTCGGCGGGAGTGACGGCGGAGAGCAACATGCCCTTTCTCGAACTCTCCCTGATGTTGCGCTCGTCGGATCAGGAACGCGTGGAACTCGCGCTGGAGGAAGTCGGCGCGCTCAGCGTGACCCTGCTCGACGCCGAGGCCGACACGCCGAACGAGCGCGCGATCCTCGAACCCGGCGTCGGCGAGACGCCGCTGTGGGGCGAGATCGTGCTGCAAGCGCTGTTCGATCCGGAGGCGGACCGCAGCGGTCTCGTACACGTGCTGACCGACCTGCTGCCGGATCTCGCGCCCGAGCGCATCGCGTTCCGAGAAGTCGCCGACCAGGACTGGACGCGCGTGTGGATGGACCAGTTCCAGCCGATGCGCTTCGGCCGGCGCCTGTGGATCTATCCGTGGAACGTGGAGCCGCCGTCGGACGATGCGGAGGCGGCGATCGTGCGGCTCGATCCGGGCCTCGCCTTCGGCACCGGCACGCATCCGACCACGGCGCTGTGCCTGGAATGGCTGGACGGCATCGATCTCGTCGGCAAGACGGTGATCGACTACGGCTGCGGCTCGGGCGTGCTCGCGATCGCCGCGCTCAAGCTCGGCGCGGGGCACGTCGCCGGCGTCGACAACGATCCGCAGGCGATCGAAGCCAGCCGCGACAATGCCGCGCGCAACGGCGTCGGCGACCGGCTCGATCTGTTCATGCCGGAGGACTTCCCCGGCGCCGCGGCCGAAGTGTTCGTCGCCAACATCCTCGCCGGCCCGCTGGCGGAACTCGCACCGCGTTTCGCCGCCTGCGTGGACACGGGCGGCGCGCTCGCGCTGTCGGGCATCCTGCAAGGCCAGGCGCAGGAACTGGTCGCGCGCTACGCGGAGTGGTTCGACGATCTCGTCGTGACGACGCGCGAGGACTGGGTGCGCATCACCGGCCGGCGCCGCTGACCTGCCGGTCCGCGCCCGACGCGGATCACGACCGCGATCGCCGCACCGCCGTACAATCGAGGCATGTACGCGCAGTGCCCCGAGTGTCTGACGATCTTCAAGCTCGGCATCGCCGAGCTCGCCGCGGCGCACGGCAAGGTGCGCTGCGGACACTGCGCGGCCGAGTTCGACGCGTTGCGCACGCTCGCCGAGCAGTTGCCGCCGGAGCCGATCGAATACCTCGACACGCATCCGGTCGAACCGGCGCCGCCGCAGCTGGATCTGCCGGTGTTCCGACCGAACCCGGCGCAGGGAATGCTGTTCATCAGCCAGGCCGAGCGCGCGCTCGCCGCCGAACGTTCGACCTTGCCGGCGTTCGCCGCCGCGCGGCGGCGCGAACGACGCACCGGCAACGCGCCGTGGCTCGCCGGCTGCGCGCTGCTCCTGCTCGTGCTCGGCGGCGAGATCGCCTGGGCCGAGCGCGTGCGCTGGATCGACGACGCGCGCGCGCGGCCGTGGCTCGACGCGCTCTGCGCGAAGCTCGACTGCCGTCTGCCGCTGCGCCGCGACGCGAACACTCTGAGCCTGCTCGCGCGCGACATCCGCCCGCATCCTTCGGTCGAAGGCGCCTTGATCGTTTCGGCCACCTTGCGCAACGACGCGGATTTCGCGCAACCCTATCCGACCGTCGGCATCACGCTCTCGGATCTCGACGAGAAGCGCATCGCGATGCGCCGCTTCGCGCCGCGCGAGTATCTCGGCGACACGCGCACGATCGAGCAAGGCCTCGCCGCCGGCGCCAGCACCGCGCTGGTGTTCGAGATCGCCGATCCGGGCCGCAACGCCGTCGCTTTCGAGTTCAAGTTCGAGTAACGACGCGGTCGAGCGGGCGTCTGCTCAGCGATCGCTTGAAGAAGCGCGCGCAACCGCCATCGCCGCAACGATCTCTTCGCGACACACGATCCGCAACACCGGATTTCACATTCGCAGGACTTACCAAGCCGCGTCGGCGGCGCTACTATCCCCTTCCGACGCGCGCGCCGTTTCGCCGTCGGCCCACTCAAGGAAGTCGGTTTCATCTGAAGGGGCCCTGTTCGCTGTGAACGCCGCAAGTCTTTCGCGCGCCGATGGCGCGCACGAACCCGCCTTGCAACCCGCGCTGCGCGACTGCGTTTCGCGCGCGGTACGTCGCTATCTTTCCGACGTCGAGTCCGAGCCGGGCGAAGGCTTGCACGCGCTGGTCATGTGCGAGGTCGAATCGCCGCTGCTGCGCGAAGTCATGACCTGGTACGGCGGCAACCAGAGCCGCGCCGCGGCGGCGCTCGGCATCAATCGCGCGACCCTGCGCAAGAAGCTGCAGCAGTACGGCCTCGCCGACTGAACGGCCCGCACGAGCGGCCCGGAAGCGCGAAGCCCGTCGCGACGCTACAATTCCGCTCTTTCCAGCGGCCTGCCCCACCCTCATGTTCGATGCGACCCTCGTTCCAGCGCGGCGCGCGCTGCTCAGCGTTTCCGACAAGACCGGACTGATCGATCTCGCGCGTGGCCTAGACGCGCTCGGCGTCGCCCTGCTGTCGACCGGAGGCACGGCGAAGACCCTGCGCGAGGCCGGCCTGCCGGTCACCGACGTCAGCACGCTGACCGGCTTTCCGGAAATCATGGACGGCCGCGTCAAGACGCTGCACCCGCGCGTGCACGGCGGCCTGCTCGGCCGGCGCGGCGTCGACGACGCGGTGATGGAGCAGCACGGCATCGAGCCGATCGATCTGCTGATCGTGAATCTGTATCCGTTCGAGCAGGTCACCGCGTCGCCGGATTGCACGCTGGCCGACGCGGTCGAGAACATCGACATCGGCGGTCCGGCGATGCTGCGCGCCGCGGCGAAGAACCACGAGCACGTCGCGGTCGCGGTCGATCCGGCCGACTACGCCGAGGTGCTCGAGGCGCTCGCGCACGGCGGCACCTCGCTGGTGCTGCGCCGCCGCCTCGCCGCCAAGACCTACGCGCACACGGCTCGCTACGACGGCCTGATCGCCAACTGGCTCGGCACCCGCGCCGACGCCGACAAGCCGGAAGCGTTCGCGCCGAACCTGCGCCTCGCCTTCGAGCGCAAGCAGACGCTGCGCTACGGCGAAAATCCGCATCAAGGCGCGGCGCTGTATGTCGAACGCCATCCGCCGCGCGGCACCGTCGCCGCGGCGCGCGTGCTGGCCGGCAAGGAACTCTCCTACAACAACATCGCCGACGCCGACGCCGCGCTCGAATGCGTCAAGGCGTTCCGCAAGACGCCGGCCTGCGTCATCGTCAAGCACGCCAATCCGTGCGGCGTCGCGCTCGGCGCGAACCTCGCCGAGGCCTACGAGCACGCCTACGCGACCGATCCGGTGTCCGCGTTCGGCGGCATCATCGCGTTCAACGGCCGTCTCGACGCAGCCACCGCGAAGACGATCGTCGCGCGCCAGTTCGTCGAGGTCGTCGTCGCGCCCGCGTTCGACGCCGACGCCATCGCGGCGATCGCGGCCAAGCCCAACGTGCGCGTGCTGGAAACCGGCGACTGGGACGAACTGCCGCCGCACGCGCAGGACTACAAGCGCATCGCCGGCGGCCTGCTGGTGCAGGACGCCGACCGCGACACGCTGCTGCTGTCCGACCTCAAGGTCGTCTCGAAGCGCACGCCGGACGCGACCGAGCTGCACGACCTGCTGTTCGCCTGGCACGTCGCGATGTACGTCAAGTCGAACGCGATCGTCTATGCGCGCGGCGGCCGCACGATCGGCATCGGCGCCGGCCAGATGAGCCGTGTGATCAGCGCGAAGATCGCTGCGCTGAAGGCGACCGAGGCCAAGCTCGAGGTTCCCGGCAGCGTGATGGCGTCCGATGCGTTCTTCCCGTTCCGCGACGGCATCGACGCCGCCGCCGCGGCCGGCATCCGCGCGGTGATCCAGCCCGGCGGCTCGATGCGCGACGCCGAAGTCGTCGCCGCGGCCGACGAGCACGGCATGGCGATGGTGTTCACGGGGGTGCGGCATTTCCGGCATTGACGCCGCTGCGCGGCGTCAACCCCAAAGTTCGCATAACAAACTTTGGCCCCCAGCCTTGCTCTTCCACACCCCCATTCGCGCCGTTGGCGCGAATCGCCCCCTGACTCAGGGGGCATTTCCGGCAGGAATCGCCCCATGAAAATTCTCGTCATCGGTTCCGGCGGCCGCGAGCACGCGCTGGCCTGGAAGCTGAAGCAGTCGCCGCGCGTCGGCGAAGTCATCGTCGCACCGGGCAATGCCGGCACCGCGCTCGAACCCGGCGTGCGCAACGCCGACGTCGCCGTCACCGACGTCGACGGCCTGCTCACGCTCGCGCTCGACGAGGATGTCGCGCTGACCGTGGTGGGCCCCGAGGCGGCGCTCGCCGCCGGCGTCGTCGACCGCTTCCGCCTCGCCGGCCTGCCCTGCTTCGGTCCGACGCGGATCGCCGCGCAACTGGAAAGCTCGAAGGCGTTCGCGAAGGACTTCCTCGCCCGCCATCGCATCCCGACCGCGCACTATGCGGTGTTCACCGATCTCGAGCTCGCCCTGGCGCACGTGCGCGCGAAGGGGGCGCCGATCGTGATCAAGGCCGACGGCCTCGCCGCCGGCAAGGGCGTGATCGTCGCGCTGACCCTCGCCGACGCCGAGCAGGCGCTGCGCGACATGCTGGGCGCGCACACCTTCGGCGACGCGTCCGCGCGTGTCGTGATCGAGGAATTCCTCGACGGCGAGGAAGCCAGCTACATCGTCATGAGCGACGGCACGCACGTGCTGCCGCTGGCGACCAGCCAGGACCACAAGCGCCGCGACGAGGGCGATCTCGGCCCGAACACCGGCGGCATGGGCGCCTACTCGCCGGCACCGGTGGTCACGCCGGACGTCGAGCGGCGCATCCTCGAGGAAATCGTGCTGCCGACCGTCGCCGGCATGGCCGCGGAAGGCGCGCCGTTCGTCGGCTTCCTCTACGTCGGCCTGATGATCGACGCGGGCGGCGCGCCGAAAGTGATCGAGTTCAACGCGCGCCTCGGCGATCCGGAGACGCAGCCGATCCTGCTGCGCCTGAAATCCGACCTGGTCGAACTGGCCGAAGCCGCGCTGGACGGATGTCTGGACGTAAAGACGGCCGAATGGGACGCGCGCCCGGCGCTCGGCGTGGTGGTCGCCGCAGCCGGCTATCCCGGCAAGGTACGCAGCGGCGACGCGATCGCGGGACTCGACGCGCCGCCGCCCGCCGACGCCAAGGTGTTCCACGCCGGCACGCGCCTGGACGAGGCCGGCCGCGTCGTCACCGCCGGCGGCCGCGTGCTGACGGTGTGTGCGCTCGGCGCGGACGTCGCCGCGGCGCGCGAGCGCGCCTACGCGCTGGCGCGCACGATCTCGTTCGACGGCGCGTTCTACCGCCGCGACATCGCCTACCGCGCGCTGCGGCGGGAATGAACCGCCGCGGCGCGCGCCGCGCGCCTCAGGGCTGCTTCGGCGCCGGCGCCGGAGCGGGCTTGGCGGCCGGCGGCGGGCCGCGATCGGGTTCCAGCCGCGCCGGCCGATAGATGTCGGCGTTCGCCGGCCACGGCCGCTCCGGCAGCTTCTTCGCCTGCAGCAGCTGCAAGGTTTCGCGATAACCGGCCAACTCGCTCTTGCCACCGCCGCGCAGCACCACGAACATCGCGCCCTGCTGCGTCGCTGCCGCTTCGTCCCACTTGCCGTTCGCCGCCAGCGCGAGCGCGTAGGCTTCGCCGACCTGCGGCGATTCGCTGCTCTTGTAGGCCTTGCCGGCGTAGTCCAGCGCCATGCGCTTCTCGTCGGCGCTCGCCGCCGGACAGGTGCTCGCCAGGCGCGCGAACAGTTGCAGCAGATAGCCGTCGTTGGCGTTCTTGGCCAGCGCGCCGTTGACGTCCTTCAATCCGGCGGCGCAGCGGCCGGCGGAGACCTCGGCGGCGACCAGGCGCGCCCAGCTTTCGCCGCTGGCGGGGCTCAGCTCGGCCCCCGCGCGGTACTGCGCGATCGCAGCGTCGTAGCGGCCGCTGCGCATCAGCAGGTTGCCGAGCGACACCCGCGCGCCGAGCAGCTTGGGATCGAGGCGGATCGCTTCCTCGTAGCCACGCTGCGCGCCCGCGTCGTCACCGGCCATCTCGCGCACGGCGCCCTGGCTGAAGTGCGCGACGGCGTTCTTGCCGTTCGCCGCGATCGCCGCCGCGATGCGAGATTCCGCCGCCGGGATGTTGCCGGAGATGGCCTCGACGCGCCCGTACAACGCCAGAATCTCCGCGTCGTTCGGCGCGAGCTTGAGCGCCTTGTCCAGGCTCGCGCGCGCCGCCGCGTACTGGCGTTGGCTGAGCTGCACCACCACGTCGTTCAGCGCCTGTGTCTTGGGATCGGCCGGCTTCGACGGCGCCTGCGCCTGCGCCTGCTGCGCGCCGCGGCCGAACAGTCCGCTGCCGAGCGGGTCGTACAGCGAAGGCGGATTGTTGCCCGCCTTCGCGCGCGCCTCCGCGGCGGCCTTCGCGTCGCCCGCGCCGGCGTAGGCGTCGGCCAGCTGCGCGTACAGCTTGTTCGCGTCCGGCGCCAGCTTCAGCGCGTGGTTGAACTGCTCGATCGCCTCGGGATAGCGCTTCTGCCGCAGCGCGATGTCGCCGAGCATCGCGTACGGAACGGCCTGGTCCTGCTTCTGCGCCGTGTACTCGGTCAGCATCTTGCGCGCGCCGTCGAGATCGCCGCTGGCGATCCGCTGGTTCGCCGCGGCGGTGCGGATCGGCAGGTAGTTCTGGTCGAGCGCGTAGGCGTTCTCGAACGAGGACTTCGCGCCGACCGGATTCTTGTCGCCGAGCGAGATGATGCCCTGCAGGTAGCGCCAGCGGCTGTCCTTGGGCGCCAGCAGCACGGCATCCTCGATCGCCACCGAGGCGGCCGCGTAGAGTTCGTTGCGCGAATAGACCGCGGCGAGCAGCGCATAGGCTTCGGCGAGCGGATCGCCGGCCAGGGTCGCGCGGACCTTGTCGAATTCCTCCCGCTCCTTGCGCAGCGTCTCCTGCTTCTGCGCCGGCAGCTTGGACAGGTCCGGCACCGGCACCGGCTTGAGCAGGGCTTCGGCGTGCAGCGTCGGCAGGGCCAGCGCGAGGCCGGCGGCGAGAACGAGTTTGGACAGCGACGGTAGGGGCATCGGCGGATACCGCGGCAACGCGGTCGGCAAGGAACGAGCCGCGCAGTTTACCTGCTCGTCGCGGCCGGCGCGGCGACCGGCGCCGGCAGGCAAAGTTCGGCCCCGCCGCGTCGCCAATTCATGCGACGTCCTGCTAGATTCGCCCGAATCCCCGGGAAGCGGCGCACCATGAGCGGCTCCAACCAGTTCGATCTGCTGCGCAAGCGCCGTTTCGCGCCGTTCTTCGCCACCCAGGCGCTCGGCGCGTTCAACGACAACGCCTTCCGCCAGGCGATGATCGTGCTGATCGGCTTCCACCTCGGCCTGTCGGTGGAGAAGGCCGGCACCTACGCGATGATCGCGCCGGCGATCTTCATCCTGCCGTTCTTCCTGTTCTCCGCCAGTGCCGGCCAGATCGCCGAGAAGTTCGAGAAGACACGCCTGATCCGCTACATCAAGCTGTTCGAGATCGGTGCGATGCTGCTGGCGGTATACGCGTTCCACGCGCACCAGGTCTGGCTGCTGTTCGTCGTGCTGTTCCTGATGGGGCTGCATTCGACCGCGTTCGGGCCGATCAAGTACGCGATCCTGCCGCAGGCGCTCGAACCCCAAGAGCTGATCGGAGGCAACGGCCTGGTCGAGATGGGTACCTCGATCGCCGTGCTGCTCGGCATGATGGCCGGCGGCGCGCTGATGGCGCTCGGCGACTTCGGCACCACCGCCGCTTCGGTCCTGGTGGTCGCGATCGCGGTGGCCGGCTATCTCACCAGCCGCGCGATCCCGCCGGCGCCGGCGACCGCGCCGGACTTGAAGTTCAACTACAACGCGGCCGGCGAGACCGTGCGCGCGATGCGCTACATCGGCGCGAACCGCACGATCTTCAATTCGGTGCTCGGCATCTCCTGGTTCTGGTTCTTCGGCACCGTGTTCACCTCGCAGCTGCCGGCCTACACGCAGGTCTTCCTCGGCGGCGGCGAGAGCGTGCTGAACCTGACGCTGGCGCTGTTCTCGATCGGCGTCGGCGTCGGCTCGCTGCTGTGCGAGCGGCTGTCCGGCCACAAGGTCGAGATCGGCCTGGTGCCGTTCGGCTCGATCGGCATGACCTTGTTCGCGCTCGATCTGTATTTCGCGCGACCATCCCCGTCCGACGTACACGGGCTCGGCCTCGGCGCCTTCATGCTCGCGCCGGGGCACTGGCGCATCGTGCTCGACCTGGTGCTGATCGGCGTGTTCGCCGGCCTGTTCATCGTGCCGCTGTTCGCGCTGGTGCAGAGCCGCAGCGAGCGCAGCGAACTGTCGCGCGTGATCGCCGGCAACAACATCTTGAACGCGCTGTTCATGGTGCTCGCGGCGGGCCTCGGCCTCGGCCTCACCGCGCTCGGCTTCACTATCCCGCAGATCTTCCTGACCGTCGCGCTGCTCAACGCGGCCGTCGCGATCTACATCTACGCGCTGGTACCGGAATTCCTGATGCGGTTCCTGTCGTGGGTGCTGGTCAACACGCTCTACCGCATCAAGGTCGAGGGCCTCGACCGGGTGCCCGACGCGGGTCCGGCGCTGCTGGTGTGCAACCACGTCAGCTACATGGACGCGCTGATCGTCGGCGGCATCGTGCGGCGGCCGGTGCGCTTCGTGATGTACTACAAGATCTTCAACGTGCCGCTGCTGAATTTCATCTTCCGCACCGCGAAGGCGATTCCGATCGCCGGCGCGAAAGAGGACGCGGCATTGCTCGAACGCGCCTTCGACGAGATCGACCGCGCGCTGGCCGAGGGCGAGCTGGTGTGCGTGTTCCCCGAAGGCGGGATCACGCGGGACGGCGAGATCGCGCCGTTCCGCGGCGGCGTCGACAAGATCCTGGCGCGGCGCCCGGTGCCGGTGGTGCCGATCGCGCTGCGCGGCCTGTGGGGCTCGGTGTTCAGCCGGCGCGATTCCGCGCTCGGCCGCGCGCGGCTGCCGCGCCGGTTCTGGTCGCGCATCGCGGTCGCGTTCGGCGCGCCGCTGCCGGCCGCCGACGCCGACGCGGCCACGCTCGAGCAACGGGTACGCGAGCTGCGCGGAACCTGGGCGTGAGCCGACGTCTGCTGCTGCTCAGCGTTTCCGCCGGCGCCGGTCACGTGCGTGCGGCCGAGGCGCTGCGCGTCGCCGCCGAGACGCAGTTCGACGCGCAGGCCCTGCACCTGGACGTGATGGACTACGTGCCGACCGCATTCCGCACGCTCTACACGGACCTGTATCTGAAACTGGTCGAGCACAGCCCCACGGCGTGGTCGATGCTGTACCGGATCATGGATCGCACGCCGCCGAGCGCGCCGCTGGCGCGCCTGCGCCGTGCGATCGAACGCCTGAACTCGCGCGCACTGCGCCAGGCGATCGCCGAATTCGCGCCGGACGCGGTCGTCTGCACGCATTTCCTGCCCGCCGAGCTGCTGCTGCGCGAACGCCGTCGAGGCCGTCTGGCCGCGCCGGTCTTCGTCGTCGTCACCGATTTCGACTTGCACGGCCTGTGGGCGGTGCCGGAGATGGCGGGCTACTTCGCCGCCAGCGACGAGGTCGCGTTTCGCATGCGGGCGCGCGGCCTCGCCGCGGCGCGCGTCCACGTCAGCGGCATTCCGATCATGCCGGCCTTCGCGCAGCCGCCCGACCGCGCCGCCTGCGCGGCCGAGTTCGGTCTGGACGCGTCCCGGCGCGCGATCCTGCTGATGGGCGGCGGCGCCGGGCTCGGCGGCCTCGACGAGGTCGCCGGGCGCCTGCTCGCGCTCGACGCCGACTTCCAGCTGGTCGCCCTGGCCGGACGCAACGCGAAGATGCTCGAGCGCCTGCGCGCGCTGGCCGCCGCGAACCCGCAGCGCCTCGTCGCCCAGGGATTCACCGATCGCGTCGAGCGCCTGATGACGGCTTGCGATCTGGTCATCACCAAGCCCGGCGGCCTGACGACCTCCGAGTGCCTGGCGCTCGGCCGCCCGATGATCGTGCACGCGCCGATTCCGGGCCAGGAAGAGCGCAATTGCGACTACCTGCTCGAACAGGGCGCCGCCTTGAAGGCGGTCGACGCGACCGCTCTGGACTATCGCGTGCGCGAACTGCTGGCCGAGCCGGAACGGCTCGCCGCGCTGGCGCAGCGCGCGCGGGCGCTCGGCCGTCCGCTGGCGGCGCGCGACGTGCTCGAAAGCGTGCTGCGGGAATCCGCTTGAAACACGCCCGCCGCGCGGCGGGCATCGAGGCGACGACGGCAACGCGGACGCCCCGGTGGCGGATGAAACCGAGCGTGCCTCGAACGGGTCAGCCCGCCCAACCGGCGAGCACGCAGAGCGCGATCAGCGCGACCCAGACGTAGAGGATCCGGCGCAGCACCGTGCGCGCATCGGCGAGTTCGACCATCGGATCGTCCACGTCGGTCGCGTAGCCGTCGCCGGCGATCACGTCGGCGTCGATGCCGGCGCGCGCGAGGGCGCCGAGGAAGCCGAGGTCGAGCGTGAAATACCCCTGGCCGTGCGCGGCGTGGTAGTCGCGCCAAGTCTTGATCACGGCGTCGAATTCCGTCGCCAGGGCCAGCGTCAGCGCGACCAGGTGCGACGGCGCCCAGTCGAGGATCAGCGCGGCACGCTCGAACAGCGCGCGCCGCTCGGCGTCGATCTCGGCGGTGAACGCCGGATGCCGCGCGAGCAATTGCACGACGCGATAGGCGAGCGCGCCGGCGGGACCGAGGATCACGAACCAGAACAGCACGCCGAACCAGCGCGACAGCCCCGAGGCGAACACTGCCTCGACCAGCGGCGTGGATTGCAGCGGCAGAGGCTCGGCGCTCGGTACCGGGCGCAGGCCCTGCGCGGCGGCGTGGCGGCGGTCGCTGTCGGGCGCCTTCAGCACCGCTTCGATATCGGCGTCGAGATCGCGCGGACCCCAGCTGTAGAACAGCACGAACACGCCGAAGGCGAGCGCGGGCAGGCCGAACAGCACCTGGGCGAGCGCGGTTTGGATCAGCGCGCACACCACGAGCACGATCAGCGGCAGCAGCCACGGCGTCGGCGTGCCGTTCGCGCCGCTCCACTGCGCGAGCCAGCGCTTGAGCCAGGAGAAGTCGCGCAGGCGCGCCAGATCGGGCAAGGCGTGCGCCGCCGCAAGAACCAGCACGATCGCCAGCAGAGTTTGTGCCATGAGCCTTCCCGGTTGCGCGCCGTCGCCGCGGTGCGGCGCTCGTCTTCATTCTAGCGGAGCGCGCGCGCGGCGCGGCGCGCTCAGGCGCGCGGTTTGACCCAGGGTTCGTCGGTCAGCAGGTCGGTGAGTTCGAGCCCGCTGCGCGCGCGCAGCCAGTCGGCGATCAGCTCGTGCGAGACCGACACGCGCGGCGGCAGCACCAGACGGCGCTCGGCCAGGCCGCGCACGAGATCGTCGATGTCGAACCAGCGCGCGTCGCTGAGTTCGGCGCCGAGCCGGATCGTCGGGTCGATCGCCTCGGCGCTGAAGCCGAGCATCAGCGAGGAAGGAAACGGCCACGGCTGCGAGGAATGGTAGGTGCAGGCACCCACGCGCACGCCGGACTCCTCGAAGACCTCGCGGCGCACGGCGTCCTCGAGCGACTCGCCCGGCTCGACGAAACCGGCGAGGGTCGAATAGCGATGTTCCGGCCACGTCGCCTGCCGGCCGAGCAGGCAGCGATCGCCGAAGCCGACGATGACGATCATCGCCGGATCGACGCGCGGAAAATGCTCGATCGCGCAAGCCTCGTTCGTGCACAGCGCGCGATGGCCGAGCGCGGTCAGCCGCAGCGGCGCCGCGCAGCTCGAGCAATAGCGCGTGCGCGCGTGCCAGTACGCGTAGGCGCGCGCGTAGGCGAACAGGCCGGCGTCGAACGCGGGCAGGCGCATGCCGGCGCCGCGCAGGTCGATGAATTTCGCGCCGAGCTCGGCGGCGACGCGTTCGGCACGGTCGACGTCGACGCGCAGCGACAGCAGCGGGCCGCCGACGTCGGCGCCGAGATAGGTCGGCACCACATCGGGCGCCAGCGCGCGCTGCTCGTGCGCATCGAGCAGGCGCAGGCCGCCTTGCGCGGGGATGTACAGCGTGCGGCCGTCGTCGGCGACCAGGATGAAACGTGCACGCGCGTCGGCGAGCTGCGCCGCGCCCCAGTCGGCGTCGTCGCGAGACTCGGCGTTGCGTTCCAGCGGGTGGCCGGCGAAGACGTTGACGCGGGCGCTCACGGGGCGCTCAGACGGTGAAGGACGAACCGCAGCCGCAGGTCGTCTTCGCGTTCGGATTGCGGATCACGAATTGCGCGCCGGTCAGCGACTCGGAATAGTCGATCTCGGCACCGGCCAGGTATTGCAGGCTGAGCGGGTCGACCAGCAGGGTCACGCCGTCGCGGTCGACCGCGAAATCGTCCTCGGCGCGCGCCTCGTCGAAGGTGAAGCCGTACTGGAAACCCGAACAGCCGCCGCCGCTGATGTACACGCGCAGCTTCAGTTCCGGGTTACCTTCCTCGGCGATCAGCTCGCGCACCTTGCCGGCGGCCGCCTGCGTGAACACGAGCGGCGCCGCTTCGGCGTCGAGGTAGCTGGGGGTGGTGGTCTGGTTCATTTCGGCGAATGCGCGCGGGTGCGGCAAAGATCGCGCCGCGGCGCGCGCATTTCAAGCCTCGGCGACCGCACCGGTCAGTTCCGGCGCCGGCAGGCGGCGCGGCGGCTCGCTCTGGTACAGCATCTGGCCGTTGATCTGCGCGCCGGCCGCCATTTCGAGCAGCTTGTAGTGCACGTTGCCTTCGATGCGCGCGTTGCCGGCGATCTCCAGGCGCTCGCCGACGAAGATGTCGCCCTTCACGGTGCCGTTGATGACCGCGTTGGCGACGCGAACTTCGCCGTTGATGCGGCCCTTCTCGCTCAGGGTCAGCACCGAATCGCCGCCCTCGGCGGAGACCGCGCCGTCGATCACGCCTTCCAGATGCAGCCCGCCGCCGAAATGCACGTCGCCGCGAATCGTGGTGCCTTCCGCGATCAGCGTGCTGATCGCGGCAATGGCGTGCTTGCCGTTGCCCTTGTTGCTACTGCCGAACATCTTCTTTCCCCTCCGCCTCGCCATTGACGGCGTCCTTCCACGCGAATTCTTGCTCGACGCGACCGCCGTCGCCGTCGGCCCGCAACTTGACTCGATTGGGTGCGAAGCCGGGCGGGAGCATGATGGTACCGTTCACCTGCTGGAAATACTTGAAGCCGTACTCGATTCCGGCATTCTCGCGGCCCTGGTTCAATTCGCCCCAGTCGAGCGAGGCGAGCTTGCCATCCTTCACCCCCTCGATGACGAGCGTGAGGCGGCCCTTGATCTGCTGGCCGCGCTTGAAGTTCTGCGTCAGCGTCGCGCTGAAATTCCAGGCGCCGCTGTCACCGACCTGCTTCAACGCGAGCGCGTGCACGGCGAGGCCCTCGCGCTTGGCGCCGCCGACGAGACGGCCGTAGAAAGCGAGATCGGCGCGCAGCCCGTCGATCTCCTCGTCGCGCTCGCGCAGGGTCTGCTGCACGTCGGTCACCGCGGCCTGCGCGACCTGCTCGGAGCGCTCGAGCACCGCGATCTGCTTCTTCAATTCCTCGTTCTGCGTCTCCGCGGCGGCGAGTAGCGCGCGGCTGTTGTCCTTGCGCACGCCGCTGGCGAGGCCCGAGACCAGGGCGGCAACGATCAGCATCGAGCCGAGCCAAGCGACGCCGAGCAGCAGCCATTCGCGGCGCTGGCGGTTCGGATCGTGCTTGCGCACGACGAAGGGCGGAATGACGCGTGGCATCGCCTCAGGAATCGCGCGGACGAGGCCGAGGCTTATAGTCGCGCCCGCGAGGTCCGGTCAAGTTGCGGCGGCGCGCGTCGCTATACTCCTCGCCCTGCAGAGGAGCCGTCCATGTTGTGGTTGAAGGCGTTCCACGTGATCTTCGTCGTGACCTGGTTCGCAGGCCTGTTCTACCTGCCGCGCCTGTTCGTGTACCACGCGGAAGCGCACGAACCGATCGTGCGCGAGCGCCTGAAGACCATGCAGCGGCGCCTGCTGATGATCACCCACGTCGGCGGCGCGCTCGCCTTGCTGTTCGGCGCGCTCACGCTCGGCTGGTTCGCGCACGCGAGCGCAGCCTACCTGCAGCAGGGCTGGCTGCACGCCAAGCTGGCCCTGGTCGTGCTGCTGATCGGCTATCACGCGATGCTGGTCAAGCTGGTGCGCGAGTTCGCGCGCGACCAGGTCCGCCATTCCAGTCGCTGGCTGCGCCTGTTCAACGAAGTGCCGGCGCTGCTGCTGATCGCGATCGTGCTGCTGGTGGTGGTCAAGCCGTTCTGAAACCAATGTGCCGGAGCGTGCGCAGAGTTCACGATTTATCCGAACCCGCGCTGGTACATTCCTCGCCGATCGCACGAGGAAGCCAATGGCCGGGCGCGAGGTCGAGCGGCACAGTCCGCCAGCGTTGCTGCAGTCGCAGCTGCCGTGTCGGCTCGCGCGCCTGCGCCGGCGCGCGCAGCGCCTGCAGGACGGTTGGGACGTCAACACGCTGAGCCTGCTCGGCGAAGACGCGGGATTTCTCGCCGCCGCCCTGCGCGAATGCGGACCCGACGATCTCGTCGACGCGCTGGCGGAACTGGACGCCGCGATCGCCCCCCTGCTCGATCCGCCGCGGCCGCCGGACCAGGCGGGCATGGCGCGGATCGCCGCGCGCATCGAAGCGCTGCCCCAGCTCGACGCTCGCGCGCGGACCGACGTGGACACCGCCTCCGACAACGACCTGCTCACCGACGAGAACGGCTTCCTGCCGCTGGTCACGCCGCCGCCGGACTACTGGCAGCGTTTCGCGAAGGCGCCCGAGGCGCCGGTCGAACCGGTCGCCGCGCCTGTGCAGGCGCCGTCGATCGTCGTCGCCGGTGAGGCGACGCTGGACGCCCTGATCGCGGCCGTCGACGCCTACGTCGATCCGCGTGCCGGCGAGCAGGTCGTCGAGGCGGACGCCGCGCCGCCTCGGAATCTCGTTCCCGATTTTTCCGAGCATTTCTCCCCGGTGCCCGAGGAGTCCCTCGCTCCCGAACTCCGCGCCGTAACCGAACCGCCCGGCGACGATCTCGCCGAGCGCCTGCGCATCGCGCTCGACCGCAATGCCGCGGAACTCGCGTTCCAGGCCATCGTGCCGCTGCACGGCGAGGCGCGCGAACAGTTCCAGGTGCTGCTGCGTCTGCGCGACGGCGACGGCCGGGTGCACACCGCGGCGGAGCTGATTCCGGTCGCCGAGCGCGCCGGACTGCTCGGCGCGGTCGATCGCTGGGTGCTCGAGCGCAGCATCGCGTTGGCCGCGCAAAGCGCGCAGGCGCGGCGCGCGCTGCGCCTGTTCGTCAGCCAGACGCTGACGAGCGCGCGCAACGCCTGGGCGGCGACGCGGATCGAGCGCCTGCTCGGCGAATACAAGATCGCGGCGCCGGCAATCTGGCTGGAGCTGCGCGCGGACGAAGCGGACAGCGCCACCGCCGACGTCGTCCGCTACGCGAACGCGGTGCGCCGCCTCGGCTGCGGCTTCGTGCTGTCCGGCTTCGAGGCCGGCGAGCGCAGCGAACGCCTGCTCGACGTGCTGCCGGTCGACGCGGTCCGGCTATCGCCGCGGCACCTGCAGCTCTCCGACGCGGCGGAACGCGAGGAACTGCGCGAACTGGTCGAGCGGCTGCACGAACGCGGCCGGCGCGTGATCGCGCCGCGCGTCGAGGACGCGCGCGCCGCTTCGGCTCTGTGGGCCGCCGGAGTCGACTACGTGCAAGGCAACTTCGTGCAGCCGGCCGACAGCGATTTCGGATTCGACTTCCGCGGCTCGACGGCGTGAGGCCGGTCGTTGGCCGAGAAACGGGCGGCTGGACGTTCCACGCGCAGCGGCGGCTGGACTCGTCAAGGGCGAGCGTGGCCGCCCTCGCGTCCCGGCGTCCGAGCCAGTCGCTGGATCGCCGCGGCGCCGCGCGGAATCAGCTGTCGATCTTGGTCTGAAGGTACGGCACTTCGCCGAGCTGGCCGATCAGGTTGAGCTGCGTTTCGAGCCAGTCGATGTGCTCCTCTTCCGACTCAAGGATGTGTTCGAACAGCTCGCGGCTGACGTAGTCGCCGAGCCGCTCGGCGTCGGCGATGCCGGCCTTCAGATCCGGCACGGCCTGCAGTTCGAGCTTGAGGTCGCAGGCCAGCGCTTCCTTCGGCGACTCGCCGATCAGCAGCTTGCCCAGCGATTGCAGGTTCGGCAGGCCGTCGAGGAACAGGATGCGCTCGATCAGCTTGTCGGCGTGCTTCATCTCGTCGATCGATTCCTTGTACTCGTGCTCGGCGAGTTCGGCGTAGCCCCAGTTCTTGTACATGCGGTAATGCAGGAAGTACTGGTTGATCGCGGTGAGTTCGTTGTAGAGCACCTTGTTCAGGTGCTTGATGATCTCGGGATGGCCCTTCATGGCGAACTCCTGTAGCGGCGGGGCGCTCGTCGACGCGGCAAGGCACGCAGGCGCGAGCGGAACGCGGCGACTATATCGCGCGCCCGAGGAGCGTGAGGGAACGAAAATCGCACGCATTTGCGCGTGCGAGGCGCGTCGTGCGCGCGGCGTCAGGCCGCGGCGGCGAGCAGCGGCAGATCGAGCGGCCTGGCCGGTACGGCGCTGTCGAGGATTTCGCGGGCGAGATCCTCGCAGGTGCCGCAGCAGTCGCCGCAGCCGGTGCGACGCTGCAGTTCCGCGAACGTGTGCGCGCCTTCGCGGGCGGCCTGGCGGATCGAGCGTTCGGTGACGGCGTTGCAGATGCAGACGTACATACGGGTATCCGGATGAGACGGCTGCATTGAAATGCAAATGCGAATGATTGTCAACAACCAGCCAGACTGGACATAGCCGACCTCCCGAGGGATTCAGCCGATCGACAGGTCCGGAGTGCGCCCCGCGCTCAGACGCCGACGGCGAAGCGCTCGTTCCATTGCTGGTCGCGCAGGGAAACGCTGCAACTGTCCTCGGCCAGCACGACCAGGTGGCGCAACGCCTGCTCGTAGACGCGCCGCTTGAAGTTGACGACGTGCGCCGCCGGATACCAGAAGTCGACCCAGCGCCAGATGTCGAACTCCGGCTTCTCGTTCGCGTCGAGGCGGAACGCGGATTCCTCGCCGACCATGCGCAGCAGGAACCAGACCTGCTTCTGGCCGATGCACACCGGCCGCTCGTGCCGGCGCACCAGCCGCGGCGGCAGCCGATAGCGCAGCCAGCCGGGAGTGGCTCCGAGCACGTCGACGTGATGCGGCAGCAGGCCGGTCTCTTCTTCCAGCTCGCGGTACATCGCTTCGATCGGCGTTTCGTCGCTGCGCATGCCGCCCTGCGGAAACTGCCAGCCGTCGCGGCCGACGCGGCGCGCCCAGAACACGTGTCCGTGCGCGTTGATCAGGATGATGCCTACGTTCGGGCGATAGCCATCGGGATCGATCACGGCGAAATTCCTCCGTGGAGCGGTTCGCAGGATCGCTCCGGCACTTGAGACGTGCCGTCTCGACGCGGGAAACGCGACACGGCTGCACCGCGTCCGTTTCCCGCAAACCGCGGCAGGATGCCCGGTTTCGCACACCACTCCATCACTGTCCCGATTCTTCCACAGCGTTCACTGGCGGGGCAAGGCGAGGAGGCGCGGCGACGGTGGCGCGAAAAACCGCATCGTGCGGACGCGGACGTCCGCACGACGTCGGACGTCCGCGCTGGCCGCACGCGCGGAGAGCCGCCGCCGAAGCGCGACGCGCCGCGCGCTAGCTGCCTTTGCCGCCGCCGAAGTGGTAGTTGAACTCCAGCCACCACTGGCGGCCGTAGGCGTCGTACCAGGCCTGCGTGTAGGCCGGCCAGCCGGCGCTCTTGTCGACCGGAATCGAATTGCGAAGATTGTTTACGATCAACGACAGCTGCGCACGCTCGCCGATGTCGTAGCTGACGCTGCCGTTGATCAGCGTGTACGGCTTGCGCTGGCCCTCACCGTCGTTGCGCGGAACGCGACCGTAACGCGTGCCGTTCACCGTCGCGCTCCAGTCGCCGAGGTTCCAGCTCAGCGCGGCGTTGATCTTGGTGCGCCAGTCCTGCTGGTAGGTCACGCTGTTGATGTAGTCGCGCGTCGGATCGCCGGGGAACTGCTGGTAGTCGTGGCTCAGAACGCGCGTGATGCCGGCGTGGAACAGGAACTTGCCGTAGCGATCGGTCGTCCAGCGGTAGTTGCCGCTGAGATCGATGCCGGAAGTGCGCTCGGTCGCGGCGTTGATCGGATTCAGCAGCAGGTTGGTGACCTGGTTCGGATTGACCGGCGCGTTCGGCGCATTGCGCACCACGCGCGCGATCGAATCGCGGCAGATCGCCGAATTGCGGTCGACCGGCACGCCGGCCTCGGTGCGTCCGAGCAGGCAGTCCGCCTCGGTGCGCAGGATGATCTCCGAATCGAGATTGGTCACCGCGTCCTTGATGCGGATGTGGTAGTAGTCGGCCGACACGTCCAGGCCGTCGAGCGGCGACCAGACGAAGCCGTAGGTGAACGACTTGCCGTTCTCCGGCTTCAGCTTCAGATTGCCGGAGCTGCGGAAGTTCATGTTGTACTGGACGTCGCAGTTGTTGTAGCTCTGGCCCTCGAGCGCGCACTGGTAGAAGTCGGTGTTGCCGGGCTCGTAGCCGACCGTGCCCTTGGCGAACAGGTAGTTCATGTCCGGCGCGCGGAACGACGTCGAATAGGTGCCGCGCAGCAGCAGCGACTCGAACGGGCGGTACTCGAAACCGAGGTTGTAGGTGCTCTTGGCGATGCTTTCGCCGGAATAGGTGTAGCGGTCGTAACGCGCCGCGGCGATGCCGGTCAGCTGCGAGAAGATCGGCACGTTCAGTTCGAGGCCGGCGGCGTAGCGTTTGCGCTCGCCGCCGTCGTCGTGCGCCTCGGACGAGTTCCAGATCTCGCCGGCGTTGATGCGCGGATCGGGCCGGTTGCTGTAGCCCTGGCGACCGGCTTCGACCACCGCGGCGACGCCGATCGGGCCAGCCGGCAACTGCAGCAGCTCGCCGTTGACGCTGAAGCTCGCGTCCTCGGTCCAGGCCTTGTCGCGTTCGAGCGTGCGCGTGGTGAGGCGGCGGAACAGCTCCGCATTCAACGGCGTGGTCAGGCGCGAGGGATCGGCGTGGTAGGACGGAAACGTCTCGCCCTCGTACTCGTGCGTGCCGGTCTGCGGACCGAGGAAATACTCGTCGACGGCGCTGCGGAAGCCGAAACGGCCCTGGTCGCTCTTGTAATCCGAGCGGTTCAGCGCGGCGACGTACTTCCAGCCCGAATCGCCGAACGAACCGCGCACGCCGAGCGTCACGTTGAACTGGCGCTGCAGGAAGGTGCGCGCGCTGACCGTGCGGCTGCCGGCCTCCTCGGGCGTGACCAGCCGCGTCCAGCTTTCCAGCCGTCCGGTCGCGTCGTTCCAGAACGCGGCCGGCGAGGTCCAGTTCGGGTTGCGCACGACGGTGGCGATGTCCGACCAGCCGGCCATGAAGTCGCCGAACAGCTGCGTGTCCTCGTTCAGCGCGTAGGTCAGGCTGGCGTAGCCGGTGGCGAGCTTCTTCTTGGTCTGGATCGTGCGGTTGCTGTAGTAGTGCTCGCTGCTGCAGTAGCTGCCGTCGTAGCGCGGACGCTCGAACGCGCGCAGGCTGCCACCCATCAAATAGCCGAGCGCGTCGCAGTCCAGCGGGTAGTACTCGCGACCGGCCGGATTGCGGATGCCGATGATCTGCGGCGGCGGCTGGCCGCTGCCGTCGTAGCGCGTGTAGGAGTTGGCGAAGCCGCGCTGCCCGTACCAGATCGGCTCGCGATTGCTGAGCTCCAGTCCGAACACGCCGTTGAGGTCGCCCCAGCTGCCGCCGCCGATCAACTGGAAGCGCTGGTTGTCGCCGCCGCCGCGCTGCGTGCCGCCGACGCGCAGGTTGAAGTCGACGCCTTCGTGCTTCTCCTTCAGGATGATGTTGACCACGCCGGCGATCGCGTCGGAACCGTAGATCGCCGACGCGCTGCCGCTGAGGATCTCGATGCGGTCGATCATCACGCTCGGTACGTTGGAGAAGTCGACGGCGTTGACCGAACCGTTGTAGGCGATCGGGTAGTCGGCGATGCGGTGGCCGTTGACCAGCACCAGCGTGTAGTTCGGTCCGAGCCCGCGCAGGCTGATCACGTTCGCGGCCGGCGTGAAGGTGCTGCCGAAGTCCTCGCCCTGCACGATGCCGGTGTTCTGCGTCAGCTGGGTCAACACGTCGAACACGCTGCGAAAGCCGCCCTTGTCGATGTCCTCGCCCTTGATGACGATGACCGGCGCCGGCCCCTCGACCTGTGCGCGCGGAATGCGCGAACCAGTCACGGTGATCGACTCGAGCTGCTGCGAAGGCGCCGACGCCGGCGCGCGCGCGGCGGTGTCGTCGGTGTCCTGCGCGATCGCGCTCAGCGGCAAGGCCAGGGAGATCGCGACCGACAGGCCGCGCCGGAGGATCGGGCGTACGCTCATGGTGTGGGCTCGTGGGAAAGATAAAGTCGGGCATCGCGCGTTCGAACGACACGCGCGAGCGAAACGAACGCCAGCGTAGCGACCGCTCCCCGTTCGCGCGCCCAACGGGATGGAATATCGTGATGACGCGGCGCAACATTCAGCGAACCGCATCGCAATCGGCGACACCGACCCTGGACGTTTAACGCCTTGCATACCAATCGGCCGCCATGCTCGCAGGCCCGTCCTGCCGGTTGCGCGATGTCCGACGACGCCTACACCTTCGGGCTCGAAGAAGAGTTCTTCCTGGTCAACCCGGCCACGCGCAACGCCGCCACGCGCGTCCCGAAGCTGCTGCTGAAACTGTGCCAGCAGCGCTTCGGCAGCTACGTCGAACACGAACTGATGCAATCGCAAGTCGAGATCAGCTCGCCGGTGTTCGAGCGCGACGAGGAGGCGCGCGCGGAAATGCGGCGGCTGCGACGCGGCGTCGCCGAGATCGCCGCGGCGTCGAACCTGCGCCTGGTCGCCGCCGGCACGCATCCGCTCAGCGCCTGGCACCAGCAGGCGCATACCGAGAAGACGCGCTACGCGCGCATCGTCGACGATTTCCAGATCCTCGGTCGGCGCAACCTGCTCTGCGGCCTGCACGTGCACGTCGCTCCGCCGCCGGGCGTCGACCGCGTCGCGCTGATGAACCGCCTGATGCCGTGGCTGCCGCTGTTCCTCGCGCTGTCGACTTCCTCGCCGTTCTGGAATCGCCGCCGCACCGGCCTGCTCAGCTATCGCCAGTCGGCCTACGACGAATGGCCGCGCGCCGGTATCCCGGACTTCTTCGCCGACGAAGCGGAGTACGGCGCGTTCCGCGACCTGCTCGTACGCGCCGGCGCGATGGCCGACGGCAGCTATCTGTGGTGGGCGATCCGCCCCGCGCAGGGCTACCCGACACTGGAACTGCGCATCGCCGACTGCTGCACGCATCTGGACGACGCGCTGGCGCTGGCGGCGTTGTTCCGCTGCCTGGTCCGCGCGCACGTGCGAAATCCCGAACTCGGCACCGTGCGCAGCGCGCTGACGCGCCGACTGATCGACGAGAACCGCTGGCGCGCGAAGCGATTCGGTCTGGAAGCGCAATTCATCGACGAACGCGACGGCTCGACGCGCACCTGCGCGCAGTGGCTCGACGCCGCGCTGGCCCTGGTCGCCGAGGATGCGCGCCGGTTCGAATGCGAGGCGGCGCTGCGCCACCTCGGCACGATCTTCGCGCGCGGCACCAGCGCGCACGAACAGCTGGCGATCTATCGCGCGCGGCGCGAAGACGGCGCGAGCGGAACCGAGGCGCTGCGCGCGGTGGTCGATTGGCTGATCGGGGCGAGCGTTCTTTAGCGCGCGGCGCGTTCGCGGATAGACGCCCACCGCTCGAGTGCCCTGCGCGTTCGAGCGGCTACGCGAATTCGTCCACGCGCGCGATCCATCCGCACACGCACCGCGCTCACCGAAAACGAAACCGCGCCACGCCGACGCTTCTTCAGGCGCCGCCCAATTCGACCTTGCGCGCCCCGCGCTTGCGCACCCACGTCGACGTCAACGCTCCATCCGCGCTCCGGCGCTTCTCGACCTCGAACAGTCCGGTCGCCGCGATCAGCTCGCTGAGCTTGCGGAAGCCGTAGTTGCGCGCGTCGAACTCCGGCGCCTGCTTGGCGATCGTGCTGCCGACCGTGCCGAGCTGGGACCACCCGGCGTCGTCCGATCCGGCCTCGACCGCGTTGCGCAGCAACGCGACCAGGCGGCCGTCCTGTTTCAGCTGCGCGCTGCTGCGCGGGCCGGTGGCTTCGTCCTCGTCTTCCTTGTCGATCAGGATCTCGGTGTAGATGAACTTGTCGCAGGCGGACACGAACGGCGCCGGCGTCTTCTTCTCGCCGAAGCCGTACACCACCAGGCCGGCCTCGCGCACGCGCGCGGCCAGGCGCGTGAAGTCGCTGTCGCTGGAGACGATGCAGAAGCCGCCGAGCTTGGCGCCGTAGAGCAAGTCCATCGCGTCGATGATCAATGCCGAGTCGGTCGCGTTCTTGCCGGTGGTGTAGCGGAACTGCTGGATCGGCTGGATCGCGTATTTCAGCAGCGCCTCCTTCCACCCTTTCAGCTGCGGCCCGGTCCAGTCGCCGTAGATGCGCTTGACCGTGGCGGTGCCGTACTTGGCGATCTCGGCCAGCAGTCCTTCGACCACCGCCGGCTGTGCGTTGTCGGCGTCGATCAGCACGGCGAGTTTCGGCGAGATGGCGGCCATGTCGAGGTTCCGCGGAAGGAAGCCCGCAGCGTACTCCGTCCTCCGTGCGACGCAAACGCACACCGTCACGCCGCGTTGATGTACCGTCACGGCACAGGGGCGATAATCGGCAGGATGCCGGGAGATGCGGATGCGAGGAATTCGGTCGGGAACGTTCTTGTTGGGGGCGCTGCTGGGGTTCGGCGCACCGGTCGGTGCGAACACGCTGGACACGGTCGTGCGCAAGGCGCACGAGGCCGGTCAATTCGACGGCGTGGTGCTGGTCGGACGCGACGACGCGGTGGTCTATCGCCGCGCGATCGGTCCGGCCGACCGCATCGCGCAGCAGCCGCACACGGCTGGTGAGAGCTGGCGCTGGCTGTCGATCAGCGAACAGGTCGCCGCGGTCTTGGTGTTGCAGGACGTCGAACGCGGGCGGCTCAGCCTCGACGGCACGCTGTCGCAGTACCTGCCCGACTTCGGCAACGCCGCGATCGGCCGCATCACGCTGCGCCAGCTGCTGCAGCACACCGCCGGCCTGGCCAATCCGGACGACGCTGCCGTCGACGAACGCGGCGTGCCGACGTTCTATCGCGCCAACGGCGAGTCGACCAATGCCAAGGCGATGCTCGCCACCTGCGCCGGCACGCCGAAGTCGGCGCCCGGCGCGCGCTACGAGGCGAACACCTGCGACTACCTCGTGCTCGCCGCCGTGCTCGAACGCGCCAACGACACGCGCTACGCGCAGCTCGTCGCCAAGCGCATCGCGCAGCCGCTCAAGCTCGCTTCGCTCAGCCTGCTCGCGCCGAACGGCATGCCGACGCGCACCGGCGTGATCGGCCACAACAGCGAAGGCGCGCGCGAAGCGCCGTACGACACCGGCCGCTACGGCGCCGCCGGCGCGCTGCACGGCACGCTCGAAGACCTGTGGCGCTTCGACCGCGCGCTGATGGACTACGTGCTGGTGTCCAAGCCCGCCGCCGCGACGATGTGGACCGGCAACCCGCGCCTGGGCAACGCCGCGCTCGGCGCGTTCGCCTACGTGGCCCAGCCGAAGCACTGCACGGCGCCGGTCGGAATCGTCGAGCGGCGCAGCGAGATCGGCGGGATCCACGCGATCAACCTGATGGTGCCGGAGCGGAACACCGCGTTGATCGCGTTCTCCAACACCGCGCGCACCGACTGGGGCCAGATCTCGCAAGGCAGCGGCCTGCTGCACGACCTGCTCGACGGCGCGCTGTGCGTGGACGACCTGAGCGCGCCGGCCAAGCCGAAGACGAAGGCGAAGCGCGGCAAACGCTGACGAACGACGCGCGGGGAGAATGGCGCAGGCGGTCACGGCTTCCGCCTCGTCACGGCCGCCGCTACTCTGCCCCGATGACCCGGCCCATGCTCCGTTTCGGCGATTGCAGCCTCGACATCGCCGCGCGCGAGTTGCGTCGCGACGGCGTGCGCGTCGACCTGCCGCCGCTGGTGTTCGACTGCATCGCCTACCTGGTCACCCATCGCGACCGCGCCGTCGGCCGCGACGAGCTGGTCGCCGCCGTCTGGGGCAAGGCCGCGATCAGCGACACCATGCTCGGCAAGGCGATCCTGGCGGCGCGCCGCGCGGTCGGCGACAGCGCCGAGCAGCAGGCGCTGCTGCGCACCGTGCCGCGCTTCGGCTATCACTGGGTCGGCGCGGTGCAGGAACAGGCAGCGGGCGAAGCGTTGCCCGAGGCCGTGCCGCCGCTGGCGACCACGCCGGCGCCGGCGCGACGCCGCGGCGTCTCCCAGCCGGCGCTGACGATCCTCGTGACCACGCTGCTCGCGCTCGTCGCGCTCGCGGCCGCCTGGTGGCTGCGGCCGGCACCGCCTGCCGCGCCCGACACGACGGCGACGCAAGCCGACGCGCCGCTGAGCGGGACGCTCGCAGTATTGCCGACCGAAGTCTTCGCCGATCCCGGCGACGACTGGCTGCGGCTGGGCCTGATGGATCTTCTCGCGACGCGCCTGCGTACCGCCGGCCTCGCCGTCGTGCCGAGCGAGGTGGTCGTGCGCGCGGTCGGCACCGAACGCTCCAGTGACCGCGCGACCGCGGCGGTGCGCACCGCGATCGACGTCGGCGATTGGGTCGTGCCGGCCGTGCGCAAGGCCGGCGGCGAATGGATCGTGCGCGCCGAACTGCGGCGCGCCGGCGGGCGCCGCAGCAGCGTGCAGGCGCAGGCGGCCAATCCGGTCGCCGCCGCCGATGCCGTCGCGCGGCGCCTGCTCGCCCTGCTCGGCCGCGCTGCCGCGGACGAGCGCGGCGACGCCGACGTCGACCTCACCGAGCTGCTGCAACGCACCGACGCCGCGCGCCTGGCCGAGAACCTCGACCTGGCGCGCTCGGTGATCGCCAACGCGCCGGCATCGCTGCGCGCTTCCCCGGAAGTGCGCGAGCGCGCGATCCGCATCGACCTGCGCGCCGGCGAGTTCGACCGCGCGCGCGCGGCGATCCAGGCGCTGCTGGAGGAAGTGCCGGCCGAAGCCGATCCGGTGATGCACGCGCGCCTGCAGGAAAACCTCTGCGTCGCGCAAATGCGCCTGGGTCGGCCGCAGCCGGCGCTGGACGCGTGCAACCGGTCGATCGAGCTGCTGGAGACGCGCAACGAACCGCGCGCGCTCGGCCGCGCCTACAACAACCGCGGCATCCTGCACGCGCGCCAGAACCAGATCGACGCGGCGATCGCGGATTTCGCGCGCTCGCGCGTGGCGCTGAATCTGGCCGACGATCCGCTGCTGCTGGCCCAGCTGGACGGCAACGAAAGCACTGTGGAGATGTCGCGCGGCCGGCCGGCCGAGGCGCTGCCGACGCTGGAGCGCGCCGGCCGCACCTTCCAGCGCTTCGGCATGATCAACGAGTTCGTCACCGCCCTGGTCAACCAGATCCACGCGCATCTGATGCTGCTGCAGCCGCTCGAGGCGCTGCAGGCCAGCGACGCCGGCTGGAGCGAGCGCACGCGCATCACCGATCCAGAGGTGCGCGGCACCTTCGAACGCGATCGCGCCGAAGTGCTCGCCGCGAACGGCCGCCTGAACGAGGCGCGGCTGGTGCTCGATGCCCTCCTCCACAGCGCGGGACCGGCGCCGGGCGCGCGCCAGCTCGCGCCGATCCGCGCCGCGCAGGCCGAGGTCGAGCGCGCCGGCGGCCAGCCCGCGGCGGCCGCGCTGCTCGCGCGCCAGGCGCTGGACGGTCTGGATTCCGGCGAGGAAACGCACGAGCGCGCCCGCGCCTGGTTGCTGCTGGTGCGCGCGCTGCGCGAATCGGGCGACGACGCCGGAGCGGCGGCCGAGAGTGCGCGCTTCGTCGCCTGGTCGCGACCCGACCAGCCGCCACGCGCGCGCCTCTTCGCCACGCTGGCCGAGGCCGAGAGCGCCGCCGCCGCGCATCGCGACGAGGCGGCCGTGACCGCCTACGAAGCGGCCACGACGATCGCCGCCGGCACCAGCGCCGACGGCGCTGCCGAAGTCGCCGACTCCTTCGCCGGCTACCTGATCGCCCGCGGCCAGCTGGCGCGCGCCGCCGTCGTCGCCGGACCGCTCGCCCGCTACGCCGACCACAACTTCGAGGCCGCGGTCGTCGGCGCGCGCCTGTACCAGGCGCTCGGCCAGCCGGCCGCCTGGCAGAAGGCCCTGGCGCAGGCGCGGCGGCTCGCCGGCGAACGGCCGCTGCCGGCGCAGTTGGAAGTGCCGCCGCCGACGCCACCGGCGCCGGTGGCGCAAAGCGGCTGATCGGCCGCGCTGAAACATCGAGCGACCTCGACAGTCTCGCCCCGCGAAGGCGGTACGGGGAGGCAGGGATGCCGTAACCAACATCCGCACGGCGCCGCCGAACGGCGCTCAGGATCACCGCGTGTCACCATCTCGATTTTTCCCAACAGAATCCATCGAAAGAGGGATTCCCGCCCGCGCGGGAATGACCTCATTCGACGTTTTCCGGAACGGCCGCCGGGCATCGGAACAGATTCCGAACGAAGGCCGAACAGCGCCGGAATGGAGCCGGCGGCGGCCGCCCGCCAAGCTGTCGCGCTCATGGCCGCGTCGCCGGCCACCGTCCGACCGATCCTGGAGTCCCTCATGCCCGTTCCCTCCGCCTCCCTCCTCCGCCGCCGCGCCCTGCGACTGCATCCGCTGGTCGCCTGCCTGGCCGCCGCCCTGCTGATGCCGTCTGGCCATGCCGGCGTCCGTTCCGCGGCCGTGCACGGCACCGTCCAGGTCAGCACCTGCGACGACGCCGGCCCCGGCAGCCTGCGCGAGGCGGTCGCCGCCGCCGCCGACGGCGACGTCGTCGAACTCGGCGGCCTGGGCTGCGACACCATCACGCTGAGCAGCGGACCGATCGGCATCGGCGTCGCCAATCTGAGCCTGGTCGGCCCCGGCCGCGAAGGACTGACGATCAGCGGCGGCGACGCCCAGCGCGTGTTCGACCACGCCGGCAACGGCACGCTGAGCCTGTCCGGCCTCAGCGTGGCGCACGGCACCGCCGCCGACGGCGGCGGCTGCATCCGCAGCGCCGGCAGCCTCGCGCTCGACGACGTGGTCGTGTCGTCCTGCGTCGCCGGCACGCCGGACACGGCGGACGTCGCCGGCGGCGGCGCCAGCGTGGCCGGCAACGCGACGCTGACCGACGCGGACTTCCTCGACAACCGCGCCGACGGCACCCAGCGCGTGCGCGGCGGCGCGCTCGCGGTCGGCGGCTCGCTGCGCGCGACCACCAGCCGCTTCACCGGCAATCGCGCCCACAGCCACGACGCGTCCGGCGGCAATCCGATGCAGAACCTCGCCGAGGGCGGCGCGATCCACGTGCTCGCCGACGCCGAGCTGGTCGACAGCACGATCAGCGGCAACACCGCTCAATCCGACACCTTCGAGGTGTTCGGCGGCGGCCTGGCGGTCGGTTCGCATCCCGACGACGTCGCCGGCTCGCTGGAGCTGCTGCGCACCGAGGTCAGCGGCAACACCGTCGTCTCCGGCTGCCCAGTGTGCGCGCCGCAGGGCGGCGGCATCGCCGCGGTCGGCATCACGCGGCTGCGGCGCAGCGTGGTTCTCGACAACACGGTCGGCTCGACCGGCTTCTACGGCGGCGCCGGCGGCCTGCGCGTGTTCGACGCGGCCAGCGCGGAAATCATCGACAGCACGATCAGCGGCAACCACGCCGACTCGGCCGGCGGCGGCCTGATCGGCCCGAGCGAAGGCTATCTGACGCTCGACGGCAGCCTGGTCACCGACAACTTCGCCGGCAACCAGGGCGGCACCCAGGAAGGCGGCGGCGGCGTGCTCTGCTTCAGCTGCACGATCCAGGTGTCCAGCAGCACGGTCAGCGGCAACACGGCCGAAGCCAACGGCGGCGGCATCGGCATCCTGTTCGGCGAATCCGCGCCCGGCACCTCCACCGTCGTCGACAGCACGATCTCCGGCAACGTCGGCGCGGAAGGCGGCGGCTTCATGCTCGACGGCGGCCGCCTGCGCGTCAGCAACAGCACGATCGCGTTCAACCTGGCGAGCACGCGCGGCGCCGGCATCAGCGGCACCGAATACGCCTACGCGATCGAGCTGCAGAGCTCGATCGTCGCCGACAACGCGACCGGCGGCGCCGCCAACAATGTATGGGCGTTCCCGGACACGGTCGAGGGCGCCAACAACCTGATCCCGAACGCGCCCGGCCTGCCGGCGTCGATGCCGGCCGACACGCTGACCGGCGATCCGCTGCTGCTGCCGCTGGCCGACAACGGCGGACGCACGCCGACGCACGCGCTCGGCGAAGGCAGCCCCGCGATCGACGCCGGCAACAACACGCTCGGCCTGGTGTTCGACCAGCGCGGCGAAGGCTACGCGCGCGAAGTCGGCGCCGCGGCCGATATCGGCGCATTCGAGCAGCAGCCGCCGGGTCCCGACGACGTGATTTTCCGCGACGGCTTCGACGCCGGCCAGTAACACCGCTTCGCGGCGGCCCGCGCCTTCGCGGCCGGGCCGGCTCCGGCCGCGCGGGCGCTACACTGCACACGCGCGGAGACGGCGAGAGGAAACCCCGCCGTCTCCGCGTCTGCGTTGCAGACCGGCCTGACAAGGAGAACCGCGATGAGATACGCCCTGCTGTTCCTGCCGCTGCTGGCCTCGTGCGCAGCGGCCACGCCGAAGACCGACACCGCTTCCGCCGCGAATCCGACCGCAACCGCGACCGGCGCGCAGGTCGATGCGAAGACGCTCGCTGCCTACCACTGGCAGCTGCGCAACGCGACCGACAGCACCGGCAAGCGCATCGACGCCTTGTTCGCACGCCCGCAACGGCCGCTGCAACTCGATTTCCACGACGGCCGCCTCGGCGTCGCCAACGCCTGCAACCGCATCGGCGGCACCTATCGCGTCGAGCACGGCCGGCTCCAGCTCGGCCAGATGATGCAGACCCTGATGGCCTGCACCGATACGGCGCTGGCCAGGCTCGACGAGGCGATCACGCAGCGCCTGCAAGGCAAGCCGCGCATGGACCTGCGCAGCGGGGACGAACCGCAGCTGCGGCTCGCCACCGATGCCGGCGACACGCTCGACTTCGTCGGCGTGCCGACCGCCGAGACGCGCTACGGCAGCGCCGGCGAAACGCTGTTCCTCGAAGTCGATCCGCAGACCCAGCCCTGCGCGCATCCGCTGATCCCCGACAAGCGCTGTCTGAAGGTGCGCGAGCGCCGCTACGACGCGAACGGCGTCGCCGCCGGCAATCCGGGCGAGTGGCAGCTGCTGTACCAGGACATCGAGGGCTACACGCACGAGCCCGGCATCCGCAACGTGCTGCGCGTGAAGCGCTACGCGGTGAAGAATCCGCCGGCCGACGCGCCGTCGCAGGCCTACGTGCTCGACATGGTGGTCGAATCGGAAAGCGTCGGCCGCTGAGGCGCGCTCGGACACTCTCGACGGGCATCGTTCCCGCGAACGCGGACATTCATTCCGCCGCGAGGCATCGACGCGGATCCCCGCATTCGTTCGCGGGGATGACGCGCTTCGGAACGCTTGCTCGGCGACTGCGTCAGGCCGTACCGCCACCGACTTCGACGAGCAGCGCGAGCAGACGCAGCGAGTCCTGCCAACCGAAGTAGCAGTCGTCGAGCGGAATCGCTTCGGGCAGGTTCGCCTGCTCGATGCGCACTTCGGTGCCGCCGGCGATTTCGCGCAGGTTGATCGTCGTTTCCAGCGTGCCCGGCAGGTTCGGATCGTCGAACACGTCGGTGTGGCGGATGCGCAGGTTCGGCACCAGTTCGAGGTATTCGCCGCCGAACGCGTGCGACTGGCCGCTGGCCAGATCGGTGAACGACATGCGGTAGCGGCCACCGACGCGCGCGTCGATCGAATGGACCTTGCCGGTGAACCCGTTCGGCGGCAGCCATTTGGCCAGCGCGTCGGCGTCGAGGAAGGCGCGGTAGATGCGCTCGGGCGTGGCGCGCATCACGCGGTGCAGACGAATCGTGCGATCGGACATCTTCCGGACTCCTTGTGCCGGGGACCATTCCCGGCTTCGTATCGAGACGACGAACGAGCCGCCGCGATTTCGACAGAGGCGAGCGCGCCGATTGCGCCCCGGTTCAGCGGGTCGCGCCTCACGCCTTCAGCAAGGCCTCGCGCAGCACGACGGCCTGGTTCTGCGTCTCGCTGCGCGCGCCGTAGACCAAGGTGATGCGTCGCGCACCTGCCGCGGCGAGCAGAGCGCGCAGGCGTTCACGTGGCTGCGCCGCGGCGAGCTCGAGGAGATAGCGCCGCCGGAAGTCGTCCCAGCGTTCCGGCACGTGGCCGAACTCATGGATCAGCTCCGCGCTCGGCGCGAGTTCGCGCGCCCACTCGTCGAGCTTCAGCACGTCCTTGCTGCGCCCGCGCGGCCAGTAGCGATCGACCAGCACTCGGTAGCCGTCGTGCGGCGTCGGTTCGTCGTAGGCGCGCTGCACGACGATCTCGCGCGGCTTCTTCGCGCTCATCGCCGTTCTCCCGCGGCGGGGCCGAGCACGGCCTGCACGCGCTCGCGCAGATGCGGCAGCAGATCGCGCTCGAACCACGGATGGCGCTGCCGCCACGCCGTGTTGCGCGGCGAGGGATGCGGCAGCGGGAAATAGCGCGGCGCGTAGTCGCGCCAGGCCGCCACCGTGTCGGCCAGGTTCGACTTGCGCGCGGCGCCGAGGTAGTGGCGCTGCGCGTACTGGCCGATCAGCAGGGTCAACTCGACCTGCGGCAGTCGCGCGAGCAGCGGCTCCAGCCACAGCGGCGCGCACTCGCGCCGCGGCGGCAGGTCGCCGCCGTTGCCGCGGCCCGGATAGCAGAACCCCATCGGCACGATGGCGACCTGCCCGGCGTCGTAGAACTGCGCCGGCTCCAGCCCGAGCCAGTCGCGCAGGCGCGCACCGCTGACGTCGTCCCACGGCACGCCGCTGGCGTGCACCTTGGTGCCCGGCGCCTGGCCGACGATCAGCAGGCGCGCGCCCGTCCACGCCTGCAGCACCGGCCGCGGTCCCAGCGGCAGCTCGCCGGCGCAGACGCGACAGGCGCGGATCGCCGTCAACAGACCGGCGAGATCGCCGGCTGAATTCGGCGCGGCGCGAACGGACGAAGGCATGCGCGCCATTCTACGCGGCGCCGGCGCGGGCTTCCGCGCAACGTGCGGCGCTTCGCGCGGAGCCGATCGCGCTGCACCGAATCCGCGCGTCGCAACAGCACGCCGCGCGTCCTCACGGAAACGGCATGAAAGGCAAACGTCGACCGAATGACGCCGCATCGCGGAAGGCCGAATCTGGAGCGAGGCGATGCGCAGTCCCGCGCGCGCCGAGATCCGTCCCGGGAGGTCCCGATGCACGCTCGCCGCTTCGTCGTCACCGTTGCCTGCTGGATCAGCGGATGCCTGACCGCATCCAGCGTGAACGCCGCGCCCGCGTTCGACGCGGACGGTGCGCGCCCGCCGCGGCCCGATCGTTCGATCGCCGCGGTCGCCGCGCCGCGCGGCGACCTCGCCTGGCAATCGCTCGGGCCGCCCGGTGGCGACGTCGCCGACGTCGTCGCCTCGCCGACCGAACCGGGCGCGCTGCTCGCCGGCACCGCGCCGCTCGGCAGCTTCGGCGGCAACCTGTACCGCTCGGCCGACGGCGGCGCGAGCTGGAGCGTGGTCGCCGATCTTTCCAACCGCAGCGTGTTCGCGCTCGTCTTCGACGGTGCCGGCAAGGCGCACGCGGCGACCCAGGACGGCGTCTGGAGCAGCGAGGATGGCGGCCGGAGCTGGACGCAGCGCGATCTCGGCATCGATCCGACCAACGACGCCGTGCTCGAGATCGCCGTCGATCCGGGCGACCCGTCCAATCTGTGGATCGGCCTCAGCGCGGCGTTCGGCAACCAGAGCGTCAACCTGATGCACTCGACCGACGGCGGCGCGAGCTGGCAGGACGCGACGCCGCCGCTCGCGGCACCGAGCAACGGCACCAGCGTCGCGGTCGATCCGGCCAACCCGCTGCACGTCGCCGCCGCGTTCAGCGGCGACTTCTCGGGCGGCGAGGTCTGGCTCAGCGAGGACGGCGGCGCGAGCTGGCAGAACCGCTCGGCCGGCCTGCCCGGCACGCCGGTCAACGCGCTGGCCTGGAACGGCGCGCGCCTGCTCGCCGGCGGCGGCATGCTGTTCGGCTCGCAGGACTTCGGCCTCTACGGTTCCGACGACCTCGGCCAGAGCTGGACGCCACTGCACGCCGGCTGGCCGCTGCTGATCGCTACCGCGATCGCGGTCGATCCGAACGATGCGCAGACGATCGTCGTCGCCACCGATGGCGGCGGCCTGAACCGCAGCCGCGACGGCGGCGCGACCTGGGAACTCGGCATCGGCGGCAGCGGCGCGCTGGCGACGCAGTCGGTGCGCTACGCGCCGGGCGACTCGCAGGAACTGCTGGCCGGCGCGAACTCGCTCGGCGTGTTCCTCTCGCACGACGGCGGCGCCACGCTCGGCGCGGCCTCGAACGGGATTTCCGAACTCGGCCTGTATTCGGTCGCCGCCGATCCGCTCGATCCGCAGCAGCTCGCGGTCGCGTTCCAGGGCAACAACAGCGGCGGCGTGCTCAGCTCGACCGACGGTGGCGCGAGCTGGATGCTCGAAGCCGCGCCGCCGACGCGCTACAGCAAGCTCGGCTATTCGCCGGCCGGCGTGCTCTACGCGATCTCCAGCGGACCGTCCTACGTCGCGCCGGAAGGCTTGTATCGGCGCGAATCCGACGGCAGCTGGACCAGCCTCGGCCCGGACCAGGGCCCGCACTACGAATCGGATCTCGCCAGCCTGCGCTTCAGCCGCAACGACCCGGACCTGATCCTGCTCGCCGGCGGCGACTTCGGCGTCGCCGGCAACGACGGCACCGTCTGGCGCTCGACCGACGCCGGCGCCAGCTGGACCAAGCACGCCTTCGCCGGCGGCCTGTTCGTCGGCGACGTCGAGATCGTCGAGGACGGCAGCGACGCGGTCGTGATCGCGCCGTACAACGGCCGCGACACGCCCGAGCAAGGCGGCGTGCTGCGCTCGACCGACGGCGGCGCGACCTGGAGCACGACACAGGAAATGGCGACCTTCCACCGATCGCCGCGGCTGTGCGGACAGTCGGGCCGGCCGGCCGCGCTGTTCCTCGCCGTCGCCACGGACTGGTCGGTGTCCGGCCTGTTGCGCAGCGACGACGCCGGTGCGACGTGGACGCCGACCGCCTGGCAGGGCGCGACCGCGGTCGACGTCGCCTGCGATCCGCTCGATCCCGACGTGCTCTATCTCGCGCAGGAAGGCGCCACGCGCGTGATGCGCTCGACCGACCAGGGCGCCGCCTTCGCGCCGTTCGACGGCGGCCTCGGCCTCGCCGGCATCGCGCGCGAACTCGCCTTCGCCGGCGGCCGGACGCCGCGCCTGCTGCTGGCCAGCGGCCGCGGCAGCTACGCGATCGCACTGGAGGATCGCGACGCGATCTTCGCCGACGGCTTCGATTGAGCCGACGCGACACCGTCCTCGCGCCGGCCGCGGCATGCGGCCGCTTCCGGGCAGCGGGTACACTGCATCGCTCGTCGCTCGGAGCGAGGATGGAACAGCAGGAACCCGCCGCCTACCGCTGCGGCGACTACACGATCGTGCCCGCCGAACGCCGGCTGCTGCGCGGAGCGGATGCGCTCGATCTCGAAGCGAAGGTCTTCGATCTGATCCTGCTGTTGCTGCGCAACCGCGAGCGCTCGCTCGACAAGCAGACGCTGGCGGCGGCGCTATGGGGCCGTCGTCCGGTCACCGATGCGGCGCTCAGCCAGCTGGTGCACAAGGCGCGTCGCGCGCTCGACGACGACGGCGATCGCCAGGCGATGATCCGCACCGTCTACGGCCGCGGCCTGCAATGGGTCGCACCGACCGAGGCGGTGTGGCCGACGGCGCCCGAGCCCACGCCGGGCGCAACGCCGGTTGCCGACACCGATGCGCCGCCGCAAGCGCGTGCGCCGTCGCGCCGACGGTTCTTCTTCGCCGCGTCGATCGCGCTGGTCGTCGTCGTCGCGCTGCTGTTCGCGTTGCGCCGGCACGAGTCGTCCTCGACGCTGCCGCGCCTGGCGATGCTGCCGATCGAGAACGCGACCGGCGAAGCGGCGCTGGACTGGACGCGCAGCGGCCTGCCCGGACTGATGAGCAGCCTGCTCGGCGAGAGCGGCGCGGTCGACGTCGGCGACACCTTGCAGATCGCCAAGGCCTGGGACTACCTGCCGATTCCCGGCCGCTCGCAGGCCGAGCGGCTGCGCTACGCGACCGGCGCGGCGATCCTGGTCGAGGGCCGGCTGCGCCGGCTCAGCGACCAACTCTACGAACTCAGCCTGCACGTCGACGGCGGCGACGCCGCGCACAGCGGCGAGCTGGTGCTGACCGCGGCGCAACCGGCCACGCTCGGCGTCGACGCGGTGCCGCGCATCCTGCGCCTGCTCAAGCGCGAGCCGGCCGCCGATGCGGCGACCGAGCGCGGGCTCGGCGGCGACGCGTACCTCGCGCAGACCTTCGCGCGCGGCGTGGACCTCGCCATGCACGGCGACTGGGAAAACGCCAAGCCGTACTTCGCCTTGTGCGTGCAGAACGCGCCGGACTTCCTGCCGGCTCGCCTGCGCCTGGGCCAGGCGCAGGCGAGCACGCGCGATCTCGGCGCCAGCGAGGCGACCTTGCGCGCGCTCGTCGACGAAGCGCGCCGGCGCCAGCTGCCGGCGATGGAAGCGGCGGCGCTGCTCGAGCTGGCCGAGAACGAATTCCGCCGCGGCGACCGCAGCGCGGCCCTGGCCCTGCTCGAACAGGCGCGCGCACCGGCCGAGCGCGGCAGCGATCCGGACGCACAGGCGCGCCTGGCGCTGCTGGCGGCGCGCGCGCACGCGATCCTGCGCCAGCCGGAACTGGCCGCCGAGAATCTCGCGCGCGGCCGCGCGCTGGTCGAACGCCACGCGCTGCGCCAGCGCGCGCCGCTGCTGCACTACGCCGAGGAGCTGATCGCCGGCGAACGCCGCGACTATCCGGCGCAGGAAGCCGCTGCGCGCGCCGCGCTGGCGGCGGCCGAGGCGATCGGCGACGAACACATGGCGATCGCCGAGACGTACCGCATCGGCCGCATGCAGAGCTGGCAGGAGCGTCCATTCGCGGCGCTGCCGCCGCTGGCGCGCGCCTGGCAGCGCGCGCGCGAGCGCAAGCTGCTGGACATCGAGACGCTCGCCGGCGTCGAGCTGGCCTGGGTGCTGTCGGAAACCGGCCGCTACGCGGAAGCCTGCGCCGTCGTCGGCACGCTGATCGCCGAACTGCAATCGCAGCCGAACGCGTACTGGAAGGCCATCGCGCTGGCCGCGCGCGCGCGCTGCCAGCGCGCCGGCGGCGAGGCGAAGGCCGCGCTGGCGACGTATCGCGCGGTGCGGCCGCTGGTCAATCCGCGCGAGGACCCGGCGCTCGACGCGCTGGTCTCGCAGTACGAAGCGCTGGCCGCCTTCGTCGCCGAACGCGGGGCGCTGCCGGCGATCCAGGCGCAGCTCGCCGCGGCCGGTGACGGCGCGTCCTACCTGCACGTGCGCCGCCTGGTCGACGCGCTCGCGGCAGCGGCGCGCGGCGACCTCGCCGCGGCCGCCGCGAAGCTCGAGGAGGAATCGGCCGATCCGGATCGCGACGACGGCCAGGGCAACGAGCTGCGCCGCTTCGCGCTGCACGTCGCGCTAGCGACGCCCGATGAGCGCGCCGCCGAACCGATCGCGCGGATCGCGCAGCGGCGCGAAGACATCCTGTCCAGCAACGACGTCGAAGTGCTGCGCCTGTACGCCGAGTGGTCGGCACGTCGCGGCGACACCGCCACGCGTGCGCGTGCCGAGGCGCGCATCGACGAACTGCGGCGCGAAGCGGCGACGGCGCTGCACGGTGTCGACGTCACGCTGCCGTCGGCGCCGGCGGACTGACGACGCTGCTCCGCGCTGCGCGCAGCGGCCTCTCCCGCGCGCGGGAGAGACTCTTTCCGGCCGGCCCGATCGCCGGCGGGTCCGCGTCGAGCCGAACCGTGGCGACGCGCGATCAGGGCGTCTCCAGCCCGTCGCGGAAGATCCGGTTCTCGTAGATCACCAGGCCGTCGTTGCCGCCCGCCACCGCGGCGCCGCCGCGCACGCTCAGCGAGGAAAGCGCGCGACCCTGCGGATCGCAATAGCCCTGCTGCCAGGTCCGGCCGCCGTCGCGGCTTTCGTGGACGCAGCCCTCGAACGTGCTCGCGTACCAGTGGTCCGCATCGCGATGCCGCAGCTGGTTGACCAGGCCGGGCGGCGAGGACGGCAGCGCCTGCCAGCTCTGCGCGCCGTCGGCGGTGACGTACAGCCCGAAACCATCCGCACCCTGCGTCGAGACCATGCCGTGGTCGACGTCGACGAAGCTGGCCGCGTTGATCTTGCCGTGCGGGAAGTCGAGCAGGGTCCAGCTCGCGCCGCCGTCGTCGCTGCGCAGCACGGCGCCGATGCCCTCGCCCTCGCGAATCACGCCGCCGGTGGCGTAGCCGACCTCGGCGCTGGGGAAGTTCAGTTCGTGGAAGTTGACGTTGAATTCGCCGGGATAGCTCAGCGTCCAGTTCTCGCCGGCGTCGGCGCTGCTCCAGATCTGGCCGCCCTTGATCGCGACGTAGTTCGTCGAATCGAGGAAATGCACGTCGAACACGCTGCCCTGCGTGTCGCTGCCCCACGGACCGACCTGGGCCCAGGTCTGGCCGCGATCGGTGCTGCGATACAGGCCGCGGCGCGCGGCGTAGAGTTCGTCGGCGCTGAACGCGTACGCCCACAGCAGGCTCTGGCCCTGATCGGGCACGACGCGGACCGGCGTCCAGCTGTAGCCGCCGTCCTCGGTCAGCAGGCCGCAGTTGAACGAGCCGGCGGCGAAGCCGCGCGGACCGTCGGGGAAGTCGAGCGAGGTGACCGAGCAGCTGTCGGTGCCGCGGGCGACGACCCAGTCGTCGGCCGGAGCGCCCTGGCCGGCGGCGAGCGCCAGGGCGAGAAAAGGTGTAGCGACTGCAAACATGGATGGCCCTTTGTTCGTTCCGGAGTCGGCGCACGCGCCGCGCGGGGAACGTACCGGTCGCGAGATCGCCGTGGCGTCGATGACAGCACGAGGGCGTTCGGACAAGCCATCACGGAGTTCTTACGAAGTGCTTACGCGGCTTGATGGCGCGAGAAAAACCCAGCCGGCGAGCCGGCTGGGCAGGCGTCGATTGCCTGACCGTCGCGCGGTCTCCTGCCGGCATGCGCGGGAGTGCTTGTCCGCACCGGGCGACGGCTCCGGTCGGTGCGCGTCCGATCGGTGCGCCTCGCCTTTCCGCCTCGCACGGCCGGCACGCTTCCCGTGCCGGCCCAGGGTCTCGGCTTCCGCTCGTGCGCCCCCTGCCCGCCGGCGTACGACGCGGCGGTTGCGCGCCTCAGCGGCGGCGCAATGTTCCGGCGGCGCCGAGCGACAGCAGCACTCCCATCAGGACGAGCATCCAGCGCGCGTCCAGCGGCACCGGCATCGGCGACGCGGGCGGGGGGCCGACGCTCGTCGAGACGCTGCTGGCGTTGTTGTCCGGCATCGGATCGGCCACCGTCGGCGAGTTCGCCGACGCGGTATTGGCGATCGACGCGCCGGCTTCGGCTCGCACATCGTAGACCGCCGTGACGGTCGCGCTGGCGCCGTTCGCCAGCGCACCCAACGCGCAGGGGAAACCGCTTTCGCACGGCGCGCTCGCCGAGACGAAGCGGAGGCCGTCCGGCGTCGGATCGTCGAGCACCGCGTCCGGCACGTCGGACGGGCCGCGGTTGGTCACGACGATGCGGTAGGCGAGCGTGCCGCCGCTCGGCGCGCTGGCGGGGCCGCTCTTGACGACGACCAGATCGGCCGTCTCCGGCACGACCACGACGATCGGCGTCTGAACGGTGCTTGTGTCGTCGTTCGGATCCGGATCCGGCGTCGGGCTCGACACCGTCGCGGTGTTGACGATCGTGCCGCTCGCCATCGGCGACAGCGCGAATCTCGCCGCGAGTTCCACGCTGGCGCCAGCCGCCAGATCGCCGAGCGCGCACGGGAAGCCGGCCGCGCACGGCGCGTCGGCCGAGATGAAGGTCAGCCCCGCCGGCGTCGGGTCGTCGAGCACCACGGCCTCGGCGGTGTCGGGGCCGGCGTTGGCGACGCGAAGCGTGTAGGCGACCTCGCTGCCCGCGGCCACTTCCGCAGGTCCGGTCTTGGTCACGCTGAGATTGGCCGAGCGTGGTACGGGCACGACGTCGGTATCGGCGGTGTCCTGGTTGTCGGTCGTATCCGGATCGGTCGTGCCCGACGGCGGCGTCGCCGTCGCGGTGTTGCTCAGCGTCGTCGCGTCGTCAGGGGCCGTCGCCGTGATCGTGAGCGTCGCGCTGCCGCCGGACGGCAGCGTCGCGATCGTGCCGCTGACGCTCGTGTCGAACACACCGCAGACGGCGCCGCCGGTTTCGCCGCCGCAGCTCACCGCGACATCGGTCAGGCCGGCCGGCAGCGGATCGCTGACGGTGGTGCCGTCGGCGTCGCTCGGACCGGCGTTGGCGACCACGATCGTGTACGTGATCGTGTCGCCGGCCGTCACCATCGCCGGCGCGGTCTTGGTGAGCGCGAGATCCGCGCTGCGCAGCACCGGCGTCGTCGCCGTGCCGGTGTTGTTGCTCGGGTCCGGATCGCCGGTCGGGCTCGACACCGTCGCGGTATTGGCGATCGGATCGGCGCCGGCGTAGTCGGACGGCAGCGCGTAGGTCACGTTCACCGTCACGCTCGCACCGGCGGCGAGATCGCCGAGGCCGCACGGGAATCCGGTGGCGCACGGCGCGTCGGCCGAGACGAAGACCAGGCCGGCCGGCGTCGGATCGGCCAGGTTCACCTGCGCAGCCGTGCTCGGCCCGGCGTTGCCCACGACGATCGCGTAGGTCACGTTCGTGCCCGCGGTCGCGCTCGGCGGGCCGCTCTTCGCAACGCTCACGTCCGCCTGTCCCTGCGGCACGATCTCCACGCGATCCTCGTCGTTGGCCGGATTCGGATCGGTCTGATCGCCGCCCGCGCTCGCGGCCGCGTTCGTGATCGTCGTACCGGCCTGGTCGGGATTCACCGTCGCCACGATCGTCAACGTCGCCGACGCGCCGGCGCCGCTCGACGCCAGGTCGCCGATCGTCCACAGGCCGGTCGCCTCGTCGTAGGCACCCTGGCTCGGCGTCGCGCCGACGAAGCTCAGGCCCGCCGGCAACGCATCCACCGCGGTCACGTTCGTCGCCGCGCTCGGGCCGTTGTTGGTCACCGTCACCGTGTAGGTCACCGTGCCGTTCACCGGCGGCGCGGCCTGGTCGACCGTCTTCACCACCTGGAGGTCGGCCGACTGCCCGTTGATCGTCACGCCGTCACCGTTGTTGGACGGATCCGGATCCGCCTCGGCCGCCGCCGCAGTCGCGCCGTTGGTGATCTCGCCCGCTTGCGTCACCGTCGCGACGATCGTCAGCGTCACCTCCGCGTCGGCCGCCAGATCGCCGACCGTCCATAGGCCGCTGGCGTCGTCGTAGGCACCGACGCTCGCCGTCGCACTGACGAAACTCAAGCCCGCCGGCAAGGCATCCGTCACGTTCACCGACGTCGCCGGGCTCGGACCGGCGTTGCGCACGCGCACTGTATAGGTCACGTTCGAACCGACGTTCGGCGCCGGCTCGTCCACCGACTTGTCGAGCTGCAGATCGGCCAGCGTTCCCGCGTTCACGCCGGCGCTGCCGGCGTTGTTTCCGCTCACCGGATCGAGCTGGTCGCCGCCGGTGCGCGTGGCCGTGTTCACGATCGCGCCCGACTGCGTCACCGTCGCGGTGAGCGTCAGCGTCGCGTTCGCGCCGTTCGCCAGCGCACCGACCGTC
>NZ_JAGIAG010000009.1 GCF_017744955.1 Dokdonella sp.
ACCTGGCGCAGGTTGTCGCGCGTGTCGTAGACGTAGCCGGTGGTGGTATTGGCCGTGGCCGTGTCGACGCCGGCGAGGTTCTGGATCGTCTCGACCAGGCGGTTGAGGCCGTCGTAGCGTTGCTGGGTGGTGATGCCGAGGCCGTCCTGCTGCAACACGCGATTGCCATTGCCGTCGTAGCCGTCGGCGACGCCGGGGGCGGATAGGCCTTGCGACAGCTCGACCGCGGCGCCGGCCGCGTTGTTCAGGCGCACCAGTTGGCTCAGTGGGTTGTAGCTGCGGCTCAGGGCGCGCTTGATCGTGCCGGACGGATCCTTGATCTGCTCGACGCGGCGGTTGCCGGCGGCGTCCAGGCACTGCGCGCTGCCGACGCCGCCGGGGCAGTAGTCGATCGTGTTGTTCTGGTTGTCGGCGATCCGGATCAGCCGGTGCGCGTCGTCGTAGGTGTAGGCGAGGAAGGCGCCGTCGGGCTGGGTGACCTTCGTGACGTTGCCGACGGCGTCGTAGTCGATGTGGGTAGTGGCATCGCCCACGCCCGGCGTGGCGTTGGCGCGCACGCTGCGGTCGGTCAGCCAGCCGCGTACGTGGTAGGCGAAGTCGGTATACGTCCCGTTGGCGTCCTGCGTGCGCGTGACGCGGCCATTCTTGTCGTAGGTGACGTAGGTCGTGACCTGGCCGAGCGCGTTGGTCACCTTCCACAGGTCGCCCTTGCGGTGCGGGCAGGCGCCGTTGCTGGCGCAGGTCGCGTCGTCGGTCAGGTAGTAGGTATAGGTGGTGAGATCGTCCTGGCCGGTCGTCATGCCGGTATCGCTGGCCGGGCGCGGGCCGTTGACGGAGCGGACCAGGCCGACCAGCGGGCAGGTGCCGGCGGTGACGTCGGCCGGTTCGCAATAGGTCGTCACCGTGCGGCGCACCTTCGCGCCGGCGGGCGGGGCGCTCGTCGCGCTGCACGTATAGCTCATCGCCGGGGCGTCGGCGGGGTCGAGTTCGCAGCGGGCCGTCGCTTGGCCGCGGGTGTTGTAGGTCCAGGTCGTCTTGGCTTCGAGGGTGCCGCTGGCGTTCTTCGTCGTGCGCTGGGTCGGCACCCGGAACGTCGTATCCCATGCGGTCTCGATCTTGCGGGCGCCGACAGGAAGAATGCTGGCCGTGACGTCGCAGACCTGGCCGGCGACGACGCCTTCCACGCGTTTCGTCTCCAGGTTGCGGATGGTGTCGTACTCGTAACAACTCTGATCGCCACCCCGGTCCACGCGCGCTGTCGCGTTGCCGTTGTTGTCGTAGGTCCATTGCGCCGGGACGCATCCGGAGCACAGATCGGAAACACCATCCGTACGAACGACGCCTTGTTTCGTGACGAAGGTGTAGACGCGGTCAGTACCCAGCGGATCGGTCACCGTCGCCTGAGCATTGGGTGTGTCGTACGTGATCGAGTACCGCGATGCACCACCCGCATGTTCGGTCAGAGTCGCATACCCATCCACGTCGTAGGCGAAATTGGCGAAACGCGCTCCGTTTTCGTCCCCGATGCCGGTCAGGAACTCGGGGCGATCCACAGAAGACGTACGAGCCTGCTCGTTGTAGTAGAAAACCTTCGTCCCGCCCGAAACACCGGGGAACTGGATGGACGTGAGCAACCGGTCGGTTCGCGACGGATCCACCACGACCGCGCTGACACCTCCGTAGGCGAGGGTTATCTCGTTCTGCAAAGGGTCGATCAGCTTCGCCACTCGACCCGATAGATCGTAGATCCACTGGAGCGACCGACCGGCATCGTCCGTGACGGCGATGACCAGCCCCTCCGCGGGGGCGACCGTCTGAGGTGTCGTTGTCGTGCTGTAGGTGAGCGTCACGTAACGGCCGCTCTTCTCGATGCGTTTCGTCAACCGACCACCGGCGTCGTAGAGCTCGATCTGCTCGGTCGCTCCTACGTAGTATTGCCATCCGCCGCCAGGAATGTCCTGCAGGCGATCCGCCACGTCGGGATCGGATTCGTACGAACCACCGGACAAGGGACGGAACTCGAAGGCCTCGCCGTTCGGCCGGCTGACGCCGACCTTCCCGGCAGACAGCTTCATGACGCTGGCGTCGTAGTTCGACGTCCAGTTGGGGCCGAACGGGTGTGGGAAGTTCGGGAGAACGGTTTCCTTCTTGCGCGACAGATAGGTCAGTTCCAGACCCAAGGTCGGATGCACGTAGACTGCTTCGCGCTGCGTCTTGATGCCCGTGCCCGGCGCGCAAGGGTTGCCGACTCCGGCCGGACCACCGACGCCTGAAGGACAGTTCGGGTTCTTGCTGGGGACGACGGGAGGTACGCAGGTATCCATGTACCGCTGGGTGCCGGCCGGGCAGGTCGGAGTACAGGACGTGCCGTTCCATACCCGGTCGACATCGCAATAGCATTTGGCATCGGCCTCGAAGTGCGCTCCGTCAGGGCAGCCGCAGGTCGGCCCGCCTCGCTCCGCCCCCGGCCCTCCGACATCCCAAACCAGACCATCAGCGGTGTTCTTGGCGGTCAGGCGGAATGTCGCCTGTGCCCAATTCGCACCGATGTATTGCGGCCGAACAATCGGCTGATCGATCGAGCAAGCGAGAACTATCGAATTGACGACGTTGCAATCAGCGCCTCGATTCCATGCATGAGCCGCCGCAAAGCGTTGACACTGAAGCTGCGCCGCGGGAAGCCACTCATTCGGCGTCGGCCCGCCATAAAGAGGAGGCGCATCATTGCAGGCGGCCCCTGCGGCGACACACCACGCAATAGGGACAGAAGCCCCACTAGCTTCCACATGCTTCGGAAGCATGAAGAACGCCGCCGCGATCAATAAAAAACGGATTGCAGACACTGACACAGAGTGCATCGCGACTGCACGTTCCAATCTATTCATAAGTCCCCCCAATACCAAAAGCAGCAGCACCCGCCAAGACCGCCCAGACCTTATTATCAGACCTCGCTATTCGAAGATTTTCTTATTCTTCGCATACTGCCTCGCCTGCTGCCGTGCCCCGCCTCATCAAAAAATCCTGTACACGTTGATCCAGCGTCCGGGTACTGTATTGGCCGCCGGTCTATCGCCGAATACATCTGCGCGACCTCGTCCTCGCGGATCAGGTTTCGGATTTCAACAACGCCGGCCATGCAAAGCAGCAATCCCTAAAAGCCTTTTCGATGCCTTCGCCTTATTGCGTGCGCTTCATTGACCATAGCATGTCAGTACGCTCAAGACGCTTCATCCACTGCCCTCTCCAGCACGAGCATGTCGTCCGAAGATCACTTGTAGCCCAGCGCGTTTGCCGTCGAAACCCAACACTGTCTCGCGTTACGTCCTCTAGGCACCTCCAATGCGACCCGACTCGGCCTCCAACCACTCGAGAAACTCTTTGACCTGAACCTGCCGCTCGCGCCCCGGCAGACACAATGCACGATAGCGACTCCCATCGACGCACACGTCGTCACGGAACGGCTTCAACAACCCGGCCCGCACGCTGCCCGTGACCATCACCGAACTGGCCAGCACCAGCCCTTCCCCAGCAATCGCGGCCTGCAAGGCGTAATGCTCTTCCTTGTACTCGAGCAGCGGCACCTTGCGACGCAGCCAGTCCACGCCGGCGCGCTCGCACCATTCGCGCCAGCCGTCCTCGTACAGCGTCGAGTCCTGCCATGCGACCGAGATCAGCGCGGGCGCTTTCTTCGCCGCCGCCGCGACGACCGACGGCGTGCCGTAGACGCCAAAGCGTTCCTCCAATACCCATGGCGAGACGAGTCCGGGCACCGGGCCGCCGCCGTAGCGGATTGCGACGTCGATGCTGCGTTCGACGCGCAGGTCGACGACCTCGGGACGACCTTCCACGCGCACCTGCACCTCGGGATGCGCGGCGCGGAAGCGGTGCAATCGCGGCACCAGCCACAGCGCGGCGAACGAATCGGTCGTCGTCACCGTGACCACACCGGGCATCGGTGCCGTGCGCAGGGCGGCGAGCGCGTCGGCGATGTCGAGGAAGGCGCCGCTCAATCGGTCCTGCAGCTGGCGGCCTTGCGCGGTGAGCTCCACGCGGCGCGGCAAGCGAGCGAACAGCGATACGCCGAGGTCGTGTTCGAGCAGCCGGATCTGATGCGAGACCGCGGTCGGTGTCACGTGCAGTTCGGCGGCTGCGCGCTTGAAGCTGCGCAGGCGCGCGGCGGACTCGAATGCGCGCAGGGCGGTCAACGGGAGGCGGTCGAACATGCGCGGCTCTCGGATGAACTCAGTTCATCCCGGGAAAAATATCGTCGTTTGCCAATCCTGGCAGCGGACGAGGACGATGCGCGCATCTTAGCTCCGGAGAACGACCTTGCCGCTTCGAACACCCATCCACGAGGAAAAACAGGATTTGCTCATCCTGATTGGCAGCCCGCGCCGCGACGGCAACAGCGCGACGCTGGCCGAAGTGGTCCGGCGCGGCGCCGAGGCGGCCGGCACCCGTGCGCAGGTGTGCTTCCTCGACGACTGCATCGGCCACCTGCTGCACGACACGCGCAATCCGCGCGAGGGCGTCGCCGAGGACGGCTACGCGGAACTCTTCCTCGACCGCTTCCTTCCGGCCGACGGCGTCGTCTTCTGCACACCGGTGTACTGGTACGGCATGTCGGCGCAGACCAAGGCCTTCCTGGATCGCGCGTTCGAGTACTACGTCGCCGGTCATCCGCGCCACGAGGAGGTACTGGCCGGCATGCAGCGCAAGCGCATCGGCCTGTGCGTGGCGTCGGAGGAGAGCTATCCGGGCGTGGCGCTCGGCATCGTGCATCAGATGCAGGAGTTCGCGCGCTACACGCATTCGTCCTTCGTGGGCGTCGTCCACGGCGTCGGCAATCGCCGCGGCGAGGTGGTTCGCGATCCGCGCAACCCGGTGGCGGCGGCCGAAGCGCTCGGCCGCGAATTCTTCGCGCGCGCCTATTCGGACTATCGCGCCGACACGCCGCGCAGCACGACGGTCTGGGCGGCCGCCGACTGACGGACGTTGCACCGCTGCGTCGGTCGAACACGTCGGCGAACGTTCAATCGGCGATGCGCGGAGCAGCACTTAGACTACGAGTCGCAGCTTGCCCCGCAAGAAAAAACGATCTTCGGCACGCGGCTCGGCCGCCGAAGATCGCCTTCGTCCGTCCGAATGCGGCGCCGGCCCTCGAGAAGCCGGGCGTCGCATTCGGCCTGCGCTCACGTCATGGCCCCGGCACGCCGTTGGCGTCCAGGAATCCTTCCAGCACGCGTTTGCGATGCGGCAGGAACACGTCGGTCAAGGCATTGGAAATCCGGAACCGCGGGCCGTCCGGACCGCTGTTGTCGACGTCGGAATCCTGCTCGGAAACGTGCGTGAAGCCGAGCGAGGATGGCCACGCGCCGAGCCCGCCGCCCATGTCCCTGCCCACGGCGAAGGAATGGCAGCCGGCGCACGAGAGCGCCAGCGCGCGATTGAGCACGTGCGTGGCGTTCAATCCCGTCGCTCCAGGGATCGTGCCGAGCTTCGTCGTGATCGCCCTTCGGAAGGCCGTACTGGCCTGCGTCGTGTAGTCGCTGATCACGTCCTGCACGTCGCTTTCCTTGGCGTTGAAGGTCTCCGGCGGGAAATAGTTGAACAGGTTGATGTCGGCGGTCGTCAGCGGCAGCACCTGGTTGGTGACGAAGTCGTTCTGGAAGTTGGCCGACTTCGAGTGCGCGCCGCTGAACAGCCCGCCGAACGGATTGGTCTTCACCGTCGACGGCGTGATCTTGAGCGTGCACACGCCCGGCGACGGGCATTGCCGGGACATCTTGAACTCGCGCAGCATCCAGTTGCTCTGCATGAACTGGTTGGTGCGGATCTGCCCGTGTCCGCTCGCGCCGGCACCGTAGTTGTCCGGGTGGACCACCGGAGAGAATCCGGCCAAGCCGTCGAAGTAGAACTTGTGCAGCCGCGTGGCGCGCGTGGCGGCACTCACGGAAGCAAGGTCGTGCCAGAACTCCGCCACGGGCAGGCAGCCTTGTAAGCCGAGGGCCGGCGTCGGATTCGGCAGGACCGCCTCGAAGATGATCAGATTCCTCTTCCGGCCATTGGTCTTGCCGGAATTGCGCGCGAAGATCATGCGGTACTCGCCGCAATCCGAACCGTCGGCCGCGGCGAGATCGAAGCGGTTGAACAGCCCGATCGCGGAATAGCCCTGGCCGCTGTCTCCGATGACGGTGTCGAACGGATTGTTCTCGAGCTTCGCTTCGGCACCTTCGATCCGGGGGCATTCGTACGGAAACGCGTCGAACGACTCGAACGCCGCATCGTCGCAATGCTTGACGACGGGGTCGGCGAACTGCAGGTTGGCGTGATCGTTCTGCGTATCCCACCAGCGGCGGAACAAGTCGCGGGTGTCGTTGATCGTGCCGATGGTGGAGCCGCCGCGCGCGATCAGGGTGTTCATGGTTTCGAACAGCGAGAAACCGGCCAGGATCGACTGGTCGGTGATCGCCAGCGACTTGCGCGGATCGATCACCACGCCGGTGCCGCCGAGGATCGGTTCCGTTCCGACGCCGCGCCGCTCGGAACTGAGCGCGGGATCAGTACTTGCCGAGGAATTCGTGGAGGCGAGGCTCGCAACCGCCGTCACCACCGCCACGGCCAGACCGAGTACCGCCCTGGATGGAATCGCCTTCAACCGGGTGGACATGCGCTTTCTCCCAAAAGCCGGAATGCACTCAGGAAATGGGAGTCCGGGCCATGGGCGCTGAATGAAGTCTTGGTTCCCCTGCCCCAAACTTCCGCCGACGTCGCGCGGAACCCCTCTGCCCCGCGTCGACGCCGGCGGAGTATAGGGCGGCGTTCCCGCGGGCCGTCCGTGACCTGCGTAGCGCTATTTGGCATTTTGTAAGAGTTGCCGACCGGGGCAATTGCACGATTGCGCCCGCGCTGCGGATCGCCCGGTTCGCCGCGGACGCGGCTACCGACGACACACGATCGAGGCACGCTCAATCGACTCCGTCGGCGAACAACAAGTCGTCGACGAGCGCCGCGACGGTCTGTATCTGCGCCGGACCCGCGCCGGTGGCGACGTTCGCACCGACCAGGACGCGCCCCGGCAGCACGTTCAACGTCACCGCGGTCATTTCGTGCACGCCGTCGCTGGCGATCGGCAGCAGGTAACGCAGCCGGCCGCCGTCGCCGAAGCTCGCGTCGGGCTCGAAGTCGGGCATCAGCCGCAGCAGGCTGATGCCGCGCCGGCCGTCGCCGGCGTAGCTCTGGCCGAGGATCAGGTACTTGCCGTCGCCCTGGCGCACGATGCGCCTGGCCGCGTCGCTGTTGTGCAGCGGATTGACCGGATCCGGGCCGGCGAAGTCGAGCGCGTAGCGGCGCATGCCGTCGGCGCCGAGCGTCAGGTCGGGCTGGCCGTCGGCGCGCCAGCGGCCGAGGTAGTAGTCGCCGCCGACGGCACCGACGCGCAGGATCGAGCCGTCGTGCAGCACCAGGCTGCCGCCGCTGGTGCCGCCGGTCGGCTGCGGCAGCATCAGCGGGTCATAGACGCTGTAGCCGGGACCGTCCGCGCCGAAACCGGCGTCGGCCTGGCCGCCCGGCTGCAGGCGAGCGGCGAACTCGACGTGGCTGTTGCCGTTGCCGAGGCGGTAGCCGGTCGCGACGATGCGTCCGTCGGCCATGCGCTGCAAGCCGTTGACGAAGCGGGGCGCGATCGACAGCGCCAGGCTCGCGCGGCCGGCATCACCGAAACCCTCGACCGGCTGGCCGTCCTGCGTGAACTGCGCGATTGCCAGTTTCGCCGCCGGCATCGCCGCCGCGCTGCCGCCGATCAGGATCGTGCCCGCCGGCGACAGTGCGAGCTTGCTGGCGCGATCGTCGCCGTCACCGCCGAGATCGAAGGCGACGTTCAGCACGCCGCTGCCGAGCAGGCCGGTGTCGAGGTCGCCGTCGGCGGTCAGGCGGTACACAGTAAAGTCGCCGCAGCCGGCGATCGCCAGCCACAAGCGCCCGGCTGCGTCGACGACGGCGTCGCTGACGCGCCCGGCCGGGCACGGCGGCACGTACGTGCGCAGGCCGGCGTCGCCGAAGCTGTAGTCGGGGAAACCGTTCGCACCGAGGCGATACACGCTCATGCGGTACTCGTCGGCGCCGCTCTGCATGTTGCCGACGAGGTAGAGCCGCTGGCCGGCCGGCAGCACGGCGACGATCGAATCGCTGCGGTCGTTGCCGAACGGCCCCGGATAGAAACCGTGGCCGGGGTACTCGCCGTCGGTGCCGAAGCTCGCGTCGGGCGAACCGTCGGCGGCGACGGCCGCGCCGCCGAAGGCGATCGACAGGGACAGGGTGGCGCGAAGCAGATTCGTGCGCATGGCGGTGTTTCCTCGTGGGCTGGTCCGACATACGCGGACCGGGGCACATGGGGATCACGCCACGCTCGCTAGTCGTTGCCGCCGCCGCGCCGCTCGAGCGACTGCAACAGGCTCGGAACGAACTTCTCGGAATAGCCGGACAAGAAGCACCAGGCCATCAGCTTGCCGAAGTCCTTGATCGAGACCGGGCGGATTTCCAGCACGAGGTGCAGATTCAGCGGCTCCTTCCCCTCTGGCGCGGTGAAGGTCGGGAACAGGTTGCTGGTGAACAGTCCGCCGCCGGCATCGCCGGTCAGGATGCCGGCCATGAAGACCAGATAGAGGATGCCGGCCATGACCAGGCCGGCGAGCAGCGGAATCACCAGGCTCCACCACGACTCGACCAGCCCGTGCACCTCGCTCCCGCTCAGCTTCGGAATCCGGCGGATGATCGACATCTCGGCGCCGAGCGCGCCGGCGAGCATGGCGAAGAACAGGGTTCCCATCTGCGTCGTCGTCAGCGCGAAGGCGAACGTGAGCGCCGCGGCGGCGGCGATCACGACGATCGTGCAGAGACCGACCCGACGCAGCAGACTCAGGCGCTCAGCGTCCATGTGACTCCCCTTCGCGGCGCGGGCGCATGGCGCCAGCCGCGCCGTGCATCTTTGACCTAGGCACGAACGCGGTCAAGCGACCCGGCGCGACCGCTCAGTGGCGCCCGTACTTCTCGCCGAGCCGGCGGTTGAGCGCCTTGGTCAGCACGCGCGATTCGCTCTTGCGGCGCAGCTGCGCCTCGAGCGTGTCGGCGGCCGCGGCGAGCTCGTCGCGCAGCTTCTGGTAGTTCTGCCAGCGCGCCGGATCGAGGCGGCCGTCGGCGAGCGCCGCCTGCACCGCGCAGCCCGGCTCGCTCATGTGCGTGCAGTCGCCGAAGCGGCAGCTTTGCGCGAGTTCGTCGATGTCGGCGAACTGGCCTTCGTCCAGCTCCTCTTCGCCCGTCAGCTTCAGCTCGCGCATGCCCGGCGTGTCGATCAGGCAGCCGCCGCTCGGCAGCGGCAGCAGCGCGCGATGCGTGGTGGTGTGGCGGCCGCGGCTGTCGTGCTCGCGCACGGCGCCGGTGGCCTGGCGCTCGTGGCCGAGCAGGGTATTGGTCAAGGTCGACTTGCCGGCGCCGGAGGAGCCGACCAGCACGGCGGTGCCGCCGGGGCCGAGCCAGCGCAGCAAGGGCGCGACGCTGTCGGCGGCTTTCGCGTTGACGGCGAAGATCTCGACCTCCACCGGCAGGCGCTGGCGCAGTTCGGCGCGCGTCGCCTCGGCGTCGTCGGTGCGATCGGCCTTGGTCAGCACGACCACCGGCGCGGCGCCGCTGCCCTGGATCAGCAGCAGGTAGCGCTCGATGCGCGCCGCGTTGAAGTCGCCGTCGAGGCCGACCAGCACGAACACCGCGTCGACGTTGGTGGCGATGATCTGGCGCTTGTGGTTCTCGCCGGCGGCGCCGCGCTTGAGCTCGGTGCGACGCGGCAGGATGCGCTCGATGGTCGGCGGCGAGCCCGGCGCGACGGCGACGAAATCGCCGACTGCCGGGCGCAGGGTCGGGTCGAGATCGCGCTTCAGGAACTTGGCCGCCGGCTGCGCGTTGAACATCGACTCGCCGTCGTGCAGCTGGTAGCCGGCACGGTGCTGGGCGACCACGCGGGCGAGGAACTGCGGCGGCGCGACGTCCGCTTCCGGCGACGGCGACGCGCGCCAGCCGATCCGGGCGAGGCGCTGTTCGTCGTCGGAGGTCGTCTGCATCCGCGCGATTCTAGCGGCGATCCGCCCTCGCGCTGTCGCTTCGATGATGAATTGCCTGTCCGTGGCCGGATTGATGCACCGCCGCAGCGGCGCTGCTAGGATCGTCGATCAACCCGTTCCGGTCGGTCATCAGCAGGACGTTGCGATGCAGAAGCAGACGGTGGCGGTCAGCGCCCGCCTCGATCAGGTGCGCTACGACATCCGCGGCCCCTTGAGCCGGCGCGCGCACGAACTGGAGGCCGAAGGCCGGCAGATCCTGCGCCTGAACATCGGCAACCCCGGCCTGTTCGGCTTCCGCGTGCCGCAGCATCTGCGCGACGCGATCGCGGAAAAACTGCCGCAGAGCGAAGCCTACTGCCACCAGCAGGGCCTGCTCGAAGCGCGCGAGGCGATCGCCGCGCAGCACCGCCGCCACGGCGCCGACGCCGCGGCCGAACGCGTCTTCCTCGGCAACGGCGTCAGCGAGTTGATCGGCCTGTCGTTGAGCGCCCTGCTCGATCCGGGCGACGAAGTGCTGGTGCCGGCGCCGGACTATCCGCTGTGGACCGCGGCGACGCGCCTGAATGGCGGCGTGCCGGTGCACTACCAGTGCCCGCCCGAGCGCCAGCACCTGCCCGATCCGGACGAGATCGCCGCCCTGGTCACGCCGCGCACGAAAGCGCTGGTGGTGATCAACCCGAACAATCCGACCGGCGCGGTCTATCCGCGCGAGATCCTGCAGGCGCTGGTGGCGATCGCCGAGCGTCACGGCCTGGTCCTGCTCTGCGACGAGATCTACGACAGCGTGCTCTACGACGGCGCCCGGTTCGAGCCGCTGGCACCGCTCGCCTTTGATGTGCCGTGCATCAGCTACGGCGGTCTGTCGAAGGTGCACCTGGCCTGCGGCTACCGCGTCGGCTGGCTGTCGGTCACCGGCGCCGAGCGCCGCATCAAGCCGCTGCTGCACGCGCTCGACCTGCTCGCGTCCTTGCGCCTGTGCAGCAACGTGCCGGCGCAGTGGGCGATCCGCCCGGCGCTCGAAGGACCCAACGAGATCGGCGCGCTGACCCAGCCGGGCGGCCGCCTGCACCAGGCGCGCGCGGCGATCCTGCGCGGCGTCGCGCAGAGCGAGTTCCTGCGGATGGTGACGCCGCACGCGGCGCTGTACGCGTTCCCGAGCGTCGACCCGGAGCGCCTGCCCGGCTTCGACGACGAAGCGTTCGCGCTGAGCCTGCTCGAGCACGAAAGCATCATCCTGGTGCCCGGTTCGAGCTTCAACATCGCCACGCGCAACCACTTCCGCGTGACGATGCTGCCGCAGCCGGCGGTGCTCGACACGGTGTTCGCGGCGATCGAACGCGAGCTGGTGCGCACCGCGGAGAAGGCCGGCGCGACGCGACGGGTGGCTTGACGCTTCCTCGCTCGCTGGCCGCCTTTTGCCGGCTCTCAGGTTCCTCGAAGCACTTCACCCGCCGTCGCTCCCGCGAAAGCGGGAATCCGTCATGTTCTCGATTTCGCCGGGAGATCCACGTGGACCCCCGCCTCGCGGAGATGACGCAGCGTTGCGCGGCTATCTTCAAGATCGCTGAGGCTCGCCGTCCCACGCTCTCGGCACGCGTCTTCCGACGCAGCACAAAAAAAAAGCATCCCGGCCTGGACCGGGATGCAGCAAACACCTACTCGCTCGACGCTTCCTCAGATCACCAGCCACTCCGGATCGTCGAGATCGTCGTCATGCACCGGCTTGCGCTCCTCCGCCAGCACGCTCGGCGCGACCTGCGCCTCGCCGCCGAGCCAGAACGAATCGCCGAGATCGTCGAAGGCCGCATCGCGGCGGAACGGCGCGCGTGTCGTCGCGGCACGGAAGATGTCGAAGAGGTGGGCATTCATGGCGGGCTCCTTCACGGTTGAATCGCGGCAATCAGGCCGAGCAGCAGGGCGGTCAGCGCGAACACGACGCGCATCGGTTCGCGCGTGTGCAATTCGGCGTTCGCATCGAGGCGGGCATCGGGGTCGGGACGGTCGGTGTTCATCGCAATCCTCATCGGGGTGGTGCGATGCCATTTCAGCGCGCGGCGATGGCCGCCATGCGCGACGACGGAGCCGATTCGACGACCGCTGATGACAATTCGCTGACGTCGTCGTCGGCGACCGCGCTGACCACGTAGCGCAGCGGCCCGCCCGGCACGATCGCGTCGAACGGATAGCAGGTGACCAGCACCAGACCGTCGCCGCCGGCGGGCAGCGCGGCGAGTCCGTCGCGGCTGTCGACGACGCGCAGGTCGCTGACGCGATAGCGGCGCGAGCCGCGCACGCCATCGAGCGCGAGGCGATCGCCTTGCCGCAGGTCGCGCAGGAAGCCGAAATGCGTGTCGCGATGCGCGCTGATCATCACCACACCGTGCGTGCCGGGCCGCGCGCTGGCCGGCGCCCAGCCGGGGCCGAACGCGAGCGTGCGGCCCGAGTCGCCGTCGAGCACGATGCGGTCGATGCCGAGCCGGGCCGCGCGCAGGCGCGCGACCGGCGCGGTGTCAGCCCACGGCCACGGCCGCGGCGCCGTTCCCTGTTGCTGCGCTCGATGCCAGGCGCGTTCGAGCAGCACCTGCGCGAGCTGCGCCTTCGCGTGCAGGTAACCGGCATGGCCGAGCGGCAGCGCCGCGAGGACGGCGAGTGCACAGGCGAGCCGGCGCGCGCCGCGCGGCCCGACCAGCGGCGCGCGCCGATTCGCCGTCACGCCAGTTCTCCGAGCCGGCGCGGCCGGCGCGCCACCGTGGCGCATGCGCCGGCCAGCGCGAGCAGGACGAGGCCGGACAGGATTTCCAACGGCGCCGGCGTCGCCGTCGCGGCGAAGCCGAGGCTGCCTTCGGGCATGCCGTTGGCGATGCGCACCGACTTCACCTCCGCGTCCGCCGGCGCCGACGGCGTGCGCTCGACCGCGATCAGGCTGGTGTACGGCGTGACGATGTGATGCTCCAGCGCGAGCTGGACGATCGCCGCGCGCATCGCCTCGACGTCCTCGCCGCGTTCGAGCCGGCGTTGCAGTTCGTCGGCCTTGCGCTGCGCCCACAGGCGCGCGATGCCGGACGCGGGCGTCGCGCGATCCAGCGACAGCGAAGCACTCCACGGCGCGTCCACGCTGGCACCGGAGGCTTTCAGCTCGCCGTGCGCGGCGCCGAGTCGCGCGACCACCAGCAGCGGCTCGCCGGCGTAGAGGTCGGGCAGCTGCTGCGGATAGCTCTCCGCCGCGGCCGGCCAGGCCAGCGCGAGATCGCGCAGCGCCGGACGGTCGAGCTTGGCGAACAGTTCGCGCATGCGCTCGCCGACCTCCTCGAGCCGGCGCACGACCACCGAACTGCCGCGTCCCAGCCGCGCCGCGCGCTCGATGAAGTGCGCATTCGGGGCGCTGCCGATGCCGACCGCGAACAGGCGCGAATCGCCGAGCCCGCGTTCGAGCGCGTCGTACAGGCCGTTGGCGTCGTCGACCGCGCCGTCGGTGGCGAACACGACCTGGCGCACGTAGCCGGGGTGCGCCTGCGCGGCGAGCGCGCGCTGCAATGCCAGCCCCATCTCGGTGCCGCCGGTCGCCTGCAGCCGGGCGACCCATTCGCGCGCCAGCCGCACGTCGCCCGGCGTCGCCGCGACGGCGGCGTCGAACAGCGGCTCGACCACCGAATTGAACTGGATCACGTTGAAGCGGTCGCTCGGTCGCAGCGACTGCAAGGCCAGGTCGAGCGCGGCCTTGGCCTGCTCGATCGAGCCGCCTTCCATCGAGCCGGACGTGTCGATCACCAGGATCAGTTCGCGCGGCAGCGGATTGGGCAGCTGCGTCGGCGGCAGCAGCATCGCCATCGCGTACGCCTCGCCGTTCCACGGCTCGACCAGCACGCTCGAGGTCGGCATCGCGCCGAGCAGCGGCGTCCATTCGAGCACGAAGTCGCGATCGGCCGGCACCGCGCCGTCGGCGAACTCGATCTGCCGGCGCGAGCCGGAACCGCTCGTCTTCAGCGCATGCGTCGGGCTGTCGATGCCCGCCAGCGCGACGCCGGCGTCGAGCGCGACGTTCACGCGCACCGTCGGCGCGGCGACCGCGTGCACGTCGTCGGTACTGGCATGGCCGGCGCCGGCGTCCGCGTTCGGCGCGCCCGGCTCGAAGCGCGGCGTGTAGGTGAGCGGCAGGGCCAGCGAGAAACGTCCGTCGCGATAGGCGATCGGCTGCCACCAGCGCAGCTCGACCTCGATCGCCTCGCCGGGGCCGATGTTCGCCACCGCGGTGCGGAACAGCTGCGCGCGCGAGGTTTCCACCAGACTCGCGCGGCGGCCGCTGGCGGCCGCTTCGACGAACTCGGCGCGCGCCTGCTCCTTCTCGCGGATCTCGCCGACGATGGTGCGTCCGCCGACACGCAGTTCCATGTCGTGCACGGCGGCGCCTTCCGGCAGCGGCAGCAGATAGGTCGCGTCGATCCAGCCGTCGCTGCGGTTGACGAAACGCTGGCGGATGCGTGCCTCGGCGACGAGGCCGCCGATCGCGTAGTCGATCTCGCTGTCGAGTGCGGCGAGGTCGAACTCCGCGCCGTGCGCATCGCGCGCGCTGACCGCGCCGAAGCCGCTTTCCTGCGCGAAGGCGCTGCCCGCGACGAACGCGGCGAGCAGCCATGCTGCAAAAATTCCGTGCCATGTACGCATGTCGTTTCTCCCGATGACGGCAGCGCTATTGCAGGATGCGGCCAAGCGCGGCCGGCGTCGGCGCGCGGGCGGCGCGCTGATGGTTTGTGGCGAATCGCGGGCAGACGCGCCGCGGCCGTTGCGCCCTGCGACGGCGCCTGCGAAGCTGGCGCGCAACTTCACGGAGCCGTTCATGCCACGCCACATCGCGATCGTCGAAGACGAACCCCTGATCCGCGCCAACTACTCCGAGGCGCTGACGCGGCTCGGCTACGAAGTGCGCGGCTACGCCTCGCGCGGCGAAGCGGAAAGCGCGTTCGCGCAGCGCCTGCCGGAGCTGGTGATCATCGACGTCGGCCTCGGCGACGAACCGGAAGGCGGCTTCGAGCTGTGCCGCAGCCTGCGCGCGAAGTCGGCGACCTTGCCGATCCTGTTCCTGACCGCGCGCGACTCCGACTTCGACGTGATCTCCGGCCTGCGCCTGGGCGCCGACGACTACCTCGCCAAGGACATCTCGCTGCACCAGCTCGCCGCGCGCATCAATGCGCTGTTCCGCCGCATGGAGGCGCTGAAGAAACCCGCCGCCGCCGACAGCGTGACCGCGCAGGGCCCGCTCAAGCTCGAAACCGAACGCATGCGCGTGACCTGGAACGAGATCGACGTGCCGCTGACGGTGACCGAGTTCTGGATGGTGCACACGCTGGTGCGCTTCCCCGGCCACGTGAAGAGCCGCGACCAGCTGATGCGCGACGCGCAAGTCGTCGTCGACGACGCGACGATCACCTCGCACATCAAGCGCATCCGCAAGAAGTTCCTCGCCATCGATCCGGCCTTCGACGCGATCGACACGGTGCATGGGGCCGGGTATCGGTGGAAGAGTTGATTGATGGTGATTTGTAATTGTGATTCGTGATTGGTGATTCGGAAGAGCGGAGCCTGGTGGGCGTGATCCCTGCGGGCGCCGTCTCACGTAGGATCTTTGTCAGCAGCTTTTACTAATCACGAATCACCAATCACGAATCACCGCCCTCAATGTCCCTCCGCTTCAAACTCCTGCTCGTCGCCCTGTCGACACTGGCCCTGCCCTGGGCCGGCTGGCAGTTCGTGCGGCAGGCCGAGTCGCTGATGCGCCAGGGCCAGGAGCAGGCGCTGCTCGCCGCCGCCGGCATGCTGGCGAAGGCGCTGGAGGCGCGGCGCGTCGAGCTGCCGCCGGCGGGACCGGTGCTGTACGTGCAGCGCGCCGACGAGCCGATCATCGTCGACGGCTACGCCGACGACTGGTCCGCGCTGCGTCCGTACGCGCAGGCGCTGGGTCCGCGCGGCGACCCGCAGAAGCTGCGCGTGCTGCTGGCGCGCCAGGGCGGCGACCTGTATCTGCTGGCCGAAGTGCGCGACGCCACGCGCGCGCGCGCCGATGCGCGCGATCCGCGCGTGTCGATCAGCGACTACGTCGATCTCGGCCTGACCCAGGACGGCGAGACGCGCCGCTACCGCCTCGCCAGCGCCGCGCCCGGCGGCTTCGACGCGCCGGCCGACGGCGGCGGCGGCGCGCTGCCCGACCATCTCGCCGGAGCGTGGCAGGAAGACGGCTCCGGCTATCGCATCGAACTGAAGCTGCCGCGCGGCGTGCGGCCGCAGCGCATCGGCCTGGTCGTGCACGACTCGGCCGTCGCCGGCGGCGACGCCGCCGAGGCGCGCTCCCTGCTCGACTACGACGAGGACGCCGCGCGCGCGCTGCGGCCACTGGTGCCCGAGCACGCGCGGGCGCGCCTGATCGCCGCCGACGGCTGGCTGCTCGCCGACGCCGGCCGGCTCGACGCGCCGGCGAGCCTGCGCGGCGAGAAGGTCAGCGCGTTCGCCGGCTGGGTGTACCGCAACCTGATCGCGCCCACGCTCGGCGGTTCGCGCGAACTGGACGGCGACGCGCCGCGGATCGACGCCGCCGAGGTCTGGCAGGCGCTGTCCGGCGTGCCGGCGACGAGCTGGCGCAGCGCTTCCACCGACGTCGTCGTGCTGACCGCGGCGGTGCCGCTCGGCGGCGCCGACGGCACGCGCGGCGCGCTGGTGCTCGAGCAGGCCACGCGCGCGCTGCCGCAGGCGGTGGATCGCGCCGTGTCCGCGCTGAGTTCGATCGCCTTCGCGGTGGCGGCGCTCTTCATCATCGTGACGGCGTTCGGAATCGGCATCCTGGTCGCGCGCATCCGCCGCCTGCGCGCCGCGGTCGAGCGGCTGGCCAAGCCCGATTCGCGCATCGACAGCCAATCGCTGCCCCTGCTCGAGGACCGCGACGAACTCGGCGACCTCGCGCGCAGCTTCCGCAAGCTGCTCGACGAGGTGGCGGCCTACACCGACTACCTGCGCACGCTGGCCTCGAAACTGTCGCACGAGCTGAACACGCCGCTGGCGATCGTGAAGTCCTCGCTCGACAACCTCGAGCATCAGGCGCTGCCGGCCGACGCGCGCTCGTATCTTTCCCGCGCGCGCGACGGCGCCGATCGCCTCGGCGCGATCGTGCGCGCGATGAGCGAGGCGAACCGCATCGAGCGCGCGATCGCCGCGGCCGAGGCGGAGGACTTCGACTTGCGCGCGGTGGTCGCCGGCTGCGCCGAGAGCTATCGCGCGCTGGCCGCGCCGCGCGCGCTGCGCCTGCAGCTGCCGTCCACGCCGGCGCCATTCCACGGCGCGCCGGAGCTGATCGCGCAGGCGCTCGACAAGCTGTTCGACAACGCCTGCTCGTTCACGCCGGCCGACGGCTGGATCGCGCTGTCGCTGTCGCGCAGCGAGGACGGTGCGACGACGACGATCCGCCTCGCCAATTCCGGACCGCTGCTGCCGGCGACGATGCAGGAGCGCCTGTTCGATTCACTGGTGTCGGTGCGCGAGCGCGCCTCGCGTGCAGGCGAGGCGCCGCATCTGGGCCTCGGCCTGTACGTCGTGCGCCTGGTCGCCGAACTGCATCGCGGCAGCGCCGCCGCCGGCAACCTCGCCGACGGCGGCGGCGTCGAGTTCAGCCTGATCATGCAGGGCATGCCGCGACGGCGGCTGTCGGAGGGCGGTAGCGATGCGTAGACGAGGATGGTTGGGAGCAATCACGGTCACCGTCGTCGCCTCCGCCGCCGCCGCGGTCGAGCCGGTCACCGGCGGGCCGGAAATCGACTATCAGGCGTCGGTGATCCGTTCCGACGACGACGGCGCACGCATCGTCGTGTTCGAGCGGCTCGCGCCGGCCACGTACTCCGGCGATCTGTGGCTGACACGCTCGACCGACGACGGCGCCAGCTGGAGCACGCCGGCTCCGATCATCGCCACGGGCGCGAACGAGCGGCACCCAGCGCTGCTGCAACTCGCACCGTCCAGCTACGTGCTGTTCTACCTGAAAGGCACCGGCGGCCTCTCGACCTATCGCCTCTGGCGCGCGACCAGCACGGACGGCATCGCCTTCACCGAGCAGGCGCCGCTCGATCTCGGCTGGCCCGGCGGCGGCGAGATCAATCCGCACGTGGTCCGCCACGCTGACGGCACGCTGACGATGAGCTATCAACGCGGCAGCGCCGCCTACGTCGCGCAGTCGAACGACGATGGCGCGACCTGGGACACGCAACGCACGCAGATTGCCGGCGACGCCCTGCTGCCGCGTCTCGCCTACCGCGAGAGCGACGGCCTGTACCTGGCCAGCTACCAGGTGAACCCGGGCAACAATGCGCTGCAGATGTTCGTCAAGACCACGACCGACCCGCACGACTGGAGCGGCGCCGCACAGGACTTCGCGCCCGAGGGCAACAACCACGACTCGCTGCCGGTGGTGATGCCCGACGGCGCCTTCGCGCTGTTCTGGATCCGCGCCGCCGGCAGCGGTTTCGATGTCGCCGTGCGACGCTCCGTCGACGGTGCGAACTGGGCCGAGGCCGTCGCGATCACCGACACGCCCGACCAGGACGACGTCGAGCCGCATCCGCTGGTCGGCACGTCGGCGACTTCGGTCGAGCTGTACTGGGGACGCGACGATCCGGCCGGCAGCATGACCTACGACATCGTGCGCCAGGCGGACGTCCCGGTGATGGTCGTCGACACGATCTTCGCCGACGGATTCGACGCCGGCTGAGCGCGGCCGCGATCGCTGCGCCCGCGAACGCGCGTCGCGGGCTCGCCCTATACTCGCGCGATGATCGAATTCCAGGGCGTCTACAAGGACTACGCCGGCACGCGCGCGCTGCATCCGCTCGACCTCTCCATCGAGCGCGGCGAGGTGTTCGGCGTGATCGGCCGTTCCGGCGCGGGCAAGTCGACGCTGCTGCGCTCGATCAACCGCATCGAACGACCGAGCGGCGGCCGCGTGCGGGTCGGCGGCGCCGACGTCACCGCGCTCGACGACGAGGGGCTGCGCACGCTGCGCCGGCGCATCGGCATGATCTTCCAGCACTTCAACCTGCTCGCCTCGAAGACGGTGGCACAGAACGTCGCGTTCCCGCTGCGCCTGGCCGGGCAGCCGCGTGCGGCGATCGCCGCGCGCGTGCGCGAACTGCTCGAGCGGGTCGGCATCGCCGCGCACGCGGACAAGTACCCGGCGCAGCTGTCCGGCGGACAGAAGCAGCGCGTCGGCATCGCCCGCGCGCTGGCCAGCGCACCGGAGGTGCTGCTCTGCGACGAGGCGACCAGCGCGCTCGATCCGGAGACGACCGCTTCGGTGCTGAACCTGCTCGGCGAACTCAATCGCGAACTTAAGCTCACCATCGTGCTGATCACCCACGAGATGGACGTGATCCGCCGCGTCTGCGACCGCGTCGCCGTGCTCGACGCCGGCCACCTGGTCGAGAGCGGCAGCGTCGCCGACGTATTCCTGCATCCGCGGCACGAGACCACGCGGCGCTTCGTGCTCGAAGCCGAGCACGTCGACGACCGCGAGCGCCGCGCCGACCTCGCGCGGGCGCACGGCCGCGTGGTGCGCCTGACCTTCCGCGGCGAGGCGACCTACGCACCGCTGCTCGGCCGCGTCGCGCGCGCCAGCGGCGTCGACTACAACATCCTCGCCGGCCGCATCGACCGCATCAAGGACACGCCGTACGGCCAGCTGACCATCGCGCTCAGCGGTGGCGACGTCGAAACGGCGCTGCGCGCGTTCGCCGACGCCGGCGTGCACGTCGAGGAGGTGGCGTGATGGACGGCTGGTTCGCCAACGTCGACTGGGCCGAGATCGGACAGGCCAGTCTCGACACGCTGATCATGCTCGGCGGCTCGCTGGTCGCCAGCATCGCGCTCGGCCTGCCGCTCGGCGTGCTGCTGTTCCTGACCGGCAAGCGGCAGCTGCTCGAACAGTCCGTCGTCTACGCGATCCTCTCCTTCGTCGTGAACGTGCTGCGCTCGCTGCCGTTCATCATCCTGCTGATCGTGATGATCCCGTTCACGGTCGTGCTGGTCGGCACCTCGCTCGGCGTCGCCGGCGCGATTCCGCCGCTGGTCGTCGGCACCGCGCCGTTCTTCGCGCGCCTGGTCGAGAACGCGCTGCGCGAAGTCGACCGCGGCGTGATCGAGGCGAGCCAGGCAATGGGGGCGAGCACGCGCCAGATCGTGTTCGGCGTGCTGCTGCCCGAAGCGATGCCGGGCCTGATCGCCGGCGCCACCGTCACCGCGATCGCGCTGGTCTCCTACACCGCGATGGCCGGCGTGATCGGCGCCGGCGGCCTCGGCGACCTCGCCGTGCGCTTCGGCTACCAGCGCTTCCAGACCGACGTGATGGTGGTCACCGTGGTGCTGCTGCTGGTGCTGGTGCAGCTGCTGCAGATGTTCGGCGACCGGCTGGTGGCGCGGCTCAGCCGGCGCTGAACGGCGTCATGAAGTCTGGTTATTAGGCTTCTCCTGCGGCGCATGCCGCTGCCCTGCCGCGCCGGGCAAAATTCCGGACCACACTTCCAGGAATATCGACATGAAACGCCTACCCGCCCTGATCGCCGCGCTCGCGGCCGTGCTCGTCCCACCTCTCGCCGCCGCCGAGACGCTCACCGTCGCCGCCACCGCAGTGCCGCACGCGGAGATCCTCGAGGCGGTGAAGCCCGCGCTCGCCGCCGAAGGCGTCGAGCTGAAGATCAAGGTGTTCACCGACTACGTGCAGCCGAACGTGCAGGTGGCCGAGAAGCGCATCGACGCGAACTACTTCCAGACCAAGCAGTACCTGGAGGAATTCAACCGCAACCGCGGTACGCACTTGGTCGCGCTGGAAGACGTGCACGTCGAACCGCTCGGCCTCTATTCGCGCAAGGCCAAGACGCTGGCCGAACTCGCCGACGGCGCCAACGTCGCGCTGCCGAACGATCCGAGCAACACCGGCCGCGCGCTGCTGCTGTTGCAAAGGGCCAAGCTGATCACGCTGAAGGATCCGGCCAATCCGGTGTCGACGCTGAAGGACGTCGCGACGAATCCGAAGAACCTCACGTTCCGCGAACTCGAAGCGGCGACCTTGCCGCGTGTGCTCGGCCAGGTCGACGCGGCCGTCATCAACACGAACTACGCGCTCGACGCCAAGCTCGACCCGTCCAAGGACGCGCTGGCGATCGAGGACGCGGACACGCCCTACGTCAACGTGCTGGTCGCGCGCGAGGACAACAAGGACGCGCCAGCCGTGAAGAAGCTCGCCGCCGCGTTGCACAGTGCGGCGGTGAAGGACTTCATCAAGAACAAGTACCGTGGCGCGGTGGTGCCGGCGTTTTGATGCAAAGTTAAGAAACGGCTTCCCTCGCAGAGACGCAGAGGGCGCGGAGAAAGCTACTCGAAATTGCTTTTCTCTGCGCCCTCCGCGTCTCTGCGAGAAAACCGCTTCTCCCGTCCCACCCCTCCTGCGCTCATGCCCGAGCGAACGCCCACCGCGTCCTGCTATCGTCGCGATCCGCAATTTTCCCGGCATCCCCCGACGTGATCAGCCAGCACGATTTCGACGCCCTCGCGCGCCAGGGCTACAACCGCATCCCGGTCGCGCGCGAGGTGTTGTCCGACCTGGACACGCCGCTGTCGGTGTACCTCAAGCTCGCCGACGGGCCGTACGCGTACCTGTTCGAATCGGTCGAGGGCGGCGAGAACTGGGGCCGCCACTCGATCATCGGCCTGCCGTGCCGGCGCGTGTACGCGCTGCGCGGGCGCACGCTGACGGTCGAAGACCTCGGCGAAGTGGTCGAGACGCGCGAGCTGGCCGATCCCCTGGCCGAGATCGAAGCGATCCGCGCCACCTTCAAGGTCGCCGAACTCGACGGCCTGCCCGCGTTCACCGGCGGGCTGGTCGGGCATTTCGGCTTCGAGACCATCGGCTGGGTCGAGCCGCGCCTGGATCGATCGGACAAGCCGGACCTGCTCGGCACGCCGGACGCGCTCTTGATGCTGAGCGAGGAAGTCGCCGTGTTCGACAACCTCAAGGGCCGGCTGTACCTGATCGTGCACGCCGATCCGTCGCAGCCGCAGGCCTACGCGCGCGCGTGCCGGCGCCTGGACGAACTCGTGTTCCGCCTGCGCCATTCCGGCTCCGGCTATCCGGACGTGCTCGATCCGAAGGCGCTGGCCGAAACCGATTTCGAATCGAGCTTCACGCGCGAGCAGTACGAGGCGATGGTCGAGAAGGCGAAGGAATACATCCGCGCCGGCGACATCTTCCAGGTGGTGCCCTCGCAGCGGCTGTCCGTACCGTTCCGCGCGCGGCCGGTCGACGTCTACCGCGCGCTGCGCGCGCTGAACCCCTCGCCGTACATGTACTTCGTCGATCTCGGTCACACGCAGATCGTCGGTTCGTCGCCGGAAATCCTGGTGCGCCTGAAACACGGCAAGGTCGTCGTGCGCCCGATCGCCGGTACGCGCCCGCGCGGCAGAACCCCGGAGGAAGACCTCGCGCTCGAACAGGAACTGCTCGCCGACGCCAAGGAACGCGCCGAACACCTGATGCTGATCGACCTCGGACGCAACGACGTCGGCCGCGTCAGCAAGACCGGCACGGTCGCGCTGACCGAGAGCTTCGTCATCGAGCGCTACTCGCACGTGATGCACATCGTCAGCCAGGTCGAGGGCGAGCTGCGCGACGGGCTGTCGTACATGGACGTGCTGAAGGCGACCTTCCCGGCCGGCACCGTCAGCGGCGCGCCGAAGATCCGCGCCATCGAGATCATCCAGGAACTCGAACCGCACAAGCGCAACATCTACGCCGGCGCGATCGGCTACGTCGGCTGGAACGGCGACGCCGACACTGCGATCGCGATCCGCACTGCGGTGATCCAGGACGGCCGCCTCTACGTGCAGGCCGGCGGCGGCGTGGTGTTCGACTCCGACCCGACGAAGGAATGGGAGGAGACGATGAACAAGGGCCGCGCGCTGTTCCGTGCGGTGGCGCAGGCGGCGGGCGGGTTGTGAGCGGCGCGCGCGGCGTCGTCGGCGCGCCGTCGGCCAGGCTCGGTGCCGAAAGGCGGCTTTCTCGCAGAGGCGCAGAGGGCGCAGAGAAAAGCGAAATGCGTCCAAGCGGGTTCTTCTTTTTTCAGCTTTCTCCGCGCCCTCTGCGCCTCTGCGAGAGAACCTCTTGAGGCCCGAGCGGAGCATGTCCCACGTTACGTCTGCCGTCTCGCGACCGGGTGATCGCCTGCTGGACTCGTTCTCTGCGAGATTGCCGGCGACGTTCGGTTCGGTCGGCGCCGGAGAGCGATAGCAGCCGCGTTTCGAGCCTTCCAAGTACTCCCGCGCGACCTGCGGCGCGCGCAGAGCCGGCCCGCAAGAATCGGAGTGTGCGGCGCGACGGCAACCGCGACGATGCGTCGACATTCACGCCGGAGTGCCCCGATGTCCGCTCGTTCTCCTTTATCTGCCGCCGAATCCGCCGCAACGGCCGACCACCCCGCACCCGAGCCGATCCGGCACGCTCCCGGAGGTCTCGTGCGCCTGCCGAACGGACGCGAACTGTGGGTGGAACGCGAAGGGCACGGCGAGCCGATCGTATTGCTCGCCGGCGGTCCGGCGGCGTCGCACGTCACCTTCCATCCGTTCATGCACCGCCTCGCGGACGCCTACGAGATCGTCTACGTCGACTACTTCGGACGCGGCCGTTCGGGGCGCCCCGCCGTGTGGTCGGACATCACCTTCGCGCGCGACGTCGAGGACGTGGCGGCGCTGATCGAAACGCTCGGCCTCGATCCGGTGCACCTGTACGCGGCTTCCTACGGCGGACTGGTGGCGCAGCAGCTCGCGCTCGACCGTCCCGATCTGCTGAGGCGCCTGCTGCTGGTCAATACCTTGCACAGTCCGCAGATGTGGCTGGAGAACCATCTCAACATCAACCACGAGATCGCCAACCAGTTTCCCGAAGTGTGGGACGAGATCCTCGCGCTGCGCGCGCAGGGCCTGCCCTCGTCCGATCCGCGCATCCAGGACCGCTTCCGCGCTGTCGCCAGCGCGGCGGCGCGATTCCGCGATCCGCTCAACGCGGCCAAGGTCAGCAGCGAACCCGGCGCGTTCAACCAGGCGCTGTACGACGTCTTCACCGGCGGCGACATCGACTTCGCGCTCGGCGGCGAGGTCGCGCGGATTCCCGATTTCCGCCCGCGCCTGTCCGCGATCGAAACGCCGATGATGATCGTCGCCGGACGCTACGACCGCGCGCTGCATCCGCGCCTGCAGCAGGATTTCCGCACGGCGGCGCCGCAGGCCGAGTTCGTCGTGCTCGAACACAGCGGCACCGCCGCCCACGTCGAACAGCCGGACGAACTGGAGACGCTGATCCGCCGCCACTTCCGCTAGCTCCGCACATCGCCGCGAATGGCCGTACGGCAGGCTTGATCGGCACCGCCGATCTGCGTCACGCTGTCCGCTTGCGCCCATCGACCCGCCCGCCGACACGCTACGAAGCCCTCGCCGACGAGATCGCGGCCTCGATCCGCGCCGGCACGCTGCGACCCGGCGATCGGCTGCCGTCGGTGCGGCAGACGGCGGCGAGCCGCGACGTGAATCCGTCGACGGTGTTCCAGGCCTACTACCGGCTCGAAGCGCGCGGCCTGATCCGCGCGCAGGCGCGCTCGGGCTACTACGTCGCCGCCGCGGCGCCGCCGGCCGAACCGGAGCGCACGTCCGAACCGGACACCGACTCGATCGCGGTCGACGTCGGCGAACGCGTGTTCGCGATCCTCAAGGCGACCATGCGGCGCGACGTGGTGCCGCTCGGCTCGGCGTTCCCCAGTCCCCTGCTGTTCCCGTTGCAGCGCCTGGCGAAGACGATGGCGGCGACGGTGCAGAAGCTCGATCCGCGCGCCAGCGTCGACCACCTGCACCAGGGCAACCTCGCGCTGCGGCGGCAGATCGCGTTGCGCTACCTGGTCGACGGCCTGCACGTCGACGCCGACGACCTGGTGGTGACCAACGGCGCGATGGAGGCGCTGCATCTCGGCCTCGCCGCGGTGACGCGGCCGGGCGACGCGGTCGCGGTCGAGTCGCCGACGTTCTACGCCGCCCTGCAGGCGCTCGAGCAGCGCGGCCTGCGCGCGATCGAGGTGGCGACGCATCCGCGCGAAGGCGTCGAACTCGGCGCGCTGGCCGAGGTGCTCGAACGCCAGCGTCCGGCCGCGTGCTGGCTGATGACCAATTTCCAGAATCCGCTCGGCAGCCTGATGCCGGAGGCGAAGAAGCGCGAGCTGGTCGCCCTGCTCGCGCGCCACGACACGCCGCTGATCGAGGACGACGTCTACGGCGAGCTGTACTTCGGCGCGCGCCGGCCGCCGCCGTCGAAGGCCTACGATGAGCACGGCCTGGTGCTGCACTGCTCGTCGTTCTCCAAGTGCCTGGCGCCGGGCTACCGCATCGGCTGGATCGCGCCGGGACGCTACCTGCAGACCGTCGCGCGGCTGAAGCTGTCGACCACGCTGACCGCCTCGACGCCGGCCGAAACGGCACTCGCGGCCTACCTCGAGCACGGCGGCTACGACCGCCACCTGCGCAAGCTGCGGCAGACGCTGGCCGCGCAGCAGGAAGCGATGCTGGCCGCGATCGCACGCCATTTCCCGCCGGCCACGCGCGCGACGCGGCCGTACGGCGGCTATTTCCTGTGGCTGGAGCTGCCACCCGGCGTCGACGCGATGGAGCTGCACCGGCGCGCGCTGGCGCAGTCGATCAGCGTCGCGCCGGGACCGGTCTTCTCCTCGCGCGCACGCTTCGAGCACGGCCTGCGCCTGAACTACGGCCATCCCTGGGACGAGCGCATCGAAGCGGCAATGGCGACGCTCGGGCACCTCGCCGGCACCTGACTGCGACAATTCGCGCGGCCTGATCTGGTCGTTTCGGCGGCAACTGATCGGTTCGCGAGGCCGCCGCGGCTCTATCGTTCGCCACAGTTCAAAAGACAGGCGCACTCCCATGATGGCCGGCAAGATCCTGATCTGCGTCGCGCTCGCGGCGATCCTCTACAACCTCGGCGCGGGGCTGTACTACATGATGCTCGACAGCGGTTCGAGCGGGCGTACGCTGCACGCGCTGACCTGGCGCATCGGCCTCTCGGTCGGACTGATCGCGGTGGTCGTCTTCGGCATCGCGATGGGCTGGATTCAGCCGCACGGCATTACACCCTGATCACTCGACGGCGATTCGACACCGACGCATGCAAAAGCTGCTCGCCTTCGCCCTGCTGCTGTACGCGACCGCGCCGCTGGCCGACGAAGGCGTCGGCGAACGCCTGGCTGCCTGCGTGGCCTGCCACGGCAAGTCCGGCGAAGGCGTGCGCGGGGCCGAGTACTACCCGCACCTGGCCGGCAAGCCGGCCGGTTATCTGTTCGAGCAGCTGAAGGGCTTTCGCGACGGGCGCCGGGTCAATCCGCAGATGGCCTGGCTGGTGCAGTTCGCCGACGACACCTGGCTGCGCGAGATCGCCGACTACTACGCCGCGCTGCCGCCGCGCGCGCACGCCGCGGACACCGGCGCGGACGCGCTGACGCCGGAACGCCGCGAACGCGCCGAGCGGCTGGTGCGCGAAGGCGACCCCGTGCGCAACGTGCCTGCGTGCAGCGCTTGCCACGGCGCCAACTTGGCCGGACTCGAACCCGGCATCCCGGCCACGGTCGGCCTGCCGGCCGACTACATCGTCGCGCAGTTCGGCCACTGGCGCGACGGCGTGCGCCACGCGATCGAGCCGGACTGCATGCGCGAAGTCGCGCGCGCGATCGCGCCGGAGGACATCCGCGCGATCGCCACCTGGCTGTCGCAGCAATCCAATCCGGAAGGCACGCGGCCGGCGCCGGCCGGCAGCTTCACGCCGCCGACGTCGTGCGGCGCGCTGCACACGGAAACGACGCGATGAAACTGCGCCGCGTCTTCGCCATCGCCGCGCTGGTGCTGCTGCCGTTCGTGCTGGCCGCGGCGGCCGTCGTCGGCGTGCTGTTCGCGCGCCAGGGCGGCTTCGCGCCGTACCGCGTGCCGCACGGCGGCGGTCGCGCCGTCGCCGGCGACGCGGCGACGATCGCGCGCGGCGAATACCTCGCGCGTCTCGGCGACTGCGTAGCCTGCCACACCACGCGCGGCGGCGCGCCGCTCGCCGGCGGCCGCGCATTCGCCACCGGCATCGGCACCGTCTACAGCAGCAATCTCACGCCGGATCGCGACCACGGCATCGGCGACTGGTCCGCCGACGAGTTCGCGCACGCGATGCGCCACGGCGTCGCGCGGCGCGGGCCGCTCTATCCGGTGTTTCCGTACGCGCATTTCGCCGGCGTCTCCGATGCCGACCTCGACGCGATCTACGCCTGGCTGCGCGCGCAGCCGGCCAGCGACTTCGTGCCGCCGCCGAACCGGCTCGAAGCGCCGGCCGATTCGCGCCGCGCGCTGATCGGCTGGCGCATGCTGTATTACCGCCCGGACCAGACCGCGCCGCTCGATCCGTCCGATCGCGGCCGCTATCTCGTCGAAGGCCTCGGCCACTGCGCGATGTGCCACAGCGCGCGCGGCGAACGCGGCTCGCTGCCGCCGGAAGGCCACTTCGCCGGAGGCGTGATTCCAGGCGTCGGCTGGTATGCGCCGCCGCTGGACAGCGTGCAGCTGCAGCGCTACTCCGAGCAGCAGCTGGCCGACTACCTGCGGGACGGCACCTCGCCGCACGGCAGCGCGTACGGACCGATGGCGGAAGTCGCCTACGCGAGTCTGCGCTGGCTGACATCCGAAGACGCCCTGGCGATCGCGCGTCACCTGAAGCAGATTGCGCCGAGCCCTTTGCGCCCGCAGCCGACGGCCGTGGCGGCGCAGACCGATGCGAGCGGCAAGGGTGCCGACGTCTACGCGCGCGCCTGCGCCGACTGCCACGGCAAGAACGGCGAAGGCGAGAACGGCGCCTATCCGCCGCTGCGCGACGCCGTCGCGGTCACCGCGCCGGATCCGATCAATGCCGTGCGCATGGTGCTGTACGGCGGCATGGAAGTGACCACGACGGGCAATCCGCGTCCGCATTCGATGCCGCCGTTCGTGCAGCAGCTCGATTCGGCCGAGGTCGCCGCGGTCGTCAACCACATCCGCCGGACCTGGGGCGGGCAGGATTCGCGCCTGACCGACGACGACGTCGATGCGATGCACGGTATCGTCATCGATTGAGACGCGCTCGCTCCGATCGCGGCGTGGGAGGATTTCTTCCCTCCCGCGGGAGGCGGTGGCGCGAAGCGGCGGATGAGGCGGGCGTGAGGCGCCGCCGGCCGATTCTTGCGCGTGCGCCCCTCTCCGGCACGTGGAGAAAACGCACCTCGTCGTCAGCGTTCCGGACCCCAAGCCAAGCATGAACACCTTCTTCGAAACCGGACTCTCCTTCCTCCTGTTCCTGCCGACCTTCGCCATCGTCGGCGCGCTGTACTGCGCCTATCCGCGCACGCCGCGCGGCGCGCGGCGCTGGCTGGCCGACCTCGCCGTGCTGGCGGTCGCCGGCGTGCTCAGCATCGCGGCGATGCGCTGGGGCTTTCGCGCCGGCAGCGGGACGGGCGGCGCGCTGTGGCGGCAGGTCGTCGCGACGCTGCTCGCCTACGGCGCCTTTCTCGGCGTGTTCTGCCTCGCACTGCCGCTGCGCGCGGCCTGGCTGCGACGCCTGCGCTGATCGCGCACCGCGCGGCGCAGCGCGGACACGTCGGGTTTTTCCTGTCGCCTCGATGTGTTAAACATCAAGTCCATCGCGCCTGCGGTGGTCGTTCTCCCGGCAGGAACCCCGCGTGCCTCACCACACTCCGCTCATCGCGACCCTCGTTTCCGCCTTCGTGCTGGCGTTCGTCGCCGGCATGCTGGCGCAGCGACTGCGCCTGTCGCCGATCGTCGGCTACCTGCTCGCCGGTGTCCTGATCGGGCCGTTCACGCCGGGCATCGTCGCCGACCAGGCGATCGCGCCGGAGCTGTCGGAGCTCGGCGTGATCCTGCTGATGTTCGGCGTCGGCCTGCACTTCTCGCTGGGCGACCTGCTCGAAGTGAAGGCGATCGCGATCCCCGGCGCAGTCGGGCAGATCCTGCTGGCGACCGTGCTCGGCATGGGCATGGGCTGGCTGCTCGGCTGGCCGCTCGGCGCCGGGCTGGTGTTCGGCATCGCGCTGTCGACCGCCAGCACCGTGGTGCTGCTGCGCGCGCTGGAGGAACGCCGGCTGCTGGAAACCACGCGCGGCCGCATCGCGATCGGCTGGCTGATCGTCGAGGACCTCGCGATGGTGCTGGCGCTGGTCCTGCTGCCGGCGCTGTCCGGACTGCTCGGCGGGCACGCCGACCCGGCCGCCGGCGAGCGCGGCATCGGGCTGGCGCTGGCGATCACCTTCGGCAAGGTGGCCGCCTTCATCGCCTTCATGCTGATCGTCGGCCGCCGCGTCATTCCCTGGCTGCTCGAGCGCACGGCCGGCGTCGGCTCGCGCGAGCTGTTCACGCTGTCGGTGCTGGCGATCGCCCTCGGCGTCGCCTACGCCTCGGCGATGCTGTTCGGTGTTTCCTTCGCGCTCGGCGCGTTCTTCGCCGGCATGGTGCTGAACGAGTCGAAGCTCAGCCACCAGGCCGCCAACGATTCGCTGCCGTTCCGCGACGCGTTCGCCGTGCTGTTCTTCGTCTCGGTCGGCATGCTGTTCGACCCGAAGATCCTGCTGAACCAGCCGCTGGCGGTGATCGGCGTATTCCTGATCATCACCATCGGCAAGTCGCTCGGCGCGCTCGCCATCGTGCGCGCGTTCCGCCGGCCGCCCGAGGTCGCGCTGACGATCGCCACCGCGCTGGCGCAGATCGGCGAGTTCTCCTTCATCCTCGCCGGACTCGGCGTCGAACTCGGCCTGCTGCCGAAGGAAGGCCGCGACCTGATCCTGGCTGGCGCAATCCTGTCGATCTGCGCCAATCCGCTGCTGTTCGCCGCGCTCGACCGATGGCAGACGCGGCGCGACGCCGCGGCCGCCGCGAAGGCCGAACCGGAGGAAGAGGAAGTGGCGCCCGGGCCGCCGCTGCCGGAGGGCGACCACATCGTGCTGGTCGGCTTCGGCCGCGTCGGTTCGCTGGTCGGCCAGCGCCTGCACGACGCCGGTCGGCCGCTCGCGCTGATCGAAACCAATCGCGACCACCTCGAACAGGCGCGCGCGCTCGGCATCGCCGGCGTACTCGGCAACGCGGCCGCCGAAGGCGTGCTGGACGACGCGCATGTCACCACCGCGCGCGCGCTGCTGGTGGCGATGCCGCAGATCCTCGAAGCCGGCCAGATCGTCAAGCGCGCCCGCGCGCTGAATCCGTCGATCGCGGTGCTCGCGCGCGCGCACTCGGACGCCGACGTCGCCTACCTGCTCGGCTGCGGCGCCGACGCGGCGATCATGGGCGAGCGCGAGATCGCGCGCAGCATGTGCGATTCGGTCGGCGGGCTGGATCGGTATTTCGCGCGCAAGCAGGAACCGGACTTCCTCGGGCCGGCCTCGGCGGCCTGAGTCGATGCGCCGCGCGGCGACTCAGCCTCGCCCGGCGCGGCGCCGACGCCACGCCACGTAGAGCACCGCCGCCAGCGGCAGCGCCAGGCACCAGAAGCCGGCGCCGACGAAGCCGAGTCCGCCGGCGATCGCGCCGAGCGCGAAGCCGATCACCGGCGGCAGCATCTTGCGCAGGCGCGCCTTCGCCGGCGCGGCATCGGCGCCGTAGGCGACCTCGACCGCGTCCATCACCGTCTGCGTGACGTTGCCGGTCATCACCGTGGTCGGCGCGTGCTGGGCGAACACCGTGCGCGAGGCGACGTTCTGGATCGCCATCGCGGCGACGCCGAACATGCCGATGAGGATCGTCAGCGGCGCGTCCGGATCGTCGATCGGCGAACCCCACACGCCGACGCCGAGGAACAGCGCGAGAAACGCCGCCTGACCGAGCAGCACCGCGCGCGACGGATCGCGCCCGTCGCGCCGGCATCGATGCAGGAAAGCCTGCGTCACCGCGACGGCCAGGATGAACACCGGAAACGCGAGCAGCTTGGCCAGGATGCCGGGGCGCGGCTGCGCCAGCGTGGCGCCGATCAGCACGAAGTTGCCGGTGACGTGCGCCGTGAACAGGCCGAACAGCGCGACGAAGCCGCAGGTGTCGACGAAGCCGGCGGTGAACGCCATCAGGGTGCTGATCTGCGTGTCGTCGGAAGGAGAAGCCGGCGCGTTCGGCACGGCGGTCGCGGTCGCGGTCATGGGTTCCTCTCGTGTCGGTCCGTCACCAGCCCCAGCGCAGTTCGGCGCCGAGGTAGGTGGAGTCGTGGCCGCCGGCCGCGCGCACGACGTCGGCGACGTCGAAGCGGTCGGCTTCGAACGCCAGGGCGATGTTACGGGCGGCGGCCCAGTCGATGCGCAGCTGCACGTAGTTGGCGGTGCGCCGCCCGGGGGCGCCGGCCGTGCGCGGCAGGGCGAGACTGGGCTGGGCGAAGACGGCGTCGCGCATGGTCTGCCGCCACAGCGTGCCGAGCGCGGCGAGCACCTTCACGCCCGCGGCCGGCCGCAGTGTCAGCGACGGCTTGAAGTGGATGAAGTTGCTGTAGCCGGTGTAGCCCGACAGCGTCACGTAGTAGCCGTTCGGGAACATCGGGTTGAAGGTGCCGACGCGGCCGTCGCGCCGAGCGCGGTCGCCTGACGCGGCGTCGATCTGCACGCCGAGTCGCGGCGTCCACGCCAAGGCGGCGAACGTGTAGCCGCCGAGCGCGCCGAGCGCCCAGGCCTCGACGGCGCGGCCGCCGAGGCGACCGCGCTGGCGCATGCCCTCGACGTCCCAGTCGAAGCCGCGCGCGTTGCCGACCCAGCGCAGGTCGAGGTTGCGCCGGCGCTCCTCGCCGGCCGCCGCGGGGAAGCGCGCGTCGTCGTTGCGGTACTCCGACAGCGTCGCGCTGAACTCGCCTCCGGCCACGGCCTGGCGCTGCACGCGCACGCCGCCGTAGGCCAGGTGCCGGTTGCTGACGTCGTCGAACGCGGACGCGTTGCGATACTGCACGGGCCGGCTCACGAAGCCGCTGAGGCGCCAGTCGCCGCGTTCGTAGTCGCCCCAGATCGCGTCGTAGGCCTGGCGCACGTTCGGACCGTCGCGCACCGAGATGAAGCGCTGCAGGTCGAAGGCCATTTCCTGCCGGCCGACGCGCCATTTAATCAATCCGTCGCCGGCGTCGAGGCGTCCGTCGACGAACGCCAGGCGCAGGTCGAGCTTGTTGGCGTCGGCGGGACCGGGGCGGCCGAGCCCCGGAGCGAGCGCGTTTTCCACCTGGACGAAGAAGCGCACGCGCTCGGACAGATGCACATCGGCGTGCAGTTCGAGGCGGTGGATCAGAGAGTCGACCGTGCCGACGCCGGTCGCGCCGAACCGCGGCGCGTCGTTGTGCTCGTAGCGTTCGCGCAGCGTGATGCCGAAGGAGACGTAGCGTGCGGGGTCGTCGTCCGACAACGCGAGGTACTTGAGCGCGTCGCCGGGCTCGGTGCGCAGGGCCGAGGTGGCGAGGAACGACCAGTCCTCCTGCCAGCGGTACATGCCGACGGTCGGCCGCTGCGCAGGCGGCTCCGCCTGCGCGAGTGCCCCCGCGACGGCGAGCACGGCGGCGAGCGCGAGCCGGCCGACGCGCACGATCAGCGTGCGCGCGGCGCGTGGATCTCGGCGATGTAGCCGCCGGGGAACTCGACCATCGCGGTGCTGAACTCGCTCGCCTCCTGGCGCGGCGAAAGGACCTTCGCGCCGGCCCGGGTCGCCTTGGCCAGGGTCGCGTCGAGATCCTTCACCTCGTAGCCGGTGACTTCGTGGCCGAACGGATACGGCAGCTGGCCGTCGGTGACGAACACCAGCATCCTGCCGAAGTTCGATTCCAGGCGGATGCGACGCATGGTTTGGCCGGCCTTGCCGATCTCCGCGCCGTCGGCCTTCGCTTCGTCGGCGACGCGCCGGCCATGCGAGAAGGCGAGGAATGTCTCGACGAACGGTCCGACCGACTCCGGCGACAGGTAGACGCGCGTATCGGGCACCGACTCGAGCGGCGCGTAGTTCGGCGCGTCGAAATGCCAGTACAGCTGGAACTTCACGCCGCCGGGAAACTGGACCACCGCGTCGTAGCCGATCGGATCCTTGAACTTGTCGACGACCACCTCGGCGCCGGCGGCGCGCGCGGCGGCCAGCGCCTGGTCCATGTCGGTGACGAGCCAGCCGGTGCGCTCCTGGCCGAACGGATACGGAATCGGCGTGAGGAACGAGAACGTCGACAACGTGCCGACCGGCGACCACACGTACTGCGCCTGCGTGTTCGCCGGCACCGGCATCACGTTGAACGTGCCGCGCTTGGACGCCTTGCCGCCGAAGGTCGCGGTGAACGCGTCGACGAAGGCGTCGTAGTGCGAGGCGTCGTCGACGTAGACGTGGGTGGTGTCGTACTGCGGACCGACGGCGACGTTCGCACTCGCGGGTCGCTGGCCCGCCGCACCGATGCCGGTGCAGCCGGCCACGACGGAGAGCGACACCGCGAGGATGACGGTGCGGATCGGAGAGGTGCGGACGATCGACATGGCGATACTCCTGAGTCGGCGGTTGGTCGGATCAGAACGCCCAGCACGAGCAGCCGAGCGCACCCCAGAAGCCGTGCGGATCGGCCAGGTTCGCCGTCGGCGAGGGCGCTTGCCCGTGCACGGTGCAGGCGTGAACCTTCGGCATCGCGCGATGCGCGGCCTGCGCGGCGTCGCTCTTCCAGTAGCGGCTGCCGAAGTTCACCGGCGACCAGTCCGGCATCGCCGCCGGCAGGCCCGGATCGAGCGAAGCGAACTCGCCGTCGGCGTAGACGATCCTGCCATCGACTGCGGTCAGCAGCGAGACGATGCCGCGGATGTCGTCCTCGGGCACGTGCAGGAAATCGGCCGAGAGGATCGCGAAGTCGGCGAGCTGGCCGACCCGGATCTGGCCCTTCAAGCCGGACTCGTTGGAGAACCAGGTGTTGGCGCGCGTGTACAGGTCGAGCGCTGTGTCGCGATCGAGGCGGTTGCGCGGCGGATGGAGCGTCAGCCCGCCGACCGTCCTGCCGGTGACGAGCCAAGCCAGTGCGGTCCACGGATCGTAGCTCGCCACGCGCGTGGCGTCGGTGCCGACGCCGACCGGCACGCCGAGTTCGAGCATGCGCTTGACCGGCGGCGTGCGCGCGGCCTTTTCCGCACCGTAGCGTTCGACGAAGAATTCGCCCTGGTACGCCATGCGATGCTGCACGGCGATGCCGCCGCCGAGCGCGGCGATGCGCTCGATGCTGCGGTCGCCGATCGTCTCGGCGTGGTCGAAGAACCAGTGGATGCCAGCGAGCGGGATGTCGCGGTTCACCTTCTCGAACACGTCCAGCGCGCGCGTGATCGTTTCGTCGTAGGTCGCGTGCAGGCGCCAGGGCCACCGCTTCGCCGCGAGGAGGCGCACGACCGCTTCCAGATCCGGCTCCATGCCGACCGGCATCTCCGGCCGCGGCTGGCGGAAGTCCTCGAAGTCCGCGGCGGAGAACACGAGCATCTCGCCGGCGCCGTTGAGCTTGTAGAAGTCGTCGCCCTGCTGGTAGGTGTTGCCCTCGGTCCAGCGCGTGAAGTCGGCGACCTCTTCCTTCGGCTTCTGCGTGAACAGGTTGTAGGCGATGCGCAAGGTCAGTTCGTTGCGCGCGTGCAGGTCGGCGATCACGCGGTAGTCGTCGGGATAGTTCTGGAAGCCGCCGCCGGCGTCGACGACGCTGGTGACGCCGAGGCGGTTCAGTTCGCGCAGGTAGTGGCGCGTGGAATTGAGCTGGTACTCGTACGGCAGCTTCGGCCCTTTCGCCAAGGCGGAGTACAGCAGCAGCGCGTTCGGCTTGGCCAGCAGGAGGCCGGTCGGCTCGCCCTTGGCGTCGCGCTGGATCTCGCTGCCCGGCGGGTCGGGCGTGTCCTTCGTGTAGCCGGCCGCGCGCAGCGCCGCGCGGTTGAGCAGCGCGCGGTCGTACAGGTGCAGGATGAACACCGGCGTGTCGGGCGCGACGGCGTTGAGTTCGTCGAGGGTCGGCAAGCGCTTCTCGGCGAACTGCCGCTCGGTGAAGCCGCCGACCACGCGCACCCACTGCGGCGCCGGCGTGCGCGCGACCTGCGCCTTCAGCAGGCGCATCGCGTCGGCGAGCGACGGGACGCCGTCCCAACGCAGTTCGAGGGTGTAGTTGAGACCGCCACGGATCACGTGGATGTGCGAGTCGATCAGACCCGGGATCACGCGCCGGCCGCCGGCGTCGACGATCCGCGTCGACGGCGAGGCGAGCGGCATCACCTCGGCCTCGTCGCCGACGGCGAGGAAGCGGTTGCCGGCGACGGCGAATGCCTGCGCCTGCGGTCTGCCTTTGTCGACGGTGGCGACTTTCGCGTTGCGAACGATCAGATCGGCCGGTTGCGGCATGGCGGTGCTCCCAGGTTCTTCAGCGCTCGTTCGACGGCGGCGCACACTCCCGGCGCGACTGCCCGCAATCGGGCGACTGCATCGGCAGCGACGCGAACGAATGCGATTTCAGATGCGCGGAGACGACGGCTGTGCTGACCGGCCCGTGCGCCCACCACTGCTTCGCCAGCGGCACCAGCTGTTCGCCGATCAGGATGCCGGCGAGACCGACCAGCGCGACCACCGGCGGCGCTGGCGAGCGCACGTCGAGCAGTCCGTAGATCGCGCCGACCAGAACGCCGACGGCGAGCGAAATCAGATAGAGCTTCATCGCGGCACCTCGCGGTGGTTGCGCAGCGTCAGTGGCCTTCCGCGCCGCCGAACATCGTCTTGGCGTAGACCAGGCCGAGTCCGTAGCCACCGCCGTGCTGCACGGCGGTGGCGACGGTCCGCGCGTAGGTCGCCTGGCGCGCCCAGTCGCGCTGCAGTTCGAGCAGGTATTGCAGGCTGGTCATCGGGCGCGCGCCCGCCTGGATCATGCGCGCGACGGCGCGCTCGTGCGCTTCGCCGCTCACGTCGCCGCAAGCGTCGGTGATCACGTAGACCTCGAAGCCCTGCTCCAGCGCGGACAGCACCGGCCCGACGATGCACACGCTCGTCCACAGGCCGCCGAAGACGAGACGATTCTTGCCGATCCGGTTCACTTCGCGGATGACGTTCTCGTCCTCCCAGGCGTTCATCGTCGTGCGGTCGATCAGCGGCTGGCCTTCGAACGGCTGCGTGACCTCGGCGAACAGGGGACCTGCGAACGATGTCTCCGCCACCGTGGTCAGGATCGCCGGCACCGCGAACGCGGCCGCGGCCTTGGCCACCAGCGCGGCGTTGTTGCGCAGCTCGACGACGTCGATCGACTTCGTCGCGAACGCCATCTGCGGCTGGTAGTCGATGAGGATCAGCGTGTGGTCGGCGCCGTCGAGCAGGCTCTTGGCGGGGGTGGCCTTGGCGGTGGTCATGAAGCGTCTCCTGGGGTGTCGGAAGAGCCGTCCGCGCTCGTCGAGCGCGGACGGTCGGAAACGGACGAACGCGATCAGGCGGTCATGTCGAACAGCAGCACTTCCGCGTCGGCATCGGCGCGCACGGTGACTTTCTCCACGTCGCTGATCGCCGCGCCGTCGCCGGTGTCGAGGCGGTGGCCGTCGAGCGTCACCGCACCGCGGGCGACGTGCAGCCAGAGCTTGCGCGCCTTGTCGGTGGCGTGGGTCAGCTCGTGTCCGGCGGACAGGCGCGTCACGTACAGGCTCGCGTCCTGGTGGATCTTCACGGCCTTGCCGCTCGGACGATTGGACGCGACCAGCGTCCACTGGTCGGCGAGTTCCGCCGGCTCGAACGCGTGCTGCTCGTAGCCGGGCTCGTAGCCGGTGCGATCCGGGATGATCCAGATCTGCAAGAAGTGCACGAGATCGCTTTGCGAGGCGTTGAACTCCGAGTGCATCACGCCGGTGCCGGCCGTCATGCGCTGGATCTCGCCGGGACGGATCACCGCACCGGTACCCATGCTGTCCTTGTGTTCGAGCGCGCCGTCGAGCACCCACGAGAGGATCTCCATGTCGCGGTGGCCGTGCGTGCCGAAACCCATGCCAGGCTGGACGCGGTCCTCGTTGATCACGCGCAGCGGGCCGAAGCCCATGTGCTGCGGATCGTGATAGTTGCCGAAGGAAAACGTGTGATGGCTGTTGAGCCAGCCGAAGTCGGCGAGGCCGCGCTCGGCGGATTTGCGCAAGGTGATCATGGTTCTCTCCCGTTCGTTTCTCCAATGGCGTGCACTCTAGGTTCACCGCGCGCCGGCGCCTAGCCGCGCCGGACCGAACGCGGCGTTCGCCCGTGCCGAACGCCGCGATTGCGCGTCGGCGCGCCAACGCGTCACCATGCGCGGATGGAACTGGATCTGGCGCAGCTCAAGGCGTTCGTGCAGGTGGTCGAGAACGGCGGCATCAGCACCGCCGCGCAGCGCCTCGGCGTCGCCAAGTCGGCGCTCAGCGAGCGCCTGGCCAAGCTGGAAGGCGCGCTGCACATCAAGCTGCTGCACCGCTCGCCGCGCGGCGTCACGCTCACCGACGCCGGCAAGCGCTTCTACGACAGCGCCTGCGCGGTGCTGTCGCGCCTGCAGCAGGCGGTCGACGAGGTCAGCGGCGACGACGCGCGGAGCATCAACGCGAGCCTGCGCATCACCGCGCCGATGACGTTCGGCACCCAGTATCTCGGTCCGCTGCTGTTCGCGTTCATGCGCCGGCATCCGGGCCTGGACATCACGCTCGATCTCGACGACCGCTACGTCGACCTGCTCGCCGGCGGCTTCGACCTCGGCGTGCGCATCGGCCGCCTGCACGACTCCTCGCTGATGGCGCGCGCGCTGGCGCCGAGTCGGCGCGTGCTGTGTTGCAGCCCGGACTACGCCGAACGGCGCGGCACGCCGAAGACGATCGCCGACGTCGCCGCGCACGACTGCATCTGCTACGGCAACGCGTCGGTGGCGCCGTACTGGCAGTTCACCACCTCCGCCGCCGAGCCGGAACAGATCGTGGTGCGCGGACGCATCCACCTCAACAACGGCGAGAGCATGCGCGACGCGGCGATCGCCGGCCTCGGCCTCGCGGCGCTGCCGCACTTCATCGCCGCGCCGGCGCTGCGCGACGGCCGCCTGGTCGAAGTGCTCGCCCCAACCCCACCGACGGCGGACACGATCTACGCCGTCTACCCGCGCACGCGCTACGTCAACCGCGGCGTGCGCGCGATCATCGACATGCTGGTGGAGACGTTCGCCGACGGCGCGCCGTGGGACGAGGAAGCGGCGCCGCGCAGGCGCAAGCGGCGATAGGCGAAGAAGGACCGTCGTCGATCGCGCGGAGAAGCCATCGCGACCGCGATCGGTGCCCAGCGACGAACGCTGCGCGGCCACGCCGACGGGCCGGCGCGCGGCAGCTTTTCCGCCTCATGCCGGTTCGACATTTGGCAAACGGGAGGCTATGCGTTTAGCTGGCGAGAATGCCGCGCGCTTGCCCGCCAACCCCGCCGCCTCTAGGCTTGCCCCGCACGCGCGCCTCTTCGACGCGGCCCGGCTCGTCCGCCGGGCCGGATGCCCGCAACCGCGCCACTTCACTTTCAGGAAATTGGTAGCCGCATGCTGCTGATGATCGACAACTACGACAGCTTCACCTTCAACCTCGTGCAGTACTTCGGCGAGCTGGGTGAAGAGGTGCGCGTGATCCGCAACGACGCGATGAGGCTGGACGCGCTGCGCCGGCTCGGTCCGAGCGCGATCGTGATCTCGCCGGGGCCGGGAACGCCGAACGAGGCGGGAGTGTCGCTGGAGATCATCGAGCGCTTCGGCGGCGGCGTGCCGGTGCTCGGCGTCTGCCTGGGGCACCAGGCGATCGGCCAGGTCTTCGGCGGCCAGGTCGTGCGGGCGCGCGAAATCATGCACGGCAAGACCTCGCCGATCCATCACGACGGCAAGGGCGTGTTCCGCGGCTTGCCCAATCCCTTCGAGGCGACGCGCTACCACTCGCTGGTGGTGGAGAAGTCCTCCGTGCCGGACTGTCTGGAAGTGTCGGCCTGGACCTTGAACGCGGACGGCTCGATCGACGAGATCATGGGTCTGCGCCACAGGACGCTGCCGATCGAAGGCGTGCAGTTCCACCCCGAATCGATCCTGACCCAGCACGGCCACGATCTGCTGCGCAACTTCCTCGCGCAGGTTCTGCCGAAGGCGGCGTGATCGTGAGCGCGGCGAGCATCGCATGAACGGCCGCGTCTTCCTGCCGGCGTCGCTGGCCGCCGCGCTCGCCGCGTGCGCGGCGCCCGCCGCGCGCGATGTCCGCTTCGAACTGGTCGGCGAATCCTCGCTGTTCCTGCCCGGCATCGTGTCCTCGCCGTACTCGGAAGTTCGCGCCGCCGTCAGCCCGGACGGCCGTACCGTGCTCTGGGGCAGCACCAATCGCCCCGGCGGGGCCGGCGGTTGGGACGTCTGGATGAGCCGTCGAGACGGCGGTCGCTGGAGCGAACCCGCTGCGGTCTCGTTCGACACCGCGGCGAACGAATTCGATCCGGCGTTCAGCGCCGACGGCCGCACGGTCTACTTCTTCTCGAACCGCGCCGGCGGCTACGGCGGCGACGATCTCTGGCAGGTCGCGTTCGATCCCGCCACGGCGACGTTCGGCCTGCCGACGAATCTCGGCGCCGGCGTGAATTCGGCCGGCAACGAATGGGCGCCGACGCCGTCGCCGGACGGCAGGACCCTGCTGTTCGCGACCGACGGCCGCGGTGGCGCCGGGCGCCACGACCTGTTCGTCAGCACATGGAGTGACGGCGCCTGGCAAGCGGCCGTGCCGCTCGCCGGCGAGGTCAACGGCCCCGGCGACGATTTCGACGCGGCCTGGCTCGACGGCGGTCGCGTGCTGGTGTTCGCGCGCTCCGACGACGTCGACAATGCCCCGATCGCGCTGTGGTCCGCCGTGCGCGAGGGCGAGCGCTACGTCGACGTTCGCCGCCTGGATGCGCGCGTCAACGTCGACGGCGGCTGGATCCTCGGTCCGTCGACCGATCCGTCGCAGCCGGGTACCCTGCTGTTCTCCGGCGAGCGCGCCGGCGGTCCGGGTCGCGCCGACATCCACCTCATCCACTACCGCATGCGCTGAACACATCACGGAACAGGGACACGTCTCATGCCGATCACACCGCAGGAAGCGCTGCAGCGCACGATCGAACACCGCGAGATCTTCCACGACGAGATGGTCGACCTGATGCGCCAGATCATGCGCGGCGAAGTCTCGCCGACGCTGACAGCGGCGATCCTGACCGGCCTGCGCGTGAAGAAGGAAACGATCGGCGAGATCACCGGCGCCGCGCGCGTGATGCGCGAGCTGGCCGAGCGCGTGCCGTGGCCTTCGCCGCAATCGGGCGCGTCGAAGGAGCACCTGGTCGACATCGTCGGCACCGGCGGCGACGGCGCGCACAGCTTCAACATCTCCACCGCGTCGACCTTCGTCGTCGCCGCCGCCGGCGCGCGCGTGGCCAAGCACGGCAATCGCAGCGTGTCCTCGAAGTCCGGCAGCGCCGACGTGCTCGAAGCGCTCGGCGCGGCGATCGCGCTGACACCGGCCGACGTCGCGCGCTGCCTCGACGAGACCGGCATCGGTTTCATGTTCGCACCGAACCACCATCCCGCGATGAAGGTGGTCGCGCCGGTGCGTCGCGAACTCGGCGTGCGCACGATCTTCAACATCCTAGGTCCCCTGACCAATCCGGCCGACGCGCCGAACGTGCTGATGGGCGTGTTCCACCCCGACCTGGTCGGCATCCAGGTGCGCGCGCTGCAGCGGCTCGGCGCACGCCACGCGCTGGTCGTCTGGGGACGCGACGGCATGGACGAGATCTCGCTCGGCGCGGCGACGATGGTCGGCGAATTGCGCGACGGCGACGTGCGCGAGTACGAGATCGAGCCGGAGGATTTCGGCCTGGTGATGGCGTCGAGCCGCAACCTGCGCGTCGCCGACGTCGCCGAATCGAAGACGCTGCTGCTCGAAGCGCTCGGCAACACGCCGGGCATCGCGCGTGACATCGTCCTGCTCAACGCCGGCGCGGCCCTGTACGCGGCCGACGTCGCCGACTCGATCGGCGACGGCATCGCACGAGCGCGCCAGGCGATCACCAGCGGCGCGGCGATGGAAAAAATGGAAGAATTCGTCGAAGTCACGCAACGGCTTGCTCGCACAAGCGAAGAACGACCCCTATGAGCGACATCCTGAAACGCATCCTCGCACGCAAGGTCGAGGAGATCGCCGAACGCAGCGCACGCGTTCCGCTGCATGAACTGTCGGCGCGCGTCGCCGACCTGCCGCCGACGCGCGGCTTCGTCGCCGCGCTGGAAGCGAAACTCGACGAAGGCGAACCGGCGGTGATCGCCGAACTGAAGAAGGCCAGTCCGTCGAAGGGCCTGATCCGCGAGAACTTCGATCCGGTCGCGATCGCGCGCAGCTACGCCGCTTCCGGCGCCGCCTGCCTGTCGGTACTGACCGATGCGGATTTCTTCCAGGGCAGCGAGGCCTATCTCGAACAGGCGCGCGGCGCCTGCGGGCTGCCGGTGCTGCGCAAGGACTTCACGATCGATCCATACCAGGTGTACGAGGCGCGCGCGATCGGCGCCGACTGCATCCTGCTGATCGTCTCCGCGCTCGGCGATCCGGCTCTGCTCGAGCTTTCCCTGCTCGCGGCGGAGCTCGACCTGGACGTGCTGGTCGAGGTGCACGACGAGATCGAGCTCGAACGCGCGCTCGGCGTGCCGGCGCCGCTGATCGGCGTCAACAACCGCAACCTGCGCACGTTCGAGACCTCGCTCGACACCACGCTGACGCTGCGCGACCGCGTCGACGCCGGACGGCTGCTGGTCACCGAGAGCGGCATCCACACGCGCGCCGACGTCGAGAAGATGCAGAACGCCGGCATCGACGTGTTCCTGGTCGGCGAGGCGTTCATGCGCGCGCCGGATCCCGGCGCCGAGCTCGCCCGCCTGTTCCGCGACGAGGGCTGAAGCGCCGCTTTCGCGCGCCGGGCATGACCGGAACGAGTTCGCCCCGGCCGCGCGATGCGCGGCGCGTCGTGCTGTTCGACTTCGACGGCGTGATCGTACGCGGCGATTCGTTCGCGCGCTTCCTGCTCGCGCATTACCGGCGCTCGTGGTGGCGCATCGTGCTGCTGTTGCCGGCGGCGCCGTTGTTCGCTGCGGCCGCTCTGACGCGCGGCGGGCGCCGCCGGGTGCTGCGCGCCGTCGTGAACTGGGCGCTGCTCGGCGTCGGCGCGGCGCGTTACCGCGAACTGGCGCAGACGTTCGGCCGCGCGCTCGCGCGCGACACGCGCAACGTCGTGCGCGCGGCGTGCGCGGCACTCGGCGCGCATCGTCACGCCGGCGATCGCGTGGTGGTGGTCACCGGCTGCGAGGAAACACTGGCGCGCGCGATCCTCGACGAACTCGGCTTCGGCGACGTCGAGCTGCTCGGCTCGCAGCTGGCGCCGGGACGACTGGGCATGCGCATCGCGCTGCACAACATCCGGTTCCGGAAAGCCCATCGGCTCGCGCGCCACGGTATCAGGCCGCCTTGGGATCTGGTCTACAGCGACTCGCATCACGACCTGCCGATCCTCGCCGCGGCGCGTTCGGGCGTGTTGGTCAATCCGGATCGGCGGACGCTGGCGCGCGTGTCGGCGCGGCTCGGCAAGCGCCTGAGCGTGATCGAGTGGTAGAGGGCCGGCTTGCCGGATGCTGCGGAAAAGCTTAGCGTAGGCACTTTCGTAAGTGATTACGCAAATGGACTTCCTGCACGAGCAGAACGAACTCGCCCTCGGCAGCCGCTTCAAGGCGCTCAGCGAGCGCTGCTATCGCATCGCCAACGCGGCCTACCGCGAGACCGGCATCGACCTCGACGCGCACTGGTTCCCGGTGCTGCGCTACGTACAGGTGAAAGGCCCGGGCACGGTGACGCAGATCGCGCAGGCGATCGGCCAGACGCATCCGGCGGTGAGCCAGTTGGCGAACAAGCTGGTGCGCGCCGGCTGGCTGGTGCGTCGCTCCGATCGCGCCGACGCGCGCCGCAGCCTGCTCGACCTGCCGCTCGCCGCCGAACGCCGCCTGGCCGGCATGGGGCCGATCTGGACGGCGATCCGCCGCGCCACCGGAGCGCTGCTCGCGCGCCACGCCGGCGACCTCAATTCGGCGATGAAGGCGCTGGAGAGGGAGCTCTCGGACGACGGCGTGCTGCGCGAGATCCTGGCGCAGCACGCGCGGCTCGCCGCGGCGAAGGTCGAGATCGTGCCGTTCGATGCCGCGTCGAGAGAACACTTCTACCGCATCAACGCGCAATGGCTGGAGCGCTACTGGTCGCTCGAGCCGATCGACCGCGACGTCCTCAGCGAGCCGGAGAAGTACGTGCTCGAACCCGGCGGTTCGATTTTTTTCGCCCACGTCGACGGCGAGGTGATCGGCACGGTCGCGCTGCTCAAGGATGCCGCGGCCGGCGAATACGAGCTGTCGAAGATGGGCGTCGAGGCCGGCTGGCGCGGCAAGGGCGCCGGGCGCCTGCTGATCGAGGCGGCGATCGCCGAGTTCCGACGCCGCAAAGGACAGATGCTGTTTCTGGAATCGAATTCGCGGCTCGGGCCCGCGTTGACGTTGTACGAGAGCGCGGGCTTCGTGCACCAGGCGGAGCTGCGCCCGGGCAGCCATTACCAGCGCTCCGACGTCTACATGATCTACCAGCCGGATCGGCGCGCGGCGCGCAAGCGATAGCTCTGCGCGTCGGGGATGCATGAAAAAGACCGTCGCTCCGGGAGCGTGCGCGCTTCGACGGACGCACGCCGGGCCAGTCGCCGCCGCGTGGATGCCCGCGTTCGCGGGCAGACGTCGATCAGGTCGGCGTGGGTCGTTGCCGATGCGCGCCGGCTAGTGCGCGCCGAGCACCACGATGGTCTTGCCGGATACCGTGATCATGCCCTGCTCTTCGAGCTGCTTGAGCACGCGCCCGACCATCTCGCGCGAGCAGCCGACGATGCGGCTGATTTCCTGGCGCGAAATGCGGATCTGCTTGCCGCTCGGATGCGTCATCGCGTCCGGCTCGTCGGTCAGGTCGATCAGCGTCTTGGCGACGCGGCCGGTCACGTCCATGAAGGCGAGGCGGCTGACCTTGCGCGAGGTGTGCAGCAGACGATTGGTCAGCTGCGAGCCGATCGCGAACAGGATCTTCGGGCATTCGTCGCGCAGCGGACCTTCGAACAGGCTGAACATGCGCTCGTAGCCGATTTCGGCCAGTTCGCACGGCGTGCGCGTGCGCACCATGACTTCGCGTCGCGGCGTCTCCACGAACAGGCCCATTTCGCCGATGAACTCGCCGCGGTTCAAGTAGGCCAGGATCAACTCGCGGCCTTCCTCGTCCTCCGACGAGACGGTCAGGGAACCGTCGATGACGTAGTAGAGGATGTTGGCCGAGTCGCCGGGACGGATGATCGCGGTCTTGCTGGCGTAGCGACGGCGATGGCACGCGGCGAGGAAACGCTCTATCGCGTGACGGTCGGGCGTCAGCATCGGCGGCGCCTGAACCTTGTTGATCTCGCGCTGCAGGCTGTAACGAAAATCGGCGATCTTGCCTTGTGCTTCCACCAATAGCCCCTTGGCGTCCCCCCGCGGCCTTCACCGCGTCACGCCGGAACGCGGGGGATCCCGACGTTTGCGAGCCCGGCATGAGTGGACGTCTTCACATCTTATTGCATATTCCATGACACGTCGCGCGTTTCCGGACGCGCCAATGTGCCGATGTGTGCACCCAGACACACAAACCTCGCCGCCCCGGAGCGGGCCGTCAGAAAACTGAAAGGTGACGCCGGCAGCATCGGTTTCTTCGTGCCGCCGCATGTCCCATAATCCGCGCCCTCCGAGCCACCGCCCCATTTCACAGGTAAACCGCCGTGGTCAAACCGATTCCGCGTCTTCAGCTGCAGGGCTTCAACAACCTCACCAAGGCGCTCAGCTTCAACATCTACGACATCTGCTACGCGGTGTCCGAGGATCAGCGCCAGCGCTACATCGAGTACATCGACGAGCAGTACGACGCCGACCGTCTCACGCAGATCCTGTCCGACGTGGCCGAGATCATCGGCGCGAACATCCTCAACATCGCGCGCCAGGACTACGATCCGCAGGGCGCCTCGGTGACGATCCTGATCTCCGAGCATCCGGTGGTCGACAAGCTCGGCAAGGACATGATCTCCGACGCCGTGGTCGCGCACCTGGACAAGAGCCACATCACGGTGCACACCTATCCGGAGACGCACCCGCACAACGGCATCGCCACGTTCCGCGCCGACATCGACGTGGCGACGTGCGGCGTGATCTCGCCGCTGCGCGCGTTGAACTACCTGATCGACAGCTTCGAGTCCGACATCGTCACGATGGACTACCGCGTGCGCGGCTTCACCCGCGACGTGAAGGGCCGCAAGCACTACATCGACCACAAGATCAACTCGATCCAGGACTATCTGGCCAAGCACATCCGCCAGAAGTACGAGATGTTCGACGTCAACGTGTATCAGGAAAACATCTTCCACACGAAGATGCACGTGAAGGACTTCGACCTCGACACCTACCTGTTCGAGGCGCAGGCCGACGACCTGTCGTTCAAGGAGCGCCAGCGCATCGAGCAGCTGCTCAAGCGCGAGATCGAGGAGCTGTTCCACGGGCGCAATTTGATGTGAGGCCGGTGATTGGTGATTTGTGATTGGTGATTCGTAAAAGGCGCGCGCGGCCGGCACGCCGTCGCTCCATCCAATCACGAATCACGGCTCTACAGCCTGTACGCCACCGTCTTCATCACCTTCGACGCGAAGCGCATCAGCGCCGGCACCGGATCGGGCAGCCGGCGGGCGCCGGCGGCGAGTGCGCGCTCGGCGTGCGCGGCTTCGTCGTCCTTCATGCGGCGCACGATCGCGCGGCTGCGTTCGTCGCCGGGCGGCAGGGTTTCCAGGTGCTCGCCGAGGTGCGCCTCGACCTGGCGCTCGGTCTCGACCACGAAGCCCAGGCTGAGGCGGTCGCCGACGAGGCCGGCGAACGCGCCGATCGCGTAGGCGCCGGCGTACCAGAGCGGGTTCAACAGGCTCGGCCGGCTGTCGAGTTCTTCCAGGCGCTCGCCGCACCAGGCCAGATGGTCGGTCTCCTCGGCCGCCGCGGCGAGCATCTGCGTGCGCAGCGCCTCGTCGCGCGCGACCGCGGCCTGGCCGAAGTACAGCGCCTGCGCGCAGACCTCGCCGACGTGATTCACGCGCATCAGGCCGGCCGCATGGCGGCGCGCTGCGGCATCGAGTTCACCGTCCTGCGCGGCGCCGGCCGGCGACGGTTGCGCGGCGGCCGGCGTGGCGACGAAGACGGTTTCCAGGGCGCGCTCGATTTCCACCAGGGCGCGATCGAGCGAAGACAACGTACGCGAGGTCATGACGCGGAATTGTCCAATTGTTCCGCCAGCAGCGCCAGCGGGTGCCGCAGCGGCAGCGGTGCGGCGCGTTCGCGCAGGCCGTTGCCGAGATGGAGGCGGCAACCGACATTGGTGGTCAGGATCATGTCCGGCTGCAACGCTGCGGCCTGGTCGAGCTTCTGCGCGCGCAGGCGGTCGGCGAACTCGGGCTGCTCGATGAAGTAGCTGCCGGCCGCGCCGCAGCAACGCGGCTGTTCCGGCAACGGCAGCACGGCCAGATCGGGAATCCGTGCGAGTAAGGTCCGGATCGCGTCGACGCCGCCGGCGACGTTGACCTGGGTGCAGGGCAGATGCAGCGCCGCACGCGCGGCCAGCGGCCGGAACCGCAGCGCCGCGAACCCGGCGTCGGCGGCGAGGAAGGTGTGGATCTCGACCACGCGCATCGCGCCGTCGTTCGCCACCTGATCGCGCAGGTCGCCGTGACAGCCGCTGGCGCTGGTCAGCACGACGTCGGCACCGCTGCGACGCAGCTCCTCGCGCGTCGCCGCCGCAGTCGCCGCGGCGGCTTCGATCTCGCCGGCGTGGCGCGGCAGGGCGCCGCAGCAGGCGCCCGCCGAGGTTGCCACGACCTCGTAGCCGAGCGCCTCGAGCAGGGCCCGTGCCGCCGCGAACGTGTCGCGGTCGTAGACGCTGGCGACGCAGCCGCGGAACAGGACGATGCGGCCGCGCGTGGCGGGAGCGCTACGCGGCCGCTGCGGAGCGGGCCGCGGCGGCGGCGCTTGCGTCAGCGCCAATCGCCGCGCCAGCGAGCCTTTCGGCAGCACGCCGGCCAGCAGCGGCAGCCAGCGGTCGGCACGCAACGCGGCGCCGAGGCGCGCGAGCCGCGTCAGGCGCGCTGGATCGCGCAGCCAACGCCGTATCCGGCCGGGCGCCGGGCGCCGGGCGCGCAAGTCCGCGCGGGTCAGCGCGAGGATGTCGTCGTAGCGGACCTGCGAAGGACAGACCTTCTGGCAGGACAGGCAGCCGAGGCAATGGTCGAGATGGGCCAGCGCCGATGGGCTCGGATCGAGCGCGCCGGTCGCCAGCGCCTTGGCCAGCGCGATGCGGCCGCGCGGCGACTCGGCCTCGATCGCCTCCAGCCGGTAGGTCGGGCAATGCGGCAGGCACAAGCCGCATTGGACGCACTGGTCGGCCAGGGTGAGCAGGGGGGAACCGTCGGCGGGAATGGACACGGGAGCGCCGGGCATGGGGTTCATGCTATCATCGTCTGCTTGGCCGGGCGGACCTGCGGGGTTGCCAGGCCGGCACTCTTCCGCTATCCTCCCGCGCCCTCTTTCAGCCGGGTCCGCTTGTGCAGGGACCGAACCAGAGTCTTCGGATATGAAAACGATCAGCGCCAATGCTGAAACCGTCAAGCGTGATTGGTATGTGGTCGATGCCACCGACAAGACGCTCGGCCGCCTGTGCACCGAACTCGCTCACCGCCTGCGCGGCAAGCACAAGACGGTCTACACGCCGCACGTGGACACCGGCGACTACCTCGTCGTGATCAACGCCGAGAAGGTCGCGGTCACCGGCAACAAGCTCGACGACAAGAACTACCACCGCTTCACGGGCCACATCGGCAACCTGAAGACGACCTCGCTGAAGGACATGCTGGCGAAGCATCCGGAGCGCGTCATCGAGATCGGCGTCAAGGGCATGCTGCCGAAGAACCCGCTCGGCCGCGCCATGTACCGCAAGCTGAAGGTCTACGCCGGCGCGAACCATCCGCACACGGCGCAGCAGCCGCAGGTGCTGGACATCAAGGCGTAACGCGCCTCACACGATACTGAGCAGACACAACACATGGCCATTCAACAGAACTACGGTACCGGTCGTCGCAAGTCTTCCGCCGCGCGCGTGTTCCTGCGCAAGGGCAGCGGCAGCATCGTCGTCAACGGCAAGCCGCTCGACGAGTTCTTCGGGCGCGAGACCTCGCGCATGATCGTGCGCCAGCCGCTCGAACTGACCGAGAACCAGGACAAGTTCGACGTGCTCGTCACCGTCGAAGGCGGCGGCATGACCGGCCAGGCCGGTGCGATCCGCCTCGGCATCGCGCGCGCTCTGGTCGAGTACGACGAAGCGCTGAAGTCGCCGCTGCGCCGCGCCGGTTTCATGACCCGCGACGCCCGCGAGGTCGAGCGCAAGAAGGTCGGCCTGCACAAGGCACGCCGCGCCACGCAGTACTCGAAGCGCTAAACTAGCCAGTACACAGCCCCGTCGCCAAGCGGTAAGGCACCTGACTCTGACTCAGGCATTCGGTGGTTCGAATCCATCCGGGGCTGCCAAAACAGAAGGGAAGCACGCGGCGAAACCGATCGACGGCCGCTTCCCTGGCTTCAACGAAAACCCCCGCCTCGTGCGGGGGTTTTTGGTTTCAGGCGCCGCCCGACCGGCTGCGCGCCGCGCCGCGGCCGTCTCGGCGCGCAGATCGGGCGCGGCGACGAACCGGATTCCCGCTTCAGCCCGCGGCCTTGCCGTCGCGCCCCGCCGGTCGGGTTCGCGCGTCGCCCAGTCGCGGGGAGCCATTCACGGGCTCGGCCGGAATCACCTCGCGCAGCACGATCTCGCGCCACGGCTTGGCGAACGCGACGCCGTCGGCATCGAAGCGTTGCTTGATCGTGCGCAGAAGATCCGACTGCACGGCGCCGTAGTCGCCCGACTTCGTCCACACGCGTACCGCGAGCTGGACGCCGGATTCGACCAGCTGCACCACCGCGACGTCGATCGCCGGCTGCTTCTGCACGCGCGCATCGGCGACGGCGATCGCGCGCAGCAGTTCGATCGCCTGAGCGAGATCGGCGTCGTGCGCCACCGCGATGGCGAGATCGACGCGACGCGTGCCGCGCGCGTTGACGTTGACGATGACGTCGCCGGCGACCTTCGCGTTCGGCAGGATCACTTCGCGGTTGTCGGCGGTCAGCAGGAAGGTCTGCATCAGGCTCACGTTCTGCACCACGCCGGAGACGGCGCCGACCTCGATCGAATCGCCGACGCGGAACGGCCGGAACGCCATCAGCAGCACGCCGGCGGCGAGATTCGACAGCGACCCCTGCAAGGCGAGACCGATGGCGAGGCCGGCGGCGCCGAGCGCGGCGAGCAGCGACGCCGTCGGTACGCCGGCACGATCGAGCGCGCCGACCACGACCAGGGCCAGCAACAGCACGAAGACCAGATTGCGCAGGAAGCTGCCGAGCAACGGGTCGGCGCCGCCGCGCGCCAGCACGCGCTGCAGGCCGGCCGCGATGCGCCGGGCCAGCCACCAGCCGATCAGCAGGATCAGCAAGGCGGCCAGCAGGCGCCCGCTCCAGCCGAGTATCGCGTCGAACACCGCGTTGGTGTTCAGCGATGCGTAGAATTCGCGCAGCCGTTCGCCCATTCCGTCGCTCCGCACAGCCAAAGGCCTAGGCTACCAAGCCCGGCGCGCATCGCGCAGCGTCATCCTCCCTTCCGACGAGAGTCCGCATGTACATCCTCTACTACTCGCCCGGCACCGCCAGCATGGCCGTCCATCTGGCGCTGCTGGAAATCGGCGCTCCGCACGAGCTGCGCAAGATCGACATCGACGCCGGCGACCAGCGCCAGGCGGACTACCTGAGGCTGAATCCGACCGGCATGGTGCCGACCCTGGTGGTCGACGGTGCGCCGTACTACGAATGCCTGGCGATGCTCCTGCTGCTCGCCGAACGCCATCCGGAAGCGGCGCTGGCGCCGGCCCCCGGCACGCCGCAACGCGCGACGTACCTGCAATGGATGGCGCATTTCGCCAACACGCTGCAGCCCGCGTTCCGGCAATGGTTCTATCCGCAGGACTTCGCGCGCGCCGAACACGAACAGGATTCGAAGGCGTTCGCGCGCCGGCGCATCGAGGCGGTGTGGCAGCGGCTCGACGCGCATCTCGCCGCGCACGGCCCGTATCTGCTCGGCGACGACCTCGGCGTCGCCGATCTCTACGCGACGATGCTGATGCGCTGGTCGCGCAACATGCCCAAACCCGCCACCGCGTGGCCGGCGATCGCCGCGCTGGCGGAACGTGTGAAGGCGCGGCCGAGCTGGCAGCGCCTGTACGAGATCGAAGGCCTGACGGAATGGGCGTGAGGCGCGCGCCTCAGACTTCCGCGCGCACGCAGTTGCGTCCGCCCTGCTTGGCGCGATAGAGCTGCGCGTCGGCGGCGCGCATCAGGTCGCCGACCAGGCTCATGCCCGCGCGCCAGCTGGCCACGCCGATGCTGACCGTGACGCGGCGCGCGCCGGCCTGCGGATCGAGATCGAGCGCGGCCACCGCGCGGCACAACCGCTCGGCGAACGCGCACGCCGCGACGGCCTCGTGCTCCGGCAGCACCGCGGCGAACTCCTCGCCGCCGATGCGCGCGAGGATGAAGTCGTCGCGCGCGTTCGCGTCGAGCGCCGCCGAGACCTGGCGCAGCACGACGTCGCCGGCCGGGTGGCCATGGCGATCGTTGATCGACTTGAAATGATCGAGGTCGATGATCAGCAGCGCCAGCGGCCGCGCGTGACTGGCGCTGCGCGCGAGCTCGCGTTCGAGCAGCTCGAGGAAATGACGGCGGTTGTACAGGCCGGTCAGCGGATCGAGCGTGGCGAGCTGGTAGATCTCCTCGTGGTAGCGCGCCTCGACCGAGGAGCGGTCCATGAACTTCAGCACGCAGCTGCCGATCGTGATGTGGTCGCCGTCCTTCAGCTCGGCCTCGATGATCGGCTGGTCGTTGAGCAGGGTCTTGTTGGTCGACTCCAGGTCCTTGACGCGATAGCCGGACGGCTCGCGCCAGATGCGCGCGTGCTGGCGCGACACGCTGCGTTCGAGGATCTGGAAATCGCACTCGGGCGCGCGCCCGACCGTCAGCGGCTGATCGCCGACGTCGATGCGCTGGCCGAGGCGCTGGCCCTGCAGCACGACCAGCGAAGCGGAATCGCCCCGCCCCTCGTGGCTCGGCGGGTGCAGCGTGCGTCGCTGCGTGGTGGAGGAATCGCGGTCGCGTCGGATCATGTCAGGGGAGTGGCCCGGCGTTGGGGTTCTTCGAATGCTCCGTTCCCGACGGCTCCGAGTCGAATCGGCCGGGCCGGGAGGCCGCTGCACGGACACTCGCATGCTCGACCGCGCAGGCGCTTTCCTGTGGCGAAGAGGCTCGCAATGCCTTCGGGCTCCTTGCTGCGCCGCACAATCCGACGCGATGCCTGCGCGCCGTTCCTCGGTGCGCGCCGTCGAAACGGCCTATACTCTGTGCGTTAGTTCACATTTTAGGCACACGCGGATCGCAGCGGAACAGGGGCCGCCATGCACGTCAGCGACATCTCGCCCGACGAGGCGACCGAAGTCCAGTCCTTGCAGCAGGCTTCCGCGGCGGACACCCCCGCCGCCGCGCCGCTCCCCGCCGGCACCGTCTTCGGCGCCTACGTGATCCGCCGCGTCCTCGGCGAAGGCGGCATGGGCCGTGTCTATCTCGCCGAACAGACGCGCCCCGTGCGCCGCGAAGTCGCGTTGAAGCTGATCCGCGAGCAGATCGCCAGCCCGCTCGCGCGCGCTTATTTCGAGGTCGAACGCCAGGCGCTGGCGCAGATGCAGCACCCGGCGATCGCGCAGGTGTTCGACGCCGGTGCCGGCGAGGACGGCCATCTGTATCTGGCGATGGAAGTCGTCGAAGGCGTCTCGATCACGCGCTTCTGCCGCGAAGAGCAGCTCTCGCTCGACCAGCGCCTGAGGCTGTTCGCGCTCGTCTGCCGCGGCGTCCAGCATGCGCACCAGAAAGGCATCCTGCACCGCGACCTGAAACCGGCCAACGTGCTGGTGCGGCGCGTCGACGGCGAGCCGGCGCCGAAGATCATCGACTTCGGCATCGCCGTCGGCAGCGCCGACACCGGCATCGACGACTACGCCGGGACCGCCGTCTACATGAGTCCTGAGCAGGCGGCGCCGCAGCAGCGCCCGCTGGACACGCGCAGCGACGTCTACTCGCTCGGCGTGATGCTGTACGAAGTGCTCACCGACGCCGACGCGGCCGAGCTGACGTCGGCCGCGCACCGCTCGGCACGCGCACCGCAACAGACCCTGCTCGCCGCGCTCGACGGCGAGGCCGGCGCGCCTTCGGCGGACACGCTGATCGCGGCCACGCGCCACCTGCCGGCCGAGCTGCGCGCGGTGCTGCGCAAGACGCTCGCGCTCGAACGCAACGACCGCTACGACTCCGCCGCCGCACTGGCCGACGAGCTGGAACGCTTCCGCGAGCGCCGCCCGCTGCAGGCGATGCGGCGCTCGCGCGGATACCTGCTGCGCAAGTTCGTGCAGCGGCATCGGATCGGCTTCGCCGCCAGCACGCTGGCCGTGCTCGCCCTGCTGCTCGGCAGCGCGCTGGCCGTCGACGGCCTGGTGCGCGCACGCCGCGCCGCCGCGATCGCCCAGGTCGAGGCGGCCAAGGCGACCCAGGTCGCCGGTTTCGTGCGCGAGATGCTGGCCGGCATCGATCCGGACCGCGCGCGCAGCATGGACCGCAGCCTGATGCGCCTGCTGCTCGACTCGGCCGCCGCGCGCGCCGAACGCCAGCTCGGCGCGCAGCCGGCCGTGCGCGCCGAGATCGAGCGCACGATCGCCGGCAGCTACGCCTCGCTCGGCGAACTCGACCTCGCCGGCAGGCATTACGAAGCGGCGATCGCCGCGAGCCGCAGCGCGGGCGCTGCGAACGCGCAGGTCGCGCGGCTGATCGTGCGCAACGCGGAGAACATCGACAACCAGGGCAAGCCGCAGGAGGCGCTGCAGGTCGCGCAGCAGGCGCTGGCGATGGTCGCGGCGCTGCCACCGGACGATCGCGACCGGCTCTTCATCGAGAGCCACCTGGCCGGTATCGAAAGCGACGCCGGCCAGCTCGAAGCGAGCCACGATCGCTACCTGCGCGTGCTCGAGCGCCAGCGCCGCCTGTTCGGCGAACACGACGAGGACACCCTCGAAAGCGTCGAGGGCCTGGCCATCACCGCGGCGATGATGGCGCGCTTCGACGAGGCGCGGCCGCTGTACGAAACCCTGGTCGCGCAGCGCCGCGCGCGCTACGGCGACGAGCATTCCAAGACGCTGTCGGCGATCAACGGCCTGGCCATCCTCGAACTCGAGCAGAAGCGCTTCGCCGAGGCCGAGAAGCTGCTGGCGCCGCAGTTGCCGATCGCCGAGCGCGTGTTCGGGGCGGAACATCCCACGACCCTGCGCTTCATCAGCAATCTCGGCGGCGCGATCCGCCAGCAAGGCCGCAACGAGGAAGCGCGCCCGTACTACGAGCGCGCATTCGCGCTGTCGAGCAAGCTGTCGGGTCCGGCGAGTCCCGGCACCGTCATCGCCGAGAGCAATCTGGCCGCGCTGCTGCGCGACGCCGGCGAACTGGAGCCGGCCTTGCGCCACGCGCGCGCGGCCGATGCGAACGCCGAGACGGCGTTCGCCGACAATCCGATCCGCGCGATCTTCCGCAAGGAGCTCGCCACGGTGCTGATCAGCCTGCATCGCTACGCCGACGCCGAGCGCGAACTCGCGCAGGCCTGGGCGACGTTCAGCGCCGCACCCGCGTACGGCCCCGCTCATCCGCGCGCGCAGGAAGTGGTCGACACCTATGTCGTGCTGTACGCGGCCTGGGGCAAGCCGGACCTCGAAGCCGAATGGAAGGCGCGCAAGACGCCGCCGGAGACGGCGGCCGGCGGCCCCGGCTGAACGAAGCGCGGCGCGACGCGCACCTCTGGCACTGCGGGAAGTCCGCCTGGGGAAGATCGCGGACGATCGCCCGCTTGCCGCGCGCCCGGATTCGCGGCGCTCGCCGCGAATCCGGCTGCGGAGATCGCTCTTCCCACTCAGTGCTCGACGCGCACCAGCTCCAGCCGCCTTCCGTCGTCGAGACGCACGTCGAGCTCGGATTCGATCCGGGCCAGCGCGCGCAGGCGCGGGCAGAGGCCTTCGGCGCGGCGTTCGAGGTCCTTGCTGCGGCGCTCGACCGCGCGTTCGACCTTGGCCTCGAGCGCGTTCGCGCGCGCTTCCAGTTCGGCCGCGGCCTTTTCGTCGCCGCTGAACGCGACCGCGATCGCCTGACCGGCGACGTTGCCGGCGATCTCGCCGACCAGGGTGCCGGCGATGCTCTCGGCGAGACGATCGACGTCGCCGTCGCTCCAGGCGTCGAAGCGGTCGTTGTCGGCGAGGCGCCGGTCGAGTTCGCGCCCGGCCCGCGCCAGGCGTTCGGCGCTGGCGCGCGCGGCCTGCGGATCCCTGGCGAACGCGGCGGAGACTTCGGTGACCGCGTCGAGCGCGATCGCGATCGCCTCGCGGGCGATTCCCTTCACTTCCGGCACGGTGTCGCGCACGCCGCGCTCGATCTCGATCAGGCGCCGGCGATCGGCCGCGTCGACGTCGACGCGCCGACCGTCCACGCGCAGCGTGCCGTCGGCGACGACCACACTCGCCGGCGTGCCGTGCTCGCGCTTGAACTCGAGGCGGTCGGCGTCGACGGTCAGCGAATAGTCGCTGTGCAGGTTGCAGTCGGAACCGCGGACGTCGATGCCGGCGTGCGCGGCGGTGGCGCCGGCGAGACCCAGCGCGGCGGCGAGAAACAGACGGTGCATGGCGATCCTCCTCTCGAATGCTTCGCTTCGATGCGGAGGATCGCGCGGCGGTTTAAACGGCACGCGTGCCGGGCGTCACCCAACGCACGGCACGGTGCCGGAAGTCACGACGTCACTGACGGTCGTTCGGCGCGATCAGCGCGCGATAGGCCAGGCCGCCGAGCGCGCCGCCGACGATCGGAGCGAGCCAGAACAGCCACAGCTGCGACAGCGCGCCGGTGCTGGCGAATAGCGCGACGCCGGTCGAGCGCGCCGGATTCACCGACGTATTGGTGACCGGGATGCTGATCAGGTGGATCAGGGTCAGCGCGAAGCCGATCGCGATCGGCGCGAAGCCGGTCGGCGCGCGGCCGTGCGTGGAACCCATGATGATGAAGACGAAGAAGAACGTCAGCACGACTTCGCAGATCAGCGCGGCCTGCAGCGAATAGCCGCCCGGCGACAGCTCGCCGTAGCCGTTGGAGGCGAAGCCGCCGACCTCGAAGCCCGGTTTGCCGCTGGCGATCAGGTACAGAACGCCCGCGGCGGCGATCGCGCCGATCACCTGGGCGATGATGTACGGGATCAGGTCACTGGCGGGAAAGCGTCCGCCGGCGACCAGGCCGACCGACACGGCCGGATTGAAATGACCGCCCGAAACATGGCCCACCGCGTAGGCCATCGTCAGCACCGTCAGGCCGAAGGCGAGCGCGACGCCGGCGAAGCCGATGCCGAGCGTCGGCACCGCTGCCGCCAGCACGGCGCTGCCGCAGCCGCCGAGCACGAGCCAGAACGTACCGAAGAATTCCGCACCCAATCGTTTGCCCATCGACATCGTCTCATCTCCCGTTGATCAGTTAGGAACGCAAGCGACGCGGCGGCGCCCGCCCCTGGCGGCTGCCGCGTGCGCCGCATCCTACGTCGAGCGCGCGGCAAGCGTGCGTGAACAACGCAACAAACGGTCACGGCGCACGGCGCCGGGCACGGCCGCCCGGACGCGCGCGGCATTGGTGTTCGCGCCGGATCGGGCGGACAATGCCCTCCCCTCCGGATCGCGAGGTGCGTCATGCCGAAGTACGTGATCGAACGCGACATCCCCGGCGCGGGCCGCCTGACGGCGCAGGAGCTGCAAGCGATTTCGCAGAAGTCCTGCGGCGTGCTGCGCGACATGGGCCCGCAGGTGCAGTGGCTGCAGAGCTACGTCACCGACGACAAGATCTACTGCGTCTACATCGCGCCGGACGAAGCCAGCGTGCGCGAGCACGCGGCGCAGGGCGGCTTTCCGGCGAACAGCGTCGCACGCGTGCGCGCGGTGATCGATCCGACCACGTCGGAATAGCGTCAGGCTTCGAACAGCCGGCCGATGACGGCGGTGGCCGCCATCGCCAGCGCGCTCCAGAAGACCACGCGCAGTGCGCCGGGCAGCATCGGCGCGCCGCCCGCGCGCGCGGCGGTGGCGCCGAGCGCGGCCAGCGCGACCAGGCACGCAGCCATCACCGTCACGGCGAGGCCCTGCAGCGGTGCCAGCGCGACGACCAGCAGCGGCAACGCGGCGCCGCTGGCGAATGCCGCCGCCGAAGCGCCGGCGGCCTGCAGCGGACGAGCGCGCAGCTCGTGCGTGATGCCGAGCTCGTCGCGCGCGTGCGCGCCGAGCGCATCGTGCGCGGTCAACTGCTCGGCGACGCGATGGGCGAGCTCGGCGTCGAGCCCGCGCCTGACGTAGATGCCGGCCAGCTCGCGCAGTTCGCCTTCCGGGTATTGCCGGAGCTCGTGCCGCTCGATCGCCAGGTCCGCCTTCTCCGTGTCCGCCTGCGAGCTGACCGAGACGAACTCGCCGGCGGCCATCGACAACGCGCCGCCGACCAGCCCGGCAACGCCGGCGAGCAGGATGCTGTGCCGCTCCGAGCCGGCGGCGGCGAAGCCGACGATCAGGCTGGCGGTCGAGACGACGCCGTCGTTGGCACCGAGCACGGCGGCGCGCAGCCAGCCGACGCGATTGGAACGATGAACCTCGCCTTGATGCCTCGGCATGCGATTTCCCGGCGGTTTTCCTGACTGGAGTCACACTCGGTCGCGCCCACTTTGCGCGATGTGAACATCTGGAATCGTAGCATCCGGATTCCGCCCGTGATCGAGCACCGATGCCGCCCCGTCCTGCGTCTCCCGCATTGCTGTGCCTGCTGTTCGCGTTCTGCGCGACGGGCGCGCTGCACGCGAGCGCCGCGGGCTTCGGCTTGAAGGACGTCGACGCATTGGCCAAGCAGCGCGCCGCGGCAGCGTTCACCAATCCGGATGCGAACCTCCCGCCCGAACTGCAACGCCTCGACCACGACCGCTACCAGGCGATCGCCTTCAAGCCCGACACCGCGCTGTGGCACGGCGCCAAGCCGCCGCTGCCGTTCACGCTGGCGTTCTTTCCGCAGGGCTGGGCGTTCGACCGGCCGGTCGGCCTGCACGAGATCACGCCGCGCGGCGTGCACGATCTCGCCTTCGATCCCGCGCAGTTCGACTTCGGCGCGGCGAAGGTCGATCCTTCCGCGATACAGGGCCTCGGCTACGCCGGCTTCCGCGCGACCACCGCCTTGAACCTGCCGGGACAGAGCGACGAATTCGTCTCGTTCCTCGGCGCGAGCTATTTCCGCGCGATCGGCAAGGGCCAGCTGTACGGCCTTTCCGCGCGCGGGCTGGCGATCGACACCGCGCAGGCCTCGGGCGAGGAGTTTCCGCGCTTCGTCGAATTCTGGATCGAGCGGCCGAAGCCGAACGCCGGGCAGCTCGTCGTCTACGGCCTGCTCGATTCGCCGCGCGCGAGCGGCGCGTACCGCTTCGCGATCCAGCCCGGCGTCGACACCGTGGTCGAGGTCGAGGCGCGCATCTACCTGCGCGACAAGGTCGACAAGCTCGGCCTCGCGCCGCTGACCAGCATGTATCTGCGCGGCGCCAACCAGCGCACGCCGAGCGGCGAGGACTACCGGCCCGAAGTCCACGATTCCGACGGACTGTCGGTGCAGTCCGACGGCGGCGAGTGGATCTGGCGGCCGCTGCTCAATCCCAAGCGCCTGCTGGTCACCTCCTTCGCGCAAACCCATCCGCGCGGCTTCGGCCTGATGCAGCGCGCGCGCGGCTTCGATCGCTACGAAGATCTGCAGACGCGCTACGACCTGCATCCGAGCGCATGGGTCGAGCCGATCGGCGACTGGGGCGCAGGGCGCGTCGAACTGGTGATGATCCCGGCCCAGGACGAAACCAACGACAACATCGTCGCCTACTGGGTACCGGCGACGACGCCCGCGCTGCAGCAGCCGCTCGCGCTGAAGTATCGCGTGCACTGGCAGAAGGATCAGGAGACGCAGCCGCCGTTCGCCCGCGTCGTGCAGACGCGCCAGGGCACGCGCAGCGCGCGCAACGACGAACACTCGATCGGCTTCGCGATCGATTTCGCCGGGCCGCTCGACGGCGACGGCGACGGCGAGGTCGAGGCGGTGGTCGGTGCGGACGCCAACGCGCAGGCGCTGCAGCACAGCCTGAAGCCGAGCGCGGACGGCGCAGGCTGGCGCCTCAGCCTGCGCCTGAAGCGCAACGACGACGCCAAGCCGGTCGAGTTGCGCGCCTATCTCAAGCGCGGCGCGGCGGTATCGGAAACATGGAGCTACGTGCTGCCGCCGAACTGAAGCGGCGCGCATCCGCCGGCGCGGATGTCTGCAGCCGCTATCTCGCCCGCCTCGGCCTGAAGCCGGGGCGGCGCGAATCGCTGCAGCAGGTCTGCGCCGAGGCCGGGGACGCGGACAATGCGATGGCGCGGCTGCACGCCGCCCTCGCCGAGGACGCGGCGATCGACGCGAATCCGGCGCAGGCGTCGTTGAACGCGCGGCTCCAGCTCGCCGGCGCGTTCGAAGGTCCGGCCGCGGTCGTCGCCGACGATCCGCGCCGCGGCCTGCGCCTGCTGTCGGCGCCGCCGCTGCATCGCGCCTCGATGACGCCGGGCCTGTGGCCGCCGCCGGGACTGATCCGGCTGCCGTCGTGGCTGCGACGCCGGCGTGCGCCGACATCGCCACGCGACGACGGCGAAGTGCCGCCGCCGGCCGACTGGCAGCGCGCGGCCACCGTGCGCCGCGTGCTGCTGCTCGGCATGGTGCTGGCGCAGTCGTACTTCGCCACCAGCGCGATGGTCGGCGTGCTGCCGTATCACGGCACCAAGCCGATGGAGATGGCGGTACTGGTCCTGTTCGCGATCCTGATCGGCTGGGTCTCGGCGGGCTTCTGGACCGCGCTGGCCGGCTTCGTGCTGCTGGTGCGCGGCCACGACCGCTACGCGATCTCGGCCAGGCATCTGGCCGGCGCGCCGCTGCCGCCCGAGGCGCGCACCGCGATCGTGATGCCGATCTGCAACGAGGACGTCGCGCGCGTGTTCGCCGGCCTGCGCGCGACCTGCGCGTCGCTGGCGCAGACCGGCGAGATCGAGCGCTTCGATTTCTTCGTGCTCAGCGATTCCAGCGACGCCGACATCCGCGTCGCCGAACGCGAGGCCTGGCTCGACCTGCAAGCCTCGCTGCCGACCGGCCGCGTCTACTACCGGCGACGGCAGCATCGCATCAAGCGCAAGAGCGGCAACGTCGCCGACTTCTGCCGGCGCTGGGGCCGCGACTACCGCTACATGGTCGTGCTCGACGCCGACAGCGTGATGAGCGGCAACTGCCTGGTCGAGCTCGTGCGCCTGATGGAAGCGAACCCGAACGCCGGCATCGTGCAGACCGCGCCGCGCGCGGCCGGCCGCGAGACGCTGTACTCGCGCATCCAGCAGTTCGCCACGCGCGTGTACGGCCCGCTGTTCGTCACCGGCCTGCATTTCTGGCAGCTCGGCGAATCGCACTATTGGGGCCACAACGCGATCATCCGCGTCGCGCCGTTCATGCGTCACTGCGCGCTCGGCCGCCTACCCGGCGGCGGCGAGATCCTTTCGCACGACTTCGTCGAGGCCGCGCTGATGCGCCGCGCCGGCTGGGCGGTGTGGATCGCCTACGAGCTGTCCGGCAGCTACGAGGAGATGCCGCCGAACCTGCTCGACGAGCTGAAGCGCGACCGCCGCTGGTGCCAGGGCAACCTGATCAATTCGCGCCTGTTCTTCGCGCAGGGCCTGCACCCCGCGCATCGCGCCGTGTTCGTGACCGGCGTGATGGCCTATCTGTCGGCGCCGTTGTGGTTCGGCTTCCTGCTGCTGTCGACCGTGCTGCTGGCGATCCACACCTTGTCCGAACCGACCTACTTCACCGCGCCGAACCAGCTATTCCCCCTTTGGCCGGAATGGCATCCGGCGCGCGCGATCGGCCTGTTCGGCGCGACCGCGACCTTGCTGTTCCTGCCGAAGATCCTCAGCGTCGCGCTGATCGCGCTGAAGGACGCCAAGCCGTTCGGCGGTACGCTGCGGCTGGCGGCGAGCGTGCTGCTGGAGATCGTGTTCTCCGCGTGGCTCGCGCCGATCCGCATGCTGTTCCACACCAAGTTCATCGGCGCGGCGCTGGTCGGCTGGGCGGTGCACTGGAAGTCGCCGCCGCGCGACGACGCGCAGACCACCTGGCGCGAAGCCTGCGTGCGCCACGGCGGCCAGACCGTGCTCGGCCTGGCCTGGCTCGGCCTGGTGTACTGGCTCAATCCCGCGTACCTGTGGTGGCTGCTGCCGGTCGCCGGAGCGATGGCGCTGTCGATCCCGATCTCGGTGTACTCCAGCCGCGTCACGCTCGGCCGTCGCGCGCGTTCGGCGCGCCTGTTCCTGATTCCGGAGGAATCGCATCCGCCGCGCGTGCTGCGCCGCATGCGCCGCTACCTGCAGCACGCCGCGTCGACGCCGCGCTTCGTCGACGCGGTGGTCGACCCGCTGCGCAACGCGATCGCCTGCGCCGCCGACGTCGCTCGCACCGAGCATTCCGAAGCGGTGCAGCGCGCGCATGCGGAGGTCGTCGCGCGCGCACTGCGCGACGGCCCGGCGGCGCTCGACGAAAACGACCGTAACGCCCTGCTGCGCGACGCGCAGGCGTTGTCGCGCCTGCATTTCTCGGTGTGGTCCTCGCCCGAGGCGCACCCGGACTGGCTCGAGGCGCCGCTGGCGCCGCCGCCGCGGCGCAAGGCGCGGGGCGAAACGGCGAGGCCGTGATGGCGCTCCTTCTCCCGTGTGCGCGAGAAGGCGGACGGGGCGACGGAACGCACTGCGCCGACTTGCCCCGTCCGCCGCGCTGCGCGCGTCGGCCTCCCCCGCAAGCGGCGGAGACGAGCCCGCATGACTCGACGTGTGCGCATCGAGACAAAGCATTCGAACGCCTCCAGGAGCCCGCATGAACCGCCGCGACCTGCTGACCGCCTCCTCCTACCTCCTCGCCGCGCTGCCCCTGCTCGGCCGCGCCGCGTCGCGGCCCGGCAGCGCGCCGTTCGAGCCGCAGCGCTTCGACTACGCGGCGCTGAAGGGCCATGCGCGCGCGCTGGCCGAGCGGCCGTTCGTCGCGCCGAACCTCGACATCCCGCGCGTGCTCACCGAGCTGGACTGGGACCACTATCAGGCGATCCGCCCGGACCCGAAGCATGCGCTGTGGGCCGACGAGCGCGCCGCGCGTTTCCGCGCGCAGTTCTTCCACCTCGGCATGCAGTTCCGCCGCTCCGTGCACGTCTACGAGGTCGTCGACGGCGTCGCGCACGAAGTCGACTACGATCCGCGGCGCTTCGACCTCTCCAGGAGCGGCGTCGACGGCGACAAGCTGCCGCACGACCTCGGCTACGCCGGCTTCCGCCTGAACTTCCATCGCGACTTCGCGCGCGACGTCGTCGCGTTCCTCGGTGCGAGCTATTTCCGCGCGGTCGGCGGCACGCTGCAATACGGCCTGTCGGCGCGCGGCGTGGCGATCGACTGCGGCCTGCCGCGCGCGGAGGAATTCCCCGACTTCACCACCTTCTGGCTCGAACGCCCCAAGCCCGACACCGACAGCCTCGTGCTGTACGCGCTGCTCGACGGCCCGAGCGTCGCCGGCGCCTATCGCTTCGACGTCGTGCCGGGCGAGCCGCTGACGATGCGCGTCGACGTCGCGCTGTATCCGCGCAAGCCGATCGAGCGGCTCGGCATCGCGCCGCTGACCAGCATGTTCCTGGTCGCGCCGCACGATCGCCGCATCGCAGACGACTGGCGGCCGGCGATCCACGATTCGGACGGCCTGGCGCTGTGGACCGGCGTCGGCGAATGGATCTGGCGGCCGCTGGTCAACTCGGCCGACGTGCGCGTCAACTCGTTCTTCGACCGCACGCCGCGCGGCTTCGGCCTGATGCAGCGCGACCGCAACTTCGACCACTACCAGGACGACGGCGTGTTCTACGACCGGCGGCCGAGCCTGTGGGTCGAGCCTCTGTCCGGCTTCGGCGCCGGCGCGGTGCAGCTGGTCGAGCTGCCGGCGCCGGACGAGACGCGCGACAACATCGTCGCCTACTGGACGCCGGAAGCGCCGCCGCAGCCGGGCCAGGAACTGCTGTATTCCTACCGCCTGTATTGGGGCGGGAAGACGCCGGCGGCCTCGCCGCTGGCCGAAGCCGCGATGACCTGGACCGGCATCGGCGGCCCGCCCGGCGTCACGCGCACGTACTTCTCGTGGAAGTTCGTCGTCGATTTCGCCGGCGGCGAGCTGGCGACGCTGCCGCGCGAGGCCACGCTCGAACCGGTCATCTCGGTCTCGCGCGGCAAGGTCGAAACCGTCTCGGCGCGTCCGCTCGACTCGATCCGCGGCTGGCGCGTGATGTTCGACGTCGTGCCGGACAAGAGTCCCGAGCCGATCGACCTGCGCCTGTTCCTGCGCGACGCGAAGAAACAGCCACTGAGCGAGACCTGGCTGTACCAGTGGACGCCGCCGCCGGCGGCGCGAGGCTGAGCCGGCGTACGGAGATGCCGCTCCGGACGGCAGCGACCCGGCTCGCGGCGTCGTTCCAGCCAGATCGGTAACCCATCGCGGGCCAGCCCTGCGGCGATTCAACAGCATGACCAATGTCACTGGCCCTTGCGTTTCCCCACAAGTAACGTTACTTGTAACAGCCGATGAGCCGAATGCCCGCCCGCCCCCCGTCCGCCTCCGCGCGCAGTCAGCGCGCCTTCCGCGAGCGCATGCGCGAGAAGGGCCTGGTCGCGCGCCAGGTCTTCATCCGGCCACAACACCGCGAGATTCTGGCCACCGTCGAACTCGCCCTGCGCGAAGCCGTGCTTCCCGACCGTTACCGCCACCTGGAGGCGTATTCCGCCATGACCCAAGCCTGGACCACCCCTGCGCTGCACGAGGCGCTCGCCGAGCACGTGCTGCGCGAACGACTCCCGTTCCGACTCACGCTCGAACACGGCGCCGACCCGACCATCGCGATCTCGCTGCCGGAGCACGGCGACCTGATGATCCACCTGGCCGCCTCGGGCGAGCAGCTGTTCGTCTCCACGCCGCTGTGCCTCGGCTCGCAGGTCGCCGACCGCGCCGCGTTCAACGACGCCTGCCTGCGCCTGAATCCGATCAACCCGCTGTCGAACATCGGCCTGCAGGCGCTCGACGGCGAGGACGTCTACGTCGTGTTCGGCGAGCTGTCGACGCGTTCGCCGCTGGCCAACATCGTCGAGGAAATCGAGGTGCTGGCGCAGAACACCCTGGAGGCCGCCGAGGCCCTGCGCGGGTATTTGAACGGAGGCGCGCGATGAGCATTCTCGAAAAAATCCTGACCCTGTTCCGCGGCGCCGCCACCGAAGCCGGCCAGGCGGTGATCGACCGCAACGCCACGCGCATCCTCGACCAGGAGATCCGCGACGCCCAGGGCGACAGCCTGCGCGCGAAGGAGGACCTGACCAAGCTGATGGCGCAGCAGAAGCTCGCCTCCGACAAGCTCGACGCCAAGCGTGCGAAGAAGGCCGAATACGAGAGCCACATCGGCCGCCTGCTCGGCCAGGGCGACCAGACGCTCGCGCGCGACGTCGCCGCCAAGGTGGCGCAGCTCGAAGGCGAGATCGCCGCCGAGGAGAAGGCGCTGACCGCCACCAAGGCCGCGGTCGACAAGCTGCACGGCTCGATCAAGACCGCCGACCGCCGCATCGAGAGCCTGCAGCAGCAGGTCGACCAGGTGAAGGCGAACGAGAGCGTGCTGCGCGCGCAGTCGGCGATCTCGGCGCGCCACAGCGGCCAGAACGCGAAGCTGCGCACCGCGCTCGATTCGCTCGAGCGTGTGAAGACGCAGCAGGCCGAACGCACCGCGCAGATCGAGGCCGCCGACGCGCTCGCGCTGTCCGAAGGCGACGGCGATCTCGAAGCGCGCCTCGCGGCGGCGGGTGTCGCGCCGGGCCAGGTCAGCGCCGACGCGGTGCTGGCGCGCTACCAGAAGACCGAGGTCGTGCAGCATCCGCGCGAGCAGCTCGGCGCGCCGCAGGACGAGGGTTCGCCGCTGCCGGCGGTGCACGAGCGCGCGAAGGTCTGACATTCGCACAACGCCGCCCCGGCTTCGGTCGGGCGGCGACGGAAGAGACGATGAGCAACTGGTTCGACCGCATCTCCGCATCGAAGGACGCAGACTCAACCGGCGCGTTCCCGCTCGGCGCGCGCCTCAAAGGCGCCGTCACGATCGACGCGCTGCCGTTCCGCCTCGCCGGCGAGGCGTTCGGCTTCGAGTGCCCGGCGAGCCCGCAGATCATCGAGGCGATCGGCGTAATCGATCTCGGCGAGGGCGCACAGCTGCACCGGCTGTACCTGAGCGACGACGCGTTCCTGCAGATCGCCACCAGCGGCGCGCCGGGCGGCGAACGCAGCGTCGGCGACGTCGCGCTGTTCGTCTACGTCGACTCGGTGCATCCGGCCAACCAGGCCGCGTTCCGCCAATGGGTGCAGCAGGGCTCGCTGCTCGGCGCGTCGACCTACACCGTCGCCCATCGCGAATACCGCCGCGTCTGGGGCGAGGGACCGGACCAGCGCTGGGCGCCGCCGATCGTCTTCGACGAGAACGTGCACAAGACCTCGGCCACGGCGAAGGACTACGACCTCACCGTGTACTCGATGCTGTACGAACGCGAACCCGACGGCGCCGACCGCAACGAACTGCTGCTGGTCGCGGCCGAGGATTCCGGCCCGAACCAGTACGTCGTCAGCCTCGCGCTCGGCGTGCCGCTGACGACCGCCGAATTCGACATCACCTGACCGGGAAAACCCCATGTCCATCGACCTCGCTCCCTCCCTCGCGACGCTGCCGAACTTCCTCGCCTATTTCGCCCTGGCGATCGTGCTGGCGGTGTCGTTCCTGGTCGTCTACGTCTGGATCACGCCGCATCGGGAACTGGCACTGATCCGCGCCGACAAGCCGGCCGCGGCGATCTCCTTCGGCGGCGCCTTCCTCGGCTTCGTGATCCCGCTCGCCTCGGCGATCTCGCAGTCGGTCGGGCTGATCGACTGCGCCGTGTGGGGCCTGGTCGCGCTGGTGGTGCAGGCGCTGACCTTCTTCGCCGTGCGCCTGCTGCTGCCCGACCTGCCGGCGCGCATCGAACGCGACGAGCGCGCCGCCGCGATCCTGGTCGCCGCGCTGTCGATCGGCGTCGGCGTGCTCAACGCCGCGTGCATGACGTACTGATCAACCGGAGAACCTCGCGATGAAACGTTCCCGCCAACTCGCCCTGCTCGCGGTCGCGCAGACGCCGTGGGCGCTGGTCGGCTGCGGCGGCGTGCAGGACGCGCAGCCGCAGGCGCTGACCAAGCAGGGCTTCTACACCAGCGTCGAAGCCTGCGAACGCGACGGCAACAGCGCCGAGCTGTGCCGGCGCGCCTCGCAGGCCGCCGACACGGCCAGCGCCAACGACGCGCCGCGCTACAAGAGCAAGGCCGACTGCATCGCCGAGTACGGCGAGCTGTGCACCGAGAAGCGCGAAGCCGGCGGCGGTTTCTGGATGCCGCTGATGACCGGCTTCATGCTGTCGCAGATGCTGTCGCCGGGCCGCGCGCCCGCCTATCTCGACGCCAACCCGATCTACCGCTCGCGCACCGGCCAGTACACCGAGGCGTATCGCGATCGCCGCGACGGCGGCGCCGTCGGCAGCGGCACACGCATGCGCCCGGTCGACATCGCGCCGAACCGCGCCGTCACGATGTCGCGCTCCGGCTTCGGCTCGGCCGCCGCGGCGCGCAGCGGCTGGGGCGGCAGTTCGCGCGGCGGCTGATCTCCACCCATGAAACGCATCACGATCGCCGAACGCGACGACTGGCGGCAGACGGCCGAGGGACTCGGCTTCCGCTTCCACACCATCGACGGCGCGCCGTACTGGGACGAGCGCGCCTACTACGCGTTCACGCTCGAGGAGATCGAGCGCGACATCGAAGCGCCGACTACCGAGCTGCACGAGATGGCGATGGATCTGGTCGCCGAGGTCGTGCGCGAGGAGTCGCTGCTGCGCCGGCTGGCGATCCCGCCGGCGTACTGGGACTGGATCGCGCAGTCCTGGCGCGAGGCGTCGCCGCACCTCTACGGCCGCATGGACTTCGCCTACGACGGCAGCGGCCCGGCCAAGCTGTACGAGCTGAACTACGACACGCCGACCTCGCTCTACGAAGCCGCCTTCTTCCAGTGGCTATGGCTGGAGCAGCAGATCGAGCGCGGTGCGCTGCCGAAAGGCACCGACCAGTACAACCTGATCCAGGAGACCTTGATCGAAGCCTTCGCGACGATCGCCAAGCGCCTGCCCAAGCCCTTGTACTTCTCGGCCGTGCGCGACTCGCTCGAGGACCAGGGCACGATCGCCTACCTCGCCGACTGCGCCGAGCAGGCGGGCCTGGCCACGCGGCGCATCGCGATCGAGGACATCGGCCTCAGCAAGGACGGCTGGTACACCGACACGGACGACCAGGTCATCCGCGCGCTGTTCAAGTTGTATCCGCTCGAATTCCTGTTCGAGGAGGAATTCGGTCCCGCATTGCCGACGTCGCGCTGCACGCTGATCGAGCCGCCGTGGAAGGCGGTGCTCAGCAACAAAGGCATCCTGCCGCTGCTGTGGGAGCGCCATCCCGATCACCCGAACCTGCTGCCGGCGTTCTTCGACGCCGAGCCGCGCGGCGCTCTGCCGCCCGGCTGGGTGCGCAAGCCGCTGTTCTCGCGCGAAGGCGCCAACATCGAACTGCACGCCGCGGACGGCGCGACGCTGCGCTCGGACGGCCCCTACGACGACGCGCCGCTCATCCGCCAGGCCTTCCACGCGCTGCCGAAGTTCGATGGCGGCTATCCGCTGATCGGCAGCTGGGTGGTCGCCGACCGCGCCTGTGGCCTGGGCGTGCGCGAGGACGCTTCGCTGATCACGCAGGACACCTCGCGCTTCGTGCCGCACGTGATCGTTTGAACGACAGAGTGTCGGATGACAGCGCATCGACGCGGCCGTATCGTTGCCGCGCCATCTCAGCGAGAGCCGGCCATGGTTTCCACCGACCCGCGCATCGACGCCTACATCGCCAAGGCGCAGCCATTCGCCCAGCCGATCCTCGCGCACCTGCGCGCGCTGGTGCGCCAGGCCTGCCCCGCGGTCGAGGAGACGATCAAATGGGGCTCGCCGTTCTTCCTCTACCGCGGAATGTTCTGCCACATGGCCGCGTTCAAGCAGCACTGCGCGTTCGGCTTCTGGAAGTGGAAGCAGGTCGTCGGCGAGGACAGCGCGGAACAGGCGATGGGCCAGTTCGGTCGCATCGAGAAGCGGTCGGACCTGCCGCCGAAGAAAGTCCTCCTCGGCTACCTCAAGAAGGCGATGGCGCTGAACGAGGCCGCGGTGCCGGCGGCGACGCGTGGCAGGAGCGTGCCGGCGAAGCCGCCGGCCGAGGTGCCGGACGATCTCGCCGCCGCGCTGAAGAAGAACGCCAAGGCGCGCAGGACGTTCGAGGCCTTCAGCTCCAGCCATCGACGCGAGTACGTCGAATGGATCGTCGAGGCGAAGCGCGCCGGGACGCGTGCGACGCGGCTCGCGACGACGCTGGAATGGCTGGCCGAAGGCAAGCCGCGGCACTGGAAATACCGCCGCTGAGCGCCCGGTGCCGCACGGCCGCAGCCATTTGTGGTTCAGGCGGTACCCACGAAGGTGGCAATCCGTCACGATTCGATCCTGGGGATGAAATACCGATGCGTCACCTCTTGTTGCCGGCCGTGTTCACCGCCTTCGCCGCTCCGGCGGGCGCCGACGAACTGATCGAGATCCAGGGCCGCAAGGTGCGCCTCGACGCGCAGACGCAGCTGATCGTCGACGACGAAATTCTGCCGCCCGGTTCCGCACCGCCGGCCAAACGCGGCCTGCGCGCGGTGGCGACCTTTCCCGGCGCGCAGCGCGGCGGCGCTCCGGCGGCGGCGACGGTGGTGTTCTCCTACGCCGTGCGCGGCGCGGTCACCTCCGTCGAGCCGCTGCGCGTGCTCGGCCAGGAAGTCACGGTGACCGCCGACACCGGCGCGACCGGCCTGCCCGGCGGCTCGATCGGCAACGTCGAGCTCGGCGACCACCTCGACGTCAGCGGCTACGTCGACACCAATTCCAGCCTGCTCGCCTCCTTCATCGAATACCTGCCCTCGCCGACGCCGCGCTGGCTGCTGTCGGGCTACGTCACCGCGATCGCCGGCGACGAGGCGCAGCTCGGTCCGCAGCGCGTCAGCCTCGCCGGCGTCGCGCCGGTCGACTGCGGCGACGCGCTCACGGTCGGTCGCTTCGTCGAGATCCGCGCGACGGCGATCGACGGTTTCCAGGCCGATTCTCTGCTCGACACCGTCACGCGCCTGACCTGCGTCGAGCCGGTGCCGCTCGGCACGCCGGGCGCGCTCGGCGCGTTGACCGGCCTGGTCGGCGAAATCCTCTCGCCGACCGCGTTCCGCTTCGGACCGTACACCGTCACGTACGACGCGAAGACCGAGTTCCGCTTCGGCAGCGCCGAAGATCTCGTCACCGGCGCGTCGATGGAAGTCGACGGCGTCTTCGGCGAGAACCTCGCGCTCGCCGCACAAGGTATCCAGTTCGACGCGCCGACGATCCGCCTCGAAGGTCCGGCCACGCCCGCCGACGTGCAGCCCGGCGCCGACGGGCGCGTGACGCTGCTCGGCAACGAGGTGCGACGCAGCGCGCAGCTGCGCGACCGCGACGGCGTCTACCTCAACGGCATCACGCAGGCACGCCAGATCGAGCTGCGCGGCTATCTCGACCGCCTCGGCAACCGCTGGGCCACGCGCGCGCGCCTGCGCGGCGCGCCGGACCCGGCGGACGCGCGCGCCGGCGGCCCGGTCACCGGCGTGGCGCGGCCGCAACTGTCCGTGCTCGGCCTGACCCTCGACAGCACCGGCGCGACGTTCGAGGACCCGGCCGGTGATCCGATCGACGCCGACGCGTTCTTCGCCGGCGCGCTGCCCGGCGCCCTGGTCGAGCAGACCGGTACGTGGAACGGCACCGATACCCTGCTCGGCGGCGTGCTCGCCTTGATCGCGCCGCTCGATCCGCCGCCGCCGGATCCCGGCGCGCGCGCGCTGATCGTCGGCACCTACGGCGGCAGCGACCGGCTGTTCGCCGACGGCTTCGATTGAGGCCGCCGCTTCCCCTCCCCTGTCGCAGAGGACACCTCGAACGATGGCCGAACACGTCCCCGCACGCAGAGTCGATGGCGAACCGGGCGGCCCGGGCGAACGCCTGACCCGCGCGATTCTCGATCTCGTCGGCCGCATTCCGGCGACCGACGAACACAAGGCCAAGGGCCCGCACGATCGCGCGCGGGCGATCGCCGCGGCGGCGGCCAACAGAGCCGCGCTCGCCGCCGGCACGCTGGCGCTGCCACCCGGCCCGCTCGGCTGGCTGACGATCCTGCCGGAGCTCGCCGCGATCTGGCAGATCCAGCGCCAGATGGTCGCCGACATCGCCGGCGCCTACGGCGTCAGCGCCGACCTCACTCGTTCGCACATGCTCTACTGCCTGTTCCGCCACGCCGCGGCGCAGGCCGTGCGCGACGTCGGCGTGCAGGTCGGCGCACGCCTGCTGATCCAGGACGTTCCGCTGCGCGCGATCGAGAAGATCGCGGCGAAGATCGGCCTCGGCGTTTCCAAGCGCCTCGCCGGCCGCGGCATCGCGCGCTGGCTGCCGGTGGTCGGCGCGCTCGGCGTCGGCGCCTACGCGTACTACGACACCGCGCAGGTCGCGCGCACCGCGATCGCGCTGTTCTCCGGCGACGACGCGCCGGCCAAGAAATCACGCCGCCCGCGGCTGCGCGGCTGAGCCGGCGCGAACTCCTTCAGCGCGGCGCGCGCCGCAACCGGATGCATCCCGCCTTCGCGGGGATGACGGCGATCGCGCTTTCGAGATTTCCTTCAGTCGGCGTACGCCTGCACCGGCTCGCGCCGCAGCGCGACCTGCGCCAGCGCGAAGGCGATCGCTGCGCAGATCGCGATCCCGGCGACCATCGGCAGCGCGGTGCCGTCGAGGAAGCGGCTGACGATCGCCATCACCGCCGCGCCGGTGACGAACTGCAAGGTGCCGATCAGCGCCGAGGCGGTGCCGGCGATGGCGCCGTGTTCCTCCAGCGCGAGCACGGTGACGTTCGGAATCACCAGGCCGAGGAACGCGTAGCCGACGAACAGCAGCACGGCGAGCACGGCGAGGCTGTCGACGCCGAGCGCGAATACCGCCAGCAGACTCGTCATCGCGCAGGCGTAGCCGCACACCGCGCCGCGGGCGAGCTTGCGCAGGCCGAAGCGTCGCGCGAGCAGGCCGTTGAACTGCGCCGCGCCGATGAAGGCGACGGCGTTGATCGAGAAGAACAGGCTGTACTGCGTCGGGGTCAGGCCGTAGTGCTCGATCAGCACGAACGAGGAACTGGCGAGATAGGCGAAGAAGCTCGATGTGCCGAACGCGCAGATGAAGCCGAGGCCGAGGAATGACGGATCGCCGAGCAGTTCGCGGTAGGCGGCGAGCGCGCCGCGCACGCTGCTGCCCGCGCGCAGATGCGCGTGGCGGGTCTCGCGCAGGAACAGCGTCAGCAGGACGATGCCGAGCACCGCGGCGACCAGCACGCTCCAGAAGATGCCGCGCCAGTCGGCCCAGGCGATCACCAGGCTGCCGGCCAGCGGCGCGAGGATCGGCGAGACGCTGAACACCAGCATCAGCAGCGACATCATCTGCGCCGCGTCCGGCCCGGTGTGCAGGTCGCGCACGACGGCGCGACCGATCACCATGCCGGCGCTGGCGCCCAGTCCCTGCACGACGCGGAACGCGATCAGCGTCTCGATGCTGCCGGCCAGCGCGCAGCCGACGCTGCCGAGCGCGAACAGACCCAGTCCGACGTAGAGCAGCGGCTTGCGGCCGACGATGTCCGACAGCGGACCGTAGATCAGCTGCGCCAGGCCCATCGCGACGAAGAACATCATCAGGCTCGCCTGCGCCGCGCCGGTGCTGGCGTGCAGCCCGGCGCGGATCGACGGCAGCGCCGGCAGATACATGTCGATCGCGAAGGGACCGATCGCGGTGAGCAGGCCGAGCACGGCCGCCGTCTTGAAGAAATCGCTGCGCATGGACGTCCTCGCGCGCGCCGGCGCGCGTGGCGGTGGCTGCGGGCGGCAATGGAGTCGCCGCACGGGGAAGCGCGCGGCACGAAGGAGTGTTCATGGGACCGCTCGGCGCGATCTCAACCCCGGCGCGGACGCGCCGGCGCTCGCGCGCGAGCGCCGGACGTTGTCTCAGCTGCCGGTCGGATCGAACCCGTCGGCGAAGATCGTGTCGTCGAGCGCGTCGATGTCGGAGGCCTGGTTGTCGGCGGGATTCGGATCGCTGGTTCCGCTCGGCGCGGCCACCGATGCGTCGCTGTCGATCGGCGCGTTCGCCGCCGCGACGACGGTGGCGGTAATCGCGTAGGTCACGCTGCCGTTCGCCGGCAGATCGGCGCTGTCGGCGACGTCGCCGCTGCCACTGCCGCTGCCTCCGCAGCTCGCACCGCCGGCCGGAGTGCAGATCCAGGTGATGCCGGTCAGCTGCGTCGACAGCGTCGTCGCCACGACCGCGCCGAACACGGCATCGGGCCCCTGGTTGGTCACCGTCAGCACGTAGTGCAGCGTGTCGCCGGGGCGCGCCGAGGTGACGCCGTCGTCGAACACGACGCCGAGGTCGGCGACCGCCTCGCGCACGGTGACCAGCATGCTCTGCACGTCGCTCGCGCCGGCGCCGTCGCTGACGCGCACGGCGACGCGATAGCTGCCGGGCGCCCCGTACACGCGCGACGCGGTCGCGCCGCTGGCATCGCCGAAGTTGCCGTCGCCGTCGAGATCCCAGTCGTAGCCGAGCGTGTCGCCGCTGTTCGGATCGACGCTGTTGGCGGCGCTGAAACCAATCGTGCGCGGCACGCCGTCGGCGCTCGAGGTAGCGTCGAGCGCGATCGCGGCCGACGGCGCCTGGTTGGTGCAGCCGCCGCCGCAGTACCACAGGCGCGAGACCTTTCCGGTATTGATGTTCGGATAGAAGAGATCACCGCCGGGCCCGGAAATCAGCTGCACCGCGGTCGCCAGGCTGCCGCCGAAGAACGCGCTGGCCGAGCTGTCCGGAGGCGCGTCGGGCACACCGTCGCCGTTGGCGTCGACGAACGGGATGTTGAAGATGATCTGGCGGCTGTTGTCGGCCGCGAACAGCGAGTTGTGGTACTGCGCCGGGTAACTGCTGCCTTCGTAGAACGCCAGGCCCGTCGTGTCGGAACTGCCGACGTGCTGGTAGGTGTACCAGGGCTGCGTCTGCGGCGTGCGCCCGCCCGTGTCGCCGCCCGAATACAGCGCGGTGCAGATCGGGCCGATGAAGTTGCCGTGATGGCCGCGCCCTTCGTAGCAAGGCCAGCCGAAGTTGAGCAGCGTCGCGCTGCCGTCGGTCGGAACGGCCGGAATGCGGTTGATCTCTTCCCAGGCGGTGTCGCCGACGTCGCCGACCCAGATCTCGCCGGTGTTCGGCCGCACGGTGAAGCGGAACGGGTTGCGCAGGCCGTAGGCGACGATCCGCTTGGCGTTCTCCGACAACCCGGCCGTGGCCAGCGGGTTGCCCGGTGCATGGCTGCCGTCGGCCGGATTGATGCGGATGATCGAACCGTTGAGCCAGACCTGCTGGCCGACGTACTGCGACTCCACTTCCAGGCCCTGCGAGCGCAGCGAGCCGCCGTGGTTGGTGGCCTGGCTGTTCGGGTTGGCCGCGTTCAACGGCGAGCGCTGGTCCGGCCAGGTCGCATTGCCGGTCTGGCCGTAGTCGCCCCAGTTGAAGCTGGCGCCGTCGCCGCCGCCGGCATACAGGTAGCCGTCCGGACCGAACAGGATCGTGCCGATCGAATGGCTGGGATACTGCTGGTACCAGTCCTCGATCAGCACCTGCTCGTCGGCGGCGGTGTTGCCGGTGACGGTCAGGCGCGAGATGCGCCCGCTGATCACGCAGCCGCCGCCGCTCGAGGTCGAGCCCGGCGGGCTCGGGCAATCCGTCGACGGCCAGCGCGGCGCCCACGGCGTCGGGTCGCTGGCCGGAAACAGGCCGCCGTTGTAGGCGTACTGGACGTACACGTAGGGCTGTTCGGGAAAGCGCGGATCGAGCGCGAAGCCGAGCAGGCCGCGATCCCAGAAATCGTGCACCTGGCTGCTGAGGTCGACCAGCAACTGCGGTGCCGGATCGAGGAGGTTCTGGTAGACGTAGATCGTGCCGCCTTTCTCGGTCACGAAAACGCGTCCGTCGTGCGCGAAGTAGACGCCGGTCGGCGCGTTGCGGTTGCTGAGGCGGTTGTCGAGATTGAAGCCCGCCGGCAAAGACTGGGCCGAAGCCATGCCGATCGAAAGACACAGACCCAGCGCCATCGCGGCCTTGCGCAACGAAGCGTCCATCGCGAGCTCCCTGTTCGTGGGCTGCCGATTATGCACCTCGCCCCCGGGGTTTTGTGAACCAAATCACGTTTTGCACGCTCCAGAAAGGATTGCCGCTGCCGGCCTGGGCGCCGGCGCGAACGGCGGCGCCACCAGGCTTTCCATCACGTCGGGTAAAGTAGCCGTATGTATCTGGAGTATTTCGGCCTGCGCGAGCCGCCGTTTTCGATCACGCCGGACCCGCGCTACGTCTTCCTGTCCGAACGGCACCGGGACGCCTTGGCGCACCTGTTGTACGGCATCGGCAAGGGCGGCAGCGGCGGTTTCGTGCAGCTGACCGGCGAGGTCGGCACCGGCAAGACCACGCTGTGCCGCCTGCTGCTGGAGCAGCTGCCGGAGAACACCCGCGTCGCGCTGGTGCTCAATCCCAAACTGTCGCCGGTCGAGCTGGTGGAGACCGTCTGCGAGGAGCTGAAGCTGCCGATCGAGGGCAAGCGCGGCAGCCTCAAGGCGCTGACCGACACGCTCAACGCGTTCCTGCTCGACGCCTACGCGCAGGGCCTGCGCGTGGTGCTGATCGTCGACGAGGCGCAGAACCTGTCGATCGAATCGCTGGAGCAGGTGCGCCTGCTGACCAACCTCGAGACGCCGACGCAGAAGCTGCTGCAGATCATCCTGCTCGGCCAGCCGGAGCTGCGCGAACTGCTCGACCGGCCGGAATTGCGCCAGCTCGCCCAGCGCATCACGGCTCGCTACCACCTGACGCCGCTCGACGCAGCCGAGACCGAAGCCTACGTGCGCCATCGCATGGCGGTCGCCGGCTGCAAGCGCATGCCGTTCTCGCGGCTCGGCCTGAAGGCGCTGTACCAGCGCTCCGGCGGCGTTCCGCGCCTGGTCAACATCGTCGCCGACCGCGCCCTGATGGCGGCCTACGCGCGCGAGCAGGACAGCATCGGCGAGCGCCTGGTCGACCGCGCCGCCGACGAGACCCTGCCCGGCCACGCGCGCTACTGGATGCGCCGCTACGGCGTCTGGGCCGCGGCCGCGCTGCTGCTGTTCAGCGTGGGCTCCGGCACGGTCTGGCTGCAGCGCTATCGGCAGACCGCCCCGGCGCAGGCCGCGCCGACGCCCGCGCCAGTTGCCCCGGCGCCGGTCGACGGCGAGGCCGACCGGCTCGCCGCGCATCTGAAAAATCCGCCGGAGACCGAGCTGACCGCGTTCACCCAGCTGCTCGCGCGCTGGCAGGTCGATTCCAACGAGGTTTCCGTGCGCGAGGCGAGCCGCTGTCCGGCCCTGGCCGCACCGGGCCTCGCCTGCCTGCGCGGGCACGCGACGCTGGAGCAGGTCGCGCGTTTCGATCGCCCGCTGATCCTGAAGCTCGATCCGGACCCGCAGCAGCAGGACGACCGCCCCGCCTACGCCCTGTTGCAGGGCGTCGGACGCGAGCGCGTGCGCATGGACTTGGCCGGCGACCGCTATGAACTTGCGCGTTCGTCGCTGTCGAAGTTCTGGAACGGCGACTTCGTCGCGCTGTGGCGCCTGCCGGCCGAGCTGCCGGCGACGCTGAAGCGCGGCGACAGCGGCGAGGCGGTCGCCTGGGTGGTCGATCGCGTCGCTACCTTCGACGACGGCGCCACCGCCAAGTCGCGCAACGTCGCGTTCGACACCGAACTGGAAGAACGCATCCGCAAACTGCAGCAGGCCTACGGCATCAAGGCCGATGGCATCATCGGCCCGGAAACGCTGTTCGCGCTGTCGGCGCTCGACGACGCCGGGCCGCATCTGGCGCGCACGGTCGAGTAAGCGGTTCGACACACCCAAGGAGCGGCCGGCGCGGCCGCTCCGGCACTTAGAATGTGCCGCCGCATCGAGCACCGGTGCCGATGCGAAAGAAACGTGGCGCGGCGTGGCCGCGACCGTTTTCCGCGGACCGCGGCAGGAAGCTCGAGGTCCGGCGAATGAACCAGGAATTGCAATGTCGTTGATCCTCGAAGCCCTGAAGAAATCCGAACAGCAGCGCCGCCTCGGCGAGGCGCCGACGCTGGGCTCGCCAGTGCTCGTCGCGCGCAAGCGACGCAACCTGCTGCCCGTGTTCGCTGTGGCGATCCTCGCCGCCCTCGCGGCCGGCTGGTGGCTGAGCCGCACGCCGGCGACCGACGAGTCGAGCGCGCCGAAGCCGGAGACCGTCGCCAAGGCGCCCGCGCCGGCGGCGCAGGCCACGCACCCAGCCGCGCCCGCGGCGCAGCGCGCGGCGCCGCCGGCCGCCGCGACGCGGCAACCGCCGACGACGAACGCGACTACTGCGACGAACGCCCCGCCCGCGGCGAACCGCACCCCGGCGCCGTCGGCGCCCGCTCCCGCCGCAACCGCTCCGACGAAGCCGCCGGTCGCCGCGGCGACGGCGACGCAAACTCCGCCCGCCGCCGCACCGGCCACCCGGAATCCGGCGCCGCCCGCGCCGGCTCCGGCCTCATCGCCGGCCAAGCCGGCGACGAACCCGGTGGCGACGACCACTCCGTCCGCCGCGCACGATGCGGCGACGGCGAAATCCGTCGACGCCAAGCCCGCGACCCCGAATGCGGCCGCCGCCCCCGCGGCGAAGCCGGCACCAGCGCAACCGGCCCTGCCGTCGGTGTGGGATCTGCCGTACGCGACGCGCAAGGATCTGCCCGAACTCGCACTGACCATGCACGTGTTCGCCAGCGAGCCGAGCGAGCGCTTCGTCGTCATCAAGGGCGACCGCCACGTCGAAGGCGACGAACTCGGCGAGGGCCTGGTGCTGAAGGAAATCCGCGCCGACGGCATGGTGCTCGAGTTCAAGGGCCAGCGCTTCATCTATCCGCGCGACGGGCGCTGAGGCGGGCGGCGAGGTGTTCGTCCACCTGCCGAGCCGACGCAAGCCGCGACCGCCGTGGGCGACCCTGCTGATCGTCGCGGCCTGCGTCGTCGTCTTCGTCTGGCTCGCCTCGATGCCGGTGCCGCAGCGCCTGGCGGTGCTGGCGCGCTGGGGCACGGTGCCGTCGACCCTGCTCGATCCGAACGCGCCGTGGCTGCAGCAGCTGATCGAGCTGCGCGCGGCGCGGCTGGTCACCGCGATCTTCATCCACGCCGACTGGCTGCACCTGACCGGCAACATGCTGTTCCTGGTCGTGTTCGGCGTCTCCGCCGAACGCGCGCTCGGCTCGGCGCGGTTCCTCGCCATGTTCGTGCTCGGCGGCGCGCTGGCCAATCTGGTCGGCGCGTTCACCCTGGCCGGCACCAGCGCGCCGATCGTCGGATCCAGCGGCGCGGTCTCGGCGGTGGTCGGCGCCTACCTCGCCCTGTTCCCGCGCGCGCGCCTCGGTCTGGTGCTGCCGCTCGGCGTGTTCCTCGAATTCGTGCGCATCCCGGCGCCGCTGCTGATCGGCTTCTGGGCCATGCTGCAACTCCTGTTCACCTACGTCGGCCCGGCCTTCGGCGCGGTCGCCTGGTGGACGCACGTGTCCGGCTTCGCGATCGGCGTCGTGCTGGCGCTGCTGTCGAAGCCGGCGGTGGCACGGCGGCTCAGGAATTGAGGAGCCGCGATTGGTGATTCGGGATGGGCGATTGGCTGAAGAAAAGCCGGCGCGTTCGCCCATCACCGATTCGCCACTGCGGTAAGCTTTTTTCGAATCACCAGTCACGAATCACGAATCACCGCCCCCAATGCCCAAATCGACCCGACTCTACAAAGTCACGTTCCTCTCGCAGGGCAAGAGCATCGAGCTCTACGCGCGCCACGTGGCTTCGAGCGCGCTGTGGGGTTTCACGGAGATCGGCGATCTGGTGTTCGATCCGCCGGGCGAGGGCCTGGTCGTCGATCCGACCGAGGAACGCCTGCGCGAGGAGTTCAAGGACACCAGGATCCTGCACCTGCCGATCCAGACGATCCTGCGCGTCGAGGAAGTGGTCAAGCGCGGCACGCTCGCGATCCGCGACGCCACCAGCGGCGACAAGATCATGCCGTTTCCGATCGCGCCGCCGAAGACGAACCTGTAGTCGCGCGACCCGACCGGCACCGCCTCAGTCGTCGAAGCGCCTGCCGAAACGGTCGAAGCGCAGCTGCCAACGATCCTCGATGTCGGCCGAGACGAGGATGCGTTCGGCGCGGCCGATCAGGCGCTCGCGCGGAACCAGGCCGAAGTAGCGCGAATCCTCGCTGTCGTCGCGATTGTCGCCGAGCATCAGGTAGTGGTCCGGCGGAATCGTCAGCGGCGCGAAGCTCGAGCGCGAGCGCGCGCCCTGCAGCCATTGCACCGTGTGCGCATCCGCGCCGAACGTTTCGCGCGCGCGTTCCGCGCGCACCTGGCGACTGCCGCCCAGCGTTTCGACGACTTCGCCGAGCGGCGCGTAGTCGATCGCCGCGCCGTTGATGGTCAGGCGATTGCCGCGCATCGCGATCGTGTCGCCGGGCACCGCGGCGATGCGCTTGATCAGCCGCGTGCCGTCCGCGGGCGAGGAGAACGTGATGATGTCACCGCGCCGCGGCTCGCCGAGATGCGCAAGGATGCGATCGGTCAATGGCAGCTTGAGGTCGTAGGCGAGTCGATTGACGAAGACGACGTCGCCTTCGAGGATGGTCGGACGCATCGAGCCGCTCGGCACCGGATTCCAGTCGGCGACGGCCGTGCGCACGAAGCCGAACAGCAGCAGGATCGCGAAGAAGTGCCTGTTGTCGCGCAGCCAGTTCCGCATCGCACGCCTCCCCGGCCGACGATCGGCCCTCAGCCTTTGCTCTCGACCGGCGCCGCCGCCGGTTTGTTCCGCAGCGCCAGCGCCTTCAGCGCATTCAGCGCCTCGTTCAACGCATAGTCCTTCTCGACATCGCGATCGGCCGCGCTCGGCGTGACCACGCTGCCGTCGCCTTCGTCCGCGCCCTTGAGGTGATTGCGCAGATCGCGCTCGCCGATCGCCGGCGTCGGCGCGCTGTCGCGCTGGGTCAGGGCGAGATCGGCCAGCGCGATGTCGGGCTGGATGCCGGCGGCCTGGATCGAGATGCCGCTCGGCGTGTAGTAGCGCGCGGTGGTGAGCTTGACCGCGTGCTCGGCGTCGAGCGGCAGCACGGTCTGCACCGACCCCTTGCCGAAGGTGCGCCGCCCCATCAGCAGGGCGCGATGGTTGTCCTTCAGCGCGCCGGCGACGATCTCGGCCGCCGAGGCGGTGCCATTGTCGACCAGCACGACCAGCGGCGCGCCCTTGAGCAGGTCGCCCGGGGTGGCGCGGAAGCTGAGGTCGGAGTCCTTCAGGCGCCCCTTGGTGGTGACGATCACGCCGTCGTCGAGGAACGCGTCGCTGACCTCGACCGCCGAGGTCACCAGGCCGCCCGGGTTGCTGCGCAGATCGAGGATCGCACCGCGCAAGGGCGCCTTGTTGTCCGCCTGCATGCGCTCGATGCGCTTGCGCAGCTGGACGCCGGTGTCGGCCTGGAACTGGCTGATGCGCAGGTACGCATAGCCCGGCTCGAGCAGACGTGCGCGGACGCTGGCGACCTTGATCGCCTCGCGCCTGAGCTTGATGTCGACCGGCGTGCTCTGCTTCTCGTGCAGCACGTTCAGCGTGATCTCGGTGCCGGGCTTGCCGCGCAGGTGCGCGATGGCGCCGTCGAGATCGTCGGACTGCACCGGCTTGCCGTCGATCTGCACGATCGTGTCGCCGGCCTTGATGCCGGCGCGTTCGGCCGGCGAATCGTCGATCGGCGCGATCACGCGCAGCACGCCGTCGACCTGCACCACCTCGATACCGAGGCCGTCGTAGCTGCCGGTGGTGTCCTCGGTCAGGTTCTCGATCTGCTCCTTGCCGAGATACTCGCTGTGCGGATCGAGTCCGGACAGCAGACCGCGGATCGCCTGCTGCATCAGGCGATGATCGTCGACGTCCTCGACGTAGGCCTGCTTGACCAAGTTGTAGACCGCGGTGAACGCACGGATGTCCTGCAGATCGACCGACTTCTTCGAGGCGGACTTCTCCGCGTGCGGCGGCGGTGCCGGTTCGGCCGCCGGAGCGTCCTCGACGTCGGGCACGTCGCCGGCAGCGGCCGGCGGCGGCTCGGCGGCGAAGGCCGGTGCGCAGATCAGGGCGAACAGGAATGCGAGCGGAAGACGCGGAGACATCGAACACACCTCACGGGAATGCGGCCAGTGTAATGCCGGCGACCGGATCATGCCGCCGATATCGAGATGCCGTGCCGGCGGCCGCTTTGCAAGGGCGCTCAGCGCAGCCAGCTGCGCGGATCGACGGCCTGGCCCTTCGCGCGCAGCTCGAAGTACAGGCCCGGCGTCTTCTGGCCGCCGCTGGCGCCGCTGCTGGCGATCGCGGTGCCGGCGTCGACCCAGTCGCCGACGTCCTTGAGCAGGGTCTCGTTGCCGCCGTACAGGCTCATGTAGCCGTCGCCGTGGTCGACGATGATCATCAGGCCGTAGCCGCGCAGCCAGTCGGCGAAGGCGACGCGCCCGTGCGAGACCGCGTGCACGGCGGTGCCGCTCTTCGCGGCGATCAGCATGCCGCTGCTGCGCCGGCCGGAATCGTCCGCGGTGCCGAACGCGGTCACGACCTTGCCCTGCAACGGCCAGGCCAGTCGGCCGCGTGCGGCGGCGAACGGTTCGGCGCCTTCGAGCTGCTTGGGAATGTCGGCGAACACGTCGCGCAGTTTCTCCAGCAGGTCGGTCAGCGCGGCCTCGTCCTTGCCGAGCGCGGCGATGCGCGCGCCCTGATCCTTCAGCTTGGCGTCGATCTCGGCGACGAGCTTCACATGCCCCGCGCGCTCGGCTTCGAGCTTCTCGCCCTCGGCCGTGCGCGCGACGCGGCTGTGGTCGAGCTCGGCGGTGGTCGCCTCGATCGAGTCCTGCACCTCGGCCAGCTCGCGCAGATCGCCGCGCAGGCGGTCGATGTGGTCGACCTGGGCGCGCTGGAAGTAGCGGTGATAGGCGAGCACGCGCGAGATCGCGGCGACGTCGTCCTGCTGCAGCAGCAGCTTCAATTCCTCGTGGTTGCCGAGCGCGTAGGCCGAGCGCAGCAGCTCGGCGAGCGCTTCACGCTGCGACTTCAACGCGCTTTCGAGCCCGGCGCGCTGCGTGTCGAGCTGGTCGAGCTTGTCCTGCTGCGCGGCGATCTTGCCGTCCAGCGCGTGGACGTCCTTGGCCACCGCCGCCAGGCCCAGTTCCTTTTCGCGCAGCGCGCGCGCGGCCTCGCCGCGTTCGCCGGTGGTCGCCCGCTGCTGCTCGGTCAGCGCCTTGATCTCGGCGCGCACGGCGTCGAGTTTCTGCTTGGCCTCGCGCTCCTGTATGGCGCGCTCCTGCGCGGTGCGCTGCGCCTGGTCGAGTTCCTGCGCCGGCGCCGCGACGGGTGCGAGCAGCGCCAGCGCGAGCGCAAGGCGGCCAATCGAGGCGCCTCGAATCACGTTCGGATGTCCGCGATGCGCGCAAGCATCGGGCGCGCGACGGCGCGGACGAGCCCGAATGCATTTCGGATCCGCCGACGCGACAAATCGCCGAGGCGCTCTTCCGCTCGGATCCGCCGACGCGACAAATCGCCGAGGCGCTCTTCCGCTCGGATCCGCCGACGCGACAAATCGCCGAGGCGCTCTTCCGCCATCCGCATCAGCGGACGAACTCGACCAGACTGCGCCCGGTCATCTCGCTCGGCTGCGGCAGGCCCATCAAGGCGAGCACGGTCGGCGCCAGGTCGCGCAGCGCACCGTGATGCAGTCGCGCCGGGCGGCCAAGGTAGACCAGCGGCACCGGCCCGACCGTGTGCTGGGTGTGCGGCACGCCGTTCTCGTCGAGCATCTGTTCGAGATTGCCGTGATCGGCGCTGATCAGCATCTCGCCGCCGGCCGCGCGGATCGCGCCGGCCAGGCGACCGAGCGCGACGTCGACGGCTTCGACCGCCTTGATCGCGGCGGCTTCGATGCCAGTGTGGCCGACCATGTCGGGATTGGCGATGTTGCAGACGATGAAATCGAACCGGTTCGACTCGATCGCCGCGACCAGCTTGTCGGTGAGTTCCGGGCAGCTCATTTCCGGCTGCAGGTCGTAGGTCGCGACCTTCGGACTCGGCACCAGGATGCGTTCCTCGCCGGCGAACGGAGCTTCGCGGCCGCCGGAGAAGAAGAATGTCACGTGCGCGTACTTTTCGGTCTCGGCGATGCGCAGCTGCGCCAGGCCGAGCGAAGCGAGGTATTCGCCGAGCGTGTCGCGCATCGACTGCGGCGGATAGGCGATCGCCGTCGCGGCGAGGCCCTGCTCGTACTCGGTCAGCGTGACGAAGGCCGACAAGCGGATCGCGCGCTCGCGCGCGAAGCCGGTGAAATCCGCATCGACGAAGGCGTGCGACAGCTCGCGTGCGCGGTCGGCGCGGAAGTTCATGAACACGATCGCGTCGCCGTCGCCGATCCGGGCGCCGTCCGCGATCACGGTCGGCTTGACGAACTCGTCATTCTCGCCGCGCGCGTAGGCGTCCTGCAGCGCGAGCGCCGCGTCGCCGGCGCGGAATTCGGCGCGGGCCTCGGCGATCGCATCGTAGGCCAGCTTCACCCGATCCCAGCGTTGGTCGCGGTCCATCGCGTAGTAGCGCCCGCTGACCGTCGCGATCGTCGCGTTGCCGAGCACGGCGCATTTTTCCGCCAGCGCGCGCAGGCTTGGCGTCGCACTGCGCGGCGGCGTGTCGCGGCCGTCGAGGAAGGCGTGCACGGCGACCTTCGCGACGCCGCGCTTCGCCGCCAGATCGAGCAGGGCGTGGATGTGCTGTTCCTGGCTGTGCACGCCGCCGGGACTGAGCAGGCCGAGCACGTGCAGCGTGCCGCCGTTCGCCTTCGCCGCTTCGCAGGCGCCGACCAGCGCCGCGTTGTCGAAGAACGAGCCGTCGGCGATGGCGGCGTCGATGCGCGTCAGGTCCTGGTAGACGATGCGCCCCGAACCGATGTTCATGTGGCCGACTTCGGAGTTGCCCATCTGCCCGTCCGGCAGGCCGACGAACTCGCCGTGCGTGTCGACCAGCGTGTGCGGGCATTCGGCCAGCAGGCGCCGCCAGTTCGGGCAGTTCGCCTGCGCGATCGCGTTGTGCGCGGTCGCTTCGCGATGGCCCCAGCCATCGAGGATCAGCAGCAGGATCGGTTTGGGTCTGGTCACGCCCGGATTTCCGCTACGCCAAGGAAAGGAGCATCCTAGCCGAACCCCAATACCAGGCGCGATCGTCCACGATCGCGGCGGCCGGGAAAGCCCGTCGGATTCGCTTCGGGGATTGCGTCCGGACGGTCCATCCGCGGCCATTCGCGGCCGCGCTTCGGGGCACACTGCGCGCACCGGCCGAGGCATGCACGACGAGCCCTAAACCTTCGCGCAACCGGGCGCATCCAAACGCCCGCACACCCGACAACGGAGAATCCGCATGAAACGCCTGCCCATCGCCATCGCCCTGCTGGCCCTGACCTGCACCACCGGCGCGTTCGCGCAAGACGACGTCGACAAGGTCAACGGCGCCATCGACGTGAAGAACGGCGAGCGAGCCGGCAATCTGAGCACGGTCAACGGCGGCGTGCGCATCGCCGCTTCCGGCAGCGCCGCCAAGGTGACCACCGTCAACGGCGGCGTGCGGCTCGGCGAGCAGGCTCGCGCTGCCTCCGTGCAGACCGTCAACGGCGGCATCAACCTCGACGAGGGCGCGCAGGTGAAAGAGGGCGTCGAGACCGTCAACGGCGGCATCCGCCTCGGCAAGAGCGCCGACGTCGGTGGCCGCGCCGAGACCGTCAACGGCCGCATCGCGCTCGAAGCCGCGCACATCGGCGGCGGCATCCAGACGGTCGGCGGCGACATCGAGGTCGGTGCCGACTCGCGCGTCGAAGGCGGCATCCTGGTCAAGAAGCCGAGCGGCTGGTCCTGGGGTACGCAGCGCAAGCCGCGCATCGTGATCGGCCCGCACGCGACCGTGCAGGGCACGCTCGAATTCGAACGGGAAGTGGAATTGTTCGTCAGCGACAGCGCGACGATCGGCGCGGTGAAGGGCGCGACGGTGCAGAAGTTCTCCGGCAACCAGCCCTGATTTCCGGCATCCGGCTCGCCGTCCGCTGACGCAGGACGGCGAGCCGCTATTCCTCGCAGGCGCCTTACTTCTTCTCCAGCGCCTTCTCGATGCTGGCCTGGGTCATCGGGTGGTAGCCCGGCTTGGCCTTGGCGTAGACCTGCTTGGCGAACGCCTTGCCGTCCGGCGTCTTCACCAGCGCCTCGTACAACGGCACCACCAGGTAGCGACGGCCGATGCACGTCATGTACTTGGCCATTTCCGCGCGCGCCGGCCGGTAGTCGCCGCCGATCGCGGCGAGATACCAGCGCCGCGCGATCTCGGCGTTCGGCGACCCGTTGAGATGCCAGGCCTGGTCGAGCGCGGCGAGCTGTTCGGTCGTCAGTTTCTCCGGCAGGCCGTCGAGGAAGTACATCCACTCGTGCGTGTTCCAGTCCTTCGCGCCGAGATCGGCGGCCTTGCGCGTCCCGGCCAGCCACTCCTTGCGCGCGGCGGCGATCGCCTCCAGGCGCTGCGAGGTCGGCACCGGCGCGTCGTCCGGCACGCCCGGCTGGTAGATCCACTGCTTGACCTCGTCCAGGCTCATCTTGCCCGGATGCTTGTCGATGAGGTTCGCCTGCAGGTATTCGAGCATCTGTTCGGTGGTGATGCTCTGGAACGCGAAGTGGTCGAAATAGTCGCGCAGGTACGGATCGAACACCTCGCGGCCGAAACGCGCTTCCAGCGTGCGCAGCAGCCAGGCGCCCTTGACGTAGGCGTAGTTCGACGCCGCGTCGTCGGCGTCGTCGACGTCGGAAACCAGGCGCTGCTGCGCCGGCGGGGTTTCCTTCATCTCGCGGCGCAGGGCGTCGGCGGCGGTGATGAATTCCTCATCGGCCGGCGCCTTGCCGTAGACGGCTTCGACGATGCGGTTCTCGACGTAGGTAGTGAAGCCCTCGTTGAGCCACATGTGCTTCCAGCTCGCATTGGTGACGAGGTTGCCCGACCAGGAATGCGCCAGCTCGTGCGCGACCAGCGAGACCAGGCTCTTGTCGCCGACGATCACCGTCGGCGTGGCGAAGGTCAGGCGCGGATTTTCCATGCCGCCGAACGGGAAACTCGGCGGCAGCACGAGGATGTCGTAGCGGCCCCAGCGGTACGGTCCGTACAGCTTCTCGGTCGTCTCGATCATCTTCTCGGTGTCGGAGAACTCCTTCGCCGCCGCCTCGACCACCGACGGTTCGGCGTAGACCGCGCTGCGCGGTCCGGTCTCGCGCACGGCGATGTCGCCGGCCGCGATGGCGAGCAGGTACGACGGGATCGGCTGCTCCATCGCGAAGCGGAAGTCGCCGTCGAGCGCGTGCTTGACGTCGTTGTTCGCGCTCATCACCACGCGCAGTTCCTTCGGGCCGCGCACGTGCGCGGTATAGGTGAAGCGCACTGCCGGGGTGTCCTGCAGCGGCACCCAGCTGCGCGCATGGATCGACTGCGACTGCGAGTACATGAACGGATGCTTCTTGCCCGCCGTCTGCGCCGGCGTCATCCACTGCAGGCCCGATGCGGTCGGCGCGCTGCGGTAGTGCACGCGCACGCGCGGCGCCTGCTCGTCCAGCGCGATGCGCAAGGCCGAGCCGAGCACCGCATCGCGCTTGTCGAGCGTGTAGCGCGCGGCGTGCGCCTCGCCTTTCGCGTCGAGTGCCTCGACGCGTTCGATCGTCAGGTCGCGCGTGTCGAGCACCAGCGTGCGCGCCGCCGGGTCCTTCCATTCCAGTTGCAGTTCCGCGCTGCCGGAAAGCTCGCGGCGCTTGAAGTCGACGTCCAGGTCGAGCGCGAGCGAACGCGTGCGCACCGCGTCGACGTTGGCGTAGCTGTGGGGATCGGCGGCGTGGACGGCCGTGGCGGCGACGGCCAGGACCGAGAAGAAAGCGAGACGCAGGCAGGACACGGACATTCCTCGTAGTCGATGCGGGAGAACGGCGACGCGCTCGGCGTCGCGAGGTCCGCGCATTGTCGCCGAAAGCCGCCGGCCGCGCAGGCCGACCGCCTGCCGCGTCCGGCGGCGGCTGCGCGACCGGCGCTTTTTCGCCGCGATCCCGGGCCGGCGCGACACTTGTTTGCAATGCCCGGCTGCGAATGACGAAGGCAGCCCGGTTCCACGAATTGCAAAACTGGAAAATTTCGCATCGGTGATTTTCGCGAAACAAAAAAGATCGCCGGTTTCCGAATTTTTCACGCGCGGATCACGCACGTCCTTTCAAGGTAGGAAGGCGCGCGGGGGCGCGCAGAGCCGAAACGTTGCGCAGAGCCATGGCATCGACTCTTCAACTCATGCAGACCCTGCTCGTGTGCGATTCGCACGAGCAACTCCATCACAGCGGCAGCGAGTGCGCTCGCAGGCTCGGCTACGACGCCTGGGTGTACGCGATGATGCCGGCCGGCGGAGCGGAGGTGCCGTATCTGTGCGGCTCCCTGCCCTCGACCTGGTACTCCGACCATTTCAAGCACGGCCACGGTGCGGCCGATCCGGTGTTCGCGCACTGCCGGCGTCATCTGACGCCGCTGATCTGGAACGTCGAGAACGTCCGGGACGACGAGGATCCCGACTGCCCGGTCTTCTTCCGGGACGCCGCCGACATCGGCCTGCGCTACGGCGTCAGCGTGCCGATCCACGGTTTCGGCTGCCAATGGGGCGTGCTCGCGCTGGCCAGCTCGCAGGCGCCGCCGCGCACGGCGATGCGCCGCCTCGCCGACGCGCAGCTGTTCGCCACCTTCGTGCACGAGGCCGGCCATCGTCTCGCCAACGCGATCGAGAGCGAGCACGTTCGCCTGACCGAACGCGAACGCGAATGCCTGCGCTGGACCGCCGGCGGCAAGACCGGTTGGGAGATCAGCCAGGTGCTCGGCATCTCAGAGCGCACCGTCGTGTTCCATCTCGAGAACGCCGCCCGCAAGTTCGGCGTGTTCGGCCGCCGCCAGGCGGCGGCGCGGGCGATCGCGTTGCAGATGATTTCACTCTGAATGCGTGCGCGCGTTCACAGGCTCGGCTTCGCCACCATCAGCCAATAGCTCGCAACGACCGCGATGAAGGCAGGCCACCCGAGCAGAAACCAGCGTCGCATGGTGAGGTGGTATTCCGGCGGCAACGGACCACCTTCGCGCACGGCGGCAACCGCGAGATCGCGCAGCCGGAACTGCAGCACGACGACCGGAATCCAGCATGCACCGGCGACGAGATAGAGCGCCAGCGTCGCGACGATCCAGAAGGAACTGAGATCGAAACCGGCCAGATGCGCGAGCGCGAAGCCGCTCAGCGGCTGCACGATCACCGCCGGCGTCGTGAACCACCAATCGGCTCGAACGGTCAGCCGCGCCACGCGCGCGATCGCGGCGACATCGCCGCTGCGATACGTGAACCACTGGAAGAACGCCGTGCCGAGCCCGGTCCCGAACAACAGGGCGGCCGAGACGATGTGAAGCGTCTTCAGCAAGGCATAGGTATTCATCGGCGCTCCTCCGTCGCCAGCAACAGGACCAGCGCGGCGAACAGAGGGAGATTCTTCAGTAGGCCGCCGAACGGATCGAGCCAGCTCTTCGGCCAGAGGAAGCCGATCACGACCGTGTAGCCGGCGAGCATCGTCAGCATCGCGCCGAGTACCCAGCGCGGTCGCCAGCGCGCTAGACACAGTCCACCCAGCAGCAGGTCGGCCGCACCGCTCGCTCGCGCCAGCCACAGTACCGATGCGCTGGCCGGCCCTCCGATCGCCGCGGCGACATCGGCGGCAGAAGACGTCAAGCCGACCACTCCGGAACCGATCCACAGCAACGCCAAGGCGATACGCAATAACGGCAACCCAAAGTACAGCCTTGCAGCCAGGCGATCCTGCGTCTGTGCCGGAACCTCCGCCAAGGCGACCTCCAGCGCACGCGCGCTGACACCCAGGCGGTCGCGCACCTGCGTCCATGCATCCGGTGCAGCGACATTGCCGCGCTCGAGCATGCGCTGCATCGTCAGGCCGAGCGGCCCACGGAAACAATGCTCGCCGATACGCGTGCCGACCCGGACCAAGCCGACAGGAATCCGCCACTCACGCGCAGCCGGAAAGCCGAGCCAACGTCGCCAGATGCGCAAATATTCGGCCAGCGTCACGACCTGCGGGCCACCGATCTCCATGACTCCGCACTGCGGCTCCTTTCGCACGATTGCCGCAGCAACGATCCGGCCGAGGTCTTCCAGCAACACCGGTTGCAAGCGTTGAGCTCCGCCGCTCGGCAGCAGCAGCATCCCCGGCAACGCGGCCAGCGCACGCAACAGGGAAGTCCCGCCGTAGGAACCACGCGGACTGCAGACTACCGATGGCCGCAGCACCAGCGCATCGAGATCGAGGCGCAAGAGGTCCGTGTCGCAGCGATGCTTGGACGCGACGAACTCGCCGTCCGCAGGGTCGCCGAGCGCGGAGATCTGGACGACGCGCCGCACGCCGGCCTTGGAACAAGCGCTAAACAAGGCCAACGGCGCTTCCACGTGCACCGCCTCGAACGTGTCGGCACCACGCGGGCGCAGGATGCCAGCCGCGTTCACAACAGCGTCGATTCCGTCCAGTCGCTGCGACCAGACGGCCTCGTCCACGTCCTCAGCCATGTCGCAGACGACGACGGACTGGTCTGCCGCTGGTGCACCCATGCGAGCGTGACGGACACAGCGGACCACTTCGCAACCGTGCACGCGCAACGCCGCGTCGATCGCCGAGCCGATGAAGCCGTGCGCGCCGACCAGGAGGACTCGCGGAGAGGCGCGTTCCGTTCCGACGACACCCCCGCCGTCTGGATTCACCCGAGCTCCGCCAACGCCATTTCAGCAACCGCCAGATCGGCCTCCGGCTCGTCGCCGTCGCCGATGATCCAGGCGGCGGACAGGCAGGCGAAGGCGAGCGTCCATTGCAGCAGCCGTTCGCGGTCGATCCCGGCGGCTTCGACGATGAGATCGACGCGACCGGCGAACAGCTCGCGCTTCAGATCGACGTCCTCGTGCGGGTCCGGATTGCGCATCATGTTGACGAAGTCGAAGCCGCGCTCGCCGTGAAGGCGCATCGGATCGATCGCCAGCCAGCCGCGTTCGGCGCCGTCGAGCACGTTGTCGTGATGCAGGTCGCCGTGCAGGGTGACGATCTCGCGCGGCGCGGCGAACAGCTCGTCCGCGATTGCGGCGGCGCGTGCGAGGATGCCGCCGTGCGTACGCGCGACGGGAGCCAGCGGGGCGAACCAATCCCGCAACGGCAGCAACTGTTCCGGCAGCGGCCGCGCGCGCGGGGCGTGCAGGCGCGCGGCGGCGGCGCAGAGAATGCGGATCGCTTCGCCGTCCCGGCCTTCGAGCGTCATCCGCGCCAGCGAACGGGTGCCCATCGCGCGCTCGAGCAGGAGCGCGTCGCCCTCGTGCGCGAACACGCGCGCAGCGCCCTCGCCGCCCCAGTATTCCATCAGCAGCCAGGCCCAGCGCGTGTCCGGCTCGCGCGCGATCTTCAGCATCGCCGGCGCGCCGGCGTACCGCACCGGCAGCAGATCGCTGCAATGGGTCGAGATCGACGCACCGTCCGGGTGCAGGTTCCAGCGCGACAGCCATTCGTCGAAGATCGACGGAACGACCTCGCGATTCATCGTCCGGCGCTCAAACGCGATAGCCGCGGTGAATCGCGACGATGCCGGCGGACAGGTTGCGCACGTCGACGCGCGCGAGGCCGGCCGTTTCCATCATCGCCTTCAGCGTTTCCTGGTCCGGATGCTTGCGGATCGACTCGGCGAGATAGCGATAGCTCGCCTCGTCGCCGGCGATCAGCCGGCCGATGCGCGGCAGCACCTGGAAGGAATGGAAGTCGTACAGGGGCTTGAGGAATTCCGCGCGTACCGCGGAGAACTCCAGCACCAGGGCGCGGCCGCCGATCTTCAGCACGCGGTGGATCTCGGCCAGCGCGCGTTCCTTGCGCGTGACGTTGCGCAGGCCGAACGCCATCGTGACGCAGTCGAAGCTGCGGTCCGGGAACGGCAGCGCCTCGGCGTTCATCTGCGACCAGTCCAGCCCGCGCGACATGCCGCGGTCGAGCAGGCGGTCGCGGCCGACGCGCAGCATGTCGCCGTTGATGTCGCCGACCACCACGCTGCCGCGCTCGCCGACCTTCGGCAGCAGCAAGGCGGCGATGTCGCCGGTGCCGCCGGCGAGGTCGAGCACGCGGTCGCCCGCGCGCACGCCGCTGGTGGCGACGAAGTAGCGTTTCCACAGGCGATGCACGCCGAACGACATCAGGTCGTTCATGACGTCGTATTTCTTCGCCACCGAGGTGAACACCTCGCCGACGAGGCGCGCCTTGTCGGCCTCGGGCACGTCGCGGTAGCCGAAATGGGTGACGCCGGCCTGGTCGTCGGTCGATTCGATCATGGCGCGCATCCTACCGCAGGCGCCGCCGGCCCGCGTTGCGCGGGAGCGCGCCGCTCGCATAATGCGCTCTGGCGGCCCGCCGCGAGCGCGAGCGCGCGGCGATCCGCCGCGGGTCCGGGGAGTGTCGACATGCTGGTCTGGTGGGTGAGCGCCGCGGGGCTGCTCGTGGCGGCGGCGGCGATCGTGCTGTTCAACAGGCTCGTCGCCGCGCGCAACCAGGTGCGCGCCGCCTGGAGCGACATCGACGTGCAGCTCACGCGCCGGCACGACCTGGTGCCGCAGCTCGTCGCGGCGGTGCAGGGCTACGCCGGCCACGAGCGCGCGACGCTGACGCTGGCCGCCGAGCTGCGCGCGCGGGCGATGGCGGCGGCGTCGCTGGGCGAGAAGGCGCAACTGGAAGGCGAGCTCGCCGACCAGGTGCAGCGCATCCTCGCGTTGCAGGAGAGCTATCCGGACCTGAAGGCGAGCGAGAACTTCATCGCGCTGCAGCGCGACCTCGTCGCGATCGAGGACCATCTGCAGTACGCGCGCCGCTTCTACAACGGCGCGGTGCGCGACCTCGACGACCGGATCGGGACGTTTCCTTCGCTGCTGGTCGCGCGCGCGGCGAACTTCCGCCCGGCGGAGTTCTTCCGCCAGCCCGAGAGGCCGCGATGACGCGCGCCGGACCCCTGGTCCTCGGATGGCTCGTCGCGCTGCTCGCCTGGCCGCTCGCGGCGATGGCCGACGAGCGCATCCTGTCGTTCCACAGCGCAATCGACGTCGCCGCCGACGGCGGCATGGACGTGACCGAGACGGTGCGCGTGCGCGCAGAAGGACGGAACATCCGCCACGGCATCTACCGCGATTTCCCGACCGACTATCGCGACCGCTTCGGCAACGCCGTGCGCGTCGCGTTCGAGCCGCGCGCGCTGACGCGCGACGGCCGGACGGAGCCGTTCCACGTCGAGCGGCAATTCAACGGCGTGCGCGTCTACTTCGGATCGAAGGACACCACGCTCGCGCCCGGCGAGTACACCTGGTCGTTCGGCTACCACACGAACCGGCAGCTCGGCTTCTTCGCCGACCACGACGAGCTGTACTGGAACGTCACCGGCAACGGCTGGGATTTTCCGATCGACGAGGCGGTCGCGATCGTCGCGCTGCCCGGCGCCGTCGCGCGATCGGACCTGCGCCTGGACGCCTACACCGGTCCCGACGGCGCGAGGGGCGCAGACTGGACCGCACGCGCCGACGGCGATTCGCGCGCGGTGTTCGCGACCACGCGGCCGCTCGATCCGCGCGAAGGACTGACGATCGCGGTGAGCTTTCCCAAGGGCCTCGTCGCCGCGCCGGGCGAGCGCCAGCGCGTCGCCTGGTTCCTCGGCGACAACGCCGGCGTGCTCGCGCTCGCCGCCGGGCTGCTGCTGGTGCTCGCCTACTATCTCGCGCAGTGGTCGCGTGTCGGTCGCGATCCGAAACCCGGCACGATCATCCCGCAGTACGAGCCGCCGGCCGGGCACACGCCGGGCGCGCTGCGCTACGTCGAGCGCATGGGCTGGGACAACCGCTGCGTCGCCGCCGACCTCGTCGACGCCGCCGTGCGCGGCACGATCCGCATCGCGGACGACGATGGCGACTATCGCATCGAGCGCGTCGGCGACGCCGCGCTGCCGCCGGTCGAATCGCGCCTGGTCGCCGACCTGCTCGCCGGCGCCCACGCATTCACCTTCGAGCAATCGCAGCACGCGCGCGTCGCCAAAGCGCTCGACGCGCATCGCAAGGCGCTGAAGACGGCCTATGCCGACAGCCATTTCCGCACCAACACCGGCCTCGTCGTCATCGGCGTGCTGATCACCCTCGCCGCGGTCGTCGGCGCGGCGCTGCTCGTCGGCGACGCCGGGCGGACCGCCGGCGCCGCATTCATGCTGATCTGGCTCGGCGGCTGGAGCGTCGGCGTGTTCGCGCTGTGCTCGAAGGTCGTCAGCGCGTGGCGCACGGTGCGCCGCGGATCGCTCGGCAAGCGGGCCGCGGCGACCATCGGCGCGATCTTCATTACCGTGTTCGCGCTGCCGTTCGTCGCCGGCGAGCTGTTCGGCATCGGCATGCTCGTGATGCTCGCTGGTGTCGGATTCGCGATCGCGATCGTCGCGCTGATCGCGACGAACCTGCTGTTCGCCTGGCTGATGAGGGCGCCGACGGCGACCGGACGCGACCTGCTCGACCGCATCGACGGCCTGCGGCTCTATCTCGGCGTCGCCGAACGCGACGAACTCGCCGCGCAGAAGGCGCCGCCGGTGAACGCCGAGGAGTTCCATCGGCTGCTGCCGTACGCGCTCGCGCTCGACGTCGAAGAAAACTGGACCAATCGCTTCGCCGCCGCCGTAGGCCCAGCCGCAGCGGCCGCGGCGGTGGCCGGCGCCGGCTGGTACCACGGTGCGTCGGGCGGCGACTTCAGCGGCTTCGCGAGCGATCTCGGCGCCTCGTTCGGAAGCGCGATCTCGTCCTCGTCGAGCGCGCCGGGCTCGTCGTCGGGCGGTGGTGGAGGCGGTTCGTCCGGCGGCGGCGGAGGGGGCGGTGGCGGCGGCGGCTGGTGATCGCGCTCAGCGCGCGAGTCCGCCCGCCGCGAGCGCATCGAGGTACTCCTGCCAGTTGCGCGCCTGGTCGCGACCGAGCGCGTACAGTACGTCCCAGGAGTAGATGCCGCTGGCGTGACCGTCATCGAAGCGCAGCAGCACGGCGTAGTTGCCAACCGGCTCGACGGCGGTGATGTTCACCCGCGCCTTGCCGGCGACGAGCACCTTCTGCCCCGGACCGTGACCCTGCACTTCCGCGCTCGGCGAATTCACGCGTAGGTATTCGGCGGGCAGGCGGAACGTCTCGCCGCTGTCGAACGCGACTTCGAGCGCATGCGAGGCGCGGTGCAAGGTGAGAGTGGTCGGAATCGGGGAGTTCATCGGTCGTCCGTCGCGCGGTATTCAGTGGATGCCCGCATTCGCGAGCATGACATCAGCTCGATACTGAGCGCTGTTCCGATCGACGCCGCAGGAACCTTCACCGAAGGCAAGCTGTTCATGAAAAGTGCGGCCATGGATGGCCGCTCTGGACTCACAAGAAAGCACACACCCCCGAAGCCCCACTCCGCCTCACGAAGCAGCGCTCAAGGACGAGCGCACTAGTGCACCGTATCGGAAAGCGGCGCGCGCGGCCGCTGCGGATCACCCGGCGACCCGGCCACCTGCCACAGCGCGTCGAGATAGCCGCTGCCGAAGCCGATCGAGCCGATCGCCTCGAATTCGTAGGCACCGGTATCGGGATACCACTGCGCGTTCGGATCGAGCTCGCGCAGCACCAGCGCGTCGTGCTCGACGCTGGCGAGCTGGCCGACGTAGCTAATCTCGCCCTCGTCGTCCTCGATCATGTTGATCGAGATCAACGGCGCGCAGGCGGCGGCGGACTGCGCGATCGCGACCCAGTCGTCGAGGCGGAAACCTTCCGGAACGACCAGCTGCTCGCCGCGCAGGGCCAGCGCCCTGTCGACGAACTCGCGCGACGGATCCGCCTCGAGCGAGCTGATGTCGGCCACCGCGATCACGACGTAGCCGTCGAAGCGCATCGCGTCGCCGACTTCGGCGATCAGGCAGAAGTCGCGCGACAGACCGACCACGTAGCCGTGGATCACGCCCGGCTGCAACCGTTCGCGCTGGATGCGCATGGGAATGCGCTGTTCCAGCGCTTCGCGAAGATCGGCGCGGGCGCCGCGGGCTTTGAACGGAACGACGGTGGTCATGGCGATATGGTCGGGCAGCGGGGCAGTCGGTGCAAGCTGGTGCGGGAAAGGCGGCTCTTCGGCGTCATCCTGCGGAGCGGAGTCCGACGTCCCGGCCCGCCCGCGCACGAGCGCGATGGCGGCCTGCGCCGTGACGGGGAATCCGGGGCTTCACGTCTCCAAAAGCCCCTGTTTCCGGCCTCACAGGATGTAACGCGACAGGTCCTCGTCCTTAACCAGGTTGCCCAGGTGTGCGTCGACGTAGGCGGCGTCGATGCGATAGCGCTGGCCGCCCTTGTCCGACGCCTCGTAGGACACCTCGTCGAGCAGGCGCTCGAGCACGGTATGCAGGCGGCGCGCGCCGATGTTCTCGGTGCGTTCGTTAACCTGGAAGGCGATCTCGGCGAGTCGCGCGATGCCGTCGTCGGTGAACTCGATCGTCACGCCCTCGGTGCCGAGCAGCGCCGTGTACTGCTTGGTCAACGCGTGATGCGGTTCGGACAGGATGCGCTTGAAATCCTCCGCGCTGAGCGCGGCGAGTTCGACGCGGATCGGGAAGCGACCCTGCAGCTCCGGAACGAGATCCGACGGCTTGGCCAGCGAGAACGCGCCGGAGGCGATGAACAGGATGTGGTCGGTCTTGACGATGCCGTACTTGGTCGACACCGCCGAGCCTTCGACCAGCGGCAGCAGGTCGCGCTGCACGCCCTCGCGCGAGACGCCGGCGCCGCTCCATTCGCCGCGCTGGGCGACCTTGTCGATCTCGTCGATGAAGACGATGCCGTTCTGTTCGCAGTTGGTGATCGCCTGCGTCTTGATCTCCTCGTCGTTGACCAGCCGGCCGGCCTCCTCCTCGATCAGCAGCGGCCGCGCCTGCGCGATCGACAGCTTGCGCGACTGCGTCTTCTGCCCGGCCAGCGACTGGAACATGCCGCGCAGCTGGTTGGTCATGTCTTCCATGCCCGGCGGCGCCATGATCTCGACGCCGACGTTCACGGCGAAATCCAGCTCGATCTCGCGATCGTCGAGCGCGCCCTCGCGCAGCTGCTTGCGCAGCTTCTGGCGCGTTTCGGCGTCGCGCGTGTCGACCGGCTGCGGCTCGTTGGCGAAGCCGACGCCCTGACGGCGCGGCAGCAGCGCATCGAGGATGCGGTCCTCGGCACGGTCCTCGGCCTGCGAGCGCACGCGCGTCTTGGCGTGCTCGCGCGCCATCTTGACCGCCGCGTCGGCGAGATCGCGCACGATCTGCTCGACGTCCTTGCCGACGTAGCCGACCTCGGTGAACTTGGTCGCCTCGACCTTGATGAACGGCGCGTTCGCCAGCGCCGCCAGGCGGCGCGCGATCTCCGTCTTGCCGACGCCGGTCGGACCGATCATCAGGATGTTCTTCGGCGTCACCTCGTCGCGCAGCGACGGATCGAGCTGCATGCGCCGCCAGCGGTTGCGCAGCGCGATCGCGACCGCGCGCTTGGCCGCCTTCTGGCCGATGATGTAGCGGTCGAGTTCGTTGACGATTTCGCGGGGAGTGAGTTCGGACATGTCGTGGGTCGGCGGTGAGCGGTGAGCGGTGAGCGGTGAGCGGTGAGCGGTGAGCGGTGAGCGGTGAGCGGTGAGCGCGAAGAGCGTGACAGGCTTTTGCCTTTTCCGCTGACCGCTCACCGCTACCCGCTCACAGCTCTTCGATCGTGACGTTGTGATTGGTATAGATGCAGATGTCGCCGGCGATGTTCAACGCCTTCTCGACGATCGCGCGCGGCTCCATCTCGGTGTTCTCGAACAGCGCCTTCGCCGCGGCCAGCGCGAACGGACCGCCGGAACCGATCGCGATGATGCCCTGCTCCGGTTCGAGTACGTCGCCGTTGCCGGAGATCAGCAGCGAGGTCGACTTGTCGGCGACCGCGAGCATCGCTTCGAGCCGGCCGAGGCGGCGGTCGGTGCGCCAGTCCTTGGCCAGTTCGACCGCGGCGCGGGTCAGGTTGCCGCCGTGCTTGTCGAGCTTCTGTTCGAACAGCTCGAACAGGGTGAACGCGTCCGCCGTCGCACCGGCGAAGCCGGCCAGCACGTCGCCCTTGCCGAGGCGACGGATCTTGCGCGCGTTCGCCTTCATCACGGTGTTGCCGAGCGTGACCTGGCCGTCGCCGCCGATGACGACCTTGTCGCCGCGGCGGACGGAAACGATGGTGGTGGCGTGGAAACTTTCCATGATCGGCTCTGTTCGTCGAGGGAAACGAGGTAGGGATCGCGCCCTGGCTTTGCAAGACTGGGGCCGGAGAAGAAGGATTTCTCGCAAAGGCGCAGAGAACGCAGAGGAAAACCCGTTTCGCTTTCTTTTCTCGGCGTTCTCTGCGCCTCTGCGAGAGCACCGCTCTTGCGCACCCCTTCCAGCTACTCCCCCGCCCCGGCTTTCCGCCGCGCGCGCGGATGCGCCGCGTCGTAGACCTTGGCCAGGTGCTGGAAATCCAGGTGCGTGTAGATCTGCGTGGTACCGATGTCGGCATGGCCGAGCAATTCCTGCACGGCGCGCAGATCGCCGGAGGATTCGAGCAGGTGGCTGGCGCAGGAATGGCGCAGCAGGTGCGGATAGACGCGCTTCCACACGCCCTGCTCCTGCGCACGGCGCTTCAGCCGTGCGCGCACGCCGTTCGGCGTGATCGGCCGGCCGCGCGCGCCGCGCACCAGCGGATCCTCGTCGCCGCAGCGATCCTGCTCGCGCAACGCGGCGAGCGCTTCGCGTGCCTTCGTGCCGACCGGCACCAGACGCGTCTTCGAGCCCTTGCCGGTCACGCGCAGCATCGCGCCGTCGGCGTCGAAGTCGCGCCAGCGCACGCCGCACAGCTCGGCCACGCGCAGGCCGCTGGAGTACAGGAGCTCCAGCAGGGCGCGGTCGCGCACGGCTTCCGGGTCGCCGCCGGGCACTTCGACCAGCTGGGTCATCTCGTCCGCGTCGAGCACCTCGGGCAGCTTGCGCTTGAGCTTCGGCGCGCGCAGGCCGAGCGCCGGATTCGTCGTCACCTCGCCTTCGCGCGCGAGGTAGCGGAAGAAACTGCGCCAGGCCGATGCGAGGCCGCGCAGCGTCGAGGGCGAATAGCCGCGCGCACGATGCTCGTGCGCGAGCAGGGACTGCACCTGATCGGCCTGCAGGTCGCGCCAGCGCGCGATGCCGCGCTCGTCGGCGTAGTCGGCCAGACGCGCCAGGCCGACCGCGTAGTGCTCGATCGTGCTCGGCGAATAACGGCGCTCGTCGCGAAGATAGGCCAGGAAGCCGTCGACGCGGCTGGCCAGAGCCGCGTTCATGTCAGTTCTTGAAGCGCCCGATCGCCGTCGCCACCGCCTCGGCGATCAGCTTCAGGAATACCGTGCCCATGCCGGGATGGAAGCGGTTCTCGTCGTGGCTGCCGATCGCCAGCAGGCCGAGCGAATCGATCGGCAGCAGGACGGTCGAGTGCACCTCGCCGGCCTTGTCGCCGAACAGCGCGTCGAGCTTGTCCTGCTGCACGCGACCGCACAGCGGCTCGGCGCGCTTGAAGAACTCGGCGAAGGCCGGCATCCCAGCGACGCCGGCCTGCTCGCAGATCAGCCACTCGGCCGCCGGCAGGTCAGGGTCGGCGCGGAACAGGACCAGCCGCACCAGATCCGTGTGGAAGTCCTCGGTCAGCGCGGCGACGATCGCGTTCGCGGTTTCCGGCAGGGTCTTCGCGCGCATCAACGCCAAGGTCAGCGTGTGCACGCGCACCATCAGCGTCTCGTTCTCGTGCGCGACCTCGATCAGCTCCTGCAAACGCCGGTTCAGCTCGCGGTTCTTGTCGCGCAGCACTTCGAGCTGATAGCTCGCCAGCGAGGCCGCCGAGCCCTGCTCACGCGGCAGCACCAGGGCCATGGCCAGGTCCGGAAATTCGTTGAGGAATTCCGGATGGCGGCGCAGATAGCTCGCGACTTCCATCGCGGTCAGACCTTCCTTGACGCTGAGTTCGCTCATGGTTTCCTCGTCTTGCCTCATGCGCAGCCGTTTCGCGAGTTCGATGCTCGCGGACCCGGCGCTTTCAGTCCGGATGTGCATCGCACCGGACGATTCCGGCCATCCTAAACGCAATACTCGCCTTCGAACACGAACGCGGCAGGGCCGGTCATCCACAACGTGCTGCCGGGGCCGTCCCAACGGATGGTCAGCTCGCCACCCGGCAGCGTGACGCGAACCTCGGCGTCGACCAAGCCACGTCGACGCAGCACTGCAACGGCGGCGCAGGCACCGCTGCCGCACGCCAGGGTTTCGCCGACGCCGCGCTCCCACACGCGCAGGCGAATCGCGTCGCGCGCGACGACTTCGGCGAAGCCGACATTGCAGCCCTGCGGGAACTCAGGCACGTGCTCGATCTGCGGCCCGAGCACGGCGACCGGCGCCGTATCGACGCGGTCGACTTCGACGACCGCGTGCGGATTGCCCATCGAGACCGCGCCGATCTCGACTTCGCGACCGACGACGTCGATCGCGTAGCGCTCGGCTTGTTCTTCGGCGAGGAACGGAATCCGCTCGGGAGCGAAGCGCGGCTCGCCCATGTCGGCGCGCACCTCGCCGTCGGCGAGCAGCTCGACCGCGACCGGGCCGGACGGGCTTTCCAGCCGCGCCGCGCCTTCGCCGAGCGCACCGGCGCGCGCGAGCCAGCGCGCGACGCAACGCAGGCCGTTGCCGCATTGGCCGGACGTCGTTCCGTCGGTGTTCCAGATGCCGTAGGCGAATGCGCAACCCGGGTCGCGCGCGGCTTCGATCGTCAGCAGCTGGTCGAAGCCGACGCCGAAATGGCGGTCGCCGAAGCGGCGGATCGCGGCGGCGTCGAGCGGCAGCGGCTGCGTGCGGCAATCGACGACGACGAAGTCGTTGCCGAGGCCGTGCATCTTGCTGAAGCGCATGTCAGCGCTGGCCGGCGTCCTGCGCCTGCTGCGCGGACTCGGCCGGCTTCGGCGGCGTCGGCTTGACCAGGTCGCCCTTGTTGCCGCAGCCGGCCAGGAGCAGCGCGACCAGCGCGAACGGAACGATGCGAACGAGAATGCGAGACATGGCGGAATCCTGCGAAAACCGCCCGCAGTATAGCGCTGCGCGCTATGCTGCCTCGCATGTCGCTGACGCCGTATCTGGTCGCACTGCTCGTCTTCGCCGCCGCCTGCGCGCTGCTCGCGCTGGCACACCTCCGGCGCGCGCGGCGGCATTGGCGCGAGCGGCGCCGTTTCGCGGCGACTCATCGGACGCTGTGGAGCCTGGTCTGCGTCGCGCTGGCCCTGCTCGCCGCGCTCGCCGCGACCAGCCTGCTCGGCTACCGCCGCCTGACGGCCGAGGCGCCGGTCGCCACGGTCGAGGCGACGCGGATCGCGCCGCAGCGCTTCGCCGTTTCGGTGACCACGGCGGACGGCAGCCGGCGCCGGATCGAACTGGCCGGCGACGACTGGCAGATCGACGCGCGCGTGATCAAGTGGCGAGCGGCCGCGGTCGCGCTCGGCGCGCCGCCGCTGTACCAGCTCGACCGCATCGGCGGACGCTATCGCGACATCGCGCAGGAGCGCGAAGCGCCGAGAAGCGTCGTCGCCCTGGCGCCGCTGCCGGCGCTCGACCTGTGGCAGCTCAAGCAGCGCTACCCGCGCTGGCTGCCGTGGATCGACGCGGACTACGGCAGCGCGGCCTACCTGCCGCTGGTCGACGGCGGACACTACACGGTCACGCTGGCGGCCGCCGGCGGCCTGGTCGCGCGGCCGGCCGATGAGGCCACGCGCGAGAAGCTGTCCACGCTCTAGGCCAGCGGCTTCTCGTAACGCAGCGCGTCGTGGCCGTCCTCGTAGTAGCCGCGGCGCAGGCCGAAGCGGTGGTAACCGTGACGCTCATACAGGCGCTGCGCGCCCGCATTGTCGACGCGTACCTCGAGCCGCAGGCGATCGCAGCCGCGCTTCGCCGCCGCCCGCTCGACGGCCTGCAGCAAGGCTTCGCCGATGCCGCGGCCGCGCGCGCCGGCGGCGACCGCGATCGAGTACAGGCGTCCGACGCGGCTGCGCGAGCGCAGGAACAGCACCGCCGCGCCGAGCAGGCGCCGCTGCGCGGTCGCGACCATGATCAGCGCGCTCGCGCTGTCCAGATGCCGGCGCAGCTGCCGCGCGCTCATGCGCTCGACGGCGAAACTGGCGTTCTCGAGCTCGACCACGGCGGCGAGATCGTCGACCGTCGCGCGCCGTACGCGCAGATCGTTCGTCGCGGCTGCGAAAGGCGGGTTTTCGGGGGGCGGCACCGGCACGGCGCGCAGCCTAGGCCAGTGCACGACAGTCCGCAACGGCGCACTGCACGCACGCCTGCGGCTGTGTCACACTGCGCGCCCTCGCATGTGCCTCCAACCGCTCCGCAGCCGTTCCGCCACGCGCCTCCCTGCGCAGCAGCGCCGCGGCACGGCCCCGAACTCCGCAGCCAAGCCTCCCGCATGAGCCGGCTCGTCATCGTCGTAGAGAAAGCCTCGGACTGGGGCTCGTACTATCCGTCCGACAACGTCGTCACCGCGCAGGATTATCTGAAGGAACCGATCGGCGCCGACGACGAGCGCACGCAGGTCATCAATCTCTGCCGCAGCTACAAGTACCTCGGCACCGGCTACTACGTCTCGCTGCTGGCCGAGGCGCGCGGACACAAGGTGATTCCGTCGGTGCGCGCGATCAACGATCTGCGCCGGCGCTCGCTGTACGGCCTGGACATCGACGACCTGAACCTGAAGCTGTCGAAGTTCCTGCCCGACGGCGGCCGCGACACGACCGACTTCGGCGTGCTGGTCTATTTCGGCCAGACCGCCTCGGAGAGCCTCGAGGACATCGCGCGGCAGGTGTTCGAATTGTTCCCGTGCCCGATCCTGCGCATCGAGTTCGAGCGCGAGCGCGTCTGGCAGATCGCCGCGATCAAGCCGACCGGACTGCACACGCTGTCCGATCCGCAGGAAGACGCCTTCGCGCAGGCGCTCGACAAGTTCTCCAAGAAGCTCTGGCGCAAGCCGCGCGCGCGCAAGAAGTTCCGCTTCGACCTGGCGATGCTGGCCGACCCGGGCGATCCGATGCCGCCGTCGAACAAGCGCGCACTGAAAGCCTTCGTCGAGGCCGGCGCCGAACTCGGCATCGAGGTCGACACGATCACCAAGAACGACTACACCAAGCTGGCCGAGTACGACGGCCTGTTCATCCGCGAGACCACGGCGCTCGACAACCACACCTACCGCTTCGCCAACAAGGCGGAGAAAGAAGACATGGTCGTCATCGACGACCCGAGCTCGATCCTGAAGTGCACCAACAAGATCTACCTGCACGACCTGCTGCGCTCGCGTAAGCTGCCGACGCCGCGCACCGAGATCCTGTACCGCGACGAGCCGAAGAAGCTGGCCGAGCTGCCGGATCTGCTGGGTTTCCCGATCGTGCTGAAGATCCCGGACGGCTCGTTCTCGCGCGGCATCGTCAAGGTCGAGAATGTCGAGCGCCTGAAGGCCGCCGCCGACGACCTGTTCCAGCACACCGCCCTGGTGCTGGCGCAGGAGTTCATGTTCACCGAGTTCGACTGGCGCATCGGCATCCTCGACCGCGAGCCGCTGTACGCGTGCAAGTACTTCATGTCGCGCGGGCACTGGCAGATCTACAACCACGGCGCGAAGGGCGCGGCGAAATCCGGTGGCTTCGAGACGATGCCGGTGCGCGCGGTGCCGGCCGAGGTGCTCAAGCTCGCGCTGAAGGCGACCGCGCCGATCGGCGACGGCCTGTACGGCGTGGACATCAAGCAGGCGGGCGAGCGCATCGCGGTGATCGAGGTCAACGACAACCCGTCGATCGACGCCGGCGTCGAGGACGCCTATCTCGGCGAGGATCTGTACCGCCGCATCATGGACGAGTTCCTGCGCCGGATGGAGCGCAAGCGGCTCGGCCTGCGCAGTTGAGCCGATCGGCTGTTCGATCGGCTAGAACTGGAAGTAGACGAACGGGATCTGGATGTCCACGTTCGCGCAGAATTCCATCGCGAGACAGACCACGCCCGCGCCGAGCGCCGCCAGCTGCCACGGTGCGCGCTCGACCAGCCAATCTTGCAGGCGCCGCGAGCGGTCGAGCAGGCACCAGGCGAGGCTGCCCGAGGCGATGATCAGCACACCCGGGTGAGCGGCGACGAAGCCGAGATCGGGCCACGCGCACAGCGCTTTCAGCGTCGCCAACGTGGACGGGAAGTCCGGTGCGCGGAACGGTACCCAGCCGAGCGTCACCAGCACGAAGGTCAGCCCGATCCACAGCGGCGCCAGCGCGGGCGCGTCGAGGGCGGCGGCCCAGGCGCTGCCGTCGGCGAGGCGCCGCGCGAAACGATGCAGGCCGAGCAGGGCGCCGTGGTAGAGACCCCAGACGACGAAGTTCCAGCTCGCGCCGTGCCAGAGTCCGCCGAGCCCCATCACGATCAGCAGGTTCACGTAGGTGCGCGCCGGACCGCCGCGATTGCCGCCGAGCGGGATGTACAGGTAGTCGCGCAGCCAGGTCGACAGCGAGATGTGCCAGTGCCGCCAGAAGTCGGTGATGCTGGTGGCGAGATACGGCCGCTCGAAGTTCGGCGGGAAACGGAAGCCCAGCCAGCGCGCGCAGCCGCGCGCGATGTCGGTGTAGCCGGAGAAGTCGAAGTAGATCTGCAGCGAGAACGCGAGCACGCCGATCCAGGCCGGCACGGCCGCGCCGTCGTAGGGTTTGCCGGAAAAATAGGCGTCGGCGATCGGCGCTAGGTAGTTCGCCAGCACGACCTTCTTGAACAAGCCCTTCAGAATCTCGCGCAGCCCCCAGCGCGCCGCCGTGTCCGGCAGGGAGAACGGCTGTCCGACCTGCGGCAGAAAATCGGTCGGGCGGATGATCGGGCCGGCTACCAGGTGTGGGAAGAAGGAAACGAACAAGGCGAAGTCGAGCGGGTTGCGCATCGCGCGCAGGTCGCGCCGGTAGACGTCGACGACGTAGGCGATGCCTTCGAACGTGATGAAGCTGATGCCGACCGGCAGCACGATACGCAAGGTCAGGCTGTCCGCGGCGAGCCCGAACAGCGCCGCGAACGATTCGACGAAGAAGTTGAAGTACTTGAAGAATCCCAGGACGAGCAGATTGGCGACGATCGCGAGCGTGACCGCCGCGCGGCGCGCAGCTCCCGCGCGCGCGTCGATCCACAGACCGAACAGGTAGTTCGCCAGCGTCGCGCCGCCGAGCAGCAGGACGAACCGCACGTCCCAGAACGCGTAGAACACGTAGCTGGCGATGACCAGCACGATGCGCGCGCGCGCGGCGCTCGATGCCGCGCACAGGACGAGGACGAAACCGAAGAAAAGCCAGTAGGCGAGCGTGTCGAACAGCATGGCGCTTCAGTGCAGCAGCGCCGCGACGCGTCGCGCCAGGCGCACGGTGAACTGCTCGCGGCCGGACTTGTTCATGTGCTCCAGATCGAAGAAGTTGCGCGGCCGCTCGATGTCGACGAAGGTATCGCCAGGCAGCGCGGAAACGGCGCCCGCAGCGATCAGCTCGGCCACGGCGCCGGTCGGCCGCGGAACCGGCGCTTCCGTGCCGTGCCAGGGGCCGCGCGGCACCTCGATCAGGATGATCGGCGTCCCGCTGGCGCGATAGCGCTCGACGATCCGCGTCAGCCATTCGCGGTAGTAGCGCTCGTTGCTGGCGGCCACCGCCGGCGACGGCACGGCGTGCAGCCAGCGGAAATAGTGCTCGGTGAGTCCGCGCTTCGTGCGCTCGTCCACGCCGTTCCAGTGCACCGGAAGACGGGTCGCCGGATCGATCGGCAGATCCGGAAGCGCCACGCCGTTTCCTCGGTAGCTCAGGAATTCCGCCACCGATCTCTCCTCGGTCCGGCGCACCTTCTCGTACCGATGTCTCGGCGAGCCCAGGAAGGCGGCGATGTCCCGTCGCAGCGCCTGCGCGGGAAACAGGATCGCGCGGCGAGCCTGGTCGCGCAGCGCCGGGCTGTCGAACGAGGAGGAGAACGTCGCCAGATCCTGCAGGCGCAGCAACGGCGCCAGATAGCTGATGTCGGCGACGCGCTCGGCCATGGTCCCGAGATCTTCGTCGGCGGAGAGCGGGATCGCCAGAACGATGGCCGCGAAGCGATTCGCCTGCGGATCGATTTCGCGCAATAGGTAGTACCAGATCCGCAACGCCGATCCGGGGATGAATCCGCTGACGAAGTGCAGACCGCTGCCCTCCGTGGTCGCATCCGCGAGTGCGGTCGACAGTCCCTCGCCGATCTTCGAGTTGCCCATCACGAGGACGTTGCGGCGTCCCGGCGAAATCGTCGCCTCGACGCGATGCACGGCGTTGCGCGTGGACCCCGCGACCGACTGCGGTTCGAGCCAGCGCAGGTAGAAACTGCTGCGGAATACCAGCGCGTCGAAGAGGATGACGACGGCTGCCATGAGCGCGACCAGACGCGCTGCGAATGCCAGCCTTCGGAGCAAGGCCATTCCGCCTCCCGGGCAGATTCGGGGAACGCGCGGGCCTCAACGGGCCGTACGACGCCCCGGATGCTGCCGGCGAAACGGCGGGCATTCTAGTACAGCGCAGGCCGCATCCATGCGGTCTGCGCTGGCCTCTCAGGCGAGCCCGACTCCTGTGCGGCTCGCCTCGCGCTGATGCAGCGTCAGCGCGAAATCGTTGCAGTGCCGCTGCGCCGCACCGGCCGCAGCGAGCGGTTTCCTCGCTGGCTTGGCCGCCGCAGCAACGAGCCGACGGTGATGCGCAAGGCCGGCATCCAGCGGCGGCGCAGGATCCACGTGAGATCGATCAGCGGCGCGCCGACCAGCCAGAACGGCACGCTCGCGCCGAGCAGTCCGCCGCCGCGCGCCGCCGGCACCCACAGCAGGACGATCGTGCCGAGTGCGAGCCAGGCGATCAGTACTGCTTTCACGGTTGAAGCACTGTCCTGCGACGGCGCAGCAGGCCGGTGCGGGCACGCCGATTGGCGTTCAACTCCCTCGCGGCGACGGCGGGACACGGATTCCGGCAGGGTCAGCGGCGACAGCAGCATCGGCGGGCTCCAGCAATGGCGTTGACGGGAGCTTGCGACTCGTCGATCTCAGCGACTGCGACGTCCGGCGGCGTCGGGCTGCGGAGCGATTCGCGCGTGCCATAATTCCGGCCTCATCGACGGAGCGCACGTGCAGGACCACGGCTTCCTTCAATACGCGGTCGTGCTGCTGCTGGCCGCCGTCGTCGCCGTGCCGCTGGCCAAGCGCTGGCAGCTCGGCGCCGTGCTCGGCTATCTCGGCGCCGGCGCGCTGATCGGCCCGTCCGGGCTGCGCCTGATCGACAATACCGAGCAGATCAAGGAAGCGTCCGAGCTCGGCGTGGTGCTGATGCTGTTCGTGATCGGCATGGAGCTGTCGCCGCAGCGCCTGTGGGTCATGCGCCGCAGCGTGTTCGGCCACGGCAGCCTGCAGGTGCTGGCGACTGCGGCGCTGATCGGCGGCGTGGTCTACTGCTTCGGGCTCGGCTGGAAGAGCGCCATGGTGATCGGCCTCGGCCTCGCGCTGTCCTCGACCGCGATCGATCTGCAGCTGCTCGCCGAACGCAAGGAGCTGACCAGCGCGCACGGACGCCTCGGCTTCGCGATCCTGCTGTTCCAGGACGTCGCGGCGATCCCGATCCTCGCCCTGATCCCGATCCTCGGCGCCGGCCACGACAGTCCACACGGCAGCGCCGACGTCCTCGCCGCGCTGCGCGTGATCCTGACCATTGCCGCCGTGGTGGTGGGCGGCCGTTACCTGCTGCGACCGCTGTTCCGCTCGGTGGCCAAGGTCGGCACACCGGAGGTGTTCACGGCGGCGACGCTGCTGGTCGTGATCGGCACCGCCTGGCTGATGCAGCTCGGCGGCATCTCGATGTCGCTCGGCGCGTTCCTCGCCGGCGTGCTGCTGGCCGACTCGGAATACCGCCACGAGATCGAGGCGCAGATCGAGCCGTTCCGCGGCCTGCTGCTCGGGCTCTTCTTCGTAAGCATCGGCATGTCGCTCGACATGCAGATGGCGCTGGCGCAGCCGCAGCTGGTCGCGACCCTGCTCGCCGCGCTGATCGCGCTGAAGGCGCTGGTGCTGTATTCGGTGTCGCGCTTCGCCGCCGGCGAAGACCAGCAGCAGTCGGTGGCGCTGGCGGCGCTGCTCGCGCAAGGCGGCGAATTCGCCTTCGTCGTGTTCACGCTGGCCGCCTCGAACGGCCTGATCTCGGCCGATCAGAGAAACATGCTCGCGCTCGTCATCACCCTGTCGATGGCGGCGACGCCGCTGCTGGTGCGCCTGCGCGCCGAGTTCGCGCCGACCGGCAAACCCAAGCCGGTGCGCGAGTTCGATCGTCTCGACATCGCCACGCCGCGCGTGATCATCGCCGGCATGGGGCGCGTCGGCCAGATCGTCGCGCGCATGCTGAACGCGAACAAGATCCCGTTCACCGCGCTCGAAGTCGATCCGGAGCAGGTCGACTTCATGCGCCACTTCGGCAACATGGTGTTCTTCGGCGACGCTTCGCGACTGGAAGTCCTGCGCGCAGCGCAGGCCGACAAGGCCGAGATCTTCGTCATCGCGACCGAGGACCCGGACGCCAACCTGCGCACCGCGCGCCTGCTCAAGCGCCACTTCCCGCATCTGAAGGTGTTCGCGCGCGCGCGCAACCGCCAGCACGTGTTCAAGCTCATGGACTTGAACCTCGACAGCATCGTGCGCGACACCTTCTTCTCCAGCCTGGAAATCGCACGCGGGGTGTTCGAGGCGCTCGGCTACGACAAGGCCGGCGCGGACGACTACGTGCAACGGTTCCGCCAGCACGACGAGCGCGTGCTGGCGAACCAGTATCCGATCTACGATGACGAGGCTGCCTTGCTGCAGTCGGCGAAGGAGGCACGCGCGGATCTGGAACGTCTGTTCCGCGCGGATACCGAACAAGAGGACACCCCCTGAAGATGCGAGGTTACGCACTCGCCGAAAGCGAGTTGACCAGTTTCGATCGGCAGTTCCACGAGCGCTGCCGCGTGCAGCGGCCGGACCGCTACCGCCTGCTCGAGGCGCTGCCGGCGGATGCGCCGCGCGTCGCCCGCGGCGGCGGCGTCTCCTACGTCGGCGCGAGTTTCGGCAACGGCGCGATCAGCCAGGAGCTCGGCGCCTTCGACCGCCTGCTCGCGTTCGACGCCGAACGCGGCCTGCTCACCGTCGAGGCCGGCGCGCGCGTCGGCGACCTGCAGCGCTTCGCACTCGCGCACGGCTGGTATCTGCCGGTCACGCCGGGGCATCCGAAGGCCAGCGTCGGCGGCTGCATCGCGGCCGACGTGCACGGCAAGAATCCGGCGCGCGACGGTACGTTCCGGGCCTGGGTCGAGGCGATCGAATTGCAGTCGCCGGCGCGCTCGTACGCGATCGCGAGCGAGCGCCAGAACGCGGAACTGTTCGCCGCCACGTTCGCCGGCTTCGGCCTGACTGGCACGATCACGCGCGCCACCTTGCGCCTGGCGCGCCCGCCGAACGCCCTGGTGCTGCGACGCGTCCCGGTCCGCGATCTGGCCGAAGCGGCGAAGGTGCTGCGCGACGCCGCCAATGCACCGGTGCTGTACGGCTGGCACGACGGCCGACCCGGCCGGTTCGGCCGTGGCGTGGTCCGCATCGGACTCGTCGGCGACGAGCCGGCGCGGACGACGAAGCTGCCGGACGCGACACGCGACCTGCCGGCGGCGCCGAAGCCGCTGCCGATCGCCTTGTGGAACCGCGCCGGCATCGCCGCCGCGAATACCTGGCTGACGATGCGCTGGTGCAAGCCCGGACAGTCGCCGATGGCGCTGGCCGAGGCGTTGTTCCCGCTCAACGACGCGCGCACCTATTTCGCCGGCTACGGCAAGGCCGGCATGGCCGAAGCGCAGTGGCTGCTGCCCCACGTGCGTTTCGACGCCTTCGCCGGCGCGCTGCGCGAGCTGGTCGAACGCACGCGCCCGCGCATCGCGCTGATCGCGAGCAAGCTGTTCGCCGGGGCGCCGGACGGCTTCTGCTTCGACGGCAACGGCATTTCGCTGGCAATCCAGGTTCCGGCCCCGGCGCAGGCGTCGCAGCGCGCGTTTCTCGAAGCGCTGGCGGAACTCGCGCTCGCCCACGGCGGACGCCCGAATCTGATAAAGGAGTCGACGCTGGACGCGAACACCGTACGTCGCGCGCTGACCGGCTTCGACGCCGCGCGGGCGCGCCTCGCCGCGCACAATCCCGGCGGGCTGCACACGTCCGAACTGGCGCGGAGGATCGGCCTGTGAGCGCGATCGTCATCGGCGCGTCGAGCGGGCTCGGACGCGCACTCGCCGGCGAACTCGCCGCGCAGAAACACGACTTGCTGCTGGTCGCTTCCGATCCGCGCGACCTCGAAGCGCTCGCCGCCGACCTCAATCTGCGCCACGACGTCGCGGTGCGCACACTCGCGCTCGACCTCGGTCGCGAGCCCGATCCCGGCGCCGCCATCCTGGCGGCGCTCGACGGCCTGTCGGCACCGGACGCCCTGCTGTTGCCGATCGGGATGTCGCGCGACGACGACGAGCTTTCGCTCGATCCCGCCGCGATCGGCCAGCTGCTGGCGATCAATCTGCACGCGCCGCTGGCGATCGCGCATGCGTTGCTGCCGCGTCTGCTCGAGTCGCGCGGCAGCGTGGTCCTGTTCGGCAGCATCGCCGCGGTGCGCGGGCGCGGGCGCAACGTCGTCTACGCCAGCGCGAAGCGCGGCCTGGTCTCGTTCTACGAGAGCCTGCGCCAGCGCTATCGCCCGGAGGAGCTGCGCGTGCAGCTCTACCAGCTCGGCTTTCTCGCCACCAATCTGACCCACGGCATGCGCCTGCCGACGGCACCGGCCGAGCCGGCGGTGATCGCGAGAGCGGTCGTCAAACGCCTGCGCGGCAAGTCCTCGCTGCGCTATCTGCCGGAGAAATTCGAGCTGATCGCACTGATCGTGCGCATGCTGCCGTGGTTCCTGTACCGGCGGATGAAGGGATAGAAAGCCGTACCGGCGACCGGGATTCGGCGAACCGCCGACCCGATCGCAGGCACTCCGATCAATCCGGAGTGCGCGCGGGACGGCGCAGGGTCTGGCGCGCGCTCGGCAACGGCAGATGCGCGGCACCGAGTTCGGCGGCGACTTCGGTGTAGCCGAGCAGGCTGGCGACGTCGGCGGCGGTCCGCCCGAATCCGTCGACGAGATCGAGCGATGCGCCGTGCACTTTCAGCATGCGCGCGCAGCCGAGCAGGCCGTGCAGCGCGCAGGCGTGCAGGGCGCCGACGCCGCGCTGGTCCTGCGTGTCGAGCTTGGCGCCGTAACCCAACAGCAATTCGGTGAGGCGCGCCAGGTGTTCGGCGTCGCAGGACGAACCGGGAGCCGAACGCGAGCCGAGCAGGATCAGCAGCGCATCCTGACCTGCGTGGTTGCGCGCGTCGAGCTGCGCGCCGGCGCGCAGCAGGCGGTCGAGCAAGGCGTGCGCGGCGGCCGTGTCGCCGTGGTCGAACGCGTACTGCGCGGCCGCGTGCAGCGCCGTCGCGCCTTGATCGTCGGCCGCATTCGCGTTCGCGCCGGCCTCTAGCAGGGCTTCGACGATGCTGCGTTGACCGATCGCCGCGGCGATCATCAGCGCGGTGCCGCCTCCGGCCAGGCGCGTATCCGACGCGACGCCGTGACTGAGCAGGGTACGCACGATCGACTCGCGCTGCGCCGCGACGGCGGCGGCGAGGCAATGCATGCCGGAACGCGAAACATGCGCGGGATCGGCGCCGGATTCGAGCAGACGCACGGCCAAAGCGGCGTGGCCGTTGCCGGCGGCGCGGATCAGCGCCGTCGCGCCTTTCGCGTCCTCGGCTTCGAGCGGAAGACCGAGCGCCAGCAGGCGTTCGACCGCGTCGAGGTCGCCGATCGCCGCCGCCGCGGGCAAATCGTCGGCGCGCAGCGGCCTTCCCGGCAGACGCCATTGCGTCCAGCTCAGCCAGCGCACGAACGTGCGCTCTTCGCGCGCGAGCGCGAGACCGAGCGGTGTTTCGCCGTTCGCGGTGGCGATTTCCGGATCGGCGCCGGCGACCAGCAGGCGCTGCAGCAACGGCAGTGCGCGCTCGGCGTCGAGTTTCAACACGGCGTGCAGCGGTGTACGTCCTTGGGCGTCGCGCGCATTGGGGTCGGCACCGCGTTCGAGCAGGCGCCCGGTCAGCGCGAGATCGCCCTGCGCCGCCGCCAGATGCAGCGCGCTGCGCTGCCCACCGGCGCGACCGCACCAGTCGGCACCACGTTCGATCAGTGATGCGGCCAGCGCGCGCATCTCCTCGCCTTCCGCGCCGAGCGGCGCTTGCGCGAGCACCCGCGCGAAGAGACCGGCGCCGCCGGTCGGCGCACCGTGCTGCAGCCACTGCGCCAGCGCCGCGGCGGAGTTGGGCAGCGCATCGACCAGCGCGTCGACGAGCGGGCGCCCTTCGCCGGTCGCCGCATCGCCGCCGAGGCCGCGATTCAGCAGCCAGGCGCGCGCGTCGGCATGTTCGGGATCGGCCAGATCGAAGTAGAGATCGGCCAACGCGGACGTCGGCCATTCGGTCAGCACGCCGGTGAATTCGGCGGCGACGTTCCAGTGTCCGAAGCGCAACGCATCGAGCAGATGGTCGGCGCTGGCGCCGTGCGCCGGCGGTGCGCCGACGCCGAGGCTGCTGGGCAACGGGTAGGCCGGGTCCAGCAGCGCGACCACGTGCCAGCGACCGGCAGCTGCCGCATGATCGAGGGCGCGCTTGCCGTCCGCGCCGGCGAGCGCGCGATCGGCGCCGAGCGAAAGCAGCGCGCGCACGGTTTCCTCACTGGCGTGGCGCGACTGGCAGGCGACGATCAGAGCCGAGCGGCCGCTGCCGTCGACGGCGTCCGGATTCGCCTTGCGTTTGCCGAGCGCGTAGATCGCCGCGACCGTACCGGATCGCGCGGCTTCCATCAGCGCGGTCGTGCCGCGCTGGTCGGCCAAATCGGGGCTGGCATTCCCGGCGAGCAGCGCTTCGACGATGCGTGCATGGCCGGCCAGCGCGGCCGCCATCAGCGGCGTCCGTTCGAAGGCGCCGCGCGCGTCGGGATTCGCACGTTGTTTCAACAGCAGCTTGACGCCGGCAGGATCATCCTCGGCGATGCCGGCGGCCAGCAGCAGGGCCGGCTGCGCCCGTTCGACATCCGGCTTGGCGCCGCGCTCGAGCAGGAACGCCGCGACTTTCCAGTTCGCATTGCCGCAGGCGATCGCGAGCGCCGTGGTGCCTTCCGCGTTGACGGCGTCGACGTCGGCTGCTGCGTCGAGCAGCAGGGCCGCGATACCCGGTTCGGCGCAGCGTGCGGCGTGATGCAGCGGTGTATTGCCGGCCGCGTCAGCCATGCGTGCGTCGGCGCCGTTGGCAAGCAGGGTCATGACTGCGTCGGGGCGACCCTGGTAGCTGTCGCGCGTGACCGCGAGCAGCGGCGTGATGCCGCCCTGGGCGCGATTGACGTCGACGCCCTTGGCGATCAGCGTACGCAGCAGACGGAGATCCGGCAGGGTCGCCGCGACCATCAGCGCGCTGCGCTGGTCGCGCAGATCGACGCCCGGTACGGCGTTCGGGTCGGCGCCGCGTTCGAGCGCGGCCATTGCCAGATCGACCTGCGAAGAGTGCGCGGCGCAGAGCAGGGTCGCGTCCAGTTCCGCGCGACTGATGCCAGGCGGTAACAGCGCGGCATCGGAAGCGTCCTCGGCGGCCGCCGGCACGGAAGGAGACGTTTCGCGCCGCCGCGCCACGCGCGCGTCCGCAAGCAGCGCGCGCAGCGTACGGTTCACCAGCACGATGTGCGCGAGCGGCGCGACAACGACGGCGTAGACCGCGAAGCCGACGACACGCACCTCGCCCGCGATGAAATTACCGAGACCGGCCAACGACAAGGCTCCGGCGGCGAGCAGCAACAGTGCCAATCCCGCCGGAAAGCCGTATCCGACGAAGAGCTCGTGCTCACGCGTGAGATGCCGAGCGAATGCGAGCGAGCGGCGCAAGGCGGTCGACAGCCACGAGCCGCGGTCGTCGTCGTGCGGATAGGCGTCGTCCCAGACGAACGGCAGTGCGAACGTCGGCCAAACGCGCCAGAGTGAAAACACGGCTACGAACAGCGTCGCCGACAGTACCAGTGCTGCCGGCAAGGAGCCGTCGCGCGACAGCCACAGCGCAGGCGCGGCGAGCAGGACGGCAACGAAGGCCGTATAGACGGTCAACAGAATGAAATAGGCGAGCCCGCGGCGCGCGAGGCTGCGCGGATACCCCGCGTCCATGTCGAAGCCCAGCGCGCGGCAAATGCCCGTCATGGCGACCGCATTTGCGATCAGCAGCAGGACCAAGGACTGCGAGTCGGCGAAGACGGCAGCGAGTCCGAAGACCAACCATGCGGGGATGAGATGACCGAGGATCGCGAGCGCAGTGTGGATCCGGTCGACGGCGCGCTTGGGCATCCGCACCTCAAGGAGCATCGCGGCGGATGCCGCGTCGCACCGAGTATATCGGCGCGCGTGGCGGCTGCGGCTAATGCGGGGTTAAAAGCGAGGCCGTCGTGAAAATGTTCATCGGAGCAGTGTGGTGATCGGCTCCGCCTTCGAGTGCTATTCCAGGGGATCGGTTGGCGGCATCTGCAGGTGAAAGCCGCGCTCGGCGAGATGCTCGAGCACGACCGACGCCTCTTCGCGCGCGAGCTTGCGCTCCGACGTCAATTCGAGCTGCAGGACGAAAACCAGCTTGCCGAGCGCCTGCGCCAGCTCCGCCGGCAATGCCGCGAAGTCGTCGCGGGCGCGCAGATACACGTAGGTGTCCGCTTTGCGCAGGCTCTTGTAGACGTAGCAGGTCGTGGCGGGGATCGTCATCGTTCGGAGAGGGCGGTGTCGCCGTTGCTGAAAACCGCAAAAGCGAACGCCCTCCCGACTGGGAGGGCGTTCTGATGAAGCCCCTGGCGATGACCTACTCTTGCATGGCTTAAGCCACACTACCATCGGCGCTACTGCGTTTCACTTCCGAGTTCGAGATGGGATCGGGTGGGACCACAGTGCTAATTTCACCAGGGAACTGGTGTGAGTCGCGCATTCTGCGCGGACTCAACATGGGGACTTGGGACGTAACGTTGCGTTTTGCTGTCGTCAGACCTCTCGTTGAGGCGACGAAGCGTCTTGGAGTTATATGGTCAAGCCGCACGGCTCATTAGTATCAGTTAGCTCGGCATTACTGCGATACACACCTGACCTATCAACCACGTAGTCTTCATGGTGCCTTTAGGGGGCTTGTGCCCCGGGAGATCTCATCTTGAGGCGCGCTTCCCGCTTAGATGCTTTCAGCGGTTATCGCTTCCGATCGTAGCTACCCGGCAGTGCCACTGGCGTGACAACCGGAACACCAGGGGATCGTCCACTCCGGTCCTCTCGTACTAGGAGCAGCCCCTCTCAAATCTCCAACGCCCACGACAGATAGGGACCGAACTGTCTCACGACGTTCTGAACCCAGCTCGCGTACCACTTTAAATGGCGAACAGCCATACCCTTGGGACCGGCTACAGCCCCAGGATGTGATGAGCCGACATCGAGGTGCCAAACACTGCCGTCGATATGAACTCTTGGGCAGTATCAGCCTGTTATCCCCGGAGTACCTTTTATCCGTTGAGCGATGGCCCTTCCATACAGAACCACCGGATCACTAAGTCCTACTTTCGTACCTGCTTGATCCGTCGATCTTGCAGTCAAGCACGCTTATGCCTTTGCACACAGTGCGCGATGTCCGACCGCGCTGAGCGTACCTTCGAGCTCCTCCGTTACTCTTTGGGAG